>NZ_BNBE01000005.1 GCF_014654895.1 Streptomyces filamentosus | reverse complement strand
CTAGGCGGCGGTGTCGAGCGCGTACTGGGGGTACTCGCGGAAGGCGTGCTCGATGTACGAGCGGGTGACTCCGAGACGCTCGGCCGCGGTGGTCTTGTCGGCGCCGGTGGTCCGCATCACCCAGCTCGCGTCCTGGGCGACGAGCTCACGGCGGGTGACCCCGTACAGCGGTTCGAAGTCGGGGTCGTCGATGACGTCCATGCGGTCGGCCCAGTAGGCGACGTCCGGCCAGCGGCGGGAAGCTGCGTAGCGGCGAGCGGAGGCCACCGACCTCTTGCTGATGCCCGACTTGGCTGGCCGCTTGCTGCTGAGGTCTTCGTAGGCGAGTGCAACGCGCTGTGCGGTCCTCGCGCAAGCCTCTGCCCCGCCGGGTGCACTGGCCCGCTTGAGGAACTCGTAGATGTACTTCTTGTTGAATCCGAGGGGCTCAGCCAGGTAGATGATCGGCCAGCCCGACGCGACGAGGGCCTGAGTGCGGCGAGCGGTGCCGCACGCGTTGATGAGGGGCGGGGTGACGTCGATCTCGGCCACGGCGAGGATGCGTTCGGCGGTCTCGCGGGTCACCCGGTGGCCGTGTCGGATCCTGCTGGGGTGTCCCGGCGGGAGCAGGCTGCGGATTGCGCAGCTTCCTACTCCAGAGAGGGCCATGATTGCGTGAGGCGTGCCGCCCGCGTCGATCAACTTCTTGACGTGATCTTTGACCGGCTGGGCGTCAACGAGCCTGTCCCATTCGCCCGATGCCTGGCTCTGCAGACGTTCACGTGTCCGCTCGTTGTAGCGCTCCACGCAGGCCGGGCGTCGGCAGCGGTAGTTGACGTAGCAGGTGAGCTTGTCGTGGTTCGGCGGTTCGCGGTCGGTGGTCACTGTCCGGTCTCCTTCCGGGGCTGTCGTGCGGGGAGGTTCCACAGGGCGTGGCAGGTGGCGAGGTCGGTGATGGCCTGCCGGGTGCGGTGGTCGTCGCGCCAGCGGCGGAGGTCGATGAGGATCCAGGAGGCGGCGATCTCGCGCTGGACCCACGGCCGGCGCCTCATGCGGCGGCCTGCGGCTGCTGGCCCCGGGCCCGGCGCTGCTCGGCTATGACGAGGCCCTTGACACTCAGCCGCCAGACTCCGAGCCGATGCCCGTGGGTGGAGGCCAGAGTGGAGGGCACGACGCGGCCGGTGTGCTCGATGACGCCGGCGGTCCGCAGGCTGTTGATCGCGGCGCCGAGGAAGCCGTGGGCGAGCTCGGGCAGGACGTCGCGCAGGTCGTTCGCCGAGAACTCGCTGTGGCGGGTGCCGAAGTGGTAGACGGCCTGCTCGACGAGGAACCGGTCCCACGACGACTGGTCGGCGATGTCTTCGAGCAGCAGGTCCTTCTCGGCGGAGGCGAGACGCTCAGCCGGGGAAAGGCGGCGGGTCATGGCAGAGTCCTTCCGGTCGGGGTGGGGTGGCTACTGCTGCTGGCCAGTGATCTCGGCGGCGGTGATGCGGGGCGGCGGGAACGCTTCGTCGCGGCTCATCTCGCCCTTGGCGACGGACTGGAAGACGACCTGGAGGTTCGCGATGTCGGCCTCGTCCCAGCGAGCCCGCGGGTAGCCGACCTTCGTCTCCAGCTGCTGCACCGTGACGCCGACCCGCTTGTAGCCGTCGATGGCCTGCTGGATCCGCTGCTCCAGGGAGGTCCCGTCGCCCTTTGCGAGGGTCTCCTGGCAGATCGTGATGGCTTCGGCCGTGTACCAGGCCGGCAGCATCGCGAAGATCGCCTCGCGGAGCCGGCGGGCGCCGAGGTTCGCGTTGTTCTCGTACACGTCCCGCAGGTCGGTGAGGTCCTTCTTCCCCTTCCGGGTGTCGCGGACGTGCGGGGCGATGAAGATCTGCGACGAGCGGGAGTTGCGCTGGAGGTCCCAGGCGTAGGCGAGGATCTCGGACTGGCCGAGGACCGTGTCGCGGGACAGCTCCATCGTTCCGTGCTGGACGTTGCCCCAGATCAGGGCGAGCTCGCGGGCCAGGTGAATGGAGGGGCCGCTGACGGTCTCGCCGGCCTTCGGGTAGGAGAAGAACGCCTTCTCGGCGAGCGCGTACTGGCGGCAGGCGAACCGCATCTCGTTCTGCGCGTTCTCGATGTTGCGCGGGTTCTGCTGGGCGATGAAGACCGCGGCCTTCACTTCGGCTTCGGCCCGCGACATCTCGATCGCCGTCGACTGGCCGATGCGGCTGGCGGGGCTGGGGCTGGGGGCGTTCACAGGTAGGTCTCCTTGTCGCGGTTCTCGGTCCAGCCGGGGAGGGACACGTAGTTCGGCTCGTCGCCGTAGCCGGTCCACACCCCGGTCTCCATGCAGTCGGCGAAGGTCTCGATGGCGGCCCGGTTCTTGGCGCGGCCGATCTCGCGGGCGAAGTAGTCGATGCCGATGACGTTCACCAGGTAGGGCGGCTTCTTTTCCTGCACGATGAACAGGAGCTCGGTGTCGTCACCGCCGAGGCCGAGGACCTGCGCGGCCTCCTCGTACCAGGCGGCCTGCATGTTGTAGCCGTACTTCGCGACCGCCCTCTGGAAGGCGTCCTCGCTGGCGTCGTCCGACGTCTTGTAGTCGGGGATGATCAGCCGGCCGGACTGGCCGGTGGGGAGCCAGTCGAAGCGGACGCGGCGGCGGATGCCGGTGGGGCCGTCGAGCCAGAAGCCAGACTGTTCGGGGGCCCCGGAGGCGGGGTCGAGGAGGGCGGCGGCGAGGGGGTTGGAGAGGAGCGCCTCACCCATCGCTTTGATCATGTCGAGTTCGTGGCGCTTGAGCGGGATCCCGCCGGCTTCGCGGATGGCGGCGACTTCGGCCCGGATGGCGTCGGTGTTCCACAGGTCGTGGTCGACGAGGACGAGTTCGGGTCCGTTGCCGAGGACTTCCTTGTGGGCGGCGTTGCCGTAGTCGAAGGTCTTGGTGGCGGGCTGGGGGTGGTCCTGCTCGTGGCGGAACTTGGCGGGGCAGGACGGCGGCAGGAGCTTCCGGGCGCCGGACGAGGACAGGCTGGTCTTGTCGGCGTGGTAGGCCTCGTTGGACAGGTCGGTGTGCAGGCCCAGCTCGGGGGCTCCTGCCGCCGCGGTCACTGCTGGCCGCCTTCGGTGTCGGCGCAGTCCTCGCAGCGCGCGCCCTGGGGAGTGCGGACGAACGGGCCGGCGGTGTCGCCGCAGGGGCAGGTGATCACGCCGCCACCTGCTCGCCGGCCGCGATGGCCTTGAGGTGGGCCACGCCGTTGGGGTCGTACTGGATGGCGACGACGGCGGCGACGTAGCCGGGGAAGCCGTGGGCGAGCTTGTCGCGGTTGTCGACGTCGGCCATGTCGATGGCCTTGATGATCTGCTCGGTGAAGCTGCCGGCCTGGTAGCCGCCGCGGCCGTAGTGGGCCAGGACATGGTTGGCGACTTCCGGAGTGATGGCGTGGTCCATGAAGGGCTCCTTGATGGCTTGGGGCCCAGGCCGCCCCGCGCTGGGGGCTTGGGGCGGCCTGGCTGGCGCGGAGCCGGGGGGAGGGCTCGACGCGCCGGTCTGGGGTGGGTCAGGCGGCCGGCCGGAGGCCGAACTGGCTGACGGCGGCGGCGAGGGGGAAGGTGTCGTCCTCGATGCCCAGCAGGTGGACCAGCGGCTCGCCATCCTGGTCTTCGCCGGAGTACTTCCACGGGTCGCCGTCCCGGTCGACCATGTCCTCGTCGAGGTTGAAGCGGATGTCGCCGACGTCGACGTACCGGGTCAGGCTCTTCCGCCAGCCGTCGAACAGTTCCTCGCGGGACGTCTGGTCGTTGCGGATCGGCATCTGCATGCCGATGAACTCCGACCGGTCGTCCATGAAGACGAACGCGGCCCCCGGCGCCGCCTGCCAGAGGTGGAGCACCTGCGCGGCGTCCTTCCATCGGGCCAGGTACTTCGGGGTCACGCCGGTCAGGGGGACCGGGTTGAGCCCCATGTCGAAGAACTTCCGCACGAGACGCCGCCAGTCGGGCAGGACGGTGGAGGCGGGCAGAGCGGCGATGGTCAGCGAGTTGACCGTGCCGTTCAGGGTGACGGTCGGGATGTCTCCGCCGAGGGCCGTGATGGAGATGTCGGTGTTGGTCTTCAGCCAGGCCAGGATGGTGGGGACGTGGGCACCAGCGATGGCGGTCTTCCACTCGCCGGTGTTGAGGATGGCCTGGCGGGAGACGGCCATGGTGTAGCGGTCGGTGGTGACGGCGTAGAGGTATCCGTCCCGGGACTCCAGGTGGACGGCGGTGAGCGTCGGGATGGTGTCGTCGGTGCTGGCGTGCGGGGCTACCTGCTTCAGCATGCGCTGCAGGTCGTTGGTCAGAATGGTGGTCACGGGGTCCCTTTCTGGGATGCTTGAGGTACGCCCCGTCGAATACGCCTCGACGGGGCGTCCTGCGTGGTGGCTTGGGCGCCGGGCCTGCGGGTCGGGTCACCGCCGGCCCGGCGAGTCAGGCGGCCTGCGGGTTGGTGGTGATGGGGAGGAGCAGGTCGGCCTGGTAGCTGGCCGACACCTCCGGCAGGCCGTGGGCGCGGATGAGGTGGTCGGTCATGGTCTCGGCCGCGGTCTCGCGGTTGGCGCCGGTCGTGTGATGCGTGCAGTGGGGCGCCGGGCAGCGCAGGTAGCCGTTCACGCCGCAGCTCCGCTGATGAGCACCTGCCGCAGCTGGTCCTTCTCCGCGCGCAGGCTGTCGACTTCGGCCTGCAACTGGTCGATCCAGTCGAGGAGCCGGGGGATGTCGGCGCGGGCCCGGGCGATGAAGTGAGCGTTGGCCCACGTCTGGGCGGCGCCGTCGAGGCCGGCCTCGTTGGTCATCGTGCAGATGGCGGTGCCGGCCGCGGGGTTGCCGGTGATGCTGTAGGTGGCGCCGTCGTACTCGATGCACCAGGTGCCGTCGGTCGCGGCGTCGGCACAGTCCTTGATCTCGTTGAGCCAGTCGGTCATCGGGGACTCCGGTTGAGGTGGCGGCCGAGGGCCAGCAGGAAGAGAGATCCGGCGGTGGTGGCGGCGAGCTGCAGCCAGGCCCGGGTCACGAGGCAGCCTCGGCGGCGATCTCGGCCTTGACCTCGTCGTAGCGGGCGATGCCCCACAAGATCGCGCGGAGACACCAGAGGAACTGCGGCGTGGGCTCAGTCAGGTCCCACTCGAAGATGTCGTGGAAGCGGAAGTCTCCGAAGCTGAAGGAGTCCAGGGCTTCGCGGGCGGCTTCTTCGCCGCCGAAGGAGAAGCCCTCCAGCAGTTCCTCGCGGACAGCCGCCATCAGCTTCGAGTCGGCGCCGTAGGTCTTGAGCTCCTCGACGACCTGCCGGCGGAACGCATCGGACGAGAAGCGGGTGACGCCCTCGCCGCCGCGGACCTTCTGCGCCCAGTACGACGGGTTGAGGCCGTTGCCGCGGAAGTACGGCAGCATGTCCTCGGCGAGGCTGAGCATGTACGTGGTCTGCTGGGAGAACGCGTGGTCGCTGACGTCGCCGCGGATGACGAGGCTGCCGGGCCAGGTGACGATCTCGAACCAGTAGAAGCTGTGGTCGGGGGCCTTGAAGCGCAGGTGCCGGTGCACGCCCTGGTCGAGGACGATCTCCAGCTCGTGCTCGGCAACGTCCTCGGCGAATCGGAGGGCGGACTTGGTGTCGCTCACGAGGCCCTCCTGGGCGTCCACGTGGGGTAGGTGTCGGGGGTGGAGCAGCGGTCGCCGTGCTCGCAGGCGAGGCGGGCGAACGCGGCGTCGAACGGGTCCATCTGGTGGGCCTGCTCGGCGAGACAGCCGGCCTGGATCCGGAGAGCCTCGATCAGGTCCGCCAGCTGCACGTCCAGGCGCTCGAGGTCGCGGGCGGTCATGCGGCACGCCCCCAGGGGGAGACCGCGAACCGCGGGTGACAGGCGGCGAGGATCTTGTTGCGGGCGGCGAGACGGCCGAGCTCGGCCTCGAAGTCGATGCGGTCATCAGCGGAGGCCAGCGGGCGGAAGCGGCCGATCTCGCGGAGGGCGTCCTCCGTCTCCATCACGGCCTGGCCGACCGGCTCCGGCATGGCGGCCAGCACCATCTCGGCGACCCGGTGCGGCATCGGGACGGAAGCAAGTCGGAAGGTGATCACGCTGCACCGCCGAGGCTGAGCTGGGTCGGGTACTGGCTCGCGTAGAAGCGGTCCCACGTCTCCTCGAACAGGGGCAGGTGGCGGGCCGTCCAGGCGTAGGTCTCACGGACCGATCCGTTCGGCAGGTCTGCCTGCCGGCGTCCCGGCTTCTCACCGTGCTCGGCCTCGTACAGGGCGGCGGCGCGGCGGCCGAACCAGGACTGCACCGACTCGATCTGCTTCCGCTTCAGGCCCTTGTCCTTCAGGAAGTCGGGCACGTACAGCGGCACGTCGAGGGGGTCGATCTCCGGCTCCTCGCCGAGGGCGCGGGCGGCGACGAGGCGGCCCTTCATCTCCAGCCAGTCGGGGGCGACGATGCCCGACAGGATCGACAGGATCTCGGCCTGCTGCTTCGCGCGGGAGATCAGGGAGTCGAGCTGCTCTTCGGTGGCACGCGGGTTGATCGCGCCGCCCTGCGTCCAGTACGCCTCGATCGCGTCCGCGGTCTCGTTCTGGAACGCGACCAGCGTCGGGCGGGCGGACTCGGCGACCTTGTTCTCGTTCACGGTCGCCAGCAGCATCAAGAACGTGCGGACCGTGACCGTGGTGTGCGTGCGGGTCTGGTCGTCGCCGGGGACCTGCATTGCCCTCTGAGCAACGGAGGCCCAAGAGCGGGTCTGGAGCTTGCGGTACTGGGCGGGGTAGCTGAGCCCGAGCTCTTCGACGGCCGGCTTGAGCACGATGTGCGGGTGGCCGTCGACCATGGTGGTGTGGATGGAGCCGACCGAGAGGTCGAGTTTCACGACCTGCCGCGACTCGGGGGATGATGTAGGCAAGGGTCTGCCCTTCTCTTGTCTGGATGGCGAGGGTGGATCTAGGGCCGGCCGTCGGGCTCTGACCTCCGGCGGCGGCCCGCATACCGCGCTTAGGCGGCGAGGGGGCCGAGCGGCATACGGCCCAGGCCCTGGCGGCCGCGCCGCGGGGTGTTCTTCGCCGGCTGGACCAGGCTGTCGTCGAGCAGCAGCTGGCGGTCAGCCTTGGTCGTCACAACGCGTCGTCCCGGCTTGCGCTTGATGTCCAGGGCGGCGATGCGCCGGCGGGCGGTCTTCACGCTGCACTTGAGGATCCAGGCCGTTTCCTGGACGGTGAGGATGTCGGCGTTCGGGTCCTTCGGCTCCTGCGGCATCTCGTACTTCAGGTACCGCTCGCTCCTGTCGCCAGGCATGTCACTCCTTGTCTGTGTCCCCGTGGGGGTTCGTCTGAGCCCTCTCGGCAGCCGAGAGGGCGTCGAACAGGCGCTTGTACCGAGCGGGTCGCATCTGGGTGCGGGACCCGGTCTCCAGGTGGCTCAGGTACGACCTGCTTATGCCGGCAGCGGTGGCGAGGTCGTCGATTTCGAGACCTGCGGCCATGCGCCGTTTACGCAGCTCGGGCCCGTCCACCGGGAGGGTGGCTGGGGGTTGGTGCATGCCTTGAAGGTAGACCTAGTTGGACCATCATGTCCAGCACTAGTTGGACCCTACTGGGTTCAAGTTGGACACTGAGTGCCACACACTCGACCCTCGGGCGGCGTTCGAGCGGGCTTAAGTGGGCCTTAGGGGAGGGTCAAAATTTGGGCCGTAGTGCACCCTGGTCCTGGCTGGCCCTAGCTGGCCCTGTCACTATGAGGGGCATGGCACCCCGTGACTTGGACGCCCTCGCGAAGGCCGTCAAAGAGCGCCGACTGGCCCTGGGCCTCGGCTATAAGAACGCAGCCCGCACCGCCGGCATCTCCCCCGGCACCTGGAAACGCATCGAAGACGGGCTGCCCGTGCGTGAACTCAGCTACAGCAGAGTCGACCCCGTGCTGCAGTGGGCGCCCGGAAGCTGCGTAGCCGTCCTGGAGGGCCGCAGCCCAGTGCCCGTCGCTCCCGCAGACGGGGCTCCCGGTGTCTCGATCTCACCCATCCCGCCAGAGGCGTTCGACACCGCCAAGGACGTCGTCCAGCTCGCGGCGATCGCTACGACGAGTGGCCTGACAGCCGACGAGATCAGAGCTCTCAGCGAGCGAGTCGTCGCCGACCTCAAGGAGAAAGGGCTTCTCGGCGGTTCAAACTAGTCCCATGGTCGTACAACCTTTTCGGCTGCTCAGATACTGATAAAAACGACCGAACAAGTTCGGCCACAACTAGTACCGGATTCCACTTTCCGTGGCAGAGTCATGGCACACCCTCGAAGGCTCCCAGTACCAACCCAGCAGGGGGAGCCATGCTGCAAGAAGACGCACTCATCGTCGACTACGGGCCCGACTTCCACGGGACGGCTCTCAAGACCGACAGCGGGATCGTCTGTGTCATCCCTCGCCAGCTCAACCCCCACAGCGAGGCCGGAAACGCTCTGCGAGAGCTGGTGCAGGGCCTCGGAGGAACCTGTGGTCAGTGCCACGGCTGCCCCCTCGGCAGCCTGCCCTGAGATCATGGGAACGCGGACGCCCGGCGGTAGGGGTACTGCCGGGCACCGCGTCCTCACAGTGCAGAGGGGGTAGTCGCATGGCCGACTTCGACCAGTTCGTGCATGTCGAATGGCGGGGAAACACCTGCCGTGTGAAGTGGTGGGCCGGCGAGTTCCTGCCCAACGGCCGCAAGCGGTACGAGTCCAAGGGCGGGTTCACCGACGAGGGCGAGGCGTACCGGCACGGCCAGGACAAGCTCTACGAGATCCGGCACGGCACCCACATCAAGAACCGCGACCGGGCCACCCTCATGGACACGTGGCTCGACGACTGGCTGGCCGCGATGGACTACGCATACTCGACCGAGCTGGCCTACCGGTCCCGCGTCGAGACGCACATCCGCCCCTACTTCCGCCATCTGGCCATCGGCGACATCGACCCCCTGACCTACCGGGCCTTCAAGAAGCACATCCAGCAGAAGGTCGGCCCGGCCACGGCCAAGAACGTGCTGTCGACCCTGGGCATGATCCTCGATGACGCCGTTCCCCGGCTCATCAAGACCTCTCCGGTGGAACGCACGAAGAAGCGCGGGAAGTTCGTCAAGAAGCCGAAGGAACGGAAGCGAGACGTGTCCGAGGAGACCGTCGAGGCGCTGGCCCGTAACGCCCGCGTGCTCCTGGGCGAGCCCGGCTACGTGATGATCTGGACGATGGCCATGACCGGGATGCGGCCCGGAGAGCTGTTCGGCCTCACCCGCGAGTACTGCTACCCGGCTTGGCCGGCCTCCGACCTGAGGCTCGATCCCGAAGAGGCAGACCGGTACGACGAGGACCTGGAGCGCTACGGCAAGGGAGCGGATCTGCTGCCGGCCATCCGGGTGGAGCGGCAGGCCCAGCGCACCAAGAGGGTGAAGGGGGCGGAGTTCTTTCCGCCCAAGTACGGGAGCCAGCGCACTCTCGTCATCCCCCCGTTCCTCGCGGACATGCTGGAGGCGATGCTGGCCTCGCACAGCAGCCGCTGGGTGTTCCCCGCCTACCGCGGCGGCTGCCTCGCGGCCGGCGACTTCAACGGCGACTACTGGTACGAGATCAGGGGCGGCGCCGACGAGCGGCCGAAGGGCCCCGGGGTGCGTATCCCCCGGCCCGCGATCCCCGCTGTGCCGGAGTTCCAGGGCAAGCGGATGTACCTGCTGCGGCACAGCCACAAGGCGTGGCTGGACGAGGAGCTGGAGCACAGCCGCTACGCCGTCGAGGCCCGGATGGGGCATGAGATGGATGGCGTGGAGGGTATCTACAGCAGTGTGACGGTACCGATGGAGCGCGCCATCACGAGGACTCTGCAAGGGCGCTGGGATGCCTTCCAGCGGCGGTCTGCAGAGGGTGGTGATTCCTAGATCATCTCCCACTCGTTTCCCACTAGGGGTGGGCGAGTTGGTATCACCCCAGGTCCAGGGCCAGACAGGGTCGCGCTCTGCGAGATCTCCTGGATCGTCCAGTCCGACGTGACGCCGCTGCTCGCCGCCTACCCGGGCCTGCGGGAGTTCGGCGTGCGCGGAGGCAACCACCTCGCCTTCCCCTCGCTGGTCCACCCCGGCCTGGAGACGCTGGTCGTGGAGTCCGGCGGGCTGGGCGCCGAGGTCGTGCGTGGCATCGCCGGCAGCGAGCTGCCCGCGCTGGAGCGGATCGAACTGTGGCTCGGGACGGACGAGTACGGTGGCGACTCCTCGCCCGCCGACCTGGCGCCGCTGCTCTCCGGCGAGGGCTTCCCGGCCCTGCGCAGCCTCGGCCTGTGCAACAGCGTGATCGAGGACCTGCTGGCCGCCGCGGTGGCGAGCGCCCCGGTCGTCGCCCGTCTCGACCGGCTCGACCTCAGCATGGGCGTGCTGACCGACGAGGGTGCGGCCGCGCTGCTCGACGGGCAGCCGCTGACCCATCTGCGGGAGCTGGACCTGGAGCACCACTACCTGTCGGAGGCCATGGCGGAGCGGCTCACCGCGGCGCTCGCCCCGCACGGGGTCCGGGTCGTCCTGGACGACCCGCAGGAGCCGGAGGACGACGGCGACGGGGACGTCTGGCGCTACGTCTCCACCGGCGAATGACGGCCGGCCCGCGCCTCGTGGTCGTCGGCGACCCGGCGGGGCGCCGCGTCGCGTTCTTCCAGGACGCGCTGCGCGCCGCCGGGCTGCCCGGGGCGCGGGCCGTCGCCTGGCTCGACGTGCTGTGCGGCCGGGCCCGGTTCGCGGCGGGCGAGACCGTCCGCGTCGACTCGCCCGGGGAGGTGCCCGCGGTGGACCGGCTGCTGCGCGGCACCGACGATCCGGCCCGGGTGGAGGGCGGGCGGCTCTGGTACGAGCGGTTCACCGCCGCCCTCGCCGGGCTCGCGGCCGGGGCCGCGCGGGCCGGGGCGGTGCTGGTGGACGATCCGGCCGAGACGGCGGTCCTCTTCGACAAGCGGCTGTCCCACGGGCGGCTCGCCGCCGCCGGGGTGCCCGTGCCCGCCTCGCCGACCTCCGGTCCGGCCGGGGCGCCGGTGCGGGGCTGGGACGACCTGGTGGCCCTGATGGCCGCCGCCGGGCTGCGCCGGGTCTTCGTGAAGCCCGCCCACGGCTCCTCCGCCTCCGGGGTGCTCGCCCTGGAGACGGCCGGCGGCGGGCGGGTGCAGGCCGTCACCTCGGTGGAGCGGGACGGTGCCGGACGGCTCTTCAACTCGCTGCGGGTGCGGCGCTACACGGGCGCACGGGAGGTCGGCGCGCTCGTCGACGCGCTCGCCCCGGACGGGCTGCACGTGGAGCGCTGGCTGCCGAAGGCGGTGCAGGGCGGCCGGGCGGCCGACCTGCGGGTGGTGGTGACCGGCGGGCGCGCCACCCACGCGGTGGTCCGCACCAGCCGTTCGCCGCTGACCAATCTGCACCTCGGGGGCGCCCGCGGCGACCTCGCGGCGGCGCGGGCGGCGATCGCCGCCGCCGGGAGCCGCTGGGAGGAGGCGCTCGCCGTGTGCGAGCGGGCGGCGGCGGCCTTCCCCGGCACCCGGTGCGTGGGGGTGGACCTGCTGCCGGGGGCGGGCTGGCGGCGTTTCGCGGTCGGCGAGGTCAACGCCTTCGGGGACCTGCTGCCGGGGCTGACCGGACTGCCGGGCAGCGGCGCCGAGGGTCTGGACACCTACGGCGCCCAGGTCGCCGACCTCCTGGACCGCCCGCCGGACCGCGCCGGAGCACCCGTCGCGGGAACGAGCGGCACAGCGACCGCCACCACAGCGACCGTCACCACAGGAACCGGCAGGACGTGAACACGCACCACAGGAACGAGCACCCCGTGAACCAGCCCGACATGAACACGATCGTCGGCAGCCACGACCTGCTCCTGGTCACCCTCGACACCCTCCGGTACGACGTGGCCGCCGAACTGGCCGCGGCCGGCCGCACACCGAACCTGGCCCGCCACCTCCCGGGGGGCCGCTGGGAGCGGCGGCACGCGCCGGGCAGCTTCACCTACGCCTCCCACCAGGCGATCTTCGCCGGGTTCCTGCCGACCCCGGCCGAGCCGGGACCGCATCCGCGGCTCTTCGCGGCCCGGTTCGCGGGCAGCGAGACCACCGCGTCCCGCACGTACGCGTACGACGCCCCGGACCTGGTCGCGGCGCTCGCCGCCGACGGCTACCGGACGGTGTGCGTGGGCGGCGTCGGCTTCTTCAACAAACAGCCGCCGCTCGGCTCGGTGCTCCCCGGCCTCTTCCAGGAGAGCCACTGGGAGCCGTCGTTCGGGGTCGCGTCGCCGACCTCGTTCGAGGCGCAGGTGGCGCGGGCCGAGGAGGTGGTGGCGGCGCTGCCCGCCGGGCGCCCGCTCTTCCTCTTCGTGAACGTGTCCGCCCTGCACCAGCCCAACTGGTTCCACCTGCCGGGCGCGAGCCGTGAGGACGGCGACTCGCGGGCCACCCACGCGGCGGCCCTGGAGTACGTCGACCGGCACGTCGGGCGGCTGTTCGCGGCGATGAGCAGCCGCCGCCGCTGCTTCGCGATCGTCTGCTCGGACCACGGCACGGCGTACGGCGAGGACGGCTACACGGGCCACCGGATCGGCCACGAGGCGGTGTGGACGGTGCCGTACGCGCAGTTCGTCTTGGACGGTCCCCGGGAAGGGGCCGCCGCGTGACCGGCACCCCGCGCCCGCGCCCGTACGGCTCGTACGTGTACGCCTACCCGCACAAGACGGCGTACCGGCCGCTGCCGGAGCCCCCGGAGCTGGCCGCGCTCTGGGCGGACGAGCCGAAGGACGCCCTGTCGCTCTACGCTCACGTGCCGTTCTGCGAGGTCCGCTGCGGCTTCTGCAACCTCTTCACCCGGATCGGCGCCCCGGACGGGCTGACGACCCGCTACCTCGACGCGCTCGACCGGCAGGCCGCAGCGGTGCGGGAGGCGCTGGGCGACGGGGCGCCGGTGCGGTTCGCGGCGGCGGCGTTCGGCGGCGGCACCCCGACCTTCCTGACCGCGGCCGAGCTGGAGCGGCTCTGCGACATCGCCGAGCACCGGATGGGGGCGGACCTGCGGGCGGTGCCGCTGTCCGTGGAGACCTCGCCGGCCACCGCCACCGCCGACCGGCTCGCGGTCCTCGCCGCGCGGGGCGCGACCCGGCTCAGCATCGGGGTGCAGAGCTTCGTGGCCGCCGAGGCGCGGGCGGCGGTCCGGCCGCAGCGCCGGGCGGACGTGGAGGCGGCGCTCGGCCGGATCCGGGACGCCGGGGTGCCGGTGCTCAACATCGACCTCATCTACGGCATCGACGGGCAGACGGAGGAGTCCTGGCGGTACTCGCTGGACGCGGCGCTCGCCTGGCGGCCCGAGGAGCTGTACCTGTACCCGCTGTACGTGCGGCCGCTGACCGGCCTCGGCCGTTCGGGCCCGGCCGAGTCGGACCGGGAGTGGGACGAGCGGCGGCTGCGGCTGTACCGGTCCGGCCGGGACCACCTCCTCGCGGAGGGCTACGAGCAGGTGTCCATGCGGATGTTCCGGCGGTCCGGCGCGGCCCCGGAGGGTCCGGACGACCACGCCTGCCAGACGGACGGCATGGTCGGCCTGGGCTGCGGCGCCCGCTCCTACACCTCCGCGCTGCACTACTCCTTCGACTACGCCGTGGACATGCGGGAGATCCGGTCGATCGTCGACGCCTACACGGAGACCCGGGACTTCTCCCGGGCCCGGGTGGGGCGCCGGGTGGACGGCGCGGAGGCGCGCCGCCGCCATCTGCTCCAGTCGCTGCTCCAGGCGGAGGGGATGGACCGGGCGGGGTACGCGGAGCGGTTCGGGACGTCGCCGTGGGAGGACTTCGGGCCGGAGCTGGAGCGGTTCGCGGAGTACGGCTGGCTGGACGGGACGGCTCCGGAGGGGCTGCTGCGGCTGTCGGCGGAGGGGCTCGCGCACTCCGACGGGCTGGGTCCCGAGCTGTTCTCCCCCGAGGTGCGGGCCGCGATGGCCGCGTACGAGCCGAAGTAGGGGCGGGCCGTGGACCTGACGCTGCTGTACCGGGGGCCGCTCGCCTCCTGCGACTACGACTGCCCGTACTGCCCCTTCGCCAAGCGGCGGGACTCCCCGCGGACCCTGCGGGCGGACCGGGCGGCCCTGGAGCGGTTCACCGGCTGGGCCGCCGGGCAGGACGGGGACCGGCTGCGGATCCTCTTCACCCCGTGGGGCGAGGGCCTGGTCCGCTCCTGGTACCGGCGGGCGATGGTGGAGCTGTCGCTGCTGCCGCACGTGGAGCGGGTGGCGATCCAGACCAACCTGAGCGGCCGGACCGCGTGGCTGGACGACGCCGACCGGGACTCGCTGGCGCTGTGGTGCACGTACCACCCGGGGCAGACGCCGTACGACCGCTTCCTCGGCAAGGCGCTCGACCTGGCCGCCCGGGGCGTCCGGTTCAGCGTGGGCGTCGTGGGCCTGCCCGAGCACCACGGGGAGGCGGTGCGGCTGCGGAACGCGCTGCCGGACCACGTCTACCTGTGGGTGAACGCCGCCGAGGGGCACGCGTACACCGACGCGGAGGCGGCGGCGTGGACGGCGGTCGACCCGCTCTTCGGCTACAGCCGGCATCCGCACCGCTCGGCGGGGCTGCCCTGCCGGACCGGCGCGTCGGTGGTGTCGGTGGACGGGGAGGGGACGGTGCGGCGCTGCCACTTCGTCCGGGACGAGCTGGGCAACCTGTACGACGGCTCGTACCGCGCCGCGCTGCGGCCGCGCCCCTGTCCCCTCGCCGTCTGCGACTGCCACATCGGCTACGTCCACCTGGAGACGCTGCCGCTGTACGACGTCTTCGCCGGCGGGGTCCTGGAGAGGATTCCCGCCGGCGCTCCGTGGGCCGCGGGGGCTACAGGGGCATGAGGTCGGGGCGCTTGGCCTCGACGTGGTCCCCGGAGCTCTCGCCGCGCAGCCGGCGGCCGATCCACGGCACCAGGTACTCGCGCGCCCAGAGGATGTCGTCGCGGCGGACCTCCAGGGTGCCGCGGACCGGCAGCGGCGGCCATTCCTGGTCGGGGTCGGCCGGGACCGGCAGGCCGAGGACCTGGGCGGCGCGCAGCGCGACCCGGGTGTGCCCCTCGGGCGACAGGTGCAGCCGGTCGTCGTCCCAGGCGCGCCGGTCCTGGACGGACCGCAGCGACCACAGGTCGAGGACCGGGCAGTCGTAGCGGTCGGCGATGGCGCGGACGTGGGCCGTGTAGGTGGCGATCTTGCCGCGCAGGTGCTTGAGGACGGGCACGTCGCGGGTGTCGAAGCCGGTGGTCACCATGACGGTGCCGACGGCGGAGGTGAGGTCGCGGACGGCCCGCTCGAAGCGCTCGGCCACGTCGTCGGGGTCGGTGCCGGGGCGGATGATGTCGTTGCCGCCCGCGCAGAAGGTCACCAGGTCGGGGGCGAGTTCCTTCGCCCGGGGCACCTGCTCGGCCACGATCTGGTCGAGGAGCCGGCCGCGGACCGCCAGGTTGGCGTAGCGGAAGTCCTCGGGGTCCGGCAGCTGGTCGGCGAGGAGCACCGCGAAGCGGTCCGCCCAGCCGACGTAGGTGCCGTCGGGCCCGGGGTCCCCGACGCCTTCCGTGAAGCTGTCACCGATCGCCGCGTACGACCCGAATGACCCGAACGCGTTCTTGTCTGTTTCTCTCGAATCGTCTGCCACGGCACCCCATCCTTCCGTTTTTTGTGTGACCTACGCGACCGTAAGGAGGGGTTGACGGCGGGTGACATATGCCACCGATAAAGAATTTGCCAAGCCGGAATAGGGCGAAGGCCCGGCACGGGGTGCCGGGCCTTCGCGGGGGCGCGTTGCTCCGGACGGCGTCCGAGCCGTCCGGTCACCGCCTCGGGGGCCGTCTCAGATGCCGACGCCGTGCTGGCGCAGGTAGGCCAGCGGGTCGATGTCCGCGCCGTAGTCGGGGCTGGTGCGGATCTCGAAGTGGAGGTGCGGGCCGGTGACGTTGCCGGTCGAGCCGGAGAGGCCGATCTGCTGACCGCCGGTCACCGACTGGCCGGCGGAGACGGTGAGGGAGGAGAGGTGGGCGTACTGCGAGTAGTTGCCGTCGGCGTGCCGGATGACGACCTGGTTGCCGTAGGCGCCGCCCCAGCCGGCGGAGACGACCGTGCCGGCGCCGACGGCGCGGACGGTGGTGCCGGTGGAGGCGATGAAGTCGGCGCCGGTGTGGTAGCCGGAGGACCACATGGAGCCGGAGGCGCGGTAGGGGGTGGAGACGCCGCCGGAGACGGGGGCGACCCAGCCGGCGGAGGCGGGCTGCGCGGCGGAGCCGGTGGACTCGGCGGCGGCGCGGGCCGGGGCCGGGGCGGCGGCGCGCTCGGCGGAGCGGGAGGCGCGGGTCCCCTCGCCGGAGGACGCGGCCTTCGGGGCGGCCTTGCGCTCGGTCTTGGCGGCGGCCTTGCGCTCGGCCTTCGGCGCGGCCTGGACGGCGGCGGGCTTCGGGGCCTTGGCCGTGTTCCGGGCGCCGAGGGTGAGCTTCATGCCCGGGAGGATCAGCGAGGGGTCCTCGCCGACGACCTGGCGGTTGTCGGCGTAGAGCTTCTGCCAGCCGCCGGTGACGCCGTGCTCGGCGGCGATCTTGGAGAGGTAGTCGCCGGCGACGACCGAGTACGTCGTCGGGGCGGCGGCCTTCGGGGCGGCGGCGGGTGCCTGGGCCTGGACGGCGGCGGTGGTCACCGCGGCGGGGACGGCGGCCGGGGCGGCCTGCTCGGCCGCGTGGGCGCCGGTCGCGCCGATGAGCGGCAGGGCGACGACGGCGCCACCGGTGCCGGCGGCGACGAGACCGCGGGTGATGAGGGTGGACTTCTGACGGCGGTGCTTACCCTTCGCGGGCATGGCGAATTCCTCTCCGGCGCCTGCGAGGTGAGCTGTCGGGTTCGGACTGGAGATGTCCGGCCGCGTTCTCACGCGGCTTCACCCCTAGCCGTCCTGCGTCGCGGGACCGGCGTACTTCCTTGGGTCCCCCGCTCCTGCCGTGCGTGGATGGGGTCGAATTCCGGGCGGTGGCAGGATTAGGCGGTCCGACCGGATTGACGGCGACGCTAGACGAGCGGGGTCGGCGCGAACAAGCCGCGGAATTCGGCGGGCATTCCGGGGCGATCTTCGGGCCGGGAATTCCGGTCACCCTCCGTCGATGACGGTCCCTCGACTCCCTTTTCCGGGGCGGTGATTGGACCGGGCGGTCGGCCACGATCCGTCACTTCTATGACCCTGCTCACGCGTGGAATTCCATCTCCCCCATAACCAGGGCGCGTTACCCCAAGATCTATCAATACGGACAGATCGCCCATTACCTCCCCAGAGGTGTGGCGGGCGTCCCGCTCCGGGGATGATGTCGGAGATGATCGCGCGGGAAGCCGGTCTCCTCCCGGCCCCGTGAACGTCTAACCCCCAGGAGCATCCGTGACGCAGCAGTCGCCGCAGGTCCAGCCCCTCGAACCCGGAGAGTCCGAGCTCGCCGAGGTGCGCAACTTCCGGGACGTGGGCGGCCTGCCGACCACGGACGGGCGCACCGTCCGGCCCGGCGCCCTCTTCCGCAGCGGCCACCTCGCCGACGCCACCGAGTCCGACGCGGCCTTCCTCTCCGGCCTCGGCCTGCACACGATCTTCGACTTCCGCAACGCCGCCGACGCGAGGGTGGAGGGGCCGGACGTCGAGCTCCCCGGCGTGCGGAACGTGAACATACCGCTGAGCGACCCGGCCGAGGGCAAGGAGTTCTGGCGGATGGTCCGCGAGGGCGACCTCGACACGCTGCGGGGCCTGCTGGGCGACGGCAGGGCCGCGGACCGGATGACCGGCTCGTACCGCCGGATGGTCGTGGAGCGGACCGCCGAGCACAGCCGGGTCCTGCACTCCCTCGCCGAGGAGTCCGTCCCGGCCCTGATGCACTGCGCGGCCGGCAAGGACCGCGCCGGGCTCTCGATCGCGATCACCCTGCTCGCGCTGGGCGTGGAGCGCGAGGCGATCGAGGCGGACTACCTGAAGTCCGACGCCCCCCACCGCCGCTACCGGGTGCGCCGCAGCTCCACCGCCGAGGACGCGATGGCGCCCGAGGTGGTGGAGCTGCTGAGCCCGCTCTTCGAGGCCCGGGTGGAGTACCTGCGGGCCGCCTTCGAGACGATCGAGGCGACCTGGGGCTCCGTGGACGCCTACCTCGCGGACGGGCTGAAGCTGGCGCCCGCGACCCGGGAGCGACTGCGGGAACGGCTGCTCGCCGAGGGGTGAGACCGCCGCGCCCGACCGGTCCTACTGGTTCTGCCCGCCGAGCATGAAGAGCAGGTAGAGGAAGCCGGCGAAGAGGTGGCCGGCGATCAGGTAGGCGAAGAGGCGGAGCACCAGCCCCTTGGGGAACTTGCCCTCGCCGCGCTCCTCGCCGGTGACCGGTGCGGAATGGACTGACTTCTCGGACATGTCGACCAACCCTTCGAGGGTTCAGCGGGGGTGCGGGGCGCCGCCGCCCAGGCACAGTTCGGCGGCGGGGCTCTGGAGGAGCGTGTGGACGAAGAGCACCTCGGCGCCGGCGTGGCCGGCCGCGCCGATCCGGTGCGGGGTGAGCGAGTCGAAGTGCGCGCTGTCCCCGGGGTCGAGGAGGTGCACGGTCTCGCCGAGGGCGAGCCGGACCTGCCCTTCGAGGACGTGCAGCCACTCCTCGCCGGGGTGGACGCGCACGATGTCGGCCCGGGTGGCGTACGGCACGTGGACGCGCAGGCACTGCATGGCCCGGCCGGCGCCGCCGGCCTGCCGGTAGACCCAGCCGTCCGCCTCCACCGGCTCGGAGCGGCCGGCCCGGATCACCGGGTCGCGTTCGGCGGGGGTCTCCCCCAGCAGCTCGGCGACCGTCGTACCGTAGATGCGGGCGAGGCCCAGCAGCATCGGCAGCGAGGGCTGCCGGTTCCCGGTCTCCAGGCGCGAGAGGTGCGCCGGGGAGAGCCCGGCCCGCTGGGCGGCCGTCTCCAGGGTGAGCCCCCGGCGCCGACGCAGGGCACGCAGCTGCGGGGCGACGTCGGGCACGAGGTCGGGGGCGGCGGTTTCCGGGGCGGGGCCCCGGGGGACGTGGTCCATGCGTCCATTCCGCCAGGATCGTGCCTCTGAGGCAAGTTTCTTGCCCCAGAGGCAAAAACCGCGGAAGCCGCCCCTCAGCGCTGGGCGACCGCCTGCTTGACCAGGGTCCTGCCGAAGTCCCAGACCAGTCCGCCGCCGCCGTGGGCGTCGTCCATGACCGCCGTGAAGGCGGTGACGAAGCGGTCCACGTCCGCCTCGTCGATCACCAGCGGCGGGATCAGCTTGATCACCTCCAGGTGGTCCCCCGAGACCTGGGTGAGGATCCGGTGCCGCTGGAGCAGCGGGGCCACCACCATCTGCGCGAAGAGCCCCTTGCGGGCCGTCTGGAGCATCGTCCACCGGCCGCGCAGCCCGAGCGAGCTCGGCCGGCCGAACTCGATGCCGATCATCAGCCCCCGGCCGCGGATCTGGTGCAGCAGCTCGTAGCGCGGCACCAGCTCCTCCAGGCGGCCCTTCAGCAGGCCGCCGATCCGCCGCGCGTGCGCGACCGTCCCCTCGGACTCCATCACCGAGAGCACCGCGAGCCCGGCCGCCATCGCCTGCGCGTTGGAGCCGAAGCTGGCCGAGTGGACGAGCACCCGGTCCATCGAGGAGTACACCTTCTTGAAGATCCACTCCTTGCCGAGGGTGGCGCCGACCGGCACGTAGCCGCCGGACAGCGCCTTCGCCACGCACACCAGGTCCGGCTCGACGCCGTCCTCGTGCTGGTACGCGTAGAAGTCCCCGGTCCGGCCGAGGCCGGTCTGCACCTCGTCGGCGATCAGCAGCGCCCCGTGCCGGTGCAGCAGCTCCTGGGCGGCGGCCAGGAAGCCGGGCGGGGCCTCGTGGACGCCCTTGCCCTGGATCGGCTCGACCACGAAGGCGGCCACGTCTCCCCGGCGGAGCTCGCGCTCCAGGGCGCCGAGGTCGCCGAGCGCGATCGGCGTGTCCGGGAGCAGCGGGTCGAAGCCCGCCCGGAAGCCCTTCTCGCCGTTGACGGAGAGGGCTCCGGTGGTGAGCCCGTGGAAGGCGTGGTCGCAGTAGACGATCCGGGGGCGCCCGGTGGCGTACCGGGCGAACTTCAGGGCGGTCTCGACGGCCTCGGTGCCGCTGTTGCCGAAGAAGACCCGGTCGAGGTGGGGACTGTGGGCGAGCAGCCGCTCGGCGAGGAGGCCGGGCAGCGGCGGGCAGTCGAAGCGGGTGAGGTCGGGCAGGTCCGCGTCGAGGACGTCGTGCAGGGCCTTGCGGACGACGGGGTGGTGCCGGCCGAGGCCCATGACGCCGAAGCCCGCGAGCATGTCGAGGTGGTCGACGCCGTCGGCGTCCCAGAAGTGGGCGCCGGCGGCCCGCTCGTAGACCTTGTCGAAGCCGATGGTGTGCAGCATCCGGGGCAGCTGCGGATTGAGGTACCGGGCGTGCAGCTCGTACCGCTCGCCGCCGCGCTCGGCGAGGAGCGCCCGCAGGTCGAACCCGTCGGTCATGGCCGGCCCCTCAGCCGCCGGAGACGGTCTCGCGGACCGCCCGCAGCGACTCCTTGAGCGAGCCCATGGTGGCGAGCACGGCGGTGGGTTCGTAGCCGCAGTGCGCCATGCAGTTGGCGCAGCGCGGGTCCTTGCCCCGGCCGTACTTGTCCCAGTCGGTCTCCTCGACGAGCTCGCGGTAGGTGGGGACGTAGCCGTCGCTCATCAGATAGCAGGGGCGCTGCCACCCGAAGAGGGAGTAGTTGGGGATCGCCCAGGCGGTGCAGGGGAAATCGGCCTTCCCTTCGAGGAAGTCCAGGAAGAGCGGCGAGTGGTTGAGCCGCCAGCGGCGCCGGTTGCCGCCGGCGAACGCCTTCTTGAAGAGTTCCCTGGTCTGCGCGACGCCGAGGAAGTGTTCCTGGTCGGGCGCCTTTTCGTAGGCGTAGGCGGGCGAGATCATCATTTCGTCGACCTGGAGGTCGTCGTTGAGGAAGTTCAGCACCTCGATGATCGTCTGCGGGGTGTCGGTGTTGAAGAAGGTCGAATTCGTGGTGACCCGGAATCCGCGCCGCTTCGCCTCCTTGATCGCCGCCACCGCCTCGTCGAAGACGCCCTCCTTCGCCACCGATTCGTCGTGGCGCTCGCGCAGTCCGTCGATGTGCACGGCGAAGGCGAAATACGGCGAGGGCGTGAACTTGTCGAGCTTTTTGCGCAGCAGCATCGCGTTGGTGCAGAGGAAGACGTACTTCCTGCGGGCGACCAGCTGGCGGACGATCTCGTCGATCTGCGGGTGCATCAGGGGCTCGCCGCCGGCGATGGAGACCATCGGGGCGCCGGACTCCAGGACGGCGCCGACCGCCTGGGCGACCGGCATGCGCTGCTTGAGCACCCCGGCCGGGTGCTGGATCTTGCCGCAGCCCTCGCACTTGAGGTTGCAGGCGTAGAGCGGCTCCAGCTCCACGATGAGGGGGAACTTGTCCCGCTTGCGGAGCTTCTGTTCGAAGAGATAGGTCCCGACCCGGACGGACTGACGGAGCGGCATGGCCATGACCGGCTCACCTCCTGGGGAGCAGCAGAGAACGGTGCCATTCGAAGAAAGCGGGAAGGACGGCACGAAGGACGCGGAAGGCCGATATTCCCCCGCGTACCGTGCCGATCCGGACCAGTTCGTGTTCGGGGGCGTCCACGACCACCCGTACGGCGGCAAGGGGGCGGGGTCCGGCCGCCCGTGCGGTACGGAGGGTGGCGGCGGACTCCATGTCGACGGCGATCGCCCCGCCGGCGGCCAGCGCGGCCCGCTCGGGGCCCCGCACCACGTGGTCGGAGCCGGTCAGCGGGCCGGTGTGGACGGTCCGCCCGGGCACCGCCCTGGCCAGTGCTTTGACGAGCAGGTCGGTGCCGTCGCAGGCGAGCGGGCCGCCGGGGCCCCGGGTCTCCTCGGCGACCACCAGGTCGCCGGGGTGCATGCCGGGGGCGAGCCCGGCGCAGAAGCCGGAGGCGATCACGGCGGCCCCGGCCCAGCCCTCGCGGGCCAGCGCCCGCTCCACGCCGCGGGCGGCGTGGGCGGGCCCCATGCCCGTGCGGACCACCCGGACCGGTCCCGGCGCCCCGCCGCGCTCGCCGCCGCCGCGCAGGGCGAGGCGCTCGATGCCGAGGGCGCAGGCGACGAGGAGCGGGGGGACGCCGGCCCCGGCTCCTCCCGGCTCGCCCGGCCTTCCGGGTGCCCCCGGTCCTTCCGGCGCTCCCGGCCTTCGCGGCACCCCCGGCGGGCCCGGCTCGCCCGGCGGGCGGTCCCGGCCCATCACCGCCTCCCGCCGGGCTCGGGCTCGCCGTGCACGTACCGGCCGAGCGCGGTGAGCGGGAAGACCTGCCGGTAGAGGTGGTAGTTGATGGAGAAGTCCCAGGGGAAGCCGGTGCCGGTGAAGTACGGCTCGTCCCAGGAGCCGTCCTCGCGCTGGGTCTCGGCCAGCCAGGCCACGCCCCGCCGGACGGTCTCGGAGTCGCGCTCCCCGGCGGCGAGGAGGGCGATGAGGGCCCAGGCGGTCTGCGAGGCGGTCGAGGCGCCCCGGCCGATCCAGGAGCGGTCGTCGTACGAGCGCAGGTCCTCGCCCCAGCCTCCGTCCCGGTTCTGCGCGGAGGCGAGCCAGGCGACGGCCCGGCGGACCGCCGGATGGGAGCCGGGGACGCCGGCGGCGGCGAGCGCGGGCAGCACCGCGCCGGTGCCGTACACGTAGTTGACGCCCCAGCGGCCGAACCAGGCGCCGTTCGGGTCCTGTTCGGCGAGCAGCCAGTCGATGCCCCGGCGGGTGCGCGGGTCGGCGGCCAGGCCCTCGTAGGCCAGCATCTCCACCACGTGGGCGGTGACGTCGGCGGAGGGCGGGTCGATGACCTCGCCGAAGTCGCAGAAGGGCAGCTTGTTCGGCAGGACGCTGGTGTTGTCGGCGTCGAAGGCGGCCCAGGCGCCGTTGCCGGACTGCATGCCGGCGGTCCAGCGGACGGCGCGGGCGACGGCCGCGTCGACCCGGGCGGGGTCGGGGTGGCGGACCCGGCGCAGCGCGAGGACCACCTCGGCGGTGTCGTCGATGTCGGGGTAGTTGTCGTTGTGGAACTCGAACGCCCAGCCGCCCGGCGGGAGTCCGGGGCGGCGCACCGCCCAGTCGCCGGGCCGGGTGATCTCCTCGTCGAGCATCCAGTCCGCGGCCTTCACCAGCGCCGGGTGGTCGGCGGGCAGGCCCGCGTCGGCGAGGGCGACGGTGGCGAGGCAGGTGTCCCAGACCGGCGACTGGCACGCCTCGACCATGCGGACGGGACCCTCGGGCTCCTCGCGCCAGACGGCGAAGCGGTCCAGGGACTCCAGGCCGGCCCGCATGACCGGGTGCCCCAGGTCGTAGCCGAGGAGGTGGAGGGCGATCAGCGAGTAGACGGCGGGCGGCTGGATGCCGCCCCAGCAGCCGTCGTTCTCCTGCCGCTCGACGATCCAGCGGGCGGCGGTGTTCATGGCCGCCCGGCGCAGGGCGCGCGGCGCGAAGCGGTGGTAGACGTGCAGGGCCTTGTCGAGGCGCTGGAAGAGCCCGTCCCAGCCGGTGAGCGGGGCGAGCGGGCGGGGCGGCGCCGGGCGGTCCGGGTCGGCGTGCAGTTCGTCGAGGGAGAAGGGCGCCGGGCGGACCGGGCGCTTCGCGGAGACGACGGTGAGCGGCACGATGGTCTGCCGGGCCCAGCAGCCGAAGTCGTAGATGTTCAGCGGGAACCACGACGGCAGGAAGATCAGCTCGGGCGGCAGCTCGGGCAGGTCCTCCCAGCGCCACCAGCCGAAGAGGGCCAGCCAGATGCGGGTGAAGACGCGGGCGGCGGCGAGCCCGCCGCGCTCCCTGACCCAGGCGGCGGCGCGGGCCATGTGCGGGTCCTCGGGCCGGTCGCCGGCGAGCCGGAGGGCGACGTACGCCTCGACGGTGG
Source organism: Streptomyces filamentosus (assembly GCF_014654895.1). Lineage (GTDB taxonomy): Bacteria > Actinomycetota > Actinomycetes > Streptomycetales > Streptomycetaceae > Streptomyces > Streptomyces filamentosus. Next base: position 161,403 of record NZ_BNBE01000005.1, on the reverse strand, counting down.
CGGAGAGGTCGCCGGGGCCGCCGTGGAAGGTGGGCCAGGTGCCGTCCTCGTACTGCCGGCTGCGGATGTGGCGGGCGGCGGCCGCGGTGGTGTCGGGGTCGAGGATGCCGAGGAAGCGGCGGAGCAGCAGGTCCTCGGCGTCCATGGTGACGTTGGTCTCCAGGTCGCCCTTCCACCAGCCCTCGGGGGCCTGGCGGGCGAGGAGGTGGCCGGTGGCCGCGCGGACGGCCCGGGCGGCGGCCTCCTCCAGCTGTGCGGGGCCGGTCGTGGTGTGCTGCGGAGCGGTGGTCTGTGGAGTGGTGTGCGGTGGAGTGGTGCTGGCCGCGGGCGCGAGGGGGCCGAGAGCCCCGGCGTTTCCGTCGGTCGTCGCTGTCATGGCTTCCCCTTCGTGGCAGTCGGTCTCTTCTGCTCCTGCGGGTCTGCCGTCGGCCGGCGCCGGATGGCACCGGCCGGCGACTGCGCACTCATATCTGGCTGTGGATGATCATTTCTTCCGTACGACGACGAAGTCGGCGAGGGCGATCAGCTGGTCGCGCACCCGGGCGGGCATGTCGACCTCGTCCAGGGCGGCGAGGGCCTTTCCGTGCTGGCGGCGGGCCTCCTCCGCGGTCCACTCGCGGCCGCCGGCCTCCTCGATGAGGGCGGCGCGGTGGGCGAAGTCCTCCTCGGTGAAGGAGGCGAAGGCGGTGGACCGGGCGTCCTCGGCGAGGAGGAGGCCGAGCCGCTCGGACGCCTCGCCGCCCGCCGCGAGGGCGGCGACGACCGGCAGCGACTTCTTCCGCTGCCGCAGGTCGCTCCAGGTCTGCTTGCCGGTGGCGTCCGGGTCGCCCCAGATGCCGAGGAGGTCGTCGACGGCCTGGAAGGCGAGGCCGAGGTGGTGGCCGTACTCCTCCAGCTTGTCGGCGGTGCGGTCGTCGGCGCCGCCGAGGACGGCGCCGATGGAGACGGCGCAGGCGAGGAGGGCGCCGGTCTTGTTGCCCTCCATCTCCAGGCACTCCTCGACGGTGACCCGCTCGCGGTGCTCGTAGGAGATGTCCTGGGCCTGGCCGTCGATCAGCTTGCGGTTGGCGGTGGTGAGCCGGCGGGTGGCGCGGCCGGCCTCGACGGTGCCGAGTTCCAGGAGGACCTCGTTGGCGAGGGCGGAGAGGGCGTCGCCGACCAGGATCGCCTGGGCGGGGCCGTACACCTTCCACACCGTGTCGCGGTGGCGGCGCTGCTCGTCGCCGTCCATCAGGTCGTCGTGGAGCAGCGAGAAGTTGTGGACGAGCTCGACGGCGACCGCGCCGGGGATGCCGACCTCGGGGGCCGCGCCGGCGGCCTCGGCGGAGAGCAGGGCGAGCGCGGGACGCACGGCCTTCCCGCTGTCGGCCTCGGTGGGGTTGCCCTGGGCGTCGATCCAGCCGAAGTGGTAGGCGGCCACGGTGTCCATGGGCGGCGCCAGACGGGCGACGGCCGCCCGCATGACGGGGGCGGACAGCGTCCGTCCCCTCTCCAGCAGGGCGTTGACGTCGGCGGTGTCGACGGCCGGGGTCCCCGGGGGCACGGTCGGCACGGTCTCTCCTCTGGTTCCTGTGATCACACTCATGCCGCCTCCTGCAGCGGGTGGTCGTGGCGGCGGCCGAAGGCGGAGAGCGCGGCGCCGGCGGCGCTGAAGCCGCTTCGGACGGCACTCTCCATGGTCGCGGGCCATCCGGTGGCGGTCCAGGCGCCGGCCAGGTAGAGGCCGGGCGCACGGGTGCGGGCGGCGGGGCGGAGGCGCCCGACGCCCGGTGTGGGGGCGAAGGTGGCGGTCCGCTCGCGGGTGACGAAGAAGTCGCGGACGCCGGCGCCGCGGGCGGCGGGCAGCAGCCGCTCCAGCTCCGGCAGGTAGCGCGCGCGGAGCGCGGCGACGGGCACGTCGATGTCGTCGTGGGCGGCGGACTGCGAGATGGCCAGGTACTGGCCGCCGCCGGTGAGTCCGGAGGAGTCGGTGCGGTCGAAGACCCACTGCACCGGGGAGCCGAGGGCGGTGAAGAAGGGCTGCTTCAGGACCTTGCGGTCGTAGACGACGTGCAGGCCGAGGATGGGCGCGGTGGCGATGTCGAGGAGCCGGTCGGCGTCGTCGAGCGCGCCCTCCGGGAGCAGTCCGTGGGCCTCGGCCTGGGGGACGGCGAGGACGACGGCGTCGGCCTCGACGCGCTCGCCGGGCACGTCCACGGTCCAGCGGCCGTCCTCGGTCCGGGAGATCCGCTCGGCCTTGGTGCGCAGCAGGGTGCGGACGCCGAGCCCGTCGAGGACCTTGCCGGCGAGGGTGTCGTGGAGGTGGCCGAGCGGCACGTGGGCCCAGCCGATGTCGGCGGCGCCGGGGTCGGAGAGCAGCCCGGTCCTGAAGACCATCGCGGCGAGGCCCATCGAGGCGTCGGGGGCCGCGGCGTTGAGGGTGGGGACGCCGACGAGGTCCCACAGGGCCTCGACGGTCCGGCGGGACTGGCCGTGGCGGCCGAGCCAGGTGGCGAAGTCGACGCCGTCGAGGGCGGGGTCGGCGGGGTCGAGCTTCTTGAGGGCGAGCGCGGCCCGTCCGACGGAGAGCCGCTCGGCGAGGGAGAGGTGGGGGTACGCGGCGAGGCTGCGGGCCAGGTGGAGGGGGACCGGCAGCGGGTCGCGGCGGATCCGGCCGAGGCGGGGGCCGCGGGGGTGGCCCACGTCGAGGACGGGCACGTCGAGCCGGTCCTGGAGGGGGGCGAGGCGGGCGCCGTCGACGCGGTCGAGGAACCAGCGGTAGGCGGTGCAGCAGCGCAGGTAGACGTGCTGGCCGTTGTCGACGGCGAGGTCGCCGCGGCGGAAGGAGAAGGCGAGGCCGCCGAGGCGGGGGCGGCCTTCGAGGAGGGTGACGGCGACGCCGGCCTCGGCGAGCCGGAGCGCCGTGGTGATGCCGGCGAGTCCGCCGCCGACGACGACGGCGCGGGGGCGGTCGCCGGTACGGGCTCCGCCGGCCGGGCGGGGGGCGTCCTCGGGGGTCCCGTCGGTGGCGGGCATCAGGCGGGCCTCCTGACGGTGCGGCGGGCGATGTGGCGGGCGTCGAGGCCGGAGAGGCCGCGGACGGCGACGTACGCCTTCTCGGGTCCGGGCAGCGAGACCCGGCCGCGGAGCACGGCGCCGGGGTCGCGCTCGATGCGGTCGAGGAGGCGGCGGTAGATGCCGGCCATGGCGGCGACGCAGGCGCCGCTGCGGCGGTCGAGCATCGGCAGGAGCCGGTAGCCCTCGGCGAAGAGGGCGCGGGCGCGTCGGACCTCGAAGTGGACGAGGCCGGCGAAGTCGGCGCCGGCCGGCAGGACCGGGGAGCCGAAGCCGGCCTCGCAGCCGAAGCGGGCGAGGTCGTCGGCGGGGAGGTAGGTGCGGCCGTTGCCGGCGTCCTCGCGGACGTCGCGGAGGATGTTGGTGAGCTGGAGCGCGAGGCCGAGGGTGTCGGCGTACTCGGCGGCCCGGTGGGCGTCGGCGGCGCCGGGCTGGGTGCCGAAGACGCCGAGGGAGAGCCGGCCGATGGCGCCGGCGACGCACCGGCAGTAGACCTTGAGCTCGTCCCAGGTGCGGTAGGTGGCGCCGCGGACGTCCATGAGGACGCCGTCGATCAGCTCGTCGAGCCCTTCGAGGGGGATCGGGAAGCGGCGGGCGGAGTCGGCGAGGGCGACCGCGACGGGGTCGGTGTCGTCCTCGGCGACGTCGTCCTTGCGGATCCGGTCGAGGAGGGTCCGGGTGGCCTCCAGGCGCGCGTGCTTCACCTCGGGGGCGAGGGGGCCGTCGCCGATGTCGTCGACGCGCCGGGAGAAGGCGTACAGCGCCGACATGGCCTGCCGCCGGTCGGCGGGCAGCAGCCGGATGCCGTAGGCGAAGTTGCGGGCCTGTTGTCCGGTGACGGCCTCGCAGTAGCTGTACGCGGCCTGGACCGGCGCGGACGGCCTGGTCGGTTCCTCGGCGGTCACGTTCCCCCCTCACGGCGCGCCCGGAGCAGGACCGTTCCCGCCCGGCGCGCGAGGCTCGGCTTGGTGGGCTTCGGCGGTCCGGCGAGGACGTCGAAGCCGGCGTCGGCGATGGCGTCGAGCGCGGCGAGGCCGCCGGCGGTGAAGCCGGCCAGGAGCAGGCGGAGGCGGCCGTGGACGCTGCCGACGAGCGGGGTGCCGGCGTGCAGCAGGGCGCGGGCGCGGTCGGCCTGGAAGGCGATCAGGGAGCGCACGGCGGCCCCGGCGGTGGGCCGGGCCAGGTCGTCCTCGGTGACGCCGAAGCGCTTCAGGTCCTCGGCGGGCAGGTAGACCCGGTCGCGGCCGAGGTCCTCGGCGACGTCCTGGAGGTGCTCGACGATCTGGAGGGCGGTGCAGATCTCGTCGGAGCGGCGGATCCGCTCGGGGGTGGCGGTGCCGGTGATGCCGAGGACGATCCGGCCGACGGGGTTCGCGGAGAGCTCGCAGTACGCGAGGAGGTCGTCGTACGTCTCGTAGCGGCGGACCAGCTGGTCCTGCCGGTTGGCCCGGAGCAGGCCGAGGAAGGGCTCGGGGGTGAGCCCGCGGCGGCGGACGGTGGGCCGGAGGGCGCGCAGCAGCGGGTGGTGCGGGGTGGCGCCGGCGTCGAAGACCCGCTCCAGGTCCCGCTCCAGGGCGTCGAGGAGGGCGAGCGGGTCGGCGGCCGCCTCGGGGCCGAGGCCGAGCAGGCGGGCGTCGGCGCCGCCGGGGGCCAGGTCGCCGTCGCCGATGTCGTCGACGAGGCGGGCGTAGCCGTAGACGGCCATGAGGTCGTCGCGCCAGGCGCGGGGCAGGAAGAAGGGGGCCACCGGGAAGTTCTCGTCCGCGGCCTTGCCGAGTGTGGTGCGCGAGGGGTCGTCGGCGCGCACGTGCCGGGCGGTCGTCACCGGGCGGCGCCCGGCGCGGGGACGGCGACACCCACGTGGAGCTGGAGATTCTGCGTCATGGCCGTCATATCTCCCGTTCTACACTGCCGATCCAATCCATCCTATTTCGGACACGCCGCCGCGCACGGAGCAGGCGTCCCCGGTGCTTTCCGGGGGCGCCGGGAGCGATGTGGATCAGACCGGTACAGCTTACGTTGTACGAGGGATGTCGCCATTCGGGGGGTGCGCGCCGCCACGCGGGGGCCCGGCGCCGGGCCCGCCCGGGGCGGCGCACCGGTGCCGGGGGCGGGGTCAGCGGGCGCGGGCTCCGGAGACGACCATGGCGAGGGTGGTCTCGACGACGTCGTCGCGGCGCTGGGCGGGGAGCCTGCGCAGCGGGCCTTCGAGGAGGAGCAGGGAGAGGCCGTGGACGGCCGACCAGGCGGCGGCGCCGGCGGCGGGCCGGCGGCCGGCGGTCCGGCCGAGGGCCTCCAGGGCGTCCTTGAGCAGGGTGAAGGCCCGGATCTCGGGCTCCGGCGGGCGCGGGGCGCCGGCCGGCGGCTCCTCGGGGGCGGGGCGGACGGCGCCGAAGGCGGCGCGGTAGAGGCCGGGGTGCTCGACGGCGAAGCCGACGTAGCCGCGGCAGAGGGCGGCGAGCCGGCGCTCGGCGGCGAGGGCGGGGTCGTCGGCACCGGGCTCGCGGGCGGCGGCCCGCTCCATGGCCTCGGCGAGCCGGGCCCTGGCGTGCAGGCGCACGGTGCGGAGCAGTTCGCCGCGGCCGTCGAAGTGCCGGTAGGCGGCGGTGGGCGAGACGCCGACCCGGCGGGCCGCCTCGCGCAGCACGACCCGTTCGGGGCCGCCCTCGCCGGCGAGGTCGACGGCCGCGCAGATGAGGGCGTTGCGCAGGTCGCCGTGGTGGTAGTTCTTTCCTCCCGAGATCCCTGGCATGGGCTCATCCTGCCCGATGTTGACCGCATGAACATTCCGTCCCGCGGGCCGACCGGCGAAAACCGGAAGCGCCCCCCGCCGTGGGGCGGGGGGCGCTCGGGGCGCGGTGCGGCGCGGAGGTCAGCGGGCGGTCTCGCGCTCGTACGCCTTGAGGACCTCGTCGGTCGGGCCGTCCATCAGGAGCTGGCCCTTCTCCAGCCAGAGCACCCGGTCGCAGGTGTCCCGGATGGACTTGTTGCTGTGGCTGACCAGGAAGACCGTGCCGGCCTCCTTGCGCAGCTCGCGGATGCGCTCCTCGGAGCGGATCTGGAACTTGCGGTCACCGGTGGCGAGCGCCTCGTCGATGAGGAGCACGTCGTGGTTCTTGGCCGCCGCGATGGCGAAGCGGAGCCGGGCGCCCATGCCGGAGGAGTAGGTGCGCATGGGCAGGGAGATGAAGTCGCCCTTGTCGTTGATCCCGGAGAAGTCGACGATGTCCTGATACCGCGCGTGGACCTCCTCGCGGCTCATGCCCATGGCGAGGCCGCCGAGGATGACGTTGCGCTCGCCGGTGAGGTCGTTCATCAGGGCCGCGTTGACGCCGAGCAGCGAGGGCTGGCCGTCGGTGTAGACCCTGCCGCTCTCGGTGGGGAGCAGGCCGGCGATGGCGCGCAGCAGGGTGGACTTGCCGGAGCCGTTGGTGCCGATGAGGCCGATGGCCTCGCCGCGGTAGGCGGTGAAGGTGACGCCGCGGACGGCGTGGACCTTGCGGACGCCCCGGCTGACCTCGGCCTTGCCCTTGCCGACGATCCGGCTGAGGGCGGCGGTGGCGCTGCCCTTGCCGCCGCCGCCGGCGTTGACCCGGTAGACGATGTGGACGTCGTCGCAGATGACGGTGGGCGCCTGCGCGCTCCGGTCGGTGTCAGCCACGGCCGTACCTCTCCTCTGCCTTCCAGAAGTAGACGAAGCCGCCGACGCCGGCGACCAGCGCCCAGGCGAGGGCGGTGAGCCAGACGTGGCCGGGCAGGTTCTCGGAGCCGTAGCCGTCGATGAGGGCGAAGCGGACGAGGTCCATGTAGACGGCCGCCGGGTTGTACATGAGGACGTCCGCGATCCACTGCGGCTTGTCCTTGAGCATCACGGTGATGGAGAACATGACGCCGGAGGCGTACAGCCAGGTCCGCATGACGAAGGGCATCAGCTGGGCGAGGTCCGGGGTCTTGGCGCCGGCCCTGGCCATGACCAGCGCGAGGCCCACGTTGAACACGAACTGGAGGAAGAGCGCCGGGATCACCAGCAGCCAGCTCGCCGAGGGGTAGCTGCCGGAGACCATCACGATCGCGACGAGCACGATCATCGAGTACAGCAGCTGCTGGAGCTGCTGGAGCGAGAAGCTGATGGGGAGGCTGGCGCGGGGGAAGTGCAGTGCCCGGACCAGTCCGAGGTTGCCGGAGATCGCCCGTACGCCGGCCATGACGGAGCTCTGCGTGAAGGTGAACACGAAGATGCCGGTGACCAGGAAGGGGATGTAGACGTCCTTGTCCATGCCCCGGTCGGCGCCCAGGATCAGCCCGAAGATCAGGTAGTAGATCAGGGCGTTGAGGAGCGGGGTCGCCACCTGCCAGATCTGGCCGAGCTTGGCCTGGCTGTACTGGGCGGTGAGCTTCGCCGAGGAGAAGGCCATGATGAAGTGGCGATGGCTCCACAGCTGCCGGACGTACTCGAACAGTCCGGGTCGGGCGCCGCTGACCGCGAGGCCGTACTTGGCGGCGAGCTCTGCCGGGGCCAGGCCCTCGTCGACGGAGGACGGAGGCGCGCTCGTCGCGACCGCCCCGCCCTGGTGCATGTCACTCACAGTCGAAACTTTCGTGTTCACGATGTGCGGCACGTCGGGGTGCCACGATGTCAGCTGACCGGTGGGCGGCCCCCTGCCGGGCCCGCCGCCACACCGTACGCCATCCGGGCGGCCCGCCGGGACGCCGGTCGATCTTCCGGCCGGCGGTCCGCCCGGGGGCTCCTACTTCAGTCTGCTGGACGCCAGGACCGAGACGAGGTGCAGCAGCGTCTGGAGCAGGGCGATGCCGGCGAGGACGGCGACACCGAGGCGGGAGAAGAAGAGGTCGCCGCGGAGCTGGTCGGCCACGGCCAGGACCAGGATCAGCAGGGACGCCTCGATGCCGAGGATCAGCCGGTGGAACTTGAGCGCGGCGGCGGCCCGGCGGGCCAGCGCCATGCCGGAGGAGCGGGGCTCCGCGGCCGACTCCTTGACCGGGGGCATGCCGTTCTGGTGGCGGGCGACGCCGACCAGGTCGGTCTCGGCCTTGATCAGGATGGCGCCGAGCGCGGCCAGGGTGCCGAGGAAGGCCCACAGCCAGTCGATCCGGCCCTCGCCCCACAGGTCGGCGGCGCGCAGGCCGAAGCCGACGAGCACGGCCGCGTCGCACAGGTAGGCGCCGACCCGGTCCAGGTAGACGCCGGCCAGCGAGTACTGCTTCTTCCAGCGGGCCAGTTCGCCGTCGACGCAGTCGAGCAGCAGGTACATCTGCACCGCGACGACGCCGAGGACGGCGCCCCACACGCCCGGCACCAGGAGCGCCGGGGCGGCGAGGACGCCGGCCAGGGTCATCAGGTACGTCAGCTGGTTCGGGGTGACCCGGGTGTTCGCCAGCTGGCGGGTGATCCGCAGGGAGATCTCCCGCATGTAGAGGCGGCCGCCCCAGTGCTCGCCGCTCCGCCGGTCCTTCACACCCGGCGGGTGGACGACCGGTCGGAGCTCAGCTACCGATGGCTTTGGCATAGTCGGCGTACGCGTCCCTGATCTCGTCGGCGGACAGGTCGAGGTGTTCCAGGATGGTGAACCGGCCCGGCCGGGTCTGCGGGGCGAACTCCACCGCGCGGACGAACTCGTCGGCCGTGAAGCCCATCTCCTCCGGCAGCACGGGCAGGCCGTGCCGGCGCAGGGTCTCCACGATCACGCCGGCCTCGTCGCGGGCACCGCGCAGGTGCATCGCGAAGGCCGCGCCGAGGCCGCACTGCTCGCCGTGGCTGGCCGCGCGCTCCGGGAAGAGCAGGTCGAAGGCGTGGCTGATCTCGTGGCAGGCGCCCGAGGAGGGGCGGCTGTCGCCGCTGATCGACATGGCGATGCCGGACATCACCAGGCCCTCGGAGAGGGTGACGAGGAAGTCGTCGTCGCCGACGCCGCCGGGGTGCCTCAGGACCGCCTCGCCCGCGCTGCGGGCCATGGCGGCGGCGAGGCCGTCGATCTTCTCGCCGGTCTCGCGGTGCGAGAGCTCCCAGTCCGCGAGGGCGGAGATGTTGGAGATCGCGTCGCCGATGCCGGAGCGGATGAAGCGGATCGGGGCGTCCCGGATCACGTCGAGGTCGATGACCAGCGCGATCGGGGTGGGCACGCCGTAGGAGCCGCGGCCGTTGTCGTTGTCCAGGGTGGAGATCGGCGAGCAGATCCCGTCGTGCGACAGGTTGGTCGCTATGGCCACCAGCGGCAGCCCGACGCGGGCGGCCGCGTACTTGCTGACGTCGATGATCTTGCCGCCGCCGAGGGCGACCACGGCGTCGTACCGCTTGCCGCGCATGGCGTCGGCGAGCTTGACCGCCTCGTCGATGGTGCCGCCGCCGACGGTGTACCAGTCGGCGCCCGGGAGCTCCGGGGCGAACTGGTCGCGGAGCTTCAGGCCGGAGCCGCCGCTGATGGCGACGGCGATCTTGCCGTTGCTGGAGATCCGCTGGTCCGCGAGGAGCGCGGACAGGTCGTCCAGCGCTCCCCTGCGGATGTCGACGACGACCGGCGACGGGATGAGTCGGGTCAGTACCGGCACGCGATCTCCCGGCCCTTGGCGAGGTCGTCGTGGTTGTCGATCTCGACCCAGGAGACCTCGCCGATGGGCTCGACGTCGACGGTGAAGCCGCGGTTGACGAGCTCCTGGTAGCCGTCCTCGTAGTAGAGGTCGGGGTCGCGCTCGAAGGTGGCCTTCAGGGCGTCGGCGAGCTCCTCGGCGGCCTCGGCCTCGATGAGGGTGACGCCGATGTACTCGCCGGTCGCCTCGGCCGGGTCCATCAGCTTCGTGATCTTCTGGACGCCCTTGCCCTCGGCGGTGACGACCTTCATCTCCTCGTCGGCGAGCTGCTTCACCGTGTCGAGGGCGAGGATGATCTTCTGGCCCTTGCCGCGGGCGGCGAGCAGGGTCTTCTCGACGGAGACCGGGTGCACGGTGTCGCCGTTGGCGAGGATCACGCCGCGCTTGAGGACCTCACGGGCGCACCACAGGGAGTAGGCGTTGTTCCACTCCTCGGCCTTGTCGTTGTCGACGAGGGTGATCCGGAGACCGTACTTCGCCTCCAGGGCCTCCTTGCGGGCGTAGACGGCCTCCTTGCGGTAACCGACGACGATCGCGACCTCGGTGAGGCCGATCTCCGCGAAGTTCTTCAGCGTGAGGTCGAGGATGGTGGTGTCACCGTCCACGGGCACGAGGGCCTTCGGGAGGGTGTCGGTGTACGGGCGCAGTCGCCGTCCGGCACCGGCTGCCAGAACGAGGCCGATCATGCTGTTTCTCCTTCGTCGTGAACGGCGGGTGCTCCGGAGGAGACCCAGAAGCGGATGGACTCCACGAGCACCACGAGGGCGAGCGCGCCCGCCAGGGCGGTCAGCGCCGACGTGAAGTCGTCGCCGCGGTCCACGAGGAGGGCGGCGAGGACGGTCACCAGGAGCGTGCGCCCCTCGTGTCCGCCGGTGATCCGCACCAGCCAGGCGGGCGGCGCGCCGGTGCCTCCGCGGATGCGGTACACCGTGTCGTAGTGATGGTAGGCGACCGCCGCGACCAGGCCGAATGCGGCGGGGACGGCCTGCGGGACGTCCGACCGGGCGGCGAGGAGCAGGACGGTGCCGTACTCCGCGGCGCGGAAGAGCGGCGGGACGAACCAGTCGAGGGCGCCCTTGAGGGGGCGGGCGACGGCGAGGCCGGCGAGGAGGACGTAGCCGCCGGCGGCGCCGACCGTGGCCCAGCTTCCGACCGGGGCGGTGGCGGCGACCGCGAGCATCAGGGCGGCGCCGAGGAGGGCGGCGACCGGGGCGGGCACCGGGAGGCGGCGCAGGACCCGGGCGGCCGCCGAGGCCAGGGGGCCGGAGTCCACGAGGTCGGCGAGGGCCCGGGCGGCGCGGTCGGTGCGCGGGCCCCGGCGCTTCACGGAGCGCAGCAGACGGCCCGCGGTGGTGTAGCAGGCGGCGAAGGCGCAGCCGAAGATCAGGGCCCAGAAGACGATCCGGGGGCTGGTCGCGGCGGTGAGGACGGCGATCATCGCCCAGCGCTCGCCGATCGGCAGGATGATCATGCGGCGGGCCCAGACGGTCCAGCCGACGCCGTCGAGCCGGCTGGAGAGGGCCAGGCTGGTTTTGGCGGTGGCGCCCGCGGCCTCGGCGTTCGACTCGTTGAACGCGAAGTCCACGACGTGCCGGCAGGTCATGAGGATCATCGCGGCGAGCGCGAGGGTCCACACGTTGTCTCCGTCGCGGGCCGCGCCGAGGGCGAGGCCGGCGTAGAAGGCGTACTCCTTGGCGCGGTCGAAGGTGGCGTCGAGCCAGGCGCCCATCGTCGAGTACTTGAGCGCGTAGCGGGCGAGCTGCCCGTCGGTGCAGTCCAGGACGAAGGAGACGAGGAGCAGGACGCCGGCGGCGACGTAGCCGCCGCGCTCTCCGGTGGCCGCGCAGCCGGCCGCGATCAGGGCGGTGAGCAGCGAGGCGGTGGTGACCTGGTTGGGGGTGAGGCCCCGGCGGGCGCACCAGCGGGCGATGTACCGCGAGTAGGTGCTGATGAAGAAGGTGGTGAAGAAGCCGTCGTGGGCCTTCACGGCGGAGCGGAGGCGGACGGCCTCGTCGTCGACGGCGTCGACGGCGGCGCGGGCCTCGTGGCGGGCCGCGGCGTCGGCGGGGACGGCGGCGACCAGGGTGCCGAGCTGCGGCCGGTGCACGGCGACGCCGTCGGCGTCGAGGGCGTCGGCGAGGGCGCCGGGCAGGTCGTCGGCGGTGTCGGGGGCGGCCGGGGCGGTGGGCGCCGGGGCGGCGGTCAGCGCGCGGACCAGGGCCGGGCGGGCCTCGGGCTGCGCGGCGAGCGCGCCGGACACGGCCGCGGCCGGGAAGCGGGGGTCGGTCAGCGCGAGGCGCAGGGCGTGCCGGTGCCCGACGAAGCGGGAGTCGACGAGGGCGACGCGCTCGCCCGCGGGGACGGCGGCCAGGAGGGCGCGGGCCTCCTCGGCGCCGGAGGCGCGGCGGACGTCGAAGCCGAGCGACCGCAGATCACCGTCGAGCGAGGATCCGGGTGCCGGCGGGCCGGTGAGGATGGCGGTCGACAGACGAACTCACTCCTTGGAACGGGCAGAGGGCCGACGGGGCACGACGGCCCGGGCACGGCGGTGCGTCCCGGCACCGGGCGGCGGCACGTCGGCTGAGGCTATCGGATGAACCGCTCAGGAGTTCACCGAGGCTTCGCGCCCCGGACTCCCCCCGGTCCCGCGGTCGCCGCCGGGGTGCGCGGCACTCCGGTGTGATCATCATCGGGGATCGGCGGCCCGCCCTCCAAACCGGTGACCCGGGGGCCTCGGAGGACGTTCCGGCAGGTGATCGCGGGGAAACCGTCCTTCTCGACATCGTCGCAGGTCAGAGCAATGACAACGGTGTTCAGTACCGTGTTGCACATACCCCCCACCCGTAGTTCACTGGCGATCCGGGGCACCGACGGAACAGGACTTGGGAGGCCACGTCATGGGGGCTGGACACGACCACGGGCACAGCCACGGGGGGACGCCGCCGACCGGCACCGCGGGCGCCGCGTACCGCAGCCGGTTGCGGATCGCGCTCGGCATCACGCTCTCCGTGATGGTGGTCGAGATCGTCGGCGGCCTGGTCGCCGACTCGCTCGCGCTGATCGCCGACGCGGCGCACATGGCGACGGACGCGATCGGCCTCGCGATGGCGCTGCTCGCGATCCACTTCGCCAACCGGCCGCCGTCCGGGAACCGCACCTTCGGCTTCGCGCGGGCGGAGATCCTGGCGGCGCTCGCCAACTGCCTGCTGCTGCTCGGCGTCGGCGGGTACGTGCTCTACGAGGCGGTCCAGCGGTTCATGGAGCCGGCCGAGACCAAGGGCGGGCTCGCGATCGCCTTCGCCGTGGTCGGCCTGGTCGCCAACGTCGTCTCGCTGTCCCTGCTCATGCGGGGCCAGAAGGAGAGCCTGAACGTCCGCGGCGCCTACCTGGAGGTGATGGCCGACGCGCTCGGCTCGGTGACGGTGATCATCTCCGCCACGATCATCCTGGCGACCGGCTGGCAGTACGCCGACCCGATCGCCTCCCTGGTCATCGGCCTGATGATCGTGCCGCGCACGGTGAAGCTGCTGCGCGAGACGCTGGACGTGCTCCTGGAGGCGGCGCCGAAGGGCGTGGACATGGCGGAGGTGCGGGCGCACATCCTGGCCCTGCCGGGCGTCGAGGACGTGCACGACCTGCACGCCTGGACGATCACCTCGGGGATGCCGGTGCTCTCCGCGCACGTGGTGGTGGACGCGGGGGCGCTGGACTCGGTGGGCCACGAGAAGATGCTCCACGACCTCCAGGGCTGCCTGGGCGACCACTTCGACGTGGAGCACTGCACCTTCCAGCTGGAGCCGGCCGGCCACGCCGAGCACGAGGCCAAGCTCTGCCTGTGACGCCCCGCCCGCCGGGGGCCGGACTGTTAGGCTCGGCGTACGAACACGTGCGTGAGAGGAGCTGGGGTTGATGACCGTCGCGATGGAGGCCGCCTTCCGCGGCCGCACCCGGTCCAGCTTCAGCTCCCGGGTCTCCGGCTGACCTGATCCCGGTTCTTCCACCGGTCCGTCACGTCGTCGGCCGGGACCCCCTTCACACGAGGGTCTCCACGTTGTCCGACCACGACATCCAGAACGACCGGGCGTCCCACGACGCCTTCTTCGCCCTGCACCACGGCCTGCCGCGCCAGGGTCCGGGCTCCGACGCCACCACCCGGCGTCTCCTCGCGCTCGCGGGGCCGCTCCCCGAGCGTCCGCGCGTCCTCGACCTGGGCTGCGGCCCGGGGCGGTCCGCGCTGCTCCTGGCCGCCGAGGCGCACGCCGAGGTGACCGCCGTCGACACCCACGAGCCGTTCCTCGACGAGCTGCGGGCGGCTGCCGCCGCCCGCGGTCTCGGCGGCTCGGTCCGGGCCGTACGGGAGGACATGGGTGCCCTGCCCTTCCCCGACGGCTCCTTCGACCTGGTCTGGGCCGAGAGCTCGGTCTTCGTCCTCGGCTTCGACCGGGCGCTCGCCGAGTGGCGCCGGCTGCTGGCACCGGGCGGCACGCTGGTCCTCACCGAGTGCGTGTGGACCACGGACGCGCCCGCCCCGGAGGCCCGCGCCTTCTGGGACGAGCACTATCCGCTGCGCACGGCCGGCGAGCTCGCCGCCGTCGCGGTCGGGACCGGGTACCACGTGCTCGGCACCTTCCTCCAGCCGGACGGCGACTGGGACGAGTACTACGTCCCGCTGGCCGCGCACGCCGACGCCGCCGACACCTCCCTGCCGGGGATGGCCGGGGCGGTGGCGGGGGCGCGCGCCGAGATCGCGCTGCGCCGGGCGCACGGCGGCGACTACGGCTACGCGGGCCTCGTGCTCCGTCCGGCCGATCCCCGCTGGCCCACCCGCCCCGAGCGGGAGGCCGACCACGGGGCCGTACGGGAGGTGACCGCGGCGGCCTTCGGGTCGCCGGCCGAGGCCGAGCTGGTCGACGCCCTGCGCGCCGACCCGGACGCCTGGCTGCCGGGGCTCTCGGTGGTGGCCGAGGCGCCGGACGGCACGGTCGCGGCGCACGCCCTGATCACCCGGTGCCGGGTGGGCGGGGCTCCGGCGGCGGCGCTCGCGCCGGTCTCGGTGGCGCCGGAGCACCAGCGGACGGGTGCGGGGCGGGCCGTCGTGCGGGCGGCGCTCGACGCGGCGCGGCTCGCCGGGGAGCAGCTCGTGCTCGTGCTGGGCCATCCGGAGTACTACCCCCGGTTCGGCTTCGTACGTGCGTCCGAGTATGGAATCAAGCCAGGTTTCGAGGTTCCGGACGAAGCGATGATGGCGCTCGTCCTGGACGGTTCCGGGCCGGTTCCGGCGGGCACGATCGCCTATCCGGCGGCTTTCGGGGTCTGACCTGCCCCTGACGGTCCTCCGTCGGCCCGCCGCTCCCCCGTGCCGGTGTACTCCGGTGCGGTGGGAGCGGCCGGGCTCCGGCGGCCGAAGTGCGGACAAGCCGCTTTTGTGCGGCAGACTGGGGTGGCCCCCACGGGCCGAGGACCGAAGCGAAGGATGGGTATGCCGACCACACAGGGCACCGCGGCCGCGATCGCGCCGGGGCTTGCGTCGAAGCTCTCGTCGAACGGCACGGAGCCGTCCGCCACCCCGGAGCCGATCATGCTGGAACTGGTCGACGAGGCCGGGAACACCATCGGTACGGCGGAGAAGCTCGCCGCCCACCAGGCACCCGGGCAGCTGCACCGCGCCTTCTCGGTCTTCCTCTTCGACGAGGAGGGACGGCTGCTGCTCCAGCGCCGGGCGCTCGGGAAGTACCACTCCCCCGGCGTCTGGTCGAACACCTGCTGCGGGCACCCCTACCCGGGCGAGGCGCCCTTCGCGGCGGCCGCCCGGCGCACCTTCGAGGAGCTGGGCGTCTCCCCCACGCTGATGGGCGAGGCCGGCACGGTCCGCTACAACCACCCGGACCCGGCCTCGGGCCTGGTGGAGCAGGAGTTCAACCACCTCTTCGTCGGCCTGGTGCAGGCCACCCCGGCGCCGGACCCCGAGGAGATCGGGGAGTACGCCTTCGTCACCCCGGCCGAACTGGCGGAGCGGCACGCGGCCGCGCCGTTCTCCGCCTGGTTCATGACGGTGCTCGACGCGGCGCGTCCGGCCATCAGGGAGCTGACGGGTCCCGCCGGGGGCTGGTGACCCGGTCGTCCGCCGCCCCCGGCCCCGGTGCCATCGGGGCCAGGGGCAGCGCCGCCCAGATGATCTTTCCGCCGCCCGCGGTGTGCTCGACGTCGCAGGCGCCGCCGGACTCCAGGGCGATCTCCTTCACCAGGAGCAGGCCCCGGCCGCCGGTCTGGCCGTGGTCCGCCTCCAGGGCCTTGGGCCGGTAGGGGTGGTTGTCCTCGACGGACACCCGGACCCACTCCGGCCCGATGGCCACCTCCACCGCTATCTCCGGGGAGAGCAGCGCCGCGTGCCGCACGGCGTTGGTGACCAGCTCGGAAACGATCAGCAGCAGCCCGTGCCGGATGTCCTCGTGGACCGGAACCCCCTGGCGGGCCAGCAGGTCGCGTACCGCGTGCCGGGCCTGGGGGACGGAGACGTCGACCGCGGGAGCGGTGAAGCGCCAGACTCCTTCGTAGGACGGTGGCCGGGCGGGGACACCTCCGCGGGTCTCCATGGTCCGGTTCCCACCCTCGTGCTCGATTCTCGCCACGCTTCGAGTCTTGGCAATCCGGAGGGGTCTCCCGGCCTACTGACCAGAAGTCGACACCTATCGGCCGACTTCTGATCGTTGGAGTATGCCGACGTCAGTTGTTCGACTGTTCCTGTCCGTTTTCCATGGACTTCGGGGCAGTCGCGGCATCCGGACCAGGGGCCGGTTCCGGCTTCGGCTCCCGCTTCGGTTCCGGCTTCGGGGTGACCATGCCGACGATCCTGCGGCCGCCGACGCCGATCGCGATCAGGCCGAGGCCGTCGAAGAGCAGCGCCAGGGAGAAGAAGCAGCCGAGGACGTACCGGCTGCTGTCCGGCCAGTCGAAGAGGACCAGCAGGCCCAGGAGCAGCCCGAAGGCGCCCTGGAGCAGCGTCCAGCCGAACTGCGGGCCCCGCACCACCACGCTGCCGACCAGCCGGAAGAGGCCCCCGGTGAGGAAGAGCAGCGCGGCGAACATCGTCAGCGCCTCGGCCGACCCCTCCGGATGGCGCAGGACCACGCAGCCGGCCGCGAGGTTCACCGCCGCGACCACCGCCGCCAGCCAGAAGTAGCTGGTGCCCCTCGACTGGAACGCCTGGAGGAGGCCCACCAGGCCGCCGATCAGCAGCAGCCACCCGAAGAGCCACATGGAGGTCAGGGTGGCGAGCCCGGTGTAGGCCAGGCCGACGACGCCGCAGACCACCAGGATCACGCCGAGCGCGGCCAGCCAGCCGAAGCTCCGGCCGAGCTTCTTCCCCTCGCGGGCCATCTCCTGCACGGGATCGACGCCGTCGTCCCGGTTCTCGTCGGCCATCGTGGCTCCTCTCGGCTGCCTGACGACCCCTTGCCGATCGTACGTTCGGCACCGGCGGATAGCATCCGGCCCATGGAGACCGTGGAGCCGCAGCTCGTCGCCGGCGTCGAGGACGGGGTCGCGACCCTCGTCATCAGCAACCCCGCCAAGCGCAACGCCATGACGGCCGGGATGTGGCGGGCCCTGCCCGCCGTCCTCGGCCGCCTCGCCGCCGACCCGGCGGTCCGGGTGCTGGTGCTGACCGGCGCCGGGGACACCTTCTGCGCCGGCGCCGACATCTCGGCGCTGCGCGAGCCGGGCGACGAACAGCAGGCGCTCGCGGTCCGCGCCGAGGAGGCGCTCGCCGCCTTCCCCAAACCGACCCTCGCGGCCGTCCGGGGCTACTGCGTCGGCGGCGGCAGCCAGCTCGCCGGCGCCTGCGACCTGCGGTTCGCGGCCGAGGGCGCCCGCTTCGGGATCACCCCGGCGAAGCTCGGCATCGTCTACCCCTCCTCCTCCACCCGGCGGCTGACCGCCCTGGTCGGCCCCGCCACCGCCAAGTACCTGCTGTTCTCCGGGGAGCTGATCGACACCGAGCGGGCGCTGCGGACCGGCTTCGTGGACGAGGTGCACCCGGCGGAGGGGCTGGACGAGCGGGTGGCGGAGTTCTGCCGGACCCTCGCCTCCCGTTCGCTGCTCACCCAGGCGGCGGCCAAGGAGTTCGCCGACGGGCGGCTCGACCGGGACGCGCACTGGGCCGGGCAGGCGCGCGGCAGCGGCGACACCGCGGAGGGGGTCGCCGCCTTCCTGGAGCGCCGCGCGCCCCGCTTCACGTACGGGCTCTGAGGCTCAGCCCTGCGGCAGGTCCGCGGCCGCCGTGCCGCGCCACCGCTCCACCAGGTGGGCGGGGGCCTTGAGCGGGGAGCCCGCGTCGTACGGCGGCTGCGGGTCGTACTCGGTGAGCAGCTGGACGGTCATGGCGGTGTCGTCGCCGGCGATCCGGCCGAGCAGGTGCAGTCCCATGTCGATGCCGGAGGAGACGCCGGCGGCCGTCACGTACTTGCCGTCGAAGACGACCCGCTCGCCGGTGGGTTCGGCGCCCAGTTCGCGCAGTTCGTCGTGGGCCAGCCAGTGGGTGGCCGCGCGGCGGCCGTCGAGCAGCCCGGCGGCGGCGAGCAGCAGCGCGCCGGTGCAGACGGACGTGGTCCAGGTGCTGGTGGCGTCGGCGGTGCGCAGCCAGTCCCGGATCTCCGGGTCGTCCATGGCCCGGCGGGTCTCCGGGCCGCCGGGGACGAGCACGACGTCGGGGTGCGGGACGTCGGCGAGGGCCTTGTCGGCGACGAGCGCGAGGCTGCCCTGGTCGTTGCGGACCGGGCCGGGCTCCTTGGCGACGAGGACGGTCTCCGCCCCGGGGAGCCGGGACAGGATCTCGTACGGTCCGACGGCGTCGAGCGAGGTGAAGCCCTCGAAGAGCAGGACGGCGATCTGCATGGGTGCGATCCCTTTCAGCTGACGGGTGCGGTGACGGGTGCGTGGAAGCGGCGGCGGTAGTCGGCGGGGGCGGTGGCGAGCGCCTTCACGAAGGCGCGGCGCATCGCCTCGGGGGTGCCGTAGCCGGCGGCGCGGGAGACCTCCTCGACCCCGAGGGTGGTCTCCTCCAGGAGCCTGCGGGCGTGTTCGAGGCGGATCCGGTCGACGTAACGGCCCGGGGTGATCCCGGTCTCGGCGTGGAAGGCGCGGGCGAAGTGCCGGGGCGAGAGCCTGGCGCGGGCGGCGAGCCGCTCCACCGACAGGTCGCCGTCGGGGTGCTCGGCGATCCACGCCTGGAGGTCGCGCAGCGGTTCGCGGCGGGCGGTCTGGGCGGCGAGCTGGACGCTGAACTGGGCCTGGTTGCCGGGCCGTCGCAGGAAGACCACGAGGAGCCGGGCGATGGTGAGCGCCGCCTCCCGGCCCAGGTCCTCCTCCACCAGCGCGAGGGCCAGGTCGATCCCCGCGGTGACCCCGGCGGAGGTGGCGATCCGGCCGTCCCTGACGAAGATCGGCTCGGGGTCGACCTCCACCTCGGGGTGGCGGCGGGCGAGGTGCTCGCAGGCCATCCAGTGGGTGGTGGCCCGGTGGCCGTCGAGCAGCCCCGCCTCGGCCAGCCGCAGCGCCCCGGTGCAGACCGAGACCAGCCGCTCGGCGCGCGGGCCGTGCGCGCGCAGCCAGTCGACGAGGGCCGGGTCGGCGCCGCGGGTGCCCTCCCCGCCGGGCACCACCAGGGTGTGCGGCGGCCCGTCGGCGACGGCCTCCTCCAGGGAGGCGTCGGGCAGGATCCGCAGGCCGCTGCCGGTGCGGACGGGTCCGCCGCCGAGGGACGCGGTACGGATCGGGTACGGGTCCTCCTCGGCGCCCGAGGCCCAGCCGGCGGCGTGGAACACCTCGACGGGCCCGGTGACGTCGAGGCTCTGCACGCCGTCGAAGAGGACGACGAGGACGGGACGCGGGGTCATGACCCCCATCCTTCGGGGCGGACGGGGAGGGCGGCAAGGTCGTCCACCCCACCTTTCCTGCCATCCGGGCGGCGGGGGCGGGCCCGTGGGCGTCTTCGCGCGGCCGGGCGGGCCCGCGGGGGGCGTTCGCGCGGCGGGGGCGGGCCTGTGGGCGTCTTCGCGCGGCGGGGGCGGGCCCGCGGGACGCCTCCGCGCGGCCGGGGGGCGGTTCCCTCCGTACCAAGCAGTCGGTTAGGTTCTGGGCATGACCACCACACTGGCCCCGAAGGCGGGGCGCCACTGTCAGGGCGTCCTCAACCCGATCCACTCCACGCTGTACTTCTCCCCCGACCTGGACCGGGAGTTCGGCGCGCTCGGCTTCACCGACACCAGCGCCATGCGGCTCGCCGCGCGCAGCGCCCCGCTCGGTGCCGTCGGGGCGGGCACGGTCGCCGCGACCTTCTACAACTACAACCACGAGCTGCTCGCCCGGCACCTCCCGGCCGTCTGGGAGACCGCCTCGCCCGCGGCCGTCCTCGACGCCCGGCTGCGGACCGCCGACGCCACCCTGCGCCGGCTGCTCGGCGAGGAGACCGTCTCCTCCCCGGAGATGGCCGAGGCCGCCGTCCTCGCCCTGCGGGCCGCCGAGGCGTGCACCCGGCACGCCCGCCCCCTGTACGCCGCCAACGCGGACCTGCCGGTGCCCGAGGAGCCGCACCTCGCCTACTGGCACGCGGCGACCCTGCTGCGCGAGCACCGCGGCGACGGCCACCTCGCCGCCCTGCTCTCCGCCGGCCTGGACCCGGTCGAGGCGCTGGTCTCCCACACCGCCACCGGCAAGGGCATGGCGCCGCGCTGGGTCCTCGGCTCCCGGGGCTGGCGCCGCGCCGACTGGGAGGCCGCGGGGGAGCGGCTGCGCGAGCGCGGGATCCTGGCCGAGGACGGCGAGCTGACGGAGAGCGGCGTCCGGCTGCGCGCCGACCTGGAGGACCTCACGGACCGCCTGGACGCCGCCCCGTACGAGCACCTCGGCGCGGCCGGCGTGGCGCGGCTGACCGAGCTGGGCCGGAAGCTGCTGATCACCGCCGCCGGCGCGGGCGCCTTCCCCGCCGACCTCATCGGCAGGGGCTGACCCGCCCCGGCACCGGCCCGGTTCCGGCGCGCGGAACCGGGCCGGTTGCCGCGTCCGGGTGACGGACGCGGCAGAATGCCCGTGCAAGCCAGTGGTACGAGCAGACGGGTCGGGACACGGTGACGACGTCCATCGAAGCAAGGATCGCCGAGGAACTCGGCGTACGCGAGCGACAGGTGAGGGCGGCGGTCGAGCTCCTCGACGGCGGTTCCACCGTGCCGTTCATCGCGCGCTACCGCAAGGAAGCGACCGAGACGCTCGACGACGCGCAGCTGCGCACCCTGGAGGAGCGGCTGCGCTACCTGCGGGAGCTGGAGGACCGGCGGACCGCCGTCCTCGACTCGGTGCGGGAGCAGGGCAAGCTGACCGGGGAGCTGGAGGCCCGGATCCTGGCCGCCGACACCAAGGCGCGCCTGGAGGACATCTACCTGCCCTTCAAGCCGAAGCGGCGCACCAAGGCGCAGATCGCCCGCGAGGCCGGGCTCGAACCGCTGGCGGAGGGGCTGCTCGCCGACCCGTCGGTGGACCCGGTCGCCGCCGCGACCGCCTTCGTCGACGCGGACAAGGGCGTCGCCGACGCCCCGGCCGCCCTGGAGGGCGCGCGGGCGATCCTCACCGAGCGCTTCTCCGAGGACGCCGACCTCATCGGCGAGCTGCGCGAGCGCATGTGGGGCCGGGGCCGGCTGGTCGCGAAGGTCCGGCAGGGCAAGGAGGAGGAGGGCGCCAAGTTCGCCGACTACTTCGACTTCGCCGAGCCGTTCACCGCGCTGCCCTCGCACCGGATCCTCGCGATGCTGCGCGGCGAGAAGGAGGACGTCCTCGCCCTGGAGCTGGAGCCGGAGGAGCCCGTCGACGGGCCGTCCTCGTACGAGCCGATCGTGGCGGGCCGCTTCGGCATCGCCGACCGGGGGCGCCCCGGCGACAAGTGGCTCCAGGACACGGTCCGCTGGGCCTGGCGCACCCGGATCCTCACGCACCTCGGGATCGACCTGCGGGTGCGGCTGCGGACGGCCGCCGAGGACGAGGCGGTGCGGGTCTTCGCGGCGAACCTGCGGGACCTGCTGCTCGCCGCCCCGGCGGGCACCCGGGCGACGCTGGGCCTCGACCCCGGCTTCCGCACCGGCGTGAAGGTGGCGGTGGTCGACGCGACCGGCAAGGTCGTCGCCACCGACACGATCCACCCCCACGTCCCGGCCAACAGGTGGGACCAGGCGCTGGAGCGGCTGGCGCGGCTCGCGAAGGAGCACGCGGTCGAGCTGATCGCCATCGGCAACGGCACCGCGTCCCGCGAGACCGACAAGCTCGCCGCCGAACTCCTCGCCAAGCACCCCGAGTTGAACCTGACGAAGGTGATGGTCTCGGAGGCCGGCGCCTCCGTCTACTCGGCCTCCGCCTTCGCCTCGCAGGAACTCCCGGACCTGGACGTGTCGTTGCGCGGTGCGGTGTCGATCGCCCGGCGCCTCCAGGACCCGCTGGCCGAGCTGGTGAAGATCGACCCGAAGTCGATCGGCGTCGGCCAGTACCAGCACGACCTCGCCGAGACGAAGCTCTCCCGCTCGCTCGACGCGGTCGTCGAGGACTGTGTGAACGGCGTCGGCGTGGACGTCAACACCGCGTCCGCGCCGCTCCTTTCGCGGGTCTCCGGGATCAGCTCCGGCCTCGCCGAGAACATCGTGGCGCACCGCGACGCCCACGGCCCCTTCCGCTCCCGCAGGGCGCTCAAGGACGTGTCGCGGCTCGGCCCGAAGGCGTACGAGCAGTGCGCGGGCTTCCTCCGCATCCGGGGCGGCGACGACCCGCTGGACGCGTCGGCGGTGCACCCGGAGGCGTACCCGGTGGTGCGGCGGATGGCGAAGACCACCGGCGGCGAGGTCGCCGCGCTGATCGGCGACACCGGCACGCTGCGGTCGCTGCGGCCCGCCGACTTCGTCGACGACTCCTTCGGCCTGCCGACCGTCACCGACATCCTGCGCGAGCTGGAGAAGCCGGGCCGCGACCCCCGGCCCGCCTTCAGGACCGCCACCTTCAAGGAGGGCGTCGAGAAGATCGGCGACCTGGTGCCGGGAATGGTCCTGGAGGGCGTCGTCACGAACGTGGCGGCGTTCGGGGCGTTCGTGGACGTCGGTGTGCACCAGGACGGTCTGGTGCACGTCTCCGCCATGTCGAAGACCTTCGTCAAGGACCCCCGGGACGTGGTGAAGCCGGGCGACGTGGTGAAGGTGAAGGTCCTCGACGTCGACATCCCGCGGAAGCGGATCTCGCTGACGCTGCGGCTGGACGACGCGGCGACGGCGGCGACGGAGGGCGGCTCCGGCGAGCACGGACCCCGGCGCGACCGGGGCGGGCGGCCGCCGCAGCAGCGGCAGGGCGGCCAGGGGCGTGACCAGGGGCGCGACCGGGGTCAGGGGCGCCAGGGCGGGGGTCAGGGCCAGAAGCGCCAGGGCGCCGCGCCGGCGAACAGCGCGATGGAGGACGCCCTGCGGAAGGCGGGTCTCCTCGGGGACGGGCGCCAGCAGCGCTGAGCCCGGCGGGGCACGGCGGAGCGGAGGCGCCCGCGAGGGCGCCGTTCCGCCGTGCCCACCCGCTGCGCCCCTTGCGGGACACCCGCCCGCGACGGAGCAGCGGAGCCGCGCGGGCGCCGGGTCCCGGGGTGGACACCGCCTTGGCGGAGGGCCCGCCCACGACGAGGGGCGGGCCGCCCCGGCGGAACGCCCCCGACGGGGATCACGGCAGGAAGCGGAGTGCCCAGTCGGCCCGGTTGGCCACGGTCAGGTCGTCGTCGCGGGTCATCGGCCGCAGGACGGTCTCCGCGGTCTTCGGGTCGGCCTGCACGAGGTCGACGATCTCCGCGGCCAGGCCGTCCTGGTCGTCGCCGAGGTCCACCGCCGAGGCGCGGACCAGGACCGGGAGGGTCTCCGCTCCGCCGAGGGCGGCGACGAC
Source organism: Streptomyces filamentosus (assembly GCF_014654895.1). Classification (GTDB taxonomy): domain Bacteria; phylum Actinomycetota; class Actinomycetes; order Streptomycetales; family Streptomycetaceae; genus Streptomyces; species Streptomyces filamentosus. The sequence continues at coordinate 137,799 of NZ_BNBE01000005.1, read as the reverse complement.
GCCGCCGAGGAGTTCGCGGGCGTAGCCGTTGCGCTCGGCGACGGCCCCGGCCAGTTCGGACTCCAGGCGGGGCAGCAGCGCCCGGTCGCCGCCGGCGGCGATCTCGTCGGCGAGGTCGATCGTGGCGTCGACGTCCGCGTCGAGGTCGTCCAGCATCGCGAGGAGCCGGGTCACGCTGTCGTCGGTCATGGTGCCTCCGTAAATGCGCCGTCCGTGAGGACGGGGACGGCGGTCGACGCGTCGGTCTCGGCGGCCACCTCCACGTCCTGCGGATAGCCGTACTCGTACAGTTCACGGCCCGAGGCGCAGCCGTGCAAGGCGGCGGCCGGGTCGTCCGTCGCCGCCCACAGCGTGGCCGCCGCGGTCGCCTCGGGGGTCGGGTGGAGCCCGGGCGCGAGGGCGCGCAGGGCGTCGAGGACCGCGCCGGCCCCCAGGTGGTCCTCCAGGGCGGGGCGCAGCGAGCCGTCCGGCCACCGCTCGCCGGAGGCGATCACGGCGAGGGGGCGCGCCTCGGAGCCGTACCCCTGCCGGAGGAGCCACTGGGCGACGGCGGTGCGGTTGCGGAGCGAGGCGGCGACGACGGTCGCGCCGCCGGCCTCGGCGGCGATGGTGGAGCCGTTCGGGGAGGGCAGGACCAGCCGGGGCGGGGCGGGGGCGGTGCGGAGCGCCGCCGGGGAGAGCGACCAGGGGTGCGCGGCCGTGACCCGGCGGCGGCCGACCGCGAGGGCGGCGTCGTGCTCCCGGGCGTACGCGGCGGCCGTGGCGTCCCGCCGGCGGTAGGGGAGGACGGCGGTGCCGCGCTCGACGGCGACGCCGACGGCGGTGGTGAAGGAGAGCACGTCGACGACGACCAGGCAGGCCGCGGCGGGGGCCAGGGCCCGCGCCTCGGCGGGGCCCCAGCCGAAGGAGACCGTCATCAGAGCTCGGTCGCCTTGCCGTCCGCGACCTCGATCCTGCGGTTCACGCGGACCGCGTCGAGCATGCGGCGGTCGTGGGTGACCAGGAGGAGGGTGCCCTCGTAGGTGTCGAGGGCGGACTCCAGCTGTTCGATGGCGGGCAGGTCGAGGTGGTTGGTCGGCTCGTCGAGGACGAGGAGGTTGACGCCGCGGCCCTGGAGGAGGGCGAGGGCGGCGCGGGTCCGCTCGCCCGGGGAGAGGGTGGTGGCGGGGCGCAGCACGTGGTCGGCCTTGAGGCCGAACTTGGCGAGCAGGGTCCGCACGTCGGCCGGTTCGGTGTCGGGGACGGCGGCGCAGAAGGCGTCGAGGAGCGTCTCGGTGCCGTGGAAGAGCTTGCGGGCCTGGTCGACCTCGCCGACGACGACGCCGGGTCCGAGGGCGGCGTGGCCGGAGTCGAGCGGGAGGCGGCCGAGGAGGGCGGCGAGCAGGGTGGACTTGCCGGCGCCGTTGGCTCCGGTGACGGCGACCCGGTCGGCCCAGTCGATCTGGAGGGTGACGGGGCCGAAGGAGAAGTCGCCGCGGCGGACCTCGGCGTCGCGGAGGGTGGCGACGACGGAGCCGGAGCGGGGGGCGGCGGCGATCTCCATCCGCAGCTCCCACTCCTTGCGGGGCTCGTCGACGACGTCCAGGCGCTCGATCATGCGCTGGGTCTGGCGGGCCTTGGCGGCCTGCTTCTCGCTGGACTCGCCGCGCAGCTTGCGGCCGATCTTGTCGTTGTCGGTGGCCTTGCGGCGGGCGTTGCGGACGCCCTTGTCCATCCAGTTGCGCTGCATGAGCGCGCGGCTCTCCAGGGCGGACTTCTTGTCGGCGTACTCCTCGTACTCCTCGCGGGCGTGCCGGCGGGCGGTGGCCCGCTCCTCCAGGTAGGCGTCGTAGCCGCCGCCGTAGAGGGTGATCTGCTGCTGGGCGAGGTCGAGTTCGAGGACCTTGGTGACGGTGCGGGTGAGGAACTCGCGGTCGTGGCTGACGACGACGGTGCCGGCCCGCAGGCCCTTCACGAAGGCTTCGAGGCGCTCCAGGCCGTCGAGGTCGAGGTCGTTCGTCGGCTCGTCGAGGAGGAAGACGTCGTAGCGGGAGAGGAGGAGGGAGGCGAGGCCGGCGCGGGCGGCCTGGCCGCCGGAGAGGCCGGTCATCGGCTGGTCGAGGCCGACGGTGAGGCCGAGGGAGGCGGCGACCTCCTCGGCGCGCTCGTCGAGGTCGGCGCCGCCGAGGTCGAGCCAGCGCTCCAGGGTGGTGGCGTACGCGTCGTCGGCGCCGGGGGTGCCGTCGACGAGGCCCTGGGTGGCCTCGTCCATGGCGGCCTGGGCGGCGGCGACGCCGGTGCGGCGGGCCAGGAAGTCGCGGACGGTCTCCTCCGGGCGCCGCTCGGGCTCCTGCGGGAGGTGGCCCACGGTCGCGGTCGGCGGCGAGAGGCGGACCTCGCCCTCCTCGGGGGCGTCGAGTCCGGCGAGGAGCCGCAGCAGGCTCGACTTGCCGGCGCCGTTGACGCCGACGAGGCCGATGACGTCGCCGGGGGCGACGACGAGGTCGAGGCCGGCGAAGAGGGTGCGTTCGCCGTGGCCGGCGGCGAGGTCCTTGGCGACGAGTGTGGCAGTCATCAGACCACGCATCCTACGTGGGCGCGGGGCCGCCGGGGCGGGGCCGGGTGTCCGGTCCCGCCCCGGCGGTCGCTCACCTCCCGAACGGGGGGCTCACGATCTCGTCGGCGCGCTCGCACTGCCGGGCGCGGCGGTCCAGGGCGTCGGCGCGGGCGGCGGCGCGGCGGGCCTCCTCGCGGGCGCCGAGGCGCTTGAGCTGGGCGGCGCGGCTGCGCTCGGCGTGGGCCTGGCGCCGCAGCTGCTCCGGGTGGCAGGTGCCGCTGACGGCCGCCTCGGCGGCCGGGGCGGCGGCGGTCTGCCCGAGCAGCAGGCCCCCGGCCAGCAGCGTCGTGGCGAGCAGGGCGGGCAGGATGCGGCGCGCGGGCGTCGCGTGGTGCATGGGTTTCTCCAAGTCGGGGGCGTGGCGCCCCTGGTGAGGCATGGTCAGTACCGGTCGGTAACTTTACGTGTCCCGAAGGGACCGGCCGGACGTGACCCGCCGTGCGCACCCGATCGTCAGCACTTCTCCACAGGACGCCCATCGACCAGGGGGTGGGCCGCGCGCCCGTCGAGCAGCAGGGGGACGAGGAGCCGCAGCGGCTGGCGCAGCGGCACGAGGGCGCCGCCGTCCGGCTCCGGCCGCACCGTCACGCCGTGCAGGGCCAGTTCGTCGGCGACCTCCGCGTGGCGGGCGGCGTCGAGGCGGTAGCCGCAGGGCGGGTCGGCGATGACCTCGGCGGGCTCCGGCGGGTCGTTGTCGGCGCCGCCGAGGTGGACGGGGCCGCTGTCGGCGAGGCCGGTGAGCCGGGCGGCGGAGGTGGCGGCGGCGAGCGGGCCGCCGCGCTCGGAGACGTACGCGAGGACCGAGCGCAGGACGGTGCGGTGGGTGGCGACCCGGCGCAGGGGGCCGAGGGCGGGGTCGCGCTCCTCGGCCTCGCCGAGCGGGTCGGCCCGGGTCTCGGCGAGGAGGGCGGCCATGTGCTTGATGCCGGCCGTGTTGCGCAGGATGCGCTCCTGGCCGTCGCCCGCGACCTGCTTCACCGGCCGGCCGGTGAGGGGGTCGGTCCAGATGCCGTAGACGCCGTGGGTGTACCCGGCGAGGCCGGCGCCGGGGCGGACGTACTCCTCCGTGAGGGCGAGGGACTCGGCGTGGACGCGGGGGTCGGTGTCGAGGCTGCGCGGCCAGAGGGCGAGCAGGTCCTTGTCGTAGTACTCGGGGGTGGCCTCGTACTCGTGGAGGTCGTGGACGAGGTCGGGCCTGCGGTCGCGGAGCACGGCGGCGAGGGCGCGGGCCTCGGGGGTGCGCAGGGCGAGGTGGTCGCGGTTGACGTCGATGCCGGCGGCGTTGCCCCGGGTGCCGGCCTCGCGGCCGTCGGGGTTGGCGTCGGGCACGACGAGGACGGTGGTGCGGGCGAGGAGGCGCAGGGTCGCGGGGTCGCGGGTGAGGGCGAGGTCGCGGACGGCGGTGAGGCACGCCTCCCGGCCGGCGGGTTCGTCGCCGTGCTGGCTGCACACGAGCAGGAGGGTGACGGCGCCGTGCGGGGCGCCGAGGGCGGCGAGCCGCAGCGGCCTGCCCTGCTCGCTGGTGCCGATGACGGTGACCGCGACCCGGTCGCTGCCCCGGTCGACGGCGGCGAGGAAGTCCCGCTCCTCCGCCCCGGTGGTCCAGCGGGCGCCGCCGCTCGTCTCGAAGCCGGTCCGGGGCGGGGCGGGCCGCTCGGCGGGGGCGGCCGCCTTCGCCGGGAAGGTCACGAGGGGCAGTCCGAGCACGGCGGTCCCGGCGGCGAGGGCCAGGGCGCGGCGCGTGGCACGCGATCGCATCGGCATGGGGCGGAACGTACTCGCCGTCCCCGCCGGGACGGAAGACCGCGTACGGGAATCGGGTGAACCGGTGCTTCGTGTCGGCCGAATGGCGATCGTGTGACGGGACGCGCCCTTTACGTGACCCTGCGTCGCGTGGTTCATAGAGTCCGAACTAAGGACCGACGCCCACCCACGCGTCTTACGTTTCTTATGACTTGGGGAGCACCCGTGCACCGCAGAATCATCGTTCCGAGCGCCCTCGCCGCCTCCCTCCTGCTGGCGATCCCGGCATCGGCGGCCGACTACGTCCCGGGCGCGCCGGGCATCGGCGACTCCTACTACCCCGCCAGCGGCAACGGCGGCTACGACGTCTCGCACTACGACCTGCGCCTGAAGTACCAGCCGGCCACCGACCTCCTGGAGGGCACGGCGACGATCCTGGCGACGACCACGCAGAACCTCTCCCGCTTCAACCTGGACCTGGGGCTGAAGGCGAGCGAGGTGCGGGTCGACGGCCGGCTCGCGAGGTTCACCGCCACCGGGGAGCACGAGCTGGAGATCGTCCCGGCCGTGCCGCTGCCGAGGAACAAGCAGGTCACGGTGGTCGTGCGCTACGCGGGCAAGCCGTCCGGGTTCAAGGTCGACGGCTGGTCGGCCTGGCACCGCACCCCGGACGGCGGCGTCGCCGCGCAGGAGCCGGACTCGGCGGCCTGGTGGTTCCCGTCCAACGACCACCCGCGCGACAAGGCCACCTTCGACGTGTCGGTGTCGGTGCCGGACGGCACCCAGGCGATCAGCAACGGCGTGCTCCAGTCGCAGTCCTCGCGGCTCGGCTGGACCCGCTTCAACTGGCGTTCCAACAAGCCGCAGGCGACGTATCTGGCCACGCTCGCGGTCGGGAAGTTCGACATCACGACGGACACGACCGCGAACGGGCTGCCTGTCCTCAACGCCTACAGCAAGGACCTCGGCGACAACGCGGGCGCGGCCCGGGCCTCGATCGAGCGGACCGCCGAGGTCGCCGAGTGGCTGGAGGGGGTCTTCGGCCCGTACCCGTTCAACGCGCTCGGCGGCTACGTGCCCAACGTGACCAGCGGGTACGCCCTGGAGACGCAGACCAGGCCGTTCTACAGCCCGCGCCAGTTCGCGAACGGCGCGAACGTGTCGGTGGTCGTGCACGAGCTGGCCCACCAGTGGTACGGCGACAGCGTGTCGGTGCGCGACTGGAAGGACATCTGGGTCAACGAGGGCTTCGCCCGCTACAGCCAGTGGCTGTGGTCGGAGAAGGAGGGCGAGGGCACGGCCCAGGAGCTGGCGGACTACGTCTACGCGACGCGGACGGCCGAGGACCCGTTCTGGACGGTGCGGCCGGGCGACCCGGGTCCGGACAACCAGTTCCACATCGCCGTGTACGACCGGGGCGCGCTGGCGCTCCAGGCGCTGCGGAACGAGATCGGCGACGAGGACTTCTTCGCGATCCTGAAGGGCTGGCCGCAGCGGTTCGCGCACGGCAACGCCCGGGTCGCGGACTTCGTCCGGTACGCGGAGCAGGTCTCCGGCAAGCCGCTGGCCGCGCTCTTCGACACCTGGCTGTACGAGCCGTCGAAGCCGGCCGCCGGACCCTCGCCGGCCGCCTCCGCCGCCTCCGCGCCGGCTTCCGCCGCGGCTTCCGCGCCCGCTTCCGCCGGGCGGACGGCGGCTTCGGCGGGCAAGCCGGTCCAGCCGAAGTCCTGGAAGAAGATCGCGGCGACGAACACGGTCCACGAGCACGGGGACCACTGAGGCACCGCCCCGGGAGGCCGCCCGTCAGCGACGGGCGGCCTCCCGGGCGCGCCGGGCGAGCGGGAGGTAGCGCAGCCGCTCGGGCAGGGCGGGGACGACGGCGCGGACGACCCGGGCCAGGCGGCGCAGCCGGCGCTCCTGCTCCGGCGTCCACTCCAGGCCGATGGCGGCGCGGGCGTCCGGCGGCATCAGGCCCACGGTGAGGAAGGCGCGGACCCGCTGGAAGGGGCGGCGGAGCAGCGGCCACAGGGGGCGCAGCGCGAGCCGCAGGAGCAGCGGGCCCCGGTCGGGGGCGGGCACGGGGGCGTCCGGGTCGATGAGCTCGCGGACGACGGCGGTGGCCTCCAGCTCCTCGGCGAGGACCCGGCGGTAGTAGGGCCAGAACTCCTCGGCGGTCTGCGGCATGTCGCGGTCGTGGATGCCGAGGATCCGGCCGACCTGGAGCCACTCCGCGTAGAGCCGGCGGTCCTGGGCCGCGGTGAGGGGCCGGTGGAGCAGGGCGAGGCCGTGCCGGTAGACGGGGTAGCCGGTGGCGTGCACCCAGGAGTAGTAGGCGGGCGTCAGCGCGTGGTAGCGGCGCCCGTGGGCGTCGGCGCCCTGGATGTCCCGGTGCAGCGCGCGCAGCCTGCGCCCCTCGGCGGCGGCCGCCTCGCCGCCGTACACCCACAGCTGGAGGGAGCGCAGCGAGCGCTCGCCCCGGCCCCAGGGGTCGGTGCGGAAGACGGAGTGCTCGTCGACGCCCGCGCCGATCGCGGGGTGGGCGACCTGCATGGTGAGGGCGGCGGGGAGCATGAGGAGCGCGCGGACGTCCCCGGCGACGCTCCACAGGACGCCGCCGACGGGCGGCGGGGCGGGGTCGGCGGGTGCGGACCGGCCGCGCGGGCCGGGCCCGCCGGCCGGGGCGCCGGTGACGGCCTCGCTGCGGGTGCTCATACGGGGGTCCCCTGCCTCTCGCGTCGGTGGCGGCCCCTCCAGGGTGCACCCCCGGGGGCGGTACGACGACGCCGGGGCCGTGCCCGGGGGCTCTCGCCCCGGGCACGGCCCCGGCGGTGGTGGTGCGGGTCGGTCGCGGTCAGGCGCGGTCGGCGCCGACCGGCTCGCCGACGATGCGGCCGGCGAGGGCGTGGGCCCAGGCGTCGACGTCGGCGTTGAGCTCGCGCTCGGCGGCCTCGCGCTCGCTGGCGATCTTCGCGGTGCCGGCGGCGAGGATGGCGTCGCGCTCGGTCTGGCCCTCGGCGCGGGCGGCGGCGATGGCGGCGGAGCCCTCCTCGACGGCCTTGGAGCGGATGCGGGCGGCCTCGTGGCGGGCCTCGGCGAGCTCGGCCTCGTACTGGGCGCGGATCTCGGCGGCCTCGGCGCGCAGGTCGTCGGCGCGGCCGGTGGCGCCCTCGGTGGCGTCCTCACGCTTGTCGAGCGTGTCCTTGATCTTCGGCAGGATCACCTTGGCCATGAAGAAGAAGGTGATGAAGAACACGACGAAGCCGAGGATGAGCTCGGCCCAGACGGGGTTGAGCGGACCGAGGTCCATGTTGAAGATCTTGGCGTTGGAGGCGAGGGTCGTCATGGCGCGCATTCTACCTGGTCCCGGAAGCGGCGAATCGTACACCCGGGCGATCGTTGGCGCGCTCGTACGACGCAGGCAAGATTCCCGGCACCCAGAGGCTACCGGAAGGTAACTACGGCTGGTTGTATGGCCCGCGCCGAGTCCAACCCCCCACTCCTCGAAGGGAGTTCACGTGTCCCTCAGCACGTTCCGCCGCATCTCCGGTGCCGCCGTGTCCCTCGCGCTCGCCGCCGGCGCCCTGGCGGCGGCCGCACCCGCCGCCTCCGCGGCCCCCACGGAGGCCCCCCGCCTGAAGGTGCTCACCTACAACGCCTTCCTCTTCTCGAAGAGCCTGTACCCGAACTGGGGACAGGACCACCGGGCCCGGGCGATCCCCGCCGCCCCCTTCTTCCAGGGCCAGGACGTCGTGGTGCTCCAGGAGGCCTTCGACAACTCCTCCTCGGACGCGCTCAAGGCGAACGCCGCCGCGGCCTACCCGTACCAGACGCCCGTCGTGGGCCGCTCCAGGACCGGCTGGGACGCCACCGGCGGCGCCTACTCGGCCACCACCCCCGAGGACGGCGGGGTGACGATCCTCAGCAAGTGGCCGGTCGTCCGCAAGGAGCAGTACGTCTACAAGGACGCCTGCGGCTCCGACTGGTACTCGAACAAGGGCTTCGCCTACGTCGTCCTCGACGTGAACGGCAGCCGCGTGCACGTGGTCGGCACCCACGCCCAGTCCACCGACCCGGGCTGCTCGGCGGGCGAGGCGGCGCAGATGCGCAGCCGGCAGTTCAGGGCGATGGACGCCTTCCTCGACGCGAAGAACATCCCGGCGGGCGAGCAGGTGATCGTCGCGGGCGACATGAACGTCGACACCCGCACCCCCGAGTACGCCACGATGCTCGCCGACGCGGGCCTGGCCGGCGCCGACGCCCGGACCGGGCACCCGTACTCCTTCGACACCGAGCTGAACTCGATCGCGGCGGACCGCTACCCGGACGACCCCCGCGAGGACCTCGACCACGTCCTGTACCGGGCGGGGAACGCCCGCCCGGCGAACTGGACGAACCACGTGGTCCTGGAGTCGACCGCGCCGTGGACCGTCTCCAGCTGGGGCACGACGTACACGTACACCAACCTGTCGGACCACTACCCGGTGACCGCCTCCTGATCCCCGGGCCGCTCCCCGGGCGTCAGTAGCCGGGGCCGCCGAAGACGCTGTAGACCCAGGCGGCCACGGCGACGCCGACCAGCAGCAGCACCACCCAGGAGCCGGCACCCGTGTGCCGGCTCCCGGCCGTGCGCCGCGCCTTCCCCCGCTTCCGCTCCCCCGCTGGGCGGCCGGCCCGGGACGGCCCGGGGTCCGGGTCGGCCGCGGCGGCGACCTCGGCGAGCATCCGGCGGCAGACGGTGGCCAGTTCGGCGACCGGCACGGTCAGGTCGACCACGACCTCGGTACGGGCCGGGGCCGTGGTCCCCCCGTCGAGGAGCCGCCCGGCCCGCAGCAGCGCCTGGTCCTTGCCGCCCGTCGGCGCGAGGCTGATCCAGCGCCCCACGTGCTCCCCCCGGATCACGACGCCCCCGCCCCGCTCCCGGTACACCGTGTGCTCCCGCCACAGGACCCCGGCCAATTCCGCCGCCGTCTCCCTGAGTTGCGCGTACATCCCACTCCCCTGTCCCGTGCCCGCCGACGCGGACCGGCCGCCGACTCTAACCCCCGCGCGACCGTCCCCCCGGCCCGGCCCCGGCCGCCGCCCCTTACGCGCCGAAGTCGTACACGGTGACCGGTATCCCCCGCGCCACCAGCCGCTCCCCGACCAAGGGCTCCACCCGGTCCCAGGTGCCGCCGGCGAGCCCGCAGCCGATCCGGGGCATGTGGACGGAGGCGCCGAGCCCGACGGCCCTGTCGGCGAGCGACCCCAGCGCCCGGTCGATCGCCTCGTAGCGGACGGGGACGGCGGTGCTCCGCGCGGTGCGGATCCCCCGCTGCCCCACCAGGTTCGCCACCCAGAGCCGCGGCGCGACCTGGACGAACTGCGCCGCGCCGAGGCCGAAGTCGTTGGTCGCGCGCTCCCGGTACCAGCGGCGGTACGCCGCCTCCGGCTCCGGCCAGCGGCGGGAGACGGCGAGCACGAAGCCCCTGCCCCAGCCGCCCAGGTCGTTGCAGACGTGGGCGACGATCCGGACGCCCTCGCCCCGGGGGGCGGTGGCGTCGCCGTGCGCGTAGGTGATCCCGGTCATGAGGAGACCGTAGACGGCCGCTCCGACAGCGGGGTATGTCAACCCTGGTTGACAGAGGTCGACTGTCAACCTACATTGACAGAATGACCGATGCGACCGATCTCGCCGCGCGGGCCGGTGACCGCGATCCCCGGGTGGGGCTGCGGGCCGTGTCCGCCCTGCGGCGGCTGTTGGAACAACTGGAGGCCGTCCAGGTGCGCAGCGCGCGCAACCAGGGGTGGTCGTGGCAGGAGATCGCCACCGAGCTCGGCGTCAGCCGGCAGGCCGTTCACAAGAAGCACGGGAGGCAGTGATGTTCGAGCGGTTCACGAAGGCGGCACGGAACGTGGTGAAGGGGGCGGTCGGGCACGCGGAGCGCGGCGGGGCCGGATCCGTGGGCGCCGAGCACCTGCTGCTCGCGCTGCTCGACCGGGAGGACACCCGGGCGGCGGCGGTGCTCGGGCGGCTGTGCCCGGCGGAGCGCCGGCCGGCGCTGGTCGCCGCGCTCGCCGACGCGCGCCGGCGGGCCGGGCTGTCCCGGGCGGACTCCGAGGCGCTCGCGGACCTGGGCATCGACGTCGACGCGATCGTCGCCCGCGTCGAGGAGACCCACGGGACCGGGGCGCTCTCCGGCGGCCGCAGGTCCTCGGGGCGCAGGCCCTTCTCCCGGGAGGCGAAGACCGTCCTGGAGAAGTCCCTGCGGATGGCACTGGCCCGCAAGGACCGGGAGATCGGCGACGAGCACCTGCTCCTGGCCCTCACCGCGGCCGGCGGGGTCGTCGCGGAGGCGCTGGCCGACCACGGGGTGACCCACACCGCCGTCGAGGCCGCCCTCGCCGCGCCCGCCCCGCTCTGAACCCTTTTACAGCGCTGGTGAGACAGCAATACTGTTGAACCATGGAGGACGTGAGCGACGAGGGACTGCCGCCGGGCTTCACGGTCGACGAGCTGGCCGCTCGGGCCGGGGTCACGGTGCGGACCGTGCGGTTCTACGGGACGCGGGGGCTGCTGCCGCCGCCGGTGATCGGGCCCCGGCGGGTGGGGCGGTACGGGCCGGAGCACCTGGCCCGGCTCGCGCTCATCGAGGAGCTCCAGCGGCAGGGCATGACGCTCGCCGCGATCGAGCGGTACCTGGAGCAGCTGCCCGCCGACCTGAGCGCGCAGGACCTCGCCGTGCACCGGGCGCTGGTGGCGTCCTGGGCGCCCGAGTCCGCCGAGACGATCACCCGGCGCGAGCTGGAGCGGCGGGCCGGGCGGGAGCTCGCCGACCGGGACGTCGAGCGGCTCGCCGCCATGGGGGTGCTGGAGGCCGGCGGGGATCCGGACGTGTTCCGGCTCGACGGGTCGCTGCTGCGCCTCGGGGTCGAGATGCTGGACGTGCCCATCGAGCACGACACCATCCTGGCCTCGCGGACCGTGCTCCTGGACCACGCCCGGTCCGCCGCGCAGGAATTGGCCCGGCTCTTCCAGGAGCAGGTGTGGAACCCGTACCGGGAGAGCGGGGAGGACCCGGACCACCTGACCGCCATGAAGTCGCTGTCCGCGCACATGCAGCCGATCGTGGTCCAGGCCCTCGTCACCGCCTTCCAGCGGTCCCTGAGCGAGGAGTTGCGCTCCGCGTTCAGGAACCGCTGACCCGCTGGTCCGTGAACGTCTCGCCGCGCTCGGCCTTCTCCACCAGGAGGGCCGGCGGGGCGAAGCGCTCGCCGTAGGTCTCCGCCAGTTCGCGGGCGCGGGCGACGAAGCCGGCGACGCCGCCCTCGTAGCCGTTGACGTACTGGAGGATGCCGCCGGTCCAGGCGGGGAAGCCGATGCCCATGATGGAGCCGATGTTGGCGTCGGCGACCGAGGTCAGGACGCCCTCCTCCAGGAGGCGGACGGTGTCCAGTGCCTCGGAGAAGAGCATCCGCTCCTGCATGTCGCGGAAGGGGATCTCGTACCCGGGCCTGGTGAAGTGCTCGCGCAGGCCCGGCCAGAGCCTGCCGCGCTTGCCGGACTCGTCGTAGTCGTAGAAGCCGGCGCCGCCGCTGCGGCCGGGGCGGCCGAACTCGTCGACCATGCGGTCGATGACGACCTCGCCGGGGTGGGTGACCCAGGTGCCGCCCTCGTCCTCGATCGCCTTCTTCGTCTCGTTGCGGATCTTGCGCGGGAGGGTGAGGGTCAGCTCGTCCATGAGGGAGAGGACCTTCGCCGGGTACCCGGCCTGGGCGGCGGCCTGCTCGACGGAGGCGGGCTCGATGCCCTCGCCGACCATGGCGACGCCCTCGTTGATGAAGTGGCCGATGACCCGCGAGGTGAAGAAGCCTCGCGAGTCGTTGACGACGATCGGCGTCTTGTTGATCTGGCGGACCAGGTCGAAGGCGCGGGCCAGGGCCTCGTCGCCGGTGCGCTCGCCCTTGATGATCTCGACCAGCGGCATCTTGTCGACCGGGGAGAAGAAGTGCAGGCCGATGAAGTCGGCCTGGCGCTCCACGCCCTCGGCGAGGACGGTGATCGGCAGGGTGGAGGTGTTGGAGCAGAGCAGCGCGTCGGCGTCGACGACGTGCTGGATCTCCTGGAAGACCTTGTGCTTGAGCGCGGTGTCCTCGAAGACGGCCTCGATGACCGCGTCGCAGCCGGCCAGCGCCTGCGGGTCGGAGGTCGGGGTGATCCGGGCGAGGAGGGCGTCGGCCTTCTCCTGCGTGGTGCGGCCCCGGGAGACGGCCTTGGCGCAGAGCTTCTCCGAGTACGCCCTGCCCTTGGCGGCGGCCTCGTCGGTGACGTCCTTGAGGACGACCTCGATGCCGGCGCGGGCGCAGGAGTAGGCGATGCCGGCGCCCATCATGCCGGCGCCGAGCACGGCGACCTTGCGGACCTGGCGCTTCTCGACGTCCTTGGGGCGGCTGGCGCCGGAGTTGACGGCCTGGAGGTCGAAGAAGAACGCCTGGATCATGTTCTTCGCGGTCTGGCCGGTGACCAGCTCGGTGAAGTAGCGGGACTCGATGACCTGCGCGGTCTCGAAGTCCACCTGGGAGCCCTCGACGGCGGCGGCCATGATGTTGCGCGGGGCCGGGTAGGGGGCGCCGTTGAGCGTCTTGCGCAGGTTGGCGGGGAAGGCCGGCAGATTGGCGGCGAACTTCGGGTTCGACGGGGTGCCGCCGGGGATCCGGTACCCGGGGACGTCCCAGGGCTGGGCGGACTCCGGGTGCGTGTCGATGAAGGCGATGGCCTTGGCCATCATCTCCTCAGGCGTGGACGCCAGTTCGTGGATCAGACCGCTGTCGAGGGCGCGCTTCGGCGTGTACTGGGTGCCCTGGAGGAGCACCTTCAGGAGGGCGTCGGTGATGCCCATGAGGCGGACCGTGCGGGTGACGCCGCCACCGCCGGGCAGCAGGCCGAGGGTGACCTCGGGGAGGCCGATCTTGGAGCCGGGCGCGTCCAGCGCGATCCGGTGGTGCGAGGCGAGCGCGATCTCGTAACCGCCGCCCAGGGCGGCGCCGTTGAGGGCGGCGACGACCGGCTTGCCGAGGGTCTCGATGCGGCGCAGGGCGCGCTTCATGTCCATCGCGGCGTCGAAGATGTCCTTGGCGTGCTCGGGGCCCGCCTGGATCATGTCCTTGAGGTCGCCGCCGGCGAAGAAGGTCTTCTTCGCGGAGGTGTAGATGACGCCCCGGATCGAGTCCTTCTCGGCCTCCAGGCGGTCGGCGACGGCCGTGATCGACGCGCGGAACGCCTGGTTCATGGTGTTGGCGGACTGGTTCGGGTCGTCGAGGACGAGGGTGACGATCCCCGTGTCGTCCTGCTCCCAGCGGATGGTGGTGCTCTCGCTCATGACTGATGCTTCTCCGGTTGAAGGGTGCGGACGGGGAGGTCAGACGCGCTCGACGATGGTGGCGATGCCCATGCCGCCGCCGACGCAGAGGGTGGCGAGGCCGTAGCGCTTGTCCTGGCGCTCCAGCTCGTCGACGAGGGTGCCGAGGATGATCGCGCCGGTGGCGCCGAGCGGGTGGCCGAGCGCGATGGCGCCGCCGTTGACGTTGACCTTGTCCAGGGAGACGCCCATGTCCTTGACGAAGCGCAGGACGACCGCGGCGAAGGCCTCGTTGATCTCGATGAGGTCGATGTCGTCGATGGTCAGGCCGGCCTTGGCGAGCGCCTTGCGGGCGGCCGGGGCGGGGCCGGTGAGCATGATGGTGGGCTCGGAGCCGGAGACGGCCGCCGCGACGATCCGGGCGCGGGGCGTCAGCCCGTACCGCTCGCCGATCTCCTTCGAGCCGACGGCGACGAGGGAGGCGCCGTCGACGATGCCGGAGGAGTTGCCCGCGTGGTGGACGTGGTCGATCTCCTCGACCCAGTGGTACTTCTGGAGCGCGACCGCGTCGAAGCCGCCGAGCTCGCCGATGTCCTTGAAGGACGGCTTGAGCTTCGCGAGGGAGTCGGCGGTGGTGCCGGGGCGCATGAACTCGTCGTGGTCGAGGACGGTCAGCCCGGCCCGGTCGACGACGGGGACGACCGAGCGGGCGAAGCGGCCCTCCTTCCACGCGGTCGCGGCGCGCTCCTGGGAGAGGGCGGCGTACTCGTCGACGTCGCGGCGGCTGAAGCCCTCGATGGTGGCGATGAGGTCGGCGCCGATGCCCTGCGGGACGAAGTTCGTCTCCAGGTTGGTCATCGGGTCGGCGAACCAGGCGCCGCCGTCGGAGGCCATCGGGACGCGGGACATCGACTCGACGCCGCCGGCGAGGACCAGGTCCTCCCAGCCGGAGCGGACCTTCATCGCGGCCATGTTGACCGCTTCGAGGCCGGAGGCGCAGAAGCGGTTCTCCTGGACGCCGGCGACGGTCTCGGGGAGGCCGGCGGCGATGGCGGCGATGCGGGCGATGTCGGAGCCCTGGTCGCCGACCGGGCCGACGACGCCGAGGACGATGTCGTCGACGGCGGCCGGGTCCAGGCCCGGGTTGCGGGTCTGGATCTCGCGGATCAGGCCGGTGACGAGGTCGATCGGCTTGGTGCCGTGCAGGGAGCCGTTGGCCTTGCCGCGTCCGCGCGGGGTGCGGATCGCGTCGTACACGTACGCTTCGGTGCTCACGGGAAGCCTTTCACGGTGAGGGTTTTCTCGGAGGGGTGCGGGAAGGGGCGGGACTCAGCCGAGGAGGGAGCGGCCGATGATCTCCTTCATGATCTCCGTCGTGCCGCCGTAGATGGTCTGGATGCGGCCGTCGGTGAAGGCGCGGGCCACCGGGAATTCGCTCATGTAGCCGTATCCGCCGTGCAGTTGCAGGCAGCGGTCGGCGACCCGCTTCTGGAGCTCGGTCGCCCACCACTTGGCCATGGAGGCGTTGACGGGGTCGAGCCCGAGCCCGGTCGGGTCGGCGTGCTCGGCGATGCAGCGGTCGACGAAGGTGCGGGTGACGGCGCACTCGGTGGCCATCTCCGCGATCTCGAAGCGCACGTGCTGGAGCTTGGCCAGCGGCCGGCCGAAGGCCTCGCGCTCCTTGACGTAGCGGGTGGTGAGCTCCAGGAGGTGCTCGGCGCCCGCGATGCCCGCGACGGCGATGGCGAGCCGTTCCTGGGCGAGGTTGGTCATGAGGTGGACGAAGGCGCCGTTCAGCTCGCCGAGGAGGTTCTCCTTGGGGACGCGGACGTCCTTGAAGAAGAGTTCGGCGGTGTCCTGGGACTTCTGGCCGATCTTGTCGAGGTTGCGGCCGCGTTCGAAGCCCTCCATGCCGCGCTCGACGACGAGGAGGGAGAGGCCGTGGGCGCCGCCCTCGGGGGTGGTCCTCGCGACGACGATCACCAGGTCGGCGAGGATGCCGTTGGAGATGAAGGTCTTGGAGCCGTTGAGGATCCAGTGGTCGCCGTGGTCCTCGGCGGTGGTGCGGATGCCCTGGAGGTCGGAGCCGGCGCCGGGCTCGGTCATCGCGATGGCGGTGACGATCTCGCCGGAGCAGAAGCCGGGCAGCCAGCGGCGGCGCTGCTCCTCGGTGGCGAGCTTGGTGAGGTAGGGGCCGATGATGTCGTTGTGCAGGCCGATGGCGAGGCCGGGGGCGGCGGCCCTGGTGAACTCCTCGGCGAGGACGGAGGCGTACCGGAAGTCGGGGTTGCCCCCGCCGCCGTGCTCCTCCTCGACGGCGAGGCCGAGCAGGCCCTGGCGGCCGGCGGCGAGCCACGCCTCGCGGGAGACGATGCCGTCCTTCTCCCACTGCTCGTAGTGGGGCAGCACCTCCTTCTCCAGGAAGGTGCGGACGACCGCCCGGAAGGCTTCGTGGTCCTCGGTGTAGAGCGTGCGCTTCATGCGGTCTTCGACTCCTGGGTGGGCGGGACGTCCTGGGCGGGGTGCAGGGCGGGGACGCCCCAGTCGCGGACGACCTCGGCGGTGTGGGCGCCGGGCAGGGCGGGGCCGGTACGGAGGGTGCCGGGGGTGGCGGAGAAGCGGGGCGCGGGCGCGGGCTGGACAAGGCCGCCGTGCTCGGCGAAGGTGGCGCGGGCCGCGAGGTGCGGGTGGGCGGGGGCCTCGCGGAGCGAGAGGACCGGGGCGACGCAGGCGTCGGTGCCCTCGAAGACCTCGGTCCACTCCGCGCGCGTACGGCTCCGGAAGCGCGCGGCGACGGCCTCGCGCAGCTCGGGCCAGCGGGCGAGGTCGCCCCGGAGGGCGTCGGCGTCGGGGAGGCCGAGGAGGCGGGCGAACTCGGCGTAGAAGCGCTGTTCCAGGGCGCCGACCGCCATGTGGCCGCCGTCGGAGGTCGCGTAGACGCCGTAGAAGGGGCAGCCGCCGTCGAGGAGGTTCGAGGCGCGCCGGTCCTGCCAGCCGCCGGCGGCGAGCATGGCGTGGATCATGCTGGTGAGGTGGGCGGTGCCGTCGACGATGGCGGCGTCGACGACCTGTCCCTCGCCGTGCGTCCGTGCGTGCTGGAGGGCGGCGAGGACGCCGATGACGAGGTAGAGGGAGCCGCCCGCGTAGTCGCCGACGAGGTTGGCGGGGACGGCCGGCGGGCCGTCGGGGTCGGGTCCGATCATGCCGAGGGCGCCGGTGACGGCGATGTAGCCGATGTCGTGTCCCGCGGTGTGGGCGAGCGGGCCGTCCTGGCCCCAGCCGGTCATCCGGCCGTAGACGAGCCGGGGGTTGCGGGCGAGGCACTCGGCGGGGCCGACGCCGAGGCGTTCGGCGACGCCGGGGCGGTATCCCTCGACGAGGACGTCGGCGCGCTCGACGAGGTCGAGGATGGCGGCCGGGCCGCCGGGGGCCTTGAGGTCGAGGAGGACCGAGCGCTTGTTGCGGTTGGTGAGGTCCTTGGCCGGGTCGACGCCGAGGCCGGGGCCGCCGGGGCGGTCGACGCGGACCACGTCGGCGCCGAGGTCGGCGAGGAGCATGGCGGCGAAGGGCCCGGGGCCGATGCCGGCGAGTTCCACGACCCGGACGCCCGCGAGCGGTCCCGTCCGCTCGGTCTGCCGCGTGTCCATCGAGCCCCCAGAGTGTGTGACACCAATGATGTAACACCGAAGATGCTAGGAACGTGTTCCACTCGGCACAAGCCCCCGGGCCGAGCAAGCGCTTGGAGATCCGGTGGGGCGGGCCGGTCCGCTATCCTCCGCCGACGGCGCGGCGACCGGACGTGACGACGCGCGACCAGGCGACGGGAGTGGGGCTCGATGGAGACAGGGGCGGACGCGGGGCGGGAGACCGGACCGGGTGCCGGGGCGCGGCCGTACGACGTGGTCCTCTACGGGGCGACCGGGTTCGTCGGGGAGCTCACCGCGGAGTATCTGGCCGGGCACGCCCCCGCCGGGTGCCGCTGGGCCCTCGCCGGCCGCTCGCGCGCGAAGCTGGCGGCGCTGCGGGACCGGCTCGCCGCGGACCGGCCGCACCTCGCCGGCCTGCCGCTGCTGGTCGCCGACTCCGGCGACCCCGCCTCGCTGCGGGAGCTGGCCGGGTCGGCGCGGGTGGTGGCCTCCACCGTCGGTCCGTACGTCTGGTACGGCGAGGGCCTGGTCGCGGCCTGCGCGGACGCCGGCACCGACTACCTCGACCTGACCGGCGAGGCCGAGTTCGTCGACCTCGTGTACGTCCGCCACGACGCCCGCGCCCGGGAGACCGGCGCCCGGCTCGTGCACGCCTGCGGCTTCGACTCGGTCCCGCACGACCTGGGCGTGCTCTTCACCGTGGAGCAGCTGCCGGAGGGCGTGCCGCTGCGGATCGACGGCTTCGTCCGGGCCGGTGCCGTCTTCTCCGGCGGCACCTTCGCCTCCGCCCTGACCGCCTTCGGGCGCGGCCGGGAGATGCTCCGGGCCGCCCGCGAACGCCGCCTGCACACGCCCCGGTTGATGGGCCGCCGGGCCCGCGCGCCGCTCGGCGCGCCCCGGTTCAGCACCGAGACGGGCACCTGGGCGCTGCCGCTGCCCACCCTGGACCCGCAGGTGGTGGCCCGCTCGGCCGCCGCACTCGCACGGTACGGCCCCGACTTCCGCTACCGCCACTACGCCTCGGTGAGGACCCTCCCGATGGCGCTCGGCGGCACGGCGGCGCTCGGCGCGACCGTCACGGCGGCCCAACTGCCGCCCGTGCGGCGCTGGATGATGGACCGTTACGGGGCGGGCGAGGGCCCGTCGGCGGAGCGGCGGGCGCGCAGCTGGTTCACGGTCCGCTTCGTCGGCGAGGGCGGCGGACGGCGGGTGTTCACCGAGGTGTCCGGCGGGGACCCCGGGTACGACGAAACGGCGAAGATGCTCGCCGAGTCGGCGCTCTGCCTCGCCCTGGACCCGCTGCCGAAGACGGCGGGCCAGGTCACGACGGCGGTGGCGATGGGCGACGCCCTCATCGCCCGGCTGCGGGCGGCGGGGCTGCGCTTCCGGGTGGCCCACGCGGAGTAGCGGGGCCGCCCGGCCCCTCGGGGGCGCGCCTCACCAGCCGATCATGTCGGGGGCGGCGTGGTCGATCACCACCGCGTCGATCTCGATCTCGACCAGCCACGCGGGGTCGATGAACCGGGACACCTCCACGAAGGTGCAGGCCGGGCGGACGGCGGCGAAGCGCTCGCCGTGGGCGCGGGCCGCCTCCCGCCAGGTGGTGGCGTCGGTGAGCAGGACGCGGGTGCGGACGACGTCCTCCAGGCGGGCGCCCGCCTCACGGAGGGCCGCCTCGGCGATGTCGAGGCAGCGGACGGTCTGGGCGTGGACGTCGCCGGGCGCGGTGGTGGTGCCGTCCGGCGCGATCGGCGCGGTGCCGGCGACGGAGACGTACGGCCCGTGGCGCACCGCGCGGGAGAAGCCGATCTCCGGTTCGAGCGGGGAGCCGGAGGAGACGAGCCGGCGGGAGGTCGTGTGCAGGTCCATCCGCTCTTCCTTCCCGCCTCCGGGGCGACTGAAGCCAGGGCCCGCAGGCGAACGGGAGAGCCCCGCGGCCGGGGCCCGTGAGCCCGTGGTCAGGGCCCCGTGGGGCGGAGGGGCCGGCGGACCGGGGCCGCGTGGACGCGCCGCGGCGGCGCGTCCCGCTCCCCGGCGGGCGGCCGCCCGCTCACCCGGTGGTCCAGTCGGCGAGCACGTACAGGATGGCGCAGGTCCAGGCGAGCGCGGAGAGTGCCGCGACGGCGAGGACGAACGGCAGCGCGCGGCCCCCGGAGGGACGGCGCGGGGAGGTGGTCACCGGAGTCGTCATGACGGCCACTGTGCCGTGGGGGTCTGACAACGGGCATCCGTACGGGTACTCAGCTCCGCTCGGCCGCCAGGGCCTCGGCGAGGGCGCGGCGGCAGAGCGCGTCGGCGCGCCGGGTGGTCTCGGGGACGCGGTAGCGCGGCGCGAGCGCCAGGGTGTGCGCGCAGGCGCCGGCCAGGGAGATCCGGTGCCCGGCGGAGACGAAGACGGGCTTCACCCCGCGGCGGGTGCGCAGCGCCCGGCCGACCTCCTCCCCGCCGTCGAGCAGCGGCGCGAAGTCGCCCCGCTCCGGCCCCGGTTCGTCGTGGGAGAAGGTGAAGGGGTTCTTGGCGACGCCGATCGAGGGCCGTCCGGTGAGCACCCCGAGGTGGCTGGCGAGCCCGAACCCGCGCGGGTGGGCGACGCCGTAGCCGTCGCAGACCAGCAGGCCGGGGTCGGCGGTGAGGGAGGCCAGGGCGGCGAGGACGGTGGGGACCTCCCGGAAGGCCAGCAGGCCGGGGACGTACGGGAAGGAGACCCGGCCCACGGCGGTGGCCTCCTCGACCACCTCCAGGGTCGCCGCGTCGAGCACCACGGCCGCCGCCGCGACGAGGTCGCGCCCGTCGTCGTAGGCCACGTCGAGCCCGGTGACGTGGCCCTCCCCAGCCGCCGGCCCCTCCTCGTCGAGCACGAGCCGCTCCCGCAGCTCCCGCTGGACGGCCAGCGCCGCTTCCTCGTCGGCGGGCCAGCCCGCCGGAACCCCGATGATCCCCATGCCGGCCACCCTACGGGCGCCGCCCGGCACGCGGTCCCACGGCCTTTCGGTAGCGTCCCTCCCCGTGACCGCGATCGACGCCCTCGTGCGCCTCTGCCCGCCGCCCGCCGTGGCGTGGGAGGAGGTCGAGCGTTCCCTCGGCCTGCCGCTGCCCGCCGACTACAAGCGGCTGGTGGGGACGTACGGCTGCGGGGTCTTCGACGAGACGGTGTGGCTGCTCGCCCCGGGCGCGCCCCGCGCCGACGAGGACCTGCTGGCGCAGACCGCCGAACGGGCCGGGGTCCTGGAGTCGTTGTGGGAGATCGGCGAGGAGCGGCCCGGGGAGCTGGAGGAGCCGGGTGCGCGGGTGGTGCCCTGGGCGTACGAGGAGGGGTCGGGGGCCTTCCTGTACTGGCTGGTGCGGCCGGGCAGGCACCCCGACGAGTGGACCGTGCTCTACAACGAGGGGCGCGGCCCGCTCTGGGAGGCCCACGCCACGGGCTGCGCCGCCTTCCTGCACGCGGTCCTCACGGGCACGGCGGAGACCGCGTACTTCGGCTTTCTGTACGAGGTCCTGGCGCCGGCCGCGCACCGCTTCGAGTCCGCCGCGGACGTCCTCGGCGGGTGTTCGCCCTGATCGCCGTGCCCGGACCGCCGACGGCCCGGGCACTCGATCGTCGTGTCGGAGGCCGCCGGTAGCCTGGGCGCATGTTCGTACTCGAATTGACCTACACCGGGCCCGTCGAGCGTGCCGACGCCCTGATGGACGCGCACATCGCCTGGCTCGACGCGCAGTACGCCGCCGGGGTGTTCCTCGCCTCGGGGCGGAAGAACCCCCGGGACGGCGGGGTGATCCTGGCGGCCGGGGCCGACCGGGCCGAGATCGAGCGGATCGCGGCGGCCGACCCCTTCTCCGCCGAGGGCGTGTGCGCGTACCGGATCACCGAGTTCTACGCGACGAAGACCGCGGAGGGCCTGGCCGGCTACCGCGAGCAGCCGCCGGCCTGACCCGCCGCCTCAGGGACGGACGAGCCGGGCGGCCCGGCCCTTCTCGCCAGAGGCCCAGCAGCCGCCGTCCGGGGCGCAGTCCACGGTGTCGTAGGAGCCGGTGTCCACGGTCCGCCAGGTGCGGCCGCCGTCGCGGGTGAGGTCGGTGCCGGTGGGTCCGACGGCGAGGGCGGCGTTCCGGTCGTGCGGGAGCCAGGCGACCCCGGAGCGGTACGCGGGCGGGGGCGTGCCGGCCGGGGTCCAGGTGCGGCCGCCGTCGGCGGTGACGGCGGCGGCCCTCGGCGAGGGCTGTCCGGTGCGGTAGTCGCCGCCGACGGCGAGGCCGTGCGCGCGGTCCCGGAAGGCGAGCGCGAAGACGCCCCGGGCCGGGTCGCCCGCCGGGACCGGGCTGTCGGTGACGGTCCAGGTGCGGCCCCGGTCGGCGGAGTGGAAGACCCGGGCGGTGGCGCCGCCGCCGGTGGCGAACCAGACGTCCTTCCCCCGCCCCTTCGTCCCGGCGGTGACCAGGCACTGCCCGCTCGCGGCGAACCCGGCCTCGCCGGGGAGCGCTTCGGGCATGCCGGTGTCGGGCAGGACGGCCCAGCTGCGGCCGCCGTCGCGGGTGGCGAGAATCCGGAACCTGCCGTCGACCGGGTCGCTCAGGGCGAGGCCGTGGCGGCGGTCGAGGAAGGTCACGCAGTCGTAGAAGGCGCGCGGATCGGTGTTGCGGAAGGACTCGGTCCAGGTGGCTCCGCCGTCCTCGGTGCGCAGCAGCCGGGACGCCTCGCCCTCGCCGATGGCCAGGACGACGGCCCGGCGGGCGTCGAAGGCTTCGACGTCGCGGAGCTCAAGCCCCTCCGCCCCGGGCGGCGAGACGTTTCTCCAGGTGCGGCCCGCGTCGGTGGTCCGCAGGACGGTGCCCTTCGACCCGGCGGCCCAGGCCGTGCGGTGGTCCACCGCGGCCAGGCCCCGGAGGCGGACGTCGGTGCCGGTGGGGGTGGACTGCCAGCCGGGCGCGGGGGCCGCGGGGGTCTCCCCGGCCCGCGCGGGGGCCGCCAGGGTCAGCGCGAGCGCCGCCCCCACCAGTCCCGCCGTCATCGTGCGCCGCGGCGTTCGCAACTTTCGCACAGGTGTCATGGCGCCGGAAGCTAGTGGCGCCGGCCCGGTCCGTCCAGAGGGCCTCCGGCCCGGGCTCCCGGTCGGCCCCGCCGGAGTGCGGGGCGCCCCGGGCGTTCCTAGGCTGGGCGCATGACTGAGGGAACAGCTGGGCCGGGGGCGGAGCCCCCGATCGCGGAGAAGCCGCGGATCAAGGAGTACGACGGCGAGGGCATCACCGTCACCTTCGAACCGCGCCGCTGTCTGCACGCGGCCGAGTGCGTCCACGGCCTGCCCGAGGTCTTCGACCTGTCCCGCCGCCCCTGGATCCTGCCGGACGCCGCCGCGGCGGAGCGGGTCGCCGAGGTGGTCCGGCGCTGTCCGTCCGGGGCGCTCCAGCACCACCCGCCCCAGGGCGGCCCGGAGGAGCGGCCGGACGTCCCGACCACCGTGCGCCGCTCCCCCGCGGGACAGCTGGTGGTACGGGGCGACCTGCTGGTCACGGGCGAGCACGGGGTCCGGCACGAGACCCGGGTGATGCTCTGCGGCTGCGGGGCCTCCGGGAACCAGCCGTACTGCGACCACTCGGGTCCCTGCGCGGAGCCGGACGACGACGTGGCCGAGGAGCGGTAGGCCGGGAGCGGCGGGAGGGTGGTCGCCGTCCGGCGGTGACGCACCTCACGTGGGGGTCGGGTGCACGTTCCGGCGGTTCCGCTCGTCTTCATGGGTGTCAGGTGCCCTGGTGTCGGGGAGACGCACAGGATCGCAACCCCGCGAGAGGAGCCCGCCGTGTCCGCCGTGATCGAGCAGCCCGTCCAGGCCCGTCTGGTCGCTTCCGCTCCCCGGATGGAGACCGTTCCCGCCACCCTGCGCTACGACCGCGAGGATCCCTACGCGGTCAGCATGGCCTTCCCGCCGCCGGCCACCCTGGAGGGCGTCGAGGTCTCCTGGGCGTTCGCCCGCGAGCTCCTGGCGCAGGGCGTCGAGCGCCCCGCCGGTGACGGGGACGTACGGCTGCGCCCGTACGGCTACGACCGCACGGTCGTGGAGTTCCACGCCCCCGAGGGCGTGGCCATGGTGCACGTGCGCACCTCGGAGCTGCGCCTCTTCCTGGAGCGCTCGCAGCACCTGGTGCCGGCCGGCCGCGAGCACCAGTACCTGGACTGGGACCGGGACCTGGACGAGCTCCTGGGCGGCCTGTCGTAGGCCGACGCCCCCGTCCGGCCTTCACGGCGGTCCCGTCGCGGCCCTACGGCGGCCCCGTCGCGGTCCTTCCGTCGGCCTTCCGCGGTCCTTCCGGCGGCCTTCCGGCGGCCTTCCCCGGGATCCTCCGGGGCCGCCGTAATTCGCTTGCCCCCTCCCCCGGCGGCTCCTACCGTCGGTGAGGTCCCATCGCCTCCAGGTCGGAGAAGGAACGTTGTTCATCTGAGGTCCGAGACACCGTGCCGCGCGCGCCTCCGTGCTGCCGTGCGTGCCCTTCTCGACCTCGTGGACGAGCGCCCGTTCCCCCCGTGCCGCCCGCGTCCCGGTGTCTCACGCGTCGCACCACGCCCACACCCACGCTCGCGTTCGCGGTACCGGAGGCCCTCGTGTCATCTCGTCCTGTCTTCCTCTCCACCTCGTCCCTCTCCTTCTCCTGGCCCGACGGGACCGGCGTCCTCGACGGCCTCGACCTGACGGTCGGGCCCGGCCGCACCGGCCTGGTCGGGGTGAACGGCTCGGGGAAGTCCACCCTGCTGAAGCTCCTCGCCGGCGAGCTCGCACCGACCTCCGGCACCGTCCGGACGTCCGGCGAGATCGGCCACCTGCCGCAGGACCCCGCCCTGGACACCGGCCTGCGGGTCGACGGGATCCTCGGGATCGCCCGGAAGCGGGCCGCGCTGCACGCCGTCGAGGCCGGGGACCCGGCGGAGGAGCACTTCGCCGTGATCGGCGACGACTGGGACGTCGAGGAGCGGGCCAGGGCCGTCCTCGACCGGGTCGGCCTCGGCGGGATCGGCCTGGACCGCACGGTCGGCGAGGTGTCCGGCGGCGAGTCGGTGCTGCTGCGCCTCGCGGCGCTGCTGCTGGCCCGGCCCGACGTGCTGCTGCTCGACGAACCCACCAACAGCCTGGACCTGTACGCCCGTTCCCGTCTGTACGAGGCGCTGGAGGGCTGGTCCGGGGTGCTGGTGGTGGTCAGCCACGACCGGGAGCTCCTGGAGCGGGTCGACCGGATCGCCGACCTGCGCGAGGGCGGGGTGAGCTGGTACGGCGGCCCCTGGTCCGCGTACCAGGAGGCGCTCGCCGCCGAACAGGAGGCGGCGCAGCGGATGGTGCGGGCGGCCGAGGCGGACGTCCAGCGGCAGCGGCGGGAGCTGTCGGACGCCGGGATGCGGCTGGCGCGCCGGCGGCGGTACGCGCAGAAGAGCTTCGAGAACAAGGCCGTGCCGAAGGTCGTGGCGCACGCCCGGCGGGGCGAGGCGCAGGTCTCGGCGGGCAAGTACCGCGCCCTGCACGCGAACCGGCTGGCGGAGGCGCGGGAGCGGCTGGACGCGGCCGTGGAGGCGGTGCGGGACGACGACGGGATCCGCGTCGAGCTGCCGCGGACCTCGGTGCCGCCGGGGCGCGAGGTGCTGCGGCTGCGGAACCTGGAGCTGCGGTACGGGGCGCGGGTCGCGGGGGAGTTCGAGGTGCGGGGCCCGGAGCGGATCGCGCTGGCGGGCCGCAACGGCGCCGGCAAGACGACGCTGCTCCGGACGATCGCCGGGGAGCTGGCGCCGGTGGCGGGCGAGGCGGAGGTGCTGGTGCCGCTCCGCTTCCTGCCGCAGCGGCTGGACGTCCTGGACGAGTCGCTGAGCATCGTGGAGAACGTGGGGCGCTTCGCGCCGGGGGCGTCGGGGAACACGATCCGGGCCCGGCTCGCGCGGTTCCTCTTCCGGGGGGCGCGGGCGGAGCAGCCGGTGGGCACGCTGTCGGGCGGCGAGCGGTTCCGGGCGACGCTGGCGGCCCTGCTCCTCGCGGAGCCTGCCCCGCAGCTGCTGCTGCTGGACGAGCCGACGAACAATCTGGACCTGGCGTCGGTGCGCGAACTGACGGCGGCGCTCGACGCGTACGAGGGGGCTCTGGTGGTGGCCAGTCACGACCTGGCGTTCCTGGAGTCGCTGGGGATCACCCGCCGGCTGCTCCTCGACGGCACGCTGCGGCCGACGTCGGCGGAGGAGCTCCGGGCGGTGCTGGAGGACCCGTCAGCGGTGGAGTAAGGCCCAGGACTTGGTGCCGCCCTCGGGTGTGAGGGCGGGCGCCAGGCCCCAGTCCCCGCCCTGTTCGTCGACCGCCGCGGCCAGCAGCCACATGCTGCGGCTGCGGCGGTCCCTGCACGCCTCGGCGGCCTCCGGCCGGGAGTGGGCCGGATGCTGGTCGTAGAGGACGATCCGCAGGGCGTCGTACTGCCAGCGGACGCGCAGGGCCATCTCCCGGTCGGGGGTGAACCGGTAGGCGGTGGCGACGAGTTCGGAGGCGGCGAGGGCGGCGGTCTCGCGGAGCCCGGTGAGGTCGTGGCGGGTGAGGAGGTCCCGGACGGCCCGGCGGGCGAGGCCCGCGCAGTAGGCGCCGCCGGGGAGCAGCATCGAGTAACTGAGGTTCTCCGCCGCGGGGGGTATGGGTTCGGCCGCCGGGGGGACGGCCGGAAGGCAACGCAGGGCGCCCTTCATCGGATTGCTCACATTTCCTGTACATGGGGGTGCTCTGCACACGGTCACGGTCGCCCCGTGTGAGACTTGCGCTACCGACCGTAGCGCAGAAGCGGAGCACAGTGCTACTACTTGCTCGTATCGCGCGCCACGGGTGTCGTTTCCGGACAGAAACCGATCGACGGCTCGGGAACGGGGGCGGCAGGGGGCCGCCCCGGCAGGACGAGGGAGAAGCACGTGCCACCCAGGAGCAGTCCGACCGCGCGCCAGCAGCGGCTCGGCGCCGAACTGCGCAAGCTGCGCGAACAGTCGGGGATGTCGGCCCAGCAGGCCGCCGCCCTCCTGGGCGTCGACCGCACCCGCATCCCCAACGTGGAGTCCGGCCGCTTCGGCATCAGCCCCGAGCGAGTGCGGACCCTGGCCTTCAACTACGGCTGCCCCGACACGGCCCTGGTGGACCTGCTCGCCGGCATGGCCCAGGAGCGGGACCGCGGCTGGTGGGAGGAGCACCGCGGCCTCCTCCCGCCCGCCCTCCTGGACATCGCCGAACTGGAGTACCACGCGTCCGAGTTGGCCACCGCCGTGACCACCCACGTGCCCGGACTGCTCCAGACCGAGGAGCAGGCGCGGGCGGTCTTCGACACCGCCGTGCCGCCGCTGCCCGGCCCCGACCTGGAGGCCCGGCTCGCCCTGCGGCTGCGCCGCCAGGAGGTCCTGGACCGGCCGGTGCCGTACGAGGCGGTGATCCACGAGGCGGCGCTGCGCATGCAGTTCGGCGGCCCGAAGGTCGCCCGCGCACAGCTGGAGCACATCCTGGAGCAGTCCGAGCGGGCCACCGTCACCGTGCGGGTGATCCCGTTCGCCGCCGGGGGTTTCCCGGGGGCCGGGCAGTCGTTCACCTATGTGTCCGCGCCCGTGCCGCACCTCGACACCGTGCAGCTCGACTCCTCGCACGGCTCGATCCTCCTCGACGCCGACATGAAGCTGCGCCGGTACCGGGGACTGCTGGACCGGCTGCGCGGACTCGCCCTGTCCACCGCCGACTCACGCGCGTTCGTCCACTCCCTGGCCCAGGACCTGTGAAGGACCCCCTCCACCATGCCCCACACCCTCGACGCCGCCGCCGCGTCCCCCGCCGCCCGCCCCGCCGCCAAGCCGGCCGCCGCCACCGCCCCCTCCGCCGACATCGCCTGGGGCGAGGCGTTCTGCAGCGAGGGCGCCAACTGCTTCCGCTTCGGCCTCGACGACTCCGGCCGTGCCTACATCGGCTCGACCCTCGCCCCCGGCGAGTACGTCAGCGACTCGGTGGAGGCACTGCGCGCGCTGATCTCCGCGGTGAAGTCGGGGGCCGCGGACCATCTGCTCTGAGCGGCCGTTCAGTTGTTCACGGGTGATCCCCTCCCGTTCACGGGTGACCTCCCCCGACGTGACCTGTGTCTCTTTTCCCAGGACTGACCAGGGAACATAACAGAACGTAACCGGACATCGTCCGAGCGGGGGTTGGTCACGCTTTACGGGGGCCTTAACCTACGGTCTCGTAACCTACGAGTCCGTAGGTAGTTCCGTTTGCCCTGTCTCCGTCCCCAGGAGTTCCCGTGACGCTCACCTCTCCCCACCTCGACAGTTCGGCCGGGTGGACCGACGCCCGGTTGCTGTACGCGCTGGAAGAGGTCGTCGAGAAGGAGCTCAACCGGCACCTCAAGGTCGTCAAGGACTGGATGCCGCACGAGTACGTGCCGTGGTCGGACGGGCGGAACTTCCCGGGCTTCTTCGAGGACGGCGAGGCGTGGGACCCGTCGCAGTCCAAGGTCACGGACATAGGGAAGACCGCGCTCGTGGTGAACCTCCTGACCGAGGACAACCTGCCGAGCTACCACCACGAGATCGCCTCGCTCTTCGGCCGCGACGGCGCCTGGGGCACCTGGGTGCACCGCTGGACCGCGGAGGAGGGCCGGCACGGCATCGTCATGCGCGACTACCTGCTCGCCTCGCGCGCCGTGGACCCGGACAAGCTGGAGCAGTTCCGGATGTCCCACATGAGCGAGGGCTTCGAGTCGGACAACCGCCACTCGATGCTGCACTCCGTCGCGTACGTGGCCTTCCAGGAGCTCGCCACCCGCATCTCGCACCGCAACACCGGCCACCAGTCCGGCGATCCCGTCTGCGACCGGATGCTCGCCCGCATCGCGCTCGACGAGAACCTGCACATGATCTTCTACCGCAACCTGCTGAAGGCGGCGCTGGAGATCGCCCCCGACCTCGCCATGCAGGCCGTCCGGGACGTGGTGGTCGACTTCCGGATGCCCGGCCACGGCATCCCCGGCTTCGAGCGGGCCGCCGCGCAGATGGCGATCGGCGAGATCTACAACATGCGCATCCACCACGACGACGTCCTGGAGCCGGTCATCCGGCACCTGAAGGTCCTGGAGATCTCCGGCCTCGGCCCCGACGGGCTGCGCGCCCAGGAGGAGCTGGGCCTCTTCATGAACGGCCTGGACACCGAGGCCGCCAAGTTCGACGCGAAGCTGGCCGCCCGCAAGGCCCGGATGGCCGCCCGCGCCGCCGGCTGACCGGCCGCACCCGGGCCGGATCCGCACCCCGGCAGGACGCGTACCCGCCCCGGGTCCGGTTCCGGGTCCACATCCGGTTCCGGGTCCGCACCCAGGTCCGGGTCCGGGCCCGGCGGTACGGTCCGCTCCCCGGCTCCGGTCCCCCCGCGTCCGCTCGCGCGGCGGTCACTCGCCGCCGCGCAGGCGGCGGATCCGGAGCCGCTCCTTCTCCGAGAGCCCGCCCCACACGCCGAAGCGCTCGTCGTGCGCGAGCGCGTACTCCAGGCACGCGACGCGCCCCTCGCAGGCGCCGCAGAGCTGCTTGGCCTCGCGGGTCGAGGAGCCCGGGGCGGGGAAGAAGAACTCCGGCCCGGCCTGGGCGCACAGCGCGTCCTCGCGCCAGGCGAGGTCGGCCGCGGGGCGGGGGGCGGGGAGGGTCAGGACGTCGGTGTGGGTCTGCATGGCTCCACCGTGCCGGGCCGCGCTAAACACACCGTCAACGTCCGATCAATGCGGCTCGTCGAACACCCCCGATCCGTTTCCCTGCGCCCCCCGCACCCCGCATCCCCGCGCCTCCGCACCCCACCCCTACCCCTCCTCCTTCTTCGCCCGGCTCGGCCGCACCCGCTTCGGCTCGCCCGGCATCTTCGGGTAGTCGGGCGGATACGGCAGGTCCCCCAGGCCGCGCTCGGCCTCGTCGCGCCGGGACAGCTCCAGCAGCGACTCCAGGCCGAAGCGCTCCTCGTCCATGTCCGCGTGCACGTCGCCGAGTTCGGCGTACCGGGCGGGCATGGTGCGGATGTCGAAGTCCTCCGGCACCGCCTCGTCCAGCTCCTCCCAGCGCAGCGGGGCGGAGACCGGGGCGTGCGGCCGGGCGCGGACCGAATAGGCGGAGGCCATCGTGCGGTCGCGGGCCGCCTGGTTGTAGTCCACGAGGATCCGCTCGCCGCGCTCCTCCTTCCACCAGGCGGTGGTGACCCGGTCCGGCATCCGCCGCTCCAGCTCCCGCCCGCAGGCGATGGCCGCCCGCCGGACCTCGGTGAAGGTCCATTCGGGGCGGAGCGGGACGAAGACGTGCAGGCCGCGCCCGCCGGAGGTCTTGGGCCAGCCGCGCAGCCCGTGCCCGTCGAGGACGGCCCGCAGCTCGTGGGCGGCCCGGACGGCGTCGGCGTAGCCGGTGCCGGGCTGCGGGTCGAGGTCGAGGCGGAGCTCGTCGGGGCGGTCGGTGTCGGCGCTCCGGACCGGCCAGGGGTGGAAGGTGAGGGTGCCGAGGTTGGCGGCCCACAGCACGGCGGCCGGGCCGGCCGGGCACAACTCCTCGGCCGTGCGGCCGCTGGGGAAGGCGACGCGCGCGGTGGGGAGCCAGTCGGGCCGGTTCCCGGGAGCGTGCTTCTGGAAGAAGGACTCGCCGGTCACCCCGTCGGGCCAGCGCTGGAGGGTGGTGGGCCGGTCCCGCAGGGCGCGCGTGATCCCGTCGCCGACGGCGAGGTAGTAGTCCACCAGGTCGAGCTTGGTGTAGCCGGGCTCCGGGAAGTAGACCTTGTCCGGGTGGGAGATCCGGACGGTGCGCCCGCCGGCCTCCCGTTCCACCGCTGCCGCCTCGCGTGCCATGAGCGCCACCCTAGAACTGGTCGACATCCCCCGCACATCGGACAATCCACCCATGGATCTGCCGGTGATGCCGCCCGTGAAACCGATGCTCGCCAAGGCCGTGAAGAAGATCCCGCCCGGGATGCAGTACGAGGCGAAGTGGGACGGCTTCCGGGCCGTGGTCCACCGCGACGGCTCCGAGCTGGTCATCGGCAGCCGCACCGGCAAGCCCCTCACCCGCTACTTCCCCGAGCTCGCCGAGGCCCTCGGGGAGCGGCTGCCGCCGCGGTGCGTGGTGGACGGCGAGATCGTCGTCGAGCACGGCGGACGGCTCGACTTCGACCGGCTCGCCGAGCGGATCCACCCGGCCGCCTCCCGGATCCGGCTGCTCGCGGGGACCAGTCCGGCCCGTCTCGTCGTCTTCGACCTGCTCGCCCTCGGCGACGACTCCCTCCTCGACGTCCCGCTGGCGGAGCGCCGCGCGGCCCTGGAGCGGGTGCTCGCCGGGGTCGCCGCCCCCGTCCACCTCGCCCCCGCCACCCGGGACGCGGAGCTGGCCGCGCGCTGGTTCGAGCGGTACGAGGGCGCCGGGCTCGACGGGGTGGTCGCCAAGCCGCTCGACCTGCCCTACCGGCCGGACGCCCGGGTGATGTACAAGATCAAGCACGAGCGGACCGCCGACGTCGTCGTGGCCGGCTACCGCCTCCACAAGAGCGGCCCCGTGGTCGGCTCGCTCCTCCTCGGCCTGTACGACGACCGGGGCGTCCTCCAGCACGTCGGCGTCTGCGCCGCCTTCACCGCCCGGCGCCGGGCCGAGCTGGTCGAGGAGCTGGAGCCGCTGCGGACGGATCCCGGGGACGGGCACCCGTGGGCGGCGTGGGCGCGGGAGGAGGCGCACGAGGACGCCCGGCTGCCCGGCGCGCCGAGCCGCTGGTCCGGCGGGAAGGACGCGTCGTGGGTGGCGCTGCGGCCGGATCGGGTCTGCGAGGTGGGCTACGACCACATGGAGGGGAACCGCTTCCGGCACACCGCGCAGTTCCGGCGATGGCGCCCGGACCGCGCTCCGGAGTCCTGCGGTTACGCGCAGCTCGACGAGCCCGTCTCGTACGACCTGGCGGACGTGCTGGGCTGAAGATCATCCCGGTTCCGGCGCTCCGGCGCCACGTGATTTCCTTCACACAGGGATCACCGTCCCGGGGCTTGCGTCCCTCCCGCACGGCTGCCCCGCCGGCCGTCCGCACCCCCGATATGCAGGGACCTTGCGCCGTCCCGATCCGGCGCCGGGCCCCGTACCTGCGGGAACGCCGGAGTGCGCGATCACCGGGGGCGG
Source organism: Streptomyces filamentosus (assembly GCF_014654895.1). GTDB lineage: Bacteria > Actinomycetota > Actinomycetes > Streptomycetales > Streptomycetaceae > Streptomyces > Streptomyces filamentosus. Next base: position 106,335 of record NZ_BNBE01000005.1, on the reverse strand, counting down.
GCGGTCCCCCGCGGGTGCGCCCGCGTGCGCCGGGGAGGCCGGGCGCCCCCGCCGCACCCCGGCCCCGGGGCCGTACCGGAACCGGCCCTGCCATCCGGTACGTATGGAGGTGAGAGCCCTTCCCGTACGCCCCCACGAACCGCTAGGACTGACCCGTGATCGCCTCGCCCTCGCCCCTCGTACCCGTCCCGATCCCCGACCGCGTGGCCGCCCTCATCGGCTCCTGTCTGCCCGCGCACGTCCTCCAGGCGGAGATCGAGGCGGACTGCGCGGCGCGCGAGGTCTACCGCTTCAGAGGACCGCTCTGCGCCGAGGACCGGGCCGACCGCGAGCACGCGCTGGCCGTCCTCGCCCGGGCCAACAAGATCCTCGCCAAGCACCACCCGAGCCTGCCCGTCCGCCCCTGAGAACGCCACCGGGCGGCGCCGGGCCGCCACCTGTTCGGCGGTGTCCCACGGGCAGCGGGACCGGGCCGGTGTGACGCTGCGAAGGTGACCACGACCAGCGACGCAGCACCCGTCTCCCCGGCCGCGCCCGCACCGCCCGTGCTCGACGGCCGCCGCCGCAACATCGTGTTCGGCACGATCATGCTCGGCGTGCTCCTGGCCGCGCTCGACCAGACGATCGTGGGCACCGCCCTGCCCACGATCGTCGCGGACCTCGGCGGCGCCGCCCACATGTCGTGGGTCGTCACCTCCTACCTGCTCGCCGAGACCGTGGCGACGGTCCTCGTCGGCAAGTTCGGCGACCTCTTCGGCCGCAAGCTGATCTTCCAGGTCTCCGCCGTCGTCTTCATCACCGGCTCGTTCCTCTGCGGCCTCGCCACCAACATGACGCTGCTCATCGTGTGGCGCGGCCTCCAGGGCATCGGCGCCGGCGGGCTCATGGTCACCTCGATGGCGCTGATCGCCGACGTGATCCCGCTGCGCGAACGCGGCAAGTACCAGGGCGCGATCGGCGCCGTGTTCGGCGTCTCCACCGTCATCGGGCCGCTGCTCGGCGGCCTGTTCACCGACCACGCGAGCTGGCGCTGGGCGTTCTACGTCAACGTGCCGATCGCGATCCTCGTCGTCATCGCCGCCGCCCGGACGATCCCCTCGGTCCGCTCCGCGAGCCGTCCGGTCATCGACTACCTCGGCATCGCACTCGTCGCCGTTGGCTCCAGCGCCCTGATCCTGGCGACCAGTTGGGGCGGCAACGAGTACGCGTGGGGCTCCGGCGTCATCATCGGGCTCTTCGCCGGCGGCCTGCTCGCCCTCGCCCTCTTCTGCTGGGCCGAGGTGCGGGCCGCCGAACCCATGCTGCCGATGCGGCTGTTCCGCAACCCGGTCTTCACCGTCTGCTCGGTGCTCAGCTTCGTCGTCGGCTTCGCGATGCTCGGCGCGATGACCTTCCTGCCGACCTACCTCCAGTACGTGGACGGGGACTCGGCCACCATCTCCGGCATCCGCACGCTGCCGATGGTCGTCGGCCTGCTCATCGCCTCGATCTACAGCGGCAACGTGGTCAGCAAGACCGGGCACTACCGGATCTTCCCCATCGTCGGCTGCGCCGTCATGGGCCTCGGGCTCTACCTGCTGTCGCTGATGGACGAGAACACCGGCACCTGGCTGGAGTCGCTGTACATGTTCGTGCTCGGCGTCGGCATCGGCCTGTGCATGCAGGTCCTCACCATCGCCGTGCAGAACACCGTCGACTACGCCGACCTCGGCACCGCCACCTCCGGCGTCACCTTCTTCCGCACGCTGGGCAGCTCCTTCGGCACCGCCGTCTTCGGCACCATCTACGCCAACTCCCTGAAGCCCAACCTCACCACCGGGATCACCGAGGCGTCCGTCCTCGGCGGCCCCGTCGGCATCCCCCCGGAGACCGTCGCCCAGGCCGCGCAGAGCCCGGCCGGCCTCCACTCCCTGCCCGGCGGCGTCGCCGCCCCCATCGTGCGGGCCTACGCCGAGACCCTGCACACCGTCTTCCTGTGGACCGTGCCCGTCGCCGTCGTCGGCTTCGTCGTCGCCCTCTTCCTCAAGCAGGTGAAGCTGCGCGACTCGGCCCGGGAGGCCGCGCCCGACATGGGCGAGGGCTTCGCCTCCCCCACCGGCAGCGGCGACTCGGCACAGCTCCTCGAACTGGCCGTGGGACGGCTGCTGCGCCGGGTCGACACGGACACCGCCCGCCGGATCGTCGCCGGCTCCGACACCCGGCTCGACACGGCCGGCGCCTGGGCGGTCATGCAGGTGGAGCTGTACACCCGGACGGTCGGGCACGCGAGCCTCGGGCTGATCGCGGCGAGCCGGCGGCTGCCGCCCGAGGTGATCTTCCCGGTCTTCGACCGGATGGTCGACGAGGGCTTCCTCACCCGGGACGGCAACCTCCTCTCGCACACCGCCGCCGGGGCCCGCGAGGCGGAGGTCATCACCCGCGCCTGGGGCGACTGGCTCGCCGACCGCCTGGAGCAGGAGCGCGACCGCCCCAGCGGCCCCCAGCTCCGCGCGGCCGCCGACGCCATCGCGAAGAAGGCCGTGGCGGAGGACCTCGCCACGGGCCTCCCGGCGAGGCGCGCGGAGCGGACCCCGGCGGGGACCGCGCCGGGCCGCTGACGCCGGGAGGCCCGGCAGGGCCGGCCGGGGGAACCCGCACGGCCACCGGCAGGGCCAGAGGAACCGGCGCGGCCGGGGGAACCGACGGGGTCAGTCGTCGAGGAAGTCGCCGTCGACGTAGACCCAGGCGCCGTCGTGGCGGGCGAAGCGGCTGCGCTCGTGCAGCGAGCCGGGCTCGCCGCCGTGGACGTACGAGGCGCGGAAGGTGACCGTGCCCCGCTGGTGGAAGGCGCTGCCCTCGGTGGCGGCGCCGATCTCCAGTCCGGTCCAGCGCATGCCGGGGTCCAGGTCGAGGGTGTCCGGCCGGGTCCCGGGGGCCCAGGTGCGCAGCAGGTAGGCCGCGTCGCCGACGACGAAGGCGCTGTAGCGGGAGCGCATCAGCAGTTCGGCGGTGGGCGCGGCGTCCGTGCCGCCGTGGAAGCGGCCGCAGCAGGCGCCGTACGCGGCGTCGAGCCCGCAGGGGCAGGGCGAGGCGGCGGTGACGGTCGGGGCGGGCGCGGGCGGGCGGCGGCGGGGGCCGGTCTTGCGTCGGGACATGCCGCCATTCTCCCCCGGCCGGTGCCCGGGATGCGGACGGCGGCGTGGACGCCGGTCCCGCTTCGGTCCGCATCCCGGGGGCGGCCCAGTAGCGTACGGGGCATGCGACTGACGATTCTCGGAGGCGGCGGGTTCCGGGTGCCGCTGGTGTACGGCGCGCTGCTCGGCGACCACGCCGAGGGGCGGATCACCCACGTCACCCTGCACGACCTCGACCCCGGCCGGCTGGCGGCCGTCGCGCGGGTCCTCGCGGAGCAGGCCGAGGGAGTGCCGGACGCGCCCGCCGTCACGGCCATCACCGACCTCGACGAGGCGCTGCGCGGCGCGGACTTCGTCTTCTCCGCGATCCGGGTCGGCGGCCTGGAGGGCCGGGCCGCCGACGAGCGGGTGGCGCTGGCCGAGGGCGTCCTCGGGCAGGAGACGGTGGGCGCGGGCGGGATCGCGTACGGCCTGCGGACGGTGCCGGTCGCCGTCGCCCTGGCCCGCCGGATCGCCGTGCTCGCCCCGGACGCCTGGGTCATCAACTTCACCAACCCGGCGGGGATGGTGACGGAGGCGATGTCCCGGATCCTGGGCGACCGGGTGGTCGGCATCTGCGACTCCCCGGTGGGCCTGGGCCGCCGGGTCGCCCGGGTGCTCGGCGCGGACCCGGACCGGGTGTGGATCGACTACGCCGGCCTCAACCACCTGGGGTGGCTGCGCGGGCTGCGGATCGACGGGCGGGACGAGCTGCCGCGGCTCCTCGCGGACGAGGAGCTGCTCGGCTCCTTCGAGGAGGGCCGGCTCTTCGGCCCCGAGTGGCTGCGGTCGCTGGGCGCGGTGCCCAACGAGTACCTGCACTACTACTACTTCAACCGGGAGGCGGTCGCCTCCTACCGGGGCGCGGAGAGGACCCGGGGGGCGTATCTGCTGGACCAGCAGGCCGGGTTCTACGCGGAGGCGGCGAAGCCGGAGGTCCGGGCCCTGGACGCCTGGCACCGCACGCTGGCCGACCGGGAGGCCACGTACATGGCGCACAACCGGGAGGCCGCCGGGGCCGGGGACCGGGCCGAGGAGGACCTGGAGCCGGGCGGCTACGAGAAGGTGGCGCTCGCGCTGATGCGGGCCATCGCGCGCGGCGAGCGGGCCACGCTGATCCTCAACGTCCGCAACGGCACCGCGCTGCCGGGGCTCGACGCGGACGCGGTGGTCGAGGTGCCGTGCCTGGTGGACGCGGGCGGCGCCCGGCCGGTGGCGGCCGACCCGCTGCCGTACCACGCGATGGGCCTGGTGACCGCGGTGAAGGCGGTGGAGCGGGAGGTGCTGGCGGCGGCGGAGAGCGGGGCGCGGGCGGACGCGGTGAGGGCCTTCGCGCTGCACCCGCTGGTGGACTCGGTGGCGGTGGCCCGTCGGCTGCTCGACGGCTACGCGGCCGTCCACCCGGGCCTCGCGTACCTGCGGGGATGAGGAAGCGGGGGGAGGGCCCTCGGGCCCTCCCCCCGCCGACGCGCTCGTACGGTCAGGGCTTGCGGGCCACGGCGGCCCAGCCCGGGATCGGGTCGTCGCCCTGGACCTGCACCGGCTCGCCCAGCTCGGGATGCCACTCGGCGGTGAGGGACACCCCGGGCTCGACGATCTCCAGGCCGTCGAAGAAGGCGGCCAGCTCGTCGCGGGTGCGGGGCCGCAGGGTCAGCCCGCGCGCCTTGTACATGCCGACGGCCTTCGCCGCGCCCTCGGGGTCGAAGTCCCCGGTGACGTGGGAGAGGACGAGGTAGCTGCCGGGCGCCAGCTTCTCGACCAGCTTGGCGACGATGTCGTGGGCGCCGTCCTCGTCCCCCAGGAAGTGGAGCAGGGCGAGCATCGACAGCGCGATGGGCCGGTCGAAGTCAAGGACCTTTCCAGCCCTTTCGAGGATGATCTCCGGGTCGCGGGCGTCCGCCTGGATGTACTCGGTGGCCCCCTCGGGGGTCGAGCGCAGCAGGGCGGCCGCGTGCGCGAGCACGATCGGGTCGTTGTCGCAGTAGACGATCCGGGACTCCGGCGCGGCCGTCTGCGCGATCTGGTGCAGGTTGGGCTCGGTCGGGATGCCGGTGCCGACGTCCAGGTACTGGCGCACGCCGTGGGCGCTGAGCCAGCGGATGGCGCGGTGCATGAAGGCGCGGTTGACCCGGGCCATGTCACGGCCCCGGGCGTCGACGGTGAGGAGCTGGCGGGCCATCTCCTCGTCGACGGGGTAGTTGTCCTTGCCGCCCAGGAACCAGTCGTACATGCGCGCGGGATGCGGCTTGCTGGTGTCGATCCGCGTCTCGCTGCGGACGGATGCGGGGTCCTGGGTCATCGTCGGCTCTCCTGGTCGGGACGAACGGGTGGCGCTGCTACAAGAGTTACGTGACGTGAGGGGCGTGGCGGAAGGGGTCAGGTGAGCAGGAAATCAGCCTGACCGGATTTCGCTCCCGCGATGAAGGCGGCGATCTCCCCGTGGGTGTAGATGAGGGCGGGTCCTTCAGGGTCTGCGGACTGTCGCACGGCGACCCTGCCGTCGGCCAGCTTCATGGCCTCCACGCAGTTGCCCCCGTTCCCGCCGCTCCAGGGCTTGTGCCATCCCTCGGCACCGAGCTCCGCGGCGGGCATGCCGTTGTATATGCGATCCATTCACAGCTCCTTGCGGAGGTCCCGGAGGATCTCCTTCGTGCGTTGTGCAGTCGCGGCCTGCGCCGCCATACGGTCCATGACCTCCAGGTGGGACGCCACCTCCGGTCGCGCGTCGAGGTAGACGGCGCCGGTCAGGTACTCGCTGTAGACCATGTCCGGGAGTTCGGGCATGGCGAAGCGGAAGAGGACGAAAGGACCGTACGTGCCGGGGTGGTGGCCGGACGCGAACTCCGCGATCTGCAGGGTGACGTTCGGCAGCTCGGACGCTTCGAGCAGCCGGTCGAGCTGGTCGCGCATCACCTCGGGCCCGTCGCCGACCGGCCGGCGGAACACCGTCTCGTCCATGATGACCCAGAACTTCGGGGCGTCCTCCCTGGTCAACAGGGACTGGCGCTCCATCCGCAGGGCCACGTGCCGAGCGATGTCCTCTTCCCTGGCGTCGCCGCCACCGCCGACCGCACCGCTGCGCAGGATGGCGCGGGCGTATTCCTCGGTCTGGAAGAGACCGGGGACGAACTGGGGTTCGTAGGAGCGGATGAGGCTCGCGGCCCCCTCCAGGCTGACGTACATGGAGAACCAGCCGGGCAGCACGTCGTGGAACCGCTGCCACCAGCCGGGCAGGTTGGCCTCCTCGGCGAGGGCGACGAACGCCTCCGCCTCGGCGTCCGTGATCCCGTACGCCTGGAGCAGCAGCTGCACGTAGGGGATCTTCAGCGCGACCTCGGCGGTCTCCATGCGGCAGATCGTGGCCGGGGCGACGTGGAGGACCTTGGCGGCCTCCTCGCGCTTCAGGCCGGCGCGCTCGCGCAGGTCCTGAAGACGACGGCCGAGGACGACCTGTCCCACCGTGGGGGCGGACCGCGGCTCGCTCACTTCAGACCTCCCCGACGCGCTGTTTCGATGAGTGTGCCACGAAGGTCGGCCAGAGAGAACACGGCACTCTGCAATTTTCAGAGTGCCACTTGCCAAGTGTCCGAGTCAGGAGGACAGTGTTCCGGTGAACCAGTACACACTGCCGCCGGTGCGCCCCCGGGCCCCGGCGACAGCGACGTACGGCAGCCCTGCCCACTGTTGTGAGGAACCGGTCGTGGCCTCTGGTAACGCGCAGCCCTCAGGTCTCATGAGCTCCCGAGTCATGGCCCAGCGCCCACAGCCCCGGCACGATCCGCTGCCCCACGAGCCGCACCACCACGCCCCGCTCCACCCCGAGGCGCTCCCCCGCGAGCCCCGCCGGTACGAGCCCCGCCACCGCTTCGCCTTCGAGCTGCCCGCCCGCACCCAGTCCGTGGGCCGCGCCCGCCGCCTCGTGGAGGAACGGCTGATCCTCTGGGGCTGCGCGGCCGGGACGCGCGACACGGCCGCCCTGGTCATATCCGAGCTCGCCACCAACGCGGTGCTGCACACCGCCAGCAGCCGGATCGTCTGCGAACTCCGCGAGAACGCCACCACCCTCCGCATCTCCGTACGGGACGAGGGCGGCCCCGCGGGCCCCCGGATACGCGACTGCGGCGCGGAGGAGCGAGGCCGCGGCCTCCTCATCGTCGACGCGCTGTGCGCGGCCTGGGGCGCCGAGCGCACCGGCCACGGCACGGCCCAGATCGTGTGGGCGGAGCTCTCCCGCGGACTGGGGGACCCATGCTGAGGTCCATGGCGACCCTGCTCGTCCCCCGCGCCCGCCGTTCCCCCGAGAACGGCCCCCGCCCGGCCGCCGTGACCGCCACCCGCCTCGCGGTCCCCACCGGCCTGCACACCGGACTCGGCTGCGACGCCGTCGGCGTCCCCGCCCGCTTCGGCTTCAAGATCCTCTCCCGGCTCCCCGCCAAGGGCTGCGTGTACGCCGACACCGACTGGTGGTGGTGGCTCGTCCCCGGCGGCTCCGACCTGGACCTGACCTGGCCGCTGCCCGCCTGCTACGCCCCCGGCGCCGAGATCCCCGACCGCGGGCCGCGCCTGATCCACCACCCCGACGGCACCTCTCCCTACACCCCGCCGATCCCCCTCTACCTGCTGGCCTGCCAGCTCACCGGCACGGCTCCCGCCTGGCCCGCCCCGCCGGTGCGCAGCGCGCTCTGACCCGGGCGGCCCGCACCTGCGTAGAGTCGGCCCCATGTTCACCCCGCAGGGCCCGACCCTCCGCGAACTGACCAGGCAGGCGCTCTCCTCCGTCGAGCAGGGCTACGACCTCCTGGCGCCCAAGTTCGACGCGACGCCGTTCCGCACCCCGGACCGGGTCCTCACGGCGGTGACCCGCGCCCTGGGGGACCTGGGCCCCTTCGAATCCGGCCTGGACGTCTGCTGCGGCACCGGCGCCGGCCTCCCCGTCCTCCGCTCGGTCTGCGCGGGCCGCGTCACCGGCGTCGACCTCAGTACGAACATGCTGGCCGAGGCCCGCCGCCGGCACCCCGACGCGACCCTGGTCCGCGCCGACGCCCTCGCCCTCCCCTTCGTCTCCGCCTTCGACCTGGCCGTCAGCTTCGGCGCCTTCGGCCACTTCCTCCCCGCCGCCCAGCGCACCCTCTTCGCCCGGGTCCACACCGCCCTCCGCCCCGGCGGCACCCTCGCCTTCCCCCTCCCCGCCCCGCCCCCCGTCGGCTCCCTCCCCTACTGGACCCTCTGGGCCTTCGACGCGGCCATGCGCCTCCGCAACGCCCTCTGGCGCCCCCCGTTCGTCATGTACTACCGCACCTTCCGCCTCCCCAACGTCCGCACCCGCCTGGAACGCACCGGCTTCACCGTCACCCACCAGCCCCTCCCCGAATTCGGCACCCGCCCCGACGGCAGCCCGAACTGCCGGCTGGTGGTGGCGCGGAAGTCCTAGCCCTTCGGCCCGGCGGACCCGCACGTGACGCGCGCGGAGTCCGCCGGGGCGAGGCGCAGCCGCTCCAGGGGCACCTTCAGGGCCGCCTTCTCCCCGGCGTCCCACAGCACCACCACTCCCCCGGAGTCGCCGAGCCTCAGGTAGGGGCGCTTCGGCTCCAGGACGCCCCCGTCCACCGGGACCTCCGCGAGCTTCCCGACCGGGGCCAGGCACACCCACTCGGGCTCGATCCCGTAGTACCCCTTCGGGGTGCGGCCCGCGGCGGCGGTGGCGGCGGCCTTCTCGCCGGCGATCTCCGCGCCGAGCAGGCCGAGACCGAGGAACCCCATGCCGACCAGCAGGACGCTCAGCAGGAACACCACGAAGTTGCCGAACATGCGGTCCTTGACGTGCCAGTGGAAGTGCTTCATGTACCCGAGCACGCTCGGGGCCAGGAACCACAGGCCGAGGCACGCGGTCAGCTTCAGCATCGCCATGAACTGGAAGGCCCGCGGCACCTCCACGTCCTCCAGGTCGACGTCGAAGGCGTCCAGGTACAGGACGTGCAGGGCGGTGCCCACACCGGGCAGCAGACCGAAGGCGAGGGGGATCAGCGCCGGGAGCAGCCAGGGGGCCACTCGCTGCCAGCTCCACTGGCGCACCAGGAGGCGAATGCCGTTCGCGACGACCGCCCCCGCCAGCAGGGCCACGAGAACCGGGGCGGCGAACCCCTGGTCCGGGACCTGCCGGCCCACGTAACCGCCTCCTCCGGCTCCGAGGAGGACGAGGAAGGCCGCGAAGGCCGCCGTGCCGAAGGGGGAGCCGTCCTGCGGGATCCGCCACCCGGCGACCGCCGCGCACCCGGCGACGCCCGCCAGCACCGCGGTGCTCGTCCATGACCACCGGTCCTGGGAGACGAGGACGTCCGCCAGGTGTGCGCCCAGCAGGAAACCCAGCAGCACGAACACGAGGAGGCGGCTCATCATCCGCAGGGAGTCCCGGCGGCTCCCGATCCTTCGCGAGGGCGTCGGCGCGGCGCCCATCGCACGCCGCGCCACCGCCGCCGGGCGGGCCGGAGTGCCGGGCAGCGGTCGGGTGGCCAGCCACCCCGCGGCCTGGGGCGTCGTCGCCATGATCAGACGCCCCGTGTCCCGGGTGCCGAGGTTCTCGGCGCTCCAGCGCAGGAACCTGCCCCGCAGCCGGGCCGTCGCGCTCGCGCCGGCGGGGACCTCGGGCGGCTCGTGGACGAACCACCTCGGGAGGTCCTTCGGGTCCCGGCCGACGCACTCCACCGCCTGCACCTGCAGATCGAGCCGGAGCTCGTCGGCGACGAGTTCGATCCGCTCCCGGGCGCCGAAGGCCGCGTTGAACCGGCTCCCCGGAAACCGCGCCTCGATCACGTAACGGACGCGGCGCTCGACCAGCGGGTCCGTGTCCCGGCCCTGCCGGTCCAGCACCGGCCAGCCCCTGGCCGCCAGGGCCTCCTCGAACAGCTCGTGCTCGCTCCGCAGTCCGCGGAGTTCGACGAGTGCCGTGGCCCGCTGGTCGAACCTGAACGCGCGCGACATCCGCCGCCCCTCCCCCGAAGGTACAGATGAATGACGAAAAGGCCGGTCGATACGAGATCGACCGGCCTGCTCCGTGGTGTCCGAGGGGGGACTTGAACCCCCACGCCCGATAAAGGGCACTAGCACCTCAAGCTAGCGCGTCTGCCATTCCGCCACCCGGACAAGGTGTCTGTCGTCTCGCGGGTTCTCCCCGCGGCGACATGGATAACTCTACCAGGGGTTCGCGGGGGCTTTCACCAGCGTTTTCCGTGGTCAGTCGTGGTGGGTGGAGGGGGCGGTCCCGTGCGCCGGCGGACCCCGGGTCCCGGCCGGACGCACGGGGACCGCCCATCCCCGGGGATGCCGCCGTGGCGGCCGGGAGCCCGGCGCCCCCCGACGCCTGCTCCGGGGGACACGATGACCCTGGGGGGCTGGTCCAGGCCAGTCGGTGTCCGGAATACGTCAGGTCAGGGAGTGTGAGCGGACGGTGGTGAGGCGGGCGGAGACGACGACGTTGCCGGTGTAGCCGGTGGCGGGGGCGTAGGAGCCGCCGCAGGTGATCACGCGGAGTTCGGGGGCGGCGGTGGAGGCGTAGACGCGGTCGGCGGGGAAGTCGGCCTTGGGGACGAGTTCGACGGAGTGGACCGTGAAGACGGCCGTGCGGCCGTCGGCCCGGCGGATCTCCACCGTGCGGCCCCGGGTGAGGGCGCCGAGGGCGTGGAAGACGGCGGGGCCCGCGGGGGTGTCGACGTGGCCGACGACGACGGCGGTGCCGGGTTCGCCGGGGGTGACCGCGCCTCCGTACCAGCCGGCCCGGTCGGGGTGGTCCGGGGACGGGGCCTCCAGCCAGCCGTCCGGGTCGAGGCCGACGCGGGTGAGGGGGGCGTCGACGCCGAGCGCGGGAATGGTGACGGCGAGGGGCGCGGAGGCGGGCAGGCCGGGGCGGGCCGGGGGCGGGGGCTGGGCCGGGGCGGCGGCCTCGGCGGCGAGGGGGCGGGGCGGGCCCGCGGCGGTGAGCTGCTGCGTACCGCCGCGAACGAGGTGGACGCCGGCGAGGAGGAGGACCGCGACGACGCCCCAGGCGCCGCGCCGGCCGTACGCGCTGTCCACCGGCTCGGGCCTCCTCGTCTCGGGTGCGGGGCGGTGCTGGTCGCCCCTCCGCCCCGGACCTCGTCACTCCGGGGCGGAGGGGCCGTCTCAGGGGCGCCCGCCGGCGCGGCGGCGGGTGAGGACGACGGCCGTGCCGAGCGCCCCGGCGATGAGGGCGGCTCCGGCGGCCAGTTCGGCGGCGCCGAGCGCGTCGGAGCCCGTGGAGCCGCCGAATCCGGCCTTGACGCCCTTGTGGGGGGTGAGCGGGGCGGGCGGGGTGGTGTGCGCCGGGGCCACCGTGAGGGTGGTGGTGCCGCGCTCGCCCTTGCAGTCGAAGGCGATCTCGTACTCGGCGCCGATCCGGGCGTCGGCGTCGACGGTCGCGCTGCCGGGCCGGCCCTCGGTGAGGGTCACGGTGTCGAAGACGCCCGAGGTGACGGTCACGGACGGCACCTCGCAGCCGTCGCTGGTCAGGGTGACGGTGCCGCCGGGGGCGACGGTGCGGGGGGTGACGGAGAAGCCGAAGGACGTGACGTTCCGGCCGGTGCCGTCCTCGGCGGGGGCCGCAAGGGCCGCGGGGGCGGACAGGGCCACCGCCGCCGTGGCGAGCAGGGCGGCGGAAGCGGTGCGTATCGCGCGCATGCGGTCCTCCGGGTCGCGGCGGGGCGCGGGCGCGGAGCCGCTCCGCGTCCGGGGCCGGCGCGGGCGGCGCCGGTACCCCCACCGCGATCGAAGCTAGGTCCGCGCGGGGGGCGCCGCCACCGGGCTCCGCCCGCGCTCCGCCGTACGGGGCACGCGGTGGTGCGCTCAGGGGACGCGGACGACCTGCCCGGCGTAGGAGAGGTTGCCGCCGAAGCCGAAGAGGAGGACGGGGGCGCCGGAGGGCAGCTCGCCGCGCTCGACGAGCTTGGCGAGGGCGAGCGGCACGGAGGCGGCGGAGGTGTTGCCGGAGTCGACGACGTCCCGGGCGACGATCGCGTTGACCGCGCCGATCTTCGCGGCGAGCGGTTCGATGATGCGCAGGTTGGCCTGGTGGAGGACGACGCCGGCCAGGTCCTCGGGGGCGATGCCGGAGCGGGCGCAGGTCTCGCGGGCGAGGGCGGGCAGCTTGGTGGTGGCCCAGCGGTAGACGCTCTGGCCCTCCTGGGCGAAGCGGGGCGGGGTGCCCTCGATGCGGACGGCGTTGCCCATCTCGGGGACCGAGCCCCACAGGACGGGGCCGATGGCGCCGGTGTCGGTCTCGGTGGCCTCGACGACCGCGGCGCCGGCGCCGTCGCCGGTGAGGACGCAGGTGGTGCGGTCGGTCCAGTCGGTGATCTCGGTCATCTTGTCGGCGCCGATGACGAGGGCGCGGCGGGCCGCGCCGGCCCGGACGGCGTGGTCGGCGGTGGCGAGCGCGTGGGTGAAGCCGGCGCAGACCACGTTGAGGTCGAGGGTGGCGGGCGAGCCCATGCCGAGGCGGGCGGCGACGCGGGCGGCGGTGTTGGGCGAGCGGTCGATCGCGGTGGAGGTCGCCACGATGACGTAGTCGACGTCGGCGGGGGTGAGCCCGCCGGCGGCGAGCGCCTTGCCTGCGGCGTGCGCGGCGAGCTCGTCGACGGGCTCGTCGGGCCCGGCGACGTGCCGGGTGCGGATGCCGACCCGGCTGAGGATCCACTCGTCGCTCGTGTCGACCAGCTCGGCCAGTTCGTGATTGGTCAGTACCTTGGCGGGCTGGTAGTGCCCGAGCGCGGCGATACGAGTGCCGGTCATCCCGGGACCCCCTCGATTGGTTCCGTCGGCGGCAGGAATCACCCAGTCTTGCCAGCGACTCACGGGTAACCGGTGACGTAAACCACCAAGAATCACCCGACTCGCTTGGCCGACCGCGACAAGGACCCCGGTGGGACACCGCGAGCGGTGGGGTTCCGCCGCGTGACGGAGAATGGTGCGGTCAGGGACGGGATCGGCGAGGGAATCGAAGGCGGCGGCGATGGGACGGGTCACCGAACGACGGCGAGTCACGCGGATCCGCGGCGGCGCGGTGACCGCGCGGCCGGACACGCTGGTGGCGGAGGAGCCGCTGGAGATCCGGCTGAACGGGCGGCCGATCGCCATCACCATGCGGACGCCGGGCGACGACTTCGCGCTGGCCGCGGGCTTCCTGGTGAGCGAGGGGGTGCTGGCCTCGGCGGCCGACGTGCGGTCCATCGTGTACTGCGCGGGGGCCAGGGAGGACGGCACCAACACGTACAACGTGGTGGACGTGAAGCTCGCGCCCGGCGTGGCCGTCCCCGACATCACGCTGGAGCGGAACGTCTACACGACCTCCTCGTGCGGGCTGTGCGGCAAGGCGAGCCTGGACGCGGTGCGGACGACCGCCCGCTTCCCGATCGCCGACACGCCTCCCGTACGGGTCTCCCCCGCGCTGCTCTCGGAGCTGCCGGAGCGGCTGCGGGCCGCGCAGAAGGTCTTCGACACGACGGGCGGGCTGCACGCGGCGGCGCTCTTCTCCGAGGCCGGCGACCTGCTGGACGTGCGGGAGGACGTGGGCCGGCACAACGCGGTGGACAAGCTGGTCGGACGGGCGCTGCGGGAGGACCTGCTGCCGCTGGACCGGGCGGTGCTGCTGGTGTCGGGCCGGGCCTCGTTCGAGCTGGCCCAGAAGGCCGTGATGGCGGGGATCCCGGTGCTCGCCGCGGTCTCCGCGCCGTCCTCGCTGGCGGTCGACCTGGCGGCGGAGACCGGACTGACGCTGGTCGGCTTCCTGCGGGGACCGGACATGAACGTGTACGCGGGCGAGCACCGGATCGCGCTCCAGGGGGCCGGGGTCTAGTCCCCGGCCGCCCCGGTTCTCCGGCGGGGTCCGGTTCCCGGCGGCCCCGGTCCTCCGGCGGGGGCTAGTTCTTCGGCGGGTCGATCAGCTGGAGGGCGAGGGCGTCCGGGAGCGGGGCGAGGCCGGGGCCGCCGGCCTCGGTCCAGGCCAGGATGTCGTCGAGGCAGTCGTCGTCGAGGGTGTAGCCGATCCAGGCGGCCCGGCCGCCGCGCCGGCGGCCTTCGGTGGAGGGCTGGACCACGACGACGTTCGCCCGCTCGCACACGCCGAGGCAGTCGCTGGTGCGGACGGAGAGCCGGCCGCCGGAGGCCGCCGCGGCGGCGCGGAGCCGGTCGAGCTGGCCGGCGTGGTCGGTGCCGGGGGTCTTGCGGGGATCGCCGCAGCAGCAGCCCCGGCAGACGACGAGGGAGCAGGGGCGGGCCCCGTACCGTATCGGGACGCGGGGCGCGCGGGTGCGGCCGGGATCGGATGAGGGCATGGGAGCACCGTAGCGGGCCGGACGATCACCCCGGGAGGGCGGCCGGGGCCCCGGCGGGGGCGGCCGGGCCGGCGGCGGGCTCCTCCGGGTCGCGGGCCCGGCGCCTGGCGAGGACCGCGCAGACCATGAGCTGCATCTGGTGGAAGAGCATCAGGGGCAGGACGGCGAGGGAGGCGTGGGCGCCGAAGAGGACGCTGGCCATGGGCAGGCCCGCGGCGAGGCTCTTCTTGGACCCGGCGAACTGGATCGCGATCCGGTCGGCCCGGCCGAAGCCCAGGCGGCCCGCCCCGTACCAGGTGAGCGCCAGCATCAGCGCGAGCAGGACGGCCTCGGCGGCGAGCAGCAGGGCGAGCCGGCCGGGGGTCACCAGGTGCCAGATCCCGGCGACCATGCCCTGGCTGAAGGCCGTGTAGACGACGAGGAGGATCGAGCCCCGGTCGACGTACCCGAGGACCTTCTTGCGGCGGACCAGGAAGCCGCCGACCCAGGGCCGCAGCAGCTGCCCGGCGAGGAAGGGCACGAGGAGCTGGAGGACGATCCTGAGGAGCGCGTCGGCGGAGAGGCCCCCGGTGCGGCCGCCGAGCAGCGCGGCGGCGAGCAGCGGGGTCAGCACGATGCCGGCGAGCGAGGAGAAGGAGCCGGCGCAGATCGCGGCGGGGACGTTGCCGCGGGCGATCGAGGTGAAGGCGATCGAGGACTGGATGGTGGACGGCACCAGGCAGAGGAAGAGGAAGCCGCCGTACAGCTGCGGGGTGAGGATCCCGGGGACGAGGCCGCGGGCGGCGAGGCCGAGCAGCGGGAAGACGAGGAAGGTGCAGCCGAGGACCGTGAGGTGGAGCCGCCAGTGCCGCAGGCCGTCGAGCGCCTCGCGGGTGGAGAGCCGCGCGCCGTAGAGGAAGAAGAGCAGGGCGACGGCGCCCGTGGCGGTGGCCTCGGCGATCCGGGCGGCGGTGCCGGAGGCGGGCAGCAGGGCGGCGAGGCCGACGGTGCCCAGCAGGGCGAGGACGTAGCCGTCGACCGGCAGCCGGGACGGCAGGAGGGGGCGTCGGTTCATGGCTCCACGGGGGCTGGTCAGGGGGGGTCGGTACGGGGCTGGTGCGGGTCTCGGTGGCCGCCCCCGCCCCGGGCGGCGCGCCCCTCCATCCTGGTCCACCGGCCGGTCATCGGGAATCCCGTACAGTCCACTGACTGTCATCACGTACCGCGATAACGTGGCGGGGTGTACGAGCCCTCGCAGCTGCGCACCTTCCTCGCCGTCGCCCAGACGCTGAGCTTCACCCGGGCCGCCCGCCGGCTCGGGGTCCGCCAGTCGACCGTCAGCCAGCACGTGCGGCGGCTGGAGGAGGCGACCGGGCGACCGCTCTTCACCCGGGACACGCACAGCGTGGAGCTGACCGAGGACGGGGAGGCGATGCTCGGCTTCGCCCGCTCGATCCTCCAGGCGCACGAGCGGGCGGCGGCCTTCTTCGCCGGGACGCGGTTGCGCGGCCGGCTGCGGTTCGGGGCCTCGGAGGACTTCGTGGCGACGCGGCTGCCGGAGATCCTGGAGTCCTTCCGGCGGGCCCACCCGGAGGTGGACCTGGAGCTGACGGTCGAGCTGTCGGGGACGCTCCAGGCGCGGCTCGCGGCGGGCCGGCTCGATCTGATCCTGGCGAAGCGGGGGGTCGGCGCGGGCGACGACGGCGGGACGCTGGTGTGGAGCGACGTCCTGGTGTGGATCGGAGCGCCGGGGCTGCGCGTCGATCCGGACCGGCCGGTGCCGCTGATCGTCTATCCGCCGCCGGGCATCACCCGCGCGCGGGCGCTGGCCGCGCTGGAGGCGGAGGGCCGGGCCTGGCGGATCGCGTGCACGAGCTCCAGCCTGAGCGCCAACGTGGCGGCGGCCCGCGCGGGCCTCGGCGTGATGGCCCACACCCGCGGCCTGATGCCGCCCGGCCTCGTCCCCGTACCCGCCAGGTCGGGGCTGCCGGAGCTGGGCGGGGTGGAGTTCGTGCTGCGCCACGGGCGGCGCGGCGGGGCAGCGCAGGAGGCGGCGGACGCGCTGGCGGAGGCGATCCTGGAGGGCGGCGACGGGCTGCGCCGGGCGGACTGAGGGGCCCGCCGGGCACCCCGGCCCGAACCCGCCGGTCACCTCGCCCGGGACCCACCGGTCGCCTCGCCCCGGCCCCGCCGGACCCTCTGACCCGAACCCCCTGGCCCCTGTGGCCCGAACCCACCGGTCGTCTCGCCCCGCCCCCCCGGACGCCCTGACCGGGGGCCCACGGGACCCCGGCCGCGCTCCTCGGGCACCACCCGGTGGATACCGGCCGGTCACGGGGGCGTGGCTGGGCGGTACAGATTCCGTGGAGACTTCGGGGGCGGCGGGCGTACCGCTCGGTAGACACGGGGGCGCTTCCCGCCGTCACTTCCTCCCCCACCTGCCCTGACCAGTACGAACGGGGAATGTCGCGGCTTGGTGAAGGTCCTGCCGCCGCCGCTCCGGGTGGGGTACGGTCACGGCGCCGCAGCCGTCACAGCGGCCCCTTTCAGCCACCGAGCCGTCGAGGGAGGAGCAGGTCCGTGCGCGAGTTCACCGTGCCGCCCGTCGAGGCGGCCCCGCTCGACGGCGGGCTGGCCGACGCCGTCTTCGCCCGCGCCGCCGAGACGCCCGACGCGGTCGCCTTCGGGCGGCGGGCGGCGGACGGCTCCTGGGAGGACGTGACCTGCGCCCGGTTCCGGGACGAGGTGGTGGCGCTGGCGAAGGGGCTGGTCGCGCACGGGGTCCGGTTCGGCGACCGGGTCGCCGTCATGTCCCGCACCCGCTACGAGTGGACGCTCTTCGACTTCGCGCTGTGGACGCTCGGCGCCCAGCCCGTGCCGGTCTACCCGACCTCCTCCGCCGACCAGGTGCTGTGGATGCTGCACGACGCCGAGGTCACCGCCTGCGTGGTGGAGCACGAGGACCACGCCATGACGATCGGCTCGGTGGTGGACCGGCTGCCCCGGCTGACCCGGCTGTGGCAGCTCGACCCGGGCGAGGACGCCGGGCCGGGCGCGGTCGCCGAGCTGACCGCCGCCGGGGCGGGCATCGACGAGGAGGTCGTGCACCGGCACCGGCGGGCGGTGACGCCCGAGACGGTGGCGACGGTCATCTACACCTCGGGCACCACCGGGCGGCCCAAGGGCTGCGTGATCACCCACGCCCACTTCCTGGTCGAGACGGACGCCGTGCTGGCCGGCTGGGAGCCGCTCTTCCGCTCCCGGCCCGGCGACCAGGCGTCCACCCTGCTCTTCCTGCCGCTCGCGCACGTCTTCGGGCGGATGGTGGAGGTGGCGGCGGTGCGGGGCGGGGTGAAGCTGGGGCACCAGCCGTCGATGACCGCGTCGGTGCTGCTGCCCGACCTGACCTCCTTCCGGCCGACCTTCGTCCTCGCCGTGCCGTACGTCTTCGAGAAGATCTTCCACGCGGCGCGGCGGAAGGCGGAGGCGGAGGGCCGGGCGGCCGTCTTCGACAAGGCCGTGGACGTGGCCGTGAAGTACGCCGAGGCACTGGAGCACAAGGCGTTCGGCCTCGGGCCCGGTCCGTCGGCGGCGCTGCGGATGCAGCACCAGTTCTTCGAGAAGACGGTGTACGCCAGGGTCCGCGAGGCGCTCGGCGGGCGGATCCGGTACGCGATGTCCGGCGGCTCGGCGATGGACCGCCGGACGGGGCTGTTCTTCGCGGGCGCGGGCGTCGGCGTCTTCGAGGGGTACGGCCTGACGGAGTCGACGGCCGCCGCGACCGCGAACCCGCCCGGCCGGGTGCGGTACGGCACGGTGGGCCGGCCCGTGCCGGGCACCACCGTGCACATCGCGGAGGACGGCGAGGTCTGGCTCCACGGCGGGCAGGTCTTCTCCGGCTACCTGAACGACCCGGCGGCCACGGCGGCCGTGCTCAACGACGGCTGGCTCGCCACCGGCGACCTCGGCTCGCTCGACGCCGAGGGCTATCTGACGATCACCGGGCGCAAGAAGGAGATCCTGGTGACGTCCGGCGGCAAGAGCGTGTCGCCCGGCGGCCTGGAGGAGCGGGTGCGGGCGCATCCGCTGATCGCCCAGTGCCTCGTCGTCGGCAACGACCGCCCGTACGTCGCGGCCCTGGTCACGCTGGACCAGGAGGCGGTGGACCACTGGCTCGCCATCCAGGGCCGGCCGCCGCTCTCCCCCGCCGAGCTGGTCCGCGACCCGGACCTGGAGACGGAGATCCGGCGCGGGGTGGTGGCCGCGAACACGCTGGTGTCGCAGGCCGAGTCGATCCGCACCTTCCGGATCCTCGCCCACCCCTTCAGCGAGGAGCACGGGCTGCTCACCCCCTCCCTGAAACTGAAGCGGAAGGCGATCGAGCGGGCGTACGCGGCGGAGGTCGAGGCGCTGTACGGCTGACGCGGCCGCCGGAACCCGCGGTGCGGCATCCGGAATGTCCCGGGGCGGATGATCGTTGGAAGCACGGGGGCGGCGTTCGCGCGCCCGCCCCGCGTACGACCCCGACGACGTAAGGACTCATCCCACGTGAGCACGGACAGCACCGCCAGCACGGTCCCCTCGGTCATCCTGAACAACGGCGTGGCGATGCCGCAGCTCGGCTTCGGCGTCTGGCAGGTGCCGGACGACGAGGCGGAGAAGGCCGTGGCCACCGCCCTGGAGGCCGGCTACCGCTCCATCGACACGGCGGCGATCTACGAGAACGAGCGGGGCACGGGCAAAGCCGTGGCCGCTTCCGGGATCCCCCGCGAGGAGCTCTTCGTCACCACCAAGCTGTGGAACAGCGAGCAGGGGTACGACTCCGCCCTGCGCGCCTTCGACGCCTCCCTGGAGCGGCTCGGCCTCGACCACGTCGACCTGTACCTGATCCACTGGCCGGTGCCGGCGAAGGACGCGTACGTCGACACGTACCGGGCCCTGGAGAAGATCCTCGCCGACGGGCGCGCCCGCGCGATCGGCGTCTCCAACTTCCTGCCGGAGCACCTGGAGCGGCTGACGGCCGAGACCTCGGTGGTGCCCGCGGTGAACCAGATCGAGCTGCACCCGCAGCTGGCGCAGGCGGAGTCCCGTGCGCTGCACGCCCGGCTGGGCATCGCGACCGAGGCGTGGTCCCCGCTGGGCCAGGGCCGCGGTCTGCTCGACGTCCCGGCGCTCCTCGCCGTCGCCCGCAAGCACGACCGCACCGCCGCCCAGGTGGTGCTCCGCTGGCACCTCCAGACGGGCAACGTGGTCATCCCGAAGTCGGTCACCCCGTCCCGTATCCGCGAGAACATCGCCGTCTTCGACTTCGAGCTGGACGCGGAGGACATGGCCGCGCTCGCCGCGCTCGACGAGGGCAAGCGGCTCGGCCCGAACCCGGGCGAGTTCAACGTGGGCGCCTGAGACCCCGGCGGTGGGGACGGTGACCGGGGGACCCGCCCCCGTCCCGGAGGGGACCTACCGGGTGCGGAACGTGGGGAGCGGACTGCTCCTGGAGGTGTACAAGGGCTCGCGGCGCGGTGGCGCCAAGGTGCAGCAGGGCGCGGTGAAGGACGGCGCCGGGCAGCACTGGCGGGTCTCCGCCGTGCCGAACGGCGGCGGGCTCTACCACCTGGTCAACGCGGAGAGCGAGAAGCGGCTCGACGTCGTGAACGCCTCCACGGAGCCGGGCACGCTCGTGCAGCAGTGGCGGCCGAACAACTTCGGCGCGCAGGAGTGGATCATCGAGCAGGACCTGGCCTCGCCCGGGACGGTCGCGCTGGTGAGCTTCATCAGCGGGCTGCTCCTGGAGGTGGCGGAGGGCGCGGACGAGGGCGCCGACGTGCGCCAGGGGGAGGACACCGACTCCCCCTACCAGTGGTGGCGGCTGGAGCCGGTGGGCTCCTGACCGGCCCCTCGGCCGGCCTCCCCTTCCGGCCGTCCTCCCGGGGAGACGTCCTGCGGCGTCTCCCCGGGAAGTCCGCGCGGCCGGTCGGCCCTCAGCCCTTGCGGGCGGTGTGGACGGTGTGGGCCGTCAGGTGGAAGAGGTCCGTGCGGTGGTGCAGGGACCGCTCGTCGGCCGGGTCCAGGAGCACGTCGAGGGTGGCGCGGTCCTCGGCGTCGAGCTGCTCGCCCAGGCTCTCGCGGAGCCGCCCGAAGTGGCTGACGGCGAGCTCGCGGACCGCCTGCGGGACCGGGGCGGGGACGTCCACGAGGAAGGTCCGGGTGCCGGCCGGGACGAGGCCCGCGGCGGTGAACAGGGCGCGCCAGTCGTCCGGCTCGCGCTTGGCGCCGGGCAGTTCGGCGCGCATCCGGGCGAAGCGGTCGGCGTGCTCGGCGTCGAGGCGGGCCTCCAGGCCGGGGCGGCCGATGCCGGTGTCGCGGGGCAGGTGCCGGGGGGCGAGCCCGCCCTCGACGAGGGCGACCAGGCCGCCGGGACGGAGGACCTTCGCGAAGTCGGCGAGGGCCGCGCCCTGGTCGCCGATGTGGTGGAGGGAGTTGCCCGCCCACAGGAGGTCCGCCTCGCCGAGCGCGGCGGCGTCGCCGGGGAGTTCGGCGCTCAGGGTGGTGACGCGGGCGCCGAGCCCCTGAGCCTCGGCGCGGGCGCGGGCGCGGTCGAGGAGCTCCGGGGTGCTGTCGACGGCGACGACGTCGGCGTACGGGAACGCCCGGGCCAGCAGCGCGGTGACGACGCCGGGACCGCTGCCGACGTCGAGGAGCCGGCGCACCCCGCTCGCCGGGACGAGGGTGCCGAGCCAGGCGGCCGCCTCGCCGTAGGCGGTGCCGGCGACCTCGGCCTGGCTCTCCAGAAGGGGGGCGAGCCGCCCCCAGTCGGGCGCGTGGTCGTGCCCGGGGCCGTGGCTATGGCCGTGGTCGTGCCCGGGGCCGTGGGCGCCCTGGTGGCCGTGGCCGTCGCCGTGGTGGACGTGGGGTGCGCGATGCTGGGTCATGGGACCAGGGTGCGCCGGAGCCTGCGGGAAACGCGAGAAAAGTTGCCGGTACGGCAAACGTGTCGCGGGCCGGCCGGAGGGTGGCCCGGAGTCCCGCCGTCCCTCACGGCGGGTGGGTGCCCGGCCGCGTCCGGGTGCGCGGGTCCGCCGAAACCCGCGATCGCATCGCGCAGTTGCACGAGACCCTGGCGGGACCCCCGGTCCCGGAAACGGATCGGCCGCGGGCGGGACGCACGCGGCCGATCCGTGGGAGGGGCCGGGCGCTAGAAGAGCCTGCCGATGTTCGCACGCTGTTCGATGTCGCGGGACTGGGCGGGGGCGAAGGGCGCATTCCACTGGCCGGTGCCGTGGTAGAGGCGCAGGACGGTGTCGTCGCGGTTGGCGGCCAGGTCTTCGGCGAGGAGGTCGTTGCGGCCGTCGCCGTTGACGTCGCCCGTGCCGATGAGGTTGCGGAACCCGCCCCAGCCTCCGCCGATCCTGGTGCGGGGAGCGAAGGTGCCGTCCCCCTTGCCGAGGTAGAGCCACAGGACGCCGTCCTTGCCACGGGCGACGAGGTCTCCGGCGGTGCCGCCGGCGAGGTTTCCGGTGGCGGTGAGCTGGTTGTAGGCCCCCCAGCCGGCACCGATCTTCTTCCTGGCCGCGAAGGGGGCCTTGATGTCGCCGGTGGAGCGGTAGAGCCACAGGACGCCGGTCTTGTCGGCGGCGAGGAGGTCGGGGCGGCCGTCGCCGGTCACGTCGGAGCCGGCCGCGAGCTGGTCGTAGGTGTTCCAGCCGCCGCCGATCCGGGCCCGGGGGGCGAAGGGCGTCTTGTGGCTGCTCTTGCCCTCGTAGAGCCACAGGACGCCGGTCTTGTCGCGGGCGACGGTGTCACCGTTGCGGGCGCCGCCGAGGTTGCCGGCAGCGAGGATCCGGTCGTACGCGTTCCAGCCGCCGCCTATCTCCAGCTCGTACGGCTCCTCGTGCGCCTGCAGGCCCCACACCTGCCGGATGTCGTACGCCGAGAGTGCGCCGTTCCTGTCGACGGCCAGGACGTCCGGGGATCCGTTGTCGTTGAAGTCGTGCGGACGGGGGGTGCGGGTGAGGGTGAAGGATCCCCGGCGCTCGACGGCCTGGCCGATGCCGTTGGCGGGCACGCCCGTCATGGTCCACGTGTAGGCGCCGTTGAAGGCAGGAAGACCGTCCTTGTACATCCCGTCCCAGGTGAGCGAGTGGACGGTCACGCCCTCACGGGGCTCTTGCACGAGTTTCACGGTCCGGCCGGATGCCGTGTGCGTCAGTGTGAGCGTCGTCCGGGCGTTGAAGCGGCTGAGCGCCCAGCTGGCCTTCAGCTTTCCGCCCGCGCGGTCGAAGTCGAACGTCCCCGTCGGCGGGAGAGCCTGCTTCACCACGGTCAGGGCGGTCGGCCGGTCGAAGGTGCGCAGGAGGGTGGCGGCGGGCTTGCCGGTGACCGGGTCCGGGGCGATCCGGTACAGGCCCTCGCCCTGGGCGAGGGTCCCGCCGAGGACGAGCAGGCTCCCGTCGGGGCTGTATGCCACCGAACCGGCGTGGTCCAGCAGCGGCACGTCCGTCCCGCCGTCCAGCGGGCGGGCGGTGAGCGGGGTGTACGGGTGGGGAGAGATCGCGGTGCCGCCGCCCGGCTTGACCAGCGCCACCCAGTCACCCACCTGGTGCGCCGTCAGGTCGCGCGTCTCCTGGGGCAGCAGCGGCGTGGTGGCCACCGGTGCGTCCGTGGCGCGGGAGAGCACCTGGAGTCGGGGGTTGCTGCCGTACGGGTCGAGCACCCAGGTCAGGTGGTTCGGCGTCACGGCGATCGCGGTGTGGAGCGCCTCCGGGAGGAAGTAGTGAGACGCGGTGAGCGCCCCGGTGGCCACGTCAACCGTGCTGAGCCGCCCACGGTAGTAGCCGTTCTGGATCGGCTCTCCGTAGGAGACGGCGAGGCTGTCCGGACCGGACGAGTGGCTGAACATCGGCCTCGAACCCTCGGCCAGATCGAGCACGCGATCGCTGATCCGGCCGTCCGCGCCCCGGGAGACGAGGTGGAATTCCTCGGCGCCGCCCACGGTTGCCGTCATCAGCAGCGTTTCGCCCACGACACGGTCCACCACGTAGGGAGTGGCGTCCGTGTTGAACGCCGACGTGTCCAGTGCCACCGGCTCCGTCGCCCCGCTCATGTCCGTGAGCGTGAACACGGCCCCCTGCCGGGACACGACCAGATCGGTACCGGCGCTGCCCCAGTACGACCCGGCCGGCAGGGCGGTGGTGACGCCGTCCGCCAGACGCGTCCACCGGTGAACGGCCGAAGCCCCGGTACCCGTACGGCTGAGGATGCCGGTCCTCCCGGCGCTCAGCAGTACGGAATCGGCGGGGATCGACAGGGGCGCGACCGCCTCCGCGACCCCGGCGGGAGCCTCCACCGGCACCGGGCCCTCCGCTCCGGCTGCCATGGCCGGCGTGCTCAAGGCCCCTGCGGTCACGGTCAGAACGAGGGCGACGGCCGGGCTGAGATGTCTCAAGGGGATGCCTCCGCGGTGCAGTGGTGGTGAGGAACTCTCAACACCGCCAGACTCACGACAACCGTCCAAGGTTGCACGATTCCGGCTCCCCCGGAGAAGAATCCGTGAGGTCCGCAAGCCACCCGTCCCGATCGATCGCTTTTCTCGCCCTCCGCCAGGCGAGGCCGAGGAGGGTACGGGGGCGGCCCGGTGGGCGACGGGGCGTCAGTCGGCGCCGTGGCCGGGGGCGGCGGCCTCGACGCGCTCGGCGAGGTCGAAGTCCTTCTCGGTGAGGGCGTCGGCGGAGTGGGTGCGCACGGCCAGGCCGACCGAGTCGTAGCCGAGCGTCAGGTCGGAGTGGTGGTTCAGCTCCTGCTGGATCTGGGCGACGTGGACGACGAGGGCGGTCGCCGCGAAGTGGTCGGGGAGCCGGTAGGAGCGGACGAGGCGGCCGTCCTCGACGGACCAGCCGGGAAGCTCCCGCAGTCGGTCCTCGATCTCCTTCTGCGACAGCGGCTGCGTGGTCACGGGGGTGCTCCCTCCGGTCGGGTGGTGCGCGGGGCGGGGTACGGGGTGCGGCGTCGGTCCCCGGGGGTACGTACCCGGGTCGCCCCTCTGGGATACCGTCTGGGCATGACGACGGTCGTGAGCGACACGGGGGTGGGGGCGCTGCTGCGCGACTGGCGCGAGCGGCGGCGGCTGAGCCAGCTGGAGCTGGCGCTGCGCGCGGACTCCTCGGCCCGGCACATCTCCTTCGTGGAGACGGGCCGGTCCCGGCCGAGCGAGGAGATGATCCTGCGGCTCGCCGAGCACCTGGACGTGCCGGTGCGGGACCGCAACGCCCTTCTCCTGGCGGGTGGTTACGCGCCCCGGTACACGGAGTCGCCGCTGGACGCGCCGGAGCTGGAGACGCTGCGGGAGGGCATCGCGCGGCTGCTCCGGGGGTACGAGCCGTATCCGGCGCTGGTGGTGGACGGTTCGTACACGGTGGTGGCGGCCAACCGGGCGATCGGGCTGCTCCTCGACGGGCTGCCGGAGCACCTGCTGGCGCCGCCGATGAACGCCATGCGGGTCACCCTGCACCCGGAGGGCCTGGCGCCCCGGATCCGCAACTTCCGGGAGTGGCGGGGGCATCTGCTGGCCCAGATGGAGCGTCAGATCGCCTTCGCCCGTTCGGAGGCGCTGCGGGCGGTGTACGAGGAGGTGACGGCGTATCCGCTGCCGGAGCCGGCGGAGGCGGGCGACGCGGAGGACCCGGAGCCGTATCCGTACTTCGCGCTGCCGCTGCGGATCGAGCACGACGGGCGGGTGCTGTCCTTCGTGTCGTCGATCTCGACCTTCAACACGCCGATGGACGTGACCGTCGCCGAGCTGGCCATCGAGACGATGCTCCCGGCCGACCCGGCGACGGTGGAGTACCTGCGTTCCCTCAGCGGGTAGCGGCGCGCAGCGCGGTCCACTGGAGGAGGGCGAAGCCGGCGACGGTGCCGGCCTGCACCGGGGTCCAGACGAGTCCGGCGGTGGTGGGGTCCAGCCAGGCGGCGAGGGCGACCAGGCTGAGGACGGCCCACAGCAGGTTGGCGTCCACGACGAGCTTCACGGCGAGCGCCGGGGGCTGCGGGCGGCTCGCCAGCCAGGCGACGCCGGCGGCGAAGGCCGTGAGGAAGAGGCCGAGTTCGAGGAGCAGGGCGGAGTCCACGCCGAGGAGGTCGCCGAGCGGACCGGAGGCGAGGGCGTAGGCGAGTCCGTTGGCCCCGGTGACGACGGCGTCGAGGGCGAGGAACCGGCGGACCATGGACTGCGGCTGGGTGGTGCGGGCGAGACCGGCGAGCAGGGCCTGGGACATGGCGGATCACCCTCCTGAAGGGGGTCGTTCGTACGGTGGGGAGCCGGCGCCCGGGCGGAGTGCGCCGCCCGGGTTCCGGTGTTCCAGAGCTTGCCGCCGGGGGCGGGTGCGGGTCGATTACCCCGGAGGTCATGCCGGGGCCGGGGCGGTCTCCCGCCGTGTCTCGGGCCGGAGTTCGGACTCTCCCGGCGGCGGGCCGGGCGGCGTGTGTAGGGTGCGCGCCGGGCGGCGCGCGCCGCCCTGTCACAGGGGGAGGACGCGCGGATGGCGTGGGGCAGAGGGAAGGCCGGCCTGGTGGCCACCGGGGGCGATCACGCGGTGACGCCCGCCGAGCTCTTCTTCGACCTGGTGTTCGTGTACGCGATCACGCAGGTCACGGCGCTGATGGCGACGGCGCCGTCGCCGGTGCGGCTGGCCGGCGGCATGGTGGTGCTGGCGCTGCTGTGGTGGTGCTGGTGCTGCTTCGCCTGGCTGGGCAATGTGGTGCGGGCCGACTCGGGCGGTCTCTTCGCGGTCCTGGTGACCGTGATGGCGGTGGTCCTGGTCGTGTCCTTCGCGGTGCCGGAGGTCTTCGCGGACCGGCCGGGCGGGCTGCCGGCCCCGCTGCTGTTCGTGCTCTGCTACGGCGCGGTGCGGGTGCTGCACCTGGTGTCGTACTGGGTGAGCAGCCCCGGGGACACGGCGCTGCGGCGGACGCTGCGGCGGACCGCGCTGGTGTCGGTGCTGCCGCCGCTGGTGCTGCTGCTGGCCGGCTCGGCGTACACCGGCCGGGCGCAACTGCTGCTGTGGCTGGCCGCGGTGGCCGTGGACTACGGCGGCATCTACGTCACCGGCTCGTCGGGCTGGCGGGTCAACTCCCCCGGGCACTTCGCCGAGCGGCACGGCCTGATCGTGATCATCGCGCTGGGCGAGTCGATCGTGGCGATGGGCGTCGGCGTCGGGGGCCTGCCGCTGACGCCCGCGGTGCTGGTCGCGGCGGCGACCGGGCTGCTGCTGTCGGCGGCCCTGTGGTGGCTGTACTTCCGGCAGCTGGGCGAGGGCGCGGAGCACCGGCTCGCGGGGCTCGGCGGCGACGACCGGACCCGCTTCGCGCGGGACGTGTACACCTTCCTGCACCTGCCGCTGGTGGCGGGCGTGGTGCTGTGCGCGCTGGGCATGAAGAAGGTCCTCCAGCAGGTCGCGGACACCGGGCACCACGGGCTCGCGGAGCCCCTGCACGGGGTGGTGGCCTGGTCGCTGCCCGGCGGGGTGGGCGTCTACCTGCTGGGCGCGGCGGCGGTGGTGTGGCGGACCTCGGGGCGGCGGCCGGTGGCGCTGCTCGCGGGCGGTGCGGGCGGGGTGCTCGCGGGGCCGCTGGTCGCCCTGGTGCCGGGTCTGGTGGCGCTGGTCACGCTGACCGGGGCGACGCTGGCGCTGCTGACCGTGCACGGGCGGCGGGGCGCGGACGCCGCCCCGGCCGCCGTCGCGGGGGCGTAGCCCCCGCCGCGGAGTCTCGGCGGGGCGCTCCGGGAGGTCTCAGTAGGCCGCCCTCCGGTGGCCGATGTAGGCGCGCAGACGGGTGGTGTCGGCGTCGGTCCAGTCCTCGGGCGGGGCGACGGCGGCCCATCCGTCGACGGCTCCGGCGCCGTAGCGGTGGCCGTGCGGGGCGTCGACGCCGTACGAGACGGCCATGTCGACCGAGGTCTGCCAGAAGGTGACGAAGGGGAACCAGCGGATCTCGGGGGTGATGTCCGGGCCGAGCGGCCGGGAGAGCCAGGCGGGCCGGTCGAGGAGCAGGTTGGGCGACCACCAGACGACGGGGTCGGAGGCGTTCTGGAGGTAGACCACGCGGGGGTGTTCCCAGCGGGCGGCCGGGCGGGCGAGGTCGGTGGCCGGGAACTGGCCGAAGCGGACGTGCCGGCCGCCGTCGTACCGGGGGCGCCAGACGGGGCTGCCGGGGTCGCGGTCGCGGCGGAGCTCGCGGGAGACCGGCGAGAAGTCGGGCGGGCCCAGGAGGAGGGCGCCGTCGGTCTCGGCGAGGAGGCGGGCCGCGCTGCCGAAGGAGGCTTCGACGGCGTAGGCGCCGAGGCTCTCGCCGGTGACGACGAGCCGGGGCCTGTGGTCCGGGGGCAGGGTGTCGAGGCGGGCCCGGACGGCGTCGAGGAGGGCGCGGGTGGCCTGGCCGGCCTTCTCCTTGTCGACGAGGAAGGAGACCCAGCTCGGCAGGTACGAGTACTGGACGGCGACGATCGCGGTGTCGCCCCGGTGCATGTACTCCAGGGCCTCGGCGACGTTCGGGTCGACCCAGCCGGTGCCGGTGGTGCCGGCGACGGCGAGGACGGACCGGTCGAAGGCGCCGGTGCGGTCGAGTTCGCGGACGGCGAGGGCGGCCTGGGCGGCGAAGGGGCTGGCGTCGGCGAAGGCGACGGGCGGGGTGGAGGGGACGTAGACGCGGACCGGGTCCCGGGCGGGGCGTCCGCTCCAGGCGGTGAGCGCGGCCCGGGTGGGGGTGGAGCCGGTGAAGTTGCGCCCCTCGTAGCCGAGGGAGTCCCAGCCGAGGAGGGAGCCGGGGCCGCCGGAGACGTAGCGGGAGACGGGCCGTTCGATGCCGGCCTTGGTGCCGCCGTTGGTGGCGGCGGCGATGCGGTCGGCGACGTCGACGATCCCCCGGTCGTAGACGATGTCGCGGACGCCGACGAGGACGGCGAGGGCGGTGAGGAGCGCGCCGGTGACGTAGGCGACGGGCCGGGGCAGGAGCCGGCCGAGCAGCCGGATGAGGGTGACGGCGCCGAGCCGGACGAGACGGGCGAGGAGCAGGGCGAGGGCCAGGAGCGCGAGGGCGATCAGGGCGATCATCGGCGTGTGCCAGGTGAGCGAGGGCGGCAGGTCCTGGAGGACCCGCAGCCGGCGCTGCGTCCGGGCGGACTCGGAGACGAGCCAGAGGGTCGCGAGCGGGGCGAGCAGCCAGTACGCCTGCCAGCAGCGGGTGCGGACCGGCTCGCCGGGCCGGCGGCGGACGAGGGCCCGGAAGAGCCAGGCGAGGGTGGAGCCGAGGGCGTAGCCGATGGCGGCGGTGATGCCGCCGACGATGCCCTGGAGGTACCAGGGGCGGGGCACCAGCGAGGGGCTGAGGCTCGACCAGAAGAAGGCGGTGGCGAGGCAGAGCGCGGTGAGGTCGGGCCAGCGCCGGACGCGGTACGCGGGGCTCGCCCGGTCCCAGTAGGGGTGCCGGGCGAGGCGGAGGAGCCGGTCGGCGGCCCGTCGGGCGGGCGGTGCGCCGCCGGGTTCGGGGCCGGGGGCGGTTCCGGCGGACCGATCGGGGCGGGTGTTCCGGTCGGTCGAGGTCATCGGATCAGCCTGGTACGGGCCGCCGCGCGGACGCAAATCGGATTCTCCGATGACCGTCCGGTGAGCAGCGGTCCGGGGGGCGGCCGCCCGGCACGAGGGGCGGGGCGGCCGGTCCCCGGGAGGGGTGCGGCGGATCAGCGGACCGGCGGCTCGCGGCGCGGGCGCGGTCCGGCGGGGGCGGAGCCGGGCGGGACGGAGCCGGGCGCGGCCCGGCGGGTCCGCTCCGGGGCCGCCGGAGGGACGACCGCCGGGGAAGGGGCGGCCGCAGGGGCGGGGGCCGGTTCGGACGGGACGTCGGCGGCGCGGCGGCTGCGGGCGGCCTCGGCGCGCAGCAGTGCCTGGAGGACGGCGTACGGGTCGGTGGGCATGACGGTGCTCCTCGCGATGCGGGGGGGGTGGTGGAAAGGGGCTGCTGGGAGGCGGGGCCTCCTCAGCAGCGCATCACCACCCGCCGGGACGCGGCGGGGCGCGGAGCGGGTACGGGGGCGGGGGCGCCGCACGCGGCGGCGCGGCGGTCCGGGCGGGCGCGCCGGGGCGCCCGGACGGGGCGGATCCGGGTCCGCCGGTGCCGGGCGCGGCCGGGGAGGGCCGCCTCGGCGGGGCCGGGTTCGTGGGTCTCGCCCACGGGGTCGGCGGGCGCGGAGGCCGGGCGGGCCTCGCCGGCGCCGGGCGGCCCGGCCGCCGCCCCGGCCGTGCCGAGGACGGCGAGCACGAGGAGCGCTCCGCAGAGCAGGGTGAGCAGCCGCCCCAGGCGCGCCGGGAGGCCCGCCGGGGCGGCGGGCTCGCGGGACGGGAGGGGTGCGGGGCTCACGGTGATCCGTACTGCCCCGCCGGACCGTCCGGCGCTCCGCCCGGGCGGGAGATCCGCCCTCCTGGACTACGCCCCCGGGGCCTGATTCACCGTCACGGGGGTCCCGGGGGCCTCGGCGGTCCCACCGGCCACCGCGGCTCCGGCCGGGGCGGCGGCGCGCTTGCGGGCGGCCATCCAGGCGTAGACGAGGACGCCGGCGAAGAGGAAGAGGACGCCCTGGTAGACGGCGGCGTATCCGGACCCGGCGACGAGCCAGAGGGAGAAGCCGAAGGCGGCGAGGGCGAGGGCGGCGTCCCGGGCGAGGCGGGCCCCCCGGACCCGGTCGGCGCGGCCGGAGAGCAGGAAGTACACCTGGGCGGCGGCGGAGAGCAGGTAGGGGACGGTGGCGGTGAAGGTGGTGACGAGGACGAGGGCCTCGAAGACGCCGCCCGGTCCGGCCGTGTAGTTGTAGACGGTCAGCAGCGAGGCGAGGACGACGGTGACCACGACGCCGACGGTGGGGACGCCGCGCCGCTTCACGGTGAAGACCTGCGGGAAGAGGCCGTCGCGGGCGGCGGCGTAGGGGGTCTGGGCGCTGAGGAGGGTCCAGCCGTTGAGGGCGCCGAGCATGGAGACGAGGGCCATGCAGGCGACGGCGGCGCCGCCCCAGGTGGAGCCGGACATCAGGTTCACGGAGTCGGCGAAGGGCGCGGTGGAGACGACGAGCCGGTCGTGCGGGACGGTGCCGAGGACGGAGACCATCGTGAGCAGGTAGAGCCCGGCGGCGGCGAGGGTGCCGAGGACGGTGGCGCGGCCGACGTTGCGGCGCGGGTCGCGGACCTCCCCGGCGCTGACGGCGGCGGACTCGACGCCGAGGTAGCTGAAGAGCAGGATCGCGGCGGAGGCGGAGACCGCGCCGAGCGCGCTCTCGTCGCCGGCCCGGAAGGGGCCGAGGTTGGCGCTGTCGAAGAAGAGGAGGCCGCCGACGGCGACGATGAGCAGGGGCACGAACTTGAGCACGGTGGCGACGACCTGGACGGCGCCGACGTACCGGGTGCCCGCGAGGTTGGCGCAGGCCGGCAGCCACTGGATCAGCAGGGCGGCGCCGAGGGCGGCGGCCGTCGAGTGGTGGACGGGCACGAGGACGTCGAGGTAGCCGACGGCGGCGACGGCGAGGGCCGCGTTGGAGACCCAGGTGGTGATCCAGTAGGACCAGGCCGCGAGGAAACCGGCGAAGTCGCCGAAGGCCTCGCGGGCGTAGACGTACGGGCCGCCGGTCACCGGGTGGCGGTGGGCGAGCCGGCCGAAGACCAGGGCGAGGGCGAGGGCGCCGAGGGTGAGGACGCCGAAGGCGACCAGGCTGATGGTGCCGAAGGGGGCGACGGAGGCGGGCAGGAGGAAGATGCCCCCGCCGATGATGTTGCCCATGACCAGGGCGGTCGCGACCGGCAGCCCGAAGCGGCGGGCGTGCTGTCCGCCGGTGTCGCTCCCGGGGAGGGTGGGGGCCGTGGGGGCCGTGCTCATGGGGTGGTGCGCCTTCCGTCGTGCAGGACCGGACAATCCTCCGGAACCGGACCATGGTCGGGTACGGCGAACACCCGTCCAAATCAGTGGTTTTTGTCTGGCACGACCGGCCCCTCGACCGGAAGAAGTGATTCCGCTTCGGTCTGGGGCGGGGAAATCTCCTGGCTCCCCGCCGGGCGCTCCAGCGGCACCTGCGGCCCGTCGCCCTCGCGCAGCCAGCGCCGCAGCACCCGGTGGACCCGCTCGGCGCCCACCAGCTCCTCCCCCTCCGCGACGGGCGGGGACAGCTCCGGCGGGGAGAGCAGGAAGGGGCGCGCCTGCTCGCCGCCCAGCCCTCCGTGCGAGCCGATCTGCTCCTCGAAGGCGTGCACGGTCCCGGTCGCCGGGTCGTACATCGAGTTGACCATGATGTCGGCGACGTGCGGGAAGCCGTCGGTGCGCCGGACGGCGTCGGCCGCGCCCCGGCCGAAGACCGCGAGCGGCCCGTCGTCGGCCAGCTGCGCCACCGGCACCTCCACCCCGTCCCCCGCCAGCACCACCGAGCCGTGCTCCGCGCTCGCCACCAGGAGGAAGCCGATCCCCGGGTGCTGGGCCAGCGTCCGCAGCAGCGCCGGATGGCGCCGGTCGATCTCCTCCTTCGTCAGCCGGTGCGGCACG
This sequence comes from Streptomyces filamentosus, assembly GCF_014654895.1. Classification (GTDB taxonomy): domain Bacteria; phylum Actinomycetota; class Actinomycetes; order Streptomycetales; family Streptomycetaceae; genus Streptomyces; species Streptomyces filamentosus. The sequence goes on along the minus strand of NZ_BNBE01000005.1, from coordinate 74,300 downwards.
TCGGGGAAGGAGACCAGGCCGAGGTTCCCCGAGGCGAGGACGACCGGCTCGGAGGGCCGGGCGGGCAGCTCCCGCTCCTCCTCGCCGCCCGTCTCCACCGGCCGGTGCAGGGCGCTGCGCAGCGCGTCGCGGGCGGCGGCCCGGGCCTCGGCGCCGCTGCGGGTCCGGCCGGCCCGGCGCGACACCGGCAGCCCGCAGCCCGCCCGCACCAGGTCCTTCAGCGTCAGCCCGTACGCCCCCTCGAAGGTCTCCCCCGGGCTCTGCCCGTGGTCGGAGAGGAGCACGATCCGGTACGGCCGCGGGGCGTGCTCGGCGACCCGGGCGATCAGCCCGACGGCGCGGTCGAGGCGGCGCAGCACCTGGTCGGTGTCCCGGCCGCGCGGCCCCGAGTGGTGCGCCACCTCGTCGTACGCCACCAGGTCGGCGTAGACGGCGGTGCGGCCCGCGAGCATGTCGCCCATCACAGCGGCGACCACGACGTCCCGCTCGACCACCGTCGCGAAGGCGCGGACGAAGGGGTAGGTGCCTCCGCGCGGGATCCTGGGGGTCTCGCGGCGCAGCCGGGACCGGGTCGACTGGACCACCTCGCGGACGACCTCGCCGACGAGGGAGCCCGCGGTCCGGACGGCGTTGGCCGGGTCGGAGAAGTACGCGAAGTACCCGGCCCGCGAGCGGTTCCTCCGGCCCCGCCGGGCGGCCACCGTCAGCACCAGCGCCACCTCGTCGGCGCCGCCGCTGAAGAGGTTGCCCCGGGAGGCGCCGTCGAGGCTGAGGAGCCCGTCGTCGCCGGTGCGGCGCACCGCCCGGCGCTGGAGCTCGACCGCGCTCGCCGGCCGGTTCGACACCATGACGCGGCCGGTGTCCTTCTCGTACCAGCGGAAGGCCGGCACGTCCTCGTTGCTGCCGTGCAGGATGCCGAGCTGGCTGGCACCCGTCTGGCTCGACCAGTCCGTGCGCCAGGGGGTGAGCCGGTGGCCCGCGTCGAGCCAGCCCGCCACCGTCGGCATCAGGCCGTCGGCGACGGCGTCCCGCAGCGCCCGGTGGCCGACGCCGTCGAGCTGGAGGAAGACGGTGCCGGGGGCGGGCGCGGAGCGCGGGTCTCGGGGGCGGGTGCGGCCGGTCAGCCGGTAGAGCCGGCGGCGGTAGGCGTCGTCGTCCCGCACCGCGAGCGCGGTGGAGGTGGCGGAGGCGACCGCCGACATCACGGCGGCGACCACGACCGCCGTCTCCGGGTCGGCGGCCCCGCGCCCGTCCGGGATCAGCCAGAGCGCGACGAGGAGGAGCGAGCCGTTGAGGAAGAAGGCGAGCAGGCCGAGGACGAGGGCGGGGACGAGCAGCAGCGCCCGTACCGCCAGCGGCCAGACGAGCGCGGTCAGCAGGCCGAAGGCACCGGCGGCCCAGGCGGCCGTCAGGGCCGTGCGGGTGAGGCTGTCGCCGTCGGCGGACTGGAGCTGGAAGTCCGGGAGCAGACCGGCGAGCAGCAGCAGGGTGAGCGTCGACACGGCCCACACGGTGAGCACCCGCACGGCCGTCCGGCCCGCGGTGCGCCAGCGGCCGGCGCCGCCTCCCCTTCGCCCGTCACCCACGCCGCCCGTCACCTTTCACCCAAACGTCCCCCTACCCTGACACATCTACCCACCGCCGGGCGTCCGGGCACGGCCGGGACGGGAAAGGGGCGCGGGAGGGGAGCGGGGACGGGGGCGGCGACGGGCGGGACGGCGACAGGACGCCGGGTTCCCGCCGTCTCCGGCGCCGTGCGGCGCCGGGTCTCCGCCGTCGCCGCCCCGGGCGGCCTCAGGTCCCGTCGTACCCGGCCGTGGGCATGGAGAGGCGGCGGTGGACGGCCGCCCGGGCGGCGGAGTCGTAGACGGGGGGCTGCGCGTCGGCGGTCTCCAGGCGCACGCCCCGCCGCGCGCACTCTGCGCGGAAGCCCGGGACGGAGGTCAGCGCGCGGTCGAGGACCCGCTCGTTCGCGGCGACGAAGAGGTCCACCTCCCCGGACTCCACGTCGGCCCACAGCTCGTCGTGGTCGGGGCGGACGCCGTAGAAGAGGAGTTCGCGGGCGAGGACGTAGCCCCGCTCGTCCGCCCAGCGGGCGCACGCGGCCCGCTGGCCGCGCGTGTCGACGAGGAAGGGGACGGAGTCGAGCTCTTCGAGCGGGGTGAGGCTGGCGATCGCCGCGACCCGGACGTCGTTCATGGGGCGACCCTACTGCCCCGGGAAGGCCCGCGGGAGGCCCGCGGGGGTGTGGGGGAAGCGGCCCGCGGACATCTACCCTCGTCAGGAGAGGCGCGAGCGGGCGACGGAAGGGCGGCATGCCGGTGGAGGTCACCTGGTGGGGGCACGCGACCTGCACGGTCGAGGACTCCGGGGTCCGGTTCCTCACCGACCCGCTGTTCGCGCGGCGCCTCGCGCACCTGCGCCGCCGCCGCGGCGCCCCGCCGCCGCCGGAGGCCGCCGTCGCGGAGGCGGTCCTCGTCTCGCACCTGCACGCCGACCACCTGCACCTGCCGTCGCTGGCCCGGCTCGCGCCGGGCACCCGGCTGCTGGTGCCGCGCGGCGCGCCGGACGCCGTGCCGGGGCTGCGCCGGCTGGCCGCGGGAGGGCTGCGGCTGACGGAGGTGTCCGCCGGGGACGAGGTGGCGGTGGAGGGCGTGGCGGTACGGGCCGTCCCCGCGCGCCACGACGGCCGGCGGCTGCCGGTGGGCCCGCACCGCTCCCCCGCGCTCGGGTACGTGATCGAGGGCGGGGCGCGGACGTACTTCGCCGGGGACACCGGCCTGTTCGACGCCATGGCGGAGGAGGTCGGCCCGGTGGACGTGGCGCTGCTGCCGGTGGGCGGCTGGGGCCCGTTCCTGGGCCAGGGGCACCTGGACGCGGCCCGCGCCGCCGAGGCGCTGGCCGCGCTGTCCCCCGCCGCGGCGGTGCCGGTGCACTACGGCACGTACTGGCCGGTCGGTCTGGACGGGGTCCGGCCGCACGAGTTCCACGCGCCGGGCGACGAGTTCGTGCGCCAGGCGGCCCGGCTGGCGCCGAAGGTGACGGTCCACCGGCTCGGGCACGGCGAGCGGGTGCGCCCGGAGGTCGCCCGGTGACCGGAGGACTGCTGGCGGCCGTGCGCGACCTGCCGCCGGAGTCGACGCAGCAGGCGGTCGGCTATCCGTCGCTGTTCCTGCTGGTGGCGCTGGGCGCGCTGGTGCCGGTGGTGCCGACGGGGGCGGTCGTCAGCTCGGCGGCGGTGGTGGCCTTCCACCAGAGCTCGCCGTTCTCCCTGCTCTTCGTCTTCCTGCTGGCCGCGTCCGCCGCCTTCCTCGGCGACCTGGCGCTGTACTGGCTGGGGCAGCGGGGCGTCCGCTCGCGGGGCGGGTCCCGCTGGCTGGCGGCGCTGCGCGGCCGGGTGACGCCGGAGCGGCTGGCGCACGCGCAGGAGCGGCTCGACAGCCACCAGGTGTCGGTGCTCGTGCTGTCGCGGCTGGTGCCGGCCGGCCGGATCCCGGTGATGCTGGCGTGCCTGCTGGCCCGGATGCCGCTGCGCCGGTTCGCCCGGGGCGACGCGGCGGCGTGTCTGGCGTGGGCGGCGACGTACCAGCTGATCGGCATCCTGGGCGGTTCGCTCTTCCCGGAGCCGTGGCAGGGCGTGGTGGCGGCGGTGGGCCTGACGCTGCTGGTCGGGGCCGTTCCGGCGGGGTGGCGGCGGCTGCGGGGCGGTCGGCGGGGCGGTCGGCGGGGCGCGCTACGGCACGAGGACGCGTGAGCCGCCGACCGGGAGGTCCCACAGGTCCTCGCGGGGCAGCCCGGCCCGTTCCCAGGCGGCCCTGACCCGGGTGAGGGGTTCGAGGACGGGCTCGGAGGAGAGGACGAAGGTGGCCCAGTGCATGGGGGCCATCCGGCGGGCGCCCAGGTCCTGGTGGGCGCGGACGGCCTCCTCCGGGTCGGTGTGGACGTCGCTGAGCCACCAGCGCGGGTCGTAGGCGCCGATGGGGAGGAGCGCGAGGTCGATGCCGGGGTGGCGGCGGCCGATCTCGGCGAACCAGTGGCCGTATCCGGTGTCCCCGGCGAAGTAGACCCGCCGACCGGCGGGGTCGGTGAGCACCCAGCCGCCCCACAGGGAGCGGCAGGTGTCCAGGAGGGTCCGCTTGGACCAGTGGTGGGCGGGGACGAAGTCGAAGCGGACGCCGCCGAGTTCGACCGCCTCCCACCAGTCGAGCTCGGTGACGCGGGTGAAGCCGCGGCGGACGAACCAGCGGCCGAGCCCGGCCGGGACGAGGACCGGGGTGGCGCGCGGGAGGCGCCGGAGGGTGGGGGCGTCGAGGTGGTCGAAGTGGTTGTGGCTGATGACGACCGCGTCGACCGGCGGCAGGTCCTCCCAGCGGACGCCGACCGGGGTGAGCCGGGCGGGGGTGCCGAGGATGCGGCGGGACCAGACGGGGTCGGTGAGGACGGTGAGGCCGCCGACGCGCAGGACCCAGCTGGCGTGCCCGGCCCAGGTGACGGCGACGGTGCCGGGCCCGGCGGGCGGCGGCGGGCCGGGCTCGAAGGGCAGCAGCGGGATGTCCCGCAGGCCCTCGGGCCGGGGGCGTACGGCTCCTTCGCGGGCGAGCCGGGCGAGCGCGCGGACGCCGGGCAGCGGCGCGGTGAGCCGGTCGGCGAAGCTGCGGGGCCAGTCGTGGCGCAGCCGGCCGAGGGGCTGGAGGACGGAGGTGGGGAGCGGGGCGGGCGCGGGCGGGCGCGGGGCCTCGGCGGCCGGGGCGGGGCGGGCCGTCCGTTCGGTCATCTGCGGGCTCCGTTCTGCGCGGCGGGGGAGGCGGTCCGGCGGGGGACCGTCCGGTGGGGGTGGTCCGTGGGGGCGGGGGCTGTGGGAGCGGGTTCAGGCGAGTTCTCGCAGGGCGGCGGAGAGGGCGGCCAGGGCGTTCGTGACCTGGGGCAGGCGTTCGGGTTCGCGGGCGGCGAGGGTCTCGGCGCGTTCCGGCGGGGTCGTGCCGAGCAGCGGGGCGGTGTCGAGGCGGACCCGGAGGGCGCCGAGTTCGTCGCCGAAGCGGTGGCCGCCGGGGACGGGCCGGCCGAGGCGGGCGGTGAGGTGGTTCTCCAGTTCCAGGGAGTCGGTGACGCCGTGGGCGGCGAGGCCGGGCCGGAGCGGGCCGAGGTCGGCGTAGAGGTGGCGGCCGGCCCGCGGGGGCCGGGCGAGGGCGCCGGCGTCGAGGACGGCGCGGTGGGCGGCGGCGGCCAGCCGGCCGTGGACGCCGGCTGCGCGGCGGGCCGGTACGGAGACGTCCTCGGGTTCGCCGAGGGCGTGGGCGACGGCGGGGGCGACCGGGGCGGCCGTCACGGCACCGAGGGCGGTGAGCACGTCGAGGACGCGGGCCCGGGGGTCGCGGTAGCGGTCGGCGCGGGCCGGGCCGGTGGGCGGGAAGCGGGCGATCGCGCAGGGCCAGGAGCCGGGGACGAGGCCGCCGCCGGCGAGGTCGGCGAGGACGGTGACGTCGTCGGGGCACATCTCGGCGGGGCTGACGAGGACGGTGTCCTGCGGGTGGTGGAGGGTGTCGCGCCAGGTCTCGTCGCTGATGACGTGGAGCCCTTCGGCGACGGCGGCCTCGCAGCTCTCGCGGACGAGTTCGGGCGGGGCGACGCCGGCGGTGGGGTCGTCGGCGACGGACAGCAGCAGCACCCGGGGGTCGCCGCCCTCGGCACGGACCCGGCGGACGGTCTCCAGGAGGGCGTACGGGTCGGGGACGCCGCCCGCCTCCGGGGCGGTGGGCACGTGGTACGCGAACCGGCCGAGGAGCCGGACCTGCGGGGTCCACCAGGCGGGGCAGGGCCGGGGCAGCAGCACGTCGCCGCCGTGGGCGGCGAGGAGCGCGAGGAGGAGGGCGGGGGCGCCGGGGGCGACGAGGGAGTCCTCGGCGTGGCCGCGCAGGCCGCGGCGCCACCAGTAGCCGGCGGCGGCCTCGCGCAGCACGGGTCCGCCGCCGGGCGGTTCGGGGGCGGTCCGGCCGGCGGCGGCCGCGAGGAGCGCGGCGAGCTCCGGGGGGACGGACCGGCCGCTCTCGGGCACGGGCGGGCCGTAGCGCACCGGCCCGCGGCCTTCCGGAGCCGTCTCCCGCATGTCCCGTACCTCCTGAGCGCACGGGGGCGCCGGGCAGGGCGTCCCCCTGCCCTGTTATAAGCGCAAATGCGCCGTTCTACATTCTCGGGAGGCCGTGGTCCGCGCTCAGGAGACCGTGACCGGGTGACGGACGACCGCGTCGAAGAGGTAGCCCTGGGTGTTGGCGACGGCGGTGTCGGGCTGGACGTTCCCGGCGGCGTCGGTGGTGCGGGAGAGCAGGGTGGCGGGTCCGGTGCGGGCCGGGCGCCAGGCCGCCGACCAGCGGACCCAGGCGGCGCGCCGGGGGTCGTCGTGGAGGCGGGCGGGGCGCCAGGTGGCGCCGCCGTCGGTGGAGACGTCGACGGAGCGGACGGGCGCGTGGGCGGACCAGGCGCGGCCGGTGAGCCGGTGGACGCGGCCGGCCTCCAGGGCGGCGCCGAAGGGCAGCTGGAAGCCGGACTTGAGCGTCTGCTCCGTGATCGGGGCGCTGCCGCCGGGCGAGTGGGCCTCGCCGAAGAGGCGGTACCAGTCGGTGGACCAGGGGCTGGCGAGCGGGCGGGTGGCGACCTCGATGTCGCCGAGCCACTTGATGGAGGCGATGCCGACCCAGTGCGGCACGATGAGCCGGACGGGGTGTCCGTGGTCGTACGGGAGCGGCTCGCCGTTCATCTCGTACGCAAGGATCACGTCGTCCAGCGCCTTGGCGACGGGCAGCGGGCGGCGGACCCGGCCGAAGTCGGTGCCGCCGGAGACGTACGGGGCGTCCAGGCCGCGCGGCAGCAGGTCGACGGCGTCGTGGGCGAGGCCGGCGCGGTGCAGGACCTCGCGGAGGGGGACGCCGCGCCAGCGGGCGGCGCCGACGGCGCCGAGGGTCCAGGGGGTGCCGGAGACGGTCTGGCCCTGCTGGGTGGCGTAGAGGCTGCGGCCGTTCCCGGCGCATTCGACGAGGGCCGTCCGGGTGACGGAGGGCAGGTCGCGGAGCTGTCCGAGGGTGAAGTGGACGGGGGTGCGGCCGTGGAGTCCGTCGCCCCAGAGGGTGAGCCGCCAGTCCGCCGCGTCGAGGACGGGGGTGGAGGTGTGGTTGCGGACGAAGAAGCGGGCGGCGGGGGTGAGGGGTCCGGTGTCGCCGAGGGCGTCGAAGCGGGCTTCGGCGTTGGTGCCGCGCACGGTGAAGTGCGCCTCGGGCAGCGGTTTGACGATGCCGGGGGCGGCGAGGGGCGCGGCGGCGGCCGGGCCGGCGGCCCCGGCGAGCGCGGCGGCGGCCGGGACGGCGGTGAGGGCCTTCAGGAGCGAGCGGCGGGCGGGCTCGGACGGGTGCGGCACGGGACTCCTCGGCGCGGTCACGGGTCGGGCCGCCGGACGGCGGCGGGCCGATCGTAGGGGCGCGCGGGGGTGGTGGGGCGGGGTCCCGGCGCCTGTTCACGAGGCTGTCACAGGAAGCGCGGGGGAGGGTGGGGGGCGGCCTCAGGCCGGCGGGAGGCGCGGTGGAGGGGCGGTGGAGGCGCGGTGGCGGCCCGGTTCCCCCACGGTCCGGGCCGCCTCCGCGGAACGCGCTCCCCCGGCGCGTCCCCCCGCACGGAAACATATAGAAGTCTTTTCTAGAAACCAACTCCACTCGCCCCCCGCCGCCCCGGCCCCCCGACCCCCTCCCCCGACGGACCGCCGAACTCCCCTCCCCCGGATGCCGCTTGACCGCGCTCCACCGAGGCCAGCTCGTCCACATGGCAAGACACGGGTCTCACCATGCGGCGAGCGGATCTACGGTGGAGGCACGCACCCACACCGAGGGAGTCGCTTCCATGACGCACGCCGCCGAGCGGTCCACGACCCGCGAGACCGCCGTCTACACCCACGGCCACCACGAGTCGGTCCTCCGCTCCCACACCTGGCGCACCGCCGCCAACTCGGCCGCCTACCTGCTGGGCGAACTGCGCCCGGGACTCGACGTGCTGGACGTCGGCTGCGGACCCGGCACCATCACCGCCGACCTGGCCGCGCTGGTCGCCCCGGGACGGGTCACCGGCGTCGACAGCGCCGGGGACGTCCTGGACAAGGCGCGGGCCACCGCCGCCGAACGGGGCCTGGAGAACGTCACGTTCGCGGTCGCCGACGTCCACTCCCTGGACTTCCCCGACGACTCCTTCGACGTCGTCCACGCCCACCAGGTGCTCCAGCACGTGGGCGACCCGGTGCGGGCGCTGCGCGAGATGCGCCGGGTGTGCCGGCCGGGCGGGATCGTCGCGGCCCGCGACAGCGACTACGGCGCCTTCGCCTGGTACCCCGAACGGCCCGGGCTGGACGGCTGGCTGGACCTCTACCACCGGGTGGCGCGGGCCAACGGCGGCGAACCGGACGCCGGGCGGCGGCTGTTCGCCTGGGCCCGGCGGGCCGGCTTCACCGACATCGCCACCACGGCGGGCACCTGGACCTTCTCCACCCCCGACGAGCGGGCCTGGTGGAGCGGGCTGTGGGCGGACCGCACCACGGCCTCCTCCTACGCGGCCCTGGCGGTCGACGGCGGCCACGCCACCCGCGCCGAGCTGGAGGAGATCCACGCGGCCTGGCGCGAGTGGGGCGCCCAGGAGGACGCCTGGTTCATGGTCCCGCACGGCGAGATCGTCTGCCGGGTCTCCTGACCCGGCCGGACCCTCAGGGCCGCATGCGGAACTCGTAGGCGGCCGGGAGGGGTTCCGCGCCGGTCCGGGACCAGAGGTCGCCGAGGACCTCCGCGCCCTCCCGGAGGTCCGGGACCTCGAAGCCCGCGTCGAAGACCGCGCGGGCCTCGGCCGGGCGGTGCTCGGCGAGCAGGAGGCGGACCTCCAGGAGCCTGAAGGCGCCCCGGGCCCGCACCTCCCCGGGCAGCGCCTCCCACAGGGCGCGGGCCCGGCCGGTCCGGCCGACCGCCAGCTGGGCGTCGACCGCCTCGCGGGTCAGCGCGGCGGCGGCCGTCACCGCCGCCGGGCCGTCCACCGCCCCGGCCAGCTCCGCGCACGCCTCGGCGAAGCGGTGGGCGGCCCGCTCCGGATGCCCCTCCTCGCGGTCGGCGACGGCCAGGCAGTACAGCAGCGGCCAGCGCACCGCCGCCCCGGCCAGCCCCCGCTCCCAGCTGCGGACCGCCTGGGCCCGGTCGCCCGCGTGCCACTGGGCGATGCCGAGGTGGTACTCGGTGGACGGGTCGGCGGGGGCGGTCTCCAGCATGTCCCGCCAGGCCGGGGCGGTCTGCGGCGGGAAGGGCACGGCGCCCTTCGCGGGCGGCGGCAGGGCGCCGGTGCGCAGCAGGTCCCGCCAGGGCTCCTGCTCGGCGCCGAGCGTCGTCTCGGGGAAGGGGGTGCCGGGGAGGACGTGCCCGGCCCGCAGGACGTCGAGGGCGCCCCAGCCGGACCCCGCGGCGAGGACCGCGGCCGGCTCCGGGTCGGTGTCGGCGGCCCCCTCCCGCCAGGCCGCGTGCGCGGCGTCGACGGCGCCGCGGGGCAGGGCCAGGTCCAGGGCCCGCTCGGCCTCCGCCCGGGCGGCCGCCCAGTCGGGGCCCAGCGCCGCGGCCGGATCGGCGGCCAGCGGCCCGTACGCCTCCAGCCAGCTCAGCTCCGACTCCGGCGCCAGTTCGAGGTGTTCGAGCTGGGTGCGGGCGAGACCGGCCTGGATCTCGGCGTACCCCTCGGTGCCCGGCGCGGTGAGCCACTCCTGCCAGCGGCGGCCGCCGGGGCCGGTGCCCCAGACGAAGAGCTTGCGGCCGCGCAGCCGGTCGGTGGAGGTCTGGACGAGGCCGGTGCCGTCCTCGTCGAGCGCGGCGATCCAGCGGCGCCCGCCGTCCGGGAGGTCGTAGAACCAGTCCCCGGCGTGGGTGCTGTGCTCCGGCCGGGAGCGGTCCGTGCCGTCCTCGCCCGCCGGTACGGGGACCTTGCGCAGGCCCCGCTCGTAGCCGTGGTGCCAGGCGGTGTCGGCGGGGGCGAGGACCCTGCGGCGCTCGGGGACGGCGGTGTTGGACCACCAGTAGACGGGCGCGGGGCGCTCGTGGGGGTTGCGGATCCGGACGCCGACGAGGAGGAAGTCGGAACCCTCCGGCAGCCACAGGTCGACCTGGAAGGGCAGGTCCCGCAGCCGCTCCCACTCCCAGAGCCGGAGCATCGGCGTGCCGTCGGGGGCGGGCACGGTCGCCGCGTGCAGCGGGGCGCAGGAGAGGGTGGTGTGGCCGGTGGCGCCGGTGTTCCACTCGACGCCGCCGGAGAACCAGGCGCCGTTGAGGGCGAAGGCGGCGGGCTGGAACACCGGGTTGCGGTAGACGAGTTCGCGGCCGGTGGGCTTGTGGTGCAGGGAGTGGATCCGGCCGCCGAGGCCGGGCAGGACGGTGACCCGCAGCCGGTCGTTCTCCAGGACGAGGGCGTCCAGGGACGCCTCCCGGCGGTCGCGGCCGTAGCCGTCGCGGACCGGAGCGGGCAGCAGGCTGCGCAGCGGCGCCCGGCCGATGCCCCGCGCCATGTCGCGCGGCAGGGCGGCGAGCTCCTCGGGCCCGAGGGCGTGCGCCGGGCCGGGGGTCCGGAGGGCGGGCAGCGGGTTGTCCGGGCCGAGCGGGGCCGCCGGGAGGGTGAGCACGGCACGTCGTACGGTCGTCATCCGCCCATGGAACACGCCGGGGCCCGCCCTGAACAGACCGCGTGACCAGGGCTTTCCCGCGCGGTCCCGAGGGCTCCGGCGTGCGGTGCGGAGGGCTCCCCGGCGCGGTTTAATGGCGCGCGCCGGAACCGGGCCCCGGCCTAGGGTGGAGGGTCGCCCGCCGCCGTGGCGGGCACCGGGAGCACCACGGGAGTACGAGAGATGGGCACGCCACACACCTACCGGGTCATCGTGCGGGGCACCTTCGACGGGCTGTCGCCCGAGAGCCGGGAGCGGCTGCTCGCCGAGGTGGAGGAGCACGGCCTGGCGGCCATGCGGTTCACCGAGGAGGGCTCCCTCACCTACGACCGGGCGCTCAAGCACTTCTCGTACCGGCTGGTCGTCGCGTCGGACGCGGAGGACGGCGACGAGATGGCCGGGGCGCTCGCCGAGGAGCGGGTGGAGGCGGCGCTCGCCGCGCTCGGTCACGGCTACAAGGGGCTGAAGTCCACGGTGACCGACCTCGACACGATGAAGATCAACCGCAAGGGTCGGTGATCGCCCACCGCTCGTGGTCCCGCCAGGCCCCGTCGATGAACAGCATCGCGGGCGAGAAGCCCTCCAGACGGAAGCCGGCCCGGCGGACCAGGGCGCGCGAGGGGGCGTTGCCGGGCTGGATGTTGGCCTCCAGGCGGTGCAGCCCCATCGTCGTGAAGGCGTGCTCCAGGAGCAGGTCCAGCGCCTCCCCCATCAGTCCGCGCCCGGCGGCGTGCGCGAAGGCGCCGTAGCCGAGGGCGCCGCTGCGGAAGGCGCCGCGGACGATGTTGTTGACGGTGAGGAAGCCGGCGATCCCGCCGCCCGCCGCCCGCTCGCAGACCAGGAACCCGGCCCGCGCCGCCTCCCCGGTCAGCGCGGCCGCGTACGCCGCGTACTCCTCGGCCGTCCGGGGCGGGAACAGCCACGGGCGGTGCAGCCCGACGCTCTCCTCGGCCCGTGCGGTGAACTCCGCCCCGTCCTCGGGCGTGAAGGGCCGCAGCCCCACGCGGGGGCCTGCGGCGAGGCAGCGGGAGCGGTGGAGGTCGTCGGGCACGGGCCCAGGCTAACGGGAGGCCGCGCGGGCGGGTCGGCGGCGCGGCCCGTACGGGCGGGTCGGCGGGGCCGGTACGGGCGGGGTCGGCGGGGCCCGTACGGGCGGGGTCAGCGGCGGGCCGTAGGGCGGGGTCAGCGGCGGGCCGCCGTCACGCGGACCGGGCAGGGCTCGTCCTTGCGGAGGACGCCGATGACGACCGTGGTGCGGCGGTCCAGGCCCGTGCCCGCGGCCGGGTACTGGGTGCAGACCCGCCAGCGCGGGGGCCACAGCACCCGCCGGTCCCGGCCGCTCGCGTCGTGGACGTCGAGCCGGGTGCGGTGGTCGAGGCGGGTGAAGACCCGCCACAGGGCCCGGCCCCGGAAGTCCGGCATCCGCGGCCACGGACCGGACGTCTCCCGGGCCCGCCGGGAGCCCGCCCCGCCGGCCGCGCCGACCGCCGCCGCGAGGGCCGCCGCCGCGAGGGCCCCGGCCAGGGGCCCGCGCCTCACTTCCTCCTCCTCGGACCCCTCCGGGCGACGTACCAGCCGCAGAGGCCGCCGAGCAGGGCGGTGGCGAGCAGCGCGAGGTAGAGCGGCATCGTCACCTCGGGGATCAGCAGCCGGATCTTCACCTCGCGGGTGTTCTCGAAGATGAAGACGAGCAGGAGGACCGCGACGACCGCGATCGCGATCCGGCCGGGGGTGACGCCGCCGAGCCGCTCCCCCCGCTTCGTGCCTGCCGTGTCCTTGGGACTCATGCGCGGCCCTCTCCTCCGTCGTCCGTCTCGGGCGTGCCCGTGGCACCAGAATGGGGGGACCGGCGGGTCCGCGAGACGGTGGACGGCTCCGTCCGGGTGACTTGTCAGACAACCAGGGGCGGCTACGGTGGTGGCCGGACGACGGACGAGGAGGGGCCTTGGCGGTCAGCGGGCACCGGCGGCGACCCGTGGTCGCGCTCTACGAGCGGATCGCGGACGCCGTCCACGACGGCACCTACCCGCCCGGCTCCACCCTCCCCTCCGAGCCGAAGCTCGCCGCCGAACTGGGCGTGAGCCGGCCGGCCCTGCGCGAGGCGCTGCTGCTGCTCCAGGAGGACGGGCTGCTCACCGTGCGCCGGGGAGTGGGCCGGACGGTGAACGCCCGCCCGCCGCACCGGGGCTTCGAGCACGTCCAGCCGCTGGAGGAGCTGATCGGCGGGGGCACGGGCCCGCGCGTGCGGGCCCTGCTGCGCACCCTGGAGGAGCCCACCGACTTCACCACCCAGCACCTGCTGGCCCCGGCCCGCGCCGAGCTGCGCTTCTGGGAGTCGGTGCTGGCCGGCGAGGCGGGCCCGGCGGCGCTCTGCCACGAGTGGGCGGCGGCCGACGAGGTCCTGGACCGCGTCCATCCCGCCTTCGCCCGCGCGCTGCGGGAGTGCGGGACCCCGGCGGGGGGCGCCCCCCCGGGACCGGCCGGCGACGCCGTGTCGATGCTCTCGGTGCTGCTCGGGGCCTCGCGGGAGGTCGCCCTGCACGCCCGCAGCGGCATCACCGCCACCCTGCTCGGGCGCCGCAGGGGCGAGCAGCTGGACCGCCCCGCGGACACCCCGGCGGTCCTGGTCACCCAGGTGGTGCGGGTCGGGGACGTCCCCGTCCTGGCCGCCAAGCACATGCTGCCCACCGGCGCCCCCGCCCTGCCGGTCCTCCAGTCCCACTGACCCCGGCGCCCGCCGGACCCCGCGCCCCGGACCGCCGGGCCGGGGCGGACGCGGGCCTCCGCCCTCGGAGCCGTACGGGAAGATCCAGCGGGGGTCCGCGCGGGGAAGACCCGGCGGAGGGGATCCGGCGGAGGGGATCCGGCGGGAGTCCGCACGGAGAAAATCCGGCGGGGGGTTCCGCGCGGCGCGGGATCACGTACACTTCCCCGCCATGCACTTGTCTGACAACCCTGCCACGTCCGCCCGGCCCGCCGTCTCCGACTGGATCCGCCGCGCCCCGAAGGCCGTCCTCCACGACCACCTCGACGGCGGGCTGCGCCCGGCCACCATCGTCGAGCTGGCCCGGGAGTGCGGCTACACCGCACTGCCGACCGAGGACCCGGCCGAGCTCGCGGTCTGGTTCCGGGACGCCGCCGACTCCGGCTCGCTGGAGCGCTACCTGGAGACCTTCGCCCACACCTGCGCGGTGATGCAGACCCGGGAGGCGCTGCTGCGGATCGCGGCCGAGTGCGCCGAGGACCTGGCGGCCGACGGGGTCGTCTACGCCGAGGTCCGCTACGCCCCCGAGCAGCACCTGGAGGCCGGGCTGACCCTCGACGAGGTCGTCGAGGCGGTCAACGAGGGCTTCCGCGAGGGCGAGCGCCGCACCGGCGGCCGGATCACCGTCCGCGCGCTGCTCACCGGCATGCGGCACACCGACCGCTCCCTGGAGATCGCCGAACTGACCGTCGCCCACCGCGACAACGGCGTCGCGGGCTTCGACATCGCCGGCGGCGAGATCGGCAACCCGCCCGCCCGCCACCTGGCCGCCTTCCAGCACCTCAAGCGGGAGAACTGCCACTTCACCATCCACGCGGGCGAGGCCGTCGGCGCCGAGTCGATCCACGAGGCGGTGCAGGTCTGCGGCACCGAGCGGATCGGGCACGGCGTGCGGATCACCGACGACATCGCCGAGGACGGCACGCTCGGCCGGCTCGCCGCGTACGTCCGCGACAACCGGATCGCCCTGGAGGTCTGCCCCACCTCCAACCTCCAGACCGGCGCCGCCAAGGACTACGCCTCGCACCCGATCGACGAGCTGCGCCGCCTCGGCTTCCGGGTCACCCTCAACACCGACAACCGCCTCGTCTCCGGCACCACCATGAGCGAGGAGTTCCAGCACATGGCGGACGCCTTCGGGTACGGCCCCGAGGTCTTCGAGGAGTTCACGGTCGCCGCCCTGGAGGCAGCGTTCCTGCCGCTGCCGGAGCGCCTGCGGCTGATCGAGGACGTCGTGCGCCCCGGGTACGCGGCGCTCTGACCTGCCGGGGAGGGAGGGCGGCGCCCGCCGCCCTCCCGGTGGGAGAATGGCGGCCATGACAGCTGCTGAGGAGTTCAGGCCCGAGTCGGAGCGGATCACGCGCACCCTGCGCGACCAGATCATCGACGGGACGCGGGCCCCCGGCAGCAGGCTGGTCGAGCGGGAGATCGCGGCCGAGCTGGACGTGAGCCGCCTCCCGGTCCGCGACGCCCTGCGGGACCTGGTCAACGAGGGGCTCGTGACGCCCCGGCCGCGCACCTGGGCGGTGGTCCGAGAGTTCACCAACTCCGACATCACCGACCTCATCGAGGTCCGGTCCGCCCTGGAGGTCCTGGCCTTCCGCCTCGCGGCCCAGCGCCGCACCCGCGCGGGCCTCGCCAAGCTGCGCGCCGACCTGGACGCCGAGCAGTCGGCGGCGGCGCGGGGCGACGGGGCGGAGGCGCGTCGGGCCGCCGCCGACTTCCACGAGACCGTCACCGAGCTCGCCGACAACGCCCTGCTGACCGAGCTGGAGGGCACCCTGCGGAGCCGGATGCGCTGGCTGCTGGGCCAGCACGACGACTTCACCGTGGTGGCCGAGGAGCACGAGGAGCTCTACCGGCGCATCGAGGCCCGGGACGTGGCCGGCGTCGAGGAACTGGCCCTGCGCCACCTGGAGACCAGCCAGAGCAAGGCGACGGAACACCGGCGGAAGCTGGCGTCGGAGTAGCGGCGGGGGCGGTGGCGGGGGCGGCCGGGGCGGGTCAGACCAGGGCGGGGACGTCGAAGGCGAGCGTGCCCGCGTCGGCGTCGAGGACCGCGGGGACGCCGAGCGGCACGGTGGGCGCGGCGGGGTCGTGGCCGAAGCCCAGCCCCTCCAGGACCGGCACGCCGAGGCCGCCGAAGCGGTCGGCGAGGAGCGCGCGGACCTCCTCGTACGGCCCGCACTCCTCCCAGGAGCCGAGGACGATCCCGGCGACGCCGTCGAGCCAGCCGGAGCGCAGCAGCTGGGTGAAGATCCGGTCGAGGCGGTACGGCTCCTCCCCCACGTCCTCCAGGAGGAGCAGCCCGCCGCGGGCGGAGGGCCGGGCGTGCGGGGTGCCGAGGTCGGCGGCGAGCAGGCTGGCGCAGCCGCCGAGGGTGACGCCGGCGGCCCGGCCCGGCACCAGGGCCCGCGCGGTCGCCGCTCCCGGCGCGCGGACCCTCTCCGGCTCGAAGAGGGTGGACCGCAGGGACTCGCGGGTGCGGGGCTCCGTGAGGAAGGCGGCCGTGGCGATCATCGGTCCGTGCAGGGTGGCGAAACCGGCGCGGACGGCGAAGGCCTCGTGCAGGGCGGTGACGTCGCTGTAGCCGACGAAGGGCTTGGGTCCGGCCGCGCGGACCGCCGCCCAGTCGACCAGGTCCACCATGCGCTGGGCGCCGTAGCCGCCGCGCGCGCAGATCACGGCGGCGACGGCCGGGTCGGCGTACGTCTCCGTGAGGTCGCGGGCCCGGGCCGCGTCCGCGCCCGCGAGGTGGCCGAGGGCCGGGTGGGCGTCGAGGACGTGCGGGGCGACGACCGGTTCGAGGCCCCAGCCGCGCAGCAGGTCGAGGCCCGGCCGGAGCCGCTCCTCGGGGACGGGGCCGCTGGGGGCGACCACGGCGATCCGGTCGCCGGGGCGCAGCCGCGCGGGCCGGGCGAGCGCCGGGACGGCGGGGGCGGTGGTCACGTGCGCAGCTCCAGGGCCGGGACGTCGGGCCGGTCGAAGCCGAAGACCCTCGCGTAGAGGGAGAGTTCGGCCTCCAGGGCGCGGATCATGGTGTCGGCGGCACGGAAGCCGTGGCCCTCGCCGGGGAAGAAGAGGGCGGCGTGCGGGACGCCCCGGCCGGCGACGCGGGCGAGGAACCGTTCGGCCTGGACGGGCGGGCAGATGACGTCGTCGAGGCCCTGGAGGAGGAGGAAGGGCGCGGTGATCCGGTCGACGTGCTCGATCGGGGAGCGCTCCTCGTACCGCTCGGGCACCTCGTCGAGCGGGCCGACGAGGCCGTCGAGGTAGCGGGACTCGAAGTCGTGGGTCTCGTCGGTGGCCCAGCCCTTGAGGTCGAGGACGGGGTAGACGATCGTGCCGCAGGCGTAGACGTCCGTGTGGACGAGGGAGGCGGCGCTGGTCCAGCCGCCGGCGCTGCCGCCGCGGATCGCGAGGCGGGCGGGGTCGGCGGTGCCCTCGGCGGCGAGGGCGCGGGCGACGGCGGCGCAGTCCTCGACGTCCACGACGCCCCACCGGCCGCGCAGCCGCTCGCGGTAGGCGCGGCCGTAGCCGGTGGAGCCGCCGTAGTCGACGTCGGCGACGCCGATGCCGCGCGAGGTGAAGTAGGCGGTCTCCAGGTCGAGGGCGAGCGGGAAGTGGCCGGTGGGGCCGCCGTGGGCGCGGATGACGTAGGGCGGGAGCTCGCCCTCGGGGCCGGTGAAGGCGGGGTTGCGGGGCGGGTGGACGTGGGCGTGGATCTCCCGGCCGCCGGGTCCGGTGAAGATGCGGACGACGGGCTCGGGGTAGTGGGCGGGGTCGACGCGGTCGGTGTGCGGGGAGCCGACGACGCGGGTGCGGCCGGTGCGGGTGTCGAGTTCGACGACCTCGTGGCGGCGGCCGGGTCCGGCGGCGACGCCGAGGACGCGGGTGCCGTGGACGGCGAGGGTGGGGGTCCAGACGGTCCAGGGGCCGGAGGCGTCGGCGAGGACGCCGGTCTCGGGGTCGAGTATGCCGAGGACGGCGTCGCCGCGGCCGTGGAGGACGGCCACGGGACCGGTCTCCAGGGCCCGGAACCAGGTGAGCCCGGTCTGCCAGAGCGGTCCGGCGAACTCCTCCTCGCGGGGGCAGAGCGGCCGGGCCGGGCCGGGGGTGCCGTCGTCGGCGAGCTCGGCGCGGTAGAGGTTCCACCAGCCGGTGCGGTCGCTGCTGAAGAGGAGCCGGCCCGCGGCGTCCCAGTCGGCCTGCGGCACCGACTCCTCCGGTCCGCCGGCGACCGTCCGGGCGCGGGCGAAGGTGCCCTCGGGGGTGATGTCGGCGAGGACGGCCTCGGTGCCGTCCCAGGGCATCAGGGGGTGGTCCCAGCCGATCCAGACGGCCCGGCGGCCGTCGGGGGAGATCCGGGGCCCGGTGACGAACCGGTGGCGCCCGTCGGAGAGTTCGCGCACCGCCGTCCGGTCCTCGGCGGCGGAGCCGTCGAGGGGGACGGCGGCGAGCACCCGGCGGACGTCGGTGGGCGCGGGCCCGGTGAACTCCTCCAGGACGCACCAGACCTCGCCCCGCTCGGGCAGCAGCACCGGGTCGGCCCAGCGCAGTCCGCCGCCCACCGGGGAGACGGGGGTGAGCGGCCGGGGCTCCGCGCCGGGTCCCGCGTCGGGCTCGTGGGCGTAGAGCCGCTGGTCGGGGAAGTGGCAGAAGACCAGCAGGGGGCCGGTGCCGGGCCGTTCGACGGCGGCCCAGGGTCGGCCGCCGTACTCGACGACCCGGCTGCGGACGTTCCACGGCGGGGGCAGGACGGTCTCCTCGGTGCCGTCGGCGCGCCGCCGGACCAGGGTCCGGCGGCCGCCCTCGGTGGGCCGGGGCGCGGTCCACCACACCTCGTCCCCGACGGTGCCGAGTCCGTCGGGTCGTCCGTCGTCGGCCGCCGCCAGCGCGGCGGTGACGGGTGACGGCCAGCTGCCGTGGGCGGCCGTTGTCTGCATCCTCTGCTCCCCCGGGTCCGGTGGTCCTACGCGGTCTTCAGGTAGTGGTCGAGCACCCGCACGCCGAAGTGGAGGGCGTCGACGGGGACGCGCTCGTCGACGCCGTGGAACAGCGCCCCGTAGTCCATGCCCGGGGGCAGCCGCACCGGCGAGAAGCCGTAGCCGGTGATGCCCAGGCGGGAGAACTGCTTGGCGTCGGTGCCGCCGGACATGGTGAAGGGCAGGGCGCGGGCGCCCGGGTCGAAGCGCTCGACGGCGGCCCTCAGCTTGGCGAAGGTCGGGGAGTCGACGGGCGCTTCGAGCGGCACCTCGCGGTGGTGGAACTCCCAGTCCACGTCCGGGCCGGTGAGCCGGTCCATGGTGGCGGCGAACTCCTCCTCGGTGCCGGGCAGCATGCGTCCGTCGACGTAGGCGACGGCCTGGCCGGGGATGACGTTGCACTTGTACCCGGCCTGGAGCATCGTCGGGTTGGCGCTGTTGCGGACGGTGGCCTCGACGAGGGCGGCGGCCGGTCCGAGCTTGTCGAGGAGGAGCGGCACGTCGAGGTCGCGGGCGTGGGCGTCGATCTCGATGCCGTGCAGGGCGGCCAGCTCGGTGAGGGCCGCGCGGACGGTGGCGGTGAGCCGGATCGGCCAGTCGTGGGCGCCGATGCGGGCGACGGCGGCGGCGAGCCGGGTCACCGCGTTGCTGTCGTTGACCTTCGAGCCGTGGCCGGCCCGGCCCCGGGCGGTGAGCTTGAGCCAGGCGGTGCCCCGCTCCCCGGCGCCGATGGGGTAGAGGGTCATGCCGGGCTGGGCGTGGAAGCTGAAGGCCCCGGACTCGCTGATGCCCTCGGTGCAGCCCTCGAAGAGGGCGGCGTGGCGGTCGGCGAGGAAGCCGGAGCCGTCCTCGGCGCTGTCCTCCTCGTCGGCGGTGTAGGCGAGGACGATGTCGCGGCGCGGCCGGACGCCCTGGCGGGCCCAGGAGCGGACGGTGGCGAGGACCATCGCGTCCATGTTCTTCATGTCGACGGCGCCGCGGCCCCAGACGACGTCGTCGCGGACCTCGCCGGAGAAGGGGTGGACGGTCCATTCGGACGGGTCGGCGGGGACGACGTCGAGGTGGCCGTGGACGAGGAGCGCCGGGGCGTCCGGGTCGGTGCCGGGGATGCGGGCGACGACGTTGGTCCGGCCGGGGGTGCGCTCCAGGAGGGTCGGCTCGATACCGGCGTCGGCGAGCCGTTCGGCGACGTACTCGGCGGCGGGGCGCTCGCGGCAGTCGCCGCCGCCCCGGTTGGTGGTGTCGATCCGGATGAGGTCGGAGGTGAGGGCGACGACCTCGTCGAGGGCCCTCTGGTCCGGCCCCGCGGCGGGTGCGTCCGGGGCGGACGGGTCTGCGGGGGTCGTGCTGCTAGCCATACTGCTCCTCCACGGCGGCCGACACGATGGTCGTCACCGCCTTGAACGTGCGAATCGCCTCGTACATCGTCGCGCTGGTGTACGCGACGCGCCGCTCGCCGCTCCGCGCCACGCCGGGAACCACCGTGGCGGCGGCGCCCAGGTGCTCGGCGTCGAACTCGACCTCGACGGTGTGCGGGCCGGCGTGGACCGGGTCGTGGCGGACCGCGAGGGCGGCGGCCTCGCGGGCGGCGGCCCGGATGTCGGCGGCGGTGCGGGCGGGGGTGCGGCACACCGCCGCGTACCGGGAGACGTGGTCCTTGACCGCGACCTTGAGGGCCTCGGGGGCGTAGCCGAGGGCGTCCTCGCAGGTGAGGTCGTCGCCGGTGACGAGGACAACGGGGACGCCGTACTCGGCGACCACGTGCGCGTTGAGCACGCCCTCGCTCGCCCTCAGGCCGTTCAGCCAGACCCCGGTGATCGAGTTGGCGAGGTAGGTGTGGGCGAGGACGCCCTCGGCGCCGGCGCCGGTGTGGTAGCCGACGAAGGCGATGCCGTCGACGTCACCGTGCTGGACGCCCTCCACCATGGACAGCGACTTGTGCCGTCCCGTCAGCATCTGGACGCGGTCGTCGAGCCGCTCCAGGAGCAGGTTCCGCATCGTCCAGTGCGCCTCGTTCACCAGCACCTCGTCGGCGCCGCCGTCGAGGAAGCCGAGCGCCGCCGCGTTCACGTCCGAGGTGAACATCGGCCGGCAGCGCTCCCACTGGGGCGTGCCGGGCAGCACGTCGGCGGGCCAGGTCACGCCGGTGGCGCCCTCCATGTCGGCGCTGATGAGGATCTTCATGTCTGGCACCGTACGCGTCGTCCGGCGACGGGACCACCCCTGTGGACAACCGTCGTCGGCATGGACCTCTGGCACCGGGGAGCGGACGTTTCCGGCCCCCCGGGGCCGTTCCGCAAAGCCCCGCGGACCGGTCCCGGACCTGCGGTGCGGCGCGTCCCGCGCCGGGCCCGGCCGGGCTCCGGCGGGCGTCGACGGGCTCCGGTTGCCACCGGCGGGCACCGACAGGCACCGACAGGCACCGACAGGCACCGGCGAACTCCGCGTGCGGACTTCCCAATCAGGCCAAACCTCGCCAAGGGGCACGTATAGGCTGTCGGCCGCAGTTGTCCCGCCCGACCGACCGGAGTGCACTCGGTGACCATCGCCCTCGATCCGTCCGACACCACCCCCGACACCCCCGACACCCCCGGCACCACCGCCGCGCCCGCCCCCGAGCCGGAGGAGAACTTCTGGGTCCCCGAGCCGGCCGCGCCCTCCGAGGAGACCGGAAGGGCCGAAGAGATCGAGGAGATCACGGAGGCCGAGGAGACCGCCGGGGCCGAGGAGGTCGACCCCGCCGACCACGACCCGGTCGTCGTCCAGGACGCGCGGGACTTCGGGGTGTACGCCAGGACCGGCGGCTGGACCTTCGCGCTGAAGGTGGCGCGCAGCGTGCGGCCCGGCGGGCAGCCGGCCGAGGGCACGGCGGCGCGGAAGGTGTCGGCGCGGGCGTTCGCCGCGCTCGCGGGGTGCTCGCCGGAGCGCGTGATGCGCCACTACAAGGCGTGGGACATGGCGGCCGACGACGGTCTGGTTCCGCAGTTCGAGGTGCTGGAGCCGGGCGCGGACATCGAGCTGCCGGACGCGGACGTGTGGCTGTCGTACTACACCTCCCGCAACAGCGCGTCCTCGGTGCGCGGCCAGGCGATCAGCGCGGCGGCCGAGGCGGAGGGCATCCGGCCGACGAAGGCGCTGGAGGTGGCGGAGAACCCGACGGCGCTGCGGGCCGCGATCCTCGCCGACCCGGGGACGGCGGAGGCGGCGCGCGGGGCGCTGCTCGACCGGATGAGGGAGGACCCGGCGCTCCAGACGGAGATGGCGCGGGCCATCGCCCGCACCGACGACCTGAAGAAGGCCGTGGCGAGCGAGGCGAAGGTCGCCGACCGGGTCGGCTACGTCCGGCAGATCGTGGAGAGCGGTCAGGTCAGGACGCCCGCCGGGCAGACCGTGGAGGCGCCGCCCGAGGTGCGCGCGGAGGCCGAGCGGCACCTGTCGCTGATCGACGAGCTGGACGACTCGGAGGAGGCCGGCGAGTGGGCCGGCGAGGCGTACGAGTCGGTGAAGGGGCTCGTCGCCAGGGCCGTCGAGGAGAACCCCGAGCTGCGCGTCCAGGAGCGCAGGACCCGCTTCTACAGCTCCCTCCAGAAGGCCACGAAGGTCTTCGAGGAGCTGACCCTCGACGAGGTGATGGAGGAGGAGATCTACGAGGAGGACATGCTCCAGCGCCTCGAAGCCCTCCAGGAGGCGATCGGCAGCTGCATCGCCGCCCTGCGCAAGGCCGCGCCGACCGCCCCCTGAGGCTCCGGCCGGTCAGTCCTGGTGGCCGAGCTGGAGGTCGCGTTCGGTGCGGCCTCCGCCGGCCACCTGGAGGACGGTGGCGACGGGCGGGTAGCCGGCGGCGATGACGGTGTACTCGCCGGAGGACAGGTCGACGAAGCGGAAGGTGCCGTCGGGGCCGGTGGTGAGGGTGTCGACGACGTTCCCGGCCGCGTCGAGGAGGGTGACGCGGGCGTCCTCCACCGGGCGGCCCCCGCCCGCCCTGACCGTGCCCCGGAGCACCGCCCCTCCGGCCAGTTCGATGTCCTGGCGGGTCTCGCGGGAGGACTGGACGCTGACCGGGACGGCGGCGGGCCGGAAGGCGGGGGCGCTGGCGGCGAGCGTGTACTCGCCCGCGACCAGCTCGCTGATCACGTACCCGCCCTCGCGTCCGCTGCGGGTGGAGGCGACGACCTCGCCGCGCACGTCGGTGAGGGTGACGGCGGCGTCCCGGACGGGGGTGCCGTCGGCGGTGAGGACGCTGCCGGCGAGGCGTCCGGCGCCGCCGAGGACGACGTCGAGCTCGACGGGCCGGTCACCGACGGTGACGGAGACGGCCTGCGGCTGGTGGCCGCCCGCGGCGGCGATGAGCACGTACGCCCCGCCGCCGGGCACGCTGAGCGCGTAGCGGCCGTCCTCGCCGCTGGCGCCGCGGCCGATCTGGCGCCCGCCGACGTCGATGAGGGTGAGCGCGGCGCGCGGGACGCGGCTGCCGTCGTGGTGCCGGACGGTGCCGCAGACGGGCAGTCCGCCGTGGTGCGGGGCGACGGACGCCTGCGCGGGCGCGGGGGCCGCGTGGCGGGCGTGCGGCACGGCCTGCGCGCCGGTGTCGTGCGCGGGGTCGTGGGGAGGGCCGTACGCGGGGTCGCGAGGGGCGGCGTAGGGGATGTCGGTGGCCTCGGTGGCGGGGGTGTGGTGGGACACCAGCGGTTTCTCCTTGAGGAAGAAGGCGAGGACGAGGCCGAGCACGAGGACCGGCACGAGGTAGAGGAAGATGCGCGGCATGGCGTCCGCGTACGCCTGGACGTAGAGGTCGCGCAGGGCGGGCGGCAGGGCGTGGACCGTCTGCGGGGTGATCGCATCGGCGGGCGGCAGGGCGGCGCCCGCGCCCTGGACGGCGGGGAGCCGGTCGGCGAGGGCGTCGTCGAGGCGGGCCGCGAAGACGGTGCCGAAGATCGCCGCACCGACGCTGCCGCCGATCTGGCGGAAGTAGTTGTGGGCGCTGGTGGCGGTGCCGAGGTCGGCGGGGCGGACGGAGTTCTGCACGGCGAGGATGAGCACCGGCATGATCAGGCCGATGCCGGTGCCGAGCACGGCCTGCCAGAGGCTGTGGGTGAGGCGGGGCGTGCCGGTGTCCATGCGGGAGAGCAGCGCCATGCCGACGGCGGCGAGGGCGGCGCCGATCACCGGGTACGGCTTGTAGCGGCCGGTGCGGCTGATGAGCTGGCCGGAGACGACGGAGGCGACGACGATCCCGCCCATGAGCGGGAGCATGAGGAGCCCGGACTCGGTGGCGGTGGCGCCCTCGACCATCTGGAGGAAGCTCGGCAGGTAACTGGCGGCGCCGAAGAGGGCGATGCCGACGACGGCGCCGACGAGCGCGGTGACGCCGAAGACGGAGTCGCGGAACAGCCGCAGTGGGATGAGGGGTTCGGGAGCGAAGTGCTCGACGACCAGGAAGAGCAGGGTGGTTCCGGCGGCGCCGCAGCCGAGGGCGATGATGACCCGGTCGCCCCACGCGTACTCGGTCCCGCCCCAACTGGTCAGCAGGACCAGGCAGGTGGAGGCGGCGGCGAGGAGGAGGGTGCCGAGGACGTCGAAGCGGCCGCGGGCCTTCGGCTTGGGCAGCTTGAGGACGACGGCGACGACGGCGAGGGTGACGAGCCCGAAGGGCACGTTGAAGTAGAAGCACCAGCGCCAGGAGACGTGGTCGGTGAAGAAGCCGCCGAGGAGCGGTCCGGCGACGGAGGCGAGGCCGAAGGCGGCGCCGATCAGGCCCATGTAGCGGCCGCGTTCGCGGGACGGGACGATGTCGGCGATGATCGCCTGGACGCCGATCATCAGGCCGCCGGCGCCGGCGCCCTGGAGGGCGCGGAAGGCGATGAGCTGGTCCATGCTGCGGGACCAGCCGGCGAGTCCCGAGCCGATGACGAAGACGACGATGGCGAAGAGGAAGACGCTCTTGCGGCCGAGGAGGTCGCCGAGCTTGCCGTAGACGGGCAGGCCGATGGTGGAGGTCAGCAGGTAGGCGGTGATCGCCCAGGACATCCGGTCCAGGCCCTGGAGTTCGCCGACGATCTTCGGCAGGGCGGTGGCGACGATCATCTGCTCCAGCGCGGCGAGGAGCAGCGCGAGCATCAGGCCGAAGAAGACGAGCCGGACGCGGCGGGGGTCGAGCGGGGTCTCGGCCGGGGGTGACGGCGGGGTTCCGGCGGGCGGTTCGGCCCCGGGGGGCGCCGCGGCCCCCTCGGCGCCCTCGGCGTCCTTCACCAGCGTGATCGCGCCCATGCGCGGCTCCCCTCGTCACGGCTTCGTCCCGGCTCGGAGGCGGCCTCGGCCCGGAGGCGCCCGCGGGGACGCGCCATTCTTCGCATCGGGCGCGAAGCGGGAGCAAGTCGGGCGGTACGGGCGGGCGGTGGTGCGGCGCGGGGTGAACGGAGGGGTACGGGGGCGCACTTGTGGCGCTCATCAGCGCCTTTGCGGAGCTCCCCGCGCCCCCTGGGCGCACTGGGCGCCGGTACGGGGGCGACGGGGAATCCACTCGAACCGGTGAACGCCCCGGGCGTTACTTCTCGGTCTCGGCCGCGAGGTTGGCGAGCACGGCGTCGTAGATCCGGGCGAGGCCCTTGGGGGCGAAGGCCCGCTCGAAGAAGCCGCCGATGCCGCCGGCGCCGTTCCAGACGGAGGTGACGACGGCGCGCGACCTGCCCTCGCCGGCCGGGGTCACGGTCCAGGTGGTGACCATGGAGGAGTTGCGGTCCTTCTCGACGAGCTGCCCGTCGGTGGGCTCGGTGACCTCCAGGAGGCAGTCACGGACGCGCTTGCTGGTGGCCTGGAGCTTCCAGTGGACGAGGGTGCCCTCGCCGTCGCCGCCCTCGCGCACCTCGTACTCGCTGAAGTGCTCGGGCAGCAGCTTCGCGCGCGCTCCGCTGTAGTCGGCCAGCGTGTCGAACACGGTCTCCGCGTCCGCCGCGATGATCCGTTCCGTCGTGGCCTCGACCTGCGCCATCGCATTTCCTCCAGCTGTCGTGGTTCGTCGGGGGGTGTGGGCCAAGCGAACCACGAGCCTCCCGGGGCGCGAAATCCGGGTTGCGACGATCAAGAGAACAGTTGTTCTATTCTGGAGCGGCTGGCAATCGAACAAGCGAACGAAGTCGATCGAGGAGGCGTCCATGCGCTGGGACCACCTGGGCACGGCCCCGCCCGCTCCCGCCGACGCGGCCCTGTTCGGCGCCGACGCCGTCACGACCCGTACCTTCGATACCCCCGAGTTCCGCGGCGTCACCTTCCACGAGATCCGCGCCCGCTCCATCCTCAACCGGGTCCCCGGCGCCTCCCGGATGCCCTTCGAGTGGACGGTGAACCCCTACCGGGGCTGCACCCACGCCTGTGTGTACTGCTTCGCCCGCCGGAGCCACGCCCACCTCGACCTCGACACCGGCCTCGGCTTCGACTCCCAGATCGTCGTCAAGGTCAACGCCGCCGAACTGCTCGCCCGCCAGCTCGCCTCCCCCCGCTGGCAGGGCGCCCACATCGCCATGGGCACCAACGTCGACTGCTACCAGCGGGCGGAGGGCCGGTACCGCCTCATGCCCGGCATCCTCACCGCGCTCCTCGACCGGGCCAACCCCTTCTCGCTGCTCACCAAGGGCACCCTGGTCCTGCGCGACCTGGACCTGCTGGTCCGGGCCGCCGAGGTCACCGAGGTCGGCGTCTCCGTCTCCGTCGGCTTCACCGACGAGGAGCTGTGGCGGACCCTCGAACCCGGCACGCCCGCCCCGCACCGCCGCCTGGACGTGGTCCGCGCCCTGGGCGAGCACGGCATCGGCTGCGCGGTCCTCATGGCGCCCGTCGTGCCCTTCCTCGGCGACTCCCCCGAGCAGCTGCGCGCCACCGTCCGCGCCGTCGCCGCGGCCGGCGCCGTCTCCGTCACCCCGCTCGTCCTCCACCTGCGCCCGGGCGCCCGCGAGTGGTTCACGGCCTGGCTCGCCCGCCACCACCCCCATCTGGTCGGCCGCTACGAGCGGCTGTACGCCGGCGGGGCCTACGCGCCGACCTGGTACCAGCGCCGGATCACCCGTCAGGTCCACGAGCTGGCCGCCGA
Source organism: Streptomyces filamentosus (assembly GCF_014654895.1). Classification (GTDB taxonomy): domain Bacteria; phylum Actinomycetota; class Actinomycetes; order Streptomycetales; family Streptomycetaceae; genus Streptomyces; species Streptomyces filamentosus. Next base: position 47,757 of record NZ_BNBE01000005.1, on the reverse strand, counting down.
GTTCGGCATCGGCCCGGCCCACCGGGACGGCCCGCGCCGGATCACCCGCCCCTCCCCCGCGCCCGCCGGAGGGCCGGAGCAGCTCACCCTCCTCTGAACCCGCCGGAGGGCCGGAACGGCTCACCCCTCTCCGCGCCCCCGGCGGAGGAACAGAACAGCCCGCCCCCCTCCGGGCCCCGGCGGAGGAACGGAACAGCCCGCCCTCCTCCAGACCCGCCGACACGCCGGAAGGTCACCTGACACGCCGTCACAGCACCCTCCTTTCGGGTCGATTACCGCCGCGGCAGGTCGTGTCCCGCGCCCCGCGGGGCACTGCACGCTCCATGACCACCCGCGCAGGAATGCTGATCGCCGCCGGGGCGCTGGTCGCCGGGACGGTCGCCGTCCCGCCCGCGTCCGCCGCGGGCGCCGGTGACCCGGCCCCCCGCCCCCTCCCCCCGCTCGCCTGGACCGACTGCGGCACCAAGGCGTACCCGAAGCTCCAGTGCGCCACCCTCCCGGTGCCGCTGAACCACGACGACCCGGCCGGCCGGAGCATCCGGCTCGCCCTCACCCGGGTCCCGCACACCGCGAAGACCTTCCAGGGCCCGCTGCTCGTCAACCCCGGCGGCCCGGGCGGCAGCGGCCGCGGCATGGCCGGTTACGTCGCCGCCTCGCTGCCCGCGAAGGTCGCCGCCCAGTACGACGTCATCGGCTTCGACCCGCGCGGCGTCGGGAAGAGCGAGCCCGCGCTCGACTGCCGGCCCGGCCACTTCGACCCGGTGCGCCCCGACTCGGTGCCGCGCGGCACCGAGGCCGAACGGACCGCGCTGGAGCGGGCCCAGGTCTTCGCCGCCGCCTGCGGCAAGAAGCACGCGGACCTGCTCCCGTACGTCGACACCGTCTCCGCCGCCCGCGACCTCGACCTGATCCGGCGGGCCGTGGACGCCGAGCGGATCAACTACCTGGGCTACTCGTACGGCACCTACCTGGGCGCCGTCTACGCCCGGCTGTACCCCGAGCGGGTGCGGCGGATGGCGCTGGACTCCGTGGTCAACCCGCACGGGGTCTGGTACGAGGACAACATCGCGCAGGACTACGCCTTCGACACCCGCCACAAGGACTTCATGGCGTGGGTGGCGAAGCACGACGGCGCCTACCGGCTAGGCGCGGACCCGGCGGCGGTCGAGGCCGCCTGGTACCGGATGCGCGAGGAGCTGCGCGACTCCCCGGCGGACGGCAGGGTCGGGCCCGGCGAGCTGGAGGACACCTTCCTGCCCGGCGGCTACTACGACGGCTACTGGCCCACGCTCGCGACCGCCTTCTCCGCGTACGTGAATGAGGGCGACCCGGCCCCGCTCACGGCCGCCTACGAGCGGTACGGCGAGGCCGACTCCGCCGCCGACAACGGCTACTCCGTCTACACCGCCGTCCAGTGCCGGGACGCCCCCTGGCCCCGGGACTGGAACGTGTGGCGGAAGGACACCTGGGACGTCCACGCCAAGGCGCCCTTCTCCACCTGGAACAACGCCTGGTACAACGCTCCGTGCGCGTTCTGGCCGGTGGAGCCGCTCACCCCGCCGGACGTGAGCAACGACCAGCTGCCGCCCGTCCTGGTCCTCCAGGCCACGGACGACGCCGCCACCCCGTACGAGGGCGGGCTCGCCCTGCACCGGATGCTGCACGGCTCCAGCCTGGTCGTCGAGGAGGGCGGCGGGAACCACGGCGTGACCCTCGCGGGCAACGACTGCCTCGACGACCACCTGGCCGCCTACCTCGCCACCGGCACCGTGCCGCGCGCCGAGGGCGGCGCCGAGGCCGACGCGGTCTGCGCCGCCCTCCCGGCCCCCGAGCCCGAGCCGAAGGCCGCGAAGGAGAAGACCGGGGAGAAGAAGGCCGCCGCCCGGGTCCTGCCCGCCGGGACGACCCTGCACGGCCTCCTCGGACACGTGCGCTGAACCGCCCGCGCCCCCGTCCCCGCGCCGCCGGTCCGGGGCGGGGACGGGGGCGACGGACGGAGAAGGGGCTGATACGTTGGCGCGCGTGTTCCCCTTCCGTGCGTAGGAGTCGGCGTCCCGACAACCGTGCCCCCGGGTCCGTCCCCGGCGCGGTGTCCCGTCGTCCCCGCACGCCCGGCGCGCGCCCCCAGGGCTGACGCGCGCCCTCTCCTCCGAGGAACACCTCCATGTCCGCATCGCCCCCTGCCGCCGCGCCCTCGTACGCGGCGGTCCTGCGCTTCCCGCACGCGCGCCGGACCTTCGGCGCCGCCCTGCTCGGGCGGCTCTCCAACGGCACGGCCCCGCTCTCGCTGCTGCTCTCCGTGAAGGAGTCGACCGGCTCGTACGCGACGGCCGGCACCGCGATGGCCGCCTTCGGGCTCGTCTCCGTGGTCCTCTCCCCGGTCCGGGCCTCGCTCGTCGACCGGTACGGCCCCGGCCGCGCCCTGCCGCCCCTGGTCCTCCTGTACGCGGCGCTGCTCGGCGTCCTGGCCGCGGCGTGCGCCCGGCCCGGCGTCCCGGGCGTCGTCCTGGTGGCGCTGTCCGGGGCGCTGGGCACGGCGACACCGCCGCTGGGGCCGGTGGTGCGGGCGCTGTGGAGCCGGCTGTTCACCGACCGGGACCTGCTGCGGCGGGCGTACAGCCTGGACACGGTGGCGGAGGAACTGCTCTTCGTCTCCGGCCCGCTGGTGGTGGGTCTGGTGCTCCTCGTGGCGGCACCGCCGGCCGGGCTCGTGCTGAGCGCGGCCCTGATCCTGACGGGCGGTCTGTTCTTCGCCTCCTCGCCGCCGGTCCGGTCCGTGCCCGGCGCCCAGGCGGCCCCGGCGGCCGGGTCCGCCGCCCGGGGGCGCTTCCCGCGCGGCCTCGGGAGCGCGGTGGCCGGGGCGGCGGCCCTGGGCCTGTGTCTGGGGGCGGTGGAACTGCTGGTGGTGGCCTTCTCGGACGCGGCCGGGCGGCCCGGCCTGGCGGCGTGGACCCTGTCGGCGCTCTCGGCGGGCAGCGCCGTCGGCGGTCTGCTGCTCGGGGCCGTGCCGTGGCGCGGTTCCCTCGCCGGTCCGCTCGCGGGGCGGCTGGCGCTCCTCGGGCTCGCGCTCGGCGCGGTGCTGGGGGCGACGGGGTTCGCTCCGCATCCGTACGTCCTGGTGGCCGGGGTGGCGCTGGGCGGGCTGTTCGTGGCGCCGGTGCTCACCACGGCGTACCTGCTGGCCGACGAGTCGGTCGCGGCGGAGCGCCGTACCCGGGCGGGCGCCTGGGTCAACACGGCCTTCAACGCGGGCTCCACGGCGGCGACCGCCGGGGCGGGGCTCCTGGTGGGCCGGCTCCCGCTCCCCCTCTGCTTCGTCCTGGCGGCGCTCGCGCCGGTCCTCGCCGGGCTCGCCGGGGTGCTCGCCGCGCTCCGGCGCCGGGGCGGGTCAGTCGCCGGGGCCTCCGAGGAGGGTGAGGGCGCGCTCGGCGGCGCGGCCGAGGCGGGGGTGCGGAAGGGCGGCTTCGAGGACGTCCCTGGCCAGCGGGTCGCCGAGCGCGCCGAGGCCCTCGACGCAGGCGAGGCCGACCCGCCAGTGGGGGTCTCCGGCCGCTAGCCGCCGCTCCAGGACGGTGACGAGGGCCGGGACGGACTCGGGGGCGCGCAGCCCGGCGAGGAGCCGGACCGGCAGGAGGGCGTAGGCGGCGCGGAGTTCGTTGGTGGCGAGGGCGGCGGCGGCCCGTGCGGTGCGCGGGTCGCCGAGCCGGACGAGGGCGTGGGCGGCGGTGACGCACCGCTCGGGGTCCCGGTGGTTGAGGAGGAGGACCAGGGCCTCGAAGGCGCGCGGGTCGCCGGTGACGCCGAGCCGGTAGGCGGCGATCTCGCGGGCCCAGAGCGGCTGTCCGGGGGCGGTGAGCCGGGTGTGGAGTTCTTCGGGATCGGTGGTGCGGGCGAGTTCTCCGAATGCGGCGGGAAGCGTTCCTCCGTCGTTCTCGATCTCGTCCCGCAATCGATCGATCATCGAGCAGAATTCGGGATCTTCGGAGATTCCCTCGGCTTTTTCCATGAATCCGAGGCTATCCGCGATCCACATCACATTTTCTCGACTTCCCAGGACTGGCGCGCTCGTTACCCGCCGGTTAATCTCAAGTGAGCGGGCAACCCCCGCACTTCCCGCCGCGGCCTGGTGACGCAGCCGCGGCGGACGCCGGTCGGTTCGGCAGTTCTCGACGTGGCCCAGGGACAGGGCTTTCGTCACCTTCCGCTTCTCCTTTCCTCCCGGGCCCATGCCGCCGCACACCGGGTCCGCATCTCCGTACGCCGCGGCGCCGCCCCCGTGCGGCCGGCCGCGCCCTCGGCATTTCCGCGCCCTTCCCTCCGCGCGCGCACCGCCCTCAGTCGTCACTTCTTCCTCCCAGGAGTCCCCTGATGGACACCCCTCTCTCCACCATCGCCGTCGTCGGTCTCGGCACCATGGGCACCGGCATCACCGACGTCCTCGTCCGGGCCGGCCGCGAGGTCGTCGGCATCGACGTCAGCGAGTCCGCGGCCGCCGGGGCCGTCGCCGCCCTGGAGGCGTCCACCGCCCGCGCGGTGGCCCGCGGACGCATCACCGAGGACGAGCGGCAGGACGCGCTGGCGCGCTTCCGCGTCTACTCGGACCTCCAGGCCGCCGCCTCGGCCGACCTGGTCATCGAGGTGGTCCCGGAGTCGTACGAGACCAAGCAGGAGGTCTTCCGGGCGCTGGACGGGATCGTCCGCCCGGACGCCATCCTCGCCACCGGCACCAACGCGCTGTCGGTGACCCGGCTCGCCTCCGGCTCGGCGCACCCCGAGCGCGTCCTCGGCCTGCACTTCTTCACGCCGGTCCAGGCCATGAAGCTGGTCGAGGTGGTCTCCTCGGTGCTGACCGACCCCCGGGCCGTGGACGCGGTCACCCGGCTGGCCCAGGACCTCGGCAAGGAGCCGGTGGCGGTCGGCGACCGGGCCGGTTTCATCGCGGACGGGCTGCTCTTCGGCTACCTCAACCAGGCCGCCGCCATGTACGAGGCCCGCTACGCCTCCCGCGAGGACATCGACGCGGCCATGAAGCTGGGCTGCGGCCTGCCGATGGGCCCGCTGGAGCTGCTCGACCTGGTGGGCGTCGACACCGCCCGTACCGTCCTCGACGCGATGTACCAGGCGTCCCACGACCGGCTGCACGCCCCCGCGCCGATCCTCAAGCAGCTCTCCGAGGCCGGTCTGACCGGCCGCAAGGCGGGGCGCGGCTTCTACACCTACGCGGCGCCGGGCTCGGCCGAGAAGGTCGCCGACGCCCTGACCCCGGCGGCCTCGGACGCCGGCGGCGCGGGCCGCGAGGTCCGCTCGGTGGGCGTGGCGGGCTCGGGCACGATGGCCTCGGGCATCGCCGAGGTCTTCGCCAAGGCCGGGTACGACGTGGTCCTCGCGGCCCGCTCGCAGGAGAAGGCGGACGCGGCCAAGGCGTACATCGCCAAGTCGCTGGAGCGCTCGGTGGGCCGGGGCCGGATGACCGGCGAGGCCCGCGACGAGACGCTGGCCCGGATCGTCCCGGCCGGTTCCCTGGACGCCTTCGCCGAGGTGGACCTGGCGGTCGAGGCGGTCGCCGAGGACCTGGGGATCAAGCAGGAGCTGTTCGCCCGTCTGGACAAGATCTGCAAGCCGGGCGCGGTGCTCGCCACCACGACCTCCTCGCTGCCGGTGGTGGCCTGTGCCAAGGCCACCACGCGCCCGCAGGACGTCATCGGCATGCACTTCTTCAATCCGGCGCCGGCGATGAAGCTGGTCGAGATCGTCCGGACGGTCCTGACCGCCGACGACGTGCACGCCACCGTCCGCGAGGTCACCGCGAAGATCCGCAAGCACGGCGTGGACTGCGGCGACCGGGCCGGCTTCATCGTGAACGCGCTGCTGTTCCCGTACCTGAACAACGCGGTGAAGATGGTCCAGGAGCACTACGCGACGCTGGACGACATCGACACGGCGATGAAGCTGGGCGGCGGCTACCCGATGGGCCCGTTCGAGCTGCTCGACGTGGTCGGCCTGGACGTGTCGCTGGCCATCGAGAAGGTGCTGCACCGCGAGTTCCGCGACCCGGGCCTGGCCCCGGCCCCCCTCCTGGAGCACCTGGTGGCCGCCGGCTGCCTGGGCCGCAAGACGGGGCGCGGCTTCCGCGAATATGCCCGGCGCTGAGTCCGGCGAGTCCCCGCGGGGGTGGGGCGGGCTCCTGGAGCCCGCCGGCGGCCCGCCCCCGCGGGCGCACGCACCTGCACGGATGCAGTACGTTCGGGTCATGCCCAAGGCCGTGAAGACACCCCGTGCCACCTCCCCCTCCGACGCTCAGGAGAGCCCGGCGGGGACCCGTGCCGCCGCACAGCGGCTGAAGATGCGGCGGGAGCTGGCGGCCGCCGCGATGGAGCTCTTCGCGACCAAGGGGTACGAGGCCACCACCGTCGACGAGATCGCGGCGGCGGCCGGGGTGGCCCGGCGGACCTTCTTCCGCCACTTCCGGTCCAAGGAGGAGGCGATCTTCCCGGACCACGACGACACGCTGGTCCGGGCGGAGGCGGTGCTGAACGCGGCCCCGCCGCACGAGCACCCGCTCGACACGGTGTGCCGGGGCATCAAGGAGGTCATGAAGATGTACGCGGGCGCTCCCGCGATCTCCGTGGCCCGCTACCGGCTGACCCGCGAGGTGCCGACGCTGCGCGAGCGCGAGATCGCCTCGGTGGCCCGCTACGAGCGGCTCTTCACCCGCTATCTGCTGGGCCACTTCGACGAGCGGGACCACCACGACGGCAACGACGACCCGCTGCTCGCCGAGGTGGCGGCCTCGGCGGTGGTCACCGCCCACAACCACGTGCTGCGGCGCTGGCTGCGGGCGGGCGGCCAGGGGGACGTGGAGGCCCAGCTCGACCACGCCTTCGCGATCGTCCGGGAGACCTTCGGGACGGGCATAGGCGCGGGCCGGCCTGCCCCTTCCGCCGCGCAGCCGGCATCGTCGGCACAGCCCGCCGGGGAGCCCGCCGCGGTCGCGGCGGCGCCCGCGGCGCGGGTCTCGGCCTCCGGTGACGTGGTGGTCGCCGTGGCCCGTATTGACGCTCCGCTGGACGAGGTCATGCGGACCATCCAGCAGGCACTGACGAAGGGCTGAGGCGCCCTCCTCCCGCACCTTCGAAGGTCCGAAACGAGGGCCGCCCCCGGTTTCCCGGGGGCGGCCCTCTTCGCGTTCTCCCAGCTCAGGGGCCCGTTCGATCGATCATCGCTCATCTGCGGACACCTTTTCACTTCTGAGAGAAATTGTTGGCACGCAGTGCCTTGTCACGTGACACGGCGTGCCATACGTTGAAGTCGTCCGGGCGGTCGGAGCGCGGTGAAAGACCCCTCTCCGACTGTCCCCACGACCCCTCAAGGCCGTGTCGCCCGGACGCCTGCGTCACAGGCACCCCTCGCGCCCCACCCGGCGCAGCCACGCACCACCCGGCCGAACCGACGGCACACCTCCACAGCAGCAGTACTCCCGACGCAACCCTCAGACGTCCGCTCCCGGACGCTCTCCGCCGGAGGCACCCCGTGAAGGAAATCCTGGACGCGATCCAGTCGCAGGACGCCACGTCCGCCGACTTCGCGAACATCAAGCTCCCCGAGTCGTACAAGGCCGTCACCGTCCACAAGGACGAGGCCGAGATGTTCGCCGGCGTCGCCAGCCGCGACAAGGATCCCCGCAAGTCGCTCCACCTCGACCAGGTGCCGCTCCCCGAGCTCGGCCCGGGCGAGGCGCTCGTCGCCGTCATGGCCAGCTCCGTGAACTACAACTCGGTCTGGACCTCGATCTTCGAGCCCGTCTCCACCTTCGGCTTCCTGGAGCGCTACGGCCGCCTCTCCGAGCTGACCAAGCGCCACGACCTGCCGTACCACGTCATCGGCTCCGACCTCGCGGGCGTCGTGCTGCGCACCGGCCCCGGCGTCAACGCCTGGAACCCCGGCGACGAGGTCGTCGCCCACTGCCTCTCGGTCGAGCTGGAGTCCTCGGACGGCCACAACGACACCATGCTCGACCCCGAGCAGCGGATCTGGGGCTTCGAGACCAACTTCGGCGGCCTGGCCGAGATCGCGCTGGTCAAGTCCAACCAGCTGATGCCGAAGCCGAAGCACCTCAGCTGGGAGGAGGCGGCGGCCCCCGGCCTCGTCAACTCCACCGCCTACCGCCAGCTGGTCTCGCGCAACGGCGCCGGCATGAAGCAGGGCGACAACGTCCTCATCTGGGGCGCCAGCGGCGGCCTCGGCTCGTACGCCACCCAGTTCGCGCTGGCCGGCGGCGCCAACCCGATCTGCGTCGTCTCCTCCCCCGAGAAGGCCGACATCTGCCGGTCCATGGGCGCCGAGGCGGTCATCGACCGCAACGCCGAGGGCTACAGGTTCTGGAAGGACGAGCGGACCCAGGACCCGCGCGAGTGGAAGCGCTTCGGCTCCAAGATCCGCGAGTTCACCGGCGGCGAGGACATCGACATCGTCTTCGAGCACCCGGGCCGCGAGACCTTCGGCGCCTCCGTCTACGTCACCCGCAAGGGCGGCACCATCACCACCTGCGCCTCGACCTCGGGCTACATGCACGAGTACGACAACCGCTACCTGTGGATGTCGCTGAAGCGGATCATCGGCTCGCACTTCGCCAACTACCGCGAGGCGTGGGAGGCCAACCGCCTGATTGCCAAGGGCAAGATCCACCCCACGCTGTCGAAGACGTACACGCTGGAGGAGACCGGCCAGGCGGCGTACGACGTCCACCGCAACCTCCACCAGGGCAAGGTCGGCGTCCTCGCGCTCGCCCCCCAGGAGGGCCTCGGCGTCCGCGACGAGGAGCTGCGGGCCCAGCACATCGACGCCATCAACCGCTTCCGCAACATCTGACCTCCGGGGACCGCACATGACTGAGCGCCAGAAGGACCGGCCGTGGCTCATGCGGACCTACGCCGGTCACTCGACCGCCGAGGCGTCCAACGAGCTGTACCGGCGCAACCTCGCCAAGGGGCAGACGGGTCTGTCGGTCGCCTTCGACCTGCCGACCCAGACGGGCTACGACCCCGACCACGTCCTCGCCCGCGGCGAGGTCGGCCGGGTCGGCGTCCCGGTCTCGCACCTCGGCGACATGCGCCGGCTGTTCCAGGACATCCCCCTGGAGCAGATGAACACCTCGATGACCATCAACGCCACGGCGATGTGGCTCCTGGCGCTCTACCAGGTGGCCGCCGAGGAGCAGGGCGCGGACATCGCCAAGCTCCAGGGCACCACCCAGAACGACATCGTGAAGGAGTACCTGTCGCGCGGGACGCACGTCTTCCCGCCCGGCCCCTCGCTCCGCCTCACGACGGACATGATCGCGTACACGGTCAACAACATCCCGAAGTGGAACCCGATCAACATCTGCAGCTACCACCTGCAGGAGGCGGGAGCCACCCCGGTCCAGGAGATCGCGTACGCGATGTCCACCGCCCTCGCGGTCCTCGACTCCGTCCGCGACTCGGGCCAGGTGCCCGAGGAGCGGTTCGGCGAGGTCGTCGCCCGCATCTCCTTCTTCGTGAACGCGGGCGTCCGCTTCATCGAGGAGATGTGCAAGATGCGCGCCTTCGGCCGCATCTGGGACAAGCTCACGCTGGAGCGGTACGGCATCCAGGACGCCAAGCAGCGGCGCTTCCGCTACGGCGTCCAGGTCAACTCGCTCGGCCTCACCGAGGCCCAGCCGGAGAACAACGTCCAGCGGATCGTCCTGGAGATGCTGGCCGTCACCCTCTCCAAGGACGCCCGCGCCCGCGCCGTCCAGCTCCCCGCCTGGAACGAGGCCCTGGGCCTCCCCCGGCCCTGGGACCAGCAGTGGTCGCTGCGGATCCAGCAGGTCCTCGCCCACGAGTCGGACCTGCTGGAGTACGAGGACATCTTCGCCGGCTCGCACGTCGTCGAGGCCAAGGTCGACGCCCTCGTCGACGAGTGCCTGGCCGAGATCGAGCGCATCCAGGAGATGGGCGGCGCCATGGCCGCCGTCGAGTCCGGCTACCTCAAGGCCCAGCTCGTCTCCTCGCACGCCGAGCGGCGGGCCCGGATCGAGTCCGGCGAGGACAAGATCGTCGGCGTCAACGTCTTCGAGACCACCGAGCCCAACCCGCTCACCGCCGACCTCGACACCGCGATCCAGACCGTCGACCCGGCCGTCGAGGCCCGCGTCGTCTCCGCCCTCGGCCGCTGGCGCGCCGAGCGGCAGGAGTCCACGGACCGGCAGGGCAACGGCGACCCGTTCGTCTTCCCCACCACCCAGCAGGCCCTGGAGCAGCTCAAGGAGGCCGCCCGGGGCACCGAGAACCTCATGGAGGCCACCCTGGAGTGCGCCCGCGCCGGCGTCACCACCGGCGAGTGGGCCGGGGCGCTGCGCGAGGTCTTCGGCGAGTACCGCGCCCCCACCGGCGTCTCCTCCGCCCCGGTCGCCGTGCCGGCCGAGGCGGGCTCCCCGATGGCCGAGGTCCGCCGCAAGGTCGACCGCACCGCCGAGGACCTGGGCATCGGCAAGCTCCGCTTCCTGGTCGGCAAGCCCGGCCTGGACGGCCACTCCAACGGCGCCGAGCAGATCGCCGTCCGGGCCCGCGACGCCGGGTTCGAGGTGGTCTACCAGGGCATCCGGCTCACCCCCGAGCAGATCGTGGACGCCGCCCTGGAGGAGGACGTGCACGCGGTGGGCCTGTCGATCCTCTCCGGCTCGCACGCCCAGCTGGTCCCCGACGTCCTCGACCGCCTCAGGGACGCCGGCGCGACCGACATCCCCGTGATCGTCGGCGGCATCATCCCGAACGCCGACGGCGAGGAACTGCGCCGCGCGGGCGTCGCGGCCGTCTTCACGCCGAAGGACTTCGGCATCACCGAGATCATCGGCCGTATCGTCGACGAGATCCGGAAAGCCCACAAGCTCAGCCCCCTTGAATGTACGGAGGTCCCCGCATGACCAGCCCCGTGAACCGGTTGCGTCCCCGCCGCTCCTGCCTCGCGGTGCCCGGCTCCAACCCGCGCTTCCTGGAGAAGGCCCAGGGCCTCGCCGCCGACCAGGTCTTCCTCGACCTGGAGGACGCCTGCGCCCCGCTGGCCAAGCCCGAGGCCCGGCACACCATCGTGAAGTTCCTGAACGAGGGCGACTGGACCGGCAAGACCCGCGTGGTCCGCGTCAACGACTGGACGACCCACTGGACGTACCGCGACGTCGTCACCGTCGTCGAGGGCGCCGGCCAGAACCTCGACTGCATCATGCTGCCGAAGGTCCAGGACGCCCAGCAGATCGTGGCGCTCGACCTGCTGCTGACCCAGATCGAGAAGACGATGGGCTTCGAGGTCGGCAAGATCGGCATCGAGGCGCAGATCGAGAACGCGCAGGGCCTGAACAACGTCAACGCCATCGCGCAGGCCTCGCAGCGCGTCGAGACGATCATCTTCGGCCCGGCCGACTTCATGGCCTCCATCAACATGAAGTCCCTCGTGGTCGGCGAGCAGCCGCCCGGCTACCCGGCGGACGCCTACCACCACATCCTGATGAGCATCCTGATGGCGGCCCGCGCCAACAACCTCCAGGCGATCGACGGCCCCTACCTCCAGATCCGCAACCAGGAGGGCTACCGCGCGGTCGCGCAGCGCGCCGCCGCCCTGGGCTTCGACGGCAAGTGGGTGCTCCACCCGGACCAGGTCGCCGCCGCGAACGAGATCTTCTCGCCCTCGCAGGAGGACTACGACCACGCCGAGCTGATCCTCGACGCGTACGACTACTACACCTCCGAGGCGGGCGGGAAGAAGGGCTCCGCGATGCTCGGCGACGAGATGATCGACGAGGCCTCCCGCAAGATGGCCCTGGTCATCTCCGGCAAGGGCCGCGCCGCCGGCATGCAGCGCACCAGCAAGTTCGAGATCCCGGAGGCGTAGGGCCATGCAGTTCGGACGTACCTATGAGGAGTTCGAGGTCGGTGCGGTCTACAAGCACTGGCCCGGGAAGACGGTCACCGAGTACGACGACCACCTCTTCTGTCTGCTCACCATGAACCACCACCCGCTGCACATGGACGTGAACTACGCGGAGAACACGACCGACTTCAAGCGGAACGTGGTGGTCGGCAACTACATCTACTCGCTGCTGCTCGGCATGTCCGTGCCGGACGTCTCCGGCAAGGCCATCGCCAACCTGGAGATCGAGTCGCTGCGGCACGTGGCGCCGACCTTCCACGGCGACACGATCTACGGCGAGACCACCGTCCTCGACAAGACCCCGTCGAAGTCGAAGACCGACCGCGGCATCGTGTACGTCGAGACCAAGGGCTACAAGCAGGACGGCACCCTGGTCTGCGTCTTCCGCCGCAAGGTGATGGTCCCGACCGCCGAGTACACCGACGCGCGCGGCGGCGAGCAGCCGGGCCGCCCCGAGCTCATCGAGCCTTCCAAGAAGCCGGAGAAGTAGTCATGGCGCGACTCGCCCAGACCCACGGTCTGACCGACGTCCAGCAGGAGATCCTCGCCACCGTGCGGGACTTCGTCGACAAGGAGATCATCCCGGTCGCGACCGAGCTGGAGCACCGCGACGAGTACCCGCAGGCGATCGTGGACGGGCTCAAGGAGCTCGGCGTCTTCGGTCTGATGATCCCCGAGGAGTACGGGGGCCTGGGCGAGTCGCTGCTCACCTACGCGCTGTGCGTGGAGGAGATCGCCCGCGGCTGGATGTCGGTCTCCGGCATCATCAACACCCACTTCATCGTCGCCTACATGCTGAAGCAGCACGGCACGCAGGAGCAGAAGGAGTACTTCCTCCCGCGGATGGCGGCCGGCGAGACGCGCGGCGCGTTCTCGATGTCGGAGCCGGGACTGGGCTCGGACGTGTCGGCCATCACCTCGAAGGCGGTGAAGGACGGCGACGAGTACGTCCTGAACGGCCAGAAGATGTGGCTGACGAACGGCGGCACGTCCACGCTGGTCGCCGTCCTCGTCCGGAGTGACGAAGGCCACCCGGAGGGCACCGCGCCCCACAAGTCGATGACGACCTTCCTCGTGGAGAAGGAGCCGGGCTTCGGCGAGGTGCGTCCCGGCCTCACCATCCCCGGCAAGATCGACAAGATGGGCTACAAGGGGGTCGACACCACCGAGCTCATCATGGACGGCCTGCGCATTCCGGCCAATCGGGTCCTCGGCGGGGCCACCGGGCGAGGGTTTTACCAAATGATGGACGGCGTCGAGGTCGGCCGCGTGAACGTGGCGGCCCGTGGTTGCGGCGTCGCACAGCGTGCTTTCGAACTGGGTGTCCAGTACGCCCAGCAGCGTCACACTTTCGGAAAGCCGATCGCCCAGCACCAGGCGATCCAGTTCAAGCTGGCCGAAATGGCTACCAAGGTCGAGGCCGCTCATGCCATGATGGTGAACGCAGCACGCAAAAAGGACTCCGGGGAACGAAACGACCTCGAAGCGGGGATGGCGAAGTACCTCGCCTCCGAATACTGCAAGGAGGTCGTGGAGGATGCCTTCCGCATTCACGGCGGCTACGGGTTCTCGAAGGAGTACGAGATCGAGCGGCTCTACCGCGAGGCGCCGATGCTGCTCATCGGTGAAGGTACCGCCGAGATCCAGAAAATGATCATTGGCCGCCGCCTGCTGGAGGAGTACCGCTTCCAGGGCTGATTGTCGGTTTTGAGTCGATAAGGCCGCGAAGAAGATCACACCCCGTGTTCATCTTCCGGCCGTCGACTCGGTTCCTGGCTTGCCCAGTTGCGCCCCGCAACCGATAGCATCGGCCGGAAAGCCGCCGTCCCCCGTTGCCAGCGCGGCATCATCCGCTACGAAGGTCATCCATGCCCCACAGCCCAGACTCTGCACACCGCGACAGCCTCAAGGGCGCACGCATCGCACGCGGAGCGTCGCCGTGGCTCCTGCCGACCGTCGCCACGGCGGCGCTCAGCCTCGCGCGCTCCGGCCGCTCGAAGCGCGCCCGGGCCATCGCCGTGCCGACCACCGCGCTCGCGGCCGGCATGCTGTGGTTCTTCCGCGACCCCGAGCGCGAGATCGCCCAGGGCCGCGTCATCTCCCCGGCCGACGGCGTGGTGCAGAGCATCATGCCGTGGAAGGACGGGCGCACCCGGGTCGCCATCTTCATGAGCCCGCTCAACGTGCACGTCAACCGTGCGCCGCTGGCCGGCACGGTGACCTCGGTGGAGCACGTGCCCGGCGGCTTCGTCCCGGCCTTCAACAAGGAGTCCGAGAACAACGAGCGCGTCGTCTGGCACTTCGACACCGAGCTCGGCGACATCGAGATGGTGCAGATCGCGGGTGCCGTGGCGCGGCGCATCGTGCCGTACATCCCGCAGGGGACGAAGGTCGAGCAGGGTGACCGGATCGGTCTGATCCGCTTCGGCTCGCGCGTCGACATCTACCTCCCGGAGGGTGTCGAGGTCGCCGTCGAGGTCGGTCAGACCACGACCGCGGGGGTGACTCGCATTGACCGTGATTGATCCCGACACACGTGCCGCCGACTGGGCCGCCGACGCCGAGGCGGAGGGGGCCGAGGAGGCGGAGGAGATGCCGCTGTCGCTGAGGCTGTCCATAGCGGACGCCCTCACGCTCGGTAACGCCACGTGTGGCTTCATGGCGGTGTACTTCACCACCACGGGCATCCTCATCCCGCACCTCACCGGCAGCACGGAGACGGGCATGGCGCGCAACAGCGCCGCGACCGCCGTGATACTGATGCTGTGCGCGGCGATCTTCGACCTCTTCGACGGCATCGTGGCGCGCAAGCTCCGCAGCTCGCCGATGGGCGCCGAACTCGACAACCTGTCGGACCTGATCAGCTTCGGTCTGGCCCCGGCCTACTTCGTGCTCGTCTACGGCATGGTCGCGGACGACGCGCAGCAGAAGGTCTCGGCGGTCGCCGCGATCGTGGTGCTGCTCGCGGTGGTGCTGAGGCTGGCGCGGTTCTCCTGCGTGACGATGAAGGACGGCATGTTCCAGGGCATGCCGAGCCCCTTCGGCGCGCTGACCGTGGTCTCGATCATCCTGCTCGAACTCCCCTTCATCCCGACGCTGCTCGCGATCATCGGCACGGCGTGGCTGATGGTGAGCCGGGTCGAGTACCCGAAGCCGCGGGGCGTCCTCGCGGCGGCGATGCTCAGCTGGATCGTCGGGGCGATGGCCATGCTGGCCGCCTGGGCCTTCGACGCGCCGGGCGGGCAGTTCCTGCTCCAGACCGGCTGTGCCCTCCAGGTCGTGCTGGGCGCCGTGATCCCCCTCTTCGCGACGGCCCGCCGCGTCAACACCTTCCGCGGCAACCGCCGCGAGAGCCGGGAGGCACGGCAGGCGGAGGCGGCGCAGCTGCGCTGACCCGCCGGCCGTACGGAACGGGTGAAGGGCCCGGAAGCACTCGCTTCCGGGCCCTTCGTCATGCCGCCGTTCGCCATGCCGCCGTCGGACCGGGGCCGTCAGACCAGGCGCTTGTAGTAGAGGGTGGTGGCCCGGAGGGTGCCGGCCGGATCGGCGGCGTACTCGGGGATCCGGCCGGCCGGCGTCCAGCCCGCGCCCCGGTAGAGGCGCTCGGCGGGGCTGTCGGTCTGGGTGTCCAGGACGAGGAGGGTGAGGCCGGTGGCGGCGGCGCGGGCCTCGGCGGCGGCCAGCAGCCGGCGGCCGAGCGCCCGGCCGCGGGCCGCGCGGTGGACGAGGAGCCGGGCTATCTCGCCGCGGTGCCGCCCGTTGGCGGTGGCGGTGCGCAGGAGGGTGACGGCGCCGGTGACGGAGCCGTCCGGCCCGAAGGCCGCCCACACCTCCCGGTCCCCGGCGACGCCGGTCCACCAGGCGGCCGCCTCCGCGGGGTCCAGGGGCGCGAGGAAGCCGACGGAGGCGCCGTCGTCGACGGCGTCCACGAGGAGCGCGCCGAGACCGGCGGCGTGGGCCCGTACGGCGTCGGGGGCGAGGAGCTCGACGCGGTCCCCCGGGGCGAGCCGCTTCTCCAGGAAGACCAGCCCCGGCCGGTCCTCCCAGGGCGCGGCGGGCTCGAAGCCCAGCTTGCGGTAGAGCGCGAGGGGGCCCTCGCGCCACTCCCAGACGGTGAGCCGCACGGCCGGGGCGCCCGCCGCGGCGGCCCGGCGCAGCGCCTCCCCCATCAGCGCGGCGGCGAGCCCCCGGCCGCGGGCCGACGGCTCGACCCACACCCGCTTGACCTCGGGCACCGGCCCGGCCTTCAGGACCAGGCAGCCGGCCGGTTCCCCGGCGTCCCCCGCGGTGGCGAGCAGGACGGTGTCGGCGGCGAAGGCGGCGACGGGGTCCTCGGCCTCCGCCCGGCGGGCGGGCGGCAGGTCGGCGGGGACGGTCGAGACGGTGCCCTTCTCGGTCTCGGTCGCCAGGTGGTAGGCGGTGAGCAGGGCGGGCAGCCGGGGGTGTGCGGCGTTCTCCTCGATCATCACGTTCATGCCCCCGAGCATCACACCGCCAGGTTTCGGACAGGTGACGTGCGGCCCGGGGCGGGGCCCGGGGACGGCCGGGGCGGGGTTCAGGGGGCGGTTCAGGGCAACGGCCCGGGGCGGCGGTTCAGGGTGCGTCGAGCGCGACCCGGTCGCTCTCCCGGCCGGTCAGGAAGGCGGCCAGTGCGCCGCCCTCCTCCGTCACCTCGGCCCGCTCCGCCCGGGAGAGGCGGCGGAGCGGGGTGACGGCGACGGTGTCCCCGCGCAGGGTCCAGGTGGCCGAGACCCGGCCGTCCACGAGCACGACGCGCTCGCCGGCGACGGACAGGCCGCGGTGGGCGTCGTCGATGATCCGGCTCCGGTCCTGGTAGCCGAGGATCGCGTTGTCGAAGGCGGGCAGGAAGCGGACCGGGGCGGGGGTGTCCGGGTCGGGGCGGGGCGCGTCCGGGAGGTCCAGCAGCTCGCGGCCCCGCTCGTCGCGGAAGGCGACGAGCTCCTCCCGTGCGGCCTTGACGGCGGCGGGCAGCCCGGTGAGGCCGCACCAGGCGCGCAGGTCGCTGGAGGAGGCGGGGCCGTGGGCGGCGAGGTAGCGGCGGAGCAGGGCCTGGCCGACCGGGTCGGCGGGGTCCTCGGGGAGCGGCGGGACCTCGCGGCCCAGCCAGGCGGCGAGGGTCTGGTTGCGGACCCCGGCGCGGGAGCCCCACAGGCCGCGCGGGGGCAGCTGGACCATCGGGATCACGCCCGAGACGAGGAGTTCGCCGAGGGGCCGGCGCGGGCGGTCCGGCCAGCGGTCGGCGACCGCCCCGACGAGTTCGGCCGTGGTGCGGGGGGTGCCGTCGGCCATCACCGCGCGGCCCGCGGCGGCCAGCGCGTCGGGGTCGATGCCGGCGAGTTCGTCGCGGTAGACGGTGAGGACCTTGGTGCGGAGCATGGTGGCGTGGCGGGCGTGCCAGGCCAGCGCGTCCTCTGCGGCGACGAGGTGGATGGTGCGGCGCATCAGGGGGAGGCGGACGAGCGCGCGGCCGGTCAGGAGGGCGTCCAGGATCTCCGGGCGGAAGTCCCGGGTCCGCGACCAGAGCCCGATGAACGGTTCCTGCGGTTCCTGGGCCTGCATCCCGCCGAGCCGGGTGACGACGTCGAGGGCGGGGGCGTCGGTGCGGGCGAGGAGGAACTGGCGGGCGAGGGCGGCGCGGCCCAGGGCGCGGGCGTCGAGGACGGTCATGCGGATCACGCTCCCACGGAAAGAGGACGGATCCCGTCCTCTTTCCGTGCGCGTCGCGCGCGGCCCCGGGGAGCCGCGTGCGCCTCGCGCACCCGCCCCCGGGAGCGGGGCGTCGGCAGGGCCCCCGGCTCAGGGGGTGTAGTCCTCCGCCGCCGGGGAGACGAAGGGCTGCCGGACGGTGCTCATGCCGCCGGGCGCCTTCTTGTCGGGCCGGAGGATGACGGACTGGCGGGAGGAGGGCGACTTCGGGTCGGTGAAGTCGTGGGTCATGCCGAAGCCGGGGTCGTGGGCGCTCAGGATGAGGAGCGCCTTGGCGACGCCCTCCCGGGTGAGGTCCTCCTGCTCGCACGCCTTCCGCAGGATCTCGCCGAAGGCCGACGCCGCGGTCCAGCCGGCGACGACGCCGTTGTCGAGGCCGTCGCCGGGGTAGGCGGCGGCGTAGTCGGCGGCGAGCTTCTTCGCGGCGGGGACGTCGGCGCCGATGGGGAGGCTCGGGGAGGCGAACCAGTACATCTTCTCCAGGGCCGGTCCGGCCTGCGTGCCGAGGAGCTGGGGCGCGAAGGCCGAGTTGTTGCCGACGACGGGGACGCGCAGCCCGGTCGCGGCGGCCACGCCGACGAGGGAGGCGGCCTGGCGGGGTCCCGCGCTGACCAGGACCGCCTTCACCCCCGCCTGCTTGAGGGCGGCGACCTGCGCGGACATGTCGTTGTCGGTCGGCTTGATCTTCTGCTCGACGATCGTGAGCCCGGCCTTCCCCGCGGCGTGCTTCGCGCCCTTGAGGGCGTTCTCGCCGTAGTCGCCCTCGAAGTAGACGTGGCCGATCCGGTCGCCCTTCCTCAGGCCCTTGTCGGTGACGAGGAAGTCGACCGCGTTGATGGTCTCGATGTCGTAGGTGGCGCCGAGGACGCGGATGTACGGGGAGCCGAGGAGCGACGCCGACCACGCCTGGGGCATGACCAGGCCCTTGTCCTGGCCGTCGACGCGCTGCTTGACGGCGGCGACGAACGGGGAGCCGATGAACTGGGCGTAGCCGATGACCTTCGGCTCCAGCTCGGTGTAGGCGGCGAGCGCCTTCTGCGGGTCGTAGCCGTGGTCGCGGACGGTCAGCTCCAGCTTCCGGCCGCAGATGCCGCCGGCGGCGTTGACCTGCTTCACGTACAGCTGCTGGGCCTGGGTGACGCTCTTGCCGAGGGTGGCGTAGACACCGGTCATGTCGGTGAGCGCGCCGAGCGCGATGGTGGTGTCGGTGACGCCCTCGCCGGTCTTGATCCCGCCCGAGCCGGTCTCCTTGCCGTCGCCGGTCTTCGCCTTGGAGCTGCAGCCGGCGGCGGTGAGCGCGACCAGGGCGGCGAGCGCCGCGGCGAGGCCCCGCACGGCCGCCTGTCGTCTGTGCTTCATCGTGACTCCCCTGAGGGTCGGTGGATCGGGGTTCGCGCGACGAGCCTCGCGAGGCCGCCGGGCAGGAAGAGGACGACGCCGACGACGGCGGCGCCGTAGAGGTAGCGGGCGGCCTCGCCGGGGGCGACGCCGCCGGTGCCGGGGGCGGAGACCAGCGGCAGGGCCTCGGCGTACCGGCCCAGGAGCTGGGGCAGCAGGGCGACGAAGACCCCGCCCGCGACGGCCCCGGCGACGGAGCCGAGCCCGCCGATGACGATCATCGCGAGGTACTCCAGGGAGAGCGCCATGCCGAAGTACTCGGGCACGGTCCGCTGGAAGACCAGGGCGAGCAGGACGCCGGCCAGGCCCGCGTACATGGAGGAGAGGACGAAGACGGCGGCCCGGTGCCGGGCGACCGGGATGCCGAGGACGCCGGCGGCGATCCGGTGGTCTCGGATGGCGTTCATGGCCCGCCCGGGGCGGCCCCGGAGCACCCCGCGGGCGAACGCCACCCCGCCCAGGAGGAGGGCGAGCCCCAGGTACCAGAGCTTCTCGACGGAGCCGAACGGCACCTGGAGGACGAGGAGTTCGGTGTCGTCGAAGGTGAGGCCGAAGAGGTTCAGCGGGGGGACGGCCCGCCCGTTGTAGCCGCCGGTGAGGCCGTGGGCGTTGAAGAGGACGTGCTGGCCGATGAAGATCAGCGCGAGGGTGGCGATGCCGAGGTACGCGCCGTGCAGCCGGCCCGCGATGGGGCTGAACGCCCCGCCCGCGAGGCCCGCGAGGCCGACGGCGAGGACGGCGGCGAGCCAGCCGGGCAGGCCGAGGCCGGAGAGCCCGTCGGTGCCGTCGCCGGCGAGGGCGCAGTAGCCGTAGGCGCCGACGGCGAGGAAGAAGGCATGGCCCATGGAGAGCTGGCCGGTGGCGCCGGTGAGGAGGTTGATGCCGACGGCGCCGATGGCGGCGGCGATGGCGAAGAGGCCGGCCTGGAGCCAGAACCGCTCCAGGTAGAAGGGGAGGGCGAGCAGGACGAGGCCGGCGGCGGCGTACGCGTACGCCTTCGCGGGGATTCCGCGGCGCTCAGACACGGGCGAGCTCCTTGGTGCCGAAGAGGCCGGCCGGGCGGATCAGCAGCACCGCGACCATCACCAGGTACGGAGCGAGGTCGCCGATGCCCCGGCCGAGGAAGGCCAGGTCGGTCTGGTAGCCGGTGGCGAGGGACTCGGTGACGCCGACGATCAGCCCGCCGGCGAGGGCGCCCGTGGTGGAGTCGAGGCCGCCGAGGATCGCGGCGGGGAAGGCCTTGAGGGCGGCGAGCGCGGTGCCGCGCTCCAGGCCGGGGGTGGGGAAGACGGTGAGGAAGAGCGCGGCGACGGCGGCCAGCGCTCCGGCGACCGCCCAGGCGCCCAGCGAGACCCGGCCCAGCCGGACGCCCATCAGCGCGGCGGTCTCCTGGCTCTCGGCGGCGGCCCGCATGGCCACCCCCCAGGAGGTGTGCCGGAAGGCGAGGAGGAAGGCGGTGATGAGGAGGGCGGCGGCGAGCAGGGCGGCGATGCGGGTCTCGGCGATCGTCACCGGGCCGAGGGTGACGACGGCGTCGCCCCACGGGTCGCCGAGGGCGAGGATGTCGGTGCCGATCCGGCGGGTGAGTTCGGTGGCGAGGAGGATGTCGACCCCGATGGTGACGATGGCGAGGACGCTGTGGTCGGCGCCCCGGTGGCGGCGCATCACCAGGAACTCGACGGCCGCGCCGACGACGGCCGCGCCCGCGGTCCCGGCGGCCAGCGCGGGCCAGAAGCCGAGCGGTTCGTGGAGGACCGCGACGAAGTAGCCGCCGGCGAGGAGCAGCGAGGCGTGGGCGAAGTTGACGACCTCGGTGGCACGGAAGATGACGACGAAGCCGAGGGCGATGAGGGCGTAGACGGAGCCCAGCGAGAGCCCGTTGATGAGGAACTCGGCGAAGGTGCTCACGCGGCGGCCTCCTCTCCGAGGTAGGCGCGGACGACCGCCGGGTCGTCCTGTACGTCGGCGGGGGCGCCGTCCGCGATCCGGCGGCCGAAGTCGAGGACGGTGACGGTGTCGGCGAGCCGCATGACCAGGCCCATGTCGTGCTCGACGAGCAGCACGGAGATGCCGAGGCCGTCGCGGACGCCGGCGATGACGTCGGCGGTGCGCCGGCGTTCGTCGGCGGTCATGCCGGCGACGGGTTCGTCGAGGAGCAGCAGGGTGGGCTCCATGCAGAGGGCGCGGGCCAGTTCGGCGAGCTTCCGCTGTCCGTACGGGAGCGAGCCCGCGGGCCGCCCGAGCCGGTCGCCGAGGCCGACGAAGTCGGCGATCTCCCGGACCCTGGCCCGGTGCCGGGCCTCCTCGCGGGCGGCGGACGGCAGCCGGAGCCCGGCGGCGAGGAAGCCGGTGCGGATGAGCCGGTGGCGGCCCAGCATGAGGCTGTCCTCGACGGTGGCGCGCGGCGGCAGGGCGAGGTTCTGGAAGATCCGGCCGACGCCGAGGCCCGCGATCCGGTGCGGGGGCAGGCCGGTCAGCTCGTGCGCGCCGAGCCGCACGGAGCCGGAGGCGGCCCGGTACACCCCGGAGAGGACGTTGAAGCAGGTGGACTTGCCCGCGCCGTTGGGCCCGATGAGGGCGTGCACGGTCCCAGGCCGCACGGTGAAGTCGACGCCGTCGAGGGCGGTGAGCCCGGCGAAGCGGACGGTGAGGCCGGTGACGGTGAGGGCGGGGACGTCGGGGCGGTGGGCGCGGGCCGGGGCCGGCGCCCCGGGGCCGGTGGCGGCCTCCGCGGCGACGGCCGGGTCGTCCGGGGTCTTCCCCGGCGGTGGTGCGGTGCTCATCGGTTCTCCTTGCGGCGCGGGCCCGGGACGGGGGTCCGGGTCCCTTCGTCCCAGCGGGACAGGACGGGGTGGGCGGTCCTGGCGGGGGCGTCCCCGGCCGCGCCGGCGTCGCCGACGCCGAGGTAGCGGCGGCGCACCTCGTCGGAGGCGGCGAGTTCGGCCGCCGGGCCGGAGAGGGTGACCTCGCCGACCTCCAGGACGTACGCGTGGGAGGCGAGCCGCAGGGCGAGGGCGGCGTTCTGCTCGACCAGCAGGACGGCCGTGCCCTGGGCGTTGATCTCCCGGATCGCGTCCGCGATCCGGGCCGCCATCAGCGGGGCGAGGCCGAGCGAAGGCTCGTCCAGGAGCAGCAGCTCCGGCGCGGCCATCAGGGCCCGGCCGACGGCGAGCATCTGCTGTTCGCCGCCGGAGAGCAGGCCGGCGGGCTGCCGGGCGCGGTCCGCAAGGACGGGGAAGAGCGTGTGGACCCGGCGCAGGGCGGCGGCCTTCGCGGCGCGGTCGCCGCGGCGGGCGAGCCCGCCGGCCCGCAGGTTGTCCTCGACCGTCATGCGGGCGAAGACCTGCCGGCCCTCGGGGACCTGGCAGACGCCGGCGGCGACGACCCGGTCCGGGGTCAGTCCGCCGAGCGGCCGGCCGGCCGCGGCGACCGTGCCGGAGACGACGTCCCCGCCGTGGAAGCGCAGGGTGCGCGAGACCGCCCGCAGCAGGGTGGACTTGCCCGCGCCGTTGCCGCCGAGGACGGTGACGACCGCGCCGGCGGGCACGGTCAGCGACACGCGCCTGAGCGCGCGCACCGGTCCGTATCCCGCCGTCAGGTCCTCCACCGTCAGGGCGGGTGCGGTACCTCCCATGAACTCCCCTTTCCGCGGCCGCCGTTGTTACCGGTGCGTGCTACTCGGCCGTTCGGTGGCGCTCACCCCAGCACCGGGCCGGACCGTCCGTCCACGCCCGGCGGGAGAAACGCTGCCGGTGACCAGCGGGGCCGCCGGGGCGCTGTGCACGCGCACAACGCTGCGCGTCAGGGCGTTGCCGTGGGGCCCGGGGCGGTGGATGCTCCCGGCATGGGACGGCGCAGACGGCGGACCGGTGACGACTGGAAGGTGCTCGCGCGGGCGTGCACGGCGCTTCTGGAGCGGGTGCCGGAGCTGGTGGACGAGCATCTGACGGAGCTGCACGCGTACGAGCCCGCCTACGGGCGGATCGTGCCCTACGACCAGCACTGGCAGGAGGCTCAGGAGGCGATGCGGATCGGGATCGAGATGATCTCGGCGCCCCGGCACTCGCCCCGGCGGGACCTGGAGCACGCGGAGCTGCTGGGCCGGCGGCGGGCCGAGCAGGGCATGCCGCTGGAGCTGGTGGTGCACGCGTACCGGCACGCCGGGCACCTGGTGTGGGACGCGCTGATCGAGGGCGCGGGCCCGGACGCGGCCCAGCTGGCGGCGCTGATGCAGTCGGCGACGACGGTCTGGTCGGCGGTGGACGCGCAGGCGGACCGCGCCTCGGAGGCGTACCGGGCGACCGAGGCGGAGCTGCGGCGCCGGACGGACGAGCAGTTGCAGGCGCTCCTGGACGCGCTGTTGCAGGGGCAGCGGGCACCGGAGATGGTGGCGCGGGCGGCGGCAGGCCTGGACCTGCCGGAGCAGGGCCGGTACGCGGTGGTGGTCCTGCGCCCGGACCGCCGGGAGGAGCGGGAGCCCTTCCACCGCCAGGTGCGGGCGGAGGGGCTGCGGTTCCTGTGGCGGATGCGGGCCGACTGCGAGATCGGGGTGGTGGCGCTGGACGACGGGACGGGCCTCGACGCGCTGGCGGACCTCCTCGACGGGCGGGCCCCGGGCCCCGGCGGCATCAGCCCGGTCGTCACGGGCCTCACCGAGCTGGGCCGCGCCCGGCGCCTCGCCGAACTGGCCCTGCGCACCTGCCCGTCCGGCTCCCGCCAGGTCGTCCGCCTGGACCGGCGCATGACGGGCGCGCTGATCGTGGGCCAGCCGGACCTGGCGGAGCTCCTCGTCACGGACGTCCTCGGCGGCCTCCTCGAACTGGATCCGGCGGACCGGGCGGTGCTCCTGGAGACGCTGGACGCGTGGCTGGAGTGCGAGGGTTCGGCGGGCCGGGCGGCGGGACGTCTGTACTGCCACCGCAACACGGTCTTCAACCGGCTGCGGCGGCTTGAGCAGTTGACGTCCCGGTCGCTGTCCCGGCCGCGGGACCTCACGGAGATGACCTTGGCACTGGACGCGTTCCGGCTGACCTCGTCGGGGTGAGGCGTGGCGTCCGGGCCTTCTCCGTCCACGGCCCCGCCGGAGCCGCCCGGTCCGGGAAGGACGCCCGTGCCCGCCCGGGTGGTGGTCACGTCGACGGAGACTCCTCCTCGGCCGAGTACGTACGCGCACCCGGGTGACCTGGCAGGATTCCCCCGTGACCATGACGAACGCGCGTACGACACCACGGCGGACGACCCTCGGGAGGGTGCTGATCGGCGTGGGGCTGCTGGCTCCGGTGGTCCAGGCACTGGGGTCCCTGGTGGCGGAGTCGACGCGGCTGGTGGTCCTGCTGGCCGTGTTCGGGGCCCCTTGGCCGTACTGGCTCGCCCTGGCGGTGCTGTGCGCGGTGGGCGTCCGGCTGGCGGGCGGGCGGGGATGGGTGCGCGAGGGGCTGGTCGTCGTGTGCGCGGCGGCGGCCGTGCTGCTGGTGTTCCTGCGCGTGGTCCTCGGGGACTTCCTCTCCCCCGGCTGGGAGGAGTCGGAGCGCTGGGCCGCGCCCGGAGGCGTGGAGCGGTACGTGACGGTGGACACGGGTGCCGCGCTCATCGACCCGCTGTGGCGGGTGAGGGTGGTCTCCGGGTCGGGTCTCACCGCGCGCAGCCATGAGGTGGCCGCGTACGGGGAGCGCTCGGGCTTCGTCGCGGTCGCCTGGGACGGGCCGGACGCGCTCCTGGTCACCGGCAGCGACGGTACGACGCGGATCACGCTGGACCCGTCGACCGGCGCTCCGGACCGGACGGTCGACGGGGGCTGACGGCCGCCGGGGCCGGGCGTCGCGGGACGCCCGGCCGTGGGGGGACTACGCCAGGAAGTCCCGCGCGATGTGCGAGGCCACTTCCTCCAGGAGGGGGCCCGCGTTCGGGATGGACCTGGCCGGGTCGGGCTCCAGGGCGGAGAGGGGGTAGGCGCGGCGGATGCCGGCCGCGCCGAGGGTCTCCGGGGGGAGGGCGAGGCGGCCGCAGACCGCGACGACGTCCTTGCCGGCCGCGCGGGCCGCGGCGGCGACGCCCGCCGGGGCCTTGCCGTGGAGGGTCTGCTCGTCGAGGGAGCCCTCGCCGGTGATGACGAGGGTGGCGCGCTCCAGGGCGGGGGCGAAGCCGAGGACGTCGAGCATCAGCTCGATGCCGGGGCGGAAGCCCGCGCCGAGGAGGAGGGCGCCGTAGCCGATGCCGCCGGCGCCGCCGGCGCCCGGGGAGGCGGCGAGCTCGGCCGCCTTCGGGCCGATGGCCTTCTCCAGGACCTGCGCGTAGTGGGCGAGGGCCGCGTCGAGGGTCTCGACGTCCTCGGGGGTGGCGCCCTTCTGCGGGCCGTAGACGGCGGGCGCGCCCTTGGGGCCGGTCAGCGGGTTGTCGACGTCACTGGCGAGGATGAACTCGACCTCGGCGAAGCGCGGGTCGAGGCCGGAGAGGTCGGCGGTGTGCAGGGCCGCGAGGGCCGCGCCGCCGGGTCCGACGGGCTCGCCGGCGGCGTCGAGGAAGCGGGCGCCGAGCGCGGCGAGCATGCCGGCGCCGCCGTCGGTGGTGGCGCTGCCGCCGACGCCGAAGACGAGCGTGGTGGCGCCCGCGTCGAGCGCGGCGCGCAGCAGTTCGCCGGAGCCGTACGTGGTGGCGGTCAGCGGCGCGAACGTGCCGGCCGGGAGGAGCTGGAGGCCGGACGCCTCCGCCATCTCGACGACGGCGGTGGTGCCGCGCAGCGCGAACGCGGCGGTGACCGTCTCGCCGACCGGCCCCGTGACCCGTACCTCGCGCCGTTCGAATCCGGCCGCGACGGCCGCCGCGACCGTGCCGTCGCCGCCGTCGGCGACGGGCAGGGCCTCGACCGAGAGGCCGGGGACGACCTTGCGGAGTCCCGCCGTCACCCGCTCCGCGACCTGTACGGCCGTGAGCGAGCCCTTGAACTTGTCGGCCGCCACGAGCACGTGAGCGACCCGAGTTGCTGCTCCGTCCGTCACCTTGCATCCCTTGCTTTCGAACAGGCAGTCGCGCCAGGGCCGACCCTATCCGTACGGCCGGACGGCGTGCCACCCCCTGATAAAGGGAAATGTCAGACCATAGTGGGCTCACATGAGCACGGATATGAACGAACGACCGTCCCCGGGTCACGTACCGGAACGCCCCGCGCCCGACACCGCGGTCATCGGGATCGGCGTGGCGGCGGTCGTCGCGGTCGTCGGCTGGGCGGCGCTCGGCAAGGACTCCTTCGACAGCGCCTCCTCCTCGGCCCTCTCCTGGGTCCTGAACAACTTCGCGTGGCTGTTCGTGGTCGCCGCGGACGCCTTCCTGGTGCTGTGCGTGGTGATCGCGCTGAGCCGCTTCGGCCGGATCCGGCTGGGCGCGGACGACTCCGAGCCGGAGTTCACGAACCTGGCGTGGATCGCGATGATGTTCAGCGCCGGCATGGGCATCGGCCTGATGTTCTACGGGGTCGGGGAACCGCTCCAGCACTTCCTCGACCCGCCGCCGGGCGGCGGTCCTGCGGGGACGGGCGCGGCGGCCCGGACGGCGATGGAGTACTCCTTCTTCCACTGGACGCTGACCCCGTGGGCGATCTACGGCATCGCCGGTCTCGCGCTCGCGTACGCGGGCTTCCGCAAGGGCCGCGGCAACCGGCTGAGCAGCGCCTTCGTGCCGCTCCTCGGGGAGCGCAGGGCCGCGTCCTGGCAGGGCAGGGCGATCGACCTGCTCGCGGTCTTCGCGACCGTCTTCGGCACGGCGACCAGCCTGGGCCTGGGCGCGCTCCAGGTGGCGGAGGGGCTGAACCTCACGCTGGACGTGGAGACCTCCACCGCCACCGAGCTGATCATCATCGCCGCGCTGTCGGCGGCCTTCGTCCTGTCGGCCTTCTCCGGCCTGCACAAGGGCGTGAAGTGGCTGTCGACGCTGAACATCGTGCTCGCCGCGGGGCTGGCGCTCTTCGTCTTCCTGCTCGGCCCGACCGTCTACGTCCTGGACACGATCCCGGCCTCGGTCGGCGGCTACCTGCACCAGCTGCTGCCGATGGCGAGCCGCACCGGCGCGTTCACCGACCGCGACTGGCTGGGCGCCTGGACGATCTTCTACTGGGCGTGGTGGCTGTCCTGGGCGCCGTTCGTGGGCACCTTCATCGCCCGGATCTCGCGGGGCCGGACGATCCGGGAGTTCCTGATGGGCGTGCTGCTCGTGCCGTCGGGGGCCACGGTGGTGTGGTTCTGCGTGATGGGCGGCACGGCGATCCGCCTGGAGTCCACGGGCGAGGCCGATCTGGCGACGGCGGTGGAGGACGGGGCGGAGGCGTCGCTCTTCGCGATGCTGGAGGCGCTGCCGCTGGGCACGGTCACCTCGGTCCTGGCGATGCTGCTCGTGATGACGTACTTCGTGACCAGCGCCGACTCGGCCTCCCTGGTCATGGGCTCGCTGACCAGCCGGGGCTCGCTGCACCCGCCGACGTGGCTGGTGGTCACCTGGGGCGTGCTGATGGCGGCGGTCGCGGCGGTGCTGCTGGTGGCGGGCGGCCTGGACTCGCTCCAGACGGCGACGATCCTGGTGGCGCTGCCGTTCGTGGTGGTCATGCTGGTGCTGTGCTGGGCGCTGCTGAAGGAGCTGCGGGAGGACCCGGGCGCGGGCCCGACCCGGCAGCACGCCCTGCACGGGCTGCGGGACGCGGTGCGGACCCTGGTCGGCGAGGCGATGACCGAGCAGGGCGGCGGCTCCCGGCACCACCGGCTGCACCGCGCGGCCCGCTCCCGCGCGGACGCGGAGGGCGACGAGCCGCCCCGCGGCGGCGGGGCCTGAGAGCGCGCCGCTTTCCGGTGGGTGGGGGCGGCGCCACCGCCCCCACCCGCCGCGCCGAGACCTGACGTAGCGTCACCGGCTTTCGGTGGGAAGGGGTTTGGTGTCGCCTCCGCCGTCCCGGTGGTAGAAGCCCGTGACCGCCGCGGACACCAGGAGCATCGCGGCGACGGTCAGCAGCAGGCCCACGACGACTGCGCCGAAGCAGCAGCCGATCAGGTTCCGGACGCGCTCGTCCGGTTCCCCTTCCACGGGGCCTCAGCCCTGCGGGGGTTCCGGCGGCAGCAGCGTGCCGGTGCGGTGGGCCTCGTCGCGGTCGGCGGTCCGGGCCTCCGTGCGGTGGCCGCGCGCGATGTAGTCGCGGACGACGGCCTCCACGGCGTCCTGCGGGCTCCCGACGCCCGCCAGGACCATGACTTCCACGACGAGTTCGGCGTCGAGCGCGATGTTCACCTTGGCCATGGGGGGAACCTAACACCGGGAAACCCGCTCGCGGGAGGGGATGCGGAGTCCCTACCCTCCCCGTCATGACCATGGTCGCGATCCTCACCGGTGCCGGCGTCTCCACCGACTCGGGCATCCCCGACTACCGGGGCCCCCAGGGCCTCTGGCGACAGGACCCGGAGGCCGAACGGCTCGTCACCTACGGGCCGTACATGGCCGACCCGGAGGTCCGCCGCCGCTCCTGGCTGATGCGGCGGGACGCCCCGGTCCTCACGGCCGAGCCGAACGCGGCGCACCGGGCGATCGCCGCCTTCGACCGGAGCGGACACGCGCTGCGGGTGATCACGCAGAACGTGGACGGCCTCCACCAGGCCGCCGGGCTCCCCGGGCGGAAGGTGCTCGAACTCCACGGCTCCGCCCGGTCGGTGGTGTGCACCGCCTGTCACGCCCGCTCGCCGATGGCGGAGGCGCTGGAGCGCCTGGAGGCCGGCGACCCCGATCCGGCGTGCCGGGCCTGCGGCGGGATCCTGAAGCCGGCGACCGTGATGTTCGGGCAGCGGCTCGACCCGGTGGTGCTGGGGAACGCGATGTCGATCGCCAAGGCCGCCGAGGTGTTCGTGGCCGTGGGGACGAGCCTCCAGGTCCAGCCGGCGGCCTCGCTGGCCGGGATCGCGGCCGAGCACGGGGCCCGGCTGATCGTCGTGAACGCCGAGCCCACCCCCTACGACCCGCTGGCCGACGAGGTCCTGCGCGAACCGATCGGCACCGCGCTGCCGGCCCTCCTGGAGCGGTTGCGCTAGCTAGAACAGGGCGTCGTCGGCGCCGGTGCCCGCCTCGAAGGCGAGCAGGCGGCGCTTGCGGTCCAGGCCGCCGCCGTAGCCGGTGAGGCTGCCGCCGGAGCCGATGACGCGGTGGCAGGGGACGATGACGCCGACCGGGTTCTTGCCGTTGGCGAGGCCGACCGCGCGGGAGGCGCCGGGGCTGCCGAGGGCCTCGGCGAGTTCGCCGTAGGTGCGGGTCTCCCCGTACGGGATGCGCCGGAGCTGTTCCCAGACGCGCAGCTGGAACGGGGTGCCCTCCAGGTGGAGCGGCAGGTCGAACTCGGTGAGCTCGCCGTCGAAGTAGGCGTCGAGCTGGCGGATCGCCTCGCCGAAGGGCCGGTGGTCGCGCTCGCCGAAGGTCTCCTCCGGCGGGCGGTGGCGCTGCTCGGTCATGTAGAGGCGGCTGAGGACGCCGTCGACGGCCACCAGGGTCAGCGGCTCGTAGGGGCTGTCCACGACCGTGTGCACGACCCTGCGGGTCGTGGTGGTGCGGGGCATGGTGGAGCTCTCTTCCTTGCGCGGTGGGGCGGTTACACGGGGAGGAGGTTGATCGGGTGGCTGTCGGTGGCCCACAGGTACTGGACGGCGTAGGCCCGCCAGGGCGCCCAGACCGCGGAGCGTTGGGTGAGCGCGCCGGGGGCGCCGGGCAGGCCGAGCGTTTCGGCGGCGCGGCGGACGCCGAGGTCGCCGGGGAGGAAGGCGTCGGGGTCGCCGAGCGCGCGCATGGCGATGAGTTCGGTGGTCCAGGGGCCGAAGCCGGGCAGGGCGAGCAGCCGGGCGCGGGTCTCGGCGCGGTCCGTGTCGGGGCCGAGGGCGAGGTCGCCGCCGGCGAGGGCGCGGACCAGGGTGAGGAGGGTGGCGCGGCGGCTGCGCGGCAGGGCGAGGGTCTCGGGGTCGAGTCCGGCGAGCGCCTCGGAGGTGGGGAAGAGGTGGGTGAGGCCGCCCTCGGGGTCGTCGACGGGGACGCCGTGGGCGGTGACGAGCCGGGCGGCGTGGGTGCGGGCGGCGGCCGTGGAGACCTGCTGGCCGAGGACGGCCCGGACGGCGAACTCGGCGGGGTCGACGGTGCCGGGGACCCGTCGGCCGGGCGCCTTGTCGACGAGCGGCGCGAGCAGCGGGTCGGTGCGGAGCCGGTCGTCGACGGCGACGGGGTCGGCGTCGAGGTCGAGGAGGCGGCGGCAGCGGCTGATGGCGTGGGTGAGGTCGCGGAGGTCGGTGAGGGAGAGCCGGCAGGCGATGTGGTCGGGGCGCGGGGCGAGGGCGACGATGCCGTGCCCGTACGGGAGGGCGAGGGTGCGCCGGTAGGCGCCGTCGCGCCACTCCTCGACGCCGGGGACGGCGGTGGCGGCGAGGTGGCCGAAGAGGTTCGAGGGTTCCAGCGGGGCCCGGAAGGGCAGCCGCAGGGAGATCACGCCGGGGGTGTGGGGGGCGGCGGGCCCGGCGGCGCGGGCGCGCAGTTCGCCGGGGGTGAGCGCGAAGACCTGGCGGACCGTGTCGTTGAAGGAGCGGATCGAGGAGAAGCCGGCGGCGAAGGCGATGTCGCCGAAGGGCAGGCCGGTGGTCTCGACGAGGGTGCGGGCGGTCTGGGCGCGCTGGGCGCGGGCCAGGGCGAGCGGGCCCGCGCCCAGCTCGGCGAGGAGCTGGCGCTCGATCTGCCGGGTGGACCAGCCGAGGCGGCGGGCGAGCCCGGGGACGCCCTCCCGGTCGACCACCCCGTCCTGGATGAGGCGGACGGCGCGGGCGACGGCGTCGGCCCGCACGTTCCACTCCGGGGAGCCGGGGCTGGTGTCGGGGCGGCACCGCTTGCAGGCCCGGAAGCCGGCCCGCTGGCAGGAGGCGGCGCTGGGGTGGAAGTCCATGTTCTCCGGCTTGGGCGGGACGGCCGGGCAGCTGGGGCGGCAGTAGATCCGGGTGGTGCGGACGGCGGTGAAGAAGACGCCGTCGAAGCGGGCGTCCTTGGACTGGACGGCCCGCACGCAGCGCTCGGTATCGGTGTGCATGGTTCCAGGATCGAAGACGTCCGGCCGATGGGCTGGCAGGAAAACGACATGGACGTGCGGGCGGGGACGTTCAGGCGGGGGCGGGGACCGTCCGGTAGTGGGTGGTGAGCCGTCCGTCGCCGCCGAGGACGTGGAAGGCGATCCCGGGCGGGGCGTCCCGGTGGACGTACGGGCTGCCGGGGGTCGCCGGTTCCCACGGCAGCCGGATCGTGGAGACCGTGCCGGGGGCGACGAGCAGCGGGCGCCCGGCGAAGGTGGTGGCGGCCCCGGTGTGGGCGTGGCCGGCGAGGAAGGCGGTGAGGTGCGGGTGCCGGTCGGCGAGCGCGGCGAGCCGCTCCTCGCCGAACTGCCGGATCTCGTCCACGTACGGGGTGTGGAGCGGCACCGGCGGGTGGTGGAAGGCGACGAGGACGGGCGTGTCGCGCGGGGTGTCGGTGAGGACGCGGTCCAGCCGCTCCAGGGTGTCGTCCTCCAGGCGCCCGTCGTGCTTGCCGGGGATCGAGGAGTCGCAGACGGCGAGGACGAAGCCGTCGCCGCGGAGCACCTGGTCGACGGGGGCGGTGGGGGCCGGGTCGCCGTCCTCGTGGAGCAGCGGTCCGAGTCCGGCCCGGAAGGCCGCGCGGTCGTCGTGGTTGCCGGGGCAGACCACCAGCGGGTGGCGGCCGGCGAGGAGCGTCCTGGCCCGCGCGTACTCGGCGGGGTCGCCGTGGTCGGCGACGTCCCCGGAGACGAGGACGGCCGCGAGGTCGTACGGCAGCTCCTCCAGGTGGCGCAGGACGGCACGGGTGCGCGCGGTGGCGCGCTCCCCGCCGTCGATGTGGATGTCGCTGACGTGGGCGATGACGATCACGCGCGGGCCTCCTCCGGGTCGGGGTGGACGGTGGTTCACCGGCCGACCGTACGGTGCGGGGCGGAGCGGGGGAAGGCCGTCCGCCCGGACGTCACTCGAAACGGGCGGGGTCCCCGGCGCCGACGCGCAGGATCTCGGGCTCGCCCTCGGAGAAGTCGACGACGGTGGTGGGGACGGTGCCGCAGTCCCCGGAGTCGAGGACGGCGTCGACCTGGTGGTCCAGGCGCTCCTTGATCTCCCAGCCCTGGGTGAGGGGCTCCTCCTCGCCGGGCAGCAGGAGGGTGCTGGAGAGCAGGGGCTCGCCGAGCGAGGCGAGCAGCGCCTGGGTGACGACGTGGTCGGGGATGCGGACGCCGACGGTCTTCTTCTTGGGGTGGAGGAGCTGGCGGGGCACCTCCTTGGTGCCGGGCAGGATGAAGGTGTACGCGCCGGGGACGGCCGCCTTGACGGCGCGGAAGACCCGGTTGTCGATGTGCACGAGCTGGCCGAGCTGGGCGAAGTCCGCGCACATGAGGGTGAAGTGGTGCCGGTCGTCGAGGCGGCGGATCTCCCGGATGCGGGTGAGCCCCTCGTGGTTGCCGATCCGGCTGCCCAGCGCGTAGCAGGAGTCGGTGGGGTAGGCGACCAGGGCGCCCTTGCGGAGCGAGTCGGCCACGCCGTCGATGATGCGCGGCTGGGGGTTCTCGGGGTGCACGTCGATGTACTTGGCCATGGGGCGAGTCTAGGTCGTGTCCTTCGGGTCGGGCCGGAACGGGCACCGGACGCCGCGAGCCCGGCACGGCCCGAAGGACACGGCCTAGGTTCCCGGGGCGTCGGGGCTCCTGAGGTGGCGCCAGACGGCTTTGGCCGCGTTGTGACCGGACATGCCGTGGACGCCGGGTCCGGGCGGGGTGGCGGAGGAGCAGAGGAAGACGGCCGGGTGGGGGGTGCGGTAGGGCCACGGGGAGAGGGTGGGGCGGAGCACCAGCTGGAGGCCGCTGGCGGCGCCGCAGGCGATGTCGCCGCCGACGTAGTTGGCGTTGCGCGCGGCGAGTTCGGGCGGGCCGGCGGTGGCGCGGGCCAGGATCCGGTCGCGGAAGCCGGGGGCGAAGCGCTCGATCTGCCGCTCGACGGCGTC
Organism: Streptomyces filamentosus; assembly: GCF_014654895.1. Lineage (GTDB taxonomy): Bacteria > Actinomycetota > Actinomycetes > Streptomycetales > Streptomycetaceae > Streptomyces > Streptomyces filamentosus. The sequence goes on along the minus strand of NZ_BNBE01000005.1, from coordinate 14,643 downwards.
GGTGAGGTCGCCGCGCCAGCCGTTGGGCACGTGCCCGTAGGCCCAGAAGACGTGCTTGCCCTCGGGGGCGCGGCTCGGGTCGACGAGGCTGGGCTGGGCGGTGATGAGGAAGGGCGTGTCGGGGGCGGTGCCGGAGGACGCCTGGCGCAGGGCGGTGGCGATCTCGCGGGTGGTGGGGCCGATCTGGACGGTGCCGGCCCGGCGGGCGGCCTCGGCGGTCCACGGCACGGGGCCGTCGAGGGCGTAGTCGAGCTTGAAGGCGGAGGCGCCGTACCGGTAGTGGGCGTAGTGGTGGGCGCCGAAGCCGGTGATGCGGGCGAGGGCGGTCGGGGAGGTGTCGAAGAGGTAGGCGCGGGCGGGCGGCAGGTCGTCGAGGCGCTTGACCTCGTAGCCGGTGTGGACGGTGCCGCCGAGTTCGGTGAGGTACGCGGTGAGGGCGTCCGGGACGGCCTGGGAGCCGCCCCGGGGCACGGGCCAGCCGCCGGCGTGCGCGGCGAGCGCGAAGACGAGGCCGACGGCGGAGGTGGCGAAGCCGTCGAGGGGGGCGATGACGTGCGCGACCAGGCCGGCGAGGAGGGCGCGGGCCTTCTCGTCGCGGAAGCGGCGCAGCAGCCAGGTGGAGGGCTGGAGGCCGGTGAGGCCGAAGCGGGCGAGGGTGAGCGGGTCGCCGGGCAGCGCGGTGAGCGGCAGCTGCATGAAGTCGCGGGCGAGGGAGTCCCACTTGCCGAGGAAGGGGGCGACGAGCCGGCGGTAGGTCCCGGCGTCGCGGGGGCCGAAGGAGGCGGCGGTCTCGGCGACGGAGCGGGAGAGGACGGCGGCGGTGCCGTCGTCCCAGGGGTGGGCCATGGGCAGTTCGGGGTGCAGCCACTCCAGGCCGTACCGGTCGAGCGGCATGGTGCGGAAGACGGGCGACCCGGCGCCGAGCGGGTGGACGGCGGAGCAGGGGTCGTGGCGGAAGCCGGGAAGGGTCAGCTCCTCGGTGCGGGCGCCGCCGCCGACGGTGTCCTTCGCCTCGAAGACGGCCACGGAGAAGCCCCGGCGGGCCAGTTCCACGGCGGCGGTCAGTCCGTTGGGGCCCGCGCCCACCACGACGGCATCGAGCAGCGACGTCACCTCGGACTCCTCACGTCGGCCGGCGGTTCGGCAGGGCCAGGATAGGCCCGGTCCCGGCGGCGGTGGCGCGGGCCCTCGGGAGGGGCCGGTTCCGCCGCCGGAGCGGGTGGGTGACCACGCGTCAGTCCCCGGCCGTCCCGGTGGCGAGGAGGGCGCGGATCCGTTCGGCGGTGGCGGCGTCGCGGGCCGCCGTGAACGGCAGGGCGTTGCCCCCGGTGATCCGGAAGGGCTCGCCCGTCACCGTGGTCTGGGCGCCGCCCGCCTCCGTGACCAGGAGCAGCCCGGCCGCGTGGTCCCAGGCGTATTCCCAGCTGAAGGCGGTCGCCGCCAGGGCGCCCCGGGCGACGGCGAGGTATTCGAGGCCGGCCGAGCCGCACGGGCGGGGGCGGACGCCCTCGGTGTCCAGGGCGAGCAGGGCCCGCTTCTGGTCGGGGGTGGTGTAGTCGGGGTGGGAGGTGGCGACCTCCAGGGCCGCGCCGGGGGCGGGCGGGCCGGGGCGCAGCGGCCGCCCGTTCAGGGTCGCGCCGCGGCCGCGGACGGCGACGGCCAGCTCGCCGAGGGCCGGGGCGTAGGTCCAGGAGGCGAGGAGTTCGCCGTGCCGGGCGAGGGCGACCAGGGTGCAGAAGGCGGGGTCGCCGTGGACGAACTGGCGGGTGCCGTCGACCGGGTCGACGATCCAGACGGGCGCGTCGCCGCGCAGCGCGTCGTACCGGCCCGGGTCGGCGTCGACGGCCTCCTCGCCGACCACGACGGAGCCCGGGAGCAGGGCCGTCAGGGCGGCGGTGAGGTGGTCCTCGGCGGCCCGGTCGGCGACCGTCACCAGGTCGTAGGGTCCCGTCTTCTGGCTGATCTCGTGGTCGGCGAGCTGCCGGAAGCGCGGCATGACCTCCGCCGCGGCCGCCTCGCGGACCGCTTCCTCCACCTCGGTCGTGCCGCCGTCGAGGACGTGCTCCAGGAAGGATTCGATCATGCGTCCAGCTAAGCACGCCCCGCTGACGACCGGTACGGGGCGTCCGTCGTCCGCCGTTCACCCGGGGAGTACGCTTTGGACGGTTTCACCCCTTACCGAGACTCCCTGGTCCCCCTGCCGAGGTCCCCGGGATTCCCGGGGTTCCCGAGAGGCAGGTCGGTCCGGTGCACGGTGAGTACAAGGTCCCCGGCGGGAAGCTGGTCGTCGTCGACCTCGACGTGGCGGACGGGGTGCTGTCCCGGGTCCGCGTGGCGGGCGACTTCTTCCTCGAACCCGACGAGGCGATCCTCGCCATCGACCGGGCCCTGGAGGGTGCCCCGGCCGACACCGACGCCGCCGGGCTCGCGGCCCGCGTCGACGCGGCGCTGCCGCCCGGCACCCAGATGTACGGCCTCACCAGCGAGGGCATCGGGGTGGCGGTCCGCCGGGCGCTCGCGCACGCCACCGACTGGACCGACTACGACTGGCAGCTGATCCACGGGCGGCCGCAGTCCCCCGCCCTGCACATGGCGCTCGACGAGGTGATCACCGCCGAGGTCGCGGCCGGCCGCCGCCCGCCGACCCTGCGGGTCTGGGAGTGGGGCGCGCCCGCCGTCGTCATCGGCAGCTTCCAGTCCCTGCGCAACGAGGTGGACCCCGAGGCCGCCGAGCGGCACGGCATCCAGGTGGTGCGCCGGATCAGCGGCGGCGGGGCGATGTTCGTCGCAACGCAAAGGCACTACGGGACTGCCGCCTAGCCATTCGGCGGTTTCCATATAGCTTCAGAGTGCAGCAATCGCGACAAAGGGCGGCCGGAAAAACGACCTACTCTGCGCGATTGTGAGCACCATCGTGACAACCGCACCACTCCGACTGCGCCCCGTCGAGGAGCAGCCCGCTGCCGCCGGCCGCCGCAAGCGCGGCCTGATCTACGTCCGGGTCTCCAAGGCTCGAGCCGACATGATCAGCCCCGAACTCCAGGTCGGCCACGCCCTGACCCTCGCTCGGTCAGAGAACATCGACGTCGTCGCCGAGCCCATCATGGACCTCGGCGAATCGGGTCGCGAGTTCGAAGAGCGCCGGATCGAAGAGATCAAGCAAATGGCGCGCGACCAGCAGTTCGACGTGCTCATCCTCTGGATCTGGTCGCGCTTCGGACGCAACCTCCGCGAATCCCTCCAGCACCTCGACGCGCTCATGGACTACGGCGTCGAGGTCCGGGCCGCGAAGGAGGACTTCGACGGCAAGACCACCATCGGTCGCTTCGCGATCGCCCAGATGCTCAACATCGCCGAACTGGAGTCCAACCAGAAAGCCGACTCGTGGCGCGACACCTTCGAGCGCCGGCGGAACAAGGGGCTCCCTCACTCCAACCGCGGCCGGTTCGGATACTACCGCTGTGAGACATGCCCCAAGTGGGAGTTCGGCCATAAGTTGGAGACCTGCCCGAAGTGCCGGAACGGAATCCTGAAGGTCGACCCGGTGACCGGCCCGGTCCTGGCCCGACTCTACCGCGACTACGCGGCCGGCGTATCGGTCCGCAGGCTGCTGGTAGACCTGAACCGGCAGGGCATCAGGACCTTCACGGGCAAGCCCTTCACGTCCGGCGACCTCCACGCGGTCCTCGACAGCGGGTTCGGCCTCGGCTACGTCCGCTACCTCATACCCGAACTGTCCCACCAGGTCGTCACGAACGACGACGGCACCACGAAGAAGAAGCGGGCGAACAGGCAACGCGATGTCACGGCGTTCCTGTACTACGGCGGCGCTCACGACGCAGTCCTCGACGACCCGGTTGAATGCGAGCGCATCTGGGACGCGTACACCAAGCGCCGCATGGCTCAGAGCGGCCAGAGCTTCTTCTCGAATCGCCCGCGCTACTCCCTCTCCCGGCACCTTCGCTGCTCGGGTTGCGGCGGCCGGATGCAGACCGCCCTGCGCGAGAAGAAGTACCGGCGTCCCCTGGTCGACGGCCTCCCCAACCCGCTCGACGTCACGTTTCGCTGCGCCAACCACATCGACTCGAAGTCATGCCCCGTGAACGGCACATACGTCTCTTTGGCCGTCGCGGAGAAATGGCTCCTCCATTGGCTCGACCGCGAAGCACAGATGGGCAAGGAAGAAGCCGACGCGGTCGCAGCTAGGATCGATGCGCTCAGGACCCAGAGTGACGGCGACCAAGCCCTCCTGACCCGCATCGAGAGCATCCAAAGTCAGCTGGAAGGGCTCCGCACCAAGGACGACAAGCTGACCGACGCGGTCCTCGCCGAGCTGGTGTCCAAGGACTCGGCCCGCCGGAAGCGAGCCGAGCTGGACACCCAGAGGACGGTGCTCGTTCAAGAGCAGTCGGAACTGCGTGCGAAGCTGCAGGAGACACCCGTACAACAGCCCCGCCCGCCCCAGGCACACTTGCTCACCGCCCGCCGGATCTATGTGGCCGCGAGCCAGGCCGACCGGCGCGAACTCGTGTCGAAGCTGATCCGCGAAATCCGAGTGAACAAGGGCGGGAGTGGTCCCGACAAGGTCGCTATCTACCCCCTCTGGGAAGCGCCGCCGCCGTGGATCCCCCGGAAGTCGCCGACCGGCTCCTGAACACCGACTCCGACTCCGTACCGAACTGCCAGGACGACCGCGAGATCCAGGAGATCTCGCAGAGCGCGACCCTGTCTGGCCCTGGACCTGGGGTGATACCAACTCGCCCACCCCTAGTGGGAAACGAGTGGGAGATGATCTAGGAATCACCACCCTCTGCAGACCGCCGCTGGAAGGCATCCCAGCGCCCTTGCAGAGTCCTCGTGATGGCGCGCTCCATCGGTACCGTCACACTGCTGTAGATACCCTCCACGCCATCCATCTCATGCCCCATCCGGGCCTCGACGGCGTAGCGGCTGTGCTCCAGCTCCTCGTCCAGCCACGCCTTGTGGCTGTGCCGCAGCAGGTACATCCGCTTGCCCTGGAACTCCGGCACAGCGGGGATCGCGGGCCGGGGGATACGCACCCCGGGGCCCTTCGGCCGCTCGTCGGCGCCGCCCCTGATCTCGTACCAGTAGTCGCCGTTGAAGTCGCCGGCCGCGAGGCAGCCGCCGCGGTAGGCGGGGAACACCCAGCGGCTGCTGTGCGAGGCCAGCATCGCCTCCAGCATGTCCGCGAGGAACGGGGGGATGACGAGAGTGCGCTGGCTCCCGTACTTGGGCGGAAAGAACTCCGCCCCCTTCACCCTCTTGGTGCGCTGGGCCTGCCGCTCCACCCGGATGGCCGGCAGCAGATCCGCTCCCTTGCCGTAGCGCTCCAGGTCCTCGTCGTACCGGTCTGCCTCTTCGGGATCGAGCCTCAGGTCGGAGGCCGGCCAAGCCGGGTAGCAGTACTCGCGGGTGAGGCCGAACAGCTCTCCGGGCCGCATCCCGGTCATGGCCATCGTCCAGATCATCACGTAGCCGGGCTCGCCCAGGAGCACGCGGGCGTTACGGGCCAGCGCCTCGACGGTCTCCTCGGACACGTCTCGCTTCCGTTCCTTCGGCTTCTTGACGAACTTCCCGCGCTTCTTCGTGCGTTCCACCGGAGAGGTCTTGATGAGCCGGGGAACGGCGTCATCGAGGATCATGCCCAGGGTCGACAGCACGTTCTTGGCCGTGGCCGGGCCGACCTTCTGCTGGATGTGCTTCTTGAAGGCCCGGTAGGTCAGGGGGTCGATGTCGCCGATGGCCAGATGGCGGAAGTAGGGGCGGATGTGCGTCTCGACGCGGGACCGGTAGGCCAGCTCGGTCGAGTATGCGTAGTCCATCGCGGCCAGCCAGTCGTCGAGCCACGTGTCCATGAGGGTGGCCCGGTCGCGGTTCTTGATGTGGGTGCCGTGCCGGATCTCGTAGAGCTTGTCCTGGCCGTGCCGGTACGCCTCGCCCTCGTCGGTGAACCCGCCCTTGGACTCGTACCGCTTGCGGCCGTTGGGCAGGAACTCGCCGGCCCACCACTTCACACGGCAGGTGTTTCCCCGCCATTCGACATGCACGAACTGGTCGAAGTCGGCCATGCGACTACCCCCTCTGCACTGTGAGGACGCGGTGCCCGGCAGTACCCCTACCGCCGGGCGTCCGCGTTCCCATGATCTCAGGGCAGGCTGCCGAGGGGGCAGCCGTGGCACTGACCACAGGTTCCTCCGAGGCCCTGCACCAGCTCTCGCAGAGCGTTTCCGGCCTCGCTGTGGGGGTTGAGCTGGCGAGGGATGACACAGACGATCCCGCTGTCGGTCTTGAGAGCCGTCCCGTGGAAGTCGGGCCCGTAGTCGACGATGAGTGCGTCTTCTTGCAGCATGGCTCCCCCTGCTGGGTTGGTACTGGGAGCCTTCGAGGGTGTGCCATGACTCTGCCACGGAAAGTGGAATCCGGTACTAGTTGTGGCCGAACTTGTTCGGTCGTTTTTATCAGTATCTGAGCAGCCGAAAAGGTTGTACGACCATGGGACTAGTTTGAACCGCCGAGAAGCCCTTTCTCCTTGAGGTCGGCGACGACTCGCTCGCTGAGAGCTCTGATCTCGTCGGCTGTCAGGCCACTCGTCGTAGCGATCGCCGCGAGCTGGACGACGTCCTTGGCGGTGTCGAACGCCTCTGGCGGGATGGGTGAGATCGAGACACCGGGAGCCCCGTCTGCGGGAGCGACGGGCACTGGGCTGCGGCCCTCCAGGACGGCTACGCAGCTTCCGGGCGCCCACTGCAGCACGGGGTCGACTCTGCTGTAGCTGAGTTCACGCACGGGCAGCCCGTCTTCGATGCGTTTCCAGGTGCCGGGGGAGATGCCGGCGGTGCGGGCTGCGTTCTTATAGCCGAGGCCCAGGGCCAGTCGGCGCTCTTTGACGGCCTTCGCGAGGGCGTCCAAGTCACGGGGTGCCATGCCCCTCATAGTGACAGGGCCAGCTAGGGCCAGCCAGGACCAGGGTGCACTACGGCCCAAATTTTGACCCTCCCCTAAGGCCCACTTAAGCCCGCTCGAACGCCGCCCGAGGGTCGAGTGTGTGGCACTCAGTGTCCAACTTGAACCCAGTAGGGTCCAACTAGTGCTGGACATGATGGTCCAACTAGGTCTACCTTCAAGGCATGCACCAACCCCCAGCCACCCTCCCGGTGGACGGGCCCGAGCTGCGTAAACGGCGCATGGCCGCAGGTCTCGAAATCGACGACCTCGCCACCGCTGCCGGCATAAGCAGGTCGTACCTGAGCCACCTGGAGACCGGGTCCCGCACCCAGATGCGACCCGCTCGGTACAAGCGCCTGTTCGACGCCCTCTCGGCTGCCGAGAGGGCTCAGACGAACCCCCACGGGGACACAGACAAGGAGTGACATGCCTGGCGACAGGAGCGAGCGGTACCTGAAGTACGAGATGCCGCAGGAGCCGAAGGACCCGAACGCCGACATCCTCACCGTCCAGGAAACGGCCTGGATCCTCAAGTGCAGCGTGAAGACCGCCCGCCGGCGCATCGCCGCCCTGGACATCAAGCGCAAGCCGGGACGACGCGTTGTGACGACCAAGGCTGACCGCCAGCTGCTGCTCGACGACAGCCTGGTCCAGCCGGCGAAGAACACCCCGCGGCGCGGCCGCCAGGGCCTGGGCCGTATGCCGCTCGGCCCCCTCGCCGCCTAAGCGCGGTATGCGGGCCGCCGCCGGAGGTCAGAGCCCGACGGCCGGCCCTAGATCCACCCTCGCCATCCAGACAAGAGAAGGGCAGACCCTTGCCTACATCATCCCCCGAGTCGCGGCAGGTCGTGAAACTCGACCTCTCGGTCGGCTCCATCCACACCACCATGGTCGACGGCCACCCGCACATCGTGCTCAAGCCGGCCGTCGAAGAGCTCGGGCTCAGCTACCCCGCCCAGTACCGCAAGCTCCAGACCCGCTCTTGGGCCTCCGTTGCTCAGAGGGCAATGCAGGTCCCCGGCGACGACCAGACCCGCACGCACACCACGGTCACGGTCCGCACGTTCTTGATGCTGCTGGCGACCGTGAACGAGAACAAGGTCGCCGAGTCCGCCCGCCCGACGCTGGTCGCGTTCCAGAACGAGACCGCGGACGCGATCGAGGCGTACTGGACGCAGGGCGGCGCGATCAACCCGCGTGCCACCGAAGAGCAGCTCGACTCCCTGATCTCCCGCGCGAAGCAGCAGGCCGAGATCCTGTCGATCCTGTCGGGCATCGTCGCCCCCGACTGGCTGGAGATGAAGGGCCGCCTCGTCGCCGCCCGCGCCCTCGGCGAGGAGCCGGAGATCGACCCCCTCGACGTGCCGCTGTACGTGCCCGACTTCCTGAAGGACAAGGGCCTGAAGCGGAAGCAGATCGAGTCGGTGCAGTCCTGGTTCGGCCGCCGCGCCGCCGCCCTGTACGAGGCCGAGCACGGTGAGAAGCCGGGACGCCGGCAGGCAGACCTGCCGAACGGATCGGTCCGTGAGACCTACGCCTGGACGGCCCGCCACCTGCCCCTGTTCGAGGAGACGTGGGACCGCTTCTACGCGAGCCAGTACCCGACCCAGCTCAGCCTCGGCGGTGCAGCGTGATCACCTTCCGACTTGCTTCCGTCCCGATGCCGCACCGGGTCGCCGAGATGGTGCTGGCCGCCATGCCGGAGCCGGTCGGCCAGGCCGTGATGGAGACGGAGGACGCCCTCCGCGAGATCGGCCGCTTCCGCCCGCTGGCCTCCGCTGATGACCGCATCGACTTCGAGGCCGAGCTCGGCCGTCTCGCCGCCCGCAACAAGATCCTCGCCGCCTGTCACCCGCGGTTCGCGGTCTCCCCCTGGGGGCGTGCCGCATGACCGCCCGCGACCTCGAGCGCCTGGACGTGCAGCTGGCGGACCTGATCGAGGCTCTCCGGATCCAGGCCGGCTGTCTCGCCGAGCAGGCCCACCAGATGGACCCGTTCGACGCCGCGTTCGCCCGCCTCGCCTGCGAGCACGGCGACCGCTGCTCCACCCCCGACACCTACCCCACGTGGACGCCCAGGAGGGCCTCGTGAGCGACACCAAGTCCGCCCTCCGATTCGCCGAGGACGTTGCCGAGCACGAGCTGGAGATCGTCCTCGACCAGGGCGTGCACCGGCACCTGCGCTTCAAGGCCCCCGACCACAGCTTCTACTGGTTCGAGATCGTCACCTGGCCCGGCAGCCTCGTCATCCGCGGCGACGTCAGCGACCACGCGTTCTCCCAGCAGACCACGTACATGCTCAGCCTCGCCGAGGACATGCTGCCGTACTTCCGCGGCAACGGCCTCAACCCGTCGTACTGGGCGCAGAAGGTCCGCGGCGGCGAGGGCGTCACCCGCTTCTCGTCCGATGCGTTCCGCCGGCAGGTCGTCGAGGAGCTCAAGACCTACGGCGCCGACTCGAAGCTGATGGCGGCTGTCCGCGAGGAACTGCTGGAGGGCTTCTCCTTCGGCGGCGAAGAAGCCGCCCGCGAAGCCCTGGACTCCTTCAGCTTCGGAGACTTCCGCTTCCACGACATCTTCGAGTGGGACCTGACTGAGCCCACGCCGCAGTTCCTCTGGTGTCTCCGCGCGATCTTGTGGGGCATCGCCCGCTACGACGAGGTCAAGGCCGAGATCGCCGCCGAGGCTGCCTCGTGACCCGGGCCTGGCTGCAGCTCGCCGCCACCACCGCCGGATCTCTCTTCCTGCTGGCCCTCGGCCGCCACCTCAACCGGAGTCCCCGATGACCGACTGGCTCAACGAGATCAAGGACTGTGCCGACGCCGCGACCGACGGCACCTGGTGCATCGAGTACGACGGCGCCACCTACAGCATCACCGGCAACCCCGCGGCCGGCACCGCCATCTGCACGATGACCAACGAGGCCGGCCTCGACGGCGCCGCCCAGACGTGGGCCAACGCTCACTTCATCGCCCGGGCCCGCGCCGACATCCCCCGGCTCCTCGACTGGATCGACCAGTTGCAGGCCGAAGTCGACAGCCTGCGCGCGGAGAAGGACCAGCTGCGGCAGGTGCTCATCAGCGGAGCTGCGGCGTGAACGGCTACCTGCGCTGCCCGGCGCCCCACTGCACGCATCACACGACCGGCGCCAACCGCGAGACCGCGGCCGAGACCATGACCGACCACCTCATCCGCGCCCACGGCCTGCCGGAGGTGTCGGCCAGCTACCAGGCCGACCTGCTCCTCCCCATCACCACCAACCCGCAGGCCGCCTGACTCGCCGGGCCGGCGGTGACCCGACCCGCAGGCCCGGCGCCCAAGCCACCACGCAGGACGCCCCGTCGAGGCGTATTCGACGGGGCGTACCTCAAGCATCCCAGAAAGGGACCCCGTGACCACCATTCTGACCAACGACCTGCAGCGCATGCTGAAGCAGGTAGCCCCGCACGCCAGCACCGACGACACCATCCCGACGCTCACCGCCGTCCACCTGGAGTCCCGGGACGGATACCTCTACGCCGTCACCACCGACCGCTACACCATGGCCGTCTCCCGCCAGGCCATCCTCAACACCGGCGAGTGGAAGACCGCCATCGCTGGTGCCCACGTCCCCACCATCCTGGCCTGGCTGAAGACCAACACCGACATCTCCATCACGGCCCTCGGCGGAGACATCCCGACCGTCACCCTGAACGGCACGGTCAACTCGCTGACCATCGCCGCTCTGCCCGCCTCCACCGTCCTGCCCGACTGGCGGCGTCTCGTGCGGAAGTTCTTCGACATGGGGCTCAACCCGGTCCCCCTGACCGGCGTGACCCCGAAGTACCTGGCCCGATGGAAGGACGCCGCGCAGGTGCTCCACCTCTGGCAGGCGGCGCCGGGGGCCGCGTTCGTCTTCATGGACGACCGGTCGGAGTTCATCGGCATGCAGATGCCGATCCGCAACGACCAGACGTCCCGCGAGGAACTGTTCGACGGCTGGCGGAAGAGCCTGACCCGGTACGTCGACGTCGGCGACATCCGCTTCAACCTCGACGAGGACATGGTCGACCGGGACGGCGACCCGTGGAAGTACTCCGGCGAAGACCAGGATGGCGAGCCGCTGGTCCACCTGCTGGGCATCGAGGACGACACCTTCCCCCTCGCCGCCGCCGTCAGCCAGTTCGGCCTCCGGCCGGCCGCCTGACCCACCCCAGACCGGCGCGTCGAGCCCTCCCCCCGGCTCCGCGCCAGCCAGGCCGCCCCAAGCCCCCAGCGCGGGGCGGCCTGGGCCCCAAGCCATCAAGGAGCCCTTCATGGACCACGCCATCACTCCGGAAGTCGCCAACCATGTCCTGGCCCACTACGGCCGCGGCGGCTACCAGGCCGGCAGCTTCACCGAGCAGATCATCAAGGCCATCGACATGGCCGACGTCGACAACCGCGACAAGCTCGCCCACGGCTTCCCCGGCTACGTCGCCGCCGTCGTCGCCATCCAGTACGACCCCAACGGCGTGGCCCACCTCAAGGCCATCGCGGCCGGCGAGCAGGTGGCGGCGTGATCACCTGCCCCTGCGGCGACACCGCCGGCCCGTTCGTCCGCACTCCCCAGGGCGCGCGCTGCGAGGACTGCGCCGACACCGAAGGCGGCCAGCAGTGACCGCGGCGGCAGGAGCCCCCGAGCTGGGCCTGCACACCGACCTGTCCAACGAGGCCTACCACGCCGACAAGACCAGCCTGTCCTCGTCCGGCGCCCGGAAGCTCCTGCCGCCGTCCTGCCCCGCCAAGTTCCGCCACGAGCAGGACCACCCCCAGCCCGCCACCAAGACCTTCGACTACGGCAACGCCGCCCACAAGGAAGTCCTCGGCAACGGACCCGAACTCGTCCTCGTCGACCACGACCTGTGGAACACCGACGCCATCCGGGCCGAAGTCGCCGCCATCCGCGAAGCCGGCGGGATCCCGCTCAAGCGCCACGAACTCGACATGATCAAAGCGATGGGTGAGGCGCTCCTCTCCAACCCCCTCGCCGCCGCCCTCCTCGACCCCGCCTCCGGGGCCCCCGAACAGTCTGGCTTCTGGCTCGACGGCCCCACCGGCATCCGCCGCCGCGTCCGCTTCGACTGGCTCCCCACCGGCCAGTCCGGCCGGCTGATCATCCCCGACTACAAGACGTCGGACGACGCCAGCGAGGACGCCTTCCAGAGGGCGGTCGCGAAGTACGGCTACAACATGCAGGCCGCCTGGTACGAGGAGGCCGCGCAGGTCCTCGGCCTCGGCGGTGACGACACCGAGCTCCTGTTCATCGTGCAGGAAAAGAAGCCGCCCTACCTGGTGAACGTCATCGGCATCGACTACTTCGCCCGCGAGATCGGCCGCGCCAAGAACCGGGCCGCCATCGAGACCTTCGCCGACTGCATGGAGACCGGGGTGTGGACCGGCTACGGCGACGAGCCGAACTACGTGTCCCTCCCCGGCTGGACCGAGAACCGCGACAAGGAGACCTACCTGTGAACGCCCCCAGCCCCAGCCCCGCCAGCCGCATCGGCCAGTCGACGGCGATCGAGATGTCGCGGGCCGAAGCCGAAGTGAAGGCCGCGGTCTTCATCGCCCAGCAGAACCCGCGCAACATCGAGAACGCGCAGAACGAGATGCGGTTCGCCTGCCGCCAGTACGCGCTCGCCGAGAAGGCGTTCTTCTCCTACCCGAAGGCCGGCGAGACCGTCAGCGGCCCCTCCATTCACCTGGCCCGCGAGCTCGCCCTGATCTGGGGCAACGTCCAGCACGGAACGATGGAGCTGTCCCGCGACACGGTCCTCGGCCAGTCCGAGATCCTCGCCTACGCCTGGGACCTCCAGCGCAACTCCCGCTCGTCGCAGATCTTCATCGCCCCGCACGTCCGCGACACCCGGAAGGGGAAGAAGGACCTCACCGACCTGCGGGACGTGTACGAGAACAACGCGAACCTCGGCGCCCGCCGGCTCCGCGAGGCGATCTTCGCGATGCTGCCGGCCTGGTACACGGCCGAAGCCATCACGATCTGCCAGGAGACCCTCGCAAAGGGCGACGGGACCTCCCTGGAGCAGCGGATCCAGCAGGCCATCGACGGCTACAAGCGGGTCGGCGTCACGGTGCAGCAGCTGGAGACGAAGGTCGGCTACCCGCGGGCTCGCTGGGACGAGGCCGACATCGCGAACCTCCAGGTCGTCTTCCAGTCCGTCGCCAAGGGCGAGATGAGCCGCGACGAAGCGTTCCCGCCGCCCCGCATCACCGCCGCCGAGATCACTGGCCAGCAGCAGTAGCCACCCCACCCCGACCGGAAGGACTCTGCCATGACCCGCCGCCTTTCCCCGGCTGAGCGTCTCGCCTCCGCCGAGAAGGACCTGCTGCTCGAAGACATCGCCGACCAGTCGTCGTGGGACCGGTTCCTCGTCGAGCAGGCCGTCTACCACTTCGGCACCCGCCACAGCGAGTTCTCGGCGAACGACCTGCGCGACGTCCTGCCCGAGCTCGCCCACGGCTTCCTCGGCGCCGCGATCAACAGCCTGCGGACCGCCGGCGTCATCGAGCACACCGGCCGCGTCGTGCCCTCCACTCTGGCCTCCACCCACGGGCATCGGCTCGGAGTCTGGCGGCTGAGTGTCAAGGGCCTCGTCATAGCCGAGCAGCGCCGGGCCCGGGGCCAGCAGCCGCAGGCCGCCGCATGAGGCGCCGGCCGTGGGTCCAGCGCGAGATCGCCGCCTCCTGGATCCTCATCGACCTCCGCCGCTGGCGCGACGACCACCGCACCCGGCAGGCCATCACCGACCTCGCCACCTGCCACGCCCTGTGGAACCTCCCCGCACGACAGCCCCGGAAGGAGACCGGACAGTGACCACCGACCGCGAACCGCCGAACCACGACAAGCTCACCTGCTACGTCAACTACCGCTGCCGACGCCCGGCCTGCGTGGAGCGCTACAACGAGCGGACACGTGAACGTCTGCAGAGCCAGGCATCGGGCGAATGGGACAGGCTCGTTGACGCCCAGCCGGTCAAAGATCACGTCAAGAAGTTGATCGACGCGGGCGGCACGCCTCACGCAATCATGGCCCTCTCTGGAGTAGGAAGCTGCGCAATCCGCAGCCTGCTCCCGCCGGGACACCCCAGCAGGATCCGACACGGCCACCGGGTGACCCGCGAGACCGCCGAACGCATCCTCGCCGTGGCCGAGATCGACGTCACCCCGCCCCTCATCAACGCGTGCGGCACCGCTCGCCGCACTCAGGCCCTCGTCGCGTCGGGCTGGCCGATCATCTACCTGGCTGAGCCCCTCGGATTCAACAAGAAGTACATCTACGAGTTCCTCAAGCGGGCCAGTGCACCCGGCGGGGCAGAGGCTTGCGCGAGGACCGCACAGCGCGTTGCACTCGCCTACGAAGACCTCAGCAGCAAGCGGCCAGCCAAGTCGGGCATCAGCAAGAGGTCGGTGGCCTCCGCTCGCCGCTACGCAGCTTCCCGCCGCTGGCCGGACGTCGCCTACTGGGCCGACCGCATGGACGTCATCGACGACCCCGACTTCGAACCGCTGTACGGGGTCACCCGCCGTGAGCTCGTCGCCCAGGACGCGAGCTGGGTGATGCGGACCACCGGCGCCGACAAGACCACCGCGGCCGAGCGTCTCGGAGTCACCCGCTCGTACATCGAGCACGCCTTCCGCG
>NZ_BNBE01000004.1 GCF_014654895.1 Streptomyces filamentosus | reverse complement strand
GATCCAGGAGATCTCGCAGTCCTCGAAGGTCATGTCGCCGAGGAAGACCGCCTCCAGGGCGGTCAGCCGGTCGCTCGCCGCGGCGATCGCCGCGACGGCCGGGGCCGAGGAGGTGTCGTACGCGTCCTCCCAGCCGCCCACGACGAGCGCGCGGACCCGGCTGGTGTCCACGGTCTTCAGGAAGCGCTCGAAGGCGGGGCCCCAGCGCTCGTCCTCCGGGTCGCAGTACGTCGGGCACGACACCCGCCAGGCCACGCTCGCCGGGTCGGGCAGCTCGTCGTGCGACCCGGCGTCGGGGAAGTCGAGGACGGGGAGGCCGTGGAACTCCTCCAGGTGGACCCCAATGGTCATGGCGCTGCTCCAGACGACGGACGGCCGCACGGACCGGTGGCCGCACGGACTGACGGCAAGAGTTCTACCAAGCCGCACCGACACCGGCCCCCGGCGGGGCCCGTCCGGACCCGTTGTCAGTGGCGGCCCCTAGCGTCGTTCCCATGTCCGGGCAGTGGGCTCCGGACGGGAAAGGGGACAGCCATGTACCGGCAGGGGGACGTGCTGATCGTGCCCGTCGACGAGCGGGCCGTGCCCGCCCGGGCGAGGGACGCGCGGGGCGAGCCGAGGGACGCGCGGGGACGGCTGGTGCTGGCCTCCGGCGAGGTCACCGGCCACGCCCACGCCGTCCCGGGGGCCGGCCGGCTGGTGCGGGAGCCGGGGCCGTACGGCCCGTTCCTGCTCGAACTCCCCGAGGGCGGGCGCCTGGTGCACGAGGAGCACGCGCCGATCGTCCTGCCGAAGGGCTGGTACCGGGTGGTGCGCCAGCGGGAGTACGTGCCGGGCGCCTACCGGATCGTGGCGGACTGAGACGGGACGGGACGAGGACCATGGCGGGGACGGGAATGGCGACGACGCACACGCGGGGGGACGCGACGATGAACGACGGTGACGTGTACGAGAAGTGGCGGGCCGTCGCGGCGGCCACCGGTCCGGCCGACCGGGCCGCCGCCGAGGACGGGATCCGGCGGGCCTACGGGGCGGCCGGCCTGCCCGCGCCGGAGCGGGTGCTCTGGGCGGACTCGCCGCTCGCCGGGGTCGAGCTGGTCGCCGGCCTGGCGGACCGCGGACGCCCGGTGCGGGAGGAGGTGCGGACCCTGCCCTGGGCGGAGGAGCGCCGCCGGCTCCACGACGCGCTCGGCCCGGCCGGGTGGACGGCCCACTGGCAGGCCACCGGCGCCCGCCTCTGGGAACCGACGCGGGCCCTCACCGAGCGGATCAGAGCCGGGATCCTCGACGTGCTCGGAAACCGGGAGGAACCCGGCGCGCTCACCGAACCCGCCGGCCGCGAACTGCTGCGCGACGCCGTCCTCGGACAGCAGGACGCCGCCTGGCTCGCCGCCTTCGACGGGCACGGCGACCGGCTCGCCGGACTCGCGGCCGTCGCGCAGCAGGCCGGCTGGTGGTGGCCGTACGAGAAGGCCGTCGTCGTCTGCGAGCGCCCCGTCGCCCTGCACCGGGACGAGGCCGGCCGGCTCGACCGGGGTGACGGCCCCGCGCTCGCCCACCGCGACGGCTTCGCCCTCCACGCCTGGCGCGGCATGCCCGTCACCCCCGAGTTCCTCGCCGGGCTCACCGACCTGACCCCGGAGCGGATCCGGGAGGAGGAGAACGCCGAACTGCGGCGCGTGATGCTGGAGTTCCACGGCTACGAGCGTTACCTGGAGGAATCAGGGGCCCGCCCCGAGGGCCGCGACGAGACGGGCGTGCTGTGGCGGATCGAGCTCGGCGACGACGAGGACGTCGTCATGGTCGAGGTGGTCAACTCGACGCCGGAGCCGGACGGCAGCCACCGCACCTACTGGCTCCGCGTGCCGCCCCGCACCCGCACCGCCCGCGAGGGCGTCGCCTGGACCTTCGGCCTGGGAGCGGAGGCGTACGAGCCCCTCGTGCAGACCTGAACCGGCCGCCCGCTGGTGCGGAGAGGTGAAGGGCGGCCCCGGACAGGAGTGTCGTCCGGACGGCGGCCGCCCCGGGTGCTGGGATGTGCCCGCCGGGGCCACCGGCACCCACCGTCGAAGGGACCGTCCGTGCCGCACCGCCCCGCACCCACCCCGAACCGCGGCGCCCGCGCCGCCCGGCTGCTCGCCGCCACCGCCGGCAGCGCCGTCCTCGGAGCGCTCCTGCTGGGCACCGCCACCCCCGCGCTGGCCGCCACGCCGGAGCGTCCCGCCGCGCGCGCCGCCGCCCGGGCCGAGACCCCGGCGACGGTCACCGTCACGGGCAGCGGCAGCGCCTCCGCCGCTCCCGACCTGGCGATCCTCTCGGTGGGCGTGGAGGTCGCCAAGCCGACCGCGAAGGAGGCGATGGCGGCGCAGAGCACCGCCGCCGAGGCGCTCCTCGCGGTCCTCCGCGAGGAGGGCATCGAGGACCGGGACATCCGCACCGACAGCCTCTCCCTCACCCCCGTCTACACCCAGACGACCGGCGGCGAGTCCAAGGTGACCGGCTACCAGGCGAGCCAGACCTTCTCCGTGAAGGTCCGGGACCTCGACCGGACCGGCCAGGTCATCGGGGCCGTCAACGAGGCCACCGGGGACGCCGGCCGGGTCAACGGGGTCGTCTTCGACGTGGCCGACCCGACCGCGCTGCGCGCCAAGGCCCGCGAGGCCGCCTACCGGGACGCGTACGACAAGGCGTCCCAGCACGCCCGGCTCAGCGGCCACCGGCTCGGCCGGCTGGTCTCGCTCAGCGAGGGCGACTCGCTGCGGCCCGGCCACGGCGCGCTGCCGTCCATGCCCGCCGACGAGCCCAGCGTCCCGCTGGCCCCCGGCGAGATCGAGGAGCAGGTCACCGTCTCGGCCGTCTACGAACTGCTCTGACCTCGCTCGGCTCTGACTCCGCCCGGCTCCGCCCCGCTCGGCTCCGCCCAGCGCCCGGCGGGCGAGGGCTCAGGCCGTGGCGGGCGGGAGGCCCAGCTCGCGGTCGAGGGTCGCGTCCGCCCACCGGAGCATCGTGGCGCGGGACAGGCCGCCCGCGTAGACCGTGGTCTGGACGGCGAGCCCGTCCAGACAGGCGGTGAGCCGCCAGGCCGCGCCGGACGGGTCGGGACAGGGGAACTCGCCGGCTGCGACCCCCTCCTCGATCACGGCCGTCAGCGCGTCCTTCCACTCCCGGTCGAGCGAGGCGGCCACCCCGCGCAGCTCCGGGTCACGCAGACCGGCCGCCCACGCCTCGATCCACAGCCGCCATCCCTTGGCCTGCCCGGTGGGGGCGTACCAGCGGACGGCGGCGCGCAGCCGCCGCTCCGCCGTCGCGCGGCGCCCCAGGATCCGGCGCAGCTGCGCGAGGTCCTCCTCCGCCGCGTGCGCGAAGGCCGCCGCGACCAGCTGCTCCTTGGTCGAGAAGTGGTAGAGCACCAGCGCGTTGCTGACCCCGAGGGCGGCGGCCACGTCGGAGATCCGGACGGCGGTGGCGCCCCGGGCCTCGATCTGCCCGACGGTCGCCCGCAGCAGCTCCGCCCGCCGCTCGGCCACGCTCAACCGCACTCTCACCACGCCGTGCAGCCTACACAGCACATGACAGAGTCATGATCATCACCGGGTGGCCGGGTGGCCGGGTGGCCGGGTGGCCGGGTGGCCGGGTGGGCCCGCCACCGCAGCGCGCGCCGCCGGGCGGGGGAGCGGGGTCCCCTCCCGCATACGCCGCCCCGCAGGGGGAAGACGCCTGCTCCCGTGGGGAAGGCACATGCTCCCGTGGGGGAAGACGCCCGCTCCCCGTACGTCCCGGGCCGCCATCCGCGGGCGGCGGCCCGGGACGCACGGTCCTCCGGCCGCCCATAATGGAACGACCCCCCCCAGAGACCAGGAGGCCCTGTGACCGGTACCGGCTCCGACAGCCCGCTGCGGGCCCGGGTGCGCACCCTGCGGCCCGAGTCCTTCGGCGCCGAGCCCACGGGGGAGCGGCTGGCCCGGATCCGCCGCTCGCCGCACTTCGCCGACGGCGTCTTCCAGAACCCCGAGCAGGCCCGCCGCAGCCCGTCCGGCTCCGCCACCGACTTCGCGCGGGTCTACTTCGAGAAGGAGGCCCGCGCGCGCCGGAGCCCCTCCGGCCTGATCCCCGTCCACCCGACGACCGTCGCCGACCTCTCCCGCCCGGCGGCCAGTGGGCTGCGGATCACCTGGCTGGGCCACTCCAGCGTGCTCGCCGAGGTCGACGGCGTACGGATCCTCTTCGACCCGGTCTGGGGAGAGCGCTGCTCGCCCTTCGCCTTCGCGGGCCCCAAGCGGCTCCACCCGGTGCCCGCGCCGCTCGCCGCACTCGGCCCCGTCGACGTCGTCGTGATCTCCCACGACCACTACGACCACCTCGACCTGCCGACGATCAAGGCACTGGCCCGCACCGACACCCTCTTCGCCGTCCCGCTCGGCGTCGGCGCCCACCTGGAGCACTGGGGCGTCCCCGCCTCCCGGCTGCGCGAGCTGGACTGGCACGAGTCCACCGAGATCGGCGACCTCACCCTGACCGCCACCCCGGCCCGCCACTTCTGCGGCCGAGGACTGCGCAACCAGCAGCACACCCTCTGGGCCTCCTGGTCGGTCAGGGGCCCCCGCCACCGCGTCTTCCACAGCGGCGACACCGGCTACTTCCGGGGCTTCGAGGACATCGGCGCCGCCCACGGCCCCTTCGACGTCACCATGATCCAGATCGGCGCCTACTCGGACTTCTGGCCCAAGAACCACACGGACTATACGCCGATGCCTGGGGCGTGGCCAGACATTCACATGACGCCTGCGCAGGGGGTTCAGGCCCATCTTGACCTGCAGGGAGGTGCTCCGGCCGGTGTGATGCTGCCGATCCACTGGGCCACCTTCAACCTGGCTCCGCACCCGTGGGCGGAGCCGGGGGAGTGGACGAAGGACGCGGCGGAGGAGGCGGGGCAGGCGGTGGCGTTCCCCCGTCCCGGTGAGCCGTTCGAGCCGGCGGGCAAGCTGCCCGCGGATACCTGGTGGCGCGGGGTGTCTCGGCCGATCGCCCGTCCGTGGCGCCGACCGAAGCCGGCGCAGATTCCTGCCGAGGTGTCCGAGCGGGATCTCGACCTGGCTGGTGACCGGTGACGTCGGGCGAGGAGGAGCTGGGCAGGCTCGTGGCCCTGCTGACCCGTCTCTCGGCTGACGAGCGTGATCGTGCGCTGCGTGCTCTGGATGGTCCGTCCCGGAGAAAGCCTTCCGCGAGTATCCAGCAGTTCGTGCCCTTGCCCTCCCGGGCAGCCTCGTCCGCGGTTGTCGTCCGAACATGCATCGTAAGTTCGTGAGCATGAACCCGGAGGGGCCTCGCCGGTTTGGCGGCGAGGCTCCCTTTTCGTCCTGTATCGGGTTACTCGGGTGCAGCTGAAGCGTTGAGGCTCTTCGTTGCTGACGCTTCCGGTGAGGGTGACGGCAGTGATGGTGGTCATGTGGTTGGTCACTGCGGAGGACGCGAGTGCGGAGGCTGCTGGGTATACGGGACGGTCGCCCCGTGCTCAGAGAAGGGCCCGTGTCGCGCGGCTGGTCCGTGCGGAGTGCGACTACGACCCCGCAAGTTCACCGACGGAGTCCCCGCTGCCCCACGAGGTACGGCTTCCCTAGCAGCCCAAGAAGCGACGGCTGGTGTGCGGGCGGTGCCGCAACGACGACGCGGACGAGAGGGGGCGTCCGGCCGCGCTCGCCACGCGTCCTCGTGACCGGTGCCGCCACGGGGCTGAGGGCGTGAGCCAAGTCACCGCTTCGGCTACGTATCTGGCGTGAAGGCTGTCCCGTCGTACCGGTGTGTACAGCCATTCACCCTGCAAGGAGCCGTGAAGCGATGCCTCAGCCCTCTCTGTCCCCCGACCCCGGCCGACTGCCGCAGCCTCTGCTGGCGGTGGCGCAGGCCGCACGCCGCGAGTTCCTCGTCGTGCTGGAGCCGCTGCGCGGCGAGTTGTTCCGCTACTGCCGGCGCCTGACCGGCAGCGTGTGGGACGCCGAGGACCTGGCCCAGGAGGCACTCGCCCGGGCATTCACGCGGGCGGCACAGACCCATCAGCCGGTCGAGCGCCCCATGGCGTGGCTGGTGCGGATCGCAACCAACGCCTACCTCGACCAGGTGCGCCGCCCGGCTCCGCTGCTCGTGAAGCCGGTGGAGCGGGCCGCCCCTGCCGCCGCCGATCCCGCCGAGGTGCGCGATGCGCTCGCGGAGATGGCCACCCTGCTGGCGCCGCAGGAGCGTGCCGCCGTCGTCCTCAAGGACGTGTTCGACCTGCCGCTGAAGGAGATCGCCGCCATGCTGAGCACCACCGAGGGGGCGGTCAAGGCCGCACTGCACCGTGGCCGAGGGCGTCTGGCCGATCCGGAGCGGGAAGCTGCGCTCGCCCGTCGTGCGGCTCCCGACCGCGAGACCCTCGACGCCCTTGCCGCGGCATTCACCGCGTATGACCTAGACGGGCTGACCGAGCTCTTCGTCCAGGACGCGGTCAGCGACGTGATCGGCGTCGCCCATGAGGTCGGACGGGCGCAGATCGCCGCCGGCTCGCTGCACCACACCCTGGTTGTGGAGTCCTCCGTCCGGTGGCGTGCCGAAGTCCGGGAGCTCGACGGCGAACCGCTGGTCCTGATGTGGGCCACCCCGGCCGACGGCAGTGGCCCCGAGGCGGTCGAGGACGTCCTGCGCGCCGAGATCGTCGACGGCGGGATCACGCGCCTGCGCTGGTACTACTTCTGCCCGGGCGTCCTCGCCGAGGTCGGCGACCGGCTGGACGTGCCCGTCCGAACCCACGGCCACCTCGTGTGACGAGTGTGGGCACCGTTCTTGCCTTGCCGCAGATAACAGGGGCGCTTCCACCGCGCGTCTGCGGCCCTGCGGCGGCGCACGCTGCCGAGCAGAACTGCGGCGGCACCTTTGGGCCCGTGCCGATCTGGAGCGCCGCACCGCAGGCACAGCGCCCGCTGGCGAGCTTCTGGATGCGGCGGTGTGCCGCTCGGGCCACCCGTTCCAGCCGGAAGTTCTCGGTGTCCATCGCGTAGTGCACATGAACGGCCTGCTCGCCGCAGTACACGACGTCGACCATCTCGGGCTCGTCGTAGGCCGCTTCGATCAGAGCCGTCTTGACCGGAAAGCAGGCGCCCTGGGCGACGGCGGCCGCGATCAGTCGGTCGCCCTCCTTTCCCAGCGCCACGGCGGCGGGGTCACCGGCACTGAACTCCTCACGCTGGCTGTGCCCCCACGCCCGGGCCATCTCGACGAGCTCGTCCTCAGGACGCTCGGCGAGGTGCCGGTGGACACAGTAGGGGATCGAGTGAGCCGAGACCGGCCCGGAGTCGCAGCCCGGGACGCGGCACCGCTCGGTGGCGTAGTCGTCCTGCGTGAGGACCATCTCGAAGCGGCGGCCGCAGCACGCCACGATCAGGGAGTGGAAGCCGTTACGGGACTCCAGCTCCAGCTCGGTGGACCTGCTGGCGGGCGCTAGCAAGCCGAGGAGCAGCATGACGGTCGAGTACGGCACCGGCTCGCCCAGCGGGGTGAAGTCGAACATCTCCGGTGCCTGTTCGGGGTCGACGACCGGGTGCTGGCCGGTCCAGTCGGGCGAGGGCCCGCACGCGGTGAGCAACTTCCCCAGGGTGAACGGCCCGGGCTGGCCTTCGGCCGGGGTGGTCTTGCGGAGCTCGGCGGTGTACTTGCCCCCGGTATCGCGCTGGGCTTGCCGGGCACACTGGGCGGCGGTGTTCTGGTGACGCGGCATCGGTCTTCTCCGGACTCGAAGGGCATGCCCACGCTGCCCGTCGACGCAGAGGAACGGCGTCGGGGCGACGCGGGCCCCGAAGGGCCTTGGCCGATTGCGGGAGACGGCGTGGGCGTCGTCCTGCGGCGGGTGGCGGTGCGCGTCCAGCAGAAGGCACCGTAGCGCAACGGCCGGAGGTCACGCTGTGAGCCGCTCCATCTGGTCGTGGCAACCGATCGACCGCGACTCCTCAGCGGCCTGACCATTGACGGGCTCGGCCTGATGCGCCCTCCAGGCACGGAGTTGATCTGGCTCCTGGGCGTGGTCGGAGGCCGCATTGGCCTTGCAGGCCGGCACGAGCAATGAGCATCGGGACGCCGGACGGCAGTGCCCCATGGGGAGGAGCCGGACGAAGTCGGAAATCAGACAGTGGGCGTCCGCGTTGCCGCGTAACGTGCATCCATGTTCACGTACGAGCCGCCGGTTCCGGCGGACCAGCTCCGGAAACTTCCCACTCGGGATGCCGCGCTTCTCCTGCTACAGAACCTTGCCAAAGGCGGCGGCGATCTTCAGTACGCCGGGCTGATAGGCGGTGCCCGCATGGCCTTCCAGGAGGAGAGGGACGTCGACCTGCTGACAAACCGGCTGTCCGACGCGTGGAGCTGGCTGGAGGCCCACGCGCTGTTGTCCCGAGTACCGCGCCAGTCCGAGAACTTCCGGCGGCTCTCCCGTGACGGCCGGGAGCTGGCGGCGGACCCGAAGGGCCTGGCCCGGTTCGAAGCCCGCACCCGGCTCGCCGGTCCGCTCCATCCGGACCTGGAGAAGACGGTGCGCACCAACTTCGACCTCGGGGACTACGAGACCGCGTGCTTCGCCGCCATGAAGGCCGTCGAAGTCGCCGTCCGCGACGCCTCTGGGCTCGACAACTCCCTCGTCGGCGTCGCGCTGATGCGCAAGGCGTTCCAACCGCACCAGAACGGCAAGCCCGGCGGCCCGCTGGCCGACGCCGGCGCAGAGGGCGGCGAGCAGGAGGCCGAGTCCGCGCTGTTCGCCGGCGCCATGGGCCGCTACAAGAACCCCTCCAGCCACCGCACCGTCGACTTCGCCGACCCGATCGAGGCGGCCCAAATCATCCAGTTCGCCGACCTGCTGTTGCGCCAGGTCGAACGGGCCCGGGCCAGGAACAGCTAACGAGGAGCACTGGAGCCCGCATCGTCCAACCAGCCCGGAGACATGTGGTGACCTGGTGGCTTCCTGCAGTCGTGATTATGGGGTCGGCAGGCGGCGGGCGAGGTCGGGGGCGAGTTGCCCGGCTGCTTGGCCGAGTCCGAGGGCGAGGTCTCGCCGACGGGGGATGCGGCGAGACCTCGCCCTCTCATGTTACGTCGTACATGCCCCGCAGACCTCTTGTCCTGACGGTTTGTTCGCTATGCACACAAACGGGAGATGACTGGTTTGACCTCAGGGTTCGTGGGGGCCGGGGGTGCCACCTGCTCTGATGGGAGCTGCGCGCATCACACAGCCGCGCTGCCGAGTAGCTGGCCGCCCTCTGCTCCGCCTGGGCCTCGAAGTGCTGACTGCCGTGCCCGTGGAAACGACAGTCGGCGCGTTCATCCCTGACCCCCGGGGCCAGCACTGATCGTCTGGACGTGTGCGGCTGTATCAGGCGAAGGCGAAGGGGGTGAGTTCAGCCTCTGCGATGCGCTCACGCGTGAAGAGTGGTGCGACCAGTACCCAATCCTCCTTCGGGGGCGCACCGAATGATGGGTGAAAGGGACTGAACGTCCGGACGCGATCCGGCCTCGTGCCGGTGAAATCTCCCCGGAAGGGGATGCATCGCGATGACAGTCAAGCGCTCCACCCGTCTGACCGCCCTCATGGCCCTGCCCGCGGCCCTCACCCTCGCCGTGGCAGCCCCGGCACTGGCCCATGACACCAACCACGCAGGTCAGCAGACGCAGCACGGCCGGAGCTACAAGGTCGACCTGCGGCAGCTGAACGACTCGGGCGCCCGCGGCACCGCCCAGCTCACCCTGCAGGGCCGCCAGCTCACGGTGAAGATCAACGCCCAGGGTCTGGTCCCCGGCCAGCCCCACGCCCAGCACATCCACGGCTCCACCACCGGGCACGACTTCACCTGCCCCGACGCCAGCGCCGACAAGAACGGCGACGGCATCGTCACCACCGCCGAGGGACTGCCCGCCTACGGGGACATCAACATCTCCCTGACCACCAAGGGCGACACGACCAAGGCCAGCGGACTGGCCGTCGACCGGATGCCGGTCGCGGACAAGAACGGCAACCTGTCCTACTCGCGGACGATCGCCGTCTCCCAGGCCGTCGCCGACAACATCACCCGCCTGCACGTCGTTCAGCACGGCATCGACCCCAATGGCAACGGGGTGTACGACTTCGGCAAGGGCAAGAGCGAACTCGACCCCAAGCTGCCCCAGGAAGCCACCGCCCCCGCCACCTGCGGCACCATCGAAGGCCACTCCGGAGCCTCCATGGGCAACAACTACTAGCCCTCCGGCAAGAAGGTGACGCCAACGGGCACAGCCGTAAGGGCTGTAGCCGTTCCGCCCGAACGACAGCCTCGGTGCCTACTCGACGCCGAGGCCGTCACCATCCTCAGCTGAAGACCTCAACCGCTTCCGGTTTGCGCGCCGCCTCGGTTGTTCGAGGAGCCCCGTTCGGAGAATCCGGCCTCTGTGCCCGTCGGACGTCTCGCCAGCGCACCCAGGAGAATCCCATGCTCGTTCGTCTCCGCTCCCGCCCACCACACATGGTCCTGACGATCGCGGGGCTGTGCATGCTCATCGTCCTCGTCGGCTGCTCCTCCTCCGGCGGGCCCGCGCCCACCTCCCCGTCGCCCTCGGCACCGTCCTCCGCATCGGTCAGCGAAGAGCGCATCGTCATCAAGCACTTCCGTTTCGAGCCGGTCGACCTGGCTGTCGCACCCGGAGCCAGGGTGTCCGTGGTGAACGAGGACTCCGCTCCCCACACCGTGACGGCCAAGGCCGCCGATGCCTTCGATACCGGCACCGTCAAAGGCGGTGAGACAGCCACGTTCACCGCACCGCCCGCTGCCGGCACGTACCGCTACGTCTGCAGCATCCATCCGTCCATGACCGGCACCCTCACCGTCCGCTGACCCGCGCAGGCCGCGCGGCGTCTCACCATGGAGCGATCCCATGCACCACGGTCCGATGCGGTCGAACAGCACACACCGGAAACTGCATGCCGTTGCCCGTCTTCTGGCCGCTGCCGGTCTTACAGCAGACGCCTACCTCCACGCGCGTCTCGCCGAAAGCTACGACGCCGTCAGCGCCACCCTCAGCCAGGGCACCCTCTTCAGGATCGAAGCCGCCACCGCCGCACTCGCGGCGCTGCTGTTCCTTGTCTGGCGCCACCCCCTGGCTGACGCCTTCGCCTGGACCGTCGCCGCCGGCGGACTTGCGGCCCTCCTGCTCTATCGCTACGTCGACATCGGCGAACTCGGCCCCCTGCCCAGCATGTACGAACCGGCCTGGTTCACCGACAAGAATCTCGTCGTCATCGCCCAAGTGCTCACACTTCTCGCCACCTCAGTGCTCCTTCTCACCCGTCGTCGCCGACGGGGCCACGCCTGACGTCCGGCATACCCGCGTGGCGGGCCCAGAGAATCAGCGGAACCTGGAGGGGAAGCCGCGCGTAGGCGACGGCTTTTGCGGTCGTCGAGCGGTGACGCCAGTCGTAGGCCATCTTGACGTTCGCCGGGAACACTCCGGCGAAGAAGAGGGCGGTCGCGTGGGCGCTCGCCCTTCGGGTCGCCGGCAGCGCGAGACCGGCTGCCAGAGCCAGCTCGACCACGCCGCTGGCCGTGGTCCAGGCCCGGGGGCCACCCGGCAGAGAGCCCGGCACGATGGCGTCGAACTGCCGGGGCGCGGCAAAGTGAGCGAGGCCCGCCGAGGCCATCAGACCGGCGAGCAGAAGCGCGGAACGAGCAGGGGACATGGGGTTCCTTCGGTCAAAAGGGCGCCGGGGCAGGCGTCCGGGAAACGTTCAGTGGCTGCGGCGCAGGCGGATCGGGTGACGTTCACCGGCGGACGGGGTGAACATGGCGGCGTCCAGCGGTCCTGCCCCCCACATTGTCTCCGGGGCGGAGGTACAGGGCGGGGAATCCAGACCGAGGGCTTCGGCTGTGCTGCGGGCGGCGAGGCTGTGCCAGAGACCCGAGCGGCTGATCATGGCGTGGCGGCCGGCGGGCATGCGGATGCCTCGGACGCGGGCCCCGGCCACTTCGGCGCGATGGAGGTAGGCCCACGTGTCGGTGGCCGAGGTGATCCGGTCGGCCGGATCATGGAGGGCGATCACGGTGCGGTGCGCCAGGTGGGTGGCCGGCTCACCGGGAGGGCACCAGGGAGCGAGTGCCACGACGCCACGGACGTGCGGATCGTCGGCGGCGCGCAGCGCGGCCCGGGCGCCCATGGAGTGCCCGAGCAGCACCACGGGCAGAGGGCCGACCAGGTCGGCGAGTTCGGCCAGGGCCCGGCGCGTGTCGTGGACGGGGTCGGCGCGCTCGCCGTTCCAGCCGCGCATCCGGTAGCGGACGTAACCGATGAGGACGTCGGCGTGGCGGGGGTCCTGGCCGAGTACCCGGGCGAAAGCCTTCATCCGCAGGTCGGGCAGGTTGAGGGCAGACGGGGGTGCGAGGGAGTCGGCACGTCCGCCGTGCAGCAGCAGTACCGCGCCGGCCGCAGGCAGAAACCTGGGCTCGGGCAGGTGGAGAGCCGGGAAGGCGCTGCTCCGATCGGATCCGCTCATGTCATACGCTCCGGCTTTCCGGGAACGGCTTTGCGGGGTGGCAGGGGGAGGAAGCCGCTGGTGCGCGCGGTGTACGCGGCGTAGCCGGGGCGGTGGGCCATGTGCTTCTCCAGGAGGCGCTTGCCGCTGCCGATGGTGAGGAGCAGGGTCATGAGGACCGGGGAGACGAGGACGGCGAGGGCCGGCTGCCAGGCGGTGCAGGCGAGGAGGTACAGGCCCCACCAGACGAGGCTGTCGCCGAAGTAGTTGGGGTGCCGGGTCCAGGCCCACAGGCCCTGGTCCATGATCCGTCCCCGGTTGGCGGGGTCCGCCTTGAAGCGGGCCAGCTGGTGGTCGCCGACGGCCTCGAAGACGAGACCGGTCGCCCACAGCGCGAGCCCGCAGTACGCGAGGGCGTCCAGGGGCGCGGAGCTGTAGGAGGCGGCCTGGACGGGGAGGGAGATCAGCCAGACGAGGGCCGCCTGGCCGAGGTAGACGATGCGCAGCGCGTACAGGGTCCGGTTTCCGGGCGCCTTGTCGAGGAGGGCGGTGTAGCGGGGGTCCTCACCGTGTCCGCGGGAGCGGTGGGCGATGTGGGCGGCCAGCCGCAGCCCCCACAGGAGGGTCGCCGCGGCGACGAGCAGGCGTCGGCCGTCGTCGCCGTGGCCGGCGGAGAGCAGCCAGGTGACGGCGGCGACGGCGGCGAAGGCGAGTCCCCAGGCGATGTCGACGAGGCGGTGCAGTCCGCGGCGCACGGCGATCGCGAAGGTGGCGAGGAGCACCGCCCCGGCCGTCGCCGCGGCGGCGGCGAGGTTGACGCCGAGGGCGCCCCAGTCGGTTCCGGTCACGCCGGCCCCTCCTCGGCGTACCAGGCGGCGGGGGTCGCCGGCATGGCCGACGCCCCTTCGCGGGTGGGGCGTACGGCGAGGATCTGGTCGACGCCCATGCGGCGTTCGGAGAAGGCGAGCGACGCGCCGGCCAGATAGAGGCGCCAGACGCGGGCGGTGGTCGTTCCGACGAGGGCCTCGACGTCGCTCCAGCGCTGTTCGAGGGTGGAGCGCCAGGCGTCGATGGTCGTCGTGTAGTGCTCGCGGAGCGATTCGACGGAGCGGGCCTCCAGGCCGGCGGTCTCCAGGATGTCCACGGTGCGGCCGACGGGGCGCATGTGCATGTCGGGGGCGATGTACGTCTCGATGAAGGCGCCTCCGCCGGGTGCGTGGGAGCCGCGGGACATCTGCTGGATCAGGAGCCGGCCTCCGGGACGCAGCACGTCGTGGAGCTTGGCGGCGAAGGCGGGGTACTCGGCGTCGCCGACGTGTTCGCCCATCTCGACGGCCGCGGCCGCGTCGTAGCCGCCGCCGTCGATGTCGCGCCAGTGCCGCAGCTGGACGTCCACGAGGTCGGACACCCCCTCGCGTGCGGCCCGCGCGGTGACGAACTCGTGCTGGGCGCGGGACAGGGTGACCGCGGTGACGCGGGCCTTGTGCGCGCGCGCCGCGTGGACGGTGAGGGAGCCCCAGCCGCAGCCGACGTCGAGCAGCCGGTCCCCGGGGCCCAAGCCGAGTTTGCGGCAGATCAGGTCGAGTTTGTCGCGCTGCGCGTCGGCCAGGGTGTAGGCCGGATCGCCGGGCCGGGTCCAGTAGCCGCAGGAGTACGCCATCGACTCGTCGAGGAGGAGCGCGTAGAAGTCGTTGGAGAGGTCGTAGTGATGGCTGATGCCCGCCCGGTCCCGCGCGACGCTGTGCAGACCACCGGTCAGACGTGCCCGCCCGTCGGGCCGCTTCGGGGGCGGACCGACGGCACCGAGGCGTACGGCGAGGGCGGTGGCCGCGGCCATGCCCGCGGGTCCGGGGCGTGTCGCGGGCCGGTCGCGGACGCTGCGGCCGGCTCGGGAGAGGGCGTCGGCGAGGTCGCCCTCGACGTTCAGGTCGCCGGTGACGTACGCCTCGGCCACGCCGAGCTCGCCCGGTTGCCACACAAGGCGGCGCAGCGCGTCGGGCGAGCGGAGGACCACCAGGGGCGCGTCGGCGGGGCCCGTCTGGCTGCCGTCCCAGGCCCGGACGCGCACGGGGAGCGGCCCCGGGAGGAAGTGGCCGAGGAGTCGGGCGAGTCGGTCGGCGGCGGACTTCATCGGGGGGTTCCTTCGGTGAGGAGGAGCTGGCGGACGTCGAGGTAGCGGGAGCGGAATCCGGCTTCCGAGTAGGCGAGGTAGAACTCCCACATGCGCTGGAAGACCGGGTCGAAGCCGAGGCCGGTGACGGCGGGGCGGTGGGCGGCGAACCGTTCCCGCCACAGGCGCAGGGTCTCGGCGTAGTGCTCGCCGAAGCCGTCGTCGGCGACCGTGCGCAGACCGGCGGCGGCCGAGTGCGCGGCGATGGCCTCGCGGGAGGGGATCAGACCGCCGGGGAAGACGTACTTGCTGATGAAGGTGTGGGTGGCGGCGGTGTGGAGCATCTGCCGGTGGCCCATGGTGATGGCCTGCAGGGCGATCCTGCCGCCGGGCGCGAGCGCGCGGCGCAGGGCCCTGAAGTAGGCGGGCCAGTACTCCGCGCCGACCGCTTCGATCATCTCGACACTGATCACGGCGTCGTACCGCCCTTCCGCGTCGCGGTAGTCGCGCAGCTGGACGTCCACCCGGTCGGCGAGTCCGGCCGCCGCGATCCGCTCGCGGGCCAGGGCCGCCTGCTCGGCGGAGAGGGTCAGGGTGGTGACTCGCGCGCCGCGGGCGGCGGCCCGCAGGGCGAGTTCGCCCCAGCCGGTGCCGATCTCCAGCAGCCGGGTGCCCTCGCCGACGCCGGCGAGGTCCAGAAGCCTGTCGATCTTGCGGTGCTGCGCGGAGGCGAGGGACTCGAAGCGGGCGGGGAACCCGGTGAAGACCGCCGACGAGTACGTGAAGGTGGCGTCGAGGAACGTGGCGAACAGGTCGTTGGAGAGGTCGTAGTGGCGCTGGATGTTGGCGCGGGCCCCGTCGCGGGTGTTCCGGTCGGCGACGGGGCGGGCCGACACCCACAGGCCCCGGAGCCGGCGCAGCGGAGCGGGCACCAGCTCGTCGGCGTGGGCGGCGAGGACGGTCAGGACGCCAGCCAGGTCGTCGCTGTCCCATTCGCCGGCCAGGTAGGACTCGCCGAAGCCGATCAGCCCGTCACGCCCGATGCGCTGGTAAAAGGCATCGGAGTCGTGGAGCGTCAGGTGCGGGCCCACCGCCGAAGGACGCGTACCGGCCGGAGGACCGGTCAGGGACAACTTGTCCAGGGCCCGGCTCACCAGGTACCGGGCGACGGCGGTCCGGGCAGGGCCGGCCGAGGGGATCCGGACCACGTCCGGCCAGTGGTCGGCGTCGACGTCCGCACGGCTGAGGGGCGCAGCGGTCGCGGGGCCGCCCGGCGGCGTCTGCTCGGGGACGTCGAGGGTGCGGCCGGCGAGCCGGGAGCGGCTTTCGGAGGTGAGGGCGGGGCGGGTCACGACAGCGTGCCTTTCTGCGGGGCGGAACGGGGACGTGGGTGCACGGGGAGTCCGCGCAGCAGCAGGTGGACGCCGTGGCGGCGGATGCCGGCCGAGACCGCGGCGGTGGACCAGGGTCTGCGCGCGGCCGCGGCCAGCAGCGCGGGCACGGTGGCGGGCCGGCGGCGGCCGCGGACGACCGCGGTGAACGCCCTGCCGTCGTCGTTCTCCAGGTGGACGGTCAGGGCCAGGCGCTCCCCGGGCAGCGGCAGGCGCATCCGGTAGCGGCCGTCGACCGCGAAGAACGGCGAGACGTAGAAGGTTTTGTCCGCCACGGCCTCGTCCGCATCGTCCGTCCGCAGCAGGTAGCAGTGGCGCTGCCCGTAGGTGTTGTGGACCTCCGCGACCACGCACACCAGGGCGCCGGAGGCATCGCGGCACCAGAACACGCTCAGCGGGTTGAAGACGTACCCGAAGACCCGGGCGTGCGCCAGCATCACCACCCGCCCGCCGCCCAGGTCGATGTCGTGCGCGGCGAGGAAGGCGTCGAGCCCGGCGCGGAGGGAGCCGGCGGTGCCGGCGAAGTGGTCGCGGGCGTCGAAACGGGCGAGCGGACGCAGTGGCCGGGGCAGCACCGGCAGGTGGTCGAGGTCCACGCACCACAGGTAGGTGCGGTGCCGCAGCGTGTGGTGCAGCGGCGTGCGGCGGACGTGCGTGATCACGCAGTCGTACAGCGCCGCGACGGGCTCCGCGCCCAGGGGGCCCGCGGATATGACGTCTCCTTCGGTGCGGGTCACCAGTCCACCCCCAGGGACCGGGCTGCCTCGACACCGGAGCGGCAGCCGTCCTCGTGGAACCCCCAGCCGTGCCATGCCCCCGCGTACGCGGTCACACCGGTGTTGAGACGGGGCAGTTCCTTCTGCGCCGCGACCGACGCGGGCGTGTAGACGGGGTGCTCGTAGACCATCCGCTCCACGACCCGGTCCGGGGCGATGCCGGTGTCACCGCCCAGCGTGACGACGTAGCCGGAGCCTGCGGGCAGGCGCTGGAGGCGCTCCATGTCGTAGCTGACGTGTACGGGTGCGGTGGAGGGCTCGCAGCCGGTCATGCGGTAGTTCCAGCTGGCGCGCGCCTTCGGAGAGCGGGGCAGGAGGGAGGTGTCGGTGTGCAGCACGGTGGGGTTGCGCGAGTACGTGAAGGCGCCCAGGAGCCGCTTCTCGTCGGCGGTGGGGTCCGCGAGCATGCGCAGCGCCTGGTCGGGGTGCGTGGCGATGACCACGGCGTCGTACGCGTCGGTGGCGCCGTCGCCGGTGGTGACGAGGGCGCCTCGGCCCGTGCGCCGGACGGCGTCGACCGGGCTGGAGGTGCGGATGCGGTGGACGCGTTTGGCAGCGGCAGTCACGTAGGCGGACGAACCGCCGGTGACGGTCTTCCACTGCGGGGAGCCGGTGATCGACAGCAGACCGTGATGGTGCAGGAAAGCGAACAGGTAGGCGGCCGGGTACGCCAGCGCGGTGCGGGCCGGGCAGGACCACACGGCGGCGACGAGCGGCAGGGCGAAGTGGCTGACGAAGTAGGGGGAGAACCCGCCCTCGCGCAGGAAGTCCCCGAAGGTGACACCCGCATGAGTCCCCCGCGCGAGCAGCCGCCGGGCACCCCGGTGGAAGACCGGCACCTCTGCCAGGAGCCGAAGGTACCGGGCCCGCAGGGCCGCACGGGAGGCGAACAGTCCCGCAGCGCCCCGGGCACCCGCGTACTCCAGCCCGCACCCGTCACACCGCACCGACATGCTCATCTCGGCGTCCTGCGTGCCGATCTCCAGCTCCCGGAACAACCTCAACAGGGTGGGGTAGGTGCGCTCGTTGTGGACGATAAACCCCGAGTCCACGGCAAGTGCCCGACCGCCGGGGCCGGGCAGCTCACGGGTGTGGGCGTGGCCGCCGAGCCTCCCGTCCGCCTCGTACAGGGTGACCTCGTACGAGGACGCCAGGACGTAGGCGGCCGTCAGGCCCGCCACGCCGGCGCCCACGATCGCCGCCTTGCGCTGTTCGACCACCATCGCTCCCGCCACTCGACACGCCGCCCGACTGCTGCGTTTCACCCGTACTTCGCAGCAGTCGGGCGATCGGATTGGCGTGATGTGTGACCGCGAGGTGGAAGGTCCGGTCGAAGAGGTGTGCCGGTTCAGCCGGTGAGACCGGCGAGATGCGTGCTCAGCGTGACGGCGGGCGGGTAGCTGGCGCCTATGGCGGTGACGTGCTTCCAGTGCAGGCGGCCGTGGCCGTTGACGATGAACACCGACCGGCGCAGGCCGATCAGGGGTGCGCTGATCCCGAAGGACTTCGCCACCACACGCTCCTCGTCGGACAGCAGGGGCATGCTCAGCCTGCGGTTGCGGGCGAACTTCTCATGACTGTCGAGCCCTTGTGGGCTGATGCCCCACACGGTGGCACCGGCGGACTGGAGTTGGTCGATGCCGTCGGAGTAGGAGCAGAGCTGTGCGGTGCATACCGGTGTGTTGTCGCCGGGGTAGAAGACGAGAACGAGCGGCTTGCCGCGCTGCTCGCACAGGGTGTAGTCGCGGCGATGGAAGGTTTCGCCGTCCAGATGTCCGCCGGGCAGGCAGAAGTCGCCGACGATGTCCCCGATCTCCGGGATGCTTGCCATGAAGTACCTCGATCGCTGATCGTTGCGGAGCGCCCGGTCAGGCGGGCAGGGCCATCAGCAGCAGCGGGTCGGTGGTGGGCTGGGGGGATCCTCCGTCGGGTTCGAGGGTGAGGCCGACGGCGCCCGCGTCGGCAGGGTTCCCGGCGAGGATGACGGTGCCGTCGTGGTCGATCAGACCGGCCGGGAGCATCGTGCCGTCGTGGTCGAGCCACAGCTGGTAGGTCTTCCCGGCGCCGGGCGCCGGCAGGTTGGCGGCGGTGAAGACGGCCTGGTTCCGCTGCTCGGAGGAGACGACGGTGGTCAGGGCCCCGTTGGCGGCCTTGCCGTGCACGGTTTGGGCGTCCGGGGCCGCCAGGACGGCACTGACCGCGTCGAGCTGCTGCTGGGCCTGGCGGGCCTGCTGCTCCAGCTCTTGTTCGTTCTGTGTCTGCCACACCGCGACACCGCCCAGTGCGACGGCGGCCACAGTGGCGGCCAGCGCCAGGGACACGGCACGGCGGCGCAGGATCCCGCCGAGGACGGGTGCCGCACCGGCGGCGGGGACGCGTGGGGGCAGCTGACGCACGCCGTCGACGGCGGCCATGACCTGTGCTTTGGCTCCGGGAGGCGGCGGCTGGGCGACCGCGGCGGCCAGGCGCGCCGTGGTCGCCTGGAACTCGGCTGCTTCCTGGCGGCATGCCTCGCACGTTTGGAGGTGGGCGTCGAAGTCCTTGCGTTCGTCGTCGTCGAGTGCGCCCAGTGCGTAGGCGGCGGCGAGGGTGTGGGCGTCGGTGGTGTGGTGGTTCATGTGGTCACCCCCATGCAGTCGCGGAGCCGGATGAGCCCGTCGCGCATGCGTGTCTTGATGGTGGGAAGAGGCGTGCGCAGGGCTTCGGCGACTTCACGGTAGGTCAGCCCCTGGTAGTAGGCCAGGGTCACGGCTTGGCGCTGGAGTTCGGTCAGGCCGCGCAGGCAGCGGCGTACCTGTTCGGACTCCAGGCGGGTCTCGACCTGTTCGGCGACCTCGTCGAAGGCGGTGGTGTGTTCCCGGGCCGCCTGCGCGTGCTCGCGGTCGGCGGCGGCCTGGGCGGAGCGGACGCGGTCCACGGCCCGGCGGTGGGCGATGGTCGCGGCCCACGTCTGCACGCTGCCGGCGTCGGGCCGGTAGCGGGCGGCCTGGCGCCACAGGTCGATCATGACCTCTTGGGCGACCTCCTCGGACTGCGCCCGGTCGCGCACCACTTTGAGGACGATGCCGAAGACCAGGGGTGCGAGTGCGTCGTAGAGGGCGGAGAACGCCTGCTTGTCACCGCGCGCCACCTTGCCCATGGTCTCGGTGAGGTCGCTGGGGGCGGCGCGGCCGTTGCGGCCGGCGCCGAAGGGAAGCGGCTGGTTCACCTGCACCGCTCCGCCCGTGGGGAGAAGGCGCAGGGGCGGCCTGGGCCGGCCGTCGGGGGGCGGGGCGTCCATCGCATGCCGGTCCTTGTGTCGTCGCTCGATCGTGCCGGGCCGCCCGGCGGCGGCCCGGTCGCGAAACCTGTGGGTGCTTCGTTGATTCTTCGTAGCGGACCGGCGGGTGGATGGGTGGTGCTTCGTCACCCGCGCCATCGTCGAGTAACTCGTTCGAGGGAAGGCGGGCGCAGGGGCCAAGCCGAAGGGCGGACGGCGGCGAAGACGGTGCGTGAGGTGAGCGGAGCGACGTTCTCCCGCTCTCCTCACCGGCCGCGCGGGTTGCTCGGCCGAGGCACCTTCATGGGAGGTAGTTCACATGGTTCGTGTGCGGAATGGTCTGGCGGTGGCCCTGGCGGCCGGTGCGGTGGTCATCGGTGGCGCGTCGATGGCATCGGCCGATGCCGGTGCCCAGGGCGTGGCCGCCCACTCGCCGGGAGTGGGCTCGGGCAACCTCGTGCAGGTTCCCGTTCACATCCCGGTCAACGCGTGCGGTAACACCGTCAGCGTGATCGGGCTGCTGAACCCGACCTTCGGCAACACCTGCGTCAACGCCTGATCGAGCACCGCGAGAAGAGCTCCGGTCCGCCGCCTTCAAGACGGGGTGGCGCGGACCGGTGATCCGCCCGGAAGGCAGTGTGCTCCGAGCGGGTCGGCCGCGGGCGGCTGTCGGCACAGCCGCCCGCGGTACCACGTCCTCTCCGCCCGGGCTACCAGGTCAGGACCGCGATGACCTGCTTGCCCCGGCCGGAGCGGCTGACGAGGAGGTCCGCCCCCAGCGAACGAACAATCCTCAGCCCCCGGCCTCCCGTCTCCTTGCACCGCCCTTCTCGATGGCTCCCGGCCAGGTCCGCCGTCCCGTCGCTGACGGCGATGCCCGCCTGACCTCGTTCCAGGCTCAAGGTGAGCGCGTAGGGTCCGGCGGCGTGGAGCACCGCGTTGCCGACCAACTCCGAGACGATCAGTACGAGATCCTCGGCGACCTCGCGAGGGCAGGCGTCCGCCTCCTGTTCCAGGAGTCGTGCCACGGCTTGGCGGGCCTGGCGGGCCGCGCGTTCGTCCGAGAGGAGCGGCAGATGCAGCGTGACCGGACATCCGCAGGGAACGGTGGCGGTGTCCATGATGATTCCTCGCAGTGAGTGGTCTTCGTCACCGAAAACGGGTGAAGGGGAACGTCGTGGGGCTGTGATGGTGCCGTGGAATCCGCGCATGGTTACCCATCGTCACAGTCCAAGGGTCCGGGAACCCAGTGGCTGACGCTGCGGCCGGCCATTCAGTGCTGCTTTCAGTAACGATTCGTGACGATTGCCGCGATGGATTGCCGGAATCCGGGAAAAGTCCCGAGCCGCCGTCCAGGTGATCTCCAGCGCTGCCTGCCATCCCTGCCCCGCTGCCGTGCCGAAGCGGATGAGGACAGCAATCAGGTGCCGTGCTCCGCTGCCGCCGGCGCCCGCAGCACGCCCCCGGCAGCAGTACAGAGGGATGGCTTCGTGCTGAGGCTCAACCGTGCAAGGCCGTACATCGTGTTGCTGCTGTGGCTGATCCTGGCGGTCGCCGCCGGCCCTTACACCGTCCGTCTCGGCGAGGTCGCGCAGGCCGGCGGGGACGTCACGCTGCGGGAGACTACGGAGTCGGCCCAGGTGGAGCGCCTGCTGAACCCCGCGGGGGCGCAGGCCGCGCTGCCGCTGGCCGTGATCTGGACTTCCCGCCCGGAGGGCGAACAGATCACGGCGCGCCAGCAGCAGGCGGCGCGTCAGATCGTCGTCCGCCTGACCGGAACCGCCGGAGCTCCGGTGCTTTCCCAAGACGGCCGCGCCATGACCGCGGTGATCGGCGCCGAACCCGACGGCGGGGCCGCCCGCCTGGCCGCCGTCGCGAAGGCGGCGGCCTCGGTCGGCGGGACGAGCGTGCACCTGGCAGGACCCGCGGCCGCTCAAGCAGACCTCGACGCAGCCTTCTCGCATACCGACGGCACCCTCCTGGCCGTCGCTCTCGGCGGAGTCCTGTTGATCCTGATGCTGGTCTACCGCAGCGTGATCATGCCCCTGTTGGTGATCGTGAGTTCTCTCCTGGCCCTCGCGGTGGCCTGCGCCGTTTTGTACGCACTGGCCCGGACGGACTGGCTGTCCATCGACGGCCAGACCCAGGGCATCGTGTTCGTCCTGGTAGTCGGTGCCAGCACCGACTACGCCCTCCTCCTGGCCGCCCGCGCCCGCGAGGAACTCGCCGAACAGCCGGACATCCGCCGGGCGATGACCGCAGCGTGCCGCGCCACCGCGCCGCCCGTGCTCGCCAGCGCCGCGACCATCGCCTGCGCCATGATGACGCTCGTCCTCAGCGACCTGCCCTCCGAGCGGGCCCTGGGCCCGGCGGTGGCGATCGCCATGGCGTGCTGCACCGCCGTGTCGCTGACCTTCCTGCCAGCCGTACTGGCACTGTGCGGGCGGCGCGTGCTGCGGCCACACGCGGGCACACCGGGAGACTGGTGGGCACGGCCGGCCCGGGCGCTCGAGCACCGGCCGCGCCGGGCCTGGGCCGGCTGCCTCGCCCTCCTCGCCGCCGGAGCGGCTATGGCGCCGCTACTCGCCCCTACCGGCGTCCCCCTCCACCAGGCCCTACCGGCCCAGGCCCCCTCGGTTGCCGGGCACACCGTCCTCGTACGCCACTTCCCCGCCGGCACCGCCAGCCCCCTGATCGTCCTCGCCCCTGCCGCCCGGTCGGCCGAGGTCCGCGACCGGATCGCCTCAACACCGGGCGTAGCGGCAACAGCCACCACGCCGGCCGAGACCGGTGGGAGGGCGCAGATCCTGGCGACGCTGTCGGACAGCCCGGACAGCGCCCCCGCCCGGAACACGGTGGCCCGGCTGCGCGGCTCGCTGGCCGGGACCGGGGCACTGGTCGGCGGACAGAGCGCCCAACTCGCCGATCTTCACCAGGCATCGGTGCGTGGCCATCGGCTGATCATGCCTCTGGCACTGGCCGTGGTGCTGGCCGTCCTGATCGTCCTGCTGCGCTGCCTGCTGCTGCCACTGCTGCTGGTCGCCGCCGCCTGGGTCAGCCTGTTCACCGCGTTCGGGGCCTCCGCGCTCCTCTTCCAACTGGTGTTCGGCAGCAGCGTCACGGAGCCTGCCGTGGTGCTGTTCTCCTTCGTCTTCCTCGTCGCGCTGGGGGTCGACTACAACATCTTCCTCGTCCACCGGATCCGCGCCGAAGCGACTAGGCACGGCACCGCGGTGGGGGTCCGCCGGGGGCTGGTGACCACCGGCGGCGTTATCAGCGCCGCCGGCCTCATCCTGGCCTCCACCTTCGCCGCACTGACCGTGATGCCTCTGCTCTACCTCGCCCAGATCGGCTGCATCGTCGCCCTCGGCGTCCTCATCGACACCCTCCTC
The DNA here is from genome assembly GCF_014654895.1 of Streptomyces filamentosus. Classification (GTDB taxonomy): domain Bacteria; phylum Actinomycetota; class Actinomycetes; order Streptomycetales; family Streptomycetaceae; genus Streptomyces; species Streptomyces filamentosus. The sequence goes on along the minus strand of NZ_BNBE01000004.1, from coordinate 1,231,024 downwards.
GTGCGCCTCTTCCTCGTCCCCGCCCTCATCCTCGACCTCGGCCCCCGCACCTGGTGGCCCACCCACCTCCCGGGCGACCGCCGCCCGCCCGCCACAGCCTCCGCTCCGCGCACCCGTACCCCTGGCCGCGCCGCCGCCTCCACACCCACGCTGTAAGGCAACACCGGCAAGAGATTTCACTCTTTCGAGGGTTGGACCAATCCGCCGGGCGGAGGATGCCGAATGCAGCAACGTGAGCAGCCTCCGCAGCAAACTCGTCCGCGTCGCCTTCGGCGCACTGGCCGGACTCCTGGCCGCGTTCACGGCTCTGGCCGTGGCCGAGCTGGTGGCCGGACTGGTGCGGCCCGCAGCGGGGCCGGTGACGGTGGTGGGCGGCGCGGTGATCGACCGGACCCCCGCTCCGGTGAAGGACTTCGCGATCCGCACGTTCGGGGAGAACGACAAAATCGTTCTCCAACTGGGGATCCTCGCGATCCTCGCCCTCATCGCCATCGGCCTCGGCATCCTCGCCCTGTCGCACCGACGCGCCGGTGCGGCGGGGGTGTTGCTGTTCGGGATCGTCGGCGCTGCCGCGGCTCTCAGCCGTCCCGACTCCACCGGCACCGGTGACGTACTGCCCTCGATCGCCGGAGCGCTGGCGGGAGCTGTGGCTCTGTACATGCTGGCGACCAAAGCCGCTCCCGTTCACGCCCCGGACGGGCAGCCAGGCACTGGGGGGTGGAGCAGGCGCGGGTTCCTCGCCGCGGCCGGTGTGACCGCCGTCGCCGCTACCTCGGCAGGTGCGCTGGGCCGGTACTTCACCGGCCGGCAAGGCCAGGGCGCCGTCGCCTCCCGGGAGAACCTGGTGCTTCCCAAGCCGGCCTCCCCGGCCCCCGCGGTCCCGGCCGGTGTTCAGCTGAAAGTGCCCGGCATCACCGCCTTCACCACCCCCAACGCCGACTTCTACCGCGTCGACACCGCCCTGACCGTGCCCAAGGTCGACGCCGGAACCTGGCGGCTGCGCATCCACGGCAAGGGGGTCACCCGTCCCCTCACCTACACCCTCGACCAGCTCCTGGCGCGCCCCCTCATCGAACGCGACATCACCCTGACCTGCGTCTCGAACGAGGTCGGCGGCCCCTATATCGGCAACGCCCGCTGGCTCGGCGTCCCTCTCGCCGACCTCCTGAAGGAGGCCGGCGTGATCCCTCCGTCGCGGGGAGGGAAAGCCGATCAGCTGGTGGCGCGCTCCGTGGACGGCATGACGCTCGGCTCCCCGGTGGAGGACGTGATGGACGGCCGCGACGCGATGCTCGCGGTCGGCATGAACGGCGAGCCGCTCCCCTTCGACCACGGCTTCCCCGTCCGCATGCTCGTCCCTGGTCTGTACGGCTACGTCTCTGCCTGCAAGTGGATCGAGGACATCGAACTCACCACCTTCGACGCCTACGACCCGTACTGGGTCAAGCGGAAGTGGGCCCGCAAGGCGCCGATCAAGACCCAGGCGCGCATCGACACCCCCAAGCCCTTCGCCCGCCCCGCCGCCGGCACCGTCACCGTCGCCGGCGTCGCCTGGGCCCAGCACCGCGGCATCACCCGCGTCCAGATCCGCGTCGACGACGGGCCCTGGCAGGACGCCGACCTCGCCGCACAGGCAGGCGTCGACACCTGGCGCCAGTGGTCCTACCGCTGGAACGCCACCCCCGGCGGACACAACCTCACCGTCCGCGCCACCGACGGCACCGGTCAGGCCCAGACCGAACAGCGCACCCGGACCATCCCCGACGGAGCGAGCGGCTGGCACAGCGTCTTCGTCACCGTCCCCTAGACCACCCGGACGGCCGCAAGGCCCGTACCGGGCAGCACGACCAACCCCCTCGATACCCAGAGAAAGTCCCAAGGAGCAACTGGTCATGAACAGCATGAAGATCCGCCGTACCGCGATCGCCGTCGTCGCCGCAGCCGCGCTGCCCTTCTCCCTGGCCGCGTGCTCCGACTCCGGCAGCGACACCAAGGCCGCCCCCAGCGCGGGTGCCGAGGACGCCGCGAAGACGACGGAGGCGAGCACCCCCTCCGAGGCGCCGATGACCGACGACCAGCCCTTCGGCCCCGCCTGTGCCGGGGTGCCGAAGGAGGGCGCGGGCTCCTTCGACGGCATGGCCAAGGACCCCGTGGCCACCGCCGCCTCGAACAACCCGGCCCTGTCCACCCTCGTGACCGCGGTCAAGCAGGCCGGCCTGGTCGACACCCTCAACAACGCCGAGAACATCACCGTTTTCGCCCCGACCAACGACGCCTTCGCCAAGATCCCGAAGGCCGACCTCGACAAGGTCCTCGCCGACAAGGCCACCCTCACCAAGATCCTCACCTACCACGTCGTCGGCCAGAAGCTCACGCCCAAGCAGCTGGAGAACGGCTCCTTCGAGACCCTCCAGAAGGGCATGATCACCACCGCCGGCTCCGGCGAGTCCTACAAGGTCAACGACACCGCCAACGTGGTCTGCGGCAACGTGAAGACCGCCAACGCCAACGTCTACATCATCGACACCGTCCTCATGCCCAAGTAGGGCTTCGCGCACGGTCCGCACGTCACGGTGGCCCTGCACTAGCCCTCCTCGGAAGGGTGCAGGGTCACCGGCATGATCCCTGGGCCGATAGCCGTACCAGGAGCCTGGGCTCGGCAGGGTGCCGCGCCCAGGCCGGCTGCGGGCGGGGGCTACTTCTGGTTGATGGGCAGGGCCAGGTCGGTGACCTGGTACTTGGCCGGGAAGGCGCCCTCACCGGTGGCCTTGCCGGTCAGGACGTCGACGGCGTAGAGGCGGTAGGAGCCACCGTTGCCGATGGCGGCGAAGCCGTGGTTCGTGCCGGCGGCCGGGTTGTAGTAGATGTCGAATCCGGCGTCCAGGGCGGCGTCCACGCCGAGGTTGCCGGTGGAGGCCAGGGTGCCGGCGTTGGCCGGGGACTGCAGGGAGATGCGGTCGGCCATCGTGTCCAGGTCGAACAGCGTCGTCGCGGTCGCCGCGTTCAGATCGTTGTTGGTGTAGGCGGCTCCGGTCACTCCCATGGCGGTCGACGGCGGCATGGTCGGGTTCGTCAGGGTGCCGTCGACGGTGGTCGTCAGCGGGGCGGCCGCGTCGTCGATGTTGTGCCGCAGGTTCTGCCCGGTGTCGGAGATGACCCGCAGCCGGTTGGCGGCGGGGTTGAAGTCCACGCCGAACGCCGCGCCGGCCAGGGCCACGGTCAGCTGGGAGACCTTCATGGCCTTGGCGTTGGTGGTGTTCAGGGTGTAGATGCCGCCCTTGTCGCCGACGCCGTACAGCTTCTCGTTCTGGACGCGGAAGTCGATCCCGACGAGCTTGGTGTCCCCGGACAACCCCGAGATCTTGCCCAGCGACCAGGTCTTGGAGGGCCTGTGGACGTCGAACTCGACCAGGCGCTGGTCGCCGGTCAGGCCGATGGCGTGCAGGGCCTTGTGGTCGTGGGCGGGCGGCATCTTCGAGGCCGTGTCGGACACCGCCAGCGCGGGTGCCGCGCACAGGGCGGCCAGGACGACTGCGGAAGCCGCGGTCACGGTCCGGTTGCGCATGATCACTCCTTCATCGGAGCTTGGGCCCAGGTGGCCCAGGTCTCGTGGTGAATTCGCCGCCGGCGTAGCAGGGGATGGGCGCCAGGGACGGAGGCCACCCGCACGGCCCAAGGGCACTGCCTCGGGCTGCCCCATCCGGGTGGGACCGGCCGCGCGCCGGTCCACCGACGGGAGGATGCGACGCTGCCGGTGGTGACGGTGTGGTCGTGGCTAGAGACGAGACATGGCGGCCCACTGACTGTGCGGGACTTGAGATCTGCTGTCATGGGAGCGAGGTGCGCGGGCTGCGGCTGCTGGGCTGGCAGGAGGCCCTGCCCCGCTCTCTTGCCGCCGTCCTGGACACCTGGCCCGCACAGACCACGCGCCGGCCCGAGGGAACGAAGATTTCCTTCGCCACAGACTCTGTCCGGTCCTGGATGTGCGAGAAGCGGTTCCTCGGCGCCACGCCGCCGGCGAGCCGGTGACAGCGATCGACCCGCGTACACGGCGGCTGCCACGCCGTGTAGCACCCTCACCCCCTCGCCCTATGGACCCAGAGGTCATCCACGCGGCAACGGCAACTGAACAGACACACTCACCACCAACGCTGCACTGTTGCAACTGAGTTGCAACAAGCGGTTGTTGGCTCATTCGGGCTAAGAGCGGCACTGCGTGTCGCGCCCGCCTTGAAGCCGGGACAAGAAATCCTCTGACCTGCACAATTGTCGCTCCTCGCGGGCCCGGGCACGTCGGCGGCGGGCGGCGGGCAGGCGCGCGGCGATGTCCGGGCGTGGTTTCCTTCGCCCTGCGCAGCCCTGCGCGATGGTGTGTCTGGACGTGGTCAGTCCCGTTGCCTTTCCTGACCATGCCCGGGCAGTGCGAACTCCCCCGTTCGCCGCGGTGCCGACCGCCACCCGATAAGCCCCCTAGCGACACCGACGCCCGCCCTATCAGGCCGGGCTTGGTACGCACCTTGCTGGGAAGGAAGCACCTCTTCGTGAAGGCAACCTCCACGGCGTCCGGCCGGCGCCGGATGCTGGACCACTCCCTGCTCGTCCTCGGCTCCGGCGCCCTCGCGACCGCCATGGCCGTCCTCACCCTCGGCCCCGGCGTCAGCTCTGCCTCCAGCCACCGCGAGGCCCCGCTGATCGCCGGTGATCCGCGCGCCGACAACACCGACGTGTACGCGTTCACCAGCCCCGACAAGTCCGACACCGTGACCCTGGTGGCGAACTGGATCCCGTTCGAGGAGCCCAACGGCGGCCCGAACTTCTACGCCTTCGGCGAGGACCTCCGCTACAACATCAAGATCGACAACACGGGTGACGGCAACGCCGACGTCACCTACACCTGGCGGTTCAAGAACCAGATCCGCGACGCGGCCGACCAGTTCCTGTACAACACCGGCCAGGTGACCACCCTGGACGACCCGGACCTGAACTTCCGACAGGTCTACGACCTCATCGAGACCCGCGGCAAGACGAGCAGGACCCTGCTGTCCAACGTGCCCGCCGCCCCGTCGCGCGTCGGCCCCGCCTCGATGCCGAACTACGCCTCCCTGCGCGCCCAGGCCGTACGCGGTCTCCCGGGTGGCGGGAAGGCGTTCGCCGGGCAGGCTGAGGACCCGTTCTTCGCCGACCTGCGGGTCTTCGACCTCCTCTACGGCGGGAACCTGTCCGAGCGCGGCCAGGACACCCTGGCCGGCTACAACGTCAACTCCGTCGCCCTGCAGATCCCCAAGAAGTACCTGGCGCTGAACTACACCCCGTCGCGCAATCCGGTCGTGGGCATCTGGTCGACCACCGACCGCAAGGGCGTGCAGGTCTCCGACTCGCGCACCGGGCACGGCGACAAGTGGAAGCAGGTCTCCCGCCTGGGCAACCCCCTCGTGAACGAGGTCGTCGTCCCGCTGAAGTACAAGGACGCCTTCAACACCCTCAACCCCGACCAGGACCGCACCGTCCAGCCGGTCGTCGACAAGGTCCTCGACCCGATCCTGCCCAAGCTGATCCAGCAGGTCTACGGCGTCCCCGCACCGCCCGCCCCGCGTAACGACCTCGCCGAGATCTACCTCACCGGGATCTGCAAGGCGTGCGGGCCGATCCAGGCCGACCTCAACGCCCACCGTCTCAACCGCGACGCCGACCTCCGCCGCATCGTGCCCGCGGAGGAACTGCGTCTGAACATGGCCGTACCCCCGGCCTCGAACCCGAACCGGTACGGCGTCCTCGCCGGCGACCTGGCCGGGTTCCCCAACGGACGCCGTCTGACCGACGACGTCATCGACATCTCCCTGCAGGCCGTCGAAGGCGCCGCCCAGACCGGACAGCTCATCCCGGCGCTTGCCGACGGCGACAAGGTGAACGCCAACGAGGTCCCGTTCGGCACCTCGTTCCCGTACCTGGCCCTGCCCCACACCAAGTCCGTCAACAGCGGACCCTCCGGCATGGCCAAGAGCAAGGAAAAGTCTGCGGCCTCCCTCGGCGGTGTGGGAGCAGCCCTGCTCGCGGCGGCCGGATGGCGGATGCGCCGCCGCAACCGCGCCTGATGTGACGCCACCGCACCATCAAGGCTCCCGGGGCCGGACCACGCCCGGTCCGGCCCCGGGAGCGCGTCACTCACGCAGGAAGACACCCTCCGATGACCCCTGACCCGCCCACGCCCGCCCGCGGCCGACGCCGACTGACGAAAGTCGCCGTCACCCTCGCTCTGGGAACCGCGATGTTCGCCGCCGGAGCCGTACTCATCCAACCCGCCATCCCTAACACACCCCCTTTCCCCGCCTCCGCACCTACCGGCACAGCCGCCCGGCCCGAGGCCCCGGCCGCGGCGCTCACCGCTCGCCTGGAGCGCCTGCCGGGCGACTGGAACACCTGGACGGCCCTCGGGATGGCCCGCATCGAGCAGGCCCGCACTACCGCTGACCCCGCCCTTTATGCCGCGGCCGAGAAGGCCCTGCGCCGCTCCCTCTCCTTGCAGCCTGGCGGCAACAGTGGCGCCGAGACCGGCATGGCCGCACTCGCCGCCGCCCGCCACGAGTTCACCGCCGCCCGTACCTGGGCCGAGAAGGCCATCACCAGCGACCCCTACAACCCGGCCGCGTACGGGGTCCTGGCCGACGCCCACACCCAGCTCGGCCACTACCGCGACGCCGAGCGGGCCGTGCAGAAGATGAACGACCTGCGCCCCGACGCAGCCTCCCTGGCCCGCGCCTCCTATGTGTTCGAGCTGCGCGGCAGCACCGGGCGGGCGGCGGAACTGATGCGGCGTTCCCTGACCGCGGCCACCACCGACAGCGAGCGCGCCTTCGCCCACGCCTGCCTGTCCGGCCTCGCACTCGAGGACGGCGACGCGCGCCAGGCGCTCAGCGAAGCCGAACAAGGGCTGCGAAAAGCACCGGCCGACCCCGCGCTCCTCGATGCCCGAGCACGCGCCCTCGCCGCACTCGGCCAGACGAAACAGGCACGCGCCGACTGGCAGCACGCGACGGACATCGCACCCCTGCCGCACCTCCTGCTCGCCCTCGGCGAGACGCATCAGGCTCTCGGACACGACGAACAGGCCGAATCCTCATACGCCCTGCTCAGGGCACAGGACACCCTGCGTACCTCCGCCGGCGGCTCGCCGGACACCGACGCCATCCTCTTCGAAGCCGACCACGGCAATCCCGTGCGCGCCGTGGCCATGGCCGAGCAGGCCCTGCGTACAAGGTCGTTCGTCGCCGTCCATGACGCCTACGCGTGGGCCCTGCACCGCGCCGGACGCAACGAGGAGGCCCTCGCACACGCCGACCAGGCCCTCGCGCTCGGCACCCGCAACGCCCTGTGGCACTACCACCGGGCCGCGATCCACCACGCCCTGGGCAACGACCAGGCCGCCACCGCCGACCTGCGGTCGGCACTCGGTCAGGCTCCCGCACTCAACCCGCTGCACGCCGCCCAGGCGCGTGCCCTGTCCCAGCGAATCGGCACCCAACCATGACCCCAGCACACCGCACCGCCGTCACAGCCGCCGTCTTGCTCACCGCTGCCTGCAGCCTGACCACCCCCGCCGCAGCGGCCGCACCGGCCCATCCACTGGGCAACTTCACCGTCAACTACCACACCGGCCTCGTCCTGCATCCAGACCGCATCGACGCCACCGTCATCGTCGACCGCGCCGAGATCGCCGCACTCCAAGAGCGCCCTCTCATCGACGCCGACCGCAACAACACCCTCACCGAAGCTGAAAACGCCCGGTACGCCCGCACCACCTGCACAGCACTGGCCGACCGACTCACCCTGCGCACCCCCGCCGGACCCGCCCGATGGAGCCCCAGGGCCGCGCAGCTCACCTGGGAGCCCGGCGAAGCAGGACTCAAGACCAGCCGACTCACCTGCGCCTACACCACCGCCGCCCCACTGGAGCGCGGCGGCGCCATCAGCGTCGACACGCGCTACGACACCACCCGCATCGGGTGGCGAGAGATCACCGCCAAGGGCATCGGACTGCGCATCACCGGAACCGATCTCCCCGCCACCTCACCCACACAGGAGCTCCGCCGCTACCCGCCGGATCCCCTCGCCACAGCACTGGACCAGCGCACCGCCGAACTGCACACCACCCCCGCCGACGGCACCACCAACACCCCCACACCTGCAGCCGGTCCCGCGGGGACAAGCGCCAACCGGATCGCGAACTGGTTCGACACCCTCGTCTCCCGGCACGAACTCACCCTCCCCGTCGGCCTCCTCGCCCTCCTCCTCGCCATCGTCCTGGGGGCCTCCCACGCCCTCCTGCCCGGCCATGGCAAGACGATCATGGCGGCCTACCTCGCCGGACGCCGCGGAACCCGGCGCGACGCCGTCACCGTCGGCGCGACCGTCACCCTCACCCACACCGCGGGTGTCCTGATCCTCGGCCTCGCCCTCCCCACCGCCACCCACCTCGCGGGCGAAACCATCCTGGCCTGGCTCGGCCTGACCAGCGGACTCATCGTCACCGCCATCGGCCTATGGCTTCTGACCCGAGCCCTCCGCCACAAGCCCACCCACGGCCACCACCATCACTCCCACGGACACAGCCACCACCATCATCACCAGCACAGCCACCCTCACGAGCACGGACACGAGCACGGGGGAAGCCACCATCCGGCTCCTTCCACGGCGCCCCATACCAGCGCGCCTGAATCCGCTGCTGCCGCCACGCGCACCCTCACCGCTCCAGCCCAGGCCCCTGCCTCGCACAGAACGCACGAGCATGCGCCGTCCGAGCACACACACGCTTCTCGTCCTGCCGGGAAAGCAGGCCTGATCGGGATGGGCATCGCCGGCGGACTCGTGCCCAGCCCCTCCGCCCTCGTCGTCCTCCTCGGAGCAGTCGCGCTCGGCCGCACCGCCTTCGGCATTCTCTTCGTCCTCGCCTACGGCCTCGGCATGGCGGCCACCCTCGCCCTCGCCGGAATGCTCCTCCTCCACGTCAAACATCGCATCAAGAAGGCTGGCGACCGCCCCCGGCTGCGCTGGCTCGTAGGTACCGCCTCACGTATCGGACCGGTGGCCACCTCCGCCCTGGTCGTCGTCGTGGGGCTCGGGCTGGCCGTACGAGCTCTGGCCCCCTGAGACCGTCCCTGTTCCACCACGCTCCACGCACTGCAGAGAAGGCCCGCACGCCCCGGCGGCGACGCCCGCACCTGTCACCGATTGCACCTCATGTGGCGGGGAGCGGCGCAGCGCCTGTTGCTATACGGCGGCCAGCTCAGAGCCTGGAACGGCAGCCTGAGCGCATGATCTGAGAGAGATCGTGAACGCGATCCCCTACGTCGACCGTAGCCGAATCCCGCGCCGCTCTGGAGAGGTCGGTCCTGGGACCGATACGTCGTCTCCTTGGGCGCTTGGTCCCTCGGGGCACCGTGTGATGCCGGCCGGTTCAACGATTTCGATGTAACGCGTTGTTGCCCGACATCCACATGACGCCCGCCGAGGGCGTCCGGGCCCACCTCGACCTCCAGGGCGGCCGGGCCGGTGGTGTCCTGCTGCCGATCCACTGGGGCACCTTCAACCTGGCGCCGCACGCGTGGGCGGAGCCGGGGGAGTGGACGAAGGACGCGGCGGAGGAGGCGGGGCAGGCGGCGGCGTTCCCCCGGCCCGGCGAGCCCTTCGAGCCGGCGGGCAAGCTGCCCGCGGAGGCGTGGTGGCGCGGGGTGTCCCAGCCGATCGCCCGTCCGTGGCGCCGGCCGAAGCAGGCGTCGGCCCCCGCCGAGGAGCCCGAGCGTGATCTCGACCTGGCGGGTGATCGGTGACGTCGGGCGGGGACGAGCTGGGCCGGGCCGTGGCCCTGCCGGCTCGTCTCTCGGCCGAGGAGCGTGATCGGGTGCTGCGTGCTCTGGACGGTCCGTCCCGGCGCGAGCCTTCGGTGTGCACGCCGGGGTTCGTGCCCTTGCCGACCAGAGCGGGATTGTCTGCGGTTGTCGTCCGGACACGCTTCGTGGCTGCTTGAGCACGTACTCGAAGGAGCCTCGCCCGTTCCCTGACGAGGCTCCTTCTTCGTCTTTCGAGCGCCGAACTCGACGCCGCCGGAGCGAGCAACCGCGACATCACCACCACCGTCACCGTCAGTGTCAGAACGATCGAGGCGACCCTCACCCGCGTCCACCGGGAACGGGGCCCGCACTCACGCTTCCAACTCGCGTACACCGTCACCCTGACACGCGAGTGGGCCACCGGCCGCGGGCGTGATGCCGGCTCGCGGTCACGGGGTGACGGCTTGCTCGGTCGCGCGTGTCCAGGTGTTCATGATGATGAAGGTCTTGGTGCCCTCCACCTTGCCGGTCCGGCGTACGGCGTTGATCACCTGCTGAAGGTGCTTCACGTCCCGGACGCGGAGCTTGAGCAGGGCGTCGGAGGTGCCGGCGATGCTGTGGCTCTCCTCGATCTCCGGGATGCTTTCGGAGATGCCCTGGATCTCGTCGCTGTCGGTCGCGCCGAGCAGGCGGATCTCGATGAACGCCTGGAGCGTCCCCGCCCGGCCGTCCTCGATGACCGCGACGTAGCCGCGGATCACGCCCGCCCTCTCCATGCGTTCGATGCGGCGGGCGCACGGAGCCGCCGAGAGCCCCACGGCTCGTGCGATCTCCGGCACGGGTGCTCGCCCGTCCTTGCGGAGGATGCCCAGTATGTGGCGGTCGATCTCGTCCACGGCCGACTCCCCGGATCATGCGCGCCACGCACGGGTCACGCGCCGAAAGCTCCCTTGTTCCTTGCGGATCGAGTGAACCACGCTCGACACGTGCGTGATGATGCCCGGCCCGTCGCCCGGCGGGCGTCGCCCTGTCATCGTCGTGCCGTCCGGGTGACCCCCGGCAGGAGGCCCGCACCGGCTCACCCCTACGGCGCGGACTCCGTCCAGGTGACAGGTGCGCGGGCATCCCCGGCACCCCGCGGCCGGCCCCACATCCTGGGGCCGGCCGGGCACCGGGCACCGGCTGGCCGGTGCCGGGGGAATTCCACCGTCGTCCGTGCCCACCGTCGTCCGCGCCCACCGGCGTGCGGCCGGGGCCCGGGAAGGGGCTCCGCGAGCCGGCACCCGGCCGGTCCCGAGCGAGGTGACCAAGGTCCGCGGCCGGGCCCCGCGCGGCAGCCGCGGAGACCGTCCGCCGGCCCCGCCCGCTGCCGGTTCGTCCCCGCAGGCAGGGGAAGGGCAGTCGTACCGCAGGACGGCCGCCCGTCGAAGTCGCCCTGTGGAAGCGGGTGTTCGTGTGTCAGCCGCCGCAGTCCGCGAGGATCCCGTCCCACAGCGCGACCCGGGCCGACAGCGCGCGGCGGACCGTGTCGGCGCACTGGTTCCAGCGTTCCTGGTCGTCGCCGCACAGGTCGATCAGCATCTGCATGGCCATCGGCGTGTGCTGCTCGCCGTCCACCTCGATGTGCCGCGCCAGATAGTCCTTGAACACGGTCAGCCGGCCGCCCGTGTCCTCGATCCGGATCACCTGCTCGAACATCTCCGGGATCAGGTCCTCACGGCCGAAGGCGAAGGCCGCGGCCTGGCAGTGCACCGGCGCGTTCTCGATGATGTCCCAGGTGACCGCCATGAACTCGGCGGAGACGGAAGGGACGTCGGCCACCTTCGCCGCCTCGGCGACCCCGGCCCCGGTGCCCAGCAGCCGCAGGAAGCCGTCCACCGCTCCCGTGTCGGCTCCGGCCCGGACCATCCCGTCGAGGTAGAGCTCGAAGTGGCTGGTGTAGCCGTCACCGAGCTCGTCGCTCTCCTCGACCAGCACGATCTCGTTGATCAGCCGCCGGCTCGCAGTCGGTCCGCTCGGCACCCACGGCAGATCCACACAGGTCAGCCGCCGCTGCAGGCACTTCAACAGCGACATGAAGTCCCACACGGCGAACACGTGGCGCTCCTGGAACGTCCGGATCCGCTCCAGGGAGTCCAGCCGCCGGTAGATCTCGTGCCCGACGACCTGCCGGCGCACGGGCTCGATCGCCTCGCGCAGCAGGGTCAGGCCCGGGTGCGAACGATCCCAGTGGTACCGGTCGGAACTCACGGCGGCTCCAAGGTAGCGGGCAGAGGCATGCCGACTGTCTGCCGGGCACGGAGAGTACGCACCCGATTACTCGGCTCACGCTACGGCACACCGCCCCCCGAAGCGGAATCCGGGGCGCGGCCGACCGGTTGCGGATCGCGGACGGTGCCCCCGTCCCGGTCCGCGACCGGAAGGCCGGAGCGTCCTCGCGTAACGACCGGTGCCCGGCACGGGTCGCGCTCCGCAACGCGGCCGGGGTCTTCGTCGCCACCGCCGCGGGCGACTCCGGCCCGGGGCTTCCGGCTGGGAGGAGACGTGGATGGGCCGCGGGCGACGGGTGGGCCGTGGGTGCAGGGCGGCTCAGGCGGCGAGGGTCTTGTGCAGGGCGTCGAGGCCGTCGGCGTAGATACCGGTGAACAGGTCGACGACTTCCTGCTCGGTGGCGCCCTTGGGGTTGAAGCGGCCGGACCACTGGACCTCGGCGGCGTCGTCGTGCCCGGGGACCGTGTGGACGCGGAGGGTGGAGACGTAGCCGTCGACGGGGAACGGCGCTTCGAGGATGGCGTAGCTGTAGTGACGCTCCGCCTCGTCGAAGCCGACGAGGCGCTCGATGATGACGTCGCCGTCGGGGTTGGTCAGGCGGCGGACCCGGCCGCCTTCGAGGGCGGTGCTCTCGGGGATGTAGGGAAGCCAGTCCGGGAGGGCGTCGAAGCCGCCGATCAGGTTCCAGACCTGCTGGGGGGAGGCGGGGACGACGCGGGAGACGGAGGTGGAGGCCATGGTGGTGCTCCTGATGCTGTGGGGGAGGGGGCGTGAGGGGGAGAGGTGAAGGTCAGGCGTCGTTCGGGAGCGGGGCGGCCGGGCTGACGAGTCCGGCGGTGCGCAGGTCCGTCCAGAACGCGGCCGGGACGCTCTCGTCCAGGGCGGCGGTGTCCTCGGCGATGCGGCTGGGCCGGGTGGCGCCGGGGATGACGGCGGCGGAGGCGGGGTGGGCGAGGGAGAACTGCAGGGCGGCGGCCTTGATGGAGACGCCGTGCCTGTCCGCCAGGGCCTTCAGCTTCCCGACGCGCTCGACGATCTCGGCGGGGGGCTGCTGGTACTCGAAGTGGGTGCCGCCGGCGAGGACGCCGGAGCTGTACGGGCCGCCGACGACCATGTCGACGTTCTGCTCCTGGGCCATGGGGAGCAGGCGGGTGAGGGCGTGCTCATGGTCGAGGAGGGTGTAGCGGCCGGCGAGGAGGAAGCCGTCGGGCTGCGGCTCGTCGAGGGCGAGGGTCAGCTCGATGGGCTCGGTCTTGTTGACGCCGAGGCCCCACGCCTTGATGACGCCCTCGTCGCGCAGGCGGGACAGGACGCGGAAGGCGCCGGTGCGGGCCTCCTCGAACTTGCCGAGCCAGGCGTCGCCGTGGAAGTCCTGCGCGATGTCGTGGACCCAGACGATGTCGAGCCGGTCGGTGCCGAGCCGCTTGAGGCTGCCCTCGATGGAGCGCTCGGTGGCGTCGGCGGTCCACTCGTGGAGGATCTTGTTCGGGTTGCCGTGCTCGAACAGGCCGCCCTTCTCGCCGAAGTCCGGGACGGCGGTCTCGTGCTCGTCGAGGACGACCCGGCCGACCTTGGTGGACAGGACGTACGCGTCGCGGGGCTTGCCGGCGAGGACCTGGCCGAGGCGCTCCTCGGCGAGTCCGGCGCCGTAGAAGGGGGCGGTGTCGTAGAAGCGGATGCCGTGGTCCCAGGCGGCCTCGACGGTGGCGGCGGCCTCCTCGTCGGGGATCGCGCGGAACATGTTGCCGAGCGGGGCGGTACCGAAGCCGAGGCGGCCGGGAAGGATGTGCTTGAGCGACATGGGGGGTGCCTTCGCGAGAGGTGGGGGGAGGGCCGGGAGGCCCCCACGAGCACTCGCATCTGGATGCAAGCGCGCCTTACGTATGGAAAAGATACTTGCATGCGCTGGCTAATGCAATCGCCGAATACGCGCGTCCGCCTCATCAAGGGTTCGTATTTCTCCGTGTGCTCCCGGTCATGGCCTTGCGTGGCGGCTCTTGGGCGGGGTTCTCGGAGAAGGAGGGAGCTGTCAGGTCCCCCCGCCGTCCGTCACCCCGAACGTCCGCATCGTGTCGTCGCCGAGGTGCCCCTGCGGCCGGGTGAGGATGAAGCCGGGGTGGAGGGCGTTCGCCGTGATCACGTCGCCCGCACCGCCCCGCGCGCGACGCGCGCACGGTGAAGGGCACAGGAGCCCCGCGCACTTCAGAGAAGGCTCCCTGCCCGCCGGGGCCCGCGCCCGGGACGCGAGGCGGACGAGCCGAAGACGCACGCGGAGGCACGGGGGCGACGATCGCGCCTCACGCCCCCGCTCCACGGCGGCTGCGCTTGGGCCGGCCCCCTTCGTCCCAGTGGCGGGCCCTTCGTTCCGGGGGCGAGTCCTTCGGCCCGCTCCGCTCCGGCGGACGCGTCGGCCCGTTCAGTGCTGCGGGGCGGCGGGCGGGCGCGGGGAGCGGAGGACGAGGAGGGTGATCTCGCTGGGGGCGAAGACGCGGAAGGGCGGGCCCCAGAAGCCGGTGCCGCGGCTGGTGTAGAGGAGGGTGCGGGCGCCGTGCCGGCTGAGGCCGGCGAGGGCGGGCTGGTCGAGGCGGACCAGGTGGTGGAAGGGCCAGATCTGGCCGCCGTGGGTGTGGCCGGAGAGCTGGAGGTCGACGCCGGCGGCCGCCGCCCGGTCGACGAACGCGGGCTGGTGCGCCAGGAGCAGCACGGGCAGGTCGGGGTCGGTGCCGTCCAGGGCTCCGGCGAGGTGGGCGCGGTGGCCCGCGAGACCGGAGGACTCGGCGGTGACGTCGTCCACGCCGGCGACCACGAGGGCGTCGCCTCCGTTCTCGAGCAGCAGGTGGCGGTTGCGGAGCGGCTGCCAGCCCAGTTCGTCCATCAGGTCGGCCCAGCCCTGGGCCTCGCTGTAGTACTCGTGGTTGCCGGTGACGTACACCCGGGCCCGGGTGGCTCGCACGGTGCCGAGCGGTGCGGCCTGGGCGCGGCGGCGTTCGGCCGTGCCGTCCGCGATGTCACCGGTGTGGCAGACCAGGTCGGCCTCCAGGGTGTTCACCGTCTCGCACACCCGTGCCGACCAGCGGGCCCGGTCCAGCGGGCCGTAGTGGGTGTCGGTGACGAGGACGACACGGAAGCCGTCGAGGCCGGGGCCCAGCCGGGGGAGGGGCACCTCCAGCCGGCGCACGCGGGGCACGCGGCGGGCCTCGGCGTACCCCCAGCCGAGCAGGACCGCGGTGACGCCGAGGACGGCCCACGTGACGATCCGGGCCCGGTCCTGGCCCTCGCCGACGCCGGCCACGGTCAGGACGAGCCTCAGGAGGACGCCGAGCAGGACGGACCACGTGAACAGGACCCAGCTCGCGCCCAGCAGGGTGTCGCCGATGACCGCCGCCCGGTCCTGCTGCCGCCGTCCATGGCCGCGCGCCATCGCGAACGGCATCCCGACGAGACCGAGGACGAACAGGGCGGTGCCGATCGAGGTGGCGGGCAGCGGCCAGTTCTGTCCGCCGTACAGGAGCACCCAGCAGGGCACGGCGAACAGGAGGACGGGGGCGATCAGGGGGACGTAGCGCATCAGGCGGTGCGGCAGGCTCTGCCGCCGCACGGGCGTTTCACCCTCGGTGGGACGGGTGTCGCTGGTGTCGGTCACGTCTGCCTCCCCGACCGGGCCGCTGTCCCGCGCACTGTATCCGGTCGCCCCGCGACGGGTCGGACGGGTGTTCACGGGAGCACGCTCGGGGAGGGGAAGCGGAACGGTGGACCGGTACGCGTCGACGGCGTGCCGGGCCTCTGGTGGCCGGCCGGCCCGGTCCGAGGCGCCGGGTGCGCCGGGGCCGGGACGGACGCTCAGCCCGTCCCGGCCACCAGTGCCTCGCCGAGCGGCGTACGCCGGTAGAGGACCGAGCGGCCGGACCGGGCGCGCACGAGGAGCCCCGCACCGCGCAGGACGGCGAGGTGGTCGCCCACCGCGCCGGGGGCCATGGCGAGGCTCCGGGCGAGGTGGCTGGTGCTGGCGGGGGCGTCCAGCGCGAGCAGCAGGCGGGCGCGGGCCCGGCCGACCAGGGCGGTGAGCGCGTCCGGGCGGGGGGCGGCCTCCTGTTCGCCCCACAGGGCGGCGGTGCCGCGGGCGCGGTAGACCAGGGTCCTGGGCCAGGGGTCGTCCAGGTGGGCGGCGACGTGCCCGACGACTGCCGAGGGGATCAGCAGGAGGCCGTCGCCGGAGAGGCGGACCGTCCCGCCCCGGAAGAAGTCGATCTCGATGCCGCCGGCGCGCCAGACGATGCCCGGGTGCAGGCCCTCGACGGCCGCGGCCCACCCGTGCTCGCCGATCACCCCCACCCGGTGCACGACGTCGCGCTCGCAGACCGCGCGCAGCTGCGGCCAGTCCGCCGCGAGCAGTTCGTGCCACGCCCGGTCCATCGCCCCGGCGATCCGGGAGGCGGCGTCCGGCGAGTCCAGCACCGTGCGCACGCGGGGGTCACGGGCGGCAGGACCGGTCGCGGCGGCGCACGCGGGTCGGGCGGTCTCCGGCGGGGTGGCCCGGATCGACGCCAGGTCGTCCGCCCAGGTCTGGCCGAGGCCGCGAGGGGGCGGGGCGACGAAGTCCGGTCCGCCCTCCGGCGTCTGGAGGGCGAGGAAGGCGTCGAGTTCGGTCTCGCGGCGCAGCCGTTCGAAGACCGGCACGAGCCGGCCCGCCCAGGCCGGCGGCAGCGGCCGGTCCAGGCCGGCGAGCGAGCGCAGCAGCAGACAGAGGTCGAGCGCGGGGGACAGGGCGAAGCGGCTGCGCAGCAGGTCGTCGACGGAGACTTCGAAGCGGAGCACCCCGCCATGCTACGGGGGGACACCCGCCGGATTCGTCCAGCGACGAATCATTGGCGGGCGGCGCGGGCGCCCGGCGAGGGTGGGCGCACGACCCCGGCCGCCGGCCCCGCGCAGGACGCCCGCCGCGCCACCCCCGGCACCCGGCCGCGGACCCCGCTCCGGCACACCTGACGGAATCGACCGCACGAACGACCCCACCTCAGGGAAGGCGCACCGCATGATCGACTCGTTCGCGAAGGACAACCTGCACGGGAGGCTGCGGCGGGACCGCGAGGCCCTGCTCTGGAAGCTCGACGGCCTGTCCGAGTACGACGTCCGCCGGCCGCTGACGGCGACCGGCACCAACCTCCTCGGCCTGGTCAAGCACGTGGCCACCGTCGAGGCCAGGTACTTCGGCGAGGTCTTCGACCGTCCGTCCCCGGAACCGCTGTGCCGGTGGCAGGACTCCGACGGCAGCGACCGGTGGGCGGCCGTGGACGAGACCCGCGAGCAGATCACCGGCTTCTACCGGCGCACGTGGGAGCACGCGGACGCGACGATCGGCGCGCTTCCCCTCGACGCCCCCGGCCACGTGCCGTGGTGGCCGGAACCCCACTCCCGCACCAACCTGTTCGCCGTCGTGGTCCACGTCCTCGGCGAGACCCTCCGGCACGCCGGGCACGCCGACATCCTGCGCGAGGGCCTCGACGGCCGGACCGGGCTGCGCGCCGAGCACGAGGGACGGATCGACGAGGAGGCCCGCGCGGCCCACCGCGCGAAGCTCGAACGGGCCGCCGCGGCGGCCGCGTCGATGGCGCCGACCCGGGGGTGAACGAGGCCCGCGAGCCTTCCGCGGGATCCGCGCCGGCCTCCGGAGCCCGGTCTTCGCCCCCTGTCCCGGGCTTCCCCGGACGTACGATCGCCCGATGGCCGACACAGTGTTCCTGAACGTGCCCGAGACGGCGTCCGCCCCCGCCCTCGTCCTCCGTCCCTGGCGGGCGGAGGACGTCCCCGCGCTGGTCGAGGCGCACCGGGACCCCGAGTTGAGGCACCGGCTCGGTGCCGTCGCCGAGGACGAGGCCGGGGCGGAGCGGTGGGTGGAGGACCAGCGCCGGGGCTGGGAGACGGGCGCGCGGTTCGGCTTCGCGGTCCTCGCGGCGGGACCTGGGGCGGCACCCGGGGGGCCGGGGGCGTGCGAGGGACCGCTGTGGGGGAACGCCGTCCTCAAGCTGCCCGGCGGACCGACCGGCGAGGTGGGGTACTGGACGGCGGCCCCCGCGCGCGGCAGGGGCGTGGCGCCGCGGGCCCTGGAGGCCCTCACCGCCTGGGCCTTCGGCGGAGCGGGACCCGCCGGCCTCGACCGCCTCGAACTCCTGCACCAGGTGGACAACACGGCCTCCTGCCGCGTGGCGGAGAAGAGCGGCTACGCCCTCGCCGGGATCCTTCCCGCGGCGCCGCCCGCCTTCCCCCGCGACGGGCACCTGCACGCGCGGAGCAGAAGGGCCTGAAGGACCTTCACCCGTTCGGGCGAACGTCGGGGTGGTCCCGCTCGGTCGCCCGTACGAAGGTCACTACCAGACGCCGCAGTTCGGCGGGCAGTTTTGCAACTGAGCACCGCACGTGAACGGTTGATGACTACAGTGTGTGGTCGGTGATCGTCAGTAGAGTCACCGAACCTGCCGTCCCCACCGGGATCCTCCCGTACACCCCCATCCGCGAGTCCTCCTGCACACCCCTCGTACGGCGGTCTCCCGGGCACGTACCAAGGACACCCATGTCACAACTTCGCGCACCCGCACCGCGGTCCGACCGCCGCGAGGGCGGGCGGCACGGCCGTTCGGGCGGCCGCCCCGCATCCGCCGGGACCTCCCCGGCCGGGCCCGCACCGGCGGCCCCCGCCGAGCTCCGCATACGTTCCCAGCTGCTGCGCACCTCGGTCCTGCCCGCCGTCGCGGTCGCCCTCGGCGGCGCGGCCGCCCTCCTCTTCGTGCTCCGCTCCACCGGAGCCGCCCCGACCCCCGCCCTCTGGGCCGCGCTCACCGGAGCCGCCGCCCTCACCGTCGCCTCCGTCACCGCCGCCGCGCTCGGCGCCGACCGCGCCGCCCGCTCCGTCCTCGACCGCCTCGCCGCCCTCCGCCGCGAAGCCGCCCGGGACCGGGCCGAACTGCGCGCCGTCGTCGAACAGTTGCGCGCGGGGGAGGAGCCGCCCCCGCGGCCCGCCCTCCCCGAGGCCGCCGGGGACGAGTTCGACCGGCTCGGAGCCGATCTGGCCCACACCCACGAGGTCGCCGTCGCCGCCGTGGTCCAGGCCTCCCGGTTCTCCGGCAGCGCGGGCGACGAACAGAAGGTCGAGGTCTTCGTGAACCTCGCCCGCCGGCTCCAGTCCCTCGTCCACCGCGAGATCCAGATCCTCGACGAGCTGGAGAACGAGACCGAGGACCCCGAGCTGCTCAAGGGCCTCTTCCACGTCGACCACCTGGCCACCCGCATCCGCCGGCACGCCGAGAACCTCGCCGTCCTCGGCGGTGCCGTCTCCCGCCGCCAGTGGTCGAACCCGGTCAGCACGACCGAGGTGCTCCGCTCCGCCATCGCGGAGGTCGAGCAGTACCCCCGGGTCAAGCTGGTCCCCCCGATCGACGGCACCCTGCGCGGCCACGCCGTCGCCGACGTCATCCACCTCCTCGCCGAACTCGTCGAGAACGCCACGGTGTTCTCCGCCCCGCACACCAGCGTGCTGCTGCGCGCGCAGTACGTCACGGCCGGCCTCGCCATCGAGGTCGAGGACCGCGGACTCGGCATGCCCGCCGCCGAGCAGGACAAGATGAACGCCCTGCTCGCCGACCCCGACCAGGTCAACGTCGCCCACCTGCTCCAGGACGGGCGCATCGGCCTCTTCGTCGTCGCCGCGCTCGCCCGGCGCCACGGCATCACCGTCCGCCTCCAGGCGAACATCTACGGCGGCGTCCAGGCCGTCCTCGTCCTCCCCCAGGGACTCCTCGGCACCGACCCGGAGGGCCGCGCCCCGCACGAGCGCCCCCACGAACTCCCGCCCGGGCACCCGGCGGAGCCCGCGCCCGAACAGCGGCTCCCCGAAGCCCCCGAGACCCCGGCGCTCCCGCCGGCCCCGGAGATCCCCGCGACCTCCGATACCCCCGCGATCCTCACCGCCCCCGTGCCGCCCGCGGCCCCCGCCCCGCTGCCGCAGCGGCACCCGCACCCGACCCCGCCGTCCGCCGGGGGCCCCGCCCCGGAACCCGTACCGCTCCCCGAACCGGAGCCGTACGCGTACCCGCGGACCCCCGCGCACGGCACCGACCTGACGGATTTCGGGGACTTCGTCCCACAGGTCGCGCCCGCGCCCCCCGCACAGCCCGCCGACCGGCCCCTGCTGCCCCGGCGGCGCGCCCAGGAGCACCTCGTCCCGCAGCTCCGCGAGGAACCCCAGCAGCGGCAGAACGAGGACCTCGCCCTGCACGACCCCGGCCTCATGGCCGCCTTCCAGCGTGGGATCGGCCTGGCCGAATCCCAGCCCACCCCCCAGGAACCGCTGCGTCACGGCGACGCGTACAAGGAGTAGATGCACGATGGCGAGCAATGTGCCGACCGGCCATTCCTCGGACCTCGACTGGCTGCTGAGCGGGCTGGTCCAGCGGGTGCCCCACACCCGCAGCGCGGTCCTGCTCTCCTCCGACGGCCTGGTCAGATCCGTCCACGGACTCGACCCCGACGCGGCCGACCACATGGCGGCCCTCGCCTCCGGCCTCTACTCGCTCGGCCGCAGCGCCGGCGTCCGGTTCGGGGACGGCGGCGAGGTCCGCCAGGTGGTCGTGGAGCTCGACTCCACACTCCTCTTCGTCTCCACCGCGGGCTCCGGCACCTGCCTGGCCGTCCTCGCGGGCCGCGAGGCCGACGCCGCCGTCCTCGGTTACGAGATGGCGATGCTGGTCAAGAGCGTCCGGCCGTACCTGGTGACGCCCGCCCGACAGCCGGCCGCGGCGGCGGGCGGCCCCGCTCAGTGAACGCGTCCCCTCCGCACGAAGGGCCCTGGCTCGACGACGCGGCCGGCCGGCTGATCCGCCCCTACACCGTGAGCGGCGGACGCACCCGGCCCACCACCCCGCTCGACCTGCTCTCCCTGGTGATGGCCACCGGGTCCGCCCCGCAGGCCCACATGGGCCCCGAGCACAGCCAGGCCCTCCGGCTGTGCGACGGGCCCACCTCGGTGGCCGAGATCGCGGCGCACCTCGGTCTCCCGGCCGTCGTCACCAAGGTCCTCCTCTCCGACCTCGTGGACTGCGGCGCCCTCACCGCGCGCGCCCCCCGGTTCCACGCCAATCCATCCGACCGTTCCTTGCTGGAGGCAGTGCTCGATGGCCTACGACAGCGGCTCTGAACGCCCTGGCGGCTTCACGGCCGATCCCTTCCCCACCGCCCTGAAGATCCTGGTGGCGGGCGGCTTCGGCGTGGGAAAGACGACCTTCGTCGGAGCGGTCAGCGAGATCGCGCCGCTCAGCACGGAGGAACTGCTGACCTCGGTCGGCGCCACCGTGGACAGCCTCGACGGCGTGGAGCACAAGTCCACGACCACCGTGGCCATGGACTTCGGCCGCATCACCCTCGAAGGCGGCCACGTCCTCTACCTCTTCGGCACCCCGGGCCAGGAGCGGTTCTGGTTCATGTGGGACGAACTCTCCGAAGGGGCGCTCGGCGCGGTCGTCCTCGCCGACACCCGCCGCCTCGAACAGTGCTTCTCCGCGATCGACTTCTTCGAACGCCGGGGCCTGGCCTTCGTGGTGGCGATCAACGAGTTCGACGGGGCCTTCCGCTACGGCTCGGACGAGATCCGGCAGGCGCTCGCCCTCCGTCCGGAGGTGCCGATCGTGCTCTGCGACGCCCGCATCTCCAGCTCCGCCGTCAGCACCCTCCTGACCCTCGTCCAGCACCTCCTGCTCTCGTCCCCGGCCGAACCGAGCTACGGAGCCACCCCGTGACCCGCGACCCGGCCGCCCACCTCCTCCTGACCCCCGTCGACACGGAGGCCCCCGACCGGGTCCTGCGGCTGCGGGCGCTCGGCCTCGGGGACCGCCCGGAACCCGTCTTCGACGAGTACGCCCGGCGGCTCGCCGAGACCACCGGCGCCCCGTACGCGATGGTCACCTTCATCGACGAGACCCGGCAGTTCTTCGCCGGCCTCCACACCCCCGACGGCGGCCTCGGCCGCTCCATGCCCCGCGACCACGGCTACTGTCCGCACGTCGTGGTCCGGCGCAAGGCCCTCGTCCTGGAGGACGTCCGCGACTACCCCCGCTTCGCGGGCAACCCCGCCGTCGACGAGATCGGCATCCGTTCCTACCTGGGCGCCCCGCTGATCGACCGCACCGGCACGGCCCTCGGCACGGTCTGCGTGGTCGACACCGACGTCCGCCGCTGGGGCCGCGCCGGCCTGGAGACCGTCAAGGCGACGGCGGCCGAACTCGTCGGCCGCATGATGACCCTCCGCACCACCCTCTGAACGGAACGTGCCCCCGCCGGACGCCCCGCGTGACCCCCGTAAAGCGGTTCGTGACCACCGGGGGAAGTGCGGTATGGTTCTCTTGCACGACGGGCCGGGGGAAACCCCAGGTCAGACGGGCACCGGGACGTGGCGCAGCTTGGTAGCGCACTTGACTGGGGGTCAAGGGGTCGCAGGTTCAAATCCTGTCGTCCCGACTCGAAGGAGTCGTCGACCGAGGGGTCGTACCAGAGGGATCTGGTACGACCCCTCAGTCGTTCCTGGGGACCGGTCGACGCGGCGCGCGGCAACCGGACGTCCGGCCGCGCTCGCTCCGTGCCGCCGGTCGGCCGGCCCCCGGCGCTCGCCACCCGCCACCGCGCGTACCCACGGCCGACGGCGCCCCGCCGGGGCGGCGGGGGTGAATCCGGCGTGGGCCGGAGGCGGACGGGCCCGCCCTTCTCCGTCGTGACGATTCTCACGTTTCGGGTCGGGGTGTGGGCCGGACGCCCTGGGGCAGGTGTCCGTCGATGGGGCTGGACACCGGGTCGGGGCGTGGGGGGACGGATTCCTGCGCGACGACGGGTTCGAGTGGCGCTCTGAACAGTGCCGTATGGTCGGCAGCGTTCTGACTTGGTGACACGTGGAGGGAACTGCGTATGGACAGCGGCGATTCAAAGCGGCTGCTGGAACTGCTCACGGCACGCCGCGCCGAGTTGATCGCGCAGTGGGAGCAGGCCGTGGGAGCGTCCCTGCACGGCCGGCTGAGCACCGTGGAGCTGGGCCGTGAGCTGAGCGAGTTGTACGACGCCGTCGTCGACGCCCTCGCGACCGGCGGCTTCGCCGGGCGGAGCTCGGAGTACGCGGTCGTGCGCAGTCTCCTGGTGGAGCTTTCCCGGAACAGGGCGCGCCAGGGCTTCACCCCCACCGAGACCGCCGTGAGCGTGTTCGCCCTGAAGGAGGTGCTGGAGTCCCTGCTCGGCGGGTCCGTCGAGGACATCCACGTCTACCTGCAGTTCTCGCGGCTCCTGGACGACCTGGGCCTCTTCACGGTGGAGGAGTACGCGCGGACCCGCGAGGAGATCATCTCCGCGCAGTCGCAGCAGCTCCTGGAGCTGTCCACGCCCGTCGTGAAGCTGTGGGACGGCGTCGTGGGCGTGCCGCTCGTGGGCACCCTGGACTCCGCCCGTACGCAGGTGGTCATGGAGAAGCTCCTCCAGGCCCTGCTGGACTCGAACTCCGCCCACGCGATCATCGACATCACGGGCGTCCCCGCGGTGGACACCCAGGTCGCACAGCACCTGCTCAAGACCGTCGTCGCGGCGCGCATGATGGGCGCGGAGTGCGTCATCTCGGGGATCCGGCCGCAGATCGCGCAGACCATCGTGGGGCTCGGCATCGAGTTCGGCGACATCCCGACCAAGGCCACCCTGGCGGACGCCCTGCGTCACGCCCTCGTCGAGATCGACAAGGCCTCCGCGACGCGTGCGGCGGGCCTGCTGTGAGCGATCGCGTTCCGGTCCTGAAGATCGGGGACATCCTCCTGGTGTCCATCCAGATCGACCTGGAGGACCAGATGGTGCTCGACCTGCAGGACGACCTGTCCCAGCAGATCGTCGCCACCTCCGCCCGCGGCGTGGTCATCGACATCTCCGCCCTGGAGATCGTCGACTCCTTCGTGGGGCGGATGCTCGCCACGACGGCGGCGATCTCCCGTGTTCTGGGTGCGGAGACGGTCGTCGTGGGCATGCGGCCCGCGGTCGCCATGACCCTGGTGGAGCTCGGACTGTCGCTCGGCGGCGTCCGGACGGCCCTCAACCTCGAACTCGGGCTGGGCTACCTCCGTCGTGCGCAGGTGTCACCTCCGGCGAGCCCGTGAGGAACTACCCGGCCGACGAGGCCTCGCGCGAGGAAGTGGCGATCCAGGCCAGCGGGGACGTGGTGAAGGCCCGCCAGACGGTGCGCCTGCTCGCCCAGCAGGCCGGCCTCTCCCTGGTCAACCAGACCAAGCTGGTCACCGCCGCCAGTGAGCTCGGTCGCAACACCCTCATCTACGGCGGCGGGGGCACCGCCCAGGCGGCGATCGTGCGCGACGTGGCCAGGGTCGGCGTGTGGGTGCGCTTCGCCGACACCGGCCCCGGCATCCCGGACACGGAACTGGCGCTCACGGACGGATGGACGTCCGGCAGCGGCATGGGGCTGGGGCTCAGCGGTGCCCGCCGGCTCGTCGACGAGTTCGAACTCGATTCGACGCCCGGTGTCGGCACCACGGTGACGGTGCTGAAGTGGGCACGGTGAACCCCGTGGCCGACGGTCACGGGACCGAGGCCGAGGACGTCGTGTGGATGCGCCTGGGCGCGGCGCTGGACGCGGTCGCGCGCCGTGAGGCCGCGCGTCTGGCGCACCGCGTCGGCATGTCCGCGGACCGAGTGGCCGAGGTGGAGCTCGCCGTCACCGAGGCGGCCACCAACCTGCAGAAGTACGCGAAGGACGGCTCCCTCGCGCTGCGGATCGTCCGCCTGCCCGGCCGGGCCGCCGTCGAGCTGCTCTCGCTGGACAGCGGTCCCGGGATCCCGGACCTCTCGGCGGCGCTCGCCGACGGCGTCTCCAGCCGCGGCACCCTCGGCATGGGCCTGGGCTCCATCGCGCGGTGCGCCGACACGTTCGACGTGCACTCCGTGCCGGGGGTCGGCACGGCACTGCTCGCCCGGTTCTGGTCCGTCAGGGTCGACGGTGCGCTCGCGGACGTCGAACCGTGGGTGGCCGGGCTGACCCGGCCGATCAGCGGTGAGACCGTGTGCGGGGACAGCTGGGCCGCGCGCACCGGCGAGGGGCCCGACGGGGGCGTGGTCACCGTCATGATGTGTGACGGGCTCGGCCACGGCCCGCTGGCGGCGCTGGCCGGCGAACGGGCGCGGGCCGCCTTCAGGACCAACGCGCACAGGCCGCCCGAGCTGATCGTGAGGGCGCTGCACGACGAGCTGAAGGGGACCCGCGGCGCGGCGGTCGCGGTGGCGCGGGCCGACCGCTCCCGCGGCACCGTCGAGCACTGCGGAGTGGGCAACATCAGCGCCTGCGTGGTCAGCGGGGACAAGCGGAGCGCGCTGCTGTCGGTCCCCGGGATCGTGGGCCACCAGATGCCGACCCTGAGGACCTACCAGGTGCCCTGGGAACGGAGCGGCGTCCTGGTCCTCCACTCCGACGGGCTGAGCGACCGCTGGTCCCCCGCCTCCTTCCCCGGGCTGTTCCGGCGGCGACCCGCGCTCATCGCCGCGCAGATCCTCGGGCAGGCCGGCGTACGACGGGACGACGCGGGCATCGTCGTCGTCAAGACGGCCGATTCGTGAGGGCCGTGGGGAGCCACGAGTTCATCGATCTGCCGCTCAGCGCGGACAGGGACGTGTTTGAACTCCGCAGACAGGGACAGCTGCTGTGCAGGGCCTTGGGACTGGAAGGTCACGAACTGGTCCGCGTGGTGACCGTACTGAGTGAGGTGGGGCGTGACCTGCTGGGATCCCCGGCCCTTCGCGTGGGGCTGCGAACCGCGCCTCAGCCCGATGGGGTGCACGTCCTCGCCTCCTTCTCCTGGGGCGGGGACCGTCGTCCCGGGGCCGAGACCCTGCAGGCGGCGCAGCGGCTCCTGGACCACAGCCGGTACAGTGCCTCGGACGAAGGGCACACCCTGACGGTGGGACAACGACTGCCCTCCACGAACACTCCCCCCGAACAGCGTGTCGAGCGGGCCCGCGCGGCGCTCCGCGGTTCGGGCGACCTCAGCATGGGCGAGGAGCTGCGCTCGCAGAACCGGCAGCTGCTCCGGGCCCTGGAGGAGTCACGGGCCCAGCAGGAGGAGCTGCGGCGGCTGAACAAGGAGCTGGAGGAGACCAACCAAGGAGTGGTCGCCCTCTACAGCGAGCTGTCCGCGGAGCTGGAGGAGACGAACACGGGCGTGGTCGCCCTGTACGCCGAGCTGGAGGACAAGACCCGGCAGCTGCGTCTGGCCAGCGAGGCCAAGACGAGGTTCTGGGCCAACGTGAGCCACGAGCTGCGCGCCCCGGTCAACTCGGTCATCTCCCTGGCGCGTCTCCTCATGGCGCCCGGTGCCGATCCGCTGAGCGAGGAACAGCGGCAGCAGCTGTCCCTGATAGCCGGCTCCGGCAGCACCCTCCTCGCCCTCGTGGAGGAGCTCCTCGACGTGGCGAAGGCGGAGTCGGGGCGGCTGGAGCCCGTGCCGGCCGACACCGATCTGCGGACGCTGCTCCATCAGCTCCGCGGGACGCTCGGCGGCATGGCGCACGAGGGGGTGCGCCTGCACATCCCCGACGTGTCGGATGCCCCCCGGCTCGTCACCGACGAGGTCATGCTGACCCGCGTGCTGCGCAACGTGCTCTCCAACGGGTTGAAGTTCACGACGACGGGCGAGGTGCGGCTCACCGTCGAGACCGAGACGCGGGGCGGGCAGACCTGGTTCGCGTTCACCACCACCGATACGGGCGTCGGGATCCCGCTGGACCAGCAGGAGCGGGTGTTCGAGGAGTTCTACCAGGTTCTCGGCGTGCACCAGCGCGGCCGGCCCGGCACCGGCCTGGGGCTGCCGTACGCGCGCCGGCTCACCACGATCCTCGGGGGCACCCTCACCCTGACCAGTGCCCCGGGCCAGGGAACCACCGTCCGCGTGGACGTCCCCGCACATCTCGACGCCCCCGCCGGGGAGGTGCGGGGTGCGGACGGAGACGCGCCGCGTGCGGTCGAAGCCACCGCCCGGCTCGGCTCCCTCGTGGTGGTGGACGACGACCCGACGTTCCTCGACCTGCTGCGCCCCACGCTGGAGCGCATCGCCGACGACGTCACCGAGGTCCCGGTCAGTGCGCGGGCCTTCGACGTCATCCGCGGCCGTCGGCCGGACGCGGTCCTGATCGACCTCGTCATGCCCGCGCCGGACGGCTACACCCTGCTCGGGGTCCTGGCCCGCGACCCGCTCACGGCGCGCATCCCGGTCGTGGTGCTGACCTCCACCGACCCCAGCGAGGTGGACCGGACCCGGCTCACCCACGCACGTTCCGTGCTGAACAAGACCCACCTCACCCGGGAGCGCATCCTGCTGGCGCTGGGCCTGGACCCGGTGCCCGCCGTTCCCCCGGTGGCGGGGGACGCGCCCGCCGAGAGCGGAAAGACGACAGAGTGATCCCCGACCCGTCCCCGTCCGACAACTCGCCGGCGAGCATCCTCATCGTCGACGACAACCCCACGAACCGTTACGTGCTGAGGACCACGCTGTCGCGGGCGGGGCACGCGGTCGTCGAGGCCGAGGACGGCACCCAGGCCCTGGCGTTGCTCTCGTCCGGCGGACCGCTGCCGGAGGTCGCCATCGTCGACGTGCGCCTGCCGGACATGACCGGCTTCGACGTCTGCGAGCGCATCAAGGCGGACGCCGTCACGGCGGCCCTCCCCGTCATCCACGTCTCCGCCTCGGCGATCACCGCCACCGACCGGACGCAGGGCCTCAACCGCGGAGCCGACGCGTACCTCACCGAACCCATCGCCCCGGACGAACTCCTCGCCACGGTCACCGCCGCCCTGCGCTACGCCCGCGCCCGGCGCCGGGCCGAGCACCTGGCCGACCGCCTCCTCCACCTCAACGAGGCCACGCACCTCCTCTACAGCGCGGACAGCGCCACCGAAGTCGCCCGCGCGGCGGCGGAGGGCGCCGCGACCGTGCTGGGGACGACGGCGGTGGCGGCCCTGATCTCCCCCCACGGCGAGCCCGCCTCGGCGGTCCGCGCGGCGGGGCCGGCCGAGAAGGCGTCCCCCGGCGTGGAGACCGGCGAGGTCGACGTCCGGGAACTGCCGTCCCACCACGGGCTGGGCGAACGGACCGGCACCCGGCTCCTGCGGGTCGCGGCCGGGCCCTGGCCGGGCTTCCCGGCCCACCTGATACCCGGGGGCACGCTCGCCGTCGGCGTCGCCAGGGCGAAGCCGGGACGCCCTCCGGTCTGCCTCGCGGTGCCCGCCGAGGCCGTCGCCACACCGGACGACGAGCAGCTGCTCACCCAACTGGCCCAGGCGTGCGCCCTGGCCCTGGAGGCGCTGCGGAGCTACACCGAGGAGCACGACCTCGCGCTGACGCTGCAACGGAGCTTCCTGCCCGACACCCTGCCCCGTTCCTCCCTGGCCGAGCTCGCGGTGCGCTACCTGCCCGCCAGCGAGCACACGGAGATCGGCGGCGACTTCTACGAAGCCCTGCCCACCCGGGACGGGCTGCTGCTCGCCGTCGGCGACGTGGCCGGCCACTCCCTCGACGCGGCGATGCTGATGGGGCAGATCCGCCACGCCCTGCGCGCCTACGCGATCGAGGAGCACTCGCCGCAGGCGATCCTCGAACGCATCGAGAACCTCCTCGTGGCCGTCGAGGCGCAGCTCACCCTCACCCTGTGCATCGTCCTCGTCGACGGCGGGACGGGGCTGCTGCACGTCGCCAACGCCGGCCACCTGCCGCCCCTGCTGCGCACTCCCGACGGGAGCGTCCGCTTCGTCGAGGAACACGGGCCCCTTCTCGGGCTGCGGCTCCCGCAGCCCTCGGCGGTCCCGGTGGCCGCGCCCCCGGGCTCCGTACTCGTCATGACGACGGACGGCCTGATCGAGCGCCGCCACGAGGACCTCGGCGACTCGCTGACGCGGTTGTCGGAGGTTCTGGGCACGCTGCAGACCGACGCGGAGAAGGTGTGCGACGGGCTGCTGGCGGCGTTCCCGCCCGACGGGGAGGACGACGTCGCCCTCATGGCGGTCCGCGTCACCGGCCCTTCGGAGTGACGGGGGGCCGGTGGCACGGTCCTTCCGCCATCAGGGCCGTGCGGGGCCCAGGGCGTCCGCGACCGTGGGCACGAGGGTGAAGACCTGGTCCAGGCCCATGATCCCGAAGACCCGGGACAGGTCGTCGTTCAGTCCGGCGAGCGCCAGGACGCACCGCGCCGCATGTGCCTTCTGGTAGGCGGTGACGAGGACGGTCACGCCGGTGGAGTCGCAATAGGCGAGGCCGGCCAGGTCGAGTACGACGCGGGCGTCCGGGACGAACGCCTCCTCGCCGAGGAAGTCGGCGAGGAGCGGGGCGGTGTGGTGGTCGAGCTCGCCCTCCACGACCAGGACGGTGACGCCCGGGACGGGGTGCTGGGGGCTGATGGTGAGGGTGCGGTCGTCCACCGGTTCTCCTGTGTGGCTGGGGGCGTGCGGTGCGTCGGTCGGGCGTGCGGAGCAGGACGTCGTCCCTGGACCCTTCGCCTCTCCACGGCTCGGCGGAATATGTGTCACCGGCCTCCGACCGCGCGCGATTCCGTGGGTCGGCGTGCGCTCCCCGGCCCCGGGGGCCGGGCGCCCACGTCCGTGGGCGCGGTGGCAGGCTTATCCTACGGATCATGAGGGGTTTCCGTGGGGCGCGGGCGTGTCGGCCCGTGACGCGGGACCGGTGGTCGCGGGCGACGCGGCCGTGGACCCGCCGTCACGGACGGAACGGGACGCCCCCGCACGGGAACGAGAGGGCGGCCAGTGGTCAAGCGTGAGGACCGGAGCTCCCGCGGGACGGGGACGACGGTGCCCGAGGTGTTCGCCGCCGACCAGGAGATCGGCCGCGACCTCGCGGCGGTGGACTGGGCGGCGACCCCGCTGGGCCCTCCGGAGGACTGGCCGCAGAGCCTGCGCACCGCCGTGAGCATCCTGCTGTCGTCCCGCTTCTCGATGTGGTTGGCGTGGGGGCCGGAACTGACGTTCCTCTGCAACGCCGCCTACCGGCGCGACACGCTGGGACGCAAGTACCCGTGGGCGCTCGGCCGGCCGGTGCGGGAGGTCTGGCCGGAGATCTGGGAGGACGTCCGTCCACGGATCGAGAGCGTCCTCGCCGGCAGTGCCACGTGGGACGAGGCGCTGCTGCTGTTCGTGCAGCGCTCCGGGTTCCCCGAGGAGAGCTACCACACCTTCTCGTACAGTCCGCTGCGCGACGACGACGGACGGGTCGTCGGCGTGCTGTGCGTCGTCAGCGAGGAGACCGACCGCGTCATCGCCGAGCGCCGCATGAGCACGCTCCGGGACCTGGGCTCGGACTCCCGCGCCCTGCAGACCGAGCGGGAACTGGTGGTCTTCGCGGGCCGGCAGATGGAGCGCAACGCCGAGGACCTGCCGTTCACCCTCACGTACCTGTTCCAGGAGGACGGCTCGGCCCGGCTGGCGGCGACCACCGGCATCGCCGCCGGACATCCCGCCGCCCCCGAGGTGCTGGCGGCCGACGACACGTCGGCGCCGTGGCCGGCGCGCGCGTCCGGCCGGCAGGAGACCGCCCTGGTTCCTCTGGACGGCCCCGAGCACGAGGGGCTGCCGGGCGGCGCCTGGCCCGAGCCGCCGACCCACGCGCTGGTCGTGCCCCTGCTGGACCGGGGCGCCGCACCGTACGGCTTCCTGGTGGCGGCCCTGAACCGCTACCGGCCGCTGGACGAGGACTACCGCGGCTTCGTCGAACTCGTGGCGGGGCACCTCGCGGCCGGCATCTCCCGTGCGCGCAGCTATCGGGCACAGCAGCGGCGGGCCGAGGAGCTCGCCGAGCTCGACCGCGCCAAGACCGCCTTCTTCTCCAACATCAGCCACGAGTTCCGGACCCCGCTGACCCTGATCACGGGCCCGGTGGAGGAGCTGCGCACCCGTCTGGCGGACGCCGGTCCCGCGGTGCGCGACGAACTCGACGTCATCCGCCGCAACGGGCTCCGGATGGGCAGGCTGGTCAACGACCTGCTCGACTTCTCCCAGATCGAGGCCGGTCGCCTGGCAGGACGCTACGAGCCCGTGGACCTCGCCACGGCCACCGCCGACCTGGCCGGAGTGTTCCGTTCCGCCATCGACAGGGCCGGCCTCGCCCTCGTGGTCGACTGCCGCCCTCTGGAAGCCCCGGTGTACGTGGACCGCGGCATGTGGGAGAAGGTGGTCCTCAACCTGCTGTCCAACGCGCTCAAGTTCACCTTCGAGGGAACGATCGGCGTGTCCGTGCGCTCGGAGCGCACGGACGCGGTGGTGACGGTCACCGACACCGGCACCGGGGTGCCGGCCCACGAGGTCCCCCGGCTGTTCGAGCGCTTCCACCGCGTCGAGAACGCCCGCGCGCGCTCCGGTGAGGGCAGCGGAATCGGACTCGCCCTGGTCCGGGAGCTGGTCGGACTGCACGGCGGCACCATCACCGCCGAGTCCGTGGTGGGGGAGGGCACCCGGTTCACGATCCGTCTGCCGTTCGGCACCGCACACCTGCCCGCGGACGCGGTGGTGCCCGCGGCCCCGCCGGGTGAGGGGGGCGGGGCGGCCGAACCGTACCTCCAGGAGGCACTGCGCTGGCTGCCCGGCGGAGGGACGGTCCCGGGACCGGCCGACGCACCGGACGGGAGCGGTGCGGCCGTGGCCCCCAGCGGTGCGGGGGCCGGTACGCGGGCCGGTGCCGGGACCGCCTCCGAGCCGGGGGGAGGACCCGTCGCGGCGGCCGCCGCGAAGGTCCTCGTCGCCGACGACAACGCGGACATGCGCGAGTACCTCACCCGTCTGCTGTCCGGTGCCGGTTACGAGGTGCGGGGGGTGCCCGACGGCCAGGCGGCCCTCGCCGCGGTCCGCGCCCAGGTGCCCGACCTGGTCGTCAGCGACGTGATGATGCCCCGCCTGGACGGTCTGGCGCTCGTGACCGCGCTGCGCGCCGACCCCCGCACCGCCACCGTCCCCGTCCTGCTGCTCTCCGCCCGGGCCGGCCAGGAAGCCTCCGTCGAGGGTCTGCGGGCGGGCTCCGACGACTACCTCGTCAAGCCCTTCGCGGCCGTCGAACTCCTCGCCCGGGTGCGCGCCACCGTGGAACTCGCCCGGCTCCGCAACCACCAGGCGCGCTGGCGCACCGCCCTCGTGGACTCCCTCCAGGAAGGCTTCTTCGTCTGCGACGAGACGGGCGCCGTCGTGGAGGTCAACGCCGCCTTCACCGACATCCTCGGCCACGGGCCCGAGGGACTGCCGTACGCGCCCGTCCCTCCGTGGTGGCCCGACCCCGAGCTCGACCCGGAGGCCCGCCGGCAGGTCGAGGAGTCCTTCGACCGCTTGGACCGGACGACGAAGGGCTCCTTCACCGTCCCCCTCACCCACCGGGACGGCCGGCGGGTCTGGGTGAGCGCCGCCCTCGCCCGGGTCCAGGACCCCGACACCGGCCGGCGCGTCGTCGTGGGCACCTTCCGCGACGTCACCGCCGAGCACCAGGCCGTCCGGCGTGACGGCGCCCTGGCCGCCTTCGGCTCCCGTCTGTCGGAGTCCGGCAGCGCGGCCGAAGCACTCGCCGACGCGCTGGACGAACTGCGGAGCCTGTGGCGCGCGCGCCGGGTGACGGCCGCCGTCTTCACGGACGGGGACCGGCCCGAGCTGACCGTGGCGGGGGCGCCGGTGACGTGGGACGGGCTCCCCGCCGAGGAACGACTGCTGCTGACCGGGCTGCGCGGGAGGCCCGCGCTCACGCCGGTCGCGGACGGCTCCGGCGCCGCCGTCCGCCTGGAGCACCCCGACGGCCCCCTCGTCCTCCGGATCGACCTCGGTCACCGGCGTCCCTTCACCGAGGAGGACGGACTGCTGCTGTCCTTGCTGGCGGGCCGTCTGGCACAGGCGCTGACCCGCGCCCGGCAGATCGACCGGGACCGGGAGACCGCACTCGCGCTGCAGCGGGCCGTACTCGGTCCCTCCCGGCTCCCCGAGGGGTTCGCCGTGCGCTACGAACCGGCCGTCCGGCCCCTCGAAGTGGGCGGCGACTGGTACGACGCCGTGCCGCTTCCCGACGGACGCATCGGCATCGTCGTCGGGGACTGCGTCGGCCGCGGACTCGAAGCCGCCGCGGTCATGGGCCAGCTCCGCAGCGCCTGCCGGGCACTGCTCCTGCGGAACCCGGACCCGGCCGGGGTCCTCATGGCGCTCGACCACTTCGCCGTCGACGTTCCCGGCGCGCTGTGCACCACAGTGTTCTGCGGCGTGCTCGACGACAGGACCGGCAACCTCACCTATTCCAGCGCCGGACACCCTCCCGGCGTCCTCGCCCACCCGGACGGCACCACGATCCTGTTGGAGGACGGCCGCTCCGTCCCCCTCGCCGTCGCCCCGGGGAGGGACCGCCCGACCGGCACGTGCACCGTGCCGGCCCGTGCCACGCTGCTGCTCTACACGGACGGTCTGGTCGAACGCCGTCGCGTCCCCCTCGTCCACGGCATCGCCGAAGCGGCCCGCGGCCTGCGGGACGGCCGTGACACGAACCTCGACGTCCTCGCCGGCGACCTCCTGGCCCGGCTGGCTCCGGCGGGCGGCTACGACGACGACGTCGCCCTCCTGCTCCACCGCCTCCCCGCCCCCCTCGACGTGGCGTTCTCCGCGGAATCGGGACAGCTCGCGACGGTGCGCCGGGCCCTCCGCAGCTGGCTCGGCCGGTGCGACCTGCCTCCGCGGACGGTGCAGAACGTCCTCGTCGCGGCCGGGGAGGCGTGCGCCAACGCGATCGAGCACGGCCACCGGAACTCTCCCGGCGGCGCCGTGCGCCTGCGTGCCGAGGCCCTCGGCAGCGAACTGCGGCTCAGCGTCGAGGACACGGGCCGCTGGAAACGACCCGATCCCGGGTCCCGTCCCCACCGCGGCCGCGGAGTGACCCTCATGCGCGCCCTGATGCACGAGGTCACCCTCACCCCCGGGCCGGCCGGGACCACCGTCGACATGCGCACGAGGATCGCCCCATGACCACGACACCGCTCACCCTCACCCCCGGCCGCCGGACGGACGGCACCCCGGTCCTGAAGGTGGTGGGCGAGATCGACATGAGCAACGCCGACGCCCTCGCGGCCTCCCTCGACGCCCTGGCGGGCCGGCTCGTCGTCGATCTCACGGAGGTCGAGTACCTCGACAGCGCCGCCCTGAGCGTGCTGTTCGCCCACTCGCACCGCGTCGAACTCGTCGCGCGCCCGCTGCTCACTCCCGTCCTGACGATCTCGGGCCTCGCCGAGCTCACCACCGTCCACGAGACCGACGCCTGAGAGCACGGCGGGGCGGGGTCGCCCGTCAGGGTCCGGTCCGTTCCGGGGCCCTCGTCGGGAAGTCCGGTCCCGGGGCTGCTCAGGGCCGGGGGCCCATCAGGCCGGCGGGGGTGTCGGGGACGAGCCGGGAGATGTCGTAGGCGGCGGGAAAGAGGTCGGCGGCCAGCAGCAGAAGGTGAAGGGGCTGGTCGTGCAGCCTCGTCACCGCCGTCCTGCGGTGCGGGCTGCTCTCCGGGGCGTGGCCGAACACCAGGCGCAGACCGGCCACGTCGGTGAAGGGCGTGTGTCCCAGGTCCCACAGCAGGAGGGTGACGAGGGGCGGCAACCGGTCCACTGCGGCGTGCAGCGAGGGCAGGGCGTCGAAGTCGATCTCTCCGTAGGGGGTGACGCGGGCGGTGGTGCCGGTGATGGTGGTGATGACGTTCATGCGGGATCCGCCCCCTTCCGGGGGTTGGTGAGACCACAGACGAAACACCCCGGTTCGGCAAGAGGGGGTGCACGACGATGGTGGGGTCCGGGTGCCCGGAGTGGGGGCAACTCCCGGATCCCCCAAGGCCGCCGCTCGTAGGACGGGCCGGTCTCGTGTCCCTTCAGCCTCGCACACCCGCCCACGCTCGCGAAACAGCGCGGGCCCGCACGGCCCGGGGGAGCGCGTGCCTGGTCCGCCCGGCCGACGATCGGCCCCCGGGACGTCGCCGCTCGGGTCGCCCCCCCGCACACGCGGAAGGTCCCCCTGCCCGCGAGCGGGAAGGGGGACCTTCCGGGTGCGTCGGCCCGGGGCCGGGTCAGGCGTGCCGGCGCCGGCCGCCCGCGAGGAGACGGTAGAGGGCGAGAAGGATCATCGAGCCGATGACGGCGGCGATCCAGGTGGAGAGGTCGAAGAATCCGTCGATGGAGTCGACGCCGAAGATCACCTTGCCGAGCCAGCCGCCGAGCAGGCCGCCGGCGATGCCGATGAGCATGGTGATGATGATGCCGCCGGGGTCCCTGCCCGGCATGAGAGCCTTGGCGATCGCGCCGGCCAGCAGGCCGATGATGATCCACGCGATGATGCCCATGATGCGCCTCCGGTTGCTCTCCTGAGATGTTCGTAAGCTCCGTCTGCACCGATCCGGCGCCGCCAAACACCCTTTTTCGAACGTATGCACAGGAACTTCTCTGATCCGGCACGGCTCAGGGAGCGCCGGAGGGTTCGGCACGACGTCCCGTCGCCCGTGCGGCGAGCCGCTTCGGGCGACGGGCGGCGGCGCACCGGTTCCGGCGGGAGAGTGCAGGCTGCCGGACTCGTGACCAGGGTGCGGGGCGGCGTCGTGGGCCGGGCGCGATCAGGTGGACAGGAGACGGTGGAACAGGGCGCGGTACTGGCGCAGCGCACGGCGCAGACTCTCCGTGTCGGCCTCCAGTTCCTGGCTCCACTGCCCCTCCAGGGCGTGCCGGTGCCGGGCGAAGGTGTCGGCCAGGGTCCTCATCACGTCCCCGACGAGCACGTCCGCCGCATGCACGGCCTGGCGGGGGTCGTCGACGAACAGGCCCTGGACCTCGTGCCAGCGCCCCCGGAAGACCTCTGCCTCCGCGGCGCCGAGGAGGTCCGGTACCTCCTCGGCGTCCGCGCCGTCGTCGGGTCGTACGGGGCGGACACGGTCCGGCCGGTGTTCCCCGGCATCGGCGCCGTGCGGGTGCCGCTCGGGAACCCGCGAGGCGGGCGTGGCGTCGGGGCCCTGGACGCCCTGGACGGTGGCCGCCGGGTCGGGCGACGTGGAGGGCACGGGTGGCGCGGACGGCACGTGCGGGAACTGGGGCGCGTGCGAGTCCTGCGGCGCGTGCGGGCCCTGGGGCACGTGGGCGTTCTGAGGCGCGTGCGGGTTCTGGGGTACGGAGTGCGGTTCGGGCCCGTGTCCGGGAGCTGCCCGCCGGGTCGACGCTCGCCCGGGTTCCGGGCGCTCGTCCGTCGCGTCGGTGCGGGGTCGCGGGCTCGTCGCCCGGGTTCCGCGCCCGTCCGTGTCGTGGTGTCGCATCTCTCCTGCCTCCGCGTCAGGACCGGCGGGTGCCGGTCGGCTCGCCGTCGGCGAGCAGGTCGTCCAAGAGGGTGCGGTAGTCCATCATCGCGCCCCTCATCTGTTCGGTCGTGGCCGCACGGGAGGTGCTCAGCGCGTGGACCTCCAGGGCCGACCGGTAGTGCTCCAGCGTGCGGCCGTGCCGCACGGACAGGTCGCGCATCCGCTGCTCGAACCCCTCGTCGGGGTAGCCGAGGTCGCTCACCAGCTCCGTCACCAGCTCGTCGGCGTGCTGGACGGCGGCCTCGGGCGCGTCCACGAACTCCTCCTGCACGCGCATCCACCGTCGGGTGTACCGCTCCCTCGCCTCACCCGGCAGGGGCTTGATGTCCAGGCGGTCGAGGCGCCGGGCGCGGGCGTGCAGCTCCCGTTCGGCGGCGCGTTCGCTGCCGGTCGCCGCGACGACCCGCGCGTACTCGGGCCCCGCGTGGTCGCGCAGTCGCGCCCGCCGCCGACGGTCCACCGCCAGGCCGGCGGCGACCCCCACGACCACGACCGCGACGACGACCAGGACGATTCCGGTCGGCATCGGTTCTCCCCTTTCGCGTTCCCCCGCGGGGTCACGCTGCTTCGTCCCGGTCCATCGGGGGCCGGGACACGTGGAACTCCGGGTGCCCCACGGCCCCGGACGCAAACGGGCCGTCGGCGACACGACGTGCCCGACGGCGTCACCGCCGGCGGGCGCCGGGGCAGGTGTGCGACCGGTGGTGGGGGACAGACCGGTACCGGTGGGGGGCACCGCCCCGGGATCGTCCT
This sequence comes from Streptomyces filamentosus, assembly GCF_014654895.1. Taxonomy (GTDB): domain Bacteria; phylum Actinomycetota; class Actinomycetes; order Streptomycetales; family Streptomycetaceae; genus Streptomyces; species Streptomyces filamentosus. The sequence goes on along the minus strand of NZ_BNBE01000004.1, from coordinate 1,193,775 downwards.
CGGCGCCGTACCGAGCCGGTCCCGGGACGCTCGCGTGCCGCCCTGCCTGCCCGCTTTCACCGCGCGCCGTCGGGACCCCGCCCCTGGTTCCCGATGGCGTCCACTATGGTCCTGACCGCCCATGACCCGAACGAGGAGTTACCGGTATGCCTGACAGAGAGCCGCCGCTCGGCGGTGCGACGACAGCCACCACCGACAGCGGCCCCACGGACGAACGGATCCGCCGCATACGCCGGCGCCTGGAAAGACTCATCGGCGTCGCGGCGACGGAGGGCAACGCCGTGCTTCCCCTGCGCAACGGGGACGAGATCTTCGCCGCGATGCTGGCCGCGATCGACAGTGCCCGCCACACCGTCGACATGATGACCTTCGTCTACTGGCGGGGCGACATCGCGCGGCGCTTCGCCGTGGCACTGTCCGACCGGGCGCGTGCGGGCGTACGCGTGAGACTGCTGCTGGACGGCTTCGGCAGCCGCGTCATAGAGCGGGACCTGCTGGACCGGATGAGCGCGGCCGGGGTGGAGGTCGCCTGGTTCCGCAAGCCGCTCAGCCTCTCTCCGCTCAAACAGAACCACCGCTGCCACCGCAAGGTCCTCGTGGTCGACGAGCAGACCGCTTTCACCGGAGGCGTCGGGATCGCCGAGGAATGGTGCGGTGACGCGCGCAATCCCGACGAGTGGCGGGACACGCACGTCGAGGTCCGGGGTCCCGCCGTGGACGGCATCGCCGCCGCCTTCGCCCAGAACTGGGCGGAATGCCATCTGGAACTCTTCGACGAGCGCGACCGGTTCGTGAGCCACCGCCCGAGCGGGAACGCCATCGTGCAGGTCGTCCGCGGCTCGGCCAGCTTCGGCTGGCAGGACATGCAGACCCTGATGCGCGTGATCCTCGAATCGGCGGAGGAACGGCTCCGTCTGGCGACCGCCTATTTCGCCCCCGACACCTACTTCGTCGACCTGCTGTGCGCGACGGCCCGGCGTGGCGTGGCGGTCGAGATCCTGTTGCCCGGCCCCCACACGGACAAGCGCGTGTGCCAGCTGGCGGGACAGCACCACTACGAGGCGCTGATCGCCTCCGGCGTCCGCATCCACCAGTACCAGCCGACCATGATGCACGCGAAGGTCATCACCATGGACGGCGTCGTGTCCCTGATCGGCTCCACGAACTTCAACCGCCGCTCCCTCGACCACGACGAGGAGGTCATGCTCGCCGTCATGGACGCCGAGCTCACCGCCACGCTCGACGCGCACTACGACGAGGACCTCGCGGTCAGCGAACTGATCCGACCGGGCCGCTGGAAGCGGCGCTCGCTGCTGCAGCGCGCCCGCGAGACCGCGGTGCTCCCCATCCGCCGTTACCTGTAGGAGGAGACGGTCCCGGCGGGGCCCGCGGCGCAGTCGGGCGGCTCCGGGGCAAGGCGGGCATCGTCTCCCCCTCGGCGCTCGTCGGGCCGGCCGTGACGGAAGGGGCAGGCCGGAAATCCCGCCCGGGTGAACGGCAGTTCGCGGGGTAGGCGCGGCCTGACGGGGAAGCGGGGTCCCGATCGGACACCACCGTGCCGCTTCGGGCCGCCGGCCGGCACGGCACCCCGGAGGTGACACGAACGGCGGCCGTGGTGCGGCCACCGCGGCACGTGACGGGTACGGACACGGAGAGGGTGAAGAGTGGATGAGCACCGTCGGACGGCGCCCTGACGACACCGAGGGATCAGTGGGCGACCTCGTCGCCCGGGCGTCACGGCAGATCTCCGAACTGGTCCGCGAGGAGATGCGGCTGGCCCGGGCGGAGATGACCCGGAAGGGCAGACGCGTCGGCGTCGGCGGCGGCCTGTTCGGCGGAGCCGGGCTGGTCGGCTTCCTGGCCGCGCAGGCTCTGGTGGGCGCCCTGATCGCGGCCCTCGCCCTGCTCCTCCCCGTGTGGGCTTCGGCCCTGATCGTCGCCGCCCTGCTGGCGGCCGTCGCGGCGGTGATGGCCATCGCGGGGAAGAAGCAGATCGCCGAGGCCGGCGCCCCCGTGCCGGAACAGACCATCGACAGCGTCAGGGCCGACCTGGCCGAGATCAAGGAGGCGACACACCGATGAGCACTCCCTCCAAGGGCGACGGGGAGGCCGCGCCCACCCCCGAGGAACTGCGCGAGCAGGTCGAGCACACCCGTGAGGAGCTGGGCATGACCGTGGAGGCGCTGGCGGCCAAGGCCGACGTCAAGGCGCAGGCGAAGGAGAAGGCGGCCGAGATCAAGGAGCAGGCCGCCGAGAAGGCCGCCGTCGTCACCGACCGGATCCGGGAGAAGACGGCGCAGGCCGCCCGACTGGTCAAGGACAAGGCCCCGGATCCGGTCCTGGACAAGGCGGCGAACGCCGCGGCGCAGGTCCGGGAGACCGCGGCCCGAGCCGGGCACCTCGCCGCCGGGAGGGCCCCGGAGCCGGTCCGCGAGAAGGCCGGATCCGCCGTGACCATGGCCAAGGGCAAGCGCGTCCCCCTCCTTGCCGTGGTCGGCGCGTTCACGGTCCTCCTGCTCCTGCGTCGAGGGCGGAGGCGCCGGTGAAACCCTCGAAGATCGCCTACAAGCCGTTCGGCGCGGCCCTCGGCGCCGCGAGCGGCCTGCTCGCCGGCGCGGCCTTCAAGCAGGCGTGGAAGGTGCTCGGCCACGACGACGACGCCCCGAACGCCACGGACGAGAACCGCACCTGGCAGGAGGTCCTCGTCTCCGCCGCCCTGCAAGGCGCGATCTTCGCGATCGTCAAGGCGGCCGTCGACCGGGCGGGAGCCACCGGAGTCCGGCGCCTGACGGGAACCTGGCCCGGCTGAACCGTCCACGAGGACACCCGATCACCTGTCACGCCGCTGTGACGGCCGACCCGTCACCGGAATCCGCCGGTGCTCGCCCGGCCTTCACGAGCACGGTGCGCGTCCGGACCGGGTCCGCCACGTCCGCGGAACGCCCTCGGCCCTCACTCCCGGGGGCCGAGGAGCCGCGGGTTCACCTCCTGCCGTCCCGACTCGCAGGAGTCGTCGTCCGGGGGCCGTTCCGAGGAGATCTGGAACGGCCCCCGGACGTTCTCGTTCTCCAGGGGCTCCCGTTTCCCGCGGGGGGTGGGGTGCGGCCGGTGTAGGTTGGCCTACCGATTCCGTGCGGTGCGTGGGGTGTTGGGTGGAGGACGGCGTGCAGGTCGGGTGGGGACAGGTCTTCGCGTGGCGGATGCGGCGGCAGTTGCTGGAGCCGCTCGGGGAGGCCGGGGCGAGTGAGATCGTCGGCCGGCTGTGCGGGGTGCAGGCGCAGGTCTGGAGCGTCGCCGGGCTCAACGTCGCGCTGCGGCAGGCGAAGCCGGAGCCGGGCGGGGTGGACCGGGACGTCGACGGGCGCTCGCTGATGAAGACCTGGGCGATGCGGGGCACCCTCCATCTGCTGCGGCCCCGGGACGCGCGCGCCTGTCTGTCGCTCATGGCGAACACGGGGAGCTGGCTCAAGCCGTCGTGGACGCGGGCCGCCGGGGTCACCCCGGCGCAGGTCGACGAGCTGACCGAGGAGGTGGCGGAGATCCTCGACGGGGCGGTGCTCACCCGGGACGAGCTGGTCGCCCGGCTCGTCGCCCACCGGCGGTTCGCGGGGATGGAGCGGGTGCTGCGGTCGGGATGGGGGTCCGTCCTCAAACCGCTGGCCTGGCGCGGCGTCCTGTGCCACGGCCCGAACCAGGGCAACAGGGTCACCTTCACCGGGCCGGCCTCCCGGTTCGGCGCGGCCTGGGGGCCGATGCCCGAACCCGACGAGGCCGCCCCCGAGGTGATCGCGGCCTACCTGGGCGCGTACGGCCCCGCCACGCCGGACGCCTTCGACCGCTGGCTGTCGCTCAACGCCACCAGCAGGCCGCAGCTCCGCAGGTGGTTCGCGGACATGGGCGACCGGCTGACCGAGGTCGACGTCGAGGGCCGCAAGGCCCTGATCCTGACCGAGCACGCGGACGAACTCGCCGGCACCGCCCCCTGCGAGGGGATCAGGCTGCTCGGCGGCTTCGACCAGTACGTCCTCGGACCCGGCACCCGGGACGAGGCGGTGCTCGCGCAGGAGCACCGCGCGGCGGTGAGCCGCGCCGCCGGCTGGATCTCCCCGGTCATCCTGCGGGAGGGCCGGATCGTCGGCGTGTGGGAGGTCCTCGGCCGGGAGCTGGTGGTGACGCCGTTCCCCGGCACCGCCCGGCTCCCGCTGCGGGCGCTGGAGAGGGAGGCGGGGCGCGTCGCGCGCGCGAGCGGGACGGACCGGCTGCCGGTCCGCGTCGCCTGACGCCGGCGCGTCCCGCTCCCGCGGACGGTCACGCCCCGGGCGCCCCGGTGGTGCGCAGGACGCCGTCCTCCAGGCGGAGCCAGCGGTTCACCCCGATCTCGGCGAGGAAGCGCTCGTCGTGGCTGACGACGAGGAACGCGCCCCGGTAGGAGTCGAGCGCGCTCTCCAGCTGGGCCGTGCTGAGCAGGTCCAGGTTGTTCGTCGGCTCGTCGAGGAGCAGCAGCTGGGGGGCGGGCTCGGCGCACAGCACGCAGGCCAGCGTGGCCCGCAGGCGCTCGCCGCCGGACAGGACGCCGACGGGCAGGTGCGCGCGGGCGCCCCGGAAGAGGAAGCGGGCGAGCAGGTTCATCCGCTCCGCCTCCGGGCGGCCGGGCGCGAAGTCGGCGAAGTTCTCCGCCACCGTACGGTCCAGGTCCAGCAGGTCCAGGCGCTGCGACAGATAGGCGATGCGGCCCTCGCCGCGCTTGACCACCCCTTCGTCCGGGGTGAGTTCCCCGGTGACCAGCCGCATCAGGGTCGTCTTTCCCGAGCCGTTGGGACCGGTCAGCGCGATGCGCTCGGGGCCCCGCACGGACAGGTCGACGCCACCCGGGGCGAACACCTCCCGGCCGCCGTGCCGGACCCGCATCCCCTGGCCGAGGAAGAGGTCGCGCCCGGCGGGCACCTGGGTGTCCGGCAGGTCCAGGACGAGCCGCTGCTCGTCGCGGAGCGCGCGCCCGGCCTCGTCGAGACGGGCCTGGGCCTCGCCGACCCGGGACGCGTGCGTCTGCCCGGCGCGGCCCGCGGACTCCTGAGCGCCGCGCTTCATGGTGCCGGCGAAGATGCGGGGCAGCCCGGCGTTCTTGAGGTTGCGGGCGGCGTTGCTCGCCCGCCGCTCGGCCCGCTCACGGGCCTGCTGCATCTCCCGCTTCTCCCGCTTCAGGTCCTGCTCGGCGCTGCGCACGTTCTTCTCCGCGACCTCCTGCTCGGCGCGCACCGCCTCCTCGTAGGCGGTGAAGTCGCCCCCGTACAGGCGCAGTCGAGAGGCGCCGAGCTCGGCGATGCCGTCCATGAGGCCGAGCAGGGCCCGGTCGTGGGCGACCACCAGGAGCAGTCCGTCGAAGTCCGACAGCGCGTCGTAGAGCTTGTGCCGGGCCTCCTGGTCGAGGTTGTTCGTCGGCTCGTCGAGCAGCAGCACGTCGGGCCGCTTGAGGAGTTGCGCGGCGAGTCCGAGGGAGACGACCTGGCCGCCGCTGAGGGTGCTCAGCGTCCGGTCGAGGGCGAGGGAGCCGAGCCCGAGCCGGTCGAGCTGGGCACGGGTGCGCTCCTCGACGTCCCAGTCGTCGCCGATGGTGGTGAAGTGCTCCTCGGCGACGTCGCCGGACTCGACGGCGTCGAGGGCGCGGATCACCTCCGCGACACCCAGCACGTCGGCGACGGTCAGGTCACCGGTCAGGGGGAGGGACTGCGGCAGGTAGCCGAGGGTGCCGCCGACGGAGACCGAACCGCCGGTGGGCCGCAGCTCGCCGGCGATCAGCTTGAGCAGGGTGCTCTTCCCGGAGCCGTTGGGCGCGACCAGGCCGGTGCGGCCGGCGGACAGGCTGAAGGACAGCTCGTGGAAGACGGGGGTGTCGTCGGGCCAGGAGAAGGACAGGTCCGAGCAGGTGAGGGTGGCGTGAGCGGTGTGGGACATGGAGGGACCTCGGAGGGAGGGGAGCGGACAGGGCTCCGCCCCGGGCAGACGAAGGGCAAGGGGGTACGACGGGACGGGCCACTCCGGTGGCACGCTCCTCGGCGCGCCCGGTGGCCGTCAGCTCCGGATCTCACCCGGAGATGTCGTCGTCACCCGCCATGTCTGCTGCTCTCCTCGATGAAGGTGCAAGGTCCCTGCCAGCGTAACAGCCGGTCTCGTGGAGCCGGGGGGAATTTCCGTCCGCGCCGTCCGCGCCGTCCGCGCCGTCCGTGCGGGGTGCGGGTCCGGCACGGGCGGTCGCGGGCGGGGGTCACGTCCGGGGCGCGCTGTCCGGATCAGGGTCCGGGTGCGGGTGTGCCTTGGTGAGGGTGCAGACGCCGTCCACGCACCGGCGTTCCAGCCGGCCCCGGGAGATCGTCTGGGCCAGGCCGACCATCCAGCAGGTGGGGCAGCCGCGGAAGGCGATCAGTGCCAGCGGCGCCGCCAGCAGGGCGGCCGGTCCGGCGACGGGGACCAGGGCGATCGAGCCGATGACCAGGCCGAAGCCGATCGCGCCGCGCGCCAGGTGGCGCGGGACGGACGTGCTGGCGAAGTCCGGCCCCTGGGCGGCGCGCCTCTCCGGGGAGGACTTCACGAGGCCCGGGGAGGGCTTCACCGGCTCCGGGGAGGACTTCACCAAGCCCGGGGAGGGCTTCACGAGATCGAGGTCGAGGGCGGGTGGGGTCTTCACGGTTGCGGGTCTCCTTCGGGGGAGGGGGCCGGGTGTCCGGCCGCCGGGTCGGCCGGGGTGTCGGGGGCCGTCAGGGAGCGGCGGAGGGCCGCGCGGGCCCGGTGCAGCCGGGACTTCATCGCGGCGTCGCTCAGGCCGAGCGTCCGGGCGACGGTCCTGCCGGGCAGGCCCTGCACGTCCCGCATGACCAGGACCTGCCGCTGTTCCCGGGGCAGGGCCCCGACGGCGGCGGCGATCCGCCGGGCCTCCAGCCGGTGCAGGACCGCCTCCTCGGCGGACGGCTCCGCGTCCGCCCCGGGTCCGGCCGCCGCCGTCTCCTCGCTCCGGGAGACGAACAGCCTGACCTGCCGGAGGCATTCGTTGCGCACGATGCGGAACATCCACGAGGCGAGCGCGCCCGTGGCCCGCAGGGTGCCGATCTTCCGGTAGAGGATGAGCAGCGCCTCCTGTGCCGCGTCCTCGGCGTCCTGCGGGGAGGCGCACAGCGACAGGGCGAACTTCCGGACGTGCGGCTGCGATTCCATGACGACGGTGGTGAGCGAGGCGACGTCGCCGTCCTGGGCGGCCTTGACCAGACGCTCGTCCGGCCAGGAGAAGGGGCGGTTCATGGGCTCTTCCTCGTGACTCTGCGGGATCCGGGGGCGGGTGCGGATCAGGCGCGGCTCCGGTACCGCCGCGTCAGGTGCCAGGCGCACGCTCCGGTCAGCAGGACTCCGACGACGACGAGGCCGGTGATCAGCATGGTGTCTCCTTCCGGTGGGACCGGTCGGGGTGACCGGTACGTGGATAGGAGACGGCGGGTCCCGGAAAGGATTCGCCCCCGCCGCGGAAAACTTTCCGGGACGGGGGCGGGGCCTTCGGGGGAACCGCCTGACCGGTCAGGCCGGGAGGCGGGTCAGCAGGCCCGCGAAGTCCGTGCCCGGCGGGAGGGTGCCGAAGGCGAGGCCCTGGTCCCCGGCGAGCCGGGACGCGCAGAACGCGTCGGCCACCGCCGCCGGCGCGTGCCGGACCAGCAGCGAGCCCTGGAGCACCAGCGCGGCCCGCTCGGCGACGCGGCGGGCGCGCAGCGGGGCGTCCTCGGTGAGTCGCAGCTCGCCCTGGAGTCCGGTCCAGGCGGCGTCGAGCCGCGCGTCGCCGCCGGCCGCCGCGTCGACCTCGGTGCGGAACGCCTCCAGGGCCTCCGGTTCGCGGGCCAGGGCGCGCAGCAGGTCCAGGGCGCTGACGTTGCCGGAGCCCTCCCAGATGCTGTTGAGCGGGGCCTCGCGGTACATGCGCGGCATGCCTGATGCCTCGTCATAACCGTTTCCGCCGAGGCATTCCAGGGCCTCGGCCACGGCGGCGGGCTGTCGCTTGCACACCCAGTACTTGCCGACGGCGGTGGCCAGGCGCAGGAAGGCGCGCTCGCCCTCGTCGCCGAGCCGGGCGCGGTCCGCCGCGCCGGCCAGCCGCAGGCCGAGCGTGGTGGCGGCCTCCGACTCCAGTGCCAGGTCGGCGAGGACGTTCCGCATCAGCGGCTGGTCGATCAGCCGGGCGCCGAAGGCGGAGCGGTGGCGGGCGTGGTGGGCGGCCTGGGCGAGGGCGGCGCGGATCCCGCCCGCGGAGCCGAGCACGCAGTCCAGGCGCGTCATCGTCACCATGTCGATGATGGTCCGCACCCCCTTGCCCTCGGCGCCGACCAGCCAGGCCACCGTGTCGTCGAACTCCGGCTCGCTGCTGGCGTTGGAGCGGTTGCCGAGCTTGTCCTTGAGCCGCTGGATGCGGAAGGTGTTGCGGCCGCCGTCCGGCAGCACGCGCGGGACGAGGAAGCAGGACAGGCCGCCCGGCGCCTGGGCGAGGACGAGGAAGAGATCGTTCATCGGCGCGCTGGTGAACCACTTGTGGCCGCGCAACCGCCAGGTGCCGTCCGGGAGTTCGGTGGCGGTGGTGGTGTTGGCGCGGACGTCGCTGCCGCCCTGCTTCTCGGTCATGCCCATGCCCGCGAGGAGGCCGCGCTTGCCCGCCGGGGCGCGCAGCCCGGGGTCGTACGACCGGCTGGTGAGCAACGGCTCGTACACCGCGGCGAGTTCGGGGGCGTGCCGCAGGGCGGGGACGACGGCGTACGTCATCGAGACCGGGCACAGGTGGCCCGCCTCCAGCGTCGTGGCCAGCATGAAGCCGCCGGCGCGGGCGACGTGGGCGCCGGGCCGTCCGTCGGCCCAGGCGGCGCCGGCGAGGCCCTCGCCCACGGAGAGGTCCATCAGCCGGTGGTAGGCCGGGTGGAACTCGACCTCGTCGATCCGGTTGCCGTACCGGTCGTGGGTGCGCAGTTCGGGCTCGTGGCGGTTGGCCTGGTCCGCCCAGTGCTGCGCCTCCTCGCCGCCGACCACCCGGCCGAGTCGGTGCAGGTCCTCCAGGTGCCATCCGGCGCCCTCCCGCTCGACGCCTTCGAGCAGCACCGGGTCGGCCGCGGCGTCGTGGCCGGTCAGCGGCGGGGGCTGGTTGGTGACGGTGTGCGTCGTGGCGGAGGGGGCGGAGGCGAGGGGGGAGGTGGCGGCGGTGGTGGTCACGGTGGCTGCTCCGAGGGCGAGTCGGGACGGGGCGAGCGGTGCGGGAGGCGGACGCGGGGAGGGGCAGGGCGCGGACGCGGGGAGGGTGGCGGGGCGGGGGCTCAGGGGGCGCCCGCGCAGCGCAGGGCCAGAGCGGTCAGTTCGTCGAGGAGGGCCTCGGTGGTGGGGCCGCCGGGGGAGCCGAGCGGGTCGACCAGGACCTCGCCCACGGCGCCGGTGAGGGCGGCGGCGGTGATCTCGCCGTCCTGCTCGGGCAGCGCCCCCTCCGCGATCCCCTCGCGGACCACCGCGGCGAAGAGCGCGCGGTAGCGGCGCCGGAAGTCGAGCCGTTCGGCGCCGACGGCGGGTTCGGCAGGGGCGGCCAGCAGGGCGTGGGCGAGGCCGCGGTTCTCCAGGGCGCGGCGGGCGAAGACCCGGATGCCGCGGCCGAGCCGGTCGACCGGGTCGCCGGGCGCGGCCAGGACCTCGCCGAGCACCTCCACCTCGCGCCCGGCGGCGCGCCGGAAGACCTCCACGGCGAGCGCCGCCTTGGAGGGGAAGTGCTGGTAGACCGAGCCGGCCGCGATCCCGGCGGCGTCGGCGACGGCCGTCACGGACGCCTGCGACCAGCCCACCTCGGCGACGACCGAGGTGGCGCAGGCGATCAGGTGCTCCCGGGCCGCTTCGAGACGGCGGACCTCGGCGGGGGTCTTGCGGTAGGCCATGGAAGGAGTGAACCACCATTCAGACTTTCCCGCCACGGCCCGGACGTGCCGGGTCCCGCGTGCTGCCCCCTCCCCGGGACGTGAGGGCCGGAGTACCGACCGGGCGCGTCATCCGGCGTCCGGGACCGGGTCACCCGGCGTCCGCCCCGGACGCGCGGCGTGCGGGCGCGTCACCCGCCCGCCGACGCTTCCGGACCGGGGGCCATGGGGACTCACGGGGTGACGGCGATGTTGGTCAGGCCGCTCGTGGCGCCCCGGACCGTGTTCGAGGCGTGCACGACGTTGAGCCGTCCCGGGCACTTGGACGTCGAGGTGATCCGGATCGCGTACGCGCCGACCCCGCCCAGGTCCGAGGAGTTGCCGCGCCACACGTTGCCGCAGCCGTTCGGGAAGGCCGGGGTGGTGGCCGGGTTGTGCGTCTCGTAGCCGTTGGCGAAGGTGCCCGGCGCGGCGAAGGTGCCGGTGTTGTCCTCGATGAGGTAGTCGACGCCCTTCACGTCGATCCACGAGTCCGCCGAGTTCTGCCCGCTGATCCCGCGCCCGTCGAAGGTGTTGCCGCGGATGATCCCGCCGAAGGTGCCCTCCTTGACGTCGATCGCCTCGGCGGCGACGTTCGGGCCGATCCGGTTGTCCTCCACCCGCACCCGGTCCGAACGGTCGGCGCCGCCCTCGTTGCCGTGGCAGCCCCAGTTGGAGCCCGCCGAGCCGATGTACACGCCCTCGCCGTACCCGGGCTGGACCAGGCCCGTCTCCTCGACCACCGAGCCGCGGAGCACGCCGTCCGCCGAGGAGCGGCGGAAGTGCACGCCCTCCTCCTCCACGTGGTGCACGTACAGCCCGTCCGCCGTCACGTGCGGGGAGGCGTCGACGACCACGCCCTTCTTGGAGTCCCGGACGGTGAACCCCGTCAGGTTCCAGTACGGAGCCCGGTACAGCCACAGGCCGTAGCCGGGGTCCCAGCCGGCGGTGGGGACAGGGCAGGACGGGCCGCTGCCGGACGGCCCGTCGTTGACGAGCACCGCCGTGCGCGGTCCGGTCAGCGTCACCGGCCGCTCCGCCGTGCCGGGCCGCTGCGCGACGAAGGAGCCCCGGTACTCGCCGGGGGCCAGCCGGATCGTCTGCCCGGGCTCCGCCGAGGCCAGCGCGGCACGGAGCTCCGCGGCGGTGCCGACGTCGACGACGGGCCCGGCGGGCGGGACGGACGTGGACGTGGCGGTGGGCGTGGGCGTCGGGCTCGGCGTGGGTGTCGGAGTGGGGGTCGGTGTGGGGGTCGGCGTGGGAGTGCCGCCCTGGCAAGGGGCGCCGTTGACCGTGCAGTTGAGCGGGAGGCCGAGGCCGCTCGCGTTGAAGCCGAAGGACTGCGCCGCGCCCGGCGCGACCGTGCCGTTCCAGGAGACGTTGGTGAAGGTGTAGTGCCGGCCGTTCTGGGTCTTCACCGCCGACCAGTGGCTGCTGACCGCCGTGCCCTCCGGCAGGTCGAACTCGACCGTCCAGCCGCTCGCGGGGGCGTCCCCGCCGTTCGTCACGGTCACGTCGGCGCCGTAACCGCTGCTCCAGACGCTCGCCCGGGCGACCGTGGCGGTGAGGGCCGGGGAGTCGGCGCGGGCCGACGGGGTCAGCAGCCCGGCGGCGACCAGGAAGGCGACGGCCGTCGCGGCCGCGCCCGGAATCGCTCTGCGCATGGTGGGTCGTCTCCTCTGCGGGACGGGGACGGCCGGACGATCCGGTTGTTAGGAAGGCTTCCTTACGGTCGCGGGCGCGTCAACGGAACGGACGGATCCCGTACGGCTCCGAGCGCGGTGCGGCACGTCCCCGCACCGCCCGCCGGAACACGCCCCGGACCGCACCCCCACGCACGCGCCGAAGAACCCGGACGCGCGCGCCGCACGGCCAGGACGCACACCCCGGGCAGGCCCCGCACGCGCACCGGACGCGCCCGCACGCGCACCGGGCGCCCCCGCGTGCGCCCCCGAGGGCATCCGAACGCGCCCCGAACAAGGTCCACTTCGCGTCACGGCCGCCCCGCGCGGCCGAAGCGCCGCTGTCGCCCACCGGGGTCGCGCCCCTAAGGTCGGGACGACCGTGCCACCGCCACCCCGCGCGCCAGGGCGTGCGGACGCCGAACAGGAGCCGCTCCGTGGCCGTCCCCGAACTCGATCCCGGACTCGTCGCGCGGTGGCGGGCCGACGGCGGCGCACTGGTCGACCTCCTCGCCCTCGTCCGGGAACGGCTCGGCGGGGTCGGTGCCTTCCGCACCGGGCCCGGAGGCGGGGCGACCGTCCTCGTCACCGACCCCGACGCCGTCCGGCACGTCCTGGCCCTCCACCCCGACCGGTACGTCAAGCGCTCCCACCGCGCCCGGATCCTCGTCGGCGACGGCGTCCTCTCCGCCACCGGGGACGCCTGGCAGCGCCAACGGCGGCTGCTCCAGTCCCAGTTCACCGGCACCGGCATGCGCCGGTACGAGCGTCGGATCACCGCCGCCGCGCGCGTGACCGCCGCCCGCTGGGAGGCGTACGCCCGCACGGGGGAGGTCTTCGACCTCGGTGACGAGATGCGCCGCTTCGCCCTCGACACCGTCTGGCGCGCCCTGACCGGACATCCGCTGGACCCCGGCACCGAGGCCGAACTCGCCTCCGTCGCCGGGGTGGTGGCCGCGCTGCCGAGCCTGCCCACGGACGCGGTCGCCGCGCAGGCGGCCGTCGCCGCCGACATCGCCCGCATCGACGCCGTCGCCGAACGGGCCGTCCGCGCCGCCCGGGCCACCGGCGCCGGACCGGAGGGCCCCGGCCTGCTGCACGTCCTCGTCGAGGCGGGCGGCGCCCGGCCCGAGTACACCGACCGGCTGATCCGCGACGAACTCGTCACCCTCCTCATGGCCGGACACGAGACCACCGCCACCACCCTGACCTGGCTGTACCTCCTCCTCGACCGGCACCCGGAGGCCCGCGACCGGGCGCTCGCCGCCGGACCCGAGGGCTCGCCCGAACGGCAGCGGGCCGTCCAGACCCTCGTCCACGAGACCCTGCGCCTCTACCCCTCCGCCTGGATCCTGCCCCGGCACGCCCCCGGGGCCGACACCCTCGCCGGGCACGAACTACCCGCCGGGACCGACCTCCTCGTCTGCCCCCACCTCACCCACCGCGACCCCGAACTCTGGCCGGAACCGGAGCACTTCGACCCCGCCCGCTTCACCACCCCCGGCCGCAGGCCCGGACACCCCGGCGCCTACCTCCCCTTCGGCCTCGGCCCCCGTGCCTGCCTCGGCCTCCAGTTCGCCCTCCGCGAGACCGTCACCCTCCTCGAACACCTGCTGCCCGGCCCCGTCCCCCGCCTCCGCTCCGTCCCCGACCGCACCGCCTACGGCCTCACCGTCCGCCCCGAAGGCCCCGTGACGGCCGTCCTCGGCGGCTGATCGCCGTGTCCGACGGCTCTGTTACGTTGGCGGTCGCCTGTCCGGAGACGTAAGGAGCGAGCCGCCCATGGCCCAGATCCACCGCACCACGATGCGGCCGACCAAGCTGGAACTGCTCGCCGCCTGGCTGCCGACCCGCGCGTGGTACGCCGACGGGGAGCGGGGACCGGAGCCGGTGAGGGCCGGCGGGTTCCGGCTCGACGACCCCGCGGGCGAAGTGGGCGTGGAGTTCATGGCCGTCACGGACGGGGAGGGCGCGGACGCCGTCGCGTACCTGGTGCCGATGACGTACCGGGACAAGCCGCTCGAAGGGGCGGAGGACGCGCTCATCGGGACCTCCGAGCACGGGGTGCTCGGCACCCGCTGGATCTACGACGGGGCCCACGACCCGGTGCTCGTCGGCGAGTTGTACGCGCTCCTCGCCGGGCGCGCCGTCCCGCAGCAGCAGTCCGTCAGCGACGCCGCCGACCCGACCGTCGCCGCCGCCCTCGACCCGGCGGCGGCCGTCGCCGGAGCGGTCGAGGTGCTGGAGGTCTCGGACGGCGCCGACCGCACCGACGTCCGCGTCCGCGCGTCCGGCGGCGAGCCCCTGGTGCTGCGCTTCCACCGGGTGCTGCGGGTCGGGGGTGACACCGACGGCGAGGTCCTCGGCCGGGTCACCGCGGAGTGGACCCCGGCCGGGGGCGCCGCGCGCGGGGCGTACGTGACCGTCCACCGCGGCTGACGGGCGCGGCGCGCTCCGCCCGGGTCAGGGGCGGAGCGCCGTCGCCAGCTGGGAGCGGGACCGCACGTCCAGCTTCTGGTAGATGCGGGTCAGCCGCGCCTCGACGGTCTTCACGCTCAGGAACAGCTTCGCCGCCGCCTCCTGGTTCGAGGCGCCCTGGCCCACCAGGCGGGCCAGCCGCAGCTCCGCCTCCGTCAGCGAGGCCAGCGCCGTCGGCGCCTCGTCGCCGCCCTGCGCCGTCCCCGGCAGCTCGCCGGCGGGCGCCTCCGTGGCGAGCGCCAGCCACGGCACCGCCCCCGCCCGCTCGAAGACCGTGGCCGCCGCGTGCAGTGCGGCCTGCGCCGCCGACCGCCGCCGCCGCTTGCGCTCCACCCGGGCCAGCGCCATCAGCGCCCGGCCCTGCTCCAGCGGCAGCCCCGCCTCCGCGAAGCGGCCGGCCGTCCGCGTCAGCAGCTCCGCCGCCTCGTCCGTCCGGCCCTCCGCCGCCAGGCACAGCGCCTGCGCCCGGTCGCAGCCCAGCAACACCGTGGACCGGCCGAGCCGTTCGGCCACCGGCCGCACCTCCGCGAGCAGCGCGAGCGCTTCCTCGACCGCGTCGTGCGCGAGCAGCGCCTCCGCCAGCTCCTCGTGCCAGCGCAGCATCGACGGGTCGACCGTCGACTGCGCCCGCTCGTCCGCCTGCACCCGGCGCAGGGTCTCCAGGGCCGCCGCCACGTCGCCGTTGACCAGCTGGACCCGGCCGAGGGCGTACCGGCTGCGGGAGAGGAAGACCCGGTCGCCCTCCTCCTCCGACGCCTGCACGCTGCGGCGCGCGTAGCTCGCGGCCCGGCCCAGGCTGCCGCCCGCGGTCTCGGCGAGCGCCAGCGCGTACCAGGCGGGGCCGGGCGACAGACCCGCCTCCAGGGTGAGGGCGAGCGACTGCCCCGCGTGCGCCAGGGCCGCCGCGCAGGAGCCGATCCGCGACTCGATCTCCGAGAGCGTGCGGAAGAGCTCGATGGCGTCCTCGACGGAGCCGCGCCGCTGCACCAGCGGCAGCAGCGCGTTCAGTTCGTCCCGGGCGTCGGTCAGCCGGTCGTCGAAGAGGGCGTGACGGATCGTCAGGATCTGCGCGGCGTTGCGGATGCCGAGCGGGCGCTCCGCCAGCTCCAGCTCCCGGGCCCGGGCGAGGACCTTCTCCGCGTCGGGCGTGCCGAGCGCCCGCTCCATGCGCGCCTGCACGGTCAGCGCCTGCGCCGCCGTGCGCGGGTCGCCCACCGACGCGGCCAGCGCGGCGGATTCCATCGCCGCCGTCCGGGAGCGTTCCGGATCGCCGTCCGCCAGCACGTACTTGACGGCCAGCCGGAGCTGCACGGCGGCCCGCAGCGCGGTCTCGCCCTCCGAGTCCTCCATGGCGTGCACGTACATGTCGTCGAGGTCGGTGAGGCCCTGGCCGGCCGTGTCGAGGACGGCGAGGCGGGCCCGCACCCGGTCGGCGGGGGACGCGTCCCGGGCGAGCAGGTCGGTGGTGGCCCGCATCGCCAGGTCGGCGCGGGCCGCCCTGGCCGCCTCCTCGGCCGCGTCCACGAGGCGCGCGATCCGCCGGTCGCCGTCCCGTCCGGGCGTCGACTCGGCCGCCAGCAGGGCCAGTTCGGCGGCGAGCGCGTTGTTCCCCCGGCGGCGGGCGGTCTCCGCCGCCGTCGCCACCTCGGCGGCCAGCTCCTCGTCGGGCCGGTCGCCGGCCAGCGCCCGGTGCCGCACCGCCTCCACCGGGTCGTCCACGACCTCGGCGAGCGCCGCGTGTCCGGCGCTGCGCTCCGCCCAGCAGGCGTCGTGGACGAGGGTGGACGGCAGCAGTCCGGCGGTGAAGACGAGCGAGCCGTCCTCGGCGAGCGACACGAGCCCGGCCCGTTCGGCCGCCGCGAGCTCCGCCTCCGCCTCGGGCCGTCCGGCCCGCCGCACCAGCGTCGCCGAAGGACGCAGCGCGAGCGCCGCCAGCAGCAGGGTGGCCCGGACCGGCGGGGGCGCGGCGCCCAGGAGCTGCCGGGCGAGGTCCCGGGCGCGGCCGGAGAGCGTCAGCGCCTCGGCGTGGTGGACGGGCGTGCGGGCGTCGGCGAGGGAGCGGCCGACGGCGAGCGCGAGCCGGGGGTTGCCGCCGCTGGCGCGGTGGATGCGGCCCGCCATCCGGGACGGCAGCCGGTGGTGGATGAGGAGTTCGGCGATCTCGTCGGCCTGGAGCGGCGGGACGAGCAGCAGGTCGGCCTCGGACGGCACCCACAGGTGCGCGGAGTGTCCGGCGTGCGGCCGTCCGTGGGTGCCGGTGCCGGCTTCGGGCCGGTCGGCCGGGGAG
The DNA here is from genome assembly GCF_014654895.1 of Streptomyces filamentosus. Lineage (GTDB taxonomy): Bacteria > Actinomycetota > Actinomycetes > Streptomycetales > Streptomycetaceae > Streptomyces > Streptomyces filamentosus. The sequence continues at coordinate 1,177,378 of NZ_BNBE01000004.1, read as the reverse complement.
GTGTCCCCGTACGGCTCCGGGGTCTCGACCGCGATCACGCGCAGCGACGGCGGTGCGAGGTGGAGGGCGAAGCGGAGCAGGTCGGTGCTGTCGGGGTCGAGGAACTCGGCGCCGTCGACGACGAGCAGCACCGGACCCCGGCGGGTCAGCGTGCGCAGGATCCGCGCGATGCCCAGGCGAAGCGCGATCGGGTCCCAGCCGCCCTGCTGGATCGGCGCCTCGCGGCAGAGCATGGCGACGGCGGTGCGCTGCGGCCCCGGCAGGTCGTCGAAGACTCCGGAGGAGAAGACGCCGGAGGTCAGGCCCTCGGGCACGTCGGGGAGGGGGAGGGTGGGCGCGCCGTCCCCAGCGGGGGACTGGCCGGCGTGCGAGGCCGGTACGGCGAGGGGGGCCGCGTCGGTGCGGGGGACCGCCGCGACGTCCGGAGCCGGCGGGACGACCGTCGTCGCCACCGAGGCGACGAGCGCGGCCGCGGCGGCGCCGGGGATGGCGCGGTCGGCCGGCAGGGCGGCGAGCCACAGCACCGTCTCGCCGCGGGCCTCGGCCCGGGCGGCGGCGGCCAGCGCGACCTCGGTCTTCCCGACGCCGGCGGGTCCCGTCAGCAGGGCCCGGCCGCGTGCGTGCAGGACGCCTTCGAGCCGGGCCAGCAGCTCCTCGCGGCCCACCGGGGCCGGGGGCCCGGCCGCGCCGGGGGCGCGCGCGGGCAGGAGGCCGTGCGGAACCGTCGTCACCTGGTCGTCACCTCCGCCCGAGGGCCCCGCCCATGAGCCCTGCGCAGAGGATACGGAGCGGATCGGCTCCGTCCAGGCCCCTTGTCCGGCATACGGACAGACGGAGGGTGGGGAATTCTCCCCCGACGGCCGCGACGCCCCCGTGGTGTAGACCACGAGGGCGCCGCTGACCAGCGAAGATGCTGATGTGGGGGGTGGTGGAGCGTGGGGGAGCGGTGAATCAGAAGGTGAGGCTCCAGGAGTCGATGTAGCCGGTGTCACCCGTGGCCACGTCGCGGACCTGGAGCTTCCAGGTGCCGTTGGCGACCTCGCTGGAGGCGTCGACCGTGTACGTCGCGAGGACGTTGTCGGCGCTGTCCGAGGAGGAGGAAGCCTTCAGGTTGCGCACCGTGCCGTCGGGAGCGACCAGGTCGACGACCAGGTCACCGCGCCAGGTGTGCTTGATGTCCACGCCGACCTTGAGGGCGGCGGGGGCGTTGCCGGTGCGGCCGGTGACGGCGATCGAGGACGACACCGTGGCGTTGTCGGCGATCGTCACGTCGGTGGAGTTGGTGAAGACGGTGCCGGGCTGGGTGGTGCCGGTGACCGCGTCCACGGTCTTGGCCGCGTCGGCGATGCCGGTGCCGCAGCCGCCGGTGCAGGTGCCGGGCAGCGGGCGGGCGTTGTTCTTGATCGCCGTCTCGATGTCGGCCGGGGTGAGGGTGCTCTTGGCCGACTTCAGGAGGGCGGCGAGGCCCGCGATGTGCGGGGCGGCCATGGAGGTGCCCTGGTAGGGCTTGTAGTTCTCGGTCGACTGGACCGTGGTGCCCGAGTTCAGCGTCGAGTAGATCGCGTTCTCGGGGGTGGTGACGGTGCCGGGCGTGTCCGTGGCGTTGCGGGTCTCGCCGCCGGGGGCGGAGACGTCCACGTTGGCGCCGAAGTTGGAGTAGTACGACCGGGAGCCGGCGCGGTTGGTCGACGCCACGGTGATGACGTTCGAGCAGTTCGCCGGCGTGAAGCCGGAGGTGTTGGCGTTGCTGTTGCCCGCGGCGACGACGACGGTGGTGCCGCGCTGGACGGCGCCGTTGATCGCGGTCTGGTAGACGCTCGGGCAGGAGGCGCTGGCGCCGCCCAGGCTCAGGTTGATGACCTTCGCCGGGGTCGGGTTCGCCGGGACGCCCGGCACGGTGCCGCCGGAGGCCCAGGTGATGGCGTCGGCGATGTCGGAGGACGAGCCGCCGCACTTGCCGAGCACGCGCACGGGCTGGATCTTCGCGTTGTACGCGATGCCCGCGATGCCCTTGGTGTTGTTCGTGACCGCGGCGATGGTGCCGGCCACGTGGGTGCCGTGCCAGGAGGAGCTCGACGCGGTGGAGCCGGTGCCGCACTCGCCGGCGGTGGCGTTCCAGTCGCCCTCGTCCTTGGAGTCGGCGTCGCGGCCGTTGCCGTCGCGGGCGTCGGCGGCGGTGGAGATGAAGTCGTAGCCGGCGACGACGTTGGACGCCAGGTCCGAGTGGGCCGCGTAGCCGGTGTCGATGACGGCGACGGTGACGCCCGAACCGGTCGTCTTGTCCCAGGCCGTCGGGACGTTCATGCCGCCGGTGGCCTCGAAGAGGTCCCACTGCTTGGCGTAGTCGGTGTCGTTCGGGGTCACGGCCATGGCGTAGGCGCGGACGTCCGGCTCGACGGTGGCGACGGACGGGTCGGCGCGGAAGGCGGCCATGACCTCGTTCACGTCCTGCGGGGAGGCGGAGTCGCCCAGGTCGACCAGGGCGCCGCCGCCGGAGAGACGGCGCTCGAAGGAGAGCTTCTCGCCCGTCTTCGCGGCCTTCTCGGCGGTGTCGGTCTTCGCGGCGGCGTTGGAACCGGCCTCCGCGGCCTGCGCCTTGTAGGTGACGATGACCTTCTCGACCGGGGCGCTGGGCAGCGCCCGCATCGCCTGCGAAGCCGGAGCGGGCTTCGGGGTGGGAGCGGCCGGGGCGGCGGCGAACGCCCCGGTGGTGGTGGCAGCGGCACCGATGATCGCGGCGGTGGCGACCACGGATATGACTCTCCGCCTGGAACCGTTCAAAGTGGGTGGCCCTTTCGAAAAACACGACGTGGTTGCGGGCAGTGGCGGCGGCGCGGGAGTCGCGGTGCGAAGTGGGGTCGCGGCCGTGGTCCCTGGGCTGGGGGGCCCGTGCGCCGCCACCGGCGCCGACGGCCCGGGTCAAGGCCGTCCCCGGCGGTGATCTCCCCGCATGCACCTGTCAGGTGCGCTGCGGGGATGATATCCGCCGGTGCGGAGGACAGTAGGGAACGGGAAGGTGAACGCGATACGGGGAAAACCCTTGTCGCCCCTCGGGGGCGGGGAGGGGGTCGCCGAGGGACCGGCGAAGAGGGGTGGAGAGGGGGGATTTGGGGGTGGGTTGGTCTGGTCCAGGGGTGGGGGAAGGGGGCGGGAGAAGGAGGTGGGGCGGCCGTCGGACTGTCGGCCGGGGCGGCGCGGGTGCCGGATCGTCAGCCGAGTTCGAGGGTCGTGACGCCGAAGACGCGGTCCTGGGCGATCGGGCGGACGGGGCCGGTGTACATGCGGGCCGTCTCGAAGGTCGGGGTCAGGCCGCGTTCGCCGGCGAGCCGGGCCGCCGCCGGGTTCGCCTCCGGCATGTCGACGGCGACCGACCGCGCCCCGAACCCCCGGGCCTCCTCCGCCAGCGCGTCGAGCAGCGCCCCCGCGTCCGCCGGGCCGTCCGCGAACAGCGGCCCCACCCGGGCCTCGTCCTGCGAGGGGCGGACGACGCCGTAGCCGGTCACCCGGCCGTCCACGACCCGGGCCAGGGCGCGGTGCCCCGGGGTGGTGAGCCAGGCGGAGAGGAAACGGGGCCGTTCGGCGTGGTGGCAGGCGGAGTCGTACGCGGCGAGGAGCGCGGGGTCGACCTGCCCGGCCGGCACCACGCCGGTCACCGGCCGCTCGGGCGGCGGGACCTCTCCGACGAAACGGGCGGTCCGGTGGGCGGTGGTGAACCCGGACCGCCGGTAGTTGTCCTGCTGGGCGGGCACCCCGTCGAGCCCCACCACCCGCTCGCCCGCGTGCGCGAGCCCCGCCCGCCAGGTGGCGAGCCCGAGCCCCTGCCCGCGCAGTTCGGGCCGGACGAGGTAGAAGCCCAGGAAGGCGTACGCGTCCCCGTAGGTCACCACCGAGACGGCCGACACCGGCTCGCCGTCGATCCGCCCGAGGAAGAACCCGTCCGGATCCTGCGCGAAGAAGGCGTCGCCGTCCGCCCGTCCGGGGTTCCACCCCTCTTCGGCGGCCCACGAGCGGACGAGTTCCCACTCCGCGCGGGTGGCGGGGGCGATGACGAGCGAACCGGGGGAGAGGGAGGTCACGGGGGTTCCTTCCGGTGCGGGGGAGGGGACGGGCGCGGCCGGTCTGCGGGGGTACGTGGCCGGACCGGCCGCCCGGTGGCCGTACGGGTCGCATGAGTCGTACGGCCACCGGGCGGATCGTGCGCGGTCCTACGTCAAAACGGTCAAAGCGCCCCACCGTAGCGCCTGTCGGGCCCCCACCCGGAGCGCCTCCGATCGTTTCCGGCCGCTTCCCCCCTCGCCGCTGACGCCCCCGGGTCCCGCTTCCCGCCCCACCTCCGCCGCCCCCGGATCTCGCTCGTGCGGCCCGCCGGCGCGGGTCAGCCCACCAGGCGGAGACGGGTGTCGGCGACGGTGAGGCGGACGCTCTGGCCCCAGGTCAGTTCGAGCGCGTCGGACTCGACGCCGTCGCCGAAGGCGACCAGGCGGTCCGACTCGACGGTGAGCCGGAGGCCCTCCCCGGGGCCGAGGAGCCCTTCGACGCGCCGGGTGCCGGTCGCCGGGGACGGCCACGCCTCGCGGACGAACCAGGCGAGGCGCGGCTCGGTCGGCGCGGGCAGCCCGAGCGTGCTGGAACTCTGCTGCCAGAGCGAGCGGAGCCAGCCGGTGGCGCCGGTCCCGGTCCCGGCCAGCACCCCCGAGGACGCCTGGGTCTCGGAGGGGCCCGCCGCTCCGGCCGGGTCCTCCGTGCCGAGGACGTAGCGGGCGGTCTGGTGGCCCGGAGGACCCACGTAGACCTCGTTCAGCGCGAGCAGCCGCTGCCCGTCGTCGGTGGTCGCCGCGACCATGGTGAGCTCGTCGGCCGGGGCCCCCGCCCCGGCCGCGTGCGGCAGCAGCCGGCGGGCGTCCGCGGGCCGGTGCCGGACGAGCACGCCGGGGTTGCGCCCCGGGTCGGCGTCGATGCCGACGACGGGCTGTCCGGCGAGGTACTTGGCGGTGTTGGCGACCAGCCCGTCCTGGCCGACCACCACGACCACGTCCTCCGGCCCGAACAGGAACCGGTCCAGATCGGCGCGTTCCACTCGGGTCTGCCGCCACGTCAGGGGGACGGACCCGGCGACGGCCGCCAGCGCCCGGTGTGCGCGCTCGTGCCGCTCCCGGACCTCGTCGGCCGACCGGCCGCGCGCGGCGAGGAAGAACGCCGCCTGCCCGTGCGTCCCGTGCCGGGCGAGCAGCTCCTCGTACTCCGTCCTGCGGTGCACGAGGACCGCCCGGGGCGCGAGGCTCACGCCCCCGTCCCGCCGCCGTTGCCGCCGCCCAGCTTCGCGAGGAGGCCGGTGAGGACGTCGGGGGAGAGGGTCAGGTGCTCGATCCGGGGCAGCTGCTCGGCCGCCCGGGTGAGGGCCAGGGCGTGCAGGACGGCCGGGTCGGCCGCCGCGTGCGCCCGCAGCCACGCCGTCTGCGCCTCGGCCCTGGCCTCGCCGACCTCGCGCGCGGCCTCCGCCTCGGCCCGCGCCAGCCGCACCTTCCGCACGGCCTCGGCCTCGGCCCGCACCGCGTCGGCGGCGGCGGACTCCTCCGCCTCGCGCCGGGCGTTGGTGCCGCGCTGCTCGACGAGCCGCTCCTCCTGCCGGGCCAGCTCGATCTTGCTGGCCAGCTCGTTCTCGGCGATCGTCCGCTCGCGCTCGACGGCCACCGCGCGGCGCTCGTACGTGGCCCGGTCGGCCTCCTGCTGGATCTGCTCCCGGGCGGGGGTGCGCAGGGCGCGCTCGACCTCGGGCTCGGGCCGGATCGCGACCACGCGGACGGCGACGACCTCGATGCCGGTCGCGGGCAGCCGGGGTTCGGCGGCGAGGCCGTCCCTGATCCGCTCCCGCACCGCCGCCACCCCGTCCACGAGGGCCTGTGCGAGCGGCGTGCGGGCGAGCACGTCGAGGGCGTGCTGCTGGGCCGTCTCGGTCAGCAGGGTCGCGATCTGCTCCAGCGGGGTCCCGCGCCAGGCCCCGGTGTCGGGGTCGATGGAGAAGTCGAGCCGGGCGGCGGCGGTCTCGGGGTCCCCGATCCGGTACGTGACGGTGGACTGCACGCTCACGTCCTGGAAGTCCGCCGTCCGGGCGTGGAAGGCCACCGAGAGTTCCCGGTCGTCCACCGGCACCTCGGAGAGCGCCGCGCTGCGCGGCCGGAACCAGAAGCTGACGCCGGCCCCGTCGTGCGCGAGCCGGCCGCCCCGCTGGTGGCGGATGTGGGCGGTGGGCGCGGAGCGGAGATGGCGCCAGCCTGCCCGGCGGGTGATGTCGGCCATGGGAGAACCCCCTTCGTGTCACCTTGACGATAGGCGGGAAGGCTTGTTGTCGTCAAGGTGACGCAAAGGGGGTGGAGGGGCTGGAGGGGCCGGAGTGGTGCGAGGTGGGGCGGGTGCGGGTCGGCTGCGTGCCGGGTCAGCGCGCGGGCTCCGCCTCCGGCGCGGGGAGGAAGAGGCCGGCGGCCGGCGGCCCGGAGGCCGCCGGGACCCGGACGACCTCGGGCCGGGCCTGGGAAGGCACCCCGGGGAGTCCGGGGAGCCCGGCCGAAGAAGGGCCCGTCGGGCCTTCGGCCGAAGGGGCGGCCGAGGGGGTGGCTGTGGTCGGGGGCGCGGTCGCCGCCGGTGGGGCCGCTTCCCGTACGGCCTCCGGCGGGGCCGGGGCGCTCGCGGTCAGGAGGACGACGCCCCGGGCGGCGACGAGGGACGCGGCGGCCGCGGCGAGCCAGCCCCAGGCGCCCGCGCGGAAGGTCTCGCCGAGGAGGGCCACGCCGATGACGGCGGCGGCGGCCGGGTTCGCCAGGTTCACCACCGCGAGCGGGGCGGCGAGCCCGCCCCGGTAGGCGGCCTGCGAGAGCAGCAGGCCGCCCATGGCGAAGGCCGATATCAGCAGGGCGAGCAGGGCCGTCTGCCACCAGGCCGGTCGCCCGCCCGGCAGGGCCGACGCCAGGGCGGCGGTGAGGGTCTGGGTGAGGGCCGACGCGACGCCGGACGCCGCCCCGGAGGCGGTGGCGTGCCCGAGCCCCCCGCCCCGTACGCCTCCCTCCGCGCCGCCCGCCCCCGTACGCCCGGCGCGGCGTCCGGCACCGGGCAGCCGGCCGCCGGCGAGCGCCGCGATCAGCAGCGCCGTCGCCGCGGCGACGGCCAGCGCCTCGCGCAGGCTCAGCGACTCGCCGGGCGCGGCGGGGCCGGTCACCGCGACGAGGCCGACCAGCCCCGCCAGGGTCCACAGCGCGCCCCGCCACTCGGTGCGGGTCACCCGCCGCCGGGCCGTGTAGGCGCCCAGCGGCAGCGCCGCCACGAGGGTCAGCGCGCCGAGCGGCTGCACCAGCGTCAGGGGGCCGTAGTGGAGGGCGACCGCGTGGGCGAGGGCCCCGGCGGCGTTGAGGCCGACGGCCCACCACCACTGCCCGCGCGCGAGCAGCGCCCGCAGCGCCCCGCGCCCCGAGGGGGCGGAGGGGGCGGCGGCGAGCCGGGCCTGGGCGACGGCGGCGAGGGCGTACCCGGCGGAGGAGACGAGCGAGAGGAGCACCGCGAGCACGGTGCCGGCGGCGGTGGTCATCGGGGGGCTCCGGCCGGTGCGGTGTCGGCGGCGGCGGGCCGCTGCCGGGGAACGGTGGGCGTCCCGGCCGGGGCCGGGGGGACGGGGGCCGGTACGACGAGCAGCGCCAGGCCCAGCAGGACCGCCGCGGCGAGCGCGTCGAGCCAGTAGTGGTTGGCGGTGCCGACGATCACCAGCAGGGTGAGGACGGGGTGCAGCAGCCACAGCCCGCGCAGCGGCGAGCGGGTCGCGGCGATCAGGCCGATCGCGACCATCAGCGCCCAGCCGAAGTGCAGCGACGGCATCGCGGCGAACTGGTTCGCCATCGAGTCCGTCTCGGGGACGGCGCCGTACACGGACGGGCCGTAGACCCGCGCCGTGTCCACGAGACCCGCCGGGGCGAGCAGCCGGGGCGGCGCGAGCGGCACGAGGATGTGCAGCGCCAGCGCCGCGCCGGTGACCAGCGCGAGGACGCGCCGCGACCACACGTAGTGCGCGGGGCGGCGCCAGTACAGCCAGGCGAGGAAGGCGATCGTGGCCGGGAAGTGCACGGCCGCGTAGTAGGTGTTCGCGGTCCGGATCAGCGCCTCGCCGTGCAGCAGGAGCTGCTGGACCGTTCCCTCGCCGGGGAGGTGGAGGGCCCGTTCGAGGTCCCACACGCGCTCGGCGTTGCCGAAGGCGCGGGTCTCGTGGCCGTTCGCGAGCAGCCGGCCGAACTTGTAGACGAGGAAGAGGCCGGTGACGAGCAGCAGCTCGCGCAGGAGCGGGGGCCGCCGGTCCTCCCCGTCGGGGGCGGGGCGCGGCCCTCGGATCCAGCCGGTCCCGCGTATCCGGGTAGCCATGGCGCGGTCCTCGAATCCTCTGGACGTCGGTCGGCCGACGGCCCCTAGGTCAATCGGTCGAATCTGCAACAAACGGATGAACTCTAGATCCGTTTCAATCGAGACGCAAGCGTCTCGATACGTTTGCGTCTCGATTGTGCACCCCCTACTCTCGTATGTGCAGAGAGGTCCGGAGGATTCCGGGAGGAAACCGATGTCCACGCAGGCCGCCACCGCCGCCGCCCGCCGCAGCAAGATCACGCCGGAACGCGAGGCGGAGCTGTACGAGGCGGTGCTCTGCCTCCTCCGCGAAGGCGGCTACGACGCGGTGACCATGGAGGGCGTCGCGTCCCGCACCAAATGCGGCAAGGCCACCCTCTACCGCCAGTGGGGCACCAAGCCGCAGCTCGTCACCGCCGCCCTCGCCGCCCGCCGCTGCGCGGTCTTCACCGGCATCGACACCGGCACCCTCGCCGGCGACCTCCACGAGGCCGCCCGCATCGCCTCCGCCCGCAACGAACGCGACACCGAGCTCATGGAGGCCGTCGCCCAGGCCTACCTCCAGCACCCCGACCTGCGCACCGCGCTCCGCGAGACCGTCATCGCCCCCGAGGTCGCCGCCATCGACGCGGTCGTGCAGCGGGCCGTCGAGCGCGGCGAGGTCGCCGCCGACAACCCCGCCATCGCGTTCGTCGCCCCCAGCTTCATGGGCCTGCTCCGCATCGAACGGCTCCTGGAGGACCGCTTCCCCGACGCCTCCGCCGCCCGCGCCTTCGTCGACGCCGTCCTCCTGCCCGTCCTGCGCGTCGACGGGTGACGCGCTCCGGGGGCGCGCACCCTGGACCCATGCCCGCCACCGCCCCCGACGTCCGCGTCCGCCGCGTCTACGACCCCCCGTCCCCCGACGACGGCATCCGGGTCCTCGTCGACCGCCTCTGGCCCCGAGGTCTCGCCAAGGCCGACGCCCGCATCGACGAATGGCCGAAAGACCTCACCCCCTCCACCGAACTCCGCCGCTGGTTCCACGGCCCCGACGGCGCGTACGAGGAGTTCCGCCGCCGCTACGGGACCGAACTGGCCGCCCCCGCCGCGGCCACCGCCCTCGACCGCCTCCGCGCCCTCGCCGCCCACCACACCCTCACCCTCCTCACCGCGACCAAGGACCCGGCCACGAGCCACACGACGGTGCTGAGGGAACGGCTGACGGGGGAGCGGAGGTAGGGGAGAGGGGAGGGGGCCTGGCGTCAGCCGGGAGCCCGGACCGCGGCGCCGGGCGGGGTGTCTCGGCCGTGATGCCGGGCCCAGGCGGGGTGTCCCGGCCTCGACGCCTAGGTCACGCGGGGTGCTTCGGTCGCGGCGCCGAGGTCAGGCGGGGGTGCTTCGGTCACGGCGCCGAGGTCAGGCGGGGCGCCTCGGTCGCGGCGTCCGGCGGGGCGGCGCCGCTGGAGGCGCCCGCCTCCACGCGGTCCGCCAGCTCGCCGGCCCACCCCACGAGCCCGGCGACGTCGATTCCGTGCGCCTCCCCGCCCCCTGCCGCGTACCCGCCGATCCGACCGGCGCCCCGCCGCAGCAGCCGCGCCCCGCCCGTGGCGTTCCCCCGGGCGGCGTGGGTGAGGCCGACCGCGAGCTGCGCGAGCCCCTGCCACAGCTCCCGCTCGCCGCCGGGCCCCGACTTCCAGGCGTCCTCGAAGACCTCGTGCGCGTGGAACGGCATCCCGGCGTCGAGCAGCCGCTGCGCCTCCCGCACCGTCCCGCCAGGCCCCCGCACGACCCCCTCGGGCTGCCGGGGCACCCCCTCCGCCCCGTGCGGCAGCGGCCGCCCCAGCCCGTCCCGGGGCCGCGCGTTCCGCGCCCGCCCCTCGGCGTCCCGGTCCCGCCCGCCCCGTACGTCCCGCGCCTCGTCGCCCTTCATCCCGCCATTCTCCGCCCGCCCCGCCCTCCCGGTCCCCCGGTGTGTGATCTCCCCCCTCGGAGTGGGGTAATGTTCTCCTGCACGCCGACGCGGGGAAAGTCCGCCGCCGACGAGCACCGGGACGTGGCGCAGCTTGGTAGCGCACTTGACTGGGGGTCAAGGGGTCGCAGGTTCAAATCCTGTCGTCCCGACTCGAAAGAGTCGCAGATCAGGGCCTGTTTCAGAGCAATCTGAAGCGGGCCCTCGGTCGTTCTCGGGGCCGGGCGAGGAGCTTTTGGACCCGTCCGTTCCCGGTGCGCCCGTCGGGAAGACCTCCCCCCGGCCACGAGAGCGGTCGGTGCCTTCGCCCTGGTCAGGACCGACGTCTCCGACACCCTCCCGGGCGTCGCCATCGCCATCTCGCTCGTCCCGCCGCCGGCCGTCACCGGACTGCTGATCACGGTGCACTGCCACCACGACGCCGACCAGTCCGCACTCCTGTTCGCGACGAACGTCGCCGCGATCGTGGCCACCGGCACCCTCGTCTTCCTCGGCTACCGGGTGCGCGACGCGGCCCGGTCGCCGACCGCTGGGCGGAGGCGGGCGCCGCCAGTTGCTCCGTGGAGCGCTCACCCGTCGACTGAACCGGGAGGCGACCACGACTACGCCGGGACGTCCTGATGCGGCGGGGCGCCGGGCAGCTCATCCGGGGGCCGGTTCGGACGCGGGCTGCGGGCCGGTCGCGAGGAGTTCGGCGAGCCCGTGGCGGGTGGCGGCGATGACGACGCGGTCGCGCGCCTGGAGGACGTAGCCGGGATGGAGGTCCCACAGGAGTTCGGACCGTTCTCCGTCGAGCGGGGTGGAGGCGAGGTCGGGGCGGCGGGCGGCGGGGTCGGCGGTGTCGAGGGCGAGGATCCGCCACGCGTTCGGGCGGAAGGACTCGGCGACGGTGCGGCCTTCGAGCTGGGGGTGTCCGGCGACGAGGAGGGCGGCGAAGAGCAGCACCTTGCGTTCGACGGGGATCGCGCCGAGGATCTGGCGGCCCATCATGGCGCCGGCGAAGGCGGGGGCGGCGAGGTGGGAGACGCTGCGGCTGCGGGTGACGGCGTCGGGGTGGGCGGAGCGCAGGGTGCGGTAGACGGCGGTGGCGAAGTCGTCGTCGTAGATCCGCAGGACCGTGCGCAGGCCGCCGTTGAGGGTGCGGGCGGCGAGGACGGCTTCGAGGTTGGTGGTGTCGGAGCTGGTGAGGGCGAGCAGGGCGTCGGCCCGGTGGACGCGGGCGGCGTCGAGGACGCCGTCCTCGGTGACGTCGCCGAGGATCACGGGCACGCCCAGGTCACGCGCGAGGGAGATGCCGCGGGCGTCGGGGTCCTGCTCGACGCAGACGACCGGGATGTCGTGCTCCCGCAGCCGGGCGAGGACCCGGGCCCCGATCTTGCCGAGGCCCAGCAGCACGATGTGACCGGAGAGGGCGCGGGGCGGGCGGCGCAGGGCGCCGGCCGCCCGGAAGGTGCCCAGTGCCTCCAGGCCACCGGCGACGAGCAGGGGCAGCAGGGCCAGTCCGACCAGTCCGGACAGCAGTTGGAGCACCTGCCGGGTGGCCGGCTCCTCCAGGGCGGGGTCGTTGATGGAGAAGAGGTCGAGCAGGGTCACGTGAGCGGCCTCGACGGGCCCGGCGCCGGTGAGCGCGATCGTGGTGGCGGTCAGGGCGAGTACCGCCGTGAGGACGCCGGCGACCGCCCACCGCAAGCGGACGGAGAACACCTCGCCGAGGGTGGCCCCGCGGCGGGCGAGCCGACGGGGCGGCAGGGCGGCGCCGGCCCGGCGGACCGCCTCCAGGACGACGGTTCCCCGCCCTTGGGAGCCCTGGACGACCCGGTCGTCCGGCAGGAGGTCGGGGCCGTGCGCGCCGCTCGTGTCCGAGCCCTCGGACCCGGCAGGGTCGGTCGTGCTCGACGACAGCAGCGCCAGCGTGCACAGCCCCGGGTCGGGAACCTCGCCCCGGCCGGGCGCCGGCCGTTCCGCCGCGCGCAGCAGGAGGCCCCCGGCCTGCACCACCTTCCTCGTGTCGGCGATCGCCGTGGCGACGAGCGCCGGCGCGGCGGTGTCCGCGTCGGACAGCACCGTCGTGGACGCGTCCAGGACGGTCCGGTCCACGCCCGGTTCGGTCACGAGGACGGCCTGGTCGAGGAGTTCCTCCAGCCGGTCGCCCAGCTTGCGGTTGTACATGCGGACGACCAGCCGCAGACCGGGGTTGAGCCTCCGCGCGGCGAGCGCCGCCCGCAGGTTCGTCTCGTCGTCCTCGTAGAGCAGTGCCAGGGCGGCTGCCGATTCCACCCGTGCCCGTCGCAGGGCCCCGCGCGTCGGGGCGGAGGCGGGCACCTCCCGGAGCGGCGGAGCCGCTCCGGTGCCGTGTCCGGCGGAGGGCGCCTGCCCCGTCCGGTCCGCGAGCAGGTCCGTTCCCGGTGCGCCGGCACGCTCCTGAGGGACGACGAGGACGACGTGCCGCCGGTAGACCTCCCGCAGCTCGGCCGCCAGTCGGCGGGCGAGCCCGTCGTCACCGCAGACCACCATGTGTCCATCGGTCCACGGGTCTTCCTGGCGCGGCAGTACGGTCATCGCTCCCCCGTCACGCGTCGATGCTTCCGAGCCGCGCGCAGCCTGTCACGCTCCGGTGTCCGCGTCGACTGCCCGGCACCGGCAACCTGGGCGCCTGTTCGGTGCTGCGGCCGTGCGGCGAGAGGCGATCCTGCGACGGGTCCGGCCTCCTCGTGCGCCGACCGTCCCCGCGCCTCGTCGGGGGGGCGCCCGGTCGTGCCGTCGTCGTGCGCCCTCCGGGGGATTCGCCCCGGGGTGCCGGCGGACGCGGCCCCCAGGGGGAGGAGGCGGCCGTCGCCCGCATCCGGGGCGCCCGTGTCCGGCGAATTCCTCTGACAGGCGGCGAGGCGCCGGCCCCGTCGCGTCCTCTCCTCACCGGAGGCCCCCCATGCCCCCTTCCCCGGAACCCGGAGGCCGTGTCGCGGTCGTCACCGGCGCCGCCCGCGGGCTCGGCGCCGAACTGGCGCGACTGCTGGCCGCGCGCGGCATGCGCGTCGCCCTGCTGGGGCGGGAGCACGCCACGCTCGCCGCCGTCGCGGTGACGCTCCGCACCGAGAGCCACGTCGTGGAGGTCGACGTCACCGACGACGCGGCGATGGACGGGGCCGCCGAGGAGGTGACGCGGACCCTCGGTGCCCCGTCGGTCGTCATCGCCAACGCGGGCGTCGCGGAGGGCGGCCCCTTCGAGACCTCGGACCCCGTCACCTGGCGCCGCGTCGTGGAGGTCAACCTGGTCGGCAGCGCGGTCACCGCGCGCGCCTTCCTGCCGGGGCTGCGGGCCACCGGGGGCTACTTCCTCCAGGTCGCCTCCACCGCCGCGTTCGGGGCGGCCCCGATGATGAGCGCGTACTGCGCGTCCAAGGCGGGCGCCGAGGCCTTCGCGCGTTCCCTGCGGGCCGAGGTGGCGCATCTGGGGGTCGGCGTGGGCGTGGCGTACCTGCACTGGACGGACACCGACATGGTCCGGGACGTCGACCGCCACGCGGTCCTGCGCGAACTGCGAGGACACATGCCCGCCCCCGCCCGCCGCGTGTACCCGGTGGAGCGCGTCGCGTCCTGGCTGGTGCGGGGGGTGGAGCGGCGCCGCGCCTCGGTCTACGCCCCGCCGTGGCTCCGGCTCGCCCAGGCCGGGCGGCCGTTCTTCCCCGTCGCGGTGGACCTGCTCTCCCGCCGCGAGCTTCCCCGGCTCCTGGGGGAGCAGCCCTTCGAGCAGACCGGCCTGCTGGGCACGGGCGGTCTCATCGAGGAGAAGCTGCTCGACCGCTCCGGGCCCCCGGGAATGACCCGCCCGGTCCGCGGGCATCCGGAGCCCTGAACGGTGCCGTCGAGTCGCCGCCCCCACGGTCCCCTTCGCGTGTGCGTCCGATCCGCATCCGCTGTGGGCCGGTCGGGGGAAGGGGCGGTGTCGGGACCGTCCGCACCGCTTCGGGGGGAACGCGGGGAACCGCGGTCGCCCTGTGATTGAATATATCTCGATTATTAAGATGCTTGTTTGTCGAGACAATCCTCAGGGAGTGCTCCATGTCCACACCCGCGCGCTGGGCGAGCAGACTGCTGCCGCTGCTGGTGCTCGTCGTCTGGCTCGCCGTCGGGGGAGGGCTCGGCCCGTACGCCGGCAAGCTCGGCGAGGTCGCCACCAACGACCAGGCCGCCTTCCTGCCCCGCAGCGCCGAGTCGACCCAGGTCCTCAAGGCGCAGGAGGCGTTCCGCCAGGAGGAGACGCTGCCCGCGCTGGTCGTCTGGACCGCCGACGGCGGCGGCCGCCTCGACCCGGCCGTCCAGGCGGACGCGAGCCGTGCCCTGGCCTCCCTGAAGGGCACCGAGGGCGTGGTCGGAGCCCCCTCGCCGGCCTTCCCCTCCGAGGACGGCGAGGCCCTCCGCGGCATCGTCCAGCTCCGTCCCGACCTCGGCGAGGAACTCCCCGCGGTCCTGGACGAGGTCGAGGCGGCCGTCTCCGCCGTACCGGGGACCGAGGCGTGGCTCGCCGGTCCCGCCGCGACCCAGGCGGACCTCGGCGACGCGTTCTCCGGCATCGACGGCCTCCTGCTCGTCGTCGCGCTGGTGACGGTCCTGGTGATCCTCCTCCTGGTCTACCGGAGCGTCCTGCTGCCGCTGCTGATCATCCTCGGAGCGGTCTTCGCCCTCGGCCTGGCCTGCGCCGTCGTGTACGTGCTCGCCGACCACGACGTCGTACGGGTCGACGGGCAGGTCCAGGGCATCCTGTCCATCCTGGTCATCGGCGCGGCCACCGACTACGCCCTGCTGCTGGCCGCCCGCTACCGGGAGGAGCTCGGGGCCCGCGACGGCGACCGGGTCCCCGCCATGCGCGCCGCGCTCCGGCAGTCCTTCGGCCCGATCGCCGCCAGCGCCGCCACGGTCGCGCTCGCCCTGCTCGCCCTGCTGTTCAGCGACCTCACCAACAACCGGGCGCTCGGCCCGGTCGGCGCCATCGGCATCGTCTGCGCCGTGCTGAGCTCCGTGACCTTCCTCCCCGCCGTGCTGGTGCTGCTCGGCCGCACCGCGTACTGGCCGGCCCGTCCCAAGGCCACCGCCGACGGCGAGGCGGCCCACCCCGTCTGGCACAAGGTCGCCGGGCTCGTCGACCGCACCCCCCGCAAGGTCTGGGCCGGCTCCCTCGCCGCGCTCCTCGCCTGCGCCGCCTTCTCCTTCACGCTCGACTCCAAGGGCGTTCCGTTCGACGAGATCTTCGTCAAGGACGCCCCTTCCGTCACCGCCCAGGAACGCCTGGGCGAGCACTTCCCGGGCGGTGCGGGCACCCCCGCCGTCGTCGTCGCCGACGCCGGCGCCGCCGAGAAGGCGCGGACGGCCGCCGCGGCCGTCGAGGGCGTCGACTCCGCGACGCTCTTCGCCGCCCCCGGCTCCGACCGGCCGCTCGTCGCCGACGGCCGCGTCCGGATCGACGTCACCCTCGCGGACGCCGCGGACAGCGACGCCGCCAGGGACACCGTCGTCGCCCTGCGCGCCGCCCTCCACGAGGTCCCCGGGGCCGACGCCCTCGTCGGCGGGACCACCGCCCAGAAGTACGACACCCAGGTCACGGCCGAGCGGGACAGGAAGCTCATCGTCCCCGTCGTGCTCGCCATCATCCTGGTCATCCTGGTCGGCCTGCTGCGCTCGCTGCTGCTGCCCGTCCTCCTGGTGGCCACCGTCGCGCTCAACTTCCTCGCCACCCTGGGCGTCTCCGCCCTCGTCTTCGAGAACCTCCTCGGCTTCACCGGGACCGACTCCGCCGTGCCCCTGTACGGCTTCGTGTTCCTCGTGGCCCTCGGCGTCGACTACAACATCTTCCTGATGTCGCGGGTCCGCGAGGAGACGGAACTGCACGGCACCCGCGAGGGCCTGAGGCGCGGCCTGGTCGCCACGGGCGGGGTCATCACCTCGGCGGGCGTCGTCCTCGCCGCCACCTTCGCGGCGCTCGGGGTCATCCCGCTGGCCTTCCTCGTCCAGATCGCCTTCATCGTGGCCTTCGGCGTCCTGCTCGACACCCTCGTGGTCCGGTCGCTCCTCGTCCCGGCGCTGGTCCGGGACATCGGCCCCGCCGTCTGGTGGCCGGGCGCCCTCCGCCACCGCCCCTGACCCGGCCGCTCGGCCCGCTCCCGCCCGGCCTGCTACCCGGCGCCCGCGTCCTCCCCGTACAGCCGGGAGATCACGGCGAGCGCCTCGCGCAGGCCGGCGGGGCGCACCGTGCCGGGCGCGAGCGCCGGGCCGCGCCAGCCCGGGCCCGCGAGGACGACCAGGGGCGCGCTGCGCGCCCCCCGCACCCCGAACGCCGTCCGCGCGACGTGCAGGGCCAGGGCGTGGTTGGCGGTGGAGCGGGCCTGGGACCAGAGGGCGACGGCGACGGGCCCCGACCGCCGCACCGCCGCGTCCAGGGCTTCGGCGGGCACGGACGCGCCGAACATCCTGAGGGGCAGGCCGCGTTCGGCCAGGCCCGCGGCGAGCGCCTCCAGGGGCAGCGTGTGCTGTTCCGAGGGCACGCACGCCAGCACGACCGGAGGCGCCTGCGAGGTGGCCGCGGGCGCGGCGGCGGCCGTCCGCCGCAGCGCCGTGGAGACGTGCCAGGAGAGCAGGTGCTCCACCTCGACGTAACGGTCGTCCGACGACTCCCACTTCTTGCCCACCGCGTGCAGCGTCGGCGCCATGATCTCCTCCCAGGAGGTGACGAGGCCGTACTCCGCCAGCGCCGCCCGGAGCAGCTCCTCCACGGCGGGCGCGTCGAGCCGCATGGCGGCCCTCGCCAGCCCGCGGCACTCCTGCCGCACGTCTCCCAGCGGCAGGCCGCTGCCGGCCCCCGACCGCCGGGCCGCCGACGGGGGTTCCGGTCCGGCCCCCACGGAGGGGGCGTCCGGTGCGGCGGAGGCCGGGACGCCGGGGTTCACGGGGAGTGCGTCCGGCGAGGCGCGCACCCGCCGGACGGTCCGCGCCGCCTCGGCGGGCGGGACGCCGGACGCCGTGAGACGGCACATCTCCTCCAGCATCGCCACGTCGGCGGGGGTCCACCGCCGGTGCCGTCCGTCCCCGCGGTCGAGGGGGCCGATCCCGTACCGCCGGTCCCAGGAGCGCACGGTGGTCGGGGAGACGCCGAGGCGCCGGGCCACGGCGCCCGTGGTGATGCCGTGATCGCTGTCGTACATGAGTCACCACCGTGCGGTGCGGAAACGATGTGAGCAGGTGCGTTCGGAGCGGGGACGCGGGGACAGGGGCGCCACGCCGCGGCCATGCGAGGCGGCGGACCGTGTCGCCCGCCGGTCGTGCGGAGCCCCGGAAGACGCGCACCGGCGGTGGCGCCGCCCCCTCGCCGGCCGACCGCGGGCCGTCCGGGGGGCGCGGGAGCTCCGCGTCGCCCATGGGGACCTCCTCGCCCTCTGCCGCGGTTTTCCGACGGTTCTTCTCCCGCACGCCGGTCCGCGGATGCGACGGGGCCGCCCGGCGGGGCGGACGGGTGAACGCTCCGCTGCCGCGCGGTCCGGTGCATCCGGGCACTCTCACCGTGCGTAAAAGGCATTGAAGTACCGCAAAAGGTGCTTCCGTACATGTCCGTTCGTGCGGTGCCCGCCCCCGTGGGGCGGTGGACCGGGGCGACGGACGGAACCACGGACAGACAGGGAAACGACCGTGCGGCTCAAAGACGAACTTCCCGTGGACCACCACCTCGCCACCGTGTACCGCTGGGGCGCCGCGCTCTGCGGCTGCGTCCTGATCGTGTTCGGGTGCCTCGGCTTCGCCGACGCCCTCAGCCCCTTCGACACCTCCGGCGAGCGGATCGCCGGGATGACCACCAACACCGCGCTGAGCTGGATCTCGGTGCTGACCGGACTCCTCCTCCTGGCCGGCGCGGCCGTGGGCGGGAACACCGCCTCCACCGTGAACATGCTCGTGGGGGGCGCGTTCCTGCTCAGCGGCTTCTACCACCTGTTCGTGCTCGACCGGCCCGCCAACTTCCTCGACTTCGGCATGACCAACGTGATGTTCAGCTTCCTCATGGGGCTGCTGATCCTCACGTTCGGCATGTACGGGCGGGTGTCCAGCAAGCTGTCCCACGACAACCCCTACTGGCGCCGGCGCCACCCGCGCGAGGCCGCCGCGGAGTCGCTGGCGCGCCGCCGCCGCCTCGCCGCCGCGGCCCTCCCGTCCGGCGCCGCCCGCACCGAGACCCCGGCGCTTCCCGGCACCTCCGGTCCGGCGGCTCCCCAGGGCCCCCCGCGATGAACGCGGTCCTGGTCGTGGGAGCGACGGGGACGGTCGGCGGCCTCGCGGCCCGGGCGCTGCACCGGCAGGGCGCGGCGGTGGCCCTGGCGGGCCGGAACGCGGAGCGGCTCGCCGACCGGTCGCTCCTGCCGGACGACTGCCCCCGCCGCGCCTTCGACGCCTACGACCTCGACGGCTGCGAAACCCTCGCCCCGTGGGCCGCCCGCTCGCTCGGGTTCCTGGACCGCGTCGTCGTGGCCGTCGGAGTGGCGGGCTTCGGGCGGGCCGAGGACGTCGACGAGGCCGCCGCCGAGCACCTCATGACCGTGAACGCCCTCGCGCCCATGGCCGTGGTCAGGGGCGCCCTGCCCCTGCTGGGGGCCGGAGCCGCGGTCGCCGTCGTCACCGGCCGGGTCGTGGACGCGCCCCCGCAGGGCATGGCCGACTACGCGGCCGCCAAGACGGCCCTCGCCGCCTGGCTGGGCGTGGTCGGCAGGGAGCAGCGGTCCCGGGGCGTCCGGGTCGTCGACGTGCGCCTGCCCCACCTGGAGGGCGGGTTCGCCGCCCGGGCCGTGACCGGGTCGCCGCCAAAGCTCCCGCCCGGCGCCGACCCGGCGGCGGCCGTCGAACGGCATCTGCTCGCGCCCCTCGCCGGCGCCCCGGGGAGCCCGCACGGAGCGCTCCCCGGGACTCCGGGCGCTCCTCAGCTGTAGGGGCTGTCGGCGCCGGCGGCGGCGGGGTGGTCGGTGCGGGCGGGGCAGCAGTCGATGGGGCAGAGGTCGTGGGAGGGGCCGAGGGTGCCGAGGGCGCAGCGTCGGGTGGGGGTGCCGCGTTCGGTGGCGGCGCGTTCGAGGAGGAGGTCGCGGACGGCGGCGGCGAAGCGGGGGTCGGCGCCGACGGTGGCGGAGCGGCGGACGGGGAGGCCGAGTTCGGCGGCCTTGGCGGTGGCCTCGGTGTCGAGGTCGTAGAGGACTTCCATGTGGTCGGAGACGAAGCCGATGGGGACCATGACGGCGGCGGGTGCTCCGGTGGCGTGGAGTTCTTCCAGGTGGTCGCAGATGTCGGGTTCGAGCCACGGGATGTGGGGGGCGCCGCTGCGGGACTGGTAGACGAGTTTCCAGGGGTGGGCGGTGCCGGTCCTGTCGCGGACGGCGTCGGCGACGGTCCTGGCGGTGTCGAGGTGCTGTCTGACGTAGGCGCCGCCGGAGCCGTGGCCGGCGGCGGGGCCGGAGGAGTCGGCGGCGGAGTCGGGGATGGAGTGGGTGGTGAAGGCGAGGTGGGCGCCGGCGCGGACGGTGTCGTCGAGGTCGGCGAGGGAGGCGAGGACGCCTTCGACCACGGGTTCGACGAAGCCGGGGTGGTTGAAGTAGTGGCGGAGCTTGTCGACCCTGGGCAGCGGGAGGCCCTCGGCCTCCAGGGCGGCGAGTGCGTCGGCGAGGTTCTCGCGGTACTGGCGGCAGCCGGAGTAGGAGGCGTAGGCGCTGGTGGTGAGGACGGCGATGTGGCGGCGGCCGTCGTGGACCATCTTGCGGAGGGTGTCGGTGAGGTAGGGGGCCCAGTTCCGGTTGCCCCAGTAGACCGGCAGGTCGAGGCCCGCGGCGGTGAAGTCGGTCCGCAGGGCGTCGAGGAGCGCGCGGTTGTGGCCGTTGATCGGGGAGACGCCGCCGAAGAGGAAGTAGTGCTGTCCCACCTCCTTCAGCCGTTCCTTCGGGATGCCGCGGCCGCGCGTCACGTTCTCCAGGAACGGGACGACGTCGTCCGGGCCCTCCGGGCCGCCGAAGGAGAGCAGCAGCAGGGCGTCGTACGGGGCGGGATCGTGCTGATCGGACATCGGGAGTTCCTCGGGTGGGACGGAAGGTTCGCTACGGGTCCTTCCGCGATCGGCCCGGCAGGGATGCGGCGTGCCCCGTACGGGTGACGACGGAGGCGGAACGGCGCGCCCGGACGCGAGGAGGGCGCATCCGCCGGAGCGCCCCGCGCGGAAGGGATCCCACCAGCGACTCGAAGGAGCACCACGCCCATGCGCCGACGTCCGCCCGCCGCGGAGCGCCTCTCCGCCGTCCTGCTCACCACGGCCCTCGCCGCCCTGGCACTCGTCCCCACCGCCACGGCGGCCCCCGACGGCCCGGCCCGCGCCGCCGGAACCGTCGACCTCGCCCGCTACACCGGAACCTGGTGGCAACTCGCCGCCGTGCCCCAGCTGTTCGAGATCCAGTGCGCCAAGAACGTCAAGGCGGTCTACGGCACGACCGGTCGCGGCACGGTCGCGGTGGCCAACAGCTGCACGACCTGGCTGGGCACCCGGAGCGGGATCAACGGCGAGGCCCTGCCCCTCGACGCCACCAACGCCCGTCTCAACGTCTCCTTCCTCCCCGGCAAGGACGGCTACCGGCACGGCACCGAGGCCAACTACGTCGTCGTGGGCCTGGGACCCGCGTACGAGTGGGCCGTGGTGACCGACGAGGACCGCACCTCCGGCTTCGTCCTCTCCCGGACCCCGCGCCTCGACCCGGCGCGGACGGCCGACGTCCTGCGCGCGGTCCGGGGAGCCGGACTCGACCCCCGTGACTTCCGCACGACCCGCCAGGACGGCGGGGACCCCGACTGGCGCCTCGCACCCTGACGGGCCGGCCCGCAGGGCGGCGCGTTGGTCCCACTGGAGCACCGGAGGGTAGACCGCCCCGCCCGCGGGGCAGCCCTCACCACGGCGCGCCCCCGCGCGCCGCCCCTTCTTCCCCGACGACGAGAGGAGACAGGACCGGTGCGCCGCGACGTCGCCATCATCGGAGCGGGGGCGGCGGGACTGTCCCTCGCCTGGCGGCTCCTGTGCCCGCCGCGAGGAGCCGCCGCCCCCTCCGTCGTCCTCGTCGACGCGCCCCCGGGCCCGCTCCGGCCCCTCCCGCGCACCTGGTGCTACTGGGAGCGGGGGCCCGGGGAGTACGACGCCTGGCTCACGGCCTCCTGGCGCCGGGTACGGCTCCACGGGGCCGACGGGCGCCCGGTCCCGTGCGACCTGGGCGCACTGCGCTACAAGATGCTCACCTCCGAGTCGTTCGCCCGGGGCGTCGGGCCGCGGCTCGCCGGCCTGGACCGCGTCGAGGCCGTCGCGGAGGGGATCGCCGACGGACCCGGCGGCGCCACCGTCTCCTGCCGCACCGCCGACGGCCGCGAGCGGCGCGTCCACGCCCGCTGGGTCTTCGACACCCGCCCGCCCTCCCCCCTCCCGCCCGGCAGGGTCCGCCTGCTCCAGCACTTCAAGGGATGGTTCCTGCGTTCCGGACGCCCCGTCTTCGCCCCCGGCACCGTGGACCTCATGGACTTCCGCACCCCGCAGCCCCCGCAGGGGCTCTCCTTCGGCTACGTGCTGCCGCTGTCGCGGCACGAAGCCCTCGTCGAGTACACCGAGTTCAGCCGGGAGCCGCTGTCCGACGAGGCGTACGACCGGGCCCTGCGGCACTACGCCGGCTCCCTGCTCGGGACCGGCGGGTTCGAGGTGCGCGGCGTCGAGAGGGGCCGCATCCCGATGACGGACGGCCGGTACGAGCGCCGCGCCGGACGGAGCACCTTCCGCATCGGCGCCGCGGGGGGCGCGGTGCGGCCCTCCACCGGCTACGCCTTCGCGGCGATCCAGCGGCAGACGCGCGCCGTGGCGGCCCTCCTCCACGCCGGCCGCGAACCCCTGCCCCCGCCCGCCTACCCCGGGCGTTCGCTTCTCATGGACGCGGTCCTCCTGCGCGGCATCGACACCGGCAGGGTCTCCGGGCCCGAGTTCTTCACGCGGCTCTTCGAGGAGGTCCCTCCCGAACGGCTCCTGCGGTTCCTCGACGGGGAGACCCGGCCGTCCGAGGAGTTCCGCATCGGCCTGCGCACCCCCGTGCTCCCCATGCTCCGCGCCACCGCGGAACTGCCCTTCCTCGCCCGCCGGGCCTGAACCTCCCCCTTCGTCACGAGAGCGGACCCCGCCATGCGCCCCAGCCGGAACGGAACCCCCGCACGCGGCCGCGACCGCAGGGCGGTCGTCGTGCCCGCCCACGACGGACGCCCCAGAACACCGCCCGGCCACCGGCCGGCCTGCGCCGTCGTGGGCGGCGGGATCGCGGGGATCGCGGCCGCCACGATCCTCGCCGAGCGCGGCGTCGACGTCACCCTCTACGAACGGGAACCCACCCTGGGCGGGCGCCTCGCGGGGTGGGCGGACCGGCTGGGCGACGGCTCGGAGGTGACCATGAGCCGCGGTTTCCACGCCTTCTTCCGCCAGTACTACAACCTGCGCGGCCTGCTGCGCCGGGTCGACCCGGGCCTCGACCGGCTCACCGCCCTCCCGGACTACCCGCTGCTGCACGGCTCCGGCCTGTACGACAGCTTCGCCCGCGTGCCCCGCACGCCGCCGTGGAGCGCGCTCGGTTTCGTCGCCCTCAGCCCCAGCTTCGGGTGGGGCGACCTCGGCCGCATGGACGCCCGCGCCGCGCTGCCCCTGCTCGACGTCCGCGCCCCCGACGTCCACCGGCGCTTCGACGACATCAGCGCTCGCGACTTCCTCCACGGCATCGGCTTCCCCCCGGCGGCCCAGCACCTCGCGTTCGAGGTGTTCTCCCGCAGCTTCTTCGCCGACCCCGGCGAACTGTCCGCCGCCGAACTGGTGCTGATGTTCCACATCTACTTCCTCGGCTCCTCCGAGGGACTGCTCTTCGACGTGCCGGACGAGCCCTACCCGCAAGCCCTGTGGGACCCCCTCGGCGCCTACCTGCGCGGCCACGGCGTGCGCATCCTCACCGGGACCGGCGTCCGGGAAGTGGCACCGGCACCCGGCGGCGGGCACACCGTCCTCTCCGACGACGGACCCCGGCACGCCGACGCCGTCGTCCTCGCCACCGACACCGACGGCCTGCGCGCGATCGCCGGGGCGTCCCCCGGGCTGTGCGACGCGCCCTGGCGGGCCAGGATCGGCGCGCTCCGCACCGCGCCGCCCTTCCTCGTCTCCAGGCTCTGGCTCGACCGGCCCGTGGACCCCCGGCGGCCGGGTTTCCTCGGGACCAGCGGCTTCGGCCCCCTCGACAACATCAGCGTCCTCGACCGCTGGGAGGGCGAGGCCGCCCGCTGGGCCGCCCGCACCGGCGGGTCGGTGGTCGAACTGCACGCCTACGCCGTGGACCCCGCCGCCCGTGCCGGAGCGCTCTCCCGCGAACTGGTCGCGCAACTGCGCCGCGCCTGGCCCGAGACGAGGGCCGCCGCGATCCTCGACGAGCGGCACGAACTCCGCTCCGACTGCCCGCTCTTCGAGGTCGGGGGACACCGGAACCGCCCCACGGTCCACACCCCCGACCCCACCGTCACCGTCGCCGGGGACCTGGTCCGCACGGAGTACCCCGTGGCCCTCATGGAACGCGCCGCCACCACGGGCTTCCTCGCGGCCAACGCCCACCTGCGCAGATGGGGGCTCCGCGGCCAGACGCTCTGGACCGTGCCCATGGCCGGCCGCTCGGCCGTCCTCCGGTTCCTCGCCCGGGCGGCCGGGGACCCCGTGCCGGCCGGGTGAGGAACCGGGGCGCCGCGTCGGCGCCGCGCCCCGGGAACCCCCGCCCGGGAACGCCCTATCCCGGGAACCGCCCCGTGCTCCGCAACACCCAGCGGCGCTCCGCGTACGCCAGGTCGTCCCGCCACAGGCGCGCCGACGCCGACCGCATCGCGGGGCGCAGCAAGGGGGCCAGGGCACGGGCCGCCCCGAAGCCCCGCCGGTCCGATGACGCCACGACGGCCTCCACCACGGCGGTGCGCGGGCGGGCCGCTCCGGCGGGGGTCAGCGGAGTGGCGTGGGTCTCCACCACGGAACCCGCGCCCTCGCCCTCGGCGATGCGCATGGTGACGGTCCGGGGTTCCGGCGCGGTGAAGACCGCCGTCACCGGCACCACCACGCGGCCCGCCACCTTGAACGACACCCGGACCACCAGCGCGTCCTCCTCGTCGGTGACGCCGTCCGGCGGTGCGGAGAGGACCTCCAGGTCCACGAACGAGTAGGGGTGCAGCCACGAACCGTGCCACGGGTCGAGCCGGTTGGCGACGACGTCCTCGGCCTCGCAGGCGCCCACGCCGGTGTACACCGCCGCGACCGCCCCCGCGACGGGCGGCCTCGGCGGCACCACGGGCCGCTCCGTCGGCTCCTCGCCGCCGACCGCGTCGAGCCGCACCCAGACCAGCACCCCGTCGTCGTACGCGGGCCACGGCTCCCAGCCCGCGGTCGGCGAGCCGTCCAGGGCCAGACCGTGCCAGCGGCAGACGAGGGTGCCGCACCGGACCACGCCTTCTCCCAGGGCGGCCCCGAGGTGGGGGCAGGCGCCCGGTCCCGCACGCACCTCGCCGTCCGCGTCGCGCCAGAGCACCACCTCCGTGCCGGCGACGGTCCTGCCCGTCGGCCGGTCGGCGCGGACGTCCCCGCTCGCCCCCACGACGTACCAGTTCCCGGACGGCCTGGCCGTCGCCCGTGCCAGTCCGGCGGCGATCCCCGCCGGACGGGCCTGGCGCCAGGTCGCCCGCTGTTCCTCCCAGGGCACCGGATCGTGCCGGAAGCCCAGGGGCAGCCGGCGCCGGCCGTCCCGGCCCGCCGATCTCCTCACCGCGCGTCCCTCCTCGTCCCCTCGCTCCGTCCGGGGCCCCCGCTCCGCCCGAGGGCCTTCTCCGCCGGCCCTCCGCCGGGACCGCCCTCCGGGGCCGCGCGGCGCCCGCGGCGCGCGCCGCGCGCGGCCAGCGCCCTCGCGAGGACGGGCAGCGCGAGCGCCGCCCGCCGCCGCCGTCCGACCACCGCCCGCCGGTGCAGCACCGCGTACCCCTCCTCCTCGATCACCGCCAGGATCTCCCGGTACAGGACGAAGGCCGCGCGCACGCACGGCGCCGACGCCGGGTCGAGCAGGTCGATGCCGGGCTCCGCCTCGCGGTACACGTCCTGGGTGAGGTCCGCGGCGGCGCGCAGCGCGTCGGTGACGCGCGGGTCGCGGTGTCCGGTCAGCCTGCTCCACCGCAGCAGGTCCCGGTCCACGCCGGACGCGGCGAGGAGGTCGGCCGGCAGGTACACCCGGCCCCGGTCCAGGTCCTCCCCGACGTCGCGGAGGAAGTTCGTCAGCTGGAAGGCGACGCCGAGCGCGGCCGCGTACGGCTCGGCCTGCTCCCTCGGGACGACGGTGCCGAGGACCGGCACCATCTGCAGCCCGATGACGGCCGCCGAGCCGTGCATGTAACCACGCAGGTCGTCGTAGGTCGCGTACTCCCGCACGAAGAGGTCGCTGCGCATCGACCCGAGGAAGTCGTCGAAGTGCCGCGCCGGGATGCCGAGGCGGCCGCGGGCGTGCGCGGCGGCCGCCACGGCGGGATCGGCGGCGGGCTCGCCGCGCAGGGCCCCGTGCCACTCGGCCTCCAGGGCGTCGAGCGCGGCCGCCCGCTCCCGCGGCGTCGTGGCGGCGGTCTCGTCCACGATGTCGTCCGCGCGCCGCGCGAAACCGTACAGGGCGTGGACCGCGCTGCGGCGGTCCAGCGGCAGGAGGCGCGTGGCCAGGAAGTACGTCCTGCCGTGGCGCGCGTTGAGCCTGCGGCACTCCGCGTAGGCCGCCCGCAGCGCCGGGTCGCGCACCCCGGCGGCGTCGAGCTCCCGTGCCGTCACGAGCCCTCCCGGCGGCCGGCCGCGGCGGGCGCCGCGCGGCGGACGGCTCCCGGCGGGGCACCGGTGATCCGCCGGGCGGCCAGCTTGCCCGAGACGAGGACGGGGGGCACCCCGACGCCCGGCGTGGTCCCGCAGCCCGCGAGCACGACGTTCTCCGTGCCCCGGACCAGGTTCCGCGGACGGAACGGCCCCGTCTGGGCGAAGGTGTGCGAGAGGGAGAACGGGGTGCCCGCGCTGTGCCCCCTGGCGGCCCAGTCGGCCGGGGTCACCAGGCACTCCTCGTCGATCGACGCGCCGAATCCGTCCAGTCCGCGCCGCTCCAGCTCCGCGACGAGCGAGTCCCGGTAGGCCGGGGCGAGGTCGCCCCAGTGCGCCGCTCCCGGGCCGATCTCCGTGTTGGGGCAGGGCGCCAGGACGTAGTGGAGGTGCCGGCCGGGCGGCGCCAGCGCGGGGTCCGTGGCCGTCGGGCGGGTGACGAGGAGGGAGGGGTCGGTCATCAGCTCTCCCGTTCGGGTCAGTTCGTCGAAGGTGCGGGACCACGCGGACCCGAACAGAAGGGTGTGGTGCGCCAGTTCCGGCCAGGTGCGGTCGGTCCCCGCATGCAGGACCACCGCGCTGGGGGAGTGCCGCGCCCGGAGCGGACGCCGGGGCGCGCGCCCCAGGAGCCGGTACGCGAGGGGGAGTTCCGTGGTGAGCACGACCGCGTCGCACGGGATCCGTCCCCCCTCCGTCACGACCGCCGTCACCCGTTCCCCCGACCGTTCCAGGGCCGTCACCCGCTCCCCGAACCGCAGGTCGACGCCGGAACGGCGGGCCGCGTCCGCCATGGCGGCGGGCACGGCGTGCATGCCGCCGCGCGGGAAGAACACCCCGGCCACGGTGTCCATGTAGGCGATCACCGCGTAGGCGGCCAGCGCCCGCGACGGGGGGACGCCCGCGTAGAGGGCCTGGAACGAGAACACGCGCCGGAGACGCTCGTCCGACAGGAAGGACCCGATCGCCCGGTCGAGGCGCCCGAGTCCGCCGAGGGCCGCCAGCCGGACCAGGTCCGGGTGGAGCAGCTGCGCCGGCGAGTCGAAGTTCGCGTCGATGAAGCGGCGCTCCTGCACCGCGTACAGCCTGCCCAGCCAGGCGCGCATGCGGAGGTAGCCGTCGGCCTCGCGGGCCCCGGCGAACCGCTCCACCTCCGCGGCCATGGCGTCCGCCTCGGTGTGGACGTCGACGCGGCTCCCGTCCCAGAACGACGCCCGGTAGGCCGGGTGCAGCGGTACGAGTTCCACCCGGTCGTACAGCGAGTCCCCGACGGCCGCGAACGCCTCGTCCAGGAGGGCGGGCATCGTCAGGACGGTGGGCCCCGTGTCCACCCGGAAGCCGCCGAGGTCCAGCCGCCCGGCCCGCCCGCCCGGTGCGGGATCCCGTTCGACCAGCGTCACCTCCCGGCCGGCGCCCCGCAGGTGGAGCGCCGCCGACAGACCGGCGAAGCCGGCCCCCACGACCACCACGTGGTCCGTCCTGCCCCGGACCCGCCTCATCGGCCCGCTCCCGACGCGGCCACCGCGCGCACGGACGGCGCCCCGGAGAACCCGCCGCCCGCCGCCGTACCGGCGCGCGCCTCCGCGCCCCCGCCCCCGGCGTCGAGGAGGAGCCGCGTCACCTCCCCGGCCGGGCCCGGCACCAGCTCCGTCTGCCGGAGGGTCCGCACCGCCCGCGCGCACAGCCGGTCCGCGCGCCCGGCGACGTGGGCCCGGGCACCGCAGGACTCCAGCAGGTCGGCCACGCGGCACAGCTCCCGCTCCGTGGCGGAGGGGGAGCCGACCACGGAGTCCAGGAGGCGCAGCCCCTCGGCGTCCCCGGCGCGGACGCACAGCGTCCGCGCCACGGCCACGAGGTAGGTCGCCTTGCCCGTCCGCAGGTCCTCGAGGGCCGGTTTGCCGGTGCGCCGCGGATCGCCGAACACCCCCTGGAGGTCGTTCCGCAGCTGGAAGGCGATGCCGGCGCACAGCCCCGCCCGGCCCAGGCCCCGGAGCGTCCGCTCGCCGGCCCCCGCCAGGAGCGCTCCCAGCAGCAGCGGGTGCACGGCGGAGTACCGCGCCGTCTTCAGGACGGCCGTCCGCATCGCCCGTCCGGCCGAACGCGAGCCGGTGACCTGCGTCTGGAGGTCCAGGTACTGCCCGGCGACCATCTCGGTCCGCATCGCCCGCCACCGCGCGCCGAGACCGGCGGAGTGCGGGGTCGTCAGGAGCGCCTCCGCGAACGCGTCGTCCGCCCAGGCGAGGGCCAGGTCGCCCGCGAGGACCGCGCCGGAACCGCCGAAGCCCCCGAGCGGCCGGTCGGGGCCGTCCGCGCCGTACTGGCGGTCCAGCGCGACGTGCACGGAAGGACTCCCCCTGCGGAGCCGGGAGCCGTCCATCACGTCGTCGTGGATGAGGGCGCACGTCTGGACGAGCTCCACGGCGGCCGCCACCCGCAGGGCCGCCCCGGCCTCGTCGGCGCCGCCGCCGGCCGCGCGCAGGGACCACCACAGCAACTGCGACCTGCGGCGTCCGCCACCGGCCGCGAAGGCGGCCACCCGCCCGGCGATGTCCGCGGCGAAGGTCCCCTCCACGACCCGGGCCTCGGCTAGGCGCCGCCCGAGGAGGTCGTCGATCACGTGGTCCAGGGCCGCGGGCACGTCCCTGTCGATGGAACGGGGGTCGAGAATGCGCATGTGGGTTCCCTTGCTGCCGTGCGTCGGGCAGTGCGGTGCGTCTGCATGTTCCGTACCGCGGTCGCGCGCGGATGCAGCAGACACAGGGCCGACCGGGGGGTTCCCGCACGCAGGCGGGCGGTGGTCCCCGGCGCCGCGGCGCGTCCGCTGGCCGGGGCGGACCCGGTGGGGAACCCTGGGAGGACCACGCCCGGACCGCGCGGACCAGGGAGGTCCACGACCATGCTGCGTGACGGAGACCTCGCCGCCGCGTTCGACCACGCCTCGCCGACCTACGACCTCATGACGGCCGCCAGCCCCGGATACCGCGCGCACCTCCGGCGGTCGGCCCGGCGGCTCGGGCTGCCCGGCGGAGGCGCCGGACTCACCCTGCTGGACCTGGGATGCGGAACCGGCACGTCCACGGAGGCGCTGCTCCGCGCGGCGCCGCGGGCGACGGTGGTCGGCGTCGACGCGTCGGCCGGCATGCTCGCGCGCGCCCGGGCCAAGGCGTGGCCGGAGCGCGTCTCCTTCGTCCACGCCCCGGTCGAGAGCATGGAGGAGGTCAAGGCCGGCGGACCGTACGACGCCGTCCTCGCCGCGTACCTCCTGCGCAACGTCGCCGACCCCGATGCCGTGCTGCGCCTCGTCCACCGGCTCCTCCGGCCCGGCGGCCGCCTCGCCGTGCACGAGTACAGCCTCGGCGGACGGCCCTCCGACCGGCTCGTCTGGAAGGCGGTCGTGAACGGCTTCGTCAGGCCGTGGGCCCGGCTGCACGGCGACGCGGAGCTCTACGGCCACCTCTACCGCAGCGTGCTCGCCTTCGACACGACGGACGCCTTCACCGCCCGGCTGCGGCGCGCGGGGTTCACCCGGGTGCGCTGCCTTCCGCTGCCGGGCTGGCAGACGGGCATCACGCACACCTTCGTCGCGCAACGTCCCTGATCCCCGCCGGACTTCTCCGGAGGGAAGGAGAGGGGGAGCGGAGCGGGCGGGGCGGCGGAGGGGCGCACGTCCGGACCGCGCCGGGTGGCGGCCGGCGGACGTCCGTGGTCGGCTTGCGCCGCGGGCACCCCTTCGCCGCCGCCTCGTCCCGAGGGACCCGATACGGCGGTCGGCATCGCGACCCTCCTCCCTTCCCCCGGATGTGTCCGGAGACGACCGGTGCCCGAAACACCGCCCACGCCCGCGTGCGCCCACTGCCAGGACCGGAGCGGCGACGGGCCGCCGCACGGCGACGTCGTGCGCGAGACCTTCGACGCGCTCTTCACCGACTGGTACCCCCGGGTCCTCGGGTGGGCCCGGTACCGCTGCGTCGACCTCCACGACGCGGAGGACGTCGCCCAGCAGGTGTTCGCGGACGTCTGGCTGCACTCCCGCAGGTACTGTCCCCGCCGCGGCGGCCTGGGGCCGTGGCTGCGCGGCATCACCGCCCACAAGGCCGCCGACGCGTCGGGGGCCCTGGTCCGACGGCACGAAGGGGCCCGCCGCCTGGCGCGGGGCCCGGCCCCGGAGAGCCCCGACGCCGCCGCGCGCGCCGTCGAACGCCTCGGCATCGCCCCCCACATCGCCGAACTCCCGGCCGACCGCCGCGAGATCCTCTTCCTCGCCTACTACCTGGGGCTCACCCAGCCGGAGATCGCGCGGCGCCTGGGGCTGCCGCTCGGCACGGTCAAGAGCCACACCAGGAGGGCGCTGAGGACGCTCGCCCTCGTCGTCACCGAACGCACGGGGCCGCCGGCGCGGCGGAACGCGGATCACCGACCCCGGACATCTCCCGGATGAGCCCGCGCGCCGTCCAGGCGGGGCCCCGGCGCCGGACCCACCGGGACCACCGGCCGACAC
This sequence comes from Streptomyces filamentosus, assembly GCF_014654895.1. Classification (GTDB taxonomy): domain Bacteria; phylum Actinomycetota; class Actinomycetes; order Streptomycetales; family Streptomycetaceae; genus Streptomyces; species Streptomyces filamentosus. The sequence goes on along the minus strand of NZ_BNBE01000004.1, from coordinate 1,146,625 downwards.
CCGGCGGCGGGTCGTCGAGCAGCCGCCGCAGGGCCTCCCCGGCCGACCGCCCGTCCAGCCGGGAGGGGTCGGCGCACCGGGCGGCACCGGCCCGCTCGGCGTCGTGGGCGATGGCGAACTGGTCGCTGGAGAAGGGCAGGACGAGGGCGGGCGTGCCGGAGGCCAGGCACTCCGTGAAGGAGTTGTTCCCGCCGTGGTGCACCATGGCGTCCACCTTCCCCAGCAGCCACCGCTGCGGCACGGTCGCCTCCACGTGGACACCGGGCCCCGCGAGCGCGGACAGGGCCGCCGCCCGGTCGCCCGCCGCCACGATCGCCGCCGCCCCGGGCACACGGGAGCGCAGCCCCTCCACGAGGAGCGCGAGGACGTCGTCACGGGCGGAGAGGAACGTCCCGAGGGCGATCAGCACCAGACGGTCGTGCCCGGCCCTGAGCCGCCCCACCACCTCCTTCCACCCGGGGCCCGGATCCGGCTCGGCGGCGGGCCCGCAGTGCCCTCCGTAGAGCAGTGACGGCCCGCTCTCCGGGTGGTCCGGCAGCCACGGGAACTCCGGGTAGGCGAACGCCACGGCGTGCGGGGAGGCCAGCGCGAAGGCGCGGCCCGGGGGCGGGGCCTCCGGGGCGTGGACGCGCGCCACCTCCGCGAAGCGCCGGGTGAACGCCGTCTCCACGGCTCCCGCCGCCGCCCGGAGCTCTTCCAGCCGGTCCTCCCCGGGCCGGATCTCCCGGGGCCACGCGTAGGGCACGCCGAACCGCACGTCCTCGGAGGGCGGGACGTACGTGGGATGGCCGGGGCAGAACGTCGCGTAGCGCAGGCCCAGGCAGTGCAGGGCCAGGGTGACGGGGTAGCTCAACTGGTCGACGACGTACCAGTCCGGACGCAGCCGCGCGTCGAGGGCGCGGAGCGCGGCCAGCGTCCCTTCGGGATCGGCCAGCATGTCCCGGCCGCGGTGACGGCTCTGCGTGAGCAGCGCGGACACCGCCCCGCGCCGTGTGGAGTCCAGGAACTCCTCCAGGCGCTCGGCCTCCCCGGGCGCCTGCCGGGTGCTGCGCGCCACTCCGGTGTTCGCGTTCCGTGTCACGGTCAGCGGTACGAACCCTACGCCCGCGCGGGCCGCGAAGCCCTCGAAGGACGGGCCGGACGCGAGGACCACGTCGGCGCCCTCGCGGGCCAGCGCGCCGGCCAGCACGGAGAGCGGCTGCGCGTGGGAGACGAAGGGAGGACTGACGACGACCACGCGCGGCGGGCGGCCCCGGGCGACTGCTGATGACTCCATGCCGAGGGGTTCGCCCTTCCCGCGCCGACCGGATGCGCGAGCGGCGGACGGGCCGGGGGCGGGGGCCCGTCGCTCCCCCCGGGCGGTGATCCGCCGGGCGGCGTCCTCACAGCCCCCGGCGGGCGGATCACCGCCCGTGCATCCGCCGCCCGGACCGCCGGCGAAGAACTGCCCGCCGACCGTCGTCGACGAGGAGAAGCGATGAACCGCTCCCACACCGCCCGGGTCCGCGCGGTGCCCGCGGGCCACCACCCCCTGCGCGCCGGCCCGCGTCCGGCCGGGGAGAACCCGTCCGAGCCGTTCCTGGCCGTCCGCGCGGCGCACTGGCGGGCGCCCGTGGCCGGTGGCTCCCCCGGCTGGCCGGGCACGCCGCACCTGCTCGCGGAACTGGTGCGCGCCGAGTACCGGGGAGGCGGCCCCGCGACGGTCCCCGCCGTCTTCGCGACGCCCCGTGACCTCGTGCTGGCGCGGCTGAGGAGGCTGGTGCGCGCGGGAGGCGTCCCGACGCCGGCCGAGTGCGTCCGGCTGCTCGAGGACGGCGACCACGCGCGCGGCGCCGTCTTCGACGCGTGGCCGGACGTCGTCCGGCGGTTCGGCCCCACGAGGTCCGAGGCCGCCCTGAGCGCCGGTCTCCGGACCGGGAACGCTCCGGAGGCGGCGGTCGCCGCGATGCTGGACCTCGCCGCGGCGGCCGGGCTGCGCCCCCTCACCCGCCCGGAGCTCCGCGCCGCCGCGACCGCGCCCGGCCGCCGGACGCGGCACGCCGCGTGGCGGCTCCTCCGCGCGACCGGCGGGCGGGCCCTCATACCCGACGTCCGCACGGCCGGGGACGCGTACGAGCGCGCGCTCCTCGCGCTGCTGGGCCGGGACCCCTCGGCCGACCGGGTCCGGGCCGCGCCGCGCCGCGGCGTCGTCGTCGCCCAGTCCATGCTGCTGGGGCGGCTCGACCGTCCGGGCGAGGGCATGAGCGGCGGCCTGGGCGTCCTCCTCGGCTCCCTCGGAGACGCCCTCGCGGGCACCGCCCCCGTCGCCCGCGTGCTCACCGTCGTCACCGCCTGCACGCCCGAGCTGGAGGCCGACCCCGTGCTGCTCCGGCGGCGTGCCCCGGGCCACTGGGTCCTCAGGATCCCGGTGGACAGCGGGAGCCAGCTCCGCCCCGACGAGTCCGGGAGGCACCGGGAGGCCATGGCCTGGTGGACCGCCGAGCTCTTCGCCCGGTCGGCCGCGCCGGTCGACGTCCTGCACGTCCGCTACGCGGACGACGGCTCGCTCGCCCTCGCCGAGGGCGCCCGCAGGGCCGGGACGCGCGTCGTCTTCACGGCGACCCCGGACCCGCACCGGCAGATCACCGAGCGGTACGACACCCCCGCGGCCGACGGGACCGCCCTCCGGGACGACCTGCACCGGGTGTTCGTCGCGGACCGGCTGGTGGGACGCGCCGACCGCGTGGTGGGCATCGCGGGCCGGGACGGCGGCGCGCCGGAACTGCTGCGGTACTACCCGCAACTGGCGGACCGGGACGGCGGGGGCGCGCCGAGCGCTCCGCCCGAGGGCATCCCGCCGTACCTGCCGCCCCCTCGGGAGGCGGCCAGGCGCGCGGAGCTCCTCCGGACGGTCGACCGGGCGGTCGCGGCCGTCCCGGAGCCCGCGGACGCCGGCGCGGCGGTGCTGCTCAGCGTGGGACGGCTCCACCCGGTCAAGCAGCAGGACCTCCTGGTCCGTTCCTGGATCGGCTCCGGATGCCACCGGCACGCGGCCCTGGTCCTCGTCGGCGGCAGCCCGCACGACGGCGACCCCGTGGAACGCGCGGTGCGCGCCCGCGTCGAGGACGCACTCCGTGCCTGCCCCGAGGCGCGGCGGCGCCTGGTGCTCCTGCCCGCCCTCTCCAACGCGGAGGTCCGGATGCTCGAACGGGGCCTGGCCGATCCGGCGCGGCGGGTCCCCGCGCGCTACGTGTGCGCCAGCGCCAAGGAGGAGTTCGGCCTCGGGATCCTCGAAGCCATGGAGGCGGGACTGCTCGCGGCGGGCCCGCTCCGCGGCGGCGTGCCCCACTACCTCGTCGACGGACACAACGGCCTCCTGATCGACACCTCCTGCGCAAAGACGCTCGGCGAGGGGCTGGTCCGCCTGCTCGCCGTCGACGACGCGTCGGCCTCGGAGATGGCCGCGCGGGCCCGGACGCTGGTCCGCACCACGTTCTCCTCCGCCGCCATGGCGGGGACCCTGGCCGGGCACTACGCCGAGGTCGCGGCGGCCCGCGCGGAGCGGCCCCTGGCCACGGTCAGGTGACCCGGCCTGGGCCGTCGACCGGGTCCGCTCCGGCGTCGTCGGAGCGGACGCCGCCGTCCGCGCGGCGGCCCGGGCCGGTCGGCTCCGGCCGAACCCCTTCGAGCCGTCGACGGCCCCTCGCCCGCTCGGCTCCGCCCACCGCCTCGCCGCGGCCTGCCGACCGCCGGACGCCGTGTCACCGGCGGTCGGCAGGCCGACGAGACGCGCCTGCGCGCCCTGGTGGAGGGCCTCGTGCGGAGAGACGCCCCCGCGCGCACCGCGAGGACGTGGTCCGGCCGCGGAGGCCCGCCTCACAAGAGGCCGGTGCGCCGGGCGGTCTCCTCCGCCCCCTTCATCCGCTCGTGGCCGTCGCCGCCGCGGTCGAGGACCTCGGCGACGAGTGACCCGACGACCGCCAGGGCCGGAGCCAGGCCGCCGTGGAGACGTTCGAGGAAATCGCGGTGGTGAGGACGGCGTCCGCGCGGGCGGCGGCCGGCGAGGAGGCCCGCCGCCTCCTCGAACTCGTGCCGGGCCACCTCGTCGAAGGTCCGGAAGACCGCCCGCCGCACGAGGGCCGAGCGCTTGCCGAGGTGCGTGGCCACCGGGTCCGGCCGGACCCCCGCCTCGCGGTCCGATGTCTCTGCGGCCGTCTGGAGCGTGAGCGGCGAGGCGCCGAGGGCGTCGCTTCCGAGCCGAGCGCCGCCCGCGGGCCGGGGCAGCCCCTCACGTGCGGCGGCGCGCGGGAGGAGGGAGGGGGCCGCGCCGCCGGGCCCCGCTCCCGGCCCGCGCCCCGCACGGTCGATGCGAGATCGATGCGCGATCGATGCGTCTCGCGCCGTCCGGGGCGGGGGGAGACGGTGGAGAACGGGCGGCGTGGGGCCGCCGTACACAAGGAGCGATCATGAGCGTGCCGTTCGTACCTCCTGAGGAAACCCCGCCCGTGGAGGGCAGCACCTCCTCGGCCCACCCCGAGCGGGCCGACGGCGGCGTCTGGGAACACCCGATGGTCTGGGTCTCCCTCATCGTCCTCGGTGCCGTCCTCGGCGCCTCCTTCTTCCTGTTCCGGATCTTCGGCTTCTGACCGGCCGCCGGAGGCCCTCCCGGTCCCGGATCTCCGGCCGGCCGCCTTCCGGCTGTTCCCCGACTCACTCCCGACCGGTTCCTCGCCCGCGGGCGCCGGTCCGACGATGGAGGACACCCCGATGAGCACGTACACCCTCGCCCTCGCCGAGCCGCAACTCGCCGCCGGAGTCTGGCAGTCCGGCCTCGCCCAGGTGGTCGGCGGTCTGGTCGTCGTCGCCGTGCTGATCGGCGCCTTCGCCCTCGGCATACGGGTCTCCCGGCGGGAACTGCCCCCTCCGGACCCGGAGACCCAGCCGCACCGGCCGGTGACCGACCGGCACCCCGGTGAGGTGTCGGAGTACCGCAGGCCCTCCGAGGTGCCCCACACCGACGGGCAGCACCGCCTCATGCCCTACAACCTGCGGAACTGCGGCGAGGCCGCCCAGACCCCTCCCAGTGAGGAGCAGCGCAAGTGGGGCGGCATCTCCAGCGGCGGATTCGGCAGCGGAGGCACCGGCCACGGCGACTGAGCGCCGAGCCGTCCGGCCCGCCCGGGTCCACCGGCCGAGGCCCTCGCGACGCACCGGTCCCGGCTCCTCCAGGAGGAGCCGGGACCGGTGCGTTCCAGGAGGGGCGGGGTGCGGTACGAGGCGGTGTGACGCGGCTCACGGGAACCCGGGGCGGGCCCGGCCCAGTACAGATCATGAACGTGTACGCGGAATCCTCGTCCCCCTCGGCCTCGACCTCCTCCTCCGATGCCTCCCCCCGCGCGGCGACGCGCCGCACCGTGCTGCGCGGCCTCGGCGCCGTGACGGCCGCGGGCACCGCCGCGGTCTGCCTCCCGGCCGCCGCGGCCCACGCCGCCCCCCGCGCCACCGCGGGCGCCACCCCCGACGCCGCCGGGACCCACGCCCTGACCCTCGTCCACCTGGGCCGCGACGGCGCGCCGACCACCGCCTACCGCACCCTGCTGACCGCGCTGTCCGGGCCCGACGCCGGCAGCGGCCGGGAGGTGAAGGACTCGCCCGGCACCGTCACCCTCCAGGTGCCCGCGGGGCGGTACATGCTCGACTCCACCTTCTCCACCAGGCCGGTGGGGGAGGAGGACTGGGGGAACGACTGGCTCGTCCGGCCCCGGCTGGACGTCGACCGCGACACGACCCTCGTGCTCGACGCCCGGGTCGCGCGCCCGGTGGACGTCCGGCCGCCGTTCGCCGACGCCGTGTTCGAGCAGGCCGGACTGTTCGCCGAGGTGACGTACGAGGGGGTCACCGGGTTCGCGAACCTGATGGCGCGGTCGCCCGACCTGCGCGTCGCGCACCTGGGACCGGACACCGAGCGCGGCGCCGTACGGACCTGGGCGGACTCGTACTGGAAGCGCCCGGCCGGCGTCTGCGCGCTCGGCTACCTCTTCCGGGGCGAGCGGGCGCCGACCGGACTGGTGCGGCGCCCGGCGGCGGGCGACCTGGCCACGCTGGTGGTGCGCGCGGGGGTGCCCGCCTCCGGCGCCGGGACGGGCGCGGGCCTCGTCGACTTCACGCCGTCGCCGGGCCCCTCCCCGGCGGTGCCGCTCGCGGTGCCGTTCGGGAGCACCGGAACGTTCCACTTCACGGCCGAGCGCGGCACCTGGGACCTCGTGTACAGCGTGCCGTCCGAGACGGAGGGCCCCTCCAACAGCCACTTCGTCCTCGGGCGTTCGTACGCGCCCGGCTCCACCACGGTGCACACCTTCGACACCCCCGTCCACGGCCCGGCCCTGGACCCCTCGCCCGGCGCCCGGCCCGTCGCCCAGCGCACCGGCGACACCCTGGACCTGACCGTGCCGCTGCTCGCCGACGGCGACGGCCACGTGCCGTCCTCGCCCCCGTTCACCGCCTCGACGGTCACGCTGCACCGCAACGGCGCCCTGCTCGCGACCCGCCGCGGCGAGACGCCGGGGCACGCGTCGTTCACCCTGCCCGCCGGACGGGCCTCCTACCGCCTGACGGCGAGCGCCACCCGCCCGCGCGGCAGCGTCACCGCGACCTGGACCTTCACCTCCGCCGCGACCGCCACCGCCACCGAACTCCCCCTGAGCGCCGTACGCTTCGGCCCCGACCTCGCCCTCGACGGCACCGCCCCCGCCCACGCCCCCACCCGCGTGGCGGTGACCGTGCAGGGCGCGGCCCGCCGGGTGGGCGTACGGTCGCTGACCGTGTCCGTCTCGACGGACGGCGGCACCACCTGGACCCCGGCCCCCCTGGCCGCCGGCCGCATCGAACTGACGACCCCCGCCCCCGGCCGGACGGTGTCCCTCCGCGCCGAACTCACCGACAGGGACGGCAACACCCTCACCCAGACCCACCGCGACGCCTACGTCACCCGAGCCGCCACCGCGACGCGCTGACGCCGGACCGCGGTGACGCGGGGCCCGCCGGGCGCCGGACGAACTCCAGCAACAGGGGGAACGCGGCGAGCCGTTCCCTGCCGCCCATGCCGCGCCCAGGCAGTGGCGGGAGAGGAACAACCCGGGGGCCGTGACCGCCACGACCCCCAGTGACACGCTGGCCCACCGGAGCGGGGGCCGCTCCCGTCTGCGGATCGAGGCCGGTCCGGTGCCTTGCGCCCCGTATGGTGGAGGCACCGGTCGTCGCGTACCAGCAGGACCGGCGACCGGACTTGGGGGCCCGAGTGCGTGACGTCATCTACCTGTCCGCCGGCAAGTTGCAGCAGTTCCTCCCGGAACCGCGCCGCGCGCCGCGCACCGCGGGGGTGCGCCTGTCCACGCCGTTCGGCTTCGGGGTCGACGTGGACGCGCAGGAGGCCGACGGCGAACAGGGGCGGATGAAACACCTGCGACAGGTGCAGAAGCACCTGGAGGAGACGGCACTCTGGTACGAGGACCCCGGTCTCCGCCCCGGCACGTGGGTGCAGTTCGAGGCGCCCATGCGCTGCGTCACGCTCCGCGGGGCCTACCGGGACCTGCTGCTCTTCGTGGACTCGGGAACCGTTTCCGGGACGGCCTCCGGCACCGGTGAGGACGCCGGCTGCCGACTGCTGCTGCACGGCTCCGCCCGGCACCTGCTGGGCTGGACGCCCCAGCTCGCCGAAGGCCCCGCGCTGAGCGAGATGGTCGGAGGCGACAGCGTCGGCACCGTCTTCCTCACCAGGGCCGGACAGGTGGTCGAGGCGCTCTCCTCCGGCCCCCGGGCCGACGAGGAGCCGGTCTCGCCCCTGGCCCCCGCCCCGAGCGCCACGGGCATCCGCGACCTGCTGCGCGCCCTCGACGCCGGGCGCGAGGACATCGACACCACCGCCCCGATGTTCGGGTACGCCCGCGTCACGGCCCTGCTCTCCGGCCAGGGCGCGGTGCCCCGCTGCCTCGTGGCGAGCCCGCTCATGGTGGAGTACGCCGGGGAGACCCCCTGACGGGGGCGCCGGACGAAGAGGAGACGCGGGCCGACCCGGTGCGGGTCACGGCCCCAGGTGCACCATGGTGAGGACCTCCAGGAGGAAGCCGTCGCGCCGGGCCTCCCGCAGGGCACCGTGCAGCGCACGCGCCGCACGCTCGGGAGCCAGCCTCCGGGAGGACGTCCGCAACCGCCGGTAGAAGGCCGTCGCGACCAGCATGGCCGCCCGGTCGTCCACCATGTCCAGTGCGCCGATCACGTGGCGGAAGCCCGCCGATTGCAGCGACGCGGCGACCGTCCACCCCCCGTCGTCCCCCGGGGGGAAGTCCCCGGTGGTGTCGCAGGCGGAGAGGTAGGCGAGCACGCCGTGCGGGACGAGGCCGCCCGGCAGGTGCTGCCGGCCGAGACCCTCGGCGATGTGGAGCACCGACCGGCCGTTCCGCCGGCTCGCGCTGCCGCTGTAGTGGAAGTAGGTGTGCTCGGCCAGACGGCCGACGACCTCCTTCACGGTGAGGTCGGAACCCTCCAGGACCCGGGTGTGCGGCACCATGTCCCGGATCCGGTCGACCTCCTCTCTCGCCCACCGCAGTTCCCCGGAGGACAGCACGATGAGCATGCGCTGCTCGGCGTCGTCCGTCCGCCGTTCGCGGTGCCGCGCGGAGGCGAGGGTGCGGAGGCTCGGGACGTACGAGTGGACCGCGTGGTCCAGGGCCATCCGCTCGGGACCGCCGGCGGCGTGGAGGGGCAGGCCGCTGAACGGGCCCGTGGGGCACCACCAGAGGCGCGGCAGGGTCTCGTCCTCGGCGCGGTCCGTACGTTTCGAGGACCCCGGGGACCGCGTGCCGGTCCGGTGGGGCATGAGACCGAGCGCCCGGAGGACCGGCCACACCGTGCTCTCGGCCAGCCACCCGAGCGAGGCCCGTATGCCCGACGCGTCGTGCGGCCTCGCCGAACGGAAGTGCTGGGCGCGCTCCCGCAGGTCCTCCAGCCGCACGTCCAGCGGCAGCGCGGACACCCCCTGGCGCGTCACCAGGAGGGCGTCGCAACGGTGGGCGGCGGCGTTGAGGACGACGACGGGGCCCTCCTCCGCCACCGAGGCCGGCCGGTGCAGGACCTCCGGGGCGGTGGAACCGGTGAGGACGGGGACTCCCGGAACGGCCTTGGCGCTCGCTTCCATGAGCCGCAGGACCCTCTCCCGCCGCCGACGGGACCGTGACACGTGGTCCAGACCGAGGTGGAGGTACGCCCACAGCCATCGCAGCTCCGTGACGGCGGGAGGGCGCGGCCCGTTCGGCGCGCCCGCACCGTACTCGGTCATGACGATGCCGCGCCGCTCCAGGACGGCCAGCGCCCTGCCCGGCTCGCGGGCGCCGATCGCGTGGGCCGCGACCTCGCGGCTCAGCCGTTCCCACAGGGCGAGGGCATCGCGGTGTGCGGGAGCGGGCGGCAGCACCAGCAAGGGTGTCAGGTCCCGGGTGGCGTGCTCCAGAGCGCCGAACGCCTCCTCGACGTCGCCCAGCAGCAGGGCGAGCTCCGTCTGGCAGAGTCGGGTCCGCAGCCGCAGGAGGGGATGGGCGGCGGAGGTGACCGCGCGCTGTATTTCCTCGTTCGCCTGGAACAGGTGGACGCGTGACGGCTCGGGACGGCGGGACAGCCGATCGGCCCGGACGAGGGAGAGGGACGACAGGGACGCCCTCAGGGATCCCAGATCGGCCTCGGAGGCCCGCACCGCGGCTTCCCAGGCGTCGAGCAGCTCGACCAGCATTCCCCCCTCCGGTTCACGGTCCGGCACCCGCAGCAGGGCGGAGACGATTTCCGGCATGGGGCACCAGGGCGACCGGGGCGCGAGGAGGAAGGGTGTCTCCCAGCCCGTCATGAACGTGAGGACGGCCTCCTGGAGGACGTCGGGGTCCCCGGACGCCACGTAGTCCAGCAGCAGGCACTCGCCGGCCAGGACCTGTGACGCCTGCCGGAGGGCCATGGACGGACCGCGTCCCCTGTTCTCGGTCAGGACCGCGGCACAGGCCGCACGGGCTTCCTGCAGTTCGGTCCGCAGCCCGCTCCGGAGGTGACCGTCGACGAGGCACCGGGCGAGGTCGTGGTGCGCGGTCCCGCGCCAGGGCGACGAGGGGGGCGTGTCGGCCGTCACCACCCGGAGGAGGGCGATGGCCTCGTCGAGGGCGTCACGCTCACCCGTCAGGGAGAACCGCAGTCGCAGCACGTGCGCCAGCATCAGCCGGGGGCGCACTCCTCGGAGCCGGGCATGGGGCGGGACGAGGGAGACGGCCCAGCGGGCGTGCCTCAGGGCCTGCTCGAAATCGTCGCGGGAACAGCTTTCCCGGAACCGCGCCAGGCAGAGCCGGGAGAGGAGGAGTTGACGCTCGGTCCGGGCGTCCCTCGGTTCGTCGGACGGCCATTCGTCCAGCGCGAGGCGCTCGACCCGTTCGAGCACGGCCGGATCGCCCGTCGCCTCGTGGCGTGCGAGGAGCATGCCGGCCAGGGGGAGCGCCCAGAACGCCTCGTCCTCGGCCGTGACGAAGGCCCGGTCGGCCAGGCTCAGCGCGTCCCGCAGGACGGAGTTCCCGGGATCCGCCTCGTAGAGGGTCACATAGGTGGACAGCAGTTCGGCGACGAGCCTGCGGTGCTCCGGACCGGTGGTTCCGGAGCTGCCGGGAACCGGAACCGCGACCTCCAGGGCCCGGTGGAGCTGGGCGGTGTCCCCGGTGTACGAGAACAGCCCGCGCAGCGCGGCTCCGCGGACGGCGTGCGCGGTCAGGTTCTGCGCGAAGCCGGGGGAGTCCAGCACGAGCCCGCTGACGAGAAGGGCCTGTTCGAGCGACCGGCGGTCCTCCTGGAGGATCCCGTACGACAGGTACGCCTCGGCCGCGACGAGCCCCAGAAGGGGGAAGTCCCCCGGTGAGTGCCCCGCTTTTGACACCTGATTGCTGAGCCGTACCACCCGGCGCAGGGAGGCGAGGTCCTCTTCCGTGCGGGAGCGGTCGAGCAGGTCCGACAGCACGGGGGCCAGCTCCGCGGCGGCCCGGCCGGGGTCCTCCTCCCGGAGCCTCCGGATCAGGTCGGCGATACGGGGATCGTCCACGTCCGGCGCGGTCCGCTCCGGCGCGGGTTCGATCCGGTAGACCCGCCCCGTGCCCGTGCGCAGGTGCACCGGCCCGTGGCCCACCTCGACCCGTACGGCGACCGCGTCCCCGGCCACCCGCACCGACCGCGTCCCGGTGTCGGAGACGATCTCGACCAGGCGGGGGCGGGTGTCCGGGACGGACACGGCCGCGGCGTTCCGCCCGCCCACCCGTCCCAGTACCAGGGTGTCCCCCTCGCGGAGGACGCCGAGGCGGACCTCTCCCACGGCGTCGCCGATGGCGGCGACGTCGGCGAGCGCCAGGTCCGCCGGCTGTTCCGCGTCGAAGGCGGGCACGTGGGGCCGGGAGGCGTGGGCGAGGCCCCAGGCGGTGGGGGTCGACCGGGCCTCGGCCGGCAGCCGGTGCCACGCCTCGGCGAACCAGCCGGCGAGGCCGGAACGCTCCTCCCGGACCAGCGCGTGCAGGACGCGGTCGAGCTGCCGGCCGGCGGCGTCCAGGTCGCCGGTCAGCGTGTGCCAGGTGACCTGTTCCTCCAGCAGCAGCGCCGGGGACAGGTCGCGGTGGTGCGTCTTCACGAGACCGAGGACTCCGGCGAGGTCCGGTTCGGACCGCAGCCGCTCGGCCAGTCCGGCCCGCAGGTAGGGCAGGCACTGCGGGAGCAGGGCGATCGCCTCGGGCGTCCGGGCGCCCACCCAGTCGCTGAACCAGAGGTCGGCCTCCGCCCCGGCGTCCAGCCGGGGCAGGAACCGGAGCCGGACGGCCCGGATGAGCTCGGGCTCGATGCGCGTGGTGAAGCTGAGCAGCCGGGCCAGTTCCAGCGCGCCGTTCGGCGGGGCGGGCGGCAGGTGGTCGGGGGGACCGCTCACGCCGGCCTCGTTTCGATGTGGCCGGGCCGGGTCGTCCGGTCCCAGCAGACCAGGGGCAGCACCCTCGGCATCCACTCCGCCCACCGGTGGACGGGATAGGGCGACAGGACCACGGCACCGCACCCGGCCTGCCGCACCCGGCCGGCGAAGTCCGCCCACTCCTCACGGGTGCCCCGGTGATGGCCGGGCGGGCCGCCCAGCCCCAGGTCGGAGAGGACCAGCACGCGGCGGCCCGCACGCGGCGGCCGGTAGTCCTTCCGGGCCCACCGGGGGCCGGGCCCCGTCCCGCGCTGGGGGACGTCGGAGAAGTAGCCGACCTCCACCAGCTGCGGGGCGACCACCGCCCGGACGCGGTGCAGCAGTTCGTCCTGGTCCCGGCGGAAGGGCTGCATTCCCGCACCCCGGTCGACCAGCACCTGGACGCCGTACCGGAGCGTCGGCACGGGGAGGCGGGGCAGGCGGGTGACGGGACGTCGGCACGCCATGCCGGTGATCAGCCCGTCGATGTCGACGGGGCCCTCGGGAACCGGCCGGGAGAGCAGGGCGCGGACGATGGCGCGGGTCCAGCGCGGTACGAGCAGCGGCTCGTGCGGCAGCGGGTGGCGCTCACCGGTCGGCCGGGCGAGCGGCTCCACCGGCCTCCGGGGCACGGTGTCCCCCTCGCCGGCGGACCGCAGGGGCCGGAGCAGGGGCAGTCCCGTCAGCACGTCGTCGGGCTCGTCCCGGCCCTCGGCCGGGGGCGGGGCGAGGAGCTCGTCCTCGGGCGGGGGAGCCGGATCGTGCGACGGCAGGGAGAAGCGTTCGGGCGGGGGAGACGCCGTCCCCGAGGGGGAGGGGACGGGGCCCGCGAGGACGGAGGAGGAGTCGAACCCCAGCATGCGGACGACTTCTCGTCTCTGTTCGTCCGTGTCCGCGGCCTCCAGGGCGCGGAGCACGTCGGCGAACCAGATCTCCCCGCGCACCGGTCACCGCCCGGCTTCCGCCGGCTTGGCCAGCGTCAGGCTGCGCAGCAGGGGCCACCGCGGGTCGTCCGGCGTGATGCCCAGCGCGAGACAGGCGCGCAGCGCGTCCAGGTACTCGGCGGTGCTGGGCAGCCTCTGGTGGCCGAGGTCCGCGGTCGCGCGGACCCGCATCAGCTCGTCGGCGAGCGCGACGATGAGGTCGCGAGTGGTCTCCGGGAGACCCCGTCTCTCGTGCCGGAGGTGCAGCCGGGCGATGCTGACCAGCCTCTCCCGCGTCGGGCCGGGCAGGGTGAAGGTGACGCAGCGCCGCAGGAACGCCTGCGGCAGGTCGCGCTCGTTGTTGGTGGTGATGATGATCAGCGGGGGACCGGCGTCGGCCTCGCGGCGCACCGGAGTACCGGTGTCCCCGACGGTGAACTCGTGCGACGCGAGCGGCACGAGGAGGCTGTTGGGCAGGTCGGGGTCCGCCTTGTCGATCTCGTCGATCAGGACGACGGCACCGTTCGGGTGGTGCCGGTGGTGGAAGCGCTCCGCGGGGTCGCGGTGGAGGGAAGGCGCGAGGAGACCGCCCCGGCTGCGCGCCGATTCGGGTGCGAGGGCCCACCACAGGACGCCGGGGACGACGTAGTCGCCGTCGTTCAGCCGGCCGCGGTGCGCCTGTGCGTCGCCCAGCCGGCGCACGCTGTCGAAGGTCCAGAGCAGGTCGGTGGCCTGGGTCCGGGCGGTGATGACGTGCTCGTAGTAGCGCAGGCCCTTCAGCCGGGCGTAGTACGGGGCCACCGACGACTTGCCCGAGCCGGGGTCGCCGCTCAGGAGCAGCGGCCGGTCGGCGGCCAGGGCGACCTCGATGGCCAGCCGGAGGTCGTCCGGCATGTCGTACACGTGGCCGTCCCGCGAGTCGGGGCCGTGCGTGATCGGTTTCGCCACGGGGGCTCCTAGTACGTTCCGGTGAGGCGTGCGGGCAGGTCGGCGAGCTTCTTGTTGCGCATCCGGGCCGTCTGCTCCTCCTGGACGGTGAGGAGCGGCTTCAGGAGCACCGCGTTGGCGAAGCGTTTCCGGACCTCGGGGGCGGGGACCGAGGTGCCGGTCGTCACCAGGACGATCAGCCAGGAGAACAGCCCGTGGAGGAGGGCGACGGCATCGGCGAAGTCCTCGTCCGGGGACTGCCGCTCGTGGATGATCAGGTAGTGCGTCCGGGCGGCGACGTCGTCCGGGAGCCAGCGGTCCTCCGGGACCTCGGCGTCGAAGAACAGCTTCCACACCGCGTCCTCCCAGGAGCGCGCCCGCTCGCCGACCCGGTCCTCCCCCAGGGGGAGGGCGCCGGTCGACTGCACTTCGTAGTCCTCGTGGTTGCCGAACGTGGCCCGCCGGACGTAGTCCCCGGCGGTCTCGGGGAAGTGGGCGTTGAGCAGCAGCGTCATCGCGCGGGGCGGGCCGCCTGGAGGAGGCAGCACGGACCTCGCCGCCTCCTCGTTCACCCAGGTCGACCTGAGCGATCCGGCGAGGCGCGAGATCGTCTGGTCGGACAGCGAGGGGGCGAGAATGCCGAGGGCCCGCGCCATGCGCTCGGGGGGCGCCACCAGGAGCCGGTGCGCCAGGAGGAGGCAACCGTCGTGCCGCCCGGTGAGGGCGGGCAGGTGCGCGTCCTCGATCTGCAGCTCCTTCGCGGCTCTGACCAGCCGCTGCGAGTCCGCCCGGGCCTCTTGCAGATAGCCGCCGAGGTCGGTGATCCATTCCCTCATCGGATCGCTGCCCGCGAGGTCGTCCGGTAACTCGGCGAACCGCTCCAGTACTTGCTCGGCGACGGTCTTGGCGTCCGGTCGGGTCCGGGCGAACTGCACCGCCCGCAGCTCCTCCAGTCCGGCGCCCTTGACGTCGCCGGTCGTGAGGTCGCCCAGGAGGACGGGGATCACGAGGAGAGGCGCCCCCAGGGCCCGGCGCCACATCAGGACGTTGACCTCGCGGCGTACCCAGGAGGACTTCAGGGCCTTGTCGTTGAGCAGGACCACGGCCGCGTCGCAGCGCGCCACCCACTTGATGACCTCGGTCCGCCACTCCTCGCCGGGCGGGATGGCCGCCTGGTCGACGAGCGGCCGGTGGCCCCGCTTCTCCAGCCCCTGCCCGATCTTCTCCAGGACGTCCAGGGCGTAGGCGTCGCCCCGGGCGCTATGGCTGATGAAGACTTCCCCCACACCGCAGATTGTGATCCATCGGGGGCCGGTGGGAGGGGAGGTTTCACAAACCGGCGTCGAATTCCGGTTTGGCCACCGTGATGCGCCAGCGGCGCACCTCTTCGGTGAGGGTCGCCTCGGTCCGCATGGCCAGCGCCCGGAAGGAGCGGGCGAGTTCGGCCCCCTCGGGCTGCCCGAGCAGCCGGCGCAGCGTGTTCTCGTGTCCGAGCAGTTCCTGCCGGGCCTCCCGGTAGGAGACGGCCAGCCGCTGTCCGGCGAGCAGGTTCTGCACGGCCAGCACCGAGTTGCACAGCGGGGGCAGGCCGGCGGCGAGGAGCGCGATCAGCACCGTCGCGGTCGGCGGCTCGTGGCCGTCGGGCACCGCGGCGAGCAGCACCGCGTACGCGACGGCGACCGCGACGGCGGTCAGGACCACGCCCTTGACGGTCCGGCCGAGCGCGCCCTCGGACCGCTCGCACTTCTCGGCGGCCAGTTCCATGTACAGCCGCTGCCGGCGGATGCGGTGGTCCAGGTAGGTGCGCATCCGGTCCCCGAGGTCGCCGCCGGCCGCGAGGGCGGGTTCGTCCGCCCGGCGCCACACCTCGTCCCGCCAGTCCCGCTCCCCGCCGTCCGCGTCCTGGTCGGCGAGGTGGGCGAACCGGTCGAGCGCGGCCGGCCCCGCGTCGGCCAGCAGGGCGAGCCGGGCGTCCCGGACCAGTGCGGCCTGCTGGTCGGTCAGGCCCAGGTAGGGGCCGACGCCCGCGAGGAGGAGGAACATCTCCCGGCGGAAGAACTCGGCGCGGACGCGGTCGACGACCCAGGGCCGGGACGGGTGCTGCTCCGTCCACACCGTCCACACGAGGGAACCGAGCAGCAGGCACTCGGCGAGGACGAACCCGACGCCGAGTGCGCCGCCGTCCGGGAGGAAGACGGTGTGGGCGGTGAGGAAGAGGACGGCCAGCAGGGGCAGGACGGCCAGCCGGACACCGGTGGCCCGATAACGTCCCTGGTGGTCGACCGGGGCGCCGCCGGAGGGCCGCCGCAGGACGTTCGGATAGTCGATCGGCGGGCGCACGCCGGCGGGAGGAGCCCAGGCCGCCCGGCGGGCCCGGCTGCCGCGGCGCCGTCGCCGGTGCGCCCACTCCCGGCCGGTCAGATAACCGTGATGCAACAGGGTCAGCGTCCAGACCGCCCCGACCGCCGGAAGTGTCACCACCCACAGCGGCGCCCGGGTCGATCCGGCCGCCCAGATCCATCCGGCCAGCACGGCGCTCACGCCGGCGACCACCGCCGGCCGCACCACAGTCCGCATGCTTCCTCCCCCTCGTACGACTCCGCTCCCCATGGAACCGAATACGGGCCCCGGCCGAGTGGCGTTCCCGGATTCCCCGTCCGGGACCCGGGTCCCGGACGGGCCGGCGGGGCGGGGTCAGACGTGCCAGATCTCCTTCATCGTCCGCACCGCGCCCCGGGGGTCCAGGGTGATCTCGTAGACGTTGCCGGAGCAGCTGAAGGGGGGTTCCACCTCGGGGTAGTCGTCGGTGGGGGCGCCGATCTCCTGGAAGAGGCAGCGGTCGACGTGGAGGGCGAGCTGTTCGTGGTCGACCTTCTTCCACGTGCCGGGGCCGTTGGCGAGGCGGGCGTCGACGGTCTCGGGGAGGACGTAGTGCTTGGTGGGGGCTTCCTTCTCGGCGCCGTAGATCCAGTCGTTGGGCGTGCAGCGCGGGACGGCCTCGGCGGCCTCGAAGCCGCCGGCGTCGCGCATGAGGGTGACCTTCACCATGAGGACGCCGGAGGGCAGGGCCGGGCGGTTGCCGCAGTCCCCGCCCTTTCCGTCGCCGTCGACGTCGTCGGCCGGCGTGCCGCTCGGGGGCGTGGTGGGGTCGGGCGTGGCGGAGGCGGTGGTGGGCGGCGCGGCCGGTGCGGAGGTGCTGACGGCGGGGTCCCCGGCCGCCCCGGCGGAGGCGGTCTCCTCCGGGCCGCAGGCGGTGGTGCCGCCGAGGGCGGCGAGGAGCGCGAGTGCCGTGAGGGCACGGCGAGTTGAGGTCATTGCTTCATTCCCCCGAATGAGAGAGCCCAGTGGCTTGATCATGATGGAGCGACGGGGCTTTCTACACCACGGGGCCGCCGGGGGACCAACCGGCGCAGGGGGTTCCGTTCGTCAGGGCAGGTGGGGTGCCGGGTCGGGGCCCAGGCCCAGGAGGTCGGCCAGGCGGGTGCGGTGGTGGTGCGGGGGGCCGAAGAGGTGGGTGGTGGCGTGGGCGCGTTTGAAGTAGCGGTGGGCGTCGTGTTCCCAGGTGATGCCGATGCCGCCGTGGAGCTGGACGGTCTCGGCCGCGACCTCGGAGAAGGCTTCCGAGCAGATCGACTTGGCCGAGGCGGCGAGGCGGGGCAGGTCCGGGGAGGGGGTGGGGCCGGCGGCGGCGAAGGCGGCGCCGAGGGCGGCTGAGCGGGCCGACTCGACGCGGACGTAGGCGTCCGCGAGGCGGTGTTTGACGGCCTGGAAGGAGCCGATGGGGCGGCCGAACTGGACGCGTTGCCCGGCGTACGCCACCGTCAGTTCGAGGCATCGCGCCGCCGCGCCGACCTGTTCGGCGGCGAGGGCGGTGCAGGCGTGGTCGAGGACCTCGGCGAGGACGCGGGCGGCGTCGCCGTCGGTGCCGACGAGGCGGGCCGGTGCGTCGGCGAGGAGGAGACGGGACTGGGGGCGGGTGGTGTCCATGGGGACCGTCTCCTCGTGGCGGACGCCGGGGGCGTCCGGGCGCACGGCGAAGAGGGACGGGCCCGCGGGGGTGCGGGCGGCCACCAGGAGGACGTCGGCGCGGATGCCGTCGAGGACGTGGTCCTTGGTGCCCGTCAGGCGCCAGCCGCCGGAGGAGGGGGTGGCGCGGGCGCGGATCGCGGCGGGGGTCCAGGAGCCGGACTCCGCCCAGGCCAGGGCCGCCACCGAGGTGCCCGCGGCCAGGTCCGGCAGCAGGTCGGCGCAGGCCGCCGGGTCGCCGGAGGCCAGCAGGGCGCGCACCGCGAGGACGGCGGAGCCGAGGTACGGGACCGGGCTCAGGGCCCGGCCCAGCTCCTCCATCACCACGTGGACCTCCACGGCCCCGCAGCCCGCGCCGCCGTACTCCTCCGGCACGGCCAGGCCCGCGGCCCCGATCTGTCCCGCCAGTGGACGCCAGGCCGCGTCACCGGAGTGGCGCCGGAGCAACGCCCTGACCGATGCGCGCAGTTCCTCTTGTTCTTCGTCGAGTCGCATGGTGCCTTCCGTTCTCTTCCCGGCGGGACCCGGGGGCTTCAGGGGGCCAGGACGCGGGCCCGGCAGGCGGCCGGGGTGCCCCAGGCGTCGCGGAGGGGGCGGGCCTTGCGGATCCAGAGGGAGAGGTCCAGCTCCTCGGTGTAGCCGATGGCGCCGTGGAGCTGGAGGGCCGTGCGGGCGGCGGCGTACGCGGCTCCGCCCGCGGCGACCTTGGCGGCGGCGATCTCGCGCGGGGCGCTTCTGGATCCGGCGGCGCACGCCAACGCCGCCGCGTACAGCAGGGGTTGCGCGAACTCCAGGGCGACGAGGGTGTCGGCGAGGCGGTGTTTGACGGCCTGGAAGGAGCCGATGGGGACGCCGAACTGGGTGCGCCCGCGGACGTGGGCGACCGTCCGGTCGAGCAGGGCCCGGCCGAGGCCGAGGGACTGCGCCGCCGTCGCGAGGGCGGCGACGCCGGCGGCGTGCGCGGCGGCGGCCGTCACCTCGGGGCCGCGCGCCAGGACCGTGCCGCCGAGCGGCCGGGACAGGCGGCGTACGGGATCGGCGGAGGGCTGCGGGGGGCCGGCGGACTCCGCGAGGAGCAGGGCGTCGCCGTCCACGACGAGGACGGCGTCGGCGGCGTCGGCGTCCAGCGCGTACGGGCCGGCGGACTCCGGCGCGCACAGGGACAGGACCGCCTTGCCCGCGGCCACGCGCGGCAGCCAGGCGGCGGCCGTCCCGGGGTGGCCGAGCCGGTCGAGGAGGGCCGCCGCCGCCACCGTCTCCACCAGCGGGCCGGGCACGGCGTGCCGGCCCAGTTCGATGAAGGAGAAGGCCAGTTCGACGGGGAGCGGGCCCATTCCCTCGTGCTCCTCGGGCACGGCCAGGGCGAAGACGCCGGTCTCCGCGAGGCGGGACCAGAGCGCGAGGCCCGGGGCGTGGTCGCCGGCCGCCCAGGCGCGGGCGGCGGCCGGGGTGTCGGCCGCGCCGAGCAGGGCGTCCAGGGTGCGGGCGAGGTCGCGGTGTTCGTCGTCGGGCAGGAAGCGCATCACCGGCGTCCCTTCGGCAGGCCGAGCAGCCGCTCGGCGATGATGTCGCGCTGGATCTCGTTGGTGCCGGCGTAGATGGGTCCGGCGAGGGCGAAGGTGTAGCCCTCCGCCCAACTCCCTCGCCCCGGGGCCTCGTCGGCCTCGTCGCCCAGCTCCCCGTAAGGGCCGAGGAGGTCGAGTGCCGTCTCGTGGAGGGCGATGTCGAGCTCCGACCAGAAGACCTTGTTGAGGCTGGACTCGGCGCCGAGGGTGCCCCCGGCGGCGATCCGGGAGGCGTTGGCCCAGGTGAAGAGCTGATAGGCGCGGGCGCCGACGACGGCGTCGGCGACCCGGTCGCGCAGGGCGGTGTCGGCGGGGTCGCCGTGCTCCCGCCACAGGGCGGTGAGCCGGTCGGCGGCGGCGGTGAAGCGGCCAGGGCTGCGCAGGGTCAGCCCGCGCTCGTTGCCCGCCGTGCTCATCGCGACCCGCCAGCCCTGGCCGGGCTCGCCGATGACGTCCGCGTCGGGGACGAAGACCCCGTCGAGGAAGAGCTCCGCGAAGGCGGGCTTGCCGTCGAGCCGGCCCACCGGGCGCACGGTCACGCCGTCCGCGTCGAGCGGGAACATCAGGTACGTCAGCCCCTGGTGCGGCTTCGCGGCGCCCGGGTCGCTGCGGAAGAGCCCGAAGGCCCGGTCGGCGAAGGCGGCCCGTGAGGACCAGGTCTTCTGGCCGTGGAGCAGCCAGCCGCCGTCGGTGCGCACGGCGGTGGAGCGCAGGCTCGCGAGGTCGGAGCCGGACTCGGGCTCGGACCACGCCTGGGCCCAGATGACCTCGCCGGAGGCCATGGCGGGCAGCACGCGGGCGCGCTGCTCCTCGGTGCCGTGCTCGAAGAGGGTGGGGGCGAGGAGGTTGATGCCGTTCTGGCTCACCCGGCCGGGGGCGCCGGCCGCGTAGTACTCCTCCTCGAAGACCAGCCACTGGAGGACGGTGGCGTCCCGGCCGCCGTAGGCCCGGGGCCAGGAGACGGCCGACCAGCCGGCGGCGGCGAGGGTCCGCTCCCAGGCGCGGTGGGCGGCGAAGCCCTCCCCGGTCTCCAGGGAGGGGAGCGGTTCGGCGGGCACGTGGGCGGCGAGCCAGGCGCGGGCCTCGGCCCGGAAGGCGTCGTCCGCGGGGGAGTGGTCGAGGTCCATCAGGATTCCGCCGCCTTCATCGCGTGGACGTCCATGCCGCCGAGGGGGTCCCGGGCGGTCTCGGCGTTGTGCGCGTGCGCGAGGTGGTGCAGTCCGAAGACCGCGTCCATACCGGTGTGCAGGCCCTGGAGGTCCTCGGCCTGGTTGACCGCGCGCTTGGCCAGGGCGAGGCCCATCCGAGGCATGGCGGCGATCCGGTTCGCCAGCTCCATCGTCCTGTCGGTGAGTTCCTCGCGCGGGACGACGTGGTTGACCATGCCGACCTCGTGGGCGCGGCGGGCGGACATCCGGTCGCCGGTGTAGAGGAACTCCTTGGCGATCCGCGGCGGCATCACCCAGGGATGGGCGAAGTACTCGACGCCGGGGATGCCCATGCGGACCACCGGGTCGGCGAAGAAGGCGTCCTCGGAGGCGACGATCAGGTCGCAGATCCAGGCGAGCATCAGTCCGCCGGCGACGCAGGCGCCCTGCACCGACGCGACGACGGGCTTGGGGAGTTCGCGCCAGCGGCGGCACATGCCGAGGTAGACCTCGGACTCGCGGGCGAAGCGGCTCTCGGCGCCCGCCTTGTCCGAGTGGTCCCACCAGAGCCCTGCCCGGCGCTCGAACGGCAGGTGGGCGTCCCGTTCGGGGGTGCCGATGTCGTGCCCGGCGGAGAAGTGCTCGCCCGCCCCGGCGAGGACGACGACCTTGACCTCGTCGTCGGCGGCGGCGCGGTAGAAGGCGCGGTCCAGGGCGTAGGTCATCGCGGAGTTCTGGGCGTTGCGGTAGCGGGGCCGGTCCATGGTGACGACGGCGACGGGGCCCCGCCGCTCGTAGCGGACGGGCTCGGAGCCCCCGGTTCCGGAGACGCCGGTTCCGGAGGTCCCGTCCTCGGAGCCCTCGGTTCCGGAGGTCCCCTTCCCGGAGGACCCGTCCCCGGAGCCCTCGGTTCCGGCGTTCCCGGGCCCCGTGCGGGGCCCCTGTGCGGTGGTGCGGGCAGCGGACATCCGCCCTCCTTCCCTAACAAGTGTTTGGTAGGTTAACGTACGGCCATGAGCAACGTCGAGGAGTTCCGCAGAGAGGTCCGCAGCTGGCTGCGCTCCCATCTCACCGGCGATTTCGCGGCTCTCAAGGGCCGCGGCGGACCCGGGCGCGAGCACGAGGCGCACGCCGAACGCCTCGTCTGGGAACGGCACATGGCCGCCCACGGCTGGACCTGCGTCGGCTGGCCGGAGGAGTACGGCGGCCGCGGCGCGAGCCTGGAGGAACAGGTCGCCTTCCACGAGGAGTACGCCCTCGCCGACGCCCCCGCGCGCGTCGGCCACATCGGGGAACAGCTCCTCGGCCCCACCCTCATCGCCTTCGGCACCCCCGCCCAGCGGGCGCGCTTCCTGCCCCGGATCGTCGCCGTCGACGAACTGTGGTGCCAGGGCTACTCCGAGCCCGACGCGGGATCCGACCTCGCGAACGTCCGCACCCGCGCCGAACGCGACGGCGGCGACTGGGTCGTCACCGGACAGAAGGTCTGGACGTCACAGGCCCACGAGTCCGACTGGTGCTTCGTCGTCGCCCGCACCGAACCCGGCTCCGTCCGGCACCACGGCCTCTCCTACCTGCTGGTCCCGCTGCGCGCGCCCGGCGTGGAGATCCGGCCGATCGTCCAGCTCACCGGCACCTCCGAATTCAACGAGGTCTTCTTCGACGGAGCCCGCACCGACGCCGCCCACGTCGTGGGCGCCCCCGGCGACGGCTGGAAGGTGGCCATGGCGACCCTCGGCTTCGAACGCGGCGTCTCCACCCTCGGCCAGCAGGTCGGCTTCCGCCGCGAGCTGGAGGCCGTCATCGCGCTGGCCCGGTCGAACGGCGCCGCCGCCGACCCGCTCGTCCGCGACCGCATCGCCCGCGCCTGGACCGGCCTGGAGACCATCCGCTTCAACGCCCTGCGGATGCTGAGCGGCGTCGCCGCAGGGGCCCCCGGACCCGAGGCCTCCATCGGCAAGATCTTCTGGGCCACCTGGCACCGCGAGCTGGGCGAACTCGCCATGGACGTCTGCGGCGCCGGCGGCATGCTCGCCGAGGGCGGGCCGTACGAGCTCACCGACTGGCAGCGCCTCTACCTCTTCTCCCGCTCCGACACCATCTACGCCGGATCCAACGAGATCCAGCGGAACATCATCGCCGAGCGCGTCCTCGGCCTGCCGAAGGAGCCGCGACCGTGACCGCCTCCCCCCTGGGCACCCCGCCCCCCTACGTCCCCGGCCACGGGCTGCTCGCCGGCCGCGGCGCCGTCATCACCGCCGCCGCCGGAGCCGGCATCGGCGGCGCGACCGCCCGCCGCTTCCTGGAGGAGGGCGCCCGGGTCGTCCTCTCCGACGCCCACGCCCGCCGCCTCAAGGAGTCCGAGGCGGAACTGGCCGCCGAGTTCGGCGCCGACCGGGTCGCCTCCCTGCCCTGCGACGTCACCGACGAGAACCAGGTCGCCGCCCTCCTCGACCTCGTCGAGGAACGGCACGGGAGGCTCGACGTCGTCGTCAACAACGCGGGCCTCGGAGGCACTTCGGACCTCGTCGACATGACCGACGCCCAGTGGGACAAGGTCCTCGACGTCACCCTGGGCGGCACCTTCCGCTGCACCCGGGCCGCGCTCCGCCGCTTCCGGGACTCCGGCACCGGGGGCGTCGTCGTCAACAACGCCTCCGTCGTCGGCTGGCGCGCGCAGAAGGGCCAGGCCCACTACGCCGCCGCCAAGGCCGGCGTCATGGCACTCACCCGCTGCGCCGCGCTCGAAGCCGCCGCGTACGGCGTCCGCGTCAACGCCGTCTCGCCGAGCCTCGCCATGCACCCCCACCTGGTGAAGGTCACCACCCCCGAACTCCTCGCCGAACTCACCTCCCAGGAGGCATTCGGGCGGTACGCCGAACCGTGGGAGATCGCCAACGTCATCGTCTTCCTGGCCGGCGACTACTCCTCCTACCTGACCGGCGAGGTCCTCTCCGTCAGCAGCCGGCACCCGTGAGACCGGCTCCCGCGCGGCGCCGCGAACTCCTGGACACGGCCGCCGAGGTGTTCGCCGCCCAGGGGTACGACGCCACTACCGTCCGCCGCATCGCCGACGCGGCCGGACTGCTCGCGGGCAGCCTCTACTACCACTTCGACTCCAAGGAGTCGATGCTCGACGAGATCCTGCGCGCCTTCCTCGACGAACTGCGGGGCCGGTACGACGCCGTGCTCGCCGCCTCCCTCGGCCCCCGGGAGACCATCGAGGCGCTGGTGACGGAGTCCTTCCGGGAGATCGACCGGCACCGGGCCGCCGTCGCCATCTACCAGAAGGAGTCCCGGCACCTCGCGGCACTGCCCCGCTTCCGCTACCTCGCCGACTCCCGGCTCGGCTTCGAACGCGCCTGGTCGGGGACGCTGGAGCGGGGGGTCGCGGACGGCGTCTTCCGCGCGGACCTCGACGTCCGGCTCACCTACCGCTTCGTCCGCGACACCGTCTGGGTCGCCGCCTCCTGGTACCGCCCCGGCGGCCGGCACAGCCCGGAGGAGATCGCCCGCCAGTACCTGTCGATGGTCCTCGACGGGATCGCCGTACGCCCCTGAAGAACCCCTCTCTGCACAAGGAGTGACCATGGCCGAGGCCTACATCGTGGAAGCCGTCCGCACCCCGGTCGGCAGGCGCAACGGCGGGCTCTCCGCCGTCCACCCCGCCGACCTCGGCGCCCACGTGCTCAAGGCGCTGATGGAACGGGCGGGCGCCGACCCCGCCGCCGTCGAGGACGTCGTCTTCGGCTGCCTCGACACCGTCGGGCCGCAGGCCGGCGACATCGCCCGCACGGCCTGGCTCGCCGCGGGCCTCCCCGAGGAGGTGCCCGGCGTCACCGTCGACCGCCAGTGCGGCTCCTCCCAGCAGGCCCTCCACTTCGCCGCGCAGGGCGTGCTGTCCGGCACCCAGGACCTCGTCGTCGCCGGCGGCGTCCAGAACATGTCGATGGTCCCCATCGCCTTCGCCAGCCGCCAGGCCGCCGCGCCCCTCGGCATGACCGAGGGCCCGTACGCGGGCTCCGCGGGCTGGCGGGCCCGCTACGGCGACCAGCCCGTCAACCAGTTCCACGGCGCCGAACTCATCGCCACCAAGTGGGACATCAGCCGCCGGGACATGGAGGAGTTCGCCCTCCGCTCGCACCGGCGGGCGGTCCGCGCCCTCGACGAGGGCCGCTTCGACCGCGAGACCGTGCCCTACGGCGACGTCACCGCCGACGAGGGGCCGCGCCGCGACACCAGCCTGGAGAAGATGGCGGGCCTGGCGCCGGTCGTCGAGGGCGGCCGGATCACCGCCGCCGTCTCCTCCCAGGTCTCCGACGGGGCCTCCGCGCTGCTCCTCGCCGGCGAGCGGGCGGTCCGCGAGCACGGGCTGACCCCCCGCGCCCGGATCCACCACCTGTCGGTCCGCGGCGAGGACCCGATCCGGATGCTGTCCGCACCGATACCGGCGACGGCGTACGCCCTGAAGAAGGCCGGGATGACCCTGGACGACATCGACCTGGTCGAGATCAACGAGGCGTTCGCCCCCGTCGTCCTCGCCTGGCTCAAGGAGACCGGCGCGGACCCGGAGAAGGTCAACGTCAACGGCGGCGCGATCGCCCTCGGCCACCCCCTCGGCGCCACCGGCACCAAGCTGACCACCACCCTCCTCCACGAACTGGAGCGCACCGGAGGCCGCTACGGCCTCCAGACGATGTGCGAGGGCGGCGGCCAGGCGAACGTGACGATCATCGAGCGGCTGTAGGCGCGGCGGCGCCCCCACCGTCCGGCCGGAGGCCGGCGCGGGCTCCCGAAGCCCGGGAGGCCCCCTCGGGCCGAGCGGCGCGAGGGGGCCGGTGAAAGCGGGGCCGCCGGGCGTCAGGCCGGGCGCGGCAGCGTGCGGAGCACCGCCGCCGCCTCGGCCATGACGCGGTCGACCAGCTCCGCGCAGGAGGGCAGGTCCTCGATGAGGCCCGCGACCTGGCCGGAGGCCATCACGCCCAGGTCGGTGCGGCCGTCGACCATGGACGCCTTCAGGAGCATGGGGGTGTTCGCGGCGAGCAGGACCTGGCTCCAGGACAGGTCCTTGCCGTGCTTCATGGCGAGGCCGTCGCGGACCATCCGGTTCCAGCCCGTGCCGGACTCGCGCCGGAAGGCGGCGGCGTGCCGGAGCGCCCGCAGCAGCGACGCGGCCCGGCCGGAGCGCTCCAGGGCGTCGACCAGCTCGGTGCGGAGCATCCGGTGCGGCAGGCCGTCCACGGCGGTGGTGACGGTGACGTCGGTGACGGCCGCGCCGAGGTACCGCGCCTTCACCGCGTCGGGGACGGTGGAGTCGGAGGTGAGCAGGAAGCGGGTGCCCATGGCGACGCCCGCGGCGCCGTAGGAGAGCGCGGCGACCAGCCCGCGCCCGTCGTGGAAGCCGCCGGCGGCGATCACCGGGATGTCGACGGCGTCCACCACCTGGGGGAGGAGCACGGTGGTGGCGACGCTGCCGGTGTGCCCGCCGCCCTCGCCGCCCTGCACCACGACCGCGTCGGCGCCCCACGCGGCGACCTTCTCGGCGTGCCGCCGGGCGCCGACGGAGGGGATGACGACGACGCCCGCGTCCTTGAGCCGGGCGATGAGCTCGCGGGAGGGGGCGAGGGCGAAGGAGGCGACCTTCACCCCCTCCTCGATGATGACCCCCACGCGCTCGGCGGCGTCCCCCGCGTCCGCCCGCAGGTTCACCCCGAAGGGCGCGTCCGTCCGGGACTTCACCTCGCGGACGGCGCCGCGCAGCTGCTCGACGCCCATGGTCGCGGAGGCGAGGACGCCGAGCGCGCCCGCGTTCGCGGTGGCGGAGACGAGACGGGGGCCCGCCACCCAGCCCATGCCGGTCTGCACGACGGGGTGGCGGACGCCGACGAGTCCGGTGAGGGCGGTGGTGATCGTGGCGTCGCTCACGGCCGGACCTCCCGGTCCCGCAGGCCCTTCGGGTCGATCTCCTCGCGGACGAGCCGGAGTTCCTCCGCCGTCGGCTCGCGGGTGTACGGCACCTCGTCGGGGATCACCAGCGCGAAACCGGTCGCCTCCCGGACCTGTTCGACGGTGACGCCGGGGTGGAGCGAGCGCAGCCGCATGCGGCGGTCGGGGGTCTCGAAGTCGAAGACGCCCAGGTCGCTGACGACTTCGGGGATGCGGTGGTAGCGGGTGGCGGCCGGTCCGGCCGCGGCGGCCCGGTCGTGGCCGACGCCGCAGACCATGTCGACCCGCTCGACGAAGACCCGCGCCGAGTGCCTGGGGATCCAGTAGCTCGTCGGGTTGTTGAGGGTGTTGACGGGGGCGCCGCGGACGCCGAGGAGCTGGCGGGTGGGCCGCTCCCAGTCGCCGATGCAGGAGATGTTCTGGTTGCCGTACCGGTCGATCTGGCTGGCGCCCATCATCACGTGCCGCCGCCCGGTGGTGACCAGGGCGAGGTGCTGGCGGTACGGCAGCCAGCCCTCGACGACCCGGGGCGGCGCGCCGACCGCCGGGACGTCGGCCGTCAGCAGCGCCTCGCCGTCGGTGAGGAGCAGGTCGGGGGAGAAGGTGAGCCGGGCGAGCCGGGCGCCGATCGTGGGGACGGTGCCCATGGGGCTGGCCAGCACCTCGCCCGCGCCCCGCCACGCCTCGGCGCACGCCACCACGCAGTACTCGGCGCGGGTCACCGCCGCGCCCGCGCCGGGCCCGCCGCCCGCGCCCGTCCCCGTGCCGGACCCGGCGCCGGCCCGCGTACCGGCCCCGGCGCCCGCCCCCGTACCCGCTCCCGTACCGGACCGGTCGCCCGCCCCCGTACCCGATCCCGTCCGTGCGTCCGTGCCGCTCATGCCCGCTCCTCCTCGTGGAAGGCCGCCACGGCGGCCTGGTACGCGTCCTCGTCGCCGGACAGGAACCGCTCGGTGAAGGCCCGCCAGGCGCCGGGGTCGCGGGCGGCCTCGGCGTAGTGCCGCTGGAACGCCTCGTCCCGGTCGTGGTCGGGGACGCAGGAGGTGAAGTGGGCGCCGTTCGGGGCCTCCACGACCCCGCTGACGAAGGCCCGCTTGAGCAGCAGCGACTGCGGCCCGCCCTCCTTGGCCAGCTCCGCGGTCTCCACGATCCGCTCGCAGGAGACGTACGCGGTCTCCGCGGCCTCGCAGAACAGGTCGTCGAAGTACGGGTCGGGGCCCAGGTACTGGGCGTTGCCGTGGACGTCGGCGCGGTTGAGGTGGACGAGGGCCGCGTCCATGGACAGGGCGGGCACGGCGACCAGTTCCTCGCGGTCGCCGTAGGGGGAGGTGACCGTCCGCAGCGAGGGGTTGACGGTCATCACGTCCGAGGCGATCCCGGCCCGGACCGGCATGAACGGCAGCCGGTGCGAGGCGGCCGTGAGCCCCCACATCACCATCGCCTCGTCCAGCTCGACCAGTTCGAAGTCGCCGCGCCTGCGGGCGGCGCCGAAGTGCGGCTCCAGCGGGATCGAGTCGAGGGTGGCGAAGGCGGTGACGAGCTTGCGGATCCTCCCGGCGGCGGCCAGCAGACCCACGTCGGGGCCGCCGTACGAGACGACGGTGAGGTCGGTGACGTCGGACCGCAGCAGCGCGCGGACCAGCGCCATCGGCTTGCGCCGGGAGCCCCAGCCGCCGATGCCGATCGTCATCCCGCTGCGGAGTTCGGCGACGACCTGGTCGGCCGTCATCGTCTTGTCCCTGCTCACGGCTCAACTCTCCTTGTCGGTGGCGGGGTTCGTGCCGAAGGTGCCGCGGACCCGGTCCGCGACGCCGCTGAGGTTGGCCTCGAAGGTGAAGCCCTGCTCGAAGCGGTAGCTGCGCCGGACGTCCACCGGGTCGATGCCGTTGATGGCGGCCTTGGCGAGGCGGATCAACTGCCCGTCCTTGGCGGCGATCTCCCGGGCGAGCGCCAGGGACGCGTCGCGCAGCCGCTCCCGGGGGACGACCTCCCACACCGAGCCGTGCCGGTGCAGTTCCCCGGCGGTGACCGTGCGCGAGGTGTAGTAGAGGGTCCGCATGAGGTGCTGCGGGACGAGCCGGGCGAGGTGCGTGGCGGCGCCGAGGGCGCCCCGGTCCAGCTCCGGCAGGCCGAAGACGGCGTCGTCGGAGGCGACGATCGCGTCCGCGTTGCCGGCCAGGCCGATGCCGCCGCCCAGGCAGAAGCCGTGGACCTCGGCGACCACGGGGACCTCGCAGTCGTAGACGGCGGCGAACGCCTCGTAACAGCCGCGGTTGGCGCCGAGGATCGCCTCGGGGCCGGCCGCGCGCTGGATCTCCTTGATGTCCACGCCGGCGTTGAAGCCGCGGCCCCCGGCGGCCAGGACCACGCAGCGGACCTTCGGGTCGGCGCCTGCGGCGCGCACGGCGGCCGCCAGGTCGTACCAGCCCCGTACGGGAAGGGCGTTGACGGGCGGGAAGTCGACGGTGACGACGGCGACGCCCTCGTCGGGGGCGGAGGTGGAGACACCCATGAGCAGATCAGCTACCTTTCCACCAAACGTTTGTTAGGTGGAAGATAGCAGCGGTGAGCCCGCTGCGGGAGGTGTCCCTTGTCCGTGACCATCGATCTGTCCGGCTCCGTCGCCGTCGTGACCGGCGGCACCCGGGGCGTCGGCGCCGGGATCGCCCGCGCCCTCCTCGAAGCGGGCGCGGAGGTGGTGACCTGCGCCCGCAGACCCCCCGACCGGCCCGTCGAGGCGGCCGGCCGCACGGCCCGCTTCCTCCCCGCGGACCTGCGCGACCCCGACGCCGCCGACGCCCTCTTCCGCCGGGTCCGGGACGACCACGGACGGATCGACTCCCTGGTCAACAACGCCGGCGGCACCCCCTTCCGGCTGCTCGGCGACGGCGACGCGGCCTTCCACGCCCGGGTCGTCGAGCTCAACCTCCTCGCCCCGCTCACCGCCTCCCTCGCCGCGTACGAGGTGATGCGCCGGCAGCCGGACGGCGGCTCCATCACCATGGTCGGCAGCGTCAGCGGCACCCGCCCCTCCCCGGGCAGCGCCGCCTACGGGGCGGCCAAGGCCGGCCTGGAGAACCTGGCCCGCTCCATGGCCGTCGAATGGGCGCCCCTGGTCCGGGTCAACACCCTGGTCCTCGGCATGGTCCGCACCGAACTGTCCCACCTGCACTACGGCGACGAGGACGGGATCGCCGCCGTCGCCCGGACCGTCCCCCTCGGCCGCCTCGCCGACCCCGCCGACATCGGCGACGCCTGCGTCTTCCTGGCCTCCGGGCGCGCCCGGTACGTCACCGGCGCCGCCCTCCACGTCCACGGCGGCGGGGAACGCCCGGCCTTCCTCGGCGCCGCCACCGCCAACCACACCGAGAAGCGAGGAACCCGCCCATGAACCCGCCCGTGAACCCGCCCACGGACCTGTCCACGAACCCGCCCACGGACCTGTCCGCGAACCCCTCCGTGAACCCGCCCGCGAACGGTCTCTGCGCGGGACGCGTCGTCGTCGTCACCGGGGCGGGCCGCGGCCTCGGCCGGGCCCACGCCCTCGCCTTCGCCGCCGAGGGCGCGAAGGTCGTCGTCAACGACCTCGGCGTCGGACTCGACGGCACCCCCGGACCGGACGCCCCGGCCTCCCTCGTCGCCGAGGAGATCCGGGCGGCCGGCGGCGAGGCCGTCGCCCACGGCGGCGACATCGCCACCGAGGAGGGCGCCGCCTCCCTCGTCGCCACCGCCCTCGACGCCTTCGGCCGCCTCGACACCCTCGTCAACAACGCCGGATTCCTCCGCGACCGGATGCTCGTCAACCTCGGCGAGGCCGACTGGGACGCCGTCATGCGCGTCCACCTCAAGGGCCACTTCCTGCCGCTCAGGCACGCCGCCGCCCACTGGCGCGCCGAGGCCAAGGCGGGCCGCACGCCCCGCGCCCGGGTGGTCAACACCAGCTCCGGCGCCGGGCTCCTCGGCAGCGTCGGCCAGGGAAACTACGCCGCCGCCAAGGCCGGCATCATCGGCCTCACCCTCGTCGCCTCCGCCGAACTCGCCCCGTACGGCGTCCAGGTCAACGCCCTCGCACCCGCCGCCCGCACCCGCATGACCGAGCGGACCTTCGCCGAGACCATGGCCGCCCCCGAGGACGACGGCTTCGACGCGATGGCTCCGGAGAACGTCTCCCCGCTCGTCGTCTGGCTCGGCTCCGGCGCCGGCGAGGGCGTCACCGGCCGCGTCTTCGAGGCGGAGGCCGGGCGCATCACCGTCATGGAGGGCTGGCGTCCCGGCCCCACCGCCGACAAGGGCGCCCGCTGGACCCCGGCGGAGGCCGGCGAGGCCGTCGTCGGCCTCCTCGCCGCCGCCGAACCCCCGCAGCCGGTGTACGGCGCGCGCTGACGGACGGTACGGAGGAGGTACGGGCGCGGGGCGGCGACGGGGCGGAGCGGGCACGCGGGGCGGAGCCCGTACCGGAGGACCGGCCGGAGCCGTATCGGAGGACCGGCCGGAGCCGTACCGGAGGACCCGCTGGAGCCGTACCGGAGGCCGTACGGCCGAGGGGGCCGGGTGCGCGACGCACCCGGCCCCCTCCGCCTTTCCCGCTCACCGGGAAACCGTCCTCCCGCCGCCCGGCCGCCGCGGCCTAGCCTCCCCGGACCCACGGAAGTGGACCGACAGAAACCAGGAGGGACGAGATGACTGCACTCGACGACGAGGTCAGGGTCATCGACGCCGGCCGGCCACCCGCGCGCTTCGCCCGGGGCTGGCACTGCCTCGGCCTCGCCGACGCCTTCAAGGACGGACGGCCGCACGAGATCGAGGCGTTCGGCACCCGGCTCGTGGTCTTCCAGGGCCGGGACGACGGCGCGCTCCACGTCCTGAACGCCTACTGCCCCCACATGGGCGGCAACCTCGCCCAGGGCACCGTCAAGGGCGACGCCGTCGCCTGCCCCTTCCACGACTGGCGCTGGGCGGGCGACGGCCGCTGCGCCGGCGTCCCGTACGCCCGCCGGGTCCCGCCCCGCGCCCGCACCCGTGCCTGGACCGCCCTGGAGCGGAACCGGCAGCTCTTCGTCTGGAACGACCCCGAGGGCAACCCGCCGCCGCCCGGCGTCACCATCCCCGAACTCCCGGGAATCCACGGCCCCGGGGCCGCCGAGTGGAGCGACTGGACCTGGAAGACCCTCCGCGTCGAAGGCTCCCACTGCCGGGAGATCGTCGACAACGTCGTGGACATGGCGCACTTCTACTACGTCCACTACGCCTTCCCCGAGTACTTCAAGAACGTCTTCGACGGCCACGTCGCCACCCAGTACATGGAGAGCAGTCCCCGCGGCGACATGGAGCTCGGCACCCTCAGTGCGGGCAGGCTCCGCTCCGACGCCTCCTATCACGGCCCCTCCTACATGATCGACCACCTCCACAGCGACGTCGGCGGCGGCCTGGAGATGGAGATCGTCCTCATCAACTGCCACTACCCGATCGACGAGAACAGCTTCCTGCTCCAGTACGGGGCGATCGTGAAGCGGCTCCCCGGCATGACCGACGAACAGGCCGCCGACGCCGCCCGCCTGACCGCCGAGGGCGCCACCGTCGGTTTCGAGCAGGACGTGGAGATCTGGCGGAACAAGACCCGGATCGACAACCCGCTGCTGACCGAGGAGGACGGACCGGTCTATCAACTCCGCCGCTGGTACGAGCAGTTCTACGTCGACGCCGCCGACGTCAAGGACGAGATGACCCGCCGCTTCGAGTTCGAGGTCGACACCCGGCGCGCCAACGAGGCCTGGCACGCCGAGGTCGCCGAGAACCTGGCCCGCCGCGCGGCCGGCCCCGCAGAGGCGTCCTGACGTGCGGCCGGTGGAGTGCGCGGCCTGCGGCAATCAGGTCCTGTGCGAGAAGTTCAGCCCCGCCCACACCTCCGTGCAGTGG
Organism: Streptomyces filamentosus; assembly: GCF_014654895.1. GTDB lineage: Bacteria > Actinomycetota > Actinomycetes > Streptomycetales > Streptomycetaceae > Streptomyces > Streptomyces filamentosus. The sequence goes on along the minus strand of NZ_BNBE01000004.1, from coordinate 1,114,194 downwards.
ACCGCCGAAGCGGCCGTCTCCTGCGCCGAGTTCCGCGACCGGGCGGGCGGCGGGGGCGGGACCACGGCCCGGCTGCGGACCTGCCGGGCGCTGCGGAGCAGCATCGACCGCGCGGTCGCCGACGGCACCCTGGAGGTGGACGATGTCCGCACCGACGCCTGACCCCGGGGCGCCGCCGGAGACCGGCCCCCGGACGCGCACCCACCGGCTCCGCGTCGCCGAGGTCGTCGAGGAGACGGCCGACGCCCGCTCCCTGGTCTTCCGGGTCCCGCCGGAGAGCGCCGGGCGCCTCGCCTACCTCCCCGGACAGTTCCTCACCCTGCGGCTGCCCGGCCCGGACGGCGGGTCCCTCGCCCGCTGCTACTCCCTCGCGAGCTCCCCGCACACCGGGGAACCGCTGAAGGTCACCGTCAAGCGGGTGGCCGGAGGGTACGGCTCCCACTGGATCTGCGACCGCCTGGCGGCCGGCGACGAGGTGGAGGTGCTGGCCCCGGCCGGGACCTTCACCCCCCGCTCCCTCGACGGGGACCTGCTGCTCGTCGCCGGGGGCAGCGGCATCACCCCGGTCCTGTCGATCGCCAAGTCCGTCCTGGCGGCCGGCCGGGGACGGATCGCGCTCTGGTACGCCAACCGCGACGAGGGCTCCGTCATCTTCCGCGACGAACTGCGGGAGCTCGCCGAGGACTTCCCGGACCGGCTGCTCGTCCTGCACTGGCTGGAATCGCTCCAGGGCCTGCCCGTCGCGGACCGGCTCGCCGCCGCGCTCGCGCCGTACGCCGGGAGGGAGGCGTTCCTCTGCGGGCCCGGCCCGCTCATGGACGCCGCCGAGCAGGCCCTCCGCTCCCTCGGCGCCCCCGCCGGACGGGTGCACCGGGAGCGGTTCTTCTCCCTGGGCGGCGACGTCTTCGGCACACCGGAACCCCCGCCCGCACCGGTGCCGCAAGCGGCGGGCGGCACCGTCGTCGTGGAGCTCGACGGGGAGACCCGCACGGTCGGCTGGCCGGCCGCCACCCCGCTCCTCGACGCGCTCCTCGCGGCCGGCGTCGACGCCCCGTACTCCTGCCGGGAGGGCGCGTGCAGCGCCTGCACCTGCCGGGTCACCGAGGGCGAGGTGAAGATGGTCCGCAACGAGGTCCTGGACGCCCGGGACGTCCGCGACGGCTACGTCCTCGCCTGCCAGGCCCTCGCCCTCACCGAACGGGTCGGCGTCACCTACGACTGAGGGAGGAACGGCGGAGGGGGCGTCCCGCGTCCGCGCGGGCACCCCCGGGCCCGTTTCCCGGGCCCGGGCCCCGCTCCTCGCCGGGCCCCTCCCGCCTCACATCCAGTCGCTGAACCGCAGCCAGGCCATCATGTTGTCCATCGACGGCTGCGACACCCCCGCCGCGTCCCCGGGGCCCGCCGGCCGCACCTGCCGCTCCGGCTGCCGGCCCGGCCCGAACATCGACCGCCACACCGACCGGGCGCAGCCGCGCACCAGCGGTGCGATCCGCTCCAGGTCCCGGTGGACGTTGTGCCCGCACACCGAGATCGCCGCGACCGCCCGGCCCGCCCCGCGCAGCGGCGCCGCCACGCAGAACACGTTCCGGTGCCCCTCCTCGTGGTCGAAGGCGACCCCCCGCTCCCGGACCAGGGCCAGCTCGGCACGGAAGGACTCGGGGCGGGTGATCGTGCGCGGCGTGCGGGGCCGCAGCCCGTCGCGTATCACCCGCTCCACCGCCGCGGCCTCCCCGAACGCGAGGATCGCCTTCCCCGACGCCGTGCAGTACGCCGGCTGGCGGCCGCCGGCCCGCGACGGCACCCCGGAGTCGTCCGAGCCGCCGATCCGCTCCAGACAGACCACCTCGGAGCCGTCGAGGACCGTGAAGTGCACCAGGTGGCCCGTCGACTCGTGCAGCGCGTGCAGATGGGGGAGGGCCGCCCGGCGCAGCCGGTTGTGGTGCGAGGCCATCGCGCCCAGCTCCAGCATCCCCATGCCCAGCCGGTAGTCCCGGCCCTCCCGCTCCAGCCAGCGCAGCTGTACCAGTTGGTCGAGGATGCGGTGGGCGGAGGAGCGGCGGATGCCCGAGAGCTGCACGACCTCGGTCAGGGTCAGCCTCGGCCCCGCGCTCTGGAAGGCGCTCAGCACCTTCGCCGCCTTCTCCAGCAGGGACAGGGGCGCGGCCCCGGCCACGACGGGCTCCACGGTGCTCGTCGTCATTGACACACCTCCCACACGGACGGCACGGCGGGGCGCGGCCCCGCCGTGTGTCCACTCTCTCCGGATTGCGTGGAGATTGCCAGAGCGCCGAGGGGCGGGGGAAGGGGGTGTTCCGTCTCGGAACGGTAAAGCGTAGGTTCGACGCCGGGACATCCGCGCGACTCCGCCGTGCGGGCCGGGCACGAGAGGCACACGCATGCGCGACGAGGACGTCCTCGCGGCGGTCCGCGCCCTCGCCCCCGTCCTGCGAAGGCGCGCCGCCGAGACCGAGGAGCTGCGGCGCCTCCCCGCCGCCTCCGTCGCCGAGCTGGCCGGCACCGGCTTCTTCCGGCTGCTCGCGCCCCGCCGCCACGGCGGCCTCGCCGCCGACCCCGCCGTCTTCTACGCCGCCGTCCACGAGCTCGCCCGGGCGTGCGGCTCCACCGGCTGGACCGCCGCCGCGTTCGGCGTCCACGCCTGGTACGCCGCCCAGCTCGACGCCCGCGCCCAGGACGAGGTGCGAGGCGGGGCGGAGCCCGGCACCGGCCCCGCCCTGATCTGCTCCTCGCACGCCCCCACCGGCACCGTCACCGCCGTGGACGGCGGCTTCCGGCTCTCCGGCCGCTGGCACTTCTCGGCCGGCTGCGACCACGCCTCTTGGGCGCTGCTCGGCGGGGTCGTCACCGGCCCGGACGGCGAGCCCGTCGACATGCGGACCTTCCTCGTGCCCCGTGCCGACTACCGGGTGGACGACGTGTGGGACACCGTCGGGCTGCGCGGCACCGGCAGCAACGACGTCGTCGTGGACGACGCCTTCGTCCCCGCCCACCGGACCCTCGGCTACGGACCCGTCACCGCCCTGCGCTGCCCCGGCCACGAGGTCAACCCCGAACCCGTCTTCCGCCTCCCGTACGCCGCCGTCTTCACCACCGCCGTCTCCACCGCCCTGGTCGGCATCGCCGAGGGCGCCCACGAACACCACGTCACGGCCGCCCGGGTCCCCGTCGGCACCCCGCACGGCCGGCGGATCGCCGAGGACCCCTTCGCCCAGGCGCGGATCGCCCGCGCCGCCTCGGAGATCGACGCCGCCCGCCTCCAGCTCGCGCGCAACATGACCGACCTGTACGCCGTCGCCCGGGCCGGCGGCACCCCGGACGCCGCCCTGCGCGCCCGTGTCCGCCGCGACCAGGCGCTCGCCACCGAACGCGCCGTCACCGCCGTCGACCTGCTCCTCGCCGACGCCGGCGGCGGACCCCTGCGCAGCGGCGGCGACGTCCTCGGACGCGCCTGGCGCGACCTGCGCACCGGCCGCGGCCAGGCCGCCAACGACGTCGAGCGGGCCCTCGTCCTCGCCGGACGCACGGCCCTCGGCCTCGACGTCCGCGACCCCATGCTCTGAGCCCCGGAGCGCTCCCGGCGGGTTCCGCAGCCTCCTCGGCCCCGCCCCTGAGAAGCCCCTGAGAAGCCCCGAAGGCCCCCCGGCGGCCCGCTTCCCGCTCAGTGGGAGCCGCGCATTTCACTCGGCACCGGCCCGTCGTACGGTCCTGGCACTTCCCGCGCGACGACCCGAAAAGGGGATGCCCCATGGCCGAAGACGTCCTGGCAGCGATCCGTGACCTCGCCCCCGGTCTGCGCGAGCGCGCCGCCGAAGCCGAGGAACTCCGGCGCGTTCCCGACGCCTCCGTCAAGGAACTGGAGGACACCGGCTTCTTCCAGCTGCTCCAGCCCCGGACCTTCGGCGGCCTCGCGGCCGACCCGCTGGTCCACTACACGGCGGTCAAGGAGATCGCCAAGGCGTGCGGCTCGACCGGCTGGGTCTCCTCCGTCCTCGGCGTCCACCCCTGGCACGTCGCCCTCTACGACCCCCGGGCCCAGCAGGAGGTGTGGGGCGAGGACCCGAAGACCCGGATCGCCTCCTCGTACGCCCCCACCGGCAGGGCGACGCCCGTGGACGGCGGCTTCCGCCTCTCCGGCCGCTGGCACTTCTCCTCCGGCTGCGACCACGCCTCCTGGGCGCTCCTCGGCTGTCTCGTCCCCGACGCCGACGGCAACCCCGTCGACATGCGGACCTTCCTCGTGCCCCGTGCCGACTACCGGGTGGACGACGTGTGGGACACCGTCGGGCTGCGCGGCACCGGCAGCAACGACGTCGTCGTGGACGACGCCTTCGTCCCCGAGCACCGCGCCCTCGGCTTCGGCCCGGTCACCGCCCTCCGGGTGCCCGGCCACGAGATCAACCCCGAACCCCTCTACCGCCTCCCGTACGCCGCCGTCTTCACCACCACCATCGCCACTCCGATCGTCGGCATCGCGGAGGGCGCCTACGAGTCCTACGCCGCCGCGACCCGGGAAAGGTTCCGCGTCAGCTACGGCCAGAAGGTCGCCGAGGACCCCTTCGCCCAGGTCCGCATCGCCCGCGCCGCGAGCGACGTCGACGCCGCCTGGCTCCAGCTCACCCGCAACATGCGGGAGCTGTACGCCTGCGCGGAGCGCGGCGAGGAACTCCCCGTGGAACTGCGCGTCCGCACCCGCCGCGACCAGGTCCTCGCCACCGAACGCGCCGTCGCCGCCGTCGACCTGCTGATGGAGAACGCCGGCGGCAACGCCATGCGCACCGGCCCGGGACCCGTCCAGCGCGCCTGGCGCGACGCCCACACCGGACGCGGCCACGCCGCCAACGACCCCGAGCGGGCCCTCGTCATGTACGGGCAGTGCGCGCTCGGCATCCCCGTCCACGACACCATGGCCTGAGAGGGGTGCCCGGATGACCGGCCTCACCTACGAGTCGACCTCCCGCACGGCCAAGGCGGCCGGACTCACCCTCCACTACCACGAGGCGGGCCCCGAGGGCGGGCCCGGCGCCCCCGTCGTGATCATGCTGCACGGCGGCGGCCCCGGTGCCTCCGGCTGGAGCAACTTCGGCGGCAACCTCCCGGTCTTCGCCGGCCGCTTCCGCACCCTCCTCGTCGACCAGCCCTGCTACGGCCGCTCCGACAAACCCGTGCTCGACCGCGACTACTTCACCGCCAGCGCGCACGCCGTCGCCGCCCTCATGGACGAACTCGGCATCGAACGCGCCCACTTCGTCGGCAACTCGCTCGGCGGCGGCGCCGCCGTCCGCTTCGCCCTCGACCACCCCGGACGGGCCGGAAAGCTCCTCCTCATGGGCCCCGGCGGCGTCTCCGTCAACCTCTTCGCCCCCGACCCCACCGAGGGCATCCGGCGGCTCTTCGACTTCAACGCCGCCGCCGAACCCACCCGGGAACAGATGCGCGCCTTCCTCGAAGTGATGGCGTACGACCGGACGATCGTCACCGACGCCCTCGTCGAGGAACGCTTCGCCTCCGCCACCGACCCCGACACCCGCCTCGGCACCGCCCGCATGGGCGCCTCCTTCGCCAACCCCGAGTGGGCCGAGGCCGCCATGCTGTGGCGCGAGGCCCACCGGCTCACCCAGCCGGTCCTGCTCACCTGGGGCCGCGAGGACCGGGTCAACCCCCTCGACGGCGCCCTCGTCGCCCTGAAGACCATCCCGGACGCGCGGCTCCACGTCTTCCCCCACTGCGGCCACTGGGCCCAGACCGAGCGGGCCGACGAGTTCAACCGCCTCGCCCTCGACTTCTTCTCCCACTGAGCCCCGCCCCCCACCCCTTCCCCTTCCCCACCGGGACTCCGATCCCTCCCCGCACTGAAGGGTGCACCCCATGGACATCCGCGCTCTCGGCTACCTGCGCCTGGAGACCACCCGCCCCGACGAGTGGCGCCGCTACACCCTCGACCTCCTCGGCATGGCGGAGGCGTCCGGCAGCACCGCCGACGCCCTCCTGCTGCGCCTCGACGACCGCGCGTACCGCATCGAGATCCGCACCGGCGGGAGCGACCGGCTCCTCGCCGCCGGCTGGGAGCTCGCCGGCGCCCGAGCCCTCGCCGACGCCGTCGCCGAACTGGAGGCCGCAGGCGTCGCCGTGAAGACCGCCGACGCCGCCGAGTGCGCCGAACGCCGCGTCCAGGGCCTCCTCCACCTCACCGACCCCTGCGGCAACCCCCTGGAGCTCTACTGGGGCCAGGCCCAGGACCACACCCCCCTCGCCACCCCGTACGGCAACCGCTTCGTCACCGGCGACCTCGGCCTCGGCCACGTCGTCCTGCCCGTCCCGGACACCGGGGCCGCCCTCGACTTCTACGAGGACCTCCTCGGCTTCCAGCTCCGCGACTCCATGAAGCTCCCGCCGCAGGCCGTGCCGACCGCCGCCGAACAGCGCGACTTCCACTGGATGCACTTCCTCAGCCCCAACCGCCGCCACCACAGCCTGGGCCTCTACCCCGGCGCGCTGCCCCCCGGCATCGTCCACTTCATGGTGGAGCTGGAGACCCTGGACGACGTCGGCCTCGGCCTCGACCGCATGCACGCCGCCGGCGTCCCCATCGCCTCCAGCCTCGGCCGCCACACCAACGACCGCATGGTCTCCTTCTACGCCCAGGCCCCCGGCGGCTTCCAGGTCGAGTACGGCTGGGACGGCCTCGTCGTGGACCCGGCCACCTGGGTCGCCAAGGAGATCACCGCCGACAGCGTCTGGGGCCACCGGTGGAACGGCTGATCGACCCCGCCGCCTTCCGGGACGTGCTGGGCCGCTTCGCCAGCGGCATCACCGTCGTCGCGGCCCTCGCCGACGGCAGGCCCGCCGGATTCGCCTGCCAGTCCTTCGCCTCCCTCTCCCTCGACCCGCCGCTCGTCATGCTGGCCGTGGGCCGCTCCTCCACCAGCTGGCCGGCGATCGAGGGGGCCGGACGCTTCTGCGTCAACATCCTCGCCGAGGACCAGCGCGCCACCTGCGCCGCCCTCGGCCGCAGCGGCCCCGACAAGTTCGCCGGAGTGCCCTGGCACGAGAGCGCCCACGGCACCGTCCGCGTCGACGGCGCCCTCGCCCACGTCGAGTGCGCGGTGCACTCCGTGTACGAGGCGGGCGACCACCACCTGGTCACCGCCCAGGTCCTCGCCCTCGACGCCGGCGAGGACGGCCGGCCGCTGCTCTACTACCGCAGCCGCTACGCCGTCGGGGCCTTCTGATGCCGATCGACCCCGTGAAGGCGGTCGCCGCGCCCCCGGTGCGGACCCCCGCCGTCTGGGACGCCCACGCCGTGCGCCTCTACCACCTGGCGCTCGGCGCGGGCGCCCGCGAGACCGACCCCCGCGAACTGCGCTACGTCTACGAGGGACACGAGCGGGGCCTCACCGTCCTGCCCACCTTCGGCGTGGTCGCGGGCGGCACCGGAGGCGTCGGCTTCCAGGTCTTCGACCACCCCGGCATCGACGTCGACCTGGCCTCCGTCCTCCACGGCGGCCAGGAGATCACCGTCCACCGCCCGCTGCCCGCCGCCGCCCGGGGCACCGCCGTCACCCGCGTCACCGCCGTCCACGACAAGGGCCGGGCCGCCGTCGTCGTCCAGGAGTCCGTCCTCCTCGACGAGGACGGCGCACCCCTCCTCACCCAGCGCAACGAGATCTTCGTCCGCGGCGGAGGCGGCTTCGGCGGCGACCGGGGCCCCGCCCGCCGCACGCCCGCCCCCGACCGGGCACCCGACCTCGTCCTGGAACTCCCCACCCTCCGCCAGCAGGCCCTGCTCTACCGGCTCACCGGCGACTGGAACCCGCTGCACGCCGACCCCGCGACCGCCCGCCGAGCCGGCTACGACCGGCCCGTCCTGCACGGACTGTGCACCTTCGGCATGGCCGTCAAGGCCGTCACCGACCGGCTGTACGACGGCGACGCCGGCGCGGTCACCGGCTGCCGCACCCGCTTCGCCGGGGTCTTCTTCCCCGGCGAGACCCTGCGGCTGCGCCTCTGGTCCACCGACGGCGGCCACCTGCTGACCGCCACCGCCGCCGACCGCGACGACGCCCCCGTCCTCACCGACGCCCTCGTCACCGGCCGCTGACCCCCTCTTCCAAGGAGAACGCGTTGGACACCCCGTGGGACCACACCTACGACGTGGTGGTGGTCGGCTCCGGCTCCGCCGGCCTGGCCGCCGCCCTCACCGCCCGGCTGCGCGGCCTCACCGCGCTCGTCGTGGAGAAGACCGACCGCTACGGCGGCTCCACCGCCCTCTCCGGCGGCGCCATCTGGGTGCCGAACAACCTCCACCTCGACGCGGCCGGACTCGCCGACACCCCGGAGAAGGCCCGCGCCTACCTCGACGCCACCGTCGGCGACCGCGTCCCCGCCGACCGCAAGGACGCCTACCTCACCCACGGGCCCCGCATGGTCCGCGAGTTCCACGACCGGACCGCCGTCCGCTTCACGTACACCGACGGCTACTCCGACTACTACCCCGAGCGCCTCGGCGGCCACCCGCGGGGCCGTTCCGTCGAGCCGCGGGTCTTCGACCTCCGCAGGCTCGGCCCCGAGCAACGCGCCACCATGCGCCGCGCCGGCCTCCCCACGTACGGCCTCACCATCACCTCCCAGGACTTCCGGCACCTCAACATGGTCGCCCGCACCCGGGCCGGCCGCCGGACCGCCGCCAGGGTCGGCGCCCGCGCCGTCCGGGACCTGCTCACCGGCCGACGGTCGCTCTCCCTCGGCGAGGCCCTCGTCGCCCGGCTGCGGCACTCCCTCGACCGGCTGGGCGGCGACCTGTGGCTCTCCGCCCCCATGACCGGGCTCGTCGAGGAGGACGGCCGGGTCGCCGGAGTCCGGATCGCGCGCGGCGGCCGCGAGGCGACCGTCCGCGCCACCGGCGGCGTCGTCCTCGCCTCCGGCGGCTTCTCCCACGACCAGGCGCTGCGCGAGAAGCACCTCCCCGGACCCACCTCCACCACGTGGAGCGCCGCCGCCGAGGGCCAGACCGGCGACGCCCTCGAACCGGCCCTCGCCCTCGGCGCCGCCCTCGACCTGATGGACCGGGTGTGGGGCGCGCCGACCGTCGTGCCGCCCGACGGGAGGCCGTTCTTCCTCGTCGCCGACCGGGGCATCCCCGGCATGGTGATCGTCGACTCCGAGGGCCGGCGGTACGCCAACGAGGCCGCCCCCTACCACGAGTTCGTCGACGCGATGTACGCCCACGAGGCGCGCGGCGGCGCCCGGGCCGTACCGTCCTGGCTGATCCTCGACGCCACCTCCCGGTCCCGCTACCTCTTCACCGGACTCTTCCCCGGGCAGGCGTTCCCGAAGGCGTGGCGCGAGAGCGGCTTCGTCAGACAGGCCGCCACGGTGGAGGAACTGGCCCGGCTCATCGGCGCCGCCCCCGAGCGGCTCCGCGCCACCGTCGACCGCTTCAACGGCTTCGCCCGCGCCGGCCGCGACGAGGACTTCCACCGCGGCGACAGCGTCTACGACCGCTACTACGGCGACCCGACGCTCCCCAACCCCAACCTGGCGCCGCTGGACAAGGGCCCCTTCCACGCGGTCCCCGTCCACCCCGGCGACATCGGCACCAAGGGCGGCCTCGTCACCGACGCCACCGCCCGCGTGCTGCGCGAGGACGGCACCGCCATCCCCGGCCTGTACGCCTCCGGCAACGTCTCCGCCGCCGTCATGGGCGAGACCTACCCGGGCCCCGGCGCCACCATCGGCCCCGCGATGACCTTCAGCTGGATCGCCGTCAACGACATCGCGGGCACGGGGGCGGGCCGGTGAGGGGGGACCGTACGGCCGCGCACCCGCCGGACGCCCTGCGGGGCAGGACCGTCGTCGTGACCGGCGCCGCCCGGGGGCTCGGCGCGGCCGCCGCCCGCGCCGCCGTCGCGGCCGGCGCGCGGGTGCTGCTCACCGACGTCCTGGAGGAGGAAGGCCGCTCCACGGCAAGGGAGTTGGGCGGGGCGGCCCGCTTCCTCCGCCACGACGTCACCTCCGAGGACGACTGGAACCGCGTCGTGACGGCGGCGGCCGACGCCTTCGGCGGCGTCGACGGACTCGTCAACAACGCCGGGATCTCGGGCGGTTCCCACCGCGTCGAGGCGCAGCCCCCCGAGGACTTCCGCCGGGTCCTCGACGTCGACCTCACCGGCGTCTTCCTCGGCATGCGGGCCGTGATCCCCGCGCTGCAGGCGGCCGGCGGCGGCGCGATCGTCAACGTCTCGTCCGCCGCCGGACTCATGGGCCTGCCCCTGACCGGCGCCTACGGCGCGGCCAAGTGGGGGGTGCGCGGCCTCACCAAGGCCGCCGCCGTGGAACTCGCCGCCGAGGGCGTCCGCGTCAACTCCGTCCACCCCGGCATGATCCACACCCCGATGACCGCCCACCTCGGCATCGGCACCGGCCGGGGCGATTTCCCCGGCGCGCCGATGGGAAGGACCGGAGGGCCGGAGGAGGTCGCCCGTGCGGTCGTCTTCCTGCTCTCGGACGCCGCCTCGTACGTCACCGGCGCGGAGCTCGCCGTCGACGGCGGCTGGACCACCGGTCCGGTGTTCCGGCTCCCCGCCGACACCGGACCGGAGGGACCCTGATGCCCGCGGACCTGACCGGGAAGGTCGCGCTGGTCACCGGCGCGGCCCGGGGGATCGGCGCGGCCCAGGCACGGCTGTTCGCCGCGCTCGGCGCACGCGTCGTCCTCACCGACGTCCTGGAGGAGGAAGGGCGCCTAGCCGCGCGGGAGTTGGGGGACTCCGCCCGCTTCGTCCGCCACGACGTGACCGACGAGGCGTCCTGGCGGGCGGCCGCCGCGGTCGCCGCCGACGCCTTCGGCCGCCTCGACGTCCTCGTCAACAACGCGGCGATCTACACCACGTCGCCCATCGAGGACGAGGACCCGGCCCGGCTCGACGCGCTCCTGCGGGTCAACCTCGTCGGCCCCTTCCTCGGCATCCGGGCCGTCGTCCCGGCGATGCGGGCCGCCGGCGGCGGCTCGATCGTCAACATGTCCTCGCAGGCCGGCCTCCAGGGCATCTGGGGCCACGGCGGCTACGGCGCCGCCAAGTGGGGGCTGCGCGGACTGACGAAGACCGCCGCGATCGAACTCGGCCCGGACGGCATCCGGGTCAACTCGGTCCACCCCGGCGCCATCGCCACCGGCATGACCGCCCACCTCGGCACCACCGCCCACCCGGCCGCCCCGCTCGGCCGGGTGGGGGAGCCCGAGGAGGTGGCCCGCCTCGTCGCCTTCCTCGCCTCCGACGACTCCTCCTACCTCACCGGAGCCGAACTCGCCGTCGACGGCGGCGCGTCGGCGGGCCGCATGCCGGCCCCGAAACGAAAGGACACGGACGCGTGACCCCACCGACCCCCGAGGTCCGGGCCGTCATTGACCTGATCTCCGCACAGTTCCCGCCGCTCGGCACGGAGATGACCGACATCGCCGAGGTCCGGGCCTTCTTCGCCGCCCGCCCCCGGCCCGAGACCGTCCCGCCGCCCGTCGCCGCCGTCACCGACGAGGACGCCGACGGGGTGCCCGTCCGCGTCTACCGGGGCGCCCTCGACCCGGACGCCCCGGTCGTCGTCTTCTGCCACGGCGGCGGCTTCGTCCTCTGCGACCTCGACTCGCACGACGACTTCTGCCGGGCCGTCGCCGCCGCCACCGGGGCCACCGTCGTCTCCGTGGACTACCGGCGCGCCCCCGAGCACCCCTTCCCCGCCGCCCCCGAGGACGCCTACACGGCGCTGCTGTGGGCGGCGCGGACCCACCCGGGCCGGACGCTCGCCGTCGCCGGGGACAGCGCGGGCGCCCACCTCGCCACCGTCCTCGCCCTCCTCGCCCGCGACCGGGGCGGCCCCCGCCTCGCCTTCCAGGCGCTCTACTACCCGATGCTCGACCCCCGGCGCTCCCGGCCCTCGCACCGCGAGAACGCCCAGGGCTGCTTCCTCACCGCCGACCACCTGCGCTGGTACTGGGACGCCTACCTGCCCGACCCCGCCGACCGCACCCACCCCTACGCCGCGCCGCTCGCCCACGCGGACCTGGCCGGGCTGCCGCCCGCCCACGTCGTCACCGCCGGCCTCGACCCGCTCCGCGACGACGGGACGGCGTACGCCGCCGCCCTCGCCTCGGCGGGCGTCGCCGTCCAGGCCCACCACTACCCGGGGATGTTCCACGGCTTCCTCTCCATGGCCGCCGCCCTCCCCGAGGCGACGGCCGCCCGCACGACCGCCTTCACGGTCCTGCGCGACGCGCTCTCCTGACCCCGCACGCGAAAGGGCCCCGCACGAAAGGCCCGCACGCGAAGGGCCCCGCTCCGCCGCCCGGTGGAACGGGGCCCTTCGCGTCGCGCTCAGCCGATCAGGTCGAAGCCCTCGTACCCGGCCTCCGCCACCTCCGCGATGATCTCCCCGTACACGCCGAGGCCGCCGACGAACGGCATGAAAACCCGTGGCCTACCGGGGATGTTGGCCCCCAGGTACCAGGAGTCCGCCTCCATGAACAGGGTGGCCGCGGCCCGGTCCCGGCACTCGGCGACCCATCCGTCGACGGCCTCCTCCCGCGCCTCGATCGCCCGGTGGCCGTGCGCCTCCAGGTGCCGCAGGCAGCCGGCCAGCCAGTCGACGTGCTGCTCGGCGCAGAGCACCACGTTGGCCATGACCGAGGGACTGCCCGCTCCGGCGAGGTGGAACAGGTTGGGGAAGCCGTCCGTCCCCAGGCCCAGGTACGTGCGCGGGCCCGCCGCCCACGCCTCCTTCAGCGGCCGGCCGCCGCGCCCCCGGACCTCGATCCGGTCCACGGCGCCGGTCATCGCGTCGAAGCCGGTCGCGAGGACGAGCGCGTCCAGCTCCACCAGCGTGCCGTCGGCCAGCCGCACGCCCCGGGCCTCGATCCGCTCGACCGGGTTCTCCCGCAGCCCGACCAGCCGCACGTCGGGCCGGTTGAACGTCGCGTAGTAGCCGGAGTCGGTGACGATCCGCTTGGTGCCGATCGGATGGTCGACGGGCACCAGCAGGTCCGCCACGGCCGGGTCGTCCACCATCGCCCGGACCTTCTCCTCCCAGAACGCCCGCGCCGCCGCGTTCGCCGCCCGGTCGGTGAGCTGGTCGGGGAAGGTCTTCGAGTACAGCACCCCGCCGAGGCGCCACCGCTCCTCGAACGCGGCCCGCCGCTCCTCCTCCGGCACCTCGAAGGTCCGCGCGGGGTGCGCGGCGTGCGGCGAACCGCCGCCGCTGAGCCGGGAGAGCCGCCGCCGCTCGGCGTAACCGGCCTTCTGCCGGGCCCGCTCCGCGTCGTCCAGCGGCCGGTTGCCCGCCGGGACGCTGTAGTTGGCGCTGCGCTGGAACACCGTCAGGTGCGCCGCCTGCCCGGCGATCAGGGGGACGGCCTGGATGCCGGAGGAGCCGGTCCCGAGCACGCCGACGCGCAGCCCGGTGAAGTCCACGCCCTCGTGCGGCCACGCCCCCGTGTGGTGCGTCGTCCCGGCGAAGTCCGCCATGCCGGGGATCGCCGGCGCGTGGGTCGCGGACAGGCAGCCGAGGGCGAAGACGCAGAACCGGGCGGTCACCGTCTCGCCCCGGTCGGTCCGCACCGTCCAGAGCAGCCGCTCCTCGTCCAGCTCGGCGGAGCGCACGGACGTCCCGAAGGAGTAGGCGCCGCGCAGGCCGAAGCGGTCCGCGACGTGCCCGAGGTAGCGCAGGATCTCGGGCTGGGCGGCGTACTTCTCGCTCCAGTCCCACTCCTGCTGGAGCTCCTCGTCGAAGGAGTACGAGTAGTCCACGGACTCCACGTCGCAGCGGGCCCCGGGGTAGCGGTTCCAGAACCACACGCCGCCGACGTCGTCGCCGCGCTCGAAACCGCGCACCCGCAGGCCGAGCCCGCGCAGCCGGTGCACGGCGTACAGTCCGGTGACCCCCGCGCCGACGACCACGACGTCGACGTCCGGGGCGCTGGTGGTGCCGTCGTTCACGTTTCTGCTCTCCTCAGCTGGTGGTGGTCGCGGCCCGGCGGCGCAGCACGCCCTTGTCGACCTTCCCCGCCGCGTTGTGCGGCAGGGAGGGGACGGCGTGGAAGGCGCGCGGGGCCTTGAAGTTGGCGAGCCGTTCGCGGGTGTACGAGGTCAGTTCCGCCGGATCGAGCCGGGCGCCGGCCGCCGGGACGCAGTAGGCGACGCCGACCTCGCCGAGCCGGCCGTCGGGGGCGCCGACGACCGCCGCGTCCAGGACGTCCGGGTGGCCGCGCAGGACCTGCTCGACCTCGGCCGGGTAGACGTTGAACCCGCCCACGACGTACATGTCCTTGAGCCGGTCGGTGATCCGCAGGAAGCCGCGCGCGTCGAGGACCCCCACGTCCCCGGTGCGCAGCCAGCCGTCCGCGTCCACCGCCTCGGCCGTGGCCGCCGGGTCGTCGAGGTAGCCGCGCATCACGTGGAAGCCGCGGGTCAGGATCTCGCCGGGCTCGCCGGGCGGCGCGTCCACCCGCAGCTCGGTGCCCTCCAGGGCGGGCCCGGAGGTGCGGGCCAGGGTGCCGGGCGCCTCGTGCGGCGGGCAGATCGCGACCACGCCGGTGGCCTCGGTCAGCCCGTAGGCGGTGCTGACCGCGCGGGCGCCGAGGCGGGTGCGGATCTGCTCGATGAGCTCCGCCGGGATGTTCGCCGCCCCCGTCACCGCCATCCGCATCGCGCCCAGGTCGTGCGCCTCCCGGTCGGGGTGGCGCAGCAGCGAGGTGAAGACGGTGGGGGCGCCGGTGAGGACGGAGATCCGCTCGTCCGCCATCCGCCGCAGGACGGTCCCCGCGTCGAAGACCGGTTCGGGCACGATCGTCGCGCCGCGCAGCAGACAGGCGAGGACGCCCGCCTTGTAGCCGAAGGTGTGGAAGAAGGGGTTGACCAGGAGGTGGCGGTCGCCGCGCCGCAGCGTGACCGTCCGCGCCCAGGCGTCGTACACCCGGAGGTTCTGTTCGTGGGTGGCGGGAACCCCCTTGGGGCGCCCGGTGGTTCCGGAGGTGAAGAGGACGTCGGCGGGGTCGCCGGGGAGGACGGCGGCGGAGCGGGCGAGCCGCTCCTGCCGGGTCACCCGCGCGGCGCCCGCGAGGAAGGCGTCCCAGTCCTCCGTGTGCAGGGCCACCGTCCGCTCCAGGAGCGGGAGTTCCTCGCCGGATTCGGCGAGCAGCGCCCGGTAGTCCGTCCCCAGGAAGTCGTGCTCCGTGAAGAGGAGCCGGGCCCGGGAGCGGCGCAGGATGTCGGCCGTCTCGGCGGCCCGGTAGCGGGTGTTGACGGGGACGAGGACAGCTCCGGCCGTGACCGCGCCGAGCGCGGCCACCACCCACCGGGCGCTGTTCGGCGCCCAGACGGCGACCGCGTCGCCGGGCCGCACCCCCCGGGCGGCCACCGCGCGCGCCGCCCGGTCCACGCGGTCGCGCAGTTCCCGGAAGCTCCAGCGGTCCCCGCCGGAGACCAGGGCCTCCTCGTCCCCGTACGCCTGTGCCGCCCGGTCCGCGAGCCGGGCCAGCGTCCATACGCCCTTCATGATCGGTCACGACCTCCTCGGTGGCCCGCCCCTCGGCCGGGTCGCGGGCGTGGAAGCTCAGCGACCGGAGCCTTCCAGGGAGGGCCGTCCCCGCGCAGGAGGCGTTTCCCGCTCACCGGGAAGGCGCTCCACGGGGAGGGCGCCCACCGGGAAGGCCCCCACCGGGAGGGCGCCCCCGGGAGGGCGCCCCGGCTACTGCCGGTAGGTGGAGAGGAAGCGGCCGATGCGGTGGATCGCGGTCTCCAGCTCGTCGGCCCGGGGCAGCGTCACGAAGCGGAAGTGGTCGGGGCGGGGCCAGTTGAAGCCGGTGCCCTGCACGAGGTGGATCTTCTCGCGCAGCAGCAGGTCGAGGACGAGCCGCTCGTCGTCGACGATCTTGTGGACGTCGGGGTCGAGCCGGGCGAAGAGGTACAGCGCGCCCTTGGGCTTGACGCAGCTCACGCCCGGGATCTCGTTCAGCGCCCGCCAGGCGACGTCGCGCTGCTCGGTCAGCCGGCCGGTCGGCAGGGTGAGGTCCTGGATCGACTGGCGCCCGCCGAGCGCGGCCTGGACGGCGTACTGCGCCGGCACGTTCGGGCACAGCCGCATCCCGGCCAGCATGGTCAGGCCCTCCAGGTAGTCGGCCGCCTGCTCCTTCGGCCCGGAGACCACCAGCCAGCCGCTGCGGTAACCGGCCACCCGGTAGGACTTGGAGAGGCCGTTGAAGGTGAGCGTCACCACGTCGTCGGCGAGCGCGGCCATGCAGTGGTGCTCGGTGCCGTCGTAGAGGATCTTGTCGTAGATCTCGTCGGCGAGCACCATCAGGCCGTGCCGGCGGGCGAGTTCGAGGATGCCCTCCAGGAGCTCCTTCGAATAGACCGCGCCCGTCGGGTTGTTGGGGTTGATGACGACGATGGCCTTGGTGCGGTCGGTGATCTTCGCGGCGATGTCGTCGAGGTCGGGGTACCAGTCCGCCTCCTCGTCGCACGCGTAGTGGACCACCCGGCCGCCGGCGAACCGCACCACGGCCGTCCACAGCGGGTAGTCGGGAGCCGGGACCAGCACCTCGTCGCCGTCGTCCACCAGCGCCTGCACGGCCATCTGGATCAGTTCGGAGGCGCCGTTGCCGAGGTAGACGTCGTCGACGGTCACGCCCGTGACGCCCCGCTGCTGGTAGTACTGCGTCACCGCGCGCCGGGCGGGCAGGATGCCGCGGGCGTCGCTGTAGCCGTGCGCGCGGGGGAGGTTGCGGATGATGTCCTGGAGGATCTCCTCCGGCACCTCGAAGCCGAACGGCGCCGGATTGCCGGTGTTCAGCCGCAGCACGCTGTGCCCGGCCTCCTCCAGGGCGTTGGCCTGGTCGACCACCGGGCCACGGATCTCGTAGCACACGTCCTTCAACTTGCTGGACTGTCGAAACTTCATCTGCGGCCTCCCGACCGTCACCGTCATCCGTGCCGCTGTGGCTGCTTTGTTCTACCAAGTTCCCACTTGGAAAGTCCAACCTTTTGGCTATGCTGGCGACCATGCCACGCCGAAGCTACGACCAGTACTGCGCCGTCGCCCGTGCCCTGGACGCGGTGGGGGAGCGCTGGAACCTGCTGATCGTCCGGGAACTGCTGCGCGGCCCGCGGCGCTACACCGACCTCCACGCCGACCTCCCGGGCGTCTCCACCGACATCCTCGCCGGACGGCTCAAGCAACTGGAGGGCGAAGGACTCGTCGAACGCCGCCGCCTGGAGCCGCCCGCGAACGCGACGGTCTACCAGCTCACCCCGCGCGGGGCCGAACTCCGCGGCGTCGTCGAGGCCCTGGCCGCCTGGGGCCTCGACGCCCTCGGCGAGCCGCGCCCCACCGACGCGGTCCGCACCCACTGGTTCACCGGGGACCCCCGGGGGGACGCCGCCCCGACGCCCTGACCCGCACCGCGCCCCCGGCGCCGTGCGCGCCCTCGCCGTTCGGCCGGTGCGCCGCCGGGGCGGGGGTCCCGCCGGGCGCCGGGCCGGTGGCCGTCCGGGCCCGGCGCGCGGGCCGGACCCCCGGCCGCAGCGGACCGGGCCGTCCGTGCGGGCCCTGCGTCGGAGCCGTACCGGACCGGGCGGAGGACACGCGCGGCGCGGTGACCCGGACCCGGAGGGGAGCCGCGTCACGGCACGTCGTGCTCCCCGACGTCGTGGGGGAAGCGGACCTCGTCCCGGCCCCGGGCGCCCCTGCGCGCGGAGAAGCCGGTGCCCGTCCCGTTCCGGGGGGTCATCCCTCCCGGGAACCTTTCCGCCCGCCCGGGCGTCCTTCCTCCCGGAAGCGGTGATCCATCGTGTGCGACCCGAGCGAGGTGCCATGCGGACGAACGACCCGACCAAGCTGGAGACGACCCTGGCCGACGGCCGGAGGATGACGCTCTCCCTCCCCGCCACCGGCGCCGGATGGGCCGCCGACGGCCTCGCCGCGCTCCGCCCGGTGCGCCCCACCCACGCGGGCCGGGGCGAGGAGCCGCCGCCGCTGCCGGAGCGCCCGGCGCTCCCGCTGGAGGTCGCCCTCCTCGGCCTCGGTCTGTAGGCGCCTGCGACACGTCGCCGCGCGGGGCCCGGAGCGGGTGCCGTACCGGGCCCGGCGTGATGTGCTGGTGGTGAGGGGGCGGACCGTCGCTCCACGAGGAGGAAGGGTCATGGCGATCCTCGTCCACGCCGTCCTCGACGGACTCACCACGGACCAGTACGACACGCTCAACGCCGAGCTCCAGAAGACCCCCGAGATCTTCGACGGCTGCGTCACCCACGCCTGCGTGTCCACCGGCAACGGCCTGGAGATCTTCGACGTCTGGGAGTCGGAGGAGAAGATGCAGGTCTTCGCCGAGAAGATGATGCCCGTCGCGGTGGGCCTCGGCTGGCCCGACGGAGAACGGATGGGGCCCCGCGTGCTGGAGGTGCACAACCACTGGGTCCCCGGCGCGGAAGGCTGAACACGGCCTGACCACCGCCCGCCCCCGGGCGCACGGCCGTCACCGGCGTACGGCCAGGGGTGTGGCCGGCCCGGCGCGCGGCCGTGGCGGGACGGGCCGGCGACGGCGGGCGGGTTACGGTCGCCGGCATGCCCGGTGATCGACGCGGATGGACGCGGTGTCTGCTCGGCGGAGCGGTGTTCGCGGTGTGCATGGCCGGCACCACGCTCCCGACCCCGCTCTACCCCCTCTACCAGGAGGAGTTCGGCTTCTCCGAACTCACCGTCACCGTGGTCTACGCGGTGTACGCCTTCGGCGTCATCGGCGTACTGCTCCTGGCGGGCAACGCCTCCGACACCCTCGGCCGGCGCCCCGCCCTGCGCTGGGGCCTGGGCTTCGCCGCGGCGAGCGCCGTCTGCTTCCTCCTCGCCGAGGGCCTGGGCTGGCTGTACGCGGGCCGGCTGCTGTCCGGCCTCTCGGCCGGCCTCTTCACCGGCGCCGCCACCGCGTACGTCATGGAACTGGCCCCGCCCGGCGGCGCCGCCCGCGCCACCCTCGTCGCCACGGCCGCCAACATGGGCGGACTGGGCTGCGGCCCCCTCCTCGCCGGACTGCTCGCCGAGTACGCCCCCGAGCCGCTGCTGCTGCCCTTCGCCGTCCACCTCGGCCTCGTCGCCCTCTCCGCCCTGGTCCTCCAGTGGCTGCCCGAGACGGTCGCGGACCGCCGCCCCCTCCGCGCCGTACGGCCCGGGAAACCCGCGCTGCCCGCCCGCGTCCGGGCCGTCTTCGTGCCGGCGGCCGTCGCCTCCTTCGCGGGCTTCGCCCTCTTCGGCGTCTTCACCTCCGTCAGCCCCGCCTTCCTGGTCCGCCACCTGCACGTCGACAACCACGCCGTCACCGGCCTCGTCGTCGCCCTCGCCTTCTTCGCCTCCACCGCCGGGCAGGTCGCCGCGGGTCGGGTCGGCCCCGCCCGCTCCCTCCCGCTCGGCTGCGCCGTCCTCTTCGCCGGGCTGGTCCTCCTCGGCTGCGCCCTCGCCACCGACCTGCTCGCCTTCGTCGTCCTGGCCGCCCTCGTGGGCGGCACCGGGCAGGGCCTCGCCTTCCGGGCCGCGCTCGCCGCCGTCGCCGCCGCCTCGCCCCCCGACCGGCGGGCCGCCGTCATCTCGTCCCTCTTCGTGGTCGCCTACACGGGCATCTCGATCCCCGTCATCGGCGTCGGCCTGCTGGCCGACCCCCTCGGCCTGGAGGGCGCGGGCCTGGTGTTCATCGCCTGCATGCTGGTCCTGGTCGCCTCCGCCGGCGCCTACCTGCTGCGCAGGGCCCGCACCGGCACCCCCGGAGGGTGAGACCACCCCGGCCGCGGGGCCGGATCAGGCGCCGGGGGCCGGACGAGTCAGGGGCGCCGGGCGGGACGGGGGTGCCGGGCGGGGCGGGGTCGTCGGGCGGGGCGGGGGTGTCGCGCCCACGTGGACCAGGCGGAGGCGGTGGCCGGTCCTGGCCAGCTCCCGGCCCGAGCCGTCCGTCAGGCGCCCGCCGACCCGGTAGAGACCGCAGTGCGCCCGGCCGATCGGCAGCCGCCGGGGCGGCAGCCACACCTCGTACGGGCCGCCGCGCCGGAAGCCGCCGAGCACGGTCCGGGTGCGGTCGACCACCCGGCCGTCCCGGGTGTGCTCCTCCTCGAAGACCAGTCCGTCGACAGCGTCGCCGAGCCGGAAGGTCAGTCCCAGGCTCACCACCGTGCCCTCCGCGACGACCAGCGGCTCGGCCCCGTCCTCCAGGGGCACCCCGATGCGCCCCCGTTCCTCCGTGTGCAGGGAGACGTCCAGCAGTGACAGGAGGTCGTCGGGGGCTGGGCCTGAGCCGTCCATCGTGCTCACCGTCCCTCGGGTGTCCGGGCCGGCCCCGTCACGCGGGGCCGGGGTACGGCGGCACGTCGTGGGACGGCACGTCGTGGGACGGCGTGGCGGGGGAGGGCGGCGCGGTGCCGCCGGCGCTGTCGGCGGGACGGAGCCTGCCGCGCCAGCCGCCGGTCGCCCGGCCGCGTTCCTCCATGAACTGCTTGAAGCGCTGCAGGTCGCCCTCGATCCTGTTCTCCACCACGCCCATCGCCTTCGCGGCCCGGTCGGCGATGCCCGACGCCTCCACCTCCATGGCGAGCTGGACCCGGGTACGGGCCTCGTCCACCTTCTCGAAGGTGACGACGCCCTTCTGCCGCACGTCCCCGCCGACCGTCCGCCACGCGATGCGCTGGTCGGGAAGCTGGTCGACGATCTCGGTGTCGAACTCGCGGGTCGCCCCCGCGACCTTGGTCCGCCAGTGGCAGAGCCGGTCGTCGAGCTGCCGGACCTCCTCCACCCCGTCCATGAAACGGGGGAACTCCTCGAACTGCGTCCACTGGTCGTAGACCTCGCGCAGCGGGGCCTCCACCTCGATCGTGTCGTGCACCATCTCCGTCATCTCCCTACCTCGGCCGGAGGGCCTGTCGCCGCGCGGCTACCCGCGCCCGGAACCCGTAACCACCACCCCCTCCGCCCCTCCGCCCGTGCTCCCCGGACGGGTCCGCGCGCGCGTGCCGGACCGCATGCCGGGTAAGCGCGCGGGATGAAACCCATGAGGATGATCCGACCGCCCGGGGTGTACGCGCCCCAGGGCGACACGGCCCTGCTCCTGGAGGCCCTCGCCCGCGAGCGCCTGACGCCCGGCGCCCGCACCCTCGACCTGTGCACCGGCACCGGCGTCCTCGCCATCGCCGCGGCCCGCCGGGGCGCGAGGGCGACCGCCTCCGACATCGCCGCGGCCGCCGTCACCACCGCCCGGTGCAACGCGCGCCTGCGCCGCTGCCGGCTCCGCGTGGTGCGCGGGGACCTCGTCGCGCCGGTCGCGGGCGAACGCTTCGACCTGGTCACCGCCAACCCGCCCTACGTCCCCGCCCCCGGACGGGAGGCGCCCCGCGGCGGCCCCGCCCGCGCCTGGGACGCCGGGCACGACGGCCGGCTCCTCCTCGACCGGATCTGCCGCGCGGCCCCCGCCGTCCTCGCGCCCCGCGGCGTGCTGCTGCTCGTCCAGTCCTCGCTCAGCGGGGTCGCCGCCACCCTCGCCGCCCTGCGCGCGGTGGGACTCCGGGCCAGGGTCGTCGCCCGCCGCCTCCAGCCGTTCGGCCGGGTCATGACGGCGCGGGCCCGCTGGTTCGAGCGGCGCGGACTGGTCGCCCCCGGCACCCGGACCGAGGAACTCGTGGTGATCAGGGCCGTCCGCCCGGCACCGGACCCGTCGGACGCCTCTACGGCCTCTACGGCCTCTACGGCCTCTACGGCCTCTACGGCCTCTACGGCCTCTACGGCCTCCGTAACCTCTTCGGTTCCTCCGGCCTCCGGCACCCCGGCCTCCGCCTCCGCCCCGTCCTCCGTCCGCATGCCAGGGCGGAATCCGGGCAGGCGACCCGTGCCGGAGCCCGAGGACCGCCCCGGCACAGCCGCACCCCACCGCCACCGGGAGGCGCGATGACCCCGCACCCCGCACCGCAGTCCCGCGGCGTGGCCCTGTTCGACCTCGACGGCACCCTCGTCGACACCACCTACCTGCACACCCTCGCCTGGTGGCAGGCCCTGCGCAGACACGGCCACACCGTGCCGATGGTCAGGATCCACCGCGCGATCGGCATGGGCTCCGACCGGCTCCTCGACGCCGTCCTCGGCCCGGACCGCGAGACCGGCGAGGACGAGGCCCTCTCGGACGCCCACGGCACCCTCTACGCCACCTGGTACGACTCCCTCCAGCCCTTCGAGGGGGCGGCGGCGCTGCTGCGCGCCACCGCGGCCCGGGGCTGGCGGGTCGTGCTCGCCAGCTCCGCGTCGGAGGAGGAGGTCGCCGCCGTGCGCGCCCGGCTCGACGCCGACGACGTCATCGACGCGGCCACCTCCAGCGCCGACGCGGACGCCACCAAACCCGCCCCCGACCTGGTGCGGGCCGCCCTGGACACGGTCGGCGCCGAACCGGAGGAGGCCGTCTTCGTCGGTGACGCGGTGTGGGACGTCGAGGCCGCGGCACGCGCCGGCGTCCCCTGCGTCGGCCTCCTCACTGGCGGCACGACCCGCCGGGAGCTGGAGGACGCCGGCGCCGTCCTCGTCCACGACGATCCCCTCGACCTGCTCCGCCACATCGACGCGGGCCCCCTCGCCCGCCCGCCGGCCCCGGGAGGCACGTCATGAGCCCCGCGGACCCGAAGGCCGCGGCCCGGCCGGACGCGGAGCCGGCGGGTCCGGAGTCCGCGGGCTCCGGGCCCGGGGCCCCCGCCCGTTCGCCCGCCCGCGCGCGCGTCACGCCCCTCGCGGAGGGCCCCCTGCTGGTCGAGGGGCCCGTCGAGATCGTGCTCCCGGACGGGACCGTGCGCCGCAGCGACCGGCCCGTCGTCGCCCTCTGCCGGTGCCGGCGCAGCCTGCGGGACCCCTTCTGCGACACCAGCCACCGCCGTCGCAGCCGGGCCGCCCGCCGTACCGACAGCTCCGACAGCTCCGACAACTCGCACAGCTCCGACAGCTCCGACGACTCCGACAGCTCCGACAGCGAGGAGACCACGCCATGACGACCACCCTCCCGCGCACCGCGGATCCCCGGGCGCCCGTCCTGCCCCCGGCCCGCGGGGAGATCTCCGCCGCCTTCGCCGGCCGGCTCCGCGGACGCCCCGGCGCGCTGCCCGGGCCCCGCGAGGTCGCGGCGGCCGACCCGTACGGCGAGGACGTGCAGCTGGCCCTGCACCTCTGCTACGAACTCCACTACCGGGGCTTCGACGGCGTGCCCGACGACGCCGAGTGGGACCCGGAGCTGCTGCGCGGGCGGGCCCTCCTGGAGGAACGCTTCGAGGAGGCGCTGCGCGACGGGTGCCCGGGCGCCCGGACGCCCGCCGAGGTCTTCGACGCCCTGCTGACCGAGCCGCTGGACGGCCGGGGTGTCTCCCGCCACCTGCTCCGCCACGGCACCCTGACGCACCTGCGGGAGCACGCCGTCCTGCGGTCCGTGCACCAGCTCCGCGAGTCCGACCCGCAGGCGTGGGTGCTGCCCCGGCTCGGCGGCCGGGCCAAGGCGGCCATGGCGACCGTGCTGTACGACGAGTTCGGCGCCGGCCGGCCGGAGCGGGTGCACGCCGGGCTGTACGCCGACCTGATGGATGCCCTCGGGCTCGACCCCCGCTACGGCCACTACCTGCCCGTCATCGGCGCGGCCGCCCTCGCCCCCACCAACCTGATGTCGCTGCTCGGCCTCCGCCGGGCCCACCGGGGCGCCCTCGTCGGCCACTTCGCCGTCCTGGAGACGACGTCCCCGCCGGCCGCGTCCTGGCACGCCGCCGCCCTGCGCCGGTGCGGCGTCGGCGAGGCCGCCGCCCGCTACTACGACGAGCACGTGGAGGCCGACGCCGTCCACGAACAGCTGGTCCGGCACGAGGTCGTCGGCGGACTGCTCGCCGACGAGCCCAAGCTCGCCGCCGACGTCGTCTTCGGAGCCGAGGCCACCGTCCTCCTGGAGGACGCCCTCGGCGAGGCCGTCGTCAGCGCCTGGGAGCAGGGCTCCAGTGCCCTGCTGGCCCCCGTGGAGGAGGAGTCGTGACCCTTATGACACGGTCCCGGGACGACCACGGCGGGGCGGCCGAGGCGCTGCCGCCCGACCACACCCAGGCCATCCTGGAGGCCACCAAGGAGGTCGGCTCCGTCCTGAAGGCGTCCGGCTGCCCCTTCGCCCTCGTCGGCAGCGTCGCCGCCTACGCGTACGGCATCCCGGTCCGGCTCCAGCACGACACCGACTTCGCGCTCCTCGCGGAGGACTCCGAGACCGTCGTCCGGCTGCTGCGCGGGCGCGGCATGGAGATCGTGGACCCGCCGGAGGACTGGCTGGTGAAGGCCCGCAGCGGGGGAGAGCAGATCGACCTGATCTTCTCCCTCGCGGGACGGGCCGTCACCAGGGAGCTCCTGGACCGGGCCCGGGTCCTGCCGGTCGACTCCGTGCACCTGCCGGTGCTCGACCCCACGGACCTCATGATCTGCCGGCTCGCCGCGCTCTCCGAGCACCACTGCGACTACGGCGCCCTGCTGCCCGTGGCGCGCGGCCTGCGCGAGCGGGTCGACTGGGACCGGGTCCGCGAGGAGACCCGTGACCACCCGATGGCCGTCGCCTTCCTCCATCTCCTGCACCTCCTCGACGTCCTTCCGCACACCCCGGCGCCCGGTCCCGGGGGCCCGGCGGCACGGGAGGGGGCGGACGACCGTGACTGAGCACCCGGAGCCGTACGAGGACGAGTACCGCGTCGCGCTGCTGCGGGAGCGGCTCGCGGAGGACGGCCACGCCGAGCTCGGCGTCCAGGTGGAGCGGCGCGGCAACGCCGTCCTGCTCACCGGCACCGTCCCCACCGCCGTCCGGCGCGACGAGATCCTGGGCCTGGCCCGCACCGTCTTCCCCGGGTTCGCGGTGCGCGCGGAGGTCGCCGTGGCGGGCTGCGACGCCCCGGACCACGGGGAGGAGCTGTCATGACCCTCCTCGGACCGGACCGGCCGGCCCCCTCCCGGAGCGGACGGCCCGCCGGCGACCCGGGCGACCCGGCCGGGTCCCGCCCGGTCGTCCGCGTCGCCGCGGTCGGCGACATCCACCTCGGCGAGGACTGCGCGGGCCTGCTCCGCCCCGCCTTCGAGGCCCTCCCCGACTGCGCCGACGTGCTGCTCCTCGCCGGGGACCTCACCCGGCACGGCACCGTCGCCGAGGCCCGGGTGGTGGCCGGCGAGATCGCCTCGCTCGGCGTCCCCGTCGTCGCCGTCCTCGGCAACCACGACCACCACTCCGACGAGCCCGAGGAGGTCTCCCGGGTGCTCCGCGACGCGGGCGCCCACGTCCTGGAGGGCGACTCCGTCGTCCTGCCGGTCGCCGGGCACAAGGTCGGGGTCGCGGGGGTGAAGGGCTTCTGCGGCGGGTTCGTCGGGCGCAGCGCGGGAGAGTTCGGCGAGCCCGAGATGAAGGCGTTCGTCCGCACGACCCGGCGGAGCGCCGAGAGCCTGGCGGGCGCCCTCGGCGGGCTCGCCCGGCACGGCTGCGCCGCCCGCGTCGCCCTCACCCACTTCTCCCCGGTGCCGGACACCCTCGCGGGCGAACCCCCGGAGATCCACCCCTTCCTCGGCAGCTACCTGCTGGCCGAGGCCATCGACGCCGAGGGCGCCGACCTCGCCGTCCACGGCCACGCCCACCTCGGCACCGAGCACGGCATGACGGCCGGGGGCGTCCGCGTCCGGAACGTCGCCCAGCCCGTGATCGACCACGCCTTCGCCCTCTACCGGCTCCCGCTGGACGGCGGCCCCGGCGCGAGGACCGGTCCCGCCGGCCTCGTGGGCCGCTACGGCACCCACTGACCGGCGGCTCCCCGGGGCCGGGACGTCAGCCTTCGACGCCGGTCGACGTGTGCGGCGCGCCGACCGGCTTGGACTCCGGGGAGCCGCGCTGGCGGAGGTAGACGGAGAGGACCGCCATCGCGGAGACGGCGAGGAGCTCCGACTGCCAGTTCTGGAGCGAGCGGTTCCAGAAGTCCGCCGAGACGAGGTACGCGCCCCAGCCGATCGGGTCCTGGAGCTGCCGCAGCCGCTCGCCGTCGTACGCGGCGGCGCCCGCCACGGACTGGGCGAACCAGGACAGCAGGAAGAACACGGCCATGACCAGGCCCAGCGAGCGGGAGTAGAGGGCCTGCCGCCAGCCTCCCGCGCTCGCCCAGCGGGGCGAGTCGGGCGCCGCGTGCGGGCCCATCCGCTGGTCCCGCTCGCTCTCGGTGCCCGCCCGGTCGAGGGGCTTCGACTCCGGGGAGCCGCGCTGGAGCAGGTGGACGGTCCCGTACACGTACAGGAAGAACTGGAGGAACTCGGACTGCCAGTTCTCCGTGACGTCGACGGCGAAGTCGGAGGAGGTGAGGTAGGCGCCGAAGCCGATCTGCTGGAGTCCGGCCACGGCCAGCTGTTCGTTGAACTCGGCCCGTCCGGCGACGGCCTGGGCGGCGAGGACGACGAGGAAGGCCCCGCCGAAGACGAGGGTGAGGCTGTTGGACCGCCAGAAGCCCGTGCGTGCCGCGCTCACCGGTGCATCGCCCCGATCACCGTGAAGTAGGCGAGACCGCCCAGGATCAGCACCACGCACCCGAGGAACATGCTCCGCACGCCGTCAGCCCCCCTGCACCGCGCAGCGGTACGGCTCGTCCGCGCCGCGCGCCTCGCACCCGGCGGCCGTGACCAGCCATCCGCCGTCGAACCGCGACAGGAAGACGGTGTCGCCGGTCATCCGCAGCTGCGCCTCCTGCCCGTACACCGCGACCGCGCGCACCGGGACGGCCGTCGCCAGGCCGGCCTCGCGCAGCCCGGTCCGGCACGGGGTCCGCCCGTCCTCCTCGACCTGTTCGCGGGTGTCGGGGGCGAGCAGCGCGCAGCCGGTCCGGTAGTCCCCGGCGGAGAGCGCGGCGGCGAACCGCCGTCCCGCGTCGGCCGCCCCGTCCTCGCGGGCCGCGGAGGCCCCGCACCCGCCCAGCAGGAGGACGGCCAGCAGCGCCCCGGCCGCGCGGGGGAGCACCGCCGAGTCCCCCGGCCCTGTCGTCGTCCGTCTCCCGGAAGCCGTCACCATGGGCCCACCCTGCCCGCGCGCGGCGGGCGGCCCGGCGACGCGGGGCCGCCCGCCGCACCGGCTTCACCCGATCGCGCTCCGCCCGCACCGCCCCGCTCAGTGGGCCGCCGCGCCGAACTCGGCGTGCTGCGTGCGGAGCGAGAAATCGGTCTCGCCGGACGGCGGCCTGCCCAGGAAGCCGCGCCGCGCCTCGGATCTGGCCTCCCGGATCAGCGCCCGGAACTCCTCGTCGGAGAGCGCGTGCCGGCAGCCCGTGCTCCGGTCCGCCGTCCTGCCGTCGACGCGTCCGCGCATCGTCCTCGCCGCCTTCCTCCGCCGGGGCCCTCCGTCGTGGTCCTCCGCGGCGATCCCCTGTCGGGGCCTTCGTACGGCGGCTACCCGCCCCCGGCCGGAACAGCCGCAGGCCGAGGGTCCTCCGTGGTCCGTCCCCGGTCACCGGTCCGGGCACGGCCGGTGGATCATGGACTTGCGGCGGCGCGGACCGTCGCCCACAATGGTTGAAACTGAAACTAAAACGAGGAGGGGTCGGAGATGGGCGACGCGAAGGTCGAGATCCTCACACCCCGGGACGTCCCGCTGGGCGGCCCGCGCGCCATGACCGTACGCCGCACGCTGCCGCAGCGGTCCCGCACGCTGATCGGCGCCTGGTGCTTCGCCGACCACTACGGCCCCGACCCGGTCGCCGAGACCGGCGGCATGGACGTGGCCCCCCACCCCCACATCGGGCTCCAGACCGTGAGCTGGCTGTTCAGCGGCGAGATCGAGCACCGCGACAGCCTCGGCAGTCACGCCGCCGTCCGCCCCGGCGAGATCAACCTCATGACGGGCGGCCACGGCATCGCCCACTCCGAGGTCTCCACCCCCGGCACCACCGTCCTGCACGGCGTCCAGCTCTGGGTCGCCCTCCCCGACGCCCACCGCGACACCCCGCGCGCCTTCGCCCACCACGCCCCCCGCCCGGTCCGCGTCGACGGCGCCGAACTCCGCGTCTTCCTCGGCACCCTGGCCGACGACACCTCTCCGGTCCCCACCTTCACGCCCCTCCTCGGCGCCGAGGTCCTCCTCGACCCCGGCGCCACCGTGACCCTCGCGGTGGACCCGGAGTTCGAGCACGGCCTCCTCGTCGACGAGGGCGACGTGACCCTGGAGGGCGCCGCCCTCCGCCCCGCCGACCTCGGCTACACGGCACCCGGGCGCGCCACCCTCACCCTCGTCAACACCTCCGCGGGCCGGGCCCGCACGGTCCTCCTCGGCGGCCCGCCCTTCGGGGAGGAGATCGTCATGTGGTGGAACTTCATCGGCCGCAGCCACGAGGACATCGTCGAGGCCCGCGAGGAGTGGGAGAAGGCCTCCGACCGCTTCGGCGAGGTCGCCGGCTACCCGGGCGACCGCCTCCCGGCCCCGGCCCTCCCCAACGCCCGGATCGCCCCGCGCAAAAACCCTGCGCGCCGCTGACCTGCGGTTTCTCTGCCGAGTCGATGGAGGGACGAGGGACGCCCGGCTGTGCCTGTGGCTGTCGCCGCGACTGCGGGAGGGGCGTATCGCAGACCCTCCCACAGTCGCGCAGTCAGCGGGCGTGCTTCCAGGGTGTGCTCGTGTGCGAGCGGGTCTGGTCAGCTGAATGCTGACCTTTTGCTGACTTCGCTGACGTGTCGTCAGGTGCTCTCGGGTGTAGAGCAGGGACTGGTGGCATGACGGTCTCGGCGCGGTAGCCCGCGTGACTCAAGGCCCGGCAGGAGGTGGTGGTACGCCTGTTCCGGCCGGCCGGCCGGCCGGCTCGGCTCGACGTCAGGCGTTGCCCGAGCCCCGGTCGAGCCTTCCGCTTCAGCGCGGTGACATCATCGGGCTCGTCGCACTGCCTTCCGTACTCTCGCCGATGAGCCTCATGGTGCGCCTTCGCGCGCCGCATCATGGGCGACTATGACTATGGGGAAGAGGGTCTCCAAACGTCTGGGGAGCGCCGCTAAGACGAGCATCCGTGCCCGCACGATGCCGTGAAGCAGGAAGCCGTCGGAAGAGGCTAGTCGGCTCAGCCTGGAATCCTCATCCTTTAGGGCGGGCTGTATGTCTACATCGTCTCCCCAACCCGCCGGCAGCAGTGCATCATGCTGTCGGTGACCTGTAAGATCCGCTTGTCAGCGTCGGGCGTCCATCTCTTTGACCGCGTGTCCGGGACCAACGTGCTCCTCGACGAGGTGGCTGTACCTGTCGAGCAGTTTTCTCGAGCCCCTCGGTACCTGTCCGTAGCGCTCACGAATGCCTGTGAACTGCGTTGCTCATACTGCTATGCACCCAAATATGCCGCTTCGCTCGACAGGGAGCGTGTGCTGCAGTGGGCTGTCGAACTTGATGCCGCAGGGTGCCTCGGACTCGGCTTCGGCGGTGGGGAGCCGACCACGTACCGACAGTTCCCTCAGCTCTGTGCCGACATCGCCCAGGCCACATCTCTCCCGGTTACTTTCACTACCCACGGACACCGCCTCACCCCTGCACTCATCGACTCCCTGCGAGGGTCCGTACACTTTGTCCGCCTTTCAGTCGACGGCGTCGGAGCCACCTACGAACGGCTCCGCGGACGGCCCTTCACCGCTCTCGTTCAAGCAGCCGGGCTGCTCCATTCTCTCGCTCCTTTCGGGATCAACGCGGTCATCAACGCCGACACCGTCAGCGAGCTAGACCGCCTTGCCGAGTTCGCCGGCGCGGCCGGCGCATCCGAGCTCTTGCTTCTGCCCGAGCAGCCGACCAAGACCACCCCTGGGATCAGCGACAGTGATGCCGAGCGCCTCGTCCAATGGGTCACCACGGTCACAACCGAGGTCAGGCTCGCAATTTCTCGCAGCGGCTTCGAAGCAGCGCTGCCCACGGCAGAGGCCATCCCCGAGGAATCCCCCCTCGACGCGCACATGCACGTCGACGCTGCCGGCGTACTACGCCCCAACGCCTACGCGTCCATGGGAGTACCTGTCGGTCAATCCATCATCGAAGCTGTAGAGGCACTGAGGGAGGCAGGATGAGGATCTGGAACGGCTACGGATCGGAGCACTCGATGAACCTGATTCTGATCGGTCAGTTCCAGACCGTGGCCGAGGCCAGAGCGGTGACGGAGCGTATGAAGGCGCTCGAGGCCCTCGCTGAAGCCGAGTGGTCCGACGACGACTGGCGTAGTCGCGATGAGCGCATGCCCCCCGAGATCAGCAAAGCCCTGTACGACATGCAGCTCTACGACATGGGGCGGTCCGACGTCGATGCCTACGCCCTCGATCACAGGGTTACCCGGGACGGAGAGAAGATCCGCATCTGGACAGACGACACCGAGATCCAGGGATTCCTGAAGGTGCTGCTCCACCATGGTGCGAAAGTCGAGATCTTCTCCCGCCACAACTGGGATGAAGATGCGACCCCGATCGCCTCCGAGGACGATGCGAACCCGGCCGCCCCCTCGGACACGAGCGATGGGGATGATGGTGGATCTGACTGATCTGGCAAAGCTGCCCGGCGCTGTCGAGAAAACCTTCGAGGCACTAACACGGGCAATCGTGTCCCGCCGCTACGGCGCGCTGGGCACCCTGCGAGAGCGCCGCAACCAGCCCGGCGTCGAGTTCTACCTGCCTGTCGAGCACCCCGGCGAGCTCGGAAACCCCGGGCGCGTCTGGGGCTGGTCCTGCAAATGGCTCATCCTCAACAACAGGAACGAGCTCAGCCGGAGCCAACGGGCGCAGATCGAGGACTCCGTCACCAAGGCGATCAAGTACGTCGACAATCTCACCGACTTCGTTCTCTGCCTTCCCCAGCGCCCCGCGAAAGACGACGAGACGTGGATCGACAGCCTCGGCCCGGACGGGGTAACCATCCGGCAGTGGTACACCGAAAACTTCGACGCCGAGCTCTCCGGCCACGACGAGCTCCGTTCCACCTTCTTCGACGACCTCGTCCTCACACCAGACCAGCTCGCCAACGTCCACAAACGCTCTGTTGCACCCATCGCAGCCCGCTGGACACCGCAGCTCCATACCCTCCACCACGTGGAACGGGCCATTGATCGGGCCTTGCTGCGGCCGCAGGCGTTCCTGCCACTGCAGCACTATGTCGACAGCATCGGGCCCCGAATCCAGGAACTGCGCGCCAGCCTGGACACCCTCGACACCGATGACCGAGAAGCCGGCATGGCCGCTGCCGACGACCTCGACGGGTTCGTTGACGGCCTCCGGGAGATCATCCACGCCGCAAGCGTCCTGCGGCCCTCGGAAGTCCGCGAGCGGCTCGCCAGCCAGCAGCCGCCGACGACCTCTCCGCGCACACTGAGACGGTTGGTGATCAAGCTCAGGAATCGGCGTCGGCCTGAGGCACTTGCCGTGACCGGGATCGGCGCAGACGTCCGCGACATCGTCGGATGGCTGCACACCGCGCAGAAGTGTGCCGAAGCACCGCTGCTCGCTGTCGTTGCCCCCGCCGGGCAGGGTAAGACGCACCTCGCCGCGCAGCTGACTTCGCCGACAGGTCAGCCGACAGCAGGTCTGTTCATCCAAGGCAGCGGTCTGCGGGTTGGGAAGACACTCGACGACCTCGTCCGGCGCGTTCCCGGTCTGAGAGTCGACCGATTCGAAGACCTCCTGGAGGCTCTCAATTCGGCTGGCAACCGCGCCGGCTGCCGAGTGCCCCTGATCATCGATGGTCTGAACGAGGCCGAGCGGCCCTCTGAATGGCAAACGCTCCTCGCCGAACTAGCGCCGGCAATGAGCGACTACCCCTACGTGGCCGTGATCGTCACACTCCGCAATACGCTGGCTGAGCATGCCCTCCCGGCCGGTACCGTCTGCCTCGACCTCGCTTGGCATCGCCCCGAGGTCGCCGACATCATTCGCGTCTACTTCGACCACTACCGGATTGACGCAGCGGACGCCTGGCTTCCCATCGGCAACTTCCACAATCCGCTGTTCGTCCGCATGTACTGCGAGGCAGCGAACCACGAGCGCCGGGTGACGGTCGGAGCAGAGGCCTTGCCTCAGTCCCTGATCGGTGTTTTCGAGCTCTACCGCAACCGTGTAGCCGAGCGACTGGAGCACGACCCGGCCCGCATCCTGGTGCCCGCCGATCAGATCAAACGCAATCTTGCCGCCCTCGCCAGGCACATGTGGGCACAAGGTGTCCGCAAGCTGTCGTCCGACGACGCGCGAGCGATCCTCGACGTCGGCCAGCAGACCTGGGACGAGAGCCTCTTCCGACGCCTCGTAGAGGAAGGCGTACTCTTCCGCGAAGAGATCGAGGGATTCGACGACACCGAGTGCGGCTTCCTGTTCGACCGTTTCGCCGGGTACCTGATCGCCGACGCGATCCTGGCACGCACGACCTACGAACAGGTCGACGACCAGCTCGCCGACGCGATGCTATGGCGATCACTGAGGGGCGAGCAGTCCCACCCACTCGGCGAAGACGTCACCGTTGGCCTCGTCGCCCTGCTCCCGCGGCGATTCACCAAGCACCATTTGTGGCGCGTCGCACCCGCCGAGCACCGCTCGGACACGCTCGCCCAGGAGCTCGAGACGGAGTCCGGCTTCCTCGACGACGAAACCGTCGACGCACTCGTCCCGCTGGCCGCCCACAGGCGCCCCGACGGCAGTGGCCGCCGACACGTCCTCTCCCGCCTGTGGGAGGTCCGCAGAGCTGCCCCCCCACCGACTGAACGCCACGTTCCTCGACCGGGTCCTGCGCCACCTGCCCCTCCCGCAACGAGACCTCCACTGGACCGAATGGGTCCGACACTCCTCGGAGCAGCTCACAGCCGACCTGGAACGCGCGATCGACACCTGGAGCCACAGCGACAGCCGCACCGAGATTGACGACCTGGACGCACAGGCCACCGCATGGCTTCTGACATCCACGAACAAGCACCTACGCGACCTGGCGACGAAAGCACTCCAGCGCTACGGTCACCCCCACCCCAAACGAATGTTCGATCTCGTCGCACGGATGCTCGACGTCGACGACCCCTACATCACCGAACGCCTTGTGGGAGCCGCATTCGGCGCCGCCAGCGTTCACCAGATGCCGGATCCCGACGGACCGTTCGAACACTCCCTGCAGGCCTGGCTTGACCAGCTGCGTGGCCACTTCCTCGACGGCGGCACCACACCCACCTCGCACGAGCAACTGCGCGAGTATGTCCGCGCAGCGTATGAATTCGCTGCCAACCTTCACCCGGCCGCTGTACCCGACGGCGTCGACCCCTTGGCGCTGACCTTCGCAACAACGGCGCCCGCCCCAGAGATGGACGACGACGACCCTCACGCTGAAGAGTGCGCGCGCACCTTCGGCATGGACTTCGAGAACTACGTCATCGGCGCTGCGATCAACGGCAGGGACAACTACCAGTTCGATCACCCCGCGTACCGCAAGGCTCGCGCAGAGGTCATGGCCCGTATCTGGGAGTTGGGATGGCGCGAGGCGGACTTCGGCACCGTCGAAGAGGCCATTGTCATGAGAACCGGCCGCTACTCCGGCATGCGCGCGCCGGTGGAGCGTTATGGCAAGAAGTACGGCTGGATCGCCTATCATGAAATGGTCGGACGCCTTGTTGATGCTGGCCGCGCACCGGCCCCCTTCGGGGGCTCTCCACGGCAGATGCCTGACATCGACCCATCGTTTCCCACCGTGCCTCCGGTGGCCCCTATGCCTCTTCCTGAATGGGCACCTAAGGAGCGCACGGACAGCCGGAGCTGGTTGACCTCGGGAATGGTAGAACTCCCAGAGGCGCTGTGGTCGCCGCAGGAGATCCACCAAGTGGAAGGCGGCTGGCTCCTGGCCGAGGGGTATCTGGAGCACCGCCTCGCCGGACGTACCGTGTTCGGATTCTTCCGCACCCTCCTGCTCGACGGTGCGGATGTGGAACCCGCACGACAGCTCATCAGCGAACAGTCCTATCTGGGGAACGAATTCTTCCCCTCGCTTCCAACGATCCGCGACGTCCTGGCTGCTGAGATGCCGTGGAGTCCCAGACTGGCCGTCCGTTTCGACGACGACGATCCCAGTGCAGTCCCGCACCGGGCACTGCGCCGCGACTGGCAGGACGACGGGATCCGGTTCGGTCAGCTCGCGGTGGAATTCGGGTGGGAAAGCACATCGGAGACTGGGCTCGGCGGGGCCTACGACGTGCCGTCCTACGAGTTCGCCGACCAGTTCAAGCTGCGGCAACTCCTCGGCACCGTTGACCTCGTGAGCCTGGACGGACGCCGAGCCGCCGCGGTCGTGCGTGCGGTTAAACCCTGGCGCGGCCACATGCTGTTCCTGCGCCGCGACCTCGTCGAGTGCTTTGCCGGCAACCGCACGATCATGCAGGTGGCATGGGGAGAGCGTGAAGTAGCCGTCGACTGGCACGCTGCTCCTGCCTGGGTACGTGACGCGCAACGCAGCCATGCGAACCTGTGGCGACACGTACGGACACTCGAGACGAACCAGCGGAGCTCGGAGACGTAATGGACGATGCAATCCGGTCAGACAGCCCGCCCGACTGACATCTTAGGAACACAGGAGGGCCCCGCTCCCTGTCGCAGATGACCCCCTCTGCTGACGTTCATACCTCCGAGGCGGTGCGGTCCCGCCCAATAGAGAAGGACCACAGAGCCTCGGAGCGAAGCACCCGGCCTGCGCGTATCGACAGCACGATGCGCCTGCTCGCAGGCGATCAGTACTCCGCTCAAGGCACCGGTGCCCGTCGGGGAGTGTCAGGATGGCGAGCTTTGCTCAACCTGAGGCGCGGAGCATGCCATGGGGAGCAGACGGCGGCCGGCGACCCCGAAGGGCTGCGAGCCGGCCGCCACACCGCGTACGACGACTCGGCTCAGTACCCGCCTCTGGCCCTTCGGAGTTCGTCGGCCGCCAGCTTCAGCTGCACGATGAGACCCTCTGCCTTCATGAGCTCACTGGCGCCGTCCTGCACCGCCCTGGCGATGTCCTCCGCCCCGCGCAGGCTGTCGGCCGCCGCGTACAGGGTGGAGGCGCTGTCCTGTAGATGCCCCAGGGCACTCGCGGTTCTCCACAGCAGGGGGGCGGTGTCCTGCAGATGCCCCAGGCCGTCGGAAGCGGACCGCAGCCACGACGCCGTGTCTGGATCGATTCCGAACCCGTGCACCCGCGGATCGCGAAGCTCCTCCACCAGGACCTGAAGTGTCGCGGCAGCCTCGGGAGCGATCCGCGCGAGCTTTTCCAGAGCCTCGCGTGTCTCGTCCTGGAACGACGCGAACGACTCCGACACCAGCTCCCGCAGCCGTTCCTCCGTCAGACCCTGCAGCTCCAGCAGCGGAGCCGTCCCCTCACTCTCCCGCTGCTCCTTCCACGCCTCCAGCAGCTCCACCGTGTACTGCTCGCTGCCGTGGCCGTCGACCCGGACGTGGTGGACCTTGCACAACAGCAACAGGTTCGAGAAGGCGTTCTTCTCGTCCAGCGACAGCTCCGGATCGAACCGCTTGCCGCCCGAGCTGACCGCCCGGATGTGCGCGATCTCCAGATTGAGAATGTGCTCCCCGTCGACGAACCGGGTGACCGGCTCCTCGCATCCAGGCCAGTAGCAAAAGCCGCGACACAGCGACATCAACGCCGCATGCGTCCCCGACGTGTACTTCCGTGCCTCGCCCACGAAACTCCCTCCTGCGCCCGCAGGGAAGATTCCCGCGGTGTAGTCGTCCTCAAAACAACCCGTGAAGGGCCGTTACCAGGTCCAGTGAAGTGATCGATGTGCCGTCGCCCCCAGCCGTCCCTGAGGGCGTCAGCTCAGGTCTCGTGCCTGCCAGTTGGGCGGCAGCTTGGGCAGTCCGATGAGGGCGTCGATGCCGAGGTGTTCCAGGAGCAGTGCCTTGAGGTGACGGCCGTCGATGAGTTCGACCCGGTTGCGTGGTGCGAAGTCCCAGCTGGCCTTGCCGAACCATGCGGTGGTGACCACGATGCCCTTCGATGCGCCCTTGTCGACGACGAGTCCCGCGACTGCCCGTACTGTCTCGGCGGACACGACGTTCTTGGTGCGCTTGGCCTGGATGATGCATAGCCCGCCAATCAGCGGTTCCTCGTTGACCGCGACGGCGTCGATGCCGTCGTCCCGCGATGCCTGGGTCACCCACGACTTCAGCCCGATTCTCTCGAACAGTCTCCGTATCAGGTGCTCGAAGTCGGTCGGGTCCATCGCGACCAGGTCAGGCCTGCTGTCCAGGCCGGCGACGACATCCCGCTCCGGGGCGATCTTGTATCGGGACAGGTCGAATGAGACGACAGGCCGCACCGGCTCCAGGTCGTAGGGGTGCTGGGAGATGATCGCGTTGAGATGATGCAGACTGGCGACCGGATCGAGCTCGGGCTCGTCTAGGACCAGGTCCGCGAACCCTTCCCGGCTGACACGCACACTGACCAGGCACGGTTCGATCGTCTTCCCCGTGGCCCGGTCCTTGGCCCGCACCTTGCCGTTGAACGCGATCTGGTCCACCAGCGCCGGCGGAGTCACAGCGAAAGCCTCATCGATGGCCCGCAATGCGAGCCGCGCCACCAGGTCCCGGTACAGAGCCTTCGTCTCCGCCTCCTTGCGCGGCTGCGGAACCACCGCCGGGGGAGTAGAAGCCTTGAACCGGTACTGCGCAACCGAAGGCACCACCGCCTGACCCGGCAGCTCTACCTCCACCACCAGCTCCCGCGACTCCGGAGCGAACGCCACCCGCCGCGTCCCGCCGAGCCCCTGCGGATAGCCGACGGAGCCGAGCGCCTCCTCCACACCGACCGTGAATCCCTTGAGATCTCCCTCGCCGAAAACCTGCTCCGCCTTCAGGCGCAGCTGGTGCAGCCCTCCAGGACGTGAATGCAGAACCGAGGAAAGAATTCTCAGTCGCTCCTCCACCTCGGCCGTACGCTCGGAGGCCTCTCGCCGCATGGCCTCGACGGCCTCCTGCTTCGCGAGCCGCTCGGCCGCAGCCTTCTCGCGGGCCTCGGCACGTTGCTTCTGTTCCAGCTCCTTTGCCCGCGCCGCATTCCGCTTCTCAAGGTCCCGCACGATCTGCTCAGCCCTGCGTGCGTCGGCACTCTGCCGCGCCTGTTTCTCCTTCTGAGTGTGCGACCACGCCTGCGCAGCCTCACGCTCCCTGCGGGCATCCTCCCTGGCCCGCGCGGCCGCGATACGCTCCGCCTCCCGGGCCTGACGCGCCCGCTCTGCCTCCGCCCGCTTGGCCGCAGCGGCCTTCGCCTTCTGGCGCTCCTGGTACACCTGCAACAACTGCGCTGCCAACGACTTCCTGCGCGCCATTCACCGGCCCCCACTCCGCGTCAAAGCACAAGAACTGCCCCTAAGCGAAGCCCGGCAATCCCAACACCGGATCCATGGCCTGACTCGCGCGCGGCATGGCCGTTTTCCCGCGCAGTGGATCCCGTGACCGCGCTGGGGGAGTGGCGGACGTCTCGTACTCACCCCCTGAGCACGGGGGCGGTCGCCGAAGCTTGCGATGGCGGTGGTCTCGTACCCGAGTTTGGCCGAGAACTGAAGGGGGAGGTGGCCCAAACCGCCGATCCCGAAGACGG
Organism: Streptomyces filamentosus; assembly: GCF_014654895.1. Classification (GTDB taxonomy): domain Bacteria; phylum Actinomycetota; class Actinomycetes; order Streptomycetales; family Streptomycetaceae; genus Streptomyces; species Streptomyces filamentosus. The sequence continues at coordinate 1,076,540 of NZ_BNBE01000004.1, read as the reverse complement.
CAATGCGTCCGCTGGGACTGACACCGGCCTTGCGGACAGCGTTATAGGTGGTCACGCCCGCGCTGCCGAACGGAGCGGCGTCGAAGAGGTCGAGGCCGTCGGGGGTACGGGCGAGCGTGTCGGCGAGCACGGTGATGGTCTGGGCCGGCCAACCCGGAGAAGTTCAGCGGCGTCCTGCTGACCGTCGAACGGCTTACCGCCTTCCGCGACACCATCACCGAACGCATCCACACCCGTACCGGGAGCATCGCTGAGGATCGGGTCGGCGCTCTCGCCCAGCTCACCATCGTCGCCAACCACCTGCTTCTCGCGCTCATCAACCACGAGTACCAGCATGACCAGTGGATCAGCGAGGTCCGTGCCAACAACCTCGGCCTCGTACTCTCCTGCGCCCTCGGTTCGGACTGCATCAGCCGGGTCGACGGCTACCTTGTCCGCAACCCCTACGCCTGACCATCCGCTCCTCAGTCTGGCGGCCCGCTGGGAGCAGGCTGCGGACGCCCCGCGCCAAGGTTCCGTCGCCTCGTCAGCGCGTGACGATCACAACATCAAGTCGCCTTGGTCCGTGCACGCCTTCGACGCGGTCGAGTTCGATGTCGCTCGTTGCGGAGGGGCCGGAGATCCAGGTCTGAGGGCGGGTCGGGTCGAGGCGCGGCAGGGCTTGGGGGACGGAGCCGACGACCTGGTCCTTGGCGCGCACGACGCAGATGTGCAGGTCGGGGACGAGGGTGAGGGCGCGGCGGCCTTGGCCGGGGCCGCTGTCCAGGACGATCGTGCCGGTTTCGGCGATGGCGAGAGCGCAGCTGGTGATTACGGCGTGCGTGGTGTCCAGCTCGTGCGGTGTGAGGAGGGAATCCGTGTCGTGGTGCTGCTGGGCCGTCGTTTCGGACAGCCAAGCGACGGGCAGGCCGGGGGGCACCGCGATGGTCTGGGCGCCGTGCCGGTCGAGGAGTTCTGCCACTAGAGCGGGAAGGTCGGTCTCCGTGGTCCGGTGCACGTTCGCGCGGTAGTCGGCGAGGTTCTCGTGAAGGAGGTCCAGTATCACGGCCTTATCGTCGGGGGTGTGGGCGGTGAGGTAGTCGCGTGCCGGTTCCGGGGAGGGCGGGGCGTCGAGGAGCGCCTGACGGATGCGCCCTAGGACGCGTGCGCGGGAGTTCTGCTTCACGTGCGGTTCTTCTTCCACCAGTCGCGGAACGGTTCGGCGGGCATGTCGGGCAGGTCGCGGCTCTCGGTCCACTGGCGTGCGCCGGGTCCGGGCAGCTTCCTCGGGTGCAGCTTGCGGGTGGCGGACGCGATGCGTTCCCCGGCGCTGAGCACACCGGGGTGGTCCAGGACCCATGTGGATGCCTTGATCGCGGCCTTCTCCAGACGGTGCCCCTTCCCGCCTTCCTCGGCGACCTTCTCCCGCAGGTGGACGAGGACTTCGGGGATGTCGATGGCGACCGGGCAGACGTCGTAGCAGGCCCCGCACAGCGAGGAGGCGTACGGCAGCGAGGCGTCGACCTCGCTCGTCGTGCCGCGCAGTTGCGGGGTGAGGATCGCGCCGATCGGGCCGGGGTAGACGGAGCCGTAGGCGTGGCCGCCGGCCCGCTCGTACACCGGGCAGACGTTGAGGCAGGCGGAGCAGCGGATGCAGCGTAGCGCCTGGCGGCCGACCTCGTCGGCGAGGGCGTCGGTGCGGCCGTTGTCGAGGAGGACCAGGTGGAAGGCGCTCGGGCCGTCGCCGTCCGTCGTCCCCGTCCACGTGCTGGTGTACGGGTTCATGCGTTCGGCGGTGGAGGAGCGGGGGAGGGTCTGGAGGAAGACCTCCAGGTCCCGCCAGGTGGGGACGACCTTCTCGATGCCGACGACCGAGATCAGCGTCTCGGGGAGGGTGAGGCACATGCGGCCGTTGCCCTCCGACTCCACCACCACGAGGGTGCCGGTCTCGGCGACCATGAAGTTCGCTCCGGAGATCCCGACCTTGGCCCGCAGGAACTTCTCCCGCAGGTGCAGCCGGGCCGCCTCCGCCAGCTCGGCGGGGGAGTCGGAGAGCCCCTCCGGCGCGGGACGCCCCCAACGCCCCATCGTGTCGCGGAAGATGTCACGGATCTCGCCCCGGTTGCGGTGGATCGCCGGGACCAGGATGTGCGAGGGCCGGTCCTCGCCGAGCTGCACGATCAGCTCGGCCAGGTCGGTCTCGTAGGCGCGGATCCCCTCGGCCTCCAGGGCCTCGTTGAGCCCGATCTCCTGCGTGGCCATCGACTTGACCTTGACGACCTCGCTCTCGCCGGTCGCCTTCACCAGCTCCGTGACGATCCGGTTCGCCTCCGCGGCGTCCGCCGCCCAGTGCACGGTGCCGCCCGCCGCCGTCACCGCCTCCTCCAGCTGCACGAGGTAGGTGTCCAGGTTGCGCAGGGTCTCGGTCTTGATCTGCTTGCCCGCTTCGCGGAGCTCTGCCCAGTCGGCCAGCTCCGCCACGGCGACCGCCCGCTTGTCGCGGATGGTGTGGGTGGCGTGGCGCAGGTTCGCGCGCAGGGTGGCATCGCGTACGGCCTCGTGTGCGGCCTTCGGGAAGGCCGGCATGCCGATGAAGGTCCCGCTCATGCGAAGGGCTCCTCTTCCGTGCTCGCGAGGATCTCCGCGAGGTGCAGGGCTCGCTGCGGGGCGTCCTGGCGGCGCAGCATGCCGCCGAGGTGCATCAGGCAGGAGTTGTCGGCGCCGCACAGGACCTCGGCGCCGGTGGACAGGGAGTTGTGAATCTTGTCGGCGCCCATGGCGGTCGATACGTCGGGGTTTTTCACGGCGAAGGTGCCGCCGAAGCCGCAGCACTCTTCGGCCCCCGGCAGCTCGACCAGTTCCAGGCCCTTCACCGCCTCCAGCAGCCGACGGGGGCGCTCGCCCAGGCCGAGCATCCGCAGGCCGTGGCAGGACGGGTGGTACGTGACCTTGTGCGGGAAATACGCCCCGACGTCTGTCACGTCAAGCACGTCGACGAGGAACTCCGTCAGTTCGTAGGTCCGGGGAACCAGGGAGTCCGAGGCCTGCGCGAGGGTGTCTCCGCGTCCTTCGGCCCGGGCCTTGCCGCCGATCCGCGGGTAGTTGTCGCGGATCATGGCGACGCAGGAGCCGGACGGGGTGACGACGTAGTCGTAGCCCTCGAAGGTCCGGGCCATGCGGCGGACCAGCGGTTCGGTCTCCCGCCGGTAGCCGGTGTTGTACTGCGGCTGACCGCAGCAGGTCTGCCCGGCGGGGAAGTCGATGTCCACGCCGAGGCGTTCGAGGAGCCGGACGGTCGCGACGGCCGTCGAGGGGTAGAGCGCGTCGTTGACGCAGGTGGCGAAGAGAGCGACACGCATCAGGGGTTCCTCGGGGCAGAGTCGAGCCGGGCGGCGGCCGCGTGCCAGGTGGAGCTGTCACCCCGCGGGGTGTAGTGCCGCAGGTGCTGGGTGGAGGCGATCAGGCGGCGCATGTCGGCGAGGTCTCCGACCAGGCCGGCGGCGCGGGCCTGGACCAGGATGTTGCCCAGTGCGGTGGCCTCGGTGGGGCCGGCGACGACGGGCAGGCCGGTGGCGTCTGCGGTGAGCTGGCAGAGCAGGTCGTTGCGTGAACCGCCGCCGACGAGGTGGACGCGGGTGATGTCGCGGCCGGCGAGCTCGGCGGCCTGCCGCAGGGCTCGGCGGTGGGCGAGCGCCAGGCTTTCCAGGATGCAGCGCACCACCGCGCCCTGGCTGCCGGGAACACGCTGCCCGGTACGGGCGCAGTAGTCCCGGATGCGGGCCGGCATGTCGCCGGGAGCGAGGAACTCCGGTGCGTCCGGGTCGACGATCGAGGCGAAGGGCTCGGCGCGGGCCGCGTCGGCGAGGAGCGTGGGTATGTGCGTGGGGAGGTTCTCCTTCTCCCAGGTGCGCCGGCACTCCTCCAGGAGCCACATGCCCATGATGTTGCGCAGGTAGCGGATCGTGCCGTCGATGCCGCGCTCGTTGGTGAAGTTCGCCGCCCGGGATTCCTCACTCAGCACCGGCGCGTCCAGTTCGAGCCCAGCCAGCGACCAGGTTCCGCAGGAGATGTAGGCGAAGCCCGGCTCGGTCGCGGGTACAGCGACGACGGCGGAGGCGGTGTCGTGTGAGGCGACCGTCGTCACCGGGGTGCGCGGGTCGAGACCGGTGTACGCGGCGACGTGCGGGAGCAGAGTGCCGGCCGGGTCGCCGGGGGCGCGAAGCGGCGGGAAAAGACCAGGGTCGAGAGAGAGCCGGCTCAGAAGGTCCTTGGACCAGGTACCGGTGCGGGCGTCGAAGAGGCCGGTGGTGGAGGCGTTGGTCTCCTCGGCTCCGATCGAGCCGGTCAGCCAGTGGATCAGCAGGTCCGGGACGAGGAGCAGGGTGCGGGCGGCATCGTGCTGGGCGGTGTCCGCGCCCGCGGCGATCTGGAAGACCGTGTTGAACGGCAGATGCTGCAGGCCGGTGACGCCGTACAGCTCCTTGGCGCCGACTTCGGCCCAGACACGGGCGGCGGCGCCGTCGGTCCGGCCGTCGCGGTAGTGGAACGGATGGCCGAGCAGGGCCCCGTCCGCGTCGAGGAGGCCGTAGTCCACTGCCCAGGTGTCGACGCCGACGGAGGCGACGCCGCCGGAGCGGGCGGCTTCACGCAGTCCGTCGAGGGTGCCCTGGAAGAGGGAAAGGACGTCCCAGCGCAGGCCGTCCGGCAGCCGCACGGGTGTGTTGGGGAAGCGGTGGACCTCGGTGAGGTCGAGGTTGTCCGGGCCCACGCGGCCGACGATCACCCGTCCGCTGGTAGCGCCGAGATCGACCGCGGCGAACGCGGACGCGAAGGCGGAGGACGGGGGAGTGGTGGTCACGTGGATACCTCTGTGCGACGGATGGGGCGTCAGGGAAGGACAGGGAAAGGGCGGACCGACGGCGCCGGGGGCACGGTGTCAGGGCCGGTTCCCGTACGGCTTCGTGCCGCCGGTCCGCGGGTGCGCCTGGGGCAGGTGCGTCAGTCACTTCCCCCAGGCGCAGTCGAGAGGCCTTCAGCGCAGGAAGGCGGCGGCGACGCCGGCGTCGACCGGGACGTGCAGGCCGGTGGTGTGGGTGAGGTCGCCGCCGGTGAGGGCGAAGACCGCGTTCGCGACGTGCTCGGGGAGGACCTCGCGCCTGAGGAGGGTCCGCTGGGCGTAGAACGCGCCGAGCTCCTCCTCCTCGATGCCGTAGGTGGCGGCGCGCTGGGCGCCCCAGCCGGCGGCGAAGATCCCGGAGCCGCGCACCACGCCGTCGGGGTTGACGCCGTTGACGCGGATGCCGTGCTCGCCGAGTTCGGCGGCGAGGAGGCGGACCTGGTGGGCCTGGTCGGCCTTGGTGGCGGAGTAGGCGATGTTGTTCGGCCCTGCGAAGACGGCGTTCTTGGAGGCGATGTAGACGATGTCGCCACCGAGGCCCTGTTCGATCATGACGCTCGCGGCCTCGCGGGAGACGAGGAAGGAGCCGCGGGCCATGATGGCGTGCTGGAGGTCCCAGTCTTTGGCGGTCGTTTCCAGCAGGGGCTTGGAGATCGAGATGCCGGCGTTGTTGACGACGAGGTCGACGCCGCCGAAGGCGAGGACCGCCTCGCGGAACGCGGCGCTGATCTGCTCCTCGGAGGTCACGTCCACCGTGACCGCCACCGCCTTGTCCGGCCCGCCCAGCTCCTCGGCGACCGAGGCGGCGTTGTCACCGTTCAGGTCCGCGACGACAACGCAGGCGCCCTCGGCGACCAGCCGCTGCGCGATGGCCTTGCCGATGCCCGAGCCCGCGCCCGTCACCAGCGCCACGCGTGTGGCGAGGGGCTTCGGCTTCGGCATGCGCCGCAGCTTGGCCTCTTCCAGCTCCCAGTACTCGATGCGGAACTTCTCCGCCTCCTCGATGGGGGCGTAGGAGGAGACCGCCTCGGCGCCGCGCATGACGTTGATCGCGTTGACGTAGAACTCGCCCGCGACCCGCGCGGTCTGCTTGTCCTTGCCGAAGGAGAACATGCCGACGCCGGGGATGAGGACGATCGCCGGGTCCGCGCCGCGCAGGGCGGGGGAGTCGGCGGTGGCGTGGCGGGCGTAGTAGGCGGCGTACTCCTGCCGGTACTCGACGTGCAGTGTCTTGAGCCGGGTCACGGCCTCGTCCAGGGGTGCGGTCGGCGGCAGGTCGAGGAGGAGGGGGCGGACCTTGGTGCGCAGGAAGTGGTCGGGGCAGGAGGTGCCCAGGGCCGCCAGACGTGGATGCTGGTCGTGGGCGAGGAAGTCCAGGACGGTCTCGGAGTCGGTGAAGTGCCCGACCTGGGGACGGTCCTGGGAGGCCAGGGCGCGGATCACCGGGGCGAGCGCGGCGGCCCGCTCCCGGCGTTCAGCCTCGTCCAGCGCCGCATAGCCGTCCAGCGGGGCGCCGAACGGCTGCTCCTTGCCCCGCTCGGTGAGGAACGCCTCCGCCGTGCGGATCATCCACAGCGCGTTGGTCTCGCACTCCTTGGAGGTGGCACCCCAGGCGGTGATGCCGTGCCCGCCGAGCACCACGCCGACGGCCTCGGGGTGGGCCTCCTTGATCGCCGCGATGTCCAGGCCGAGCTGGAAGCCGGGCCGCCGCCACGGCACCCAGGCCACCTTCCCGCCGTAGCACTCCGCCGTCAGCTTCTCCCCGTCGGCGGCGCAGGCCAGCGCGATACCCGAGTCCGGGTGCAGGTGGTCCACGTGCGCGGCGTCCACCAGGCCGTGCATGGCGGTGTCGATGGACGGAGCGGCCCCGCCCTTGCCGTGAAGGCAGTAGTCGAACGCGGCGACCATCTCGTCCTCGCGCTCCACCCCCGGGTACACGTCCTTCAGGGCCCGCAGCCGGTCGAGGCGGAGGATGGCGAGGCCGTCCCCGGTGAGGGTGCCGAGGTCGCCCCCGGAGCCCTTCACCCACATCAGCTCCGTGTCGGAGCCGGTGACCGGGTCGGTGACGGTGCCCTTGGCGGAGGCGTTGCCGCCGGCGTAATTGGTGTTGCGGGGGTCGGAGCCCAGCCGGTGTGCGCGACCGAGGAGGGCTGCGACTTCGGGATGCGTGGCCATGGGAGATCGGTCCTTCAGTGTGAAGCGTGCGGAGGAGGAGATGAGGGCGCCTGCTCGGCGCGAGAGCCGTTCAGATCGGCGGGCCTGCGGGAGGAGCGGAGCGCTCAGGCGCCCCAGCCGGCCTGCTCGCCGCCGACGCGCTCGGCGGCGATCCGCTCCTGCCACCCGGACGCCGCGTACGCGGCAACGGGGTCGGGGTTCAGGCCTTGCTCCTCGCGGACTTCCCGCAGCAGAGGGCGGACGTCCGTGTTGTACGCGTCCATGAGCACCGCGTTGGCGGCGAGGACGTCACCGGCGGCCTGGGCGGCGGTGAGAGCGTCGCGGTCGACGAGGAGGGCCTTGGCAGTGGCTTCCTGGACGTTCATCACGGAGCGGATGACGGCCGGGATCTTCGCCTCGATGTTGTGGCACTGATCGAGCATGAAGGCCACGTTCGTCTCGGTCCGCAGCCCACCGTTCTTGGCGACCTCGTGCATGATCCGGAACAGCTGGAAGGGGTCGGCGGAGCCGACCATCAGGTCGTCGTCGGCGTAGAAGCGGGAGTTGAAGTCGAAGCCGCCGAGCCTCCCCTCGCGGAGCAGGAAGGCGACGATGAACTCGATGTTGGTGCCCGGCGCGTGGTGCCCGGTGTCCACGACGACCCGCGCCTTCGGCCCGAGCCTGAGGCAGTGGGCGTACGAGGTGCCCCAGTCCGGCACGTCCGTGGCGTAGAAGGCGGGCTCGAAGAGCTTGTACTCCAGGAGGATCCGCTGGTCGTCGCCGAGCCGCGCGTACACCTCGGCGAGGGACTCGGCGAGCCGGTCCTGGCGGGCGGCGATGTCGTCCTGGCCCGGGTAGTTGGTGCCGTCCGCGAACCACAGCTTCAGGTCCTTCGACCCGGTCGCGTCCATGATGTCGACGCAGTCGAGGAGGTGGTCGACGGCCTTGCGGCGGACCTTCGGGTCGGGGTGGCAGACGCTGCCGAGCCGGTAGTCGTCGTCCTGGAAGGTGTTGGAGTTGATCGCGCCCAGTTCCAGGCCGCGCTCCTTCGCGTACGCGGCGAGGGCGGCGTAGTCGTCGACCCGGTCCCACGGGATGTGCAGCGACACCTCCGGAGCGACACCGGTGAACTCGTGAACCTTCGATGCGTCATCGAGCTTCTCCCACGGCGTCCTCGGAACCCCGGGCTGCGCGAACACCTTGAAGCGGGTGCCGGAGTTCCCGTAGCCCCAGGAGGGGGTCTCGATCCGCTGGGCCTTGAGCGCGGCCTTCGCGGCGTCCCGTACGACAGTCATTGGGCAACCTCGGAACCAGGGCCGCGCGATACGCGACGGCGATGTGAATCGTTTCATCCATACCGAAACACGGAACCGATGAATGGTCAAGGAGCTGTGAGTAATCCGATGTGAAAGGATTCACTCAAGAGGTGTGATGTCGGCCTAGGATGTCGGGCATACGGATTCGACGTGAACGGATGGTCAGCAGTGGTGGGCATCAAGGACGTGGCACGCCAGGCGGGCGTGTCCGTGGGGACGGTCTCCAACGTCCTGAACAGGCCCGAGCGCGTCTCCCACGAGATCCGTGCCCGTGTCCACGCGGCGATCGACCTGCTGGGATACGTCCGGAGCGAGTCGGCGCGGCAGCTCCGCGCGGGCCACAGCCGCATGCTGGGGCTGCTGGTCATGGACACTGGCAACCCCTTCTTCGCCGTCCTCGCTCAAGGAACTGAACGGGTGGCCGCGGAGGCGGGCCTGGGCGTGATGGTGTGCAACAGTGCCGAGAGCGCCGCGGCCGAGCAGGGCTATCTGTCGCTCTTCGTCGAGCAGCGTCTTCGCGGTGTCCTGTTCGCGCCGGTCGCATCTGACGGTGAACCGTGGCAAGCGCTGCGGCGCGCGAACATCCCCTTCGTCGTCGTCGACCGAGCGGTCGACACGCGCACTGCCTGTTCAGTGGCCGCTGACGACGTCCTGGGAGGCAGTCTGGCGGGCAGGCATCTGCTTGCCGCCGGCCATCGACGCATCGCATATGTGCACGGCCCCGGCCATCTGCAGCAAGTCCGGGACCGGCGTGAGGGGCTTGCCCGCGCGGTGGAGGAGGCGGGGCTGGGCATCGACACGATCGTCGACATCCCTGCCGAAAAGCTGGACGTCAGCGCCGGCCGGGACGCCGGAGCACGACTCCTCGGCCTCTCACCCCGGCCCACGGCTGTTTTCTGCACGAACGACCTCTTGGCCCTCGGCGTCATGCAGACGACCTTCGACGCGGGCGTACGTGTCCCGGACGACCTCGCCGTCATCGGCTACGACGACATCGAGTTCGCGGAGGCAAGCCTCATCCCGCTGACCTCGGTGCGCCATCCGGCCGCGGAGATCGGCCGCCTGGCAGCCGGGCTCCTGCTGCAGGAGATCGAGCCGCCGGACCCGGAGCGCGGCCATCAGCACACCGGCATCGTGCTCCAGCCGGAGCTCGTCGTCCGCAGGTCGAGCACCCCGCAGCCCTGATCTCAGATCCTGCTCGCCCTCTCCCCGGCACGTCATGCGGTGCCGCCGGTCCGCACGGGCCCGCGCTGGGCGAGACGGGAAAGGATGCGCATCACCTCATCTCGCTCCTCGTACGGAAAGACGGCGAGCAGTTCACCGTTGATCCTTTCCGCGGCCGGAGCGAGGGCGGCATGCAGTTGCCTTCCCTCGTCCGTCAGGGCCAGCAGGGTCCGCCGTCGGTCCGCCGGGTCCTGCGTGCGGCTGAGGTGGTTCTGGTCGCTCAGCCTACGCACGATGTGGTGAGCCGTGGACCTGTCAAGCGATGTCAGCTGCGCGACGGTGCTCTGGTCGATTCCCTCCCTGTCCCGCACCGCGTTGAGCACGGCGAACTGCTGCGAGGTCACCGTCTCGGAGACGAACCTGCTCCAGAGCGAGGTGTGGACCTGCTCGGCACGCCGGATCAGGTGACCGGCGTAGCGGTCCAGGTCGAGGGCCCTGCTCATCCTTGGCTCCTGTTGGGACGAACTTACGCGGAGCGGTGCCGGACCGACCTTTCTGGTACGGCACCGCCCCGCGCGGGGTGGTCGGGTCAGCTGCGGCGGTGCCCGGGGCGGGACGCGTAGGGGGTGGCCCGGGATCCGTCCACCCCGACTTCGAGCCGGCCGATCTTCTCGATCTCGACGACGACGCGGTCCCCGTCGCTGATGGGGCCCACTCCCGCAGGGGTGCCCGTGGCTATCACGTCGCCGGGGTACAGGGTCATCACCGAGGAGGCGTAGGCGACCAGTTCGCGCACGCCGAAGATGAGGTACTCGGTGTTGGTGTTCTGCCGGGTCTCGCCGGCCACGTCGCAGCGCAGGTCCAGCCGGTCGGGGTCGGCGATCTCGTCGGCGGTGACGATCCAGGGGCCGATGGGGGTGAAGGTGTCGAAGGACTTGCGGGTGGACCGGTCCTCGCCGGAACGCACGGTGATGTCCAGCAGGCAGGTGTAGCCGAAGACGTGGTCGAGGGCTTCGTCGGCGCTGACGTGCGACGCGGTCCGGCCGATGACGACGGCCAGTTCGCCTTCCTGGTCGGTGCGGATGTCGGAGTAGGGCAGGACGACGTCCTGGTCCGGGCCGATCACGGAGGAGTTGGCCTTCAGGAAGACGCCCAGGTCGGCGATGGACGTGGGGTAGTCCATCTCGGCCTTGTGGTCCAGGTAGTTGACCGGGGCACCGATGATCTTGCCCGGGCGGGGCAGCGGGGCCTCGAGCTGCACGTCGGCGAGCGCCACGCGGCGCCCGACGGCCGGGTCGAGCACCGGGCCGGAGGCGTCGGACAGCGTCTCGATGTACTGCTGGAGCACGCCGGCCGGGCTGGCGGAGGAGCGGGTGACCTGGTCGGTCACGTCGGTGATGGTGTCGCCGTCGACTATGCCGAGGCGTCCCTTGTCGAACAGGGCCAGGCGCATCGTGGCCTCCTTGGTGGTGTGGAAGAAGCGGGGGAGCGATCAGGCGCCGGGGTCGGCGGTCTCGCTGCGGTAGAGGCCCAGGGAGCGCATCACGGGCTCGTCGCTGTACGAGAACAGGACCGCGTTGGCGGACTTCGAGGTGTTCAGGTGCCGGTAGGAGGCCCAGCCCGGGACGGCGAAGGTGTCGTTCTCGGCCCAGTCCAGGCGCTCGCCGTCGACGATGGTGGCGCCCTCGCCGCGGGCCACGCTGAAGATGGTGGAAGCGGTGTGGCGGCGGCCCGCCCCCTCGAAGCCCGGCCGCAGCCGCTGGATCCGGCAGCCGATGGTGGGCATGACGGGGCCGCCGGTCCAGGGGTTGGTGTACTCCAGGACGATGCCGTCGACGTCGCTGCCTTCGGCGGTGTCCGCGACAGCCTCCAGGGCCCGGCTGGTCTCGGCCCAGGTGTAGCGGGTGACGGGTGAGTTCGGCCCGTCGGGCGTGATCCAGGCGGGGGTCAGGCGGCCGTGGAGGAACTGGCGGCTGCCGGCGTCGTCGGGGCGGGTCACCGGCTGGAGCCGCTGCGGGTACTTCTCGTAGAAGCCCGCTTCCAGCGCGTTGACCAGGGGGTAGTCCAGGGCGTCGAGCCAGATCATCGGCGCGTCGCCCTCGTGGGTGTGGTCGTGCCAGTGCCAGCCGGGGGTGAGCAGCAGGTCGCCGGGGGACATGAAGACGCGCTCGCCGTTGACGGTGGTCCAGGCGCCGTCGCCCTCCAGGATGAAGCGGAAGGCGTTGGAGGTGTGCCGGTGGGCCTGGGCGGTCTCGCCGGGCAGGATGATCTGCAGGCCGGCGTAGAGGGTGTTGACCGTGGCGGGCGGGTCGGTGAGCCCGGGGTTGACGAGCATGAGGACCCGGCGTTCTGCCTCCTCCAGGGACAGCGTCTGCGAGAAGTGCAGCAGGTGCGGCCGCAGCTCCTTCCAGCTCCACCGGTAGGGGACGGCCCTGCTGCGGGGCTGGGCGGGGAACAGGTTTCCGTAGAACCGCCACAGCGGTGCTGTGCCGAGTTCGTCGAGGGCCTTGTAGGCGGGGTCGTCGGTCATGGTGTCTCCTCGCGGGGGTTGCTCACGGGGTCGGTGCGGGCCGGCGGTCGCCGGCGGGGGTCCACACCCAGGCGATGTCGTCGAAGTCCTCGGGGGTGCGGTCGGCCAGGAGCTGGTTGCGCAGGAAGGCGCCCATGCCGTCCAGGTGGCAGATCTCGCCGAACCTGCGCGCGTTCGTCTGGATCGACGCGGCCCGCTCGGTCCGCAGGGCGGCGTACGACGCGAACGCGTCCTCCGGGCGGTCGTGGTCGCGCAGAGCGCGGCCGAGGGCCACCGCGTCCTCCAGCGCCTGGCAGGCGCCCTGGGCCAGGTACTGCAGCATCGGGTGCGCGGCGTCGCCCAGCAGCACGATGCGGCCGTGGACCCAGTCCGTGATCGGGAGCCGGTCGAACAGGGGCCAGCGCCGGTCCCGGGCGACCAGGGGCAGGGCGTCGCGCACGGCGTCACAGGAACCGGCGAACCGCTCCTCCAGCTCGGCCTCGGTGCCCCAGTCGTCGGAGTCGGGGTCGTAGTGGTCGCTCTCGAAGACGGCGACCTGGTTGTAGAGCTCGCCGCGCCGCACCGGGTACTGCACGAGGTGCATGCGCGGTCCGGCCCAGACGATGACCGACTCCGTCGTGGCGTGCTGCGCCATCGAACCCGTCATGCTGGTGACGGGCAGGGCGCCGCGGTACGCGACGTACTTCGAGCAGACGGGGGCGCCGTCGTCCACGAGGATCTGCCGGAGCCGTGAGTGCAGGCCGTCGGCGGCCACCACGGCGTCCGCCGCGAGGCGTTCGGACGTCTCGGCGAAGTGCAGGCGCACCTCGGCCGGCGTCTGGACCGCGTCGGTGACGGTCCGCCCGGTGTGCAGGGTGATCGAGGGGTGTTCCTCGCCGGCGGCCAGGAGAGCGCCGTGCAGGTCGGTGCGGTGGGTGACGAGGTAGGGGTGCTTGAAGCGGCTGCGGTAGGCGTCGCCGCGTAGGTCGAGGGCGGTGATCTGCTTGCCGGTGAGGGCGTCCATCATGACGAGCTGGGGCGGGGCGACGGCGGAGCGCCGCACGGCGTCGAGGACGCCGAGTTCCTCCAGTGCCAGTGAGGCGTTCGGGGCGAGCTGGAGGCCGGCGCCGATCTCGCCGAACCGGGCGGCGCGCTCCACCACGGTCACGCGGTGACCGGAGCGGGCCATGGCGAGGGCGGCGGCCAGGCCGCCGATGCCGCCGCCGACGACGGCGATGTGCAGGGGCGAGGACGTCATGGGCAGGTGCCTCCTTGATGGGCGGGAACGATCCGCCTCCCGAAGCAAGAGGTTCTGCGTCGGGATCATTGGTGTACGGACGGTCGGGGCAGGAGCAGGCCCTCGACACGGGTCCGCGCGCGGACCCGCGGGGGCGTGGCAGCGGTCAACAGGCAGCTGTGGCGCTGCCGACGTGCACGGGTGCCCCGGTGCGGGCATGGATGTCCTCGACGGTGACGCCGGGGGCGGTCTCCACCAGGGCGAGGCCGTGGGCGGTGACGTCGAGGACGCCGAGGTCGGTGATGATCCGCTCGACGCAGGCCCGGCCGGTCAGCGGGAGGGTGCACTCGTCGAGGATCTTCGGGGTGCCGTCCTTGGCGGTGTGCTCCATCAGGACGATGACCCTGCGTGCGCCGTGTACGAGGTCCATGGCGCCGCCCATGCCCTTGACCATCTTGCCGGGGATCATCCAGTTGGCCAGGTCACCGGTGGCGGAGACCTGCATGGCGCCGAGGACGGCGGTGTCGATGTGACCGCCGCGGATCATGCCGAAGGACAGGGCGGAGTCGAAGAACGACGCGCCGGGCAGGACGGTGACGGTCTCCTTGCCCGCGTTGATGAGGTCGGGGTCGACCTCGTCCTCGGTGGGGTAGGGGCCGGTGCCGAGGATGCCGTTCTCGGAGTGCAGCACCACGTGCACGCCGGCCGGGACGTACGCGGGGATGAGGGTCGGCAAGCCGATGCCGAGGTTGACGTACGAGCCGTCGGTCAGTTCGGCGGCGGCCCGGGCGGCCATCTGGTTGCGGTTCCAGGCCATCAGGCGCGCACCGTCCTCTTCTCGATCTGCTTGTCGGCGGCCTGGGCGGGGGTGAGGGGTACGACGCGCTGGACGAAGACGCCGGGGAGGTGGACTTGGCCGGGGTCGAGGGCGCCGGGTTCGACGAGTTCCTCGACCTCGGCGATGGTGACGCGGCCGGCCATGGCGGCGAGGGGGTTGAAGTTGGCGGCGGCGCGGCGGAAGACGAGATTGCCGTGCCGGTCGCCGCGCCAGGCCCGTACGAGGGCGAAGTCGGTGGTGATGCCGTGCTCCAGGACGTGCGGGCGGCCGTCGTAGACGCGAGTCTCCTTGGCCGGGGAGGGGAGGGCGACGCTGCCGTCGGCCGCGTACCGCCAGGGCAGGCCGCCGTCGGCGACCTGGGTGCCGACACCGGCGGGGGTGTAGAAGGCGGGGATGCCGCAGCCGCCGGCGCGCAGGCGCTCGGCGAGGGTGCCCTGCGGGACGAGCTCGACCTCCAGCTCTCCGCTGAGGTACTGGCGGGCGAACTCCTTGTTCTCGCCGACGTACGAGCCGGTGACCCGGCCTATGCGACCGGCCGCCAGTAGGATTCCGAGACCGCGGTCGTCGACGCCGCAGTTGTTGGAGACGACCTGGAGGCCGGTGGCTCCCTGGGCGTGCAGGGCACGGATCAGGGTCTCGGGGATGCCGTTGAGGCCGAACCCGCCGACGGCGAGCGAGGCGCCGTCGGAGATGTCGGCGACGGCGCGGGAGGGGTCATGGATGACCTTGTCCACGGTTCCGGGTGTCCTTTCAGGTGAGGGGGCCCGGCAGCACGGCGGACCAGCCGCCGTCGGCGACGAGGTGAGCGCCGGTGACGTAGGAGGCTTCCTCGGAGGCGAGGAAGGCCGCGACCCGGGCGATGTCCTGAGGGGTTCCGAGACGGCCGAGGGGGATGTGCCGGGCGGCGTGGCGCAGGGGATGGGTCTCTGCGAGAAGGTTGTCGCGTGCGCCCTCGGTGTCGATCAGGCCCGGGCTGATGCAGTTGGCGCGGATGCCGTGCGCGGAACCCTCGGCGGCGAGCTGGCGCGTCAGGGCGATCACCCCTCCCTTTGCGGCGGAGTGCGCGGTGCGATGGTTGGACAGCGAGGCGCTGATTCCGGCCGTCGAGCCGATGGTGACGATGCATCCGCGGCTGCGGGTCAGATGGGGCCATGCGGCGCGGGCGGTGAGCCACACCGAGTCCAGTTCGGAGCGTACGGTGATCATGTAGTCGGCATAGGGCTGCTCGGCCAGGGATCCGAACCGCACCGAGCCGGCGTTGGTGAGGACGATGTCGACGCCGCCGAACGCCTCGGCCGCTTCCGCCACCCAGGTCTCGACGGACTCCGGCCGGGTGACGTCCAAGGGCCCCGGAGTGAGCGCGGTGCCGCCCTCACGGCCGATCTGCCGCTGCGTCTCCACCGCCTCGTCGTGCAGCAGGTCTCCGCCGACGACCAGGGCGCCCTCGGCGGCGAAGTGGAGCGCTGCGGCCTTCCCAAGACCGCGGGCGGTGCCCGAGATCAGGGCGACCTTGCCCTCCAGCCGCTTCATCGGCCTGCCCCGTCGAGCAGCGCGTCGGAGACCGACTTCACCCCGCCGTGCGAGGTGAGACCGCCGTCGACCGGTATCTCCGCGCCGGTGATGAACGACGAGTCGTCGCACAGGAGGAAGACCACCAGCGGGGTCACCTCGTCGACCGTGCCCACACGGCCGAGGGGTGTCTCGCGGATGTTGGCTTCCCGGAAGGCCGGGGCGGCGGAGGCCGTCATCTCCGTCTCGATGAACCCGGGGTGGATCGTGTTCACCCGGATTCCCCGCGGGCCGAGTTCCAGGGCGGCGGTCTTCGACAGGCCGCGCAGGGCCCACTTGCTCGTCGTGTACGCCACCGGGTAGTGGGCGGTCAGCGCAGCGGACGAGCCGACGTTCACGACGGACGAGCCGGGCGGCATCAGCGGGGCGAGGTGCTGGATGCCCAGGAGCGGGCCGTTGACGTTGACGGCGTGGACGCAGCTCATGTCCTTGGCGGTGACCTCGTCCAGCCGGGCACGCCAGGTGATGCCGGCGTTGTTGACCAGCCCGTGCACAGCGCCGTAGGTCTCCCGGAGGTGGCCGGCCAGGTCGGCCCAGTCGTCGGCCAGGGTGACGTCGAGTCGGCGCACGCCCTCCCCGCTGTTCACGTCCGTGGCGATGACCGTGGCACCCTCGCGCTTCAGGGCTGCCACCTCGGCGGCGCCCTGACCGCGGGCGGCGCCCGTGACGACGACGACCTTTCCCGCCAGACGCCCGCCGTTCACGGCCGCTCCCGGTCGCGGCGCCGCCCCTTGGGCAGCGCGACCGGCTCGGTGCCCGGGACCACGCGGGTGGTGAGCGACCCGAGGGCCTCCACCGTGAGCGTGACGGTGTCGCCGGGCCCCAGCGGCGGCGGGACCCGCTCGCCGCTGCGGCCCCACAGCTCGGCCAGGCAGCCGCCGTTGCCGCACGTGCCGGAGCCCAGGACGTCGCCGGCGACGATCCGGGTGCCGCGCGACGCGTAGGCGGTCATCTCCTCGAACGTCCAGCTCATGTTGGACAGCAGGTCGCTGCCGACCTGCTCGCCGTTGACCTCGGCCGTCAGCGCCAGCCGCAGGAAGCCGTCGGCGTCGCGGTACGGCTCCAGTTCATCCGCGGTTACCAGGTACGGGCCCAGCGTCGTGGCGGTGTCCTTGCCCTTGCACGGGCCGAGGCCGACCTTCATCTCGGCGGACTGCAGGTCCCGCGCCGACCAGTCGTTGAAGACCGTGTAACCGACGATGTGCTCCCGCGCCCGCTCCGGGGTGAGGTCACGGCCCTCGCGGCCGATGACCGCCGCCACCTCCAGCTCGAAGTCCAGCACGGAAGAGCCGGGCGGGATCGGCACGTCGTCGTGGGGGCCGAAGACCGCGTGCGGGTTGGTGAAGTAGTAGGTGGGGGCCTCGTACCACTGCTCGGGCACCCCGGACTCGCCGCTGACGGAGCGGCGCACGCCTTCGACGTGCTCCTCGAAGGTGACGAAGTCCCGGATTGAGGAGGGCTGGAGCGGAGGGAGGAGCCTGACCTCGGAGACGTGCGGTCCGGGCGGTACGTCCAGGGCGGCGGCTCCGGCGGCGAGCAGGCCGGGCAGGCCGTCGGTGTCGCGGATCAGGTCCGTGAGCGAGGTGACTCCGGGCAGCGGGAACAGTGTGCCGTCGTCCTCGACGACGGCGACACGGTTCCGGTGCCGGTGTTCGTAAGCGGCGAAGCGCATGGTGCGGCTCCCAGATGGAGAGACAGGGGGCACGGGGCCGGGCCGTCCGGGACGGAGAGAAGGCCCGTTGCCGGCCTTCTTCGGACGGCCCGGTCCCGCGGACCGGGCCGGGAACGCTGCGGTGACAGTCAGGGCGGGACAGGGACCGCCGCGCTCCCGGGGATCGGACGGCCGGGGTCAGACCGGCGGGGCGACGAAGCAGCCGCGGTCGGGGTCGTTGAACGACTCCTTGGCGACGAGTTCGTTCATCGCGTTGGCGGTGCCCCACTGGTCGGTGACCTCGGGCTGCGAGAAGTCGTAGACGTGGGGGTGCCAGGTGTCCTCGTCGAGGTTCTCCAGCTCGGTGGTGTACTCGACGGTGTTGCCGTGCGGGTCGAGGAAGTAGGTGAAGGTGTTGTCACCGGCCATGTGCCGCCCCGGCCCCCAGATCTTCGTGTGGCCGGCCCGCAGGACCCGGCCCGAGCCGCGCATGTACTCGTCGATGCCGCGCATCTCGAAGGAGATGTGGTGCAGCGAGGTGTGCGGACCCTTCGCCAGCGCCATCGAGTGGTGCTGGGAGCTGATCCGCATGAAGTGCATGACCTCGCCCATGTGGGGCGAGCTGAGCGTGTCGGACAGGCGGAAGCCGAGGTGCCGCTCGTACCAGGCGCGGGTGCGGTCCAGGTCGGGGGAGTTGAGGACGACGTGGGAGAGCTTGACCGGGATGGCCTCCTTCTCCTCGATCTTGCGGTGCTTGCGGACGGCGACGTCG
Source organism: Streptomyces filamentosus (assembly GCF_014654895.1). Lineage (GTDB taxonomy): Bacteria > Actinomycetota > Actinomycetes > Streptomycetales > Streptomycetaceae > Streptomyces > Streptomyces filamentosus. The sequence goes on along the minus strand of NZ_BNBE01000004.1, from coordinate 1,058,454 downwards.
GCGGAGACCTCGATGGTGCGGCCGTCGACGTCGAAGAAGCGGAAGCCGTAGCCGCCGCCGGGGGTGTCGACGGTGCCCGGCTGCGAGATCAGCTGGACGCCGCCGGCAAGAAGCTGCTCGGCGAGGGTGTCCACGTCGGCGGGGGAGGCGGCGCCGTAGGAGACGAGGTCGAGGCGCTTCTCGTCGGCCTTGCGCAGCCGGACGACGTACTGCTCGGGGCTGCCCTCGGCGGCGAGGAAGGAGATGCCGGAGTCCTCGGCGACCTTGGTCAGGCCCCACACGCCGGCGTAGAAGTCGAGCTGCTTGTCGTAGTCGGGCACGGCGAGGTCGACGTGCCGCAGGTGGGTGAGTAGGCGGTTGTTCGTCACGGGTGTCTCCTCAGGCGGGGGAGAGGGCGAGCAGGGCGGCGGCGTTGGCGCCGCGGACGGCGTGGAAGTCGGCCTCGGGCAGGCCGGCCGCGCGCAGGGCGCCGACAGGGTCGTCGGACCCCATGTCGAAGGGGAAGTCCGAGCCGAGCAGCACCCGGTCCGCGCCGGCCGCCTCGACCAGGGCCCGCAGAACACGCGGGTCGTGGACGAGCGAGTCGAAGTACAGACGCCGCAGGTAACTGCTGGGCAGCTCGGCGCAGCCGGCCGACGCGTCGGTCCGGGCCCGCCAGGCGTGGTCGCTGCGCCCGATGTGGGTGGGGAGGTAGCCGCCTCCGTGGGCGGCGACGATCTTCAGTCCGGGGTGCCGGTCGAGGACGCCGGAGAAGATCAGGTGCGAAAGGGCGACGGCGTTCTCGGTGGGCTGTCCCACGGTGTTGGACAGGTACCAGCGGTCGAGGCGTTCGTCGAGGGTGCAGCCGAAGGGGTGCAGGAACACGATCGCCCCGGTCTCCTCCGCGCGCGCCCACAGAGGCTCGTAGGCCGGATCGGACAGCTCCCGGCCGGGGGCGTGGCTGGAGATCTCCACTCCGGCGAGCCCCTGTTCCAGGGCGTGGTCCAGGGCGGGGACGACCAGTTCGGGGTGTTGGAGCGGAACCAGGCCCAGGCCGCGGAGCCGGTCGGGCGCGGCCGCGCAGTGCGCGGCGGTCGCCTCGTCGGCCAGGCGGTAGACCTTCTCGGCGGTGTCCGCGTCCGCCCAGTAGTGGTAGTGCGACGGCGAGGGGCTCACGAGCTGGACGTCGACGCCCTGGGTGTCCATCCGGGCGAGCCGGACGGCGGGGTCGGTCAGGGCCGGGATGCGGTCGCGGACCATGGGGCCGCTGACCGCGAGCGCGTCGGGCCCGTTGCGGCGGGCGTCGAGCGCCTTGGCCTCGGCGTGCCCGGGAAGGCCCGCGACGAGCGCCTCGATCTGCGGCAGCAGGACGTGGGCGTGGACGTCCACGGTCGGCGTGGTCACGGCAGCTCCCTGAGCATGGTCATGGTGCGGGCCATCAGCCCGGGAACATCGGCGTCGCGGACGCCGTCAAGCTGCCACCGGCCGATCTGGACCGAGCCCTCCACGACCGGGCGGACCCGCGCGATCCGGCGCTCGTAGTAGGCCTGCAGCAGCTCGTCGTCCCAGGTGTCCGAGGCGATCAGCATCTGGGCCAGGACCCAGGAGTCCTCCAGGGACAGCGCCGCTCCCTGCGCCATCGTGGGCGGGCAGCAGTGCGCGGCGTCTCCCACCAGCACGACCCGGCCGCGATGCCAGGCCCCTTCGACGAGCAGCCGGTCGAACCACGTGTAGTTGACCTTCGCCGGGTCGGTGATGGTGGCCGTGATCTCCGGCCACGCGCCGCCGTAGGCCGAGGCGAGACGGACCATCTCCTCGGCGTACGACTCGGGCGGTATGGAGGCGCGGTCGCGGTTCTTCTCCACGACGTACGCGTACAGCGTGGTGTCGCTGGTGGGGCAGTAGCCGGCGATGAACGCCGGCCCGCCGTAGGCGAGATCGGTGTGCTGCACCCCGGCGGGCCGGGGAGCGGCCACCCGCCAGATCGCCATGCCGGTCGGCTCGGGCTTGTCGGCGATCCCGATCTGCGCCCGGGTGGCGGAGCCGAGTCCGTCGGCGGCGATCACCAGGTCGTAGCGGTGCTCGCGGCCGTCGCTCAGGCGGACCGTGACGCCGGTGGCGTCCTGGTCCAGGATCGTGGCGGTGGTGCCCAGGCGGACGGTCGCGCCGGCGGCGCGGACGGCGTCGATCAGGATCTGCTGGAGCCGGGGGCGCTGCATGCCGACGGTGGCGGGCAGGTCGTCGCCGCCGGTGCGCAGGTCACGCTGGACGTGCAGGACGGTGCCGTCGGGGGCGGTGATGCCGACCGAACCGAAGGGGAAGCCGGCCGCCTTCACCTCCTCCCAGACGCCGAGTTCGCGCAGGACGCGCAGCGCGTTGCCCTGGAGGGTGATGCCGGAGCCGGCGGTGGCGTTCCAGTCGTCCTTCGCCTCGACGAGGTCGACGTCGATCCCGGCGCGGCGCAGCAAAATCGTGGCGGCGTTGCCGGCCGCCCCGCCGCCGATGACCAGGACTCTGCGGGGTGTGCTCATGGGGAACTCCCTTGTTCCTCGGGCTGTGGGCCCCGGGATTACTTGACGGCGACGGGGTTGACGGGGGACCCGACGGCGCCGGTGATGGGCAGGGGCGCGGCGGTGAGCCAGAACGCGTACACGCCGTCGGCCGCGCAGTCCTCGGCCAGCGCCTCGAAGTCCCACATCTCGCCGATCAGCAGACCGATGTGCGGGATGACGACCTGGTGGAGCGGCTGGAAGGCGTGGTCGAACTCGTTGGGCCGTACCTCGAAGCCCCAGGTGTCGGTGGCGATCGCGGCGATCTCGCTGTCGTGCAGCCAGGACGCGGTGGTGAACGACAGGCCGGGGGCGGCGCCGCCGGCGTAGTCGCCCCAGCCGTCCCGCCGTACGCGGGCGAGCTGCCCGGTGCGGACGAGGACGATGTCGCCGCGCCCGACCGTGACCCCGTGCGCTTCGGCGGTGGCCGTCAGGTGCTCCTCGGTGATCGCGAACCCGTCGGGCAGCTCGCCGTCCTCGCCGACCGTGCGGCCGACGTCGAGGAGCACGGCGCGTCCGGCGATGTGCGGGGCCATGTGCTCGATGCCGGTGACCTGGTCGCCGTCGGAGGTGACGACCTGCTCGGCGGGCCGGCCGTTCCATGCCTTGCCGTGGTCGAAGATGTGGCCGAGGCCGTCCCACTGGGTGGAGCACTGGAGCGGCATCGCGATCACGTCGTCGGCGCCGCCGATGCCGTGGGGGAGCCCCTGGTTGCCCAGGGCCGCGTCCGTGCCGGTGTCCAGCATGGTGTGGACGGGGTTGGTCCTGCGCCGCCAGCCCTTCTGCGGGCCGTTGATGTCGAAGCGCTGCGAGAGGGAGAAACTGACTCCGCGCCGTACGAGCGCGGCGCCCTCGCGCCGCTTGGCGTCGTCGAGGAAGTTCACGGTACCCAGGCGGTCGTCCTCGCCCCAGCGGCCCCAGTTGGAGCACTCCTCGGCGGCCTTCGCGATCGCGCCCTCGGGGTCGGTGCGGTTCACGACTCCTCCGCGAGACATCGGGTGCGCTGAGCGCCGAGGCCGGTGATGGAGGCGTCCATGACGTCGCCGTCGCGCAGCAGTCGGCCCCAGTGCATGCCGTTGCCCGCGGGGGAGCCGGTGAGCACGAGGTCGCCTGGCAGGAGCTGTGTGCTCTGGGAGGCGTAGGACACCATCCGGGCGACGTCGAAGATCATGTCCTTGGTGGACTCGTCCTGCATGACCTCGCCGTTGAGCTTCAGCGTCAGCCGCAGGTCTCCGGTGTCGGTGACGGACTCGGTCGGCACGATCCACGGGCCCAGCGGGGTGAACCCGGGGGCGTTCTTGCTCCGCAGCCAGTCCGTTCCGATCTGCGGCATGTCCCTGCGGAACACCGTCGCCCGGTCGGTCAGGTCGTTGGCGATCGTGTAGCCCGCGACGTACTCCAGCGCCTCCTCGGCGGACACCTGGTACGCGGGCCGGCCGATCACCACGGCCAGCTCCAGCTCCCAGTCCGGCTTCTTCGCCCACGCCGGAAGCGTGACGTCGTCGTACGGGCCGGTGATCGCGCTCGGCAGGCCGATGAACACGTACGGCAGGTCCTCGGCGGCCCGCCGGTCCATGATCTCGGCCGCTTCGGCGCGCCGCTCCTCCTCGGGACGCTCGTCGTCCGGGGCCCGGTGCGCGACGTGCAGGTCGATGACGTGCTGCCGGTAGTTGGCGCCCGACTGGAAGACCTGCCGGGGCTCGACCGGTGCGAGGACGCGGAAGTCCGCCAGCGGGCGCCGGACGGCCCCGGGATCGGCGACGAGGGCGCGCAGCCGGGGCAGAACGGCCGGCCACCGCTCCAGCAGGTCCCGCATCGTCAGAGCGGGGTCGTCCAGGGCCGTCCGCAGGTCGAGGACCTGCTCCTCGCTGTCGACGAGGGCGGGGAAGGCGGGGCCGTCAGCGGCCGCGAGAGTGCCGAGGGCGAAAGGCCCGGCGAAGGGGGCGGAAGCGGATTGAGGTTTCACCGACATGTCCTCCTGATTGCGATGGGACTAATCTGGACCCGCCCCCCGCGATCAGGGAAATAGATTGTGTGGATGACTGCCATCGGTATGGCAAATAGCGGGTCGTCTACTGGTCCGGAAAGGAGTTTGCCTCGTGAATCTGGCCCGTCTTGATCTCAACCTCGTGGTCGCGCTCCGTGCCCTCCTCGAAGAGCGCAACGTCACCAAGGCGGGACAGCGCGTGGGCCTGAGCCAGCCCGCGATGAGCGCCGCGCTGGCCCGGCTGCGCCGCCACTTCGACGACGAACTGCTCTCCCGAGAGGGGAGCCAGTACGAACTCACCGCCCTCGGCCAGGTCCTCCTGGACCGCACCGCCACCGCCTACGACGTGCTGGAACGCCTCTTCACCAGCCAGGCCGACTTCGACCCGGCCACCGAGACCCGCGAGTTCCGCCTCATAGCCTCCGACTACGCCGTCGACGTCTTCGGGGTCGAGCTCGCCCGCGTCGTGCACGAGGAGGCCCCCGGCATCCGGCTGCGGTTCACCCGCACCCCGATCACCGTCGTCGACGACACCGCGAGCCTGCTCAGCGCCACCGACGGGCTGCTGATGCCCCACGGCGTCATCAGCGGTTTCCCCGCCACCGACCTCTACGACGACCGCTGGGTCTTCGTCGTCGCCGACGACCACCCCAGCGTCGAGGACCGCCTCACCCGCCAAGACCTCACCCGGCTGCCCTGGGTCACCTACCAGCGCACCTACGACGCCCCCGCCGTCCGCCAGCTCGGCATGCTCGGCATCGAACCGCGCGTGGAGGTCTCCGTCGACAGCTTCCACGCCCTGCCCGCGCTCGTCGCCGGCACCCGCCGCATCGCCCTCGTGCAGGCCCGCCTCGCGCGGCTGCTCGCTCCCATCGCGGCTGTACGCGTCCTCGAGCCGCCCTACGAGGCCGTGCCGCTGCGCGAGGCCCTGTGGTGGCATCCCGTGCAGACCCACGATGCCGCCCACATCTGGCTCCGGGAGACCGCCGCGAGGGTCGGCCGCCGCATCGCCGAAACCCAGCCTTGACATTCTCCCTTGCGCTGCTGATCGCAGCGCCGATCCAAGAAGCGGAATCAGACTCCTATCCACGCAATGGATAGGAGTCATCATCAAACCGGATGGCGGAAAGGGTGGGCAGCACGGCTATCGCCCCGCATAGTCGAGGGCATTCCGCCCCGGTTCGGCACCACCCCCATCAGCCACCTCAACCGGGCACCGTCTTCGCTTTTCCCCCTTGCACTGGAGCGCTGTGATGCCCGCTTCCGTCGTACCGCCGTCCCACGACTACGACCACGGCACGGCCCCGGCCGGCCGTCTTCCCGCCGTCGTGCTCATGGCCGGCAGCTGTCTGCCCGTCCTCGGGGCGGTGCTCCTCGCACCCGTGCTGCCCCGCATGCAGGACCACTTCGCCGACGTGCCGGGAAGCGCGGCGCTGGTTCCCGTCGTGCTCACCGTTCCCGCTCTCTCCCTCGCTCTGCTCGCCCCCTTCGCCGGGATGATCGTCGACCGGCTCGGCCGCAAACGCCTGCTCATCATCGCCACCGTCCTCTACGCCCTCTTCGGCACGGCTCCGCTGTGGCTGGACTCCCTCCACGCCATCCTGGTCAGCCGTGTCCTGGTCGGGGTGGCGGAGGCGGCGATCATGACTGCCTGTACCACCCTCATCGGCGACTACTACAGCGGCGCCCTGCGCGACCGCTACCTCGCCCTGCAGACCATGTGCGCCTCTGCCTCCGCCACGCTCTTCTTCGTTCTCGGCGGAGTCCTCGGGGCCGCCGACTGGCGCGCCCCCTTCTGGCTCTACGCCGTCGGACTGCTCCTCGCGCCCGTCATGGCCCGGACCCTGCCCACGCCCCTCCCGGCGAAGCGCGACGACGCGGCCGCCGCGCTTCCGCGCAGTCCTTTCCCCGTCCGCCGTATGGCAGGTATTTGCCTCCTCACGGTCTTCGGCGCCGTCGTCTTCTACACCGTCCCCGTCGAGATGGCCTACCTTCTCGACGACCTGGGCACCGACTCCACCAGCGCCATCGGGGCCGTCACCGCGGTGGCCAGCGCCGCCACCGTTCTCGGCTCCGTCCTGTTCACCCGCTTCACGCCCGACCGGCGCCCCCGGCTGCCCGCGCTGTTGGCGCTGTGCGCGGCCGGCTTCCTGATGATGGGCCTTGCCGACAGCCTCCCCCTGCTGATCGCCGGAGCCGTCGTCAACTGCGTCGGCACCGGCCTGCTCCTGCCCTCGCTGGTCACCCGCGCCATGTCCTTGCTGGACTACGCCGACCGGGGCCGCGGCATGGGCCTGTGGACCGCGGCCTTCTTCCTCGGCGAATTCCTCTGCCCCCTCGTCCTGCTGGCGGGCAAGGGGCCCGCGGGCGGTCTCGCCCCCGCCGTCGCTCTTCTGGGAGTGACCGCCGGCGGTCTCGCCGCCGCGCTCCTCCTGGCCGCCCGCCGTCCCGCTCCCGCCGGCTCGCCCGAAAGCGCGCAGCAGTGAACTGGGCAAGGCGTTACATGGGAGTACTCAGGGTGGAACGGCGCACGACCAGTTCGGGTGTCAGCACCTCGTGAACGTGTTGGTGAGTGCCCTGGGCCGTGTGCTCGACGAGCAGACGGCCCGCACGCATGCCCAGGGTGCGGGCAGGCCAGCGGACCGAGGTCAGCGGCACCGCCGCGGCTGCGGCAAAGGCGAGATCCTCATACCCGGCCACAGCGACATCGTGCGGCACGCGTACGCCGGCCTCGTGCAATACCTGCATGAGGCCGAGGGCCGGCAAGTCGTGGAAGCAGAGGACCGCAGTCGGCCGGGGAGCCACCGCGAGAAGTCGCTGCCCGGCATCCCGCCCCGCACCGACGGAGGCGTCCTCGGTCGCCAACTCCGTGACACGCAAGGCCCCGTCGCGGAACTCGTTCAGGCACTCCATGGCTCCTTGGTACCTCTGGCGCATCAGCGGGTCGGATCCCGGCACGCTGACGACCACGACGGATCGGTGGCCCTGGGCGAGCAGATGCGCCGCGGCCGCCCGGCCGCCGATGTGATCGTCGACCGCGACGGAACACATGCCGGCCGCCTCCATGCCCTGACCGGCTACTACACAGGCCACCCCCTGTTCGATACAGGCTGCCACCGCCCGCTCGGTTTCGGGGAAGGCAGCGATGACGACACCACGTACCTGGTAAGAGGCGAGCAGCCCGACATCGTGGCGCATTCGTCCAGCCTCGCGGCCGCCCCCGCACATCAGCACGCCCAGTCCCGCCTCCTCGGCCGCCCGCTCTACCCCGGCGGCGAGGGCCGCGTCGCGCGGGTCCGCCACGTCCACGCCGTACAGCGCCAGCAGCTGCGAGGAGGCGCTGCCGCGCAACTGCCGGGCACCGGCGAGCCTGACGTACCCGAGCGAGTCGATGACGGATATGACCAGGGACCGGGTGGACGGGGAGACGAGTTCAGGGCGATTGAGTACGTTGGACACCGTTCCGATGGAGACCCCCGCTGTCCGGGCGACCTCCTTGATTCCGACACGCTGCGAAGGACGCATCCCCGAAACCTGCGGTCACCGGACGCCGGGCGCGGCGCTGCTGCGCCGTACGACCAGTCGCGGGGTCATCGTGGTGCGCATGGCCCGGTCGCGGCGCCCCTCGACGCGTTCGATCAGCATGCGTGCGGCGGTCGCGCCCATCGTGTGTCCGGCCTGGTCCACGCTGGTGAGCTGGACCGGGGCGAGGGAGGCGACGGCGGTGTTGTTGTACCCGACGAGCGAGACGTCACCGGGAATGGACAGGCCCAGGTCGTCCGCCGCCCGGTAGATGCCCAGTGCCGCGATATCGGCGCCGGTCAGGATCGCCGTGGGCCGGTCGTCGCCGGAGAGCAGGGCGAGGCCCGCCGCGTGGCCGCCGTCGTCGGAGTAGGCGGCGTGGTGCACGCGGGCGTGGTCCGCCAGTCCGTGGCGCTCCATGGCCTGGAGGTAGCCGTCGGCCAGCACGATCTCCGGGGGGCGTCGCCAGCGGCCGGTCTTGTTCCCGGCCGCCGAGACCAGCGCGATGTCCCGGTGCCCGAGTCCGACAAGGTGGTCGACCACCAGGCCCGCGCCGAGGTCGTCGGCGTCGACGACGGAGTCGTGGACGTCGGAGATGTCGTGGTGGCCGATGACCACCGTCGGGGTGGCCTCGGCCGTGGCCAGGACCTCGGGGCGCGGCGTCCCGGGGGCGATGAGGATCAGACCGTCCATCTGACGGTCCACCATGGCCCGGACAGTACGTGCCTGTTCCCCGGCGCCGAAGCCGGCCGCGCCGATGAGGACCGTGTACTCGCTGTCCTCCAGCTGCTCGTGGACGCCGTCGAGGATGTCGGCGAAGAACGGGTTGCGGACGTTGTCGAGCAGGACGCCGATCGTGTACGTGCGTCCCCGCATGCCCCGGGCGGCGGCGTGGGGCCGGTATCCGAGCTCCGCCATGGCCGCCCGGACACGCTCCTGCATGGCCGGACTCACGCCGTAGGCGTTGCGCATGACCTTGGACACGGCGGCGGTGGACACGCCGGCGTGCCGGGCCACATCGGTGATCGTCACCCGTTTGGCGTTCTTGGAAGAACTGTCCATAACCATGAGAACTCCGGTCTCCTCACTCTCGGTGCAACGTTCTACGCCCAGAGTTGTGGAGAGACCACGGATCTGGCTAGGCAACGCTGATGTTACGCGTCTGTGTCTTGACGACGCCAGAGGGATGGCGTCATGGTGTTGCAAGTTCAGATGGAGAACGTTCTACATCACTCCGTCTCTGTGCGGCCGGTCTCTCCGCCGCTCCTCGCGCCCGCTGAGCGCCCCTTCTTCTCTCACGATCCCTGGGAGTCTCCAGTGCCCCACCGCACGATCCGCGCCCGCCGTTTCGCTCTCGCCTCGGCCGGCGTTCTGTCCCTGGCCCTCGTCGTCACCGCCTGCGGTGGCAGCGGCGGTGGCACCTCCGCGGCGCCCAAGGACTTCACGTACCTCAGCGTCACCGAGAACACGACCACGCGCACGGCACTGACCACGCTCTCCAAGAGCGCCTGCAAGACCGAGAACGCCGCCCTTCCGCTCAAGGTCGAGACCATCCCGCAGGCGCAGCTGGACCAGAAGCTCCAGCTGCTCGCCGGCCAGGACGCGCTGCCCTCGATGTTCGCCGCCGGCAACGCCCCCGCGCTGACCAAGCAGCTCGCCAAGGGCGGCAAGGTCGCGGACATCGAGATGGAGCTGGAGCGCCTCGGCGTCCTCGACCAGCTGGAGCCGGCCGCAGTCTCCACGATCAAGGCCCTGTACGGCGGCAAGCTGATGGCGCTGCCGTACGAGTACAACATCGAGGGGATCTTCTACAACAAGAAGCTCTTCCAGGAGAACGGCATCGCCGTCCCCGGCACCTGGGACGAGCTGCTGGCCGCCGCGGAGAAGCTGAACGCCAAGGGCATCCAGCCGTTCTCCGCCTCCGGCGCGCAGGGCTGGCCGCTCACCCGCCTCATCAGCGGCTACCTCTACCGCAGCCTCGGCCCCGACGCCCTCGACAAGGTCGACGCCGGCACCGCCCAGCTGACCGACCCCGAGTACGTCAAGGCCGCCGAAGAGGTCGCCGCCCTCGGCAAGAAGGGCTACTTCGGCAAGGGCGTCGGCTCCATCGACTACGACACCGCGATGAACCAGTTCCTCACCGGCAAGTCCGGCATGTTCTACATGGGCAGCTGGGCCCTGGCCAACATCGCCGACCCCAAGCAGAACAAGATCGGCGCCGAGAACGTCGGCTTCATGCCCTTCCCCGCCGTCAAGGGCGGCAAGGGCTCCATCGACCAGTACCCCTCCAACATCGGCCTGGCCGTCACCCTCGGCTCGAAGACCTTCGACGACAAGACCGGCGCCTGGGTCAGCTGCATCGCCAAGAACTTCGGCAGCACCGCCCTGAAGGACCACGGCACCATCACCGGCTTCAAGGTCAACACCCCGGTCAAGGACTCCAGCGAGGTCGCCGGCACCGTCCGCAAGACGATCAGCAGCTCCAAGCAGAACGTCCTGTGGTTCGAGGCCCTCTTCAGCACCAAGGCCACCACCCTCAGCAACACCAGCGCCCCCGGACTCGTCAACGGCAGCATCAGCCCCCAGAAGTTCATGGAGACCGTCCAGGCCGCGCTCGGCAGCCAGTGACACCCCGCGGGGCGGGCGCCCGCCGGCGCGCCGCCCGCCCGGCCCTTCACCAGAAACGAAGTGGACACCACTCATGCACCGCGTACTCGGTGACCGCAGGGCAATCCTGATCCTGCTCGGTCCCGCACTCCTCGTCTACACCCTGATCATGCTCGTCCCGATGGTGTGGTCGCTCGGGTACTCCTTCACCAAGGGCAACTCCATCGAAGGGTTCACCGGAAGCGGCCTGGACAACTTCACCCGGCTCCTCGACGACCCGGCCGTCCACGAGGCCCTGTGGTTCACCCTGAAGTACGCGGTGATCGTCACCGCCGGCCAGGTCATCGCCGGCTACCTCCTGGCCCTCCTCTACGTCTTCTTCCTCAAGAAGGCCTCCGCGCTCGTCCGCACCCTGGCCTTCTTCCCCGTCATCCTCCCCACGGTCGCCGTCGGCCTGCTCTTCCAGAAACTCTTCCAGGTCGCCCCCCAGCCCGGCCCCGTCAACTCCCTCCTCAACGCCCTCGGCCTGGAGTCCATCGACTTCTTCGGCAGCGCCGGCAGCGCCTTCTGGGTCCTGATCATCATGGACATCTGGCGCTCCATGGGCTTCTACGCCGTCCTGCTCTTCGCCGGCCTCATGGACATCCCCGACGAGGTCCTCGAATCCGCCCGCCTCGACGGCGCCTCCGGCCTCCGCCTGATCCGCCACATCGTGCTGCCGCTCTCCCTGCCCGTCCTCCTGTCGTCCCTGATCTTCAGCATCAACGGCACCCTCAAGGTCTTCGACTCCGTCGTCGCCCTCACCAACGGCGGACCCGGCACCGGAACCACCCCGCTGACCCTGTACATGTTCCAGTCGTCGTTCACCTACAGCGAGTACGGCTACGGCAGCACCATCGCGCTGCTCCTCACCGTCGTCTGCCTCCTGGTGAGCCTGGCGGTCTACCGCGTCTCCCGGCGCGACAACACGGAGAGCTGAACGCCATGGCCATCGACACCGCGCCGAAGACCGCCACCGCCGGCCACAAGCGGGCCAAGCAGCCGCCGCTCCGCGCAGCACGCAAGGCAGGCGGCCGCCTGTGGATCCGCCTCGCCGTCACCATCCTTTTGATCGTCGAGGTCTACCCGCTGATCTGGATGTTCCTGACCTCGGTCAAGTCCAACAGCGACTACCTCAACAATTCGACCTGGAGCCTGCCCACCACCTGGGAATGGGGCAACTACGCCGAAGCCTGGACCACCGGCAACATCGGCCTCTACGTCAAGAACAGCCTCCTGGCCGTCGTCCCCGCCCTCGCCCTCATCCTCCTGCTCGGCACCGCCGCCGGCTTCGCCCTGCAGATCATGGTCTGGAAGGGCCGCAGCCTCACCCTCCTGGTCTTCCTCGCCGGCATGATGATCCCCCCGCAGATGATCCTGCTGCCCCTGTTCACCATCTACTTCCAGACCGGCCTGTCCGGCACCCTGTGGCCGCTCATCCTCACCTACACCGGCACCGGCCTGCCCCTGACCGTCTTCATGATGGCCACCTACTACAAGACCGTCCCGCGCGAACTCTTCGAGGCGGCCACCCTCGACGGCGCCGGCATCCTGCGCGCCTTCTGGACCATCAGCATCCCCGTGGTCCGCAACGCCCTGCTCACCGTCGGCCTCGTCCAGTTCTTCTTCATCTGGAACGACCTGCTGATCGCGCTGACCTTCACCAACAGCCAGGACCTGCGCACCATCCAGGTCGGCCTGCTCAACTTCACCGGCGACTTCGGCGCCACCCAGTACGGCCCCCTGTTCGCGGCCATCTGCATCAACGTCTTCGGCACCCTCGTGATCTACCTCTTCCTCAACCAGAAGGTCATGAAGGGCCTCACCTCGGGAGCGGTCAAGGGCTGACACAGCGCCTCCACCGAACCGCCCGAGCACACGAAAGGCCCCTTCCATGCAGCCCCTCCCGCCCTCCCCGGTGCGCTTCGAGCACCTCACGGACGGTCTCGGCATCGGAACCGGCACCCCCCGGCTGTCCTGGACCCCCGCCGCCGAAGCCGGCGACCAGCACGCCTACGAAATCGAAGTCGAACGCCAGGGCCACAGTCACCGCACCGGCCGGGTCACCGGCTCCGACCACGTCCTCGTCGCCTGGCCCGCCGCACCACTGGCCTCCCGCGAACGCGCCGTCGTCCGTGTCCGCACCTGGCCGACGAACGACGGCGAGCCGTCCGCGTGGAGCGAGCCCAGCACCGTCGAGGCCGGCCTGCTCGCCCCGGAGGACTGGACCGCCGTCCCCGTCGGCGCGGGCTGGGACGAAGACCCGGAGGCCGAACGCCGACCGGCTCGGGTCCGCCGGCACTTCCGGACCGACGACAAGCCGATCGGGCGCGCCCGCCTCTACATCACCGCCCACGGCCTGTACGAAGCCGAGATCAACGGCACCCGCGTCGGCGACGAGACCCTCGCCCCGGGCTGGACCGTCTACCCCCACCGGCTGCGCTACCGCACCCACGACGTCACCGCCCTCCTCACGCCCGGCGCCAACACCATCGGCGCCTGGCTGGGTGACGGCTGGTACCGCGGGAAGTACGGCTTCGACGGCGGCACCCGCAACATCTACGGCACCGACCAGTCGCTCATCGCCCAACTGGAGATCACCTACACCGACGGCACCACTACCGTCATCGCCACCGACGCCTCCTGGCACGCGGCCCCCGGCCCCATCCTGACCAGCGGCCTGTACGAGGGCGAACACTTCGACGCCCGCCTCGACGACCCCCACTGGGCCACCCCGACGGCACCGCCCGACGGCTGGACCCCCGTCCGCACCGGCACCCGGGATCCCCGGACGCTCGTCGCCCCCGAAGGTCCCCCGGTCCGCTGCACCGAGGAGATCCTCCCGGTCTCGGTCACCCGCACCGCCGACGGCCGTCACGTGCTCGACTTCGGGCAGAACCTCGTCGGCCGGCTGAGGATCACCGCCGACGGGCCCGAGGGCACCACCCTCACCCTCCGGCACGCGGAGGTCCTCCAGGACGGAGAACTCGCCACCCGGCCCCTGCGGGAAGCGCACTCCACGGACACGCTCGTCCTTCCCGGCACCGGCCCCTGCACCTGGGAACCCCGCTTCACGCTCCACGGCTTCCGCTACGCGGAGATCTCCGGATGGCCCGGCGAGCTCGAACCGCAGGCCGTCACCGCCCGCGTGTACCACACGGACATGCGCCGCACCGGCTGGTTCGAGTGCAGCGATCCGATGGTCAACCGCCTGCACGAGAACGTCCTGTGGAGCATGCGCGGCAACTTCGTCGACATACCCACCGACTGCCCCCAGCGCGACGAACGCCTCGGCTGGACCGGGGACATCCAGGTCTTCGCCCCCACCGCGAGCTTCCTCTACGACTGCGCCGGCATGCTCGACTCCTGGCTCGCCGACGTCGGACTCGAACAGCTCCCCGACGGCACCATCCCCTGGTACGTCCCCGTCATTCCCGGCGAACCGATGTGGACGCCCATCCAGCCCGGAGCCGCCTGGGGCGACGTCGCCACCCTCACCCCCTGGGCCCTCTACCAGCGCTTCGGAGACCCCGAACTCCTCCGCCGCCACTACCCCATGGGCAAGCGCTGGGTCGACCTCGTCGAAAAGCTCGCCGGCCCCAACCGGCTTTGGGACACCGGCTTCCAGCTCGGCGACTGGCTCGACCCCGCCGCCCCGCCGGACGACCCCGCCGCCGGACGCACCGACCGGTACCTCGTCGCCACCGCCTACTTCGCCCACTCCGCACGCCACCTCGCCCGTGCCGCCCGCGAACTGGGCCACACCGACGACGCCACCGCCTACGGCACCCTCGCCGACGAGATCACCACCGCGTTCCAGAACGCGTACGTCCGCCCCGACGGCTGCCTGACCAGCGACAGCCCCACCGCCTACGCCCTCGCGATCGCCTTCGACCTCCTGGACGCGAGCCGACGCCAGACCGCCGGCGACCGCCTGGCCGAGCTCGTCGAGCAGGACGGCGCCCGCATCGCCACCGGCTTCGTCGGCACCCCCCTCATCTGCGACGCGCTCACCGACACCGGCCACCTCGACACCGCCTACCGGCTCCTGCTCCAGACCGACTGCCCCTCCTGGCTCTACACCGTCGCCATGGGCGCCACCACCATCTGGGAACGCTGGGACAGCCTCCGACCCGACGGCACCCTCAACCCCGGCGGCATGACCTCCTTCAACCACTACGCCCTCGGAGCCGTCGCCGACTGGCTCCACCGGGTCGTCGGCGGCATCGCAGTCACCGCACCTGGCGCCCGGACTCTCGTCTTCCGGCCCCGCCCCGGAGGCGGGATCACCTGGGCACGCACCCGCCACGAGACCCCGCACGGCACCGCCTCCCTGTTCTGGGAGGCCACCGCGGACGGGATGAAGGCAGAGATCACCGTCCCCGCGAACTGCACGGCCGTCGTCGACCTGCCCGGAGGCGAACCCGGCACGCTCGCCCCAGGCACGCACATCCTCTACTCCTCAGACATCACACCGAAATAGCGAGCGATACCTCAAAAATTCGAGCGTACCCGGCATGGATTTCCAACCATGCCGGGAACGCGTGTATGGGAACGAAAAAAGAGCGGCTTCATCCATGCAATCGATGAGGGCTATTCGATATGTGCATGGTGACGCGAAGGTGCCTCGGAGAGCTGCCGCTTAAATTTTTCATGCTCTTGAATGTGCGGTGTATCTGTGCAGCTCAGGGGGCATGCGTCGAATTAATAGAACCCTACGGGTTGACCGGGGCTGCCCGTGGTCATATTTTTCGGCTTGCGTGAAGTGCTGATTGAAGCACCTGAAATCCCTGGAGGCTCCCGCGGGACTCGGGAAGGCTTTCGAGAGGGTGCTGACAGCCTGACGTATCCCCACGGGCTGGAGAGCAGCAGTCGATTCTGCGGCGCCAGCCCCTCCGCCCCCACCGTCCGGAGAGTCGCCGTGAACCGACGTACCTTCCTGTCCGCCGCCATCGCCACAGCGGCAGTCGCCACCCTGACCCCTGGAGCCACCATTCAGGCCTTCGCCGCCACCGATCCCCGCGCCTTCGACCGCGCCGACGCCCTCCTCGCACGGATGACGGCCGCCGAGAAGGAGGCGCTCGTCCGATGCGACTTCGCCTCTCTGGCCCACCTCGGCATCCCCGCGCTGGCCATGGTCGACGCCTCCGCCGGACTGCGCGGCGAGCAGAACGTCACCGCCTTCCCCGTCCCCCTCGCGCAGGCCGCGGCCTTCGACGAGGACCTGGCCCGCCGCATCGGCACCGCCATCGGCACCGAAGGACGTGCCAAGGGCTACAACAACCTCCTCGGCCCCACCATCGACCTCACCCGCACCTGGCACTTCGGCCGCCAGGCCGAAAGCCTCGGCGAGGACCCGCTCCTCGCCGGCCGGCTCGGCGCGGCCCTCACCACCGGCATGCAGAGCCGCCAGGTCACCGCCACCGTCAAGCACTTCGCCGCCTACACCCAGGAGGTGAACCGCTTCTTCACCGACACCCTGGTGTCAGACCGGGCCCTGCACGAGACCTACCAGAGGCCCTTCCGCCACGTGATCACCGCGGCCCCCACCACCTCGGTGATGATGGCCTACCCGAAGATCAACGGCACCTTCGCCACTGAAAGCCCCGCGCTCTTCGACGACGTCAAGAACCACCTCGGGCTCCAGGGCTACACCGTCCCCGACTTCTGGGCCGGCGCCGACCAGGTCGCCGCCGCCAAGGCGGGCATGGACCTCGCCGGCCTCGGACCCGGCGGAGTCAAGCTGGCCCCCGGCTCACTCACCGACGGCTCCATCCCGGCCGCACGCCTGAACGACGCCGCCCGCCGCATCCTCATCACCCTGTTCGCCAACGGCCTCGTGGACAACCCCCTCCCCGCACCGGCCCAGGACGTCAGCACCGCCGAACACAAGAGCCTCGCCCACGAGGCGGCCCTCGGCTCCACCGTCCTGCTCGCCAACCGCGCCGCGGCCCTTCCCCTGCCCGCCACCCTGAAGTCCCTCGCCGTCATCGGCCCCGCCGGCCCCGACGCCCTCACCGGCGTCGCCGGCTCCACCTACGTCGACCCCGGCACCTGGATCACGCCCCTCCAGGCCATCAAGGCCCGCGCCGGCAGCACCGTCACCGTCACCCACGCTCAGGGCACCATCGGTGACATCCCACTCACCACCGTTCCCTCCACCGTCCTGCGCACCTCCGGTGGGACCGCCGGCCTCACCGGCCGCTACTACGCCTCTGCCCAGCCCACCGGCACCCCGGTCGCCACCCGCACCGACCCCGTCGTCGACTTCACCAGTACCCCGGTCGAGAACCTTCCCACCGTCTGGTCCGCGACCTGGTCCGGCACCCTCACCCCGACCCACACCGGCCTGCACCGCTTCTCCCTCCTGCCCGCCGGCACCGCCACCCTCAAGATCAACGGCACCACCGTCGTCTCCGGCTCCCGTGGCACCCGCCGCTTCTTCCTCGGCACCCACGACTACCCCCTCCAGGGCACCATCGAGCTCACCGCCGGCCAGGCCGCAACCATCGAACTCACCTACAACAACGCCATCGCCGACCCGGACGCCATGGGCCAGACCACCTGCGGACTCACCCTCGGCTGGCAGCCCGCCTCCCTCATCCCGGCAGCGGTCCAGGCCGCCCGCACCGCCGACGCCGCCATCGTCTTCGTCAACCGCATGGCGGGCGAGGCGATGGACCACGAGCAGCTCACCCTCCCCGCGGACCAGAACCAGCTCATCACCGCCGTCGCCGCCGCCAACCCCCGTACCATCGTGGTCCTGAACACCGACGGCCCGGTCGCGATGCCCTGGCTGGGCGACGTCGAAGCCGTCATCCAGGCCTGGTACGGCGGCCGCGGCATGGGCACCGCGCTCGCCGCCGTCCTCTTCGGTGACAGCGACCCCTCAGGCCGACTCCCCGTCACCTTCCCCGCCAGCGCCGCGCAGGGCCCCGGCACCACCACCGCGACCTACCCCGGCGCGAACGCCACCGTCTCCTACGACGAAGGCACCGCCATCGGCTACCGCTACTACGACGCCAAGGGGCAGCAGCCCCTCTTCCCCTTCGGGCACGGCCTGTCGTACACGTCCTTCGCCCACGGCTCTCTGGAAGCCGCCTACGACACCGCCGCGAAGACGGTCACTCTCTCCGTCACCGTCACCAACAGCGGCACCCGCCAGGGCACCGACGTCGTCCAGGTCTACGCGACCCTCCCGGCCGCGGCAGCGGCGGAACCGCGCCGCCTCGTCGCCTTCCGGAAGATCACCCTCGCTCCCGGCGTCAACCAGCGCATCACCTTCACCATCCCCGCCGACGACCTCACCATCTGGAGCGCCGGCACCTGGAAGCTCGTCCCGGGCCTCTACACCTTCGCCAGCGCCCGCGACTCCCGCACGATGACCGCACAGCGGGTGGTCACCATCAACTGACCGGCGGGAAGGACAGGCAAGCCCGAAGACTGGTCTCGACCGTTTAGCGGCCGACGCCAGTCTTCGGCCTTGAGCCAGAACGCCACAGCGTTGCTGGTCGCCGTGACCGCGCGCTCGAATCGGGCGAAGGCCGATCCGGATTCGACGGAGTGGATGGTTCCCCTGCCCGAGGCTCACTGTCGGTACGTGGGAGTGGACGGCGACGAAGCTCCGCTGGGGTCTTGGGCGGACCGGTCGGGACGGATGCGCTGAAGGTGTACGCGGAGACGTACGAGGCCGCGATCGTGGACTACCCGCCCGCTCCGTGATGATGGGGCGCCTGTGTGAAAAGCGTGGCTTTCCGTGGAGGTGGAGTCCGCACCGGCTCCGGAGGCCGTCACTCTTTTCTGCGTTTACCGCAGGTCAGCGGCCTATCTGAAAGTCCGTTAGAGGCGCGGTCCCAAGCATGCCCCAGGGGGTCTAGATGTCCCTTTTAGGTCACATGCCGGTCTAGTCCTGTCCGGCGGGGGCGGGGGTGCCTTTCGGGAAATAATCTTGGCCCTCCGCGACGTTTTCGCTCGGCAATTGCTGAGTGGGGGTGGCTGGACCTGAAACTGTTCGACGCGACTTCCCTGATGATTCTGTGAGTTCACGCATCAGGGAGGCTTCGGTTGGCCGAGTGGCAAGTGGTGTGGGTACCGGATTCGGGCCGCTGGGGTGTCCTCCCTGATGAGGATGTCCTCGGGGTTCGGGACTTGCCGGCAGCGGTGGCCCGGATCGGTCTTCGGCCTGGTGATCCAGTGTTCGTGGGGCCGGACGGTACCGTCGATGCGGGGCTCCTGGAGTTCGTCCTGTCCGACTCGTTCCGGCGCTTGGAGCGGGAGACGAAGCGGAACTACGCGACGGACATCCGACCGCTGCTGACCTTCCTGTCCTCGCGCGGGGTTTCCTGGCGAAGGGCGAGCCCCAGGGATCTGGCGGATTACCGCGACTGGCGGTGCCGGGCGGTGGAGAACCCGCAGCGCATCGGCGGGACGAAGTGGAACCGGGAGGCGGCCGCGTTCACCAAGCTGTTTCGGTGGGCGGGGGTTGAGCCGCTGCCGGTGGACGTCGGACGGCGCGAGGACCGGGCCGCGGACTCTGTCAGCTCCAACGTGCTCTGGCTGACGCCGCGGACGTGGCGTTTGTGGTCGGACATCGGGCTGCGCGGCCACCTGGGCCCCGGGTTGCCGGCGGCCGGGTGGGAGTCGAGGACCGAGCTGCGCAACACCAGCTTTGTCCAGCTGCTGCTCGGCTCCGGTCTGCGGCGCCAGGAGGGCGGCTCGCTGCTCACCTTCGAGGTGCCTGTCGAGAGGCTGCGCCATGGCCGCTACTGCCACGGGCAGATCGCCGCAGCCGTCACCCGGGCGAAGGTGGGCCGGGTCTTCTACGCCACGGTGGACGCGGTCGGGCAGGTCGAGGCGTACATCGCCTCGGAGCGCGCCTGGGCCGTCCAGCGTGCCCAGCAGCAGGGCCGGTACGAGCGTCTTGCCGGGTTGAGGCTGGTCACGGGAGTGAGGCGGGGCCGCAGGCCGGTGGTGGAGTGGGTGGACCGGCACGGTGTCGCAGGCCGGCAGGAACTGGGGCGTTTGGGGTGGCGGGAGCGGCAGTTGCTGTTCGTCGACGGCCCGGACGGACCGGAGCCGGCCTGGTTGTGGCTCACCGAGCAGGGCCTGCCGATGGCGCCGGAGCGGTGGAACGGGATCTTCAGGCAGGCCAACCAGCGCTGCGAGCAGGTTTTGCTCACCGCCCGGGAGCGGACGGTGGGGCGCGGTCTGAGGCTGGCGGAGGTTCGTGGCCGGAGTCCGTACGCGACGCCGCTGGCCGCCCGGCATTCGTACGCGCTTTACATGCTGGTCCTGCTGAACACGCTGCTGGAGTCCCGGCTCGGGTTGACGAAGGCGGACCGCCGGGATTTCGCGATGCTGTTCGGTGATCCGTGGTGGTTGGTGAAGACCCTGCTCGGACACGCCGATGTGGAGACCACGAAACGCCATTACCTTGCCCCGGTCGCGCACCTGGAGCTGGAGTCGGTCCTGACCGCAGGACGCGCCGACACCGCTGGGGTACTTCCTGCGGAGGACCTGGACGGGGTGTTCGCCTGCCTTGCCCGCGAGTCGCAGGGTATCCAGGACATCGACATCCTGCTGGCCGGGCGGGCGGACGGATGAGCAGGCGGGGGCGCCGGGCCGCTACGCCTCCGGCCGGATACCGCGCTGCCGAGCCGCTGGCGGCCGACGAACTGGTGGTGACCATCGCCTCGGGCGAGGACACATACTGCCGGTTCGACTTCGCCGGCCTGCCGGTCGCCGAGCCGATGCAGCGTTCCCTGGCCCGTTTGTTCGCTACCAGGTCGGCCCGGTGGAACAGCCTGGAGACCGCGACGGCCTACTGGACGGCGCTGGGAGCGTTCGCCCGTTTCGTCGCCGAGCAACCAGACGTGGTCGAGGACCTGGACGGTCTCACCGCCGCGATGCTCAAGCGGTGGCGGGCCCGGAACATCGCCACCAGCGGAGGCATCAGCCTCATGCGTCACATCAGGCCGCTGTTGAAGCTGGACGAGCGGCTGGCCGCCGGGCCGGTCGCCGAGGAGCTTCTGCGGCGTCTGCCCACCCATCCCTCGAAGCGCCGGGCCTTCGACGCGCAGGAGCAGCAGCACGTGGTGCTGGCCGCGCAACGGCAGTTCCGCGCTGCGCTTCTGCGGGTGCGGGACAACGCCCTCCTGCTGGACCGCTGGAGGTCCGGTGAACTGCCCCGGGGCAGTCGCGAAGCGCGGCTCGGTGCGCTTCTCGACCACCTGGCCCGTACCGGCCATCTCCCCGACCACGACCGTGCAGTGAACTCCGAGCGGAGGGTGGTGGGCGGTACGAGCTGGGAGGACACCTGGGGCCGGCTGTATCTGGACCGCTCGGAGCTCACTGCCCTCGGCGTGTTGCTGACTCACCGGTTCGGCTGGAACCTGTCCGTCTACGAACGTCTGCCCGCACCGACCACGGCGCCGTCAGCCGGTACGGGCACGGCACCGGTCTACCGGATCCAGGTGGAGAAGCGGCGCCAGGGCGGCGGCCGCTGGTTCTCGACGGAGAACGTGGCCGATACCGGCCCGAGCTCGCCCGGGCGGCTGATCGCCCAGGCGCTGGAGGCCACCGCCTTCGCCCGCCGTCTCGCCGCCGTCCTCGCCCCGGGAACGGACCGGCTGATGGTGGCGCGCCGGAACTACCCCAGCAAGTCGCATCGCGACCCGCTCAGGCCCGCCTTCCTCCGAGAGCGTGTACGTACTGCCCGACGAACAGGTCCAGCACGCATCCCGGGACGTCTTCACCGAAGGCGCCAGCGAGGCGCTGGCCCAGGCGCGGGCCGCTGTGTTCGGCGGCCGGCTCACCGGTGCGGCCGATCCCGGCCACACCGCGACCGCCACCGCCGACTGCGCGGACGAAACCTCCAGTCCCTGGCCGGACGGCGCCGGGGGCTGCGCGGCGGATTTCCTGCTGTACCTGGGCTGCCGCAACGCTCACGTCCACCCCGGCCATCACCCGCGCCTGGCCTACCTGCACCAGGGACTGCGCAGTCTGCGCTCCGTGCTGCCCGCCGAGGTCTGGCAGGCACGGTGGGCAGAGCACTTCGCCCGCCTGAACGACCTGCGCGACAAGACCGGCCCGCCCGCCTGGGATACAGCCAGCAGCCGGGCCGACACCGACGACCACACGCTGGTCCACCTGCTGGTGAAGGGAACCCTCCGGCCATGACCGCCGCCCAAGGCTCCGACGACGACCCTTACACGCTGCCCATGCCCACGCCGGAAACCCCGGTGGTGCTGGCGAAGTGGATCAGCCCCGGCAACACCCACCCCAACTCCACCTACCAGGAACCCGTCTGGTCGCTCGCCCCGCTCGTCGACAACCCTGCCAGCGCGCTGCCCCGCATCTACTGGAAGAACTGCTCACCCTCACTGCGCGGTCAGCTGAAGCTGCCCGCCTGGACGATGATCAACGGCTGGCTGCGCCCCACCTACCTCCACACCCGCGGCGTGCAGGCCAAGGCCCGTACCTCAGCCGGCGATCTCTACGCCACCTGCGCCGAGTGGATGAAGCTCGCCCGCTGGCTCGCCCAGCAGAACATCACCGACCTGGCCGGCTGCACGGACACGCTGTGGCGGGCCTACGCCCACGAGCGCCTGGCCACGGTCTCGCGCGCCACCGGGGCGCTGACCTGCGCCCGCCTGACGGACCTGTGGGCCTTCGACCGGCTCTCCGCCTCCCCGGCCGGCATCGCCCGCCCGCCGTGGGACACCGAAGGGGTGGACGACTTCCTGCCCGCCATCGGCGGCGCCCGGGCCGAGAACGCCACCGAGCCCCTCGACCCGCAGGTCCTCGGCCCACTGCTCATCTGGGCCATGCGGTTCGTCGACGACTTCGCCGGCGACATCCTCGCCGCCTCGGCCGAACGCCGTCGGTTGCTCGGTCTCGCCCGCACCAACCAGGGAACCCCGGCCTCCGCGGCCGCACTGGAAGAGTTCCTGCTGCCGCTGGTGCGTGACGGCGGCCCGCTGCCGGCCACCGCGGGTACAGGCCGGCCGCTGCTGGCCAGGTCCTACGTCGGTGCGGTCACCGGCGCCAGCAGATGGCAGGTCCTCCAGTTCGCCGAACAGCACGGCCTGGGCGACCTCGTGGCGCGGAGACCCGGTCCCTGCCCCATGCGCGTTCCCGTCCGAGGGTCGCTCGACGGCAGGCCCTGGCGTACGGCCATGGACTTCCACGACGTGCCCCAGCTGATGCGCCACCTCAGCACAGCCGCTGCCATCGTGTGCCTCTACCTGACCGGTATGCGTCCCCAGGAGGTCTTGAACCTGCGCTCCGGATGCTGCCCCGACCCCGAGCCCGACGACACCACGGGTCGGCACTTGATCCGCTCCCGCCACTTCAAGAACGTCACCGACACCGACGGCCATCACCTCTCCGCCGGCGAGATCCGCGCCGTCCCCTGGGTGGCCATCACGCCGGTCGTCAACGCCATCCGCGTCCTGGAACAGATGGTGCCCGGCGGAGAACTCCTCTTCAGTGCCGCCCACCACAGCGGCCGGCCCGGGGGGTCCCTGCAGACCGGGGGCCTGAACCTGCGGATCAACGACTTCACCGCCTGGGTCAACCACGAGGCCGCCGCCCAGGGCCTTACCGGCCAGCACATCCCCGACGACCCCCACGGCCCCATCAAGGTCAGCCGCTTCCGCCGGACCCTGGCCTGGCACATCGCCCGCCGCCCCGGCGGCCTGATCGCCCTGGCCGTCCAGTACGGCCACATGCGCACCGTCCTGGACGCCCGCACCTCCAGCCGCTACGGCGCCCGAAGCCGCGGCGGCATCCACACTGTCCTCGATGTCGAGACCGCCCTGGCCGCCGCCGACACCGCCGCCCGGCTGCGCGACCAGCTCGCCGCCGGCGAACGCCTCTCCGGCCCCGCCGCCGGCCGGTCCCTCACCGCCGCCGCCCAAACCTCCCGCTTCGAAGGCCGCATCGTCCCGCGGACCTTCGTCCACAAGGCCCGCGCCTATCTCGCCCGCGACGGCATCGTTCTCTACGACAACCCCGATGCCCTGCTGATCTGTGCCTTCCAGCACGACACCGCCCTGTGCAACCCGGTCCCCGGAGCCACCGCACCCCGCCAGTACGACTGCCGCCCCGGCTGCGGCAACACCGTCCGCACCGATACTCACGCCCGCCTGCTCCGTGAGAAGGCTGACGAACTCGACCAGCTCGCCCAGCGACTGCCCCTGCCCATCGCCCGCCGACTGCGGACCAACGCCGACCGGCTCCGCGACACAGCCCACGCCCACGAGGCCACCGCCCAGAACACCGGAAACCTGTGATGAATCCGCATCCTCATGACGAGCGCGCCCGTATCCGAAGCGCCATGGACCGGCTCCTGGCCGGCCAGGCCACAGTCTCCAACGGCAGCCTGACCGTCGCAGCCCTGGCCATCGAGGCCGGCGTCCACCGTATGGCCCTGATGAAGCGGCACGCCGACCTGAGGAACATCTTCTACGAACGGGTCCGTACCGAGACCGGCCAGACAGCGGAGCCCGAAAAGCGCCTGCGGGAGACCGTCACCAGGCTCAAGCAGACGGTCGCCGACCAGAACGCCGAGATCCACGCGCTCCGTCAGCAGGTCGTCCGCCTTACCCTCGCCGCTGCCGTCCTCACCCACGGCCGCTCCATCCGGCCGGGCGTCCGGCCGGACAACGTCAGCGTCCTGCGGCCCGGGCCCGCGGAAACACGCCCGGGCAGATGACGCCCACGCTGCTGTAACCGGACTGTGCGGGAGGGCTTCGTCAGGTGGTGAGGGCCGCGGCGCCGGCGCCGGCGGCGTCCAGGCAGGTACGCAGGCGCTGGATGTAGGTGTCGAAGTCCTCGTCGGTCTTCCAGCTCTGGTAGGCGGTGCCGGCGGCGGCGAGGGCCATGTTGAGCTGGAGGATCCCGATCATCGCGTCCTCGCCGGGGGTCTGGGCCAGGATCCAGGTCTGCAGATCGGTGCGCAGCTGTTCTCCGGATGCCTGGCTGGCCCGGGCGAGGGCCGGGGACTGTGCTTTGAGGCGGCGCATGAGCGGCATGCGGTCGCGCAGTCCGGTGTTGACCTCGATCATGATCGCGGCCAGTGAGTCCCACAGCGGTTCGCCGGGGCTGCGTGCTTCCAGGAGGGCACGCCAGCGGTCGCGGGCTTCGGGGTCCTGGTCGAAGACGACGGCTTCCTTGCTGGCGAAGTAGTTGAAGAAGGTGGCCCGGGACACGTTGGCGGCGGCCGCGATCTGCTCGATCGTGGTCGCCTCGAAGCCCTGCTCCTCGAACAGGCGCAGGGCGGCCTCGCTGATGGCACGCCACGCGGCCAGTTTCTTGCGTTCCCG
This sequence comes from Streptomyces filamentosus, assembly GCF_014654895.1. Taxonomy (GTDB): domain Bacteria; phylum Actinomycetota; class Actinomycetes; order Streptomycetales; family Streptomycetaceae; genus Streptomyces; species Streptomyces filamentosus. The sequence continues at coordinate 1,033,444 of NZ_BNBE01000004.1, read as the reverse complement.
CAGGCTCATGGATCCTCCCTCACCGAATCATACTTGCTGGACTCGTCGATTTTTAGACGAGTCTAGTATTCTGGTCGGAGTGGTGGGACGCTGCCCCCCGGCGTTCCCCTTCGGAACGTGAAGGGATTTTCATGAGCAAGGTCTGGTTCATCACCGGCGCGTCGCGCGGCTTCGGCCGCTCCTTCGCCGAGGCGGCGCTCGGCCGCGGCGACCGGGTCGCCGCCACCGCCCGCACCGTCGGCACGCTCGACGACCTGGCGGCGAAGTACGGCGACGCCGTGCTGCCGCTGGCCCTGGAGGTCACCGACCGCGCCGGCGTGCGGCAGGCGGTGTCCGCCGCGCACGAGAGGTTCGGACGGCTCGACATAGTCGTCAACAACGCCGGCTACGGGCAGTTCGGCGCGGTCGAGGAGGTCAGCGAGCAGCAGCTGCGCGACCAGTTCGAGACCAACGTGTTCGGCGTCTTCCACGTCACGCAGGCCGTGCTGGCCCTGTCCTCCCGAAGCTGCCGCGAATTGACAAGTAGCGCTCTGTAGCAAAGCGGGGGTGTGCTTGTCCGGGTTTTCGATCTTCTGGGGTAGCCGAGGGGGCGGGTCCGTGAGGTTGGTCCGGTCACGATGACCGGAGGGAGCGCGGGGTGCGGCAGGACTGGGAGCCGGAAGACCTGATCGAGGTCTGGACCCTGCTGGAGGAAGACCAGGAGCGGCTGCGGAACAAGTCGGGGGCGAACCGGCTGGGGTTTGCGTTGTTGCTGAAGTTCTTCGAGGTGGAGGCCCGGTTCCCAGAGGATGCCGGGGAGATCCCGGTGCCCGCGGTGTCGTACGTAGCCCAGCAGGTGAAGGTGCCGGCCGAGGAGTGGGCCGCATACGACTGGTCGGGGCGGGCGATCAAGCGGCACCGGGTGGAGATCCGGGGCGCGTTCGGGTTCCGGGAGTGCACCGCGGAGGACCAGGTCCAGCTCGCCGAGTGGCTGGCGGCGGAGCTGTGTGGGGTGGAGCTGAACCGGGACCGGCTGGCGGAGGCCGTGGTCGTGCGCTGCCGGGGGGATCGGATGGAGCCGCCGACGCCGGGACGCATTGCCCGCCTGGTGGGGTCGGCGGTGACCACCTTCGAGGAGCGGTTCTGTACGGCCACGGTGGGCCGGCTGTCGGCGGCGACCCGGTCCCGGCTGGACGACCTGGTGGCCGAGGACGCCGGCGGGGAGGAGTCGGCGGGCGGCGGGGTGTCGTTCTTCTCCGAGCTGAAGGCGGACCCGGGCGCCCTGGGGCTGGACAGTCTGCTGGCGGAGGTGAACAAGCTCCAGCGGGTGCGTGCGCTGGAGCTGGCGCCGGAGCTGTTCGGGGACGTGTCGGAGAAGCTGGTGGCGGCGTGGCGGGCGCGGGCGTCGAAGGAGTACCCCTCGGACCTGCGGGCGGCAGCCGGGCCGGTGCGCTATACGCTGCTGGCCGCGCTGTGCCATGTGCGGCAGACGGAGATCACCGACTCGCTGGTGGAGCTGTTCATCCAGCTGGTGCAGCGGATCAACACGCGGGCGGAGAAGAAGGTCGAGAGCGAGTTCACCAAGGATCTCAAGCGGGTCCGTGGCAAAGAGGGGATCCTGCTGCGACTGGCGGAGGCCGCAGTCGCGGAGCCGGGCGGCACGGTCCGCAAGGTGATCTTCCCGGTGGCCGGGGAGTCCACGCTGAAGGCCCTGGCGGCGGAGGCCGCGGCGAACGAGGCCCGCTACCGGGCCCGGGTGCGCACGGTGCTGCGGTCGTCGTACTCGGGGGCACTGGCGGCGGATGCTCTCCCCGCTGCTGGGGGCGCTGGAGCTGAAGTGCAACAACACCGCTTACCGGCCGGTGATGGACGCCATCGACCTGCTGAAGCGGTACCTGGACCAGCCCATCGCCAAGGAGGGCGCGTTCTTCGACGAGTCGGAGAAAATCCCGCTGGCCGGGGTGGTGCGCGAGGAGTGGCGCAAGGCGGTGGTGGACGAGCGCGGCCGCGTCGAGCGCATCCCGTACGAGCTGTGCGTGCTGGTCAGCCTGCGGGACGCGCTGCGGCGCCGGGAGATCTGGGTCCCGGGCGCGGGCCGGTGGCAGAACCCCGAGGGCGACCTGCCCCCCGACTTCGAGGACAACCGCGATGTCCACTACGACGCGATCCGCCAGCCGCAGGACCCTGGGTCCTTCATCGGGGCCCTTCAGAAGCGGCTGCGGGAGGCCCTGACCCGGCTCGACACCGCGCTGGGGCTGGGCACCACGGGCGGCGTGGACATCGTCCGCAAGCACGGCGAGCCGTGGATCAAGGTCTCGCCGCTGGGCAAGCAGGCAGAGCCGGAGAACCTCGTCGCGCTGAAGGCGGAGATCGAACGCAGGTGGGGCACCATCGACCTGATCGACATCCTCAAGGAGGCCGAGTTCGCCACCGGGTTCACGTCCGAGTTCGCCTCAGTCGCCACGAGGGAGGCGGTCCCGAAGGCGGTGCTGCGGCGCCGGCTGCTGCTCGTGCTGTTCGCGCTGGGCACGAACATGGGCATCAAGCGGGTCGCGGTCACCGGCAAGCACGGCGAGAGCGAGGCCGTCCTGCGCCGGGTGCGGCACCTGTTCGTCAACCGCACCAACCTGCGCGCCGCCCTGGTCCGCCTGGTCAACGCCACCTTCGCCGCCCGCGATCAGGCGTGGTGGGGCGAGGGCACCGCCTGCGCGAGCGATTCGAAGAAGTTCGGGTCCTGGTCCTCGAACTTCATGACCGAGTGGCACCAGCGCTACCGCGGGCCCGGCGTGATGATCTACTGGCATGTCGAGCGGAAGTCGCTGTGCGTCTACTCCCAGCTCAAGTCCTGCTCGGCCTCCGAGGTCGCGGCGATGATCGAGGGCGTGCTGCGGCACTGCACGGACGTGGAGATCGACCGCCAGTACACCGACACCCACGGGGCCTCGATCGTCGGGTTCGCCTTCGCCCACATGCTCGGCTTCAACCTGCTCCCCAGGTTGAAGAACGTCGGCTCGGCGCGGTTGTACCGGCCGGCGGCTGGGGAGGACGACACCTGGCCGCATCTGGCGCCGGTGCTGTCGACCAAGACGATCGACTGGGACCTGATCGCCCAGCAGTACGACCAGATCGTGAAGTACACCACCGCCCTGCGGCTGGGCACCGCCGAGGCCGAGCAGGTCCTGCGGCGCTTCACCCGCGGAGGCCCCAAGCACCCCACCTACCGGGCGATCGAGGAACTCGGCCGGGCGGCACGTACGGCGTTCATCTGTGACTACCTCGCCGACGCCGACCTGCGCCGCGAGATCAACGACGGACTCCAGGTCGTGGAGAACTGGAACTCCGCCAACCACGACCTGTTCTACGGCAAGGACGGTGATCTGACCGGCTCCGACAAGGAGTCCCAGGAGGTCTCGATGCTCGCGCTGCACCTGCTCCAGTCCGCGCTGGTGCACGTCAACACCCTGCTCCTCCAGGACATCCTCGCCGAGGAGAAATGGCAGAAGAAGCTCACCGACGCCGACCGGCGGGCCCTGTCCCCGCTGTTTTGGACGCACGTGAACCCGTACGGCCGGTTCGAGCTGGACATGAATTCCCACCTGGACCTCGTCGCCGCCGTGGCGGCTTCGGTGCCCGGCCCGCGCAGCGGCGAGCCGGCCACGTCCCCGGCCTGACGAGCAGCCGGACAGCGCCGAAGCGGGTTCCTGGGCCGCTATCTGTTCAACATCACTGCCAGCGGTCCCGGCCAGGGCCTGCGTCCCTTCCGTGATCCGGACGCGCCCGAGAACGGTGACGAGGAGGAGTAGCCCCGGTCAGCCCCGTCGCGAAGGTGGCTGCTCCTCGGGTGCGTAGGGCGGGGCGCGGGCGAAGAGGGTGAGCTGGTGCGGCGAAGCCGGCTGGGAGCGAGCCGGTCAGGGAGTTCGTCCATCAGGGAGTGTGGAGGGAGCGCGGTGCCACTGCGTTCTGTTCCGTGAGGTGGCCGTCCATGGTGGCGTTCAGGTCGGCAATGAACGCTTCGACCTGTTCCAGGAACTGGGGTGGGTAGGGCGACATCGCGGCGTCGAGGCGGTGGGCGAGCGGGCCGAAGAACTCGTCCGCCCTTTCCTGGATGTGCTCGCCGCTGTGCAATGTGACGATGCGCCGGTCGGAGTGCTCGCGGGCGCGGGTGATGTGCCCGGCCGCTTCGAGGCGGTTCAGCAGCGCGGTGGTGGCGCCGGTGGACAGGGAGATCCGTTCGCTCAGCCGCGCCGGTGACAGGGGGGTGCCGCGTTCCTCGGCGGCGGCGATCTCCAGGACCGCGGTCGCGTCCGTGGAGTGCAGGCCCAGCCAGGCGGCGAAGCGCCGGCTGAGCTCGGAGTAGTGGCCGCCGTAGATCCTCAGCGACTCCATCAGCCGCTCACGCTGCTGAGCGACCCCGTCACGCACTGCTTCCTCCACGCCTCCGCCCTTTCTCTCCTGTCGCACGGTCCGCACGGTCATCCGCTTTGACAACCTACCTCCATCACTTTACCTTCACGATGGAATTACTTCACCATGGAGGTATCTGGAATGCGTGACCCGTCCCCCACCCCCGAGGAGACGACCGAGCCCTACCGGTGGCGGTGGCTGATCCTCGCGGTGATGATCGTCGCGGAGATCATGGATCTCCTGGACGCCTCGATCGTCAACGTCGCCGGACCGGACCTGGAGAAGTCCCTCGGCGCCGGCTCGGTCGGACTGCAGTGGGTGATCGGCGGCTACGCCCTCACCCTGGGCGCCGGTCTGGTGCTCGGCGGGCGGCTCGGTGACCGTTACGGCCGGCGCCGGATGTTCCTGATCGGACTCGCGGCCTTCACCACTGCATCACTGCTGTGCGCTATCGCGCCGAACATCGAGTCGCTGATCGCCTTCCGCCTGCTGCAGGGCACCGCCGGAGCGATGCTGCTGCCCCAGGGTCTGGGCCTGCTGCGCGAGAACTTCTCCGGCCCCGAGCTCACCAAGGTCTTCGCGATCTTCGGCCCCGTCCTCGGCCTGGGCGGCATCATCGGCCCGGTCCTGGGCGGCTTCCTCATCGAGGGCGACTTCTTCGGCCTGGGCTGGCGCTCGGTCTTCCTGATCAACCTGCCCATCGGCATCGCGGCACTGATCGTCGCCGCGAAATTCGTGCCCAAGAAGGCGGGCGACCACACGGTCCGGGTCGATATGACCGGCGCCGCCCTGGTCGTGGCGTCCTGCGCTCTGCTGGTGCTGCCGCTCAACCAGGGCCAGGAGAGCGGCTGGCCGCTGTGGACGTGGCTGTCCATGGCCGCCTCCGTGATCGGGTTCGCCCTCTTCGCCCTCCAGCAGCGCCGCACGGCCGCCGCGGGCCGCGAGCCGCTGGTGACCCCCGGCCTGCTGCGCAAGCCCGCCTTCACCGTCGGGCTCGGCGGCATCGCCCTGTTCTTCGGCGGACTCATCGGCACCCAGCTCGTCCTGACCCTGTTCCTCCAGATCGGCCAGCACTTCACCGCCGGTGACGCGGGCCTTGGCAACCTGCCCCTCGCGGTGGGAACCGCGATCGGCGGCGCCATCAGCGGCGCGTTCCTCGCCGACAGGATCGGCCGCAAGGTGCTCCAGATCGGACCGCTGGTCCAGCTGGCCGGCGCCGCCGTGCTGTGGTTCGAGCTCGACGGCCTCGACTCCGCCTCGTTCTCGATCTGGGACATCGTCCCGGGCACGACAGTGGCGGGCATCGGCGCCGGCATGGTGATCGCCGCCCTGTTCAGCTTCATCCTGGCCGCGGTCGACGACGACGAGATCGGATCCGCCTCCGGCGTCCTGACAGCGGTCCAGGCGGTCGGCGGCTCCATCGGCGTCGCGGTCTTCGGCTCGGTGTTCTTCGCCCAGGCCAAGACCGGTGACTTCACCGGCGGCTTCCACCGCGCGCTGATCGTCCAGGCATGCCTGCTGGTGGTCTTCTTCGCGATCACCTTCCTGCTGCCCAAGAAGGGCCGCCCCGAAGACGAGCAGCACGGCATCACCCCCGAGACCACTGCCGACGACTCCGGCACCAAGCAGCACCTCGCCATCTGAGCCCCGGCCGGGGCCGTGCACGACAAGCGGCCCCGGCCGGGACCGCACCGGAGCCGCCGCCCGAGGCGGGAGAAGCCCAGGAAAACGAAAGGGAGCGCCATGACGCACCGGAATGTGCTGATCGCGGGAGCCGGTATCGCCGGTCCGGCCCTGGCCCACTGGCTCAAACGGCACGGAATGCAGGCCACCCTCGTCGAGCGGGCCCCCGCCCCGCGGGAGGGCGGACAGACCGTGGACCTGCGCGGTGCCGGACGGGACGTCGCCCGCAGGATGGGCCTGGAACACACCCTCCGGGCCCACGCCACCCGCGAAGAAGGCATCCGCTTCGTCGACGCGGCGAACCGCACCAGAGCCGCCTTCACCAGCGGCGCCTTCGGCGGCCAGGGACCGATCGCCGACCTGGAGATCCTGCGCGCCGACCTCTCGCGCATCCTCTACGAGGCCACCCACCCACACACCGAGTACCTGTTCGGGGACGAGATCACACAACTGTCCGACACAGGAAAGAAGGTCGACGTCACCTTCCGCAACGGGCCGGACCGTGCATTCGACCTCGTCATCGCCGCCGACGGAGCCCGCTCCCGCACCCGCGACCTGATCTTCGGCGACACCACCGACATCCGCCCCGTGGGCCTGACGACCGCGTACTTCACCATCCCCCGCGAGCCCTCGGACGGCACCTGGGCCCGCTGGCACAACGCCACCCAAGGACGCACGGCGACCCTGCGCCCCGACAACCGGGGCACCACCCGCGCCTCCCTGTCCTACCTCTCCCCGCCCCGCGGAGACGAACGCCTGGCACCCGACGCACAGAAGCAACTCCTGCGCCGCCTGTTCACCGGCACCGGCTGGGAGATCCCACGCATCCTCACCGCCATGGACACCGCCGACGACTTCTTCCTCGACTCCGTCATCCAGGTCCGCATGCCTTCCTGGTCCCGGGGGCGGATCGCTGTCGTCGGCGACGCCGCGTACTGCGCCTCGCCCCTCAGCGGCATGGGCACCAGCCTCGCCCTCACCGGCGCCTACGTCCTGGCCGGCGAACTCGCCCACCACGCGCATCACGGCAACGCGTTCGCCCGCTACGAGCACATCCTCCGCCCCTACATCACCCGCGCCCAGCACCTACCGCCCGGCGTTCCTCACATCGCCTCACCCCGCACCCGGGCCGGCATCCGGGCCCTCAACACCGTCCTGTACGCCGCCTCCCGGCCCCGCGTCGCCAAAGCGCTCAACCGCTTCCTCGTACCGCCAGCCGACACCTTCACACTGCCCCCGTACGGCCTCTGACAGGTCACGATCGCTAACAGCACTCTCCTGGGCATCCCGACAGGGCTGGAACACCTATCCGCCGTCCGGCTTCAGACCCCCGCACGCGGTCCACCTGCGGCACTCAGGTCGTCGCATCCGTACCGCAGTGCCGGTGTCCGGGTGTGAGTAGTTGGCGTACAGGAAATCCCGGTGAGAACGATCATGGTCTGGGCGGCGTGAGGGCGTTGACCCGGTTCTCGTACTCGCGGCGGGCCTTGCGCTGGGCCGGGATCGCCGGGAAGCCCTGGGCGCCGTCGAGCGGCTGGCAGCGGGCGAGGAGCCTATGGTGCACGGCGGGGACGGCACTGACGCGCAGGGTGTAGCCCTGGCCCCGCCGTACGGTCACCCCCTGGTCGAGCGCCGCACGCTCGGCGGGCTCCAGCTCGGTGGTGCGGAGGAAGTCGGCGATCTTGCCCGGCATGTCGAGGGTGACCGGCAGTTCCGGGGCGGGGGTGTCCTGCTCGGTGGCGGTGTGTTCGGGCAGGAGATCGGCGACGGCGGTGCGGATCGCGCTGCGGCTGACGCCGTGATCACGGGCGAGGGCGGCGATGGACCGGCCCTCCAGGTACGCGGTGCGGACGGCGTCGCTCTTGTCGGCCGGGACGGCGGGGCGGCGGCCGCCCTTGTTGCCCTTGGCCTCGGCGGCGCGCAGTCCGTCGTACGTGAGCTCGCGCTGGAGGTCGCGCTGGAGTTCGCCGGCGGCGGCGAGGGTCTGCACCATGAACTTCACGGTGGACAGCAGCTCGCCGGTGCGCGGGTGGCGGGCGGTGAGGTCCATCGCGGAGAACGCGCCGTCGTGGATGCGCAGCGCCACCTGGTCGCGGTGGAGGACGTCGAGCACGTCGAGAATGTGACCGGTGCCGCGTACGAGGCGGAACATCTCGGAGATGTGCACAGTGTCGCCCGGCCGCGCGTAGGCGAGCAGCTCGGCGAACTTGGGACGCTCCAGCGGGTGGAGGCGGCTGGAGGTGCCCGCGGTCTCCTCGAAGACGACCGGGTCCTCGATCCCTGCCTCGTCCAGGACGAGGTTCTGACGGCCGGTCGACTGCTGGTCGGTCGACACCCTCTTGTAGACCAGGTTGGCCATGCCGCTCCCCGTGGTGGTGGTCGCATTCGACCCTAGCTGTCAGCAAACCCTGTCATCAGCCGCCATCGGATCTCATTGGATCCGTGTCGCCGTGGGGCCCGGAAAGCCTGGGTTCATTGGACGCTCGCCATCCCTGTCTTCATTCGTTCGTTTGACGACAGGCAGGCGCGGCTCGGTTGACGGCGCCCGTCTCCACATTCCGTCCGGGACTCCGCCTTCTGCACGGACGAAGGCACTGACGGAATTGCCATGGCCTGCCCCCAGCCGTGTTCACGGGAAGGGTGCGGGCGTCGGTGCCAGGACCCTGGCCGGCGCGGGCAACATGACGCGCGCTCATCTCCCGAGCCGCGGGTGAGTGCGCCGACGCGGCAAATGCTTGTTTATCTGGAGTACACCGGGGCCCCGTGTTACCCGCCGGGTGGCGGCTGCCGTTTCGACACTCTCTGGAACCAGGCTCTCGCGAGTCCAACCACCCCCCCTGCATAGGAGACTTGCGTGAATCGCTCCACCATCGTCCGAGCAGCAGTGCTGACCGTGACCACGGCTCTCGCGGCGGCGGCACTGGCCATGCCCGCCGAGGCCCAGCATCGCGTGCACGCCGACACCCTGCCCGCCGTGACGCCCCGGGCGGAGACGCCGGTGCTGCACGACGACGACGAGGGCGGCAACGCCGACGCGGACGACCCGGCCATCTGGCGCAACGCCGCTGCGCCCGGCCGCAGTCTCGTCGTCGCCACGGCGAAGGAGGGCGGCCTGCGCGTCTACGACCTGGACGCGCGTCCGGTGCAGTCGATAGCCGCGCCGCCCGCCGCGGGCGAGGACGACGCTCCGGGCCGGTTCAACAACGTGGACCTGGTGCACGGTCTGCGGCTCTCTTCGGGGAAGGCCGATCTGGCCGTCACCAGCGACCGGGGCAACGACCGGCTGCGCTTCTACCGCATCGACCGCGACCGCGCCGGCGGCCCGCTGAGCGACGTCACCGACCCGGCCGCGCCGCCGGTGTTCTCGCAGGACCAGGCCGAGATCAACGAGCAGCGGACCGCCTACGGCCTGGCGACCTGGACGGACCGGACGACCGGGAAGTCCTACGCCCTGGTCAGCCGTCGCGAGCGCACCAGCATCGCCCTCCTGGAGCTGCTGCCGGCGGTGGGCGGCAAGGTCACGTACCGCAAGGTCCGCGCCCTGGACCTGCCCTCCTCCTTCCAGCTGCCCGACGGCACCTCGTGGTCCCCGTGCGCGGAGCCCGGTGAACTGCCGCAGGTCGAGGGGATGGTCGTCGACCCGGCCAACGGCATGCTCTACGCCGGCCAGGAGGACGTCGGCGTCTGGCGGATGCGCGCCGACCTCACCGGCGCCCCGAAGCTGATCGACAAGGTCCGCGAGTACGGCGTCCCCGGCACCTACGACGAGGAGACCGAGGAGTGCGCGGCGGGTGCCGACCCGGGCTTCGGCGGCACGAGGATCTCCTCGGACGTCGAGGGCCTGACGCTGCTCACCGAGCCCGACGGCGACGGTTACGTCCTCGCCTCCAGTCAGGGCGACAACACCTTCGCCGCCTATGACCGCGAGCTGGAGGACGCCAACGAGTACGAGGGCGGCTTCCGGGTCGCCGCTGCGGACGACACCCTCGACGGTTCCGAGGAGTGCGACGGCGCGGCGGTCCTGAACGCCCCGCTCGGCTCCAAGTACCCCAACGGGCTCCTCGTCGTCCAGGACGGTCACGACGCCCCCGGTGACGGCGACCGCGACTCCACCAATTTCAAGTTCGTTGACCTCGCCGAGGTCATGGACGCGCTCGACGACTGACCGCCCCAGACGGCCATGGGGCTACTGCCGCATGCCTGGGCAGCAGGCTTCTCGCGTCGCGCAGGGACCGCGGGTCTCTGCGCGACGCGAGAGGCCGGACCCGCTGACGCCCTGGTGCGCCCGCTCGGAAGTGGTGAACCCGGAGCATGGCGGGGCCGTTTCTGTGCGGAGACCGTAGTCGTGCGGCCCGGCCGCCGGGCCGCACATGGCGACCAGCCACCGTCGGCCTGCGTATCTGTGCGCTGAAGCATCGTGAGGACGGCAGGGTGCTGCAACCGTGGCCCCAGCACCCGTTCCAGCGATGGATGGACCTGGGTCAGCAGGCAGGGCGCTCAGGTGACGAGGCCGGCGTCGCGGGCGGCGAGGGCGGCCTGGACGCGGTTGGTGACTTCAAGAGCGGTGAGGATGCGGCTGACGTGGGCCTTCACCGTGCTTTCGCGCATGCCGAGGCTGGTGGCGATGTCGGCGTTGGTGGCGCCTTGGGCGAGCAGGGTGAGGACGTCGCGTTCGCGGGGGGTGAGGGCGTCGAGGCGGCCGGCGGCGGTGCCGGCGCCGGGGCGGGCGGTGGAGTGGTAGCGGTCGATGAGGCGGCGTGCGGCGGCCGGGTGGAGCATGGCGGAGCCCTCGGCGACCAGGTGGACGGCGCGCAGGATCTCGGCGGGGTCGGTGTCCTTGAGGAGGAAGCCGTCGGCGCCGGCGGCGAGCGCGTTGTAGACGTATTCGTCAAGGTCGAAGGTGGTCAGGGTGATCACCTTCGGGGGGTGGGGGAGGGCGCGGAGGCGGGCGGTGGCGGTGATGCCGTCCATGCGGGGCATGCGGACGTCGACCAGGGCGACGTCGACGCGGTGGGCGGTGGCCTGCTCGATGGCCTTCAGGCCGTCGGCGGCCTGGGCGACGACCTCGATGCCGGGGTCGTTGTCGAGGAGGTCGGTCAGGCCGAGCCGGACCAGGGCGTCGTCGTCGACGATCATGGCGCGGATGGGGGTGGACGTCATGAGCGCGGGCCGTTCTGTTCGTTGTGGGTGGGGTGGGGGATGCGGGCGGCCAGCCGCCAGGTGCCGGCGCCGCCGGCCCCGGCGTGCAGTTCGCCGCCGAGCGCGGTGACGCGTTCGCGCAGGCCGATGAGGCCGAACCCGGAGGCGACCGGAGTCGCGGACGGGGTGCCCGGTGGGTTGGTGACCTCGATGAGGGTGGCGGGCGGCCCGTAGTCGAGGCGGACGCGGACCGGTGCGCCGGCGGCGTGCTTGCGGGCGTTGGTCAGGGCTTCCTGCACCAGGCGGTAGACGGCGAGCCGGTGGGCGGCGGGGGCGTTTTCGGGCAGGCCCTCGATGTCGAGGGTGATGTCCTGCCCGGCGGCGCGTGACTCCTCGACCAGTTCCCGTACGTCTCGCAGGGCGGGCGCCGGAACGGTCTGCGGCGCGGTCGCGTCGGGGTCGCGCAGGGCGCCCAGAACGTCCCGCAGATCGGCCAGGGCTTCGGTGGAGGCGGTACGCAGCAGTCCCAGTCGCTCGACGACAGTGTCCGGCAGGGCCTCCCGGCGGGCGGCCAGGACGCCGGTGTGCAGGGCGATCAGGCTCAGGCGGTGGGCCAGCACGTCGTGCATCTCGGCCGCGATCCGAGACCGCTCGGCCGCCCGCGCGGCCTGCTCCCGCAGTTCCTGCTCGGTCCGTAGATGTCCTACCTGCGCGTTCAGCGAGGCCACCAGCCGGCGGTGGCTGGAGACCAGTAGACCGCCGCAGATCACCAGGGCCATGAAGAGCACGGAGTTCGCCAGCGCCGGCGCCTCCGGAGAGACGCTCGGCCGAGCCGGGAGGTTGACCACGGTGGCGACGGCGGCGCACCCCACCGCGACCCAGGCCCGGCGGCGGACGGCGAGGTCGTAGAGCGCCACGCAGAACAGAGGGAGCAGCAGCCAACCCCACCAGGCCGTCGCCGCCGTGATCACCAGGGGTGCGATCGGCCAGGGAAGCCTGCGGCCGAGCAGAAGCAAGGACCCGCAGACGACGAGCACCGCGCTGCGTACCCACAGCAGGCCGTCACCGGAGTCGAAGACCTGCGACTGGTTGAACAGCGCCAGGACCGTCAGCCCGACGACAGTGACGAACCGCCCGATGGCGGGCCATGCGGGGCGTTCTCTGTGCTTCACGGCGAAAGCCTATGGTCACCGGTTCGGCCCCGGCCTCCGACGACCAGCGATGACACACCCCTACTTTCGTAGGGGAACGCCGTCGCAGAACGGCCGATCCACCACCCAGGCCCTCGTTCGTAGCGTCGAAGCCATGGACGAAACGACCCCCCACTCCCGCCCCGCCCCGGCACCGCGTCCCGCCGGCCGGGGACTCTTCCTGCGTGAGGCGTTCCGTGACCGGCACGCCATCGGCGCCATCGCCCCCAGCGGGCGCCGACTCGCCCGGGCGCTGGCCGACCCGGTGCTCTCCCGGCCCGGACAGCCGCTGAACATCCTGGAGGCCGGCGCCGGAACCGGGGCCGTCACCCGCACCCTCATCCCCGCCCTGGCCCCCGGCAGCCGCCTGGACATCGTGGAGGCCAACCCCCACTTCACCCCCGCCCTGCGCGACCTGGCCCAGGCCACACCCCACACGCCCGTCCCCGCCCCCCGCATCCAGGTGCACACCGTCCACGTCGAGCGGCTCAACACCGGAGTGCACTACGACGCGATCATCTCCGGCCTGCCCTTCACCAACTTCGAACCGGAGCAGGTGACAGAAATCATGGACCGCTACCTGGAGCTGCTGCACCCCGGCGGCACCCTCACTTACTTCGCCTACCTCGGCACCCGCCACGCCCGCCTGCTCGCCGGCCGCACCGCCGCACGCCGCCACCGCGCGGTTGAAAAGGTCCTCGCCGACTACCACCACCGCTACGCCATCGGCCGCTGGACCGTACTGCGCAACCTGCCCCCCGCCCACATCTGGCAGCTCGCCCTCCCCGCGGACACCACGCCCGCCCCCACCGCCCCCGCCCCCATGCGACTGTCCCGGCCCGCGCTGTCCCCCACCGGAGAACGGGCATGAACTTCCTGACCGACACCCTCGCCCACATCCCCGCACCGGCAGCCTACGCACTGCTCGCCGCCGTGGTCTTCGCCGAGTCCGTCCTCCTGGCAGGCACCCTCGCCCCCACCCTCGCCCTCCTGCTCACCGCCGGAGCCCTCGCCCACACCGGCCACCTCGACCTCCCCCTCGTCATCACCGTCTCCACCATCGCCGCCATCGCGGGAGACCTCCTCGCCCACAGCACCGGACGACTCCTCGGAGACCGCCTACGCACCGGCCGCCTCGGCCGCCGCGTGCCCGCCCCGGCCTGGCACCGAGCCGAATCCCTCATGGCCCGACGCGGCGGCCAGGCCGTCCTCCTCTCCCGCTTCGTCCCCGTCCTGCGCACCCTCACCCCCCACCTCGCCGGAGCCACCCGACTCCCCTACCGCCACATCGCCCTCTACAGCGCCCTTGCGGCACCCGCGTGGGCAGCAGCGGAAGCCGGCGCCGGCTACGCGGCAGCCGACTCCATCGGACGCCTCCTCACCTTCGGCGGCCCCGCCCTCGCCCTCGCCGCACTCACAGCAGCAGGACTCCTCGTGATCCGCGCCCAGGCGACGCGACGCCGCAGCCACCGCTGAGTCGTTCCTGCGGATCACCTCACCGCCCAGATGAAGATTCCTGCGAGGGCGAGAGCGGCGAGGTAGTCACTCCTCGCCTTCGTCGTCCTCGACGGCGTCCGGGTCCCGCAGCGGGCGCAGGCCCTGACCGGGGCCGCTGGCCTTGATGTTGAACAGGTAGCGGCCCAGGAAGTTGATGTGCCGGTCCTTGAGCGGGGAGAGGCGGGCGACGTCCTCGTCCTTGATGTCGTGGCCCTCGGCTCGGAGCTGGGCGACGGCCGCGTCGAGGTAGCGGGTGTTCCACAGCACCACGGCGTTGAGGACCAAGCCGAGGGCGGCGAGCTGGTCCTCCTGGCCCTCGCGGTACGCCTGGCGGATCTGGCCCCGGCCGCCGTGGCAGATCGCCCGGGCAAGCCGGTGGCGGGACTCCTGCACGGTGAGCTGCCTGTTCATCAGCCGGCGGTAAGTGTCGTCGACCGGGTCGACCAGGGCGAGCAGGTGCATGGTCTTGTCGATCCGCCCGTACTCGGCGAACGCGGCGCCGAGCGGGGTCGGGTGGCCCTCGCGGCCGAACATCCGCAGCAGGTCGTAGGCCCGGACCTGGTTGGTGATGAGCGACCCGGCGACGCGGAGCATGTCCGGCCAGTGCGTGGCGATCCTCTTGAGGTTCACCTTGTTGCAGGCGACGGCCTCCAGCGGCCCGTACCCGACGGCCGGCCCCTCACCGTCGGGCAGGTCGGCGCGCCAGAACCGCTGATCGGCTAGTAGTGCTTCGTTAGGTTCTTCGCCTGGTTCTGTTGCGGGGCAGGGGTCGGCCGCAGGTGGTGCAGGTGCCGGTCCAGCACTGCAGCAGGTCCTGGAGGGCGTCGAGGACCTGGTAGAGGGTCAGGCCGGCGTGTGGGCTTTTGGGTCGAGCCGCCGAAGGGTGAGGAAGGCCTGGGCCGCGGTGACGAGAGTGACGTGGTGATGCCAGCCGCGCCAGGTGCGGCCCTCGAAGTGATCCAGGCCCAGGCCGTGCTTGAGCTCGCGGTAGTCGTGTTCGATGCGCCAGCGCATCTTCGCCCAGCGGACCAGGTCGGCGACCGGTGTGGTAGCGGGCAGGTTCGAGATCCAGTAGCCCGTCGGGGTGTCCTGGCCGTGCGGCCACTCGACCAGGAGGGTCCGGGCGGGCAGGACACCGTCCCACCGGTTGCGGCCGCCGCCCGCACTCTGGGCCGCGACCAGGGACCGCTTGCCCGCGGGCCGGATGGTCAGGACGGTGAACCGCGAGGTCATCGGGCCTTTGCTGCCCTGCCGCCAGGTAACCTCGGTGAACTGTCCCGCACCGGTTTCCGCCGCGAGGGCGCTGACGGCTCGGGGCGGGGTGCGGTAGCGGGGCAGGGTCGGTGGCCCGAGCCCGCCATAGGCGGGCCGGTGCGGCTCGGCCTGTTCGGCATGGGCGACTTCCTTGCCGGTCAGCGCGAGGACATAGGACAGCCCGCGTTCCTCCAGGCCGGACCGGAACGGGGTGCTGATGCCGTATCCCGCGTCGGCGACCACCACCGGCGCCTTCAGTTCCCAGCCGGCGAGCGTGTCGAGCATGCCGAGTGCCAGGCGCCATTTCTCCTGGTGGGCAACGGCTTCGTCCGGCACCCCGGCCCGGTGGCAGCGGTCCGGCTCGTCCGTCCATTCCCGCGGCAGATACAACTGCCAGTTCAGCGGGCACGAGCCGGTGTCGGTGGCGGCGTGGACACTGACCGCGACCTGACAGTTCGCCCGTTTCCCTAGCGCTCCGCAGTACTGCCGGGCCACCCCGACCGAAGCGGTGCCGCACTTGGGGAACGACACGTCGTCGATCACCCACACCTCCGGCCGGATCGCCCGGCTTAACCGCTCGGCGATCCGCCGCCGCACCGGCAGCGGATCCCACGGCGACTGGTTCACGAACTGCTGCAGGGCCTGCATGTTGCCGTCCGGCAGCCGCTCGGCCATCGGCTGGATCGACTTCCGCCGCCCGTCCAGCATCAGACCCCGCAGATAACACCCGCCCCACCGCCGCTGATCCCGCCGCGGCAACGAGGCGAACACATCGGCAACGAACTCCGATAACTCACCCCGGAGCCGTTCCACCTCCCCCAATCTCATGACCGGAAGATGCCCATCAACAGGAAAGATCACCCAACGTAACGAAGCACTACTAGGACTTGTCCGGGCGATCATGTGACTGGTCCGTTCTCGTATCGTTGATGTGAACATGGGGCGGGGTGATCTGAGTGATGCCGAGTGGGAACGGCTGCGGCCCTTCCTGCCGGTCAGCAATCGACGTTGCGGGCGGTGGCGGGATCATCGGCAGGTGATCGACGGGATTCTTCACCGAGTGCGGACCGGCGTGCAGTGGCGTGACCTGCCCGAACGGTTCGGACCGTGGAAGACGGTCTATGAACGACACCGGCAGTGGTCGGCCGACGGAACCTGGGAACGCCTGCTCCAGCAGGTCCAGGCCGAGGCCGATGCAGCAGGTGAGATCGACTGGGACATCTCGGTCGACTCCACCATCGTGCGAGCGCACCAGCATGCCGCCGGCGCGCGCACCGATCCGCCACCGCCTCCCTCCTCAAAAGGGGACGTGCCGGCAGAACACCAGAACGAGACGCCGTGGCAGAGTCTCGTTGCCCGCCTGGCGGAGGTGGTGCTGGAGGTGAGGGCCTGGGCCGTTCGCGCGGCGGGTTCACGACCAAACTCCACTTGAGTGCGGATGGCCGCTGCCGTCCGCTGTCCCTGGTGGTCACACCAGGCCAGCGAGCGGACTGCACCCAGTTCAAGCCGGTGCTGGAGAAAATCCGCGTCCCCCGGCTTGGGACGGGCAGGCCCCGCAAGAAGCCGGACAGTCTCGCCGCGGACAAGGCCTACAGCAACGGACCCTGCCGCGATTACCTGCGGCGCCGCGGTATCCGGCACACCATCCCAGAGAAGACCGACAGCCAGGCCGCCCGCCAGCGCAAGGGTTCACGCGGCGGACGGCCACCGGGCTTCGACGAGGAGCGGTACAAGAAGCGCAACACCGTCGAACGGGCGATCAACCGCTTGAAGCAGTACCGAGCTATAGCTACTCGCTACGACAAGCGCGGCTACGTCTTCCTTGGCACCGTAACAGCGGCAGCCGTGGTCATCTGGCTTCGGACCTGATGATCCGGGGCGCAGGTCGAGACCGCTCTCGGCCTGCCTCTGTCGCCCACACGGCGCCGGGCGTTCGTTCCTGTCCAGAACCTCGGCGTCGGTTGCCCCGAGCTCACTCGGACCGCAACTGTTGGCCTCTTCCCCGACCATGTCCGAACCTGTCGTCTAGCGCTGTTGCCTGCTCTCCAGCCAAACGCTGACTTCACGTCGGAACTCCAGGTCTTCGTCCTTCTTAGCGAGCCACTCCAACTCCCACTCCAGCTCGCGCAGGACCCCTGGAGAGTTGGCGGGATCGCGCACCGCGTACACGGCCGCACCCGTTTCGTACGTGTCGGCCAGGAGCCAGACGCTGTTGTCCAGGGCCAGCATGGCGAAGCCGGGGTGGCCAGCGCGGATGCCGAGGAACGTCGCCGCGCCGGCCCCCATGATGTCCCACCGTTCCAGCAGGCGGACCCGGTGCCAGACGTGCATCGTGCGCCGCCGACGGTCTTCTACGGCGGTCCAGGTTCCCCTGGGCAGCATGAGGAGGAACTCGCGATTCTCGTCGATCAGGCCAGAGGAGGTGGCGAGGTCGTACCAGGCCTTGTTGAGCCGCTCCACGAATCGCGGGTCCTCGTACTCGACCAGGCAGAACCCGAAAACCCGCTCTCGTTCGTACCCCAGGACATGCGGTATCGCCGAGCCCGGAACCGCATCGGGTATCACCTCGAGCCCGGCTCGCAACAGCGGTCTGAATACCTTGCGATACCTCTCCTGCCGGCCCAACCCGTTACCCCCTACCCCATGCCCTGTTCGGCTTGATCGTGCCGCACTCAGCCTATGGCCGAGATCGCCCGGACAAGTCCTAGTAGTGCTTCGTTACGTTGGGTGATCTTTCCTGTTGATGGGCATCTTCCGGTCATGAGATTGGGGGAGGTGGAACGGCTCCGGGGTGAGTTATCGGAGTTCGTTGCCGATGTGTTCGCCTCGTTGCCGCGGC
The DNA here is from genome assembly GCF_014654895.1 of Streptomyces filamentosus. Lineage (GTDB taxonomy): Bacteria > Actinomycetota > Actinomycetes > Streptomycetales > Streptomycetaceae > Streptomyces > Streptomyces filamentosus. The sequence goes on along the minus strand of NZ_BNBE01000004.1, from coordinate 1,015,459 downwards.
GGGATCAGCGGCGGTGGGGCGGGTGTTATCTGCGGGGTCTGATGCTGGACGGGCGGCGGAAGTCGATCCAGCCGATGGCCGAGCGGCTGCCGGACGGCAACATGCAGGCCCTGCAGCAGTTCGTGAACCAGTCGCCGTGGGATCCGCTGCCGGTGCGGCGGCGGATCGCCGAGCGGTTAAGCCGGGCGATCCGGCCGGAGGTGTGGGTGATCGACGACGTGTCGTTCCCCAAGTGCGGCACCGCTTCGGTCGGGGTGGCCCGGCAGTACTGCGGAGCGCTAGGGAAACGGGCGAACTGTCAGGTCGCGGTCAGTGTCCACGCCGCCACCGACACCGGCTCGTGCCCGCTGAACTGGCAGTTGTATCTGCCGCGGGAATGGACGGACGAGCCGGACCGCTGCCACCGGGCCGGGGTGCCGGACGAAGCCGTTGCCCACCAGGAGAAATGGCGCCTGGCACTCGGCATGCTCGACACGCTCGCCGGCTGGGAACTGAAGGCGCCGGTGGTGGTCGCCGACGCGGGATACGGCATCAGCACCCCGTTCCGGTCCGGCCTGGAGGAACGCGGGCTGTCCTATGTCCTCGCGCTGACCGGCAAGGAAGTCGCCCATGCCGAACAGGCCGAGCCGCACCGGCCCGCCTATGGCGGGCTCGGGCCACCGACCCTGCCCCGCTACCGCACCCCGCCCCGAGCCGTCAGCGCCCTCGCGGCGGAAACCGGTGCGGGACAGTTCACCGAGGTTACCTGGCGGCAGGGCAGCAAAGGCCCGATGACCTCGCGGTTCACCGTCCTGACCATCCGGCCCGCGGGCAAGCGGTCCCTGGTCGCGGCCCAGAGTGCGGGCGGCGGCCGCAACCGGTGGGACGGTGTCCTGCCCGCCCGGACCCTCCTGGTCGAGTGGCCGCACGGCCAGGACACCCCGACGGGCTACTGGATCTCGAACCTGCCCGCTACCACACCGGTCGCCGACCTGGTCCGCTGGGCGAAGATGCGCTGGCGCATCGAACACGACTACCGCGAGCTCAAGCACGGCCTGGGCCTGGATCACTTCGAGGGCCGCACCTGGCGCGGCTGGCATCACCACGTCACTCTCGTCACCGCGGCCCAGGCCTTCCTCACCCTTCGGCGGCTCGACCCAAAAGCCCACACGCCGGCCTGACCCTCTACCAGGTCCTCGACGCCCTCCAGGACCTGCTGCAGTGCTGGACCGGCACCTGCACCACCTGCGGCCGACCCCTGCCCCGCAACAGAACCAGGCGAAGAACCTAACGAAGCACTACTAGTACTGCAACGGTGTTTGCTGTGACTGGTGGCCAGGTTATGGGGGTGTGTGGCCGCGTTGTTTGTAGTGGCTGATGCGGGCTTGGTGTTGTCGTCGGCGGCGCCAGGTCGACCAGTGCAGGACGTGGTCGACCGAGACCGGTCGGCGGTGGGTGAGGCGGTGGATCAGGCGTCTGAGCTCGGGAAGGCTGAGGGGGACGAGGCCGGAGGATCCGTTTCTGCTTTCCCGGCGTCGAGTTCGCGGGCCCGCAGCACGGTCAGGCAGGCATGGGCGGCCATGGCCAGAGTCATGTGTCGGTGCCAGCCGGGGTAGCGGCGGACCTGGTAGTCGTCCAGGCCGCACTCCTGCTTCGCGCTCTGGAAGCACTCCTCGACCGCCCACCGGCTGCCGGCGACATGGATCAGCTGGTCAAGTGTGGTGCCGGCGGGGCAGTAGGCGATGTAGTAGGAGATCTCCTCGGGCCGGCGGACACTGCGGCGGGCGATCACCCAGTGCCGCCGGTCCTCCCGGTGCCAGGGCCGCACCTCGACCCTGGCCCAGTCGAAGACCCGCGGTCCGTGGGCCCCGTTGCCGCAGGAACGGCGTTTCCACTTCTGTCTGGGCAGGTCGTGGAACAGGTCGTGAACCGGATGGTCCAGGGCCCAGCGGGTCACGACGGTGTCGTGACGGGTGGTGGCCATGACATGGAAGACATCCGCCCGCTCCAGCTCGGACCGCCAGCTTTTCGAGTAGCCGTAGCCGGCGTCCGCGGTCACCCACCCGAACGGAATCTTCTCCTCGATCGCCCGGCGGACCATCGCCCTCGCCATCGCGACCTTGGTCTCGAAGACAACCGTGTCGCCGATACCGGCCCGCCGGCACCGTTCACGGTCGTCGGTCCAGGACGCCGGCAGGTAAAGGCGCCGGTCGATCAGGGTGCGGCCGCGGCCGGTGGCATAGGCGAGGAAGACCCCGACCTGGCAGTTCTCCGTCCGTCCGGCCGGCCGTGCCGGAGTACTGCCGCTGAACCCCGGCCGACCGGACCCCTTTCTTCAGGAAGCCGGTGTCGTCCACGATCAGCACCGCACCTGGGTCTCCGAGGTACTCGACGACGTACTCGCGCACGTCGTCCAGCACCTCGTCCGCGTCCCATTCGATCCGGTTCAGGAGCCGGTGGAGCCGGTCCGGGCCCGCATGCCCGGCCTCCTCGGCAAGCGTCCAGCCGTTCTTCCGCTCCAGCGGAGCGATCAGTCCCCGCATATACGCAAGCGCCGACTCACGCGGCTCCGACCTGGCAAACCGGTGCACGAACCGCTCATGCAGAGACCTCAGTTCACCCGCCCACGACCGGGCATCAGCAAGTTCCCCACCCATGAACACACCAACGAACGACCTGGCCACCAGTCACGGCAAACACCGTTGCAGTACTAGGTCGCGGAAGCGCGGGGCGAAGCGGAAGCCGAGCATCTTGTACAGGCCGAAGGCCATGTCGGAGTACGAGGCGTTGTCGGTCGCGACCATCTCCGGCTTCACCCCGCCGTCCAGGTTCAGCAGCGTGTCCAGCGTGTAGAGGCTGTCGCGCGGGGTGCCGCGTACGACCATCGCGCCGATCCCCGCGACCTGGTCATTGACAGCATTTAGCCAAGTTACGCCCCTTTTGTACCCAAAATATTTAGGCGAGGGGCCGGTGTTGATGCTCTTGACGGGAACGACGAAGCGCAGGCCGTCGACGGAGGCGAGCAGGCCGCCGCCCCACATCTGAGCGAGCTCGATGCGGGACTGGGCGGTGATGAGCGCGGCGTTCGCCGCGGCGACATGTTGACTGAACTAAAAGTGGTGTTTTCGCAGGTCAGCGGCTTGTCTGCTAGCTTCCCGGCATGACGGACATGGAGGATCCCGGCAGGGATCTGAGGAGGCTCGTGCTGCCCGAAGTCGGGGGCTTGGCCGAGACCGGTGATGCGTGGGAGCCGTACCGGCTGCTCGACGCCGACGGCGCGATCGTGCAGGCGGTGGAGGTGTACTTCGCCGACCTTCAGGCATCTGGGAACCCCGCTTCGACGCTGCGGTCGTACGGAATGGACCTGCTGCGGTGGTGGCGGTTCCTGTGGGCTGTGGGCATCGTCTGGGACCGCGCGAGCCGGGAGGAGGGACGGGACTTCGCCCGGTGGATGCAGCTGGCCGACAAGCCGGTGCGGGTGCACTGGCGCCACCGGCAGGCCGGTCGGGAGGCCGAGCAGTTGCCCGCGCCGCGGCCGGCGCCGGGCACACCGAACCCGGTGACCGGCAAGCCGACACCCGGACGGAAGTACGCGGCCAGCACCCGCGCGCACAGCGAGACGGTCCTGCGCGGCTTCTACGACTTCCACCTCGACCGCGGCACAGACACCGTGCTGGTCAACCCGTTCCCCCTGGACCGCTCACGCCGGGGAAACCGTGCCCATCAGCACCACAACCCGATGGACGTCTTCACGCCGGTCCGCACCGGCCGCTACCGCCCCAAGGTCCCCAAGCGGATCCCGAAGCGGATCCCGGACGACAAGTTCAACGAGATCTTCGCCGGCCTGCGCTCCAACCGCGACCGGGCCCTGCTGGCGTCCTGGGTCTCCACCGGCGCCCGGGCGGACGAACTGCTCGACTCGGTGGAGCGTGACGCACTGCCGGGCCAACAGCTGATCTCGGTGACGCGTAAGGGCACCGGCGATGTTCAGCTGCTGCCGGCCTCCACCGACTCCTTCGTCTGGCTGCGGATCTACCAGCACGAGATCTGGGCCAAGGGGGCGCCCCACGGCCGCAACGAGCCGCTGTGGTGGACGCTGCGGCGGCCCTGGCGCCCGCTGAACTACCCGGCCGCCCGACAGATGTTCAACCGGGCCAACCAGCTGCTGGGCTCCAACTGGACCCTCCACGACCTCCGGCACACAGCTGCTTTCCGGATGGCCGAGGACCCCGAGATGCCGCTGACCCACGTGCAGTGGGTCCTCGCTCACGCCCGGTTGACCACCACGCAGATCTACACCACCCCCAGCGCCGACGAGGTGATCGCGAGCGCGCTCGCCCACCACGCCCGCCACGCCCGGCGACGCGAGGAACCCCAGCCCGCTCCGCTCGCCCCTGGCTACAACCCGGACTCGCTGAACACCCTGTTCGGAGGCCCGCCCGCATGACCCCATCCACCACCGCGCCGGCTGTTCCGCGTCCGGCACCGCCCACCAGCCTCCTCACGGGCAACGCTGCGGATGCGCTGCGCGAGAAGTTCCCGCCGCGACCCGTCCCCGACCTCTGGCCGACCACCTCCGCCGGGCCGCAGGAGGTCCTGGACCGGCTGGCCCGGCCGCCGCTGCGGCCCGCGTCCCAGAGCGCCCTCGCCGCACGGCTCCGCGGGGCCCGCCGCCTGCTGGAGTGGCTCCAGGAGTTCCCGGGCAACAACTGGCAGTCCCGCTGGAGAGCCAGCCCCGGCCCCGCGGACCACCAGACCTGGTACGACGAGGTCATCCGGTGGACCGACGCCCGCGGCCTGCGGCCCGTCCGCGAGCCCGAGCTGAAAGCCGGGATGCTCGCCCTGATCTGCGCGGACGTGATCCGCATGCACCCGGCCTGGCTCACGGTCCGCCGCTCCCGGCACTTCATGCTCTCGATGTCCGCCGGCCGCGACCCGGACGGCTTCGCCCGGCTCGAAGCCGCCGTCCCGCCCGACCAGTGGACCTCCCGCTCGGGCGGCACCGCCCGCGTGGTCATCTGCGCGGTGCTGGCCACCAAGGGCGGCACCATCCAGGACTGCACCGTCGGCGACCTCATGGAGATCCGGTCGGCCGCCAGCAAACACTGGAACCACGCCACGAGGCTGGCCTACGCCTGGCTGCGAGCAGCCGGACAGTTCCCGCCCGACGCCCCGGCCTCGCTCAGCCGCCTGGAGACCTTCACCGGACAGGTCAGCATCGGCGACCTGGTCGACCGCTACCAGCTGCGCTGCCGCCCGGTCCGCGACGTCATCGTCGACTACCTGACCGAACGCCAGCCCTCGATGGACTACAACTCCCTCCAGGGCCTGTCCCGAGTCCTCGCATCCAACTTTTGGGCCGACCTGGAGCGACACCACCCCGGCATCAGCTCCCTCGCCCTGGCGCCCGAGGTCGCCGACGCGTGGAAGACGCGCCTGGCCACCAGGACCGTCCGCCGCCGCCAGCCCAACGGAACGGCCACCGAGGCCAGCGTCCCCAGGAAGGACGCGCCAACCCTCATGATGTCGGTGAGGGCCTTCTACCTCGACCTGGCCCAGTGGGCGCTGGAGGAACCGGCCCGCTGGGGGCAGCACGCCGTCCGCTGCCCCTTCCCTCCGGTCTCCAGCAAGAAGCGCCAGAAGCGGCAAAAGTCCTGGTCACACCAGCGCACCCGCGAGAGGCTCCCGCACCTCCCGGCCCTCGTCCGCGCCGCCGACCAGCACCTCAAGGACGCTCGGGCCCGCCTCGGCGCCGTCGAGGCCGCCCCGGCCGGAGCCGAGTTCATCGTGCTCGACGAGACCTACCGCAAGGCCCGCACCTCGAACTGGGCCGCCGACCCGCACCGCACCACCACCGCCTACCTCCAGCCCGACGGCCGGCGGATCGACCTCAAAGCCGCGGAGAACCGAGCCTTCTGGGCCTGGGCCACGATCGAGGTGCTGCGGCACACCGGCATCCGGATCGAGGAGATGCTGGAGCTGAGCCACCACAGCATCCTGCAATACCGGCTGCCCACGACCGGCGAGGTCGTCCCGCTGTTGCAGATCACCCCGTCGAAGACCGACGAGGAGCGCGTCCTGCTGGTCACCCCCGAGCTTGCCGACGTCCTGAGCGCGATCGTCTGCCGGATCCGCGGCGCGGGCGGGGTCGTCCCCCTGGTGGTCAGCTACGACGCGGCCGAGAGGGTCTGGAACCCGCCCATGCCGCTGCTGTTCCAGTGGCAGGTCAACGGCGAGGACCACGTCCTGTCGGTCAACACGATCCGCAAGGCGCTCAACGAGGTGATCGAGGCCGCCCAGCTGACCGACGCCGCCGGCGAGCTCCTGGACTACCAGCCCCACGACTTCCGCAGGATGTTCATCACCGACGCGATCATGAACGGCCTGCCTCCGCACATCGCTCAGGTCATCGCCGGCCACGACGACATCAACACCACGATGCACTACAACGCCGTCTATCCCAGCGCTGCCATCGCCGCTCACCAGGCGTTCATCGCCCGGCGCCGCAGTCTGCGGCCCGGCGAGGAATACCGCGTTCCCACCAGCGAGGAGTGGGAGGCGTTCCTGGGCCACTTCGAGCGCCGCAAGCTCTCGCTAGGCACCTGCGGCCGGTCATTCGGCAGCGAGTGCGTCCACGAGCACGCCTGCGTCCGGTGCGCGATGCTCCGCGTCGACCCGCACGAGCGTCCCCGTCTCGAAGAGATCCGGGTCAACCTCATCGCGCGGATCACCGAAGCCGAGCGCGAAGGCTGGCTCGGCGAAGTTGACGGGCTCAGCGTCAGCCTCGCCGCCGCCGAGGACAAACTCCACCAGCTCGACGCCGAAGTCGCCCGCCGATCCACCGTGGTCCACCTCGGCCTGCCCTCCTTCAGCCAGATCGCCACCCGATCCACCCAGCCCTCGCAGACGGCCTGGGCTCGTGAAGGAGCGGAGAGGTGAGGTGAAGCGCGCTGCCAAGGTGCTTCACCTCACCTCCTTCTGCGGTACAGCCCGGGTGCCCCGCAGACGCATGGGACTGTTGGCCGGAGCCATCCGCTTTGGTCACCGTGTGCTTACAGGTCTACGCCCAGCTACTGATGGTGAAAGTACCGTCGCAGCCGTCATATCCGATGCCGATGATGACCTTACATTCGACCCGAATGTAGTAGCTGTGGGCGTTCGAGACCGGAACTCGCTGATTGATGACTTCGCCCATATTGAGGTAGTCGGTCACGAACTGGTCGGTGACATTCCGGCCATCGTCGCTGTAGATGTCGAATTCGAGCCGGGTATGGAACAGGTCCGCGCTGCTGTCGGTGTTCTTGCCGTAGACGCCCAGTCCGCCACCTGCGGGAACGCTGACCTTCCGGGTGGTCTTGACCGTTCCGTCAGGTGAACCGCTGAACGTGATCGTGCTGGCGTCCAGCGGCGAGGTAGCCGCAGACGAGGTCGGCGTTCCGAGAACGATCGAGGCCATGAGCACCGCCGAAGAACAGGCAACGCGAGCAAATCTGCGCATTCTTCACTCTCCACGTCGTCCGAAATGAGACTGCTTACGGATTCACTGGAAACTCCTATCATCGCTCGTCTCCACCGGGACTTCATTGGCTAAAATTCAGAGGCATTTCGGCGCGTACCGCTCGCTGGGTCGCGCTCGGCGGCAGGCAGCGCCGAAAGAGCTTCTGGACGGTGGATCCGTCTCCCGGGCAGCCGGGCTATCGGTAGGGTCGGCGATCACGAGCACAGGGCCCCAGGCATATCGCCGTCATCTCTGAGCAGGTCAACGCCTGCTCCCAGCTCCACTCGCGCCGTTCGACTTCGATCACGCAGCGCTACATGTCCATCTGTCGAAGCCATACGAGTGCATCCCTAGTTCAGAGAAGATGGTGTCGGCGCGCAGGTAGTTCTGGTCGACGTGGGACAGCCGCGAGCGGGTCAGCGCCTTGTTCTCCGGGTCGATGACCGGGGTCAGACCGATGTTGCAGCTCTCCGCCACCAGCAGCGCGACCAGGGAGACGAGCAGGCCCTCCATGCGGGTGCACCGCTCGGAGACGTGCCCGAAGGCGTCGAGGAACCCGGTCCAGGAGTGGACCTCGAACAGCAGGTCCGGCAGGTCGATCCTCGGGAGCATCGCCTCCGTGGTGGCCTTGAGCCAGGTCAGCGACTCCGGCTCGCCCACCGCGCCGAGCTTGTCCACCGACAGCCGGGCACGTCCCCCGCCCTCCGGGACGACGATCTCCACCTTCGCGTCGGCGCCGGCCTCCTGAAGGCGGTCGACCATCTGCCGCCACGCCGCGTCCAGCCCCCGAACGAGCTGGGCCAGGTGCTCGTCTGCGTCCTCGGTCAGGGACAGGCCCGCGAGCACGTCCGCGCGCATCGCCTCCCACCGCGGCCCGTCCAGCAACCGGGCGCGCGGGTCCGCCCACCGGTTCGACGGGGCAGCGAACACATCGCGCCGGTTCAGAGCGCGGTGCAGCTGCTCCAGGACGCACACCACGTACGCGTCGCGGTCGACCGCGCCCTGGGGCAGCTTGGCGTTGGAGAACACCGCGCGCTTCCACATGGCCGGAACCAGCTCGGCGTCGACCTCGCGGGGCAGCAGCGGCCGGTCCTTGACCCGGCGCCGGGAGAGCGCGGGCAGACGCCGCACGGCCTTGAGGATGCGCCGCCCGGCCGGGGCCGCGTCCAGGGCGTCCGACTCGCCCAACAGGGACAGGAACGGGCGCACGGTGTTGTAGCGCAGGGCCAGCTTCTCCCGCATCGCCGCTTCCGCCGAGCCGTCGTCCTCGGGCACCAGGGCCTCGACGGTCGCCACCGCGCCGGCCACCGCCGTACGCGGCACGGCCTCCTCGACCGCCGCCCACAGCGCGGCGACGTCCAGGTCCGCCTCGTGCTCGGCGACCAGGTCCAACTCCTCGGTGAGGATCTTCGACGCCTTCGCCAGGATCCGGGCCGCCTTCTCCAGCTGCGGCAGCATCGCCAGGCGCTCCCGGTCCGACGCCCGGCGGGCCGGGCTGATCAGCCGGTTCGCCATCAGCACCGCGAACAGATCCAGCGCTTCATCGACCGCCTGCGCCTCCAGCTGCCGCACCACCGCCGTCAGCAGCGCGGTCCGCCGCGGCTCCGGCGCCCGCTCGATCGTCTGCGCCTTGCTCAGCTGCCCGTACCGGGCCAGCGCGGACAGCCGGTTCACCGGCACCCGCGACAGGTTCACCCGGCCCAGCGCGAACGCGGAGATCTCCTCCACCCGCTCCATGGCCCGCACCATCGCCGTGCCCGTCGACTTCACCGGCGGCGTACGCAGCCGCTCCAGCTCCGAGACCCGCCTGCCCTCCGGCACCACCAGCAGCTCCGCCAAGGCCGGCGCGAGCACCGCATCGGCCCGGTACGTCGCCCTGGCCACCGCGTCGTACAGGCGCCGCTCAGCCGCCGTCCGCGCCTCCGACACCTGCCGGGCCAGCACCGAGACGCCCGGCAGCAGCACCCGGTTCTTCCGCAGCCACGTCACCGCGTGGTTGAACAACGCCACCGGCCCCTCGGCGTGCGTCCACGCTCGCCCGTACAGGAAGCTGCGGAACTCCCGGCCCCATTTCCGGTCGGCGAAGTCCCGGTACTTGAACCGCCTCTGGATCTCATCCGCGTGCTCGTACACCGTCGAGCGCCGCTCGGCGTACCGCTTCACGCACGAGGCGTCCGCGATGCCGAGCTGACCGGCCAGGTACTCCACGGCCTCCCAGGGCACCGCGAGCGGGTCCTCACCCAGGAACCGGCCGACGTAGCGGACCGTGCAGATCTGCACCGCCATGCCCAGCCGGTGCGCGTCCGTACGACGCAGCGCGATCAGATCACGGTCGTCATCGTCGAGGAAGAAGAACCGCTCCAGCTCCGGGCGCGTAGGCACCTCGGTGAACGTTCCGTACGCCTCGGCCTGCTCATCAGTCAGAAACCCCACCGGCACGACCGGACCGTAGCCAGCGCCGGAACCCGCTCGACGATCTTTCCGTGAACCTCAGCGAGGCCACGGAACGGTGTGCTAGCCGACCATGATCGTTCTCACCGGGATTTCCTGTACGCCGACTACTCACACCCGTCTCCCATCGAGGGGCGGGCCGTGGTCAAAGGACCCGAGGGGGCGGTCAGTGCCGTGTGGGCAGCGGTGCGGTGGTGTCGTCGTGTACGGGGGCCGGGGCGGTGTGCTGGGCCACGATCCGGGCCTTCTGCTGGGTGCCGGTGAGGGTGAGGGCGATGAGCGGCAGGAGGGTGAGGGTGGCGGAGACAGTGCCGACCAGGGCCGGTCCGGTCAGGCCGAGGGAGGTGTTCATCGCGGTGCCGGCCAGGGCGGAGCCGGCGGCGATGCCGGTGTTGTAGGCGGAGGTGGTCAGCGCCGAGGTCAGGGTGGGGGCGTCGCCGGCGAAGCGGACGGCGAGGGAGGTGACGACCGGGTTGACGGTGAATCCGGCCAAGGCCATGAGGAAGATCAGTGCGACCGCGGTGACGGGCCCGGTCGACAGCGGGATCAGCAGGAGCAGGGCCAGAGCGGTGACCGCCGCGGCGGTGAGGGTGGTGGCCATCGGGCGGCGGTCGCCGAGCCGGCCGCCGATGGCGGTGCCGCCCAGGGCGCCGAGCCCGAAGACGATCAGGACCAGGGGGACGGCTCCGGCCGGGATGCCGGCGCGGTCGGTCAGCAGCGGGGTGATGTACGTGTACGTGGCCAGGACACCGCCCATGATCAGGACGGCGGCGGCCAGCGCCAGCCACAGCCGGCCCTGCCGCAGGGCGCGGACCTCGGCCCGTACAGAAATCCCGGCCCGCTGCTCCGTTCGGGGGATGAACCGGCCGACGAACACGGCCGCGAGTCCCGCGAGGACAGCCAGGGCCCAGAAGGGGCCGCGCCAGCCGGTGTACTGGCCGACGAACGAGCCGATCGGCACCCCCACAACGTTGGCCAGGGTCAGGCCGCCCATCATCACGCCGACGGCCCGGGTGCCGCGGGCGGGGCCCGCGACGGCGGTGACGATGACGAAGCCGACGGCCCAGAACGCGCCGGTGGCCAGCGCGGTCACCACCCGGGCCGCCAGGACCACGGTGAAGGAGGAGCTGAGCGCGGCGGCGACGTGCCCGAGGGCGAAGACCGCCAGGGCCGCCACGAGGGTCAGGCGCCGGGGCAGGCGCAGGGTGGCCAGGGCCATGACGGGGCCGCCGACGATCATGCCGATCGCGAAAGCGGTGATCAGCAGGCCCGCGTGGGAGACGCTGACACCGAGGTCACCGGCGATCTCGGGGAGCAGTCCGGCGATGACGAACTCGGTGGTGCCCATCAGGAACGTGCCGGCGGCGAGCACCCACACGACGAGGGGCAGCTTGCCCGCCCGGGTGCTGGCTGCGGAAGGCATACAGGGGGTTCTCTTCCTCTAGGGGATTCAAGGCAGCCGCCGGGGTCAGGAGGCGGCTTCGAGGGTGATGCGCGTCGCCCGGCCGAGCTGGTCGGCGCTGACGTCGAGGTGGCCGAGGACGAGCAGGTCGGCCGAGGGGGCGGGCCCGTCCTGGTAGAAGAGGGCCAGGTTGCCCCAGGGCGCGTAGTAAGCGATGTCGCCGACCTGGGCCGCGACCGGTGCGGGGGCACCGGCGGTGTCCAGCTTGCGCGGCAGGTCGGCGACCCGCTCGACGCCGTGGAAGTCCTCCAGGTCCAAGGTGAGCGGAAGCAGGGCGGCGAAGTCGCGGGCGGCGGGGCTGTCGTTCAAGGCGGCCTCGACGGGGCGGCCGTCGAGCGTGACCCGGATGTCCATGGCGGTGCTCTTCTCGGAGGGGGACGACGAAGTGGGGGCCGTGGTGTCCTGCTGCCCCGGGGACGCGGAGGCGGAGGAGGGGGCGGCCGGGATGGCTTCCTGCGCGTCGCCTGCGCAGGCGGTCACTGCCAGCAGCAGGACGGCTGCCGGAGCGGCGCGGAGCAGACGGCGGCGGGCTGCGCAGTTCATGAAAGAAATCCTGGGGATGGTCATGCGGGCAGCGGCTCGGCGTACTGCCGGAAGGCGCCGCGCTCGCTGTGGATGGCGTACAGGCGCTCGGCCAGAGCCTTCGGGCTGGAGTGCTCGGCGTCCGGGCGGATCGCGCCGGGGACGATCAGCTGCGCGACGTGGATGTTCTCGTCGGCAAGGGCGTCGTGGAGCATCGAGACGTAGGCGCTTTCGGCGGCGAACGCGATCGAGGTCCCGGCCCGCTCGGGGTGGGGGCGGACGGCGCTGGCGCCGTTGACGAACAGCAGCGTGCCCCGGCCCAGCTCCCGCATCCCGGGCAGAACGGCGTTCACGCAGGTCACCGAGCCCTTGACGGAGAAGGCCAGCGGGTCGTCCAGGTCGGCGGCGCCGGTGTCCAGGACCGCCTTCATGAAGTCGCCGCGGGGCACCGGGCTGAACTGGAGGATCTCGATCGGGCCCAGCGTCTCGGCGGCCTCGTGCAGGGCCGCGGTGAGGGAGTCCGGGTCGAGGACGTCGGCGGTGAACCCGCGGGCGTGGACGTTCTCCCGGGCCAGTTCGGCCACTAGGTTGTCCTGGTGCTGGATGCTGCGCGAGACGAGGGCGACGCGGTGGCCGGCGGCGCCGAAGCGGCGGGCGGCCGCCAGGCCCAGGCCCGGTCCGGCTCCGACGAGGGCGAACGTGGTCACGGTGATTCTCCTCAAGGGCGACGTGAGCGGGCATGCCGCCTCCGGGGTCGTCCGGGCAAAGGGCGGGCAGTGCAGGGAGGGCAGACGAGGCCGGGACGTCGGCCGAGGTCAGCCGTCGGTGAGCGGGGCTGCGGCGTACTCCTCGTCGGTGACGGGGGTCAGCCAGTGCACGACGTCGTGGTCGGCGTCGCCCTCGTTGATGGCCAGGTGGACCATCAGCCGGTTGGGGGCGGCGCCGTGCCAGTGCTCCTCGCCGGCCTCGAACAGCACCCGGTCGCCGGGCCGGATGACCTCCACTGGTCCGCCGCGGCGCTGGCACAGGCCGACGCCCTCGGTGACGAAGACGGTCTGGCCCAGCGGGTGGCGGTGCCAGTGGGTGCGGGCGCCGGGCATGAAGTGCACCAGGTTCGCGGTGACCCGGGACGGGGCCGGGGCGGCGGCGACAGAGTCTATGTAGACGTCGCCGGTGAACCAGTCGACCGGCCCCTTGACGGTGGCGATCGAGCTGCGGGTGATCTGCATGATTCGCTCCTTCGGGCGGGGGACGGGTCAGGGGGCGAGGAGGGTCTTGATGGCGCGGCGCTCGTCCATGGCCTTGTAACCCTCGGCCACCTCGGCGAGGGGGAGGGTGAGGTCGAAGACCTTGCCCGGGTCGATCCGGCCCGAAAGGACACGCTCGATCAGGTCGGGCAGGTAGCGGCGCACGGGGGCGGGCCCGCCGCGCAGGCCGACGTGGGAGAAGAACAGCTCCTGCCCGTCGACGGCCACGTCGTGGGGGACGCCGACGAAGCCGACGCTGCCGCCGGGGCGGGTGGAGTGCAGGGCCTGGCTCATGGCCTGGGCGGTGCCGACACACTCCAGGACGGAGTCGGCGCCGATGCCGCCGGTCATCTCCTTGATCCGGGCGACGCCCTCCTCGCCGCGCTCGGTGACGATGTCGGTGGCGCCCAAGGCCAGGGCGAGCTTCTGCCGGGACTCGTGCCGGGACATGGCGATGATCCGCTCCGCGCCCATCTCCTTCGCCGCGATCACACCGGACAGGCCCACCGCGCCGTCGCCGACGACCACGGCGGTCGAGCCGGACCGCACCTCGGCGGCCTCCGCCGCCCACCAGCCGGTGCCCATGACATCCGAGAGGGCCAGCAGGCTCGGCCACAGCGACTCGTCCGGGGTCTCGTCGAGAGCGACCAGGGTGCCGCCGGCGTTGGGGATGCGGACGTACTCGGCCTGGCAGGTCGACATGAACTCGCGGTGCAGACAGTTCGACGGGAACCCGTTCCTGCAGTTCGCGCAGGTGTTGTCCGAGGTCGCGAACGAGCCGACGACGAACTGCCCCGGCCGCACCGAGGTGACCTCGCTGCCGACCTCCTCCACGAACCCGACGTACTCGTGGCCCATCGGGTGCGGGTCGCCGATCGGCTCCGCACCCCGGTAGGGCCACAGGTCAGAGCCGCACACGCACGTCACGGCCGTCCGGATGATCGCGTCGGTGGGGTGGAGGATCTTCGGGTCGTCCACGGTCTCGAAACGGACGTCACCGGGGGCGTAGATCATCGTGCCGCGCATGAGAGGTCTTCCTTACGTACGAGAAGGGGCCGAACCGTCCAGGACAGCCCCCGTGCCGGCGTTCCTGCCCTACCGGAAGAGCAGGGCAGGAACCATCACGTCATCCAGGTAACCGGCACTTCGCGTGCGCAGCGAGTCACTGACAAGGGGTGTACCAGCAGTACATCCCTCCGACGCCGACCAGGCCGTACCGTCGAGGTGTGGACAACCAGGCAGAGGTCCGCGAGTTCCTCACCTCGCGGCGAGCGAAGATCACCCCCGAGCAGGCCGGACTGCCCGCAGGCCCCCGGCGCCGGGTCCCCGGCCTGCGCCGCAGCGAGGTCGCGGCCCTGGCCGACATGAGCGTCGAGTACTACGCCAAGCTGGAACGCGGCAACCTCGCCGGCGTCTCACCGACCGTCCTGGAGGCCGTCGCCCGCGCCCTGCAGCTCGACGACGCCGAACGCGCCCACCTGCTCCACCTTGCCCAGGCCGCCGACGGCTCCGACATCCTCGCCCGGCCCCGCCGCCGCGCCGCCCGGCAGTGGAAGCCGCATCCGAGCCTCCAATGGACCCTGGACGCGGTCACCGAAGGCCCGGCCTTCGTCCGCAACGGCCGTATGGACCTCCTGGCCGTCAACCGGCTCGCCCGCGCCTTCTACGCCGACGTCTACGCCGACCCCCACAACCAGCAGAACCTCGCCCGCTTCACCTTTCTCAGCCCCGACGCCCGCCGCTTCTACCCCGACTGGGACCAGGCCGCCGACATCTCCGTCGCCATCCTGCGCACCGAAGCCGGCCGCGACCCCCACGACAAGGACCTCCACGACCTCGTCGGCGAGCTCTCCACCCGCAGCGACGCCTTCCGCACCCGCTGGGGCGCCCACGACGTCCGCCACCACGGCACCGGCTTCAAGCGCTATCACCACCCGGCCGTCGGCGAACTCACCCTCGCCTATCAGGGGCTGGAGATGGCTGCCGAACCCGGCCTTACCCTCACCATCTACACCGCCGAACCTGCTTCCCCGTCCGAAGAAGGACTGCGTTTGCTCGCCTCCTGGGCCGCCACGCCCCAGCCCGTCGAACCCACACCACACACCAGCGGCTGAGGGCCCCCGGCCGAAGGAGGACACTAGGCGAGAGCCCCGGCAGAGGAGACAGTTCACAACTGGCGCAGAACCAGGACCATTGGCGCAGCTCGTGAACACTAAAACTTGACAGGGAACACGACGAACGGCGTGACCGAAGTCACGCCGTGGCTGGCTGAGGCCGAGGCCGATGTGCAGGCGCTCGTCGAGAGCGCGATGGAGCTCATGCTCGGGGTCCGCTTCCTGGCCACCGAGTACAGCACCGGCCCCGTCCACGGCGGGCGCATCGACTCGCTCGGGCTCGACGAGAACGGCTCGCCCGTGATCGTCGAGTACAAGCGGGCGACCGACCCCGGCGTGCTGTCGCAGGGCCTGTTCTACGTGGCCTGGCTGATGGACCACCGGGAGGAGTTCGAGGCCCTGGTCCGCGAGCGGCTCGGGCCGGCGGCAGCCGCCGGAGTTCTGTGGAGCACGCCCCGGCTGATCTGCGTGGCCGGCGGCTTCACGCGCTACGACCTGCACGCGGTGCGCGAGCACCGGCGGTCCATCGACCTCGTGCGCTACACCATGCTCGGCGAGCACCACATCGCGCTGGAGACGGTCGCGTCGATCGCTGCCCAGGGCGGCGGGACGCGGCGGCAGAGCCTGCGCGGCGGACGGGGCACGTCACCGCGTCGGCGGACCGACGCCATGGCGGAGCTGGCGGCCGTGGTCGACGAGGTGCTGCTCGGGCTGGGCGAGGGCGTGACGAAGGTCGAGCGCAAGCAGTACGACGCCTACCAGCGGCTGCGGAACTTCGCCTGCGTCACTGGACGGCAGGACAAGCTGCTGGTGTACCTCAAGGTCGCGCCGGCCACGGTGGAACTCGTGCCGGGCTTCACCCGGGACGTGACGGGACTGGGCCATCACGGCACAGGCGACCTGGAGGTCCAGCTGCGCTCGGAAAAGGACGTGGAGCGGGCGCTGGAGCTGTTCCGGCTGTCGTACGCCGCGGCGTAGCGCTGGACCGGTCGGGGGTCTCGGTGGTGGAGGCGCCTTTCGACGGAGGGGCGGGGGAGTGGCGGTGGTGTCGTCCATCCTCCGCAGGATCCCCGGTTTCGGAAACCGGGGATCCTCGCCTATATTGCGCCCGCGCCGAGGCCGGGCGGGGTCACCAGCCGGAAGGCTTGGTGGGTCCCAGGGCGCGGGTGACGGTGATCTCGATGACGACCCGGTTGGGGTTCACGCGCGGGGTCTTGTACCGCTCGGTGTAGCGGCGCTCGGCGTCGGCGACGGCGGCGGGGTCGTCCTTGATGACGGCGGTGCCTTCGAGGGTGGACCAGCGCCGGCCTTCGGCCTGGCTCACGTTGACGCGGGCTTCGCCCCCGGCGGCCAGGGCGGCGCGGACGTTGCGGACCTTCTTGTTGCCGCCGTCGGTGATGACGCGGGCGATCCGCGTCTCAGGGTCGTAGGTGACGCCGACCGGGGTCGTGTGCGGGGAGCCGTCGGGCCGGAGGGTGGTCAGGAAGCAGGTCCGGCGCTCCTGCCAGAACAGGTCCCCGTCGGTGGGCAGGGGGGCGGTGTCCAACGGTCGGTCTCCTCGGTGCGATGGCTCGGACGCCGGAACGGCGCCGTGCAGGTCGCTTCGACCGTAACGCGGAGCTATCCGCATCAGAGGGTCAGGTGCTGCGGCCGAGCGAGGTCAGGGGAGGAATCGAAGGCAGCTTCGAGATGAGCGAGGGGCGCGGGGCCGGGACACACCTCGGACCTACTGGTCCCGATCCTCAGCCGAGGACGGCTTCCGGTGCCGGCCGCGTCCCTTGCCCATGGCAGGCCGGTCCCACTCGGCGGGCTTCTCCTGCACGGGCGGCGGCGGATACAACAAGGCTTTCGCGGCGGCCAAGTCCTCGACGACGCCGACGACCATCCACTCGGTACCGGTCCACTCCTCGATCGCTCTCGGTGCGTCGGGGTCCACGTGGGCCCCACGATGAGGGCCGTCACCGAGCGGCACCGCGCGCCGCCTGCCCTTCGAGGCGGCCTGGCGTGCATCGCGCCGGCGAGCCCACTCCTCCAGCGGTTCGTCATCCTGCATCAGGGCATCGTGGCGGAGTCGCGGTCCGGGCCGCCACCCGTTCACCCGAGTGGATGAATGAACGGAGACGGCAGGGGGCAGCAGCACGCGGGCTGCTGTGACGCGGTCTTGGGGAATATCAGGGACCTCTAAGGGCTGTCCCGTAAAGATCCAACTCGCCGCTTCCTGACTGGACCGCTGCCGATGAACCTGAGGCAGCGCGCCGGCATGCAGCCCTAAGGGTTCGTCGGGATCACCGGTGCGGGCAGGTCTAGAGCACGGCCGAGGGCGGAGGCGACCGGAGCGGCGTAAGCGGGCATGTGCCGAGCGGCCCAGACAGCGGCCAGCTGGAGGAAGTCGATCAGGTCTTGCTCTGCGCCGGCGAGCAGGCGACGCAGGTCCGTAACGGGTACCTCCATCACCGGGCTGTTGTCGTGCTCGGCGTCGACGGTCAACCGGACGACTTCGCCGTCACGTTCGGCGAGCGGAGATGGGTCGTGACCGAAGGAGGCCCAGCCGGTGCCGTCGACGACCTCAAGCCAGTCGCGCCTCTCGTCCAGCCCATTGCAGCAGCCCGGCAACAACGTGGTGCCGGTTGCGGTGTCGGTGATCCGCAGGCCACCGGATGCGAAAAGGTCGTCCATGGTGAGCAGTCCGTGCAGGAAGCTCCCGAGTAGGTCGGCGGGCCGTGGTGGGCGACCGTCGTCCTCGGGATCGATGTTGTTGCAGTCGGCGATACGCATCACCGCCGTGCCGACCTCGGCGGGATCGAGTGCGCCGCTGAGTGGCAGGAAGCCGTACGGTGCGGACTTGGCGACTGGCCAGAGGGTGAAGTCGTCGGAGGCGTAGACCTCCAGGACGGGCTGCAGAACGATCACCCGGGAAGTCTGCAGCATGTCTGCTCCCCGGCGTTCACGAGTGGGTCCGGCCTGCCGCGATCAAGACCGCTGGAGATCTTTTCCCGGCACCGCAGTGATCGTTCCCCGGATAGACTCGCCGAATGTCGCTGACGCGTTCGGCCACCGTAGACGTGAGCGTGGCACTCGATCTCGCGGGTGCAGAGCCCAAGGTGTTCGACGTAGGCAGGTCCACGATCGCGGTCGGGGCTGCGGCTGTTGTGATCATCGGGGATGCAGCAGACGATCCGGCAGCAGGCGGCGTGTGGAACGACCAGGAGTTCCGTCTACGAGGTCTTACGCCTGCAGTAGCCGCATCCAGGCTCACTGGTCGAAAGCCGTTCGCAGGATCGGAACCGGATCTGGACCGGCCGGTGCACTTGTTCGTCCGGGTCGACGGTCTAGCCGTCTACATTGGTCCCGTCCACCACTCGCGAAGCACCTGGACCAACGGCGAACTCAACAGTTGCCACCTGCGCATCGACCCGCCATTGAGTCGAGAATTGCTCGAAACGGTTCGGCCGCCAACAGCTGCGCCCCTTTCGCCCGGCCTGGACTGGCTCGACCATGTCCGCACGGACCCCGGCATGGCCTTGGAATCCTTCGTCACCGGCTGGTATCCCGCCCAAACTGAAACCCGGCCCACCACCATCGCGATACCCGGCTCCGTCCCTTATGCCTTGGCCGACTTCTACCGTCTCGCCGAGAAGCGTCCGGCCATCCTCGGAGGCCAGAACTCCATCCAACCGCTCACAAGGCTCTCGACCGACATCCACGGTGAGCGCCTGGTCGTCGCCATCGAGAATCAGGGCTGCTGGGACTGGTCCATCCCGTGGCAGCTCGACGCTGCCGGCACCGATCCGGACGTCTGGCTGACCGAGGACGACGCACCGGTCCGCGAGGAGGAGCCGCTAATACTCCAGTGCGACTTCGTGATCTAGGTGTCCAAGTGGCTGGTGAGTCGTCGTCGGTAGTGGGCGCGTCTGGCCTGTGCCTGGTGGAGTCTGCGCCAGATTGACCAGGCCAGAAGGCGGTGCGGAGGCGTGGTCGATGGTCTGAAGAGCCTGCCGATGAGGTGACGGATCTCGGGGATGGTCAGGTCGATCGGATCGCTGCTGTGGACCGGACGGTTCGGGTCGGTGCTCCGGTCGGGCGCCGCGCTGACGGCGACAGCGGCGAGGAAGGCCAGCGCGAGCATCGCCAGGGTGATGTGGCGGTGCCAGGAGGTCCAGTGGCGGACCTGGTAGTGATCCAGGCCGACCTGGCCTTTTGCGGCTTGGAAGCACTCTTCTATGCACCACCTGGTCCCGGCGACGCGCACCAGCGCGGACAGGGCAACCTCGCCTGGTGACCAGCACAGGTAGAAGGCGAGTTCGTCGGTTACGGGGTTGCGGCGGATCAGCAGGCACCGGTTCTTGTCGGCTCCGGTCTGCACCCATGCCCAGTCGTAGTAGCGCGGGCCCTTCGCTCCGGCGCCGGCGCTCTGCCGGTGCCAGGCGTCCCGGGGCAGCGAGTCGGCCAGGGTGTCGGCCTGGACCACTGTGCGGTTCTCGTTGATCCGTACCTTGGTGGTGCAGGCGACCGCCAGGACGTAGCCGATCCCGCGTGCCTCCAGGCCGGAACGAAGCTGTGGGTCCTGGCCGTAGACCTCGTCGCCGGTCACCCACGAGGAGGAGCACCCGGCATCCAGGGCCGCTTCGATCATCTGCAGTGCCAGGCGGGGCTTGGTGGAGAACTCCACCTGCTCGGGGACCCCGGAGCCCGACCGGCGATCGGGATCCCGGCACCAGGTGTGCTCGGGGAGGTAGAGCCGACGGTCGATCAGTGCCCGTCCTCGCGGCGATGCGTAGGCGAGGAAGACGCCGACCTGGGCGTTCTCGATCCGACCGGCAGTGCCGGTGTACTGCCGCTGCACGCCCGCCGAACGCAGGCCCTTCTTCAGGAACCCCGTCTCGTCCACGATCAGCACGCCATCACCGCCGAGGTGGTCCAGCACGTAGGACCGGACCTCGTCGCGCACCTCGTCGGCATCCCAGCGTGCGCTTCGAAGCAGTCTCTGCATCGCACCGGGGCGGTCATGGCCTGCCTGCTCGGCCAGCTGCCAGCAGTTCTTCCGTTCGACACCGGACAGCAGTCCGAGGACGAACGCCCTTGCCGTCGCTCTCGGTTCCACTCGGCGGAACCGGCCCGCGATGCGGGCCATCGCCTGGTCGAACATCGCCCGCCAGCGGGCAGGGTCTACGCTATGGCCCACGGCCATCGCACCATCTTCAGAAGTCCACACAACCTCTGATGATCACGCGGTGGCCGCTTCCGTATCGGCTCCTGCCGCCAGCTGGTGCCAGGCATGGGTGCATCCGTCTGCGCAGAACCGCTCGCGGCGGCGCTTGTCCGCCACCCCCAGCAGCGCGACCAGCAGCCGAAACGCCTTCACGCGCTCGTCCTGCGGCAGATTGATGATCTTTGTCAGCTGCCCGGCCAACTGCCCGCGTGTGATCAGCACCGCCGGGGTGTGGGTCGGCCGGATACCGGCGATCTGCACGCTCTCGGGCCCGTCCTCCACCGTCGCCCGCGCCTGGATGCAATGTCCGCCCAGATCCCGAAGGACCTCGAACTGGTCCTGAGCGGGCAGGGCTTCGAACCACTCGACACCCTGCCCGATCGGGCGCAGGCCCTGCGCGAGCTCGTTCAACATGACCGTGCGCTCGTCCATCCGCCAACCTCCGCGATCCGGCTGAGGCCCATGGCCCCCGAAGGCCATCGAACCAGATCGCGAAGTATGGCTGGAGTACTAAGCCGGTTCCTGCTGCAGTTCTCGTTGTATGAGGCTTCGATGACCGCCCCGTACAAGGCATTCCTCCGCAATCTGCCCGAGCAGTTGCTGTCAGAGCTGGAATCCTGCCTGCATCGCGTACCGCTACGGCCGTTCCTGGCGCCCATCGGTCCGACGAACTTCCTCGTCGGACCGGGCCTGGTCGCTCATATCTCGCCCGAGCTGAACAGCAGCCATGAGTCCGACGTCTGGATCGGCGCCCTGCACCGCAGCGCGCTGCGGCCGCTTTCCCGACTTCAGCTGCCATGGCGGCGGTTCGATGGTTGAGTCAGAGGTTCCTGACAGCGTAGTGATCGCGACCGTGCTCCTCATCGACCATCGACATAGATCCGCTACGCGGTCAGGGCGAGGTTGTGGAGGCGAGCGAGGGTCTGTCAATCGAACGGTGTAACGAGGGTGGTTGGGGTTACTGTCGGACTGCGGAGAGCCGGCCGTCGAAGGTGATGTCGAAGGCGTTCAGAGCGGTCTTCCAGCGCAGGGTCCAGCGGGTCTGCCCCCTGCCGGTCGGGTCGAGCGACATGATCGCCATGTAGATGCATTTCAGGGCGGCGGTCTCGTTGGGGAAGTGTCCGCGGGCCTTGACCGCCCGCCGGATCCTGGCGTTCACCGACTCGATCGCGTTCGTGGTGCAGACGATGCGGCGGATCTCGGTGTCGAAGCGGAGGAACGGCGTGAACTCCTCCCACGCGTTCTCCCAGAGCCGGACGATCGCCGGATACTTCCTTCCCCACGTGTCGGCGAACTCGGCGAACCGTTCGAGCGCGGCCTCCTCGGTCGCGGCGGTGTAGACGGGCTTGAGGAGTTTGGCGATCTTGTCCCAGTCCTGGCGGGCTGCATAGCGGAAGGAGTTCCGCAGCAGGTGGACCACGCAGGTCTGCACGACCGTCCTCGGCCAGACGGTCTCGACCGCGTCGGGCAGGCCCTTCAGCCCGTCGCAGACAAGCATGAGGACGTCGTTCACGCCGCGGTTCTTGATCTCGGTCAGGATGTGCATCCAGTGCTTGGCGCCCTCACCGCCGTCCCCGGCCCACAAGCCCAGAATCTCGCGCCGGCCCTCCCCAGTGACGGCCAGAGCCACATAGATCGGCCGGTTGGCGACGGCTCCGTCGCGGATCTTCACGTGGATCGCGTCGATGAACACCACCGGATAGACCGGGTCGAGGGGCCGGTTCTGCCACTCGGCCATCCCGTCGAGGACCTTGTCGGTGATCGTGGAGATCGTCTGGCGCGAGACATCGGCGCCATAGACCTCGGCGAGATGGGCCTGCACCTCACCGGTGGTCAGGCCCTTCGCAGACAGCGAGATGACCATCTCGTCCACCCCGGTCAGGCGCTTCTGCCGCTTCTTGACGATCTTCGGCTCGAACGAGCCGTCCCGGTCACGGGGCACGGATATCTCCACCGGCCCGACATCGGTCAGCACGGTCTTCGACCGGGTGCCGTTGCGGGAGTTGCCGCCGTTCTTCCCGGCCGGATCGTGCTTGTCATAGCCGAGATGGTCGGTGATCTCACCCTCCAGGGCGGACTCCAGCAGCCGCTTCGTCAGCTGCTGCAGCAGCCCGCCCTCGCCGGTCAGCTGCACTCCCTCGGCCTGGGCCCGGGACACCAGCTCGTCGATCAGCCGGTCGTCCACCGCCTTCGCCGGCTGAGGCCCGTCTGCCTCGCTGATCTCGGTCTCGGCCACGTTCTCACTGGTCATCGGTGCATCCTCCATGATCGGGAGTTACACCGAACGATTTACAGTCCCGCGAGCGATGCCGAGCATGGCGTGGTGAACGCCGTCGGCCTTCAGACGGCAGTCACGGAGGATCTTCCAGCTCTTCATGCGGGCGAATGCGTGCTCGACACGGGCGCGGACCTGGCGGTGGGAAGCGTTGTGCTCTTCCTTCCACGCCGGTAGCTCGGTCTGGCCACGTTCTCGACGGTGCGGGATGACCAGGCCGGTGCCGCGGTAGCCGCCGTCTGCGATCACGGTGGTGTTGCCGACCAAGCTCTTGGCTCCGGACAGTTCCCACGCCTTGCAGTCGTTGCGGTTGCCAGGCAACGGCTGGCCGACCATCACGACGCGTCGGGTGTCGGCGTCGATGACGACCTGATGGTTGGTGGAGTAGCGGTAGTTCTTCGACCGCTCGGCAATGGTGTGGTCGCGGGTGGGGGCCAAGGTGCCGTCCACGATGAGGACGGTGTTCTTGCGGAATCGCCTGCGGGGCTTGAGCGCGAGCAGGGGGCCGAGGTGGCTGACGATGCGGCTGGCTGCGGACTTCGAGACGCCGAACAGTGGGGCGAGCTGTCGCAGCGTCAAGTTGGTACGCCAGTAGGCCGTGACCAGCAGCACCCGGTCTTCCAGCGGCAGGCTCCACGGCCGGCCTCTGCGAACCGGGTCAGCCCCCTCATGCCGCAGCTGTGCCACCAACGTGCCGAAGGAGCGGGGGCTCAACCCGGTGAACGGGGCTATCCAGGACGGCTGCGACGCCGTGATCACACCAGCCACGACGGGAGCCTCACACGGTTCATGCCGGGGCTGGTGTGTTGATCACTTGCTGGACAGGCGGAGATCTCCGGACCAGGTCTCACACCGGATACGGCCGGAGTCGAAGGTGATCTCCAGAGCGATCCGCCCACTGTCCGGGACACTCTCCTCGCTGACTGCCAGCACCATCTCGCCGAGGTGATCCGCGAACGGGGTCTCGCCGCTGACCGGCGCCACCTCGATGCGGCCGGACTCCGCCATGTCGTATCCCGCGAAGGGAGCCGATGCCTCCACGATCAGGCACCAGTCCGAACCGGTCGTGATGCGCGTGGCGACCGCTTCGCTGTCGATCAGCCACACGTCCAGCGGGCCGGACGGAGCCTCTGAGCCGTACAGGTACCACGAGGCGACTACTTGCTCAAGACGGCGCCCGACCAGGTAGCCAGGACGCACACCGCCCCCGCGCAACGGGCACTCGCTCACCCTCTTCGACTCCACGCGTCGACCGTACTGTCAGGCAACCCCCCCAGCTCACGTCCTTATACGGGACATCCCTTAGTGAGATCGGGGCGAGGACCTGCGAGTTACAGTCAGGTAGAGCCGGAAGTCCGCAGGGATCCACGTTGTCGCGGAACGCCGCCCACCGCCGCCCAAGGTGTCCTGCGGTTCCGTGCGCCTGGTCCACGATCCGTAGAGACACTCCCCGCTCGCCAGCGGCCTCCAGCGGTCCGCGATCCTGCCGACCGCCCCCGGGCCCCGGGGACGTTCACGGACCGCCAGGGAGACGTACATGGCGAACATGGCGATCGCCCCAGACGGTTAGGAGAAAACGGGCAATAGTCGGTATCGCTCTCGGCAGACAGGAACCCTCGGAACAGGACTGGAATAGAGCGCATCCGGATGGCAATCTACACACCTCCGATTTATCGGCCGCCAGTTGGTGGCCCCAGCCCTTTAGGAGATTCCCCTGACCCATTTCGGACGCCTTCGATACGTTGCCCCCGTCCTCTTCGTGATGGGGGCAACGAACGCCGTTACGGCATCGCTGCAGGGCGACCTCGTCAGCGTCTCGACTGCCCTATGTCTTTGCCTCTGCGCTGCTGGGCTTTTCGTCGTTACCCAGAAGCAGCAGGCTCTGCTGCGCGGCCAGAAGGCCCTTGTGTGGGTGGCGAATCACCCGGAAGTGACGGCTGGCCAGGTAGCGAGGGCTGTTGGCTGTTCAACGTCGACAGCCCAGGTTGACCTTGAGCGTCTGGCGAAGGACGGGTTCTTGTCCCGCCGCCAACTTCATGGTGGTGTTTGCCGGTACAGCCTCGCGACCTGACGGGGTGCTGAACGCTGGGCGCAATATAGCGGACCTTCCCCGGTTTCCGAAACCGGGGAAGGTGGCAGACCATTACCTCCTGAGTCGGCTACGCGCAGCCGAACCTGTGTTGAATCGACTGAGAAGGAGAATCATGGACCGGCGATACATGGATGCCCGTGAGACGGCTGCATTTTTGAACATGTCACTTTCCTGGGTGTATCGCGACTCGGCTAGGTGCGGATTGCGGGGGTACAAATTCGGTTCGGGGAGGAACGCGAAGATCCAGTTTGAAGTAAATGAGGTCAAGCGGTGGGCTGACCAGCGGCGAATGCCGTGAACCCTTTCGGGTGCTGGAAAAAATGAGATTGGGGTAACCGCTTGAGCAGGGCGCTAGTGCGCGGTATGGGGACCTTCTTCAAGGAGTGTGTCCACTCCGAGTCTGGCTGGCCGAAGTGTCCGCACCCGTACAAGATTCGATATCGAAATGCAGCGGGAAGGCAGGTCGAAGAATCCGGCTTCCCGACGCAGAAGAGGGCTATAGATCGCCTTACCGAGATCTATAACGCAAAAAACTCTCGGCGTATAGGTCAAAGCAAGCTGGAGAGAATTCAAAAGTACGGCGACATGAGGTTTGAGGAATATGTTGCGGAGTGGAAAGAAGGGCAGCGCCACCTCTCTCCTTCCTCTGTGCGTCACCTCGAGTCTCTACTGCAGCACCATCTCCTTCCGGCACTTGCGAGTCGGCGTATGGATTCCTTCGACCATAAAGTGGTAGAGGGGTTTATCCGGTCCATGGAGCGCAACGGAGTCGGCTTGGCCGCTCAATCGAATGCGTTTGACAAACTGAAAATGATCCTACTTGACGCGCACCGCCTAGGATTGTATGAGGATAGCCCTCTAGAAGGTGTGAAGCCCCCCCAATGTGACGCCAGTCGTGCCGTCATTCCCTCTCTTGCTGAGCTCCGTGAGATCCGCTCCGCCGGCGATGACGTGTTCAGGCTCGTGGCAGACATGATGAGCGGGTGTGGGCTCCGGAACGGAGAGGCGCTGGCGGTTAACGTGAAAAATATCGTTGCTGACGATGTCTATCGTGTGCGTGAGCAAGTAAATCAGACGACAGGAGGTTATGCGCCCCTCAAGCATCGGAAAAAGGGGCAGTATCGGGATGTTCCGCTCCCGGCGAGGGTCAAGGCGACGGTCGATGGCTTTGTAGAGAAATACGGGGCTGTCGATGGGTATCTGCTCAGGAATCCAAAGGACCCGTCTGGGCCCCTCCCTTTTTATTTCCTGCAGAACCGGTGGCGGAGAATTAAGGCCGATGGAAAGGTGCAGATCCCGGAAGGGATGACCCCCTATGGGTTCCGTCACTTCTTCGCCTCTAACTGTCTATCCCATGGGATACCCATTACCGACGTGGCCGAGTGGATGGGTCATAAGAGCATCGAGGTCACTTTCAAGACCTACAGGCATCTGATGCCTGGGTCGATCGGAAGCGCAGCCAAGATCTTGGACATCGGCCTGGCGGCGTAGTTCGGCGCCGAGCAGCACCTGTCAGGGTGCGAGGACCTGCACTCGTTGGGGCAGCAGCAGGGAATGCGGTGGGTGGCCTGGACGGCACACAGCTGGCGCGTACGCCGCCGGTTTGCAGGATGTCTGCCGTTCGGCTCAGCCTCGGCGCTCCACAGCCGGCCCCTTGCCCACATCCTCCCCTCGATGCCCTCGATGCCCTCGATGCCCTCGATGCCCTCTGGGCCCTCTGGGCCCTCGGGGCCGTGGGGACCTGGTGTCGGACGAGCGCAGTCGCAGACGAGCGTGGTCCCCTGGCGGTAGGCCCGTAGAAGCCGGCAGGCGCTGATAGGCAACCTGGCTGGCCTCGCCCTGTGTATCGCCGCGCTGGTCGGAAGTGGGAACGATGCTGACCTTTTGCTGACCTCGGCCGCTTCGATGTGGCTTTCACCTGCGGAGACGCCGTAACGAGGTGTGTTGTGGTGGAACTTCATCGCCCGCACCGACGCCGAGATCCGGCAGGCGAGGGAGGACTGGGCCGCCGCCTCCGACCGCTTCGGCGCGGTCACCGGCTACCCCGGCGACCGCCTCCCCGCCCCCGAGCTCCCCACCGTCCCGCTCAAGCCCCGCCGCAACCCGAACTGACCCGGACGGGCCTCCACCTCACCCGCGCGGCCCCGCCGAAGTGCCCTCCGGCGGGCGCGCGGGCAAGCTGGTGCCCCGGGGCCGGGCGCGGGTCGCGCGGCGTGGAGAGGGAGCGGTCATGGGCGGGAAGCGGGAATCGGCCTCCGGAAGCGGCCGGGGAGCGCGGCTCCTCGCACGCCTCGCCGTGCTCGCGGCGATCGGCTCGCTGGCCGTGCTCCTGATCGCGATGGGCCAGGGTGGTTTCGCGGTCATCGGGGCCGGGCTCCTGGGCGTCGTCCTCTGCGCCGTCGGCGTCTGGTGGTTCCTGGCGCACCGGGGCGCCGTGCGCCTCCTCGGCGCGCTCCTGGTGGTCCTCGCGCCCGCCGCCGTCCTGGTCTTCTACACGTACGACGGGCTGTGGCTGACGGCCCTCGTCATGGTCCTGTGCTGGGCCGCGACGCTGGCCTGCGCGCGGGCGGCGCTGCGCAGGGCGCGTCCGGAGCGGACCACTCCCGCGGTCCCCGCCGCCCGGCCCCGGCACGCCTTCCTGATCATGAACCCGAAGTCGGGGGACGGGAAGGTCGGCCGTTTCCACCTGGTCGAGCGGGCCGAGGAGCTCGGCGCCCGGGTGTACCTGCTCGATCCTTCCGTCCCCGCCGACGTCGCCGCGCTGGCGCGGGAGGCGGTCGGGGAGGGCGCGGACCTGCTCGGCGTCGCGGGCGGCGACGGCACCCAGGCGCTGGTGGCGGGGGTCGCCGCCGAGCACCGCCTGCCGTTCCTGGTGATCTCGGCCGGCACCCGCAACCACTTCGCCATGGACCTCGGCCTCGACCGCGACGACCCCTCGCGCTGCCTGGACGCGCTCACCGACGGCGAGGAACTCCGCATCGACCTCGGCGACGTCTCCGGCCGGCCCTTCGTCAACACCGTCTCCTTCGGCGTCTACGCCGACGTCGTGCAGCGTCCCGAGTACCGCGAGGACAAGACCGGCACCGCCCTCGGCCTCATGCCCGACCTGCTCTTCGGCGACCGGGTCCAGCGGGTCGACGCCCGCGTCGACGGCACGGCGCTCACGGCCCAGCAGGCCGTCCTGGTCAGCAACAACCCCTACGTCTCGCCCGACGACCTCATCGGCGGCGCCCGCCGCCCCCGTCTGGACGACGGCGAACTGGGCGTCCTCGGCGTCCGGGTGGAGGACGCGACCCAGGCCGCCGACCTGGCCGTCCGGGGCGCCCAGTCCACGGGCCTGAGCGTCCTGAGCGCCCGCCGCGTCGAAGTCACCTCGGAGGGTACGGACGAGATCCCCGTCGCCGTCGACGGCGAGGCCCTGCGGATGCCCACCCCGGTCGTCTGCACCCTGAAGCCGGGCGCCCTGCGGGTCGTGGTCCCGCGCGACCGGCCGGGCGTCGCGCCGCCCCGGCCGGCGGTCGACTGGCGGCGCGTGCTCGACCTGGCGTTCGGCCGCGAGGACCGGACGACCGCTTCCGGCTGACCGGCCCGCGAAAGCCGCCGGACCGGCGCCACCACCCCACATGGTGACACCGGCCCGGCGGTCGTGCGTCGTGCGACTCCCGTGCGGATCAGCTCACTTGCCGAGCCACGCGTTCCGGAGGGACACCGTCGACACGTTGCCCCGCCTGTCCGTGACCTTCGCGGAGAGCGAGATCCCGGCGTCCTTCGCCGGGTTCTTCACCAGGATCCGGCCGCCGGTGACCGGTACCGGCTTCCACGTCTTCCCGTCGTCGTAACTCACCGACACCGAGAGCGACTTGAGGTTGCGACCGGCGGCCGCGCCCTGCACGGTCACCGGGACCGTCACCCAGGCGTGCGCCGGGGCGCGCGAGGCGAGGTCGACGGGGGCCGCGAAGCGGACCGTGGACACCGGCAGCGCCGTGAGGTCCGCGACCTCCTTCGAGCGGAAGGCGAAGCCGGTCTCGACCCGGGTGGACGCCCCGGCCACGTCGGCCGCCCGCTCCACCGAGGTCACCAGACGGTACTCGGCCTCGCCGGAGCCGACCGCGAAGGGCTCCCCGCCGCTCAGCGGGTCGCCGTTCTCGGCCACCTTCACCCCGTCGCGGTACAGCGTCGTCGTCGCCGAGGTGTACGCCGTGGCGCCCGGGTGGCCCTTGCCGTCGGCGAACAGCGGCACCGCGCCGACGATCCGCTGCTCGCCCGTCTCCGGGTCGGGCGCGGTGCGGAAGAAGCCCATGCCCTCGCCCAGCAGCGGCCCCGCGACACCGGTGTTGAAGTCCTCCCGGTACGTCCGGCCCGCCTCGTAGCGCTTCGGCCGGGCCATCTCGTGGCTCCCCTCGAAGGCCGGGTAGCCCCACTCGTCGGGCGCGCCCAGCTGGTTGAAGCGGGTCAGCCACTCCACGCCGTCCTCGGTCGAGACGTGGAAGGTGCGGACGCCCGGCGCCGGCTGCATCGCGGAGAAGCCGTTGCCCTCCGGCGCCCCGGGCAGGTGGGCGTAGGGGGAGGCGAGGGCCTTCTTCCCGGCGGCGGAGGCGCCGAGGCCGACCCGGACCGTGGCCAGGTCGCCGGCCTCCACGTGCTTGGTGTAGCCGGTCGCGACCTTCTCCACGGGGCCGCCGTAGGCCACCGCGTACTGCTCGGTGTCGCCCTTGAGGAAGTGCGCGTCCCAGGTCTGGAGCAGCGACCCGTCGGTGACGGCGGGGCCCTGGTGGGCCGTCCGGAAACCGGTGAAGCCGCGGAGCACCCAGCCGTTGCCGACCCGGCCGATCTCGGTGTCGAGCTCGTAGTACGTGCCCGCGTAGTCGGCCCGGTCGATGCCGGGCACGGTCAGGTCGACCGGCGCGGTGGTGCGCGCGTCGGCGGTGACGGTGGTGTCGGCGGAGACGTCGAGGCGCGGCCGGGCGATCCAGTCGGTGCCCTTCGCGTAGTCCGAAGGGTCCTCGTAGACGGCCGTGTTGAGGGTGTACGAGCCCTTGGGCACGCGGACCGTACGGCTGCCCGGCTCGCTGTCGACGCGGAGCTGGAAGCCGGCGGCCGGACCGGAGACGCCGGTCAGGGTGGCGGTGTAGTTCTGCGCGTCGGCGCCGTCGCGGCCCAGCGTCCGGAGCGTGAGGTCGTACGACTCGGCCTCCCGCACGGCCACGGCGGCGGTGCGGACGGACAGGCCCGCGCCGGTCGCGGTGACGTGGCCCGAGTAGGCGCCGTCGGCGTCGCCGAGCCGGGTGTCGGCGACGAGGTCGACCTCCGCCGTGCCGCCGGCGGGCACGGTCACCTTCGGGGCGCCGAGGGAGAAGAAGCCGGCCGGGCCCGGGCGGCCCGCCGGGTCCAGGGTGGACACCGACAGGTCGAGGGTGACGTCGGCCGTCCCGAGGTTGCGGTAGACGAGCTTCCGCGTCACCGTCGGGTCGTCGGCGTGCGGCCAGCGGGCCGTGCCGAAGTTCAGCGACACCGGCTCGGCGATCACGGTCTGTTCCAGCGCCCGGTCGACCCGGATGCGGCCCGAGCCCTGCTGGAAGGCGGTGTGGGCGCCGCCCTCGGCGGAGCCGGTCAGCGCGCCCTTCAGCTCGGCGGACTTCCAGTCGGGGTGCCGCTGCTTGAGCAGCGCGGCCGCGCCGGCGACGTGCGGGGTCGCCATGGAGGTGCCGTCGAGCTGGAGGTAGCCCGGGGCGGGGTGCGGGACGCCGGGGCGGGTGTCGAGGGCGCTGCCGGGGGCGGCGGCCGCGGTGACGCCGACGCCGGGGGCGGTCACGTCCGGCTTGACGGCGCCGTCGCCGGCCCGGGGCCCGGTGCTGGAGAAGGGCGCGAGGCGGTCCTCGTGGTCGACCGCGCCGACGGTCAGCGCGGCGTCCGCGCTGCCGGGCGAGCCGATCGACGAGGGGCCGGACTCGCCCTCGTTGCCCGCCGCGACGGCGAAGAGGACGCCCTTCTCGGCGGAGAGCCGGTCGACGGCGGCCTCCAGCGGGTCGACGCCGGGGCTGTCGCTGCTGCCGAGGCTGAGGTTGACCACGTCGGCGCCCTCGGCGACGGCCCACTCCATGCCGGCGAGGACGGCGGAGTCGTCCCCGAAGCCCTCGTCGTCGAGGACCTTCCCGCTGATCACCTGGGCCCCGGGCGCGACGCCCTTGTACCGGCCGCCGGACAGGGCGCCGGTACCCGCGGCGATCGACGCGACGTGCGTGCCGTGGCCGACGCGGTCGACGGCGTCGGGGGAGGAGGAGAAGTTCTTCTCGCCGACGACCCGGGACCTCAGGTCCTCGTGGGTCCTGTCGACGCCGGTGTCGAGGACGGCGATCTTCACGCCGGTGCCGTCGTAGCCGGACTCCCACGCCCGGTCGGCGCCGATCTGCCGGACGCCGCGGTCCAGGCTCGCCCCGCGCACCCCGTCCAGCCAGACCGTGCCGATGCCGGTCGCGGTGGTCCGCGCGCCGGCCTTCCGGCGGTCGGTCAGCGCCTCCCACACCCGGGCCAGGTCGTCCTGGGAGGCGAGGAGGGCGTCGGCGCCGAGGGCCGGGAAGGTCCGCCGGACCTCGGCGCCGCCCGCCGAGCGGAGCTGGGTCCGCGCGGCGCCCGCGGCCCCCTCGTACCGCACGATCAGCTTGAGCCCGGAGCCGTGGCTGCGCCGCAGCCGCGGGTCGGCGAGGACGCCGAGGTCGAAGAGCCGCTGGTCGAGGCGGCCTTCGGCGAGCAGGCGCTGCGCGTCGGCGGGCACCACCAGGGTGCGGTCGCCGGTGCGCCGCACCTCCACGGGTATGTGCTCGCGTCCCGCGGCGGCCTCGAAGCGGACCATCCGGCCCTCGGCGTCGACCACCACGTGGTCGCCGGTGACGAGCGGGACGCGGCGGTCGCCGCCGACCCGGGCGACGCCGGACGCGGCCGCCCCGGTCGCGTCCTTCGTGTGCTTCGCGGTGCCGGTGGCGTTCGTGGCGATCGCGCCGGCGGGGCCGGTCATGCCCGCCAGAAGGGCCACCGAGGTGGCCGCCGCGATGGTGAGGGCGCGTGCTCTCTGCACGTGTGCGCGCAAGTCTCCCCCAGGAGCTTGGGACGATGTCGATCGGTCGTTTCCGGCCAGCGGCGCGGAAGGCGCCCGCTGTCGGTCAGCGCAGTATGTGAGGTCAGTGAGGTGTGATCAACGAGGGCCCCGGGGAGCAGGGTTGGAGCACCTAGTTTTCGGCCACGCCGGAGGACGCGAGTTCGATGGGGCGACGACAGGAGTGTGACGAAGCCGTGACACCCGTGCGATGCCTGTGCGACGGCGGCGGCCGGAAGGGCCCCCGGTGCCCAGGCCCCGCACGGTTTTCGGGCCCCGGCGTCCGCGCGGCCGGAGCGCCCGTCTCCGATTGGCCGTAACCGGGCCGGGAGAGCCTGGTCCCGTCCGGACCGTTGACGCCCCCGCGTTCCGGCCACAAGGATGTCCACCACCCGCATGGGAGCGCTCCCATAGGAGCGTCGCCCCCCACCCCGAGGAGCCCGGACGTGAACAGACGCAGAACCGCCCTGCTCTCCCTGACGGCCCTGCTGGCGGCGGGACTCGCCGCGGTGCCCGCAGGACCGGCGGGAGCGGACGAGGTCGAACGGATCAGGAACGGCACCTTCGACGCCGGCACCGAGTCCTGGTGGACGAGCGGCGTCACCGCCGGACCGGACGGCGGCGGACTCTGCGCCGACGTGCCGGGCGGCACCGTGAACCGCTGGGACGCCGCCGTCGGCCAGAACGACCTCGCGCTCACCGAGGGCGAGACGTACCGCGTCTCCTTCCGCGCGTCGGGCGCCCCCGCCGGGCACGGCGTCCGCGCGGTCGTGGGCCTCCAGGTCCCGCCGTACGACGCCTACCACGAGGTCGTGCCCCAGCTCGACGTCTCGGGCGACACCTACACGTACACCTTCACCGCGCCGGCCGGCACCGCCCAGGGCCAGCTCGCCTTCCAGCTCGGCGGCGCCGCCGACCCCTGGCGCTTCTGCCTCGACGACGTCTCGCTGCTCGGCGGGGTGCCCCCGGAGAAGCACGAGCCCGACACCGGACCCCGGGTGAGGGTCAACCAGATCGCCTACCTGCCCCGGGGACCCAAGAACGCCACCCTCGTCACCGAGGCGACCACCCCCCTCCCCTGGCAGCTCCGCGCCGCCTCCGGCGCCGTCCTCGCCCGGGGCCGGACCGTCCCGCGCGGCGTGGACGCCTCCTCCGGCCAGAACGTCCACTCGATCGACTTCGGTGCCCGCCGCACCCCCGGCACCGGCCTCACCCTGACCGTCGACGGCGAGA
The DNA here is from genome assembly GCF_014654895.1 of Streptomyces filamentosus. Lineage (GTDB taxonomy): Bacteria > Actinomycetota > Actinomycetes > Streptomycetales > Streptomycetaceae > Streptomyces > Streptomyces filamentosus. The sequence goes on along the minus strand of NZ_BNBE01000004.1, from coordinate 982,287 downwards.
CCAGCCGCCCCTTCGACATCGGCACCGCCGCCTACGAACAACTGAGCCTGGACGCGGCCAAGTTCTACTACACCCAGCGCAGCGGCACCCCGATCCGCGACGACCTGCGCCCCGGCTACGGCCGCGCCGCCGGCCACGTCGACGTCGCGCCCAACCAGGGCGACGGCGCCGTCCCCTGCCAGCCCGGCGTCTGCGACTACACGCTGGACGTCACCGGCGGCTGGTACGACGCCGGCGACCACGGCAAGTACGTCGTCAACGGCGGCATCTCCGTCTGGCAGCTCCTCAGCACCCACGAGCGCGCCCTCCACGCCCGCACCGGCGACGCCGACCGGCTCGGCGACGGCTCCCTCGCCCTCCCCGAGAGCGGCAACAAGGTCCCGGACATCCTCGACGAGGCCCGCTGGGAGCTGCAGTTCCTGCTCAAGATGCAGGTACCGGACGGCGAACCGCTCGCCGGCATGGCCCACCACAAGATCCACGACGAGCAGTGGACCGGCCTGCCGCTGCTGCCCTCCGCCGACCCGCAGAAGCGCGAACTCCACCCGCCGACCACCGCCGCCACCCTCAACCTCGCCGCCACCGCCGCCCAGGCGGCCCGCCTCTACGAGCCCTACGACCGCCGCTTCGCCGCCACCGCGCTGACCGCCGCCCGCAAGGCGTGGGCCGCCGCCCTCGCCCACCCCGACGTCCTCGCCTCCGAGGCCGACGGCACCGGCGGCGGCGCCTACCCCGACGGCAACGTCACCGACGAGTTCTACTGGGCCGCCGCCGAGCTCTACCTCACCACCGGGGAGCGGGAGTTCAAGGACCACGTCCTCACCTCGCCGGTCCACACCGCCGACGTCTTCGGCCCCGTCGCCTTCGACTGGGCGAGCACCGCCGTCCCCGCCCGCCTCGACCTCGCCACCGTCCCCAGCCGCCTCCCCGGCCGCGACGCCGTCCGCCGCTCCGTCCGCGCCGGCGCCGACCGCTACCTCGCCACCCTCAGGGCCCACCCCTACGGCATGCCGTACGCCCCCGCCGGACAGCGGTACGACTGGGGCTCCACCCACCAGGTCCTCAACAACGCCGTCGTCCTGGCCACCGCCCACGACCTCACCGGCGACGCGAAGTACCGCGACGGAGCCGTCCAGGCCATGGACTACGTCCTCGGCCGCAACGCCCTCAACGTCTCCTACGTCACCGGCTACGGCGAGGTGAGCGCCCAGAACCAGCACAGCCGCTGGTACGCCCGCCAGCTCGACCCCGCCTCGCCCCGGCCGCCCGCCGGCTCCCTCGCCGGAGGCGCCAACTCCAGCATCCAGGACCCCCTCGCCCAGGAGAAACTGAAGGGCTGCGTCGGCCAGTTCTGCTACATCGACGACATCCGGTCCTGGTCCACCAACGAACTCACCATCAACTGGAACGCCGCCCTCGCCTGGATGGCCTCCTACGTCGCCGACCAGGGCTGAAAGGACCCGGGAGGAAAGGCGGGACCGGGCGGTCAGGCCCGGTCCCGCTCCGCGCGGAAGGCCCGCCGGTAGGCGGCCGGAGTGGTGTGCAGGGCCTCGTGGAAGCGGCGCCGCAGGTTGACCGCCGAGGAGAGGCCCACCCGGTGCGCGACGGTCTCCACCGGCAGGTCCGTCTCCTCCAGCAGGGCCCGGGCGGCGGCGATCCGCCGGTCGAGCAGCCAGCGCCCCGGACTGATCCCCAGCTGCTCGCCGAAGCGACGGGTCAGCGTCCGGGGCGAGACGCCCGCCCGCGCCGCCATGCCGGCGACGCCGACCGGCTGCTCCAGCCGCTCGCCCAGCCAGTCCAGGAGCGGCGCCAGCGAGTCGGACACCGGCCCGGCGGCGGGCGGTTCGGCGTACTGGAGCTGGCAGCCCTCCCGGTGCGGCGGCGTCACCATCCGCCGGGCGACCCGCGTCGCGTACGCGGCGCCCTGGTCGGCGCTCACCAGGTGCAGGCACAGGTCCACGCCCGCCGCGGCGCCCGCGCTCGTCGCGACGTCGCCGTGGTCCACGTACAGCACCGCCGGGTCGACCCGGACCCGGGGGAAGCGGGAGGCCAGTTCGGCGGCCCGCTCCCAGTGCGTGGCGGCCCGCCGCCCGTCGAGGAGTCCGGCGGCGGCGAGCACGAAGGCGCCCGCGCAGACGCCGACGATCCGGGCCCCGCGGCCGTGCGCCCGCCGCACCGCCGCGACCACGGCGGACGGCACCTCCTCGCCGGCCGGCCACCGCCCGCCGGGCACCAGCACCGTGTCGGCCCGCTCCAGCGCCTCCAGGCCCGCGGTGACCAGCATGTCGTAACCGGCGTCGGTGCGGACGGCCCCGGGGGCCTCGGCGCACACCTCGAAGGCGTACCGCACCGGGACCGCCGGACCGTGGTCCCCGAAGACCTCGCTCGCGCAGGCCAGCGGGAAGACCGGCTGCGGGGACCGGACCAGCGCCACCACCCGGTGCGGCTCCGGGGGCGCGGGGGGCTTCGACGGCACCGGGAGCTTCCCGGGCTTCGGCTGCGGGCGGGGCGTCATGGCGCGAAAGTACCCCATCGTGTCGTTCGGGACACTGGGACGGCCTCCTGGTCCGGACCAGCATCGGTCGGGTGACCACCACCGACCGTTCCCGGCCCGGACAGCGGACCCCCCTCCCGGACCCTCCGGCGCCCCGACTCCCGCTCTGGGAAAGGCGCTTCGCCCTCTACTTCACCGCCCGCGCGGTCTCCCTCCTCGGCGACGCGATGATGCCCGTCGCCACCGCCCTCGCCGTCGGGGCGCTGTACGGCGTCCTCGGCGTCGGGCTCGTCCTCGGCGTCTGGACCGGGACCTTCGTCCTCCTGGTCCTGTTCGGCGGGGTGTTCGCCGACCGCTTCGGCGCCCGCCGGATGATGGTCGGCGCCGACCTCGTCCGGGTCGGCACCCAAGGCGCCCTGGCCGTCGCCTTCTTCACCGGCCGGCCGCCCTTCTGGCTGCTGGTGGCCATGGCGGCCCTGGCCGGCGCGGCCGTCGCGATGTTCCTGCCGGGAGTGAACGGGATGGTCCCGCTCGTCGCCCGCGAACCGCAGCGGGCCAACGCCGTCCTCAAGGTCGCCGACGCCTTCGCTCACCTCCTCGGCCCCGCCCTCGCGGGCCTGCTGATCACCGTGACCGGCGCCGGGGCGGTCTACGCGATCGACGCCGCCACCTTCCTGCTCAGCGCCCTCTGCCTGGCCCTGGTCAGGATCGCCCCCGCAGCTCCCGCGGCCCCCGACTCGGGCCGCTCCGGCGGGAGTTCGCTCCGCGCCGACCTGCGCCAGGGCTGGCGTGAGTTCCGCGCCCGCACCTGGATGTGGTCGGTCATCCTCGTCTGGATGGTCTGCGGCGTCCTCGTCTTCGGCCCGCTGGTCCCGCTGGGCGCGGCCCTGATCGGCGCCCGCCTCGGCCCCGACGCGTACGGCCTCGCGGTCTCCTTCCTCGGCGCCGGCACCGTCCTCGGCGGACTGCTCGCCCTCCGGCTGCGCCCGGCCCGTCCGCTCGCCGCCGGCGCGGCGGCGGTGGGCCTCTACACGGCGCTCCCGCTCTGCGTGGCGCTCGGCGCGGACCTGCCGGTGCTGCTGGCCGGCCACGCCCTCGGCGGCGCCGCCCTCGCCTTCTGGTCGGTGATGTGGGCGACCAGCGTGCAGACCCACACCCCGCCCGAGGTCCTGAACCGCGTCACCGCCTACGAGTTGGCCGGCTCGGTCTCCGGCATCGCCCTGGGCCAGCTCCTCGCGGGTCCGGCCGCCGCCCTCGCCGCCCCGCACCACCTGCTCCTCCTCGCGGCGGCGGCCTGCGTGGCCGGCTGCGCCGCCCTCCTCGCCGTCCCCGCCGTCCGCACCCTGCGCCGCGCGGCCCCGTAGTCCGGGCCCCGGGCGCCGGGGTCGCGCGGCGAGCCGCGTTCAGCCCCCGGTCCGCCGGTCGGCCTCGCGGAGCGCGGTGCGCAGCGCGGCGAGCCCGTCGGTGTCGAGGTGCTCCACGAAGTGCGCCAGGGCGGCCGTCCGGTCCTCACTGGCGCCGAGCCCGTCCTCCATGAGCGCGGCGGCGTACTCCTCGCGGGTGGCGGCGGCCCGGTAGAGCCAGATCCGGCCCTCGCGGGTCCGGGTGAGGTGGCCCTTGTGGAAGAGGATGCCGGTCACCGTGGTGACGGTGGTGTAGGCGACGTCGCGATGACGGTTGATGTCGTCGACGACCTCGCGGACGGTGGCCGGGCGCCGCCACCTCCAGAAGCGGTCCATGATCTCCGCCTCCAGCTCCCCGAGCCGACGCATGCGTGTCCCCGCCCTCTCCGCAGATCCCCGTGCCGCGACCGGCCTCATGGTAGTCGGGCCGCTCGCGGCGGGGGGCGGACGGAGGCGGACGGGGAAGCAGGTGCGGAAACCGGTGCGGAAGCCGGCACGGGACCTGGCGGGGGAACCGGTACGGCGACGGGCATGGGAACTCCTCTGCGGGTCCGTACGGCCGCGCGTCCTCGCGGCCGTGGCCAGGGACATCGTGGAGCCGCCCGCCCGCGGAGTCTGTGCGCGCGGGCCCAGTCCTGCCCCCGCCCCGCCTGTGCAGACGCCCGACGCCCGCCCGTACGGGCCTCCGCCGGACCCCGTCAGGCCGCGTCGGACCCGGCCGGGGAAGCGCCCGCGGCGGCCCGCGCCCGCAGCGTCAGCGCCGCGTACAGCCCGCCCGAGACCACGATCCCCACCACCCAGCCGAAGTCGTCCAGCGGCGCGAGGAACGACACCAGCGGCTCCCCGGAACCCCCCTGGTCCGTCGGGGCCGGCGAACCGCCCACCGCCAGTACGCCGCCCACCAGGAGCGCGACGGCCGCCCGCCAGTTCCAGCCGCCCGCGTACCAGTACGCGCCGCCCGCCCGGTACAGCTCGTCCGGGAGCAGCCGGGTCCGGCGCACGATCCAGTACTCGACGACGAGGATGCCCGCCACCGTCCCGAAGAAGCCCTCGGTCAGGTTCGCCCAGGCGCTCACCTCGTACTCGCTGCCGCTGCTCCGGGCCCACCACAGCATCCCCGTCCCGGCCAGGGCCGCCAGCACCGCCCCGAGCCGGAAGCCGATCCGCGAGGGGGCGGTGCTCGACAGGTCGTACGCCGCGGGCACCAGGTTCATGGCGAGGTTGCTGCACAGGGTGGCGGAGACCAGGACCACGGCGGCCAGCACCGTGCCGCCCGGCATCTCCTCCAGGGCGTGCGTGGTGAGGAAGCCGTCCCCGCGAGGGTCGTAGGAGGTCCGGGACGCCAGCGCCATCGTGAAGAGGAACATCCCCGTCAGCAGGAAGGGCAGGACCACCCCCACGGCCGTCCGTGCTCCGCCCGGGTCCCCGCCCTCCCCTCCGCCCTCCCGCCGGCTGCCCGACCCCAGGTGCATCAGATCGGGGACGCACAGCCCGAGCGCGGCGAACAGCGCCGTCGTCCGGGCGAAGGCGGGTGCGGCCGCGAGCCAGAAGTCCGCGCCCCAGCCGACCGCCCGCTCCGGCTCCGGCAGCATCGGCCCGTCGCCGTTCACCGCCGCCCACAGGAACGTCACCGCCAGCCCCGCCATCAGCACGGGCGCGGCCCGGTCCGCGAACCTGCGCAGCCCCCGGGGCCCCCGGGTGATGATCCACAGCTGGAGGGCGAGGAAGGCCAGATAGGGCAGACCGAGGGCGTCGAACCCGGAGCCGGTGTCGGTCCCGATCCCGATCGGCCCGGCGAGCAGCGTGATCGCGTACACCCCGAGGTCCGCCTGGAAGGCGAACCACACGCACGCCGACGCGAACCGCAGCAGCGCCGGGAGCGCCGCGCCGCGCACGCCGAAGGCGCTGCGGGCGAAGACGGCGAACGGCAGCCCGTACCGGTCGCCCGCGTGCTCCACCAGCAGCGAGGGCAGCAGGACGACGAACTGCGCGACCAGGCAGATCAGCAGGATCTGCGGCCAGGTGAAGCTCTCCCGCCCCGGCATCCCGGCGAGGATCAGGGAGGCCAGGGACCACGAGACGCAGACCCAGACCGCCGCGAAGTCCCGCCGTCGCCAGCGGAACTCGGGGCTCGTCGCGGGGAGGAGGTCGGCGTTGGAGTAGCGGGTGTCGGGCGGCAGGGTCACCGGGACCACCGCCGGACGTCCTCGTTCCCCGTGCGGGCGCACCACGGCCCCATGTGTCCCCCCGTCCCCCGTGGCCGTCCTTGCCGGCCCCCCTGCCATGCTTCCACGAACAGCCCTGCGGAGGAGGTGAGTTGGCCGCTGAGAGGGGAGGGATGGGGGAGCGGGGCGGGGCTTCCGTGACACGTGGGGAGCCCGGGTTGACGCTCCCGATTGACTTGTGTGACGGCTCGGACGGGTTGTCAAGAGTGCATGGGCGTGGTGAAGCTGGCCGGAATGCGCGTGGTCCGTTCGGGCGACCGGACGGGCCCGAAGCCTCCACCGGCCAGCTTGTCACCTTCCGCGCCTGATCGGTGGCGGAAAGTAGCCCTCTCGAAGGGTAAACCGGCCGTCGAACAAGATCACCGCATCGAGGTAATGGCCCTCGCCTCTCCGGGCGGGACGCGCTGACGGACCGTTACTGTTCCCCCGGATCTGGACGAACGGCCGGATCACCAGCGCCCGTTCCTCCTCCCCACCCTCCTCATCGACCGGTCCGGCATGCCGCCGTGCCCGGTCACCACCCTCCTAAGGAGAGCCGGTCCGATGACCGTCGACACCAGCCCGGAAGCCCAGGCGGCGGCGCCGCAGCAGTCCCTCAGCACCGATGCCGCGCGGAACCTCGCCTCGACCACCAAGTCCGCCCCGCAGATGCAGGAGATCACCTCCCGCTGGCTGCTGCGGATGCTCCCCTGGGTGGAGACCAAGGGCGGCGCCTACCGGGTCAACCGCCGACTGAGCTACACCGTCGGCGACGGCCGGGTGGAGTTCGTGCAGGACGGCGCCACCGTCCGCGTCATCCCCCGCGAGCTCGGCGAACTCGCCCTGCTGCGCGGCTTCGACGACGACGAGGTGCTCGCCGCGCTCGCCGGCCGCTGCGTCCAGCGCGACTTCTCCGCCGGCGACGTCATCGTCACCCGCGGCAACGCCGCGGGCGAGATCCACCTCCTCGCGCACGGCCGCATCGCCCAGACCGCCGAGGGCCCCTACGGCGAAGACATCGCCGTCTCCGTCCTCGGCGACGGCGACCGCTTCGGCGAGAACGCGCTGCTCGACGCCGACGCCACCTGGGACTACACGGCCACCGCCGAGACCTCCGGCACCCTCCTCACCCTCTCCCGCGCCGACTTCGCCTCCGTGCTGGCCGGCTCCCCGGCCCTCCAGGCCCACATCGACGCGTTCAGCAGCCTCCCCGAGCAGGCGCAGAACAAGCACGGCGAGGCCGAGATCGCCATGTCCTCCGGCCACGTCGGCGAGGCCGTGCTGCCCGGCGCCTTCGTGGACTACGAGCTCAAGCCGCGCGAGTACGAACTCTCCGTCGCGCAGACCGTCCTGAAGATCCACACCCGAGTCGCCGACCTCTACAACGGCCCGCACAACCAGACGGAGGAGCAGCTCCGCCTGACCATCGAGGCCCTGCGCGAGCGCCAGGAGCACGAGCTCGTCAACAACCGCGAGTTCGGCCTCCTCCACAACGCCGACTTCAAGCAGCGCATCCAGACCCACTCCGGCCCGCCCACCCCGGACGACATGGACGAGCTGCTCTCCCGCCGCCGGGGCACCAAGCTCTTCCTCGCCCACCCGCGCACCATCGCCGCCATCGGGCGCGAGTTCAACGCCCGCGGCCTCTACCCGGACCACGTCGACCTCGGCGGCCAGTCCGTCCCGGCCTGGCGCGGCGTCCCGATCCTGCCCTGCAACAAGATCCCGATCACCAAGGAGCAGACCAGCTCCATCATCGCCATGCGCACCGGCGAGGACAACCAGGGCGTCATCGGCCTCCGCCAGACCGGCATCCCGGAGGAGTACGAGCCCGGCCTGTCCGTCCGCTTCATGGGCATCAGCGAGCAGGCCATCATGTCCTACCTCGTCACCACCTACTACTCCGCCGCCGTCCTCGTCCCCGACGCCCTCGGCGTGATGGAGAACGTGCAGATCGCCCGCCGCCGCGACTGAGCGGACCCGCCCGCCGCACGGCCCCCGCCGTCGGACGGAACCGGCGGCCGCACCCGCCGGCCGGACCCGCCCGACGGCCCCGGCCCACCCCACCCCGCAAGGAGCCACGGATGCCCGACCCCGGGCCCTCCCCCCTGACGGCGAGCCTGCCCGCCGCGGCGGCCCGCCTCGGGACCGACGTCCTCGCCCGCGCCCTGGCCGCCCCGGCCCCCGGCGCCCCCGCGCCCCAGGACGCACCCCGCTGGACCCCCGGCGGACCCAGCGGACTCGGCACCACCACCGTCTCGTTCGCCCGCCCCGCCCCCGTACCGGACCCGCCGGCGGACCTCCTGCCCGACCCGGCCGGCGCACCGGCCGCCGCCCCCTCGGCGGCGGAGGGCCGACCCGTCCCCGGCCTCTACTTCCACCCGATCCCGGACCCCGACCCCGTCCGGGTGGACGAGGTCAGCCGCCGGATCAAGGACTGGGCCCTGGACGAGGTCCAGCTCTACCCGGACGAATGGGAGGGGCAGTTCGACGGCTTCTCCGTCGGGCGCTACATGGTGGCCTGCCACCCCGACGCCCCCACCGTCGACCACCTCATGCTGGCCACCCGCCTCATGGTCGCGGAGAACGCCGTCGACGACTGCTACTGCGAGGACCACGGCGGCTCGCCGATCGGCCTCGGCGGACGCCTCCTCATGGCGCACACCGCCCTCGACCCCCTCCACACCGTCCCGGAGTACGCCCCCGCGTGGGCCGACTCGCTCGGCGCGGACGCCCCGCGCCGCGCCTACCGCTCGGCCATGGACTACTTCGTCCGTGCCGCGTCGCCCTCCCAGGCCGACCGCTTCCGGCACGACATGGCCCGGCTCCACATGGGCTACCTCGCCGAGGCGGCCTGGGCCGAGACCGGCCACATGCCCGAGGTGTGGGAGTACCTGGCCATGCGCCAGTTCAACAACTTCCGCCCCTGCCCCACCATCACCGACGCCGTCGGCGGCTACGAACTGCCGGCGGACCTCCACGCCCGGCCGGAGACGCAACGGGTCATCGCCCTCGCGGGCAACGCGACGACCATCGTCAACGACCTGTACTCCTACACCAAGGAACTCTCCAGCCCTGGCGTCCACCTGAACCTGCCGGTGGTGCTCGCGGAGCGCGAGAAGCTCTCCGAACGCGACGCCTACCTCAAGGCCGTCGAGGTCCACAACGACCTCATGCACGCCTTCGAGGCCGCCGCCGCCGAACTGGCCGCCGCCCTCCCCGTCCCCACCGTGCTGCGCTTCCTCAAGGGCGTCGCCACCTGGGTCGACGGCAACCACTACTGGCACCGGACCAACACCTTCCGCTACAGCCTGCCCGACTTCTGGTAACCGACCCCGGCGAGAAATGGACTCCTCTGTGACCACCGAGCTGACCCCCACCGACGCCTCCGCGCTCATCCCCGGCCCGGCCAACCCGTACCAGGGCGACATCGCCCGGTACTGGAACGCCGAGGCCCGGCCCGTGAACCTGCGCCTCGGTGACGTGGACGGCCTCTACCACCACCACTACGGCATCGGCGCCGTCGACCACGCCTCCCTCGGCACCCCCGAGGACAGCGAGTACGAGAAGAAGCTCATCGCCGAGCTGCACCGGCTGGAGTCCGCCCAGACCGAGGTCCTCCTCGACCACCTCGGCCCGATCACCGCCGCCGACACCCTCGTCGACGCCGGCTGCGGCCGCGGCGGATCGAGCGTCATGGCCCACCAGCGCTTCGGCTGCAAGGTCGAGGGCGTCACCCTCTCCTCCACCCAGGCCGAGTTCGGCAACCGGCGCGCCCGCGAGCTGGGCATCGACGACCACGTCCGCGCCCAGGTCTGCAACATGCTCGACACCCCGTTCGAGAAGGGCTCCATCGCCGCCTCCTGGAACAACGAGTCCAGCATGTACGTCGACCTCGACGACCTGATGGCCGAGCACTCCCGCTTCCTCAAGGTCGGCGGCCGCTACGTCACCATCACCGGCTGCTGGAACCCCAAGTACGGCCAGCCCTCCAAGTGGGTCTCCCAGATCAACGCCCACTTCGAGTGCAACATCCACTCGCGCCGCGAGTACCTCAAGGCGATGGCCGACAACCGCCTGGTGCCCCAGGCCGTCATCGACCTGACGCCCGACACGCTGCCCTACTGGGAGCTGCGCGCCACCTCGTCGCTGGTCACCGGCATCGAAGAGGCGTTCATCGAGTCGTACAAGGACGGCTCCTTCCAGTACGTGCTGATCGCCGCCGACCGCGTCTGATCCCCTGCGCGGCCGGTCACCGGGCCGGGCCCGCCCTCACGGCGGGCCCGGCCCTCCGCCGTGCCCCGCCCCCGACGCACCGGAGCCGAACCCTTAGGTGATTCGTCCGGGTCTGCGGCATCGTGGGGAAGCGCCCGCGGCCGGGCCGAAGGGGGACACCGGCCGGGCGGAGAAGAACGAGGGGGACACGCACCATGGACCAGGGGACCAGCCCGAGAGCCGCCGACCCGCGACGGACCGCGGGACCGGACCGGCCGGAACGCGGCCGGGGCGTGCTCGAAGGGGCCTTCGCCCTGCTCGACGCGCTCCGCCGGTGCGGCGACGAGGCGGGCGTCACCGAACTCGCCCTCGCCTGCGGGGTGCCCAAGGGCAGCGCCCACCGGCTGCTCGACCAGCTCGTCGCCGTCGGCGCGGTGGAACGGCGCGGCTCGCGCTACCGCGTCGGACCCGAGCTCTACCGCCTCGGCCAGGCGTGGGAGCCGCACCCGGGCCTCCGGCTCGCCGCCCGGCTGCCGGTCCAGCGGCTGCGCGCCGCCACCGGCGCCAGCGTCGTCCTCGCCGTCCTGCGCGAGGACCAGGCCATCGTCGTCGCCTCGGCCCCGGGCGAGCTGGAGCCGCTGGTGCCGGTCCGCGACGGCACCGCCTTCCGCCTCGACACCGCCGCCGGGCAAGCGCTGCGCGGACCCCTGCGGGGCGGAGCCGTCCTCGACCGCGAGGACGTGATGGACGGCGTCTGCTGCGCCGCCTTCCCCGTCCGAGGCAGGGACGGCAGGGCCGTCGCCGCGCTCACCGCCCTGGTGCCGGCCGGACGACGGCTCGACGCCCTCGCCGAGGCCGTCGCCGACGCCGGGAGCGCGCTGGCCCGCGCCCTGGCCAGAGGCGTCCCGCACCGGGCCGTCCCGCCCGTCGCGCTGGCCCCCTGACCGGGTGCCCGCCAACTCCGTTCTACGCGCGTTCCGTTCAACGGAACGCGCGTAGAACGAGGCGGGCCGGACCCGGCACAGTGAGGGACGTGCCGGGGGAACGGCACGGAAGACACCCAGCGGAACGCACACCTTCGGGGGAGACACACCATGCGCAAGAACCGCGTCGCACGCATCGCCGCCACCGCCCTCCTCGGGCTCGGCACCCTCGGCGCCTTCGCCGGCACCGCCCACGCCGAGCCGATCGACTACGTGAAGATCGAGCTGTTCGAGCTGCACTGCCAGCAGAACAGCGAGGGCGACCACGACGAGGCGTACCTCAAGATCACCGACGCCAACGGCAACGCCGTCAAGGTCTGGCCCGGCAACGGCATCACCTACCAGACGATGGGCTCCGGCTACGTCCGCTCCATGGCGGACGGCAACGGCAACGCCGCGCTCATCCTCGGCAGGGAGCAGGCCCGCACCCTGACCCTGTGGGACAAGGACACCTTCGGCGGCGACGACAAGCTCGGCTCCACCCTCGTCACCGGCAGCGAGGTCGGCGCCGAGACCCAGTGGCGCACCGTCGAGGGCTCCGGCGGCGTCTACGTCATCGGCTACCGGGTCATCGACATCTGATCCACCGCAGGACAGCACCGAGGGCCGTGCCGGTTCCACCGGCACGGCCCTTCCCCGTGCTCCCGAGCCTTCGGTCAGAGCGCGTCGGGCGCGTGCAGCTCGCCCGAGCGCGCCACCCGGGAGTACCAGCGGGCACTGGTCTTCGGGGTGCGCTCCAGGGTGTCGTAGTCCACCCGCACCATCCCGAACCGCTTCGCGTAGCCGTACGCCCACTCGAAGTTGTCGAGCAGCGACCACAGGAAGTAGCCCCGGACGTCGATGCCGTCGGCCATCGCCCGGTGCACCTCCGCCAGGTGCGCGTGCACGTAGGCGGTGCGCTCGGGGTCGTGCACCCCGCCGTCGTCGCCGACCGTGTCCTCGTACGCGGCGCCGTTCTCGCTGATCACCAGCGGCAGGCCCGGGTACGCGTCGGCGGTCCGGCGCAGCAGGTCGTACAGGCCGGTCGGGTCGACCGGCCAGCCCATCGCCGTCCGCTCGCCGGGCGCGCGGTGGAAGGCGACCGAGTCGGCGCCCGGCCACGGCGAGTGGGCGCTGTCGCCGTGCCCGTCGTCCTGCGGCTTCTCCTCGCCCTCGGCGACGTGCGCCACCAGCGTGGGCGCGTAGTAGTTGATGGCGAGGAAGTCGAGCGGCTGGTTCGCCGTCGCCGTGTCGCCGGGCTGGACGAAGGACCAGTCGGTGAGGTGCCGGGTGTCGGCGATCAGGTCCTCGGGGTACGCGCCCTCCAGCATCGGGCCGAGCCAGACGCGGTTGCCGACGGCGTCGATCCGGCGGGCCGCCTCCAGGTCCTCGGCGGAGTTGCCGCGCGCCCGGACCTCGTGCAGGTTCAGCGAGACCGAGATCTGCCGGTCCGACGGCAGGGACGCGCGCAGCGCCTGGACGGCGAGGCCGTGACCGAGGTTGAGGTGGTGGGCGGCGCGCAGCGCGGCGACCGGGTCGGTCCGGCCGGGGGCGTGCACCCCGGAGCCGTAACCGAGGAAGGCGCTGCACCAGGGCTCGTTGAGCGTGGTCCACCGCTTGACGCGGTCGCCGACGGCGTCGGCGACGATCCCGGCGTACTCGGCGAACCGCTCGGCCGTGGCGCGCTCGGGCCAGCCGCCCGCGTCCTCCAGCTCCTGCGGCAGGTCCCAGTGGTAGAGGGTGAGGGCCGGCTCGATGCCGGCGGCGAGCAGCTCGTCCACCAGCGACCGGTAGAAGTCCAGGCCCTTCTGGACGGCGGGACCCCGGCCGGTGGGCTGGACCCGGGACCAGGAGACGGAGAACCGGTAGGCGTTCAGGCCGAGTTCGGCCATGAGCGCGACGTCGTCCCGGAACCGGTGGTAGTGGTCGACGGCGACGTCGCCGGTGTGGCCCTCGAAGACCTTGCCGGGGGTGTGCGAGAAGGTGTCCCAGATGGACGGGGTGCGGCCGTCCTCACGGGCGGCTCCCTCGATCTGGTAGGCGGCGGTGGCCGCGCCCCAGAGGAAGTCGGAGGGGAAGGAACGGGTGGCGGTGAGCGGCCGGGTCTCGGACGCGGTCATAGGAGGGCGCTCCCAACGCGGGGTACGGGTCGGCACGTACGGGTCCGGCGACGGCGGCGGACCCGTACGGCCGACGGGAATTGCGGTACGGAGAGGGGTGGGGCGGGTCAGCTCTTGACCGCGCCGGCGGTGATGCCGCCCACGATGTGCTTGCCCAGGAAGGCGAAGACCAGCAGCAGCGGCACGGTCGATATCAGCGCGCCGGTCAGGACGATCGCGTGGTCGACGGTGTGGTTGCCCGCGCCGAGACCGGCGAGGGCGACCTGGAGGGTCGGGCTGCCGTCCGGGGTGAGCGCGATGAACGGCCAGAAGAAGTCGTTCCACGCCTGGACGAAGACGAGCATGCCGAGCACGGCCATGGCCGGGCGGGCCACCGGGAAGACCACGTGCCAGATGATGCGCAGGCTGTGCGCGCCGTCCATCCGGGCCGCCTCGACCAGCTCGACGGGCAGCGCCTCCACGAGGAACTGGCGCATGAAGAAGACGCCGAAGGCCGCGACGAGCGAGGGCAGGACGACCGACTGGAGCTGGTCGAACCAGCCGAGGTCGGTGATGATCTGGTAGAGCGGGATGACGCTGAGCTGCGGCGGGATCGTCATGGTGGCGACGACCAGGGAGAGCAGCATGCCGCGGCCCTTGAAGGGCAGCTTGGCGAAGGCGAAGCCGGCCAGCGTGGAGAAGAGGACGGTGGAGGCGGCCACCAGGCTCGCCACGATCGTGGTGTTGACCAGGGCCTCGCCCATGTCGACCTGGTCCCAGGCGAAGCTGAGGTTGTCGAGCAGACGGGAGCCGGGCAGCAGCGGTGCGGGCGCCTGGACGACGCGGTCACCGGTGTGCGAGGCGGCGACCACGTTCCAGTACAGCGGGAAGAGCGAGACCACCGTCGCGACGATCAGCAGGACGTAGGTGAGCGGTCCCGCGTGGTGCTGCCGGCCCGCCGTCTGGCGGAAGCGGCGGCGCCCCGGGCGGACGCCCGGCGTCTTGGGCTCGACGGACGGGGAGGTGTCGAGGGTGCGGGCCATGGGTCAGTCCCCCAGCTTCTTGCGGTTGCGGCGGGAGAGCAGCGCCTGGATGCCGCCGATGAGCAGCAGGAGCGCCAGCATGACCCAGGCGATCGCGGAGGCGGAGCCCAGCGCGCCGGTGATCCAGCCCTTCTCGTACATCAGGAGGCTCAGGGTCTGGAACTGGTGACCGCTGCCGCCGCTGATGCCGACGCTGCCGCCGAAGAGCATCGGCTCGCCGAAGAGCTGGGTGGCGCCGATGGTGGAGACGATGATCGTGAAGAAGATCGTCGGCCGGATGGAGGGGATGGTGACGCTGATGAACTGGCGCCAGCGGGACGCGCCGTCCAGCGAGGCGGCCTCGTAGAGGTCCTGCGGCACGGCCTGCATGGCGGCCAGGTAGATCAGCGCGTTGTAGCCGGTCCAGCGCCAGGTGACGATGACGGAGATCGCGATCTGCGCCGGCCACTTGGAGTTCTTCCAGTCGACCGGCCCGATCCCGACCCAGTCGAGGACGCCGTTGATCATCCCGTAGTCGGTGTTGAAGAGCTGGGCGAAGACCAGTGTCGCCGCCGCGATCGAGGTGGCGTACGGGGCGAGGATGGCGACCCGGAAGAAGCCGCGGCCGCGGAGCTTGTAGTTCAGCAGGTGGGCGAGGCCGAGGGCCATCAGCAGCTGCGGGACGGTCGAGATGACACCGATGGTGAAGGTGTTGAGGAGCGCGTTCCAGAAGAACTCGCTGGTGGCGAGGTCGGTGTAGTTCTCCAGGCCCTTCCACTCGGGCGTGCCGCCGAGCTCGACCCGGTTGAGCGAGAGCCAGCCCGTGTAGATCAGCGGGAAGAGGCCGAAGGCGGCGAAGGTGAGGAAGAAGGGGGTGATGAAGACGTACGGGATCGCCTTGACGTCCCAGCGGTACAGGGTGCTGCGCCAGCCGCCCGGGCCGGAGCGGCGGCGCCGGCCGTGCGGGGCGGGCGGGGAGGGCGGTGCGGCGGGCGGCGGGGTGCCGTCCTGCGTCGCCCGTACGGAGGTGGCCACGGGTGGCGTCCTTCCAGGTCGATGCGTGCGGTGGTGCGGACGGTGCCGGCCCGCCGCCGGCAGGTGGCGGCGGGCCGGCGCACGGTCCCCGCTACTGCTGGATCTTGTCGTCGACCAGCTTCTTGACGTTCTCCCATGCCTTGGCCGGGTCGGTGCCCCGCTGCTCGATGTCGAGGATGCCGTTGTCGGTGAGGAAGGTCTTCACCTGGCCGTCGTAGCGGCTGATGACGGCGGGGGTGATGCCGGCCGCCGCCGAGGAGAAGATCTTGCCCACCGGGGTGTCGCCGAAGTACGGCAGCTTGGCGTCCTGCACCGCGGGGGAGAGGAGGGTGTCCTTCGAGGACGGGATGTTGCCGTTCACCGCGAAGACCTTGGCGTGCTGCTCGGGGGCGGTCAGCCAGGCGGCCAGCTCGGCGGCCTCCTTGGTGTGCTTGCCCGCCTTGGGCACGGCGAGGAAGGCGCCGCCCCAGTTTCCGGCGACGGGCGGTGCGGCGATGTCCCACTTGCCCTGGTTGGCGGGACCGGCCTGGTCCTTGATGATGCCGGTCATCCAGGACGGGCAGGCGACCGTGGCGAACTTGGAGTTCTTGAAGGCGGCGTTCCAGGTGCCCGCCTCGTCGAACTGGCGCAGCTTGGCGGTGAGTCCGCCCTGGGCGGCCTTGACGCCGAGCTCCCAGGCCTTCTTCACGCCGGGGCTGTTCTCCCAGTCGAGCTGGCCGCTGGAGTTCGCGTACTGGACGGGGTCGCTGGAGAGCACCGCGTTGAACAGACCGCTGGCGGAGTCGTGGAAGGCGGTGCCGGCGGGCGCCTTCTTCTTGTACGTCTCGCCGACGGTGAGGAACTTCGCCCAGTCGCCGTTCCACAGCTTGCCGACCTCGTCGCGGTCGGTGGGCAGTCCGGCCTTGGCGAAGAGGTCCTTGTTGTAACAGACCGCCATGGGGCCGATGTCGGTGCCGAGGCCGATGACCTTGCCGTCGGCGGTGGTGGCCTGCTTGACCTTCCAGTCGAGGAACTTGGAGGTGTCGGCGCCGCCCTCCTTGACGACGTCCAGCCACTTGGCGGCCATGGTCGGGCCGGTCGCCTCGGCGATGTAGCCGACCTCGATGGCCTGGATGTCGGCGGTGCCGCTGTTCTGGGAGAGGCGCAGCTTCAGGGTGTCCCAGTACTTCTGACCGTCGGAGACGTTCGACTCCTCGATCTTGATGTTCGGGTGGAGCCGCTCGTACTCGGCGTACAGCTTCGCGCCGGTCTTGTTGTCGTAGCCGAAGGACCCGAAGGTGCCGACGCGCAGGGTGATCTTGCCGCCGTCCTTCCCGGCCTCGTCGTCCTTGTCGCTTCCGCAACCGGTGAGCAGGACCGTGCCGGTCACCACCGCGGCGACCGCCGCGGCGGCCGTGCGGTATCCGCGTCTGCTGCTGGAAGTGCGCATTCCACTCTCCTCGTCCAAGGTGGTGCTCTTTGTGCGCCAAGAGGTCCGGCCGACTGCTCGCGGCTCGGCGGGCCCTGCCGGGACCTGATGCAGGCTGTGTGGCTTCCCCTGATGGGAGCGCTCCCACGTCGTTGCCGGAAGGTTGCCGCCGGGGGGGTGGGGGTGTCAAGAGATGAAGGCGGATTCGTTACCGGAAGGTGTTCGGCGGGTTTCCGCCCGCCGGGACGCGGGTCTTCACGTCATCTCCTGAACGCGCGCGTGGCGCCGCGCGCGGCCGGTGCTCTAGGGTGGGAGCGCTCCCATCCCGGTGCGGCCCCTCGCGGGCCCCTTCCTCCGGCACGGCCGCTCCACCCAGGAGGGCCCACCCCACCGCGGCCCTGGCGAGCGGCACGATGTCCGACGAGGGGAGCACCGCGAGCGTGAACGGACGGCAGATCAGCAGACCCACCCTGGAACAGGTCGCGGCCCGCGCCGGAGTCGGCCGGGGCACCGTCTCACGGGTCATCAACGGCTCCCCGCGCGTGAGCGAACAGACCCGCGCCGCCGTGGCCCGGGCCGTCGCCGAACTGGGCTACGTCCCCAACCAGGCCGCCCGCGCCCTCGCCGGCAGCCGCACCGACGCCATCGCCCTCGTCATCCCCGAGGCCGAGGCCCGGCTCTTCGCCGAGCCCTACTTCCTCGACCTCATCCGCGGCGTCAGCGCCGAGCTCGCCGAGGCCGACAAACAGCTCCTGCTCACCCTGGTCCGCACCGAGCAGGAGCGCCAGCGCTTCGAGCAGTACCTCGCCGCCCAGCGCGTCGACGGCGTCCTCCTCGCCTCCGTCCACGGCGACGACCCGCTGCCCGACCGCATCCGCGAACTCGGCATCCCGGTCGTCATGAACGGCCGCCGCTCCGAGGCCGAGCCCGTGCCGTACGTCGACTCCGACAACATCGGCGCGGGCCGCGCCGCCGTCGCCCACCTGGTGGGCCGCGGCCGGCAGCGCATCGCCACCGTCACCGGCCCCCCGGACATGTACGTGGCCAGGGCCCGGCTCGGCGGCTACCTCGCCGGCCTCGCCGAGGCGGGCCACACCCCCGACGAGGGCCTCGTCGCGGCCGGTGACTTCACCGAGGACGGCGGCCGCTCGGCCATGCGCAGCCTGCTGGAACGCCGCCCGGAACTGGACGCCGTCTTCGCCGCCTCCGACGTCATGGCGGCGGGCGCCCGCGCGGCGCTGCGCGAGGCCGGCCGCCGCGTCCCCGAGGACGTCGCCCTGGTCGGCGTCGACGACTCCCCGGTGGCCCGCCTCATGGACCCCCCGCTCACCAGCGTCCGCCAGCCCATCGAGGAGATGGGCCGCACCATGGCCCGGATGCTCCTCGACGACGTCTCCGGCACCCTGGAGGACACCCCGAAGCGCGTCCTGCCGACGGAACTGGTGGTCCGGGAGTCCTGCTGAGGCCCGGGGCTTCCCCGCGGCCGCCCGGCCGGATCACGGAGGCGCCCGTCCGGCGGCCCCGGCGGCCGTACGCGTGCGGCCCGCCCGGCCGCCGTCGCGTTCCGTCCGTCGTTCCGGTCCCCACCCCTGGTGCCGCCGCCATGACGCAGGCATGGACGCAGCCATGGACGCCGCTCGGCGCAAAGGGGAAAGGGAGGAGGCCGGACGGGGTTCCCGGGCCCGTCCGGCCTCGTGCGTTCTTTCCGGTTGTTCTTCCGGTTCTTCCTCGTGGGGGTGCCGGCGCCGGTCCCGCCGGGCCGGCGCCGGCACCCCGGAGGGCCTACAGCGCGGGGTGCGCGTTCTTCATGAGCTCCTGGAACTGGGCCGAGAACCACTGGCCCGAGATCGGGGCGTCCGGCAGCGCGCCCGACATGCTGTTGCCGTTACGGGCGTTGCCCGTGTAGGTCGGGTCGCACATCCGGTCGAAGCCCTTGCCCTCGGTGTTCGGGATCTCCTTCGAGGCGCCGTCGGACTCGCCCGGGGGCTTCATCCAGACGTACGCGTCGATGCCGGCGGCCGGGGCCGCCTGGGGACGCTCGCCGAGGCCCGCTCCGGACTGGTTGCACCAGTTGCCGAGGTGGATGCGCCGGTCGTAACGGCCGCCGTTGACGTAGGTGTCGACGCTGGTCAGCGCACCCGGGCCGGTGGGCCGGGCGGTGCCGCCCCAGCCGTTGCGGGAGGTGTCGATGAGCATGCCGAGCTTGCTGTCGAAGCCGAGGGCGACCAGCTTGTCGCGCATCGCCTGGGCGTAGGACAGCTCGTCGGTGTACTGGTTCCAGTCGATCCACTTCGACGTGCGCACGGAGGCCCCGTTGACGCTGTCGCCGATCTTGAAGTGGTCCTCCTTCAGGGCGCTGTAGTTGGCCGTGTTCACGATGAAGCCGTGGACGTTGGCGACCGTGGAGCCCTCGGCGGTCGCGGCCGTCTTGAACAGCTCGGCGGAGGGACCGAAGTTGGAGTCCCAGCCCAGCCAGCCGTGGTGGCCCGCGTCGACGTAGTTGTAGACGTTGGCGATGGAGCCGAGCTTGTTGAGCGCGTAGCCGACGCCCTTGATGTAGTTGCCGTTCTCCTTCATCACGTTGCAGTTGGCCGTCTCGGTGGGACGCCCGGCGACGTTCGTGACCAGGTTCGGCAGCGAGTCGATCTCGACCGTGGTGACGATCCGCAGGCCCGCGTACTTCGCGTCGCCGAGGATGGCGGCGATCGGGTCGATGTACTGCGTCTTGTACTTGTCGATCTCGGTCGGGCCCAGCTCGCCGTTGGAGGCGAGCGCGGCACAGTCGCGGCCGGGCAGGTTGTAGATGACCAGCTGGACGACCAGCTCGCCGCTGCCCTTCTGCTTCAGGGCCTCGTCGAGGTGGGCGCGCAGGCCCATGGAGCCGTTCGCGCCGTTGATGGCCGCGATGCGGTCCAGCCAGACGCCGGTGGGCTGGTTGGAGATCCGGCTGCCGCCGGGCTCCGCCGCCGCCTTCGCGGACCACTCGGGGTTCACGTACACCTTGGCGCCGGCGTACGGGTTGTCCGCCTTCTGGCCCGGCGGGGTGGTCGGCGGCGTCGTGGGCGGGGTGGTGGGCGGCGTGGTCGGGGGAGTGGTCGGCGGGTCCGTCGGCTGCGTGGTGGTGTTGCAGGTGACGCCGTTCAGCTTGAAGGCGGCCGGCACGGCGTTGGTGCCGCTGTAGGAGCCGTTGAAGCCGAAGGAGGTCGAACCGCCGGTCGCGAGCGTGCCGTTGTAGGACAGGCTCTTGGCGGTGACGGCGGCGCCGGACTGGGTGATGGTGGCGTTCCAGCCCTGGGTGACCTGCTGGTTCCCGGCGTAGGTCCACTCCAGGGTCCACGCGGTCGTCGGGTCACCGGTGTTGGTGACGACGACGTTGGCGCCGAAGCCGGTGTTCCACTGGTTGGTGATGCTGTAGTCGACCTTGCAGCCCGGGGTGGCTGCGCCGGCCGTGGTGCCGAAGACCGTCGCGGTGGCTCCGGTCGCGGTGATGAGGCCGAGTGCCGCCATGAGGGCGGTACGGCTGGTGCGGCTCATGGGAGTGGGGGTTCCTTTCAGGAGGTGAGGGCGCGCAGGTGGTCGCGCAGCCCGGTGCCGAATGCGGTGGGGGTGCCGTCGTACGAAGTGATCAGCGCGGGACCGGAGTTGCAGTTCCAGGTGTTCCAGGTCCAGCCCAGGTACGAGAGCCCGCGGTCGTCGAACCACTTCATGACGCGGTCGATGAACGCGTGTCCGCAGGTGTTCTCACCGATCTCGCCCGCGAGGAGGGGCACTTGGGCGGCCACGGGGGCGAGGGTGTTGTTCCAGCACGTCTCGTCGGCACAGGTGTTGAAGTTGTAGACGTGCCAGGCGGCGGCGAGATTCGCCGCCGGATCCGTGGGGCGGTACGTGAGCCACTGGCTGAGGTCGTTGGAGTACGCGAGGCCGGGCACGAGGACGAGGTTCTTCGCTCCCGTGGCGCGGACCGCGTCCACCAGGTCCTGCATGCCGGCGACCTCGTACCCGATGCCGGGGCAGGTGCCGCCGTCGCGCCAGCAGGTCCATGCCTGGGTCGCGGTGGAGGTCGCCCGGTCCGGATAGGGCTCGTTGAAGAGGTCGAGGACGACCCGCCGGTCGTTCTTGAAGGTGTTCGCGACCGAGGTCCAGAACGCCGGGGTGTACTGGGCGCTCGGCATCGGCTTCTGGCAGGTGGCGTGCACGTCGGCGCAGCCGGCGGAGTTGCCGGTGTACTGGCCGTGCGTCCAGTGCAGCTCGACGACCGGGGTCATGCCGTGGGCCAGGACCTTGGTCACGAGGTCCTTGACGGCGTCGACGTAGTTGGCGCCCCGGTACTCGGGCTTGACGTTGTCCAGGCCCAGCCAGCACTCCTCGTTGAGGGGGATGCGGACCGTGTTGGCCTTCCAGTCGGCGATCGCCCGCACGGAGGCGTCGTCGGCCGGACCGTCCCAGATGCCGTAGCCCTGGACGCACATGAACTCGCCGCCGGAGCGGTTGACACCGAGGAGACGGCGGACCGCGCCGTTCTGGTCGGTGAACTTGTTCCCGGTGACGGAGAGTTCGGGCGCGCCGGTGACGGGCGTCGGCGGCGGGGACGTGGGTGGTGTGGTCGGGGGAGTGGTGGGCGGTGTGGTCGGGGGGTCGGTCGGGGGAGTCGTGGGCGGGGTGGTCGGCCCGTCCACGGTGCAGGGCACACCGCCGAGCGTGAACGCGGCGGGGGCCGTGTTGGTCCCCGTCCACGAGGCGATGAAGCCCGTCGTCGCCTTCGCGCCGGCGCCGAGCTGGGCGTTCCAGCTCTCGTTGGTCACGGTGACGGCGGCGCCGGACTGGGACCACTTGCCGCCCCAGCCCTGGCCGACCTGCTGGCCGGCCGGGAAGGAGAAGCCGAGGCTCCAGCCGTTCAGCGCGGTGCTGTTGTTGGTGACGGTGAGCGCACCCTGGAAGCCACCGGTCCACTGGTTGGTGACCGAGTACTCCACGGTGCAGACGGGTGCGGCCGCGGCTCCTGAGGCCGTACCCACGACGGCGAGCGCGCTGCTCGCCATCGTGACCGCTGCTCCTGCGAGCAGCGCGGTGAGACGTGGGGGATGTCGCATGAGCGAGTCCTCGCAGCGAGGGCACGCCTCTGCGGCGTGCCGACTGGATGGAATCGCTCCCACTGGTCGGGGCAGACCGTAGCGGCAACCCAGGCCAAGCAAAAGAGGAGTTGAGCAAATTCCTCGTCGTTTGCCTTCGACTCTTCACACATCTTGACGTGGTTGCGTCACGCTTGCAGAGTGGGAGCGCTCCCACTGGTTCAGGGCTTGTTCCCCATGCCCGCCCCCCGCACCACCGGGCACCGTCCCCCGCACCACCTCCGCGTCATCCGGGCATGACCCCGCACCACCCGAACGGCCCGCTCTTCGCACACCCCCTACCTCCCGAGCCGCGAGGAGATCCACCCGCATGCCACGCTTGAGACCACCACGCCCACGCAGGAACCTCACCGCCCTGACCGCGGCGCTCTCGCTCCCCCTCGGCCTGCTGGCCGCCGGAGCCGGAGCCGGCACCGCGCAGGCCGCCGCCGTGCAGTGCAGCGTCGACTACAAGGCGAACGACTGGGGTTCGGGCTTCACCGCCGAACTCACCCTGACCAACCGGGGCTCCGCCGCCCTGAACGGCTGGACCCTCACGTACTCCTACACCGGTGACCAGAAGCTCACCAACGGCTGGAGCGGCGTCTGGACCCAGTCGGGGAAGAACGTCACCGTCACCAACGCCGGCTGGAACGGCACGGTCGCCCCCGGCGCCGCCGTCACGGCGGGCGGCCAGTTCACCTACAGCGGCACCAACGCCGCCCCGGTGGGCTTCGCCGTCAACGGCACCTCCTGCACCGGCGCCCACCAGCCGCCGGTCGCCGTCCTCACCAGCCCCGCCGCCGGCGCGGTCTACACCGAGGGCGACGCCGTCCCGCTCGCCGCCACCGCCGCCGCGGCCGACGGGGCCACCGTCGACAAGGTCGAGTTCTACAGCGACACGACCCTCCTGGGCACCGACACCACCGCCCCGTTCACGTACGGCGCGTCCGGCCTCCCCGCCGGCGCCCACTCGCTCTACGCCAAGGCGTACGACAGCCAGGGCGCCTCGGGCGAATCCGCCCCCGTCGGCATCACGGTGGCCGCGGGACCGGCCCTCGTCGCCACCCCGGGCCGGCTGGCCGTCCGCCAGGGCGCCACCGGCACCTTCGACCTCAAACTGTCGAAGGCCCCGGCCGCGAACGTCACCGTCACCGTCGCCCGCACCTCCGGCGTCACCGGCCTGACCGCCTCCCCGGCCACCCTCACCTTCACCCCGGCGAACTGGAACACCGCCCAGAAGGTGACCGTCACCGCGGCCGCCACCGGCACCGGCACCGCCGTCTTCACCGCGACCGCCCCCGGCCACGCCAAGGCCGAGGTCCAGGCCACCCAGCTCGCGGCGGACTCCACCTACGACGCCCGCTTCCTCGACCTGTACGGGAAGATCACCAACCCGGCCAACGGCTACTTCTCGCCCGAGGGCATCCCGTACCACTCCGTCGAGACCCTGATCGTCGAGGCCCCCGACCACGGGCACGAGACGACCTCGGAGGCGTACAGCTACCTGATCTGGCTCCAGGCCATGTACGGCAAGATCACCGGTGACTGGACCAAGTTCAACGGCGCGTGGGACACCATGGAGAAATTCATGATCCCGACCCACGCCGACCAGCCCACGAACTCCTCCTACAACGCCTCGAAGCCGGCCACCTACGCCCCCGAGTGGGACCTCCCCTCGCAGTACCCGGCGAAGCTGGACTCCGGCGTCACCTCCGGATCCGACCCGATCGCGGCCGAGCTGAAGAGCGCGTACGGCACCGACGACATCTACGGCATGCACTGGATCCAGGACGTCGACAACGTCTACGGCTTCGGCAACGAGCCCGGCAAGTGCTCCGCAGGACCGACGGCGACCGGCCCCTCGTACATCAACACCTTCCAGCGCGGCCCGCAGGAGTCCGTCTGGGAGACCGTCACCCACCCCACCTGCGACAACTTCTCCTACGGCGGCAAGAACGGCTACCTGGACATCTTCACCGGGGACGCCTCCTACGCCAAGCAGTGGAAGTACACCAACGCCCCCGACGCCGACGCCCGCGCCGTCCAGGCCGCCTACTGGGCCGACATCTGGGCCAAGGAGCAGGGCAAGGGCTCCCAGGTCTCCACCACCGTCGGCAAGGCCGCCAAGATGGGCGACTACCTGCGGTACGCCATGTTCGACAAGTACTTCAAGAAGATCGGGAACTGCGTCGGCCCGACCGCCTGCCCCGCCGGCACCGGCAAGGACAGCGCCCACTACCTGATGTCCTGGTACTACGCCTGGGGCGGCGCCGTCGACACCTCCGCCGGCTGGTCCTGGCGGATCGGCTCCAGCCACAACCACAGCGGCTACCAGAACCCGCTCGCCGCGTACGCGCTCAGCGAGTACGCCCCGCTCAAGCCCAAGTCGGCCACCGGACAGGCGGACTGGGCCACCAGCCTCGACCGCCAGCTGGAGTTCTACCGCTGGCTCCAGTCCAGCGAGGGCGCCATCGCGGGCGGCGCCACCAACAGCTGGCAGGGCCGCTACGCCACCCCGCCGGCCGGCACCCCCACCTTCCACGGCATGTACTACGACGAGAAGCCCGTCTACCACGACCCGGCGTCGAACCAGTGGTTCGGCTTCCAGGCATGGTCCATGGAGCGCGTCGCCGAGTACTACCAGCAGACCGGCAACGCCGAGGCGAAGACCGTCCTCGACAAGTGGGTCTCCTGGGCGCTGTCCAAGACCACCATCAACCCCGACGGCACCTTCCGCATCCCGTCCACCCTCCAGTGGTCCGGCGCACCCGACACCTGGAACGCGGCGAACCCCGGCGCCAACACCGGCCTGCACGTCACCGTCGCCGACTACACCAACGACGTCGGCGTCGCCGCCGCCTACGCCAAGACCCTCACCTACTACGCGGCCAAGTCCGGCCACGCGGAGGCCAAGCGCGTCGCCAAGGCCCTCCTCGACGGCATGTGGGACCACAACCAGGACCCGCTGGGCATCGCCGTGGAGGAGACCCGCGCCGACTACAGCCGCTTCGACGACCCGGTCTACGTACCGAGCGGCTGGACCGGCGCCATGCCGAACGGCGACACCGTGAACAACACCTCCACCTTCGCCTCCATCCGCTCCTTCTACAAGGACGACCCGGCCTGGCCGAAGATCGAGGCATACCTGGCGGGCGGCGCCGCCCCCGTCTTCACCTACCACCGGTTCTGGGCCCAGGCGGACATCGCCCTGGCCATGGGCTCGTACGCGGAGCTGCTCGAATAACAGCCCGCCCCGCGCGAGGGGCTCCGCGTACGACGAGGCCGGGCGGCCCCCGCTAGGGGTCCGCCCGGCCTTCGGGGTTTTCGGGGGCGGCCGGTGGCCGACGGTCGGCGGACGGCCGGATCCGGGATCCAACCTCCGAGATCCAACCTTCAGGACCCAACCTCCAGGCTCCGAAGCGCAGGATCTCGGATCCAACATCTCGGATCCAACATCTCGGATCCAACATCTCGGATCCAACATCTCGGATCCAACATCTCGGGTCCGAGATCCGACCTTCCGGATCCTGGATCTTGGATGCCGGATCCAACATCCCTGATCCAGGCTCCGGGACACCGGATCCACGATCCCGCCCGCCCCGGTGATCCATTGACCCCGCACCGATCCCCCTCTTACGTTCTCGTCCGGACATGCGGCCGTTGGTCGATATCTCGAACGAGAGGATCCACCGTGTCACCCCCCGAGCACACCGCCCGCTTCACCCTCGATCCAGAGTTCACCGTCGGCCCCGTCGACCCCCGCCTCTTCGGTTCCTTCGTCGAGCACCTGGGGCGCTGCGTCTGCACCGGCGTCTACGAGCCGGGCCGCCCCGCCGCCGACGCGGACGGCCTCCGCGCCGACGTCCTCGGCCTGGTCCGGGAGCTCGGCGTCACGGCGGTGCGCTACCCGGGCGGCAACATCGTCTCCGGGTACCGCTGGGAGGACGGCGTCGGGCCGGTGGAGGACCGGCCGCGCCGGCTCGACGTGGCGTGGCGGACGACGGAGTCCAACCGGTTCGGGCCGGGCGAGTTCATGGGTTTCCTGTGCAAGCCGGGGCCGCGGGCCGAGCCGATGACGGCCGTGAACCTCGGCACCCGTGGCATCTCGGAGGCCATGGGCCGGGTGGAGTACGCCAACCACCCCGGCGGCACGGCCCTCTCCGACCTCGGGACGGAGCACGGTGACGAGGACCCCTTCGGAATCCGCCTGGGGTGCCTGGGCCTGGGCAACGAGACGGACGGCCCCTGGCAGACCGGGCCAGAAGGCGGCGGAGGAGTGCGGCGGGCTCGCCGCGCAGGCCGCCCGCGCGCTCCCCCTCGACGTGGTGCTGCGCGGTTTCGGGCTCGACCGGGTGGTGGAGCACGGCGCGCTCGCCGACCCGGACCCGGAGGCGTGCAACACCCTGGCCGAACCCGGCCGGGTGGTGCCGCACGAGGTGCCCGGCGCGGAGCTCGTGGACGGGGCGCTGAAGGTGGTCCCGGAGCCGCTGCCGGGGAACGTCGTACGACTGGCCTGACCGGCCCCTTTTGAATCCTTTCATCGCGGAGACGCGCTGCGGCCGTTCGAAGCGCTTCGAAAGATCCTGTCCGAAGCGTTGACGTGGCTGACGGGCAACCCTACGGTGACCCAGCAAGCGCTTTCCTGAAACGTTCTAATCACGCGCGGGAGGACGAACTGTGCGTACTCATGGCACTGTCGACCGTCGGAGTCTGCTGAAGATCACGGGTGGCTCGGTGGCGGCGCTCGGCCTGACCGCGGCGGGCTGCGGCGGCGGCTCCGGCTCGGCCGGCGACGGCACCGTCACCATCCGGTACACCTGGTGGGGGTCCGACGACCGCGCCAAGCGGATCAACCAGTCGATCGCCCTCTTCGAGAAGAAGTTCCCGAAGATCAAGGTCAAGACCGACTTCCAGCCGTACGCCGACTTCTGGAAGAAGTTCAACACCCAGGCGTCCGGCGGCAACACGCCCGACGTCTTCCAGAACGCCATCGGCTTCCTGCGCAAGTACGACGCCAAGAACGTCCTCCTCGACCTGCGCGAGCAGGTCGAGGAGGGGCACCTCCGCCTGGAGGGCTTCCGGGCCGGCCTGGAGAAGTTCGGCGAGGTCGACGGCAAGCTGCTCGGCGTCCCCGTCGGCAGCAACTCGATGGCCCTCGTCGTCGACGAGGCCGTCCTCGCCAAGGCCAAGGTCACCCCGAAGCCCGGCTGGACGTGGGACGAGTACCACGACGCCCTGGCGAAGGTACAGGAGACGGCCGGCCGGGCGGGCGACGCCGGACCGTACGGGATCATGTACCTGTACGACCTGTACCTGCGCCAGCAGGGCAAGGCGTTCTTCACCACCTCCGCACTCGGCTTCACCGAGGCCGATCTGACCGACTGGTGGACCAAGGCCGCCGCCCGCGTGAAGTCCGGCGTCTACGCCGACCCCAAGAAGACCATCCAGGCCAAGCCCAAGTCGGCGGTCACCGCCGAACTCGCCGGCTCCGAGTTCACCTGGGACAACTTCGCCGTCCGCTACACCGCCGAGGGCAAGAGCCGCTACGGCCTCGCGCCCATCCCCACCACCGACGGCAAGCGCACCGGCCAGTACCTCGGCTCCCTCATGCTGAGCGCCTCCAAGCGCACCAAGCACCCCAAGGAGGTCGCCCAGTTCATCGACTTCATGGTCCACGACCCCGAGGTCGGGAAGATCATGGGCTACGACCGGGGCGTCCCCGCCACCGAGGCCCAGAACGCCGCCTACGTGCCCTCCGACCCGGTCGGCAAGCAGATCGCCGCCTACGAGAAGCAGCTCGTCGAGAGCCGCGTCCTGGAGCCCATCACCCCGCACCCGGCGGGGGCGGACGTCTGCGAGGCGGCCTTCCTGCGCCTGGCCGAGGAGATGTCGCTGGGCACCCGGACCGTCGAGGACGCGGTGAAGCAGTACTTCACCGAGGCGAAGACGGCCCTCTCCTCCTGATGGACGCCGCCGTGACCACCGTACCGACCCCCGCCGCCGAGGCGGCCCGCCCCGGAGCCGGGGCCCCCGCCCCGGCCCCCGGCGGCGTGCGCCCGCCCCGCGCGGGCCGCGCCTCCCGGCCCCGCGCCGCCCGCCGCGAGAACCTCGCCGGCTACCTCTTCATGTCCCCGTGGATCGCCGGCTTCCTGCTGCTCACCGCGGGCCCCATGGCCGTCTCGCTCTATTTCGCCTTCACCGACTACAACCTCTTCGACGCCCCCCGCTGGATCGGCCTCGACAACTTCACCGAGATGTTCGGGGACGCCCGCTGGCGCACCTCCGTCGAGGTCACCGGCTGGTACGTGGTCATCGGCACCCCGCTGAAACTGGCCGCCGCCCTCGGCGTCGCCCTCCTGCTCAACCAGAGCCGGCGCGGCCAGGGCTTCTACCGGGCCGCGTTCTACGCCCCCTCGCTCATCGGGGCCAGCGTCTCCGTCGCCATCGTCTGGCGCGCCCTCTTCTCCGACGGCGCCGCCGTCGACCGGGCGCAGCAGGTCCTGGGCTTCGACCCCGGCGGCTGGATCGGCGACCCGGACCGCATCATCTACGCCCTGATCGCCCTGACCGTCTGGCAGTTCGGCGCCCCCATGGTGATCTTCCTCGCCGGGCTCAAGCAGGTGCCCCGCGAGCTGTACGAGGCCGCGCAGGTCGACGGCGCGGGACCGTGGCGCCGGTTCTGGTCCATCACCCTGCCGATGATCTCCCCGGTGCTCTTCTTCAACGTGCTCCTGGAGACCATCCACTCCTTCCAGATCTTCGGCTCCGCCTACATCATCGGCAGCCAGGGCAACGCCTGCGGCCCCGCCGACGGCACCCTCGTCTATACCTGTTACCTGTACGTCCAGGGCTTCGAGAACAGCCGGATGGGCCTGGCCTCCGCGATGGCCTGGATGCTGCTGCTCGCCGTCGCCCTCGTCACGGCGGTCCTGTTCTGGTCCCAGCGGCGCTGGGTGCACTACGAGGAGGGGGGCCGATGAGCCTCGTCCACACCAAGGCGCGCCGGTGGAACACCGGTTCCCTCGTCTGGCACCTCGGCTCCCTCGCCGTCCTCGCCGTGGTGCTCTACCCGGTGGTCTGGGTGATCGGCGGCTCCTTCAAGCCGAACGACGAGATCGTCGGCAGCCTGGACCTCTTCCCCACCGACCCCGTCACCGACAACTACCGGCGGCTCGCCGACGGCATCGCCGACATCCCCATCTCCACCTTCTTCGGCAACTCGCTCTTCCTCGCGGTCGGTTCGGTCATCGGCGTGCTGCTCTCCAGCTCGTTCGCCGCCTACGCCTTCGCCAAGATCGACTTCGCCGGGCGGAACCTGCTCTTCGCGCTGATGATCGGCACCCTGCTGCTGCCGTACCACGTGCTGCTCATCCCGCAGTACGTGCTCTTCCAGAAGCTCGAACTAATCAACACCTACACGCCGTTGCTCCTCGGCAAGTACCTCGCCACGGACGCCTTCTTCGTCTTCCTGATGGTCCAGTTCATGCGCGGGCTGCCCAGGGAGCTCGACGAGGCGGCACGCCTGGACGGCTGCGGACACCTGCGGACGTACTGGTCCATCGTCCTGCCGCTGTGCCGGCCCGCCCTCATCACCAGCGCGATCTTCACCTTCATCAACGCCTGGAACGACTTCATGGGCCCGCTGATCTACCTCAACGAACCCGAGAAGTACACCGTCTCCCTCGGCCTGAAGATGTTCGTCGACCAGGACGGCGTCGCCAACTACGGCGGCATGATCGCGATGTCGCTGGTGGCGCTGCTGCCGGTGGTGGCGTTCTTCCTCGCCTTCCAGCGCTACCTGATCGACGGCATGGCCACCTCGGGGCTGAAGTGACCGGGGTCCGCCCGAGGGGCGAGCGCTTCCGGGCCCGGTTCGCGGTCTTCGCCGAGTGCCTGCTGACGGGGGTGTGGATCGCCGTCGCCGCGCTCCCGCTCGTCACCCTGCCGGCGGCGCTCGCCGCCGGCTCGGGGCACCTGCGGCGCACGATCGAGGGCGAGGCGACCGGGGCCCGGTCCTTCGCCGCGGAGCTGCGCGCCGCCCTGCGGGGCGGCGGCTGGGCGGCCGGGCTCGGCCTCTGGGCCGCGTTCGCCCTGGTCCTGGCCGACCTCGCGCTCGTACGGGCGCTGCCGGTGCCCGGCGGCAGGGCGGCCGGGGCCCTCGCGATCCTCGCGGCGCTCTGGCTGACCGTCACCGTGCTCCGGGCGGCCACCGCCTGGCGGCCGGGCTCGGCCTGGCGGGCCCTGCTCCCGCAGGCGGCCCGCCGCGCCCTGCGGGACCCGGCCGGTTCCCTGCTCGTCGTCTGCGGCCTCGCGGTCGTCGCCGTCTCGGCCTGGTTCTCCGCCCCGCTCGCCCTCCCCGCCCTGGGCCTCCTGACCGCCGCCGCCCTGGCCGTCGAACACCGCGCGACCGGCACCGCCGCCACCGCCCCGGCCCGAGCGGCCTGACCTCCCGGGCCTGACCTCCCGGCCTCCCGGGCCGGACCGCCCAGCCTTCCGGGCGGGGCCCCGAGTCGACGGGCCGGTGCGATCCGTACGGCCGGCGAGTCCCCTGCGGGCCGTACGGCACGGCTCGCGGCCCGGCGGGCCCTGCGCCCCTTTCGCGCCCTGGGCCGTCGTCCCTCCCCCTCCGCTCCTTCCCCCTCCCCACGCGCATGCCACGGGCATGCCCTCGAAAGGAGTTTCCGTGTCTTCGATACCCCGCCGTTCCCTCCTCAAGGCGGCCGCCGTCGCCGGGGCCGCCGCGCAGTTCAGCTGGGCGCTCGGGCGGAACGAGGCGCAGGCCGCGCCCGCCGCCGAGGCGCCCGCGGAGGAGCGGCCCGCGAGCATCTCCTGGCTGGAGCCGGGCGGACTCGGCGCCGCCGGCGGTTCCACCTTCGGCGTCGCCTGGCCCAAGGGGGTCCATCCGGCCGACCGCGAGTTCGCGCTCACCGCCGCGGACGGCGCCCCCGTCCCCGTACAGACCTGGACCACCGCCCGCTGGCCCGACGGCTCCCTCAAGTGGACCGCCCACGCGGTCGGCCCCGAGGCGGCGGGCGCCGAGCGCTTCTCGCTGGCCCCCGGCGCGCCCGCGGCCGGCGCGAAGGAGGTCGCCGTCACCGAGACCGGCCGCCGGATCACCGTCGACACCGGCGCCGTCACCGCCGTGCTGCGGAAGGACGGCGGCAAGCTCGTCGAGTCCCTCACCCGCGACGGCGTGAAGATCGCCACGGACGGGCGGCTCGTGCTGCTGCGGCAGGGCGACCTGGACGACGGCGACCAGGGCAACGCCAAGTGGGAGCGGTTCGACGGCGAGATCTCCGGCGCCGTCGTCGAACAGTCCGGACCCGTCCGGGCCGTGATCCGCGTCGACGGCAAGCACCGCAAGGGAAGCCGCAGTTGGCTGCCGTTCTCGGTCCGGCTCTACTTCTACGCCGGTTCCGAGGCCCTCCGCATGATCCACACGATCACCTACGACGGCGACCAGAACGAGGACTTCATCCGCGGCCTCGGCGTCCGCTTCACCGTCCCGATGCGCGACGCCTTCCACGACCGGCACGTCCGCCTCGCCGGCGAGGGCTCCGGCTTCCTCACCGAGGCCGTCCGGGGCATCACGGGACTGCGCCGCGACCCCGGCGCCGCCGTCCGCGCCGCCCAGGTCAAGGGCGAGAAGCTGCCCGACCCGGCCACCTGGGACCAGCGCGTCACCAGCCGCCTCCCGTACATCCCCACCTGGGGCGACTACACCCTCTCCCAGCTCTCCGCGGACGGCTTCTCCCTCCGCAAGCGCACCAGGCCCGGCCACGGCTGGATCGCCGCGGGCGGCGGCCGCCGCGCGAGCGGCTTCGGATACGTCGGCGGTGCGAGCGGCGGACTCTCCTTCGGTCTGCGGGACTTCTGGCAGAAGCACCCCGCCCAGCTCGACATCCGCGGCGCCGCCGGCGACGAGGCCGAGGTCACCCTCTGGCTCTGGTCGCCCGAGGCCCAGCCCATGGACCTGCGCTTCTACCACGACGGCATGGGCCAGGACACCTTCCCGGAGCAGCTGGAGGGCCTCAACATCACCTACGAGGACCACGAGCCGGGCTTCGGCACCCCCTACGGCATCGCCCGCACCAGCGAGCTGATGTTCTGGGCCAACGCCGCCACCCCGACCGCCGCCGCCCTCGTCGCCCAGGCCGCCGCCGTCCGCGTCCCGCCGCAGCTCGCCGCGAGCCCCGAGGACCTGGTCCGCGCCCGCGTCTTCGGCGGCCTCTTCTCGCCCGTCGACCGCTCCACCCCGGCGAAGGCGAAGATCGAGGACCGGCTCGACTACCTCTTCGCGTACTACAAGGACCAGGCCGAGCAGCGCCGTTGGTACGGCTTCTGGGACTACGGCGACATCATGCACACCTACGACGAGGACCGGCACCAGTGGCGGTACGACGTCGGCGGCTACGCCTGGGACAACTCCGAACTCTCGCCCGACCTCTGGCTCTGGTACGCCTACCTCCGCTCCGGCCGCGCCGACGTCTTCCGCTTCGCCGAGGCCATGACCCGCCACACCGGAGAGGTCGACGTCTACCACCTCGGGCAGTGGGCGGGCCTCGGCACCCGGCACGGCGTCCAGCACTTCGCCGACAGCGCCAAGCAGCAGCGGATCTCCACCGCCGTCTACCGCCGCCCCTACTACTTCCTCACCGCCGACGAACGCGTCGGCGACCTCATGCACGACCAGGTCGACTCCGACGAGACCTTCCTCGTCCTCGACCCCATCCGCAAGATCCGCACCGAGCCCTACACCCCCGACCGCCACGCCCTCTCCGTCGGCTTCGGCACGGACTGGAGCGGCCTCGCCGCCGGCTGGCTCACCGAGTGGGAGCGCGGCGGCCCCAAGGCCGCCAAGGCCGAGGCCCGGCTGCGCTCCACGATGGAGACCATCGCCGCCCAGCCCAACGGCTTCGTCCAGGGCACCGGCCTCTACGACCTCGACACCGGCCGCTTCGCGATCGCCGACCGGCCGGCCGTCGGCGTCTCCCACCTCTCCGCCATGTTCGGCCTCGTGGAGATGTGCGCCGAGCTCATCGACCTCGTCGACATGCCGGCCTTCAAGAACGCCTGGCTCGACTACTGCCGCTACTTCAACGCCTCCAAGACCGAGCAGGCCGCCCGCTACGGACAGAACTTCGGTACCCTCCTCCTCTTCCAGGGCCACTCCCGCCAGGACGCCTACGCCGCCGCCCAGCTGAACGACGCCAAGCTCGCCCAGCGGGCCTGGGCCAGGTTCGACAAGAGCGACGGCTACACCTCCGCCATGGTCTGGGACAAGACGCCCGTGCAGGGCCCGGCCGCCCTCGAACCCGGCTACGAACACCTGTGGATCAGCACCAACACCACCGCCCTCTACGGCCTCGCCGCCATCCAGAACCTCGCCCTCGTCGGCGACCACCTCCCGAACTGACCCACCGGAGACCTCCGATGAAGAGGACCACCGTCCTGGCGGCGAGCCTGCTCGCGCTCCTCGCTGCCACCGCACCCACCGCGGCCCAGGCCGACACCCCGTACGGCCAGGGCCTCGACCACTGCAACCCGGCCGCCGAGAGCACCGCCCTCGCCTGCCACTTCGACCTCCCGCCCGGCACGTACGACGTCACCGTCACCCTCGGCGGCGACACCGCCGGAGCGACCGCGATCAGCGGCGAGACCCGCCGCGCCCTGCTCGCCGAGACCCCCACCGGCGCCGGCGAGCGGCTCCGCCGCTCCTTCACCGTCGACGTCCGCGACCCCGAGGGCGAGCCCACCGGCCCCGCCGGAAGCACCGGCCTCGACCTCCTGCTCACCGGCGCCGCCCCGCGCGTCGCCGCCCTCCGCGTCACCCCCGCCCCCACGGCGACCCGCCTCTTCCTGATCGGCGACTCCACCGTCTGCGACCAGCCCGGCGACCCGTACACCGGCTGGGGCCAGCGGCTCCCCGTCCACCTGGGGCGCGGCGTCGCCGTCGCCAACCACGCGGACTCCGGCGAGAGCACCGTCACCTTCCTCGCGAACCCGGCCCTCTTCGACCGGGTCGAGACGGAGATCCGGCCCGGCGACCCGGTCCTGATCCAGCTCGCCCACAACGACAAGCAGACCGACGCCGCCACCTACCGGGCCAACCTCACGACCCTGGTGGAGCGGGTACGGGCCCGGGGTGGCGAGCCGGTCCTCGTCACCCCCGTCGTCCGCCGCTGGTTCAACGCGGACGGCACTCTCGACAACGGCACCGCCCTGCTCGTCAACGGCCTCGGCGTCGACCACCCGGCCGAGATCCGCGCCCTCGCCACCACCCTCTCCACCCCGCTGATCGACCTCACGGCCCTGACCAAGGCCCGCGTGGAAGAACTCGGCCCGGAGGGCTCGAAGGCGCTCTACCTGACGACCGAGAAACGGGACAACACCCACACCTCGGTCCGCGGCGCCACCGAGTACGCGGCCCTGGTCGCCGCCGAGCTCAGGGCCCGGGGCATCCTCCCGGAGCGCGCCCTGCGCTGACCGCCCGCCCCTCCCCGAAGCCGGACGGCCGGGTCCCGAAGCCACGGGACCCGGCCGTCCGCCGTCACGGCTCAGCCGCCCGTCGGCGTGAACCACAGGGAGAACGACGCCGGGGCCGCCTCCAGGCGGTGCTCCGGCAGGACGCCCGGGCCGCAGGACTGGGAGCCGATGCCGTGCAGGGCGTGGTCCAGGTTCAGCCACAGCGTGTCGCCCGGCACCAGGTCCGGGCGGTGCGCGGCGGCGTCCAGGTCCGCGTGCGTCCAGCGGCGGGCCGTGAACCAGAAGGACGGCTCGCCCTCGACCCGTACGCCCGCGTCCGGCCCCGTCAGCTCCAGCCACCGGGTGCCGATCCGGGCCCCGTTCTCCTGCGGGCGCACGTACGGCGTCTGGAGGCCGGCCACGGTGGACTCCCAGATCCCGAGGCGGGCCGCCGCGCGGGTGTCCGGATACGCCTCGCCGGGGCCGCCGCCGTACCACTGCGCCCGGTCGAGCGCGGCCGGAAGCCCGAGCCGGACGCCGAGCCGGGGGAGCGGCACCGGCCAGTCGCCCTCGGGCACCACGTCCACGCCGAGCCGCACCCCGGTGCCGTCCGAGGTCCAGCGGTACGTGACGGCCAGTCCGACGTCGCGGGCCGCGGGCGCCACCCGGCTGCGCACCGTCACCCCTTCGCCGTCCACGGCCACCGCGTCCGTGCGGTGCTGCATCCGGTGCAGGCCCAGCTCCCGCCAGAGCGTGCCCCATCGGGTGTCCGGCTGCCAGGGCGCCCCCTCGTCGTTGTCCGTCGGAGCCCGCCACACGTCGAGCCCGAAGGCCGACACCGGCAGCCCGCCGAGCGAGAGCGGCGCGCCCGTGCGGGCGTCGAGGACGGCGGGCCCGAGGAGGATCCGGCCGCCGTCCGCGACCGGTCCCGCGCCGGACCCGGCCGGCAGCGGCCGGGGCGCCGACACCGGCAGCTGCCCCCAGGCGACCTCGTGCCCGGCGGGCGCCCACACCGTGTCGGCCGCCAGCACGGCCCGTACCGTCCACACGGCCTCCGCGCCCGCGGGGTGCGCGGGCACCGGCGGCAGCTCCACCTCCACCCGCTCCCCGGCGGTCAGCGGCGGCACGGCGAGACCGCCCTCCGCCACCGCCTCCCCGTCCGCCAGGAACTCCCAGACGAAGGCGAGCGACGACAGGTCCGCCACGTCGTGCAGGTTGCTCACCAGGGCCGTGCCGGGCCGCTCGCCGGGTGCGATCCGCACCGGCTCGATCACCTTCTTGTACTCGACCAGTCCCGGCGACGGCGTGCGGTCCGGGAAGAGCAGGCCGTCGCAGACGAAGTTCCCGTCGTGCAGCTCCTCGCCGAAGTCGCCGCCGTAGCCGTATCCGTGGACCGGGTGCGCCAGGCCGTGGTCGATCCACTCCCACACGAAGCCGCCCTGGCAGCGCTCGTACGTCTCGAACAGCCGCTGGTACTCGGTGAGTCCGCCCGGACCGTTGCCCATCGCGTGTGCGTACTCGCAGAGGATGAAAGGGAGTTCGCGGCGGTGCTCCGGGCCCTCGTCCTCGCGCCGGCCGATCGTCCCGACCTCGGCGTGCGGCGGGTACATCCGGGAGTACACGTCCACCTCGGGGCAGGACCGGTCGCCCTCGTAGTGCACCGGCCGCGAGGGGTCCCGGTCCCGGATCCAGCGGGCCGTCGCGCGGAGCCCCGCGCCCGTCCCGCACTCGTTGCCCAGCGACCACAGCACCACCGAGGGGTGGTTCTTGTCCCGCTCCACGAGCCGGGCCGCCCGGTCGAGCAGCGCGGGCGTCCACCGTTCGTCGTCGACCGGATTGCCCCGCCAGCCGAGCTCCTCGAAGCCGTGGGTCTCCAGGTCGCCCTCGTCGATCACCCACAGGCCGTAGGCGTCGCACAGGTCGAGGAAGGCCGGGTGCGGCGGGTAGTGCGAGGTCCGCACGGCGTTGATGTTGTGACGCTTCATCAGCTCGACGTCCGCGCGCATGGTGCCGAGGTCCAGGGCCCGCCCCGTCTCCGGGTGGAACTCGTGCCGGTTCACGCCCCGGAAGAGGATCCGCCGTCCGTTCGCCTTCAGGACGCCGTCCTCCACATACACCGACCGGAAGCCGATCCGCAGTCCGATCCGCTCCCCGCCGGCCGTCAGCTCGCCCTCGTACAGCCGGGGCACCTCGGCGCTCCACGGCTCCACCGGCACGGTCACGGACTCCCCGGCCGCCACGTCGACGCCCAGCTCCGGCACCCGGACCCGGCCGGGCACGTCGCAGTCGACCCGGAGCTCCCCGGTGCCGGCGGCGTGGTCGTACGAGGCGTGCACGAAGAAGTCGCCGGGGGCGCCGTCCGGGCGGTGCAGCAGCGTCACGTCCCGGAAGATCCCCGGCATCCACCACTGGTCCTGGTCCTCCAGGTACGACCCCGAGGACCACTGGTGGACGCGGACCGCGAGCACGTTGTCCCGCTCCCGCAGCAGCGGGCCGACCGCGAACTCGTGCGCCAGCCGGGACCCCTTGAACCAGCCCAGCTCGGTGCCGTTCAGCCACACCCGGGCGCAGGACTCGACGCCGTCGAAGCGGAGCACCGCCCCGCCGCCGTCCGGCCAGCCGTCCGGCAGGTCGAACCGGCGCAGGTGGTCCCCGGTCGGGTTCTCGTCGGGCACGTGCGGCGGATCGACCGGGAAGGGGTAGACGACGTTGGTGTACGCGGGCCCGCCGAACTCCCCGTCCTTCCCCTGGAGCACCCAGTGGCCCGGCACGGTGACGGTCCGCCAGTCCCCGGCGTCGAAGCCGGGCCCGGCGAAGGAGGTGTCCGCCGCGTCGGCGGCGGGGGAGAGGCGGAACGCCCAGTCGCCGCCGAGCGGGAGCCGGGCGGCGTCGGAGTCCGCGGTCCAGGCGCGCGGCGGCAGGGTGCCCCGCTCGGGCGCGAAGGAGGTGTACCAGGGCAGGCCGGTCATGGTGCTCCCAACGGAGAAGGAGAAGGAGAAGGGAATGGGATGGGAACGGGAACGGGAACGGAGAGGGGGATGGGGATGGAGGGAGAGGCGGGGGATGCGCGGGAGGAGGACACCGCAGAAAGCGCTTGCGCGACGGTTTCCATCCCACCGCGCCGCACACCCCCCGCACAACCCCGCGCGACCCCCCGGCCCTTGGACTCTTCGCACCCCGCCTGGACAGTCCGACGAGCGGCCGCTTAGGGTCGGGGGTCCCTGTCGTCGACGGGTACCCCACCCCTCCCGGAACCTCCCCGGGCCAGTCGAGGAGCGCGCACGTGGTCACCCTCGCCGACGTCGCCCGGCACGCCGGCGTGTCCGCCAGCACCGTCAGCTACGTCCTGAGCGGCAAGCGGTCCATCTCCACCGCCACCCGCGAGCGCATCCAGCACTCCATCGACGAGCTCGGCTACCGTCCGCACGCCGGCGCCCGCGCCCTCGCCGGCGGCCAGACCAGCATCCTCGCCCTGATGATGCCGCTGCGGACCGGGCTCTACGTGCCGGTGATGATGGAGATCGCCATGGCCGTCACCACCACGGCCCGCGCCCACGGCTACGACGTGCTGCTGCTCACCGGGGAGGAGGGGCCCGAGGCCGTCCGCCGCGTCGAGGGCAGCGCCGTCGCCGACGGCATGATCGTCATGGACGTCGAGCTCGACGACCCCCGGCTGCCCTGCCTCCAGGAGGCCGTGCGGCCCTCCGTCCTCATCGGCCTGCCCGCCGACACCGCCGGGCTCGACTGCGTGGACCTCGACTTCGCCGCCGCCGGGGCCCGCTGCGTCGACCACCTCGCGGGGCTCGGCCACCGCGCCGTCGCCGTCCTCGGCGAACCCCCCGCCGTCTACGCCCGCGGTACGGGCTACGCCGAGCGCACCCTCGCCGGGGTCCGCGCCGCCGCCGCGGAGCACGGCACCGCCCTGCTCCACCGGCCCGTCGAGGGCACCTACGCGGCCGTCTCCGCCGCCGTCACCCGGATCTTCGAGGAACGCCCCGGCACCACCGCACTCCTCGTGCAGAACGAGGCCGCCGTGGAACCGCTCCTCGCCGTCCTGCGCCACCAGGGCCGGGCCGTCCCCGAGGACGTCTCCGTCGTCGCGGTCTGCCCCGACCAGGTCGCCGCCCACGCCTCCGTACCGCTCACCGCCGTCGCCGTGCCCGCCCAGGACATGGGCCGGATCGCCGTCGAGCGGCTCGTCGCCCGGCTGCGCGGCGAGCCCGCCCGCGGCACCGAGCTCCTCGCCCCCCGCCTCACCGTCCGGGCCGGCACCGGGCCCGCGCCCGCCGCACCGGGGGACGGCCGTGACCGCGTCTGACGCCCACGGGACGCGGGGCGGGGGCGGAACGGGGGACGCCGCCGCCGAGTTCCGGGACTTCTTCGACCGCCACTACGCCGAACTCGCCCGCCTCGCCCACCTCCTCACCGGCGAGACCGACGCCGCCGACGACCTCGCCGCCGACGCCATGCTCGCCCTCTGGCACCGCTGGGACCGGGTCCGCGCCGCCGAACACCCCGCCGCCTACGCCCGGGGCGTCGTCGCCAACCTCGTCCGCACCCGCATCCGCGGCACCGTCCGCGAGCGCCGCCGGATCGCCGCCTTCTGGGACCGGCGCCCCGAGCACACCGAGGACCCGGACGTGCCCGCCGTCGTCGACGTGCGGACCGCGCTGCGCGCGCTGCCCTTCCGCAAGCGCGCCTGCGTCGTCCTGCGCCACGCCTTCGACCTCTCCGAGCGGGACACCGCCCTGGCCCTGGGCGTCTCGGTCGGCACGGTCAAGAGCCAGACGGCCAAGGGGATGGCCGAGCTCCAGAAGCTGCTCGGCGGCCGGGCCGCCACCGAACTCGCCGCGGGGAGGCGCTGATGGACGAGAGACGGCTGCGCGGCGAGCTGCGCGAGGCGGCGCGCGCGCACCGGCCCGACCGGGCCCGGATGCTGGCCCGCGTCGAACGCGGGATGGCCGCCCCGCCGGCCCGCCGGGGCCGGGCGCCCTTCCGCGCCACCCGGACCGGCCGCCGGTGGACGGCCACGGCGACCGCCGTCGCCGTCGCCGCGACCGCGGTGGCCGCCGTCGGTCTCGGCGGCCTCGCCGTGACGGCCCTGCGGGAGCGGCCCGCGTCCCCGGCCGTGCCGGCCCCCGCCGTGCCCGGTCCGGCGGCCCGCGCGACCGGCACCGTCGACCGGGGCAGCAACCGCTGGTGGGCGCAGAGCGACCTGGCGGTGACCACGGAGACCGAGGTCACCGGCCTCGCCGTCGAGGTGCGGGTCGCGCTGACCGGAGGGATCGTCAGCACCGGTCACTGGCAGACCCGTTCCACCGACGACTTCACGGTCACGGCCGCGGAGGAGTCCGGCGCGCTCGTCTACCGCTGGACCCTGAAGCCGGGCCGCACGGTCCCGGCGGGCCCGCACACCTTCGCCGCCCAGTACAACCACGCCGAGGGCATCCGGGACGCCTCGGCCGACGCGTACACCGTCGTCCTCACCGCCCCCGGCGGCGCCCGGACCACCCTCCGGGGCGGCTTCGGCTGACGGGACGGCACGGGACCGGCCGGTGCGGGACCGGCCCCGCACCGGCTCAGCCGGCCGGGGTCCAGTCGCCCAGCCAGTCGGCGGGCTCGTGGTCGGCGGCCTGCGCGTCCGTCAGTTGCGGGCGGTCGGCGGAGGCCGGTCCGGAGCCCGGGCCGAGGTCGCGGTACTCGGCGAAGCGGTCGTCCCGCCAGGAGAAGCCGCCCATGTCGGTCCAGGGCGCCGGGCGGACGGCCGCGCCGAGCCGGCTGTCGCGGACCACGGTCTGCGGGTCGAGGGAGGCGTCCCCGCCCGCGTGCCAGGGCCGCCCCAGGTGGAAGCTGCCCGGCGCCACGTCGCCGTCGATCACCGACCGGGTGATCAGGATGCCCTTGCGGCCGGCGGCGGTCGACGGGGCGGTGACGTATCCGGCGGAGCTGCCGTCCCACCGCTTGCGCAGGGTGAGGACCGAGCCGTCGACGACGACGGTGCCCCGGCCGAAGAGGAAGTCGACGTTCCCGGCGACGTAGGAGTCGGTCAGCCGGACCCGGCCGACGACGTCCCGGGACGCCGAGTCCGTCTGGAGGGTGTCCTGGTCGCCCTCGACGATCAGCCCGGTCAGGTCGATCCGGTCGGCGGCGGTGCGCAGGGCGACCGCCTGGTGGCCGGAGAGGTCCTGGTGGGCGGCCTCGTCGAAGGAGTTGACCACGCTCAGGTTCCGCAGCCGGGTGTCGTCGGCCTCGACGGCGAAGGTCGCGCTGCCGCTGGTGCCGTACGTCCCCGTGCCGTCGGGCTTCGGCGTGCCGGCCGCGTTGTCGTACGCGATCCGGGTGTCGCGGCGGCTCGGGCCGGTGCCCTGCACGGTGACGAACCGCTTGGTGCGCGGGATCCTGACGGTCTCCCGGTAGTCGCCGGGGGCCACGGCGACGGTGACGGGCAGCGCGTTCCCGGCGGGGACGGCGTCGACGGCCGCCTGCACGGTGGTGTGGTCGCCGGAGCCGTCCCGCGCGACGGTGATCACCGTCGGGGCGAGGACGCCGATCGCGGCGCGCGGTCCGGCGCCCGCGGTGACGAGCGCCGGCACCTCCGTGGCGGGGTCGAGCCGGTAGTCGTAGGAGGAGCGCGGGTCGAAGGCGCCCGCGCCGGTGGAGTCGGGGCCGGACTCGTTGCGCCCGGAGGTGCCGTCGAAGACGTTGCCGCGCTGGACGAGGGCGGCGGTCGGGTCCTTGGTGACGGGGTTCCGCACCCCCTTGAAGTAGCTGTTCTCCAGGACCATCCGGGTCGCGCCCCGGGCGTAGTTGCCGTACGCGACGGAGACGGGGCCCGCCGGGTCGTCCTGGAGGTAGTTGTTGTAGAGGTGGGCGCGGGCCGCATTGTCGGCGGAGGGGTTGCGCTGCTGCGTCTCGTACAGCCAGTTGTGATGGAGGGTGAGGGCGGCGGTGGTGTTCGGGGTCCAGCCGATGCCGAGGGTCTTGTTGTTGTCGCTCAGCCGGTTCCAGGAGATCGTGACGTAGGTGGTGTCCTTGCGGCTGTCGATCAGACCGTCGGCCTGGTCGCGCAGGGTGTTGTGGTCGATCCAGACGTGGTGGGCGCCGTCCATCTGGATCGCGTCGAAGTCGTGCTCGTCGTCGTTCCAGATCCCCTCGGAGGAGTCGCGGATCGTCAGGTTGCGGATGATCACGTTGTGGACGCCCGTGCCGAGGAAGAAGCCGCCTCCGACGAGGTGTCCGGTGGTGCCGGCGCCGACGATGGTCTTGTCCGAGGCGACCTTGATCTCGCGGCCCTTGGGGACCATCGTGATCGTCCCCTGGACGACGACGGTGTACGGCTCCGCCGCCGTGGCGTACTTCTCCAGGTCGGCGAGGGTGGTGGCGAGCACGGTCCGCCCGTCCCGGCCGCCGTGGGTGCCGTTCTGGCCGAGGGCGTCGACGGAGGCGAATCCGTCGGCGGTATCGTCGGTCCAGTCGGCCGCGGCGGCGAGGGCGGAGGCGGAGGGGGCGCCGGTGCGGGCAAGGGGCTTCCCGGTCTTCTTCTGCGGGCCGGCGAAGCGGTGCACCAGCGCGGGCACGGCGGACGCCGGGTCGAGCCGGTAGTCGTAGAAGGCGCGCGGGTCGAAGGCGTCGCCGCGGGTGTCGTGCCGGCCGCTGGTGTTCCTCAGGATCGAGCCCCGCTGCACGAGTTCGGCGGTTTCGTCGGCCTGGAAGGGGTGCTGCACGTCTTCGTAGTAGCTGTTCTCGATGACCATCCTGGTGCGGCCGCGGGACCAGTTGCCGTACGTCCACACGGGGTCGGCCGGGTCGTTCTGCGCGGTCAGGAGGTTGTTGTAGAGGTGGGCGTAGGCGGCGTTGTCGGCGGAGGGGTTGCGCTGCTTGGTGCGGGCGAAGAGGTTGTGGTCGACGGTGATCTGGGTGCGGACGTTC
The DNA here is from genome assembly GCF_014654895.1 of Streptomyces filamentosus. GTDB lineage: Bacteria > Actinomycetota > Actinomycetes > Streptomycetales > Streptomycetaceae > Streptomyces > Streptomyces filamentosus. The sequence goes on along the minus strand of NZ_BNBE01000004.1, from coordinate 939,940 downwards.
GGGGTCCAGCCGATCCCGAAGGTCTTGTTGTTGTCCTCGAAGCGGTTGTAGGAGACGGTGACGTACTCGCTGTCCTTGCGGATGTCGAGCTGCCCGTCGCAGATCCGCGAGAAGCGGTTGTGGTCGATCCAGACGTGGTGGACCGAGTCCATCTGGATGCCGTCGTAGTCGGTGTTCTTGCAGTCCCAGTCGCCCTCGACGGCCGTGTCGCGGATCGTCAGGTTGCGGATGACCACGTTGTGGGTGCCGGGGTTCAGGTGCAGCCCGCCGTGGACCAGTTCGGCGATGTCGCCGAGGCCGAGGATCGTCTTGTCGGAGGCGACGGTGATCTCGGTGCCGAAGGGCTGGAGGGTGAGCGCGCCGGAGACCTGGATGACGTACGGCTCCGGGGCCGCCGCGTAGCGGGCGAGGGCGACGGCGTCCGTCACGGTGACGACCTCGCCGCCCGCGCCGCCGGTGGTGCCTCCGGCGAGCGAGGCGAAGCCGTGGGCGGTCTCGGACCAGCGGTCGGCCCCGGTGTCGGCTCCGGTGCCGGTCTCGGCACCGGATCCGGCCTCGGCACCGGTCTCGGCCCGGATGGTGGCGAGGGGGGCGGCGGCGGCCGGGGCGGCCGCCTGGGCGGGGAGGACGGGGGTGAGGGCCGCCAGCAGGGCGCCGGCGAGGAGGGCGCGGGCCCCGGCCCGTCCGGTGCGGGGTGGCCGCGAGGAGGAGGACACGGATCGGACTCCTGTGGGTGGGAGGGGGATTCAGTGGGTGGCGCGGCCGGCGCCCGCGTGGCGGGCGACCGAGCGGGCGGCGGCGGTGGCGTCCTCGACCGGCCCGTGCAGCACGGGTGTCCAGCCGACCCGGTCCGTCAGGTCGCGTTCGCTGCCGGAGTTGTAGGCGTTGTTGAGGGCCGTCAGATCGACCGGGTAGCCGTTGAAGACGTTGCCGCGTGCCAGGAGGGCGGAGCCGTTCCAGCTCTTCACCAGGTCGGCGGCCTCCACGTGCGCGGGGGTGGTGAAGGAGTTGTTCTCGGCGACGATCGCGGACTCGGTGGAGACGCCCAGCGAGTAGCGGTAGTCGTGGGCGTCCTCGGGGACCACGTACCGGTTGTTGTAGACGTGCACCTGGCCGAAGCGGACGCGCGGGGCGCGCTGCACGATGCCGGTGAACTCGTTGTGGTGGAGGGTGACCCGCAGCTTCCCCCGGTCGGTGACGACCCCGTCGCCGTTGCCGATCAGGATCGCCTTGTCGTGGCCGGCGAAGCGGCTCCAGCTCACGGTCACCAGGTCGGAGCCGTCGGTTATGTCGAGGAGTCCGTCGTGGCGGAGGAAGTTCCGTCCGTAGTAGGTCGGTTCGCCGGCGTCCGGGTGGCGTCCGTCGCCGAAGGTGACGTGATCGACCCAGACGTTCCGGGCCCCGCGCAGCCACAGGGTGTCGTACGCGCTCTTCCAGTCGCCCAGGCCGCCTGAGTTGGGCTGCCAGACCGGGAAGCAGTCGTAGGCGTCGGTGAGTTCGAGGTCCCGGACGATGACGTTCCCGGCGTCCTTCACCTGGAGGGAGACGCCGCGCAGTCCGGCGTGCGGCCCGGCGCCGATCAGGGTGGTGTTCGAGCCGACGGCGAGCACGATCCGCTCGGCCTGCCGGGCGGCGGACGCCCGCCGGGCGTCCTCCTGCGGCCCCGCCGGCCTGGCCGCACCCCAGGTCCGGGGGTCGTAGGCGGCGAGGTACTCCTCGACGCGGTAGCCGTAGTCGGCGTAGTCGGCGCAGGAGAGCGGGCGGCCGGCGTCGTCGGCGTTGCCGTCGATGGTGCCCGCGATCCTGATGACCTTCGGCACGGAGCTGCCGCCGTCGAGGGCGCGGACGAGTTCGGCGCGGGTGCGGACGGTGTGGACGCGGGCGGGCGCGGCGGCGGCCCCGCCGGTCGTGCCGCCGTCGGCGGCGGCCCACCCGTCGCCGTCCGCGAGGACCTCCCGGCTCAGGTCCGGGTACGGCCGTTCCCGCCCGGACTGCGCCGAGGCCGGTACGGCGGTGAGGGCGGCCGCCACGGCGGCGGCGAGGGCGATCCGGACGCCGGCCCGGCCCCGCCCCGGGGCCCTCCGCGCCTGCGGCGAGGTCCGTGCCGCCCGTCTCGGGGTGCTTCTCATGGGCTCTCCCTCCTCCTCGCTCCCGGCAGGGGAACGAAGAATAGTAAGCGCTTTCTCCATGGAACTGCGTCGACCGTAGGGACCGGCCCCCCATTAGTCAACATCGATAACAAATACCGGGGAAACTCTCTTGAAACGTTTCGAGCGAAGGGGGCAACCCTTTCCCGCCCCGCGGCGACCTACGGCTGCCCCCCCCACGCGCACCCACCGAAGGAGCCGCCCATGAGCACCCGCCCCGTCCGCCGCAGGACCGTCCTCGGTGCGGCCGTCGCCGCCGGAGCCCTCGCCGCCACCGCCGCCGCGCCCGCCGCGGCGGCCGGCTTCGGCTGGAGCGACGAAGGGACGAGTTACGTGATCGACACCGGCGCCGGACTCGTCGTCAGGATCTCCAAGGCCACCGGCGACCTCACCTCGATCCTCTACCGGGGCAAGGAGTACGAGGGCTACGGCGGCAAGCACTCCCACGTCGAGTCGGGCCTCGGCGCCTCCACCGTCACCCTCGCGCAGACCGGCCCCACCGTCCTCGTCACCGTCGTCCACGGCACCCTGCGCCACTACTACGCGGTCCGCTCCGGCCTCAACAACGTCTACCTGTGGACCGACAAGGCCGACACGTCCTTCACCGCCACCCGCTTCATCGTCCGCCTCAAGCCCGGCGTCTTCCCGAACGAGGGCCCGGACTCCTGGGTCGAGGGCGCCGACACGGTCATCGAGGCCGGCGACGTCTGGCGGCGCGCGGACGGGCAGACCCGCTCCAAGCACTACTCCGGCGTCCGCGTCATGGACTACGACCACGTCGGGTACACCACCGGCTCGGTCGGCCTCTGGATGGTCCGCTCCAACCACGAGAAGGCGGCCGGCGGCCCCTTCTACCGTTCGCTGCTCCGCCACTCCAACGAACTCGGCGCCGGCCTCTACGAGATCCTCCACTACGAGCAGTCGCAGACCGAGGCCATGCGCTTCGGGCTCCAGGGGCCGTACGTGCTCGCCCTCACCGACGGCGCCGCGCCCGACCCCGCGCTCTTCCCCGGCGCCCACGACACCTCCTGGGCCGACGGGCTCGGCATCCCCGGCTGGGTCGGGAGCGCCGGGCGCGGGCGCGTCGCCGGGGTCGGCCTGGCGGGCATGGACCCCGCCCACCCGTACACGGTCGGCTTCGCCAACGCCGCCGCCCAGTACTGGACCCGCGCCGCCGCCGGCACCGGCGCGTACTCCTGCCGGGGCATGCTGCCCGGCACGTACACGCTCACCGTCTACAAGGGCGAACTCGCCGTGCACACCGCCCAGGTGACCGTCACCGCGGGCGCGGCCACCGCCCTGCACACGATCACGATCACCGGCGACCCGAGCACCGCGCCCGCCGTCTGGCGGCTCGGCGACTGGGACGGCACCCCCGCCGGCTTCAAGAACGCGCGGCTCATGACCTACGCCCACCCCTCCGACGTCCGGGCCGCCGCCTGGACGGGGAACGTCGTCGTGGACGGCGCCGACCCCTCCGCCGCCGTCCCCTGCTACCTCTGGAAGGACGTCAACGACGGCTTCCTGGTCTACTTCCGGCTCACCGCCGCCCAGGCCGCCGCCGCGCACACGCTGCGGATCGGCGTCACCACCGCCTTCCTCAACGGGCGTCCGCAGGTCACCGTCAACGACGGCTGGGTCTCGGCGATCCCGTCGCCGCCCGCCCAGCCCCCCACCCGCTCCCTCACCAACGGCTCGTACCGGGGCAACAACCACACCTTCACGTACGGCGTCCCCGCGAGCGCGTGGCGGACGGACCCGTCCCAGTACAACGTCCTCCGGCTGAACGTGGTCAGCGGTTCGACGGGGACGGGCTTCCTGAGCGCGGGCACCGCCCTCGACTGCGTCGACCTCCTGGTCTGAGCGCCCCGGACCCGGATCCCGGCGCGCCGGAGCCGGGCGGCCTCGCCGCCCGGCTGCGGTGACGTGACGTCACATGCGGTCGCGTCCCTCGGGGTTGTCGTCCCCCTCGATCTCGATGTGCTCCTTGCGCACCTGGCCGGTGACCGTCTCCTCCTCGACGACCTCCTCCGTCTCCAGCCGGACCCGCTCGACGGGGACGGCCCGGGTCTCGACCACCGGGCGCTCCTCGTGGAGGATCACCTCGTGCTCGGCCTCGGTGATCTCGGGGCCGGACAGGGCCTCGTCGCGGTTGGCGTCCGTGATCGGCTCGCGCACCACGCGCACCTCTTCGTGGCGGACCGGTACGGTCTCCTGGACGTCTTCGGTGACGACGTACTTGCGCAGCCGGACGTGGCCGCTCTCGACCTCCTCGGTCCCGACGTGCATCTGCTCCTCGGACCGGGTCATGGCGTCGTCGGCGGCGCCCGCCGTGCGTCCGGTGCCGGCGATCCCGGCGGTGCCCGCCGTGTCCATGGTGCCGGACGTGCCCGCGGCCCCCGCCGTTCCCGTGGTTCCGGCGGTGCCGGCCGTGCCGTGGGCCCAGCCGTCCTCGCCGGGCTGGTTCGCCCGTTGCCAGGCGTCGTCCCAGGCGATGCCGTAGTACTCGTACAGGCGCCTCTCCTCGCTCGCGTCGAGGTGGCCCCCGCTGTCGACGTCGACGTGCGGGGCCCCCTTCACCCGGTCCTTGGGATAGGGGACCTCCAGGTGGTCCTGGACCAGGGAGGCGTCCCTGATCGGGATGAAGGACTCGTTCGTGCCGAAGAGTCCGGTCCGGACGGTGACCCACTCGGGGCGACCGGTGGAGTCGTCGAGGAAGACGTGCTTGGCGTCGCCGATCTTCTTGCCCTCGGTGTCGTAGACCGGATGGTCCAGCACCGTGGGGATCTGTTCCTGGGCGATCATGGTTCACCCTCCAGGCGTTGGTGCGGTCGACCGGCGACTAACCGGCGGATCGAGGGCGAAAACGCTGGATTCGTCATGAATGTAGTTGATTCATGATCAGTTGACCGTTGAACCGACGGTCAGGAGCGGACGGGGTCCACGGGCGTCCAGTCGCCCAGGAAGGCGGCCCGGGTGACGGAGGCGGCCCCCGCGCGGGTCAGCTGCGGCCGGTTCTCCGGGACGGGGGTCTCCGCGCCCCGGCCCGTGTTGCGGTACTCGGCGAAGCGCTGGTCCTGCCAGGGGTGCTCGGCCCGCATGTTCGCGTACGGCGCCGCCGCGTCGATCCCCGCCCCCAGGACGGACTCCCGGACGACCAGCGCCGGCCACGCCGTCGGGTCGGAGCCGGGCACCCACGGGCGGGCCAGCTTGTAGAAGCCGTCCGGCGCCTCGCTGCTGATCCGGCAGCGGGAGGCGAGGAAGCCGTACGGGTTGGCGCGGGCCGTCGAGGGCGCGAAGACGAAGCCGTACGGGGCGCCCGCCAGGTCCGTGCGGACCAGGGTCCGGAAGTGGCAGTGCTCGAAGACCGCCGTGGCCCGCCCGAAGACGAAGTCCACGTCCCCCTCCACGTGGCAGTGCGCGAAGTACTGCCGGGCGAAGGCCGCCAGGGACGTCGAGTCCGCGTACAGCGTGTCCTGGTGGCCCAGGAAGCGGCAGTGGAAGAAGGCCGAGCGGTCGCCCTGCGCCTTCAGCGCCACCGCCTGGGTGCCCGGGTTCCCCGGCAGGTCGGTGCGGAGGAAGTCGTTGGCGAAGGTGACCCCGTGGGCGGTGAAGTCCGCCGCCTGGAGGGTGACCGTCGCCGACCCGCTGGTGCCGTACGTGCCGGAGCCGTCCGGCTTCGGGGTGCCCGCCGCGTTGTCGTACACGACGACCACGTCCCTGGCGTCCCCGCTCGCCCCGAGCCAGGTCATGCCGGTCCGGGCGGCGCTCACCACGACGGTCTCCCGGTACGTCCCCGGGGCGAGGACCAGCGTCCAGCCGGTGCCGGAGGCCGCGTTCACGGCGGCCTGGACGGAGGTGTGGTCGCCGAGGCCGCCGGGGTGGACGTAGAGCGTCCTCGCGGAGAGCCGCGCGGCGGGCGAGCCGTACCGGCCGAAGGGTCCGGCCGGGCGGCCGGAGGCCAGCGCGGGGGCGGCCGGCAGGGCGAGGGCGGCGAGCGCCGCCCCGGCCCCGGCGAGGAGTGCGCGGCGGGCGGGGGACGTCCGGGGGTGGTGCGAGGGCATGCGGATGCTCCTTCGCTGAGCGCAAGAGAGAAAGGGAAGGGGGAGGGGAAGCGGGAACGGGGGAAGGGACCGGGCCGGGGCGGGCGCGACGGGACGGGGTGCCGCGCTCCGCCCCGGCCCGGGGACGGGGGTCGGTCAGCGCAGCCGGCCGGCGCCGGCGCGGTGGTCGACGAGGGCGGGGACGGCCCGCGGGTGGTCCACCCGGGTGCGCAGGACGGGCGTCCAGCCCGCGTCGCCGCGCAGCGCCTCCGCCGGGAACTGCTCGTTGTGCACGGCCAGCAGGTCGACCGGGCGCCCGTTGACGTGGTTGCCGGTGGTGGTGACGGGCGCGTCCTTCCACTTCTTCAGGATCTGCCCGGCGGGCACCCCGGGGCCGAGCGTGAAGGCGTTCTTCTCGGCGTACAGCTGCGACTCCTGGCCGATGCCCAGGCTGTACACGTAGTTCGCGTCCGGCACCACGAAGTGGTTGTTGTACGCGTCGACCTGGCCGAAGCGGACCCGCGGCGCCCGCTCCACCACGCCGTCGAAGAGGTTGTGGTGGAGGGTGACGCGCAGCCTGCCCCGGTCGGTGGCGCCCGCGCTGTCGCTGTTGCCGATCATCAGCGTCTTGTCGTGGTCGGTGAAGACGTTCCACGAGACGGTGACGAGGTCCGCGCCGCGCACCACGTCCAGCTCGCCGTCGTGCTGCTGGTACACCTCGCCGTAGTACTCCGGCAGCGAACTGTCCGGGTACCGGCCGTCGGTGAAGGTGTTGTGGTCGACCCAGACGTGGGTGGAGCCGTACACGACCAGGCTGTCGTACTCCGAGTTCCAGGCGCCGGTGGCGCCGTCCGTCGGGTCCCACTGGGGGAAGCAGTCGAGCGGGCTCTCCAGCTTCAGGTTGCGGATCACCACGTTGTCGACGCCGGTGACCTGGAGGCTGCCGCCGAGGATCGCCGCGTCCCGGCCCACGCCCACCAGGGTGGTGTTGGCGGGCACCTTGACCTTGATGGCCCGGCCCTGCGCGGCGGCCGAGGCGGCGCGCAGCTCCTCCTGCGGGCCGCTGACCTCGTTCTCGTACCCCCACACGGCGGGGTCGTAGTCGGCGAGGTACCGCTGGAAGTCGTAGCCGGGCGCCTCGAAGGCGGCGCAGCCGGCCTCGACGGCGTCCAGGGTGCCGGCGACCTTCACGATGCGCGGCTCGGTGCCGGGGACGGAGAGCGCGGCCCGCAGCTCGGCCCAGGTGGTGACGGTGAAGACGCGGGAGGCGTCGGCGGCGGCCCCGCCGGTGGTGCCGGCTCCCTCGGAGGCCCAGCCGTCGCCGGCCGGGAGGGTGGCGCGGGCCGGGTCCGGGCGGTGCCCGGAGTGGGCGCCGGCGGCGGGGGCGGTGACGGTGAGGACGAGGGCGGCGGCGGCCACCGCTCCCAGCTTCGTGCTTCTGTTCACGCGCGGTTCTCCTCAGGATGCGGAAGGATCGGCCGGGGGCCAGGTGATCCGGTCGGCGGGGACGCCGTCGTCGAGCCGGCGGGTCTCGCGCGGCGCGAGGACCCGGGTGCGGAGCAGTTCGCGGGCCACGATCCGGGCCACCTCGATCGCACCGGGCGGGTTGAAGTGGGTGTTGTCCTGCTCGGTCGCGGTCCAGTTGAAGTAGGTCTTCGTCGCCTCGGGGCCGAGCCGCTGCCACAGCGCCAGCGACAGCGCCTCGACGTCGAGGAGCGGCACGCCGGACAGGGCGGCGGCCTCCCGCGCGGCGGCCGGGTAGTCGCCGAGCGAGCGCTGGGCGTTCCCCGCGGCGTCGAAGCGGCGCCGTTCGACGGAGGTCGCGATCACCGGCAGCGCGCCCCGGGCGCGGGCGGTCTCCACGAAGACCCGCAGGTTGTCCTGGTAGGCGCCCCGGGGTGCGGTGTAGCGGGCGGGGTCGGCGGTCTTCGCGTCGTTGTGGCCGAACTGGACGAGCAGCACGTCCCCGGGCCGCAGCGCGGCGGCGATCGGCTCCAGTCGGCCCTCGTCCAGGAAGCTCTTGGTGGAGCGGCCGTTGACCGCGTGGTTGGCGACCGCGACCCCGCGGTGCAGGAAGAACGGCAGGGCCATGCCCCAGCCGGTCTCGGGCGCCGCGTCGGCGTACTTCTGCGCGGCGGTGGAGTCCCCGGCGACGAAGACGGTCCGGGGGAGCCGGGAGGCCGGGGCCTCGGCACGGGCGGCGGCCGGCCGGGCGGCCAGGGCGAGCGCGAGGCCCGCCCCGGCCGCGACCGCCTCGCGGCGGCCCAGGCTCACTTCTGCTGCTGCTTCCACTCGGCCTGGGCCTCGTTCAGCTGCTCGGCGAGGTCGTCGGCGAAGTCCTTCGCGGACATCGAACCGAGCAGCACCTTCTGGAAGTTGGCCTCGTTGTCGGCCTTGGAGATGGTGTTCCAGTCCGGCAGGTAGTACGGCAGCTGGACGATGGACGCCTTGCCGCTGAAGAGGACCTCGGCGGCGAGCTTGGTGGGCTCGGCCTCCTGGAGCCACGGGTCGCCGGCGGCCTCGGTGTTGGCGGGGATGGCGCCGGCGGACTTGTTCCACTTGGAGTTGGACTCGTGGGAGGCGGCGAACTCGATGAACTTCCAGGCGGCGGCCTTGTTCTTGCTGCTGGAGAAGAGGCCGAGGCCGTCGACCGGGTTGGACACCATCACGCGGGTGCCGTTGTCGAGCGTCGGGTTCGGTATGCCGCGGAACTTCTCGGTGCCCAGGGCCTTCACGTGGTCCTGGTACGAGCCGAGGTTGTGGTTCAGCATGCCGATCTCGCCGCTGTCCCACTGCGCGACCATCTTGGTGAAGTCGTTGTTCACGTCGGCGGCCGGGGTGTTCTTCTTGAACAGGGAGACGTACTTCTCCAGCGCGGCCACGTTCTTCGGGTCGTTGACCGTGGTCCTGTCGCCGTCCCAGAACTCGGTGATGCCGCTCTGGCCGTACATGGCGTCCAGGGCCTGGGCGATGGAGCCCGCGCCGCCGCGGATGGTGTAGCCGAAGCGGTTCTTGTCCTTCTGGGTGAGCTTGTCGGCCGCCGCGTAGAACGCCGACCAGGTCGACGGCTCCTGGAGGCCCGCCGCCTTGAAGAGGTCGGTGCGGTAGTAGAGGACGCCGTTGCTGGCGGAGGTCGGGACGGTGAAGAGCTTGTCCTGGCCGCCGGCCGCCTTGACGGACTCGACCATGCCCTTGTTCAGCTTGCCGAACAGGGAGCTCTTCTCGAGCCGCTCGTCCAGCGGCTCCAGGGCGCCCTGCGCGGCGATCCCGGCGAGCATCGCCGCGCCGACGCCGCCGACGTCCGGCAGCGCGCCGCCCTGGATGGCGGTGTCGTACTTGGACTGCACCTCCTTGGAGGCGACGCCGACGTACTCGACGTCGATGTCCGGGTTCGCCTTCTCGAAGTCGGCGATGATCTCCTTCCAGACGTCGGTGCGGACACCGCCGTTGTTGTCCCAGAAGGTGATCTTGCCCTTGCCCGATCCCTCCGTCCCCCCGCCGCCGGCCCCGCCGCTGCCGTCGTCACCGCAGGCGGTGGCGGTCAGCGCGAGGACGCCGGAGAGGGCGAGGGCGAGGGCGGCTCTGCGCCGGCCGGGGAAGATGGTCATCGTCGGCTCTCTTCTCTGGGATGGTGCGGGGATGGTGCGCGGATGGGAAGGGGGGTGGGGAAGTCAGGGGGGTGCGGGGGGTGGTGCGGGACCGGCGGCGGGGCCGCCGGTTCAGGGGGCGGCGGCCGTGGTGCGGAAGTCGTCGAACACGCCCGTCCCGGCGTGCCCTTCGCCCTCCGGCGCGGCGGCGAACAGGCCGAGCAGGGCGCCCACCCACCGCCAGGGGGTGGCCGCGAACTCGGGCCCGAGCCGCACCGGACCCGCGCCCGCGTCGTAGGAGAAGCGGCAGCGGGCGTCGGCGGTGACCTCGATCCGCAGCAGCACCTCCCCGGCGCCCGCGGGGCGGGCGCGGGCCGCGTCCCGCTCCCGGTCGGCGTTGCCCGGTGCGAAGCGGTGGACGAGCAGCACGCCGCCGTCCTCGCCGCGCTCCAGGCCGATCCAGGCGTACGCGTCGCCGAGCACGACCAGACCGGCCCGCGCCCCGGGCGCGTCGGACTCCAGGCGCAGCCGGACCTCCACGGTCCGCGCCCCGGCGGGCAGCCGCTGCGTCAGGACGTGCGGCACCGACCGCAGGTCGCCGGCCCGCCCCGTACGGACGCAGGCCAGCCGCAGTCCCTTGCCCCCGTGCGAACGGACCCAGTCCGCGCGGGGGTTGGCGGTCCACTGCCACTGTGGCCCGAAGGCGCCGCCGGGGAAGGCGTCGTCCACGGCCGGCCGGGACACCGGCGCCGGGGGCAGCGCGGGCTTGCGGTGGACGCGTACGGGGGAGCCGTCGTCGCCCAGGACCGGCCAGCCGTCCGCGTCCCAGCGCATCGGCTGGAGGTGGACGAGCCGGCCGTGCGCGCCGGTCTGCTGGAAGTGCAGGAACCAGTCCTCGCCCGCCCCGGTGCGCACCCAGCCGCCCTGGTGGGGGCCGTTGACGTCGGTGTCGCCCTGGGAGAGGACGATCCGCTCCTCGTACGGCCCGAAGAAGGAGTCGGCGCGGAAGGCGCCCTGCCAGCCGGTGGCGACCCCGCCGGCCGGGGCGAGGATCCAGAACCGCCCCTCGTGCCGGTACAGCTTGGGGCCCTCCAGGGTGAACCAGCCGGGGATCAGGTCGGCGTCGACCAGGGTACGGCCCTCGCCGTGGACGCCGGTGCCGTCCGGGCGCATCCGGTGTCCGGTCAGCCGGTTGTTGAACCCGGCCCGGGACTTCGCCCAGCCGTGCACCAGATACGCCTCGCCGGTCTCCTCGTCCCACAGCGGACAGGCGTCGATCAGCCCGAGCCCCTCCTTCACCAGGTGAGGCTCGCTCCAAGGCCCTTCGACAGAAGGCGCGTTGACCTGGAAGACGCCGTGGTCGGGGTCGCCCCAGAAGATCCAGAAGCGGCCGTCGTGGTGGCGCAGGGACGGCGCCCACACCCCCCGGTCGTGCCGGGGTCCGGTGAACGCCCCCTCGGGGACGAGCCGTTCGAGGGCGTGTCCGGCGAGCGTCCAGTTGACCAGGTCGCGGGAGTGCAGCAGCGGAAGGCCGGGGGCGCGGCCGAAGCTGGACGCGGTGAGGTAGAAGTCCCCGCCCACCCGCACCACGTCCGGGTCCGACCAGTCGGCCGCGAGGACCGGGTTGCGGTACGTGCCGTCCCCCAGGTCGCCGGTGACCTCCGGAATCCGCGGGCCGGGCGTCACGACGCCACCGCCCTGCGCACCAGCGCCGCCGCCGCGTCCCGGTCGAGCCGCCCGTCGGCCACCACCGTGACCACGCGCCGCACGAAGGTCCCGCCGGCCGGGACCGCGAGCCGCTCCCCGTACGCGAGGGAGGAGCCGACCCCGGGGTACTCGGCGGCCCGCACGAACCACGGGTCGCGCCGGGTGGTCTCCGTCGCCCCGGCGAAGACCAGGCTCCAGCCGTCGCCGCACATCGCCACCCAGTCGGCACGGGCGCCGTGCACGGCCTCCTCCCCGTCCGCGCCGGGACCGAACACCTCGGGCGGGGCTGCCTCCTTGGGGGCGCGCCAGAAGAAGCCGCCGTAGGCGGCGCCCGGGCGCCCGTTGGTGGCGGGGCTGCCGATCGACAGGTCGCGGCCGGAGACGTTGGCGACGGAGAAGGTCAGGTCGAGGGCCCACGCCGTGTCGGTGAGGGCGACCGCGGCGACCGTGCGGTGCTCGGCGAGCAGCCGCTCCCCGCCGGCGGTCCAGCTCAGCTCCTCGACGAAGCCGTCCGGGTCGCACAGCTTGAAGCCGTCGTGCCGCTGGACGCCGTGGTTGTCGAGCTCGACCGGGCCGCGGCCCCGGACGAAGGTCCGGCCGCCCCAGAAGTTGCGCCCGTCGACGTCCGGGACGGCGACGGAGACGCCCAGGTGGTGGACGTGGTCCTCGGGCAGCACCTCGGTGACGGTCCGTCCGGCGAGCGTGGTCACCGGGTGGAGGTAGGGGCGCGGGGAGTGGTCGGCGGCGAGCGCGGGGCGGGTCGTGCAGTGGGCGACGGTGCGGCCCGCGGCCCGCAGCGCCGTGGTGGCCGTGGCGGTGCTCATCGGACCCCCGCCGGGGCCGGGGACGCCCAGGGGGCGCCGAGCTCGGAGTAGAGCCGGAGCCGTTCGGCGCCGGCGTCCACCAGCGCCTCCACGCCCGCCACGACGCGCCGCCCGGCGCTCTCGCCGGGCTCGGTCCGCCAGTGGGCGGCGGGCAGCGGCAGCGGGTCGGGGGCGGTGCGGACCGCCTCGACGACCCGCATGAAGGCGCCGGTCGCGTCCGGCGGGACCAGCAGCGGGGTGCCGTCGGCGACGTGGGAGAGCAGGTTCTCCAGGAGGTCGGTGCGGCCGTGGACGGTCTCCTCCGGGCCGTGCCCGGCCCGCTGGAGCAGCACCCGGTCCTCGCGGTACCAGAAGGTGATCCGGCCGCGGCTGCCGTGCACCACCACGTACGGTTCGCGGGTCCGCTCCGCGCAGAGCGTCGCGGTCACGGTCACCGGGAAGCCGGCGGTGGTGGTGACGCGGACGGCGGAGGTGTCGTCGGACTCGATGTCGTTCGCGTGGTACAGCTCGGTCTCGATGCCGGCCACGTCCTCGGCGCGGGTGGTCCCGGCGAGCGCGAGGGCGGTGGCGACGGCGTGGGCGAGCGGGTTGGTCAGCGCGCCGTCGACGACGTCGAGGCCGTCGAGGCGGCGCCGGCCGGCCCAGGGGGCGCGCCGGAAGTACGCCTCGTCGCGGACCCAGGCGCCGGCCGCGCCGACGCCCCGGACCTCGCCGATCGCCCCGTCGGCGATCAGCGCGCGGACGGCGGCGACGGCGTGCGAGCCGAGCGACTGGAAGCCGATCTGGCAGGCGGCGCCGGCCGCCGCGACCCCGTCGGCCATCCGGCGGAACTCCGCGTAGGAGGGAGCCGGGGGCTTCTCCAGGAGGACGTCCGCGCCGTGCCGGGCGGCGGCGAGCGTCATGTCGGTGTGGGTCTGGATCGGGGTGCTGAGCACCGCCAGCTTCGCGCCGGTGGCGGCGAGCAGCGCCTCGAAGTCGTCGGACTGGGCGGGGTCGCCGAGGCCGTCGAGCTCGGCGGCGTCGAGCGGCCGCAGCTCGCAGACGCCGGCGAGGCGGACCAGGCCGAGGCGTTCCAGGCGGTGGATGTTGAGGAGGTGGCTGCGGCCGTGGCCGCGGGCGCCCGCGAGGACGACGGGCAGGGGATCACGTACGGACATGGGGCTCATCCCTTCACCGCCCCGGCGCTGAAGCCGGTGACGAGCCACTTCTGGATGAAGGCGAAGACGATCACGACGGGGACGGCGGCGATGACGCCGCCCGCGGCGAGCGCGCCGAGGTCGACGCTGTCGGCGCCCATGAGGGTGTTGAGGCCGACCGGGATGGTCTGCTTGCTCTGGCTGCTGAGGAACATCAGGGCGAAGAGGAAGTGGTTCCAGGCGTGCACGAAGGCGAAGGAACCGACCGCGACGAGTCCGGGCCGCAGCAGCGGGAGCACGACGATCCGGAAGGCGGTGAAGCGGCTGCATCCGTCGACCCAGGCGGCCTCCTCCAGGGAGGGCGGCACGTTCCTGATGAAGCCGCTGATGAGGATCATCGACAGCGGGAGCTGGAAGACGGTCTCGGCGATGATGACGCTGCCGAGGGAGTTGATCATCCGCAGTTCGGCGAAGATCTGGAAGAGCGGGACCAGGAGCAGGGCGCCCGGCACGAACTGGGAGCAGAGCAGGGCCAGCATGAAGCCCTTCTTGATCCGGAAGTCGAAGCGGGCGAGGGCGTAGCCGCCGGCCAGCGCGACCACCGTGGTGCTGACGAGCACGGCGATGCCGATGAGCAGGCTGTTCTGGAAGAAGACCCCGAAGGACCGTTCCGTCCACACCTTCTCGAAGTGCGCGGTCGTCATCGGCCAGGGCAGCAGCGAGGTCGATCCGGCCGGGCGGACGGCGAAGAGGAGGATCCAGTAGAAGGGGACCAGGGTGAAGACGAGGTAGACGCCCAGCGGGAGGTAGATCTGCCAGCGGGGGACCTCGTCCCAGGCCCGGTGCCGCTTGCGGGCGGCGGTGGGTCCGGGGCCCTCCGGAGGGGCCGCCGGGGGCGCGGCGCCGTCGGCCGGCGCGGTGCGGGTGCGGGTGGCTGCGGCGGTCACTTGCTGTCGCCTCCGAACTTGCTCAGGCGCAGATAGACGATCGAGCAGAAGAGAAGGATCACGAACGCCACCGTCGTGAGGGCGGAGGCGTAACCGAAGTTGTGGGCGTCGACGCTGGTCTCGGCGACGTACAGCGGGAGGGTCGTGGTGACGCCCGCGGGTCCGCCGCCGGTCAGGGTGTAGAGCAGGTCGACGTTGTTGAACTCCCACACCGCGCGCAGCAGCGTGGAGAGCACGATCGCGTCCCTGAGGTGCGGGAGCGTGATGTGGAAGAACTGCCGCAGCCTGCTCGCCCCGTCGACCTCGGCGGCCTCGTACAGGTCGCCCGGGATCGACTGGAGGTCGGCGAGGATGAGGATGGCGAAGAAGGGCACGCCGCGCCAGAGGTCCGCGACGATCGCCGCCCAGAAGACGGTCCCGGTGTCGGAGAGCGGCGAGGTGCCGTACTCGCCGAGGCCGAGGTCGGCCAGGTAGCGGGTGATGCCGGTCTGGGAGTTGTAGAGCAGCACCCAGATCGCCGAGGTGAGCACGCCCGAGACGGCCCACGGCGAGAAGACCAGGGCGCGGCCCAGTGCCCGGCCGGCGAAGGTCTGGTTGACGACGAGGGCGAGCGCGAGCCCGAGGAGGAGCTGGAGCGACACCTCCACCACGACCCATTTGAGGCTGAAGCTGAGCGTGCCCCAGAAGTGCGGGTCGTCGGTGAAGATCTTGGTGAAGTTGTCCAGCCCCGCGAAGCCGTTCCGCCAGGGTTTGGTCGGGTTGTAGTGCTGGAGGCTGTAGTAGAAGACGCTCAGCACGGGGTAGGCGATGAAGCCCAGCATCAGCAGGGCCGCGGGGGCGATCAGCAGATACGGCAGCCGGCGGGGGGTCGCTCCCGTGCGGCGGCGCCCCCGTGCCGTGGCGGCTCGGGGCGGTTTGGTCACAGCTGTGGCCATGACGGCGGCTCCGTTCTCGGGCGGGCGGTGCGGGCGTTCGTGATGTGTCCGAAAGGCGTTTAGAAAGCGCTTTCTATCATGCTCGCCGGAAGGGGCGAAGCGCTTCGCGAACGGCGTTCGAGATCTCGAACGAGAGGGGCGGTGGTCGGGCGGGACGGGGATCGGCCCGCGCGGGCGGTGGTCGGCGGAAGGGGCGGCGGTCAGCCCGCGTACGGTTCGGGGGTCGTCCCCGGCCTGGCCAGGAACTCGAAGTCGCAGCCGGTGTCGGCCTGGGAGATCTGCTCCATGTACAGCGCGCCGTAGCCGCGCTCGTACCGGGCCGGCGGCGGGGTCCACGCGGCCCTGCGGCGCTCCAGCTCCTCGTCCTCGACGTGCAGGTGGAGGGAGCGGGCCGCGACGTCGAGGGTGATCGTATCGCCCGTGCGGACCAGGGCAAGGGGTCCGCCGACATGGGATTCCGGCGCCACGTGCAGCACGCACGCCCCGTAGCTCGTCCCGCTCATCCGGGCGTCCGAGATCCGGACCATGTCCCGCACCCCCTGCTCCAGCAGGTACTTGGGGATCGGCAGCATCCCGTACTCCGGCATCCCGGGCCCGCCCTTCGGCCCCGCGCCGCGCAGCACGAGGACGTGGTCGGCGGTGATGCCGAGCTCCGGGTCGTCGATGGTCCGCTGCATCGTCCGGTAGTCGTCGAAGACGACGGCCGGGCCGGTGTGCTCGAGGAAGCGCTCCTCCATGGCGACGTGCTTGATGACCGCGCCGTCCGGGCAGAGGTTGCCCCGCAGCACCGCGACCCCGCCCTCGGCGGCCAGCGGCCGCTCCCGCTCCCGGATCACGTCGGCGTCGTGCACCAGGGCCCCGTCGAGCTGTTCGCGCAGGGTGGCGTGGGAGACCGTGGGCCGGTCCAGGTGGAGCACGTCCGCGAGCCGGGAGAGGAAGCCGGGCATCCCGCCCGCGAAGTGGAAGTCCTCCATGAGGTACTTCCCACCGGGCCGCAGGTTCGCGAGCACCGGCACCGTCCGCGCGATCCGGTCGAAGTCGTCGAGCGTCAGCCGCACGCCCGACCGGCCGGCCATCGCGATCAGGTGGATCACCGCGTTGGTCGAGCCGCCGAGCGCCAGGACGGCGGCGACCGCGTCCTCGTACGCCTCCCGGGTCAGCAGCCGGGAGAGCCGGAGGTCCTTGCGCACCAGCTCCACGATCCGCAGCCCCGACGCGGCGGCCATCCGGTCGTGCCCCGAGTCCACCGCCGGCACCGAGGAGGCGCCCGGCACGGTCACGCCCAGGGTCTCCGCCGCCGCCGTCAGCGTCGACGCCGTGCCCATCGTCATGCAGTGGCCGGGGGAGCGGGCGAGCCCGTTCTCCAGCTCGGCCATCTCGCAGTCGCCGATGGTGCCGGCCCGCCGCTCGTCCCAGTACTTCCACATGTCGGTGCCGGAGCCGAGGGTCTCCCCGCGCCAGTGCCCCGGCAGCATCGGCCCGGCCGGCACGAAGACCGTCGGCAGGTCCACCGAGGCCGCGCCCATCAGCAGCGCGGGCGTCGTCTTGTCGCAGCCGCCCATCAGCACCGCCCCGTCCACCGGGTACGAGCGCAGCAGCTCCTCCGTCTCCATGGCGAGGAGGTTGCGGTAGAGCATCGGCGTCGGCTTCTGGAAGGTCTCCGACAGCGTGGACACCGGGAATTCGAGCGGGAAGCCGCCCGCCTGCCACACCCCCCGCTTCACGGCCTGCGCGCGGTCGCGCAGGTGCACGTGGCAGGGGTTGATGTCCGACCAGGTGTTGAGGATCGCGATGACCGGCTTGCCGAGGTGCTCCTGGGGCAGGTAGCCGAGCTGCCGGGTCCGGGCCCGGTGGCTGAAGGTCCGCAGCCCCTCCGTCCCGTACCACTGGTGACTGCGCAGCTCGTGGGGCTGCCGGTCGGGGCGGTCGTACGGCTCGCACGCCTCGTGGTCCGGGCGGTCGTGCGCGTCGTGGGCCCCGTGCGCCTCGTGGTCCGGACGGTCGTACGGCTCCGGGGACCCGCCGGGGAGTTCCTCCCGCGCCTCCGTCATATCGGCCACCCGCCCGCGATCTTTGCGACCTCGGCCCGCTCGTCCCGGGGGAGTTCGCGGCTCGGCGGCCGGACGTCCCGGCGGCACAGTCCGAGCGAGGCCAGCGCCTCCTTCACCACCGTCACGTTGTCCGCGTTGCCGTTGGCCGCGCGCAGCTCCTCGAAGCGGCGGATCCGCTCCCACACCTTCATCGCGGTGCCGTGGTCCCCGGCCCGCAGGGCCTGGAGCATCTCCAGGGAGAGCGCGGGGGAGACGTTCACCAGACCGGAGGTGAAACCGGTGGCGCCGGCCGAGAAGTACGAGGGGGCGTACGGCTCCGCGAGCCCGGCCACCCACACGAAGCGGTCGAGCCCCGCGTCCCGGGCGAAGCCGGCGAACCGGGCCGCGTCCGGCACCGCGTACTTGACGCCCACCACGTTGGGACAGGCGGCGCCCAGCTCGGCCAGGCGCGCCCCGGCGAGCAGCGGGTTGCGGACGTAGGGGACGACGCCCAGCTCCGGCACCGCCTCGGCGATCGCCCGGTGGTAGTCGACCCAGCCGCTCTCGGAGACGTACGGGTGCACCGGCTGGTGGACCATCACCATGTGCGCCCCGGTCTCCCGGGCGTGCCGGGCCGCCTCGACCGCGGTCGGCACGTCGTGCCCGACGCCGACCAGGACCGTGGCGCGGCCCGCCGTCTCCGCGACGGTCGCCTCGGTGACCGCGCGGCGCTCCTCGGGGGTGAGGGCGTAGAACTCGCCGGTGTTGCCGTTGGGGGTGAGGGTGCGCACCCCGCCGTCGAGCAGCCGGCGCAGCAGCGCCCGGTGGGCGGCGAAGTCCACCCGGCCGTCCTCGGCGAACGGCGTGACCGGGATGGCCACGACGTCGGCGAGGGCGGCCCGGAGGGTCTCGAAGGTCATCGTCACTCACTGTCCAGGGGGTTCGGGGATCCGGAGGTCCAGAGGTTCACGGATCTGCGGATTCAGGGGTTCTCGGGGAAGGCCCGCGCCACGAACGAGGCGATGTGGGCGTGGACCGCCCGGCGCGCCCCGTCGGCGTCGCCCGCGGCGGCGAGCCGCAGGATCTCCTCGTGCTCGGCGGCCTCCCGGTCCCAGGAGGGGACGGAGGCCCAGGCGACCGTGGAGACGAGCGCGGCCTGGTCGCGCACCTCGTCGAGCATCCGCCCGAGCAGCGGATTGCCGCAGGGGAGGTAGAGCGCGCGGTGGAAGGCCCGGTTGGCCAGGGAGCGCTCGGCCGGGTCCTCGGCGCCGGCGGCGCGGGCGAGGGCCTCGCGGGCCTCGTCGAGCGGGGCGCCCGAGGCGACCGCCCGGCGGACGGCCTCCGGCTCCAGGAGCAGCCGGACGTCGTACACGGCGCGGGCCATGTCCGCGTCCACCATCCGCACGGTGACGCCCTTGTACTGGCTCATGACCACGAGTCCGCTGCCCGCGAGGGTCTTCAGCGCCTCGCGCACCGGGGTCTTGGACACCCCGAAGCGCGCGGCGAGTTCGGCTTCCACGAGGGCCTGCCCGGGTCTGAGCCCCCCGGTGAGGATGTCGTGCTTGATCGCCTCCTGGACGTACTGGGTCCGGGAGGGGATGGGGCTGGGGGCGAAGGCCATGGAGCACTCTCAGATCTCGTGTATGACGTCTCGCGTACGACGTCTCGTGTATCGCGTCTCATATATGACGTACGAAGTGCAACGGGCATGAAGCTAAGGGGGCGTTCGTGTTTCGTCAATGCTTCGGACAGGATCAGGGAAAGCGCTTTCTGCGGCCGATCGCCCGAAGGGGGCGGGAGAGTCTGTTCCCCTGTTTTGTTTTCTGGGATAACTATTGGGGGTCCGGCGTGATCGCCCCGGCGCGGTGCCGTCCCCGATCCCGGCACCGCTCCCCTCCCCGGACCGGCCCCGGCCCGCCGGGCCCCCGTCCCTCCCGGCGCGGCCCTCCCCACCCACCCCAAGGACCCCCATGAAGTTCACCGACGGCTTCTGGCTGATGCGCGAGGGCGTGCACGCCTCGTACGCCACCGAAGTCCGCGACCTGCGCGTGGAGCCCGGCCGCTTCACCGCGTACGCCTCCGTCAAGCGGGTCCTGACCCGCGGCGACACCCTCAACTCGCCCCTGCTCACGGTGGAGTGCCACGCGCCCGCCGAGGGGGTGATCGGGGTCCGGATCACCCACCACGCGGGCAAGGCCCGCCGGGGCCCCGACTTCGCGCTCGCCGCCCCCGACCCGGACGCGGGGACGGTCCGCGAGGACGGCACGGCCGTCGAGCTCGTCTCCGGCCCGCTCCGCCTCCGCCTCGACCGGGCGCAGCCCTGGGTCCTCGACTTCCTCGACGCCGAAGGCCGCCCGCTCACCCGGGCCGGCCGCAAGGGCACCGCCTTCGTCACCACCCCCGACGGCGCCCACCACATGGCCGCCCAGCTCGCCCTCGGCGTCGGCGAGCAGGTCTACGGACTCGGCGAGCGCTTCACCCCCTTCGCCAAGAACGGCCAGAGCGTCGACATCTGGCAGGCGGACGGCGGCACCAGCAGCGAACAGGCCTACAAGAACGTCCCCTTCTACCTGTCCTCGCGCGGCTACGGCGTCTTCGTCAACCATCCCGGCCGGGTCTCCTTCGAGGTCGGCTCCGAGGCGGTCGGACAGGTCCAGTTCAGCGTCGAGGACCAGTCCCTGGAGTACTTCGTCGTCGCCGGCCCCACCCCCAAGGACGTGCTGCGCCGCTACACCGCCCTCACCGGCCGCCCCGCCCTGCCCCCGCCGTGGTCCTTCGGCCTGTGGCTCACCACCTCCTTCACCACCCCCTACGACGAGGCGACGGTCACCTCCTTCGTCGACGGCATGGCCGCCCGCGACATCCCGCTCTCCGTCTTCCACTTCGACTGCTTCTGGATGCGCGAGCACCAGTGGTCCGACTTCCGCTGGGACCCGGAGACCTTCCCCGACCCGGACGGCATGCTCGCCCGCCTCAAGGCCCGGGGCCTGCGCGTCGGCCTCTGGATCAACCCGTACATCGCCCAGAAGTCCGCCCTCTTCGAGGAGGGCGCCGCCGCCGGGCACCTGGTGAAGCGGCCGAACGGCGACGTCTGGCAGTGGGACCTGTGGCAGCCCGGCATGGCCCTCGTCGACTTCACGAGCCCGGCCGCCCGCGCCTGGTTCCAGGACAAGCTGCGCCCGCTGCTCGCCCAGGGCGTCGACTGCTTCAAGACCGACTTCGGCGAGCGGATCCCCACCGACGTCGTCTGGCACGACGGCTCCGACCCCGAGCGCATGCACAACCACTACACGCACCTCTACAACCGCACCGTCTTCGAACTCCTGGAGAAGGAGCGCGGCCCCGGTGAAGCCGTCCTCTTCGCCCGCTCGGCGACCGCGGGCGGCCAGCAGTTCCCCGTGCACTGGGGCGGCGACTGCTGGGCCTCCTTCGAAGCCATGGCCGAGTCCCTGCGCGGCGGACTCTCCCTCTCCCTCAGCGGCTTCGGCTTCTGGAGCCACGACATCGGCGGCTTCGAGGGCACCCCCGACCCGGAGGTCTTCACCCGCTGGCTCGCCTTCGGCCTGCTCTCCTCCCACAGCCGCCTGCACGGCAGCGACTCCTACCGGGTGCCGTGGGAGTTCGGCGAGGAGGCGGTCGGCGCGGCCCGCCGCTTCACCCGCCTCAAGCACCGCCTGATGCCGTACCTGTACGCGGCGGCCGCCGAGGCCCACGAGACGGGCGTCCCCGTCATGCGCCCCATGCTCCTCGAATTCCCGGACGACCCGGCCTGCCGCACCCTGGACCGCCAGTACATGCTCGGCCCCGACCTGCTCGTCGCCCCGGTCATGACCCCCGGCGGCGAGGTCGAGGTGTACGTCCCCGAGGGCACCTGGACCCACCTCCTCACCGGCGACACCGTCACCGGCCCCCGCTGGCGCCGCGAGACCCACGCCCCCGACAGCCTCCCCCTGTACGTCCGCCCCGGCGCCGTCCTCCCCCTGGCCGCGCCCTCCGGCCGCCCCGACGCCGACTGGCCCGACGGCCTCACCCTCCTCGTCTCCCCCGGCGCCCCCGCCGGCACGACGACCACCGTCACCGTCCCCGACCACCAGGGCGCCCCGGCGGCCGTCTACACGGTGACGCACACGGAGACGGGCCCGGAGGCGACCGCCACGGGCACGGAACTCCCCTATACCACGGCCCTCTTGGTCGGCGGAGGCGTGGTGGCGGACGGGGACTGACCCGGTGGGGCGGCCCGGCACGGGGCCATGACCGGGAAGGGCCCCGTGCCGGGCCGTTCCCGGTCCGCCCCTGCCCGTCCCCGATCCGCCCCCCTGCCCGTCCCCGGCTCGTCACGGGGACGGCCCCCGCCGAGCGCGTCGGCGGGAGCCGCGATCCGCGCCCGGAGGCGCGGGACCGGTCACGTGCCCAGGACCGGCAGACCGGCGTCGACTACCTCGGCGACGAGGGCGGCGCCGCGGCTGTTCTGGTGGACGTGGTCGGTCGTGAGGAGGAGACCCCGCCGCCGCGAGATCGCGTCGAGGCTGCGGCGCAGCACCGCGTGTTCGACGAGGACGCCGATGGCCGCCGCGGGCGTCACCTCCCGGTAGGGGACCGGCGGCGGGTCCACCCGGCGCAGTTCCTCGACCTGGCGTTCGTGGAGCGGGAGGCAGGGCACCCCGTGGCCGGCGGCGACCTCGGCGACCATCCGGCTGTACGCCTCCGACGCCTGTGCCGCCGCTCCGTCGAGCCGCTGTCCGAGCACCGGCAGCGTCAGCAGGCCGATCGCCGCGTCGGTCTCCGCCCGCAGCCGTGCCACGACAGCCTCCAGGCACTCCTGGAACCAGCCGGCCGACGGGCGGACGGGGAGCTTCTTGCGCTTCACGGCCTGCTCGACGGGGTAGCCGTCCAGGCTCGCCCGGGCGTCGTTGGTCCCGATCAGCACGGTGATCACGTCGGGCGGGTCCGCGACGACGGCGTCGAGGCGCTGCAAGAGGTTGTGGGCGAAGTCGCCGTTGACGCCGAAACGGTCGATCCGCAGGTCGCCCGGCGGACGGCGCCGTTCGAGGAGGTCCAGGTAGTCGACGCTGAACTGCGCGCGGGTGAGGCTGTCGCCGAGGCACGCGACGCGCGTCGTCACGGCGCCTCCTCCGGGCCGGGCGTGCCGGCGCGTCCGGCCGGCCGGGCGTCGGTCCGCGGACGGTGGTCGGTGCCGAGGGTCGCCGTGATGGACAGGAGGGACGCCGGCCCCTCCGTGTCGACCGCGTGCCACACCCCGGCCGGGTTGATGGTGGCCTCGCCCGGCCCGAGCACGACGCGGTCGGTCACCCCGTCCACGTCGCGGGTGACCGTCACGGACCCGCTGAGGCACACGACCAGTTCGTCGCCCGCGGGGTGGCTCTCCCAGTGGTCGCCGGCCCCCTCGCCGTCGAAGATCATCACCATCCGGCCCTCGGCGCCGTCCGCCGCGACCGCGGCGCCGTAGGCCCGGAGCACCTCCGGGTCCCAGGCGAAGCCCTCGACGGGTTTCGCCCTCGACCCCAGTCCGAGGTGTACGGGAGTGGTCCGCAGGTCCATGGCATTGCGTGCGTCGTCGATGATTCTCATGCCGACGATCGTCCACGGCGGCGAGGGGACGGTCTTGAAGAAAAGGGAAGGGAGACCGGCGCGACGGGTCGGCGGGCGGACGGAAGACCGACGACTACCCGGCTCCGAGGAGGACTTCGCCGCGGCGCCAGACCGTCGGTGACCGGCCCGTGAACTCCCGCCAGTCCCGCACGAGATGGGCCTGGTCCGCGTAGCCGGAGACGGCCGCCACCTCGCCCCACGGGAGCGGGTCCCGGGCCGCCGCCAGTTCGTGCGCGTACTCGAAGCGCAGGACCCGGGCGAGGCTCTTCGGTGACAGGCCCACCTCGCCGCGGAACCGCTCGGTGAGGTACCGCCGGCTCCAGCCGAGCTCCGCGGCGACCGCACCGATCTGGACGCGCCCCCGCGAGACCACGAGGCGGCGCCACGCCTCGGCCACCTCGGGACGCACCCCGCGCACGGGGTCGCCGCCGGCGCCACGGCCGACGGCCCGGAGGAACAGGGCGTCCAGCGCTCCGAACCGCGCCGCCCACGTCGGCGCCGACCGGAGCCGCTCGGCCAGCTCGACGGCGAACGGTCCGAGGAGCTCGTCGAGCGGGACCAGTCGGTGGGCGAGCTCGGCGGACGGCACGCCGTAGACGGCCCGGGCCCCGAGCGGCGTCAGCGACACCCGGACGCCTTGCTGGCGCCCGTCGTGGTGGACCGCGACGGACCGGCACATCAGACCGCCGGCCACGCCGCCGAACCGGGCGACCGGCGACCCGTCGTCGACGCCCGCAGCCATCTCCAGGGGCTCGGACAGGCTGATCACCGCGGTGAGCGCGCGGCCCGGCGGCCCGCAGTGCACCCCCGGCGGGAAGCCGCGGAGGTCGAAGCCGACGTACGAGTCGACGTACTCCCGCAGGGCGGGCGCCGGAAGCGCGACGATCCCGGCGGCCGTGTGGTCCTCCATCTTCGCCAGTGTACGAGCCGCCCGGCCGAGGAGGACGGCGGCCGACGCCCGTCACACGGTGCTGCGCGCCCGCCGACCGGGGCCGTACGGGAACGGGGCCGTACGGGAACGGGGCCGTACGGGAACGGACCCCGGCCCTCCGCCGTGAAGGCTCCGCGCCCCTCACTCCTCGCTCGTCACCAGCGCGATGTACTCCAGGCGCACGGCGAACGTACGGTGCCCGGTGACCGCCGCGTGCGACTCGCACCCCACGGCCCTCTCCGCCGGCGCCGGCTCCGCCTCCCACGTATACCCGCCGTCCATGCACCGCGCGGTCACGGTCACCTCGCACTCCGCCCCCGGGTGCGTGCGCAGCCGGTGGACCGGCGTCGTCACGGTCGTCCGTGCGGGTGCCCGCGCATCTCGATCCGGGAGTCCACCGCCGCCGAATGGTCGCGGTCCCGCAGCTGCTGCCGCTCCCGCTCCGCCGCGAGCGCGCACGTCGCGCACCCGGGCGCCGGCACGGCGGGCGGTACGGGCTCCACCGAGAGGACCACCGGCGGCTCCGGAAAGGTCCGCGGGGCGCGGGCCGCGGAGCGGGTCGCCGTGACCGGACGGGTGAGGACGCGGATCAGCGCGCGCTCCCGCTCGCTCGGCCGCCGCAGACCGGCCGGCGCGGCGCTCCACGGAGCCCCTCCGCCGGGCGGTTCCAGATGGACCAGCTCCCCGTCCCAGGCGGTGACCTTGCCGAGCCGAGGGGTCCCCTCGGTGGTGTCTTCCGCCATGTAGGTGCCGAGATCCGGAACGGGGGTGGGGTGGTCGCTTGCGGGCACGACGGCTCCTCTCTGTAGCCGATCTGCTACCAGGAGCACTCAGCGTGGCCTACAGTCGAGATGCCTTCAACGTGCGAAATGTGGAGGGAGAGTTGTGGCCAACCGCAAGGAGCTGGACCCGGCCGGCGGGCCGGCCGCCGCGTACGGGGCGAGAGTGCGCAGGCTGAGGGAAGAGCGGGGCTGGACACAGGAGGAGTTGGCCGTCCGGACGGGGTACTCCAGCAAGCACGTCTCCGCAGTCGAAACTGGCCGGAGGTCTTCAACTCTCGCCTTCTCAAGAGCCCTTGATGTCGCATTCGGCCTCGCGGAAACGGAACAGTCGTACGAGAGCGAGTGGCAGAAGCTACGGCACGGTGTGCTTTTGGAGGGCTTCCCGGAGTACATCCATCAGGAGCGCAGGGCGGTGGAGCTGCGCCTGTTCGAGATCGGGATCGTTCCGGGACTCCTCCAGACGTCTGAGTACGCACAGGTCCTGGCGTCCAGCTCCGTCGCCCGCGGAGTGATCACGGCTGGCCAAGCGGCCGAACGAGTGGAGTTCCTGGCCGGGCGACAGCAACTCCTGGAGCAGCAAAGGCCACCGGCGCTCTTCGTCGTGATGGACGAGAGTTGTATCCGGCGCGTGGTCGGCGGGCGCGAGGTCATGGCCGCGCAGCTGGAACAGCTAGTGGAGTTCGCGACGCGCCCGCTCACCGTCCTCCAAGTGGCGCCGTTCGACATAGGGGAGAGGCGGCCGTTCGACCTTCCCGTGAACCTGGTGACGCTGCCGGACCGGTCCGTACTCGCCTACGCCGAATCGCAGGCGAAGGGCCATTTGGAGCGGGATAACGGAACGGTGGCGTCCACGCTTCTGGACTACCATCGGCTGGCAGCGGAATCGCTCTCCCCGGCGGACTCCGTCGCCATGATCGAGGAAGTACGAAAGGGCATGCTGTGACCACCGATTCCCCCCACTGGTTCAAGTCCTCTTACAGCAACAACGGTGGCAACTGCGTCGAGGTCGCCCACAACCTCGTCCCCGCCCTCGGCATCGTCCCCGTCCGTGACTCGAAGGTCCCGGCCGGCCCCGCCCTCGCCGTCTCCGCCGCCGCGTTCACCGCCTTCGTCGACGCGGTCAAGGAGCGGTAGAGGAGGCCCTCCGGGTCGTTCCGCGCCGACCAGGTGGGCGATCACCAGGAGTTCGCCGTCTCCGTCACCGACCGGTTCGCGGTTCCAGCCGCCGCGGGGTGTCACCACTCCCTGCGCACCGTCGCCTTGCCGCCGGTCACCAGGCTCGCCGGGGGGACGTCGTCGGCGACGACCGCGCCGGCGGCGATCACGGCGTCGCGGCCGATGGTGACGCCGGGCAGGATCGTGGCACCGGCGCCGATCCACACGTTCTCCGCCACGTCGATGGGCGCGCCGGTGAGGTAAAGGCGCCGTTCCCCGGGGTCGACCGGATGGCCGCTGGTGATGAACGTGACCTTCGGGCCGATCATCACGCGCTTGGCGATCCGGATCCCGGCGTAGTCCAGGAACGTGCAGTTCTGGTTGATGAAGACGCGTTCGGCGAGGTCGAGGTTCAGGCCGTGGTCCGTGTAGAACGGCGGGTAGATGGTGGTCCTCGCCGGCAGCGGCCTGCCGAGGATCCGCTCGAACAGCTCCGCCTTGCCCGCCTCGTCCTCGAAGGGGAGGACGTTCAGCCGGGAGGTGAGCTCGGTGACCCGCAGGACCCTCTCGGCCATGGCCTGGAACTCGGCGCTGCGGATCGGCATGAGACGGTCGCCGGGCATGATGCGCTCACCTTCTGCGTGCCGGCGGCGGGGGAGGTCCCGCCGGGTGGCCGGGGTCGGGAGCATTCCAGATCACCTCGTGCCGCACCACCCGGACACTCCGGGCCGCCCCGGCGCGCCCGCCCGGGGCCGGGTGTCGCGGGCAGGGGGTCAGAACGGTCCGGGCGTGTCATTGTTCCGTGAGGAGGGCCGGGGAGGTCCTGGAGTCCGTCCGGTGGGGGTGCGGGATGGGAACGATCGGTGTGGCGTGCGCGGTGGCCGGGCTCGTGGCGGCTGCGCTGCTGCGGTGGCTGCCCGTCAGGGGGCGGCGGGAAGGGCTGACGGCGGTCGGGGTCGCGGGGGTGAGGGGCGGTCCGAAGGCCGCGCTGGCGGTGGCCGTCGTGGAGCTCCACCTCGCGGGGGTGGTCGACGTCGGCCGGGCCGGCCGGCTGCGGCGGGTGGTGCACGCGAGTCCCGGACGTGACGCGTCGGCGCTGGGCCGGGCCGCGTGGCAGGTGTTCGGGCGGGAGCTGTCGGTGGCCGACGCCGCCGCCGCTCCGGCGGTGCGGCGGGCCCAGGAGGGGCTGCGCACCGAACTGGCCGGGCGCGGCCTGCGATGCGGACGGGTCCGGCTGGCGGCGGCCGGTCTGGCGGCCCTCGCGGCGGGCGGCACGGCCGTGGCCGTCGCGGTGCAGGGGGCTCCCCGGGCGGGGCTGCCCCTGGCCGTGCTCGCGCTCGCCGTCCTGTGCGCCCCGCCGCGGACGCTGGCCGGGCACCGGCTGCTGCGGGAGGCGCGCCGGCTGCGTCCCCTTCCCGGTGACGCCCCGGCCGGACCGGAGGAGTCCGGACTCCTCGTCGCGCTCCACGGGCGCCGGGCCCTGCGGCTGCTGGCACCGGCGTTCGCCGCCCGCTCCGGACTGCTCGGAGGCCGCGCCCTCCGGGAGACCGTCGCCCGGAGCGAGGGCGACTCGTACGGTGCGAGCGCCCTCTCCGGCGGAGGCGGCGGTGGCGGTGGCGGTGGCGGAGAATGACCAGATGGACAGTCAGGAACGCCTTTCCTACGCCGAGTTCGTGGAGATCGCCACCGCCGACCCGGCGGTCGTCGGCCTCGTCCTCAAGGGCTCACGGGCCCACGAGGGCATGGCCACCGAGCACTCCGACCACGACCTGTACGTCGTCCTCGCGGAGGGGGCGGCGACGGAACTCACCCGCTTCGCGGGGCACCGCACCCCGGAACTCGACCTGATCGTCCTCTCCTCGGACGCGTTCCGCGCCGTCGGGATGCCCGGCTTCGAGCGGTACGCCCTCGCCCGGGCCCGGATCGTGCTCGACCGGCTCGACGGGGGCATCGCCCGGATCCTCGCCGACAAGGCGACGCTCACCGCCGACGAGGCATTCCGCGAGGCGGACGCCGCGCTCGACGCGTACGCCAACTCCCTCTACCGCTCGGTGAAGAACGACCGCGACGGACACGCCCTCGCGGCCCGGCTCGACGCCGCCGACAGCATGGGGTTCCTGCTGGAGACGCTCTTCGCGCTGGACCGGCGCCCCCGCCCGTACAACAAGTACCTGGAGTGGGAACTCGCCCGCTTCCCCCTCCCCGGCTGGGACACCCGGCCGCTGCTCGACGCCGTGGACCGCGTCGCGGCGACGGGCGACACGTCCGCGCAGCGCCGTCTCTTCGCCCGGGTCGAGGCGGCGGCCCGGCGGGCCGGGCACGGCGAGGTGCTGGACGCGTGGGGCGAGGACCTGCGCCTGATGCGACCCCGGTAGGCCGGGCGGTGCGGTGGACCCGCCCGCGGGGAAGCGGATCCCGGCCCGCCGGACCGGCCTCCTATGATGATCGCCGTCGAGGACGGCACGGACGGGGGAGACGGACATGACCACGCAGGGGAGCGACGTGCCGGCCGGCGGACGGAGGGGACGGCGCGGACGGGCCGGGCGCACCCTGGCCGGGGCGGTGGCGGCCCTGACCGTCCTCGGCACGCTCCTCACCGGGTGCTCCTCCGCGCCCGGGGAGCTGGGCGTCGCCTGGGACACCCCCGCGGACCCCAAGGCCGAGGAGGCGAACAGGGGGGCCTGGCTGTCCGGCGACACGCTGGTCCACAGCCGGTTCGACGCGGTGCGCGGGTTCGACGCCCGTACCGGCAAGCGGAACTGGGAGTACGTGCCGCCCGGCCGCTCGGCGATCTGCCACGCCGCCGTCGACACCGGCAACTCGGTCCTGGTCCTCGCCCGCGACGGGGACGGCACCCCCGGCTCGGCCAAGAACAACGGATGCGTCGACGTCGTCGCGATCGACACGGAGGACGGCCGCGAGCTCTGGCACACCGCCCTCCCCGCCCTCGACTCCTGGTCGGGCCGCCTCCAGTCCTTCACGGTGTCCGCCGGCGCCGGCCTCGCCGTGCTCCTCCGGGGGGACGACCTGGCGGCCGTGGACACCCGCACCGGGAAGACCCGCTGGAAGGCGGCCCTGCCCAAGGGCTGCGTACCGGGCACGACCGCCGTGGCCGAGCGCCAGGTCGCCGCCCTCCTCGCCTGCGGCGGCACCGAGCACCTCCTGGGCGACAAGGTCCCGAGCGACGCCGAACTCTTCGCCGCCGCCTTCGCCCCGGCCACCGGCGCGCTCCTCTGGTCCGCCCCCCTCGGGAACCGGACCACCGTCCCCTGGGACGCGCGCGCCGAATTCGTCTCCGCCGACCCCCTGGTGGTGGCCGCCTCCTCGTCGGGCGACTCCGACTCCGGGGCCTACTTCTCCTTCGGCGCCACCGGCCGCCCCAACCCGCCGATCGACTTCAGCGGCTCCTACGGCGAGATCAGGCGCGAGGACCGGCTCACGGTGGCGGCGGACGACAGCAGGCTCTACGCCCTGACCTTCCACCGGCTGAAGAACAGCCGTGGCAATCCCACCCGCCTCGCCGCCTTCGACCTCGCCACCGGCGAACCGGTCTGGGGCGGCACCGTCGAGGACGACCGCCTCGACGGCGAGGCCGGCTACCGCATCCTTCCCCACGACGGCGAGATCACCGTCCTCACCTCCCGCCGGGAGAGCCCCCTCTTCGGCGACGTCACGTACCTCCACGGCCTCCGCGTCCTCGACGCCGCCACGGGCGAACAGCGCGAAGCCCGCGACTTCCCCGAGGAGGACGAGTCGGTGGACACCCTCTTCACCCACGGGGACCGCCTCATCGGCGCCCGCTACGAGTCGTACGGCTACCGGAGCAAGCCCTTCACCGCCTACGAACGCCGCTGACCCCCGAGCAGGGGCGGGGAACCGGACAGGCCCCCGCCGAGTCATCACGGGCACGCAGCGAGGAAGGGGAAAGGGACCCGATGGACGACGATCCGACGTGGGGAGAGCTCCTCCTGGGCTTCGTCCTCATGATGGGCATCCCCGTGGCCGTCGTCGGAGGGGCGATCTACGGCCTCGTGGGCCTGATCCTGTGGGCGACGGCACCGGAGCGCCGGTGGAGACGCCGACGCGCCCACGAGGGGGCTCCGGAGGACGCGGCCCAGGGCCGGGGATGACGAACGAGACGGTGCCGCGCGGCCGGGCGCGGCGGATCAGGGACGTGCGGGCGCGGGAAAAGCGGGTGCGGGGGAGCGGGGCGGGGGCGTAGCGTGCCCGGCATGTCCAGCCCCGAGGCATCCAGAGGCGGGGGCTTTCGGTCCTGCCGTCAGCCCCTGAGCCCCCGCGCTTCCTGAGAGCCCGCGCCCCTTGAGCCGGTGATCCCCTGGAGAGGACGATCCCCGGCGCCCCGGTGCCGTGCGGCGGTCGGGTGTGCCCGTGTGCTCCCGGGGCGGACGGTGGTGACGAGACGACGTCCCCCGTTCCTCTCGCCCCACATCGGAGCCCTCGTGCCACTGCCCCTCTATCTGCTCGCCCTGGCCGTCTTCGCCATGGGCACCTCGGAGTTCATGCTCTCCGGCCTGCTGCCGGACCTCGCCCGCGACCTGGGGGTGAGCGTCGGCGCCGCCGGGGCGCTCACCTCCGCCTTCGCCGTCGGGATGGTGGTCGGCGCGCCGCTCATGGCCGTCCTCGCCCGGCGGTGGTCCGGGCGGGCCGGACTGCTCGCGTCCGTGCTGGTCTTCCTCGCCGCGCACGTCGTCGGCGCCGTGACGGACAGCTTCCCCGTCCTGCTCGCCGTGCGCGTCGCCGCGGCCCTCGCGAACGCCGGGTTCCTCGCCCTCGCCCTCACCGCCGCCACCGCGATGGTCCCGGCGGACCGCAAGGCGCGGGCGCTCGCCGTCCTCCTCGGCGGGACGACCGCCGCCACCGTCGCCGGGGTGCCCGGCGGCGCGCTGCTCGGGACGCTCGCCGGATGGCGGGCCGCCTTCTGGGCGGTCGCGGTGCTCTGCGTACCGGCCGCGCTCGGCATCCTGCGGGGCGTGCCGGACAGCCGCCCCGAACGGGCCTCGCTGCGGGCCGAGTTCGGGGTGCTGCGTGAGCCCCGGCTCGTCCGGGTCATGGTCCTCGCCGCGCTGGTGAACGCCGCGACCTTCGGCGCCCTCACCTTCCTCGCCCCGGTCGTGACCGGCCCCGCCGGGCTCTCCGCACCCTGGGTCTCCGTCGCCCTCGTCCTCTTCGGCGCGGGATCCTGCGCCGGGATCGCCCTGGCGGGCCGCCTGGCCGACCGGCACTCCGCGCGGCTCCTCGCGATCGGCGGGCCGCTCCTGTGCGCCGGGTGGGCCGGTCTCGCCGCGCTCGCGGACCGCCCGGCGGCCCTGCTGGTCCTGCTCCTCGTGCAGGGCGGGCTGGCGTTCGCCCTCGGCGGGACGCTGATCGCCCGGATCCTGTACGAGGCGGCGGGCGCGCCCGCGCTCGCCGGGGCCTACGCCACGGCGGCGCTCAACGCCGGTGCCGTGGCGGGGCCGTCGTCGGCGGCGCTGGTGCTGGAAGAGCCGACCGGGCCGTTCCTGCTCAGCGCGGGACTCGTCGCCGTCGCGGGGGCGTTCGCCCTGGTCAGCGGTAGTCGTCCGGGTGGTCCTGCATCCACGTGTTGATGAAGTCGCGGGTGCCGACGAGCTCCTTCTCGTGCTTCTTCAGGTTCTCGAACGAACTGTCGCCGCCCAGCGTCTCGTTCAGCTCGGCCATCCGCGCGATCGGCTCGGGGAAGTGCCCCGGGCCCTTCGGGTCGGCCTTCATCGCCATGTCCAGCTCCTGGAGCTCCTTGTGGACCCGGGTGAGGAAGTAGACGCAGTCGGTGGCGCAGGAGTCGTCGAGCGTGGCCTGGAGGGTGGCGAAGGCGTCGCGGACCTTCTCGACCGGCGCGGGCGAGGACGGGTCGGGGACGGCGGGCGTGCCCGAGGGGGTGGCGGCGGTGGGCGCGGTCGTGGCCTCCGCCGTGGGTCCGGCGGCCGTCGTCTCCTGCGCCCCCGGCGTGGCGGTCGCCGTCGCGGTCGTCCCCGCGCCCGCCGCCGCGCGGTCGGGCTCGGGGGTCGTGCCGCAGGAGACGGCCAGGGCCGCCAGGGCGGCGGCGACCAGCGCGGCACGCCGTACGGACATCTCGTGGATCATGTGGGTCCCTCCCCCGTGTCATGGACCGGGCGAGCCTATCCGGGCCTCGACCGGGGGAGGTGCCGTCAGCCGGCGAAGTCGACGCGGGCGAGGCGGACGTTTCCGCGCAGCTCGACGCGGAGGTCCGTCACGTCCCGCAGGTGGCAGGGCGCCCCCACGGTGACGTAGGCGTACGGGCCGTCCGTGGGCCCCACCGCCAGCCGCGCCAGCGGGCTCGGAGCCGTACCGGCATAGAGCGTCACCTCGCCCGACCCCGCCGCCGTCACCGCCAGTTCCGTGATCCCGTCGCCGAAGTCGCAGGACCGGTAGAGGAGGGTGCCCGGGGTCGCCGGGTCGGCCGGGGCCGGCGCGTCGCCGGAGGTCTTCGACCGGTCGACGAGGACCGTGCCCGTCTGCTCGTCGTAGTCGGCGGCCTCCAGGCCCGCCTCCAGGACGGGGCGCGGGCCCGGCGCCTCGCCCGCGGGCTCGACGCGGACGGTCCGGCGGACGTCCGCCGAGGAGGGGCCGGCCAGGAACTCGTGGCCCCCCGGCTCCACCGCCCACCGGCCGTGCGCCACGTCCCAGTACGCGAGCGCCGACAGCGGCACCGCGAAGGAGAGCGCGGCGGTGGCGCCCGGCGCGAGGTGGACCCGCTCGTGGGCGACGAGCGCGCGGTGGGGGCGGGGCACGGCGGGGGCGACGGGCCGTGCGTAGACCTGGACGACCTCGTCCGAGGCGACCGTGCCGGTGTTGGTGACCGTGCAGGTCAGTCGCACCTCCTCCGCGTCCACCACGGCCGTCAGCTCCTCGTACCCGAAGCGGGTGTAGGTCAGGCCGTGGCCGAAGGGGAAGAGCGGCGTCCCGTCGAAGTAGAGATAGGTCTGCCGGCCGCCGATGACGTCGTAGTCGAGGAGGTCCGGCAGGTCGGCGTCGGAGGCGTACCAGGTCTGCGGCAGGCGCCCGGCGGGGGAGACGTCCCCGGCGAGGACCCGGGCCAGGGCGGTGCCCGCCGCCTGCCCGCCGTGCGCGGTCCACAGCAGCGCCGGCAGCGTCGCCGCCGCGTCGGGCACCGCGTACGGGTAGGAGGAGACGAGGACGAGGGCCGTCCGCGGGTTCGCGGCGTGCGCGGCCCGCCACAGGCGGTCCTGGTGGGGCGGGAGTTCCAGCGTCGTCCGGTCCTCGGTCTCGCGGCCGTTGACGTGCGGGTCGTTCCCGGCGACCACGATCACCGCGGTGGCCCCGGCGGCGGCCCTGGCCACCGCGTCCTCGCCGCGCTCGACGGTCTCCACGAAGAACACCGAGGCTTTCTCGCGCTCGGCGGCAACCTTCGCGCCCCCGGCGGCGACAGAGACGTAGCCCCCCGTCCCGAGGTGCAGAAGGAGGTGACCGTCGCCGTGGGACTCGAAGCGGAACGTCTCCTGGACGACCCAGCCGCCCGGCTCGTCGGCCGAGGCGCGCAGCAGGCCGTCCCCGGCCACCGACAGGTACCGGCCGCCGGGCGCGCGCAGGGTCAGCACCCCGCCGCCCCAGTCGACCAGGTCGAGGACCGAGCCCTCGGCGTCGGCGGTGAGCGGCGGCAGGTCGGTGCGGCCGGCGAGCAGCGCCGGGTCGAGCGCCGCCGCGGCGCCGGGCGCTGGCTCCTCGCCCGCCGCCGGTTCCCAGGCGCGCAGCGCCCGCCCGTCGGCGGTCCGCAGCCGGATCCGGTCCACGCCCTCGGCGAAGTCCACCCGGTCCGCGCCGAACCGCTCCCGGAGTCCGTCCAGCGGGGAGGAGCGGTGCAGCAGCGCACCGCTGTACCAGTCCAGCTTGGCAGCGTCGGCGAGCAGCCCGACCACCGCGATCCGCCCGCCGCCGTCCCCGCCCAGCGGCAGCAACGGGGCTTCCCCGCCGACCGGTTCGTTGCGCAGCAGGACGATCGCCGCCTCCGCCGCCTCGCGGGCCAGCGCGCGGTGCTCGTCCGTGTCGTACGCGGCCTCCTTGGCGTACGGGTCGAGTTCCGGGTCGAACTCGCCGAGCAGGAACCGTACGGTCAGCTGCCTGAGGACCGCCCGGTCCACGTCCTCCTGCGTGAACAGCCCCTGTGCGAAGGCGCGTTCGAGCCTCCCCAGGGTGACCGAGCTGTCGGTGCCGTGGTCGGTGAAGGAGTCGACGCCGGCCCGCAGCGCCGCCGCGACCGCCTCCTCGTGGGTGGCGAAGTACGCCTGCGAGTCGGCGAGGTTGCTCGGCGCGCCCGCGTCCGAGCAGACCATCAGCTCCTGCTCCGTCCAGGTGCGCAGCTCCGTCCCCAGGTACGGCGAGAGGTGGTTGGGGCGGCCGTTGACCAGGTTGTACGCGGGCATCACGCCGGCCACCGCGCCCGCCTCGACGGCGCCGCGGAAGGCCCGCAGGTCGTACTCGTGGAGCACGCGCGGGCGGACGGACGCCGAGGAGGTGTCGCGGGCGGTCTCGTTGTTGTGCGCGAGCCAGTGCTTGAGCACCGGCGCGGTGCGCCAGTACGAGGGATGGTCGCCGCGCAGGCCGCGGGTGAAGGCGACGGCGATCGCGGAGGTGAGCACGGGATCCTCGGAGTAGCCCTCCTCGCCGCGGCCCCACAGCGGGTTGCGCAGCAGGTTGACGGTGGGCGCCCACACGTTGAGGCCGACCCGGTCGTCGCCGGCGCGCATCGCCCGCGCCTCGCGGGAGACGGCCTCGCCGACCCGGCGGACCAGCTCGGGGTGCCAGCTCGCGCCGAGGCCCACGGCCTGCGGGAAGACGGTCGCCGGGCCCATCCAGGCGACGCCGTGCAGGGCCTCCTGGCCGGTGCGGAAGGCGGCGAGGCCGAGGCGGTCGACGGCGGGGGCGAACTGGTGCAGGAGCGAGAGGCGTTCGGCGGGGGTGAGGCGGCCGAGGAGGTCGGCCGCGCGCTGGTCGACGGGGAGGGCCGG
The DNA here is from genome assembly GCF_014654895.1 of Streptomyces filamentosus. GTDB lineage: Bacteria > Actinomycetota > Actinomycetes > Streptomycetales > Streptomycetaceae > Streptomyces > Streptomyces filamentosus. The sequence continues at coordinate 905,083 of NZ_BNBE01000004.1, read as the reverse complement.
ATCACGGAAGGGCGGCCGGTCTGCGGTCACGTACGAGTCCCTTGGGCGGTGGCCACCGGACGGCGGCCGGAAGTTTCGAAGCGCTTCGATGCTCAAGCCCTCCCGGGTGGGTGTCAAGGTGCCGGGGTCCTTAACTTCCCCTTATTGCTCGGGTATTCCCCCTTCTGTTCCCAGGAGTTGAAGGCATCCCGGCTTCCCGTACGTCACTCCGAGAAACTCCTGAACGGCTCTTGCCGCCCCCGTGGCCGTCACTTAACCTCGCAGCAACATCGAAGCGCTTCGACCCTTCCTGGTCCGAGTCTCCGCTTCGTCTCCTCGCTCCTGCTCCACCTCCACCACCGCAGCCGGCCGGCGACCCCTCGGACGCCGTGTGTCCTGGCGCGTGCCATGAAGGGTTGACGCAATGACGCCGAACGCCGTCTCCACGGGCTCCCGGAGAACCGAACCGGGCCGGGGATCCGAACCGGGCCGGGAGCCCGCCCCGAGCCGCAGGAGCGTCCTCGCCACCGGCGCCGTCGCTGCCGCCGCGATCGCCGGCGGGGCCCCGCTGCTCACCGCCTGCGGCGCCGACGGGGACACCGGCAGGAAGGACGGCACCACCAGCGGCAAGGAGGCCGCCAAGATCCTCCCCGCGTACGTGCCCAGTGAGGTCGTCCCCGCCGACGTCCCCGCGGCCCACGGCTCCGCCGCCGGCTTCACCCGCGCCATCCCGAGCGCCGAACTCAAGCCCTCCGTCGCGGAGAAGAAGGGCAAGGGCGGCGCGCTCACCGTCATGGCACCCTTCTGGGGCACCCCGCCCGCCCCGGACAACCCGTACTACAAGGCCATGAACGAGGCCATCGGCGTCCAGGCCGCCTGGCAGAACCAGGACGGCAACGTCTACGACCAGAAGCTCGGCGCCGTCCTCGCCTCCAGCGACATCCCCGACCTCGTCGTCGTCCCCGGCTGGAACCTCGGCGGCAAGATCCCCAGCGCCATCGACGCCAAGTTCGAGGACCTCGGACCGTACCTCTCCGGCGACAAGGTCAAGGCGTACCCCAACCTGGCCGCCATCCCCACCGACGCCTGGCAGCGCTCCATCTTCGGCGGCAAGCTCCGCGGCCTGCCCATGCCCGCCTCCTACGTCACCAACATCGCGCCCTTCTACCGCAAGGACGTCTTCGACGCGAAGGGCTGGCAACTCCCGAAGAGCGCCGACGAGTTCCTCGCCCTCGCCAAGGAGATCACCAGCGCGAAGGCCAAGGTGTGGGCCTGCGCCGACATGACCTGGACCGCCTGGAACATGTTCGGCGTCCTGAACGGCAGCGACAAGGCGCTCGGCTGGCACCTCGTCGACGGCAAGCTCGTCAACCGCATCGAGACCCCCGAATACCTCGAAGCCCTGGAGTGGACCCGCAAGCTCTTCGACGCCGGCGTCGTCCACCCCGACGAGAAGGCCCAGAACCAGGGCGACACCAGCGTCCGCTTCACCTCCGGCCAGTGCCTCATCTACAACAACGACCTCTCCCACTGGTACGGCAAGACCGCCGAGATGGCCGCCCAGAACCCCACGTTCGCCATGGCCGCCATGGACATCCCCGGCCACGCCGGCGGCACCCCGCAGCTCTGGGCCACCAACCCCGCCAACATCTGGTCCTTCGTCCGCAAGGGCGCCCCCAAGTCGGTGATCGAGGACGCCCTCGCCATCGCCGACTTCACCGCCGCCCCCTACGGCACCGAGGAACGCATGCTCACCGACTACGGCGTCGAGGGCGTCCACCACACGGTCAAGGACGGCCTGCCCGTCAAGACCGACGCCGGCAACCAGGAGGTCAGCAGCTCCTGGATGTTCGTCGCCAGCCCCGCCCCCTACATCGCCCACCCCGACATGCCGGAGATCACCAAGGCCCAGGTCGAGTGGCAGCAGCGGATGGGCGCCCTCACCCGCAAGTCCTCCTTCTACGGCCTCACCGTCGCCGAGCCCGGCCGGTGGACCGGCCTCATGAACGACTTCGAGCAGCTGGAGAAGGACATCGTCCGCGGCCGCAAGAAGCTCTCCGACATGCAGCAGGCCGTCGCCGAGTGGAAGACCAAGGGCGGCGACCAGCTCCGCGACTGGTACAAGAAGCTCCTCGACACCACCGGCTCCGCGGCGGGCTGACCGTGAGGAAGCCCCCCACCACCGACCGCCGGCCGAGGATCCCCCTCGGCCGGCGGCTCCGGCGCGACCGCACCCTCCTGCTGATGACGGTCCCCGCCCTCGTCCTCGTCCTCGTCTTCAACCACCTCCCCATCCTCGGGAACGTCGTCGCCTTCCAGGACTACGACCCGTACGTCTCCACCAACGGCGTCACCGCCATGCTGGAATCCCCCTGGGTCGGCCTCGCCCAGTTCGACCGCGTCCTGTCCGACCCCTCCTTCTGGGACGCCGTCGAGAACACCCTGGTCTTCTTCCTCCTCCAGCTCGTCCTCTTCTTCCCCGTCCCCATCGCCCTCGCCCTGCTCGTGCACAGCCTGCTCCGGCCCCGGATCCGCGCCTTCGTCCAGGCCGTGCTCTACCTGCCGCACTTCTTCTCCTGGGTCATCGTCATCACCGTCTTCCAGCAGATCTTCGGCGGCGCCGGCGTCATCGCCCAGGCCCTGCGCGAACGCGGCCACGAGGGCTTCGACCTGATGACCGACCCCGGCCTCTTCAAGTTCCTCGTCACCGCCGAGGGCATCTGGAAGGACGCCGGCTGGGGCGTCATCGTCTTCCTCGCCGCGCTCGCCGCCGTCGACCAGTCGCTGTACGAGGCCGCCGCCATGGACGGCGCCGACCGGTGGCGCCGCACCTGGCACGTCACCCTCCCGGCGCTCCGCCCCGTCGTCGCCCTCCTCCTCGTGCTCCGCGTCGGCGACGCCCTCACCGTCGGCTTCGAACAACTGCTGCTCCAGCGCGACGCCGTCGGACCCGGCGCCGCCGAAGTCCTCGACACCTTCGTCTGGTGGACCGGACTGCGCAGCCAGGACTTCAGCTACGCCGCCGCGGCCGGCCTCATCAAGGGCCTCGTCGGCCTCGTCCTCGTCCTCACCGCGAACAAGGCCGCCCACCTCATGGGCGAGCAGGGGGTGTACCGCAAGTGACCACGCGCGTCCTCGAACGGCCCGCACCCCCCGCCCGGGAGGCGGCCCGCCCCTCCTGGTGGGCGGCGCCCGCCCGCCCCGTCTGGGAGGAACCACCCACCCGCGCCGGACTCACCGCCAAGGCCACCCTCCTCGTCCTCGCCTGCCTGGCCGTCCTCTTCCCGCTCTGGATCGTCGTCGTCACCAGCCTCTCCTCCAAACGGACGATCACCGAGGCCGGCGGACTCGTCATCGTCCCCCGCGACCTCACCCTCATCGCCTACCGGGAACTCCTGAGCGGCGGCCAGGTCACCCGCGCCGTCGCCGTCAGCCTCGGCGTCACCCTCGCCGGCACCCTCTTCTCCATGACGGTGTCGGTGCTCTGCGCGTACGGACTCTCCCGGCCCGGCTCCGTCGCCCACCGCGCCATCCTCTTCACCCTCATGGGCACCATGTTCTTCGGCGCCGGCCTCATCCCCACCTACCTGCTGGTGCAGACCCTCGGCCTCACCGACACCTACCTGGCACTGATCCTCCCCAGCGCCGTCAGCGTCTTCAACATCCTCGTGCTGCGCGCCTTCTTCATGGGCATCTCGCCCGAACTCACCGACAGCGCACGCATCGACGGCGCCGGAGACCTGCGGATCCTGTGGACGATCGTGATGCCGCTCTCCCGCGCGGTGATCGCCGTCATCACCCTCTTCTACGCGGTCGGCTACTGGAGCGCCTGGTTCAACGCCTCCATCTACCTCAACGACCAGAACATGATGCCGCTCCAGAACGTCCTCATCCAGCTCGCCCAGAAACAGGAGATCCCGGTCGGCCTCGGCCAGGCCGTCAAGGCCGGGAACCTCTCCGGGCTCGCCGTCCAGATGGCCGTCATGGTCCTCGCCCTGCTGCCCGTCGCCGTCCTCTCGCCCTTCGTCCAGAAGCACTTCAAGAAGGGCATGCTCACCGGCGCCGTCAAGGGATGACGCCACCACCACGACCGGAAGAACCCGCATGCCGAGCCTCGACGACCTCACCCGGCCGCCCGGCCGACCGCCCCGCATCCTCTACGGCGGCGACTGGAACCCCGAACAGTGGCCGGAGGACACCTGGACCGCCGACCTGGAACTCATGCGCCGGGCCGGCGTCACCACCGTCACCCTCGGCGTCTTCTCCTGGGCCCGGCTCGAACCCGAGCCGGGAGCCCGCGAGTTCGGCTGGCTCGACCGGCTCATGGACCTCACCCACGCACACGGCGTCGACGTCGTCCTCGCCACCCCCACCTCCTCCCCGCCGCCCTGGCTCGGCCACCGCCACCCCGAGACGCTGCCCCGCGACGAGGACGGCCGCACCGAATGGTGGGGCTCCCGCCAGCACTTCGCCCCCGCCAGCCCCGTCTACCGCCGGTACGCCGCCGCCCTCACCGAGGACCTCGCCGCCCGCTACAAGGACCACCCGGCACTTGTGATGTGGCACATCAACAACGAGTACTGCACCCACGACTGGGGCGACGAGGCCGCCCGCGCCTTCCGCACCTGGCTCCAGCGCCGCCACGGCACCCTCGACGCGCTCAACACCGCCTGGGGCACCGACTTCTGGGGCCAGCGGTACGGCTCCTGGGCCGAGGTCCTGCCCCCGCGCCGCGCCCACTACCTGCGCAACCCCTCCCACGTCCTCGACTTCCGCCGCTTCACCTCCGACCAGCTCCTGGAGTGCTACCGCGCCGAACGCGACATCGTCCGCAAGCACACCCCGCACCTGCCGGTCACCACCAACTTCATGCCCTTCTGGTCCGGCCAGGACGGCTGGGCCTGGGCCGCCGAGGAGGACGTCGTCTCCGTCGACGTCTACCCCGACCCCGCCGAACCCCGCGCCGGAGCCCACGAGAACGCCCTCGTCGCCGACCTCACCCGCGCCGAGGCCGGCGGCCACCCCTGGATGGTCATGGAGCAGGCCGCCGGCGCCGTCAACTGGCGCCCCGTCAACCGGCCCAAACCCGAAGGACTCAACCGGCTCTGGACCCTCCAGGCCGTCGCCCGCGGCGCCGACGCCGTCCACTTCTTCCAGTGGCGCGCCTCCCGCCAGGGCGCCGAGAAGTTCCACTCCGGCATGCTCGGCCACTCCGGCCCCGAAGGCCGCGCCTTCCGCGAGACCGTCCGCACCGGCGCCGACCTCGCCCGCCTCGGCCCCCGCACCGCGGGCAGCCGCCTCCCCGCCGGCGGCGTCGCCGTCCTCCACGACTGGCACTCCTGGTGGGCCCAGCGCCACGAGGGCGCCCTCGCCGCCCACCTCGACCAGGGCGACCTGATCCGCGCCTGGCACCGCGCCCTCTGGGACGCCGGCCTGCCCACCGCCTTCGCCCACCCCCACCACGACCTCACCGCCCACCCCCTCGTCGTCGTCCCCCACCTCTACCTCCTCGACGACACCGCGATCGGCAACCTGGAGCGGTACGCGGCCGGCGGCGGCCGACTCGTCTGCGGCTTCTTCACCGGCGTCGCCGACCAGGACGACCGGGTCCGCCCCGGCGGCGTCGACGCCCGCCTCCGCGCCCTCCTCGGCATCGACCGGATCGACGAATGGTGGCCCCTCGCCCCCGGCGAACGCGCCGACTGCGGCACCTTCCACGGCAGCCTGTGGTCCGAGGAACTCGTCCCCGCCCCCGGCGCCGAGACCCTCGCCTCCTACCGGGGCGGCGAACTCGACGGCCGCCCCGCCGTCCTCCGCCACGGCCGCACCCGCTACCTCTCCACCCTCCCCGGACCCGACGCCCTGCGCGCCCTCCTCACCGGGGCCGCCGCCGAGGCCGGCGTCCACCCCGTGCTGCCGGGACTGCCCCCGGACGTCGAGGCCGTCCGCCGCGGCGACCTGCTCTTCCTGCTCCACCACGGCCGCGAACCGGTCACCGTCCCCGTCCCGGGCCGCCACCGCGACCTGCTCACCGGCACCACCGTCGACGACACCCTCACCCTCGACCGCTTCGGCGCCGCCGTCCTGGAGGAGCACCCGTGACCGGACCCGTGCACGGCACCTGGGAACCCGCCCCCGCCGCCCGCTGGGAGGACGCCTTCCTCACCGGCAACGGCCGCCACGGGGCCCTCGTCCACGGCGACCCCGCCGACGACCGGGTCATCGTCACCCACCACCGCCTCGTCCGCCCCCACCACCGGCCCGGCGACACCGACCCGCCCCTCCTCGCCGACCGGCTCCCCGCCCTCCAGGACGCCCTCCTCGCCGGCGACCGCACCGCCGCCGACACCTTCACCGACGGCCGCCCGCTGCGCCGGGTCCCGTCCTTCCACCCCGGCTTCCTCACCCGCGTCCGCGACGAGAGCGGCCGCCCCCTGCCCGCGACCCGCCGGAGCGTCGACTTCACCACCGGCGTCGCCACCGCCGTCTCCGGCGACCGCACCAGCCGGGTCCTCGTCTCCCGCGCCGACGACGTCCTCGTCCAGTACGTCACCTGCCCCGGACCCCGCGTCCACCTCGAACTCGACCACCGCCTCGACGGCGCCCCGCCCGGCCTCGGCACCGGCCGGGGCGTCGCCACCGCCCGCCGCACCACCCTCCTCACCCTGCGCGTCGACCACCCCGGGCCGACCCCCGGCCACACCGGCGTCACCCTCGTCCTCGCCGACGCGGGCCGCACCACCGTCACCGACCGCGGCGTCCGCGCCGAAGGCGCGGGACGGCTGCTGCTCCTCACCCGGGCGGTCCGCCACGAAGGCCCCCGCGACCCCGCGGAGGAGACCGCCGAGGAGGCCGCCGCCCTGTACGCCCTCGCCGGGGACGACGGCCCCGCCGCCGCGTACGCCCGCCTCCTCGACCGGCACACCGCCCTCCACCGCACCGCCTACCGGCGCGTCGCCCTCGACCTCGGCGCCGACCCCGAGGACCGCGCCCTGCCCGGTTCCGCCCTCCTCGGACGCCCCGCGGGGCCCGCCCTCCTCGAACGCCTCTTCGCCGCCGGGCGCCACCACCTGCTCTCCGCCTCCGGCATGCTCCCGCCCCGCCTCTGCGGACTGTGGACCGGCGACTGGGACACCGCCTGGTCCGGCGCCTTCACCACCGACGCCAACCTCGGCCTCCAGACCGCCTCCGCCGTCGCCGCCGACCTGCCCGAGGTCGTCGAGGCCCAACGCGCCCTGATCGAGGGCCAGGCGGCCGACTGGCGGGACAACGCCCGCGCCGTCTTCGGCACCCGCGGCATCGTCGCCCCCGCCCACACCGACGGCACGACGGGCCACACGTACCACTTCGACCGCGACTACCCCCTCCACCTGTGGACCGCCGGCGCCGACTGGCTGCTCCTGCCGCTCCTCCACCAGGACGAGGCCGACGGCCGCCACGACCCCCGGCTCACCGCCCTCCTCGACGAACTCGCCGACTTCTACACCGACTTCCTCACCCGCACCGGCCCCGGCGGACGGCTCGTGTTCGTCCCCTCCTACTCCCCGGAGAACCGGCCCCTGGGCGGCGGCGGACCGGTCGCCGTCGACGCCGCCATGGACCTCGCCGCCGCCCGCCACGCCCTGACCGCCGCCGCCGACCGCGCCCCCGCCGGCCGCGCCGCCCGGCTCCGCGCCCTCGCCGACCGCCTCCCGCCCCACCGGGTCAACGCGGACGGCGCCCTCGCCGAATGGGCCGGAGCCGGCCTGGAGGACCGCTACGACCACCGGCACCTCAGCCACCTCTACGCCGTCTGGCCGCTCGACGCCATCACCCCGTACGACACCCCCGACGAGGCCCGCGCCGCCGCCCGCGCCCTCGCCCTGCGCGGCCACGAGAACGACTCCGCCCACGGCCACCTCCACCAGGGCCTGATCGCCGCCCGCCTCGGCGACGCCGGACGCACCGGGGAAGCCCTCCGGCGGGTCCTCGCCGGGGACTTCTTCCACGCCTCCCTGATGAGCGCGCACTACCCGCGGCGGCACGTCTACAACGCCGACGCCGCCCACGCGCTGCCCGCGCTGCTCATCGAGGCGCTCGTCCACTCCACCCCCGGCCGGCTCGTGCTGCTGCCCGCGCCACCGCCGGGGCTCTGCGACCGCGGCCGCCTCACCGGCGTCCGCACCCGCTTCGGCGCCCGCCTCGACCTGAACTGGGCGCCGGGGGAGTACGAGGCGGTGCTCCGCCCCGCCCGCGACGCCGACGTCGAACTGCGCGCCCCCGGCCTCCGGCGGCGCCTCACGCTCCGGGCGGGGACGGAGTGCCGGCTCGCCGGCCCGTGACCGGACGGGCGGGCGGCGGCCCCGAACTCTCCCGCACGGTCAGCACCGGGGCGAGCAGCTCCACCCCGGTGGCGTCCGGGCCCCCCGGATCGGTCAGCCGGGCGAACAGCCGCTCCACCGCCCGCCGGCCCAGCTCCTGCGCCGGGATCGCCACCGAGGTGAGCGGCACCGACGCCTGGGCGGCCACCGCCTCGGGGCAGACCGCGACCACCGACACGTCCTCCGGCACCGCCCGCCCGGTCCGCCGCAGCAGGGCGAGCAGCGGCTCCACGGCCGTCTCGTTCTGCACCACGAAGGCACTGACCCCCGGCCGTTCGTCGAGGATCCGGGCGAGCACCCCGGCGACCGCGTCGTGACTGCCGTCGCACGGCCGGTGCAGCAGCCCCACGCCCAGGTGCCCGGCCCGCTCGCGCAGCCCGCACAGCGTCCGCTCGGCGAAGCCGGTGTGCCGGGCGTAGACCCCGGGGGAGCCGCCGACGACGGCGATCTCCCGGTGCCCGAGCCCGGCGAGGTGGTCCACGCAGAGCGCGCCCGCGGCGGCGAAGTCCAGGTCCACGCAGTTCAGCCCGGCCGGATCGGCGGGCAGCCCGACGAGCACCGCCGGGGGCGCGGACCCGCGCAGCACCGGCAGCCGCCCGTCGTCGAGCTGCACGTCCATGAGGATCACGGCCTCCGCGAGCCCGCTGCCGGTGACCCGGCGCAGCGCCGGAGGACCCTCCTCGCCGGTGAGCAGCAGCACGTCGTAGCCGTGCGCGCGGGCGGTGGTGGCGACGGCGACCGCGATCTCCAGCATCACCGGCACGTACATGTCGGTGCGCAGCGGCACCATCAGGGCGATGATCCGCGACCGGCTGCTGGCGAGCGCCCGCGCCCCCGCGTGCGGCTGGTAGCCGAGCCGCTCGATGCTGGCCCGGACCCGCTCCCGGGTCGGTCCGGAGATGGGCCGCTTCCCGCTGAGGACGTAGCTCACCGTGCTGGCCGACACCCCGGCGTGCCGGGCGACCTCGGCAAGCGTGACCATGCGCTCTCCCCGCGGCCAGGACTGTGATGGAGTGAATCGCTTCGACGGAGACGGCCGGATGATCGTTCCGGCGACCCAGCGAGACCGTAACGCGGGGGAGTTGACCTGTCCAGACCGTCGGCGCGAGGAAATCGAAGCGCTTCGACGTGGTCCGGTGGCGAAGGGATTCAGGAGGAACGGAGGGCTCGGCCCTCGGGGACTCACGGCCGCAGCAGGACCTTCCCGACCGCCGGGTCGCCGCCGCCGACCAGGGCCAGCGCCTCGGCGAAGCGGTCGAGCGGGAACTCGTGGGTGACGAGCGGCGCCGGGTCCAGGACGCCGGCCGCGAAGGCCCGGACGGCGTCCGCCCAGGCCGCCGAGGAGGCGCCGAAGACGCTCCGCAGCTCCAGCTGGCTCACCGAGAGGTGCACCGGGTCGATGCCGGCGGCGCCCTCCGCGAACATGCCGGTGAGCACCACCCGGCCGCCCCGGCGGGCCAGCAGGCACGACGAGGCCGCCGTCGTCGGCGCCCCGGCCGTCTCCACCACCAGGTCGAACCCGCCGTGCGCGGCCCGGACCTCCGCCGGGCCGAGGGCGCGGGTCGCGCCGAAGCCGAGGGCCCGCTCCGCCCGCGCCGCGCGCGGGTCGACCACGGCCAGCTCGGCGGGGGAGGCGGAGGCGAGCCACTGCACGGCGAGCAGCCCGAGGGTGCCCGCCCCGACGACCGCGATCCGCTCCCCGGGGCGCGGCCGCCCGGCCCGTACCGCCGCGGCGACCACCGCCGCCGGTTCGAGCAGCGCGGCGGCCCGCAGGTCCGCCCCCTCGGGCAGCGGGTGGAGGAGCCGGGCGGGGACGAGGAGCCGGTCCGCGAAGGCGCCCGGCTCGGTGAAGCCGGTCTCCGCGTACCCGGCCGTGCACAGGCTCGTCTCGCCGTACCGGCACCGCTCGCAGAACCCGCAGGAGCGGAAGCCCTCCCCGACGCACGGCCGCCCGAGCAGCGCCGGGTCCACGCCCGCGCCGACCGCCTCCACGGTGCCGGACCACTCGTGTCCCGGCACCACCGGATAGCGCGCGTAGCCGGGCGCCCGCCGCCCCTCGTACACCTCCCGGTCGCTGAGGCAGATCCCGGCGGCGGCGACCCGCACCAGGGCCTCTCCGGGGCCGGGTTCGGGCCTCGGACGGGTCACGAGCCGATGGACGCCGGGCCGTTCGACGAGCACGGCGCGGTCGCCGCTCACCTCGGCCGCCTCTTCTCCCAGCCCTCGGCCCACAGGTCGAAGCGGGCCCGCTGCCGCGGGAATTCGGCCGCCGCGTCCACGTCCAGCTCCACCCCGAGGCCGGGGGCGTGCGACACGGTGAAGCAGCCGGTCTCCGGATCGACCTCCGGGGCGCCGCGCACCACCTCCTTGATCTCCGCGTCCGCGAAGTCGTTGAAGTGCTCCAGGATCCTGAAGTTGGGCGTGCAGGCGGCGAGCTGGAGGGAGGCGGCGGTGAGGACCGGGCCGCCGACGTTGTGCGGGGCGACGGTCACGTAGTGGGTCTCGGCGGTGGCGGCGAGCTTGCGCGCCTCCAGGATGCCGCCGATGTGCCCCACGTCCGGCTGGATCACGTCGGCGGCCTGCGACTCGAAGAGCTCGCGGAACTCGATCCGGTCGTGGATCCGCTCCCCGGTGGCGATCGGCAGCTCGGTCATCCCCGCCACCTTCGCCAGTGCCTTGAGGTTCTCCGGCGGCACCGGCTCCTCCAGCCAGGCGGGCCGGAAGGGGGCGAGGTCCCGGGCGAGGCGGATCGCCGTGGCCGGGGAGAAGCGGCCGTGCATCTCCACCATCAGCTCCGTGTCCGGCCCGATCGCGTCCCGGACGGCCTCGATGAGCGAGACCGCGTACCGCGAGGCGGCCGGGTCGAGTTCGAGCCGCCCCGCGCCGAACGGGTCGATCTTCAGGGCCCGGTAGCCGCGCGCCACGACCTCGCGGGCCGCCGCGTGGTACGCCTCGGGCGTCCGCTCCCCGGTGTACCAGCCGTTCGCGTACGCGGGGACCCGGTCGGTCACCCGCCCGCCGAGGAGCTGCCAGACCGGCACGCCGAGGGCCTTGCCCTTGATGTCCCAGCAGGCCGTCTCGATCACGGCGATCCCCGACATCACGATCTCCCCGGCCCGCCCGAAGTCCCCGTACTTCATGCGGCGCACGAGGTCCTCGACGGCGAACGGGTCGGAGCCCGCGACGTGGTTGGCCTCCGCCTCGCGCAGATAGCCGAGCAGGGCGTCGGTGTGCCCGAGCATCCGGGTCTCGCCGACGCCGGTCAGCCCCTCGTCGGTGTGGACCAGGACGTGGGTGAGGTTGCGCCAGGGCGTGCCGACGACATGAGTGGTGATGTGGGTGATGCGCACGGCGGAACTCCCCTGGGGGCGACGGTGGGACGGGGCGGGACGGGACGAGGGGCGGGGCGGGGGACGGGACGTCCGGGCGGGGCGGGCCGTCCGCGGGCGCGGACGGCGGCCGCCGGGACGGCGCGGCTGGAGGCTGCGTGGCTGGGGGCGGCGGTCCGCCGGGGTGCCGACGGGAGCCCGTCCGGGCCGCCGCCCGTTGCCCGCCGCCCCGGCGCCCGGCTAGTCTCTGTCCGCGATTTCGATCGTGGTGCGAAATATCGAACGGCGCGAGGAGGGGGTGGGGGACCATGGGGCGACTCGTACCCGCGGTGACCAGGGCATTCGACATTCTGGAGCTCTTCCTCCAGGGGGACGGCACGCTCTCCGCCCCCGAGATCACCCGTCGGCTCGGACTGCCCCGCACCACGACCCACGAACTGGTCTCCACGCTCACCGCCCGCAACTACCTGGTCCCGGTGCCGGAGCAGCCCGGCCGCTACCGCCTCGGCGTCCGCACGTACCAGCTCGGCAGCCGGTACGCCGAGCAGCTCGACCTCGCGGCGGAGGGCCGGCGGATCGCCCACGAGATCGCCGAGACCTGCGGCGAGACCGTCCACGTCGCCCTCCTGGAGGACGCGGACGTCATCTACGTCGCCAAGGTCGACTCCACCCACGCCGTACGGATGGTGTCGGCGGCCGGCCGGCGGCTCCCCGCCCACTGCACGGCCGTCGGCAAGATGCTCCTCGCCATGCTCCCCGCCGACGAGCTCGACGAACTCCTCGACGGCCGCGAGCTGGTGGGGATGACCCCGCGGAGCATCACCGACCCGGACGCCCTGCGGACCGCGCTCGCCGAGATCGCCGTCCTCGGCGTCGCCGTCGAGCAGCGCGAGTCCAACCCGGACGTCTCCTGCGTCGCCGCGCCCGTCCGCGACCGAACGGGCCGGGTCGTCGCCGCGCTCTCCATCTCCGTCCCCGTCGTCCGCTGGGACGAGGCCCGCGAGAACGAACTGACCGCCCTCGCCGTCCGCGGCGCCGGCGACCTCTCCGCCCGCCTCGGCCACCACGGCCCGGTCCGCTGACCCGGAGGGGGAGGACCGACGCCAGGGCCCCCGCTCGGCCCCCGGTCCGTACCCGTCCCCGTACCCCGGTCCGTGGCCGGACTCGTACCCCGGTCCGTACCCGTACCCGTCCCCGTACCCCGGCCCTGGCCCGGACGCGCGCCCCGGTCCGCGTCTCCTCCCGCCGCTCCGCTCAGGCCCCCGCACCGCCACCGCCCCGTGCGGCCCTGCGCATCCGGCTGACCGGGCCGAAGACCTCCCGGTCCTCCAGGAAGCCCTCCAGAGCGAAGGTCGCGGCGCCACGGGTCACCGGGTCGTGCGGGACGGCGCTGCGCCGCAGCGTCGCCGCCCGGCGCGGCAGCGCGAGCGCATGCCGCCCCACCGCCTCGTACGCGACCGGCAGCAGCCGCTCCCCGAGCAGGTCCATGACCTGGTTGCCCACCACGACGACCTGCGGGTTGAGCAGGTTCACCAACTGGGCGACGGCGGCGCCGAGGTAGCGGCCGGTGCGCTCCACGGCGGCGACGGCGGCCGGATCGCCCGCGTCCGCCGCGCGGGCCAGCGCGGCGACCGTCGCCGCGTCGTCGGGGCCGCCCGTCCGCTCGTCGTCCGGGGCGAGTTCGCGCCAGGTCCCGGCGATCCCGCGCAGCGACACGTACGCCTCCACGCACCCCCGGTTGCCGCAGGTGCACGGGCGCCCGTCGAGGACGAGGCAGGTGTGGCCCCACTCGCCCGCGCTGTCGGTGAAGCCCCGGTGGAGCTGTCCGCCGAGCGCGATGCCCGCGCCGACGCCGGCCCGCAGCGTCAGCACCACCAGGTCGTCCACCTCCCGGCCCGCGCCGAACCACATCTCCGCGACCGTGCTGGCCCGCAGCGGATTGTCCAGCCACAGCGGCATCCCGAGCCGTTCGTCGAGCAGCGCCCGCAGCGGCACCTCGTGCCAGGACCAGTACGGGGAGAAGGACGACACCCCGCCCTCCCGGTCGACCATGCCCGGCACGCTCACCCCCACGCCGAGGACCCGCGCGCGGTCGGTCCCCGAGACGGCCAGCAGCTCCTCGACGGCCCCGCCGAGCAGGCCGACCACGTCGGCGGGCCGGACGTCCCCGGGCGGCAGGGGCCGCTCGACGGAGTGCCGGACCGTCAGGGCCAGGTCGAACAGCTCGGCGTGGACCGAGGTCTCGGCGACGTCGACGCCGATCAGAGCGCCCCGCTCGGCGTTCACGGCGAGCCGGGCGCGGGGGCGCCCGCCGCCGGACTCCTCGTGCCCGGCCTCCACGAGGACGCCCGCCTCCAGGAGTTCGGCGGTGAGGTTGGCGACCGTGGCGAAGGAGAGACCGGTGGCGGCCGCGACGTCCTGCCGGCTCATCGCCCCCGGGCCCGCGTAGACGCGGCGCAGCACCTCGAAGCGGTTGAGGCGGCGAATGTCCTGCGAGGTGCGCCTGATCATCTCTGCTGCCTCCGTGGGTGCGCGGTCGTCGCCACCGATCTTATTCGAAGGGTTGGAAGAAGGGGGGATGGACATTTACAACCGTTAGACGAACCCGTAGTTTTTTCCCGGCGGTCCACGGAGGATCCGCCGCCCACGACGTCCTCCCCGAGGAGACCGCGATGCTCCAGCTCAGGGCCGTGCCCTGCACCCCCGCCCCCGGCCGACTGCCCGAAGGCCCCGTCTGGGACCCCGCCCGCCAGGAGCTCCTCTGGGTGGACATCACCGAGGGCCTCGTCCACCGCGCGGCCCTCACCCGGGAGGACGGCCGCACCGACCTGGCGCCCACCGCGGCCCTCCGCTTCGACCGCCCCGTGGGCGCGGCCGTCCCCTGCGCCTCCGGCGCCCTCCTCGTCGCCGCCGGCACCGCCTTCGCCCGCCTGGAGGACGGCCGCCCGCCCGCCGAGGCCACCGAGATCGCGGCGCCCGCCCTCCCCGGCGACGGCGTCCCCCGCCGGATGAACGACGCCTCCGTCGACCCCGCGGGCCGCCTCCTCGGCGGCACCATGGCCTACGACGAACGGCCCGGCGCCGGTGCCCTCTACCGCCTCGACGGCGACGGCCTCACCACCCTCGTCGAGCCCGTCACCATCTCCAACGGCCTCGGCTGGAGCCCCGACGGCACCCTCCTCTACTACGCCGACAGCCCCACCCGCCGCGTCGACGTCTTCGACTACGACCCCGCCACCGGCGCCCTCTCCGGCCGCCGTCCCTTCGCCGTCCTCGACGCCGGCTACCCCGACGGCCTCACCGTCGACGCCGAGGGGAACGTGTGGATCGCCGTCTGGGGCGGCGCCGAGGTCCTCGCCCTCACCCCCGGCGGCGCCCTCCACGCGCGCGTGGAACTGCCCGCCTCCCACGTCACCAGCTGCGCCTTCGCCGGCCCCGACCTCGACGTCCTCGTCATCACCACCGCCACCCACGGTCTCTCCGAGGAGCGCCGCCGCGCCGAGCCCGACGCCGGCCGCCTCTTCGTCTGCCGCCCCGGGGTCACGGGCCTGCCCGCCACCCCGTACGCCGACCGCTGACCCGCCCCCACCGGGGCCCGGGGGCCACCCCTCTCAGGAACCCGCCATGACCAGCCCGTACGAGGCGGCGTCGACCGGGTCGCCTCCATCCGCGGGGCCGTCGGCGACGAGCTCGGCACCGCCGTCGCCCAGCCGGACCTCTCGCACGCGGGCGGCATCTCCGAGACCCGCAGGATCGCGGCCATGGCGGAGGCGTACGACGGCTCCTTGACGGAGTGGTGGCCCAGGACACGCGGAAAGGCCGGACTCCTCCGAGGAACCCGGCCCTTCGGCCGCGGTCCGACCTACCGGTGCGCGAACCAGTTCGCCGCCGGCAGCAGCCTGCTGTCATAGTCGAACAGGGCCTGGTTCTCCCAGGCGTTGCCCGACGACGGGTCCGTCGGGTCCCAGCCGTTGCCGGTGACGGCCGTCCAGGCCGGCTCCCAGTAGACGACGCCGAGACCACGGCCGCCCGGGACGGCCTCCACCACGTTCATCACGTCACGCAGCCACGCCGACTGGCCCGCCGAGGACGCCGGGTAGCCGGAGACCAGCTCCGACGGCAGATCGATGATGTTCTCGTGCGCGTCCTTGCTGTCCAGACGGAAGGGGTAGGCCGTCTCCGCGACCATCACCTTCTTGCCGTAACGGGCCGAGACGTCGTCCAGATTGGCCTGGAGCGAGGACAGCGCCCCGTGCCAGTAGCCGTAGAAGGACAGCGCGATCACGTCGTAACTCACGCCCTGTGCCGTGGCGTTGTCGAACCACGTGCGGTACAGCGCGTTGTCGCCGCCGTTCGCGAGGTGCAGCGCGATCTGCGTCGAGGACGACACCGCCTTCGCCGCCGAGACACCGGACTTCAGCAGCCCCGCGAGCTGCGTCCAGTTGCTCGTCGACCCCTCGGGCCACAGCATGCCCGTGTTGATCTCGTTGCCGATCTGCACCATGTCGGCCGTGGTGCCCTGCGCCTTCAGCGCGTTGAGGACGTCGTAGGTGTGGTTGTACACGTCCGTCTTCAGCTGCGCGTACGAGTGACCCGCCCACGCCGCCGGCTTCGTCTGGGCACCCGGGTCGGCCCAGATGTCCGAGTAGTGGAAGTCGACGAGGAGCTTCATGCCCTGCGCCTTGATGCGCTTGGCGGTGGCCAGGACCTGGGCCTTGGTGTTGTAGCCGTCGGCCGGGTTCACCCACACCTTCAGCCGTCCGTAGTTCGCGCCCGCGCCCTTGAGGAGCGCGACCGGGTCGCCCGCGGTTCCCGAGGCGTTCTTGTACGCGGCGCCGAAGTCCTCGTTCTTCTTGAGGGCGGACAGGTCCACGCCCTTCACGCTGAGCCCGGTCGAACCCGCGGTGAAGGCGAGATCGTCCACGTTGAGCCAATTTCCCGCGTTGGCATCGGAGTTGATGCTGACGGTGCAGCCGCCGCCGGCCACCTTCACCGAGGTCACGACCCGGATCCAGGAGCTGGAGGTCACCGGCAGGTCGGTGCGCTGCTCGGCGGACCCGCAGTTGCGCAGGGCGAGATACGCCGCGTTCTGCCCGCCGCCGGAACGCACCCAGGCGCTCAGCGTGTACGTGCCGTCGGCGAGCCCGCTGAGGTACTGGTACGTCTCGACCTTGTACGCCGACGACGACCAGTGCGAGAGCCGATGGCCGCCGCTGCGGCCGCCGGCCTCGGTGAACGAGGCGGCGTTCTGCCCGGTGGCGGAGTAGGTCGACCAGCCGGACGGCGTCGCCGTACCGGTGCCGTCGGCCTCGAAGCCGGTGTTGGTGAGCGTGCTCGCGGCCACGGCCTGCTGCGCGGGCAGCGGGGCGAGCAACAGCCCCGCGCCGAGCGCGGCGGCGAGAGCGGCGGAACGAAGCCGGAAACGGCCTCTGGTGGTACGCATCGTCGAGTCCCTTCGACGGTGACGGACGGGGGAGTGGTGGTGCTCGGGTGGCGCTGTTCCTCGGGGGTGGGGATCGGGGTGGTGCGGCTCACCCGGGGGCGGCGCAGCGGGTGCGGGCCGCCCCCGGGGAGGATGGGGGAGAGGGGCTCCGGGGCGGGGATCCAAGCTCCGGGATCCCGGATCCCGGAGCTTGGATTCTGGATCCGGGATCTTGGATCCGGGATCTTGGATCCGACCTTCTGGATCCGGGCTTCTAGGCCCTGAATTTTGGATCCAGGACCCGGCCCGTCAGCCCTCCAGCCGGACGACCCGGACGCCCCCCGCCGGAACGGCGAGCGTCCCGCTCACCGCACCTCCGGTGAGCAGCTCCGTACCCGGGTCGTCCAGCGCGACCTTCGCCTCCGCGTCCGTGTGGTTGAGGACGAAGAGGTGCAGGCCGTCGGCGCCGGCCCGGCGCACGACCTCCACGTCGCGCGGGAGCGCGGCCCGGTCGGGCACTCCGGCGTCCTCGGAGGCCGCCGCCACGATCGCGTCCAGCGAGGCCGCGTCGAGGCGGGTGGAGACGTACCAGGCGGTGCCCCGGCCGAGCCGGTGCCGGGTGACGGCGGGTCCGCCGGCGGCCGGGCCGTCCGCGTACGTCCAGACGGTCTCGGCGCCGCGCGGCCGGACGAACTCGGTCCACACGTCGCCGGTGAGCGCGGCCCCGCCGGGGCCGGTGATCCCGACCCGCTGGTGGTCCAGGAGCGGCGACCACTCGTCGACGGTGAGGCCGAGGACGTCCCGCAGGGCGCCCGGGTAGGCACCGGGGTGGACGGCGTCGTGTTCGTCGACGATGCCGGAGAAGTACGAGACGACGAGGGTGCCGCCGTTCTCCACGTACTCCCGCAGGTTCTGCCCCGCGGCCTCCGTCATCAGGTAGAGCGCGGGCACGACGACCAGCGGGTAGGCGGAGAGGTCGGCCTCGGGGTGGGCGAAGTCCACGGTGAGGTGCCGGTCGTAGAGGGCCTCGTAGAAGCTGTCGGCGCGCTCGCGGGCGTCGTGCGCCTCGTTCGGCCGCCATTCCAGGGACTGCGCCCACCAGGAGTGCCAGTCCCACAGCATCGCCACGTCGGGCACGGTCCGGCTGCCCCGGATCTCCTCCAGGGCCTCCAGGTCCGCGCCGAGGGCGACGACCTCGCGCCAGATCCGGGTGTCGGTGCCGCCGTGCGGAACCATCGCCGAGTGGAACTTCTCGGCTCCGCGCCGGCCCTGCCGCCACTGGAAGAACATCGCGCCCTCGGAGCCGCGGGCGACGTGGGCGAGGGAGTTGCGGGCCATCTCGCCGGGGCGCTTGGCGGGGTTGCGGGGCTGCCAGTTGACGCCCGAGGTGGAGTGCTCCAGGAGCAGCCAGGGCGCGCCGCCGGCGACGGAGCGGGTGAGGTCGGCGGCCATGGCGAGGTTGACGTGGGTGCGCCGGCCGTCGGTGATCAGGTAGTGGTCGTTGGTGACGAGGTCGACCTCGCGGCCCCAGGCCCAGTAGTCGATGGAGTCGCACTGGCTGAGCGCGGTCATGAAGTTGGTGGTGACCGGGATGCCCGGGGACAGCTCGTGCAGGATGTCCCGCTCCGCCCTGAAGTTCTCGCGGAGGGTGGCGTCGGCGAAGCGGCGGTAGTCGAGCCGCTGGGCCGGGTTGCCGACGGTGGCGGTGGCGCGGGGCGGCAGGATCTCCTCGTACGAGCCGTACCGCTGGCCCCAGAAGGCGGTTCCCCACGCCTCGTTCACGGCCTCGACGGAGCCGTACGTGCCGTCCAGCCAGCGCCGGAAGTGCGCGGCGCAGCCGTCGCAGTAGCAGGCGCTGACGGGGACGCCGTACTCGTTGTGGACGTGCCAGAGGGCGAGCGCGGGGTGGCCGGCGTAGCGGCGGGCCAGTTCGGTGGTGATCCGGGCGGCAGCCTCGCGGTAGGCGGGGGAGCTGTGGCAGATCGTCCCGCGCGAGCCGTACGCGAGCCGGACGCCTTCGGCGGTGACGGGCAGTGCCTCGGGGTGGGCGCGGTAGAACCAGGCGGGCGGGGCGACCGTGGGGGTGCCGAGGTCGACCCGGATGCCGTGTGCGTGCAGCAGGTCGAGGACCCGGTCGAGCCAGCCGAAGTCGTACCGGCCCCGCTCGGGCTCCAAGAGCGCCCAGGAGAAGATCCCGACGCTCACCAGGGTGACGCCGGCCTCCTGCATGAGCCGTACGTCCTCCTGCCAGACGCTTTCCGGCCACTGCTCGGGGTTGTAGTCCCCGCCGAACGCGAGCCGGGTCAGGCCCTTGGGGGTCGTCGGCGACATGAGTCTCTCCTGTGCGCGTGCTGGTGCGTTCCTGGGAACGTTCACACACCAGATTTCGATGTGGCAACGCAACATAACCGCACAGGAACAACCATTGACAAGTGTCCGGAACGTTTCTCTACTGTGAACGCTCACAGATGCATGGTCGGCCTCTTCGTCCGAAGGAGAGGCCCCTTTCGGTCAGGGAGATCCACCCATGCCCCAGATCACGCGCCGCAGCCTCGCCGCAGCCACCGCCGTCCTCCTCGGCGCCACCGCGCTCACCGCCTGCGGCTCCTCCGACGGCGAGGCGGGCGCCGACAGCGGCCCCGTGAAGCTCACCTACTGGGCTTGGGCGCCCGGCATGGACAAGGTCGCCGCCCTCTGGAACGCCGAGCACCCCGACATCCAGATCACGGTGCAGAAGCAGGCGTCCGGCGACGACCTCGTCACCAAGATCATCACGGCCGCCAAGGCCCACAAGGGCCCGGACCTCGTCCAGGCCGAGTACCAGGCCCTCCCCACCCTGGTCAGCAACGACGCCCTCGCCGACATCTCCGACGAGGTCCAGGGCGCCGAGAAGCACTTCGCCCCCGGCGTCTGGCAGCAGACCACCTTCGGCGGCGACGCCGTCTACGCCCTGCCCCAGGACTCCGGCCCGCTGATGTTCTTCTACCGCAAGGACCTCTTCGAGCAGTACGGCCTCACCGTCCCCACCACCTGGGACCAGTTCGCCGAGACCGCCCGCGCCCTCAAGAAGAAGGCCCCGAAGAAGGCCCTCACCACCTTCTCCGCCAACGACGCCGGCCTCTTCGCCGGCCTCTCCCAGCAGGCCGGCGCCAAGTGGTGGACCTTCGAGGGCGACACCTGGAAGGTCGGCGTCGACGACGCCGCCACCAAGAAGGTCACCGACTTCTGGGGCGGCCTGGTCGCCGAGGGCGCCGTCGACAACCAGCCCATGTACACCCCCGCCTGGAACAACGCCCTCAACACCGGCGAACAGCTCGCCTGGGTCTCCGCCGTCTGGGCCCCCGGCGTCCTCACCACCGCCGCCCCCGACACCAAGGGCAAGTGGGCCATGGCCCCCCTTCCGCAGTGGAGCGCGGGCGAGAACGCCACCGGCAGCTGGGGCGGCTCCTCCACCGCCGTCACCACCGACTCGAAGCACAAGGCCGCCGCCGCGCAGTTCGCCACCTGGCTCAACACCGACCCCGAGGCCCTCGCCGCCCTCGTCAAGGAGAGCGGCATCTACCCGGCCGCCACCGCGGCCCAGACCAGCGGCGCCCTCGCCAAGGCCCCCGGCTACTTCGCCGGCCAGCCCGACTTCTACACCGAGGCCGCCGAGATAGCGAAGACCACCGCCCCCGCCGCCTGGGGCCCCAACGTCAACGTCGCCTACACCGCCTTCAAGGACGAGTTCGGCAAGGCGGCCAAGGCCAAGACCGCCGCCGCCTTCGGCGAGGCCCTCGCCGCCGTCCAGGACACCACGGTGAACGACCTCACCAAGCAGGGCTTCGAGGTCGCCAAGTGACGCAGCCCCCCAAGGGCGCGCGCCGGGCGTACGGGGCCAGGACGGCCCCGTACGCCCACCCGTCGCCCACCACCGCCCTCGAACGAGCGCGAAGCGCCCCCTACTTCTTCCTCCTCCCCGCCGCCGTCCTCTTCCTCCTCTTCTTCGCGCTGCCCATCGGCTACGCGGTCTGGCTCAGCTTCCACAAGGTCGAGATCAAGGGGCTGGGCCTCGGCAAGGGCGCCAAGTCCGAGGTCTGGGCCGGCCTGGAGAACTACGCCTCCGCCCTCACCGACTCCGAGTTCCTCGCCAGCTCCCTGCGGGTCCTCGGCTACGGCGCCATCGTCGTGCCCGTCATGCTCGGCCTCGCGCTCCTCTTCGCGCTGCTGCTCGACTCCCAGCGCGTCCGGGGCCGGTCCTTCGCGCGGCTCGCGATCTTCCTCCCGTACGCCGTCCCCGGCGTCATCGCCGCCGTCCTGTGGGGCTTCCTCTACCTCCCCGACGTCAGCCCCTTCCACCACCTCCTGGAGAAGGCCGGCCTCCCGCAGCCCGACCTCATGGACGGCGGCCCCCTCTACCTGGCGATGTCCAACATCGCCGTCTGGGGCGGCACCGGCTTCAACATGATCGTCATCTACACCGCGCTGCGCGCCCTGCCCGCCGAGGTGTACGAGGCGGCCAAGCTCGACGGCTGCTCCGAGCTCCAGATCGCGCTCCGCATCAAGATCCCGATGGTGGTGCCCTCCCTGGTCCTCACCTTCTTCTTCTCGATCATCGCCACCCTCCAGGTCTTCAACGAGCCGATGACGCTCAAGCCGCTCACCAACGGCATCCCCTCCACCTGGAGCCCCCTGATGAAGGTCTACAACGACGCGTTCACCGGCGGGAACATCCACGCGGCCTCCGCCACGGCCGTCGTCCTGGCCCTCGCCACCTTCGCGCTCTCCTTCGCCCTCCTCAGGATCTCCAACCGCCGCACCACGCAAGGAGCCAGCCGATGACCGGGCTCGCCTCCCCGACGCTCCGCAAGGCCGCCCCGGCCGCCGGCAGCACCCCCGGCGTCCCGCAGGGACCCCCGCGTCCCCGCCGCACCGCCCTGCTGCCGACCGCCGCCCTCGTCCTCGGCGCCCTCTACTGCCTGCTCCCCGTCGCCTGGGTCGTCGTCGCCGCCACCAAGGCCGACGACGAGCTCTTCTCCACCTTCACCTTCCTCCCGGGCAGCGGCTTCGCCGACAACCTCGGCGACCTCACCGCCTACCGCGACGGCATCTACTGGAAGTGGATGGGCAACTCCGTCCTCTACGCCGGCCTCGGCGCCCTCCTGTCGACCGCGGTCTCCGCCTTCGCCGGCTACGGCCTCGCCGTCTACCGCTTCCGCGGCCGCGAGCTCTTCTTCAACGTCATGCTCACCGGCGTCCTCATGCCCCCGGTGATCCTCGCCATCCCGCAGTACCTGCTCATGGCCGAGGCCGACCTCACCGACAGCCACGTCTCCGTCCTGCTGCCGCTGATCCTCTCCCCGTACGGCGTCTACCTCGGCCGCATCTACGCCGAGGCCGCCATCCCGATGGAGCTCGTCGAGGCCGGCCGCGTCGACGGCGCGGGCGAGTGGCGGATCTTCAGCCGGATCGCCGTCCCCCTGCTCGCCCCCGGCCTGGTGACGATCTTCCTCTTCCAGTTCGTCGCCATCTGGAACAACTTCCTGCTGCCGTTCATCATGCTCGGCGACGACGAGAAGTTCCCCATGACCGTCGGCCTCTTCACCCTCCTCAAGCAGGGTGCCAGCCAGCCCGCCCTCTACACCCTCGTCATCACCGGCGCCCTGCTCGCCGTCGTCCCCCTGATCGCGCTCTTCCTCGTCATCCAGCGGTTCTGGAGCCTCGATCTGCTGTCCGGCGCCGTAAAGTCCTGAGCACAGGGGACCGAGGGGAAACACACAGCATGAGCACAGCAGCGAGCAGGCGCCGCCCCGCCACCATCCACGACGTGGCCCGGGAGGCCGGCGTCTCCCGGGGCACCGTCTCCCGCGTCCTCAACGGCGGCCACTACGTCAGCCCCGCCGCGAAGGCGGCCGTCGACGCCGCGATCCGGAGAACGGGGTACGTCGTCAACCGGCACGCCCGCTCGCTGATCACCGGCAAGTCGGACTCGGTCGCCTTCCTCCTCACCGAGCCGCAGGAGCGCTTCTTCGAGGACCCCAACTTCAACGTCCTCCTGCGCGCCTGCACCCAGGCCCTCGCCGACCGCGACATCCCCCTGATCCTGATGATCGCGGGCACCGAGGACGAACGCCGCCGCAACCTCCGCTACATCGAGGCCGGCCACGTCGACGGCGTCCTCCTCGTCTCCAGCCACTCCGGCGACCCGGTCGTGGCCCGGCTCCACGAGGCGGGCGTCCCCGTCGTCGCCTGCGGCAAGCCGCTCGGCCAGACCACCCGCATCGGCTACGTCGCCGCCGACGACCGCGACGGCGCCCGCGAGATGGTCCGCCACCTGTACGCCACCGGGCGCCGCCGCATCGCCACCGTCACCGGCCCGCTCGACACCCCCGGCGGCGTCGAACGGCTCGCCGGCTACCGCGAGACCCTCGCCGAGTGCGGCCTGCCCGCCGACGAGGACCTCGTCGTCACCGGCGACTACAGCCGCGCCAGCGGCGCCGAGGCCGCCCGCACCCTCCTGGCGCGGGCCCCCGACACCGACGCCGTCTTCGTCGCCTCCGACCTGATGGCCCAGGGCGTCCTCGACGCCCTCGCCCGGACGGGCAGGCGGGTCCCCGAGGACATCGCCGTCGGCGGCTTCGACGACTCCCCGGCCGCGCTCTCCTCCCAGCCGCCGCTGACCACCATCCGGCAGCCGTGGGACCGGATCAGCGCCGAGATGGTCCGCACCCTCCTGGCCCGGATAGCGGGCGAGGACCCGGCCACCGTCATCCTCCCCACGGAACTGGTGGTCCGCGACTCCGCCTGACCCCGCCGAGCGCTACACCGGGCCCCGGACCAGGACGACCTCCAGGGTCCGGGGCCCGTGCACGCCCTCGACCCGGTCCAGCTCGATGTCGCTGGTCGCGGACGGCCCCGAGATCCAGGTCAGCGCCCGCAGCGGATCCAGCCGGGGCAGCGCCTCCGGCACGGAGGCGACGACCTGGTCCTCGCGCACCACGCACACGTGCAGGTCCGGCACGAGGGTCAGCGCGCGCCGCCCCTGCCCGGGACCGCCGTCGAGGACGATCGTCCCCGTCTCGGCGACCGCGAGCGCGCACCCCGTCACCACGGCGTCGACGGCGTCCAGGGCCGTCGCGGTGAGACCGGTGTCCGGTACGGGCTCCGCCGCCCAGGCGGCAGGCCACCGCGCGGGCAGCCCGTCCGGCACCACGACCGTACGGGCTCCGCGCTCCTCCAGGAGACGCCCGATCAGCGCGGGCAGCCCGGCCCCGTCGGTGCGGTGGACGTGGGCCCGGTAGTCGGCGAGGTTCTCGTGCAGCAGGTCGAGCACCGCGTCCGGGTCCTCGGGGGCGTGGCGGGAGAGGTACGCGCGGGGCACCTCCGGCGCCTCGGGGGCGCCGCCGACGGCGGACCGGATCCGGGAGAGGATCCGCTCGCGGGAGTCCCGGCTCATGCGTCGTCTCCTGTGCGGTTCTTCTTCCACCAGTCGCGGAAGGGTGCGGCGGGCATCTCGGGCAGGTCGCGGCTCCCGGTCCACTGCCGGGCCCCGGGCCCCGGCAGCTTCCTCGGGTGCAGCGTGCGGGTCTTCGAGGCGAGGCGTTCGCCGGCCGCGAGGACGTCCGGGCGGTCGAGGACCCACCCGGCGGCCTTCATCGCCGCCTTCTCCAGCCGGTGCCCCTTCCCGCCCTGCCCGGCGACCTTCTCCCGCAGGTGCACCAGCACCTCGGGGATGTCGATGGCGACGGGGCACACCTCGTAGCAGGCGCCGCACAGGGAGGACGCGTACGGCAGGGAGGCGTCGATCTCGCTGGTGGTGCCGCGCAGCTGCGGGGTGAGGATCGCGCCGATCGGGCCGGGGTAGACGGAGCCGTACGCGTGGCCGCCGGCCCGCTCGTACACCGGGCAGACGTTGAGGCAGGCGGAGCAGCGGATGCAGCGCAGCGCCTGGCGGCCGACCTCGTCGGCGAGGGCGTCGGTGCGGCCGTTGTCGAGGAGGACCAGGTGGAAGGTCTTCGGGCCGTCGCCGTCGGTCGTCCCCGTCCACGTGCTCGTGTACGGGTTCATGCGTTCGGCGGTGGAGGAGCGGGGGAGGGTCTGGAGGAAGACCTCCAGGTCGCGCCAGGTGGGGACGACCTTCTCGATGCCGACGACGGAGATCAGGGTCTCGGGGAGGGTGAGGCACATGCGGCCGTTGCCCTCGGACTCGACGACGACGAGGGTGCCGGTCTCGGCGACCATGAAGTTCGCGCCGGAGATCCCGACCTTGGCCCGCAGGAACTTCTCCCGCAGGTGCAGCCGGGCCGCCTCCGCCAGCTCGGCGGGGGAGTCCGACAGGCCGTCGGGCGCCTGGCGGCCCCACTTGCCCATCTCCTCGCGGAAGATGTCGCGGATCTCGCCCCGGTTGCGGTGGATGGCCGGGACCAGGATGTGCGAGGGCCGGTCCTCGCCGAGCTGCACGATCAGCTCGGCGAGGTCGGTCTCGTAGGCGCGGATGCCCTCGGCCTCCAGGTGCTCGTTGAGCCCGATCTCCTGCGTGGCCATCGACTTGACCTTGACGACCTCGCTCTCGCCGGTCGCCTTCACCAGCTCGGTGACGATCCGGTTGGCCTCGGCGGCGTCCGCCGCCCAGTGCACCGTCCCGCCGGCCGCCGTCACCGCCTCCTCCAACTGGATCAGATACGTGTCGAGGTGACGGAGCGTCCGGTCCTTGATGCGCTTCCCGGCCTCCCGCAGCTCCGCCCAGTCCGCCAGCTCCGCCACCGCCCGCGCCCGCTTGTCGCGGATGGTGTGCGTGGCGTGCCGCAGGTTCGCGCGCAGCGTGCCGTCCTGCACGGCCTCGCGCGCGGCCTTCGGGAAGGCCGGCATGCCGACGAAAATCCCGCTCATGCGAAGGGCTCCTCTTCCGTGCTCGCCAGGATCTCCGCCAGGTGCACCGCCCGCAGCGGCGCCCCCTGCCGGCTCAGCATGCCGCCGACGTGCAGCAGGCAGGAGTTGTCCGCGCCGCACAGCACCCCGGCGCCGGTCGAGACCGCGTTCGCGATCTTGTCCGCGCCCATCGCCGCCGACACGTCCGGGTTCTTCACCGCGAAGGTGCCGCCGAAGCCGCAGCACTCCTCCGCCCCCGGCAGCTCCACCAGCTCCAGGCCCTTCACCGCCTCCAGGAGCCGGCGCGGCCGCTCGCCGAGGCCGAGCATCCGCAGCCCGTGACAGGACGGGTGGTACGTGACCTTGTGCGGGAAGTACGCGCCGACGTCCGTCACGCCCAGCACGTCGACGAGGAACTCCGTCAGCTCGTACGTGCGCGGCCCGAGCGCCGCCGCCTCCGGGCCGAAGGCCGGATAGTGGTGGCGGACCATCGCCGCGCACGAACCCGACGGGACGACCACGTGGTCGTACCCCTCGAAGGCGCGGACCGTGCGCCGCACCAGCGGCCGGGTCTCCTCGCGGTAGCCGGTGTTGAACTGGGGCTGCCCGCAGCAGGTCTGCGCGGCGGGGAAGTCCACCTCCACGCCGAGGCGTTCGAGCAGCCGGACGGTGGCCACCCCGGTCGACGGGAAGACCGCGTCGTTGACGCAGGTGACGAAGAGGGCGACGCGCATCAGCAGTTCCTCGGGGACGGTTCGAGACGGGCGGCGGCCCGGTCCCAGGCGGAGCCGTCGCCCCGCGGTGCGTAGTGTCGCAGGGGCTGGGTCGCGGCGACCAGGCGACGCACGGCGGGCAGGTCGCCGACCAGCCCCGCGGCCCGCGCCTGGACCAGCACGTTCCCCAGCGCGGTCGCCTCCACCGGGCCCGCCGTCACCGGCAGTCCGGTCGCGTCCGCCGTCCACTGGCACAGCAGCGCGTTCCGGGCCCCGCCGCCCACCAGGTGGATCCGGCGCGGGTCCCGCCCGGCGAGGGCGGCGGCCCGCCGCAGGGTGCGGCGGTGCGCCACGGCCAGTGATTCGAGGACGCACCGCAGCACCGCCGCGGGCCCCCCGGGCACCGGCTGCCCGGTGCGCCGGCAGAACTCCGCGATCCGCTCCGGCATGTCCCCGGGCGCCAGGAACTCCGGCGCGTCCGGATCGATCAGGGAAGCGAACGGACGCTCCCCGGCCGCCCGTTCGAGCAGCGACGGCAGGTCCACCGGGTGTCCCCGCCCCTCCCAGGTGCGGCGGCACTCCTCCCACAGCCACAGCCCCATCACGTTCCGCAGGAACCGGACGGTGCCGTCCACGCCCCGCTCGTTGGTGAAGTTCGCCGCCCGCGCCTCCTCCGTCAGCACCGGTCCCGGCAGCTCCAGGCCCGCCAGCGACCAGGTGCCGCAGGACACGAAGGCGGTGTCCGGCTCCGTCGTGGGCACCGCCACCACCGCCGAGGCCGTGTCGTGCGAGGCGACCGCCGTCACCGGCGTCCCCTCCGGCAGTCCCGTGTACGCGGCGACGTGCGGCAGCAGCGTGCCCGCCGGGTCGCCGGGCGACCGCAGCGGCGGCAGCAGCCCCCGGGCGATCCCCAGCCGGCCGGCCAGCCCCCCGGCCCAGCCGCCGGTCCGCACGTCGAGGAGCCCGGTCGTCGACGCGTTCGTCTCCTCCGCGCCCACCGACCCCGTCAGCCAGTGCGTGAACAGGTCCGGCATCAGCAACAGCGTCCGCGCCGCACCCAGTTGGGCGCTCCCGGCGGCGGAGGCCAGCTGGAAGACGGTGTTGAACGGCAGGTGCTGGAGCCCGGTCGTCCGGTACAGCTCCGTCGCGCCCCCGGCCCGCTCCCACACCCCCTCCGCGACCCCGTCGGTCCGCCCGTCGCGGTAGTGGTACGGGGCGCCGAGCAGCGCCCCGTCCGCGTCGAGCAGCCCGTAGTCCACGGCCCAGGAGTCCACCCCGACCGAGTCCACCGGCCCGGGACGGGCCGCCGTCCGCAGCCCGTCCAGGATGCCCTGGAAGAGGGCGAGCGCGTCCCAGCGCAGCCCGTCCGGCAGCCGCACCGGCACGTTGGGGAAGCGGTGGACCTCGGCCAGCTCCAGGGTGTCCGGACCGACCAGGCCGGTGATCACCCGCCCGCTGGTGGCCCCGAGGTCGGCCGCCGCGAAACGGCCCGTCCGCCCGCTCACCGCAGGAAGGCGGCGGCGACGCCGGCGTCGACGGGGACGTGGAGTCCGGTGGTGTGGGTGAGGTCGCCGCCGGTGAGGGCGAAGACCGCGTTGGCGACGTGCTCGGGGAGGACCTCGCGCTTGAGAAGGGTGCGCCGGGCGTAGAACGCGCCGAGCTCCTCCTCCTCGATGCCGTAGGTGGCGGCGCGCTGGGCGCCCCAGCCGGCGGCGAAGATCCCGGAGCCGCGCACGACGCCGTCGGGGTTGACGCCGTTGACCCGGATGCCGTGCTCGCCCAACTCGGCTGCGAGGAGGCGCACCTGGTGGGCCTGGTCGGCCTTGGTGGCGGAGTAGGCGATGTTGTTCGGCCCGGCGAAGACGGCGTTCTTGGAGGCGATGTAGACGATGTCGCCGCCGAGGCCCTGCGCGGTCATGACCCGGGCGGCCTCGCGGGAGACGAGGAAGGAGCCGCGGGCCATGATGTCGTGCTGGAGGTCCCAGTCGCGGGCCGTGGTCTCCAGGAGCGGCTTGGAGATCGAGATGCCGGCGTTGTTGACGACGAGGTCGACGCCGCCGAAGGCGAGGACGGCGGCCCGGAACGCGGCGGCGATCTGCTCCTCGTCCGTCACGTCCACCGTCACCGCGACCGCCCTGTCCGGACCGCCCAACTCCTCGGCCACGGCGGTGGCGTTGTCGCCGTTCAGGTCGGCGACGACCACACAGGCACCCTCGGCGACCAGCCGGCGGGCGATGGCCCTGCCGATGCCGGAACCCGCACCCGTCACCAGGGCGACGCGCGTGGCGAGCGGCTTGGGCGCCGGCATCCGCCGCAGCTTGGCCTCCTCCAGCTCCCAGTACTCGATGCGGAACTTCTCCGCCTCCTCGATGGGGGCGTAGGAGGAGACCGCCTCGGCGCCGCGCATCACGTTGATCGCGTTGACGTAGAACTCGCCCGCCACCCGCGCGGTCTGCTTGTCCTTGCCGAAGGAGAACATGCCGACGCCGGGGACCAGCACGATCGCGGGGTCGGCGCCGCGCATGGCGGGGGAGTCGGCGGTGGCGTGCCGCGCGTAGTAGGCGGCGTACTCCTCCCGGTACTCCGCGTGCAGCTCCCGCAGCCGGGCCACGGCCTCGTCCAGCGGGGCGGCCGGCGGCAGGTCCAGGACCAGCGGCCGGACCTTGGTGCGCAGGAAGTGGTCGGGGCACGAGGTGCCCAGGGCGGCCAGGCGCGGGTGCTCCGCGCGGGCCAGGAAGTCCAGGACGGTCGCGGAGTCGGTGAAGTGGCCGATCTGCGGGCGGCCTTGGGAGGCGAGCGCCCGTACGTACGGGGCGAGGGCGGCGGCCCGCTCCCGGCGCTCCTCCTCGGGCAGCGGCCCGTACCCCTCGGTCTCCGGTCCGAAGGGCTCGGGGCGGCCGCGTTCGGCGAGGAACGCCGCGGCGCCCCGGACGATGTGCATCGCGTTGCGCTCGCACTCCTCGGAGGTCTCGCCCCAGGCGGTGATGCCGTGCCCGCCGAGGACCACGCCGACGGCCCGCGGGTGCGCGGCCTTGACGGCGGCGATGTCCAGGCCGAGCTGGAAACCGGGCCGCCGCCACGGCACCCAGGCCACGGTGTCGCCGAAGCACTCGGCGGTCAGCTTCTCGCCGTCGGCGGCGCAGGCCAGCGCGATCCCGGCGTCGGGGTGCAGGTGGTCCACGTGCGCCGCGTCCACCAGGCCGTGCATGGCGGTGTCGATGGAGGGGGCCGCGCCGCCCTTGCCGTACAGGCAATGGTCGAAGGCGGCGACCATCTCGTCCTCCCGCTCCACCCCCGGGTAGACGTCCACGAGGGCGCGCAGCCGGTCGAGGCGGAGGACGGCGAGGCCGTCCTCGGTGAGGGTGCCGAGGTCGCCCCCGGAGCCCTTCACCCACATCAGCCCGGTGTCCGAGCCGGTGACCGGGTCGGTGGCGCGGCCCTTGGCGGAGGCGTTGCCGCCCGCGTAGTTGGTGACGGTCGGGTCGGCGCCGAGGCGGTGGGCGCGGGCGAGGAGCGCGGCGACCTCGGGAGGGGGGCCGGATGTCATGGCGGTCTTCCTTCGTGGAGGGCGGGGGAGGGGGGACGGCGGCGGAGGGGTCACGCGCCCCAGCCGGCCTGGGCGCCGCCGACGCGTTCGGCGGCGATCCGCTCCAGGCGCCCGGAGCGGAGGGTGGCGGCGACGGGGTCGGGGTCGAGGCCCCGCTCCTCGCGGAGTTCGCGCAGCAGGGGGCGTACGTCCGTGTTGTACGCGTCCATCAGCACGGCGTTCGCGGCGAGGACGTCACCGGCCCGCTGGGCGGCGGCGAGCGCGCCGGCGTCGACGAGGAGCGCCTTGGCGGTGGCCTCCTGGACGTTCATCACGGAGCGGATGACGGCCGGCACCTTCGCCTCGACGTTGTGGCACTGGTCGAGCATGAAGGCCACGCCCGCGGCCGGGTCGAGACCGCCGCCCCGGACCACCTCGTGCATGATCCGGAACAGCTGGAAGGGGTCGGCGGCGCCCGCCATCAGGTCGTCGTCGGCGTAGAAGCGGGAGTTGAAGTCGAAGCCGCCGAGCCTCCCCTCGCGGAGCAGGAAGGCGACGATGAACTCGATGTTGGTGCCCGGCGCGTGGTGCCCGGTGTCCACGACGACCCGCGCCTTCGGCCCGAGCCTGAGGCAGTGGGCGTACGAGGTGCCCCAGTCCGGCACGTCCGTGGCGTAGAAGGCGGGCTCGAAGAGCTTGTACTCCAGGAGGATCCGCTGGTCGTCGCCGAGCCGCGCGTACACCTCGGCGAGGGACTCGGCGAGCCGGTCCTGGCGGGCGGCGATGTCGTCCTGGCCCGGGTAGTTGGTGCCGTCCGCGAACCACAGCTTCAGGTCCTTCGACCCGGTCGCGTCCATGATGTCGACGCAGTCGAGGAGGTGGTCGACGGCCTTGCGGCGGACCTTCGGGTCGGGGTGGCAGACGCTGCCGAGCCGGTAGTCGTCGTCCTGGAAGGTGTTGGAGTTGATCGCGCCCAGTTCCAGGCCGCGCTCCTTCGCGTACGCGGCGAGGGCGGCGTAGTCGTCGACCCGGTCCCACGGGATGTGCAGGGACACCCTGGGGGCGGCGCCGGTGCGGGCGTGGACCTCGGCGGCGTCGTCCAGCTTCTCGTACGGGTCCCGGGGCACGCCGGGCCGGGCGAACACCTTGAAGCGGGTCCCGGAGTTCCCGTAGCCCCAGGAGGGGGTCTCGATCCGCTGGGCGGCGAGGGCGGCCTTCACGGCGGCGATGTCGGGCATGTCCACCTCGGTGAGTTCAGAGCATTCAATGAATCGATTCATTCGCGAGGGAACGTAGTCCGCGACCAAGGTGTCGTCAAGGTTCTTGACCGTGGAAGCGGCAGGGGCCTAGCGTCCGGTGGAGGGGAATCTGAAACATTTCATTCGACTCTGCGATCCGAGGAGCCGCCGTGCAGAGGGTCTGCTTCCTGCTGAAGGTCCGCGCCGGACGGACGGAGGAGTACCGGGCCCGCCACGCCGAGGTCTGGCAGGAGATGCGCGACGCGCTCACCGCCGCCGGCTGGCGCAACTACTCGCTCTTCCTGCGCGAGGACGGCCTCCTCGTCGGCTATCTGGAGACCGAGGACTTCGAGCGGGCGAAGGCGGCCATGGAGGCCACCGAGGTCAACGCCCGCTGGCAGGCCGGGATGGTCGGCTTCTTCGAGGAGCTCGACGGGCGCCGGCCGGACGAGGCGATGCGCCCGCTGGCCGAGGTCTTCCACCTCGCGTGAGCGGAGCCGCATAGGATGCGACAGACCGCGGCCCCGGACGGCCGGGGCGGTACGGGGCAGGACGGACGACCAGGTGGGACGCAGGTGGGACGGGTGACGGGCACCGCGCGGACGGTCGGGATCAAGGACGTGGCGCGGGAGGCCGGCGTCTCCGTCGGCACCGTCTCCAACGTGATCAACCAGCCCGACCGGGTCTCACCGGCCACCCTGGAGCACGTCCGCCGGGTCATCGACCGGCTCGGCTACGTGCGCAGCGAGTCCGCCCGCCAGCTGCGGGCCGGCCGCAGCCGGATCGTGGCGCTCCTCGTCCTCGACATGGGCAACCCCTTCTTCGTCGACATCGCGCGCGGCGCCGAGCGCGCCGCCCGCGCCGCCGGACTCGGCGTCATGGTCTGCAACAGCGACCAGAACCCGGGCGACGAGGCCGACTACCTCTCCCTCTTCGCGGAACAGCGGGTCCGGGGCGTCCTCGTCACCCCCGCCGACCCCAGCGGCGCCAACCTCCGCGACTTCCGCCGCCACGGCATCCCCTACGTCCTGGTCGACCGGGTCGGCGGCGACGGCGGCGGCTGCTCGGTCTCCGTCGACGACGTCGCCGGCGGCTCCCTCGCGATCCGCCACCTCGCCGCCACCGGCCACCGCACCTTCGCCTACGTCAGCGGACCCGACCGCCTCCAGCAGGTCCGCGACCGCCGCGAGGGCGCGCTGCTCGCGCTCGCCGAGGCCGGGCTGCCCGCCGGCGCCCTCCGGGAGATCCCGGCGGACCGGCTCGACGTGGCCTCCGGCCGGGACGCCGGCTCCCGCCTCCTCGGCCTCGCCGACCGCCCCACCGCCGTCTTCTGCGCCAACGACCTGCTGGCCCTCGGCGTCCTCCAGGCGCTGTACGCGGCCGGGGTGCGGGTCCCGGAGGACATGGCGATCGTCGGCTACGACGACATCGAGTTCGCGGCGGCCGCGACCGTACCGCTCACCTCCGTGCGCCAGCCGGCCCTGACCCTGGGGGCCCGGGCCGCCGAACTCCTCCTGGAGGAGACCGGCGAGGACGCGGCGGAGCACCGGCACGAACAGCTCGTCCTCCAGCCGGAACTGGTCGTCCGGCGCTCCACCCTCGTGCCCCGCTGACCGCCGGCGCCCCTCGGAGCCCGGGCCCCGGCCCTTTTCCGGCGGGAGCCGGGCCCCGGGCTTCGAGGGGCCCCCGGCTCAGCGCCGTACGCCGAGCAGGTGCTCCAGGGCGAGCTGGTCGAGCCGCTCGAAGGCCATCGAACGCCCGGCGGCCGCGTCCACGTCGAAGGTCTCGTACGCGGTCGGGTCGGCCAGCAGCCCGGCCAGCCCCTCGGGCGCGGTCGGCACGGCCAGCTCGGGCAGCCGGGAGGCCGCGAGCGCCTCCTGGACCTCCGCGTCGGCCCGGAACTCCGCCGCCCGCTCCCTCAGGACCAGGTAGTTGCGCATGCAGTTCTTCGCCGACTCCCAGACGCCGTCGAAGCCGTCGGTGCGCACCGGCTTGAAGTCGAAGTGCTTCGGACCGGAGTAGCCCGCCGACTCCAGCAGGTCCACCAGCCAGAACGCCTGGCGCAGGTCGCCCGCGCCGAACCGGAAGTCCTGGTCGTACTTGATGCCGGACTGGCCGTTGAGGTCGATGTGGAAGAGCTTGCCCGCCCACAGCGCCTGCGCGATGCCGTGCGGGAAGTTCAGCCCGGCCATCTGCTCGTGGCCCGTCTCCGGGTTCACGCCCACCAGCTCCGGCCGCTCCAGCCGCTCGATGAAGGCGAGGGCGTGGCCGATGGTGGGCAGCAGGATGTCGCCGCGCGGCTCGTTCGGCTTGGGCTCGATGGCGAAGCGCAGGTCGTAGCCCTGCTCGGTGACGTACTGCCCCAGCAGGTCGAAGGCCTCCTTCATGCGGTCCAGGGCCACCCGCACGTCCTTCGCCGCGCCCGACTCGGCGCCCTCGCGCCCGCCCCAGGCGACGTAGGTGGTGGCGCCGAGCTCCACGGCCAGGTCGATGTTCCGGATCGTCTTGCGCAGCGCGTAGCGGCGCACGTCCCGGTCGTTGGCGGTGAAGGCGCCGTCCTTGAAGACCGGGTGCGTGAAGAGGTTGGTGGTGGCCATCGGCACCTTCAGGCCGGTGCGGTCGAGGGCGTCCCGGAACCGCTTCACGACGGCCTCGCGCTCCGCCTCCGGCGCGCCGAAGGGGACGAGGTCGTCGTCGTGGAAGGTGACGCCGTACGCCCCGAGCGCGGCCAGCCGCTCGACCGACTCGACCGGATCGAGGGCGGGACGGGTCGCGTCTCCGAAGGGGTCGCGGCCCTGCCAGCCGACGGTCCAGAGGCCGAAGGTGAAACGGTCCTCGGGGGAGGGGGAGAAACGCTCGGACATGGTGGGTCCTTCTTCTGGCGGGTACTGGCGGCCGGATTTGTTATCTGAGATAACTAATCCGGGACAACTAATACGCCACCAGCCCCCGGGACGCCAGCCCCGGGCGGCGAACGGCAGGAACGAGAAGAGGTGAGGGCGTGCCCGTCAGCCGCTCCGTCGTGATCGGTGTGGACAGCTCCACGCAGTCCACCAAGGCCGTCGCCGTCGACACCGCCACCGGCCGGGTCCTCGGCACCGGCCGCGCCCCGCACACCGTCACCGGCACCGGCGGCGCCCGCGAGAGCGACCCCGAGGAGTGGTGGACCGCCCTGGTCACCGCCGTCCGCGCGGCGCTCCACGACGCCGGCACCGGACCCGGAGGCGCCATCGACCCCGAGGACGTCGTCGGCATCGCCGTCGCCGGCCAGCAGCACGGCCTCGTCGCCCTCGGCGCCGACCACCGGCCGCTGCGCCCCGCCCTCCTCTGGAACGACACCCGCTCCGCCCCCCAGGCCGCCGCCCTCACCGACCGCCTCGGCGGCCCCGGGGCCTGGCTGGACCGCACCGGCTCCGTCCCCGTCGCCTCCATGACCGCCGCCAAGTGGCAGTGGCTGCGCGAGCACGAACCCCACCACGCCGAGGCCACCGCCGCCGTCCGCCTCCCGCACGACCTGCTCACCGAACGCCTCTCCGGCGAGGCCGCCACCGACCCCGGCGACGCCTCCGGCACCTGCTGGTACGCCACCGCCGACGGCGCCTACGACCCCGACGTCCTCGCCCTCCTCGGCCTCGACCCCGCCCACCTGCCCACGGTGGCCCCCACCGGCGCCACCCGCGTCGGCGGCCTCACGGCGGCCGCCGCCGAAGCCCTGGGGCTGCCCCGCACGGTCGCCGTCGCTGCCGGAACCGGCGACAACAT
Source organism: Streptomyces filamentosus (assembly GCF_014654895.1). Classification (GTDB taxonomy): domain Bacteria; phylum Actinomycetota; class Actinomycetes; order Streptomycetales; family Streptomycetaceae; genus Streptomyces; species Streptomyces filamentosus. The sequence continues at coordinate 869,907 of NZ_BNBE01000004.1, read as the reverse complement.
GGCCGCCGCCATCGGCCTCGGCCTCGGCACCGGCGGCCTCCTCGACCACCCCGTCGTCAGCCTCGGCACCTCCGGCACCGTCTTCGCCGCCACCCGCACCCGCCCCGCCGACCCCGCCCTCGCCGGCTTCGCCGCCGCCGACGGCACGTACCTCCCGCTCGGCTGCACCCTCAACTGCACCCTCGCCGTCGACCGCTTCGCCGGCCTCCTCGGCCTCGACCGCGAGGACGCCCTCCCCGGCGGCGAGACCGTCGTCCTCCCCTACCTCGACGGCGAACGCACCCCCGACCTCCCCGCCGCCTCCGGCCTCGTCACCGGCCTCCGCCACACCACCGACCCCCGCGCCCTCCTCGGCGCCGCCTACGAAGGCGCCGCCTTCACCCTCCTGCGCGCCCTCGACGGCCTCCTCACCGCCTGCGGCCTCGACCCCGCCGACCCCGCCGTCCGCGACCGCCCCCTCCGCCTCATCGGCGGCGGCGCCCGCGGCCGCACCTGGACCGAGACCGTCCGCCGCCTCTCCGGCCGCCCCCTCGTCCTCCCCGCCGCCACCGAACTCGTCGCCCTCGGCGCCGCCGCCCTCGCCGCCGCCGCGGCCACCGGCCAGAACCCCGTCACCCTCGCCACCGCCTGGGGCACCGGCACCGGTCAGACCCTTCCGGCCGTCGCCCGCGACGAGGAGACGTGGGGGCGGGTGGAGGGGGTGTTGGCGGCGGCTGGGCAGGGGTTGTTGGGCTGAGGGCGGGGGCAGGGGGGGCAGGGATCCGGGATCCGGGGGTCGGGATTCGGGGGTCGGATCCGTGATCCTGGATCCAATATTCTGGATCCGAGATCCGAGACTTTGGATCCAGGGTCCGGAATTTTGGATCCGGGATTTTGGATCCTGGATCCACGGTCCACCCGCCCCGAACTCCGCGCGTCCGACCGCGCACCCGACCCGGGCGGCACCAGAACACCACACACGGGGGCGGCATGTCGGGACCTGCAGTGGGACTGTTGCTCTTCGAGCGGCGCGCGTTCGAGGACATCCTGGCCGACGTCGTGCCATGGCTGGAGAGCTTCTGCCGACCGGTCGAGGCCAAGGCCGGCGGCACCCTGGACTTCTGGGTGGAGGACGGTTCGGCCGTGGGGTTCCCCGTGCCGGATCCCACCGGAGTGGGCGTCTTCTTCCTGACGGAGGACCAGGAGACGCCGGGGGAGGACGAGGACTACTCGGCCCTCTCCCGGTCACCGGTGCAGGGGCTGGTGCTCGGTGCCGGCTGCTCGGGCCCGGCGAACCACCGGCTGCTCGGCCACCTGGCGCTCGCACTCGCCCGACGTCTCGAAGCACTGGTCGACTTCGACGGTGTCCTGGTCTCCTCCGCCTCCTGTGGCGACACGGACGAGGGGGCGTCTCCGGACCGGGCGAGAGCGTTGGTCGCCGCCCTTCCCGGAAGGGTCGTGGAAGTCCCGTACGAGACCGGGGACGGCGGGCGGGGGGTCCGGCACGTCGGTGACGCGGAGTTCCTGGCGGCATGGCTGCGGCATCCGGACTTCCACCTGGTCAAGTAGCGCCCGTCAGGGACAATGGCGCGCATGACGAATTGAAGAGCACCGGCAGGCCGGCGGCACTGGACGAAGGTCGCGGCCTGGGACACGGTCGAGGACGGCGACCGCCGTCTCTGCGCCGCCTGCGGGACTCCCGTCCGCTCGTACCGGTTCCGCCTCCACCCTCCCGATTCCCCCTTGTTCGAGCGGTGCGTCGGCCTGGCCTGGTGCTCCGGGTGCCGGATCTATTCGGGTGCGATGGTCCGCGTACCCCGGACGCGTTCCCTCGTCGACGCACTGGCGTCCCTCCCGCCGGAGGAGCGCGCCCGGCTGCACCGAAGCGAGACGAAACTGATCGACCACCTCGAACGGTGACCGCGAACGCCGGCGACGGCCGGATGGCGGGCCGGGGCAGTCCTCGGAGCCTCGGCCGTCCCTCAGGGCGGCGGGGCGCTGATCTTCCATGAGGAGGACCGCCGGCGCCTCTCCGCCAGGACGCCCATCCGCCCGCAGGGTCCCGGGCGGAGCCTGGGAGAGGGGCACCCCTCGGCGGCGCCTGCGGTCATGCTCCCTGGAAGACCAGGGCCAGTACCTCCGTCAGGCGCCGCTTCAGCCCTTCCGCGTGCGGGAGGTGTACGGGGGCGGGGGCGCCGTGGATCCGGACGCCGGTGTCGGCGAGGAGGTACAGCATCCTGAGTGTGCGCATGGCGTTGGAGGTGTGCGCGGCCACGGTGGGAGCACCACGCCGGCCGGCGGCGAAGTCCGTCTCGATCGCGTCCAGCCAGCGGGTGGCCTCGGCCTCGGAGAGTTCCGGGCGGGTCAGCGTGCGGGCGATGCCTTGCGCGAGGCGGTCGTCTTCCTGCTGGGCGAAGATCTCGTCGGTCGGGGCCACGAGCCGCTCCGCCGCCAGGTCCAGCACCTCCTTCGGGTCGACCTCCGGGTGGAGCCCGAAGGCGCCCAGCAGGTCGGCGCCGTGTGCGACGGCGTGGAGCCAGCCGAGTTCGCGGTCGTACCCGCGCAGGTCCGTCTCGGCGGGGAACCAGCGCCGGAAGGCGGCGAGCCACGCCGGGTCGAAGTCGCCGCGGCCGACGATCATGTCGAGCACGAGCGGGGCGAAGGTACGTGCCTGGATCTCGGGGTCGTCGAACCGGTCGGCCATCACCGTGCCCAGCCGGGCGCGCATCGGCTCGTCGATGACGTCCCGTCGGATCCAGGTGCGCAGCACCACGTAGGGGGCACCATCGCGGATGTCCGGGTCCGGGTGGCGGAGGGCCTCGGCCAGTTCTGCGACGAGGGCCGGAAGTTCGGCCGCCGCCGGGGCGGGGCAGTCGTTCTCGTAGAGGTACAGCCAGCGGGCCGTGTCGATGGAAGGCGTGTCGTCGATCTTGGTCACCGCCTCACCTTTGGGGAACGCCTCCGACAAGGCAACCGATTATCGGACGGATGCGGGGCGGCGGTCGGCCCTGGCCGGGGCGGCCACCTGCCCTGCTCGCGCGGCAGGTCAGGCCACGGAGCACCGGTCCGCACCCGCCACCGCACACCGTCCACCGACATCCGCCGGGCCGCCGACCTGCGACTCGCGCCGGCGGCAGGCGGCAACGATTCCGGCGCCGACCTGCGACTCGTGCAGGCGGCAGGCGGCGACGGCTCCGACGCCGACCACGGCTCAGCCCTCCGCGCGGTCCTCCCCGTTCTTCGCGGTCTCGTCGTCCGTCTTCTTCTTGTCGGCGGGGCGTTCGCGGGGGCGTTCGGCCTCGGTGGCGGCGAGTTCGGCGGCGGCCGAGTAGGTCTCGGGGACGGAGAGGAGGGAGGCGACGCCGCGTGCTGCGGCGCCGGCGGCTCGTACGACTGCCTCGGTCAGTTCTTCCACCATGGTGGCCCCCTGGGTCTTTCGCGTGTGGTGCTTGTGCCTTCAGGGACGAGCGGGGGCGCCGGAAGGTTGAGCGGTCGCCTTCGCGGCGCTGACGAAGGCGCGCACGAGGGCGTGGTCCTTCACGCCGGGGGAGGATTCGACGCCGCTGGAGACGTCGACGCCCCAGGGGCGGGCGGTGGCGATGGCCTCGGCGACGTTGTGGGGGGCGAGGCCGCCGGCGAGGAGCCAGCGGCCCTCGGGGCGGGCGGTCTCCAGGAGGGAGAGGTCCCAGCGGGAGCCGGAGCCGGCCTTGGGGGAGTCGAGCAGCAGGATCTCCTCGCCCAGGGCGCCCACGCGGGTGTCGGGGCCGTCGGCGAGCGCGGTCGCCCGCCACAGGTGCGGGAAGATCCCGGCGGCGGCCTCGAACTCGGGGCGGCCGTAGGCGCGTCCGTGCAGCTGGAGCGCGTCGAAGCCGAGGTCGGCGGCGATCCGGGCGGCCTCGGCGGCCGGGGTGTCGTTGACGACGAGGACCGACACGACGCCGTCCGGCACGTGCGCGACGAGCGCCGGCACGCGGGCCCGGTCGAGTCCGCGGACGCTGGTCCCGCTGATCACCAGGCCGATCGAGTCCGCGCCCGCCCCGGCGGCCACGTCGATGTCGGCGGTCGTGGCGAGCCCGCACACCTTGACGAACACTCTGTCGCTCCTCTGCTTCCGTCCCGGCGCCGCCGAGCCTACTGACCGCGCCCGGCGGCGTCGATCCGCCGCTGGTGGATCCGCAGGTGGAGGGTGGCGAGGTCGAGCAGCGGGGTCGGCACGCCGAGGGCGCGGGCCCGCGCGGTCAGGTCGCCGAAGAGGTGCTCGACCTCCGTCGGCCTGCCCGCCGCCAGGTCCCGGTAGAGGGAGGGGACCAGCGGGGAGCCGGGTGCCGAGACGACCGCGAGGGTCGCCGCCCGCTCCTCCTCCGGCACCGGGTGTCCGGCCGCCGCGGCCACCGCCGCCGCCTCCGCCAGGACCGCGGGGCCCAGCTCCGGGCCGCCGGGCGCGTCGTACACCTCGCCGACGGTGCCGCGCATCAGGCTCGTCACCGCCCCGATCGTGGCGATGAAGACCCACTTGTGCCACATGGCGGTGACGATCGACGCGGGCACGGGTGCGTCGATCCCGGCGCCCTCCAGGACCGTACGGATCTCCTCCACGCGCGGCGAGACCCCGCCGTCCCGTTCGCCGAGGGCGAGGTGCGCCAGTGGCGCGAGGCGCCGGACGACGCCCGCGTCGTCGAGGGTCGTGACCACCTTCGCGACCCCGCCGAGGACGGCCCCGGCGCCGAACCGGGCGTCCAGCGCGTCGAGGTGGGCCATGCCGTTGAGCAGCGGCAGCACCGCCGTGCCCGGCGCGACGAAGGGCGCCAGGTCGGTCAGGGCCGTGCCGAGGGCGGTCGACTTCACGCCGAGCAGGACGAGGTCGTACGGGTCGTACGGGGGTTCCTCGCCGGCCGTGACGAGCCGGGGCGCGTCGAGCACCCACTCCTCGTCCCGGCCGGCCACCCGCAGCCCGCCCTCGCGCAGCGCCGCCGCCCGGCCGGGCCGCACCAGGAAGGCGACATCCTGCCCGGAGCGGGCCAGCATCGTGCCGAAGTAGCCACCGGTGGCACCGGCGCCGACGACCAGGATCTTCACGGGGTTCCCTTCGAGGGGCGCCGGACCGGCGCGGCGGGCAAGGGGGCGAGCAGGGGGGTGAGCAGGCGGTGCGGGCGGGCCAGGGCCGCCGTCACCGGATCGACGTCGGTACCGGGATCGACGTCGGTACCGGGATCGACGACGGTACCGGGATCGGCTTCGGTACCGGGATCGGCGCCGCCCTCCGCATCGGCGCCGAGCCCCGGCCCCGGGGCGACCAGGAGGTCCCCGGGCGGGACGGGCGTGCCGCAGCCGGAGCAGTGTCCGTCGGGGCCAACCCGCGCTCCGTCGGCGTGGTGCAGGAAGAGCCGGCGCGGGCCGCCGGGCGCCGGGGCGTGCTGCTCGCCCCAGTCGGTGAGCGCCCGGACGGCCGGCCACAGGCCGAGGCCCTTCTCCGTGAGGACGTACGCCTCGCGGCGGCCCGTGCCGGGCTCCGGCCGGCGGTCCAGGACCCCCGCCGCGACGAGCCCGGCCAGCCGGTCGGCGAGCACCGCCCGGGGCACCGCCAGGTGCGCGGCGAACTCGCCGAACCTGCGCACCCCGTAGAAGGCGTCCCGCAGGATCAGCAGGGTCCAGCGCTCGCCGACGACCTCCATCGCCCGGGAGAGGGCGCAGGTCTGGCCGCGGTAGTCGCGAGGAAGCGTCATCGGTGGTCCCGTGGAGGAGCCATGGGTGGTCGCGGGGCAGCGTCGTCGGCGATCGCGAGGAGCGTCATGCCCGGCAGCGTAGCCGAAAGGACGCGAAAAGAGTTCGGTCACCGAACTTTTCCGCGCCCGGGGGCCGGTCCCCGGACACGTTTCTGTTCGAGCGAAAGGGGCGACTAGGCTCACGCTCACCATGAACCAGCCCACGGAACCCAAGGCCGACAAGTCGGGCGTGCGCCGGCACAACCTGAGCCTCGTCCTCAGGACCGTCCACGACGCGGGCGAGACCACCCGGGCCGCCGTCGCCGCCCGGGTCGGCCTCACCCGGCCCGCCGTCTCCTCCCTCGTGGAGCAGCTCCTCGACCTCGGGTTCCTGGTCGAGTCCGGCAAGACCTTCAGCGGCCAGGCCGGCCGGCCCGGCACCGTCCTCAAACCGGCCGGGACCGGCCCCGCGGGGCTCGGCGTCGAGATCAACGTGGCATACGTCGCCGTCTGCCTCGTGGACCTCAACGGCGCCGACCGGATCCGCCGCTCCGTACGCCTCGACAACCGCGCCGCCGACGCCCCCGAGGTCCTCGCCCGCGCCGCCGGCGTCGCCGCCGAGGCGCTCGCCGAGGCCGCCGCCCTCGGCCTGCACCCCACCGGCGCCGCCCTCGCCCTGCCCGGCCTGGTCTCCGGCGGCACGGTCCGCCAGGCCCCCAACCTCGGCTGGCACGGCGTCCCCGCCGAGGAGCTGTTCGGCGACGCCCTGGCCGCGCTGCGGCCCGCCGCCGGCCGGCTCCCGGTGGCCTCCGACAACGAGGCCAACATGGCGGCCCTCGCCGAACTCCGCTTCGGCACCCCCGGCACGCCCCGCACCTTCCTCCACCTCACCGGCGAGACCGGCGTCGGCGGTGCCGTCGTCGTGCACGGCGAACTCCTGCGCGGCGCCCACGGCTTCGCCGGCGAGATCGGCCACCTCGTCGTCGACGCCGAGGGACCCCGCTGCCGCTGCGGCTCGCGCGGCTGCCTGGAGCAGTACGCCGGACAGGCCGCGCTGCTGCGCGCGGCGGACGCCACCGACGTGGACGACCTCGCGGCCCGCGCCGAACGCGAGGACCCCCGGGCACGCGCGGCGCTCGCCGAGGCCGGCCGGATGCTCGGCCGCGCTCTCTCCGGCGCGGTCAACCTCCTCGACCCCGAGGCCGTCGTCCTCGGCGGCATCTACCCCCGCCTGATGCCCTGGCTGGCCCCCGCCGTCACGGCGGAGCTCGCCGAGCGGGTCGTCTCCGGCCTCTGGCCCGCCGACGCCCTCCGGCTGCGCGCCGCCTCCCCGGCCACGGACGCCGCCCGGGGCGCCGCCGCCCTCGTCCTCCACGACATCCTCGCCGACCCCCTCGCCCACACCCGCTGACGGCGCCGGCCCGCGAGGAAAAGGCGGGTGGCCGCGGCGGCCCCCGGTCAGGGTGCGCAGATGACGGAGACGCCGAAGACGACGGAGCGGACAAGAACGACGATGACGGCGGCGACGGAGTTCGTCGCCCCCCAAGCCGCGCCCCGGTGACCGGGTCGCCGTGCTCTCGCCCACCGCCGGGCCGCCCGAAGTCCTCCCGCGCCCGTTCCATCGACCGGCCGAACGACGCCGCCGCCCGGGCCACCCACCGCGAGGCCCGGCGCGCCGCCGTGCTCCGCGCCCTCGACGCGTACGCCCCGGACACCCTGGCCGTCCTCGACGTGGACCTCGGGCACACCGATCCGCAGGTGGTGATCCCGTACGGCGGGACCGTCCGCGTCGGCGGCCCCGCCCGCCGGATCACCGTCACCTGCCGACGCCGGCCCGGGCGCGTCAGCCGGCCTCCCGCCCGCACCGGACCAGGTGGTCCCGGACCAGCGCCACGTGCGGCGAGGCCGGCGGACCCGGCCGCTGCACCAGGAAACCCGTGTTGATCGGCGGGTCCTCCGGCAGGTGCAGCGGTACGAGGGCCCCCGAGGCCAGCTCCGCGGCGCACAGGTAGCGCGGCAGCACGCTCACCCCGGCGCCGCCCGTCACCGCCGCCCGCACGGCCCGCAGGTCCGGCACGGTCACCGCGGGCACCGCCGTCAGCCGCCGGCCGAAGACGTGGCGCCAGTACCGGCGCAGGATCGGCAGGTCCTCGGCGTACGCGACGAGCGGCACCCCGTGCAGCGCGGCCGGGCCCTCGGCGGCGACCCGGCCGCCGATCCGCTCCGCCCACGCGGGCGCGCCGACCAGCACGAACTCCTCGTCGGAGAGCGGCAGCCAGGCGAGGCTGCGCCCCCGGGGCCGGGCCGTCGCCACCACCAGGTCGTGCCGTCCCGCCCGCAGTTCGTCGAGCAGGCCCTCGGTGAGGCCGAAGGAGACCCGCAGCCGCACCCCCCGCTCCACCAGCGGGGCCAGCGTCGGCAGCACGGAGTGCGACAGGTACTCGGCCGGGCCCGCCAGATGGACGGGCTCCGCCGGGCCGTCCCCCTCCGGTGCGCCGTCCGGCGCCCCCGCCGCGGCGACCAGCGCGTCCAGCGGGTCCATGATCCGCGTCGCCAGGTCGTCCGCGAAGGGGGTCGGCACCACTCCGCGCGGCCGGCGCTCGAACAGCTCCCGGCCGAGCCGCCCCTCCAGCGTCCGCACCTGCGCGGTCACCGTCGGCTGCGACAGGCCCAGGACGCGGGCGCCCGCGGTGAGGGCCCCGGCCCGGTACACGGCCAGGAAGGTCCGCAGCAGATTCAGGTCCGGCAGCCCGTTCCCGGGGCCGGCCCCCGGCCCCGACCCGCTCCCCGGACCGACCCCCGCCCCCGACCCGCTCCCCGGACCGTTCGCCGTGTCGGCCCCTGCCCCCGACCCGCTTTCCGGACCGCTTCCCCGTCCGGCCTCCGGTCCCGCCCCGTTTTCCGACCCGTTCCCCGGACCGGCCCCAGGTCCGGGGCCTGCGGCTATTCCCGGCGACCCATCGGAATTCCTATCGTCCACATGTCCGAGCCTATTGGATTCTCATGGGTCGCGACCCCTACGGTCGGAGCCATCGGCGGCAGCCGGTCCCGCACCTGGGGCCCGTACCCGCCGCCCCGCACCCGACCGAGAGGCCCCGCAGACCCATGTCGAAGATCCTTTTCGTGCTGACCGGCGCCGACCACTGGACCCTCGCCGACGGCACGAAGCACCCCACCGGCTTCTGGGCGGAGGAGGTCGCCGCCCCCTACGAGGCGTTCACCGCCGCGGGCCACGAGCTCGTCGTCGCCACCCCCGGCGGCGTCGTCCCCACCGTCGACCGGGGCAGCCTCGCCCCCGAGGCCAACGGCGGGGCCGAGGGCGCCGCGCGCGTCACCGCCGCGCTCGACGCCTTCGCGCAGCTGCGCACGCCGATCCGTCTGGAGGACGTCGACCTCGCCGAGTACGACGCCGTCCTCTACCCCGGCGGTCACGGCCCCATGGAGGACCTCGCCGTGAACGCCGACTCCGGCCGCCTGCTCGTGGCCGCGCTCGCCTCCGGCAAGCCGCTCGCCGTCGTCTGCCACGGTCCCGCCGCCCTCCTCGCCGCCGTGCGCGAGGACGGCACCAACGCCTTCGCGGGCCGTCGCGTCGCCGCCTTCACCGACGCCGAGGAGACCCAGGCCGGCCTCGCCGACAAGGCGAAGTGGCTCCTGGAGACCCGCCTCCGCGAGGCCGGCGTCGACGTCCGGGCCGGCGAGTCCTGGGCCCCGAACGTCGTCGTCGACGGCAACCTGATCACCGGCCAGAACCCCGCCTCCTCCGCCCCCCTCGCCGCCGAGGTCCTGAAGGCCCTGAACTGACCCCGTAGAACGGCCCGGGGCCGCCGGAACCCCCAGCGGCCCCGGCCACCCGCCCCCGGCCCCCGCTCCCAGGCGTTCCGGCGCCGCCCTCACGTCAGACCCCTCACCCCTGACGCCTCCTCCCGGACCCCTCATCCCTGACCCCTCACGCGAGCCCCTCGCGCGAGGGGCCGGGCGCGAGCGCCCGCGCCCCCGCCGCCCCAGGTCGCCGTCCTCTCATCCCGCTCTCACGCGGGCCTTATCCCGGGCTCACACGGCGGTCCTACCTTCGCGCCATGTTCTTCACCTACCTCCGGCGCGAACTGCGCCGCCGCAGAAAGGCGGCGCTCGTCGTCGCCTCCGGCCTGGCGCTCGGCATCGCGCTGGTCATCGTCGTGACCTCGGTCTCGGCGGGCATGAAGCAGGCCCAGGGCAAGGTCCTCGAATCCCTCTACGGGCTCGGCACGGACCTCACGGTGACCAAGGCGCAGGAGCGGCCCGCCGAGGGCGCGCAGCCGACGCGGCCGCGGTTCGAGTTCCAGGGCCGGGGGACGGCGAGGCGCAGAGCAGCGACCGGCTGATGGTCCAGGGCTTCCAGACCCTCGCCGACTCCACCGTCGCCACCGTCGCGAAGCAGTCCGGCGTGGACCGTGCCGTGGGCGGCCTCAGCCTCGTCGACCTGAAGATCGACGGCGAGTTCCGGCGCGGCGAGATCCAGCGCGGCGAAGGCCGGACGCAGGGCCAGGGCGGCCAGGGGCAGGGCTTCGGGCAGGGCGGTCCCGGAGGCGGCGGCTCCGGCGACACCGTCACCGGGGGCGGCGCCTCCTTCGGCGTCGACTCCTTCACCCTCTACGGCACCGACGTCACCGTCCCCGACCTCGGCCCCCTCACCACCTCCACGCTCACCGGCGGCCGCACCTTCAGGACCACCGAGACCGACGCGGCCGTCGTCGTGGTCGACAGCGCCTACGCCCAGCAGAAGGACCTCGCCGTGGGCGACGAACTCACCGTCAAGGACGTGAAGTTCGAGGTCATCGGCATCGCCACCGCCGACAGCGGCCAGGCCGCCGCCCAGGTGTACCTGCCGCTGAAGCGCGCCCAGACCCTCTCCGGTTCGGCGGGCAAGGTCACCACCGTCTACGTCAGGGCCACCGACTCGACGAAGATCGACGCCGTCAAGACCGCCATCCAGAAGAACGTCTCCGGCACCACCGTCACCACCTCCGCCGACCTCTCCCAGACGGTCTCCGGCTCCCTCGACACCGCCGCCGGGCTCGCCTCCAGCGTCGGCCGCTGGCTCTCGTACGCCGTCCTGCTCGCCGCCGTCCTCGTCGCCGGGCTCCTCACCTCCGCCGCCGTCAGCCGCCGCGTCCGCGAGTTCGGCACCCTCAAGGCGCTCGGCTGGAAGAGCGGCCGGGTCACCCGCCAGGTCGTCGGGGAGGCCCTCGTCAACGGCGTCATCGGCGGCGTCCTCGGCATCGCCGTGGGCCTCGCCGGCGCCTACGCCGTCACCGCCGTCAGCCCCACCCTCACCGCCGAACTCGGCGCGAGCACCGGCGGGTTCACCGGCCGCGGCGGCATGGGCGGCATGGGCGGCGGCGCGGGCTTCGGCGGCGGGCCCGGCGCGGCGCGCACCGCCGCCGGCCGCAGCGTCGACATCGCGCTCACCGCCCCCGTCAGCCTCACCACCGTCGGCCTCGCCGTCCTCCTCGCCCTCGTCGGCGGTCTCGTCGCCGGTGCCTTCGGCGCCTGGCGCGCCTCCCGGCTGCGCCCCGCCGACGCGCTGCGCCGCGTCGAGTAGCCGCCCACCCCTTCCCGTACCGCAGGAGTCCCACCCATGTACGAACTCATCGGCGTCACCAAGCAGTACCGGCGCGGCCAGGAGAGAGTCGACGCCCTCGCCGGGATCGACCTGAAGATCGCGCAGGGCGACCGCCTCGTCATCCAGGGCCCCACCGGAGGCGGCAAGTCGACCCTGCTCCAGATGCTCGGCGGTCTCGACCGGCCCACCGCCGGCAGCGTGTTTCTCGACGGCACCGACCTCGCCGGACTGTCCGAGGGACGGCTCACGGCCATCCGCAGCCGGTACATCGGCTTCGTCTTCCAGAGCTTCAACCTCATCCCCACGCTCACCGCCCAGGAGAACGTGGAGACCGCGCTCGTCCCGCTCGGCGTCAAGGCGGCCGAGCGCCGCCGCCGGGCCGCCGAGGCGCTGGAGTCGGTCGGCCTCGGCGAGCGCCTCGGCCACCTGCCCTCCGAGCTCTCCGGCGGCCAGCAGCAGCGCGTCGCCATCGCCCGGGCGCTGGTCAAGCGCCCCCAGGTGCTGCTCGCCGACGAACCCACCGGCAACCTCGACGAGACGACCCGCGACGAGATCGCCGACCTCCTCGAAGGACTCTGGCGGGAACGCGGCCTGACCTTCGTGATGGTCACCCACGACAGCTCCCTCGCCCGCCGGGCCCCGCGCCTCGCGACCCTCCGCAAGGGCCGCGTCACGGTCACCGAGAACCCGAAGGCGGCGGGCACCCCCGCCCCGGCGGGCAAGGAGGGCTGAGGAGGCCGGGGAGGGGCGGAGGCCCGGACGGTTCAGATCCGGACGCCGTGCCCGCGCAGGTACGCCAGCGGATCCACGTCCGCGCCGAAGGACGGACCGGTCCGCACCTCGAAGTGCAGGTGCGGACCGGTCACCCGGCCGGTCGCCCCCGAGCGCGCGATCCGCTGCCCGCCCGACACGCTCTGCCCGGCGGACACGTCGACGCGGGACAGGTGGGCGTACTGCGTGTAGCGGCCGTCCGGGTGACGGACCACCACCTCGTAGCCGTACGAGCCCGCGTACCCGGCCCGCACCACCCGGCCCGGCCCCACCGACCGCACCGGCGTCCCGCTCGGCACCGCGAAGTCCTGGCCCGTGTGGTAGCCGCGCGACCAGGGGCCGCGCTCCCCGTAGACGCCGGTGAAGACGTACGACTCCACCGGCGCCGTCCAGCCGCGCGCCGCCGTCCCGCCGCCCGGGGCGGGCCGCGAGGGAGGCGCGGCGGGGGACCCCGTACGGCCGGTGCGCTGCTCGTACTTCCAGCGGTGCGAGGTCCAGTACCAGTGTCCGCCCGACCGGAACCAGTAGACCCGGTCCCGCGCGTCCCAGCCCTGCCGTCCCCGGAACACCGGCTCCCGCGCGGGCCCGGTCCGGTCCTGCGCCGTCGTGCCGCCCGTGCGCCGGAGGTGGACGGACGCGTGACCGGTCCACCGCCACTCGCCGGCCGCGTCGCGGAACCAGTGGCGCGAGCCGTCCCGGCCGGCGTGCGCCGGGGCGGGTTCGGCGGCGGCCGGGGCCGCGCCCGCGGCCGTCAGCGCGACCAGTCCGGCGGCCGTGACCACGGCGCGGCGCACCCCGTGCAGGGACGCCCCGCAGGGCGCCGTCCGCCCGGCCGCCGTCCGGGCCGCGACGGCCCCCGCCGCGCAGCCGGGGCAGCCGCAGTCCTCGGGGGTCTCCTCGACGAAGCCGGGCGCCTCCAGGCCGTCGGGGGCGTCCCCCGCGCGTGTCTTCCGCATGGTCCCCACGGTTCGGTCCTCACTCCCCGTCCTGCCGGGGCAGGTCGCCCCGCCGGGTGTAGAAGGCGACGGTCAGGTCCTTGACCAGGGCCTGGCGTTCGAAGTCGTCGAGTTCGACGAGACCGCGCGAGGTCAGCCGGGCCACGGTGTCGTCGACGGCGTCGATCACGCCGGTGAGCACCGAGTCCCGGTGCCGGGCGTCCAGCGCCGCGAGCTGGCGGCGGCGCATCGCCGCGGCCACCTCGGGCGCGTACTCGATGCGGGTCGGCTGGGCCGAGAAGACGCCGACCGGCCGGCACTCCGCGGCGAGCAGCCGGGTCAGCGCGTCGCCGACCGCCTCCGCGTCCCGCAGCGTCGGCGTCCCGCCCTGGAAGGCGTCGGCGGGCAGCTGCGACAGCACGCGCGCGGTGGCCGCCTCCACCTGCTCCCGCAGGTAGTCGAGGTGGTCGTCGACGGCGTACAGCGCGCGGGCCGTGTCCCGTACGGACCACACCACGAGCACCACGACCCGCAGCGCCGAACCCTCGGCGTCCACCGCGGCGATGGGCTCGCTGCGCCAGTGCCGCAGCCGCACGTCGACCCGGCGGCGCAGCACGAAGGGGCTGATCCAGGTCAGGCCGGTGCGGCGCACGCTGCCCCGGTAGCGGCCGAAGAGGGAGAGGACCCAGGCGGAGCCGGTGCGGCCGCGGGTGAGCCCGCCGAAGCAGAGCACGGCGAGGACGCCGAGGGCGGCGAGCGCGGCCCACTGCCAGGGGTGCGGGTGCGCGGTGGGCAGCGGGCGGGTCCGCCAGAGCAGGGCGGCGGCGGTGCCCAGGGCGGCCGTGCCGGTCAGGACGGCGAGCCAGCCGGGTGCGGCGGGCCCCGGACGCTCGGTCAGGTCGGGCTCGGCGGGCGGGTTCCGGCGCCGCGGGGCCCCGGCGCCGAGGAGGGGCCGGGGAGAGGCGTTGCGGATCCGGGCGGCGGTGTCGGCGGTGTCGGCGGTGGCGTCGGGGTCGTCGGTGCGGTCGGCGCCGAGGCCGGTGCCGAGGCCGAAGCCGGGTCCGGTTCCGGGGGCGGGAGAGGGGTCGGCGCGGAAGAGGTCGTCCATGGCTATGCCGTCGGCGTGCCGGTGCACCCGGACGGGCAGGGCCCGTGTGGTTCGCTCGGTCATGAGGCCCTTCCGGCCGTACCGGAGGTGACGGCGCGTCGGATGATCTTCACGCTCCATCGTCACAGGGGTGTATGTCCGGAATGCCGCGACGAAGGTCCCGAATGCCCGGGACCTAGGTCCCTTGGCCACGGCCTCACCGAGGCAGTTGTCAGTGGTCGCCCGTAGCGTTTTCCCCATGACGACGACCTATCTGGAGCTGTCGCAGGACGGCGGCGGTGCCCACAAGTTCTACGAAGTGACCGTCGACGGACTGGAGGTGTCCGTCCGCTACGGCCGGATCGGCGCGACCGGGCAGACCCAGCGCTCCTCCTTCGCCACCGCCGACAAGGCGCGGGCCGCGGCGGCGAAGAAGATCGGCGAGAAGGTCCGCAAGGGCTACGCCGCGGCGGTCCCCGGCGGGCGCGCCGCCCGCTCCGTCACCCGCCGCGCGGTCGGCTCCGCGCCCTCCACGGCCCGCGCGGCCGCCCCGGTGCTGTGGCGCTTCCGCACCGGCTCCGCCGCCTTCGGGATCCACGTGGACGAGGACCGGATCTGGATGGGCAACCAGGCGGGCGACGTCTTCACCCTGGACCACGGCGGCGAGGTGCTGGCCCGCTTCGGTCTGCCGGACGGCGTGAAGTGCCTGGTCGCCGACGACTTCTGGATCTACGCGGGCTGCGACGACGGCAAGGTCTACGACCTCTCCTCCAAGCTGCCCTTCGCCGCCTACGACATCGCCGCCGACGTCGACATCTTCTGGCTCGACATCCACGAGGGCGTGCTGGACGTGGCCGACCGCTCCGGCCGGCTCACCGTCATTGACCACGAGGACGAGCACCAGTGGTCCCGCTCCGGCCGCGGCGAGTACGCCTGGATGGTCCGGGCGGACGGCCGCGCGGTCTACTACGGCGACACGCACGGCGTCGCCGCGTACGCCGCCGACGGCTCGGGCGAGCTGTGGCACACCCCCGTCGACGGCGCGGTGCTGTTCGGCTGGCAGGAGGACACCGCCGTCTACGCGGGCACGGGCCACCGCAAGGTGCAGCGGCTGGCGAAGCGGGACGGCCGGGTCGAGGCCGTCTACGCCTGCGACGCGACGGTGTACGCGTGCGCCACCTCGCCCGGCGGCCGCTTCGTCTTCGCGGGCGACTCGGCCTCCTCCGTCTACTGCTTCGCCGAGGACGGCACCCGGCTGTGGAAGCTGGGCATCGGCGGCGGTTCGGCGCTCTCCATGCAGTACCGCGACGAGCGGCTGTACCTGGTCACCACCGACGGCTCGCTGGTCTGCGTGGACGCGAGCGAGGCGGCGATCCAGGCCGCCCAGCAGGGCAGCGTCCCGGTGGCCCGGGACGTCAAGCTGGCCGCCGCGCTGCCCACGTACACCCCGGCGACCACCGCCTCCGCCGTCGCCTCCGTGGCGTCCGTCGGTGCGGCGGGCGAGGCCCCGGCCGGCTCGATCGTCGTCGAGTGCGCCCTGGAGGGCGGCCGGAGCCGCGTCCGGGTGGTCAGCCCCGGCTACGAGCCCGCGTGGAACGTGCAGTTCCCCCGCGCGATCCGGGAGCCCGGAGCACGCTTCGTGGTGGAGGCCCTGCACCCGGCGGCCGGCGGCTTCTACCGGGTCCGCGGCGAGATCCGGCGGCTGCTGTGAGCGGGGAGCCGGCCGGCAAGGGCGCCTTCGAGGCGGCGACGGGGGACGGGCCGCCGCTCGCGGGCGACGCCGAGCAGCGCTCCCGAGAGGTGCGCTCCGCCCTCGAAGGGCTGCGGCAGATCCGGCGGCTGACCGGCCAGGGCGACGCCCCCGGGGCCGTACCCGCCCCGTGGGAGCTCCGGCAGCCGGTACGGGCGGTGGCGCTGGCCCTGGAGGCCGCGGGGCTCGCCCCGTCGGCGGTCGGCGCGGACGGGGAGCGGACGGCGGCCGGTTACCGGGTGAGGGCGGGGGAGCGGCCGGCCACCGTCGTGGTCGAGTGGCTGGGGCCGCCGGGCTCCGGCGCCGCCCGCGAGGAGCCCGGGGCGCTGACGGCCTGCGCGGACGCGCTGGCGCGGCTCGGCTGGGAGGCGCTGCTCTACAAGGGGCCGCGCGGGCGCCGCTTCCTGGAGGTGGAGCCGGCCGGGACGACCGCCGGCCCGGGACCGTCCTGAACGGACGGGCACCGGGCCGGAGCGGGCGGCGGGAAGAAGGAGGGAGGGCGTCAGGCGATCGAGGCGGAGACGATCGCGGAGACGGCGATGTTGCAGGACGCGGTCACCCACACCGCCGGGTGCGGCTCCGGGTCGACCAGCGTGGCCCCCAGCTTGCCGGGCGTCACCAGGTCCACCACGAGGAAGGCGACGGCCATCATGACCAGGCCGAGCAGGCCGAACGCGGCGGTGGAGAGCAGCCCCTTGCCGAAGTTGTCGTAGGTGGTCCAGATGGAGGTGAAGACGATCCCGCCGATGCCGAGCAGGGCGGAGCTGAGCAGGACGGCCGCGTTGCGGTTGCGGTCCTCCCATATCTGACGGCCCAGCTTGCCGGGGGTGAGGACGTCCACCAGGACGATGCCGAGGATCAGCAGGACCACGCCGAGGGCGCCGTAGGCGGTGGCGCGGCCGAGGCCGTTGACGATGTCGGTCATGGGAAGCCGGCTCCGGAGAGTGGTGATCGCGAGCGATCGACGGTCATGGACCGGCAAAATCTAGCGCACGGAACGAGCAGGTCCGCCGCCCGCCCGGAGAACGGGCGGACGACGGACCGGACGGGACGGACCGACGGGGACGGACCGGACGGCACGGACCGGCCGCTCGGGTCGGGCGGAACGGGGCCGGGCGGCGCGGATCGGTTGCCGGCCGGGCCGGGCGGGCTGGACCGGGCGCCGGACGGGCCGGGTGGGGGCGGGTCAGGCGCCGGACGGGCGGGCCCGGGTGGGGCGGATCAGGCGCCGGGCGGAAGGTTCCTGGCCCGGGAGCGGACCATGAAGGCGGTCACGATCTCGGCCACGCCGACCGCGATCAGCCAGATCCCGCCGAGCAGGGTCAGCACCGCGACCGACTCCAGCGGCGACACGATCAGCACCACTCCGGCGAGGGCGCTGACGATGCCGAGGAAGACCTGCCAGCCCCGCGCCGGCATCGCCGGGTCCGAGGCCGCCGCCACCGTCTGCGTGATGCCCCGGAAGAGCCAGCCGATGCCGATCCACAGCGCGAGCAGCAGGATCGACTGCGTCGCGCCCCGGAAGCAGAACAGGCCGAGCAGGATCGACAGGGCGCCGCTGATGAAGGCCATCACCCGCAGCCCGGTGCTGGCGTGCGTGCCGAAGGCGGCGACCAGCTGCATCACACCGCTGAAGAGCAGGTAGATGCCGAACAGCACCCCGGCCGCGACCAGCGAGGCCCCCGGCCACACCAGCACCAGCACACCGAGGACGAGGGCCACCAGCCCGGCGATCAGGAGCGCCTGCCAGGCGGCCCCGGCGAGCATCGTCAGCGGCCCCGGCGGCAGGTCGCTCCCGGTCCGTCCGTCGTGCGGCCTGTCGTGCGGCCTGTCATGCGTCTGCGTCATGGGATCCGTCTCCTCTCGAATTTCGGGAACACGTCACGGGCCCGGGAACACCTCACCGGTCCGGCAACACCTCACGGGGGAGGGGCGCGCCTCACGGGTCCGGGAACACGTCACGGGGGTGCCGGAGAACGTCACGTACCGGCGGCGCGCGCGAACGCCTCGGCGTACGAGCCGAGGAACAGCGCCTCGGCCAGCGCCATCCGCTCGATCTCGGAGGGGTCGACGCTCTCGTTGGGGGCGTGGATGAGACAGCCCGGCTCCTCCACCCCGATCAGCGCGATCTCCGCGTCCGGGAAGCGGTCCGCCAGCACGTTGCACAGCGGGATCGAACCGCCCTGCCCCGACTGCACCATGGCCTTCCCGTACGCCTCGCTCAGCGCCGTCCCCAGCGCCGCGTACGCGGGCCCGTCGGTGCGGGCCCGGAAGGGCTGCCCGGCGCTCTCCGCCTCCACCTCGACCCGGGCGCCCCAGGGCGCGACCGCCACCAGGTGGTCGGTGAGTGCCTTCCGGGCCTCCTCGGCGTCCATGCCGGGCGGCACCCGCAGGCTGACCCGCGCCCGCACCTTCGCCTGCACGGCGGCCGAGGAGCCGACCACCGGCGGGCAGTCGATGCCGAGGACGGTGACCGCGGGCCGCGCCCACAGCTCGTCGGCGACCGACCCGGTGCCGACCAGCGACACCCCGTCGAGGACGCCCGCGTCGGCGCGGAACTGGTCGGCCGGATAGGACACCCCGTCCCACAGCCCGTCCGCCGGCAGCCCCTGGATCGCGGTGTTGCCGTGCTCGTCGCGCAGGCTGTCCAGCATCCGCACGAGCGCCGCCAGCGCGTCCGGCGCGGGCCCGCCGAACATGCCGGAGTGCATCTCGCCCTTGAGGGTGGACACCGTCACCACCACGTTGGCCAGCCCGCGCAGCGAGGTCGTCGTCGTGGGCAGGCCGAGCGCGAAGTTTCCCGTGTCGCAGATCAACAGGGCTTCCGCCTCGAAGAGTTCGGGCTGGAGCGGCACCAGCTGCTCAAGGCCCGCGGTGCCCTGCTCCTCCGAGCCCTCCGCCACGAACTTGATGTGCACGGGGAACTCCGCGCCCTCGGCGCCGCCCAGCGCCCGCAGCGCCGTCAGGTGCATCGCGATGTTGCCCTTGCAGTCGGCCGCGCCCCGCCCGTACCAGCGCCCGTCGCGCGCGGTCAGCTCGAACGGCGGGGTCTCCCAGGCGTCGTCGTCCAGCGGCGGCTGCACGTCGTAGTGGCAGTAGAGGAGGACGGTCGGCGCGCCCTCGGGGCCCGGCGCGTGCCCGACCACCGCGTCCGTGCCGTCCGGGGTGGTGACCCGCCGCACGTCCCGCAGTCCCGCCCCGGTGAAGGCCCGCACCAGGAAGTCGGCGGCCTTGCCGCACTCCTCGGGCGGGAACTGCCGCGGATCGGCCACGGACCGCATCGCGACCAGCGCGGTCAGGTCCTCCTCGGCGCGCGGCATCAGTGCCCGTACCCGCTCCCGCAGCGCGGCGGTGTCGGTGGACTCGGAGGTCATGCGTACCCACTTCCCTCGGGCCGCCCCCGGACGGCCGGTGCGGCAACGGCCACCCCAGTCAAGCAACGCCCGGCAAACGCCGCAAAACGTGACCCTTCCGGAGTATCGGACCTTCCTCCCGGGCGGCGGCGGAGGGGCCGGGCGGCGACAGTGGAGGGGTACGCGTCCCCTCCCGCACCTGGAGAACGTCATGGCCCACCCCAACCGACGCGACCTCGGGCTGCTCGTGCTGAGGGTCGGCACCGGCGCCGTCCTCGCCGCGCACGGCACCCAGAAGCTCTTCGGCTGGTTCGGCGGCGGAGGCATCGAGGGGACCGCCCAGGGCATGGAGGCCATGGGCTTCCACCCGCCCCGCGAGTCCGCCCTGGCGGCGGGCCTCGGCGAGGCCGGCGGCGGCGTGCTGCTCGCCCTCGGACTCGCCACCCCCGCCGCCGGCGCGGCCGCCGCGGGCGCCATGGCGGGCGCCGTCTCCGTGCACGCCCCGGCCGGCTTCTTCGCCCAGGGCGGCGGCTACGAGTACCCGGCGTTCCTCGGCTTCACCGCCGCCGCCATCGGCGTCACCGGCGCCGGCCGCTACTCCCTGGACCACGCCACCGGGCACGTCCTGGACCGCCCCTGGGTGGTGGCCGCCGCCTTCCTCGGCTCGGCGGTCGCCGCGGCGGCCGTGGTCGGCCGCCGGGCCCAGGCGCGGGCCGAGAAGGCAGCCGAGGCCGATCCGCACACCGAGGCCGAGGCCGAGGCCGAGACCGGGGCCGAAGGCGCAGAGGAGCCGGAGACCCACTGAACCCCCGTGCGCCCCGCCCCCGTCCGCGGCCGGCCTCCCGGACCGGAGGCGGACCGGGGCCGGGGGGGAGTCGCACGCGCGCGCGTGCGGGGCGTTAGGCTCGCCGCAGAGGAAGGGACGGGTGCCGGGCCATGAAGATCGATCTCACGGACACCAACTCCAGCGCGATCAACAAGGCGATCCTGGAAGGGCGGAGGGCCGTCGGCACCCCCGCCGTTGGTGTCGTCCTCACCCTGGTGATCGTCACCGACGAGGAGAACGCCTACGACTCCGTGCGCGCGGCCAACGAGGCGTCGAAGGAGCACCCTTCGCGCACCCTCGTGGTCATCCGCCGCCGGGCGCTGTCGCCCCGCGAACGCCACGTGACCCGGCTCGACGCCGAGGTCCGCCTCGGCACCGACGCGGGCTCCGGCGAGACGGTGCTGCTCCGCCTCCACGGCGAACTCGGCGCCCGCGCCGACTCGGTGGTGCTGCCGCTGCTGCTCCCCGACGCCCCCGTGGTCGTGTGGTGGCCGGTGGACGCCCCCGCCGTCCCCTCCAAGGACCCGCTCGGCGCCCTCGCCCAGCGGCGGATCACCGACACGTACGCGGTCGAGGACCCGCTCGGCGCGCTGGCCGCCCGGGCCGCCTCGTACGCCCCGGGCGACACCGACCTCGCCTGGACCCGGCTCACCCCCTGGCGTTCCATGCTGGCCGCCGCCCTCGACCAGGCCGGGACGGACGTCGTCTCGGCCGCCGTGGAGGCGGAGGAGGCCAACCCCAGCGCCGAGTTGCTGGCCCGCTGGTTCGAACTCCGGCTCGGCGTCCCGGTGGAGCGGATCGTCTCGGAGGGCCCGGTCGTCACCGCCGTCCGGATGGGCACCCCGGCGGGGGAGATCCGGATCGACCGCCCCGAGGGCCCGGTGGCCCACCTCGCCATCCCCGGCCAGCCCGGCCGCGTCATGGCGCTCAAGGTACGCACGACCGCCGAACTGATCGCCGAGGAACTCCGCCACCTCGACCCCGACGACGCCTACGCGGCGGCCCTGGAGGGCCGCGCCGTCTAGGACCGCCGCGCGGAAGCGTTCGAGCACCGCGAGGCCGCCCCGCCACGGACGCCGCCGCTGCCGCTCGTCCCTGTTCCGGTCACGGCCCGGCCCCTTCGCCCGTCCCGGACGGTGGTCCAGGGGTGCGACGGAGAGGAGGCGGGCGAGGTGACACGGGGGCGGGGCCGGGGCGAGTGGACGGGGCCGGGCGGTTTTCTCCAGGAGAATCCTTTTCCCTTTCATGGGTGCATTCGGGTGATCTTGGTCCGTCCGTGTGGTTCCCCCTGCCTATGATCCACTTCTGTGACAGAGAGTAATGACTTTCGGACGGAGTGTGGATCGGCTGATGTGGTCATCATCGGAGCGGGCCCGGCCGGCCTCGTGCTGGGGAACCTCCTGCTCCGCCGGGGCGTCGACTGCGTCGTCCTCGAACGCGCCGGACGCGACGCCGTGCAGAACCGCGCCCGGGCCGGCTTCCTCGCCCCGAACACCGTGCGGATCCTGCGGCGCCACGGCCTGGACGAGGGGCTGAGCCGCCGGGGCCGGGAGCACGGCGTCTGCGAGTTCCGCACCGAGGACGGCCGCTTCCGCCTGGACTACCGGCGGCTCGGCACCGGCGAACCCCACACCGTCTACCCCCAGCACGAACTGGTCACCGACCTGCTGGCCCACTTCCTCGGCGCGGGCGGGCGCGTCCGCTTCGACACCGAGGCCGTCACCGTGTCCGGCGCGGACGGACCGGCGCCCGAGGTGGCCGTGCGGGACGGGGACGGGCGCCCCGGACGCTGGCGGGCCCGGTACGTCGCCGCCTGCGACGGCCGCCACGGCGCCGGACGGCGCTCCCTCCCGCCCGGCGCGGTCCGCCGCCACCACCGCGACCACGGAGTGTCCTGGCTCGGCCTGCTCGCCGAGGCGCCGCCGAGCCTGGACGCCGTCGGGTACGCCGTCCATTCGCGCGGCTTCGCCGGGCACATGGCCCGCTCCGCCGACATCACCCGCTACTACCTCCAGTGCGCGCGCGGCACCCGCGCCGGCGACTGGAGCGAGGACCGCGTCTGGGACGAGCTCGACCTGCGCATGCGCGCCCCCGCGTACGGACCCCTGCGGCGCGGCCGGATCGTCCAGCGCGCCGTCGTCCCCCTCGTCTCCGACGTGCTCGAACCGCTGCGCCACGGCGCCCTGTTCCTGGCCGGCGACGCCGCCGCGCTGATCAGCCCGTCCGCCGCGAAGGGCGCGAACCTCGCCGTGCTGGAGGCGGAGATCCTCGCCGGCGCCCTCGCCGACGCCCTGGTCCACGGCGACCCCGGCGGACTCGACCGCTACTCCGAGCGGTGCCTGGACCACATCTGGCGCGCGCAGGAGTTCTCCCACTGGATGATCCGACTGCTGCACGGCACCGCCGACCCCTCGGACCCCCCGAACCACCCTGCGGATCACCGCTCTTCGGAGCCCTCGGACGTCTCGGACCCCTCGGACCCGCCGGGCGCTTCCGGCTTCCCGGCCGCCGGGGCCGAGGACCTCTTCCAGGAGCGCCTGCGCCGCTCCCGCATCGCCTCGCTGCGGCACTCGGCCGCCCGGCAGAACTGGTTCGCCGAGAACTACACCGGCATCTGACCACCCCTCGCTCCCCCTCCTCGCCAAGCTCCTTCACCCTCTCCCTGGACAGGTCATGCACTCCGAACCTTCCTTCGCGCTGCCCGGAAGAAGCACGCCCGCGCCGGCCGACCGGGACCGGCTGGACGCGGCGGCCCGCTTCGTCCGCGAGCAGGACACCCCGGTGCTCCTCTCGCGCGTGCTGCCCGGCCTCGACGGCCCCGAACTGCGGGCCCTCACGGACCGGTGCCGCTTCGCGCACGCCGCCGTCCTGGTGTTCCCGCCCGACGAGCGCGCGCTGCGGGCGGAGCTGGCGGCGTGCGGCCTGCCCGCCGACGGGCCCGCGCGGCCCAGCGTCGTCGTCCGCGACCGTCTCGCCGCGCGCCACGGCCACCACCCCGGCGATCTCGAGGTGAGGATCCTCCGCCCCGAGGTGCGCGGGCCCGCCGAGGAGCGCCGCACGGTCGAGGTGTTCGCGCTGAGCGTGCCGCCCGGCTCCGGACTCTCCCGGATCGCCGCCGACGAGCGCGGCGCGGACCGCGAGGCGCACCTCGCCTTCGACGTCGAGCACCCCGACCCGCTGGTGCTGCGGGGACTGCTCGCGAGCTTCGCCCGGCACGGCGCTGCCCCGGACGGCGGCGGCTACAACCCGCACGAGGACGGCACCGTCTTCTACCTCACCGCGCCCGAGGGCACCAAGACCCCTTACCGGCGGGTGGAGTTGTACGCGGGCGGCGACCACCGCGACGTACTGGCCGAGCACCTCGCCGGAACCCCGGCAGCACGGTACCCGCGGCAGCCCGACGCCCCTCGCCGGCCCGACGTCCCCCGGCAGTCCGACGCCGCGCGCCCGGCGGAAACGCTCCTGCGGCTGCTGACCGGAGCCTGGACCACCCAGGCCCTGGCGGCGTGCGCGGAGCTCCGCCTCCCGGAGGCCATGGACCGGCACGCCGGGAAGCGGGTCCCGGAACTCGCCGGGGCCGTCGGCGCCCACCCGCGGGGCCTCGCCGTCCTGCTGCGGTACCTCGCCGGGCTGGGCGTGGTCTCCCGGGGCCCGGACGGCTACCGCCTCACCGACACCGGCGCGCTCCTGGACGACGCGGCCCCGGCCTCGATGCGGCCCCTGGCGCTGATGTACGGCGGACCCTTCTACGCGTCCTTCGCCCACCTGGCCCACGCCGTGCGCAGCGGGGAGCCCGGCTTCGACCGCCTCCACGGCGAGAACCACTTCGACCACTTCGCCCGCGATCCCGGACTCGCCGCGCTCTTCGACCGGTCCATGGCGTCGAGCGCCCCCCTCTTCGACCCGCTCCCCGGCCACCCGGTGCTCACCGCCGCCGCCACCGCCCCCGGCCGCCCCCGCACCGTCGTGGACGTCGCGGGCGGCACCGGGGAGCTCCTCGGCCGCGTCCTGACCGCCCACCCCGCCCTGCGCGGCGTCCTCCTCGAACGCCCCCAGGTCCTGCCGGCGGCCCGGGCCCGGCTGACCGCCCTCGGCGTCGGCGACCGGTGCTCCTGCCGGCCGGGCGACTTCGCGGACGTGCCGCAGGGGGCCGACGTCTACGTCCTCTCCCGCGTCCTGCACGACTGGGACGACGACCGCTGCCGGACCATCCTGCGGCACTGCGCCGACGCCATGCCCGCAGACGCGGACCTCCTCGTCGTCGAACGCCTCCTGCCGGCCGACGACAGCCCCTCCCTCGCCACCGCGTGGGACCTCCACATGCTGTGCAACACCGGGGGCCGGGAGCGCACCGCCGACCACTACGCCCGGGTGTTCGGGGAGTGCGGCCTCGTCCTCGCCGGCAGTGCCCCGCTCGCCCTGGGCGCGCACGCCCTCCACGCCCGGAAGGCGCCGGAGGAGGCCGCCGGGGGGTGAGCGGGACGCGCGAGGGCGCCGCCCGCCCGGCGGGGGCGGACGGCGCTCTCCGCACGCGGAGGGAGCGGGGTGCGGTCAGATCCGCTGCCAGAGCGCCGGCACGTTCGACGGCTCCCAGCCGGCCTGGGCCTGGTGGCCCTGGAGGCAGCGGTAGGTCGAACCGCCGTACGTGACCGTGTCACCGGCCGCGTACACCTTGCCCGCCGTCCACGTACCGCCCGGCTGCGGCTCCCCCGGGCCGGGGCCGGGGCCCGGGTCGGACCCGGTGGTCTTCAGGGTCAGGCCGTAGCCGGACAGGATCGGGTTCAGCGGCTGGAAGTAGGTGGTGCCGCCGCTGGAGCAGTTGCCCGTGCCGCCCGAGGTCACGCCCTGCGCCTGGCTGCCGGAGATGTACGAGCCGCCCGAGTCGCCCGGCTCGGCGCACACGGTCGTGCGGGTGACGCCCGAGACCGTGCCCTCCTGGTAGGTGACGCTGGTGTTGTGCTGCTGGATGGTGCCGCAGTGCCAGCCGGTGGTGGAGCCCGACCGGCAGACGGAGGAGCCGACGGGCTGCAGCACCGAGCCGGTGACCTGCACGTTCGCGCCACCGGCGCCCTTCACGTACGGCGTCGAGGTCCAGTTGGTGTTCGCCGCGACCCAGGCCATGTCGTTGCCGGGGAAGGTCGATGCCTGGAAGGTGCCCTGCGCGACCTGGTTGAAGCCGCTGGTGGACTGGCCGGCGCGGCCGCAGTGGCCGGCCGTCGCGAAGCCCTGCGTGGTGCCCCGGGTCACCGGGAAGCCGACCGAGCAGCGCCCGCCGCCGCCCATGTAGTACGCGTCGCCGCCCCGGAGGTCGTAGAGCGGGCGCGGCGCCCCGGCGGACCGCACGATCCGCACGAGCTCCCGCGGCACGCCGCCGGCCGCCACCAGGCGGTCCCCCGCGCCGGCCCGGGTCTCCTCGACGACCAGCACGTTCGCGCGGACGTCGACGTACCGCACCGGGGCGTCGGCGGTCGCCGCCCGGTCCAGGGCCGTCCGGGCCCGCTCCAGCGCGGTCAGGTCGTGGCGGACGAGCGCGGCCCCGGCCCCGGCCGCCCGGATCGCGGCGAGGTCGGCGGCGCGGGTGGTGGCCACGGTCAGGGAGCCGGACTCGGCCCCCGCGACCCAGGCGCCCGCGAAGGAGCCGCCCAGGTGCTGCCGGAGCCGGGCGGCGGTGGCGCCGGCCTCCGCCTCGTTGACGAGGCGGTGCTCCGCCTGCGTGCGGGTGAGGCCCAGGTCGCGGCCCATCGCGGCGAGCAGCTCGGGCCGCGCCTGGTCCGCGCCGAGCGCACGGGCGGCGCTCTGCACGGAGGGGGCGGACCCGGGGGAGGGCTGCGCGGCGGTCGCGGACCCGGCCTGGAGGCCGGCCAGCGCCATCCCGGCGGCGGCCAGCGCGGTACACGCCGCGCGGGCGTGTCGTCGGAGCATGGGGAGTCTCCTCGGTTCTCGGTGGGGGATCTGCCGAGAACCGTAGGAACGCCGTCCCGGGAGCGGGAGCCTCCACCTGGCCCCTCCCCCCCGCGTTATGGCCCCCGAACTCACCTTGCGAGGAAGACCGCATGAGTGCGCGTCAGAAGAAGGTGTCCGTCGACCGGGCCGCGCTGCGGGCCAGGGCCTCCGCGTGGGCGTCGCGGGCGTGGGCGAGGACGGCGGGGGCGCGGGCCGCCGCGCGGCCCTCGGGGTGCCAGCCGAGCAGATGGCGCCACAGGAGGGGGGAGCCGGTCAGGGGACGGGTGACGATGCCCGGGGTCGCCGGGAAGGTCGCCCGGCAGAGGCCCACCGCCCGGCCCACCTGGACCAGGTGCACGCAGGAGGCGGTGTCCGTCTCGTACACCCGGGCCGGGGTGAAGCCGGCCCGCACGCACGCGGCGGCGAAGCAGTCGCCGAAGCAGCCGTCGCCCGGCACGTCCGTCCAGTCCTCGGCGGCGAGTTCGGCGAGCGCGACGTGCGGGCGGGAGGCCAGCGGGTGGCCGGTGGCCAGCATCACGTACACCGGGTCGCGGGCCACCTCCGTCCAGGCGAGCCGCCCCGCCTCGGGCGGGGAGCTCTCGCCGCAGACGCCGACGAGCGCGAAGTCGAGCCGCCCGGCCACCACCCCGCAGGCCACCTCCCGTTCGGACCAGGAGGTGTACGTGGTGACCTGGGCGTCCGGCTCGGTGCGGGCGAGCCGGTCCACGAGCCCGCCGAGCAGCGGGCCGTGGGTCCCGCCGAGCCGGTGCCCGGCGGCCCCGTCCCGGGCGAACCGCACGGCCTCCTCCTGGAGTTCGCACACGGCGGGCAGCACCACCCGCGCCCGGTCCAGGACCAGGTCGCCCAGGGCGGTGGCCCGCACCCCGTCCCTGCCGCGCTCGAACAGGACCCCGCCCAGGGCCCGCTCGATCCGCTTCAGCTGGGCGCTCAGGGCGGGCTGCGCCAGTCCGAGGGCGGTGGCCGCACGGGTGAGGCTGCCCGCCTCGGCGATGGCCCGGACCGTCTTCAGGTGCCGCAACTCCAAGTCCATGCCGCCAGCTTGACGCCCCACCCCTGACAGGTCCAGACCAAGGAAGGGGGTTGCTAGCGGACGCGCAGGCGGTCCGGGAGCCAGCGCAGCTGCGCGGCCTGCTGGAAGGCGCCGCCGCCCTCGTGGTCGTTGAAGTCGTAGACCTCGATCGCCTTGTCCTCGTGCGCGTACGCGTTGAACGCGGCGAACACCGTCGACGGCGGGCAGGTCTGGTCCTCCAGCGCGGTGGAGAACAGCGCGGGCGCCGTCGCCCGGGCCGCGAAGTGCACCCCGTCGAAGTAGGACAGGGTCTCCCGCACCCGCTCCACCCGGCCCCGGTGCGTCTTCAGGTAGTTGCCGATCTCCCGGTACGGCGTGCGGTCCGTGACCGTCGTCGCGCGCGGGAAGTCGCACAGGAACGGCACGTCCGGCGAGACCGCCGCCAGGTCCGGCACCAGCCCCGAGACGGCGATCGTGATGCCGCCGCCCTGGCTGATGCCGGTGACCGCGGTGCGGGCCGCGTCCGCGAGCGGATGCGACCGGGCCGCCTCCACCGCACGCACGGCGTCCGTGTACAGGCGCCGGTAGTAGTACGTCTCCGGATCCTCCACGCCCCGCGTCATGAACCCCGGGAACGCGGGGGCGCTGCCCACCGGGTCCGCGGTGTCGCCCGGCGCCCAACCGCTGCCCTGGCCACGGGTGTCCATCACGAAGTGCGCGAACCCGGCCGAGGCCCACAGCAGATGGGAGTGCGCGAGCCCGCGCCCGCCGCCGTACCCCAGGAACTCCACGACCGCCGGCACCGGTTCGGCCGTCCCCGCCGGGACGACGAACCAGCCCTTCACGGGCTGGCCGCCGAACCCGGCGAACGTCACGTCGTACGTCTCCACCGTCGCGAGCCCCGTTTCGACCCGCTCGAACCGCGCGTCGAGCGGGTGCTCCCGCGCCTCCCCGAGCGTCTTCGCCCAGAAGGCGTCGAAGTCCTCCGGCTCCACCGAAGCGCTCCGGTACTCCCGCAGCCGGTCGAGGGGCATGTCGAACAGGGTCATGTGCGCACCGCCTGGTCAGGTCGTCACGTTCGAAATGTCGACCGGTCACGTCCGGCCCGCCCCACCCTAGCCCGCACTCCCGCCGGATTCATATACGTGAACGATCGTCCTCCTGTCGGGCGCCGACCGCGCCCCGCACCCCTTCCCGTCCTCCGCCTTCCCCCTCGCCCTTTCCCGTACGGGTACCGGATGTAGGGTCGGGACGGTCGAGGGGGAAGGCGGGGGCGTGCGGACGGATTCGAGGCATCCCATCCTGGTCGGAGCGGTGGGGACGAGACGGGGCGTGGCGGCATGACGGCGACGGCGAAAGCGACGGTGCACAGCGTCTTCTCCCCACCGGTCTCCCTGCTGGAGGAGTGGCGGGAACGCCCGGACAAGGCGCCCCTGAGGGAGCTCCTGGTCCTCGGCCGCGCCCCTGACCTCCCCTCCCTGGAGACCACCGTCTTCCCGGCGGCCCGGGCGCTCGGCGCCCGCGTCGCGGTCCTGGGGGACGCCGGGCGCGCCCCGCACGAGGAGACCGGGGCCCGGCAGGCCGGGCACGGCTACCACCACGGCACCGCCTCCTGCCACGGCGCCTTCCGTCCCGAACTGGTCCTGCTGCTCGGGGACGACGCCTGCCGCGTCGCCATCGGGCCCGGGGGGCCCGCGTGGTCGGCCCGGGAGGGCGCGGACGGGCCGTGGACCGTCGTCGCCACGGACGGAGGGGCGTCCCACCCCCTCCTCGCCGACCTCGCCGACTGGCTGGAGGCCCTGCCGGACGCCGTGGCCGTGACCCCCTGGTGGGCGGCCCACCTGCGGCACGTCGCCGACCTGCTGATCGAACTCCACTGCCAGGCGCCCGCCTTCGGCGACGAGGAGACGAAGGAGGGCGCGGACGTCCGCCTGGCGCACAATCTGCGACGGCCCCTGATCGGCCTGCTCCCCCTCGGCCCGGTGGACGAACTCCGCCTGCCCGCCGCCTCCATGGACCCGCCGGGGGAGGCGCCGAAGCTCCTCCGCGACCGGCTGATGCCGGTGACGACCACCCCGGGGGTTCTGCGCGACGCGTCAGGCCGCGACGGGACCGGATCGTCGCACGGCACGCTCGTCGAGTGGCGCGAGGGCGACGTCTGGCACCGGCTCGCCGGAAGCCCCGGCCTGACGCCGGAGTCGCTCGCCCGCGCCGTCGGAGACGCCGCCCGGGGGACCGGGGAAGGCCCCGCCCGCAACTGCGAACTCGCCGTCCTGGCCACCGTCACCGCCCCCGCGCTCGGGCCCGCGTCCGGACCGGCGGAACGCGCGTCCGGGCCGGCGGAAGGGGAACCGCCCGCCCCCGCCCGGACGCCCGCAGCGCCCGCTCCGCTCGCAGCACCCGCTCCGCCCGTCGTCCGTGACCGGCTCCCCGCCGACCGGCCCGCCGACGCCCCGCCCCCGCTCTCCGGCGAGTACGGGACCAGGACCCTGTTCGGCGACCCGGCGACCGCGCGGCGGTTCGAGCAGGACATCGCCCGGCTGCGCGAACTCGACGCCGAGGACACGGTGTTCCCGACGGTGGCCGACTGCCGGTGGACGCTGGGGCCGGAACTGACACGACTGGCCTTCGGGCCCCTCGCGGCGGACGACGGGAGAGGGGACGGGCACGGGGGAGAGGACGGCCCGGCCGTCCTCCCCGACGAGGCCCGCGAGCAGGCCCGTGCGTGGATCGGCGGACTGGCGCACCGGCTGGCGTCCGAGAAGGGGGCGGGCGACCACGCCCGTGTCCGACCGTGGTCGCCGCCCACGTCGCTGCTGGTCACCGCCCTCCACCTGCACCTGCTCGCCGCGGGCGCCTGGGACGAGGACGACTACGGCTGGCGCGCCGTCACCGCCGACCTGCTCGGCGCCCTCCACGCGGTGGACCGTCCGGCGGACGGCGACCTCCCCGAGGACCAGGAGGAACGGCTCGACGCGGTGATCGCCGTCTGCGTGTCGCTCCTCGGGCTGCACGGAGAGTTCGAGGGCCCGGAGGCGGACCCGGTGGCGGCCGCCGCCTGGCGGCTCGGCCGCACGGCGGTGGCCCGCGCCCTGCCGGAGCGGGCGGCGGACCTCTGCCTGCCGGCCGGCCGCCGGGGAGCGCCCGTGGCCGCCGGGACCGACGTGGAGGCGCTGGGCGAGCGCGCCCGCTCCGTGCCGGACCCCGTCGCCGAGGCGCACCGCGCCCTGGCCGCCGCCCATCTGCCCGGGACCTACGAGGACGGCGTCTGGCACCTCGCGGGCGAGTTCAGCAACCCGCAGGGGGCCTGTGCGAAGGCCGTCACGGTGGTGGCCGGCCTGCCCGGCGACCTGTGGCCCGGCCCCGTGCTCGCCCGCGCCCGGGGGCGGGGCGCGGGAGTCCCCTGCTTCATGGCCTGGCACCGGCCGCTCCTCGTCCGCCAGCGGGGCAGGCAGTGGACGGCCTTCCGCATCCTCGCCCCCGCGACGCCCCTCGCCGCCTTCCAGAGCGGCGCCCCCCGCCCCACCGCCCAGGACGAACAGGCCCGCCGCGACCTCGGCCCCCTCCTCGCCGAGGCCGGCGTCGATCCCCTGCACCTCTTCTTCCTCCTCCGCGACTGACGCCGGAACGGAGGCGGACGGGGGAGGGGAAGGCCGGCCGGGTCAGCAGCAGGTGCTCTCCGGCTGCTCGGGCTGCTTGGCGAGGGTGTCGGCGTCGGCCTTGACGACGTACACCTCCCACGGTTCCCGTCCCGGTCCGTGGACCCACACCTTGTCCTGGAGGGCGTAGCAGCAGGTGGTGTCGGTCTCCTCCGTCGTCGCGAGGCCCTCCTCGCGCAGCCGGGCGGTGGCGGCGCGGACGGCTTCCGTGGTGGCGACCTCCACGCCGAGGTGGTCCAGGCGGGTGTCCTCGCCCTCGGCGCCTTCGATGAGGACGAGCTTGAGGGGCGGGTCCGTGAGGGCGAAGTTGGCGTATCCGTCGCGGAGTTTGGCGGGCCGGACACCGAAGAGCCCGGTGTAGAAGGCGACGGAGGCGGCCAGGTCGGGAACGCGCAGGGCGAGCTGTATGCGGGACATCGTGTTCCTCCGTATGGGTTGTGTTCGTCAGTGGTCGGCGGACAAGGGCGGGTCAGGGGGTGTCGAAGAGGCCGCTGCCCGCGCAGACCCCCGTCTCGGGGAGGACGAGCTCGACGCGGCCGGCCGCGTCGCGGTCCCCGGCGATCGCGGCGTCGCGCAGGTGCGCGGCCGCGGCCAGACCGATGGGCCCCGCTCCGACGACCACGACGGGCAGATCGGCGGCCGTGGCCGGTGCGGGGGAGGTGGAGACGGCGCTCATGATGATTCCCTCTTGATTCGATGTCCATCGATGTCTGCCACCTCAGGGTGACATCCGATGAGACAGTCGTCAATATAGATGAACATCGAATCCAGAGGAGGGGGCGATCTGCCGCGCGAGGCTCTTGGGGGTTGGTTCGACATGTGTCAAAATAGGTTCATGTCGAACACGGAGCTGCTGCCGGTACTGGAGTCCGAGGCGGAGCCCTGCTGCCCGCCCCTGGACGAGCGGCCGCTGACCGCGGAGGAGGCGGAGCGCACCGCCCGCATGTTCAAGGCGCTCGGCGACCCGGTCCGCCTCCGGCTCTTCTCCGCCGTCGCCTCCCACCGGAACGGCGAGGCGTGCGTCTGTGACATCTCCGACGTCGGCGTCTCCCAGCCCACGGTCTCCCACCACCTGAAGAAGCTGAAGGAGGCCGGGCTCCTCTCGTCCGAGCGGCGCGGCACCTGGGTCTACTACCGCGTCGAGCCCGCCGTGCTCGCGGCCATGGGCGCGATCCTGACCAAGGCCGCCTCGGTCTGATCCGGCCGCGCTCCGGAGGTGGCCCCGCGCCTCGGGGGCCGGGGTGGCCGGCGTGCTCGATCGACGGCATTCGATGGCGCCCCCTCCGGCGTTGGGATCCGGGGCGGCTCATTCGTTCTTCGCCTCCGGCGGCCCCGCCACCAGTGCACGCCATTGCGGCAGATCTTATTAATCGTCTATCATCGATATTCGATAAAGGGGGCGTCTGGCCCCCCGTGCGGCCCGTCACGAACCTCGTACGTCCCCCTTCGCGGCGCCGCCCGCTCACGTGTCACCGTCTCAGAGAGGTTCACCTGTGGACGAACTGCGGGCCCTTGGCCTGTTCATCCTGGATGAGGTGCTGCACTACCTCCCGTGGTTCCTGCTCGCCATCGTCCTGGGCATCGCGGTGCAGCGACTGTCGATCGACGTGGTCGCGCGCCGTAGCTTCGCCCAGGGGCGCCGCGGCGTCCTCGGCATCGCCGTCGTCACGGCCATCGGGGCGTTCAGCCCCTTCTGCTCCTTCACCGTGATCCCCTTGATCCGCCGCTTCCTGATGGCCGGCGTCCCGCTCTCGGCGGTCATGTCGTTCTGGATCGCGTCCCCCTCCATGGACCCGGAGATCTACGCGCTCTCCGCCGCGCAGCTCGGCATCCCCATCGCCACCGCCCGCCTCATCGGCGCCCTGGTCCTGAGCTTCGGCGCCGGCCTCATCGTCCTGGCGCTCGAACGGCGCGGCCGGTTCGCCGATCCGCTGCTCGACTCCACGGAGGAGAAGAAGCCCGCGAAGTCCTGCTCGCAGGAGGAGGAGACCGCCGCCGCGCCCGCGTGCTCCGCGGCGAAGGCGGCCGTCCAGGAGCCCGTCGCCGTCACGGTCGGCGGCGGAGCCGTCACCGGCGCTGCCGCCCCGTCCGCGGGCGGTTGCGGGGGAGCCCCCCAGGAGCCCCTCCAGGGTTCGGCACCGGACTCCGCCCCGGAGTCCGGCGGATGCTCCGCGGCCGCCCGGACCGCCCAGGGCGACGCGGACGACGACGGCACGCCGTGGCGCGTGCTCGTGCGGCGCGACATCAAGCAGCTCCGGGCCGGCGAGATCCTCAAGGAGATCGTCAGCGACTCGCTGATCCTCGGCAAGTGGCTGCTCCTCGCCATCGTGCTGGAGGCCGTGATCGTCCGGTACGTGCCCACCGACGTCGTCTCGGGCATCCTCGGCACGGACGGAGTCCTCTCCGTCCTGATCGCCGGGGCCATCAGCGTCCCGCTCTACCTCAACGGCGTCGGCGCCATCCCCGTCGTCGAGGGCCTCCTCGACCAGGGCATGGTCGCCGCGGCGGGCGTCACCTTCCTCCTCGGCGGCGCCATCACGACGATCCCGGCCATGGTCGCCGTCAAGAGCGTCGTGAAGGCGAAGGTCTTCGCGTTCTACCTCGGCGTCGGCCTCCTCGGCAGCGTGGGCATCGGCCTCGTCTGCCTCCCGCTCCTCTGACCCGCCGCCCTTCCCCCGGTCCACCGCTTTCCCCCGGCCCGCACCCCGGCCACACCCCCGGGCCGGCCCCCACCCGAACCACCCTCCTCACCCCCCCACCGACGCTCCTGTGGCGGCCCCCGACGCCACAGGAGCGTCGCCGTACCCTTTCCCGTACTCGTTCCCGCTCCTGCTCCCGCACGCACCCGGCGTCATCCCCCCGGAGAAAAGAGCCACGCATGACCGAACTCCCCTCCCCGCCCCAGGAGATCACGCTCGCCCCGATGACCGAAGCCCACGCCCAGGCCGTCCTGGCGATCTATCAGCAGGGCATCGACGAGGGCGACGCCACGTTCGAGACGGCCGCCCCGGCCTGGGGCGAGTTCGACGCCTCACGCTTGCCCGACCACCGGTACGTGGCGCTCGACCGGCGGCGGCAGGTCGTCGGCTGGACGGCGGTGTCCCGCGTCTCGGCCCGCCCCGCCTACGCGGGAGTGGTCGAGCACTCCGTGTACGTCTCCCCGGCGGCGCGGGGGGCCGGTGTGGGGCGCACGCTCCTGGAGGCGCTGATCGCCTCCACCGAGAAGGCCGGGATCTGGACGATCCAGGCGGGCGTCTTCCCGGAGAACACCGCGAGCCTGGCCCTGCACGGCTCCGTGGGGTTCCGCGTCCTCGGCCGGCGGGAGCGGGTGGGCCGCCACCACGGCGTCTGGCGGGACGTCCTGCTCGTGGAGCGCCGCAGCCCGGTCGTCACATGAGGGATGCCGGTCACCGAGGTGACCGGCATCGATCCGCCGTCCCGCCGCTCCGGCGGGTCCGTCCCGCCGGGCGCCGTCAGTCGGCCAGCGGGCGGGAGCGCAGCTCGATCAGCGTGGGGGCTGCGTCGGCGTCGGCGGTCACCTGGGCGTGCTCCTCGCCGACGGCGATGACGTAGCCGTACCGGTTCATGTACGCCTTGGGCGGGAGGGCCAGGCGCGTCCCGGGGCCCGCGGTCGCGACCGCGCTGTGCACCGTCGGGCCGAACAGGTCGGAGCGCACGGTCACTTCGACGGCTTCGCAGTCGTGCTCCGGGTAGAGGAACCTGATCGCCGCGGTCCTCCTGGTCTTCGGCGCCGTGTCGGGAGTGAGCCCGGCCGCCACGCTGGCGGCGGCGACGGCGGGGTCGGTGCCGGTCGCGAGCATGCCGATGAGGGGGATGAAGTCGCCGCCGAGGCGCGCGTTGATCTCGACGAGCCGGGGCCCCTTCGGGGTGAGCTTGAACTCGGTGTGCGTGGCGCCGTGTTCGAAGCCGAGGGCCTTGTGGATGTGCTGGAGCTGCTCCAGGAGCCCGGCGTCCCGCAGGAGCGGGTCGGCGGCGTCGACGGTGTGGCCGGTCTCCTCGAAGTACGGGTCCATGCCGACCTGCTTGCGCGCCACGACGAGCGGGGTGCAGACGCCGTCGACGACGACCGCGTCGACGCTGATCTCGGGGCCGGTGAGGTACTCCTCGACGAGGACGTCGGCCTCGTAGCGGGGCACGCCCGGCCAGTCGGCGGAGCCGGCCGCCGCGAAGGCCGCCTCGACGGCGTCGCCGTGGTCGGCCCGGACGACCCCGAGGCTGCCGGCGAGCCCGCGCGCCTTGACCACCACGGGATAGCCGGTCGCGTCGGCGGCGGCACGCGCCTCGGCCGCCGTGGAGACGGGGGTGCAGGCGGGCTGCGGCACGCCGGCGGCGGTCAGCCGCGCGCGGGTGGTCGCCTTGTCGCGGCAGGCGAGCACCGCGTCCGGCGCGCTCCCGGGCAGGCCCAGGGCCTCGGCGAGCAGGGCGGCGGCGTGCACCAGGGACTCGTCGTAGGTGAACACCCCGGCCACCGGCAGCCGCCGCACGACCCGCTCCGCCTCGGCGCGCAGCGCGTCGACGTCCTTGGTGTCGAGGAGCGAACTCCCCTCCACGTAAGGGAGTTGCCAGCTCGGCTCGTGGGCGTCGAGGAGCCACAGGCGGAAGTGCCGGGAGACGGCGGCCACGATGTACTCCCGGTAGCGGCGGTCGCCGCTGCCGATCAGGAGCAGGACCGGTGCCTCGGGTGCGGGCGGGTGCGGGACGGGCGTGGCGGCCATGGCGGACAACCTTCGTGTGGCGTGTGGCGTGGCGGGGGACCGGTGGCGGCGGGCATGTGCGGCGCCACCGCGGCCGATCGCCGGAACCCTGCCAGCATCGAGCGATGTATGTCAATAGATCGATGAATGAAGGCCGGAGGCGTCCGTAGCCCTCTAGGGGAGCGGGTGGTCGGGTGGGGTTCGATCGAAAGCGGTCGATGCTTCGCGGGTACGGGCTCCGCGCCGGTCCCGCCGTCAGGAGCAGGTGGACGCGCTGTCCGCGACGCGCGGGAAGGCCCGCTGTCCGAGGTCCTGGAGGACGTCCCGGCGGATCGAGAACCAGGCCCAGGTGCCGCGCTGTTCGCGGCGCAGCAGCCCGGCGTTGGCGAGGATCTTGAGGTGGCGGCTGACCGTGGGCTGCGCCACGTCGAGGGACTCGGTCAGGTCGCAGACGCAGAGCTCCCCGGTCGGCGACCGGTCGATCAGATGGAGGATCTGGAGGCGGGTCTGGTCGGCCATCGCCTTCAGCCGGACCGTCAGCAGCTCGACCTCGTCACGGTCGATCAGCGGTCCCGGGGAGGCGGGTACGCAGAGGCCCTCGCTCACGGTCTCGATCGGTATGCGCACCAGCGGAGTTGCCATCCCGCCATCCTACGATTCGCCGGGAGGAGCGGGCCAATCCGCGGGGCGATCTCCGTCAGTAGTTCACTTCCCGTTCACCCGCCGGAGGGACGGCCGAGCAGATCCGCGATCTGCCGCGCGGCGTCGCGGGCCGGGCGGCCGACGCCGACGAGGGTGGCGGAGGCGGGGCCGGTCCAGTCGCCGTAGCCGAGCAGGTGCAGACGGGGTTCGTCCAGGGACCGGGTGCCCGCGGTGGGGACGTGTCCGCGGGGGCCGCGCAGGCCGAGCGGGGCGAGGTGGGACAGGGCCGGGCGGAAGCCCGTGCACCAGACGACCGCGTCGGCCTCGGCGGTGGTGCCGTCGGGCCATTCCGCGCCGGTCGCGGTGAGACGGGTGAACATGGGCAGCGCCTTGAGGAGGCCGGCGTCGCGGGCGGCCCGGACCGGCGGGACGGCGACGACGTCGCCCAGCGACGCGACGCCGCCGGTGTCGCCGCGGCCCTCGTCGAGGGCGCGCCGGCGGGCGGTCGCCACGTCGAAGAGGACGCGGCCGTCGACGTCGTCGGGCAGGTAGCGGGGTTCGCGGAGGGTGACCCAGGTCATGTCGGCGGTGGGGGCGAGGTCGGCGGCGATCTGTGCGCCGGAGTTCCCGCCGCCGACCACCAGTACCTTCCGTCCCGCGAAGGCCTCGGGCCGCCGGTACTCGACGGTGTGCAGCTGGACGCCGCGGAAGTCGGAGCGGCCGGGCACGGCGGGGAGGAAGGGGCGCGACCAGGTGCCGGTGGCGCTGACGACCGCGCGGGCCCGCCAGGTGCCGGAGCCGGTCTCGACGCGGAGGAGGGGGCCGTCGCGGTGGACGCCGTCCACGCGCACGGGCCGGTGGACGGGGAGGTCGTAGCGCCGTTCGTACGCGGTGAGGTAGTCGACGACGTGGGCGGCGTCCGGGTAGGTCTCGCCCGGCTGCGGGGGCATGGGGCGGCCGGGCAGGGAGGAGTACGCGGCGGGGGAGAAGAGGCGGAGGGACTCCCAGACGTGCCGCCACGCACCCCCGGGGGCCGGGGCGGCGTCCAGGACCACGAAGTCCGCTCCCGCGCGGCGCAGGTGGTAGCCGGCGGCGAGCCCGGCCTGCCCTCCGCCGATGACGACCACGTCGACGGTCTCGGACCCGCCCATCCGTCTCTCCTCTGCTCGGTGGGCGCCGGGCGCCCGGTGGGGGTGGGACGTGCGCTACCGGCGGGCGGCGGTGAACCTCCCGCGCCGGGCCAGCGACACGTGCACGAGGGCGATCAGGACGGGGACCTCGATGAGGGGACCGACGACTCCGGAGAGGGCCTGGCCGGAGGTGACGCCGAAGGTGGCGATGGCGACGGCGATGGCGAGTTCGAAGTTGTTGCCGGCGGCGGTGAACGCGAGGGTGGCGGTGCGGTCGTAGGGCAGGCCGATCGCCTTGCCGAGTGCGAAGGTGCCGAACCACATGACCGCGAAGTAGACGAGGAGCGGCAGGGCGATGCGGGCGACGTCGAGCGGCTGGGAGGTGATCGTCCTCCCCTGGAGCGCGAAGAGGACGACGATCGTGAAGAGCAGGCCGTACAGGGCCCACGGGCCGAGCTTCGGCAGGAACTTCGACTCGTACGCCCCGCGGCCCAGCTTCTTCTCGCCGACGCGGCGGGTGAGGAAGCCGGCGAGCAGCGGGACGCCGAGGAAGACGACGACGTTCAGCGCGATCTTCCACATCGAGATGTCGAGCGTCTCGCCCTCGCCGAGGCCGAGCCATCCGGGCAGGACGTCGAGGTAGAACCAGCCGAGCAGGCCGAAGGCGAGGACCTGGAACACGCTGTTGAGGGCGACGAGGACGGCGGCGGCGTCGCGGTCGCCGCAGGCGAGGTCGTTCCAGATGACGACCATGGCGATGCAGCGGGCCAGGCCGACGATGATCAGTCCGGTGCGGTACTCGGGCAGGTCGGGAAGGAAGGTCCAGGCGAGGGCGAACATGACGGCCGGGCCGAGGACCCAGTTGACCACCAGGGAGGAGGCCATCAGCCTGCGGTCGCCGGTGACGGCGTCGAGCCGGTCGTAGCGGACCTTCGCGAGCACCGGGTACATCATGACCAGCAGGCCGACGGCGATCGGGAGCGAGATGCCGCCGATCTCGACCTTCGCGAGCGCGTCGCCCAGGCCGGGGACCAGCCGTCCGAGCCCGAGGCCGAGGCCCATGGCGATCAGGATCCAGACGGCGAGGAAGCGGTCGAGCGTCGACAGCTTCCCGACGACCGTGGATTGCTCGGGAGCGGGGGAGAGGGAGGAGTCCATGGAGGGGGTCGCAGGTGGGGTCGTGGGGGGTGCGGTGGTCACGGGCAGGCCCGCTTCGCGTCCGTGTGGGCGCGGGCGCTCGCGGCCAGGTCGGCGAACTGGCCGGCGAGCCGCTCGATGACGTCCGGCCTGAGCCGGTAGTAGGTGAACCGGCCGCACGGCTCGGTCTCCACCACCCCCGCCTCGCGCAGCACCTTCAGGTGGTTGGAGAGGTTGGTCTGCCTGGCGCCGGTCTCCTCCACCAGGTGGGTGGTGCAGAGGGTCTCGCGGGCGAGCAGGGTCACGATCCGGAGCCGGAGCGGATCGGCCAGCACCCGGATCAGATCACTATCGACTGACGTCAGCATGGACTGATACTGTCACATCATCAGCCGCTGATACCAGTCAGGGCTGACCTCCGGATCGCAAGGAAGAAGCGTCGATGTCCCCTGCTCCGCTCGCCTCAGTGCTGTTCGTCTGCGTCCACAACGCGGGCCGCTCCCAGATGGCCGCGGGCTTCCTGGACCACCTGGCCGGCGACCGCGTCGAGGTCCGGTCCGCCGGATCGGCCCCCGGCGACCGGGTGAACCCGGCGGCGGTCGAGGCGATGCGGGAGGCCGGCGTCGACATCTCCGCCCGGCGGCCGAAGGTGCTGACGACGGAGGCCGTCCAGGCGTCCGACTACGTGATCACCATGGGTTGCGGCGACGCGTGCCCGGTCTTCCCCGGGAAGAAGTACCTCGACTGGGTCCTCGATGACCCGGCCGGCCAGGGCGTCGAGGCCGTTCGTCCGATCCGCGACGAGATCAGGGCCCTCGTCGAGGCCCTCGTCGCCGAGATCGACGCGAAGCGCGCGGTCTGAACCGGCCTGCCGGGCCCCGAGAACACCGGCTCCCGGCCGTCACGTTGGCGGATGTGACGGCCGGGAGCCGGTTCTTTCCCCGGTTCTCCGGGGGAGTGCGCGGGCGCGGTCAGGCGGAGGCCGCGGGCCTGCCCATCACGGCGTCCGCCGCGCTGGGGAAGCAGGCCACGCAGGCGACGTTGATCTGGTAGAGCATCGAGGTGCCCTGGCGCTCGCGCAGGACGAAGCGCACGTCCGCGAGCAGCTTCAGGTGGTGGGAGACGGTGGACTGCCCGATGTTCATGCGGTCCACGATCTCCCCGACGCTCATGGGCCCGGAGGCGAGCGCCAGGAGGTTCAGGATCTGGACGCGGGTGGGGTCGGAGAGTGCCTTGAACCACGTCGCGTAGGACTCGGCAGTCTCTCGGTCGATCAGCTGGGCATTCATCGTACCGCTCATGATCGATCGATGATATTCGATGGCGCCCTGTTTCGGCAAGGCGCTTGACGATCTCCCGTCGGAGGCCCGCCGTGAGGCGTTCACCGAGATGCCGAACGGGGTCCACCTCCGGACCGAGGGGTGCAACCGCGCCGCCGGGGTGTCGGCATCCTCTCAATCCATCGCCGGACATCGATAGTTGAAGGTGTGGGGGACGCTCGCCGGCGAGCGGGTCAGGGGGAGTCCCGTTCGCCGCCGCAGCGGTCCCGCGCGCCGATCAGGATGTCGGCGGCGGAGGGGAACTCCGTGACGCAGCGGGGGTTGACCGCGTACCGGATGCTGGCCCCCGCGCGACGCCTGGTCAGGAAGCGGGCGGTGTGGAGGATCTTCAGGTGGTGGGAGACGGTCGACTGGTTGAGCCCGAGGTGGGCGACGATCTCGCCCACCGGCACCGGGTCCGGCCGCCCGCTCAGGAACCGCATGACGCGGATCCGCGTGGGGTCGGCCAGGGCGCGGAACCAGCGGGCGTACTCCTCGACCGTCTCCCGGTCGAGCGAGGCTTCGGGCATGGGAATCCTTCGCGGACCACGGCGTACGCAGCCTCCGGGGACGGGACAGGGGGTGGTGCGGGACGACCGCGCGGACGCGTACGGGCCCCCGCGGCCGGAACGCCGGCGGCGGAGGCCCGTACGGCGCCGGAGCCCGTACGACGACGGAGCTCAGGGCCCCGTACGACGACGGAGCCCGGGGCCCCGTACGGCGGCGGGTCAGCAGCAGCCGCCGCCCGGGGCGCACTCGGCCTCGGCGGCGAGGGCGCCGGCGGGCTTGCGGGCGCGGATGATCGCGGCGTGCAGGCCGTCGGCGGCCTCCTGGGTGAAGACGACCTCCGCGTCCTTCAGGCCGACCGCGTCGAGGAGTTCCCGGTACTCGGACACGGACAGGGCGCCGGCGATGCACTGGCTGTGTCCGCCGCGCTCGGCCCGCTCCTCGGGGCTGAGCCGGTCCTCGGCGACGACGTCGCTGATGCCGAGC
Organism: Streptomyces filamentosus; assembly: GCF_014654895.1. Classification (GTDB taxonomy): domain Bacteria; phylum Actinomycetota; class Actinomycetes; order Streptomycetales; family Streptomycetaceae; genus Streptomyces; species Streptomyces filamentosus. Next base: position 829,334 of record NZ_BNBE01000004.1, on the reverse strand, counting down.
CGGCCGCCGGGGGCGAGGACGCGGGCCATCTCGGCGAAGACGGCGGGCTTGTTGAGCGACAGGTTGATGACGCAGTTCGAGATGATCACGTCGACGGTGCCGGCCGGCAGCGGGATGGACTCGATCGTCCCCTTGAGGAGGACGACGTTCTCGACCTCCGCGTCCTCGACGTTGCGGGCGGCGAGGGCGAGCATCTCCTCCAGGAAGTCCAGGCCGAAGACCCGTCCGTCCGGGCCGACGCGCCGGGCGCTGAGGATGACGTCGAGGCCGCCGCCGGAGCCCAGGTCCAGGACCGTCTCGCCCTCGCGGAGCTCGGCGACCGCGCTCGGGTTGCCGCAGCCGAGGCTGGCGAGGAGGGCGGCGTCGGGGGCGGTTCCTGGGCCGATCTCGTCGTACGCGGCCGGGCCGAAGGTCCGCGGGTCGGGCGAGCAGCAGGCGCCGCTCGTCTCCGCCTCGGCGGCCTTGGCCCGGTAGTACTCCCGGACCTCTTCCTGGAGGCTGCCGGACGTGGTGGTGTCGCTCATGACGGGGGTCCTTCTCGGTCAGGCGCCGGTGGGGGCGAGGCGGTGCACGGGGCGCGGGTAGGAGGGCTTGAAGGACACCGGGGTGGTCGCCGACGAGGTGACGGACGCGGCCAGGTCGGCCGCCTCCACCGCCCGGGTCACGGCCGCGTCCAGGTCGCCGGGCTCGCAGGCCACCCGGGCGTTGACGACGGCGCGGCCGGCCGGCGCGGTCGCCCCCGCGGCGCGGTCGAGGGTGGGCTCGGCGCCGGACTCGGTCAGGCTGAGCTTGGCGAAGTCCCCGTCGGCCGTCTCCACGGTGATCTTGGCGTGGCCGATCACGGCCGCGTGGTCCGCGGCCCAGGCGGAGAGTTCACGCAGCACGGTGCGGGCCCAGGCGGTCGCGTCGAAGCCGTCCCCGGTGGCCGTGAGGTCGAGCTCCTGGTTCATCCAGGCGAGCTGGGCCTCGGCGGCGGCGTAGCGGTCGTAGTCGATGTCGAGGACGACGTCCTCGTTGCCGGCCGGCGCCCGCCACGCGTCGAGCAGGGTCTCCAGGCGGTCGCCCGTGGTGGCGGAGTAACCGACCACGGTCGCCTTGGGGTTGCCCGCGCGGAGCGTGGCGAGGAGCTCCTCGGCCCGGTCCGGCTTCACGGTGTCCAGCTTGTTCACGGCGATGACGTCGGCCTCGGTGACCTGCTGGCGGAAGAGGTAGGACAGGTCGGACTCCGGCTCGCCTCGCTCGGCGGCGCGGGCGAACGCCAGGTGGCGCAGCGGGTCGACCACGGTGGTCAGGGGCGCGACGACCATGTCGTCGCCGTAGTACTGGCGCAGCGGCCGCACCACGGTGGCCTGGAGGTCCGTACAGCTGCCGACGGCCTCCGCGATGACCGTGTCGACGCCGTCCGAGGCGACGAGCGCGACGACGGCCTCGACGAGGTCCTCGAACTTGCAGCAGAAACAGCCGCCGGTGACCTCGGCGACGCTGTCCAGCTTGCTGCGCACCAGCTTGGTGTCGACCAGTTCGACGCCCTGGTCGTTGGTGATGACGGCGACCTTGCGGCCCTGCGCCTGGAGCGCCAGCGCCGCGGCGGTCATGGTCGTGGTCTTGCCCGCCCCGAGGAATCCGGTCAGGGGAATGAAGGTGATCATGGGGTCCTTCTCGTCCTTGTCGTGGAGCGGGGCGGGTCAGCCGCAGCAGCCGCTGTCGCCGGAACCGCCGAGCAGGGTCAGCGGGGCGGGCTGCGCGGGGGCGGCGGACGCGGCGCCGAACGCGACGCGCCGGCTGTTCCCGAAGGCGTCGAGCCAGGCGCTCGCGCGGGGCCGGAGCGCCGGGTCGGCCAGCAGGAGCGAGGTGGTGACCTCGCGCGGGGTGCAGCCGCGCAGGGCCTTCGCCTGGTGGGCGCCGGCGCCGAACTCGACGGTGCGCAGCCCCTCGGCGTACGCGTCGCGGACGGGCGCGTCGAGGACGAGCGCGAAGTAGATGCCGCTGCGCTCGCCGATCGCGGCGTAGTCGAAGCCGGCCCACTTCGGGAAGAGGCGGTGGTTCTTGCGGATGGTGACGCAGGTGGCGACCAGGGCGCCGTCCTTGCGGCCGAGGTAGGCGCGGACGTCCGCGCCCTCGTCGATCAGCGCGGAGAGGATGCCGGCGATGTGGCCGGGCTCCTCGCCCGCACCGTTCTTCTCCCGGTTGAGGCAGGTGAGTTCGGCGATGCGCTCCACGAAGGGGCGGATGCCGGTGCCGTCGACGCGCTCGATGGTCACGCCGGCCGCCTCGGCCCGGCGGACGTCGCCCTTGATGCGCTGCCGCTTCTTGAGCGGCAGGGCGGCGAGGTGGCCCTCCCAGTCCGGGGCGTCGAGGCTCATGAAGTCCTCGAAGCCCCAGAAGGTGCTGGCCGCGCCGGCCGCGCCGAGCGCGTCGACCAGGGCGTCGTTGCCGCGCCGGGCGGGGATCCAGGGGGCGACGATGCAGCGGATGCCGGCCTCGAAGGCGGCGGGGACCAGCTTCTCGACGAGGGAGCCCATCAGGGTCGGCGTCCAGAAGTTGTAGGCGACCTCGGTGCGGTAGCCCAGGGGGGAGCCGAGGAGGAGCGTGGGGAAGAACGGCTCGGTGCCGAGCGCGTCGACCTCGGCGCTGCGCGCCGCGTCGGTCTCGGCGCCGCAGCACACCTCCTCCCCGGACGGCGCCCGCCAGCCGAGGTAGGTGCGCGGCTCGTGGTCGACGACCGGCGGGGCGGTGAGGACGTAGCCGGGCAGGAGGGCGAGTTCGCCGCGCGCCCGGTGGGCGAGGGTGTGCCACGGCTGTGCGTCGGGGAGCACCTTCTCCGTCGCGCGGAGCCAGGTCGGGCCGAGGTACGGCCAGGAGTCGGTGAGGCCGGCGAGTTCGCCGCTCCAGTCCATGTCGGGGAGCGTCTGGCCGGTGGAGATGACGACGCGGGGCGATCCGCCCATGTCAGTGTCCTTGTCTCGTGGGCGGGAGGGTCAGCACTTCACGCAGCAGCGGATCTTGCCCGCGTCCTCGGCGTCGGTCCGGCGCTCCTGCCAGAGCTCCTCGACGCGCTTGTCGGGGTGCGTCCACTCCACCCAGAAGCCGCGGTCGACGGTGGCGATGTCCTCCATCCACGGCGAGGAGAGCAGCGGGGAGCCCTTGAAGAGCAGCAGCCGGGTCTGGAGGGCCGTGGGGTCGGTGATCCGGGCGAGGCCCGTCTCGACCAGCCAGTCCTCGAAGCCGAGGAGTTCCTCGTACTCGATCCACGGGGTGAAGGGGATGAAGGTGGGGTACAGCTCGAAGCCGATGCGCTCGGCCTCGGCGATCGCCTCCCGCATGTGGTCGACGTCGATGTGCTTGTCGAAGATGCGGAGGATGCGGTCGGAGGGGAACTCCAGCGCGCAGGTGACGCGGCGGAGCCCGAGCGAGACGAGCTTCTCCAGCTCCTTGGTGTAGTCGAGGACGTGGTCGACGCGGGTGGTGAACTCGAAGGTGATCGGGCCGATGGCCTCCACCAGCCGCTCGACCACGCCCACGCCGATGGTGCGGGAGTTGAAGAACTCGGCGTCGATGAAGCAGAAGTGGCGCACCCCCTCCTCCGCCAGCTGGAGCGCGTCGGCCAGCACGCTGTCCGCGTCGTACGCGGCGACGCCGCCGTCGTAGGCGCCGTAGACGGAACAGTAGGTGCACTTGTGGTGGCAGCCCCGGGACGCCTCGATGTTGCCCATCAGGCCGAACGGCGAGTGGTGTGCCGGGTAGTGGACGAGGGAGGGGAAGAGTTCCCGGGCGGGCCTGGTGACGGAGATCCGCCGGCGCGGCGGCTTGGGGCGCATGCCGCTCCGCGTCATCAGCGCGGGCACCTCGCCGAGGGCGAGGGTGCCGGCCGCGAGCCGTGCCAACTCCTCGGCGACGAGCTCGGGTTCCTCCATGACGATGCCGTCGGCGACCTCCAGGAACTCCCGGTGGTTCATCTGGGCGTACTGGCCGAAGGTGACGACGGTGGTGCCGTACGCCTCCGACACCCGCCGGGCCAGGGCGACGCCGCGCTCCAGGCCCTCGAACTGCTGGACGGAGACGAGCGTGAGGTCGAAGGGGCCCTCCGGCATCGCGTCGGGAAGCAGGTGCGCGTCCCAGCCGACGACGTCGGCGCCGTGCTGCCGCAGTGCTGCTGCGGCGCACGCGGACGTCAGGGGCTGGAGCTCCGCCTCGAACGCGGAGGCGACCAGGACACGGGGACTACTCACACTTCCCCCCAGGGAGTGATCAAGTGGCGTGATGGGGACGGAGCGGGCCGGGTCAGGGCCTCGGATCGATGACGACGCTGTCGGTCGACGGCCGGAACCCTGCCAGCGTTGAGCGATGTATGTCAATAGATCGATGAATAGGGGAGGGGCTTCCGTCGCGGAAGACGGTGCCGTGTGCTGCCGCTGCCCCGGTTCGCCCGTGTCTGTGGCTGCTTGCGCCGGGGTGCCGTTCGGCCCCAAGTCCCGCTTGGAGCAGGTTGCAGCGGTACGGGGGGTACGCGCCGAAAGGGGAGGGCCGGCGCTTCGGATTTCGTCGCCGGAGCCCGGTGGAGCGCGCTTCGGCCCGGCGGTCGTTCGAAATTCAATCGCCGGACGTCGATGAATTCCGACTGGCGAAACCTCGCCAAGGTGGCGTGGAGGCGGTAGCGTTCGCCCCCGGCAGCACGGTCCGGGCCTGGGGTCAGCAGGTCCGCACGACACCGGCGCCCCTCCCACCGCACCAGCCCTCCGGCACGCCCGGAGACCCGTCCGCCCGCCCGGCGGACGGACCGCCACGGTGCGGCCGTACCGGCACGCCGTCCGGCCGTCCCGGCATCCCCCACCCCACGACACCGCAAAGGCACCGCCATGTCTTTCACGTCCTTCCTTCCCGGCACGACACCGTGTCCCACCGGACGCCGCGCCCGCACCGGCGCCTCCCTCGCCTCCGCCGCCCTGCTCCTCTCCGCCGCCCTGACCGGCTGCGCGAACTCCGCGCAGGCCGGCTCGGGCGCCATCCAGGCCAGCGGCTCCACCACCGTCGCCCCGGTCGCGTCCGACGCCGCCGAGGCACTGAAGGCCGAGGGCCTGAACATCACCGTCGCCACCCAGGGCGGCTCCGCCGGCGGCATCTCCCAGCTCGGCACCGGACAGATCGACATCGCGCTGAGCTCCAAGCCCCTGTCCGACAAGGACCAGAAGGCCCACCCCGGCGCGAAGTTCGTCACCACGCAGATCGGCGCGGACGCCGTCGGCGTCATCATCACCAAGGAGGTCGCCGACGGAGGGGTCAAGGGCCTCACCAAGGCCCAGGCGGCCGGCCTGTTCGAAGGGAGGATCACCAACTGGAAGGAGGTCGGCGGACCCGACCTCCCCGTCTTCGTCTACGACAAGGAGCCCGGCCGCGGCACCCGCGAGGTGCTCGACAAGTTCCTCTACGGCAAGGGCGAGCCGCCGGCCCCGCCGCAGTCCGCCAACTACGCGATCGTCGGCGGCAACCTGGAGACCCGCAACAAGCTGGAGTCCACCCGCGGCTCCATCGCCCCGCTGTCGACCGGCTTCATCGAGGGACGCGCCGGCCTGGTCGCCGTCCCCCTGGAGGGCGTCGCCCCCACCCTGGAGAACGTGGCCTCGGGCAAGTACCCGATGACCCGGCCCCTCTACATGATCACCGACGGTGAGCCGAAGGACGGCGTCAAGCAGTACATCGACTACATCCTCTCCGCCGAGGGCCAGAAGCTGCTGCCCAAGCACGGCTACCTCACGCGCGAGCAGATGGGCCTCTGACCATGGGCCTCACCCTGGAGCGCCCCGCCCGGGCGCCCGGACCCCGCGCCGTGCCGCGGCCCTCCCGGGGGAGCGGCCGCGGCAGCCGGGCGCGCTGGGTCTGGACCTGGGCCTACAGCGGCGTCCTGTCCGTCCTGCTCACCGTCGCGGTGCTGCTGGGCTATCTGCTCACGGGCCTCGCGAGCGGCACCGTCGACTGGCCGGCCCTCCTCACCTCGGCCACCTGGAACCCCGGCAACCTCGCCTTCGGCGGCCTGGCCATGATCTACGGATCGGCGGTCGTCTGCGTCCTGGCCCTGGTCCTCGCCGTCCCCGCCGGCTGGGCGGCGGCCGTCGCCCTGTCCGAGTACCTGCCGCCCCGCCTCGCGAAACCGCTGCGCCTGAGCGTCGAACTGCTGGCGGCGGTCCCCTCCATCGTCTACGGCCTCATCGGCATCATGGTGATCCGCCCCTTCGTGGCCGGCCTCGGCGGCGTGCCCGGCGGCGACAGCCTGCTCGCCGCCGGGATCGTCCTCGCCGTGATGATCATGCCGACGATCGTGGCGGTCAGCGTGGACGCCCTGGCGGCCGTGCCCGGCCGCTACCGGGAGGCCGCGTACGCCCTCGGCCTCACCCGCCGTGAGGTCGTCCGCTCCGCCGTCCTGCCCCAGGCCCGCCCCGGCATGCGCGCCGGCGTCCTCCTCGGCCTGGCCCGCGCCCTCGGCGAGGCCATCGCGGTCTTCATGGTGGTCGGCCGCGCCGACGGCCGGCTCCCGCGGTCGGCGGGCGAACTCCTCGACTCCCTCCCGCGCCCCGGCCAGACCCTCACCACGAAACTGGCCGGACCCGAGCCCATGCTCGCCGGAACCTCCGGACCGTACTTCGCGGCGCTGTGCGGCCTCGGCGTCATCCTGCTGGCCCTGGTCGCCGCCGCCACCGTCTGGGGCACCCGGGGCGGCGGGGCCCGGACCCCGCGCCCCCCGCGCCTGCGGCGCTCCTCGGCGTGGCTGCGCGTCCCGAAGGACCGGGCCGCCACCGCCGTACGGCTCGGAGCGCTCCTGCTGCCGGGCGCGCTCCTCGCCGGCATGCTCGGCATCCTGCTGGTGCGCGGCGGAGCGGCGCTCAACCCCGTCTTCTGGTTCTCGCCCTCCGAGGGCGCGGCCGGAGGCGGCATCCGCGACCAGATCCTCGGCACGCTCCTGCTGCTCGCCACCACGGCGGTGATCGCGCTGCCGCTGGGCTACGGGGCGGGCGTCGTGATCGGCACGCACGCCTCCGCGAGGACCGCCCGCGTCCTGGAGACCCTGACCGTGGCGATCGGCGGCACGCCCACCATCCTGCTGGGCCTCGCCGGCTACGTCCTCCTGTGCACCACCATGGGCTGGGGCCGCTCCTGGCTGGCCGGCGCCGTGGTCCTGGTGCCCGTGGTCGTGCCGGTGATCGCCCTCACCACCGCCGGCCGGATCCGCGGCATGCCGCCGGAGACCACCGAGGCCGCGCTCGCGCTGGGCCTCACCCGCGCGCAGTACGTCCGCTCCGTGGTCGTCCCCTACACCTGGCCCGCCACGCTCACCGGACTCCTGCTCGGCCTGGCCCGCGCGGCGGGCGAGACGGCACCCCTGATCTTCACCGCCACGGTGTTCTTCGGGGCCCCCGCCTTCCCGACCGGCGTCGTGAACGCCCCGGTCCAGGCCCTGCCCACGCACATCTTCACCCTGTCGCAGGACTCGGGCGCCCCCGAGGCGATCGCCCAGGCGTGGGGCAGCGCCCTCGTCCTGGTCCTGATCACCGCGGGCCTGCTCACCCTGGCGGTCCTGCTGCGCAACCGCTTCGAAGGAGCACGACGATGGACGACGTGACCCCCGGCCCCGTGCCCGAGGACCCCGCGGGCGGCGGAAGCGTCATCGCCGTCCGCGGGCTCCAGATCCTCGACGGGGCCAAGAGGCTGGTCGGACCCGTCAGCTTCGAACTCGCCGCCGGATCCACCACCGGCCTGTGCGGCCCCTCCGGCGCCGGCAAGTCCACCGTGCTCCGCGCCCTCGTCGACCTGCTGCCCCACGGGCTCCGCCGGCAGGGCGAGATCGACGTGCTCGGCCGCCCCGTCCGGTACGGCAAGGGCGACGCAGCCCTGCGCAGCACGGTCGTCCTGGTGCCGCAGACCCCGGTGGTCTTCGGCGGCAGCGTCCTGGAGAACGCCCTCTTCGGACTCCGCCACCTGATGCGCGCCCCCAAGGCCGAGCTGCGCGACCGGGCCGAGCGGGCCCTGCGCGAGGCGGGCCTCTGGGACGAGGTCGCCACCCGCCTGGACACCCCGGCCCAGACCCTCTCCAACGGCCAGCGCCAGCGCCTCTGCCTGGCCAGGGCCCTGGCCCTCGAACCGGCCGCCCTGCTGCTGGACGAACCGACCAGCGCCCTGGACGAACGCAGCCGCGACACGGTCGAGGAGTCCGTCGCCGCCCTCCGCGGCAACCGCACGGTCCTCCTCGTCTCCCACGACCCCGCCCAGGTGGAGCGCCTCTGCGACCGGACGGTCCGCATCGACCTCCCGAAGCCCTCGGAGCCCGCCCCGGCCGGCGTCTGACCGTCCACCCGGATCCGGGCCCGGACCCCGGGCGACACCCGCGGGGTCCGGGCCCGGTGCGTCGCCGGGGAGGCACCCTCCCGGCGTCCTCCGGACGGCGGGAGCGGCCGCCGGCCCCGTGGTCAGACCGCCGCCGGGGCGAAGCGGTGGAGTTCGTCCTGGCCCGGCTGCACGACGCCGTAGCTGTTCTCCGGCACCTCGTTCCAGGCGCCCGGGAGGTCTCCCAGGGGCTCGGAGACGACGAGGCGGGTCTCCTCCGAGACGCCGCGCAGGAACGCGACGTCGGGGTGGAGGCGGCGCAGGGCGTCGACGCGGCTGCTGTAGAAGAGCGAGCGGGACGCCCGCGCGGTGGAGTAGCGGAAGACCCAGACGCGCTCGCCGTCGGTGAGGGCGAGCGTCATCTGGAGGGGGTGTTCCACCCCGTGCTCGCGACCGACCCGCTCCACGACGCCCGCCATCCTGGCGACGGCCGCGGGCGGGTCGTCGTCGAGACCGTAGGTGAGGGCCAGGTGGAACATCACCTCGGAGTCCGTCGTGCCCTCGATGTCCGGGTAGAGCGCGGGGTCCACGAGCAGGGTCAGGTCGCGGCGCAGCCGCGGGAAGTCCGCGATGGCGCCGTTGTGCATGAACATCCACCGGCCGCGCCGGAAGGGGTGGCAGTTCGCCTGCTGCACGGCGGTCCCGGTCGACGCCCTGATGTGGGCGAAGAAGAGCGGGGACGCGACGTGGCCCGCCAGCTCGCGCAGGTTGCGGTTGCTCCACGCGGGCCCGACCTCCCGCAGCAGCGCCGGGGTGTCGGTGTGCTCCGAGTACCAGCCGATGCCGAATCCGTCGCCGTTGGTCGTCTCCACGCCCATCTTGGCGTGCAGGCTCTGGTCGATCAGGGAGTGGGCGGGCTGGTAGAGGAGCGTTTCGAGCAGCACCGGGGTCCCCCGGTACGCGAGCCACCGACACATCTGCGATCACCTGAATCCCTGTGCTGCACCGGTCCGGCACGCGGTCCGGTGCTTCCATTCTCGGCACCGCCGCTGCGGGTCGCCACAGCGGTCGCGGTGCCCTCGGTCGTGTCCGCCGCGCCCCTCAGGCGCCGCGGTGACGCGCGGTGTCCGGCAGACCCGCCTCGCGCCGTTCCTCTTCGCTCCACGCCCGGGTGTCGCGCGGCCTGACGTACGGCTCCCGGTCCGGCGGCATGCCGCCCGCCACCGCGCGCCGCCGCAGCAGCTCGGCGTCGAACTCCAGCCCCAGCAGCACGGCCAGGTTGCCGATCCACAGCCAGACGAGGAAGACGACGACGCCGGCCATGGTGCCGTAGACCCGGTTGTACGAGGCGAACGCGGAGACGTACACCGCGAAGCCCGCCGAGGCCGCCGCCCAGATCAGCAGGGCGAGCACGCTGCCGGGGGTGATCCAGCGCCATCCGCGGCCCTTGGCGTTCGGGCTGCCCCAGTACAGCAGGGCGATCATGACCACGGCGAGCAGGAGGAGGGCGGGCCAGCGGAGCACCGACCAGACGGCCAGGGCGGTGTCGCCGACGCCCAGCGCGTCCCCGGCCCGGCGCGCCGCGTCTCCGCTGAGCACGAGCAGCAGGGCGCCCGCCGCGGCCGTCACCATGAGCGCCGCCGTCATGCCGAGCCGGACCGGCAGCAGCTTCCACAGGGGACGGCCCTCGGGGACGTCGTGGACGCGGTTCGCGGAGCGCATGAAGGCGCCGACGTAGCCGGACGAGGACCACAGCGCCACCAGGAGCCCGACCCCGGCCATCAGGGCGCCCGTGCCGGTGTTGGCGCTCAGGGCCTGGAGGGCCTGTTCCAGGACGTCGCGGGCGGGCCCCGGTGCCAGCTCCCGCAGGCTTTCCGTCACCCGGTCGGTGGTCCGCCGTCCGCTGATCCCGAGCAGCGAGACCAGGGCCAGCAGTGCGGGGAAGAGCGACAGGACGCCGTAGTACGTCAGCGCCGCCGCGCGGTCCATGAGCTCGTCGTCCGTGAACTCGCGCACCGACCCCTTCAGCACCGCGAGCCAGGAGGACGCGGGGAGGTCGGCGGGCGAATCCGGGGCGCGCTCCTCGACGGCGGCGCCCGGTCCGGCGCCCTCGGCGCCGGACGGGTCGGGGTCGGGGCTCGGGGTCGGGGGTTCGGTGATCCGGTGTCCGGGGACGCTGCTTTCGGCCATGTCCCGGCGGTTACCCGCCCCGGACGGTCCCATGTCGGCGTCCTTTGTCCCGGCCGTCACGCCGAGGTGCCGGCCGGACGCCGACGCCGCCACCAGCGGGGACGGGTGCGGGGGTGCACGGCCCGGCCCAGCCGCCGGCCGACGACCACGTACCCGAGCAGCGCGCCCGTCGTGTTGAGGAGGACGTCGTCGACGTCGAAGGCGCGGCCCGTCACGAGCGCCCCCTGCACCAGTTCCACGAACAGCATGGTGGCGGCGGTGAGGAGCGCGACCCGGAGGAAGCCGCGGGCCCTGCGGGACAACAGCGGCAGCAGGATCCCGAAGGGGACGCCGAGGAGGACGTTGCCCCCGAGCTGCTTGACGGTGTCCACGAAGGCGGGCCGGCTGAGGTACGCCTCGATCGAGCGCCCGGGCGTCAGGTTGTCGTGGGTGAGGGACACGGACGACGGCGAGGCCTCCAGCGTCAGCCGGGCCAGGACCACGGCGAACACCACCATGCCGGCGAGGGCGACGAGGGCGACGAGCGCCCGCACGAAGCGGCCCGGCCCGCGCCGGACCGGGGCCCCGGCGGGGGGCGCGGCGGTGTCCGGGTCCGTCGTCCCCGGGCTCCCGGCGGCCCGCGCCGCGTCGTCCACGCGCCGCACGTCTCTCTCCGCGCCTCCGTCCCCGCCGACGCCGTCCCGTTCCTTCTGCGCTCTTCCCCGAATCCTTCGGCCGAACATGGCCTTCTCCTCCCCTGGACGTCCTCGTGCGATCGAACCCCGCGTACCCGCGCCCGGGAGCGGCATGCGCCGCGGCCCCCGAGGGCCCCCACCTCCGCAACAACCTTCCCTGGCGCCACAACTGAGCGCATTTGAGGGGGAGTTGAGTGTGCGCGCGGCGGACTCGGGAAACCGGCTTCCATGAGAGAAGAAGAAACGGACAACCGCCCCGCACCGGACCGCCGTTCGCGGCAGCGCCTCCGAGGGCGGTGGCGCGTCGTCGCCGGCGTGCTGCTGGTGCTCGCCGTCGCCCTCATGCTGATCGGGCAGTTCCTCCGGCTCCCCGGCCTGGACGTCTTCGGGACGGAGGCGCGGGACCGCTCCGGTCCCGCCGTCCTGAAGTCCGTCCAGGACCTGAGCCGGTACGAGGGGGCGGCGGGGACCTACCAGGTGGTGGTCGACCTGGAGCACGACGCGCGGTTCCTGCCCGACGCGATCCGGGGCACCCGCACCCTGTACGTGGCGACCGGCGGCGTCGCCGCGTACGTCGACCTCGGCGGCCTCGGGGACGGCGCCGTGACCGTCGACGCCGACCGGACCGAAGCCACCCTCCGGCTGCCGCACGCCCGGCTGGCCGACCCCGCGCTCGACCCGGAGAAGTCGTACGCCGTGTCGAAGCAGCGCGGCCTGCTCGACCGGCTCGGGGACCTCTTCTCGGACAACCCCGCGAGCGAACAGGCCGTCCACGTCCTCGCCGCCCGGCGCATCGGCGAAGCGGCCCGCGCCTCCGACCTGACGTCCCGGGCGGAACGGAACACCGCCGCGATGCTGCGGGAACTGCTGCGGGGCCTGGGCTTCGAACGGGTGACCGTGACCTTCGTCTGACCCGGTTCCACCGGCCCCGAAGTCATCCTTCCGGGGGACACGCGGACCGACACCCCCATGTCGGTCCGCCGACGGGGCAGGAGACTCCCATGAGCACCCACGACGACGACCGGGCCGCCCCCGGCCCCGATGCCCCGGACGCCACCACCGTCGAGGCCCTGGGCTCGCTGTCCAAGGCACTGGAGACCGCGGAGCGCGCCCGGGGCCACCTGTACGGTTTCCACCAGCTGACCGGCACCGCGGACTTCGAGCTCGACCGGGCGGTCCGGCTCCTCACGGAGGCCGGGCACCACGCCTGGGCGGAGCGGGTGGAGAAGGAGATCCTGGGACGCGACGTCATGCCGGGCCACTGGACGTACCAGATCGTCGACTCCTACAACGAGACCTACTACGAGCCGTTCCGGAGCCTGGAGCGCGCCGCGGTCGCGGCCCTGTCCGGCGGCCGGGAGCACCGCTTCGAGGCCCGGCTCCAGAGGGAGCGCCGCACCCCCGGCGGCCCCGGCCCCGCCCCGGCTCCGCAGGACGACGCCTGAAGGCCCCGGTCCGCGGCCCTCCCGGGAGGACCGCGGACCGGGGCCGGCATCCGCACGCACGAGAACGGCTCCGGGGTTCCCGCACCGGAGGCGTGTCCGGTGCGGGAACCCCGGAGCCGTCCGGAGCGGCCGGATCAGTCGACGCCGGCGCCCAGCAGGCCCTCGCGCAGCCGCTTCACGGTGCGCGAGAGGAGCCGCGAGACGTGCATCTGCGAGCAGCCCAGCCGCTCGCCGATCTGAGCCTGGGTCAGTTCCTCGACGAACCGCATGTGGATGATCCGGCGGTCGCGCTCGTCGAGGTCGGCGATGAGCGGGGCCAGCGAGTGGAAGTCCTCCACCAGCTCCATGGCGGGGTCCTCGGTCCCGATGAAGTCGGCCAGCGAGGCGTCGTTGTCCTCGTCCTCGCCGCTGAGGGCGGCGTCGAGCGACGAGGAGTTGTAGCCGTTGGAGGCCAGCCGGGCCTCGGTGACCTCCTCCTCGCTGAGGCTCATCAGCTCGGCCAGCTCCTTGACCGTCGGCGTCCGCCCCAGGCGGGTGCTGAGCTCCTCGGTCGCCTTGGCCAGCTCCACGCGCGCCTCCTGGAGCCTGCGGGGAACGTGCACCGCCCAGGAGGTGTCCCGGAAGAACCGCTTGATCTCGCCGACGATGTAGGGGACGGCGAAGGTGGTGAACTCGACCTCGCGCGACAGCTCGAACCGGTCGATCGCCTTGATCAGGCCGATCATGCCGACCTGGACGATGTCCTCCATCTCGTCGGCACGGTGCCGGAAGCGCCCCGCGGCGTAGCGGACCAGGCTCATGTTCATCTCGATGAGGGTGTTCCGCGCGTACTGGTACTCGTGCGTCCCCTCCTCCAGCGTCGCGAGCTCCTTGAAGAAGACCTTCGACAGGGCCCTCGCGTCCCTGGGCGCGACCGCCGACGTGTCCGGGATCTCCGGCAGCGTCCGCGTCCCGGACCCGAGTCCCGCCTTCGACATCGTGGTGACCGTCACACCTGTCCCCTTTCACGTGTTTTCCTCGTCGGGCGCGCGTGGCCCGAGACTGGCCGCCTACCCCGACTTCTCGCGTTCAGACCTGTCGGATCCGCATGAGTTTCCGGTCGGTTTTCTCCCGTCGTGCCGGGGGCAGACGGAGTCCCTGACCGAACCTCAGGAGGAGAGCAATGACACAGGATCCCTCGATGAGGGCCGTGGGCTGGGCACGCTCGCTGCCGATGGGCAGCAGCGTGAAGACGGCCCGCGACTGGACGCGCGAGCACCTGACGGCGCTCGGATGGGACCGTACCACCCCCGCCGTGGCGGACTCCGTCGTGCTGGCGGTCTCCGAACTCGTCACCAACGCCCACGTGCACGCCCGCAGCGACGCGCAGCTGATCCTCACCTGGGACGAGGAGTGCCTGCACGTCACCGTGCACGACGCCTCCCCGAAGGTGCCCGAGCAGCGCAGCCCGGACGACGGCGCGCTGGGCGGGCGCGGACTGCTCCTGGTCGACGCCCTCGCCGACGACGTGCGGACCCGCCCCTGCCCGCGGGGCAAGGACGTCACGGCCTGCTTCCGTCCGGCCGACCCCGGCCGTCCCGGCTGAGCGCCCCGCTTCCCGCCGCACGTCAGTGCCCCAGGGAGGCGAGCAGCGGGCCCCAGTCGAGGTGGCGTTCCTCCGTGCCCTGCGGCACCAGGACGAAGGTCTCGCGCACGAAGCGGCCGATCGCCTCCTGTTCGCAGCGGACCACGGCGCACTGCGCCGCCGGCCCCAGCCGGAGCAGGAGCCCGCCGTCGGGGGTGGGGCGGACGTGGACCTCGCCGTCGCCGGTGGGGCCGAGGGATCCGGCGAGGAGCATCTCGCGGTCGATCCGCCACACCACCGGCTCCTCGCCGAGGAGGTGGAAGGCGATGCTCAGGGCGTGGGGGTCGCGGGAGTCGTAGCCGACGGTGGTGTCGATCCGCACCGCCACGTCCGCGGTGAACAGGTCCATCGCCATCGGCTTGACGAGACCGCGCGGCGCGGGGAGCGGTGCGACGGGGGGCTGGGGCATGAGGTCCTCCGGCTGAGGGGCTGTCAGCGAGCGGGTGCGGTGTCCGCTTGTCCCGTCCCGTTCCTGTTACACCTCGTACCGCCGTGACGGATGCGTCGATGGTGTCGCGATTCGGTGAAGGCCGTCAGGGGCCGCCGGGACGGGGGCCCTCCACCGTGCCGCTCGGGGTGTCGGCGTCGGGTCCCGCGGTCTCGGACCGACCCGTCAGGTGCTCGTAGGTGCCGGTGAGCAGCAGCAGCCGGTCGAGGAAGGACGGCCTGCGGTCGAGGTGCAGCGGAACGCCCGCGGCCTCGGCGAGCCGGTGGAGCGCCAGCAGGGCGGAGAGGCCCGTCGAGTCGCAGAGGGTCAGTCCGGCGCAGTCGACGCGGAGGCCCGCCGGGGCGTTCCCCGGGGAGAGGCGGGCCCGGACCGCGTCCAGCAGTTCGTCGGCGCTCTCCCAGGCCAGGTCGCCGGCGAGCGTCACGTACAGGATTCCGTCGGGCGCGGCGTCGGCCTCGACGCCGAAGAGGTGGTCGGGGGTGGTCACGAGTGGGGTCCCGGGGAGGGTGGGGCGGGTACGGGCAGGAGGGCGCGGCGCCCGGCGACGAGGTGCGCCCGCGTGCGGGGGAAGTCGCGCTGGGCGTCGGCGAGCAGGTCGAGGGCGGCGACCAGGGCGCCGCCCGGGACGCCGCGGGCCCGGAGGATCCCGGCGGTCCAGGTGACGAAGCCGGTGAACAGCTCGGGGTCGTCGGCGTAGAGGGAGGCGCCGAGGAAGTCGACGATGTGGGCGAGGTCCTCGGCCGTCCGCTCCCGCTGCCGGTCGGTGTACGAGGCCATTGCGGGCACCGCGTCCTCCAGACCCTGGAGGGTCTGGAGGACCAGCCGGGTCCGGGCGCGGGTGACCAGGGTGTACTCCTGGTCGGCGAGGTGGGGCGGGTCGACGGGGAGCCGGGCCGGGCGCGGCCGTGGCGGCCCGACGGCCAGCAGCCGGGCGGCGGCCCGGGCGTCCGGTGCCCAGCCGTCGGCACCCAGCAGGCGGGCGTAGCGGCCGTCGGGGCCGAAGGCGGCGCCCCCGACGAGGACGGGGAGCCCGATGGCCTGGACGGCGGTGACGGCGGCGTGGGCCGTGGGGAGCCGGACCGGCAGCGAGGACGAGAGGGCGACGACGTCCGTGCCGGTCTGGTGCAGGTGGGCGATGAGGTGGGGGGTGGGCACGTGCGCCCCGAGGTAGTCGACGACGAAGCCCCGGCCGCGCAGGACCTCGGCGAGGAGCCGGGCGGGCAGGGCGTGCCACTCGCCGTCGACGCAGGCGACGGTCACGTGCCGGGGCGCCTCCCCGGTCTCCGGCCGGGGCCCGTCCGCCGTGCGGTGGGCGAGGGCTCCGACGACCCGGTCCTGGATGGCGGTGGCGGCGTGCTCCTGGGCGACGCCGATGCGGCCGGCGGCCCATTCCGCGCCGATCTCGGCCTGGACGGGGCCGATCACGTCGAGGAGGAGGTCCTCGGCGGGGACCCCGGCGTCGTGGGCGCCGAGGACGGCGGCGGTGGCGGCCTGTTCGTCCCTCGTCTCCAGGGCCGCCCACAGCCGTCGGCGGGTGGCGGCGAGGACGTCGGTCGGGGCGGTGGCGGGCGCGCTCATGCGGTGTACCTGCCCCGCGTGCGGCCGTTCACCGCGGACAGATGGGTGGTGTGGGGCGCGGTGATGGCGACGACCGCCATGTCGTCGTGAGGGCCGTCGCCCACCCAGTTCCCGGCGAGCATCTGCACGCGCTCGACGACGGCCTCGGCGGGGAGTCCCACGCACTCGGAGAGCGCGGAGCGCAGCCGGTCCTCGCCGAACATGGCGGGCCCGAGCGGTCCGCCCCGGGCCTCCGTGATCCCGTCCGTGTAGAGCAGACAGGTCTCGCCGGGGGAGAGGTCCACGGTCGCGGACCGGCTGGTGACGACGGGGAGGGCGCCCACCAGCGTCCCGCCGGTGTCCACCTCCTCCACCTCTCCCGTGGCCCGCAGGACGAGCGGACGGGGGTGGCCGGCGCTGGTGAGCCGGAGCCGCACCCGGCCGCCCGTGCGCCGCACCGAGGCCAGGACCAGGGTGGCGAAGCGGGTGTGCCGGGCGTTCAGCAGGGCGCCGTTGAGCATCCTCAGGACGTCCTGGTGGTCGCCGGCGAGGGGCAGCAGGGCCTGCACGGTGCTGCGGATCCTGCCTGTGAGCACGGCGGCGTCCAGCCCCTTGCCGCACACGTCGCCCAGGACGGCGAGGGTGTCGCGGCCGTCGTCGGTGCCCGGGTGCACGTCGTAGAAGTCGCCGCCGATCCGCTCGGTGTCCCGGGACGTGCGGTAGCCGCCGGCGAAGTCGACGCCGTCGACGTGGTGGAGCCGGGGAGGGAGGAGTTCGGCGATCAGCGCCCGGGTGACCCGGGCCTGCTCCGCGTAGAGGCGCGCGGCCGAGAGGGCGGCGCCGGCGCGGGCGGCGAACAGCCGGGCGAAGTGCTCCTCCGAGGTGTCGAAGGCCCGTCGCCCGCTCCGCCGCAGCAGGACCAGGGCGCCCGCGGGCACGCCGTGGCCGGGCAGCGGGGCGATGGCGACGGACCCGGGGGTCCCCCCGAAGCCCTCGGGCACGGCCCAGGACGGCAGCGCGGCCGGGTCGATCCAGCGGGCGGGCACCGGCGGGAAGCCCTGGAGCGCTTCGGCGAGGCCGGGCACGGCGGCCGGGTCCAGGGCGAGCTGCGTCCGCTCGAAGCCCCCCGCCATGGCGGTGACGACGGTGGAGCGGTTCCGCATGCCGGGCGGGGAGATCACGAGGGCGGCGTCGCCGAGGTGGTCGGCGGCGAGCAGGGCCGCCTTCTCCAGGCAGCGGTCGGGGTTGAGCGAGGCCAGCAGCTGGGTGGAGGCCTCGGCCAGGATCGCGTGGCGCTCCCGTTCGGTGCACAGGGCGTCCTGCGCGGCGGTCAGGTCGGAGTCGTCGACCAGCCACCAGGCCACGTCGCCGTGGCCGGACTCGGCGGGGTGGGCCCTCAGGAGCCTCCCGTCGTGGCTGCCGCGCAGCGGGGCGGCTCCCGCCCCGGCCGGGGCCGCCGCGGCGGGCGGGCGCACCGGACCGGCCAGCCGCCGGTGGGCGTCGGCGAGCCACCGCGGGACGGCCTCGTCCAGCCCCTTGCCGACCCCCAGGCGGGGGAAGAGGTCGGCCGCGGCGGCGTTGAACTCCACGACGCCGCCCTCCCGGTCGGCGACCACCGCGGGGTGCGGCGAACCGCGCCACCAGGGGTTCTTCGCGTCCGCGGTCTCCCGGGAGCGGTCGGACTCGTCCTCGAAAACAGTCATAAGCGTGGCCCGCGCGTCGTGGCCCGCCACCTTCCCACTCGACAGCAGTTCGTCCCCCCACCCTCGCGCAGGGGGGCTCCGCACATCAAGTGAACCCCCCTCTTCCGGTACGTCTACCGTCCGGCCCCGCAGGATCCCCACGATTTTCGCACAGGCGCTTCACCGGAAGCGGTCCTCAGGTGGCGGTGAGGACGAGGACCGCCCGGTCGTCGTCGATGTCCTGCCCGCCCGTGAAGTCGCGCACGGCGCGGGCGAGGGCGTCGACGACCTGCTGGGCCGAGGGGCGGGGCGGGGTCCCGGCGACGGCCTCCGCGAGCCGTTTCTCCCCGAACTGCTCGCCCGAGCCGTCGCGGGCCTCCGTGATGCCGTCGGTGTAGAGCAGCAGGCTCTCGTGCGGGTCGAGGTGGAGGGTGCGGGAGACGACGTCGGTCTCGGGGGAGATGCCGAGGAGGGATCCGGGGGCGTCGACGAGACGGGTGCCGTGGCGGGCGTCGAGGTGGAGGGGCAGGGTGTGGCCGGCCCGCACCAGTTCGACGTCCAGTCCGTGTCCGGTGGGGGTGAGCCGGCCGTAGACGAGGGTGACGAAGCCGGTTCCGTGACTGCCCGGCCGGTTGACGAGGGCCCGGTTGACGGCCGCGACGACCTCCTCGGGGCCGGGCAGGAGGGGGGCGACGGCGCGCGCGGTGTGGCGGACGAGGGCGGTGGTGGTGGCGGCGATGGCTCCGCGCCCGCAGACGTCGCCGAGGAGGAAGGCCCACCGTCCGTCGTCCAGCGGGAAGACGTCGTAGAAGTCGCCGCCGATGTCGAGGCCCTCGCCGGCGGGGTGGTAGGAGGTGGCGACGTCCGCGCCGGGCACGTCGGGGAGTTCGGGCATGAGCAGCCCGGCCTGGAGGTCCCGGGCGAGGGTGACCCGGTGGGTGTACTGGCGGGCGTTGCGGGCGGCCGAGGCGGCACGGCGGGCGAGTTCCTCGGCGAGGGCCACGCGGTGGCCGTCGAAGGGCTCCGCCTCGGTGGAGAGCAGCGTCACGGTGCCGAAGGCGGTGCCCCGGTCCAGCAGCGGGATGCAGAGGTAGCCCGTCACGCCGAGGTCCCGCCAGGGGCCAGGCCCGGCGGGCGCGCGCCGGGCGACCTCGCTCGCGCGCGTCGCGAGGACCCGGGCGACGACGTCGCCGTCGTGGGCCGGTGCGTGCGAGGCGAGGACCCGCCGCCGGTGTTCGTCCGGGGCGGCCGTGGCGACGCGGCGCAGGCGCCCGTTCTCCACCACGTCGACGGCGCACAGCGGCGCCAGGCGCGGGGCGCAGGAGGCGGCCAGCCGCTCCAGGGTCTGGACGGCGTCGAGGTCGACGGTGAGGGCGGTGCTGGCCTGGAGGAGGAAGGCGAGGTCCTCGCGGGCCGCCCGCTCACGGGCCTCGGCGGCGCTGCGGGCGTCCTCGGCCCGCTGCCGTTCCACGGCGAGCGCCGCGGTGTCGGCGAAGAGGCGGGCGAGGGCCAGGTCGGCCGCCTGGGGAAGCTTCGGGGTGCGGTGGTACATCGCGAAGGTGCCCAGGAGGGCGCCGTCGCGTCCGAGGACGGGGGTGGACCAGCAGGCGGCCAGGCCGGCCCGCCGCGCCAGGTCGCGGAAGTCGTCCCACAGGGGGTCCGAGGCGATGTCCCCGACGATGACGGTCTCGCGGCGGTGCGCGGCGGTGCCGCAGGAGCCGGAGCCCTCGGCGATGTCGATCCCGTCGACGGCCCGGTTGTAGAAGTCGGGCAGGCTCGGGGCGGCGCCGTGGACGAGGCGCCGGCCCTCCCGGTCGGCGAGGAGGACGGAGACGACGAGGTCCTCCGGCGACAGTTCCTCCATCGCGCGGGCCATGCCGTCCAGGACTTCGTCCAGCGGTGCCTGCCGGGCGATCTGCTCCAGCAGGGCGCGGTGTTCCGCCGTGAACCGCTGGGCCTGCCTGACCTGTGTCGTCTCGACCCCGATGACCCGGACGCCGGTGACGTTGCCGCCGGAGTCGACGCGCGGTTCGTAGCTGAAGTCGAAGAGGGCCTCCCGCGGCTCGGCGCCGTCGTCGAGGAGGACCCGGGCGTCGCGTCCGGTGCGGGGGACCCCCGACCGGTAGACCCGGTCGAGCAGTCCGATGAGTCCCTGGCCGGCGGGCTCGGGCAGCAGCTGTCCGAGGGGCACGCCGGTGCGGACGCGCGGGCCGGCGCCGAGGGCGCGGAAGAAGGCCGGGTTGGCGCTCTCGACCAGGTGCGCGGGGCCGGCGAGGGAGGCGAAGACGGCGGTGCTCTCGCCGAACAGGACCCTGAGGTCGACGTCCGAGGGATGGACGGCGGCGCGACCGGGGGCCTGCGCCGGGTCGGGCCGGTGGGGGTGCTGACCCGGTACGCGCCTCATGCGCTCTCTTTCCTGTTCTGCCGCGCCGGTGTCCCGGCTCCTGGTGCGGGGGCCGGTCCGGCCGGTCCCGCGGCGAGTGCTTCGTGCGCGTCGGCGTGCACGGTGAAGATCTGGTCGAGGCCCGTCAGGGCGAACAGCCGTCGGACGGGATGGGGTACGGAGGCGAGCAGGAAGGGCCTGCCCCGGGTGGACAGGCGCCGGTGGAGCCTCAGCAGGGCGCTGATGCCGCTGGAGTCGCAGAAGGTCAGGGCGGCGAGGTCGGCCACGACGGGCCCCGTCGCGGTGTCGTGTGCCGGGTCTCCGAGCGCCACCTCGTCCAGCTGGACGGCGCTGTCGAAGTCCAGCTCGCCCCGGAGCACCAGTATGGTGCCCCGCTCCTCCTGTCCGACGTCGACCGAGAACACCCTCGACTTCCTCCGTGTGCGCTTTTCGGCGGGCGGTCCGGCCCCGGGAACAGGTGTGGACCTCGCTCCTCCCTTCCGCGTTCCCCGGCCTTCCGGATTCATGACGGAGGAAGGAGTTTCGGCGTGGCGTTCGGGGTCAGGCGGGTCCCGGAACGCGGTCCGCTTCCGGAAGGATTCCGTCGTGCAGGTCTTGCTGATCCTGGTGTTCGGCGTCGGTGTGGCGATGGCGTGGTGGGGCGTCGCGCCCGTCCCGCGCGGTCCGCGGGGCGGGCCCCGGTGAGCTCCGGAGCGGCCCCGCGCGGGTTTCACGGACGGACGAACGGTCAGGCGGACGGGGACACGAATTCCCGTCTCATGTGCCAGGAGGCTCACATGGAAGGCTGGCGTGCGGCCGCGGCCTGTCAGGATGTCGACCCCGATCTGTTCTTCCCGGTGGGGAGCGGCGCCCCCGCGCTCGCGCAGGCGGAGGAGGCCAAGAGGGTCTGCAGGCGCTGCCCGGTGCGCGAACCGTGCCTGCGCTCGGCCCTGGCGCAGCCGCACCCGCCGTCCGGCGTGTGGGGCGGCCTGACCGAGGCCCAGCGGGCGGCCCTGGCACGCCGGTCCCGCCGACGAGCGGACGACCGCGGGTGACCGGCCCGCCGTTCACGCCCCCGGACGACCCCGGGGGCGTGCCGCGTCCCCCGGGCCGGCGAGGTGGCGCCGCTGCGTCACCCCGTCGGCCCGTTCCGCGTGTCCACGGGGCCGGTGCGCCCGGTCGGCAGGGAGAGGCGGGCGCGGACCCGCTTCCCCTCCGGAGCGGGCTCCACGGTCAGGCTCTCGCAGATGGCGACGACGATCTCGACGCCGTGCTGGCCGATGCGGCGGGGGTCGTGTCCGCGGGGCACGGGCGCGGCGGCCTCCTGGTCGAAGACCGAGATCTCCAGGGCGTCGCTGCCCAGTTCGAGGAGGAGCCGGCAGGGGCCGTCCGTGTGCCGGATCGCGTTGGTGACCAGTTCGCTGACCACCAGCTGCGCGAGTTCGACGCGTTCGTCACCGACCGGTCCGCGCAGCACGGCCGGGGCGGCCGCCAGGAACTCGGCCGTGAAGGCGCGCGCCGCCGCGATCGCCCCGCCGCGGGAGGCGTCGCCGTAGACGACGCCCGCGGACAGCAGGGGTTCCGGGGCCGCGCGCTCCGCGGTGATCGCGTCCGTCATGGCGCTGGTACTCCCCTCGTCCTGGGCCGGTGGCTGGGTTCCTCGTACCCGCCTTTCCCCTGTTCATGGTTCCCACACCGCGGGCACGACGGATCACTCCGGCGGACGGCACCTCAGGGGGATGCCGACCCGGTCCCCCCGTCCGGGGACCCGGCCCCGTGGCCGCGCCAGTCGAGACAGAGTACGAGGACGGGGGTCGACGCGCCACGGCGGGTGTCGCGCAGCGTCCGTACGACGACCCGGGGGACGTCCGCGCCCTTCCGGTGGCGCACGCGGTGGAGGGCTTGGGCGACGGGCCCGTCCGGTGCCTCGTCCCCGCCGCCGGCCGTCGGCTCCCCGGCGCCGTGGGCGACGAAGACCAGCCGGTCGCCGGGCAGGAGGCGAAGCCGCTGGGGAGCGTACACGGTGTCCTCGAACATGCCCAGGGGCAGCTGGCGGTCCAGGTCGATGCGCTCGGTCACGGCGGGGCGGAGGCGCCAGAGCGTCGGCGACCCGGCGTCCACCACCTCGGCCTCGCCGGTGGCCAGGTCGATCCGGAGCAGCAGGGCGGAGAGCGGGTGCCGGCCGCGGTACTGCCCGTAGAGCGCCTGGTCGGTCAGGCTGGCCTGGGCCACCAGGTCGAGCCCGGCCCGCCGGGCGTTGCGGATCGCCATCAGGGCGAGGGTGCTCGCCAGGGCGGCCGGGGTGCCGGGGCCGGTGCCGTCGGCGACGACGACCACCAGGTCCCGCTCGGTGGCGCTCCAGTCGAGCAGGTGCCCCCCGGAGGTGTAGGCGGGCTCCCAGTGGGCGTGGAGGTCGAAGGCGGGTCCGGAGCAGGCCCGGCCCGGCAGGGTGTCCCACTGCATCTCCCCGGCGACGCTGAGGGCGTGCGCCCTGCGGGTGCGGCGGTACAGGTCGGTGTGGCGGTCGGCGACGCGCAGGGCGTGGCCGAGGGTCTCGGCGACCCGGGCGAGGCTCGCGGTGGTTTCCGGCCCCGACCGGTCCGCGGGCAGGCCGACGACCAGGACGCCGAACCGGTCCCCGCGCACCGTGACGGGCAGGCAAACGGTCGCCGTGGGCCCGACATCACGGAAAAGATATGGTTGCTGGGTACGGAAGACGCGGCCGGCGGGGCCCGCGTCCACGGGCGTGTGCGCCATCCCGGCAGGGGCCTGGACGGGCTCCACGGGGCGCAGGGTCGTGCATCCGTAGTCGACGAGCAGCAGATCGGCGGAGGTCGCGGCGTACAGCTGCGCGAGACTGGTACGGAGGGAGTCCAGGAGGAGGTGTGGTGCCGCCCCGCGCAGTGCGCCTTCCACTGTCACGTGTCGATCCACCGGATTCGTACCGCCTTCTGGAGAGATGTGGAGATGACCGGTCCGTCGCAAGCCCGCTGTCCCCGGCCCCGGACGTCCGAGGAGGGCCGGCAGGCATGACGAGCAACCCCGCTCCGCCGCCGCGGGAGCCGCAGCGGGCGGCCGAGGCCGCCCGGGAGCTCATCGAGCTGCTGGAGGTGCTGTGGGAACGCGGGCGGGACATGGTGTCGTCGACACCCGTCTCGGCGAGTCAGCTGCGCGTCCTGTACAGCCTGGACCGCGAGGAGGGCATCAGCCTGCGCACCCTGGGGGAGCTGCTCGGC
Organism: Streptomyces filamentosus; assembly: GCF_014654895.1. Classification (GTDB taxonomy): domain Bacteria; phylum Actinomycetota; class Actinomycetes; order Streptomycetales; family Streptomycetaceae; genus Streptomyces; species Streptomyces filamentosus. The sequence goes on along the minus strand of NZ_BNBE01000004.1, from coordinate 805,782 downwards.
TCCGCCCCGCCCTCGGTGAGCCGCATGTGCGACCGGCTGGAGGCGCTGGGCTTCGTGCAGCGGCTGCCCAGTCCCGTCAGCCGCCGGCAGCTGGAGCTGCACCTGACCGCGCACGGCAAGGCGTACCTGCGGGACCTCAGGGCCCAGCGCGAGGAAGCCCTGCTCGCGGTCATCGCGGACATGTCGCCGACGAGCCGCAAGGCGCTGCTGCGGGGGCTCACCGGGTTCCACGACGCGGTGGGAGGGGGCGGGGCGGCCGCCCCGTCAGGCCACCGCACTCCGCTGAAGGACGTCAGCTCGGCCTGACCCCCGCGCGACGCCGGCTCCGGCCGGGCGCACACCCCATGTCCTCATTGCCACCTCTGGTCGTTCGACGCGTTCTTCCGGGCGCCGCCCGGGTGTTGCCCCAGGATACAGTTGTCACACGGCAACTGTTGACGCGGCGCCGTGCCAGTCGAGGCAGACGACCAGGGCGTCGTCCTCCAGCGGACCGTCACCGTGGTGGACGGCGAGCTCCCGCAGCACCGCCTGCGGCACGTGCGTGGGCGGCAGCAGCCTCGTCCCCCGCAGCGCGCGGGCCAGCGCCCGGTCCCCGTAGCTCTCCCCGGACGGCGAGGAGGCCGCGTACACCCCGTCGCTCCCGAACAGCAGCCGGTCGCCCGGCCGCACGGAGAACCGCTCCGGCACGTACACGGTGTCCTCGAACATGCCGAGGGGCAACTGCGCCTCGAAACCGACGGCCTCCACCACCTGCCCCCGCTGCCGCCACAGCCGGGGCGAACCCGCGTCCACGGCCTCCACCTCGCCCGTGGCCAGGTCGAAGCCGAGCAGCAGCACCGACACGAAGGACTTGCCCCCGTACTGGGCGTACACCGCCTGGTCCGCCAGCGCGGCCTGGTCCGCCAGCGGGAGACCGGCCCGGCGGGCGTTGCGGAGCGCGTTGATCGCGAGGTTCGTCAGCAGGGCGGCCTCGATGCCCTCTCCCATGCCGTTGGTGACCGTCAGCGTCAGCCGGCCGTCCGAGACCGACCAGTCGTAGTTGTCGCCGAAGATGGCGTAGGCGGGCTCCAGATGGGCCGCCAGGGCGAACTCGGGACGGACGCAGGAACGGCCGGGCAGCAGCTGCCACTGCATCTCCGCCGCGAGCGTGAGCCGGGTCGCGCGCCGCGCCAGGACGTACAGGTCCGTGTCGCGCTCCGCCACCAGGATCTCGTGGCCGAGGGCCTCGCAGAGCTGGGCGAGCCCCGGCAGCAGCGGCCCGACGTCGGCCCGCGGGGGCAGCTCGGCCGTCAGCACCCCCAGCCGGTCCCCGCGGACCGTGACGGGCAGATGGAGCCCGAGCACCCCGGACTCCCGGGCCACGTACGGCTCCTGGGCACCGAAGGCGCGCCCCTGGGGACTGTCGTGGATCGGCACCGACGGCTCCGCCCCGGGAACGTGCCCGACGAGCTGGAGCGTCCGCAGGCCGTAGTCGGCCATGCGGAGCTCCACCCGCAGCACCCCGTGGTCCCTGAGGGCGTCCTCGACGACTCCCACGAGCCGGTGGGGAGCCGCCCGGCGGAGCGCCTGCTCGATCTCGGCGATCTCGCGCACGGTCTTCCTCTTCCTCTTCCTCGCGCCCGGTCCCCGTGCACGGGACCGGGCCGTCCGTCCGCTATCTCTTGCCGCCGGCCGCCGCCAGCGCGTCGGCCACGGCGTCGTGCGGCGGGATGGTCGCCATCACGCCGGTGATCTCCAGGATGCGGCGCACGGCCGGGGTCGGCGCGGCGAGGTACAGGTCGCCGTCGCTCTCCCGCGCCCTGTTGACCGCCTGGATCAGGACGTTCAGTCCCGAGGAGTCCATGAAGCCGAGGGCGGACAGGTCCAGCACGAGGCGGTGCCGCCCCTGGCCGAACTGCTCCGCCAGCAGCTCGTGGAGCCGGTCGGCCGTCTCCATGTCCAGCTCGCCCGCCACGGTCAGCACGGCCGTGCGGCCGTCGCGGATCTCGACGTCGACATCAAGGTTCTGTTCACGCTCGGACATGTCTCCTGCTTTCCGTGAGGGGGGCCGGTCTCGGGGTGGACGGTCGGGTCAGAGCACCTGGACACCGACCACGCACGTGTCGTCGTCCGTGTCCGACTTGCTGCGCGCGAGCAGCTGGTCCAGCCGGTGTTCGAGGCTGTCGGACGGCTGCCGGGCGACGGTGAGCAGCTGGGCGACGGAATCGTGGACGGCGGTGTCCCGCCGCTCGACGAGCCCGTCGGTGTACATCAGCACCGTGTCGCCCGGTTCGAGCCGCAGTTCCGTCTCCTCGTACTCGGTCTCCGCGAGGGCTCCCAGCAACACCCCGCGCAGGAGCGGCAGGTCGAGCGCCTCCTCCCCGCGCACCAGCACCGGCGGGAGGTGTCCCGCGCGGGCCCAGCGCAGCGTACGGCTCTCCGGGTCGTACACGCCGCAGACGGCGGTGGCCGTCACGTGGGCGGTGAGGTGGTGGGCGACGCCGTTGAGCCAGGACAGCAGCTGCCCCGGTCCCGCACCCGTGACGGCCAGGCCGCGGAGGGCGTTGCGCAGCACCACCATGCCGGTGGCGGCCTCCACGCCGTGGCCGGCGACGTCCCCGACGCACAGGAGCACCTTCTTGGACGGCAGCACGACCGCGTCGTACCAGTCGCCGCCGACCAGGGAATCGGACTCCGCGGGCCGGTAGCGCACGGCCACGTCGAGACCCGGCGCGTCGAGCGGCGGCATGGCCGGCGGCATGATCGCGTGCTGGAGCTGGAGGGTGAGCCGGTTGCGTTCCTCGGCCGCCTCCTCCGTCGCCGCCAGCCGGTCCCGGGTGGCCGTGAGGGCGACCTCGGTCCAGTGCTGCGCCGAGATGTCCTGATAGGCGCCCCGGACGGCCTGGAGGCCGCCGTCGCTGCCCGGGGCCGGCTCGGCGGTCACCCGGATGTGCCGGGTGACGCCGTCGTGGCGGAGCATGCGGAAGGCGGTGGAGCCCACCCGCCGCTGCTCCAGCACCTTCTGGAGGAAGCGGCGGATGGTGTCGGCGTCGTCGGGGTGGGCGAGGCCGGCGAGGTCGCGCAGGGCGACCGGCGGCTCCGTCGTGCTGCGGCCGAAGAGCTCGTACAGCTGGCCGTGCCAGGTGATGTCGCCGGTGAGGAGGTCCTCCTCGAAGGCGCCGACCCGGCCGAGGCGCTGGGCGTGCTGGAGGAGGCTGGCGAGGCGCGCCGACTCGTCCTCGACGCGCCAGATGAACAGGACGCTCGCGCCGTGCCGGCTGATGCTGATGTCGGCGAGGGAGGCGAGCGGCACCTGGTCCACCAGGGCCGTGAGCCGGACCCGGCGGGCGCGGAACGGCTCCCCCGTGGCGTAGACCCGCTCGATCCGCTCGAAGAGTTCGCTGCCGCCCGCCGTCGCCGGGTACGCCTCCAGGAGCAGGGCCCCGTCGACCGAGCCGCGGGGCCGTCCGGCCGGATCCTGGAAGTGCGCGTTGGCGTGGCGGATGCGGAAGTCGACGAGGGCCCCCGTCTCGTCCAGGTGGGGGGTGAGCACGAGGGCGGGGTCGTAGAGCCCGTCCGAGAGTTCGGCCAGCGTCGTCGCCCCGTCCCCGCCGGGCACCGGGAGGCTGTCGGGGGACGCCTCGGGCAGCGTCTCCAGGGTGTGGGCGCAGAGCTCGGCGAGGGCCTCGATCTGGCGCTCCACGGCCTGCGGCAGGGGACCGAGCGGGCCGGGCCAGCAGATCTCCAGGACGCCGTGGATGCGGCCGCCGGTCCCGGCGGGGACGACGACCCGGCCGCCGTCGGGATGGGGCCCGCGGCCGATCGAGGGGATGCCCGCGGCCGACAGGGAGGCGTAGCGGACGGTCCGGCGGCCGACGAGCGCCTGGCGGGCCGCGGTGGTCACGCCCGGCGGCACGTGGTGCCAGCGGGCCGCCTCGTCGAGGCCGAAGCCGGCGTGGCCGCGCAGGCTCAGCGAGGTGTCCGGGCCGGTGGTCCAGATCGCGACGGCGACGGCGCCCAGCGGTTCGAGGGCGTGCCGGAGCAGCGACTCGGCGACGGCCTGGGTGTCGCCGGCGCTGAGCGCCGCGCTCTCCGCCGTGCGCAGCCGCACGGCGACCGAGGCGCCGGTGGAGGCGCCGGTGGCCGGAGGCTCGCCGACCGCCGTCCTCACGAACTCGTCCGTCGCCTCGGCCATCCGGTCGCGGGCCGCCTGGTTGATGATGTCCGCGGCAAGCTCCAGCCGGGACAGCCCGGCCCGGTCGGCGAGCTCCGCGAGCTGGCGGGCCGCCTGGGTCGGACCGCAGCCCAGGCGCTCGACGATGACCCCCTTGGCGAGTTCGATCAGGGCCCGGCCCTCGGCCGCCGCGTGCGCGGCCCGCACCTCGCCCCGCAGCCGTTCCACCGTGGCGGCCAGTCGGCCCTCGGCGGCCGAGACGTCCGCGGCGTCGGGAACCGCCGGGGTCTTCGGGACGGCCGGGGTGTCGGGAACAGCCGAGGCGTCCGCGGCGTCCGGGACGGCCGGGACGCCGTCGCCGGGGTGCGCGACGCCGCTCTCGGCGGGTGGGGGAGTGGTCACGAGGCCGTCCCCCCGTCGAGCCAGCGGCTGACGCAGGCGATGAGTTCGTCGGCGTCGACGGGCTTGGTGACGTAGTCGCTGGCCCCCGACGCGATGCTCTTCTCCCGGTCGCCCGGCATGGCCTTCGCGGTCACGGCGATCACGGGCAGGTCCGCGTACTGCGGCAGCTCCCTGATCCGCGCGGTCGCGGTGTAGCCGTCCATCTCCGGCATCATCACGTCCATCAGGACGAGGGAGACGGACGGGTTCGCCAGCAGCGTCTCGATGCCCTTCCGCCCGTTCTCGGCGTGCAGCACCGTGATGCCGTGCAGCTCCAGGATGCCGCTGAGGGCGTACAGGTTGCGGGCGTCGTCGTCGACGGCGAGCACGGTCCTGCCGCTCAGGGTGCTGTCGACGGCCCGGGGCGCGGGCGCCCAGTGGTCGCCGCGCACCAGCGGCACGACGTCGCCGGGCTGGTCCACGGACAGGTGCAGGGCGATCCGCTCGCGCAACTCGTCGAGGCTGGAGAGGAGTTCCAGCGGGCGGCGGCGGGCGAGGTCCTGGAGGGCGCCCTCCTCGTCGGCGGGGAGCCTGCGGTTGTTGTGGGCGAGGACGGGGACGGTGCGCAGCGCCTCGTCACCGTCCACGGCGGCCAGGAAGCGCAGGGCGTCGCCGTTCGCCATGTCGACGTCGAGCACGACGCAGTGGAACGGCCGGGTGGCGAGCGCGGCGGCGGCCTCCTGGGGGCCGACGACCGCGACCAGTTCGATGTCCGTCCGCCCCGTGTGCCCGCCGTCGGCCGCGAGCTGGCCGACCGCGTTCTCGGCCACCACGGCGAGGAGGCCGCGCGGACGGTCCTCGACCACGAGGAGGCGCCGGGTCGGCCGGTCGGCCGTGGCACCGGGCAGGGCGAGCGCGCCGCCGGGGGCCGGGGCCGGGACGGCGAGCCCTGCCGGGGAGTCCGCCGGCGGGGCGGCGGATCCGGACAGTTCGGCGAAGTCGGTGCGGGCGACGGGGAGGTAGAGGGTGAAGGTGCTGCCCTCGCCCGGCACGCTGGTGACGGTGAGGGCGGCGCCGAGGAGATGGGCGATCTCGCGGCTGATGGAGAGGCCCAGGCCGGTGCCCCCGTACTTGCGGTTGGTCGTCCCGTCGGCCTGCTGGAAGGCGCCGAAGATGGCCTCCAGGTTCTCGGGGGCGATGCCGATGCCGGTGTCGGTGACGCGGAAGGCCACGACGGGGCCGCCGCGGTGCACGGACGGGGGCAGCTCGCCGTCCGACGCCGGTTCGATGCGCAGCTCGACGCTGCCGTGCTCGGTGAACTTGACCGCGTTCGACAGCAGGTTGCGCAGCACCTGCCGGAGCCGCGTGTCGTCCGTGACGAGGTCGACGGGCACGCCGGCTGCCGTGGAGACCGTGAAGGCGAGGCTCTTCTGCGAGGTGAGGGGGCGGAACGTCGCCTCGACGTAGTCGAGGAGCCTGCGCAGCGGCACGCGCTCCGGGTTGAGGTCCATCTTCCCGGCCTCCACCTTGGAGAGGTCGAGGATGTCGTTGATCAGCTGGAGCAGGTCGGAACCGGCCGAGTGGATGATGCCGGCGTACTCGACCTGCTTGGCCGTGAGGTTGCGGGTCGGGTTCTGGGCCAGCAACTGGGCCAGGATCAGCAGGCTGTTGAGCGGGGTGCGCAGTTCGTGGCTCATGTTGGCCAGGAACTCCGACTTGTACGTGGAGGCCATGTCGAGCTGCTGGGCGCGGTCCTCCAGCTCCTGCCGGGCCTGCTCGATCTGGAGGTTCTTGGCCTCGATGTCGCGGTTCTGCGTGGCGAGCAGGGCCGCCTTCTCCTCCAGCTCGGCGTTGGAGCGCTGGAGCTCCTCCTGCCGCACCTGGAGTTCCTCGGTGCGCGAGCGGAGTTCGCCGGCCAGCCGCTGGGACTCGTCGAGGAGTTCGTCGGTGCGGGCGTTGGCGACGATGGTGCTCAGGTTGACGCCGACGGTCTCCATGAGCTGCTCCAGGAAGTCCCGGTGCACGGAGGTGAAGGGGCTGAAGGACATCAGCTCGATGACGCCGAGCACCTGCTCCTCGACGACGACCGGCAGCACCACGAGGCTGCCCCGGGACGTGCTGCCGAGACCCGAGGAGATCGTGACGTAGTCCGCGGGGACGTTCTCGGCGGCGACGGTGCGGCGGCTGCGGGCGGCCTGCCCGACGAGCGACTCGCCCAGCCGGAAGCGCACCGGGGCCCGGTCGCCGGCGGGACGCCCGTAGGAGCCGACGAGGCCCAGCTCGACGCCGTCGGCCCCCTCCTCGGCGAGGTAGAACGCGCCGTACTGGGCGCCCACGAGCGGGGTCAGTTCGTCCATGACGAGCTCGGCGACGACGGCCAGGTCGCGGTGGCCCTGCATGAGCGCGGACATCCGGGCCAGACTGGACTTGAGCCAGTCCTGTTCCTGGTTGGCCCGCGTCGTCTCGCGCAGCGAGCCCACCATGGCGTTGATGTTGTCCTTGAGCTCGGCCACCTCGCCCGACGCCTCGACGGTGATCGAGCGGGTGAGGTCGCCCTCGGCGACGGCGCTCGCGACCTCGGCGATGGCGCGAACCTGCCGGGTGAGGTTGCCCGCCAGCTCGTTGACGTTCTCGGTCAGCCGCTTCCAGGTGCCGGAGACCCCCTCGACCTCGGCCTGGCCGCCGAGCCGGCCCTCGCTGCCGACCTCGCGGGCCACCCGGGTCACCTCGGCCGCGAACGAGGACAGCTGGTCGACCATCGTGTTGATGGTCGTCTTGAGCTCCAGGATCTCGCCCCGGGCGTCGACGTCGATCTTCTTCGACAGGTCGCCGTTGGCGACGGCGGTCGTGACCTGGGCGATGTTCCGGACCTGTCCGGTCAGGTTGTTCGCCATGGAGTTGACGTTGTCGGTGAGGTCCTTCCAGGTGCCGGCCACGTTCGGCACCCGGGCCTGGCCGCCGAGCCGGCCCTCGGTGCCGACCTCGCGGGCCACGCGGGTCACCTCGTCGGCGAAGGCGGACAGGGTGTCCACCATCGTGTTGATGGTGTCGGCGAGGGCGGCGACCTCGCCCTTGGCCTCCACGGTGATCCGGCGGGACAGGTCGCCGCGGGCCACGGCGGTGGCGACCTGGGCGATCGAACGCACCTGCCCGGTGAGGTTGGAGGCCATCACGTTGACGTTGTCGGTGAGGTCCTTCCAGGTGCCCGAGGCGCCCCGGACGGTGGCCTGGCCGCCGAGGTTGCCCTCGGTGCCGACCTCGCGGGCCACCCGGGTCACCTCGTCGGCGAAGGCCGAGAGCTGGTCGACCATCGTGTTGATGGTCGTCTTCAGCTCCAGGATCTCGCCCCGGGCGTCCACGTCGACCTTCTTCGACAGGTCGCCGCCCGCGACGGCGGTGGCGACGTGGGCGATCGCCCGCACCTGGGCGGTGAGGTTCCCCGCCATCGAGTTGACGGAGTCGGTCAGGTCGCGCCAGGTGCCGGAGACGCCCTTCACGTCGGCCTGACCTCCGAGGATTCCCTCGGTGCCCACGTCCCGGGCCATGCGCGTGACCTCGTCGGCGAAGGCCGAGAGCTGGTCGACCATCGTGTTGATGGTGTTCTTCAGCTCCAGGATCTCGCCGCGCGCGTCCACGTCGATCTTCTGGGAGAGGTCTCCCTTGGCGACGGCCGTCGCCACGTGGGCGATGTCACGGACCTGGGTGGTGAGGTTGCCGGCCATCGCGTTGACCGAGTCCGTCAGATCCGCCCAGGTGCCGGAGACGCCGGGCACGGCGGCCTGCCCGCCGAGCGTCCCCTCCGTGCCGACCTCGCGCGCCACCCGCGTCACCTCGGAGGTGAAGAGGGAGAGCTGGTCGACCATCCCGTTGAACACCCGGGAGATCTCGCCCATCAGCCCGTCCGCCTCGTCCGGCAGGCGGGTGCCGAAGTCGCCGTCCCGCACGGCCGTGAGCCCGGCCAGCAGTTGACGGAGTTCCGGCTCGACCACCGCGGCCGACCCGGACCGTTCCCGTCCGGAGGAACCCCTGGCCGTCGTCTCAGACATGTCCCATCCTCGTTCCCCACCATGTGCGCGCACGGACCGTCCGGCCCACGCCGCGTGCCGGCCGGCCGTTCCCCCGGGTCGGCTCCGGCTGTCGCGATCGTTGCCGTACGGCAATCATGACGACATTACCCCTCCGTGATCGACAGCAGGAGGTCGGTGCCGTTGATCAGGCCGGAACCCGTCCTCCCCGGGCCCGGGACGGGAGGTGTGCGGCGCCGTGACCGGGGTACACGCGCCCCGAACCGGGCGGTCCCGCCCCGACGACGAGGGGAGAAGCACGTGCTGATGGCCCACCCCGCGGTCCTGCGCGAGCTCATCGAGCAGTACGAGACGTTCAAGATGCTCAACGCCGAGAACGGCGGCGAAGAAGTGCGACGGCGCATGGACGACCTCGCCTACACGCTGTGCGTGTCCACCGGTACGCGGGACGTGGACGCGGCGCTGATCGCGGCCCGCCACCGCCTGCCGGGCGCCCGCCCCGAGGACGACTCGGTGCTGAGCGCCTGAGCCCCTCGGGCACGCGGCCGGGCCCGGCACCTCCTCGGGAGGGTGCCGGGCCCGGCCGCGTGCCCGCTTACCAGCGGTACCAGCGGGCCGTGCCGCCCTTCGGCCGGGCCACGAAGCCCACCAGCCACAGGACGAGCACGATGACGGCTATCCACCAGAGCGCCTTGACGGCGAAGCCGGCGCCGAAGAGGAGCAGGGCGAGGAGCAGGACGAGAAGCAGGGGCACCATGTGGGTCGACCTCCATGAAGGGGATGACGGAAAAGACGGAAAGGAGAAGTGGGGGGCACGGCCGGCGGGGACGAGCCCGCGCCGGCCCCGTGCGGAGGAGGGGACGCCGCCCGCTCAGCCGCGGCGCCCGAAGAACAGCGCCATCGGGCCCAGGTCGCGCCGTGCGGCCAGGCGCCCGGTCCGGCGCCCCCACCCGTACGCGAGGGCCAGCGCGGCCGCCGTCCCGGCCGCGGCACCGGCCGCCGCCGCCCGGTGGGCGCGCACGACGGCCCGCGGCCCGCTCCCGGGGGCCGTCTCCGGGGACGCCCCGGGAAGGGGGCGCAGGCCCGCGAGGACGGCCGGCTCGTACGCCCCGTCCACGTCGGGGTCGTCCACCCGCGTCGGGCCGGGGCGGTCCGGGACGGCGTAGGGGCCGGTCCGAAGGACGGGGTTCCGGCCGCTGTTCTCCGAAGCACTCATGGGCACCGTCTCGCCGGAGTCCCGCCGGTTAAACCTGGTGGATCATGGTCCGGCCCGCCCGGCCGCGTGCTTGACCGCGCCCGTCCGGGACAGACGACCGTCCATGGTGACGTCACTGCTCGTGGTCTGTTCCGTCCTCGCCGCGCTCGCCACCGGCCTCGCGGCCGTCCTGGTGTCCCCGTGGTGGTGGTGCGCGGCCGGACCCGCCCTGCTGCTCGCCGCGGTCGCGACGCACGACGTCGTCCAGCGGCGCCACTCGATCCTGCGCAACTATCCCGTCCTCGGGCACCTGCGGTTCGCGATGGAGGCGATCCGCCCCGAGGTGCAGCAGTACTTCGTAGAGGGGAACGTCGACGGCGTGCCCTTCGACCGGGACACCCGGTCCATCGTGTACGAGAGGGCGAAGGGCACGGACGCCGAGGACCCCTTCGGCACCGAACTGGAGCTGGACCGGACCGGCACCGAGTACCTCGTCCCCTCCATGGCGCCGCGCCCGGTGCCGGACGAGGCGCCCCGGGTCCGGATCGGCGGCCCCGATTGCGCCCGGCCCTACGACATGGCGCTGCTCAACGTGTCGGCCATGAGCTTCGGCTCCCTGTCGGCCCCGGCCGTCCGCGCCCTGAACGAGGGCGCCCGGCGCGGCGGCTTCGCCCACGACACCGGCGAGGGCGGCATGTCGGAGCACCACCTCGCCCCCGGCGGCGACCTCGTCTGGGAGATCGGCACCGGCTACTTCGGCTGCCGTACCGAGGACGGCGGCTTCGACCCGCGGCTCTTCGCCGAGAAGGCCGCGCTCGACCAGGTCGCCTGCGTCCTGCTGAAGATCAGCCAGGGTGCGAAGCCCGGCATCGGGGGAGTGCTGCCCGGCTCCAAGGTGGGCCGGGAGATCGCCGCCGTCCGCGGCGTCCCCGAGGGCCGCACGGTGATCTCCCCGCCGTACCACCGCGTCTACCGCACCCCCCGGGAGCTGGTGCGCTTCCTCGGCCGGATGCGGGAGCTCTCCGGCGGCAAGCCGGTCGGCTTCAAGCTGTGCGTGGGCGCGCGCCGCGACTTCCTCGCCGTCTGCAAGGCGATGCTGGAGGAGGACCTCACCCCCGACTTCATCGTCGTCGACGGCGCGGAGGGCGGTACGGGCGCCGCCCCGCTGGAGTTCGCGGACGCCGTCGGCCTGCCCCTCACCGAGGGCCTGACCACGGTGCACCGGGCCCTCGTCGGCACCGGGCTGCGCGACCGGATCAGGATCGGCGCCTCCGGCAAGGTCGCCACCGGGAGCGACATCGTCAAGCGGCTCATCCAGGGCGCCGACTACACCAACTCCGCCCGGGCCATGATGTTCGCCCTCGGGTGCATCCAGGCCCAGCGCTGCCACACCAACACCTGCCCCGTCGGAGTCGCCACCCAGGACCCCCGGCGCGCCCGCGCCCTCGACGTCCAGGACAAGGCGGAGCGGGTCCGGCGCTTCCAGGAGGCGACCGTCCGCAGCGCCCTCCAGATCATGGCCGCGATGGGCGCCGACGGCCCCGGGAACCTGGAGCCCGGCATGCTGCTGCGCCGGGTCGGACCCGACGCCGTGCGCTCCCACACCGAGCTGTACGAGCCGCTCGGACCCGGAGCGCTCCTGTCGCCCGCATCGGTTCCGGACACCTGGGCAGGCGACTGGAAGGCGGCCCATCCGGACCGGTTCACCCTCCGGTGAACCGGTCGACGACCCCAGAGGAAGGAGACCCCATGTCCCGTACCGTCGCACAGGTGATCGTCGACGGGCTCACGGAGCTCGGCGTCGACCGCGTCTTCGGCGTGGTCGGCGACGCGCTCAACCCGATCACCGACGCCATCCGGACCACCGAGGGCATCGACTGGACCGGCTTCCGCCACGAGGAGGCGGCGGCCTTCGCCGCCGGAGCGCGCGCCCAGCTCTCCGGGGAGCCGGCCGTCTGCATGGGCACGGTGGGCCCGGGCTCGGTGCACCTGCTCAACGGACTGTACGACGCGGCCAAGAGCGGCGCGCCGGTCCTGGCGATCTGCGGCCAGGTGCCGCTGTCGGAGATGGGCGGGGACTACTTCCAGGAGGTCGACAACGACCTCCTCTTCCGGGACGTGGCCGTGTACCGGGCCACCGTGACCTCCCCCTCCCAGATGCCCCGGTTGCTGGAGTCCGCGGTGCGGGCGGCCGTGACCGGACGGGGCGTGGCGGTGCTGACCGTCCCCGGCGACCTCGGCGACCAGGAGGTCGAGGAGGACCGGCCGACCCGGTTCGCGCTGCCGCGCCCGGCCGTCACGCGCCCCGACGACCCGGCGCTCGCCGAGGCGGCAGAGACGATCGGCCGGGGCTCGCGGGTCACCCTGCTGGTCGGCCGCGGCGCCCGGGAGGCCCGCGAGGAGGTGCTGCGCGCCGCCGAGCTGCTCTCGGCGCCCATGGTGCTGACCCTGAAGGGCAAGGAGGGCTTCGAGGACGACAACCCGTACGAGGTCGGCCAGACCGGCCTCATCGGCAATCCGGCCGCGGCCCACGCCATGGACTCCTGCGACACCCTGATCATGCTCGGGACGGACTTCCCCTACCGGGACTGGTACCCGGAGGACTGCCGGGTCGTGCAGATCGACACCCGCGAGGAGCACCTCGGGCGCCGCGTCCCGGTGGACGTCGGGCTCGCCGGGGACGTGGGCGCGACGCTGCGGGCCCTGCTGCCGCTGCTGGCGCCCGTCGCGTCGCGCGACCACCTGGACGGGGCCCGCGAGCGGTACGCGGACTGGCAGGAGGGGCAGGCCGGCCTCGCCGACCCCGCCCACGACAAGAGGCTGCTCGGCCGCGTACGGGCCATGTTCGACAACCGGGAGGCGGACATCCGTCCGGAGGCCCTCGCGGCGGCCGTCGACCGCCACGCCGCCGACGACGCGATCTTCACCTCCGACACCGGCATGGCCACCGTGTGGCTGTCGCGCCTCGTGCGGATGCGCGGCACCCGCCGGCTGATCGGCTCCTACAACCTCGGCTCCATGGCCAACGCCATGCCCCAGGCCATCGGGGCGCAGCTGTGGGCCCCCGACCGGCAGGTCGTGGCCTTCTGCGGCGACGGCGGCCTCGGCATGCTCCTCGGCGACCTGATGACGATCCGCTCCGAACGGCTGCCGGTGAAGCTCGTCGTCTTCGACAACCGCCGCCTCGGCATGGTCAAGCTGGAGCAGGAGCAGGCGGGGCTCCCCGAGTTCGGGACGGTGCTGGACAACCCCGACTTCGCCGCGGTGGCCGAGGCGCTCGGACTGACCGGCATCCGCGTCACCGAACCGGGCGAACTGGACGAGGCCGTGCGCAAGGCGCTCGCCCTGCCCGGCCCGGTCCTCCTCGACGTGCTGACCAACCCGGCGGAGGTGGCCGTCCCGGGCAAGCCGACGGTGTCGCAGGGGTGGGGCTTCGCCATCGCCAAGATCAGGGAGAACCTGCCCTCCGGCGCGCGCTGAGCGCCGAAGCGCCGGAGGCGCGGGGCTCGGCCTCGCGAAGGAGGGGGCGGCCCGCCAGTGGCGGGCCGCCCCCTCCTTCGCCGTCCTGCGGCAGCTCCGGTCAGCTCCGGTCGGCGTAGCGGACACGGACCCACAGGGGCAGGGCGAACCAGCAGACCAGGTACCAGGCGAGGACGCCGGAGACCAGCCAGGGCACGTACGGGTCGTGCGTCGCCACGCGCAGGATGAGGAACAGGGCGGACAGCAGCGTCGCGAGCAGCAGCAGGAGGCCGGTGAAGACGAGCCGGGAGGCCCAGACGACGGCCTGGGGCTTGACCCGTCGCCCCGACACGATCCGGTGGAAGGAGACGGGGCCGATCAGCGCCCCCGTCGCCAGCGATCCCAGGACGGTCGTGACCAGGTAGATCGTCTTGTCGGTCTGCTCCAGCTCGTGGAAGAGGGGGGTGAACACCACGGTGAGGAGGAAGCCGAGGAGGATCTGGACGCCGGTCTGGGCCACCCGGATCTCCTGGAGGAGCTCCTGCCAGCGCCGGTCCGCGCGCTCCTTCTCCGACTCGCCGCGCCCGTCGTGCCCGCCGGTGGCGGTGTCCGTGCCGGGGTCCGGCTCCGACGCCCTGTCGCTGTGCCGGCGCACCCTCGGGTCGTCCTCCGGCGCACCGCTGTCTCGTTCGTCCATCGATCCTCCTTGACAACACGGGTGGGGAGCGGAAGCGCACCGTCTCACGGCGGAAGCCCCCGTCGGGTGCGGGGGCTTCCGTCCGGCGCGGCACGGTGCGGAGTCAGGCCCGCGGCGTACCGGCCGTTCGAGGGGGCGCGTGGCCACCGCCTCCGGTGGCGGGGCCGCCGGTCCGCCCGACCGGCCCCTCGTGCCCCTCCTGTCCGTCCCGTCGGCGCGGTGCGCCGGGGGTGTCGCGGCGGGAGCGTACGCAAGCCCCTCCCCGCTCCGGCCCGGGGCACTGGGGTCCTCGGACGGGACTGCGGCCTCCGGAGCCCGTGGGCGCGGCCCCGTCCCCGCGGGGAGTCCCCGCACCGGGCCGCCGCGCACGGAGACGCCGTGCACGGGGGGCACCCGGCGGGGGGACGGCCGGCGCGGGGGCGGACGGTCCCACCGGCGCGGCGTACGGCGCCACGCGGCCGAGGGCTCGGGCCGGGTTCGACATGAGCACCTCCTGGTGGGTTCCTCGGGCCGATCGCCCGTCAGTCTGCTTCCGTGGCCTATGAGTTCGGCTTACCGCTCTTCCCGGGGTCAAACCCCGACGGGGCGGAAAGACCGTCGCGGCCCTCGGACGAGCGGGAACCGTTGGTCCGAGGCTCCGCCGCTCCGCGGCACGGGCACGGGTACGGACTCGCGGCGACGACCGGGGGAGCGGTGCGGGAGGACGCCTCGGCACGGTGGCGCGGGACGGCAGGGGAGTGGCCCGCACCTCCCACGGGTGCGGGCCACTCACGGGTGCCGCCGATCCACGGGAAGGGGGGAACCGTGGATCGGCCGGCGCGAGCATGTCCCTCGCTCGTCCCCCCGCCTGCCCCGCCGGCAGGGTTCCACGCCCCTCGGTTCCGGGCCGGAACGCGGTCCGCCGGGGGACGGCCGGGCATGCGGCCGCCCCGCACCGGGAGGGGCCCGGGCGGGGCGGCCGCATGCGCCGACGCGCGGCACGGGAGCGGGGACCGGGAGCGGGTCCCGTCCCCGGGGGCGCCGGTGCCGGAGGGTTCTCAGACCGTTCCGCGCCAGCCACCCGTCTGGAGGCCGCCGCGCTCCTCGATGAACGACTTGAACCGCTTGAGGTCGCCGGCCACCTTGCGCTTGACGAAGCCGAGCTTGTCGCCCGCCTGTTCCGTCAGCCCCTCGGGGGCGAAGTCCATCTGGAGCATGACCTTCGTCCGGCTCTCGTCGAGGCGGTGGAACGTCACCACGCCCGCCTGGCGGGCCTCGCCCTCGACCGTCGTCCACGCGACGCGTTCGTCGGGGATCTGCTCGGTGATGACGGCGTCGAACTCGCGCCGCACCCCGCCGATCTCGGTGATCCAGTGCGTGAGCGTGTCCGTGCGCTGCTCGATCCGCTCCACTCCGTCCATGAAGCGGGGGAACGTCTCGAACTGGGTCCACTGGTCGTACGCGGCGCGCACCGGGACCGCGACCTCGACCGACTCCTCCACCTGGGACATGGCGACACCTTTCTCTCGGACGGGGACCGTCTCCCCGTCGGGACGTGCTGCTGGGGGTCGTGCGTACCGGGGCGGACGGGCCCGTCACAGGCCGCCCATGCCTCCCGGGAAGCGCCACGACGCGCGGTAGTACTGGTCGATCTCCTCGCGGTACTGACGGTCCGCGAGGTGCTTGTCGGAGACGAACTCGGGCGAGTCCTTGACCTGTTCCTTCGACAGGGCGAGGTGGAGGGTCTGCTCCTCCAGGTCCACGCGGGTCACCGCCCGCGCCGGGACGAGCACCTCCTTGCCGAAGATCCAGACGCCCGTGTCGACGACCAGGTAGGAGTCGTCCACCTCGTCGGAGTGCTTGTCCACCTTGCCGATGTGCCCGTCGGACGCCTCGACGCGCCACCCGGTGAGGTCGGTGCCCGCCAGATGGCCGGACTCGGTGCTGAAGGACCACAGATGTTCGGTCATTGCTGTCACTCCTCTGTCGCTGTGTTCGTGCGGGGCGCGGCGCCGGACGTGCGGGCCGTCGTCCGTCAGGACCGGGCCGACCGGAGCGGGTCCCCGCGGCTGCCCGCCGGCCGCCGGCAGGAGCACGGCGCCGACGGCGATCGTCACGAGGAACGGTCCCGGACCCATGGCCGGTTGCTCCTCCCCTGAGGGCCGGACAGCGTCCGCGTACCCGGGTCTCCCGGCTTCATTCCGCCGTTCCCCGGAGACGCCCGGACCCCGCTCCTCCCGCCGTCGAGCCCACGGGTCCGCCGATTCGCTTTCTTCCAGGGGATGTTCATGGACGCAGGGGGCACGCGCTCGAACAGCTCCCCCGCACACCCACCGGCGGGCGGCGCACTTCGATTCCCGGCCGTCGGCAGAGGGCCGGCCACACCCCAGGGAGCCCCCGATGCAGGTCCGAGCGAGGCCCGTACATCCGGACACCACAGGGACGGCGCGCACCGTCGCCGGGCGCTACCGGCTCGGCCGCCTCCTGGGCCGGGGCGGCGCGGCGGACGTGTACGAGGCGCTGGACCTGAGGTTGCGCCGCCCCGTGGCGGTGAAGCTGTTCCGGCCGGAGGGCACCCGCCGGGCCGTCGACCGGTGTGCCGGGGAGGCTCGTCTGCTGGCCCGGATGCACCACCCCGGCCTGGTGACCCTCTACGACACGGGCGGCGACGACGGGCGGCCGTTCCTGGTGATGCGGCTCGTCCGGGGGACGACCCTGAGCCGGCGGATAGCCCGCGGGGTCCTCTCGCCCGAGGAGACCTGCCGGACGGGGGCCGCCCTGGCCTCGGCCCTCGCCCACGTGCACGCCCGCGGCGTCGTCCACCGCGACGTCAAGCCGTCGAACATCCTCCTGGACGGGTCGGGCACGCCGTTCCTCACGGACTTCGGCATCTCCCGCCGCGTCGAGGCCGCGGACGGCGGCTCCGGGGAAGCGGACGCGCTCGCCGGGACCGCCTCCTACATGGCGCCGGAGCAGGCGCTGGGCCGCGGAACGGGACCCGCCGCCGACGTGTACAGCCTCGGTCTCGTACTGCTCGAAACCCTCAAGGGCGAGGCGGAGTACGGCGGGACGCCGCTGGAGGCGGCCCTGGCCCACCTGGACCGTCCTCCGGCGCTGCCGCCCGGTCTCCCGGCGGAGCTCGCCCGTCTGCTCGCGGCGATGACCGACCGCTCCTCCGGGGCCCGTCCGGACGCCGCCGCCTGCGCCCGGATCCTCGCCGACCCGCGGACCGCGGGACGTGCCCCCACGCCCTCCGCTGCACGGCCGGGGCGACCCGTCCGGGGGCGGGCGGTGGCGGCGACCCTCGCCGCACTCGGGCTCGCCCTGACCGGCTCGCCGGGCAGCGCACCCGCCGGCCAGGGGGTGGACGGGACCCGGACGGCGGCTCTGGACGCGCCGCTCCCGTACGAGAACGACCTCCCCACGCAACGGTCATGACGATCCGTCAGCAAAGGGGGAGTGTAAGTCGTTCTCCCGGGGCAACACGGAGTGCCAGGACACGGACATCGGAGGAGAACCCCATGACCGCACTGCTGGACCGCATCAAGCGATTCGCCCGCAGCCCCCAGGGCCGCGGCGCGGCGTCGTCCCTTCGCCGCGCCGCGGCCGACCCGCGCAGGCGCGCCCAGGCGCGCCGCCTCTTCGGCAGGCTGCGCCACCGCTGACATCCCGGCCCTCGCGGCCCCCCGCAGGAGCCCCGCGCCACGTACCGCGCGGGGCTCCTGCGTGCGGGGGGTGCCGGACGCGGCGCCGCCCCCGTCGTACGGGGGCGGCGCCGTCAGTCGTACGGGGGCACGAAGCCGTCAGCCGTCGCGTCCGTGCGTCTGCTCCTCGCGTCCCACCCCGGGGCGCTGGTGCTTGTCGGTGTGCCCGCCGGCGCCCTCCTGGTCGGTGGCCTCACGGCCGGCGGCCCCCCGCTGCTCGCCGGCCCCGCCCCGGCCGCCGGGGAGGCCCCGGGGGGACACCGCCTCGTCGGCCTCCCGGCGGGCCTCCTCGTCGCCGCTCTCTCCCGGCGCCTCGGCCGGCGTGGTGCGCGGCCGGCCGGCGGGGTCCTCGTCCGTCCTGTGCTGCTTCTGCTCGCCCATGGTCCCTCCTCCGTCTCCGTTCCGCCGCGGTGCGTGCGCTCCCCTTCTCATCGCTCGGGTCCCTCGTCCGGGGTCGACCAGGAGTCCCGGCCCGCCGCCGCCGGCGGCGGCTGGGTGACACGGGCGTCCCGCCGTCTGCGGGCGACGCGTCGCGAACCCCACCAGAAGGCGCCGATCAGCACGAGGACCAGCACCACCCCCACCAGGATGAGGAACAGCGAGGATGATCCGGACGCGGCGAGTCCGGAGGCGGCGGCCAAGGAGAGGGTCATGATTCTTCCTTTCTGACGGGATCGGAGGGCGCGCGTGCGGCCTTCGGCGGGCCGGGCGGCGGGATCAGTCGGCCGGTGACCAGCAGGCGATCACCCTTCCGCTGCCGGGGGACGGCGACTCCCAGCCCCCGGGCAGTTCGATCAGCACCGCGCCCGAGGTCGGGAAGCCCGCCCTCACCCGTTCCAGCAGCTCCGGGGGGCCGCTCCCGCACAGACCGACGGCCAGCTCGCGGATCCCCGGGTTGTGGCCGACGAGGCCGACGGTGCGAAGACCGGGGCTCCGCTCGGCCAGGACGGAGACCAGCTCGGCGGGCGGCGTCTTGTAGAGGCGCTCGTCGTGGACGACGGGCGGCGGGTCCTCCAGCTCTGCGGCGGCGAGCCGCCAGGTCTGGCGGGTCCTGAGGGACGGGGAGCAGAGCACGAAGTCGGGCACGAGGCCGGATTCCGCGAGCCACCGCCCGGTCCGGGGCGCGTCGCCCCTGCCCCGCTCGCTCAGCTCGCGGTCGAAGTCGTCGATCCGCCGGTCCTTGCGCACGGCCTTCGCGTGGCGGACCAGCAGCAGCCGGACCCCGGCCGCGCCGTCCGCGGCCGGTGACGTCCGGCTGTATCCGGGTTCCGGGCACATGACGTCTCCTTCCGCGCGCGTACCGATCCGGCTCGTTCCGGAACGTGCGCGTACCCCGTCTCCGCGACCGCACGCGCGGCCGGGCGGGTGAACCCGGCCCGCCGCCGACGGGGGGAGCCGGAAGGGGGCACCGCGGGGCGGCGGCAGGGTCTCCGTGTACCGGGCCGGTGCGGACGGCTCGGCCCCTCCCCGAGCTGTCCGAGGCAATGAATCCTTTGACATAGGTATTTCTGCATAGCTAAAGTCCCCGCGTGCCCCCGAACAGCGCGTCCCCCCAGGACATCGACCGCCTGGCCCTCGGCCTCGCGGCGTGCCTGCCCGCGCTGACCCGGGCCTTCGAACGGCACGTCGACCGGAGCTATCCGCACCCCAAGCCCTCCGACGCCCAGCTCGCGCTGCTGCGGTACGTCGAGACCCACGGCGGCACCACGGTCCGTGAGGCCGCCGAAGCGGTGCGGATGAAGCCGAACAACGTCAGCGCCCTGGTCACCCAGCTCACCGAGCAGGGGCTCCTCGAACGCCGTCAGGACGGCGCGGACAAGCGGATCGCCCACCTGCACCTCACCCCGGCCGCGCGACAGCGCGTCGGCGAGGTCACGCGACTCATGGGAGACCGCGCCGCGCAGGCCCTGCGGACGATGACCGACGGCGAACTCGACGCCCTCGGCTCCGCCCTGGGGTCCCTCCAGGCACTCGGCGAGCGCCTGCACACCGCGCGCTGACCCTTCTCCGGAGCCTCGGAGCCTCGGAGCCTCGGAGCCTCGGAGCCTCGGGACCCCGGGTCCCGGCGTGCCCACCGGACCGCGGCGTGCCCGATGAGCGCACCGGCTCCTTCACGCCGTCTCTGCTTCCTTTCTTCTTCCTCCCCGCCGGTCACAGCCGGTCGCCCCCCCCGGGGGCGCCGTGCGCCGCCCCGGCGTCTCCTCGCGACGCTCACGACGAAAGAACACACCCATGGCCCCCGCCGGCACCCTGGCCGAACCGTCCCACTCCCCGCCCGCCGCGAAGGCGCGCGACCGCCGCTCCAACCCGTGGCTGACCCTGGCCGCCGTCGCCTTCGGCCTGTTCATGGTCGGACTCGACGGTTCCGTCGTCTCGATCGCCAATCCCGAGATCGGCCGCGACCTCCACGCCTCCACCTCCGACCTGCAATGGGTCACCAACTCCTACCTCCTCGCCCTCGCCGCCGCCCTCATCCTCGGCGGCAAGCTCGGCGACCGCTTCGGCCGCCGCACCTTCTACCTGGTCGGCGTGGCCGGCTTCACCCTGGCCTCGGTCGCCATCGGCCTGGCCGGTTCCATCGAGGGCGTCATCGCCTTCCGGGCCGTGCAGGGCTTCTTCGGCGCCCTGCTGATGCCCAACACCCTGGGCCTGCTGCGCGCCGTCTTCCCGCCGAAGAAGTTCGGCATGGCCGTCGGCATCTGGGCCATGGTCTCCTCGGTCTCCACCGCCCTCGGCCCCATCGTCGGCGGACTCCTCGTCCAGCACGTCAGCTGGGAGTCCGTCTTCTACGTCAACGCCCCCATCGGCGTCATCGCCCTCGTCTTCAGCGCGGCCGTCCTCCCGCAGAGCCGGAACGACCACGCCGCGCGGGAGAGGTTCGACGTGCCCGGCGTCGTCCTGCTCGCCCTGGGACTCCTCGTGCTCGTCTTCGGCGTGGTCAAGGGGGAGACCTGGGGCTGGGCCTCCGCCGGCACCCTCGGCGCCATCGGCGCCGGCCTGCTGCTCCTGGTGTTCTTCGGCCGGTGGCAGACCCGGGTCGCCTCGCCGCTGCTGCCCGTGCGCCTGTTCCGCAACCCGGCCCTGACCATCGGCACGGTCATCACCGCGCTGAACTTCTTCGTCCTGCTCGGCGTGATCTTCTTCGTCATGATCTACCTGCAGAACGTCCGCGGCTTCACCCCGGTCGAGGCGGGCGTCCGGACCCTCCCCCTCAGCCTCGCGTCCGTCGTCGCCTCCCCGCTCGGCGCCGCCCTCACGGACAAGTACGGACCGCGCCTGACCATGCCCCTCGGCATGGCGCTCCAGGCCGTCGCGTGCTTCGCCATGCTCGCCTGGGACGCCCACAGCGCCTACGGCCTGATGTGGCCGCCGTTCCTCGCCCTCGGCCTCGGCGTCGGCATGGTCATGGCCTCCTCCTCCGACGCCATCGTCGGCAACGCCCCCGTCAGGGACGCCGGCGTCGCCGGCGGGCTCCAGGCCACCGCCCTCCAGATCGGCGGAGCCCTCGGCACCTCCGTCCTCGTGTCCCTCATCGCCGGCCGCGTCGGCACCACCCTCACCGGCGAACTCACCGCCGCAGGAGTGCCCGCCCCTGCCGCCACCGCACTGCTGGAGGCGAAGGACGCGGTGTCCATGGGCGTCGCGCCCGTCACCGCCGACACGCCCGCGCAGCTCGCGTCGGCGATCGTCGAAGGCAGCCACCACGCCTTCATGAACGGCGTCCACACGGCCGTCCTGACCGCAGGAGTCCTCTGTGTGGCCGGCGCCGTCCTGGCCCTCGTCGGCGTCCGGCGGGCCCCCGGCCACGCCCACCACTGAGGACGGGGCGGGCGTCCCCCAGGCCCCGGAGCGGCGCGACACCTCGGACGGGAAGCCGTCCGACCCGACCGGGGCGATCCTCCCCACCGGCCCCGGACGGGGGTGTCGGTGCAGGGGCGGAGCCGCCCTCGACCTGTACGAAGCAGGCAGGGAGCCGTTTCGGAAGCCTCCACGGTGCCGCGCACTGGTGCGCAGACGCGCCCGACGCGCGCTCGGCGGAACCGGCTCAGGAAGGCCCGCTGTCAGCACACGTGGCCGGGTGCGCACTCCATGGCGAACTCCCAGAAGAGCAGAGCGAGGGCGCACACGGCGAGGGACACCGCACCCATGATCGCAAAGCGCCGGCGGGCCGGCCGCTGCCGTGACCGGAAGGCGACCAGGAGCCCGACGGCGGGGGCGACCACCATGCCGCCGAGGCCCGACCACAGCAGCATGACGGAGACGAGCTCCCAGAACGGATCGCGATCGCGCGAGCCGAGGCCGACGGCGGTGGAGAGAACGAAGGCGACGGGCGACGCCGACCACCACAGGGACGCCCCCGCGATCACCCGCTTGGCGGAGGTGGGCAGGGCAGGGGGGATGCCGCAGGGGGCACTGTGGTGTGGAGCGGAACTGTCGGAGGGCATGGGCGAACCGTATGCCCCCGCGCCCACCAGGGTTTCCCGTTCCGTAGGTCTGCCCAACGCCCCTTCGGTGACGCCAGGTTGGAAAGGGCTCACTGTCGGACGCGAGTTCGACCGTCGGCTTGCGCCGCCGCCCCGAGCGGGCACCATGGAGTGCGGGGAGATCGCCAAGGGGGGCCGAGCCCCGTCCTGGGGCCACGAACAGCCTGGAGCGCACATGACGCAGTTGCCCCCGCCTGTCACGCCCTATCTGGAGCCGGCCGCGAGGGAGCTCGCCGAGGCGACGGATCCGCATCCGAGGATCTACGAGGTTCCGCCGGAGCAGGGGCGGGACATCCTGGCCGGTCTGCAGAGCGGTGAGGGGGTGTCCCGGCCGGAGGTGGACGAGGAGTGGGTGGAGGTCGACGCCGGTGAGTGGGGCACGGTCCGCACCCGGATCATCCGCCCGAAGGGCGTCACCGGGCCGCTGCCCGTCATCGTCTACATCCACGGGGCCGGCTGGGTCTTCGGCGACGACAAAACCCACGACCGCCTCTTCCGCGAGCTCGTCGTGGGAGCGGGCGCGGTGGGCGTCTTCCCGGTGTACGACCGGGCGCCGGAGGCGAAGTACCCGACCCAGGTGGAGCAGAACTACGCGGTGGGCCAGTGGGTGCGGAAGAACGGCGCGGACCACGGCATGGACACCTCGCGGGTGGCGGTCACCGGCGAGTCCGTGGGCGGCTGCATGTCCGCGGTCTTCGCGCTGATGAACAAGGAGCGCGAGGACGGTCTCGGCCTGAAGGCCCAGGTCCTGCTCTACCCGGTGACCGACGCGGACTTCGACACGCCGTCGTACCTGCAGTTCGCGGAGGGCTACTACCTCACCCGCGACGGCATGAAGTGGTTCTGGGACGCGTACACCACCGACCCCGCCGAGCGGCTCCAGCACTACGCCTCGCCGCTGCGGTCGACGCTCGACCAGCTCAGGGGCCTGCCCCCGACCCTGGTCATCACCGACGAGGCGGACGTCCTGCGGGACGAGGGCGAGAAGTACGCCAACAAGCTCCGTGAGGCCGGCGTCGACGTGACCTCGGTCCGGGTGGCGGGCATGGTCCACGACTTCCTGCTCCTGGACAGCCTGCGCGACACCCGGGCGGCGAACGTGGCGCGCAAGCTCGCCGTCGACGCCCTGCGCGACGCCCTCCACGACGACTGACCGCACCACGCCCCGGACGGGGCCCCGGGGGCCGGGCCGTGCCGACGCGGCCCGGCCCCCGCCGTGAGCCGGTGAGCCGGTGAGCCGGCGAGCCGTCCCCGTCCCGAAGCCCGGCCCGACGGCCGGGCCGCCAAGGAGACACCATGACCGACGACCCCCACGACGCGTGGACCCGGATCCCGTCGTCCTCCGGCCCCGGCACCGCGCCCGACCGTGCCCGGGAGTTCGTCCGCGATCTCTGCGCGCATGCCCGGTCGTACCCCGGCGCCGAGCGGGCCGAAGCCGACTTCGAGCGGGAGGAGTAGCCCCGATGGCCAGTCTGTCCCCCGGTTTCCACGGCCGCGGCAGCCGAAGCCTCGTGGAGCGCCTGCCCCCGGGGCAGTACCCCACGGAGTCGTTCCCGGTGCTCTCCGCCGGGCCCACCCCGCACGTGCCCACGGACCGCTGGTCCTTCACCGTCACCGGCGAGAACGGCGGGAGCCGGAGCTGGACGTGGGACGAGATGAGGGCGCTCCCGCAGGAGCAGCCGGTCGTCGACATCCACTGCGTGACGCGGTGGTCCAAGTTCGACACCCGGTGGGAGGGCGTCTCCCTGGACGTCCTGGCCGCCGGGGTGGAGACCTCCGCCGGATTCGTCGTCGCGGAGTCCTTCGACGGCTACACCACCAACCTGCCCCGTGCGGACGTCACGGGGGGCAGGGCCTGGCTCGTCCACTCCTTCGACGGCTATCCGCTGTCGCCGGACCACGGCGGCCCCGCCCGGCTGCTGATCCCCCACCTGTACTTCTGGAAGTCGGCCAAATGGGTGAAGGGCCTGCGCTTCACCACCGAGGACGAGCCGGGGTTCTGGGAGCGGGCCGGCTACCACGACTACGGCGACCCCTGGCGCGAGCAGCGCTACTGGAACGACGCATGAGCGCCCCGACGCCCGGCCGGGGCCCCTCGGGCGGCTGGTGGAGAGCGCGGCTGACCTCGCGCGAGGGACAGACGACGACCGGCCGCACCCTCCGCTTCGACGTGCCCGGCTGGCCCGGCCACCGGCCCGGCCAGCACCTCGACGTCCGTCTGACCGCGGACGACGGCTACCAGGCCGTCCGCAGCTACTCCCTGGCGGCGCCCGCCGCCGGCGAGACCGTCGAACTGGGCGTGCAGACCGCGCCCGACGGCGAGGTCTCCCCGTACCTGAACGAGATCCTGCCCCTCGGCGCCGAGGTCGAGGTCAAGGGACCGCTGGGCGGCTGGTTCGTGTGGACTCCGGAGGACCGGGGCCCGCTGCTCCTCGTCGCCGGCGGCTGCGGCGTCGTCCCCCTCATGGCGATGCTCCGGGCCCGGCGCGCGGCCGGCGCCACCGGCGATCCCTGCGCGCTGCTCTGCTCGGTGCGCGCCCCGGACGAACTCTGGTACGCGAAGGAGCTCGCCGACCCGACGGGAACCGAGGACGTCCGCCTCCTCTACACGCGCCAGGCACCACCGGGCGGGGACCGCCCGGCCCACCGCCTCGCCCCCGACGACCTGGAGGGCCTGCCCGCGTCCCCGGAGACCCGCTGCTACGTCTGCGGGCCGACCGGATTCGTCGAACACGCCACCGCCCTCCTCCAGTCCCGCGGACACCCGCCGGGCTCCATCCGCACCGAACGTTTCGGCTGAGCCCCACGCGCACGCACGTACGGGCCCAGGTGGACGCCGCCGCCCGCGCCGCTGCCCGGACCCCGCACGCGCACGCGCGTACGACCTCTTCCTCCCCCGCGACCACGAGGGACACCACCGTGAACCAGCACCCTGCCCACCACCTCGACGGCAACTGTCTCGCCGGCCCGCTCGCCCAGGTCTTCGCGCTCGACCCCACCACGGCCTGGTGGACGTGTCCCGACTGCCGCACCGCGTCCCCGGTCGGCGGGCTGCACGTCTACGGCCCCGAACCCGGTCTCACCGGCCGCTGTCCGGGATGCGCGCAGCTCGCCCTGCGCGTGGTCACCCACCCCGGCCACCTCTGGCTCCAGCTCGGCACCGGCCGGGGCGCCTTCCGGTTCCCGCTGCCGCCGTCCCCGTCCTGGAGCCCGTCCGACCGGACGGGGGAGCCATGACCTGCCCGTCGGTGACCGCCGCCCCATCGCCGCCGGCGCGGGGTGGACGACCTCACCTGAACGGCGGAGGGAAGCCGTACCCCGGGAAGGACCGGGCCCCGGTGCCGCCGGTGGCGGGGGCCCGGGGCGTCGGCCACGATGAGCGGACGGAGCGGGGGTCTCGGCAGAAAGGACCACCATGACGGAGAACGACGCCCGGGGCGACGACGTCTACCAGCCCGACGGCAGCGAGACCCAGGACGACGAGGGCCTGCTGGACGCGGGGGACACCCTCGACGGCCCTCTCGACGACCCCTACGACGCGGGCTACTCGCCCCCCGACCGGCCCTGGGGCGCCGGTCACACCGGCGAGACCGCCGAGGAGCAGGAGCGGGGCGAGACCCTCGACGAACGCCTGGCCGAGGAAGTGCCCGACCTGACGGTGCCCGACGGCGACGGCATCGGCGACGCCCCGGACACCGACGGAGAGGCCCTGGACGGCGAGGTCGGCGGCCGGCGCGCCGGCCGCCTCGTCTCCTCGGACGAGGACCCCGGGAGCGAGGACTGGACGGCCATGGAAGCCCAGGACGCCGGCCTGGACGGCGGCGCGGCCTCCGCCGAGGAGGCCGCCGTCCACGTCATCGACGAATGACCCCTTCCTCCGCCCCCCGACAGGAGCGATACGCCCGTGCCCGACGTCGACGAACTGCTCGAAGCCCATCCGGCTCCGCCCCCCGAGGCGCGGCGCCGGGCCCTCGCCCGCGCCGTGCGGGCGGCGCTGGACTGCGTGGCCGCCTGCACGGCCTGCGCCGACGGCTGCCTCTCCGAGGACGATCCCGCCGCCCTGTCCAGAGCCGCGGCGGCCGCCGAGCACTGCGCGTCGACGTGCGCGCTCACGGCCACGACCCTGCTGCGCCAGAGCGGTCACGACGACCGCGCCGCCCTGATCGCCCTGCTCCAGAGCTGCACGAGCGCCTGCCTGCGCTGCGAGCGGGAATGCCGGGAGCACGAGGTGATGCACGCCCATTGCCGTCTCTGCGTCCAGGCCGCCACGGCATGCGCCGACGCCTGCGAGCGCCTCCTGGAACTGGTGTAGGAGCCGCGGCGAACCGCGGCACAGGCGCTCGGCGCAGACGTCCCCGCCTTCCGGCGGCGGGACGTCCTTCCCGGAAGGGACTTCGCCCACGGGCTCGGCCAGGAGCCCGCTCGGTGGCGCATGCCGGCGAGGTGCCGGGCGGCGTGATCGCCCGCCGGCGCTCGGGTCAGGTCTCTGCCGGGCGGGTGGGGAGCGAGAACCTGACCTTGGGCCGGGCCCGGGCTCCCGCGCGGTGGTAGAAACGGATGGCGTCGGTGTTCCAGTCGGGCGTCTGCCACTCCACGTGGGCGACTCCGCGTGCCGCCGCCGCGTCCTTCACGGCGTCGAGCAGGGCGCGCCCCCACCCCTCTCCCCGGTGCGCTTCGGTGACGAACAGACAGTCCAGGTGGACGTGGTCGGTCGCCTGCCAGGTGGAGAACTCCAGGGAGCAGGTGGCGTAGCCGATCAGTTCGCCTCCGTGGTCGACCACGAGGCACCAGGCCCTCGGACGTGCCGAGAACAGCACGGGTTCCAGGCGGGTGGCGAGATCGGCGGGGACGGGTTCGGCACGCTCGAAGGCGGCGTGGGCGGCGCACAGGCGGGCCACCGCCGGCAGGTCTGCCGCGGTGGCCGGACGGATCACGCCGCCCGGCCGTGCGGTGTTCCTCAGCATGCGCAGGAGATGCCCGAGCGCGGGGCGGTCAGGTCGTCGACAGGGCGCTGCCCGACACCGGTGGCGGAGTCGTAGGCGAAGCCCTCGCGCACCCAGTACTCGAAGCCGCCGATCATTTCCTTGACCTGGTGGCCCAGCCGGGCGAAGGCCAGTGCCGCGCGGGTCGCGCCGTTGCAGCCGGGGCCCCAGCAGTAGGTCACCACGGTCAGGCTCGGGTCGATCAGCCGCGGCGCCAGCTCGGCGATCTGCGCGGTGGGGATGTGGAGGGCGCCGGGGATGTGGCCCTGGTCCCAGCCGGCACGGCTGCGGGTGTCGACCACCACGACGCCGGGTGCGCCGGACTCCAGGTCGGCGTGGACGTCGGAGACGTCCGCCTCGAAGGCGAGGCGGGCGGCGTAGTGGGCGGCGGCCTCGGCCGGAGCGGCGGCGGGCACGCTCAGGACGGCACTGGTGATCTCGGTGGAAGCGGTGGCGGACATGCGGCGGACACCTCTTGTTCTCGCTGGTCGGGACGGGTTCCGGTGAGCCGCGCCGGGTTTCCCCGGTCGGCGACGACTCCATCCTCCGGTTCCCGGGCGCGTCCCACGAGTGGCGTGAACGCCCGAAGTCCCCAAGATCCCGCCAGTCGCGCGGAGCGGCCCTAGGGGCGCGCGGGGGCGCGGGTGAACGTCTTGCGGTAGGCCGTCGGCGTCGTGCGCATCTGGCGGGTGAAGTGGTGCCGGTACGTCGCGGTGCTGTCGAAGCCGACCGCGGCGGAGACCTCGTCCACGGTGCCCTCGCCGGACTCGAGCAGCGGCAGGCTGGCCGCCACCCGCTGGGCGATGACCCAGCGCATCGGACTCACGCCGTTGCGGCGGGCGAAGTGCCGCAAGTACGAGCGTTCCGACATCCCCGCGGCCCGGGCCAGGGCGGACACGGACAGCGGCGTGCGCAGGTGGCGCAGCGCCCAGTTCATGCTCTGCGCGACGCCGTCGGCCTCGGGGCCGACGTCTCCCACCGCCGCCTCGATGAACTGGGCCTGCCCGCCCTCGCGGTGCGGAGGGACGACGAAGCGGCGCGCCACCGCGTTGGCGACGGCCGCACCGTGATCGGCCCGGACCAGGTAGAGGCACAGGTCGATGCCGGCCGCGCTGCCCGCGCTGCTGAGGACGTCGCCGTTGTCGACGTACAGCACGTCGGGGTCGACCTCGATCCCGGGATGCCGTTCGGCAAGCGTGCGGGCGTACCGCCAGTGGGTGGTGGCGCGTCGGCCTTCCAGCAGACCGGTCGCGGCCAGCGCGAACGCCCCCGAGCAGATCGACACCAGGCGAGCCCCCCGCGCGTGGGCCCGCAGCAGCGCTTCGACCAGGGCGGGCGAGACCTCCGCCCCGGCTTCGGCCACCCCCGGCACGATGACCGTGTCCGCCCCGGCCAGCGCGTCGAGCCCGTGCTCGACGCGCACCGTGAACCCCCCGACCGCCCGCAGGTCCCGGTCGGGCTCCTCGGCGCACACCCGCAGCTCGTACCAGGGCAGGTCCCCCAGCTCGGGCCGGGACAGGCCGAAGACCTCCACCACCACGCCCAACTCGAAGGGCGCCATCCCGTCGAACGCCAGCACGGCCACCACATGATTTTCCGCCATGACCGGATCTTAACAATCATCAAGATCCAGCCACGGCGGTGGAGCCGGCGGGAGGGGACGACCGGAAAGGTGCCGAGCCCCGTCAGGAGCCCTTGCGGGACGGAGCGTGACCGGCCCGACCCGCGCAGGGGCTTCGCGCGCTCGTCCGCCCGTCGTCGACCGACCTGCCCCGCCGCACCCTGCGGCGCCCGGCCGGACGCCTCGCTGCCCGGCGGGGGAGACCCGTACCCGACGGCGACGCCCGACCGCCGGGCCCTGCCCGCCCCGGCCCATCCGCGACGCGGTGACACCCCCGCCCGGCTCGCCTCCGGATTCCGCATCCCCGCCGTGCCCGGCCGAGTCGGTCGGTCGCCATGCCGCGCCCTCGGACCCCGAAGGCGTCCGAGGGCGCCGGTGTAGGGTTGAGGCCGCCCTTGACCTGCACGAAGCAGGCAGGGAGCCGTCTCAGAGGAGTCCACAGTGCTGCGCACTCTGTTCAAGTCCAAGATCCACCGGGCCACCGTCACCCAGGCGGACCTGCACTACGTCGGTTCCGTCACCGTCGACGCCGATCTGCTGGACGCCGCCGATCTGCTGCCCGGCGAGCTCGTCCACATCGTCGACATCACCAACGGCGCCCGCCTGGAGACCTACGTCATCGAGGGGGAGCGGGGCTCGGGCGTCGTCGGGATCAACGGCGCCGCCGCCCATCTGGTCCATCCCGGGGACCTGGTGATCCTCATCAGTTACGCGCAGATGGACGACGCCGAGGCGCGCGCGTACGTGCCGCGCGTCGTGCACGTCGACGCGGAGAACCGCATCGTGGAACTGGGCGCCGACACCGCGGCGCCCGTGCCCGGCAGCGACACCGTGCGTCCGCCGCACGCGGTGCCGGCACCGGTCTGACCGAGGAGCGCACCGCATGGCAGAGCGGCAGACGGCCGAGCCGGCCATCCACGACGTCCGGCAGGAGGGACGGCTGGAGGCGCACGTCGACGGCGTCTTCGCCGGCGTGATCGTCTACTTCGCCCTCGACGAGGAGCCGCACGCCCTCGTCGCCGTCCACACGGTCGTCGACGCCGACCACGAGGGCCGGGGCATCGCGGGCGCGCTCGTCCGCGAGCTCTATGCGATGGCCGCCCGCGAGGGCGTTCCCGTCGTGCCGCTCTGCCCCTACGCCGCCAAGTGGGCCGAGCGCCATCCCGACGAGGCCCCGCTGCCCTCCGACGAGGTGGTCGGGGCGGCCCGGCGGCAGCTGGCCGCCACTCCCGGACTGTGGTGAGGCCCCGCCCGCGCGCGACCGCCGGATGACCCGTACGGCGGCGCGCGCGGGCGGGAGCGCCGCCGCCGGTGCCACCCTGGAGGGAGAGAGCGGGGGGCCGTCGACCGGGAGGTCCGTCATGACCCGTCCTCCGTACCCCGATCCCCTGCCCCCCTCGCCGATCCCGCCTCCGGAGCCCGCGCCCCCGCCGGTGCCGCCGCCGAATCCGGTGCCGCCGCCGGAGCCCGCGCCCCCGCCGCCGAGCCCGGTGCCCGCACCGCCGCCTCCCGCGCCCCCGCAGCCCGGCGGGCCCGTGCCCCCTCCGGAACCCCAGCCGCAGCCCGGCCCCGCAGGACCGCCCCGGACGTCAACGGCCGGGTGACGCACGGGAGTCCGTCTCGGCGACGGAGTTCCGCGTCCGGCTTGTCACACAGCGTGCGACCCCCGTAACTTGGACCGCTGTCGCTGTGTTCTAGGGGGGCCCATGGCCGTACGCGGACGTCACCGCCGCCACCAGCCGAGCCGGATCAACCGCGCTTCGCTCACCGTCACCGCCGGAGGGGCCGGCATCGCCCTGCCGCTCGTCGGCGCGGGCGCCGCCCAGGCGGCCTCGCTGGACGTCTGGGAGAAGGTCGCGTCCTGCGAGTCCTCCTCCACCTGGCACATCAACACGGGGAACGGCTACTTCGGCGGCCTCCAGTTCAGCCAGTCCACCTGGGAGGCGTACGGCGGCCGCGAGTTCGCGCCCCGCGCCGACCTGGCCTCCAGGGACCAGCAGGTCGCCGTCGCCGAGCGGGTCCTCAAGGGGCAGGGCCCCGGCGCCTGGCCCGCCTGCGGCAGCCGCGCCGGGCTCGCCCGCGGCGGCCCCGCCCCCGCCACGGGAAGCACCGGAAGCACCGGGAGCGGGGGAGGCGGAGGCGGCGGGAACGACGTGCGGACCACCTCGCTGCCCGCCCAGCGCGCCTTACCGCAGGGACCGGCCGCGAAGCCCGGCCCGACGACCGTCCCCACCGTCCGCGAGATGTACACCGTCACGCCCGGCGACTCGCTCTCCGAGATCGCCCGCGACGAACGGGTCCGCGGCGGCTGGCAGCGCCTGTACGAGATCAACCGCAAGGTCGTCGGGGACGACCCGGACCTGATCCACCCCGGCCAGCGCCTCACCCTGAAGATCACCGCCCCGCCGCGCACCGCGCCCGGCCCGGACGCCCGCCCGGCGGCCCCGAAGCCCCCGGCCGCCGCCCGGCCCACGACCCCGAAGCCCCCGCCCGCCGGCGCGCCCGCGACCCACGCGCCCCCGGCCGTCGAGGCCGCCCACAAGCCGTCCGCGCGACCGTCCGCGAAACCGGCCGCGAAGCCCGGCACGCACCCGACCGCCCGGCCCCCGGCCGGGGCGGCCCAGTCCCCGGCGCCCCGGCCCGCGACGCCGCCCGCCCCCAGGCCGAAGCCCACGGCCCAGACGAAGTCCGAGCCGCAGACCAGGACCGAACCGAAGCCCGCCCCGCAGACCAAGCCCAAGCCACAGCCCAGGCCCACGCAGCAGGCGAAGCCGAAGCCCAGGCCGAAGCCCGTCGCGGTCGTCGAGGACCGGTACTCCGCCCCGGTCTCCGCCGGCATCGGGACCCGTTACGGCAAGCCCGGCTCCTCCTGGTCCAGCGGCTACCACACCGGCGTCGACTTCCCGGTGCCCACCGGCACCACCGTGAAGGCGGTCTCCGACGGCCGGATCGTCTCGGCCGGCTGGGGCGGCGCGTACGGCTACCAGATCGTCGTCCGCCACGACGACGGCCGCTACAGCCAGTACGCCCACCTCTCCGCCCTCTCCGTCCGCGAGGGCCAGCGGGTGACCGGCGGCCAGCGGATCGGGCGCTCAGGATCGACCGGCAACAGCTCGGGACCGCACCTCCACTTCGAGATCCGCACGGGTCCCGGGTACGGCTCCGACATCGACCCCCTGGCCTACCTCAGGGCGCGCGGGGTCTCCATCTGACGCCGAGGGCCCGTCCGCCCCGGGACGGGCCAGCCGGTCCAGGGTCAGCTCGACCAGGCCGCCCGCCGCGACCGCGCCGCACACCAGCGCCGCGACCGTGCCCGCGGCCCCGTGGCGGAAGCCCTCGCCGAAGAGGGTGAGGCCGACGGTGGCGGCCACCACCGGGTTGACCACGGTCACCGTGGCCAGCGGGGCCGCCAGCCCGGCGCCCCGGTAGGACGCCTGGGACAGCAGCAGCCCGGTGACCGCCAGCGCCGACAGGACCAGCGCGGGCCCCCACTCGGCGAGCGGGGCGCTCGCCGTCCACTCCTCGGCGACCGCCTTGGTGAAGACCGACGCCACCCCGAAGGCGACGCCCGCGGCCGCCGCGAGCGCCACCCCGCGCAGCGCGGACCGCCCGGCGAGCCGGGCCAGCGAGAAGAGCGCCGCGACCACCGCGAAGGCCGCACCCGCCAGCAGCCAGCGCTCCCCGTCGCCGGGGGTGCGGCCCTCGCCGCCGTCCGTCACGGCGAGCAGGCCCGCCAGCCCGGCCGTGGCCATCAGGGCCCCGTGCCAGGCCCGCCGCCCGGCCCGGCGGCGTACGAAGAGGGCGGCCATGGGCAGCGCGAAGACGATGGTGAGGGCGCCCAGCGGCTGCACCACGCTGAGCGGCCCGTAGGCCAGGGCGACCACGTGCAGGGCCGCGCCCGTCCCGGTGAGCAGCACGGCACCCCACCAGACGGGGTTGCGCAGCGGCGCGTAGGCCGGTCCGGCGGCGGTCGCCGCGACCCGCTCCTGCACGATCGCCGCGCCCGCGTAGGCGACCGCGGAGACCAGCGACAGGAGGACGGACAGCAGGAGGGGACTCATACCCTCCACGATCGCGCGCCGGGCCGCTCCCGTCGTCAGCCCAGGGACCCCTCATCCGGTACCGCCGACGCAGTACGCGCCCGCCGCGTACACCCGCGGTCGTACACACCCGCAGGTCACAGCGGGTGGAAACCGGAGGAACCGGACCCCCGGAGCGGTACTCGACGTGCTCCGGTCCCCCGGGGAGGCGCCCCTTTCCGAGCCGATCACCGCTCCGGGCGGTCCACTTTGGACCGGAAGATCCCCGGTACGGGCGCGGGATACGGTGGCTCCGCGCCGCCGGAGCCGTACCGGCGGGGGAGCGAGGGGGGAACAGGGTGGAGCCCGACGACGGCACGGCCGCCCCGCTGGACGGTTTCTTCGCGCTGCGGACCGCCCCGCCGCCCGCCGGCGACCACCGCCCCCTCGCCCGGCTCTACGCGGGCGACGACGCGCCCCTCCGCGCACGCGTGGACCTGGTCGCCGGCCGGCTCGGGACGTCCGAGCGGCGGGTCGCCGCCTCCGTCGCCCACCTCGGGCTCGCCGCCCGCCTCTGGTCGACGGCGCTCGGCCCCGCCGTCCTGTACGGCCGTTTCCCCGCCCTCGACCCCGCCGACCTGCACTGGGACGGCGCCCCGTCCGCCCCCGACGACCTGTGGTGGGCCGGGAGGGACACCCGCCCCGCCACCGTCGCCGCGCTCCGCGAGGCCGTCCAGGAGGCGCACCTCGTCCCGCTGCACGCCGCCCTCGCCCGGGACGGGCGGATCTCCTCCCGGCTGCTGTGGGGCAACGCCGGATCCGCCCTCGCCGGGGCCCTGCGCGAGCTGATCCGCCGGGCCCGCGCCCACGGCGACGCCCGGGCCGCCGCCCGGGCCGCCGCCCTGGTCCGCGGCCTGCTCGACCACCCCGACCTGGCCCGCACCCTCTCCGGCCCCGCGCTGCGCCGCACCACCTGCTGCCTCTACTACCGCGGCCCGTCCGGCGGTCTCTGCGGCGACTGTGTGTTCGACCACCCTCCGCGCACGGGTTTGGAGCGGCGGCCCCCCGCTCCGTAAAGTTGACACTTCAAAACCCGGCGGAAAACCCCCGGCGGCCGCTCTCCGGGGGACCCGGTGGCGCCCGCCCGCGAGCGATCGAGGAACGACGAAGGCCATGACGGTGACAGAGGAGACCCAGGAGTACGGACCGGGCATCGACCCCGATCGCCTGGCCGTCTGCCTGAGCGTGCTCGACGAACTCGACAAGATCGACGTCGACCACCCGGACGCCATCGCCGTCCGCCGCGCCACCGCCGGCATCTACCGGACGGTCAAGCAGCGCCGCCGCCAGGAGCGCCGGGCCGCGAAGACCGCCCACGACCGGGCCGTCACCGAGGCCACCGCCACCGGCTCCGCCCAGCGCATCGACGACGAGACCGAGGGCATCCTGCCCAGCTCCGTCACCGAGGCCGGCCGGATCGCGGGCATACTCCAGCGCCCCCGGTCCTGCTACACCTGCAAGACCCGGTACGTCGAGGTCGACTACTTCTACCACCAGCTCTGCCAGGACTGCGCGGCCCTGAACCGCGCCAAGCGGGACGCCCGCGCGGACCTCGCGGGCAAGCGCGCGCTGCTCACCGGCGGCCGGGCCAAGATCGGCATGTACATCGCGCTGCGGCTGCTCCGCGACGGCGCGCACACCACGATCACCACCCGCTTCCCGAAGGACGCCATCCGCCGCTTCAAGGCGATGGAGGACTCGGCGGACTGGATCCACCGCCTGGAGGTCGTCGGCATCGACCTGCGCGACCCCGGCCAGGCCGTGGCCCTCGCCGAGCAGGTCGCGCAGGCGGGCCCGCTCGACATCCTGATCAACAACGCCACCCAGACCGTGCGCCGGCTGCCCTCCGCCTACGCGGCCCTGGTCGACGGCGAGACCGCCCCGCTGCCGGCCGGCGAGCTGCCCGCCCACCACGTCATCGGCGCCTTCAACTCCGGCGCGGTCGACGGCCTCGCCGCGCTGCCCGTCGGCACCAGCGGCCTCGACGCCCAGAAGGTCGCCGACCTCGCCCTCGTCGCGGGCAACGCGAGCCTGGAGCAGTACACCGCGGGCACCGCCATCGACGCCGGCGGCCTGCTGCCGGACGTGGTGGACTCCAACACCTGGGTGCAGACCATCGACCAGATCTCCCCGGTGGAGCTCCTGGAGACCCAGCTCTGCAACTACACCTCGCCGTTCATCCTGATCAGCGCCCTCCGCCCGGCGATGGCCGCGGCCGCCGCGAAGGCGGGGAGCGGCCGGGCGTACGTCGTCAACGTCTCCGCGATGGAAGGCGTCTTCTCCCGCGGCTACAAGGGCGCCGGACACCCGAACACCAACGCGGCGAAGGCCGCCATGAACATGGTGACCCGGACCAGCGCCCAGGAGATGTTCGAGGCCGACAAGATCCTCATGACCTCGGTCGACACCGGCTGGATCACCGACGAGCGCCCGCACTTCGACAAGCTGCGCCTCGCCGAGGAGGGCTTCCACGCCCCGCTCGACCTGGTCGACGGCGCCGCCCGCGTCTACGACCCGGTGGTCCGCGGCGAGGCCGGCGAGGACCTGTACGGCGTCTTCCTGAAGGACTACGCCCCCGGCAAGTGGTAGGCCCCCTCGGCACGCCTGAAGAGCGCCCCACGGAGCACCGATGAAGAGCGCCCTCCCGCCAGGAGGGCGCTCTTTTCGGTCTCCGTCACCCGAACGCGTCACACTTTTGAGCCCGGTAGAGCGTGGGCGCGCTCATTTGGTTACTCTGAGGGTCACGGTCGGCCACCGGAGCGCCACACCCGCTCCACGGACGACCAGGGGACTGGCCACCCACCTCGGCCGCGGCCCCGCCCGATCGAACGGCGCCACCGCGACCGACCGGCCCCACGTCCTCATCTGAACGCGACACAAAGGAGTGCGCGGTGACACCCGAACTGACGAAGCAGGAACCGCGACCGTCGGAACCCTCCGAACGACAGCGGCGCACCGGCGAACTGGGCAGCCTCGAAGTCTGGGCCCGGTCGGCCCCGATCCGCCTCGCGGGCTACGAGGACGACCTCGCCGAGCCCCACATCCTGCCCGGCGTCGACTGACCGCCGCCCCGAGGCGAGACGTCGCCCCGGCCGTTGCGGCCGCTGCGCCCCCGGTGCCCCCGTCCCTCCCGGACGGGGGCACCGTCACGTCCGCCTCAGTCCCCCAGCCGCACCGGCGGCAGGTACTCCCGCACCAGCCGCCGCTGCCACCACGCCCCGGTGTCCCGCAGCTCGCGCCAGGTGGAGAACCGGTACCGGTAGAGCCGGGCGCGCACGTGCACCGGCGGCGCGTCCGGGAAGGGGTTGTGCCCCAACAGCCGCAGGGTGTCACGGTCCCCGGCGAGCAGCCGCTCCACGAAGGGCCCGAACCACTCCCGGGCGTAGCCGGGCGAGAGCGCCGCGAACCACATCAGCCAGTCCAGCCGCAGGTGGTACGGGGCGAACTGGCGGGGCAGCCGGTGCGGGTCGCCGGGTTTGCCCTTGAAGCCGTACTCGTGCCACCGGGTGTCCGGGCCGGGGGTCCGGTCGGCGGTGCCCTCGACGACGATCTCGTCGCGGACCCGGCCCACCGTGCCGAAGGCGCCGTAGGTGTTGACCAGGTGGAAGGGGTCGTAGGAGCGGTTCATGGACTGGTGGCGGGAGAGGAGGTTGAGGACCGGGCGGCGGCTGCGGACGAGGACCAGGGCCGTCAGGGCGAGGACCAGGGCCGCGTACCAGAGCGGGGTGTCGGGGCGGGGGTTGCCGCCGGGGGTGCCGGTGAGGGCGGTGAGGTCGAGGACGGAGGCGGCGAGGACGATCGTCAGCCAGTTGAGCCAGGCGAAGTTGCCGGAGAGGACCAGCCACAGCTGGGTGACGATCATCAGGCCGGCCGCGATCGAGGCCACCGGCTGCGGGGTGAACAGGAGGAAGGGCACGCCGAGCTGGACGACGTGGTTGGCGGCGGCCTCGACGCGGTGCAGGGGGCGGGGGAGCCGGTGGAAGAACCAGCTCAGCGGGCCCGGCATCGGCTGGGTCTCGTGGTGGTGCTCCAGACAGGTCAGCCTCCGCCAGCAGGCGTCGCCGCGGATCTTGATCAGGCCCGCGCCGAACTCGACGCGGAAGAGCAGCCAGCGCAGCAGCAGGAGGACGAGGAGCGGCGGGGCGACGTCGTCGTTGCCGAGGAAGACCGCCAGGAAGCCGGTCTCCAGGAGCAGCGACTCCCAGCCGAAGGCGTACCAGGTCTGGCCCACGTTCACGATCGACAGGTAGAGCCCCCACAGCAGCAGCCACAGGGCCATGGCGGCCGCGAGCGGCACCGCGTCCGCCGCCCCGGCGGCGAGCGCCGCGGCGAGGCCGGTGCCGGTCCACGCGACCGCCGCGAAGAGGCGGTCGGAGTAGTGCCAGTGGAAGAGCGAGGGCGAGCGGAGCGGGGTGGTGCGGCGCAGGAAATCCGGTACGGGGAGCATGCCGCGCGCGCCGATGAGCGCCCGGAACTGGAGGGCGGCCGACAGGAAGGCCACGCCGTACAGCACGGCCAGGCCGCGCTGGAAGACGGTCCGGGCCGTCCACAGCTCCGGTGCGGTGAACCACTCCATCGCCTCCAGTATCGGCGCCGGCTCAGCCCTCCGCGACGAGCCGGGCGAGGACGGTGCCGAGCCGGCGGGCGTAGGCGAGCTGGAGGCGGGGGACGACCGGCCCGGCGAGCCGGGTGTACCAGGCGGCGGGCCGGCTGAAGGCGGTCACCGTGAAGCGGACCGTGCCGTCGGGCTCCAGCTCCACGAGGAAGGACTCCTCGCCGCACTCCGGGTGGCCGGTGAGGGTGCCGTACCCGAAGCCGCCCCGGTGCTCCTCCTCGGGCAGCCAGATCACCTCGCAGGGCACGCCGTAGGAGAACGGGCCGATGCCGAGCGCGACCTCCAGGGTGACGCCGGGGGCCGCGCGGTCCGCGGCGGAGCGGACCCGGGCGCCGGTGGCGCGGTGCATCCGCCAGGTGGTGACGGCCTCGGCGGCGGTCCGGAAGTCGGCGGGGCCGTGGCCGACGGCGGCGCTGTGGCGCAGGTGGTGGTAGCCGGCGGGGAGGGCGCCGGGGGTGCGGGTGGCCCCGACCTCGCGGTAGCTGAGGGTACGGCGCGGGGCCAGGTCCTTGAGGATGCGGCTCATGCCGGGAGCTCCGTTCGCGGGAGGGTGCGGGGGATGGCGGTCGTGGTGGCGGCGGGGCCGGGCGCGGTGCGGAGCCGGCGGTGGGCGAGCAGGGAGCAGACGGCGAAGCCGAGGGCGTTGCCGAGGCCGTGGGTCGCGGCCATCCAGGTCAGGGTGGGGTGCGGGATCCCGGTCGCCTCGCCCAGCGCCCACCAGAGCGCGAGGGCCATGGTGACGGCCAGGACCAGGGCCGAGACGCCCAGCAGGGCCCGGGTGACGGGATCGGCGGCGAGGTCCCGCCGCTCCCGCAGGGTGAGCACGGCGACGGCGGTCATCCCGGCGGTGAGCACGACGGCCCCGACCAGTTCGGCCCAGTCGTCGACGAAGTACCCGGCGAGCACCAGCAGGGTCCCGGCGGGCACGCTGAGCGCGGCGGCCCCGGCCAGGACCCCTCCGCCGGCGGAGCGGCAGAGCAGTCCGGCGACCAGGGCGGCGGCGAAGCCCGCGAAGTGGAAGTGCGGCACGGTCAGCGCCAGCAGGTCGAGCTCGAAGCCGAAGAGCGGGTACGAGGCCCGCTCGGCGACGAGCGCGAGTCCGGCGACGGACGGGCAGACGAGCGCGGTGAGGACGGCGAGCTCGGCGGGCCTCGCCGACCTCGTGAGCGCGAGCCGGGCCGGGGCCAGGAGGGCGAGCGCCAGGGTGGCGAGCGCGTAGCAGGCGGCGAGCGCGGTCGCCGCGCCGGAGCGGGGCAGCCAGAGCGAGACGGCGCCCGGCAGGGCCAGCAGCGGCCAGGCCCGCCGCAGCGCGTCCCAGCCGGGCGGCCGGGGCCCCTCGACGAGGCCGAGCCCGGTCGGCACGACCCAGAGCATCCCGATCGTCACGACCGGAGCCACGACGGCGTCCAACGTGTTCATGGCGTCCAACCCCCGACTTGAACGTGTTCAACGGTGACGGTCCCGAGCGTAGGGCCTCTCTTGAACGTGTTCAAGTCCGGAGTCGGCGCCACCCCGTCCGCCCGTACGGACGCGCTCCGCTTGCCCCCGGCCACTCCCTGCGACAGAACGGGAGGAACCCACCCGTGACGACCGGGAGAAGCACGTGCGCCCACCGCAGCGCCGGACGCGGAGCAACCCCGCCGCCGTCCGCCCCGCCCCAGGGACGGCCCGCCACCAGGGCCGTACCGCCCTCGCCGCGACGCTCGGCGCCGCCCTGTTCCTCGCCGGCTGCTCCGCCGCCGAGCACGGCGGCGGAGCGGGCCGGGCCGCCCTGAGCGCCGCCCACGAGGTGCGGCTCCAGCCGGTCGCCGACCAGGGACCCGACCCCTTCACCGCCTCCACCGCGCGCGGCGCGGGACTCCGCGCCCTGCCGGGCGCCCGCCCCGCGGCGCAGCCCGCCAGCGCCCCCGGCGTCCACGAGGTCACCGGCTCCGCCCCCGGCCTCTACGGCGGCACCCGCGCCGAGGCCAGCTGCGACGTCGAGCAGCAGGTCGCCTACCTCGCCGCCGAACCCGCCAAGCTCCGCGCCTTCGCCGAGGCCGCCGGCATCCCCGAGAACGGCGTCGCCGACTGGCTGCGCGACCTCACCCCCGTCCTGCTGCGCGCCGACACCCGCGTCACCAACCACGGCTTCCGCGACGGCCGGGCCGCCGCCTTCCAGTCCGTCCTCCAGGCCGGCACCGCCGTCCTCGTCGACCCCTACGGCGCCCCCCGGGTCCGCTGCGCCTGCGGCAACCCCCTCCGCACGCCCGTCAGCGTCTCCGGCGCCGTCCACCAGGGCGACCCCTGGGCCGGCTTCGACCCCGACCGCGTGATCATGGTCAAGCCCACCACCACCGTGGTCACCAGCCTCGTCCTCGTGAACGTCGCCGACGACAGCTGGATCGAGCGGAAGACGGGCAGCGACGGCGACCAGGACCGCAAGCCCGACACCGTCCCCGACTGCGACCCCGCCACCTGCGCCCTCAGCGACCCCGTCACCCCGGACGCGCCGGAGACTCCGGACGCGCCGGAAACCCCGGACGCGCCGGACACGCCGGGGACCCAGGACGCGCCGGAGACGCCGGACGCGCCCGCCGCCTCCAGCGAGGCGCCCAGCGTCCCGGCCGCCCCCGACACGCCCGCCGCCCCCGACACCCCCGCGGTCCCGGACGGACCCGCCACCCCGGACGCCCCGGTGACGCCGGACGCGCCCGTGACGCCGGACGCGCCCTCGGAGCCGTACACCGACCCGTACGAGGACCCGTACACCGACCCGTACACGGACCCCCGCGCCGACCCGTACGGCGAGCCGTACGAGGACCCGTACGCGGACCCCTACGCGCCGCCGGACGGCGGCCACCCGACCGGTCCGGTCCCCGGCGAACCGGAACCCCCGGGGTCCGACACCTTCGCCGGCTGAAGATCTTCGTGGTGCGCGAGGACCCCGCCGGCCCTAGCGTGGCCCCCATGAGCGCGGGCAGCGGGGGAGCGGACACGGCACCGGCCACGGGCGGCGCGGCGGCGCCGATCCTCAGCACGTTCGGCGCCGCCTTCCGCATGGGCGGCTTCGACTGGGACCTGACCACCGGCGTCATGCGGATGGACGAGGCCGCCCTCGACGTCTTCGACTTCGCGCCCGGCGAGTACGACGACCGCCCCGAGACCCTCGGCAGCCGCGTCCTGCCCGACGAGGGCCGCCAGCTGGACACCCTGGTGGCCCAGGCCCTCAAGGACGGCAGCGACCAGTACGGGGCCTACTTCCGCATCCGCCGCCGCGACGGCTCCCACCAGTGGACCCACACCCAGGGCATCGTCCACCGCGACGCCACCGGCCGCCCCGTGCGGATCATCGGCGTCCTCCGGGACGCCACCCACGAACTCACCGAGTCCGCCGCCCGCCTCGGCCTCGACGAGGGCCGCAGACAGCGCGCCGGGGTCGTCGAGGGCACCACCGCGGCCCTCGCCTACGCCCGCACCGTCCAGGACGTCATCGACCTCCTCAACGACTCGCACGCCCTGGAGCACTTCGGCGCCGCCAGCCTCGTCATGGGCCTGCTGGAGTCCGGCCGCATCCACCTCGTCGCCGAGGGGCCCGACGGCGCCTTCGTCCCGGGCACCCGCTTCACCCGGGTGGACGAGCCCTACCCGATGAGCGAGGTCATCCGCACCCTGCGCCCCCGCTTCATCGACACCTCCGAGGACTTCGCCGCCTCCTTCCCCGTCCTGTGGCAGCACATCAGCAGCCTCGGCATCACCGCCGCCGCCTACCTGCCGCTCATCGCCCAGGCCCGCCCCATCGGCGCCCTCGGCCTGCTCTACAGCGACCGCACCGGCTTCAGCGAGGACGAGCGGACCCTCCTCGTCGCCCTCGGCAGCAGCATCGCCCAGAGCCTCCAGCGGGCCATGCTCTACGAGCAGGAGCACGACCTCGCCGAAGGGCTCCAGCAGGCGATGCTGCCCCGCCGGATCCCCGACGCGGACGGCGCCCAGATAGCCGTCCGCTACCGCTCCGCCCGCCTCGGCCGGGACATCGGCGGCGACTGGTACGACGTCATCCCGCTCCCCGG
The DNA here is from genome assembly GCF_014654895.1 of Streptomyces filamentosus. Lineage (GTDB taxonomy): Bacteria > Actinomycetota > Actinomycetes > Streptomycetales > Streptomycetaceae > Streptomyces > Streptomyces filamentosus. Next base: position 764,359 of record NZ_BNBE01000004.1, on the reverse strand, counting down.
CGGCCGGGTCGGCGCCGTCATCGGCGACGTCCAGGGCCACGACACCCACGCCGCCGCCGTCATGGGCCAGCTGCGGATCGTGCTGCGCGCCTACGCCGCCGAGGGCCACACCCCGGCCACCGTCATGGCCCGGGCCTCCGTCTTCCTCCACGAACTCGACACCGACCGCTTCGCCACCTGCACCTACGCCGAGACCGACCCGGCCACCGGCGTCGTCCAGGTCGTCCGCGCCGGGCACGTCGACCCGCTCGTCCGCGAGGAGGACGGCCGGTGTCGGCGGATCGCCGTCGAAGGCGGCCTCCCGCTCGGCCTCTCCGCCGAGTTCGGCCGGCTCGACTACCCCGTCACCACCCTCGAACTCGACCCCGGCCAGACCCTCATGCTCTACACCGACGGACTGGTCGAGAAGCCCGGCGCCGACCTCGACGAGGGCCTCGAATGGCTCTCGTCCCTCGTCCGGCGCGGCCCCTCCGACCTCCAGGACCTCGCCGACCACCTCTGCGACGTCGTCGCCGAGCGCGGCGGCGAGGACGACGTCGCCATCCTGCTGCTGCGCCGCCTCGGCGTCCCCGCACCCACCGGCGGCCGCTTCCGCCAGCACGTCGCCCAGAGCGACCCCGAGGCGCTGAGCGCCGCCCGCCACATGATCCGGGCCGCCGTCCGCGCCTGGGGCGCCGGCGACCGCGCCGACGAGATCGAACTCGTCGCCGACGAGCTGATGACCAACGCGCTCATGCACACCGACGGCGGGGCCATCCTCACCCTGCGGATCCTGCCCGGCGCCGAACGGCGGCTGCGGGTCGAGGTCGAGGACCGCTCCAGCGCCCTGCCCCGCCGCCGCGAGGCGGGCGAGGCCGGCGTCTCGGGACGGGGCCTCCTCCTCGTCGACCAGCTCTCCGACGACTGGGGCGTCGAGCCCCGGGGCGGCGGCAAGTGCGTCTGGTGCGAGTTCACCGTCACGCCCCGGCCCGCCCAGGACCCGGTTCCGTAGACTCCCGCGCATGCTCCGCGTACTCGCCGTCGACGACGAGGAACCCGCCCTCGGGGAACTCCTCTACCTGCTGCGCGCCGACCCCCGGGTCAAGGCCGCCGAGGGCGCCGGGGACGCCACCGCGGCGCTGCGCCGGATCGGGCGGGCGCTGGACGGCGGCCCCGACGGCGAGCAGGCGATCGACGTCGTCTTCCTCGACATCCACATGCCGGGCCTCACCGGCCTCGACGTGGCCCGGCTGCTCGCCGGCTTCGCCCGCCCGCCGCTCGTCGTCTTCGTCACCGCCCACGAGGGCTTCGCGCTCACCGCCTTCGACCTCAAGGCCGTCGACTACGTCCTCAAGCCGGTCCGCCGCGAACGGCTCGCCGAGGCCGTCCGCCGCGTCCACGAACTCGTGCACGCCACCGCCGCCCCGCCCGCGGCCCCCGCCGCGCCCGAGCAGATCGCCGTCGAGCTCGGCGGCGTCACCCGCTTCGTCGCCGTCGACGACATCGCCTACGTCGAGGCCCACGGCGACTACGCCCGGCTCCACACCGACCAGGGCAGCCACCTCGTCCGCATCCCGCTCTCCACCCTGGAGGAGCGCTGGGCGGACCGGGGCTTCGTCCGCATCCACCGCAGCCACCTCGTCGCCCTCGACCGCATCGAGGAGCTCCGGCTCGACGGCACCACCACCTCGGTCCGGGTCGGCGCCACCGACCTCGCGGTCAGCCGCCGGCACGCCCGCCCCCTGCGCGACCTGCTGATGCGCCGCGCCGGAGGCTGACCGGACACCCCTACCGGCGCCCGGCCCCTTCCGCTTACACTCCACGGGCCCACCCGCCCGCCAGGGCCCGTCAGAGAGCGACGCCGATGCCGGAGCACCCCGAGCCGCGCCGGCCCCGGCGCGAGACCGTCACCTACGCCTCCGCCCTCGGCGACCGGCCCGCGCCGCGCCTGCGGCCCCGGCCCCTGCACCCGCCCGCCCGCTCCGAGATCGACGAGCAGACCACCCTCGGCCACACCTACGTCCGCTCCCTGATGCGCAGCCAGCTCCGCGCCGCCCTCACCGCCCTCGGCGCGCTCGCCCTGCTCGTCGGCACCCTCCCGCTGCTGCTCGCGCTGCCCGCCCCCGAGGCGCTGGTGTGGGCCGCGCTCGGCGCCGGCGTCTACCCCGTCGTCTGGGCGATCGCCCTCTGGTACGTCCGCCGGGCCGAGCGCAACGAGCGCGACTTCACCGGCCTCGTCGAGCGCTGAGACCGGTGGACCGTCCCGCATGAACCAGACCCACGCGGTCGTCGCCGTCACCGCCGTCGTCCTCGCCACCGTCCTCATCGGCGCCCTCGGCCTGCGCGTCTCCCGCACCACCTCCGACTTCTACGTGGCCTCCCGGACCGCCGGGCCCCGGCTCAACGCCGCCGCCATCAGCGGCGAGTACCTCTCCGCGGCCTCCTTCCTCGGCATCGCGGGCCTCGTCCTCGTCCAGGGCCCGGCCATGCTCTGGTACCCGGTCGGCTACACCGCCGGCTACCTGGTCCTGCTGGTCCTCGTCGCCGCCCCGCTGCGCCGCTCGGGGGCCTACACCCTCTCCGACTTCGCCGAGGCCCGGCTGGAGTCCCCGCAGGTCCGGCGGCTCGCGAGCCTCCTCGTCGTCGGGATCGGCTGGCTCTACCTGCTGCCGCAGCTCCAGGGCGCCGGCCTCACCCTGGAGATCCTCACCGGTGCCCCCGGCTGGGTCGGCGGCCTGCTCGTCGCCCTCGTCGTCACCGGCACCGTCGCCGCGGGCGGCATGCGCAGCATCACCTTCGTCCAGGCGTTCCAGTACTGGCTGAAGCTCACCGCCCTGCTGGTCCCGGCCTTCTTCCTGGTCGCCGCCTGGTACGGCGACGGGGCGCCCCGGGCCCGCTTCGACGCCCCCGCGGTGCTCCGCGAGCACACCGCCGTCCGGGTCGCCGACACCGTGCGTCTCGGGCTCGACGCCCCGCTGACCCTCACCGTCACCGGCACCGTCGACTCCGTCCGGTACGAGGAGCGGGCCGTCACCCTCGCCCCCGGCACCCACCAGGTGAAGGGCGGCACCCTCCTCGCCCTCCCGGCGGGCGCCCCGGTGCCCGAGCGGCGCGCCGAGGGCGCCGACCCGCTCGGCTGGTCCCAGCCGCTGGCCGGCGGCCGTGACGGACACCAGCTGTACGCCACGTACGGGCTGATCCTCGCCACCTTCCTCGGCACCATGGGCCTGCCGCACGTCGCCGTCCGCTTCTACACCAGCCCGCACGGGCGGGCCGCCCGCCGCACCACCCTCGTCGTCCTCGGCCTGATCGGCGTCTTCTACCTGCTGCCCGCGCTCTACGGGGCCCTCGGGCGGATCTACGCCCCCGAGCTCGCTCTCACCGGCTCCGCCGACGCCGCCGTGCTCGTCCTGCCCGACCGGATCGCCGGCGGCGCGCTCGGCGACCTCCTCGGCGCCTTCGTCGCGGGCGGGGCCTTCGCCGCCTTCCTCTCCACCGCCTCGGGACTCACCATGTCGGTCGCCGGCGTCCTCGCGCAGGACGTGCTGCCCTCCCGCGCGGTCCGGCACTTCCGGCTCGCGACCCTGCTGGCCACCGCCGTCCCGCTCGCCGTCGGCGTCGCCGCCTCCAAGGTGCCGGTCGCCGACGCCGTCGGGCTCGCCTTCGCCGTCTCCGCCTCCTCCTTCTGCCCGCTGCTCGTCCTCGGCATCTGGTGGCGGCGGCTCACCCCGCCCGGCGCGGCGGCCGGACTCCTCCTCGGCGGCGGCTCCGCGCTCGCCGCGGTGATGGCGACCCGGGCCGGACTCGCCCCGGCGGGCTGGCCGCACACCCTGATGGCCTGGCCGGCCGTCTGGTCCGTCCCGCTCGGCTTCCTCACCATGGTCCTGGTCTCGCTCGCCACCCCGCGCAGCGTCCCGGCGGGCACCCCGGCGATCCTCGCCCGGCTGCACCTGCCGGAGGAGTTCACCGCCCCCGTCCCCGAGCGGGGGGCCCGCCGGTGACCGGCATCGTCCTGGCCGCGGCGAGCGCCGCGGGCACCGTGCTGCTCACGGCCGGCTTCGTCCTCGGCCGGCTCACCGCCCGGCGCGGCGGCCGGGCCGCCCACCCCGACCTCGGCACCCCCGTGGAGCGGGCCACCTTCCACACCCTGCACACCGCCTCGCTGGCCGCCCCGCCGCTGCGCGCCGGGCTCACCGGGGAGACCGCGGGACGGGCGGTCCGCCCGCTGCGCTCGCTGCTGGGCACCGAGGCGCTGTGCCTCACCGACGGCACGGCCGTCCTCGCCTGGGACGGGCCCGGCGAGGCGCACCACCACGCGGGCGTGCCCGGCCTGGCCGCCGCGACCCTGGAGACCGGCCGCAGCCGCTCGGCGCCCACCGGCTGCGCCGACCCCGGCTGCGAGCTGCGCTGGGCGGTGACCGCCCCGCTCACCGGCGAGGAGGGGGTGCTCGGCGCGCTGGTGGCCTACGGCTCCCGGGAGTCGGCGGTGCTGGTGCGGGCCGCGACCGAGGTGGCCCGCTGGGTCTCGGTCCAGCTGGAGCTGGCCGAGCTGGACCGCTCCCGGACCCGGGTGGTGGAGGCGGAGATCCGCGCGCTGCGCGCCCAGATCTCCCCGCACTTCATCTTCAACTCCCTCGCCGCCATCGCCTCGTTCGTCCGCACCGACCCGGAGCGGGCCCGCGACCTGCTCCTGGAGTTCGCCGACTTCACCCGCTACTCCTTCCGCAGGCACGGCGAGTTCGCCCAGCTCGCCGACGAACTGCGGGCGATCGAGCAGTACTTGGCGCTGGCCGGGGCGCGCTTCGGCGACCGGCTCAAGGTGACGCTCCAGATCGCCCCGGAGGTCCTGCCGGTCGCGCTGCCCTTCCTCTGCCTCCAGCCGCTGGTGGAGAACGCGGTCAAGCACGGCCTGACGGACCGGGGCTGCCGGGTCACCATCGCCGCGCGGGACGCCGGAGCGGAGGCGGTGGTGACCGTCGAGGACGACGGCGCGGGCATGGACCCGGAGCGGCTGCGGGCGGTGCTGCGCGGCGAGCACCCGGGCGGCTCCGGCATCGGCCTGTCCAACGTCGACGAGCGGCTGCGCCAGGTGTACGGGGCGGAGTACGCGCTCGTCATCGAGACCGGCGTCGGCGCGGGCATGAAGGTGACCGCGCGCTTCCCCAAGTACCGTCCGGGGGTGCATCCGTCGCCGACGCGGTGACGGATCAGGCGAGCCACAGGGCGAGGTGGGCGAGGGGCAGCCCCAGCCGCCAGGCGGGCACCCAGGTCCGGGACGCCTCGTCCACCGGGAGGCTCGTGCCGGGGGCGGAGGGCCCGTCCAGGTCGGCGGCGTGCACCCAGGTCTCCCGCAGGGCCCGCCAGGCGCCCAGGGCGAGGGCGAGGTCGGCCCCGCCGGGGTCCTCGGCCGCCTCGGCGGCGAGCCGTTCCTCCACCCAGTCGGGCCAGCCCGCCTCGTGGACGGTGAGCCGCAGCCACTCGTCGGCCGCGGGCTCCCCGGACAGGTGGACCGTGAGGGCCAGGGCCCGCAGGGAGGCGCGGTGCTCCAGCGAGCCGGGCTCGGCGAGCCCGGCGGCGGTCAGGTACTGGTCGGCCAGGTACTCGGCGCACAGCCAGGCCATCGGTACGGCCAGACCGCCGCCGCTCCTGCGGCCGGCGCCGTTCGTGCTCTCGGGCGGCAACGCTCCCACCTTCTCCCGGACGTCGGGTCCCTCGGTTCTCGGCACCCGGAGCAGAGCCTCCTCCGCTCGGAGCGTCCGCGTGGACCGCTTTGCTCAACTCGCCGGTGTGGTTTCGGATACGTTCTCCGGCCGGATCGGTGCCGGTGGGGTCCGAGGGGCGGAGGGGGCGGCGGGGGCGGGGGAGGGGCGCCGCCGGACGAGCGAGGCGAGCGCGGTGACGCCGACGACGAGCGCGAGCGACCGCAGGGGGAGGATCGCGCCGAAGGAGTCGTCGAGGGCGTCGATCCCGCGCCAGACGGTGACGATCCACCCGGTGCTCCCCACCAGCACCATGGCGCCCGGGGACCGCTCCCCGGCCAGGCGCATCCCGGCCCACAGCACGAACGGCATGAGCAGGGCGGTGTTCATCAGCGCGGCGGTGAACGCCTGGTCGGCGGAGTAGCCGGTCGGCGCGCCGAGCGCGGAGGACGCCTGGGCGACCAGCGAGAAGCGGAGCGTGTCGGAGAGGACGACGTGCGAGGCGCCGACGGCGATCAGGGTGACGACGACCGCCTTGAACAGGCGGGGCAGGGAGGGGGTGCGGGGTCGTGAGGACATGATCGCGACTATACGCACCGCGTATACATCGAGTGCATAGACCCCCGTGGTCCTCCCCGGACGGGAGCCCGGGGGAGGGGGCGGCGCGTCAGCCGAGCAGGGCGTAGACGGCGGTCGCGTGGGCGGCCGGTTCGTCGGAGCCCTCGGCGGTCAGGGTGATGTCGGCGAAGGCCATCCGCCGGCCGAGCTTGGTGAGGCGGGCGCGGACCAGGACGTCGGTGTCGAGGACCGCCCGCTGGAAGCTGGTGGACTGCTGGACGGTCGTCATCGGCACGAAGCCGCCGCGGGCCGCCGAGACGGCGATCACCGTGGCCGTGTCGGCGGCGGCCATCAGGGCCTGGCCGGAGAGGCCGCCGCCCTCGCGGGCCAGCCGGTCGGACCAGGGGAGCCGGAGGACGGCCCCGCGGCCGTCGACGGAGTCGACCGTCAGGCCCAGGTCGAGCACCCAGGGGGCGAAGTTGTCGGCGAGGATCTTCTCGGCGGCGGCGGGGGTCAGCGCCACGGCGGGAGCCGGTGTCACGGCGTCAGGGAGCGTCACGGCGTCATTGTGCGGCCGCGGCCCGGGGTCCGGCAACGACGCCGCGGCGCGGCCGGTAGCCCGGCAGCGAGCGGCCGAGCTGCCGAAGGGCGTAGTGGGAACGGGACTTGACCGTGCCGGCCGGGATCCCGAGGTCCACGGCGGCCTCGTTGACGGTGAGCCCGTGGAAGTAGAGCCGGACCAGCACAGCCCGGTGCTCCGGGCTCAGTTCGCGGACCGCCGCCCGCACGTCGAGCGCCGCCTCGGCCGACGCGGTGGCGTCCGAGGGGTCCGGGGTGACCGCGAGCACGCCGTCGCCGATCTCGGCGGGCCGGGCCAGCCGGGAGCGGCGGGCGTCGATGGCCAGCCGGCGGGCCACGGTGAAGAGCCACGGCCGGATCGAGGCGTAGGAGCCGTCGAAGGCCTCGGGGTGGAGCCAGGCGCGGACCAGGGTCTCCTGGGCCAGGTCCTCGGCGCGCTGGCGGTCCCCGTAGGTCAGCCCCAGGAGGAAGGAGAACAGGGCGGGCCCGTGCTCCCGCTGGAGCTCCTGGAGCGTCCGCTCGTCGGTCGTCACGGTCGCCGCCGCCGTTGCCGTCGTCATGAGTACCACCCTTCCCCGCCCGCTCAGCGGTTCGTCGTCCGCGCCGTATCCGAACGCATCCGGCCGGAAGGGGACAGGGAACGGACAACGGTCTGCGGCGAACGGTCGTAACGAGCGACGAATGGCACGCCGAACGGTCGGGCGGCGAGCGAAGGACGGTCGTGCGTCCGATCCGGTGGGGTTCGGCCACGGCCCCGGCCGGGTCCCTTGACCCCGGGCCGCCCACGGGATCAATTCGGCAGAACACATGTTCTTCCTATGATCGGGGTGGCAGTCGTCATGACCGCAGGCACCAGGCCGGCGCGCGCCAGAATCGTCCGCGCCGGCTCCACCGCCCTCGCCGGCTCCCTGCTCGCCGTCGTCGCCGCCTGTGCCCAGGGCGGCCCCGTCGGCGGAGGACCCGCACCGGGCGGCCCGTCGAGCGGCTCCGCCGCGCCCCGCCCGGCCGCCCCTGCGCCCCGGCCCGCCGGCTTCACCCTGGTGGCCTCCGGCGACGTCCTCCCGCACGACTCGATCATCCGCCGGGCCGCCGAGGACGCGGGAGGCGTCGGCTACGACTTCCGCCCCATGCTCGCCGGGGCGCGCTCCGTCGTCTCCCGCGCCGATCTGGCCATCTGCCACATGGAGACCGTGTACGGGGAGGACGGCGGGCCCTACACCGGCTACCCCGCCTTCAAGTCCCCGCCCGAGGTCGCCGCCGCCCTCAGGGCCACCGGCTACGACTCCTGCTCCACCGCCTCCAACCACACCCTCGACGACGGCGCCGCCGGACTCGGCCGCACCCTCGACGCCCTCGACGCCGCCGGGGTGAAGCACGCGGGCTCGGCCCGCACCGCCGCCGAGGCCGCCCGGCCCACCCTGCTCAAGGCGGGCGGCGCCACCGTCGCCCAGCTCGCCTACACCTACGACACCAATGGCTACCCGCTCCCCGAGGGGCGGCCCTGGGCGGTGAACCTCCTCGACGAGGGCCGGGTGATCGCCGACGCCCGGGCGGCCCGCGCCGCGGGCGCCGACGTCGTCGTGGTCAGCGTCCACTGGGGCAGCGAGTGGCAGACCGAACCCGACGAACGGCAGCTCTCCCTCGCCCGCTCGCTCACCGCCTCCGCCACCGGGGGCCGCCCCGACATCGACCTGATCGTCGGCACCCACGCCCACGTGCCGCAGGCGTACGAGAAGGTCAACGGCACCTGGGTGATCTACGGCATGGGCGACCAGATCGCCGGCGACATGATCAACCACGAGGGCGTCTTCGACCCCCGGGGCAACCAGAGCAGCATCGGCCGCTTCACCTTCGTCCCGCCCCGCACGAAGGGCGCCCGCTGGCAGGTGACGAAGGCCGAGTTCGTGCCGCAGTGGTTCGACACCGGGCGCGGCCGGGTGGTGAACCTCGGCGCCGCCGACGGCTCCGACCCCCGCCACCCCGGCATCCGCGAGACGATCCGCCAGGTCGTCCTCGGCCGGGGCGCCGCCGAGGACGGGCTGACGGCCGGGAAGTGAGGCGACCGGTCGAAGGGCGGGCCGGTGCCCGGGAAGCGGGGCGGCCGGTCAGGGGACGACCGTGACCGGCCAGCGGCCCGCCTTCACCAGGCGCACGGCCACCGAGCCGACGAAGCGGTGCCCCGCCGACTCCGAGACGCCCACCACCACGGCGTCCGCCTTCAGGTCGTCCGCCGCGCGCGCCAGCCCCGCGTAGGCGTCGCCCCGGAAGGTGTGGAACTCCCAGCGCACCTGCCACAGGCCCTTCACGCGCTCCGCCGAGGTGCGGATCTCCTCGACCAGGCTCTCGGCGATCTCCCCGGTGGTGCCGGCGACCGGGGCGCCCAGCGCCGCGCCGCCCGCCAGCACCGGCTGCACGTAGACGAGCGCGAGGAGCGCGTGCTGCCGGCGGGCCAGGCCGGCCGCGTAGGCCGCCGCCCGCAGGGACGAGGCCGAGCCGTCGACCCCCGCCATGATCACCTTGGGTCCGTCGGTGCCGCGTTCGAACCGGTGGGGCTGGTGTTCGCTCACCTTCCGAGGGTATCGGCCCATCGGGTGCAATCGGGCGGCGGCCCGGTGTCGGTGAGGGGCCCGCACCCCTCCCCGTACGAACCATTGGTCATGAAAAACGATCAGCCGCTCATCGGCCGGAGGTCGGTGCTGGGCCTCGCCGCCGCCCTCGGAGTCACCGTCACGGCCGGGGCGCTCGCCGTCGACCGGCTCGGCACCCCCGACGCCCCCACGGCCTCCGCCGCCCCCCGGGGCCCGCGCCCCGCCGCGGCCCCCGCCCCGGGACCGCAGGCCGCCGCGCCCCGGCTGCGCCCCTCCGCGTACCGGCTCCAGCCCATGACCGCGTACGCCCCCGCCGCACGCCCCCGCGCCCTGCCCCCGGTCCGGAGCCGGCCCTTCCTCTCGCTCACCGGCGTCGGCCGCTCCATGGTCCTCACCTTCGACGACGGCCCCGACCCCCGCTACACCCCGGCGATCCTCGCCACCCTGCGCCGCCACGACTGCCGGGCGATGTTCTTCGTCTGCGGCGAGATGGCGGTGGAGAACCAGGACCTGCTGAGGGAGATGGCCGACGACGGGCACGTGATCGGCAACCACTCCTGGTCCCACCCGCTCGTCCCGAAGCTGCGCCCCTCCCGCATCCGCGACGAACTGGGCTCCACCAGCGAGATCGTGGAGCGCGCCGTGGGCACCGCCCCGCTCTGGTACCGCGCCCCCTACGGCGCCTGGAACCGGCACTCCTTCGAGATCGGCGCCGCCCTCGGCATGGAGCCCTTCGCCTGGTCCGTGGACACCCTGGACTGGACCGAGCCCGGCAGCGGCACCATCGTCCGCCGGGTCCTCGACGGCGCGGGGCCCGGCGTCGTCGTCCTCTCGCACGACGCCGGCGGGAACCGCTCCCAGAGCGTCGCCGCGCTCCGCCGCTACCTGCCCGCGCTCCTCGACGAGGGGTACGGCATCACCGTGCCCCGCCGCTGAGGGCGCGCCGACCGCGCGGAAGGGCCCCGGGGACGCCCCGGGGCCCTTCCGCGCGCGCGTCCCGGCGGGAGCCTCAGCGGGAGCCGACCATCCGCGCGTAGACGACCACGTTGCCGTCGTAGCCGCCCGCCTTGGTGTAGCCGCCGCCGCAGGTGATCACCCGCAGCTCCGGGTGGCCGGTGTCCCCGTAGACCTGCGGGCCGGGGAAGTCCTGCTTGGAGTACACCTCGATGCCGTAGATCTCGAAGACCGCCACCCGGCCGTCGTACCGCTCGACCTCGACGTGCTGGCCCTTCTCCAGGGCGCCGAGCCCGTAGAAGACCGCCGGGCCGCTCTTGTTGTCGACGTGCCCGACGATCACCGAGGTGCCGCGCTGGCCGGGCGCGATGCCGTTCTGGTACCAGCCGGCCATGTTGGCGTCCCGCGGGTCGGGGGCCGCCACCCAGCCGTCCGCGTCGAGCCCCACGTCCATGAGCGGGGCCGCCACCTCGATCGCCGGGATGCGGATCCGCGAGGCGGGGGCGAAGGGCAGCGGCCGGACCCCCGAGGACGCCTCGGCGGGCGGCGCGACGACCGGACGCGCCACCGGCCGGGCCGCGGCGGCCGGTTGGGGCGGCCCCTCCGCGACGCCCGCGCCGTTGCGCATCATCGCGATTCCGGACAGCATGGCGAGGGCCAGGACGCCCCAGGGTCGTCGTCTCCTGCGCTCGGGGACGCGGAAGTCCTTCGGGGGCATGGTTCTCCCTTCGTGGCGACGTGTGAACGGTAAGGGCGTCCCCGTCCTCCCGCGCTCCGGACGGCCCGAACGGGTAACCCGGCGCGGCCGGACGGGTGGCGACGCGCCCGCAGGCCCCGGCCGGAGCCCCGCACGGGAGCCGACCCACCGTCAGAAACCGCCGGGGCGAGGGCCTTCGGGCCCCACTGGTCGCCCCGGGTGACGGAGCGCTGACCCATCCGAGTATTCGTCGGACAATCGTCCCGCACGCCTCTGACCTGCGGCGCCGACGGCCGACACAACTCGATCGGCGGACACGGGCGCTCACCGGACCGGCCCAGCGCCGAGGTGCGGGAAGGGGTCCAGGTTGTGATGGTTCGTCATGGAAGACGTACTCGTCGAATCTCCCGGAGCACCGCTTCGGGGCGTCTTCCACTGGAGGTTCAACCATGCGTGCTGCACGCACTCTGGCGGTGACCGCCACCGCGCTCGCGGCGGTCGGCCTGGCCGCGCCCCTCGCCGCCGCCACCAACGGTCCCGTCAACGTCACCGTCAACCCCTACGACGTCCACGCCGGGTCGACGATCACGATCACGGCCAAGGGGTGCGGCCACGGCGGCACCGTCACGTCCAACGCCTTCCCGGAGACCAACCTCTCGGTCAACTCCGACGGCCTGTCCAGCGCGATCGCCCGCGTCTACAACAACGCCACCCCCGGCAACTACAACCTGGCCGTCAAGTGCAGCGACAACTCCAAGGTCGTCACGCACCCGTTCCGCGTGCTCGCGGGCCGCGGCGCCCAGGGCGGTCTCGGCGGTTCGCTGGAGCCCAGCTCCACCGAGATGGCCGTCGGCGGCAGCCTGGTCGCCGCCGCCGCGCTCGGCGGCGGCCTCTTCGTGATCCGTCGCCGCCGGATGACCGGCGCGGGTGCCTGACCGGCCGAACCTCCCGGTCGGCCCCCGCGCCCGCCGCCCCCGCGTCCCGCAAGGGACCGGGGGCGGCGGGCTGTCCGCCGCCGCACGCCCGGCCGGGAGGGCCGCACGCGGTCAGTGCCGGCGGGAGCCCGCACGGCGGTGGAGCGCGTACGCCGAACCGGCCGCCGCGACGAGCACCAGGGCCGTGCCCGCGGCCAGTTCGGCCGCTCCCGGCCCGCCCTGCGAACCGCCGAGACCGCCCTGGACCCCGCGCGGGGCCAGCAGCGTCGTCGCGCCGATCGTCGGCGTCAGGGTCGCGAGCCCGCTGATCGTCAGGTCCACGGTGTCCTGCACCCCGCCCGAGCAGTTGAACGCCACCGTGTACACGGCGCCGGGCTTGGCGTCCGCGTCCACGGTGGCGGTGACCGCCGAACCCGGCGCGATCTGGACGGTGTCGAAGATGCCCGCCGTCGCCGTCGCCGTGCTGGAGCAGCCGGGGGCGCTGAGCGTCACCCGGCCGCCGGCCCTGACCAGCGACGGGGAGACGACGAAATCGCCCGGGGCCTTCGCGCCCCGCACCCGCGGGTTCGGCGCGGGCGCACCGTCGGCCGCGTGGGCGACGGTGACGGGGGCGGCCAGGGCGAGGGCGGCCGCCCCCAGCAGGGCGGTGGACGCGGCACGTATCGCGCGCATGGTGAATCCTCCGGGTCCCGAGGGCCGGCCGCGGCGGTCTGGCCGCGAGAAGCCTGCGTACACCTCGTTGACCGCCACGCTAGGAGCGCACTACCACAGCCGCGATCCCAGACGCGCGAATGGGGCACCGATGTCCCCCGACCGGCCCAGTACGGCCCGGTCGATCAGCCCGTGACCTGCGGGAACAGATCGGTGAACGGCGCGGCGGTGGCCGCCAGGCCGCGGCCGAACGGCGCGTCGAAGTCCCAGATCAGGAAGAGCAGGAAGGCGATCAGCGCGCTGTACAGGCCCGCGAGCAGCAACTCCCGTCCCGTGCGCCGGATCTGGAGGGTGAAGATCAGCCCCACCGAGACCAGCGCCCCGATGATCAGGCCGAACCAGACCACCCCCGGCATGGTCTCCCCGGCGCTCTGGCCGCGGGCGCCGCGGGCGTCGTCGGCGACCATCACCTGGTCGACCAGCGGCTGGTACGCCTGCCCCTCGAAGTCGTTCGCGGGCTCGTAGTCGGTGACGCTGCGGCGCACCTTGCCGAGGAGCGCGTCGCCCTCCTCGGTGGTCGAGCCCTGCTCGGCCATGTGGTCGAACTCCTGGTTGACGACGTAGGAGACGTACGCGTCGACGTCGGCGCGGATCCGCGTGCGCACCGCCGCCGGGTACACCTCGACCCGCTCGGAGATCTCGTGCATGGCCTGGGCCTCCTGGCGCACCACCTCCTGGGCGGCGCTGCGGCCCTCCCAGACGCCGGCGATGGCGAGACCGAGCACGATCGCGTAGATCACGCCGATCATCATCGTCATGTACTCGATGACGTCGGGGGTCTCGTTGGGGTCGTCGTCCTCGGGGATGCGGCGGTGGTTGATGACGACGATGGCCAGGACGACGCCGCAGGCGGCGGCCATCGCCAAGGTCAGGACGAGCCATTCGGACATGGTTCCTCGGTCTTCCTCAAGTGGGGTGTTCGGGGAGGGTGCGGGCCGGATCAGCGGGAGCGCGGGCGCAGGATCGCGGTGGCGATGACGGCCGGCGCGGTGATCAGGAGCATCGTGGTGACGGGTGACGAGGTGCGCTTCGGCTGGGGCCGGGCCGTCCGCTTGTAGTGCGGGAGCGCCACCGGGGGCGCGGCCGCCGGCCGCGGCGCCGTCGTGGTGGCGGGCGGGGGCGGCGGCGCGGGGGCCGGCGGCTCCTCGGGCGCCGGGGTGCCGGGCGCGGGGGAGGCCGGGGCCGGGGGCGGGGTCGGGGCCGGTGTCACGGGGACGGGCCGCGGTGCCGGGGTGGTGGCGGGCGGCCGCAGGGGGGAGGGCGGCGGCGGCACCACGGGCACGGGCCCGGGCGGGATCACCGGCGGCCTCGGCAGCGGGGGCGGGGTCGGCTTCGCCGGAGGCTTCGGCGTGGGCTTCGTGGGCTTCGTGGTTTTCGTGGGTTCGGGCTTCTGGGGTTCGGTCGGGCGGGGCTTCGTCGGGGTCGGTTTCGGCGGCGGTGTGCACGCGTCCGGGCCGATGACCGCGACCGAGGTGTGCGAGCCGCCCGGTCCGACCGTGGCGTGGGCGCAGGAATCGGCGGTCGCCGGGGCGGGCGCGGTGAGCAGCCACACCAGTCCGGTGGCCGCCAACGACCGCGTGAAGGGTGATCGGAACAGAGACACGCCGACGAGCTTGAACACATGGACGGCGAACCGGGGCCCGAATGCGCTCGGATTCCCCGGATGGTGGGGTTCTTCCGGTGCGCGGACTTGACGTTCTGCTGTCGCGGACCCCAGTGATCCCCGTCGCAGTGGCACTTCGGGGACGCGGAACACCCGCCCCCGGGTCCGCCCGCCACAACTGTCCGGTTGTCGCCCTGTCGCGGACCCGGGGCGACAGGGCATCCTGCACCGGCGGTCCGACCGGACCGCGCAGGCCACCGAGGTGCGGACCGGGCCGCGGACCGCCGAAGTGCCCCCGGACAAGGGCCCGGAGAGCCGCCGCACGATCGTATGCACGTGAATGTGCACGGTCTGAAGGCGTGAACTCTTCGTTTCGACAGCACGCGCCAAAGGCATGTGACCAAGAACGGACCGCGAATTTCCGTTTCCACTCGCTCTCTCGGCGGACGATCAGTAGCCTCACCTCGAACACGGCCGCGAACACCGGGCCGCATCCCCCATGGCGACTTGTTGGAGACATTGATGGAGCGTCCCGCCTGGGCTCCGCCGGGTATCGACATTTCGATGCCGAGCGTGTCCCGTATGTACGACTTCTATCTGGGCGGCTCGCACAATTTCGAAGTGGACCGGGAAGCGGCCCGCAAGGCCATGGAGTTCCTGCCGGGTCTCCCCAAGATCATGCAGGCGAACCGGGCGTTCATGCGGCGCGCCGTCCGCCACGCCGTCGACTCCGGCGTCACCCAGTTCCTCGACATCGGCTCCGGCATACCGACCTTCGGCAACGTGCACGAGGTCGCCCTCGCCGCCGACCCCGCCGCCCGGATCGTCTACGTCGACCACGACCCCGTCGCCGTCGCCCACAGCCGGGCCGTCCTGGAGGGCGTCGGCCAGGCGGCCGTCGTCCCCGCCGACCTCCGCAAGCCTGCCGACATCCTGCACAGCCCCGAGGTCACCGGACTCCTCGACCTCGACCGGCCGGTCGCCCTGCTGCTCGTCGCCGTCCTGCACTTCCTGGAGGACTCCGACCGCCCCCGGGAGGCCGTCGCCGAACTCCTCGACGCCCTCGCCCCCGGCAGCCTCCTGATCGTCACCCACGCCTCGTACGAGGGCATTCCGGTGGAGCAGGAACGCGCCGGCGGCACCGTCGAGGTGTACCGCACCACCCGCAGCCCCCTGGTGATGCGCTCGCCCGAGGAGATCGCCCGCTTCTTCGACGGCACCGAACTCGTCGAGCCCGGCCTCGTGTCGATGCCCCTGTGGCGGCCCGACAGCCCGGCCGAGGAGGAGGACCCGTACGCCTTCTCCGGCTTCGCAGGTGTGGGGCGCAAGGCGTGAAGGTGCCGTCGCAGCCGTCCGGGGCCGCCGGGGAGACCGACGGGCCGGAGGACAGACTCAGGCGGTTCGTCACCATCTGGAGCCGGGCCATCTTCCCGGTGACGGCCACCTCCCTCACCCGCGCCGAGTTCGAGGGCCACCTGCTGCCGCTCGCCCGGCTGCTCTCCGGCGCGCTGCTCGCCCGGCCCTTCGACACCGCCCCCGCCCAGCGGGCCGGGGCCGGACTGGTCGGCGCCCACTGCACCGACCCGGACGCCCTCGGCCGCAGCCTCGGCGTGGTCGACTCGTACCTCGTCCTCTACTGCGGTACGGACCCCGGGCTCGCCACCGAGGAACTGCGGGCCCGCTGCGCCCGCCTCCAGCACGCCATGGCCACCGGCTACGCCCAGGCCCTGCGCGAGCGGACCCGCGTCGAGCAGGAGGCCATCGCCCGCTCCGCGCTCTGTGCCCGCAGCGCCGCGGAGATCGCCCTGCACGCCACCGAGAGCCGCTTCAGGGCCGTCTTCGACGGCGCCGCCATCGGCATCGGCATCGCCGACCTCGACGGCCGCATCGTGGAGGTCAACGACACGATGACCCGCATGTTCGGCGGCGTGGAGGCCCACGTCCGCAGCCGCAACGTCAGCGAGTGGGTGCACCCCGAGGACGGGCCGCACGTCTGGCGGCTCTACGAGGAGCTGGTGCGCGGCGAGCGCGAGCAGTACCGGGTGGAGAAGCCGTACTACCGGGGCGACGGCACGGTCCTGTGGACCAACCTCACCGTCTCCCTGCTGCGCGACGCCCAGGGCCTGCCCCAGTACCAGCTCGCCCTCATGGAGGACATCACCGAACGGCGCCTGCTCCACCTGCGCCTGCGGTACGAGGCCACCCACGACGCCCTCACCGGACTGCCCAACCGGACGCTGTTCTTCGAGCGCCTGGAGAAGGCCCTCGCCCCCGCCGCCGGAGGCGAGGAGAGCGGCTTCGGCCTCTGCTACCTCGACCTCGACGGCTTCAAGGCCATCAACGACAGCCTCGGCCACTCCGTCGGCGACCGGCTCCTCGTGGAGGTCGCCGACCGGCTCCAGGCGTGCGCCACCGGCCCCGGCGAGATGGTCGCCCGGCTCGGCGGCGACGAGTTCGTCGCCCTCACCAGCGGCACCGGCGGCGACCGGGACGCCACCGGGCTCGCCGACCGCATCCTCGCCGCCCTCGCCGCCCCCATCGGCGTCGACGGCCGCGAACTCACCGTGCGCGGCAGCCTCGGCGTCGTCGAGGGCCCGGCCGGCGAGCGCACCGCCGCCGAGGTGCTGCGCAGCGCCGACATCACCATGTACCGGGCCAAGTCCGCGGGCGGCAACCGCTTCGAGCTCGCCGACCCCGAGGCCGACGCCCGCGCCATCACCCGGCACGGCCTCACCACGGCCCTGCCGACCGCCCTGGAGCGCGGCGAGTTCTTCATCGAGTACCAGCCGCTCGTCCACCTCGACGACGGCAGCGTCCACGGCGCCGAGGCCCTCGTCCGCTGGAGCCACCCCCAGCACGGCGTCCTGGGCCCGGACCGCTTCATCCCGCTCGCCGAGGACACCGGACTCATCGTGCCGCTGGGCCGCTGGGTCCTCCAGGAGGCCGTCCGGCAGGCCCGCGCCTGGCAGCTCGACGACCCCGCCGCCGGCACCCCGCTCCGCATCAACGTCAACCTGTCGCCGACCCAGCTCCACCACCCCCGGCTGGTCGCCGACACCGTCGACGTCCTGGAGCGCTCCGGACTCGCCCCCGGCGCGCTCTGCCTGGAGGTCACCGAGTCCGCCCTCATCGGCGCCGACGAGGACCTCCTCAAGCCCCTGCGCCAACTCGCCGAGATGGGCGTCGACATCGCCCTCGACGACTTCGGCACCGGCTACTCCAACCTGGCCAACCTGCGCCGCCTCCCGGTCAGCGTCCTCAAGCTCGACCGCTCCTTCACCCGCGGCATGCAGCAGCACCCGGTGGACCCCGTCGACCTGAAGATCGTCGAAGGGATCGTCTCCCTGGCCCACAGCCTCGAACTCGCCGTCACCGTCGAGGGCGTGGAGACCGCCGCCCAGGCCGAACGCCTCCGCGAGATCGGCTGCGACACCGCCCAGGGCTGGTACTACGCCCGCCCCGGCGCCCCGGACCGCATCCACTCGCTGGTCCTGGCCGACGCGGTGTGAACGCGCGGACGGCCGCGGGCCCGGTCCTCGGAAGGACCGGGCCCGCGGCCGTGCGGGGCGAGGAGAGCGAAGGGACTAATTTCAAGGGATCCTGAGAAGGAAGCCCCCTCATGGCCTCGACCCGGGAAGACCGTAGCACTCAGGCCGGGACCAGGTCGCGCAGGTTTTCCGGGGTCAGGACCCGCGAGCCCGGAGCGAGCCCCTCGGGCCGTTCCAGACCCAGGTACGTCACCGGCCCCGCCGGCACCGCGCCCCCGTCCCACACCGTCACCCGCGACCCCGACTCCTCCATGAGGCGCACCAGGTGACGCACCGTCAGCGGAGTCCGCCCCAGCGCGCCGCGCAGCAGCACCGCCACCGACACCCGGTGCTCCTCCACCCGGTTCGCCGACGGCGTGCCCCGCAGGCACAGGTGCAGCCAGTGCGCGTGCCAGCGGCCCTCCGCGTCCCGCCGGAAGACCAGCGGCAGCGCCACCCGGCCGGGACCCCGCAGGTCCGACTTCATCCGGACCGTGCGCGGCTCGAACGGCCGCCCCTCCTGCTCCCCCTCCCGCAGCATGAACCCGAAGAACGACTCCGCCGTCTCCTCGAAGTCCTCGCCCGAGAACACGTGCACCTGCGGCACGACGAACGTCCCGCGCACCGCCCCCAGCCGCAGCTCGATGAACTCCGAGGCCCCGTCCGGCGCTTCGACGACGTCACCGGAATGCACGCCCTCCACGGCGGTCAGCTCCGTGTAGGACAGCCAGGACACCGTCCGGTACTCCTCGTCCAGTACCAGCGCCGACAGATCCAGGTCGGTGGTCCGCCGGGCCTCCTTCCAGTACATGAAGAACCGCAGCAGCTCGCCGTCGACCGGCGACACCGAGCCGCGCGGCAGCACCCCGAACCCGCCCGTCGAGGCACGCCCGCTGAGCGGCAGCGCCACGTCCAGGACGTCGGGGTCCACCAGCAGCCGCTCCGGCACCGGCAGCCTGCGCCGGGTCTCCGCGTCGAGCAGCGCCAGCAGCCGCTCCCGTACGTCCTCCGGCAGCGGCGCGCGCCGGTCGGGCGCCACCCACGCGGCGCCCGCGCGGTTCACGAACACCCGCCGCACCGCGTCCGCTCCGGCCCGCCGGTTCTGCGCGTGCTCCCGCAGCGACAGCACCACCCGGCCCGCCACCCGCGGCGCGGCACGCTCCGCCGCCGCCAGCACCGCCTCCCGCCCGGCCCCGTCCGCCGCCGTGCGCAGCAGCCGGTCCAGCGCCCGGAACAGCCGCCCGGGCGCCGCCGACGCCAGCAGCTCCGCCGCCCCCGGCACGTCGCCGTCCGCGAGCAGCGCCTCCGCCCGGGAGTCCAGCGACGGCACCCGCAGCTCGCCCCGGGCCACCGCGAACACCTCCGCCGCGTGCGGCCACCGCGGGTGCTCGTGCGGGTGCAGCCGCTCCCCGAGCCGCTTCCACGCCTCCCGGTGCGGCCCCACGTCCGCGGCCTTCGCCGGGTCCTTCGCCACCACGGCGTCCAGACCCGCGAGCAGGACGCGCCGCACCGGCCGGGACAGGGCGCGGAAACGGGTCCGCTCCCGCAGCGTCACGTCCCCGCCCGACAGCGCGCAGGCCAGCCGCAGCACGTCCGTGACGGTGTCGAGCAGCGGCGCCGCGCCCGCCCGCAGCCGGGCGGCGTTGACCACGGCCCGGTTCTCCCGGACCGGGATCTCCGCCGGCTGCGGCCCGTCCGCGCAGTGTGCGGCGAGCACCGCCAGATCGGCCAGGTGCTCCTCGCCCAGCGGCGTCACGGACCCCGCCAGCGCGGCGTACAGCGCGGCGGTCTCCTCCTCCGCGGGCCCGCCGGGGTGCAGCACGGTCAGCCGGTCCCCGGCCGCCGGGACCAGCTCCTCGTGCGCCGCGAGCAGCTCCTCGTACGAGTGCCGGTACCGCCCGTAGGAGGGGAGCGTCAGCAGGTCGAGCACCCCGGCGCTCAGCCGGTCCAGGACCGGCTCCCGGGCCTCCGGGTCCTCCAGCGCCTCCAGGACGCACGACAGCCAGAACTCCCGGGTGTCGGGGACGTTCGCCGGGAAGTCGATGAAGTACGCGTTGTGCGCCACGTGGTCGCCGACCCGCTCGCGGACCGCCGGCAGCACCCATCGGGCCAGCTCGACGACGGTCTCGGCGGACCGCCCGGACAGCTCCCTCAGCAGCGCGGAGGACAGGGCGAAGCCCGCCGTCCGCAGCGCGGCGTCGAACCGCAGGGCGGCACCGGAGCCGTCCCCCCGCTCCCCGGCGGGGACGGGGACGCGGAGGGTGTGCCGGACGAGCAGGCGTGCGAGAACGGGGTCCATCCCGCGATGCTCGCAGCCCGCCCGCCCCGGCCGCACGCGGATTTACCGGCCCTCCGGCCACCGGCCCCCGGCCTTCGCTCCCCGGCCCCGTGGTCGGCCCGGGGGCGGGTGGACCCCCGCGCCGGTGGGGGCGGGCCTCCTGCCCGGGGCCGGCTGGGCCTCCGGTCCGGGGGCGGCGAGCACGACGTCCCGCCGGTACACCTCGGCCGGTTCGGCGGCGATCCGGTGCGCCGGGGCGACGTCCCCGAGGACGGGCATCGGCCGCTCCGGCACGTCCCCCCGTACCGCTCCCCCCTCGCGGTCTCCGCTCAGCGCTCGTGACGGACGGGCTCGGCGAGCGGCAGCCGCTCCTCCGCGGGCCCCGGACCCTCCGCCGCGCGGGCCCGCCGCGCGGTCAGCCAGGTCGCGACCGGCTCCGTGTAGCGGGCCGTCAGCGGCCCGATGACGACCAGGATCAGGACGTACGCGGTGGCCAGCGGGCCCAGCGAGGGCTCGATCCCGGCGGAGACGGCCAGGCCCGCGATGACGATGGAGAACTCGCCGCGCGCCACCAGCGTGCCGCCCGCCCGCCAGGAGCCCTTCGCGGAGACGCCGTTGCGCCGCGCCGCCCAGTAGCCGGTGGCGATCTTCGTGCCGGCGGTGACGACGGCCAGCGCCAGCGCGGGCAGCAGCACCGGCGGGATGCTCGCCGGGTCCGTGTGCAGCCCGAAGAAGACGAAGAAGACGGCGGCGAACAGGTCCCGCAGCGGACTGAGCAGGTTGTGCGCGCCCTCGGCGACCTCCCCGGACAGCGCGATGCCGACGAGGAACGCGCCGACCGCCGCGGACACCTGGAGCTGCTGCGCGATGCCCGCCACGAGCAGGGTGAGGCCCAGTACGACCAGGAGCAGCTTCTCCGGATCGTCGCTGGAGACGAAGCGGGAGATCAGCCGCCCGTACCGGACGGCGACGAAGAGCACCAGACCGGCGACGCCCAGCGCGATCGCGAGGGTGGCGCTGCCGGCCGCGAGCCCCGCCCCGGCGAGCAGCGCGGTGACGATCGGCAGGTAGACCGCCATCGCCAGGTCCTCCAGGACCAGGATGCTCAGCACCACCGGCGTCTCGCGGTTGCCGAGCCGTCCCAGGTCGCCCAGCACCTTCGCGATCACCCCGGACGAGGAGATCCAGGTGACGCCGGCCAGCACGACCGCCGCCACCGGACCCCAGCCGAGGAGCAGCGCCATCGCCGCGCCGGGCAGCGCGTTGAGCGCCCCGTCGACCAGGCCCGCCGGGTACTGCGTCTTCAGGTTGGTGACCAGATCGGTCGCCGTGTACTCCAGACCGAGCATCAGGAGCAGCAGGATGACGCCGATCTCGGCGCCGATGGCGACGAACTCCTCGCTGGCGCCCAGCGGTAGCAGCCCCCCTTCGCCGAAGGCCAGTCCGGCGAGGAGGTACAGGGGTATGGGCGAGAACTTCAGCCGCCCGGCCATCCGGCCGAGCAGGCCGAGACCGAGGATGATCGCTCCGAACTCGATGAGGAAAACGGCGGACGAATGCACCGATCACTCCCTTCCGAGGATAGTGGCGGCGGCGTCGACGCCTTCGTGGGTACCGATGACGATGAGGGTGTCCCCGCCGGCCAGCCGGAAGCCGGGGCCGGGGGAGGGGACGGCGTCCGCGCGGCGCAGCACGGCCACGATCGAGACGCCGGTCTCCGTGCGCATCCGGGTCTCGCCGAGGGTCCGGCCGTTCCAGTGCGACTGGGAGGAGAGCTCGATCCGTTCGGCGACGAGCCCCAGCGCGGTGGTGTGCAGCAGGTTCGGACTGTGGTGGCCGGGCATCAGGGCGTCGACCAGCGCGTCGCTCTCCCCGGCCGTCAGGTGCAGCGACTGGAGGCAGGCGTCGGGGTCGTCGGACCGGTAGACGTTGACCGTACGGGTGCCGTCGCGGTGGGCGATCACCGACAGGTGCCGGTGTTCCCGGGTGGTGAGGTCGTACTGGACGCCGATGCCTGGCAGCGGCGTCGAGCTCATCCGTGAAGTGGGCACGGCCCGGACTCCTCGTGTCGTCTGTGGTGCGGAGGCACGCGGCGAGGAGGCCGGTGCCCCTCCGCACGGGCGGACGGTCCGGGGCCGCGGCCGGAACATGGTGCCATCTCCGGGGGCCTTCGCACATGGGTGCCGGCACGGATGTACAAGGACCCCGGCCGGACCCCAGGATGGGGCGGGGACGTAGGCTCCTGCGCAGGTCGACGGGGGGAACGAACGGATTCGGCGCGGAGCCGGGAGGAGCGGGACGGTGTCACTGTACGGACGGGTCCTCCTCCTCAACGCGGCCGTCCTCGCCCTCGCCGCGGGTCTCCTCCTGGGGCCCGTCACGGTCTCCACCCCGGTCCGCCTCGGCGAGGCCGTCGTCGTCCTCTGCGGCCTCGTCCTGATGCTCGTCCTCAACGCGGCGCTGCTGCGGATCGGCCTCGCCCCGCTCGGCCGGCTCGGCCGCGCCATGGCGACGGTCGACCTCCTCAAGCCCGGCGCCCGCGCCGAGGTCACCGGCCGCGGCGAGATCGCCGACCTGACCGCCGCCTACAACGCCATGCTCGACCGCCTGGAGACCGAGCGGGCCACCAGCACCGGCCGCGTCCTGACCGCGCAGGAGGCCGAGCGGCAGCGGATCGCGCGCGAACTGCACGACGAGGTGGGCCAGACCCTCACCGCCGTGCTCCTCCAGCTCAAGCACACCGCCGACCACGCCCCGCGGGAGCTCAGGGAGGACCTGCGGCAGGCGCAGGAGACCACCCGGGCGAGCCTGGAGGAGATCCGCCGGATCGCCCGGCGGCTGCGCCCCGGGGTCCTGGAGGAACTGGGCCTGCACAGCGCGCTCCGCTCCCTCGCCGGCGAACTCTCCACCGCCCGGCTGCGGGTGACCGCCCACCTCGCGCCCGGCACGGCCCCGCTGGACCCGGCGACGGAACTCGTCGTCTACCGGGTCGCCCAGGAGGGCCTCACCAACGCCGCCCGCCACTCCGGCGCCGCCCACGTCGAGCTGCGCCTCGGCCCGGCGCCGGACGGCGGCACCCGGCTCCTCGTCCGCGACGACGGCCGCGGCACGGCCGGCGCGGCCGAGGGCGCGGGCATCGGCGGCATGCGGGAGCGCGCCCTGCTCGTCGGCGCCCTGCTGCGGGTGGGACCCGGGGAGACGGGCGGCACGGAGGTGCGCCTCGACCTGCCGGCCCGGCGCCCCGCGGGCCCGGGGGGCGGGACCGGGACGGAGGCGGCCGCGCCGGGGGTCGTGCCCGCGCCCGGTGCTGCGCCCGTGCCCGGGGCCGTGCCCGCATCCGACGCGGGGCCCGTACCCGTACCGACTCCTGGACACGAACGATGACCTCCCCCGTACGCCCGCCCGCCCGGATCCTCCTCGTCGACGACCACGCGCTGGTACGCCGCGGGGTCCGGCTCATCCTCGACGCCGAGCCGGACCTGGAGGTCGTCGCGGAGGCGGGGGACGGGGCGGAGGCCGTGGCCGCCGCCCGCCGGGACGCGGGGCTCGACCTGGCCGTCCTGGACGTCGCGATGCCCCGGATGACCGGCCTCCAGGCCGCCCGCGAGCTGGCCAGGCTCCGGCCGGGACTGCGGATCCTGATGCTGACCATGTACGACAACGAGGAGTACTTCTTCGAGGCGCTGCGGGCCGGCGCCAGCGGGTACGTGCCGAAGTCCGTCGCCGACCGGGACCTGGTCGAGGCGTGCCGGGCGGCGCTGCGCGACGAGTCGTTCATCTACCCGGGCGCGGAGACCGCGCTGATCCGCAGCTACCTGGACCGGGCGCGGTCCGGCGCGGGGCTGCCCGAGCGGCCGGTCACCGAACGGGAGGAGGAGATCCTCAAGCTGGTCGCCGAGGGACACACCTCCAAGGAGATCGGCGACCTGCTCTTCATCAGCCCGAAGACGGTGGAGCGGCACCGGGCCAACATCCTCCAGAAGCTCGGGCTGCGCGACCGGCTGGAGCTGACCCGGTACGCGATCCGGGTGGGGCTCATCGAGCCCTGACCCGGTCCGTCACGGGGTGTCCGGCGCCCGGACCTTCGCGCCTGACCTCCTCCGTCACGGGGGCCGGCGCCCGGCTTTCCGTCCCTGACCCGCTCCGTCACGGGGCGTCCGGCGCCGGCTTTCCGCGCCGCGAGGCCATCAGCAGCCGCTGGAGCTCGCGCGCGGCCCGGGGCGGGGCGACGTCGCTGCGGTGCGCCAGGGCGATCGTGCGGCGCAGGCCCGGCCGGGCGAGGGCGGTCACCCGCAGGTCGCGGCCGGCGCGGGCGGCGACCATGGCGGGGACGACGGCGAGCCCGAGCCCGGCCCGCACGAAGCCGAGGACCGCGTCCAGCTCGCCGCCCTCGACCGTGAAGGACGGCTCGAAACCGGCCGCCCGGCAGGCGCCGACCGTCAGCTCCCGCAGGTCGTAGCCGTGCCGGAACATCACCAGCGGCTGGTCGCGGAGGTCGGAGATCCGCACCGGCCGGCGCGGCGCGGGCGCCGAGGCCGCCGACACCACCACCAGGTCCTCCCGCAGCAGCTCCACCGTCGTCAGGGCCGGTGACGGCGAGGGCAGCGGCAGGACGACGAGCGCCAGGTCCAGGGAGCCGCGGGCCAGCTCCCGCACCAGGTCGTGCGAGCCGCTCTCCTGGATGAGCAGCTCGATCCCCGGGTGCAGGTCGTGGAAGGCGCGCAGGACGTCGGGGAGGAGCCCGGTGCACAGGCTGGGGGTGGCGCCGAGCCGCACCCGGCCGCGCTTGAGCTGTGCCAGCTCCTGCACCTCCCGGCGGGCCGTCTCGGTGTCGGCGAGGATCCGGCGGGCCAGCGGGAGGAGGGCCTCGCCCGCGTCGGTGAGGGCGATGTTGCCCCGGGCCCGGCTGAACAGCTCCGCGCCCAGCTCCTGCTCCAGCGCCTTGATCTGCTGGGAGAGCGAGGGCTGCGAGACGTGCACCCGCTCGGCGGCCCGGGTGAAGTGACGGGTCTCGGCCACGGCCACGAAGTAGAGGAGCTGCTGGAACTGCATGTTCCCAGCCTAGGGCAAAGGCATAGCTTCAGCCTATGGACATCAGCCGGACCATGTCTTGGACCTCTCGGGTCCTTCGGCCCTAGCGTCGGTTCCATGGCTCTGGCACCCAGCAAGGACACGGCGACGGCGAAGGGCGCGGCGGCGAAGGGCTCGGCGTCCGCGAAAGGCACGGCGTCCGTGAAGGGCACGGCCTCCGCCCGCCCGCCGTCCCGCACCCCCTCCCGCGGCTTCTGGTCGTCGACCATCGGCAAGAAGACCGTGATGGCCGTGAGCGGCCTGATCATGCTCGCCTACCTCGTCGCGCACGTGGCCGGAAACCTCAAGGTCTTCTTCGGCCCCGAGGAGTTCAACGGCTACGCGCACTGGCTGCGCGTGATGGGCGCCCCCGTCCTGCACCACGAGTGGGGCCTGTGGCTCGCCCGGATCGTGCTCCTCGCCGCCGTCGGCGCGCACGCCGTCTCCGCCTACCAGCTCAGCCGCCGCGACATCAGGGCCCGCCCCACCCGCTACGTGCACCGGCGCAAGGGTTCCTCCTACGCCACCCGCACCATGCGCTGGGGCGGGATCATCGTCGGCCTCTTCATCGTCTGGCACGTCCTCGACCTCACCACCGGGACCGTGCACCCCGGCTTCGAGTCGGGCAGGCCCTACCAGAACGTCATCGACACCTTCTCCACCTGGTACGGCAACACGATCTACATCGTCGCGATGCTCGCCGTCGGGCTCCACGTCCGGCACGGCTTCTGGAGCGCCGCGCAGACCCTCGGCGTCGGCAACGCGCGCCGCGAACGCGCCCTGCGCCTCCTCGCGAACGTCCTCGCGCTCGCCCTGACCGCGGGCTTCATCGCCGTCCCCGTCGGCGTCATGACCGGAGTGGTGAACTGACCATGAGCTACCTCGACTTCACCGTCGGCGAGCCGATCGCCGACACCAAGGCCCCGGCCGGCCCGATCGCCGAACGGTGGGACGCCCGCCGCTTCGAGGCGAAGCTGGTCAACCCGGCCAACCGGCGCAAGCACCGGATCATCGTCGTCGGCACCGGCCTCGCCGGCGGCTCCGCCGGCGCCACCCTCGCCGAACAGGGCTATCACGTCGTCCAGTTCTGCTTCCAGGACTCGCCGCGCCGCGCCCACTCCATCGCCGCCCAGGGCGGCATCAACGCCGCCAAGAACTACCGCAACGACGGCGACTCGGTCCACCGCCTCTTCTACGACACCGTCAAGGGCGGCGACTTCCGCGCCCGCGAGTCGAACGTCCACCGCCTCGCCCAGATCTCCGTCGAGATCATCGACCAGTGCGTCGCCCAGGGCGTCCCCTTCGCCCGGGAGTACGGCGGACTCCTCGACACCCGTTCCTTCGGCGGCGTCCAGGTCTCCCGCACCTTCTACGCCCGCGGCCAGACCGGCCAGCAGCTCCTCCTCGGCGCCTACCAGGCGCTGTCCCGGCAGATCGCCGCCGGCAACGTCGAGATGCACGCCCGCACCGAGATGCTCGACCTGATCGTCGTCGAGGGACGGGCCCGCGGCATCGTCGCCCGCGACCTGATCACCGGCGAGATCTCCACCCACTACGCCGACGCCGTCGTCCTCGCCACCGGCGGCTACGGCAACGTCTTCTACCTCTCCACCAACGCGATGAACTCCAACGCCACCGCCGTCTGGCGGGCCCACCGGCGCGGTGCGTACTTCGCCAACCCCTGCTTCACCCAGATCCACCCCACCTGCATCCCGCGCACCGGCGACCACCAGTCCAAGCTGACCCTGATGAGCGAGTCGCTCCGCAACGACGGCCGCATCTGGGTGCCGAAGGCGCAGGGCGACACCCGCCCCGCCGCCGAGATCCCCGAGGACGAGCGCGACTACTACCTGGAGCGGATCTACCCCTCCTTCGGCAACCTCGTCCCCCGCGACATCGCCTCCCGCGCGGCCAAGAACGTCTGCGACGAGGGCAGGGGAGTGGGCCCCGGCGGCCAGGGCGTCTACCTCGACTTCGCCGACGCGATCCGGCGGCTGGGCCGCGACGCCGTCGAGGCCAGGTACGGCAACCTCTTCGACATGTACGAGCGGATCACGGCGGAGAACCCGTACGAGGTCCCCATGCGGATCTACCCGGCCGTCCACTACACGATGGGCGGACTCTGGGTCGACTACGACCTCCAGACCACCGTCCCCGGCCTCTTCGCCATCGGCGAGGCCAACTTCTCCGACCACGGCGCCAACCGGCTCGGCGCCTCCGCGCTCATGCAGGGCCTCGCCGACGGCTACTTCGTCCTGCCCGCCACCATCAACGACTACCTCGCCCGCAACCCCCACGCCGACCCCCTCACCGACGAGCACCCCGTCGTCCGCGAGGTGCTGGCCGAGACCGAGGACCGGATCAGCCTCCTCCTCTCCGTCGACGGCGACCGCACCCCGGACTCCTTCCACCGCGAACTCGGCGAGGTCATGTGGGAGTTCTGCGGCATGGCCCGCACCGAGGAGGGCCTGCGCACCGCGCTCCGCCGGATTCCGGAGATCCGCGAGGAGTTCTGGCGCCGCATCAAGGTCCCCGGCACCGGCGAGGAGTTCAACCAGTCGCTGGAGAAGGCCAACCGGATCGTCGACTACCTCGAACTCGCCGAACTGATGTGCCTCGACGCGCTGAACCGCGCGGAGTCCTGCGGCGGCCACTTCCGCGAGGAGTCCCAGACCCCGGACGGCGAGGCCGCCCGGCGCGACGAGGAGTTCTCGTACGCCGCCGCCTGGGAGTTCACGCCCACGGCTCCCGTCCTCCACAAGGAGGAGCTCTCCTTCGAGTACGTCCACCCCACCCAGCGGAGCTACGCATGAAGCTCAACCTGCGCGTCTGGCGCCAGAAGAACGCCGGCGCCGAGGGCGCCATGGCCACCTACGAGGTGGACGGCGTCTCCCCCGACATGTCGTTCCTGGAGATGCTCGACACCCTCAACGAGGACCTGATCCTGCGCGGCGAGGACCCCGTCGCCTTCGACCACGACTGCCGCGAGGGCATCTGCGGCGCGTGCAGCCTCGTCATCAACGGCGACGCCCACGGCCCCGAGCGCACCACCACCTGCCAGCTCCACATGCGTTCCTTCCGCGACGGCGACACCATCGACGTCGAGCCCTGGCGGGCCTCCGCCTTCCCCGTCGTGAAGGACCTGGTCGTCGACCGCTCCGCCTTCGACCGCATCATCCGGTCCGGCGGCTACGTCAGCGTCCCCACCGGCTCGGCCCCCGAGGCCCACGCCACCCCCGTCCCCAAGGCCGACGCGGACTTCGCCTTCGAGCACGCCGAGTGCATCGGCTGCGGCGCGTGCGTGGCCGCCTGCCCCAACGGCTCGGCGATGCTCTTCACCTCCGCCAAGGTCAACCACCTCAACGTGCTCCCGCAGGGCGCCCCGGAGCGCGAGACCCGGGTCCTCGACATGGTCGCCCAGATGGACGCCGAGGGCTTCGGCGGCTGCACGCTCACCGGCGAGTGCGCCACGGCCTGCCCCAAGGGCATCCCGCTGCCGTCGATCGCGGCCATGAACAAGGAGTGGCTGCGGGCCCGGCGCAAGGTGAAGTGACGATTCCTCGCGCTGCCGGGAACAAAGCGTCGGCCCGGGCCGTTCTTCCCGGGCCGACGCAGACCCGACCGAGGAGAGCCTTGCCCGACGCGCCCACCAGCACGCCGTCCGCCGCCACCGACCCCGCCCCGTTCCCGCTGCCTCCGCTGACCGACCAGGCCGAGCGGCTGATCGCCCTCGGCGTCCCCGCCCTCACCGGCATCGACGCCGGCGAACTGCGCGCCTTCGCCGAGAAGGCCGCCCCCGGCGCACCCGCCGGCTCCCTGCTCGCCGTCCACCCCGACGCCGCCCCCGCCTCGGCCCTCGCCCCGCTGCTCAGCCTCGCGGGCAAGCCCGGCTTCGTCGTGGTCGACATGGAGGACGTGGACGCCTTCGCCCCGCAGGGCGTCGAACTCCCCGAAGGCCCCTTCTACCTGCTCCACGCCCCCGACCGGGGCGACCACCTGGGCAACTGGTCCCCCGAGGAGGCCCTGCCCGCCCTCACCGCCGCCGGACGCACCCCGCTCCTCCTCACCGAGGGCATCCACTGGCTGCTCCAGCGCCCCGAGGTCCTGGAGCGCAACAAGTGCTTCATGACCATCGCCTCCCGCCTGCCCAAGCCCGGCGGCACCTTCGACGCCCGCACCCCGGCCATCTGGATCAGCAACGGCACCGGACGCGACGGCAAGGAACGCAAGGGCGCGCCCAAGGTCGGCTGGTGCTGGTGGAACAACCGCCACACCTGGCTCGGCTTCGGCTCCACCACGGGGCGGAGCAGCTAGGGCCTTTCGCACCGGACCGGGCGGCACCGGGTTCTCAGCCGCCCGGCCCCGGTTCGGCCGTCAGGCCCAGGGCCCTCGCCAGATACGGTGCCGTGCGGCTCTCCGCCGCCCGTGCCACCCGGCCCGGAGGGCCCTCGGCGACGATCCGGCCGCCGTTCTCGCCGCCGCCGGGGCCGAGGTCGATCACCCAGTCGGCCCCGGCGGCCACGTCCATGTCGTGCTCGACGACGACCACGGTGTGGCCGCCGTCCACCAGGCTCCGCAGCTGGCGCACCAGCACCTCGGCGTCGGCCGGGTGCAGTCCGGTGGTCGGCTCGTCGAGGACGTACAGGGTGTGGGCGCGGCGCGGCCGCTGGAGTTCGGAGGCGAGTTTGATCCGCTGGGCCTCGCCGCCGGACAGCTCGGTGGCGGGCTGGCCGAGCCGCAGGTAGCCGAGGCCGACGTCGAGGAGGGTGGTCAGGCTGCGGGCCGCGGCCGGGACGTCCGCGAAGAACCCCGCCGCCGACTCCACGGTCAGGTCGAGGACTTCGGAGATGGTCAGGCCCCGCAGCCGCACCTGGAGGGTCTCCGGGTTGTAGCGGGCGCCGTGGCAGTCGGGGCAGGGCGCGTACGTGCTCGGCAGGAACAGCAGCTCCACCGAGACGAACCCCTCGCCCTGGCAGGTCTCGCAGCGGCCCCCGGGCACGTTGAAGGAGAACCGTCCCACCTTGTAGCCGCGCGCCCGCGCCTCCCCGGTCTCCGCGAAGAGCCTGCGCACCACGTCGAACAGGCCGGTGTAGGTGGCGAGGTTGGAGCGCGGGGTGCGGCCGATCGGCTTCTGATCCACCGTCACCGTCCGTCCCCCGTCCGCCTCCCGCTCGGTGAGCGCGCCGACGAGGGTGGACTTGCCGGAGCCGGAGACGCCGGTGACGGCGGTGAACGCGCCCCGGGGGAAGGATGCTTCGACGCCCCGGAGGTTGTGCCGGGTGACGGGCCCGGTGCGCAGCCACCGGTCCGGGGCGAGGGCGGGCCGCTCGGGCACGGGCGGCGGGTCGAAGAGGAAGCGGCGGGTGGCCGACTCCTCGACCTGGGCGAGGAGTTCGGGCGGTCCGCTGTGCAGGACCCGGCCGCCGTGCTCCCCGGCGAGCGGGCCGACGTCCACGAGCCAGTCGGCGTGCCGGACGACGTCGAGGTGGTGCTCGACGACGAAGACCGTGTTGCCCGCCGCCTTCAGCCGGTCGAGGACCACCAGCAGGGCCTCGGTGTCGGCCGGGTGGAGACCGGCGGACGGTTCGTCGAGCACGTACACGACGCCGAAGAGGCCGGAGCGGAGTTGGGTGGCGAGCCGCAGCCGCTGGAGCTCCCCGCTGGAGAGGGTGGGGGTGGTGCGGTCCAGGCTGAGGTAGCCGAGGCCGAGTTCGGTGACGGTCGCGATCCGGGCGAGCAGGTCCTCGGCGAGCACCCGGGCGGTCTCCGGGCCGCCGGGCACGGCGGCCGGGGCCAGCACCCCGGCCAGGGACGTCAGCGGCAGCGCGGCCAGTTCGGCGATGGTCCGGCCCGAGAAGGTGACGGCCAGCGCCTCGGGCCGCAGCCGGCTCCCGCCGCAGACCGGGCAGGGGGCGCTGGTGAGGAAGCGTTCCGCCTTCGCCCGCAGGGCGGGGCTCTTCGACTCGGAGAAGGTCCGCAGCACGAGCCGGCGCGCACCGGTGTACGTGCCCTGGTACGGCCGCTGGATCCGGCCGGCCTCGCGGACCGGGTGCACGGTGACCACCGGCTGGTCGTCGGTGAAGAGGATCCACTCCCGGTCCTTCGGATCCAGCTCGCGCCACGGCCGGTCGACGTCGTACCCGAGGGCGTCGAGGACGTCCCGCAGGTTCTTGCCCTGCCAGGCGCCGGGCCAGGACGCGACGGCGCCCTCACGGATCGACAGGCCGGGGTCGGGGACGAGGAGTTCCTCGCTGGTCTCGTGGATCCGGCCGAGTCCGTGGCAGGACGGGCAGGCGCCCGCCGCCGTGTTGGGGGAGAAGGCGTCGGAGTCGAGCCGGGGCGCCCCCGGCGGGTAGGCGCCGGCGCGGGAGTAGAGCATGCGCAGCGAGTTCGACAGGGTCGTGACGGTGCCGACCGAGGAGCGGGCGCTCGGGGCCGCGCGGCGCTGTTCGAGGGAGACGGCCGGGGGCAGTCCGGTGATCTCGGCGACCTTCGGCGCGCCGACCTGGTGGATCAGCCGGCGGGCGTAGGGCGCGACGGACTCGAAGTAGCGCCGCTGGGCCTCCGCGTAGACGGTCCCGAAGGCGAGGGAGGACTTCCCGGATCCGGAGACCCCGGTGAAGACGGTGAGGGCGTCCCGGGGGATGTCGACGTCCACGCCCCGGAGGTTGTGCTCGCGGGCGCCGCGGACGCGGACGAAGGGGTCGAGGGCGGATACCGGATCCTGCATGCGGAGATTTTATCCAATATCCCTTTTGCCGCCGCCTCGGGGGGTACGGGCTCCGCCGCTCATCGCCACCCCAGGGGCACGGGCTTCGTCACCCGCCGCCGCCCGGGGCGACGGACTCCGACACCCCGCCCGCGTCCCCGCCCCCGCTCCTGGGGACGAGTCCCACCGCCCGCGCCAGCCCGCGGTACGAGCCGAGCAGCGCCTCCCGGTCGTACGTGCTCGTCGTCACCAGGACCTCGTCCGCCCCGGTCTCCCGCACGACGCGCGCCAGCTCCCCGGCCACCCGCTCCCCGGTGCCGTACAGGTGGCCCGTGAGGCCGTCCTCGTAGAGGCCGCGCTGGCGCTCCGTCATGACCAGTTCCTCCACTCGCTCGGGCGGCAGGAGCGGCGGGAACTCCCCCCGGGTGCGGGAGTGGGCCAGCGCCCACGCCTCCGGCACGAGCAGCCGCCGCGCCTCCGCGTCGGTCGGGGCGACCACGACCGTGCCGGCGAGGACGACGTACGGCTCCGGGGCCCAGCCGGAGGGCCGGAAGGCGGAGCGGTACGCCTCCACGGCGGCGGCCAGCCGCTCGCGGTGGCGCAGGTCGCCGACGACCAGCGGCAGACCGGCCTCCGCCGCGATCCGGGCGCCCTCGCCCGTCGCCAGGACGAACGGCGGCACCCGAAGCCCCTCGGCGGGCCGGGCCCGGACCCCGGGGTGGGACGTCTGGGTCCCGGTGAACCAGCCGAGCAGCTCCTCGATCCGCGCCGGGAACGCCCCGGCCTCGGCGGCGGCCGTCGCCCGGTCCTGGCCGAGGGCGCGCCGGACCCCGTCGGTGAAGCCCGACGAGCGGCCGAGGCCCATGTCGATCCGGCCGGGGAACAGCGACTCCAGGACGCCGAACTGTTCGGCCACCACCAGGGGCCGGTGGTTGGGCAGCATCACCCCTCCGGTCCCCACGCGGATGGCGGAGGTGGCGGCGGCGACCGCGGCGGCGAGCACCGTCGGCGCGGACCCGGCCACTCCGGGCACGCCGTGGTGCTCGGAGACCCAGAAGCGGTGGTAGCCGAGCGCCTCCGCCTCCCGGGCGAGGCGGACGGTGTCGCGCAGGGCCCGGGAGGGTTCCTCGCCCTCGCGGATGCGGGAGCGGTCGAGGACCGAGAGGCGGAGGGCCGGGGACGGAGTGCTCATGTGGGGTCAACGCCCTGGGGCCCCCGGCATTTCCCGCGGCCCTGTCGGTGGCGGCTCCTAGGCTGGCCGCGTGACAGGTGACCTCCGGCCGCTGGCCGTCTTCGACCTCGACAACACGCTCGCCGGGACCGCCCACCGGCAGCACTTCCTGGAGCGCAGACCCCGGGACTGGGAGGGCTTCTTCGCGGCGGCCCCCGACGACCCGCCGCTGGAGGAGGGCGTGGCGCTGTGCCGGTCGGCGGCGGGGGAGTGCGAGGTGGTCTACCTCACGGGGCGCCCGGAGCGCTGCCGCCGGGACACCCTGGACTGGCTGGCCGGACAGGGGCTCCCCGAGGGGACGCTCCACATGCGGCGGCCCCGCGACTTCCGGCCCGCGCGGGTGACGAAGCTGGAGGTCCTGCGGCGGCTCGGGGCCGACCGGGAGGTCCGGATGCTGGTCGACGACGACGTGCTGGTCTGCGACGCCGCCGAGGAGGCCGGCTTCACGGTCGTGCGCGCCCGCTGGGCGACCCCCTCCGAGGAGCTGAGGGAGGCCCAGGAGCGCGAGGGCCGGACCTGATCCGCGCGGAGCCGCCCGCGCGGGTCGGGTCCCGCCGCGGGGTCAGGCCTCTTCGTCCAGCCGGAAGCCGACCTTCAGGCCGACCTGGTAGTGCTCGATCCGTCCGTCGACCAGGTGGCCGCGCACCTGGGTGACCTCGAACCAGTCGAGGCCGCGGAGCGTCTGCGAGGCACGGTCGATGCCGTTGCGGATGGCCTGGTCGACGCCCTCGGTGGACGTTCCGACGATCTCGGTGACGCGATAGGTGTGGTTCGACATGGGGGCCGGACTCCTCTCGGTGCCCTCGATGGGGTTCCCTCCACCGTGCCCCAGGGCGGGGCCCGGCGCGACACGGCGGCGGCCGGTCCCGCCCCCTTCGCCCGTACCCGTGGGTAACGGTGCCGATTGTCCGCCCGCTCCGGGAACGAGATGGTCAAGGACTTGACCACTTCGTTGGTCCAGACCAGAATCCAGTGCCACATACCCGCGCGAACAACCCGTTCGGTCCCCCCACGTCGGGTCAGCCCCCCATGTCACACCGCCGTGTGCTGAACCGAAGGTGACCTCCGTGAAGAACCGCCATCTCGCATGTCCGCTGGCCGCGGCCGCCGCACTCGCCCTGGCGGGATGCGGACTGCTGCCGGGCGGAGGCCAGACCCGCACGGTCGACATGTGGCTCATGCGGGACAGCGTCAGCGAGGACTTCCTCAACCGCTTCACCGAGGCGTACGAGAACGAGCACGACGACGTCGAGCTCAACGTCACCATCCAGGACTGGACCGGCATCGGCAAGAAGGTCACCGAGGCCATCCAGGGCGGCGGCGGCCCCGACCTCATCGAGGTCGGCAACACCCAGGTCGCCCAGTACGCCGACACCGACAAGCTCTTCGACCTCACCCTGGAGTCCGTCCGCGACCTCGGCAGCGAGGACTGGCTGCCCGGTCTCGCCGAGCCCGGCAGCATCGGCGGCTCCCAGTACGGCATCCCCTGGTACGCCGCCAACCGCATCGTCATCTACAACAAGGACCTCTTCGCCCAGGCCGGCGTCGAGGGTCCGCCCGCCACCCGCGCCGAGTGGCTGGAGGCCACCGAGAAGCTCAACCGGCAGGGCTCCCAGGGCATCTACCTGGCCGGCCAGGACTGGTACACCCTCGCCGGCTTCATCTGGGACGAGGGCGGCGAACTCGCCGTCGACAAGGGCGGCCAGTGGACCGGCGCCCTCGACAGTCCCGCCGCCCTGCGCGGCATGCAGTTCTACAAGGACCTCCAGTCCCTCGGCTCCGGCCCGAAGAACGCCGACGAGCAGAACCCGCCGCAGGCCGAGGTCTTCGCCCGGGGCGACGTCGCCCAGATCGTCGCCACCCCCAGCGCGGTCGCCGCCGTCCTCAAGGCCAACCCCGACCTCAAGGACAAGCTGGGCTACTTCACCATCCCCGGCAAGAAGGCCGGCACCCCCTGCGCGGTCTTCACCGGCGGCTCCGACCTGATCATCCCGGAGAACGCCCCCGACCGCGGCGCCGCCCTCGACGTCGCCAAGGCGCTCGCCGGCGAGAAGTGGCAGACGGAACTCGCCCGGGCCATGGGCTACGTGCCCAACAAGAAGAGCCTCGCCTCCGTCGTCTCCGGCCAGGAGGCCACCGCAGCCATGGCCGCAGGCGCCGCCAACGGCCGGGCCACCCCGAACTCCCCCCAGTGGGCCGACGTCGAGGCCGACAACCCCATCAAGCCCTTCATGACCGCCGTCCTGGAGGGCAAGGACGCCGCGAAGGCGGCCCGCACGGCCTCGGCGGCCATCACCGACACCCTGTCCGAGTAGGTCCCGGGACCACCTCCGCGGGCGCCCCGGGGCGGGGCGCCGCGGAGCATTCAGCCTTCCCACACCCGCGATCCCCCGGCCGGTCATGTCGAATCCAGCCGGCGGCGGAAGAAACGAGGGGCCGGCCCGCACCGCTCGCGGACCGGCACCGAACCTCACCCGCCGCACGCCGGAGGAGACCGCCATGCCCGCCCCCTCGCACGCGCTCGCCGACGCCACCGCCCCCGCCGTCCCCGTGCCGGCCGGCATCCAGCCCGCCGTCGCGCTGCCCGCGCTCCCCGCGCAGCCCGGCCCGGCCGGCGGCCCACAGCCCGCCCCCCGCTACCTCGTGGGCCTCGCCCGCGACCGGGACGACGTCCGCGCCGCCCAGCGCCTGCGCCACCTGGTCTTCGCCGGCGAGATGGGTGCCCGCCTCGACGGCCCCGAGCCGGGCCTCGACACCGACGCCTTCGACGAGCACTGCGACCACCTCCTGGTCCGCGAGGAGACCACCGGCGAGGTCGTCGGCACCTACCGGATCCTGCCGCCCGACCGGGCCGCCGCCGCGGGCCGCCTCTACTCCGAGACCGAGTTCGACCTCACCCGGCTCGCCCCCCTCCGCCACGACCTCGTCGAGGTCGGCCGCTCCTGCGTCCACCCCGCCCACCGCAACGGCGCCGTCATCGCCCTCATCTGGGCCGGGCTCGCCCGCTACATGACCCGCACCGGCCACGAGTGGCTGGCCGGCTGCTGCTCGATCCCGCTCGCCGACGGAGGCGCGCTCGCCGCCGCCACCTGGGACACCGTCAAGGCGAAGCACCTCGCCCCCGAGGAGCACTGGGTCACCCCGCACCGGCTGTGGAACTCCGACGGCGTCCCCCGCCCCGAGGGCCGCACCCCCCTGCCCGCCCTGCTCCGCGGCTACATCCGGCTCGGCGCCCAGGTCTGCGGGGCCCCCGCCCACGACCCCGACTTCGGCGTCGCCGACCTCTACGTCCTGCTCTCCCTGCGCCGGACCGACCCGCGCTACCTGCGCCACTTCCTCTCGCTCGTCCCGGCCGCGTGAACGGCGCGGCCCCGGCCCCCTCGCCGTGGCTCCCCACGGCGCCCTGCGTCCCGGGCCGCCGCTGCGCCGCCCACCCGGACGCGGAAGCCGTCCGCCGGACCGCCCGGCGGACCGCGCCCGCGCCGCTGGCCTGCGCCCGCCTGGCGACCGGGCTCGCGACCGTGCTCCTCGGGGTGGCCCTCCTCCCGGCGGCCGCCCTGCTGCCCTCCGCCGGGAGGCTCCGGCTGGCACGGCTCTGGGCGCGGTCGGTCGTCCGTGCCTTCGGCGTCCGGCTGACCGTCACCGGGGCCCCGCCCGGCGCCGGATCCGCGCTCGTGGTCGCCAACCACGTCTCCTGGCTCGACATCCCCGTGGTCGCCGCCGTCCTGCCCGGCCGGATGGTCGCCAAGCGGGAGGTGCGCGGCTGGCCCGTGCTCGGCGCGCTCGCGGCCCACGGCGGCACCCTCTTCCTCGACCGCGACGGCCTGCGCCGGCTGCCCGGCACCGTGCGCGAGGCCGCGGGGGCGCTCGCGGCCGGCGGCCGGGTGACCGTCTTCCCGGAGGGCTCCACCTGGTGCGGCCGGGCCGGCGGGCGGTTCCGCCCGGCCTTCTTCCAGGCGGCCGTGGACACCGGATCCGATGTCCGACCGGTACGGATCGACTACCGGCCCACGGGGGCGGCGGCGTACGTGGGGGAGGACCCGCTCGGCGCGTCGCTGTGGCGGGTCGTGCGGGTGCCCCGCCTCACCGCCGAAATCCGAATAC
Organism: Streptomyces filamentosus; assembly: GCF_014654895.1. Classification (GTDB taxonomy): domain Bacteria; phylum Actinomycetota; class Actinomycetes; order Streptomycetales; family Streptomycetaceae; genus Streptomyces; species Streptomyces filamentosus. Next base: position 727,137 of record NZ_BNBE01000004.1, on the reverse strand, counting down.
TGGATCCGATATCCGCGATCCAGTATCCAGACCGCAGACTGCTGGCCGCGGCAGCCCAACGAGCCGTCCAGCAGCCCACCACGCCCCCGCTCACCACCCCGCGGCAGGCCCGGGCCACCGCCACGCGGCGGCCCGGCCTCCGGCGGCCCGGCCTCCGACGGCCCGGCCTCCGGCGGCCCGCGGTCCCGCGGCAGGCCACCGGCCGCGGGCAGGAGGCCACGGCCCCCGCCGCCTACCGCGCCGTCGCGAGCGACAGCGCGAACCGGCCCTCCTCGTCCGTCCACCACCGCACCAGCTCGAACCCCGCGTCGGCCAGCTCCGCCCGCACGCCCTCCTGACGGAACTTCGCCGACACCTCCGTCCGCACCTCCTCGCCCGCCGCGAAGGGCACCACCAGGTCGAGGGCCGGGATCTTCACGGTCAGGGCGTGCCGGGCCCGCAGCCGCATCTCGATCCACTCCCGCTCCGGGTCCCACCGGGCCACGTGCTCGAAGTCGCCGGGATCCGCGTCCGCGTCCAGCTCCCGGTCGATCACGGCCAGCACGTTCTTGTTGAACTCCGCCGTCACCCCGGCCTCGTCGTCGTACGCGGCCACCAGGGTCGCCTCGTCCTTGACCAGGTCGGTGCCGAGCAGGAAGGCGTCACCGGGCGCCGTCATCGCCCGGACCGAGGCCAGGAAGGACCGCCGCTCCTGGGGCAGCAGGTTCCCGATCGTCCCGCCGAGGAAGGCCACGAGCCGGGGCCCCGGGGTGTCCGGCAGCTCGATCCCCCGGGTGAAGTCGGCGACCAGCGCGTGCACCCGCAGCCCCGGGCGGTCGGCGAGCAGCGCCTCGGCCGCCCCGGTCAGCGCGGACTCGCTCACGTCCACCGGCACGTACGCGGTCAGTCCCGGCAGCAGCGCGTCGATGAGGAAGCGGGTCTTCTCCGAGGAGCCGGACCCCAGCTCCACCAGCGTCCGGGCACCGGTCGCCGCCGCGATCCCAGGTGCCCGCGCGACCAGGATCTCCCGCTCGGCCCGCGTCGGGTAGTACTCGGGCAGCCGGGTGATCTCGTCGAACAGCTCGCTGCCGCGCGCGTCGTAGAACCACTTCGGCGGCAGCTCCTTGGGCGTGCGGGTCAGCCCGTGCAGCACGTCGGCGCGCAGGTCTGCGGCGGCCGCGTCCGGGGCGAGGGTACGGGTCAGCTGGAACGCGCTCACGCGGACGGCTCCTCGATCGGGGTGAGAGCGACGTCCGTCCGGCAGGCGGTGACGAGCGTGCGCTCGGGCACCTCCCGCCAGTCCGGATCGTCGTCGTACGGTTCGGAGGCCACGGCCACCCGGCCGGGACCCGGCAGAAACCACAGGCTGTTCCCCCACGCCGTCGCCGCGACCCGGTCGCCGTCGGTGAGCAGCAGATTGAGCCGCGCCCCGGGGGCGGCCTCCGCCACGGCCAGGACCGTCCCGGCCAGCGCGTCCCCCGGCCCCCGCCCGGCCCGCAGCCGGTGCAGCACGAGCGCCCACAGCAGCGCCGAGTCCGTCCGCGCCTCCAGGCCGAGCAGCTCGGCCGCCGGCAGCGTCGCCGCCAGCGGGGTCAGCGACCCCGGCCAGCCCGGCACCGCCCCGTTGTGGCTGAAGAGCCACGGCCCCGAGGCGAACGGCGCCGCCGCGGCCTCCCCGTCCGCGCCCGGCAGCGTCGCCCCCCGCACCGCGCCGAGCACCGCGCCGCTCCGCACCACCCGGGCCAGGTCGGCGAAGGACAGGTCGCCCCAGATGGGACCGGTGCGGCGGTAGCGGGCCGGGACCGGGTCCCCGTCCGCGTACCACCCCACGCCGAAGCCGTCCGCGTTCACCACTCCGCTGCTCTGCGTCCGGGGCGCCCACGCCTGCCGCAGCAGCGCGTGCGGCGGCCGTACGAGCAGCTCCCCGAGCGCCACCGGGCCGCCCAGGTAGGCGAGGTGACGGCACATCAGTCGAGCTCCGCGGACCGGGCGGTGCGGAAGCCCGCGAAGATCTGCCGCCGCACCGGGAGGTCCCAGTTGCGGAAGGTGCCCCGGCAGGCCACCGCGTCCACCGCGAAGGAGCCGCCCCGCAGCACCTTGTGCCCGGGCCCGAAGAACACCTCCGAGTACTCCTTGTACGGGAAGGCCCGGAAGCCCGGATAGGGCAGGAAGTCGCTCGCCGTCCACTCCCACACGTCGCCGATCAGCTGCCGCACCCCGAGCGGGGAGGCCCCGGCCGGATAGCTCCCGGCCCGCGCGGGCCGCAGGTGCCGCTGGCCCAGGTTGGCGTGCTCCGGGCCCGGGTCGGCGTCGCCCCACGGGTAGCGGCGCGAGCGGCCGGCCACCGGATCGTGCCGGGCCGCCTTCTCCCACTCCGCCTCCGTCGGCAGCCGCCGCCCCGCCCAGCGCGCGTACGCGTCCGCCTCGTACCAGCTCACGTGCAGCACCGGTTCGTCCTCCGGCACCGGCTCGGTCGTCCCGAACCGGCGGCGCAGCCACCGCCCGCCCTCCTGGTGCCAGAACAACGGTGCCACGATGCCGTGTTCGCGGATCTGCGCCCACCCGTCCGGGTGCCACCAGCGCGGGTCGGTGTAGCCGCCGTCCGCCATGAACGCCAGATAGGAGCCGTTGGTGACCGGCAGGACGTCGATGTGGAAGGCGGGCACCGTGCGGACGTGCGCGGGCCGTTCGTTGTCCAGCGCCCACGGCTCGTCCGAGGTGCCCATGGTGAACGGCCCGCCGGGGACCAGCACTTCCTCGGGCAGCGGGCCGGAGGGGTGCGCCGGCGGCGGGGGAGCGTCGAGCACGGCGGGCCCCCGCCGCAGCTGATGGGTGATCAGCATCGTCTCGTCGTGCTGCTGTTCGTGCTGGGCGATCATCCCGAAGGCGAACCCGGAGTCCACCAGCGGGGAGCCGTCGAGCCGCGCCTCCGCCAGCACGTCCAGCACCCGGTTCCGTACGTCGGAGGCGTACGCGCGGGCCTCGGCCGGCGGGAGCAGCGGCAGCGAAGGCCGCTCGGCGCGCGGGTGCGCGAAGGCGTCGTACAGCGGGTCGATCTCGGGCCGCAGCGCCTCCCGGCCCGCGACCGTCCGCCACAGCCACTGCTCCTCCTGGTTCCCGATGTGGGCCAGGTCCCAGACCAGGGGGGACATCAGCGGCGAGTGCTGGGCGGTGAGTTCACCGTCCCCCACGCAGTCGGTGAGGAGGGCGGTGCGGCTCCGCGCGGCGGTCAGCGCCGCCAGTGCCCGGGCCCGCAGCGCCTCCGCGTCCCGGACCGGGCCCGCACCGGCCGTCCCGGTCGTCCCGGTCGTCCCGCTCGTGTCGGTCGTCCCGCTCATGAGGTCGTCACCTGGAGTTCGTCGGCCGGGCAGCCCCCGGGATCCACGTACCGTTCCCGGAAGGCGTCCACGGCCCGCCGCACCCGCTCGTTCGCGCCGATCCGCCGCAGCGCGGGCCCGACCGCCGCGAAGATCTCCAGGGCCGCCGCGTGCAGCACCGGGTCGGCGAGCCCGTCCCGCGCCGCCCGCGTCCACAGCGGGTTGCGGGGCGCCGGGTCCGGACCGGCCAGCTCCGCCAGGGGGCGTACCGCCCGGTGTGCCGCCTCGGCGGCCTCCGCGTCCTCGAAGACGGCCGTGGTCACCGCCACCGGCACCATCCAGCCGTCCGCGCCCGGCTGCGCGTCGATCATCCGCAGTTCCAGATGGCCGCGCGGCCGGACCGGCGGGAACAGCGTCGTCAGGTGATAGCGCAGGTCGTCCACGTCGGCGGGCCGCGGAAGCCCGGTCCGCAGCCACTCCCGGAAGGTCAGCCCCTCCGGCACCAGCCACGGGCCCTCCTCGGCCCGCACGCAGAGCACCGGAGTGTCCAGGACGTGCGCGGTCCACTCCGCGCGCGGCTCCCCGTCCGGCGGCGGCGCCAGCGTCCGCGAGGGGTCGAGGTCCGCCCACAGGGCCTGCCGGGTGGAGCGCCAGCCGGTGCGCCGCCCGCCGTGCTGCGGGGAGTTGGCGAAGACCGCCACCAGCACCGCGCCGAAGAGGTGGGCGAGCTCCCACCGCCGCAGATAGCCGAGCGGACCCGGCTCCTCGTGGCCGGCGTCCAGGCAGACCTGGACCGAGGCCGACTCGCACATCATGGCCCGGCCGCCGGGACCGGTCCGGCCGAGGGCGACCTCCATCGCCTCGTACCGGGGCTCGCGCAGGACCCGCGCGCGGGGCGAGTGCCAGGGGTCGACCCCGTACCCGCTCAGCGTCAGGCCGAGCGGCCCGAGCACCCCGCGCACCGCGGTCAGGTCGGAGGCGAGGGAGTCCAGGCACTCCATCAGGGAACCGGCCGGCTGCGAGCTGAGCTCCAGCTGCCCGCCGGGTTCGAAGGTCAGGGCCGACACCAGCGGCAGGGACCGTACGGTGTCGAGCGCGGCCCCCAGCCGGGCCGGGGGCACCGGCTCGCGGGGATCGCGCAGGTCGTGCACGAGCCATTCCAGCTCCACCCCCACCGTCCGGGGCGGGCCGGTCTTGAAACAGATGCAGCGCAACAGGTCCTCCGCCGCCTCTTCGGTGAGGGGCGGGCCGCCGCGCGGGGTGCCGCCAGGCGTCATCCGTGCACCTCCGGGTGCTGGTCGCGAAACCGTTCGGGAGTCGCTGCTTTCCACCTAAAGCCACCGCCGGGCGGCGTGCAAGGGCGCCTTCGCGCTCCCGTATGCGCCCCTTGTGCCCCCGGCGGGCCGTAAAACGCCCCCCGGAGGCGGACGGAGCGGGGAACGGCGCGGGGAAGGGGGAGTCCGAGGAAAAATCGTTTGTCCGGGACCGGCCGAAACGATCATCCTGCGGACATGAGTGCACGACTGCGCGAGATCGCGCGGCAGACCGAGGCGATCGTCGCCGCCGGTTCCTACACCGCCCCCGACGGGCGGACCGTCTCCCTCCGCGAGGACCTCGCGGCCGCCCTGGCCGGAACCCGGCTGTACGGCCCCGAACCCGTCCCCGTCACCCCCGGCACCGACGGCGCCGCCCGGATCGAGGTCACCGGCGAGAGCAGCCTCGCCGCCGCCCGCCGGATGACCGGAGCCGACCCCGGCCGGCCGGTCGCCGTCCTGAACTTCGCCTCCGCCCGCAACCCCGGCGGCGGCTACCTCAACGGCGCCCAGGCCCAGGAGGAGGCCCTGTGCCGTTCCTCCGCCCTCCACGCCACGCTGCTCCGGGCCCCCGACTACTACGCCCACCACCGGGCCGACCGGGACACCCTCTACACCGACCGGGTGATCCACTCGCCCGGCGTCCCGGTCTTCCGCGACGACCGCGGCACCCTGCTCGCCGCCCCCTTCTCCGTCGGCTTCCTCACCTCGCCCGCGCCCAACGCGGGCGTCGTCCGCCGGCAGGCCCCCGACCGGGCCCACCGGCTGCCCGCCGTGCTGGCCTCCCGCGCCGAGCGGGTCCTGGAGACCGCCGTCGCCGAGGGGTACCGCAGGCTCGTCCTCGGCGCCTGGGGCTGCGGCGTCTTCCGCAACGACCCGGCCGAGGTGGCCGGCGCCTTCAAGGCGCTGCTGACCGGTGACGGACGGTTCGCCGGCCACTTCGACGAGGTCGTCTTCGCCGTCCTCGACCGGGCCGCCGGCACCCCGACCCTCACCGCCTTCCGCCGGGTCCTGGAACCCACGGCCCGCTCCGTCCCGTAATGCGTGCTTCGTACTCCCGTGCGAGCCTGAAGGGACACGGAAACGCGGCCCGGCCGCGTCCGAGAGCCGTCGCACGGGAGGCACGATCGTGGGCAGGAAACAGACCCGGGTGAACAAGGGCGCCCGCACGGGCGGCCACGAGCCGCGCGAGACCACCTCCGCCAAGGAGAAGGGCACCGCCGCGGCCGCCGAGTCGCCGCGGTCCGTCATCGAGCAGCCGTCGCACCGCAGAGAGCGGAAGTTCGGCCACAACTGACCGCGGACCCGAGGGATGCACGGGGTACGGGGGTACGGGCCGGGCCCGGCACCATGACGGTGCCGGGCCCGGCCCGCGTGCCGTACGGGGCCCGCGGGGTCACTCGCCGTCGCCGACGGTGATCTCGACCGTCGTCACCTCCTCGTCCCCGCCCCGGGCGGCCGGCACCGCGGAGGCGGGCCGGCCGGTCCCGTTCGGCCCCATCGTGGAGAGGAGCTGACGGGCGAGCCCCAGCCCCGTCCCGCCCATCGTCAGGGCCTTGGCGAACATGTCCGCCATCCCGTCGGCGCCGTTCAGGAGGACCATCTGGTCCACGTTCCCGAAGGCGGACGCGCCGGCCTCGACGATCTCCGGCCACCGCTCGGCCAACTGCTGGGCGACCACGGCCTCCTGGTTCTCCGCGAGCGCCGCGGCCCTCGCCTTGATCGACTCGGCCTCGGCCAGGCCCTTCGCCCGCGTGGCCTCGGCCACCGCGAGGCCCTTGGCGTGCGCCGCAGCGGCCTCGGCCTCACCGGTGACCCGGGTCGCCGTCGCCGTCGCCGCGCTGGCCAGCTCCGTCTCCCGGGCCTCGGCCTGCGCGGCCGAGATCCGGGCGTCGCGCTCGGCCTCCGCCAGCGTCCGCCTCTCGTACGCCAGCGCGTCGGCCGGCTTGCGGACGTCCGCCTGGAGCTGCTGCTCCTTGCGGTGCGCCTCCAGCTCCGCGACCCGGGTCTCCTGGACCACCACCTCCTGGCGGGAGGCGGCCTCGGCCAGCGGACCGGCCTGCCGGGCCCGTGCGCTGGCCTGGTCCCGCTCGGCCTGGTAGCCGGCCTGGAGGATCTCGCTGTCGCGGGTGGCCTCCGACATGCGGGCCGCCGCCTGCTGCTCGGCCTCGGTCGCCAGCCGGTTGGCCTCCGCCTGCGCGATCCGGGCGTCGCGCTGCACGGCGGCCGCGTGCGGGGCGGCGAGGTTCTTGATGTAGCCGGTCGGGTCCTCGATCTCGTGGATCTGGAGCGAGTCGACGATCAGACCGAGCTTCTCCATCTCCGTGCCACAGGCCGAACGCGCCTGCCCGGTCAGCTTCTCCCGGTCACGGATCATGTCCTCCACGGTCAACCCGCCGACGATGGCGCGGAGATGACCGGCGAAGACGATGTGCACCCGTTCGCTCATCAGCTTCTGCTGGTCGAGGAAGCGGCGGGCCGCGTTGGCGATCGACACGAAGTCGTCGCCCACCTTGAAGATCACCACGCCCCGGACCTTGAGCGGAATGCCCTGGTGGGTGACGCATTCGACCTGCAACTGCGTCTCGTTGAGGTCCAGCGACAGCTTCCGCACCGCCTGCACGCCGGGCACCACGAGGGTGCCGCGCCCGGTCACGATGCGGAACCCCATGCCGTCGCCGAGGCCCTCGTTCTTGTGGTTGGAACCGGAGATGATGAGGGCCTCGTTGGGTTCCGCGACCCGCCACATCATCTTGAACAGGACGATCAGGACGACGACCGCGCCGACGACGGCGCCCGCCAGAATGCCGATGCCCATGGGAAAGGTCCCCCTTCACCGGAGCCGTGCGGATCCGGTGAAGGGAGTGTGCGCCCGGGGCGCCCACGGCCTCAACGGTCGTGCCGGACGTCGTGTCAGACGCCGTACACGGCTGTGACATAGACGGTGCGCGGAGGGAGGTGTTCCACCACGGTGACGAGGGAGCCGACCTCGATCCGCTCCTTCGGCGAGGCCGCGTACGCCAGGAAGTGCTCGGCGCCGCCGCGGATCCGCAGGATCACCTCGCCGACGAGCCCGGGCCCGATCGTCCCGGTCACCCGGCCGAGCAGTCCCACCATCGAGCTGTCCATCGACTCGTCCATGACTGAACGGTACGTCAGAACCCGTGCGCACGGAGGAGGTTGAAGACCCTCCTGATCAGCGCACCGAGCGGATCGGCCGGACGGCGAGCGCGCCCAGGACCGACAGGACGGCCGCGACGATGAAGAGGGGGGTGTATCCGCCGCCGATCGAGACGACCGCCGAGGCGACGAAGGGCGCCACGATCTGGGGGCCGGCGTTGGCGACGTTGAGGACGCCCATGTCGCGGGCCGCGTCCTCCGCCGCCGGCAGGACCATCGTCACCAGGGCCGTGTCGACGGCCATGTAGCAGCCGAACCCGAGGCCGTTGACGACCGAGAAGACGAGCATCGCCGGCCAGCTGCTGGAGAGCGCCGGAACGACCAGGGCGACGGCGGCCAGCGCGGCCGAGGCGCCGACGAAGAGCTTGCGCCGGTCGAAGCGGTCGGACAGCCAGCCGCCGAGGACCGTGGAGACCACCATGGCCACGGAGTTGACCGGCATCAGGACGGCGACGGCCTCCTCGGCCGAGAGGCCGGCCGGCAGGTCGGTGTGGTCCTTGAGGATGTAGAGCTGGAAGCCGGAGACCGCGAAGTAGCCGAGGACGAGCAGCGCCCGGCCGATGAACGCCCAGCGGAAGTCGTGGTCCCCCAGCGCGCTGCCGAAGGCGGCGACCTGCTGCCTCACCGGCAGCGGCGGCCTGGGCGGCATCCGCTCCTCACGGGCCAGCGAGGTGAAGACGACCGAGGTGACCGCGACGATCGCGCCGAAGACCAGGTAGCCGGTGCGGTAGTCCTCGGAGAAGGCCGCCCCGACCAGGGCGCCGAGGGTGGAGCCGATCGGCAGGCCCAGGCCGACGGCCGCCGAGGCCTTGCCGCGGGAGGCGACCGGGACCCGGTCGGGCACCACGGAGGTGATCGCCGCCTGGTAGACGTTCATCACCGCCTGCCCGAGGCACCAGGCGATGGTGACCAGCAGGACCGTGTGCACGCTGCCGAGCAGCAGCATCACCGGCACGGCGAGCAGGCCACCCGCCAGGATCCACGGGTTGCGCCGCCCGGAGCGGTCGGAGAGCGCCCCCGCCACCGGGTTGAAGACCGTCGCGAAGATCGCGGACACGCCAGCGACGAGACCGAAGTTGGCCACCTTGTCCGCCGGGTCGATCGCCTCGATCTGGAGGGCGAGCAGCATGCCCGCCACACCGACGTAGAGCGCGTACATCGCGCTGTTGCCGAGCAGCAGCAGCGGCAGGAGCCCGCGGGTGGGCCGGGGCGCGACGGGGGAGCCGGGGCCCGCCCCCGTGTCCGTGGCCGCGCCTGTGGTCGTATCAGCGCCTGTGCTCGTGTCGGCGCCTGCGGTCGTACCGGAGCCCACGGTCGTGCCGGAGCTCGTGTTCGTGCCGGCGCCCGTATGCGTACCGAAGTCGGATCCGGAGCCCGGTCCGGCTCCCGTCCCGGGGGAGGAAAGGGCCACGTTGCCCTCCAGGGGAGATCGCCCTGTGCGGGGCGGTAAGTGGATGTTTCGGGTGAGTGACACGTGTCAATGACTCGTGTCAGCATTGTGTAGCACCCATATCCGGCCATCCGCCAGACCTCGGGCCGGATTGTTCTGGAAAGATGCCGAGGCGATGAGTCAGTCGATCGAACAGCCTGCCGACGGCACCCGGGACCGCACCCCCGCCCGTGCCGTACCGACCAGCGCCGACGTGGCGCGCCTCGCGGGCGTCTCCCGGGCCACCGTCAGCTACGTCCTGAACAACACCTCGGCCGTCCGCATCAGCGAACCGACCCGCAAGCGGGTCCGCGAGGCGGCCCAGGAGCTGGGGTACGTCCCCCACGCGGCGGCCCGCAGCCTGCGCGCCGGGCACAGCCGGATGGTGCTCCTGCCCGCCGCCCACGTCCCCGTCGGCCCGCTCTACAGCCGGTTCCTCAACGACCTCCAGTGGGCCCTGCGCCGCCTCGACTACACGGTCGTCCAGTACGGCAGCATCGGCCTCGACCCCGAGGACGCCGCCCGCGCCTGGGCCGAGCTGCGGCCCGTCGCCGTGGTGTCGACCGGGGAGGTCGAGGTCACCCCGGCGGCCGTGGACATCCTCAAGCGCTCCGGGGTCAAGGCGGTGATCAGCGTCGGGACCCGGCCGTCCGGGGGCACCCACTCCCTCGTCCTGGACCAGCCCCGGGTCGGCCGGGTCGCCGCCGAGCACCTGATCGCCACCGGCCGCCGCCGGATCGGCGTCGTCGTGCCCGAGGAGCCGGGCCTGGAGATGTTCTCCGCGCCGCGCCTGGAAGGTGCCCGCACGGCCGCCGGGGCGGTCGGCGCCACCGTCGTGCCCCTGCCCCTCGCGTACACCGAGGAGTCCGCCGGCGAGCTCGCCGCCCGCTGGCCCGAGCTCGGCCTCGACGCGGTCTTCGGCTACAACGACGAGTACGCCATGCTCCTCATGCGGGCCCTCCAGGACGCGGGCGTGGACGTCCCCGGCGCGACCGCCGTCGTCGGCGCCGACGACCTGCTCCTCGGCCGGCTGCTCCGCCCCAGGCTGAGCACCGTGCGCATCGACATGGTCCTCGGCGGCGAGCTGGCCGCCCTCGTCGACGGCGCGGTGAACGGCACCGCCGACCCGGTCGGCGGCCGCTCCCTCCTCGACTCGCGGGTGATCCGGCGCGAGTCCAGCTGACCCGGGGCGGATCACCCGCGGCTCCAGCGGGCCCGCGGTGAGGTTCGGGCCGATCCACGGCGAGAGTTCAGTCGGCCCGTGGCCCGCGCCCGCCGCCCGCCGCGCCGGGGACGGCGGCGGGCGGCGGGAGCCCGGCCCAGCGCTTAGCGTCGGTGCATGAGCACTCACCCGAAGCGTTACGAGATCCTGCTGGTCCCCGCGCACGTCGAGGACCGGGGCGGGGCCGCGGTCGCCGACACCGCGGTGCGGTCCGCGGTCGTGGAGCGGACCGGCCGGTACGGCGAGTCCGGGTACCCCCGCTACGAGGGCCACGGCGTCGCCGCCGACATCGACCCCGCCACGCTCACGGTGGAGGCCCTCCTCGTGGACGGCCGGGAGCTCGACTACGGCCTCGTCGCCCTGGTCCGCGACGCCCCCGCGCCGTGAGCCACGCCCGGCGGGCGTTGACCCGGGCGGGTGTCGACCCGGGTGGGCGTTGACCCGGGCTGGCATTGACCCGGGCGGGTGTCGACCCGGGCAGGCGTTGACACGGCGGACCGGCGGGCCCAGACTCTGCGCGCGCAGCAGCGCGAAACATCTTTCACCAGGCGAACAGAGTCGTTCCGCCGGTCACCCGGGAGAGATCCGATGAGCATCCGCGACGTCTACATCGTCGACGCCGTCCGCACCCCGATCGGGAAGTTCGGCGGCGCCCTCGCCGCCGTCCGCCCGGACGACCTCGCCGCCCACGTCGTCAGGGCCCTCGTCGACCGCACCCCCGACCTCGACCCGGCCCGCGTCGACGACGTGTACTTCGGCGACGCCAACGGCGCGGGCGAGGACAACCGCGACGTGGCCCGGATGGCCGTCCTGCTCGCCGGCCTCCCCGTCACCGTCCCCGGCGTCACCGTGAACCGGCTCTGCGGCTCCGGCCTGGAGGCCGTGATCCAGGCCGCCCGCGCGATCGCCCTCGGCGACGCCTCCGTGGCCGTCGCCGGCGGCGTCGAGTCCATGTCCCGCGCCCCCTGGGTGCTCCAGAAGCCGGAGAGGGCCTTCCCCGCGGGGCACCAGCAGCTCCACTCGACCACCCTCGGCTGGCGCATGACCAACCCGCGGATGCCCGCCGAGTGGACCGTCTCCCTCGGCGAGGGCGCCGAACTCGTCGCCGACCGCCACGGCATCGGCCGCGACGCGCAGGACGCCTTCGCCCTCGACAGCCACCGCAAGGCCGCCGAGGCGTGGGCCAAGGGGCTGTACGACGGCGAGGTCGTCCCGTACCCGGGCGCGGAGCTCGTCCGGGACGAGTGCGTCCGCGAGAACACCTCCCTGGAGGCGCTGGGCCGCCTCAAGCCGGCCTTCAGGCCCGACGGCGGCACCGTCACCGCGGGCAACGCCTCCCCGCTCAACGACGGGGCCGCCGCCCTCCTCCTCGTCGACGAGGACGGACTGCGCGAGACCGGCCGCGAGCCGCTCGCCCGGATCCGCGCCTCCGCCGTCACCGGGATCGAGCCGCAGCTCTTCGGCCTCGGGCCGGTCGAGGCGGTCCGCCGCGCGCTGGCGAAGGCCGACCGCTCCTTCGCCGACCTGACGTCCTTCGAGCTCAACGAGGCGTTCGCCGCGCAGGCCCTCGGCTGCCTCGCCGAGTGGCCGGAACTCGACCCCGGAGTCGTCAATCCGCGCGGCGGCGCCATCGCCCTCGGCCACCCGCTCGGCGCCTCCGGCGCCCGCCTCGCCGGCGCGGTCGCCCACCAGCTCGCCGCCGCCGGCTCCGGCACCGGCCTCGCCGCCCTCTGCATCGGCGTCGGTCAGGGCCTGGCCCTGGTCCTGGAACGCTGACGCCGGGCCGGGGTCCGTACGCATGAGGGTGAGCCCCCGCCGGAGCGGGGGCTCACCCTCATGCGTACGCGCTCATGCGTACATGTCGGCCGGTGGCCGGGTCACTCGCCCGGCTGCTCCGCCTGTCCCGTCTGGCCCGCCTGCTGCGCGGCGACGGACTTGTGGACCTCGTCCATGTCCAGCTTGCGGGCCTGGCCGATGACGTCCTCCAGCGCGGCCTCGGGCAGCGCGCCCGGCTGCGCGAAGATCGCCACGTTCTCCCGGACGATCATCAGAGTGGGGATCGAGCGGATCTCGAAGGCGGCGGCCAGCTCCTGCTGCGCCTCGGTGTCGACCTTGGCGAAGACCAGGTCCTGGTGTCGCTCGGACGCCGCCTCGTATACGGGGCCGAACTGACGGCAGGGTCCGCACCAGGAAGCCCAGAAGTCGATCAGGACGAAGTCGTTCCCGCTCACGACCTCGTCGAAGTTGTCCTTGGTGAGCTCGATGGTGCTCATGCTTCCGCCTCTCCGGTCTCCGGTGGTGCCCTCGCGGTCCCCTGGGGACTCGCCCGGCACAACGGTCTGTCGGGCCGCGCTATTCCGGCCCCTACCCAGCAGACTGTTCCCCATGACGCGAACGAGGGCGAACGAGCACGAGGACACGTACGACGTGGTGGTCCTGGGAGCGGGACCGGTCGGGGAGAACGTGGTCGACCGGGTGCGGGCGGCCGGCCTGACCGCGGCGATCGTGGAGAGCGAGCTGCTCGGCGGCGAGTGCTCCTACTGGGCCTGCATGCCGAGCAAGGCGCTGCTCCGCCCGGTCCTCGCCCGTTCCGACGCCCGCAAGGTCCCCGGCCTGCGCGAGGCCGTCTACGGCCCGCTGGACGCCCTGGACGTCTTCGCCCACCGGGACGAGACCGTCGGCCACTGGAAGGACGACGGCCAGGTGGACTGGCTGGACTCGATCGGCGTACGCGTCCACCGCGGGCACGGGCGCGTGGCGGGACCCCGCCGGGTCGTCGTCGACGGCCCCGAGGGCGAGCGCCACGTCCTGGCCGCCCGGCACGCGGTCGCCGTCTGCACCGGCAGCCGCGCGGTCCTGCCGCCGCTGCCCGGCCTCGCCGGCGCCCGCCCCTGGACCAGCCGGGAGGCGACCAGCGCCGACCGGGTGCCCGGCCGCCTGCTCGTCGTCGGCGGCGGCGTCGTCGGCGTCGAGATGGCCACGGCCTGGCACGCCCTCGGCTCCCACGTGACGATGCTGGTACGGGGCGACGGGCTGCTCCCGCGGATGGAGCCCTTCGTCGGCGAGCGGGTCGCCGGGGCCCTGCGGGCGCGCGGCGCCGACGTCCTCACCGGCGTCTCCGTGGAGGCGGTGGTGCGCGACGGGGGCAGCGGCCCCGTCACCGTGGTCCTGGAGGGCGGCGAGACCGTCGAGGGCGACGAGGTCCTCTTCGCCACCGGCCGCGCCCCCCGCACCGAGGACATCGGCCTGGAGACCGTGGGCCTGGAACCCGGCTCCTGGTTCGACGTCGACGACAGCCTCCTGGTGACCGGCACCGACTGGCTCTACGCCGTCGGGGACGTCAACCACCGGGCCCTCCTCACCCACCAGGGGAAGTACCAGGCGCGGATCGCGGGCGCCGCCATCGCCGCCCGCGCGGCCGGCGGCCCGCTCCCGGACGCCGCGCCCTGGGGCCGACACGCGGCCACCGCCGACCACGGCGCCGTCCCGCAGGTGGTCTTCTCCGACCCGGAGGCCGCCGCCGTCGGCCTGAGCCTGGCCGAGGCCGAACGGGCCGGACACCGGGTCCGCGCGGTCGACGTCGACATGCGCTCGGTCGCCGGCGCGGGCCTCTACGCCCACGGCTACCAGGGCCGGGCCCGGATCGTCGTGGACCTCGACCGCGAGGTCCTGCTCGGCGCCACCTTCGTGGGCCCGGCCGTCGGCGAACTCCTCCACGCCGCCACCGTCGCCGTCACCGCCGAGGTGCCGATCGCCCGCCTGTGGCACGCGGTCCCCTCGTACCCCACGCTCAGCGAGGTCTGGCTCCGCCTCCTGGAGGCGTACCGCGACGAGAGCTGAGGCGAGAGTCGTGACGACAGTCGGGACGAGAGCTGAGGCGAGAGCCGGAACGGCAGCCGGAACGAGAGCTGAACGGACCGGCGGGCGGGCCGGGTTCGGCGGCGGCCGGGTTCGGTGACGGTCCGGTTCCGCCGGTCGTGCGGGCCCGGACGTCCGCTCGGGTCCCGCTGTCCGCTCCGGTGTCCGTCAGGCGCGGGGGACGAGCAGGGACGCCGCCGCCCGGGCCGCCTCCAGGGCCGGGCGGATGTCGGGGCCCGCGCCCTCGCCCAGGACGACCCGGGTGCTCAAGCCGTCGAGGAGGGCGAGGAGTTCGGAGGCGCGGGCGGGCGCGTCGAGCGGCGCGAACCGGCCGCGGGCGGCGCCCGCGGTGAGCAGCGCCTCCAGGTCCCGCTGCCAGTCATCGTCCAACTCCCGCTGGGCCTCCTGTAGTTCGGGGTTGCCCGGGGTCCTGGCCCAGAGTTCGATCCAGAGCGTCCAGCGCGGATCGCGCGGCCCGCGCGGCAGGTAGAGCCGCAGGAAGTCGTCGAGCTTCCGCTCGGCGGCGGTCCGCCGTCCGAGCAGGGCCCGCCGCTCCTCGGCGAGCGCGGACTCGCTCCAGCGCAGCGCGGCGAGCAGCAGCCGGTCCTTGGAGCCGAAGTAGTACAGGATGTGGCCGCCGCTGGTGCCGAGCCGCTCGGCCAGGGCGGACATGGTGAGGGCGGCGAGGCCGTCCTCGGCGATCGCCGCCATGGCCTCCTCCAGCATCCGCTCCTGCGTGACGTGCCCGTCGCGCCGCCGTGCCGACCCTGCCACCGTCGCCGCACCCCGTTCCCTCGCTCCGGCGCCGTCCCTGCGCGGCGCCGCGTACGGCTCCGACCTTAACCGGATTCCGGCCGGGGTCTTGACGTGGCCGGAACCCGTCACTCATCTTGAATGCCATTCAAGGAGTTAGAACGTCATTCAAGAGGAGTGCGATGTGCTCGACCACGAGACGGTGACACCGCCGACCGCCGCCAAGGACGAGGTCTTCCAGGTCGAGGAGCACGGCATCGACCCCATCCCGGACGAGGAGCGCCACGGCGACGCCAAGGACGTCTTCTGGGTCTGGTTCGGCTCGAACCTCACCTTCACCTACGTCATCAACGGCGCCCTCGCCGTCTCCTTCGGCCTCTCCTTCTGGCAGGCCACCGCGGTCGTCGTGCTCGGAGGCCTCTCCTTCCTCGCCATCGGCGCCGCGGGCCTCGGCGGCGTCCGCACCGGCACCGCC
Source organism: Streptomyces filamentosus (assembly GCF_014654895.1). GTDB lineage: Bacteria > Actinomycetota > Actinomycetes > Streptomycetales > Streptomycetaceae > Streptomyces > Streptomyces filamentosus. The sequence continues at coordinate 711,611 of NZ_BNBE01000004.1, read as the reverse complement.
ACCCTCGTCCTCTCCCGCGCCGCCTTCGGCCTCCGGGGAAACCGCCCCGCCGGTGCGCTCAACTGGGTCGTCAGCATCGGCTACACGGTCGTCAACACCGTCGTCGGCACCCTCGCCCTGGAAGCCTTCCTCGCCGCCCTCGGCTGGACCGGCGGAGCCGCGCCCCGCGCCCTGGCCCTCGCCGTCACCCTCGCCCTGACCTTCGCGATCTCCTTCTGGGGCCACGCCACCGTCCAGTTCGCCGAACGCTGGATGGCGTACGTCCTCGCCGCCGGCTTCGGCGTCCTCGTCGTCCTCCTGGTGCCGGGCGCCGACACCGCCGCCCCTGCGACCGGGCCCGGCGCCGCCGGCTGGAGCCTCGCCTTCGTCGTGATGCTCGCCGGCCCCTTCTCGTACCTGCCGATGCCCGCCGACTACACCCGCTACCTGCCCCGCACCACCAGCCTGCGGGCCGTCACCGTCAGCGGCGCCCTCGGCGGCTTCCTCTCCTCCGTGGCCCTCGGCGTCGCGGGCGTCGCCGCCGCCACGCGGACGGACATGACCGACGCGGTCGCCGGCGCCGAGGGCCTGCTGCCCGGCTGGTTCCGCCCGGTCTTCCTCGCCCTCGTCCTCGGCGGCTCCGTCACCAACTCCGTCATCACCCTCTACTCCTCCAGCCTCAACCTCCAGGTCCTCGGCATCCCCTGGAACCGCGCCCGCGCCCTCGCCGTCAGCGCCGCCGTCACCGCCGCGGGCTCCCTCGGCGCCCTCTTCCTCGCCGACTTCACCACCTCGCTCCTCTCCTTCCTCTCCCTCCTGATCATCGTCTTCGCCCCCTGGGGCGGCGTCTTCCTCGCCGACATGGTGCTGCGCCGCTGCCGCTACGACTCCGACGCCCTCCACCGCACCGACCCCGGGGGCGCCTACTGGTACCGCGCCGGCTGGCACCCCGCCGGCGCCGCCGCCCTCCTCGCCGGCGGGCTCTTCTCCGCCCTCACCTGCGACTCCGCCCTCTGGACCGGCCCCCTCGTCGCCCCGCTCGGCGGCGCCGACCTCACCCTCCTCGGCGCCCCCGTCGCCGCACTCGTGTACGTCCTCCTGGCCCGCCGCACCGCCGTCCCCCACCCGGCCGCCTGACCGGGCCCGCCCCGCCCCGCCCCACCCGTCCCGTCGCGACCGCTGCCCGATTCGCGACCGCCGCCCCTCCCACAACCGCCGCGCCCCCTCCCGTACGACAAGGAACGCACCCGCATGAACCGCACCACCCCCGCACCCGCCGACCTGCTCCTCACCGGCGCCCGCATCCACACCGTCGACCCGGCGCTGCCGGAGGCCGAGGCGATGGCCGTACGGGGCGGACGGATCGTCTGGCTCGGCTCCGACGAGGACGCCGCCGCCTGGGCCGGACCCGGCACCCGCCGCCTCGACGCCGCGGGCCGCCTCGTCCTGCCCGGCTTCATCGACGCCCACAACCACGTCCGGCTCGGCTCCGACGACGCCTGCGTGCAGCTCGCCGGCGCCCGCACCCTCGACGAGATCCACGCGCGCGTGCGGACCTGGCACGCCGCCCACCCCGACGCCCCCTGGATCGAGGCCGAGGCCTTCGACTACTCCGCGATCCCCGGCGGCCGCATGCCCACCGCCGCCGACCTCGACCCCGCCACCGGCGCCACCCCAGCCCTCGTCCTCAGCTACGACGTCCACACCGCCTGGCTCAACACCGCCGCCCTGCGCGCCCTCGGCGTCGACCGCGACCACACCGACCTGCCCTTCGGCACCGCCGTCACCGACCCGGAGACCGGCGAACCCACCGGCTTCGTCAAGGACTTCGCCGTCAAGGGCCTCTCCCGCGACGGGCACCGCGCGCTGCGCGCCCTCGGCGTCCCCTGGGCCTCGCCCGACCGCCAGTACGGCCGCCTCGCCAAGAGCCTCGACGACGCCGTCCGCTTCGGCATCACCACCGTCGTCGAACCCCAGAACTCCCTCGACGACCTCGCCCTCTTCACCCGCGCGCGCCTGGAGGGACGGCTCCGCTCCCGGATCGTCGCCGCCCTCTTCCATCCGCGCGGCACCACCGACGCCGACCTGGACGCCTTCGAGACGGCCGCCGCGGAACACGCCGACGACCGCTTCCGCGTCGGCCCGCTCAAGCTGTACATCGACGACGTCGTCGAACCGCGCACCGCCGCCCTGCTGGAGCCCTACGCGGGCTGCGCCCACCACCGCGGCGACACCTTCTACCCGCCCGAGGAGTTCGCCGCCCTGCTCGCCCGCCTCGACGCGCGCGGCTTCCAGTGCTTCGTGCACGCCACCGGCGACCGCGGCATCCGCACCGTCCTCGACGCCATCGCCCACGCGCGCGCGGTCAACGGCCCGCGCGACGCCCGCCACCAGGTCGTCCACGTCGAATGCCTCGACCCGGCCGACACCCCGCGCTTCGCCGAACTCGGCGTCGTCGCCTGCATGCAGCCCCGGCACGCCGCCCCCGACATCGCGGGTCCCGGCCAGGACTGGGCCGAGAACGTCGGCCCCGACCGCTGGCACAAGGCGTGGCCGCTCCGCGACCTGCGCGACGCCGGCGCCGTCCTCGCCCTCTCCAGCGACTGGAACGTCGCCGAGATGGACCCCATGGTCGGCATCCACGCCGCCGTCACCCGCCGCCCGCCCGGCGGCGGCGCCCCCTGGACGGAGCACCAGACCCTCACCGTCACCGAAGCCGTCGAGGGCTACACGATGGGCTCCGCCCACGCCAACTTCCTGGAGCACGAACGCGGCTCGCTCACCGTCGGCAAGCTCGCCGACTTCGTCGTCCTCTCCCGCGACATCCTCCGGATCGCCCCGGAGGAGATCCCCGGCACGGTCGCGGAGACGGTCGTCGTCGGCGGCGAGGTGGTGGCGGAGACCGCCGCGGTGTGAGGCGGGGCGGGGGTGACGGTACGGGCGGGGCCGGGTCGGGGGCGATGGCACGGGTGGAGGCCGGGGCGGCAGTACGGGTGGGGGTCGTCGCGACGCGAACCGCGAGGCCCCGCCCGCACCGCCCTCCCCCCGCCCCTTCCCGCTCAGTGCCCGTCGTCCCCGGCGGTCACCGCCATCCGGCGCTCGAAGGTGCGGCCCGCGTCCTCCGACTCGTACACCCCGTCCCCGGTGGCCACGAGCAGCCGTCGCGCTCCGACGGCCGTCAGCGCCTGCGGCCCGCCGCCGGGCACGGAGCCGACCCGGGCCCAGGTGCCACCACCGTCCCCGGAACGGAAGAGGACTCCGTCCGGCGAGACCCCGTAGAGCGCGTCCGCCGCACCCCAGGAGACGTGCGTGAGAACCTGCCCCTTCCCTGGCGCGAAGGTCCTGCCTCCGTCGGTGCTGCGGGCGACGCCGGCCTCGGTGGTGGCGAGGACCGTGTCCGGGTCGGCCGGGGAGACCGCGATGTCGAGGGCCCGCAACCGCGCCCGGTCCTCCCAGACCACCCGGTCCCGCGTCACCCGCAGCCGCCCGTTCGTGCTGTCATAGCCGTAGACCGGCCCGCCGGCCGCCGTGTCCAGAGCATGGAAGTCGACCTCCCCGCCGAGGGACCGCACCTCCCAGGTAAGCCCCGCGTCCTCGGAGACGACCAACCCGAGGTCCGAGGGCCCGTCCGTCCCCGGCGCGGGATGACCACTGGCCAGGAACGTGCCGTCCGCCGCGACGGTGAACCCCATGAAATCGTCCCGCCGCTCACCGACCAGCACGGGCGAACCGCCCTCCCCGGGGGAGTGGATCCCCTCATGAGTCGCGACGTACAGGGTCTCGCCGAGAAGCCCGAGCCCGTGGATGTGCGTGAGGGCGGAGGTCGGTTCCCCGTCGTCCTTGCCCGCGTCCGTGCTCTGGGAGCAGGCGGTCAGGAGGAGAGCGAGGGCGAGGACGGCGGAGGCGGAGGTGGCCGCGGGCCGGGGGAGACGGAGCTTGGTCATTGTTCTTTCGTTCGCTGAGGGAGCCGGAGGGGAGGGGGAAGGAGCGCCAGAAGGGGGCGCGAGGAAGGAGAGCGTGAGGATCGGATCCGACATCCCGAAGGTCGGATCCCGGATCCCGGATAGGGAATGCCGAATCTCGGAGGTTGGATGCTGGATCCAACCTCCGAGATCCAAAATCCCGAATGCGGGATCACGGATCACGGATGTTGGATCACGGATGTTGGATGTTGGATGTTGGATCCGAACTTCAACATCCAGGGTTCTGGATGTTGGATCCGGGGCCAGGCCGGCCCGCCCCGTCCCCAGAGGACAAGGCAGGCCGGCAGCCGCCGCAGGGCGGATCGGGCCCTCTCAGGGCATGCGCCGGATCAGAGCCGGTCGAGGATCTTCCCCAGTTCGGCGATCTCGGCCTCCTGGGCGCGGACGACCTCGCCGGCCAGGGCCTTCGCCTCGGCGTTGCCGCCGTTCTTCTGCTCCTGCCTGGCCATCTCCACGGCGCCCTTGTGGTGGGCGATCATGAGCTCGGCGAACTTGCGGTCGAAGTCCTTGCCCTTGGCGGCGGCGAGGTCCTTCATGTCCTGCTCGGACATCATTCCGGTCATGCCGTGGTCCATGCCGGCAGACTCGGGCTTGCCCCAGCCCTTCAGCCAGGTCTTCATCTTCTGGATCTCGGGGTCCTGGGCCTTCTCGACGGCGGCGACGATCCTCTTGATGTCGGCGTCCTCGGCCCGGCCGTCGGCCAGCTTCGCCATCTCCAGGGCCTGCTGGTGGTGGGGGATCATCATCTGCGCGAACATCACGTCCGCGTCGTTGAAGTCCCCGGCGGAAGCGGAAGCGGCGGCGGAGGACGAGGCGGGGCTGCCGCCGTGGTCCATCCCCTTCATGGGGTCGTCGTTGCCGCAGGCGGCGAGGAGCAGGGCGGCCGCGGTGACGGCGCCGGTCAGGGCGAGGGCGCGGGGGGCGCGCTTCCGGAAGGTACGCATGGTGATTCCTCGGGTGCTGTACGTACGGTCATGGGCTCGTGCCGGTGGGCGCACGGGCAGCGTGAAGCGGCCCGCGGCGAGACGGGTACGGCCTAGATCCGCAGGACGGACAGCCGGGCGAGGTCGGGAGGACGGCGCGGCGGGGCGTGCGGCCCGAGCGCGGGGGCGAGCCGCGCGAGGAGGGGGACGAGCCGGTCGGGGCGGCGGCGGAGCGCGGCCCGGACGAGCGCGGTGAGCAGCCAGCCCGCGAGAACGGCCACGCAGAGCGTGCTCATGTCCATCCCGGAGCCGGGCGCGTGTCCTTCGCCGGACGGCTCGGAGCCGTGAGGAACGGCGGAGTGCGCATCCCCTTGCACCGTCGCCGTGACGGCCAGGGGCGCGATCGCGGCGGCCGCTTCCGGGGACGGGCCGGGGGCCGGGTCCTCGGGATGGCCGGTGGAGTGCATCATGAACACCCCGAGCGCGAGCACGACGGCGAGCAGGAGGTGCGCGAGGGCACCTCCCGCTCGCTCGCCGCGGTTCGGCCGGGGTGTGGGCATGATCAGGACCTCCTGACCCCGACCATACCGCGTGGGGGTATCAGTTCCGCGTCAGGACGGCAGGTCGCCGCTCATGGCGGCGGCCATCCGCAGATGCGGCCCCGCCTCGTCCGTCCGGCCCTGGCGCTCCAGGGTGCGGCCGAGCATCAGGCGGGCGTAGTGCTCCACCGGGTCGCGCTCCAGGATGGTCCGGAGCTCGGTCTCGGCGAGCTTCAGCTGGGCCGAGTGGTAGTAGGCGCGGGCGAGCAGCAGCCGCTGGGCCGTCTGGTCCGGGTGCTCGGCGACGAGGCCGCGCAGGATGCGGACGGCGGTCTGGTACTCCTTCGCGTCGAAGAACAGCTGCGCCCGGCTCCAGCGGTCGGCGGCCGTTCCGAACTCGTAGTACGTGTCGCTCACTTGCTCTCCCTGTTCCGGGGTGTCGGATCTGTCACCCTGTGGGGTGGTCCGCCCTCGTCAACACCGAAGATCAGTTGAACATTCCACCACCGGATTCCGGCGGACGCCCAGCCGCCCGCCGGACCCCCACCCGAGAGGTGTCGATCCCCCATGAGCAACCTCGACCGTCATGCCGAGCTCGCGGTGTGCGGTGGCCGCGGCTTCGTCGTCGCCGAGCCCGTACGCGAACTCCTCAGCCCCCGCCACGTCCGGCTCGGCGAGTCGACGGAGGTCCGGCGCCTGCTGCCGAACCTCGGCCGGCGGATGGTCGGCGCCTGGGTCTTCGTCGACCACTACGGCCCCGACGACATCGCCGACGAACCCGGCATGCAGGTCCCGCCCCACCCCCACATGGGCCTCCAGACCGTCAGCTGGCTCCACGAGGGGGAGGTCCTGCACCGCGACTCCACCGGCAGCCTCCAGACCATCCGCCCCCGCGAGCTGGGCCTGATGACCTCGGGCCGGGCGATCTCCCACTCCGAGGAGAGCCCCCGCCCGCACGCCCGCCTCCTCCACGGCGCCCAGCTGTGGGTCGCCCTGCCCGACGCCCACCGGCACGTCGAACCGCACTTCCAGCACCACGCCGACCTGCCCCGGGTCACCGCCCCCGGCCTCACCGCCACGGTGATCCTCGGCTCCCTCGACGGAGCGACCTCGCCGGGCACCGCGTACACCCCGATCGTCGGCGCGGACCTCGCCCTCGCCGCCGGGACCGAGACCGAACTCCCCCTCGACCCGGACTTCGAGTACGCGGTCCTCGCCATGTCCGGCGAGGCCCACGTCGACGGGGTCCCCGTCCTCCCCGGCTCCATGCTCTACCTCGGCTGCGGCCGCACCGCCCTCCCCCTGCGCGCCGCCTCCGACGCCGGCCTCATGCTCCTCGGCGGCGAACCCTTCGAGGAGGAGATCGTCATGTGGTGGAACTTCGTCGGCCGCACGGACGAGGAGATCCGCGTGGCGAGGGAGGACTGGATGACCGGCTCCCGTTTCGGCGAGGTCAAGGGCTACGACGGCGACCGCCTCCCGGCCCCGGAAGTCCCTCCGGCCCGGCTCAAGGCGCGGGGACGGACGCGCTGATCCGGGCCTCTCCCTCCGGAGTCGATACGGCATCGGGGGCGCCCGGTTCCCTTCCGGTAGGGCGCTGTGGGTACGGAAGGGGGCCGGTCGTTACCGGGTCGCGGCCGGGGGTGTGGACGAGGGACGCGAGGCGCCGCCGGACGGAGGCGACGGCCGTACGCACCGGAGCCTCACGGTTCGCACCGGAGCCTGCGTCTCCGTCCCCGGCGCGGCGGCGCTCCGACTGCCGTGTGCGGAGACGCGGTCGGGCAGTTCTTCGTCTTCGCCCCCCGTCCCGGCGCCCACCGCCGTCCCCGGCGTCAGGTCCGACCGGGACGGCCGGACGGGGCGAGCGAGCGGTGGACCCGGACCACCGGCAGCATCAGGACGGCCGTCACGCCGCCCAGCAGGGAGGAACGGTCCAGGGCGGCCCCTCCGGCCAGGGAGATGGCGGCCTGGAAGGAGGCGGTGAAGAGGACGGAGGCCGCCTCGGGGTGCTCGGGGGCGGCCCAGGCGAACCAGGTCTGCGAGCAGACCGGTAGGGCTCCGTAGGCGGCGCCCCGGGCGACCAGCAGGACCACCGCCCCCGCGTCCTCCCGGCCGAGGACGGAGAGGAGGAGGGGCGCGCCGGAGGTCGCGTCGCGGCGGCCGTGGCGAACGCGGCCCTCGGACGGCGCGCCGCGGCCGCCCCGCCGAGGAAGTCGCCGGCGATCCCGGCCGCGCCGTGGACGGGCAGGCAGAGCGTGACGAGGCCGGGGCCCGCGTGGGTCACCCGCTCCAGGAAGGGGGTGACGCAGGTGTACGTGCCGAAGTGGGCCGACGTGACGAGGAGGGTCGCCGCCAGGGCGAAGCGGGTGCCGGTGCTCCGGAGCGTCCCGCCGGGGACGCCGAGGCGCGTCGCCCCGTCGGAGGGGAGCGGCGAGACGGCCAGGAGCAGCAGGACGAGGACGACCAGGGTGAAGCCGCCCATGGCGAGGAACGCGGTGCGCCAGCCCGCCGCCTCCCCGATGTACGTGCCCAGCGGCACCCCGAGGACGGAGCCGGGCGGGATCGCGGAGAAGGTCTCCGTGGTCCCCCCCCCGGCCCACGGACCCGGCGGGCACCAGCCGCCCGGCGAGCCCCGCCCCGATGGACCAGAAGCCCCCGATGGTGACGCCCACCGGGACGCGGGAGACCAGGACCAGCCAGTAGTCCGACGCGGCGGCCGCGAGGAAGTCGGCCAGCGCCAGCGGCAGGACGAGCGCCGCCAGCACGCGCCGCCGGTCGGCGCGCCCGATGGCCGCGGTGACCAGGGGGGGGCCGAGACCGTCGCCAGGAACCCCGGCATGGTCATCATGAGCCCGGCCGTGCCGTCCGAGACGGTGAAGCTCGACCCGATCGAGGTCAGCAGGCCGATCGGCAGGATCTCGGCGGTGACGACGGAGAAGACGCCCAGCGTCACCGAGACCACGGCCGGCCAGGAGTGCCGGGTCGGAGGTGCCGGTGGCGCGGCGGGCCGGGCGGGGCGGGTCAGGCGGCGGGGGGCCGGCGCCGGCAGTGCAGGAAGACGTGCGGTTCCGGTACGGCCTCCGGGTGGGCGGGGGTGAAGAGCGTCTCCTCGTGTTCCAGCACGTCGAGGCCGGCCTCCTCCGCCACGGCCACGAGGTCCGCCGTGGCGAAACTGGTCACGCGCACCGGCTGGCCCATGAAGACGGCGTCCACGCCCTCCACGTCCAGCGGCACGGTCGCCAGGACCAGGTACCCGTCCGGCGTCAGCGCCCGGGCCAGGCGGCGTACGGTCTCCCGCTGCTCCTCCCGGTCGAGCTGGAGCAGGGAGAAGTACACGCAGACCGCGTGGAACGAGCCCTCTTCGAGGGGCAGCGCGCGGACGTCGGCGAGCCGGAAGGACGCGGACCGCACCTGGCGGGCCGCCAGCTCCACCATGACGGGGGAGACGTCGACGCCCAGCACCTCGTGGCCGGCGTCCGCGAGGACCTCGGCGGTGGGCCGGCCCGTGCCGCTGCCCACGTCCAGGACGCGGCAGCCCGGGGCGAGCCGCCCGAGCAGCCACTCCAGCGAGCGCCGGTGCGCCTCGGAACCGGCGAACGCCTTCTCGTAGTCGGCGCCCAGCGCGTCGAACACGGCGGCGGCCGGGGGGCGGGGCTCCTGGGTCACGGTGGTCCCTCCAGTGGTCGGTGGTCCGGTGCCGGGGCATCGTTCCACCGGCGGGGAGCCCGCCACAAGGGAGCGCACGCCGGCACGCGCCGGACGGGGAGGGCGACGGTCAGGGCGGCCCGGAGGGGGAGCGTGGCGGCCGGGACGGTCGGGGCGGGAGCGCGACGGTCGGGATCCAGGACCGCGGGGGCTCCGGTGCCCGCGTCCCGCCGACCGGAGCCGGGCGGTCCCTTCCGGTCACCGGGTCCATTCGTATGAAGAATCTCGTGCTCCGGGGGTTGTCCACAGGCTCGGGCGGGCGGCCCGGAGCGTCGGTGCGGGCGGATAGGCTTTTCGGGTGGCCCTCATCGACGCTTCTTCCGACACCTCCGCCAGCCCGAGCCCCGACGGTCCCTCCGACGCCCTGGAGGTGCTCCACCGGGTCTTCGGCTACAGCTCCTTCCGAGGGGAGCAGGCGGAGATCATCGAGCACGTCGTGGCCGGCGGCGACGCCCTCGTGCTCATGCCGACCGGCGGCGGCAAGTCGCTGTGCTACCAGATCCCGGCGCTGGTGCGGCCCGGCACGGGCGTGGTGATCTCGCCGCTGATCGCGCTCATGCAGGACCAGGTGGACGCGCTCAACGCCCTCGGCGTCCGGGCCGGCTTCCTCAACTCGACCCAGGACCCGTACGAGCGGCAGACCGTCGAGCAGGCCTTCCTCGCCGGCGAGCTCGACCTGCTCTACCTGGCGCCCGAGCGGCTCCGCACCGAGGGTGCCCAGCGGCTGCTCGACCGGGGCACGGTCTCGGTCTTCGCGATCGACGAGGCGCACTGCGTCTCCCAGTGGGGCCACGACTTCCGCCCCGACTACCTCGCGCTCTCCATGCTCCACGAGCGCTGGCCCAAGGTGCCGCGGATCGCGCTGACCGCGACGGCCACCGAGGCCACTCACGGCGAGATCGCCACCCGGCTCGGCCTGGACGAGGCCAGGCACTTCGTCGCCAGCTTCGACCGGCCCAACATCCAGTACCGGATCGTCGGCAAGAACAACCCGACCCGGCAGCTCCTCGACCTCATCCGCGCCGAGCACGCCGGGGACGCGGGCGTCGTCTACTGCCTGTCGCGCTCCTCCGTGGAGAAGACCGCCGCCTTCCTCGCGGAGAACGGCATCGACGCGATCCCGTACCACGCGGGCATGGACGCGGCCACGCGCGCCGCCAACCAGGCGCGCTTCCTGCGCGAGGACGGCGTCGTGGTCGTCGCGACGATCGCCTTCGGCATGGGCATCGACAAGCCCGACGTGCGCTTCGTCGCCCACCTCGACCTGCCCAAGTCCGTCGAGGGCTACTACCAGGAGACCGGCCGCGCCGGCCGCGACGGCGAGCCCGCCACGGCCTGGCTCGCGTACGGCCTCCAGGACGTCGTCCAGCAGCGCAAGATGATCGACGGCTCCGAGGGCGACGAGAACCACCGGCGCGGCCTCGCCGCCCACCTCGACGCCATGCTCGCCCTGTGCGAGACCGTCGAGTGCCGCCGCGTCCGGCTCCTCGCCTACTTCGGCCAGGAGTCGGGTCCCTGTGGGAACTGCGACACCTGCCTGGCCCCCGCCGAGTCCTGGGACGGGACGGTCCCCGCGCAGAAGCTGCTCTCCACCGTGTGGCGGCTCGCCCGCGAGCGGCGCCAGAAGTTCGGCGCGGGCCAGATCATCGACATCCTCCAGGGCAAGAAGACCGCCAAGGTCATCCAGTTCGACCACGACACCCTGTCGGTCTTCGGCATCGGCGCCGACCTCGGCACCGCCGAGTGGCGGAGCGTCGTCCGCCAGCTCCTCGCCCTGGGGCTGCTCGCCGTGGAGGGCGACTACGGCACCCTCGTCCTCACCGACGCCAGCGGCGAGGTCCTCGGCGGGCGCCGCCAGGTCCCGATGCGCAAGGAGGCCGCCAAGGCCCCGGCGTCCCGCAAGGAGAGCGGCGGTGGCCGGTCCGGCAAGGCCCGCGTCCCCGTCGACCTCCCCGCCGCCGCCGTGCCCGTCTTCGAGGCCCTGCGCGCGTGGCGGGCCGCGACCGCGCGGGAGCAGGGCGTGCCCGCGTACGTCGTCTTCCACGACGCGACCCTGCGCGAGATCGCGACCACCCTCCCCGGCAGCGTGGCCGAGCTCGGCACGGTCGGCGGCGTCGGCGAGGCCAAGCTCGCCAAGTACGGGGAGGGCCTGCTGGAGGCCCTGGCCGAGTTCGCGGGACAGGGCGGGACGGCCGGCGCCGGCTCCGACGCCGCTGCGGACCAGGCCCCCGCCCGGGCCGCCGAGGCCGCGGACGAACGGGCCGCGCGGTCGGTCGGTTCCGCCCCCGCCTCCGCTCCGGCCTCGCGGCGGGCGGCTCCCGCGGGCCGGTCCGTCCCGGCCGCATCCGACGAGGCGCCGCTCTTCTTCGAGGAGGACGAGCAGGAGCCGTCCTGGGACGACTGGGAGTGACGGCGCGGGGACCCGGCCGGACGGACGCCCGGCCGGGTCCCCGCGCTCACGGCGCCGCCGTCGTCTCCACGGCGGCGGGCTCCCCGCCCCGGCCCTTCTTCCCGGCGCCCGCCGCCGAGGGATCCGCCACCGAGGGGTCCGCCTCCGGGAGATCCGTCCCCGGGGCGTCCGCCGCGGGGTGGTCCCGGCGGGTCAGGCCGCGGATGGCCGGCACGCACAGCATGGCCGCGAGCAGCACGAACGAGACCGCGGAGGAGAAGAGCAGCACCCGGTCCGCGCCGAAGGACTCCGCCGCGGGACCGGCCAGGGCCCGGCCCAGCGGGATCACCATGATCGAACCGGCGATGTCGTACGCGGAGACCCGGCTCAGCACCGCCAGCGGGATGTGGGACTGCACGCTGGTCGCCCACATCACGCCCCAGAAGGCGAAGCCGCAGCCCGCCACCACGCCCGTGGCGGCCGTGAGGGCGAAGTTCCAGCCCAGCGCCGGGGCCAGCGGGTTCAGTGCGAAGAAGAACATCGCGCACACCCCCGCCACCAGCGGCCGGCGGGGCCGCACCCGCATGCCGAGCAGCCCGCCCACGATGGTGCCGAGACCGTCGGCCGAGGCGATCCAGCCGTAGCCGGTCGAGCCGTGCTGCTCGGTGAGGAGCGCCGCGCCCAGCGGCAGCGACGGGCCGAAGACGAAGAGTCCGTACACCGCCCACAGCGAGATGACGCCCCACAGCCAGGACCGGGAGCGGAACTCGTGCCAGCCGGTGGCGAGCCGCCGCCACATCGGCTCGCCGCTCTCGTCCGGGGCGGTGGCGAGCCCCCGCAGCGGGAGCAGGCCGCCCGCGCTGACGCCGTAGGCCACCGCGATCACCACGAACGACACGGCCAGGTTCCCGTACGCCACCAGGAAACCGGCCAGACCCGGGCCGATGAGGGTGGCCATCGACTCGGCGATCCGCAACAGGGCGTTGGCCCGCTGGATGTCGTCGGCGACCCTCGGCACGAGGCTCGCGAGCCCCGGCTGGAACATGGCGGTCGCCGCGCCGCTCACCGCCATGAGGGCCATGACCTGCCAGAGCCGCACCCCGTCCGCGGCGAACAGGCCGGCCATGACGAGCATCGCCACCAGCCGGACCCCGTCCGCGCCGACCATCATCAGCTGCGGGGTGAAGCGGTCGGCGAGCACCCCGCCGAAGAGGACGAGCAGCACGATCGGCGTCATCCAGGCGGCGAGCGCGTAGCCGACGCCGGTGGCGCCGAAGCCCGCCGCGAGGACGGACGTGGTCATGGAGACCATCAGCATGCCGTCGGCGAGCAGCGAGGCGCTGCGCGCGGTGAAGAACAGCCGGAAGCGACGCGACCGCCACGGGCTGGGCAGCGGCCCGGACCCGGGCGCCACGGCGGTGTCATCGGTGGTCATGTGGCATCTCCCGGCCCCGGCCGGTCCCTTCGCTCAGAATCCGCTGCGCCGCGGCGGGCTGCCGCGGCGGGCCCTCGACGAACATGTACCGGTGCGGGGCCAGCACCCCGGGACGCCCGGGAAGGACGGCCATCAGCGCGGCGTGCGCGTGACGGTCGGTCAGTTCCTCCTCCGGCCAGGTCCGTTCGTCGGCGCCGATGTACGCGGTCAGCCGCCGGCCGTCCGCGCCGCCGCCGGGACCGTCCTCCGCCACGACCTCCACCGGCCGCCCGCCGAGGGCCTCGCCCAGGGCCTCGGCCACGGCGGCGGGGGAGACCCAGCAGCCGTCCACCCGCGTCCACTCGGGGCCGCGCGCCACCGGCCGCACCCCCGTCACCTCGCCGAGGAGGCCGGGGTCGCCGAGCGGCACGTCCGCCTCGGCGACGGCCTCCAGGAGCCGCACCAGGCCGGTGACCAGTTCCTCGGCCGCCGTCCGGGGGAACAGCGCGGGATCGGCCCAGACCGCGAGCCGCAGCACCGGATCCGTCTCGTACACGAAGGTGAGGAGCCGGGTCGGCAGTGTCCGCTCCTCGCCCCAGGAGAGTTCGTGCTCGGGGGCGTCCGCGTCCCGCGCGGCGGCACCGGCGAGGGTGCTGGGCAGGGCGCTGATGTCGTTGAAGACGGCGTCGCGGGTGAAGTGGCTGCCGCGCTCGGTGGTGACCCGGCCGATCAGCTCCCACAGGTCGAGTGCGTCGAAGCGGCTGTGCCGGTACGCGTTCATCGCGGCGCCCCACGCCTTGGCGAGCAGCGCGTCGAAGGACGGCGCGCGGACGTCGAGGTCGAGCAGGGCGTCCTGGGAGAGGGTGGAGACCGAGCGGGCGAGCTTCGGCAGGAACCGGTTGGAGGTGGGCACGGCCGCCACGCAGACGGGCTGCCCGGTCCGGTGGGCGGTGAGCAGGCACCAGGCGGTCAGCAGCACCGTGCCGGGGAGGGCGCCGGTGCGCCGGGCGGCGGCGGCCAGCGCCCGGGCGCCGCGCGCCGAGCGGAGGTCGAGGCCCGGCGTGGGGACGTCGGTGCCGGTGGCGCCGTCCTCGGCGAACATCGCCTGGGGCCCGGTGCGCAGGATGCGCTCCCAATGGGCCAGGGAGGCGGCCGACTTGCGCCGTCCGGCCGCACTGTTCTCCTCGGCGGCGAGGTCCAGCGGGGTGAGCGCGGTGACCGGGGGCAGCGTCTCGCCGGCCAGCAGGGCGAGCCATTCGTCCCGCAGGACCCCGAGGGCGCTGCCGTCCGTGACGGCGTGGCTGGCGGCGAGGGCGACGCGGACGGGCCGCCCGGCGAGGGCGAGGATCCGCAGCCGCAGCGGGAAGTCGAGGTCGAGGCGGAAGCGGGTCTCCCGGGCCGCGAGGGCCACCGCCTCGGCGTACGCGTCGGTGTCCTCGGGGAGTTCGTCGTGGTCGAGGACGGTGACGGTGAAGGAGCCCTCGGGGGCGACGACCTGCTCGGCGGGGACGGCGGTGCCCGTCGCCGGGAAGGTGGTGCGCAACGCCTCGTGGCGCACGGTGAGCGCCGCGAGGGCGTCGAGGGCCCGGTCCATCCCCGTCCCCCCGGGGACCGGCCACACGTCGTGGATGTTGATGGTGTCCGGCTCGTCCCGCAGGATGCAGCGGATCATGTTCGCCTGGCCCATGGTGACGGGGCCCCGGCGGGAACCGCCGCCCGCGTAGCGGACGGTGAGGGTGCGGGCGCCCGTGACGCCGGTGGCGGCGGCCGTCACGGGGTCACGGCCGGGGCGGTCCGGGGGCGCGGGAGGAGGTTCACGGCGGTGCCTTTCGCGTGCGCGGTCAGGGAGCCCCAGGCGTCGGCGAGCAGGGCGAAGTCCTCCATGTCGGAGCGGGCCGCGGCGAGCAGCGGGTCCCGCAGCGCGGCGAACCGGTCGGCGGCGGCCGCGTACCGGCCGCCGAGGGAGCGGTAGCGGCGGTCCAGGACGTCGAGCCGGGCCGCGTTGCCGGCCGGGTCGATCAGGGCGCTCTCGCGGAGGAGGGCGGCGACGGCGTCCGGCCGCACGAGTCCGCCGGCGTCGAGGAGCGCGTCCCCGGCCTCGGCGAGGCCCGTGTACACCGCTTCGAGGTGGGGGACGGCGAGCAGGTACTTGGCGAAGCGCAGCTGGTAGGCGAGGAAGCCCTCGTCCGAACGGCGCTCACCCGTGTAGTAGTTGACGATGTGCCGGTTGTGCAGGACGCCGGGCAGCCGGGCGTGGCGGACGAGGTGGAGCAGGAAGTAGTCGGTGCCGATGGTGTCGGTGGCGGGCGGCAGCGGGACCCGGCCGTAGACCTCGCGGCCGAGGGCGACGTTGCACATGTCGACGCGGGTGGGGCTGACCAGGGTCAGGGTGGCGACGTCGGTGGTGAACGGCGTGGTGCCGCCGCCCCGGAACGCCTCGTCGATCAGGTTCCGGCGCCAGATCTCCGGGTGGCCGGACGGCACGGACAGGCCGACGACCTCGTCGTACGCCTCCGGGTCGAGGTCGCGGATCTCCGCGACGTCCACGGACGGCTCGCCGATGAAGGAGGCGCCCGCCAGGACGACGGTCCGCTCCGCGCAGCCGGGGTCGAGCCGGCGGCGGGTGACGGCGTCCGCCGCGTCCGCCGCCCGCCGCCCGAGGACGGCGAGCTCGTGGTGGAGGGGGAAGACCGGTTTTCCGTCGAGGAGCTGGTAGCGGCTGTCGGAGTCGCGGCGGTGCACCGACGCGCAGCCCAGTGCCTCGGCGACGAGGAAGGCGCGGTTGGTGCAGGCGCCGTACGACACGCCGGCCGGGAGCATCAGGTCGAGCAGCCGGTCCGCCTCGGCGGCCCCGGAGGCCGTGACCACAGCGCGGAGGAAGGCGCGCTGCCGCTCCTCGTCGAGGTGGTGGACGACGACGCCGGGCGCGGGCGGCAGGGCGGCCACCGCGGTCCGGTGGGCGGCGAGGTCGGCGGGGGCCGAGGAGTCCAGCACGAGCAGGTGCACCTCGACGCCGAACTCCCGGGCGCCGTAGGCGGCTTCCTCGGCGACCGCCGCGATCGTCGCCGTACAGGCGCGGTTGGTGGGGAGGGTCAGGCAGACGCGGCGCACGAGGGCTCCCCGGTCGGCGCGTCGGCGGTCTCCCCGTGCCAGGAGGTGAGGCCCAGCAGCTTGCTGCCGAGGGGCGAGAGTTCGGCGGTCGGGTAGCGCTTCGACTCGTGCAGCACGGGGTCGCCGACGAGGGTGCGGTTCCAGCGCGGGGTGCGCAGGTGGCGCCAGGACTCGACCCGGGAGCGGCGCAGCTTCGCGTGCTCCTCCAGGGCGGGCATCATCGACAGGTACTGGACCGCGCGGACGCCGTCCGCCGAGGTGTTGCGGGCCACGCCGTGGGCGAGCAGGCCGTTCCAGATGAGGAGGTCGCCGGGGGCCAGGTCCGGTCGGACGACGGGGAGTTCGGCGCGGTCGATGTCCGGCCGGATGGGGTCGCGGTCGCCGGGCTGGCCGAGCTTCCACTCCTCGAAGCGGCGGAAGAGTTCGGGGCAGCACTGGAAGCCGCCGGTCTCCGGGGTGGTGTCGTTGAGCGCGATGATGCCCTGGACGCGCTGCGGGGGGACGCCGAGGGTGGTGTCGATGTCCCAGTGCAGCTCGATGTCGAAGCCCCGGTCGGTGGGGTCGATGAGGGCCCGGTCGCGGTTGCGCACGTTGGGCGGGTTGAGGTTGAGCCGGTCGAGGGTGACCCACAGCTCCTCGGCGTCCCAGACGTCGACGAAGGCGTCGTAGACCCGCTGGGACTGGCGGCTGTCCCAGAGCAGCTGGTGGTGGTAGGCCTCGACGAAGCCGTAGACGTGCAGCTGCCGGTCGAGGGCGGAGCGGAACGGCCGGTCCGCGTACCAGCCTTCCGGGTCCTTCGGGTCGAGTCCCTGGAAGTCCCAGGTGAAGTCGAGGAGCCGGCGGGCGTCGGCGGCCGGGATCGCCTCGCGCACGATGACGTAGCCGTACGTCTGCCAGTGCGCGAAGTCCTCCTCGGAGAGCACCCGCAGCGGGCGGGTCTTCTTCAGCTCCCGCAGGGTCGTCGCGGCGAGGTAGGACTCGCCGTCGTCGCTGAAGTAGGGGCGCTCGGTGGCCGCGCGGTGCAGGTACGGGCCGCGCGGGCGGCGCGGCGCGGGGGCCGGATCGGCGGCGGGGGCGGTCGGGGCGGGCGTCGTCGTCATGGGTCCCTCCGGACGGGTTTCGGGCGGCGTGCGGGGCTGCGGGGCGCCGGCGCGGCGAGGGGCGCGGCAGGGCTCCGCGCGGGCGTCCGGCGGGTGCCGGACGCGGTGCGGCGGGGCGTCGGGGTGGGGGTGACGGGGCGCGGGCGGGACGGGGCGCGGATCTGGCGACGGTGGGGGAGAGCCGCGGGGACGAGGGAAAGAATTGGTGTAGACCATGGCCGGTGTCAAGTGACCCGCCGGTATGCCCGCGTGTCGGCCATCCGCCCGAAACCAGGCCCCTGACATGGAGGTTGTTCATCATCGATGGTCTAGACAACCATCGGGAGGCTGGCCTAATGTCCCCACTGCGCAGAGCCGGAACCGACTCGACCGGTCGGTCCGGCCCGACCAGCTGCGCCCCGGTCGACGGCGACCGCGAGCAGGGCCCCGCCCGCCGCCGCGCCTCCACCGGTACGGGGACGGGGGCGCCCCGCGCCCGCACGACCGACGCCCTTGACCGAACGCCCACGCCGAGAGGGAACGGTTCCATGAGCACACCCAGCGCCACGACTCCGCCCGCCACCGGATCCGCCGCGACCGCCGGACCCGAAGGACTCGCCGGGCTCAGAAGCCCCGGTCCCGGTCTGATCACGCTGGACCCGGCGCACACCGCCCTGCTGCGCGGTCTCGACGCGCTGCTCTCCGGGCTCGCCGCCCGGCTCTCCGCCCCCGAGGTGACCGGTCCGCCCCTGCTGGCCGCGGACGGCCTCGCCCGCCTCGACTACTTCCGCAACTTCCCCCATCTCGGCGTCTCCGCCGGGCGGTTCACCCCCGAGGCGTACGACGGCCTGGCCGCCGGACAGGCCCCCGCCGGCCGTCCCCTCGAACCCACCGGCTACCTCCTGCCCTCCGCCACCTGCTACGGACTGCTGCTCTCCCTGGAGGGCGCCGACGTCGGCGAGGACGGCCTGCGGGTCTCCGCCGCCGGCCGCTGCTTCCGCAACGAGACCCATTACGACGGCCTGCGCCGCCTCTGGGGCTTCCACATGCGCGAGGTCGTCTACCTCGGCACCAAGGAAGGCGCCGTCGAACACCTGGAGCGCGGCGGCGAGTTCGTCCTGGAGACCGCCGGGCGCCTCGGCCTCGACCTGACCCGCGCCACCGCCGACGACCCCTTCTACGACAAGGGCGGCTCCCGGGCCCGGCTGATGGCCCTCGATCCCGTCAAGCACGAGTACAGCGCGCCCGACGGCACCGCCATCGCCTCCGTCAACCGCCACCGCAACTTCTTCGGCGAGCGCCTCGGCATCCGCGCCGGCAGCCACGGCCCCGCCTACAGCTCCTGCGTCGCCTTCGGCGTCGAGCGCTGGGTGCACGCCATGCTCCTCGCCCACGGCAGCCCCGAGCGGGCCCTCGACCGCCTCGCCGCCGCCACCGCCTGACGCACCCGCCCCGCGGCCGAACCCACGGCCGCGCTCGGCCCCGCACCGTCGTCCGCATCCGCATCCGCACCGCAAGGAGAACCGCCCGTGGAACGTGTCGCCGCCTGGCTCCGCGAGAAGAACCCCGGCCTGGAAGGACCCATCGACCCCGACGAGGACCTGATCGAGGCCCGGCTCATCGACTCCATGGACTTCCTGGAGTTCATCGACCTCCTGGAGGACCTCTCCGGCACGTCGATCGACCTCCAGGAGGTCACCATCGACGACTTCCGCACCCTGGGCCGCGTCCAGGAGCGCTTCCTCACGCCCGCCGGGTGACCTCCGGAGCCTTCGCGGTCGTGGCCACCACCCGGGAGGTCCTGGACCGCCCCGGTCTCGGACCGCACCTCCTCGCCCCCTGGGAGCGCCGCCGCCTCGACGCCGTCCGCGTCCCGTCCCGCCGCGACGACGTCCTGGCGGCCCGCCTCCTGCTGAGGCTCTGCGCCGCCCGGCTCACCGGACGGCCCCCGGAGGCGGCCGGGCCCGCCCAGCACTGCCCGGAGTGCGGCCGGGACGGCCACGGCCGCCCCCGCCTCCCCGGCCACCCCGGTCTCGGCGTCAGCCTGAGCCACGCCGACGGCCTGGTCGCGGCGGCCGCGGGCCCGGGCCGGGTCGGCGTCGACGTGGAACCGGCCGCCCGCCGCCCCGGCCCCCTCCCCGTCCTGCGCCGCCTGCTCCCGGAGGCGGAGCTGCGGGAGGCGGCCCGGGATCCCGACCCGGGGCCGGCCCTCCTGCGCGCCTGGGTCCGGGCGGAGGCCCGCTTCAAGGCGGGCCCGCCGGTAGCGGAGCCCGTACTCCTCCTGGAGTGGACGGACCGCCCCCGCGCCGCCGTGGCGGCCCTGGCGGCCACCGCCCCGCCGGCCCTGCTGCCGCTCGCGGCGCTGCCCGGCGATGCGGCGCCCGCCACGGACTGACCGGGCGCCCGCACACCGCCCGCCCGGCAGGTGTCAGGCGCCCACGTACCGCGCCAGGTGCTCGCCGGTGAGGGTCGAGCGGGCGGCGACCAGTTCGGCCGGAGTGCCCTCGAAGACGATCTGGCCGCCGTCGTGACCGGCGCCGGGACCGAGGTCCACGATCCAGTCGGCGTGCGCCATCACCGCCTGGTGGTGCTCGACCACGATCACCGACTTCCCGGAGTCCACCAGCCGGTCGAGCAGGCCCAGGAGCTGCTCCACGTCGGCCAGGTGGAGGCCGGTGGTCGGCTCGTCCAGGACGTACACGCCGCCCTTGTCGCCCATGTGCGTGGCCAGCTTCAGCCGCTGCCGCTCGCCGCCGGAGAGGGTGGTGAGCGGCTGGCCCAGGGTGAGGTAGCCGAGGCCCACGTCCACCAGCCGCTCCAGGACGCGGTGGGCCGCCGGGGTGCGGGCCTCGCCCGCGCCGAAGTACTCCTCCGCCTCGGTCACCGACATCGCCAGGACCTCGCTGATGTCCCGCCCGCCGAGCTTGTACTCCAGCACCGAGGCCATGAACCGCCGGCCCTCGCACTCCTCGCAGGTGGTGGCCACGCCCGCCATCATCGCCAGGTCGGTGTACGTGACCCCGGCGCCGTTGCAGGTCGGGCAGGCGCCCTCCGAATTGGCGCTGAACAGCGCCGGCTTGACGCCGTTGGCCTTGGCGAAGGCCTTCCGGATCGGGTCCAGGAGCCCGGTGTACGTCGCGGGGTTGCTGCGCCGCGAGCCGCGGATCGGGGTCTGGTCGACCGAGACCACCCCGGCGTCCGCCGGGATCGACCCGTGCACCAGCGAGCTCTTGCCGGAACCGGCGACGCCGGTGATCACGGCGAGGACGCCGAGCGGGAGGTCGACGTCCACCTTCCGCAGGTTGTTGGCGGTCGCGCCGCGGATCGGCAGCACCCCGGCCGGCGTCCGGACCGCGTCCTTCACCGAGGCCCGGTCGTCCAGGTGCCGCCCGGTCACGGTGCCGCTGCCGCGCAGCCCGTCGAGCGTGCCCTCGTAGCAGATCGTGCCGCCGCCGGTGCCCGCCCCGGGCCCGAGGTCCACCACGTGGTCCGCGATCGCGATCGTCTCCGGCTTGTGCTCCACGACCAGGACCGTGTTGCCCTTGTCCCGCAGCCGCAGCAGGAGTTCGTTCATCCGCTGGATGTCGTGCGGGTGCAGACCGGCCGTCGGCTCGTCGAAGACGTAGGTGACGTCGGTGAGCGAGGACCCGAGGTGGCGGATCATCTTCACGCGCTGCGCCTCGCCGCCCGACAGGGTGCCCGCCGGGCGGTCCAGGGCCAGATAGCCGAGGCCGATCTCCACGAAGGAGTCCAGCGTGCCGCGCAGCGACGCGAGCAGCGGCGCCACCGAGGGGTCGTCGAGCCCGGCCACCCACGCGGCCAGGTCGCTGATCTGCATCGCGCAGGCGTCGGCGATGCTCACCCCGCCGATCTTCGAGGAGCGGGCGCCCTCGTTGAGCCGGGTGCCGTCGCAGTCCGGACAGACCTGGGTGGTGGTGGCCCGCTCCACGAAGGCGCGGATGTGCGGCTGGAGCGCCTCGACGTTCTTGGCCAGGAAGGACTTCTGGAGCTTGGGGATCAGGCCCTCGTACGTGACGTTGACCCCCTCGACCTTGACCCGGGTCGCCTCCTTGTACAGGAGCGTGTCCAGCTCCCGCGCGCCGTACTCTCGGATCGGCTTCGCCGGGTCCAGCAGGCCGGAGAGGCGGTACGTCCGCCCGTACCAGCTGTCCGCCGTGTACCCGGGGATGGTGAGCGCGCCCTCGTCGAGCGACTTGGTGTCGTCGTACAGCTGGGAGAGGTCGATGTCGGAGACCCGGCCCCGTCCCTCGCAACGGGGGCACATGCCGCCGGTGATGGAGAAGCTGGTCGCCTCCTTCACCTGCCGGCCGCCGCGCTCCACGGTGACCGCGCCCGCGCCGCTCACCGAGGGGATGTTGAAGGAGAAGGCGCGGGAGGAGCCGATGTGCGGGGTGCCGAGCCTGCTGAAGAGGATCCGCAGCATCGCGTTGGCGTCGGTGGCGGTGCCGACGGTGGAGCGCGGGTCGGACCCCATCCGCTGCTGGTCGACGATGATCGCCGTGGTCAGGCCGTCGAGCACGTCGACGTCGGGGCGCGCCAGCGTCGGCATGAAGCCCTGGACGAAGGCGCTGTACGTCTCGTTGATCAACCGCTGGGACTCGGCGGCGATCGTGTCGAAGACCAGCGAGCTCTTGCCGGATCCGGAGACCCCGGTGAAGACCGTCAGCCGGCGCTTGGGGATCTCGACGCTGACGTCCTTGAGGTTGTTCTCGCGCGCGCCGACCACCCGGATCATCTCGTGGCTGTCGGCGAGGTGCGGGCCGGACGGAGGCGTGCCGTCGTGCTGGGCCGTGCTCAAAGCGTTCTCCCTCGTCAGGGCGGGACCGGTGTCCGACCCACCTTAGGCGGGGGGTCCGACAACGGGCCCGCGCCGGACGGAGGAAGAGGCGGGAAGGGGCGGACCGGCGCCGGAGGGGGAGGGGGGCGGGTCGGCGCGCCCGCTTGATAGGCAAGCGGTGACTTGCCTATGGTGGCGGCATGGAAGGGGATCTGTTCAAGGCGCTGGCCGACCCGACGCGCCGGGTGATCCTCGACGAGCTGACCGCGCGCGACGGGCAGTCGCTCTTCGAGATCTGCGCCCGGCTGGCGACCCGGCACGGTCTCGCCCTCTCCCGGCAGGCGGTCAGCCAGCACCTCGCGGTGCTGGAGTCCGCCGGACTGGTCACGGCCCGCCGCGAGGGCCGCTACAAGTTCCACGACCTCGACCCCCGCCCCCTGGAGCACATCGTCACGCGATGGCTCACCCCCGCACCCCCCGAGGAAACCCCATGAGGATCAACCTGACCAGCGTCTTCGTCGACGACCAGGAGAAGGCGCTCCGCTTCTACACCGAGGTGCTCGGCTTCGCGGCCAAGCACGACGTCCCGCTCGGCGAGGACCGCTGGATCACCGTCGTCTCGCCGGAGGACCCGGAGGGCACCGAACTGCTCCTGGAGCCCTCCGGCCACCCGGCCGTCCCGCCGTACAAGGCGGCCCTGGTGGCCGACGGCATCCCGGCGGCCTCCTTCGCGGTCGACGACGTGCGCGCCGAGCACGCCCGCCTGGCCGGTCTCGGCGTCCGCTTCACCCAGCCGCCCGTGGAGATGGGCCCCGTCACCACCGCCGTCCTCGACGACACCTGCGGCAACCTCGTCCAGCTCGCCGAGTACAAGTAGCGCCGGGCCCCGCCGTCCGTCAGTCGCTCACCGCGAGGCGGACCGCGAAGGCGCCGATCACCGTCCCCGTGACCCGGTCGAGGATTCGGCGCGCGCGGGCGCCCCGCAGCCACGTGCCGAGGGCGCTCGCGGAGGCGATCAGGACCGTCGACCAGATCATCCCGAGGACGACGTGCACGGAGGTCAGCGCGAGCCCCATCGTGAAGTGCGGGGCCCCGGCCGGGATGAACTGCGGCAGGACGGCGACGTAGAAGACGCCCACCTTGGGGTTGAGCAGGTTCGTCAGGGTGCCCTGCCGCCAGCCGCCCGCGAGGGTGTCGGCGCCGCCGACCTCCACCTCGGCGCCGGACCCGGCACGGTCGCCCCGGAAGGTCGAGGCGAGCATCCGCCCGGCCATCCAGAGCAGGTAGGCGGCGCCCGCCCAGCGGAGGACCTCGTACGCGAGGTGCGAGGCGGTCAGCAGGGCCGTCACGCCGAGCGAGGTCAGCGCGCCCCAGATCAGGGTGCCGGTCTGGATGCCGAGAACGACGCCCCAGGCGCGGGTGCGGCGGCCGAGCGCGGCCGTGCGGAGGATGAGGGCCGTGTCGAGGCCCGGGGTGAGGGTGAGGAGTCCCACGACGAGCGCGAAGGACCAGAGTGCGGTGCTCGATGCCATGGAAGGCCACCGTAGCGCAGCCGCCCCACCGCCGGCCGCGCCCCCTCTCCGTCCGCGTCCGTTTCCTCTCCGTCCGCCTCCGTCCCCGGTCTCCCCCTCCGTTCCGCCCCCGCCCCGCCTCCTCCTCCCGGCTTCTTCCCGGCCGCGCTCCGGGTCCGGCGCGCCCGTTCATAGGGTGGCCGCATGAGAGAACTGTTCCTGAAGGGCCGGCAGGCGTACCTGCGGTGGATCGACCTGCCCGGCGACGGGCCCGTACGGGTCTTCGTCCACGGCCTCGGCTGCACCGCCGCCTCCGACTTCGCGCACATCGCCGCCCGCCCCGAACTGGCCGGCGGCCGCGCCCTCCTGGTGGACCTGCTCGGGCACGGACTGAGCGACCGGCCCGCCGACTTCGACTACCGCCCCGAGGGGCAGGCCGAGGCGGTGGCCGAGCTCCTCGACCACCTCGACCTGACCGGCGTCCACCTCGTCGGCCACTCCATGGGCGGCACCGTCGCCATCCACCTGGCGGCGGCCCGGCCCGACCGGGTGGCCCGGCTGGTGGTCGCCGAGCCCAACCTGTACGCGGGCGGAGGCGCGTTCAGCAGGCCGATGGCGAGCAGGCCGGAGGAGGACTTCGTCCGGTACGGCTTCGCGCGGATGCTGGCCGTCACGGACCGGGCCGACTACGCGGCGCGGCTGCGGATCGCCGACCCCCGGGCCGTGCACCGCAGCGCGGTCGCGCTCGTCGCGGGCGGCGACCCGGAGGCCGGCGACGTGCTGGCGGGGCTCACGCTGCCCCGGGCGTTCCTCGTGGGGGAGAAGAGCCTGCCGGACCGGGCGGCGGAGCAGGCGGCGGCGATGGGCGTCCCCGTCCTGGAGGTGCCCGCCGCCGGCCACAACATGATGCTCGACAACCCGGACGGCTTCACCGCGGCCCTCGCCGAGGCCCTGACGCTCCCTCACTGAGCTTCCCCCGGACCGTCCTCCGTCACGTCCTTCACCGCGCCTTCCGCCGCCGTTCTCCTCGCCGTCCCCGGCGAACGGACGGAATGCGCCACGCCCGACGGGCCCCGCCGCAGAGGTCTTGCGCGGGGCCCCCGTCCTTCCCTACGCTCGGCGCGCCGATAGTTAGGAACGTTTCCTAACGAGCGATTGACCCCAAGAGAATGGGAGTTGTCATGCGCCGACGAAGCGTCATCCCGCTCGGACTCGCCGCTCTGCTGGCCCTGCCCCTCACGGTCCTGCCGGGGGCCGAGGCCGAGGCCGCCGACGGCCTCGTCTCCGCGGGCAGGCCCACCGCCTCCTCGTCCGTGGAGGGCTCGGGCTTCGAGCCGGCCCTCGCCGTGGACGGCAGCGCCGCCACCCGCTGGGCCAGCCAGGAGGGCGTCGACCCGCAGTGGCTCCGGATCGACCTCGGCTCGAACCACACCCTCTCCCGGGTCAAGCTCAACTGGGAGGCCGCCTACGCGAAGACGTACCGGATCCAGACCTCTGCGGACGGTTCCACCTGGACCGACGTCTACTCGACCACGACCGGCGACGGCGCCGTCGACGACCTGACGCTCTCCGGCAGCGGCCGGTACGTCCGCATGTACGGCACCGGCCGGGGCACCCCGTACGGCTACTCGCTCTGGGAGTTCGAGGTCTACGGCGCCCCGACCGGCACGGGCGGCGGCACCGGACCCGCCGTGCCCTTCGGCAGCCACCTCAAGCCCTACGCCGCCGGCACGATCAAGCCCTCTGGCTCCCAGGCGACCCTCGACCAGAAGGTGGTCGACTACTACAACCGCTGGAAGGCCGCCTTCGTCCGGCAGAACTGCGGCAACGGCTGGTACCAGGTCATCTCGCCCGACGCCGACCACCCCTACGTCGCCGAGGCCCAGGGCTACGGCATGGTCATCGCCGCCACCATGGCGGGCGCCGACCCCGACGCCAAGAAGATCTTCGACGGCCTGGTCAAGTGGAAGATCGACCACCCCTCCTCGATCAACCCCGACCTCCTCGCCGCCGAGCAGGACGTCAACTGTCGCAGCGTCAACGGCGGCGACGGCGCCACCGACGGCGACATGGACGTGGCCTACGGCCTGCTCCTCGCCGACAAGCAGTGGGGCAGCGCCGGCACGTACAACTACAAGGCGCTCGCCCTCAAGCACATCGCCGCCATCAAGAAGGACGAGGTGAACCCCACCACCAAGCTCCTCAAGCTCGGCGACTGGACCAGCTCGGGCGACCAGTACTACTGGCTCTCCCGCACCTCGGACTGGATGGTCGACCACTTCCGCGCCTTCCGGGCCGCCTCCGGCGACACCACCTGGGACGCCGTCCGCACCGCCCACCAGACGCAGATCGCGAACCTCCAGTCCGGCTACGCCTCCGGCACCGGCCTGCTCCCCGACTTCGTGGTGGACACCAACACCAGCCCCAAGCCGGCGCCCGGCCAGGTCCTGGAGGACCCCAACGACGGCCAGTACTGGTGGAACGCCTGCCGCACCCCCTGGCGCATCGCCGACGACGCCGTCACCAGCGGTGACGCCAAGTCCCTCGCCGCGGCCCGCAAGCTGAACGGCTGGATCAAGACGAAGACCGGCGGCGACCCCAACAAGATCGTCAACGGCTACAAGCTGAACGGCACCGCGCTCTCGGCCGACGGCGACGCCGCCTTCTTCGCGCCCTTCGCCGTCGCCGCCATGACCGACTCCGGCAGCCAGGCGTGGCTCGACGCCCTCTGGAACAAGATGGTCGCCACCCCGATCGGCACCGACAGCTACTTCTCCGCGAGCATCCAGCTCCAGGTGATGATCACGGTCTCCGGCAACCACTGGGTGCCGTAGGGAGGTTCCGGACCGCCCCTCGGGCGCCGGCTCCTTCCTGGGACCGGCGCGGAGGTCCGCCCGCCGGACGGGGGACCGCACCGCTTCCCCGTGCGTAGTGGACCTGCGCGGTCCGCGGCGCCCGGAGAGCTCGCGCACGACCCGGCCGGAACCGGCCGGGTCGGTGGCGCCGGGTGCTCCTCGTCGGAGCAGAGGCGGAACCGCGCGCCGGAGGGGGAAACGCGCGCCGGAGGGGAGATCGTCCGGGGACGCGGGCCGTGCGGGGCCGATCGTCCGGCGGAGGGCGTGCGGTTCACGGGGGAGCGCGAAGTTCGGGAAGGGGTGCGGAGGCGTCCGGAGGGAACTCCCTCCCATGATCACCCGAACGAGTGAGCGGACCGCCGGGGCGTCCCGGCCGTGGTCCATGCTGGCCCGGTACGCGCCCCGAGCGGGCGCCCCGCCTCCCGCCCCAGGAGCCCGCCGGCATGACAGACCGCACGACCCCAGGCGAACGCCCCGAGGAGCGGGCCCTGTTGCTCGTCGCCGGGCTCGCCGACCTCGTCGTCGACTCGATCGGCACCGCCGCCGGATCGCTCCGCTCCCTCCTCGGCCGCGCCGACTCCGCCGACCTCGCCCAGGAGGCCGCCGCCGACCTCCGCGCCCGCGGCCGGCTCGCCCTCGACCGCCTCGCCCCCGGCCAGGACGGCCCCGGCGGCCCGCCCCACATGGAGGCCCTGGCCCGCGCCGCCCTCGCCCGCCGCTCCGCCACGGCGGAAGCCGACCCTCTGACGCAGGCCGGTGCCGCGACGCAGGCCGGTGCCGCGACGCACGCCGACCCGTCGACGCACGCCGGTGCCCCAGCGGACACCGCCCCGTCGACGCACGCCGGTGCCGCGGCGGAAGCCGATGCCGTGACGCACGCCGACCCGGCGAGTCGCACCGCCCCCACGGCGCACCCCGCCCCCACGGCGCACCCCGCCCCCACGGCGCACCCCGTCCCTCCGGCGCACCCCGCCCCGCCGACACCCCCCGCCCCCGCGCCGGATTCCCCCGCCCCGGCGGCCCCCCGTGTCGTGACGGACCCCGCCGGTGAGTGACGTCTGGGTGCCGGAGGCGTTCAAGGCCCGCACCGACGCCGTCCTCGCCGGTTTCCTCGACGAGGAGGCCGCCGAGCTCCTCGCCGTCGACGAGGCGCTCGACCCGCTCGCCGAGGCCCTCCGGGCCGCCGCCCGCCACGGGAAACGGCTCCGCGCCGCCTTCTGCTACTGGGGCTGGCGCGCCGCCGGGCAGCCCGACAGCGACGCCCTGATGCGGGCCGCCGCCGCCATGGAGCTGGTCCACGCCGCAGCGGTCGTCCACGACGACCTCATCGACGACAGCCCCCTCCGGCACGGCCGCCCCACCGCCCACCACGCCTTCGCGGCACTGCCGCACCCCCGCCGGGGGCCTCGCGCGACGGGCCGCGCGCTCGCGCTGCTCCTCGGGGACCACCTGATGGCGCTCGCCGGCCGGCTCTACGCCGAGTCCGGACTGCCCGCCGCGTACCTCTCCCGGGGCCGTCCCCTCTGGGCCGCCCTCGCCCGCGAACTCGTCGCCGGCGAGGCCCTGGAGATCCTGCACACCGGCGGGCCCCCGGACACCGGCACCTCCCTCAAGGTCGTCCGCTACAAGACCGCCAAGTACACCGTCGAGCACCCCCTCCTCCTCGGCGGGCTCCTCGCCGGCGCCCCCGCCGCGCTGCGCGAGGGCTTCTCCCGCTACGGGCTGCCGCTCGGCGAGGCGTTCCAGCTCAGGGACGACCTCCTCGGCCTCTTCGGCGACCCCGCCCGCACCGGCAAGGCGCCCCTCGACGACCTCCGCGCCGGCCGGCCCACCGTGCTGCTCGCCGAGACCTGGCGCGCCGCGGGACCCGCCCAGCGGGAACTGCTCCGCCGGGTCCTCGGCGGGGACGGACCGGCGGACGACGACGCGCTGCGGGAGGTGCGCGCCCTCATGGCCGGCCTCGGCGCGCCCGCCCGGGTCGAGCGGATGATCGCAGGCCGCGTCGAGGAGGCCGTCCGCACCCTCGACGAACTCGGCCTGCCCGCCGCCGCCCACCGCGCCCTCACGGACCTGGCCCACCGCGCGGCCGTCCGCCACCACTGACCGCTGGAGCGCCCTTCGTGACCACGCCCCCCGCCGCCCCGCCCGCCGGACCCGGCACCCCTCCGGCCGCCGCCCCGCCCCCGTACACCGAGGCGTCCCTCGACGCCCTGCGCCACCACGGCGACCCGCTCGCCGACGCCGTCGTCGCCACCCTCTTCGAGCGCGGCGAGGTCGGCCTCTTCAACTCCCTCATGCGGTACGTCTCCGTCTCCGGGCAGGAACTCCCCGCCGGGCTCCCCGAGGTGGCCCGCGAGTACCTGGAGGCGACGGCCGTCCCGCCCGCCTGGGTGGACTGGAACGAGATGGAGAGGGCCCGGCTCTTCTTCACCGACAACAACGTCCACATCAACACCGCCCTCTCCTTCGCCTCCATGCCCGCCTGTTACGTCGTCCCCCCGGTGGCCCGGCTGCTCTCCGCCACCCACGGACTGCACTACCCGAGCAAACGCATGGCGGAGACCGGCCAGTTCACCACCTACCTCATGCGGCCCGACGCCTTCGAGGCCGGCGGCCGGTTCGTGCCCGCCGCGCAGAAGGTCCGCCTCCTGCACGCCTCCATCCGCCACCACCTGGTCCGCGCGGACCGCTGGGACGCCGCCGCCGAAGGGGTGCCGATCTGCCAGGAGGACATGATCGGCGGGCAGATGTTCTTCTCGATGCTCGTCCTCGACAGCCTCCACCGGCTCGGCGTCCACATGTCCGTCGAAGGCGCCGAGGCGTACTTCTACGCCTGGCGGGTGGTCGGTGCGATCCTCGGCGTCGACCAGACCGCCGTGCCGAAGGACCTCGACGAGGCCCGGGCCTTCCTCGACCTGTACCTGCTGCGGCACATGGGCCCCTCGGAGGAGGGCGTCGTGCTGACCCGGCAGCTGATCGAGCTGTACGAGGAGGTCGTCCCCGGCACCCTCTTCGACCCGGTCGTCTCCGCCCTGATCCGCCACCTCGTCGGCGACACCTGCGGCGACTGGCTGGGCGTGCCGCGCAGCCGCTGGGACACGGCGGTGAAGGCGCTGCCCGCGCTGCTCGGCGTCCTGGAGTCGGTGGAGGACGCCTCGCCGTTCGCCGCCTGGGCCCTCGACCGGCTCGGTCACCTCACCTCGGTCTTCGAGCTGTCCGCCCTCACCCGGGGCCGGGTCATGCACTACGCCGTCCCCGAGCACCTCAGGAAGGAGTACGGCGTCGGCACGGGCGTCTCCCGCAAGCACCGCTGGACCCCGCCCCCCTCCTCCGTGTGAGCCCCCGGGCCGGGCCCCCGCGGACTTCCGCCCTCCTCGCAGAGCGGAGCGGGGCGCTCTGACCCAAAATGGACTCACCCGGCGAAGGCGAGGTGCGCATGGACAGGGACCCGGGAACGTCCGGGGAGGGGCCGCCGCCCGGTCGGCGCGACCGGTTCACGGTGCGGGTCGAACCCGCCTGGGGCACGGAGACCGTCGTGGTCGCCCCCGTGGGGGAACTCGACCACGACACGGTCGAGCCGCTGCGCACCGCCCTGGAGAAGCACGGGGAGGCGCCCCGGATCGTCGTCGACTGCTCCGGGCTCGACTTCTGCGATTCCACCGGTCTGAACCTGCTGCTCAGGGCCCGTGCCCGGGCGGTGGAGACCGGCGGGGAGCTGGACCTGGCCGGGCTGCGGCCCCCGGTGGACCGGATGTTCGAGATCACCGGTGCCTTCCGCGTCTTCCGGGTATACGCCGACGTACAGGAGGCCCTGGCCGCCGACGGGACGGGCGGCGCCCGCCCCGGGGACCGGGCGTGACGGGCCCGCCGGCCGTGCGGGAGGACGGGATGGCCCAGGACGACGGAGGTCCGGCGCAGATCCGGCGGCTCCTGCTCCACGGCAGCGCCGGAGCGGTCTCCCGCTGCCGCGACTTCACCGCCAGGGCCCTCGCCGACTGGGGCTGGACCCCCGCGGGGGACCCCCTGACCCGCGAGCGCGCCGACGACGTCCTGCTGATGGTCTCGGAGGTGGTCACCAACGCCTGCCTGCACGGCGGCGGCCCGGAGGAGTTCGTGCTCCGGCACGCGGACGGGCTGCTGCGGGTCGAGGTGTCCGACCGGAACCCCGAGCACCCGCACCGGATGGCGCCCCGCTCGCCCGCCCTGCCCGGCGGCCACGGCCTGATGGTGCTGGACCGCCTGGCGAGCGACTGGGGTTCCGCCGACCGGGGCCCGGGGGTGCCGGGCAAGGTGGTGTGGCTGGAGGTCAGCCGGCCGTCTCCTCCGCCGTGGAGCCGTCCTCCAGCAGACCGTCCCTGAGCTCGCCCAGGATCCGGGCGAGGAGCCGGGAGACGTGCATCTGGGAGAGGCCCACCCGCAGGCCGATCTCGGCCTGGGTCAGCTCCTCGCCGAAGCGCAGGGAGAGGATCAGCCGGTCGCGCTCGTCGAGCCGGTCGAGCAGCGGCCGCAGCGAGTCGAGATCTTCGATCAGCTCGTAGGCGGGTTCGTCGACGGCGGTGTGGCGGCCGGTGGTGCCGCGCGGGGCGCGTTCGTCGTCCTCGCCGCCGCCGACGGGGGCGTCAAGGGAGTGGGCGGTGTAGGCGTGGGAGGCGAGCTCGCCCTCGGCGACCTCCTCCTCGGTCAGGTCGAGCCGCTCGGCCAGCTCGGCCCGGTGCGGCCGGTGCCCGGCCTGCTGCTCCAGGGCGTCGGACGCCTTGGCGAGGTCGATCCGCAGCTCCTGGAGGCGGCGCGGCACCCGCACGGCCCAGCCGGTGTCCCGGAAGAACCGCTTCATCTCGCCGACGATCGTCGGCAGCGCGAAGGCGGAGAACTCGACGCCCCGGTCCGGGTCGAAGCGGTCGATCGCCTTGATCAGCCCGATGGTGCCCACCTGGACGATGTCCTCGGTCGGCTCGGGACGCCCCCGGAAGCGCCGGGCGCCGAACTTCACCAGGCTCAGGTTCAGCTCCACCAGAGTGTTCCGCACGTACGCGTGCTCCGGGGTGCCCTTGTCGAGCGCCCGGAGCCGGGCGAAGAGCGCCACGGAGAGGGTGCGGGCGTCATCGGTGGAGGCCGCGAGGGGGTTCTCCGGCTCCGGCAGGCCGTCCAGCGCCCGGAGCCGCACGGCGGCGGACGCGGGGAGACCGCGGGGCGTGGGGGCCCGCGCGGGGGAACGGTATGCGGCTCGTCCGATGGCCATGACCCTTCTTTCGACGGTTCCGGTGGGCCGGCTCCGCGATCGGAGCAGAATGCGGGTGTCACGGTCCCTCGGTTGAGCGTCCTCAAGGAAAGAGTTCCCCTTTTGTCGTTTTTGACCCGTTTGTTCATGTTTTTTTCTCCGGACCCGGGTCAGGAGCAGGCCATGGCGGCAGAAGAGCGGACCCGCACGGCGGACTCCCGGCGGTACGTCCTCGGCGGAGGGCCGGGCACGGCCGGCGCCTTCCGCGACCTCTGCGCGCGGGCGGTCGCGGACTGGTACGGACCGCTCACCCCGGCGGCCAGGACGGCCGCCGGCGACGTGCTGCTGCTCGTCACCGAACTGGTCGCCCACGCGGTGCGGCGCGGGGGAGTCCCGTACGAGCTCCGCCTCGACCGGTCCGTGGACGGCGTCTGGATCCAGGTCACCGACACCGTCTCCGCCGGCCCCTGCCCGGCGTCCCGGCACGACCCGGGCCGGGCCTCGGGGCACGGCCTCTACCTGGTCCAGCGGCTCGCCGCGGCCTGGGGCTGGGTGCCGCGCGAGCGGGGCCGGACGGTCTGGTGCGAGGTGGCCTTCCCGCCGCCGCCCCGGACCGCCGCACCGGCCGCCGCGTCTCGCCCGTCTGAAGCCGCCCGGGCCGGGTAGCCGCCCCGGAGGACGACCCCGCCGCCCGGCGGGGGACCAGGAGACGGAGGAGGTGGCCGCGATGGAAGAGACCCGGCTCTCCGCGTACGAGCGGCGCGTACTGGCCGAGATCGAGGAGGACCTCGGCGCCGACACCGGCCTCGCCCGCCGGATGGCCGGACACCGGCCCTCCCTCCGGCCGCCGCGCCCGCGGCCCACGTGGCTCCGTGCCACGGCCGCCGCGGCGCTCGGGGCCGTGACGCTCTCCCTGCTCGTCCTCGCGGTGGCGACCTCGTCCCCCGGCCTGGTCTGGGGCTTCGCCGCCGCCTGGGTGGTCACCCTGCTCCTGCTGCTGCGCCTGGTGGTCCGCTGGGCCCGCCGGCACGCGGCAGGACCGGCCGCACCGCCCGACGATCCCACCCACCACTGACCCGACCGAGAGGAGCCCGCGATGCCCCGCGGATCGAACGCCAAGCGCGAGCGGCAGTACGAGCACATCAAGGAGAGCGCCCTGGACCGGGGCGAGAGCCGCGAGCGCGCCGAGGAGATCGCCGCCCGCACCGTCAACAAGGAACGGGCCCGGGCGGGCGAGTCGAAGACGGCGAGCAAGAGCTCCCTGGAGGACATGTCCTCCGCGCGGCGCGGCGGGAAGCGCTCGCACAGCGGAGCCGAGGGCCCGACCTACGACCAGCTCTACGCCGAGGCCAAGCGCCGCAACCTGCACGGCAGGTCGACGATGAACAAGGCCGAGCTCAAGCGGAAACTCGGCCACTGAAGCGGGTGGAGTCCCTGAGCCCCGGCCACCCCCGGGTGCTCAGGCCCCCGCGCCGTCCGGCCGCGCGCCGACCACGCCCCGTACGGCCCCGAGGGCGACCAGGTCCTCCGGGCTCGGACGCAGCCGGTCGGCCAGGTCGTCCGCCTCCTCGGGAGGCCGCTTCAGGATCCCGGTGGCCAGCTCGGGCGCGATGACGGAGAAGTACGCGTCCGGGGTGGCCCAGGTGTTCCCGGGCGCCGCGAGGGCCAGCGCCCCGCCCGAACCGCCCTCCCCGATGAGCAGGGAGGTCACCGGCACCCGCGCCTCGGCCACCGCCCCGAACAGCTCCGCGATGGCCGGCCCGGCGCCCGCCCGCTCCGCCTCCGCGTCGTTGGCCGCGCCCGGCGTGTCGATCAGGGTCAGCACCGGGACGCCGAGCCGGCCCGCGAGCCGCACCAGCCGGGCGGCGGTGCGGAAACCGGCCGGCCGGGTCGCCGTCCCGCACTGCGCGGCGTAGGCGGCCGTACGCCCGTCCGGCAGCCGGCCGAAGCCACAGCGCATCCCCGGGTCCGTGCCGCCCGCGCGGTCGCCGGAGAGCTCCGCCCGCTCGGTGAACACCTCGGCGAGGTACCGGTCCGCCCGGGGGCGCTCCGGCCGGCGGGCCCGCGCGACGGCCTCCCGGCCGCTCGCCGAGGGAGCGGTGCCGCCGAGCGCGTACGGCGGCGGGACCGGACCCTCGGCGGGCCGCGTGAGCAGCCCCAGCCAGCGGCCCAGCACCGCCCGCAGCTCCTCGGGCCGGACGACGGCGTCCACGTGCCCGTGGGCGAGCTGCGACCCGGCGGTGTACGCGGCCGGGTCGGCGTCCGCGGGCCGGACCCGGGAGCCCGCGAAGCCGACCTGCGCGCCCGGCAGCGCGAGGACCACGTCGGAACCCGCCCCCAGGGTCGCCCAGCCGCCGCCGGTCGTCGGATCGCGCAGCACCGCGAGCTGCGGCAGCCCGGCGGCCCGGGTGCGCGCCGACTCCCCGGCCAGCCGCTGGAGCTGGAGCAGCGCCCGCATCCCCTCCTGCATCCGGCTGCCGCCGGTCGCCAGGAGGACGGTCACCGGCAGCCGGTGCTCCCGGGCGTGGGCGTGGGCCGCCGCCACCCGGGCGCCGGTCTCCTCGCCGATGGAACCGCCGAGGAAACCGAACTCGAAGGAGACGAGGACCGTCCGCACGCCCCCCACCGCGCCGGTGCCGCAGACCACCGACTCGGCCTCGCCCGAGCGGGTGGCCGCCGCCGCGCGGGCCCGGTCGTAGCCGGTCCAGCCGAGCGGCCCGTCACCGCCCGACGGCTCCCCGGCGAAGGGGAGTTCGGCGAAGTCGTCCGTGACGAGGGCCAGGGCCTCGCGCGCGTCCGCAGGTGCTGTCATCGGGGGCCTCCCGCCCGTCGCCCAGGTCCCGTCACCGTACCCCCGGGCGGCCCGCGGGAAGGGGCCCGCGCCCCCGGTGCGGCGGAGATCACCTCACGGCCCGCCGGGGCCCGGGACGCGCGACCGGGCGAGGGCGAGCGCCCGCCGAACGGCCGCCGGGGCCGCGCGGGGACCGGTGACCGTTCGGCGCGGAGCCCGGGTCGGACCGGACCGTGCGGGCTCCTCGGGCGGGGTGCGGCGGTGCGGGGCGGGGCGCGGCGGTGCGGGGCGCGGCGGTGCGGGACGGCGCGCCCGGACCGTACGGCCCCGCCGCGCGAGGGCGACGTCCGTGCGGCGGGCGGCCCTCAGGCCATGATCCCGCTGCCGTGCGGGGCGTACAGGTCGAGCAGCCGCACCCGGGTCACCTGGAGCCGGTGCGCCAGGATCGATCCCACCCAGAAGAACACCGCCGACCCGAACTCGCGGTCCGAGTGGCACATCGCGCGCACCGCCGTCGCGTCGAACTCGTGCGCCCGCACGGGCGTCATGGCCTCCGCCCCCGACTGGCACAGATACGGCGGGAACAGCCAGGACAGACCGACCAGCTCGCCGTGGCGCAGGGTCTCGATCACCGGCGCCCCCCGCCCCGGCACCTTCGCGTCCAGGTTCACCGCGCCCGTCTTCACGATCCAGAACCGGTCCGCGTGCTGCTGCTCCTCGAAGAGCCGGTCCCCGGACTCGAAGAAGACGTCCTCGGCGAAGGCCATCAGCCGCTCGCGGTGCTCCGCGGGCAGGCTGCCGACCTTGGGTGCGGCACTCCTCATGGCGGACCCTCCTCCGTCGTGGGTACGTCTCCGCTCCCAGTCTCCGTCCACCGCGCCCGGCCCGCAGTCCGCGCGGGTGCGCCCCCGCCCCGCGGGCCGTAGCGTCGGCCGGGGCGGGGGCACACATCCACCAGCGAGAACGGCAGCGCGCCATGGCAGACAAGCCCACCATCGTCCTCGTCCACGGCTTCTGGGGCGGCGCCGCCCACTGGGCGAACGTCGTCGTCGAGCTGCACAGGCGCGGCCACGACAGGATCCGGGCCGTCGAGAACCCCCTCACCTCCCTCGGGGACGACGCCGAACGCACCCGCAAGATGATCGGGCAGGCGGACGGTCCCGTCGTCCTCGTCGGCCACTCGTACGGCGGCGCGGTCATCACCGAGGCCGGCGACCTCCCGAACGTCAAGGCCCTCGTCTACGTCGCGGCCTTCGCCCCGGACGCCGGCGAGAGCCCCGGCCGGCTCAGCGAGGAGATGCCCCCGGCCGCCTTCGAGAACATCGCGCCCGACTCCGACGGCTACCTGTGGATCAGGCCCGAGAAGTTCCGCGAGAGCTTCGCCCAGGACCTGGGCGCGGACGAGGCCCTCGTCATGGCCGTCACCCAGAAGGCGCCCCTCGGCTCCACCTTCGGCGACGCCGTCACCGCCCCCGCCTGGCGGGCCAAGCCCTCCTGGTACCAGGTCTCCACCGAGGACCGCATGATCCACCCGGACAACGAGCGCCGCATGGCCGCCCGGATGAACCCCCGGAAGACGATCGAGCTCGACGCCTCCCACGCCTCCCTCGCCTCCCGGCCCCGGGAGGTCTGCGACCTGATCGACCTCGCCGTGCGCGAGACCTCCTGAACCCGGCCCCCGGGGCGGTACGGGCCCTGCCCCGCACCGCCCCGGCGTGCGTCCGGGCGGCGCGGGGCGGAGCATGAGACGGAGGAGGAACGGCCGAAGGGGATGCGAGCCAGGAGGGTGACATGCCCGTCCCGGAAGGGCCCGCCCCGGAGGGCGGCGACGCGCTCGTCGTCCTGAGCCGGGTCGACAAGCACTTCGGGTCCCTGCACGTCCTCCGGGCCGTCGACCTCACGGTCCACCGCGGCGAGGTCGTCGTCGTCATCGGCCCCTCCGGCTCCGGGAAGTCCACCCTCTGCCGGGCGATCAACCGCCTGGAGACCATCGACGGCGGCGAGATCCGCTTCGACGGCCGACCGCTGCCCGCCGAGGGCAGGGAACTGGCCCGGCTCCGCGCCGACGTCGGCATGGTCTTCCAGTCCTTCGACCTCTTCGCCCACAAGACCGTCCTGGACAACGTCACCCTGGGCCAGATCAAGGTCCGCGGGAAGGACCGGAAGAGCGCCGGGGCACGCGCCCGCGAACTCCTCGGCCGGGTCGGCGTCGCCGCCCAGGCCGACAAGTACCCGGCTCAGCTCTCCGGCGGCCAGCAGCAGCGCGTCGCCATCGCGCGCGCCCTCGCCATGGACCCCAAGGTGATGCTCTTCGACGAACCGACCTCCGCCCTCGACCCCGAGATGATCAACGAGGTCCTGGAGGTCATGCGGCATCTCGCCCGCGACGGCATGACCATGGTCGTCGTCACCCACGAGATGGGCTTCGCCCGCTCCGCCGCCCACCAGGTCGTCTTCATGGCCGACGGCCGGATCGTCGAACAGGCCGCCCCCGAGGACTTCTTCGGCAACCCGCGCAGCGACCGCGCCAGGGACTTCCTCTCCAAGATCCTCCACCACTGATCCCACCGAGCCCCCACGGGGTGATCACATGAACCCGCTCAGGACCACCAGGGCCCTCGTCGCCTCCGCCACCGCCGTCGTCCTCGCCCTCGGCTCCGCCTCGCTCGCCCGCGCCGCCGTGCCCGCCGACCACTCCGACGACGGCCGGATCACCATCGGCATCAAGTTCGACCAGCCCGGCATCGGCCTCAAGACCCCCGACGGCACCTACACCGGCTTCGACGTCGACGTGGCCACCTACGTCGCGAAACAGCTCGGCCACGACCCGTCCGACATCGTGTGGAAGGAGGCCAAGAGCGCCGACCGGGAGGCCATGCTCCAGCGCGGCGACGTCGACTTCATCGCCGCCTCCTACTCCATCAACGACGAACGGGCGAAGAAGGTCGACTTCGCCGGCCCCTACCTCCTCGCCCACCAGGACGTGCTGATCCGCGCCGACGACGAGTCCATCAAGAAGCCCTCCGACCTGAACGACAAGAAGCTCTGCTCCGTCACCGGCTCCACCTCCGCGCAGAACGTCAAGGAGAAGATCGCCCCCGACGCCCAGCTCCAGGAGTACGGCGGCTACTCCGAATGCCTGACCGGCCTGGAGAACGGCGTCATCGACGCCCTCACCACCGACGACTCGATCCTCGCCGGCTACGCCGCCCAGGACGAGTTCAAGGGCGAGTTCAAGCTCGGCGGCTTCGAACTGAGCAACGAGAACTACGGCATCGGCGTCCAGAAGGGCAGCGACCTCAAGGACAGGATCAACACCGCCCTGGAGAAGATGGTCGCCGACGGCTCCTGGCAGGCCGCCGTCGACAAGAACTTCGGCCCGGCCGGCTACCGGAACGAACCC
Organism: Streptomyces filamentosus; assembly: GCF_014654895.1. GTDB lineage: Bacteria > Actinomycetota > Actinomycetes > Streptomycetales > Streptomycetaceae > Streptomyces > Streptomyces filamentosus. The sequence goes on along the minus strand of NZ_BNBE01000004.1, from coordinate 673,913 downwards.
GCCCCGAAGATCGGCGTCGTCGTCGAGTGAGCCGGCCGCCGTGTTCGACTTCCTCGAAGGCTACGACCTCCTGGGCGCCTTCTGGGTGACGGTCCAGCTCACCTTCTGGTCCGCCCTCGGCTCCCTGCTCTGGGGGACGCTGCTGGCCGCCATGCGCGTCGGCCCCGTCCCCCTCATGCGGGGCTTCGCCTCCGCCTACGTCGGCATCGTCCGCAACATCCCCCTCACCGTCATCATCGTCTTCACCTCCCTCGGCCTCTTCCAGACCCTGGGCATCAGCCTCGGCGCCGACCGCTTCACCACCATCAACTTCCGGCTCGCCGTCCTCGGCCTCACCGCCTACACCAGCGCCTTCGTCTGCGAGGCCCTGCGCTCCGGCATCAACACCGTCCCCCTCGGCCAGGTCGAGGCCGCCCGCGCCCTCGGCCTCAGCTTCCCCCAGACCCTGCGGCTCATCGTGCTCCCGCAGGCCTTCCGCTCCGTCGTCGGCCCCCTCGCCAACGTCCTCATCGCCCTCACCAAGAACACCACCGTCGCCGCCGCCATCGGCGTCGCCGAAGCCGCCCTGCTCATGCGGGAGATGATCGAGAACGAGGCCCAGCTGATCCTCATCTCCGCGATCTTCGCCTTCGGCTTCCTCTGCCTCACCCTCCCCACCGGCCTCCTCCTCGGGCGGCTCGCCAGGAAAGCGGCGGTCAAGCGGTGAGGCGCGCCACCGGGGACGAGCCCGCCACCGTCCTCTACGACGTCCCCGGCCCCCGCGCCCGCCGCCGCAACCTGCTGTGGACCCTGCTCTTCCTGCTCGCCCTCGGCGCCGTCGTCTGGTGGGTGACCGCCGGACTCGCCGCCAAGGACCAGCTGACCGCCGACAAGTGGAAACCCTTCTTCACCGACGCCCGGGTCTGGGAGACCTACCTCCTGCCCGCCCTCAGGAACACCGTCGTCGCCGCCGCCCTCGCCATGGTCCTCGCCCTCCCGCTCGGCGCCCTCCTCGGCATCGCCCGCCTCTCCGACCACCGCCTCCCACGGGCCGCCGCCGGCGCCGTCGTCGAGTTCTTCCGCGCGATCCCCGTCCTCATCCTGATGCTCTTCGCCAACGCCGCCTACGCCGAGTTCACCGCCGTCGGCCCCGAGACCCGCCCCCTGTACGCCGTCGTCACCGGCCTCGTCCTCTACAACGCCTCCGTCCTCGCCGAGGTCGTCCGCGCCGGCATCCTCGCCCTTCCCGCAGGCCAGACCGACGCCGCCAAGGCCATCGGCATGCGCAAGGGCCAGACCATGGCGTACGTCCTCCTGCCCCAGTCCGTCACCGCCATGCTGCCCGCCCTCGTCAGCCAGCTCGTCGTCATCGTCAAGGACACCGCCCTCGGCGGCGCCATGCTCGGCTTCGCCGAACTCCTCGCCTCCGTCCGCCCCATGAGCGCCAACTACGGCGCCAACACCATCGCCTGCTTCACCGTCGTCGCCGTCCTCTTCGTCCTCCTCAACCTCGCCCTCACCACCCTCGCCTCCCGGCTCGAACGCCGGCTGCGCCGCGGCCGGAGGTCCACCGGAGCCGTCGTCGGCGCCGACGCCGTCGAGGACCTCGCCGCCCCCGGACCCGACGCACCCCCCGGCCGGGACTGACCGGGCACCCGGCCCCCGCGGCCGGGAAGCACGGCGAACCGGATCCGCGGGGAGCTTTCGGCGCCCGCATGAGGGACACTGCTCCCGTGCGTGGACACCTCCCTGAAGAGAACCCCGGCTTCGTGGGCCGCCGCACGGAACTGAAGCGCATGTCCGCCGCGTTGGCGGAGCACCGCCTCGTCACCGTGACCGGCACCGGCGGCGTCGGCAAGACCCGGCTCGCCCTGCGCGCCGCCCACCACGTCCGCCGCCGCCACCCCGACGGCGCCTGGTGGACCGACCTCGGCCAGCTCGACGGCGAACGGCTCCTCGTCGCCCTCGTCTCCGACGCCGTCGACCTCGCCGACCACACCCCCGGCACCGACACCACCGCCCTGCGCCGCCGCCTCGCCGGCACCCGGCTCCTCCTCGTCCTCGACTGCTGCGACCACGTCGCCGACGCCTGCGGCCGGCTCGTCGCCGACCTCCTCGCCGCCGCCCCCGGCCTCACCGTCCTCGCCACCTCCCGCCGCCCCCTCGGCGTCCCCGGCGAGCACACCGTCTTCCTCGACCCCCTCCCGCCCACCGGCGGCGACGCCCTCGACCTGCTCCGCACCGCCGCCGGCGAGGACCTCCCCGCCACCGGCCCCGCCGCCGAGATCTGCGTCCGCCTCGAAGGCATCCCGCTCGCCCTCGAACTGGCCGCCGCCCAGATCCGCCTCCAGGGCGCCCCCGCCGTCCGCGACCAGCTCGGCCACCGCCTCGACGCCCGGCCCGGCGCCCGCCTCGACCTCCTCGCCCACCCCGAACGCGTCTGGCCCGCACGCCACCAGACCCTCCGCGCAGCCATCGGCTGGAGCCACGAACTCGCCGGCCCCCTCGAACGGCTCCTGTGGGCCCGGCTCTCCGTCTTCCGCGGCCCCTTCGACCTCGCCTCCGTCACCGCCGTCTGCGCCGGCGGACCGCTCACCGAGACCGCCCTGCCCGCCGCCCTCGACGGACTCGTCCGCGCCAGCGTGGTCCGCCCCGCCGACCCCGCCGGCCGCCACCGGATGCTCGACACCCTCCGCGAGTACGGCGCCGACTGGCTGGACCGCCTCGGCGAGACCGCCGCCGTCGCCGACCGCCACGCCGCCCACTTCGGCGCCCTCGCCCGGCTCGGCGAGACCGCCTGGCACGGCCCCGGCCAGCTCGCCTGGTACCGCGCCGTCGACACCCACCACACCGACCTGCGCACCGCCCTCGACCGCCTCCTGCGCACCGACCCCGACGCCGCCCTCGACCTCGTCGGCTCCGTCGCCTTCGCCTGGTCCTGCCGCGGCCGGCTCCGCGAGGCCCGCGACGGCCTCGAACAGGCCCTCCTGCTCAGCGACGCCCGCGGCCGGGCCCGCACCCGCGCCCTGTGGGCCCTCGGCGTCACCCTCGCCCTCCAGGGCGACCTCGGCCCCGCCCAGGACGTCAGCGAACGCTGCGCCCGCGAGGCCCGGCACACCGAGCACCCGCTGCGCGCCGCCGACGCGGGCCCGGAACCGTACCGCCCCGGCGACCTCACCCTCGACGCCGCCGCCCTCGCCGGCCTCCTCGCCCTCACCACCGGCCGCGCCCGCACCGCCCTCGTCGTCGTCGACCACGTCCTCGCCTCGGCCCGCGGTGGCCCGGCGGACTCCGCCGCCGTCCTCCGCTGCCGGCTCGTCCGCGTCTTCGCCCTCACCGGCCTCGGCCTCCTCGCCGACGCCCGCGCCGACGCCCTCGCCCTGCGCGCCCACTGCGAGCGCCTCGACGAGCACTGGACCCGCACCGCCCTGGAGTACCAGCTCGCCCTCACCGGCCTCCTGGAGGGCGACCCGGCCGCCGCCGCGGCCCACGCGCGCGCCATGCTCGCCGGCACCCGCGCCCTCGGCGCCAGCCTCGGCGTCGCCCTCGGCCTCGACGTCCTCGCCACCGCCCACGCCGCCGCCGGCGACGGCGAACGCGCCGCCGACGTCTCCGGCACCGGCGAGGCGTACTGGCGGGTCACCGGCCAGCCCCGCCGCGGCCTCCCCGGCCTGCGCACCCTCCACGCCCACCACACCGCCGCCGTCCGCGCCGCCCTCGGCGACCCGGTCTACGAGGAGATCTTCCTCCGCTCCCTCACCGACCTCCCCCAGGCCGGCCTCGACCGCGCCCTCGGCACCGGAGGCCGCGAAGCGTCCGGCGGCGCACCATGAAGACATGGACCGAACGCCGGGCGACCTGACCGCCCTCAGCACGCCGGCACGGGTCGCGGACCCCGACGAGGCCCTCACCCCGGACGAACTGGCCCTCGCCACCCGCAACCACGGACTCCCGCTGGAAGCCCTCCGCCACGACCTCACCCCGCCCGGCCTGCACTACCTCCTCGTCCACTACGACATCCCCGACACCGACCCCGACGGCTGGCACCTCTCCCTCGGCGGCCGCGTCCTGCGCCCGCTCGACCTCACCCTCGACGCCCTGCGCGCCCGGCCCGCCGTCACCCGCCGGGTCACCCTCGAATGCGCCGGGAACGGCCGCGCCCGCCTCACCCCCCGCCCCGTCAGCCAGCCCTGGCTCGTCGAGGCCGTCGGCACCGCCGAGTGGACCGGCGTCCCGCTCGCCGCCCTCCTCGCCGAGGCCGGCCCCGCCGAGGACGCCGTGGAGGCCGTCTTCACCGGCGCCGACCACGGCGTCGAACGCGGCGTCGAGCAGGACTACCGCCGCTCCCTGCCCCTCGCCACCGCCGCCGACCCCGCCCGGGACGTCCTCGTCGCGTACGCCATGAACGGCGCCCCGCTCCCGCCCCAGCACGGCAGCCCGCTCCGGCTCGTCGTCCCCGGCTGGTACGGCATGGCCCACGTGAAGTGGCTGCGCGAGATCACCCTCACCGCCACCCCGTACACCGGCTTCCAGCAGACCGCCGCCTACCGGATCCGGCGCGACCCCGGCGAGGCGGGGGAGCCCGTCACCCTCATCGAGCCCCGCGCCCTCATGGCCCCGCCCGGCTTCCCCGACTTCATGACCCGGGCCCGCGTCGTCCGCCCCGGGCCCGTGCCGCTCACCGGCCGCGCCTGGTCGGGACACGGCCCCGTCGTCCGCGTCGAGGTCAGCGAGGACGGCGGCGCCGCCTGGACCGACGCCGAGGTCGTCCGCGACCCCGCCCACCCCTGGGCCTGGGCCGCCTGGCACACCACCTGGACCGCCGCCCCCGGCCTGCGCCACCTCGCCGTCCGCGCCACCGACGCCACCGGCCGCACCCAGCCCCTCACCGCGCCCTGGAACCGCGGCGGCTTCGCCAACAACCTCGTCCAGCGCGTCGAAGTGCTCTGCGCCCCGGCACCGGAGCCCGCCCCCGGACGGGAGCCGGAGCGACGGGACCCGCCCGCCACCCCGTAGAGTCGGACCCGTCGTCCCCACCCGTTCCGACGAGGAGATTTCCGTGACCGACCCGGCGCCCACCGACCGCCAGCAGCAGATCGCCCGGGAGCTCCAGGTCTCCGAGACCTTCGACCCGGCCGCCGAGATCGAGCGCCGGGTGGCCTTCCTCACCGAACGCCTCACCACCACCGGACTGCGCTCCCTCGTCCTCGGCATCAGCGGCGGCGTGGACTCCACCACCGCCGGCCGGCTCTGCCAGCTCGCCGTCGAGCGCGCCCGCGCCGCCGGCCACGAGGCCCGCTTCTACGCCATGCGCCTGCCGTACGGCGTCCAGGCCGACGAGCACGACGCGCAGACCGCCCTCGACTTCATCCGCGCCGACGAGGTCCTCACCGTCGACGTCAAGGCGGCCTCCGACGCGGCCCTCGACGCCACCCTCGCCGCCGGCGTCACCTTCCGCGACGCCCACCACCAGGACTTCGTGCACGGCAACATCAAGGCCCGCCAGCGCATGATCGCCCAGTACGCCGTGGCCGGCGCGCGGGACGGGCTCGTCGTCGGCACCGACCACGCCGCCGAGGCCGTCTCCGGCTTCTTCACCAAGTTCGGCGACGGCGCCGCCGACCTCGTCCCGCTCACCGGCCTCACCAAGCGCCGGGTCCGCGCCGTCGCCGCCGAGCTCGGCGCCCCGGCCGGACTGGTCTGGAAGGTCCCCACCGCCGACCTGGAGACCCTGGACCCGGGCAAGCCCGACGAGGACGCCCTCGGCGTCACCTACGACGACATCGACGACTTCCTGGAGGGCAAGCCGGTCGCCGAGGCCGCCCGCGCCGCGATCGTCCGCCGCTACGACCTCACCGAGCACAAGCGGCAGCTGCCGATCGCCCCCTGAGCGGTCCCGTGCGCGCCGCGCCGGGCGGGCGGATCCTGGAAGGGCGGGCCCCGCGCCCGGGGCCCCGGAAGGGAGCACGCCATGTTCGGCGAGACGACGGCGTACGGCAGTTTCTCGGTCGACGACCTGGACGCCGCCCGGCGCTTCTACGGCTACGCCCTCGGCCTGACCGTGGAGGACGCCGGGACCGGGGACATGCGGATGCTGTTCCTGACCCTGCCGGGCGGGGCCCGGGTCTTCGTCTACCCCAAGGAGGACCACGCCCCCGCCTCCTTCACGATCCTCAACTTCGAGGTCGAGGACATCGACCGGGCCGTGGACGACCTGACGGCCCGCGGCGCGGTCTTCGAGCGCTACCCCGGCTTCGACGCCGACGGGAAGGGCATCGTGCGGAACGCCGGCGAGGGCGGACCCCGGGGCATCGCCTGGTTCACCGACCCGGCGGGGAACGTCATCGCGGTCATGCAGACCGGATGACCCCGACCGCCGCCGGGCCGTGATCCACTGGGGGAGTACGGAGCAGGAACAGCCGCAGGAGCACCGTTGACCACCTACCGCCAGCCCGGCGTCGTCGTCACCGACCACCACTTCCCCGTCCCCCTCGACCACGACCGCCCCGACGGCGAGCTCATCGAGGTGTACGCCCGCGAGGTCACCGCCGCCGGACTGGGCGACGCCGAGCGCGAGCGGCTGCCCTGGCTGCTCTACCTGGAGGGCGGTCCCGGCTTCGGCGCCCGCCGCTTCATCGGCCGGCAGGCGTGGCTCGACCGGGCCCTCCGCGAGTTCCGGGTGCTCCTGCTCGACCAGCGCGGCACCGGCCGCTCCACCCCCGCCAACCGCCAGACCCTCCCGCTGCGCGGCGACGCCGCCGCCCAGGCCGACCACCTCGTGCACTTCCGCGCCGACTCCATCGTCCGGGACTGCGAGCTGATCCGCCGCAGGCTCACCGGCGGCGCCCCCTGGACCGTCCTCGGCCAGAGCTTCGGCGGCTTCTGCGCCGTCCACTACCTCTCCACCGCCCCCGAGGGCCTGGAGCGGGTCCTGGTCACCGGCGGCCTGCCGTCCCTCGACGCCACCGCCGACGAGGTCTACGAGGCCGCCTTCCCCCGGATCCGGCGCAAGAACGAGGCCCACTTCGCCCGCTACCCGCGCGACGCCGAACGCGTCCGCGCCGTCGCCGCCCACCTCCTGGAGCGCGAGGTCGTGCTGCCCGGCGGCGGCCTCCTCACCGTCGAGGCCTTCCAGTCCCTCGGCATCCTCCTCGGCTCCGGCGACGGCACCCACCAGCTCCACCACCTCCTGGAGGGCGCCTTCGTGCCGACCCCCACCGGACCGGAACTCGCCGACGCCTTCCTGGAACAGGTCCAGGCCCACCTCTCGTACGCGGGCCACCCGCTCTACGCCCTCCTCCACGAGGCCATCTACGCCCAGGGCCGGGGCCCCACCGACTGGGCCGCCGAACGGGTCCGCGCGGACTTCCCCGAGTTCGACGCGGCCGGCGCGCTCGCCTCCGGCGCGCCCGTCCTGCTCACCGGCGAGACCGTCCACCCCTGGCACTTCACCACCGACCCCGCGCTGCGCCCGCTGCGCGAGACCGCCGGACTCCTCGCCCGGCGTGACGACTGGACGCCGCTGTACGACCCCGAGCGGCTGGCCGCCAACCGGGTCCCGGTGGCCGCCGCCGTCTACCACGACGACATGTACGTGGACACCGCCCACTCCCTGGAGACCGCCCGCGCGATCCGGGGCCTGCGGACCTGGGTCACCGACGAGTTCGAGCACGACGGCGTCCGGGCCGGTGGCCCCCGCGTCCTCGACCGGCTCCTCGCCCTCTCCCGCGACGAACTCTGACGCGGAGCCCGCACGGGGACGGGGCGGTGCCCGTACAGGGGGGGGCGGTGCCCGTACGGAGGCGGGGCAGGGCCCGGCGGTACGCGGCGGGGGCCGGCGGTACGCGGCGGGGCCCGGCGCGCGAAAGTCCAAGCGCCGGACTCCGATCGCACATGGTCCGGCCCCGCCGGGGGCCGCTACAACTCGTCCATGAGCGCACACGTCACCGCCGAGATCGCCGGCCAGCCCGACTGCTGGCGCCGCGCCGCAGCCCTCGCCGGACGGCTCGCCGACCGGCTGCCCCGGCCCGGCGAGCGGGTCGCCGTCGTCGGCTGCGGCACCTCGTACCTGATGGCCCGCTCCTACGCGGCCCTGCGGGAGTCCCTCGGGGCGGGCGAGACCGACGCCTTCCCCGCCTCCGAACCGACCCCGCTCGGCCGCGGCTACGACCGGATCGTGGCCCTCACCCGCTCCGGCACCACCACCGAGGTCGTCGACCTGCTGGCGGCCGCCGCCGGACGGCGGCCCACCCTCGTCCTCACCGGCGTCCCCGGCAGCCCCGCCGCCCGGCTCGCCGACCGGGTCGTGGACCTCTCCTTCGCCGACGAACGCTCCGTCGTCCAGACCCGGTTCGCCACCACCGCCCTCCAACTCCTGCGCGCCGGACTGGGGGTGGACCTCGCGCCCTCCGTGGCCGACGCCGAACTCGCCCTCTACGAACCGCTCCCGCCCGCCTGGGAGCGGCGCTCCCAGTTCACCTTCCTCGGCACCGGCTGGACCGTCGGGATCGCCGACGAGGCGGCCCTCAAACTCCGCGAGACGGCCCGCGCGTGGACGGAGTCGTACCCGGCGATGGAGTACCGGCACGGTCCCATCAGCGTCAGCGACCGGGCGGGCCTCGTCTGGTGCGTCGGTCCCGTCCCGGCCGGGCTCCGCGAGGAAGTCGAGTCCACCGGCGCCCTGTTCACCGCCGACGCCGTCGACCCGGTCGCCGCCCTGGTCCGCGCCCAGCGGCTCGCCGTCGCCCTCGCCGACCGGCGCGGCCTCAACCCCGACCGGCCCCGCAACGTCTCGCGCTCCGTCATCCTCGCCGGGGCGTTCCGCCCGACCGCCGCCGACGCGGCCCGTATCCTGCGGGCATGACCGACAACGAAGCCACCGACCTGCCGGAACTCCCCGGCGACTGGCAGCGCGCCCTCGCCGTCGTCGCCCACCCCGACGACCTGGAGTACGGCTGCGCGGCGGCCGTCGCGAGCTGGACCGACGCCGGCAAGGAGGTCGGCTACCTCCTGGTCACCCGCGGCGAGGCCGGCATCGACACGATCGCCCCGGACGTCTGCGCCCCGCTGCGCGAGCGCGAGCAGCGGGCGAGCGCCGCCGCCGTCGGCGTCACCACCGTCGAGTTCCTCGACCACCGCGACGGCGTCATCGAGTACGGCACCGCGCTGCGCCGCGACATCGCCGCCGCGATCCGCCGCCACCGGCCCGAACTCGTCGTCACCCTCAACCACCGCGACGGCTGGGGCGACGGGCCGGGCGCGCCCCGCAACACCCCCGACCACGTGGCGGTCGGCCGGGCCGTCCTCGACGCGGCGTCCGACGCGGGCAACCGCTGGATCTTCCCCGAACTCGCCGACCAGGGCCTCGCGCCCTGGGACGGCGTCCGGTGGGTCGCCGTCGCCGCCTCCGGCTTCCCCACCCACGCCGTCGACGCCGGCCCCGGCCTGGAGCGGGCGATCGAGTCGCTGCTCTGCCACCGCGCCTACATCGAGGCCCTGACGGACCGGAAGCCGGAGGAGTATGTCCGCGAGTTCGTCACCGAGACCGCGACCCGCTCCGCCGCCCGCTTCGGCGGCCGCCCGGCGGTCACCTTCGAGGTCTTCCCCCGCTAGGCCGCGCCTCCCGGAGCGGGCCGGATCCGGACCCGGGCCGATCCCCGTTCGCACCGGTCGAGGGGCACGGCCCGGGACCGGTGCCGGTGCCGCGGTCCGCTCAGCGGGCGGTCAGCGAGTAGGCCGGCAGCGGCACGTTGCCACGGCGCTTCGCCAGGGACCGGAGCACGTCCGCCTGGCTCAGCACCAGCTCCCTCACCGTCCGCGGCAGTCCGGCCATCCGGTCCGCGTCGTCGAGCAGTGCCATGCAGGCGTCCACCTCCCAGTCGCCGTCCTGGAGCGCGGTCGTGTCGACGGCCTGCGCCGGGGCGGGGTCCCAGCCCGCCGCAGGGAGGGCCCGGAGCAGGCTCTCGCGCGAGAACGGCGTGCGTACGTTTCCCTCGCCCCGCGATCCGCTCGCCTCGATCTGACCCTGGATCAGCACCGCCAGCAGATGGGGCATTTGCTCGGCCGAGCCGGGGGTGAGGTCCCACTCGGCGTAGCACAGGTTCCGTGCCCAGCGGCGGACCCGGGCGAGGGTCGCCCCCAGCCGGTCCAGGGACTCGAAGTACCAGGAGCAGTGCGCCAGGACCACGTGGTCGAAGCCGTCGTCGGGGAAGGCGACCGCCTCGTCGAGGACGTCCAGGCCGAAGCGGAAGTCGATGCGGGAGCCCAGCGGCGACGCCTTGAGGTGCTCCGCCGACTGTCCCAGGGTGACCGGGGCGCCGTACGACGGGTCCGCGATGTCGACGGCGACCACCCTGCCCCGCGGGCCGACGGCCTCGGCCAGGGCGGCCGTCATGTCGCCCTGGCCGCAGCCGACCTCCAGGACCGAGGCTCCGGCCGGGACGCCCCAGCCGGAGACGAGCGCGGCCCGGTAGCGCGTCTGGGCCAGCTGGATCCCGGGGGACACGTCGGCGGCGGCCATGGAGGCCGCGATCGAGGGTGCCTTCGCCATCAGTTCGGTCTTGTCCACAGCGTCCTTCGTCCTGCCTTCGGACGCCGTGCGCGCCGAGGCCGTCGTCCCGGTTCGGGGGCCGGCGCCGCTCGCTGATCGTCGGGATCACCGGGCGGGGCCGGCCCCCACCGTTGGTACCGGTGGATCCGGACCGGCGCAACCGAGATAGTGGCGGGGACCGATCGGCGCGGGTGGTGCCGCGTGGACCCCGGGGGCTCGTTCCCGCGCCACCGGTGGAAGCGGCCGTGACCGCCCCCGGCGCGAGTGCCCCGGACGAGGTCGTCGTCCGGCGCCGTGGCCACGGCCGTGGCGCGGGCGGCCCGTGACCGCCCGGCGCCCCGGCACCCCGTCACCCGGTCGCCACCGCCGCGGCCGTGACGACCAGGTTGTTCTGGTACCCCCCGGCCTCCGGCAGGTAGGGGCCCGCGCACGTGATGAGGGTGAGCACGGGCGGGCCCTCACGGCGGAAGGCGCCGGACCCGGCCAGCGCGTCCTTGGCGACGGTGCGCCGAGAGGTGATGCGGTACGTCGTGGTGGACCGGTCCCGCCGGTCCACCACGACCTCGTCGCCCTCCCGCACCTCGCTCAACGCGGCCAGCACCCCGAGACCCCGTCCCGTGGCGTCGACGTGGCCCACGACGACCGAGGATCCCGCGACGGCGCCGGGGGAGGGGGAGAAGCGGTACCAGCCCGCGCGGGCGGGATCGTCGGGCACGGCCACCTGGCCGTCGGGAGCCACCCCGACGGCTTCGACGGGTGCCGCCAGCCGCAGTCGGGGGATGCGGACGGACACGGGCGCGGGGATCGCCGCGGCCCGGTCGCGGACGGCCGGGGCCGGAGCGTGCGAGGACCGCCCGCCCGGGGGCCGGGGGGAAGCGGCGGGAGCGGACGCGCGGACCGGGTCGGCGCCGAAGTCGGCCGGCGCCCCGGGACCGTTCCGCGCCAGGGTCAGACCGAGGAGGACGGTCAGACACACACCGATGACCGCCGAGACCAGTCCGAGGAACCGCCTTCGTCCCATCGCGGGCCTTCCCATGCCGTTGGAGCCTTTCCGGGGGCGTGTGACCGGGGGACCGCCGGGCCACCGGCGCCGCCGTCGGGTCGGCGCCGGTGGCCCGGGAGGTGCGGGGACGTCAGCCGGCGTCGGTGCGCCGGCGCAGCAGGACGGCGGCCGCGCCGAGGGTCACCAGGGCGCCCGCGGAGAGCGCGCCGATCTGCGCGGCGTCGTTGACGGGGGCCGCCTGCCCCGTCTCTCCCGCGGGGACGCCGGAGGGCGCGGAGTGCATGCCGGTGAGGGTCTGGGTCTTCAGCGCGAGGTTCTTGTCGGCGGCGCTGCCCCAGGCGTACACGATCGTGTTGCTGCCCTCGGCGAGGTCGAGCGTGGCGGGTCCGACGGCGACGGTGTCGGTGCCCGCGAGGACGACGTCGGCGGAGACGGTGCCCGCCGCCACCTCGCCCTTGGCCTCCTTCGGGTTCTCCAGCCCCTTGAAGACGGCCTTGCCGTCGGCCCGCACGTCGACCGCGGGTGCGGCGGCGACGTGCCGGACGGTGAGCCGGGCCTTCCCCGCCGGGACCTTGGAGGTGTCGTTGACGAAGGCGTCGAGGGCCGGCTTGCCGTCCGCCGTCAGGTGCGCGACCAGGGTCGCGTTCGCGCCGGCGGGGACCTCGACCGTCTTCTCGATCGCCGGGGTGCCGCCGGGCCCCTCGCCGTCCTTGAAGACCTTGATGTCGTAGGACCCCGCGGCCAGCTTGAGGGGGTCGGTCAGCGTCCCGGGTGCGAAGTCGGGGAGCAGCTCCTTGTCGCCGGCGTAGACGTCGACCGTGAGTCCCGGGACGGCGTGCAGGACGGACACGGTGGCCTCGTCGGCCTGCTGGGCGGCCAGCGCGGGGGCGCCGGACGCGAGAGTGAGGAGGGTGACGGCGCCCAGGGCCATCGTGGCGCCGGCGGAGCGAGAAGTCATGGCGAGCATCCCTTCGAGCATTCGAGCAAGGTCTCGAACCCTGTGTCGTGGAGGACTTCGCCGGCCGGCCGCTCGCCGGTTTCACCTCGCGGGTGACTTTTTTCGGTCCGCCGCCGGAGGAGGCGGGCCCGTACCTCCATCCGGCCGCAACGGCCGTGGGGGCGCATCCGGTCGGCGGTCGCATCCGAAATGTCCGAAGCAAGAACGTTTCATCGCTTTTCGAGACGGTGTCGTGGCTCCCGTATCCCGCTGGGGCTCCGCACCTCGACCGAGAGGAAGTACGAGATGGTCGTCAAGCGACTTCACGAGGCAGGACTGCGCAGCGAGCACGCCTACCTCGCCGCCGTCGGATCGATCGGCCTGTCCCTCGCCTCCTGGATCACCTCCAGCCGGCGCGAGAACCTGGAACGCGCCGACCGGTGGGGGATCTTCGTCGGAGAGTGGGCGCCGACCTTCTTCGCGCTGGGCCTCGCCCTCGCGAACTACGAGCGGGACGACAGCGCCCCCGAGGGCTAGGGGGCGTTTTCCGGATCGTGCCGGGCCCCGCGGGCCCGGCACGTGGCCTACCGGAGGGGGAGGGGCCGGCCGAAGCGGACGGGCAGACCGGGGGAGTACAGCACGCTGGACGGCGGGGACGCGGCGACCCGCAGGCCCGTCGCCGCCCGCACGAGTTCGTCCTCCAGGTCGAGCAGGTCGGCGTCGCGGAACCGCCACGGCTCGTGGTGCAGGGGCCAGTAGAAGGTCCGTCCCCGGGTCCGGCCGTGGAGCCCCCACCTGGCGGTCAGGAAGGTCTCCAGCGGGTCCGGGCCGCGTTCCGGTCCTTCGATCGCGGCCCAGAGGCGGGAGCGGGGGCGTCGCCGGCCCCTGCGGCGCACGGAGTAGAGGATGCGCTCGTCGAAGCGGTCGCAGCGGGCGGCGGCCCAGCGGTAGGGCAGGCCGAACGCGCCGTTCGCCGCGACGACGGGGAGCAGACGGCCGCAGTCCAGGCTGAGGAACACGACCCCGCGCCGGCCGGCGGCGTCGACGCTGTAGAGCCGCACGTTGATCTCCTCGAACCGGTCCGCGAACGGCAGGGCGGGCCCGCGGGAGAACGCCAGGTCCCTCATCCCGAAGAAGACCAGCCCCACGTAGGTCTTTCCGTCGAGCACGTCCGGGCGCGTCCCCCGGGGGAACAGAGGGGCGACGGCACCGGGCTCCACCGCCCAGTGGACGAACACCAGGTCGGTCCACCGCTGGCGGAAGAGGACGCCTCCGGACAGTCCGGGACCCGTCGCCGACACCGCTTCCGGGGTCTCGAACCCCTCCGGTGGCACGGGACGTTCCCGGGAGCCGCTGCACCGCGTCGACATGGTTCTCCCTCCCCTCCTCGTGGAGGCCGGTCCTCGTGGAGGCCGGCCGGCATCTCCGTGCGCGCGACGGGGCGACCGCGCCCACTCCACGGTCCGCGAAGCGCTGCGTGCGGACAACGCGCATCGGTACTGCGTCGAAGCGAGGGGCTCGGCCCGGCCGCGCCGCGGGCCCTCCCGGACCCGGCGCGCCCGGCGAACCCCCGGCCGACCGCCGAGGATCCATGATCCAATCCTCTTGTTAGATGTTTAGCAAAGATGCTAAACATCAGGAATGACAGAAGCCCAGCAGGAGGCGGGAGTCTTCCGCGCCCTCGCCGATCCGACGAGACGCCAGATCCTGGAGGACCTCAGGGGCGGCGAGCTCGCGGCCGGTGAGATCGCCGCCAGGTTCGCGATCAGCGCGCCCTCCATCTCGCGGCACCTCGGCGTGCTCAAAGGAGCCGGACTGGTCACCGAGCGACGGGAGGGCAACCGGATCATCTACACGCTGGCCCAGGACCGCCTGGCCACCGGCGTCGGCCGGTTCCTCAGTGCCGTCTGCCCCGAGCAGATCGTGCTCCGCCGCACCGCGTGGCGCCCCGGGGCGCGGAGCGAGGAATCATGAGACAGCCGCGACTGGCCAGCGTCATCGAACGACGGCTCCTGGTGAACTACCGGGTCGCCCCGGACGCCGCGGCACGCCTGCTCCCCGACCCCCTGCGCCCGCAACTGGTGCGCGGCCACGCGGTGGCGGGCATCTGCCTGCTGCGCCTGGGCGAGGTCCGGCCGGTCCGGGCGCCCAGGGCGGTCGGCCTGCGGAGCGAGAACGCGGCCCATCGCATCGCCGTCGAGTGGGACGGACCGGACGGCGTCGAGACCGGCGTCTACATCCCCCGTCGTGACACCGCCTCGCGGCTCAACGTCTGGGCCGGAGGCCGCGTCTTCCCCGGCGAGCACGGCCGGGCCGACTTCGAGGTGCACGAGACGCCCCGTCGGTTGCGCGTCGCGCTGGCAACCCGGGACGGCGACACCCGGGTGGACGTCTCCGTCGAGGTGGCCGACGCCCTGCGGGGCAGCGAGCTCTTCGCCGACCTCGCCGAGGCATCCCGTTTCTTCCGGCGCGGGGCGAAGGGGTTCTCGGCCACCCGCTCCGGCCGCCACCTGGACGGCATGGAACTGCGGACCGACGCCTGGCACGTGGAAGCCGGCCGGATCAGCTCCGTCTCCTCGTCGTTCTTCGACGACCCCGACCGCTTTCCCCCGGGAAGCGCGACCCCGGACTGCGTCCTGCTCATGCGCGGCGTCCCCGTCACCTGGCTGCCGCTCCCGGGCATGGCCTCGGGGGGTCCCCTCCCCGCCTGAGGCCGCCCCTCACGCGCGGGGCGGCCGGTCGTGTCCACCGCGCCACCCCGCGCAGCGTCCTGAGGCGACGTCACCGACGCCCCTGGCGGCCCTCGCCCGTGAGCGGGGAGCGAGGGCCGCCCCCGGACCGCCGGACGCGGCCGTGCGGCCCGGCCGGCCGACGGTGCGGCACCGGCGGGCCGAGCCGGGGCGCATCATCGGGCCGCGACGGGCAACAAGGGGCCCATGACGACCGACAGCGGCGGGGCCGCGAGACGCGTGAGGATCCTGTCCCTGGTGGCCGTCCAGGCCGCCGTGATGGTGGCGGCGGGGCTGCTGGTCACCCGCGCGGCCGAGACCGGCGGGCCCCTCGCGCCGGAGGACGGGGTGGTCCGCGCGCTCGTCGCGCACCGCGGTCCGGCCGCCGACCGGATCTCGGACTGGCTGTCCGTCCTCGCCAACACCCCGGCCGTGATCGGCGTGACCCTTCTGTGCGTTCTCGCGCTGCTCTTCCTGCCGCCGGTCCGGCGCCGGTCCGACGCCCTGTTCCTGGGCGGATCGGTCGCGGTGCAGTCGGCCGTCTTCCTCCTCGTCACGGCCCTCGTGGACCGGGCCCGTCCCGACGTCCCGCGGCTGGACGGCGCCCCGCCCACCTCCAGCTTCCCCTCGGGGCACGTCGGAGCCTCCCTCGCCCTGTACGGGGGACTGGCCGTCCTCGTCCTCGTCCGGACCCGCGGCCGCCTGCGGTACCTCGTGGCCGGGGTCCTGCTGCTGGTGCCGCCCGCGGTCGGGCTCTCCCGCATGTACCGGGGCATGCACCACCTCTCCGACGTGGTGGGCGGCCTGCTCAACGGCACCCTCACGCTCCTCGTGATCGGCGCCGTCGTCCTCGCGGGCCGCCGTGCCCCGGCCGCCGCCGGTGCGGCGGCCGCCCGCCCGGCCGGCACGCCGGCCGCCGGGGGACGTTCCGGTGGCGGGCGCGTCCTGGTCGTCCGCCACCCCCACGCCTGCCCCGACGGCACGGCCGCGCGGGTCCGGGCCACGCTCCTGCGACGCGGCTTCACCGAACAGCGGTGGATCCTCACCGCTCCGGACCGGCCCTGCGGGGACCTCGCCGAGGAGCAGGCCGCCGGCGGCGCCGCCCTGGTCGTGGCCTGCGGCGGTGACGGCACGGTCCGCGCCTGCGCCGAGGCGGTCGCCGGGTCCGGCGTCCCGTTCGTGCTCGTGCCCTGCGGCACCGGCAACCTCCTCGCCCGCAACCTGGGCCTCCCCACCGACCCCGTCCAGGCCCTCGACGCGGCCCTGGACGGCGAGGAGTTCCCCGTCGACGTCGGACGGGTCGGGGGCGACGGCCTGGCTCCGGCCCTGTTCACGGTGATGGCGGGCGCCGGCTTCGACGCCGCCATGGTCCGCGACGCCTCGCCCGCCCTCAAGTCGAGCCTGGGATGGCCCGCGTACGCCCTGTCCGGCGCCCGGCACCTGACGGACCCCCGGACGAGGCTGACGGTGCGGCTCGACGGGGGCCGCCGGATCCGCCGGCGGGCCCGGATGGCCGTCATCGGCAACGTCGGCGAGCTCCAGGGCGGCCTGCGGCTGCTGCCGCGGGCCCGGCCGGACAGCGGGCGCCTGGAACTCGTCCTGTTCGACCCCCAGGGCCCGGCGGGCTGGCTGGCCGCCGCCGCCCACATCGCCGGCCGCACGCTGCGGCGGGCCCCCGCCGCAGCGGACGGTCCCGTCGCCGGCGGGGCCCTGGAGTACTTCACGGCCAGCCGCATCGACATCCGCTTCACGCGGCCCCGCGCCCGGGAGATCGACGGCGAGGTCCTCGCCGACGGCGTCCGGCTGACCGCCGCCGTCGAACCCGCCGCCCTGCGCGTCCGGCTGCCCCGGCCCCCCGTGCCCCCGCCCGCCGACGCGCCGGCACCCCCGCGCCTCCGGGCCTCCCGTACCGCCGACCGCTGAACCACCACACCGTCAGGAGAACGATGGGAACCGCCACCCGGGTACCGCAGAGACGCGACGTGCGGGGCGAGGAGCTGTCCGGCGACGAGGCGTGGGCCGCGCTGCGCCGCTACGGCGGCTGGCGGCTGGTCCGGGACTCCTTCGTCCGCTTCCGCTACGCTGACGGCTTCAGCCACTCCCGCGCCCTCGCCCTCCAGACCGTCCTGTCGATCGTGCCGCTGGCCATCGCCGCGATCGGCCTGTCGGGCGTGCTGCACACCGAGGGCATCGGCCGCGTCGCCGAACTGACGATCAGCCGCCTCACCAGCGGGCCGAGCCAGGAAATGGTCGACGAGGCGCTCGCCCAGAGCCGCCGGCAGGCGGGCGGCGGCGGGCAGGCCGCCCTGTGGCTGGGCCTGCTGTTCTCGGTCCTGAACGTCACGACGGGCCTGTGCCAGGTCGAGCGGGGCGCCAACCGCATATACGGCAACGAACGCGACCGACCGTTCCTGCACAAGTACTCCCGCGGCCTGGTCATGGCCGTCCTGGCCGGACTCCCGCTGGGGCTGAGCTTCGTCCTCATCGTGCTCGGTGCCGACCTCACCCACGCCGTCGCCGAGGTGTACGGCGTCGGTCCGGCCGCCACCCGGGCGTGGGGCCTGCTGCGCGTGCCGATCGGCATCCTGCTGGCCGTGCTGGCCACCAGCGCGATCTTCCGCCTCTCGCCGCGCCGTGACCAACCGGGTTACACCTGGCTCGCCTTCGGCGCCGTCGTCCACCTGCTGCTCTGGCTGACGGCGACGTGGGCCCTGAGCCTGTACGTCGGCGCGAGCAGCTCCTTCACCAGCGTGTACGGGCCGCTGAGCGCCGTCATGTCACTGCTGCTGTGGTCGTACCTCACCTCGCTGGCCCTCTTCCTCGGCCTCTCCTTCGCGGCGCAGCTCGAAGCCGTACGCGCCGGCGCGCGCGAGCCCGTCAGCCGCGACCCGGGAGTCTGACGCGCCCGCACGCTCCCACCCGTTCCGTCCCCGTCACCGTCCCGATGCCGATCAAGACCACGACCACGACCACGATCACGAAGGAGGCTGCGCCGCCATGCCACAGCGCACCGTCCGGACACTCCTGTTCCGCCGCGCCGGGTCCGACGCGGCCTTCGGCCGCAGACTGGTGCTGTCGGTGACGGCCACGGCCGTGGCGGCGGTGCCCTTCGCCCTCGCCCTCGTGCTCGTCACCTCCGGGTGGCCGCCGCTGCACCGGCTCGACCTGGAGGCGGCGGAGGGCATGCACCGGGCCGTCCTCGACCGGCCGGTGGTGGTGCGCGTCCTGGAGTTCCTCACCGGTGTGGTGTGGGATCCGGTGACGATGCGGCTGGCGGTGGCGGCCCTGGTGGTCTGGCTCCTGACCCGCCGGGCCTGGAGGCTGGCGGCCTGGGCCGGTGTCACGGCCACGGCCGGCGGGCTGACCGGTCTGCTGGTCAAGAACATGGTGGAGCGGGCGCGTCCCCACCTGCCGGACCCCGTCTCCCACGCGCCCGGCTTCTCCTTCCCGTCCGGGCACGCCATGACGGCCACCACCTCCTGCGCCGTCCTGCTGCTCGTCCTGCTCCCGCTGGTACCGCCGTCCCGGCGGTTCCTGGCCTGGGGCCTGGCGGTGCTCAGTGTGATCGGCGTCGGCTTCACCCGCGTCGCCCTGGGCGTGCACTGGGTCAGCGACGTCGTCGGGGGCTGGCTGCTCGGACTGGCCGTGGTCACGGCGACCACCCTCGTCTTCGAGACGTGGCGGACCGACGCCGGCCTGCGGCGCACCGACCCCGCCGAGGAGGGACTGGAACCCGAACTCCGCTCCTCCGCCCCCGAACCGGCGCTCGCCCCGCGCCGCGGCGCCGACGGCTGAGGGCGCCCCGGGAGCGTTCCGTCCGTGGAGCCGGACGTCGGCGTCCGGCTCGTCCGGTCCTCCGCGCCGGCGCGGCCGGAGGCGCGTCGTCAGCCCGTCGGCGTCGGCCTCAGGACGGCGAACTCGGCGCCGAAGGGGTCGGCGAACCAGGCGAGGCGGCCGACGTCCGGGATGTCGGCGGCCGGGAGCAGGACCGTGCCGCCCGCCCCGGTCACCGCCTCCGCCGTCGCGTCGACGTCCGCGACCTCGAAGTAGGGGATCCAGCGGGACCGTTCGCCGGGGCCCCGGAGTTCGGCGACGCCGCCGAAGGCGGCGGTCTCCTGGTCGCCCCTGGCGGTGGAGACCACCCGGTAGGTCATGCCGGGCGCCTCCATCGTCGCCGAGCGCCAGTCGAAGAGGGAGCCGTAGAAGCCGAGCGCGGCCTCAGGGTCGGAGGTGTGCAGCTCCACCCACACCAGGGTGCCGGGGGAGGAGGTGCGGTCGAGGCCGCGCACGGAGCCCGCCTCCCAGACGGCGAACTCGGCGCCGCCCGGGTCGGTGAGGGCGGCCATCCTGCCCGCGTCCATCACGTCCATGGCGCGGACCCGGACCCGGCCGCCCTCGGCGGCCGTCACCATCTGGGTCGTGGCCGCGTCCGTGCTGCGGAAGTAGACGGTCCAGGCGCTTTGGGCGCCGTCCTCGGTGAGCGGGCCGAGCGCGGCGACGGTGGCGCCGTCCTGGTGGAAGAAGCCGTAGCCGCCGGTCTCCGGGCCGCCCGCCGGGCGGTACTCCCAGCCGAGCGCGGTGCCGTAGAAGTCCGCCGCGGCGGCGGGGTCCGGGCTGCCGAGGTCGATCCAGCAGGGGGACCCGTGGGTGTACTGCGTACCGAGCATGGTGCTGGTGCCGTCCTTCCGTCGTACCGGCGCCTTCCGGCCACCACGGCCGATCCTCGGTCCTCCGCCCGCCCGGCGCGACCGCTGCCGGAGCGGTTCATCCGACCGGCGCACCGGTATCCGGGTGCGGGGTGCGGGGTGCGGGGTGCGGGGTGCGGAGTGCCGGGCGCCGCGCGGGCTCAGCCGGTCCGGCCCTCGGCCGCGTCCGCCCTCGCCGTCAGGTCGTCCATCAGCAGTTCCGCGTTGATCGCCGTGCCCGCGCGGTAGCCCGCGGCCGCCGCGTGGACGACCTGTTCGTTCGGGCCGGTGACGTTGCCCGCCGCCCAGACGCCCGGGACGCTCGTGAGGCCCGTCCCGTCGGTCTTCACGAAGGAACCGAGCGGGGTCTCGTACAGCTCGGCGCCGAGTCCGCGCAGCACCCCGTCCCGGGCGACGAGCCGGGTCGCCGCCGCGAAGACCACCTCGCAGCCGGCCGTCCGGCCGTCGGCGAGCCGGACGCCGGTCAGCCGGTCGTCCTCGACGGCGATCCCCGCGACCGGGTCCGCCACGGTCCGGACCCCGGCCGCCGCGAGCAGCCGGGCGTCCCCCTCCGCGAGCGCGGTTCCGTCGAGGAAGAGGGTCACGTCGGAGGACCACTGCGAGACCATCAGCGCCTGGTGGGCGGGCATCGCCGGATGGGCGAGGACGCCGGCGGGCCGGTCGCGGACCTCCCAGCCGTGGCAGTACGGGCAGTGCAGCACGTCCCGTCCCCACCGTGCGGCCAGCCCCTCGACGCGGGGGAGCTCGTCGACGAGCCCGGTGGCGACCACCAGGCGCCGGGCGGTGAGCGCCGTGCCGTCCGCGAGCGCGAGGGCGAAGCCGTCGCCGTCCGGCTCCGCCGCCGTCACCTCGCCGGTCCGGACCTCCACCCCGTACGGGACGAGCTCGCGCCGTCCGGCGGCCAGGAACTCCGCCGGGCTCATCCCGTCCCGCGAGAGGTACCCCTGCATGTGGGCGCTGGGCGCGTTGCGCGGTGCGCCCGCGTCGACGACCAGGACGCGGCGCCGGGACCGGCCGAGGATCAGCGCGGCGCTGAGCCCGGCCGCCCCGCCGCCGATCACCACGACCTCGTAGTTGTTGTCTCCTGTGGGTGCGTTCATGCCGCGAGGGTCACCCGGGACGTGCCGTCACCGCAAGGAAAGTTGCCGGTTCTGCAACATTGGGGGCATGACAGAAGACGACCGCATCGACGCCGTCCTCACCGAGGTCGGCCCCCGGCTGCGCCGGGTCCGCCGCGACCGGGGGGTGACCCTGGCCGAGCTCTCCGCCGCCACCGGCATCTCCGTCTCGACCCTCTCCCGCCTGGAGTCCGGGCAGCGCAGGCCCAGCCTCGAACTGCTCCTCCCGCTCGCCCGCGCCCACCAGGTGCCGCTGGACGAGCTGGTCGGCGCCCCGCCGGTGGGCGACCCCCGGGTGCGGGCCCGGCCGATCGTCCGGCACGGCCGCACGATGTACCCGCTCACCCGCCAGCCCGGCGGCCTCCAGGCGTACAAGGTGATCCAGGAGAAGGCGTCCGAGCAGCCGGACCCCCGGGTCCACGAGGGGTACGAGTGGCTGTACGTGCTCTCGGGGAGGCTGCGGCTGGTGCTGGGCGAGCACGACGTGGTGCTCGGCGCGGGCGAGGCGGCCGAGTTCGACACGCGGGTGCCGCACTGGTTCGGGCCGACCGCCGACGGGCCGGTGGAGTTCCTGAGCCTGTACGGGCCGCAGGGCGAGCGGATGCACGTACGGGCGCGGCCCAAGAAGTCCGGCTGAGTGGTTCCCCCGAAGGCAAGCGACCGCTTAGTATGCGGCCGACCGCTCGGTACGGACGGAGGCTCGACGGATGCAGGCATGGCGAGTGCACGAGAACGGCGAACCCGGCGCGGTGATGCGCCGCGAGGAGGTGGACGTCCCCGAGCCCGGCCCCGGCCAGGTCCGGCTCAGGGTGCGCGCCGCGAACGTCAACTTCCCCGACGCGCTGCTCTGCCGGGGCCACTACCAGGTCAGGCCGCCGCTGCCCTTCACCCCCGGCGTCGAGATCTGCGGCGAGACCGAGGACGGGCGGCGGGTCATCGCCACCGCCGCCCTCCCGCACGGCGGCTTCGCCGGGCACGCCCTCGCCGACGCCGCCGCACTGCTCCCGGCCCCCGACGCCCTCGACGACGCCGAGGCCGCCGCCCTCCACATCGGCTACCAGACCGGCTGGTTCGGCCTCCACCGGCGCGCCGCCCTCCGGGCGGGCGAGACCCTCCTCGTGCACGCCGCCGCCGGAGGCGTCGGCAGCGCCGCCGTCCAGCTCGGCAAGGCCGCGGGCGCCACCGTCATCGGCGTGGTCGGCGGCCCCGAGAAGGCCGCCGTCGCCCGCGCCCTCGGCTGCGACCTGGTGATCGACCGCCGCGCCGAGGACGTCGTCGCCGCCGTCAAGGCCGCCACCGGCGGCCGCGGCGCCGACGTGATCTACGACCCGGTCGGCGGCGAGGCGTACCAGCAGTCCGCCAAGTGCGTCGCCTTCGAGGGCCGGATCGTCGTCGTCGGCTTCGCGAGCGGCACCGTCCCCGCGCCCGCCCTCAACCACGCCCTGGTGAAGAACTACTCGGTCCTGGGCCTCCATTGGGGCCTCTACGCCCAGCGCGACCCGGCCGCCGTCCTCCGCTGCCACGAGACCCTCGCCGAACTCGCCGCCAAGGGGAGCATCAAGCCGCTCGTCGCCGAACGCGTCCCCTTCGCGGGCGCCGCCGACGCCGTCCAGCGCGTCGCCGACGGCACCACCACCGGCCGCCTCGTCGTCCTCCCGGAAGGAGCCCGCGCATGACCGACGCCGCCGAACTCCGGGAGCGCACGAGGGCCCTGCTCGCCGCGCACCCGCCCGCCACCACCGGCAGGACCGACTTCCTCCGGGCCCGCTTCGACGCCGGACTGGCCTGGGTCCACTACCCGGCGGGCCTCGGCGGACTCGACGCCCCCCGCTCCCTCCAGGCCGTCGTCGACGCCGAACTCGCCGCCGCCGGAGCCCCCGACAACGACCCGCGCCGCATCGGCATCGGTCTCGGCATGGCCGCCCCCACCCTCCTCGCCCACGGCTCCGGCGAGGTCGCGTCCCGCTTCCTGCGCCCCCTGTGGACCGGCGAGGAGGTGTGGTGCCAGCTCTTCAGCGAGCCCGGCGCCGGCTCCGACCTCGCCGCCCTCGCCACCCGCGCGGTCCGCGACGAGGCCACCGGCGACTGGATCGTGGACGGACAGAAGGTGTGGACCTCCAGCGCCCACACCGCCCGCTGGGCCATCCTCATCGCCCGCACCGATCCCGGCCTGCCCAAGCACCGGGGCATCACCTACTTCGTCTGCGACATGACCGACCCCGGCGTCGAGGTCCGCCCGCTGCGGCAGATCACCGGCGAGGCCGAGTTCAACGAGGTCTTCCTCACCGGCGTCCGCATCCCCGACGCCCACCGCCTCGGCGCGGTCGGCGACGGCTGGCGGGTCGCGCAGACCACCCTCATGAACGAGCGGGTCTCCATCGGCGGCGCCCGCATCCCCCGCGAGGGCGGCATGATCGGCAAGGCCGCCGCCGTCTGGCGCGACCGCCCCGGCCTGCGCACCCACGCCCTCCACCGCCGCCTCCTCGGCCTCTGGGTGGACGCCGAGGTGGCCCGGCTCACCGGCGAGCGGCTGCGCCAGCAGCTCGTCGCCGGCGAGCCCGGCCCCGAGGGCAGCGCCATGAAGCTCGGCTTCGCCCGCCTCAACCAGGCCATCAGCGGCCTGGAGGTCGAACTCCTCGGCGACGAGGGCCTGCTCTACGAGGACTGGACCATGCGCCGGCCGGAGCTGGTCGACTTCACCGGGCGCGACGCGGGCTACCGCTACCTGCGCTCCAAGGGCAACTCGATCGAGGGCGGCACCAGCGAGGTGCTGCTCAACATCGTCGCCGAGCGGGTCCTCGGCCTCCCGCCGGAGCCCCGCAACGACAAGGACGTCCCCTGGAAGGACCTCGCCCGATGAGCCCCGAGAGCCCCCGGAACCCCCACGGCCCCGACAGTCCCCCGAGCCCCGACGGCCTTCAGGGCCCCGGGAGCCCCGACGCCCTCCGGGGGCACGAGCCGGACCTCCTCTACTCCGACACCGAGGACGCCCTGCGGGACGCCGTCCGCTCCCTGCTCGCCGACCGGGCCGGGCACCAGACGGTCCTCGACCGGATCGAGACCGGCGACCCGTACCCCACCGGCCTCTGGCAGGCGCTCGCCGCCGGCATCGGCGCCGCCGGGCTGCTCGTCCCCGAGAAGCTGGGCGGCCAGGGCGCGAGCCACCGCGAGGCCGCGGTGGTCCTGGAGGAGCTGGGCCGGGCCGTCGCCCCCGCCCCCTACCTGACCAGCGCGGTGGTGGCGACCGAGACCCTGCTCGCCCTCGGCCCGGGGGACGGCCCGGCGGCCGGGCTGCTCGCCGCGATGGCGGCGGGGGAGCGGACCGCCGTCCTGGCGGTCCCCCTCACCACGGCGCCCCGCACGGCCTTCGAGGCCACGGGCCCGGTGCGGGCCGTCGCCGACGCGGCAGCCGCCGACGTCCTCCTCGTGCCCCGGCCCGACGGGCTGTACGCCGTGCCCGCCGCCGAGGCCGTGATCACCCCCGTCACCCCGCTCGACCTGACCCGTCCGCTCGCCGTCGTCGACGCCGGCGGGAGCGCCGGCACCCGGCTGGCGGGCGGCGGGGAGAGCCGGGCGGCGGTGCGGCGCGGACTGCTCGCCGGGGCGGGGCTGCTCGCCTCCGAACAGCTGGGCCTCGCCGAGTGGTGCCTGGAGGAGACCGTCCGGCACACCCGGGAGCGGTACCAGTTCAACCGGCCGGTCGGCTCCTTCCAGGCGCTCAAGCATCGGATGGCCCACCTCTGGCTGGACCTCGTCGGCGCCCGGGCGGCGGCCCGCGCCGCCGCCGACGCCCTCGCCGCCGGCGCGGCCGACGCCGAACTGACGGTGGCCGTGGCCCAGGCGTACTGCTCCGGGGTCGCCGTCCGCGCGGCCGAGGAGTGCGTGCAGCTGCACGGCGGGATCGGCATGACCTGGGAGCACCCGGCCCACCTGGCGCTCAAGCGGGCCAAGGCCGATCAGGTGGCGCTGGGCACGGCGGGGCACCACCAGGACGTCGTCGCCGACCTGGCGGAGCTGCCCGCCCCCGCCTGACGCTTACTGTCCGACCTGTCCGGCCGGCCCCCTCCGGCCCGACCCGTCCGGCCTCCGCCCTCCGGCCCCGGACCGCCCCCGGGCGCCGGAGTAAGGGGCCCATGTGTCCGCACCCCTTTACGTACGGTTTAATTGCGAGTCGTTCGCAACAACCGACGATCTTCAAAAGGGGTGTGGGCACGATGGCCGCCCGAACCGTCCGCCGCGCGACCGCCGCGACCGTCACCGGGGCCCTCGCCCTCGCCACCGCGGCCTGCACGAACCCCGGAGCCGGCCCCGGCGGTTCCGCCGGCCCCAAGGACTCCGCCGTCGTCGGCATCGCCTACGAACCCGACACCCTCAGCCCGCTCCTCGGCTACGGCAAGGACGGCAACTCGAAGATCTTCGACGGCCTCCTCGCCCTCGACGCCGACATGAGGCTGAAGCCCGCCCTCGCCGCGAAGCTCCCGCACGTCGGCGACGGCGGACTGACCTACACGTACACCCTCCGCACCGACGTCACCTTCAGCGACGGCGAGCCCTTCACCGCCGAGGACGTCGTCTTCACCTACCGGACGATCCTCGACCCGAAGACCAACAACCCCTCCCGCACCGAACTCGACGCCCTGAAGAGCGTCGAGGCCGTCGGCGACGACACCGTGGTCTTCCACCTCAAGTACCCCTACGCGCCCTTCGCCGAGCGCACCGTCCACGCCATCGCCCCCGCCCACGTCGCGGGGAAGCAGGACGTCAACACCGGCGCCTTCACCACCAGGCCCATAGGCACCGGCCCCTACGTCCTCACCGGCTGGTCCAAGGGCGAGAAGCTCACCTTCGAGGCCAACCCGACGTACTGGAACGGCGCCCCCGCGATCAAGAAGTTCACCATGGCGATCGTCAAGGACGACGACGTCCGCGCCACCCGCCTGCGCGCCGGCGACCTCGACGGCGCCATCCTGCCGCCCAACCTCGCCGCCGGCTTCGACGGCGACAAGGGGAAGAAGACCTACGCGGCCAAGACCTACGACTACCGCACCGTCACCCTCCCCACCCACAACCCCGTCGCCGGCGACACCGCCGTCCGCCGCGCCCTCGACGTCGCCGTCGACCGCCGGGCCATGGTCGACAAGATCCTCGAAGGCGCCGGCAAGCCCGCCTACGGCCCCGTCCCCACCGACGACCCCTGGTTCGCCGAGGGCACCGAGCGCCGCCACGACCTCGCCGGCGCGCAGAAGATCCTCGACGAGGCCGGCTGGAAGCCCGGCCCCGACGGCGTCCGCGTCAAGAACGGCGTCCGCGCCGCCTTCCCCCTCTGGTACCTCTCCGGCGACAAGCTCCGCCAGGACCACGCCCTCGCCTACGCCTCCGACGCCAAGAAGGCCGGCATCGAGATCACCACCCAGGCCGGCACCTGGGAGGTCATCGAACCCCGCATGAAGACCGACGCCGTCCTCGCCGGCGGCGGCTCGCCCGGCGACCCCGACTTCGACCAGTACCTCCTCCTGAAGTCCACCCTCGCCGGCGACGGCTTCAACAACATGGCCTGGTACGACAACAAGACCGTCGACCGCGCCCTGGAGGACGGCCGCCGCACCGCCGACGACACCCGCCGCAAGGCCGCGTACGACACCGTCCAGCGCGAACTCGCCAAGGACCCCGGCTACACCTTCCTCACCCACATCGACCACCTCTACGTCGTGAACGACTCCTGGGACGGCCTGAGCACCCAGACCGAGCCCCACGACCACGGCCTCGCCGCCGGACCCTGGTGGAACGTCGAGACCTGGCAGCCGAAGAAGACCGGGGACGCCCAGAAGTGAGCCGCCGCCTCCCCTGGGGGGCCATGGCCCGGATGACGGGACGGCGCGCCCTCGCCGCCGTCCCCGTCCTCCTCGGCGTCACCCTCGCGGTCTTCGCCGTCGCCGAAGCCTCCCCCTTCGACCCCGTCAAGGCGTACGCCGGCACCGCCGGCCTCACCGCCTCCCAGGAGAACCTCGACCAGCTCCGCCACAACCTCGGCGTCGACCGGCCCCTCCTCACCCGCTGGTGGGACTGGCTCACCGCCGCCGTCACCGGCGACCTCGGCGACTCCTCCGTGATGCGCCGCCCCGTCGCCGACGTCGTCACCGAACGCCTCGGCTGGTCCGTCCTCCTCGCCGTCACCGCCTTCGCCCTGGCCATCGCGCTCGGCACCCTCCTCGGCGTCCTCGCCGGCCGCCGCCGCGGCGGCCTCCTCGACCGGGCCGTCAGCGCCCTCGCGTACACCCTGGAAGCCGCCCCCGCCTTCTGGCTCGGCCTCCTCGCCATCTGGTTCTTCGCCCTGAAGCTCGGCGTCCTGCCCGCCGGCGGCCTCACCGACACCGCCAGCGACACCGTCACCTTCGACCAGGTCGCCCGCCACCTCGTGCTGCCCGCGCTCGTCCTCGGCGTCTCCCAGCTGCCGTGGTTCTTCCTCTACGTCCGCCAGGGCGTCGGCGACGCCCTCGACGAGGACCCGGTGCGCGGCGCCCGCGCCCGCGGCCTCGCCGAACGGACCGTCCTCACCGGCCACGCCCTGCGCTCCGGCATGCTCCCGATGCTCACCCTCATCGGCTCCCGCGTGCCCGAGGTCATCACCGGAGCCCTCCTCGTGGAGACCGTCTTCAGCTGGCCCGGCATCGCCGCCGCCACCGTCCAGGCCGCCACCGCCGTCGACTTCCCGCTGCTCGCCGCGCTCACCGTGCTCGCCACCGCCGCCGTCCTCCTCGGCAACCTCCTCTCCGACCTCCTCTACGGACTCGCCGACCCCAGGGTGGGCTTCGATGGCTGACCCCCGCACCCACCGCCTCCGGCTGTGGACCTCCGCGCTCGTCGTCGGCGCCGTCGTCCTCGCCGTCCTCCTCGTCCCCCCGCTCGTCCAGCTCGACGAACAGGCCGTCGACCTCTCGCGCAAGCTCCTCCCGCCCTCCTGGGAACACCCCTTCGGCACCGACGACGTCGGCCGCGACCTCCTCCTGCGCTGCGTCTACGGCCTGCGGATCTCCCTGCTCGTCGGCCTCGTCGCCGCCCTCGTCGCCACCGTCCTCGGCACCGCAGTCGGCGCCGCCGCGGGTGCCCTCGGCGGCTGGACCGACCGCACCCTGATGCGGCTCGTCGACGCCTTCTCCTCCGTGCCGCACCTGCTCCTCGGCATCTTCGTCGTCGCCCTCTTCCGCCCCGGCGTCTGGCCGGTCATCGCCTCCGTCGCGGTCACCCACTGGCTCTCCACCGCCCGCATCGTCCGCTCCGAGGTCCTCTCCCTGCGGACCCGCCCCCACATCGAGGCGGCCATCTCCGGCGGCGCCTCGCGCCGCCGCGTCGCCACCCGCCACCTGCTCCCCGCCGTCCTCCCGCAGGCCGGCCTCGCCGCCGTCCTGATGGTCCCGCACGCCATGTGGCACGAGTCCGCCCTCTCCTTCCTCGGCCTCGGCCTCCCCAGCCACCAGGCCAGCCTCGGCAACCTCGTCCAGTCCGCCCGCTCCTCCCTCCTCGCCGGCGACTGGTGGCCCACCCTCTTCCCCGGCCTCTTCCTCATCGTCCCCACCCTCGCCCTCGCCGGCCTCGCCGGCGTCTGGCGCGACCGACTGAACCCCCGCCGCCGATCGGAGCTGATGCTGTGAACGCCCGCGTCGCCCGCGCCCTGGACGCCGTCACCGCCGAGCGGGCCGGGGACGCGCTGCTCAGCGTCCGGGACCTCACCGTCCGCTTCCGGCTGCGCGGCGGACGGACCGTCGCCGCCGTCACCGGCGCCGACTTCGACCTGGCGGCGGGGGAGTGCCTGGCGCTCGTCGGGGAGTCCGGCTGCGGGAAGTCGGTGCTCGCCTCGGCGCTCCTCGGACTGCTCCCGGCGAACGCCGAGACCTCCGGCAGCGCCCTGCTCGACGGGACCGACCTGCTCGCCGCCGACGAGAAGACCCTCGCCCGCACCGTACGGGGACGGCGCGTCGGACTCGTGCCGCAGAGCCCGGCCGCGCACCTCACCCCGGTGCGGACCGTGCGGGCGCACCTGGAGGAGACCGTCCGGGCCCTCACCCGGACCCCGCGGGCCGGGCGGCGGAAGGCCGCCGAGGAGGCCGCGGACCGCGCCGCCTTCCCCGCCACCCACCTCGACGCCCATCCGCACGAGCTCTCCGGCGGCCTCGCCCAGCGCGCCGCCACCGCCCTCGCCCTCATCGGCGACGCGCCCCTGCTCCTCGCCGACGAACCCACCACCGGCCTCGACCGCGACCTCGTCGAGCGCACCGCCGACGAACTGCGCCGGCACGCCGACGACGGCCGCGGCCTGCTCCTTATCACCCACGACCTCACCGCCGCCGCCCGCATCGCCGACCGGGTGGCCGTCATGTACGCGGGCCGGATCGTCGAGATCGCCCCCGCCCACCGCTTCTTCGGCACCACCGGCCCCGACCACCCCTACGCCCGGGGCCTCCTCGACGCCCTGCCCGAGCGGGCGTTCACCCCGATTCCCGGCATGCCGCCGGAACTCTCCGACCTGCCCGAGGGCTGCGCCTTCGCCCCGCGCTGCCCGCGCGCCACCGACCTCTGCGCCACCGTCCCGGCCCTCCGCGCCGGCGTGGCCTGCCACCACCCGGAGCGGCCCCGTGCTTGAACTCGCCTCCGTCACCGCCGGCTACGAGCCCCGCAGGCCGGTCTTCCGCGGCGCCTCCCTCACCGTCGCGCCCGGTGAGGCCGTCGGACTCCTCGGGCCCAGCGGCTGCGGCAAGTCCACCCTCGCCCGGGTCGCCGCCCTGCTGCACCGGCCCGACGCCGGACGGCTCGTCCTTGACGGCACCGAGGTCACGGCCTGGCGCCACCGCGCCCCCCGGGCGCTGCGCACCGCCGTCGGCGTCGTCTTCCAGCAGCCCCGCACCGCGGCCGACCCCCGCCTCACCCTCGCCGACCTCATCGCGGAACCGCTGCGCGCCACCGGCCGCAAGGGCGAGGCGGCCGACCGGGTCGCCGAACTCGCCCCCGCCGTCGGCCTCACCCCCGAACTGCTGACCCGCCGCCCCCACGCGGTCAGCGACGGCCAGCTCCAGCGCGCCTGCCTCGCCCGCGCGCTCAGCCTCCGGCCCCGCTGGCTGGTCTGCGACGAGATGACGGCCATGCTCGACGCCTCCACGACCGCCGCCCTCGTCGCCGCCGTGGAGACCTACCGCGAGCAGACCGGCGCCGGACTGCTCGCCGTCGGCCACGACCGGGTCCTCCTGAACCGCTGGTGCGACCGCACGGTCGAATGGCGGGACTGTCTGCCCGCCGAGGGGCCCCCGGGGCGCTGAGGCGCCGGTCTCACCCGGATGGCCGCCCCGCCGTTCCCCCGGACGGACCGTACATTCCGCCACACTGTCCGCCGAACGCCGCAATTCCGGTGCGGCAGAAGAAGGACGTGAGGGCGATGGTCGTTTCCGTTTCCGTCGTGGTGCTGCTGCTCGTACTGACCGTGGTCTTCCTCCGCAGCGGCGGACTGAAGGTCTCCCACGCCGTGGTCTGCGCCCTGCTCGGCTTCTTCCTCGCCGGCACGAGCATGGCCCCCACCATCCAGGACGGGGTCGCCTCCACCGCCGAGATCGTCTCCAGCCTGCGGCCGTGAGCGTTCCGGCACTGTGAAGCGTCCGTGAAGCCCGGCGGTCAGACCATGGGCGGCATCTCGCCGACCGTGGTGCGGACGTCGATCACCGCGAACACCGCGCCCTGCGGGTCGCGCAGGGCGGCGAACCGCCCGAAGGGACTGTCCATCGGCCCGAACAGGGCGGTCCCGCCGAGCCGCCGGGCCGCGGTCACCGCCAGGTCGCAGTTGTCGACCGCGAAGTAGACCTGGAGGTAGGAGGGGACCTCCGGGGGGAGGTCCTCGTCCGTCAGCCGCATCCGGCCGAGCACCGGCCCGTCGCCCAGGTCGAAGACCTTGTAGTCGACCGCGTCGTCCGCCATCCGCTTCGCGCCGTAGCCGAAGACGGCCGTGAAGAACGCGTCGGACGCCGCCGGATCGCGGGTGAAGACCTCCGCCCACACGTACGCGCCGGACTCCCCCTCCAGCTCGAAGCCCTCGTGGACCCCGGCCTGCCACAGGCCGAACACCACGCCCGCCGGATCCCGCGCGATGCACATCGAGCCGAAGTCGCCGACCCGCATCGGCTCCATCAGCACCTCGCCGCCCGCGTCCCGGATCCGCCCCGCGGCGGCCTCCACGTCGTCCGAGGCGAGGTAGAGGCACCAGGCGGACTGCGGCGGCTCCTCGCCGCCGGGCATCGGCGGGACGACGGCGGCGACCGCCTTCCCGTCCTTGTACGCCTGGGTGTAGTTGCCGAACTCCGTCGACGCCTCGCCGAAGGTCCAGCCCAGCACGTCGCCGTAGAAGGTCCTGGCGCCCTCGGCGTCGGTGAACATCGCGTCGGTCCAGACCGGGGTTCCCTCGGGTCGTGCGGCCATGACGTGCTCTCGCTTCCGGTCGGTGACGGCAGGGAGTCCGTGACCCACGCTAGTCACGACCCGGCCGTCCCGCGCGGCGGAGCGCGTACCGGTGGAACGGCGCCTCCGGGACCGCCAGCCCCGGCCGCCACACCCCGAGCACCTGCGCGGACGGCAGGAACAGCGCCGACGGCAGCCGCTCCGGGTCGGTCCACTCCCAGCGCTCGATCTTCTCCGGCTCGGCCACCGCCGGGGTCCCGGTGAAGACCCGCACCACCGTCGCCGCCGTCATCCGGGTCAGCTCCGCCGAGGTCACCGTGTCCAGCAGCAGCCCCAGCACCTCCACGTCGGCCGCGCCGGCCACCAGCGTGGTCTCCTCGGCCAGCTCGCGCGCCGCCGCCTCCTCGATCGACTCGCCCGGCTCGACCCCGCCGCCCGGCAGCTCCCACACCCCCGAACGGTCGAGGCCGAGCAGCACCCGGCCCCGCCCGTCGAGCACCACGACCCCGGCGCCCAGCGCGGCGCGCGGGACCGGCGGACGGGTGTTGCGGGAGGCGGCGGCGGGATCGGAGGCGTACGGGAGAGGGCTCATGGCCCCTGTCTACCAGCCGGCGCCGACAGCCCGGCCCTCACGCCCCGGCGGCCGGCGGCACCACCGCCACCGGGCACCCCGCGTGGTGCAGCACCGCGTGCGCCACCGACCCCACCAGGAGCTCCGCGATCCGGTGCCGGTGGTGCCGCCCCACGACCAGCAGCGCCGCCTCCCGCGACCCGTCCACGAGGAGCCCCGCCGCGTCCCCCGGCGCCACCGTCCCGGTCAGCTCCACCCCCGGCCACCGCTCGGCGAAGGGCCGCAGCCGCGCCTCCTGTTCCCGGCGCGCCTCCGCGAGCAGCTCCTCCGTGTCGTCCGCGAGCGGCAGCGGCGGCGGCACCTGGAGGGCCGGGGAGGGTGCCGCGGCCAGCGCCGCCGGGTTCGGCGGCAGCCGCAGCCCGGTCAGCGCCTCCAGCGGGACCCGGCGCAGCGACGCGGCCCCGAAGGCGAACTCCACCACCTCGTCCGGGGTCTCCTCCGGATGCAGCCCGAGCAGCACCCGCCCGGCCCGCGGCCCGCTCTCCAGGGAGGCGGTGCGCGCCTCGTGCGGGACCACCACCAGCGGGCAGGGCGAGCGGGCGGCCAGCGTCCGGCCGGTGGAACCGAGCAGCAGACTGGCGAAACCGCCGTGCCCCCGGGACCCCGTCACCAGCAGCCGGGCGTCCGAGGCGGCCCGGGGCAGCGCCTCGGTGACGGTCCCGTCCAGCGACGCGTACCGCACCGGCACCGCGTGGCCCCGGTCCTCCACCACGGTCCGCACCGCGTCCAGGACCGTGTCCGGCAGCTCCGGCTCCGTGCCCAGCGAGGCGATCCGGGCGGCGCCCAGCTGGAGGGCGTCGGAGCGGACGTGTGCCACGACGAGGGGGACGTCCAGGGCCTCCGCGGCGCCCAGCGCCCAGGACAGGGCGCGCAGACTGTGCGCGGAGCCGTCGACGGCGGCGACGACCGGCCGCTCGCGCCCGGCGCTCTCGTGGTTCCTGCGGCTCTCGGGATTCATGGGGGGATCCCTCCCGCGTCCGGCGCCGCGCCACGCCGGTACCGCCCGGGCGGGCCGGCCGGACCGATCCGCCGGGCCGGTCCGCGGTCAGCCGCCGGTCAGGCGTCCTGCCCGCGGGCGGCCCGCTCGGCCGCGCGGCGGGCGTCGCGCTCCTTGATGCGCACGGTCTCCTTGCGGACCTCGGACTGGGTGGCGCGCTCCTTGACCAGCCACTCCGGCGCCTCGGCCTTCAGGGCCTCGATCTGCTCGGTGGTCAGCGGGTCGGTGATCCCGCCCCGGGCGAGGCCGGAGATGGAGATGCCGAGCTTGGCCGCGACCACGGGGCGCGGGTGCGGGCCGTTCTGCCGCAGCTCCTTGAGCCAGGCGGGCGGGTTCGCCTGGAGTTCGTTCAGCTCGGAGCGCGAGACGACACCCTCCTGGAAATCGGCGGGGGTGGCCTCGAGGTACACACCCAGCTTCTTGGCCGCGGTGGCCGGCTTCATCGTCTGGGCGTTCTGGTGCGACGTCATGGGGTCCAGGGTATCGAGCGCGCGGGCCCCTCCCGACCACGGCCGCCCTCCGACCTGGGCCGACGGGCCGTCCGCCGCCGGGTAACCTGGCCGGGTGACAGACTCCGCCCCGGCCCCCACGACCTTCCGGCTCGCCTACGTGCCCGGTGTGACCCCCGCGAAGTGGGTGCGGGTCTGGATCGAACGGCTGCCGGACGTCCGGCTCGACCTCGTCCAGGTCGCCCCCGGCGAGTCCTGCGGCGCGCTGCGCTCCGGCGACGTGGACGCCGCGCTGCTGCGGCTGCCCGTCGACGGCGAGGACCTGAGCGCGATCCCGCTGTACGAGGAGACCACCGTGGTGGTCGTGCCCAAGGACCACCTGTTCGCCGCGGCCGAGGAGCTGTCCCCGGCGGACCTGGCCGAGGAGCTGGTCCTGCACCCGCTGGACGACACCCTCGACTGGACGGCGCCGCCCGGCCGGCCGGCCTTCCAGCGGCCCGAGACCACCGGCGACGCGATCGAGCTGGTCGCCGCGGGCGTCGGCGTGCTCGTCGTCCCGCAGTCGCTGGCCCGGCTGCACCACCGCAAGGACCTCACCTACCGCACGATCACCGGCGTCCCCCGGTCCCGCGTGGCGCTCTCCTGGCCGAAGGCCGAGGAGACCCCCGACCTGGTGGAGGAGTTCATCGGGATCGTCCGGGGCCGGACCGTCAACAGCACCCGGGGCCGGCGCGCGGAGGCCGAGAAGGGCCGGAAGACGGCTCCGAAGCCCGCGAAGAAGCCCGCCCAGGGCGCGAAGACCGGAGGTGCGAAGGCCGGCGGCGCGAAGAAGACCGCCGGGGGCAGGCCCGCGAAGCCCGCCCGGGGCAAGGCCGGCGGCGCCGCCGGCCGGAGCGGGAAGCCCCGCCGCGGCCGCTGACCGGCCCCCTCGGCATACTCCTCCTGATGATCACGCGCCCACCGCGGTGGGCCACGAGAACAGGAGCGCCCTTTGGCCGCCAGTTTCAGGACCGTGATCGAGGTGGCACCCGCCCACCTCGACGAGGCCCGCTCGATGGACCGGGTCTTCCAGGAGGCGATCGCCCCCGCCACCGTCAACTTCGACTTCGAGGCGATCCGGGCGGCGGCCGCCGCCGTCCCCGACACCAC
Organism: Streptomyces filamentosus; assembly: GCF_014654895.1. Classification (GTDB taxonomy): domain Bacteria; phylum Actinomycetota; class Actinomycetes; order Streptomycetales; family Streptomycetaceae; genus Streptomyces; species Streptomyces filamentosus. Next base: position 639,232 of record NZ_BNBE01000004.1, on the reverse strand, counting down.
CGTCGTCCGCATGGTGCGCGGCTGGGGGCTCAAGGAGCACGCCCCGCTGCTCGTCATGGTGCTCTCGCTGAAGGAGGCGGTCCGCCAGGCGCTGCCGCCCGAGTGCGCGGAGGCGGGCTTCTGGGGGACCGTGGAGCGGGAGCTGATCGCCGCCTTCACCGGCCTCGGCGAGCAGCGGGGACAGCCCGGACTGTCCTTCTACGAACAGTCCGCGGACCGCACCCGCTACTACCGCGACCTCTTCTTCGCCCTCCAGGACGAGGGCTCGGGCGACGCCCTGCACGCCCTCGCGTTCTGCGTGGACGTCACCGTGGAGCTGCCCGAGGAGCAGGTGCTCGGCCTCGCCCTGACGGACACGGCGCCGTTCGCCGTCGGGCTCAACGCGATCGTGCTGCGCCGCCCGCTCCCCGTCGCGGCCTGACCCCGCGCCGTACCGGCTGCGTCCGCCGGCCCGCCGTCCCGGGCCGGACCCTCAGCGCGGCCACGGTCCGTAACCGTCCTCGGCCCTGTGGTGCCCGTTGCCGTTCCCGTTCGCGCTGCGCCGGGTGAGCAGCGGCACGGCGAACCAGCAGAGCGCCAGCCACACCGCCATCAGGGCGACCAGCCACAGTGCGAGCCCGTCGCCCAGCACCATCCGCATGATCAGCAGGAACGTCGACACCATCGTCAGGTAGAGCAGCACCACCCCCACCAGCGTCAGGCGCCCCGCCCAGGACACCGCCTCCGGCTTCATCCGGCGCCCGGCCACCAGCCGGTGCACCGCCACCGGCGCGACGAGCGCGCCCGTGGTCGCCGCTCCCAGACACACCGTGACGACGTAGATCCCCCGGTCCACCGCGCCCAGTTCCGCGAAACGCGGCTGGAAGACGACGGCGACCAGGAAGCCGAACAGGATCTGGGTGCCCGTCTGGGCCACCCGCAGTTCCTGGAGGAGTTCGTTCCAGCGGCGGTCGGCCCGCTGCGCGGGACTCTCCCCCCGTCCGTCGTCGTGCCGGCCGTTGTCGGCGGTGGTCATACGGGGCGGGTGCCCCCGCGCCCGCCCCGCATGCCCCTCCCCGTCCGGGTGCGTCTTCTCCGCGCACCCCGTCCGGTCAGCCCACGGCGCCGCGCAGCCGGCTGCGGCGGGCCGCCGCGACCAGTTCGGGGACGGTCGCCAGCTTCACCCGGGGACGGCCGGCCGCCGCGCCCCGGGCCCGTTCGACGCGGTCGATGGCGGCCAGTCCGCGGGCGTCGACCAGGCTCCGGCTGCGGCTGCGGACGAGCCGCCCGAAGGCCTTCGCGGAGCCGGCCGGCCGGGTCAGGCGCCCGTCGACGGCGTCGGCGAGCAGGCTGCCGACGGTCTCGGCGGCGCAGCTCCGGTTGGCGCCGATGCCGCCGGACGGACCGCGCTTGATCCAGCCGACGACGTAGGTGCCGGTCATGCCGTCCACCCGGCCCGCGGTGTGCGGGACGGTGCCGGTGGCCTCGTCGAAGGGCAGGCCCGGCAGCGGGACGCCCCGGTGGCCGACGGCGCGGACGAGCAGTCCGGCCGGGATCTCGACCGCTCCGCCGGCGCCCCCGGCGCGGACGGCGCGGACCGCGTCCGGGCCGACGGCCTCCTCGGGCGCCGAGTGGAAGCGGAGCACGATCCGGCGCCGTCCGGCGCCGGGGCCGCGGCTCCAGTCGACGGCCTCGCGCGCCGCGTCCTTGAGGAGCGCGGCCTTGTCGCCGGGCGCGGCGGCGTCGACGGCCGCGGCGATCCGCGGGTCGTGAGTGTCGAGGACGAGGTCGACGCCGGGCAGCCGGCCGAGCGCGAGGAGCTCGGAGGCGGTGTACGCGGCGTCCTCGGGGCCGCGCCGGCCGAGCAGCACCACCTCGCGGACCCGGGAGCCGCGCAGGGCGGCCAGCGCGTGGTCGGCGATGTCGGTGGCGGCGAGGGCGGCGGGGTCGGCGACGAGGATCCGGGCCACGTCGAGGGCGACGTTGCCGGTGCCGGCGATCACGACCCGCTCGGCCGTGCCGAGGGCGACCGAGCCGGGCGCGGTCTCCGGGTGGGCGTTGTACCAGGAGACGAGGGTGGCCGCGGAGAGGCTGCCGGGCAGGTCCTCGCCGGGGATGCCGAGGCGCCGGTCGGACGGGGCGCCGACCGCGTACACGACCGCGTCGTGGTGGGCGGCCAGCTCCTCGGCGGTGACGTCGCGGCCGATCTCCACGCCGAGCCGGACGGTGGCCCGGGGGTGGGTGTGGAAGCGGGCGAGGGCGTCGCCCGCGCCTTTGGTGCCGGGGTGGTCGGGGGCCACGCCGTAGCGGACGAGGCCGCCGGCCACCGGGAGCCGGTCGATGAGGGTGACCTCGGCGTTGGTGTGGAGCAGCAGGTCCTCGGCGGCGTACATGCCGGCGGGGCCGGTGCCGACGACGGCGACCCGGAGGGGGGCGAAGTCGGAGGGCAGCGAGCGGGTGAAGGACGGCTCGCCCCAGGGGTGGAAGGTGGGGGAGGCGAGGACGGGGGCGGGTTCGCGGCCCTCGTAGTAGGCGGCGTTGATCCCCTCGTACGCCTTGAGGGGCTCGGTGAGCCGGTCGACGGGGAAGATCGCGTCGACCGGGCAGGCGTCGGCGCAGGCGCCGCAGTCGATGCAGCTCTTCGGGTCGACGTAGAGCATCTCGGTGGTGCCGAAGTCCGGCTCCTCGGGCGTCGGGTGGATGCAGTTGACCGGGCAGACGGCGACGCAGGTGGCGTCGGAGCAGCAGGTCTGGGTGATGGCGTAGGTCATGGCGGCGGCTCGGCTCGGCTCGTCGGGGTCAGAGGAGGTGGGCGCGCTGGTAGAAGAAGACGGCGGGGCGGGTCAGCATGCCGACGTCGCCGAGGAACTCCATGAGGCCGGAGCAGCTGGCCCGCAGCTGGGCCTTGTAGTGCTCGTTGGCGGCGGCCTCGCGGCGGGCGCGCTCGGGGTCGAGGCCGGCCCGGACGTACACCTCGGGGTTCACCAGGCTGGTGATGATGTAGTACGCGGCGATGGCGACGATCAGCGCCTGGAAGTGGCGGCGGGCCCGGCTCGCGCGGGCGAGGTGGCGGCGGGTCTCGTCCCGGGCGAACTTCATGTGCCGGGACTCCTCGACGACGTGGATGTTGTTGATGGTCCGCACGAAGGGCACCACCCGCTCGTCGCGCATCCAGTCGCGCTGCATGACGTCGAGGACCTCCTCGGCGACGAGGATGCCGGCGTAGGCGGCCTCGCCGAAGCCGACGGTCTTCATGACCCGGCCGAGCTCCATGACGGACCGCTTGGGGCGGTAGGCGGGGGCGCCGAGCTTCTGGGAGCCGCGGGCGAACATGATCGAGTGGCGGCACTCGTCGGCGATCTCGGTGAGCGCCCACTGGAAGCGGGGGTCGGTGTGGTCGGTGCGGTAGATGTCCCGCAGGACCAGCTGCTGGAGGATCATCTCGAACCAGATGCCGGTGGAGGCGACGGAGGCGGACTCCTGGCGGGTCAGCTCCTTGCGCTGCTCCTCGGTCATCTCGTTCCAGTAGGCGGTGCCGTAGAGGCTGTTCCACTCGGGGCTCTGGCCGTGGAAGTCCTTGTCGAGCGGCGCGTCCCAGTCGACCTCGACGAGGGGGTCGTAGCTGAGCTTGGCGGCGGACCTCAGGAGCCGCTCGGCGACGTCGTCCTGGTCGTGGTCGTCCGGGCGGACGGTGCTGCTGGCCATGGTTGCGGCTCCTCTGGTCACGCGGTCGGCTCGTGGTCGTCCCCTCGCTTGTTAGACGTCGCGTCTAGCAAGCTTGTTAGACGGAACGTATAGCAAGGGGGTCGCGCGGGCTACCCCCCGGTACGGAATTTCTGCGCCGGACACGCGAAGGGGGGCCGGAGCGCGGTCGCTCCGGCCCCCCTGGGGGATCGCCGGGATCAGAAGGTCAGGTTCCAGGCGTCGATCTTCCCTGTGTCCGCGCTCGCGTTGTCGCCGACGCGGAGCTTCCAGACGCCGTTCGCCACCTCGGAGGAGGCGTTGACGGTGTACGTCTGGACGATGTTGTCGGTGGAACTGCCGGTCCGGTTGTGCAGGTTGTAGACCGAGCCGTCGGGGGCGACGAGGTCGACCTTGAGGTCGCCGATGTAGGTGTGCTTGATGTCCACGCCCACCTTGAGGGTCGCCGGGGCGTTGCCGGTCACCCCGCTGACGGTGATCGCGCTCTCGACGGTGGTGTTGTCGGGGACGGTCACGTCGGTGAGGTTCTCGAAGTACTTCCCGGGCTGCGGCGTGGTCGAGCCGCCGACCGCCTTCAGCGCGTCCACCCGGCCCTCGCCGAAGAAGCTGTTCTTCGCCGTGGTGCCGGTGCAGCGGGCGTCCGAGGGGCAGGCCAGGTCGGTGGCCTGCTCGCCGAGCTTGGCCCGCAGGTCCGCCGGGGTGTACGCCGGGTTGGCGCTGACCAGCAGTGCGGCCACGCCCGCCACGTGCGGGGAGGCCATCGAGGTGCCGCTCAGCGAGGCGTACGTGCCGCCGGGGACGGTGCTGTAGACCGACTCGCCGGGCGCCGAGACCTCGATGACGTCACGGCCGTAGTTGGAGAACGACGCCTTGGACGTGCCGCTGGTGCCGTTGGCGGCGACCGTCACCACGCCCGGCAGCTCGGCCGGGATGTCGAGGCAGTCGTTGGTGATCGTCCGGGACACCGGCGTCGAGTCGTTGGGGCTCGACGTGTCGCTGGTCTTGTTGGCCAGGTCGACGTTGGAGTTGCCGGCCGCCGCGACCTGGAGCGAGCCCTTGCCGTCGGCGTACGCCTGGGCGCGGCCCACGCCCTCCAGGATGGCCGCCTGGTCGAGGTCGTTCGGGCAGTTGAACTGCCACGGGTCCGTGTAGTAGCTGTTGTTGGTGACCTTGAAGCCGTGGTCGCCGGCCCACACGAGGCCGCAGATGGTGTTCTCCGCGAAGAACAGGGTGCTGCCGGGCTCGGCGATGCGCACCGAGGAGATCTTCACGCCCGGGGCCACGCCGATGGCGCCCTTGCCGTTCTTGGCCGCCGCGACCGTGCCGGCCACGTGGGTGCCGTGCCGGTCGACGTCGCGCCAGGCGCCGGCGCGGGTGTCGGGCTTGCCGTAGGCGCAGGAGACCGAGTCGGCGGCGTTGAAGTTCGGCGCCAGGTCCTGGTGCTGGTCGTCGACGCCGGTGTCCAGGATGCCGACCTTGACGGTGGCGGAGCCCTGGTTGACGGCCCACGCCTGGTCGGCCTTGATCTGGGTCATGTCCGAGCGGACGGGCTCCGTCGAGGGGGCCGCGGCCTGCGACGGACTGGACGGCAGGGCCGGGTTGTACGCGTCGGCCGGGACGTCCGAGGTGCGGGTCGCGCCGACCTTCTGCACGCCCGCGACGCCGCGCATGGTGGCGGCGAAGGAGGCGGAGGTGGAGTGGGCGACGACGACGCCGATGGCGTCGAAGGAGGAGAAGACCGAACCGCCGTTGGCGGCCACCGCGTTGCGCACCGCGGTGGTGTCACCGGGGGCGGTGATCACCAGGTAGGCGCGGGTGCCGGCGGCCCAGGCGGCAGGGGCCGCCGGGGCCTGCTGCGCGGCGCGGGCGTTCGCGGTGTAGGCCGAGAGGGGCTCGTTGTCGAGCGGGGCGGCCTGGGCGAGCGAGACCGGACCGGCGAGTGCCAGGCCCGTGCCGAGAAGGGCCGCCGCGAGTCTCGTCCGGCCGGATATGTGGGAAAACAATGCGTCCTCCGATGACCCGGTGGCGCGGGTGGCGCCGGCCGGGCCCTGTGATGTGTGGGGTGGACGCAAGATCCCAGAAGGGCGGCGCGGAAGGAAGTCTTCTGTCCGACAAGCCCGTTCGCGTAACAAAATCTTGACTTGAACATGCCTAAAGGGGGCGGGTTCCCTCCACCCGCCCCCTCGCGGCGGCCCTGTTCCGGGGCGTGCCCGGAGCCGGGGCTACTTCAGGTAGGGGCCCGCGGTGCCGATCCTGCCGGGACCGTTCAGCACGTACACCCGCAGGTTGCCCTTGCCGGGCGCGCCGACCGAGAGGGTGCCGCCCGTGACGGTCTTCACGTCGCCGGTGACGGCGTCGGTGTAGATGCCGTTGGGGATGCCGGTGTACGTGGCGCCGCCCGAGACGGTGACGAGGGCGAAGCTGTCCGTCGAGCCGCTGGTGTAGCGGCGCTTGAAGGCCATGCCGCCCGAGATGCCCTCGGTGGAGTACTGGCCCGTCTGGAGCGCGGGGATCGCCCGCCGGATCTCGTTGAGCCGCTGGACGTGCTTGACCAGGGGCTGCTGGAGGGTGGTCGCGACCTGGCCGCTCGCCCCGGAGACCTTCGAGAAGTCGGAGGCGGTGACGGTGCCGGCGAGGTGGTCGCCGTAGTAGGCGCGGCCGGTGGTCGCCAGCGGGCAGGTGGGCCCGCAGTCGATCTTCGCGCCCTTCTGGAACTCGATCTCGGAGCCGTAGTAGAGCGTCGGGATGCCTCGGAAGGTCCACATCAGGGACATGTTCTCGGCCCAGGCGTCGGTGCCGCCGGTGTACCGCTCGCTGGACTTGTTCGGCCCGTAGTCGTGGCTGTCGACGTAGACGACGTTGTAGGTGGCGTCGTTGTAACTGTCGTCCGAGTCCTTGCCGTTGGAGAAGGCGTTGTACGCGTCACCGAAGTTCATGTGCATGCGCATGTCGATGACGTTCATGCCGGAGAAGCGGCTGTGGTCGGGCTCGTGGTAGGCGTTGCCGTTCAGGAAGGCGTTGGTGGAGGTGGGCTGGTTGCCGGTGCCCTGCTGCTGCTCGTAGTCGTACATCTCCAGGGCGGCCTTGGCGTCGTCGATGTCGTACTCCTTGCGCTCCTTCCAGGTGTAGAACTGCGCGGAGTGGTTGACCGAGCCGCGGTTCCACTTGTCGTTGACGAAGGCCGCGACCTCGCCGAAGACGAAGAAGTTCTTCGCGGCCTCGGCGCCGTGGCGCTGGGCGACCCGGTCGTGGATGGCCGGCAGGAAGCGCCGGTTCCAGGTGGTGCGCGGGACGTGCACGGCGGTGTCGACGCGGAAGCCGTCCACGCCCATGTCGATGTACTTGTTGTAGGCGCCGATCAGATAGTTCTGGACGGTCGCGTTCTCGGTGTTGAAGTCCGCCAGGTCCTCGTGCAGCCAGCAGGAGCGGGAGTCCTCGCCCTCCCAGTTGCCGATCCAGCACTGGTGGTAGAGCGCCTTCGGGAACATCCCCGAAGTCGGGCTCGGCCACTGGCAGTTGTATACCGTGTAGCCCTCGGCGCTCTTGCCCCCGGTGGGCTTGCCCCAGTTGACGCAGGTGTTGCCGGCGGGCTCGGCCGTCGACCACAGGTCGCCGTTGTAGTACGACTTGCCGCTCTTGGTGTCGACGGTCAGGCCGTCGTACTCGAAGCCGGGCTGCTTCTCGTCGTAGTACCAGCTCCACTGGGTGTCCCGGACGCCGTACACGGTCGGCGTGAACAGGCCCTTGGCGCCCCAGCGGGACGAGTGGTTGTAGACGACGTCCTGGTAGATCTTCATGCCCTTGGCGTGGGCCGCGTCGATCAGGTCCTGGTAGGAGGCGCCGGCCGACTCCAGGCGCGGGTCCACCTTGTAGAAGTCGTAGCCGTGGTAGCCGTGGTAGTCGTAGTCCGAGCGGTTGAGGACCACCGGGGTGACCCAGACGGCGGAGAAGCCGAGGCCCTTGATGTAGTCGAGCTTCTGGACCAGGCCCTTGAAGTCGCCCCGGAACATGGGGTCGTCGTTCGCGGCGTTGCCCGACTTCACGTGCTGGCTGCCGCCCCGGTTGTTGGAGGCGTCGCCGTCGTAGAAGCGGGTGGTGAGGACGAAGTAGATCGGGTCCTTGCGCGGGTCGGTGCCGAGCGGCTTGCCGTTCGCCGGGGCGGCCGGCCTGTCGCCGGTGGTGGCGGTGGCGGACGCGGAGGCGGCCGAGACGTTCCCGGCGCCGTCCACGGCCTTCACCGTGTAGGTGTACGCGGTGCGTTCGGCGAGGTTCGTGTCGGAGAAGACCGTCGAGGCGACGTCCGTCACGACCGTACCGGTGGTGCCGCCGGTACGGGTGACCTGGTACTTCGCCACGCCCCGGTCGTCGGTGGCCGCGTCCCAGGCGAGCAGCACGGAGACGCCGTCGGCGCTCGCCGTGACCCGGGCCGGGGCGGTGGGCGCCTGGGTGTCGGGCGGGGTGGCGGCGCAGGGGTCGGCGGCGTTCGCGGTCACCGTCCGGTCCCGGACGGTGGAGGTGCCGGCGCCGATGGCGTAGTCGGAGCCGCCGTTGTTGTCCCAGGTGCCGTTGCCGTTGTTGAAGGCGGCCTTGAGGGAGGTGGCGGTGCCGAGGTCGAGCTCCCGCTTCCACCAGCCGGTGCAGGCGGCCGTCATGCCGAGGCCGGGCACGGCCGTCCACGCGCCGCCGGCCGGCTGGTAGTGGACGTTCACCGTCGACCAGCCGAGCGAGGCCGAGGAGTAGTACACCGTCGCCTTGTTCGAACCGGTGGGCGGGGTGCCGGCGCACGGGTCGGAGTGGGCGACGACGCCGTCCTTCACCGTGATGTTCCCGGTGCCGAGGGCGTAGTTCTTGCCGCCGTTGTTGTCCCAGGTGCCGGTGCCGTTGTTGAAGGTGGCCTGGAGGCCGGTGGCGGAGCCGAGGGTGACGGTCTTCTTCACCCAGTCCGTACAGGCGGCCTCCATCGCGGTGCCGGGGACGGCGGTCCAGGAGCCGCCGTCGGGCGCGTAGTGCAGGTTGTAGGCCGACCAGTTCTTCGTCTTCGTCCAGTAGTAGACCGTCGCCGTGTTGTCGGCGACGGCCGCTGCCGGGACGGCGTCGACGGGGGAGGCGGCGGTGCCGGGAGGGGCCAGCAGGCCGGTGAGACCGGCGGCGACGCCGAGCAGCGCGAGGGCGCGCGCTCTCGGCCGGATGCGGGTGGGGGCCATGGGGGACTCCAGACGGGGGCGCGCGCCGGAACGGGGGCCGGGAGGGGACAGCGGGGACCGGCCCCCGTGGAAGCGCATTCGGAAAATTGCGGAAACTTCTTGCGTCGGCGGGAAGTTACCGCCGTGCGGCGCGCGCGTAAAGGGTTCGCGTCGAAGCGGTTCGAGGGGTGGGACTCAGGGCTGCTTCAGATGGGGCGCGAGGAGGGTGCGCCAGGAGGACTCGATGCGCCGGAACTCGGCCGGGCAGAGCGCGGCGCGGTCGCGGGGCAGCACCCCGTCCGGATTGCCCTCGGCGTCCACCGCGTCGGCGAACCGTCCGGGGTCCGAGCCGTACAGCCAGCAGGCCCAGTTGAAGAAGCGCTGCCCGTCCAGGGAGTGGACGTCGGAGTACGCGGCCACGCCCGGATCGCCGCCCTCGGCCGCCTTCCACAGCGCGCCCCAGGCGTCGATCGTGGAGATCGCGTAGCCGGCGTGGCGCTCGTCGCCGGAGGCGAGGAGCAGGACGGCGAGCTGGTCGACCGCGTCCTCCTCGCGGCCGGTGACGGGCAGGTCGTAGAGGTCGACGAGGGCGTGCCCGAGCTCGTGGAAGAGGATGCCGTTCGAGAGCCCGACGACGTCCTCGTCGACGGCGGCGGCGGGCCGCCGGGCCGGGGTGCCGCCGGTGCCGTCGGTGCCGGCGCGGGCGAAGAGCCGCCGGGCCTCGGGGACGAGCCCGTAGCAGTAGGTGATCCGCCCGGCGGCCTCGTCCCAGTACGGATTCGGCGCCTCGCAGCTCGCGGCGCGCAGCGGTACGTCCCGGGGCAGGGCGATCCTCGCGTCCGCGTAGGCGGCGGCGTCCTCCAGGACCCGGTGCGCGCGCAGGAAGGCGCGGGCCGTGCGGTCCTCGGGGGTCCGGGCCGCCTCGTACGCGACGACGAGCCGTCCGGCCCCGGTGGCGGTCCCGGTGGTGGGGGAGGGGGCCGCCGGGGTCGCCGCGCAGCCGGCGAGCAGCGCCGCGGCCGGGGCGAGCGCCAGGCGACGGCGGAGGCGGGCGGCGGCGGGCATCGGCGGCACCTCGTCTCGTGGGCGTCCTGCCGACGAGCCTGGCCGGGCCGGGTCCCGGGGGCGAGCCCGCGGGGCCGGACGGGTGAGCGGACCGGGCCTTCCGGGGGCGCCGGAGGGGTCAGGGCCGAGGCCAGGGGCGGCCCTCCAGGCGTTCGATGTCCCGGTTGAACCGCTCCAGGAACCCGGCGAAGACGGCCACGTCCTCGGGGGACCAGTGCTCCATGATCCGCTCCAGTCCGTCCACGTTGAAGGAGCGGTCGGCCTCCAGGCGCCGCTCGCCCTCCGCGGTGATGCGGAACTTGCGGGCGATGCCGCCCTCCGGGTCGGGGATGCGCTCCACGACCCCGGCCCGCAGCATCGCGGCCGTCTGCCGGTTGAGGGTGGAGGCGTCGAGCCCGAAGGCGTCGGTGAGCTGCCCGATGGACATCGGCCCGTGCATCCGGATCCGGGTCAGGAGCACGTACGCGCTCCGGTCGAGCCCGCCGGCGCCGACCCGGGTCCGGGGCGCGTGGAGGTGCGAGTGCCGGCTCAGCAGCATCGTCTCGAACTCGACGCGGTCGACGGACGGGCCGACGGGCGGGTCGACGGACCGGCCGACGGACGGGTCGGAGGATGAGTCGGCGGGCTGGTCCACAGGCTGGTCCACGAGCGGCTTGTCCATGGGGCCATTCTCCCCTGCGGCGATCCGATGTGCATCATGCATAACTTGTGCATCATGCAATTTATGTGCATCATGCACAAGCCTCAGCCTCACGAACCAGGGAGAGACCCGTGGACCGCGCCCAGACCGACGCACGCCCCGGAGGTGTCGTCGGTGTCCTCGCCTTCGCCGGCATCGTGGCGGCACTCATGCAGACCCTCGTGGTGCCGCTCATCGGCGACCTGCCGCGGCTCCTCCACGCCAGCGCCTCCGACGCCTCGTGGGTCATCACCGCCACCCTGCTCGCCGCCGCCGTCGCCACCCCCGTCGCCGGCCGCCTCGGCGACACCCTCGGCAAGCGGACCGTGCTGCTCGCCTCCACCGTCCCGCTGATCGCCGGATCCGTCGTCTGCGCCCTCGCCGACTCCGTCGTCCCGATGATCGTCGGCCGCGGCCTCCAGGGCCTCGGCATGGGCGTCGTCCCGGTCGGCATCAGCCTGCTGCGCGACGTCCTGCCGCCCGAGAGGCTCGGCGGCTCCATCGCCCTCATGAGCGCCTCCATGGGCGTCGGCGGCGCCCTCGGCCTGCCGTTCTCCGCCGCCGTCGCCGAGCACGCCAGCTGGCGCGTCCTCTTCTGGGTCGCCGCCGCCCTCAGCGCCGTCGTCACCCTCCTCATCTGGCGCCTCGTCCCCGCCGGCCGCCGCAACCCGAACCCCGGCCGCTTCGACCTGCCCGGTGCCCTCGGCCTCGGCGCCGGCCTCGTCGCCCTCCTCCTCGCCGTCTCCAAGGGCGCCGGCTGGGGCTGGGGCAGCGCCACCACCCTCGGCCTCTTCGCCGCCGCCGCCGTCGTGCTGCTCGCCTGGGGCTTCTGGGAGCTGCGCACCCGCGACCCCCTCGTCGACCTCCGCGTCACCGCCCGGCCGGTCGTCCTGCTCACCAACCTCGCCTCGGTGCTCGTCGGCTTCTCCATGTACGCCCAGTCGCTGGTCGTCCCGCAGCTCCTCCAGCTGCCCGAGGCCACCGGCTACGGCCTGGGCCAGTCGATGATGGCGATGGGCCTCTGGATGGCCCCGGCGGGCCTCGCGATGATGGCGCTCGCCCCGCTCGGCGCCAAGCTGTCCGCCGCCCGCGGCCCCAAGGTCACCCTCTCCGTCGGCGCCCTCGTCATCTCCGCCGGCTACGCCTCCTCGCTCGCCCTCATGGGCTCCACCTGGGGCGTCCTCGTCGTCACCCTCATCTGCAACACCGGCGTCGGCCTCGCCTACGGCGCCATGCCCGCCCTCATCATGGGCTCCGTCCCCGCCGAGGAGACCGCCTCCGCCAACAGCTTCAACACCCTCATGCGGTCCATCGGCACCTCGGTCTCCGCCGCCGTCATCGGCGTCGTCCTCGCCCAGATGACCACCACCCTCGGCGGCCACGTGCTGCCCTCCGAGGACGGCTTCCGTGCCGCCATGCTCATCGGCGCGGGCGTCGCCCTGCTCGCCGCGGCCGTCGCCGCCCTCATCCCGGCCCGGCACACTCCCGAGGGCGCCCCCGCCGAGGCCCCCGCCCCGCAGGCCGCCCGCGCCGCCTGACCCCCGCACGCCGACCGCACGAGCGGTACGGGCACGAGGCCGCCGACCCGGCACCCGTACCCGTACCGCTCGTGCCGTCTAGTCCGCCTCCAGCGTGAACAGCGCCCCCTCCGGATCCCGCACCACCACCCGGTCCTCCTCCGGCTTCCGGGCGCCGCCCCACTCGCCGTCCGGCACCACGGTGCCGCCGTGCTCCGTCACCGCCGCCACCGAGGCCGCCAGGTCCGCCACCCGGAACCGCACCAGCCAGCGCGGCCGCAGCTGCGGCCGGGGCGAGGCCGCCTCCACCGGACCGCCGTCGAGCCGCGCCACCGCCGTCCCCGCGCGGCGCAGCACCACCCGGTCCTCCTCGTACGAGGTCTCGCACCCCTCCGGGCCGCCCTCCGCCCAGCGCAGCACCCCGCCGTAGAACACGGCCGCGTCGAAGGCGTCGCGGGTGTGCAGCTCCACCCACGCCGGGGCACCCCGCTCGCCCACGTGCCAGCGGGACACCAGCCGCCCCTCCCACACCCCGAACGCGGCCCCGTCCCGGTCGGTGGCCAGCGCCGCCCGACCCTGCGGGGGATACGCCACCGGACCCACGCCCACCGTGCCGCCCCGCTCCCGGATCCGCGCCACCGCCGCGTCCGCGTCCTCCACCGCGAAGAACACCGTCCACGCCACCGGCAGCGCCAGCTCGGCCGCCAGCGCGGCGATCCCCGCCACCGGCGTGCCGTCCCGCTCGCCCACCAGGTACGCCGAGCCCGTCCCCAGCTCGCCCGGCCGGAACGTCCAGCCCAGCACCGCGCCGTAGAACCGCTCCGCCGCGCCCAGATCCCGCGCCGCCAGACTCAGCCAGCACGGCGCGCCCAGCGCCCGTGCCGTCGTCGGCCCCGTCACCGGACCACCTCCTCGACCGAGCGTCCGCCGGCCGGACGCCACCTCGCGCGCCTTCCCCGGCCCGCCGCCCGGCACACCCGGCTTCACCCGACCGGCCCCTTCGGCGTCAGGAGGCCGCCGGGGCGAGACCCCGGGCCGCGTACGCCCGCACGTCGGCGTCCGGGTCGGCCGCCGCGGTCGCCAGCGCGGCCCGCGCCTCCGGCGCCGGGGCGTGCCCGAGCAGCGCGAGCACGGCGGCCTTGCGCACGTCGGCGTTCCGGTCCGCGAGTCCCTTCGCCAGCGCCGGCACCGCGTGCCCCGCACCGGCCGCCCGCAGCGCCGCCGCCGCGCCCGCCCGCACCTGCCACGCCGGGTCGTCCAGCGCCGCCACCGCCCGCTTCGCCAGCGGCCCGGGGCAGCCAGCCGTGCCGAGCGCCCCGAAGGCCGCGCCCCGCACCAGCGGGTCGGGGTCGCCGAGCAGGGGGACCAGCGGCCCCGGCTCCGGTGCGGACACCGCCGCGAGCCCCCGGGCCACCGCCACCCGCACCTCGCGCGCCGGATCGGCCGCGGCACCGGCCAGCGCGCCGACCGCGTCCACGGACACCAGCGCCCGCACCGCCTGGAGGCGCACCTCCGTCGCCGCGTCCGCCAGCGCCGCCGCGTACGTCCCGGCGTCGCCCAGCCGGCGGGCCCGCAGCACGTCGAGCGCCACCGCCCGCACCGCCGCGTCGGGCACGTCCAGGGCGGCGCGCAGCCCCGCGCCCAGCTCCCCGTCCCCGTCCAGGACCTCCGCCAGTTCCCGGAGCGCCCCGGCGGCGGCGGACCGCACCGCCGCGTCCGCGTCCCGCAGCCGGGCGGCCAGCGCGGGGCCCGTCCCGGCGGGCACGGTCTCGGCCAGGGCGGTCACCGCCGCCGCCCGCACCTCGGGCTCGGCGTCCGTCAAGTACGGCTCCAGGGCGCCCAGTTCGGGAGACTCCTCGACGAGGGCGAGCAGGCTCAGCAGACGCGGGCCGGGGCCGGCGGGCGCGGCGGGAGCGGCGGCAGGGGCGGGCTCCGGGGCGGGCCGGGCCGTCGGCGGCGCCTCGCGCGGACCCGCCGTCGCGACCGGCACCAGCTCCACCTCGCCCAGCGGCCGCTCCGGGCCGCCCGGCGGCGCGAACTCCGGCACCGGCACCACGTACGGCTCCACGGGCCGCGCCGTGAACTCCATCGCCCCGGCGGCCGACCTGCGCAGGTCCAGGTGGTACAGCCACTTCGCGTCGTCCTGCTCCGGGTGGTCGAGCCGCTCGTGGTACAGCCCCCACCGGGACTCCGTCCGGGCCAGCGAGGCGCGGGCCGCCATCTCGGCGCAGTCCCGGATGAACGACACCTCCGCGCACCGCATCAGCTCGTGCGGGGTCCGCCCGCCCATCCCCGCGATCTCCGCCGACATCCGCTCGAACGCCTCGACCGCCAGGGACAGCTTCGCCCCCGACTTCGGCGGCGCCACGTAGTCGTTCACGAACCGGCGCAGCTTGTACTCGACCTGCGGCTGCGGCGGACCGTCCGGGTGCAGCAGCGGCCGGTAGACCAGCGCGTGCGCCGCCTCCAGCTGCGCCCGGTCGAGCTCGCCCTCGTACGCCCGGTACCGCGCCGCGTCCTCGCCCGCGAGGTCGCCGTAGACGAACGCCCCGATCATGTAGTTGTGCGGGACGCACGCCAGGTCGCCCGCCGCGTAGAGCCGGGGCACGGTGGTGCGGGCGTGCGCGTCCACCCGCACCCCGGAGGCCGAGTGACCGCCGCACAGTCCGATCTCGGAGATGTGCATCTCGACGTCGTGGGTGCGGTAGTCGTGCCCCCGGCCCGCGTGGAAGGTGCCCCGGGTGGGCCGCTCCGTCGAGTGCAGGATCGACTCGACCGCCCCGATCGTCTCCTCCGGGAGGTGGCTCAGCTTCAGGTAGACCGGCGCCCGGTCGGAGGCGAGTTCGGCCGCGAACTCGGCCATCATGCGCCCCGACCAGTAGTCCGACTCGACGAACCGCTCGCCGTGCCGGTTGACCTGGTAGCCACCGAACGGATTGGCCACGTAGGCGCAGGCCGGGCCGTTGTAGTCCTTGATCAGCGGGTTGATCTGGAAGCACTCGATGCCGGTGAGCGCGGCCCCCGCGTGGTAGGCCATCGCGTAGCCGTCGCCCGCGTTCGTGGGGTTCTCGTACGTGCCGTAGAGGTAGCCGGAGGCGGGCAGCCCGAGCCGGCCGCAGGCGCCCGTCGCCAGGATCACCGCGCCCGCCCGGACGATCACGAACTCGCCCGTGCGGGTGTGGAGCCCGGCGACCCCGACCGCCCGGCCGTCCTCCGGGTGGGTCAGCACCCGCACCGGCATCACCCGGTTCTCGATCCGGATCCGCTCCCGCATCTCCCGCCGCCGCAGCTGCCGGTACAGGACCTTCTTCACGTCCTTGCCCTCGGGCATCGGCAGCACGTACGAGCCCGAGCGGTGCACCTGCCGCACCGCGTACTCCCCGTGCTCGTCCTTCTCGAACTTCACCCCGTACGACTCCAGGCGCCGCACCATGTCGTATCCCCGCACGGCGGTCTGACGGACCGTCGACTGGTCGACGAGGCCGTCGTTGGCGCGGGTGATCTCGGCGACGTAGTCGTCCGGGTCCGCCCGGCCGGGGATCACCGCGTTGTTCACCCCGTCCATGCCCATGGCCAGCGCGCCGGAGTGCCGGACGTGCGCCTTCTCCAGGAGCAGGACGTCGGCGCCGCGCCCGGCGGCGGTCAGCGCGGCCATCGTGCCGGCGGTGCCGCCGCCGACGACGAGCACGTCGCAGGAGAGCTCGCGCGCGTCGGCGAGCGCGGGGACGGAGGTCAGGGGGGAGGACACGACGGGCCTTTCTGGCAGGGGGAGTCGGAGGGGGCGCGGAGGGGACGGAGGGCGGGGCGGCTCAGAGGGAGTCGAGGACGAGGCGGCGCAGCGCCCGGGTCTCCGGCGCGCCGTGGGCCGCCCGGTCCCGGGGGCGCGGCACGTCGAGCACCCGGCCCGACGGCAGCAGGGCGATCCGGTCGCCCAGGTGGACGGCCTCGTCCACGTCGTGGGTGACGAAGACGACGGTCGCGCCGCTGCCCCGCAGGATGCCGGTCAGCAGGTCCTGCATCCCGGTCCTGGTGTGCGCGTCCAGGGCGCCGAACGGCTCGTCCATCAGCACCGCGCGCGGCCGGCCCGCGAGCGCCCGGGCCAGCTGCACCCGCTGCCGCTGGCCGCCCGACAGCCGGTGCGGCCACGCCGCGGCGTGACCGGCCAGGCCCACCCGGTCCAGCCACTCCTCGGCGGCCCGCCGGCGCCCGGCCCGGTCCACGCCCCGGATCGCCAGCGGCAGTTCCACGTTGGCCCGCACCGACCGCCACGGCAGCAGCGCATCGTGCTGGAAGACCAGCGCCCGGTCGGCGCCCGGCCCGCGCACCGGCACGCCGTCCCGCAGGACGCGCCCGGAGAGCGGCGGCAGCAGCCCGGCGAGGGTCCGCAGCAGGGTCGTCTTGCCGCAGCCGGACGGGCCGACCACGGCCAGCACCTCGCCGGCCGCGACCCGCAGGTCCAGCGGGCCGACCGGCGCGGCCCCGCCGGGATGCCCGAGCAGGGCCCCCTCCAGGGCCAGTTCGGCCCCCTCGGGCCCGGCCGGCCGCGGCGTGGTGCGCGGAGGAGCGGCTGGGGACTTCGGGACGCTCACGCGACGGACTCCTTCTCGGCTGCGGGGTGTCCCCCGGCGGCGGGTGCGGGCTCCTCGCCCGGGACGGCCTTCGCGTCCGGTGCGGCCTTCGCTTCCGACGCGGTCCCCACGTCCGGTGCGGCCTTCGCTTCCGGCACGGGTACGGGCCGGGGCGCGGGGGCGCCCGGCGGGGCGGCGTCCGGGACCGGGGCCCCGGCGGTGGCGTGCGGCAGCCAGGAGGTCACCCGGCGGCCGGCCGCCTCGACCGCCGTCGAGGTCAGCAGGCCGAGCGCGCCGATGGTGGCCATGCCGACGAAGACGCCCGGATAGTCGACGACCGTGTAGTCCTGCCAGGTGCGGTAGCCGACCCCGTACTCGCCGGAGATCATCTCGGCGGAGATGACGCAGATCCACGCCACGCCGACGCCGACCGAAAGGCCGCCGAACACCCCGGGCAGGGCGCCCGGCAGGACCACCGACCACAGCACCCGGACCCGTCCGCCGCCCATCGTGAGGACCGCCTCCTCCCACACCGGGCTCAGCGCCCGCACCGCGTGCCGGGTCGAGACCAGCACCGGGAAGAAGGCCGCCGCGCAGGTGATGAAGACGATCCCCTGCTCGTTCGTCGGCAGCAGCAGGATCGCCACCGGCACCAGGGCGATGGCCGGGACCGGGCGCACCACCTCCACCAGCGGCCCCAGCAGGTCGGCCGCCCACCGCGAGCGGGCGATCGCGGTCCCCGCGGCCACCCCGAGGACCGCCGCCAGCAGGAAGCCCGTCACGATCCGGCGCAGGCTGTGCCCGAGGTCCTGCCAGTAGGCGGCCGTGCCCACCCGGTCGGCGAGCGCCGAGGCCACCTCGCCGACCGTCGGGAACTGCGCGAACCGCAGCCACAGCTCCACGTCGTACGCGGTCAGCAGCTGCCACGCCCCGAGCGCGGCGGCCAGCGACCCGGCCCGGACCAGCCGGCGCCCCAGGGACGTCCCCGCGCTCACGGGGCCGCCGCCCGCACCGCGTCCGCGTACGCCGCGATCCGGGATCCGGGATGGCCGGCGACCCACCGCTCGGCCGCCGCGCGCGTCACGAAGGCCCGCCACGAGGAGCCGTCCCCGACCCACACCGCCCGGTCCGCGAACCAGGGGGTCCCGGTCACCGCGTCCGGCACGTACGCCGCCCGGACGCTCCCCGGCGCGGCCTTCGCCACCGCCGCCAGCAGCTCCCCGGCCGTGGCGAAGGCCAGGGTCCCGGACCGTCCGCGCAGCCACAGCTCCGCCTTCGCCGCGCCCGCCCGCGGCAGCGCCGGGGCGGTGACCGCGCGCTTCAGCGGCGCCGGGTCGACGAAGGCGGCCACGTCGACGTCCTCCACCAGACCGGCCTCCCGCAGCACCGGCACGTCCTCCTCCAGCGCCGCGAGGAGCTCGGGCCGCAGGGCCGGGTCGAAGGTCGCGATGCCCTGGGCGCCGTTGTAGAGGTACACCACCTCCGCCGGCAGCCCCGTCTCCTTCGCCACCGACTCCGCCGACGCCACCGGCTCGGCCCGCAGCCGGTCGGTGGCCCGCCGCTGCGCCCGCAGGAACGCGTCCAGGGCCCCGGCCCGCTCGCGGGCGAACTCCTCGCGGACGGTGACCCCGTGGAAGGTCGGCAGGTCCAGCTCGGCCCCGTCGTACAGCGCCTCCGCCTTCCCCTGGAAGGCCAGCAGGCCGGGCCAGGCGACGAACTGCGACAGCGCGTCCGCGCTGCCCGCGGCCAGCGCCGAAGCACCGACGCTGGGCTGCTGGTTGAGCTTGCGGACGTCCTTCGCCGGATCGAGCCCGGCCCGGCGCAGCGCCCGGACGAGGGTGCCGTCGGCAGCGGACCCGACGCTCGTCGACACCCGCTTCCCCTTCAGGTCGGCGAGCGTCCGAAGCTGCGAACCGGGGGCCGTGACCACGGTGTTGAGGCCGCCGCGCAGGTTGTAGCCGGTCGCCGACACGAGCCGGGTGGGCTCCTTCAGCTGCTTGCCGCGGGCCGCGTTCAGGAGCAGCGGGAAGTCGCCCATCGAGCCGATGTCGATCTTCCCCGCGGTCATCTGGGCGGTGATCGGCGCCCCCGTCGCGTAGTCCTGCCACACCACCCGGTAGCGGGTGCCGTCCTTCTTCCCCTGGGCCGCCAGCTCCTCCTCGAAGTAGCCGAGGGAGCGCAGCAGGGTGCCGGCGGTGACCGTGTTGATGGTCTTCGACTGGTAGCCGACCGTCACCGTGACGGTGCCGTCGTCCTCCGCGCCCGCCGGGCCGCCGCAGGCCGCGGCCAGCGGGAGCAGCAGGGCCAGCGCCGCCGACGGGACCGCGAGTCTCTTCTTCTTCATCGGGGTTCGGTGCCTTTCACCGCAGCAGGTAGGGCATGTTGACGGTCACCGCGCCGGTGGGGCAGCGGGCGGCGCACGGGCCGCAGTACCAGCACTCGTCCACGTGCATGTACGCCTTGCCGTCCTCCTCGCGGATCGCGAGGGAGTCCAGCGGACACATGTCGACGCAGAGGGTGCAGCCGTCGATGCAGCGGGACTCGTCGATCGTCACGGGCACGTCGGCGCGCTGGGGCACGAGGGGCATGGCGGACTCCGGGGAGAGGGAGGGGGAAGGAGGGAAGGGGGTGTGCGGAGCGTCAGGGGAAGCGTCAGGGGGAGCGGCGCAGCACGCCGCTCATGGTGATCCGGTCGCCGCGGAAGCGGATGAACTCCAGGTCCACCGGCCGGCCGCACGGCAGGTGCGTGAGCCGTTCCAGCATCAGCAGCGCCGCGCCGCGCGGGGCCTGGAGCACGGCCGCCGCGTGCGCGTCGGCGTTCACCGCCTCCAGGGTGATGTCGGCGTGCCCGAGCGGCCCGCCGGTCAGCTCCTCCAGGAGCCGGAACACGTCCGTGTTCTCCAGGTCGCAGCCGAGGAGTTCGCCGCCGACGTCCATCAGCAGGTACGACAGGTCGAGCGAGAGCGGCAGCCCGTCCAGCCGCCGCAGCCGCTCGACGCACAGCACGTCGGCGCCGTCCGGCAGACCGAGCCGGTGGGCCACCGGGCCGGGCGCCCGCACCGGGCCGAGGTTGCGCACCTCGTTGGTGACCCTGCCGTGTTCGCGCAGGGTCTCGGCGAGCCCCTGGAGCCGGTCCAGGCCGTGCGGGTACTTCTCGCCGACGACCACCGTCCCCACTCCCGGCTGCCGCTCCACCAGGCCCTCGCCGCGCAGCAGGTCGAGGGCCTGCCGGACGGTGTTCCGGCTGGCGTGGTGGTCGGCGGCCAGCGCGTCCTCCAGGGGCAGCACGCCCCGGGGGAAGGCGCCGGTCAGGATCTGGTGCCGCAGCAGGTCGGCGAGCTGCCGCGCCCGGTCCGCGCGCAGCCGGCGGCGGCGGGCGGCGGCGACCGGGAGGGCGGCGGGGGTGCGTTCGGCGGGCATGGCAGGGAACGTAGCGGCGGTCCGCCCCGGATGGTGTTGCCACAACATTGCGCCACCCCGGACAGCACACGCACGCCTTTGACCTGTGAAAACGCGGCGGGTCGACGGAGATCCGCCACCCCCCGCCCACCAGTCGGACGGTCGGCCGCCCACGATCCGAACGGTCCGGGCGGGCACGCCCTCAGCCGGCCCCGGATTCCTCCAGCGCCCGGGTGAGGTGGTGGTGCAGGAGCCCGAGGGCGGGCCGGTCCGCCGGGAGGAGCGGGGCGGCCAGCTTCCAGTACCGGGCCATCACCGCCGTCTCCTCCCGCTCCAGGAGCCCCGTGAGCCGGTGCCGGAAGGCGGCCGAGTCCCGCTCGCCGAGCGCCCGCGCGTACGCCTCGGCGAAGCACTCCAGCGCCTCCCGGCCGCCGGGCGGCCGTCCCGCCCGCACCTCCGCGCCCGCCAGGCCGTACGCCTCGGCCAGCCCCTCGTAGAGGACGGCCGCCCGGTACCGCTCGCCCGGCAGCGGCGGGCGCGGCGCCCGGCCGGGGCGGGGGTCCGAGACGAGGGCGCCCAGCCGGGCGAAGCCCCGTACCTCCCCCGGCGACGGATCGGCGGGCGGCTCCGGAACCACCTCGTCCAGCACCCGCGCCACCAGCGGACCCGGCAGCCGGACGGGCAGCGACCGCCGCCAGAACCGGACCACCGCGTCCGTCGCGGGCGGCAGCTCCGCCGCCCCCAGCAGGGGCAGCAGCTCGGCCCGCTCGGCCCCCTCGCACTCCGACAGGAGCCGCAGCGACGCCTCCCGCCACGCCAGGGCCGCCCGCTCCCGCGCGACGTCCCGCAGCTCCCCGGCGACCACGTCCGCCAGCGGCCCGTCGCCCTCCAGCGCCCGCGCCACCTCCGGCACCCCGAGCCCCAGGCCGCGCAGCGACCGGATCTCCCGCAGCCGCGCCAGCGCCCCCGGGCCGTACCGCCGGTGCCCGCCGCCGCTGCGGCCCGCCTCCGGGAGCAGCCCCCGGTCCGAGTAGTACCGCACCGTCTTGACCGTCACCCCGGCCCGCCCGGCCAGCTCCCCGATGCTCCAGGTCCCGTCCGCGTCCGCCACCCCAACCCCCCTTCCTCTGCTCTCCCGACCCTAACCACGGGCCCGGGGGTGGAACCTCCCCCAGGGGGAGTTCCTAGCCTGCCGGTGGCCGCAGGGGCCGAGGGAGAACGAGGAGGCGACGATGACGGCGTTCGTTCTGGTGGGGGGCGCGTTCACCGGGGGATGGCTGTGGGACGGGGTCGCGGAGCGGCTGCGGGCGGCCGGGGCCGAGGTGCACCCGGTGACCCTGGACGCCGCACCCGGCGCCGGACTCGGCACGCACGCCGAGGAGCTGACGGCACTGGTCGACCGGATCGACGGGCCGGACGTCGTGCTCGTCGGGCACGACTACGGCATCCACCCGGTGCTCGCCGCCGCCGGCCGCCGGGCGGACCGGGTGGCGCGCGTGGTGCACGTCGCCGCCGGGCTGCCCCAGGACGGGGACCCCGCCCTGCTCCTGGTCCGCGACGAGACCGTCCGCGCCCGGCTCGGGCACGACACGACGCCGCTGCCGGCGCCCCGGGGCGGGGAGTGGGCCCGCTGGGGGAGCCTCGAAGGACTCGCCGGCGAGGACCTCGACCGGCTCGACCGGCTGGCGGTGCCGCAGCCGGCCCGCACCCTCACCGAACCCCTGCGCCTCGACGGCGCCCTGGAGCGGGTGCCGGCCGCCGCCGTGATGTGCACCGCCGACGGGCCGGACCTCGACGCCGTCGAGATGATGGTCCGCACCGGCCCCGTGAGCCTGCGGAAGCTGGCGGGACCGGGTTACGCCTTCTTCGAACTCCCCGCCGGGCACTGGCCGATGCTCTCCCACCCGGCCGAACTCGCCGGTCTCCTGCTGCGGGCGGCGGCGGGCGAGGGCCGCCGCCTCACCCTGGGCGAGGAGCAACCCTCTTACGAGACCCTGGAGTTCCTCCTCCCGACCCGGGAGATCCCCTGCGAGCGGCACGGACGCGTCGACGTGTACGCCCCGGACGGCGAGGAGCGCCGCCCCGCCGTCCTCTTCGTGCACGGCGGTCCCGTCGACGCCGACCGCGTCCCCACCCCGCGCGACACCCCCTTCTACCGGGGATACGCCCGCCACCTCGCCGGACTCGGCGCCGTCGGGGCCGTCGTCGACCACCGGCTGCACGCCCTGACCGACTACGGCCGCGCCGCCGGCGACATCGCCGAGGCCGTCGAGGAGCTCCGGTCCCATCCCCGCGTCGACCCGGACCGGATCGCGCTCTGGATCTTCTCCGGCGGCGGGCTCCTCGCCGCGCACTGGCTGGCGGCGCCCCCGCCGTGGCTGCGCTGCCTCGCCCTCTCGTACCCGGTCCTCGCCGCCCCGCCCGGCTGGGAGGCGGTCGAGTCCCGCTTCCGGCCCGCGGAGGCGGTCGCGGGCAGCGGCGCGCTGCCGCTGGTCCTCGTCCGCGCGGGCCGCGAACACCCGGCGTTCGCGGCGACCGTCGAGGAGTTCCTCGCCGCCGCGGGGAAGCACGGGGCGGACGTCGAGACGGTCGACGTGCCCGAGGGGCGGCACGGCTTCGAGGCCCTCGACCGCACGGAAGCGTCCCGGGAGGCCGTCGACCGCGCGGTCCGGGCCGTGCTGCACCGGGTGACGGGCGGGCGGTGAAGGGAGGGAAGGGGGGAGGGGAGGGAGGTGACGGCGGGCGGGGGCGGGGACGGGGTGAGGACGGGCGGGCGATGATGGGGTGGTGATCTCCAGGGAACGCGCGCTCGCACTCGTCGGGGACTTCCTCGCCCGGGAGCTGCCGACGTGGCGGTGGGCGGGGCCCCCGCCCACGCCCGACCTCTGTCGCGTGGAGGAACGGGCGGTCGGCTGGCTCGTGTTCTGGCGCTCGGCCGAGCAGGCCCGGGGCGGCGGCCCGCGCGGCAGCTTCGTCGGCGGCCACTACCTGGTCGACCGGCACGACGGCAGCCTCCACTTCGTCCCCGCCGTCCAGAGCGGCGACGAGGACTGGGAGGAGCAGTACCTCGTCCAGGTCCGGGGCGTCCGCCCGCCCGACCCGCTGGCCGCCTCCGTGCGCGAACTCGCCCGCACCCGGGGCGTCGTGGCCGCCATGGGCCATCTGCGCCGACGGGCTCCCCGCCTCGGCCCGCACGAGGCGAAGGCGTACGTCACGGCGGTGCGCGACGGGGCGGAGCCCCCGGAGGAACTCGCCGCCCGCACCCGCCCGGAAGGGCGCCGCTCCCTCCCGCCCGTCGAGACGGTGGCGGGCCCGGCCGACCCGGCGGGGGCGGTGGGCCGGCCGGGCGCGGAGGAGTGAGCCCCTGGCCGAGCCCGCCCTGGCCGAGCCCGCCCTGACCAAGCCCGTCCGGTCACCCCGTCCGGCCGTCCGGCCGATCGGCCCGGCCGACCCCGGCTGGTCGCCCTCGCCCGGTCACCTCCGTCCGGTCGCCCTCGCCCGGTCACCTCCGTCCGGTCACCCCCGTCCGGTCACCTCCGCCGGGTCCCAGCCCCGCCGGGGAACGGAGCTCAACAGGAGCCGGGTATAGGGGTGTTCGGGGGAGCCGAGGACGCGGTCGACCGGGCCGGACTCCACCACCGTGCCCGACCTGAGCACGAGGACGTCGTCCGCGACGTGCCGCACCACCGCCAGGTCGTGGGTGACGAAGAGGTAGCCGATGCCGGCCTCGCGGCGGATCTCCCGCAGCAGGTCCAGGATCTGCGCCTGGATCGACACGTCGAGCGCGGCCACCGCCTCGTCGAGGACGAGGACCCGGGGCTCCACGGCGAGCGCGCGGGCGATGGCGACGCGCTGCCGCTGGCCGCCGGAGAGGCCGCGCGGCAGCGCGTCGGCCTCCCGGGCGCCGAGCCCGACCCGGTCGAGGAGGTCGGCGACCCGGGCCGCGCGCCCCGCCGCGTCCAGGGCGGTGTGCAGCCGCAGCACCTCGTCCAGGCAGCCCCGGACGGTGATCCGCGGGTCCAGCGACAGGTACGGGTCCTGGAAGACCATCTGGACGGCCCGGGCGCGCGCCAGGCGCTCCTCGCGGCCGCGGGGCCGGGCCGATCGGTCGTGTCCGTCGAGGCGGACCGTGCCGCCGTCGGCGCGCTCCAGGCCCACCAGCATACGGACCGTGGTCGTCTTGCCGCTGCCGGACTCGCCGACGATCGCCAGCGAACCGCCCGGCGGGAGGACGAACGACACGCCGTCCACGGCCGTGTGGTCGCCGTACCGCTTGCACAGCCCCTCGACGACGAGGCCCTTCTCCCCGGCGGTCACAGCTGGATCCCTTCGTCGGCGCGGTGGCACGCGGCGAGGCCCTCGCCGTGCCGTGCCAGTGCGGGCGTCTCCTCGGTGCAGCGCGCCACCGCGTGCGCGCAGCGCGCGGCGAAGGCGCAGCCGGGCGGGGCCTCGGCGAGCGACACCGGGCGGCCCGGGATCGGGCGGGGCGCGGGCGCGCCGGCCTCGATCCGGGGGGTGCAGGCGAGCAGCCCCGCGGTGTACGGGTGGCGGGGCCGGTCGAACAGCTCGCCGGTGGACCGGGTCTCCACGATCCGGCCCGCGTACATCACGTACACCCGGTCGCAGATCGCCGAGGCCAGCTCCAGGTCGTGGGTGACGAAGAGCATGCCGGTGCCGCGTTCCGCCCGCAGCCGGGCCAGGATCGAGATGACCTCGGCCTGGGTGGTGACGTCGAGGGCGGTGGTCGGTTCGTCGGCGACGAGCAGCGCCGGTTCGGCGGCGAGCGCGGCGGCGATGACGACGCGCTGGAGCATGCCGCCGGAGAACTGGTGCGGGTGGCGGCGCAGGGCCCCGCGCGGGTCGCGGATGCCGACGGCGGCGAGGAGTTCCCCGGCGCGGGCGGTGGCCTCGGCGGCCGGGGTCCCGGAGGCCCGCAGCCCTTCGGTGAGGAAGTCGCCGACGCGGCGCAGCGGGTTGACGGAGGCCCGCGGGTCCTGGAAGACCATGGCGACCTCGCGGGCCCGCAGCGCGGCCAGCCGGGCCCGGTCCATGGTGAGGACGTCGGCGCCGTTCACCCGGACCTGTCCGGCCGTCAGGGAGCCCTTGGGGAGCAGGCCGAGGACGCTGCGGCAGGCCACGGACTTGCCGGAGCCGGACTCGCCGACCAGGCCGACGGTCTCCCCGGCCCGCACGGTCAGGCTGACGCCGTCGAGGATCGGCCGGGCGGCCCGGCCGGCCGGCAGCCGCAGTTCGAGCCCGTCGATCTCCAGGACGGGCGGCGGCGCGGAGGGACGCGCGGAGGGAGGGGGCGTGGAGTGGTTCATGGCGTCTACTTCTCCCGACGGGCGATGCGGTCGGCGAGGCCCTCGCCGACGATGCCGAAGGCGACCACCGCGAGCACGATGCACACGGACGGCGCGAGGGCCGGCAGCATCGCGCCCTGGAGGACGGCGCCCTGGCCCTCGTTGATCATGGCGCCCCAGTCGGCGGTCGGCGGCTGGACGCCGAAGCCGAGGAAGGACAGCGCGGCCAGGTCCATCAGCGCGTAGCCGAAGTTCATCGCGGACTGCGCGAAGACCGTCGGCACGATGTTGGGCAGCAGGTGGCGGACGCACACCGTCCAGCCGGACCAGCCCTGCACCACGTACGCCTCGATGTACGGCCGGGCCTTCTCCTGGCGCGCGATGCCGCGCACCAGCCGGCCCACGTACGGGGTGTACGCGACGGCCATGGCGACGACGGGGGCCGTCATGCCCGGCCCGGTGACGGCGACCAGCAGGATCGCCAGCATCAGGCCCGGGATCGAGAAGACCAGGTCCATCGCGCGGGAGAGCACCGCGTCGGCCCAGCCGCCGCGCCACGCCGCCACCACGCCGAGCAGGGTGCCGAGCAGGGTGGAGACGCCGACGACCAGGAGCGGACCGAGGAGACCGGTGCGGGCGCCGTGCAGCAGCCGGGACAGGATGTCGCGCCCGGACTGGTCGGTGCCGAGGAGGTGGTCGCCGGAGGTGCCGACCAGGCTCGCGCCCAGGTCCAGGGCCTCGGGGTCGTACGGGGCGAGCAGCGGCGCGCACGCGGCGACGAGGACGAGCAGGACGAGGACGGCGACCGAGACCGCGAAGAGCGGACCCTGCCCGAGGAGGCGCAGCCTCCGCAGGCCCGGTCTGCGGAGCGGCACCGTGGTGAGGGTGGTGGTCATGAGGAGCCTTCCCCGGGGGAGAGACGGGGGTCGATGAGCGGGGCGAGCAGGTCGACCGCGAG
Source organism: Streptomyces filamentosus (assembly GCF_014654895.1). GTDB lineage: Bacteria > Actinomycetota > Actinomycetes > Streptomycetales > Streptomycetaceae > Streptomyces > Streptomyces filamentosus. Next base: position 612,879 of record NZ_BNBE01000004.1, on the reverse strand, counting down.
GTTGACGACGACGAAGGCCGCCACGCTGAGCAGCGTGATCGCCTGGACGACGGCGAAGTCCTGGGCGGTGACCGACTGCACGAGCAGCGAGCCGATGCCGGGCACGTCGAAGGCGGTCTCCACGATGGAGGTGCTGATGAGCAGACCGGCGAGCATGGTGCCGCCGACGGTGACGACCGGGCCCAGGGAGTTGCGCAGCACGTGCCGGCGGACCACGGTCCGTCCCGCGACGCCCCGGGCGCGGGCCACCTCGACGTGCTCGCGGCCCATCTCGTCGAGCATCGCGGAGCGGGTGACCCGGGCCAGCAGGCCCGCGAAGGTGAGGGCGAGCGCGAGGGCCGGCAGGGTCAGCTGGTGGAGCCGGGGCCCGAGTCCCTCGGCGGCCCCGCCGCCCGGCCCGGGGAACCAGCCGAGCTGCACCGAGAAGAGCGAGACGAGCGCGATCGCGGTGACGAAGGACGGGGTGGCGGTGGCCACGCCGGTGCCGATGAGCACGGTCTTGTCGAGGAGGCCGGGGCGGAGCGCGGCGAGGATGCCGGCGCCGACGCCGAGGACGGCGACGAGGACCGCCGCGTACCCGACGAGCAGGGCGGTGCCGGGCAGCCGCGAGCCGAGGAGCGCGGTGACGTCCTGGTGGTACTGGGCGGAGCGGCCGAGGTCGCCGCCGAGGACGCCGCCGAGCCACGTGGCGTACTGGACCACGAGCGGGTCGTCGAGGTGGTGCTCGGCCCGCAGGGCCGCCACGGTCTCGGGGGACGCGGGGCGGCCGTGCAGGAGGAAGGTGACCGGGTCGCCGGGGGCGAGGTGGATGGTGCCGAAGACGACGACCGAGGTCACGAACAGCACCGCCACCAGGCCGAGGAACCGGCCGAGGAGGAAGCGGGTCATGACTGCGCGGCCCCGATCGTCGCGGCCCACGGGTAGTAGAGCTGGGCGATGCCGGTCGGCGCGCCGGTGATCCGCTTGCCGAGGAAGACCGAGTACGGCGCCTCGTAGACCGGGATGACGGGAAGCTCGCGCAGCGCGATCTTCTGGAGCTCGGCGGTCAGTTCGGTCCGCTTGGCGGGGTCGTACTCGGTGTTGGCGCGGTCGAAGGCGAGGTCGTACTCGGGCTCGGACCAGTTGCCGTAGTTCCCGAAGTCGCCGGTGCGCAGGTACTGGTAGAACTCCAGCGGGTCCGGCGTGTTGTCGTAGCCGTTGGTGATGATCAGGTCGAGTCCGTCGCGGGCGGCCGGGTCGACGAAGATGTTGCTGTACGCGTCCGGGGAGACCGGCTTGAGCTCGACCTCCAGGCCGATCTGACGGCCCGCGGCCTGCACGGCGTTGGCGACGACGCTGATCTCGGGGGCCATCGAGCTGGTCGCGACGACGACCTTCTTGCCGGTGGCGCCGGCCTCCTCGATCAGCTTCTTCGCGCTGGCCACGTCGTACGCGGGCTCGGGCAGCGTGTCGTACAGCGCGGCGGTCTTCTCCGGGACGAGCGACCAGGCGCCGCGTGCGGCGGGGGCCTTGGCGGGCACGCCGACGCCGCCGGCCGCGGCCTTGACGATGTTCTTCCGGTCGAGCGCCATCGACAGGGCCCTGCGGACCCGGAGGTCGCCGAGGGTGCCCTTGAAATTGGTGACGGCGAGGTCGGCGGCGGCGGTGTTCGGGCCGAAGAGGAGCGAGCCCTTGCCGCTGCCGCGCAGCTGGGCGAAGGAGCTCGACGGCACCATGTAGCCGCCGTCGGCGGTGCCGGAGAGGAAGGCGTTGGCGCGGGCGGAGGCGTCCTCGACGAAGGTGAACTTCACGGACCCGGACTTCGGGGCGAGCTTGGCGTCCCAGTAGTCGGGGTTCTTCTTGAGGGTGATGCTGTCGCCCTGCGCCCACCTCTCCAGGGAGTAGGGGCCGGTGCAGTTCAGCTTGCCCTTGGGGGTGCCGTAGTCCTCGCCCTCCTCCTTCAGGGAGGCGGCGCTGACGACGGTGCCGGGGGAGGCGGCCAGCATCTCGTGGAAGAGGGCGTCGGCCTTGCCGAGCCGGATCGTCACCTCCAGCGGGCCGGTCTTCTCGATGGTGTCGACCGCCTTGAAGGCGGAGCCCCACGGGGAGCCCGTGGCCGGGTCCATCTGGCGTTTGAGCGAGGCGACGACGTCGTCCGCGGTCATCACCGTGCCGTCGTGGAACCTCACGTCCGGCCGCAGGGTGTAGACGAGGGTGCGCGCGTCGGGCCGCTTCCACTTCACCGCGAGGCCGGGCTCGATCTTCAGGTCGGGGGTGACCCGCAGCAGCTGCTCGCAGACGTTGGCGAGGACGGTGTTCGGCGGGTAGTCGTACGCGAGGGCGTAGTCGAGGGTGTACGGCTCGGCGTACAGCGACCAGGTGAAGGAGTCGAGCGGGCCCTTGGCGGCCGGCGAGGTGGGGGAGACCTTGAAGTCGGCTCCGCCGGAGACGCCCTGCTGGGGCTGGGTGGCGCCGGAGCAGGCGGTGAGGGAGGCCGCGACGGCGGCGGTACAGGCGAGTGCGATGAATCTGGGCGTGCGCATGCAGACCCACCCCTTTACGGGTGTAGTGACGGGCGCTGGGGGATGGAGCGAGTATTGATGCGGGAACGTTCCCGCACAAGGGTTCCGGCAATTTTGCGGGAACGGTTTTCCAATGGTCAGAGGGATGGCAGCATCAGCCCCATGACCGAAGCCTCAGAGCATGACGGAGCGACCCCGGAGCATCACCCGGCCATCGCGGGGCACGACGGGACCGAAGGCCGGCGACGTCCTCCCGGGCCGGGTGCGCGGGGCGGACCGGGCGGTCCTGCGGCACGGGGCGGACCGGGCGGGCAGGCCGTCCCGCGCGTCCGCCTCGTCGACGTCGCCCGCGAGGCCGGCCTGTCCAAGACCACCGTGTCGGCGGCCCTGAACGGCACCGGACGGCTCTCCCCCGAGGTCCGGGAGAAGGCCAGGGAGACCGCGCGCCGCATGGGCTACCGGCCCAACGCCACCGCCCGCCAGCTGCGCGCGGGGCGCGCCCGGCTGATCGGCTACGTGGTCGGCGAGCTGGCCGACACCCCCTGGACCTTCCTGGAGTCGCCGTACTTCGCCCGCCTCACCGGGGCCACCGCCGCCACCGCGCTCGCGCGCGGCTACGCGGTGGTGCTGCTGCCCGCAGGCTCGCTCCAGAGCGAGTGGGCGGCGCTGCCCCTGGACGCCGTGGTCGTCGCCGACCCCGTCGCCGACGACCGGATCGTCGAGGACCTGCTGGCCGCCCGCATCCCGGTCTTCAGCGACCGGTCCGTGGAGGGCCGCCCCGGCGCCCACTGGGTGGACGTCGACGCGGCGGCCGCCGTCGGCCAGGCCCTGGACCACTTCCACGCCCAGGGCGCCCGGCGGCCCGTCCTCGTCGTCCCCGACAGCAGCACCCGCTTCCACCGCGAGGTGACGCAGGCGCACCGCGCGTGGTGCGCCGCGCACGGCGTGCCGGAGCGGACCGTACGGGCCGCCGAGCCCGGCAACGGGCCGGTGATCAGGGCCGTCGAGACCGCCCTGACGAGCGGCCCCGACCGCCCCGACGCCCTGCTGCTGGTCGCCGAGGCCAGTCCGCCGCTGGTCCTGGACGCGGCCCGCCGGCACGGCTACGCCGTCCCCGGCGACCTCCTCCTCGTCTGCGTCAGCGAGGACGAGACCGCCCTGCACACCGAACCTCCGGTGACGACGCTGAGCCTGCGCCCCGACGCGGTCGCCGAGGCGGGGATCGCCCACCTCGTCGCCGTCCTGGAGCGGGGCCTGCGGGAGACCGGCGGAGCGCTCGTACCGGTCAGGCTCGACGTCCGGGCCTCCTCGGTGCGGCCGGGCCCCTGACGCCAAAGGCCGGATCAGGCTTCGTACACCAGCTCGCCGCCGACGTACGTGCGCTCCACCCGGGCTTCGGCGATCTCGTCCGCCGGGGCGGCCAGGACGTCCCGGTCGAGCACCACGAGGTCGGCGAGGTGGCCCGGGAGCAGGCTGCCCGCGTCGTCGTGGCCGTTCACGTGAGCGGTGCCCGCGGTGTACGCGGTGAGCGCGGAGAGCAGGTCGATGCGCTCCTCCGGATAGAAGACCTTCTCGTCCGGGGAGCCGGGGTCGCGCCGGTTCACGGCGACGTGGACGCCCTCCAGCGGGTTCGGGCTGGAGACCGGCCAGTCGCTGCCCGCGGCCAGGGTCGCGCCGGCCCGCAGCAGCGAGCCGAAGGGGTACTGCCGGGCCGCCCGCTCCTCGCCGAGGAAGGGGATCGTGAGCTCGTCCATCTGAGGCTCGTGCGCCGCCCACAGCGGCTGGATGTTGGCGATGGCGCCGAGCGCGGCGAAGCGGTTCAGGTCGTCGGGGTGGACGACCTGGAGGTGGGCGAGGTGGTGGCGGTTGCCGCGCCGCCCGTTGGCCGCGACCGCCGCCTCGACCGCGTCCAGCGCCTCGCGCACGGCGCGGTCGCCGAGCGCGTGGAAGTGCACCTGGAAGTCGAGGGCGTCGAGCGCGGCGACGTGGCCGCGCAGCGCCACCGGGTCGACGAAGCTGAGACCGGTGTTGCCGGTCGCGCAGCCGCAGCCGTCGAGGTACGGGGTGAGCATCGCGGCCGTGAAGTTCTCCGCGATCCCGTCCTGCATGATCTTGACCGAGGTGGCCCGGAACCGGCCCGAGGTCAACTGCTCGCGACGGGCGACCAGTTCGGGGATCTGCTCGGCGCCGCGCTCACGGTCCCACCACAGCGCGCCGGTCACCCGGGCGGTCAGCGAGCCGTCCCCGGCCGCCGCCCGGTAGGCGTCCGCCGGGTCGGACATGCCGTTGAAGGAGCCGAGCAGGGCGTCCTGCCAGCCGGTGATGCCCAGCGAGTGCAGCAGCCGCTGCGCCCGCAGCAGGCCGGCGACCCGGTCCTCCGGCGTCTTGTCCGGCACCAGACGTGCCACCAGGCCGGTCGCACCCTCCTGGAGCATGCCGCTCGGCGTGCCGTCGGCCTCCCGCTCGATCCGGCCGTCCGCCGGGTCCGGGGTGGTGGCGGTGAGGCCGGCCAGCTCCAGGGCCCGGGTGTTCGCCCAGGCGCCGTGGTGGTCGCGGTTGGACAGCAGGACCGGACGGTCCGGGACGACCGAGTCGAGGAGCTGACGGGTCGGCAGGCCGCCCTCGAAGCTCTCCATCGACCAGCCGCCGCCGGTGATCCACTCCCGGTCCGGGTGCGCCTCGGCGTAGGCGCGGATCCGCTCCAGGTACTCCGTGACGTCGACGCTCTCGGTCAGGTCGCACTCGGCGAGCTCGCAGCCGCCGCCCACCGCGTGGATGTGGGAGTCCTGGAAGCCGGGCAGCAGCAGCTTGCCGGTCAGGTCGACCACCTCGGTGCCGGGACCGATCAGTTCGCGCACCTCGTCGTGGCCGACGGCCGTGATCCGGTCGCCGGTGACGGCGAGGGAGGTGGCCCGGCTGCGGGCCGGGTCCAGGGTGAGGACGGGGCCTCGGGTGAAGACGAGATCGGCGTGGGGCATGCGCGGCTCCCTTGCTGCGGTCGCGCCGGAGGGCGCGGGACGGACGACGGCCGGCCGGGGCGCGGGGGCGCCGCGCGGCGGCTGTCGGACGGGGTCGTACCGGCTGCGGCGGCCGGAGGGCACCGGCGCCGTCGTTCGGGTGACGGGCGTCATCGAAGCCGGTGCGCCGTTTACACGTCAATGGTGTTGACGTAAGGTCCCGGCCATGTCCGCACGTGTCGTACCCGAAGGCAGCCGGCAGCGTCGCCGGCCGACCAAGCAGGGCGCCGTCCTGTCCGAACGGCTCATCGTCGACACCGCGCTGCGCCTGGTGGCCCAGCACGGCGCCGAGGCCCTCTCGGTGCGGAGGCTCGGTGCCGCCCTCGGCGCCGACCCCAGCGCCCTGTACCGCTACTTCCGCAACACCGACGCCCTGCTCCTCGCGATCGCCGACGAACTCATCGGCCGTGCCCAGGAGGGCTGGGAGGCGACGGGGGACTGGCGGGCCGACCTCAGGGCGATGGGCCTGCGCATCCACCGCTCCTACCTCGCGCAGCCGCAGGCCGCCCTGCTGGCGGCGCACCGGACGACGGGCCGCCCGCACGAGACGCGGGCGGTCGAGAAGATCCTCGGCATCCTGCGGGACGGCGGCTTCCCCGACCCCCTGGCGGTCCGCGTCTACCACGCCTTCGTCGACCAGGCCCTCGCCTTCGCCGCCCAGGACGCGGCCGCCGCCGCGCTGCCGGAGGCCGCGGGCGAGGCGGACACCGAGGTCTGGGGCGAGGTCTACGGCAGACTCCCCGCCGAGACCCACCCGCACATCGCCGCGACCTATCCCCTCCTCGCCGCCGACATGCAGGGCAGCGGCTATCCCTTCGCCCTGGAACTCATGCTGACGGCCCTGGAGGCCCTGCACCCGGACACCGGGGGAGGAGCGGAGAAGGGCCACACGAAAAGGAAGTGACGGGCCGTCACGCTTTCGGCGCGGCGCGGGGGCGACCCGTCGTGCTTTCGGGGCGGCGAGGGGCGGCGCCCGTCACGCCGTCGGCACGGGGGCGTGACGGCCCACCGCGGCCAGGTCCGCCGAGATCCGCCCGGCCGTCTCCCGCAGCTGCGGCAGGAGCACCGCCAGGCTCTCCTCCGGAGTGCAACGGCCCGCGCCGAGGGCGACGTTGAGCGCGGCGACCACCCGGCCCGTGCCGTCCGGGACCGGCACCGCGACCGACCGCAGCCCCTCCTCCAGCTCCTCCTCCACCCAGCCGAACCCCCGCTCCGCGGTCGCCGCCACGGCCTCCCGCAGCGCGCCGGACCCGGTCAGGGTCCGGGGCGTCAGGGCCTCCGGGACGATCCGGCCGAGCCGCGCGTCCCGCTCGTTCTCCGGCAGGGCCCCGAGCAGCACCCGCCCCATCGAGGTGGCGTACGCGGGCAGCCGGGTGCCCACCACGATGTCGATCCGCAGGAGCCGGCTGCCCGCCACCCGGGCCACGTAGCGGATGTCGTCCCCGTCGAGCACCGCCACCGACGCCGACTCGCGCACCGTCCGCACCAGCCGGACCAGGTGCGGGGTGGCGATGTCGGGCAGGGTCAGGGCGGAGAGCAGGGAGTGGCCGAGCCCGAGGACCCGGGGGAGGAGCACGAAGCCCCCGGGGTCCTCCCGCACGTACCCCAGGTGGCACAGGGTGATCAGCGACCGCCGGGCGGTCGCCCGGGGCAGCCCGGCGAGCCGCGCGAGATCGGTGAGCCGGGCCGGGCCGCGTACGGCCCCGAAGGCGCGCAGCACGTCGAGCCCCCGGGCCAGCGACCGCAGGAACCCGGCCCCCAGCTCCTCCTTCAGGACGTCTCCGCGCGCCCCCTCCTCGGGCGGTACGGCTCCGGGGGCGTGCGCCGTCTGCCCGGAAGGTACGGCTCCGAGAGAGGGCGTCTCTTCCGGCGGTACGGTTTCGGGGGCGGGCGTCTCTTTCGGCGGTACGGCTCCGAGGGCGAGCGCCGCCTCCATCGCCGCGACCGTCTCCCGCAGCGGCGCCAGGGCCAGCGCCTCCAGGGCGGCCGCGTCGCGCCGGCGGGTGTGCCCGGCGACGCTCACCGCGCACACGACGGCCCCCGCCGGGTCCCGTACGGGCAGGGCGACGGAGACGAGCCCCGGCTCGATCAGCTGGTCGTCGACGGCCACGCCCCGCTCGCGCGCCTCCCGCACCCGCGCCGCGAACGCCTCGTCCCCGGCCGGACGGCCGTCCTCGGCGGCGAACAGGGCGCCGGGCGCGCACCGTTCGGCCGGCAGCAGGTCCCCGGGCCGGAAGGCGAAGGCCAGGGCCCGCCGCCGGTCGGCCTGCGCGAGGAAGCGGACCCCGTCGCCGTCGGGCACGGCCAGCGACACCGGCTCGTCGAGCCGCTCGGCGAGCGCGGCGGCGTGCGGCCCGAGGAGCGCGGGCAGCCCGCAGGAGTCCAGATAGGCGTTGCCGAGCCCGGCCGCCCCGGGCGCCAGCAGCAGCGCGCGCCCCTCGGTCCGCAGCACCCCGAGGACGGTGAGCGTGGTCGCGATCCGGTCCACCGTCGCCCGCGCGAGCCCCGTCTCCCGGGCCACCTCCCCGACGCCCCGCCGCCCGCCCTCCCCGGCGACCACGGCCCGCAGCACGGCGAGTCCCCGCTCCAGCGGCCCGACCGCCTCGACCGGCCTCGTCGTCATGGCCCTCCCCTCTCCGTGCCGGATGCGGGAGAACCGTACCCGGCGCGCGGGCATGCCTCAGGGGCGGGCGCCTGCGCGGGGCGCCCGCCCCTGGGAGAGGGTGGGGATCAGGCGTAGAAGCGGTAGACCGCCTGGGCGACGCAGGCAGGCTTGTCGGCGCCGTCGATCTCGACGGTGAGGTCGACGACGACCTCGACGCCGCCCCGGACGTCCTCGACCGTGGCGATGCGGCCGTGGGTGCGGATCTTCGAGCCGACGCGGACGGGGGAGGGGAAACGGACCTTGTTCAGACCGTAGTTGACGGCCATCGAGACGCCCTCGACCTGGAGGAGCTCGCTCCACATGGGGATGAGGAGGGAGAGGGTGAGGTAGCCGTGGGCGATGGTGCCGCCGAACGGGCCGGTGGCGGCCCGCTCCTCGTCGACGTGGATCCACTGGTGGTCGTCGGTGGCGTCGGCGAAGGTGTTCACGCGCGACTGGGCGATCTCGACCCAGGAGCTGTGGCCGAGGTCGGCGCCGGCCCGGGCGCGGATCTCGTCGACGCCGTGGACGGTGAGGGACATGGGTTTCTCCAGGAGGTTCAGTCGGTGGGGGCGGGGGTGCTGCCGTAGCGGTCCCGGATCGGGCCCTTCAGCAGCTTTCCGGTGGCGTTGCGGGGCAGTTCGGGGACGAGGACGAAGCTCCGCGGGAGCTTGTAGCGGGCCAGCAGGCCCTCCAGGTGACCGAGGAGCTCCTCGGCGGTGGGCGCGGTGCCGGGGCGCAGCACGACGACCGCCCGCCCGACCTCGCCCCAGCGGGCGTCGGGGACGCCGATGACGGCGGCCTCGGCGACGTCGGGGTGCCGCAGCAGCGCGTCCTCGACCTCGGCGGGGTAGATGTTCTCCCCGCCCGAGATGATCATGTCCTTGAGGCGGTCGACGAGCGTGACGTACCCCTCGGCGTCGACGGTGGCGACGTCACCGGACCGGAAGCGCCCCCCGTCGCGGAAGGCCGCGGCGGTCGCCTCCGGGAGGTTCCAGTAGCCCGGGGTCACGTTCGGTCCGGCGACCACGACCTCGCCCTTCTCGCCGGGTGCCGTCTCCGTGCCGTCCGGGCGGATCACCCGCACGTCGGTGAAGAAGTGCGGCACGCCCGCCGAGCCGGCCTTGCGGGCCGAGTCGCCGCGGTCCAGGACCAGCGCCCCGGGCGACGCCTCGGTCATGCCGTACCCCTGGACGAAGGCGAGCCCCCGCTCCAGAAAGGTCCGCGCGGTGCGGGTGGGGACGGGTGCGCCGCCGCACAGCAGGAGGCGCAGACTGGTCAGGTCCGCCTCCTTCCAGCCGGGCGCGGACGCCATCGCGTCGTACATGGTGGGGACGCCGAACAGCGCCGTGACGCCGTGGAGTTCGATCAGGCGCAGGGCCCGCTCCGCTTCGAAGGCGGACTCCAGGAGCACCGTGCCGCCCTTGAGGAGGGTCGGAAGGCAGCTCATGTTCAGCGAGCCGGTGTGGAAGAGCGGGGCGCTCACGAGGGCGACCTCGTCACCGGCGACGTCGGTGTCCACGACGACGTTGAGGCTGTTCCAGACGATGTTGCCGTGGGTGAGGACGGCGCCCTTGGCCCGGCCCGTGGTGCCCGAGGTGTACATGATGAGGCAGGCGTCGTCGTGTCCCACCTCCTCGTCGATCTCCTCCGTGGAGGAGGCCGCGAGCAGCTCCTCGTACCCCTGCCCGGGTCCCTCGCCCTCGACGGAGAGGAGGGTCAGGGGGCCTGCGGCCGAGGCCAGTTCGGCGGCCTTGCCGTCCGGCTGCCGGGCGTGCACCAGCACCCGGCTGCCGGAGTCGGCCAGCTGGAAGGCGAGTTCGGCCACGGTGAGGCGGTTGTTGAGCGGGACGAAGACCGCCCCGAGGATCCCGGAGGCGAACAGCGTCTCCAGGTGGGCGGGATGGTTCGGGCCCAGGAAGGCGACCCGGTCCCCGCGCCCCACGCCCGCGCCCCGCAGGGCGTGGGCGAGCCGGGTGGAACGCTCGTGCAGCGCCGCGTAGTCGAAGGACCGTCCCTCGTGGAGGAGGGCGGTGCGGCGGGGAGTCCTGCGGCCCCGGCGGGCCGGCCAGGACCCGATGCCCTGGTTGCGCATGGGGTCTCTCCCTCAGGTGGTGGTGAGGCCGAGCAGCCGGGCCGCGTTCTCCTTGAGGATCTTCGGCCGGACCTCGTCCTTGATCGGCAGCGCGGCGAAGTCCGCGAGCCAGCGGTCCGGGGTCAGCAGCGGGTAGTCCGAGCCGAAGAGGACCTTGTCCTGGAGCAGGCTGTCGGCGTAGCGGACGAGCTGCGGCGGGAAGTACTTCGGGGACCAGCCGGACAGGTCGATGTGCACGTTCGGCTTGTGGGTGGCCACCGCGAGCGCCTCGTCCTGCCAGGGGAAGGACGGGTGGGCGAGGACGATCCGCATGCAGGGGAAGTCGGCGGCGACGTCGTCCACGTCCATCGGGTTCGAGTACTTCAGCCGGATCCCGCCGCCGCCCGGGGCGCCCGCGCCGATGCCGGTCTGCCCGGTGTGGAAGACCGCGATCGCGCCCGCGTCCTCGATGGCCTCGTACAGCGGATAGGCCATCCGGTCGTTGGGGTGGAACGCCTGGATGTTCGGGTGGAACTTGAAGCCCTTGACCCCGAACTCCTCGACCAGCCGCCGGATCTGACGGACCGCCGACTTGCCCTTGAAGGGGTCGACGCCCGCGAAGGGGATGATCACGTCCGGGTTCTCGGCGGCGGCCTCGGCGATCTCCTCGTTTGGCACCGGCACGGTGCCGGTGGCGGACTCCGCGTCCACGGTGAAGACCACGCAGGCCATCGACCGCTCGCGGTAGTACGCGGCGATCTCCGGGAGCGTCGGGTGCCGGTGCTCCGCCTTGAAGTAGGCGCCGGCGGCGGCGTCCAGCTCGGCCGAGAGCGACGCCCCGCCCTTCGCGGAGACCTCCGCGTGGGCGTGCACGTCGATGGCGACGAGCGCGTCGAGGTCCATCACGGCGCCGCTCACAGGACCGGGGCGGGGATGCCGTAGGTCTCCGGCGCGCGGCCGACCGAGACCGGCCAGGCGGCGGCGATCGCGTCCGCGCTCCAGCCGCCGTCCGCGTACGCCACCGCGATCTCCTGCGGGTGCGACCAGAGGGCCAGCTTGTCGCCGCCGATGCCGATGCACTGGCCGGTCACGCCGGCGGAGGCGTCCGAGGCGAGGAAGGCGACCAGGCCGGCGACGTCCTCGGCGGTGCCGAAGCCCTCGCCCTTGCGCAGGCTGTCCGGGAAGGGGGTGCCGTCCTGCTCCAGCGCCTCGATGTGCGGGGCGAAGACCGGGACGGTCTTGGTCATGGCGGTGGCGGCGACCGGGATGACGGCGTTGGCGGTGATGCCCGCGCGGCCCAGCTCCATCGCCCAGGTGCGGACCATGGCGGCGATGCCGGCCTTGGCGGCGGCGTAGTTGGTCTGGCCGAAGTTGCCGCGCTGCCCGGCGGGGGAGCCCGCGACGACGATCCGGCCGCCGTCGCCCTGCGCGCGCATGCGCTCCACGGCGGCGCGGACGCAGGTGAAGGTGCCGCGCAGGTGCACCTGGACGACGGTGTCGAAGTCGTCGTCGGTCATCTTCCACAGCACGCGGTCGCGGAGCACGCCCGCGTTGGTGACCATCGTGTCGATGCGGCCGAAGCTGTCGACCGCGCGGGCGACGAGCGCCTCGGCGGCCTCGGCCGAACCGACCGGGACCACCTCGGCGACGGCGCGGCCGCCCGCCCCGGTGATCTCCTTCACGGCCGCTTCGGCGGCCTCCGCGTCCACGTCGTTGACGACGACGGCCGCGCCGGCGGCGGCGAGCGAGCGGGCGTAGGCGAGGCCGAGGCCCCGGCCGCTGCCGGTGACGACGGCGACCTTGCCGGTGAGATCCACCGGGTTCACCTGGGGAGAAGTCATGGACGGGGTCCTTCCCGTGAGTCGAGGGGCGCCGGGGGCGGGGCGCGGGATCCCCGCCTCGCACACGCACCGGCGGCGCCAAAGCTAGGCAACTTCTCGTCCACGGTCAAGAAAGTGCCGAATGTTGTTTCCGGGGGGTCCCTGCCCGTCCCGCCCGCCGCGCCCCGCCCTCCCGTACCGCACCCGGGCGGACGGCCCCGGCTCCGCAGGCCCGCCCCCGCTCCCTGGTGCCGGGCTTCTTCGGCATCCATGTGTGCGGCACCGCCCCGGGGTCTCCTCGGTGGGTTTCAGCGGCGCCCTCGGCCGTGCCGCCGAGGACGCCGTCCGTTCCACCCCGACCCGCGCGGTCGCCCGGGGTCTCCTGGGCCGGCACCGCCACGACCTGCGCTCCCGGCTCGTCCGGCCGGGGCTCCCGGCCTGCTCCGGAGCAGGCCGGGAGCCCCGGCCGGGTGGACGCCAGGCGGCCCCCGGCTGCCTGGCGTCGGACGGCCCCCAGCCGCATGGGCGTCGGACCCCTCGCGGCGGCCCTCGGGTTCGGGGACCGTATCAGGGCGTTCCGCGGCCGGGCCGCCGCGCCGCGGCCGGGGGCCGGCCCCCCTCCGGGGCGGGCCGGGGCGGGCGCACGGACCCTTACGTCAACACCATTGACCTTGTGTCGCGGCGCCGGGTCTCATGGGCGGCACCTCGGAAGGAGCTCCGCGACCGGGCTCCTCCGCGATCCGAAGGACATCCCCATGGACCACCTGCACGCGCTGCGGGACGTCGCGCCGGCCCCGTTCTGGCTCGACGATCCCCGCCGCCCCCAGGCCGAACCCGCCCTCGTCGAAGGCACCACCTGCGACCTCCTCGTCGTCGGCGGCGGCTACGCCGGCCTGTGGACCGCCCTCGTCGCCAAGGAACGCGACCCCTCCACCGACGTCGTCCTCATCGAGGGCGAGGAGATCGGCCACGCGGCGTCCGGCCGCAACGGCGGCTTCTGCGAATCGAGCCTCACCCACGGCCTGGGCAACGGCCTCGACCGCTGGCCCGACGAGATCGGCACCCTCGAACGCCTCGGCCGCGAGAACCTCCGGGCCATGGAGGACGCCGTCCGGCGCTACGGCATCGACTGCGACTGGGAACGCACCGGCTCCCTCACCGTCGCCACCGAACCCCACCAGGTCGAATGGCTCGCCGAGGAGGCCGAGACCGCCGCCCGGTACGGCGCCGACACCGCCCTCCTCGACGCCGACGCCGTCCGCGCCGAGATCGACTCCCCGACCTTCCTCGGCGGCATGTGGAACAAGAGCGACACCGCCATGGTCAACCCGGCCAGGCTCGCCTGGGGACTCAAGCAGGCGTGCCTCGGCCTCGGCGTCCGCATCCACGAGCACACCCCCGGCCTCTCCCTCGACGAGCACGGCGCCGTCGTCGCCGTCCGCACCCCCTACGGCCGGGTCACCGCCCGCCGCGTCGCCCTCGCCACCAACGCCTACCCCTCGCTGCTGCGCCGCCACCGCCTCTACACGGTCCCCGTCTACGACTACGCACTGATGACGGAGCCGCTGAGCGAGGAACAGCTCGCCGCCGTGGGCTGGAAGAACCGCCAGGGCTGGTCCGACCCCGCCAACCACTTCCACTACGTGCGGATCTCCGCCGACAACCGGATCCTGTGGGGCGGCTACGACGTCGTCTACGACTATGCCGGCCGCGTCAGCGCCGAGCGGGAGCGGCGGCCCGAGACCTTCGCCACCCTCGCCCGCACCTTCTTCACGACCTTCCCGCAGCTGGAAGGGCTCCGGTTCAGTCACGCCTGGGGCGGGGCCATCGACACCAGCACCCGTTTCTGTGTCTTCTTCGACACGAGTCACCACGGCAAGGTCGCGTACGCCGCCGGCTTCACCGGCCTCGGCGTCGGCGCCACCCGCTTCGGCGCCGAGGTGATGCTCGACCTGCTGGCCGGCGAGCGCACCGAGCGCACCTCCCTCGCCCTCGTCCGCCGCAAGCCGCTGCCCTTCCCGCCCGAGCCCGTCCGCTCGATCGGCATCGGCATCACCCAGCGCTCGCTCACCCGGTCCGACCGCAACGAGGGCCGCCGCGACCTGTGGCTGCGCGCCCTCGACCGCTTCGGCCTCGGCTTCGGCAGCTGACCGCCGACGCCACCCGCACCACCCGCACCACCTCTGCAAGGAGCACCGCCATGACCGCCCCGCCGACGACCGCCTCCGAGGGGACCGCCCCCATCGGCAAGGGTCCCCTGCTGCGTCTGATGCCCATGCTGACCGTCGCCAACGCGGCGATGTACATGGTCTACATGGGCATCGGGGCGGTGCTCCTCCCCGTCCAGGTCGAGCTGGTCGACCCGGCGGACAAGGTCGCCAACTTCGGTCTGGTCTCCGGCGTCGCGGCGATCTTCGCGACCCTCTTCAACCCCCTCGCGGGCGTGCTCTCCGACCGGTCGGGGCGGCGCAACCCGTGGATCCTCGGCGGCGGACTCGCCGCCCTCGGCGCCCTGGCCCTGCTCGGCCAGGCCCGCAGCGTCCTCCTCGTCACCATCGGCTGGTGCCTCGTCCAGGCGATGATGAACGTCTACCAGGCGGCCCTGACCGCGGTCGTCCCCGACCGCGTGCCCGTCGAACGCCGCGGCCTGGCCTCCGCGATGGTCGGCATCGGCACCCCCATCGGCACCGCCGTCGGCATCTCCACCGCCGCCCTCTTCGTCCCCGGCGACCTCGCCCTCGGCTACCTCGTCATGGGAGCCGTCATCGCGGGTGCCGCCGTCCTCTTCACCGCGGTCGTCCGCGACCACCGCCGCCCCCGGGCCGAACCGGAGCCGCCGCGCGGCCGGTTCAGTGCCTTCGCCCGCACCCTGGAGTCCGCCGACTTCCGCTGGGTCTTCATCGGCCGCTTCCTGATGATGCTGGGCTTCTTCGCGGTCTCCCTCTTCCAGCTGTACATCCTCCAGGACCACATCGAACTGCCCGCGGGCCTGGAGTCCGAGGAGGCCGTCGCCTTCATCGCCCCCATCGACGCCGGCGTCACCCTCCTCGCCACCGTCCTCGGCGGGGTGCTGTCCGACCGGACGGGCCGCCGCAAACCGCTGGTCTTCGTCTCCTCCGTGCTGTGCGCCGTCGCCATGCTGGTGCCGGTCGTCAGTCCGGACTGGACCGGCATGCTGGTCTTCACGGTCCTCATCGGCCTCGCCTTCGGCTCCTACCTCGCCGTCGACACCGCCCTCGTCACCCTCGTCCTGCCGTCCGCCGGCGACGCGGCCCGCGACATGGGTGTCCTCAACGTCGCCAACGCCGGACCGCAGATCCTCGCCCCCTTCCTGGCCTCGGCGATCGTCGGCGCCCTCGGCTACGACGGCCTGTACGTCATCGCTGCCCTCATCACCCTCGCGGGCGCCGTGTCGGTCTTCTTCGTCCGCGGCGTACGCTGACCCCCGCACCCGCATCCGGACCCGGACCGGGATCAGGACCCGGAGGGGAGGGGCGATGGACGGTCGGCTGCTGCACGTCTTCGACATGGACGGCACGCTGCTGAGGAACACCTCGGCGGCCCTGGAGATCGCCGCCCGGCTCGACTGCCTGGACGAACTGCGCTCCCTGGAAGCCGAGTTCGCCGCCGGGGCCATCGACACCCGCGGCTTCGCCGCAGCCCTGTACGGGCTGTGGCGGGAGCTGACCCCGGCCGTCGTCGCCGAGACCTTCGACGCGGCGCCCTGGATCGGCGGACTGGCCGAGGTCCTCGCGGACATCCGTGGCCGGGGCGACCGGGCCGTCGTCGTCACCATGTCGCCGGACTTCTTCGCCACCCGGCTGCGCGGCCTCGGCGTCGACGACGTGGTCGCCTCCGCCTTCCCGCCCCCGCCGTTCCGCTCCGCGCCCGACCCGGCCGGGATCCTCGTCCCCGAGGACAAGGTGACGGCCGTCGACCGCCTCCGTACCGCCCTCGGTCTCGACCGCGACTCCTGCGTGGCCTACGGGGACTCCGGCTCCGACGTGCCGCTCTTCTCCGTCCTGCGCCACACCGTGGCCGTCAACGCCTCCCCGGCGCTGCGCGCACTGGCCGGCGCCGGGTACGAGGGCGACGACCTGCGGGCCGCGTACGCCCTCGGCAGGGAACTGCGCGCCCGCACCCGAGCGAACGGGCACGGGCGCGCGGTCCACCGGCTCACCAGGTGACGGGACGGCCCCCGAAGGTGACGGCCAGCGAACCGTTCGAGGCGAAGGACCAGCCGAGCGCGCCGGAGTGGTTCGCGCACCGGGATCCGTTCGTACCGGACCAGAACTGGTTCGACGCGTCGGCGTCGCCCACGAGCTTGTCGTTGGTCCCGGAGCTCGTGCTCCGGCAGGAGGTGTTGCCCCGGAAGACCGACGTACCGGCCTCGAAGGTGTAGTTCCGCTGGGCGTTGTCGACCGAGATGTTCTCGGAGACCTTCAGCGAACCCGGGTTGCTGTTGTACGTGAAGCCGTGCTTGCCGTTGCGGTAGGCGATGCTGCGCCGCACGACGTGGTCGACGGCGATGGACTCGCCGCCCAGCTTGTAGCCGTTGCGGTCGCCGTTGGCGTTCACGGTCCCGTCGGAGAGCGTGCCGTTGGTGTACGCGAGGGAGTTCTCGATCGTCACCGGGTCGATGGCGCCCGTGTCCGGCTTGGTGTAGAGGTCCCAGCCGTCGTCGATGTTGTGGTGGGCGACGGCGTACCGGAAGACGTTGCCGGGGCCGGTGGTCAGCTTGGCGGCGAAGCCGTCCGCGTTCTCGCCGGCCGCGTCGGCGTTGTCGTGCGACTCGACGCTCACCATGAGGTTGCGGGCCGGCCACTGGGCGCGCGGCGTGCCGGAGGCGATCCGGCCGAGCTGGAGGCCGGTGTCGCGGTTGAAGCGGGTGACCGTGCGCTCGATGACGTTGTCGCTGCCGCCGACGTAGATGCCGTTGTCGCCGGCCCGCTGGACGACCAGCCCCTTCACGTGCCAGAAGTTCCCGTTGAGCGCGAGCCCCCGGTTGGACGAGGACTCCGCCATCGCCGAGAAGTCCAGCACCGGCGTCTCGCCCGGGTAGGCGGCGATCGTCTTGCGGGCGGCGGCGGTGCCGTCGTTGCCCGGCGCGACGGTCACCGTCTGTGCGTGGTCGTAGGTCCCGCCGCGCAGGTAGATCGTGCCGCCCGCGCCGATCCGGGTGATCGCGGAGGCCAGCGTCGTCGGATCGGCCTGGCTGCCGGAGGCGCCCGCGGTCCCGGCGGGCGACACGTAGAGCACGGGCCCGGCGGGGGCGGGGGCGTCGGCGGTGGTGAGCTCGACGTGGTCGACGTTGGGAAGCCCGGCGGCGGTCGTCGGGCTGAGCCGGACGGTGTTGGCCCCGGCGGCGACGGGCACGGTGAACGTCTTCGACGTCCACCCGGTCCAGACGCCGGTGGACTCGAACGAGGCCCCCGCCGCCACCGTCGTGCCGTTGACGACGACATCGGCGGGCCGGGCGGTCGCCGTCCCGTTGGCGAACCGTACGGTGAGGGTCGCCGTCCCGGCGGCGGGCGCCGACACGGCGAACTGCACGTGGGCCCCGACGGCGTTGGTCCCGTTGCAGAACCCGCTCCCGGAGAACCCGGACCAGTCGGAGTCGATCGTGCCGTCGCAGACGGCGGGCGAGACCTCGGCCTCGTACCGCCCGGTGGCGGCCTGGGCGCCCCCCGCCGCCGACAACGCGACGATCGTGCCGGCGACGAGACCCAGACTGAGGGCGAGGGGTGTGGTGCGCATCGGTGTCTCCTGGTGGGGGAGGCGGCTCGGACACGGAGAAAGCGCTTTCTGGAGGGTGACGCTAGGGCGGGTGTCGGAGGCACGTCAAGATGCGGGTGTGTGGTTGTTGTTCATGGATCTGAACGCAAGGGAGGGTGGAGGAGGGGAATTTCGGGGATCTTCGACAGGGAAGTTCGTGTACGTGAATGAGGGGGGTGGGGGAGGAGTGATGTCCGGGGCCGGTCCCAGGGGAGCCGGAGGGTGTGGGCTGTCGTTCCAGGCTGCTGTCGGCCAGGTGGTGGATCACGTCCGGTGTCGTGCGGCGGCAACGGGTCTCCGGTCGCCTGCGGAGCGCGGCGTGGCGTGGCTGTGGTCGTGGGGGGTGGGGCGGATGCGCAGGCTCCTCCCGGCGGACGGCCGGGTCGGTACAGTCCTGAGGTGATCGCCCTGAGGTGGCCAGCCTGAGGTGGCCAGCCCGGGGTGACCGCCCCGGGGTCGCCGGCCGAGGCCGCTTCGCGGGCCCGGGGCCGGTGCCGCGACCGGCGGACCCGGCGAAGAACCGTGTCCCGCCGGGCGGGGCGTGGCCGGCCGCCCCCGCTGCGTCCTGCCGTCCTACTTCTCCTCCGGCTCCCAGGCGCGGAGCAGGTCGAGCAGCCCCGCGTCCCCGTCGACGCGCAAGGAGTCGGCCTTGATCCGGTCGTACAGGTAGAGGACCAGCTCACTCGCCGTGCCGTACACGGAGGCGCCGGCCGCGTCCGGGGCCTCGCCGGTCCCGGCGGCGGGCGCGGGGACGCGGGTGGCGCGTGCGCCGTCGCCGTCGACGGTGAGGCGCCAGGAGCGGCCCTCGGAGGCGTGGAAGTCGAAGGCCGTGGGCCTGTGGGGCCAGCCGCTCGGCGTCGCGCAGACGGTGAGCAGGAACTCCTCCACGCCGTCCAGCGCGAGCGCGGCCGGCAGCGGCTGCGGGGCGCCCAGGGCGAGCTGGGCGTCGTAGGTGTGCACCGCGGTCTCCTGGACCCGGTGCCGGGCGGTGCCGCCGGCGGTCTGCGGCGACTGCGACGCGGGCCACCACGTCCAGCAGCCGCTCTCCGGCCCCGCCGTGCGCAGGGCGTCCAGCAGAAGCCGCGTCGAAGCGTCCAGCCAGGCCGACAGGGCCTCGCGTTCCCCCGGCACTTCCAGCGCGGCGCGCGCGGCGACGGCCTCCGCCGGGGGCGCGTCGGAGGGTCCCGCGCCGACGATGGCGGCCCAGAAGCGGTCTCCCCCGCCCAGGTGCCTCACCAGGTCGAGCAGCGTCCACCCGGGGCAGGTCGGCACTGGTGCGTCGAGACCGGGCGCGGCGGCGATCACGGCGCGGAAGGCGGCCGACCGTTCGTCGATCCATCGCAACAGCTCGGGGAACTCGGGATTCTTTTCCACGCGGGGTGTCTATCACCGGGCCCGGTGATCGGACAGTGGTTTTCGCGCGGCCTCAGCCGTTCCCCGGCCAGGCGTCGCTGCGCCATTCGCGTTCCTCGGCGCCGCGGTCGCGGTGGGCGGCCAGGGCGGCGGCGAGGTCGCCGTGGACGGCGATGGTCACCTGGGCGTCGCAGACGAAGCGGCCGTCGGGGGCGAGGGTGCCGCGCTCCGGCACGGCGGCGAGTTCGAGGCCCCGCCCTTCGGCGGCGAGCCGCGACGCGGCCTCCGAGACGGCGAGCCGCCCGCCGTCGGACCAGCCGCGCAGGCCGGTCAGGTCCAGCACCACGGGCCCGGTGCCCCGGGCGAGCGCCCAGCCGACGGCCCCCTGGAACCGGCCCACGGCCTCCTGCCCCAGGAACCCGGCCAGGGAGAGCACACCGAGGCCGGGGTGGATGGTGTAGCGCCACTCGATGGTCATCGTCGTCTCTCTCCTCGCTCCCGGCCACGTCCCTGGCCGTCCGCAGCATCCTCACCCGAGAGTCCGCTTCCGCGCACGGCGGTCCACGGATCGGTCACCCGTCCCGAGACGTGGACGTCCCCGGGCGAAAGCCGAGGTCCGGGCGCGGCTGCCCCCACGCGCACGCACGATCTCCCGCACGGCCCCCGTCCGACGGTCCTCCCCGGCCGGATTCCGTGTGCGAGACTCGGTGGTTTCGCGGACGGAAGAAGGAAGGGCGGCGCACATGGTCTCGGTGCTCCAGAACGTGGCGGTCGACTGCGCGGACGCCTACGGGCTCGCCCTCTTCTGGAGCGGGGTGACCGGCCGCCCGCTGGACCCGGACAGCGCGCCGGGCGACCGGGAGACCCGGGTGCTCCTGGCGGAGGGCCCCGCTCTCTACTTCAACCAGGTCCCCGAGCCCAAGCGGGACAAGAACCGGCTCCACCTCTGCCTGCGCCCCGACACCTCGCGCGACCAGGAGGTGGAACGGCTGCTGGCCCTCGGTGCGACCTTCCTCGCCGACCACCGCGATCCCGACGGCACCGGCTGGGCGGTCCTCGCCGACCCCGAGGGCAACGAGTTCTGCGTCCTCCGCAGCGCATCGGAACGCGCGGCTGCGCACCCCTGAGGACCGCCGGGCTTCCCCAAGTACCCCCAAGGTCCTACGAGTTCCTCTGGTGTCTCCTGAGTTCCCGAATCGGGGGACGCACCTCCGGCGCCGGACTACGCTGGCCGGCGCCGTGGCCGCGACCGAGGTCACGGGCGAGGTCGAGCGAAGGGGGGTACGCCATGCCGTACGAGACCGGTGCGCAGGTGCGGCTGACCGAGGACGTCCCGATCACCCAGGGCGGGGGCGGGGCGGGGTTCGCCGGGCCGCTGTTCCTGGCCGAGGGGCTGAGGGGCGTCGTCCTGGGATCGGCGCGGGAGGAGGGCGGGGTGCTCGGGGAGAAACTCGCCGAGTTCGACAGCCAGTTCCGCTCCGGCCGGTTCCCGGGGCACGTGGCCGCGCTGATGGACGACCTCCGTCGGCAGATGGTCATGTACGGAGCGCACGCGGGCGGGGGCGAGGTCCGGACCACCTACCGGGTGCGCTTCGAGAACGGGTTCGTCCTCGCCGGCGTCGAAGAGGGCTTCCTGTCCGGGTCCTGAGCGGCGGTCACCGAGCCCCCCTGCCCGGATCCGTCCGCCGGCGGACGGATCCGGGCAGGGGGCCCTCAGGCCGGGTAGGTGATCGAGCCCAGTGGCGGGCACGGTGCGAGCGTCCGGTCCGCGCCGGGGCGTTCGACGAAGGCCCGTGCCTCGGCCGCCCGTTGGCGCCGCTCGTCGAGTTCGTCGGCGTGCCGGGCGTCGTACCGGGCGCGGGGGAGGTCCCACGGGCCGTCGATGAGGCCGAGGGCGGTGTTGCCGGAGCTGCGCTGGAAGTCGGCCTTCAGGGCGGCCTGTTGGAGGGCGGTCTGCACCGCGGCGAGTTCGAGCCGGGTGCAGAGGATGCCGGGGGTGTCCGGCTCGCGGGTCGGCAGGGGCGCCTTCGGGAGCAGCGTCACGCCGGTGTCGAGGCGGCCGATGCTGTCGACGTTCGCGTCCTGGGCCTCCCTCGACATGACCTGCATCTCCTGGTGCAGCCAGAAGAGTTCGTCGAGGTCCGCCGCCGTGATGCGCATCCGCCGGTACAGGGCCTGGAAACGGGGGTCGCCGTACAGCGGGCGCAGATGGGGGACGTGGAACGACACGCAGTCGTTGAAGCCGGCCGTCACCGCCGCGTCGAGGTTCCGGAGGCCCTGCTCGGTCCGTCCCTGCACGCAGTCCAGGGTGCCGAGGGTGGAGAGGGCCGTCGCGGCGAGCCACGCGCCGTCGGGGCCGAGCGCCGAGGCGCGCGCGACGGCGTCGTGGAAGCCCGCGAGGGCCGTCGGGGAGGGGCCGCCGGTCATGAGGTCCACCAGCAGTTCGTGCACGCGGGCGGCCAGCGAGCTGAGGGTGTCGGCCATGGATCTCCTCGGACCTCGGTGGTGAAGAGCGGAAGGGGACCGGCTCTCCAGCGGTCCCCATGGACATGACGATCAGTGGAGGGGAGTGGTTCCTCCCTCCGCTCCCTACGATGGAGCGCATGGCGGATCCCGTACGTGAACAGCGCGAACAGCCCGTGTCCCCCGTCCACCCCCGGACGCCGGGACCGGCGGAGCTCGCCGCGGCGGCCGAGGTGTTCGGGCTGCTCGGCGACCCGACCCGGCTGCACCTGCTGTGGCTGCTGACCCACGGGGAGGCCGACGTCGGCGCGCTGACGGCGGCGTGCGGAGCCGCGCGCCCGGCGGTGAGCCAGCACCTGGCGAAGCTCCGGCTCGGGGGACTCGTACAGACGCGGAAGGACGGCCGTCGGGTCGTGTACGCACTGCCGGACGGACACCTGAGGCGGCTGGTGGTCGAGGCCCTCAACCGCGCCGACCACGTGGTCACGGGAGAGCCCTGGCACGACTGAGCGACCGGACCGCCGCCACGGCCCTCCCGCCCACTGCCGATCAACATGTGCGCACACGTGCACATGTCCGCTACGGTGGAGCCCCGCACCCGCAGCCGATCGAGGGCGTCCCCATGCTGTCCGTCCTGCGCGACCGCACCTACCGGCACCTCTTCCTCGCCCAGGCCGTCGCCCTCACCGGCACCGGCCTGGCGACCGTGGCACTCGCCCTCCTCGCGTACGACCTCGCCGGCGCGCACGCGACCGCCGTCCTCGGCACCGCCCTCGCGCTCAAGATGACGGCGTACGTCGGCCTGGCGCCGCTCGCCGGGACGCTCGCCCGCCGCGTGCCGCGCCGCACCCTCCTCGTCGGCGCCGACCTCGTCCGGTTCGCCGCCGCGCTCGCCCTGCCCTTCGTGGACCGGGTCTGGCAGGTGTACGCGCTCGTGCTGCTGCTCCAGGCGGCCTCCGCCGTCTTCACCCCCGCCTACCAGGCCGTCATCCCGCGCGTCCTGCCCGAGGAGCGCGACTACACCCGGGCCCTCGCCCTCTCCCGGCTCGCCTACGACCTGGAGAGCCTCGTCAGCCCGGTCCTCGCCGCCGCGCTCCTCGCCCTCGTCCCGTACGACCGGCTGTTCGCCGGCACCGCCGCCGGGTTCCTCCTCTCCGCGCTCCTCGTCCTGACCCTCCGCCTCCCGCCGGACGCCGGACCCGGCCCGGCCGCCGGGCGGACCTCCGGCGTCCGCCTCCTCCTCGCCACCCCGCGGCTGCGCGCCCTCCTCGCCCTCGACCTGGCGGTCGCCGCCGCCGGGGCGATGGTCCTCGTCGACACCGTCGTCCTCGTACGGGACGGCCTGGGCCGCCCTCCCGGCGACGTGTCGCTCGCCCTCGCCGCGTACGGGGCGGGCTCGATGACCGCCGCCCTGCTGCTCCCGCGCCTCCTCGGCCGCACCGGCGACCGGCCCCTGATGCTGCCCGCCGCCGCCGTCCTCGCCGCCGGGCTCGCCGCCTCGACCTGCGGACTCGCCTCCGGCTGGGCCGAGGCACACCGGGCCGCCGCCTGGCCCGCGCTGCTCGCCCTCTGGTGCTGCCTCGGCGCCGCCGCCTCCGCGGTCCTGACCCCCGGCGGGCGGCTGCTGCGCAGGTCCGCCGCCGACGCCGACCTGCCCGCGCTCTTCGCCGCCCGCTTCTCCCTTTCCCACGGCTTCTGGCTCCTCACCTACCCGCTCGCCGGCTGGCTCGCCTCCCGCGCGGGCCCGGCCGCCTCCGCCGCCGCCCTCACCGCCGTCGCCCTCGCCGCCGCCTGCGCGGCCGCCCGCCTCTGGCCGCGCGGCGACCCCGAGGAACTGGAGCACACCCACCCCGAACTCCCCGCCGGCCACCCCCACACGGCCACCGGCTCCGGCCCCGGCGGCCGGCACGTCCACGCCTTCCGCATCGACGCCCTGCACCGCCGCTGGCCGGGCCGGACGGGCCCCGCCGCCACCGGCTGAACCCCCGCGCCCGGCATCAGGCATCCGACCGGGCCGGGCCGGGGCGAGAGGAAGGGGAGGGACCGGGGCAGAATCCCCGGCATGCCCCAGCCACCCGAACCCGCCACCCTGTACCCCGAGATCGCCGCCGCCGGAAGCCTCGCCGCCGCTCTCCGGGCCGTCGCGGCCGGCGCCCTCGACGGCGTACCGCTGACCTCGCCGGCCGCCGAACCGCTCTACTCCGCGTCCGTCAGGAGCGTGCTGCCCCACCGGGAGCCGCTCCGCATCTCCGCGTGGAAGTACGAACGGATGTGGTCGGCCTCCGCCGACGAACGGCTCACGGAACTGCCCGTGCTCCGCGGCGAGACGGACGACCTGGCCGAGGTCGCCCGGGCGGTGCGCGCGTGGCACGACGGGGAGCCGCCGGAGGACGTCCACGCCGCCGCCCCCTTCGTCCGCCCCACCGGCCGCCTCGAACTGGACCGGCCCGACCCCGCGCGCATGGTCGCGTACGAGTGGCAGGCCCTGCGCACGGAAGCCGCCGAACTGGCCACCCCCTGGGCGCACGCGTACCGCGAACTGGTCGAAGCGGCCGGGGCCGTAACGGAGTTGAGTGAGCTCTACCCCTTCACCAGCCATTGGGCGCTGCGCTTCTCCTCCGCCACCCGTCCGTACATGGACGTCGTGGGGCCGGTCCTGTGGTGCGCCGACGACGGCTTCCGGGCGGCGGAGCTGATGTCGGAGCGGGGCGCGGTCTTCGGCACGGCACGCGAGGCCGTCGCGGAGGCGCTGCGCCTCCTGCCCGACGGCCTCGGCCCCGTGCGGTACGGGCGCGGGCCCCGGAACGCCGGAAATGCGGTCGAGACGCCGGGCGAAGCCTGAGAGGGTGAGGTGTCCCCGGGGCTTCCCGGGTCTCCGCGTTCTCCCCGGACTTCCCGGAGTTTCTCCGGGCTCTTTCGGTTTCTCCGGTTCTCCCCGAGGTCGCCGGCCGTGGCATGCGAGCCGTCGGCCGGAGCCGGGTCCGGGGGGACGTGACCGTGACCGTGCCCCCGACCGGGGCCGCCGAGAGGACCGATCCCCGTGCCCAGCGCCGTCCGCCTCATCCGTTCCGCCTCCCTGTCCGACGTCGCCGAGTACGCGTACGCGGCGACCGCGCCGGCCGAAGCCCGGCTGATCTTCCTCGCCGGTTCCTGTCCGCTCGACGCCGACGGCGCCACCGTGGCCGCCGGGGACGTCGCCGGACAGGCGGCGGCCTGCGTCGCGAACCTGCGGACGGCCCTGGAGGACGCGGGGGCCGGGATCGAGGACGTCATCAGCACCCGCGTGCTCGTCGCGACGACCTCCCGGTCCGACCTGGTGGCCGCCTGGCAGGTCGTCCGGGACGCCTTCGGCGAGCACGACGTGCCGAGCACCCTGATGGGCGTCACCGTGCTCGGCTACCCCGACCAGCTCGTGGAGGTCGAGGCGGTCGCCGCCGTCCTCTGAGGGCACCGGCGCCGCGGCCCTCCTAGCCCCCCTCTGGCGGGTTCCGCGGCGCTGTTAGCCTGCGGCCATGATCAAAGACGGGGTGGCGGGCCGAATAGGCCGGATGGCGGGGAACAACGGGCCGGAGCGCGTGCTGGTCGCCGCCAGTTTCGTCAACCGGGTCGGCAACGGTCTGTTCAACGCGGCGTCGGCGCTCTACTTCACCCTGGTCGTGGGCCTGCCCGCGGCACAGGTCGGCGCCGCGCTCACCATCGCCGGACTGATCGGCCTGTGCGCGGGGATCCCCGGGGGCCATCTCGCCGACCGGCGCGGCGCCCGCGTGATCATGATGCTGGCCCTCGTGGTCCAGGCGGCGTCGATGGCGTCCCTCGTCCTCGTCGAGAGCTGGACCGCGCTCACGGTCATCGCCACGGTCGACCAGATCGCCGCGGCGGTCGGCGGGGCGGCGTGGGGAGCGCTGGTGGTCCGGGTCGGGGGCGAGCGCCCGGCCGTGTTCCGGGCGAAGCTGCGCACCTTCGTCAACCTGGGCGTCGTCCTGGGGACGCTGGGCGCAGGGCTGGCGCTGGCCGCGGACACCCGCGGCGCCTACGTCGCGCTGATCCTCGGCAACGCGGCGAGCTTCGCCCTGTGCGCGGCGCTCCTGCTCCTGCTGCCCCGCTACCCGGTGCTGGCGGCGCCTCCCCGGCAGCGGCGCTGGATCGCCTTCGCGGACCGCCCGTTCCTGGTGTTCACCGCCCTCTACGGAGCCATGGGACTGCAGTACCCGGTGGTCTCCCTGCTCCTGCCCATCTGGATCTCCGAGCACACCGAATCGCCGCGCTGGACGGTGGCCGCGCTGTTCGCGGTCAACTCCGCCTTCTGCGTCCTGATGCAGACGAGGATCGGCTCCCGCATCGAGACCCCGTACGACGGCGGCAGGGCGTTCCGCACCGCGGGGCTGCTCTTCCTCGTCAGCTGCCCGATGATGGCGCTGGCGGCGTACGCCCCCGTCTGGGCGGCGGCGGGACTGGTCCTGGCGGCGATCTTCGTCCACAGCCTGGGAGAGGTCTGGGAGTCCTCGGCGTGCTTCGCCCTGGGCTTCGGCCTCGCCCCCGACCACGCCCAGGGCCAGTACCAGGGCGTCCTCGGACTCGGCTTCAGCGCGGGCCAGGCCCTCGCCCCCGCGATCCTCACCACGGTGGTGCTCGGCCTCGGCACGGCGGGCTGGCTGCTGCTGGCGCTGTTCTTCGCGGCGCTGGGCGCCGTCGGCCCGTCTCTCGCCCGCTGGGGCATGCGGACCCGGCCGCGGCCCCACGTCGCCGTGGAAGCGGCGAGCTGACCGCGCGGCGGATCGGGCCGGCCCTGGCACCCTGCGTCAGGCGTCGCGCGTCCACAGGGTGAGGTCGCTGCTCGTCGCGACCGCGAGGGTCCGCCCGGAAGGGGAGAAGCCGGCGGCGCGCAGCGTCGACCAGGTGGAGTGGAAGACGTGCCACCAGCCCTCGGTGTGCGGCGGCCGGTGCCAGTCGCCGCCGTTGGACGAGAGCAGGACCCGGTGGTTCGGCCAGTCGGGAGCCTCGACGTCCACGGTCCAGCCGTCGCCGCTCGTGCTGTGCGCCCCGCCGCCGAACAGCCCCGCGATCCGCACCCGTCGCCCGGCGAGCGGGCCGATCCCGGGACACGAGAGGTCGGCCGTGCCGTCGGGCCCGTCGTCCTCCGGGTCGCGGTCCCGCGCGATCCGCTCGCCCGTCACCGCGTCGAAGACGCCGTACCCGGCGCCGGAGACGACCGTCACCAGGTCGTGGCCGGTGCCGGAGTCCGTGCCGAAGCCGATGCCCGTGAGCCCGCCGACGGCTGCGCGGCCGCCGAACACGTTCCGCCACGGCTCCGGCGCCGGGACGACCGGGGCGGCCAGGAGGCGCGCCCGCAGACCCTCCTGGTAGGGGGACAGGGCGGGGGCGCCGGTCTCGGGCGCGGTCTTCCTTCGCATCCCCCGATCATGGCAAAACCCGGCCGCCGGACTCGCGCCCGCCCCCGTCCCACCTCCCCGTCCCGCCCCTCGCCCGTCCCCGTTCCGCCTCCCCGTCCGGCTCCTTCCCGCCTTTCGGTGGCCGGTCCTCGGGGGTGGCGGCCGGATCGTGACGGTGGCGGGGGAGGGGCGGTTCGCGAGGGTTCGGGAGGGGATCGGGGGAGTCTCCGTGTCTCCTGTATGTCGGATGCATGACAACGATTCAACTTCCTTGATCCGTACGGCCGGTGGGCAACAGGCTTCTGCTCACGCCGAACGGAGGACCCCCTCCCCGGCGGTGCGTGCGACCGCACGCGACCCCCACGTACCGTGCCCGCCCGACACCGGGCGCGCCGCCAAGAGGAGGAACCCCTCACCATGGCACTCCCGCAGAACCGCACCGCCCGCCGGACGCTGATCGCCTCCGCCGCCACCGTCGCCGCCCTCGCCACCGGCCTCGCCGTGGCCCCCGCGCAGGCCGCCCCCGCCCCCGCCGAGGGCGTCGTCCTCGCGGCCGGCTCGCCCGACGCCGTCCCCGGCAGCTATCTGGTCACCCTCAGGAAGGACGCCGGCTTCACCGCCGGCTCCGCCGAGGGCCGCGGACTCATAGCCGGTTACGGCGGCAAGGTCGGCAAGACTTTCGGCGCCGCGCTCGACGGCTACACCGTCACCCTCGACGCCGCGGCCGCCCGCCGCCTCGCCGCCGACCCGGCCGTCGCCACCGTCGAGCAGAACCAGGTCGTCCGCGCCGAGGCCACCCAGCAGAACGCCCCCTGGGGCCTCGACCGCATCGACCAGGCCGACCTGCCGCTCTCCGGCACCTACACGTACCCCGACAGCGCGGGCACCGGAGTCACCGCTTACGTCATCGACACCGGCGTCCGCGTCAGCCACGCCGAGCTCGGGGGCCGGGCCGTCAACGGCTACGACGCCGTCGACGGCGACACCATCGCCCAGGACGGCAACGGCCACGGCACCCACGTCGCCACCACCATCGCCGGCTCCACCTACGGCGTCGCCAAGGCCGCCAAGGTCGTCGCCGTCCGCGTCCTCGACGACAACGGCTCCGGCACCACCGCGGGCGTCGTCGCCGGCATCGACTGGGTGACCGCCCACCACGCCGCCGGAGCCCCCGCCGTCGCCAACCTCTCCCTCGGCGGCGGCGCCTCCACCACCCTCGACAACGCCGTCAAGCGCTCGATCGCCGACGGCGTCACCTACGCGGTCGCCGCCGGCAACTCCGGCGTGAACGCCCGCAACTCCTCGCCCGCCCGCGTCACCGAGGCCCTCACCGTCGGCGCCACGAGCAACACCGACGCGAAGGCGAGCTGGTCCAACTACGGCGCCGTCCTCGACCTCTTCGCCCCCGGCGTCTCCATCACCGCGGGCTGGAACACCGGCGACACAGCCACCAACACCATCTCCGGCACCTCCATGGCCACCCCGCACGTCGCCGGCGCGGCGGCCGTCTACCTCGCCGGCCACCCCACCGCCACCCCCGCCCAGGTCTCCACCGCCCTGGTGAACGCCGCCACCCCGAACAAGGTGACCTCGCCCGGCAGCGGCTCCCCGAACCGCCTCCTCCGCCTCGTTCCGTAACCCGGATCAGAGGTCACGGATCCCGGATCCCGGATCATGGAGCCCGGATAACGGATCCGGGATCCTGGATAAAGGATCCCGGATCAAAGATCGTGGATATCGGATACCGGATACCGGATGTCGGATCCAGACGGATCACGGATCCAGGCGGAGTCACCCCCCCCACGACCGCACCCCGGCGTCCCACCCGGACGCCGGGGCACGGCCGCGCCATCACCACCACCACCCCACCACCACCATCACCACGACCCCACCCTCACTTCCAGGGATCGAGCCGCATCCAGTGCCCCACGTCCGTCCAGCCGGTCAGCCGCCGCGCCCGGCCCGCGCGGGCGGTGCCCTCCGCGTCGAACGTCCCGCCCCCGGCGACGTGCCGCAGGCCCAGCAGCGCGGGCGCAAGCCGGGACGCGACCAGCGGGCGCCGTGCCGCCTCGCCCGGCAGCCACTTCAGCACCTCCGCCCGCTCCTCCTCGCCGCACAGCGACAAGTGGAAGACCATCTGCCGCCACGCGTACGCCGCGTCCTTCAGCCCCGTCAGGGGGTACGGGCTCCGCCCCGCCCGCTCCGTCGTCCGGTGCACCGTGCCGAAGGCGCGCCGGGCCGCCGCCGCCCAGCCGCCGCCGGGCACGACCCCGAACTCCCGCACCAGCACGGCCAGGTTGTGCGTGGTGAGGATCTGCGCCTGCTCGATCACCATGCCGTTCCCGGCGACGGAGTCGTATCCCGGGCCCCGGCCCGCCCGCGTGCGGCACAGCCGGGCGAACTCCGAGAGCGCCCCGTCCGCCGCGCCCCGCCGCGTGCTCCGTCCCGTCTCGGCCAGCTCCCGCACCGCCGCGTAGTCGACGCCGTAGTACCGCTCGTACAGCGAGCCCCCGCCCAGCAGTTCGGCCGCGATCCCCGCCGACGCGAGGAACTTGGGGCTGAACCGGCCCATGAAGATGTCCGCCGCCAGCTCCTCCACCAGCGGCGCGCCGAGATCCGACACCCGTGCCAGGGAGCCGAGTTCGCGTACGAGCGGGTTGGGGAGCAGGGTGCCGGGGAAGTGCTCCACCGCCGTCTCCGCCAGGGTCCGCGCCGCCGCCCGCGCCGCGGCCCGGGTCCTGTCGTTCCCGGCCGCGTGCCGGGCCACGGCCCGCACCCACGGCAGCTCCTCCGGCCGCACCTGGCGCGCGAGGTCGACCAGCAGCAGCGACCGCCGGTCGCGGAACGCCCGGTAGTTCGCCGCCATCAGCTCCCGCAGTCCCGGGTCCCGGTGGACCGCGGCGTGTTCGGCCGCGACCAGCTGGGGCACCAGCTCCGCCATCGCCTCCGCGGACGGGACGACCCCGGTCGCGACCAGCTCGCCGAGCGGCGCGCTGCGCGCCGACCCGACCAGCCGCCGCAGCGACGGCGGCACCTCTGCTCCCTCGGGAAGCCCTCCGCGCCGCGCCTCGGCCGCCGTCACCGGCTCCGTGAAGGGCGCCACCTCGACCGTCCCGCTCTCCTGCGGCAGCCCGCCGAGCCGGTCGGCGACCACCGCCGCCAGCGCGTGGTGCGCGGGCAGGGCCGCCTGCGCGGCCTGCGTGTCCCGCACGGCCGCGTGCCGCTCGGAACCGGGCAGCCCCCGCTTCCGCACCATCCCCGTGACCGCCACCCGCACCAGCCCGGCGCGGCGCGCGTCCAGCGCCCGTCCGGCCACCAGCTCGGCGAGCGCCCCGCGCAGGATCCCCTCGTTGCCCTTCGGGTCCCGGTGCCGTCCGGTCAGCGGGTGCTCGGCGGCCAGCCGCTCGTACCGGTCGAGCAGTGCCCGGCCCCGCGCCACCCATCCGGCGTCCGGCGCCGCGCCCGGTCGCACGACCCCCTTGGGACCGGTGAACTCCAGCCAGTGGACGAGCAGTTCGTCAGCGAAGGGCCGCCACACGGCGAGGGCCTCGCGTTGCGCCTCCACCCGGCCGTTCGGACCCCGCCCGGCCAGCGCGGCCCGCACCTGCCCCACCGTACGGCGGTGGACCGCGCCGGCCGCCGGCGCGGGCCGGTCCGCCGGACGCGGCAGGAAGCCCAGTCGGTCCGCGAACGGCCGGAGCGCGCCGACGAGTTCGAGCGCGGCTTCCGGCTCGCCGGCCCGGACCAGCCAGGCCACCGTCAGCAGCGCCGCCTCCTCCGGGACCGTCACCTCGTACCGTCCCGAGTCGAGCAGCTCCCACAGGGCGGCGAGCCCCGGCTCGGTCAGGTGGTGTGCGAAGAGCGCCGCCCGTTCGGCGGGCACCCCGGCGCGGCGCGCGGCCTCCGTCTCGTGCTCCCGGAGCGGACCGCCGGCCCGTGCCGCGCCGGTGGCGAAACCGCCGTGCAGGACCTGGGGCGTCACCCACGCGGGCAGCCCCTCCACCGGTGTGCGGGAACCGATCCGCAGCGTGCCGGAGGCCATTCCCGCCAGCACCTCCCGCCAGCCGCGCATCCGCTCCTGGGCCCGCTGCCGGGTCTCCGGATCGGGGTGCGCGAGGGCGGTCGTGAAGGCCCGTGCCAGCTGCCGGTCGGCGTAGGCACCGGAGACGGAGACGGGGACGGGGACGGGGGAGGGCGGGGACGTCGGAGGCTGCTGACCAGCGTGCGTGTTCATGAGCCGACGTGGCGGGTGCCGCCCCCGCTCCCTCCGGGTCCGGAGCCCGGCGCTCTGCTGTTGAGCTACACGTCGAAGGACACCGACAGTAGACAGCGCCCCCGTCGCCGGGCAACGGATTTCCGGTGCCGGCGACGGGGGCGGAACGAGCGGGAGGGGAGAGCGGTCAGCGGACGACCAGGTCCGGTACGAGCGCGCGGAGTTCGGACACCGGCAGGACGCCGTCGCGGACGAGGACCGGGACCTCGCCGCTCAGGTCCACGATCGAGGACGAGACGGCGCCCGCGGTCCGGCCGCCGTCGAGGTAGACCGCCACGGAGTCGCCCAGCATGCCCTGGGCCGCGTCGCAGTCCTGGGGGGACGGGCGGTCCGTGAGGTTGGCGCTGGAGACGGCCAACGGGCCCGTCGCCGCGAGGAGTTCCAGGGTGAGCGGATGGTCGGGCATGCGGACGGCGACGGTTCCGCCGGTCTCGCCCAGGTCCCAGTCCAGGGAGGCGCGGTGCCGGACCACGAGGGTGAGGCCGCCCGGCCAGAAGGCGTCGATCAACGCGCCCGCCGCGTCCGGGAGTCCGTCCGTCAGCGCGTCCAGGGCGGCGGCCGAGTCGACCAGGACGGGGGAGGGCTTGTGCCGGCCGCGGCCCTTCGCCGCGAGCAGGGCGGCCACCGCCTTCGGGTCGAAGGCGTCCGCGCCGACCCCGTACACGGTGTCGGTGGGCAGGACGACCAGTTCGCCGCGGCGCACGGCGGCCGCGGCCGCGGCGAGGCCCGCCGCGCGGGCCGCCGGGTCGGAGCAGTCGAAACGGGCGGTCACGCCGGGGTGCCCTCCTCCGCGACGACACCGTGCGTGGTGACCAGGCGGGCGCTGCCGCCGGCGAGTTCGTAGCCGAGTCCGACGACGGCGATCTCGCCCGCCGCCACCTGGTCGGACAGCAGCCGGGAGCGGTCCAGGAGCAGGTCCGCGGTGTGCCGGATGTGCTCGTCGATGATCTCGCTGTCCTCGGTCAGACCGGCGGTCCTGGCCGCCAGTATGCTCGGCGTCACCCGCTCCACGACGTCCCGCACGAAACCGCTCGCGGCGAAGCCGTCCTCCACGGCCGCGCGGGCCGCGGCGACCGCGCCGCAGGAGTCGTGGCCGAGGACGACCACGAGACGCGCGCCGAGGACGCTCGTCGCGTACTCCACGCTGCCCAGGACCTCGGGTCCCAGGACGTGGCCGGCGGTGCGGACGACGAACAGGTCGCCGAGGCCCCGGTCGAAGATGATCTCGGCCGCGAGCCGGGAGTCGGAGCAGCCGAGGATGACGGCGAACGGGTCCTGACCGGGTGCGAGCTCCGTGCGGCGGGCGGCGTCCTGGTTCGGGTGCTCGGGCGTGCCCGAGACGAAACGACGGTTGCCTGCGAGGAGGGCTTCGAGGGCAAGGGCCGGAGAGGTTCTGGGCATGCCACCACCCTATGTGCGGGACCGGTGCTCCGCGCTACCGGATCCCGCCCCACCAGCCCCTTCTGTGACCGATCGCACCCTCAAGGGGGAACCCGTACGAGTGCTCGCCGAGTCCGCGTGCCCTGAGCGGTGCGCCGTCACCGCTGAGCGGAGCCCTCCGTCCCGTCTCCGCCCCGTGCGACGGGTGCGCCCGTCCCCGCGCCCCGCGCGCCCTCCGGCGCCCGCGTGAGCGGCGCCCGCGTCCGACGCGCCCTCCGTGCCGGAGCGCCCCCGCGCCGCTCCGGCGGCGGTTCGCGTCACGTACCACTCGCTTCCGGCCGGAAACCGGCCCCCGCAGCGCACCCCGCCGGCCCGGCCCGCCGCCCCCACTACCCTGCGGCCAACACCCCGAGGCCGACGCCCTCCGTCACCCCGCCCCGGTCCGGCCCGCCCGGCGTTCCCCACTCGGCTTCCCCCCACCCGGCGCCCCGGCGCACCGCCCTCCCATCCCACCGCACCGCGCTCCCATCGCACCGCACTGCGCCCCATCGCACCGCACCGCACTGCACCCGATCGCATCCCACCGTGAGGGGTCCTCAGCATGCCGTCCTCCGCTCCCGTGCCGCGCCGGAGACTCCGCCCCCGGCCTCCCCAGCTCCCGCCTCCCCGCTCCCTGCCTCCCCACCTCCGCCAGGACTTCGCCGCCTCCCTCGTCGTCTTCCTCGTCGCGCTGCCGCTGTGCGTCGGCATCGCCGTCGCCTCCGGGGTCCCCGCGGAACTCGGCCTCGTCACCGGCATCGTCGGGGCCTCGTCACCGGCGCCATGCGCGGCAGCAGCTTCCAGGTCTCCGGGCCCGCCGCCGGGCTCACCGTCCTCGTCCTGGAGACGGTGCGGACCTTCGGCGCGGCCGGCCTCGGGGTCGTCGTGCTGGCCGCGGGACTGGTCCAGACGGTGCTGGGCCTGCTGCGCTGGGGCCGCTGGTTCCGGGCCATCTCGCTCGCGGTCGTGGAGGGGATGCTCGCCGGTATCGGCCTGGTGATCGTCGCCGGGCAGCTGTACGCGGCCGCCGGCGCCGTCGCCCCGGACGGCGGCTTCGCGCGGCTGGCCGGACTGCCCGGCGCGCTCGCCGGGGCGCTCCACGAACCGGGCGCCGCCGCCTCCGTCGCCCTCGCCGCGGGCACGGTCCTGGTGATCGTCGGCTGGCCCCGGCTGCCCGGCCGGGCAGCCGCGCTGCCGGGGGCGCTCGTCGCCGTCCTCCTCGCCGCGCTCGTGACGGCGCTGGGCGGGCTCCCGGTGGAGACGATCCGGGTCGGCGGCGTCCTGGACGCGGTCCGCCCGCCCGGCCCGGACGCCTTCGCCGCGCTCGCGGAGCCCGCCGTCCTCGGGACCGTCCTCGCCTTCGCGCTCATCGCCTCCGCCGAGTCCCTCTTCGGGGCGGCGGCGGTCGACCGGCTGCACGACGGCCCGGCCACCGACTACGACTGCGAACTGCTCGCGCAGGGCGTCGGCAACACCGTCTGCGGCCTCCTCGGCGCCCTGCCGCTGACCGCCGTGATCGTCCGCAGCTCCGCCAACGTCCGGGCCGGCGCCCGCACCCGCGCCTCCCGGGTGCTGCACGGCGCGTGGCTGCTGGTCTTCGCCGCGCTGCTGCCCGGGGCGCTCGCGTACGTCCCGCTGCCGGCGCTCGCCGGGATCCTCGTGCACGCCGGCTGGAAGCTCATCCCGTTCCGCGGGCTCGCCGCGCTCTGGCGGGCGCACCGGGGCGAGGCCGCGATCCTCGCCGTGACGGCGGCGGCGATCTTCGCCACCGGCATGCTCGAAGGGGTCCTCGCCGGCCTCGCCCTCGCCGTCGCGAAGGCCGCCTGGGAGGCGTCCCACCTCCGAGTGGAGCACACGGAGCACCCCGACCGCACCGAGCACCCCGACCGCACCGAGCACAGGGAACACGCGGAGCACACCGAACGCCCCGACCGCACCGAACACACCGAACGCGCCAAGGACGCGGGGCACCCCGCCCTGCTCCGCGTCCGGCTCAGCGGCGGTGCCACCTTCCTGCGGCTGCCGAAGCTCCTCGACGTCCTCGAAGCGCTGCCGCGCGACCGGCCCGTCGAGCTGGACCT
The DNA here is from genome assembly GCF_014654895.1 of Streptomyces filamentosus. Taxonomy (GTDB): domain Bacteria; phylum Actinomycetota; class Actinomycetes; order Streptomycetales; family Streptomycetaceae; genus Streptomyces; species Streptomyces filamentosus. The sequence continues at coordinate 578,069 of NZ_BNBE01000004.1, read as the reverse complement.
GTCCGGCCTGCACCACCTCGACCACGCCTGCCGCGCCGCGGTGACCGCCTGGGCCGAACGGCACGCGGCGGCCGGGCCCCACCCCGTACGGCTCCGTCCCCTCCCGGGGCCGTGAGGGACCGTCAGGCCGTCGCGTCCCAGGCGCGGGTCAGCCCGTCCAGCCAGGCGGGCGGCAGCTCGGCCGCGTCCCACTCCTCCCGCAGCTCCTCCGGCCGCGCGGCGAGCCGCTCCAGGACGGCGAGGCTCGTGGGGGAGTGGACCAGGGTGTAGCGGCCGTGGATCGCGATCGCGCTGCCCGGCCCGTACGTGGCGTACAGCCGCTCCAGGTGGGACCGGTGGTCCCCGGCGAACTCCGTCAGCCGGCCCGGATAGGCGGCCCGCCGCCGGGCGTCCATCGTCGCGAGCGAGGCCGCGAGCACCTGCTCGGTGACCTCGGGGTCGAGGTCCGACTCCTCGGAGAAGGAGAGGTACAGCGGCACGACCGCCACCTTGGCCCGCTCGACCTCCATCCGGCCCACCGGCTGCCGGGCGTCCGGCTCCTCGGCGGGCCCGGCGGCGACGGCGGCCCGCAGCGCCCGGTCGGCGAGGCCCGCGAGCCCCTCGGCGACGGCGCGGGAGCCGTCGCGCCAGCCGGTGGCGTACGGCTCGCCGCTGCCCGGCGGCGCCTGCCGTCCGGTGCCGGCCAGCTCCTCGTGCGCGAGGGCGAGCGCGCCGGCCTCGACGAGCGCGATCAGCTCCTCGGCGTCGCCGGAGTACACCCCCGCCCGTGCGAGGAGCTGGAGCAGCGTCGTCCTCGCGTTGTCGACGCTCGCGGCGTCGAGCGGCAGCCGTTCTTCCCGGGCGGCGGTCATCGGTGGTCCTCCTCCTCGCTGTTCCGGCGCGCCCGGGTGCGGCGGACGCGCCTTCGAGGACGCGGCGACCACGGGCCCGGGCCACGCTCCCCTCGCGGCGGCGCACGTACGGGACCGGTGATCGGGTCCTCGATCGCCGAGGTTTCCAGCTCCGTGGGGCCCCCGTCCAGCCGACGTCCCGCTGCCCTCCCGCCCGGCACGCGGTGCCACCGGACCGGTCCGGCGGGAGGGGGAGCCGGGGACCCTTACCGCCAGGGATCTTTTATACCCCGGCCAGGTATGTGGAGGAGGGGTTCGCGGCCGGGTCCGCAGCCGACACGGAGACACGAAGTGCCAGGCCGCGCCGAGCGGCGCGCGCTCGTAAACGCCCAGCGCCCCGGAGAACCGGTCGCAAGGGCCGGACGCCGCGGGAGCGGGAGCGGACAGGAGCACGGCCGCGGGCGCCCCGCGTGACGATCGCGTCAAGAGTCGGCGGGTTCGGCGTCAGGAGCGCGTCAGGGGGGCGGACGGGGCGGTCCGCGCCGGGAAAGGCTGCGGGGACGCGCCCCGCCGGACCACCGCGGGGGCCGACCGCCCGGGAGGAACCCCATGACCCGCACCCCGCTCGCCGACGACCCGGAACCCGTCGAACCCGCCCCGGCCGGACACCTCTGCGTGCCCGTCCGGCCGGGAGCCCACGGCGTCACGCTCCGCCTCTTCCGCACGCCCGTCGGCGGCCGCACGGCCGTCGCCTTCACCAGCGCCGAACGCCTCCGCGCCACCCTCGGCGCCGGCCGGCCCTGGGTCCCGCTCTCCGAGCCCGCGCTGCGCGCCCTCGCCCACCCCCTCGGCGTCCACGCCCTGACCGTCGACCCCGTCCTCACGGCCCCCTTCACCCGCGGCCCCGCCCCCGACGGACCCGTCCCCGCGATCCCGTACCCCGGCGCCCCGCGCCCCGGCACCCCGTGCGCCCGCCGGACCGGACCGACCACGAGGGAGACCGCCGCGTGACCACCACCGCCCCCGACACGGACCCGTCGGCCGCCGAAGCGACCGACCGGGCCCGGGAGTTCTCCGTCTGGCCCGCCACCGCCGCCGAGGGGCCCGACGGCCGGGTCCTCCTCGCCGGGGTGCCGCTCGCCGACATCGCCGACGCCCACGGCACCCCCGTCTACGTCCTGGACGAGGCCGAGGTCCGCGACCGCTGCCGCACCTACCGGGCCGCCTTCCCCGCAGCCGAGGCCGACGTGCACTACGCGGCCAAGGCGTTCCTCTGCCGCGGCCTCGTCCGCCTCCTCGACGAGGAGGGCCTCGGCCTCGACGTCTGCTCGGCCGGCGAGCTCGAACTCGCCGTCACCGCGGGCTTCCCGCCCGAGCGGATCCTCCTGCACGGCAACGCCAAGTCCCCGGCCGACCTCGACACCGCACTGCGCCTCGGCGTCGGCCGGATCGTCATCGACGGCCCCGCCGAGATCGCCCGGCTCGCCGCCGCCGTCGGCCCGCGCGGCCACCAGAAGGTCATGCTCCGGGTCACCCCCGGCGTCGGCGCCGGCGGCCACGCCAAGATCCGCACCGGCACGGACGGCCAGAAGTTCGGCCTCTCCCTGCGCGACGGCCACGCCCAGCACGCGGCCGCCCGCGTCCTCGCCCAGCCGGGACTGGAACTCACCGGCCTGCACTGCCACCTCGGCTCCCAGATCACCGAGGTCAAGCCCTATCTGACCGCGCTGCGCCGGCTCGTCGGGCTCATGGCCCGGCTGCGGGACGCGCACGGCGCCGTCCTGCCGGAGCTCGACCTCGGCGGCGGCCACGGCATCGCCCACCGGCCCGGCGAACCGGTCCTCGACCCCACCACCCTCGCCCGCCGGCTCCGCACCGCCCTCGCCGAGGACTGCGCCGCCGCCGGACTGCCCGTCCCCCGCCTCGTCGTCGAACCGGGCCGGGCCGTCATCGGTCCCGCCGGCATCGCCCTCTACCGCGTCCTCGCCGTCAAGACGACCCCGGAACGCACCTTCGTCGCCGTCGACGGCGGCATGAGCGACAACCCGCGCCCCGCCCTGTACGGGGTCCGGTACGCCCCCCGCCTGGCCGGCCGCCGCTCCACCGCCCCCGCCGTCCGCACCACGGTCGCCGGACGGCACTGCGAGGCGGGCGACCTCCTCGCCGAGGACGTCGCCCTGCCCGCCGACACCCGCCCCGGCGACCTGCTCGCGGTGCCCGTCTCCGGCGCGTACCAGCTCTCCATGGCCTCCTCCTACAACCTGGTCGGCCGCCCGCCGGTCGTCGCCGTCCGCGACGGCGCCGCCCGGCTGCTCGTCCGGCGGGAGACCCTGGAGGACCTGCGGGCCCGGGACGTCGGCCTGTGACCGTCACAGGACCGGCGGCCACTCCCCGGCGAAGAGCTCCCGCAGCCAGTAGGCGCTCGACTCGTGGCTGTCGGCGAGCGGCGTCCCGGGGAAGAGCCGGAACCAGGTGCCCGCCCGCCCCAGCGCCGCCAGCCGGACCGCCAGGGCCGCGGCCCGCCGCAGCTCCGCCGCCGACGGGCCGAGCCCGGACCACCGCTCCAGGTACGCGTCGACCATCGCCGCCGCGTGCCCGGGGCCGTACCGCTCCCGCACCGCGCGGAACGGGACCAGGAGGCTGCCGAAGGGGTGCGCCACGGAGGCGTCGCCCCAGTCGAAGAAGGTGAAGCGGCCGGGCGCCGGGGAGAGGATCTGCCCGTCGTGCAGGTCGCAGTGGTCGAGCGAGTCCGGCAGCCCGTACGCGTCGAGCTCGGCGCACAGCTCGACGAGGAGCGGCCTTCGCCGCAGCAGCGCGGCGCGCTCGTCGGCGTCGAAGAGGGGGTTGGCGGCGACGAGCGCGTCGAAGGCGTCCGGGAGGTCCCGGGTCCGCGCCCCCGGCACCCCGAGGCCGCCGAGCCGGTCCGCGTACGGGACGAGCCGCCGCTGCATCTCCGCGTACCGTCCGAGCGCCGCCGTCCACGCCCCGGGGCCCGCCGCGCCCTCGTCGAGGAGCCCCCGGAACAGCGGCCCGCCGTCGGGCAGCAGCGCCAGGCCCCGCCCCGCGTCCACCGCCAGCGGCGCCATCACGTGCTCCGGCACCCACGCGGCGAGCGCCCCCGCGAGCCCCGCCTCGAAGGCGTTGGACGGGGCGCCCGCCTTCAGCCAGACCGCGTCCCGCCCGCCGCCGCCGGTGCGGAAGCGGACCAGGACCGACCACGGGCGCACCCGCACCTCGCGCGGACCGGTCTCCGCGAGTCCGTGCCCCGCCAGGACCTCCCCGGCCCAGCCCAGCGTCTCCCGCCGCCATTCCCCGTCGTCCCACGGGGTCACCGCGTCCGGGAACCGCCCCCGGTCCACCACCGTCTCCACGCCCTCTGCCCCCGCCGCCGGTCCGCCGTTCGTCCGCATCCCGCGATTGCACCACCCGCCCCCTCCCGGACGCACCGGAATATGCCGCACGCCCGGCCATGGCGCGGCGGCCCCCGGCCTGGCACCGTGGGCGCCACCGGCGGCCGGGACGGGCCCGGTCGGAGGCGGCGAGGGAAGGCGGGGCCACGATGAGCGGCGCGTTCGGCGGGCGTTACGGCGACTACCAGAACGAGATCTACCTCGCCGGACTCGGCGGCGTCCTCCCCTCCCTCCCCATGAGCCACGCCGAGCTGGAGGCCAGGGCCGCCGCCGCGCTGCCGCCGTCCGTGCTGTCGTACGTGGCGGGCGGCGCCGGCGACGAGTCCACCCAGCGGGCGAACGTCACCGCCTTCGGGAAGTGGGGCCTGGTCCCGAGGATGATGGTCGGCGCCGTCCGGCGGGACCTCGGCGTCGACCTCTTCGGACTCCGCCTGCCCTCCCCGCTGTTCATGGCACCGGTCGGGGTCCTCGGACTCTGCGCCCAGGACGGCCACGGCGACCTCGCCGCCGCCCGCGCGGCCCGCCGCACCGGAGTCCCCATGGTCGCCTCCACGCTGAGCGTGGACCCGATGGAGCGGGTCGCCGCGGAGTTCGGCGACACCCCCGGCTTCTTCCAGCTGTACACGCCGACCGACCGCGACCTCGCCGAGAGCCTGGTGCGCCGGGCCGAGGCCGCCGGGTTCCGGGGGATCGTCGTCACCCTCGACACCTGGGTCACCGGCTGGCGCCCCCGCGACCTCGCCACGAGCAACTTCCCGCAGCTGCGCGGGCACTGCCTCGCCAACTACACCTCCGACCCCGTCTTCCGGGCCCGCCTCGCCAAGACGCCCGAGGAGGACCCCGGCGCCGCGATCCTCGAATGGGTCGGCGTCTTCGGCAACCCCCTCACCTGGGCCGACCTGCCGTGGCTGCGCTCCCTCACCGACCTGCCGCTGATCCTCAAGGGCCTGTGCCACCCCGAGGACGTGCGCCGGGCCCGCGACGGCGGCGTGGACGCCGTGTACTGCTCCAACCACGGCGGCCGGCAGGCGGACGGCGGCCTGCCCGCCCTGGACGCCCTCCCCGGCGTCGTCGAGGCCGCCGGAGGACTGCCGGTCCTCTTCGACTCCGGCGTCCGCACCGGCGCGGACGTCGTGAAGGCGCTCGCCCTCGGCGCCACCGCCGTCGGCGTCGGCCGCCCGTACGCGTACGGCCTGGCGGTCGGCGGCGAGGACGGCGTCGTCCACGTCCTCCGCTCCCTCCTCGCCGAGGCGGACCTGCTCATGGCCGTCGACGGCTACCCCTCCCTCGCCGACCTGCGCGCCCCCGGAGCCCTCCGCCGCCTGTGAGCCGAGCCCCCCGGACGGGCCGGACCCCGCCGCCGGCCTCCGGGGCACTCGAACGCGCCGACAGGGACCACTCGTTCGAGGAGGATCCGCTCACTCGGTCGGGTGGTCCGGCCCGGCAGCGCGGGGCATCGGCCCCGGAGACCGCCGGGAGTTCACGATCATGCCCGTGTGACCACACCCCCTCGATCCGCCGCGCGCCGCCTCCTCCCGGCCGCCGTGGCCGCGCTCGGCCTGCTGTCGCTGAGCGCCGCCCTCCCCGCCTCCGCCCTCCCCGCCTCCGGCGTCCCCGCCCGGGACCTCCCGGCCGCCGGGCCCGCCGCCGCGCCCCGGGTGCCGACCCCCGGCGAGGCCCGCACCGACGCCTACCTGCGGTCCGTACGCGAACAGCCCGCCTCCCTCGGGGAGTTCTTCCGGTCGATGCCCAAGGGCGGTGAGCTCCACAACCACCTCTCCGGAGCCGTCTCCACCGAATACCTGATCGAGCTCGCCGCCGAGGACGGGCTCTGCGTCGACACCGCCACGATGACCGCGGTCGCCCCGCCCTGCGGCCCCGGCACCCGCCCGGCCGCCGACGCCCGCACCGACCGCGCCTTCCACGACGCGCTCGTCCGCGCCTGGTCCATGCAGGACTTCCCGGCCGGCGGCAACGGCCACGACCACTTCTTCGACACCTTCGGCAAGTTCGGCGAGGTGACGTGGCGCCACCGCGGCAAGCTGCTGGCCTCGTTCGCCGACGAGGTCGCCACGCAGAACCAGTCCTACCTGGAGACGATGGTCAGCCCGGCGTCCGAGGGCGCGAAGAAGCTGGCCGCCGACGTCGGCTGGGACCCGGACCTCGACGCCCTGTACAAGAAGCTCACGGCCGGCGGCCGGCTCGACGCCCTGGTGAAGGAGGCGATCGAGGAGGCCGACGCCGGCGACGCCGAGTTCCGCGCGGCGGCCCGCTGCGGCACCGAGCGCGAGCGGCCCGCCTGCGGCCTCACCGTCCGCTGGATCTCCCAGGTCTCGCGCGGCAGCTCCCCCGAGCGGGTCTTCACCCAGATGGCGCTCGGCATGTGGCTGGCCGAGCGCGACGAGCGCTTCGTCGCCGTCAACCTGGTCCAGCCGGAGGACTGGGACAGCTCGCTGAAGAACTACCGCCTCCAGATGCGGATGCTCGCCCACCTCCGCGGCGTCCACCCCCGCGCCCACGTCACCCTGCACGCGGGCGAGCTGTGGCCCGGCCTGGTCAAGCCCGAGGACCTCGCCTTCCACATCGCCGACGCCGTCGGCACGGCCCGCACCGAGCGCGTCGGCCACGGCGTGGACCTCGTCCACGAGGACGACTGGCAGGGCACCGCCCGCACCATGGCCGCCCGCGAGGTCGCCGTCGAGGTGCCCTTCACCAGCAACGCCCAGATCCTCGGCGTGAGCGGTGCCGACCACCCCTTCGAGACGTACCGCTCCTACGGCGTGCCGGTGGTGCTCGCGACCGACGACCCGGGCGTGTCCCGGATCGACATCACCCACGAATACCGGTACGCGGCCCGCACCTACGGCCTGTCGTACCCGGAGCTGAAGGACCTGGCCCGCGCCTCGCTGGAGTACGCCTTCGTCCCCGGCCCGAGCCTGTGGCGCGGCAACCCGACCGCCGAGGGCTACCGGACCGTCCCCGCCTGCCGCGGCGAGCGCCCCGGCGTCCCGGTCCGCTCCACCGCCTGCCGCCGCCTCGTCGAGGGCAGCCCGAAGGCGTCCCTCGAATGGCGTCAGGAGGCCGCCTTCGCCGCCTTCGAGGCTTCCCACGCCACCCCGGTCCGCTGACCCCCCTGCCCCTTCGAGCGCCCGGCCCCGTTCACGGGGCCGGGCGCTCCGGCAGGTACGGGAGCCCCCTGACACGACCGGACAAAAAGGGCGGAAGGTGTCGGCCCGGGCTAGAGTCGGGTCGCCCCGACGCCCCCTCGTCCGCGCGCCGAACCGCGGCGCGAGGACGAGGGCGAGGTACGCCCATGACCGCAGCGGAACCCAGTGCCCCGACCAGCTCCGCCGGCGCCGCGCCGGCGGTCAGGCTCAGCCTGCTCACCCTCACCGCGATGGTCGTCGGCTCCATGGTCGGCGCCGGCGTCTTCTCGCTGCCCCGGCGCTTCGCCCAGGAGACCGGCGTCGCGGGCGCGCTCATCGCCTGGGCCGTCGCCGGCGTCGGCATGCTCACGCTCGCGTTCGTCTTCCAGGCGCTCGCCGTGCGCCGCCCCGACCTGGACGCCGGCGTGTACGCGTACGCCAAGGCGGGCTTCGGGGAGTACCTCGGCTTCTTCTCCGCCTTCGGCTACTGGGCCAGCGCCTGCGTCGGCAACGTCACCTACTGGGTCCTCATCATGTCCACGGCCGGCGCCGTCGTGCCCGCCCTCGGCGACGGGGACACCGCCCTCGCGCTCGTCCTCTCCTCGGCCGGCCTGTGGGGCTTCTTCCTGCTCGTCCGGCGCGGGGTCAAGGAGGCGGCGGCGATCAACCGGATCGTCACGGTCGCCAAGATCGTGCCCATCCTCGTCTTCGTCCTCCTCGCCCTCTTCTGCTTCGAGCCCGCCGTCTTCGCCGAGAACTTCGGCGGCGCCGACTACGCGGGCTCCCTCTTCGACCAGGTCCGCGGCACCATGCTCGCCACCGTCTTCGTCTTCCTCGGCGTCGAGGGCGCCAGCGTCTACTCCCGGCACGCCAGGCGCCGCGAGGACGTCGGCCGCGCCACGGTCCTGGGCTTCCTCAGCGTCTTCGCCGTCTTCGCCTCGGTCACCATCGTGTCGTACGGCATCCTGCCCATGAGCGAGATCGCCGAACTGCGCCAGCCCTCCATGGCCGGCGTCCTGGAGGCGGCCGTCGGCACCTGGGGCAAGGTCTTCGTCAGCGTCGGCCTCGTCGTCTCCGTCCTCGGCGCCTACCTCGCCTGGACCCTGATGGCCGCCGAAGTCCTCTTCGTCGCCGCCCGGGACGACGACATGCCCCGCTTCCTCGGCCGCTCCACCGCCGACGACGTCCCCGTCCCCGCCCTCCTCATGACCACCGCCCTCAGCCAGGTCGTCCTCGTCGTCACCGCCTTCTCCGACGACGCCTTCAACTTCGCCCTCGACCTGACCAGCGCCCTCAGCCTCATCCCCTTCCTCCTCGCCGCCGCCTTCGCCCTCAAGATCGCGCTGCGGCCCCGGGAGAACCGCGTGGAAGGGAGGGGCACCCGCCGCGAACTCGTCTTCGCGGCCGCCGCCACCCTCTACACGGCCTTCCTGCTGTACGCGGCCGGGCTCAAGTTCGTCCTCGTGTCCCTCATCCTCTACGCCCCCGCCACCCTGCTCTTCGCCAAGGCCCGCCGCGAGCAGGGCCGGCGCCTCTTCTCGCCCCGGGAGGCGGTCGTCTGCGCCGTCTCGGTCGCCGGAGCCGCCGTCGGCGTCGTCGCCCTCGCCACCGGCTGGATCGAACTGTGAACGCCCCCGCACCCCGCCCCCCTCAGGAAAGGCCGGCGATGAACCCCGAAACCCCTCAGGCCGCCCGTCCGCTCGGCGTCCACTCCGAGGTCGGCCGGCTCCGCAAGGTCCTCGTCTGCTCACCGGGCCTCGCCCACCGCCGGCTCACCCCGACCAACTCCGACGACCTCCTCTTCGACGACGTCATGTGGGTGGAGAACGCCCAGCGCGACCACGCCGACTTCGTCAACAAACTGGTCCAGCGCGGGGTCGAGGTCGTCGAGCTGCACAACCTGCTCACCGAGACGATGGCGATCCCGGAGGCCAGGGACTGGCTCCTCGACCGGAAGATCGTCGCCAACGAGGTCGGCCTCGGCCTCATCGACGGCACCCGGGCCTTCCTGGACTCGATCGCGCCCCGGGAACTCGCCGAGTACCTCATCGGCGGACTGTCCACCGCCGACCTGCCCGAGGAGCACCGCTCGCCGTACGTGGCGCTCGCCCGCGAGGCGACCGGCACCCGCGAGTACCTGATGCCGCCGCTCCCCAACACCCTCTACACCCGCGACACCACCTGCTGGCTGTACGGCGGCGTCACCCTGAACCCGCTCTACTGGCCCGCCCGGCACGGCGAGACCCTGCTGATGAAGGCGGTCTACACCTTCCACCCCGACTACCGGGACGCCACCGTCTGGTGGGGCGACCCCGAACGGGACTGGGGCCAGGCCACCTTCGAGGGCGGCGACATCATGCCCGTCGGCAACGGCGTCGTCCTCATGGGCATGAGCGAGCGCACCTCCCGGCAGGCCGTCACCCAGGTCGCCCGCGCCCTCTTCGAGCGGGGCGCCGCTGAGCACGTCGTCGTCGCCGGCATGCCCAGGCTCCGCTCGGCCATGCACCTCGACACCGTCTTCACCTTCGCCGACCGGGACGTCGTCACCCTCTACCCGAGGATCGTGGACGCGATCCACAGCTTCTCGCTGCGCCCCTCCGACCGGGCCCCGGGAGTGGAGATCACCGACGAGGGCGACACGCCCTTCACGGACGTCGTCGCCAAGGCCCTCGGCCTGCCGGGGCTCCGGGTCATCGAGACCGGCGGCGACGTCTACGCCTCCGAGCGCCAGCAGTGGGACAGCGGCAACAACGCCGTCGCCCTGGAGCCGGGCGTGGTCTTCACCTACGACCGCAACACCCAGACCAACACGCTGCTGCGGAAGGCGGGCATCGAGGTCATCACCATCGTGGGCGCGGAGCTGGGCCGCGGACGGGGCGGCGGCCACTGCATGACCTGCCCCCTCGTCCGCGACCCGGTGGACTTCTGAACGCGCCCGGGACCGCTACGCGTACGTCTCGAACTCGGCGACGCGCGGGGTGCCGGTGGCGGAGGTGATCTCGAAGGTGACCTTGGCGAGCGAGGTCGCGGGGAAGGAGACCGTGCCGGCCGCGCTCCCGGTGGAGAGCACGGCGCCGGTGTCGGCGTTCAGCAGCCGCCAGCCGGTGACGGTGCCCGCCCCGGCGGCCTCGCGGATCCGCACCGACGAGATCGTCGTCGGGGCGCCCCACTTGACCGAGACGGAGCCGGTGGTGCCGGCCGGCGACCAGTAGGTGGCGAGGCTGCCGTCGCGGACGTTGCCGTAGCTGGTCCCGTCGGCCTTGCTGGAGCCGTCCGCGCCGGCGCCGATGCTGAGGTTGGTGCCGGACGGCGGGGTGGCGGTGGCCGTCGGGGTGGGCGTGGGGGCGGTGGTGGGGGCGGTGGGCGTCGGCGTCGGGCTCGGCGTCTGCGGGGTGCAGGAGCCGTCCGAGACCAGCAGGCCCTTGCCCGCGCCGGCCGTGCGGGCCACCACGTCGGGGACGCAGGAGGCGCTGTCCGGGGTGTAGGCGTAGGGGACGGACACGGTGGTGTTGGAGACCGGGTTCGGGCCCGCGGGGTTGTAGTCGGTGCCCTTGGGCGACCAGGTCACGTTGTCGAAGACGTTCCCGGCGACCTGCCAGTAGCCGGCCGCGTCGGTGTAGAAGGTGCCGAGGACGTCCTTGGAGTCCTCGAAGTAGTTGTTCTCCACCTTGGCGCGGGCGCCCGCGCGGGAGTTGATGCCCGACTCGTTCAGCCGCCGGTAGTGGTTGTCGTACATGTGGGCGATGCCGCCGCGCAGCAGGGGCGCGCGCGAGTCGATGTTCTCGTACAGGTTGTGGTGGTAGGTGATGAAGCCGTTGCTCAGCTCCGTCTCGCTGGAGCCGACCAGGCCGCCGCGCCCGGAGTTGCGCAGCACGCTGTAGGAGAGCGTGACGTACTGCGTGTTGTCCTTCATGTCGAAGAGGCCGTCGAAGCCCTCGGCCTCGCCGCCGGACGCCTCCAGGGTGACGTGGTCCACCCAGACGTTGCGGACGTCGCTCTCCATGCCGATGGCGTCGCCGCCGTTGGAGGTCGGCGATCCGGACTTCTTGACGTTCCGGACGGTGACGTTCTGGACGATGATGTTGCTCGACTCGCGGATGTGGATGCCGACCTGGTCGAAGACGGCGCCCGCGCCCACGCCGACGATCGTCACGTTGCTGATCTGCTTCAGCTCGATGACGCCCGCGGCGGTGTTGCAGCTGTCCCCCGACACCTTGGCGGTGTTGGCGTGGTTGATCGTCCCCTCCACCTGGATGGTGAGCGGGGTGCTGCTGGAGGCGCGGCCGCAGAGGGCCGCGTGGATCTCGGTGCCGGTGGTGGCCCGGACGGTCTGCCCGCCGGCGCCGCCGGTGGTGCCGCCGTTCTGGCTCGCGTAACCGGTGGCGCCCGCCGCGGTGGTCGCGGCCGTGGCCTCGGGGACGGTCAGGACCGCGCCGGTGGCGGCCGCGACCGCCAGGGCGGCCAGGGCCGCCCGGAGTCGCGTGGAGGGGGAGCGTCGTCCCATGCTCGCCTGCCTTCTCGTTGGCGTCCGCGCCGCCCCGTGGCGGCGCGCGACGTGTCGTCGTGGGGTCCCGTCCCTTGGACCGAAAGCGCTAGAAAGCGCTTTCTGCGGGGTGACGATAGGGGCGGGGCGAGCGCCTGACAAGACATCGGACAGGACCGGGAAGCGCGATCCCCGCGCCGGGACCTGACGTCGGGCCGGCAAACCGCTGGGGCGGGGCGACCCTGCCGTGATAGGCACGTACCCGCACGGGGGAGGTGCGGACCGGCCGGCGCGTCCACGACGCGGGGCCGGGGCGGAGGGCGTGTCCGTACGGGGACGTCCACGGGTCACCACCCCGTACGCACCGCATCATCGAACGGGAACACGGGAGACACCGCATGCGCGTGAAAGCCTTCGACCACCTCGTCCTCAACGTCACCGACGTCGAGCGCGCCCTCGCCTTCTACACCGGCCCCCTGGGCCTCGCGCCGGAGCGGGTCGAGGAGTGGCGGGCCGGGAAGGTGCCGTTCCCCTCGGTCCGGATCGACGAGGGCAGCGTCATCGACCTGTTCTCCCGCCCCCGGGGCGAGTCCAACGTGGACCACATCTGTCTCGTCGTCGACCCGCTCGACTGGCAGGAGGTCCTCGACTCCGGCGCCTTCGACGTCGTGGAGGGCCCCGTCCCGCGCTGGGGCGCCCGCGGCTCGGCCCAGTCCGTCTACGTGAAGGACCCGGACGGCAACACCGTCGAACTCCGCTGGTACCCGCAGGACCTCCCGGACGCGGAGCGGTAGGCTCCGGGACCCGTCGGGCCGGCGCCCCCGCCGGTCCGACGGGTCCCGCCGTGACCGACGACACCTGGACCGCCGCCGCCCGCCTCCGCGTCCGGCCGCCTCCCGGAGGGCGCGGACCACGGCTCCGCCCCGCACGGCGACGGCCGTCACGGCGCGCGCCCGCACCTCCTGAGGGGCGGCTCGGCCGAGGCGCACGGGCCCTCTGGCGGGCAGGTCCCCCGGCGTGCGGGCCCCGCGGGCCTTCGGGGCCCGGTGCCTCAGCCGTGGAGGCGGTCGCGCAGGTCGGCGCCGGCGGGGTCGAGGCCGGTGATCTCGACGGTCTTGCCGTGCCGTCGGTACGCCGCCTCGACGGCGTCCAGCGCGGCGACCGCCGAGGTGTCCGACACGCGGGCGGACGACAGGTCGATCACCACCCGGTCCGGGTCGCCGGCCGGGTCGAAGTGGTCGGCGAACGCCTCGGAGGAGGCGAAGAACAGCTCGCCCGAGACCCGGTGGAGCACGCTCGTCCCGTCCGGTCCGGCGACCGTGGTGACGGTGACGCGCCGGGCCGTCCGCCGGGCGAAGACGAGCGCGGCGGTGACCGAGCCGACGACGACGCCGACGGCGAGGTTGTGGGAGACCACCACGCAGCCCAGGGTGACCAGCATGACGACGGTCTCCCCGACCGGCATCCGCCGCAGGGTGCGCGGGGCGACCGACTCCCAGTCGAAGGCCGCGACCGACACCATCACCATGACCGCCACCAGCGCGGCCATCGGGATCCGCGAGACCACCGGACCCAGCACGACGCACAGCACCATCAGGAAGGCGCCGGAGAGGAAGGTGGAGAGCCGGGTGCGGGCACCCGCGACCTTCACGTTCATCATCGTCTGGCCGATCACCGCACAGCCGCCCATCCCGCCGAACAGGCCGGTGACGACGTTCGCGACGCCCTGGCCGATCGACTCGCGGGTCTTGTTCGACGGGGTGTCGGTGAGGTCGTCGACGAGCTTCGCCGTGAGCAGCGACTCCATCAGCCCGACGAGGGCGACGGCGAAGGCGTACGGGGCGATCGTCGCCAGCGTGCCCGCCGTGAAGGGGACGTCGGGCAGGCCCGGCACGGGGAGTGCGGAGGGCAGCGCGCCCCGGTCGCCGACGGTCGGCACCGCGATCCCGGCGGCGACCGTGACCAGCGTGAGGGCGGTGATCGTGACGAGCGGGGCGGGCACCACCCGGGTCACCCTCGGGAGGAGCACCAGCAGGACGATCCCGGCGGCGATCAGCCCGTACACGGCCGCCGGCACGTTCCGGGTCTCGGGCAGCTGGGCGAGGAAGACCAGGGCGGCCAGCGAGTTCACCGAACCGATCAGGACCGGCCGCGGGACGAACCGCATCAGCTTCGCCACCCCCAGGGCCCCGAGCACCATCTGGAAGACGCCGGCGAGGATCACCGTGGCGATCAGGAACTCGACGCCGTGCTCGCGGTTGACCGGGGCGATGACGAGCGCGACGGCCCCGGTGGCGGCCGAGATCATGGCCCGGCGGCCGCCGACGACCGCCGTGGTGACGGCCATCGTGAAGGAGGCGAAGAGGCCGAGCGCCGGATCGACCCCGGCGATCACCGAGAAGGCGATGGCCTCGGGGATCAGCGCCAGGGCGACGACGAGCCCCGCCAGGACCTCGGTGCGCCACACCCTCGGGTCGCGCAGCCAGTCGGGCCCGGGGAGCCGGCGGCGGGGCGGCGCGGGGGTGGTGGGGGAGGGGGAGGAGGTCGGGGTGGGGGTGGCGGCGGAGGGCAAGGAGACGGGCCTGTCGTGCGAGAGGGCGGGAGGGAGCCCCGGAGACCTTACCCGCTTCCCGCCCGCTCCTTCGCTCACCTGTTCGCCTCCCGGGGTCTCCCGTCAGCCCTCCCGCACCGGGTGCTTGCTGAGGATCGACACCCGGTTGAAGGCGTTGATGGTGATGGCGACCCAGATCACGGCGGAGAGCTCCGTGTCGTCCAGGACCCCGCGGGCCTCGGCGTACGCCCGCTCCTGCGCGTCCGCCTCGGAGGGGTGCGTGGTGGCCTCGGCGAGGGCGAGGGCGGCCCGCTCGCGCGGGGTGAAGAGCAGGGTGTCCCGCCAGGCGGCGAGCACGCCCAGGCGGCGGGGGGTCTCCCCGGCGGCGAGGGCGGCGCGGGTGTGCACGTCGAGGCAGTAGGCGCAGCCGTTGAGCTGGGACACGCGCAGGTTGACCAGCTCGACCAGGATCCGGTCCAGCCCGGCGGCGTCGGTCGCGGCCCGGACCGTCTGGGCCGCCCGGACGAAGGCCTTGTACGCGTCGGGGTGCTGCTTGTCGACGAAGATCCGCTGCCCGGCCGATGCCTCCACGGCGTCGCTCACTGTCCGCTCCTTCACCGTCGTCCCGCGCCTGCCGCGGTGCGCGGCCCCATCATCCCCCGAAATGTGGTTGAAAGTCGAACCAAAAGTGGGCGGGTGGGTGAGGAGCGCACTCGGGCGAGCGGCCGGGCGCGCTCGGGCGGGGGGCCCGGGCGGGCGTACGAGGGCGCGCTCAGGCGGGCGGGGTGCCGCGCCCGGGGGCCTCCGGGGCGCCGCCCCCGGCGGGCTGCGGGCCGGTCGCCTCGGAGGGGCGGATGCGGCCGCGTTCCGCCCCGGTCGCCGCGTGGCGGTCCTCGACGAAGTGCTTGAAGCGCTGGAGGTCGCCGGAGACCCGGGCGGACACGATGCCGAGCGCGGCGGCGGCCCGCTCCGTCACCCCCTCGGGCTCCACCTCCATCGCGAGCCGCACGCGCGTGTGCCGGGCGTCGACCGGCGTGAAGGTGACCACGCCCCGCTGGTGGACCCCGCCGCCCACGGACCGCCAGGCGATCCGCTCGTCCGGCAGCTGGTCGACGATCTCCGCGTCGAAATCCCGCCGGACGCCGGCGATGTTCGTCCGCCAGTGCAGGTGCCGGGCGCCGGTGCGCTCCACCGCCACCACGCCGTGCATGAAGCGGGGGAACTCCTCGAACCGCGTCCACTGGTCGTACACCTGCCGCAGCGGGGCGTTCACCCGGACCGTGTCGTGCAGCACCGTCGCCACCTCCTCGGGCGGCCGGGGGACCCGCCGCCCCCTCCAGCGTGTGCCCCGCACCGGGCGGGGCACAAGCGAGGGCCCCGGTCCGCGGCCGGCTGCCGCGGACCGGGGACCGGGATCAGCCGGTGCGGGCCGGCAGCTCACCGGGCCGGTCCGTGATCCCGCGCTTCAGGATCGCGGTGGTCGCGGTGATCTGGCCCCGCCTGCCCTCCGGGGAGTCCTCCAGCATGACGCCCCGCTCGCCGAGGAACTCCAGGGTCCTCCGGTCGAAGATCCACTCGGTGCGCTGTCCGGCGTGCACCCGGGCCACGGCGACGCCGTGCCGGCCGGCCGCGTCGACCGAGTCGTCCACGACCGTGACGCCGGGGACGAGGGCCGCGGCCTTGTAGAGGGCGGCGCTGACCTCCGGCGGGGCGATCTGCTCGCGCAGCAGGTCGCCGATGGTCACGAACGCCTCCTGGTCGGGGCCGGGACCGGACCCCGCGGTCTCGTCGTAGATCTTCTCCAGGAGGGCCTCGGGGTCGGTGGGCAGCGTCTCCAGGTAGCGGTAGGTGGGATTGTTGAGGTTGGGCGAGGGGTTGCCCGGCTCGTCGCCGGGGACGGGGTTCCCGTCCTTGTCCAGGTCGCCGCCGAGCGGGATCCGCTTGCCCTTCTCGTGGAGCAGGCCGGCGCGGCTGCCGTCGACCGAGAACCAGACCTTCCGGCTGTGGGGCGTGTCCAGGCGCATCAAGGGGTCGTCGTCGGTCTGCACGGACCAGGCCACCTTGCTCGCGACGTAGACGTACTGGTCGTCGCGGACGGTGAACGCGGGCCGGGACGCGGCGACGGTGGCGATGCGGTCCAGGAGGACCACGGCGGCGGCCGTCGTCGCGGGCGCCTTCCCGCCGGGGGCGGCCGTGGTGCCGGTGCCCGACACGGTGGTGCCGCCCTCCTGGCCGAACACGCCGCTCGTCGCCAGCGTGAGGGCCAGGGCGCCCGCGGCCAGCGGGAGGGCCGCGACCTTCAGGTGCCGGACCTTGAGCCGGGGCCGGGCGCCACCGGCGGAGTCCTGCCGGAACTCGCGCAGCAACTGGTCCCTGAGCGCCCGCTGGTGACGGCCGGACAGCTCTCGCTCGGGCGCGAGCGGCAACAGCCGTGCCAGCTCCTCCCGTTCGGCCGGTTCGGGCCGCTTGGGGTCGATGCTCATCGGTTCTCCTCGTGGGTGGGCCGGGCCGCGGAAACGCGGTCACCGTCTGTCTGTCCGCGGCCGTGGTCCGGGTTCCCGTCCCGGGGCGACGGGCCGGAACCGGCGTACTTGTGGAGCTTCTTGCGGGCACGGGAGAGCCGCGACCGCACGGTTCCCACCGGGACGCCCAGCGCCTCGGCGGCGCCCGCGTAGTCCAGGCCCGACCAGACGCAGAGGACGACCACCTCGCGCTCGGGACGCCGCAGCCGGGAGAGCGCCGCCCGCAGCGCCGCGACCCGCTCGGCGTCGTCGATCCGGCCGACCAGGTCGTCGGCGAAGTCCGGCAGCGCCTCCTCCCGCGGCAGGCGGCTCACGGCCGCCTCGTGACGCCGGGCGGCCCGGCGGGTGTTGCGCACGACGTTGGTGGCGATCCCCAGCAGCCACGGCCGCAGGGACCCGCCGTCCGGGTCCACCGACCCCCGCAGCCGCCACGCCTCCAGGAACGTCAGCGACAGCACGTCCTCGGCCGTGGACCAGTCGCCCGTCAGCCGGAAGGCGTGGTGGTGCACCGCCCGCGCGTAGTCGTCGAAGAGGGATCCGAACGCATCGGGGTCCCCCGCTCGTATTCGGGCACGCACACTCGTCTCCATGACATCGGACTGTCCGGCCGGACCGGACCGGTTCCCGTAACGTGACGCACGCCACAGCTGCCCCCCGGTGGCCGCTCCGGCGCGGCCACCGGGGGTACTTGTCCCCGGGGCGCACGTCACGGAGGATCTTCCTCGATCGACCGGGGCGGGGACACGAGGGGAAGGCCGGGGCGGGATGACGACGCTGATCAAGGGGGGCAACGGCTTCGTGCCGTCGGTGCCGCTGCGGATCGCCGTGCGCGGCCGGGGCGTGGACGCCATGGCGCTCCTCCTCACCGGGCAGGGCCTCGTGCGGGGCGACGCCGACGTGGTCTTCCACGGCCGGACCGCGCACCCGTCCGGCGCCGTCCGGCTGACCCGGGACCGGGCGGGCACCGAGTGGCTGGAGGTCGCCCTCCCGGCGGTCGAGGAGGGCGTCGCCCGCGTCCTCGTCGTCGGCTCCGCCGAGCACGGCGCCCTGCGCGACGCGACCGGGCTCTCCGTGGAGGCGTACGCCCCCGACGGCACCTCCGTCGCCCACTACGAGGTGACGGACGCGGCGGGGGAGACCGCGATGGTCCTCGCCGAGCTCTACCGGAGGGCCGGCGGCTGGAAGTTCCGTGCGGTCGGGCAGGGCTGGGCCAGCGGCCTGGAGGGCCTGGCCACCGACCACGGCGTCCACGTCGCGGGCGCCCCGGCCCCCGCCGCTCCCGCCGCCGCGCCCCAGGCCCCCGCCCCGGCTCCCGGGCCCTCGGCCCCGGCCTTCGCGCCGCCGCCCCCGGCTCCCGGACCCGCCGCGCCCGTACCGGGCTTCGCCCCGCCGCCCGCGCCCGCCGCGCCCGTCGCCTTCGCACCGCCCGGGGCCGTCCCCGTACCCGCCCCCGTCCCGGCTCCCGTACCGCAGCAGTATCCGGCGGGGCCGGGCTACGGTCCGCCGCAGCCCGGACACGGAGCCCAAGCCCCCGCCCGCGTCGCTCCGCTGACGCCGAGTCAGAGCGACGCGTGGACGTACGGGCCGGTGTTCCCGCCGTACACGGAGACCGGCCGCGACAACGACGTGATCACGGTGGAAGGGCTGCCGCCGGGGCCCGTCGTCGTCCAGTTGGAGGTCCCGGACGCCGGGTACACGGGCCTGTGGGTCCTCGACCGGCTCAACAAGAAGAAGGACAACCTGGTCAACAGCACCGAGGACCGCTACTTCGGCCGGGTGCTCGCCACCGTCCCCGCCGGCGGCACGCTGCGGCTCCGGCTGGAGGCCGAGGGGCAGTGGCGGATGGAGGTCTCGCCGCTCGCCTCCGCGCGGCGGCTCACCGAGGAGGAGGCGGACTTCCGGGGCCCCGACGTGCTGCTGCACACCGGCGGCGTCGCCGACCTCGCGATCCGCTACCGGGGCGACGACAACCTCATCGTCCACGTCTACGAACTGGCCGGGCACGAGGACTCCGCCACCCTCCCGCGCAGGAAGAACGTGGTCAACGAGATCGGCAAGCGGCGCGAGACGGTGCCGCTGACCGAAGGCCCGCTCGTCGTCGAGTTCGAGATGGCGGACGGCCCGTGGCGCGCCCGCCTCAAGCGCGTCCAGCCGCACAGCGGCCCCGCGAACCCCTGGCAGGGACAGGGCCCGTCCCCGGCCGAGCGCAGGGGGTGGTTCCCCCGTCGCTGACGGAGCATCAGGAAGACTGCCCGCCGGGCGAGTTCAGAAGGCGGGACCGACCGGTGGCGGCCCGCCGAAGACCTCCTCGCGGGCGGCGGTCAGCGCGAGGTCGAGCGCCCCGGCGAGGACCGGGTTCCCCGTCACCGACGACAGCCGGATCCGGGCCCGCGAATGGGACAGCACCCGCAACTCCCGCTCGACCAGCGCCCGCAGCGGCTCGCCGCCCGCCGCGCAGAGCCGGCCCGCCAGGACGACAAGGCCGGGGTCGACCACGGTCACGATGGACGCGAGACCGGTGGCGAGCCGGGCCGCCACCAGTCCGAGCCCCGCCCGGGCCGCCGCACCCCCGTCCCGCTCCCCGTTCCCGTCGCCGTCCTCCGTCTCCCCGGCCCGGCGCACCGCCTCGGCGACCGCCTCCGCGAAGTCCGCGCCCGGCACGCCGTGCGCGCGCAGCACCTCCCGTACGGCGTCCCCGCCCGCCAGCTCCTGGTAGCCGTGCCGCCCGTAGCGGTCCCCGGCCTCCCGGGCGGTCGGCGCGCCCGGGAGCGGCAGATAGCCCACCTCGCCCGCGCCGCCGAAGTGCCCCCGGTGCAGCCGCCCGCCGATGACCAGGGCCGCGCCCAGCCCCTCGTCCGCCCACAGCAGGACGAAGTCCGGGCAGTCGGCCGCCGCGTGCGCCCGCTCGGCGACGGCCGCGAGGTTCACGTCGTTCTCGATCCGCACGGGCAGCCCGAGGGCCTCGCCGAGCGTCCGCTCCACGTCGGGGAAGAGCCAGGCCGCCATGTCCTCCTCGCTGGCGTACGCGAGCCGCCCGGTCGTCGGGTCCACCGCGCCCTGCACCCCGACGACGACCCGCCTCGGCGGCGCCGGCACCGGAACCCGCGCGAGCGCCGCGCGCAGCCCCTCCACCAGCGCCTCCCGCCCCGCCCCCGCGGGCGCCGGCACCTCGGTCCCGCCGAGCACCGTCCCGGTGATGTCGGCGGCCCGCACCGCGATCCACTCCGGCGTCACGTCCACGGCGACGACGTACCCGGCCGCCGGATTGACCCGGTACGTCTCCGGCACCCGCCCCGGCATCCCGGTCCGCAGCCCGTTCCCGACCACCAGACCGGCTCCTTCGAGCCGGGCCAGCACCTGGGAGGCGGTGGGCTTGGACAGCCCCGTCAGCCGGCTGATCTCGGGCCGGGTGAGCGGCCCCCGCCGGAGCAGCAGATGGAGCGCGGCCCGGTCGTTCACCGCCCGCACGAGTCCCGGCGTCCCCCGGACGAGCTCGGTCACTTGCCCTCCGCACGCGGGTCGGCCTCGGTTCGAACGCACAGCCTACAGCGCGTTTCCGGGGGTACGGAGGGGGCGGGGCGGGGGCGGGGACGTGGCCCGTTCGGAGGACGGCGGCGAGCGGTGCGTGTCCCAGGGCGGAACGTTCCGTTGTGAGGGTGTGACCTCACCTCGACGCATCTCCTCGGTCCTCGCCGTCGCCGCCGCGTTCTCCTGCCTCGGCGGCGCCGCCACACAGGCCGTCGCCGCCCCCGCCGGTCCGCTCGGCCCGCCGATCAGCCCGATCGCCGAACTGGACGACCTCGCCACCACCGGCATGACGGAGGAGGCCAGGGCCGACTACCCCGGCTTCCGCGAGCAGCTCGGCGGACTGAGCCGGGTCAGCGAACTCCACCAGCTGCACCAGCTCACCGACCAGGCGGCGCCGGTGCTCGGCCTGCTCCCCGCCGTCTCCACCTGAGCCGTCTCCACCTGGGCCGCGCCCGCCCGGGCCGCCCCGCCCGGCGTCCCGTACGGCTCCGGCGTCCCCTGTGCCCCCCCCGGCGCCCGGACGGTCGCAGCACGACCGTCCGGGCGCCGGTCCGCGTCCGCGGGAGGGCGGGGTCAGCGCAGGTCGAAGCGGTCCAGCTCCATCACCTTCGACCAGGCGGCGACGAAGTCACGGACGAACTTCCCGTCCGCGTCCTTCGACGCGTACACCTCCGCCAGGGCCCGCAGCTGGGAGTGGGAACCGAAGACGAGGTCGACGGCGGTGCCCGTCCACTTCCGCTCCCCGGTGGCCCGGTCCCGGCCCTCGTACACGTTCTCGTCCTTCTCCGAGACCTTCCACTCCGTCCCCATGTCGAGCAGGTTGACGAAGAAGTCGGTGGTCAGCGTGCCCGGACGGTCGGTGAACACGCCGTGGCGCACCCCGCCGTGCCCGGTGTCGAGCGCCCGCATGCCGCCGATCAGCGCCGTCATCTCCGGCGCCGTCAGGGTGAGCATGCTCGCCCGGTCGAGCAGCAGCGTCTCCGGCGACAGCTTCTCGCCGGGGCGCAGGTAGTTGCGGAAGCCGTCGGCGCGCGGTTCGAGGACCGAGAAGGACTCCACGTCCGTCTGCTCCTGGACGGCGTCCGTCCGGCCGGGGGTGAACGGCACGGTCACCTCGTGCCCGGCGTCCCGGGCGGCCCGCTCGACCGCCGCGCAGCCGCCCAGGACGATCAGGTCGGCGAGCGAGACGCGGACGCCGTCGCTCCGGCCGGCGGCGAACTCCTCCCGGATGCCGTCCAGGACCCGGATCGTCTCCGTCACGTCGGGCAGGTCGTTGACCGCCCAGTCCTTCTGCGGGGCGAGCCTGATCCGCGCGCCGTTGGCGCCGCCCCGCTTGTCGGTGCCGCGGAAGCTCGCCGCCGACGCCCAGGCGGTGGTGACCAGTTGGGGCACGGTCCGCCCCGAGGAGAGGATCCGCTCCTTGAGGGCGGCGATGTCCTCGTCCCCGATCAGGTCGTGGTCGACCGGCGGCACCGGGTCCTGCCACAGCTGCGGCTCCGGCACCCACGGGCCGAGGTAGCGCGACAGGGGGCCCATGTCGCGGTGGAGCAGCTTGTACCAGGCGCGGGCGTAGGCGTCCGCGAGCAGGTCGGGGTTCTCGTGGTAGCGGCGGGAGATCGGCTCGTACACCGGGTCCGTCCGCAGCGCCAGGTCGGTCGTCAGCATCATCGGGGCGTGCCGCTTCGACGGGTCGTGCGCGTCGGGGACGGTGTCCTGGGCCGCCGGGTCGACCGGCTTCCACTGCCGGGCGCCGGCGGGGCTGGTGGTCAGCTCCCACTCGTACCGGAAGAGGTTGTCGAGGAAGCCGTTGTCCCACCTGGTGGGGTGGTCGGTCCAGGCGCCCTCCAGGCCGCTGGTGAGCGCGTCGCCGCCGGTGCCGGTGCCGGACGCGTTCTTCCAGCCGAGGCCCTGCTGCTCGATCGGGGCGGCCTCCGGCTCCGGGCCGATGTACTGCGGGTCCACGGCCCCGTGGCACTTGCCGAAGGTGTGTCCGCCGACGATGAGGGCGACGGTCTCCTCGTCGTTCATCGCCATGCGGCGGAAGGTCTCGCGGATGTCGCGGGCGGCGGCCAGCGGGTCCGGGTTGCCGTTGGGGCCCTCGGGGTTGACGTAGATGAGGCCCATCTGGACCGCGCCGAGCGGGCCCTTCAGCTCGCGGTCGCCGCTGTAGCGCTCGTCGCCGAGCCAGGTGTCCTCCGGCCCCCAGAAGATCTCCTCCGGCTCCCAGATGTCCTCGCGGCCGAATCCGAATCCGAAGGTCTTGAATCCCATGGATTCCATCGCGCAGTTCCCCGCGAAAACCAGAAGGTCGGCCCAGGAGATCTTCTGACCGTACTTCTGCTTGACCGGCCACAGGAGCCGGCGCGCCTTGTCGAGGCTCGCGTTGTCCGGCCAGCTGTTCAGCGGCGCGAATCGCTGGGCGCCGCTTCCGCCGCCGCCCCGGCCGTCGGCGATCCGATAGGTGCCCGCCGCGTGCCAGCTCATCCGGATGAAGAGCGGGCCGTAGTGGCCGTAGTCCGCGGGCCACCATTCCTGCGAATCCGTCATCAGCGCGACGACGTCCCTCTTCAGCTCCTCGACGTCGAGGCCCGAGAACTCCTTCGCGTAGTCGAAGCCCCGGTCCAGCGGGTCGGACTGGGGGTCGTTCCGATGGAGTACCCGCAGGTCCAGCTGTTCGGGCCACCAGTCCCGGTTGGACCGGGGACGGGTCTGCGCGGGGCTGGGGGAGGGAATTGCGGGGTTCTCGCTCTCACTGCCGGTCACGTACGGCCTTCTTCCTGTCTGGGTGTTCTTCGCGCGTGGTCTTTCTCGGCCTTTCCGGCCGCCGGCGGGGATTTCCGCGACGGCGTCCGTATGGTCGCGCACCGGGGTCGCCCGGACCACGCGAACACGCAGGACCGGGCCGCGCGGAATTCACCGGAAAGGCCGCCGTCCGGCGGACGGCGTTCCTGTTGAACGGCCGGAAAGGCGTCCCTACGCTGGGAAAGTCCGTGGTCCGGGAAGGCGAGAGGACGAGGAGGCCCCGTGGCCGTCGTCGCCGTGCACCGCGCCGTCCTCGGCGGCGGCCGCCCGACGCTGCCGTACGCGGAGGCCGGGCGCCCCGGCGACCGTCCCCCGCTGGTCCTCGTCCACGGCTACGCCGACTCCTGGTGGACCTTCGAACCGGTGCTGCGGGCCCTGCCGTCCGCGCTGCACGCCTACGCGCCCACCCAGCGCGGACACGGCGACGCGGACAAGCCCGCGGAGGGCTACCTCCCCGAGGACTTCGCCGACGACCTCGTCGCCCTCCTCGACCACCTCGGCGTCGAACGGGCCGTCCTCGTCGGCGGGTCGAGCGGCGGCGTCCAGGCCCGGATCGTCGCCGGCCGGCGACCCGACCGGATCGCCGGGCTCGTCCTGCTGGGCGTCCCGGCGCTGCTCGCCGACAAGCCCGGCGTCACCGGCTTCCGGGAGGCCGTCCGGGCGCTGGAGGACCCCGTGGACCGGGACTTCGCGGACGGGTTCGTCCGGGGGCTCGGCGTGGCGGGGGTGGCACCCGGCTTCCTGGAGACGATGGTCGGCGAGAGCCTGAAGGTCCCGGCCCGGGTGTGGCGCGAGACGCTGCGCGGCCTCCTGGAGACCGACCTCGCCGCCACGCTCACCGGGATCCTCGTCCCCACCCTCGTCGTCTGGGGCGACCGCGACCCCCTCCTCACCCGTTCGGACCAGCAGGTGATCCTCGACGCGATCCCCGACTCCCGGTTCCTCGTCCACGAGGGCGCCGGGCACGTCGTGTACTGGGAGGACCCGGAGCGGGTCGCGCGCGAACTCGTCGCCTTCACCGCCGCGCTGCGCGGCTGACCGGGGCCCGCCGGCGGCCGCCGGGGCGGCCCGGGGCCGGAAAATCCGTGGACCGCCCCGGCCGCGCTGCGCCACACTCCGTCACCTTACGTGTCCACGAGACGACGGAAGGTCATGATGGAACCCTCAGGACAACGCGGCGGCGGACCGGGCCGGAGCCCCGTCCGCCTCGCGATCCGCCACTACGGAGGGGAGCTGCTGCGGCTCCGGCGGATCGCGGTGCCCGCCCTGCTGCTCCCCGCCCTCGGCAACATCGGCATCAACTACCTCGCCCCGCTCGTCGTCGCCAAGCTCGTCGGCAAGGTCGCCGACGGAGGGGCCGTCACCTTCGACGCGCTCCTGCCCTACGCCCTGGTCTTCGCCGCCGTCCTGCTGCTCGGCGAGGCGCTGTGGCGGGCCGGCTTCCACTGCCTCAACCGGGTCGACGCGCGCGGCATCGAGCACCTCTACGCCACCGGCATGGACGAACTCCTCGCCAAGGACGCGGCGTTCTTCCACGACAACTTCGCCGGCTCCCTCACCAAGCGGGTCATCAGCTTCGCCTCCCGCTTCGAGGACTTCGTCGACACCCTGACCTTCCAGGTCATGGGCAGCTTCGTCCCCCTGCTGTTCGCCTCGGTCGTCCTCTGGCAGTACGACCCGCTGCTCGTCGCCGGCCTGCTCGTGATGATCGCCGTCACCGCCGTGTGCGTGCTGCCGCTCGTCCGCCGCCGCCAGCGCATCGTCGCCGAACGGGAGGAGGCCATCGCCCGGGTGTCGGGGCACGTCGCCGACGTGCTGACCAACATGGACTCCGTCCGCTCCTTCGCCGCCGAGGAGCGGGAGGCCGCCGAACACCGGTCCCGCGCCGCCGAGTCGCGCCGGATCACCCTGCGCTCCTGGGACTACGGCAACCTGCGCATCGACACCCTGGTCGCACCGCTCTCCGTCCTCACCAACGTGCTCGGGCTGGTGCTCGCGCTGATGCTCGGGGCGGGGGAGCGGGGCGTCGAGGCGATCATCGTGGCGTTCACCTACTACGCCAACGCCACCCGCATCATGTTCGAGTTCAACCAGATCTACCGGCGGCTGGAGAGCTCCATGACGGAGGCCGCCCAGTTCACCGAACTCCTCCTCGACCCGCCGCGGGTGGTCGACCCGTCCGACCCCGAGCCCCTGCGGAGCCGGTCCGGGGCGGTCCGCTTCGAAGGGGTGCACTTCGCCCACCGGGGAGCGAAGCCGCTCTTCGAAGGGCTCGACCTGGACATCCCGGCCGGCACGAAGGTCGGGTTCGTCGGCCGCTCCGGCGGCGGCAAGACCACCCTCACCCGGCTGCTGCTGCGGATGACCGACGTCGACGCCGGGCGGATCCTGATCGCGGGTCAGGACATCAGCCGCATGCGCCAGGCCGACCTGCGCGGGCTCATCGCGTCGGTGCCGCAGGACCCCGCCATGTTCCACCGCAGCCTGCGGGAGAACATCGCCTTCGCCCGGCCCGGCGCCACCGAGGCCGAGGTCCGGCGGGCCGCCGAGGCCGCACACGTCACGGAGTTCGCCGACGCGCTGCCCGAGGGCTTCGACACCCTCGTCGGGGAGCGCGGCGTGAAGCTGTCCGGCGGACAGCGGCAGCGGGTCGCGCTCGCCCGGGCCATCCTGCGCGACGCACCGGTCCTCCTCCTCGACGAGGCGACCAGCGCCCTCGACTCCGAGAGCGAACTCCTCGTCCAGGACGCGCTGTGGCGGCTCATGGAGGGCCGCACCGCGCTCGTCGTCGCCCACCGGCTCAGCACCGTCGCCGGCATGGACCGGCTGGTGGTCCTCGACCGGGGCCGGATCGCCGAACAGGGCAGCCACCGCGAACTGCTCGCCGCGGAGGGGGCGTACGCCAAGCTGTGGCGGCACCAGTCGGGCGGCTTCCTCGACGGCGGGGCGCCGCGGGACCGGACCGCGGGCCCGGAGCCCACGCTGTCCCGCTGACCGAGCCGTCCCGGGGCGGCCCCCTCGCCCCGACCAGGGGGTTTCCGCAGCCCCCTGGCTCCGGGGCTGCGGGCGGTGCGGGTGCGGACACGCTGCGCTTCTGCCAGCCTGGAGCCAGCGTGCCCGGCACAACGCCTTGACGGAAACCGTCCGTCCCACCGCCCCGGCGGTGGGACGGCGTACGACGGAAGGAGGCGGCCATGCTCATCGGCCACGCCTTCGAGGAGGGCGTCCTTCACCTGTCGCTCCCGGGCGACCTCGCTCTCACCAGCCGATCCGCCGCCGATCTGGAGGCCCAGGCCCTGGCCCTCGCGCACCGGCCCCGGCTCGTCCGGGTCCAGCTCTCCACCGCCGACCCCTCGCCCGCCTCCCTGAGCGTGCTCTCCCGGGTCCGCCGCTTCTGCGAGAACGTCCGGATACCCCTGACCGTCGTCGGCCCGGCCCCGGCTCCGGTCGCGGTGGCGGCGGCGCCCCACCAGGAGTGAGGGGGAAGGAAGTGCCCGGTCGGAGGCCTCCCGGCCGTTTACGACGCGCCGTCCCGGGCAAGGCGCCGCCCATGGAACCTTTCGGCGGCACCGAGGTGGACGTCCGGCCGGTCATCGGCGGCGCACCGGCCCGGCAGGCACGCACAGTGGGCGTGGAAGAAGAGCTGTTGCTCGTCAGCGAACGGACCGGCGAGCCCCTTGCGCTCGCCCCGGCCGTCCTCGCCGCCGCGGCGGCCGAGCCGGTCGGGGAGGGCCGAGCGCTGGAGAAGGAGCTCCACCAGGAGATGGTGGAGTTCGCGACCCAGCCGCACGGCACCATGGACGCGGTCCGCGAGGAGCTGGTCCGCCGGCGGGCCGAGGTCGCCCGCCACGCCCGGGGCGCGGGCGCCCTGGTCGCGGCGCTGGCCACCTCGCCGCTGCCGGTCCAGCCCTCGCGGAACCTCGGGCGCCGCTACCGCTGGATGGCGGAGCAGTTCGCCCTCACCACCGAGGAGCAGCTCACCTGCGGCTGCCACGTCCACGTCGCCGTCGCCTCGGACGAGGAGGGCGTCGGCGTCCTCGACCGGATCCGCAGCTGGCTCGCCCCGATCAACGCGATCAGCGGCAACTCCCCCTTCTGGCAGGGCCACGACAGCGGTTACAGCAGCTACCGCAGCCGGGTCTGGAACCGCTGGCCCTCCGCCGGGGCGTACGAGCCCTTCGGCAGCGCGGCCGCCTACCACGCGTGCGTGCGCGACATGGTCGCGACGGGCGTCCTGCGCGACCCCGGGATGGTCTACTTCGACGCCCGGCTCTCCGCCGCCAATCCGACCGTGGAGGTCCGCGTCGCCGACGTCTGCCTGGAGGCGGACACCACCGTGCTCGTCGCCGCCCTCGTCCGCGGCCTCGTGGAGACCGCCGCCCGCGCCTGGCAGGAAGGGGAGCCGGTCCCCGCACCGCCCGCGGCCCTGCTGCGCCTCGCCTCCTGGCGGGCCGCCCGCTCCGGGCTCGACGGCCCCCTCCTGGACCCCCGCACCCTGCGGGAGGCCCCCACCGACGTGGTCCTCGGCGCCCTCGTCGACCACACCGAGGAGGCGCTGCGGGACGCCGGGGACCTCGCCCTGGTCCGGCGCGGCCTGACGGACCTCCTGGCGAAGGGCGGCGGCGCGCGACGCCAGCGCGACCTGTACGAGGAGGAGCACGACCTGGGAGCGGTGGTCCGGGCCTGCGCCCGCATCACGGCCGGGAGCGACTGAGTCCGGCCGCACCGGGGGACCTCGTGCTCCGGCAGCCGGGCCGCTCCATCGGTATGACCTTCTGGGACTTTTGTCCCTGTAAGTGGTGCACATCTCGCTGGGACCATCGTCGGGGGAAGCCCACGGGGGAACCACGAGGAGGTCCTGTCGATGACCGGCACCACCACGCCGTACGGGGCGGGTGCCGCACCGGCACCGGGGAGCGGCCACGCCGCCTCCCCCCGGCTGATCGGGCTGGTCCTGGCCCTGGTCGCCGCCCTGTACGTCGTCGCACCCGCCATGAACACGGCGGTCGCGCCGCTCGTCCACACCGACCTCGGCGTGACCGCCCGGGGCAACGCCGTCGCCCAGATCACTGGCGCCTGCCTGGCCATCGGCGTCCTCGTGGCCACCGGCCGCGCCGGCGACCTCAAAGGCCGCCGGACCGTGCTCACCGCCTCGCTCGGGACGCTCTGCCTCGCCTCCCTGGTGCTCGCCGCCTCCCCGCACCCCGCCGTCTACGTGCTCGGCCGGATCGCCGTGGCCGCGGCCCTCGCCGCCGTCTTCGTCTCCTGCCTCGCCTTCATGACCACCGTCTCCCTGCCCGGCCGGATCCGCCGGATCATGGGCGGCTGGCTCGCCGCGATGTCCGCGGGCTTCGTCCTGGCCGTCAACCTCGCCCCGCACGCCGCCGCCCTCACCGGCTGGCGCCCCACCGCCGCCCTCATGGCGGCCGCGGCCGGCGCCGCCCTGCTGCTCGTCCGCCGGCTGCTCCCCGAGGCCGGTCCGCTCGCCCCGCGGGAACTGCCCGACCGGGTCCGCACGCTCTGCCAGGCCGGATGCGCGGTCGCCCTGGCCGCCGCCCTCCAGCTCGCCCCGCTGTGGGGCTGGCAGGACCTCCGGGTCGGCGCCCTGCTCACCGCGGCCGTCCTCGCCGGCGCCGCCGCCCGCTTCCGCGCCCTGCGCCACACCGAGCGCAGCCGGGCCCGGGCCGTCCCCGGCGCCGTCCGGACCGGGGCGCTCGTCGCGGGCCTCGTCCTCGGCTTCACCCAGGTCGTCCTCACGATGGCGGTGCCCGCCCTCGTCACCGACGTCGGCCTCCCGGCGCGGGCAGCCGCGTTCGTGCTGTCCGCCTTCGGCGCCGGCGGCGCCGCCGCCTGCCTGCTGCTCCGGCACCGGCCGGTGCCCCCGCTGGCCGGCGCCTCCCTCGGACTGCCGCTCGCCGCCCTCGGCCTCGCCCTGCTGCACGCCCTCGTCGACCACGCCTCGCACGCCCTGGCCGGCGGCTTCGCCGTCGTCACCCTCGTCGGCTTCGGCACCATGCTGGCCGCCGCCCCGCAGATGGCCCGCTACCTCGCCGCCGTCCCCCGGCACCACCTCGGCGTGCACGCGGCCCTGCTGCCGGCGGCGATCCTCGTCGGCACCGCCGCCGCCCAGGCCCTGCCCTACACCTCCGCCCTCGGCCCCCTGCCGCTCCCCGGCGAGGCCCGCGAGCTGCTGTGGGTCGGCACGATCGTGGTCGCGGCCGCCGCGCTCGCCCTCGGCCGGCCGGTCGTCGCCCTGGTCGTGGCCGTCACCTCGGTCCTCCAGTACGTGATGGTCGACGCCGACACCAGCCGGCCCATGAGCGTGGTCGTCGCCCTCTGCGTGGGGGCCGTCGCCGGAGCCGTCGCCTGGTCGCGCCGCGAGCAGTCCGAACGGCTGAACCGTACCCGGGAGACCGCGGCCGCCCTCCAGCGCGCCGTGCTCCACCCGATCCCGGACCGCCTCGGCGGCCTCCGCCTCGCGGGCCTGTACCGGCCCGCGACCGCGGGCACCGCTATCGGCGGCGACTTCCTCGAAGCCCTCGACACCCCCTACGGCACCCGCGTCCTCATCGGCGACGTGCGGGGCAAGGGCCTCCAGGCCGTCCAGACCGTCACCGACCTCCTGGGCTGCTTCCGCAGCCGGGCCCACGAGACCGAGGACCTCGGCGAGGTCGCCGCCTGCCTGGACCGGCAGGTCCGGCGGGCCGCCGCCGCCCGCGGCGACGAGGAGCTCTTCGCCACCGCCCTGCTGCTCCAGCACTCCGGCCGGGACCTCCAGGCGGTGAACTGCGGCCACCTCGCCCCGCTGGAGGTCGGTCCGGACCGGGCCCGCGAGCTGCCCGTCCCCGCCGTGCTCCCGCTCGGCTTCGGGCTGCTGGACGCGGCCGGAACCGTACGCCCCCACCGGGTCGCCCTCGCCCCCGGCTCCACCCTGCTCACCCACACCGACGGCCTCAGCGAGGCGCGGAACTCCACCGGCGAGTTCTACCCCCTCGCCCAGCGGCTCTCCGCCGCCGGCCCCGGGACCCCCGACGGCCTAGTCCGGCACCTCGACGACGACGTCCGCGACTGGACCCACCACCTCGCCGACGACATCGCCGTCATCGCCCTCGGCCCGCACTGAGCGACCGGACGCCGCCCGCCGGGATGCGGGGACCCGGACGCTGCCGTTGACTGGACCGGACGACCACGCGGGAGCCGAGGGAGAGCACGACATGACCGGACGCTGGGTACGGGCCGCCGCCGGCGGACTGCTCGCGGGAGCCGTCCTGACGGGCACGGCGGCCTGCTCGGACGACGGTGACAACCCCGTGTCGGGAGCGGTCAGCGAGGCCGCGTCGGCGGTGGCCTCCGCCGCCGAGGGGATCTCGGAGGCCGCCTCCGAGGCGGCGGAGAAGGCCGAGCGGCAGATGTCCGAGGTCAAGGACGGCGTCGACGCCGAGGACGAGGTGAAGCTCGGCGCCCCCGCCACCGACGGCGACGGCCGCACCACCGTCCCGGTCACCGTCCACAACACCGACGACAAGCCCCGCTCCTTCGCGGTCCAGGTGGAGTACAAGGACGACGGCGGCAAGCTGCTCGACACCGTCGTGGTCACCGTCTCCGACGTGCCCGCGGGGAAGGACGGCGACGGCACCGCCCGCAGCACCCACAAGCTCGACGGTCAGGTCACCCCCGAGGTCGCCACCGCCCTGCGCTACTGACCCCGCCCGGACCGGCGCGGGACCGGCGAGACTCCCCGGAGCGCCGGAGCGCCGGAGCGCCGGAGCGCCGGAGCGCCGGAGCGCCGGAGCGCCGGAGCGCCGGAGCGCGGGTACGGCCCCGGTCCCGCCCCGGCGGAAAACCGCTACCGTCCCGCCCGGACACCGCCCAGACTCCTGCCATGACCTCCATGGACGACTTCCGGACCGCCGTCACCGCCTGGGTGGCGGGCGGCACCGGCGACACCGCGCGCGACCTCGCCGCCCGCCTCCCCGTCCGCACCGTCGTGCTCCTCGAAGGGCTCAGCGACGTGGCCGCGGTCGAGGCGCTGGCCGCCCGCCGGGGCCGCGACCTCGCCGCCGAGGGCGTCTGCGTCCTGTCCATGTACGGCGCCACCAACGCCGCCCGGCACGCCCGCCTCCTCGGACCGCCCGGCCTCGGCCTGCGCCTCACCGGCCTCTGCGACGACGCCGAGCGCGCCCACTACGCCCGCGGCCTGGCCGCCGCCGGGGCCGACCCGGACGCCTTCTTCGTCTGCGTCGCCGACCTGGAGGACGAGCTGATCCGCGCCCTCGGGGTGGACCGCGTCGAGGAGCTGGTCCGGGCCGAGGGCGAGGGCCGCGCCCTGCGCACCTTCCTGAACCAGCCCGCCCAGCGCGACCGCGGCCCCCTCCCGAGGATGCGCCGCTTCCTCGGCACGACCGCCGGCCGGAAGATCCGCTACGGCCGCGTCCTCACCGACGCCCTGGACCCCGCCCGCGTCCCGGCCCCGCTCGACGGACTGCTCGCCTCCCTCTGACCCCCCGGCCCGGGACCCCGCCCCGGCCCGGGAACGCCGAGCGGTACGCCGAACGGCGCCACCGGATCGGCGGTCCTGGCCGCCCGCGCGGTCCGGCCGGACCGCCGGAAGGGGGACGTCACCGCCCGGCCCGAGGACGGCGGACGCGTCACACCCCCGACTTCGGGGTAAACAGAGATCGAACGCCCCCTCTCCCGAACGGAATTGCGCGCGTTGAGCATGCCACTCGGATCCCGCGTGCCAGGCAGGACCTGGACGATTCGCCTCACCGGCCACCCCGACCACTCGGCGCGGGTCAGCTGCACCACCACGGGCTGCCGCATGCCCGAGCGCTCCAAGGACGTCCGCGCGCTGCGCGCCTTCGCCGCCGAGCACGTTCGGGCGCACGCCCGCCTGGCGACCCCGCGCCCGAACGCCGGATGCGCCTGCGGCGGAGCCGGCTGCCGCCACCACCAGGCCCGCGCCCTGTGCGCGGGCCGCACCCTCCTCGTCCTCATCCACAACCCGGCCGTCGCCGAGGTCTGGACGCTCGCCGAGATCTGCGAGGCCTGCGCCCCGCTGATCACCCACGCCCGGATCGTGGCGCGGGCGGCGAGCCCCGCCGCGGCGCCGAGACCCGAGCGGGTCCCGGAACCGCGGAGTGCGCCCGCCCCGGCCGGCGGCCCCGGCGTCCCCGTGCTGTTCTCCTCCCCGGAGGCCGCCGGCGGCGCCGCGGACCCGGCCGCCCGTCCGTCCAGGCGCCCCCGCAGGGGCGGGCGCGGCAACCGCGCGGGCGGCGGACGGTACTGACCGCGACGGCGGCGCGCGGGAGGCCCCGTGCCCGCCCGGCCTCCCGCGCCCGCACCCCGGCCCCCGCCTCTACCCCTGGCGCGGGACGAACGCCGGGCGCAGGGACGGGTCGACCGGGTCGTAGTAGCGGTGGAAGACCGGCGTGGCCGCGCCCGACAGCGGCGGGACGATCCAGCTCCAGTCGGCCGGCACCGGCCGGCCGTGCCGCCGCTCCCGCGCGATGTGCTTCAGGAAGCGCTCGGACTCGGTGTGGTGGTCCGCCATCGTCACCCCGTCCTCCTGGAAGGAGTGCAGCACCGCCACGTTCAGCTCCACGAGCGCCCGGTCCCGCCACAGCGTCCGCTCCGAGGAGCGGTCCAGGCCCAGCTTCTCCGCCACCAGCGGCAGCAGGTCGTACCGGTCGCCGTCGGCCAGGTTCCGGGCGCCGATCTCGGTGCCCATGTACCAGCCGTTGAACGGCGCCGCCGGGTACCGCACCCCGCCGATCTCCAGCACCATGTCGCTGATCGCCGGCACCGCGTACCAGCGCAGTCCGAGCCCGGCGAACCACGCGTGCTCCGGGTGCCGCAGCGCCACCTCCCGCACGGCCCCGTCCGGCAGCTCGTACCACTCGGGCCGCGCGTCCGGCCGCTCCCGCACCATCAGCGGCAGCACCTGGAAGGGTTCCTCCTCCCGCTTCCAGCCCAGCTCCCGGGCGAGCGACGTGACCGCCGCCGCGCGCGGATCGCCGACCCAGCGGCCCGAGGGGGTGCGGTGGCCCGCGTACCGGACCAGCTGGTCGTTGACGATCCGGGGCGCCGGGCGGCCGGGGCGGTCCGGGGCGAAGACGGTGAGGACCGGGCGGATCCGCCCGCCGTTGCCCGCCACCCGCAGGTGCTCGGCGCAGGCGGCGGCGATCCCGTCGGCGGACGACACCCCGCGCAGGTCCC
The DNA here is from genome assembly GCF_014654895.1 of Streptomyces filamentosus. Lineage (GTDB taxonomy): Bacteria > Actinomycetota > Actinomycetes > Streptomycetales > Streptomycetaceae > Streptomyces > Streptomyces filamentosus. Next base: position 544,579 of record NZ_BNBE01000004.1, on the reverse strand, counting down.
GCACGACGAGGCTGCTCCAGTAGAGCCGTCCGATGCAGCGGGCCGCGTTGCGCCAGGCGACCCGGGCGCCGAAGGCCAGCTCCTCGGGCGTGTGCTCGTAGGTGCCGGTACGGGCGATCTCGGCCCGCACCTCGCGGACCCGGCCCTCCGGGTCCCCGGACCCCGGGCACTCGTCGTGGAACTGCCGGACGAACTCCTCCGCCCGCCGGCGGTCCACCCGGTCCGGCTCGCGCACGGCGGGGGACGGCGGCACGGGGACGGGGGCCGCGGCGGCGGCCTGGTAGGGGCATGCGGCGCCCGCGGGGACGGCCGGGCGGCGACGGATCAGACTGAAGACCAAGGTGTTTCCTCCCTGGCCCCATGACTACCGTACGAATTCGCCCGGCTGTGGAGAGTGTTCGAACTTCACGGGGGAGACCGGTCCGTCCTGGTATGGTGCCCGGTCCCCGGCTCCGGTCCGGCGCCTCACAGCGCGGTCAGGACGTCCGTCCGCACCCGCTCCAGGACCAGACCGCCGTCGAGCCGGACCCGGGCCGTCACCACCGGCCGCCGGGCGCGGTACGCCTCCCACGCCGGCGCCAGCTCCCGCACCTGCTCCTCGGCGCGCTCCCGGCTCGCCGTCGGCATCTGGGCGCCGAACGACTCCAGGAGCGAGGCCAGCCGCTCGTATTCCGCCGCCCGCGGGTCCGGCCGGAGCTCCTCCGGCTCGTCGACCCGCTCCACGACCCCCTCCGTGCCCTCCCCGAGCAGCAGCGCCCCGGCCACCGCCTCCGGCTCCCCGGCCGGGTCCCCGGCCACCGTGACCGTGCCGGCCACCCTCAGATCGACCGCGAGGCGGACCCGCAGGCCCCGTGTGAACGTCATCCGGCCTTCTTAGCACGCGATGTGGACGGGCCGGGACGCCGGGAGTGACGCTCCGGCGGACCCGCTCGTTCTCGGTTCGTGCAGCAGCTCCGTACTCCCCGCATCGGCCCGGCCGCCGACATATCCGTCCCGCGTCCCTCCCGGGACGCCGCCGAGGCCGCGCTCGTCGAGCACTATCCGGCCCTCGTCCGCCTCGCCCACCTCGTCCTGCCGCCCTCGCTCGGCCGCCAGCGACGGGTGCTCACCGCCCACGCCACCGTCCAGCGGGCCCTGCCCCGGGGCCGCCCGCAGCGGGCCGCCGCCCCCGTGCCCTCGCCCCGGACGCCCCGCGAGGAGGCCCACGCCTGGCTCCGGGCCCGGGTCGTCGCCCGCGCCCTCGCCGCCCGGGACCTCCGGCCCGCCGCGCTCGTCCTGCCCCGCGTCACCGGACTGCGGCTCTTCCCCCGGGCCGGCGGCGGCGACGAACTGGCCCTCGACCGGGCCCTCGCCGCCGTCACCCCCGAGACCCGCGCCGCCCTCGCGCTCACCGTCCTCGAAGGACTGGCCCCCCGGGAGACCGCGGCGCTGCTGGCCGGGGCCGGCGCGGCGGACCCCGAGGGGGCCCTCGCGGCCGCGGAGCGGCTGCGCGCGACGGTCCCCGGCGACCCCGCCGCCCTGCTCCGCGGCCCCGAGTTCGACCCCTGCACCGTCCACCTGCGCCCCACCGACCTGCTGCGCCGCAGGCGCCGGGGCCGGGCCGCGGTCCTCGCGGCGGCCCTCCTCCTCGCCGCCGTCCCGGTCGCCGCCGGTCCGCTCCGCCCGGACGCGCCCCCGCCCGCCCCGGCCCGCGCCGAGGCCGCCGCCGACCCGGCGGTCCTCACCCGGACCGACTCCGGACGCTGGGCCGACACCTCCCGGGTGGACTTCACCGCCTGGCCCGCCCGGGGCGCCCGCACCGGCGACACGGCCCTCCTCGGCCGGGCGCTGACCGCCTGGACCCGGGGCACCGCCGTCACGCGGACCACCCCCGGCACCGACGCCGCGCCCCCGGCCGGGCCCCCCGCCCTGCTGTACGCGGGCGACACCGGCGGCGCCGCCGTGGTGCTGCTCCACGACGGCCTGCGGCTCGCCCGCTACACCGAACCGGCCGCCGGCCGCCCCGCGCTCACCCTGGCCCGCGCGGACGGCGCAGACGTCACCACCGCGGCCTCGGTCGTCCTCGCCCGCACCGCCGAGGGCACCCGTTTCCTCCTCGCCCCCTGGATCGCCGAGGCCGGGGTGCGGGACCCGGCCGCTCCGGCCGCCCCCGCCCGGGAGCTGCCCGTGGCCCGGGACGGGGTCACCGCGCCCGTGCCGCCGCCCGCCTCCGGCGGCGCGGCCGGATGCGCCGTGCCCACCGTGCTCCAGCTGCGCTCCTCCTCCCGGATCGCCGAGGACCACGCCTTCCTCGTCGCCGACCTCGGCGGCCTCGGCCCCGCCCACCTCACCTGGACGCCGCTCCCCGCCCCCGGCCTCCCCTCCCGGCAGCCCCGCGAGGCCACCGGCCCGCTCGGCCTCGCGGCCTGGGCGCGCTCCGGCTGCCTCCTCGGCCCGCTCAGGGACGCCGGGGTCCGCTCGGTCAACCGCTGGGAGTTCGCCGCGCAGGAGCTGCCCGAGCGGGCCGGCCGGGCCCTGTGGGTGTGCGCCCGCGCCGAGACCTGGGAGGGCACCGGCCGGGCCGACGTCACCCTGGAGGCGCCGGCCCGCGCCCCCGGGCCCGGCCGCCCCGTCGCCTCGGTGCCCGACACCGCCGCCTGCGGGCGGTTCGGGCAGGACGTCCTCGCCGGAACCCCCTGGACGGCGCCCTCCGGCACCCGCTACCTGCTCGCGGCGGGCAGCCGGCACGTCGTCGGGATCACCGTCTCCGGCGTCGTCCGGGCCACCGCGCGGGGCCGGGTCCTCGCGGTGCGGGCCGCGCCGGGGGACACCGTCCTCGACGGGCGGCTCGCCGACGGCGGCACCCTGCGCGGCTGGACGCCCGGCGGCTGAGCACGGCGGACGCGGCGGCCCGGTCAGACGCGGACGGAGCCGGACGGCGGCCGGGACGGGACGGCCCGGCCCGCCGCCTCCGGCCCGCCCCGGACCACCAGGAGGGCCGTGGTGTCGTCGTCGAGGCCGCGGGCGCCGAAGCGGTCCAGGTCCCCGCGCAGCAGCTCGGGGATCCGGTCGGCGGACTCGCCCGCCCAGGCCCGCAGCCGCTGCTCCAGCGGGTAGAAGGCGCCGTCTGCGTCCCGGGTCTCGGAGACCCCGTCGGTGAACATCAGCAGCCGGTCGCCGGGGCCGAAGGGCACCTCCTCCACCGTGAACGGCTCGTCGACCGGCACCGGCAGGTGGACCGGCACCGAGGGCGCCGAGAACTCGACCGTCTCCACGGCCCCGCCCCGCTGCACCACCGGCGCCGGGTGGCCGCAGCTCAGCAGCCGGATCACCGGCCGGTCGTCGGGGATCTCGGCGAGCAGCACGGTCGAGAAGCGGTCGGCCGCCTCCGACTCCGGGGCCCGCTCCGCGTAACGGGCCATGCTGGCCTCCAGGCGCTGGGCGATCGCGGGGAGGTCGGGGGCCGTGTAGGCGGCCTCGCGGAACGAGCCGAGCAGCAGCGACGCCGCCTCCACCGCGGGCAGGCCCTTGCCCTGGACGTCCCCGAGCATGATCCGGACGCCGTCGCGGACCTTCAGCGCCTTGTAGAAGTCGCCGCCGACGTGCGCCCACGCGTCGGAAGCCTCGTACAGCAGCCGCAGCTCGACCGTGCCGAGGCGGGGCGGCAGCGGGCGCTGGACGGCCGACTGGACGGCCTCCGCGACCGCGCTGACCTGGCGCAGCTCCGCCTCCCGGCGCTGCCGGACGCGGCTGGAGACGGCGGCGGCGAGGGTGACGGCCGCGAGCACCGTCTCGTTGGCGAGGAGCGAGGGGTGGAGGGAGCCGTCGCGGGCGAGGGCGAGGCCGGCGGTCGAGACCATCGCGAGGCCGCCGATCGCCGCCGTGGCGCGGGCGGTCCAGGTGGCCGCCGCGAGCGCGGGGGCGGCGATGAGGAAGCGGTCGAACCGTTCCTCCGGCGGGGACAGCACGTCCGCGAGGGTCGCGAGGACGATCACCAGGAAGGGCAGCACCCGCCCGGCGGCGTACCGGAGTTCCGCCCGGCGCGCGGCGCGGCCGGAGGCGGGGGCGGAGCGGTGCGCGGCACCCCGGGCGGGGGTCCGCCGCGCGGTCGCGGTCGCGTCCGCGGACATGGCTCTCCTTCGTCGGGCTCCCGCCCTGCGGCGGGTCGCAACGGCCTTCGAAGGCCAGGATGCCCGGCCCCCCGCCCCCGGGATCAGGGCCGGAGGTCACCGGGAAGCCGGGCCGGACGACCCGTGTGGCACCCCGACGACCCGTGTGACGACCGGACGACCTGTGTCACGACCGGTGGGCCCGTGCGACGGCCGGTGGGCCCGTGCGACGGGGCCCGTGTGACGCCCCGGCGGGACCGTGTGGCGCGGGGCGGACCCGCGTGAATCCCTGCGGCCCCCGTGTGACGCCCGGGGGCCGTTCCCCCCGCCGGCCTCCGGCTCAGGCGGGCAGGTTCTGCTCCGCCCAGACGACCTTGCCGCCGGGGGTGCGGCAGGAGCCCCAGCGGCGGCAGAGCATGTTGACGAGCTGGAGGCCGCGGCCGCCCTCGTCGCTGAGGTCCGCGTGCTGGATCTGGGGCAGGTCGGGGCCGGTGTCCGACACCTCGACGACCAGCCGTTCGCCGCGCAGCAGCCGGAGCTCGCCCGGCCCGTTGCCGTACCGCAGGGCGTTGCCGACGAGCTCGGAGACGACCAGCTCGCACACGTCGGCCAGGTCGTCCAGACCCCACTCGGCGAGCTGCCGGGTGACCAGGCGCCGCGCCTCCGAGGCGGCCCTGCCGTCGCCGGACAGCGGCCACACCCGCAGCCCGGTCCCCTCGTCGAGCGGCACGGCCCGGGCCGTCAGGAGCACCGCCTCGTCGAAGCGCCCGGGACCGGCCGGCGCCGCCGCGATCAGCCCGCCGTCCTCCAGCGCGCCGGGCGGCAGCGCCAGGGCCGCCGACCGCAGCCGGCCGAGCTGGTCCTCCAGGTCGGCGCCCCGCGCCTTCACCAGACCGTCGGTGTACAGCACGAGACCGCCGCCCTCGGGCACGGTCACCGTCACCGGGTCGTACGGGATCACCCCGGCGCCCAGCGGCGCCCCGGCCGGCAGGTCGACGAACGCGGCCCCGCCGCGCCCGTCCAGCAGCAGCGGCGGCACGTGCCCGGCACCGGCCAGGGTGCAGCGGGAGTCCGCCGGGTCGTAGACCGCGCAGAGGAAGGTGGCGACCTGGTCGTCCTCCAGGTCGCGGGTGGCGAGGTCGAGCCGGGCGAGGACCCGCTCGGGCGCCATGTCGAGCGTCATCAGGGTGCGGGCGACGGCCCGGAGCCGCCCCATGGTGGCGGCGGCGGGCAGCCCGCGGCCCATCACGTCCCCCGCCATCAGGGCCGTACGGCCGCCGGGCAGGGACATGATGTCGTACCAGTCGCCGCCCACCGCGTGGCGGGTCGCCGAGGGCGCGTACTCGCCGTGCACGCGCAGCCCCGGCGTGTCCGGGGTGCCGCGGGGGAGCAGGCTGCGCTGGAGCGTGACGACGTGCTCGCGCTCCCGGCCGTACAGCCGGGCGTTGTCGATGAAGACGGCGGCCCGGGAGACCAGCTGCTCGGCGAGGGCCAGGTCGGTGGGGGAGAACGGCGGGCTGCCGGGGCCCCGCACGAAGTCGGCGCTGCCGAGCAGCAGCCCGCGGGCGATCAGCGGCACCGCGAGGTAGCTGTGCACGCCCAGGGCCCGCATCTTCGCCGCGCCGCTCGCGGTGGGGGCGACCCGGTCGAAGTCGTCCTCGCGCATCCGGGTCACCATGACCGGCTTGCCCTGCCGCAGGCAGTACCGGTGCAGCAGCGTCTCGTGCCGCTTCTGGTCGCGCACGTACGTCTCGCCGACCGGGACGGCCTCCAGGGTGGACATGGTGTCGACGGCGGAGAGCGCGACCGCCCGCATCGCGGGGACGCCGCTGCCGGTCCAGCGGGAGCCCTCCTCGCCGTGCAGGACGCTCTCCAAAATGTCGACGGCGGCCCCGTCGGCGAAGCCGGGCACGGTGAACTCGGCCAGCTCCCGGGCGGTCAGCTCCAGGTCGAGGGTGGTGCCGATGCGGGTGCTCGCGGCGTTGAGCCAGGCGAGCCGTTCCCCCGCGCCCAGCCGCTGGGGCGGAACCCCGTCCGCGGCGCGCCGCCGCCGGGCGAGGACCGCCGCGGACCGGTGCACCGCCGAGGTCCGCACGGCCGAGACCCTGCCGGTCAGGCGTCGTCCGCCGCTGCCGCCGCTCACTCTTCCGGCCTCCAGACGGGAACTCGACCAGGTGTGGTGCACAGTCTGCACCGGAACCCCGTCCGGCGCACCATCCGAACAGCAGCGGAATCGGTGCCGAACGGTAGCTCTGTCACATCCGCCGAACGGGTGAAACCTGTTCGAGGTCCGGATCGTCCTCAACCCCGGGAACGCGTCGGTACGGCGCGGGGTCGGATCGGGAACGCGAGGATGGAGGGCGCATGCGCCGGATGGGCAAGTACACCGCGCACGTGGCCGTGTTGGCGTCGGCGGTCGGCATCAGCCTGGCCGCATGGGGAGCGACCGCGCTGGTGGGGGCCGAGGACGGGTCGGACGGCGGAGCCGCGGCGGGGGCACGGACACCCGACCGGGGGACCACCGGACCGGACCGGCCCGCGAAGCCGACCGTACGGGTGCCGGAGGGCATCGCGCACGCGGCCGAGGCCGGCGGACGGGCCGTCAACATCACCATCGACGACGGGCCGGACCCGCGCTGGACGCCGCAGATGCTCGACATCCTGAAGGAGAACGACGTCAAGGCCGTCTTCTGCATGATCGGCCCGCAGGCGAAGCGGCACCCGGACCTGGTGAAGCGGGTGGTGGCCGAGGGGCACCGGCTGTGCGACCACACCATGACCCACGACACGACGATGGACCGCAAGCCCGTCGCGTACCAGAAGCAGCAGATCCTCGACGCGCTGAGGATGATCGAGGAGGCGTCCGGCGGGACCGAGGTCCAGTACTACCGGGCCCCGGGCGGGGCGTTCACCCCCGACAGCCGGAAGATCGCCGCGGCGGCCGGGATGCGGCCGCTCGGGTGGAACGTCGACACCAAGGACTTCGAGCGGCCGGGCGCCGCCGCCATCGTGGCGACCGTCAAGAGCGAGCTGCCCAACGGCCCGACGATCCTCTTCCACGACGGCGGCGGCGACCGCTCGCAGAGCGTGACCGCGCTGCGGGAGGTGCTGCCGTGGCTGAAGGAACAGGGCCGCACCTTCAGCTTCCCGGTCCGCACGGCCCCGGACGCCCCCTGAGGCCCGGGGCCCGGGCGGCCGGTCAGCGCTTGACGGTGTCGTCGGTCCTGAGGTCCTCGACCGCCTCGTCGAACTCGTCCACCTGGTCCGGGCAGTACACCTGGAGCACGATCCGCTCCACCTCGACGGCCTTGGAGTCGGCGATGACCGGGCGGCTGCCGGGTCCGGTGGCGCCGTTGGACAGCTGCTGGAGCTGGTACAGCGCCTTCTTCAGGGCGTTGCCGGGGGACTCGCAGACCTGGCCGCCGTCGGTGCCGAGCAGCCGTTCGGCGGTCTCCTGGTCGGGGGCGGGGTAACCCGCCGTGACCAGCTCCTCGCTGAGTCGTTCCGCCTTCTCGGAGGTCTCCGCGGTCCTTTTGAAGCTGCCGTACCGGATCAGGCCGGTGACCAGCAGGCCGAGCAGGAGCACGATCGCGCCCCAGTAGATCCACTTGTGCTCGGAGGCGAAGCGGGTCGGGCTCATGCGGGGTCCCCCTCGGTCGGGGCGGCGGCCTCGGCCGTGCGCCAGTCGGGCTTGCGCAGCTTCAGGAAGGCCCAGGGGATGAGCAGACCGAGGACCACCAGGCCGCCGCCGACGATGAGGATGTACGACCAGACGCTGCCGCTGCCGAACTGCGAGGGCGGCACGAAGCCGATGAACATCGCCGCGAGCGAGGCGAGCAGGCCGACCGAGCAGATCAGGCCGAGGGCGGGCGCCCGGTAGCCGCGCGGGTGGTCGGGCTTGAGCTTCCGCAGCCGCATCGCCGCGACGAACATCAGCAGGTAGACGATGAGGTAGACCTGCGTGGTGATGGTCGAGAAGATCCAGTAGACGCTGGAGACGTTCGGGATCAGGGCGTAGCCGAGGGCGATGACCGAGGTGACGACGCCCTGGGTGACGAGGATGTTCTGCTGGATGCCGAACCTGTTGAGCTTCTGGAGGAACGGCGGCAGGTACCCCTCGCTGCGGGAGATCTCCAGCAGGCCCTTCGACGGGCCGGCCAGCCAGGTCAGCATGCCGCCGAGCGAGGCGGAGATCAGCATGACCGCCGCGATCGGCGTCATCCAGCCGACGCCGAAGTACGAGAAGAACGCGTCGAACGCCTGCATGACGCCGGCGGTGAGGCTGAGCTGGTCGGCCGGGACGACCCAGCTGATCGCCAGCGCGGGCAGGATGAAGATCAGCAGGACCAGGCCCATCGCCAGGAACATCGACCTGGGGTACTCCTTGGCCGGGTTCTTCAGCGAGGAGACGTGGACCGCGTTCATCTCCATGCCCGAGTACGACAGGAAGTTGTTGACGATCAGCACGAGGCTCGCGAGGCCGGTCCACTGGGGGAGCAGGTGGCTGCCGTCCATCGGCGCGGCCGACGGGTTTCCCTGGCCGAGGAAGACCATGCCGAGCACGACGAGGACGGTGCCCGGCACCAGGGTGCCGATGATCAGGCCCCAGCTGGACAGCCCGGCGAGGGCCTTCGTGCCGCGCGAGGAGACCCAGACGCCGGTCCAGTACAGGACCATGATGACGATCGCCGTGTAGAGGCCGTTCGAGGCGAGCGAGGGATCGATCACGAAGGCGATCGTCGAGGCGACGAAGGCCAGCAGACTCGGGTAGTAGAAGATCGTCATCGCGAACTGGCACCACACGGCGAGGAAGCCGAGCGGCTTCGAGAGCCCCTCCGCCACCCACCGGTAGACACCGCCCGACCAGCCCGAGGCCAGTTCGGCGGAGACCAGGGCCGTCGGCAGCAGGAAGACGAGGGCGGGCAGCAGGTAGAGGAACACGCAGGCGAGTCCGTAGACGGCCATCGTCGGCGCGGCGCGCAGGCTGGCCACCGAGGCGGTGGTCATGAGGGCCAGCGTCACCCAGGTGATCGTCGGCGGGGCGGTGGTGCGCACCTCGGCGCGGGGTTTCGGCAGATCGGCGGGCACGTCCATCGATGCCATGGGCCCTCCCTGGGGGAATCGGCACGATCTGCACCAGACTCCGAGAACCGGACCGGCGCCGCAGGGCGGTGGAGCCGTTCGGGTGACGGGCGGTGCCAGAGGCCGGTGCCGGGTGCCGGGCCCGGGCGGGTGGGGGATGCTGAGCGTTCGTCACCCTGTTCGCGAGGAGGCGGCCGTGACACGACCCGTGGGGGACCCGGCGGAGCCGGCGGCCGGCGGTGCCGGGGGAGGAGGGGGAGAGCGGGCCGACCGGATCGCCGGCTTCCTGGCCCGGCTCACCGGGCTGCTGCTGCGCACCTCCGGCGAGGGCGCCGAGCTGATCGCGCGCCAGGTCACGGAGACCGGCCGCGCGCTCGGCGCCGAGGTGTCCGTCCTCCTCGTCCCGGAGACCGCCACCCTGACCGTCGCCGTCCCCGGCGGCCCTGCCCGGACCGTCATCGTGCGGGCCGTCCCCGAGGTGGCCCGGCTCGACCGGATCGCCGCCCTGAAGCCGCTCGTCGCCGACGTGTGCGCGGGCCGCGCCGGACCGGCGGAGGCGAACGCCCGGCTGGACCGGATCGAGGCGGCACCGGCGCCGTACCCCCGGTGGCTGAAGTTCCTCGGGATCGTCCTCTTCTCGCTGGGCTTCGCCTCGCTGATGCAGCCCACCTGGTACGAGCTCGGCTCCACCGCCGTCCTGGCGGCGCTCGCCGCGCTCCTCGCGGTGGCGTCCGACGGGGCCCCGCGCCTGGCCCGGGTCCTGCCGCTGGTCGCCTCGACGGCCGTGTCGGTGGTCACGCTCGCGCTGTTCGCCGGCGATCCGGCGCACGGCGGTCCGGTGCTGCTCATGCTGCCCGCGCTGTTCTTCTTCGTCCCCGGCGACTACCTCAGCGCCGCCGCCGCCGAACTCGGCGCGGGACTGCTCACCACCGGCGCGGTCCGGCTGGTGTACGCGGCCTTCCTGCTGGTCCAGCTGTGCGTCGGCGTCCTCCTCGGGGTGTACGCCACCGGCACCTCCACCCACGCGCTCTTCGACGCGGCGGCCGGGGCCGACCTGCCCCGCTGGGTGCTCTTCGCCTCCTGGACGGTCTTCACCGCCGGCACCGTCCTCGCCTTCGCGATCCCGCGCCGCTTCTTCGTGCCCCTGCTGGTCCTCGTCTACCTGACGGTGGCGGTGCAGTCGGCCGCCACCGGGCTGATCGGGGAGACCGGCGGCACCTTCGTGGCGGCGGTGGCGCTCGCGGCGGCGGCGACGCTGCTGTCCCGGGGGCCGGAGCGGCCGCCCCGGCTGCTCCTCGTCCTGCCCGGCTTCTTCACCCTCACCGTCGGCTCGCTCGGCATGCGCGGGCTCACCACCCTGGCCGGCCGTCACGTCGTCGACGGCTTCTCCGACCTGCTGGAACTCGTCCTCGTCGTCACCGCCATCGCGGTCGGACTGGTCCTCGGGGCCACCCTCGTGCCGGATCCGCCCGCCCCCGCGGAGTCCTCCCCGGCCCGCCCGTAGGATCACCGGGGACGTACGGGTGAGCGAGGAGCACGCTGCTGTGACCGTGGTGAGGGAACGGGCCCTTCCGGAGCTTCCGGAGCTTCTGGAACGGGACGAGGACGGGCAGCGGCTCGGCGCCCTGCTCTGGCGGCCCGGACCCGGCTGGCGGGCCGTCAGCAGCGCCGTCCTCGGCGGCGGGCTCGGCGAGCGGCACTGGGTGATGAACGTCCAGGTCGCGCACGGCTACACCCGCACCGACCCCGAGGCGCACCTCGCGGCGCTGGCCCGCCGGGCCGGGCTCGACGGACCCGGCGTCGGACTGATGACCGCCGCCGAGGTCGCCCGGCGGGGCGCGGCCCGCGACGGCGGAGCCGACGCGGTGGCCACCGCCGGCATCGAGGTGCGCGGCTGGGCGGCCGCCCCCGGCCCCGCCCTCCCCGCGCCCCAGCCGCCCGGCACGATCAACATCGTCGTCACCGTCCCGGCACCGCTCACCGACGCGGCGCTCGTCAACGCGGTGGCGACCGCCACCGAGGCCAAGGTGCAGGCGCTGCTCGACGCCGGCCACGACTGCTCGGGCACCCCCACGGACGCGGTCTGCGTCCTCGCCCCCGCGCCCCGGCCCGGCGGCCCCGCCGAGCCCTTCGCCGGACCCCGCTCGCTCTGGGGCGCCCGGCTGGCGCGGGCCGTCCACCGGGCCGTCGGCGCCGCCCTCCGCTGACGGGGGCGCGGGCGACGGCCCGGCGGACGGGGCCTCAGGGCGTCCGGAAGGCCGGGGCCAGCGCCGCGGCACCCGCCGCCACGCCCCGGAGCGGGACGGCCCCCATGCCCGGCACCGCCGCCAGCCGCGTACTCGCCAGACAGGTGTTCTCCGGCCGGGAGGCGTAGCGCCCCGACGCCCGGGGCACCGGCCGGACCAGCTCCGGGGGGACCCCGAGGGCGCGTGCGACCTCCCGGGCCCACCCGGCGCGCGAGACCCGCTCCGGGCCCCCGAGGTGCAGCAGCTCCGGCACCGCCGCGCCGGGGCGGAGCAGCAGCGCGGTCACCGCCGCCACGTCGTCCACCAGGACGGGCGTCGTCCACTGGTCGTCCGGGGCCTCCACCGGCTCCCCCCGGACCAGCCGGTGGGCGCAGGACGCGAAGAAGTTCAGCCACTTCCCGCCGTCCGCCGGCTCGTGCCCGTACACGAGGCTGACCCGCAGCACCGTCGCCGGGGACACCGCGCGGGCGAGCAGCAGCTCCTCCGCCCGCCGCTTCGCCCTCCCGTAGGCGTTCGCCGGGGCCGTCGGCGTCTCCTCCACGGGGTGGGCAGAGGCGCCGTCGAAGACGTTGTCCGTGGAGATCATCACCAGCCGGTCCAGGCCCGGCAGCGCGGCGAACGAGGCCGTCGCCGCCGCGTGCGCCTCGGCCGCCTCCGCCGGATGCGCCTCGCACCAGGTGACGTCCGAGGGGCCGTGCACCAGGACGACCGCGCGCGGCCCGACGCCGGCCACCACCTCGGCGCAGGCCGCCGGGTCGGTGGCGTCCAGGGAGGTCCAGCGCGCCCCGTACGCCTCGGGCGGACGGCCCGGCCGGCCGCGCGAGGCCAGCGTCACGGCCCGGCCCGCGCCGGCCAGCCGCCGGGCGATCTCCGAGCCGACGAAACCGCTGCCGACCACGAGGACGGGCCCCTCGCCCGCCGCTTCCCCGCTCATCCGGCCGCCACCCCCGCCGTGGCCGTTCCTGTCGCGTCGAGCCGGCGGTCCATCAGGAGACCGGCCCCGATGAGGCCGTGGTCGTCGTCGTCCGCGCCGAGCACCACCATCGCCCGGACCCGGTCGTCGGTCAGCCCGAAGCAGCCCTGCCGGACGAGCTCCGCCGCCAGCAGTTCGCGGTACCGCTCGCCGACCGCGAGGGCGAAGCCGCCCATCAGGACGTACCGGCGGATCCCGATCGAGGCGAACACCCCGCCGATCGCCGCCGCCAGCGGCACCAGCGTGCCCCGCAGCACCTCCGTCGCGAACGGGTCCCCGGCCCGGACGGCCGCGGCGACCGCCGGATTGTCCACCTCCGCCGGATCGGCGGCGGACCGGGCCAGCGCCGAGCGCGCGTACCCCGCCCGGTCCGCGAGCCCGGCCCGCCGCACGGCGGCCAGCACGCCCCGCCCCGACGCGATCGCCCCGAGGTGCCCCCGGCCGCCGCAGTCGCACGGCGGCGCGTCCGGCGAGCGGTCGTACGTCCAGTGGCCCAGCTCCCCGCCGTGCCCCTCGTCGTCGAGGAGCACCCCGCCGTCCCGGAACACCTTGTTGCCGATGCCCGAGCTGACGGTCAGCAGGCAGAACGGCTCGGGGGAGTCCGCCCCGTACCGCCAGGCCGCCGCCGTCAGGTCGTTGACGACCACCACCGGGACCGGCAGCAGGGACTCCAGGAGCTCCCGCAGCGGCAGCGGTCCGCCGCCCCCGCCCCACACCGTCGGCGCGCCCCGCACCGTGCCGTCCCGGCCGACCGGGCCGGCGAAGGCGACGCACAGGCCGTCCCCGCCCGCGTCCTGCCGCTCCGCCTCGCGCGCGATCTGTTCCACCACCCGCCGCTGGAGCACCGGGACCGGTGCGCCGGGGAAGCGGGCCATGCCGTCCACGGGGACCCGCCGGACGCCCGGCAGGAGGCGTCCGGACGCGGTGTCGAAGGTGCCGACGCGCAGCGTCGTCCCGCCGACGTCCATCACGGTGACCCGCCGCCCGCCGGCCGCGGCGCCGCCCTCAGAGCCCGGGAGCGTCATCGGGCACCTCCTCCTCGAAGACGAGCAGCGCCAGGTCCGCGTCCGCGTCGTTGTTCAGCCCGTGCTCGCCGTAGGGCTCGTTCACCACCACGTCCCCGGCCGACACCCGGAACTCGGCCCCGTCCCGGTACATCACGCCGCTGCCGCTGAGCACCACGTACGTCTCCCGGTCCCGGCCGTGCCGGTGGCGGCCGATGGACGTGCCCGGCGGCAGCACCGCCAGGTCGATGAAGGAGGCCCCGGGGCCGCCGCCGTCCCGGGAGAGGATCCGGTGGGCGAGGATCGTGCCCCGCCCGCCGTGGTCGTGCGGCTTCGGGGAGAACAGCTCCCCGAGGTTCACCACCGGCCGCGCGCCGCCGCTCATCCCCGCACCTCCCCGGCGCCCGAGCGGGCCGCGCGCCGGGCGAGGTCGTCCAGCGCGTCGCGCAGCACCGGGCCCGGCACGTCGGAGAGTTCGTCGACGAAGACCGCCTTGCCCACCGCCGTCGGCACCACCAGGTGCAGCCGGCGGCCCCGCCGCTCCCACGACTCCCGCAGCGCCCGGTCCATCAGCTCGGGGGTGCAGGTGTCGGGGTCGATGACGGGCAGCCCGATCCGGGCGAGCAGTCCGATGATCCGGTCGCAGGACTCCTCGTCGACCAGGCCGAGCCGCAGCGCCAGGCAGGCCGAGAGCGCCATGTCCACGGCGACCGCCTCGCCGTGTTCGAGCCGGTGGTCGCCCGCCGTCTCGATCACCGGGCTGAAGGTGTGCCCGAAGTCCACGAGCCGGGCCAGGTCCTTCTCCCGCAGGTTCGGGCAGAGCTCCTCCATCATCAGCCGCATGGAGGTGCGCAGCACGTACGTCTCGACCTCGGGAGGCGTCGGCACCCCCGTCGCCCGGAAGGCGTCCGGGTACCGCTCCAGGGTGGTGAACAGCTCCTCGTCGAGGATCACCGCCATCTTCACGATCTCCGCGAGGCCGCAGCGGACCTCCCGCACCGGGAGGGTGGCGAGGAAGGCGGGGTCGCTCAGCGAGGCGTGCGACGGGTGGTAGGCGCCGAACATGTTCTTCGTGTGCAGGGCGTTGACCCCGGTCTTCACCCCCACGCCCACGTCGACCTGGCCGACCAGCGTGGTGTTGATCCGGACGTGCCGGATGCCGCGCGCGTACATCGACGCGGCGAAGCCGACCACGTCCGCGACGATTCCGCCGCCGAGGGCGAGCATCACCCCGTGCCGGTCGAGCCCGTCGGCCTTGGCGAGCGCGCAGACCCGCTCGGCGGCGGCCAGCGTCTTGTTCCGCTCCCCGGTGGGGACGGTGTGCAGCGTCCAGGTGCCCGGGGCGAGGTTCGCCTCCAGGTAGCGCCGCAGCGCCTCCCCGTACAGACCGCCGACGGTCGGCCCGGTGAAGGCCACCACCCGCCGTCCGCCGATCGCACGCGCGAGCGCGGGGTTCTCCGGGGAGAGCACCCCGGAGATCAGTTCCGCCCGGTATCCGGTGCCGTCCGGCGCGAGCAGGCTGAAACCGTCGGCGTCCTCCCGGACGCCCGGCAGGCGTTCGTCGTCAGCAAGAACCCGGCTAGGCATGCCTCTCCTCGATGGTGTCTCGGTGTGCTTCCGGCCGACCGGCGAACGCCTCGGCCAGGTGGTGGGCGAGCGGGGCCCCGGTCAGCTCCTCCAGGGGGACGGGACGTCCCTCCGCGTCGGCGACCGGCAGGCACCAGTTGGGGTGGGGTCCCGCCGTGCCCGGCAGGTTCTGCGGCCGCCGGTCGCCCGTCAGGTCCGGCAGCCAGACCCCGATCATGCGGGCCGGGGTCCGGCCCAGGTACGCGTGGAGCGCGGCGACCTCGCCCGCCGGGTCCGGCAGCAGCCCGAGCCGCTCCAGCTCGGCCAGCCAGCCGTCCCGCTCGCGGGCGGCCTCCGCCCGCTCCTCGGCCACCGGCCGGGTCAGCAGGCCCAGCCGGTCGCGCAGGTCGACGTGCTCCCCGCTCAGCCAGGCCGCCGTGCTCGGCAGGTCGTGGGTGGTGAGGGTGGCCAGGCAGTGCTCCCGCCACTTCTCCGGGGCGAGCGGCCCCAGCCGGCCCTCGGAGCCGCCCTCGTACTCGAAGCGCTGCACGGCCGTGCCGATCACGCCCCGGTCCGCGAGCGCCTCGCGGACGCCCGCCTCGACCGTGCCCAGGTCCTCGCCGATGACCAGCGCCCCGGCGTCGGCGGCCTCCGCCGCCAGCACGGCCAGCATCGCCGCGCCGTCGTACCGGACGTAGGTGCCCTCGGACGGCGGCCGGCCCTCGGGCACCCACCAGAGCCGGAAGAGGCCCATCACGTGGTCGACGCGGAGCGCCCCCGCGTGCCGCAGCCCGGACCGCAGCAGCGCGGCGAGCGGCCGGTACCCCTCGGCGGCCAGCGCGTCCGGGCGCCACGGCGGCTGGTTCCAGTCCTGCCCGGCGGGGTTGAAGTCGTCCGGCGGGGCGCCCACCGACATGCCCTCGGCGAGGCAGTGCCGCAGCGCCCAGGCGTCCGCCCCCTCCGGGGCCACGCCCACCGCGAGGTCGTGCACCAGGCCGATCCGCATGCCCGCGTCCCGGGCGGCGCGCTGGGCGCCGGCCAGCTGCTCGTCGGTGATCCAGGCGAGCCAGCGGTGGAATCCGACCGAGGCGGCCAGCACCCGCCGGGCGCGGGCCACCTCGGGCGAGCGGGGGTCGCGCAGCCCGGCCGGCCAGGACCGCCAGGCCGGACCGTGCACCTCGGCCAGCGCGCACCAGGTGGCGAAGTCCGTGAGGTCCGCGCCCTCCCGGTCGGTGAACGCGGCGAACGCGGCCTCCCGCGCCGGGGTGCGCGGCACCTCGTACACCTCGCGCAGCGCCCGCAGCTTGAGGTCCCGCACCTCCTCGCGCCGGATCAGCGAACTCCCGTCGAGGACGGACTCGTTGAGCTCCGCCGCCCGGTCGGCGAGGTGCCGGACCCGGCCGCGCGGACCGTCCCCGAGCCCCGCGAACTCCGGTACGGACTCGACCCGGACGTGCATCGGGTCGGGGAACCGCCGGCTGCTCGGCCGGTACGGCGAGGGGTCGGGCAGCGGCCCCGGCTCCATCGCGTGCAGCGGTCCCAGCTGGACGAAGTCGGCGCCCAGCTCCCGGCCAGCCCAGGAGACGAGCGAGGAGAGGTCGCCGAGGTCGCCCATCCCCCAGGAGCGGCGCGACAGCAGGAAGTACAGCTGGACGAGGAAGCCCCAGGAGTACGGGGCGGGGCCCGGCCGCTCCGGGGCGACGAGCAGCACCGCCGTGTCGCGCCGGCCGTCCGCCTCCACCGTCAGCGCGTGCCGGCCGGCCGGCAGCGGACCGTCCGCCAGGCCGCGCACCCGCCCGTCGGCGCACCGCACCTCGGCGCGGGCGCCCCTGGGCAGCCGGGGGAGCGGGCCGCCGGGCCCGTCCACGACCACGCACGGCGGCACGAGCCGCCGGGCCCGGGCGGCGCGGTGGGCCGCCAGCGCGGCCCCGGCGGCGGCCGGCGTGGAGCCGTCCACGCCGCACGCGGCGAGGACGGCGACCAGGGTGTCGCGGGGGACCGGGACCTCCAGGCCCCGGTCGGTGCGGTAGGAGACCGCCACGCCGTGCGCCTCGGCGAGCGCCGTCAGCGGATCGTTCACCGGGCACCTCCCCCGGCGGACACGGGGGCGGAGGCGTCGGGAGCCGAGGCGGGGGAGACGGAGGCGGAGTCGGCGGGGGAGACGGGGGCGGAGGCGGCCGGGGCGAACGGCACCACCGGCGTTCCGAAGAGCCGCTCCAGGACCTCCGCCACCCCGTCCTCCTCGTGCCCGGGCGCGATCTCGTCCGCGACCGCCCGCAGCGCGGGGTGCGCGCCCGCGACGGCCACCCCGTGCCCGGCCAGCTCCAGCATCGGGACGTCGTTGGGCATGTCGCCGAAGGCGACGGTCTCCGCCCCGGTGCGGCCGAGCAGTTCCAGCGCCCGCGCCACCCCGGTGCCCTTGGTGATCCCCCGGGGCAGCACCTCCACCATGCCCTGCACCGAGTGCACCACCGTCACCTCCTCGCCGCAGAGCCGCAGCGCGGCCTCGGCCAGCGCGTCGTCCCCGACCGTGCGGTGGTGCAGCACCAGCTTGTCGATCGGCGCGTCCCACAGCAGCGCGCGGTCGGCGGTCACGTCCCAGCCGTGCCGCACCCGCTCGCCGAAACCGGGAGTGACCTTGAAGCGGCTCTCCGGCGGCGAGGTCACCACCCCCAGCTCCAGCGGCCCGAGCAGCTCCTCCACCCGCGCCACCACCGAACGGGCCAGCTCCGTGTCGAGCCGCTCGGCCGACAGCAGCCGGTCCGCGCCCGCGTCGTACAGCTGCGCGCCCTGCCCGCACACCGCCAGACCGGTGTACGCGAGCGAGTCCAGGACCCGGCGGCACGCCGTCGCCGGACGGCCCGTCACCACCAGGTGCGCGGCGCCCGACGCGGCCACCAGCTCCAGGGCCCGCCGGGTCCGGCCGGACACCGTCAGATCGGACCGGAGCAGGGTGCCGTCGAGGTCGGTGGCGACCACCCGGTACGGCGGCGCCCCGGGCACCGGCACGTGGTCCCAGGCCGTCCTGCCGTCCTCCAGGGTGAGCCGCAGCACCAGACCGCCGCGCGTCCCGCCGGCCGGCACCGCGCCCCGGAAGACGCCGTCGCCGCCGCGGCGCAGCGCGACGAGCCGGGTGGTGCCCGCCGCGGGCACCGGCTCGTCCGAGCGGGCCGCCTCGGCCACCGACTCCAGCGGCGCGTCACCGGCGTCCGCCGGGCCCGGGGCGACGCCGTCCACGACCACGTCCACCCCCGTCAGCCCGGGGTGGCGGTACTCCACCGCGTGCGCGGCGCCCGCGCCGGCCGGGGCGACCCGGCAGCGGTGCCGGACCGGCGCCATCAGGTCCGCGCGCCCCGCGCCTCGCGCGAGGGCGGCGCAGCGCTCGAAGTCCGCCCGCCCGTACGCGGCGGCGAACAGCGCCTCGTACGCGGCCCCGTCGAGCTCCGCGCACCGTCCGTACGCCTCGGCGTCGCCCAGCTCCAGGGCCCGCCGCCGCACCTCCTCGCGGTGCTCCGCCCACTCCGCCGGGTCGAGCAGCCCGAACCAGCCGTACCGCACGGCGTCCCGGGCGGGCAGCCGGCGCGGGGTGCCGTCCAGCAGCTCCCGGAAGGCGCCCAGCCGGCGGCGGGCGCTCTCCCCCCAGGTGAAGCCGCGGGCGGTGCGGACCGCGTTCCGCGACAGCCGCCGGTACTCCCCGGGCGCCTCGCGGAACATCCGCTCCGCCTCCCGGATCCGGCCGGCGAGCAGCCCGGCCAGCTCCCGGTCGTCGTCGCGGAAGGAACCGCGCACCGCGAACCCGGTCGCGTCCGGGTGCTCGTGGGGCAGCGCGTGCCCGAAGTGGGCGGTGGTCCGCTGGGCCGTGCCGATCGGCACCGCGCCGCAGGCCATCGCCTCGCCCTGGGCGATCAGGAAGCCGTCCAGCTCGAACTTGGACGGGTAGACGCAGAAGTCCGCGCACGCCGCCTCGGTGAACAGCTCGTCCTCGCCGACCAGCGACCAGTCGAGCCGCACCCGGTCCGGGTGGGCGTCCGCGATCCGCTGGAAGTGCGCGTTGGCGGGCTCCGCCGCCGCGGAACCGGCCGCGCCCGTCGCGCAGCGCAGCACGAAGGACGCCTCGATCCCCTCCGCGAGCACCTCCTCGATCGCCCGGAGCAGCTCCAGCTGGCCCTTGTGGTGCACCGCGTACCGGGCGGCGTGGTAGAAGACCGGGCGCGCCGGGTCCAGGCCCATGCCGCGCAGCACCGCCGCCCGGTCGACCGACCCCGGGTCGCGCGCCAGCCAGGAGTCGGAGATCCCGCAGCCGCCGTCGAAGAGCCGGCCCGCCCGCTCCCGCGTCAGCCGGGCGACCGGCAGCCCGGACACGTACCGCTCCATCGGCGTACCGTCGAGGGTGCTGTGGTGGTCGAGCTGACCGGGCGAGACGAAGTCCACCAGGTCGGCGTGGGCGAGGAGCTGGGGGAAGAGGGTGACGTGGTCGGGGCCGAAGGCGGTGTGCAGCCGGGTCGCGGCCAGCGCCCGGACCATCGCCGCGGTGGGGGAGTCCTCCGGCGGCTCCGGCTCCTCCCAGGCGTCCAGCGCGAACGGCTCCCCGCTCCCCGCGCCGATCCGCTGCGGATCGACCCCGAAGAGCCGCAGCACCGCCTCGGTCTGCGGCCGGTACACCTTGTGCGTGACGGGCGCGTTGGCCGCGACCGTGCTGACGCACCGCCAGCGCGGGTCGTCCCGCAGCACCAGCGGCACCAGGTGGTGGTACGAGGGCTCGAAGCCGTGCACGATCGCCGGCTCCGCGTCCCCCTCGTGCCCGGCGCCGAGCCGGTCGCGCAGGAAGCGCAGCCCGGCGACCTGGAAGGCCAGCGGCTTGAAGAAGGACAGGTCCCGGCCCTCGGAGTCCGGCGGCGGGTACAGCCGGTCCGGCAGCAGGTCGAGGTGGGAGTCGGAGAGGAAGTGGACGTCGACCCCGTCCAGGCGCAGCAGGTGCGCCCGGGTGGTCAGCGCCAGCGACAGCTCGGCCGGCCGGCCGGGCCAGATCTTCGGGTCGAGGACCAGCGGCACCTCGTGCTCGACGCGGTAGTCCAGGTCCTCTATCGGGTGCAGGGCGCGCAGCCGCTCCAGGTGCCCGTGGGCGGGGGTCACGATCGACACCCGGTGGCCCAGCGCCGCGTACTCGCGGGACAGGTTCCACACGAGCGGCGACAGTCCGCCGCGCATCAGCCGGGGGTCGAACCCCCCGCATTCGTAGGCGAAGTTGACGATGTGCATGAGGGCTCCCTCAGCGTGCCGCGGACGGCAGCGGTTCGACGTGCTGGACGAAGCCGTCCTCCAGGACGACGGCGGAGTCGATGTCGGCCCCGTCGGGCACCACGGCGCCGGGCAGCACCACGCTGCGCCGCACCCGGGCCCCGGACCCGATCCGCGCGCCGGGGAAGACCACGCTCTCCTCGACCAGGCCCCGGTTGACCAGGCCCAGCGGCACCACCGAGCGGTGGACCCCCGGCGCCCGGTCGACCAGGCCGCGCGACACGCCGGGGGCGAGGGTGCGCGGCAGGGCCGTCACCGGCAGGGTCGCGTCCGGGCGGGTCATCGCGAGGTGGGCGCGGTGGTAGCGCTCCACCGTGCCGATGTCCTCCCAGTGCCCCTCGACCCGGTGGCCGAGGATCCGCTCCCCGGCCGCGAGCATCGCGGGGATGACGTCCCGGCTGATGTCGTGCTGCCAGTCCGTCCCGTCCAGGGCGTCCAGGTACCGCCGCAGCACGTCCGCGTCGAAGACGCAGAAGGCCGCGAACACCAGGTCGGACGTGGGGTGTTCGGGCTTCTCCACGAAGGCGGTGAGCCGCCCGTCGCGGTCGAGCTCGACCATCCCGAAGAGGTGCACGTACCGCGGGTCGATCCGCTGGTAGGCGACGGTCAGCGCGGCCCGCTCCTCGACGTGGCGCCGGATCAGGGGCCGGTAGTCGAAGCGGTACACGTGGTCGGCGTGGAGCACCATCACGTGCCGGGTGCGCGGGCCGAAGACGTGGTCGGCCTTGCGGATCAGGGCGTCGGCCGTGCCGCGCTCCAACGGCCAGTTCCGTTCCGGGAGTTCGTCGGGCAGGTCGTGGCCCGCCGCGCGGTAGGCGGCGTCGTACGGCCCGAAGTGGACGCGGAAACCGGGCCGGACGCCGTTCCAGACGGTGTGCAGGTCGTCCATGAGGAGCCGCTCCTCGTACTGCGACAGCAGCAGCACCTCGTCCAGGCCCGAGTCGCGGGCGTTGGCCAGGCTGAAGTCGATCAGCCGGCACGCCCCGCCGTACGGCACCAGGGGCTTGAGCCGGCCGGCGCCGAGCCGGCCCATCCGCTCGCCCCGCCCGCCGGCCAGCAGCACGGCCCGGACCGGGGCGGCGTCCGGGGAGGCGGGTCGCTCAGCCATGCCGCACCTCGTCCCAGGCGATCCGGCCGTTCGACAGCGTCAGGAGCAGGCGCGCGCCGGGCTCCCCCGCCGGGGCCGCTCCGGTGAACTCGCCGGGGGCGGTCCGGGTCCACTCGGTGACCCGGGCCTCGCCCCGGCCGCCCTCCTCCCGGGGACCCGGGACGACCAGCTCGACCCGCTCGGCGTGGCCGAGGCGGTAGACCAGCCCCTCCCCGCCCGGCAGGCAGCGCTCCCGCAGCAGGGCGGTGCGCCCCTCCGGCACCGCACCGGGCCGGCGTGCGGCGGCCTCCTCGCAGACCGCGAAGTCGGCCCGCTCCCAGGCGGCGTCGTAGAACCGCAGCGCCAGCGGATCGGTGAGCGGCCCCAGCCGCTCGGCGACGGCGAGGTCCCCGGCGGCGACGGCCGCCGCGAGCACCTCGTCCGGCCGCTCCTCCAGCACCTCGTCCGGCAGCAGGCCGAACCAGCCGTGGCGCAGTGCCGCCTCGGTGGCCGGTTCCGGCTCCGTGCCGTCCCACAGCTCCCGGAAGACCTCCAGGTGCAGGTCGGCGCAGCGGTCCCAGGTGAAGGAGCGGGCCACCGCGCGGGCCCGGTCGGACAGCTTCCGGTACGCGCCGGGGTCCTCCCGGTACAGCAGGGCGGCCCGGCGCAGCCGGTCGGCGAGGGCGTCGACGAGCAGGGCGTCGTCCTCGGCGAAGGAGCGGTTGACGGCGAAGCCGGTCCGCTCCTCGCCCTCGTCGGCGTGCCGGAAGTGCGCCATCCCCCACTGGGCGGTCGCCACCGGCACCGCCCCGCAGGCCATGGCCTCGCCCTGGGCGATGAGGAAGGTGTCCATCTCGAACTTGGACGGGAAGACGCAGAAGTCGGCGGCGGACGCGAGGTCGAACACCCGCTCCTCGCCGACCCGTTCCCACTCCAGGTGCACCCGGCCCCGGTGCCGGGCGACGACCTCGTGGACGTACGGGTCGTCGATGCCGGTGCCGGAGATGCAGCGCAGCACGAAGTTGGCGGCGAGCCCCTCGGACAGCACCCGGTCCACCGCGCGGAACAGTTCGACCTGCCCCTTGTGGTGCACCGCGTACCGGGCGTTGTGGAAGAAGGTGGGCAGCTCCGGGTCCAGGCCGAGGCCGGACAGCACCGCCGCCCGGTCCACCGCCTCCGGGTCGCCCGCCAGCCAGGCGTCGGAGACGGCGCAGCCGCCGACGAACTGCTTGTGGGCGTTGCGCCGGACGGTGTCCGCGACCGGCAGCGCGGCGAACAGCTCCTCGAACGGCGTGTCCTGGAAGCCGTTGTAGAAGTCCCGCTGCCCCGGGCAGAGGAAGTCGATCCGGTCGGCGTGCTCCGCGACCAGGCCGTAGACCGTGAGGTGGTCCTCCGGGTACTCGTAGTGCAGATGGGTCCGGGTCTGGTACTGCCGCTGGGCCTCCCGCACGCCCGCCGGCGGCGCCGCGGGCTCCGGCGGCAGCGGGGGAGCGCCGAGCAGCGCGAGCAGCCGGCGGACCTCGGGGCCGTACACCTTCTTGGTGATCGGCATGTTGCTCTGCACCGTCGTCACCACGCTCTTCAGCGGGTCCCCGGCGAGCGCGGCGGGCAACAGGTAGTGGTAGTACGGCTCGTGGGCGTGGACGATCGCCCGCTCGTCGCCGAACCAGCCGCGCAGGAAGCGGACGCTCTCCACCTGGAAGACCAGCGGCTTGAAGAAGGTGAGGTCGTTGCCCTTCGCCGCGTACGGCGGGTAGAAGGTGTCCGGCAGCCGGTCCAGATAGTCGTTCGACAGGAAGTAGAGGTCGACGCCCTCCAGCCGGATGCGGTGGGCCGTGGTGCGCAGCTCCACCGGCACCTCCGGCGGGAAGCCCCGCCACACCTCCGGGTCGAGGACCAGGGGGAGGGTGTGGACGTCCTCGTAGGGGAGGTCCTCGACGGCGTGCCGGCGGCGCAGGTCGTCCAGGCGGCCGTGCGCCGGGGTGACGATGGAGACCCGGTGCCCCTGGCGGGCGAAGGCGCGGGAGAGGTTCCAGAGGTACACCGAGGTGCCGCCCTGGAGGAAGGTGTGGTCGAATCCGCAGCACTCGAAGTACGTCTCGATGATGTGCAGGGGTCCGTCGGTCGCGTCACTCACGTCAGATCCTCGTGGTGAGAGTGCGGGCGAGGGGAGGGGTGCGGCCCAGGAGCAGCGCGTGGCGCAGGTCGATGGCCGCGTGGTAGGGCCGGGCGTGGGCGAAGTTGTAGTCGAGTTCGTGGAGCAGGCGGCGCAGGTGGAGCAGGCGGCGCAGCTCCTCGCCGCCGTCGGCCGGGCGCCCGTCGGCCGGGCGTCCGTTCGCAGGGTGTCCGGCGGCCGTCGGGCGCCCGCCGTCCGCCGCGCCCTCGCCGTCCACGCCTCCGTCGGCCGCTTCGGCGGGGCCGAGGAGCAGTGCGGCGACCCGCCGCCGCCAGGCGTCCGCCGCTCCGGACACGAGGAGCGCCGTGGCCCGTTCGGCCGGGGAGAGCCCGGCGCCGCCGTCGAGCGTGGCGAGCATCGTCCGGGTGGAGTCCACGCCCAGGAGCCGGGCGGAGTGGTCGGCGGCCTCGTCGGCGGAGAAGTACTCCAGGGCACGGCCGAGCGCCACCAGGTCCTCCAGCGGCGACTGTTCCTCCCAGCCGGGCTGGTCGGGGCCGGTGGCGGGGGTGGAGACGTCGATGACCCGGGGCGGGTCGGTGAGCAGGTGCGACAGGTGCAGGTCGCCGTGGCACGGTCCGGCGGGGACGGGTTCCGCGCGGGCCGCGAAGGCGGCCCGCAGCAGTGCGGCCTCCGCGTCGAGCGCGCGGAAGGCGGCGTCGAGCACCGGCCCCGGCAGCGCCGCCTCGTCCCGGCCCCGGGCGGCCAGGGCGGCGGTCCGCGCCCCGGCGGCGTCGAGCACCCGCTCCACCGGGTACGCGGCCGGCGGGGTGCCGCCGCCGAGCCGGACCCGCAGCTCCTCGTGGAAGGAGCCGAGGAAGGCGCGGGCGGCGGTGAGCGTCCCGGCGAGCGGCGCGAGGTGGGCGCGGACCAGGTCGTCGAGCGCGCCGGGACCGGCCGGGGCGCCGGCGGCGAGCTTCGGCCACAGGGCCCGCAGGTTCTCCCGGAGCGGGACGTCCATGCCGGTGCCCGGGGTGTACGCGTACACGACGCCGAGCGGCAGCGGCGGACCGCCGCCGGGCGGCACGTACGCGTAGTCGCCGAACCAGCGGGGGGTGTGGCCGCCCCCGTCCAGCAGGCGCAGCAGCTCCGGCTCCCGCACCTCAGGGCCGGGGCTCCGGTACGTCTTGTGCAGGTGGGGGCGGCCGTCGAGGTCCAGCAGGGAGAGCGAGTTCGAGGACCAGCCGCGGTCGAAGGGACGGCTGCGGACGGTCCGCGGGGCCGGGCCGGAGCCGCGGAAGACGACGTGCCCGCCGCGCGCGGTGGGGATCCGGGCGCCGGCCGCGGCGAGCCGGACGCAGGTCCGGTCGAAGAGCTCGGTGCCCGGGGCCTCCGCGGTGCGGCCGTCGGCGTCCGCGCGGACGGGGACGAGGAACCTCCGGCCGTCCGCCGGGCCGCCGACCGCGGTGGTCACGACGAGCCGCAGCCCGTCGCCGAGGTCGGCCTCGTCGGCCACCTCGTGCCGGTCGGCCCGGCGGCCGTCCTCCGGCAGCCAGGCGGCGGCGCGCAGCAGTTCGCGCAGAGGGGTGTCGCTGGTCACGCGGTTCGTCAACTCCCGGTCATCTCGTAGCGGGACAGGCCGCGGCGCCACAGCGCCAGCGCGGCGAGGAGGGAAAGGCCGGTCACGGCCGGCAGCCACCGGAGGAGCCCGGTGTCGTCGTGGAGCAGGTAGACGGCGGGGGCGTACGACGTGAAGGCGAAGGGCAGCACCCAGGTCAGGAGGGTGCGCAGCGAGGCGTGGTAGAGGTCCAGCGGGTAGCCGGCGAACTCGGAGACCTGGGTGACGGTCTGGAGCGCCGGCATGCTCGTCACCGTCCAGAAGGACAGCGAGGCGAAGAACAGCTTCACGGAGAAGTGGATCAGCGCTCCGGCCACCACGAGCAGGGGGGCCAGCGCCCACTGGAGGGCGGTCGGGTCGAGCCCGAGCTCGGCTCCGCTCCACAGCACCAGGACGAGCCCGACGAGGAGTTCGCCGATCCCGTCGGGGTGGAAGAAGCGCTCGGACAGCAGGGCGAAGAGCGGGTTCACCGGGCGGATCAGATAGCGGTAGAACTCGCCGCGCTGGATCAGCTTGCGGCTCAGCTCCCACAGCTGGTCGGTGAAGAGGTGGTCGAGGCCGCGCGGCAGCAGCGCGCAGCCGAGGAGGAAGAGCACCTGGTGGTAGGACCAGCCGGCGACGGCCGGGACGTGGCTGAAGACCACGCCCACCGTGACGGTCTGGAGCCCGACCCGGACGAGGAAGGCCCCGGAGCCGAGGAGGAAGTCGAGCCGGTAGGCGGCGAGCCGGTGCAGGCCGACCCCGCCGAGGAAGAGGGCGAGGCGCAGCCGGCCGCCGAGGGTGCGGTTCATCCGCCGAGCACCTCCAGCCGGGAGACGGCGGCCCGCCAGAGCGCCGCGCACAGCAGCACGAGCCCGGCACCCCAGGCGAGTTGGTGGCCGAGGACCGCGGCCGCGCCGGCGGTCCCCTCGTACCGGCCGAGCAGCAGGGTCAGCGGCCCGTCGGCCATGGCGCGGAAGGGCAGCACCATCGCGAGGGCGTGCAGCGGCCCGGGGAGCAGGGCCAGCGGCACCATCTGCCCGGCGAAGAAGGCGACGACGCCCTGCTTGGCCATCCGGACGCCCCAGGTGTTGGTGGTGACGAAGCCCGCCATGCCGGTCAGCAGGTTGACGCAGAAGGCGATGAGCACCGACAGCGCGGCGGACGGCAGGAAGAGCAGCACGTCCACCGGGCGGGGCGCGGTCAGCGGCACGAGGGCGGCGAAGAGGACGAGGAGCGGCACCCCGACCAGGACGGCGTTGGCGCCGATCACCGGCAGGCAGGCGGCGAACCGGACCAGCGGGTAGGAGAGCGGCCGGACCAGCGTCACCGCGATGTCGCCGCGGTAGACCTCGGCGGCCACCTCGTCGTCCACCCGGTTGGTGTGCACCACCGCGAGGACCTGCGCCACCACCAGGTAGGTGGTGATGCTCGCCGGGGTGAAGCCGCCGGGGCCGGGGCCCGAGCCGTCGGCGTACACCGCCCGCCACAGGAAGACGGTGACGGCCGCGCCGGCCGCGGCGGTGATCCCGGTGATGAGGAAGGTCGAGCGGTACTGGAGCAGCGACTGCAGTCCGCTGGTGGCGAAGGGCAGGTAGCCGCCGGGGCGGAGGTCCGGTCGTCTCACGCGCCGCCGCCGTTCCGGGCGGCGGGCACGCCGCCCCGGTAGATCTGGCGGAGCACGGTCTCCAGGTCGGGTTCGGGGGCGTAGCAGTCGGTCAGTTCGAAGCGGTCCAGGAGGAAGCCGAGGACCTGCCGGGAGGTGAGGGAGGCGGCCGGGTAGTCGACCCGGATCCGGCCCTCCGGGGTGACCGTCGCGGTGGCGCCCGGCAGTCCGGCCTCGACGCCGCGCGCGGCGTCGAGCGGGCCGGGACCGCCCCGGTGGTCGAAGACGACGGAGCGGCGGTCGGCCCGGCCCAGCAGTTCGGTCAGGGTCCCCTCGTGGACGACCCGCCCGCCGTCGACCACCAGGGCGTCGTCGCAGATGGCGGCGATGTCGGAGAGGTCGTGGCTGGTGAGCAGGACGGTGGTGCCGAGTTCGGCGTTGGCCCGGTTCACCAGTTCCCTGACCGCCTCCTTGAGGACCATGTCGAGGCCGATCGTCGGCTCGTCCCAGAAGACGACCTTCGGGTCGTGCAGCAGGCTCGCGGCGATCTCGGCCCGCATCCGCTGGCCCAGGCTCAGCTGGCGCACGGGGGTGGTGCCGAGGGCGTCGATGTCGAGCAGCTCGCGGTAGAGGGCGAGGTTCCGCTCGTACACCGCGTCGGGTATCGCGTAGATCCGGCGCAGGATCCGGAAGGAGTCGGGCACCGACAGGTCCCACCACAGCTGGCTGCGCTGCCCGAAGACGACGCCGATCGCGCGGGCGTTCTCCCGCCGGTGCCGGTAGGGCTCGACGCCGTTCACCAGGCAGCGTCCCGAGGTGGGCGTCATGATGCCGGTGAGCATCTTGATGGTGGTGGACTTGCCGGCCCCGTTGGCGCCGATGTAGGCGGTCTTCGAACCGGCGCGCAGCGCGAAGGAGATGCCGTCGACGGCGTGCACGGTGCGGTACTCGCGGGTCAGCAGGGTGGAGAGGCTGCCGAGCAGGCCGGGCCGCCGTTCGGCGATCCGGAAGTCCTTGGTGAGCCCTTCGGCGACGATCACGCGGTCACCCGCCCGATCGCCTCGCCGAGGATCCGGACGCCCTCGTCGAGCAGGTGCTCGTCCAGGGTGAAGGGGGGCGCGAGCCGGACGAGGTGGCCGCCGACCGCGGTGCGCAGCCCGAGGTCGAGGGCGGTGGTGTAGACGGCCCGCGCGATCTCGGGGGCGGGCGTGCGGGTCTCCCGGTCGCGGACGAACTCCAGTCCGTACAGCAGGCCGAGGCCCCGCACGTCGCCCAGCACCTCGTGCTTGTCGTGGAGTTCGGCGAGCCGCTCGCCGAGCCGGTCGCCGAGGACCCGCACCCGGTCGATCAGCCGGTCGCGTTCGACGACCTCCAGGGTGGCGCGGGCGGCGGCGATGCCCAGCGGGTTGCCGGCGTAGGTGGAGGCGTACGCGCCGGGCGGGGCGGCCTCGGGGCGGTGCAGCAGGTCGTGGCGGCCGGCGAGGACGGCGAAGGGGAAGCCGTTGGCCATGCCCTTGGAGAGGGTCACCAGGTCCGGTTCCACGCCGAGGAGTTCGGAGGCGAGGAAGGCGCCGGTGCGGCCGCCGCCGGTGGCGACCTCGTCGGCGACGAGCAGGACGCCGCTCTCCCGGCAGGACTCCGAGATCCGCTCCCAGTAGCCGGGCGGCGGGACGATCACCCCGGCGGCGCCGAGGACCGGTTCGAAGACGAGCGCGGAGACGTTCGGCTTGCTCGTGATGTGCCGGATGACGAGGTCGGCGCAGCGGACGCCGCACGAGGGGCGTTCGAGTCCCAGTGGGCAGCGGTAGCAGTACGGGGCGTAGCCCAGCACGCTGTTGCCGGCGAAGGACTGGTGGCCGACGTCCCAGTGGACCAGCATGCGGGCACCCATGGTCTTGCCGTGGAAGCCGTGGCGCAGCGCCCCGATCCGGTTGCGGCCCGGCGGGGCGGTGGACTGCACGACCCGCAGCGCGGCCTCCACCACCTCGGCGCCGGTGGAGAACAGCGCGTAGGTGTCGAGGTGTTCGGGCAGCAGGCGGGCCAACAGGTCGAAGAAGTCGGCCCGTTCGGGTGTGGCGGTGTCGTGGACGTTCCACAGCCGTCCGGCCTGCCGGGTCAGCGCCGCCACCACCTCGGGGTGGGAGTGCCCCAGTGACTGGGTGAGCGTGCCGGAGGCGAAGTCCAGGTACTGGTTCCCGTCCAGGTCGGTGAGGACGGGACCGCGGCCCTCGGCGAACACCCGCCGGGCGAGCGCCGCTTCCTCGGACTGGCCGGGCGCTCGGTGCCGTGCCTCTCTGGCCAGGACTTCTCGCTGGTGACCTGTCACCGGAGCCCCCATGGGTCGTGCGAACTGACGCGGTCGTCCCGTCAGTTGACCGATCGGTTGATCGTTTCGAGGGGCGAGTGAAGCATCTTATGGAGGCTTTCAGCAAGAGATTTCAGAAACTTTCAGACATCTCTTGCAGTCGGTGCCGGGGATCTGTTTGAGTCGCCGGTGCGACCGCCGACATATGCCTCGAACGCGAGGAGGGACCGTGCACAGACACCCGCAGGCCGTATCCGACCCCAGGCAGCCGGTGTGAAGGCCCTGGTCCTGGCCGGCGGAACCGGCAGCCGACTGCGCCCCTTCACCCACACGGGGACCAAGCAGCTCCTCCCGATCGCCAACAAACCGGTGCTCTTCTACGTCCTGGAGTCCCTCGCCGCCGCCGGCGTCCGCGAAGCCGGAATCGTCGTGGGCTCCTACGCCGACGACATCCGCCTCGCCGCGGGCGACGGGAGCGCCTTCGGACTCGACCTCACCTACATCCGCCAGGACAGCCCCCTCGGGCTCGCCCACGCGGTGTCCGTCGCCCGCGGCTTCCTCGCCGACGACGACTTCCTGCTCCACCTCGGCGACAACTACCTGGACGGCGGCGTCACCGACTTCGCCGCCCGCGCCGCCGCCGAACCCGCCGCGGCCCGGCTGCTCGTCACGCCCGTGCCCGACCCCAGCGCCTTCGGCGTCGTCGAGGCCGACCCGGCCGGCCGGGTCCACCGGGTCGAGGAGAAACCCGACCGGCCCCGCAGCGACCTCGCCCTCATCGGCGTGTACGCCTTCGGGCCGGTCGTCCACGAGGCCGTCGCCGCGATCCGACCCTCGGCCCGCGGCGAGCTGGAACTCACCCACGCCGTCCAGTGGCTCGTCGACCACGGGCACGACGTCCGCGCCGACGTCACCACCTCCGTGTGGCGCGACACCGGCAGCGTCGACGACATGCTGGAGGCCAACCGGCACGTCCTGGACCGCCTCGACGGCCGCCTCGACGGCAAGATCGACCCCGACAGCGCCGTCGTGGGCCGCGTCCGCCTCCACGAGGGAGCCGTCGTCCGCGGCTCCCGCATCACCGGCCCCGTCGTCATCGGCCCCGGCACCGTCATCAGCGACGCCGTCATCGGCCCCTACACCTCGATCGGCGCCAACTGCCGGGTCCACGACAGCTCCATCGAGGGGTCCGTCCTCCTCGACGGCGCCGACGTCGACCGGGCCGGCCGCATCGAACGCTCCTTCATCGGCCGTGACGCCGTCGTGACGGTCCCCCGACACCCGTACGCCCACCGCCTCGTGCTGGGCGACCACAGCAAGGTGCACCTCCACCCATGACCCGACGCGTCCTCGTCACCGGCGGCGCCGGCTTCATCGGCTCGGCCCACGTCCTGCGCCTCCTCGGCCCCGACGGCCCGCCCGACGTCTCCGTGACCGTGCTCGACGACCTCACCTACGCGGGCAGCACCGCCCACCTGGCCCCGGTCCTCGACGACCCCCGCCTCCGCCTCGTCCGCGGCGACGTCGCCGACGCGGCCCTCGTCGACCGGCTCGTGCCCGGCCACGACGACCTCGTCCACTTCGCCGCCGAATCCCACGTCGACCGGTCCATCGAGGACGGCTCGCCCTTCGTCCGCACCAACGTCCTCGGCACCCAGACCCTCCTCGACGCCGCCGTCCGGCACCACGTCCGCACCTTCGTCCAGATCTCCACCGACGAGGTGTACGGCTCGATCGCCACCGGCGCCGCCCGCGAGGACGACCCGCCGCGCCCCAGCTCCCCGTACGCGGCCTCCAAGGCCGCCGCCGACCTGATGGCGCTCGCCTACCACACCACCCACGGCCTGGACGTCCGCGTCACCCGCTGCTCCAACAACTTCGGCCCCCGCCAGTACCCGGAGAAGCTGATCCCGCGCTTCGTCACCGCCCTCCTGGCGGGGCAGGACGTGCCCCTGTACGGCGACGGCACGCAGATCCGCGACTGGCTGTACGTGGAGGACCACGTGACCGCCGTCGAACTGGTCCGCACCGCCGGACGCCCCGGCCGGATCTACAACATCGGCGGCGGCACCTCCCTCACCAACCGGGAGCTGACCCACCGCCTGCTCGACCTCTGCGGCGCCGGACCCGAGCGGATCGCCCGGGCCGCCGACCGCAAGGGCCACGACCGCCGGTACGCGGTCGACGACAGCCGCATCCGCCGCGAACTGGGCTACCGCCCCCGCGCGGACTTCGCCGAGGCCCTCGCCGAGACGGTCCGCTGGTACGCCTCCCGGCACGCCCCCGCGCGCGCCTGACCGGCCTCCCCGCACCCTCCTCCCTCCCGGCCTTCCTCCCTCCTGGCCCTCCTCTCTCCCCGGACCTCCTCCCTCCCCGCCCGACGCGCTCCGAAGGAGCAGTACATCCGTGACCGGACTCATCCGGCGCTCCGCCACGTCCCTGGCGGCCGCCCTGCTGGCGACCGCCCTCGTCCCGGCCGCCCCGACGGCCGCCCTCGCCACCGGCCGGGCGGCGCCGCCCGCGCCGCCCTCGGACCGGGCGCTCGCCGCCCAGCCCGCCCGCCAGGACCTCACCCGCGAGCAGTTCTACCTGCTGCTGCCCGACCGGTTCGCCGACGGCGACCCCGCCAACGACCGGGGCGGTCTCACCGGCGACCGCCTGGCGACCGGGTACGACCCCACCGACAAGAAGTTCTTCCAGGGCGGCGACCTCAAGGGCCTCACCCAGCGCCTGGACTACATCAAGGGCCTCGGCACCACCGCCCTCTGGATGGCGCCCGTCTTCACCAACATCCCCGTCCAGACCCGCGACGGCGGCAAGGAGTCCTCGGCCGGCTACCACGGCTACTGGATCACCGACTTCACCCGGGTCGACCCGCACTTCGGCACCAACGACGACCTCAGGAAGCTCATCGAGGCCGCCCACGCCAAGGGCATGAAGGTCTTCTTCGACGTCATCACCAACCACACCGCCGACACCGTCGACTACGCCGAGAAGGAGTACGGCTACCGCCCCAAGGGCGCCTACCCGTACCTCGACAAGGACGGCCGCCCCTTCGACGACGCCGTCGTGACGCCCGGGGTGGACGCGGACTCCTTCCCGTACACCCCCGTCGCCACCGGCACGGCGAAGGTCCCGGCCTGGCTCAACGACCCCGCGATGTACCACAACCGCGGCGACTCCACCTTCGTCGGAGAGAGCGGCCTCTACGGCGACTTCTTCGGCCACGACGACCTGTGGACCGAGCGCCCCGAGGTCGTCGAGGGCATGAAGCGGATCTACGAGACCTGGGTCCGCGACTTCGGCGTCGACGGCTTCCGCGTCGACACCGCCAAGAACGTCAACATGGAGTTCTGGACGCAGTGGGCCACCGCCCTCGACGCGTACGCGAAGAAGCAGGGCCGCGAGGACTTCTTCATGTTCGCCGAGGCGTTCTCCGCCGACGCCTCCATCACCGCGCCCTACGTCACCGAGGGCCGGCTCGACGCCACCCTCGACTTCCCCCTCCAGTCCGCGATACGCAACTACGCCTCGCGCGGCGGACCCGCCGGCGACCTCTCCCACGTCCTCGGCCAGGACTACCGCTACACCACGGACAAGGCGAACGCCTACGAGCAGGTCACCTTCCTCGGCAGCCACGACATGGGCCGCATCGGCTCCTTCCTCAAGCAGGACAACCCCGGCGCCTCCGACGCCGAGCTGGTCCGCCGGGCGACCCTCGCCAACGAGCTGATGTTCCTCTCGCGCGGCAACCCGGTGGTCTACTCCGGCGACGAGCAGGGCTTCACCGGCGCCGGCGGCGACTCCGACGCCCGCCAGACGCTCTTCGCCTCCAAGGTGCCCGACTACCTCGACGACGACCAACTGGGCACCGACCGCACCCACGCCACCGACGCGTACGACACCACGCACCCGCTCTACAAGGCCATCGCCCGGCTGTCGAAGCTCACCCGTGAACACCCCGCCCTGCGCGACGGCGTCCAGCAGGAGCGCTACGCCGAGGGCTCCGTCTACGCCGCCTCCCGCACCGACGCCCGGCAGCGCGTCGAGTACCTGGTCGCCGCCAACAGCTCCACCGAGCCGAAGACGGTCAGCGTCCCGGTCGACTCCGCCTCCTTCCGCACCCTGTACGGGGGCCGGGGCACCGTCACGGCGAAGGACGGCAAGGCCACCGTCACCGTCCCCGCCCTCTCCACCCTCGTCCTCCGGGCCCGCACCCCGCTGCCCCGCACCGCCGCCGCGCCCTCCGTGCGCCTCACCGCGCCCCCGGCCGGCGCCACCGGCACCGTGGAGATCGGCGCCGCCGTCTCCGGCGACCCGCTGAACCGCGTCGTCTTCGCCGCCCAGGTCGGCGACGGTCCCTGGCAGACCCTCGGCAGCGCCGACCACGCCCCCTACAAGGTCACCCACCGCATCCCGGCGGGCGTACCGGAGGGCACCCCGGTCCGCTACAAGGCCGTCGTCGTCGACCCCCGGCGCCGTACCGCGAGCGCCCTCGCCGCCACCACCGCCGGGGCCACCCCGCCGCCCGCCCGGCCCAAGGCCGAACGGAAGCACGTCGTCGTCCACCACCGGCGCGCCGACGGAGACTACGACGGACTGGTCCTGCGCTCCGGCGGCGTCACCGCGGAGTTCGCCGGACGCGACGCCTACGGCGCCTTCGCCTGGATCGCCCCGCCCGAGGACGGCGCCCCCCTCTCCTTCACCGTGGAGAAGGACGGCGTCCCCGACGGGCCCGCCCGCGCCCTCGACGCCACGGCCGCCGGAGAGGTGTGGACCCGCGAGGGCAGCGCCCTCGTCGACGCCACCCGCCCCGCCGACGCGCAGGCCCCGCAGGACGCCACGAAGGCCGTCATCCACTACCGCAGGCCCGCGGGCGACTACGAGGGCTGGGGCCTGCACGCCTGGACCGGCGCCGCCCATCCGCCCGAGTGGAACGAACCCGTCCGGCCCGTCCGGCAGGACGCCTTCGGCCTCGTCTTCGAGGTCGACCTCTCCCCGGGCGCCGGATCGCTCAGCTACATCCTCCACAAGAAGGAGGAGAAGGACGTCCCCGGCGACGAGGCCCTCGTCTTCCCCCTCCACGGCAAGGAGGTCTGGCGCCTCGCCGGCGACCCCGCCTACCTCTCGCCCTCCCTCGGCGGGGCCTTCCCGCTCGACCTCGGCCGCCAGGACGCCGTGTGGCTCGACGCCACCACCGTCGTCTGGCGCGGCATTGGAACCGGAGTCGCCAGCCAGCAGCTCGTGTACGGCCCCGGCGGCATCACCCTCGCCGACGGAGCCCTCTCCGACGAGGGCCGGTGGCTGCGCCTGCTGCCCTCCGCCCTCACCGCCGAACAGCGCGCCGCCCACCCCGCGTACGCCGACTGGCGGGCCTTCACGATCGACCCCCGCGACCTCGACCGAGCCGCCGAGGCCCGCGGGGGACAGCTGATCGCCACCCAGCGCGCCGCCGACGGCGCCCTGCTGGGCGCGACCGGCGTCCAGCAGCCCCCGCACTGACACCTGCTCCTCTGGAAG
Organism: Streptomyces filamentosus; assembly: GCF_014654895.1. Taxonomy (GTDB): domain Bacteria; phylum Actinomycetota; class Actinomycetes; order Streptomycetales; family Streptomycetaceae; genus Streptomyces; species Streptomyces filamentosus. The sequence continues at coordinate 510,094 of NZ_BNBE01000004.1, read as the reverse complement.
GGACCCAGACGTGCACCAGACCCCCCTGACGCCCCCCGGCCGGACCGTGCGCCGGGCCGCCCGGCTCGCCGTCGCCACCGCCGTCGTCCTCGTGGCGACCGCCGTCGCCGGACCGGCCCCGGCGGCGGCCGGGCACCGCACCCCGCCGCAGCCCCCGTCGGACCGGGCGCTCGCCGCCCAGCCCGCCCGGCACGACCTCACCCGCGAGCAGTTCTACTTCGTGCTGCCCGACCGGTTCGCCGACGGCGACACGTCCAACGACCGGGGCGGCCTCACCGGCACCCGCCTGGAGACCGGCTTCGACCCCACCGACAAGGGCTTCTACCAGGGCGGCGACCTCAAGGGCCTCACGCAGCGGCTCGACTACATCAAGGGCCTCGGCACCACCGCCATCTGGATGGCGCCCATCTTCAAGAACAAGCCCGTGCAGGGTGTCGGGGAGGCCGCCAGCGCCGGCTACCACGGCTACTGGATCACCGACTTCACCCGGGTCGACCCGCACTTCGGCACCAACGACGACCTCAGGAAGCTCATCAAAGCCGCCCACGCCAAGGGCATGAAGGTCTTCTTCGACGTCATCACCAACCACACCGCCGACGTCGTCCGCTCCGGCGAGAACCGCTACGCCTACCGGGGCAAGGGCGCCTACCCGTACCTCGACACCACCGGCCGCCCCTTCGACGACAGCCGCGTCCCGGCCGCCGTGGACGCCGACGGCCTCCCGTACACCCCCGTCGTCCCCGAGGCCGAGCGGAACGCCAAGAAGCCCGCCTGGCTCAACGACCCCACGATGTACCACAACCGGGGCGACTCCACCTTCGTCGGAGAGAGCGGCCTCTACGGCGACCACACCGGTCTCGACGACCTGTGGACCGAGCGCCCCGAGGTCGTCCGCGGCCTGGCCGAGATCTACCAGACCTGGGTCCGCGACTTCGACATCGACGGCTTCCGCGTCGACACGGTGAAGAACGTCAACATGGAGTTCTGGACGCAGTGGGCCACCGCCCTCGACGCGTACGCGAAGAAGCAGGGCCGCGAGGACTTCCTCATCTTCGGCGAGGTCCTCTCCTCCGACCCCTCCGTCACCGCGCCCTACGTCACCGAGGGCCGGCTCGACGCCACCCTCGACTTCCCCCTCCAGCAGGCCGTCCGGGACGTCGCCTCCCTCGGCCGCCCGGCCTCCGCCCTCGCGGACGTCTTCGCCGAGGACTACCGCTACACCACCGACAAGGCGAACGCCTACGAGCAGGTCACCTTCCTCGGCAACCACGACATGGGCCGCTTCGGGACCTTCCTCAAGCAGGACAATCCGAACGCCTCCGACGCCGAGCTGGTCCGCCGCGCCACCCTCGCCAACGAGCTGATGTTCCTCTCGCGCGGCAACCCGGTGGTCTACGCGGGCGACGAGCAGGGCTTCACCGGCGCCGGCGGCGACAAGGACGCCCGCCAGACCCTCTTCGCCTCCAAGGTCGCCGACTACCTCGACGACGACCAGCTCGGCACCGACCGCACCCACGCCACCGACGCGTACGACACCACGCACCCGCTCTACAAGGCCATCGCCCGGCTGTCGAAGCTCACCCGCGAACACCCCGCCCTGCGCGACGGCGTCCAGATCCAGCGCCACACCGACACCGCCGGCGCGGGCGTCCACGCCACCTCCCGGATCGACCCGCGCCGCCGCACCGAGTACCTCGTCGCGGTCAACAACGCCACCACCCCGAAGACCGTCACCTTCACCACCGGCACCTCCCGCGCCCGCTTCGCCCCGCTCCACGGCGACGCCCGCCCGGTCCGCAGCGGCGCCGACCGCCGGATCACGCTCACCGTCCCGGCGCTCTCCTCGGTCGTCCTCAAGGCCGACCGCCCCCTCGACACCCCGCACGCCACGCCCTCCGTGCGCCTCGCCGCGCCCCCGGCCGGCGCCACCGGCACCGTCGAGGTCACCGCCGCCCCCGGGGCGGGCGAGCTGAACCGGGTGGTCTTCGCCGCCCAGGTCGGGGACGGTCCCTGGCAGACCCTCGGCAGCGCCGACCACGCCCCGTACAAGGTCACCCACCGCATCCCCGCCGGGGTCCCGGAGGGCACCCCGGTCCGCTACAAGGCCGTCGTCGTCGACGCCCGGGGCCGCACCGCGAGCGCCCTCGCCGCCACCAGCACCGGCAAGCCGCCCGTCCCCGCCCGTCCCAGCGCCTTCGAACGCCCCTACGCGATCGTCCACTACCGGCGCGCGGACGGGGCCTACGACGGCTGGACGCTCAAGGCCGAGGGCAAGGAGGCCGCGTTCACCGGCCGCGACGCCTACGGTGCCTTCGCCTGGGTCCCGGTCGCCCCCGGCACCTCCTCCGTGGCCTACACCGTCACCAAGGACGGCGCCCCCGACGGGCCGTCCCGCACGGTCGAGCTGAACCGCACCGGCGAGGTCTGGATCGACCAGGGGAAGGACGGCCAGGCGGAGACCGTCCCCGACGGCGTCTACCCGCCGCAGGACGAGCGCACGGCCGTCATCCACTACTACCGGCCCGACGGCGACTACACCGGCTGGGGGCTGCACACCTGGACCGGCGCCGCCCGGCCCACGGACTGGTCCAAGCCCCTCGCGCCCGTCCGCACCGACGCCTACGGCGCCGTCTACGAGGTCCCGCTCGCCGACGGCGCCACCTCGCTCAGCTACATCGTCCACCGCGGCGACGAGAAGGACCTCCCCTCCGACCGCTCCCTGGACTTCGGCACCTACGGCAAGGAGGTGTGGCTCGTGGGCGGCACCACCGACCCCGTCCTGCCGAGCATCCGCACCACCCCCGACCTCGACCTCTCCCGCTCCGAGGCGCGCCTGCTCGACGCCGCCACCGTCGTCTGGGACGTCAAGCCCACCGACTCCACCAGCCAGCAGCTCGTGTACGGCCCCGAGGGCGGCATCGCCGTGGAGGACGGCGCCCTCACCGACGAGGGCCGGTGGCTGCGCCTCCTGCCCTCCGCCCTCACCGAGGAACAGCGCGCCGCCCACCCGGAGCTGATCGGACGCCAGGTCTTCACCGTCGACCCCCGCGACCGCGACCGCGTCGCGGAGGCTCTCGGCGGCCAGCTGATCGCGACCCGGCGCAACACCGCGGGCGCGCTCCTGACCGCCACCGGAGTGACCGTCGCCGGAGAGGCCGGCACGGGAGCGGCCGCCACCCCGGCCGGCTGACCCCGCGCCGGCCGGGAACACGGCGGCGCCCCCGGACCACGAGGTCCGGGGGCGCCGCCGTCCGCCGTCAGTCCAGGAAGGCCGGCGAGACCGCCGACCGCGCCACCAGCCGGGGGGAACCGCTCCCGTCCGCCGGGACTGCGTACAGGTCCGCCCCGAAGTCGCCCGGCAGCGCGTACACCACGGTCCGCGCGTCGGCCCACACCACCTGGTCGTCCACGCTGCGGGTCTCCGCCAGCGGGCGCTCCGCCCCCGTGGCCAGGTCCCGCGCGTACAGGCGCCAGGGTGCCTCCGGGGGCAGCCCCGGCACCCGCTTCTTGTGGACGATCCGGTCCCCGCCGGGCGCCAGCGACGGGCACTCCACGTTCCGGGCCAGCGTGGTCAGCGTCCGGGCGCGCAGATCGCCCCGCACCAGGTACGCCGTGCCCCGGGTGGCCAGCGTGGCGTGGAAGACGTCCGGGTCGGTCCCGAAGGTGACGCCCCAGACGTTCACGTCCGGCGCCCGGTACGGACGCCCCTCCAGCACCACCGCGAACTCCTCCAGGTTCGCCTCCAGCCGGCCCCGCCCCAGGTCGAGCACCGCCGTCCGGGTGGAGAAGGAGGAGTCCGCGTACGTGTCGCCGCCGACGAACACCGTCCACGCCACCCGGCGCCCGTCCGGTGCCACCCTGGCCCGGCTCGGCACCCCCGGCAGCGCGTGCCGGGCCACCTCCCGCAGCTCCGCGTCGAGCACCACCGCCCGGTAGCCCACCCCCGTCGCGCCCGGCACCGCCTGGAGGCACACCCCGGTCCCCGCCGCCGCGTGGAAGCGGAGGCAGCGCACCTCCGAGGCGGTGCGGGGACCGTCCCGGCCGTCGGCCGGCACCACCGACAGGGCGTCGCGGTACGGCCCCCACACCAGGTTCCGGGCCACCATCCGGTGCCCGCCCGGGCCGGCCAGCGCCACCGGCCCCGCCGCGACCGGAGGCCCCCCGGCCGCGCCGCCCGCACCGGCCCGGCCCCCGCGCAGCACCGACACGCCCGCCACGGCGGAGAGCCCCGCCGCGACGGCGGACAGGACGAGGAGACGGCGGCGGGAGACCGGCGGGGTCATCGGGGTCATCGGACACCTTCACGAGCGGGAGGGACAGGGGGAACGGGAGCCGCCGGGCCGGGGCGCCCCGCGGCGACGACGGCCAGGGCGAGCGCCACCGCCGCGGCCGCGAGCGCGAACCGGTCTCCCCGCGCCTGCCACAGGGCGCCGAAGACCACCGAGGCCCCGAACCGGGCGAGCGCCTGCGCCGACTGGACGAGCGCGAGCCCCGTCCCGCCGAGCCCGGCCGGCAGCAGCGCCGACGCGGCGGCCATCAGGACCCCGTCGGTCGCCGCGTAGAACGTGCCGTGCAGCACCGGCACCACCACCAGCAGCACCGGCGACCCGGCCCCGCCCAGCAGCAGCCCGTACGCGCCGAGCAGCACCACGTGCCCGCCGAGGAAGACCCGCCACCGGCCGAACCGGTCGGCGCACCGGCCCAGCGGCGCGGCCAGCAGCAGGAACACGGCGGCCGTCACCGGCGGCAGCAGCGCGAAGGCGCCGTCCGAGAGCCCCGTGCGCCGCTGGAGGATCAGGTACACGAAGGCGTCGCCGACCGTGCAGCCGCCCAGCCACAGCGCGCGGCCCACGAGCCGCCGCAGCCGCCGGTCCCGCAGCAGCCCGGCCGCCTCCGCGAGCCGGGGCCGCGAGGCCGCCCCGGCCTCCGCCCCCGCCCCCGGCACCGGCCGGCCCGGCACGAGGAGCAGCAGCACCGCCAGCCCCAGGGCGGCCACGCAGGCGCTGACCGTGAACACCGCGTCGTACGCCCCCGGTCCCGCCGCCCCGTCCGGGACGGCGAGGAGCACCGCGAAGGCCAGCAGCGGTCCGAGGAGCGCCCCGGCGGTGTCCAGGGCCCGGTGCGCCCCGAAGGCGCGGCCCCGCACCTCCGGTGCGCTGGCGAGCGCGATGAGCGCGTCGCGCGGGGCGGTCCTGACGCCCTTCCCGATCCGGTCGAGCGCGATCACCGCGCCCACCGAGGCGAGCCCCTGGGCCGCCAGGAGCAGCGGCTTGCAGAGCGCCGACAGCGCGTAGCCCGCGCCCGCCACCGCCTTGTGCCGCCCCCACCGGTCGCCGGCGTGGCCGGCGAGGACCCGGACGAGGGCGGTGACGCCGTGCTGGAGGCCGTCCACCAGGCCGACGCCGAGCGGCGACAGGCCCAGACCGGCCACCAGGTAGAGCGGCAGCACCGCCGTCACCATCTCGGCGGAGACGTCGGTGAGCAGGCTGACGGCGCCGAGCGCCCACACGACGGACGGCACCCGGCCGGGGGGCCGGGTGCCGTCCGTCGCGGATCCGCGGCCGGGGCGGTCCCGGCCGTCCGCGAGGTACATCTCAGACCGCCCACACGCCGGTGATCTCCCGGGCGTCGGCGGCCCGCCCGGGGTGCCGGTCGAGACCGGCCAGCCGCCCCAGGGTCCGCAGCAGGTCGTAGTGGTGGTACTTCTCGTCCGAGGTGCTGCCCGGCACCACCGGCCCGCCGTGGAGCACGGTCGCGATGCGGTTGCCGGTCAGTCCGTCGTCCTCGTCGAAGGTGACGACGAGGAGGCTGTCGTGGGTCCGGGCCCAGGCGGCGTAGGCGCCGAGCCGCTCCTTCAGCCAGGTGTCGCCGGCGCGGACCGGGCAGTCGTGCATGTCGTGGCAGAGGTCGGGCACCACGAACGACACGTCGGGCAGCGCGGAGAAGTCCTCCGGGAACTCGTCCATCGTCCGCGCCGTGTCCAGCGGCACGTTGGAGAACGCGAACCACGGGTTGTGCTTGCGGGCGTAGCGGCCGGCCTCGCAGACGGTCGAACCCCGCGCGGGCAGGCCCTCGTTGAAGCTGGCCCAGGTCTTCCCCGCGGCGATCAGCTCCGAGGCCAGGTTGGGAGCCGAGCTGAACCCCGGCTCGTAGCAGCTGTTGTCCAGGACGTCCTGCATCCCGCCGGAGAACAGCTGCACGTAGTTGGGCTGGCTGGGGTGGGTCAGGCCGTACGAGCGGGTGAGCGTCGCCCCGCCCTTCGCCAGCGAGTCCAGGTACGGGGCCTCCCCGCTGCCGAGCACGTCCTCGAACGCCTTGTTCTCGAAGACCACGACGACCACGTGGTCAGGGCGCGGCAGCACGGGCCCCGCGGCCCGGCCCTCCTCCGGCGCGCCCCGGCCCAGCACCCACACCGCGACCAGGCCGAGCGCCGCGGCCAGCGCCCCGGCGGCGGTGAGGACCGCGGCGCGGGGTCTCCTCCCCGCCTCGCGGGCGCTCACGCCGCACCGCCCGCGGCGGGCCGGACGGGGGCGCGCAGCGCGGCGCCGCGCCGCCGGACCAGGGCGGGGTCGCGCAGCTCGCGGGCCAGGAGCAGCGCGGCGAGCTCCTCCGCCGGGACCTCGGCGCGCAGCGCGCGCACCGCGTCGATCAGGGCGGGCAGGTCCGTGCCGGGGGAGGCGTCCAGGAGCCGGCCGAGCGGCCCGTCGTCCCCGGCGGCGCGGGGCTCGCCGCGCAGCACGGCGGCGGCGGGTTCCGGGAGCAGCGCCGCGTAGTCCGCGAGCCGCTGCCCGGGGGCGAGCAGCAGCAGGTGCTTGGCGAGCAGGTCCGCCTCGGGGAACGGTGCGCGGGAGGCGAGCGGGGCCAGCTCCCCGGCGGGCAGGGCGAGCACGCACCCGGCGTGCAGCAGGATCTCCCGGACCCGGCCGGACTCGGGGGCCTCGGGCAGCAGGGCCGCCGTCGAGCCGAGGAAACGGGCCACGGTCGCGTCGGCGTCACGGGTGTCCAGTGCGGCCCCGCCCCGGTAGTACCGGCCGAGGTACGCCCGCCACCAGGCGAGCTGCACCGCGTACGCCCGGCCGACCAGCTCCTCGTACGCCTCCCGGGGGACCAGCTCGCGGTCGGCGAGGGTGCCGAGCAGCGGCAGCAGTTCGCGGTAGAGCAGCCGGACCCAGGTGTGCGGGGAGCGCTGGACGCCCCAGCACTGCTCGTCGGCGTGGTCGGCCAGGACCTCCTCGACGGAGCTCTCCCCGGCGCCGAGGTCGGTGCGGACCCCGGTGTCCGTGACGTCGAAGCGGTAGAGGTGATCCTCCGTCAGAGGTGCTCCTGGGGAGGGGAGCTCCTCGTCGATGAAGCGTTCCAGGGCGGCGAACTCCGCGAGCAGCGGGCCGGGTTCGACGGTGAGGCGGGGGAAGAGCGGGTTCGCGAAGCGGGTCTTCAGCTTGGCGATCTCCTCGGAGATCGCCTGGTAGAGGAAGACCTTGTCGAAGCGGTAGCTGAACGAGAGCCCCACGTAGGGGAAGACGGTGCAGCCCCGGCACTCCGGCCGGAAGCCCACCTCCTCGTCCCGCACCCGCCGGAACTCCTCGTCGCGCACCAGCTCCGCCAGCGGCCGCTCCCACGTCACCGAGTTGTCGAAGGCGTGGTAGCAGGGCAGGACGAGCCGCCCGTCCGGACCGACCGTGAGGATCCGCTTGTTGGCGTAGCACTGGGTGGGCGCCGTGGGGTCCTGCGTCTCCACGTACTTGCGGAAGTGCAGGTTGACCAGGGCGAAGGGGGCGTGCAGCAGTTCGAGGAGCCGGTCGGGTATGGAGCCGTCGTCGGGGCCGGGCGCGGGCCGCTGCGGTGCGCAGCCGCCGCCGGCCGGGCGCCCGTTCTGCTCCACCAGCTTCAGCTTGCGGGCGGTGCGGTTGACGTCCCGGACGGTGTCCTGCTCGTCGAAGTACTCGAACATGGTGGAGAAGTAGACGGTCACCCGGTTCTCCTGCGCGAAGCGCAGCAGGTCGGGCACCTCGTCGGCGTTCTCCCGGGTCACCACGCAGATCAGCTTGAGGTGCCCGGCGTCGCCGCGGGCCACCACGGAGCGGATCACGTCGAGCGCCCGGTCGAGCGTCGGCACGCCCCGGATGGCCCGGTAGCGCTCGGGCCTGAGGGTGTCCAGGGAGACGTTCATGGTGTCGACGTACGGCACGATCGCGTCGATGTGCTTGGCGAAGCGGATGCCGTTGCTGGTGATCTCGACGGTCATGCCGAGCTTCTTCGCGTACTGCACGATGCCGTCGATGTGCGGGTGCAGCACCGGCTCGCCGCCGGTGAAGTCGACGTAGCGGACGCCGAGTCCGTGGAGTTCGTCGAGGATCCGGCGGCCCTGTTCCAGGGTGAGTTCCTCGTACCCCTTGAACTTGTCGTCCTGCCAGACGTTGCAGTAGCCGCACAGCGAGTTGCAGCGGAAGGTGATGTAGAAACGGGCCGACTCGAACGGGCCCGTCGGCGGCGTGCCGGTGGATGTCACAGACTTTCTCCGTACGGGGGAACCGGTGCGCGGACGATGCGGGGGCGCGGGTGGGGCGGGCGGGGGTCCGGTCAGGGCAGCGGGGCGCCGCGCGCGGCGGTCCAGAGCTCGTACCACTCCTCGTGGCCGAGGCCGGGGGCGCGGTCCACCGCGTCGCGGCAGGCGCGGATCCGCTCGGGGCGGGAGGTGCCGATCACCGGCACGATCCCCGCCGGGTGGCGCTGGAGCCACCACAGCACCACGGTCTCCGGGGTGGTGCCGTGGGCCTCGGCGAGCCGGCCGACGAGCGCGGCGGCCGGGCCGGCGGAGGGGTCGGAGTAGCGTCCGCCGGCGAGGGCGCCCCAGGCCTGGAGCTCGATGCCCCGCTCGGCGCAGTACTCCACGGTGCCGGAGGGGAAGCCGACCTGGGCCCCCGCAGGGGTGTTGACGAGGACGCCCTCCTCGACCCAGGCCCGGCTGTGCAGGCTCATCTCCAGCTGGTCGACGGCGAGCGGCACGTCGAGGAAGGACTGGAGGCGGGCGATCTGGGCGGCGTTCATGTTGGAGACGCCGAAGCGTCCGACGAGGCCCTGCCGGTGGAGGGAGGAGAGCGCGGCGGCCAGCTCCCCGGGGTCGGCGAGCGGATCGGGGCGGTGCAGCAGGAGGACGTCGAGGCGGTCGGTGCGCAGCCGGGTCAGGGACTCCTCGACGCGGCGCAGGACGCTCGGGCCGCGCAGGTCGTAGTGGCCGGGCCGGCCCGCCTCGGGGAGCCGGATGCCGCACTTGGACTGGAGGACGATCCGCTTGCGCAGGCCCGGGGCGCGCGCCAGGACCTCGCCGAAGACGGCCTCGGACTTGCCGTACCGGTAGATGTCGGCGTGGTCGAAGACGGTGATGCCGGTGTCGAGGGCGGCCTCGACGGCGGCCTCGGCGCGGTCGACGTCGGCGGGGCCGTACGGCAGGGGGTCCCAGTCGCCGCCGAGGCCCATGCAGCCGTAGACCAGGCGTCGGCCCCGGGCGGGGTGTGCGGTCACGCGGGACGCTCCTTCGTGGCGGGGGCCTCCGGGCGTGCGCCGGGGCCGGCGATCAGGGCGGCGGCCAGCAGCTCGGCGGTGGCGAGCACCGGAAGCTGGGTGTTGGCGGCCGGGACGGTCGGCAGCACCGAGGCGTCGGCCACCGTCAGGTTCGCGAGGCCGTGGACCCGGCCCCCGCCGTCCACGACGGCCGCGGGGTCGTCGGCGGGGCCCATGGCGCAGGTTCCCACCGGGTGCCAGTAGGTGCCGGTGCGGGCGCGCAGCTCGTCGTCGCCCAGGAGGTGCGGGGCGGTGTCCCCGGGGAGGCTCGCGAGCGCCTTGAGGGCGGGGGCCTGGGCGAGCCGGAGGGCGGTCTCCAGGCCGGAGCGGAGCACCGCCAGGTCGCGGCCCTCCGGGTCGGTGAGGAAGCCGGGGTCGAGGGCGAGCGGGGCGAGCGGGTCGGCGGAGGTGAGCCGGACGGAGCCCCGGGAGACCGGCTTCATGAGGAAGGCGGACACGCCCGCCTCGTAGCGGCCGGGCGGCAGCGAGCCGAACAGCGGCGGCCCGGCCGAGGGCAGGACGTGCAGGTCCCAGCCGTCCTCGGGGGCGTGCTCGCTCGCCGTCCTCAACAGGACCCGGCTGACGTACAGTTCGCCGTCGCGTTCCTTGGCGGCGAGCGCCGCGTCGAGCTCCGCAGCGGGCGCGAGCGGAATGAAGACACCGGGCTGGTCGCTGAGGTTCGCGCCCACGCCGGGCAGGTCCGCGACGGGGGCGATGCCCAGGGCGCGCAGCTCGTCCGCCGGGCCGACGCCGCTGCGGAGCAGCAGCGCGGGGGAGCCGAAGGCCCCGGCGGCGACGACGTAGCGGTCGGCCCGCAGGGTGCGGGGGGAGCCGTCGGCGTGCACGACGACGCCGTCGACCCGGTCGCCCCGGACCAGCAGCCGGTCGGCGACGGCGTGCGGCAGGACCGTCAGGTTGCGGCGGGCGCGGACGTCGGCGCCGAGGTAGGCGAGGGCGGCGTTCCAGCGGGTGCCGTCGTGCGCGTTGAGCAGCGGGAAGCCGTAGCCGGGGGCGCCGGTGCGGCCCATGTCGGCCTCGTTGTGGCCGAGTTCGCGGGCGGCGTCGACGGCGGCCCGTGCCCAGGGGGAGAGTTCGCGGTCGGGGACGGCGCGCAGGCCCATGGCGTCGACGGCGGCGGCGCGGTACGGCTCCATGGCGGCGGAGCTCCAGCGCTCCCCGCCCGCGCGGACCCATTCGCGGTGGTCCGCCTCCGAACCCCAGGTGTTCCAGCAGCCGTTGACGCAGGAGGAGCCGCCGACGACCCGGGCCCGGAAGCGGTGCACGGCCACCTTCCGCTCCCACATGCCCTCGCGCGGCAGGGCGCGGGCGTCGAGCAGCGGGGCGGGCCAGCCGGCCGGGTCGGGGCCGTGGTCGGGCCCGGCCTCGACGAGGCAGACCGTCCGACCGGGGTCCTCGCTGAGCCGGGCGGCCAGGACGCAGCCGGCGACGCCGCCGCCGAGGACGAGGACGTCGTACGTGTCCGGACTCACGCGTCGCCCCCGGTCAGGGCGGCGACCTCGGCGAGCAGGGCGGTCCGGTCGATGGCGTCGCTGCCGGTGGCGGGCACGGTGCAGGCGTAGGCGCCGGCGACGGCGCCGTACAGGGCGCACCGCTCGAAGGACTCGCCCGCGAGGCGGCCGAAGAGGAAGCCGGAGGCGTAGGCGTCGCCCGCGCCGTTGGAGTCGACGACCGGGCCGTTCGGGGTGACGGCCGGGACGTGGACGGGGGCGTCGGCGCCGCGGGTGAGGAGGTAGGAGCCCTCGGCCCCGGCGGTGGCGACGACCGCCTCGGCCCGGCCGCGCTCCAGCACGCGCCGCATGGTGGCCTCCGGGTCGGGCAGCGCGGTGGTGGAGACGAAGACCAGGTCGGAGCCGTACGCGAACGCCTCGTGGTAGGGGTTCTCGCCGTCCCAGTTGTGCAGGTCGGTGGAGACGGTGAGCCCGGCCTCGTGGAGCAGCGGGAGGGCGTGGGCGCAGGGGTAGGTGATGGAGACGTGCGCGTGCCGGCTGGCGGCGGCCAGCTTGCGGACGGTGTCCTCGGGGAGCCGGTCGGACTCGTGCGAGCGGCTGTCGTCGTAGAGGGAGAGCCGGCGCCCGTCCGGGCCGACGAGGTTGACGGCGCGCTTGGTGCCGCCGGGCAGGAGCACCTCGGTGAAGTCGATGGCGCGGTCGCGGTGGAAGGCGCGGATCAGGTCGCCGGAGGGGTCGTCGCCGATCATGTCGATGTGGTGGGTGCGCAGGCCGAGGGAGCTGAGGCCGAGGGCGACGAAGTCGCCGGTCTGGCCGGCGCGGGTCTCGATGCCGGGCCGGATCATGTAGCTGTCGGCGTACGGGAGCGGGAGCTCGGGGACGTAGACGATCGTGTCGACCCCCGACCCTCCCAGGACGAGGACGTCGTACGCGCTGCTCATGGCTGTTCCTCTCGGAAAGGGCGTCCGCAACCGCCGCGGATCGCTGAGGAGTTAAGCAGTCCGCCGATCAAGTCGGCAAGATCTTGCAGGTGGTTTCAGAAAAGTCTTGCGGAAAAGGGGCCGGAGGGTGGACGGATCCCGGGAACGCCGGAGGTGGGACCGGCGCGCGGCCGGTCCCACCCGTGGTGCGGTCGCGGATCAGCCGCGCCAGGTGTCCGCGAGGGTGACGCGGCCGGAGGCCGGGACGGTCGCGGTGCGGTTCGCGCCGCTCTCCCACGTCACGTTCCCCGCGGCGTCCTTGCGCACGTACTTGTACGCGAAGGAGGTGCCGGCCGGCAGGTCCAGGTCCAGCTTCCACACCGGGTAGGCCGCCGGGTCGAGCTTCAGGGCCGCGGCGGGGGACCAGGCGCCGAGGGCGGCGGCGTCGCCGACCACGTAGACGTTCTGGCCCGGGACGGTGGTGGCGGTGACGGAGAAGGAAGCGCCGTTCCCGGTCTGCTGGCCGCCGTCGCCGCAGGGGTTGCCGGAGCCGACGACGCCGCCCTTGACGGTGACGTCGCCGGTGCCCAGGGCGTAGTTGGCGCTGCCGTTGTTGTCCCAGGTGCCGGCGCCGTTGTTGAAGGCGGCCTTCAGGCCGGTGGCCGAGCCCAGTGCGACGGTCTTCTTGACCCAGCCGGCGCAGGCGGGCTCCAGGGCGGTGCCGGGGGCGGTGGTCCACTGGCCGCCGGTGGGCGCGTAGTGGAGGTTGTACGCGGGCCAGTTCTTGTCGGTGCCGTAGTAGACGGTGGCGGTGTTGTCGCCCCCGCCGCCCTGCTCGCCGCCGCTCGCGCCGACGTACAGGGCGACGGCGTCGTTCGCGCCGACCGTGGCCGTGAACGTGCCGTCGGAGCCCACGGCGTACGTGGTGCCGGTGCAGCCGCCGTCCGCGGTGGGGTCGCCGTGCTGGACGTCGCAGTAGGTGCCGGCCGGCAGCGAGGTCCGGAAGGTCCGGGTGATCGCGCCGCCCTCGCGGTTGACGGCGACGAAGCCCTTGCTCCCGCGGCCGAACGCGATGGCGTTGTTGCCGTTGTCCCACCAGTCGGTGACCCCCGCGCCCTCGGTGGCGTTGCGGAAGCCGACCATGTTGGCGATCTGGCGCCAGGCGTGCTGGCAGGACCAGCCGCCGCTGTAGCAGGCGCTCACCGCGTGCCCGTTGGGGGCGCCGTCGTCCTTGTTGCCGAACTCGTAGCCCGAGTGGACGGAGGGGGTGCCGTAGGGGTGGGCGAGCATGAAGACGTTGGCGAGCGTGTAGCGGGAGCCGTCCTTGTAGCTGAGGCTGCTGCCGTTGCGCTCGGTGTCGTGGTTGGCGACCATGCTGCCGCTCTGGCCCGAGGGCATGTAACCCCACGCCTCGCCGAAGTTCTTCAGGTACGAGAGCTTCTCGTTGCTGAAGATCCGCTTGAGGTCGGTGGTGTAGCGGAACTCCTGGACGTCGCCGGTGGCCAGGTACTCGCTCGGCGAGACGGCCTCGCCGGCGCCGTGGATGGCCTCCTGGACCCAGTAGACGTTCGGGTTGCTCAGCTTGCCGCGGATCGCCGCGAGGTCGCCGGCCGCGATGTGCTTGACGGCGTCCACCCGGAAGCCGTCGACGCCCATCGACAGCAGGTCGTCGAGGTATCCGGCGATCTTCCCGCGGACGTGGTCGCTGCCCGTGTTCAGGTCGGCCAGCGAGGGCTGGCCGGTTTCGCCGAGCTCGCAGTCCTGGATGTTGGAGCGGTCGGAGTAGTTGCCCCCGATGGGGCGGCGACAGCCGTGGAAGTCCTGGTCGGAGTAGAAGCCGGGGTAGTCGTACTTGCTGTAGTTCGTGCCCGCCGTGCCGGTGCCGGAGCCCGAGGTCATGTGGTTGATCACCGCGTCGGCGATGACCTTCACCCCGGCCCGGTGACAGGTGTCCACCATGTTCCGGAAGGCGGTGCGGTCGCCCAGCGGACCCTGGATCTTGTAGCTGACCGGCTGGTACGCGGTCCACCAGGCGCCGCCCTGGATGCGCTCCTGCGGCGGCGAGACCTGCACGTAGCCGTAGCCCTTGGGGCCGAGGGTGTTCGTGCACTCGCGGGCGATGGAGTCGAAGTTCCACTCGAACAGGACGGCGGTGACCTTCTTGCCGCCGTTCGCGGTCGGGGCGGCCGCAGCGGGCTGCGCCGGAGCGCCGAGCGCCGTCGTCAGGCCGAGCGCCAGCGCGGCGGCCGCCAGACCGGCCACGGACCGTCCGGAGGCGTGGGGGAGGCCGAACCTCATGGGCGTGCTCCTCGTGGGGGTGCGGATGCGGGTGCGGGGACCGTGGTCCGCCGTACCGGTCAACGGGGCGGCGGGTCACGAGTGTTGTAAGAACTTGCCGTAACTTTCAGAAAGACCTTGAGCAAGCTAGGTGTGACGTCCGGAGGTCGTCAAGGCATCGGACACGGGCAATTCCGCGGAACCGCCCCGCGTCGTCGTATACGAGCGGTCGTATACGAGTCGCCGTGTACGAGTCGCCGTGCACGAGAAGAAGCCCGCCCCCTTCAGGGGACGGGCTTCTTCGGCGCGCGCCCCGCGAAGGGGCGGCGGAGACGGACTCAGCCGAGCACGACCGGCAGCTCGAACAGGTCGTTCTGGGTCACCACGGGCTTGTTCCGCAGCTCCTCGCGCGGCACCGCGAGCCGCAGCCCGGGGAAGCGCGCGTACAGCGCGGGCAGCGCCACCGACGCCTCCAGACGGGAGAGCGCCGCACCCGGGCAGACGTGCGGGCCGTGCCCGAAGGCGATGTGCCGGACCGGAGAGCGCGTGACGTCGAACGCGCCCGCCGTCTCCCCGTGCTGCTCCTCGTCCCGGCCGATCGCGCCGTGCGACACGATCAGCCCCTCGCCCTTCGGCAGCACCCGGTCACCGACCTGGATGTCCTCGCTCGCGAAGCGGATCAGCACGTGCGAGGTCGGCGTCGACCAGCGCAGCGTCTCCTCGATCACGTTCTCCCACGGCACCTCGCCCTTGAGCACCAGGGCACGCTGCTCGGGGTGGGTCTCCAGGGCGACCACGGCGTTCACGATGAGGCTGATGGTCGTCTCGTGACCGGCCGCCACCATCAGCTGGAGGGTGTTGGTGATCTCCTCGGTGGTGAGCCGGTCGCCGTCCTCGGACGCCTCGATCAGCGCGCTCGTCAGGTCGTCGCCGGGCGACTCC
Organism: Streptomyces filamentosus; assembly: GCF_014654895.1. Taxonomy (GTDB): domain Bacteria; phylum Actinomycetota; class Actinomycetes; order Streptomycetales; family Streptomycetaceae; genus Streptomyces; species Streptomyces filamentosus. Next base: position 494,925 of record NZ_BNBE01000004.1, on the reverse strand, counting down.
TTCTTGCCCGCCACGATCCCGGCGAAGAGCGCGCCGAGGTCCGCCATCATCTGCGGCACCTCCTCCGGCGGCGTCTGCGTCGAGAAGAACTTGTCGAACAGCGCCTTCATCCGCGGGTGGTCGGCGGCGTCCACGCCCATCAGCTCGCCGACCACGTTCATCGGCAGCGGGTAGGCGAACTCGGCCTTCAGGTCCACCGTCTCGCCCGCAGGACGCTCGGCGAGCCGGTCGAGCAGACCGGCCGTCAGCTCCTCGATGCCGGCCCGCAGCCGCTCCACCCGGCGCGCGGTGAGCGCCTGGGCGACCAGCGTGCGCAGCCGCCGGTGCTCCTCGCCGTCCACCGTCAGCATCGACCGGCCCGGGTTGGCGAGGCCGATCAGCGGCCAGTCGAGCGGTATCTCGCCGCGCTGCCAGGCCCCCCACTGCTCGATGTCCTTGACGAGCCGGGGGTCGGTGAGCAGCGCGCGGGCCTCGGCGTGCCGGGTGACGGCGAAGCAGGGCACTCCGCCGGGCAGCACCACGCGGGCCAGCGGACCGGCCGCGCGCAGCCGGGCGCCCTCGCCGTCGAGGTCCGTGACGAAGGGGTCGAGGACCACGGGTTCGGCGGCGGTGTGGTCGATGGGGCAGGTCATGCGGTCCCTCCAAGGGCGGGGGTCGGGGTGTACGTCACCGGCAGCGCGGTCAGGCCGCGCAGCCAGGGGGAGGGGCGACGCGTCAGGGCGGTCTCCGGGACGGCGAGGTCGACGTCCGGCAGCCGGTCGAGCAGCACCTCGATGCCGGTCCGCGCGATGGTCTCGGCGACCTCCTGCGCGGGGAACGGACAGCGGTGCTCGCCGTGACCGAAGGAGAGGTGGGCGTTGTTGCCGCCGGTGAGGGCGCCGGCGTCGGTCCGCACGTGCGGGTCGGCGTTGGCGGCGGCGAGGCCGAGCAGCACCAGGTCGCCGCGGGCGATGTGCCGGCCGCCCAGGTTGGTGTCGCGCGAGGCCCAGCGCCCGGCCACGTTCTGCGTGGGCGTGTCCTCCCACAGCACCTCGTTCATCGCCTCGCCGACGCTGTGCCGGCCGCCGGAGAGCGAGGCCGCGAAGCGGTCGTCGGTCAGCATCAGCCGCAGCGAGTTGCCGATCCAGTCGGCGGTGGGCTGGTGGCCCGCGGCCATCATCACCATCAGGTCCTGGGCGACCTCTTCGACGGTGAACCCGGCGGTGTTGCCGAGCATCCGCGAGGCGACGTCCTCCCCGGGCTCCTCCGTCTTGGCGGCGAGCAGCGCCCCCATCGACTCCGCGAGGTGCTGCTGCCCGGCCAGCGCCCCGGGACCGCCGTTGATCATGTCGTTCATGGCGGTGACCAGCGCCGGGCCCTGCTCGTCGGCGAAGCCGTAGATGCTGGCGAGGACCCGGACCGGGAGCAGCATGGCGTACTCGGCGATGATGTCGCACGAGCCCGCGCCGCAGACCGCGTCGATCAGCTCGTCGGCGAACCGCTCGGCACGCCGCCGCAGTTCGAAGGGGTCGACGGACTCCAGGGCGGCGGAGATCACCCCGGCCCGCTCGCGGTGCCGCTCGCCGACCGTGTACAGGATCGACGGCTGCTTGCGGCCGATCATGGGCAGCAGCGGCCAGTCGGCGGGGATGGCGTCCCACTGGTTCCACAGGTCGGAGTCGCGGGAGAAGAGCACCGGGTCGCTGGTGACCTGGTGCAGCTCCCGGTAGCCGAGGACGAGCCAGGCCGGCACGTCCCCGTCGAGGACGACCGGGGCGACGGCCCCGTGGTCCCGCCGGATCCGCCGGTACAGCTCGACGGGGTCGGTGTGGAAGCGGGGGCCGCTCAGCGGGACGGGGGCGGACTCGACAGGGGTCACGGGGCGGGCTCCGGGATGGGCCGCGGACCGTTCTCCGGGTCGGCGGCGACGACGTTCTTCAGGTGCTCGACGAGCGAGATGAGGACCTGCTTGCTGGACTCCCGGGACCGGGCGTCGCAGAACACCAGCGGGATCTCGTCGCCGAGGTCGAGGGCCTCGCGGATCTCGGCCGCGGTGTGCGCCCGGCCGCCGAAGTCGTTGCAGGCGACGACGAACGGGGTGCCGTGGTGCTCCAGCCGGTCGACGGCGTACCAGGAGTCCGCGATCCGGCGGGTGTCGACGAGGACGACGGCCCCGAGGGTCCCGGAGAACAGCCGGTCCCACAGGAACCAGAACCGCTCCTGGCCGGGCGCGCCGAACAGGTACAGCACGTTGTGCGCGTCGAGCGAGATGCGGCCGAAGTCGAAGGCGACGGTGGTGGCCGTCTTGGCGGCGACGCCGACGGTGTCGTCGATGCCCTCGCCCGCCTGCGACATGGTCTCCTCGGTGTTCAGCGGACGGATCTCGCTGACCGACCGGACCAGGGTCGTCTTGCCGACCCCGAAGCCGCCGACGACGACGATCTTCAGTCCGTTGTCGGCGGTGCTGCTCAGGGTCTGGCGCTGCTCAGAGATTGCGGAGTCCAACGAGCACCTGCTCCAGGATGTCGTGATCGGGAAGGCGGTACGAGGCGGGGCGGGGGTGCCGCGCGCTGATCCGGCCGGTGTCGTGCAGGTCGGACAGGAGGATCTTCGTGATCGACACGGGCAGTCCGAGCCCGGCGGCCACCTCCACCACGGCCGTGGGGAAGCGGCACATGCGCAGGATGGCGGCGTGCTCGGACTGCATGCCGGGCACCGGGTCGCTCTCCGCCACGACGAGGGTGACCACGTCGAAGGAGGTCGACCCGGTGCCGCTGCGGCCGCCCGTCAGGGTGTAGAGGCGGTCGGGGGAGTCGTCGCGGCCCGGCCTGACGCGGCTGCTCATCCCCGCGGCCTCGCGACGAGGTGTTCGCCCAGCTGCTCGACCAGTTCGGTCATGTTGTGCCCGACGAGTCCGGCGTCGGCGTCCTCGCCGGCGACGAGCGCGAGGTGGGCGCCCTCACCGGCCTCCACGATGAAGAGGATGCCGCCGTAGAACTCGGCCATCGCGGAGCGGACCCCGCCGGTGCCGTCGCCGAACTCCACGGACGCGCCGTGCGACAGGCTCTGGATGCCCGCGGAGATCGCGGCGAGCTGGTCGGCCTGGTCGACGGAGAGCCCGGAGGTGCGGCAGAGCTTGAGGCCGTCCCGGGAGAGCACCAGGGCGTGCCGGGTTCCCGGGGTGCGTTCCAGCAGGCCCTCCAGGAGCCAGCTCAGCTTGTCGTCGGTGGTCGTGCCGGTCATCGCGGATTGCCTTCCGAAGGGGGGTGGTTCGAGGGCGGCGTGGTCGGTTCTCCCGCCGGGGGAGCGGCGGCGTCGGACCCGGCGGCGTCCCCGGGGACGGGGGTCTCGCCGGTCCGGCTCCCGTCGCCGCGCACGGCGCGGTGGAAGCCGCCGAAGCGGGCGGAGGCGCGGGCCGCCTCCCCGGGCCTGGGGGAGGCCGGGCGGTTCTGGTCGGCCGGGCCGCGGCCGCTCTCCTGGTGCGCGGCCAGGGTCCGTCCGCGCCGGCGGCGCGGCAGCAGGGTTCCGGCGTCCTCGCCGGAGGTCTCGTCCCCGCCCTCGGGGGCGGCCGGGGCCGCGGCCGCCACGGCGGCGTCGGGGGCGGTACGGGGGGCGGGCACGGCCCGGGCGGGGGCGGCCGGCACGGCGGTCGTCCCGGCGCCCCGGGTGACGATCTCCTGGGGGATCATCAGGACGACCCCGGTGCCGCCGCGCGCGGAGGGCCGGAAGGAGACCGACAGGTTGTGCTTGCGGGCCAGCCGCCCGACCACGTGCAGGCCGAGCCGGGTGCCGGAGAGCCCGGCCAGGTCCTGCGCGGCCGCGTCGACGGCGGCCTCGGCGCGCCGGAGCTGGACGTCGCTCATGGTCAGGCCGCTGTCCTCGACGGTGATGACGATGCCCGCCGGGACCTCCTCCACGTAGACGTGGACCTCCGCGCTGGGCGGGGAGAAGTTGGCGGCGTTGTCGAGGAGCTCGGCGAGCGCGTGCATGACGCCCTCGGCGGCGTGACCGGCGACGGCCGCCTCGCACTTGGAGTGCAGCCGGACCCGCTGGTAGCCGGCGATGCGCCCCATGGCGCCGCGCAGGATCGACTCCATGACGATGGGCCGGGCCCAGCGGCGGCCGGAGCGGGCACCGGTGAGGACGGCGACGGAGTCGGCCAGCCGGCCCGCCTGGGCGGTGCGGTGGTCGAGGTGGAGGAGGTCGGCGAGCACGTCCTCGGCGGCGTGCCGGTGCTCCATCTCGCGGAGGTCGGCCATCATGCTCGTGGCCAGCGCCTGCATGCGGCCGGCCGCGTTGGCGGCGGCGGCGAGGGCGGCGGACCGGGCGGACTCGGCGCGGCGCAGCCGCTGTTCGAGGCCGGCGACCGCGGCGGCGTGGGTGGCGGCGAGCCGCTCGGACTCGGCCCGCTGGGCGCGGACGAGTTCGTCGGCGCGGGCCGCGTGGGCGGCGGCCGAGGCGGCGGCCTCGGCCTCGTGACGCCGCCTCAGGGCCTCGGCCTCGCGCTCGGCGGCGGCCTGGCGCTGGGCGGCGTAGGTGTCCTGGGAGGCGACCTGGGCGGCCAGCCGCTCGGCGCGCTTGGCCAGGGTGCGCGCGGTGCGCGCGTACCAGGTGACGGCGAAGGTCGCGGCAGCGAGGAGGAGCACGCCGCAGGCGGCGAACCAGCCCAGCGAAGGGCGGACTTCGGCCGGTGCGGCACTCGTCGCGGCGGCGGTGAGCGCACCACCCGCGGCGAGGGTCAGCAGGGAGGCGATCAGGGCAGGGCGGAACGGGGTGGGCGACGCCGACATCAACCGGACTCTCGAGAGGCAGGCACACGGGGGAGGTTCGGAACGACCGCACTATAGAGGCGTTCTTGATCGGTTCGGAACTCTCGACGATCAGAACCGGGCGCGTAGCGATACAAAACCTTCCAAATGGTGGCGCGGATTCCGCTCCCGCGCCGTACGGCGGACCGTGGGATCCATCACCTCGGCGGTGCGGGCAGAATGACGGACCGTACGGCACGTCCCCGACCGGAAGGCACACCGGTGCAGCTCCCCGACACAGGCCGCGGCGTCCTCGTCAGCGGCGCCTCGCGAGGACTCGGCCGGGCGGTCGCCCGCGCCTTCGCCGCGCGGGGGGACCGGGTCGCCGTCCACCACGGCACCCGCGCCGAGGACGCCCGCACCACCCTCGACTCCCTCGACGGCACCGGCCACGTCCTGGTCGGCGGCGACCTCGCGGACCCCGCGGGGGCGGCCGAGGTCGTCGCGGCGGCGGCCGACGCGCTCGGCGGCATCGACGTCCTGGTCAACAACGCCGCCGTCAACCTCCCCCACCCGCTCGCGGAGACCCCCTACGAGGAGTGGGCGGAGCTCTGGCGGCGGCACACCGCCGTCAACCTCCTCGCCCCCGCCAACCTGAGCCACCTCGTGGCCCGCCGCATGATCGACCGGGGCACGGGCGGACGGATCGTCAACATCGGCTCGCGGGGCGCCTTCCGGGGCGAACCCGACCACCCCGCCTACGGTGCGACCAAGGCCGCCCTCCACGCGCTCGGCCAGTCCCTCGCCGTCTCCCTCGCCCCCTACGGCATCGCCGTCGCCTCGGTCGCCCCCGGCTTCTTCGCCACCGAACGGGTCGCGCCCCGCCTGGAGGGCCCCGGCGGCGAGGCGATCCGCGCGCAGAGCCCCTTCGGCCGGGTCGCGGAGGCCGACGAGATCGCCGAGGCCGTCCTCTGGCTCGCCTCGCCCGCCGCCGAATGGGCCTCCGGGACGATCCTGGACCTCAACGGGGCCTCGTACCTGCGCAGCTGAGCCTCCCGGCCGAGCGGCGCCCCCGCACGGCCGGGAGCCCGTTCAAACCCGCCGCGACCGGCGCACGGCGGACCAGCGGCTCGAACGTGTGCCTCCCGTGCGCCTGCCCGAAAGGATGAACGGCGGGCGTCGGCGGCGTTTCGCGGCGGAGCCGCCGTCACCCTGCTGCCGTGCGGATGGAGCGCGAGATCACGGTCCCCTCCCGGCGGGCGCCCCGGCGGGCCCGCCCGGAAGCCGGACCGGCCGGCCGGACCGGAAGGCCCCGGGCGGCGACCCCGGGCGTACGCGACCGGGCCAGGTACTGGGTGGACCGGACCGTGGTGCGTGGGGTGACGGCCCTCGTGGCCTGGCTCGCCCTCGCCTGCCTGGCCCTGGTCGCCCCCGTCAGCGCCCTCCTGGTGTGGACGGACGCCAGGTCCCCCGACACCCTCCAGGGCAAGGCGGCCACGATCTGGCGGACCGTCGGCCAGACCCTCCGCCTCGGCGGCGAGGTCGGCCCCCCGCTGCGGATCGCCCTGTCGGTCTTCCTCGCCCTGGTGTCCCTGCTGTACGTCTCCACCCTCGTCGGCCTCGTCACCACCGCCATCACCGACCGGCTGGCGGAACTGGAGCGCGGGCAGACCACCGTCGTCGAGCGCGGCCACACCGTCGTCCTCGGCTGGTCCGAGCAGACGCCCACGGTCGTCGCGGAGCTGCTCGCCGCCCACGCCCAGCGGCGGCGCGGCGCCGTCGTGGTCCTGGCGGACCGCGACAAGACCGAGATGGAGCGGGAGTTGCGGGACGCGCTGCCGCCCCGCGCCCGGGTGCGGCTGCTGTGCCGTCGGGGCCGCCCGGCCGACCCCGCCGCGCTGGCCCGGGTCACCCCGGCCGCCGCGGAGGCAGTGCTCGTGCTGCCGCCGGACGGTCCCGGCGCGGACGCCCAGGTGATCAGGGTGCTGCTCGCGCTCCGGGCCGCGGTGGGGGAGGGCTGCCCGGTCCGGGTGGTCGCGGCGGTCCGGGACGGCGCCCGCCTGCCGACCGCCCGGCTGGCCGCGGGCCCCGGTGCGGTCGTCCTCGACGTGGACGAACTCGCGGCCCGGCTCCTCGTCCAGTGCGTCCTGGAACCCGGCCTCGCGCTCGTCCTGGAGGACCTCCTGGACTTCGCGGGCGCCGAACTCCACACCCTCCGCCCCCCGGGGCTCGCGGGCCGCCGCTACGGCGAGCTGTCCGCCGCCTGCCCGGACGCGTGCGCGGTCGGGATCGTCCGCGCGGACGGCACCCCGCACCTCAACCCGCCCCCGGACACCGAACTGGCCCCGGACGACGCCCTCGTCGTCCTGGCCGAGGACCACCGGGCGACCGTCCTCCCACCGCCCCCGGCCCGCGTACCGCCGCCGGCCCGAGCCTCGCCTCCGCCCCGCGCCCCGGCCCCGGTCCAGGTCACGACTGCCGTCCCGGCCCCGGCCACCGCTCCGGCCCCGGCTCCGGCCCCGGCCGCCGCTCCGGCCCCGGTCCCGGCCCCCGCCCCGGTCCCCGTGGCCAAGGTCCTTCCCCGCCGGGTGCTCGTCCTGGGCTGGAACCGCCGGGGCGCGCGGGTGGTGGAGGGGCTGGCACGGTGCGGGGTCACGGCGGTGCGGGGCGACGGAGTCCGCACACCGGCGGAACCGGAGGCGTACGACCGCGTGATCGTCCTCGCCGGGCCGGAGGACGGCCCGGGGGCGCCCGAGGTCTCCGGCGGCCCCGGGGACCTCGGCGGCCCCGGTGGCGCGGAGGGCTTCGGCGCTCCGGCGGATCCGGGCGAGCCCGCCGACCCCGACGGCCGGACCCTGGTCGCGCTGCTGCACCTCCGGGCCCGGGAGCGGGAGTCGGGGCGCGCCGTCCCGGCCGTGGCCGAACTCACCGACGCCCGCAACCGGCCCCTGGCGCCCGCGGGACCCCGCACGGACCTCCTGGTCACGGGCCGGCTCGCCGCCCTGCTCATGGCGCAGGTGTCCCAGAACGACCGGCTGGCGGCGGCGTTCGACACGCTCTTCGCCCCCACCGGGGACGGCGTCCGCGTCCGGCTCCGTCCCGCCGCGGACTTCGTCCGCACCGGTACCGCGGCCTCCTTCGCCGAGGTGGTGGCGGCCGCCGCCCGGCACGGCGCGAGCGCCGTCGGCTACCGCCCCCACGGCTCCGCCCGGCCCCGGCTCAACCCCCCGAAGGACGTGGTCAGGGTCTGGTCCGCCGGGGACGTCCTGATCGTCGTCGGGGCCGCCTGACCGCTCCGGAGCGACTTGCCGATTTTTGCAATTACGATAGTGCTCATAAGATCGGGGGGTGAACGAGAACCTGCCCCCCTGCCCCGAGTGCTCCGGCGTCTACGCCTACGAGATGGGCGCCCTGCTCGTCTGCCCCGAATGCGGTCACGAGTGGCCCGCGTCGGGCGAGGCCGCCGCCGAGGGCGAGCCCGCGGGCGCCCCGGTGATCAAGGACGCCGTGGGCAACGTGCTCGCGGACGGCGACACGGTCACCGTCGTCAAGACGCTCAAGGTCAAGGGGAGCCCCACCGGCATCAAGGCCGGGACCAAGGTCCGCAACATCCGGCTCGTGAACGGCGTCGACGGCCACGACATCGACTGCAAGGTGGACGGCTTCGGCCCCATGCAGCTCAAGTCGAGCGTGGTCAAGAAGGTCTGACCGCACCGTGACCACGTCCAGGACGGCGCCGCTCTACCAGTTGAAGGCGGAGTTCTTCAAGACGCTCGGCCACCCCGTGCGCATCCGCGTCCTGGAACTGCTGAGCCTGCGTGAGCACGCCGTCTCCGAACTGCTCGCCGAGATCGCCGCCCCGCCCGCGCACCTCTCGCAGCAGCTCGCCGTGCTCCGCCGGGCCGATCTGGTCGCCGCCCGCCGCGAGGGCTCGGCCGTCCACTACAGGCTGACCGACCCTCGGGTGGTGGACCTCCTCGCGGTCGCCCGGGCCATCCTCTCCGGCGTCCTCGCCGGACAGGCCGAACTCCTCGCGGACCTCCGCGCGGCCGGGACGGAGGGGGCGCCCGGCGCCTCCGGTGCCCCCGGCACGGACCGGACGCCCGGCGCCTGACACCCCGCCGCTCGCCGCCCGCCCTTCGCCCCGCCTTCGCCCGGCCTTCCGGATTCCGGTTCCGGAATGTCATAGCTTGTGAAGGGTCGACCGGCCGGTCGGCCCGTCACCGTCGCGGCGAGAGGGTTCCCGGTGCCCCTGGTGCGTTCCTGGCTGTCCGAGCGTCCCCGGTCGGGGGCGAGCGGCACCGTGGCGGGCTGCGTCACGGCCCTGCTCCTCCTGCTGCCGGACGACATCGTGGGGCTCTCCACCGCCGACGCCGGCGTCCTGGTGCTCTTCTCCTACCTCTTCACCTACCTGGTCGTCACCCTCACCGCCTTCTCCACCGCCGACCCGGCGGACATCCGCGCCTGGGCCGGCCGGCGCGAGGAGCGGGGCACGGTGCTCCAGCGGTACCTCCTCGGCAGCGCGCCCGGCCCCGGCGTCTCCCTCTTCGTCGCCACGGCCGCCCTGCTGGTCGCCGTGGTCTGGCGCCCCGGCCACCTCGGCAGCCACCTCTCCGGCGGCGTCCGCGTCGCGGCGGCCCTCGTGCTCGTCGCGACCGCCTGGGTCTGCGTCCTGACCGCCTTCGCGGTCTCCTTCCACGCCGACAACCTCGTGGAGGACGAGCGCGCCCTCGGCTTCCCCGGCGACGATCCACCGCTGTGGGCCGACTACGTCTACTTCGCGCTCTCCGTCATGACCACCTTCGGCACCACCGACGTGGACGTGACCTCCCGCGAGATGCGCCGCACCGTCGCGGCGAACGCGGCCATCGCCTTCGTCTTCAACACGGTGACGGTCGCGAGCCTCGTCGGCGCCCTCGACGCGAGCTGACCCCCTTCCCTCCCCGGGGCCCGCCCCCACCGCAGTCCTCGACGCCGGGCGCCTGAACAGCGGCTTCCCTTGAACGATATGGAGAAGGACCGACCGGTTTCTCGTACGATCCGACCGTACGGCGGTCGGACACGGGCGGCGCAGACTCGGTGTCACGGCCGCGTCCCGCGAGCGCCGTGGACGCCCCCGTCCCGGCGCCGGCGCGCCCGCCGGCACAGGAACCCACGAGGGAGCGGCACATGACGGTGCAGCAGTACGACGCGATCGGCGAGGCGTTCGAGGGCTTCAAGGCCCTGCCGATCATGCGCTACGCGGAGGTGCCCAGCGTCCTGGAGCTCGTCGGCGACGTCACCGGCAGGTCCGTCCTCGACGTCGCCTGCGGAACCGGCTTCTACAGCCGCCGGTTCAAGCGGCGCGGCGCCACGGACGTCCTCGGGGTCGACATCTCCTCCGGCATGATCGACGCCGCGCGCGCCATCGAGGCCCGCGACCCGCTGGGCGTGCGCTACGAGGTCGGGAACGCCGCCGAACTGGAGCCCGCGGACCGGCCGTTCGACATCGCCCTCGGCATCCAGTGCCTCAACTACGCGGAGACGGTGGAGGAACTGGAGCGCATGTGCCGCAGCATCCACCGCAACCTGGTCCCCGGCGGCGCCTTCTACGTCTTCGCCCAGAACCCCGACTACGCCTTCGACTGCGCCTCCCTGGAGGACTACGGCTTCCGCTGCGAACCCGTCGGCGAGGAGAACGGCGTGGGCCCGAAGGTCCGGATCACCGCCCTCCTCGACGCCGGCCCCATCAGCTTCGTCACCGCCGTCCCCAGCCGGCAGACATACGAGAAATCCCTTGCCGCGGCCGGGTTCCGCGACGTGGAATGGGTGCCGCTCACGATCTCCGAGGAGGGACTGCGCACCTACGGCGAGGAGTTCTGGTCCGAGCTCCGCGCCCACCCCCCGCTCGAACTCCTCCGCTGCCGCGCCTGACCGGCACCCCAGCCCCCCCCGAGGGGGCGGACGCGGCCCGCCGCCGCCCCCGCCCCCTCGGGGCCCCGGCCTCAGGACGCCGCCCCACTCCCGGGTCGACCAACCTCGTCGACCCCGCCCTCGCCCGCCTCCCCGCGTACGCCCTCGCGGCCCGCCGGGGCCTGGGCGACGCCGGCCACTTCGGCAAGGTCTTCCGCGCCGAGTTCGGCCTCCGGCCCCGCGCGGTCCGCGACCGGGCCGCGAACCGCCGACCCGGAAGTTCCCTCTTCCGGACGTCCGGCGTGTCCCGGTGTGTCCCCGCCCGGGGACCGGCCAGGATCGTCTAAGTGAAGGGGCATGGGTATTTCGGAGGACCTGCGCGGACCGGTGAGCCGCCGCGCGTTCACGGCGGCGCTGACGGGCGGCGCGGCGGTGGTGGCGCTCGGCGGCTGCGCACGGGCGGAACCGGCCGGGCCGGGCGCGGAGACCGGCGTGGATGAGGAGGAGGCGGTCGCCCGCGCGTACACCTTCCTCGACCGCCGGGTCGACGAGGCGGCGGGCGGCACCCGGCAGGGACTGCCGCGCAGCTACACCGGCGGCTGGATGGAGACCCACCACTCCACCGTCGCCTTCACCTACGACGTCGCCCTCACCGTCATCGCCTACTGCGCCCGGGGCACCGACGCCGACCTGCGGCGGGCCGGCGCCCTCGCCGGGACCCTGCTCGCCCTCCAGGACGGCGACCCCGCGGGCGACGGCCGGATCCGCCAGTCGTACGCCTCCGGGAAGGTCACCGGGGCGGACGGACTGCCGGCCGTCGCCGCCGCCGACTCCTTCACCGGCGCGCAGGCATGGACCGGTCTGGCCCTCCTCCACGTCCACCGGGCCACGGACGGGGCCCGGTACCGGGCCGGTGCGCTGCGGCTGGCCGACTGGATCCAGGACCGCACCGCCTCCGCCACCGGCATCCCCGGCCACACCGGCGGCCTCCCCGCCTCCGGCCCCGCCCTCACCTGGAAGTCCACCGAGCACAACATCGACGTCGCCGCCTTCTTCGGCCGGCTCGCCGACGTCACGGGGGACCGGGCGTGGGCCGACCGGGCGGCGGTCGCGACCGGCTTCCTCGACGCCCTGTGGAACGAGGACGGCCCCGCCTTCTGGACCGGCACCGGCACCGACGGCGCCACCGTCAACCGCTCCCCGGTCCCGGAGGACCCGCAGAGCTGGTCCTACCTGGCGACCGGCGACGCCCGGCACGCCGGATCGCTGGACTGGGCCCTCACCCACCTGGCCGCCGAGGACGGCGGCTTCAGCGGGGTGTCGGTCAGCGACGCCGACACCTCCAAGGTCTGGTTCGAGGGCACCGCCCACCTGGCGGCGGCCCTCCGCCGCCGGGGCGGCGACGGAGACCGGGAGGAGGCCGACCGGTTCCTCGCGACCCTCCGCGCGGCCCAGGCCCACGCCCCGAACGCCGACGGGTACGGCATCGTCGCCGCCTCCTCGGACGGGCTCCGCACCGGAGACGGCGACACGCTGTACGCCAGTCTGCACACCGGTACGACGGCCTGGTTCGCGCTCGCCGCACTGGGGGCCGATCCGTTCCTCCCGGAGTGACCCGGGCGCGGGTCAGGTGAGCCAGAGCTCGCGGGCCGTGAGGGCGGCGGCCACGACCAGGACCACCAGCAGCTCGGTCCAGAAGAGCTGCCGGTCCCGCCGCCGGTCGTCGCCGGTCAGTTCCTCGACGTGCCGCCGCAGCTCCTCGCCGGAGCCGGAGCCGGAGCCGGAACCGGAGCCGGAACCGGGACCGGAACCGAAATCGGAACCGGGGCCGGGTCCGGTCCCCGGGGCGGTGCCCTCCGGTGTCATCGTCCCGCCGCCACCTTCCCGGTCTTCTCCGTCTTGTCCCACTTCAGCTCCTTCTTCCTGCGCTCCTGGACCCAGGCCGCCACCAGACAGGCGGCGAGCAGCGAGCCGTACCCCACCAGGTGCAGCAGCACGGGGGCGAGGAAACGGAACCTGGTGCCCGTGAGGAGCTTCGCGAGCCAGGCGAGCGGGAGGGCCAGGCCCAGCCAGGCGTAGACCACGACCATCAGGAGGCGCGGCGAGCCGTCCTCCGCGAGCCACCCGTGCCGTTCGAGCAGCGGCAGGAAGTACCCGGGGAAGGCGGTGAGCACGAGGATCAGGGCCGAGACGATCCCGGGATAGACCAGCGCCTCGCGCCAGCAGCGCCGGAAGGTGCTCCCGTCGACGGCCGCCGACATCAGGATGATCAGCAGGTAGCAGACCAGGTTGATCACCCACAGCCAGCGGAAGAGCTCCCACGAGCGGCCGGAGTCGGTGAAGTAGAGGTAGAGCAGCGAGGCCGAGCAGACCGTGAGCAGCACCGGGGTCGCCAGGAGCGAGTACCAGATCAGGCCGAAGAACACCGATCCGAGCCGGTGTCCCTCCCGCCGCTTCCAGGGACGGAACCACAGGTGCCGGTAGCGGTGGCTGACCTGGAGGTTGCCCCGCGCCCAGCGCAGCCGCTGCTTCCACAGCCCGGCCAGGTCGCCCGGCTCCTCGGCGAGCACCGTGGCGTACCCGTCGAAGACGACCCGGCGGCCGGCCAGCTGGGTCTCGAAGGTGGTGACGGTGTCCTCGGCCAGGGTGGTCGTGTCGATCCGGCCGCCGATCGCCTCCAGGCTCTCCCGGCTGTGCAGCTGCGCCCCGCCGGCCAGACAGGCGACGACGCCGAGGACGTTCTGCGCGCGCCGGGCGGCGGCCTGGGCGGTGATGTACTCGAAGGCGATGTAGCGGGTCAGGTAGTTGCCCTGCTTCCCGCTGCCCTCCTTGATGTACGCGGTGACGGCGCCGACCTCCGGGTCGGCGAGGTGGCGGGCCATCCGCAGCAGGGCGTCGCGGTCGAAGACGACGTCGGCGTCCATGACGAGCACGGCCTCGGCCCAGTCGTCGCCGAGGACGTGGGCGAGGCCGTGGTTGAGGGTGTGCGCCTTGCCCTGGCCGCCGTCCTCCCGGCGCAGGTGCACGACCCGGCCCGGGTGGCGGGCCGTCAGCTCCCGCATCACCCCGGGGGTCCCGTCCGTGCTGGCGTCGTCCACGACGACCACCCGGAGCCGGTCCTCCGGATAGCGCATGGCGAGGAGCCCCTCGACCGAGGCCGTGAGGACCGGCGCCTCGTTCCAGGCGGGGATGAGGACGGCGGTCCTCGGCAGGTGCGGCGGCCGGTCCACGTACAGGTGCCGGAACCTCTGGAGGCCGACCAGCAGGAACTGGAGCACCGCCACCACGAGCGGCACCGCGCCGAGGAGGACGAGGACGGTCGCGACGACGTGGAGGATCTGGTTCAGGACGTCCACGGGGCCTCCGTCGTGGCCTTGGCGAGCGCCCCGGACACCCAGGGGAAGCGGCCGACCGCCTCGGCCCGGTGGGCGTCGCTGCCGGCCGCGAGGTGCACCCCGGCCCGGTGCAGCAGCCGGGCCGTACGGACCGAGGGGCACCGCCACTTCTCGTTCAGCTCGACGGCGGTGCCGTGCGCGCGGCAGGCCCGGACCAGCGGCTCCAGCAGCTCCGCGTCGACCCCGGACTCGTCGAGCCCGGTCTTCGGCAGCACGCTGAACAGGTGCGCCACGTGCGCGGTCCGACCCTCCGGCACCCGCTCCACCGCCCGCGCCGTCGCGAGGACCAGCAGCCGCAGCGCCTCGTCCGGCGCGAGCCGCCCCTCGTCGAGCAGCGCCCGTACGGCGTCGGGGTGGGCGGGCCCGTCGGGCAGCGGGAAGCGGTGGTCGGCCAGCGCGACGTGCTCGATCCCCGTCAGGTCCCCGGGCAGGTCGATCCGGCCCTCGGTGTCGAGGATCTTCGCCTCCACGCCGCACACCAGCCGCACGGGCGTCGAGGACTGTGCGGCGCGGACGGCCGCGACGTACCCCGGGAGGTAGGTGGTGTCGGCGCGGACGTGGTCGGTGAGGACGAGCGTGGTGAGCCCGGCGGCCTCGGCGGCCTTCACGACGACGCCGAGGGGGTCGCGCCCGTCGGAGAAGTCGGTGTGCGCGTGGAGGTCGGTGCGCAGCGGGCCCGGTCCCGGCCCGTCCTCCTCCGCGCCGGTCACGCCGCCGCCTCCCGGTCCTCCTCGCCGCCCGGCCGGACGGCCTCGGTGACGTCGCCGAGGTCGCCCAGCTCGCGCGGGGCGAGCACCACGTCCTGCCAGTGCCGGACGACGGCGGTCTCGCGGTGCGCGATCCGCTCCGGCAGCGGGACGCCGAGCAGCGCGGCGACCGCCCACCGCGGCATGTCCACCCCGGCGGCGACCGACAGGGAGAGGCCGCCCGGCGGCCGGGGGTTGACCTCCAGGAGCGCCGCCTTGCCCGAGCGGTCCTCGCGGACCTGCACGTTGAGCACCCCGCGCAGCCCGAGGGTGCGGACGGTGTCCTCGGCGAGGCCGGCCAGCTCCGGCAGGTCGAGGACGCGGCCGGCGACGACGATGCCGGAGTCGGTCTTGTCCCGGGCGCGCGGCACCGCGGCCACGACCCGGCCGTCGCCGTCGGTGAGCACGTCGACGGAGTACTCGGTGCCCGGCAGGAACTCCTGGAGGAGGTACGTGCCGTCCTGCGGGAGCCCGGCGACCTCGGTCGCGGAGCGGACGAGCACGATGCCGCGCGAGCCGGAGCCGCTGCGCGGCTTGGCGATAGCGGGGAAGCCGCCCACCGGCTCGACGGGCCCCGGGGAACCGACGAGCCGCGTGTCCGGGAGCCGTACCGCCCCCTGGCACGCCTCGGCGAGCCGCCACTTGTCCAGGCAGTTCTCCAGCGCCTCGGCGGGGGAGACCAGCACCCGGACGCCGGCGGCGTCGAAGGCACCCCGCGCGCGGGCCAGCGCCACCAGTTCCACGTCCACGGTCGGCACCAGGACGTCGATCGCGTGCCGCTCGCACAGCCGCAGCACGGCCTCGGCGTAGCCGGGGGCGTCGCCGGGCGGCAGCAGCATCCGGTAGGCGCGCGGCACGAGGTACAGGCCCGCCCCGTTGGGGTCGAGGTCGGCCGCGTACCGCTCGGCCGCCCCGTCGAGCGCCCGCAGGAAGCACACCCCGGACGGCCCGCCCGCGCCCGTGACCAGCACCCGGGGCGGCCGGCCGAGGGGCCGCGAGAGCTCGGGCTCAGAAGAGGAGGGGGTTGCGTTCATGGACGAGCTCCAGGGGTTCGGCGTAGCGGGTCTGGGAGAAGCGGCCCCAGTACCGGGCGGTGGAGCGCAGCAGGTCCTCGTCGAGGTACCAGCGGCTCGCGGCCTGCGAGTGGTGCGCGGCGATGGCGGCGAGCTTGGCCTCCACGTCGACCTCGCTCAGTTCGATGAACCGGTTCGGCCGGTAGGCCACCGTCGCGGAGGGCGACTGGTAGCAGGCCAGCCGGGCCACCTTGCGGCAGGCCACGAGCGTGGCCCGGTGCACGGCCCGGTGGTCCTGGTGGGTGTCGCTCTCGGAGTGGACGACGACCACGTCCGGCGCGACCTCGGCGACCACCCGCTCGACGGCCTCCACGGTGCTCCGGTCGTCCGCCATGGACCCGTCCGGCAGGTCCTCCATGAGGAGCCGGGCGCCCAGCACCTCGGCGGCGCGGTGCGCCTCCTTCCGGCGCAGCGCGGGGTCGCCGCCGTTCCCGCCGCCGGACATGGTGAGGACGGTGACCTCCCAGCCGCTGTGCGCCCGGCGGTGGATGGTGCCGCCCAGGCCGATCTCGACGTCGTCGGGGTGGGCGCCGACCACCAGCATGCGCAGGGAGCCCTGTCCGGAGCCCTCGACGCCGAGCGGGTCGGCCCGCTCCGCGACGGCCCGGGCGACGGCCACCGCCAGCCCGTCCGGGTCGGAGCGCTCGACCAGGTCGGCGGCCCGGCCGCGCAGGGCGGCGACCGCCAGCCGGGCGCTGGGCGCGTCGTCGGTGACGACCACGGGGATCCCGGGGTGCCGGGCCCGCCATTCCTCCAGGAACGGGCCCAGTGAGCCCTCGCCCCCGCCGAAGCCGCTGTACCACACGGCCGCGTCCCAGAAGCGCACGGGTGCGGGCGGGGCGCCGCCCGCACGCAGGAACGCCTCCGGCGAGTCGACCACGTGCACCGAGGATGCGCCGTGCTCGCGCAGGGCCGCGGCGAGCCGCTCGGCGGTCCCGGGGTCCCGTTCGCCGAGGAGGACGTGCGTCCCGGCGAGGGGGACGGGAACGGCGCCTCCCGGGTCGGTCGCCTCCGAGGAATCGAATATTTCGGACATATGGTGCACGTTACAGTGTGATCTCGGTCTCTACAGCGGGCCGGAATCCCCTTGCGGTACGGCTCTCCGGCCCGGCGGGGGAGCCCACGGCCCTCCCTTCCCCTCCCCGCCCGTCTCCCCGGAAAGGCCCGCCCATGGAGCACGCCCCCAGCGGACAGGACCCCACCGACCGGGGCTCCGCCGACCGGGCTTCCACGGGGCAGGGCTCCGCGGGGCGGGGCTCCATGGCGCAGGGCTCCGCGGCGCAGGACTCCGCGGGGCGGGGCCCGGCCCCGCGGGCCTCCGCCGGGCAGCCCTCCCGGGCGGCCCTGGACCACCAGGCCCTCCGTGAGCTCCTCGCCGCCCAGCGCGACCGCATCGGGGTCTACGCCCTGACCCACCGCCCCCGGCCGCACGACTCCGACGCTCCGGCGCCCGTCCCGCCCGCCCCCGTTCCCGCCGCCGTCCAGGAACTCCTCGACGCCCTCCCCATGGCCGCGCTCCTCGTCGCGCCCCTCCTGGACGCGGACGGCCGCATCACCGACTTCCTCTACCTCACCCAGAACACCCGCGCCGTCGCCTACTCACGCGCCCACGTCCCGGCCGCGTCGGTGCCCCGCTGGTCCGGCCCGGTCCGGCTCTTCGACCGCTTCCCCGTCCTGGAGGAGACCGGCCTGCCCCGCATGCTCGCCGACGCCCACCACGAACGGGTGCCCCAGGGCCCCGAGATCGTGGAGTGGTTCATCCCCCGGGCCGGAGGCCCCCCGGCCCGGCTGAGCAACGACGTCGTCGTGGCCCCCTGCGGCGACCACCTCCTCGTCACCTGGGAACCGGGCCACCGCGTCCGGATGGCCGTCGCCGCGCAGAAGCTCGTCCGCACCTGCTGGGCCGAGTGGAACGTCGCCGACGGCACCGTCGCCCCCTCCCTCGGCTTCGGCCACGTCCTCGGCCTCGCCCCCGGCGTCCCCGCCCCCGCCGACCTCCTCGGCCTCGCCGACCTCCTCGCCCCCGCGAGCCTCCCCGAGCTCTACCGCCTCCTCTACGAGGTCTTCCTCCGCAAGCGCCGTTCCGAGTGCGCCCTGCGCCTCAAGGGAAGCCACGAGCGGGTCATCAGGGTCGTCGCCGAACCCGTCCGGCCCCGCGGCGGACCCGTCTGGGCCGTCCGCGCCGTCCTCGTCGACATCACCGACGACACCCGCCGCCGCGCCCTCGCCGAGGCCGCAGGGGCCGAGGCCCGACGCCAGCGCGCCCGCGCCGAGGCCCTCGGCGAACTCGCCGGCGCCCTCCGCGACGCCGTCCTGCCCCGCTCCTCGGGCGCCCTCGCCCCCTACGGCATCGACACCGCCGCCGTCTACCGCCCCGACTCCACCGGCTCCGGCGTCGGCGGAGACTGGTACAAGGCGCGCCGGCTGCCCGGCGGCCGGCTCCTGCTCGCCCTCGGCGACGCCCGCGGCCACGGCCTGGAAGCCGTCACCCTCATGGCCAAGCTCCGCTACGCCCTCGCCGGACTCGCCTACACCGACGCCCCCGTCGAAAGCCTCACCCACTGGCTCAACGACATGGCCTGCGACGACGGCATCGAATCCACCGCCACCGCCGTCATCGCCCGCTACCACCCCGAACGCCGCGTGCTCCGCTGGACCTGCGCGGGACACCCCCTGCCGGTCCTCCTCCGCGCCGGCCGCGCCGCCCTCCTCCCCGCCCCGCCCGGCGGCCCCGGCCTCACCCTCGGCGTCCTCCCCGGCCAGTCGTACGCCGCCGCCGAGACCCCGCTCGCCCCGGACGACATCGTCCTGTTCTACTCCGACGGCCTGGTCGAACGCCGCGACACCGACCCCGACGAGGACGCCGCCCGCCTCCTCGACGCCGCCGAGCAGGTCCTGCGCGACCACCCCGCCGTCCGCGACCACGGCGGCCTCCAGGCGTACGCCGACGCCCTGATGACCCGCCTCGACGGCCCCCACCGCTCCGACGACGTCACCCTCCTCGCCCTGCGCCGCACCGACACCTGAACCCGCCGGACCCCGTGCGGACGCCGGGCCGACGACGACCTGCACCCCCGGCTCAGGCCGCCGCCTCCCGCGTCGCCCGTGCCAGGTCCGCGCGCAGGGACGCGAAGCGGGCGGAGCCGCGCAGGGCCGCGACGTCGACGCCGGGGCCGCGCGGCAGCGGCACCGCGAGCTCCTCGACGACCCGGCCCGGGCCCGCCGCCATCACCAGGACCCGCGAGCCGAGGAGGACGGCCTCCTCGGCGGAGTGCGTCACGAAGACGACCGTCGTGCCGGTGACCGCCGCCAGCGTGCGGACCTCCTCCTGGAGGCGCTCCCGGGTGAGGGCGTCGAGCGCGGCGAACGGCTCGTCCATCAGCAGGACCTGCGGTTCCGCGGCGAGCGCCCGGGCGATCGCCACCCGCTGCTGCTGACCGCCCGACAGCTCCCAGGTGCGGCGCCCGCCCATGCCGGGCAGACCCACCAGGGCCAGCAGCTCCTCGGTGCGCGCGGCCCGCGCCGCGCGCGGCACCCCGTGCCGGGCCAGGGCGAAGCCGAGGTTCCCGGCCACGGTCCGCCACGGGAAGAGCCGCGGCTGCTGGAAGACCACCCCGGCCTTGCGGTGCACCCGCACCGTCCCCGCGGCGGGCCGTTCGAAGCCCGCGACCAGCCGCAGCAGGGTTGTCTTGCCGCATCCGGACGGCCCGACCAGGACGACGAACTCGCCCGGCGCCACCGTCACCGACACGTCCTCCACCGCCGTCACCGGCGCCTTCGCCGAGCCGTACCGGACGCTCACCCCGACGAGCTCCACGTCGACCGCCCCGGCGCCGACGGTCCCGGCGCCGACAGCTCCGACGTCCCCGGCCCCGGTGCCGACGGCCCCGGAGTCCACCGCCCCGGCGGCGTCAGCGGGCGGCACGGGACAGCTCCTCGACCGCGAGCGCCTTCTCGAAGACGGACCGCTCGGGCACCGCGTCGACCGCCTTCTGCCCGTGCAGGAACACCGCCGCGTCCCGCAGGTTCCCCGCCAGCGCCCCCGGCGCGCCGGGCTTCCCCAGGTACGCGGGCGCCTGCTGCTCCTTCGCGGTGAGCAGCACCAGCTCCGAGAGCTGGGCGCGGGCCTGTTCCGGCGTCAGGTTCAGTTCCGCCCCGATCGCCCGCGCGGCCTTCGCCGGGTCGCTCTTCGCCAGCTTCACGGCCTGGTCCTCGGCGGACAGCCAGGCGTCGACCACCTCGGGGTGCGCGGCGGCGAAGGCGTCCGTCACCACGCCGAGGTCGGCGGTCGGCTTCCCCGCCGCCCCGATCTCCCGGCTGGTGACCAGCACCTTCCCGGTCTTGCGGAGCTCGGTCAGGCTGGGCGTCCACACGTAGGCGGCGTCGATGTCGCCGCGCTGCCAGGCGGCGAGCGCGTCCTGCGGCTGGAGGTCGACCAGCGTCACGTCCGAGGCGCCGAGCCCGGCCGCCTCCAGCGCCGCGAGCAGCGAGTAGTGCGCGGTGGACCCGAACGGCGTGGCCACCTTCCGGCCCTTCAGCGCCGCCACCGAACCGATCTCCTTCTTCGCGACGAGCGCCTCGTTGTCGCCGATCAGGTCGTGGATCCACAGCACCTTGTACGGGATGTCCAGCGGCGCCGACAGCCCCTTGGTGACCGGACTGGACCCGACGAGCCCCAGGTCCACCGCGCCCGCGATGACGGCCGTGTTCACGTCGCCGCCCGAGTCGAAGCGCACCCAGCGGACCTCGGCGTCCGGCAGCGCCTTCTCCAGGAGCCGCTGGTTCTTGACGACCAGGTCGGCGTTGGGGACGGACTGGTAGGCGATCCGCACCCGGACCTTGCCCGGGTCCTTCCCGTCGGCCGTGGCGGAGCCGCAGGCGGTCGCGGCGAGGGCGAGCAGCGCGGTGGTGCCGGCGGTCAGGACGGTGCGGCGGGGATGCAGGGACATGGGACTTCCTCGGCTGTGAGTGGGGATACGGCTGGAGGGGGAGGGGGAGGGGGAGGGGGTGTGGCCGGTCGCCGGTCAGGCGCGGCCCCGCCAGGGCACTGCGGCCCGCTCGACGCCCCGGAACAGCGCGTCGAGGACGATGCCGGAGACCCCGATGGCCAGCAGTCCGGCGACGACGAGATCGGTCTGGTTGTAGCGCTGGGCGTCGCGGATCATGCCGCCGATGCCGGGCACCCCGTTGATCGTCTCGGCGGCGACGACGGAGGTGTACGCGATGCCGACGGCGATCCGCACCCCCGTCAGGATCTCGGGCAGCGCCGCCGGCAGTCGCACCGAGAACAGCGTGGACACCGGCCCGGCGCCCAGCGCGCGGGCCGCCTCGACGAGGTCGCCCGGCACGCCCCGCACCGCCGCCGCGGTGGCCGCGGTGATCGGGGGGAGGGCGGCGATGACGAGCAGCCAGATCTTGGGCGACTCGTCGATGCCGAACCAGATGACGAGCAGCGAGAGGTACGCGAGCGGCGGCAGCGTCCGCAGGAAGGTGACGGCCGGCTCCAGGACGACCGCCAGCGGACGGACGGTGCCGATGAGCAGGCCCAGCGGGACGCCCGCGAGGGCGGCGTAGCCGGTGCCGGTCGCGATCCGCCGCAGGGACACCGCCAGGTGCTCGGCGAGCAGGTGCCCGCTGACGCCCCGTACCCCCTCGTGGACGGTGGAGGCGCGGACGAGGGCCCGCCAGACGTCGGCCGGGGCCGGGACGAGGACCCGGGGCCAGACCCCGGCCGCGACCACCGCCTGCCAGGCGGCGACCAGCACCGCCAGGGCCAGCAGCCGCAGCGCGGTCCACCGCAGCACCTGCCCGCCCCGCCGCGCCGGACGGGCGGCGGCGCGGGCCTTCGCCGCGGGTGCGGCCTTCCGGGGCGCGTCGAGGAGCGTCACGCCGCCGCCCCCTCGGCCGGTACGGGCTCCGCCGCCGCGCGGGGTCCGGAGGCCGCCGCGGCTTCGGCGAGGGCGCGCAGCCGGGGCGCGACCTCCTCGCCGACCCGGTACGCCTCCTCCAGGTGCGGATAGCCGGAGAGCACGAACTCGTCGATGCCCAGCAGGCGGTACTCCCACAGCCGGGCGGCGACCTCGTCGTGCGAGCCGACCAGCGCGGTCCCGGCGCCCTCGCGGACCAGCCCGATCCCGGCCCACAGGTTCGGTGCGACGGTGAGGCGGTCGGCCGAACCGCCGTGCAGGGCGGTCATCCGGGCCTGCCCGGTGGAGTCCATCCGGGCGAACCGTTCCTGCGAGGCCCGGACCGCCTCCGGGTCGAGCCCGGCCAGGATCCGGCCGGCCTCGCGCCACGCCTCGTCCGCCGTGTCGCGGCTGATGACGTGGAGGCGCAGCCCGAAGCGCGGGACGCGGCCGTGCCCGAGGGCCTTCTCCCGCAGTCGGGCGATCCGTTCGGCGACGGCGGCCGGGGGCTCGCCCCACAGCAGCTGCACGTCCGCGTGCCGGGCGGCGACCTCCTCGGCGGCCGGGGAGGCGCCGCCGAAGTAGAGGGGCACCGGTGCGGTGAGCGTCGGCTCGTGGAGCCGCGCGTCCGTCACCCGCACGTGCGGCCCGCTCGTGTCGACCCGCCGACCCTCCAGCAACTCCCGTACCACGTGCATCAGTTCGCCGCTGCGTGCGTACCGCTCGTCCTTCGGCAGGTGGTCGCCGTACGCCCGCTGCTCGGCCGGGTCGCCCCCGGTGACGACGTTGAGCGCGATCCGGTCGCCGTACAGCCGCCGGAAGGTGTCGGCCTGTTGGGCGATCAGCGTCGGCTGCGTGAGGCCGGCGCGGAACGCCACGAGGAAGCCGATCCGTTCGGTGAGGGCGGCGAGGGCCGGGGTGAGCACCCACGGGTCGACGCAGCCCAGTCCGACGGGCGTCAGCAGCTTGGCGAAGCCGGCCCGCTCGGCGGCCCGGGCCACCTGGGCGAGGTAGCCGACGTCGGCCCGGCGCCGGGTGGCGGCGGCCGTACGGCCCTGGACGGCGGTGACGCCGCCCGGATCGCGGCCGTCCCCGCCGGTGGGCAGGAACCAGTGCAGGACGGGAAGGTCGGACGGGGGCATGCGGGGGACACCTCGGAGGAGAAGGGGCGCGGAAGGACGCCGGCGGGGCGGTCCCCGGGGACGGCGGAACGCGTCCGGAGGGGGCCGGCGGGACGGCGGCGCACGGCCGCGCCCACGGGGTCGGGAGGGGGAGCGACGCCGGGCCGACGCGGCGGAGGGCGTCGGCGCGGTCACGGACGCCCCGTCAGGAACCGTGGCGCGAGAGGGCGACGGTCGTCCGTGACGGGGGAGGGGTCAGTGACGGGCGGCGGTACGGCGACAGGACCGACACAGCATCCCGGAGACACGCATGAGGTCCACGTGTCGGCGGCGGATGAGGTCGGGGCGCATGTCCGCATCCTGACGGCGGGACCCGTCCGCCGCCAAACGTGTTCCGTCATGTGGACATCTTCATCTCGCCTGTCGAGCCCCACGGAGGACGTGTGGAGGCGCGCAACGGCGTGCGGAGGGCGTCGCGCGCGCCCGCGCGAACCGATGCGCCACGGCCGCGCGCGACCTCTAGCGACCTTCCTCCTCCGTCCCTCCCGCCTCCCGCGCCCCTCCGGCCCCCGCTCCGGCATCCGTTCCCGTGTCCCCTCCGGCGTCCGCTCCGGTGTCCGTTCCGGCGTCCGGCAGTTCGGACAGCAGCTCCGGATTGACCACGCGCAGGATCGCCGCGACGGCCGCGGGGTCCGCCGCCGCCCACAGCACCCGGCGCGCCGTCCGGTACTTGGCGGCGAGCCGGGCCCGCCGGTCCGGCGGCAGCGCAGCGGCCCGGTCCGCACGGCTGTTGTGCGCGTTGTCGGCGATCTTCACGAGGGTGGCGTCGGGGTTCCGCGCGATGTCCCGGATCTTCTCCTCGTAGGAGCGGCCGGGACCGTTCGTGACGGCCTCGACCGCGCGGACGACCCGCTCGGGCACCCCGGCGGCCCGCAGCCCGTCGGCCGTCCACTCCGTGTCCTCCACGACGTCGTGCAGCAGCCCGGCCATGACCAGTTCGGGACCGAACGGCACCAGCCCGGCGGCGACGGCCCGGACGTGCTCCACGTACGGGACGCCGATCTTGTCGGTCTGACCGGCGTGCGCGCGGTCGGCCAGGGCGTCCACCTCGGCGAGGGTCAGCATGCCCCCATCATCCCTCCCCGGCTCCGCGAACCGTCACACGCCGTTCACGAGAAGCCGGAATTCCGCCCGTCCCGAGGCCCGTTGCGACCTACATGACCCTAGGCGTGACTCTCAGTTCGACGTCCCGGCAGCTCCCCCTCGACACCACCGTGGAACTCGCCCGTGAGGCCAGGGACGCGGGCCTCCACTCCGGGTGGTTCGGCCAGACCTTCGCGTACGACTCCCCGTCCCTGGCCGCCATCGTCGGCCGCGAGGTGCCCGGCCTGCAGGTCGGCTCGGCCGCCCTCCCCGTCTTCGGCCGCCACCCGCTGCTCGTCTCCAGCCAGGCACAGACCGCCCAGGCCGCCACCGGCGGCCGCTACCACCTGGGTCTCGCCCTCGGCACCCGGCACCTGACCGAGACCGGCTTCGGCCTGCCGTACCGGCGGCCCATCGGCCTGCTCAGGGAGTTCCTCACCGCCCTGCGGCCCCTCCTGGAGACCGGCGAGGCCGACTTCCACGGCGAACTGCTCACCGCGACCACCCCGTACCCGGCGGCCGTCCCGGGCGCGCAGCCGCCGGTGCCGGTCCTGGTCGCCGCGATGGGACCGCAGGCCCTCAAGGTCAGCGGCGAACTCGCCGACGGCATCCTCCCCTTCCTCGCCGGACCGCGGGCCCTCGCCGACCACATCGTGCCCGCCGTGACCGCCGCGGCACGGGCGGCGGGCCGCCCCGCGCCCCGGATCGTCGCCCTGGTCCCCGGAGTGGTCACCGCCGACCCCGAGGGCCTGCGGAGCCGGGCGGCCGAGGCCCTCGCCCTCTACGAGCGGATCCCCTCGTACCAGCGCGTCATCGAGCTCTCCGGCGCCGCCGGCGCCGCCGAACTGGCCGTCCTCGGCGACGAGGAGACCGTCGCCGCCGAGGTCCGCCGCTACCGCGAGGCGGGCGCCACCGAAGTGGTCTTCACCGCCACGGACCTGGACGGCGAGGCCGCCCGCAGCCGCACCTGGAAGCTCCTCGGCGAGCTGTCCGCGCAGGAGGCCGCGACCGGGTGACCGCGGCGGGCGACCGGGGCGGGCCGCGTCAGGCGGCCCGCCCGCGCTCGCGGGGGATCAGCTCGCCGGCCTCGACCGCGACGGGCAGCCGGTTCTCGGCGGGCGGCAGGGGGCAGGTCGCGAAGTCCGTGTAGGCGCACGGCAGGTTGACGGCCCGGTTGAAGTCGAGCACCACCGCGTCGCCCCCGCCCTCGCCGGGCAGCTCCACCGTGAGCGCCCGGTTGGCGGCGTAGGTGGTGACCCCCGAGGTCGCGTCGGTGAACAGCACGGTGAGGGTGCCCGGCTCGTGCCCGTTGAACGCGGTCAGGGACAACTCCCGCCCGTCCAGCCGGAAGACGACCCGGCCGGGCGCGTCGTACACGTGCCGCAGCCCCTCCACGGAGGCGCCGACCGTCGTCGGACGCGGCACGTCGAAGGGCTCGTAACGGCCCGTCACCACCCAGCGCGCGTCGGGCGCGTAGGCGGGCGTCCCGGTGAAGGTGGCCCGCAGCGGATGCCCGGGGTGCCGGGGCCGGATCACGTCGTGGCCGCCGCGCTTGGCCACCTCGATCACCGTGTCGCCCCAGACGGCGTCGACGCCGCCGCGCTCCGGGACGACGCCGAAGAGGTGCCGCCCGCCGACCGGCACGCCGCCGACGACGAGCTCCTCCTCCGCGCCGAGCTCCACGACGACGCCCTCGGGCCCCGTCGACCAGAGCCCCGGGACGCCGGGGACGGACTGCGGCTCGCCGGAGAGCCAGTGCAGGCCGGTGAGCGTGAGCCAGCCGTGCTCGGAGGCCAGCCGGGCGTCCCGCTCGCGGTGCCACGCCTCCCACCGGGCGGCGAACTCCTCCTGTGCGGAAAGGTCTTCGGCGGTAAGGCCGCCGGTGGTGCGGGTGCCGGGAACGTCGCTGACGCTCATGCGTCTCCTCCTGCTGCTGAAGATGGACGGCGCCGGGGAACGGGCCGCGGGGGGCAGCACACGAGGCCGGAAGGGGAACCCGGGAACTCCGGACCGCGGGCGTACGGCGGACGTACGGCGAAGGGGCGGCGAACGCCGGGCGGGGCCTCGGTGTCAGCCGGAACAGGCCATGGTCGTCACGCGCACGTAGTCCACGTGTCGGCGCGTCACGAGCAGGCTCATGAGTTCAGGAAAACACAACTTCCCAGCAAGACACTAGGGTTTACGGTGATCCGACCCCACCGGGGCCCGGGGTTGTGGACCGGGCCCGGCGGGCAGGTTTGCACCGTCACGTGGCGGGAATTGTCGGGCGTCAGTGACAGTGGCACGGTCCACCGGCCGTCGAGGAGAGAAGGAGGTGGAGCGACCATGCGTCTGCACGCGGTCGAACTCCCGGAGTTGTGGATGCCTCACCCGCTGCGGGTCAACCCGCACCTGGCGGGCCTGCGCGCGGAGAGCGAGACCTGGGCACGCGAGATGGGCATGCTGGACGCCGTCGAGGACCGGCCGGGCCAGGAGCCCATCTGGACCGGGAAGCAGTACCGGGCCATGACCGTGGACCTGCTCACCGCCTGGACCCTCCCCGACGCCACGCCCGAGGCCCTCCGCCTCAACCACCGCTTCAACATCTGGGCCCTCGCCTGGGACGACTACTTCGCCCACTCCTTCAAGCGGACCAGCGACCTCCAGGGCGCCCACGAATTCACCGCCCGCCTCCACGCCTTCCTCCGCCCCGAGGAGGACGCCCGCCTGCCCGAGCCGGTGAACGCCGTCGAGCGCGGCATCGCCGACCTCCAGCGGCACCTCTTCCCGCCCCGCCTCGCGCACTGGCGCCAGGAGTTCAACCGGGCCCTGGCCCGCTACATCGACGCGGGCGTCGAGGAACTCTCCAACAGCCGCACCGGCCGCGTCCCCCACCTGATCGACTATGCGCCCTTCCGGCGCGAGAGCTTCGCCGCCCACACCGCGCCCTACTCCGTGGAACTCGCCACGGGCGCCCGAATACCCGAGCGGATCCGCCGCAGCCGCACCGTCCGCGGCTTGACCGCCGCTTTCATGGACGTCATGGGCCTCGCGAACGACATCGCCTCCTACGAGCGGGAGGTCCACGAGGAGAACGACGTCAACAACCTCGTGGTGGTCCTCGGCACCTCCCTGGGGATCCCCCTCCGCGAGGCCGTCCCCGCCTCCGTCCACCTCGTCAACTCCCGCATGCGGGACTTCGAGCAGCTCCGCGAGGAGGACGTCCCCGCCCTGGCCCGCCGGGCCGGACTGGGCCCCGAGGAGCGAGCCGAACTGGACACCTGGCTGGGCGGGGCGTGCAGCTTCCTCTCCGGCCTCCACGCCTGGTACACCGGCGCGCCCCGGTACGTGCCCGCCGACCCGGCCTTCCCCGAACAGCGCCTGCCCGCCGCCCCCGCCGAGCAGTGGTACGGAGGGGGCGCCGGCGGACACGCGCCGACGCCCCCCTCGGTCGTGGGGCTCGGCGTCGACGCCGAGCCATGACGGGACTACCGCAGCCGCAGCGCCCGCAGCAGCCGCTCCCACCACGACCGCCCGGCCCGGCCGGCCGGACCGGGGGGAACGGCCGCCGGCGCGGCCTCCGGCTCCGGAGCGGGCGCCGGCACCCCGACGGCGTGCGGGGCCGGGGCCGTCGGCAGCGGCGCCTCGAACTGGTGGGTCCGCGGCGCGCGCGGGGCGAACGTGACGGGCAGCGCCGTCAGGTGCCGCGCCCAGGTCGAGGAGCGCCAGGACAGGTCCTCCTCGGGGACGGCCAGGACGATGTCCGGCAGCCGGGTCAGCAGGATGTCGATGCCGGTGTCGGCGATGATGCGGCCGATGTCCTGGCCGGGGCACTCGTGGCTGCCGGCGCTGAACGACAGGTGCGCGCGGTTGTGGTGCACGGGCGCGTCGGGGTCCGGGCGGACCGCCCGGTCCATGTTCCCGGCCGCCAGGCCCAGCAGGAGCATGTCGCCCGCCCGGATCTGCTGCCCGCCGAGGTTGGTGTCCCCGTTGGCGTAGCGGGACGGGCAGACCATCAGCGGCGGCTCGTCCCACAGGACCTGCTCCACCGCCTCCGGCAGCGTCATCTGGCCACCGGCCAGCGAGCCGCGGAACCGCGGGTCGGTGACCACCATCCGCAGCACGTTCGACATCAGGTTGGCGGTGGTCTCGTAGCCCGCGAGCAGGATCAGCCGCAGGTGGTGCACGACCTCCTCGTCGCTGAGGCCCGCCGGGTGGGACATCAGCGCGGAGGCGATGTCCGGGCCCGGGAGCACCCGCCTGTCCCGGACGAGCTGCTCCAGGCTCTGCACCACGAACGCGTTGCTCGCGAGCGAGGTCTCGGTGGCCTTGAAGAGGTCCCGGGCCGCCTGGACGAGCTTCGGCGCCTCCTCGTCGGACATGCCGAGCAGATGGATGAGGGTGAGCATCGGCAGGTGCTCGGTGAACCGGTCGACCAGTTCGGCCTCGCCGGCCTCGCAGAACGTGTCGATCAGCTCGTGCGCGAAGCGGTTGATGCGCCGCCGGATGCCGCGGTGGTCGAACTGGTCGAGCGAGGCGGTGACCGCGCTGCGCAGCCGCTGGTGCTCCTCGCCGTCCGCGCACACGCAGTCGGGACGCCAGCCGATCATCGGCATCAGCGGGGAGGTGGCGGGGTCGATCTCGCCGGTGCTCCAGCCGTGCCAGACCCGCGGGTCGCGGGAGAACTGGGTGGAGCGGGTGGCGACGTCGCGGTTCTCGGAGTAGCCGAGGACGAGCCAGGCGCGGACGTCGCCGTCGAGGAGGACGGGCGCCACCGGGCCGTGGGCGGCGCGCAGCTCCTCGTACAGCCCCATCGGGTCGGTCTCCGCGGCGGGGCCGTAGAGCCGGGCCGTGCCGTCGGGCCCGGTGGCCGCGTGGGCCGGGCAGCCGGGCGGCGGGACGAGTCCGGTCTGCGGCAGTGCGTGCTCGTGGGCGGGGAGGGTCATACGGTCTCCTGGACGGCGAGGGTGCACAGGTAGACCATCAGCGAGAGCAGGGCGTCCCGGCAGGACGCCCGGTCGCGGGCGTCGCAGGTGACGAGGGGGACGGAGTCGCTGAGGGCCAGGGCCGTGCGCAATTCATCCAACGGGTACTGCGGGGCCTCGGGGAAGGTGTTGACGGCGACGACGAAGGGGACGCGGCGGTCCTCCAGACGGGTGATGACCTCGAAGCAGACCTCGATCCTGCGGGTGTCGACGAGGACCACGGCGCCGAGCGCGCCCTCGAAGATGCCGTTCCACAGGAACCAGAAGCGCTCCTGTCCCGGCGTGCCGAACAGGTACAGGATCAGCTCCTGGTTGATGCTGATCCGGCCGAAGTCCATCGCGACGGTCGTGGTGCTCTTGCCCGACGCGCCGGGATTGTGGTCGATCCCGACGCCGGCCTGCGTCATGCGTTCCTCGGTGGTCAGGGGCGGGATCTCGCTCACCGCCCCGACCATGGTCGTCTTGCCGACGCCGAAGCCGCCGACGATCACGACCTTGACGCCCCGGGCGCCGTGGGGCAGCAGCAGGTCGGTGTCGCGCGGGCCTGCCCTGAGCGTGTCAGAGTCTCCGAAGTCCATGGATCACCGCCTCCAATAGGCCGCGGTCGGGGAAGGCCGCGACGGGCACAGGTGCAATGGCCTCCACGCGTTCGTCGTCGACGAGCTGGGACAGCAGCACGGTGACGACGCTGAACGGAAGGCTGAGATAGGCCGAGACCTCGGCGACCGACAGCGGGTACTCGCACATGGAGAGGATCGCCGCCTGTTCGGGCTGCATCGAGGGTTCCGGCTGGGACCTCGTCGCGATGAGGGTGACGAGGTCGAAGGTCTTGGCCGAGGAGTCCTCGCCGCCGGTGATGACGTACAAGGGGACGGGGGTGCCCTCGTCCCAGGGCCGGGAACCGTCCGGGGGGTGCGGGTTGTCCGAGGTCACATCGCCTGCCGGACGACGTCTTCACGGGGCGGACTGGTCATGTGCCGGCCGATCCTGACCACGAGGGTCCGCATGCGGTCGCCGAGCAGTCCGGCGTCCACCTCCTCGTCGGCGAGGACGGCGAGGTAGGCGCCGGGGCCGGCCGCCATCAGGGAGAAGTAGCCGCCGTCGGCCTCGATGCCGACCATGTGGGTCGTGCCGTTCCCGTGCGGGAACATCTGCGCGATGGCCCGGGCGAGGCTCTGGATGCCGGAGCAGGCGGCCGCGATCGCGTCGGCGGTGTCGGGCGCGGTGTTGGCCTGGCCGATGCTCAGGCCGTCCGCGGAAAGGACGACCACGTGCCGTACGTGCGGAACGCCGCCCACGAGCTCGGTGAGCATCCAGTCGATGTTGGGCAGTGGCTGCATGTTATTCGACCTCATCAGACGGCTGGCTGTGCGGGGTGGAGGAGGTGGTGCCCGAGCGCTTGTCGCCGTTGAACGCCTCCCACATCAGACCGGGCTGACGGGTGGTCCGGGGCGGAGGGGTGGGCTCGGGGCCGGTGCGGAGGACCGGCGTGGGGACGGGCGAGTCACGGCGGCGGCGCGGCAGCCCGTTGAGGGTCTTCCCGTCGATGAACGGGTCCAGATCGCCGTCGAGGGACGGCAGGGAGTCCAGGGACGGGAGGAGCGGCGAGGACGGCACGGGCGGCGCCGCGGGGGTCTGCGGCGGTACGGGGGCGGGCGGCGGCACCGGGGCCTGCGGCGGCACGGGCGGGTTGCCGGTGCGCGAGGGCAGGGGGCGGGCCGGTCCGGCCGCGCGCTTCCGGCCGTGGTCGGGGGTTCTCACGAGGGGCTTCTCCACCGTGGTGATCAGGCGCCGGGGCACGAGGATCACGGCCCGTACGCCTCCGTAGGCGGAGGGACGCAGGTCGACGTCGCAGCCGTGCTCGCGGGCCAGCCGGCTGACCACCGGCAGGCCGAGCTGCGTCACCTCGCCCAGACCCGCCAGGAACATGCCGGAGGCCGACTCCGTCATCACGCGGTTGATGCGTCCCCGGACCTCCTCGGTGAGGCCGACGCCGCGGTCCTCGATCTCGATCGCGATGCCCGAGGGCACCTCGACGGCGCTCACCTCCACGGGCGTGTGGGGCGGGGAGAAGGTGGTGGCGTTGTCGAGGAGTTCGGCGAGCAGGTGGATCAGCGGCTCGGCGCCGGGGCCGATCACCGCCGCCTCCGTGACCGACTGGAGCTTCACCCGCGGGTAGTCCACGATGCGCGACATGGCGCCGCGCAGGACGTCGTAGAGCGGGATGGGCTTCGACCACTGGCGTCCCGGGCGGGCGTCGCCGAGGACGGCGATGCTGGCGGCGAGACGGCCGATCAGGGCGTTGCGGTGGTCGACGCCCTGGAGGCCGCGGGCCAGCACGAGGTCCGTGCCGTGGACGATCTGCATCTCCCGGAGGTCCTTGGCGAGCTGGTGCACGATCGCCTGGACGCGGCGGGCGACGGCCACGAGGGCCCGCTGCGAGGAGTCACGGGTGTTCTCCTCGGCCTCCACGGCCTCCAGGAGCGTGCGCAGCGCGCCCTTGAGCGCGTCGGTGAACCCCGGGTCGAGGTGGTCGCCGAAGCGGACGGAGTGCAGGATCTCCGAGGACGGGTCGCCCTTCTGGAGCCGGGCGACGGCCGCCGGGAGGAGCTTCTCCGCCATCCACACGGTGGTGGTGCGCTGGTCGGCGAGACGGGCGAGGAGCGCGGCCTCGCGCTCCGCATGGGCCTGCTGCGCGGCCTGCACGGTGCGCACGTGCCGGGCGGACTCGGCCTTCCGCGCCAGGCGCGCGGTCAGGGCGGTGCTGCCGACCGTGAGGGAGACCGCCGCGAAGCCGTACCAGGCCACCGGAGTCCGTATCTGCGCAGGCGCGAAGAGCAGCCCTATGGCGAAGAGGGCCGCGAGTACCCCCGGCGGCACCAGCCACACCGGAGCCATCGCACCGGGCCTGGCTCTGGAAGTTGAACCTGCGCGAACCATCAACGGCTTCCCTCAACGGTCTGGAACGGGAGCGGACTGGAGTGGCGCGACGCACCGGCGGGAAAACGGGCCGGCGACCGGTCGCGCACACGTGCTCGACGGTGCCCGCTCCCAGCGGTCATGACTCGCTGTGAGCGGAGCAACACACCTGCGGAGCATAGTCAGTTAGGCATTGGCATGTGACCGCGAGGGAAGGAAGCGTTCTATCGGTCAATTCACTTGCAAAAAAGAACGCCAATGCGTTCGAAAATTGACATCAAATGATCAGAGTGGGAGCGCACACACGAACCCCGGCGCCGCGCGAGCGCGACGCCGGGGAAAGCCGGACCGAAAAGCGGACCGGAGAAGCGGACCGAAGAGCGGACCGGAGAGGGGGTCCGGAGAAGCGGGGAAGGGGAGCGGGTCAGTCCCCCCGCTCGGCGTCCCACGCGGTCGCCGTCGTCAGGGCCGCCGCCGGGTCCCGGTCCGCCGGACCCGCCGGCTCCCAGCCGTCCGCGCCCCGCCGGTACGGCCACCACCGGCCGTCCTCGCCGAGCCGCAGCTGTGCCCCCGAGGCCACCGCCGTCCAGTGCGCCCCCGACCGCCTCAGCTCCGGCCGCTCGCCGTCCTCCCACGCCTCCGCGAGCCGCGCCGCCGCCCGCGCCAGGGCCTCCTCGCCGGGCGTCCAGGACTCCTCCAGGACGGCGAGGGCCGCGGCCCCGCCCCACCGCCACGCCCGCACGCCGGCCTCCAGGCCCGCCCGCGACCGGCCGGTCCGGGCGGCGAGCCGGCCCGCCACCCACGACGGCGGCCGGCCCGCCGCCAGCCGCACCGCGTCCTCGCCGACCGTCAGGCCGGCGGCCGAGGCGCCCGGCGAGACGGGCTGCCCGGCGAGCAGCTCGCCGAGCAGCCGGTGGGCGCGGGCCGCCGTGTCGCCCGCCAGGAACTCCAGGGCCGCCGGCTCCACGCCCGGCTCCGGATCCGTCTCCGTGTCCAGCGACGGAGGTTCGCCCGGCCCCGGCGCGGGCACCGGCACGGCGGGCAGCGGCGGCAGGATGTCCCGCAGCGCGTACGCCTCCGCCGCCGACACCCCCCGCGGCCCGCCGCCGTCCCCGTCCCCGGCGTCCGCCGGACCGCCGGCCGCGTCCCCGCCGCCCGCGCGCGCCGCGCTGCGCTCCTGGAGCGCGTCCACCACGGCCCGCTGCCCCCGCCCCCGCACCAGGAGCAGCACGAACGGGTCCTCGTCCAGGATCCGCGCCAGCTGGTGGCAGAGCGCCGCCGTGTGCGGACAGTGGTCCCACGCCTCGCAGCCGCACTCCGGGTCGAGGTCGCCGATGCCCGGCAGCAGGTCCACGCCGACCCCCGCCGCGTCCTCCACCAGGTGCGGCGGCATCTCGTGGTCGAGCAGCGCGGCGATGTGCCCCGCGCTGTCCACGGCGAGGTCGAGCAGCCGGTCCCACTCCTCGTCGGTGAGGACCCGCACCAGCACGTCGCTGCGGTACGCGGTGCCGTCGCGGTCCTGCACGACGGCGGTGATCCGCCCCGGCCGCACCGACACCGCGCCGACCGCCCCGGCGCGCGCGTGGCGCCGGCCCTCCTTCACCTGCTGCCCGTCGAGCGCCGTGTCCTCCAGCGCCTTCAGCCAGGCCCGGCCCCACCAGGTCCGGGTGAAGGCCCCGCCCCGCACCGGCGGCAGCGCCGCGAAGGTCAGCTCCCCGGCCTCCGGGCCCGTCGCGTACCCGCTCATCGGTCGTCCCCGTCCTCGCGCAGCCGGACCAGCTCCGCCAGTTCCGCGTCGGTCAGTTCGGTCAGTTCCGCCGGGGCGCCGCCCGGCGCTCCCAGCACCGCGTCGGCCAGCTCGCGCTTGCGGTCGAGCAGGGCGGCGATCCGGTCCTCGACGGTCCCCTCGGCGACGATCCGGTGCACCTGCACCGGCCGCGTCTGCCCGATCCGGTAGGCCCGGTCGGTCGCCTGTGCCTCCACGGCCGGGTTCCACCAGCGGTCGTAGTGCACCACGTGCTCGGCCCGGGTGAGGTTGAGCCCCGTCCCCGCCGCCTTCAGCGACAGCAGGAAGACCGGCACCTCGCCCTCCTGGAAGCGGGCGACCATCTCCTCCCGCGCGGCGACCGGGGTGCCGCCGTGCAGGAACTGCGTCCGCACCCCCCGCGCGGCGAGGTGCGCCTCCAGGAGCCGGCCCATCTCCACGTACTGGGTGAAGACCAGGGTGCTCGCGCCCTCGGCGAGGATCGTGTCGAGCAGCTCGTCGAGGAGCTCCAGCTTCCCCGAACGGCCCGCGATCCGGGGCCGTTCCTCCTTCAGGTACTGCGCGGGGTGGTTGCAGACCTGCTTCAGCGAGGTCAGCAGCTTCACCACCAGACCGCGCCGCGCCATGCCCTCGGCGGCCCCGATGGCCAGCAGGTTCTCCCGCACCACCGCCTCGTACAGACCGGCCTGTTCCGGTGTCAGGGAGACGGCCCGGTCGGTCTCGGTCTTCGGCGGCAGCTCCGGCGCGATGCCCGGGTCCGCCTTGCGGCGGCGCAGCAGGAAGGGGCGGACCAGCGCGCCGAGCCGTTCGGCGGCGGCCGGGTCGGTGCCGCCCTCGACGGCGGCGGCGTACCGGCGGCGGAACGCCCCGAGGCCGCCGAGCAGCCCCGGCGTCGTCCAGTCGAGGATCGCCCACAGCTCGGAGAGGTTGTTCTCCACGGGGGTCCCGGACAGCGCCACGCGCGCGCGGGACCCGATCGTCCGCAGCCGCCGGGCCGTCGCCGAGTACGGGTTCTTCACGTGCTGGGCCTCGTCGGCCACCAGCAGCCCCCACGGCCGCTCGGCGAGCCGCTCGGCGTCGAGCCGCATGGTGCCGTACGTGGTGAGG
The DNA here is from genome assembly GCF_014654895.1 of Streptomyces filamentosus. GTDB lineage: Bacteria > Actinomycetota > Actinomycetes > Streptomycetales > Streptomycetaceae > Streptomyces > Streptomyces filamentosus. The sequence continues at coordinate 460,167 of NZ_BNBE01000004.1, read as the reverse complement.
ACGACGTCCCCGTCCCCGAGCCCTTCGAGGTCCCGCGCGGCGGCGTGGAAGCGCCGCACGCGCGTGCCGGGCGCGAACCGCTCGAACTCCCGCTGCCAGTTGCCCATCAGCGAGGTCGGGCAGACGACCAGGGTGGGACCGGCGGTGGCCGGGTCGCCCTGCCGGTGCAGATGGAGCGCGATGACGGTGATGGTCTTGCCCAGGCCCATGTCGTCGGCGAGGCAGCCGCCGAGGCCGAGCGAGGTCATCCGGTGCAGCCAGTTCAGGCCGCGCAGCTGGTAGTCGCGCAGGGTGGCGGCGAGCGCCGCGGGCTGCGGCACCTCCCGGATCCCGCCCTCGGGGTCGGCCAGCCGCTCGCGCAGCCGCTCCAGGGCGCCGGTCGCGACCACCTCGACCGGCCGGCCGTCGACCTCCGTGGTGCCGGTGAGGACGGCCGCGAGCGCGTCGACCGGCGTCACCTTGCGGTCCTGCCGCTCCCGGGCGCGCAGCACCTCCGCCGGGTCGACCAGCACCCACCGGTCGCGCAGCCGGACCAGCGGCCGCCCGGCCTCGGCGAGCCGGTCCAGCTCCGCCCGCGTCAGCTCCCGGTCGCCCAGCGAGAAGCGCCAGTTGAAGGCGAGCAGCGCGTCGGCGGACAGGAACGACGGCACCCCGCCCCCGGCACCCCCGGAGGAACCGTCCCCGGCACCCGCGAAAGAACCCTCTTCGGCACCCGCGAAAGAAACGCCTCCGGCCGCGCCGTCCCCGGGCACGTCCGCCCCGGCCGGCTCCACCGGCCCGATCACCGCCCGTGCGGTGAACCGGTCCGCCAGCTCGCGCGGCCAGTGCACCCGCATGCCGGTCGCGGCCAGCGCGCGGGACGCCGGGCCCAGCAGCTCCACGATCTCCTCGTCGGCCAGCTCCACGGAGTCCGGCACCGCGGCCGTCAGCAGCGGCGCCAGCGGCGGCCAGGCGCGCGCGGCCCGCCGCAGCGCCAGCAGGGCGTCCATCCGGGCGCGCGGCCCGGACACCGCCGCGGGCCCGGCGCCCGACCAGGCGTCGGCCGCGTCCACGACCACCGCCGGATCGGCCGCCGAGTGCAGCTGGAGCACCGCCCGGAAGCCCGGCGCCTCCGCCGCGCCGGTGGTGGGGCCGGACAGTTCGAGGCGGAGCGACAGCCGTACGCCCGCGTCGTGACCGGCCGCCAGGTCGGCGGCCCACGCCCGCTGTTCGGGCACGGCCCGCGGCTCCTCGGCGGCGAACGCCGGACCGCCCGCGGCGATCGGAGCGGCCGGGGTACGGGGGAGGGCGTCGGCGACGGCGTCGAGGAAGGCCCGCAGCAGCACCTCCGGCTCGGGCAGCAGCGGCTCCTCCGCCTCGTCGGGGCCGGCGGGCTCCAGCGGCACGGCGTGCGCGGTGGGCGGCATCGACGCGGCGAGCGTGCGCAGCCGGTCCAGCTCCTCGGGCCCCAACGGCCCGGCCCGCCACGCGTCGTGACCGGCCGCCGTCACCCCCGGCAGCAGCAGCCCGCGCGCCGTGAGGTCCAGGGCGAGGAGCGCCGCACCGCCCCAGAAGGCCGCCGCCGGGTCGCCGACGCCGGAGAGCCGGACCCGGGCGAGGAACGGCAGCGCCTCCCGCACCGGAAGCAGCAGCGCGGGCACGGACACGACCCGCAGGTCCGCGCCGTCCACCACCGTGATCACGTCCTCCGCCGCCCCCGGCGGCCCGGAGAGCGGTTCCCCGGCGGGCGACCAGAGCGCGATCCGGCCGGCCCGGGGCGGGTCGGCGGGGAGGAAGACGGCGGCCGGGGCGGTGGCACCGGGAGCCGGGACGGGCGGGACGGAGGGTTCGGGACCGGGGCCGGAGGAGCGGAACGACGACGTCAACACATTCCCCACATATGACTACCTGCGAGACGGAGCGGCCGACCATACCCCACCCGGGCCCCCGGAAGCGCACATCCGTACGTGACGCCCGACACAGGAGCGCCGCTCCGGCCGGGGGGTGGGGAACGCCCCACCCCCTGCCCCCGGCCCGCCCCCGCCCCCGGCCGGGTGGTGACGCCATGGTTCCGGACCGTCACCGCTCCCTACCGTGGAGACCGCCGCCGCACCCCGCCGAGGACGGCGGCCCCCACCTCTCACAGAAGCCGGAGCGCCCCATGTCCCAGGCCACCGCCCTCGCCCCCGCCCCGGCGCCCGCCTCCCGGTCGCGGGGCGGCGGCAGCGAGTTCGCCCCGCTCCTGCGCCTGGTGAAGGGCCAGGGACTCCTCGACCACCGCCCCGGCTGGTACGCCCGGGACATCGCCCTCACCCTCCTCGGCTTCGCCGCCGTCGCCGCCGGGCTCCTCCTCGCCGGACCGGTCTGGTGGAGCGTGCTCCTCGCCGTCCCCCTCGCGCTGCTCTCCGCCCGCGCCGCCTTCACCGCCCACGACGCCGGCCACTCCCAGGTCACCGCGGACCGCCGGACCGGCCGGGCCGTCCAGCTCGTCCACGCCAATTTCCTCCTCGGCATGAGCCGCGAGTGGTGGAACGACAAGCACAACCGCCACCACGCCCACCCCAACCACCTCGACAAGGACCCGGACGTCGCCGCCGACGTCCTCGTCTTCGCCGAGCACCAGACCGCGGGCCGCACCGGCCTGCGCGGCTTCCTCACCCGCCACCAGGCCCTGCTCTTCTTCCCGCTGACCACCCTGGAGGGCCTCGCGCTCAAGCTGTACGGCGTCCGGGCGCTGCTCGCGAAGGACGGCCCGTACCGCACCCGGGGCGAGCGCCGCACCGAAGGCGCCCTGCTCCTCCTCCACTTCGCCGGGTACGCGGCGCTGCTCCTGACCGCCCTCGCCCCCGCCCAGGCCCTGGTCTTCGCGCTCGTCCACCAGATGCTGTTCGGCGTCCACCTGGGCCTGGCCTTCGCCCCCAACCACAAGGGCATGGAGCGGCCCGACGAGCACGAGGACGGCGACAGCTGGGGCCACCTCCGCCGGCAGGTGCTGACCTCCCGCAACATCCGCGGCGGCGCCCTCACCGACTGGTTCCTCGGCGGCCTCAACTACCAGGTCGAGCACCACCTCTTCCCGTCCATGCCCCGCCCCCACCTGCGGCTCGCCCAGCCCGCCGTCCGCGCCCACTGCCGGGCCCTCGGCATCCCGTACACCGAGACCGGCTTCGTCGACTCCTACCGGCAGGCGCTCGGCCACCTCCACGAGGTGGGCGCCACCCTCCGCGAGGAGCACGCCGGACGCCCGGAGTAGGGTCGAACCCGCATTCGGTCACGACGTACCAGGGGGACCCGCATGAGCGACGGCACCGTCACCACCGTCAGCAGCAACGGCACCTACTCCTTCACCAAGCCCAACCGCGCGTCCATCACGCTCCTCGCCGGCCTCGGCGTGGAGGGCGACGTCCACGCCGGCGTCACGGTCAAGCACCGCTCCCGCGTCGCCCAGGACCCCACCCTGCCCAACCTCCGCCAGGTCCACCTCATCCACGGCGAGCTCTTCGACGAGGTCGCCGCCGCCGGGTTCGAGGTGGCCCCCGGCGACCTCGGCGAGAACGTCACCACCCGCGGCCTCGATCTGCTGGCCCTGCCCACCGGGGCCCTCCTCCACCTCGGCGCGGACGCCGTCGTCGAGGTCACCGGCCTGCGCAACCCCTGCGCCCAGATCGACGACTTCTGCCACGGCCTGCTCAAGCAGGTCGTCGGCCGCGACGAGCGGGGCGAGATCGTCCGCAAGGCCGGGATCATGGGCGTCGTGCTGACCGGCGGCGAGGTCCGCCCCGGCGACCCGATCCGCGTCGAACTCCCGGCCGGCCCGCACCGCCCGCTGGAACGCGTCTGACCTCCCGGGCGCCCGCGGTCCGGCCCTAGGAGGGCCGTACGGCCAGCGCGTCGAGCGCTTCGAGGAGGGCGGGCAGGCGGGGGCCCCGGGCGACCGGGAACACCTCGCCCGGACGGGCGTCGAGGAGCACGAAGGCCATGTCGTCGGTCCGGGCGGCGAGCGACCAGTCGGACCCGTCCGCGCGGATCGTCCGCGCCTCCCCGCCGCCGAGGCCGGACGACCGCACCCGGCCCACCGGCGGCGGCTCCACCAGATAGCCGCGCAGCTCCTCCAGGGCGGCGCGCACCCCGTCGTACGGATCGGGACCCGAGGACGCCGGGGACCCGGGGGACTCCGGAGCCTCCGGAGCCGTCCCGGACCCCGGGGACTCCGGGTCGGGGGCGTCCGCCGGGTCCATCCGCTCACGCCACTCGTTCCACCGCAGGGCCACCTCGTCGGCGCCGAGCCGCCGGTGGGCGGGGCCCCACGCGCCCTCGGCGGGCGGCGACAGCGGCGCCGGGTCGCCCTCCTCGGGCTCGGGGTCGTGCGGGTCGGGGACGCCGGGGGCCTGCGTGACGACGGCGAGCGGCCAGCCCGGCAGCCCGGCGACGACGGAGTCCTCGCCGGGGGAGAGGTCGTAGGCCATGCCGCAGTCCCAGGAGGCGATGGCCACCGCGACCAGCGACACGTCGTCGACGACGACCGTCCAGCGCGCGCCGGCCCCGTCCTGGCCGAGGACGAGCCCGTACCCCTCCTCGTACGGTTCGAGGCCGAGCGCGGCGCAGGCCGCCGGGTAGTCGTCGCCGAGCACGCTCGGGAAGCGCGCGGGCGTCAGCAGGCAGGCGGTCAGGATGAACAGCGAGTCGTCCCCGGCCGCCGGATCCGTAGCCGTCACGGCTTCCTCCTCGTCTCGCTCCCCATCGGATCGTCGGCGCACCTTAACCAGTGAGTAACCTGCGCGTCGAGGGTTCCACCGGGACGGACGTCAGCGGCTCCGCACCCCGAGCAGCGCCCGGGCGACGGTCTCGGGGGTCTGGTTCCGCTCCCGGGCGAGGGCGAGGAGGGCCCGGGAGGCCAGTTCGTCCACGCCGAAGCCGAGCTGACCGGGGGAGACCCAGGTGGCGGCCTCCTCCATCCGCTCGTGGTCGTCCTCGGCGCGGGCGGCCACGTAGACCGCGGCCGCCTCGAAGAGGTTGTGGCCCTGCCGCCCGGCGCGGGCCGGGGGCGGGGAGGCGTCGGTCCCGGCCGCGCGCCGGGAGGAGGGGAGGAGCCTGCGCACGCGTTCCGCTATCCCTGCCACGGCGGTCCGCCTTTCCCCGGGCACGGCTGCCCGGCACTTCCACGGTAGACAGTGAAGTGCCGTGGCAGAAGGGGGCGTTGCGACCGTACGGCGTCCGGGGCGCGACGCCGTGCGGGAGGGTGCCGACGACGCGGGCGGCGAGGGCGCCGGTCTCCGGAGCCCGGGCGTCCCCACGTCGGCCCGGCCTCGCCCCGACCGCGCCGCCGTCACCGGCGCGGACCGCCGGCGGCGCGGTCGGGACCGCCTAGCGTCCGGCGCGGGCGTCGGAGCCGTAGCCCGGGTCGGGGTCGTGCTCCGTGCCGGGGTCGTGCCCCGCGTCCGGGTGGCCCGGCGCGCGGGTGAAGACCGCCGTCAGGGTGTGGCCGGTCTCCTCGAAGGAGACGGCGGTCTCGCCCTTGGCGTTCTCCTCGTCGCCGCCGTACGGCTCGCCGTCGAGCAGCCAGTCGGTGAAGACGTACCCGGGCGCGGGCACGGCGGTCGCGGTGACGGTGTCGCCGTCGGAGTACGGGCCGGCCTGCGAGAGGTCCACGCTGCCGTGCCCGCGCCGCTCGACCCTCAGCTCGTGGCGCCGCTCCTCGAAGAGCGCGGTGAGGTGCATGTCGTCCTCGCCGACGGTGAGGCCGAGGCTGTCGTCGTCCCCGGCGTGCGAGCCGTCGAGGCGCCAGCCCGCGAAGTCCCAGCCGGGGGCGGGGACGGCCTGGTAGAGCAGGTCGGCGCCCTCCCGTTCGGCGCGCCTGGCCGGGGCCTTGGTGACGGTGCCGCGGCCGCTGGTGGCGGTGGTGACCTTGGAGGTGGGGGTCGTGCCCTTCTTGAAGACGGCGACGAGGGTGTGGTCGCCCGCCGGGACGCGGAAGCCGGCGGCACCGCCCTTGGCGGCCTTCCCGTCCAGCTTCCAGCCGCTGAAGACGTATCCCTTCGCCGCGGCGGCGGTGTGGGTGGACTGGGTGCCCTGGGGGTACGGGCCGGGCTGCGCGGCCCTGACGGTGCCGGCGCCCTTGGGGGTGACCGAGGCGGTCACGGCGCACAGCGCGTCGGAGTTCCCGGCGGCCCGGTAGGCGGCGACGGCCTTGCCGGTGGTGCTGAGCACGTCGGAGGTGTCGGCGGCGTCCGGCTTGCTCAGCGGGACCCCGAGGGGCTCGCCCCGGTAGGTCTGGTGGGAGTTGGCGAACCGGTTGATGCGGGTGCAGGTGCCCTTGGTGGCCTTGCGGCAGCTCGACTCGTACGCCATCACGGTCGACCAGTCGCCCTTGGCGGGGAAGTAGCCGGTGGCGCCGTTGTCGGGCTGCACGGGCTGGGTGACGCGGTCGTGGTCCGCGCTCATGTTGTGGCCGATCTCGTGGCCCATGGAGTAGTTGGCGACGGCGGCCCGGCCGACGACGTTGTAGCCCCAGGGCGCGGTGGCGGGGCCGGGGTCGGGCGGGGTGTAGCCGAGTCCGCCGGCGCGCCGGCCCGCGGCGAGGACGGAGACGACGTCGGCCCCGTACCGGTCGCGCTGGGCGGCGAGGGCGTCCGCGACGCCGTCCGAGGGGAGCGCGACCGCGCTCAGCAGGTTGTTGGTGACGCCGTCGAGGGAGGCGGGGACGGAGACCAGGGCGGTGCCCACGAGCCGCAGCCGCACCTTGGTGCCGCTGGCGGCGAAGGCGTCGTTGCCGAGGGCCACGCCCTGCGCGGCGAGCGACTTGATCTGGGCGTCGCCGCCGGCCTCGGTGCGGGCCCCCGGGGTGTAGCCGACCAGCACGTCGATCAGGGAGTACCCGGCGCCGCCCTTGCACGCGGCGGCCCGCGAGGCCGGGGTGTCCTTCCGGTCCTCCGCCCGGTCCCGTGCGGGCACGGCGGCGGTGCGCGCGGCGGCCGGGGGGAGGGCGGGCCGGTCCTCGTCCTCGTCGGTGAGCGGGGTGCCCTGGGAGATGAGGACGCGGCCGGGGCCGACCGGCCGGATCGCGTAGAGGTCGCCGCCGAGCATGAACTGCCCGCTCAGGATCTCGTTCCCGGGGGTCCTGTCGCAGCCGCCGTCCAGGGTGAGGACCACGTTCTGGTCGGCCGCGCCCGCGACCCTGCCGTGCCAGACCAGGGTGGATCCGAGGGTGCTCCGGGTGGCCTCCACGGCCTGGACGACCACGTCGCCGAAGAGCGGGAAGGTCGCCTCGCGGCCGTGGCCGGTTCCGCAGACGGGCGCCAGCGCGGCCGGCATCACCCGCGCGATCCGGCCACGGACGAACTCGGCGCCAAAAGCCTCCCCCGCGTCGCCGTCGGGTCCCGTACGGGACCGGGCCGCGCCCTTGTTGGTCACGCGTTCGCCGCTGTCGGGGCTGAAGGCCCCCGCCGCCTCGGCGGCGCGTGCCGCGCGCTCGTGGGCGGCCGTCCCGGAACCGCCGCCGGTGCCCGGTGGCGCGAAACCGGTGACGGTGGTGACGCCCAGGACCATCGCTCCGAGGGCCGCACCGCCCGTCCATCTGTAGCGGGCCATCTCTTCCTCCTGTTTCCCCGGGGCGGCCGCGTCGGCCGCGGTTCGCCGGGTTGACCTGCTGGAACGAGACGGAGGATTCCTCGGCCGGAAGGTGTGATCACCTGATCGTCGGAAGAGTCACCCTGTCTGACGGGGTGTCGGGGCGGGGGAGTGCTCCGCATGGCCCCGGAGCGGGACGGGGCGGGCGACGCGAGGGGCGCGGCGGGGCGGGGGCGACGCGGTGGCGCGTCAGCCCTCCCGTACCGCCAGGGCCAGATAGCGGGCGTCCTCGTCCACGTACGAGACGAGCCGCCAGCCCGCCTCCGCGAGCACGGGGCGCAGCCGGGGCTCGGCCCGCAGGTCGTCCGGGGTGATCCGCCGTCCGTGCCGGGCCGCCAGCGCGGCGCGCCCGATGGGGTGGAAGAGTGCCAGCCGGCCGCCCGGCCGCACCACCCGGGCGAGTTCGCGCAGGCCGGCGACCGGATCGGCCAGGTGGGAGACGAGGCCCGCGCCGAAGACCGCGTCGAGACCGCCGTCCCGGAGCGGCAGCCGGCCGACGTCGGCGAGGAGCAGCGTCCCGGCGCCCCGGGGGCCGCGCCGCCCGGCCCGTACCGCCTCGGCCAGCATCTCCGGCGTGAGGTCGGCGCCGATCACGCTCCCCGCCGGGCCGACGGCGGTGCGCAGCGGGGGCAGCGCGCGGCCCGTGCCGCAGCCCGCGTCGAGCACGGCGTCGCCGGGCCGCAGGCCCAGCTCGGCGACGGCGGCGGCGTAGGCGGGCCCGTCGTCGGGGAAACGGCTGTCCCAACCGGCCGCGCGGGTGGCGAAGAACGCTCGTACGTCTGTGGGGTCGTCGCTCATGAGCCCATGATCGCCCACCCGGTGGAGTGAACGTTCTCGGCCACGTTCGAAAATCGCACGACCGATCTGAAACTTCTCCCCGTCATATTCCAGCAGCTTTCGAAATGCGCCCCCGATGCGCCCCCGCGTGCGCACTAGCGTCCCCGAGTCATGGGACACCTGGACCACGCCACCTTCGGCTGGCTGACACCTGTGCTGTCGTACGCGATGGCCTGCACCGGCGCCGCCCTCGGGCTGCGCTGCACCGTACGCGCGCTCGACGCGACCGGCCGCTCCCGGCGGAACTGGCTGCTCACCGCCGCCTCCGCACTCGGCACCGGCATCTGGACCATGCACTTCGTCGCGATGCTCGGCTTCGGCGTCACCGGCACCGACATCCGCTACGACGTGCCGCTCACCGTCCTCAGCCTCCTCATCGCGATGGGCGTCGTGGGAGTCGGCGTGTTCGCCGTCGGCTACGGACGCGACCGCGTGCGATCGCTTCTGATCGGCGGACTGACCACCGGGATCGGCGTCGCGAGCATGCACTACATGGGCATGGCCGCCCTCCGCCTCCACGGCACCGTCCACTACGACCCGCTGCTCGTCGCCCTCTCGGTCCTCATCGCGGTCGCCGCCGCGACGGCGGCGCTCTGGGCGGCCCTCAACATCCACGCCCCGATCGCGGTCGCGCTCGCCTCCCTCGTCATGGGAGCGGCCGTCAGCAGCATGCACTACACGGGCATGCTCGCGGTCGGCGTGGAGGTCACCCCCTCCTCCGAGGCCCTTTCCGGCGCCACCGTCATGCAGTTCATCTTCCCGCTCGCGGTCGGCCTCGGCTCGTACCTGTTCATCACCTCGGCCTTCGTGGCCCTCTCCCCGACGGCCGGGGAACGGGCCGCGTACGCCTCCGCCGAACGCCTCACCGAACCCGACGAACGCGCCGTCGACGTGGCCCCGCCCGGTTTCCGCGCCGCCCGGACCCCCGCCCCCGCCCCCACCCGTACCCCGACCCGCTGACCCCCGCCCCTCCCGGGGGCCCGACACCTCCACCCCAGCCGGAACGAGGAGCCCATGCGAACTCCCCGCAAGAACCAGGACGCCGTGGCGCCCGCGCCGCCGGCGACCGCACGCGGGCGGCGCGCACACGCCGGGCCGCCCGCCGACGAACCGGACCCCGGAACCCCGCACGCCACCACCGCTGCCGCCGCCCCGGCGGCCGACACCACCGACCGGCGGCGGCGAACGGGACGGCCCGAGCGGCCGGAGCCGCCGACGGAGCCGGGACGGCCGGAGGGGCCGGAGGACACGGCGGGCGGCCCCACGCCGGCCCCCGCCCCCGCCGTCGTACGGGACCGGCCGGGCCGGCGGGGCCTGCGCCCCCGCACCGTACGCGCCAAGATCGTCTCGCTCCTCATGGTCCCGGTCGTCTCCCTCCTCGCCCTCTGGGGCTTCGCCACCGTCACCACCGCCCAGGACATGGCGAGGATCCGCCAGCTCCAGCGCGTCGACGCCGACATCCGGCAGCCCGTCGCCGCGACCCTCGCCGCCCTCCAGGAGGAACGCAGGGCCGCCGTGCGCCAGGCCGCCGCCCCGGGCGCCGGGCGGGCCGCCGAGCTCAAGGACCGGATCCGCCGCACCGACGAGGCCGCCGCCCGGCTCCGGCTCGGCGACGGCCACACGGTCGGCGACTCCGGGGACCTGCCCGCCGACGTCGCCGACCGCGTCGGCGCCTTCACCCGCGAGGTCCAGGGACTCGTCCGCCTCCGCGCGGACACCGTCGCGGGACGCGCCGACACGGACCGCGCGTACCACGCGTACACGACCGCCGTCTCGTCCGGCCTCGCCGTCGGCGGAGCCCTCAGCGGACTCCAGGACGCCGGACAGGGCTCCCACGCGCGCGTGCTCCTCGACATCGCCCGCGCCGGTGAGATGCTCTCCCGCGAGGACGCCCTCCTCGCCTCCGCCCACCTCACCGGCCGGCTGACCGCCGACCACCAACGGGCCTTCACCGGCGCGGCGGAGACCCGCCGCACCCTCCTCGCCTCGGCCGGGCCCGACCTCCCCCCGGCCGGCCGGGCCGCCTGGGCCCGGCTCGCCGACGGCGACGCCCACGCCCGGCTCACCGAGGCCGAGGACCGGATCTCCGCCGCCGAGGACGGCCGCCCCGCCGTCCGCGCGGTGCCCTCCGCCGACTGGGACGCCGCCCTCGCCGCCGTACGCACCGGGCTCACCGCCGTCGAGGGCGACGCGCGCGCCGCCTCCGCCGACACCGGCCCCTTCGCGGGCGGCCTCCTCAGCCCCTCCGGCGCCGCCGTCGTCCTCGGCCTCCTCGCCGTCGCCGCCTCCCTCGTCATCTCCGTCCGGATCGGCCGCGGCCTCGTCGTCGAACTCGTGACCCTCCGCAACACCGCTCTGGGCATCGCCCGCCGCAAACTCCCCGCCGCCATGGGCCGGCTGCGCGCCGGAGAGGAGATCGACGTCCAGGCGGAGGCCCCGCCCGGCCCCGCGCCCCAGGACGAGATCGGCCAGGTCGGCGAAGCCCTCACCACCGTCCACCGGGCCGCGCTCTCCGCCGCCGTCGAACGCGCCGAACTGGCCAGCGGCATCTCCGGCGTCTTCGTCAACCTCGCCCGCCGCAGCCAGGTCCTCGTCCACCGCCAGCTCAACCTCCTGGACAGCATGGAGCGGCGCGCCGACGACCCCGCCGAACTCGGCGACCTCTTCCGCCTCGACCACCTCACCACCCGCATGCGGCGGCACGCCGAGAGCCTGATCATCCTGTCGGGAGCCGCCCCGGGCCGCGCCTGGCGCATGCCGGTCCCGCTCACCGACGTCGTCCGCGCCGCCGTCTCCGAGATCGAGGACTACGCGCGCGTGGAGGTGCGCGGGCTCCCCGAGACCGCCGTCGCGGGCGGTGCCGTCGCCGACCTGACCCACCTCCTCGCCGAACTCATCGAGAACGCCGCCCAGTTCTCCCCGCCCCACACCAAGGTCCGGGTCAGCGGCGAACCCGTCGGCAACGGTTACGCCCTGGAGATCGAGGACCGGGGCCTCGGCATGGGCAAGGAGACCCTCGCCGAGGCCAACGCCCGCATCGACCGCTCCGAGGCGCTCGACCTCTTCGACAGCGACCGCCTCGGCCTCTTCGTCGTCAGCCGCCTCTCCTCCCGGCACGGCGTCCGGGTCCACCTGCGGACCTCCCCGTACGGCGGCACCACCGCCGTCGTCCTGCTCCCCACCGACCTCCTCCAGGAGGCTCCGGAGACCGGCCGCGGCCCCGGCGCCGCCCCCGCCCGCGCGGGGACGGCCGACACCGCCACGGCCCCGGAGACGGCCGCCGGGGGAATCGGCGGACCGGTGGGGGGAATCGGCGGCCCCGTCGAGGGGAGGGGAGGTCCCGCAGGGGGAATCGGCGGGCTCGCAGGGGGGAACGGCGGATCCGCCGCCGAACGCGCCGCCCGCGAGCGCGAGGAGGCCCACCGCGCGGAGGCCCGCCGCTTCACCCGGCCCCCGGCCGCGCCCCGTACCCCCGCGTCCGCCGGAGCCGCCCCGAAGACGCTCCCCGGTACGCCCCCGGCCGCACCCGCGCCCGCCCCGGCCCCCGAACCCGCCCCCGTACCGGCCGGAGTCACCACCCTGCGCCCGCGCGGTCACGCCGTACCGCCGCGGCCGGTTCCCGCGCCGAGGCCCGAGCCCGCGCACGAGCGCGGCCCCGGGGCCGCGGACCGGGAGGGCGGGGACGACGGCGGACTCCCGCGCCGCATCCGGCAGGCGAGCCTCGTCCCGCAGCTGCGCGAGGCCCCCGCGCCCGCCCCTGCACCCGTCACCGCGGTCCCGGGCACTCAGGAGCGGACACCCGAGGAGGTACGGGACCGGATGGCGGCCTACCGGGACGGCTGGCAGCGCGGCGGCGGCCCCGCCCCCGGCACCCGCCGCCCCCTGGGCGAAGGCGCCACTCCGGCCGCCCCGCCGCCCGGCCACGCGCGGGGCCGCACCACCCGCCCGCACGACGACGCCCCGCCCGCCACCCCGCCCCAGGCCGGTACCGGACACGCCACCCCGTCCAACGCCGGTACGGGACACGGCACCCCGCCTCCCGCCGGCACCGGACACGCCACTCCGTCCAACGCCGGTACGGGACACGCCACCCCGCCCCGCGCCGGCAGGGGCCACGACGGGCCGTCCGACCCGCCCTGGCGCCGGGTCCCGGACGACCCGCGCAGCGACGCACGCGCGCGTACCGACCTCGGCCCCTACTTCGGCGCCCGCCCCACCCCGCCCCAGGACCACCGACCCGAAGGAGACGACGCATGATCGACCACGAGAGGGTCTCCCACCCCCGCTCCGGCGAACTCGACTGGCTCCTCGACGACCTGGTCACCCGGGTCCGCGAGGTCCGGCACACGGTGGTGCTCTCCAGCGACGGCCTCCCGGTCGGCGCCTCCAGCGGGCTCAGCCGGGAGGACGCGGAGCACCTCGCCGCCATCGCCTCCGGCTTCCACAGCCTCGCCAAGGGCGCCGGCCGGCAGTTCCACACCGGAGGCGTCCGCCAGACCATGGTCGAGATGGACGACGGCTTCCTCTTCGTCGCCGCCGCCGGAGACGGCTCCTGCCTCGCCGTCCTCAGCTCCGTCAGCGCCGACATCGGCCTCATCGCCTACGAGATGGCCCGGCTCGTCAAGCGCGTCGGCGAACACCTCCACACCCCGCCCCGGCTCACGGTGACCCCACCGGCCGCCGGCTGACCGGAGACCCCCATGACCATGGACAGCGCCGGCCGGAATCCCACGGACGGGAACCGCGCAGGGGGGAGCTCCGGGGAAGGGAGCTCCGCGGACGGCAGCCCTGCCGGCGGGAACCCCTTCGGCGGAGGGGCGCCCGCGCCCGGCAGCCAGTGGTACGACGCCGACGCGGGGCCGCTCGTCCGGCCCTACGCGATGACGGGCGGCCGCACCAAACCCGGTCCCAGCAACGTACGGTTCGACCTCATCGCCCTCGTCGTCGTCGACGACGACCCGCCGGGCCCGGCCGAGGAGGCCGTCCTCGGCCCCGAACACCGCGCCCTGCTCGCCCTCTGCCGGTCCGAGACCCAGTCGGTGGCCGAACTCGCCGCCGACGCCGACCTCCCCGTGGGCGTCGTCCGGGTCCTCCTCGGCGACCTCCTCGAATCGGGCTTCGTACGCGTCAGCCGACCCGTACCGCCCGCGCAGCTCCCCGACGAACGCATCCTGAGAGAAGTGATCGATGGCCTACGAGCGCTCTGACAGCACCGGCGCGGACGGCGGCGACGCTCTCGCCCTGAAGATCCTCGTCGCCGGCGGCTTCGGCGTCGGCAAGACCACCCTGGTCGGCGCGGTCAGCGAGATCCGGCCCCTGCGCACCGAGGAACGGCTCAGCCGGGCCGGCGAGCACGTCGACGACACCGGGGGAGTGGACCGGAAGACCACCACCACCGTGGCCATGGACTTCGGCCGGATCACGATCCGCGCGGGCCTGTCGCTGTACCTCTTCGGCACCCCGGGACAGGACCGCTTCTGGTTCCTGTGGGACGAGCTCTCGCAGGGCGCCCTGGGAGCGGTCGTCCTCGCCGACACCCGCCGCCTGGAGGACTGCTTTCCGGCGGTCGACTACTTCGAGCACCGGAAGATCCCCTTCGTGGTGGCCGTCAACTGCTTCGAGGGCGCCCGCTCCTACGGGGCGCAGGACGTGTCCCGCGCCCTCGACCTGGACCTGGGCACCCCCGTGGTGCTCTGCGACGCGCGCGACCGCGACTCCGGCAAGGAGGTCCTCATCCGGGTCGTCGAGTACGCGGGCCGGATGCACACCGCCCGCCTCCTCGACACGGTCGGCTGAACCGCACGGTGTTCTCGGGGCGGTGTTCTCGGGACGGCGCCTTCGGGGGAGGCGCCGGGGGAGATGCGAGCCGGAGGGGATGAGGGTCGGAGAGGAGGCGCGCCGGAGGCGTACGGCGTCATCTGCGGCCGGCCGGATCCGCAGGACGTCCTCGGAGAGGTCAGTCGGAGACGCCGCCCGCCGAGGACACCTTCTCGATCTTCACCCGGACGAGGAGTTCGCCCGGCACCCCGTTGCGCGCGCCGAACTCCTCGGCCCGGTCCTGGCCCATGTAACGGCCGCCGATCCGGGTGGCCCAGCGGACCAGTTCCGCCGGATCCTCGCTCAGTTCGGCCCGCCCGCTCAGGGTGACGTACGAGAACGGCGGGGCGTCGTCGTCCACGCAGAGCGACACCCGGTCGTCCCGGGCGAGGTTGCGTCCCTTCACCGTGTCCTTCCCCGTGTTGAACACGAAGGAGTCGCCGTCGAGCACGAACCACACCGGCACCACGTGCGGACTGCCGTCCGCGCGGACGGTCGCGAGCTTGCCGGTCCGGGTCCCCTGCGACACGAAGGCCCGCCACTGTTCCTCGGTCATCCTCGTCATGGGTCCATGATGCGGCACCCGGCCCTCGGCGCCCGGCACATGACGCCCGGCATCCGGTACCCGGGGCCCGGCGACCGCTCGGCGGCACACCCGGGCCGACGGGGTGCTTGCCCTGTCCACGACAGTGCGTAAGGCTTGCCGCGACACGCGGTCCGTACCGGCGAACGCGGGCACGGGGCCCGGCCGGCGGAACCGCACCGACGAGGGGGAGGACCACATGGCGCTGGACAAGGGGCTCGACTGGCTCCTGGACGACCTGACGAGACGGGTCGGACCGATACGGCACGCGCTGGTGCTGTCGAACGACGGCCTGGTGACCGGCGCGAGCAGCGACCTCGCGCGGGAGGACGCGGAGCACCTGGCCGCCGTCTCCTCCGGCCTGCACAGCCTCGCGCGCGGCTCGGGCCGCCACTTCCGGGCGGGGCGGCCCCGGCAGACGATGGTCGAGTTCGACGAGGCCCTGCTGTTCGTGACGGCCGCCGGCGACGGCAGCTGCCTCTGTGTGCTGAGCGACGCGGAGGCAGACGTCGGCCAGGTCGCGTACGAGATGACGCTCCTGGTCAACCGCGTGGGCGAACACCTGGGAGTCTCCGCGCGCCAGCCGGACGGCCTCGCGCCCTGACCGACCGATGCCCTGACGCATCGAGAGTTGTCCACAGGCGCTTTTCCACAGGGAGTGCGGCGACCATCACTCTCCGTTACTTTCGTCGTGTCGGGTCGCCCGGACCCGCACCGGCCCGAGGCCGGGACGAACGAGCGGGGGAGGCGGCGGACGCCATGACGGTGGACGAGACGATGTGGACGGTGGCACCGGCCCGGGCCGCGGAAGAGCTGGAACTGAGGCGCGAAGAGTTCCGGCTCGCGGTCCGGCTGGGCCTGATCAGGACGATCCCGTCCCCGCCCCCGGGTACGGGGGCGGAGACGAACGGGGATGCGGACGTGGGGGCGGAGGGAACGGCCCGGGGCCGCCCCGGAAACCGAGACGGGGCTGGACTCGGGGCCGGTGATCCGTCCGAAGTCCGGCCCCGAGTCCGGCCCCGAGCCCGGTCCGGAGGCTGGGAGGCCGTGGGCTGGGACCAGCCGCCCGAGCGGCGCCCGGTCGAGCGGGCCGAGATCGACCGGCTCAAGGCGGCCCCGGACTTCCCCGCCGGACTCCGGGACCGCGTCCGGGCCGTGGGCGCCGGCGAGGCGGCCGCCCTCCTCTCCGTCGCCCCCACCCGGTTCGCCCGCCTGGTCCGCACCGGGCATCTGAGCCCGGTGCGCTTCTACCTCAACCGCTACCGCTCGGTGATCTGGCTCTACGTGGCGGCCGAGGTGACCGCGTTCGGTGAGGCGCACCCCGAACTGCTCACCGGCCGCCTGCCGGTCGCACTGCGCGAAAGGGAAGCGGCGGGCGAGGACCTGCGGGCCAGGAACTGGCGCTCCCGTCACCTCGCCCTGCTGCTGCGCGGCACCGCCGACCCCTGGGCCCGCGCGGCGGCGATCGCCTCCCTGCTCGACCCGGACCGGCTCGCGGAGACCGTCGACGACCCCCACGAGCGCGCCCTCCTGGACCGATTGCGCCCCGCGCCCCCGCCGGGCCTCCCGCTCGCCGGCACGGCCCGCGAGACCGCCGAACGCCTCCTCCGCGCCGACGGCCCGGACGAGATCCGATGGCACCGGACGAACCTCACCCTCGCCCTGGCCGAAGCCCGCGCCGCCCGACCGGCCCCCACTCCTTCACCCGCGCCCGCACCCGTGCCCGAGGAGCGGTCCCTGCCACAGGCCGCTCCACCCCGGGGCGCCCCACCGCAGACCGCCCCGGCGTACCGCCCCCCGGGCCGGCCGCGCGCCCGAAACACGCACCCGCCGGGCGGCCCCTCCCGCCCCCGTCGCCCCGGTCTGCTGGAACGACTCCGCCGTTCCCTCCCCGGCGGGACGGCGGCCGCCGGGGCCTGGAGGGGGCGGCGCGACTGGGGATGAGGCGACGTTCCGGGACGGGAAGGGGGATGCTGGAAGGGTGGCACAAGGGCCGCGAGGAGATGAGCGACGTGTACGACTTGCACATCGACACCGACGTCACCGTCCAGTTGAGCGACTGCTGCCGGGAGGACGCCCAGGCCGTGTTCGAGGTCCTCGACCACGCCTATCGGCTGGAGGACGTCGTGCCGCCGGGCCAGAAGGAAGCCCCGGGGCCGGTCACGACCGTCTGGACGGCCACCTTCGACACCTCCGACGGCCGGCACGAGAAGGCCACTCCACCCAGACTCGCCGGCAAGGTGGGAGTCCTCCTGACCGGCGGCTACCACGCCGTGGGCGAAGTGGAGAAGACGCTCGCCACCGGCTTCGACGTCGAATCCCGGCAGTCCGTCTCGGGTGACCAGGAGACCGAAGCCCGCCTCCTGCTCGCCGCACGCTGACCCGGGACCACGCTCCCCGGGCGGGGCGGACGGGCCCCGCCCTGGGTGACACGGACAGGAAAACGAAAGGGGGAGGGAGGGGGGAGGGGGGAGGGGGGAGGGCCCTCCGGGTGAGCTGACGGGCGCGCACATGTGAGGACCCTGGCCGTCCCGCCTCCCGCCCCGCGCTCCCTGGCACGTCGTTCACCTCATGTACATGCAAGGTGACGTTCGGCGAAGTCATGTCGCAACGAAGAGGGGTCAAGCTCTCGCGAGACAGTTGCCCCTCTTCGAGGAGAACCGCGTGACTCGCTCCACAATCGTCCGGTCCGCCGTACTGGCCGCCACCACGGCCCTCACGGCGGCGGCGCTGGCCGTGCCGGCCCAAGCCGACGGCCACCACCGCGTCTTCGCCGATTCGCTGCCGTCCGTGACCCCCCGGGCGGAGACGCCGGCGCTGCACGACGACGACGAGGGCGGCAACGCCGACGCGGACGACCCGGCCATCTGGCGCAACGCCGCTGCGCCCGACCGCAGCCTCGTCGTCGCCACGGCGAAGGAGGGCGGCCTGCGCGTCTACGACCTGGACGCGCGTCCGGTGCAGTCGATAGCCGCGCCGCCCGCCGCCGGCGAGGACGACGCTCCGGGCCGGTTCAACAACGTGGACCTGGTGCACGGTCTGCGGCTCTCCTCGGGGAAGGCCGATCTGGCCGTCACCAGCGACCGGGGCAACGACCGGCTGAGCTTCTACCGCATCGACCGCGACCGGGCCGGCGGCCCGCTGAGCGACGTCACCGACCCGGCCGCGCCGCCGGTGTTCTCGCAGGACCAGGCCGAGATCAACGACCAGCGGACCGCCTACGGCCTGGCGACCTGGACGGACCGGACGACCGGGAAGTCCTACGCCCTGGTCAGCCGTCGCGAGCGCACCAGCATCGCCCTCCTGGAGCTGCTGCCGGCGGCGGGCGGCAAGGTCACGTACCGCAAGGTCCGCGCCCTGGACCTGCCCTCCTCCTTCCGGCTGCCCGACGGCACCTCGTGGTCCCCGTGCGCCGAGCCCGGTGAACTGCCGCAGGTCGAGGGGATGGTCGTCGACCCGGCCAACGGCATGCTCTACGCCGGCCAGGAGGACATCGGCGTCTGGCGGATGCGCGCCGACCTCACCGGCACGCCGAAGCTGATTGACAAGGTCCGCGAGTACGGCGTCCCCGGCGTCTACGACGAGGAGACCGAGGAGTGCACGCCGGGCGCCGACCCCGGTTTCGGCGGCACGAGGATCTCCTCGGACGTCGAGGGCCTGACGCTGCTCACCGAGCCCGACGGCGACGGTTACGTCCTCGCCTCCAGCCAGGGCGACAACACCTTCGCCGCCTATGACCGCGAGCTGGAGGACGCCAACGAGTACGAGGGCGGCTTCCGGGTCGCCGCCGCGGACGACACCCTCGACGGTTCCGAGGAGTGCGACGGCGCGGCGGTCCTGAACGCCCCGCTCGGCTCCAAGTACCCCAACGGGCTCCTCGTCGTCCAGGACGGCCACGACGCCCCCGGTGACGGCGACCGCGACTCCACCAACTTCAAGTTCGTGGACCTCGCCGAGGTCATGGACGCCCTCGACGACTGATCCCGGCCCGGCGGAACGGCGGCCGGGGAGGAGCGGAGAGGGGGAGGGGGGACCCCCTTTCCGGAGCCCGTATACACCGTGTGTAGAGTTCGGAACGGCCGCTGGGAACCCGCCCTGACCAGGCGTGGACGCGGCCGTTCCGATCATGAAACCGGGGAAAGCGGGTACCACCATGTTCCGATCCAGGCCGGGCCGTCGGGGTGGGAGGACCGCCGCCCTGCTCGCCGCCACGCTGATGCTCACCCTCGGCGGCTGCGGGGTGGACACGGTCACCCCGCAGGCCGCGCGGGCCGACGCGGGCGACGACGGGAAGGCGGGCGCGGGTTCCCGCCGGGTCGACTGCGCGGAGGCGAAGTGCATCGCCCTCACCTTCGACGCCGGGCCGGGGAAGGACACCCCGCACCTGCTCGACGTCCTGAAGGAGAAGAAGGTCCCCGCCACCTTCTTCCTGCTGGGGCACAAGCACGTCGACCGCTATCCGAAGGTCGTCCGGCGGATCGCGGACGAGGGACACGAGGTCGCCAACCACACCTGGTCCCACCGCATCCTCACCGACCTCGACGAGGGCGAGGTGCGCGAGGAGCTGTCCCGGACCCAGGACGCCGTCGAGAGGATCACAGGCCGCAAGCCCGTCCTCATGCGCCCGCCGCAGGGGCGGACCGACTCCACCGTGAGCGAGGTCAGCCGCGAGCTCGGCCTCGCGCAGGTGCTGTGGAGCATCACGGCCAAGGACTACTCCACCACCGACTCCGCGCTGATCCGGGAACGCGTCCTGACCCAGGCGCACCGCGACGGCATCATCCTGCTCCACGACATATACGACGGCACCGTGCCGGCGGTCCCCGGCATCATCGACGAGCTCCAGCGCCAGGGCTACACCTTCGTCACCGTCCCCGAGCTCCTCGCCCCCGGCGCCGCCCGCGCCGGCGCCGTCTACCGGCCCGAGAAGGACGACTGACCGGCTTCCGGTTCCGGTGATCGGCCCGTGGCGACCGGGCGGAGCCGGACGGGGCGGGCCGTGCGAAGACGCCGGTACGGGAGACGGGTGACCCGACTCACACCGTTCATCCAGACGTTCCGGAACATTACGCAAACGTCCACCGTTCTCCTGTATGTGACGACGAAGGGGCCCGGTCCCCAAGGTCCCCCCCAGAGGTGACCGCCCTTCGTCCGTCACGGTGAGCGGCCCCGGCTGGAATCCCCCGTCCAGCCGGGGCTCCACCATGTCCGGGGCCTGTGTGCCGGGGGCTGTGTGCCCGAGCCCCTTGGTGTCCGAGGCTTTTCCAAGGGGCCCGCGCGGCGCCCGAGAGGCGCGCGCGACGGCGCGTTCGACCCGTTCGAGTGAGCCGCGGCATGACCGCGGCGGTCACGGGCAGTAATCGTTCGGGTCGGCCGGTGGTCATCGTCCGGCCCCCGTCGACCGGGCGCCGCAGGACCGCGGTGCCACCGCGTGCCAAGGGGGAATCATGCCGCCCGCCACTCCGTCGTTCACCCGCCGGGCCCTGCTGGCCGCCTCGCTGGCTCTGCTCGCCGACTCCGCCTCCGCCCGTTCCGGCCCGCCGGGCCGCCATCTGGTGCCGACCGCGCGCACGGAGCAGGACGCCCTTCTCCGGGCGGCGGAGCGGAGACGCGTCGACGACTGCCTCGCCGACCGCGGGCTCAGGGAGACCGCCGAGCCGCGCGCGCCGGCCGGGGGCCGGGCCCTCCGGGCCGTCCTCTTCGGGACGGGGCAGCGGGAACTCTCCGTGACGCTCGGTACGGGGGCCGCCGTCACCGTCCACGATGATCCCCACTTCCGGCCCGTCGGTTGCAGGCCCGGGGGGCCGGCGTGCCTCCGCTACAGGGTGTGCCGGGTCCCGGGGTGGCGCAGGGCGGAGGCGAGCATCAGTCCGGCGCCCCGGACCACGCTGGTCGCGGGGTCGTTGGCCAGCCGGACCCGGCCGCGCAGCACGTGGGCCAGGCGGGCGGTCACGTCGAGCCGCAGCGCCCCGCCGCCGGTCACCAGGACGCCGCGGCGCAGCGCCCCGCGGACCGCGCCGGTGCGGTCCTCGCGCCACAGGTCGCTCACCATGTCCGCGGCGGTGCCCGCCACGGCGTCCGGCACGTCGCCGTGGGCCGGGAGGTCGTCCACGCCGAGCTCCGCGAGCCGGGCGTCCTGCACCTGGCCGTCCACGACGAGCGTGACCTCGGTCAGCCGGGCCCCGAGGTCCACCACGAGCAGCGGACCGCCGCCGGGCGGGGCCGCGTAGGCCGCGGCGGCGCGGGCGCTGTCGACGGCGATCACCCGGACCGGGCCGAGGCCGGCCACCACCCGGCGGACCGCCTCGCGTTCCGCGGGCGCGGCGAGCACCGGGTGGGCCAGCATCACGACGGTGTCGTGGCTCTCCCCGCCGGGGGCGGAGGCGGCCAGCCGCTTCAGGAGCAGCAGCCGGGAGGAGTCGTCCGGGGCCTGGCCGCGCTGGACCGGCGCGCTCGGCACGTCCGCGAAGACGCCCGCCCCCGGGGCCCACGCCCGGGTCCGTGAACTGCCGATGTCGAGGGCGATCCCCCGTACCGGCCGCTGCGCGTCGAGGTGGGTGCCGCCCGCTCCGTACGATCCCATCGCTTCCGTCCATTCCCTGTCGGCCCACTGATTACGAGGCCGATCCGCGCCCACACTATGCAGGATCCGCAGCGGGAACGCCACGGTGCTTGGGGATCGAAGGGTCACACGGAGTGGATCTTGGCCGGGTCCGGGGCGCGGGCTCCCGGATCCGGCCGGGGGCGGGTCAGGCGGAGGCGCCGAGCCAGAGGTCCGGACCGAAGACCTCGTAGTGGACGTCGGCCGCGGCGACGCCGGTTGCGACGAGGTCGCCCCGGACCGCCCGCAGGAAGGGGAGCGGGCCGCAGAGGTACGCGCTCGTGCCGGCCGGCACCTCCAGGGAGGTCACGTCGGCGAGGCCCTCGCGGGCACCGGACGTGCCGGGCTCCTCGTACCAGAGGTGCAGGCTGGCCTCCGGCAGCCGGCCGACGAGCTCGCGCAGCTCCTCGGCGTGGGCGTGGGCCTCGGGGGAGCGGTCGGCGTGCACGACGAGGACCGGGCGCCGGGCGCCGGCGGTGGCCAGGTGGTCGAGCATGGAGAGCATCGGGGTGCTGCCGATGCCGGCGGAGGCCAGCAGCAGGGGGCCGTCGCCCTCGGGCAGCACGAGGTCGCCGAAGGGGGCGGAGACCTCCAGGAGGTCGCCGGCCGCCGCGTGGGCGTGGAGCTGCTGGGAGACCTCTCCGGCCGGGTCGCCGTCGACCCGCTTGACGGTGATCCGCCAGGCGGGGCGGCCGGGGGCGGAGGAGAGGCTGTACTGGCGGATCTGGTGGGCGCCGTCGGGGAGGGCGACGCGGACGCTGACGTACTGGCCGGGGCGGAAGGGCGGCAGCGGCGAGCCGTCGGGGTCCGTGAGGGTGAGGGAGACGGTGTCCGCGGTCTCCTCGCGCCGCTCCGCGATCCGTACCGTGCGCCAGACCGCTCCCTCCTCGACGCCCGCCTCCTGGTAGAGGCGGCCCTCCAGGGCTATGAGCGCGTTCGCCATCAGCCAGTAGACCTCGTCCCAGGCCTGGGCGACCTCGGGGGTGACGGCCTCGCCGAGCACCTCGACGATCGCGGCGAAGAGGTGCTCGTGCACGATCTTGTACTGGTCCGCGGTGACGCCGAGGGAGGCGTGCTTGTGCGCGATGCGGGAGAGCAGGGTGTCCGGGCGGGTGTCCGGGTGCTCCAGGAGGGCGACGGCGAAGGCGGCCACGGAGCCGGCGAGGGCCTTGCGCTGGTCCCCGTTGGCCTGGTTGCCCCGGTTGAAGAGGTCCCGCAGCAGTTCGGGGTGGGCGTCGAAGAGACGTCCGTAGAAGCGCTCGGTGATCCGGTCGAGTGCTCCGCCGACGGCGGGCAGCGTGGCGCGGACGACGGGGACGGCCTGCTCGGACAGCATCGGAACTCGCATTCTGGTAGGTGATCTTCGTGTTTAAGGAGAGAGGAAATCCCGTGCGGCGGGCGCCGGGCGGGAAGCGTGCGGGAGGTCAGGACGGAGGGTGTGGGGTCAGCGAGAGGAGTACGGGACCGGTCGGCGACCGTACGAGATCGGCTACCGTCAGCGGGTCGAGCGCGCGGTAGAAGGCGTCCTGGGCCTCCCGCAGCGCGCCGCGGAGCCGACAGGCCGCCCGCAGCGGGCACGGCGGATCGGCCTCGCAGCCGACGACCTCCTCGTCGCCCTCCAGGGTCCTGGTCAGCCAGCCCACCGACGAGTGCCGGCCGAAGTCCGTGAGCGCGAGCCCGCCGCCGCGTCCGCGCCGGGCCTCCACCACGCCGAGGTGCTGGAGCCGGGTGACCACCTTCGCCATGTGGGCGTGGGGCACCGCCATCTCCTCCGCCACCGCGCGCGTGGTGACGGGCTCCTCGCCGTCGGCGACCGCCAGGCGCATCACGGCACGCAGGGCCAGGTCGGTGAACTTGGTCAACCTCACGCGCCGACCGTATCAAAGCGGTATCCCGGACTCGCATTAAGGGTGCGGGTCCGGGACACGGGGCCGCCGCGATCGGGCGGAATGGAGGGCGGGGAGGGGGTCAGGCGAGGACCTTGGCCTTCGCCTGCTGGAACTCCTCCTCGGAGATCGCGCCCTTCTCCTTCAGGTCCGCCAGCCGCGTCAGTTCGTCGGTGGCGCTCGGGGAGCCGCTCGCGGCGGCCTGGGTCCCGGCCGTCTGCCGGATGTACTCCTGGAAACGGGCCTCCGCGTCCTTCGCCTGCTTTGCGTCACGCTCGCCCATGCTCCTGCCGCGGGCGATGACGTAGACCAGGACGCCCAGGTAGGGGAGCACGATGCAGAAGATCAGCCAGCCGGCCTTGCCCCAGCCGCTCAGCCCGTGGTCCCGGAAGATGTCCGTGATCACCTTGAAGAGCAGGAAGAGCCACATGATCCAGAGGAAGAACCACAGCATCGTCCAGAAGACGTTCAGGAGAGGGTAGTCGTCCATTCCTGCACACTCCGTTCGCTCGCCGGCCGGGAGGCCGTGCGTTGGAGCGAGTCTCACCCGTCCGGCCCGCGCCCGCATGTCGTGGCGGGCCCGCCGGCGGCCGGGTCAGGAGGTGCGCAGGGCCGCCAGGGCCGCGAGCGCGCGGTCCGCGTGGGCGCTCATCCGCAGCTCGCTGCGGACGACCTCCTTCACCCGCCGGTCCTGCCCGATGACGAAGGTGACCCGCTTCGTCGGCGCCAGCGAGAAGCCGCGCCGCACGCCGAAGCGCTCCCGCACCCGGCCCTCGGGGTCGGAGAGCAGCGGATAGCCGAGGGAGTGCCGCTCGGTGAACTCCCGCTGCCGCTCCACCGCGTCCCCGCTCACCCCCACGGGCAGCGCGCCCGCGGCGCGGAACTCGGCGGCCAGGTCGCGGAAGTGGCAGGCCTCGGCGGTGCAGCCGGGCGTCATCGCCGCCGGGTAGAAGAAGAGGACGACCGGCCCCTCGGCCAGCAGTCCGCCGAGGGAGCGCGAGGCACCGGTTTCGTCCGGAAGGGTGAAGTCCTCGACGAGGTCACCGACGTTCATGGAGGTCCGCCCCTTCGCCGGGCGCGCCGTTCCCCGGCGTCCGCCCTTCCCGCGCCCGCCGGCCTTCCCGAGGGCTACCCGAGAGTTCTACCGCAGGGTAGGAGTCCGCGTCACCCCGCTGCCGCCCCGTCCCGCGGCGATCCGGGCGTCCAGTACCGCGAGCACCCGCTCGCCCCAGCGGAGGTTCTCCTCCTCCATCAGCCGGCCGCGCAGCAGCGTCAGATACGGTCCCACGCGGTCGGCCTCGCGCAGGTAGGTCTCCTCGTCCCGGCCGCCGAGCAGCCACTCCCGCAGCCGCCCGTACCGCGCGAGCTTGTCCCGCGAGGCTTCCATGTGACGTGCCACGAAGCCCCGTACGGCCTCGGTGTCCCCGCCGTCGCACGCCTGCACCTGCACCATCAGCTCGTCGCGCACCGCGGTCGGCCGCGGTGCCACGGAGGTGAAGGAGTCGAGGTCCCGGCGCCCCTCCGGAGTGAGGCTGAACATCCGCTTGTTCGGGCGCCTTTCCTGCTCGACCACCCGCGCGGTGATCAGCCCGGCCGCCGAGAGCCGGTCGAGCTCGCGGTAGAGCTGCTGGGGGGTGGCGGCCCAGAAATTGGCGACGGACACGTCGAAGATCTTGGCGAGGTCGTATCCGGATGCCTCGCCCTCCAGGAGAGCTGCGAGGACGGCGTGCTTGAGGGACATCCGGACACGCTAGCAGCCCGTTGAATAGTTTCCTCCGCACCTATTCAACTTCGACCGCACCTGTACGACTTCGACGGGGCCGGGGCTCCGGCCCCGTACGGCCTGCCTGGCAGCGGCCCCGCGCTCTGCCTAGGCTGGTGGACCACCAGACACCACGGGGAGCCGACCGGGGGCCGGAGGAGCGAGAGCAGCGCCATGGACACCGACGCGTACGCCTACACCAGCTACATCAGGACCACCCCGGACGACCTGTGGAAGGCGCTGACGGAGCCGGAACTGACCCGGCGCTACTGGGGCGTGGCCTTCGAGACGGAGTGGGTCCCCGGCGCGCCGATGGTCTGGGACGAGGGCGGCCGCCGCACCGCCGACCCCGAACAGGTCGTCGTCGAGGCGGTCCCGGGGCGCCTGCTCTCCTACACCTGGCACACCTTCACCCCCGAATGGGCGAAGGCGGTCGGCCTGGACGACGAGGTGTACGGGCTCCTCTCCCGCGAGCGCAGGTCCACGGTCACCTTCACCCTCGAACCCTCCGGCGACGCCACGGTCCGGCTGACCGTCGCCCACGCCGGCCTGGAGGCGGACGGCATCGTGCGGCGGCTCGTCGGGGAGGGCTGGCCCGCGATCGTCTCCAGCCTGAAGTCGCTGCTGGAGACCGGCGAGGAGCTTCCGGAACCGCCCCGTTGACCCATTCGGGTCGTCTCCCGGACCTCAGGTCCGCCACGCCCGCGCCCTTGATCATCTTTTTCTCCTCTCGTCGGTTCTGATGCTCGGGTCGGCGCCCGTCCGCCGGCCTTCCGACCGGTCAGCGACGAAAGGGGAGGGTGTCCGACGTGCCGTCACGCCGATACGTACAGGGGTGGGGAGCGCTCTCCCTCGCCGTCGGGGCCGTACTCGTCACCACCGCCGCGGCGCAGCCCCCGCCGGCCGGCCGCGCGGGCGCCGCACCCGCCCAGGGCGCGGCCGTCGTCACGGTCGGCGCCTGCGCCGGAGCGGGCGGCCTCTGCCGGGTGCCCCGCACCACCGTGCACCTGGACGCCCCCGCCGCCGTCGCCCTCCCGGCCGCCACCGGCCCCGTCGACCTGGCCCTGCGCACCCCCGGGCGGTTGAGCGACGTCACCGTCGGCGACGGGCGGGGACGGTGGATCGCCGGGCGCCTCGACGCCGCCGGCGCCCGCTGGACCAGCGACGCGGCGCTGCCCGCCGGAGGCACGTACACGGCCCGGATCGTCCTGGAGGAGCCCGGCCCGGACGGCCCGCGCCGCCGGGTGGTCCGGCTCGCCCTCCGCACCGCGAAGGCCCCGGCGGGGGAGCGGCTGACCGTCGCCTTCGGCCCCGGCGGGGGCGACGGGGACGGCAGGAGACGGACGTACGGGGTGGGGCAGCCGGTCACGGCGGAGCTCAGCCACCCCGTCCCGGCCGCCGACCCCGCCGCCCGCCGCGTGGTGGAGGGCGCCCTGCGCGTCCGCAGCGAGCCCCGCGCCGAGGGCGCCTGGCACTGGGTGGACGCCGACACCCTGCACTACCGGCCGCGCGCCTACTGGCCGCCCCGCGCCACCGTCGAGGTCCGCTCCGAGCTCGACGGGGTCCGCGTCACGGACCGCCTCCTCGGCGGCCGTTCGCGCCCGCTCGCCTTCTCCACCGGGGCGCGGGTCGAGGCCGTCACCGACGTCGCCGCCCACGAGATGCGGGTCCACCGCGACGGCCGGCTGCTCCGGGTCGTCCCCGTCACCACCGGCAAGCCGGGCTTCCGCACCCGGGTCGGCACCAAGGTGGTCCTCGGCAAGGAGGCCGTGGTCCGGATGCGCGGCGACTCCATCGGGATCGCGCGCGGCAGCCGGGAGTTCTACGACCTCAAGGTCCGCTGGGCCACTCGGGTGACGTGGAGCGGCGAGTACCTGCACGCGGCCCCCTGGTCGCTGGACGCCCAGGGCAGCGAGGACGTGAGCCACGGCTGCACGGGCATGTCCACCGAGGCCGCCCGCTGGCTCTTCCGCACGCTCCGGGAGGGCGACCTCGTCCGGGTCGTCAACGGGTACGGGGAGCCGATGGCCCCGTTCGGCAACGGCTACGGCGACTGGAACCTGGACTGGTCCGCGTGGCTGCGCGGCAGCGCCGTCGGCACCGGCACGGTCCCGGCCCGCGCGGCCGCGGGTCCGCTCGCCCCCGCGCTCTGAGCCGGCGGTAGCCGCCCGCCGGGACGGCGCTCAGGTCCTGACGGGCGGCTCCCCGACCGCCGGGCCCATCGGGTCCACCGGGTCCGCCGGGTCCGTCTGTTCCTCCGGTCCGGCGGAGGGCGTGTCCGGGGTGCTGGGGACCGGTTCGCCGAGCAGCATCCGGGGGCGGCGCTGGAGCCCGGCGCCCACGAGCACACCGAGGGCGATGGCGGCGACCGTGATCACCGTGCCGACGAGGCTCTCCAGGCCGCCGTCGGTGTCCTTCTCCACGATGATCTCCGAGACGCTGGTGAGCCCGATCGCGCCGGGGACCAGCAGCCAGAAGCAGGGCAGGAAGACCACCTGGTCGGGGGTGCGGGAACGCTTCTCGATCCAGCTCGCCATCGGGGGCAGGAGCGCCCCGGCGGCGAAGGCCCCGAAGGTCGCCCCCGCCAGTTCGGAGGCGGTCGACTGCACGAGGCGTTCGGCGAGGAGCGCGCCGAGCAGCCAGCCGGTGACCCGGGGCGGGGCGGAGAAGTACAGCAGGAAGCCGAAGCCGAGCAGCAGCACCCCGGCCCAGGGCGCCCACGCGCCGAGCGGTTCGGCGGCCTTACCCCCCGAGGGGTGGGCCCGCAGCAGTTCGGAGCCGACCAGGATGCCGAGCGAGAGCAGCAGCAGCACGGTCAGCGCGCCGGCCAGCCGCGACAGCCCCGACAGCGCGGCCCCGGTGGCGAGTTCGATCGCGCCGAGGGTGAGCGCGGCGCCGGGCAGGAAGGCGATGAGGGGCGGGATGTAGAGCACGGCGGGGTTCTCGTGGAGGAGCGGCCCGGCCCAGCGCAGCGCGGTGGCGGTGACGAGGATGGCCGTGACCACCGGCAGGGCGGTGCGGGCCGAGGGCAGCCGGTCGCCGAACAGCCGCAGCAGACCGACCCCGGCGCCCAGCACCGCGTACCCGGCGACGGCCGGGACGGTCGCGTGCCGCATGGTGCCGAGGCCGACCGTCAGCAGGACGTAACCGAGGACGGTGGCCGCCGGACTGAAGCGTTCCGGCCGCTCCCGGTTCTCCCGCAGGGCGCGGCGCACCTCGTCGAAGGGCACCGCCTCGGCCCGCATCCGGGTGACCAGGGCCTGGAGCGCCTCCACCTGGTCCAGGCGCAGGTCGGGCCCGTCGACCGGGGTGAAGTCCAGCTCCCCGCCGCGGCCGTCGGGTCCGCCGCCGACCCGGACGAAGAGGCCGGTGGGGACGACGAAGCAGCGGGCCCGGGTGCCGTAGCGGGCGGCGACGTCGTGCAGGGTCCGCTCGACCTCCGCACTGCGTTCCGCCGCCCGCAGCAGGTCGGAGCCCAGCTCGCAGAGGAGCGAGGCGAGCTCCCGGAGCCGTTCCCGGCCCGCGTTCTCGTCCTCCGGCAGGGTGACGGTGCCGGTGCGCCGCCGGGGGCGCAGCGCGGCCGCCCGCCGAGCGAGCCCCCGCACATCGAATCGGGACAAAGCGCGCATTTCTGAACGTTAACAGGGGATGCGTACCGGACAGGGCGCGAGCGACGGGCCGTCAGCCCCCGCGCCCGCCCCCGCCCTTCCGTCCGGAGAGCCGCCGGACGGCCCGCCGGACGGAAGGGCGGCCCTCCGGACGGAAGAGCGGGGGCGGATGGAAGAGCGGTCCTCCGTCGGCCGACGGTCCGAAATGAATTGGCCCGATTCCGCTCCCCCGGGGAACATGACCGGATGAACGACACCGCTCCCGTCTCCCGCCCGCTTCCCGTCTCCGCCTCCGGCCCCGCTCCCGAAGAACGCGGCCGCCTGCTGGCCGAGGCGGTCGCCCTCCGTGCGGGAGGGAGCCGGGAGGAGGCCCGCGAGCGGCTCGTGGCCCTCGCCGCGCGCCTCCCCGGTGACGCCGAGGTCGCCTACCAGACCGCCTGGGCCCACGACGTCCTCGGCCGCGAGGCCGAAGCCGTGCCGTACTACGAGATCGCGCTCGCCGGCCCCGGGCTCACCCCCGACGACCGGCGCGGCGCGCTCCTCGGCCTCGGCAGCACCTACCGGACCCTCGGCCGGTACGAGGACGCCGCGGCGCTCCTCGGCCGTGCAGCGGAGGAGTTCCCGGAGGACGGGGCCCTGCGCGCCTTCCTCGCGATGGCCCTCTACAACACCGGCCGCCACCACGACTCCGTGCGGCTACTCCTCACCCTCCTCGCCGCCACCAGCGAGGACCCGTCCGTGCGGGAGTACCGCGAGGCCATCGCGCACTACGCGCGGGACCTCGACGCGACCGGGTGACGACCGCGACGGGCCGGGGCCGGCCGCGACCGGGGCCGGCGACGGCCCAGCCGTCTCCGGCGCTTCCGCCTTCTTCGGCGGTCAGTCGTTGACGGCGGTCAGGAGCACCACCGAGTCGTCGACCGCGGTCAGCCCGTGCCGCTCCTTGGGGATCTCCCGCAGCGTGCCCGCGGCCAGTTCGTCCTCCCAGCCGGGGGCGGTCAGCCGCACCCGCCCGCTCAGCACCTGGAGGCTGGCCGCCGGGGGAGCGTTGTGCTCGTCCAGGGACGTGCCGGCCTTCAGCGCGATCACGGTCTGCCGCAGCACCCCGTCGTGCAGCACCAGGTGGGCGCTGCGCCCGTGCGGGGCGGTGCGGGCGGCGGCCAGGTGCTCGTCGGCGAGGGCGGTGAGGTCCAGGTTCATGCTCCCAGCCTCCCGGCCGGGCCGCGGGACGCAACTCGGGACGTGACGTGCTGCGCCGCCCGGCTGCGCGTCCCCGCCCCGGTCACCCGGCCGGCAGGAGCGCCCCCGTCAGATGGTCGTACGCCACGTGCGCGTGGAGCCGGACGCCGGTGACGAGCGTGTCGTCGTCGGCGTAGAAGCGCGGGTTGTGGTTGATGACGAGCCCCCGCCCGCCCTCCTCCGGCACCGGCCGCCCGTCGGCGTCGAGCACCGCGTCCTGGACGCCGAGCATCACGTACAGGCCGCCGAAGCGGGAGACGAGTTCGGAGACGTCGTCGTAGCCGAGGGTGGTGCCGGTCTCGGCGACCCGCTCCGGGCCCGCGACCCGCCGGAGGGTCGGCAGGGCCGCCTCCACCCACGGGGTGGTGTTGCGCACCGGCGGCACCGGCTGGAGGTAGGAGACCTCGGCCGTCGCCCCGTACGCCGCCGCCGAGTGCTCGGCGAGCCGCCGGAGCCGGTCCTGGACCTCCGCCATGCCGGACTCCGCCGCGCAGCGGACGGTGCCCCAGAGCGTCACCGTCTCGCCGATGACGTTGAACCGGCCGACGTCCTCGACGTGTCCGATGGTGACCGTGACCGGGTCGAAGGCGGACACCTGCCGGTAGAGCTGGCCGATCCCGGTGAGGACCGCCCCGGCCGCCGGCATCGGGTCCACGCCCTGCCACGGCGTGGAGCCGTGCACCTGCTTCCCGGTGAGCGTGATCCGGACCAGCACCGAGGCCCCGTACTGGACGCCCGCGCGGTAGCCGACGTACCCCTTCGGGTACGGCGTCACGTGCATCCCGAACGCCATCGTCGGCACCGGACCGGCGAAGGCGCCCGC
This sequence comes from Streptomyces filamentosus, assembly GCF_014654895.1. Lineage (GTDB taxonomy): Bacteria > Actinomycetota > Actinomycetes > Streptomycetales > Streptomycetaceae > Streptomyces > Streptomyces filamentosus. The sequence continues at coordinate 429,406 of NZ_BNBE01000004.1, read as the reverse complement.
CTCGACCATCGCGCGCGCCCCGCCGGATTCGGCGACCGGCGGGCCCTCCTCCGCGGGCTGGAAGACGAACAGGACCGTGCCCGGGAGGCGGTCGCGCACCTCCGAGAGGACGGTCGCCGCCCCCATGAGCATCGCCGTGTGGCAGTCGTGGCCGCAGGCGTGCGAGACGGGGAACGGGCCGCCCGGATAGTCCGCGTCCACCACCCGCGAGGCGAACTCCTCCCCGCACAGGTCCCTCACCGGCAGCGCGTCGGTGTCCGCGCGCAGCGCCACCACCCGCCCGCCGCCCCCGCCTGCCGTTCCGCGCAGCACGCCCACCACCCCGTGCCCGGCGATGCCCGTGCGGACCTCGTCGAGCCCCAGGCTCCGCAGGTGGCCGGCGATCAGCCGGGCCGTCCCCTCCTCGCGGTTGGACAGCTCGGGATGCCGGTGGAGGTGGCGGCGCCAGGCGACGACCCGGCCGGCGGCCAGGTCCGCCAGCCGGTCGAGTTCCGCGTGGACGGGAGAGTCGGTCACGGGGCGTCCTCTCGTGGCGGTTCGGGGGCGGGGGAAGAGTGAAGGGACGGAGGCAAGGGCGGGGGGCGCGGGTCAGCGGCCGGTGAGGTCGTGGAGCGCGAAGTCCTCGGAGAGCGGGACGGAGAGCCCGTTGAGGGCGGCGACGAGCTTCTTCTCCTCGTACGTGAAGTGCGACTCGACGAGCGCGATCAGTCCGTCGAGTTCGCCGCTCACCCGGCGGGCCTCCTCGGGGCCGAGGGGTGCGGCGGGCGCGGCGGGCAGGCCGTCCAGGAGCGTCTGGAGACGGCCCAGGACCTCCTCCACCTGCGTGTGGTCGTGGGTGAGCTCGTCGAGGACGGGCCGCAGTTCGGGGCGGGCCCCGGCCAGCGCGGGGAAGACCCCGCCGTCCTCGGCGGTGTGGTGGCGGGTGAGCGCGGAGCAGAAGGCGAGGCAGTGCGCCCGCAGGTCGCGGGGGCGCTCCCCCTCGCCGGAGAGGAAGGCGTCGAGCCCGGAGCGCAGCCGGGCGAGCTCCTCGCGGAGCCAGAGGTGGACGTCCACGAGCTGGTTCCCGAACGCCGTGAGGCGGTCGGCCGGTCCGGGGGTGGTGGGCGTGTTCCGCACGGGGTGGTCCCTCTGTCGGCATCGACCTGCATCGGCGCGACTGTACCCACCTCCGGCCCGTACGGAGGCGCCTTTCGGCGGCACGGGGGAGGAGGAGGCCGTGCCGCTGTGATCGTGGCACGGCCGTGCGAACGCCCGCTCCCGGGGCGCTCACGACCGGGGCGGGCGGCTGCTCCCGGATCAGGCCCGTCCGCTCACGTTCCGAGGGCGTGTCCGGTCGTCGCGTCCACATGAGCGGGGATCTCGTCGTGGCGGTCGCCCACCGTCGGCGTCCCGGTCGGCTCGAACAAGAGGATCGCGGCTCCGGACGGCGCGTACGGCTTGTGCTCCGTCCCCGCGGGGACGGTGAAGACCGCCCCCTGCCGCAGCAGGACCGTGCGCTCGCCCCCGGGCTCGCGCAGGGAGATGCGCAGCTCCCCGTCGAGGACCAGGAAGAACTCGTCCGTGTCGTCGTGGACGTGCCAGACGTGTTCGCCCTCGACCTTCGCGACCCGCACGTCGTAGTCGTTGACGTGGGTGACGATGCGCGGACTCCACAGGGCGTCGAAGGAGTCCAGGGCCTGGCGGAGGGAGATCGGCTGGTTGTTCATGGCTCCATCCTCGGCGGCTTCGCGCGGGCGACGTGAGTGCTAGAAATCGCACATGGCGAAAGAATCCTCGCACCGCGGCGAAGCCGCGGGCGTCCATCGGGTGGTCGTGATCGTGGACGACAACTCCAACCCGTTCGAACTCGGCTGCGCGACCGAGATCTTCGGCCTGCGCAGACCGGAGATCGGCCGCGAGCTCTACGACTTCCGGCTCTGCTCCCCCAGGCCCGACATCCCGATGCGCGACGGGTTCTTCACCCTCACGGAAGTCGCGGGACTGGAGGCGGCCGATGCGGCGGACACCTTGATCGTCCCCAACCGCCCCGACGTCGAGGTGCCCCGCCGGCCCGCCGTGCTCGACGCCATCCGCCGGGCACGCGCGCGCGGCGCACGCCTGATCGGCTTCTGCAGCGGCGCCTTCACCCTGGCCGAGGCCGGAGTCCTCGACGGACGCCGGGCCACGGCCCACTGGCAGTGGGCGGACGCCTTCCGGGCCCGCTTCCCCGCCGTCCGCCTCGAACCGGACGTGCTGTTCGTGGACGACGGCGACATCCTCACCGCCGCGGGAAGCGCCGCGGCGCTCGACCTCGGCCTGCACGTGGTCCGCCGCGACCACGGAGCCGAGATCGCCAACTCCGTGAGCCGGCGGCTGGTCTTCGCGGCCCACCGCGACGGCGGGCAGCGGCAGTTCGTCGAACGCCCCCTGCCCGACCTCCCCGACGAGTCCCTGGCACCCGTCCTGGCCTGGGCGCAGGAACGGCTCGACGCGCCCCTCACGGTCGCGGACCTGGCGGTGCGGGCGGCGGTCAGCCAGGCCACACTGCACCGACGCTTCCGGACCCAGCTGGGGACGACCCCGCTGGCGTGGCTCACGGGGGAACGGCTGGCCCTGGCCTGCCGGCTGATCGAGCGGGGCGAAGCACGCCTGGAGGCGGTGGCGCGGCGGAGCGGCCTGGGCACCGCCGCCAACCTGCGCACCCTGATGCGCCGCGAGACGGGCATCACCCCGTCGGCGTACAGACGCCGGTTCGGACCCGGGACGAACGGAAGCCCCGCCGGGGGGTGACCGCTGCGGAGGCCGCGCCCCGCCCCCGTACGACTCCGGGGCCGCGGTCCGCGCGAGTGCGGGCCGCGGCCCCGGAGGGAGCGGGGTGCGGGTGGGCGTCAGCCGGTGAAGACCTCGACGAGGGACCAGACGGCGAGGCCCGCCATGCAGATGCCGCCGATGCGCTGGACGGTCTTGAGCGGGACGCGCTTGGCGATGAAGCGGCCGGCGACCAGGGCCAGGGCGGAGACCGAGGTGAGGGCGAGGAAGGAGCCGATCGCCGTCGACGCGGTGCCGTTGGTGGCGGCGAGGTTGGCGGTCGTGATCTGGGTCAGGTCGCCCCACTCGCTGATGAAGACGGCCATGAAGGCGGTGGAGAACACCGGCCAGAAGCCGGTGACCGTCTTGCCGCCCGTGTCCTCCTCGTCGTCGTCGCCCCCGCTGCGCAGCAGCATGAAGGCGCCGAAGCCGAACATCAGCGCGGAGGCGAGTTTGACGATCCAGCCGGGGAGCATCCCCAGGAGGCTGCCCGCGCCCACGGCGATGGCGACGTGCACCGCGAAGGCGGTCGAGGTGCCGAACCAGACGTACAGGGGACGCATGCGCGTGCCCATGGCGAGCGACGCGAACATCGTCTTGTCGGGAAGCTCGGCGAGGAAGATGAGCCCGAAGGCGGTGACGATCGCCAAGGGGTCGAGGTGCATACCGGCGCTCTCTGCTCGGTCCGGGCCCGTGGCTCCGCACGGCACCTCGGCGAGGCGATGGGAGGACCACTCGGCCCGGCATGACGAACCACGCCCACGGAGGTGCGGACGCGGTGATGCCTGGCCGAAGGTCTCGCCCGTCCGCGCGTCACGCGGACCCGGTCACCGGGAACCCGGGGGTTCCAGTGTGTCGACGACCGGTTCGCAGGGCTACTCCCCTTCGCTGCCCACCAGTGTAGCCGATGGGCGATCGAGAGCGTAGACAGTGTCTGCGGGGGGTGGTAGACAGTGTCTATGTCTCACCCTGCACCTCAGGATCAGCGTCAACGGCAGGACCAGGACCGGGCCGCCGAGGAGGACGGCCGGGGCGGGCTGCGCGGGCGGCTGGTCGCGGCCGGGGTCGCCCTCGTCGACGCCGAGGGCGCCCAGGCCCTCACCCTCCGCGAGATCGCCCGCCGCGCGGGCGTCTCCCACGGAGCGCCCCGCCGCTGGTTCCCCACCCACCTCGACCTGCTCTCGGCCATCGCCCGCGAGGGCTTCGCCGAACTCGCCGCCCGCGTCGCCGAGGCCGACCGGGAGGCCGACCGGGCGGACGCCGGGGCCCGGGCGCGCGTCGAGGCCCTGGCCGGCGTCTACCTCGCGTACGCCGCCGACCGCCGCGGCATGTACGAGCTGATGTTCCGCCACGACCTCCTGGAGAGCGGGCGGCTGGGGCTGCGCGGCACCAGCCTGCCCCTCTTCGGCCGGCTCACCGCCCTCGTCGCCGAGCTCCGCCCCGGGGCCGACCCCGTCACCGCCGCCGGCGCGCTCTGGGCGAACCTCCACGGCCTCGCCCAGCTCCGCCACTGGGGCAGCCTCTCCCTCGCCACCGGCTCGGACGACCCCGGGCCCCTGGTCCGCGCCGCCCTCGACGCCCACCTCGGCCCGGCGGAGCCCGCCGCGTGAGCCTCACCCGCCCCGCCCCCGCCCGCCCGGAGGACGCCCGGGCCTCCCGCGCCTTCCGGGCCAGGACCCTGGCGTGCAGCGTCACCGGCGCCGCCGTCGTCGCCCTCGACGGCACCGTCCTGACCCTCGCCCAGCCCGCCCTCCAGCGGGACCTGCACGCCGGTGTCGCCCAGGTCCAGTGGACCGGCACCGGCTACCTCGTCGCCGTCGCGAGCCTCCTCGTCCTCGCCGGACGGCTGGGCGACCGCCACGGCCACCACCGGGTCTTCGCCCTCGGGTCCCTCGGCTTCGCCGCGGCCTCCGCGGGAGTCGCCCTCGCCCCCGGCATCGGTGCCGTCGTGCTGCTGCGGGTCCTCCAGGGGGCCTGCGGGGCGCTGCTCCAGCCCGCCACCCTCGGCATGCTGCGCACCGCCTACCCGCCCGACCGGCTCACCGGCCCCGTCGCCCTGCGCACCGGCGCCATCGGGCTCGCCGCCGCGGCCGGTCCGCTCCTCGGCGGCGCCCTGGTCTCCGCGTACGGCTGGCGCGCGGTCTTCCTCCTCGGGGTGCCCCCGACGCTCGCCATCGGCCTCCTCGCCCTCACCGTCCGCGAACCCCGCCGCCCGGACCGGACGGCCCCGCGGCCCCTCACCGCCCCGCCCCGCGCGCGGACCGGCGGCGACCCCCTGGGCGCCCTGCTGCTCGCCGGGGCGCTCGGCCTCCTCGTCCACGGCCTCGTCACCCTGCCGGACCCCGGCGCCGGCGGGCGGGCCGCCGCGACCCTGGCCGCCGCGACGGCCGCCGCCCTCCTCCTCGTACGCCACGAACGGCGCGCCCCGCACCCGCTGCTGCCGCCCGCGCTGCTGCGGAGCCGGGCCGTGGCCGGCGGGCTCGCCGCACTGCTCGCGGCCTCCGCCGCGCTCTCCGGCACCCTCTTCGTGACCACGTACTTCCTCCAGGAGGTCCAGCGCCTGGACCCGTTCGGCGCCGCCCTCCGCGTCCTGCCGCTCGCCGTCACGATGGTCCTCGGCGCCGTGCTCTGCCCGCCCCTCCAGCGCCGCCTCGGCCCCCGGGGCGCGGCCCTCGCCGGCGGCGCGCTCCTCACCTCGGGCGTCCTGGTGCTCGCCCGGCTCGACGCGGGCTCCGGCGCCGCGGCGACCGGCCTGGGCGCGGCCCTCGTGGGGGCCGGTTTCGTCACCCTCATGGTCACCGCGACCGCCACCGTCGTCCGGCACGCCCCCGAGGAGCACGCCGGGGTCGCCGGAGGACTCCAGCAGACCGCGATGAACACCGGCCCGGTGCTCGGCGTCGCCACCGCCGCCCTCCTCCTCGCGCTCGTCCCCGGCGGCGGCTTCGTCCCCGCCCACGGCGCCGCGCTGCCCGCCCTCGCGCTCCTCGCGGCCCTCACCCTGCCCGCCGCCCTGGCCCTCCCGCCCCGCGCGGACGCCCCGGGCGAGGGGGCGCCCCGCGGGCGCCCGTGACACGCCGGTCCGCGACACCCCGGCCCGGGCGCCCGTTCTGCGTACGATCATGAAATGCGCGCAGCCGGCCCCCCGCCGCGGCCCCGGCCCAGGGCCGCGGCCCCGACGCGGACCCAGGTCGGCCTCGGCCGGGCCCTGCCCGTGGTCGTCATGGTCCTGGTCGTCGTCGCGGACCTGATCACCCCCGACTCCGAGCGCGTCGACCGGCTCCTCATCACCGTCCCCGCGCTCGCCGCCGCCACCTGGAGCGTCCACGGCACCATCGGCATGGGCCTCCTCGCCATGACCTTGCGGGCCCTCCTCGTCGTGGTCCGGGGCGGGCCGGGCGCCGAGGACCTCCTCGCCAGCGAGAGCCTCATCCTCGGCATCACCGCCGCCTCCGCCTGGGTCAGCGCGGTGCGGACCCGCTACGAACGCGACCTCGCCGAGGTCACCGCCGTCGCCGACGTCGTGCAGCGGGTCGTGCTCCGCCCGCCCCCGCCCCGCCTCGGCCCCGTCGAGCTGCACCTGCTCTACGTCGCCGCCGCGGCCAAGGCCCGCATCGGCGGCGACTTCTACGAGGCCGTCAAGATCCCGGGAGCCGTGCGGATCATGCTCGGCGACGTCCAGGGCAAGGGCCTCGGCGCCGTCGAGACCGCCTCCGTCCTCCTCGGCGCCTTCCGCTCCACCGCCTACGACGCCCCCGACCTGCCCGCGCTCGCCGACCGGCTCGACGAGGGCCTGGCCCGTTACGCCGCCTGGGACCCGGACTCCGACGCCGCCGAACGCTTCGCCACCGTCGTCCTCGTCGAACTCCCCGACGGCCGGGACACCGCCCGCCTCCTCAACTGCGGCCACCCCGCCCCGCTGCTCCAGCACGGCGACGACGTCACCGCCGTGGAGGCCGCCGACCCCTCGCTGCCGCTCAACCTCGCCGGGCTCGCCGAATCCCGCCACCGCGTGGAGGAGTTCCCCTTCGGCCCGGGGGACCGGCTGCTGCTCTACACCGACGGGGTCAGCGAGACCCGCGACCGCGACGGCGTCTTCTACCCGCTGGAGGAGCGCGCCCGCCGCTGGGTCTCCGCCCCCTCCGAGCGGGTGCCGGAACTGCTCCACGAGGACCTCGCGGCTTACGGGGACGGCGGCCTGGACGACGACATCGCCGCCCTGCTCATCGCCCGCGACAAGGCCCCCGCGGAGCCCCCGGGCTCCCGCTGAGGACCGTCGCGGCGGCGTGCTCCGCCCGTACCCGCACCTCCTTCGGGGCGACCCGCCCCGTGCGCCCTTCGCGCGCTCTGTCCCCGACACGTGAGGCTTGCGGGCGTCCGCATGACGCGTGGTCACGTTCCGGCGGAGAGGAACGGGTGCACGTGCCCCAGCCCTCACACCGGAGGCCCGTCCGAGGAGTTCCCGGGATTCCCCGGGACCGGGACGGCCCTCACCGCGGACCGTCGTCCTCGCCGTCCGCTCCGCCGTCACCGCGGCCGGCCTGATCGCCCACCTCTTCGACCTGGCCGGGGACGGCACGGCCCGGATCGTCACCCACGAGCCGTTCGACGCCCGCGACCTGACGGCCGATCCGGACACCACCGTCACCTGGCGGCCCCGGGCCGCCGCCCACGACCTCCCCGCCGGGCACCGCCCGATGCCCGTCGTCGACAGCGAGGACCCGTTTTACGGCGACGCCTCCGCCACCTGGACGGGGCCCGGGATCGGTTCGCCGTCCGGGGCCACCGCCTTCCTCGAACCGCCCCTCGGCCGCGGTGCGTCGACCCGCGGGATTACGCCTCGGGGTGGATGCGGCGCCCGGGGGAGGGCTTCTAGCGTGACCGGCATGAAGCGCATCGTCCGGGCGGCCGCGGCCGCCGCTCTCGCCTGTTCCCTCGCCTTATCCGCAGGCACCGCCGCCGGCGCCGCCGAAGCCGGTGCCGGTGTCGGTGCCCACGGCGGCGGCGCCGACCGTGCCGCCGCCCCGCCGCTCGCACTGCCCGTCCCCACGGGGCCGCACCCGGTGGGCAGCACCGTCCTGCCGCTCGTCGACCGCTCCCGTACGGACCCCTGGGTGCCGACAGCCGACGGACGGCGGCTGATGGTCACCCTCCACTACCCGGCCGCGCGGGCCGGCGGGGGGACGCCCGCGCCGTACGCGACCCGCGAGGAGGCCCGGCGGGTCGCCGAGGGGCTGGGGCTGGGCGGGGCGGTGCCCGCGGACGTCCTGGCCGCCACCCGCACCCACAGCCGGACCGGCGTCCGCCCGGCGCCCGGCCGCCGTCCGCTCGTCCTGCTCTCCCCGGGCTTCTCCGTCTCCCGCTGGACGCTCACCCACCTCGCCGAGGACCTCGCCTCGCGCGGCTACGTCGTCGCCTCCGTCGACCACGCCTACGAGTCGTACGGCATCACCCTCCCCGGCGGCGAGACGCTGCCCTGCGTCGCCTGTGCGGCCCTCGACGAGGAGGGCGTCCCCGGCGGCGTCGTGACCGCGACCCGGGCCGCCGACATGCGCTTCGTCCTGGACCGGCTCACCGGTCCCCGGCCCGCGTGGCGCCACGCGGGCGTGATCGACGCCCGCCGGATCGGCATGGCCGGCCACTCCATGGGCGGCGCGAGCGCGACCGCCACGATGGCGGCCGACCGCCGGGTCGACGCGGGCGTGAACATGGACGGGGCGTTCTGGGAGGACCTCCCGGCCGAAGGGTTGCGGGGGAGGCCCTTCCTGCTCCTCGGCACCGACGAGACCCACCGGCCGGGCGGCCCGGACGCCACCTGGGACCGGATGTGGCCCCGGCTCGACGGCTGGAGGCGGTGGCTGACGGTGACCGGCTCCACGCACGGCACCTTCTCGGACTTCCCCCTGATCGAACGTCACTTCGGCCTGCCCGGACCGGACCTGGCGGCCGACCGGGCCGTCGCCCTCACCCGCACCTACGTGGCGGCCTTCTTCGACCGCCACCTGCGCGGGGCCTCCGGCGGGCTGTTCGGCGGACCCTCCCCCGACCACCCGGAGGTCCGCTTCCAGAACCCGTGACCGGGCGGGGGAGGGGCCGGGAGACGGGGGCTCAGCCGCGGTACGCCGGGATGTGCTCCGCCGCCCAGTCGGCCAGCTCGCGGGAGCAGGCGGCGACGGACTCGCGCCAGGTGCGGTCCGCGCCGTCGCCGGCCTCGTCGCTCACGTGCTTCACGATCCGCAGCGGCATCCCGGCGAGCTCCGCGGCGGCCGCGAGGGCGTACCCCTCCATGTCGACCAGCGGGGCCCGCTCGGCGAGCCGGGCGCGGACGGCCTCGTCGGAGACGAACGCGTCCCCGGTGGCGAGGACCACGTCACCGCCGTCGGGGAGCGCGATCGGCGCCCCGTACGTCTCGCCGGTCAGCCTCGCCAGCAGTTCGCCGTCCAGGTCGTGCTGGACGACGGTGCCGACGACGTGCGTGCCCGACCAGCCGGCGCGCAGCGCGCCCGCGGTGCCGAGGTTGACGATCCCCGACGGCCGGGGCTCCCGGGCCAGGACCGCGGTGAGGGCGGTCGCCGCGTTCACCTTCCCTATGCCGGTGAGGAGCACGGGCAGGGCCGTGTCGAAGAACTGCGCCTCCTCCTTGACGGCGAGGACGAGCAGCGGACGGTCGGAGGTGATGCTTCCCAGGAGTTCCATGGCCCCACGCTAATTCGCCCGCCCCGGGGCCGTACAGCCGGGCCCGGGACGGGGGCGGTCCGGACCGGGAGCAGGGGACCGACCGCTTCGCCCGGCGGGCCGGCGGGCGGCGTGGCAGGGCCCCGCCCGACCCGCCACGGCCGGAAAGCGCCCGCCCGCCCTCCCGCCCCGCTCGCCGGGGACCGCGCACCCGCCCCGGGCGCCGTCACGCCCGCCCGCGCCGCGCCCCCGTACGGTGACGGCGGTCCCGCCCCGCCGTGGCGGGACGCGCACCTCCTCGGCCCGTCCGGGAGGGCCGAAGGCGGTGACGCAGTGCTCCGCGCACCCCACCCATAGTGGTGACAAACCGTCACCAGCCCCTCCCCGAACACCGGTTTCCGGCCTCGACGGGATTCTTTCGCCAGGACGCTTGTGCGGCGCCCCGCGGCCCGGCACGCTCCTCGTATGAACACGGCCAGGCATGCCAGTGAACGTCTGATGAGCTGGCCCTCGCTGACCCGTGGCCGTACGCACTGCGGTGCTGAGCTCGGCCTCGGGACGGCGACGGAGGAGATCGTCCACTTCCACGGCGAGCACGAGGCCGACGTCCACCTCACCCGCGCGATGGTCGCCAGGCTGCGGCCCGCCCTCCAGAACTCGACCGCGGTACGGCTCCGCGCCGGGTCCGGCTGGGTGACGGTGCGGCTCGACGCGGGCTCCGACATCGACCTGCTCGCCACCCTCGTGAGCGCCGCGCTCCAGGCCACCACGGCCCCGGACACGGCCCCGGACCGCTGTACCCGCGCCCGCCCGGCCGTCGTCCAGCGCTGACCGGACGGACGCCCGGCCGGACGTCGTCCGGGCGGACTCCGGCCGGGCGGGCGGGGGCCGGGCGTCAGGCGCGTGCGCCGTCGCCCGTCTCCCGGCCGGGAACCGGGAAGATCATGCAGGTGCTGGTGGCGTGCGCGAGGAGCCGGTCCTCCGCGTCGTACAGCCCCGCCTCCGCGAGCGCCGTGCGCCGCCCCTGCGAGAGCACCGTGCCGACGGCCCGCACCTTGCCGGTGTCCGTCGTGATCGGCCGCAGGAAGCGGGTCTGGAGGTCGAGCGAGGTGTAGGCGGTGCCCCGCGGGAGCGTGGTGTGCACCGCGCAGCCCGCCGCCGAGTCCAGCAGCGTGGCGTAGACCCCGCCGTGCACGCTGCCGATCGGGTTGTAGTGCTCCTCGCCGGGTTCCAGGGCGAAGACCGCCCGCCCGTGCTCGGCCTCCTCCAGGGAGAAGCCGAGCAGTGCCGCGATGGGCGGGCCCGGCAGCCGGCCCGCGATCATCTCGCGCAGGAAGTCGAGCCCCGCCATCGACGCCGCCGCCCGTGCCGTGGCCCCCGCGTCCTCCCATTCGATCGTCCGCGACCGCCCCATGACCACTCCACTCCGTCGTCCCGGCCGCCGCAGCGACGGCTGGCTCTGTAATGCGAAGCTAGACCGCGCGTCACCTGACTGTCAACGACGCAGTCAGGTGGCTAGAGTGGGACGATGAAGTGGCTGGAGACGGACACCGAGAACTGCCCGGTCCACCGCACCCTGGACCTCGTGGGCGAGAAGTGGACCCTGCTCATCCTGCGGGACGCCTTCAACGGCGTCCGCCGCTACGACGACTTCCGCCGCCACATCGGCCTCTCCGAGGCGGTCCTCGCCGACCGGCTCCGCAAACTCGTCGCCTCCGGCATCCTGCGCGCCGTCCCCTACCGCGAACCCGGCGCCCGCACCCGCAACGAGTACCGCCTCACCTCCAAGGGCGTCGACCTCTGGCCCGTCATGCTCGCCCTCAAGCAGTGGGGCGACACCCACACCGGCGACCCCGCAGCCTCCCCCCTGGACGTCCACCACACCGCCTGCGGCTCCCCGGTCGAGGTCGTCGTCCGGTGCGCCGGCGAGGACGCCGAGGTCCTCACCGCCCGCGAGGTCACCGCCACCCCCCGGCCCTGACCCCGCCGCCTCCCCGCACCCGTTCGGCCCCATCGCTGCGGTCCCCGGCCCTCCGGCGGGTACCGGACCAGACATGCCCCCCACCCCCGGTACGCCGAGCGAACCGCCGCCCGAACCCGCCACCCGGTTCCGGCGGCTGCACGCCCGCCTGCTCGGATCGGCCGTGGGACTCGCCTGGAACCGCGGCCGCGCCATCGAGCTCATGCACCGTGCCATGGGATTCGCCGCCCTCAGCCTCCTCACCCTCGTCCCCCTCCTCATCGTCGTGGCCGCCGCCGACCTCGCCCGCGGCCAGGGCTTCGCCCGCTGGCTCATCCAGGGCCTCGGCGTCACCGAGGTCTCCCAGGAAGAGGTCGAACGGCTCTTCGGCCGGCCCGGCCAGGCCCTCCAGCGCACCACCGCCTTCGGCCTCGCCGCCCTCGCGGCCTTCGGCGTCACCTTCGGCTCCGCCGTCCAGACCGGCTACGAACGCGCCTGGGACCTTCCCACCGCCCGCTGGCACACCATGTGGCGCCACGTCGTCTGGCTCGCCGTCCTCATCGCCGCCCTCCTCCTCTTCGTCAGCTTCCCCGCCCCCGAGAACGCCCCCGTCGGCGTCACCGCCCTCGTCGCCCTCGGCGACCTCCTCGGCACCTTCCTGTTCTTCTGGTGGTCCCAGCGCTTCCTCCTGTGCGGCCGCATCCGCTGGCGCGCCCTCCTGCCCGGCGCCGTCCTCACCGCCCTCGGCCTCCTCGGACTGCGGGTCTTCTCCCAGCTCGTCTTCTCCCCCCTGATCGCCTCCAACGCCGTCACCTACGGCCAGTTCGGCACCGTCCTCGTCCTCCAGTCCTGGCTCGTGGGCGTCGGCTTCGTCGTCTACGGCAGCGCCCTCGTCGGACGCCTCGTCCACGAGACCCGCGTCCGCCGCCGGCTCACCCGCACCGCCCCCGCCCGGCCGCCCTCCTCCTGAGCGGCCGGGCCCCGTCCCTCCCCGCGTCACTGGTCCCGGCGCCGCACCGCCGCCACCGTCACCACCGCCGCGCCCACCGCCCACAGCGCGTACACCGTCCACGCCCCGCCCGGCGTCCACGGGAACGGCGGCTCGAACGGCCCCTGCCAGGCCAGCCGCCGCCAGGCGTGCACCGGGGTGCCGTGCGCGAGCACCGCCGTGAGGTGCCGCCGCTCGCCCAGCATCATGGGGAGGACCAGCAGCACCGCCACGCACCCCAGCACCGAGGTCGCGGCACGCCGCAGCAGCGCCCCCAGCGCCATGCCCGTCAGCGCGCACACCGGCGCGAGCAGCGCCGACGCCAGGACGATCCGCAGCGCCCCCGGGTGCGAGAGCGACAGCCCCGCGCCCCGCTCCGCGAGCACGGCCTGCGTCAGCCAGAACGACGTCCCCGCCGCCACCGCCCCGAAGGCGGTCTGCACCGTCGCCACCACCAGGACCTTCGCCGCCATCAGCGAACTCCGCGCCGGCACCGCCGCGAACACCGTCCGCGCCGGCCCGCCGGCGTGGTCGCCGACGACCGCCATCGCCCCCATCGCCCCGGCGCACAGGACCAGCACCATCGACGCGTTCGCCGTGAAGGCGTCGGAGAGCCCCATCGCGCTCTCCAGGAAGTCCGCCTGCCCCTCGGCGCCGTACTGGTCCCAGTAGCGGTAGTGGTCCCAGGCCGTCCCGACGTTGAAGGCGACCACGAAGAGCGTGCTCAGCAGCAGTGCCCAGCCGGTCGACCGGAGCGACCGGAGCCTCAGCCACTCCGACGCCACCAGATCGCGGAAACGGGCCGGGGGCTCCACCACGGAGGCGGAGGCGGAGGAGGCGGAGGGAGCGGAAGGGGCGGGGGAGAGGGGAAGCGAGGTCATCGGACGGCTCCTGCCGGGTAGTCGACGCGGTCGGCGGTCAGTTCCATGAAGGCCTCCTCCAGGGAGGCGGTACGGGTCGTCAGCTGGTCGAGCGGAAGGCCGTGGGCCAGCGCGATCTCGCCGATCCGGCCGGCCGGGAGCCCCGTCACGGTCAGCCGCCCGCCCGGTTCCGACGTCACCTCGGCGCCCGCCGACAGCAGCAGCGGGGTCAGCGCCGACGCGTCCGGCGCGCCGACCGTCACGCTCGTCCGGCCGCCGCGCGCCGCGAACTCGGCGAGGCTCTCCGCCGCGACGAGCGTGCCCCGGCCGATGACCACCAGGTCGTCCGCCGTGTGCTCCATCTCGCTCATGAGGTGACTGGAGACGAAGACCGTGCGGCCCTCTTCGGCGAGCCGCCGGAACAGCCCCCGCACCCACTTCACGCCCTCCGGGTCGAGGCCGTTGAGCGGCTCGTCGAACAGCAGCACCGGCGGGTCCCCGAGCAGCGCGCCCGCGATCCCCAGCCGCTGCCGCATGCCCAGCGAGTACCCCCCGACCCGCCGCCGGGCCGCCCCGGCCAGACCGACCTCCTCCAGCACCTCGTCGACCCGGGCGAGCGGTATCCGGTTGCTCCGCGCCAGCACCGCCAGGTGCGCCCGGGCCGTCCGCCCGCCGTGCACGTCCCCGGCGTCGAGGAGCGCGCCGACGTGCCGCAGGCCCCGCGGCCGGTCGGTGAACGGCCGGCCGTCGACCGTCACCGAGCCGGCGGTCGGCGTGTGCAGCCCCAGCACCATCCGCAGCGTGGTGCTCTTGCCCGAGCCGTTGGGCCCGAGGAACCCGGTGACCCGGCCCGGCCGCACGGTGAACGTCAGCCGGTCGACCGCCGTGGTGGCGCCGTAGCGCTTCGTGACTTCCTTGACTTCGATCATGTCCACCACGGTGCCGCGGGGCACCGCACCCGGACATCCACCCAGGACCGACAATCCCCCGACCCCGTGTCACCCCCGGTCGTATGCCCCGGGGCTGATGACCCGCCACCTCTCCGCGATCTAGGATCCCCGCATGCCAGCGACCTCGGCAGTGCCGCTCCTCAGACGGGTCACCCCGGGCCGGTGGGCCGCGCTCGCCTGGTGCGCCGGGCTCCTCTTCACCGTGCTCCTGCGAATACGCCTCCCCGGGCAGGAGCAGGCCGAGGTCTTCAGGGGCGTCGTCTTCCTCCGCTGGGACGGGCTCACCATGCTCGCCCTCGCCACCGCCCTCGCCCTCCGCGGCAGCGCGCTCCTGGGCCGCCGGCCCGCCGCCGGTCTCGGGCACCTCCTCGCCGCGGCGGTCGTCGGCTCCACCCCCCTGGGCGTCAACGCCATCCCGCTCGCCCAGTACCTCGCCGTCGACGTCGCCCTCTACGCCATCGCCGCCGCCCGCCCGCGGAAGGAGTCCGAGCGCGCCGTCCTCCTCGCGGCCGGCGTCCTCCTCGGCCACCTCGGCGTCCGGCTCCTCTCCGGCTGGAGCGTCGGCACCACCACCGCCCTCGCCGTGCTCTCCACCACCTGCGTCGCCTGGCTCCTCGGCCGCGCCGCCCACCAGACCCGCAGCCACACCGAGGAGACCCGCACCCGCGCCGCCGAGCGGGCCGTCACCGACGAACGGCTCCGGATCGCCCGCGAGATGCACGACACCGTCGCCCACAGCATCGGCATCGTCGCCCTCCAGGCCGGTGCCGCCCGCCTCGTCATCGACAAGCGTCCCGACCTGGCCCGCGAAGCCCTCGACGAGATCGAGGCCGCCAGCCGCGAGACCCTCGCCGGACTCCGCCGCATGCTCGGCGCCCTCCGCACCGCCGACGAGCCCGCCGCCCCGGCCGACGCCTCCGCCGGACCTCCGCTGCCCGAGCGGCCCGGCCTCGCCGACCTCGACCGGCTCGCCGAGACCACCGGGGCCGCCGGCGTGCGCGTCGCCGTCCGCCGCGTGGGAGCCCCGCGTCCCCTGCCCCCCGACCTCGACCTCTCGGCCTTCCGCGTCCTCCAGGAGTCCGTCACCAACGTCGTCCGCCACTCCGGCGCCGACACCTGCACCGTCACCGTCGACCACCGCGACCCCGACGTCCTCGCCCTGACCGTCGAGGACCCCGGCCCCGGCCCCGGACGCGCCCCCGTCCGCGGCGGCGGGCGGGCCGGCACGGGCTCCGGCTACGGCCTCGTCGGCATGCGCGAGCGCGTCGGACTGCTGCACGGAGAGTTCACCGCGGAACCCCGCCCCGGCGGAGGGTTCCGCGTCACCGCCCGCCTCCCCCTCCCGTCAGGAGCCACCCCCGCATGACCGCCCCCGCCCCGTCCCGGCCCCCGGTGCGGGTCGTCCTCGCCGACGACCAGCCGCTGATCCGCACCGCCCTGCGCATGGTCATGGCCGAGACCGACGACCTCCTCGTCGCCGGCGAGGCGTCCGACGGCGACGAGGCCGTCCGGCTCGTCGAGGAGACCGGCGCCGACGTGGTCGTCATGGACCTGCGCATGCCCGGCACCGACGGCATCGAGGCCACCCGGCGGATCACCGCGGGACCCACCGGCGCCCGGGTCGTCGTCCTCACCACCTTCGACGACGACGACCACGTCTACGGCGCCCTCCACGCGGGTGCCTCCGGCTTCCTCGTCAAGGACATGGCTATGGACGACATCCTCGCCGCCGTCCGGATCGTCGCCTCCGGCGACGCCCTCATCGCCCCCGGCGTCACCGGACGCCTCATCAAGGAGTTCACCCGCCGCCCCCGCGACGGCCAGGGCCCCCGCGCCGCCGGTGCGCCGCCCGCCGCGCTCCGGCTCGCCGAGCGCACCACCGAACGCGAACGGGAGGTGCTCACCCTCGTCGGCCGCGGCCTGTCCAACACCGAGATAGCGGAAGGGCTCCACATCACGCCCGGCACCGTCAAGACCTACGTGACCCGGCTGCTCTCCAAGCTGGAGGCCCGCGACCGGGTCCAGCTCGTCATCCTCGCCTACGAGGCCGGACTCGTCTCGACCGGCTGACCCGCCCCCGGCCGGAGCCGGGGCACGGTCGCCCCGGGGACGGGGACGGGGACGGGGACGGGGACGGGGACGGGCGGGGGCACCCTCCCGCCGGAGTCGATCACACGATCCGGTGATCGGCCCCGGAGCGGCCGGACCGCCCCCGCCGGACCGCTTGGATGGGAGGCGACCCATCGGTCCGTCGAGAGAGAGCCCTCCATGACGAACACCTGGCTGCCGCCCGCCGAGTACGTCGAGACCCTCCCCAGGGCGACCGCGTACGCCTGCCTCTACTTCACCGACACCGCGGGCCGGGCCCTCCAGCTCCGCGCCGCCTACCTCGGCGAACGGTGGCAGTGGCCCGGCGGCAACATGGACCCGGGGGAGACCCCCTGGGAGACCGCGGTGCGCGAGTGCCGCGAGGAGACCGGGATCGTCTTCACCGGCGAACCCCGCCTCCTCGGCACCCACTTCGCCACGGACCGGGGCGCGGAGTGGCCCGCCAACCGCATCGGCTTCATCTTCGACGGCGGCGAGCTGACGGACGAGCAGATCGCCGGTCTCGTCCTCGACCCGCGGGAGCACAGCGAGTACCGCCTGGGGACCCTGGAGGAGTGGGAGCGGGAGATGGAACCGCGCGAGTTCACCCGGCTCGCCGAGATCGACCGGGCCCGCAGGACCGGGATGACCGTCTACGTGGAGACCGACCCCGACGAGGACTGACCCGGGCCGCCGGCGGGCCGGCGCCACCGGCCGGGCCGAGACCCGTAACCCTTTTCCGTCCCGACAGTTGACCAGGGCATGAAGAAGCGCAGCATGCTCGCCATCGCCTCCCTCGCCGCAGGCGTCGTCACCGCCCTCGTCACCCCGCCGCCGCAGGCCAGCGCCGCGGACACCCCCCTGGGCCTGGGCGGGGCCACCGGGCTCCTCCAGGACGACAGCGCCGCGTCCACCCTCCACGAGACCGTCACGACGGTGGAGGGCACCGTCGCCGACAGCTCCGCCCAGGGACTGCGCTGACCCGCCGCCTCCCCCTCCGTCACCGGTGCCCCGCGTCCCTGTCCGCGCGGGGCACCGGCACGTCGTGACCCGCCGGGGGGCGGTCCGTGCGCGCGCGGTGCGCGGGTAATGACAGGATGTCCCCATGAGCAACAACGTTTTCTTCGACATCACCGTCAACGGCGACCCCATCGGCCGCATCGTCTTCCACCTCTTCGACGACGTCGTCCCCCAGACGGCGCGCAACTTCCGCGAGCTCGCCACCGGCCAGAACGGCTTCGGCTACGAGGGCTCCGGCTTCCACCGCGTGATCCCCGCCTTCATGCTCCAGGGCGGCGACTTCACCAACCACAACGGCACCGGCGGCAAGAGCATCTACGGCGAGAAGTTCGCCGACGAGAACTTCAAGCTCAAGCACGACCGCCCGTTCCTGCTCTCGATGGCGAACGCCGGCCCGGGCACCAACGGCTCGCAGTTCTTCATCACCACCGTCGTCACCGACTGGCTGGACGGCAAGCACGTCGTCTTCGGCGAGGTCGTCGAGGGCCAGGACGTCGTCAAGCAGGTCGAGGCCCTGGGCTCCCGCTCCGGCGCCACCAGCGCCAAGATCCAGATCGCCAAGTCCGGCGTCGTCGAGGGCTGATCCACCCGCCCCCGCCGTTCCCCGGAAACGGGGGACACCCCTGAGGCAGGGGCGGCCGGGCGGCGTCCACCGGACGCACCGCCCACCGCCCCCGCCCACGGCGCGCCCCTACGAGGCGCCCTCGCCGCCCTCGCCGTAGCGGCGCTCGAACTTGGCGATCCGGCCCTCCGTGTCCACGGTCCTCGCCTTCCCCGTGTAGAACGGGTGGCTCTCCGACGAGATCTCGACGTCGATCACCGGATACGTCTCACCGTCGTCCCATTCGATCGTCCGCTCGCTCGTCGCGGTCGACCGGGTCAGGAACGCGTACCCCGCCGAACGGTCGCGGAAGACCACGGGACGGTAGTCGGGCTGCTTGTCCTGCTGCACGGGACCTCCTCGCCTCGGGCGGCCGCCGCGCGGCCACCCCGTCTCGTCCGGGCCCGGACGGCACGGACCCTCCCCAGCCTCGTCGCGCCCGCCCCCGCCGACCAGCGCCGCTGACCCGACCGGGTGAGCCCTACCCGCCGCCGGGCCCCTCCCGGGCCGCCAGCAGCAGGGCGATGTCGTCGGGCCGGTCCGACGCCCGCACCGCCTCGTGCATCAGCCGGTCCGCCGCCTCCGGCAGGGAGAGCGACCCCGTCGACGCCAGCGTCCGCCGCAGCCGCTCCACGCCCTCGTCGATGTCCGCGCCCGGCCGCTCCACCAGCCCGTCCGTGTGCAGCGCCAGCACCGCACCCGGATCCAGCCGCAGCCGCGTCACCGGGTACGCGGCCCGCTCGTCCACCCCGAGCACCACCCCGCCCGCGACGTCCAGCACCTGAGCCGTCCCGTCCGGCCGGCGCAGCAGCGGCTGCGGATGCCCGGCCCGCACCGCCCGCACCTCGCCCGTCCGAGGCTCCAGGACCACGTAGCAGCAGCTCGCGAACTGCCCGGGGTCCAGGTCGATGAGGAGCCGGTTGGTGCCCCGCACGACCTCCTGCGGCGGCAGCCCGCTCAGCGCGAACGCCCGCACCGCGCTCCGCAGCTGCCCCATCGTCGCCGCCGCCGCGACCCCGTGCCCCTGGACGTCCCCGATCACCAGCGCCAGCTCGCCCCGCCCCGTCTCCACCACGTCGTACCAGTCGCCGCCCACGTCCATGCCCTGCGTCCCCGGCAGATAGCGGCCCACCGTCTCCACGCCCGCCCGCACCGGCAGCCGGTGCGGCAGCAGCGCGTCCTGGAGCCCCCGCGCCACCGCGGCCTCGGAGTCGTACCGCTGCGCCCGCTCCAGCGCCTGCGCGATCAGCCCGGTCAGCGCGGTGAGCACCGCCCGCTCCTCCGGGTCGAAGTCGCGCGGCCGGTCGAAACCGAGGATGCAGGAGCCCACCGGACGGCCCGAGGCGATCAGCGGCAGGAAGGCCCGCGCCCCGCTCTCCGCGTCCAGCGGCAGCTCCGGATAGGCCCGGCCCAGGCTCTCCATCGACTCGAAGAACAGCGCCCGCCCCGTCGTCAGCACGTCCACCCCCGGCACCCGGGCGTCCAGCGCCACCCCGTCGAACGGGTCCAGGAAGCCCGGCGGGAAACCCGTCTCCCACGCCAGGTACAGCCGCCGGTCGCTCAGCAGGTAGATCGCCAGCTGCCGGCCGCCGAAGGCCGGCAGCAGCTCCTCGGTGACCACCGCCGACACCTGCCGCGCCGTCACCGCCTCGGTCAGCGCGATCGCCAGCGCCACCGGCCGGTACAGCGACGACGCCCGCGCGCCCGCCGACCCGATCCCGTCCCCGGCCCGCGGGGACGCCGCGGGCCGGGGCGGCGCCGGCGCCGGTGGCGGTACGGAGGAGGGCACGGGCGGCGGCGCGGACGCCTCCGGCACCGGGGCCTCCTCGGGGACGAGGACCATGGTCACGCCGTCCCGCCCCGGGTGCAGCGACACCGACAGCCACCGGTCCCCCTCCGGGCGGGCCAGGAACCGCACCGGCTCGGACGACAGCAGCGCCGCCCGCAGCTGCTCCTCGTGGAACGGATGGGCGAACCACGGCAGCGCCTCCCACAGCGGCCGCCCGGCCAGCGCGCCGCGCGGCCGCCCGAGGAGGCGCTCGGTCCGCTCGTTCACGTAGGTGACGCGGCCGAGCCGGTCGATGGCCAGGATGGCCCGCGGCAGCCGGTCCGTGGCGTCCGAGCCGACGAGCCCCGTGCCCAGGTCCACCAGCGCGCCCGCCAGGTGCCCGTGCCCGTCCCGCCCCACGAACCGCGAGCGCGCCGACACCTCCAGCAGGTGCAGCCCGCCGTCCGGTCCCTTCAGCCGCAGGCGCCGCACCGACCCCCCGCCGTCCGGCGCGCCCGTCCTGCGGGCCACCGCCCACAGCGCGTAGCCGTCCTCCGGGTCCAGCCGCGAGGTCAGCGCCTCGACCGGCAGCGGGGACGCCTCCCGCACGCCGAGGATCGCCCGCAGCCCGTCGTCCATGGCCACGGTCCCCGCCGCCAGGTCCCAGTCGAAGGAGCCGAACCGGACCGGCGGCACCGCCCCCGAGGGCAGCTGCACGCAGACCGGCTCGCCCGGCCACGCCACGGCCGTCCCCTTCGCCGCGAGCCCCGCCAGCACCTCCCCGAGCCGCAGTCCCGCCCGGGTCGTCCGCTCCCTGTCCCGCGCACCGACGGGCAGGCCCGGGGCCGGGGGCCGCAGCACCACCAGGACCCCGAAGCGCTCCCGGCCGGCGACCACGGGCGCGTACAGCGAGGCGAACGGGAACGGGAGGCTCGCCACCAGCTGCGGAAACCGGCGCATCGACTCCTCGACGTCCGACAGGTGCACCGACTGCCCGGACCGGTGCACCTCGGCGACCGGGAACGGACGGTTGGTGTGCATCCGCGACCACGGCCGGAACAGCTCGCCCGGCAGCCCCGCGAGCACCGAGAGCCGCAGCAGCCCCTCCGTGCCGGACCGCAGGTACACCCCGCCGGCATAGCCGTCGACCTCCTCGACGGCGCCCGTCGCCGCCTCCGCCAGCGCCTGCGTCAGGGCCGGCGGCGGCGTACCGGGGGACGCCCGGCCGGAAGGCGGGCCGGGCGACGGGGCGCGCGGGGTCACACAGCCAGCATGCGCCCGCTGCGAAACCCGCCGCATCCCGGCGACGGCCCGGCACCGAACCGGAGCGGGCCAGGAACGGCCGTTCCCTCGTGCCGCGCGCGCGTGCCCGCGCCGTCCCCGGAATCCCGGATCCTGTTGACCAAGCGCTTCCGGACCGTCACACTCGGTCGTCGTCCGCCGTCGCGCCGAGCGCGCGGAGGACACCACCCACCACCTCCACCACCTCGCACGCAGGGGGCACCATGACCGGCCGGGTCCTTCCGTATGACGTCCACGGCGACGGCCCGGGGAGGGCCCTCGTCCTCCACAACTGGTTCGGCGACCGCAGCACCTTCGACCCGCTCCGCGCCCACCTCGACGAGACGACGGGCAGCTACGCCTTCCTCGACTGCCGCGGCTACGGCGAGGCCCTCGACGCGGAGGGCGCCTACACCATGGAGGAGGTCGCCGCGGACGCCCTGGCCGTCGCCGACGACCTCGGCTGGGACTCCTTCTCCGTCATCGGCCACTCCATGGGCGGCAAGGCGGCCCAGCTGATGCTGCTCGACGCCCCCGGCCGGGTCCGCTCGCTCATCGGGATCTCCCCGGTCTCCGCCGCCGGCTTCCCCCTGGACGAGGAGAGCCGGCAGCTGTTCGCCGGGGCCGTCGACGACCCGGCGCTGCGCCGGGCCATCATCGACCACACCACCGGCGGCCGGCACGGCGCCCCGTGGCTGGACGCCGCCGTCGACCGCTCGGTGAACCGCTCCTCCGCGGCCGCCTTCCGCTCCTACCTGGACTCCTGGGCCACCGCCGACTTCCACGAGCGGGTCCGCGACAACCCGGTCCCCGTGCTGCTGGTCGTCGGCGCCCACGACCCGGCGCTCGGCGCCGAGGCGATGGAGGCGACCTGGCTGCGCTGGTACCCCAACGCCCGCCTGGAGGTCCTCGCGGATGCGGGGCACTACCCGCCTGAGGAGAACCCGAAGGACCTGGCCCGCGCCGTCGAGGCGTTCCTCGCCGCCTGACGGGGCCTTCGGCGGGGTCACGCGGGACCTCCGGCCCGCGTGCCTCCGGGCCCCGGGGGCAGCCGACGGGTGTACTCGATCGACACCCGCGCACGGCGCACCCCCACCGGAAGGACGGAACAGCGATGGAACGCAGCGACGGACGGGCCACGACGCCGGAGACCACCCCCGCGGAGGCGTCCGGCGGGCCGTTCGTCCTCGTCGGCACGGACGGCTCGCGGTCGGCGCTGGAAGCGGTCGAGACGGCGGCGCTGGAGGCGGCCCGGCGCGGGACGCGGCTCGTCGTCGCGCACGCCTTCCTCTGGCCGCTCTTCCGCGTCGACCTGGAACCCTCCGTGTACGGGCCCACCGAGAGCGGCCTGCGGCGGCAGGCGCAGATCGTCCTGGACACGGCGGTGGCCCGGGCCCAGGCGGTCGCCCCCGGCACCGAGGTCTCCGGCGAGCTGATCACCGGGGAACCGCTCGTGGTCCTCGCCACCCGCTCCCGGGGCGCCGAGCTCGTGGTCGTCGGCAGCCGGGGCACCGGCGGCTTCAGCGGCCTCGTGCTCGGCTCGGTCGCCGTCCACCTCGCCGCCCACGCGGCGTGCCCCGTCCTCGTGGTGCGCGGCCGGGACGAGCCGGACGGACCGGTGCTCCTCGCGGTCGACGGCTCGCCGGACTCCGACGCCGCCGTCGACTTCGCGTTCGCGGAGGCGCGGACCCGCGGCGCCGCGCTCGTCGCCGTCCACGCCTGGACCCCGCGCTCCGGGCCGGGGGACCTCACCTTCGCCTTCCACGACGCCGAGAAGGTGCGGGAGGAGGCGGAACACGTCCTCGACGGGGCGCTGGCCCGGGCCGCCGTGCGACACCCCGGGATCGGGGCGGAGCCCCGGCTGCTGCGCGGGAAGCCGCGCGAGGTCCTGCTGGAGGAGAGCGCAGGGGCCCAGCTGCTCGTCATGGGGGCCCGCGGCCGGGGCGGCTTCGCCGGGCTGCTCCTCGGCTCCGTGAGCCAGGCCCTGCTGCACCACGCCCACTGCCCCGTCGCCGTCGTCCGGAACACCGCGGACTGACCTGCCGCCCGGCCGCGTCGCGCCGCCCGGAGGGGAGGGGTGGGACCCTGGAGGTGCCAAGGCCCCGCAGGCAACGCCCACCGGGAAGGCGGCGCGCCATGTACTTCGCCGACCGCACGGACGCCGGACGGCAGCTCGCCGCCCGCCTCGACCACCTCCGGGGCGCCGGGGCCGTCGTCCTCGGCCTGCCGCGCGGCGGCGTCCCGGTGGCGGCCGAGGTCGCCGAGGCCCTCGGCGCGCCCCTGGACGTCTGCCTGGTGCGGAAACTGGGCGTGCCGAGCCGGCCCGAGCTGGCCATGGGCGCCATCGGGGAGGGCGGGGTCCGGGTCCTCAACGAGGAGATCGTGCGGGGCGCGGGCGTCACCGGCCGGGAGCTGGCGGCGGTCGAGGAGCGCGAGCGGGCGGTGCTGGCCGAGCGGGCCCGGACGTACCGGGGCGGCCGCCGGGCCGTGCCGCTGGAGGGGCGGACGGTCGTCGTCGTCGACGACGGGATCGCCACCGGCGCGACCGCGCTGGCGGCCTGCCGGGTGGTACGGGCCGGGGGCGCCGCCCGGATCGTGCTCGCGGTGCCGGTGGCGCCGCGCGACTGGACGGTCCGGCTCGGCGGCGAGGCCGACGAGACGGTCGCCGTCCGCGCCCCGGCGTCCTTCGCCGCGGTCGGCCAGTTCTACCGGGACTTCGGGCAGACGCGGGACGCCGAGGTGGTGGCCCGGCTCGACCGGAGCCGGGCGGCGCGCGACCCGGTCGTCCGCCACGAGGACGTACGGATCCCGGCCGGGGGACCGGAGCTGCCGGGCGACCTGGCCCTCCCCGACGGGGCCACCGGGCTCGTCCTCTTCGCCCACGGCAGCGGCAGCGGCCGGCGCAGTCCCCGGAACCGCGCGGTGGCCGCCGCCCTGAACCGGGCGGGCCTCGGGACGCTCCTCTTCGACCTGCTCACCGAGGCCGAGGCGGCCGACCGGGCGCGGGTCTTCGACACCCCGCTGCTCGCCGGGCGGCTGGCCCGCGCCGCGACCTGGGCGGCCGGTCGGCCGGGCACCGGGGCCCTGCCCCGGGGCTACTTCGGGGCGAGCACGGGCGCGGCCGCCGCGCTGTGGGCGGCGGCCTCACCGGGGGACGACGCGACGGCCGTGGTGTCGCGGGGCGGCAGGCCCGACCTGGCGGGGGAGCGGCTGGGCCGGGTCAGGGCCCCGACCCTGCTGATCGTCGGCGGGGCCGACGAGCCCGTCCTGGACCTCAACCGGCGGGCCCTGGAACTGCTGCGCTGCGAGCGCCGGCTGGAGGTCGTGCCGGACGCCGGTCACCTCTTCGAGGAGCCCGGAGCCCTGGAGGAGGTGGCGGCGCTGGCGACGGCCTGGTTCACCGGCCGCTTCGGGGAGGCGGGGGCGGTGGGGGACGGGGGCGGACGGGACGGTCAGTAGGCGCCGTTGACGTTGTCGATGGAGCCGTACCGGTCGGCCGCGTAGTTGCAGGCCGCGGTGATGTTGGCGACCGGGTCGAAGGGGTCGGCGGCGGTGCCCGGCACGTGGTAGGCCGCGAAGGTCGGGTCGATGACCTGGAGGAGGCCCTTCGAGGGGGTGCCCTTCACGGCGTTGGAGTCCCACAGGTTGATGGCGCGGGGGTTGCCGGAGGACTCGCGCAGGACGTTGCGGCGGATGCCGTCGTACGAGCCGGGGATGCCGTAGCGGCCCATGATGTCCAGCGACTCGCGGATCCAGCCGTCGAGGTCGTCGGTGTAGCGGGTCGCGGCGGCGGGCACCGCCTGCGCGGCGGTGCGCGAGGCGGCCTCCGCGGCGGCGGCCCGTACGGCGGGGGTCGCGGTACGGGTGACGGACCGGCTCGCCCGTTCGGCGGAACCTCCGGCACCGGTGGAGGCGGGCTCGGCGGTGGTCTTCCGGGCGGTGTTCGCCGGCGCGGGAGCGGCCTTCGCGGAATCCCGACGAATCGTCAGTTCGAGACCCGGGTGAATGAGTGACGGATTGTCACCCACGGCCTTCTCGTTCGCCCGGTAAAGCGACTTCCAGCCGCCCTGAATTCCCTTTCGCTGGGCGATCAGGGAAAGCGAGTCGCCCTTCATCACGGTGTACGAGCGCGGGGCGGCGGCGGGAGCGGCCGGCACCGCGGAGACCGCTCCTGCGGCGACGGCGGAGGCGTGCACGGCGCCGGACAGGGCGGTGGAGGGGGCGGCGGCGGCCGGGGCGGCGGACTGCGCGGCGGGTGCGGCGCCGGCCGCGGCGGGCACGACCAGGGGCAGGGCCAGGGCGACTCCGCCGGTGCCCGCGAAGGCGAGACCTCGGGAGACGGGGCGGCGTCGGGGGCGGCGGTGCTTGCCGTGAGCGGGCATGACGGTTTCCTCTCCGGCGCCTGCGAGGTGAGCTGTCGGGTTCGGACGGGAGGTGTCCGGCCGCGCGCACGCGGCTTCACCCCGAGCCGTTCCGGATGACCGGGCCGGCGGTGTGGTGGGTCCCCCGCTCCTGCCGTCGGGTGAAATGGGAGGTCCTTCGGGCGGTGGCAGGATTCGGCGATCCGCTCGAATGGAGGTGACCGTAGGCGAGGAATGCGGGGCGGAACAAGACGCGAATGCACGGGAAAAGGAAAGGTAAAGATCGAATGGCGGGAATTCAAGATCGACCGCTTCCGGCCTTCCGTTCGAATCCCTTGTGCCGCACGGCCGGTGGCGGGTGCGGGGTCGCCGGCGGGGCGGGGGAAGTGAGTCGCGTCACGGGGAGCGTAATGTCCGAATAGGGAGACTCATTCCTTTCGGGGAATTCTGCGGCGTAATGCGAATGGCTGGGGAGTGGTGGGGCGGGAGAGGTGCGTGTCGCATAAGTGGCAAGCCGGACATTCCTTGCTAATGATGTGGGAATGTCCCCTTCTGTCCCCCTGCTCGGCTCCGAAGCCCCCGACGTCTCCGAAGCCCTCGACACCCTCGACCGTGAAGCGGCCCGCCTCTACGAGAGCGCCGCCTGGGAACGGATCCTCGCGCCCGCCGAGCCCGCCCCGTCCACTCCCGCCCTGCCCGTCCCCCCGGAGCCCGCAGCCGACGGCTGGCGGAGCCTCCTCTCCGTCCCCGTGGACCGGCTCGTCGCCGACGCGCTCGACGCCGTCGGCGCGCTGCCGCCGGCGCCGCCCGCCGAGCGCCCGCTGCCCGGACGGATCGGGGCCGCGCTCCCGGACCGGCTGCACGTCTGGCGCCGGATCGGCCGGCGCGACGTGCCGCCCTCCGTCCACCTGGCCCACGCGCGCCGGGTCCTGGTCGAATGGGGCTGGCAGAACACCCCGTACCGGCTGCGCGACGCGCGGGGCGCCCGGTGCGTCTGCGGCGCCCTGCTCGCCGCCCATCGGCTCGGCCACGGCAGCGCGTCGACCATGAACGAGGCCGGCGCCTGGATCATGACCGAGCTGCGGTCCCAAGGGTGGCACGGGCTCATCGGCCCCTGGAACCGCGCCCCCGGCCGCACCGCTGAGGACGCGCTCGGCCTGCTCGACGCCACGATCCGGCGCGCGGCCCTGGCCGGCCGCTGAGCGCCGGCGCGCTCAGCCGGTGACGCTGGGCGCGCCGGTCTCGATGTGTCCGGTGTACCGGCGCGACCAGGTGCCGTCGACGTCGGCCAGGATCGTGAAGTCGTACCAGCCGTCCGCGTACGCCACCGCGTTGAAGAAGTCCTCCCGGGAGGAGTTCGCCGGGACCGTGTACGTCCACGGGCCGTCCGTGCGGTAGGCGTCGGAGCGGATCGTGAAGGTGACCGGGCCGGCGGAGGCGTTGGTCAGTTTGAACCAGATCGCCGTCTTCCCGGTGCCCGGCTCGGTGGCGTAGCGGGCCGCCACCTCGATCGCCCTGCCGGCCTTCGAGGCGTCGCCGGTGAACCGGCGCAGGAAGCGGTTGGGGCCCATCATCGAGATGTCGTACTTCCCCGAGCCCGAGCCGAGCCCGATGTTGAAGTAGTCGGTGGCGACGGCCCCGGGGTCCACCGTGTACTGCCAGGCGGCGGTGTCGCGGTACTGGTGCGGGTGGATCGAGAAGTGGGCGGCGGCACGGGCCTGCGGTCCCTGGTTGCCCATGGAGAACCAGGCGAGGATCTTGCCGGCGGCGCCGAACTCGAAGCGGTCCAGGTTGCCGTTCGGCTGGTAGGGCAGGGCCCGTGCCGGGCGGGTGCCGGGCTCCTGGGCGGGCAGCGCGTTGTTCTGCGGCGCGGGGTTCGGCAGCGGGCCGCAGGTGGCCATGCCGATGACCTTCGCCGTCGACGGGAGGCCGGCGGGGACCCCGTACACCGGGTGGGCGAAGTCGAAGACGCCGGTCAGGTCGCCCGTCACCCTCCGCCGCCAGGCGCTGATGTTCGGGCAGGTCGCGGGCGTGCCGAGGGCGGCGGTCCAGGTCTCCAGGAAACGCAGCACCGAGGTGTGGTCGAAGACCTCCGAGCTGACCCAGCCGCCGCGCGTCCAGGGGGACATGACCAGCATGGGGACCCGGAAGCCGAGGCCGATCGGAACGCCGTCGAGGTACTCGCCTGGGGTGCCGGGCGGGGCGACGGGCGGCGGCACGTGGTCGAAGAAGCCGTCGTTCTCGTCGTAGTTGAGGATCATCACGGTCGAGTCGAAGACCTCGGGGTTCGCCGTCAGGGCGCGGTAGACCAGGTCGACGAAGTGGGCGCCGTCGCCGGGAGGGGCGTACGGGTGCTCGGAGAACGCCTCGTTCGCCACCACCCACGACACCTGCGGCAGCGTGCCGGCGAGGACGTCGGCGCGGATCGCGGCGGCGATGTCGTCCGGGGTCGAGCCGGTGACCTTCGGGACCGAGGCCATGCCCCGGTCGTACAGCGGGTCGCCGGGCCGGGCGTCGGTGAACCTCTTGAAGTACGCGAGGCCGTTGTCGCCGTAGTTGTCCTGGGCGTTCTGGTAGACCTTCCAGCTCACCCCGGCCCGCTGGAGCGCCTCCGCGTACGTCTCCCAGGTCAGGCCCGACTCGTCGCCGCCGTCCTTGCTGGAGCCGTCGATCCTCCCGCTCCACAGGAAGGTGCGGTTGGGGCCGGTGGCGCTGAGCGCCGAGCAGAAGTAGGCGTCGCAGACCGTGTAGTGGTCGGCGAGCGCGTGGTGGAAGGGGATGTCCTCGCGGTCCAGGTGACCCAGGGTGCGGGTGTTGCCCACCCCGGTCACCCAGTTGTCGAGCCGGCCCTTGTTCCAGGCCGCGTGCTGCGAGGTCCAGCTGTGCGGCAGGTCGCCGTTGCACTGGGCGAGGGTCTCGCCGTCGACCCCGCCGGCCGGCGGGGTGTCGCTGAGCTTCCACGGGAACTGCCGGCCGCCCCAGTTCGGCTGCTGGAAGGTGCCCCAGCCGCCCGGGATGTTGCCCGCCGCGCGGTCGCCGAAGCCGCGCACGCCGCGGAGCGTGCCGAAGTAGTGGTCGAAGCTGCGGTTCTCCTGCATGAGGATCACCACGTGCCGGACGTCGGTGAGGGTGCCGGTCGCGGCGCGCGCGGCGGCGGAGGCCGTGGCCGGCGGCAGCGCCGCCCCCGTGACGAGTCCCGCGCCGATCCCCGCGCCGATCCCGACGAATCCCCTGCGGCTGATGGGAAGCATGCCCCGCCTCTCCTGTCGCGGTGTGCCCCTGCGGCACGTCGGAGACATGATGGGGGAGCGGTGCGCAAAGGTATACGCCCGTGTGGTAAGGGGTTGGTGAACAGCAAGGTCGTGCTCGTTCACCCTGGTTCGACCAGTACGGGCATTGGTATCAGGTGGTACCAATAGGAGGGTGAGGACCCGTCAGACGGCGAGGACCCGGACCCCGGCCTCGGACAGTCGGTCCTCGGTCTCCGGGGCGATGCCGGTGTCCGTCACCAGCAGGTCGATCCGGTCCAGGCCGCAGATCCGGGCGAAGGCCCGCCGCCCCAGCTTGGACGAGTCGGTCACCACCACGACCCGGCTCGCCCGTTCGGCGAAGAGCCGGCTGATGCTCGCCTCCTCCTCCTGGTGGGCCATCGCCCCGAGCGCCGGGTCCACCCCGTCCACCCCGAGCACCACCGCGTCGAGCACCACCTCGCCCAGCACCCCGGCGGCGAGCGGGCCCACCAGCTCGTAGGTCTGCGGGCGGGCCACCCCGCCCGTGGTCACGATCTTGATCTGGGGGCGCACGGCCAGCTCGGCGGCGATGTTCAGCGCGTTGGTGACCACCGTCAGGGCCGGGCCGGAGGGCGCGGGGGGCTGCGCCGCCTCGGCGGGCTCGCCCGCGAACCGCACGGCGAGCGCCCGCGCGACCTCGGTCGTGGTCGTGCCGCCGTTCAGGCCGACGACCTCGCCGGGCGCGATCAGGTCGGCCGCCGCGGCGGCGATCCGGGCCTTCTCGGCGGCGTGCCGGCCCGACTTGTAGCGCAGCGGGAGCTCGTACGAGACGCCGTGCGCGACCGCTCCGCCCCGGGTGCGGACGAGGAGCCGCTGCTCGGCCAGTTCGTCGAGGTCGCGGCGGATCGTGGCCGCGGAGACGCCGAGGGCGGTCGCCGCCTCCTCGACCTCCACCCGGCCCTCGGCGGCCAGGAGTTCCAGGACCGCGTTCCACCGCTCGTGCTTGGACATGCCGACCCGTTCCTCCCGTTGGCGCGGCTCCGATCCTACGTCGGCCCGGGGCGCGTCCCGGAGGGCGATCAGGGCGCGTCCCGGCGGACCACCGGAGCGCGTCCCGGTGGGCGGGGTCGGCGCCGGGTTCTCGTACGCACCCTGGCACGTAGATGCTCGAATCTGCTTGAATGATGCTCGTTTCGAGCAACTTCACGCATCTCTGCTGTTCCTTACGTGCAAGGAGTGCGCATGGCCCCCTCCCGTACCACCGCCGAGATCGCCACCCAGCCCGAGGCCTGGCGCGAGGCGCTCCGCACCCTGCCCCGGCACGCGGCCGCCCTGCCCCGGCGCGGCGAGCGGGTCGCCGTGATCGGCTGCGGCACCTCCTGGTTCATGGCACAGGCCTACGCGGACCTCCGCGAGGCCGGCGGCCACGGCGAGACCGACGCCTTCGCCGCCTCCCGCTTCCCCCACGGCCGCCGCTACGACCGGGTCGTCGCCCTCACCCGCTCCGGCACCACCAGCGAGGTCCTCGCGGTCCTCGGCCGGCTGGCCGGGACCGTCGCCACCACGGCGGTCACCGCCGACCCCGCCACCCCCGTCATGGACCTCGCCGGGGCCGTCGCCGTTCTCGACTTCGCCGACGAGGAGTCGGTCGTCCAGACCCGCTTCGCCACCACCGCCCTCGCCCTCCTCCGCGCCCACCTGGAGGCCGAGGACGCCCTCCCCGGCGGCGTCGCCACCGTCGCCGGGGCCGCAGAGGACGCCGAACTCGCCCTGACGCGGCCGCTGGAGGCCGCCGTCCGCGAGGCCGGGCAGTTCACCTTCCTCGGCACCGGCTGGACCTACGGCCTCGCCCAGGAGGCCGCGCTCAAGATGCGCGAGGCGGCCGGCGCGTGGACGGAGGCGTACCCGGCGATGGAGTACCGCCACGGCCCCATCAGCATCACCGGCCCCGGCCGGGTCGCCTGGGCTCTCGGCCCGCTGCCGGACGGCCTCGCCGAGGAGATCCGCGAGGTCGGCGGCACCCTCGTCGCCGACGGCCTCGACCCGCTCGCCGGGCTCGTCCTGGCCCAGCGCCTCGCCGTCGCCGTCGCCGAGGCCCGCGGCCTCGACCCCGACCGGCCCCGGAACCTCACGCGTTCCGTGGTCCTCGCGGACCCCGGCGCCTGAACCGCCCCCCTTCCCTCCCCACCCGCATCCGGAGCAGGACCATGCCCCTGACCCCCACCCACGAGATCGCCCGGCGGGCCCGCGCCGCCGGCGCCGGCGTGGGCGCCTTCAACGTCCTCCAGCTGGAGCACGCGCAGGCCATCGTGGCCGGCGCGGAGCGGGCCGACCGGCCCGTCGTCCTCCAGATCAGCGAGAACACCGTCCGCTACCACGGCGCCCTCGAACCCGTCGCGCTCGCCTGCCTCGCGCTCGCCCGCGCCGCCGAGGTGCCCGTCGCCGTCCACCTCGACCACGCCGAGAGCCCCGGCCTCGTCCACGAGGCGGTCGGACTCGGCCTCGGCTCCGTCATGTTCGACGCCTCGAAGCTCCCGTACGCGGAGAACACGGCAGCGACCCGGGACGTCGTCGACCACTGCCACCGGCACGGCGTCTGGGTCGAGGGCGAGCTCGGCGAGGTCGGCGGCAAGGGCGGCGCCCACGACCCCGGCGTCCGCACCGACCCCGGCGAGGCCCGCGCCTTCGTCGACGCCACCGGCGTCGACGCCCTCGCCGTCGCCGTCGGCAGCGTCCACCAGATGGTCACCCGGGACGCCGTCCTCGACCTCGACCTGATCGCCCGGCTGCGGACCGCCGTCGACGTGCCCCTCGTGCTGCACGGCTCCTCGGGCGTCCCCGACGCGCTGCTCGCCCTCGCCGTCGCCGCCGGCATGACCAAGGTGAACGTCTCCACCCACCTCAACAAGGCGTTCACCCGGGCCGTCCGCGACCACCTCACCGCCCACCCCGCCGAGGTGGACCCGCGCCGCTACCTCACCCCGGCCCGCTCCGCCGTCGCCGGGGAGGTCACCCACCTCCTCGCGCTCCTCGCCCCCCGCTGACCGCCCCCGGCCCGGCCGGGCCAGGGTGGTGGTGTCGACACCAGGTGCGGCGCCCCCTCCCCACTCCCGCACCGGCCGGGCCATGATCACGTCCATGACCAGGCTCCCGCACCACCACACCACCCTCGTCACCGGCGCCACCCAGGGCCTCGGCCGGGGCATCGCCCTCGACCTCGCCGCCCGCGGCGGCACCGTCCTGCTCCACGGCCGCGACGCCGGCCGGCTCGCCGCCGTCGCCGCCGAGCTCCGCGCCCTGGACGCGGGCGGCGAGGTCCGCACCTACCGCGCGGACCTCGCCGACCTCGACCGGGTCGCGGAGCTCGCCGCGCGGATCGCGGACGCCGAACCCCGCCTCGACGCCCTCGTCCACAACGCGGTCGTGGGCGCCGGCCCCAGGCCCCTCGAACGCGAGGTCTCCGCCCAGGGCCACGAGCTGCGCCTCGCCGTCAACCACCTCGCCCCCTACGCGCTCACGCGCGGCCTGCTGCCGCTGCTCACCGCCTCCGCGCCGGCCCGCGTCGTCAACGTCGCCTCCCTCGGCCAGGAACCCGTCGACCTCGACGACCCCGGGTTCGAGAAGGGGTACGAGGGGCTGCGCGCGTACTGCCGCAGCAAACTGGCCCTCGTCACGGCGACCTTCGCCCTCGCCGGGGAACTCGCCGGCAGCGGGGTCACCGTCAACGCCCTCCACCCGGCCCACCTCATGGACACCGAGGGCGTCCGGGCCTACGGCCTCACCCCGCTCGTCGGCGTCGAGGAGGGCGTCCGTCCGACCGTCCGCCTCGTCGTCGACCCCGGGCTCGCCGGCGTCACCGGACGGTACTTCGACCGGTTCACCGACGCGCGGGCGCACGAGCAGGCGTACGACCCCGAGGCCCGCCGGCGCCTCATGGCGCTGACGGACCTCTGGACGGGGGTGCGCACGGGGGCGCCGGGCGCCTGACGCGCCCGTCAGGGGCGCCGGTCGGGGCCTCCGCCGCGGATGACGGGGACGAGGCTTCGCAGCGCCAGTCCGGCGGCCATCAGGGTGGTCGCCGCCACGACGAGACCGAGGACGGCGAGCGGGGAGAGGCCGCCGCCGGTCGCGGCGAGACCGGCGCCCCCGCCGCCGACCGCACCGGCTCCGATGGGCTTTCCGTACATGGGGATTCCTTTCTTCGGCTTCCCGCGCCGTCAGGTGGCGACCCAGCGCTCCTGCCGGCGCAGGGCCAGGTCGATCAGGGACTTCACGAACACCAGCTGCCGGAACGCGTCGTACAGCAGCTCGGGGACGAGCGGCAGCGCCAGGAGCACGGCCCGGCGGCCCGCCCGGCGGACCGTCAGGGTCCGCTCCAGGACGAAGAGGAGCGTGATCGCCGTCCAGAAGGGCGAGAAGCCCTGTCGGCCGGCGGTGGCGAGGACCAGCACGGTGAAGGTCACGAAGAGCGCGAGCGCGAGCGCGCCGACGCCCAGCATCAGCTGCTGCCCGAAGTACGGCAGGGTCACCCGGGTCAGCCCGTAGTCGCGGAGGTTCTCCAGCGCCCCGCGCTGCCACCGCGTCCGCTGGTGCCAGAGCTTGGGCAGCGTCGGCATCACCTCGGTGACGAGCCAGCAGGCGTCCGGGGAGAGCGTGCGGTGCCCCAGCGTCTTGACCGCCTTGGTGATCTCGTCGTCCTCGGTGAGGGAGGCCAGGCTGTAGACGCCGTCGCCGCCGCCGATCAGCCCCGCGCGGCGGGCGGCGCGGACCTCGCGCAGCACGCGGGCGCGGAAGACGGTGCCCGTGCCGGTCAGCACGACCGCCTTGTTCCCCTTGCGGTGCACCTCCAGGGCGTAGCGCTCGTACTCCATCCGCTGGAGCAGCCCGAGGAGTCCGCCGCCCTCCTCGCCGTAGAAGATCCCGCCGACCGCGCCGACGCCCGCGTCCGCCTCCAGGGTCTCCACGGCGCAGGCCACGAAGCCGGGGTTGAGGACGGTGTCGGCGTCCTGGACCAGGACCAGGTCGTCGTGGGACAGTTCGTCGAGGAGGCCCGGCAGCGCCTGGTTGAGCGCGCCCGCCTTCTTGTCCCGGTTGCCGTCGGGCACGAACACCTCGGCGCCGCACCGCTCGGCGAGCTCGGCGGTCCGGTCGGTGCAGTTGTCGGCCACCACCACGATCCGGTCCGGCACCCGCGTCTGCCGGTACAGCCCGGTGAGCGTGGCGACGACGCGGTCCTGCTCGTTGTGCGCGGGCACCACGGCCACGACGCGCATCGGACCACCTCCCTGGCGTTTCGTCCGGTTTCGTCCATCACGATGGCGCGGGCGGGTTGCGGGAGGGGTGTACGCGCGGTGCGGCCCGGTTGCGGCGGGGGAAGGGGCGACGAACGCCCCGCGCCGGGAGGTGCCGAAGGTCCCCCGCGGGTCAGCCGGCGGGGTGGTAGCGGTAGCCGACGCCCCGGACGGTGGAGATGCCGCTGCGGCCTCCGGTGGCGGCGGCGATCTTGCGGCGCAGCCGGAGCACCGCGTACTTCACCCGGCGCGGGTCGCCGTCCTCGTGCGCGCCCCACACCTCGCGCAGCAGTTGCCCCTGGCTCAGCACCTGCTCGGGGTGGGCCACGAGGGCGGCGAGGAGGTCGAACTCGAGCGGGGTGAGGTCCAGGGCCGTGCCGTGCACCGTCGCGGTGTGCGCGGCCCGGTCGATCACCACGTGCTCCGGCGCCGGGGCGGCGGGGGAGCCGGCGCCGGGGCGGGGCAGCAGGCGGCGGAAGCGGGCGGCGAGGCGGGGGAGGCCCTGCTCCCGGGAGAGGGAGTACGTGACGTAGTCGTCGGCGCCGAGGCGGTAGGCGCGGGCCGCGTCGATCTCGATGTGGACCGGGGCCGTGACGACGATGGGCAGCCAGTGGTCGTGGGCGCGGAGGTCGGTCAGCAGCCGCCAGGGGTCGCAGCGGGGCAGTTCGAGGCTGAGCAGCACGCCCTGGGGGCGGCGTTCGCGCAGGGCGCGCCGGGTGGCGGGACCGTCGGTGGTCTGGAGCACCTCGTGCCCCTGGTCCCGCAGCATCCCGCCGACGAGGTCCACCACGCG
Organism: Streptomyces filamentosus; assembly: GCF_014654895.1. Taxonomy (GTDB): domain Bacteria; phylum Actinomycetota; class Actinomycetes; order Streptomycetales; family Streptomycetaceae; genus Streptomyces; species Streptomyces filamentosus. The sequence goes on along the minus strand of NZ_BNBE01000004.1, from coordinate 394,756 downwards.
CGCGTCCCGCAGCGCGAGGAGGACCAGGGGGCGGGACGCGGCGGACTGCATGCCTGGACGATAACCGCGGTCCGGGGCCTCGGCAGCTCGGCACGGGTGCGGGGCCCGGACAGGGGTGCGCCCCCGGGACCGGGGGGAGGTCACGGGGGCGCGGGGCGGCGGGGCCGGCCGGTCTTCGGGAGGCCGGCCCCGCGGGGTGCGGGGGACTCAGCGGAGGTCGAAGCGGTCCAGCTCCATGACCTTGGTCCAGGCCGCCACGAAGTCCGTCACGAACTTGTCCTTGGCGTCGTCGCTCGCGTAGACCTCGGCGAGGGCGCGGAGCTCCGAGTTCGAGCCGAAGAGCAGGTCGACGCGGCTGCCGGTCCACTTGACCTCGCCGGTCGCGTCGTCGCGGCCCTCGAAGGTGTTCGCGTCGGCGGAGGTCGCCGTCCAGGTGGTGCCGAGGTCGAGCAGGTTGACGAAGAAGTCGTTCGTCAGCGTGCCCGGGTGGTCGGTGAGGACGCCGAGCTCGGTCTGCGGCGCGGTGATGCCGAGGACGCGGAGGCCGCCGACGAGGACGGTGAGCTCGGGGGCGCTGACCGTGAGCAGGTTGGCGCGGTCGATCAGCAGGTACTCGGCGGGGAGGCGGGCGCCCTTGCCGAGGTGGTTGCGGAAGCCGTCGGCCTGCGGCTCCAGGGCGGCGAAGGACTCGACGTCCGTCTGCTCCTGGGAGGCGTCCACACGACCCGGGGTGAAGGGCACCTCGACGGTCCGGCCGCCGTCGGCGGCGGCCTTCTCGACGGCCGCGGAGCCCGCGAGGACCACGAGGTCGGCGAGGGAGACCTGCTTGCCGTCGGTGCGGCCCGCGTTGAAGGACTCCTGGACGCCCTCCAGGACGCGCAGCACCTGGGCGAGGTCGTCCGGGTTGTTGACCTCCCAGCCGCGCTGCGGCTCCAGGCGGATGCGGCCGCCGTTGGCGCCGCCGCGCTTGTCGCTGCCCCGGAAGGAGGAGGCGGCGGCCCAGGCCGCGCCGACCAGCTGGGCGACGGTCAGGTCGGAGGCGAGGATCTCCTCCTTGAGGAGCGCGATGTCCGCCGCGTCGACCAGCTCGTGCGTACGGGCCGGCAGCGGGTCCTGCCAGATGAGCTCCTCCGAGGGGACCTCGGCGCCGAGGTAGCGCACGACCGGGCCCATGTCGCGGTGGGTCAGCTTGTACCAGGCGCGGGCGAAGGCGTCCGCGAACTGGTCGGGGTTCTCGTAGAAGCGGCGGGAGATCTTCTCGTAGGCCGGGTCGAAGCGGAGCGCCAGGTCGGTGGTGAGCATGCCCGGCGCGATGCGCTTCGACGGGTCGTGGGCGTCCGGCACCGAGCCCTCGCCCGCGCCGTGCTTCGGCTTCCACTGCTTGGCGCCGGCCGGGCTCTCGGTGAGCTCCCACTCGTAGCCGAAGAGGTTCCAGAAGAAGTTGGTGCTCCACTTGGTGGGCGTGGAGGTCCAGGTGACCTCCAGGCCGGAGGTGATCGTGTCGGCGCCCTTGCCGGTGCCGTACGTGCTCTTCCAGCCGAGGCCCTGGTCCTCGAGGGAGCCGCCCTCGGGGGCCACGCCCACGTGGTCGGCCGGGCCGGCGCCGTGGGTCTTGCCGAAGGTGTGTCCGCCGGCGATGAGGGCGACGGTCTCCTCGTCGTTCATCGCCATGCGGCGGAAGGTCTCGCGGATGTCGCGGGCGGCGGCCAGCGGGTCCGGGTTGCCGTTGGGGCCCTCGGGGTTGACGTAGATGAGGCCCATCTGGACCGCGCCGAGGGGGTCCTCCAGCTCGCGGTCGCCGGTGTAGCGCTCGTCGCCGAGCCAGGTCTTCTCGGGGCCCCAGTAGACGTCCTCGTCGGCCTGCCACACGTCCTCGCGGCCGCCGGCGAAGCCGAAGGTCTCGAAGCCCATGGTCTCCAGGGCCACGTTGCCCGCGAGGATCATGAGGTCGGCCCAGGAGACGGACTGGCCGTACTTCTTCTTCACCGGCCACAGCAGACGGCGGGCCTTGTCCAGGTTGCCGTTGTCCGGCCAGCTGTTGAGCGGGGCGAAGCGCTGCTGGCCGGCGCCGGCGCCGCCGCGGCCGTCGCTGATGCGGTAGGTGCCCGCGCTGTGCCAGGCCATGCGGATCATGAAGGGTCCGTAGTGGCCGAAGTCGGCGGGCCACCAGTCCTGCGAGGTGGTGAGGACCTCGGCGATGTCCTGCTTGAGGGCGGCCAGGTCGAGTGCCTTGAACGCCTCGGCGTAGTCGAAGTCCGCGCCGAGCGGGTTCCCGACGACGGGGTTCGTGGCGAGGATCTTCAGGTTGAGCCGGTTCGGCCACCACTGGCTGTTGCCGCCGCCCTGGGTGGGGTGCGGGGCGCGCCCGTGGGCGACGGGGCAGCCGCCCGTGCCCTCGGCCTTCACGTCGCCGCCGTGTGCTTCGAGGTTCTCAGACATGGGTTTTCCTTCCGGACACGCGCGGGAAGGTCATGAACACGGGGACTCGACGAAGAGGCACCGCGCGGGGACTTCCCCCCGGAAGCGGCACGTCACGCCCTCGTCTCCCGCCGTGTCGGACTCTTCCTGTCCCTTGGCCATCAACAAAACCGATCCTACAATGGACGAAGTCCAAGTCAAGAACAACGCCAAACTGGTGACGCCGGACCGAGGGGCGTGACGCTCCGCGGCCCCGGTCGTCGCCGAGAAGGAACAGGTGGGCCCCAGATGAGCGACCTGCTGGAGCGGCTGCGTGCCCGAGGGTGGCGGATGACGTCGCAGCGGCGCGTCGTCGCCGAGGTCCTCTCCGGCGAGCACGTGCACCTCACCGCCGACGAGGTGCACGCGCGCGCCGTGGAGCGACTCCCCGAGATCGCCCGTGCGACCGTCTACAACACCCTGGGCGAACTGGTCTCCCTCGGCGAGGTGGTGGAACTCTCCACCGACGGGCGGGCGAAGCGCTACGACCCCAACGCCCGCCGGCCGCACCAGCACCTGGTCTGCACCGAGTGCGGCACCATCCGTGACGTCCGTCCCGCGGGCGACCCGCTGGCCGTCCTCCCCGACTCCGAGCGCTACGGCTTCACGGTCTCCAAGGTCGACGTCACCTACCGCGGCCTCTGCCCCTCCTGCGCGGGCTGAGAGCGGGGCGGGTCCGGCCCGTCGCGTGAGGTGCGGGTCCGGCCCGTCGGTCGTGCGCGGCTGCGCGGCGCTCGGCGGTCGTACGCGGCCGGGGTCCGTCCGGCGGTCGCCCCCGCCTCCGTCGCGCGGCTCCGCCTCCTCGGACGCGGCCACGCGCGTGGGGCGTGCCCGGGGGCGCCGACCTGTCCGGGGCGCCGCGGGCCCCCCGCCCCTCTCCCCGCTTCCGTCCCGCTCGACCGCCCGCCCTTCCCGGCGCGGCGGTCCTTCGGCGTGCCCCGGGGCGGCTTGACGCCCGCGTTCCCGCGCTGTTGGATGAGCCACACCTTATTGGTCGTACGGCCAATAGAGTGGTCCGAAAGCGCCGCCCGCCCTCCGCCCAGGGAGCCCGTCCATGTCCCTCACCGCCTTCCCCCGCCCCGAGCGCCGGCTCCACGTGGCCGTCGACTCCGCCGACCCGCGCGAGCGGGGGCGGCAGCGGGGCGGCCTGATCGCCGAGGGGCTGCACGGCGCCCTCGACGTCTACGACCGGCTCTTCGCCCTCGCGGGGATAGCCGAGGGGACCGTCCGGGACGACGCCCGCCGCGCCCTGGACGCGGTCGACGCCTTCCGGCCCGCGCTGCGCGAGCAGATCGAGGGCGTCGCGGAGGGGGCCGGTGTCGAGCCGTGGCGGGTCGCCGCGCTCAACGCCCGCACCGAGATCCTCGCCCGGGGGCGCGCCGTCCCGCCCGGCGAGTGCTCCACGATCGTCCGCCGCGTGCCCGTCCCCGGCGGCGGCACCACCCACCTCGGCGTCCAGACCTGGGACTGGCACGTCGAGCTCGGCGCCTCCTGGCACACCGTCGACTCCGCCGGCGGCGCCCACCGCCACGTCGGCCTCACCGAGCACGGCATCCTCGCCAAGATCGGCGTCAACAGCGCCGGTCTCGCCCTCCACTTCAACATCCTCGGCCACCAGGGCGACCGCGTCGGCGGCCTCCCCGTGCACGTCCTCGCCGCCCTCGTCCTGGAGGAGGCCGGCGACGCCGCCCACGCCGTGGAGCTGGTCCGCTCCGCGCCGGTCGCCTCCTCCGGCTCCTTCCTGCTCTTCGACCGGGAGCGGGCCGTCCTGCTCGACCTCAGCCCCGAGGGCGTCTTCGAGGTCCCCGCGACGGCCGGCGCCACCCACCTGCGCACCAACCACTTCCTGAGCCCGGTGCCCGCCCGGCGGGAGAAGACCTGGCTCTACCAGCCCGACTCCGGCGAGCGGTACGACTTCCTCCGGGGCCGCCTCGGCCGCGAGCCCGCCACCACGCACGAGGAGCTGCTGCGGCTCCTGGTGACCGGCCCCGGCGAGCCGCCGGTCACCTGCGTGCCCGACCCCGAGGCCCCGCTCGGCCGGCGCTGGGCGAGCCTCGCGACCGTGCTCCTCGACCCGGTGGCCCGCACCGCGCGGATCCTCGACGGGACCCCCGCCGAGCACGCCGACCGCCCCTGGTACGAGCTGCGCGCCTGACCGGCCCCCGCCCGGCGCATGGGTGTAGATTGCATCTATATCCGACATGTCCGCCGGGCGGGATCCGCCGCGCGCGTGCGGCGCTCCGGCCGCACCCTGGAGGAGGCGTGCCCGCCCTCGCGGCCGAGGCGCCCCAGCGACGCCGGAAAGGAACGCGCCATGAAGGCACTGCAGTACCGCACCGTGGGTGCCGCCCCCGAAGTCGTCACCGTCCCCGATCCGGAACCCGGCCCCGGTCAGGTCCTCCTCAAGGTCACCGCCGCCGGCGTCTGCCACTCCGACATCGCCGTGATGAGCTGGCCCGCCGAGCAGCTGCCCTTCCCGCTGCCCCTCACCCTCGGACACGAGGGCGCCGGCACCGTCGCGGCCCTCGGCGACGGCGTCACCGGCTTCGCCGAGGGCGACGCCGTCGCCGTCTACGGCCCCTGGGGCTGCGGCAGCTGCTGGATGTGCGCCCAGGGCAAGGAGAACTACTGCCTGCGCGCCGCCGAGCTCGGCATCCACCCGCCCGGCCTCGGAGCGCCCGGCGCCATCGCCGAGTACATGATCGTCGACAGCCCCCGCCACCTCGTCCCGCTGGGCGCCCTCGACCCGGTGAAGACGGTGCCGCTGACCGACGCCGGCCTCACCCCGTACCACGCCCTCAAGCGCTCCCTGCCGAAGCTCGTCCCCGGCTCCACCGCCGTCGTCATCGGCACCGGCGGCCTCGGCCACGTCGCCGTCCAGCTGCTGCGCGCCATGACCGCCGCGCGGGTCGTCGCCCTCGACGTGACCGAGGAGAAGCTCGCCCTCGCCCGCGCCGTCGGCGCCCACGAGGCCCTCCTCTCCGACGCCTCCGCCGCGGCCTCCGTCCGCGAACTCACCGGCGGCCGCGGCGCCGAGGTCGTCCTCGACTTCGTCGGCGCCCCGCCCACCACCGCCGCCGCCGGGGCCATGGCCGCGGTCGAGGGCGACGTCACCATCGTCGGCCTCGGCGGCGGCACCCTGCCCGTCGGCTTCGGCGCCCTGCCCTACGAGGTGAGCGTCACCTCCCCGTACTGGGGCACCCGCGCCGAACTCGTCGAGGTCCTCGACCTGGCCCGGGCCGGCGCCGTGGACGTCCACGTCGAGACCTACGGCCTGGACGAGGCGCCCGAGGCGTACGAGCGACTGCACGCGGGCCGGATCGAGGGCCGCGCGGTGATCCTCCCGCACGGCTGACCCCGCCCCCACGCGCGCGTGGCCGGCATCCGCTGCCCTCGGGCGAGCCGGACGTGCCGGTGCCCGAGCCCACGCGCGCGTGGCCGGGATGCACCGGCCCCCGGCCGCCGCCCGCCCCCGCGTGGCCAGGCCCCGGCCGCCGGACCGCTCACCGTCCTGGTCCGCCCCCACGCACGCGCGTGGCCAGGCCGTTCGCCGGTGCCGCGTAGGCTCGTGGGGTGCCGCCCACCCGTCTGTACCGCGTAGCCGTCCTCGTCCTCGAAGGCGCCAAACCCCTCGACGTCGGGATACCCGCGCAGGTCTTCACGACCCGCGCGAGCATGCCCTACGAGGTGCGGGTCTGCGGCGCCACCCCCGGCCTGGTGACCGGCGGCGACGGACTGTCGTACAACGTCGCCCACGGGCTCGACGCGCTGGGCTGGGCCGACATCGTCTTCGTCCCCGGCTACCGGTTCCCCGACCGTGAGGACCCGCCCCGCGAGGTCGTCGACGCGCTGATCGCCGCCCACGCGCGCGGGGCGCGCCTCGCCGCCATCTCCACCGGGGCCTTCGCGCTCGCCGCCACCGGTCTCCTCGACGGCCGCCGGGCCACCACCCACTGGCACTACGCCCGCGCCCTCGCGGAGAAGCGGCCCCTGGTCCGGGTCGACGAGAACGTCCTCTTCGTCGACGAGGGCAGCGTCCTCACCTCCGCGGGCGCGGCCTCCGGCATCGACCTGTGCCTCCACATCCTCCGCGGCGACCTCGGCGTCGCCGCCGCCAACCACGCCGCCCGCCGGCTCGTCGCCGCCCCCTACCGCAGCGGCGGCCAGGCCCAGTACGTGCCCCGCAGCGTCCCCGAACCCCACGGCGAGCGCTTCGCCGCCACCCGGGAATGGATCCTGCACCGCCTCGACGAACCCCTCACCCTCGACGTCCTCGCCCGCCACGCCGCCGTCTCGCCCCGCACCTTCTCCCGCCGCTTCGTCGAGGAGACCGGCTACACCCCCATGCAGTGGCTGCTGAGGGCCCGCGTCGACCGCGCCCGTGAACTGCTGGAACGCTCCGAACTCGGCGTCGAGCAGATCGCCGCGGAGACCGGCCTCGGCACCGGGGCCAACCTGCGGATGCACTTCCAGCGGATCCTCGGCACCACCCCGAGCGACTACCGGCGCACCTTCACCAAGGGCGACTGACCCGCCCGCGCGCCACCCGGCCCGGATCTTGGCATGATCCTTGCGGACCATGGCGATCTCGCCCCTGCCGCGCGGCGCCGCGGCGAGCGAGGCTGGGTGGCGAAGAAACGGAAGGGACACCGCTCATGACTCGCATCGCCATCAACGGTTTCGGTCGCATCGGCCGCAACGTGCTCCGCGCCCTCCTGGAGCGCGACACCACGCTCGAGGTCGTCGCCGTCAACGACCTCACCGAGCCGAAGGCGCTCGCCCGTCTCCTCGCCTTCGACTCGACCTCCGGCCGCCTCGGCCGCCCGGTCTCCGTCGACGGCGACACCCTCGTCGTGGACGGCCGCCGCATCAAGGTCCTCGCCGAGCGCGAGCCGGCGAAGCTGCCGTGGGCCGATCTGGGCGTCGACATCGTCCTGGAGGCCACGGGCCGCTTCACCAGCGCCAAGGACGCCCGCCTCCACCTCGACGCCGGTGCCAAGCGCGTCCTGGTCAGCGCCCCCTCCGACGGTGCCGACGTCACCCTCGCGTACGGCGTGAACAGCGACACGTACGACGCCGAGCTGCACACGATCGTCTCGAACGCCTCCTGCACCACCAACGCGCTCGCCCCGCTGGCCGCCGTCCTCGACGAGCTGGCCGGCATCGAGCACGGCTTCATGACGACCGTGCACGCCTACACCCAGGAGCAGAACCTCCAGGACGGCCCGCACCGCGACGCCCGCCGCGCCCGCAACGCCGCCGTCAACATCGTGCCCACCAGCACCGGCGCCGCCAAGGCCATCGGCCTGGTCCTCCCGCAGCTGGACGGCAAGCTCTCCGGCGACTCGATCCGCGTGCCCGTGCCGGTCGGCTCGATCGTCGAGCTCAACACGACGGTCTCCCGCGAGGTCACCCGCGAGCAGATCCTCGACGCCTACCGCACGGCCGCCGAGGGCAAGCTCGCCGGCGTCCTGGAGTACTCGGAGGACGAGCTGGTCTCCTCCGACATCACCGGCAACCCGCACTCCTCGATCTTCGACGCCGCCCTGACCCGCGTCGACGGCCGCCACGTCAAGGTCGTCGCCTGGTACGACAACGAGTGGGGCTTCTCCAACCGCGTCATCGACACGCTGGAGATGCTCGCCGCGAGCTGACCATCCGTCACCTCCCCCGCAACGCCCCCTCGGCCCCCGGCCGAGGGGGCGTTGTCCGTGCTCCCCGGCATGATGTCGATCATGAGCCGAATCATCTCGTACACCACCGGAGACCGCGCCGAGGCCGTCGCCTACCTCGGGGCGGCCGGCCGACTCACCGACGAGCAGCGGCGCGTGCTCGGCATGATGCGCGAGCGCGCCGAGGCGAGCCAGCGCGAGCTGGACCGGCAGGGCCTCGACTGGGGCCTGACCGTCCCCGAGGCGCTGGAGCACCTGATCGAGGGCCGCGCCGACGCGCCGGGGGAGTACGCCGGGAAGGCGTACGCCCGGGCGCTCCAGCACGTCATCGACCACTGCGGCTCGGACCCCTGCGACCTGGGCGTCTACTCCAGGCCCGCCACCTTCTTCGGGCTCCTCGGCGACCAGCTGCGGCAGCACGGCGTGCCCGCGGGCCTGCTGCCCGACGACTACCTCTTCTCCGGCCCGCCGGACGAGATCCCCTTCCACCTCCCCTGCGCGATCGACGGCCCGGACATCGGCGTGCTGCCGCTGGCCCGGGCGAAGGAGGCCGTCGACGCCTACCGCGCGGTCCGCGACGCGATCGACGGCGACTTCGTCCACGACCTCGACCTCCTCATCGAGAAGCTGGAGTTCGAGCACGAGGAGTGGGAGTCCACCAAGGCGCGCGGCTACGACTGGTACACCCACGACACGATCTTCTTCTCGATCGACGGCTGAAGGGGGAGGGTGCGGGTGCGGGCCGGGCTGTCAGCGCTTCGCGGAGCGCAAAGGGGGGAGAGAGACCGCGGAGCGCCTTCCCCTCGGTGCGCGTGGACGCCGACCGGCTGTTCGCCGAGGACCGCGCGGTCCTCACCGGCGCGGGCTCGGCCGCCGGGAGCGACCCGCGCCTTCACCTCGTCGACCGTGACCACGGCGCGGCCGTGGCCGCTTGCCGGAACACCTTCGCCCGCCGTCCGTGACAGCGGAAGCCCCCGCCCCGGGAGGGGGGGGCGGGGGCTTCCGCTCCGGAGGTGTCCGCTCCGGTCAGGGAAGGGTGACGTTGTTGAGGGCGTCGTGGGTGGGCAGGGCGTCGGTGGCGTCACCGGAACCGGGCGCCTGGTCGGCGGCGGTCTGCGGCGTGCCGTTCCCGAAGTTCTGCGACAGGAGCCCGAGTCCGGGCAGGTGGTTCCCCACGCTGTCCGCGGCGGCCGCTCCCGCCGAGGCGAGGACGGCGGTGGCGGCGACGGCGGCTGCGGCGAGGGCGCGGCGGTGGAAGATCGTCATGCCGGGCTCAACGACACGGACCCCACCAGGGCACGGGGCCCGCTCCGCCCGCCCCGCCACCGGCACGGCCGTTCGGGGGCGGGGGGAGCGGGGACGGCCCCGGAGCGTGCGCGTGCGGACCGCGCGTGCTGCCCTGCGCGATCCGCACTTCTCCGTACTGCCGCCGGACCGCCCCGGGAGGCGGTCCGGCGGGGCACCGCGCTAGTCGGTGCCGGTCTCCATGGCGGCGCGGTCGAGCGCCGTCTCCTCGCTGTCGGGGGTCTCGCCGCGCGAGGCGATGACCTCGGCGCCGCCCTCGGTGAGGGAGCCGATGAGGCCGGTGGCGGCGGCCTGCGCGGCGCCGATGGCGGGGCTGCCGGAGCCGATGAGGCCGATTCCGGCGTACTGCTCCAGCTTGGCGCGGGAGTCGGCGATGTCCAGGTTCCGCATGGTCAGCTGGCCGATGCGGTCCAGCGGACCGAAGGCGGAGTCCTCGGTGCGCTCCATGGACAGCTTGTCCGGGTGGTAGCTGAAGGCCGGGCCGGTGGTGTCGAGGATCGAGTAGTCCTCGCCGCGCCGCAGCCGCAGGGTGGCCTCGCCGGTGACGGCGGCGCCGACCCAGCGCTGGAGCGACTCGCGGATCATCAGCGCCTGCGGGTCCAGCCAGCGGCCCTCGTACATGAGGCGGCCGAGCCGGCGGCCCTCGTTGTGGTACTGCGCGAGGGTGTCCTCGTTGTGGATCGCGTTGACGAGGCGCTCGTAGGCGGCGTGCAGCAGCGCCATGCCGGGGGCCTCGTAGATGCCGCGGCTCTTCGCCTCGATGATCCGGTTCTCGATCTGGTCGGACATGCCCAGGCCGTGGCGGCCGCCGATGGCGTTGGCCTCCATCACCAGGTCGACGGCGGAGGCGAACTCCTTGCCGTTGATGGTGACCGGGCGGCCCTGCTCGAAGCCGATCGTCACGTCCTCGGTGGCGATCTCGACGGACGGGTCCCAGAACCGCACGCCCATGATCGGGTCGACGGTCTCGACGCCGGTGTCCAGGTGCTCCAGGGTCTTCGCCTCGTGGGTGGCGCCCCAGATGTTGGCGTCGGTGGAGTACGCCTTCTCGGTGGAGTCGCGGTAGGGGAGGTCGTGGGCGACCAGCCACTCCGACATCTCCTTGCGGCCGCCGAGCTCGGTGACGAAGTCGGCGTCCAGCCACGGCTTGTAGATCCGCAGGTGCGGGTTGGCCAGCAGGCCGTAGCGGTAGAACCGCTCGATGTCGTTGCCCTTGAAGGTCGAGCCGTCGCCCCAGATCTGGACGTCGTCCTCCATCATCGCCCGCACCAGGAGGGTGCCGGTGACGGCGCGGCCCAGCGGGGTGGTGTTGAAGTAGGCCCGGCCGCCGGAGCGGATGTGGAAGGCGCCGCAGGTGAGCGCGGCCAGCCCCTCCTCGACCAGCGCGGCGCGGCAGTCGACCAGACGGGCCACCTCGGCGCCGTAGGTCTGGGCGCGCCCGGGCACCGAGGCGATGTCGGGCTCGTCGTACTGGCCGATGTCGGCGGTGTACGTGCAGGGGACCGCGCCCTTGTCACGCATCCACGCGACCGCGACGGAGGTGTCGAGACCACCGGAGAAGGCGATGCCGACGCGCTCGCCGACGGGAAGGGAGGTGAGAACCTTGGACATGGCAATAGTATGCATGAATCCGCATGGCTATGCAACGCCGGAGGGTCCGACGGGCCGCTCACCCGGGGGAGGGCGGCCCACCGGCCCCCGTGCTCAGCCCGCCGCGCGGTACGCCTCGGTCAGCTTCGCCACCGCGCCCGCCGGATCACCGGAGAGCAGCAGGTGGTCCGCCTCGGCGAAGGGCTTCGCCACCGCCTGGGTGATCCGCTGCCCGATGCGATCCTGCACCAGCAGCCGGGCCCGGGCCACCAGGCGCCGCGCCTCGGGTGAATCGCCCCGGCCGGCCGCCTGGAGCACCCGGGCCGTGAGCCCGAGCGCCTTCAGCGCGGTCTCGCCGCCCTTCGGCGCCGCCGTCAGGGTGGTGAGCCCCCAGCCGTACGGGAACTGCGGGTCGTACGCGGAGTCGCCGACGTTGATCGGCAGCTGCGCCTCCGACCGGGGCCAGGTCACCGGCAGCCGCCCGGTGAAGGGCTTCCGGCCGAAGAGCACGTCCGCGACGCCGTCGCCCTCGGTGCCCGGCAGCCAGGACGCCACCAGGGCGTCGATCTCCGGCAGCCGGTCCCCGATCAGCTGCGGACGTCCGGAGACGACGAGCACCGCGCACGGCATCGCCGCGCACACCCGGTCGACCGCCGCCCTGTCGGCGGCGCTCAGCTCCAGGTCGTGGCCGTTGCCGACGTCCCCGACGCCCTCCGCGTACGGCGTCTCGCCGACGACCACGACCCCGGCGTCGTACCCCTCCACCGGCGCGGCGGCGTCCTTCGAGTACGTCAGGCCGGGCGCGGCCTTCCGCATCCCTTCGAGGATCGTCGTGCCGGTGGTCCGCTTCCCGGAGGAGCCCTGCCAGCTGATCGTCCAGCCGCCGGTCTGGTTGCCCAGGTCGTCGGCGTTGGAGCCGGCCACGTACACCTTCTGCTCCGGTTTCAGCGGCAGCACCCCGCCGTCGTTCTTCAGCAGGACCTGGGAGGCGGCCGCCGCCTCGCGGGCCACCGCCCGGTGTCCGGCCGAGCCGACCGAGGGGAGGTGCGTGGTGTCCGCGTACGGCTTCTCGAACAGCCCGAGCCGGAACTTCTGCGTCAGGATCCGGGACACGGCGTCGTCGATCCGGGAGACCGGGATCCGGCCCGCCCCGACCTCGGCGACCAGGGTCCGGGTGAACTCCTGGTAGTTCGTCGGCACCATGATCATGTCCAGGCCGGCGTTGACCGAGGTCCGCACGTCGCTGGGGTAGTCGCCGGGGAGCTGGTCGATGGCCTGCCAGTCGCTGATGACGAAGCCCTCGAAGCCCATCCGGTCCTTGAGGACGCCGTTGATCAGCTCCGCGTGGGCGTGCATCTTCACCGGGCCGCGGCCGTCCCCGATGACGTCGACCGAGGAGTACGAGGGCATGACCGTGCCCGCGCCGCGCTTCACCGCCTCGGCGAACGGCGCCAGGTGCACCGCCTCCAGCTCCTCCCGGGTGACCCGGGTGACGCCCTGGTCGATCGTGTACGAGCCGGTCGTCGAGGAGCCGAACTCCGTGCCGCCGTCGCCGACGAAGTGCTTGGCGCTGGTCAGCACCTTGTCGTTGCGGTCCAGGTCGCGTCCGTCGGCCGCGCCCTGCATCCCCTGGATGACCGTCTCCATCGCGGTCACCAGGGCCGGGTCCTCGCCGAAGGCCTCGTACGACCGCCCCCAGCGCTCGTCCCGGGTCACGCACAGGCACGGCGCGAAGTCCCACGGGACGCCGGTCGCCCGCACCTCCTTCGCGGTGACCGCGCCGGTCCGTGCGGCGAGCGCGGGGTCGCGGGAGGCGCCGAGGCCGATGTTGTGCGGCATGATCGTGGCGCCGGCGACGTTGTTGTGCCCGTGCACCGCGTCCACGCCGTAGACCAGCGGGATCTGGAGCCGGGTGGCGCGGGTCCGCAGCTGGTAGCCGTCGACCATCCGCGCCCACGCCTCCGGCGTGTTCGGGGCGGGCACCGAGCCGCCGCCGGAGAGCAGCGAGCCGAGCGCGTACCCGGCGATGTCGCCCGGAGCCCGCAGCGCGTTCCGCTCGGCCTGGGTCATCTGCCCGGCCTTCTCCGCGAGCGTCATCCGCGACAACAGGTCCGCCACCCGCCGTTTCACCGGAAGCCGCTCGTCGAGGTACGGGAGGCCGTGCGCGTCCACCACGACGACCGGATCCTCGGCGGGCGGCTCGGCGCCCTCGACGGTGAGCCTCACCGGGATCGTCTCGGCGACCTCGCCCGAACGGTCCTTCAGCGTCTCCACGGTGATCGAGCGGGTGGTGCCGGACGGCGTCCCGGCCGGCAGGACGAAGCTGCCGGCCACCGGCCGGTAGTCCTTCCCGGCCACCGCGGGACCGGAGTCGTCCGTCGCGTACGTGACGGTGACCGGCTGGTCGGTGGGCACCGCACCCGTCGTGTTCACGGTGACGTCGATCCGGGCGGCGGAGCCCTCCGCCACCGGGTGCACGGCCGCCCCCGTGACCACCTTGGTGGTCAGCGCCGGGTCGGCCTTCCCGTACAGCTCCACCGCGTCGAGCGCGAAGGAGCCCGGCGCGCCCGTCGGCAGCGTCAGCGCGTACCCCCACATCCGGTCGAGGCCGAGGACGTGGTCGATGCCGCCGACCGGCTGGTAGTCGGCGCGGTACCGGAAGGAGGAGAAGGGGAGTTCGACGAGGTGCCAGCCCTCCCAGTCGTCGGTGAAGGAGGTCGTCCACAGCTCGGACGCCTCGCCGTTCGCGCCGCCGTCCTTCAGCTCGAAGTGGATCCGCCTGCCCGAACCGGGCGGCAGCGGCGCGGTGTTCTGCCCGTACCACCAGAAGCGGACGCCGCCGTGGGCGGTCCAGTCCTGGGCCGGCAGGTCGAAGGCGAAGTCGTGGGTGAGGCCGCCCCAGCCGCTGATGTCGTAGCGGCCTTCGAGGACCTTGCTCCCCTCGGGGGCGTCGGCCCGCTCGGCGAGGGTGAGGGCGGGGTGGTCGTCGGCGTCGCTGCCCCAGGTGAAGAGCCCCTCGGCGGGCGGCGAGGCGAACGGCACCTCGCCCTCGAAGCGGTCGACGGCCCGGGGCGGCGGATCGTCGGCGCCGGGCGCGGCGGCGCTGGGTGCGGCCCCGGCGAGCCCCGCGATCAGGGCGGTGGCGGCGGTGGCGGCGAGCCCTCGGGCGCGGGCTCTCCGGCGGGGGTGCTGGTGCGGCATGCGGTCTCCTGGAGACGGGGGAAGGGGGGCGGTCAGGACGGCTGGTGGGTCCATTTCTGGTTGGCGCCGCCGGTGCAGGACCAGATCTGTGCCCGGGTGCCGTCGGCGGAGGAGTTCCCGGTGACGTCCAGGCACTTGTCCGCGGCCGTGTTCACCACGTCGTGGGTGCCGGCGTCGTACGTCCACCGCTGGGCTCCGGTCCCGTTGCACGTGTACAGCTGCGCCTTTGTCCCGTCGGCGGTGGCGCCGCCCGTCGCGTCGAGGCACTTGCCGAGGGCGCGGATCGTGCCGTCCGCGGCGAGGGTCCACCGCTGGGCCGCGGTGCCGTTGCAGGTGTACAGCTGGACGGCGGTGCCGTCGGCGCTCGACGCGCCCGCCACGTCCAGGCACTTGCCGGCGAGCCCGGTCAGCGGCCCGGCCTGCGGCGCGGGGCCGGGCGTGCCGCCCCAGGTGAAGGTCGCGGTGGTCCGGGCCGGGAGGCTGTACGCGAAGGACTGGCCGCCCCAGTCGACGCGCAGGGACTGCGCCGAGCCGCCGCCGTTGTGCGCGATCAGCGCCTTGGAGCCGTCCGGGTTGCGCCAGGCGACGTTCCGCACGGTCGCGTCGTCGGTGGAGGCGATCCGGTACGCGCCCGGCTTCACGAACTTGGTGAGGTGGCCGGTCGTGTAGTACTCGATCGTGTAGTCGACCTGCCCGGCGCGCGGGCCGCCCTCCTGGACGGTGACCAGGCCGGTGCAGGTGCCGCAGCCGCCGTTGTGCGGCCCCATGTCCTGGTTGAGCGCGAGGCTCCACTTGACCAGGCTGCTGCTCCAGTTGCGGGCGTAGGACACGATGTCCTTCAGGTCCTCGTCGTGCTGGTTCCCGATCCAGGTGCCGCCGGAGTGCTCGGTGGAGAACTGCCGCACCGACGGGTACTGGTCGTGGACCTGGCTGCCGACGGCCGGGTCGCCGAAGTAGCCGTGCCAGGCGATGCCGCCGAACAGCGGGTCGTTCCTGACCCCCGCGTCACCGAGGACCGCCGCGCCGAAGTTCGCGTAGTCGCCGTAGTTCCAGTCGTGGACCAGGACCTTGGTGGTGAGGCCGGCGGACCGGAGGGCGGGGTAGAGGTGGTTCTTGGTGAACTCGACCAGGCCGGACGGGTTCCAGCTCATGCCGGGGTAGTTCATCGCCGTGGGGTTGCCGGCCTGGCAGCAGTTCGGCTCGTTCTGCACCGAGAGGTAGTCGACCGTGATCCCCGCCGCCTGGTAGCTCTGGACGTACTTGACCAGATACTGGGCGTAGGTGGGGTAGTGCTCCCACTTCAACCAGCCCATCTGGTCCATCCGGCCGTTGTCCTTCATCCAGCCGGGTGCGCTCCACGGCACGCCCTTGACCCGCAGCGCCGGGTTGAGCCCCTTGGCCTGCGCGGTCAGCAGCCGCACGTTCGTGTCGTAGCCGTTCGTGCCGAAGTCGTTCAGGTCGCAGCAGGTGTCGTCGAGGGAGACGTGCCCGGGACGGGAGAGGTCCGAGGCGCCGACGGGGTTGCGGACGAAGGAGAGCCCGATGCCGTCGGTGGGCGAGAAGAGCCTGCGCATCACCTCGTCGCGGGTGGCGGCGCTGATCGCGCCGCCGCGGAAGAGGTGGGCGGTGGTGTCGGTGATCGACGCGCCGCCGCCCTCGAAGCGCTGGTACGTCGTGGACTCGTCGACCGTGATGGTACGGCCCGCGCCGCCGGCGGGGCCGAAGGAGAGCGGGGCCTGCGGGGCGAGTCCCCGGGTGACCGTGCGGCCTCCGGCGTCGGAGGTGGTGGTCAGCCAGACGTCCACCCGCTCCCCGGCGGCCTGTGCGCCGCCGGGCGCGGCGAGGACCAGGCCCGTCGCCACGAGCGCGCCGGTGAGCAGGACGGCGAGGGAACGGCGGCGGGACCGCCGTTCCGCACCCCGCAGAGCTTTGATATGCACCTGACAACCCTTTCGATGGGAGGGTGCCGCGCTGCCGCACGACCCCGGCGGTCCGGGTCCGTGCGTGTCCCACAAGGCGGCAGGGCTTTTATCAAGCTGTGAACTTATGGAGGCCGACCGCCCCCGTCAACCCCTCCCGCATACGACTCCCGAACGGGCCGCCCGGCCCCGCGCCCCCGTCGACGCCCCCCTGTCCGGGGTGCGTTCAGGAGGTTACGGTGGAACGGTGAACCGGCCCGCCGCCCTCGTCCGCACCGCGACCCTCGTCCGCACCTGCGTCCGCGCGGGCGACGGCGGCAGCCCCACCGCCGTCCTCGACGAACCGGCCCCCGGACGGGCGCCCCTCACCGACGCCGAGCGCCGCCTGATCCCGGCCCTCGCCGGCACCTCCCACGCCGTCTTCGTCGGACCGGCCCCGCACGGACCCGGCCACGCCCTGCGCTTCTTCACCGCCGCGGGCGAACTCCCCGCCTGCGGCCACGGCACCCTCGCCGCCCTCGCCCACCTCGCGGCCCGCACCCGCACCGGCACCCTCGCGACCCGCCTCCACGCCGGGGGCCGCGTCTTCGCCGGACACGCCGCGCCCGACCCCGGCGGCCCCGGCTTCCGCGCCGCCTTCGACCCCGGCCCCGTGACGCTCCGGGACCCCGCACCGGCCGCGTACGACCTCGTCCTCCCCGCCCTCGGCCTCCGCCCGCCGGCCCCGGGCCGCATCGCCTCCGTCGGCCGCCCCCGGCTGCTGCTCCCCGTCCGGGGCCGTGCCGAACTCGCCGCCCTCGCACCGGACTTCGCCCGCCTCCGGGCCGCCTGCGACGCCCTCGGACTGCTCGGCGTCCACGTCCACACCGCCCCCGGCCCCGGCGACCGGACCGCCGTCCGCCTCGCCGCCCGGATGTTCGCCCCCTCCATCGGCGTCGACGAGGACGTCGCCAACGCCAACAGCGCCGCCTGCCTCGCCGCCCACCTCGCGGACGGCCGCCCCCTCGACCTCACCGTCGACACGGGTGACTCCCTCGGCGCCCCCGCCACCCTCACCGCCACCGCCCGCCCCGGCCCCGAGGGCCCGGCCGTCACCCTCGGCGGCACCGCGATCCTCGACCGCGCCTAGGGCGCGTCTTCGGGATCGGGCCGGATCGGGTCGGACCGGATCGGATCGGGCCGGAGCGGGAAGGCGGCCTCAGCGTCCCGCGGGGCCGGTCCACGCGATCCCGGCCAGCACCGGGAGGTGGTCGCTGCCGGTGGCCGGGAGGGTGCGGACGCGGGGCACGGTGCCGCCGCCCGCGAAGACCTGGTCGATCCGCGCCACCGGCAGCGCGGCCGGATAGCTGAGCGCGAAACCCCGCTCGGGCACGGCCAGCCGGGAGGTGAGCGGCGCGAGCCCCCGGTCGTCCACCGTGCCGTTGAGGTCGCCGGCCAGGACCAGCCGGTCGGCCTCCTCGGCCGCCAGGAGTGCGCCCAGCCGGGCCGCGCTCTCGTCCCGCCGGGCCGAGGCCAGCCCGCCGGGCCCGACCCGCACCGACGGCAGGTGGGCGACGTACACCACGGTCTCCCCGTGCGGGGCGCGCACCACGGCCCGCAGCGCCCGCAGCCACGGCTCGGTGACGTCCCGCGGCTTGATGTCGACGGGCCGGTGGCCGGTGATCGGGTACCGCGACCAGAGGCCGACCGTGCCGTGGACGGCGTGGTACGGGTAGCGGGACGCCAGCGCCTCCCGGTAGGTGCCGAGCGCCGGCTCGACCAGCTCCTCCAGCGCGACGAGGTCGGCGTTCGCGGCGGACAGGGCCCGGGCCGTGCCCGCCGGGTCGGGGTTGTCGTCGGCCACGTTGTGCTGCGCGACGAGGAGTTCGCGCGCGCCGGCCGGGCCGCCGGGCAGCAGCAGCGGTCCGAAGTGGACCGCCCACACCACCGCCGGGAGCAGCAGCGCGACCAGCGCTCCCCGCGCCCGCCGCAGCAGCGCGCACAGCGCCAGCAGCACGACGGCGGCGCCGCTCCACGGCAGGAGGTTCTCCAGCAGGCTGCCCAGCCGCAGCCCGGCGTTCGGCACGAACCGGTGCAGCGCGGTCAGCGCGGCCACGGCCACCGCGAGGGCCGCGAGCACCCGCCCCCTCGGTCCCGCGCCCGGCCGCCGCGTCCACACCCGCCATCCGCCGCCGTCCGGCCTTCGCTCCCGCCCCGCCACCGTGTCCGCCCCTTCTCCAGCCGGTCCCCGTCCTCCCTGCTCAGGACGTGCGGGACCGGCCGGTGGTTGCCGCGCGGTTTCACCCGCCCTTGTGGTGGGCATGTCAGCGCCCGGCCGTCGTGTGCGGCCGGACCCCGCCACCGGACCTCGACCCCCACAGGGAGCCGGAGTTGAAGAACCCGCGCCGCGTCACCAAGGGAGCCGCCGTGCTCGGCAGCGCCCTCGCGCTCCTCCTCGCCTTCCCCGGCGGCGCCCACGCCGCCCCGCCCGCCGCGCTCCCCGCCCAGGCGGACGCCCTGGAACAGACCTTCCAGCCGGCGTACGACTACGACACCGACGGCTGCTACCCGACCCCGGCCATCGGCCCGGACGGCACGCTCAACCCCGGCCTGAACCCCTCGGGCACGGTCAGCGGGCAGTGCCACGACGCCGGGGACCTCGCCCAGACCAACGGCTACGCCCGCTCGCTCTGCAACAACGGGTGGTGCGCGGTCCTCTACGGGCTCTACTTCGAGAAGGACCAGGCCGTCTGGGGCAGCGGCCTCGGCGGCCACCGCCACGACTGGGAGCACGTCGTCGTCTGGATCCAGGACGGGCAGGCGCGGTACGTCTCCACCTCGAACCACGGCTCCTTCACCGTCCACGGCAGGGACGCCCTCCGCTGGGACGGCACCCACCCCAAGGTCGTCTACCACAAGGACGGCATCGGCACCCACTGCTTCCGGGCCGCCAACGGCAACGACGAGCCGCCCGAGAACCACCGGGGCACCTGGCAGTTCCCCGCGCTCGTCGGCTGGAACGGCTACCCGCCCGGCCTCCGCGACAAGCTGAGCCGGGCGGACTTCGGCAGCGCCGTCTTCGGCCTCAAGGACGGCAACTTCGCCGCGCACCTCGCCAAGGCGAAGCCGGCCGGGATCCCCTTCGACCCGTACGCCTAGGGCGCGTCTTCGGGATCGGGGAGCGGTGCCGGGCGCCGCGGGCCCGGCATGGTCCGGAAGACGCGGCCCGGCCGCCGCGCCGGCCCCTCAGGACGAGACGCGGTCCCGCAGCGCCGTCTGCCACGCGGGCGCCGGAACGCTCGGCGCCCGCTCGGGGCGGCGGCCGCCCTGGGCGAAGAAGTCGACCAGCGGCAGCAGTCCGGCCCCGACGGTGACCGCCTCGGGCCCGAGCGTGCCGAGCGCGATCTCCGTCCGCCCGCCGGGGTGGCGGAGCGCGTACGCGCGGGCGTACGCGGTCACGGCGGCGAGGAAGCGGGTGCCGAGCTGGAGCCCGGCCCAGCCGCCCACGAGGATCCGCTCGGGCTGGAAGAGGTTGATCAGATCGGCCAGTCCGGCCCCCAGGTACTCGGCGGTCTCGTCCAGCACGGCGAGGGCGGCGGCCCCGGACCCGGCGGACGCGCCCGCCCCGGACGTACTCGCCCCGGACCCGTCCGCCGTACGCGCCCCGCTCCCGAACGGGCCGTCCCCGGCCGCGCCGCTCCCGGCCGGACCGTCCTCCGCCCCGTCGGCCTCGGCCGGGTACGCGGCGGCGAGCATCGCCGTCAGGGCGGTCTCCTCGTCGGCGCCGGCCGGGGGTTCGCCGCCGGCCTCCCGCCAGCGTTCGAGCAGGGCCTCCGCGCCGGCGTACGCCTCCAGGCAGCCCTGGGCGCCGCAGCGGCAGCGCCGCCCCCGGACCCGGACCGTCAGGTGGCCCCACTCCAGGGCCCGGCCCTGGCCCAGGGGGTCGGTCACCACGCAGGCGCCGACGCCGGAGCCGAAGAGGACGACCGCGGCGCTGCGGGCCCCGCGCCCGGCGCCGAACCACATCTCGGCCTGGCCCAGGGTCTTGGCGCCGTTCTCGATCCGGTACGGCACCTGTTCCGGCAGGTCGACGGCCTCGCGCAGCAGCCGCTCCAGCGGGACCGCGTCCCAGCCGATCGTCTGGCCGTGCACCACGGCCCCGCCCTCGGTGCGCTCGACGATGCCGGGGACGCCGATGCCGACGCCGAGGAGCCGCTCCGCGGGGACCCCGGCCGCGCGCAGCACCTCCGCGATGCCGTCCCGCAGCAGCCGCACCACGAGCCCGACCTCGTACCGCCCGGTCCGCGGCCCCGAGGTGGCCAGAGGGCGTTCGGTGCGGGCGAGTTCGGTGAGCGCGAGGTCGAAGAGCTCGATCCGCACGCGGGTCTCGCCGATGTCGACGCCGATCATGCAGCCGCTGGACGGCGCGATCCGCAGCAGGGTGCGGGGCCGGCCGCCGGCCGAGTCGACGCTGCCGGCCTCCTCGACGAGGCCCTCGGCGACCAGCTCCGCGACCACGTTGCTGATCGATCCCGAGCTGAGGCCGGTCGCGGGACCCAGGACGAGCCGGCTCATCGGACCGTCGAAGTAGAGCCGCCGGAGCACTGCCGTCCGGTTCTCGCGCCGCAGGTCGCGCACCGTGCGGCCACTCTTCCCGTGCACTGTCGTCCCCGTCCGTCGTAGTCGTCGGCTGCAACATACCCGCACGACAAGCCTTGACGCGACCTTCTCATGGGGTTTAACTCACATCCTAAATTAAGCCGATGCGGCGGAGAGCGGTCCGGGCGCTCCCCCTGTCGGTCCTCCCGCCTTCCCTGAAAGGGACCAGGAGCCATGCGCAGAATCAGAGCCGCCGTCACGGGTGCCGTCACCCTCTCCCTCGCCCTCACCGCCTGCGGCGGCGGCGGCGGAGCGGACGACGGTGGTCAGGCGAAGAAGACCCTCACCTACTGGGCCTCCAACCAGGGCTCCAGCCTGGAGGTCGACAAGAAGGTCCTCCAGCCCGAACTGGACGAGTTCGAGCGCCGCACCGGCATCAAGGTCAAGCTGGAGGTGGTCCCGTGGTCCGACCTCCTCAACCGGATCCTCACCGCCACCACCTCCGGCCAGGGCCCGGACGTCCTCAACATCGGCAACACCTGGAGCGCCTCCCTCCAGGCCACCGGCGCCCTGCTGCCCTGGGACGCGAAGAACTTCGACGCCATCGGCGGCAAGGACCGCTTCGTCGACTCCGCCCTCGGCTCCACCGGCGCGCCCGGCCAGGACCCGGCGGCCGTCCCGCTCTACTCGATGGCCTACGCCCTCTACTACAACAAGCAGATGTTCAAGGACGCCGGCATAGCGAAGCCGCCGACGACCTGGGACGAGGTGGTCGCCGCGGGCAAGAAGCTGAGCAAGGACGGGAAGTCCGGCATCGGCGTCGAGGGCTCCAACCTCTCCAACAACATCCACCAGGTCTTCGTCCTCGGCAAGCAGCACGGCGCCGACTTCTTCACCGCCGACGGCAAGCCCGACTTCACCTCCGACGGCGCCGTCGCCGCCGTCAAGCAGTACGTCGACCTGATGGCCACGCACAAGATCGTCGCCCCCGGCAACGCCGAGTACGCCCAGAACCAGTCCCTCAGCGACTTCGCCAAGGACAGGACCGGCATGGTCCTGTGGCAGACCCCGTCCCAGACCTTCGCCTCCCAGGGCATGACCGAGGACGAGTGGGGCGTCGTCCCGGCCCCCGTCGCCTCCGGGAAGCCCGGCACCGGCACCGCCGTCAACTCGATGGTCGCCGGCATCAACATGGCCGTCTTCAAGAACACCGACAACCTCGACGGCGCCCTGAAGTTCGTGAAGTTCATGACCAGCGACGAGGAGCAGACCGTCCTCAACAAGACCTACGGCTCCGTGCCGCCGGTCAAGGACGCCCAGAAGGACCCGGCCTTCTCCGGTCCGTCCCTCGCCGTCATCCGCGACACCCTGGCCTCCAGCGCCGCCGCCCTCCCGCAGGTCCCGGAGGAGTCCCAGTTCGAGACCGTCGTCGGCACCGCCGTCAAGGAGCTCTTCGCCGACGCCGCCGCCGGCCGGCCCGTCACCACCGAGTCCGTCAAGGCCAAGCTCGACAAGGCCCAGCAGCAGATGCCCAAGAAGTAGGCACCGCCCCCATGACCCAGACCGCCGTCACCCCCGAGCGGGAGCCGGCGGTGCGGAAGGCCGCACCCGGAGGGGCGCGCACCCCGCGCCGCTCCGGGCGTCGCCGCCTCGCACTGCCCTACGTCCTCCTCCTGCCCGCCCTGCTCCTCGAACTCCTCGTCCACCTCGTGCCGATGCTCATGGGCGTCGCCATGAGCTTCAAGGAGCTCACCCAGTTCTTCATCCGCGACTGGGCGAACGCCCCCTGGTCCGGCCTGGACAACTTCTCGGTCACGCTGGACTTCGACGCGGCCGTCGGACAGTCGCTCCTGAAGTCCTTCCTGACCACCTGCCAGTTCACGGTGCTCTCGGTGGGCCTGTGCTGGCTCCTCGGCACCGCCGCCGCGATCCTCCTCCAGGAGAACTTCCGCGGCCGGGCGGTCCTGCGCACGCTCTTCCTCGTGCCGTACGCCCTGCCCGTCTACGCCGCCGTCATCACCTGGGCGTTCATGTTCCAGCGCGACAACGGCCTCATCAACCACGTCCTCCACGACCAGCTCGGCATCGGCGACGGCCCCGCCTTCTGGCTCATCGGGGACAACAGCTTCTGGGCGCTGCTCGCCGTCTCCGTCTGGAAGGGCTGGCCCTTCGCCTTCCTCACCGTCATGGCCGGGCTCCAGAACATCCCCCGCGACATGTACGAGGCCGCCGCCCTCGACGGCGCCGGCGTCTGGAAGCAGATCCGGCACATCACCCTGCCGTCCCTGCGGCCCGTCAACCAGGTCCTCGTCCTCGTCCTCTTCCTGTGGACCTTCAACGACTTCAACACGCCGTTCGTGCTCTTCGGCAAGGCGGCCCCGGAGGCGGCGGACCTCATCTCGCTCCACATCTACCAGTCGTCCTTCCAGACGTGGAACTTCGGCACCGGCTCGGCCATGTCCGTGCTCCTGCTGCTCTTCCTCCTCCTCGTCACGGGCGTCTACCTCCTGCTCACCACCCGCGGAAGGAAGACCTCCGATGTCTGACGCCACCCGCGCCCGCACGGCCCGGCCGCGCTCCCCGATGGCCCCGCCCCGCTCCTTCCTCTGGACCCGGCGGATCGTCCTCGCCCTCCTCACCGGCTTCGTCCTGCTGCCGGTGTACGTGATGGTCTCCAGCTCGCTGAAGCCGCTGGAGGACGTGACGGGCCGGTTCGAGTGGATCCCCTCCACCGTCACCCTGCGCCCCTACGCGGACATCTGGGAGACCATCCCGCTCGCCGACTACTTCGCGAACTCGATCGTCGTCGCCGGCGCCGCCACCGTCCTCTCCGTGGCCGTCGCCGTCTTCGCCGCGTACGCCGTCAGCCGCTACTCCTTCCGCGGCAAGCGGGTCTTCACGGTCACCGTCCTGTCGACGCAGATGTTCCCCGGCATCCTCTTCCTGCTGCCGCTCTTCCTCATCTACGTCAACATCGGCAACGCCACCGGCCTCGCGCTCTTCGGCTCCCGCGAGGGCCTGATCCTCACCTACCTGACCTTCTCGCTGCCCTTCTCCATCTGGATGCTCACCGGCTACTTCGACGCGATCCCGCGCGAGCTGGACGAGGCGGCGAAGGTCGACGGCTGCGGACCGATCGGCGCGCTCTTCCGGGTGATCGTGCCCGCCGCCCGCCCCGGCATCGTCGCCGTCGCCGTCTACGCCTTCATGACCGCCTGGGGCGAGGTCCTCTTCGCCTCCGTCATGACCGACGACACCACCCGCACGCTCGCCGTCGGGCTCCAGGGCTACTCCACCCAGAACGACGTCTACTGGAACCAGGTGATGGCCGCCTCCCTCGTGGTGAGCGTCCCCGTCGTCGTCGGCTTCCTCCTCCTCCAGCGCTACCTCGTCGCCGGCCTCACCGCGGGTGCGGTCAAGTGACGTCCTCCCCGCCCCGGACCCCGGCCCGCGCCCGGGTCCGCACCCGGCTCCGTACCGCAGAAAGGCACCCCGTGTCCGACCCCACCGCCACGCCCCTCGACCTGGCGGCCTTCCCGCCCTCCTTCGCCTGGGGCACGGCGACCTCCGCCTACCAGATCGAGGGCGCCGTCGCCGAGGACGGCCGCGCCCCCTCCATCTGGGACACCTTCTCCCGCGTCCCCGGCGCGATCGACAACGGCGACACCGGCGACACCGCCTGCGACCACTACCACCGCTGGCCCGAGGACATAGCCCTCATGAAGGAGCTCGGCGCCGGCACCTACCGGATGTCGATCGCCTGGCCCCGGGTCGTCCCCGGCGGCGACGGCCCCGTCAACGCCGCCGGACTCGACTTCTACGACCGGCTCGTCGACGGCCTCCTCGACGCGGGCATCACCCCCTCCGTCACCCTCTACCACTGGGACCTGCCGCAGGCCCTCCAGGACCGGGGCGGCTGGACCTCCCGCGAGACCGCCGAGCACCTCGCCGCGTACGCCTCCGTGGTCGCCGGCCGGCTCGGCGACCGGGTCGGCACCTGGGCGACCCTCAACGAGCCGCTCTGCTCCGCCTGGATCGGCCACCTGGAGGGCCGGATGGCGCCGGGCCTCACCGACCTGACGGCCGCCGTCCGCGCCTCGTACCACCTGCTCCTCGGCCACGGCCTCACCACCGCCGCGGTCCGGGCCGCCGTCCCCGGCGCCCGCGTCGGCCTGGTCACCAACCACTCCACGGTCGCCCCCGCCTCCGGCCGCCCCGAGGACCTCGCGGCCGCCGCCCGCATGGACGGGCACAGCAACCGCTGGTGGCTCGACCCGGTGTACGGCAAGGGCTTCCCCGCCGACATGCGCGAGCTCTACGGCGTCGAACTCCCCGAGAAGCCGGGCGACCAGGAGACCATCGCCGCCCCCCTCGACTGGCACGGCCTCAACTACTACTTCCCCGTCACCGTCGAGGACGACCCCGAGGGCCCCGTCCCGCACGCCCGCGAGGTCCGCCTCCCCGACGTGCCGCGCACCGGCATGGACTGGCAGATCGAGGCGGCGGGCCTGGAGAGCCTGCTGCTGCGGCTCACCGAGGAGTACGGCGTCCGCGAGCTGTACGTCACCGAGAACGGCTCGGCCTTCCCCGACGCCACCGGCCCCGACGGCGCCGTCCACGACCCCGACCGGGTCCGCTACCTGGAACAGCACCTCGCCGCCTGCGCGAGCGCCGTCCGCAAGGGCGCCCCGCTCGCCGGCTACTACGCCTGGTCGCTCCTGGACAACTTCGAGTGGGCCTACGGCTACGACAAGCGCTTCGGCCTCGTCCACGTCGACTACGCCACCCAGAAGCGCACCGTGAAGAGCAGCGGACGCCGGTACGCCGAGCTGATCCGCGCCCACCGGGAGCTGCACGGCTGACCCCGGCGCCCCCGCGTGCCGGACGCCCGGGGGGTGCCCCGGCCTGATCCGGAAGGCACGGCCCGGCGGGCGTCAGGCCGACTCCCGCACCACCAGGACCGGTTCGAAGAGCCTCGAACCGGTCCTCGGCGTGCCCGCGTCCAGGCGGGCCAGGAGCAGCCGGGCCATCGCCGAGGCCATCTCCTCCACCGGCTGCCGCACGGTGGTGAGCGGGGGAGCGGCGTCCCGGGCCGCCGTCGAGTCGTCGAAGCCGACCACGGCGACGGCCTCCGGCACGGCCACGCCCCGCTCCGCGAGAAAGCGGCAGGCGCCCCGCGCCATCAGGTCGTTGGCCGCGAACACCGCGTCGATGCCCGGGTCCCGCGCCCAGAGCCGGGCCATCGCGTCCCGGCCGCTCTCCTCCGTGTAGCGGCCCCGCTCGACCGGCACGGCGACCGCCCCGCGGGCGGCGAGGGCGGCCGTGAAGCCGTCGAGCCGCTCGCGCGCGGCCGGCGCCGACTCCGGCGCGGCCACGACCGCGGGCCGCCGCCGCCCCGCGGCCCACAGGTGCTCGGCGGCGAGCCGGGCGCCCGCCGCGTTGTCCAGGTCGACCCAGCCGCAGCGGACCCCGGGGCGGGGGCGGCCGAAGAGGACGGTGGGCAGTCCGGCCGCCACCAGCATCCCGGGCAGCGGGTCGTCCTCGTCGAGCGGCACCACCAGCGCCCCGTCGGCGCCGCCGCGCCGCAGGTAGTCGACGAGCTGGAGGCGGGCCGGCTCGGACTCCGAGACCAGCAGCACCGGCTGCACGGCGCGCTCCCGCAGCACCGGGAGCACGCCGTCGACGACCCGGCCGAAGAAGGGGTCGGAGAAGAGCCGCGCGGTGAAGGAGCCACCGGTCGCCGACAGGACCAGGGCGACCGCGCCGGTGCGCCGGGTGACCAGGGAGCGGGCGGCCTGGTTCGGCGCGTAGCCGGTGCGGGCGATCGCCTCGCGCACGGCCTCCTGGATCCCCGGGGCCACGTTCCGCACGCCGTTGACGACCCGGGACACCGTCGCGCGCGACACCCCCGCCTCGCGTGCGACGTCCTCCAGTGTCGGTCCCCGATTCCCCATCCGCGCACTTTATCGGTGCGCCGCGTCCGCTGGCGGGGCAGTCGGCCCGGGAGCGCCCCCTTTCGTGATCGACGCTTAATGCAAGTCAAAAGAAAAGTCGTGTCACACGCCTTGACCGTCAACTCCGCCCCCATGCAAGGTTTCGGAGAGCGCTCTCCCATGTGTCCGTCACGTATCACCGAGGAGACTCATGTCCCCCGTTGGGTCCCCGCCGGTCCGCCGGCGCCCCGCCCCCGCACCCCGCCGTTCCACGGCCGGCGCCCTCGTCGCCGCCCTGGCCGGCACCCTGCTCGCGGTCGTCCCCACGACCTCGGCACAGGCCGCCGAGACCCTGCTCTCGCAGGGAAGGACGGCCACCGCCTCCTCCCTCGAAGGGGCCGTCTTCTCCGCCTCCAACGCCGTCGACGGCAACCTCGGCACCCGCTGGGCCAGCCAGTGGAACGACGCCCAGTGGCTCCAGGTCGACCTCGGCGCGAGCAAGCAGCTCAGCCGCGCGGTCCTCACCTGGGAGGGCGCCTACGGCAAGAGTTACGAGATCCAGGCGTCCGACAACGGCACCGACTGGCGCACCGTCACCGCCGTCTCGGCCGGCGACGGCGGCACCGACGAGGTCGCCCTCTCCGGCTCCGGCCGCTACGTCCGGATGAACGGCCTCACCCGCGGCACCGGATACGGCTACTCCCTCTGGGAGTTCCAGGTGTACGGCGAGGCCGGCGGCACCGGCCCGACGCTGCCCGGCGGCGGCGACCTCGGCCCCAACGTGCACGTCTTCGACCCGTCCACGCCCGGCCTCCAGGCCAAGCTGGACGCCGTCTTCCAGCAGCAGGAGTCGGACCAGTTCGGCCCCGGCCGCCACGCCTTCCTCCTCAAGCCCGGCACGTACGACGGGCTCAACGCCCAGCTCGGCTTCTACACCCAGATCGCGGGCCTCGGCGTCCGCCCCGACGACACCACCGTCAACGGCGACGTCACCGTCGACGCCGGCTGGTTCAACGGCAACGCCACGCAGAACTTCTGGCGCGGCGCCGAGGGCCTCGCCCTCAACCCGGTCAACGGCACCGACCGCTGGGCCGTGTCCCAGGCGTCCTCCTTCCGCCGCATGCACGTCAAGGGCAGCCTCAACCTGTCCCCGAACGGCTACGGCTGGGCGTCGGGCGGCTACATCGCCGACTCCAAGATCGACGGCCAGGTCGGCAACTACTCGCAGCAGCAGTGGTACACCCGCGACAGCTCCATCGGCGGCTGGACCAACAGCGTCTGGAACCAGGTCTTCTCCGGCACCGAGGGCGCGCCCCCGACCGCCTTCCCCGAGCCGAAGTACACCACCCTGGAGACCACCCCGATCTCCCGCGAGAAGCCGTACCTGATCTGGGAGGACAACCAGTACAAGGTCTTCTCCCCGGCCAAGCGCACCAACGCCCGCGGCACCACCTGGGCCAACGGGACCCCGCAGGGCGAGAAGATCCCGCTGACCCAGTTCTACGTCGTCAAGCCGGGCACCACCGCCGCCACGATCAACCAGGCGCTGGCCCAGGGCCTGCACCTGCTGTTCACGCCGGGCGTCTACCACGTCGACCGGACCATCGAGGTGAACCGCGCGGGCACCATCGTGCTCGGCCTCGGCCTCGCCACGATCATCCCGGACAACGGCGTGACCGCGATGAAGGTCGCCGACGTCGACGGCGTCCGCCTCGCCGGCTTCCTGGTCGACGCCGGCCCGGTCAACTCCCCGACGCTGCTGGAGCTCGGTCCGCAGAACTCCTCGGCCGACCACGCCGCGAACCCGACGACCGTCCAGGACGTCTACATCCGCATCGGCGGCGCCGGTCCCGGCAAGGCCACCACCAGCATGGTCGTCAACAGCGACGACGTCATCGTCGACCACACCTGGGTCTGGCGCGCCGACCACGGCGCCGGCGTCGGCTGGGAGACCAACCGCGCCGACTACGGCGTCCGCGTCAACGGCGACGACGTCCTGGCCACCGGCCTCTTCGTCGAGCACTTCAACAAGTACGACGTCGAGTGGTACGGCGAGCGCGGCCGCACCGTCTTCTTCCAGAACGAGAAGGCGTACGACGCCCCGAACCAGGCCGCCATCCAGAACGGCTCCACCAAGGGCTACGCCGCCTACCGCGTCGACGACTCGGTGAACACCCACGAGGGCTGGGGCCTCGGCAGCTACTGCTACTACAACGTGGACCCGACCATCGTCCAGGACCACGGCTTCAAGGCCCCGGTCAAGCCCGGTGTGAAGTTCCACAGCCTGCTGACCGTCTCCCTCGGCGGCAACGGCCACTTCAACCACGTCATCAACGACACCGGGGCCTCCACCGCCCCCGCCGGCAGCTCGACCGTGCCCTCCACCGTCGTCAACTTCCCGTGACGACCCGCCGGGGCGCGGCACCCGCCGCGCCCCGGCCCCCGGCCCCTTCCGGGCGGCGGACCGACCTGCCCCGCCGCGCCGCCCGGAAGGCACCGACTCCCCCTTCCCCCACCGCGTCCGTCCTGGAGCCGCCATGACCGCGCACCACCCCGCGACCCGCACCCGGGCCCGCACCGCCGCCTCCCTCGTCTCGCTCGGCGCCCTGCTCGCCGCCTCCCTGACGACCCTCGCCGCCGCCCCCGCCTCCGCCGCCGAGACCCTGCTCTCGCAGGGGAGGACGGCCACCGCCTCCACCACCGAGGGCGCCGGCTTCCCCGCCTCCGCCGCCGTCGACGGCGACCCGGGCACCCGCTGGGCCAGCCAGTGGAGCGACGGCCAGTGGCTCCAGGTCGACCTCGGCCGCACCGCCACCGTCAGCCGGATCGTGCTGAACTGGGAGGCCGCCCACGCCACCGCGTACGACATCCAGCTCTCCGACGACGGCACCACCTGGCGGACCGTGAAGTCCGTGACCGGTGCCGACGGCGGCACCGACGAGCTCGCGGTCTCCGGCACCGGCCGGTACGTCCGCCTCCAGGGCGTCACCCGCTCCGGCGGCTACGGCCTCTCCCTCTGGGAGTTCAAGGTGTACGGCGAGGAGGGCGGCACCCCGCCGCAGACCGGCGGCGCCGTCCGCGTCACCGGGAGCCAGGGGAACTGGCAGCTGACCGTGGGCGGCCAGCCGTACACCGTCAAGGGCGTCACCTGGGGCCCGTCCGTCGCCGACGCCGGCCGCTACATGCCCGACGTGAGGTCGATGGGCGTCAACACCATCCGCACCTGGGGCACCGACGGCTCCACCAGGCCGCTCCTCGACGCGGCCGCCGCCCAGGGCATCCGCGTCATGAACGGCTTCTGGCTCCAGCCCGGCGGCGGCCCCGGCTCCGGCGGCTGCGCGAACTACGTCACCGACACGACGTACAAGACGAACATGCTGAACGAGTTCGCGAAGTGGGTCGAGGAGTACAAGTCCCACCCGGCGACCCTCATGTGGAACGTCGGCAACGAGTCCGTCCTCGGACTCCAGAACTGCTACTCCGGCACCGAGCTCGAAGCCCAGCGCAACGCCTACACCAGCTTCGTCAACGACGTCGCCCGGAAGATCCACACCATCGACCCCGACCACCCCGTCACCTCGACGGACGCGTGGACCGGCGCCTGGCCCTACTACAAGCGCAACGCCCCCGACCTCGACCTGTACTCGATGAACGCCTACGGAGACCTGTGCGGGGTGCGCGAGGACTGGGAGCAGGGCGGCTACACCAAGCCGTACCTCATCACCGAGACCGGCCCGGCGGGGGAGTGGGAGACCCCCAAGGACGCCAACGGCGTCGCCGACGAACCCACCGACGTGCAGAAGGCCGAGGGCTACACCCGGGCCTGGGGCTGTGTCACCGGACACCGGGGCGTCGCGCTGGGCGCCACCGTCTTCCACTACGGCACCGAGCACGACTTCGGCGGAGTCTGGTTCAACCTCCTGCCGGACGGCCTCAAGCGGCTCTCCTACTACGCGGTGAAGAAGGCGTACACGGGCGGCACCGCCGGGGACAACACCCCGCCCGTCATCTCGAACATGACCGTCGCCCCGTCCGGATCCGCCCCGGCCGGCGGCGAGTTCACGATCCGCGCCGACGTCCGCGACCCCGACGGCGACCCCGTCACCACCAAGGTCTTCCTCAGCGGCAACTACGCCGACGGCGACAAGCGGCTGATCGAGACCCCCCACCGCCGCAACGCCGACGGCTCCCTCACCGTCACCGCCCCCGCGAAGCTCGGCGTGTGGAAGGTGTACGTCCAGGCCGAGGACGGCCGCGGCAACGCCGGCATCGAGACGAAGTCGGTGAAGGTCGTCGCCCCGCCCGTCAGCGGCACGAACATCGCCCAGGGCCGCCCCACCACCGCCTCCTCCTTCCAGGCCTCGTACGGCGACTGCCCCTGCCCGGCCGGCAACGCCACCGACGGCAACCCGAACACCCGCTGGGCCAGCGACTGGGCCGACCCGCAGTGGATCCAGGTCGACCTCGGTTCCGTCCGCGCCTTCTCCCGGCTCCAGCTGGTCTGGGACCCGGCCTACGCCCGCGCCTACGAGGTCCAGGTCTCCGACGACGGCCAGAACTGGCGCACGATCCACACCCAGACCGCCGGCGACGGAGACGTCGACACGATCGGGACGGGAGCCACCGCCCGCCACGTGCGCGTGCACATGACCGCGCGCGGCACCGGCTGGGGCTACTCGCTCCACGAGTTCGGCGTCTACAGCTGACCGGCCCGCACCACCCCCACCTCCCACCCCACTGAGGAGATCCCCATGAGATCGAGTCCGAAGCGGCTCTCCGTACTCCTCGTCAGCACGGCCCTCATCGCCGGAGCCCTCGGCTTCGGCACGATGGCCCAGGCCACCGACCCGGCCGACGGCGTCCCGGCCGCCGTCGCCGCGGCCGTCAACCACACCGGGCACCGGATGGCCGCCTCCACCCAGGCGTCCGGCGACGACGCCGACGGGGACGGGTACATCCCCGCCGTCCCGCCGGTCACCGGCGTCACCCCGTCCACGGAGGTCCCGCCCCCCGCCTACCACCACGAGTTCCAGGCCGGCTGCTCCGTCACCCACACCGCGCCGGACGACCCGATCGTCTACCCGGGCCAGTTCGGCAAGTCCCACGACCACACCTTCATGGGCAACACCTCCACGAACGCCGCCAGCACCACCGCCTCCCTCTACGGCGGCGCCACCACCTGCAAGGCACCCGCGGACGCCTCGGCGTACTGGATGCCCTCGCTGTACAACGGCGACCAGAAGGTCCTGCCCGTCGGTCCGCAGGTCATCTACTACAAGGCGGGCGTGACCGACTACCGCAGCGTGCGTCCCTTCCCGAAGGGGCTCCGCTTCGTCGTCGGCAACCCGATGCAGACCGAGCAGGAGTTCCGCGCCCACAAGGGCTTCGTCGAGGGCTGGGAGTGCGGTGACAGCTTCTTCAACACCGACATCCCGGCGAAC
Organism: Streptomyces filamentosus; assembly: GCF_014654895.1. GTDB lineage: Bacteria > Actinomycetota > Actinomycetes > Streptomycetales > Streptomycetaceae > Streptomyces > Streptomyces filamentosus. The sequence goes on along the minus strand of NZ_BNBE01000004.1, from coordinate 362,660 downwards.
TGTCCGAGCCGGCCCGACGTCCAGCTCAACCTGCGCATGCAGGCGCCCAGTTGCTGGAACGGTCTGTACCTCGACACCCCCGACCACAAGAGCCACATGGCGTACCCGGTCGTGAAGCCCGGCACCAACGACAACATGTGCCCGGCCTCCCACCCGGTCGCGCTGCCGATGATCGAGTTCAAGATGGCGTGGCCGGTCAACGGCGACATGAGCCGGGTCCGCCTCGCCAGCGGCCGCGGCTACTCCTTCCACTACGACTTCTTCAACGCGTGGGAGGAACGCACCCTCAAGGCCCTCGTCGACCACTGCATCAACGGCGGCCTCCAGTGCGACACCCGGGGCTTCGACCTCTACCGCCCCGAGCGCGGCACGGTGCTGGACGCCGACCACCGCCTGCCCTGACCCCCGTCCACCCCGTCACGGGGCGGCCCGGACGCCCGCCGCGGCGCCCGGGCCGCCCCCGTGCGGCCCCCAGCCCGGAGTCCCCATGCCCGCCCATGACCGCTTCCCCGACGACGACGCCCTCATCGACCGCCTCCCGCCCGGCTTCCGCGTCGGCGCCGCCACCTCGGCCTACCAGATCGAGGGCGCCGCCGCCGAGGACGGCCGCACCCCCTCCATCTGGGACACCTTCTGCCGCGTGCCCGGGGCCGTCGACAACGGCGACACCGGGGACACGGCCTGCGACCACTACCACCGGATGCCCGAGGACGTCGCCCTGATGGCGGGCCTCGGCCTCGACGCGTACCGCTTCTCCGTCTCCTGGCCCCGTGTCCAGCCCGGCGGGCGCGGCCCCGCGAACCCGAAGGGGCTCGCCTTCTACGACCGGCTGGTCGACGAACTCCTCGCCCGGGACGTCACCCCCTGGCTCACCCTCTACCACTGGGACCTGCCCCAGGAGCTCCAGGACGCCGGCGGCTGGCCCGCCCGCGACACCGCCCACCGCTTCGCCGACTACGCCGCCCTCGTCCACGACCGGCTGGGCGACCGCGTCACCCACTGGACCACCCTCAACGAGCCGTTCTGCTCCGCGGTCCTCGGGCACGTCGAGGGCGTCCACGCCCCCGGCGGGCGCTCCCTCGCCGACGGCGTCGCCGCCGTCCACCACCTGCACCTCGCCCACGGGCTCGCCGCCCGGCGGCTGCGCGCCGACGCCCGCCGCCCCCTCGACCTGGCCGTCACCCACCTGCTCGGCACCAGCGCCCCCGCCGGCGACGGCACCGCCGACCGGGATGCCGCCCGCCGCGCCGACGCCTTCGGCTTCCGCTTCTACCTCGATCCGATCCTGCGCGGCGCCTACCCGGACGACCTCGTCGCCGACCTCGCCGCGCACGGCGTCGAGATCCCCGTCCGCGACGGCGACCTGGCGGCCATCGCCACCCCGATCGACACCCTCGGCGTCAACTACTACCGTTCGATGCGGAGTTCGGGAACGGACGAGAGCGGCGCCACCACCGACGCCCAGGGCCTGCCCGTCACCCGCGGCCTGCCGCACGGTGGCCTGCCCGTCACCGGACTCGGCTGGGAGGTCATGCCCCACGACCTCACCGCCCTGCTGCTCCGCATCGCCCGCGACTATCCCGGCACCCCGATGCTGATCACCGAGAACGGCGCCGCCTACGAGGACGTCCCGGACGCGGACGGCCACGTCGACGACGCCGAGCGCACCGCCTACCTCTCCGCCCACCTCGCCGCCGTCGCCCGCGCCTGCGAGGCCGGCGCCGACGTCCGCGGCTACCTCGCCTGGTCGCTCCTCGACAACTTCGAATGGGCCTACGGCTACGCCCAGCGCTTCGGGATCGTCCGCGTCGACTACGCCACCCAGGCCCGCGTCCCCAAGCGCAGCGCCCACTGGCTCGGCGACACCGCCCGCAGGCTGCGCGAGCGGACCCCGGCCCCGGCCTGAGGGGAGGGGGCCCGGACCGCCGGGGCCGCGATTGCGGGGGCCCGGGGCGCGGCAGACGATGGGAGGAGGACCGAAGGAGACGTCATGGCCGAAGCGCAGGACGACCCGCTCGCCGCCTGGACCGAACGACTGCTCCGTCTCGGCGGCGGAATCTCCCCGGACGACGCCAGGGCGTTCGTCCACGACCTCTATGCCTATGCCCAGTCCACCCTCGACGAGACACGGGCCGAGGCCGACCTGGAGCGGGAGGAGTAGGGGGCAGGGGGGCGGGCCCGGTCGTCCGGCGCGCCGGCCCCCGGCCGCGCGGGCCCGCGTCAGCCGCGCAGGGCCCTCAGGAGGACGCGGGCGCCCAGCAGCGGGACGCCGATCATGAAGACGGAGATCAGCAGGACCTCCACCGGGCCGAGGCGTCCGGCGGAGAGCGCCAGCCCGCCGAGCAGCAGCAGGCCGGGTCCGGCCACCGAGGTGGCGGTGCCGATCCACTTGTGGCGGTTGCCCCACAGCGGGGACTTCCACAGCAGCGCCAGCCCGATCGCGAGCATCAGCGTGCCGGCGAACGGCGAACCGAGGACCAGCAGGCCGCCGAGGGTGGGCAGCGCCACGATGAGCCGGGCCGTCTGCCGGCCGGCGAGCGGGCCGGTCGGGGCGTCGGGGGCCTTCGGGGCACTGCCGCCGGCCGTCCCCTCCTCGGCGAGCGCGGAGGCCGCGACCGTGCGGGGCTCGCCCAGTTCGGTGAGGACGGCACGGATCCCGGCGTCGTCCGGGGCGCCGCTGACCTCGATGTGCTCGCGGAGGTCGGCGAGGAGCTCCGCCCGGCGCTCGGCCGGGAGTTCGGTGGTCTCACGGGCCACGGCGTCGAGGTAGGCCGCGACGAGCGGGTGGTCGATGGCGTTCATGCGGTGTCCCCCTGTGGGTCGTTCTGCGGGTCGGTCCGTGGACCGCTCTGCGGGTCGTGCCGTGCGTCGTTCTGCGGATCGGGCCGAGGGCCGTTCTGCGGGTCGTGCCGAGGGTCGTCGAGGAAGTGGTCGACGGCGTTCCGGAAGTGCGGCCAGGCCCCGGTGAACTCGGCGAGCGAGGTCCGGCCGAGGGCCGTCAGCGCGTAGTAGCGGCGCGGCGGCCCGCTGGGGGACTCGCGCAGCTCGGTGTCGACGAACCCCTCCCGCCGCAGGCGCGACAGCAGGGGGTAGATCGTGCCCTGGCTGGTGGCCATCACGCTGACCGCGGAGAGCTCGGAGAGGAGCTCGACGCCGTACTTCGGTTCGTGCCGGAGCAGAGCGAGGACGCAGTACTCCAGCACCCCCTTGCGGAGCTGGCTGGAGACCCTGCCCCCGCCGTCGTTCTTTGCGTTACCAGGAACCATGCAATGCAAGATACTTCGGCCGGGCGGTCACGACAAGCCGCGACCCGGCGGGAACCGGCCGCTCCGCCCGATCGTGTAAAGGGGGACGGGACCGACGGGCAGGACCGGGACGAGACCGGGCGAGGGGAGACGCGGTGGCGGCCGACAAGGCGAGGATCGAAGGGGACACCCTGCTGCTGGGGGACGGGGTGCGGGTGCGCTTCGTGCGCACGCTGCGGCTGCCGGAGACCGGCACCCACCGGCTCCCCCCGGGGCTGGGCACCTTCCCGCTGCGCAGGGTCGAGGACCATCCGGACACCGTGCCCGAGCAGTGGCTGGCCAAGGGCGGCGTGATGCTGCCGGTCTACCTGCGCGAGGCGATGTGGCTGAGCTTCGCCGGCAGCCCGGAGCCCACCGCGCTCCAGATCGGCGTCGGCAAGGTCTGCGCGGTCTCCGGGAAGAAGTGGACGGGGAAGCTCTCCCGCCGCCCGCAGAACTACGTGGTGCTGCCCCGCCAGCCCTGGCTCGACGGCATCAACTCCGGCAAGGGCACGGTCCGCCAGTTCGTCGCCGTCCCGCTCGGCATGGGCGCCACCGTCGAGGGCCAGGTCACCGGCGAGGAGACCGTCGGCGGCCTCCAGCTCCAGGCGTTCCCGCTCGCCCCGAAGCCCCGCGCCGCCTGGCGCGAGGAGCAGCGGCGGCTGGCCGAGGAGCGGGCCCGCTTCCTCGCCGCGCACCCCCAGCAGCCCGGCGCGGCCATGATGGCCTACGGCGCCCCGCCCCCGATGCCGATGGCCGCCCCCGCGGGCGCGCCCCCGGCGGGCGCGGCCATGGGCATCGGCGCCGGCGGCACGATGCGGCAGGAGGTGTACCAGGACGACCGTCCGGCCCGCGACTGGTCCGACACCGCCGACGCCCGCGTCTTCGTGCACCTGGTGACCCCGCCGGAGTGGCGCAGGATCACCGGCGAGGAGCCCCCGCCGTCCCCGGCCGACCGCGCCGCCTACACCCGCGCGGGTCTGCCCTGGTACGACTACGACGACCCCGAGGGCACCGACCTCGCCCCCTCCGACGCCCTCGCCGACGTCAAGCCCGTCGGCGAATGGCTCGGCGACGACCTCGACCCGTGGACCCCGCCCGCCCCCCACCAGGTCAAGCCGCTCGGCCCGCCCCCGCCCCCGCCGGGCGCACCGATCGCCGACGGCGACTGGTGACGGGCGCGGGCCGGTCCACGGGCACGGACCGGCCCGCCGGCCCCGGCCGGTCCACGGGCACGAGCACGGACACGGGAACGGGCGCGGGTACGGGTACGGCCGGGCCCGCCGGTACGGGGGCCGCGCCCGCCCCCGTACCCGGGACCCGCCCGCACGGCCTCCGCCCCGGCACGGTACGAAGACACCTGTGAACGACACGACCCCGCCCGCGACCATCCGCGTCTTCATCGCGCTGGCCCCGCCCGACGAGGCCAAGGACGAGCTCGCCCGGGCCCTCGCCCCCGTCTACGCGGCCCATCCGGACATGCGCGAGAACCGCATCGAGGACTGGCACATCACCCTCGCGTTCCTCGGCGAGCTGCCCGTCGCCGTCGTGCCCGGCCTCCACGGGCCCCTCGCGGGACTCGCCGCCGCCCGCGGCCCGCTCGCCCTCTCCCTCCGGGGCGGCGGCACCTTCGACGACCGCGTCCTGTGGAGCGGCGTCGCCGGGGACCTCCCCGGCCTGCACCGCCTCGCCGACGAGGTGCGCACCCTGGTGAAGGAGGCCGGCATCCCCTACGAGGGACGCCCGCTGCGCCCCCACCTCACCCTGGCCCGGGCCCGCCGCGGCGACCTCACGAGCGTGCCCGACGCGGCCCGCGTCCTCGACGGCTTCGAAGGCCGCCCCTGGCGGGCCGCCCGGCTCCACCTCGTCGGCAGCGGCGACGCCAGGGGCCCGGCCCCGGTCCGCTACCGCGACATCGCCTCCTGGCCGTTCGCCGGACCGGCGGCCCCGGCATGATCCGAGAGACACGCTAAGGCGCGGTGATCAGCCGGCTCAGCCGGGGGGCGAGCCACGGCCGGCGGCCACCGGCCCGCATCCGGCCCAGCGCGACCGCCTTCCAGAGCGGCAGGCGGCCGAAGGAGACCAGCAGGAACGCCTCCGGAGCGGCCGTGATCCGGCAGTCGTACGGGCGCGGCGGCGCGTCCCGGGTGACGGTGGCGGCCCCGTCCTCCACCACGACCGCGAGGCGCGGGCCGCCCCGGACGGCCAGGTCGAAGGCGAGGCGGACGCCCTTTGCCCGCCCGGCGTCGAGGGCGAGCGGCATCATCGTCACCATCGCCTGCCCGATCACCAGCGCGGCGTCCCCGGGGGAGACGGTCCAGGGGCGCCGGGCGCCCCGCGCGATGTCGAGCCCGTGGACCAGGGTCTCGCTGAGCATCAGGCCCGTCGCCGCCGCCAGCGGCACGGTCCGTCCGGGGCCGTACCAGGGCGCGGGCACGGGCGCGTCGGGCGCGAGGCCCGCCGAGGCCCGCAGGAAGGCGGCGCCCCGCTCGGCGAGGAGCGGCGCGAGCCGCTCGCGCTCCTTTCCGGAGAGGAGTCCGAGGGAGAGCTCGTTGACGGCGGCGATCCGCTCGCCGAAGGTCCCCTCCCGCTCCAGGGGGACGGCGTCCCAGTCGACGCCGCCGTCCCCGGTCACGGCGGAGCCGTAGGCGAGGTACACGGCGGCGAGGTGCGCGCCGACGTCCCCGACGGACCACACCGGCACCCCCGAGGGGGCCTCCAGGTCGCCGATCCCGCCGACCAGTTCCCCCAGCCGCCCGATCGCGGCCTCCAGCGCGGCCCGTGTCCGCTCGTGCTCGGCCGCCGGGTCGAAGGGCGTGACCGCATCCATGTGTTCCCCCAAGGCTGTGGACGGGCCCGCACATTACCGCCCGGTAGTCTCCGGGCGACAGGGTCCGCGCGTCACGAACGGGCCGCGGTCAGCGCGCCCGGGGCGTCCGCAGCCGGTCGAGCAGCGCCGCCTCCGCCGCCTCCGAGCGCGCGTCGCTCCACCGCCCGAGCGGCACCGCCCGCAGGTGCCGGCCCCGGGGGTCCAGGAGGTGACCGCCCAGTTTCATCGGCCAGAGGGTCAGCGCCCGGTCCATGACCGCCAGTTCGGGAAAGCGCTCGGTGAGCCTCGACTCGAAGGACGGGATGTCGTCCACCGACCGCAGCCAGGCGGCCAGCAGCAGGTTGTGCGGCCCCGACAGCGACGCGCACAGCCGGATCTCCCGCAGCGCCCCGATCCGCTCCGCGAGCCGCGGCGCCCGGCTCTGCGGCACCGCCGCCCACAGCGACACCGACACCGGCCATCCCGACAGCGCCCGCGCCACCTCGCAGCGGTACACCAGCGCGTGCTCGGCCTCCAGCCGCTCCAGCCGCCGCCGGACCGTCGTCGGACTCAGCCCGGTCCGCTCCGCCAGCCGGGCCGCCGGCTGCCGGGGGTCCTCGCTCAGCACCCGTACGAGCTCCAGGTCCCGCTCCTCCAGGAGCCGGCCGCCCGCGGGCCGGCCCGGGGCCGGCCGTCCGGCCCCGGCCAGCGCGCGCCGCTGCTCCTCGGTGAGCCGGTCCAGCCTCCACCGGCTGCCCTCGGTGTGCAGGGTGGTCGCCACCTGGGTGCGGGAGGCCGCGACCCCGGCCAGCGCGCCCAGCCGGAAGCCCACGTACCGGGCCAGCTCGCCCTGGTCGGCGAAGACCGCCGTGACCAGCAGGTCCCGGCCGCCGCTGACGTGCTCCAGGTTGAAGACGTGCGGATCCTCGGCGATCTCCGCCGCCACCTCGTGCAGCCGGCCGGCCGCGCAGTCCACCTCGATGAAGGCGACCACCGCCGGCGCCTGCGCCCGCACCGCCGGGTGGACGCTGATCCACGCGTTCCCCGCCCGGGTCAGCCGCGCCCAGCGCCGCGCCACGGTCGACGCGTCGAGGCCCAGGGCCCCGCCCACGGTCTGCCAGTCGGCGCGCGGGGCGACCTGAAGGGCGGTCACCAGCAGATAGTCCAGCTCGTCGAGCAAGCCCCCACCCCGTTCCCGAAACGGCGCATTCGCGCAAACGATCACCATGGACCGGCGGATCCCTGCAAGGAGGCGGCGTTCATCCGGCGGATCGGCACTATACCCGCCATGTTCACGCACAGCGACGCCCAGGCGCACGCCGACGCCCTCATCCCCCTGCGGCACGCGCTCCACCGCACTCCCGAACTCGGCCTCGACCTGCCCCGCACCCAGCGCGCGGTCCTCGACGCCCTCGCCGGACTCCCCCTGGAGATCACCCTCGGTGAGCGGCTCAGCTCCGTCACCGCCGTCCTCCGCGGCGGCCGCCCCGGCCCGGCCGTCCTGCTCCGCGGCGACATGGACGCCCTCCCCGTCCAGGAGGACACCGGCCTTCCGTACTCCTCCGAGACCGCAGGCGTGATGCACGCCTGCGGCCACGACCTGCACACCGCGGGACTGGTCGGCGCGGCCCGGCTGCTCGCCGCCCGCCGCGAGGAGCTCCCCGGCGACGTCGTCCTCATGTTCCAGCCCGGCGAGGAGGGCATGGGCGGCGCGGGCCTCATGATCGAGGAGGGCGTCCTCGACGCCGCCGGGAGCCGCGTCGTCGCCGCCTACGCGCTCCACGTCACCTCGACCCTGCTGCCCGCCGGTTACGCCGCCGTCCGCCCCGGCCCCATGCTGGCCGCCTCCGACGCGGTCACCGTCACCGTCCGGGGCGCCGGCGGCCACGGCTCCACGCCGCACTCCGCCAAGGACCCGGTGCCCGCCGTCTGCGAGATGGTCACCGCCCTCCAGACGATGGTCACCCGCACCGTCGACGTCTTCGACCCGGCCGTCCTCACCGTCGGCTCCCTCCACGCGGGCTCCGCCGGCAACGTCATCCCGGAGCGGGCCGTCCTGGAGGCCACCGTCCGCTCCTTCTCCACCGCCACCCAGGCCGCCGTCCGGACCGGTTTCGAGCGCGTCGTCCACGGCGTCGCCGCCGCCCACGGCGTCGAGGCGGACCTCGACTACCGGGAGAACTACCCGGTCACCGAGAACGACCCCGCCGAGGCCGCCTTCGCGCTCCGCACCGCGCGGGGCCTCCTCGGCGCCGACCACGCCTTCGAGGCGCCCCGCCCGCTCACCGGCTCCGAGGACTTCTCCCTCGTCCTGCGCGAGGTCCCCGGCGCCTATCTCGCCCTCGGCGCCTGCCCGCCCGACCGCGACCCCGCCACCGCCCCCATGAACCACGCCCCGCAGGCCGCCTTCGACGACCGCGCCGTCCTCGACGCCGCCGTCCTGCTCGCCGAACTCGCGGCCCGCCGCCTCCAGGAAGCCGCCGAGGACCCCGCATGAGCACGACCGACCGCCCCGACGCCCCCGAGGACGCCTCCCCGAAGGCCGGATCCGTCCGGGCCGTCGTCGGGCTGCTCGTCCTCTTCGAGCTGACCAGCGGCTTCCTCCAGGGCGGCATCGCGCCCCTGCTGCCGGAGATCGGCCGGGAGCTCGACGTCCCCGACGCCGACCTCACCTGGGTGATCTCCGCCCAGCTCCTCGCCGCCGCCGTCGCCGTCCCCGTCCTCGGCCGCCTCGGCGACCTCCACGGCCACCGGAAGGTGCTGCGCTGGTCGCTCGTCTCCGTCGCCGTGGGCGCCCTGCTCGTCGCGCTCGCCCCGAACCTGCCGGTGCTGCTCGCCGGCCGCGTCCTGACCGGCCCGCTCGCCGCCCTGCTGCCGCTGGAGATCGCCCTCGTCCGCGACCGGCTGCCGCTCGGCCCGGCCCGCTCCGCCATCGCCCGCCTCGTCGGGGCCCTCGCCCTCGGCACCCTCCTCGGCGGCGTCCTCACCGGCGCCGTCCACGCGCTCACCGACGACGTCCGCCTCACCCTCCTCGTCCCGGCGGCCCTCGCCGCCGCCTGCGTCCCCGTCTCCTTCCTCGCCATCCCCGAGACCCGGAACCCCGCCCGGGGCCGCCTCGACCTGCCCGGTGCCGTCCTGCTCGGCGCCGCCACCCTGCTGCTGCTCTCCGGGGTCTCCGCCGCCCAGGACGACGGCCCCACCCCGGTCTCCCTGGGCCTGCTCGGCCTCGCCGCCGCGCTCGGCGCCGTCTGGACCCGGGTCGAACTGCGCACCGCCGAACCGCTGGTGGACGTCCGGGCGCTCGCCGATCGCCGGGTCGCCCCCTTCTTCCTCTGCGCCTTCGCCTTCGGCGTCGTCTACTTCGGCGGCCAGGCGCCCGACGCCACCTTCCTCGCCGCCGACCCCGACGCCACCGGCTACGGCTTCGGGCTCTCCGCCCTGTCGATCTCCCTGGTCGCGCTCCCGGCGGCGGTCATGGCCGTCGTCACCTCCTCCCTCACCGCCCGCATCGCGGGGAGGACCGGCTACGTCCCCGCCCTCGCCGGCTCCTTCGCCCTGATCACGGCGAGCTTCCTGACCACTGCCGCCCTGCACGCGGAGCTCTGGCAGCTCGTGGCCGCGAAGGTCCTCGCGGGCCTCGGCCTGGGGCTGGCCCTCGGCGCCATGCCCACCGTCATCGCGGAGGCCGGCGACCCCTCGCGGACCGGCGTCACCACCGCCCTCTACAACAACGTCAAGACGCTCGGCGGCGCGATCGCCGGCGGCGTCATGGCCGCGGTCCTCACCGCCTCCACCGCCCCCGCCGCCGGCGCCGTCCCGGCGGAGTCCGCGTACGTCACCGTCTGGCTCCTGTGCGCCGTGCTCTCCGCCGCTGCCGCCGCCCTCACCCTCGCCGCCCGCCGCCCCGCCCGCCCGGCAGGCTGAGCCGGCGGCCCGGCCCGGGCGGGAGACCCGGGCCGGCCCGCGCACGGACCGGCCGGCGGCGCGGTCACGCGGCGGGGTCCAGGGTGTAGCGCCGCTGGAACCCCAGGGCCACCGCCATCAGCACCGCCGGCACGACCGTGACCCCGACGAGCAGCGCGCCCAGCGCCGTACCGGACTGCGCGACCGGCTCGGCGGCCGTACGGGAGACGAACCCGCCCAGCGCCAGCACCGCCGAGTACAGGTACGGCCCGATCGCCGTGCCCGTCGCCTCCGTCGCGGTCCACACCCCCGTGTACGCCCCCGCCTTCGAGGAGCCCGCCGCCCCCGCCGCCGCGACGGCGTCCGGCACCATCGAGAACGCGAACAGCTGGAGCCCGGCGAAGGCGACGCCCATCAGCATCACCACCACGGCGGCGACCGCCACCCCCGCCGTCCCGCCGAGCAGCGCCCCCGCCAGGAGCGCCAGCGACCCCGCCGCGAACACCCCCTGCGACAGCAGCAGTCCGCGCTGCTTCCCGAACCGCCGCGACCACGCCGTCCACAGCGGGCTCGCGAAGAGCGCGGGGGCGAGGAACAGCCCCATGAACAGGGCGGTGAGCCGGGTGTCGTCGAAGACGTACGCCGTGACGTACGGCAGCGCCGCCAGGAACAGGTGCGTCGTCGTGCCCGTGAACAGGTACGACAGCACCAGCGCCCGGTAGTCCCGGTCCCGCCACGCCACCCGCAGGTCGGCCAGGACCGCGTGCCCCGCCCGCTCGTCGGGCACCCGGAACCCGCACGCGTCGGTGAGCCGCCGCACCCCCACCAGCGCGACCCCCGCCGACACCGCCGTCACCGACGCCAGCACCAGCGCCATCAGCGCGTAGTCGCCCCGGCCGCCCGCCGCGACCAGCGCGGGCGCGGCGACCCCGGCGCCCAGCAGCCCGAGCGTCAGCAGCACCATCCGGAACATGAAGACCCGGGTCCGCTCGTGATAGCCCACCCGCAGGTCCGAAGGGGTCGTCAGATACGGCACCTGGAAGCCCGCGAAGAGCAGATTGCCCACCGTGAACCAGCAGCCCACCCACAGCGCCGCCGACACCCCGTCCAGCGCGGGCGGCACGCTGAACAACGCCACCATCGCCACCCCGAGCAGCACCCCGGCGCGCATCATCCGCCGCCGGTGGCCGGTGCGCCGCGCCTCCCGGTCGGACCGCGAGCCCAGCAGCGGGTGGACGACGACGTCGACCACCTTCGGCAGCAGCAGCGTCAGGCCCGCCAGGGACGCGGGCACGCCGAGGACGTCGGTCAGGAAGTAGAGCAGCAGCAGACCGGGCACGGTGACCCACACGCCCATGCCGACCGAGCCGGAGGCGTACAGCGCGAGCGTCCCCCGCCCGGCGCGGACCGGGAGCGGGACGCCGGCCGGGGCGGTCACGGCCGTCCCCCGTTGCGCTCCACCACGCCCGCCGCGAGCGCCGCCCCCTCGAAGGCCCCGGACGCCGCCCGCGCGGCCAGCGTCCGTGCCACGATCCGGTCGGTGAGGGCGGGCAGGTGCCGGGCCAGGAAGAACTCCACCGCGCCCTTGCGGGTGGTCGTCACGTCCCGCCGGGGCCGGACCGCGAGCACGGCCCCCGCGAGCGCGTCGACCACGCCCTCCAGCGGTTCGTACACGCTCATCCCCTCCAGGGACAGCCCCGCCGCCCGCGTCGAGTCGTGGATGGGGCTGCGGACGGCGGAGGGGTACACGCAGCTGACCGACACGTGCGTGCCGAGCTCCAGCCGCAGCGCGTCGGCGTAGGCCACCATGGCCCGCTTGGACGCGCCGTACGCGGCGGCGAGCGGCAGCTGCATCACCGCCATCCGGGACGCCACCATCACCACCCGGCCGCGCGCCGCGACCAGCGCCCCGACGCACGCGGCCGTCACCCGCCAGGTGCCGAGCAGATTGACCTCCAGCTGCCGGCGGACCTCCTCGCCGGGGGCGTACTCGGCGGGCGCGGGCCCGCCGACGCCCGCGTTGTTCACCAGGACGTCGAGCCCGCCGAGGAGCTCCAGGGCCTCGGCGACGGCCGCCGCCACCGACGCGTCGTCGGTGACGTCGCAGCCGAGCACGGGGAACGGCTCGTCGCCGGAGGGCCGCAGGTCGAGCCCGACGACGTCCGCGCCGGCCCGGACCAGCCGCTCGCCCAGGGCGCGGCCGAGGGTGCCGGAGGCACCGGTGACGAGGACGCGTCGGCCGCGCGGGTCGAGGAGCCGGGGCGAGGGGAGGAGGGTCATGCGGGGGCCTGCGCCTTCGTGGTCGGGGCGGGGGAGGCGGCCCGGGCGGCCCGGCGGACGCCCGCCCGGATCTCGCGCGGGAGCGCGGCGACGTACCGGTCGAAGTCGACCCGCATCATCGGCCGCCGGTCGCCCCAGCGGCGTACGGCGGCGGCGTGGGCGCGGGCGACGGAGGCCCGCTGCCTCTCCGGCGACGGCAGGGCGTACCGGCCGCCGAGGTGCGCGGCGACCAGCGCGGCCTGCGCCTCGACGACGGGCAGCGCCGCGCCGGTCGACTGCATCAGGCCGACGAAGGCGAGCGTCGGGTCGTCGAGGTGGAAGACCCGCTGGTAGAGCGGCATGGCCTCGGGGTCGCCGCCCACCCACTCGCGGCCGAGGAAGGGGACGGTGACGCGGTAGCCGGTCGCCCACACGATCACGTCGACGTCCTCGGCGGTGCCGTCGGCGAAGACCACCCGGCGCCCGTCGAGCCGGGCGACGCCGGGCCGGGCGACGACCTCCCCGTGGGTGAGCCGGTGCAGGATCGTGTCGCTGATCGTCGGATGGTCCTGGAAGAGGCCCCCGGCCGGGCGCGGCAGCCCGTACCGCTCGGGCCCGCCCACCGCGAGCCGCAGCACGGTCTGCGCGACGGCCTGCCGGATCCGCCACGGCAGCACGGAGAGGGCCCCGCCGGTCGCGTCGGAGGGCCGCCCGAAGAGGTACTTGGGCACGATGTGGGTCCCGCGCCGGGCCGACAGCAGCACGGGTCCGGAGGAGACGTACGAGGCGTCGACGGCGAGGTCCATGGCCGAGTTGCCCATCCCGACGACGAGCACCCGCCGCCCCGCGAAGACCCCGGGGTCCCGGTAGTCGTGGGCGTGCATCTGGACGCCGTCGAAGACGCCGGGGTGGGCGGGCGAGGGCCACTTGGGGTCCCGGTTGTGGCCGTTGGCGACGACCACCGCGCCGTACTCCTCCGCTCCGCCGCCCGCCGTCACCTCCCACCCCGTCCCCGTCCGGCGCACGGCGGTGACCTCGGTGCCGAAGCGGATGCGCGCGGTGACCCCGAACGCGTCGGCGTACCGGGCGAGGTAGCCCGCGACCAGCGCGGCCGACGGGAAGTCCGGCCACTCGCGGGGCATCGGGAAGCCGGCGAACTCGGTGCGTCCCTTGCTGGTGTTGAGGTGCAGGCTGTCGTACGCGGGGGAGCCGCCGGCCGCGCCGTCGTCCCCCGCCCACAGGCCGCCGGGACGGGAGCCCCGTTCCAGGACGGTGACGTCCAGCCCCTCGTCGAGCAGCGCCTTGGCCGCGGCGAGTCCCGCCGCCCCGGCACCGATCACCGCCACCCTCGTCGAGCCCCTGCCCATGAGAGCGCCCTCCCTTCGTCCGAGGGCGTTCATTCAATCGAATGATGGAGAGCCGCGCAATCGTCTCTGACCTGGCTTTTCATCCTCCAGCACCTGATTGAACCCGACCGGACACGTCCGGTAGCCTCGGGCGCATGAGCAGCCAGCACGACGACGGCCACAGCCGCGAGCGCATCCTGGCGGCCGCCACCCGGCTGTTCGCCGAGCGCGGTTACGACGCCACCAGCACCCGCGCGATCGGCGAGGCCGTCGGCCTCAACATCGCCACCGTCGCCTACCACGTCGGCGCCAAGCCCGAGCTGTACCGCGCGGTGATGCGCCGCGCCCACCTGGCCCAGCGGGAGGCCGTCACCGCCGCCCTGCGCCGGCTGGACGCCTGCGCCCCCACGCCCGGCGGGACGCGCGCAGGACTGCTCGGCTTCGTCGACTCCTATCTGGCCTTCTGCCTCGACCACCCCGAGGTGCCGGCCCTGTGGATGCGCCGCTGGCTCGCCGAGGGCGGCGAACTCGCCGAGATCGAGACCGAGTTCGCCGGGCCCCTCGTCACCGAGGTGGCCGCCGCCGTCCGCGCGGTCCTCGACCGCGCCGGCCTCGGCGCCGGGGCCGACGTCGAACTGCTCGTGTTCACCATCGTGTGGACCGCCCACTCCTTCGCCCAGGCCGGGGTCATCGACCCGGACGGGCGGCGGCGGGGCCCCCGCGACCTCCCCACCTTCGACCGCTTCCGCCGCCACCTGCACGCGGTGGTCACCGGCGTCCTCGACCGCGAGGACTGACGCCCCGGACCCCTGGCGTCCAGGCCCCTCCGGCCCCCTCCGCTCTCCTTCCGGCCCCGCGTCAGCGGACGGCCGCGAGCAGCCCGGCGATCTCGTCGAGACCGCGGCGCCGCGCGTGCCGGAGCGGGGTGACGCCGTCGCGGTCCGGGAGGTGGGGAGCGGCGCCCGCGCTGATGAGCAGTTCCACGACCTCCTGGTGGGCGGGGCCGCCGCCGCCGAGGATCACCGCCTCCAGGAGCGCGGTCCAGCCGAGCCGGTTGACGTGGTCGACGTCGATGTCGGTCGCCCGCAGCACGGCCCGCACGTAGTCGGCGTGGCCGCGTTCGGCGGCGGGGATGAGACTGGTCCCGCCGAAGCGGTTGGTGAGCGTGACGTCGGGGGCCGGGACGGCCGTGAGCAGCACCCGCATCATGGCGACGCTGCCGGTCACGCCGGTGACCAGCCACGGCGTGTCCTCGCGGTCGTCCCGCGCGTTCGGGTCCGCCCCGGCGGCGACCAGCGCCGCGGCGGCCGCCACGCGGTCCTCCGCCGAGGCGATCAGCAGCGGGGTCCGGCCGTGCTCGTCGCGGTGTTCCGGACCGGCGCCGCCGGCGAGGGCCGCGCGCACCGCGCCGGCGTCGTCGGCCCGCACGGCGGCCCGGAGCTTCAGATCGGCAGGGGGCACGGGGGTTCTCCTCGGGAGGATCGGGCGGCACAGCGCGTGGACGGCGGTCCTCGACCCCGCCCGCACGTAGACCGCGACCCCGCCCCGCAGGCCGGCACGGAGCCGGGCGCGCCACGGGAACGGCTTCACGCGCGGACACTCCTCACGAAGGACGGGAAGGACAGGACGAGAGGGGGAGGCCGTTCGCGCCGTCCCGCTCCCGCCTCCATCCTGGACGCGCCGCGGAGCCCGTACGGTCGGCCCGCCGGCCGACAGGACGCGGGCGGACGGCGGAGGCGGGGGTCGGCCGATCGGTGGATACGGCCGCCGGGACGCCGGGTCCTTGACGGGACGCGGGGGCGAAACCAGAATTCCGCAGGTCGAAACCCGTCTTCCGTGGCGGGGCGCGTCTTCCGCGCGGCGGCGCGCGTTTCCGTACGGCGGAGCCCGTCCTCCGTACGGCGGCCCGCGTCCGCGTGCGGCGAGGCCCGTCGTCCGTACCGCGGGGCGCGTCCTCGTACCGCGAAACCCGTCGTCCGCTCCGCGGAGCCCCGTGCTTCCGGAGCGTCGTGCCCGGCCGAGAAGGATCCCCGTGGAAGCCCTCCCCACCCGAACCCCCCAGGCGGACGCCGGCTCCGCCCGGAGCGGGGTGAGCGGCGCGTGACCCTCGTCGCCCTCGTCAACCCCAACACCGCCGGGGCCACCACCGCGATGATGGCCGCCATCGCCCGCCGCACCCTGCGCCCGGAGGACGGGTACGAGGTCCGGGGCGTCACCGTGGCCGCCGGGCCGCCGATGCTCGTCGACGAGGAGGACCTGCGGGCCTCCGTGCCCCGTGTCCTCGACGCGGCGGACCGGCTCCTCGCCGGACCCGACGGGACCCGCGTCGCCGCCCTCGTCGTCGGCGCCTTCGGGGACCCCGCAGCCGAGGAGCTCCGCGCCCGGCTCCGCGTCCCCGTCGTCGGCCTCGCCGAGGCCGCCATGCGGGAGGCGGGGGCGGACGGCCGCAGGTTCGGCATCGCCACCACCACCCCCGGCCTCGCCGCCGCGATCGACGCGCGGGCCGCCCGCCTCGGCTGGTCCGCGCAGTACACCGGCCTCCGCCTCACCCCCGGCGACCCGCGCCGACTGGCCGCCGCCCCGGACGAGATGACGGAACGCCTCGCCGAGGCCGTCCGGGCGTGCGTGCGGGACGACGGCGCCGACGCCGTGATCATCGGCGGCGGCCCCCTCGGCGAAGCCGCCGAAGCCCTCAGGGACCGCTTCCCGGTCCCGGTCCTCGGCCCCGTCCCCGCCGCCGCGAGGGAAGCGGCCCGGCTGACGTCCTGACCCCCGGAGCCCGCGGACCCCTTCGCGAACCCGCCCCGTACGCCCTCCGGGGCACGACCCCGGCCCGCTCCGTGCGTCCCCCGGGCCACCGCCCCGACCCGTCCCCCCCCCGGCCCATCGATCCCTCACCCCACGGGAGCCCCCGCATGCGCACCCTCGTCACCGCGAGCCACGTGATCGGCTACGACCACCGGACCGACGACCACGTCCTGATCCGGGACGGCCAGGTCGTCTACGAGGGCAACCGGATCGTCCACGTCGGCCGCGGACACGACCCCGCCGACTGCGACGAGGTCGTCGACGCGGGGCAGGCGCTCGTCGGTCCGGGTTTCGTCGACCTGGACGCGCTCGCCGACATCGACCACGCGCTGCTGGACACCTGGCACGCCGACGGCCGCGGCCTGGAGTGGTCGCGGGAGTACGCGCTCCGGGGGCCGGTCGCCGTGTTCGACGCCGAGGAGCGGGCGTTCATCCGCGCGTACGCGCTGGCCCAGCTCCTCCGCAACGGCATCACCACGGCGATGCCGATCGCCGCCGAGACCCACTCCGCGTGGGCGGAGACCTACGAGGACCTGGCGGCCACCGCCGACGCCGCCGCCCGCCTCGGACTGCGCGCGTACCTCGGCCCCAGCTACCGCTCGGCCGTCCCCGTCGTCGACGCCGACGGGACCCGCGCCCTCCACTGGCGGCCCGAGCGCGGCGAGGAGGGCCTGGCCGACGCGATCCGCTTCGTCCGCGACTTCGACGGCGCGCACGACGGCCTGATCCGCGGCGCCCTGCTGCCCTGCCGCATCGAGACCCTCACGACGGACCTGCTGCGGGCCACCGCCCGCGCCGCCGACGAACTGGACTGCCCGGTACGGCTCCACTGCCTACAGGGCACCGGCGAACTGCGGCGCCTGGCCGAACGCGGCACCACCCCCCTCGCCCTGCTGAAGGAGACCGGGCTCCTCGGCCCGCGGCTCCTCGTCCCGCACGCCGTGTACATCGGCGGCCACAGCGAGGTCGACACCCCGTACGCGGGCGAGCTCGACGCCCTCGCCACGCTCGCCGGGATCGTCCACTGCCCCCACACGATGGTCCGGTACGGCGCGGCCCTGGAGGACTTCGACCGGTACCGCGCGGCCGGGGTGAACATCGCGATGGGCACCGACTCGTTCCCGCCGGACATGATCCGCAACATGGACTACGGCACCAACCTCTCCAAGCTGACCACCGGCCGCCTGGACGCGGGCGCCGCCGCCGACTACTACCGGGCCGCGACGCTCGGCGGCGCCCGCGCCCTGGGCCGCGACGACCTCGGCAGGCTCGCCCCCGGCGCCCTCGCCGACCTGGTCGTCGTCCGTCTCGACGCCCCCCGCACCGGCCCGGTCGACGACCCGGTCCGCACCCTCCTGATGAACACCTCGGGCGCGGACGTCGACACCGTCGTGATCGACGGCCGGACGGTGCTGCGCGGCGGCGCCGTCCCCGGCGTCGACGAGGCGGCCCGGAGCGCGCGGGCCCAGGGGCTCTTCGACCGCATGAAGGCCGCCTACGCGGACCGCGACCACCGCCACCGCACCCCGGCGGAGTTGTTCCCCGGCTCCTTCCCGGACGCCTCCGGCGTCTAGAGCTCCAGCACCATGGTGTCCGAACCGCCGTCGCGCCCCACGGCGGTGAAGCCCAGGGAGACGTACAGCCGCACGGCCGGGTTGCCGTCCTCGACGCTCAGGCTGAGCCGCGCGACCGGTCCGGGCCGTGCGGCGGCGGCCCGGACCAGCGCCTCCAGGAGCGCCCGGCCGGTGCCCCGGCCCCGGTGGCCGGGCAGGACGCCGATGGTCAGCTCGGGGACGTCCGGGGCGACGAAGCCGTGGCCGGGCGCGTCGGCGGTCAGCGTCCGCGCCCAGGCGGCGCCGACCGGCTCTCCGTCGTCGTCCTCGGCGACCACTCCGAAGTCCCCGGGCCGGGGCCACCCGTCGAGGTAGCGGGCCGCGTACGGATCGGCGGCGAGTTCCGCGGCGGTGAACCGCTCCTCCCCGTTCCAGTTGTACGCCTCCAGCAGCACGCGCAGGAGGAGGCCGGAGTCGGGGGCGCCGGCGGGCCGGATGCGCACGGGCGGTCTCCTGTCGGTCGGTCCGTCGGTCCGTAGGTCAGGACCGGGCGGCGGGGGAGCCGGGAGGGCAGGAGCGGAGGGCCGCCTCCTGGGACGGCTCGCCCTCGTCGAAGGTGCTCGACGGCTCCTTGCAGTCGAGGACGCCCGACCCCTCGGTGGTCCAGCTCGTGGCGCTGCCCGTGGAGGGCTTCCCGCCGGGACAGGCGCGGCGGTAGTCGCCGGTGACCTGCCGCACGAAGGCGTACGCGACGAGGGTGCCCGCCCCGCTGGTCTCGGTGGTGTTCCCGTCGAGGGCCGGCGCGGGCCGGCCGGCCCGGACGAAGGCGGCGCGGTCGAAGGGGGCCTCCGTGCCGGTGTCCTCGAGGTGGGCGGCCAGCGAGAGCAGCACGTCCTTCGCCTCGGCTTCCGGCCCGGTCTCCGTCGTCGCCCCGGTGGACGGGCTGTGGACCCGCTTCAGCGGCCGGGTGAGCCTCCCGCCGTCCTCGCCGAAGGCCTGCTCCTCCGCGACGCCGGTCAGGACGTCCCGCTGCTGGACGCCGGACCAGGTGTAGGTGCAGGCGGCGGTCGGCGTGGCGGGCCGCGCGGTCGCGTCGGCCCGGGTGTCCCCGTCGGCCGAGCAGGCGGCCGTGCCCGCGAGCAGGACGGCCGCGGCGCACGCCGTCAGCCGGGTCAGGACACGCCGCTCCGTGGTCTTGCGCATGTGGTGGTTCCCCCCGTGTCTCGCCATGGGTCGATGGCGAGACCGACCCTGCCTCCCACGGGACCTTCCCGGCAAGCGACTTGAGCGTCATTTGAGCGGACCGGCCGGGGACGCCCGCTCCCCGGCCGGTCCGGCACGCCCTCAGCCCGCGCGCGGAGGCCACGGGGCCGTGGCCGCGTTCAGCTGCTCCTCCAGGCCGGCCAGCGTGCGGTAGCAGGCCAGCACCTGGGCGATCGAGGAGTTCGGCTCGCGGCCCTCGCGGATCGCGGCGACGAACTCGCGGTCCTGGAGCTCGATGCCGTCCGTCGACACGTCGACCCCGCTCACGTCGATCGGCTCCTCCTTGCCGGTGAACAGGTCGTCGTACCGGGCGAGATAGGTGCCGGTGTCGCCGATGTAGCGGAAGAACGTGCCCAGCGGGCCGTCGTTGTTGAAGGACAGCGACAGGGTGCAGATCGCCCCGTTCGCCGCGCCCAGCTGGATCGACATGTCCATCGCGATGCCCAGCTCGGGGTGGACCGGCCCCTGGATCGCGTTCGCCCGCACGATCGGCGACCCCGTCTGGTACGCGAAGAGGTCGACGGTGTGCGCGGCGTGGTGCCACAGCAGGTGGTCGGTCCACGAGCGGGGCTCACCGAGCGCGTTGAGGTTCTGCCTGCGGAAGAAGTACGTCTGCACGTCCATCTGCTGGACGGTGAACTCGCCCGCGTCGATCCGCCGCTTCACCCACTGGTGGCTGGGGTTGAAGCGGCGGGTGTGGCCCGCCATCGCGACGAGCCCGGTGCGCTCCTGCGCCGCCAGGCACGCCTCGGCGTCGCCGAGGGAGTCGGCGAGGGGGATCTCCACCTGCACGTGCTTGCCCGCCTCCAGGCAGGCCAGGGTCTGCGAGGCGTGCAGCTGGGTGGGGGTGGCCAGGACGACGGCGTCGACGTCGTCCATCGCCAGCACCTCGTCGAGGGAGGCGGCGGCGCGGCCGACGCCCTGTTCGGCGGCGAACTTCCGCGCCCGTTCGAGGCTGCTGCTCACGACGGCGGCGACCTCGACGCCCTCGATGCGCTTCAGCGCGGCCGCGTGCTTGGCGCCGAAGGCACCGCCGCCCGCCAGGGCGATCCGCAGGGTCCGGTCGTCAGTCATGTCACTCCTTCTCGGCGGGCTCTTCGGCCCGGGGGCGGTTTTCCAGGATCAGGTGCCCGACGGCGGTGTTGGACGCCGGCACATGGTAGAAGCGGTGCTTGAGCTCGACCTCGCCGGATCCGTCGACGTCGCTCAGCGCGCCGCGCGCGATCAGCCACATGACCAGCTCGATCCCCTCGGAGCCGGCCTCCTCCACGTACTCCAGGTGGGGGACCTCGGCGAGCCCGGCGGGGTCCGCGACCAGCCGGTCGAGGAAGGCGTTGTCCCACTCCCGGTTGATCAGCCCGGCGCGCGGCCCCTGGAGCTGGTGGCTCATCCCGCCGGTGCCCCACACCTGCACCTTCAGCGGCCGGTCGTACGACTCGACGGCCCTGCGCAGGGCCTGGCCCAGGGCGAAGCAGCGGGCGCCGGAAGGGACCGGGTACTGCACCACGTTGACGTGGAACGGGACGACCTTGCAGGGCCACTTCTCGACGTCGCCGAACATCAGCGACAGCGGCACGGTCAGTCCGTGGTCGACGGCCATCTCGTTGGCGAGGGTGAGGTCGAAGTCGTCCCGGATGAGGGAGTGCGCGAGGTGCGCGGCGAAGTCGGGATCGCCCTCGACGGCCGGCACGGGGCGGGGCCCGTACCCCTCGTCGGCGACGGGGTAGGAGGCTCCGGTGCCGAGCACGAAGGTCGGGACCAGCGACTGGTCGAAGGCGCTGGCGTGGTCGTTGTAGACCAGGAAGACCACGTCGGGGACGTTGTCCCGCTCCCACGCCCTGGCGTACTCGTACCCCTCGAAGACCGGCCGCCAGTAGGGCTCTTCGGTCTTTCCGTGGTCCAGGGCCGCGCCGATCGCGGGGACGTGCGAGGTGAAGACGGCGCCGGTGACGGTGGCGTGTCCGGCGGGCTCCCCGGGCGCGTGGGCCGCTTCGAGCACGGCGTGGTCGATGCGGTTGCCCTCGACGGAGCGGCCGCCGCCCACCATCATGGCGCGGTACTCCTCCTCGGTCATGCCGGTCATCGAGCCCGCCATCTGCTGGAACGAGAAGCCCAGCGTGGCGCCCCACTTGGCGAGGAAGTAGATGTTCCCGCCCTCGCGCATCGCGGCGTTGAGGTCGCGGTCGAGCAGCGCCCGCTTCTGCTCCTCCCGCAGCGGCCACGCGTCCAGGTAGGCGCGCTCGTCGGCGAGGTAGGCCGCGCGGTTCTCCGCCGTCATCAGCGACATGCAGAACTGGTTGAGGTGGTAGCCCTTGGCCGACTGCTCGGAGTCGAAGATCGTCGTCCCCGGCACCAGCCTGTAGGTCTTGTCCAGCGACATGCTGGGCTCCAATCGGGGGAGGGTCAGTCGGCGTCGGGCCAGTACAGGCGCATCGGGTTGTCGACGAGCAGCTTGTGCCGCAGTTCCGCCGTCGGCGCGATGTGCGGGACGAAGTCGACGAGCAGCCCGTCGTCGGGCATGTGGTCGGTGAGGTTGGGGTGCGGCCAGTCGGTGCCCCACAGCACCCGGTCGGGGAACTCCTCGACGACGCGCCGGGCGAAGGGCACGACGTCGCGGTACGCCGCCCGCTCCCCGCCGAGGGCCGGCGGCCCGCTCGTCGTCAGCCGCTCCGGGCATGTCACCTTGCACCAGATGTCGGGCCTGGCCCGCAGGAAGTCCAGGAAGGTCTCGAAGTCGGGCCCGTCCGGGTCCTTCGCGGTGTCGGGCCGGCCCATGTGGTCGACGACCAGCGGCACCGGTATCGACAGGAAGAAGTCCCGCAGGTCGGCGAGGTCGGCGGCCTCGAAGTAGACGACGACGTGCCAGCCGTACGGCGCGATCTTCTCGACGACGTCGAGCAGGTCCCGCTTCGGCGCCGCGTCCACCAGCCGTGCGACGAAGTTGAACCGCACCCCGCGCACCCCCGCCTCGTGCAGCTCCCGCACCTCGGCGTCGGTGACGTCGGGCCGCAGCGTCGCCACGCCCCGGGCCAGCCCGCCGGAGGCCCGCAGGGCGTCGACCACGGCGCGGTTGTCGGCGCCGTGGCAGGTGGCCTGCACGACGACGTTGCGGCTGAAGCCGAGGTGGTCGCGGAGCGCGAACAGCTGCTCCTTGGACGCGTCGCAGGGCGTGTACTTGCGCTCGGGGGCGTACGGGAACTCCCCGCCCGGCCCGAAGACGTGGCAGTGCGCGTCGACGGCGCCCCGGGGGAGCCGGTACGCGGGCCGGCTCGGGTCGGCACACCAGTCCAGCCAGCCGGGCGTCTTCTCGAAGTCGGTGCTCACGGCGGCCTCCTCAGTCCTCGTACCGCAGTCCGAGCGCGGCCAGCGGGCCGCGCATCCCGTACAGGTCGAGGCCGAGCTTCCCGGCGCGGAACTGCGCGCGCTTGCCCTCCTCGGCGGCCTCGCGGGCGGCCGCCGCGGCGGCCACCTCGGCGGCCCGTTCGCGCGGCACCACGACGACCCCGTCGGCGTCGGCGAGGACCGCGTCACCGGGGCGCACCAGGGCGTTGCCGCAGACCACGGGCACGTTGACCGACCCGAGGGTGGCCTTGACCGTGCCCTTGGCGTTGACCGCGCGGGAGAAGACGGGGAAGTCCATGCCCTCCAGGTCGGCGACGTCCCGCACGCCGCCGTCGATGACCAGGCCCCGGCAGCCCCGGGCGCGGAAGGAGGTGGCGAGCAGCTCGCCGAAGAAGCCGTCCTCGCTCTCGGTCGTGCAGGCCGCGACGACGACGTCCCCGTCCCGGATCTGCTCGGCGGCGACGTGCAGCATCCAGTTGTCGCCGGGCTGGAGGAGCACGGTCACGGCCGTGCCGCACATCCGCGCCCTCGGGTAGACCGGCCGCAGGTAGGGGCGCATCAGGCCGACCCGGCCCATCGCCTCGTGGACGGTCGCGACGCCGAACTTCGACAGCTCCGCGACGGCCTCCGGGTCGGCCCGCTCGATCTTCGTGCGGACGACGCCGATCTCGGTGTGTTCCATGGGAGTTCTTCTCCTGGAGGGTGGGGGTCAGCGGCCGGCCGCGGCGAGGCGGGCGGCGAGACGGGGGTAGGCGCGCAGGGCGTTGCCGGAGTACACGGCGGCGCGCTCCTCGTCCGACAGGTGCGCGGTGGCGTCGACGTACCGCCTGGTGTCGTCGAAGTGGTGGCCGGTGCGCGGGTCGACGTCGCGGACGGCGCCGATCATCTCGCTGGCGAAGAGGACCGACCGGCTGGGGATCACCCGGGTCAGCAGGTCGATGCCGGGCTGGTGGTAGACGCAGGTGTCGAAGAAGACGTTGTCGAGCAGCCGCTCCGGGTCCGGCTTCCCGAGCGCCATCGCCAGCCCGCGGAACCGGCCCCAGTGGTACGGCACGGCGCCGCCGCCGTGCGGGATCACGAACCGCAGCGCCGGGAAGTCGGCGAACAGGTCGCCCTGCACCAGCTGCATGAAGGCCGTGGTGTCGGCGTTGAGGTAGTGCGCCCCGGTGGTGTGGAAGGCCGGGTTGCACGAGGTGCTGACGTGGATCATCGCCGGGACGTCGTACGCGACCAGCGCCTCGTACAGCGGGTACCAGCTGCGGTCGGTCAGCGGCGGAGCGGTCCACCGGCCGCCCGACGGGTCCGGGTTGAGGTTGACCGAGACCGCGCCCAACTCCTCGACTGCCCGCGTTAGTTCGGGCAGGCAGGTCGCGGGGTCGACGCCCGGCGACTGCGGCAGCATCGCGCCCACGGCGAACCGGCCGGGGTAGAGGCCGGCGACCCGGTGGACCAGGTCGTTGCAGATCCGCGCCCACACCGAGGAGACGGCGAAGTCGCCGATGTGGTGCGCCATGAAGCTGGCGCGCGGCGAGAAGACCGTGAGGTCGCTGCCGCGTTCGTCCATCAGCCGCAGCTGGTTGCCCTCGATCGCGGCGCGCAGGTCGTCGTCGGTGACGACCAGTTCGACCGGGTCCGGCACGGGGCCGCGGCCCTCGGCGGCGGCGATCTGCCGGTCCCGCCACTCGGCGAGCTGCGGCGGGGCGGTGGTGAAGTGACCGTGACAGTCGATGATCATGGGGGGCCTCGGGTCCGTCGGGGGCGGTGGGGTCAGCGGTCGTGCTCGCGGGCGGGCCAGCCGGTGTACTGCTCGGCCAGGTGGGTGCGGCCGGCCCGCGTCCCCACCACGTGGTCGAACTCGCCGAGCTGTCGCCGCAGGTCGAACGGGGAGGCGCCGGGCGCGGTGTGGAGCAGCTGCGTCATCCAGTACGAGAAGTGCTGCGCCCGCCACACCCGCCGGAGCGCCCGCGGCTGGTACTCCTCCAGGGCGGCCTCGCCCCCGCCGCCGAGGGCCCGCGCCAGCACGTCGGCGAGGATCTTCACGTCGTGCAGCGCCAGGTTGAGCCCGCGGGCACCGGTCGGCGGCACGGTGTGCGCGGCGTCGCCGGCGAGCAGCAGCGAACCCCAGCGCATCGGCTCCTGCACGAAGGACCGGAACCGCAGCACCGTCTTCTCGGTGACGGGCCCCTCCTTCAGCCGGAAGCCGTCCTCGCCGGCCACCCGCGCCTGGAGCGTCTCCCAGATCCGGTCGTCGGACCAGGCGTCGGCGGACTCGTCGGGCGCGCACTGGAAGTACATGCGCTGCACGCTCTCGGTCCGCTGGCTGATCAGCGCGAAGCCGTGCTCGGAGCGGGCGTAGACCAGCTCCGGCGCGCTCGCCGGCGCCTCGGCGAGGATCCCGAACCAGGCGAAGGGGTACTCGGCGCCGTACCGCACCCGCCGGTCCTCCGGCACCAGGTCGCGGCACGTGCCGCGCGAGCCGTCCGCGCCGACGACGTACCGCGCCCGGATCTCGTGCCGGGTCCCGTCGGGCGCCGTGTAGCGCACCCGGGGGGCGTCGGTGGTGACGTCGAGGACCTCGGTGTCGCGGATCCCGAAGTGGACGGTGCCGCCGTCGCGTTCGCGGGCGTCGGCGAGGTCGGTGAAGACGTCGGTCTGCGGGTAGAGCCACACCGACGCGCCGACGAGCTCCTGGAAGTCGATGCGGTACGACCGTCCGGCCGACCGGAGTTCGACGCCCTCGTGCTCGTGCCCCTCGCGCAGGATCCGGTCCGACACCCCGGTGCCGACCAGGTCCCGGGCGACGTCGGCCTCCAGGATCCCGGCCCGCTGGGTCGTCTCGATCTCGTGGCGGGTGCGGGTGTCGAGGGCGATCGTCTCCACCCCGGCCCGGCCCAGCAGGTGCGCCAGCATGAGGCCGGCCGGCCCGGCGCCGACGACCGCGACCGGGACCGAGGTGATGGAGTCGACGGGGACGTCGGCCATGGCAGCTCCCAAACGGCGGTGAACGCTCCGAACGCTTCGGAACGGCCCGAACGCTGCCAGCCCGCCTGACCCCCGGTCTGCGGTGTTTCCGCCAGA
This sequence comes from Streptomyces filamentosus, assembly GCF_014654895.1. Classification (GTDB taxonomy): domain Bacteria; phylum Actinomycetota; class Actinomycetes; order Streptomycetales; family Streptomycetaceae; genus Streptomyces; species Streptomyces filamentosus. The sequence goes on along the minus strand of NZ_BNBE01000004.1, from coordinate 337,015 downwards.
CGGAAACCACCCCGGAAGCCGGGCCGGTTTCCGGGGCGGACGCCGGTCGGCACGCCGGTCCGGAAGTCGGCCCGGACGCCGGCCGGGACACCGGTCCCGGAGTCAGCCCGTCGGGCGGGTCCGTCTGCCGAGCTCGTCGGAGATGCCGTACGCGGCCCGCAGCAGCGGCTCGCGCAGCCCGCGCGCCCTGCCCGCGTCCGGCGCCGCCAGCACGATGCCCAGCGCGGCGCTCACCGGCCCGGTCCGCCCGATCCGCACCGGCGCGGCCACCGCCACCGTGCTCTCCGAGAGCTGCCGGTCGCTGAGGAAGACCTGCTCGCGCCGGATCCGGTCCAGCTGCGTCCGCAGCGTCCGCGGGTCGGTGACGGTGTGCGGGGTCCACGCCCGCTGCGGCGAGCCGAGGACCTCCTCCTGGATGTCCCGCGGCGCGTGGGCCAGCAGCACCCGGCCCATGCCGGTGGACCCGACGGGGAAACGGGTCCCGACCGACGTCAGGAGCTCCACCGACCGGTGCCCCGCGATCCGTTCCACGAACACCAGCTCGGTGCCCTCCCGCACGGCGAGCTGCACGTTCTCGTGGGTCGCCTCGTACAGGTCCTGCATGAACGGCAGCGCCACGTCCCGCAGGATCTGCGTCCGGGGACAGCCCGAGGCGATCTCCCACAGCCGCAGCCCCACGTGCCACGACCCGTCCTCGCCCCGCTCCAGCGCCCCCCAGCCGGCCAGTTCCATGACCACCCGGTGGGTGGTGCTCAGGGCGAGGCCCGTGCGCTGGGCGATCTCGGATAGGGTCTGCGCGGGGTGCTCGCGGTCGAAGGCCGAGAGGACCTCCAGTACTTTTCCTGCCGCCGTGCTCCGGGTCGTGCTCACGCCGCCAGTCTCGCAGACCCCCTCTCGCGGGCCCGCGCCGAGCCACCGGACCACGTGCGCCTCCCCGCTCCCACCGCTTCCGCGGACCCTTCCCGACTGAGGAGTCGACGTGCACCGTGAACTCGTGGGCCTGTCCTCGATGGCGACCCGCCCGATACTCGCCGACCTGTCCGACCACCTCCGGACCGCGCACGGCGTCCCCGTGCGCTTCGAGTCCGCCGGCGGCGTCGAGGTCGCCCGCCGGATCCGCGAGGGCGCGGAGGCGGACCTGCTCGTCCTCGCCGACGACGCCATGACCGCGCTGGAGCGGGAGGGCCTGCTCCGGGCGGGAACGCTCCGCCCCCTGTGGGTCTCCCAGGTCGTCGCCGCGGTCCCGGCCGGCGCCCCGGCCCCCGCCCTCGCCACCGTCTCCGACCTGCGTGCCGTCCTGACCTCGGCGGCCCGCATCGCCTGCTCCACCGGCCCCAGCGGCACGGCCCTGACCGGTCTGCTGCACCGCCTCGGCCTCGACGCCCTCGCCGGCCGGCTCGTCCAGGTCCCGCCCGGCGTCCCCGCCGGCAGCCTGCTCTCCTCCGGCCGCGCCGACCTGGCCTTCCAGCAGCACAGCGAACTCATCGACCTCCCCGGCGTCACCGTCCTCGGCCCGCTCCCCGGCGACACCGCCCTCACCTCCCTCTTCACGGCCGGCGTCCCCGCCACCGCCGCCGACCCCGCCCGCTCCCTCGCCGCCCTGGACCTCCTCGCCTCCGACCGGGCGGCGGCCCTCGCCCGCGCCCGGGGCATGACCCCCGCGGGCCCCGTCCCTCCCCGCCCCTAGGCCGCGTCCTCCGGGACGGCCCCGGCCCGGCCCCGGCGGCGGAACACCCGGAGCCCGGACACCTCGAAGGACATCTCGGTCGTCTCAGGGTCGGGCGCGGGGTGGTAGCGCCCCGCGCAGACCGAGAGGTTGACGATCAGGGCGGCGTGCCAGGACCGGCCGACCCCGCGTCCGTCCGCGAAGACCTGGGTGCCGTCGACCCACCACACCACGGACCGCGCGCCGAACTCGGTGCGCAGGTCCACCCATCCGCCGGGCCGCACGGCGGGGGAGCGGTGGTAGTGGTAGGTGCCGCGCACCCGGTTGGAGAGTTCGAGGAGGTCCGGGTTGTCCGGGTGGTACTCGAAGACGTCGACCTCCTGTCCGCCGTCCCGCCACGTCCAGATCGCGGGCCACGCTCCCGTCTCCTCCGGCAGCCGCACCCGGGCCTCCAGCACGTCGCCGGTCCGCACCTCGAACCCCTCCGCGCTGCCCTCCGTGGTCAGCAGCCCGCTGTCCCACAGACCGTCCCGGCGGCGCGTCGCCCGGAACGTCCCGGAGCGGCTGTACGCGGGATCCGCCACCAGGTGGTCCAGCTTGTTGTCCCGGGGGTTGACCGGCCCTCCGCCCGGATAGGCCCAGGAGCGCCCGGCGACCCACTGCTCGGACGATCCGAAGTCGGCGGTGAACACCGGGTCCGCGGGAAGCGGCGGAAAGGACATGCTGACTCCTGTCCGGAGGGGAACGACGGTCACCGCCCTATCTCCCCCCTCCCGTCCCGCACATGCGGAACCTTCCGCTCCTGGCGAGAACTGGCCAGACGTGCCCCGCCCGGACCTCCCCTGCGCCCGTCCGCGCTCCCGTTTCCGCTCCCGGGGCGTCAGGGGCCGGGGCGGTCGGTCATCCAGCGGGCGGCGAGGAGGCCCGAGAGGGCGGTGAGGACGGCGGCGGCGAGGACGGTGGCGCTCAGGCCGAGCGCGTCGGCGAGGACGCCCGCGACCAGGGCGCCGGCGGCGTAGCCGACGTCCCGCCAGAAGCGGTACGTGCCGAGGGCGTGGGCGCGCCGGGCGGGGTGGGCGTGGTCGGAGACGGAGGCGATGAGCGCGGGGTAGACCAGCGCGGTGCCGAGGCCCAGGCCGGCGGCGGAGAGGACTCCGGCGAGGAGCGGGTCGCCCGGGAGCGCGAGGGCGAGCAGCAGGGCCGCCGCCTGGACGAGCATGCCCGTCACGACGAGCGGCTTGCGGCCGACGCGGTCGGCGAGGTGGCCCGCCGGGATCTGGCCCACGCCCCACAACAGCGGGTAGATCCCCTTGATCAGGCCGATGGCGGCGATGCCGAGGCCGCGGTCGGCGAAGAGCAGCGGGAAGACGCCCCAGGTCAGACCGTCGTTGAGGTTGTTGACCAGACCGGCCTGGCTGGCGCCGCGCAGGGAGCGGTCGCGCCAGGAGGTGAGGGCGAAGGTCTTCCGGAAGGACGGCCCGTCCGGCCCGTCGCCCCCGGGTGCCGGGTGGCGGGAGAGTTCGAGGGCCAGGTGGGCGGCGGTGTCCTTGGCGAGCAGGGACAGGCCGAGCCCGGCGGCGAGGAAGACCACGCCGACGAGCTCGGGCGCGGGCCGCAGCCCGTAGTGGGTGGCGAGGTGGCCGGTGAGCAGGGCCGTGGCGCCCACCGACACGTAACCGGCGGCCTCGTTGAGGCCGGTGGCGAGCCCCCGGCGGGCGGGCCCCACGAGGTCGATCTTCATGTTGACGGTCATCGACCAGGTCAGTCCCTGGTTGACGCCGAGGAGGACGTTCGCCGCCACGATCCACCACCACGACGGCGCCCAGGCGAGCACGAACGGCACGGGCACGCCGATCAGCCAGCCGGCCAGCAGGAGCTGCCGGCGCCGGAACCGGGCGGTGAGCACCCCGGCGGCGAGGTTGGTGAGGGCCTTGGCGAGGCCGAAGGCGATGATGAACGAGAAGACCGCCAGGTTCCCGGCGAGCCCGAAGACCTCGGTCCCGATCAGGGGGACCGTCGTCCGCTCCAGCCCGACCAGCGCCCCGACCGCCGCCGTGACGACGACGAGCAGGACGAACTGCGCCCGGTTCTCCCGGAGCCCCAGCCGGACGCCGCCGGGGGAGGGCGGCGCCGTGGCGGTCGCTCGTGTCATCTCGCTGTCCCATCCGTTCGCGTATCCGCAGACCACCATACCCCCACGGGTATTTCTACCCCCAGGGCGGGAGAGGCTTTCCCCTGTGATCCTCAATACCCTAGGGGGTATGGGAGGGGGTGTGTGCGGAGCGAGGGTGGACGGGTGTCACCGCGGTCACGCGCCGGGGCGCGACGGCTGCTCCCGCACCAGGCGGAAGGGGTGTCCGGCGGGGTCGGCGAGGACGGCCCGGCCGCGCTCGCCCCCGCCGTCGTCGAGGACCGCCGCGCCCGGCGCGAGGGCCCCGGCCGCGGCGCCGTCCAGGTCCTCGACGCCCAGGTCCAGGTGGAACTGCTGGGGCCGGGCGGGATCCCCCCAGCGCGGCGGCCGGTGGTCCGCGGCGTGCTGGAAGGCCAGGACGAACCCCCCCCGTCGGTGTGGAGCGTCGACCGGTGCTCGTCGGGCGACCACCGGGGGTCGGGCCGGTTCACCTCGCCGCCGAGGAGGGACCGGTGGAAACGGGCCGGTTCGAGGACGTCGGGACAGTCCAGGACCAGGCACTGCAACTTGGCGATCATGAGGGGCGGGGTGGGGCGGTGCCCGGGCGCCGCCGGTGCCTTCCGGCCGGACCGGGTGCGCCGCCCCGGCTGTCGGAGGCGGACGGCAGGATGGGGGCATGACCGACGCAGTGACATGGCTGGCCGCCCCCCGATCCGTCGCGTTCGGCGGGTACTTCGTGGTGCTCGCCCGGGGCCTCTCCCCGGACGGCCTCGCCCACCGCCTCGCGGAGGCGGTGCGGTACGGCGACGGGCACGTCGTCGAGGAGGCGGGGGAGCACACCGGCGCGTCCCTGCTGGAGCTCATGGACGACGAGTACGGCGACCCCCTCGACGGCCTCGGCCTGCGCCTGGGCCGGACGGGGGAGTGGGCGTACGCGATCGGGTACGGCGGCTGGCAGGGCGAGTTCGAGGTGGCGGCCGGGATCTCCCGGGGCGGCGCCGACGTCTTCCTCCTGGAGTACGAGGAGGAGAACGGCAAGCCGGTGCCGCCCCGGTTCGCCCGCTTCCGCGACGGGCGGCTCCGGGCCGCCTGCAACCTGCACCTCGATCCCACGTGGGGGTATCGGGGCGTCGAGGGCGACCCCGCCGAGGCCGGCCGCCTGGAGGAGGCGTTCGCCGCCGCCGGCCTCCCGGACCCGGGCCGGCCCCGGGACGAGGTGCACCACCTCGCCCTGGGCGTCGTCGGGGAGTTCTTCGGGCTCTCCCTGCCCCGGCGGGCCGTCCTCGCCGAGGCCCTGCAGGCCGTCCTGCTGGAACCGGCGTGACGGGGGCGTCTGACACCCGGTGACCGACGCCCCGTGACCTCCCGTCAGGCGTCCTCGGCGGGGACGGGGAGCGAGTCGAGCCAGGCCAGGAGGCGGTTTCCCTCGCGGGTCACCACGTCCGGGTCGCGCAGGGCGCTGGCCATGAGGGACATGCCCTGGTAGCCGCAGACGAGGGTGAGGGCCAGGCCCTCGGGGTCGGGCAGGCCCAGTGCCCGGAACTGGTCCCCGGTCCAGTCCAGCAGGCGGCGGATCACCGCCCCGGCCTCCGCGTCGAGGACCCCGTCGGCCCGCTTGTCGAGCTCGGCGGCCAGGGTGCCGGTGGGGCAGCCGTAGCGGGCGGCGGTGTCCCGCTGGGCGATCCACCCCTCGACGAGCGCCTTCAGCCGCTCGCGCGGCCCCGCCGACTCCGCCAGCCGGCCGGTCAGTTCGTCCAGGTGCGAGCGGTGCGCGGAGAGCGCGGCCAGGACCAGTTCGTCCTTGGTCTTGAAGTAGTAGTACACGTTCCCGACGGGGACGTCCGCCTCGCGCGCGATGTCGGCGAGGGTGGTGCGCTCCACCCCCTGCTCGTGCAGGACCCGCGCCGCCGCCTCCGTCAGCCGCTGCCGCTTCTGCGACGCGCGCTCCCGCCGATTCACCGAGTTGGTCACCCGACTGACTATAGACAGCCCGAGGTGGAGGCGTGCTACGGTCTTTCTCAGTTAGTCAACTAACTCACAGTCGATCGGCGCACTGCCGGCCGACTCATCCGATGGGGGTACGAGATGATCACCGTGACGGGTGCGACCGGCAACATCGGCAGGACGCTCGTGGAACTGCTCACCGGAGCGGGCGAGGAGGTCGTGGCCGTGTCACGGCGGCCCCGCCCCGAGGACCGGACGCCCGGCGTCCGGTGGACCGCGGCCGACACCGGGACGGCGGCGGGACTGCGCGCCGCCGTCGACGGGTCCCGCGCCCTCTTCCTCCTCCTGGGCGGCGAGCTCAACAGCCACGGCGAGGACCCCGCCGCCCTCCTCGGCGCGGTCGAGGGCTCCGGGATCGAGCGAATCGTCCTGGTCTCCTCGCAGGCCGCCGGCACCCGCCCCGACGCCCTCTCGCACGCCCGCCTGCGGGAGTTCGAGGCGGCCGTCCGCGGCTCCGGACGCGACTTCACCGTCCTGCGCCCCGGCGGCTTCGCCTCCAACGCCTTCGCCTGGGCCGAGACCGTCCGCACCCGGCGCACGGTCCTCGCCCCCTTCGGGGACGTGGCCCTGCCCGTCGTCGACCCCGCGGACATCGCCGCCGTCGCCGCCGCCGCGCTCCGCGAGGACGGCCACGCCGGGCGTACGTACGTGCTGACCGGCCCCGAGGCGATCGGCCCGCGCCGGCAGACCGAGGTCCTCGCCGAGGCCCTCGGGGAGGAAGTGGCCTTCGTGGAGCTCTCCCGGGCCGAGGCCCGGGAGCACCTGTCCCGCTTCATGCCGGACGAGGTCGTGTCCGGCACCCTCGACGTGCTCGGCGACCCGCTCCCGGAGGAGCAGAAGGCCGGCACCGACGTGGAGACCGTCCTCGGCCGCCCCGCCGCCCCCTTCGGCGCGTGGGTGGCGCGCAACCTGCCGGCCTTCCGGTAGGCCCCCGGGACGTCGTGGGACCGGCCGCCGGGTCCGGCATCCGGCGGAGCACTCCGCCGGATGCCGGACCCGGCGGCCCGCGCCCGATATCCGCTTGCGCGGGACCGCACCCCGGGGCACAGTCGGCGGACACCTCACGGAAGCGGAGCCGATGAACCCCCAGCCCCACCCCGTCGACGAGGAACTCGTCGAGGCCGCCGCCCGCGTGGCCCGCACCCGCTGCCGGGGCGACGAACACACCATGGCGGCGGCGGGCCGCGCCCGGGACGGCCGGATCGTCACCGCCGTCAACGCCTACCACTTCACCGGCGGCCCCTGCGCCGAACTCGTCCTCATCGGCGCGGCCGCCGCCCAAGGGGTGTACGACCTGCGGACGATCGTCGCCGTGGGCGACCGCGACCGGGGGATCGTCCCCCCGTGCGGCCGGTGCCGGCAGGTCCTCCTCGACTACTTCCCCGGCGCCGAGGTCATCGTGAACAGGGACGGCCGCCCCCTGGCCGTCCCCGTCCCCGACCTGCTGCCCGACGGCTACGTCTGGGCCGACCACCAGCTCGACGGCGGACAGGACTGAAGGCGCCGGGCGCGGGCCGCCGCCCCGGTCACTCCGGCCGGCCGAAGCGGCGGGCCGCCCACAGCAGGGCCAGCACCCCGCCGGCCAGGAGCAGGCCCGCCTCCACCGGCAGGGGAGGCTGCTGGCCGGCCCACTCGACGCCCTCGGCCGTCTGCCCGGGGACCCGCAGGGCGACGCAGCGCCGCAGCACGTCCACCCCGTACGCCAGGGGGTCGGCGGCGGCCAGCGCCCGCGCCCAGCCGGGCAGCGCGGACAGCGGGAAGAAGCCGCCGGACAGGAAGAGGAGCGGCATCATCACCAGGCCCAGCAGCGTGTGGAACGTCTCCGGTCTGCGCAGGCCCACCGCCAGCGCCAGGGACAGCGAGGTGATGGTGAAGGACGCGAGGAGCATGCCGCCGAACAGCAGCAGGAGCAGCACCGGGTCGTACGGCAGCCCGACCGCACCGGCCAGCCCCAGCAGCACGGCCCCCTGCACCGCCGCCACCAGGGTGCCGCCCGCGCAACTGCCCAGCAGCAGGGTGGCGCGGCCCACCGGGGCCATCAGGAGCTCGCGCAGATAACCGCTCTGCCGGTCGGTGATCAGCCGGATGCCGACCATGATGGCCGGCGTCTGCACCGTCATCATCAGCACGCCGGGGAACAGGTAGGTCTGGTAGCCGACGCCCAGCGAGGAGGCGGGGATCAGGGCCGCCAGACCGCCGCCGAGGATGAAGAGGTAGAGCACCGGGTGCAGCAGCATCAGCGCGGTGGGGACCCGCTGGCAGGCCAGCCGCAGCAGATCGCGGTGGACGAGGGCGTGGACGGCGCGCAGTTCGTGCCGCAGCCGGGGCAGCCGCCCGGCGGTGGCCCGGGGACGCGCCGGGGCGAGGGCCGTCATCGGCCGCCTCCCGGCCCCGCGCCCGCCCCGGCACCGGGGACGATGGTGCGGCCGGTGTGGTGGAAGAAGACGTCGTCGAGCGTCGGCGGGGTCGCGGAGGCGGCGTGCACGGCGACGCCCCGGGCCGCCAGCGCCGCGCACAGCCGGGGGATCCAGGCGCTGCCGTCGGGCACCCGCAGCCACACCCCGTCCGCGCCCGTCGCGACCGCCCGGTCCGGCGGCGCCACGGCCGTCACCACCCGCAGGGCGGCCGCGTCGTCGCTCGTCCGCAGCACCACCCGGTCGTCCCCGATCGCGGCCTTCACCTCCCGGGGCGTGCCCTGTGCCACCAGCCGCCCCCGGTCGATGATGGCGAGCCGGTCGCAGTTCTCCGCCTCGTCCAGATAGTGGGTGGTGACGAACAGCGTGCTGCCGTCCCGGTCGCGCAGCGCCCCCAGGTGCTCCCAGATCCGGGCGCGCGCGTGGGGGTCGAGACCGGTGGTCGGCTCGTCCAGGAACAGCACGCCGGGGGAGTGCAGCAGCTGCCGGGCGATCTCCAGGCGGCGCCGCATGCCGCCGGACAGGGTGCGGACGGCGGAGCGCCGCCGGTCGGCCAGCCCGGCGACGTCGAGGACCTCGGCCGTGCGGCGGCGGACCTCGCGGCGGCGCAGCCCGTACAGGCGGGCGTGGACCCGGAGGTTCTGCTCGGCCGTCAGGTCCGGGTCGAGGGCGCTGTGCTGGAAGAGGAGGCCGACCCGGCGCCGCACCCGCTCGGGCTCGGTGAGCACGTCGGCGCCGGCCACGGTGGCGTGACCGGAGGTGGGGCGGGCCAGGGCGCACAGCAGGGCGATGGTCGTGGACTTCCCGGCGCCGTTGGGGCCGAGGAAGGCGAAGGTCTCGCCCCGGCGCACCTCCAGGTCCAGGCCGCGCACCGCGTGGGCGGTGGTGCCGTCCGGGCCCGGATAGCTCTTGGCGAGGCCGCGCGTGCGGATGGCGGGCGGGGCGTCGTCCCGCGCGGACGGGACGGCGGCGGGGGCGGGGGCGGTCAGCAGGGGCGCGGGGGTGACGGCGTCGTCACCGGCGGAGAGCTGCATCGGCGTGGGGTCCTCGGGGTCGGGGCCCCCGCCCCGGCCGGTGGCTGCCCCGGGACAGCCACCGGCCGGGGGAGGGCGTACGGGCTACGCGCAGCTCACACCGATACAGACGGTGTTGAGGAGCGTGAGCAGGCCGACGCACTCGCACGTGCCGCCGAAGGCGGCTCCGTCGACGCCGACCGGCTCGGTCTCCGGAAGGGCGTGCAGGCGGGCGAGCAGTTCGAGGTCCTGGTTCTCCATGGCATTCTCCTTCTCGTGAGGCGGCGGCAGGCTTTCTGCCGCTCATACCGGCTGCTGGACCATCCAGTGCCGGGGCTCTGTGTGGCGCACCCGCAGGAGGAACGCCAGGATTCCGGCGGACCCGTCGCTCCAGCCCGTCGTGACGTCCCCGTACTCGTTGGGGAAGACGACGTGGCGGCCGCGGAGGGACCGTTCGGCGACGATGAGGCGGGCCAGCTCGGCGGCCCGCGCGCGGTGGGCCGGATCGCCCGTGGCCTCGGCCAGGTCGAGGAGGAAGTCGCCGTTCCCCGCGAGACCGTGACACTGCGTCAGGGCGGCGCGGGAGGCGCGCTCCACCACGGCCCGCCCCGCACGGCGGGCGAGGTCGCCGAACCGGTCGTCGCCGGTCGCCCGCCACAGCCGCACCAGGAACGAGCCGATGCCGGCCGAACCGTGGCACCAGTACGCCGCCGTGGGCACGTCCCCGGCCTGCGCCGGCCACTGCGCCGCACCGCCGACGTCCACGGCGTGGGCCACCAGCTCCTCGCCCGCCGCGACGGCCGCCGCCAGGTGCTCGGGGCGGTGCGTGACGGACGCGGCGGCGAGGAGGAAGCAGCCGATGCCGGACGCCCCGTGGGCGAAGCCCAGGTACCGCTTGCCCGCCTCCTGGGGCACGGCCTCCGCCGGAACGGGCCAGCTCGCGCCCGCCCCCTCCATCCGCGCGGCGGCCACCAGCCGGTCCGCCGCCTCCCCGACCAGGGCGGCCAGGCGCGGATCGCCGGTGCGGCGCCACAGGTGCACGGCCGCGAGGCCGCTGCCCGCCGTGCCGTGGGTGATGTCGTGGCTGGGCGTCGGCTCCTGCGGCGCCAGCGCCAGGGCGAGGGCGTGGTCCGTCAGCGCCCGGTCGCCGACGGCGCGCCCGGCGTCGTACAGCGCCCAGGCGGTGCCCCGCCCGCCGAAGTGCAGCCCGGGGCGGGTCGAACGGGTGCCGGCGCGCTCGGCGATCCAGCGGCCCGCGGCGGAGATCGGCTCCGGCAGCCGGGGGTCGCCGGTCACCTCGAAGTACCGCGTCAGCACCGCCAGGACGCCGGCCGCGCCCTGCTGCACGGTGCAGGGATCGGTCTCGCCGGCCGTCGTGGAGACCGGCCACAGCCGCCGGCCGTCCGCCGGGGTCATCGTGTCGACGAGGTGCCGCACGATCCCGGCCACCGCGGCGTCCACCGGATCGTCCGCGCCGCCCGCGCCGCACGGCACGGGGGCCGGGGCGGCGGGGACCGGCGACCGGGGCGCGCGCGCCTCCCCGCGGAGGAACCTCCGGGCCCGGTCCGGGCTCCAGCGCTCGGCCGGATCGTCCCGCATCAGTCCCAGGATCAGCTCCCGCATGCCGTCCGGCAGGCGGAAGGAGGCGTCGCAGGCGGTCAGCCAGTCGGCCAGCCGCTCCTGGGCGGGCCGGTCGGCGGGCTCCTCCGCCAGCAGGTTCGGCACCTTGCCGGCCAGCACGAAGCACACGGTCGCGCCGAGGCTGTAGTAGTCGCCGGTCGGCGAGACCGGCGCGTCCAGCAGGCGCTCCGGAGGGCTGAAACCGGGCGTGCCCACCCGGGTCGGCAGGGCTGCGTCGTCCGCGAGGACGGCGAGTTCCAGGTCGATGAGGCGCAGCTCCCCGTCCGGGCGGACCATGACGTTGCCGGGCGTGAGGTCCCGCAGCACGCAGCCCCGGGCGTGCGCCGCCGCGACCAGTTCCACCAGCCGGGCGACCTGCTCCGTCGCCTCGGCGCGGTAGCGTTCGCCGCCGGCGTCGCGGAACCGCTCGGCGACCCAGGTGCGCAGCGGGACCCCCGGCACCTCCTCCTGGGCGAGGAACAGGTGCCCGCCGTGCTCGAACAGCGCCAGCGGCTCCGGCGCGAGGCCCGTGCCGGTCAGCTTCTCCAGCGTCCGGGCCTCGGCGCGCAGCCAGTCGCGGACGTCGGAGCCGGAGGCGTCGGCCTCGACGTGCGGCCGGGTCTCCTTGATGACGACCGGGGCGCCGGTGCGGACGTCGCTGCCCCGGTAGACCCCGCCCTTGTTGGTGTGCCGGATCGCCTCCCGCACGGCGAAGCGTCCGCCGAGCACCACCGGCCGGGCCGCCGCCTCCGTGGCGCGCGGTGCGGCGGGCACCGTGGCGGGGAAGGGGCTGACCGCCCACTCCGGGGGCGTGTACTGCCCGGTGCGCCGGTCCTCCACGGGGTTGCCGTCGGGGTCCTCGAAGTACCACACCAGCAGGCCCGCGTCCGACAGCCGCTGCCGGCCGACGAAGGCGCCGTACCGGTAGTGCACCAGGCTGTTCGGGGCGTACGGCTGGTCCGACAGGATCCGGGGGCCGGCGAGGCCCGCCGTCGCCCGGTGCAGCTCCTGGGCGAGCCGGGCCGCGTCCGCGTCGGAACGCGGATAGACGGTGAGGAACTTGCCCGCGCTCCCGCGGGGCGTCGCACGGGAGTTGAGCGCGCTCACCCGCTCCAGCGACCGGGCGAACTTGAACCCCGAGCCGTCCCGCAGCAGCACCTCCAGCGCCTTCGCGAGGACCACGGGCGCGGACGCGGCCGTCGCCGACACGTGCAGCTTCCACCCCTGTCGGCGTCCCGACCCGGACCTCGGCGCCACCCGGCACCACAGGTCGTCCGACTCGGTCGTCCAGCGTCCGCCCGTGCCCGTGGCGCGCACCGCCCGCCGGAGCACGTCCTCCAGCTCGCTCATGGATCCGGTGCCGGCTCCGGCGTCGGCCGCGACCCCGGCTCCGGGTCCGGCCTCGATCCCGGCTTCGGGTCCGGCGCCGGCGTCGGTCCCGGCTTCGGGTCCGGCGTCGGCTTTGCGTGTGCCTTCGGTGGCGTGGCTCGTCATGCCCATCCCTCTTTACGGCGAGAACCGCTGGCGAGAACCGCTGGACGGGAGCGTGCCCCAAGGTGCTTGTCGTACCAACACACCGAACACCGCATTCACTTGAACCGGCGAGCGCGCGCCGAATTTGTCCCACCGGGAGGCGCGCCCGGCGCAGAAGGGCGCACGACCGCTCGCTCGGGGGCGGTTTCGGACCGCGCCCCGGCCGCGGCGCGGTTGACCTTGACACGGTGACAAGGTCTTCACTGCTCGACGAGGAGGTGGTCCCGATGACCATGACGAATCAGGACGCCGACGTGCGGCGCGCCCTCCGGGCCCTGGAGGACGACCGCTCGTCGGTGCGGCTGCGGGCCGCGCTGGCGGTCGGCACGACGCCCGACGCCCGCTTCGTCGGCAAGCTGGTGGAGCGGTGCGCGGTCGAGCCCGAGTTCTTCGTCCGCGACATGCTGACCTGGGCGCTGACCCGGCACCCGGTGTCCCTGACGCTCCCCGAGGTGCTGCGGGAGCTCCGCTCGGAGTCCGCCCGGGCCCGGAGCCAGGCGCTGCACACGCTGTCCAAGATCGGGGACCCGGGGACGTGGCCGGCGATCACCCGGGAGCACCTGACGGACGCCGACGACGAGGTCGCGCGGGCCGCCTGGCGGACGGCGGTCCTGCTGGCCCCGGAGGGCGAGGGGCCCGCCCTGGCCGGGGTCCTGGCGACCCAGCTGGGGCGCGGCGGGCGGGAGACGCGGCTGAGCCTCAGCCGGGCGCTCGTCGGACTGGGGGACGCGATCCTGCCGGCCCTGGACGCCGCCGGGGACGACCCCGGCCCGGACGTCCGCACGCACGCGCTGGCCACCCGGCGGCTCCTGGACGACCCCGACGCCGGATTCGAGTACGCGATCGAGGAGGCGAAGCGCGTCGTGGCGCTCGGAGGCTCCGGGCAGGAGGGACACTGAGGCGTGTTGATCGGTGAGGTGGCGCGGCGGTCCGGGGTCAGTGCCCGCATGCTCAGGCATTACGAGTCGCTGGGTCTGGTGCGGCCCTCCGGCCGCACCGGCTCCGGCTACCGGGAGTACCGCGACGAGGACATCCGGCGGATCTTCCACGTCGAGAGCCTGCGCTCGCTGGGACTGTCGCTGCGCGAGATCGGCCGCGCGCTCGACGACCCCGGCTTCACCCCCGCGGAGCTCGTCGGAGACCTCATCGCGCAGACCCGTGCCCGCATCGAGGCCGAGACCGAGCTGCTCACCCGGCTCCGCCGGATCGACGCGGCGGGCCCCGCCGGCTGGGACGACGTCCTGCGGGCGGTGGCCCTCCTCCAGGCGCTGGGCTCGCAGAGCAAGGACGTCCGGCAGCGCGCCGCGCTCTCCTCGGCCCCCGCCCCGGACTCCGGGGAGGCCCCGGTGCCGGTGGAGGCGCTGGTCGAGGCGGCCCTGACCGAGACGGAGACCAATGTCGCGGGAGCCCTCCGGTGGGCGCTGGCGCGCTCCGGCGACGGCGGCCCCGCGCTCCTGGCCCGGGGCCTCGGCTCCCCGGATGCGGCCGTCCGGGAGCGGGCCGTCCGCACCCTCGCCGCGCTGTCCGGCGAGGAGGCGACCGCCCGGCTCCGCGACGCCCTGGCGCACCCCGACGCCGTGGTCCGCGGCCACGCGGCCCTGGCGCTCGCCGCGCGCGGCGAGACCGGGGTGATCCCGGTCCTCGTCGACATGGTCGTCGAGGGCAGGAACGACACCGACGCGGCCGACGCGCTGAGCGCCCTGGCGCACGACGCCCGCACGGCGGAGCGGATCGCGGCCGCCCTCGTCGACCACCTGGGCCGCGCCGCCACGCCGCCCCCGGCGCGCGGCCGGCTCACCCAGGCCCTCGCCGACCTCCCCGGCCCCACCGCCTCCCGCGCCCTCACCCGCCTGACGCGGGACGAGGACCCGGCGGTGGCCCTGACCGCGACCTACCTCCGCCGGCTCCGCGCGGCACGCTGATCCTCCCGGGCGCGCCAGGTCACCCGTCCCCCTCCGCGAGGAGCGGACGCCTCCTGGTAACTTCTACAGCAATGTAGAAGCGAGTGGGAGAGGGAGTCCACGATGGCCCTGTGGGACCGCATCAAGGAATCCGCGTCGACGATGCAGACGCAGCTGATCGCGAAGAAGAACGACCTCAAGTCCGGTGCCTTCCGCGACGCCTCGATGGCGATGTGCGCGCTGGTGGCGGCGGCGGACGGCACGATCGACCCCTCGGAGCGGCGGCGGGTGGCCCAGCTGATCGCCACCAACGAGGTGCTCCAGAACTTCGACGCGAGCGACCTCCAGCGGCGCTTCGACGCGAACCTGGACAAGCTGACGGCCGACTTCGACTTCGGCAAGGTCAGCGTGCTCCAGGAGGTCGCCAAGGCGAAGAAGAAGCCGGCCGAGGCCCGCGCGGTGATCCAGATCGGCATCGTCATCGGCGGCGCGGACGGGGACTTCGACAAGACCGAGCAGGCGGTCGTGCGCGAGGCGTGCTTCACCCTCGACCTGCCCCCGCACGAGTTCGACCTGTAACCGGCGCCGGAGTCACCGCCGCGCGAGGCGGGGAAGGGGATATCCATGGAGATCTCGGGCATCATCGGCGCGATCGTCATCGGCATCGTCATCGGCACGCTCGGACGGCTGGTCCTGCCGGGCCGGCAGCGGATCGGTGTGCTGTGGACGATCGCCGTGGGCATCGTCGCCGCCCTCGTGGGCACCGCCCTCGCGGCGGCCCTCGGGGTCGCGGACACCAAGGGGATCGACTGGATCGAGTGGCTCATCCAGATCGGCCTCGCGGCAGCGGGCGTGGCCGCCCTGGAACGGAGCCGGGCACGCGGCTGACCCCCGCGTGACGACCGGTACGGCCCCGTGCGGACACCGCACGGGGCCGTACCGGGTCGTACGGAGGCGTGTACGGGGCCGGTCGTACGGGCCCGGTCGCAGGCGGCCGGTCGTACGGGGCCCGGCCGCAGGGAGCCGGCCGTACGGGTCCTCGTACCGGAGCCCGCGCCCGAACCGTCCGGCCCGGCCCCGCCCGGACCGGGCCGTCCGTCAGGGCGTCACGCGTCGCCCGTCGTCCCGTCGGTCCGTTCCCTCAGGAAGTCGGCGTGGCCGTTGTGGCGGGCGTACTCCTGGATCATCTGCACGTAGATCCAGCGCAGGCTGAGGCGCACCCCGTAGGACGAGGGGAAGGTCTCGTCGAGGTCGTGCCCGGCGGCCGCCGCGTCGCACGCCTCGATCTCGCTCCGGAACCGCGCGAAGTCCCGCTCCGCGTCGGCCGCGCGGACGCCGTCGAGCCCTTCGTCGCCGTCCGACGGGCCGGTGAAGACGTCGCCGAGGTCCTCACCGGCGAAGCTGCGCCGGAACCACCACCGTTCCACCTCCGCCATGTGCCGGACCAGGCCCAGCAGGGTGAGGTTCGAGGGCTCCACGGCCGCCCGCGCCAGCGCGGCCCCGTCGAGCCCCGCGCACTTGGCCAGCAGCGTCTCCCGGTGCCACCGCAGCCAGCCCTCCAGCATCCGACGCTCGCTCACCGTGCCGAGCGTGCCCAGCTGTTGGGTGCGCGCGACCGGCGGCGCTGTCCATGTCATCCCCCCACCCTGCCCCGCCGCCCGGGAACGGGCAAGCGGGCACCGGGGAGTCAGGGCCGCCAGGAGGAGGACGAGGACGCGGGCGGGGTCGAGGTCGGGGTTCGGGGCCGGAGGCGGGGAAAGGGCTCAGAGGGGCAGTCGGCCCGGGAACGCCCCGTGGTCGACCCCCGGAGCGGTGAGGGCCAGCCAGCCGTGGCCGCGGACCACGGTGTCCGGGCCGACCGCGTCGGGATCGACCGAGAGGTGCGCACAGGCCTCCCGCGCGCCCGCGGTGCCCGCGTGGGGCGGGACCTCGTCGTACTCCGGGTCCAGATCGGGGTCGTCGGCCGCGAGGCTCTCCCAGGGCAGCGGGTCGCCCTCCCACTCGGGGTCGCTTTCACAGGCGTACTGACGGATCACCCGTCCCTCCTCGGCGACCATCCACACGTCGGAACCGCCGGCGTCGTCGAGGAAGAAGAACTGGGCCCGGCCGCAGTGGGCGCTGACCCGCTCGACCGTCTCGACCATGCCGTCCCAGGTGTCGGGGACGAGCAGGGAGAAGGGGCCGAAGAGCAGCCGCCAGCCGTCGAGCTCGGGGGTGACGAAGACCCGGCCCGCGGTGCGGGCGGCGCCGTCCGCACCGGCGGGCACGTCGATCTCGCGGCCCTCCGCCGCCGCGACGCCCGCCGCGCAGGTGACCGGCCGCCGGTCGTGCAGGTCGAAGGCAGCGAAGAGCCCCTCGTACGTGGCGCCGGGCACCGCGATCCACCAGCCGCTGAGCACGGCCGACGGCGCGCTCGGGACCTCGTGCGGGATCTTCGCGCGGATCAGGCGCTCGACCGCCGCGCGGTCGCGGGCGTCGAGCGCGCCGGCCCCGCCGCCCTCCACCAGCGCCCCCAGGGCGCCCCGCCGGATCCGCGGGGACGCGGCGGGATCCCGGCGCAGGGCGCGCAGTCGGGGCGCGAAGGAGCCGTGCAGCGCGCGGGCGTAGTCGGCGGCCCGGTACGGGAGCGCACGGCCGCGGGCGCAGCACTCCACCAGGGCGCGCAGTCCGGCGTCGGAGTCGGTGCGCAGCCGGTGCAGGCCCTGGAAGCCGTTGCCCGACCTGCCCCGGCGCGGGTCGGCCGCCAGCGCCGCGTACCGGTCCGCGCAGCGCTCGTCGAACGCGCCCAGCAGCCGCCCCGCCTGCCAGTCCGTCACCTCGCCCCGGTCCCACGCCGCCAGCACGGCGTCGAAGCCCGCGGGGCCGGCCGCCCCGAGCACCCGCAGGACGGGCCGGAGCGCCGCGGTGCCCCGCTTCTCCTCCAAACCGCGCAGCAGCGCGGGCAGTACCCCGTCGGCCCGCTCCACCGCCCCCGCCACGGCCGCCTCGACCCGCGCGGGATCGTCGCTCGTCAGGTCGTCGAGAAGGGATTCGATCTTCATGCGTCAGCACGGTAGCCCCCGCCTCCGACAGCGGGGGAGCGCGCGGCCGGTCGTCCGGGGGCGTTGTCGGAGGTCTCCGATAGCGTGGCGGGAGCGACGTTCGGCACACCACCACCGGGGGGAAACACCGTGGACATCCTGCTCATCGCCGGTCTGTGGCTCGACGGCGGTTCCGCATGGGACGACGTCGTGCCCGAACTGGCCGCGCTCGGCCACCGACCCGTCCCGGTCGCCCTCCCGGGACAGGGCGACGGGGACTCGTCCGCGACCCTCGGCGACCAGCTGGCGGCGGTGCTCGCCGCCGTCGACGCGGCGCCCGGGAAGCCCGTGGTGGTGGGGCACTCCGCCGCGGCGACCCTGGCCTGGCTGGCGGCCGACGCCCGGCCCGCGAAGGTCGCCAAGACCGTCCTGATCGGCGGCTTCCCCGCCGACGACGGGCGTGCCTACGCCGACCACTTCGCGATCGAGGACGGCATCGTGCCCTTCCCCGGCTGGGGCCCCTTCGAGGGGCCCGACGCGGCCGACCTGGACGAGGCGGCCCGGGACCGCATCGCGTCCACCGCCGTCCCCGTCCCCGAGGGGGTCGCCAGAGGGGTCGTGCGCCTGACGGACGAGCGCCGCTTCGACGTCCCCGTGGTGCTGGTCTGCCCCGAGTTCACCCCCGCCCAGGCCGAGGAGTGGATCGCCGCGGGCGAGAGCCCCGAACTCGCCCGCGTCGCCCGCCTCGACCACGTCGACCTCGACTCGGGCCACTGGCCCATGGTCACCCGTCCCCGCGAACTCGCCCGCGTCCTGGCGGAGGCGGCGACCCCGGCGGACGACCGCTGAGGAGAGCGGACGGCGGCGTGGCGGGGCGGACGTCCACTGGGAACGGAGAGGGACGGGCGTCCGCCGAGAGGGACGGCGTCCGCTGAGGGGCGAGGGGCGTCCTGAAAGCGGATGATCGGATGATCTCTTCCGATGTAGGCTGCCCGGCCTGGCCGTCAGGGAGGAAAACCGTTCATGAACAGCACACATCCGCCGCTTCCCGACCGGGTCCGGCTGACGGGCGAGGGGCTCGTCCTGCGCGACTGGACGGAGACGGACGTGCCCGCCATGCCGGCGCTGTTCGACGACCCCGACATCGCGTACTGGACGCCGCTTGTCTCCCCCTTCGACGCGGCGGCCGCGGCCGCGCGGCTGGTGCGGTCCCGGGAACTGCGCGCGGAGAAGTCGGTCATCCTCCTCGCGATCACCCTCGACGGCGGCGAACCGCTCGGCGAGGGGATGCTGCGCCGCCTCCCCGAGGCCGAGGGCGGGGGCGTGGAGCTCGGCTACGCGGTCGGCCCGGCCCACCGGGGCCAGGGCCTGGCCGCGCGCGCGGTGCGGGTCATGGCGGCGTACGCCTTCGAGGAGCTCGGGGCGGAGCGGGTGATCCTGGAGCTGGAGGCGGAGAACGCGCCCAGCGTCGCCGTCGCCACCAAGGCGGGCTTCACCCTGCTCGACGTCCCCCTCATCGAGGGGGAGGAGAAGGGCCGTCCCTACGCCCTCCAGACGTGGGGCCTCCTGCCGTCCGCGTGACCTCCGCGGCGCCCCCGGGCGGCCCGGCCCGCCGACCGACGATTTTCCCCGCGCCGCCGGCGAACAGGGCCTAAGGTCGGGCGACATGACGACCGCTCTGCTGCTGATCGACCTGATGCCGCGCATCATCGCGCTCCCCCTCGCCCCGCACACGGGCGACGAGGTGCTGGCGCGGTGCCGGGAGCTGGCGGACTCCTTCCGCGCGCAGGGGCGCCCGGTGGTCCAGGTCCGCGTCGACCGGCCCGGCGTCGCCGAGCAGCCGCCGGGGAGCGGCTTCGCGCCCGGTCTGGTGGAGGAGGGGGACGTCGTGCTGGTGAAGCGCAGCATCGGCGCGTTCGCGACCACGGACCTCGACGACCGCTTGCGGAAGCTGGGCGTCGGGACGATCGTCCTGGGCGGGCTCGTCACCACCATGGGCGTGGAGTCCACGGCCAGGGCCGCGGGCGACCTCGGCTACGAGGTCGAGTTCGTCGCCGACGCCATGTCGGGACCGGTCGCGGAGGAGCACGACTTCGCGGTGGCGAGGACCTTCCCGCGCTTCGGCCGGGTCACCGCGACGCGGGACTACCTGTAGGCGCCCCCGCCGAGTCCTGGCCCCACCGGGGAAGAGGGGTTCCCGCGAACTCCCGCGAGGCGAGGCGCGGCCCCCCGGCCGGCCCGTAGGGTGGCGCGATGTCCTCACACCGCATCGACCGCCCCGCCGATCTCGACCTGGTCCGCGCGTCCTACGACCGCGTGGCCGACAACTACGCCGACATGGTCCTGACGACGGGGCTCGGCGACATCCGCAAGCACCCCTGGCTGAAGGCGGCGATCGACGCCTTCGCCGACAGCGTGGCGGGCCTCGGGCCGGTCCTGGACGTCGGCTGCGGGCCCGGGACGGTGACCGGTTATCTCGCCGGGCGCGGGCTCGACGTGTCCGGGGTGGACCTCTCGCCCCGGATGATCGAGCACGCGCGCCGCCTCCACCCGCACTGCCGCTTCGACGTCGCCTCCGCCACCGAACTCGACCTCGGCGAGGAGTCCCTCGGCGGCGTGCTCGGCTGGTGGTCGCTGTTCAACCTCCCCCGTACCGTCCTTCCCCAGGTCCTGGCCGGCTTCGCCCGTGCCCTGAAGCCCGGCGGGCACCTCATCACCGCCACCCACGTCGGCGACGAGGACCTGGTGCGCACCGAGGCGTACGGGGGCGTGCCCGTCAGCTGGACGACCCACCAGTGGCGTCCGGAGCAGCTCGTGGACCTCGTCGAGCGGGCCGGACTGCGCACGGTCGCCGAGCTCCGGCTTCCCGCCGACGAACACGTCGGCCCGGGCGTGGTCGTCATGGCCGTACGCCCCTCCTGACCGCCCGGGCCCCGGCCCCGCCCTTCCGCGTTCCGACCGTGCTGCCTTCCGCCCTCCCCGCTCCGGGGCGGGCGCGCCGTCACCGCGCCCGGTCGGCGCGCATGAAAGCCGGCGGCGCGGTGAGAAGCACGGTGTGAGGATGCGCGACGCCGTCGTGGTGGTGACCGGCGCTTCGAGCGGGATCGGGCGGGCCACCGCCCTCGCCTGCGCGGGGCGGGGCGCGCGGGTCGTCCTGGCCGCGCGGAGCGAGGCGGTGCTGGACGAGGTGGCACGGGAATGCCGGCGCAGGGGAGGCGAGGGGTTCGCCGTGCCCACCGACGTGGCCGACGAGCGGGCCGTGCGAGAACTCGCGGAGCGCGCCGTGGACCGGTTCGGCCGCGTCGACGTGTGGGTCAACGCGGCCGGCGTCGGCATCCTGGGACGGTTCGACCAGGTGCCCTCCGCGGAGCTGCGAAGGCTCCTGGAGGTGAACGTCCTCGGCGCCGTCCACGGGGCCCGCGCCGTGCTGCCCGTGATGCGCCGGCAGGGCCGCGGAGTGGTGATCGACGTGGCCTCCCTGCTCGGCGGGGTCGTGGTGGCGCCCTACCTGGGCGGTTACGCCATGTCCAAGGCGGCGCTGGTGGTCTTCGACGACGTCCTGCGCCAGGAACTGGCGCTCGCGGGTGAACGGCGCATCCAGGTCTGCACCCTCCTGCCGGCCGCCGTGGACACCCCGTTCTTCCGGCAGGCCGGGAACCGCTCGGGCCGCGCCGTGAGGTCGCTGCCCCCGGTGGCCACGCCCGAGCGCGTCGCCCGGGCCGTCGTGCGGACGACCGCCCGGCCCCGGCCCCGCGTCCTCGTGGGGCCGTACGCGCGGCTCCTGGTCACGGCGCACGCCCTCGCCCGGCGGCCCCTGGGCCGCGCGGCGGCACGCCGGACCGACCGGACCTACTTCGGGCCGGCCGGGGACGCGCCGCCGAGCAGCGGCATCCTGTACGGCGCGAGCGATGCGGGCGCGGCCCTGCGCGGCGGGCGCCACGGGGGCCTGCGCACCACGGGCCGCCGGACGGCCGCGGCGGGCCTCGCCCTGGGCACGGTCCTGGCCGCCTCCCGCCGCCGGGCCCGCACGTCTGGACCCCGGTGCCCCGGGTAGCCGCCGGGCCCGGGCCGCTCACGGGGGCTGCCCGCAGGAACGCCCCGGGCACCGGCGCCGCCCGCCGGAACACCACCCGGACCGGGACGGAGGACCCCGTGGCAGAGCCCCGCGCACCCGAGAACGGCGGTGACGAACGTGACGAACCCTGACGCGGTGGTGATCGGCGCCGGCCCCAACGGACTGGTCGCCGCCAACCTGCTCGCCGACGCCGGCTGGCAGGTCCTGGTCCTGGAGGCGCAGCCCACGCCCGGCGGGGCCGTCCGCAGCGACCGCGGCCTCGACCCCGCCTACGTGCACGACCTGTTCAGCGCCTTCTACCCGCTCGCGGCGGCTTCCCCCCTGATCGCAGACCTGCGGCTGGAGCGGTACGGGCTGCGCTGGAGCCGCGCCCCCGCCGTCGTCGCCCACCCCCTGCCGGACGGCCGCTGCGCCGTCCTGGCCTCCGGCCCGGAGGAGACGGCGGCGTCGCTGGAACGCTTCGCGCCCGGCGACGGCGCCGCCTGGGAGCGCCTGTACGGCCTGTGGGACCGCATCCGCGAGGACCTGCTGGCCTGCCTCTTCACGCCTTTCCCGCCGGTCCGCGCCGGCGTGCGCCTCGCGGCCCGGCTGGGCCGCGCAGAGGCGCTGCGGGTGGCGCGCATGATGCTCCTCCCGGCCCGCCGGTTCGGCGAGGAGGAGTTCGCGGGCGAGGGCGGCCGGCTCCTCGTCGCGGGCAACGCCCTGCACGCCGATCTCGCTCCCGAATCGGCGCTCGGCGGCGGCTTCGGCTGGCTGATGTCCATGCTCGGCCAGACCTACGGCTTCCCCGTCCCGCGAGGCGGCGCGCAGGCCCTGACGGACGCCCTCGTCCGCCGGCTGACGGACCGCGGCGGCACCGTGCGGTGCGGGCAGGAGGTCGGCGGGATCGTGGTCCGCTCGGGGCGGGCCGTGGCGGTCCGCACCGTCGACGGCACCCTGGTCCCGGCCCGGCGGGCCGTGCTGGCCGACCTCCCCGCCCCCCTGGTGTACGGACGTCTCCTGCCGCCGGACGAGCTCCCCCCGCGGCTGCGGGCGGACCTGGAGCGTTTCCAGTGGGACTTCTCCACGGTCAAGGTCGACTGGGCCCTGTCGGGGCCGATCCCCTGGCGCGCGGAGGGACCGCGCACGGCGGGGACGGTCCACCTGGCCGGCGGAATGGACGAACTGACCCTCTTCGCGGCGCACCTCGCCATGCACCGGGTGCCCCGCGTCCCCTTCCTCGTCCTGGGGCAGATGACGACGGCGGACCCCGGCCGGTCCCCGGCGGGCACCGAGTCAGCCTGGGCCTACACGCACGTGCCCCAGGCGATCGCGGGCGACGCGGGCGACGACGCCCTCCGGGGCCGCTGGGACGAACGGGAGAGGGAGGTCTTCGCCCGGCGCGTCGAAGCCCAGGTCGAGCGGCACGCCCCGGGGTTCACCGGTCTGATCCGCGCCCGCAGGTTCCTGGCCCCGCCCGACCTGGAGGGCCTCGACGCCGCCCTCGTGGGAGGCGCGGTCAACCAGGGCACCACCAGCCTGCACCAGCAGCTCCTCTTCCGCCCCCTGCCGGGCAGCGGGCGTCCCACCACCCCCGTGACGGGCCTCTACCTCGCCTCCGCCACCGCGCATCCCGGGGGCGGCGTGCACGGCGCTCCGGGGGCCAACGCCGCCCGGACCGCGCTGCGCGCCCACCGCCTCGGCCGGCTCCGCCCCGGGCGGTGAGCGCCGGTCGGCGCGCGCTGCGCGGGCCGACCGCGCGTCAGTCGTCGAAGGCGACCTCGGCGGCCTCGCAGACGTCCGCGGACATGTTGCGGCTCATCATGCGCAGGGCCGCCTCCGCCAGCCGGCCGTCGATGTGGGCGACCGCGTCCCGGGGGACGACGACGTCGAAGTGCCGGATGTGGGCGTCCAGTGCCGAGTACAGCACGCACTGCTCGGTCACCTGGCCGCACAGCACGAGCCGCTCCGCCCCGAGCCGTCCGAGCAGATAGGCCAGCGGGGTCTCGTAGAAGGCCGAGTGCCGTGCCTTGACCACGAAGAGGTCGTCCTCCTCGGGGGCGACCGGCTCGACCAGGTCCGGGTGCCGGCCGGCGAGGGCCACGTCCAGGATCTCGCCGTGGTGGGAGCGCCACCTCCCGAAGTTGTCGTTCACGTACACGACGGGCGACTCCCCGGCCCGCGCGCGCTTCAGCAGGGCCGTGACGCCGGGCAGGGCCTCGCGCACGGAGGCCACCAGGTCGTCGGCGTCCTCGTGCTCGTAGGCGTTGAGCATGTCGATCACGATGAGCGCCGTACGGGGCACGGAACCACCGCCTCTCGTCCTCTCCTCACCCCCGGGAACCCACCCTTCCACCTTCCACGACGTTCGCCAGCCGGCGGAGCATGTCGCGGTGGCGCAGCTGGATCAGCACGTCGAACGCGGCGTTGTGCAGCGCGCCCGCGACTCCCCGCAGGGGGTGCTCGTCCACGATGACCAGGGCCTCCCGGCCCCAGGGGCGGACCTCGACGGCCACCCGGACCGTCCCGAGGGGACCGCTGTGGACCTCCAGCTCCAGCTCCCGGGGGGCTTCGACCCGGCGTACGACGGTGGTCCCCGACAGTGTCCACGGCCCGAGCCGGACGTCGTACTCCAGGGCGGACCCCAGCTCGGGCCAGACGCCGTCGACGGCGTGCGACTCGCTGGTGCCCACGACCCAGTCCGCGTAGCGCGAGGCGTCGGCGAGTACCGCCCACACCTCGTGGGGCGCTGCGTGGACCAGTCGGATCCGTACGGCCATGGTTCCTCCCCGGAACGGAGCGCCGGAGGGCGGCCGGGCGGCCGCCCGTGCGAAGGCGTGTGCCCCGGGCGGCCGGTCCGTACACCCCGACCGCTCCTCCGGGCCCCGCAGCCGTGTCCGGGGCCGCCGGACGCCCGCCGCCTTCTCCGCACAGGGGCGCGCCCGGCCCGTCTACCAGCGGTTGCGGGCTTCCTCGGCCCAGCCGACCAGGCCGTCGAGGTCGAGCTCCGTGCCGTCGTCGGCCGTGGCACGGCCGGAGAAGCGGCCGAAGCACTGGTGCGTCTCGTTCGCCACGACGCCCAGGTTCGTGCGGGACGCCTTCTCGTGGAACGGGCGGAAGCGGACGTCGACCCGCTCGCCCTCGATCCGCCACGGGCGCAGCCAGTCCGCGCGGTCGTAGGTCCAGCGGAGCTCCTCGCCGATCTTGTGCAGCCGGCCGTCGACGAAGAGGGCGTTCTCGGTGGCGCCGGTGCCGTCCGTCCACCTGCCGCCCAGCTGGACGGCGCGCCCCGGGGCCGCCCCGGCCGCCCAGTTCCAGGTGACCGCGTACGGCCACTTGCCGCGGCCGTGGTCCAGCACCGCGAACGCCTCCGGCCCGCCCACCTCGTACGTCCGTCCCCGCAGCTCCAGCGTGCCGCGCACCGGGCGGCCCACGTCCTTGACGGTGTACTGGAACCGCCGGGCGCTCCACGGCACCACCACGCCCAGCGACTCGTGGCCCGGCGGCAGCGGCACCTCGACGTCGAGCCGTACGCCCTCCGCCGCCGCGCGGACCGTCGAACCGTCCGGGCGCTGCCGGATCGCGATCGTCAGGCCGCCGCCGCGCGCCGTGACCTCGCCCGCGCCGCTGCGGGCGGGGAAGCGCGCCCCGAGGGCCAGCGGCACCACCACGTCCTTCCGGGTCTCCCGGCCGGTCGCCCGCTCCAGCACGTAGAGCCCGTGCACGCCCGCGTAGTCCAGCGACGAGGCGACCAGGCCGACGATGTGGTCCGGGGTGACGATGCCCCAGTACTCCCAGCGCTTCGCCCGCCCCCAGCCGCGCAGCCCGGAGGAGTGCAGCGGACGCCGGGTCCAGCCCACCGCGGCCGGGTTCAGCCGCCCGCCGGGGAGGCACAGGTCCACGGGGGAGGTCAGCTCCGGCTCGCGCGTCATCCGCGCAGGATAGCCCCGGGGAGGGCTCAGGCCGCCCCCTCCGCGTGAGCTGACACCTCGTCAGTTCTGTGCGATGCTCCGCGCATGACCGCAGCCGACCGGCCCCCGCGACCCTCCGGCCCGACACCCGACGTGCTCGCCCCGGCCCGGCTGGGACCCCTGCGGCTGCGCAACAGGGTGATCAAGGCGGCCACGTTCGAGGGCCGCACCCCCGACGCCGTGGTCACCGACGAGCTGATCGAGTACCACCGCCGGCCCGCCGCCGGGGGAGTGGCGATGACCACGGTCGCCTACTGCGCCGTCGCGCCCGAAGGACGCACCCGGCGCGCGCAGCTGTGGATGCGGCCCGAGGCGCTGCCCGGACTGCGCCGGCTCACCGACGCCGTCCACGACGCCGGCGCCGCCGTCTCCCTCCAGCTCGGCCACGCGGGGCCGGTGGCCGACGCCCGCTCGAACCGGCTGCCCTCCCTCTCCCCGATGGGCGGCCTCAACCCGGTCGGCCTGCGCCGCGACCGGGCCGCCACGGCCGAGGACCTGGACCGCGTGGTCCGCGCCCACGCCTCGGCCGCCCGGCTGGCCGTGGCGGCCGGGGCGGACGCGGTCGAACTGCACCTCGGCCACAACTACCTGGCCAGCGCCTTCCTCAGCCCCCGCCTCAACCGCCGCACCGACACCTACGGCGGCTCCCCGGCCCGCCGGGCACGGCTCGCCCTCGACCTCGCCCGCGCCGTGCGGGAGGAGGTCGGCGACCGGATCGCGATCACCGCCAAGCTCAACATGACCGACGGGGTGCGCGGCGGCCTCGCCCCGGAGGACGGCCTCCAGGTCGCCCGGTGGCTCCAGGAGGACGGCTCGGTGGACGCCCTCGCCCTGACCGCCGGAAGCTCGCTGCTCAACCCCATGTACCTGTTCCGCGGCGACGCCCCGCTCAAGGAGTTCGCCGCCCGCTTCCCGCTGCCCCAGCGGCTCGGCCTGCGCACGGTCGGCCGGTCGTTCCTGCGCGCCTACCCCTACGAACCGCTCTACCTCCTGGACCGCGCCCTGGAGTTCCGCGCCGGCCTCGCCCTGCCGCTGGTCCTCCTCGGCGGGGTCACCGACCGGGCGGGGATGGACCGGGCCATGGCCGAGGGCTTCGAGTTCGTCGCCATGGCCCGTGCCCTGCTCCGCGAACCCGACCTGGTGCACCGCATCGCCGGCGCCCCGGCGACGCGCTCGCTCTGCATCCACTGCAACCGCTGCGTGCCCACCATCTACACCGGCACCCACTGCCCCGTGGCCCCCGCCGACTGACCGGCGGCCTCCGCTCCCCCCGCGAGGATTTTGCGTGCCGCCGGAAGTTGGGCACGATCGGTGCCACGCACGGGGCGGCCGCCGGGGGCGGCAGGGGAGGAGAGACGATGCGCGGCAGGATCCTGGCCGGACGGTACCGGCTGGAGGAACTCCTCGGCGAAGGAGGCATGGGTCAGGTCTGGCGGGGCACGGACGAGCGGCTGCACCGCCCGGTCGCCGTCAAGGTCCTCGCCGCCCCCGACGACGAGCACCTCGCCGCCCGGCTCGTCGCCGAGGCCCGTGCGGCGGCCGTCGTCTCCGACGCCCACGCCGTGGCCGTGCACGACGTCGGCGAGACCGAACTCGACGGCCGCACCTCGGTGTTCATGGTCATGGAACTCGTCCACGGCCGGCCGCTGAACGAAGTCCTCGCGGAGGGACCGCCGCCCGTGGCGGACGCCGTGCGCTGGGGGCGGCAGATCTGTCGCGCCCTCGGCGCCGCCCACCGCGCCGGAGTGGTGCACCGCGACATCAAACCGTCCAACGTGCTGGTCACCGGCGACGACGTGAAGCTGTGCGACTTCGGCATCGCCCGTCGCACCCAGCCGTCCGTCCCCGCCCTGACGATGACCGGCATGGTGGTCGGCACGCCCGGATACATGGCGCCCGAACAGATCCGCGGCGACGGCGCGGGCCCCGCCGCCGACCTCTACGCCCTGGGCTGCCTCCTGTACGAAGTCCTCACGGGCAGGCCCCCGTTCACGGGCGAGGTGCTGGCCGTGATGGCCCGGCACCTGGAGACGGCCCCGCGGCCGGTGCGCGAACTCCGGCCGGAGGCCGCCGGGGAACTGGACCGGCTGGTCGCCGACCTCATGGCCAAGGACTCCGGCGCGCGCCCCGCCGACGCGGCCGAGGTCGCCCGCCGCCTCGCCGAGGTCCGCACCCGGCCCTCGGCGCCCTCCCCGGGGCCCGCCCCCGCCGCACCGACGCCGACCGTGGCCGAGCCCGCCGGGCCCCCCGCCCCCGGTCTGCCGGACGCCCCGACCCGGACCGCCCCGCGCCGGCGACCGGAGCCGGAACGGGAGCCGGAGCCGGAACGGGGAGGCGAGCCCTCCGAGCCCACGGCCGGGACGAGCACGCCGGCCGGGAGGGTCAAGTGGGGCATGGGCCGTACGGTGTGGCTGACCGGAGTCCTGGTGGCCGGCGGGCTGCTCCTGCTGACCGGCATGGCCGTGGTGTGGGCCGTGCTGATCGGCCTGGCCGCCACCGCCCTCCTCGCCTTCTCCTACCTGGGCGAGGAGCTCGGCGTCGAGCAGGGGGAGGAGTTCGATCCGCCCGCCATCTGGGCGCTCCTGGCGATGATGGCGATCACCCTCGCCCTGGCGGTGATCGTCTTCGTCCGGACCCCCGCCCCCTGGTGGGTCTCCCTCCTGCTGCTGATGGGTGGAACGCCGCTGCTGATGGGCGGCTCGGCCGTGGTGCGGAGGGCGGTGAACCCGTGGCGGCGCGGCCCGCTCCAGCGCGACCTGGCCTCCACCTCGGGCCTCTTCGCCGGAGTGACCGCGTCCGGGATCACGGCGGCCCACACCGGGGCCGTCGTCGCCATCACGGCCGTGGGCGCGGCGACATGGCTCACCACCGCCGTGGTCATGGGCGCCCTGATGCCCGCTCGCCAGAGACGCTGACACCGGGCCCGCAGACACCGGACCCGCCGGCGTCGACTCCTTCCGCGCGGGCCGGGGACCACACGCCGAACCACTGCTCGGCGCCGTACTCCTCGAAGCGCCCCGCCTCGGTGAAGCCGAGCTTCCCGGCGAGGCGCACCGCGCGGTCGTGGGCGGTCCGGGTGGAGAGGACCACCGGTTCGCCGGGGAGCACGCCCGCGAACCAGCCGAGGACCGCCGCGCACGCCTCGGAGGCGTAACCCCGCCCCCACGCCTCCGGCAGGAACAGGCAGCCGAGTTCCGTCTCTGCGCCTTCCGCGCGGACGTGCCCCGGGCGCTCCGCACCGCGCGGGTCGAGGGTGATCATGCCGATCATCGTCCCGCCGAGGTCGGCCACGAAGACGCCGGGCCGCTGCCCGGGCACCTCCGGCACCACGCGGTCGAGTTCGTCGCGCGGCCGGGCGCCGCCGATGTGGGCACCCACCTCGGGCGACGCGAACAGCTCGACGAACGGACCCCGGTCCCGGGCCTCGGCCGGGCGGAGCAGGAGCCGTTCGGTCCGTATCGGAGCGGGAGGCCAAGTGGTGTTCCCGAGCGCGTTCATGACGGGCAATCTACTGCCCGGCGCACGGCCGGACCCGAGGACGGTACCGTACGGCGGGCCCCGGCACCGGCACCGGAACCGGCCCCCGAAGTCCTCCTCCGGAGGAGGAAGTCCCCTGCGGGAAAGATCCGTTGCCGAGGTGCCCGGTGATGCCGCAGGCTGTGGATCCCATGATCTTACGCATCCTCGGCACGCGCCCGAATCCTCCCCTGTGGACGCTGCCCGCCGCCTGGACCGTCGCGTTCGGACTGTGGGGACTGTCCCGGCAGGACAGCGTGTGGCGGGACGAGGCCGCGACCTGGCAGGTGGCCCTGCGGCCCGCCGGGGCGATCGGGCACATGCTGGAGAACGTCGACGTCGTGCACGGCCTCTACTACCTCCTGATGCACGGCCTCTTCTCCTCCTTCGGCCCCGGCACCACGACCCTGCGGCTCCCGTCCGTGCTGGCCACGGCGGTGGCCGCGGCCTGCGTGACGGAGCTGGGGCGGCGCCTGGCCGGGGCGCGGGCGGGCCTGGCGGCCGGGACGGTCCTCGGGCTGCTGCCCGCCGTGCAGTTCCACCTCCAGGAAGGCCGCCCGTACGCGCTGGTCGCCGCCGGGGCCGCCGTCTCGACGCTGCTCCTCGTCCGCGCCCTCGAAGGACACGACCGGACGCGGAGCTGGGCCGCGTACGGCTGCACGGTCCTGGTCTGCGCGCTGCTGAACTGGCTGTCGCTGCTGCTCCTGCCCGCACACCTGGCGACCCTGCTCCGGACCCGCGCCGGGCGCGGGCTGCGGAGGCGCTGGGCGGTGGCGTCGGGGGCCGCCGTCGCGGGCGCCCTCCCGCTGGTCCTCTTCAGCGCCGGGCAGGCCGGGCAGGTGGACTGGATACCGCCGCTCACCTGGCCCGCGCTGGTCGGCCCGGCCGTGCTGCTCGCGATCGGCGGCCTCGGGGCACGCCTGGCCGGGCCGGGCCGCGGCCGGCTCTCCGCCGCGGCCGTCGGGTTCCCGCTGCTGGCGCTGCCGCAGGCCGCACTGGCCGGGATCTCCCTCGTCCGGCCGCTGTTCCTGGACCGGTACGTGCTGTTCAGCCTGCTGGGACTGGCCCTGCTGATCGGCGCGGGCCTGGCCGTGGCGGCCCGGACGGCGCCGTGGGTGCTGCCCGTGACGCTGGCCGTGACGGCCGCCGCCCTGCTGCCCCAGGCCCAGGCGAAGCGCTCCCCAGACAGCAGGGTCGACGACGTCCTGGCGGCGGCGGAGGAGGTCGGGCGGCTGAAGGAGCCCGGCGACGGGGTGCTCTTCGTCCCGGCGGCCCGCCGCGACACCGCGCTCGTCTCCCCCGACGCCTTCCGCGGCCTGCGCGACCTCGCCCTCGCCGAGGGCCCGCGGGAGTCGGGCACGCTGAAGGGCGTGGAGACCGGCCCGGCCGCCATCAGGGCCGCCATGCGGGACCAGCGGCGGATCCTCCTCGTCACCGACGCGGGCACGCCGCCGGACCCGCTCCCGTCCGCCCGCGACAGGACGAAGGCCGCCGTCCTCGCGGAGGACTTCGCGGTGGTGGCGGACGTCCGGGTCCGGGGGCGGCGGGTGACCGTGTACGAGCGGAGGGCCGCACCCGGGGGTGCATCACGAAACCGCACCGGGGCGTGGGGCCGTGCCTTCCGGATCCGGCCTGATCCGGAAGGCACGGCCTAACGGGCCCCGTCCGGGGAGGCGGGCAGCCGGACCGTGGCGAGGAGGCCGCCGGCGGGGCGGGGCACGAGGTCGAGGGTTCCGCCGTGGGCGCGGACGACGCTGTGCACGATGGCGAGGCCGAGGCCGGCGCCCGCGTGCTCGTCGGTGCGGACGCGGTCGGTCCCGCGCCGGAAGGGCTCGGTGAGGGTCGGCACCAGCTCCGGAGGGAGCGGCGGGCCCGTGTTCTCGACCCGTACCACGCTCGTGTCGCCCTCCGCCGCCGTGTGGACCGTCACCGTGCCCCCGGCGGGCAGGTTGTGGACGACGGCGTTCTGGACGAGGTTCGTCACCATCCGCAGCAGGAGTTCGGCCGAGCCGCCGGTCCAGGCCGCGCCGCCGGTGACGTCGAGGGCGATCCCGCGCCGCTCGGCGAGGGGGAGCAGGGTCTCGGCGGCCTCCTCGGCGACGAGGGAGAGGTCGACGGCCTCGCGGGCGAAGGTCCCCCGGTCGCTGCGGCTGAGCAGCAGGAGGGCCTCGGTGAGGTCGATCGCGCGGGTGTTGGCGGTCCGCAGGCGCGCGAGGAGGTCCTCCCGGTCCCGCGCGGGATCCTCACGGGCGAGGTCCAGCAGCGTCTGCGAGATGGCCAGCGGGGTGCGCAGCTCGTGGGAGGCGTTCGCGGCGAACCGCCGTTCCTCGGCGACGTGCGACTCCAGCCGGTCGAGCATCCCGTCGAACGCGTCGGCGAGCTCGCGGAACTCGTCCCGCCGGCCCTCCAGGCGGATCCGGTGGGACAGCGACCCGTCGCCGGCGCCGCGCGCGGCGGCCGTGATCCGGGTGAGCGGCGCCAGCATCCGCCTCGCCAGGACCCAGCCGCCGACGAGCCCGAACACGAGGAGGAACGCCATCGCCACGGCCGCGGCGGGCGCGAAGGTGTGCACGAGGAGGTAGCGGTTGGGCGAGACGCCGAGGAGGCCCTGGGAGTTGTCGGGGACGTACCGCAGCAGGAAACCCCACACCACGGCGAGCAGGAGCGCGCCGGCGACGGCGAGGAACCCCGCGTAGCTGAGGGTGAGCTTCAGCCGGACGCTGAGCCCGGGGCGCCTACGCACCGGGACGGCCGCCGGCGGAGCCGGAGCCGGGGTCGGAATCGGGGGCGGGGGTGGGACCGGTGTCGATGCGGTAGCCGACGCCCGGCACCGTGGCGATGACCCACGGCTCGCCGAGCCGTTTGCGCAGGGCGGAGACGGTGATGCGGACGGCGTTGGTGAAGGGGTCGGCGTGCTCGTCCCAGGCCCGCTCCAGCAGCTCCTCGGAGCTGACGACCCCGCCCTCGGCGCCCACGAGGACCTCCAGCACGGCGAACTGCTTGCGGGTGAGCGCGACGTACCGGCCCTCGCGGAAGACCTCCCGGCGGAAGGGGTCGAGCCGCAGCCCCGCGAGCTCGCGGACCGGCGGCCGGGCGCGGGCGCGCCTGCGGTCGAGCGCCCGCAGCCGCAGGACCAGCTCCCGCAGCTCGAACGGCTTGGTGAGGTAGTCGTCCGCGCCCAGCGCGAAGCCCGACTCCTTGTCGTCGATCCGGTCGGCCGCGGTGAGCATGAGGATCGGGACGCCGCTGCCGGAGGCGACGATGTACCGGGCGACCTCGTCCCCGGAGGGCCCCGGGACGTCCCGGTCGAGGACCGCGAGGTCGTAGGAGTGCAGGCGGAGCAGTTCCAGGGCGGAGTCGCCGTCGCCGGCGATGTCGGCGGCGATCGCCTCCAGCCGGAGGCCGTCCCGGACGGCCTCCGCCAGGGCGGGCTCGTCCTCCACGATCAGTACGCGCATGCCGGAAGCCTAAGCAGGCCGGGGACGCGTCCGCGTCCGGGAACGGGTCCGGGGAGGGCGCGGGTACGGGGCGGGGGCAGCGCACGCGTCCGTGCGGGCACGCGGCTCAGCCCGCCCTCACGGCCGCGGGGCGCGGGAGGTCCGCCGGGGCCGGGACCGCCGTCCGCCACCAGCGGCGCGACGCGAGCGCGGCGAGCCCGGCACCGGCGGCGTTGACCAGCACGTCGTCCACGGAGGACACCCGGTCGAGCCGGAGGACGTACTGCGCGGTCTCGACGAGGACCGAGCAGCCCGCCCCCAGGGCCAGGACC
This sequence comes from Streptomyces filamentosus, assembly GCF_014654895.1. Lineage (GTDB taxonomy): Bacteria > Actinomycetota > Actinomycetes > Streptomycetales > Streptomycetaceae > Streptomyces > Streptomyces filamentosus. The sequence goes on along the minus strand of NZ_BNBE01000004.1, from coordinate 304,403 downwards.
CGCGGCACGGACGCCAGCGCCGCGAACCGCACCGGCCCGAAGAACCCCAGCGAGGCGAAGACCAGCAGGTTGCCGGCGATGCCGAGCGGCCCCATCGTGACCAGGTCCCGCAGCGGCACCAGGCTCAGCCGCCCCGGCACGGTGCCGGCGCCCGCGCCCGGCATCATCGTCAGCCACACGAACGGCACCGTCCCGTGCACCATGCCCACCTCGGCCAGCGACCGCCGCCACGCGCCGGGGACCCCGGCGGCGCGCCTGCGGCGGGCCGGCCCCCACGCCACCAGCAGCGACAGCGGCACCGCGACCAGCGTCACGAGCACCACGCCGTTGAAGGTGTCGAGGCACCCGTGCCACCGTCCCGCCGCGCACCGGGGCGCCGACATCATGAGCGGCCCCCGCATGGCGAACAGCCCGCCCGCCGCGCAGAGGCCCGCCAGCACACCGGGCGCGAACCGCCGGACCGGGCGGGCGGAGGGAGCGGGGCGCTGCGGTGCGGGCGGAGCGGCGTCGTGATCCGTATCCATGCCCTCCATGGAAGACGACGGGTCGTTGCGGCGGCGTATGGGATTTTCGATACGCCCGCGATATGTGCTCCGCCCGCGAGGCGCTCCTACCGGTCGTCGTAGCGGGCGGCGAGGGCGGCGGCCCGGGCGTGCAGGGAGGCGCGGAGGGAGTCGGGTGCCAGGGCCTCCGCGTCCGTGCCGAGCTGCCACAGGGCCCATTCGGCGTGCCGGGCGTCCTGGAAGGTCACCGTGAGGTGCAGCCGGCCGTCCGGGCCGGGCTCCTCCGCGCGGACGGCCAGGGCGGTGTCCAGGAGTTCCTCCCGCCGCGCCGGCTCCAGCAGGAGCCGCACGGCCAGGTGGTCGCCCTCGGAGAGGAACCGCGCGGAGCGGTCGCGCCAGATCCGGTCCAGGTCGACCCGCTGCGGGCGCTCGGCCTTCTCCGGGAGCTCCTCGGCCGCGAGGATCCGCGACAGCCGGTAGGTGCGGTCCTCGCCGGACCGCGTGGCCAGCAGATAGCCCCGGTCCCGGACGGTGACCAGGCCGATCGGGTCCACCGTGCGCGGGCGCGGCACCTGGCCGGCGGCCGCGTAGCGGATGCGCAGCCGGTGCCCGGCGAGCACGGCGCGCCGGACCTCGGCCAGCACGGCGGCGGGCACCTCCTCGGTGGTCAGCCGCCGGGAGAGCAGATCGCTCTCCGGGTCGACGAGGAAGCGCCGGGCCGCGTCGCCGGCGGCGGCCCGGTGGCCGTCGGGCAGCGCGTCGACCACCTTCCGCATGGCCGACGCGAGGGCGGAGCCGAGGCCGAGGGCCTGCTCGCCGCCCTTCGAACCGGCGGTCAGCAGGGCGAGGGCCTCGTCGTGGTTCAGCCCGGTGAGCTCGGTCCGGAAGCCGGGCAGCAGCGCGAAGCCGCCGTGACGGCCGCGCTCGGCGTAGACGGGGACGCCCGCCGAGGACAGCGCCTCGATGTCGCGGAGCACCGTACGGGCGGACACCTCCAGCTCGCGGGCGAGCGCGTCCGCGGTCATCCGGCCGCGCTGCCGCAGCAGGAGGACCAGGGAGACCAGCCGGTCGGCGCGCATGCGGGAACCGTACCGAATACATGACCGGGGGTGTCATGTTTTGTTGCGAGGCTCGTGCCCACGACGTCGGGGACCGGTGGCAGACCGGCTCCGGCGGGCGCACGTACCCCTGCGGAAGCGAAGCGAGTCGAAGTGACGATGGAACGAACGGCGATCAACCCCGTGACGTGGTCGACCGAGTTGGGCTTCAACCAGGGCGAGCTCGTCTCCGGGCACACCCGCACCCTGTACCTCTCGGGCCAGACCGCCATGGACGCGGACGGCAGGCCCCAGCACGAGGGCGACATGGCGGCGCAGCTGGCGCTGAGCGCCGACAACGTGGAGGCGGTGCTCGGCGCGGCCGGCATGTCCCTCGCGAACCTGGTCCGCCTCGACGTCTACACGACCGACGTCGACCTGCTCTTCCGGCACTACGGCGTCCTCGCCGCCCGGCTGGCCGCCGCCGGGGTGGCCCCGGCCACCACCATGCTCGGAGTGACCCGGCTGGCGATCCCCGGACAGCTGGTCGAGCTGGAGGGGACCGCCGTGGACTGACGGGCCCCCGGAGGGCCGCTCCAGGTGCTCGAAGACCTCGTCCAGAAGCCGGAGCCGGCCGCGTCCGGGCCGGCTCCGGCTTCTGGGCGCGCAGGGCGGCGAAGGCGGCAGGCCCCTTCCGGCTGGCCCCGGGGCGGGCCGGAAGGGGCAGGCCCCGGGCCGAGGTGCGGCGGCCGTGCGACCGTCACCCCCGTGGCCCGGGCCACGGGTCGGCGGCTGCGTGCCCCCGCTCCTGAGAGGACCTCTCGGCCCTGCCGGCCCGGTTCCTTACCGCTCGCCCGCCGCGCCGGACGGCGTCGTGGGCAGGTAGCGGGGCGCGCGCCAGGCGCCGAGGCGCTGCTCCACGGCCGCCCCCAGGGACAGCAGCCGGGCGTCCTGGCGGTCGCCGGCCATCAGGAGGATGCCGACCGGGAGTTCGCCGACGAAGCCGGCGGGGACGGACAGCGAGGGGTATCCGGCGACGGCGGCGGGGGTGGAGGACGGGATCACGTCGTTGTCGCCGCGCGCGCAGTCGGTCGTCCAGGCGGGCGGGTTGGCCGGGGAGGCGATGGCGTCCAGGTCGTGCGCGGCCATCGTCTCGTCGATGGACCGCCGGGACAGGTCCTTCAGCTCGGCGCGCACGGCCCGGTACCCGGGGTCCGTGGTCGGCGGCGCGGCCAGCGCCATCTCGAAGAGTTCCTGGCCGGCGAAGCAGGTCCGCTCGGCCGGGGTCGCGCGGTTGAACCCGATCAGCCCCGCGAGGTCCCGGGGGCCCTGCCGGGTGGCCAGATAGGCGTCGATGTCGCGGTGGAACTCGCTGAGCAGGGCCGGGAATTCGAGTTCGGCGAGCCTGGCCTGGTACGGCGGGGTCACCTCGACGACCGTCGCCCCGGCGGACCGCAGCCGCGCGGCGGTCCGGGTCATCAGGGCGTTCACCCCGGAGCCGAGCGAGGGGAGCCGCCACAGGCCGATCCGCTTGCCGCGCAGACTGCCGGGACGGGTGGCCGCCTCCGCGAGGTGGGCAGTGTCCCCGGCGCCGCGGCCGCCGAGCACCGAGAGGGTGAGCGCGGTGTCGACGACGTTGCGCGCCATCGGACCGGCGGTGTCCTGCTCGGCGGAGATCGGGACGACGCCGGCCTGGCTGACCAGGCCGAGGCTCGGCTTGTGCCCGACGACCCCGTTCATCCCGGCGGGGCAGACGATGGAGCCGTCCGTCTCGGTGCCGATCGCGACCTGCGCCAGGGAGGCGGCGAGCGCGGCGGCCGAACCGGAGGACGAGCCGCAGGGGTTGCGGTCGAGGACGTACGGGTTGCGGGTCTGCCCGCCCACCGCCGACCAGCCGGAAGTCGGCTTGGCGCCACGGAAGTTGGCCCACTCGGACATGTTGGCCTTGCCGAGGATCACCGCGCCGGCCGCCCGCAGCCGGGTGACCAGCTCCGCGTCCCGGTCAGGCGGGCCGCCCGCCAGCGCCAGCGATCCGGCGGTCGTCGGCATGTCGCGGGTGTCGACGTTGTCCTTGAGGAGCACGGGGATTCCGTCGAGCGGGCCGCGGGTCCTGCCGAGGCGGTGCCGGGCGTCGCTGGCGGCCGCCTGGCCCAGGGCCGTGGGGCTGACGCGCAGCACCGCGTTGATCTTCGGGTCCACGGCCCTGATCCGCCCGAGGTACGCCCGGGTCAGCTCCGACGAGGTCAGGGACCCCCGCTTCATGCGCGCCTGCAACTCGGGGATCGTCACCGTGTCCAGGTCCACTCCGCGCAGGAGCGCCGACTCGACGGGGGCGGGGGAGCGGTCGGCGCCGGATGCGGCGGCCGCCGCGCGCTGGCCCGGAACACCTGCCGTCAGAAGGGGTGCGACGGCCAGTGCCGCGGTCAGCGCCGCGAGGCTTCTCTTCTTCATGGCGCCCACCCCACTGCACGACATCGCCCGCGTGCAAGGGACTTGTGGAAACCATCGTGGTGCTGGAGACGGGTTCTCCCCGGGATCCGGGAGGAGGCGTCGTCCGGGACCGGTCCCCTGGACGGCGGCGCCCCGGGCGGCGAGTTAGGACGGGGGCCGCTCCAGGCGGGCGAGCCAGCCGGTGAGCAGCGTTTCGAGGGTCTCGGCCTCGGCCGGGGTCAGCAGGTCCAGGAGCCGCCGCTCGTTGTGCATGTGGTCGGTGAACGCGCGGTCGATCAGCGCGCGGCCGGACTCCGTCAGGGCGACGACCCGCCCCCGCTGGTCGCCCTCCGAACGGCGCCGGGTGACCAGGCCCGCGCGCTCCAGGCGGTCGACGCGCTTGGTCATCGCGCCCGTGGTGACCATGGTGTGCGCGGCGAGCTCGCCCGGCGCGCGCTCGTAGGGCGCTCCGGCACGCCGCAGGGCGCACAGGACGTCGAACTCGCCCTCGCCGAGTCCGTGGCGGTCGTAGACGGGGGTGAGCTCTCCGGTGAGGCGGTCGGCCAGCCGGTGCAGACGGCCGATGACCCCCTGCGGGGCGACGTCGAGGTCCGGGCGCTCGCGGCGCCAGTCGGCCTGGATGCGGGCCACGCGGTCCGGCGGGGGCGGGGAGGCGGGGCCGCCGGGGGAGGTGGAGGGGCTCGGGGGACTGGAGGGGGCCGGGGAGGCGGAGGGGTCCGGGGAAGGGGCGGAGGGCGGCGGAACGTCCATCCCCCCACTTTATCTTCCCGGGAAGCTATATATTGGCTTCCATGGAAGCCAATCGCTGGGTCGTCCTGACCGCCGTCGCCCCGGTGGCCTGGGGAGCCAACTACTTCGTCACCCACGAGTTCCTCCCCGCCGACAGTCCGCTCTACGGCGCGGCGCTGCGCGCCCTGCCGGCCGGCGCCGCCCTGCTCCTCCTGGCGCGGAAACGGCCCCGCGGCGACTGGTGGTGGCGTTCGGCGGTGCTCGGGCTGCTCAACGTGAGCCTGTTCTTCGTCCTCGTCTACCTGGCCTCCCAGCTGCTGCCGACCAGCATCGCGTCGACCGTCATGGCCGTGGCGCCGCTGGCGATGATGCTCCTGGCCTGGGCCCTCACGGCCGAGCGGCCCGGCGCCGCCGCCCTGACCGGGGCCGTGACCGGCCTGGCCGGCGTCGCCCTCATGCTGCTCAGGGGGGCGGGGGAGGTGAACGCGGCCGGGGTCCTCGCCTCCGCGGCCGCCATGCTGGTGTCGTCCCTCGGGCACGTCCTCACCAAACGGTGGGCCACCCCCGACGCCGACGTGCTCTCCTCGACCGCCTGGCAGCTCACCGCGGGCGGCCTCCTCCTGCTCCCCGCCGCCGTGGTCGTCGAGGGCGCCCCGCCCGCGCTCTCCCCCTCCGCGCTGCTCGCCTTCGGCTACGTCTCCCTGGTCGCCACCGCGCTGGCCTTCACCGCCTGGTTCGCCGGACTGCGCCGGCTGCCCGCCGCGAGCGTGGGCCTGATCGGGCTGCTCAACCCGGTGACGGGCGTCCTGCTCGGCGTCGCGGTCGCCGGGGAGGCGCTGACCGCCCAGCAGCTGGCCGGCCTGGGCCTCGTCCTCGGCGGGGTCCTCCTCGGCGGCCCGTCCCGCGCGGGCCGGCGGCGCGCCGGACGGTCCCCCGCCGACGCCCCGCTCCCGGCCCCGGACCCCGCCCCGGACGTACTCCCGGCCCCAGCCCCGGTCCCGACCCCGCCCCCGGCCCCAGCCCCGGACCCGCCCCCGACCCCCCGCCGGTGACCGCGCGTCACTTCCTCGGCGGGCTGACGACCTCGCGCAGCCGGTCCAGGTCCTGCGGGGTGAAGCCGGAGGGGCGCATGACGGCGTTCCAGCCGTCGACGTACGCCGCCCGGTACGTGTGGCCGTGGCCGTCCGGGACGCCCGTGGAGAACGGCAGGTCGGCGGTGACCTGCCAGAAGGTCACGAAGGGGATCCAGACCATCCCCTCCAATACGTCGCCGCCGGGCGCCTCGCCGATCCAGTCGGGCTCGGAGAACGCCAGGTCCGGGCTCCACCAGACGATCGGGTCGGACGGGTGCATGAGGTACAGCACCCGGGTGCCGTCCCACGGCCGGCCCTCCGGGGCGGTGCCCGCGCCGGGGTCGGCGGTGAACCGCACGGTGCGCCCGCCCTTGTAGACGGGCTCGACCTCGGGGCTCCCGGCCTCGCGGTGGTCGCTGAACTCGCGGAAGAGGGTGTTGAAGTTCGGCGGTCCGGCGAAGAGCGTGCCCGCGGTGCGGTTGCGCAGGTCGTACTCGCCGCTGAAGGCCGTCTCGGCGCCGAACGCCCCCAGGCTCTCGCCCGCCACGAAGAGCCGCGGGCGCCGGTCGGCGGGCAGCTTGGACCAGACGTCGTAGACCGCGTCGAACAGCTCGCGGCCCGCCTCCCGCGCCTTGGACCGGTCCACCAGGTACGACAGCCACGACGGCAGGTACGAGTACTGCATCGCCACGGTGGCCGCGTCGCCGTCGCCGAGGTACTCGAAGGAGTCCACGGCCGCCGGGTCGACCCAGCCGCTGCCCGTGGTGGTGACCACGAGCAGGTTCGCCCGGGTGAAGCCGCCGGCGCGCCGGAGGTCCGCGACGGCCCGCTCCGCGCGGACCTCCGCGTCGTCGGCGGTCGCGAGTCCGGCGTAGGCCCGTACCGGCTCCAGGGCCGGGCGGTGGGTGAGCGCGCCGATCTCCCGGGCGGTCGGGCCGCGTCCGGTGAAGGCCCGGCCCTCCCGGCCCAGCGAGTCCCACGGCACCAGTGACCCGGGCCCGCCGGAGCGCAGGGAGGAGACGGGCCGCCGCACGCCCTCGGAGGTCTCCTCGTCCCGCAGCGAGAACACCCCGTTGGCCGCGCTCACGAGACCGGACAGCAGCACCCCGCTGACGAGGGCCCACGCCAGACCCGCCACGACGATCCAGCCGGTGGCCCGCGCCGCGCGCGGCCCGGTCCAGCGCCGGAGCAGCCGGGCGACCCACCGGTACAGCCGCCGCAGCCCCCGCCCCGCCGACAGCAGCAGGAGGAAGAGGAGCACGGCGACGAACGGGCAGGCGACGGTGGCGAGGGCGCTGTACTCCGTGACCTCCAGGAGCACCCGGATCTCGTGCTGCCAGTACTGGCCGAGGCCGAACGCGAGGCCGAGCAGGACGGCCGAGGCGACGGCGAGGATCCGCCGGGACGCGGGGGACGGGGCGCGTGTCTCCCGGTCGGCGAAGGCCCGCCAGACGTGGGCGGCGACGACGCCGAGCCCGTAACCGATCGCCGCGCTGATGCCGCAGACGACGCCCTGGAGGACGCCGCCGCGCGGCAGCAGGGAGGGGGTGAAGGAGAGGCAGGCCAGCAGGAGCGCGCCCCAGCAGCCGGGCAGCGTGAGCCCGAGCCGGGAGGCCCGCCGCCACCGCCCGCCCCCACGATCCGGGACGGCCCCGGCCCCGCCGTTCCCGACGCCGTTCCCTGCCTCAGCCTCGTCCTCGGTCCCGGCTTCCTCGGGGACGGACGCGTCCTCGCGGGCCTGGGGGCCGGCCGTCGAAGGGCCGTCCGGTGAGGGGTCGTCCGGCGGGGACGGGTGTGGGTCGGGTGCCATGGCTGTCCTCCGGCGCCCATGGTCCCAACGGGGGCCCGGGGGTGCCACCCGGGCCCGCCGTCCGGGGCGTCAGACCGCCAGGGAGGCGCCGGCGAGGACCTCGCGGGCCGCCGTCCCGGCCGCGGCCCGGTCCTCGGGGACCAGGCCGATGCGGGTGCGCCGGTCGAGGAGGTCGGCGAGGTCGAGGGCTCCCTCGTGCCGGACTGCCCACACCAGTTCGGCGCCGGTGACGGGGTGGCCCGGCACGACGGGCCCGGCGAGCGCCGGGTCCGCGAGGCCGAGCGCGTGCACGGCCGGGGCCTCGGAGCCGTACCGGTGCACGAGGCGGGGCGGTACGTCGAGCCCCGCGAGCACCCGCGGCGCGGCGGCGCCGACGAGGGGGAGGGACGCGGTGCGGCACGGTCCGGCGGGCAGTGAGCGGGCGGCGACGGCGGCGTCGACGGCGTCCTGGGCCATCCGGCGGTAGGTGGTGAGCTTGCCGCCGACGACGGTGACGACGCCCTCGGGGGAGGTGAGCACGGCGTGCCGACGCGAGATGTCGGCGGTGCGGCCCGCCGCGTCCCGGGTGTCGAGCAGCGGCCGCAGGCCCGCGAAGGCGCCGACCACGTCGCTCCGGTCGACGGTGACGTCCAGCGCGGAGCCGAGCACGTCGAGGAGGAAGCCGATGTCGGTCTCGGGGACCTCCGGCACGTCGGGCACGTCGCCGTCGACGGGTTCGTCGGTGAGGCCCACGTACACGCGTCCGTCGCCCTGGGGCAGCACCAGGACGAAGCGGTTCGTCTCGCCGGGGATGGGGACGTGCAGGCCGGCGGAGAGGCGGCCGAGCCGTTCGGAGCGCAGCACGAGGTGGGTGCCGCGCGAGGGCCGCAGCCGGACGTCGCCGACGAGGCCGCCCGCCCACACGCCGGTCGCGTTGACGACGGCGCGCGCCCGGATCCGCAGCTCCTCGCCGGTGGTCTCGTCGCGGAGCGTCGCGCCGTCGCCGTGGAGCGCGAGGGCGCGGACGCGGGTGAGGACGCGGGCGCCGTGGGCGGCCGCGGTGCGGGCGACGGCGGTCACGAGCCGGGCGTCGTCGGAGAGCTGCCCGTCCCAGGAGAGCAGTCCGCCGCGGAGTCCGGTGGGCCGCAGGGCGGGGGCGAGGTGCCGGGTCTCGACGGCGGAGAGCGTACGGGGCCGGGGCAGCGTGCGGCGCGAGGTGCGGGCCGAGACGCGCAGCAGGTCGCCCGCGAGGAAGCCGGACCGGGCCAGCGCGGCCTGGGCGCGGCCGACGAGCGGCGTGAGGGGGAGCACGAAGGGCTGGGCGCGCACCAGGTGGGGGGCGGTGCGCTCCATGAGGATCCCGCGTTCGACGGCGCTCTCGTGTGCGACGTCGAGCTGCCCCGACGCGAGGTAGCGCAGTCCGCCGTGGATCAGTTTGGAGCTCCAGCGGGAGGTGCCGAAGGCGAGGTCGTGGGCGTCGACCGCGACGACGGAGAGCCCGCGGGAGGCCGCGTCGAGCGCGGCCCCCGCTCCGGTGGCGCCGAGCCCGACGACGAGCACGTCGACGGTGCCGGCGGTGTCGTTCGCGAGCCGTTCCAGTTCGCGCCGGCGGCGCCCGGCGTCGAGGGAGGAGCCGGGCAGGGCGGTGCCGCTCGTGGGGTTCACGGGGTGAGGGTCCTCTCCAGCAGGGTGCGCAGCTCGCCGAGGAAGGCGGCCTCGCTCAGTTCGGGATCGGTCTCGTCGGTCATGGTGCGCAGCGAGAGGGTGAAGGACTGCACGACGAGCAGCAGGGAGCGGGCCTGGAGGTCCGTCCGGACGACGCGGACCGAGCCGTCCTCGTGGCCGTTCTCCAGCGCGGTGTGGAGGAGGCCGAGGAGGGCGTCCTGGCTGGCGCCCCGGCGGTCGAGGACGTACGGCAGCAGCAGTTCCGGGTCCACGTCGAGGATCTTGTGGAAGAGCGGGTGGGCCCGGAAGGCGGCGGCCCCCGCGACGAGTCCCCCGACGATGCGCTCCCGCTCGGGCCGGTCGTCGTCGGAGGGCGGCATGGCGTCCGCGGCGACGCCGATCCACTCACGGGTCATCAGGTCGCCGACCAGGCTGCGCACATCGGGCCAGCGCCGGTACAGCGTCATCCGGGACACCCCCGCGCGCCGGGCGACGTCGGTGAGGGTGGTGCGCCGCACGCCGACGGCGAGCACGCAGTCGCGGGCGGCGTCGAGCACGGGATCTGAGTCTGCATGGTTGTGACGAATGGGCGTCATCTGTCACAGTGTAATGCCAGTGCGGGCCGAGCGGCAGAGCCGTCCGTGAACCAGACCGTGAGGAACCTCTCGAAGTGGACATGTTGTGGAGCGGCTGGGGCGACCCGGCCAAGGCGGCACCCCTGCCCGACGCGGTCACCGGCCTCCTGCGCGACCTGCTCGGCGTCACCCCCCGCGAGGGCGGCCCCACCACCCTCGACGCCGTCGAACCGCCCGCCCCGGCCCTGACCGGCGAGGCGTACGACGCGCTGCGCGCGGCCGTCGCCGCCCCCGACGGCCTGCGGGACGACGCCGAGAGCCGCATCCGGCACACCCGCGGCAAGTCCACCCCCGACCTGCTGCGCATCCGCGCCGGCGAGGTCCGCACCGCGCCCGCCGCCGTCCTCCTCCCCGCCGACCACGACGAGGTCCTCGCCGTGCTCCGCGCCTGCGCCGAACACGGCGTCGCCGCCGTGCCCTTCGGCGGCGGCACCTCCGTCGTCGGCGGCCTCGCCCCCGCCACCGAGCGCCCGTTCGTCGCCCTCGACCTGCGCCGGCTGGACGGGCTCCTCGCCGTCGACGAGGTCTCCCGCACGGCCACCCTCCAGCCCGGCCTGCGCGGCCCCCGGTGCGAGGAGCTGCTCAACGCCCGGGGCTGGACGCTCGGCCACTTCCCGCAGTCCTTCGAGTGGGCCTCCGTCGGCGGCTTCGCGGCGGCCCGCTCCAGCGGCCAGGCGTCCGCCGGCTACGGCCGCTTCGACGAGATGGTCCTCGGCCTCACCGTCGCCACCCCCGAAGGCACCCTGGAGACCGGCCGGGCCCCGCGCTCGGCGGCCGGCCCCGACCTCCGCCAGCTGGTCCTCGGCTCCGAGGGCGCCCTCGGCGTCATCACCGCGGTGACCGTCCGGATCCGCCCGCTCCCGGCCCGCCGGATCTACGAGGGCTGGCGCTTCGCCTCCTTCGAGGCCGGCACGGCGGCGCTGCGCCGCCTCGCCCAGGACGGCCCGCGCCCCACCGTGCTGCGGCTGTCCGACGAGACCGAGACCTTCGTCGGCCTGGCCCAGCCGGACGCCATCGGCAGCGGCGGACTCCCGCAGAACCCGGGCTGCGCGGCCGTCGTCGGCTACGAGGGCACCGAGGAGGAGACGGCCGCCCGCCGCGCCGCCGTCCACGAGGTCCTCCGCGCCTGCGGCGGCGAGTTCACGGGCGAGGAGCCCGGCGACCGCTGGGCGCACGGCCGGTACGACGCCCCCTACCTCCGCGACGCCCTCCTCGACGCCGGCGCCTTCGCCGAGACGCTGGAGACGGCCGCCTTCTGGTCCGCGCTCCCCGGTCTCCACGCCGCGGTGCGCGACGCCCTGACCCGCACGCTCACCGAGGCCGGCACCCCGCCCCTGGTCATGTGCCACATCTCGCACACGTACGAGAACGGCGCCTCGCTCTACTTCACCGTGGTCTCCGCGCAGGGCGAGGACCCGGTCGCGCACTGGGAGCCGGCGAAGCGGGCCGCCAACGACGCCATCCTCGCGGCGGGCGGCACCATCAGCCACCACCACGGCGTGGGCACCGACCACCGCGACTGGTACGTTCGCGAGACCGGACCCCTCGGCATCCGCATGCTCCAGGCCGTCAAGGCCGAGATCGACCCCTCCGGAGTCCTCAACCCCGGCGTCCTCCTCCCCGTCCGCTGACCGCCTCTCCTGCCGCCCGGAGGTCTGATCCATGCGACAGTTCACCGCCGTCGTCAACCCCACCGCAGGGGGTTCCAGCGGCACGGCGGGTCTGCTCCCGCTGGCCCGGCTGCTGCGGGAGGCGGGCGCCCGGCTCGACACCGTCTACAGCCGCAGCCTGGAGCACGCCCGCGAACTCGCCCTGCATGCGGGGGAGCGGGGCCACGTCGTCCTCGCGGTCGGCGGCGACGGCATGGCCGGCGGCGTCGGCGGCGCGCTCAGCGGCACGGACGCGGTGCTCGGCCTGGTGCCCGCCGGCCGCGGCAACGACTTCGCCCGAGCCCTGGGCCTGCCCACCGACGCCCCGGGCCTCGCCCGGATCCTCCTCGAAGCCGAGCCGCGCGCCGTCGACACCATCGAGGTGGAGTCCGCCGCGCACCCCGGAATCCGCGTCCTGGGCAGCGTGTACGCGGGCGTGGACGCGGTCGCCAACCGGCACGCCAACGCCTCCCGGGTGCTGCGGGGCGCGGCCTCGTACTACGCCGGCGGCCTGCGGGCGGTCCTCGCCTGGAAGCCGGCCGCGTACCGCATCACCGTCGACGGCGTCCGCCACGACCGCAGCGGCTACACGGTGGTCGCGGCCAACTCCGGCTTCTACGGCTTCGGGAGGAACATCGCGCCGGGCGCCCGCGTCGACGACGGCACCCTGGACGTCGTGGTCATCAAGCAGGCCCCGAAGCACCTCTTCTTCGCCCTGATGAACGAGCTGAAGACGGGCGCCCACCTGGCCCGCCCCCAGGTCGAGGTGCTGCGCGGCCGGGAGATACGGATCGAGGCCGACCGGCCCCTCCCGTACGGCGCCGACGGCGAGGTCGACGCCTCCCTCCCGGTCACCCTCCGGGTCTGTCCCGGCGCCCTCCGGGTCCTGGCCTGACCCCGGCCCCGGCCGCCCTCCGGGACGGCCGGGGCCGGTCCGCCGGTCCGCCGCTTCAGGCGGTCTGCCCGGTCGGCATGACGGTGACCTGCTGGAGGTTGACCCGCGGCGGCAGCGACGCCAGGAAGCCGACGGTCTCGGCGACGTCCTCCGGGGCGAGCCACTCCATGGCCTCCTTCGAGCCGGCCAGCCACTCCCGCGCGCCCTCGTCGGTGACGTGGCTCTGGAGCTCCGTGCCGACGATGCCCGGCTCGACCGCCGCGACCCGCACGCCCTTCGGCCCCAGCTCCGCCCGCAGGTGGCGGGAGAAGTGCGTGACGTACGCCTTGGTGGCCGAGTAGACGGCGAAGGTCGGGAAGATGTTCTGCGCCGCGATCGACGAGGTGGTGATCAGGTCGGCCACCCCCCGCTCCCCGGCGGCCCGCACCAACTGCGGGACGAACGCCCCGGTCACGTGCGTCAGGGCGGTGACGTTCAGGTCGATCTGCTGCTGCCACTGACCGGCCGCCGACTCCTCGAAGGGCGCCGGGAGCATCACCCCCGCGTTGTTGAACAGCAGGTCGGCGCCGCCCAGTTCGGCCTCGACCCGGTCGGCCGCGGCCCGTACGGCCGCCCGGTCGGTCACGTCGGCGGTGATCGCCAGGGCGCTGCCGCCGTCCTTCCCGATCCGGGAGACCAGCTCGTCGAGCCGCTCGGCCCGGCGGGCGAGGACGACGACCCGGGCCCCCAGGGAGGCCAGCCTCGCGGCGGCGGCCTCGCCGATGCCGCTGGAGGCCCCGGTGACGACGGCGACGCGGCCCCGGAGCGGGGCGACGGCGGTGGAGGCGGTGAGGGCGGTGGGGTACGCGGACATGGCGCGGTGTCCTTCCGGGAGGAAAGGGAACGGGAGGGAAGTGCCGGTCCGCTCCGTCGGGGCGGACCCGGGCACGGCTCAAGCACACCAGCCCGCGGCCCCTCCCGGGGCGCCGCGGCGGACCCTCCCGGAACTGGTACCGGCAGGGCCACCCGGGCGGTCCCCGCCGCACCCGGGACCCCGCACACTGGGGGGATGGAGCGCAGCAGAGAGATCGCCGACTTCCTCCGCGGCCGGCGCGCCGCGATCAGCCCGGACCTGGCCGGACTCCCCGACGACGGCCGGGCGCGCCGGGTCCCCGGCCTGCGCAGGGACGAGGTCGCGCGCCTGGCCGGGGTCAGCACCGAGTACTACACCCGCCTGGAGCAGGGCCGTGCGGGCCACCCCTCCGCCGAGGTCGTCGCGGCCCTGGCCGGGGCCCTGCGGCTCGACGCCTCCGAGCGCGAGCACCTCGCCGACCTCCTGCTGCCCGCCCCCGGCGCGGCCCGCCGCGTCCCGAACCGCCCCCAGCGCGTCCGCCCCGGCCTGCACCTCATGCTGGAGACGCTGGGCCGCGTACCGGCGTTCGTCCTCGGCCGCCGCACCGACGTGCTGGCCTCCAACCCGCCGGCCCGCGCCGTCCTCACCGACTTCGAGGCCCTGCCCGCCCCCCGGCGCAACCTCGCCCGCTACTACCTCCTGGACCCGGAGGCCCGCGAGCGCGTCGGCGACTGGGAGCGGATCGCCGCGGAGACGGTCGCCATGCTCCGCCTGGAGGCGGGCCGCCACCCGGACGATCGCAGGCTCGCCGACCTGGTCGGCGAACTCACCCTGGGCTGCCCCGAGTTCTCCACGTGGTGGAACGACCACAAGGTGCTGCGCCGCACCCACGGGGACAAGCGGTACGTCCACCCCGTCGCGGGCGAACTCCACTTCTCCTACGAGTCGTTCCAGGTCCCCGGCGACACCGAGCAGACCCTCTGCGTCTACAACGTGGAACCCGGCTCCGCGACGGCCGACGCCCTCCGCCTCCTGAGCTCCTGGACCGCCCCCGCCCCCACCCGCTGACCCCGCCGGGAACGGCCGCCCTCATCCCGCCCCGGGCCGCAGCCGCTCCGTCAGGAAGGCGAGGATCTCGTCGCGGGCGCGCACCGTGGGATGCCCGGCGACGTCCACCAGATGGGCCGTCACCACGCTGTGCGCGCAGCCGACGACCTCCCGGAAGAAGGGCGGGGGATCGGGGTTCGCCACCCCGGAGGGCAGCACCCGCCCGTCGAACGCGTCGCCGAGCAGCGCCCGGTACGCCGCGAACCGCTGCCCCGTGCACCACCGGTCGTCCTCGAAGCGGTAGGCGAGCACCTTCAGCCCGTCGCGCCGCACCCGCCCGGCCACCGCCGCCGCGTCCTCCTCGCTCAGTTCGAGCCCCGCCGGATCGTCGAGCGGCAGCGAGGGGTGGTTGACCACCGGTGCGACGACCGCCGGCTCCAGCGCCATGGACAGGGCGAAGTTCCCGGTGAAGCACAGCCCGACGGCCCCGACCCCCGGCCCGCCCCGCTCCGCGTGCGCCACCCGCGCGAGCCCCCGCAGCCACCCGGCCACCGGACTGGTGCCGCCCCCGGCGAACGCCCGGAACTCGGCGCTGACGCAGGCGCGCCGGACGACCGTCTCCGCCGCCCCGGCGAGCGGCCGGGCCCCGTCGACGCCGAACAGGGACGGCACGTACACCGAGAGGCCCGCCTCCCGGATCCACCGCGCGAACCGGGCGACGTCGGGACTGATGCCCGGCATCTCCGGCATGAGGACCACCGCGGGCCCGTCCCCGGAGACGTACACGCGCTTGCGGACGCCCGCCACCTCCACCTCCCGGCGCTCGAAGTCCTCCAGCGGATCGTCCCCGCCCGGCCCGCCCCGTTCCCGTGTGCTTGTCATGACAGGAAGGATGGCGACACCCTGGGACCCCGGGGAACCGGCGATGCCGCCGCTCCTCCGGGGAATCCCGCCACTCGGCCCTCGCACCTCCCGGAGGCTCCGCATGACCCCGCTCAGGGTGAGCGTCCTGGCCTACCCCGGCTGCTTCGCCTCGGAGGTCTTCGGCGTCCCCGACCTCCTCACCATGGCCGCGCACGTCGCCGCCGCCGAGGGCCGGCCGGAGGCCGGGTACGCGACCACGGTGGTCTCCCCGCGCCGGAGCGTGCACGCCTCCGGGGGCTTCCGCCTCGACGTCTCCGCCGTCCGCCCCTCCGACGTCCTGATCGTGCCCGGCTTCGAACCGCCGCCCGGCTCCAACCCGGGCGCCGCGCTCGCCGCGTACGGCCCGGAGATCGCCGCGATCCGGGAGCGGGCGGCGGCCGGGACGCCCGTGGTGTCGATCTGCGTCGGCGCCTTCCTCCTCGCCGAGGCCGGACTGCTCGACGGCCGCGAGGCCACGACCAGTTGGCTGTACGCCGACCACCTCGCCCGCCGCCACCCCGGCGTCCGGGTCCGCCGGGAGCGCCTGGTCGTCACCGACGGCGGGGTGACGACCACGGCGGCGTTCAGCGCCATGTACGACTTCGCGCTGCGGTTCGTCCGCGACCACGACGGCCCCCGGACCGCCCGGGCCACCGCCCGCGTCGCCCTCCTGGACGACAACCGCTCCGCCCAGGGGCCGTACGTCGACCCGGAACTCCTCCCGGCGACCGGGCACGCCTTCTCGGCTACCGTCATGCGCCGGCTCGACCAGGACCTCGCCGCCCGCTACGACCTCCCCGCCCTGGCCCGGGAGTTCGGCGTCAGCGACAGGACCCTGCTGCGCCGCTTCGGCGCCGAGACCGGCCGGACCCCCCTCGCGTACCTCCAGGAGGCGCGGGTGCGCAGGGCCGTCCACCTCCTGGAGACGACCGACCGCACCGTCGCGGCCGTCGCCGCCGAGGTCGGCTACCGCGACCCGGGCACCTTCGCCGCCCTCGTCGTCCGCCACACGGGCCGCCGCCCGAGCGCGCACCGGACCCGCCCCTCCGGACGGGCATATGTCTGAGGCATCATCAAATGACCGGAGAAATACCCTCGAACGTCTCCTTCCGGGGCCGAACCGGAGGCCGGAGGGGCTGGGCGGGACGGGGGCGCGTCACGCATAGTCGGGGCGTGCCCGCACCGCGCGCCGACGGCGTCGCGCGGCCGGACCCCGTCCACGGGCACCACCGACGTCCCCTGTGAACCGGAGTTCCCGCATGTCCGCACCCGTCGTCCCCGACGCCCACCCCCGGGGAGACCTCGCCCCCGCGCCCGGCCGGCTCCCCGCCGCGCTGCTGATGACCGGCAGCTGCCTGCCGGTCCTGGGCGCGGTGCTCCTCGCGCCCGTACTGCCCCGCATCCAGGACCACTTCGAGACGGTGCCCGGCGCCGCCGCCCTCGTCCCGCTCGTCCTGACCGTCCCGGCCCTGTCCCTCGCCCTGCTCGCGCCGTTCGCCGGGGTGATCGTCGACCGGCTGGGCCGCAAGCGGCTCCTGGTGGTGGCCACCGCCCTCTACGCCGTCTTCGGCACCGCGCCCCTGTGGCTGGAGTCGCTGCCCGCCATCCTCGCCAGCCGCGTCCTCGTCGGCGTCGCCGAGGCGGCGATCATGACCGTCTGCACGACGCTGATCGGCGACTACTACAGCGGCCGGGTCAGAGACAGATACCTGGCCCTCCAGACGATGTGCGCCGCCGTGTCGGCCACCCTCTTCTTCGTCCTCGGCGGCGCCCTCGGCGCGTCCGACTGGCGCGTCCCCTTCTGGCTGTACACCGTCGGACTCGCCCTGGCCCCGGTCATGGCCCGCTTCCTCCCCGACCCCGTGCCCTCCGCCGAGGAGGACGGGAAGACCGGGGACGAGGGCCCGGAGCGCCGCCCCTTCCCCGTGCGGCGCATGGCGGGCATCTGCCTGCTGACCGTGTTCGGCGCCGTCGTCTTCTACACCGTCCCCGTCGAGATGGCCTACCTCCTGGACGACGCCGGGGTGGACTCCCCGGGCACCATCGGCGCCGTCACCGCGCTGGCCAGCGCCGCCACCGTCCTCGGCTCCATCGCCTTCACCCGCCTCTCGCCCGGCCGCCGCCCCCTCCCGGTCCTCCTCGCCCTGTGCGCCGCCGGCTTCCTCCTCATGGGCCTCGGCGGCAGCCTCCCCCTGCTGATCGCGGGCGCCGTCCTGAACTGCGTCGGCACGGGTCTGCTGCTCCCGTCCCTGGTGACGCTCGCCATGTCCCGGCTCCACTTCGCCGACCGGGGCCGCGGCATGGGCCTGTGGACGGCGGCCTTCTTCCTCGGCGAGTTCGTCTGCCCGCTGGTCCTGCTCGCCGGCAAGGCGGCCGTGGGCACCCTGGCGGCCGCCGTCGCCGTCCTCGGCCTGGCGACCGCCCTCGTCGCCGCCGCCCTCTTCCCGGCCTCGCGCCGCTCCTGACCCGCGCCTTCCGGATCATGCCGGGCCCGCGACGGCCCGGGTCCGGTCAGCCGCGACGGCCCGGGTCCGGTCAGCCGCGGCGGCCCGGGTCCGGTCAGCCGCGGTGGCCGAAGAACTCGACCTCGGCCAGCGCCACATGACGCCCCCGGGCCGCGCCGTACGCGGTCTCGGGGGTGACGCGGATCCGGGTCACCCCCGAGCCGTGCAGATCGAAGGTCTGCTGGCCGGGCTGGTCCTTGAGGGTGATCCGCCGGGTCGACGTGCCGCCGTCCGCCGCCACGAGCTCCACCCGGAGCCGCGCGGGGCGGGCCTGCGTCAGGAACTCGTCCTTCTTCGTCGACGTGCCCGCCAGCACCACCAGTTTCGTCACCCCCACCCCCGGCTCCCCGAAGTCCGCCTCCAGGGTCGGGCCGGTCCCCGCCACCGCCCAGTAGCGATTGCTGAAGCCGTCGAACGCGGCGGTCGCCGGATGCCCCTTCAGCGCCTCGGAGGCCCGCACCGCCGACGGAGGCAGCGCCTCGGGCGGGACCACCTCGTTCCGGACCAGGCCCAGCAGGTCCTTGGCGTACGGCAGCCCGAACCAGATGCCGCAGGCCAGGAGGACGAGCACCAGCGGCAGGACGATCCGGGGCCTGCGCCAGGCCCGGCGGGGCCGCGTCCCCGCGAGCGGGGCCTGCCGCCCTCCGCGCCGCAGCAGCCGGCGCCACCACGGCGGCGGAGCCGCGGGCGCCGGCCCCGGATCCAGCGGCAGCGCGCACCGCACGCACAGGGTGCGGCCCGCCTCGTTCGCGGTGCCGCAGTGACGGCAGCGGACCACCGGCGCCGGCGCCGCCACCGGCACGGCCGCCACCGGTGCCCCGGCCGCCGGCCCGGGCACCGGCGCCTCGGTCTCCTCCCCGGGCCGCCGCGGCCCCGCCTGCGCGGGCGGCGGCACGGGCGAAGCCCGGGGTGGGACCGGCGGCGGTACGGGGGCAGGGGCCGGGACCGGCGGGGGTGCGACCGGCGGGGGTGCGACCGGCGGGGCCACCGGCGCGGGGGGCGGTGCGGGCGCCGGGGCCGGTGCGGGGCGGGCGGCCGGAGCCGGGTCCGGTCCCGTACCTGACCCCGTACCCGTACCCGTACCCGTACCCGCCCCCGTACGGGAACTCCCGGCGGAACCCGGGCCGGACCCCGCACCGGACCCCGCTCCCTCCTCCCCCCGCTCCCCGTCCCACTCCAGGAACGCCCCGCAGGACGCGCAGAACGGGGTGCCCGGGGGGTTGCGCAGGCCGCAGGTCGGGCAGGTCAAGGCGCACCCCCGGGGAGCAGTTCCAGCGTGAAGCCGACGTGGGCCGGGACCTCGGCGGCGATCAGCTCCTCCAGACGGGCCCGGTCGGCCCGCCCCGGGTCCGGCGCTTCGAGGCGGACCGTCACCCACGGCCGCCGGGTGCCCGGCAGCGGGGTGCCGGGGGTGGGCGACCAGACGGTGCCGCCGCTCTCGGTGATCCGGACCCGCGCCCCGCCCGTCTCCAGGCGCAGCGCCTCCGCGAGGCCGCGCAGGGTGCCGCGGGCCCGGTGCCGGTCCACCGCGCCGAGGACGGCGGCGCGGCGCCGCTCCGGCGGGCCGTCGGCGCGGGGCTCCACCGCGACCCAGCCGGCCAGCCAGTCGAGGAAGTCCTCGGGCGCGGTGCGCGGGTCGAGGTGGGCGGGCAGGTTGTCCAGGCTCAGCAGCACCGGCGCCAGGACCTCGTCGAGCGCGGCCAGGAACCGGGTGAGGAAGTCGTGTTCGAGGTAGACCGCCGGCAGCAGCTCGGCCAGCGGGTGCGGGCTCGGCAGCCCGGGGACGTCGGTGCGCACGGCGGTCAGCCCTCCCGGACCCTCAGCTGGTGCTCGTACGAGAAGACGAGGGCGTGCCGGTCGAGGGCGATCCGACCGTCGGGCACCTCGGTGCGCTGCCCGGTCACCGGGTCCGCCCGGTAGAGCCGGACGTCGTCCACCAGGTCGACGCCCGGGACCCGCTGGAGCACCGCGTACGCCTCGCCGGTCTGCACCGGGCGGCCGAACGGCCAGCCGTCGCCGGCCGGGCCGCCGGTCAGCGCGTTGAAGTAGCCGTCGAGGGCCGCGAGGCCCTCCTCCCGCACCCGCTCCCCGGCCGTGCCGCGGCTCGCCTGCACGGTCGCCACGAAGGTGACGCCCTGGTAGAAGGGCGGTTCGACGACGACCCGCGCCCCGATGGGGCGGCGGGCGTCGAGGTGCTCCGCGATCCTTTCGAGCGTCCGGGGCGGCGGGACCAGCTCGTCGAAGGCGATCCGGCCGCGCGCGTCGCCGCGCCCGGCCGGCACGAGGAGCAGCCGCACCCCGCCCTCGTCGTCGTCGGGGACGCAGTGCACCCGGGCCGCGTCCGGCGCCACCTCGCGGGCGAGGAGTTCGTAGTCGCGGGGGACGACGGCCCGCTGGAGGGTCCGCAGGGTGAGCGGGCCGCGCACCCGCGCGCTGTCCACGGTCTCGGCGTCGACGCCGCCCACCGCCGGGCGGCGGTTCTCCACCCGCGCCACGAGCGGCACCGTGCCGCGCAGCACGCGCAGGGTGGAGCGGGCCACGTTGCCCCGCACCCCGCCGCCGGTGCGGTACGCGCGGACCCGGACGGTCGCCCCCTTGGCCGGCACCTGCCCGAAGTACCGGACGGTGCCGTCACGTTCGCGGACGGCCGGGCCGAAGTCGACGCGCCCGGTGCCCTCGTCGAGCGTGAAGTGCCGGTCGCCGGGCCCGGAATGGGCGAAGTCGTCCACCCGCGTCCAGGGCGCCTCGGGCGCCGCGGAGGCGTCCGGCGCGACCACCTCCAGGGCGAACTCGCCGGGCACCACCGGGGGACGGGCGACCGTGAAGGACTGCCCCGCCACCCCCTCGGCCGTCCCCAGCACCTCGTCGGTGATCCGCTCGGCGTGCTCGGCGCCCACCGTCGCGCCGATGGTGAAGGCCGTGACCCCGCGGACCACCGGCGGCGCCACATAGGTCGGCTGGTCCGGCGCCGCCGCCACCAGGCGGCAGCGCAGCCAGCCGCCGGGCCGCCGGACGATGCTGAGCGCGGTGTGCGTCGCCGGCAGGTGCAGGATCAGCTCGCCGGACCGGTTGAAGCCGCCGGTGTCGTCCTTCTCCACCTCGCAGGCCGCCCACCGCAGCCCGTCCCACGCCTCCCACACCAGCGGCGGCCGCAGCGGGTCGACGCCCACGCCCTGCACCCCGCAGTCGAGCCGCAGCACCACGACCCCGGCGGGCACGGCCGCCGACAGGCCCACGTAGAGGGCGTCGCCGGGCACCGGCGCAGGGGAGAAGCACGGCACCGCGCGGCCCATCCCCAACTCGCCGGTGCGGTCCGCCGGTTCGGCCGGGGATCCCGGGCCGGGCCCCGCCGGGAGCGTCGCGAGCGCCGCGTACGCGCAGGGCACGATCGCCAGGTCCCGGGTGGTGGTGAAGACCACGGCCGGTTCGGTCTCGGTGCGGACCGTCGCCACCTCGGTACCGGCCCGCACGAACACCGGCTCGGGCTGCGGTGCCGACAGCCGGAAGGTGACGTCGGTGCCGGCGGCGGTCGGCGGGTGGAGCCGCACCCCGATGAGGTCGAGGAAGGTCAGATAGCTCTTCTCCGGCACCCGGTTCACCCGGTAGACGAGCTGGTCGACCATGGTCGCGAAGGCCTCGATGAGGGTGACGCCGGGGTCGGACACGTTGTGGTCGGTCCACTCCGGGCAGCGCCGCTGCACCAGCCGTTTGGCCTCGTCCACCAAACCCTGGAAGTGCCGGTCGTCCAGATGGGGGCTGGGCAGGGTCATCCGCGGTCCTCCTCCGGGATCACGTAGAACGGGAACACCAGGTTGCGGGGGTCGTTGGCGCCGCGCAGCGTGTAGCCGACGTCGATGTACAGCACCCCGCTGTCGGCCTCGTCGAAGCGGACCGCGACCTCGGTCACCTCGATCCGGGGCTCCCACCGCTCCAGCGAGAGCCGCACCTCGTACGCGAGCTGTCCGGCCGTCCCCGCGTCGGCGGGCGCGAAGACGTAGTCGTTGACGGCGCAGCCGAACTCGGGCCGCATCGGCCGCTCCCCGGGCGAGGTCGCGAGGATCAGCCGGATCGACTCCTCCAGTTCGCGCTCGCCGCGGACGAGGGCGATCGACCCGGTCGCGTCCGTGCGCGGCGGGAACGCCCAGCCCGCGCCGATGAACTCCTGTCCCATGGTCCCCTCAGCCTCCGATCAGCACCGACGCGCAGCCCGCCACGATCGCGGAGCCGCAGCCCGACAGGTCCCCGACCCGGGCCGCGGGCCGCCCGCCGATCAGCACCGTCGCCGACCCGGGCGGCGCGAGCGCCGACGGCGGGTGCGCCGCCGGAGAGGAACACCGGTGCGCGGTCCCGACGGTGGCGGCCTGCCGGCCCCCGATGAGGACGGACGGCACCCCCGAGGGGCCGATCACCCCCGGGTGCGCGGTCGGATCGCCGGCCCGTGCGGCGGCGGCAGCCTGTGCCATGTCCCTCGTCCCCCAGCCGTCAGTTGATCTTCACGAGGGGCGCCTCGACGGAGAGCGTGGTGCCGCCCCTCAGTTCCGTCCGCTGCGTCCCGTCCACCGTGACCGTCGCCCCCCGCACGTCGACCGTGCCGCCGGTCGCCAGCCGGACCTCGCCCTGGCCGCCGTCCACCCGCACGCCCTGACGTGCCGTCACCGACACGCTGTCACCGCTGAGCTCGAGTGCCCCCCGCTCGGCGTCGACGCTCACCCCGCCCGAGGCGGTGATCGACACCTTCTCCTTCGCGGTGATGCGCACCGCCCCGTCGCTGCCGACGGTGACCGCCGTCCCCGCCTGGTCCAGGTCGATCGTCAGCTTCCCGTCGCCGGTCCGCAGCCGCACGCCCTGCGCCCCGCCCGCCGCGTCGAGCAGCTCCAGCCGGTGCCCGCCCTTGGAGGCGAAGGCGCGCCGGTCGACCGCCCCCGACGTCGGGTCCACCGCCCCGCCCCCGGACGGCCGGTCCTGCCCGTTGTAGAGCCCGCCGAGGACGTACGGCCGGTCGAGGCGCCCCAGCTCGAAGCCGACCACCACCTCGTCCCCGACCTCCGGGATGTACGGCTCCCCGCCGCCGGTGCCGGCCGCCTGCGCGGTCCGCGCCCAGTCGCTCGCGTACTCGTCCGACAGCCACGGGAACGCCACCTTCACCCGCCCCGAACCCTCCGGGTCCTGCGTGTCCGTCACCGTCGCGTTGACGAGCCCGCCGGGCCGCCGGTCCGCCGCGGGACCGCCCCCGGTGAGCCCGTACAGCGAGCGCTCCTGCTGCCCCGACACGGTGAGCCACGTCTCGTAACCGCGCAGCGCGTCGAAGACGTGCCGGGAGGACGTGACCGTGTACCGGCCCTCGAAGGGCGCGCCGACCGCGTTGAGCGCCACCGCGGTGCCCGCCCGCACCTCCGGGTTCCCCCGGATCACCGCCTCCAGCTCCGCGAACGAGCCCGCGATCCGTTCGGCGAGCGCCTTCGCCGCCCGGTCCACCCGCTCCTGCGTGCCGTACCCGCCGTCCGTCACCACGTGCCGGGCCTCCCCGAACGGCGCCGTCACCTGCGCCGCCGTCACCCCCAGCGCCAGCGTCGCCGACGCGCCCGCCGGCGCCCGCCCCACCAGGGCCCGCTTGCCCCGCACGTCCCAGCCGCGCACCTCCACCTCGGAGACCTGCTCGGCCGCCGACACCGACGCCCGGCAGCGCAGCAGGTTCGCCCCCCGCTCCAGGACCAGCGGATCGCGGTCCGCGCGTGCCGACGCGTCCGGCGCCCCGCCGGCCTCGGCCGGCTTCACCACGTGCAGCGCCCCGTCCCGCACGTACGCCTGGGCGCCCGCCTCCTCGGCGAGCCCGCGCACGAACTCCCAGTCGCTGACGTTGGCCTGCGCCACGTGGTCGAGCACCGGCCCGGCCACGTCCACCGTCCCCGGCTTCAGCCCGGCCCGCCGGGCGACCTGCGCGACGATGTCCGACAGCGTCATGTTCTGGTAGCCGGCCACCCGCGCCCCGCGCAGCAGCTTGTACGTCTCGTCGAGCCCGCGCACCACCGTGTACGTGCCCGACTCGTCCAGCTCCAGTTCGAGCGCGGTCACCACCCCGTCGAGCAGCGGCCTCGGCTCCGTGCCGCCCCCGCTCCGCGCCAGCAGCGCGATCTCCGCGCCCACCTCGATCCCGCCCTGCGCGAGCAGCGTGCGGTCGGGGTCGCGGAACCGCAGCAGGAACAGGTCCGGCAGCGTCCGGCTGTCGTCGACGTACCCCTCCACCAGGGTGTTCATCAGCCGGGCCGGCAGCGGACTCCCGCCGACCTCCACCACGAGCGCCGACGCGACGCCCGGCGCCGCCATCACAGCCCCCGCCGGGCGGGGGCGGACTCCGCCCGCAGCCGCCCGAGTTCGTCCGGAGCGGGCAGCAACAGCCGCGTGCCGGGCGCGAGCCGGAGCGGATCGTCGATGCCGTTCGCCTCCGCGATCACCCGCCAGGCCGCCGGATCGCCGTACTCGCGCTGCGCCAGGGACGGCAGCGAGTCCCCGGCCGCCACCCGGTGCGTGCGCCGCGCGGTGAGCGCCCCCGACGTGGGGTTCTGCCCCGGAGTCTCCCCGCTGATCTCCTCCATCGTCACCAGGCAGACCGCCCGGATCGGCACCCCCGACGTCGTGAACAGCGTGTACTTCGCCTGCACTTGGCTGACGTAGCCGGGGAAGCCGGTCAGCCCGCCCCAGTGGAACACCACCCACGGCGGCGACGACCGCTGCTGCTGCCGGGTCTCGCTCGTCGGCACGCAGCACGCGAACAGCTGCTCCACCGAGGTCACCACCCGGGTGTCCTGCGTGTCGCCCGCGTCGAAGAACATCTCCACCGTCAGTTTGCTGGGCTGCGAGCCCTGGTACTCGGGCGGGCCGGCGCTCTTCGCCCCCTTGGCCGGCGTCCGCTTCCACGCCGCGGCCTTCGTGAGGCTCAACTCCTTGGGATTGAACTGGAAGTCGATCCGCCCGCACGGCGCCCCCGGCGTCAGCCCGCCGCCCGACGGCGGCGTCCGCAGCTCCAGGTAGGCGTGCTCCAGCTTCGGCCGGGCCGACCGGCCCTTCCCGGCGGACGCGACACCGGAGGTGCCGGCCGCGCTGAAGGCGATCGGGGCGCCGGGTGGGGTCATGGGGCTCAGCCCTCCATCACATAGCCGTGGTGGGCGATCTCGATCGTCTCGATCGCCACCTTCGGCGACTCGGGCGTGAACGACGGACCCGTCCACCGCACCGGCACCACTTCGAGCAGCCCCCACTGGGCGACCTTCCGCCCGTCGCCGGTCCGCGCCTCGATGTGGGCGGTCTTGCGGGTGAACCCGGTCGTCATGCTCGCGAACCAGCGGGCCACCTTCTCGGTCTCCCGGGTCAGCGGCCGCGACAGCTTCACGTTCGAGTACTTGAGCCGCGTCGGCAGCTGCCAGACGTGCCCGTTGTTGCCGCCCTCCTCGCGGGTCTCCAGGACGACCTCGCAGCCCAGCCCCTCACAGGTGTTGAAGGAGCCGAGCTCGATGTCGTCGATGGTGACGACGAAGCAGACGCTGACGGCGGGTTCGCCGCTCTGGGCGGGGGTGGCCATGGGGTCGCTCCTTCCGGTGTTCGTTGCCTCGCCCGGTCAGAACCGGGTCTCGATGAGCCGCCCGGCCCGTTCGCGCTCCAGCCGCAGCTCGGCCTTGAAGAGCCGGGCGAGCGGCGGATAGAGGGCACGGACGAACTCGTCGGTGACGGGGGGAGCGGCGGGCGGGGCCCCGGAGGACGCGCCTCCCGGTGAACTCGGGTACGCGGAAAGGGCGTTGTCCTCGGCTTCCGCTCCGGGGTCGGGTGCGGGGTCCGGTACGGGGTCGGGGACGGCTCCCGTGGGTTCCTCCGGCGCGGGCGGCGGGGGGTCCTCGGTGGCTGCCTCCCGCTGGACGAACGTCCCCGGGGGCAGGGCCCGTCGGGCGACGGACGGGGAAGGCGGCGCGAAGACCACGCTCCCGTCGGTCATCCGCTGCGCGATGCCGGCGGCGACGGCCACGTCCCCCGCGTCCCGGGGCGCCCGGGGCGCGGCCGGCACGGAAGGCGCGACGGCCCGCTGGACGGCGGCCGGGGGAGGGGCGGGAGCGGTCGTGACCGTGGTTCCGGTCGTGCTCGTGGCCGTGAGGGGTGTGTGCCGCTGTACGGTGGGCGTCTCCCACCGCACGGGGACGGCGGGCGCCTCGGAGACCGGTCCCGGGGGCACCCCGATCGGGGACGTCGCCGTCGCGCCGGTCTCCGGGGCCACGGTGCGCAGCACCAGCGGGCGGTCGGCGAGCAGCGGCGCCACCGGCTCGGGCACGGGCTCGGGAGCGGGAGCCGGAAGCGGCGGGGGAGCGGGCTCCGGCGGTACGGAGCGGGGTGCGGGCACGGGCGCGGCGCCCGGGGCCTCGCGCTGGGCCGTCGGCGGCAGCGCCGGGAGCGGCGCGCCCAGGCCGGAGGGACGCCGGGAGGACGGGGCCGATGCCGGGGGAGGAGGCGTGCCGGGGGCGGGAGACAGGGACCGCTGGACGGGCGGGAGCCCTCCACCGGAGGTCTCGGCGGGGAGGGGGCCGGGCTCCGGCACCTCCAGCAGCGGCTGCTCGCCGACCAGAGGGCGTACCGGGAGCTCGGCGGTCCCGCCGTCCCCCCGGAGCTCCGGGGTGCCCACGAGATCCGGTGCGGGCGGGCCGCCCAGGGCCTCAGGGGTCTCCGGGGCTTCGGGGGCTGCCGGGGGCTCTGTGACGCCGCCGGAGGTCTCCGGGGTCCGCCGGACCTCCACCGGTCCCGGTCCGGAGGGGAAGGACGCACCGGTCGGCGCGGGGCCGAAGGCCGTACGCTGCACGGGCTCCGGCAGGGCGGCCCTCCCCGGCGCGGGCGCTCCGGACAGCGACGCCGACGTCGGCGCCGACACCGCCCCGCTCGCCGGGAGCCGGTCGCCGGAGCCGCTGGAGACGTCGCCCGGTGATCCGAGGGACGGGCCGCCGCCGGAGGCCCGTACGGAGAACTCCACCAGGGACCGCTGGACGGGGGTCGTCACGCCCCCCGCGAGTCCGCCCGGAGCCTCCGCGCTGACCAGGTGCCCCAGGGACGTGGACAGGGCGGTCGGCCGCCGGGTGGACAGTCCGCGCTCGAAGGCGGACGGGTCGGTGACGAGCGCGGGTGCGTCCAGGGTCCGCTGGAGCGGAGGGAGTTCGACGAGGTCGAACCGGTCCTCGCGGGAGGCGGCAGCCGACGCCGGTGCGGTCGCGGGCGCGTCCGCCCTCGCGGGGCGCTCCGTCCCCCGCGTACCGCGCAGCCAGGACAGCAGTCCCATGTCCGGTCCCCTCCCCGTCGGTCATCCTCCGTCGAGGCGGGCCGCGTGGGCGACGAACCTCTGACGTTCCGCGTGCTCCAGGTCGAGGAGCTGATCCAGTGGCCAGTGGAAACGGTGGGCGAGGTACGCGACCTCCTCGTACAGCTGCTCGGTCGCGTACGTCACGATTCCCCCAGGCGGCCACCGGCGAGGTCCACCGCGAACTCCTCCCGGCAGGAGGGGCAGGTGACGGCGGCGCGGGTGTGCCCCTCGGCGTTGATCCGCCGGTAGAAGTCCTGGAGGAACGCCAGGTCGGAGGCGAACAGGTCCTCGACGACCCCCGGATGGACGTCGTCGACCGTGCCGATCCGGGTGACGACGCGGGAGATGAGCACCACCGACAGGTAGGCGGGGTTCTCCCGGACCCGGTCGTCCCGGAGCGGGACCAGTTCGTCGCGGGCGGTCGCGAGCCGCATGACGCCGTCGTGGTGGACGGTGCCCTGCTCGTCGACGTACCCGCGGGGCAGCCGGAAGGGGAACTCGGTCCGCAGCCCGGCCTCCGCCCCGCCCCCCGCTCCGTCGCCGGCGCGGGACGGCGCGGCGGCCGTCGTGCGCCGCATCAGTCGACTTCCATGCTCTCGTAGGTGATGACGAGCTTCTCCGTGAGGACGGAGGTGTCGCCGGCCTTGAGCGCGCCGATCTCCAGCGACTTGGGCCAGGCGTTGATGAGCTTGTACCGCTTGATGGGCAGGCCCTCGTAGTCGTAGACGATGATCGCGCCGTTGCGGCGGGCGTCGCTCATCCGGCCGAACCGCGAGTCCTTGATCCACCGTTCGAAGCTGTTGTCCTCGGTGAGGCCGCGGGAGACCGTGACCTCGCCCGCCTTGGGGCGGCCGGGCAGCTTCTTGATGGCGTACTTTCCGTCCGCGGTGTTCTGCTTGAGCTCGATGACGTCCTGTTCCATCTTCAGACCGCTGACCTCGGTGATCTGCCTGATGATGACGCTGTCGAACTCCAGGCCGAAGGAGTGTCCGACGGAACTGTCGAGATCGGGAAGGGGCACGAGGGACTCCTCACTCGTCCACGGCACCGGTGCCGCTGGTCAGCTGGGACAGACGGAAGACCACGAACTCGGCCGGCCGGACCGGCGCGACGCCGATCTCGCAGACCACGTGGCCCGAGTCGACGCTCTCCGGAGGGTTCGTCTCGCGGTCGCACTTCACGTAGAACGCCTCGTCGGGCGTCAGCCCGAACAGGGCGCCCTTGCGCCACTCGTTGACCAGGAAGGCCGAGACGGTCCGGCGGATCCGCGCCCACAGGGCGTCGTCGTTCGGCTCGAACACCACCCACTGGGTGCCGGCGAGGATCGACTCCTCCAGGTAGTTGAAGAGCCGCCGCACGTTGAGGTAGCGCCAGGCCGGATCGGAGGCGAGGGTGCGGGCGCCCCACACGCGGATGCCCCGGCCGGGGAACGCGCGGATGCAGTTGACGCCGATCGGGTTGAGCCGGTCGTGCTCGCCCTTGGTGAGCTGCGTCCGCAGGGACACGGCACCCCGGACGACCTCGTTGGCCGGGGCCTTGTGCACCCCGCGCTGGTCGTCGTTGCGGGCCCAGATCCCCGCGACGTGCCCGCTCGGCGGGACCGGGGAGACCCGTCCGGTCGACGGGTCGGCCACGTCGATCCACGGGTAGTAGAGCGCCGCGTACTTGGAGTCGTACCCCGCCCGCTCCGAGCGCCAGACCGCGACCTCCTGCGGGCTGAGTCCCGGCGGCGGGTCCAGGACCGCGACCCGGTCGCCCATCAGCTCGCAGTGCGCGATGAGCCCCTGCTGGACGGCGAGCACCCCGTCCAGGTCGAGCAGTCCGCGCTCGTACGCGCTCATCAGGTCCGGAACCGCCACGGCGGTGACGTCCTCGACCGCCTCCAGACCGCCGAGGCCGGAGCGGCGGTCGGCGTCGCCCACGTACACCTCGGGGGTGAGCGGCCCGCCGGCCGGGACGGGCGGCGCCGGGGCGAGGGTGACCGTCTGCGCCTCGGGGCGGGCGGGCGCCGCGCCGGTGCCCGGCTCGGTGATCTCGACGAGCGCCGAGGCCGCGTTGACGCGGGTGGCGACGTTCTCCTTGCTGCGCTTGGTGGTGACGGAGGGGTACGTCTCGACGGCCTTGCCGTTCCGCTTCACGATCAGCCGGAAGGCGTCGGACGGAGGGTCGTCGCCCTCCACGTCCGCGATCTCGACGGTGATCGTGCCGGTGACGCCCGGCCGGGCGACGACGGAGTACGCGCCGATGGCGGTGGGCCCGGCGGCCTCGACCGCGCGGGGGTCGGTGCCCTCGCCGGCCGCCGCGGCCGGTGCGGGCGTAGTGCCGTCGTCGACGCGCACGACGTAGCAGGTCCCGCCCCCGTTGGCGAAGAAGCCGTACACCGAGGCCGCGAGGTACGTCCCCTCGACGAAGTCGCCGAAACGGCTCACGAACTGGCTCCAGTTCGTGACCAGCGTCGGCTCGTCGAAGGGCCCCCGCCGGGCGAAGCCGACGAAGGCGGCCACCGAGGTGCCCACCCCCTCGATCGGCCGCGAGCCCGACTGGACCTCTTCGACGTAGACGCCTGGGGACAGGTACGACGGCATACGGTGCTCTCTCTCCTCGACGTCACTCCTCGACCGGGGAACCGCTCCCGTGGAACCGGGCCATTCTCACCAGCGTGACGATCACCCGGAACGGATGATCGGCCGCCCGCCTGGGCAGCGTGAACTGCCCGAAGGTGCAAGGGAGTCGGGGACGCACGGGACCCCCGCCGCCCTCCGCCGGGACCCGGCCCGGCGGGCAGCCTGGCCGTGCGGCCACGGCTACGGCTACCGGGAGGGGACGGATGAAGGAGGTCCCGGAGAAGAAGCCGACGACCGACCGCCGACCCGGGACGGCCACCCCTGAGACGGCCCTCCACGAGCCCGGCGGCCTCTCCCCGCACGCCGTCCAGCGCCTCCAGGGCGCGGTGGGCAACGCGGCGGTGGCCCGTCTGGTAGCCCAGCGCCATACGGCCCCGGTGAAGACGCCCCCGAACGCGGCCCCGGGTTTCCGGCGGGTCGGCGCGGACGTGGCGGCGAAGAAGCGGACGCTGGCCGCGCACCCCCCCGCGGCGGCGGAGT
Organism: Streptomyces filamentosus; assembly: GCF_014654895.1. Lineage (GTDB taxonomy): Bacteria > Actinomycetota > Actinomycetes > Streptomycetales > Streptomycetaceae > Streptomyces > Streptomyces filamentosus. The sequence continues at coordinate 274,259 of NZ_BNBE01000004.1, read as the reverse complement.
CGAAGTCCGCGCAGGACGCCGCGGTGGCGCCGGTCGACGACAAGGAGGCGCAGGGCAAGGCCGCGAACGCCGAGAAGATGAACGCGGCGAAGCCCGGCGAGTTCGACAAGGCGGCGTTCGTCGCCGCCGTCGACAAGGCGATCGAGGCGCAGGCGCCGAAGAACCTCGACGAGGCCGACAAGTTCTCGAAGTCCGGCAAGGCCGACAAGGTGAAGGCGGAGGTCGACGGGAAGGTCGGGGAGGGCAAGGACACCTCCGCCGAGGACATCGAGACCGCGACGAAGGCACCCCCCGACACGTCGGCGGCCAAGGACAAGCCCGTCACCCCCCTCGTACCGGACCGCCCGCCCGGCAACCCCGGCGCCCCGTCCGCGTCCGACGCGATCCCGGAGAAGCAGCCGCCGGCGGTGACGGACTTCTCCCAGGGCCCGGCGGAGAACGACAAGGCGATGGCCGACGCCGAGGTCACCGAGGAACAGCTCGCCAAGGGCAACGAACCGGAGTTCGACGACGCCTTGAAGGCCAAGAAGACCGCGGAGACGGACTCGGCGAAGGCCCCCGGCAAGGCGCACACCGCGGAGGACCAGCAGCTGGCGACCGCGAAGGCGGGCGCGGCCGCGGCCGGCGCACAGGCGATGAACACCCTGGCGGCCACGCGCACGGAGGCGGGCAAGGCGGTCGACGGCGGCAAGGGCGAGACGAAGTCGAAGGACGAACAGAAGCGGGCCGAGGTCACCGCGAAGCTCCAGAAGGTCTTCGACGCGACGAAGAAGGACGTCGAGTCGACCCTGACCGGCCTGGACCAGAAGGTCGACACCGCCTTCACCACGGGCGAGAAGGCCGCACGGGACGCCTTCACGGCCGACCACAAGGCCCGCATGAAGAAGTACAAGGACAAGCGCTACGGGGGCTTCCTCGGCAAGGGCCGCTGGCTGAAGGACAAGTTCGCCGGCCTGCCCCAGGAGGCCAACGACCTCTACCAGGAGTCCCGCAAGCTGTACGTGGCCCGCATGCGCACGGTCATCTCCACCGTGGCCGACCTGATCGGTGTCGAACTGGGCCGCGCCAAGGCACGCATCGCCCAGGGCCGGAACGACCTGAAGGCGGAGGTCGACAGACTCCCCGCCGACCTCAAGGCCTTCGGCGAGGAGGCCCGGCAGGACTTCGCCGGCAAGTTCGAGGACCTGGAAACGACCGTCGACGAGAAGTCGGAACAACTGGTCCAGGACCTCGCGACCAAGTACACAGCCGCCCTCGACGCCGTCGACGAGGAGATCAAGAAGCTCCAGGAAGCCAACAAGGGCCTCATCGACAAGGCGAAGGACGCCATCGTCGGCGTCGTCAAGACCATCAACGAACTGAAGAACCTCCTCCTGGGCATCCTGGCGAAAGCCGCCTCGGCCGTCATGAAGATCATCAAGGACCCGATCGGCTTCCTGCGAAACCTGGTCAAGGCCGTGGGCGCCGGCCTCGACCTCTTCGTCACGAACATAGGCAGCCACCTGAAGACGGGCCTGGTCTCCTGGCTCCTCGGCACGGCGACGAAAGCGGGCCTGGAACTCCCCGCCCGCTTCGACCTCCGCGGCATCATCCAGCTCATCACCTCCCTCCTCGGCCTGACCTGGGACAACATCCGCTCCCGCATCACCCGCAAGGGCGTCCCCGACGAAGCCATGACCGCCGTCGAGTCGAGCGTCCCGGTCGCGAAGAAACTCGCCACCGAAGGCCCGGCCGGCGCCTACGAGGAGATCAAGGCCGAAACCGGCGACCTGAAGTCCACCATCCTCTCCAAACTCACGGAATACCTGATCCCCACGGTGATCGTCGCCGGCATCACCTGGATCATCTCCCTCCTCAACCCCGCCTCCGCCTTCGTCCGCGCCGTCAAGGGCATCATCGACATCGTCACCTTCGTCGTGAACCAGGGCACCCAGATAGCCGACTTCGTCAACGCCGTCCTCGATGCGGTCATCCAGATCGCCAACGGCGGCGCCGCCGGCGTCCCCAAGACGGTCGAAACGGCCCTGGCCGCCAGCATTCCCCTCCTGATCGGCTTCCTGGCGTCACTGCTGGGCATTGGCAGCCTGGCCAACAAGGTCAAATCGGTCTTCCAGGCGGCCTCGAAACCCGTCAACCGAGCCATCGACAAGCTCGTCGAATCCATTGCTCGAATGGGGAAGAAATTCTGGGAGAAAACTCAAGGGAAAAATAGAAGTGGTGGCAATGGTGAAGATCGGCGGACGCTAAGGGATAAGCAGCTCGCGGTAAAGGGCGCGATTCGCTCCGTTGAGCTCATTATGGACCAACCGGAGAGCGATCGGACGACGGTAGTCCGCGCCTTGCCATCGATCAAGAAAAAGTTCAATCTCTCTGAACTTTCGATCGTCTCTAACCAAGATCAGTACCACGTTCGAGCCGAGATTAATCCAAAAGAGGATAGTAAGGACGACTCCAATGAAGTGATACCCAAGGAGAAAGCGAGGGTGAAGGAGCCTATCCCTCATCTCTTCAGGAACATTGATCCGGAGAACCCTCCGGCGGGCTGGGCTTTCTATGATGAAGTTGTTGGAGAAGATGCATCCACCGGCCGTAAGAGGATTCAGTGCATCATTACAGGGCCCGATGGATCGCAAGGGCGCATTACCCGGGAGTGGGACCCTTCTAATAAAACTTTCGGATTGATCGCGGCATTCCTTGACAAGCTTCCGGCATGGGTCCCCAGTAAGCCGTCATTCCCTAACGGCAAAGGTACCCCGTTGGTCACCTATGCCACTCTCCGCCTTAAAAAACTTCTTTCCGTCGAACCCGGAGAGATCAAGAAGCAGAAATGGCATAATATTGCGAACGAAGAAGCTATATTGGAGCTGGCGAAATTGACCTCCTTGGATTATGCTGGTAGGGCAGACCTGGAGATCACTAAGACCAAAAGTTGGAGCTATGCTTTGACTGCAATTCAGCAGTCGCATCATCGTCCTGTTCCTGGAAGTCAGAAAGTCGTAGGTGGATTTCAGGAGGCGCTTGAAGATCTTTCCCTGGAAGTGGTAGTGAAGAAGATCTCGGAAAGAGGTCGAGACGGCGCTGAACGGTGGCTTCAGCAGGAATACGGTATTGGTCTCGATTCGAGAGTCCTGGTGATGTTTGATATCGAATGCGATCTGGAGCCTTTCAGGTGAGTGTAAAGATCCTTGTGGTGCGTTCGGGAATGGTGGTCAGGAATAGTTCTGATGGGGTGCTCGAGGTGGATGGGTGGAGGCTCTTCCGGTATGATCGGTTTACCCGAGAGTTGGGCTCTTTGGGGGAATATGAAATTGAAGTGACTGATGAGCCAAGGGATTTTCTCCCTAGTTCTTTCGATATACTCCTCCATCGACATATGGAGGCTGTATCCGAATTTTCCGTAGGAGTGCGAGAACGATGTATTCTGCTGGAGTCTGATCCGAATAGCTATCTTCGCATGGCGGGCCTGAAGCTTCTTGGCGCTGTGACGGGTGATGGGTTCCAGTCGTGGTGGTCAGAGGGTTCCGTGTTGAGCGAGAGGTCTTTTGTAGGTCTGAGGAGTGTTGCGGAGAAAATGGGTGCTGTGGGTGCTCCAGTGATGGGTGGGAAGGGTTATTGCCACGTTACTCGAAGTGACTTGAAGGAAGTTCCAGCAGTGCTAAATGAATACATCAAAAGCTATCTCTTCGTGTGACCTTTAGGGAATTTTCCTAAGGGTCTGCCGATCATTAACCTGCCGCTTTGATCTTGGTGTTGGGGCTGCTGCTTTGGGCGGCCACTCGGGCTCGGAGGGCTGTCAGGGCGGTCGGTGGGGTGATGGCCGGCGAGATGGTGACGCCCTGTGCTTCAAGCAGTTTCCTGGTCTTCAGCAGGGTGCGGTGCATGGCAGTACGGCTGCTGTTGAACAGAACGGCAAGAGGTTCCGTGGCCAGGTTGACGCGCAGGTGGAGCACGGTGGCCAGGACCTGGTCGGCGAAGGTGGGGCGGGGCGGGCGTCCGCGCCGGGTGTCTCCTGCCGGCGTCAGGGTGTGGATGAGGTGCTGCAACTGGTGTGGAGTCAGGCCGGTCAGTTCGGGGTCGGACAGGATGGCTGGGCTCCACGGTGGTGTCGGTGGCCGGCCGTTGCGGGCTGCCGGGGCGGCCGGGCTCGGCTGGGGGTGCAGGGTGTAATTCCATTCGCCGTGGAAGGTGTGCCGGGTCAGAGGCAGGGCCGCCATCTCCGCGTCGCCGACACCGACGCCGATGGGTAGGTGTTGATGTCCAGTTCGGCCTTCACCCGCAGTCCGGTGCGGGTGGTGGTCGCGGCGATCGACTCGAGGATGACTTCGTGGCTGGTCAGCGGGCGGCCGCGCTAGTTGTTCTGTCCCGGGAGGTTGTGGACAGGTGATGTGGGAGAAGAGCCGGTGCTCGATCTTGTTCCACTTCGACGTGCCCGGCGGCAGGTGGCAGACCGTGATGACCAGCCCGGTTTCCGCGGCCAGACGGGCGAGGTGGAGTTTCCAGGCCCGGGTGCGGTAGCCGTTGGGCCCGCCCGCATCGGCGGTGATCAGTAGTCGGGAAGTGTGCGGGTAGTCGGTCCGGCCCTGGTCGTGCTACCAGCGGCGGATCGACTCCACCGCGAACGCGGCGGTGTCGTGGTCGGTGCCGACATTGACCCAGCCGGTGTTGGCCGCCAGGTCGTAGATGCCGTAAGGGATGGCCTTGCCCAGCTGTGGAACGGCGAAGTCATGGACGCGGACCGGCACCGGATCGCCTGTGGGCCGCCAGGAACGGCCATGGTTGTGGAAGTCGCCGACCAGCTTTTTCTTCTTGGTGTCCACGCTGATCACCGGCTGGCCGGCATCCCTGTGATCACGTGCCTGCTCGTTGATGTAGCGGAACTGGGCATCCCGGTTGGCATGCTGGCTGCCCTCGAGTGTCTTGGCGTTGGCCTGCAGCCGGAACCCCTCCTGCCGCAGCAGACCGGCGACGGTGTCCGCACCGACCCGGTGACCCTGACGGGTCAGCTCGGCCGCCGGCGTGCGGGTCGACTTCGTCGTCCACCGCAACGGCGACATCGGATCACCACGTTCGTCCGGCTCGACCAGGCTCAGCAGGGCACCCCGCAGTCCAGGGTCGAGCTCCGTGACGCGTTTGCGTCCACCGCCGGGCTGCCGCACCCGCCCGGTCAGGAACTGGCCCGCCTCCAGGTCGGACATGCCCTTGCGAACCGTTGTCCCGCTCGCCCCGGCCGCCCGGGCCACGGCTCGAATGCCGCCATGGCCCAGCCCTCGGGCCTCCGCGGCCATCAGCAGCCGCCGCTGTCGTTCGTCCAGGTGTGGGAACAACACCGCGAACTTCACGGCAAGTTGATCACGAATCTCGTCCGGGATGCGCATACGACACCAACGAGCCCCAGCCCTGAAAGCAACACCTTGATGATCGGTAGGCCCTTAATTTAGGAAGACGGAATAACTTCCAAACTCTGAGGGCAGGGTCAATCGGCCCAGTTTCTGGTACTCCCGCTGGATCGCGTGGATCAGCATCCGCATCGTCAGGGGCCCGCCCGCCTCCGCCGCCAGGTACGCCGCCGTCACCGCGATCGAGCGGATGTTTCCGCCTGACAGTTCGAAGGCTTCCGCGCAGAAGGGGAGGTCGAGGTCGGTGGCGCGGGGGAGTTGGGGGCCCAGAGTGCGGTCCCAGAGGAGGAGGCGTTGGGGGGCGTCGGGGACGGGGAAGTCGATGACGAGGTCCAGACGGCGGGTGAAGGCGTCGTCCAGGTTGGCCCTCAGGTTCGTCGCCAGGATGGCGAGGCCGTCGAAGGACTCCATGCGCTGGAGGAGGTACGCGGACTCCACGTTGGCGTAGCGGTCGTGGGCGTCCTTCACGTCCGAGCGTTTGCCGAAGACGGCGTCCGCCTCGTCGAAGAGGAGGACGCCGTTGACGCCTGCCGCTTCGGTGAAGATGCGTTCGAGGTTCTTTTCCGTCTCGCCCACGTATTTGTCTATGACCGTCGCCAGGTCGACCGTGTAGAGGTCGAGGCCCAGGTCCGCCGCGATGACCTCCGCCGACATCGTCTTGCCCGTGCCCGAGTCGCCGGCGAAGAGGGCGGCCACGCCTCGGCCTCGGCCGCCGCCTGGGCGCATGGACCAGGTGCCGAGGACGTGGTCGCGGTGGCGGGCCCGGGAGGTGAGTTCGCGGAGCTGGGTCTCGGTGTCCGGGGGGAGGACGAGGTCGTGCCAGCCGACGGTGGGTTCGATGCGGCGGGCGAGGCGGTCGAGGCCGGCGGCGTTCTGGGCGCGGGCGCCCTGGCGTACGTGGTCGGCGTCGACGGGCTTCGCGTCCAGGCGGGCCTTCTGGATCGCGGCCTTCGCCGAGCGGACGATCTGCTCCGGAGTGAGGAGGAAGGGGGAGAGGAGGTCCTCCAGGGGGAGAGGGACGTCCTCGCCCGCGCTCTCGCGCCACAGGGCCGCTCTCGTCTCCGGGGTCACCCTCGGCGCGCGGACCAGCAGGGGCGGGGCCGTCGACCAGGACGCGTCCCAGGGCAGGCGGCCCACCAGGAGGACCGGGAGCGGCAGGTCCGTCACCGCGCGGAGGAGGCCGGGGCGCTCGCGGGCCACGGCGTCCAGGGGGGCGCAGACCAGGCCGGCGCTGGTCAGGCGGGCTTCGCGGAGGAGGCAGCGGACGGCCTCGGCGGGAGCCGGGTCCTCGGCGAGGCGGGCCAGGTCGACGGCGAGGACGGCGCGGCCCGCCGCTTCCAGGGACGACGCGGCCAGGGCCGTACCGGCACCGCCCTGGTCCTCCTGGAGGTACACCAGGGCGGCGGGGCCCGACAGGAAGCGGGCCAGGGGGGCCGGGTCTCCCGCGCCCCGGATCGCCTCCCGGGGGGCGCGTACGTCGGCGAGGCGCGGGTCCGGGGTGTCGTCGCCCAGGAGGTACGCCGTCACCCGGTCGGGGACGCGCAGCGCGCGGCCCAGGAAGGGGCGGTCGCGGTCCTCGACGAGGAGGAGGCCGCCGGCCCGCAGGGGGGCCTGTTCGCCGAGGCGCGCCCGCGCCTCGCGGTCCGCGTGCGGCATGCCGCACAGGCCGAGGGCCAGGCCGGCCGAGGGCCTGCGCCGGGTCACGTCGTCGTTGAGGTAGCCGTAGAACGCCTCGAAGCGGTCGTCCAGGTCCGGCAGCAGCGCGATCAGCAGGATGTCCACGTCCAGGGCGGACAGGCCGAAGTCCCCCGCCAGCCTCCCCAGCCGGGACGCGGAGGACACCGGCGCCGACGGTTCCGGCGGCGGGAAGGCGCGCGGGGCCTCCAGCAGGCGCTCCACCGTCTCCTCCGTCAGGTACAGCCCCCGGAACGCGTCGTCCGGGTTCGGGTCCACCTCCCGCCGGGCCTCCACGGCCCGGCGGATCCGCAGCTCCATCTCCCGCGCGCGGGAAAGCAGTTCGGCCGTCATCGGGTGGGCCCGTCGCCGAAGCGGACCTCCAGGCCCTCGTCGCCGACCGGCGGGCCCGCCGGGTAGCGCGGCGACGCCGTCACCGGGACGCTCACCACCAGGTCCAGCGACGGCTTCAGTTCGCCGCCCAGCGCGCTCCACACGTCCGCGAACGAGCGGTCCTCCGGCGGCGGCAGCGCGATCGACAGGGGGACGGCCGCGCCGATCTCCGCGAGCGTGCCGGTGAGCCGCGCCGGCGGCAACGCCTCGTACCGCAGCAGGCACGCCAACAGGGAGGAGAGCAGACGGTGTTCGTCCTCGGGGCGCTTGGTCCAGGCGGTGATCAGGTACGACAGCTTGAAGTAGCGCGGCGGGCGGCGGCGGGCGACGACCACGCCGCGCTCGTCGTACTCGTTGTGCAGGCCGCGTTCGCGCCGCCGCATGTCCTCGCGGATGTCGTACAAGTACAGGTTCACCATGGGTGCGTTGACCTTCGCCGCCCACTCGCGCGTGGGCGCGTCGAAGACCACCGCCACCTGCCCGCCCTCCAGGACCTCGGCCCGGATGAGGGAGCGCAGCACGTCGTCGACCTCGTGGATCATCGGAGCCCCGTCACCCCCGACCCGCGAAGTCCGGCGGTTGCAGGGAGTGTCGGACGACCAGCACGGGCTGCTCCAGGCGTTCGAGGCGGACGGCCTCCGCGCGCAGGAGCCGCGGCCCCGTCCGGTCCTTGCGCAGCACCAGCACCTGCGTCTCGAAGCGGCCGTCGCGGTCCGCCGTCAGCGGGGGCGCGTCGGCGGTCAGACCGGCGGACCACACGAGCCGCACCCGCTCGCCCGGCGGGAAGTCCGTGCCCCGCACGGTCACCGGCTCGCCCGGCCTGACGACCCGCGGCGTGACCTCCAGGCGAGGCTGGAGCACCCGCAGCGCCGCCGTCGCCGTGTTGTCGCCGGGCTCCGGGTCGGGGAGGCGGTCGCGCACGGTCGCCCGGACCGTGCCCGCCGCCGCCTCCGCGTAGGTGGCGGTCTGGGTGACCACCACCCGGCCGCCGGGCGGGATCGAGCAGGGCGCGGCGGCCGTGCACCGGTCGGTACGGGAGAGGGCGCGCCCCGCTCCGGCGGGCCAGGCCGTGTCGACGGCGACGTGCTCCGCCGCGTCGGGGCCGGCGTTGGTGAGCGTGTAGCGGGCCACCACCGCCCGTCCCGCGTAGGCGCGTTCGGGGGAGAGGGAGACGGCGACGGCGACGTCCGCGAGGGAGGGCGGGGGCGGCGGAGGCGGCGTTCCGCCGCCGGGCGGCCGCATGAGCGGCAGGACGCGGAAGGCGGCCGTGTCCGTCGCGGTGTTGCCCGCCCCGTCGGTGGCCGTGCAGGTGACGGTGGTGGTGCCGACGGGGAAGACGGAGCCGGAGGCCGGAACGCAGGTCACCGGCAGCGGGCCGTCCTCGGCGTCCACGGCGGTCGCCGCGAAGTCGATCCGGGTGCCGTCGGAGCCGGTCGCGCGGGAGGTGCGGTCGTCGACGGTCACCACGGGCGCGGTCACGTCGTTGACGGTGATCGAGATCTGCTGCACGTACGCCGGATCGGCCGCGGCGGCCGCCGTGATCGTCGCGGCGTCCGGGGACCGGGTGCCGAGCAGGAACTCCACGGTGCACGTGAGCGTCGCGCCCTGCGGCGCGTCCGGTGCGACCGCGATCGTCTCGGCGAAGGCGGCGGTCTCGCCGCTGACGACGTCCCGCACGGGCGGGTCGAGGGTCACGGTCAGCCCGGGGTCGCAGGACTCCGGGCGGTGGCCGACCCGGGTGGGCAGATTGCCGAGGCCCTCCACGATGGCCTCGGCCACCCGGTCGGGGTCGATGCCGCTCAGCTTGCGGCCACCGGTGGCCTCGATGATGCGGGTGGCCTGGCCGGGAGTGGTCCGCGGGTTCTCGATCTGGCTCGGATTGCCCGCGTATCCGGTGCCGTCCAGGCCGTCGCCGATGCTCGTGTCCACGTCGATGCCGAGGACCCGGGCGTTCTTGTCCTGGAGGGCGAAGATCGTGTCCTCGATGCTGTGTCCGTTGCTCGGGTTGTGACTGGAGGCGTCGCTGACGAGGACGACCACCGGGCTGGAGTTCTCCCGGAAGACGGTCCGGCCGCCCGCGCCGTCTGCGATCTGCCAGAGGCCGTTGATCCAGTCCTCGGAGGGGCCCATGCTGCCGTTGCCGCGCCCGATGCCGAGCTTCCCGACGCCCGTCTCTATCTGGTCGTAGTCCTGCGTCAGTCCGGCCGTCACGTCGAACCCGGCGCCGGGGTCGACCTGTTGGTCGCCGAAGGTCGCCACCGCGAACCTGGCGTCGGGCTGACTGGACCGCACCTTCTCGATGATGCTCCGCAGCCCGCCCCGTACGTTGTCGATGACCTGCTCCATGCTCCGCGTCCCGTCCACCAGCAGCACCACCTCCGGCATCGGCGGCACCACCGGCGTCAGGACCTGCTTGTCGACGGCGATCGACGCGCCGGGGTCCAGCGCCTGCGACACGCTCGCCGGGGTCACCGGGCCCTCGTCGGGGATCGGTCGCGCCGACGCGGACGTCGACGCCGGTACGGCCCCGGCGGCGAGCAGCAGCAGGGCGAGCGAGGCCCGGGCGGACGTACGGCGGCCGGGACGCCGGGGCGCCGGCGGCTCCGTACGCCAGGACGACTGGAACCAGCGCACGGCACAACCCCCTCGGCCTCACGTCGCTCGACGGGCCGAGGATGCCGCACCGGCCCGCCGCTGTCTTCGGGCGCCAAGTCACCCTTGGGGGAAGGGATTCGTGCCCCCAAGGGCAAAGTGAAGACAGGGGCGAAGTGAAGACAGGGGCGAAGTGAAGACAAGGGCGAAGCGAAGAAAAGGACGGAGTGAAGGCGAGGGCGAAGTGAAGGCGAGGGCGGAGCGACGGCGAGGGCAAGGGCGGAGGGCCTCGGATCGTTCTCAGATCAGCCCCTGTCGCATCGCGTAGGCCACCGCGTGCGACCGGTTGCGCAGTTGCAGCCGGGTGATGACGGCGTGCAGGACGTTCTTGATGGTGCGTTCGGAGTACGAGAGCTTCGCGGCGATGTCCGCCGTGTCGTAGCCCTCCGCGACCAGGCGCAGCACGTCGACCTCGCGCGCCGCGAGGCCGGTGAAGTGCAGTCCGCGCGGGCCGAGGACCTGCCCCTGGAGCCGGCCGACCTCCTCCAGGAGGCGCCCCACCAGGTCGGAGGGGAGGTGTCCGGCGCCCTTCGCGACCGTGCCGATGACGTGCACCAGGTGCTCGGGGGTCGCCTCCGCACGCCGGATCACCCCGGCGACCCCGCACTCCGCCGCGCTCACCAGCTTCTGTTCGTCGATGTCGGTGGTGACGAGGACGGGGCGGGCCGTGCTGGTGCGGTTGATGTGCCGCAGCAGCCGCAGCACGTCCTCGTCGACCGTGTCGACCACGAGCACGACGACCTCGGGCGCGGGGTCCGCGGTCTCGCTCCATTCCGTCACCGTGATCTCGGGACGGGTCCGTAACTGACTCGTCACCCCCGCCTGCGAGATCGGGTCCTGCGCGCGCAGTGCGACAGCCGTACGTTCCATGATCGGGCTCCCCCCGGACGATCGGAGTTCGGCGGTCGACGAGGGGAGGCGAGGGCCCGCGGAAACCGTCTGCAGGGAGCCCCTGAACACCACCGGCATCGTCAACAACGCCAGTCTCTCTGGTAGTTCGGCGGACTGGAGATGCCCTGACTGACCGTCATGAAAACTGGATCGTTGCTTCGGGCACTGAATCTGCCCGAAAGTGTTCCTTCCCTGACGATGTCGTGGAGGAGCCCGGACCCTACGGTGCGCCCATGAGTCTTACGGCAAGCCTCGACGCATCGTCCGCCACCGCCGTACCGGGCGAAGAGACGAGCCTCCCTCTTCAGGTGCGCAACTCCGGCTCCACCGTGGAGGAGTACCGCTTCGAGGTGGCCGGCGCCTGCGCCGCCTGGACGACGGTGGAACCGGCGACCCTCTCCCTCTACCCCGGCGACGTGGAGAGCGTCTCCGTCGTCTTCCGCCCGCCCCGCGACCCGTCCGTCCCCGCGGGCGAGACCCCCTTCGGGGTGCGCGTGGTCCCCACCAGCGACCACGCCGAACCCGTCGTCCCCGAAGGCAGGGTGACGGTCGCGCCGTTCACCGAGGTCACCGCCGAACTGGTGCCCCGGGGCTCGCACGGAGTGCGGCGCGGCGCCCACAAGATCGCCGTCGACAACCGTGGCAACACCCCGCTCACCGTCGGGCTCACCGCCCGCTCCGGCACCGAGCGGGCCCGGGTCTCCTTCGACCGGTCCGAGCTGACCGTCGAACCCGGCCGGGCGGCCTTCGCGGAACTGCGCGTCAAGCCCGGCAAGCACCTGTGGCGCGGCACCCCGGTCGTCCACACCTTCCAGGCCGTCGTCACGCCGCCCGCCCCCGAGAGCGAGGAACCGGCCGCGCCGCCGGTCGTGCTCGACGGCTCCTACCAGCAGGAAGCCGTCCTGCCGCGCTGGCTGCCCCGGGCCCTCGCCCTCGTCTGCGTCCTCGCCCTGATCCTGGCGGGCTTCTGGTACGGGCTGCTCCGGCCGGCCGTGAAGTCCGCGGCCCGCGAGGCCATCACGCCCGAGGTCATCGCCTCCGCGACCACCGGCACCGACGGCACGGGCGGCCCGAACGGCGGCTCCGGCGGCCCCTCGGCGGCCCCCGCCCCGACCACCGCCCCCGGCGTGGCCCCCACCGCCAAGGCCACCCCGACGCCCAGGCCCAAGCCCAAACCGAGCGCCAAGCCGAAGCCGAGTGCCAAGCCGCTCCCGCCCGACGTGCCCACCAGTGCCCAGGTGCAGGTCAGGGATGCGGTCGGCGGCGGACCGAGCAGCGGTACGGCACTGACGGTGCCGTCCGGTAAGGCGTTCCGGCTCACCGACATCGTGGTCCAGAACCCGCAGGGCGACGCCGGATCGGTGGTCGTCACGACCGGCGAGGGCTCCCGCTTCCTGACCCTGGCCCTGGAGAACTTCCGGGACTCCGACTACCACTTCGTCACCCCGATCGTGGTGCCCGCCGGCGGCCGGGTGACCATGACCGTCACCTGCCGCAAGGTCGGCCGCCCGGTCGGCGCCCCGGCCCCCGGCCGGTGCGCCGAATCCCTCCTCCTCGGCGGCACGATGCAGTCCGTCAAGCCCTGAACCGGAGAACCGTGGCCTGCCCGCGGATGGCCGAAACCGTACGTCCCCGCGCTCCGGCCCGGGCCGTTTCCTCTGGACCGGACCGGACGGGCCCGGTCCGGAGAAAACGGCCCGGACCGCTCCGCTCCGGACCGGACCGGCCGGTGGATCGGGGGTGGGGACAACCCCACCCTCGATCCACCGGCCGCCGCCATGGTGCCCCACCTGCCCCGATCCGTACGTTCGACAGGACCGACCCGAACGTACGGAGGACCCATGGCACGGGAAGCCGCCCCCTCGACGGCAGCCGTCGAACTCGCCGGAGTACGGCGCCGTTACGGCAAGGGGGACCGCGCGGTGCACGCCCTGCGCGGCATCGACCTGAGCCTCCCGCACGGCAGCTTCACCGCCGTCATGGGACCCTCCGGCTCCGGCAAGTCGACCTTCCTGCAGTGCGCCGCCGGACTCGACCGCCCCACCGCCGGCTCGGTCCGGCTCGGCGGCACCGAGATCACCGGCCTCGGCGAGAACGAGCTCACCCGGCTGCGCCGCAGCCGCCTCGGCTTCGTCTTCCAGGCGTTCAACCTGCTGCCCTCGCTCACCGTCGAGCAGAACGTGCTGCTCCCGCTGCGGCTCGCCGGCCGGCGCCCCGACCGGGACCGCGCCGCCGAGGTCCTCGGACAGGTCGGCCTCGCCGACAAGGGCGCCCGGCGGCCCTCCGAGCTCTCCGGCGGCCAGCAGCAGCGGGTCGCCCTCGCCCGCGCCCTCGTCACCCGGCCGGACGTGATCTTCGGCGACGAGCCCACCGGCGCCCTCGACACCACCACCGCCGCCGAGGTCCTCGCCCTGCTCCGTGACGCCGTGGACCGGCTCGGCGCGACCGTCGTCATGGTCACCCACGACCCGGTCGCCGCCGCCTATGCCGACCAGGTCCTCTTCCTCGCGGACGGTGCCCTCGCCGACCGCCTGCCCCGGTCCGCTCCGGCCCGGATCGCCGCCCTGATGAAGGACCTCACCTCCACGACGACGGCCACGGCCGCTGCCGGGGCCGGGGCGGCCGCCTGATGCCGCTCCGCCCCAACGGTCTCGCCCGCGCGGCCGTCCGTTTCAAGCCCTCCTCCTTCGTCGGCACCTTCGTCGCGCTGCTGCTCGCCGCCGCCGTCGTCTCCGCGTGCGGGCTGCTGCTCCAGACCGGCCTCACCGCGTCCGTGCCGCCCGGCCGTTACGCCGGAGCACCCGTCGTCGCCGCGGCCGACCAGCAGGCGCACGCCACCGTCGGACGGGGACCGGAACGCGAGACCCTCTCCGCCGCCCTGCCCGACCGGGCCCGCCTCGACGCCTCCCTCGTCCACGACGCCGCCCGCGCCCCGGGCGCCGCCCGTGCCGTCGGCGACGTCAGCTACCCGGTACGCGACGCCGCCGGCACCCCGCTCACCGCCTCCGGCTGGGGCTCCACCGCCTTCACCGGCACCCGGCTCGCCTCCGGCACCGCCCCGGGACCCGGCGGGGTCGTGCTCGGCGGCGGCCACGCGCGCGTGGGGGAGCGCGTCACCCTCGACACCCCCCTCGGCCGGCGGAGCTTCACCGTCTCCGGAACCACCGGCACGCCCGGCGCCTGGTTCACCGACGCCCAGGCCCTCGCCCTCTCCGGCCACTCCCGCACCGTCGACGCCATCGCCGTCCTGCCCGCTCCCGGCACCGACCCCGGCACGCTCGCCGCCGAGGTCGCCCGCGCCCTCGGCGGCAAGGCCGAGGTGCACACCGGCGACGACCGCAGTCTCGCCGAGGGCGCCGCGCTCCCGGCCGCCAAGGAGCTCCTGGTCGCGCTCGGCGGCTCCCTCGGAGGCATCGCCACCCTGGTCGCCGTGTTCACCGCGGCCGGCACCGTCGCGCTCTCCGTGGGCCAGCGCTCCCGCGAGTTCGCCCTGCTGCGGGCCATCGGCGCCACCCCGCGCCAGCTGCGCCGCTCCCTCGCGACCGAGACCCTGCTGCTCGCCCCGCTCGCCGACGCCCTCGGCTGCCTGCCCGGGTTCGCCCTCGCGAGCTGGTGGTTCGGACAGCTCCGGGACAAGGGCGCGGTTCCGCAGGGCGTACGGCTCGACACCGGGCCCCTGCCGTACGCCGCCGCCGTCCTCGTCGTCGCCCTGACGGCCCTGGGCGCGGGGCTCGCCGCCGCCCGCCGCCCCTCCCGCGTCGCACCCGGCAGCGCCCTCGCCGAGGCCCAGACCGAGCGGCGCGCGATCGGCCCGGTCCGCGCCGTCCTCGGCCTGGCCGCCGCCGCGGGCGGCGCCACGCTCGCCGGGGTCGCCGCCGCCGGTTCCGGCGAGGACGCCGCCCACGCCGCCCTCGGCGTCGTCATGCTCTTCATGCTGGCGGTGGCGCTCCTCGGCCCGCTGGTCGCCCGGGCCGGCGCCGCCGTCCTCGGCCTGCCGCTCCGCGCCGCCGGCGCCCCGGGACACCTGGCCGCCGCCAACTCCCGTACCCACGCCCGCCGGCTCGCCTCCGCGCTCACCCCCCTCGTGCTCGCGACGTCCTTCGCCTCCACCCTCGTCCTGCTGCACGCCAGCACCGACCGCGCCACCGAGCACCAGCAGCGGGCCGGCGTCGTCGCCGACCACGTCGTGACCGCACCGGCCGGACTGCCCGTCGACGCCGCCGCCCGCGCCGCCCGCCTCCCCGGCGTCACCGCCGCCGTGGCCGTCCAGCACACCGGCGTCCTGCTCCCCGACCGCGACACGGGCTTCCGGAGCGCCACCGCCCTGGCGGTCTCCGCCGACCCCCGCCCCGTGCTCGACCTCGACGTGCGCACCGGCTCCCTCGACGGCCTGCGCCCCGGCACGGTCGCCGTCGACGCCAACCTCGCCGACGCCGTGGGCGTCGGCCCCGGCGAACGCCTCCACCTGCGGCTTCCCGACGGCCGCGCCGCCTCGCCCCGCGTCGTCGCCACCTACGGGCGCGGCCTCGGCCTCGCTGAGGTCACCCTGCCCGCCGCCGACCTGGCGGGCCACCGCACCGTCCCGTACGCCGACGAGCTCCTGGTCCGCGGCGGTACGCCGGACCGCCTCGCGGCGCTCGGCACGGTCACCGACGCCGCGGGCCGGGCCGCCGCGCAGAGCCGTGACCGCGAGGTCAACGCCTGGGCCAACACCACCATGGCCGCCGTCCTGGGCGGGTTCGCGGCCGTCGCCGCCGCCAACACCCTGGTGATGACCGTCCTCGCCCGCCGCCACGAGCTCCGCACCCTCCGGCTCATCGGCACGACCCGTCGCCAGGTCCTGCGCATGATCCGCTGGGAGGGCCTGGTGGTCGGCGTCTCCGGAACCGTCCTGGGCGCGGTGATCGCGGGCGCCACCCTCGTGCCCATGGTCCGGGGCCTCACGGGCGAGGGACCCCACCTGCCGCCGCTCCTCGTCGGCTCCTTCGCCGCCGCCGCGCTGCTCCTCGCCCTGGTCTCGACCTCCCTCCCGGCCCGGGCCGCGCTGCGACCGGAGAGAACGTCCTAGCGTCGCGAGTCGGAATCTTTCCGGCAGATCTTCGTCCTCATCGACCGACGGTCGCGCCCGCCGGCCGCAGGAACACGATCGGCCACCTCCCCCGGCCGGAACGAGGAGGGACCAGCGCCGCTCAACCCCACGAAGCCTTGCCGGAGGCCAGTTGCACACCAATTTTTTGAGCGTGTTCAAATGGGTGGTGGGGCGGCAAGCCGGCTGCCTGGTCCGGGGGGAGAAGCGATGGGCACGCAGATCGACATCAAGACCGTACGGGAGACGGGGAGGAGCGGCTTCGTCGCTGTGCTGGTCGCGCTGATGACGATTCTCGTGGCGGGGTGCACGGGTATGGGTCCGGTTCATGTCGATCCGGACCGCCTGCCCGGGGTGTACCGGAACGACGGCACGGGTGCGGAGATCCGCTTGGACACGGACGGCCGGTTCTCCGCCGTCGGCTTCTCCCGGGACGATGTGGGGATCGCCGGGGAGAACGCTCTCCTCGACGACTTCGGTGGCACCTGGGATCCCACGCCCTCGAACTTCGTGTACCTGGAACCCGACCCCGTCGGGATGAGCGACATCCAGCTCTGGACGGTGAGTTCGAAGGAGGTGTACCTGCAGCCGGACGTGGACGGGCCGATCACCCTGACACTGCTCAAGGCCAAGGAGTCATGATCCCTGGAGAACGGCCGGCGGCGGGGTGCGGACGGCACGGGCCCGGGCCGGTCCCGGCCGCCGGTGAGGCGCCCGGGCCGGTCCCGGCCGCCGGTGAACACCGCCCCGACCTCCGAAAGGGCTCACCCCGCGACGAAGGCCCCGGCTTACGGCTGCCGTGACCGATTCGACGCTCCACCCGACAGGGCCCGGTGATCCGGGTCGGAGACCGGTCGGCGGTAGGCGGCGGCTTCGTCGGGGATCTCGTCGGCCGTCCTGGCCCGGACGAACGGTCCGGAGGGGAAACAGGCGCACAACAGGCCCCATCGGCAGGTTCGTGCCCGCGTCGAGCACGCCTTCGACCGGATGAAGACCTGGAAGATCCTGCGTGACTGCCGCCGGAGAGGTGCCGGAGCTTCGCGTGATCGGCAGCCGGTCCTCGCCGTGCCCGATCCCTGTGTTCTGGAAGCGATCCAGAAGGGTCGCCCCAGAACACAGGGTGTCACCGAATCAGGGACACACGTTGAAGGTGGCGGCGTTGTACCAGAGCGGCCGGATGTCGCTGCTGATCCACATGCCCCAGCGGCCGTCGTCGGTCCTGGTCATGTTGATCTTGCGGCCGTCGTAGCGGCCGTTGTAGACGATGCGGTTGCCCGTGCCCTCCGCCCCGCTCAGGTGCAGCGCGGCGCGGTTCAGCGTGTTCTGGCCGACGATTCCGTCCGCGCCCCCGGCGACCCCGTACTTGGTCTGCCACTTCTTGGTGGCGGCCGTGGTCGTGGCGCCGAACTGGCAGTCGATGTCGGACCAGGCCAGGAAGCCGTCCGCCCACAGGATCTGCTGCCACATCGCGGTCACGTTGCTGGTGGCGTAGCTCGTCGCGGAGATCGGGCCCTCGTCGGCCCAGTCGTCCCACGGGATGTCGGCACCCGTGATGACTCCCTGGCTCGGGGTGGCGGAAGCCGGGGCGCCGGAGAGCGCGAGTCCGGTGAAGATCCCCGCCGCCGCGGCGAGCACCGCGACCTTCTTGCGCAGGCCGGTTCCGAGAGCAGGCCCTGTCGCCTTGTCCGTCACGTCAGTTTTCCCTTCTCACTTGTCCTCCGGCGGAGGCTGGACACATCGTGCACACCACGACGGCCGACGAGGTTGGCGCTCGGCGCCAACACCTTGGCGCCGAGCGCCAGAATCCGACGGCGCCCAGGGCGAGGCGGTGGCTCCTGCGGCCGGCCGGAATGCCGGCGCGTGGGCGCCCCGGGCTCCGGGGTTTCCCGGCGTCTTCCCGCTGCTGGGGCCGGTCTTCCAGGAGTTCGGGCTGGGCGGCACACGAGGCTGCGGCGGTCCCGGGAGTGGCGGTGGCCGGCGGTTTTGACGCCCGTCCAGGACGAGTCGCAGTGAACGGCGCATTCCGATGGTTCGGTGCGCCGGTGGGGGAATGTAGCGTCGCGATCATGGAATCGCTGACCGGAACCACCACCGACCAGGCGCCGGCGAACCCGGCCGCGACCGATGACATGCTGGCCACCCAGCCGGTCGGGTACTGGTGCGGGCTGACCCACACGGCCGTCACCCGGCACCTGCGTGACGCCATGGCCAGGGTCGACGTCACGCAGCCCCAGTACTGGGTGCTCAACCGCGTGAACGGCGGCCCCGAGGCACCGACCCGTGAGGAGGTCGTCGCGCAGTTGACGCACCTCGCCGACGGGCCGCACGAGATCGCCAGGGCCGTCGACCAGTTGCTCCACCGCGAATGGCTCCGGATCGGCGACGGGCAGCGTCTGCACCTCACGGGTTCCGGAGAAGCCGCCAGAGTACGGCTCCGCGAGCTGGCGACCGAGGTACGCGCCGTGGTCCACCAGGGCATCAGCGACGAGGAGTACGTGGCCGCGCTCAAGGTGCTGCGCAGGATGGTGGCCAATGTCGAGGGCGCGGGGGCTCCTGGTCATCCGTTCTGATGCCGCGGTCTCGTGACGGACCCGGCCGGGCGTGGAGCCCTCCCGACGTCCCGAGAGACACCGGTCGAAGAGCGAAAGGTCGATCCCGTGACCCTTCGGATACCGCAGCCCGACCGCCCGGCGTGAACGAAAGGACGGACGGTTTCTCGCCCTCCTCGGCCTTGCTGCAGCCATGACCTGCTGCGAGAAGCTCGCCAAGATCACCACGTGAGAGACGGTCCCCTCCCCGAGGGGATGGCCACCCGTCGCGTGGCCGCGACGACGAGCGACCACTCGGCGGCACGGGGCGGAGTCGAACGGTTCACGGTCCCGGCTGTGAGGACCTGTGTCACGGGGCCGACCGTAGTCCGCATCTGCTGGACCGGCCGAACGGCTGCCGCACGGTCGTATCGCCGGCGGCAGCCATTCGGTCTTTCACGAAAAGCGCTCCCCGTGGGGATCCGGAACGAAGAGCCGGGTCACGCCGGAGGCTGCTCCTCGGGGATCGGATGCCTACGCATTCCGAGACGGTAGCGAATCAGCCATACCGAGTCGAAGAGGCCGCGGGTGTAGGGATCGCCCCTTTTCATCAGCGGTGGCATTCCATGTTCGATCCGGTACTCGTAGTCGTCCATCACGCGGTGGCGTCCGCCTTCCAGGAGGAAGCCGATGCTCAGCACGCAGGCGAAGAGGGCAGGGCCCCACGCCTGCGGGTCACGAAAAAGGCTCACCGCGACGGAAGCCGCCACGAGTGGAGCAAGCCCCCGGCGGACCCTTCGGCCCGGCAGGTGCTTGCGCAGCAGTTGGGGCAGTGCTGCGGCTCCCACCACTGCCGTGATGATCCAGAAACTCACCACAGTCCTCCGTACCGGCTCCGATGGCCACCGTTGATGCGTGCGGCCCCTATGTTTCCAGCCAGTGCGTAATGATAGGAAACGTTGTGCCGGAGGAAGCCCCGTCCCCGTCGGCCGAACGACTTGTAGGTGCGTGTCCTGGTGATCGACCGGAGGTGTCGGCCTCCCGCGTAGGACGTTCCGGCGGCGAAAGCGGATCCTGCGGCGTTGCGCCATTGACCGTTTGCCGCGTAGGCAACGCCTTGGAAGGCGTTCGCCACGGCACCCAGATGGCCCGGGCACCACATTGCGCAGCGATTCACCCACTTGTTCGTGGCGACCCGCAGCATGCCCTGCCGAAAACCGCGCGTCTTCTTCTTGACCGCATTCAACTTCTTCTTGAACCAGCCCCACTTGCCGTCGAGGTCGTAGCGGTTCAGCGGTTCAGCGGGTCCGCGTGGACGTAGTCGTAGGCGTTGGCGTTTCCACCGTGGACGGGGTCGACGGAGAGGAAGCTGCCGGTAGCAGGGTTGTAGGGGCGGACGCCCGTGAGGGTCTCGCTCGACCGCTGCTTGCCGCCGAGCCACTGAAGTTGATCGGGTGGTGCCGGGCCCGTCCACCTAACGGTTGCCGGTTCGGTCCGATCGCACCGTTACGCGGGATATGTGCAGGGTGAGGCGACGAGGGTCAGGTGGTATCGGGTGTAGGTCTCGAAGACCTCGGCGACCTTGAAGCCGAGCCGGGTCAGTACGGCGTCACTCTTTCCGTTTCCGTGGGTGACGCCCGCGAACACGTCGGTGGTGTCCAACATGGTGGCTCCGTACTTGATCAGCGCACGGCAGGCTGCAGTGGCGTACCCATGGCCCGTTGCCTCGTGGTCGAGCCAGTATCCGAAGCCGTACTTGGGTGGGTCGACGGCCACAAGGTCAACGCGGCCGATGAGGGCGCTGTGAAGGAGGACGCCGCAGCGAAGGGACGGGCTGGGCTCGTCGAGCAGCTCGGCACGTGCCGTCTTGTAGTCCGATGCGGCCAACGCCCGGTAGTCGCCGTGCTGGGTGAGGTGTTCGCGATTTCGGTCGATGAGCGCGTAATATTCGTCGGCTTGCTCGGCATCGAGTGCACACAGCGTCAATCCGGAGACGCTGGTTTTGAGTTGGGGAAAGACGTGCTTGTCGTGATGACTACCGGCCATGCCGGCTGACCCTACGACGGGGAAGGGGCCCCTGCCATGGCTTTTCGGTGGCGTGCAGCGACTGAATGCCGGTCAGCCGTCCATGATCAGGCCGGTGCGGGTGAGACAGCTGTCGACTGGGTCCGGGCGGAACTGGATCTGCTTGAGTCTGCGCTTCACGGCCCGGGTGATCTGGCCCAAGTCGGCGGCGACGAGGTTGCCGATGCCACGCTTGACCAGCGACCAGATGCCCTCTTGCGGGTTCAGCTCCGGTGAGTGACTCGGAAGTTGGAAGACAGTGCGCCAGTCCGCGTGGTCGGTGATGAACACGCGCAGCGGCTCGGCCACGGACGCGGACCACTGGCGTTGAGCCCTTGCGTCCCCAGCTTTCCGCGCGCGGCGGCGTCATCGACTGGCCGGCTTCTCCTCGAAGACGATCCAGTCGGCACACGCCGCCGCGCTGCTCTTACCCGTGGCCAGGTCTCCTTCTTCCACGCCTCGACCGCCGCGTCGTCGCGCTCGATCGCCCGCCGGGCTGCTGCCAGGACCAACCGTGCCGCTTCAGCAACAGCCATGTTCCCTCCACCGTGTAGCCCATGTGGAACAGCCGGCCGATCAGCGTCTTGATCCGTGCCAGTGTCCATCGCTGATCGGGCCCAGCCGTGGACCAGCGGCCCGCGGTCCAGCTCCCGTTCCAGCCTCGCGACCTGTGCCTCGCTGAGTCTCGGCCGCCCCGGCGATCCCTTCGACAGGACCCCCGCTTCGCCGCGCTCGCGCCACTGGCGGCGCCACCGCTCCACCGACCGCTCACTGACCCGCAGAGCGGCAGCGATCTCCCTGTTCTTCTGCCCGCCATCAAAGCGTTCCACGGCCTGCAGCCGGACCCGCTCCCTCGCGGCCCGCCCAGCGTCGGTCAACCCGCCGCCCTGTGCGTATCTCACGGTCCAGGGCTACCGGAGCGGACCGGCCGCCGTCAGGCGAACATGCCAGACAACACCCAATCAAGTTCAGTATCTCCATGGGCGGTGCCACGGAGCCGGTGCAACGGGCGGGGCCAGGAAGGGACCGCACGGTCGCGCCACGACCGGCTCCATGGCGCAGACTGGCGGCGCTTGTTGCTCTGATGCTGGCCGTCCTCACCTTCAACACGGCGGAGAACCTGCCGATCGGTCTTCTGGAAGTCCTCTCCGAAAGTCTGCGGGTATCGGTGTCGGCGGGTCGGTCTTCTGGGCACCGGCTACGGCGTGACGGTGGCCGTCGCGTCTCTGCCGCTCGCCCATGCCATGCGGGCAGTGCCCCGACGTCACGTGCTCACGTGACTCCTGGCCTCGCTGGTCCTATCCGGTCTCGTTGCCGCGCTGGCCACTTCCTATTGGCTGTTTCTCGTGGCGCGGCTGGTGACCGCGCTTGCTCAAGCGCTGTTCTGGGCCGTGATGAGGCCGGTCGCGGTGGGACTGTTCGCGCCCGCGGTCCGTGGGCGTGTGATCGGGGCGCTGTCCGTCGCCGGTTCGCTCGCCCTCGTGCTCGGTGTGCCGGGCGGCACCTGGTTGGGCCGGCAGCGTGACTGGCAGGTGCCAGAGGCCATCCTGGCGGGTCTGGGGATCATCTCCCTGGTGACGATCGCCGCCCTGCTCCCGACCTCACGTCCAGAAGAAGAGCACGCCGCCTACGGCATCAGCCCCGATGTCCGCCGCTTCGGGATTGTGCTGGCGGCCGGAACCTTGTCCGCTACCAGGGATTTCGCGGGATATACCTACATTGCGAAGTTCCTGGGCGAAATTAGCGGATTTTCTCCAGGCACAGTCAGTTCACTCTTGATGGTCTTCGGCGTTGCGTGTCTGGCTGGGGTGAGCATCATCGGGGCTCTGCTGGATCGCTTTCCGCATGCCGCGCTGACCACTGCCGTGGCCACTCCGGCGGTGGGCATGCTCGGGCTGTACGCGGTTGACACCGATCCAGTGGCAGCGGTGGTGTTCCTGGTGCTGATGGGTGGTGCACTCGGGTCGGTGTTCATGGCGACCCAGAACGCGATGCTGCATTCCGCTCCGCGACGCATGGACATCGCGCTTGCAGCGAATTCCGGCGCCTGCAACGCCGGTATCGCGGCGGACGCCGCACTCGGGGCACTCGTACTGCCGCTTGCCGGCGTGCACGGTACCTTCCTCGCCGGCAGCCTGCTTTCTGTCGCTGCCTGTGCGGTGCTACTCGGCGGGCGACTGCTGCGTCAACAACCTGATTGCGTCAAGTAGAGCGCCGTCAACGGGCCGCTGGTGGCTTCCTTGTCCAGTTACTCGTGCAGCTTTTGCGTGTGAAGAAGAGAGTAATTGCCAATTCCTGTGGATCACCGCGGGAGTCTCAAGTGGCCTGCAGCCATTGGTCGAGGACTGCGAAGTCTTCGTTCGTGAGACCGCGCGACGACGCGATGCGGCGGAGGAGGGCTGGGGTGGGGTGGTGGGTGGACACCCAATCTTGATCGGCCTCGGTGATTTCGTCGTCGACCCAGACGAACGGGCGGCCGTCCGCCCAAGCCACCAAGGTTCGGGTCTTCCAGTGGAGCCCGAACCACTGGTCCTCGCGTTCCTGCGCGTCGGAGGATTCCGGCCAGTGCACGACCGGCAGGGGCGGCAGACCGAGCAGTGGTGCGATGTCGGTGTTCGCCGCATCCCCCCAGGTGGTGGCCCAAACCAGCTCGCACGGCAGTGCCGCGAGGCGAGGCCCGAGGTGCGGATCGAGCCGCGCCAGGTGCGAATCCGTCGCGGTGCCTGACGGCTCGCGCTGCGGGCCGTCGCCGAACGGCAGGAGAGGCCCGTCGACATCCAGGAAAAGCAGCGGGCGTTCCTGGGACTCACTCATGCCGCAGCCTCCCGCTCACGCTCGACCAGGACGTCGCGTTCGAAGTGGGCGCCATTGCGGGCGAGGGCGACGCAATCGGCCCGGTGGCGATGGTCACCGTCCGCTCGCGGTGGCGGCCGTTGCGGACCACCAGACGGCGACCTGCCTCGGCCCGCTCGCCCACCAACTCAGCTATGTAAGGGTTGACCTCGGCTTCCAAGGCCCCGGCGAGCATCCGGCGGGCTCCCTCATGGGCGATGTCGTCTATCAGGGAACCGCTCTGGGTGGTGACGTCCTCGTTGACTACGCTCAGCACGGGCGCGCCTTTCCGACCCGCGCTGCATCGCGGGCCTACTCGATGACCAGAAGTCGATCACTCGGGAAGGTACGCCCTCCGCGTTCCGCGAGGCACCCCTCCCGAGCCCGTTCCACAGGCCCTGAGCATTGCTCAGCGGAACGTATGCGGCCGGCGTCGGCAGCGCGTGAGTGGAGTGCACGGCGCGAGGTGGCCGCCGCTGAGGCGCTGCAACTGCTGTGGCGGGGTGCGCTGATCACCATTTCGATCGTCCGGGACCTCTCCTCTACGTTCCTGCCGCCATCGCACTATGGGCCGGTCCGGCCCACCTGCGGCGATGGTTGCGTGGAAGCGGCCTCATCCACCGCATCGCCCGCAAAGGGATCGAACCCTCGCAGCGGCAGAGCCGCTACCGCCGGACCATTGAGCACATCCTGTCCTGACTCGTCGGCGGCCGACGACTCCACCGACGCCACGAACGTGAAGCCGACCGCTTCCCCGTCTTCACCAGCATCGCCTGCATCCTCGTCCGCTGCCGCGGACCCACCGAACGAGATGACGTCTTGGCGGTTCTTCAGAACCCGTACCGGGTGCCTCTCCCTTCGACGGGCCGGGAACGGCGGGGTGATGCTGTGCCGGATCCACGGTCAGGAGTGGCGTTGTGCGGAGGAATCGGCCACCTGAAGATGACCGATTCCGAAGTGGCCGGTATCCGTTCGAAAGCATAGGATGATGCGGCCATGAGTCCGGGGGGATCATGATGGAAATAGTCATGGATGTGGGAAGTCTGCCGCGCGAGGAGCGGACTGCGGCATGGATGGAGACTGCGGATCTGGCTCTGGTGACGACGCGCTTCAGGTTTCCGGAGCCCGAGCATTTCAACGCGCGGATATCGGCCATGGAGCTGGGGGCGGTTCAGCTTTCGCGGATATCGTACGCGCCCCTGCAGTCCTACCGTTCCTCGAAGTTGATAAAGCAGTCGGATCCGGAGCTTTATCAAATCGCTCTGATCACTTCGGGGAAGCAGGCGATCGAGCAGGGCGAGAACAGCACCCTTCTCGAACCGGGACAGTTCGTCCTCTATGACAGTTCTCGCCCCTTCGAGGCGGCCGCCGGGATCGATGGGGAGTACGCCAGTTCACTGCTTCTGCAATTTCCCAGGAAAATCCTCCCGCTTCCCGACAGCAGAGTTGCCCCTCTGTGCGGAAAAGCGCTGAGCGTGTCGAGTGGGATGAGCCACGTGTTCGGGCAGACGTTGAGGGCGATAGCCGGCTCGGAAAATGAATTCACCGAAGCCGACCGGCTCCGGCTCGGTTCCACCGTGATCGACCTTGCCGCGACGGCGATCGCTGGACATCTGGACCGGGATGTCGCTCTCTCCGGGAATTCGCATATGGCTTTGCTGTACCGTCGAATACTCGGATTTATCGGCGAAAATTTGCAGGACCCGGACCTCGGTCCGGGAAATATCGCTGCGGCCCACAGCATCTCTACGCGCACCCTGCACAGGGTCTTCAGGATGCACGAAGCCACGGTGAGTGACACGATCCGCCGTGAACGGATGTCTCGCTGCCGTCGTGACCTCGCCGATCCCGCCCTGGCCCATCTGCCGGTCAGCGTGATCGGAGCGCGCTGGGGCTACCTTCGGCCTTCGGACTTCACCCGTGCCTTCCGCGCCGCCAGCGGGATGACGCCGACCTCCTACCGAGCCGGCGTCCGCACGAACAGCCGCTGATTCCCTGGCGCCCCGCATCCTCGGAGGGCGACTGGCCGTAGTCCAGGAGACCTGGACGAGGGCCACCGGGAATCCGCGCCGCCGCAGGGGACCCGGAGCACCTGGCCGGCGCACGCGCTGGGGACGCCATGCCGTTCCCGTCCTTGGACAGGGCCCCCGGAACGACGTCCACCCGGACGACAGAGGCTTTTCGTCCCGACGACCTCTGCGGGTCCGGCTCGACCCGGAGCGCGGACGGATCCTGCTCCGGCTCGGCTTCGAGCCGCGCTGGGCCACCACAGGGGCGGCCGACGCCAACCGGTGGATCACACCGGTCCTGGGCCTCATCCCGGCCTGCGCCGCCAAGGGCCGGCGCTTCGAGCTCGACGGTGCCGAAGCCGCCCGCGCCTTCCTGCTCGGTCGCAGCCGCACCGACCGGCACAACCCCTGGCCGGAGTGGGGCCGCGCCGTCCGAGTGAGGCCGTGTCGTCCGGGCGGCCTCGGCCGTCCCGCTCACCCGGATCACCCGGATCACCCGGCGGCCGGGGCCTCTTCCTCCTCCTCGGCGCCCGACTCCGCCGCCCGCTGGACGAACGACCCCTGGACGTCGGCGGGTTGCTCGTCCTCGTCCTCGGCGGACCGCTGCACGGCGGGCGCGGCGGAGGCCGCCGGGGAGACGGACGCGGGAGCGGGAGCGGTGGCGGTGGCGGTGGACACGGGCTCCGGAGCGGCGGCGGCCTGTGGCTCGGCCATGACCCGTTCCGCGTTGGAGACGGCCTCCCGCTCGAAGCGGTCCGAGGGGTCGCTCACCCGGATCCCGCCGGGCGCCTCCGTCCCCTCGACGGGCCCGCTGCGCTGCTGGATCACATGGGTCAGCTCGTGCGCCAGCGTCGTCCGGCCCTGCGGAGACGAGGGATCGTACGCGTCCCGCTGGAACACGACGTCGTTGCCGACCGTGTACGCATGCGCGCCGATGCCCTTGGCGGAGGCGTCCGCGGCGGCGTCGGTGTGGATCCGCACGTCGGAGAAGTCGGCGCCCATCCGCGCCTCCATGTCCCCGCGGATCGCCGTGTCGAGCGGCTGCCCGCCGCCCGAGGCCAGCACGTCGTGGACCGGCGAACGCCCGCCGGCCCCGCCCGCCGTGCCCCCGCCCGCCGTGCCCCCGGCCGCCCCGCCCTCGGCGTCCTCGTCCGCCGCGTTCCGGCTGCGCTGGACCATCGCCCCCACGGCCCCGTTGCCCACCGCCCGCTGGAGCGCCCCGAGCCCGGACGCCCCCACGACGTCGGTGCGCCCGGCCGCCGCGGCCTCGAAGAGCCGCGCCGCACCCGGACCGCCGTCCTGGGCCCTGTCGTCGCGGAGCCGGTCGTCCCCCGCGTGCTCGGGGCCGTGCTCCTGGTGGTGCTCGTGCTCGTGCTGGTGGTCGTGCTCGTACTCGTACCCGCTCATCGTCAGCTCCCCGAACGGTCGCCGGACGCCTCCGGACAGTGTCCGGACGCCGCCGGACGGCCTCTGAACGGCTTTCGAACGGTTCCCGGAGGCCGTCCCCTCCACGGGCCGCGGCAGCGGCCCCTCCCCAGCCTCCCCACCGCCCCGTGCCCCCGTCCAGGACGGGCCCCGGCCGCCGGGGGCAGGAACCGCTGCCCCTTCGCGCAGATCCGTCCGGCGGGTCCGGCCGGGGGGCGGTCACACGGTCGTGCCCCCGTCGACGGCGAGGCAGGCGCCGGTGATGCCGGAACCCGCGTGGGAGGCGAGGAGGAGGACCGCGGCGGCGACCTCGTCGGGGCGGGTGAGGCGCCCGGTGGCGGTGCGGCCGACGAAGTGGCGGATCAGGCCGGGGTAGTCGGTGCCCAGGACGCGCGCCGCCCGGGGACCCTGCTCGACGACCCAGTCCGTCTCGACGGCGCCGGGGCAGACGCAGTTGGCGGTGATGCCGTACGGTCCCACCTCCTTGGCCAGGACCCGGGTGAGGCCGATGAGGGCGTGCTTGGCGGCGGCGTAGGCGCACAGACCGGGGTCGGGGTCCCGCCCCTCCATGGAGGAGATGTTGACGACGCGCCCCGAGCGCTGGGGGACGAGCAGGCTCAGGGCGTGGCGGGTGGTGTAGAGCGCGGTATCGAGGTTGAGGGCGAGGGTGCGGTGCCAGACGTCGTCGGTGATGTCGGCGACGGTCGCGAAGTCGGTCGCCCCGCCGACGTTGTTGACGACGACGTCGAGGTGGCCGTAGCGCTCCACGACGGTGTCGACGGCCCGTTCGGCGTCGGCCCGGAGGGTGGCGTCCGCGAGGCAGAGGGTGACGTCGTCGCCGGCGTCGAGACGGGCGAGGGCCCGGTCGCCGTGCTCCCGGTCGCGGCCGGTGACGACGACCCGGGCGCCGTGCCGGAGGAGGGTGTCGGCGATGGCCAGGCCGATGCCGCGGGTGCCGCCGGTGACGAGCGCGGTCTTGCCGGTGAGGTCCATGGGGTCTCCCGTTCCGGGGTGAGGTGCGGAGGGCGGGGCGCGCGGAGCACGAGGGTGACGGTGTGCGGGAGGCCGGGCAGGCGCAGCGGTACGACGTACCAGCCGCGCGGGGCGGCGTCCGCACCGAGCCGGACCACGGCCGGCCGGGGCCGGAGGGCGATCTCCACGTCGACCAGGGCGCGGAGCAGCGGCCACCCCACGGCCTTGGCGACGGCCTCCTTCGCCGTCCACAGCGTCAGGAAGTCGCCGGTCCGCGTGGAGTGCCGGCCCAACTCGGCGCGCTCGGCCGCCCGGAGGGCGTGGCGCAGGAGGGCGGGGGACGGCGTAGAGGCCAGGTGCTCGGCGTCGATCCCGAGGGCGGCCCCGCCGGGGCCGGGGGGAACCGCGGAGGCCGGGGCCAGGGCGGCGACGGTGAGGGGACCGCAATGGGCCGCGGTGAGCAGCAGCGCGGGCAGCCCCTGCCCCGGAAGGAGGACGGGCCGCCCCCGCTCGTCCGGGGCGAGCCGCAGCCCATCGGGTTCCCGGCCGCAGCGCACCGCGACGGCGTGCCGCAGCAGCGCCCGCCCGCTTCCCCGCCCCGCGGCCGCCGGACCCACTCGCCACCACACGTCCACCGGCCCGATCGCGGAAGGCACGCGCCGGTGCCCGGGGTCAGTCGGCGGCCGCGTCGTCACGGGCGGCGGCGGACGCGGGCAGCCGGACGAGGACGGTCCCGCGCAGGCCGGTGATCCGGGCGACGACCCGGCCGTCCCCGGTCGTCGCGGTGCTGGTCGCGGTGGCGGGCACGTGCCGGAGGAGGAGCCCGCCGGGATGGCGGGCGAGGAGGTCGAGGTCGTCGCCGGGCTCGTGGAGGGCGATCCGTTCGATGAAGCGGGGGACGAGGACGGGCCGTCGGCCGTCCGGGGCGGGCTGGAGGGCGGGCGTGCGGGCGAGGCCGTCGAGCAGCGTGCAGGGGGTGCCGAGACGGGGCAGCCCGGCGAGCTTCCGGACGCCGGGGCGCCAGCGGGCGGCGGTGCCCAGGTCCGTCGCGTGCCACGCGTCGGTGGCGCGGAAGGCCCCGGTGAGCCGGACCGGCGAAGCGGGATCGTAGTAGGGATCGTCCACCGGCCGCCCCGGCGGCGCGGGCGGCGACGGGGGAGGAGGAAGGAGGGGTACGGCTCCGAGGCGCACGGTCGCGCGGAAGTGCGCGCGGTCGCGGGCGAGGACCCGGCCGCCGGGGGCGGTGACGTCGGAGCGGATCGTGACGGCGACGGCGGCGGAGGAGGCGGAGCCGGCCCGGCCGGACTCGACGCGGCGGGCCTCCACGCGGAACGCGGCGGGCCGGCCGTCGCCGCGGGCCCGCACCCAGGCGCTGAAGGACAGGTCGTCGACGCTGCGCACCGGAAGGCCGGGGACCAGTGTGCGGGCGGCCTGGACGGCGACGTCGGCGAGCACGACACCGGGCACGGTGGGCCTCCCGTCGACCAGGTGGTCCAGGAGGAAGGGGTGGGTGCCGGTGTCGAGGACGAGCTCCCAGGAGGCCCGGTCGCGCCCCCGCCCGGCCGGGCGGGACAGCAGCCCCGGGAGGCCGGAGCCGCCGGTCCCGGAGCCCGCGGGGGCGCCGGCCGGGGCGCGCAGGCCCGCGAAGCGGAGGTCGAAGGAGCGGTGCTCGGCCTCGCCGACGAAGGTGACGAGCCGGTCCTCGCAGCGGGGGCGGCGGCGCAGCTCCGCCAGGAAGTGGGCGACGCCCTCCGCGGTGGACATGCGGGAGAGCCGGGCGGTGCGGGCCGTGTAGGACTGGACGACCGCCCCGGAACCGAGACCGGTCTCGTCCCAGATGGTCCAGGCGATCGTGTACTCGCCCGGCGGACCGGCCTGGGCGGCGCCCGACAGGAAGTCGTTCGCGGGCGAGTAGTCGCTCTCGCCGGGCAGGCCGGCGACCCCGGTGACGGAGCCGAAGTTGCACCACAGGCGCGGGGCGAGCGCCCCGGCGAAGGCGGCCCGCAGGTGGTGGTGGCCGTACAGCTTGACGTCGCGGACGCGCCGCATGCCGGGCAGCGTCTTGCGGGTGATGTCGCCGGGGTGGTGCAGTCCCGCGCCGTTGACGAGCAGGTCGACGCGGCCCTCGCGGGCGCGCACGGCCTCGGCCAGGGCGTGCACGGCCTTCGGGTCGGTGAGGTCGCAGGTGTGGAAGCGGACGTGCTCGTCGCCGCACAGGCTGCGCAGCGCGCGCAGGGTCAGGGCGGACTCGCGGGCGTGCAGCAGCCGGTCGAAGTCCGCGTTGATCTCGCGCACCGGCCGTCCGGGCCTGCGTTGCCGCTCCTGCGCGATGTGCCGGGCGCGGGCGGCGGGCAGGGCCTCGTCGGGAGTGTCGAGCAGGGCACCGGGGACGTCGCCGGGGCGGCCGGAGCCCACCAGATGGATACGGAGGGGGAGGCGGCGGGCCAGCGCCAGGAGACACGCGGCGGTGATCCCGCGCGCCCCTCCGGTGGCCACGACCACGTCCCCCGGCGCGAGCGGGAAGCCGTCGTCCGGCGGGGGCCCCTCGTCCTCGACGAGCCGTTCGGCGAACCGCGCGCCGCCCCGGTGGTGGACGACGGGCAGGCCCTCGGCGGGTCGGGCCAGCTCGTCCTCCAGCGCGGCCAGCGCGGCACGGCCCGAGGCGGTGTCGCCGACCACGGCGCGCACCGTGCAGCCGGTCAGCTCCCAGGCGAGGGACTTGACGAAGCCGGTGAACAGGCGGGCGTGCGGCGCCGGCCGGTCCCCCGCGAACGGCGCGGTCACCGCCACGCCGCAGGTCCCGCCCGCCACGAGGGAGTCCCGCAGTCGCCGTACGGCCCAGAAAGCGGCCTCCTGCACCGCCCGCACCCCGGCGGACGGCGGCGCGGGCCAGTCCTGCGGGGCGTGCAGGTCGGCGACGACCCGCAGGTGCGCGAACCCCTCCGGATGCCCGGCCAGGAACGCGTCGACCGCCTCCTGCGGGTCCTCCGTGCCGTCCAGGGGAAGGAGCCGGCTGTGCGCGCCGCCCCGTACGAGCGGCCGCAGCCCGGCCGCGTACCGGGCACTGGCGACGACCAGCGTGCGGTCGGGCAGCGGCCGTTCCCCGACCGTGGCGTCACCGAGCCGCTCCGGACGCAGGACGTGACGCCAGGTCAGCATCGCGGGGACGGCGGGAATTTCGGCCGCGAGAGGGGGGATTTCGGTCGGGCCGTCGAGGTTTTGGGTCGTGACGGCCGGGCTTTCGGCCGTGGTGGTGGGGTTTTCGTCCGGGCCGGCGGTGGCGAGGCGTCCGAGGACGTCGACCAGGTCGTCGGCGCCCCGGTAGCTTCGGCCCGACCGGATCCTGGGCTCCTCGGGCAACTCCTCGATCAGGGGCGAGAGTTCGCCCAGCACCGGCCAGTCGCGGGCCGCCGCCACGGACGACCGGGCGAGGAGCAGGGAGAAGGCGCCCTCGGCGAGTTCCTCCGGCTCGGCGGACGTCCCTTCCGGTGCGTACAGGCGGCCGAAGAAGGGGTCGCCCGCGCCGTTGACGCCGATCACCAGCGCCAGGTCCAGCTCGCCGCGCCGCAGATGGGCCGCCGCCGTGCGCAGCGCGGTGCGGCCGGAGGTGACGCCCGTGTCCAGGGTCATGGTGGGCCCGTGCAGGTCGTACCGGGCGGCGAT
The DNA here is from genome assembly GCF_014654895.1 of Streptomyces filamentosus. Classification (GTDB taxonomy): domain Bacteria; phylum Actinomycetota; class Actinomycetes; order Streptomycetales; family Streptomycetaceae; genus Streptomyces; species Streptomyces filamentosus. Next base: position 242,674 of record NZ_BNBE01000004.1, on the reverse strand, counting down.
CCGGGCCGGGATCACGTTGGGCATCAGTCCGGCCAGGGTGTCCTCGCCCGGCTCGGTCCGTTCGCGCACCGCCGCCAGGAGGCCGGCGGTGGCCCGGGCGAGCGCCCGGGGGTCGAGGCCGGCGGAAGGGGCGGGGTCGCGCACGGCCTCCGTCAGCGAGGCGGCGTAACAGCGGAGGGTGACGTCGGGGGAGCGGGAGGGGATGCCCGCGTGGGCGGCGAAGACCCCGCAGCGCTCCTCCAGCCCCGTCCACCAGGGGGAGCCGTCCGGGCCGGTGAGCCCGGCCGCGGCCTGGAGGGCCATCAGTTGGGCGCGGTCGACGGCCTCCACCGTACGGGAGGGCATGCGGACCTCGCCGAAGGACGGCGCGGGGTAGCGCGGCCCGAACGAGCGCCGTTCGGCGGGCGGCAGGCCCGCGGCCAGGCGCCGGGCCACCTCCGCCGTGCCGGGCGCGCCCGGCAGGTGGGCCGACCAGGCCACCGCCACCACGGGATCGTCGGCGACGGGCTCCGGCAGGGAGGCGGGAGCGGCCTCCCCGGGGCGGGGCGCGTCCTGGATCAGCAGGTGGGCGCCGGTGCCGCCGAAGCCGAACGAGGACACCCCGACCGTCCGGGGACGGCCGGCGGTCCGGGGCCAGGGCACGGGACCGGTCGGCACCCGCAGCGAGGGCGCGCCGTCCGGGGCTGCGTAGGGGATCTGCGGCGGGATCACGCCGTGGGCGAGGGCCTGCAGGGCGTGGACGACGGAGGCCACGCCCGCGGTCCAGCCGGTGTGCCCGATCACCGACTTGTTGGACGTGCACCAGGCGTGCGGCAGCTCCCGGGCCAGGACGTCGCGCTCCACCCCGTCCCCCACCGGGGTCCCGGTGGCGTGCGCCACCACCCAGTCGACGGCGTCGGCGCCGATCCCGGAAGCGGTACGGGCCCGGGCCAACGCCCGCTCCTGGCCGGTGTGGTGGGGCGCGTGCACGGCGCGCCCGCGACCGTCGGAAGCCGCCCCGAAACCGGCCAGGACCCCGAGGACCCGGTCGCCGTCCGCCCGGGCCCGGTCCAGCCGTTTGAGGGCGACGAACCCCGCCCCGTCCGAGAACAGCACCCCGTCCGCGCCGCGGTCGAACGCCCGCACCGCGCCGGCCCTGCTGAGCCCCTTGAGCTGGGAGAAGAGCACGCTGTAGCGGGGCCCCAGGGAGAACACCCCGCCGCACAGGGCCACGTCGCACTCCCCGTCGAGCAGGGCCCGCGCCCCCAGGTCGAGGGCGTACAGCGAGGACGAGCAGGCGGTGTCGACGACCCGCACCGGTGTGCCCGCGGGCAGCAGCCGCGCGACCGCCCGCTGGACGGCGGCCTGCGGCAGGTGCCGCGCCGGCCGCCCGGCACGGGGGTAACGGCCGCGCAGCAGGGCCCGCAGCCGCTCGCGCAGCTCTCCGGGCCGCTCCTCGTCGGCGGTCCCCGGCCAGTGGGCGGCGATCCCCTCGACGGCGGCCTCGACGAGCAGGCTCTCCTCGACGTGCTGGGAACCCTCGCTCCAGGCCCCGGCGAAGCAGGCCGTACGGGTCCCGGCGGCGGCGGTCAGCCCCCGGACCCCGCACTGGACGAGGGCGGTGTGCGTCCAGGCCGTCAGGAAGTCCTCGTCCTCGTCCTCGCCCCTGGTTCCGTCTCCGTCTCCGGCCGGGGCCGGCCGGACGTACCCGGCGACGCGGCTGTAGGTGCGCTCGGGAGAGGCGTCGGGGGACCAGAAGTGCTCGGGCGCGAACCGCTCCGGAGCCTCGCCGAACTGCGGCACCCCCTCCACCAGCCGCCGCCACAGCGCGTCCGGACCGTCCGCACCGGGCGCCACCAGGCCCATCCCGACCACGGCGACGGTCCGGTCCCCGGCGGACGGAGGGACGGGGGACGCATGGGCGGGGGCCTCCGCGCCCCGTCGGGGGCCCTCGGACCTTCCGGGCCTCCCGTTTCCCTCACTTCTCCCCGTCCTCTCGGCCGCGGGTCCCGGCCCCGGGGTGAGCATCGCCCGGCCCACGGACAGCCCGCCGTCCGCCAGCAGGCACTGTCCGGAGATCCAGTGCGCCTGCGGAGAGGCGAGGAAGGCCACCACCCGGGCCAGGTCCTCCTCGGTGCCCAGCCGCCCCAGGGGAGCGGCCGCCCGGCAGGTGTCCCGGAGTCCGGCCGCGCCGGGGAACAGACCGGCGGTGGGATTGTCCAGGAGCCCGGCGGAGGCGGTGTTCACGCGGATGCCCAAGGGGCCGAGGTCGGCCGCCAGGTAGCGGGTCATCGCCTCCAGCGCGGCCTTGCACACGCCCACCAGCAGGTAGTTGTCCATGGCCAGGGCCGAGCCGATGGACGAGACGTTGACCATCGCCCCGCCCCCTCGGGCGGCCATGAGCGGCGCCGCCGCGAGGGCGCACCAGCGGGCGCCGTGGAGGTTGGTGTCCAGGGCCCGCTGCCATTCGGTGTCGGTGAGGTCGTCGTAGCGGGCGAAGACGCCGCGCGCCGCGTTGTTGACGAGGACGTCCACCCCGCCGTGCTCGGCGGCGACCGCCGCGAACAGCGCCTCGACCTGCTCGCGCTTGGCGACGCTGGCCCGCAGGGCCTGGGCGCTTCCCCCCGCGCGGCGGATCGCGGCGACGGTCTCCTCGGCGGCTCCGGGCGAGTGGAAGTGGTTGACGACGACGTGGGCGCCGCGCCGGGCGAGTTCCCGGCTGATGGCCGCGCCCACGCCCTTGCCGCCGCCGGTCACGACCGCGACCTTCCCCCGGAGGTCGGGCGCCGCCGGGGGCACGGGAGACGGGCCGCCGCTCACGCCGTCACCCCCGCGGTCCCGGCGGTCCCGGCGGCGGGCAGGGTGCCCAGCAGCCCGGCCAGCGCGTCGAGGGTCGTGTAGCTCGTCAGCCGGGACCCTTCGGCGGGCAGGGCCCGCCCGTAGCGGGTGACGGCCCGGGCGAACAGTTCCGTCTGCTTGATGGAGTCCACCCCCAGGTCGGCCTCCAGGTCCGCGTCCCGGGTCAGCACCTCGGGGGGATAGCCCAGGGCGTCCGCGTACAGGGTCCGCAGGGTGGCCACGACCTCCTCCGGGTCGAGCCCGCCCGGCCCGGCGGAGGGCGCGGCCGGTGCGGAGCCGTCCGGTTCGGGGTCACCGGGACCGGCGGCGCCGGTGGTACCGGTACCACCGGAAGCGCCGAACGGGCCGGCGGTACGGGCGGCGCCGCCCGCCACGCCGTCCAGGGCGGCCGCCACCTCCCGGCCCCCGGCCCTGCGGCGCAGCGGTGCGACGACGCGTACGCCGGGTACCGTCGCCGCCACGAGGTCGCTCAGGACTCCGCGCGGACCGCACTCCACGAACACGTCCACCCCGTCCGCGTGCAGTTCGCGCACCGTGTCCGTGAAGCGGGTGGGCCGCACCAGGTGGGCGGCGACCAGGTCGGCCACCGCGTCCGCGTCCTCCAGGCGGCGGCCGAGGATCGCCGAGTGCAGGACGTGCCGGACCGGGCCGGTGCGCAGCGCGGCGGCGCGGTGGGCGAAGTCGTCGGCGACCGCCGCCAGGCTCCGGTGGTGGAAGGCGTAGGGGACCCGGAGGCGGGTGGCGCCGAGGCCGAGGGTCTCGGCCGCGGCCCGGACCCGCTCCAGCGGCTCCGCGGGGCCGGACACCACGCACTGGCGGGGGCTGTTGTCCGCGGCGAGGGTCACCTCCCACTCGCCCAGGCCGTTCAGCAGCCCCGCCGTCCGGGGCGCCGAGATGCCCAGCGCCACCATTCCGCCGGGCTCCGGGGGACGGGCGGCGAAGGCGTCGTCGCGGGCGGCGACCAGGGCCAGGCCCTCCTCGGGGCCGTACGCGCCGGCGGCGGTGAGGGCGACCAGTTCGCCGAAGCTGTGCCCGAGCAGGACGCCGGGCCGCAGCCCGTGGCGCTCGGTCAGGATCCGGAAGAGGGTGATCTCGGCGGCGAACAGCGCGGTGTGCAGGTCTGCCGGGGCCGTGGCCACGAGGTCGGCCAGCGACGGGGCCCGCTCGTCGAGCAGGAGGCGCGAGGGGGCGGTCCGTCCGAGGCGGACCGCCGCCGCGTCCAGCGTCCCGAGCGTCTCGCGGACGAGCGGTTCGTCCTCGGCCAGCGGCGCGAGGGCTCCGGGGAGGTAGGCGCCCTGCCCGGGGAACAGGACGGCGCAGTCGGTCACGGCAACTCCTCCGAGGCGCGCGGGTGAGGGCGGGGAAGGGCGCACGAGCAGAGGAGGGACGGCATCGCCCGACGGCGGGGGAGAACGCTTCGCCACGGAGGCGAGGACGCATTCCCCCGGTCGGTTAATAGTCTCGTCGTGCCGTATGCGCTGTCATCACCCACACCGGCGAGGGGCTGTCCACCAGTTTGAATTTCCTCGCGGATCTCCTCGCCGAGCCCGGAGGGGGCTCAGTCCACCGCCCTGATCCTGCGCACCAGCACCGCCCCGAGCAGGCCGATCCCGGCCGCCACCAGGAAGAGCGTCCGGTAGCCGCCCAGGTGGTTCACCAGCGGGGCGGCCAGGGCGGGGGCCGCCACCTGGGGGAGGGAGTTCGCGATGTTGACGACGCCGAGGTCCTTGCCGCGGTCGAGGGCCGCCGGCAGGACGTCCGTCATCAGGGCGAAGTCGACGGAGGTGAAGACGCCGAAGCCGATCCCGAGCAGGGCCGCGGCGACGAGCGCCCCGGTCCAGGTCGGCCAGCCGGCCAGCAGCCCCGTGGCCGCCGCCATGAGCACCCCGGACCACAGCACGAACGGCTTGCGCCGGCCGGTCCGGTCCGACCACGCGCCGCCCGCCACCACGGTGGCGAGCAGCGTCACGCCGTTCACCGCCGTCAGGACCAGCACCCCGGACTCCGGATCAGGGTGGTGCAGCCGGTCGCGCAGGTAGTAGAAGAGGTAGAGCAGCACCAGCGCGTTGCCCAGGTTGATCAGGAACCGGGTCAGCCAGGCCCACGCGAGATCGGGATGGGCGCGCGGACTCAGCCGGAACCCCGCCGCGAACCCCCGCCAGGACCACGCGGGCCGGTCCGCCTCGGCGAGACGCAGGTCCGGGTGGCGCAGGACGTACGGCGCGACGCCCACCAGCGTGAACACGGCGCAGGCCGCGTATCCCGCGCCGACCCCGCCCGCCGCCGTCGCGAGCCCCGTCCCGCCGACCACCCCGAGGATCTGCGCCGCGCCCAGCCAGCCGCCCACGGCGCCCCGCTGCCACCGCGGCACCCGGTCCGGCACGGCCGCGGTGACCGCGGCGAAGGCCGCGTTCAGCGTCAGCTGCACCAGGCACCACCCCAGGAACAGCACCCACACCGTGCCCGCCGCCCCGAGCAGCAGCAGGGACAGCGCCCCGCCCGCCGCCCCCGCCACGATCCACGGCGTGCGCCGCCCGTACCGCGACACGGTCCGGTCCGACACCGCCCCGAACAGCGGGTTCGCGACCAGCGACACCACCGCCCCGGCCCCGGTCACCCAGGCGAGCAGCGCCTCCTTCGACAGGCCCGCGCCGGGCGCGAACCGCTCGGACTGCTGCGCGAGGAGGATCTGGAGCGGCCCGTACCAGCCCACCCAGATCGCGCCGTTGGCCAGCGACAGCGCGGCCGTCCAGCCCCGCCCGACCCGCTCGGACGGCTCCTCCAGCGCGCCGGGGGACGCCGTGCCCGCCGCGCCCCCCGCCGTCATGCCCGCTGCGCTCTCAGCGCGTCCCGCAGCCAGCCGTACGACGCCTTCGGCGTGCGCTCCTGGGTGGTGTGGTCGACGTGCACGAGCCCGAAGCGCTTCGTGTAGCCCTCCGCCCACTCGAAGTTGTCCATCAGCGACCAGACGAAGTAGCCCCGCACGTCGACGCCCGCCTCCACGGCCCGGTGCAGCGCCCGCAGGTGCCCGTCGAGGTACGCGATCCGCTCCTGGTCGTCGATGCCGTCGTACGCGCAGCCGTTCTCCGTGATCACCAGCGGCGGCAGCCGGTCGCCGTAGCGGTCGCGGAAGGAGACGAGGAGCTCGGTGAACGCGCCCGGGACGACCGGCCAGCCGAAGTCCGTCAGCGGATGGCCCTCGATGTGCCGCACGGAGAAGGGCAGCCCGGAGGGGAGGGTGACGCCGGAGAACTCCACGTCCCCGGTGCCGGGCGCGCCCACCTTCGTCGGCTGGTAGAAGTTGATCCCGTACCAGTCGAGCGTGGACTCCGAGATCGTCCGCAGGTCGCCGTCCACGTCGCCGCCGGGCATCAGCTCGCCGAAGCCGTCCGGGTAGCGGCCCAGCAGCAGCGGGTCGGAGAACAGCCGGTTGAGGATGACGTCGTACAGTTCCGCGGCCTCCACGTCGGCCCGCTCGCCGGACGCGGGCCAGGTCGGACCGTGCGAGTTGGCGATGCCGATGTCCGTGACGCCGGCCGCGCGCAGCGCCTGCGCGGCGAGCCCGTGCCCGAGCAGCTGGTGGTGGGCGGCGGGCAGCGCGTCGAAGAGCAGCTTCCGGCCGGGCGCGTGCTCGCCGAGCGCGTGCCCGAGCAGGGTGTGCTCGGCCGGCTCGTTGAGGGTGATCCACTTCCGGACGCGGTCGCCGAGCCGCCCCACGACGGTCTCCGCGTACGCGGCGAAGCGGGCGGCCGTGTCCCGCTCCAGCCAGCCGCCCGCCTCCTCGACCTCCGTCGGCAGGTCCCAGTGGAAGAGCGTCGGCACGGGCCGCACCCCCTGCGCGCACAGCTCGTCGACCAGCCGGTCGTAGAAGTCGAGCCCGCCGGGCGCGAGCACCCGGGGCCAGGAGACCGAGAAGCGGTACGCGTCCGCCCCCAGGTCGCGGACGAGCGCCACGTCCTCCCGGTAGCGGGCCACGTGGTCGCAGGCCACGTCCGCCGTGGACCCGTCCCGGATCCGGCCGGGCTCCGCCCCGAAGACGTCCCACACCGAGCGCGCCCGCCCGGCGACGTCCCCTTCGATCTGATGGGCCGAGGTGGCGACGCCCCAGAGGAAACCGGGCGGGAACGTCGGGAGCGCGTCCGAGGTGGCTGTCATGGACGCGATCTTCCGTACCCGTCAGTAGGAAGTCAACACCCTTGCGAAGAACGGGAATTGTCCTCCCGCGGGGCCGGGGGCGGCCTCGCGGGAGGACGGCACGGTCAGGACACGAGCCGGGTCTCGACCTCCCTCAGCCGCACCGTGCACAGCCCGCCGCGCTCGGCCTTCACTTCGGTCACCTCCAGCTGGGTGCCCGGCACGAGGATGTACTCCTCCTCGCCGGTGAACGCGGAGAACGCGCGGATCCCCACCGCGCGGGCCGGCGTCACCTCGAACAGGGTCCGCTTCCCCCGGCCGCCGAGGAACGACCGGGCGACGGCCGGCTCCGAGGTGCAGGAGGAGACGCCCCACCAGGTGACCGTCGACCCGACCGGGTACTGACGGCGCAGGTCCAGGGCGACACCGCGCCAGAGCGGCTCCGTCCGGACCGGCAGCGACTCCACCGCGGAGAACAGCAGCCGCAGGTACGGCAGGTAGGGCACCGCCCGCTCGCGGTCCGGGGACCGCAGGACGGCGTTGATGTCCCGGTAGAAACCGGACTCGCAGGTGTAGAGGAAGAGCGCGGCGATCGCGTCGGCGGAGAGCCCGGCCCCCGCCTGCTCGTCGGCGCGCCGCTTGCCGAACTCGCGGGAGCGGTCGATGTGCCGGCCGAGCCCGGACAGCACGCCGGTGACCGGCCCGACGGCCTCCTCGAAGGACATCAGCGGCGTGTCGAGGACGCCGGTGAGCGGAGGCAGGACGTGCCCCTCGTCACGGACGCCGGTCAGCCGCTCCAGGTAGAGCTGGTGGAGCTCCATCGTCGAGGCGATGAAGGCGCCCATGCGGGCGGCGACGCCGGCGTCCGCACCACCGGTGCCCGGTCCCGCCGAGGGCCCGGCCGCCGCCCGGTCCCACCCCTTGCTCGGCAGCCAGTCGACGGCCTCCGCGCCGAGCGACATCAGGGCGTCGTTCACGGCGGCGAGGTGGTCTCCCTCGCAGAACAGGTCGCCCTGGGCGGCGGGATTGGCGTGGTCGAGGTGCCGGACCTCGACGCCCGGATAGTTCTTCTCCAGCCGCTGCACCGTCTTCTTCAGGCTGCGGGCGTGGGCGCCCCACCAGGCGAAGACGACCCCCCGGTCCTCGGGGTCCTCGGCGTCCTGCTTGGCGCGCAGGATCTCCTCCACGATCCGCTCGGCGACGGGCCGCCAGAAAGCGGTGTGCCGGTCGGTGCCCAGGGCGCCGTCGGCGCTCGCGGTCAGCGAGGCGTTCAGCAGCAGCACCCCCTGGGTGAGCATCGCCTGGAACCACTCCGGCGGCTGCACCGCGTCGCGCTCCTTCAGGAGCGCCCGGACGTCGCCGACGGGGGTCTTCTTGACGATGCCATACTTCCACATCGCCGCCGCCTTGATCAGGCAGCGGATGCTGACGACCCGTCCGAACTGGCTGTCCTCCCAGTCGTTGAAGGTGTTGTCGAACATGGCGATGCCGGTGGCGCTCTCCGGCCGCGGATAGGGGTTCTGGCCGAAGACGACGACCTTCCACCTGTGCGGCGGATTCGGCTTGAGCGCCTGGAAGGTGAGCTCGCGGACCGGTACGACCTCCGGGGGGCGCCCCGGCCCGATGAACCGCTCGGCATCCGGCCGGCCCTCGAGGACGGGCTTCAGGAGCGGCAGCCACGCCTCGCCGCCCCCGGCGAACAGGTCGGCGAGGGCGAGCGGGTCGCCCGGATCGGTCGGGCCGGGCTGTGTCGGGGACGTGGTGGCGTCGCTCATGGCGGGAGAACCTCCGGTCGTCGCACCGTGGGGGTGCGGGGGAGTGGCGGCCCCGGAGTCCTGGACGGCCGCCGGGGAAAGGGCGGGAGGGGTCGCGTCAGCGGCGAAAGGAATGCCCTTTGGGCGGCGTGATCCGCACCCGCGCCGTGGGCGGGGCCTGCTCGATGCCGGCGAGCTGCTCCGTGATGACCGCGCGCAGTTCGTCGTCGTCCTGGAACCAGTGGTCGTGGAAGAGGGTGTATCCCGTCCACATCAGATTGGCGCAGACCCGGGCCGGGACCCCGCCGGTACGGGCGCCCATCCCGACGAGGGCCACCGAACGGACGCTGCCCGGCGCCTTCCGGTTCTGCCGGTGCACCGCCTGGAACGCGGCCGCGCAGGCCATGGCGACGTTGAGCGTCTCGCTCACGTTCTGCGAGGAGGTGACCATCGTCGGCGTCGAGATGACGAACCTCGGGACGGTCGCCCCGGACGGCACGCACACCGCGCTGCCGACCGGCATGCTCCCGTCGAACCTGTCCCGGATCGCCCGCCGCACCCGCAGCTGGATCCCCGCGCCCAGGTGACGCTTGATCACGGCGTCGACCCCGCCGTCCATCCGCCCCGCCGCGTTCGTCGGCGTGACCCACGCGTCCACGTCCTCGTCGAGGATCGATCCCCGCCGGATCTCGATCCCCGGCACGTCGGCGAAGGCCGCCCGCCACGCCTCGACCACTCCCGCGTTGACGTCCGTCAGGACCACCCGCAGCGCGGTGTCCACACAGTTCTCGGTCATCGATGCCCCCTGTCAGCAACGGTCTTCCGCAACACCTCCGAAGCTAACGGCCCCCACTGACAACGCCCTCCGGACGCCCGCGCCCCGCCGACGTCCGACGTCCGGCATCCGCCGCCCACTGCCCGCCGCCCGTCGTTCACCGCCCACCGTCCACTGTCCGAAAGATGAGACGGCTTTCCCACGGGAAGCCCACCGTGGGACGATCCGGGCATGCAGCGGCGTCTCATTATCAGCGCCCGCGTGCCGGCACCGAGGCCGACCTGAGAGCGATCCCTCTCAGCCGCCGCCCCACCGCCCGCACGCAGACCTCTCGCATCCGCGAGGGGTCTTTTTGTTTCCCCGCCCCCGACAGGACCCCCCATGACGGACGACACCGCCCCCCACGTCCCCGCCGACACGTGCACGATGGTCGTGGCGCTCAGGGACACCCCCGGCGCGCTGGCCCGCATCACGGCGACCCTCGCCCACATCCCCGTACTGGCCCTGGCCTACGCGGTCACGAGCACCGGCACCGGCACCGGTACGAGCGCGGCGCGGGCCGTCGCCGAGATCAGGCTGCCGCGGACCCACGCGGCACGCGCCCGGAACAAGCTGAACCGCATGGTGGACACGCTCACGGTGTCGGAGCCCGACTCCGCGGGCGCGCACGCCCGGTGACGGGCGGACGGAGGCGGCGCGCGAGCATCGGCGGGCGCTCCCCGCGCACTCCCGCACGCCGTTGGGGCACGGTCGCGCGCGGGCAGGATCGCCCGGTAACCGACGGAAAGGCCGACCGTGGCAAGTGAGTTCCAGCGCGTCAAGCTCGTCAACATGTTCCGCGCGTTCGACGCCGACGACAACGGCTACCTCGACCGGCGCGACTTCGAGGCCCTCGCGGAGCGCTGGAAGGGCCTGCCCCGCGTCCGGCCGGGCTCCGAACTGGCCGCGCGCGTGGAGGCGGTGATGCTGGGCTGGTGGGACCACCTCGCCACCCACGTGGACACCAACGGCGACGGCAGGGTCGACCTGGACGAACTCCTCGCCATGGTGGACCTGCTGCCCACGATGCGGGAGGCCGTCGCCGCCACCGCCGAGACCGTCTTCGACGCCGTCGACGAGAACGGCGACGGCCGCATCTCCCCCGAGGAGCACCGCCGGCTGGTCGACGTCTGGCACGGCGAACACGTCGACGTCGCCGACGTCTTCGACCGCCTCGACCAGGACGGGGACGGCTACCTCGGCCGCCCCGAGTTCACCGACCTGTGGATCCAGTTCTGGATCAGCGACGACCCGGCCGAACCGGGCAACGAACTCTGCGGCCCCGTACCGACCCTCACCTGACGCGCGCCCACCGCCGGACGGGGGCGGGACTGCCTATCCGAGCAGGTGCCGGTTGGGGGCCTGGGCGGCGGCCGTGTAGTCGGGGAGGGTGAGGACCGGGATGCCGGCGGCTTCCAGGAGGCCGGTGCCGTCGGCGTCGGGGACGAAGGTGTCGGGTTCGGTCCAGGCGGTGACGACGCGGCGGAGACCGGCGGACTCGATGAGCCGGGCGCAGGGACGGGGGCGGGAGGCCCGTCTGGCGCAGGGCTCCAGGGAGCTGTAGATCGTGGCGGTGGCGAGGCGGGGGTCGCCGGCGGGGACTTTGGCGAGGGCGCCCTCCTCGGCGTGGTCGTGGGGGTCGTTCTCGCGGGAGTAGCCGCGGGCGAGTTCGGTGCCGTCGGCGGCGACGACGACCGCGCCCACGCTGAAGGCGGTCGCCGAGGGCGGGCAGAGGGCCGCCAGTTCGCAGGCGAGGGCGAGCCAGTCGCGGTCCGCGGCGTTGGGCTCGCGGCCGGTGCCGGGGGCGGTGGACGCGGGGGAAGGGGAAGGGGTGGTGCTCATCGGGGCTCCGTCGCGGTGTCCTTGGGGGCGTACCTCAGGAGTACCACGTCACCGATCCGCCGGACCTCCAGGAGGCGCAGGCGGGCGGCGGGTCCACCGGGGTAGTCGGCGGGGCCGAGCATGCGCACGGCGTCGGGCTGGCCGACGAGGAGCGGGGCGACGACGAGCTGGAGCTCGTCGGCGAGGCCCGCCGCCAGGAGCTGGGTGTGGACCGTGCCGCCGCCTTCGACCATGAGCCGCTCGACGCCGTGGGCGCCGAGGAGGTCGAGCGCGGCCGGCCACGGGGGCCCGGCGGGGAGGGTCTCCACGGTGGCGAGGCTGCCGAGGCGGGCGCGGGCCCGCGCGGCGGCCGCGTCGCCGTCGGCCAGGACGAGTTTTCCCCCGCCGTGGTGCCAGAACCTCCAGCCGGGGTCGAGGTCGCCGGTGCGGGTGAGGGTGACCTTCAGCGGGTACTCCGGCTTTCCGGCCGCGACCCGCGCCGCCCTGCGCTCCGGTGAGCCGACCAGGAGCCGGGGATCGTCGGCGCGGAGCGTCCCGGCGCCGACGAGGACGGCGTCGGAGGCGGCGCGTTCGGCGTCGACGCGGTCGAAGTCCTCCGCGTTGGACAGCAGGAGGCGGTCCTCGCCGGGGCGGGTGTCGAGGTGGCCGTCGAGCGACACGGCCGCGGACAGCAGGACGTACGGGCGGGGCACGCGGTCTCCAGGAGGTGGACGGGGGTGCCGGCGGGGGAGCGGCGGGAGGGGGCGCTTCACCGCCTTCCCCCCACCCGGGAGCTCTCCCTCCGGCGGCGGTCGTGACAGGACGATAGCGACACGGTGCCCCTGCCCTACGGACGCGCCCTGACTCGGCGGGCACGCCCTCGCCCGGGCGGCACGCCCTCACTCGGCGGGCGCCGCCTCCCCGCGCGCCGTGCCGAGGAAACGGACGTGGGGGCGGCCGTCGGGGCCGGGACGGGTGACGGTGGCGCGGACGCCGTAGACGTCCGCGACGAGCCGCTCGGTGAGGACGTCCCGTACCGGGCCCGCCGCCACCACGCGGCCCTCCCGCAGCACCACCAGGTGGTCGCAGTGCATCGCGGCGAGGTTCAGGTCGTGCAGCGCCACCACGCAGGTGAGGCGCAGCCCCGACACCAGGGCCAGCAGGTCGAGCTGGTGCTGGATGTCGAGGTGGTTCGTCGGCTCGTCGAGCAGGAGCTCGCGCGGTTCCTGGGCGAGGGCGCGGGCGATCTGGACGCGCTGGCGCTCACCGCCGGAGAGGGTCCGCCAGGTGCGGTGGGCGAGGCCGGAGAGCCCGGTGCGGGCGAGCGCGGACCGCACGGCCTCCTCGTCGGCGGCCGTCGCGGGCGACCACGCCCTGCGGTGCGGGATCCGGCCGAGGCGTACGGCGTCCGCCACCGTCAGGTCGACCTGCGTGTCGGCGTGTTGCTCCACGACGGCGACGCGCCGGGCGAGCGCGCGGCGCGGGACGGAGCCGAGCGGATCGCCGTCCAGGGTCACGACGCCGGCGTCCGGCGCGAGGACGCCCGCCAGGAGCCGCAGCAGCGTCGACTTCCCCGACCCGTTCGGCCCCAGCAGACCGGTGAGCGTGCCGGGCCGGGGCGCGAGGGTCACGCCGTCCAGGACCAGCGCGCCGCCCGCCGTACGGGACACGCGGTCGGCGCGGAGCCCCGTGCCGGCGCCGCCCGTGGAGGACGCGGACGTGCCGCTCATCGGCCGCTCCTGGTGCGGTACAGGACGAGGACGAACGCGGGGACGCCGATGAGCGAGGTCACCACGCCGACCGGCACCTCCTGCGGATCGAGGACCGTGCGGGCGAGGGTGTCCGCCCACACCAGGAACACCGCCCCGGCCAGCGCCGCCAGCGGCAGCAGCCGGGCGTGCCCGGGGCCGGCGAGGGCGCGGACCGCGTGCGGCAGGACCAGGCCGACGAAGCCGATCGCCCCCGCCGAGGACACCAGGACGGCCGTCAGCAGGGCGGTGACCGTCAGGAGGACCAGCCGGGTCCGCGCCACGGACACGCCGAGCGTCGCCGCCGCGTCCTCGCCGAACGCGAAGGCGTCCAGCGTACGGGCGTGTCCGCCGCACACCAGCAGCGCGCCGGCCAGCACCGCCGCGCACACCCCCGCGTCGGTCCAGTCCGCGCCGCTCAGCGAACCGAGCAGCCAGAAGAGGACGCCCCGCGTGGTCTCCGCGTCGGCGGCCGTCATCACCACGAAGGAGGTCAGCGCGGAGAAGAGCTGCATCGCCGCGACCCCCGCGAGGACGACCCGGTCCGTCGAACCGCCCAGGGTGTGGCTCAGCAGCAGGACCAGGGCGAAGGAGCAGACCGCGCCCAGGAAGGCGCCGCCGGTGACCGACACCAGGCCGCCGCCCGCGCCGAGGACGACGACCACGACCGCCCCGGTCGACGCGCCCGACGACACGCCGAGGACGAAGGGGTCGGCGAGCGGATTGCGCAGCAGCGACTGCATCACCGCGCCGCAGACCGCGAGCCCGGCCCCGCACACCGCCGCCAGGAGGGTGCGGGGCAGCCGCAGGTCCCAGACGATGCCCTCGCGGAGCGCGCTCAGACCGGACGGCGCCCCGCCGAGACGGGAGACGACGACGGACCAGGCGTCCGCCACGCGGATGTCCGCCGGACCGAGGGTGAGGGCGAGGGCGACGGAGACGCACAGCAAGACGGCGCCCGCCGCCCCGGCGACCGGCGGAAGCGCCCGCGCGGAGAGGCGCACGGGCCGCGCGGGACGCTTCCGCCCCGCGCCGTCCCCGGCCGCCCCCTCCGCCCCGGCGATGGTCTCGTCGGCCGTCCTGTCGGCCGTCCCGGTCTCCGTCACTTCGCGAGTCCGTACGCCCGCAGGGCGGCGGCCACCTTCTCGACGCCCTCCACGGTGCGGATCGTGGGGTTCATGGCCTGGCCGCTGAGCAGCACGTACCGCTTCTTCCGCACCGCCGTCATGTTCCGGGTGACGGGATGGGACTCCAGGAACTCGATCTTCTTCGCGGCGCTCTCCGCCGACTGGGCCCTGCGGGTCAGGTCGGCGATCACCAGCACGTCGGGATCGCGGTCGACGACGGTCTCCCAGTTGATCTGCGGCCACTCCTCCTTCGTGTCGTCGAAGACGTTCTTCACGCCGAGCGCGTCGCTGACGATCCCCGGCGCGCCGCAGCACCCGGCCATGTACGGCCCCCGGGAGTCGGAGAACCAGTACAGGACGGACGCGCCGCCGAAGTCGGCGCCGGTCCTGGCCTTCTCCACCCGGGCGCGGAGTTCGCCGACGAGCTTCTCCCCGCGCTCCGGCACGCCGAAGATCCGGGCCAGGTCGCGGACCTCGCCGTACACGGCGTCCATGGTCAGCGGCTCGGTCCGCACGCCGTCGCCGTCGCCGCTGTTGTCCTTGCCGACGCAGTCGGAGGGGGAGAGGTACGTGGGCACGCCGAGCTCCTCGAACCGCTCGCGGGGCGCCACGCCGCCCTTGCCCAGGGTGTAGAGGAAGGAGGCGCTGACGAAGTCGGGCTCGGCGCCGAGGACCTTCTCGAACGACGGATAGCGGTCCGCGAGCCGGGGGACCTTCGCGTTCGCCTTCTCCAGGCCCTCGAGGACGGGGTCGGTCCAGGTGGCGGTGCCGGCCATGCGGTCGGCCAGGCCGAGCGAGAGCAGGATCTCGGCCGAACCCTGGTCGAGGGCGACGGCCCGGCGCGGCGGGGAGCCGACCTCGACGCGCTGCCCGCAGTTGTCGAGGCGCACGGGACGGCCGGCGGCCGTCCCCTCCGCCTTCGCCCCGGACGGGGCCGGTGCCCCGCCGGAGCCGCAGCCGGCCACGAGAACGGCACCGGCCACGAGCAGCACGGCGGAACGGAAGGGGGGTGCGAAGGGCACGGAAGGGAGTCCTCTGCGTCACGGCTCATGCGCGGAGCCTGTCGTACGGTGCTCCCCGGACGGCGATGCCCACCGCCCGGGCCGCCAGCAGGTCTTCGGACTCGGGATCGTCCGGACGGAACGCCTTCCCAGGCCCTCTCGGGACCCAGTGGCCGATGCTCCGCCCGTCACCCTCACCGCTGCGCGTCAGCTCCGGATTCCCACCGGATTCCCTGACCCGTGCACATACCGTGTCGATACGTACAGAGGTGCGACTGGCCCGGGCAAGTTACCACAGACGGCCCCCGCCCCCTCCGGGCCGTCTCCGGGTCGAAGAACCGTCAGGGACGGGGCGGGCGACGGCAAGAACGCGTCAGGAAGGGCGGACGCGTACGGGCCGGGGACGGACGCCGAGCGGAGCCCGGTCGTGAGGAGCGCGTCCGCATGACCGTCCTGACCACTTCGAAGGGTGCCGTACCCGGCGCCGAGGAGTTCTCGGACGACGGTGCCCGGCAGAACCGGCCGCCGTCACCGGTCTCGTCGTGCCGTCGCCGGACGCGATGGCGCCGGTGGCGTACGGGCCCGAGACCGTCGTACGGGCCCGAGACCGTCGTACGGGCCCGGTGGAGGCCCGCCCTCCCCCGGACGGCCCGTCACCCGAGGCGGCAGGAGCGCGTCTGGCGGGCCGCCTCCTCCAGGACGTCGGGGTGGTACGGCGCCACCCACGCCGTCCGGTACGGCCCCGCCCGCCGCGGAGTCGCACCACCCCTGCGGGCTCCGGCTTGACCCTCACGCGGCGTGAGGCCGAAGAGTGGTCCGCATGAGCGACCACTACGACGCCTTCGAGACGAGTCCCGTCCCCGCCCCCGGCCCGGACGCCGTCCCGCCGGAGCCGTTCCACGGCATCTACGGCATGCCCTCCTTCGTGACGATCCCCACCGCCGACCTGGACGGGTCCCTGGACTTCTGGGTCCGGGGGCTGGGGTTCTTCGCACTGTTCTCCGTCCCCGGCGTCCTCGTCCACCTGCGCCGATGGGCGTTCCAGGACGTGCTGCTCGTCGTGGCGGAGAGCGTCCCCGCCCGGCCGCCGGCGATGAGCTACAGCTTCTCGGGGGTCCTCGGCCAGGTCGAATCCCTCGCCGAGGCGTGCCGCGCGCTGCGCCCCGACGCGGTGGACGGCCCCCGGGACACCCCCTGGAACACCCGTGACGTGGAGGTGATCACCCCCGAGAACGCCCGGATCGTCTTCACCGCGGCGAAGCCCTTCGACCCGGCGAGCCAGGAGGCCCGCAACCTCGCGGCCATCGGCATCCGCCCGCCGGGCGGGGGCGACGGCGCCGACAATGGGCAGCATGCCTGACCCCCTGGACACCGACGGCCCGGCCGGCGGACTGACCGTCGGCCAGGTCTCGGCGCGTCTGGACGTGACCGTCCGCGCGCTGCACCACTGGGACGAGATCGGCCTGGCCCGGCCGTCGCTGCGCACGAGCGGCGGATACCGGCTCTACACCGCCGCCGACCTGGAACGGCTGCACCGCGTCGTCGTCTACCGCGAGCTCGGTCTCGGCCTGGACCGGATCCGGGCCGTCCTGGACGACGGCGCCGCGGACGTGTCCGGCGCGCTGCGCGCCCAGCGCGCCCAGGTCGCCGAGCGGATCGCCCGCCTCCGGCGGCTCGGCGACGGCCTGGACCGGATGATCGAGGCCCACGAGCGCGGCCCGCTGCTCACCGCGGAACAGCAGGCCGAGGTCTTCGGCCCGCGCTGGGACCCGGAACTCACCGGAGGGGCCCGCGCGGCCTACGGCGACACGCCGCAGTGGCAGCAGTACGCCGAGCGCTCCGCCGGGCGCGGCCCGGAGGAGTGGCGGGCCGTCACCGAAGCCGTCACCGGCTTCGAACGCGCCCTGGGCGAGGCGATGGACGCGGGCGTCGCCCCCGGCAGCCCGGAGGCGGGCCGGCTCGCCGCGCGCCACCGCGCGGTCTTCGGCTCCGCGTACTTCCCCCTCACCCGGCGGATGCAGGTCTGCCTGGGCCGCAGGTTCGAGGCCGAGCCGGGCTTCGCCGCCCATTACGACGCGGTCCGCCCCGGCCTCGCCGCCTGGTTCCGCCGCGTCGTCGACGCCGACGCGCGTGCCCACGGCATCGACCCCGACACCGCGACCTGGGAGTAGGACCTCCTGCCCGGGGAGAGGACCGCCCCGGAGGGTCACGGCCGCCTGGCCCCCGCCTCCCCGGTCTCGGCCTCCCCGGTCTCAGGTGCCGTGGCGCCCGGCTCCCCGGTCTCCGGCCCCGGGTTCCCCGGTCTCCGGCGTCCCGGCCTCCGGTTCCCCGGTCTCCGGCGCCACGGCCCCCAGTTCCTCGGCCGTCTCCCGGAGCAGGGACAGGAAGGCCGTCGCCGCCGCGCTCGGGGAGCCCGGCGCGGCCGCGCAGATCCGCCGGTACGGCACGTCCTCCGGGTGGATCGTGACGAGCGCGACGTCCGGCCGCACCGACGCCGCCGCGAGCGCCGGTACGAGGGTGACGCCGAGGCCCGCCGCGACCGCGCCCAGCTTCGCGATCCAGTCGTGCGCGAGCAGCCCGGTCCTGGGCCGGAGCCCGGCCGCGAGGGCGGGCCGGAAGAGGGTGTCCTCCAGGCGCTCGTTGCCGACGATCCACTCCTCCCCGGCCAGCTCCGCGAGCCGCACGTCCCGCCGCCCCGCGTACGGGTGCCCGCGCTCCAGCGCCACCAGCATCGGCTCGTCCAGCAGGTGGTGGAGCGTCACCCCCGGCGGCGGGGCGGCGTCCGCCGCCGGGCTCACCACCGCCAGGTCCTCCTCCCCGGCCGCGACCAGCCCCAGGTGCTTCACCGACGGCCCCTCCACCCGGGTCACTACCACCCCGGGATGCCGCTCCCGGAACGCCGCCTGGGCGCGCGGCACGAGGGCGGCGGTGGCGCTGGAGAAGGCGCCGAGCCGCAGCGTCCCGCCGTCCAGGGTGCGCAGCGCGGTCAGTTCGGCGCGGGCGGCGGCGAGCCGGTCCCGCACCGCCTCGGCGTGCGGCAGCAGCACCCGCCCCGCCTCGGTGAGCCGCACCCCGCGCGGCAGCCGCTCGAACAGCTCCGCCCCCCACTCCTCCTCCAGGGACCGCACCTGGCGGGAGACGGCGGACTGGGTGTAGCCGAGGGACCGGGCGGCGGAGGTGAAGGACCCGGACCGGGCGACGGCGAGGAAGGCCTCGTAGGAGCCATGCGTGAGCAGCATGGGAACCATGCTAGACATTCGCTTGTCGCATGGCTGAGCCGGATCTAGCGTCGGCGCCATGGACACCACTCCGCAGCACACGGACCCCGCCGCCTCCTCCCGGGCCCCGGCCCCGCAGCCCGTGGACACCGCTGCTCCCGCCCGGACCCCGGCCCCGCAGCACAAGGACGCCACCACCAGGGCCCCCGCCCCGCGGCGGATCGCCTTCCTCGGCCTCGGCTCCATGGGCCTGCCCATGGCCCGCCGCCTCCTCGACGCCGGACACCCGCTCACCGTCTGGAACCGCACCGCCGCCAAGGCCGCTCCGCTCGCCGCCGCCGGCGCCACCCTCGCCAGGAGCCCCGCCGAGGCCGTCCGGGACGCCGAGGTCGTCATCACCATGCTGGCCGACCCGGCCGCCGCCCGCGCCGTCGCCGACGTGCTGATCCCCGCCCTGCGCCCCGGCACGCACTGGATCGACACCTCCACCATCGGCCCGGACGCCACCCGCGCCCTCGCCGCCCGCCTCCCCGAGGGCGTGACCCTGATCGACGCGCCCGTCATGGGCAGCGTCGACCGCGCCGCCACCGGCGAGCTGCTGATCCTCGCGGGCGGCGACACCGCCCCGGTGGCGGACCTCCTTGGCCTGCTGGGCACGGTCACCGCCTGCGGCGGGCCCGGCGACGGCGCCGCCCTGAAACTGGTCCTCATCAACGCGGCCGTCGGAGGCGTCGCCCTGGTCGCCGAGAGCCTCGCCCTCGCCGAGGCGCTCGGCCTGCCCCGTGACCTCGCCCTGCGCACCCTCGGCGCGGGCCCGCTCGCCGGTGCCGTCGGCCGGGCCACCGCCACCGGCTCGTACTTCCCCGTCGCCCTCGCGGCCAAGGACGTCTCCCTCGCCACCGGGGTGACGAAGCTGCCCCTCCTGGAGGCCGTCCACCGCCTCCTCCTGGAGGACCCGTCCCTGCTCGCCGAGGACCTGGCCGCCGTCGCCCGCTGACCCCGGGCGGGCGCGGGGGCGGGCCGCCACCCGTCCAGGGCCCGCCACCTCCGGCCGACCGGATGCCCTCCCCGGAATCCCGTCCCGGAATTCCGTCCCCCGCATGAGGAAAGATCCCTCGCCCGTACTGCTACCACCCTGCTACCTTGTGCGCATGAGCACCAGGAAGCAGACCCAGCTCCGCCTGACGCCCGACCTCCTCGCCGCGGGGAAGGACGCCGCGGCCGCCCGAGGGCTGGACTTCAACCGCTACGTCGAGCGCCTCATCGCGGAGGACACCAGCGGCGCCCGCGCGGCGGGCATGGCCGCGGCCCAGGCGCTGATCGACGACCACGGCGGCTTCCTCGACGACCTGGAGGGCGTCCTCGACGCCCGGCACGCCCCCGCGGGTCCGGGCCGGGGCGCGGCCGCGTGAGCATGGACCTGCACATCGACCTCTCCTGGATCCTCGAGGTCGCCGAACGCGCGGGCCGCGCCGACCCCGCCCCCGACGACCTCGGCGTCCCGCTCGCCGCCGTCGCCCGCCACCAGGCCGAACTCCTCGGCCGACCCGTCTACGACGGCCCCTACGCCCGCGCCGCGGCCCTCGTCCACACCCTCGGCCGCTGCCGCTGGCTGGAACGCTCCAACCTCACCGTCGCCTGCGCCGCCGCGGTCATGTACCTCAACGCCGGGGGCATCCCGGCCGCTCCCACCCGCGACCAGCTCGCGGCCCTCGCCCACGAGCTCTACGACCCCCGCACCACCACCGCGCGCATCTCCGCGCTCCTGCGCACCTGGCACGCCTGAGGGACGTCGAGGGGGCCTCGGAGGGGGAAGCGAGGGGGCTCCGCCCGGCGTCGCCCCGGAGCCCCCCCTCCAGGACCGGCCGGCCCGGGGGCCCGCCGGTCAGCGGCCCAGCCCCAGTGCCGGCAGCACCGTCTCGGCGACCCGGTACGCCTCCTCCAGCAGCGGGTTGCCGGACAGGATGAAGGTGTCCACGCCCAGCTCCCGGAACTCCTGGAGCCGTTCCACGACCTGCGCCGTGGAACCCACGAGCGCCGTCCCCGGGCCCGGCCGGAAGAGCCCCATGCCGGGCCAGAGGTTGGGGTAGGTCTCCAGCTCCCGGGCCCGCGCGGGCACCCGCCCGCCGTGCTGCCGGAACTGCCGCTGCCAGCCCACGCCGTCCTCGTCCGCCCGCCCGCCGAGCTGCCGGGCGTACGTCGCCGCGCTGGTGACGTCGAGGAGCCGGTCGGCGGCGGCCCACGCCTCGTCCTCGGTGTCGCGGACGATGAGGTGGAGCCGCAGCCCGATGCGGAGGGTCCGCCCGTGGGCGGCCGCCCGGGCCCGCACGTGGTCGAGCTTCTCCTTCAGCAGGTGCGGAGGCTCGCCCCAGGTGAGGTAGACGTCGACGTGCTCCGCCGCCATCTCGATGCCGGGGGCCGAGGAGCCGCCGAACCAGAGCGGGACGTGCGGCGCCTGCACCGGCCGCAGCTCCCCGAAGGAGGAGCCCGCGCCCTTCAGGTCGTAGAACTTCCCCTTGTGGTCGAAGACCTCGCCGGCGGTGAGCCGCTTCACGATCGACCAGTACTCGGCGCTCAGCTCGTACCGCTCGTCGTGCCCGACGTGCAGCCCGTACTCCCGCAGCGACTCGGTCGAGCCGTTGACGACGTTGAAGCGGAGCCGGCCGCCGAAGAGGTTGTCGAAGGTGAGCGCGGTCTTGGCGAGCAGGGTGGGCGAGATCAGGCCGGGATGGACGGCGAGCAGCGGCTTGAAGCGGGTGCTGGTGGCGGCCGCGAGCGCCGAGCCGAGCGGCCAGACGTCGTACAGGTCGGTGGCCAGCAGCGCGCCGGTGTAGCCGAGGCGCTCGACCGTCCCGGCCAGGTGCTGGAGGTAGCCGAGGTCGACGGGCCTGCGGCCCTCCGGCTCCCAGGGGTAGGCGCCTTCGCGCGGGATGACGTACCAGAGGACTTCCGGTGCGGGGGAGGTCATGGGTTCAGGCCTTCCGGGGCAGGGCGTCCGCGACGGTGACCGCGCGCTCGATGAAACCGGTGCGGTGGAAGACGTCCGCCGCCCGCTGCTGCTCGGCCACGAACTCCTCGCCGACCTCCTCGATCGTCCACGGCAGGGCGCGCAGCGCCGTCTCCCAGTCCTCGGCGGTGCCGCCCTGGTCGGCTGCGGCGATCGCGGCGGCCTCCCCGGGGTGGGCGGCGGCCCACGCGTCGGCCCGCCGCAGCGCCCGCACGAGCGCCTCGACCAGCTCGGGCCGCTGCTCGGCCAGGTCCCGGCGGGTGAAGAAGACGGACCGGTCGGTGATCACGTCCCCGGTGCGGACGAGGGTGCGCAGCCCGCCCGTCCGGCGGGCGGCGGCCAGCTCGGCGCCCTGGGCGACCCAGGCGGTGATCTCGCCGGCGCGGAGCTTCGCCTCGCTGCCGGAGCCGCCGCGCACCGCCGTGATGTCGGTGGCGTACGACAGGCCCGCGTCGTCCAGCGCCTGGGCGACGAGGTGCGTCTGCCAGGAGCCGATGGCGAGGTGGACGGTGCCGCCCTTCAGGTCGGCGACGGTCCGCACCGGGCTGTCCTCGGGGACCAGGAGCGCGCCGTGGTCGGGGCGGGGCGCCGAGATCGCGGCGTAGACGATGTCGTGGCCCGCGGCCTGGGCGGTGACCGGCGGGGTGGAGCCGGTGCCGCCGAAGTCGATGGTGCCGTCGGCGAGGAGGGCGCCGGTCCGCACGCCGTCGGTGTACGCGTGCCAGGCGACGGTCTCGCCGAGGGCGGCGAGCTCCTCCTCCGCGTAGCCGAGGCGGGAGAGGTGGTAGAGGGACGGGTTGCTGCGGTGGACGCCGAGGGTGACGGTCATGCGGAGAACTCCTTCTGGGGAACGGGGGTTTCTGCGGGGGAGGGGGTTTCCCGCGGGGCGGGGGGACCGGCGCGCACGCCGAGGTCGGCGAGGAGGCGGCGGCGCAGGGCGACCGCCTCGGGGTCGCCCGGGTCGCGGGGCCCGGGCACGGTCACGGTCTCGTCGGTGACGAGCCGCCCGTCGCGCAGGACCGCGATCCGGTCCGCGAGCCGCACGGCCTCGTCGACGTCGTGGGTGACGAGCAGCACGGCGGGTCGGTGGATCCGTCGCAGCTCGCCCACGAGGTCCTGCATCCGCAGCCGGGTCAGCGCGTCGAGGGCCGCGAACGGCTCGTCGAGCAGCAGGAGTTCGGGCTCGCGGACCAGTGCCCGGGCCAGTGCGACCCGTTGTGCCTCGCCGCCGGAGAGCGTGGCCGGCCAGGCATCGGCGTGCCGCTCCAGGCCGACCTCCGCGAGGGCCCGCAGGCCCGTCTCCCGGGTGGCGGCGCCGCGCGGCAGCCCGACCGTCACGTTGCCGAGGACCTTCTTCGAGGGGATGAGCCGGGGCTCCTGGAAGACGATCGTGCGGGCCGGCGGGACCAGGACCTCCCCTCCATCGGCGCCGTCGAGGGCGCCCAGGATGCGCAGCAGGGTCGTCTTCCCGCTGCCGCTGGCCCCGAGCAGGGCGACGAACTCGCCCCGCCCGATGGTGAGGTCGAGGCCGTCGATGACGGCGCGGTCCCCGAAGACCCGGCGCAGTCCCCGTACGCGTACGGCGGTCATCGTGTCGTCCCTCCGGTTCCGGTGGCGCGCCAGGGCATGAGGATCCGCTCCAGGCCGCGGACGAGGACGTCGGCGGTGAGGCCGAGGAGTCCGTAGACGAGGATGCAGACGGCGAGGACGTCGGTCCGGGCGTAGCTCTGGGCCTGGGACATCAGATAGCCGATGCCCGCCGTCGCGTTGATCTCCTCGGCGGCGATCAGCGCGATGACGCTGAGCGTCATCGACAGGCGCAGCCCGGCGAGCAGCGAGGGCAGGGCGCCCGGCAGGACGACCTGGCGGACGATCGCGAGCCGGCCGAGCCCGAAGCTCCGCATGGCCTCCACGAGCTTCCGGTCCGTGTTGCGGACTCCGCCGCTGGTGGAGACGTACATCGGGAAGGTGGTGGCGACCGCGATCAGCAGGATCTTGGCGGTCTCGTTGATGCCGAACCACACCATGAACAGCGGCACCAGGGAGAGGAAGGGGATGGTGCGCAGGGTCTGGAGGGAGGAGTCGAGGAGTTCGTCGCCGAGCCGGGTGAAGCCGGTGGTGATCCCGAGGACGAGACCGGCGGCGAGCCCGATGACGAGCCCTGTGCCGGAACGGGTCAGGGAGGTGGCGAGGGCGTCGGGCAGCTGTCCGTTGCCCCACAGCTCGCCGACGGCGTCGAGCACCTGGGCGGGCGAGGCGAGGACGTCGGGGGTGAGGGCGCCGGTCGCGGACGCGACCCACCACAGGGCGAGGAGGGCGACCGGGCCGAGGGCGCGGACGGCGAGCGCGTACGTACGGGGACGGGGACGGTGGGCGGGCGGCCGGGGGGCGACGAGACCGGTGGCGGCCGGGGCGGCCGGGGCGGTGGTCACGACAGGGACTCCACGTCGAGGAGGTGGGCGGCGACGTCGACCGTGTCCGGCGTCACCTTCTGGTCGGCGTAGAAGCCGGCGACGGTCTTGAACCGCGCGACGTCCTCGGGGCCGATGGGGTCGACGGTCCCGCCCTCGCGGGTGAACCCGATCTGCACCTCCTTGGCCTTGCCGGTGACGGCGGTGGGGCCGGCGTCGGTGAAGACGTTGAGGTAGGCGGCCGGGTCCTTCCGCTCCTTGGCGCTGTTGTCGTGGAGGTAGCGGTAGAGCGCCTTCACGATCGCCGGGTGCTCCTTCGCGAAGTCCGAACGGACCGCGTTCAGGCTGTAGTTGTCCGAACCGATCGCCTTGCCGTCGACGAGGAAGCGGGCCTTGCCGCTGCCGATCTCGGCGACCGCGTAGGTCGACCAGACGGCCCAGGCGTCGACCTGTCCGGCGTTGAAGACGGCGGCGGTCTGGTCGGGCCGCAGATAGACGCGCTCCACCCGGTCGGCGGGGATCCCCTCCTTCGCGAGCGCCTTGAGGAGCAGGTACTCGCCCGTCCCGCCCTTGTTGACGGCCACCTTGCGGCCGACGAGGTCCCGGACGGAGTCGATGCCGGACCCCTCGCGGACGAGGATCCCCTCGCCGACCGGGTCGGGATCGGTGGCGGTGAAGAAGGCGAAGCCGGGGTTCTGGGAGAGGGAGGTGATGCCGGAGGTGATGGAACCGGTGGCGAAGTCGAGCTGATCGGCGTTCATCGCCTGCGCGGCGGGGGCGAACGGCCCCGCGCTGCCGGTCCAGGCGACCTTCGCGCCCACGGCGGCGAGCGCCTTGTCGAGGCTGCCGTCCTGCTTGCCCCGGGCGAGGACCCCGGAGTTCCCGGGGTCGGGGATGCGGACGGTGACCGTGGCGCCCTTCGCCCCGCCGCTCCGGCCGGAGTCGGCCGCCGGATCGGCGCCGCAGGCGGTGAGGGTGACGAGGGCGGCGAGGGCCGTCAGGGCGGTGAGGGCGGGAAGAGGGCGCATGGCGGTCGTCCTTGAGGAGCGGTGGGAAGAAAGGGGGAAGGGGGGGAGCCGGGGTCACGCGACGGGGCTCGGCGCCGTGGCGCCGGAGGCCAGGAGCAGGCGGGCCCGGCGCAGCGGCCCGGGATCGGCCCAGGCCCGCACGTCCACGGCCTCGGGGAGGAAACCGTGGGCGCGCAGGGCCGCCTCCTGCCGGGCCAGCAGGTCGAGCCGGGCGTCGGAGAGGTCGGGGTGCAGGGTGCGGTGGGTGCCCGGGCGGTAGGCGCCCGCGACCCCTTCGGCGCCCGCGCCGGTCTCCGCGCCGAGGATCCGGGCGACCTCCTCGGGCCGGTCCGCGGCCCAGTCGGCGGCCCGGAGCAGGACGGCGAGGAAGCGGTCCACCAACTCCGGGTGCTCGTCCAGGAGTTCCTGGTCGACGGTGAGGGGACGGGGCGTCCCGTTGTTGACCCGGTGGACCGGGTCCGGGAGGGCGTCGAGCTCGACGGCGACCTCGGCCCCGGCGCGGCGGGCCGACTCGACGGCGAGGGCGCCCTTCACGTACACCGCGTCGACCGCTCCCCGCCGCAGCGCGTCGAGTTCGGCGGCCCACTGCCCCGAGTGCCCGGTGGCGGGGACGTCGACCGGCCGGGCGTCGTCGAGGCCGAGACCCGCGGAGGCGAGGGCGCCCTCGAAGCCGCGCAGCGCCATGGCCCGCCAGAAGTCGATGGGCACCTCGTGCCGGGGCACGGCGAGCCGGAGCCCCCGCAGGGCGGCGGCCCCGCGCACCGGTGACCCGGGGGCGACGAGCACCACCTGCCGCTCCTCGATCCAGGTGAGACCGACGAGCCGGGTGCTCCGGCCCCGCGAACGGGCCCACAGGGCGGGCACGTTGCCGCCCTCGCGGAAGAGGCCGGGCAGGCCGTGGGTGTAGTGGGCGGCGCGGTCGGCGCCGGGCTCGGCGTCCTGGAGCGAGCGGACGGCGATGCCGTCCGGCGCGAACTCGGCCGCCAGCCAGCCGCGGTCGGCGGCCACGCCGGTGGCGGTGGGGACGGGGCAGCGGGTGAACCAGAGCGTGTCGGGCACGCGGGCGTCGGTCATGGAGAGGAGTCCCGGAAGGAGGAGGGAAGAGGAAGGGGCCCGCGCACGGGCGGACGCGGCGGCGGCCGCGGCGGCGCAGGGCGGGGAGGAGCCGGGCGGGGAAGGGCGGAGGACCCGGCGGACGACGGTGGGGAGGAGCGGTACGGGACCTCACGGCCCCGGGGCACCGGCCTCGCGGAGGGTGCCGGCCCGGCCGCGCCCCCGGGCGTCAGCTACAGGGACAGCCCGTGCCGGAGACCCGCGCCAGGTCGATGTGGCGGCGCCGGGTGAGCCCGGGCGGAGCGGGGAGGACGGGGCGGAAGGGAACGGCGGTCGTCGCCGTACGGCACGTGTCCATGGCGGTCCTGCTCCCTTCCGGTCGTCCGCTCTTCAGCGGGGCTGTGGCCGGAACCATGACACGGCGTTCCCGCCCTCCACAACTCGCTTCCCACCATGTGGGAACGCACGTGAACAGCGTGTTTCCACCCCCGGGCGGGTGTCGTCCCGGCTCCCACGATGTGGCAGCGTGCGGGCATGACCACCCAGGGGGAGCGAGCGTGACGACCACCGGAGCCGAGCCCGTACGTCCTCCGGCCGGCGCCCAGGCGGTCCGCCGCGCGCTCGACGTGCTGCACAGCTTCCACGACAACCGGCCCGACCTGAGCGTCTCCGACCTGGCGCGCAGGCTCGGCCTCTCCACCTCCACCGCGCACCGGCTGGTCCGCACCCTGCTCGCCGCGGACTTCCTGGAACAGGACGCCCGCACGGCCCGCTACCGGCTGGGTCCCGCGGTCACGGAGCTGGGCCGCCTCTCGTACCACCAGCGCGGCCTGCACCTGGCCGCGCCCGAACTCGCCGACCTGGCCGAGCGGACCGGGGCCACCGCCGACCTGGCGCTGCGCAGCGGCCCGTACGCGGTGATCGTGGCGGGCGGTTCGGTGACGCCCAAGGTGGGACTGCGCCGCCCGCTGCACTCGACCGCGCTCGGCAAGGTGCTCCTCGCCTGGCCCCGGGCGGGCGAGACCGGCCCGCTCGCGCTGCCGCCGCTGTACGCCTTCACGAACCGCACCATCGTGGAACCCGCCGCGCTGGCGGCCGAGCTGGCCCGCGTCCGCGAGGCGGGCCACGCGCTCAACGACGGCGAGTCGGCGCGCGGGGTGCGGACGGTGGCGGTGCCGGTCCTGGAACGGACCGGCCACGCGCGCTTCGCCCTCGCGGTCCGGGCGACCCCGGACCTGATCACGGACGCCCGGCTCGACTGGTTCCTGTCCCGGGCCCACGCCTGCGCCCGCGCCCTGGAGGTCCTGCTCCTGCCCCCGGCGGACCGCAGGGCCCCCGAGGAGGGGACGGCCGCCGCGCCGGACGCGGCGGCACCCCGGTGACGGGTGTCAGGCCCGGACCTTGTGGGCGAACACCCACCGGTTGCCCTCCAGGGCGTCGTTCGGTTCGGGCAGGGGACCGCGGCCGTGCCGGAGGGTGAAGTCGAAGGGGGTGCGCATCGAGGCGGACCAGCCCCGCTCCGTCAGCGCGCCCGCGGAGTCGGGGCGGGGGCCCAGGTCGAAGAGCCGGAGCAGGTCGATGCCGATCTGTTCGCGCGTCGCCGTGTAGATCGCGCTGTCGCGGTACGCCAGCAGGTCCTTCTCCAGCTTGGCCTCGAAGGCCAGCGCGCTGCCCTCGGCGGACAGCCGGTCCACCGTCTCCACGAGGGCCGTCTCGGCGGGACCCGGCAGGTAGAAGAGGAGCCCTTCGGCGAGCCAGGCGCTCGGGGCGGCCGGGTCGAAGCCGGCGCCGGTCAGCGCGGCGGCCCAGTCGGAGCGCAGGTCGGCCGGCACGGCGACGCGGGTCGCGCCCGGGGCGGCGGACAGGCCCGCGAGCACCCGGTGCTTGAACGCCAGCACGCCCGCCCGGTCGATCTCGAAGACCACGCACCCGGGCGGCCAGTCCAGCCGGAAGGCACGGGTGTCCAGCCCGGCGCCCAGCAGGACCACCTGGCGGACGCCCGCGCGGGCCGACCGGAGCAGGAAGTCGTCGAGGACCCTGGTCCGCAGGCCGAAGTAGCGGGCGAACCGCCCCCACAGCGGGTTCCCGTCCCCGTCCGGGACCTGCTGGATCCGCACCGGCCAGTCCGCGGACGCCGGGGCGGCGCGCACGAAGTGCTCCGCGTGGACGTCCCGGGCCAGGCTGTCGTGGCGGTGGGTCTCGATCGCGCGCGCCGCGGCGACCAGCAGGGCGGTCAGCCCCACGCCCCCGTCCACGCCGCCGTCCGCTCCCCGGTCGGTCCTTCTCTCCGGGCCCCCGCCGGCCGTCTCGGTCATCGGCTTCCCCTTTCCGGGAGGAGGACGGGCTTGACCACGAGGCCCGTCCCGCAGTCGTGTTCGGCCTCGTTGACCTCGGCCAGCGGATAGGTGCGGATCAGTTCGTCGAAGGGGAAGCGGCCGGCCCGCCACAGGTCGATCAGCCGCGGTATCAGCAGTCCGGGCACGGCGTCGCCCTCGCAGATGTGGCGGATGCCGCGCCCCCGGTCCAGCGTGCCCGGCTCCAGCGGGAGGACGGTCCTGAAACGGGCCACCAGACCGAGGGTGCCGGTGGGGCGCAGGGCGTGGAGGGCGTCGGCGACGAGCGGGGGCGCGGCCGTGGTGTCGAGCGCGTACTGCGCGCCGCCGCCGGTCAGCCGCCGGATCCGCTCCGGCAGTCCGGACGCCCCGGCGGACAGCGGCACCGCGCCGAACCGTTCCGCCCGGACCAGTCGCCGGGGGTTCCGGTCGACGGCCACGGTCCGCACCCCGGCGGCGGTGGCCGCCATCACCGCGGCGAGCCCCACCGCTCCCGCGCCGAGGACCACGAGGGTGTCGCCGGGGCCGGCGCGGAAGGTGTTCAGGACGGCTCCGGCGCCGGTGAGGAAGCCGCAGCCGAGCGGCCCGAGCAGCTCCAGGGGCAGCGCGGGGTCGACCCGTACCGCGTTGCGGGCCGGGACCAGCGCGTACGCGGCGAACGAGGACTGGCCGAACCAGCGGGGGGCCAGCGCCCGGCCGGCGCCGTCGGTCAGCCGGGGCGGATCCTCCGCCCGCCCCCCGAAGAGGTTGAGGGCGGCGAAGGACTCGCAGTGGGCGGGGGCCGCGCCGAGGCAGTTCGGGCACGTCCCGCAGGAGTCGAAGCTCAGCACCACGTGGTCGCCGACGCCGATCCCGCCGTCCGGGCCGCCGCCCGAGCGCACCACGACCCCGGCGCCCTCGTGGCCGAGCACCGCCGGGAGCGGGCTGCGGCCGGCCGACCGCCGCACGGCGAGATCGGTCCGGCACATCCCGCAGCCCGCGATCTCGACCAGGATCTCCCCGGGGGCGGGCTCCGCCCGCAGGGCCACCTCCTCGACGGTGAACGGGTCCTCGTACGCGCGCAGCACGGCGGCCTGGAACCTCATGGTCTCCCGGGTCCTTCCTCCTGGGGGCGGTGGACGACGAACGGCCGGAGGTTGCCGTAGAACCCCCACGGCCCGCCCGTGACGCCGACCCCGCTGTCCTTGACGCCCGCGAAGGGCTGGGCGAGGGAGAGTTCGGCGTGGTGGTTGATCCAGGCCGTGCCGCATTCGAGCCGGTCGGCCACCTCAGCCGCCCGGTCGGGGTCGGCGCTCCACACGGAGCCGCCCAGCCCGAACCCGGTGCCGTTGGCCGCCTCGACGGCCTCGTCCAGGCGCCGGTACGGCAGCACCGGGAGGACCGGCCCGAACTGCTCCCCGGTCACCACCGGACTGTCGGGCGGCACGTGGGTGAGGACGGTGGGGGCGAAGAAGTACCCCGGCCGGTCGAGCCGCCGTCCGCCGGCCGCCGCCCTGGCCCCGTCCGCCAGGGCCCGCCGGGTGACCTCCTCGACCCGGGCCAGCTGGGGCGCGTTGTTGACGGGACCCAGCCGGACGTCCGGGTCGAGCCCGGGGCCGACGGGGACGGTCCGCGCCCGGTGGGCGAGGGCCTCGACGACCCCGGCGTGGAGGCGGGCCGGGACGTAGACCCGTTTGACGGCCATGCAGACCTGCCCGCAGTTGCGGAACGCGGCCCAGAACAACCGGTCCGCGATCCGGTCCACGTCGACGTCGTCCAGCAGGATCGCGGCGTCGTTGCCGCCCAGTTCCAGGGTGACCCGGGCGAGCGAGGCCGCCGCGGCGGCGGCGACGGCCCGCCCGGTGGGCACCGAGCCGGTGAAGGTGACGTGACGGATGCCGGGGTGGGCGGCGAGCCGGGCGCCGAGCGGCTCGCGGCCGGTGACCACGGTCAGCACGCCCTCGGGCAGGACGCCGGCGAGGACGGAACCGAGGAGCCGGGTGGCGAGCGGGGTGAACGGGGACGGTTTGAGGACCACGGTGTTGCCGGCGGCGAGCGCGGGCGCGAACTTCGCCGCCGCGAGCTGGAGCGGGAAGTTCCACGGCACGATCGCGGCGACGGGCCCGAGGGACCGCCAGCGGACCTCGCTGTGCACGGGCCGGCCGTCGTCGATCCGCCGGACGCGGGGGGCCAGCCCGGCGAAGAGGCGCAGCCGGGCCGCCGTGCGGGTGACCTCGGCGTGCGCCTCGGCCAGCGGCTTGCCCTGTTCCCGGGTGAGCAGCCGGGCGAGGTCGTCGCCGGCCGCCTCCACGGCGTCGGCGGCGGCGCACAGCGCGGTGGTACGGGCGCCGGGGTCGGCGCGCCAGTCGTGCCAGGCCCGGCGGGCCCGCTCGACCACGGCGTCCAGCCGGTCCGGCGGCTCGTCGGGGGCGTCGGCGAAGGGCTCCCCGGTGGCCGGGTCGACGACGGCGAGCCGGGCGGCCCCGTGCGAGGGGGCGGGGCGGGGAGCCGGTGGTCCGGCGGTCGTCCGCATGCCGGCGGTCAGTTCGCGGAGGGGAGGCCGACCGCGTGCTCCCGGGCCTGCCGGTCCATCTCGGCCCGGAAGGCGGCCACCAGGTCCGGCCGGATCCGTCCCGCGGTGCGGTCGCCGCCCTCGCAGACCGCTCCGCGCACGCCCACGATGTCCGTGCCGATGCGGGTCAGCGCGCCGAGGTCCTCCTGCCGGACGCTGCCCGCGAGGGCGGCGAGCAGACCGGCCGCGTGGGCCCGCCGGACGAACTCGCCGCAGACGTCCGGCGGCACGTGGTCGAAGAGCCGCGTCCCGTCCTTGACGGCGGTGTCGAGCATGGCCGCGTCGGCGCCGGCGCGGGCGGCGACGTCGGGCAGCGCGAGCGGGTTGACGCAGCCGATCCGGTGGGAGTCTGCGTAGCCGGAGGCCACGACGAGCGCGTCCGGCCGGTGGTCCTTCACCGCCCGCACGACCGCCCGCATCACCTCGACGCCCTGCTCGGGCGTCGTGCAGCCGTAGAGGCCGACCTTGATGTACGTGGCGCCGGAGACGACCGCGCCGAGCGCCGCCTGGGCCACCGTGCCGGGCTTGTAGGGGACGTCCCCCACGGTGGCGGAGACCGGCTTGTCCGCCGGGACCGCCGCGCGGATCTCCCTGATCACCCAGGGGAAGTTGGCGCCCAGCGAGCCCTCGTCGGGCTTCTTGACGTCGACGATGTCGAGGTGGTCCGCCGCCTTCGCGCAGTCGAGGGCCTCCTCGACGCCGTCCGGGGAGATGAGAAGCAGCACCATGGGCTCCTTGGGTGGGGTGCGGGTCCGCTCTGCGGTGCGTTCATCATTTCCGCGGCTCCCGGGCGCCGGGAGGGCGCGCGGAGAGTCCCGCGGGGGCGCATGCCTCCCGGCGTCATGCGCTGGGCACATGAGTGCGATCCGGTCCGCCCGCTCACTCCTTCCGGTGGGAGGGGCCGGGCCGGCGCCACGCCCGCCGCCCCGGCGCGGTTACGCAGGTGCACTCCACGGAGCGTCCGTGGGGTGTCCACGGAGTCGCCGCCCGGCAACGGCGGGCGGCGCGGGACAGCAGGAGGAACGGATGACGGACGTGCGCGCCGAGGCCGCCCGGCGGGTGGAGCTGGTCTTCACCCTCTTCGACGCCAACGGCAACGGGGTCGTCGAGTCGGACGACTTCGACCTCATGACGGACCGGGTCCTGAAGGTGGCGGTCGCGTCGGACGAGACCGCCAGGGCCGCCCTCCGGGCGTCGCTCCGCCGTTACTGGACGACGCTCGCCGCCGAACTGGACGCCGACGGCGACGGGGTGATCACCGTCGAGGAGTTCCGCCCGCTGGTGCTCGACCCCGCGCGCTTCGGCCCCGCGGTCGCCGAGTTCGCCGAGGCGCTTTCCGCGCTCGGCGACCCCGACGGCGACGGCCTGATCGAACGCCCGCTCTTCCTGGGGCTGATGGAGGCCATCGGCTTCGAGCGCGCGAACGTCCACGCGCTCTTCGACGCCTTCGGCCCGGACGCCGAGGACCGCATCACCGTCGCGACCTGGGACGCCGGCATCAGGGACTTCTACGCGCCGGACCTGGCCGGGATCCCCGGCGACCGCCTGGTGACCCTCCCGGCCGCCTGACGGCTCCTCCGCCCCCGCGCCGGCGGGGCGAGTCCGGCGGCACGTTCGAACCGGTCCGGGAAGTGCGCACGACCCGCCTCCGACCCCGTGGGGACGGAGGCGGGGAACTGCGGGCCCGCAGGTATCTCAAGGGTAAACTATCTCGATGATCGAGTGATATTACACTGGAGGGATGCAGTCACCTCCGCCGGTCGCCGACGGCCGGACCAGCGATCTCGCCCGCTACGCCGTCCTGCTGCGCACGCTCAACCGCGAGATCAACCGAACCACCCTGGACTTCGCCCACCAGCACAAGCTGCACGCGACGGACATCCACGCCCTGTCCGTGATCATGGACTCCCCGGCGGACGGGGACCGGCCCGTGACCCCTTCGCGGCTCAGGGAGGAACTGCGCCTCACCTCCGGGGCCGTCACGGCCTGTCTCGACCGCCTGGAGCGCGCCGGGCACATCAGCCGCGTGCGCGACAGCGCGGACCGCAGGGTCGTGCACATCGCCTACAACCCCGAGGCGCGGGCCCTCGCCCGGGAGTACTTCCGCCCGCTGGCACGCGCCACGGAGGCCGCGCGCAGCCGGTTCGCCCCCGAGGAGCTCGCGACGGTCGCCGCCTTCCTCGACGCGCTCAACGCCGAACTGGCCGCCGAGCGCGAGGCGCACGACTGAGCCGCCGGAGCGCCGGGCACCACCCCGGGAGGGCTCAGACGGGCGGCAGCAGGTCGCTCTCGCTGACGGTGTGGTCCAGCGGGGGGTAGGCGAAGTCCGTCTCGGTGTTCTCGCGGCGCCGCAGCCGGTAGAACTCCCGCCGCTGTTCCTCGTCGGCCACCGCGAGCCGGACCCCGCCCGGAAGGTGCGCGTGCCCGTCGCGGAACCGGACGGCGGTCTTCGACGTGCGGAAGGTCACGCCCAGCCACTCCTCGTCCGCCGTCCGCGCCGACGCGTCCAGCACGATCTTGTGCCGGAGCAGCCGGTTCGCGGCGACGGAGAACGCGACGACGCCCCGATGGGCGAGCGGGACCTCGAACGCCTCGCCCCCGCCCTCCTTCCACTCGAAGACCAGCTTCCTCGACGGGGTCGCCCCGCCGGGACCCCGGTAGCAGGAGAAGACGGCGACGAACGAACCGTCGGCCAGGTCGAGCGCCTGGTCGGAATGGCTCCCCATGGTGGCGTACGCGTTCGTGTACCGCTCCACCAGGGCGTTGTCGAAGTCCACGGGGAGCGCCGCGTGCTCCCGGATCCGCCGCGCCAGCCGCTCGTGCACCGGCCGGAAGCGCTGCGCCGGGGCGCCGTAGCGGGTGGTGGTGCGCACCAGGGGCACGGCCCCCGCCTCGTCGGGCCGGGTGAGCACGGCGCCCCTGCGGCCCTTCCCCAGCTCCTCCCAGCGGACGGACGCGGCCAGTTCCGCGAAGGGGTCCCCCTCCTCGGCCGGCAGGACGCACGAGAGGATCCCGGCCGGGAGTTCAGACGCGCGGGGCAAGGTAGTCCCCCGTGTTCATGCTGAAGCGGAACCGGCCGCCGTAGTCGACGAAGGACGGCGACCTGTTCTCCTCGGCGTACAGCGCGCGCAGTTCGTCCATGCCGGCCTCCGTCGGGGGCTCCAGTTCCACCGGCTCCCCGCCCGTGTCGAGGAAGGTGCGGCCGTCCCGGTGGACGGCCTCGGTGCCCGAGCACCGCACCACGTACCCCAGGCGGGTCGGGAGCAGTCCGGCGTCCAGCGCCGAGGGCCGGATCTCGTGCGTGTACAGGCGGTTGGTGGACAGCGGCATGAAGAACACCGACCCGGGGTGGAGGGTCAGCGTGAACTCCCGGGGGAGCGCGGCCCCGTCGTGCTCCGCGGCCGTCTCCCGCGTCTCCTCGGCCTTCTCCGTCCCCTGTGTCTTCTCCGTCCCTTCCGTCTTCTTCGGCTCCTTCAGGCGGAAACGGAGCCGGGTCAGCCCGCTGACCCCCTTCACCCCGAGGTCGAAGGGGTCCCCTTCCAGCGGCTGCAGCCCGTCGAGCCGGTCGTAGAAGGTGCAGAAGGCCATGACGCCGTCGACGGGCATGTCCTTGGTCTTGTCGGCGTGGGCCGAGATCCTGGCCTTCGACTGCTTGCGCCCGGCCGTGGCGAGGGTGTTGTGGTAGACCTGCGCGAGCACGTGGTTCAGCGGCGCGTGCCCCCGGAAGACGGTGGCGGCCTCGCGGTTCAGGTCCTCGACGATCCGCGTGTCGACCGGGCGGAAGTTCTCGGTCGGCCCCGACAGGTTCGTCGAGCACCGGAGCAGCCGGAAGCGCAGGTCGTCGCCGCTGCGCGTGACGGGCGTCAGATAGATGCCGCTGCGGTGGGCCGTACCGGGCTTGGTGGACTCCGTCAGCGTCTGGAACGCGTGCTCCGCGCGGATCCGCCCGAAGTGGTCGTCCGCGGGCTCGAAGAAACGGCGGTAGTGCACGCCGACGCCGTGCACGCGGAGGGGGACCCGGCCGAGCCCGACGGGGACCCAGGACCGGCCGGCCTCCTCGTGACGGCCGTGCGACAGCTCCCGGACGACGAACACCCGGTCGGCGCCGCGCAGTCGGCGCGCGTCGATCGCGGACAGGTCGCCGCACAGGTAGACGGTCCTCCCCGTGACCTCGGACGCGCCGGCGGCGAACTCCTCGGGCGTCAGCACGGAACCGAAGAAGTTACCCGTCAACGCGCCGTCCCCCGGCGCCGAAGGCGCCACCAGGAGGTTGCCCGTCCCATCGACGCGGGCCTCCGGAAGCTCTGTCGCGTACATCAAAACGGCACCTGTCGTTCGCGGTTCCCGGCGGAGTACCGGGACCGTAGAACCGTAGACCGGCCCCCGCCGGCGGGCAACGGCGTTCCGCCGCGCCCCCGGCGGCACGGGCGCCGACGGGGGCGGCCCCGGAGGGAGTGTCAGTGCCCGTGTCTAGCATGGCGATCATGACGAAGACGCGGGCGGGGACGGCGGAACGGCTGCTGCGGGAGATGGCCGCGACCGGCCGGCACGCGGAGGGCGCGGACGCGCCGCGCGAGGACGCACGTCGGGTGGTGGAGCGGGCGCGGCCCGCGCGCTCGGTCGCCGCCGGGGTCGCCGCCGCCGGCGGCCCCGACGCGGAGACGGCCGCCCTGCTCCGGGAGCTGGTGGAGCGTCACCTCGGCGGGGACACGGCCCGCTGGTGCGCCCTGCACGACGCCCTGACCGGACACCGTGGCACCCTGCCCGAACTGCTCGCCGCGTCGCCGCGGCCCCCGGCCCCCCGGGACGCGCTCCGCCCGCCCGCGCCCCGCAGCGTCCACCGCACGCTCGGCCTGCTCCTCGCGCACGCGCAGCCGCGGCACGCGGCGGACGCCCTCGCCGCCCTGCCCGAGCGGGTGACGACGGAACTGCTCGCCGGCGGGACCCCGCCCGAGCCCGCGCTCGCCGACGCCGTCGTCGACCACGGCGGCACCCCCACCCGCACGGCCCTGGCCCGCCACCCCCGGCTCGACACCCGCGTCCTGGCCCGGCTGGCCGCGTCCGGCGACGCCCGGGTCGCCGCGGCCGTCTACCGCAACCCGCGCACCACCCAGTCCCTGCGCCGCACGATCGCGGAGCGGATCGACGCCGTCCCCCTCGACGAGGCGCTGCGCGCCGAACTGACGGCGCCCCACGGCGAGGCCCCGCGCACCTGGCTCGCCCCGCTGCTCGCCTCGGGCGACCCCCAGCTCGTGGTGCCCGCGCTGCGGTGGGGCGTGCGCCGGGTCGCCCAGCAGTACGCGCTGCTGAGGATCTGGGAGCGGACCGGCCCCGGCGCCGTACGGGCCCTGCTCGACGACCCCGCCGCAGCGGGGCTGAGCCGGGACGTCGTGGACGAGGTCACCGAGGCCCTGGCCGCCCCGGACGGCGACGGGCCGCGCCTGCTGCGCGCCCAGGGCGAGCCGTACGAGGACCCCGCCCGGCTGCCCGCGCTCCTCGCCACCGCCCGGGGCACCAGCACGCTGCGCGACCTGCTGTCCGAGCCGTACGCCCACGACCTCGACGCCCTCGCCGCCGCCCACGCCGCGACCCCGTTCATGCCCAAGGCGTGCGAGGAACTGGTCCGCCACGAGGCCGCGAGCGACGCCCAGCGCCACGCGTTCCGGCTGAGCGTCCTCAACGAGCCGTGGCGGGCCGGGGGCCGCCGTGCGGGGAACACGACCCCGGCCGCCCGGCGCCTCGCGGAGGAGGAGCTCGACGACAGCGCCGCGGGCTGGGCGGAGGGCATGGCGGCGGCGGGACTCCTCGACCCGGCCGAACTGGTCCGCACCGCCCGCCCCGCCCACCGCGCCCTGGCCGCGCTCGTCCGCCTCGCCGAACGGAACCTGCCGGGCACCGCCGCCGCCGAACTGCACGCCCTGACGCAGACCCACCTCGGGCAGCGGGACCGGGCCTGGACGGAACTCGACACCCTGCTGCCCGACCACGCGGGGACCCTCGCGGAACTGATCGCCGCGGCGGGCCGGACCCCGGACGAGCCCGCCACCGAGCACGAGCCCGCCACCGGGTCCGCGGTCGAGCCGGAGACCGGGTCCGCAGTCGAGCCCGGCTCTCCGGGCGAGCCCGACTCCGGCCCCGACACCGCCTCCCTCCCGTCCGCCTCCGAAGTCCCGCCCCGGCCGGTCCTCCACCGGCGCGACCGGGTGCACGCCCTGGCCGCGCTGGACCTGCTGTACTCCCTCGCCCCGGAGGGCGCGCCCCGGCCCAGGGACCCCCGGGTCCTGAAGGCGCTCGCCGTGCACGAGCAGGCGACCGCGCCCGGTCTCGCCACCCCCCGCTGGTTCGCCCTCGCCTGCGCCGTCCACGGGATCCCCCCGTCCGAGGACGGCTTCGCTTACGGGGCGCCCGCCCTCGCGCAGGTGCGGGCCCGGCTCCCCGAGACGTACGGCTCCGGCGCCCGGCACATCGAGCAGGCGTACGCGCAGGGCGTGCTGCCCGCCGGAGAACTGCTCACCCTGCTGCCCGCCCGGCGGCTGCTCCTGCTGCCCCACGACTGGCGGCGGCTCGCGTTCGCCGACGCCTGGCGGGCCGCCCTCGCCCGCCTGCTGCGCGCCGAGCTCGGCACGGACCCCGACGCCTGGCTCCGCCTGGCCGCGACCGTCACCGCCTCCGAGACCGCCTCGGAGGGACGGACCTGGGCCGAACTGGTGGAGCGCGCACGATCCGGCGACCGGCCGGGACCGGACACCGGAGGGGCCGTCGGCAGGAACAGGCCGACCACCCCCGACGAGGCGATCGGACTGCTGGAGCGCGGCGACCACCTGTGGGGCTGGCCCGAGGGCACCCTGCTCTGCCTCGCCGACGCCGAGGTCGTCGAGGCCGTGCTGCCCCGGCTCGGCCCGGACGCGCCCTGGCTGCTCGCCGCGTACCTCCTGCGCCACGACCGCACCCCCCGCACCGTCCTCGACCGGCTGCTCGCGGACCGGGACCCCGACGCGCTGCGCGTCCTCGCCGCCCAGTCCCGCTGGATGGAGCGGAGCGGCGCGGTGGACCGGCTCGTCGACCTCGACGACCCCGAGGTCGACCGCGCCCTGCTGCGGCACTGGAACCCCGACGCCGTCGTCCACCGGATCGTCGCCCGCTCCCGGCCCGGCACCGGACGGCCCTCCCTGGGCGCCCGGGTGCTGGCCGACTGGCGGGCCGGGGGCGCCGCCCGGCCCGACGGCGGCCTGGCGTGGCTGTGCTCCGCCGAACCCGACCTCGTGGAGGAGATCCTCACCAGGGAAGGCCGGCGGCTCGGACTCGGAGACCAACTGCTCGGCTGCCTCCGGCTGTTCGAGCACGGCGGCGCCGACCGGCTGGCCCGGCTCGCGGCGGCGGACGCGCTGGGCCGCTCCGCCACCACCGTCTGCGCGAAGGCCCTGGCCTCCGCCGACCCCGCCGCCGTCCTCCGCGCCCGGCTCGACCGGGAACTGGCGCCGGAGAAGCTCGTCCGGAAGCTGCGGCGAGCCCGGTACGCCCACCAGACGCGCGACCTCGCCCGCTCCCTCCCGCCGGGCGAGCCGGTGGACTGGGCCGCCCTCGAAGCCGCCCACGCCCAGGACCCGATCCCGCACTGGCAGGACCTCGTCAATCTGGACGACGTCCCCGAGGACGTACGGCTGCGCCACGCGGCGCTGCTGCACGAACCCGGCCCCGACGGCCTGCCCGGCGGAGCCGGCCCGACGAGGGAGCGGGCCCGGCACGGCCTCGGCGGCCTGTACCACTGCGCGCCGTCCACCCAGATCGACGGGCTGCTCGCGGCGGGGCTCCTCGACGGCGCCGACCTGGTGCGCCTCGCGGCCCCGGCCGTACGGATCCTCGCCCACCTGGGCGCCGCAGGCCGCCGCACGGACGCCCCGCCCGGCGCCGCCGAGGCCCGCGCCGTCCTCGCGGACCTCGTGCGCTCCGCGCTCGGCACCGACCCGGCGGCCTGGCAGCGGGTCGCCGAGCGGCTCACCGGCCTCGACCCCGCCTGGGACCCGTTCTCGACGGTGGAGTCGCTGCTCACCGACCCGTGACCGGGGCCTTGGCCGGGCGGTCGTTCACAGCCAGGGGAACCGGTCGGCGGCGTAGCGGTGGGCGCGGAAGACGGAGTTCTGCGCCCCGGCCGAGGACTCCAGGCCCACGCCGTCGCCGAAGGCCCGGAACTGCGGGACCACGAACTCCCAGACGACCCGGCCGCCGGGCGTCACCTCGAAGAGGCGCCCGAAGGAGCCCTCCGCGATGAAGGTGTTCCCGTTCGGCAGGCGCTGCGCGCTGGACATGTACGGGCTGTAGAAGTTCTGCGGCGGGTTGTCCTGGTAGGACCACACCTCCTCGCCGGTGCGCGGATCCAGCTCCAGGACCCGCGAGTAGGGGAGGGAGGTCGTGTCGCGGTACGAGCCGTTGTCGAAGACCAGGAGGGTGCCGCCGGGGAGTTCGTGCGGGTGGTGCTGCTGCGCCAGCACGTCGGGGCCGAGGCGCCACCGCACGGAACCGTCGGCACGGTCGACGGAGACGGCCGAGGAGACGCTGCGGAAGCCCACCACGAGCGAGCCGTCGGCGCTCTCGTTGACGGTGTTGGCCATGGGCCAGTG
Organism: Streptomyces filamentosus; assembly: GCF_014654895.1. GTDB lineage: Bacteria > Actinomycetota > Actinomycetes > Streptomycetales > Streptomycetaceae > Streptomyces > Streptomyces filamentosus. The sequence goes on along the minus strand of NZ_BNBE01000004.1, from coordinate 203,218 downwards.
CTCGCGGGCGAAGTGCGGGTCGAGCGGGAAGTCCTCCGGGTCGAGGTGGTCGATGGCGGCCCAGCGCCACACCTCCCGGCCGTCCCAGTCCAGTTCGACGACCACGTCTCCGTAGATCACCCCGCCCGGGGCCTCGGAGCCGGGGATGCCGCCCCGGATCCGTGCGGCGTCGGCCGGCGCCAGCGGTTCGACGACGGTGACGACGAGGTTGCCGTTGCGCAGGACCGAGGCGTCGTGGTGGTGGAAGGGGTGCCGGACCTCGCGCAGGACCGTGGAGTCGGGGGCCAGCTCCTGGAAGATCCCGCCGTGGTAGACCTCCCAGATGGGGAAGAGGACGGGGCCCCCGGTGTCCTTGGCCGCGTAGAAGAGGTTGCCGTCGGGGAGCAGTTGGGCCTGCCGGCCGGGCGGGTGAGGGGAGTTCCAGGTGTGGACGGGGCGTCCCTCGATGTCGACGAGGTGGATCTCCCCGGTGCTGGTGATGGGTGTGTAGAGGGTGTGGCCGCCGTAGCTGAGGGCGGGGTCGTGGGCGATCAGGCCGACGCCGCGGCGGCGCAGGGTGTTCTGGTCGACGGTCATGGGGTCTCCTCGGACAGGGGTGGGAAGGGGTGGGAAGGGGTCAGCGGACGGTGACGGCGGCCGGGTCGACGGCCGTCAGGGGAGCGGGGTCGAGGTGCCGCAGCAGCGCGGGACGATCGGCCGGACCCGGCAGCCCCTGGGCGGCCTTCGCCCAGGCGGCCTCCTGCGTCAGCTGGGTCAGCAGCGCGGGCGAGAGGGTGGCGCCGTAGCCGTAACGGGGCTGGAAGGCTTCCACGTAGTCGGCCTGGAGGGCGCCCTTGGACTGGACGAGGACGGCCTTCCGCGCGGCGGCCGGGTCGGCGGCGATCTCCCGCTGGGCCTTCCGCAGCGCGCGGAGCACGGCCGTGGTGGTCCCGCGGTCCGCCTTCGGCCCCGCGACGAGCAGGGTGCGGGCCGTGTAGCCGGTGAAGCGGAGCTCGGCGTAGCGGTCGCCGAGGGCGGTGCGGGCGGAGCCGTAGAAGCTGGGGAAGGTGACCCCGGCCTCGACGTCCCCGCGGGCCAGCGCCGGAGTCACCTGGTTCGGGGCGAGGTTGACCACGGTCACGTCCGCGGCCGTCAGCCCGGTGGAGCCGAGCATCCGCGAGAGCGCGTACTCGACGTTGGTCCCCTGCGGGACCCCTACTCTGCGGCCCTTCAGCGCGGCGAAACCGGTGATCCCCCGGTCGGTCCTGGTCAGCAGGCGCCAGTCGGAGAAGCGGGACAGGTCGGCGACGATCCGCAGCTCGCGCCCGCCCAGCGCGGCCGTGACCGCGGGCAGGTCGCCCACGACGCCGAGCTGCGCCTGACCGCCGAGCACGGCGTTCAGCGCGTCCCGTCCGGTGGGCTGCGTGGTCAGGGTGGCGTCGATCCCCTCGGCGGACCACAGCCCGCGCTCCTGCGCCACGTGGACGGGTGCCCCGCCGAGGTGGTCGCTGGTGGCGAGGGAGACCGCGGGACGCCCACCGCCCGCCGGTGCGGGGCCGGAGGAGCAGGCGGTGACGAGGGCGCAGAGCAGGGCCGCCGTCAGGAGGGCGGCGAGTGCGCGGGGGCCGGGCATGGGTGGTCCTTCCGGGGACGGGGGAGGAGCGGGAAGAAGTACGAAGAGAGGGGAGGGGCTTCAGCCGGAGCCGAGGTGACGGGCGATCAGGGAGCGCAGCTCCGGGTCCGGCGGTCCGGCGGGCACGGCGCGGTCGGCGAGGATCCGTCCCGGCGTCCCGCCGAGGACGACGACCCGCTCGGCGAGGGACAGCGCCTCGTCGATGTCGTGGGTGACGAACAGGACGGTGGTGCCGCGGCGCTTCCACAGTTCCCGCAGCAGGGTCTGCATCCTGGTCCGGGTCAGCGCGTCCAGCGCCCCGAACGGCTCGTCCATCAGCAGGACCTCGGGCTCGGCGGCCAGCGCGCGGGCCAGGGCCACGCGCTGCTGCATCCCGCCGGACAACTGCGCCGGGTACTTCCCGGCGCCGTCCGCGAGGCCCACCTCGGCCAGGGCCGCGAGCGCCCGCCGGCGGCGCTCGGGGCGCGGCAGGCCGAGCCGCTTGAGGGCGAACTCGACGTTCCCCCGGGCGGTGCGCCAGGGGAAGAGCGCGTAGTGCTGGAAGACCACGCCCCGTTCCGGGCCCGGCCCCCGCACCGGCTCGCCCCCTGCCGTCACCCGTCCCTCGGTGGGCCGTGCGAAGCCGGCCACCAGGTTGAGGAGGGTGGACTTGCCGCATCCGCTGGGACCGAGCAGTGCCGTGAACGAGCCCGCGGGGAGCTCCAGGTCGGTGCGCTCCAGGACGTGGGCGTCCCCGTGGCGGACGGCCAGTCCCTCCAGTCGTACCCCCAGGCTCATGACGCGCTCCAGTGGACGAACCGGCGGCCGATCGCGGCCAGGACGAGGTCGACGGCCACGCCGAGCAGCCCGAGCACCAGCAGCCCCGCGAACATCCGGTCCACGCGCAGGAACTGGCCGTCCACCTGGAGCCGGTACGCCAGTCCGCTGTCCGCGCCGCCCAGTTCCGCCGCCACCAGGGCGAGCAGCGCCACCGACGCCCCGTACCGCAGGGCGGCGAGCAGCGCGGGCGCGGCGGCGGGCAGCAGCACCTCGGTGAACCTGCGGTGCGCCGGCGCACCCAGGGAGCGGGCCGCCCGCAGGTGGGAGACGGGTATCCGGGAGACCCCGTCGTGGACGTACAGCCAGACGACGAGGAGGACGGCGTAGGCGATGAGCAGACGCTTGGCGGTCTCCCCGATGCCGAACCAGGCGGTCGCGAGCGGCACCAGCGCGATGGCCGGGATCGGGCGCAGGAAGGAGATCACCGGGGTGACGGCGGCGGAGAGTCCCGGCAGGCAGCCGGTGGCGAAGCCCAGCGCGCCGCCGGTGACGGCGCCCAGGGCGAAGCCCTGTCCGGCGCGGGCCAGGCTGGCGCCGAGGTCGGTGGCCAGCAGACCGCTGCGGGCGCTGTCCGCCAGCGCGGCCGCGGTCTCGCCGGGCGTGGGCAGCAGGCCGGGGGCCACGGCGCCGGAACGGGCGAGCAGGTACCACAGGACGAGCACGGCGCCGGCCGCGCCCAGGGCCGGACCGGGCCTTCCGCGGGTCCGGCCGGGCGGTGAGGGGGTGGCGTGCACGGGGCGGCTCCTCGCTTCGTTCTCGCGGCCTTGATAAGTGAGGTCAATAATTGACCACGCTTATGAAGAGGGTGTTGCGGCGGCATGAAACGTCACCGGGACCCCCGGGCCCCCTGCGGCGATGCGATACGTTCACCTGCGTGTCCCGCCCCGAACCCACGCCCGAGGCCATCGAGGTCGGACGGGTGGTCCGGAACTGCCGCAAACAGCGCGGCGTCTCCATGGCCGTCCTCGCCGCCCGCTCCGGCCTCTCCCAGCCCTTCCTCAGCCAGCTCGAACGGGGCCTCACCACCCCCAGCCTCAGCTCGATCTACCGGATCGCCGAGGCACTGGACGTCACGCCCGGCACCTTCCTCCGGCCGCCCGCCCGCCCCGGGACGGTCAGCCACGAGAGCGACCCCCAGGTGATCCGGGTGAACGAGGCCGGGGGACAGGTCGCCCGGGTCCTCATCCCCGGCGGGAGCAGCACGCTCATGGAGGCGTACGAGCACCACTTCGAGCCCGGCGGGGGCGAGCGCGGCTGGTTCGAGCACCCCGGCGAGGACTTCCTCCACGTCCTGGAGGGCGAGATCGTCCTGGAGGTCCGGGGCGAGGAGCCGCTGACCCTCCGCGCCGGCCAGAGCGCCCACCACCGGGGCGACGTCCCGCACCGCTGCCGCCTGGCCGGCCCGGTCCCCGCCCGCACCCTGCTGGTCATCGCGAGCGCCTGAGCCACGACCTCCGGACCCCGCCGGGTTCGCGGCCCGCTCCGGAGGGGCGACCCGGCGCGCGTGCCGAAAGCGCTTCCGGGGCGGCTGCCGCTTCGCCGCGGTGCGGCCGTGGTGGGTCAGGGGCTGACCGCGGGGCCGCGGACGCGGGCCCCAGGGCGGGGTGCGTCACCGGTGGCGGCCGGCGGGAGGGTCCGTCGGCGGGTCAGCCGTTGAGGATCCGCTCCACCCCCTCCCGGTGGCGCGTGACCGGGAAGCCGGTGAAACGGGCCGCGAACTTCGAGCTGTCGAAGAGGTTGTCGTCACGGTAACGGGGGATCAGTTCGAACATCTCGTCGAGCGGCTTGACGAAGCGGCGCCCCAGCCGGAAGGCGACCATCGGGAGCACCGTGTAACCGATCGTGCGGCCCGTGACCTCGCCGGCGATCTCGATGAGCTGGGCGTAGGACTTCCGGTCCGGGTCGACCGGCAGGTGCCAGGTCTGGCCGTAGGCGTCGGGGGTGTTGCCGAGCAGGGCGAGGGCGCGGCTCGCGTCGGGGGTCCAGATCAGGGAACGCTTCGCATGGGCGTCGACCGGGACGAACGGCCGCTTGCCCGCCTTGATCCGGTCGAACACCAGCGAGTTGGTGTAGCTCTTCGTCCGGTCGGGACCGTAGAACTCGGGCGCCCGCCCGATCAGGGCTTCGACCCGGCCGGCCCGCACGGCCTCCAGCAGCGTGGTCGCGATCTGTGCGCGGACCCGCCCCTTGCGTCCGCCCGGTGCGAACGCCGTCGACTCGGTCTGGGGCGCGGGCGTCCCGGGATACATGTAGGTGTTGTCGAAGAAGACGAGCTTCGTGCCGTGTTCGGCGCAGGCGTCGATGACGTTGCGCATGATGACGGGGAACCGGCGCTCCCACAGCTCCGAGTCCAGGGGCAGCCCGACGGTGAGGTAGGCGATGTCGCTGCCCGCGACGGCGCGGCTGGTGGCGCCGGCGTCGGTGAGGTCCGCGGCCACGAGCTCGTCGGTGTCGTTCACCTTCGACGGCTTGCGGCTGACGAGGCGGATGTCCTTGGTGTGGTTGCGGTGGAGCTCGTTCGCGAGCTCGTCGGCGATGGGTCCGCCGGCGCCGAGAACGGTCTGCATGGGGCTGGTCTCCTTGGGCTGGATGGTGTGGGTGTCCATGGCAACTCGACTGCCGGGAGCGTTTCGCCGCCACGCGGCGACGGGTGGAACGTCCCCCCGAGGTGCGGCATCGGCGGGCCCGGTCCACGGCCGGGCCTTCCGGCTCCGGAGCGCCGACGGGGCGTCGGCCGGCTCCGGAGGGGGACGGAGAGGTGCGTGGTGGACGGGGCGCCGGGAAAGCCTGCGACGCGAAGGGGTACGTCGAAAGGGGGGCACGTGCGGGGCGGCACGGAGCTCCGGGCCCTCCGGACGTGCGTTATGTTTGCAGTGCTAACACAGTATGGGAGGGTGAAGTAAGCGATGTCAACATCGGGGAAGACCGCCTACCACCACGGCGATCTGAGGGCGGCGCTGCTGTCGGCCGCGATGGAGATGCTGGAGGGCGGCGAGCCCTTCTCGCTCCGGGCCGTCGCGCGCCGGGCCGGCGTGTCGCCGACCGCGCCGTACCGCCACTTCAAGGACCGCGACGCCCTGGAGTCCGCACTGGCCGCCGAGGGCTTCCGGGACCTCCTGGACGGCCTGGGCGGCGGGCGGGGCCTGCCCGCCTCGCTCCCGGACCTGGCCGAGTTCGCCGTGGCCTACGTCGCCTTCGCGTTGCGACGTCCGGCGCTGTTCCGCGTGATGTTCGGCAAGCCGTGCGACGGCGCGGACGACGAACGGGTCAAGGCCGCCGACGCCCTGCACCAGCTGCTGGCCGACGCGCTCGACCGCGTCTTCCCCGACGCGGACGCGGAGGCGCTGGCGTCGGCCGGCTGGGGGCTCGCCCACGGGCTGGCCTGCCTGTATCTCGACGGCAAGCTGCGGGCCGCGTCGGACGAGGAGGTCGCCGGCCGGGTGCGCGGCGCCTTCCTCGCCCTCGTGTCGGTCGGTGCCTGAGGCGCAGTGCCCGTGCCTCGGACGCCTCCCGTCCCCTGTTGTCGACGGTGCTCGCATCCCGTGCGATCCTCGGTGTGAGCGCCGCTCACATCGGAGGAGGGTGTCCATGCCGTCAACGGGCGGAGCGACCGGGCGAACCGCAGGGGTCGAACTCGGAGCGCGTCTCGTCCCCGCCCCCGAGGGGGCCTCTACGACCGGGTTCCGCAGGGACACCGACCTGGACGAGACCGAACGGGACCGAACGGGACCGAACGGGACCCGCGGGTCCACGGCGTCGACTCCTTCCGCCGGATGCCCAAGGACCGCGCGGACTCCTGCACCCGGCCCACGCCGGCGCCGGCACGGGACCTTCGCCGCCCCATGGGGCGGCATGGGTGAATCGAGCCTCCGCCGTTGCGACGCCGACGGGCCGGCCGAGTGCGCCGAAGACCAGGCCGTCGCCCACCAGAGCCCCCGAAGGCACGCCCCGCCACACCCGGTGGGGAGCACGAGCAGGGGCACGGATGCCGACCGGACGTCCGGGACTCCGCGTGCCCTGGGCGCCCGCCGACCCGTCACCCGTCACGACGCGGCCCGTCGCCCCGCCGTCCCGGCCCGCATGGAAGAAGATCAGCCATGACCAAGCGCGTCCTCCACGTCGTCACCAACGTCGGCCACTACGACGACCCGTCCCACGCCACCGGCCTGTGGCTCTCCGAGCTCACGCACGCCTGGCACGTCTTCGAGGAGCACGGCTATGAACAGAAGCTCGTCAGTCCGGCCGGCGGCGCGGTGCCTCTCGAACCGCGCGCGCTGAAGTTCCCGAACTACGACAGGACCGCCAAGGCGTGGCGCGCCGACCCCGCGAAGACGGCGCTCCTGGAGAACACGGCGAGCCCGGACGGGATCGACCCCTCGGAGTACGACGCGATCTACTTCACCGGCGGTCACGCGGTGATGTACGACTTCCCCGGCAGCGAGGGCCTGCAGCACATCACCCGCGAGATCTACGAGCGGGGCGGCATCGTCTCCTCGGTCTGCCACGGCTACTGCGGCCTGCTCGACACCCGGCTCTCCGACGGCTCCCACCTCATCGCCGGCCGCAGGATGACGGGATTCGCCTGGACCGAGGAGGTCCTCGCCCGCGTCGACAAGCTGGTTCCCTACAACGCGGAGGAGAGGGCCAAGCAGCGCGGCGCGCTCTACGAGAAGGCGGTACTGCCCTTCGTCTCCCACGTGGTGACGGACGGCAACCTCGTCACCGGCCAGAACCCGGTCTCGGCCAAGGCCACGGCGAAGAAGGTCGTCGAGGCCGTCGAGGGCGCCGCGGCGAAGAAGCGGGGCTGAACCGAGGCGCGGTCCTTCCGCGGCGGAAGGCCACCGCGCCGTCGGCACCCCGGCCGGCCGCAGATCGGCCCTGGCCTCCACGTCGCACCGCGCGTCGGGAAACGGCTGGAGCCAGGGCACGTCGAGCGCCGGCACCGGCGGCGCCCCGGAATCGCCGTCCGGCGCTCCCGGCCCGGTCGGCAGGGGACGCCGCCCGCGCCCCTCCGGCGCGGTCGGGCACGCGTTGGCCGCGATCCGGTACAGCCGGGTCCGCGCCGGAGCCCGCGCCGGGGCGTTCCGGTCACGGGTCTTCCAGGTGCGCAGCAGCGTCTCCTGCGCCAGATCCTCGGCCTCGTGGAACGACCCCGGCTCCGGTGGCAGAACGCCACCGACCCACCCCGGTACGAAGCGAATCGGACGGGCCCCTCATGCTCCCCACCGGCCTCGCGCTCCCTCTGGGACCCGGCCTTCGGCAGAAGCCGCCCGCTCGGCCATCCGTCATAAACGGATGGCCGGGAGCGCGTGCGAGGCGGCAGGATGCTCCGCATGGCCTTGCCCACCCCCGAACTGCGCACCGCCCGCCTGCGACTGCGGCCGTTCACCGATGCCGACGCGGCACCGCTCCACGCCCTGCACGGCAGCGCCCGCGTGATGCGGTACTGGGACTCCCCGCCGTGGAGCGAACCGGCCCGCGCCCAGCGCTTCCTCGCGGTCTGCCGGAGGATCGAGGAGGAGGGCACGGGGGCGAGGGTGGCCGTCGACCGCCTCTCCGACGGCGCGTTCCTCGGCTGGTGCGGCCTGACCGGCTGGAACCCGGACTTCCGCAGCGCGTCCCTGGGGTACGCCTTCGACACCGCCGCGTGGGGCCGCGGTTACGCCACGGAGACCGCGCACGCCGTCCTGCGGTGGGCGTTCGACACCCTGGACCTGAACCGCGTCCAGGCCGAGACCGACACCCGCAACGCGGCGTCCGCCCGGGTCCTGGAGAAGCTCGGCTTCGTCCGGGAAGGCACCCTCCGGGAGGACTGCGTGGTCGACGGCGACGTCTCCGACTCCTGGGTCTTCGGTCTCCTCCGCCGCGAATGGCACCCGGCGACCGCACCGTCCGCCGTCCGCCGGGCCCTGTCGCCGGATGTCACGCCCCCTCAGGAGTGAGGGGGGAGCTGCGCCGTTCCGCAGGACCGGGCGGGCCGGCCGCGGCGGGTACGGGGGTGCCGGGAGGCCCCGGACCGGTGAGGGCCCGGAGCTCCCCGGCGCTCCCGTCAGCCGCGCCGCCCCGCGTGCTCCGGACGCCGGGCCGCGTACGCCTCTCCCGGTCCGTCCGCCGGGAGGTCGGGTGCCTTCGCCCCGCCCAGCGGCCACCACATGCCCCGGCCCAGCAGCGCCGCGGCCGCCGGCACCAGGAGGAGCGACACGACGAAGGCGGACAGGAGGATGCCGAGGGCGGTGGCGAAGCCCAGCTGGCGGGTGGAGGGGTCGGCGTTCACCGCGAGGCCGCCGAAGGAGGCCGCGAGGACCACCCCGGCCGTGGCGATCGCCGGCGCCGTGTGCCGCACCGCGCGGGCCACGGCCGCGCGGGCCGCCTTCGGGCCGCCCGCCCCCGCGCGGTGCATCTCCTCGCGCAGCCGGTCGCCGACGAGGATGTTGTAGTCGGTGCCCAGCGCCACCACGAACAGGAACAGCACCAGCGGCAGGACGAAGTTCACCCCCGGTGCGCCGCCCGCGTGCTGGAACACCAGCGCGGAGGCGCCGAGCGTCGCCGCGAAGCACAGGCCGACCGCGAGCAGCAGCACCACCGGGGCCGCCAGGCTGCGCAGCAGCACCACCAGGATCAGCGCGATCAGCGCCGCGGCCACCGGGAACACCGTGCGCAGGTCCCGGTCCACCGCCGTCGCCACGTCCGCGAACACGGCCGCCGTGCCGCCCACACGGGCGGTCAGTCCGGCCGGCGTCGCCTCCCGCACGGCCTGGCGCACCGGCCCCGTCACGAGGTCGCGGGCCTGCTGCGAGGAGGAGTCCACCGTCAGGTACGCGTCCAGCCGGGCCGCCGTGCGGCCGGTGGAGAGCACCGGGGCGGCCACCTCGCCCACGCCGGCCGTCCCGGCCAGCGCCCGGCGCAGCCCGGCCAGTTCCGCGGCGCCGAGGGCACGGCCGTCGTCGGCGGTGACGTACACCGTCGTCGGATCGGACACCCCCGAGGGCAGGGCCCCGGCGATCTCCCGGGCCGTCGCGGCGGCCGCCGTGTCGCGCGGCGTGCCACCGGCGTCGAAGTCCATGCGGACGCCCACTGCACCCGCCGCGAGCGCGCCGAGCAGGGCGACCGACCCCACGAGCACCGTCAGCGGGCGGCGCGCCACCAGCCCGCCGGTGCGCCCCGCGAGACCGGGCCGCTCCGTCTTCGTGAGGCTCCGCCCCGGCCAGAACATCTTCCGCCCGCTCACCGCGAGCAGCGCCGGCATCAGCGTCAGGCTCGCCAGCAGCATCACCAGGACCGACACGGCCACCGAGGGCCCCAGCACCCGGAACTGACCGAACGTCGCCGTCCCCAGCGTCGCGAACGCCGCCACGATCGTCAGCGCCGCCGAGGTCACCGCCGTGCCCACCCGCGCGGCCACGTCCGCGGCCACCGCCCGGGGGTGCTCCTCCGGCCGCCGCCGCAGCTCCTCGCGGAAACGGAACAGCAGGAAGAGGAAGTAGTCGACGCCGATGCCGATCAGCACGGTGCCGATCATGCTCGGGGTCCCCGCGTCCAGCTCGAAGCCGGTCAGGAGCGCTGCCCCCACGACCGTGCCGGCGGCGGCGCCGCCCACGACGGTCACCGCGAACAGCGGGACGAACGCGGCCAGGACGCTGCGGAACACCAGCACGTTGACCAGCACGATCAGCCCCACCATCACCAGGCCGACCACCGTCTGCGTGGTCTTCTCCGCGTCGGCGCGGTCCACCACGTCCGCCAGCCCCCCGGTGAAACCGGTGCGCAGCCCGGCCCCGGCGAACTCCCGCTCGGCACCGTCCCGGAAGACCCGGTACACGTCCTGCATGCCGGGGTCCATGGAGTTGCCCCGCAACCGCGCGCCGAGCAGGACGAACGATCCGTCGGGAGCGGTCGTCACCACGGACACCCGGGGGACCTGGGAGTGGTCCAGGGACACCCCCCGTATCTGCTCGTCGGTCCACGGCATCTCCACGCGGGTGGCGCTCAGCCGTCGCGCCACCTCCTCCACGCGCCTGCGGTCCGCCTCCTCCATCGGCCCGCCGTCGTTCCGGGCCGCCAGCACCGTCACCGTGCCGTCGCCGGTCTCCGCGCCGAACTCCTCCCGGGCGACCCGCAGCGCCGCGGCCGCCTCGTACTCCGCGGGCAGGAACCCGGCACTGTCGGTCTCCGTCACGCGGAAGACCAGCGCCTGCCCCATGAGGGACAGGAAGACGCCGACCACCCCCCACACGGCGATGACCCGCCAGGGTCTGCGGGTCGAGAACCCGGTCAGGGCACGGATCACGGAAAACCTCCAGGAACGAGTACGCACGGGCCGTGCCACCGGGGATCCGGGGCGGCTTCCGGCACCCCTCCAGCACATCAGCGGCGCACGGCCCGCTCCTCGGAGCCGGGAACGAGAAACCCCCTGGGAGCACGGCCCCGCGCCGCCCGGCGCCTGGGACCCTGCTCCTGGTCCCCGCTCCCTCCCGGGCCCGGCGCGGTGCCCGGGACGCACCGGCATCATGGGAGACTCACAGGGCGAACCGAGGACGAACCGCAGGTCAGCGGGGCTGCACGGCGGTTCGGCACGACAAGGACGACAAGGGGGACGGGGATGGAAGGGCGCGAAGGCACCGGCCCGTGGAGCCGGCAGGACGGACTCGTCGCGGTCGGAGCGGCGGCCGTCGACCTGGTGGGCTTCACCGTCACCAGCCAGATGGACCGGGGGCACGTCCCCGTGGCGGGATGCCTGATCGTGGTCGCCGCCGCGCTGTTCCTCCTGGCCCGCCGCCGCGCGCCCCTCGCCGTCCTGGCCGCCGTCCTCGCGGTGAACGTGTCGCTCGGCTGGTTCAGTTCCGTGGGCCAGCACTACGGGGCCGCCACCGTCGTCGCCCTCTACACCGCCGTCCACCACCACCGGCCCGCGATCGGCGCGGCGGCCGTCGCCGGCTGCGTCGCGGTGCTCCAGTTCGTCCACCCGGGAGTCGCGGGGCCGTCCGGCTACGAGTGCGCCGCCAACGTCGCGTCCGGCCTGTTCGTGGCGGGCGCCGCCGTCGCCGTCCGCCGGTGGCAGCACGACGCCGCGAGGCACCGGCGGCTCCTGGCCGAACGGGCCGTCGCCGACGAACGCCGGCGCATCGCCCGCGAACTGCACGACATCGTGGCCCACCACCTGACCACCATGCAGCTGCTGGCCGGCGGGGCCCGCGCCAACCTCGACCGCTCCCCGGAGACGGCCCGCGAGGCGCTCGTCACCCTGGAGGGCTCCGGCCGCGCGGCCCTGCGCGAGATGCGCCACCTGCTCGACGTGCTGCGGGCCGGCGACGAGGGCGACGAGGGCGAGGCGACCGCCCCGCAGCCCGGCGTCGGCGACCTCGACCGGCTGGTCGAGGAGAGCCGCCGCGCCGGCCTCCCCACCGTCCTCACCACCGACGGCGACCCGGGCGCCCTGCCGCCCGGCGTCGCGCTCGCCGTCTTCCGCATCGTCCAGGAGGCCCTCACCAACGCCCGCAAGCACGCGGGCCGCGGCGCGCGCGCCGACGTGCGGATCGCCTTCGCCGCCCACGAGGTGCGGGTCGACGTCACCGACGTCACCGACGCCCCGCCCCCCGCGCGCCCCGCCGTACGGCCCCCGGGCCACGGCCTCATGGGGATGCGCGAGCGCGTCGCCCTGCACGGCGGCACCCTGCGCACCGGACCGGAGGGCGGCGGCTTCGCCGTCCGCGCCCGGCTGCCCCTGCCCGCCGGCCGCCAGGAGGCGTACGCGTGAGCGCGCCCGTCACCGTCCTCATCGCCGACGACCAGGCCCTCGTCCGCCACGGCCTCGCCCTGATGCTCGCCCCCGAGCCCGGCTTCCGGGTCGTCGCCGAGGCCGCGGACGGCGCCGAGGCGGTCCGCCTCGCCCACGAGCACCGGCCCGACGTCGTCGTCATGGACATCCGGATGCCGGTCCTCGACGGCATCGCCGCCACCGAACGCCTCACCGCCGAACTGCCCGGCTGCCGCGTCCTGGCCCTGAGCACCTTCGACATGGACGAGCACGTCGTGGCCGCGCTGCGCGCCGGGGCCTGCGGCTTCCTGCCCAAGGACATCTCGCCCGAGGACCTCGTCGCCGCCCTCCACGTCGTCCACGGCGGCGAGGCGATCCTCGCGCCCCGGCTCCTGACCCGCCTCATCTCCGCGCACGTCACCGCCCCGGCCCGGCGGACGCCGCCCCCGGCGCCCGCCGCCGACGGACTCACCCCGCGCGAGCGGGAGGTGTGGCGGCTGATCGCGGACGGCCTGGACAACACCGAGATGGCCGGCCGGCTCGGCGTCAGCCCCTCCACGGTGAAGAACCACATCACCGCCCTCTTCGCCAAGCTCCGGGTCCGCGACCGGGCGCAGGCGGTCATCGCCGCGTACGAGACGGGCCTGGTGACGGCCCGCCGGGAGCAGTGAGGCCCCGGTCCCCGAGCCGTACGCGGGAGGCCGGGGCGGTGTCCGACCGCCCCGGCCTCCCGGATGCCCCGGCCCCGCGGGTCAGTCCTGCCGCTCGTCCTCGGGGAGGCTGACCAGCCAGCGGGTGTCCTGGCGGGGCCTCAGGTAGAGGGCCCAGTAGAGGGTGGCGACGGCCGTGATGCCGCCGGTCCACAGCAGGTACGCGGTGTCCTGCACGGACAGCACGTACAGCAGGACGCCGATGAGCAGGACCGGGACGGCCGGCCACAGCGGCATGCGCCAGGCCGCGACCTCGCGGTGCGCGCCGCGCCGGCTGAACAGGGCCGCCACCGAGACCAGCAGGTACATGCCGGTGACGGAGACGCCGGTGACGCCGTACAGGGTGTCGAGGTTGACGAAGCAGAGGGCCGCGCCGGGCACGCCCACGACCAGGGTGGCGACCCACGGAGAGCCGAAGCGGCCGAGGCGGGACAGGGCGTTGTTGACCGGCTCGGGCCACGCCTTGTCCCGGGCGGAGGCGAACAGCACGCGCGAGTTCTGGATGACCATCACGATGCCGGCGTTGATGATGGCGAGCGCCACGCAGAGGCTGATGAAGGTGCCGACGGCGGAGTTGGACCAGGCGGTGATCATGCCGCTGAGGTCGCCGCCGGTGAGGGCCTCCAGGTCGTCGGCGCCCAGGGTGATGGCGACGACGGGCACGAGGATGACGGCGGTGGAGATGGCGAGGGTGGCGAGGACCGTGCGGGCGACGTTGCGGCGCGGGTTCTCCAGTTCCTCGGAGAGGTAGACGGCCGTCGAGAAGCCCTGGGTGATGAAGAGCGCGATGGCGAGGCCGGAGACCACGAGGCCGCCGGTGACCAGCGAGTGGGCGCCGTTCCCGCCCGCGACCTGGCCGTGCAGCAGGGCCCCCGCGCCGCGCTGGGAGTGGGCGAAGCCGAGGACGGCGACGACGCCGGCCGCGATGACCTCCAGGACGAGGAAGACACCGGTGATCCAGGCGTTGGCCCGCAGGTCGAGCAGACCCGCGAGGGTCGCCAGGAGCATGACGCCCGCACCCGCGAGCGGGGCGGGGACGTGCACGAGCGGCGCCAGGTAGTCGGCGGTGCCCATGGCGATCACCGGCGGCACGATCATCACCACCAGCAGCGACAGCACGAAGACCAGCCAGCCCGCGAGCCGCCCCGCCAGCGTGGAGACCATCGCGTACTCGCCGCCCGCGCTCGGGATCAGGGTGCCCAGCTCGGAGTAGACGAAGGCCACGCCGACGCAGAGCAGCGAGCCGATGGCGATGGTCAGGGCGGTGAAGGTGCCGACGCTGCCGAAGAGGTCGGGGACCACCACGAAGAGCGTCGAGGCGGGGGTGACGCACGACAGCGTCAGGAGGGTGCCGCCGACGACACCGATGGAACGCTTCAGTTTCTGCGGCACGGGGCCGGTCTGCGGGGCCAGTGCGTGGGGTGCGCTGAGGGTGTCGGTCATCAGGCGGTTCCGATCGGTGCGTGCGGTGTGTGTCCGAGGGGGAGCGGTATCGCCTCCGAGGCGGCCGGTGATGGGGGTGTCCGTGGCTCCCGGGCTGAATGGAAGCCCCACCGAACCCGCAGGTCAATGGCCTGATGAGTGCGGAATCCGTCGTCGGGGGACGGTTCGGCGGGGGCCGTCGGGCGTCAAGGACGTGTCAAGACTGAGGGAACGCTCCGTGCGGGAACCGCAGCGCTCCCGGCAGGAGTTTTACCGCGCTTTACCTCCCGGGACGCCGTGCGCGGCCCGCCCGGGGCCCCGCGGGCGCCCGGGGCGGCCCGTCCGGGGCGGTTCCGGCCGGGCCGCGGGGAGGCGGCTCAGCCCGGGACCGCGGGGGAGGAGGCCCCGGCGGCCAGTTGCCGGGGCGTGCCCGTGCCGTCGGCGGGCACCGACCAGACGCCGCCGCCGTAGCCGTACGCCAGGGTCTCCCCGTCCGTCCACAGGGCCTGGTCGTCGATGCCGCGCCGCTCGGCGACCGGGTGCTCGCGGCCGGAGGCCAGGTCGTACACGTACAGCCGCCACGGCTCGCGCGGCCCGTCGGAGACCCGTTTCTTGAAGGCGAGCCGGGTGCCGTCGGGGGAGAGCGAGGGGCACTCGACGTTCTCGCGCAGCGCGCGGGCCGACCACGCCGCCATGTCGCCCTCGACGAGGTGGGTGCGGCCGCCGGTGGAGACGGTGGCGTAGAAGCGGTTGTCGTCGGCGGCGAAGCTGACGCCCCAGTAGTTGACGTCGGGCGCGTGGTGGCGGCGCCCGCCGAGGGTCAGCGGGATCTGCTCGATGTTCTTGACCAGGTAGCCGGTCCGCAGGTCGAGGATCGAGGTGCGGGTGGAGAAGGACGAGCGGGCGTAGGAGTCGCCGGTCGCGAACATGGTCCAGGCGAGCATGTTCCCGGAGGCGGAGACCCGGGCCCGGCTGGGGATGCCCGGCAGGGCCATGCGGCGCACCTCGCGCAGCTGCCGGTCGAGGACGATGACGTACGAGCGGGCCGGGACGCCCGGTCGCCGCCGGAGGCACAGGGCGGTGCCGCCCGCCGCGTGGAAGCGGTCGCAGGCCGGGCCGCCGGCCGTCCGGCCGCCGGGCGCGGCCCGGTCGAGGCGGGCGACGCGGCCGGTCGCGGTGTCCCGGGCGTAGAGCGTGCCGGGGCCGCCGGTGAGGACGAAGCCGGGGTCGGCGGTACGGGTGGTGTCGGCCTCGCGGCCCGCGGCGGCCCGCAGGGTGTAGGCGGTGGCGCCGCCGCCGAGCAGCAGCAGCGCGAGGACGACGATCCAGACGCGGGTGCGGGTGGAGGCGCCGGTGGGGAGGGGCATGGGTCAGTCGGTCCTCTCGGAGGTCTCGGGGCCGGGGCGCCCGCCGGGGCCCGGACCGGGGTCGCGGGGGAGCAGGCGCGCGGCGCAGCAGACGGCGGCGGCGAGGGCGGCGAGCGCCGCGACGAGCGCGGTCTCCGGGCCGCTCGCGGTCCAGACGGCGCCGAACGCGACGGCGGCCCCGACCCGGGCGAGGGCCTGCGCGGTCTGGACGAGCGCGAGCCCGCCCGCCTGCCGCCCCTCGGTCAGGTGGGGGCCGGTGAGGGCCATGAGGACGCCGTCGGTGGCGGCGTAGAACAGGCCGAGCAGGACGAGGACGCCGGTCAGGACCAGCGGCCCGGGCAGCGGGGTCAGGAGCAGTCCGTAGGCGAGGAGCAGGGCCCCGTGCCCGTACAGGAGGGGGAGGCGCCGTCCGAGGCGGTCGGCGAGCCGGCCGGCCGGGACGGCGAGCAGCAGGAAGACGGCGGCGGCGCCCAGCGGCAGGAAGGGGAACCAGGTGGCGTCGAGGTCGAGCCGTTGCTGGAGCAGCAGGTAGAGGAAGGAGTCGCCGACGGTGGCGGCCCCGAGGAGCCCGGCGCACAGCACGATCCGCCGGTAGCCGGGCGCGCGCAGGGCGGCGAGGAGCCCGCCGCGCGCCGGGGGCGCCGCCGGAGCGCCGAGGGGGCGGGCGGGGAGGGCGCCCCGGCCGGGCACGAACAGCAGCCACAGCAGCACGCCGAGGGTCCCGACGCAGAAGCTGACCGCGAAGACGGCGTCGTACGCGTCGGCCGTCGCCCACAGCAGGGCGAAGGCGGCCAGCGGCCCGAGCAGGGCGCCGGTGGTGTCCATGGCGCGGTGCGTGCCGAAGGCGCGGCCCAGGTCCTCGGGCGGGCTGTGCAGGGTGATGAGGGCGTCGCGCGGGGCGGTGCGGATCCCCTTGCCGAGCCGGTCGGCGCCGAGGGCGCCGGCGATCCAGCCGGTCGCGCCGCCGGCGAGGAGGAGACCGAGCCGGGAGAGGGCGGAGAGGGCGTAGCCGAGTCCGCCGACCGTCTTGTGCCGTCCGCCGCGGTCGGCGGTGGCTCCGCCGAGGAGCCGTACGAGGGCGGTGGCGCCGGTCGACAGGCCGTCGAGCAGCCCGAACTGGAGGGGGGACAGGCCGAGTCCGAGGACCAGGTAGAGCGGCAGGACGGCGGTCACCATCTCCGAGGAGACGTCGGTGACGAGGCTGACCGTGCCGAGGGCGAGGACGGTGCCCGGGACGCGCCGCCGGACCCCGGAGGGGGTGGGCGGCGCGTCGGGGCGACCGGTGGTCGCGAGGTACATCAGTGGCAGGTGTAGGTCGGGGCGGAGTCCTTGACCTGGTCGTCGGTGCCGACGTACTGCCAGGTGTAGGTGGTGTCGGTGAGGTCCAGCTTCAGGACGCCGTAGGTGCCGCTGATCCGCTTCTGGCTGTTGGGCTGGACGGTCTCGATGTCGTAGGGCTCGGCGCCGCCCATGCCGCCGACGATCTCGACCATGCCGTCGGCGGTGGCCCGTCCGTCGGGGTCCTGCGGGGCGAAGCGCTCGTAGTGGTGGTCGTGGCCGTTCAGGACGAGGTCGGCCCTGGCGTCGTACAGGATCTTCCAGACGGGCCGGGAGACCGGGTCGTTGCCGTGGCCGCCGGAGGAGTACAGCGGGTGGTGGAAGTAGGCGGCGACGCAGCCCTTGGTGTTCCGCGCGAGGTCGTCCTTGAGCCACTGGATCTGCGCGGCGTCGTCGAAGGAGTTGGAGTCGAGGGCGACGAAGTGCCAGTTGCCCTGGTCGTAGCTGTAGTAGGGCTTGCCCTGCGGGTAGGCGATCGCGCCGAAGTACGCCTTGTAGCCCGCGAGCGAGCCGGCCGGGTCGTAGGTCTCGTGGTTGCCGGGCACGGGCCGGGTCTTCGCCTTGAAGGCGCCCCAGCTCTTGTCGTAGTAGTTCCTGAAGTCGGAGAGCAGGGCGTCGTCGTACTGGTTGTCGCCCATGGTCAGGTAGAAGGACGGGGCGATCCGCTGGGCGAGCGCGGCCGTCTTCGGGTGGGCGCAGGAGCTGCTGGAGGCGGTGCACTGGGCGGCGATGTCACCGGCGGCGACGACGGTGAAGGAGCCGGTGGGCGGGGTCGTCGAGCCGGTGGTGCCGTAGACCTCCACGGTCCAGAGCGAGTAGCCGTACGAGGTGCCGCGGGCGGTCCCGTAGACGCGCAGGTAGCGGCCGGTCCCGGTCAGTCCGGTCCAGTCGTCGGTGCCGCCGTTGCCCGCGGTCTCGGTGGCGAGGCGGGTCCAGGTGGTGCCGTCGGAGGAGATCTCGACGCGGTACGCCTTGGCGTAGGCCACCTCCCAGACGAGCTTCACCCGGGAGACGGTGGCGGAGGGGCCGAGGTCGACCCGGAGCCACTGGGGGTCGACGCCCTCGGTGCTGGCCCAGCGGGTGGTGGAGACGCCGTCAAAGGCCTTCTCCGGGCCGAAGGTGGAGTCCTCGACGGAGGACGAGGTGGCCGGACGGCCCTGTGAGATCAGCGAGTCGGCGACCGGACCGGCGCCGGCCCGGTCCGGGAGGGCGAGGAGGAGCCCGCCGACGAGCAGCAGCACGGCGGCGAGGACGACGGAGAGTGAGGTGGGGGTGGTTCGGCGAGGTGGAGCGGACGTGAGCAGGCGCATGCCTGGTCTCCCTGGCCTGAGGGGGGTGAGAGCTGGACGTCGTGACGTGGCACCCGCACCGGGCTCCCGCACAGAAGCCCGTCCGTACGGCAGGTGGGGCGCCGTACGGCGAAGGGTGGTGCCCGGCGGCCGGGTCAGAGCTCTCGCTGAGCGCGTCACGTCCGTGTGCAGGGGCCGCCGCGCCAAGCCGCTGCGGGGATGTTAGCGGATAGGAAGGTTTCCTACCAGACTCCGAACAGGCCCCGGAGCAGGCACTTCTGTCGCTCCGTCAGGAGTGAACGCGGTTCCTCCGGAAGGGAACGCACGTGCGTCAACTCGGTGAAGATAAGTTCACCCCACCCCGTGGCGTGAGTCCGTCAGACGGAGGTGCCATCCGGTCAGCACGGGCGGTGCCCCCGGGTCCGGCGCGCCGCACGGGACGGACGGGACGGACCGGAGGAGGTGCGGACGCGACGGCGGCGCCGTGGCGCACGGACCCGCCCCGCCCAAACCCTCCGGCGGGCGCTGGCCGGGACCTCCCCGCCGCGACTGTACGTGAACCCGTGCGGGGCGCTGAGCTACGGGAGTCCGGCCCCGCCCCTCCCGTCCGCACCCCGGACGCGGGGCGGCGGGGCCACGGCGCACCGTCGACCGAACGGAGAGGTCAGCATGAGCACTCCTCCCACCGCCCCCCTGCGGGTCGCCCTCGTCAACGGAAGCTTCGAGGAGCCGGCCGTCGCCGACATGGCGATCCTGCCGGACGCCTCGCAGACCCAGGTCCCGCGGCACGTCCCCGGCTGGCTCACCACCGCCACGGACCACATGATCGAACTGTGGCACTCCGGTTTCAACGGCGTCCCCTCCGCCGAGGGCGAGCAGTTCGCCGAACTCAACGCCAACCAGGTCTCCACCCTCTACCAGGACCTGCCGACCACCCCCGGCACCAAGCTCTACTGGCGGCTCCACCACCGGGGCAGGCAGGGCCCGGACACCATGGCCCTCGACATCGGCGCTCCCGGCGGCGTGGTCGAACAGCGCACCTTCACCGACGGCAACACGGCCTGGGGCCACTACACCGGCACCTACACCGTCCCGCCCGGACAGACCACCACCCGCTTCGCCTTCCGGTCCGTCTCCGCCGCCGGCGGCAACCGGAGCGTCGGCAACTTCCTCGACGGGGTGTTCTTCGGCACCGCCCCGCACGTGGTGCTCACCAAGGCCGCGATCCCCGTCGGGCCACTGGACGCCGGCGACGTCGTCACCTACCGCGTCACCGCGCGCAACGAGGGCGGCGGCGCCGCCGAACGGCTCACCCTGACCGACGTCCTGCCGCCCGGCACCACCTACGTGCCCGGCTCGCTGCGCGTCGTCGACGGCCCGGGCGCCGGGGCGAAGACCGACCGGCCGGGCGACGACCAGGCGGCGTACGACCCCGAGGCCCGCGCGGTCGTCTTCCGGCTGGGCACCGGCGCCACCGCCGACCAGGGCGGCAGCCTCGCCAACACCGCCGCGCTGCCCGGCGGCACCACCGTCGAGTACCGCGTCGTCCTCGGCCTGGAGACGGCCGGCACCCGCGTCGTCAACACGGCCACCGCCACCTACGAGAACCGGCTCGGCGACACCCCCGAACCGCTGACCGCCACCTCCGGCGAGGCCGTCACCGAGGTCAGGCCGGCCGCCGACCTCGGCGTGACCAAGGCGGCCGACGCCACCACCGTCACCGTCGGCCAGACGGTCGTCTACCGGGTGACCGTCCACAACGCCGGACCCAACAGGGCGACCGGGGTCACCGTCACCGACCGGCTCCCGGCCGGCCTCGCCTTCCTCTCCGCCGAACCCTCCACCGGCTCCTACGACCCCCGCACCGGCCGGTGGACGGTCGGCGAACTGGCCGACGGGGCCCGCGCCACCCTCGTCCTGCGGGCGAAGGCCACCCGCACCGGACGCCCCGTCAACACCGCGACCGCCACCGCCGCCGAGAAGGACCCCGACCCCACCGACAACACCGACTCCGTCACCCTGTGCGTCGAACCCGCCCCCTCCTGCTGCGTCCCGTGCGTGCCGCGCGGCGACGGCACGGCCCCCGGGGCGACCGCCTAGGGCCCGGGGAGAATTGCCAGAAAAGCCCTAAAAAGCGAAGGTGGTGACCACCGCGGCGTGGTCGGACGGCCAGGCGTTCGCGGCGACGTCCGGCCACGGCGCGGGCGTGCCGGTGACGAGCGTGCGGGAGGCGAGGACGCGCAGTCCGCGGCCGTTGTGCAGGACGTAGTCGATGCGGTCCTGCGGCTCGGGGCGCCCCCGCCGGCCGCCCTCCTCCGGGTGGACGGGGTGGACCGGGGACCAGGTGTGCCCCGGGTCCCGCACGGGATCGGGGCGCGCCTCCCGGTACGAGTCCCGCAGCCCGGCCTCCTCGGCGGCCCGGGTCACCGGCCAGGCGGCGTCGGACCGGTCCAGGTGCGAGGGCGCGTTGAAGTCGCCGACCAGGACGACCGGCCGCTCCCCGCCCGCGGCCTCCGCGATCCGCCGCAGGACGTCGCGCACCTCGGCCAGCCGGGCACCCTCGTGCGCGACCAGGCCGTCGGCCGGCAGTCCCTCGAAGGCCGCCCCGTACGGCCCGTACGGGGCGGGACGGAGGTGCGCCGTCCACACGTCCACCTCCCGCTCCCCGTCGACGAGGAGACGGACGCCCGCCGCGCCGTAGAAGCCGACGTCCGGATCGCCGAGGCGGGCGACGACCGGGTGGCGGCTGAGCAGGCCGAGGTTCTCGCCGGCGCGGTGGTGGTGCCAGCCGAGTGCCGCGGCCAGCTCCCCGGCCGCGGCGCCGCCGGTCTCCTGGAGTCCGACGACGTCGGCGCCGGAGGCCCGGATCGCGGCGAGCTGCTTGACCCGGTGGTCGTCGACCATCGTCCCGCCGAGCCACAGGTTCCAGCTCATGACGGTGAGACGGCGGCCCGCCAGCGCCCGCAGGCGCTCCGGGGTGACCTCCGTCAGCCCGTCCAGGACGGTCCGCCCCGGAGCCGCGCCGATCGGGACGACCGAGGGGACCGCGAGGACCGCGCAGCCCGCCGCCTCGGCCGAGGCGACCCCGGTGGGGGTGTCCTCGACGGCCACGCAGCGCGCCGGGTCGACCCCCAGCGCACGGCAGGCGGCCAGGTACGGCTCGGGCTCGGGCTTGGTGCGGACGGTGTCGTCCGCCGTCACCGCCACCGCGAACTCCGGTGCGCCGAGCGCCTCCAGGGCCCGGAGCACGGTGTCCGCGACGGCCCGCGGCGAGGCCGTGACCAGGGCGGTCGGCACCCCGTCGCGGGCGAGCGCGGCGAGCAGCGCGAGCGCCCCGGGGCGCGGGACGACCCCGGCGCGGACCCGGTCCGCGAACTCCCGGTGGAGTGCGGCCGCGAGCCCGTCGGCGGAGGGCCCTCCGGTCGCGTCCGGCCCGCCGCCGGTGTGCGCCGAGGCCAGCCAGGCCGCCGTGTGCTCGACCGGGCGGCCGAGGACCTCCGGCCGGTCGGCCTCGGTCAGCGGGCGTCCCGCGACCCGTTCCACCGCCTCCCACCACAGGCCCTCGGTGTCGACGAGCGTGCCGTCCATGTCGAACAGGACTGCTTGCAGGGGGAGTTGAGTGGTCACGCGGTTCTCTTTCCTCTGTTCCGTGGGGTACGGGGCGCGGTCCCGGGGCGGGCGGGCCGTGGCCCCGGGCCGGGCGGGTGCGGTCCTGGGTCGGGTGGGCCGTGGTCCCGGGCCGTGTGGGACGCGGTCTCAGGCCGGGCGGGCCGCGACGAGGACCGGGCGCTCGCGCGGGGCGACCGTCACGGCGTCCCCCGCCGCGAGGGCGGCGGCCTCGTGGGTGGGCAGGTCGGCCTTTACCTCGGTGGCGTCGGCGAGCCGCACGGTGAGCCGGGTGGTCGCGCCGAGGAAGGCCGTCGCGACGATCCGGGCCGAGCACGCGCCGTCCGCCGTGACCCGCAGGTCCTCGGGGCGGACCAGCACGTCGACCTCGCGCGCGGCGGGGGCCTCGCCGTCGACGGGCAGCCGGTGTCCGAGCACCTCCACCGTGCCGCCGTGGAGGCGGCCGGGGATCCGGCTCATGGTGCCGACGAACTCGGCGACGAAGGCGGTCGCGGGCCGCCCGTACAGCTCGGCGGGCGGGGCGCACTGTTCGAGCCGTCCGCCGCGCATCACGGCGACCCGGTCGGCCGTCGACAGCGCCTCCTCCTGATCGTGCGTCACGAAGAGCGTGGTGATGCCGAGTTCGCGCTGGATGCGGCGGATCTCGTCGCGCAGGGTCAGCCGCACCTTGGCGTCGAGCGCCGACAGCGGCTCGTCGAGCAGCAGGACGCGCGGGCGCAGGGCGAGCGCGCGGGCGAGCGCGACGCGCTGCTGCTGGCCGCCGGAGAGCTGGTGCGGATAGCGGTCGCCCTTGTCGCCGAGCCCGACGAGCTCCAACAACTCGGCCGCCTGCCTGTGTCGTTCGGCCCTCCCGGTCTTCCGCATGCGTGGTCCGAAGGCCACGTTGTCGACGCAGTCGAGGTGGGGGAAGAGGCTGTACGACTGGAAGACCATGCCCGCGTCGCGCCGGTGGGCGGGCACCCGGGTGACGTCCCGGCCGTCGACGAGCACCGACCCGGAGTCGGGGGTCTCGAAGCCGGCGAGCATCCGCAGGGCGGTGGTCTTGCCGCAGCCGGAGGGGCCGAGCAGGGCGAGCAGTTCGCCGGGCGCGACGGTCAGGTCGAGCCCGTCGAGCGCGGTGGTCGTCCCGAACGTCCGGCGCAGGCCGCGGAACTCGACGGTCGCGGCGGTGGGGGTGGGGGTGGGGGTCATGGTGTTCCCTTGGCGGTACGGGCGCGGCGGGCGCCGGGGGTGCGGCCCCCGGCCCCGGCGAGGGCCAGGAGCAGCACCCAGGTGACGAGGAGGCTGAGCACGGAGACGGCCACGGACATCTGGGCCTGGGAGCCGGAGACGTTCACGATCCACACGGCGAAGGGCCGGAAGCCGAGGAGCTGGGCGACCGTGTACTCGCCGAGGACCAGGGCCAGGGTGAGGAAGGCCGCGTTCATCAGCGCCCCGCGCAGGTTCGGCAGCACCGCCGTGACCAGGGCCCGCACCGGGCCCGCCCCGCAGCTGCGGGCGGCCTCGACGAGGGTGCGCACGTCGACGGCCCTGAGGCCCGCGTCGAGGGCGCGGTGGGCGAAGGGCAGTGCCATCACCGCGTACGCGAGGACGAGGACGACGGGGAAGTCCGGGTTCTGCAGGGCGACGAAGGTCTGGAAGAGGGGCGTGCGGGAGAGGTGTTCGGGTCCCCACTTCAGGACGGTGCCGATGCCCGCGACGAAGGCGATCGGCGGCACGACGAGTGGCAGCGAGCACACCGCCTCCACCACCGGCCGCAGCCGGGGCGCGCCGAGCCGCAGGGCGACCGCGGCGGGCACCAGCAGCAGCAGGACGACGGCGATCGTGGCGGCGGCGAGCCCGAGCGAGAGCAGCAGGCTCGTGAGGAAGCCCTCCGTGCCGATGATCCGCGTGTACGCGTCGAAGGTGAGGCCCCGGCCCGGCACGTCGACCGTGAAGACCACGGAGGCGGCGAGCGGCACCAGGAAGTAGAGGCCGGCGAGCCCGAGGACCGCCGGGCGCCAGGCGCGGGTCAGGGGGGTCAGTCCAGCCATCGCGAGCTCCGGCGTTGCAGGGGGAGGTGGACGGCCATCACGAGCCCGGCCACGACGACCATGTCGAGGCTGAGGGCGAGCGCCACGTTCTCCTGGCCGACGAGGACGTTGCCGGACAGGGCGTCGGAGATCTGGAGGGTGACGAGCGGGACGGTGCTGCCGACCATCGCGGCGGCTGTGGCGTACGCGGCGAAGGCGCTGCCGAAGAGCAGCACGAGTCCGCCGAGCAGGCTGGGCGCGAGGACGGGCAGGGCGACGTGCAGCCAGTACTGGAGGGTGGTGGCGCCGTTGTTGCGGGCGGCCTCCCGCCACTGGGTGCGCAGCCCGTCGAGGGCCGGGGCGATGGTGAGCACCATGAGCGGGACCAGGAAGTACAGGTAGACGAGGACCAGGCCCCAGAAGCTGTACAGGCTCCAGCCGTGCTCGGCGAGGCCCAGCCGCCGGGTGAGGACGCCGGAGTTGCCGAGGGTGGCGACGAACGCGAAGGCGAGCGGGACGCCGCCGAAGTTGGCGAGCACGCTGGAGGCGGTCAGCACGGCCTCGCGCAGGGCGCGGGAGCGGGAGCTGACGACGGCCTGCGCGAGCGGCAGCCCGAGCAGGGCGGCCAGTCCGGCGGCCGTCGCGGAGAGTTCGACGCTGCCGAGCAGGGCGGTGCGGTAGGCCCCCTGGAGGGAGGCGGTCAGGTTCCCGGTGCCGTACGCGGTGGCGCCGGTGGCCGGATCCCCTGTGGTGAGGGCGCCGTCGAGCATGGCGGCGGCGGGCACGCCGAAGGCGATCGCGGTGAACACGAGCAGCGGGACGGCGGCGAGCGGGGCGGGGGAGCGGCGGCGTCGCCGCCGGGCAGGGGCCTGCCCGGCGGCGACGGCGACGGTCGCGGAGGCGGTCATCCGGAGACGGCCTCGCCCCAGCCCTCGGCGAGCGCCTTCTTGGCCCCGGCCTGCTGGGCCTCGGCCGGGAAGGAGGGCACGCCGGAGACGGCGGGCAGTTTGAGGGCGGCGGCCCGGTCCAGGGTGGCGGCCTTCTCCATGGCGGGCATCAGGACCGGGCGGGCGAAGCCCTTCAGCCACAGGTTCTGGCCCTCGGTGCTGTAGAGGTACTCCTGCCACAGGCGGGCGGCCGCCGGGTGCGGGGCGTCCTTGTTGATCGCCTGCGAGTAGTACTGGGCGTAGCGTCCGTCGGTGGGGACGGCGACCTTCCAGTCGAGGCCCTTGGACGCGAACTCCTGGGCGTATCCGGCGTTCAGGTAGTCCCAGTCGATGCTGATGGGCGTCTCGCCCTTCTCGACGGTGGCCGGGGTGGACTCGACGGGGGTGAAGTTGCCGTTCTTCTTCAGCTGGGCGAAGAAGTCGAGCCCCGGCCGGATGTCGTCGAAGGAGCCGCCCCGGGCGAGGGCCGCCGCGAAGACGCCGGCGAACGCGGAACCGGACTTGGTGGGGTTGCCGTTGAGGGCGACCTGGCCCTTGTACTCCGGCTTCAGGAGGTCCTTGAAGGTGGTGGGGCAGTTCTTGACGCGCTTCGCGTCGCAGCCGATGGAGACGTAGCCGCCGTAGTCGTTGTACCAGCGGGCCTCCGGGTCCTTCTGCCCCTCGGGGATGTCGTCCCAGGCGGTCACCCGGTACGGGGCGAGGAGGCCCTGCTGGGCGGCGGTGAGCGCGAAGGAGCTGCCCAGGTCGAGGACGTCGGGGGCGCGGTCCTGGCCCTTGCGGGAGGTGACGGCGTTGATCTCGTCCTGGCTGGAGGCGTCCGGGTTCTCGACCTCGACCTCGATGCCGTACTTCTGCCGGAAGCCGTCGATGAGGGCGCCGTAGTTGGCCCAGTCGCGGGGCAGCGCGATCGCGTGGAGCTTTCCCTCCTTCTTCGCCGCGGCGATCAGGGCGTCCATGCCGCCGAAGCCGGCGGCGGAGGTGGCGGTGGCGGCGTTCTTGCCGTCGGCGGTGGTGCCGGCGGTCTCGGGGGCTGCGCCGCAGGCGGTGAGGGCGAGCGCGGCGAGGAGGGCGAGGGAACCGCCGAGGACGGCGTTTCTCGGGAGGTGCGCGGGGACGGGCACGGAAGCTCCAGGAAGAGGGTCGGGTTCTCGACTTGTCTGAACAAGTCGGCCCCAGTACGCCCGGCGCCGATGGCGCGGGGGTGAACGAAAAGGGAACGGTCACCCGCGATCTCCTGCACATTGGCAGTGCTTTTCAGCCATGCACGGCTTCCACTACCCTTCCTCTCCTGTGTACACGGCACACCGAGGAGGGGACCAGCGATGACCGCGCGCCACGAGCAGATCGCCACGGAGCTGCGGCGGGCGATCCGGCGGGGCGAGTACCCCGTCGGCGCCCGGCTGCCCGCGGAGACCGAACTCGCCGCCCGGCACGGCGTCTCCCGGGGCACCGTCCGCCAGGCCGTCGCCGCCCTCACCGCCGAGGGCCTCATCGGCTCCCGCCAGGGCGCCCGGCGCGTGGTCCTGGCCGGCCACCGCAGCCAGAGCTTCGCCGAACTGCGCAGCTTCGCCCAGTGGGCCCAGGCCATGGGCCGCGAGGCCACCGGCCGCGTCCTCGCCCAGGAGTACCGCCCCGCCACCCCGGAGGACGCCGCCCGGCTGCACCTCGCCGAGCACACCCCCCTGCTCCACGTGCTCCGCGTCCGTGGCCTCGACGGGGAACCGGTCCTGGTCGAACGCACCGTCTACGCCGACTGGATCTCCCCGGCCGTCGAACCCCTCGACCCCGACTGCGCCTCGGTCACCCAGCGCCTCCACGAGGAGACGGGCCTGGTCTTCGCGCACGGCGAGCACGTCATCGACGCGGTCGCCGCCGGAGCGCGGGACGCCGCCCTCCTCGCCGTCCGCCGCACCAGCCCCCTCCTCCGCGTCCGCCGCGTCACCACCACCCACGACGGACGCCCCGTCGAGTGGTCCGACGACCGCTACCGCCCCGACGCGGTGAGCTTCACCGTCCACAACGCGATCGGCCACAACCCGCTGGTCCGCACGACGGCCGGCTGACGGCCGGGCCGCCGGCCGGTGGGCGGCCGCCGGCCCGGCGCCGCCCTACCGGACGACGACGTGGTGCGCCGGGACGACGGTCGGCCGCACGTCGACCTGGCCGAGGTCGGCCAGGATCGGACCGAAGGTCTGCGCGTGCTTCTCCAGCGCCTCCGCGCTCTCCCACACCTCCGTCACGCGGAACCCGCCGTCCACCGGCCCCGCCGCGTGCGAGATGAGTCCCGGGTCCCCGAGGTCGGCGAACCGCGTGAAGCCCCGGCCCCCGGTCACGCGGTCGATGACGGCGTCGTAGAGCTCCTGCCCGGCGCCCGGGAATTCGAAGGTGACGATGACGGCCATGAGGATGCCCCCTGTCTCGGTCCGCCGCCTGGCTGCGACGGTGCCGCGAGGCTAATCCCGTCCCGCCGGGACCCCGCGGGACGGGAGACGCCCGCCCGACCCGGGCCGGACCCCTGACCTGGGCCGGACCCTCGTCCCCCGGCCGCCGCGATCCACCCCATCGCGTGACGGGCCGGGGCGCCGCGTGGATCCGGAGCACGCCCGCCGGCCCCCGGGATCGGGGGCGGCGGGCGCACTCAGGACCAGGACGCCGTCACCAAGGAGCGCTCGGCGGCGTGCAGATGGACCGCCGAGGCCAGCCACGCGCGGGCGTACGCGTCGGAGGAGGCGTCCTTCAGCCGGCCGAAGGAGTCCCGCGGCCTGCGGTCCGCCTCGGCGGCCAGGGCCTCCGCGAGGTCGGCGGCCACGGTGAGGCCCGCCCGGCGCAGCGGCACCGGCAGGGCGGCCCGGTCCGCTCCCCGCGCGGCCTCGGCGACGGCCCGCCGCCCGCCCGCGACACCGGTCTCCAGCAGCCGCCGGACCCGCCACAGCGGCGCGTCCGCCAGCGGATCGGGACCGGCCTGGACCGGGGCGCCCGCGACGCCGTCCGGTGCGGCGTCCGGCGCCGGACGCGGGAAGTGGTCGCCCTGGAGGCGGTCGTAGCCCAGGTCCGCGCGGCCCCGCCACTCCTCCGGCAGCCGCAGCGAGTGCGCCGCGCCCGGCACCGGGCCCACCGCCAGCGGCCGGAGCGTCGCCGCCCGTTCCGGGTCGGGGCGGCCCAGGACGCGCAGGGCGAGACCGGGGAAGCCGCCGATCCGGCGCAGGTTGGCCGTGTGCGGCAGCTCCGGGTGGGGATGGGCGACGCACAGCCGCACCACCGGACCGCCGCCGAGGACCCGGACCGCCAGATGGTCGCCGGCCGCGCCGAGCACCTCCACGTCGCAGCCGAGCAGCGGCGCCGCCCCGCCCCGGGGCTCCGCCGCGTCGAGCACGGCCGTCACGGCCTCCCGCACCGGCCGGGCGAAGAGCGCGGCGACGGGCTCCTCCGACCAGTCCGCGCCCCGCACCGGAGTGGCCCGGACGTCCCTCCCGGCCCCGAGCCGCCCGTCGGCCGAGACCGTCGCACCCGCGATCAGCAGGCCGCCGCGCGCCAGCCCGGCGTGGTCGAGCACGCCCCCGCCGAGCGCGACCGACGCCGTGCCCGCCCCCTTGGCCCGGGCGAGGCCGCCCGGCCGCACGTCGGACAGGATGTGGAAGACGCCGCCGGGGCCGAGGAGATGGGTCGTCACCCCGCCGTAGCCGGTCGCGGAGAGCACCGGCTCCCGGCACAGCCCGAGCACCCGCAGCGCGCCGCCCTGCTCGTAGGCGCGGCGCCCGGGCCCCGCCGCCGCCCCCGCCGTGCCCGAGGCCAGCAGGACCGCCCCGGCGAGCAGCTCGCGGAAGGCGGCCGTCAGGTCGGAGAGCCGCTGCTCCCGCCCCTGTTCGCGCGCGGTCCGCAGTCCCCGTACGACGGCGAGCGCGGCCGCCTCGGCGCGCGGCAGCCCCGCGAGCCGCGCCGTGT
The DNA here is from genome assembly GCF_014654895.1 of Streptomyces filamentosus. Taxonomy (GTDB): domain Bacteria; phylum Actinomycetota; class Actinomycetes; order Streptomycetales; family Streptomycetaceae; genus Streptomyces; species Streptomyces filamentosus. Next base: position 174,379 of record NZ_BNBE01000004.1, on the reverse strand, counting down.
GCGCGGCGCGCAGCAGCTCGGCCTGCACGACCGTCCCGCCCGCCGTGACCCCCGCGGCGAGGGCCTCGGCCGCGGCCCGCCAGAGCGCCGCCCCGGCGTCGACCTGCGCGGGCGACGGCGACGTCCCCGGCACCTCGGACGCTTCCCGTACGCCCGGTGCTTCCGGCGCTTCCGGTACGCCGGGCGCTTCCGGCCGGGACTCGGCGACGGCCCCGGCGGCCACCGGGCCCGCCGCCACCGGGCCCGACACCGGCGGCTCCGGGGACGGCGGGCCCGCCGGGGGCAGGACGTCCCCGTCCGCGATCGGCGCCGCGCCGAGGACGGCCGCGCGGTGCAGGCAGCGCGGCGCCAGCAGGCAGGTGCAGACCGCCTGTTCCGGTCCGGTCACCGCGCCGGACGCCCCCGGCCGCAGGATGACCAGGGTGTCCTCGCCGAACCGCACCTCCACCGTGCCGTCCGGGCCCTCGGCGGCGCGCCCGGCGCACTCCGCGACGGTGGCGTCGAGCTTCTTGCGCAGCCGCGCGGTCAACTGCTCCACGGCCTCGGCGAGGACCTCGGGGGCGACGGGCGGCAGGGATGCGGTGCTCAACGGGCTTCTCCACGGAGGCGGTCGCCGACCCAGCGGGCGAGGGCGAGCGGACTGAGGGCGGCCACCGGCATCCCGGCGGCGACGAGCCGGCGCGCCACCGGCACCGAGTAGCGGGGCGCCCCCGCGTCGTCGAGGGCGGCGCAGCCCAGCAGGTGCACCCCGGACGACGCCAGCGCGCGGACCTCCCCGAGGAGGCCGGAGAGCGGCCCGCCCTCCTCGAAGTCGCTGACCACGACGACGAGGGTGCGGCTGGGCACGGTGACGAGCGTCCGCGCGTGCGCCAGACCCGCGGCGATGTGGGTGCCGCCGCCGACCCGTACTTCGAGGAGCAGGGAGAGCGGGTCCTCCACCCGGTCGGTGAGGTCCACCACCTGCGTGGAGAACGCCAGGAAGTGCGTGGACAGCGTCGGCACGCCGCCCAGCACCGCGGCCGTCAGCGCCGACCAGACGACGGACGCCTCCATCGAGCCGGACACGTCGACCACGAGGATCAGCCGCCAGTCCGCCTCCTTGCCCGCCCGGGTGCCGAACACCGGCTTCTCCGGGACCACCACGACCCGCCCGTCGTCCAGCCGCCGGGTGTGCGCCAGATTGGCCCGCAGGGTCCGGGCGAGGTCGAGGCGCCCCCCGGGGCGCCGGGTGGGCCGGGGCGACGACAGCCCCGACAGGGCCGGACGCACCCGGGTGGCCAGCTCCTTCGACAGCTCGTCGACGAGCCGCTTCACCAGCGGCCGCAGCCGCGCGAGCTGCGCCTCCGGCATGCCGCCGGCCAGCGACAGCACCGAGGACAGCAGCTCCACCGAGGGCCGGACGGCGGCCGGGTCCAGCTGCGCCAGCACGTCGGAGCGGCCCGCGTCGGCGGCGTCCGCGAGGACCTCCTCGCGGACGTCGGCCCCGAACAGGGCCTCCAGCTCCTCCGCCCACTCGCGGGCGGTCGGGAACGACGCCTCCTGCCCGCCGCCCCGCCCGGCCGCCCCGCCGTCGAGCCCGTCGGAACCCTCGCCGCGCCCGTGGCCGTACAGCTCGTCCAGCGCGTGGGCGTAGCGGCGGGCCCGGTCGCCCAGCCGCTCCCGGTGCCTGCCGAGGAGCAGCCGCCACCGGTCGGCGGCCCCGATCCCGTGCTCCGCCGCCGGTGGCACCGGGGCACCGCCGGACGCCGGTACGGGGGCGGGCGCCCGCGACTCCGGTACGGAACCGGCCGCCGCGCCGGGCAGCGCCAGGTCCTTCAGCGCAGCCAGGCCCGCCGCGTCCGCCGCCGCCCACAGGGCGAGGAGTTCGGGCGGGGCGTCCAGGGAGAGGTCGAGCCGGTCGCCGAGCCGTTCGGTGACCGTGGCGAGGAGCCGGTCCCGGGCGGCCGGCGACAGCGCGTCGAAACCGCCCCGCAGCGCCGGCAGCCGGTCCAGGAAGTCCTGGTCGGCCAGCGTGCCGACCCGGTCGAGGAGCGGCCCGAGGGCGTCCGGGGACATCTGGAGCAGCGGCCCGGCGGCGGTGAGCAGACCGGCCAGCCGCTTCGCGAGCGCCCGGCGCGCCTCGGGGCCGGTGGCGCCGTCGATCCAGCCCGCCGCCCGCTCCCCGAGCCCGGCGGCCGGATCGAGGTCCAGCAGGACGCGGACCGCGAGGGCCGCGCCCTGGACCAGCGGCGAACCGTCCGAGGCGAGGTCGGCGAGCGCCCGGTCCATCCGCAGCCCCAGCTGCCGCGCCGCCGTCCGGTCGGCCAGCGCGACCAGGGCCGCGGCGTCCGCGGGCGCGTCGCTCCCGGCGAGTCCCGGCAGCGCGCGCACGGCGGCCTCCAGGAGCTCGCCCGTCAGCGCGCCCGCCGCCTCGCGCGCCTCCGGCCCGGCGCCCGGGAAGTGCCCGCGCCGCAGGCCCTCCAGCAGGTCCAGGGCGGTGAGGAGTTCGGGCAGGTCCGCCGCGTCGGGCAGCACCGACGCCGCCTCCCGCAGCCGCTCCTTGACCAGCTCGGGAAGAGCGCAGCGGGCGGCGGCGGTGAGCCCCGCGAGCACCTGCGCCGGCGTCGGCCCGCCCTCGGCGGCCTCCCGCCGCGCGGTCTCGCCCAGCGTGCCCGCCGCCGCCTGCGCGGCCGTCACCCCGCGGGCCCCGGCCAGGTCGAGCCGCGCCGGCACCGAAGGCGTCCACGCCAGCCGCCACTTGGTGCCCAGCGCGGTGCCGTCCCCGGTCGCCGCCACGGCGATCGGCTCGCCGTACGAGGCGCCGATCACGAGGAGCCGCTGGAGCAGCACCTCGCGGCGCCCGTCCAGCGGCGACCGCAGCGGGTCGAGCCGCACCTCGCGCGGCTCGGGCTCGTCCGGGCGGGGCAGCCGGAGCCGGGCCAGCTCCTCCTCCACGGACGGTCCGAGGCCGGACCGGGGCGCGTGCGGGGTCGGCCTGCCCCGTACGGTGCCGACGAACACGGCCTCCAGGGCGCGCGCGAGGGCCCGGCCCCGGCCGAGCGGTTCGCCCTGCCCCAGCACGGTGGTGACGGCCTCCAGGAGTTCGCCCCGGCCCGGGGCGGGCAGCCCGCGCAGGGCGGCCAGGTCGCAGGCGAGCCGCAGCGCCTCGGCCGCCTCGCCCGTACCGGCGGTGTGGCCCGCGCGGCGCAGCTCCCGGCACAGCCCCGTCAGGGCGGCCGAGGCCGCGTCCCGCAGCCGCTCCGGCACGCCGCCCGCCTCGAACACGGCCTGCTGCCAGCGCGGATCGCGGATGCCCGCCGGATAGCCCGACCGGGAGTCCAGCAGGTCGAAGGAGTACGGCACGAAGGAGGTGACGGCCCCCTCGGCCGGTGCGCCGTCGAGGTCCCCCGGGGCCGTCCCGTCGGGGGCCGGGGCCAGCGCGGGGGCGTGGAAGGCGCCGACCACGGCCGCGACCCGCTTCCCGCCCGTGCCCGCCGCCGCGATCACCCGGCGCATCCGGGCCTCGCGCGCCAGGTCGGAGGCGGGCACGACGGCGTCGGCGCGCAGCGCCCAGCCCACGCCGAGCGCCGCCCGGCGCACCGCCTCGGGCGCGCACCCGGGGGCGAGCACCTCGACGGCCCGGTCCCACAGGTCGTCCCCGTCCCGGCCGGTGCCGGCGGCGGTCAGCGCGTCGGCGAACAGCCGCCGCCCGGGGCCCGTTCCCGCCCCTGCTTCCTCCCCTTCCGCCGGGACCTCCTCCGCCCCCGCCGACCAGCCGGGGTCGCCGAGGGGCAGGTCGCAGCAGACGACCTCGGCGCCCCGGTCACGGGCCCACCGTACGGCCGCGAGTTCCGGCGAGAAGTCCGCGAACGGGTAGAACGCCAGTCGTCCGCCCTCGCCCGTCCCGGCGAGGGCGACCGGGGCGACCGTCTCGGGGTCGGCGAGGTGCTCCAGCCACGGCCGGAAGTCCGGCGGCAGCTCCACGCAGACCACCTCGGCGTCCGCCGCGTCGAGCAGGGCGGGCACCACGGCGGCGAGCGCCGGACTGTGGTGCCGCACGCCCAGCAGGTACGGGGCGCGCGACGCGGCCAGCGCGTCGACGGCCGCCCTGGGGTCGGGGACGGTCACCGCAGGCTCCCGCGCAGGTCCCAGAGACGGCGCCACATGGCCGAACCGGTCTCCGCGCGGCGGCGGACCGGCCCGTCCCAGTAGCCGAGCAGCCGGGCGTGGTCGGCCGGATCGTCCTTGCGGACGACGCCGAGGAGGTGGCCGGGGAGCAGGTCGAGGACGTCGCCGCCGGGCAGGTAGGCCGCCGAGAGTCCCAGCGAGGCCGCCACCTGCACCGCCTCGGCGGTGGACATGACGGTGCCCGGCCGCTCCACGTCCCAGCCCTCGGTGGACCGGCCCGACCGCAGGTCGCGGAAGACCGTCACCAGGGCGTCCAGGACGGCGTCGTCGACCCCGAACTCCGCCCCGGCCCGCCGCACCGCCGCGACCGCCTGACGCCGGATCAGGGTCGCCTCGGCGTCGGCGTCGGCGATCGGGTCCACGGTCTCGAAGTTGAAGCGCCGCTTGAGCGCGGCCGACATCTCCGAGACGCCCCGGTCCCGGAGGTTGGCCGTCGCGATCACCGTGAAGCCGGGGGCCGCGCTCACCACGGCGTCCTCCGTCGCGGTCAGCTCGGGGACCGTGACCCGGCGGTCGGACAGCAGCGACACCAGGGCGTCCTGCACCTCGGGCAGGCAGCGGGTGATCTCCTCGACCCGCACCACCCGGCCGGTGCGCATCGCGGACAGCACCGGGGAGTCGACCAGGGCCTGCGGGGTGGGGCCCTGCGCGAGCAGCAGGGCGTAGTTCCACCCGTACCGGAAGGCGTCCTCCGTGGTGCCCGCGGTGCCCTGGACGGTGAGGGCGCTCGTGCCGCAGACGGCCGCGGCGAGCAGTTCCGACAGCATCGACTTGGCGGTGCCCGGCTCGCCGGTCAGGAGCAGTCCGCGCTCACCGGCCAGGGTGACCACGCACCGCTCCACGAGCGCCCGCTCGCCGACGAACTTCGGGCTGATCGCCAGCTTCGCGGGCAGCCCCTCGCGCCGCTCCGGCAGCGCGAGCTCGACCCCGGCGCTGCCGCAGACGAAGGTGACGACGGCCCGGGGGGTGAGCAGCCAGCCGGGCGGCCGGGGACCCGGGTCCTGGGCGGCGAGGAAGGCGAGTTCGGCGGCGTGGCGCTCCTCGGCCGGCCGGACCTGCCGGGCGGGGACGGACTGTTCGGTGACGGTCATGCGCGGTTCCTTCGGGAGGGAGGGGGAGCGGGCGGGGAGGGAAGACGGACGGGGGCAGCGGGGGAGGGGGCGTGATCGGGCACGGGGAGGGGGCCGGGACGCCTCGGAGGCGCGGGCCCCCGGGGCCGCGGGTTCCAGGACGGTGGGTGCCGGAGGAGCGGCCCCGTCCCGCGCGGTGTGGGCACGGCCCGGGACGGGTGGGCCCGGAGGCAGGGCGGGCCGTGCCGGGAACCCCGCCGTGCGCCGGGCCCGGCGCGCCCCGTCTCCGGGGGCGCCGGGTCCGCCGCGCACGGCACGGCCGGTCAGCGGCGCCGGCGGGTGCGCTTCACCTTCAGTTCCTCGAAGCGCGGGAGGTCGCCGTCGGTGATCCGCCGCCAGGCCCGGGCGTACAGCTCGGCGACCGGTTCCGTCGGCACCAGCGGCCCGAGGACGGGCCGGCCGCTCGCGGGCAGGCCGAACAGCGTCAGCTTCCACTGCTCGACGGGGAGTCCGGGCGACGGCTGCTCCGCCCAGGCGCCCGGCAGGAACAGCGAGCGTCCCGCGCGGGCCCGGACGGCGGACACCACCAGGTCGGTGGCGGCGAGTTCGGCCCGCGCGGCCTTCAGGCGCGCCGGCTTCCACCCCGTCCATCGGGCCGTGTTCCGGTCGGTCGGGTCGGGCAGGGCCAGCAGCATCAGGTACAGCGCCGCGGCGTCGGCCCCCAGGCCGTGCGCCTGCGCCGCCTCCGCCACCAGCGCGGGCACCGACCGCGAGGGGTCCTGCGGCCACCACGTCCCGTCCCCGTCCGGCGCGCCCGCCGCGGGCGCGCCCGGATCGGCGAGGAGCCGTGCGAACGCCGGGTCGTGGCAGCGGCGCAGCGCCGTCTCGACCGCCGTCGGCCCCTGATCGGGGTCGCGCAGCGCCACCAGGTACGGGTCGGAGCCGGTGGAGTCCAGCAGCGACGTCCGCACCGCGGGCAGCGGCTGCCCGTCGTGCGTGGCCATCAGCACCGCCCCGTAGCGCTCGTGGTCCGGGGCCGTCTCCGTGGGGGCGCCCGCCACCCTCCGGAACTCCGCCAGGCTGGTGTAGCGCCCGACGGCGACCAGCAGGTCGGGCGAGGCCAGCCGCTGCCGCACGGCCGTCAGCGCGCCCGGCAGCGCCGCCCGCAGCGGCTCGCCCGCCGGGAGGCGGTGCGCCAGCCACGCCAGCAGGCTCACGGCGCCCGTCAGGACGGTGCCGGTGAACGGCGCCTCGGCGGGCTCCGCCGGCTCCGGCCGGTCCCGCTCGATCCGCCAGGCCACGTCCGTGCCCAGCTCGGGGGAGCCCGCCGGGTCCAGCACCGCGGCCAGCGCCCGGGGGGCGGGCCAGCCGCCGCGCACCGCCCGCGCGGCCTCGGCCGTCAGCCAGTCGGGAACCGGCACCCGGCGGCCGACGCGCGCGTTCCACACCTCGGCCGCGGCCGCCACGTCCGGGCCCTCGGTCCACAGCCGCGCCGGGTCGGCGGGCAGCAGCGCCGCCACGACCTCCTGGCGCACCTCGACCGGGAGGGCCCGCAGCTCGTCCCGGGCCTGCGCGGCCTCGGCGACCTTCAGGCCGAGGGTCTTGCGCAGTTCCACGGGCAGGAAGTTGTTCTCGTGGCTGTCGACCTGGGGCATGCCGGTCAGAACGAGCCCGGCGAGCGCCCGGGAGGCCCCGGTGAGGCGCCCGAACTCCTCGGCCGCCCCGGGCGGGAACGGCGCCGCGCCCTGCGCCTCCGCCTCCTTCAGGAACGCCGCCGCCCAGTCCGCGCCGCGCCCGCGGTCGCCGACGGGACCGCTGCCGCGCACCGCGTACGGCCCCGGGACCTCGAAGCGCCCGCTCGGGTCGTACAGCAGGGCGCCGAACTCCCGCCCGTCGGGCACGCTGTCGCTGTGCTCGGTGAGGCCGAGGGCGGCCCCGCCGCCGAGCGGCACCACGCTGCGGTGCGACGTGTTCCGCGCCTGCCCGTCCGGGGCGGTCAGATGCGGCTCCGCCAGGTGCAGCAGCACCCGCCGCCAGCGGTCGGCGGATCCGGCCGCCGACAGCAGGCCGAGGGCGTCGGCCCTCCGGAGCAGGCCGAGCAGCGCGTCGCGGTGGCCGGGGTCGGTGCCGGGCGCGACGGCCCGGTAGGCGAGCGCGGCCGGCCGGTCGAGGAGCGGGGTGAACGGCAGCCCGGACCAGGGGAGCGACGGCAGGTCGAAGTGGAGGCGGCCGGGCACGGCCACCGCGTCGGTGTCGCCGGTCACCGCCGCCAGCTGCTCCAGGTACTGGTGGGAGACGTCCGCGTCGGAGCCCCACCGGTAGTAGCCGGAGCCCACCACGCCGTTGAGCGCCTGGGCGAGGATCCGGTCGGCCGGGCCCCCGGCCCGCTCCGCGACGGGCGCGCCCGCCGGGTCGAGACGGGCGGCGACCGCGTCCAGGGCCTTCTGCTGCCGGACGGCGAAGCCCAGCGCCTTCACCACGCCGGCGACGAGCTCGGGCGCGGTCAGCGCCGGGAACGCGTCGCGCACGAGGGCCGCGACGTCCTCCACGCGCTGCGTGGCGGCGGCCGCCTTCAGCAGCGTGCCGGTGGTCCCGCCGTCGGCGGCGCGCAGCGCGGCCGAGCCCCGAGGGTCGCGGGCGCGCAGCGCGTACAGGAAGGGGAGCGGCGGGAGCAGCGACGACGCGGTGCGGAACAGGTCGTTCCGTCCGCCTTCGCTCGTCAGCGTGACGACGCCGTCCGGGTCGGTGAGGGCGAGCGTCCGCCACTCCCGGCTCAGGGCGCGCGGGCGGTCGTCGCCGGGGAAGGCCACCGCCGCGAGCGGCAGCTGGGCCCCCTCCGGCAGGGTCACCGTGCGTCCCGCGAGGTCGTCCGCGTGCCAGCCGTTCCCGGGCAGCCGGACCACGCGCCAGCCCAGCAGGCCGTCGACGGGCGCGCCCAGGACGGAGCCCTCCACGGCGGGGGCGGGCCGCAGCCAGGAGGAGAACGCCCCGAGCACGGCGTCCGGGCCGTGCGGCCGCAGCGCGTCGGCCAGGAAGCCGGGCTGCGAGCGCCGCCCGTAGGCGCCCTCGGCGGGGTCGTACTCGACCCAGCCGCTCTCGTCCGTGCCGCCGCCGTTCTCGTACACCCAGTACGACGTCCCGTCGGAGATCACGGCGGCCTCCTGGGGGAGGCGGCTGTCGCCGGGGTGCAGCACGCCGCGCCCGGTGGTGCGGCCGCCGCCGGGCAGCGGGAGGCTGACCTGACCGGACCGCAGGGACCAGTGATTGACGTTCTCGTCGAGGGTGACCAGCCGGTCGGGCGCGGTGTGCCAGTAGCCCTGCGCCGTGCCGCTGCCGTACGCGCTCCAGAACACGAACAGGGCGCCGTCCACGTAGTGGAAGCCGCGGCTGCGGACCGAGGACGCGGAGGACGGGACGCGCAGGTCGTGGACGAGGACGGTGGAGTCCGCGCCGATGACCCGGGCCTGGGTGGCGTTCGCCACGATCAGGTAGGGCCACGCCTCGGCGACGGTCAGTCCCTCCGCGTCGGACCGGCCCGGCGACAGCTCCGCCACCGCCCGCTCCCACTCGGGCCACCCGAGCTCCTCCCACAGCCCGCCGCGCAGGGTCCGCGCCAGCGTCTCGCCGAGGTCGGCGCCCGCCGCGGCGGCCACCTCGTCCGGCGCGAGCGCCAGCGCCTCGGACGGCAGCCACGACAGGGTGGACAGGGCGTCCGGCAGGCCGGGGAGTCCGGCCGCCACCGACTTCCGGGCGACCGCGCGGGTCCAGCGGGCCAGCAGCTCGCGGCCGCCGGCCGCCCCGGCCAGCCGGCGCATCACGTCCTCGCCGTGGCCGCCGCCGTTGAAGGAGTCCGCGCCCCGGTCGAAGGCCCGGTGGAAACGCGGGTCGGCGGCGAGCGCGGCCAGGTCCCGGGGCCGCTCGGAGTTGTGCCAGTCCGTCAGGTCCAGCGAGACGCCGTACCGCCGGCCGCCCGATTCCTTCTCGGGCGCCGGGGCGGTGACGGGGATGTCCAGGGCGAGCAGCAGGTCCAGCAGGTTGGCGTCCTCGATGCCGATCCGCACCTCGCGGCGGCCCTCGGGGCGGGCCGCCAGCCCCTCCCGGATCCGGTCCGCCGCCCGCTCGACCAGGTCGAGCAGCGCCGTCGGCGTCGGCCGGGGGCCCCAGCCGCGGTGCCGGGCGGCGTGGAAGCGCTCCAGCCAGCCGTCGGCGCCGTCGGCGCACCGCTCCTCTGCGGGCAGGTCCGCGTCGACGAGGCCCGCCTCCGCGCCGGACTCCGCGAGGATCTCCAGCCACAGCTCGCTCAGGGCGCCGTCGTCCGACGACGGGGTCAGCGTCAGCAGGGTGCCGCGGACCGCCGGCACGCGCCGGGCCAGGGCGACGAGCGCGCCGCGCTGCGCCTTCCACCAGCCCGTCGCCGCCCGGAGGGTGGCCGGCAGCGGCAGCAGTTCGGCGAGGTGGTCCTGCTCGGCCTCCGCGGCGGGCAGGCCCGCCGCGCGGGCGAGCCGCCGCAGCTCGGTGGCGGCCTGCGCGGACGGGGCGAGCCCGCCGGCGGTGCGGCGCACGCACAGGCGGCGGAACCGCTCGTACGCCTCCTGGGGCGCCAGGCGCGCCGACAGCTCCTTGCCGTACCCGGACAGCACCTTCACCGGCAGCGCGCCGGCGAGCGCGAACTCCAGGAACACGGCGTCGAGCCGGTCCTCGTCGACGGGCAGCCCGTGCTGTGCCTCGCTGGTGCGGGCCCGGCCGAACAGCTGCCCCGCGTACGTGGTGTTCTCCACCGCGAGGAAGATCCGCGCGGACTGCTCGTAGAAGACGGGCAGGAAGTGGGGGACGGAGGCCGCGAGCCGGCCGGCGAGTTCGAGGCAGGCGTCGAGCGCCGCCTTGGGCTTGGTCTTCGCCTGCCGCGCGAGCCGGTCCAGCTCGGGCACGACGGCGAGCGCGTGGTGGCCGTCCTCCGGGTGGTGCACCAGCACCCACTCGGGGAAGCCGAGCTCCTGACGCCGGCCCAGGCCCACCACGACCGGTTCGGCGGCGGGTTCGAGGCCGAGGAAGCCCGCGGCCAGGTCCTCGGCGGCGCCGAGCTCGGCGGCGGTCAGCCGCACCACGACCCGGTCCTCGCCGAGCACCGGGTGGCGGTAGGTCCGCGCGGTCAGCTCCACGGCGGCGGGTCCGGCCCCCGCGGTGCCGACCGGGAGCACGGCCCCGGCGTCGAGCAGCGCGGCGCCGTCCGCCGCGGTCGTGCCGCCGGCGGTGCCGTTCGCGGTGCCGTCCACCGTGGTCGTGCCGTTCGTAGCGGTCGTGCCGGTCACGCGTTCCCACCCTCTTCGATCGTGCGGCCGGCGTAGAGCGCGGCGGCCATGCGCATCCCCTCGGACCAGGCGACCGGTCCGACCTCGTCGAGCCGCACCGCGCGGCCCTCGTCGTCGTGCCAGCCCAGTCCGCCGGTCTCCGACTCCCCGTCCCAGTACGGCTCGCCGATCCACACCGACGCCTCGGTGCCGCGGCCGCCGTCCCGCACCTTGCAGGTGGCGTAGCCGCCGGAGACCCGGTAGCCGAGGCCGGTGGCCCGCGCGGCGAGCCCGAAGCGGGAGGCGAACTTGCCGCCCGCGTAGTCCCGCACCTCCGTCGCGTTCGCCGCGAACGCCTCCGGGCGCGTCCAGGTGGCGCGGTGGATCTGCTCCACGCGCTGCGTGATGCCCAGTTCGGCGGCGAACTCCCGCACGTCGTCGAGGTCGGGGAGGAGCACCGGGTGCGGCACGGTCACCGTGCGCGGCGCCATCCGGACCGTCTCGCCGTCGAGGTCGACGACCTTCAGCCCGCCGTCCTCGGACACGTCCCGCAGGAAGCCGACCTCGTCCGGGTCGTCCCCGACGACGGCCATGTCGCGCAGCGCGGACCGCCACGCCTCGTCCGGCCAGACCCGGGCGATCAGCGCGGTCGGCACCGGCAGCGAGGACACCATCCAGGCGTCCACCTGCGCCACGCACGCGTCCGCGTGCCGGTCCAGCCACTCGGCCAGGCGCCGCAGCCGGTCGACCCCCGGATCGTCCCGAAGCGCCTTCGGGACGGTCTTCAACTGCCGCCCCCCGGACCGGCGGGCGACCACCCGTCCGCCCTCGTCGAGGGTGACCTCGTACCCCTCACCCGCATCCAGCCACGCCATCAGCCGCGCCCCTCCACCCGTACGTCTCTCGTCCGCGCAGCCCGAACCAGGGGCTCGTCACCCCGGACTGCGGTATGAGGAGGAATCTATGCGGCCCCACTGACAACGCGCTCCCGGCCCTCCCCCGCAGGTCATTAGCATGCTCGGATGAAGGACATCGACGCGATCGCGGTACTGGGCGACCCGGTGCGCCGCCGCCTCTACGAGTACGTGGCGGCGCAGGGCCGGGAGGTCGGCCGCAACGAGGCCGCCGAGGCGACCGGGGTGGCCCGCACGCTCGCCGCGCACCACCTGGACAAGCTGACCGAGGCCGGGCTGCTGGAGAGCGGCAGCCGCCGCCTCACGGGCCGTTCGGGACCGGGGGCGGGCCGCCCGGCCAAGGTGTACGCGCGGGCGCGGGCCGAGCGGTCGGTGTCGCTGCCCGGCCGCGACTACCGCACCGCCGCCGAACTGCTCGCCGAGGCCGCCGAACAGGCCGGTCTGGACGACCTGCTCAACGAGGCGGCGCGCCGCCGGGGCGAGGCCCTGCGCGGCGCGGAGGCGCCCTGCGGAGACCTCGCCGAGGCCATGCGGATGCTGGCCGCCCGAGGGTACGAACCCCACCTCGAAAGGGGCGACGGGCCGGAAGGAGCCGAAGGCGCCGAAGGAGTCGACAGAGCCGAAGGGGGCGAAGGGGCCCAGGAGGTGACGGAGGGGGAGACGGCCGTCGTCCGCATGCGCAACTGCCCCTTCCACGCCGTCTCCGAGCGCTTCCCGCCGCTGGTCTGCGGGATGAACCTCGCGCTGCTCGAAGGGCTGCTCGGCACGGACGGCCCCGTCCGCGCCCGCATGGACGCCCGGCCGGGGGAGTGCTGCGTGGTCGTCGAACCTTCTGAGAACGTCGTCGAGCCTTCTAAAAACAACGAAGATTGACATAGAAAAGGCGCCATGCTGGGATGAGGGCATGATCCCGTCCGCGCACGCCTTCCACCTCGCCCAGCTCAACCTGGCCACCCTCCGCCACCCCCTCGACGACCCGCGCACCGCGCCGTTCGTCGAGCTGCTCGACCCGGTCAACGCCGCCGCCGACGCCGCCCCCGGTTTCGTGTGGCGCCTCGTGGAGGAGGGCACGCCCGACGCCACCGGCCTGCGCCCGGCGGGCGAGAACGTCATCGTCAACCTCAGCGTGTGGGAGACCCGGGACGCCCTGTGGGACTTCGCCTACCGCAGCGGCCACCTGGAGGTGATGCGGCGGCGCCGCGAGTGGTTCCAGCGGCACGTCGAGGCGCACCTGGTGCTCTGGTGGGTCCCCGCCGGTCATCTCCCCACGGTCGGCGAGGCGTTGGACCGGCTCGCCGACCTGCGTGCGCACGGACCGTCGTCCCGCGCGTTCACCTTCGCCTCCTTCACCGAGGCGCCCGGGGCCGCCGGGGCGTGACGTGGAACTCGTTCCCGCCGACGTCGAGGAACTCCCCGCATCCGCCGAAGTCCCCGGACCCGCCCTCATGAGGGGCGACTTCGAGCCGGATCCGGTTCCGGCCCTCCTTCGGGGCCGAGGGCGGGCCCATCACCAGCGCGACCGGGTCGGCGGGCGTCCGGCGCAGCCGGGTGCACCGGTCGTGGTGCTCGGCCGCGTGCCATCCGGTGCGGGACTCCCAGAAGGCCGCCTGGGCACGGAGGTCCTCCTCGGCGACGTCGAGGCAGACCGCGACCAGGCCGGAGTCGGCGAGCACCCCGGGATGCCCCGGGCGCAGGACGCAGAACTCGTTGCCCTCCGGATCGGCCAGCACGTCCCACGGCACGTCCCCCTGGCCGATGTCGGCCCGCGTCGCGCCGAGCGCGAGCAGCCGCGCGACCTCGGCCTCCCACTCGGGCCCCCCGGCCAGGTCCAGGTGGATCCGGTTCTTGCGCGCCGTCCTCGGCTCCCCGGTCGCGGCGAACCGCAGCCGCAGGCCGCCCGTCCGGCCCCGCGTGGCCTCCCGCCAGAAGCGTTCCACGCGTGCGGTGTCCCCCGCGTCGATCACGATCCCGGTCAGCATCTCGTCCCCCTCGGAGATCGGCGGTGTCCCCGCACAGTGTGGAAGCCGCGCGGGTGCGCGGGAAGAGCGGCCCCCCGTCGAAGCCGGCCGTCCGGACGCGCGGGAGAGGCTCGGTACGGCTAGCCTCGGCCGGGAGCGGGGACGCCGTCCCCCACCGATCTCCCTCCGGAACGACGAACGACGAACGACGGAAGACGAAAGGCGGTCGCGGTGTCCCGGAACCGCCGTCTGATCCTGAGCCCGCCGTCCCGCGTGTGGGGCCTGCTGGCCGACGGCCACCGCTACGGGGAGTGGGTCTCGGGCACCCAGCAGGTCACGGCCGCGGACCCGCACTGGCCCGAGGTCGGCGCCCGCCTCCGGGTGCGGGTGGGCCTCGGCCCCCTCACCCTCGACGACACCTGCGTCGTCCGCGTCTGCGAGCCGGAGCGCCGCCTGGAACTGGAGGCGAAGGCGGAACCCTTCGGCGCGGCCCGCATCGCCATGAACCTGGTCCCCTGGGGCGAGAACACCCTCTTCCTCCTCGAATGGCACCCCCTGCGGGGCCCCGGCACCCGCATGCACGGCCTCCCCGTCGACTACCTCGTCTCCATCCGCAACGGCATGATGCTGACGAAACTGGCCCGGATCGCCGTCCGCGAACAGCACGCCGCCCCCGCCTCGGCCCCGGCGTCCTGACGACCGCCGGCCGCCTCACACCCCGCGCCGGGCGCTCCTGGCCCTGGCGGCCTCGTGGGCGTCGCGCAGCAGCCGTACGACCGTGTCCGCCGTCCGCCCGCCGGGATTGACGACGGAGATCCAGCCGAGCGGCCCGTACACCGGGTGCGGCACCACGACGTCGGGGGCCGCGTGGTCGCGCGGCAGGACGAGACCGCGCGGCTCCTCTCCCGTGAGCTCCCGGAAGACCGCGCGGCCGACGCGGACGTTCACGCGCCAGCGGCCCGGCGAGTCGAGCTCGGAGGCGGTGTCACCCGGTTGGTCCTTGGTGACGATCGTCCCGTAGGGCTGGACGTTCCCCGGCGTCCGGCCGTCGGGGGCGTAGAAGAAGAAGACGTCCCCCCAGGCGACCTCGGGGAAGTCGCCGCCCGGTTCCGGACGGAGGACGTGCGCGCCGTCGAAGCCCCGCACGGTCGCGATGATCTGTTCCATACTCGGGTCCGTACTCATGGTTCAAGTGTCACCTTCAAGTGCTTGTGTGGGGTTCGCCGATGAGCAGGAACGAGGCCGGGAGCGGGACCGAGGCCGGGAGCGGGACTGAGACTGAGACCGGCCGCGAGCGCACGGCCGGGCCGGGGCGGGTGCCGCTGCGGACCGCCGACGTCGCCAGGGAGTCGGGCTATTCGGCGCAGCAGGTCCGCGACCTGGAAGGGCTGGGGGTCATCCCGCCGGCCGCCCGCGCGGCCAACGGCTACCGCTCCTACGCCCCGGTCCACGTCCGGGCCCTGCGCGCCTATCGCGGACTCGCCGCCGCCGTCGGGCCCGTCGAGGCCCGGAGCACGCTCGCGGAGCTGCGGACGGGGACGGTCGAGACGGCCGCCGCGGCGATCGGCGCGGTCCACGTCCGGCTCGCCCGCGAACGGGACGAGGCCCTGCGCGCCCAGCGGGCCCTGCGCGCCATCCAGGACGAGAGGAACGCCCCGGAGAGCGGGGGAGGAGGGGAGGCGGGAGAGGGGGAGGAGGAGAGGGACACGATGACGATCACGGAGCTGGCCTCCGCGCTCGGCGTGCGCTCCTCGACCCTGCGCTTCTGGGAGCAGGAGGGCCTCGTCGCGCCGGAGCGCGTGACCTCGCTGCGGGCGCGCCGGTACGGCCTTCCGGCGATCCGGGCGGCCCGCATCGTGGCGGCCCTGCGCGGCGGTGGCCACGGCATCCCCGAGGTGCGCGCCGTCATGGACTCCCTGACCGGCCTCGGCGGCCCGGAGGAGACGCGACGCCTCCTCCGGCGGCGCCTCGACGGGATCGCGGAAAGGACCGTGGCCCTGCTCCGCGCGGGCAGCGACCTGGCCGCCGTCGTCACGTCCGCCGGGGCCCGGCAGGAACCCCCGGACCCAGATCCGAACCCGAACCAGGATCCGGACCCGGACCCGGACCAAGACCCGGACCCGGACCAGGACCCGGACCCGAATCCGAACCAGGACCCGAATCCGAACCCGAACTCGGACCCGGTCCCAGGCGACGCCCCCTGACGTCCCGTCAGCCGGTGGCCGCCGCCTCGGACGCGGCCCGTGCGATGCGTTCCAGGGTGGTGTGCATCCCGGACCGGTTGAGCGCGATCCTGCGGGCGGGGTTCGTCCCGGCGAAGACCGTTCCGAGGAGTTCGGCGGCCTTGGCGCGGCGGCCTTCGGTCCGCAGGTCCTGCCAGAACTCGGTGAGCCGCGTCCCCGTCCCCTCCGGCTCGAACCGGTAGCCCCAGCGGGCGATCGGCAGCCCGAAGGCGCTGACGTCGAAGACGAACTCGCCGTCCGCGCGCACCCGGGTGACGCGTCCGAGCGTCGGCCAGAGGAACGGCCCGCGCCGGTTGATCCCGACGAACCGGGAGCCGGCGCGCACCGGAGGCCGCGGCACCCACACGTACCGGCACTCCGGGCTCCAGTGCCCCATGTTCCGCAGGTCCGACACCAGTCGGTAGACGACCGCCGGCGGCGCGTCGACCACCACGCTCTCCTCCAGGCCCCGCAGTCGGTCCATGGCCCGCTCCCCTCGTACCCTCCCGCCCCGCCCCCGGCCTTCCGGCCGCGCGGGACCGCCGCCCACCACCTACTCGCCGGTACGTTAGCGGGCGCGTCCGCCGTCCGCCCCCGGAACCCCGGGACGTGACGGAGGGCACGCCGCCCGCGTACACGCTCCCCGGCGGGAACGCCAGGGCCGGTCGGCCCCCGCCGCCCGGGGCCGGACGGCGGTTGCGGCGCGGTGCCACACTGGCGCGCGCTCCGTTCGCGATCTTGGGGCCGTCGATGACCGGCGGCCCCTCCGCGACGGGCGCGATGCCTGGTGGACGACGTGGAAGGGTGGCCGATGACGACCGCGGACCGGACGGAACGGTGGGGTACGGGACGGGGAGCGGGGGACCGCGGCCCCGGCGCGGCGGGAGCCGCCGGGTACGACGAGTACCACGCGCTCCTCGCCCGGCAGGACGCGATGCGCCTGCGCAGGCGACTGAGCGCCCCAGCCCGTCCGGACCGCCCGGCCCGACCGGATCGCACGGACCGCACACCCGGCCCGGCCCGCCCGGCCGGTCCCGCTCCCGCGGGCCCCGCCGACCGGGAGACGATCCGGCGGCACCTGCCGCTGGTCGCCCCCTTCGACGCGCTCATCGCCCACCTCTACCGGGCGATGTTCGAACAGCACCCCTACCTGCGCGGGCTCTTCCCCGACTCGATGGACTTCCAGCGGGCCCACCTGGAACGCGCCTTCTGGTACCTCGTCGAGAACCTCGACCGCCCCGACGAGGTGGCCGCGTTCTGCGCCCGGCTCGGCCGCGACCACCGCAAGCTCGGCGTCCGGCCGGTGCACTTCGAGGTGTTCGAGGCCGCGCTCGCCGAGGCGCTGCGCCGCAGGGCCGGCGCGGCCTGGGTCCCGGAGCTGGAGGCGGCCTGGCTGCGCATGGTGGGGTTCGCCGTCGCCGCCATGGTCGGCGGGGCCGAGGAGGCGGTCGGGGAGCCCGTCTCGTGGCAGGCGACGGTGACCGGACATCAGCTCCGCCGTCCCGATCTCGCCGTCCTGCGGGTACGGACCGCCGAACCGTTTCCGTACCGCGCGGGCCAGTACACGAGCATCGAGTCCCCGAGGCTCCCGCACGCCTGGCGGCCGTACTCGATCGCCTGCGCGCCCCGCGCCGACGGCGAGCTGGAGTTCCACGTCCGCGGCACCGGCTCCGGCGGCCTCGCCGACGTCCTCGTGACGCGGACCCGCGTCGGCGACGCGCTGCGGCTCGGGCCCCCGCAGGGGACCACGACCCTGGACGACGCCCCGGCACCGGAGGGGCCCGGGACGGGGGACGAGGCCCGCGACGTGCTGCTCGTCGCCGGGGACACGGGCTGGGCGACCGCCAAGGCGCTCCTGGAGGAGCAGGGCCTCCGCCGCCCGCCGGGCCGCACCGTCCACCTCTTCCTCGGCGCCCGCACCCTCGACGACCTCTACGACACGGCCGCCGTCGCGGAACTCGAACGCCGGTGGCCCTGGCTGCGCGTCGTCCCCGTCATCGGCGACGGCGGCGGGTACGAGAGCGGGCACGGGGTCGGCCACGGGGCCGGGGGAGCTGAGGCGGTCCCGGTCGCCGGCGCCGTCGTCCGGCACGGCGACTGGTCCGGCCACCTGGTCCGGGTCAGCGGCCCGCCCGCCGTGGTCACCGCCACGCTGGACCTGCTGGCGCAGGCGGGAGTGCCCGCCGCGCAGGTGCGGCACGACCCGGTCGGCGGCACCGTCCCCCTCGCCCACGGGCCCGCGGCACGGGTCTGAGGAGGGGGTTCGGGGGCGGGGCCGAGGACGGATCAGGGGGGAGCAGATCCAGGGCGCGGGTCCGGGGCGCGGGTCTGCGGCGCCCGCCCGGCGAGCCCGGGAGCCCGGCGCGCGCGGGCCCGGGACTCAGTCCGCCGCGACCAGCCGGACGCCCGTGACCAGGTCCGGCCGGATCCGGACCACCTGCTCCCGGTGCCGGTCGGTCCAGGGCCGCAGCACCTCCGCGTAACGGGCCGCCTCCTCGGGGTCGGTGACCAGCCGGCAGTAACCGGTGACCACCACGCTCCATCCGAGCCGGGCGACGGCGTCGATCTCGTCGGCCTCGTACGCCACGACGACCCCGCGCGTACCGGCCTCCCGGGCGCGCCGGGCGAGCGCCGCGCCCTCGGCCGTACGGATCACCACGTCGCCGCCGTCGACGACGTGGTTGACGGGGCGGACCGCCGGGAGCGCCTGCTCGGTGAAGACGATCCGCCCGAGCGGCACCCCGGAGAGCAGCCGGAGCGCCTCGTCCGGACGGAGGTCGACGGCCCGTCTGCGCGGCCCCGCCGGAGAGTCGCCCCGAGGGGCCTCGGCGGGGACGGGGGCGGCTTCGTCGTGCACGGGTGCCTTCCCGGGAGTGGTGGGTGAGGGGGGCGCGCTGCGGGCGCGCGGCGAGCACACGGGGCCCGGTCATCCCAGTACACGCCAACCGGAGGCGACTTCGGAAGGGTCGTTCGGCCCCCGCCGCTTTCCGGGGACGGGGCCGCTCGGACCATCGTGCGGATCCGCGTACGGGCCCCGCGCCGATCCGCGTACGGCCTCCGTACGGGCCCGTCCCTGAGGGGCGCGCCCAGGCTTCCGGGGAGGGCGAGCGGAGGGCGCGGAGGCATTCGACCAAGGACCGGCACCGGCCGGACAGGGCCTTTCGGCCCCCTGGGACCGGGGCCGAAGGGCCCTGAGGCCCCGGTGCCATACTGTCGCTCGCTCCCGGCCCGGTGATCATGGCCGTGGCCAGGGGCACCCCTGTCGGCGCGGCCGTCGCACCCCCTTCCGAGGAGTCCTCCGTGAAGCCCCCACCTCGTCGTCCCGCCGTCCTTCCCCCGCGCCCGGGCCTTGCGGCGTCCCCCGCTCCCGCCCCCGCCGCACCGGAGGCACCGGCATGCTGACGGCAACGGCATCGACGCCTGCCCCCGCGTCCGTCCCCGCCCCCGTACCCGCCGGAGGGACCGCGGCGGACTCCGCCCCCATCCGTGTCTTCCTGCTCGACGACCACGAGGTCGTCCGCCGGGGCGTCCGGGACCTCCTGGAGGCCGAGCCGGACATCGTCGTCGTCGGCGAGGCCGCCGGCGCACGCGAGGCGCTCGCCCGGGTGCCCGCCGCGCGGCCCGACGTCGCCGTGCTCGACGTCCGGCTCAGCGGCGCCTCCGGCGGTGACCACGAGGGCGTCGGCGTCTGCCGCGAGCTGCGCACCGAACTCCCCGGCCTGGCCTGTCTGATGCTCACCTCGTTCGACGACGACGAGGCCCTCTTCGACGCCATCATGGCCGGTGCGGCCGGGTACGTCCTCAAGCAGATCGGCGGCTCCGACCTGGTCGCGGCCGTCCGCACGGTGGCCACCGGGCAGTCCCTCCTCGACCCGAGGATGACGGAGCGGGTCATGGCCCGGATCCGCGGCACCGACACGGGACCCCGGAGCGCCGTGCCCGCCGAACTCGACCGGCTCACCCCGCGCGAGCTGGAGATCCTCGACCTGATCGGGCTCGGCCTGACGAACCGGCAGATCGCCGAACGGCTCTTCCTCGCCGAGAAGACGGTGAAGAACAGGGTCTCGGCGATCCTGGGCAAACTGGGCGTCGGCCGCCGCATCCAGGCCGCGATGATCGCCGAACGGTTCCGGGAACCTCACCACGACCTGCCGTGAGAACCCCCGCGCACGCCGTCGGGGAAGGCCGGGGCCTCCCCGCGCACGCCATGGGAGGAGGCCCCGGTCTTCCCCGACGTGACGTCAGTCGGTGGGCAGGGGCGCGCTCCACACGATCCTGGCGCCGCCCTCCGCGGGCGTCTCCAGGCTCAGCGTCCCCGCGCACTGCTCCGCCCGCGCGCGCATGTTCAGCAGCCCGCCGGTGGGGACGGCGGCGCCCAGCCCCGTCCCGTCGTCGGTGACCGTCAGCACCAGCCGGTCCGCCGCGTCCGGCACGGCGAGCGAGACCTCGGCCCGCCCCGCCCGCGCGTGCCGGGCGGTGTTGCTGAGCGCCTCCGCCGTGACGGCGAGGACGTGCTCCGCCAGCTCGTCGGGGACACCGGTCTCGACCGGCCCGGTGATCCGCAGGGCGGGCGGGAAACCGAGGTGCTGCGCGGCCAGCTGGACGGTCTCCGCCATCCGCCGGCGCAGTGCGGGACCGGCCGTCCGGTCGTCGTCGGGCGTCCGCAGCTGAAGGATGGTCGAGCGGATGATCTGGATCGTGGCGTCCAGGTCGTCCACCGCGCGCGCGACCCGCTCCACGGCCTCCGGCCGCTCGATGGACCGGGTCGCGCTCTGGAGCGTCATCCCCGTCGCGAACAGCCGCTGGATCGCCAGGTCGTGGAGGTCCCGCGCGATCCGGTCGCGGTCGTGGAGCACCGCCAGTTCCTCGGACTGCGCCCGCCTGCGGGCGAGTTCGAGCGCGATCGCCGCCTGATCCGCGAAGCCGCTGATCAACTCGGTCTCGGTCGCGTCGAAACCGGGCCGCCCCGCCCGCCGGCTCAGCCGCAGCGCGCCGCACGGGGCGTCGTCGACGGGCAGTGGGACCGCCACCACGGGCCCGTGCGCCCCCTCGGCATCCGACGCGCCGCCGTCGAGGGGCGCGGCCCGGGGATCGGTGCGGACGTCGGCGGCGACGACGGGGCCGCGCGTACGGGCCGCGAGGCCCGCGAGCGAGCCCGTCGCCGGGAGCCGCGCGCCCCGGACGCGCGCGGCCGCGTCGCCGTGCGCCACCCGCACCGTCAGGTCGCCCGCCGGCACGGACGGCAGCAGGACGGCGGCGAGGTCGGCGTCGGCCACCTCCATCGCCCGGCGGGCGATCAGCCGCAGCACCGCGTCGGTGTCCGTGCCCGCGAGCAGGGCCCGCGTGATCTCGCCCAGCGCCTCCAGCCGGTGCTCCCGGCGACGGCTGTCGTGGTAGAGGCGCGCGTTGTCGACCGCGACGCCCGCCGCCATCGACAGCGCGGTGAGCACGGCCTCGTCGTCCGCGTCGAAGGCGCCGCCGCCCCGCTTCTCGGTGAGGTAGATGTTGCCGAAGACCTCGCCGCGGATCCGGATCGGCGCCCCCAGGAAGGTGCGCATCGGAGGATGGTGGGCGGGGAAGCCGAAACTGCTGGGGTGCCGGGCGAGGTCGTCCAGGCGCAGCGGCGAGGGGTTGCGGATCAGCTCGCCGAGGATGCCGTGACCGCACGGGGCCGGGCCGATCCGGGCCACCAGTTCGTCGGCCATCCCGACGGGCAGGAACTGGGAGAGCTTCCCCCGGTCGTCGATCACGCCGAGCGCCCCGTACTCGGCGCCGGTGAGACCGGCGGCCGCCTCCACGATGCTCCGCAGCACCTGCGGGAGTTCGAGGTCCCGTCCGAGGTCCATGACGGCCGCGAGCAGTCCGTGCATCCGCTCGGGCACGTCGAGCCGCGGCAGAACGGCCCCACCGCCCGAGACGCCGGCGCCCGAGACGTCACCGCCCGCGGCGGTGCCGCGCGCCGACGCGCGGCACGTCCCGACGCCCGCCGTCGTGCCCTCCGTCGTGCCCTCCGTCCAGGTCTCCTCCGTCCCGGTGTCCCCCCTGCCGGTGTCCTCCGTCGCCGGGCCGGCTGTCTCGGGCATGGCGGCCCCGCTCTCTTCTCGCCTCGTCCTGCCGGGACGACGGTCCGCCGCCGCCCCCGCCCGCAGCGTACGCGACCTGCGGGAACGTCCCGGAAGGGCCGAACGGCCCTGCCTTCGGACCGGGCCGTCCGGCCCCGGCCCCGGACACCTCCCGGTGCCCTTCGGCCCTGCCGCGCACGGGTCCGCGCCGGGGAGGATGGCGGGGCGGCCGGGAAGCGCAGTGACCATCCCCCGTGTCCCAGCGCTTCCCGGCCCGCGCTCCCTGCCGTCACCGCCCGGAGTTCCCCGGTCCGGAGGATCGAAAAGCTGGTTCCCCGGTCCGGAGGATCAAAAGGCTTGAGACCGTGAGGACTTGAAGGGCGCCCGCCTCACGTGCCGGAAGGGCGGTCCGGCAGCGCGTGCGCGAGGAGGAACTCGGTCGCCCCCGCGATCGCCTCGGCGTAGGTGCCGTGGACCGGATCGGACTCCTTCTCCTCCTGGTCCGCGGCGGTGGCGGTGTACCACCAGGCGTCGGCGTCGGCATCGTGGTGCACGACCGCGGTCCCGCCCGCGTAGTGCAGCGGAATGGACTCACTGGCGGACTTCCGCACCACGGCGTGGGGCCACTTGAGACGGGCCGACTGCCGCTTGATGCCGCCCCAGGCGGCGCCGAGCTGGGCGTAGTTCGCCCCGCTGCGCCCCGCGACGGTGGCCGCGCTCTCCGCGAGCCGGTCGACGGACAGCTTGGCCTCGTACAGGGCCCGCAGCAGTGCCAGCTGCACGTCCGGCGCGGCCATGAGCACGGGATCCAGGGGCTTGCCCGCGGCGCGGTAGGCCAGCAACCGCGTCGAGATCCCCTCGGCCAGCGCGCGCACGGCGTCGTGGATCCGCTCGTCCATGGTGAACGCGTCGTCCGTGGCGGGCTCGTTCCAAGGGGGCTCCACCAGGTGGGAGAAGACGGTCCAGAAGTCCTCGTCGGTCTTGTCGGGGGTGGGGATTCCACTCGCATCGCTCATGTGACAAGTTTAGCTGTCGAGAAGAGTTGGCGACAGTATTTACTGTCGGGTGGTGAAGGTCTGGCGTGGGTTCGCCTCCGAAGGCGCGGCAGCGGCGAGCTCCGAACCCTCGCCGAGGCGCCCGCCCATTCGCTCCCTGCCTCCCCCTCTTTCCCCTGGTCGGCCCGGCTTCCGGGCCGGGCTCACCCCCGCGTGCTGACGCACGTGCCCCGAGTGGCGGAGACAGGATCGTTTCCTCATCCCTCGTCCGGGTGAGGGCGGGATGAAGGGGGTCCGGCAGGGCAGAGATCGCTGCGGCAGTTCACCCCCGGCTTCCCGTACACCTCGCATCCCCACCTCCCTTACCTCCCCGCATCCCCAAATCCCCCGCGTCCCCTCACGCCAGTTCCCCCCAGAAGGATCCGTTGATGCGTCTGCGTTCCGCCCTCACCGCCGCCCTCGGCGCCGGTCTGCTCCTCGCCGCCGTCCCCGCCCCGGCCTCCGCCGCCGAGGGCCAGTTCCGCTACGACTACGTGACCGTCGAGGGGTACGACGCCACGGGGTTCCTCAACTCCCCGCCCAGCGACGAGTGCGTCAACCTCCCGGGTGTCGGCGACGAGAACCCGGAGCCGGGCCACTCGCCGAAGAACCGCACGGACGCCTGGGCGACGGTCTTCACCGGCACCGACTGCCAGGGGGACTCCTTCACCCTCCGCCCGCACACCGGCGGCGCCTCGGCGCGGCTGAAGGTGCGCTCGGTGGTCTTCTCCTCCTGACGGCCCGCCGGGGGGCACGGGTGCGGCGGCGGTCCGGCCGGGACCGCCGCCGCACCCGTATATATTTTTGCAGACTCTGCATTTTTGCTTATCATGCACACATGTCGGAAGGGGTGTCCGCCGGGGGCGGACTGAGGGAGCGAAAGAAGAAGGCGACCCGCGCCGCCCTGGTGGAGGCGGCCGTGCGGCTCGCCGCCGAACACGGGGTCGAGCACGTCACCGTCGACGCCATCAGCGCGGCGGCGGGCGTGTCCACGCGCACGTTCTTCAACTACTTCGACTCCCGCGACGAGGTCTTCGTCATGATCGGCGCGGACTCCGGGGACCGCGTCCGCCGCGCCGTCCTCGCCGCCCCCCGCGACAGGTCCCCGCTGGACGCGCTGCGCGAGGCGCTGGCGTCCGAGCTGGAGGAGATCGAGCGGCACCAGGAGCTGTGGCACCTCCACGCGGAGGTCCTGCGCGGGGCCCCGCAACTCCTCGCCCGGAGCCTCGGCGCCCACATGGCCGACGAACTCGGGCTCGCGGAGACCCTCGCGGAACGCATCGGCGGGGGCTCCCCGCTCTTCACGCCGGAGCGCCCCGCCTTCTCCACCCCCGCGGACCAGGAGCGCCGCCGCGCCCTCGGGCTGTATCCCCGCCTCCTGGCCGCCGTCGGCACGACGGCCGTCCGGGTCGCCGTCGAGCACTGGTGCGTCCGGCAGGGCGAGACCGGTTTCGCGGACGTGTTCCGCGAGACCTTCGAACACCTCGCCGCGGGCCTCCCCGCCCCCGCCCCCGCCCCCGACGCCCCCGCCTCGTAACGGACCCCCTGAACCCCCTGAAAGAGAAGTTGTGAACGCAACGACGGCGCCGGTAGAGGCGCCACCGACCACCATGTCGGACCGACAGATACTCCAGGCCATGTCCGGTCTGATGGCCGGCATGTTCGTGTCCATCCTGGCCGGCACCGTGGTCGCCAACGCACTGCCCCGGATCATCGCCGACCTCGGGGCCAGCCAGTCCTCGTACACCTGGGTCGTCACCGCCGAACTGCTCGCCATGACGGCGACGGTGCCGCTGTGGGGCAAGCTCGCCGACCTCTACAACCAGAAGCTGCTCCTCCAGATCTCCCTCGGCCTGTTCGTGGTCGGCTCGCTGCTGGCCGGCTTCTCCCACGACGTCAGCCTGCTGATCTTCAGCCGGGTCGCGCAGGGCATCGGCGCCGGCGGCCTGACGGCCCTCGCGCAGGTCGTTATGGCGGCGGTCATCCCGCCCCGCAGGCTCGGCAAGTACGCCGGCATGTTCGGCGCGGTCTTCGCCGTCGGCACCGTCGCGGGTCCGCTCATCGGCGGCGTCCTCGTGGACACCTCCTGGCTGGGCTGGCGCTGGTGCTTCTTCATCGGCGTCCCCTTCGCCCTCCTCGCCATCGTGCTGCTCCAGCGCACCCTGAAGCTGCCCACCGTCCGCCGCGAGGCGAAGATCGACTACCTGGGCGCCTTCCTCATCGTCGCCGGCGTCAGCGCGCTCCTCATCTGGGTGTCGCTCGCGGGCAACAGCTTCGACTGGGCGTCCTGGCAGACCGCGGCCCTGACCGGCGGCGGCCTCGTGCTCCTCGTCGCGGCCGTGTTCGTCGAGTCCCGGGTCCCGGAGCCGATCATCCCGCTCGGCATCTTCCGCAACCGCACGGTCACGCTCACCACCGTCGCCAGCCTCTTCGTCGGCCTGGCCATGTTCGGCGGCACCGTCTTCCTCTCCCAGTACTTCCAGATCTCGCTGGGCAAGTCCCCGACGGTCGCCGGCCTGATGAGCCTGCCGATGATCATGGGCCTGCTGGTCTCCTCGACCGTCGCCGGACAGCTCATCAGCCGCACCGGCCGCTGGAAGGCGTACCTGGTCGCGGGCGGCATCCTGATGACCGCCGGCCTCGGCCTCCTCTCCACCATCGGCGCCGACACCCACTTCGGCCTGCTCAGCCTCTACATGGCGGTCATGGGCGTCGGCGTCGGCATGCTGATGCAGAACCTGGTCCTGGCCGCGCAGAACGACGTGGCCGCCACCGAACTCGGCGCCGCCACCTCCGTCCTGTCCTTCTTCCGCAGCCTCGGCGGCACCATCGGCACCAGCGTCCTCGGCGCGATCCTCGCCAGCCGCGTGGCCACGGAGATGAGCAAGGGCCTCCAGGAGGCCGGCATCCCCGCGGGCGGAGGCGCGGCCGGGCACGGCGCCGTGCCGGACATGACGACGCTGCCCGCCCCGATCCGCGAGATCGTGGAGCACGCCTACGGCACCGCCACCGGCGAACTCTTCCTCGTCGCCACCCCCTTCGCGCTCCTCGCCGTCCTCGCGGTCCTCTTCGTCAAGGAGAAGCCCCTGAAGACGACCAGCGGCATGGAGCGCCTCGCCGAGGAGTCCGGCGCCGCCGGACGCGCCGAGGACGACGCGGCGGCCCCGCTGCCCGCCGGCACCCCGGCGGCCCCCGCCGAGAAGGCCTGACGGCCCCGGGCGGCACACCCCCGCGTACGCGACGACGGCCCGCGGCCGGAGGACGGCACACGTCCCCCGGCCGCGGGCCGCCGCGTTTCCCGCGCCCGGCCGGCCGCCTCAGCGGCCGTCCAGCAGGGGCCGCAGGCCGTGCGCGAGCCGCTCGTACTCGGCGGCCCGGTTGTAGACCTGCCCGCAGATCCGGATCCCGCCGCCGTCCGCCCACGGCCAGACCAGCACCCGGCACCCGAGCCGGGCCATGACCTCCTCGCGCAGCGCTTCCGCCTCCGGCTTCGTCCGCGCGAAGCGGGCCGGGAGGCGCAGCGCCCGCATGGCGAGCCGGGCGTCGGACGGCAGCGGCCGCACCCCGGGCAGCCGGGCCAGCAGCCCCGCGCCGTACGCCGCGAGGGCGCTGTTGTGCGCCCGTACGGCTCCGGCGCCCAGCTCCTCCAGGAGCTCCAGGCCCTCCGGGGCGGCGAGCAGACCCGTGTAGTCGGCGGTCGCGCGGTACTCCACCGACCGGGGGAAGCCCTGGTGGTCCTCCCAGGACGGCACCGGCGCGGGCACCCGGTCCCGGAGGGCGGGCGCGACCGCGAGGACGGCGCTCCCCGGAGGCGCGTACCCCCACTTGTGGAGGTTGCCGAACCAGAGGTCCGGCCCGCCGGCGAGCGGATCGGCCAGCATGCCGGGAGCGTGCGCGCCGTCCACGACCGTCGTCACCCCGCGCGCGGCCAGCGCGCGCAGCAGCCCGGGGCCGGCGACGATCCGGGCCGTGGGGGAGCTGATCAGGTCGAGCAGCGCGATCTTCGTGCGGGGCGTCACCGCGGCGAGCACCGCCTCGCGGACCGCCTCCTCGTCCGCGAGCCCCGGATCCAGCCGGACGGTGACGGTCCGGGCCCGGCGGGCGGCGGCCGCGACGACCGTGCCGTAGCCGTGGTCGGTGACCAGCACCTCGTCGTCCGGCGCGAGCCGGAGCGCGTCCAGGGCGAGGTTCGCGGCCTCGGTCGCGTTGGTGACGAGCGCGAGGCCGTCCGGGTCGGCGCCCAGCAGGGCGGCGACCCGGGCCCTGGCACCGGCCAGCAGGTCCGGGACGCCGAGGAAGAACGCGTCCGGATCCGCGGCGGCCGCGGCGGCGATCCGCCGGTGCGCCCTGGCCACGGGCACCGGCACCGCGCCGAAGGAACCGTGGTTGAGATGGGCCACCCGGCCGTCGAGCCGGAAGAGCTCCGCTCCGCCCGGGAAGGGACCGGGCACACCGGCCACGCCGGAGCTCGTGCCACCGGCGCCCGTCCCGCCGTCCCTCATCCGCCTGTCCTCCATGTCACCGCGCCTCGGCCGTGACCGTGCGGCCCGGGGCGACCTTCACCCGCACCGTCGTGTACGCCGTTCCGTCGATCACCTTCGTGGTGGCCGGGCGGACCGTGCCGTCCACGGTGACCGTGCGCCCGGCGCCCGGGAAGCGGGCCTCCCAGACGTAGGGGGCGGAACCCTCGGCGTGGGTGAGGACGGAGCGGTCCGCGCCCTCGTGCCGCAGGGCGAAGACGGAGTCGCCGATCCGCAGGTCCTCGACCGCCAGCCACTCCATGCCCGAGGGCAGCCGGGACAGGGTGGTCAGCGTCCGGGCGGGGGCGTCGGGGGAGACGCCCATCAGGCCCTGCACGGTCTGCCCGACGAGGGTGAAGGACACTTCCGGGTAGTCGCCGTTGGTGCCCTGCCGGCTGTTGACGTGAGGGACGTCCTTCTGGGCGTAGACGTGCCGCATCCAGGCCCAGGCCGTGTCGGGGCGGCCGCCCGCGAGGAAGGTGTCGGGAAGGTAGGTGAGCGCCTCGATGTTGTCGGGACGGCCCTCGCCCTCCGCCTGCGCCTCGATGTAGTCGAGGTACGCCTCGCGGCGGGCGCCGGGGGCGACGATCCCCTTCATCGGCATGAACCAGCTGTTCTCCTTGCCCCAGCCGGTCAGGGGCTGTCCGTCGGTGGTGTAGCCGCGCACCATCTCCGCGCCCGAACCGCTTCCGCTCCACTCGGCGTTGAAGTACCGCTTCAGATCGCGGGCGCGGCGGGCGAAGTCGGCGGCGAGGGCCTTGTCGCCCTTGGCGCGGGCGAGGGAGGCCATCGCCTCGTAGGCCCGGTACTGGGAGGCGATGGCGTCGCCGGCCTCGGCCAGTGGCTCGTCGCTCTGCTCGTTGTAGCTGGCCACGCCCTGGAAGATGCCCTTGCCGGTGCCCTCGGCGACCTTCACCCTGCGGCCGTTGTCCTTCCGTCCGTCGTGGAGGGCGACGAACTCCTCGGTGGCGTGGAGGTAGAACTCCCACAGGGCCGGGTCGTCCAGATAACTCCGGTCGCCGGTCCAGCGGTACGCCTCCTCGGCCTTCTGTACCAGCTCGAAGACGGCGGGCACCTCGCGGACGAAGAGGTCCGGGCGCCGGTAGTCGATGGACAGGTAGGTGCGGTTGTCGAAGTTGAGCGCCCACACCGGGTAGTAGGCGTGCTCGGCGGTGGCGGAGGCGGCGAACGCCCGCAGCATCGCCTTGTTCTCGGCGTGCAGGCCGAGCACCCCCGCCCCGGAGAGCTGGTGGGCCGTGTCCCGCGAGTAGTAGCCGCTGCGGTTGGCGTACCCCGCCCAGTAGGAGGGGGCGTAGACGCCGCTGCCGATGCCGCCGGTCTGGCGCTCGTCCGCGTTCAACGGGCCCTCGGTGCCGGGCAGATGGACCCAGCTGTTGGCCTTGCCGGCGGCCCACGCGAACATCTCGGCGGCCTCGGGATCGCTGGAGGTGACGTGGGGGACGGCGGCGGCGGGGGAGACCATCACGTCGTCGGCGTTGACCCAGCCCCGGCCCGACTCGAAGGCGATCTCCAGACGGTCGCCCGGTGCGAGGGCGACCGGACCGAGGGTGTGGCGGCGGTAGGACGACGCGGCGGGCAGGTCGAGGGCCGCGGCGGGAGAGCCGTTGACGCGGAGCGCGTAGCGACCGCCGGGGCCGCCGGTGGCGATCCAGGCGGAGACCACGTACGCACCGTGCCCGGTGGCGGTCACCGTCTGCGAGACCTTCAGGCCCTCGCCCGCGTCGAGGTACGCGAGCCGGCTTCCGGCGTGCGGCTGGTTGGTGGCGGTCCCCGCGCCTGAGGTGAACTCCCAGCCCCTGCCGCCCTGTTCGAAGCCCGGATCGGAGACCGTGAGGACCGCGGGGCCGACCGGTGGCGGGGCGCCTGCGACGGCCGGTGCCGTGATGAGCGGGGCGAGGGCGGTCAGCAGCGCCACGGCGGCGGCCAGGGCCGTACGGGAACGCGTCATCGGGTTCTCCCGGAGGGTGGTCGAGGTCGGCGCGCGGCACGCTAGCAATCAGCGGGAAGGCTTGCAATGCTTCTCGCATCAGCAAGATGCTGACAGCGCTGAAAGTTTTCATAGAACAATTGCAAATGTGGGAACGGTGCTTGTACTGTCCCGGCCCATGGCACCCAGAGACCGCAACGACGCGGACAGAACCCACCCGACGGCCGCCGCCCGCCCCGCCCGAAGGGACCTCCTGCGCATGGGCGGCGGCGCCCTCGCGGCCACCGGCCTCGCCCTCACCGGCTGCTCCGGCACCGGCGCGGACGGCGGCGGAGGCGAGAAGGGCGACCCGGAGAAGGGCCGGATCACCGTCTGGTCCTGGCAGGGCCCCGCCGCCGAACTCAAGGCCCTGGTGCCGGACTTCAACAAGACCCACCCCGGCATCCAGGTCACCGTCGAGGACATCGGCAACCCCGCCATCTGGGAGAAGATCACCGCCGGTCTCGCCGCCGGCGGCCAGGGCCTCGCCGACGTCCTCCACATCGGGGTCGACTACCTCCCCGGCTACGTCGAACGCTTCCCCGGCGGCCTCGCCGACCTCGCCCCCCTCGGCGCCACCGCGTACCGGGACTCCTTCGCCGCCGGCCTCTGGGGCACCGTCAGTCCCGACGGCAAGCGGGTGAACGCCCTCCCCTGGGAGGCGAACTCGGCCGGCTTCTACTACCGCGCCGACCTCTTCGAGGAGGCCGGCGTCGACGCCGAGGCCCTCCAGACCTGGGACGAGACCATCGAGGCCGGCAAGGTCCTCAAGGCGAAGACCGGCGCCCACCTCCTCGGCCTCGACAAGCCCGCCTCACAGCCCGACGCCGCCAACTTCTTCCAGATGCTGCTCCAGCTCCAGGGCACCTTCTACTTCGACCGGGACGGCCGGATCACCCTCGCCTCGCCCGAGGCCGTCAAGGCCATGACGCTCATCAAGACCATGAACGACGCCGGCCTCGTCAGCGACCTCTCCGGCGGCTGGAACGCCCTGATGAGCTCCCTCGAGAAGGGCACCAACGCCGTCGTTCCCTGGCCCACCTGGTTCGGCGGCATCATCGAGGAACAGGTCCCCGGGGAAGCCGGGAAGTGGAGGGTCCGACTGCCCCCGGCCGTCCGCCGCGGCGGCCCCACCGCCGCCACCGTCAACTCCACCCACCTCGCCGTCGCCGGCAGCAGCAGGCACCAGGCCGCCGCCTGGTCCTTCGTCGAGCACGTCCTCACCCGCCCCGCCTCCCAGGTGCGGATCTACCGGGGCAAGGGCATCGCGCCCGCGCTCATGGAGGCGTACGACGACTCCGTCTTCCACGAGCCGTCCGCCTTCTTCGGCGGCCAGAAGAAGGGCGAGGTCTTCCTCGCCGCCCTCAAGGCCCCCTCTCCGCCCGTCAACTACACCGCCGACTACTCCCGCGCCCTCAAGCTCGTCACCGACGCCCAGACCAAGGTCCTCCTCAAGGGCGCCGACCCCGCCGCCGTGCTCCGGGACGCCGCCGCCGAACTCGCCCGGCAGACCGGCCGGAAGGCCGCCGAATGACCCTGGCGAAGCCGCTCCCGGCCGCCGCCCGCCCCCGGCGGCGCGGCCGGACGGCCCCCTACCTCTTCGTCCTGCCCGCCCTGCTGCTCTTCGCCGCCTTCAAGCTCTACCCCATCGGCTGGTCCTTCCTCCTCAGCCTGCACCGCACGACCGGCGGCACGGAGACCTTCGTCGGCCTCGACAACTACGCCCGCCTGATCGACGACCCGCTCCTGTGGACCGCGCTCCGCAACACCCTCGTCATCCTCGCCGTGCAGGTCCCGCTCATGCTGGCCCTCGCCACCGGTCTCGCCGTCGCCCTGGACTCCCGCCTGCTCAAAGGCCGTCCGCTCTTCCGGCTCGGCTTCTTCCTGCCGATGGTCACCGGCCTCGTCGCGTACGGCATCGTCTTCTCCGTCCTCCTCAACAAGGACTACGGACTCGTCAACTGGCTCCTCGGCCACGTCGGCGCCGACCCCGTCCCCTGGCTCACCGACGGCACGTGGGCCCGGATCTCCCTCGGCCTCGCCCTCACCTGGCACTACACCGGCTACAACGCCGTCATCCTGCTCGCCCGCCTCCAGACCGTCCCCCGCGAGCTGTACGACGCCGCCGCCGTCGACGGAGCGGGCGCCCTCACCGCCTTCCGCCACGTCACCCTGCCCGGCCTGCGCCCCGCCCTCCTCCTCACCACCGTCCTGTCGACCATCGGGACCCTCCAACTCTTCGACGAACCGACCGTCCTCACCGGCGGCGGACCCGACAACGCCACCCTCACCCTCGGCATGTACCTCTACCGCAACGCCTTCACCTACTTCGACTTCGGCTACGCCTCCGCCGTCGCCTACGCCCTCACCCTACTCATCGGGCTCCTCGGCCTGCTCCAGTTCCGCCTCCTGGGAGGCAAGCAGTGACGACCACCACCCGCGGACGGCCCGGCAGGTCGATCCTGCTCACCTCCGGCCTCGCCCTCGCCCTCGCCACCGTCGCGGTCCCCTTCTACTGGCTGGCCGTCGGCGCCACCCACAGCTCCCAGGAGCTGTTCTCCAGCCCGCCGCCCCTGCTGCCCGGCAGCCACCTCGCCGACAACCTCGCCACCCTCCAGGAGACCGCCCACTTCGGCCGGGTCGTCCTCAACTCCCTCGGCATCGCCGCCCTCTACACCCTGCTGGCGGGCACCGTCTGCACCCTCGCCGGATACGGCTTCGCCACCCACCGCTTCCGCGGCCGCGAAGCCCTCTTCGGACTGCTCATGCTCGGCCTCGTCGTCCCCGCCCAGATCACCCTCGTCCCGCTCTTCCGGATGATGGCGGAACTCCACTGGCTCGGCACCTACCAGGCCGTCATCACGCCCAACCTCGCCCTCCCCTTCGGGATCTTCCTCATGCGCCAGTCCATGGCCGCCCTCCCGAAGGAACTCCTCGACTCCGGACGCATGGACGGCTGCGGCGAACTGCGGCTCTTCTGGCGGGTCGCGCTGCCGCCCATGCGGCCCGCCCTCGCCGCCCTCGCGATCTTCCTCTTCCTCTACCAGTGGAACGACTTCGTCTGGCCGCTCATCGTGCTCCGCGACGAACTCACCTTCACCATCCCCGTCGCCCTCGCCTCCCTCCAGGGACTCGACGAGACCGACTACGGCGCCATCCTCGCCGGCACCTCCATCGCCGCCGTCCCCATGGCGATCGTCTTCCTGCTCCTCCAGCGCCACTTCGTCTCCGGCCTCCTCGCCGGGGCGGTGAAGGAATGACCATGCACACCCACCCCGCACCCGAACCCGTCACCACCGCCCACGACGCCCCCGCCCCCGCCGCGCCCCTCCTCGACCGCGTCTCGATCGCCCTCCACGCCCCCGGGACCGACCCGGCCTGGACCCTCACCCCGCTCCCCGGCCCCGGCGCCCTCCACGCCCTCGACGTCCACGCTCCCGGCGCCCCCGTCGAGATCCGGCTCTCCGTCCCCCTCGGCGACGCCGCCGGATACTGGCACCCCCAGGCCGGCTGGCGCCGCACCCTCGTCCCCGACTGGGCCGGCCGCGCCGCCACCTGCCTCGTCGACGGCCCCGCCGCCGGCAGCCTCTACGAACACTCCGGCGCCACCCTGCTCACCTGGGCCGCCGCCGACCCCGTCACCGAGGCCACCGTCCGCTACGGCGTCTCCGAGGAGAACGACACCCACGTCGTCCACCTCCGCCTCCCCGCCGCCGACCGCCCCCACCGCATCCTCCTCGCCCCCCGCGCCCCGACCGTCGCCGCCGCCCTGCGCCCGCTGCGCGCCCACTTCGCCGCCGCCCACCCGCCCATGCCCGTCCCCGAAGCGGCCCGCGTCCCCGTCTACTCCACCTGGTACGCCTTCAACCAGGACGTCACCGCCGAAGCCGTCGAGACCCAGGCCGTCCTCGCCGCCGACCTCGGCTGCGGCGCGCTCATCCTCGACGACGGCTGGCAGGAACACGGCTCGGGCCGCGGCTACGCCGGCCTCGGCGACTGGGAACCCGACCCGGCGAAGTTCCCCGACCTCACCGCCCACGTGGCCCGCGTCCGCTCCCACGGCCTGCGCTACCTCCTCTGGGTCGCGCCGCTCCTCCTCGGCCCCGGCTCCGACCGCCACCACCACTGGGCCGCCGCCGCACCCCGCCCCGCCACCGCGCCCGGCGCCCACGTCCTCGACCCCCGCCTGCCCGAGGTCCGCCGACACGTCACCGACCTGTGCGTCTCCCTCGTCACCCGGCATGGCCTCGACGGACTCAAACTCGACTTCCTCGACGAGGCCGCCGTCTACGCGGGCGACGGCCGCGGCGACGTCGGCCGCGCCATGACCACCCTGCTCGGCGAACTCCGCCGCGCCCTGGAGGCGGTCCGCCCGGACGTGCTGCTCGAACTGCGCCAGCCGTACACCGGACCCGGCATGGCCCCGTACGGGAACATGCTGCGCTCCTTCGACTGCCCCGCCGACGCCACCGCCAACCGGGTCCGCACCCTCGACACCGCCCTCCTCGCCGTCGGTGGCGCCGTCCACTCCGACATGCTCATGTGGTCCGCCGACGCGAGCACCGAGGCCGTCGCCCGCCAGCTCATCGGCGCCCTCCACTCCGTGCCGCAGATCTCCGTCCGCCTCGACGAGGTGCCTCCGGCACACCGGGAGACCGTCCGCTTCTGGCTCGGCTGGTGGCGGGACCGGCGCGCCCTGCTCCTCGACGGTGAGACCGAACCCGGCCGGCCCGACGCCCTCTACCCGCTGGTCACCGCGGCCCGCGGCGAGGAGTGCCTGATCAGCGTGCACGACGACCTCGTCGTGCCGCTCGACACCGCCGCCCACCGCGTCCTCCACCTGGTCAACGGCTCCTCCCGGGACCGGATCGTCGTCGAGGCCACCGGCGGTGCGGCCGTCGTCTCCCTCCGGATCCACGGACCCGACGGACGTATGATGAATGACCCCCTGACGCTGTTGCCCGAGGGACCACGGCCGCTGGCCGTCCCGCGCGGCGGCCTGGTGTCGCTCACTCTCACGGAAGGACCGCGATGAAGGTCGGCATCACCGACCTCGCAGCCCACGCACAGGTCAGCGAGGCCACCGTCAGCCGGGTGATCAACCGGCGCCAGGGCGTGTCCCGCAAGACCCGCGAGGCCGTCGAGCGGGCCATGGCGGAGCTGGGGTACGAGCGACCCACCCAAGGTCAACTCGTCGCGGTGATAACCGAGTTCGTCTCCAACCCGTTCTTCGCCGACGTCGCCGAACGGATCGAGTCGGCACTCGCCCCGCACGGCCTGAAGACCGTCCTGTGCCCCGTCTTCCCGGGCGGCGTCCAGGAGTTGGACTACCTCACCGCCCTCGTCGACAAGGGCGTCGCTGCCGTCGTCTTCCTCTCCGCCTCCAACACGGTCGAGGGCGCCGACACCGAGAGCTACGAACTGCTGCGCCAGCGCCGGGTGCCGTACATCGGCCTCAACGGCGAGTTCGCCGACGGGGTGCCGGTGCCCGTCTACTCCACCGACGACGCCCTCGCCGCCGAACTCGCCGTCGACCACCTGCACCGGCTGGGTCACCGCCGCATCGGCATGGCCTCGGGACCGGCGGGCAACCGGCCCGCCGACCGCCGGGTCCGCGGCTTCGTCGACGCCATGACCCGGCGCGGCGCCACCGATGCCGAGCGGTGGGTGGTCCGCCAGTCCTACACCGTCGAGGGCGGCCAGGCCGCCGCCTCCGCGCTCGCCGACCGGGGCGCCACCGCCGTCGTCGCCGCCAGCGACTACATGGCCCTCGGCGCCGTCCGGGGCCTGCGCAGGCTCGGCCTGGCGGTGCCCGAGGACGTCTCCGTCGTCGGCTACGACGGCACCTCGGTCACCGAGTTCACCGACCCGGCGCTCACCACCGTCCGCCAGCCGGCCGACCGCCTCGCCCTGGAGGCCGCCCGCTCGGTCCTCGCCCTGGTCAGCAACAGGGACGTCCCGACCGGAGAACTCCTCTTCGACCCGGAGCTCGTCATCCGGGCGTCCACCGCCCCCGCGAAGGACCGCCCCTGACCGGCCCGGCAGCCGCCCGCGCCCTCACCCCGCGGGGCGACCGTTCCGGCCGGGTGGCCGCGGGCGACGGGCGATGGAGCCGTACGCCCTGCACGAGGGCGGCGTCGGAGAGGTGGAAGCGCGGGTCGTGGCGGGGGCCGGCCCGCGCCCGCCGGGCGTGGCCACCGGCATCCCCTCCTCGCCCGGTCCGCCGTCCCGCGCGCCGGGCATCGGGCGTGCGCCGCCGTACGGGCGGAGGAACCCGGAGACGTCGTCCTCCCCGAGGGCCGGCGGCATCGGGAAGGCCCTCCCCGCCCCCCGCTCCACCACCGGCAGGACCGCGTCCAGCCACTCCTCGCGGGCGTGCACGGCCGGCACGTCCGTGGAGGTACGCCGCCCCCGCGGGCGGCGCGTCAGTCCGCCCGCGTCGTCTCCAGCAGCTCCCGCGCCGCCGCCCGCGCGGGTCCCTCCGTCCGCGCGTCCACCCGGCGGAAGGTCTCCTGGGCCCGGCGTGCGGGCCAGTCGGGCGGGGTGTGGCGGGCGGGGAGCCGGGGGTCCGCGCGGATGGTCCGGAGCCATTCGCTGACGAGGAGGAGACGGGTGCCGATGGGGTCGTCGCCGGATCCGCCGTCGGGGTGGGCGGTCCAGCGCGCGTCGAAGGCGGCGTACCGGGCGGCGATCGACTCCAGGTCCCAGGTGTCGCGGATCATCCCCTCGATGTCGGTGAACTCGGCCGCCCGCGCGTGGAAGACCTTGACGTGGTCCGCCAGGTCGAGCTCCGCGACGACCGCGGAGACGTCGACCTCCCCAGGGGCGATCCACAGTCCGCTGTACAGCGGCCCGAAGCCGGCCCAGGCGAGGCGCGAACGCAGCCCGTGCCGGCGGCTCTTCCAGGAGTCGGGCAGGGAGAAGCCGAGCAGGGTCCAGGAGCCGTCCCACGCGTCGTCGACGGCCCCCCGCTCCCGGATGCGGACGTGCCCGTCCTCCAGGACGCGCCGCGCCTGCGGGGTCAGGCCGAAGAACATCTTGCGGCCCTCGCGACGGCGCAGCAGCAGACCGCGGTTGACCATGCGGGCGAGGGTGGAGCGGACGGCCTGCTCGCCGACGCCCACCCGCCCGAGGACGTCGATGACGCTGCCCGAGTACACGCACAGGCCGTCGTCCTCCAGCACGTGGTTGCCGAAGAAGGCGAGCATGAGGGACTGGGACCGCTGCTGCGGCCCCTCCGAGGTCTCGGGGAAGTCGTCGTTCTCCACGGGGGAAAGGGTACGGCCGCTCGCCGGGGCCCCCGGCTGCGGCGCCGTGTACGTCCGGCACGGGGCCGCACCCGGGGCCGGGGCGGTTCAAGGAGGAGGCGGCGGCGCGCGGCTGACGGCCGGCGGGCCGCGGGGTCCCCGACGCCCTCCGTGCTCCGGTGCGGCTTCCGGTGGAGATCAGTCGGTCCGCCCTCCCGCGCGCGGAGCCGTGTGCCGCAGCAGGTCGTCGAGGGCGGCGCGGGCGTGCGGGGGGTCCAGCGGGGTGTCCAGGCGGGCCAGCGCGCGCCGGGCGCGGTGGCGGGCGCGCGGGGTGTCGCCCGCGTGGTGCTCGGCGTGGGCGAGGGCGCAGTGGGCGAGGGCGGCCGCCCAGGCGTCGTGGTGCGCGGCGGGCCGGGCGAGGGCCCGCCGGGCGGTCCGGGCGGCCCGCGCGGGCGAGGTCCTGGCCTGGACGACGGCCAGGGCGGCGAGGCTGATCACGGGGGAGGGCCCCGCGGGGGCGTGGTCGGGGATGGTCTCGGCGGCGCTGCGGTAGTGGGCCTCGGCGGCGGCCGGGTCGCCGCGCCGCCAGGCGAGGGTGCCCTGGGCGTGGGCGATCCGGCCGACGAGGGCGTCGTCCCCGGCGAGCACGGCCGCCGGCCAGGCGAGCCCGAGGAGCCGGCCGGCCGTCCCCGGGTCCGCGGCGGCGAGGAGCCAGCCGGCCAGCCACTGCCCCCGGACCCGCAGCGGGCTGTCCGAGGGGAGGCGCGGCAGGAGCGCGAGGACGTGGGAGGCGCCCTCCGGCGCCCGGTCGTGGGCGGCCCACCAGAACCACAGGGCCAGCGCGGTCTCCATGGCGGCCTCGGCGTCGGCGGGCCGGCGGGGGACCGCGCCGAGGAAGGCGGCCAGCGCCTCGCGCTCCTCCCGGACGAGCCGCGCGGCGTCCCGCTGGAGGCCCGCGCTCCACAGTGCCTCCGCCGCCACCGCCACGCCGTGGCAGTGGCGCCCGTGGCGGTCCCGCGCGGCGTCCGTCTCGCCCGCCGCCGCGAGCCGCGTCTGCCCGAAGGCGCGGGCGGCCCGGGGCATCAGGTAGCGCGGCTCGCCCCCGGCGCCGGGATCGTCGTGGGGGACGAGGACGCCGAGCGCGGCGAGCCGTACCAGCGCCTCGGCCACCTGCCGGGCGGAGAGCCCGTCGTCCTGGCACACGGAGACGGCGGCCCGCTCGGTGAACGCGCCCGCGAAGACCCCGGCCCGCCGCCAGACCGCCCGGGAGGGCGGCGCGCACCGGGAGTGGACGGAGCGGAGCTCCGCGAACGCGTCGCCCGGCGGCGTCGGGTGCGCGGGCGGGAGCAGGGACGCGGAACCCTGTGCCAAATCGTTTCTGCGAAGAGGTGGGCGCACGAGGTGCCCTCGTCCGGCGACGAACGGCCGTCCCGACGCGACCAGCACGCGCAGTCCGAACCCGGCCGCGTCCACCACCGACCGCACCAGCCCGGCGCACTCGTCCCGCACCCGGACCACGGCCTCCCACGGGCCGCCGTACGGGGCTGCCGCGACGGTCGGCGCGGCAGCCGCCACCGGTGTCGCGCGCCGGGGGTCCGTGAGTCGTACGTCGTCTGCCTGGCCTGTAGGCCGCACCTTCGCCACCCTGGGGGATCGTCCTCGACACGGCCCTGTGCAGAACCGTCACTGCACCCCAACGTCCGACACGCGCCGAGGTGGCGTCCACGAGGCCGAGATCACCCGACACGGTGACGGGAAGGCGGTGCGGCGGGGCGCCTTCCGGGCCGGAGGGGGCGACCGTTCAGAGGCGGGCGTCCAGGAGCTCCCGCACCTCGGCGCCGGTCAGGACCCCCGTACCGCGCGCCACCGCCGTCCCCTCCTCCAGGAGGACGCAGGACGGCGCGCCGGTGACCTCGTACCGCGCGGTCGCGTCAGGACAGCGCGCGATGTCGGCGCGGACGACCGTCAGTCGGCCCGCGTACTCGTCGGCGAGACCGCCCACGACGAGGTCCATGGTCCGGCAGGGCTCGATCGCCTTGGGCCACGTCCCGATGAAGTACGCGAGGACGGGGACTTCGCTCATCCGGAGGATGAAGTCGAACTCCGCGTCCTCGCGCGGTTGGTGAACCCGCTTCGTCATGGAAGCTCCTGCCTCGGTGTGCGGTCGTGCTTCCTCCCATCATCTCCCGGTCGCGCGGGAGAGGACCCCGAGCCGGATCCGCAATAGATAGTCTGCAACAAAACTATCTGCTATTGTCTTTCCAGTGGACGGGGGCGAGAGCCCGAAAGATCCCCGGTCCACTCCCGCCCGCCCCGCCCTGCTGACCCGAAAGGCCGATCCCATGAGCCGGAACGCCGCCCCCGAGACCGCCCCCACCACCACCCGCAACGACGGCCCGGCGCCCCGGGCGCTCACCGACGAGGAGCTGTCCGCGCTCCTGGGCGGGCAGCAGTTCGGCGTGCTCGCGAGCGTCCGCGCCACCGGTCACCCGCACCTCTCCACCGTCCTCTACGCCTGGAACGCGGAGGAGCGCACCCTGCGGATCTCCTCCACCGCCGACCGCCTCAAGGTCCGCCAGCTGCGCCGCGACCCGCACACCTCCCTCCACGTCAGCGGCCCGGACGTCTGGTCGTTCGCCGTGGCGGAGGGCGAGGCGGAGATCCTGGACCCGGCGGACGCCGCGGCCCCCGGGGAGCAGGTGCTGCCCGACCGGCGCGTGACCATCCTGGTCCGGGTCGCCCGCCTGTACGGAACGGCCCTGGACATCCCCTCCCAGGGCTGAACCGCCCGGAGGGAGCACGGCCACCCCCTGCTGCCCAGGGGGCGACCGGACAATTCCCAGCCGGTTCTGGCGTTTACCGGACCCCGGGGCGCGTGCTGTGCTGCCCCCATGGACCAGACCAATGAGCAGCCGAGCGGAGTGCCGACCGGCGGGCTCGCGTACCCCACCGTGCCCCACCGGCCGCTGACGGTTCCGGCCGGGGCCGCCGAGGAACGGGCCCGCACCTTCCACGAGGTGATGGACCGCCGGCGTACCGTGCGCGACTTCAGCGACCGTCCCCTGCCCGAAGGCGTACTGGAGTGGGCGATCCGCACCGCCGCCACCGCCCCCAGCGGGGCGAACGTCCAGCCCTGGCGCTTCGTCGTCCTCACCGACCCGGAGCGCAAGCGCCGGCTCCGGGAGGCGGCCGAGGCGGAGGAACGGGAGTTCTACGGCCGCCGCGCCTCCGCCGAATGGCTGGAGGCCCTGGCCCCGCTGGGCACGGACTGGAGCAAGCCGTTCCTGGAGGTCGCGCCCGCCGTGATCGTCGTCTTCGAGGTCCACAAGGGACCGGAGACCCCGCGCCCCTACTACACCAAGGAGTCGGTCGGCATCGCCGTGGGCCTGCTGCTCGCCACCCTCCACCAGGCGGGCCTGGCGACGCTCACCCACACCCCGAGCCCGATGCGCTTCCTCAACGAGGTCTGCGACCGCCCGCCCGAGGAGCGCGCCGCCTACGTCATCCCGGTCGGCTACCCCGCCGAGGACGCCCGCGTCCCCGACATCCACCGCAAGCCCCTGGAACAGGTGATGATCCGCCTGTGACCGCCTCCGCCCACCGGTGCGGACGGTGAGCCCCGCGCGGTGGCGCCCGGGGCGGGGGACGGCGGCCGTGCCGTCGGCGGAGGTGGTGACCGGGCCGAGGGACGGCCCGTCCGGGAAGCCGTGGCCCCCTCGACCGGCAGGTCTGTTGTCACTCGCCGGTGGAACACGCGTGCGTTTGCCTGCGCCCGCCCGCCCCGGCCCGTCCGTCACCGTGGGGGTGCGAGGGCCGCCGGACGGGCGGCGGGCGCACTGGCGTCGTGGAGGAGAAGCGCGGAGGCGGGACCCTGTGGGAGCCGGACGGTGCGGAAGGCCCCGGCCGGGGGGCCCTGGGACGGAGCCCGCCACCGCCGTACCGCGTACGCCGTACCCGCGTCAGCGCAGGCGGCGGGCCCGCAGCACGACGTCGTCGGTGTGGTGCGCGCCCGCCCCGCCCTCGGGGGCCACCCGGGGCCGTTCCTCGTCCACCTCGATCCGCCAGTCGTCGCCGAGGAGCGCGGCGACCATCGAGGGCCACACGTAGTCGGCGGGGTCGAAGGCGTCGTCCTGCCCGGCGTGGCGCCGGTCCATGCCCGCGTGGTGGACGAGCAGCAGGACCCCGCCGGGCGCGACGGCGCCGAGCAGGGCGTGCTCGGCCGCCGACCCCGGCGTCCGGAGCAGCGCCGGATACTGCGCGGAGACCAGGTCGAAGGAGGCCGCGGGGAGCGCCGCCTCGGTCAGCCCCGCGTGCACCCAGCGGACCGCGACGCCGGCGTCCCGCGCGTGCGCGGCGGCCCGGGCCAGGGCCACCCCCGAAACCTCAAGCGCGGTGACGTCCCAGCCGGCCCGGGCGAGCCAGATGGCGTCCGCGCCCTCGCCGCAGCCGACGTCGAGCACGCGCCCGGGAGCGAGGCCGGAGACCTCCGCGACGAGCGCCCCGTTGGGCTGCCCGCTCCAGAGCTGCCGGCGCTCGGAGTAACGGTTGTCCCACTCGTCGCGCACGGCGGGATCCCCCACGTAACCGTCGGAGAAGGGGGAACCACCGGAGGGGAGGACTTCTGCTGCACTGTCATCGGCCATGCCCCCACCGTCACGCAGCACCTCCTCCCCGGGCCAGTCCTCTTGCCGAAACGGCAAAAGCACGAGCGCGAGGGTGGACTGTGGCGAGGAGAGGGGGAGACGGCGGTGGAACAGACGGCTCCGGGTACACGTTCTCCAGGTGCCCTGGAAGCGAGGAGGCCGGGATGGAGCACACGAGCACGATCTGGTGGGTGGCCGCGGCGATCGCCGTGGCCGTCACCCTGGCGATCGCCGTCGTCCTGGCCGTACGCCTCGTGCGGGCGCGCCGAATGCTCGGCGACTCCGGCATCCCGATGTCCCGCAAGGTGCTCTTCTGGGGCGCCCTGGTCTATCTCGTGAGCCCCGCCGACCTCCTCCCCGACCCCATCCTCCTCGACGACATCGGCATCCTGCTCGCCGCCCTGCGCGCGCTGCACCAGGCCGGGGCCCGCGCAGGAGCACGGGAGCCCGACGGCGTGGCCTGACCCTCCGGGCGGATCCAGGTGCCGGTCCCGCCGCCCGAGCCGCCCGCGCACGCCGGCGCGAGAGGGGCGGACGGCCACGACGCGACCCCGGTCGTCACCGCGCCGCAGCCGCCGGAAGGATCCTCACCGCCACTGTTCCGGGGAGAGGAACGGCTCCGTCAGGTGCGGCGTCGCCAGGTGCGGCGCGGAAGCGGTGCCGCGGCCGAGCACGCGCTCCCTGGAGCGCCTGGCCGCCTCGGGATCCGTCTCGTGCGCGTAGGCCAGCCCGGGGTGGAGCAGCTGGAGCGCGTGCACCAGGAGGTCGCCGGTGACGAGCGCCGACTCGCCCCCGTCCGTGACCAGCACGCTCTGGTGCCCCGGAGTGTGGCCGGGGGTGGCGATCGCGCGCCCGGTGCGCAGCGGCGTGTCCCCGTCGAGGAGCCGCAGCCGGCCGGCGGCCGCGAGCGGATCGGTGAGGGTCTCCCGGAGCTGCGGGTTGATCGCGTCGATGGCCTCGAACTCGGCCCGCTGGAGCAGGTATTCGGCGTTCGGGAAGTAGGGGCGGCGGCTTTTGGCCGTCGCCCCGTCGGGGGCCGCCGCGGTCACGACGGCCCATCCGACGTGGTCGGTGTGCAGGTGCGTGAGGACGACGGTGTCGACCTCGGCCGGGTCGATGCCC
The DNA here is from genome assembly GCF_014654895.1 of Streptomyces filamentosus. GTDB lineage: Bacteria > Actinomycetota > Actinomycetes > Streptomycetales > Streptomycetaceae > Streptomyces > Streptomyces filamentosus. Next base: position 132,145 of record NZ_BNBE01000004.1, on the reverse strand, counting down.
GCCGCGGCGAGCGACGCGGGAAGCACCCCGGGCACGGGCGCCCACGAGCTCGCGGGACCGTCCGCCGGACCGATCCCCGCGTCCACGAGGGTGAGCCCCCGCTCGCCGCGGATCGCGTACGCCCGGAACCGGAGCCACCAGCGGCCCTCGGCGTCGACCGCGCCCGGATCGCGGCGGTCGGCCTCGGCCCACTGCGCGGCCGTGGCGCCGGGAAAGGCCTCGGCGCGCGGGGCGAAGAACGGCCCCTCGGCGTCGGCGAGGGCGATGATCTCGGTCGAGCCGATCCGGAGACGGGCAACACCGGGGGAGTTGGGGGAGTCGGAGGGACCGGAGGACTCGGGGGAGGGGGAAGAGCCGGGGGACATGCTCGCGATCCTGTCACTCCTTCGGGGCACGCCGGGGGTGTTCGGCCGTGACCGGTCACCGGACGCGGCCGGCGGACACGCAGGCCAGGCCCCTTGACCCCTCATGACGCCAGCCGTTAACTTGCCGACAGCGTCGTCCCATGGCTCCCGGAAGGAGGCGACCCGCGGATGTCCACCCCCTCCGGTCCCGGTCGTCTCACCGAGTGCACCGCCTGGGCCCCCGGCCAAATCGCGCACGGCTGCTGACCGCACGCTTCCCCCGTGCCCTTCTGCGGCACCCCCGCGGTTCTCCGCCTTTTCCGTCCTCCGCTTCTTTTCGCTTTTTCCCGCTTCCCGGGACCTCGCCGTCCCGTGCCTCTCCGCGCCCGCTCGGCTGCTCCCCTCTCCCGCGGCGCGTCCGAACACAGAAAGCTGCCTGACATGGACGAACAGATGAACCGGTCGGTCGCGCGCCGAGACGGCGGCCCGGCATGACGGCGGCCCGGATCACCGTCAACGGGGAAGACACCCCGATCGCCCCGGCCGCGCCCCACACCACGGTGCTGGACTTCCTCCGCGAGCGCGGCCTCACCGGCGCCAAGGAGGGCTGTGCCGAGGGCGAGTGCGGCGCCTGCTCGGTCCTGGTGGCCCGCCCCGGCACGGACAAGCCCACCGACTGGGTGGCGGTCAACGCCTGCCTGCTGCCGGTCGCGGCGCTCGACGGCCAGGAGGTCGTCACCGCCGAGGGCCTCGCCACCCCCGGCGAACCGGGCGAGCCCGCCGCGCTGCACCCGGTCCAGGAGGAGATGGCGGTACGCGGCGGCTCCCAATGCGGCTACTGCACACCGGGGTTCGTGTGCAGCATGGCCGCCGAGTACTACCGCCCCGACCGCTGCGCCCACGACACCGGAGAGGGCACCGGCATCGAGCACGGCCCGAACGGCTTCGACCTGCACGCCCTGAGCGGCAACCTCTGCCGCTGTACCGGCTACCGCCCGATCCGCGACGCCGCCTTCGCCGTCGGCGCGCCCGCCGAGGACGACCCGCTGGCCCGGCGGCGCGAGCAGGCGCCGCCCGCGCCGGCCGCCACCGCGTACACCCGGGGCGGCAGCACGTTCCTGCGTCCGGACACGCTGGACGACGCACTGCGGCTGCTGGCCGGGCACCCGGACGCGGTCGTCGTCGCCGGCAGCACCGACTGGGGCGTGGAGGTGAACCTCCGCTCCCGCAGGGCCGACCGGGTGATCGCCGTCGACCGGCTCCCCGAACTCCGCGGGCTGGTCGTCGAGTCCGGCCACGTCGAGATCGGGGCGGCGCTGACGCTCACCGAGATCGAGCGCCGCCTCGACGGCCGCGTCCCGCTGCTGGCCGAACTGTTCCCGCAGTTCGCCTCCCGGCTCGTCCGCAACAGCGCGACCCTCGGCGGCAACCTGGGCACCGGATCCCCCATCGGCGACAGCCCGCCGGTCCTGCTCGCCCTGGAGGCGTCGGTGGTGCTCGCCGGCACCGAGGGCGAGCGGACGGTCCCGCTGGCGGACTACTTCACCGGCTACCGGCAGAGCGTGCGCCGCCCCGGCGAGCTCATCCGGGCGGTGCGCGTCCCGCTGCCGCTCTCGCCCGTCACCGCCTTCCACAAGATCGCCAAGCGGCGCTTCGACGACATCTCCAGCGTGGCGGTCGCCTTCGCGCTCGACATCGAGGACGGCACCGTCCGCAAGGCCCGCATCGGCCTCGGCGGCGTGGCCGCCACCCCGATCCGCGCGCTCGCCGTCGAGGAGGCCCTGGAGGGCGAGCCGTGGACGGCGGAGACCGCGGAGGCCGCGGCCCGGGTGCTGCGCGGCCAGGGCACGCCGATGGACGACCACCGCGCCAGTTCCCTCTACCGTTCCGCGATGCTCGGCCAGAGCCTGCTGAAGCTGTACGCACAGACCACCGAGGCGGTGCCGTCATGAGCCATCTGTCCCAGCGTCCCGAGGACCCCGCCGTCGGCGTCCCGATGCCGCACGAGAGCGCCTACCAGCACGTCACCGGCACCGCGCTGTACACCGACGACCTGGTCCACCGCACCAAGGACGTGCTGCACGCCCACCCCGTCCAGGTCATGAAGGCCCGCGGCAGGATCACCGCGCTGCGCACCGGGCCCGCGCTCACCGTGCCCGGCGTGGTCCGCGTGCTGACCGGCGCCGACGTGCCCGGCGTCAACGACGCCGGCATGAAGCACGACGAACCGCTCTTCCCCGACGAGGTCATGTTCCACGGCCACGCCGTCGCCTGGGTGCTCGGCGAGACCCTGGAGGCGGCCCGGCTCGGCGCGGCGGCCGTCGAGGTCGAACTGGAGGAACTGCCCTCCCTGGTGTCCCTGCGGGACGCGATGGAGGCGGGCAGCTACCACGGCGCGCGGCCCCTGATGGAGACCGGCGACGTCGACGCCGGATTCGCCGACTCCGCCCACGTGTTCACCGGCGAGTTCGAGTTCTCCGGCCAGGAGCACTTCTACCTGGAGACGCACGCCGCACTGGCCCTGGTCGACGAGAGCGGGCAGCTCTTCGTCCAGAGCAGCACCCAGCACCCCTCGGAGACGCAGGAGATCGTCGCGCACGTACTGGGCGTCCCCGCCCACGAGGTGACCGTGCAGTGCCTGCGGATGGGCGGCGGCTTCGGCGGCAAGGAGATGCAGCCGCACGGCTTCGCGGCCGTCGCCGCGCTCGGTGCCAAGCTGACCGGCCGCCCGGTCAGGTTCCGGCTCAACCGCACCCAGGACCTCACCATGTCCGGCAAGCGGCACGGCTTCCACGCCACCTGGAAGATCGGCTTCGACGCGGACGGCCGCATCCAGGCCCTGGACGCCACCCTGGTCGCGGACGGCGGCTGGAGCCTGGACCTGTCCGAACCCGTGCTCGCCCGCGCGCTGTGCCACATCGACAACACCTACTGGATCCCCCACGCCCGCGTCGCCGGCCGCATCGCCAGGACCAACACCGTCTCCAACACCGCCTTCCGCGGCTTCGGCGGACCGCAGGGCATGCTGGTCATCGAGGACATCCTCGGCCGCTGCGCACCCCGCCTCGGCCTCGACCCGAGGGAGCTGCGCGAGCGCAACTTCTACCGGCCGGGCCAGGGCCAGACGACCCCGTACGGGCAGCCGGTCACCCAGGCCGGACGGATCTCCGCCGTCTGGGAGCAGGTCAAGGAGGACGCCCGCCTCGCCGACCGCGAGCGGGAGATCGCCGCCTTCAACGCCGCCCACCCGCACACCAAGCGGGCGCTCGCGATCACCGGCATCAAGTTCGGCATCTCCTTCAACCTCACCGCCTTCAACCAGGGCGGCGCATTGGTGCTGATCTACAAGGACGGCTCCGTCCTGATCAACCACGGCGGCACCGAGATGGGCCAGGGCCTGCACACCAAGATGATCCAGGTGGCCGCGACCGCGCTCGGCATCCCGTCGCACAAGGTCCGGCTCGCCCCGACCCGTACCGACAAGGTGCCCAACACCTCGGCCACCGCCGCCAGCGCCGGCGCGGACCTCAACGGCGGGGCGGTCAAGAACGCCTGCGAGCAGCTGCGCGAACGGCTGCTGAGGGTCGCCGCCACCCGGCTCGGCGGCAACGCCTCGGACGTGCGCCTCGCCGGCGGCACCGCCCGCCTCCTCGGCGGCGACGCGGAGATCGGCTGGGAGGAGCTGGTGCGCACCGCGTACCTGCAGCGCGTCCAGCTGTCGGCCGCCGGCTTCTACCGCACCGAGGGACTGCACTGGGACGCGAAGGCGTTCCGGGGCTCGCCGTTCAAGTACTTCTCCTACGGCGCCGCCGCCACCGAGGTCGAGGTCGACGGCTTCACCGGCGCCTACCGCGTCCGGCGGGTCGACATCGTGCACGACGTCGGCGACAGCCTCTCCCCGATGATCGACGTCGGCCAGGTCGAGGGCGGCTTCGTGCAGGGCGCGGGCTGGCTGACGCTGGAGGACCTGCGCTGGGACACCGGCGACGGCCCGGACCGGGGCAGGCTGCTGACCCGGGCGGCGAGCACGTACAAGCTGCCCAGCTTCTCGGAGATGCCCGAGGAGTTCCACGTGCGCCTGCTGGAGAACGCCACCGAGGAGGGCGCGGTCTACGGCTCCAAGGCCGTGGGCGAACCCCCGCTGATGCTGGCGTTCTCGGTGCGCGAGGCGCTGCGGCAGGCCGCCGCGGCGTTCGGCCCCGCCGGCACCGTCGTGAAACTCGCCAGCCCCGCCACCCCGGAGGCGGTGTACTGGGCGGTCGAGGCGGCCCGCCGGGCCGAGCCCTCCCCGAACGGCGCCTGACATGACCTGGATCACCGCGGTCGCGCGGCTGCGGGCCCGCCGGGAGCCCGGCGTGCTCGTGACCGTCGCGACCGTGCGGGGCCACGCCCCGCGCGAAGCCGGCGCGAAACTCGTCGTGGGCCGCACCGAGACCTGGGGTTCGATCGGCGGCGGCAACGTCGAGGCGGTCGCGATCGACCGCGCCCGGGAGATGATCGCCGCCTCCACCGCCGGACCGGAGCTGCTCGACTTCGCCCTGAACGACAAGGTGACGAACCGTCACGGGGTGCAGTGCTGCGGCGGGGAGGTCTCGGTGCTCCTCGAACCCCTCCCGACCGTACGGGCGGTGGCGATCTTCGGCGCCGGCCACGTCGGGATGGAACTGGCCCGGATCCTGGCCCGCCAGGACCTCGACCTCCACCTCGTCGACAGCCGGGCCGAACTCCTCGCGGAGGAAAGGCTCGCGGTCCTCGCGGACGCGGTGGCGGCGGTACGGGTGCACCACACCCCGCTGCTCCCCGAGGAGGTCCTGGAGCGGCTGCCGCCCGGCACCCACGTCCTGATCATGACGCACGACCACGCGGAGGACGCCGCCCTGTGCGACGCGGCCCTGCGCACCCCGCACCTCGGCTCCATCGGGCTGATCGGGTCGGCGGCCAAGTGGAGCCGCTTCCGCAGGCGCCTCCTCACCGAGGGCGGTCACGACGAGGCCGCCGTCGCCCGGGTCAAGACGCCGATCGGGCTGCCCGGCATCACGGGCAAGACCCCGGCGGCCATCGCCGTGAGCGTGGCCGCCGATCTCCTGCACGCCTTCGAGGCGGAAGGGAACTGAGCCGCCGGGACCCCGGCGGCTCAGGGGTGGCGGCGGGGCACCGGTGGGTGCCCCGCCGCCGTCGCTCATCGCGCGAAGCCGTAGTCCAGCAGCTTCTTCACGTCGGCGGTGCGGCTCGCCTCGTTCGGCGCGGCGAGGACCGTGCCGATGACGGTCTTGCCGCCGCGGGTGGCCGCGAAGACGAGGCAGTACTTGGCCTGCTGGCCGGAGCCGGTCTTCACGCCGATCATGCCGCTGTAGGTGCCCAGCATCTTGTTGGTGTTGGTCCACACCATGTTCCGGTAGCCACCGGTCTTGGTGGTCACCTTCTGGGTGGTGGACCTGGTCTTCACGATGCTGCGGAACGTGGTGTTCTTCATCGCGCTGCTCGCGATCTTCGTCAGGTCGCGCGGGGTCGAGTAGTTCGACCCGTTGCTGATCCCGTCGAAGGAGTCGAAGTGGGTGTTCCGCAGGCCCATCTTCCGGGCCTCGTCGTTCATCTTCCCGATGAACGACTTCACCCGGGCCGCCCGCGTGGTGCCGGTGCCGAACTTGTCGGCCAGCGCGTAGGCGGCGTCGCAGCCCGACGGCAGCATGAGGCCGTAGAGCAGCTGGCGGACCGTCACCTTGTCCCCGACGATGAGCCGGGCCGAGGAGGCGTTCTTCGAGACGATGTAGTCGCTGTAGGCCTTCTGGACCGTGACCTTCGCGTCGAGGTTGAGGCCCCGCTGGGCCAGCACCACCTTCGCCGTCATGATCTTGGTGGTGGAGCCGGTCGGACGGCGGGTGTCCGCGCCCTTCCCGAACAGCGTCGCGGCCGTCCCGTTGTTCATGACGAAGCCGCCCGGGGCGGTGATCGACGGGGTGGGCGGCGTCGCGGCCTGCGCCTGGCTCGCGGAGAAGCCGCCGGCCAGCACGGCGGCGGTGGTGACCGCGACCGTCACGGCACGGCGCACGCGCAGTGGCGTAGATATCAAAGTGTTCTGCCCTTGGATAGGAGGTGCGATGGTCGGCGAGGCCCGTGGGGGCCTCCGTGCGCAGGGGTCTTCGAGGTCTCTGCGTACGGAGGCCGCAAGGTCCTCGCACACAAGACGCACGAACGGCCCCGAGGGATGCACCGGAATCCCGTGATCTTTTCCGCATTCCGCCGCCCGCCGGCCGCCCCGCTCGGGGCCGGAGCGCCGAGCGTGCCCGTCCGGGGCGCGGTCAGCCCTGCGCCGCCAGGCGCCGCACCTCCGTCAGCGCCTCCGCCACCGCCGCCGGGATGTCCGTGACCGGGAAGCGCGCGTGCCGTACGACGCGGTCGCGGTCCACCACCAGCACGGCCCGCTTCAGCCGCAGCAGCTGGCCGGCCCGGAAGGTGGGCAGCCGCAGGGCGGCGGCGAGGCGCAGGTCGACGTCCGAGAGGAGGGTGAAGGGGATCCCCTCCTCGACCGCGAAGACCCGCTGCTCGTCCGGGCGTTGGGTGCTGACGCCGTGCACCTCCGCGCCCGCCGCGCGGAAGTCCTCGTACGCGTCCCGGAAGAGCCGGTTCTCCAGCGTGCAGCCGACGGTTCCGGGGATGTCCGCCCACCGGTCCGGCAGGGGGCCGGGGCGCCCGGTCGCCGGGTAGCAGAACAGGACGGTCGCCGGGTCCGCGGCCACGGGGTCCAGCGGCGCGCCGTCCCGGTGGCCCGGCAGTTCCAGCGGGGGCAGCCGCAGGCCCGTCAGGCCCGCCACGCGCCGGGCCTCCGCGCTCGTCTCGTCGGCGGTGCCGCTGAGCGAGCCGTCGCCGAAGACCCAGCGGTCCGCCCAGTCCTGCATCGACAGCAGCACCGGCAGCAGTCCCTGCCCGCTGGGCGTCAGCCGGTACTCGTGCCGCACCGGCCGGTCCTGGTAGGGGACCTTCTCCAGGACCCCCGTCTCCACCAGGTGCGCCAGGCGTTCGGTGAGCACCTTGCGGGAGATGCCCAGCTCCTCCTGGAGCGCGTCGAACCGGTGGTGGCCCCGCGCGGCCTCGCGGATCAGGAGCAGGCTCCACCAGTCGCCGACCACCGCCGCGGCCTGCGCGATCGCGCAGGCGGCGTCCCGCTCGGGCACCGATCTCGTCACAGCGTCTCCACTCCTCCGCGCCCCTCCGCGCTCCTTCGCGCACGGCGGCGCCCCTCGGGTCCATCTTGCGCCATCGGGTGGGTTCCCGATAGAAACTCACCCGGAACAAGTGAGTTCCCAAAAGAGACTGACTAGACCCGGGGGTGGCCACCGTATGAGCGGGGCACGCGCGATCCAGGAGCACGACCGACGCGACACCGAGGAGAAGACCTCGCCGCCGGGCGTCTTCTGGCGGTACTGGGCCGCCGCCACCGTCAGCGGAGCGGGCACCGCCGTCACCGCCCTCGCCCTGCCGCTCGTCGCCCTCACCGTCCTCGACGCCACCGCCTTCGAGGTCGCCCTGCTCGCCGCCGCCGGGCAGGTCTCCTGGCTGCTGCTCAGCCTCCCGGCGGGCGTCGTCGCCCAGCGCGTACCGCTGCGCCGGCTCCAGGTCGCGCTCGACCTCGTACGGTTCGCGGCGCTCGGATCGCTGCCGCTCGCCTGGTGGCTCGGCGCCCTCACCTACCCGCACCTGCTGGGCGCGGCGCTCGTCACCGGCGCGGCGACGGTGCTGTTCGACATCGGCAACTCGACCTTCCTGCCCGCCGTCGTCCCCGCCCGGCAGCTGGCCGCCCGCAACAGCGTCATGTCCGGCACCCACGCCGTCACCGACACCGGAGGACCCTCCCTCGGCGGCGTCCTGATCGGCGTGACCGGCCCGGTCGGCGCGCTCGTCGCGGACGCCGCCAGCTACCTGGCCTCCGCCCTGCTGCTGCGCACCCTCCCCGAGACCCGCCCCGCGCCCCGCACCGGCGAGAACGCCTTCCGGCTGATGCGCGAGGGCTGGCGGTACGTCACCCGGCACCCGGTCATGCGGCCCTGCATGATCTGGGCGACCGCCGCCAACTTCCTCAACGCGGCCCTCGTCGCCCTCACCCCCCTCTACCTGGTCCGCGAGGCCGGCCTCGGCTCCGTACAGCTCGGTCTCGTCCTCGCCATGGACGGGGTCGGCGCGCTCGCCGGCGCCGCCGTCGCGGTCCGGGTCACCACCCGCCTCGGCACCGCGTGGGGCATCATCGCGGCCGACCTGGCCGGCGGCGCGCTGCTCCTGCTCGCCCCGCTGACCACGTCGGCGGGGGACGCGTACTGGTTCGCCCTGGGCAACGCCGGCTTCGCCTTCGGCACCGTCATCGGCTCGATCACCACCCGCACCTACCGGCAGACCCAGTCGCCCCCCGAGCTGCTGTCCCGCGTGATGGCCACGGTCCGCTTCGTCTCCTGGGGCGCGATGCCGTTCGGCGCCCTCACCGCCGGCCTCCTCGCCACCCACACCGGAGCCCGCACCGCCCTCTGGGCCGTCTGCGCCGCCGCCCTCGTGCCCCCGCTCTACCTCCTCTCCACCCGGGTGGGCCGCCACCGCGACCTCGCCTGACACCTGGCCCGGCCGACTCCTGCCCGGTCCCTTCCCGTCGGGCTTCTGCCCCCGCGGGGCGGGGGACTCCGGTGGGGAGGGCGACGGTTTTCGGCCCGGCGCGCCCCGCCGCCGAGGCGCGCGGGCGGGAGTGCCCGGTCTCCCGCGTCCGCAGGGGAGGCGCGGGTGAAGGCGGGGTTCCCCGGGTGCGGCAGCCCCGGCCGAACGGATCCGTCCGTTCCGGTGGATTGGCCGAACTCCGCGTAGACCGAATAGATGCCTGAGGCATGTAGTGGGAGGCGGTACCTGCCGGAGTCGATGAATCGCCGTCCGCGTCTGCGAGGTCTCCCGATGACGACCACCGAAGAAGCCGTCTCCTTCCCCCAGAACCGGTCCTGCCCCTACCACCCGCCCGCCGCCTACGACCCCCTCCGCGAGAACCGGCCCCTGTCCAGGGTCACCCTGTGGGACGGCCGGGAGGTGTGGCTGGTCTCCGGCCACCGGGCCGCCCGGGCGCTCCTCGCCGACCAGCGGCTGTCCACCGATTCCACCCGCCCCGACTTCCCGATCACCGCCGAACGGGTCGCCGCCCTGCGCCGCCGCAGGCGGGCCGCGCTGCTCGGCTGGGACGACCCCGAGCACAACGCCCAGCGCAGGATGCTGATCCCGAGCTTCTCCCTGAAGCGCACGGAGGGACTGCGGCCGCGCATCCAGGCCACCGTCGACCGGCTGCTCGACGCCATGGAGGCCGCGGGACCGCCGGCCGAGCTGGTGAGCGCCTTCGCGCTGCCGGTGCCGTCGGTCGTCATCTGCGACCTCCTGGGCGTGCCGTACGAGGACCACGACTTCTTCGAGGAGCAGTCCCGCCGGCTGCTGCGCGGCCCGACGGCCGAGGACACCGAGGACGCGCTCGCCCGGCTGGAGGGCTACCTCGGCGAGCTGATCGACGGCAAGCGCGGGAAACCGGGCGAGGGCGTGCTGGACGACCTGGTGGCCCGGCAGGCGGAGGAGGGCGGACCGGACCGCCAGGAGCTGGTGCAACTGGCCACGATCCTGCTCGTCGCGGGCCACGAGACCACCGCGAACATGATCTCCCTGGGCACGTACACCCTCCTCCGGCACCCCCGGCGGCTCGCCGAACTGCGGGCGGACCCCGGCCTGCTGCCCGCCGCGGTCGAGGAACTCCTGCGGTTCCTGTCGATCGCGGACGGCATGCTGCGCGTCGCCCGCGAGGACGTGGAGGTCGACGGCACGGTCATCCGCGCCGGCGACGGAGTGATCTTCTCCACCTCCCTCATCAACCGCGACGGCACGGTCTACGCCGACGCCGACGCACTCGACTGGGAACGGCCCGCCCGGCACCACGTCGCCTTCGGCTTCGGCATCCACCAGTGCCTCGGGCAGAACCTCGCCCGTACGGAACTGGAGATCGCCCTCGGCACGCTGCTGCGCCGGTTTCCGGACCTGCGCCTCGCCGCGCCGGCGGAGGAGATCCCGTTCAAGCCGGGCGACACGATCCAGGGGATGCTCGAACTCCCCGTCACCTGGTGAGCCCCGCCCCGCGACGCGCGAGGCCGACCGCACAGAGAAGGGAAACCGCCCGGTGAGCACCTCCCCCTCCCCGCCTCCATCCGATTCCGCCCCCGCCTCCCTCTCCATCGACACCGGCGTCTGCATCGGGGCCGGGCAGTGCGCCCTCCTCTCCCCGGACGTCTTCACCCAGGACGACGACGGCTTCGGCACCGTCCTCCCCGGCCGGGAGACCGAGGACGGGACCCTGGTCCGCGAAGCCGCCCGCGCCTGCCCCGTCCAGGCCATCACCCTCGGGGAACGGCCCCGCACCCCGTGAGGACCCCGTCCCCGCTTCGCGGCGGAAGCGGGGACGGGGGTGCGGGTTCAGAGCCGGAAGGGGGTTCTTCCCCAGGGCGGCGAGGAGGTACCAGGGTGGCACCGGTGTGCAGGGAGGCGTAGGAGCGGTCGCCCTGTCCGGTGTCGAGGCCGTCGTGCGAGGAGGCGACGATGCCCTCGCCGCCGGTGTGGGGGCCTGCGCCCGGGCCTTCTCCAGGGTGTCCGTCAGCGTCTTGGCGGCAGCGGCGTCACCGGAGGAGTTGCGGGCCTTGCAGGCGGCCAGGAGGTGGGCGGTGCCCTCGAACCAGACGCCGCTGGTGTCGACGGTGCTGAAGCTGACGCCGGTGAAGGGGCCGTCGGTGGCGGCCATGCGGTCGGCGGCCCAGTCGACGGTGCGCGCGTAGGGGCTGTCGAGAGGGGCTTCGGGATCGTAGGCGTCCAGGTGGCTCCAGACCTGGACGTCCTCGGGCACGGCTTTCTCGTCGACGGTGACCCCGTCCGGTCCGGTGCCGGTCCACAGGTGGTTCCGGTCGTCGCTGATCATGGACCTGGCGAACGTGAAAGCGTCGTCGGAGCGGGTCTTCCAGGTCGGGGCGCCGGTGAGCCGGTGGAGCATGGCGAAGAAGGCGCCGACGTCGATGTTGTGCTCGGTGGCCTTCCAGGTCCGCTCGACCAGTCCGCTGCCGTCCTCCGCCGCGGGTGTCGGCGGACTGGGGGGATGGACATGGCGCCCGGATGCGTACGGTCGGGAACGCCCTTCATCCAGTCCGAACCGGCCGTGGCGGAACCCAGGCTCTTGTACGACGGCGTGCTCATGATGCCGTCCGCGTGCGCGGAGGTGGCCGCGGGCGGCGTCAGTGACGTGAGGACGACCGCCGTGGACAGCAGGGTGCCCGCGGTGGCTCTTCGACTTCGGCTGTTTGCGCTCTCCTCGAAGAACGGGGCATATCGCGCGCGACGCCCCGGGAATCATTCCGATCCGGGGGTCGAGAGGCGTCAGCGTAGCCGAACATCCGGCGGCATCCGGTGCCGGCAAGTGAATGACCGGCCCATGAGGAACAGTGCCTGACGCGGAACGCTGGTCCGCGCTAGCTGCTCGTTAGCGAACCGCTAGCGGCACATGGGATTGTCTTCCGGTTGATCCGTGCCTGAGAAATGGGAAACCCGAAGGGAATCGTCATGGATGACAACACCATCGATTTCTCGGGTCGTATCCGGTGCATTTTCCGGCGTCACACTCAGAGAATATGTGGAATATTACATGAACAGAAGAAGAGCGAGACCGCCGAGAGTTCTGCTCCTCACTCTCGTCCTCGCCTTGTTCAGCGGACTCTTCGTGGGGGTCGGCAGTGGCCCGGCAGCCGCCGCCGGCGAGATCGAGGCGTGGAGCGTCAGCCATTTCCGTTCCGCGACCTACAACATCCGGAACTCGAACCAGCCGCACCGCTGGGAGGAAATAGCCGGGCTGGTCGCGCGCAACGACGTCGTGGCACTCCAGGAGGTGCGGGACGACCCGTACCGCGGCGACGCCAACGGGGCCAACGGTTTCGAGGACGAGCGGGTGCTCGGGGAATGGCAGAGCACCCAGGGGCGATGGGTGCGCCTGCTCTCGTACACGTGGACCCCACCCGGTGGGCGGCAGGTGTTCGTCTACAAGTTGACGAACATCAGGCAGCAGCGCGCGGTGGCCCTGATAGTCCGTGCGCCGATACCGACAGATGACTTCTTCCTCGTGCCGGAGGTCGCGGACGACGTGGCGTCCAAGGCCATGCTGGGCGCGATCGTCCCCAATGCCGCCGGCCACGAGGGAATCTTCTTCAGTGCTCACGCCCTCAACGGCGGTGGCGACGTGGGCGACCTGGTCCGCACCGCGTCGGGGGCCGCCAACGGCCGGCCGTGGGCGGTCATGGGCGATTTCAACACCATCCCGACGTGGGACAACCAGCTCCCGCCGGGCGCCCGGTTCGTGACCAGCGGGAACCCCACCTACCACTGCGGCGTGGGGGGCCAACGGCGCAACGAGTACGACTACATGGTCACCAACGACCAGGGCCCCCTGACGGCGACGGCGAACCCGGGCACGTCGAACTCCCCTTCCGACCACTGCACGGTGGAGTTCGAACCCGTGCCCGTGTGTGCGGCGTTCGGCGTGAGGGGAGCGGACGCCCCGTGCGTGCCGCCGGCCCCCGATGCCGCACGCAGCACCGGGGTGAGTTTCGTCAACCGCACGGGGTGCGACCTGACGCTGGAGTTTCACGCGCTGTCGCACGGCATCTGGTCCGCCGCCCCGCCCGAGCTCATATTGAGGGAACAGGGCGCGGCATGGGCGTCGGAGAGTTCGGGGCTCGCGACGGGGACGGAGGGAACCGTCCGGTACGTCACCCAGAACTGCCTGGAACCGAGCGACGGCAATCGTCAGATCCAGTTGCACTGGAACAACCCGTTCATCGGATCCAACGGCTACGACGAGAACGGCAGCGACTTCTCCACGTTCAGGGTCGAGCGGCAGGGCGGCGCCGGGAACAACGCCACCGTGATCTGGACCGCACGGCAGAAGCCGACGGCCGTGGTGGCGATGGGCGACAGCTACATCTCCGGCGAGGCCGGACGGTGGGCCGGCAACGCGAACACCGGGAACGCCGGTTCCGCCTGGGGCACGGACCGCGCCGCGTCCGGCTGCAACGCCGACGAGAGCAGTTGCCGGCCCGATCTGGAGGAGGTCTACGGACACACCTCCTACGACGGGGGCAACCGCTGCGACCGCTCCGACGTCTCGGAGATCGCCGGCGCCGAAATCGACGGCATCCCGCCCGAGCGACGGTTCAACCTGGCCTGTTCGGGGGCGACCACGGACCACGTGCTCCGCAGCGGGTTCAAGGGGGAGCGGCCGCAGGTCGAGCAGCTGAAGGACCTCGCGAGGCACTACCGGGTCAGGACGATCGTGCTTTCGGTGGGCGGCAACGACCTGGACTTCTCCGGGATCGTGTCGGGCTGCGCGCAGCGCTTCCTGTCCGGCTTCGGCGCCTGCAGGAGCGGCCAGGACAGCGCCTTCCGGAGCAAGCTCACCGGGGTCGAGGACAAGGTGGTGGAGACCATGAACGGCATCCACTCCGCCATGCGCTCCCAGGGCTACGACAGCAGGTACTACCGCCTGGTGGCCCAGTCCTACGCGGGCCCGATCGCCCGCAGCGCCGACATGCGGTACCCGACGGAGAGCTACGAGCGCTACACGTCGGGCGGCTGCCCGTTCTACGACGAGGACGCCACCTGGGCCCGCGACGAGGTCATCCCCGCGATCAGCACGATGATCAGGAGCGCCGCACGCCGCGGGGACGCCTTCTTCCTCGACGTGCAGGACGCGCTCGCCGGCCACGAGCTGTGCCACAAGGGCGCCGAACAGGCCACCGCGGCCCACACCCTGACGTCGCCGCTGCCCGCGGCGAAGGCGGAATGGGTGCGCTGGGTCCCCTATCTGCTGCTGCCGTGGGGATCCCAGGGCGACCAGCAGGAAGCCGTCCACCCGAACGCCTACGGGCAGAAGGCGCTCAGCGGCTGCCTGACCCAGGCGAGCGGTCAGATCGGCATCGGCGGCCGGGAGTTCCGCTGCACGTCCACGGCCGGCTCCGCGCAGCCCTCCGTGCAGACGGTGGAGTACGACATCCGGGCTTCCGCGAACCTCCACAAGGAGAACCGCCGCACCGGACTGGGCGGTGACCTCCCGGACTGGAGCAAGGCCGGCTACCGGGGCGGCGAACTGCTGCCGCTGGTGGTCAGACTGGGCAACCCGCGCTGCGCGATCACCCCTGAGGAACTGGCGGAGCAGTACGACGTGAAGTCCGACGACGGTCAGGACGACACCGCCGGCATCCAGAAGGCCATCGACTACATCCGCACCTCCTGCACCCCCTACGCCTCACGGAACAACCTCTCCCTGATCGAACTGCCCCGCGGCACCGTCGAGGTCAGCAAGCAGGTGTCCGTCGACGCCTCCTACCTCGTCATCAGGGGCCGGGGCACGACGCCCGGAACCGGCACCAAGATCGTCTTCCGGCCGGACGCCGCGACCAGGTACGACACCCTGTACCAGGGCAGCCGCTGGGACCAGGACGCGATGCGCTACGAGTGCCCCGGCAAGCTGGGCGGCTCGATCACCGGCACGGGCGGGTGGATCTGGCCCGGACGTGCCCTGTTCCGCGTGCAGACCCGCGAGGTGTCGGCCAAGCACCAGCGCATGTGCGGCGACATCTCCTCGATCCCGGAGAACCGCCGGGACCTCTTCGAGGGCTCGGTCAACCAGCACTGGGAATCGGGCGTCACCCTCGTCGAGAACCCCGCCACCCCCGGCTACGCCGCACGTCAGGGCGACACCACCATCCCGCTCAGCGGTTCCGCCGACATGTCCGCCTTCAAGCCGGGCGGCTACCTGTGGGTCGGGGCCGCGAACAGCGTGGCCTTCTACGACAGCCAGGGGATCGGCGTCACCGGCATGTCGGGGGAGAAGGAGAACCTCCACATGCGTCAGCAGGTCTTCGTCATCTCCTCCGTCGACAGCGCGGCCCGCACCGTCACCATCGACAAGCCGCTGGAATTCGACGTCCCCGTCAACTCCGTCTCCGACGGCTCCCCGCCGATCGACAACACCATCTACCCCAGCAAGGTCACCCCGCTCAAGATGATCACGGACGTGGGGTTCGAGAACTTCACCTTCACCCAGCAGATCGACGGCCTGAGCGCCGAGTGCGCCGCTCCGGCCCCGAACTGCGCCACCCACAACTACGGCAACCTCGCCCCCGAGGCGGCCATGCACGGCATCGTGTTCAAGTGGGCCGCCAACTCCTGGGTCCGCGGGACCAGGGGCGAGATGACCGGCTCCCATCCCGTCGTCACCGAGGTCGCCAAGAACCTCCAGATCCAGGACAACTACTTCGACGGCGCCTGGAACAAGGGCAAGGGCGGCAACGGATACCTGCGCGGCTCCCGCGTCTGGGACTCCCTCTACGCCTTCAACACCACCCGGAACCTCCGCCACTTCACCTTCCAGTGGTCCGCCTCCGGAAACGTCGTCTTCGCCAACGACTTCGACTCCGACCTGAACCTGCACGGAGGCTGGGAACGCCGCAACCTCTTCGACAACAACACCGTCCACGTCCCCTACAACCACTCCTCCGGCAGCTGCACCGTCAACTGCGGCGGAGAAGGAGGCGTCGGCGACAAGGGCACCTGGTGGCCGATCTACTGGAGCGCCGGCTACAAGGCCAGCAAGTGGTCCGGTTCCAGCGGTCCCCAGAACGTCTTCTTCAACAACGACCTGACGAAGCAGACCGTCAAGAACGGCCCCTACCAGCCCTACCAGTCCTACTCGACCCGGGGTCGCGTCTACCAGTTCGGCTCCGTCGAGGGCTCCCCGCAGTCCTTCAAGCCCCTCGACTACGGCACCGGCGACCCGAACCCCATCCCGGACTGGGCCGGAGAGGAGAACAGGGACTACACCGGGGGACTCGGCGTCGACGGCAGCCACCGGGACGGCGGTGACTCCCTCTTCGTGAAGACCTACCGGCCCTGACGGCCACCACTCCCGCGACACCAGGGCCGTACCCGCCGACCGGCGGGTACGGCCCTTCGGCGTGCGGGCCGCCGTCCGGCGCGTACGACCCCGAGCCGGTGTCCCGCGCGGCCGCCGACATCCCACCAGAGCCCGCCGATCAGGAACCTGCGGCCGCCCCGATCGCGTCAGGTCCGGGACGCCCTCGGCGCCGGAGCCGCGGGCGCATGGGGGGAACGGCGGGGGAGTGGGCATGCAGAAAGGCATGAAGGAGAACACGAAGGAAAGCAGCCCGTTCGGACCCGCGGCGAACCGCTCCCCGCACGAGGCCCCGCACATCCCGGCGCAGTTCATGAAACGGCTGGAGCAGTGGCGCCAGGAGAGCCTCGATCTCGTCGAGGAACACCGGCGCACGATCGCCCGCCTGGAGCGGAAGCTGGCCGCGGAGACGGAACGCCGACGCGCGGCGGAGCACGGCGTGGAGCAGGCCAAGGCTCTCCTCCGGCAGGGCCGGAGACTTGAGGAGCACATGGACTCGGTTCTGGCCGGCCTGGCGAAGGAGATCGGCAACGGTTCCCCGGCGCCCGGGACGGCGGAGCTGGAGCGGCGGCTGGAGGAGAGCGAGGGGGACCGGGCGACGCTGAGGGCGCTGCTGGAGGAGAGCGAAGCCGAACGGCGGGCGGCCGTACGGGCCCGCGACGCGCTCGTCGCCCGCTACCGGATCTCCGGGCACGACGACTCGGGCGACGCCGACGTCCGCACCCTGCGGGAACTCCTGGAGGCGCCGACCTTCGCCGAGATCCTGGAACGCGCCCGGCAGTACTGCACGTGCCTGGCGATCACCGCCGACCCCGGGGAGTCGCGGAAGCTGGAGCACCACAGCAAGGCCGTACGCTGGCGGGCCCGCCTCTCCGACTCCCTGGCCACCATGCAGATGTACGCCGAGGCCAAGAACCTCGCGCGGGCATCCGGCAACGGCAGCGCCGGCGCCGGCTTCGCGAACCTCCGCGCGTACTGCGCGTCCCTCGACACCCCGCTGATCAGCGAACAGAAAGTCGCCCACTACGAAGGGGAACTCGCCCGCAACAGCCCACGCGGACGGTCCGGCCGCACGTGTCCGGTGCCGGCGGAGGTCTCGCGGACAGGGACGGCGGTCATGGTCGAACACATCCGCATCGGCGACGGCGAACCTCCCGCACCGCGGCTTCACTTCCTCGACGACACCGACCGCAGCGGCCTGATCGTGGTCGGGTACTTCGGCGACCACCTGTTCAACGCCCAGACGAACTGAACGACCTTCCCGGGACCGGACCCGGGCCTGGTCCCGGACCCGGGAAGGCTCGCCAGGCCCGGATGTCAGTGGGGCCGTATACCGTCCCGCCCATGGCTGACACGGAACTGACCGCACTGCTCGACGCCCTGAACAGCAAGCGCAAGCACGTCCTGGACATCCTGGAGGGCTTGGACGAGGAGGCGCTGCGGCGCCCGGTACTGCCGTCCGGCTGGACGTGCCTGGGACTGGTGCACCACCTCGCACTGGACGACGAGAAGTTCTGGTTCCGCGCGGTCGCGGCGGGGGAGCCGACGGCGATCGAGGAGATCCTCGGGGCCGGCGAGAGCGCGTGGCAGCCCGCGCCGGAGCTGACGGCCGAGGAGGTCTTCGCCCTCTACCGCGAGGAGGCGGAGCTCGCGGACGGCTTCCTGGCCGGCGCCGACCTGAACGCGCCCCCGGCCTGGTGGCCGGACTTCTTCGGCGACTACCGCCTCGACAGCCTGCGCGAGGTCATCCTCCACGTGATCACCGAGACGGCCACCCACGCCGGCCATCTGGATGTCGTGCGCGAACTCATCGACGGCCGCCAGCGACTGGTCGTCCCCTGAGGGGAGCCCCGCCCCCCACCGCCGACCGAGATCGTCCAGCGCCGGGGGCAGGGCCGACGCGGCCGGCGCGACAGCACGGGGCCAGGACCTCGTCGAGGACGGTGAGGGCGGCAGCAGGTGGAAGCGCTGGAAGCCGAAGCCGACGGTACGGCGGTGGGCGGCGGGCCCGCGGGAGCGCAGGGCCGTCGCCTCGGTGCCGTCGACCCGCACGGAGCCGGCGTCGGCGCGTTCGACGGCGCCGATCAGATGCAGCGGGGTGGACGCGCCCCACCCCGAACGGCCGGCGAGGGCGACGATATGCCCGGCGGGGACCGCGAGGCCGATGCCGTCGGCCGCCGTGATGACTGTCGCGCCCTTGCCGAAGGCCCTGGTGAGTCCGGTGACCTTGACGGCGGCGCCCGCCGGTCCCGCCGCCCGGTCCGGTCCGGTGAGCGACGTGACTTCCTGAGCGGCTCCGCCGAAGTCCGCTGCTGATCCGCATCTGCGGTACGGACCTGACCGCCCCTGGGGGACGGGCTCTGGGGCGAAGCCCCCGGGAACCCCCTGTTCCCGCACCTCGGCGGAGCTGCTCGGGGCACGCCTCGAAGCCGGGTGTGAGCTTGTGGAAGGATCACGGGATGCTGCGACTCACCGATTTCATCATCGACTGCCCGGACACGATGAAGCTGGCGGCTTTCTACTCCGAGGTGACGGGCCGTCCGATCAAGGAAGGCAGCTCCGAGGACTGGGCCGGCATCCGGTTCGGCGAGATCGAGCTGGCATTCATCCGGGTGGACGACTACCGCGCTCCGCAGTGGCCGGACAGCGAGCACCCCAAGCAGTTCCACCTCGACTTCGAAGTGGACGAGATCGAGTCCGAGCAGCGCCGCGTCCTCGACCTCGGCGCGACGCTGAGGCAGGACTTCATCGGCCCCAACGGCTACGGCTGGCGGGTCTACACCGACCCGATCGGCCACCCCTTCTGCCTGTGCCGCAACAAGGGCGTCATCTGGACCGACCAGGGCCCGATCTGGCCCAAGCGCGACTAGGGCGTGCACCGAAAGTGGATCTTGAGGTCAGATGGTCTCGCTTCGTGGCACGTGGAGATCTGACCGATGTGCAGCGGGCCCGCCTAGAGCCGCTGCTGTCAGTGGGCAAGAAGCCGGGACGCCCTCCGGTATAGACCAGGCGACAGCTGATCGACGGCATACGGGGGCGAACGCGGACCGGGGCACCGTGGCGGGATGTCCCGGAGCGGTGCGGGCCCTGGGAGCGGGCGTACGACCTGTTCCGCCGCCGGCAGCGAGACGGCACCTGGAAGCGGATCTTTACCGAGCTGCAGGCCCAAGCCGACGCGAAGCGGCTGATCACCTGGGACATCGACGTCGACTCCCTTGTCTGCCGGGCCCACCAGCACGCCGCCGTGGCACGGAAAAAGGGGACCTGCAGGTCGAGCCGCCCGGCGGCGTCGACACCGAGCCGGACGACCACGGGCTCGGACGCTCGCGCGGCGGCCTGATCACCAAGCTGCACTTGGCCGTCGAGCATGGCCAGAAGCCCATGTCGACCGTGATCACGGCCGGGCAGCGCGGAGACTCCCCGCAGTTCGAGCCCGTACTGAGAAGATCCGGGTAGGTCGCGTCGGGCCCGGCAGGCCCCGCACCCGGCCGAACCGGGTGCGGGCCGACAAGGCGTACGCCTCCCGCAAGAACCGTGACTACCTGCGGCGGCGCGGGATCCGCTGCACCATCCCGGACAAGGCCGACCAAGCCCGCAACCGCAAGAAGCCCGGCTCCCGCGGCGGCCGTCCGCCGAGTTTCGACAAGATCGAACATCGCGAGCGGCACGCGGTGGAGTGCGGGACCAACCGCCTCAAGAAGCGCCGGGCGGTAGCCACGCGCTATGAGAAGCTCGCCGTCCGCTACGAAGCGACTGTCCTGGTCGCGGCCATCAACGAGTGGTTGTGACCAGCCCGTTCACCAGGGGTGGGGGTGCGGCCGTCAGTGGTGGCCCAGCACGTTGACCACCCGCCCGCTGGGGTCGCGGACGAAGAACCGGCGCACGCCCCACTCCTCGTCCTGCAAGGGGTGAACGATCTCCGCATCGCTCGCTTGCATGACGGCATAGGCCGCATCCACGTCGTCCACCTCGATGCTCATGTCGGGGGTGACAGGCGCGCTCTTGTCGCTGGTCATGACGCTGATCTGCGCCGCTGGACTGGACGGGGAGGCGAGCGTCATGATCCAGCCGTGGTTCATGACCTCCTCGAAGCCCAGCAGGCCATAGAACTCCCGGCTCTCCTGCGCGGCCTCCGACTGGATGTTGGGCACGACACGGCGAACGGCCATCGACGACTCCAAGTGAGCAAAAGTGTCTCTATGTCTCCCCAGAAGTACTACGACACGTCCGCCGCCGCACGCACTTCCGATACACGCCCTGCTGCTCCTGGAGAAGGGCGTCAGCCGGGCTCCCGGTGAGCACGGCAGCGGCGAAGGCACCGGGCAGGGCGGCACGCACCGCCGGCCGCAGGCTCGCCGCCCGATGACCCGCCGAGTCCCTGGGCGCGGGCGGGTCGTGCCGAGCCGGGGCAGGGCGGGGGCGGCGGGGACGGCCGCGGCCGCCTGCGTGGGCGAGACGTCGAGACCGGACAGACCGGTGGACGGCAGAGGGAGGGCCGTGCCGAGCGCTCCCGCGGCGGCGGCGAGCAGGGCCGTCTCGCCGAGGACGAGCGCGGTGACCCGACCCGGGCGCGGGTCCGGCCCGGACGAATCGGCACGGCGAGTTCGCGTCCGCAGTCCCGGGCGGCGGCGGACGCGGAGCCGAGGAGGAACAGCGCGCGGACGCCGAGGGCGAGGACCGGACAGCAGGAGGCTCTTGCGGTCGGCCGCCTCCACGATCCGTACGGCGGCACCCTCGAACGACCGGCTCTCGGTGGGGAGGCGAGCTCCGGATCCGCCGCGGCCGTCTGCGGGGCACGATCGTCGACGAGAGCATGGTGCCCGCGCCGACACCCGGGCAGGTGGTGATCGCCCACCGCGTGCCGGACCCCGGGGGGCCGCGAACCGGCGAGGTCGTCGTCCTGGTCGAGCCCGACCCCCTGACACCCACCCCAGGCGGCCGGCGGCCGACGGACGGCGTCGTCCGGAGACGGCGTGCACGGATGCCCGGCGCTTCGTTCGCTTCCGTCGCCTCAGTCGCCGCTCGGGCCGGGCGGGGCGGCGCGCCCTCCCGCCTCCGGTGCCGCTCCTCCCGCCTCGGCCGACTGGCGGAAGGCGTCGAGGAGGGTGCGCAGGACGGGCTGTCGCAGGGAACCGGTGCGGATCACGGCGTGGATCGCCCTGACCGGCTCGGGGTGCCTGATGCGGCGGACCACGACGCCGGGGTGTCGGGCGCTCAGCCCGAGCCGGGGGACGAGGCTGACGCCGAGTCCGGCGGCGACGAAGCCCTGCGCGGTGGCGTAGTCCTGCGAGGTGGCCGCGAAGTCCGGGCTGAAGCCCGCCGCGGCACAGGCATCGGTGACGGGGGCGAGGCAGGGACCGGGGGGTTCGCTTCGGACCCAGGGTTCACCGGCGAGGTCGGCGAGGTCGAGTACGCGTCTGGGGGCGAGCGGATGCCCGGCGGGGAGGACCGCCCGGTACGGGTCGTCGAGCAGGTGCACGACATGGAGGCCCTGCCGGGGCGCGTCGGCCGGGGGCCGGACGACCAGCGCCAGGTCGGCGTCGCCCCGGTGCACCTCGGCCACCGCGTCGTCGGGGTCCGTCAGCCGAGGGTCGATCGCGACCGCCGGGTGGTCGCGGCGCACGCGGGCCAGGGCGGGCGCCAGCAGGGTCGGTCCCACGGAGGCGAAGTAACGGACGGCCAGCCGGCCCTCGCGCCCGGCGCGCAGATCGGCGAGCGCGGTCTCGGCCTCGGCGAGGTGCTCGCTGATGACGGCCGTGTACCGGGTGAGCAGCAGCCCGGCCTCCGTGGGCCGTACTCCCCGGCCGACCCGTTCGAGCAGCGTGGTCCCCGCCTCCTTCTCCAGGGCCGCGATCTGCTGGCTGATCGCGGAGGGGGTGTAGCCGAGGTGCGCGGCCGCCGCGGTCACCGACCCGCTGGTGATCACGGCGCGCAGGACCTGCATGCGCCTCACGTCCATCATGAAGAACAGCTTAAAAGAAGTGTAGAACCTTTTTCTTGTCCTTCCGAGAAGAGTGCGGCAGCGTTCCTGTTCAGGAAACCCGTCAGGAGGCAGCCGTGAACGGTGTCATGGACAGGAGCCGGACAGGGGTGCGCATCGGCGTGCTCGCCCTGCTCTGGGGTTCGACCTTCCTCTGGATCGAGGTGGCCCTGGAGGCGCTGACACCCGTGCAGGTGACGTTCGGCCGCTGCCTGCTCGGAGCGGTCACCCTGCTGGCCCTCTGTCTGCTCTCCGGCCGGCGGCTGCCCCGCGACCCCGCCGTCTGGGGCCGGATCGCCGTCGCCGCCTTCTTCTGCAACGCCCTGCCGTTCACCCTCTTCAGCTTCGGGCAGCAGAGCATCGACTCCGGCGTCGCAGGCGTCCTGAACGCCACCACCCCCCTGTGGTCCCTGCTTCTCGGCGCGGCCGTCGGTACGGAAGGAGCGCTGCGGCCGGCCCGGGTGGCCGGCCTGCTCCTGGGGTTCGCCGGCGTGGTGCTCATCTTCGCGCCGTGGCAGGCCGACGGGTCGGGCGGCTGGGGCGCCCTCGCCGTCATCGGCGCCGCGGCCGGTTACGCGGTCGGTTTCCTGTTCATGAGCCGCCACCTGGTCGGCAAGGGCATCCCGACCCTCGCCCTCTCCGCCGCGCAGCTCACCGCCGCGACCCTCCTCACCGCGCCGACCCTGGCGGCGGGCGGCCTGGAACCGGTCGAGATCACCCCGGGACAGCTGGTCGCCACGGTGATCCTCGGCGTCGTCGCCACCGGCGTCACCTTCCACCTCACCTACCGGAACATCGCGGCCGAGGGCGCCACCCACACGGCCACGGTCGGCTACCTGCTGCCCGTGGTCTCCGTGGCCCTGGGGGCCGTCGTCCTCCACGAGGACTTCAGCCTCCGGATCGCCCTGGGGATGGCCGTCGTCCTCGCCGGTGTCGCCCTGACCCGCCGGTCGGCGCCGCCCGGTTTCCCGCCACGGTCCCCGGGCCGACGGCCCGCCTACGAGGGCCGCGGCCACCGCTGAGCGGATCCGCCGCGGACGCGGGGGTCACGGACCCCGCTGGTCGCCGGGTGGCGCCATCCGGCTGCCGGTGGGGCCGGGCGGGGAGCCGGCGGGCGGCCCGGGGGAGGGTTCGCCCGCCGCGAGGTGCTCCAGGACCTCCACCAGTTCCTCGCAGGCGCGGCGCACCGAACGGCGGGTCGCACGCTGCTCGGTGATGATCGAGGCGAGGAGCAGGGCGGTCAGCGCGGCGGCACCGTTGAACGTCTGGAGTTTGATCATGATCTCGACCTCCGACAGGCCGAAGAACGCGCCCTTGTCCGCGTCCGCCCCGAAGGTGGCGAACACGGACGCGAAGAGCGCGCACAGCACGCCGCCGACGAACTGGAAGCGGAGCGCCGCCCAGACCAGCAGGGGGAAGACGAGGAAGAGCAGGCTCATGGGGCTGAGCACGGCCACGGGAACGAGGACCAGGGCCGTCAGCCCCAGGAGGACGGCCTCCTTCCAGCGCCGCGCCGGGAACCGCACGGACGGCTCCGCGAGTGCGAGCAGGAGCGGGGTGACGAGCAGCACCCCCATCGTGTCGCCCACCCACCAGGCCAGCCACACGGCCCAGAACTCGTCCCTGTCCAGGGACCCCGTCGCCACCTGCAGTCCGACGCCCGCGGTCGCGCTGATCAGCATGGCGCCGAACCCGCCGAGGAAGACCAGCGCGAGCCCGTCCCGCAACCGCGCCATGTCGTGCCGGAACCCGGCCCGTCTCAGCAGCAGGAGGGAACAGAGCGGCGCGACGGTGTTGCTCACCACGTTGACCACGGTGGTGGGTCCGGGGGTGGTGAGGGAGGCGATGACGAGGAAGGAACCGAGGGCGATCCCGGGCCAGACCCGCGTGCCGAACAGCAGCAGGGCGGCGACGGCGATGCCGGTGGGCGGCCAGATGGGGGTGGCCACCGCGCCCCCGACGACCAGGCTGCCCAGCAGGCCGAGCCGCCCGGCCGCGTAGTAGCAGGCCGCCGTGGCCAGCGAAATCAGAGCCACCTCGGTGAAGGGCCGGAACTGCCGAATAACCAACACGTCCGCCATCAGACACCGGCGGAGCCGCCATGACGGGGCAAGGACGCCTGCGTGTCGGACGTCACCGTACGTACGGGTCCGCCTCGATGCGCCCCTCCCTCCTTCACCCCTCGGCCGTCGGCCGGGCCGGGCCGCCGTCATGGCCGACGACGAGGACGGCCGCGTCGTCCTCGTGCCCCACGGTGGCCGCCATCTTCATGACGGCGGTGGCGAGGGCGTCGACGTCCAGCCCGGCGACGGCGGTGATCCCGGCGAGCCGGGTCACCTGGTCCAGCCCGTCGTCGAGGTGGAGCGAGGGCCCCTCCACCACCCCGTCGGTCAGGAGGACGAAGACACCGCTGGTGGTGAGCCGGCGGCGCGTGGTGGGGTAGTCGATGCCACTGAGCACCCCCAGGGGAGGCCCGCCCTCGCCGTCGTCGATGCCGGAATGGCCGTCCGCGGTGGCCCAGATGTGGGGGATGTGGCCGGCACGGGCGTACTCCAGGGTGCCGGCGGCGGGGTCGAGCCGCAGGAAGGTGCACGTGGCGAAGAGGTCGGCGCCCAGGGAGACCAACAGGTCGTTGGTGCGGCCGAGCAGCTCTCCCGGGTCTCCCGTGACCGAGGCCAGCGCCCGCAGGGCCACGCGGACCTGCCCCATGAAGGCGGCGGCCTCGATGTTGTGCCCCTGTACGTCACCGATGGACATGCCCATCTGCCCGCCGGGCAGGGGAAAGGCGTCGTACCAGTCACCGCCCACGTTGAGCCCGTGGTTGGCGGGCTCGTAGCGGACGGCCAGCCGGGCACCCGGAAAACGGGGAAGGTCCCGGGGCAGCATGCCCTGCTGAAGGGCTACGGCGAGCTCGACGCGGGAACGCTGCGTTTCGGCCAGCTCCCGCGCCCTGGCGGTCAGCCACCCGAGCCGGACCAGAAGGTCCTCGCCGCTGTCGGCCGGCCGTCTGCGGAACATCGATCACTCCGCCGTCACGAGAATCCCCGCATCAACCCGTTCCGTCTCCGGCGTGCAGGACCATAGGGACCACCTCGGTGGGAACACTTCCCTCCCCACTGTGCCCGCAGAGCACGACCCCCGCATCTCATCGACCGCGCGCTCCGGTTTCGGTGCTTCCGCGACCGGCTGTGCGGTGAGGGGGCGGAAAACGGCTCGCGAGGCTCGCGGGACGGATGACAGGGTGCGACGCATGCCGCCCCAGTATCAGATCCGTGCCGATCACGATGCCCGCACGATCGTGGTCTACCAGGCGTACGCGCCCGCCGTCGCCGACGCCGCCTTGAGGGCGGGCCGCTTCGTCGCGCCGTTCTCGTTCCAGAGGATGACGTGGATCAAGCCGTCGTTCCTGTGGCTGATGCACCGCAGCAATTGGGCCCGCAAGCCCGCGCAGGAGCGTGTCCTCGCGGTGCGGATGACGAGGGAGGGCTGGGAGGAGGCCCTGTCCCGGGCGGCGCTCACGACCGGGGATCCGGCGGCCGTCGCCGAGGCGGCTGTCCACGTCCAGTGGGACCCGGAGCGTTCGCCGCGCGGGGCGGCGCTCAACCACTACAGCATCCAGGTGGGGATCGGCCGCCGTCTGATCCGCACGTTCACCGACGACTGGGTGGTGGGCCTCACCGACCTCACCCCACGGGTCCGCAAGGCTGCTTCCTTGATGCAGAACGGGCATGCCGCACAGGCGCGCCGGCTGTTCCCGGCAGAGCGCGTCTACCCGCTGCCCAGGGCTCTGGAGGACCGTCTGTTCCCGGGTGGGTGAAGGCCGCCGGCCGGGGCACCCGGCTGAACCGAGCCGCTCCGCACCGAGCCGGTTCAGCGGCTTGAAGGGACAGCCGGCGAAGCGACGGCATCCGACACCCGGCAGCCGAGATCTGGCGCCCGGTCACTCGAACAGCGGCGGAATGCCCTGCCCCATCCCGCCGTCGGCGTGCAGCACCGTCCCCGTCGAGAACGTCGCGTCGAACCCGAGGTACAGCACCGCGGCCGCGATCTCCTCCGGCTCTGCGTGCCGCCCCAGCGGAGTGAGCTGCGCGCCCTCCTTCTCATTGGCGGCCCTCCCGTCGGCCCGTGCCCCACCAGGCTCTCACCCAGCGACGAACGCGTTCGTTACGATCAGGGCATGACTGCGAAGCGAGAACCGATCAGCAGACGTGAACGACCCGCGAAGCCCGCCCTCACGCGGCGGGGGATCGTCGGGGCGGCGGTGCGGGTCATGCGGTCCGAGGGGCTGGAGAAGGTGACCATGAGGCGCCTGGCCCAGGAGCTGGACACCGGCCCGGCCTCGCTGTACGTCTACGTCGCCAACACCGCCGAGCTGCACGCGGCCGTCCTGGACGCGCTCCTGGGCGAGGTGGAGCTGCCCGCCGACCGGTCCGGGACCGGCTGGCGCGAGGATCTCGTCGCGGCCCTGACCTCCTACACCCGCCTGCTCTTCGAGCACCCGCAGCTAGCCCGCTCCGCCCTGGTCGCTCGCCCCAGCGGAGCGAACTACCTCGACCTCGTCGAACGCCTCCTGCGCCTGCTCTCCCGCAGCGGTGCCCCGCGCGAGCAGGTCGCCTGGGGCGTGGACAACCTCCTCCAGTACGCGACCGCCACCGCGGCGGAACACGGCACCCAGGAAAGCGACCCCACGAGCCGGGACGACTGGGACGCGCTCACCCGCGCCGCGCACGGCGTGGACGAGTCCGAACACCCGATGATCAAGGCGCACCTCCCGGCCCTGCTGTCCGGCACGCAGGACGCCCGTCTGTCCTGGGGCTTCGACCTCGTGATCAACGGCATCCTCCACACCCCCGTCCCGCACGCCACTGTCTGATCCCTGCGCCCCTGAGCTGGGACTTCCCGTTCCGTGGGGCCGTTTCGCGGTCCCGGTCCCCACCGGGACCGCGCGGGTGGGACGCCGCGCACCCTCGAGCGAACTTGTTCGCTACGAACATGTTCGTTACGGTGGAAGAGCGGCCCGACAGAGGGCGGGCGCAGTGTCACCACCACCCCGAGGAGGACCCCATGAGCACGCACCACCACCCCATCGCGATCATCGGCGGAGGCCTCGGCGGTCTCACCGCCGCCCGCGTCCTCCACGTCCACGGCATCGAAGCCGCCGTCTTC
The DNA here is from genome assembly GCF_014654895.1 of Streptomyces filamentosus. Classification (GTDB taxonomy): domain Bacteria; phylum Actinomycetota; class Actinomycetes; order Streptomycetales; family Streptomycetaceae; genus Streptomyces; species Streptomyces filamentosus. Next base: position 104,652 of record NZ_BNBE01000004.1, on the reverse strand, counting down.
GAACTGGAGCCCTCGCGGGAGGCCCGTACACAGGGCGGCATGCTCGACATCCACGAGGAGAACGGCCAGAAGGCCCTGAGCGCGGCAGGTCTCCACGACGGCTTCCTCAAGATCGTTCACGAGGGCGGTCAGGCCATGCGCCTGCTCGGCCCCGACGGCACCGTCCACGTCTCGGAGGAGGACGACGGCACCGGCGGCCGACCCGAGGTCGACCGCGGCGACCTGCGCGACCTGCTCCTCGACGCCCTCCCCGACGGCACCGTCCGGTGGGGCCGTAAGGTCACAGGCGTCCGCGCCCTGGACGGCGGGCGCCACGAGGTGGCCTTCGCCGACGGCTCCGCCATCACCACCGACCTGCTGATCGGCGCCGACGGCGCCTGGTCGCGCGTGCGCCCCCTGCTCTCCGACGCCCGGCCCGCCTACACCGGCGTCTCCTTCGTCGAGACCGATCTGCCGGACGCGGACGCCCGCCATCCGCGCAGCGCGGCGATCGTCGGCGGCGGGTTCTTCATCTGCCTCGGCGACGAACGCGGCTTCCTCGCCCACAAGGAGGGCGACGGCAGCCTCCACGTCTACACCGCCCTCAAGGCGGACGAGGACTGGCTCGACACGGTCGACTTCACCGACCTGCCGGCGGCCAAGCAGGCCGTGCTCTCCCGCTTCGAGGGCTGGGACGAGGCCCTGCGCGGCCTGATCGCCGACGCGGACACCCTGACCCCCCGCCGCATCCACGCCCTGCCGGTGGGCCACCGCTGGAACCGCGTGCCGGGCGTGACCCTGCTCGGCGACGCCGCCCACGTGATGTCGCCCTTCGCCGGCGAGGGCGCGAACCTCGCCATGCTCGACGGCGCCGAACTCGCCTCGGCGATCGCCGCCCACCCCGGCGACGTCGAGGCGGCCCTGACCGCCTACGAGGAAGCCCTCTTCCCGCGCAGCGAAGCCTCCGCCGCCGACTCCGCCCGGAGCCTGGACACGATGTTCGGCCCGCAGGGCCTGGAGCGGACGGCGGCGTTCTTCACCGCCGGCCCGGCAAACCCCTGACCCCGCCCTTCACGACCGCGCGGCCGCGGCCCCACCGGCCTTCCCCCGCAGAGCCGGACACCGCCGGCGCCGTGGGTCACCGCCCGCCTTCTGACGTCGAGGAGGGACACCGGGCGCTTCATCGCGGTGCGCGGAAAGCCGCTGCTTCTCCCCGCGTCGTTCCGCCTCTCGGCGGAAGCTCGGCCCGCGCCCCTTGTCCGGTGGGCTGTCCTGACCGGCTTTCTGGAGCGGAGTGCTCGGCGCACGCGCAACTCGTGCGGCGTCGGGCTCGGCCTGTCCCGAAGAACTCGCCGACGCCGGCGACCCCTTCGGTTTCTCCGACTCCGTCCGGGGCATCCGGCGCCGCGTAACATCCCTCCTCAGGACCGGGAAGGCATGGGACATGGGAATCTTCGGAAGGAAGCGCAGCGGGCGGCGGCCACCGCCGCCCGAACTGGTTGCCGAGGCCAAGGCGAATCCAGGGGGCTGGGTCTACGAGATCGACGGGAGCATGGTCGACGATCCGAACGGGGCCGTGCCCCCGGAGGCCATCATCGCGGCCTGGGAAGTGGACGCCCATGGGAGGCTGTCCGGCGGCTACCAGGCGAATCCGAACTACCGTCCTGGGCCGACAGGGCGGTAGCTCCCGCCGGGCGAGGCGGTGCGGCCGTTTCGTCCCGGTCGTCGACCCGCTGGTCCGGCCGTGCCGTCGACCGACGCGCATTGGACGCGGATCGAGCCGCCGCTCCCGGACCGGGCCGGAAGCCGGGGCAGGGTGGCCGGGGGCCGGGTCGGGCCCCGCCCGGGGCGAGCCCGGGGAAGACCCCCCCCAGGACCCATGTACGACGATTCGACCGCACCCTCCGGAAGCCCGAGCCCCGAACACGATTGACGAGGACGCGAGGAGGGTGGTTCGCTCGATCGTTCCGCCTCGGTAGGGCAACAAAGACTGGGGGACCGTCATGGCTGCGCTCAAGCGCTGCGTCTTTTGCCGTCTTCCGGTGAGCAAGAAGAAGCTCACCACCATCAGCGGCGGCAGACCGGCTCACCGGGCCTGCTGCCCCGCCCCCGCCCCCGATACCAGCACCGTCACGGTCACCTTCGCCCCCGTCCGTGTCGGCCCCGGCTCCTCTCCCGCCTTCGTCGGTCTGCCCCAGGCGCCGAAGCAGAAGCAGATGAGCCGTGCCACGCTGCTGAAACGAATAGAGGAACTGCGAAAGGCCGACGCGAAGAAGCGGGCGAAGGCCACCGCACGGCAGCAGCCCCGCACTCGCGCCAAGCCCATGCCCAAGCCCGCCGGCCCGCGCATCGGAGTCCGTTCCTCGACGCCCCAGCCCTACTACGGGGTCGAGATGAAGAAGGTGGACGGCCGGTGGGTCCAGCAACACCCCGAATCGGAATAGCCCGAGTCGCAGCAGCACGCTTCGGAACAGCCCGCGCCGGCCCGGCCGGACGGCCACCGCGCACGTTCCGGCCGAGACCGTCCCCTTTGCGCGGCCGGCGAGGGGGCCTACCCGCGAAGCGAGGCGTCGGCCCAGAAGGAGTGGGCCTTCCTCAGGAGCCCTTCCGCGGCGCCGCCGTACGATGCCGCACTGCTCAGCGCGGCGAAGGCTTTGCCGTAGAGGGCGAGTTCGCTCTGCTCCGTGACGTCCACGGAGGAGGAGACGAGCTCGACGTGGGCCCGGCCGCCGTCCCCGTCCCCGTAGATGTTGAACCCGTGGACGGGGAACAGGTCCACCCGTGCGGTGGAGGGAAGGATTCCGAGGGTGAGAGAGGCCAGGTCGAGTTCGCGCAGGAGCCGCTCGATCTGGTCCCGCATCACGTCGGGCCCGCCGATGTTCGTGTAGAGCGCCTGCTCCCCGAGGACGACGTCGTAGTGGTGCTCGCCGTCGTACAGCACGCGCTGCCGCCGCATGCGCATGGCGACACCGGCCGGCACGTCGTTCGGGATCCCGAGGAAGTCGACGACCTGGCCGAGGACCACGGTGGCGTACGCCTCGGTCTGGAGCGTGCCCCAGATCATGTGGGGCACGTACGCCTTGCCCTCGCGCGTGCTCCGGTACCAGCGCACCACGTCTTCCCGGACCGCTTCCGTACCGGCGGACAGACGATCCGTCCAGGGAACCGAACTGGTCACCGCACCTCCTCCCGGGTGGTGCCGCCGGGGCGGCTTCGGCGGGCGTCGCCGTTCCGGTCGAGGACGATGCCGGGCGTCCGATCTTGTAAGAGCGGGAATCGGCCAGGCCGGTGCCGGACGGGCCTTCGGCATCGTCCGGGCGGACCGGCATGACGTGTCCTTCGCCCGCGCCGGTACCTCGGCGGCCGACCGCACCGCCCGCCCCGGGGACGTACGAGAGCTCCTGTCGCGGCGGCATTCCGGTGTGCCACCGGTGAGAGATCACCCCCGCGGTGGCCGGGGACCGTCGAGCAGGCGGCCCGCCTCCTCGACGATCCGGTCCGCCAGGTTTTCCCGGTCTCCCGGCCCCACCGCCGCCCAGTCGTTGTGGGCGTCGGTCTTCTCGACCAGTGACCTGAGTCGCCGAGGGCGGCCCAGTGCACCCCCCCTCGAAGGTGATCAGGTCACCACCGGCGCCGGGGGCGAGGCTGCCGTTCGCGGTCAGCCGGACCACCGGCGCACGAGTTCTCAGCGGGCCGCTTCCCCGGAGAGGCCGGTGGCATCGGTCGGGAGGCCCTGGAGCAGGCCGAGTTCACTCGTCCAGGGCCCGTGCGACCATCTCGGCGGCCAGGGCGGCCTTGGTCGCGAACCTCAGGCCGTCGGGGATGCCGACTGAGCGGCACCGCTGCGGGTCCTGGGCCCCCTATGACGTCACGCACTCGGTCGGCACCCCGGCGAGCCCGGCCGAGCAGGTGCCGCACGCCGCCCGCGCCGGCGTCACCGGCGTGCTCGGCGATCGCCCGGCAGTTCTCCCTCGGCGGGCCCGCGAGCGGCCCCGGCACGAACGCCCTTGCTCGGCGGCGGGGTTCCACTCGGGCGAACCGGCCCGCCCCTTGCCCACCAGGTCCCCGGACACCGATTGCCACCGAGCAGGATCTGCGCCGTGGCCCACGACCACCGGCTCATCCCCGTTTGTCGGCACACCTCACGATGACCGACGGTGGCCGTCCTCACCGGAGATCCACCTCGCCCAGCACGATCCAAGGCCGACGCCGGACCGGCTGTCCGCTGTCAGAGGGTGGCGGCACGCAGCACGGCCAGGGCGACGGAGGCCAGGGTGAGGACCGCCGCCGGAGACGCGCCCTTGCGGTCGCCGACGCGCAGGTGGAATGCGACCGCCCCGGCGAAGTAGAGGGTCAGGCCGATCGCGGCGGCGATTCCCACGGGTCCCCACCAGAGACCGGCGATCACACCGGCCGCGCCCGCGATCTGAGCGCCGATCAGGAAACCCATCATGCCCTGCGGCACCCCGAGGGTGGACATCTGCTCGGTGATGTGCCGCGTCCGCAGGGACTTGGCCCCGGCCGACACCAGGAGAAGTGCCGACATGAACACGGTGACGACGACAAGGGAGACGAACACGGCTGGAACCTCAATCGTGCGAGATGCGGGTAAGGGAGCGTGCGCACCTCGACGACGATAGGCGGCCGTCAGGTACCTCCAGGTAACCTTCGGGGGCATGAGCCTGCGCCCCGGAATCGTCTTCCTCTCCGACTGTCCCGCTCTCCTGGCCATGGAGATCATCGCCAGCAAGTGGTCCATGGTCACGCTCTTCGCGCTGACCGACGGCCCTTTGCGCCACGGCGAGTTGGTCGAGCTGAGCGGTGGCATTTCGCGCAAGGTGCTGACCCAGACGTTGCGTCGGCTCCAGGCCAACGGGCTCGTCGAGCGGCACGCGTACGCCGAGGCGCCGCCGCGCGTGGAGTACGGCCTGACCGATCTCGGGCGAACCCTGGAGGAGCCCATCAGGATGCTCACCGCATGGGCGCGGGAGAACGGCGAGGCGGTCGTCACCTTCCGGGAAGCAGCCGAGGCGGCCAGGACCATCGAGGCGGATCGGGCGACTCCGGTGAAGCCCCCTCGCGGTGAGGGGAACCCGAGCCGTTTCTGATCGATGGAAGGGGCTGGACCCGGTCGAGCGGTGGTCCGCCGAACTCACGCGGAAGGGGCTCGGGCGCGGCGTCCACCGCTCCGTCCGGGCCCTCGAACGCGGCAGCCGGGCCTGGCTCGCCGACGGGAACGAGCACCCCGGACCGTTCGTCCCGACCAGGACAGCCGACGAGATCCTCGGCAAAGCCGCCGCTCACCACCGACCGATCTCCGACCCGGATCACCAGGTGCCGCGTTTGCCGCCTTCGAGCGGTCACGGTGTCTCCGTACCCGAGGCATCCCTCGGCCGTCCGGTCGCCATCCGCTTCCCGCCTCGCCCGCTTTCGTCGTACGGGGTGTGGCGCTCGTGCGCCGGTTCTCGGTGTTCTGGGTCACGGGAAGACCCACTCCACTTCACGAATCCGTGAACTACACAATTGCGTAATTCTGCATTTCCATGGATGCTGGCGTGGCTGCGCCCGCAGGTAGCCGCGGGCACAGCGCCAGCCCGAGACCCCGTCCACGAATCCGACGGGCTCGACGACGAGGAGGGTCGGGACGTGCCGGTTCCGCTGTACCAGGCGAAGGCCGAGTTCTTCCGGATGCTGGGGCATCCGGTACGCATCCGGGTCCTGGAACTCCTCCAGGACGGCCCGATGCCGGTGCGCGACCTCCTGACGGAGATCGACGTCGAGGCGCCGGCCCTGTCGCAGCAGCTCGCCGTGCTGCGCCGGTCCGGAATCGTGAACTCCAGCCGCGAGGGATCGACGGTGGTCTACACCCTGGCGGGCGGCGATGTGCGTGACCTGATGCAGGCCGCGCGCCGGATCCTCACCGAAATGCTGGCGGGGCAGAACGAGCTCCTCGCCGAGCTGCGGGATACTGAGACGGCGGGGCGGTGACCACCTCAGGGGCGGTGAACGCCCCGGGGAGGCGGGTGCGTTCACTGCTGCCCACCCGCGCCGACCTCGCCGCGACGGCCCGTGACCCGCGGCGCGACCTGCTCGCCGGCCTGACGGTCGCCGTCGTCGCGCTGCCCCTGGCCCTCGGATTCGGCGAGACCTCCGGGCTCGGCCCCGCGGCCGGCCTCGCGACCGCGGTCGTCGCGGGAGCGCTCGCCGCCGTGTTCGGCGGCTCGAACCTCCAGGTCTCCGGCCCCACCGGGGCGATGACCGTCGTTCTCGTCCCCATCGTCGCCCAGCACGGGACGAGCGGCGTCCTGACCGTGGGCCTGCTCGCGGGCCTCATCTGCGTCGGCCTGGCCCTGCTCCGAGCGGGCCGCTACATGGCCTACATCCCCGCCTCCGTCGTCGAGGGCTTCACCCTGGGCATCGCGCTCGTCATCGGCCTCCAGCAGATTCCCAACGCCCTCGGCGTCCCCGAGCCCGGAGGCGACCGGGTCCTGACGGTGACGTGGCGCGCCGTCGAGGAGTTCGTCCAGGCCCCGAACTGGACGGCCCTCGGGCTTGCCCTGGGCGTCGCCGGACTCATGCTCGGCGGCGCCCGGTGGCGGCCCGCCGTCCCCTTCTCGATCCTCGCGGTGATCGCCGCCACCGTCGTGGCGCAAATCTTCCGTCTGGACCGGGCCGAGCCGATCGGCGAACTGCCCGCCGGCCTGCCCGCCCCTTCCCTCGGCTTCCTCGACCCCTCCGCTCTGGGTTCCCTGATCGCTCCGGCCGTCGCGGTGGCGGCGCTCGCGGCGCTGGAGTCACTGCTGTCGGCCCAGGTCGCCGACGGCATGACCGTCGGCCAGAAGCACGACCCCGACCGCGAGCTGTTCGGGCAGGGCCTGGCGAACATCGCCGCCCCGCTGTTCGGCGGAGTTCCGGCGACCGGTGCCATCGCCCGTACCGCCGTCAACGTCCGTACGGGAGCGTCGTCCCGGCTCGCCGCGCTCACCCACGCGGCGGTCCTCGCCGTCATCGTCTTCGCCGCCGCCCCGCTCGTGTCGAAGATCCCGCTCGCCGCCCTGGCCGGTGTCCTGCTCGCGACCGCGGTACGGATGATCGAGGTCGGCTCACTGCGCGCGATGGCGCGGGCCACGCGCTCCGACGCAGCCGTCCTCGTCCTCACCGCCGTCGCCACCGTCGCGTTCGACCTCGTGTACGCCGTGGTCATCGGGCTCGCCGTCGCGGGCGCCCTCGCCCTGCGAGCGGTGGCGAAGCAGGCGCGCATCGACCAGGTGGACTTCCGCCCCGACCTGCCCGGCGAGCACTCCGACGAGGAACACGCGCTCCTCGCCGAGCACATCGTCGCCTACCGGATCGACGGCCCCCTCTTCTTCGCCGCCGCCCACCGCTTCCTCCTCGAGCTGACCGAAGTGGCCGACGTCCGAGTCGTCATCCTGCGCATGTCACGGGTGACGACCATGGACGCGACCGGTGCGCTCGTCCTCAAGGACGCGGTGGAGAAGCTGAACCGGCGCGGCATCGTCGTCATGACCTCCGGCATCCGGGCAGGGCAGCGGCAGGTCCTCGACTCGGTCGGCGCCCTCGAACTGCTGCGGTACGAGGGCCGGGAGTACGCGACGACCCCCGAGGCCATCGCCGGCGCACGCACCCACCTCCAGACGACGGGCCTGCTCACCGCCGTCCCGGCGCGCGAGCACGAGGGGACCGGCCCTGCCGACCCTCGGCGAACCGGTCGCCAACAGCGTCCCGCACGCCGCTGACGCCTCCCCGGCCATGACGGCCACCTTCGCGGCCGGCGAGTACGCCCTCGCGTTCGCCGTCCGCCATCGGCGAATCCGGTCCATGACCGGGCTGAAGCTCCCTGGCCGCGGCCCTGCGTCCCCGTTTACGCTCCACCCATGCGCAGTGCCTTCGTGTTCCCCGATGGAGGGCCGACGGCGACGGTCGCACGGCTTGACCGGCTGATGCCCGGCAAGGACGGGTACTGGTCGGACGAAAAGCTCTTCGTCGACTTCATGGACGATCAGGAAGGCCACCTGTTCGCCGGCTGGGATCCCGAGGGCGTGCGCCTGCTGGACTCCGCGCTCGGCCATCGCCCGTCCTGGGCCCTGCTGGTCGGCGTCTCCAGCCACATCGACGGCACTGCCGAGATCCGCGCCTTTGTGTCACACGTCCTCGAAGCCGGCGGCGTCGCCCTCGACGACTACTCCGACCACTGCTGGACGCCCGAAGAGATCGACGCCGAGTACAAGGTCGACGGTCTGGGCTTCTTCGACTTCCGCACCCACGCCGCACGGCACGGCCACCCGCCCTGGACCATCGCTCGCGCGAGTTCGGGCAGGCAGGCCTAGCCATGTTCGACCACGTCGCCGGGGTGCGTCCCGCAGGAAGCGGCAAGGCGGACTGCGGTCGTCGAGGAATGCCGGCCCGTCCTCCACCAACCGCTCGGCAAGGCTCATCGTGCCCAGCACGATGAGCCGAACCGTCGGATCCAGGCGTGAGCTTCACGCCGAAGAAGCCGGTGGTGACGGTGGCGGCGTGGACATGCGGAAATCGAGGTGCCGGAACCGGGCGGGCATTCCTATCCTCGATCCCATGCGCCACGAATCCGCCCTGCTGAACGTCATCGACGTGGAAGCCACCTGTTGGGACGGGCAGCCGCCGCCCGGCTCTGTGAACGAGATCATCGAGGTCGGCCTCACCGTCGTGGACGTGTCGGCAGGACGCCGCGTGTCCCGGCACCGTCTCTTGGTCCGCCCTACCCGGTCGAAAGTGAGCGACTTCTGCACCGAACTGACCGGACTGACGCAAGCTGAGGTGGACCGGGGCGTCTCCTTCGCCGAGGCATGCCGGATCCTCGTCGAGGAGTACGGGGCTGGGGAGCGGCCCTGGGCGAGCTGGGGCGAGTACGACCGCCGGCAGTTCGCTCGGCAGAGTCGGGCTGACGGGGTGGCCTACCCGTTCGGCCATCCGACGGAGCGCACCCACACCAACGCCAAGGCCGTGTTCACCGAGGCATACGGGCTGCGCAAGAAACCCGGGATGGACCAGGCCCTGCAGATCGCCGGACTGCCGCTCGAGGGACGCCACCACCGCGGCGAGGACGACGCGTGGAACATCGCGGCACTCGTTCTCGATCTGTCGGGCCGCGGGGCATGGCCGGTCACAGCCGTTTAGGTGTGTTGATCACGACCGTTGTTGACGCTGGTTGGTCTTGATCATGACGAAGACCTCGGGTGTGGCGGAGGCGCCGCGACCCCGGAACCGGCCGACGCGGCGAGCGTGCCCCCGGCGACCGCGAGCGCGGCGACAACGGCCCTGACCCTCTTCGCGATGCGCATGGATCCCCCTCTGGACGAACTCACCTTCGCGACAAAGGGGATCGCCCCATGACTTTCGGTGACTTGATTCTCCGTTCGAGAGCGTCCGGCGCCCAGGAGTGAACGCGGAGGGCGAAAGCCCGGCCGAGGCGGTGCTCCGACACTCGCGGAGTTCGAACCGGGACCGATTTCACGATCGAATCCCAGCCGTCCTTCTGTGGCTACTGGGTGCCGGGCTGCCGTTGAGGGCAGGCGGCGGTCCGGACCCGAGCGCCCCGCGGCGGCACTGCTCGTGCTGGGCGAGCGGGACCGCTCCGGCGGGTCGCCCGGAGGACGCCCCGCCGCCCCGCGTGCCAGTGCACCGAACACCTCCAACAGCCTGACCGGGGCCGGGTGGTCACCTGATGAGACCTCAAAGGGTGGACCGATAAGACCTGTTGGCGCCTTCTCGCCATAACTTCTTACTTGCCCTGTGATCAGACGACTTCGCCACATACTGAACCGCGTACGCATCTTGTTCCGACAATGACACGGAGGATCACGCATGCAGGCACGTCAAAAGTTTGCGGCGCTCATCGCAGGCACGGGGCTCGCCGTCGCCGGCCTCCTGGCCACCTCGCCAGCCCAGGCAGCCGCTCCCGCCGATCGGCCTGCGGGCGACCGCGCGCCGGCCGTCACCGTCGCTCCGGCCGACGCCCCGGCCGGGGCGCGCGTGAGGGCGTCGGCACCGACGATCTCGCCGGCCGCCGAGCGCGTCCGCTACGTCAGCGACGGCACCTACACCTGTCCGGCCGGGCGCCTGTGCGCCCGCGTATGGGATCCGACCCAGGGCTCGTACAAGGTCTTCGACCTGTACTACTGCAACACCTACTCGCTGTCCTACTGGGGCGGCGGCGGGGACGGAGGCGGCTACAAGAACTCCCAGACCAACGGGACGGTCGCCCGGTTCTACAACTCCTCCGGAGCCGTTGCCCACAGCTCGACCGCCCCCGACATCGCTCCCTCCTGGTGGAGCTGGGACCCGATCTGGAAGATCAAGAACTGCTGATCCGCACCGCCGCACGCAGGCGTCCGACCGGTCCTCCGGCCGGGCGCCGTGACGCGCCGGGCGCTCCTGCCGGGTCAAGAACCGCAGCACCAACCGGTTGGGTTCGGTGGAGCGCTCCGCAGGAAGCGCACGGTGGGTGACGTACGGCAGGCTGGCGGTGTCGGTCGTGGGCCAGGAGCGCCGGTTGCAGCCGATCGGCGCCGGCCCGGCCGGCCCGGCACTGGCCCGGTGGCAGAACGCGGACAACCACCCACCGTGCCCAGGGCACCCAGCATCGAGGCCCGTCCCGCCTCCGAACACCAAAACGTGCGACGCGGTCATCCGTGACACCCGCATGGCCAAGAACAGCCCTGTCGACAAGGGCTACGACTGCGAAGGCATTCAGCCGCGCACCGCCGCTCACCCCTGGATCGACCACGCCCGCGTCCGGAGAGCATGCGACAGGAGCCCTGGGGCTCTCTGTGGCCTTGCGAGGGTGCTGCTGGTACTGCTCCCGCTGAAACCTGTATCGGGACAACGGAAAGCGAAACGCCGGCTCAGCAAGAGTTCAGGGTTCCGCCTTGTGTAGTCGATGCCCGCTGAGCTGCAGCGGTGCGGAGTCGCACTACGTCAACACCGTTGACCGAGAGGGGCGTGTCCTGTCTAGGATCTGCCGGACCGCCACGCCAGCCCCCGCAGCCTTACGGAGTGCCGTGATTGCCCCAGAGCCGCATCCTGTCGTCGGGCCGGGTTTCACCCCCGCCCTCAGCTTCGCCTTCGAGGTCCGCGTCTTCCTCGCTCCCTCTCTGCACATAGGGCACGGGGGCGGCGAAGTCACCGAGTACGTCCCCATCACCGGCGGCACCGTCGACGGCCCCCGCCTGCGCGGCACCGTCCTGGCAGGCGGCGGCGACTGGTGCGACAGACGTCGCGGGGTCTACCAGCTCGATGCCCGGTACCTCCTTGAGACCGATGACGGCGCGGTCATCGACATCACCAACCGCGGTTACTACCACGAGGACGATCCCACCGCCCCCGCCCAGTACGACGGCGCCCTGCGGGTGTCCGAGCCGGGCGTGTACTACCGAACATCCCCCGTCTTTCGCACCGACGCCCCCGCTCACCTCTGGCTCGCCCGCACCGTCTTCGTCGGCCTCGCCCGCGGCGACGACTCCGAAGTGGCCATCCGCTTCTACTCCGTGACGTGACCACCACCGCGAAAGCCGCAAGTGGCTGCGCAGGTGAGACCGGCGAGCGCCTGTAGGCGGTTCCGGAGAGCCGTCTGGGCCCCTGCCCCTGTGGAATGTTGCTGAGAACCGGCAGCAGGCAGTTGCGCCGGAACCCAAGTGACGGCAAACGAATGCCGACCGTAGGCTCTCGGCGAAGGGCAGGTGCGGTGGACATCATGGTGCAGTGGATCAAGACATCCTGGACGAAGCAGTCGCGGGGCGGAGAGGCCGCTGCCCGCAGGAACGCGGTACCGGTCGGCTTCTCGCTGCCTCAGGCGCCCTCTGGCTGTGCCCACTTCGTCCAGATGTCCGAGCGTGATGGCTTCGAGCCGCGTTCGGGTCGAAAAGACCTTCGCGAGATCGGTGTCAGCCTGCGGGACGAAGGCGATCGGCTCCGAGTGCTCGCTCGTGTGGAACCGCTCTACGGGTTGCCGCCCCGGTCGCGCAGACCGCCGGCAGTTCGGCTGCTTCCCGGACAGTGGGTCCGCTGGCAGTTGAACTACAGGTTCACCAGCGCTCTGGGAATCCGAGGTTGGTCTTACTGGCTCGACACTTTCAACATCGCTTACGGCTCCGTCGACCGGGACGTCTTCCTGTCGGAGCCGATCGTGACCGTCGATGAGTGCGGGCCCGTTCGATAGAACAAGCGGACCACGCTCAGACTGCTGCTCGTTCCGCTTGGGCCCGGGCGGTGACGAGGCAGCAGGAGTCGGTCTTGAACTTCGGCAGCCCCCCGCCCCTCGTCGTGCAGAGCGCAACCGAGGTCCAGAAGCAGGCACCCAGGCACTCTCCCACCGCGCCCGCGTCATCGTCGAGGCACTCCCCGAGGCCGGCCTCAAGTACTGAGTCGGCGAGGCGCACCAGGGCGCGGGCGGCTCCATCCGCTGCAGCACCAACCGGATCACTGCCATCGTCCAAGCCGTCCTCGTCCTTCCTCACCCCTCGGCGTGAGGTGGGAAAAGGCTCGTGGCCGCCGGCCGAGTGACGGTCGGCCACGGAAAAAGCCGAGACCTCCGGCCAGAGCGATCGAGACGTCAGACGTCTCGAACCACTGCCCGGAGGTCTAGGCGGAGAGCGGGGCTATGTCTTCGAGGCTCCTGCGGCCGCGGGAAGGAACGGTGCCCGGACGATCCCGTGGACGGCAGCCATACCTTGCGGAGCCGGTGTGCCTGTGAATGGGCTCAGTGGCCCGAGCCGCCGTAGTACCCGCCGAGCTGGTCGCGATAGGCGGGGTCGCCCAGGTGCTTCTCCTTGTCGAACTCCGGCGCGTTCTTGATCTGCTCCTTGGTGAGCGACACCAGGATCCGCCGTTCCTCGTTGTCGATGTGCGTCACGGTGCTGGCGGGGAGCAGAACTTCCTTGCCGAAGATCCACACACCGGTGTCGACGACGATGTACTGGTTGACGACTTCGTTGGAATGCTTGTCGACCTTGCCGATGTGTCCGTCGGTGGCTTCGACCCTGTACCCCGTGAGGTCACTGTCCGGGCCGTGGCCGGCAGTCGGGACGTAGCTCCACATGTCGTTGTTCATTCAGGACTCCTCGGTCGATACCTGTAGTGCGGAATGCGAGGTGGTGTGAGCGGCGGGTTCGCCGAACACTCCGTTCAAAACAAAAGATCTTTTCCGGAGCCGCGTCGGCCGATGCGTGGAGGGGGAGGGGAGCCCGTGCGACGTTCTGTCCCGCGGATGCCCCTCTGCTGGATCCAAGATCGTCGTAGCTCCGGGAAGGAGCCCGGAAGCGGTCGCGCTCCCGCCGCCCGCGGGCCTGTCGTCCAGCGGCCCGTTCGAAGCGGAGCCTCTCCTCCATGGCCTGAGGGGAGCGTCAAGCAGGCCCCCGGGCCGGCTCGGATCTCGGGAAGCATCGATTCGTCCAGCCGGGGCGGTTTCCTCCGGCGTGTCCCGGTATGCCGAGAGGCCCCGGCAAGGGGAAGGGCCGGGGCCTTTCGGCATGGGGTTCCCGGTTCTAGCGCCGGAAGATGTCCTTGACGTCTTCCTTGGCCTGGCGGGCGTTGCCCTTCGTCTGGTCGGCCTGGCCTTCGGCGGTCATGCGTTCGTTGCCGACGGCGCGGCCGACGGTCTCCTTGACCTTGCCCTTGGCCTGTTCGGCGTGGGCCTTGCTCTTCTCCGTGCCCGACATCGGGACCTCCTCGTGAAGTAACCGGTTTGGTCTTGACCACCGCCTACTCGGGATGGCGAGACTTAAACCGCGGAGTTGCCGAGCTGCTCGGGCGGGACGTGGGCGCGGACCGGAGTCGACGGCGCCGCACGACAACCCGGTGCAAACGGATCCGTTCGCCCACCTGCGCGTATAAGAAGCACGTAAGCGCGATCTCTCGGCCCTTCGCCAGTCAGGGGGAGACCGCGAAAGCGAGGGCGTCGCCGCCGGACAGCAGTGGGTTCCCGGCCGGGACCCGCTGTCAGCTCGACCCGGGCACGGACCTGCCTGTGGGACTTGTTGTGTTCCTCTTCCCAGTCCGGGAGTTCGCTCCGGCTGCGCTGTCGGCGGTGCGGGATGACGAGGCCGATACCCGGATAGCCGCCGTCGGCAATCGTGGTGGTCTTGCCGACGGGGGCCTTGGCGCCGGATTCCTCCCACGCCTTGCAGCCGTTGCGGTACCCGGCAAGCGGCCGGCCGACCACGACGACCAGACCGGTATCGGTGTCGATGGCGACCTGGTGGTTCGTCGAGTATCGGTGGTTCTTCGACCACTCGGTGATGGTGCGGTCAAGGGTGGGCACCAAGCTGCCGTCCACGATGAGGACGGCGTCCTTGGCGAACAGATTGCGGGGGCTGGAGTGCGAGCAGGGGGCCGAGGTGGTTGATGACTCGGCCGCCGTCGACTTCGAGACATCGAACAGCGGGGCGAGCTGCCGCAACGTCAGGTCGGTTCGCCAGTAGGCCGTGACCAGCAGCAATCGGTCTTCCCGGGGCAGGCTCCACGGCCGCCCCTGGTGGACCACATCTGCTCCAAGGCGCCGGAGCGTGGTCAGCGGTTTGCCGAAGCGGCGGAGCCTCAGCCCCGGGAACGGGGTCATCCAGGACGGTTCCGATGCCGTGATCACACTCGCCACGTCATGATCACCGCGCAGGCCGGCCTCATGCCGAGACAGTCCCGCAGCTACGCTGCTGGGGGCAGTCAACAGTGAGCAAGACCCGGGGGGAACCGTGAACCAGCCTCTGCTGTTCCTCGACGTGGACGGGCCGCTCAACCCCTATGCAGCCAAGCCGGAGAGGCGCCCCGACGGCTACACCACACTCCGGATTCCCCGCAACGATGCCCATGGGGACGACAGGGGCCTTGCTCCCCGACGGCGCCCCCTGAGGGTCTGGCTCAACCCGGAGCACGGACCACTCCTGCTCCGGCTCGGCTTCGAGCTGTGCTGGGCCACCACATGGATGGACGACGCCAACCGATGGATCGCACCGGTCCTGGGCCTTCCGGAACTTCCCTTCGTGGACTTCGGCGACGTCCTGTTCCAAGAGCGCTCTGATGGAGTCCACTGGAAGACCGGACCGCTGGTGAGCTACGCAGGCGGCCGTCCCTTCGCCTGGGTGGACGACGAGCAGAGCGAACTGGATCAGAGCTACGTGACCGCCCACCACCAAGGACCCGGGCTCCTCCACCACGTCAACCCGCGGATCGGCCTACGTGAGAACGACTTCCACGCGCTCGCCGACTTCGCCCAGTCCCTTGACACCTCACGAACCACCATCTGAGCACTTTGCCGGCTCGGCAGGCACCTCCGCACTCGCAACCGAGATCTCTGCGAGACAGTCCTCGGAAAACAAAAACGAGGTAAAGCTCCCCAAGTTCTTTTTCAGGGTTCAAAATTCAGCGACATCACTTCCCCGGGAATGAGAGCGCTCTTCGCGCTGAGTGAAATGCCCTCTCGTGCCTCACGAACAAATTTGATCGAGGATTTCGAGGGCGTTTCGGCCGTGCGTCGTGTACGAATGGGTTACAGAAGCTCTTGCGCCGTCAGGACGATGAAGAAGACGCCCAGGGCGAAGGTGAACGGCATCAGGCACAGCTTGAAGACGAGGACGCCCGTTCGTTCGGCGTCCCAGGGGCGCTCGGGGTCGTAGGTTATGGCGATCGGCGCGCCTACTTTGGGGCCCGGCCAGGTCTGGGCGGAGCTGACGGTCTCGATCGTCTCGCCGTCGTCGGTGGTGAACCGGAAGAGGGCCGATCGTCTGCGGACGCCGGGCCGTGTTTCTTCTTCGTCTATTCCTATGACCACGCCTGTGGTTCGTACCAGGCGTGAACGTGATCGCAGATATCCGGTCACCTCGGCGGCCGAGCCCCATATGAGAGCGCCTCCCAGCAGAATCAGCATGAACATCTGAAACAAGCGCATCGCAACCCCCTTCTTTCTGTACGGCTGACGCAGGCGCAGATGCTGCGGAGCTATAGAGGTTAGGGAGGTGCCTTGGGAGGGGCGTCCACCCTGGGGTTGAAACTTTGGCGTTACAGGCGGCTCAGGTGTCCGATGCGCCTACGCCGCAGGGTGTCACCGAGTTTCTTCCCTCTCGTGCTGGAGGATGAAGCGGGCTGTTCTGCTCCGTGACGGTGCGGGCGCGCACCCCAACGGGTTGTCTGCTCCCGTTGTCTGCTCCCGCTGCGGGAGCTTGACCGACGTCCTGCACTACCTGGTGGGCGGCGGACGGCATGCCGCCGGAGGCGCGGGAGGGTCTGGCCTGTCGCCCGGCGGCGGGTCGTGCCGGACCCCGTGCGGCCCGCCGCGGCGTACGGGGACCGACACGACCCGCGCGGTGGCCCGCAGTGGCGTACGGCGGCCCGTGGCCGGCCCCCGCGCGGCCCGCTCAGGCCGGAATTCACCTCCTCCGGTGCCCGGATCAACCCCTATCGCGGCGATTCGCGTGCCTCTAGCCTGTCCGGCATGCCGCTGTTCCGGAGAGCCAAGAAGTCCGACAGTCCCGCCGCGTCTCCCGTGCCCGGATGGTGTTCCTGGTTCAGTCCCGCCGAGTGGCAGACGTTCCAGGCCCTGCTGAGCGACGTGTTCGTCGACGGCACTTCCTCGGGCCCGCCCCTGGTCCTGGGCGCTGACCGCGTACTGCGGCTGGCCGGCCCGGACGGGTCGCCCGTCACCCTCGACCTGTCTTCCCTGGCTGTCGCCCTCCGGGACGCGCCCCAGGACCGATGGCGCTCCAGGACCGTCGAGTTCGTGGAGGAGCGTCTGCACCGGGGCGACGAGCGCGAGGCCCTGTACGCGGGGTCTTTCGACCCTGTCCGCCACCTGCTCCTGCCGCGCGTCGTCCGTGCTGAGCACGTCTCCGACGATCTGCACGACCTGGCCTTCCCGCTGACGCGGGAGATGTCCACGGTGTTGGCGATCCGCCTGGAGGGCGGCCTGGCCGCACCCGTACCGCCGGGGCAGATCGACCGCTGGGGCGCCACTCCCCAGCAGGCGTGGGACGCCGCGCTGGCGAACCTGCGTGCCCTACCGCTCTCCCTGGAGGACGACGGCGGGGCCAACCCGATGGTGAGCGTGACCGATCCCGCCGGCTTCACCTGCACCCATCTGTTGCGCGCCGCCGAGATCCTCGGCCGCCCGGCCCCGCACGGCATCCTCGTGATGGTTCCCCACGAGGGTTTCCTGATGATGCAGGCGGTCGACGGGCCCGAGCTCAAGTGGTCGGTGATCGGCTACTCGGAAGTCACGCTCCAGCGCCATGACGAGGCCCCGGAGGCCGCCCGGCTCTGCCCCCGCGTGTTGTGGATCCACGAGGACCGGATCGAGTCCGTCGGGGTGACCCCCGCCCCACCGGGCAGCGACGCGCCGGGCACGATCAGCGGATCGGAGGAGTTCGTGCGCCTCCTGTCGTCGTTCGACCCGCCAGGTCGGGGGTCCTGAAGGGCGTTGCGCAAGGTCCGGCTCGGGCACGTCTGAAGGCGCTTCGCGCGGGTGGTCCACCCTGTCATGGCGAGGTTGCGGATGGGACGACGGCCTGGACGGGGCGGTGGAGGCCGTCGTCCCGTCCAGGCAGTCGCGCATGACCTTCCCGCTCTTCATCCGGGCGAAGGCGTGCTCGGCACGGGCTCCCGCCCGTCGGTGCTCGGCGTCGTCCTCTTCCTGACGGACCCGGAACTCCTCCTTCCCGTGATCACGTCCGGTATGACACGGGCGCGGCGGGGTAACGGACGCCCATGGCATCCGACGACTCCTCCGCCGCCGCGAGCGGCTCCGTACGGCCCGAGATCGACGTCGAGGCCCTGGCGCGCCTCCTGGACGGGGAGCACGCAGGGGTCCGCGACCTCGTACGGACCAACCTGGCGGCCCATTCCTCCGTCCTGGACGACGCCGAGCGGCTCGACCGGGAGGCGTTCCGCGAGCGGGTGCGGGACGTCGCGGTCACGATGGCCGGGACCGGGCAGACCGGTATGGGCTTCCCGGCGGCGTACGGCGGCGGGGACGACATCGGCGCCTCCGTCGCGGCCTTCGAGACCCTCGCGTTCGGCGACCTGTCGGTGCTGGTCAAGGTCGGGGTGCAGTTCGGCCTGTTCGGCGGGGCGATCCTGCAACTGGGCACCGCCCGCCACCATGACGCCTACCTCGCGGACCTGGTGGCCGGCCGGCTGCTGGGCTGCTTCGCGATGACCGAGTCCGGGCACGGCTCCAACGTGCAGGCGCTCGGCACGGTCGCCCGCTACGACGCGGCCGCCGGCGAGTTCGTGATCACCACCGAGGGCGAGGCGGCCCGCAAGGACTACATCGGCAACGCCGCCCGCCACGCGGAGCTCGCGGTCGTCTTCGCCCAGCTGGAGGTCGGCGGCGAGGCCCGGGGCGTACACGCGCTGATCGTGCCGCTGCGGTCCGGTGGCGAGGTCCTGGAGGGCGTCGAGATCGAGGACGACGGGCTCAAGATGGGCCTCAACGGCGTCGACAACGGCCGCATCCGCTTCCACGGCGTCCGCGTCCCGCGCGAGGCGCTCCTCAACCGCTTCGCCGACGTCACGCCCGAGGGCGCGTACGTCAGCTCCATCGACAATCCCGACCGCCGCTTCTTCACCATGCTGGGCACGCTCGTCCAGGGCCGGGTCTGCGTCGGCGGCGCCGGCGTGAGCGTGGCGAAGGTCGCGCTCACCCTCGCCGTCAAGTACGCCGTGCGCAGGCGGCAGTTCGGGGCGTCCCCGGGCGCCGGGGAACAACTGCTGCTGGACTACGGACTGCACCAGCGACGGCTGCTGCCGCTGCTCGCCCGCACGTACGCCCTGCACTTCGCCCAGGACGCCGTACGCGGGCAGCTGCACGCCGTCTTCTCCGGCGACGACGACTCACCGCAGGCACGCCGGCGCCTGGAGTCGCGGGCCGCGGGCATGAAGGCGCTCGGCACCTGGCACGCCACGCGCACCGTGCAGGAGTGCCGCGAGGCGTGCGGCGGCGCCGGGTACCTGGCGGTGAACCGCTTCGCCGCCCTCAAGGCGGACAGCGACGTCTTCACCACCTTCGAGGGCGACAACCACGTCCTGCTCCAGCTGGTGGCGAAGGGGCTGCTCACCGATCACGCCGGCGAGTTCGAGGACCTGGACCAGCTGGGGATGGTCCGCTACGTCACGGGCCTCGCGGTCGAGACCGTCATCGAGAAGACCTCCGCCCACAAGCTCCTGGAGCGGGTCCGCGACCTGCTGCCCGGCGGCGACGAGTGGGACCGGGAGGCCGGACTGCTCGACCCGGAGTACCAGCTGGCCATGGTCCGCTTCCGCGAGGAGCACATGCTCGGCGGCCTGGCCCGCCGCCTGAAGGCCGGCGTCGACGGGGGAGGCGACCCCGGAGCGGTCTTCTCCTCGGTGCAGGACCACGTGATCGCGCTCGCCCACGCCCACGCGGAACGGCTGGTGCTCGAATCGTTCGTCGACGCCGTGAAGGCCCTGCCCGACGGCGGGAACAAGGCCGCCCTGAAGCTGCTGTGCGACCTCCACGCCCTGACGGTGATCGAGGCGGACCGGGCCTGGTTCATGGAGCACGGGCGCCTCACCGTGCAGCGGTCCAAGGCGATCAGCCGCGAGGTGAACGACCTGTGCCGCGAGGTCCGCCCCCTCGCCGTCGACCTGGTCGACGCCTGGCGGATCCCGCCGCAGCTGCTGCGCGCGCCCGACCTGCTGGGCTGACGGGGCCGCCCTGTCCGGGGCGGGTTGTCCGCGTGTCCCGGGTCCGGTCCGCGGGTGCCCGGGACCTCGTCCGCGTGGTCCGGAGCCCTTCGTTCACGTGTGTTCGGAATCAGCCGTCCGCGTGACCGGAGCCTCGTCCGTGGGCCGCGCTCCGGAGGGCCGTGTACGGACCCGGGCGTGACGACCCGCGAGCGATGGCGTACGCCGCTCGGCGCTGAGCGGGCAGGACAGGGCCCGGACACCGGACCGCCTCGGCCGGTAGCCGTCTCCCTCCGTCGAGCACGGGGACGGCCGCCGACCGAGGCGGGCGGATGCGGAGGGCCCGTGGTACGGACCGGTCCGGTCCGCGGGTCAGGCGGAGGCGACGAGGGCGCCGAGGACCATGCCGCCGATCAGGCCGACCGCGGCGACGACGATCGCGGGCACCGCGAGCCGCTCGTGCCGGACGGCCTTGGCGACGACGGCCAGCACGACGCCGATCACGCCGAGGACGATCGGCAGGAAAAGCAGCGCGACCACGCCGAGGACCATTGCGATGATGCTCAGCACGTTGTCGGTCGCGGTGCGCTCCGGCGCGCCGTAGGACTGCTGTCCGGTGGGCTGGTTGCTGTAGTGCGTCGTCATCTGCCTCTCCTCCACGAGCAGTTGTACCGGGCCGGTCCGGTCGGACCCGCCTTCGACGCCCGGGTGCCCCCGAATCCGGCCCGCACACGCCCATCGGACGGTCCGGGAAGCAGACGGGACCCCTCCGCGAGGCGGGCGGCGCAGCCCAGGACGCCGCGCGGACAGATCCCGGACGCCCAGCGGGAGGTGCGTATACCCCTGCCCCCGGGGGGGCGACGGGGCGCCGCGCCCGCCCGCGACCTGGCGGCCCCGCAGAAGCTGGTTGAAGGGTCGATACGATCGACTGTCTCGAAACGAAAGGTCGACCATGTGGGAAGGCTGCACCCCGGTTCTGGGGACAGAGTCCGAGCCGTCCCTCCGGGAGATCACCGGCTGGGAGATCCCCGGCATCGGCGAGATGGACGTCGAATCCGAGGGGTACCGCACGTCGGTGCTGCCGTCGGACGGGTCCCTCCACGTCGAGCTGGCTTTCTCCGATGCGTACGTGGAGTCCGAAGCGACGCCGTACCGGCGAATCGGGCCTGTGCTCCTGGCCCTCGAAGACGTGCGGTCCCTCGGCGTGGAGACCGTCGGAGCTCCGACGGGCACGTTGTGGAAGCGGGTGCTGCAAGGCGACCCCCGGGACGAGCTGCTGCGCATGGCCTGGGACGAAAACGAGGACGTCCTGTATGTGAGGGACGGTGGCACGGTCCTGAGCTGCCGGGGTGGCACGTGGCACTGGCAGGTCGGCTTCCGACCACCGGCCTGAGCCAGACACCGACTCCGCACCTACCCGCCCGCGACGCTCGCGCAGGGCGAGCGGGCGCTGGTGACCTGCCCGGCCCGTCCTGCGTACCGGCAAGCCCTGGGAGACGGCGGCCACCACCGCGGCCATGCCGTACCCACAGGCGCCCCGTCGTTCGTGGTCGGCAGCTCCCTCGGCAGCTCCCTCGGAATTTTCCTCGGCGACGCGACCGGCAACGGCCGCCCGGCGCACTGCAGTCACCCGCAACGCGCAGCCGTGGTGGCTCGGGGCAGAGGTCGGTGAGATGACCGTCACCACGACGAGGGCGCGCCGCACCCCCTTCACCCGGCCGAGCGCCGCGCACCGCCTGCACCACCCCGTTCACCGTCGACCGCCGCCTCGACGCCGGCACCGAGCCGGAGACCGAAGCCATCCGGGAGCAGACCGTCCGCCGCAGCGCCTGACCGGGAGCACGGCCGAGGCGTCACCCGGACGGTCCGCCGGGCGGGCCGGACCGCGGCCGGTCCGACAGCATGTGATCATGAGCGATGCGGGACACCCCTCCGGTACGACGGCTGCCGACACCGTCCTCGCGGGGCTGCCCCAGACGGCTCCGGGCCTGGCGGACCTCTACCGGGACCTGCACGCCCACCCCGAACTGTCCTTCCAGGAGCACCGCACCTCCGGCCTGGTCGCGGAACGCCTGGGGGCTCTCGGCCTCGAGGTCATCACCGGGCTCGGCCGCACCGGCGTCGTCGGCGTCCTCGCCAACGGCGCCGGCCCGCACGTCCTGCTGCGCGCCGACTTCGACGCCCTCCCCGTCACCGAGCAGACCGGTCTGCCGTACGCGAGCACCACTGACGGCGTCATGCACGCCTGCGGCCACGACATGCACGTCACCTGCCTCCTGGGAGCACTGGACCTGCTCGCCGCCGGCCGCGACTCCTGGTCCGGCACGATCACCGCCGTCTTCCAGCCCGCCGAGGAGATCGGCGCCGGTGCGCAGGCCATGGTGGACGACGGCCTGTTCGACCGGGTCGGGATCCCGGACGTCGTCCTCGGCCAGCACGTCGGCCCGTTCCCCGCCGGCACGGTCGGCTGCCATCCCGGCCCGGCGCTCGCCGCGACCGACGCGCTCAAGGTCACCCTGTTCGGCAAAGGAGCCCACGGCTCGCGTCCCGAGGCCGCCGTCGACCCGGTCGTCATGGCCGCCGCCACCGTGATGCGCCTGCAGACCGTGGTCTCCCGCGAGATCGCGGGCGGCGACACCGCCGTCGTCACCGTCGGCGCGCTCAACGCCGGCACGACGGACAACGTCATCCCGGACACCGCCGAGCTCAAGCTCAACATCCGCACCTACACCGACGAGGTGCGCGCCACCGTCCTGGCCGCCGTCCGCCGCATCGTCGAAGGCGAGGCGGCCGCCGCCGGAGCCCCGCGCGAACCCCTCATCGAGACCCTCGACACCTTCCCCGTCCTCGTCAACGACGCCGGCGCCACGGACCGCACCCTCACCGCCTTCCGCGGACGCTTCGGCGAAGAGCGCGTTTTCGACCCCGGCCCCGCGACCGGCAGCGAGGACTGCGCCGCCTTCGGCACCGCCTCCGGCGCGCCCGTCTGCTACTGGTTCTTCGGCGGTACCGACCCCGCCGCGTACGAGAAGGCGCAGAAGTCCGGCACGGTCGCCCGCGACGTCCCCTCCAACCACTCCCCGCACTTCGCCCCGGTCGTCGAGCCCACCCTCACCACAGGTGTCACGGCCATGACGACAGCAGCTCTCAGCTGGCTGAAGACCAGGTGACCGCCACACCTACAGGCCGGGCGAGGACAGCGGGCAGCCATGACGCCGACAAGCCCCCGGTCTCTGACCGGGGGCGGCCCAGGGAACGGCGAAGCATTCACAGGACCGTCCAGGCCCTGGAACAGGACATCCGGGCCCGGACCGGACCGCCGCCTGGAACACCGGTCCCGAGCCCTGCGTCTTGCCCCAGAGCGCGGACGAGACCTTCGAACGCCTCGCCTCATGTCCGAACAGAATCCTGGCTCAAAAGCTAGGACCTGCCCGAAGGTTCGCCCCGGAGCGCCGGGAGCAGGCCCGCGACCCTGTCGAGCTGTTCGTGCTGGGCGCGCAGGTCCAGGGCGCCGAGGCGGACGACGACGTGCCGGGCGCCGGCGGCGGCGTACTGCGCCAGCCGCTCGCGCACCTCATCGGCGGGGCCCGTGACGACGGCCTGGACCTTCTCCAGCTCCTCCAGCGGCATGCCGTACGTGGCCCGCGCGTAGGAGTCCAGCGCGCGCCGGCCGCGCTCGGCGTCGTCTTCGACGCGCACCGAGACGAACAGCGCGGGCGTGACGTCTCCGGCGGCGCGTCCGGCTCCGGCCGCCGCCGCCCGGACCGTACGGAGCCCGCGCGCGTAGTCGCCGGGATCGGGCGGATAGGGCAGCCAGCCGTCGTACGAGCGGCCGGTCCGGGCCAGGGCCGCGGGAGCGGCCCCACCGAGCCAGACGGGCGGCCCGCCCTCCCGGTAGGGCCTCGTCACGGCCGGGATGCCGTCGAACCGCAGGAACGCGCCGTGGAAGGAGTCCTCCCCGTCCCACACCGCCCGCCACAGGGCGACGGTCTCGTCCAGGCGCGCGAAGCGCCCGGCCCACGGCAGCTCGGACAGCGTATAGAGGGGCCGACCGAAGCGGCCGGGGAAACCGGCGCCGACCGTCACCACGAGCCGGCCCCCGGACAGCAGGTCGACCGAGGCGAGGGACTGCGCGGCCTGCACCGGCCGGCGCAGGTGCGGCAGCAGCGCCGCCGTCCCCAGCGTCACGGTCTGCGTCGCGGGGGCGAGCGCGGCCAGCATGGTCAGTGCCTCGATGCGCGGGCCGATCAGGGTGTCGTTGACGAAGAGGGAGGAGAAACCGGCCCGTTCGGCCCGGCGCCCGAAGGCGATCAGGTCCCGGGGGTCGTCGGCCGGTCCCCACTGGGCGGATCCGGTCGGAAGCAGTACACCGATGTCCATGCCGGGGATCGTCGCGGGCGCCGGCGGCCCGGCTCAATTCCCCCGGGGGAATGGCCCGGAAGCCCGCCCGCCGTTACAACAGGACCGTGGACTTCCCCCGCGCCCTCCGCGAACACCGCGCCCGCCGCCGTCTCAGTCAGCTCGACCTCGCGCTGCGGGCGGGCACCACCCAGCGCCACCTCAGCTTCATCGAGTCCGGCAGGTCCGCCCCCGGCCGGAACATGGTCGTGCGCCTGGCCGACTCGATGGACCTGCCCCTCCGGGAGCGCAACGAACTGCTGCTGCGCGCCGGTTACGCCCCCGCCCACCCGGAGACCCCGCTCGACGGACCGGCCCTGGCCCCGGTCCGCACGGCCCTCGCCCACATCCTCCGCGGACACCTCCCCTACCCGGCCCTGGTCGTCGACGGCGGAGGCGGCCTGATCGCCGCCAACACCGCTTTCGACCTGCTCGCCGAGGGCGCCGCCCCCGAACTCCTCGGCCCGGGCGCGAACGTCTACCGGCTCGCCCTGCACCCTCTGGGCATCGCGCCCCGCGTCCTCAACCTCGCCGAGTGGGGCCGCCACGTCCTGGCCCGCCTCGGCCACCTGGCAGAACTCCGGGACGAACTCGCCGGGTACGTACCCGCTCCGGACCCGTCCGGGACGACCCTCGGATTCGCGGTGCCGCTGCACCTGCGCTCCCCGTACGGCGAACTCCGCCTCATGACGACCGTCACGAGCTTCGCCACCGCCGTCGACGTGACCCTCTCCGAGCTGAAGCTCGAAGCCTTCCTCCCGGCCGACCCGGCGACAGCCGACGCTCTCCTGGAAGCGGCAGCGGCATCGACTGAGTGACGTCATGGCGGTTTCCACCGGCCGGGGAGACGGCGAGCGGGGCGCCCTGGCCGAGCCACCCGAGGCCCGCGCCGCATGAACGCCACCGCCTGCCGCCGGTCGGAAAATCAGTGGCAGGCCCGGCCTGCCCGTGGTGAAGATCGCGGCATGCCCCACTTCCTGGAGACCGACCGGCTCGTCCTGCGCGCGTTCACGGCGGCCGACATCGACCACCTGCTCGCCCTGGACAACGACCCCGAGGTCATGCGCTTCATCAACGGCGGCCGCCCCACCAGTCGGGAGGCGATCGAGACGCGGACCCTGCCGCGGCTCCTGCACGACTATCCGTGCTGGGAGACCCGCGGTTACTGGGCCGCGCAGGAGAGGGGCACCGGCACGTTCCTGGGCTGGTTCGAGTTCCGGCCGCTGGAGGAGCGGAGCCCCGCCGTGGTCGAACTCGGCTACCGGTTGAACCAGGCGGCGTGGGGGCGTGGCTATGCCACCGAGGGGTCCCGGGCCCTGGTTCACAAGGGGTTCGCGGAACTAGGGGTGGAGCGGGTCACCGCGAACACCATGGCCGTCAACGCCCGCTCCCGCCGCGTCATGGAGAAGTCGGGCCTGTCCTTCGTCCGGAATTTCACGGGGGACTGGCCGGAGGCGATCGAGGGCTCCGAGCACGGCGAGGTCGAGTATGAACTCACCCGGACCCAGTGGGAGCAGCCTCGATAGACGTCAACGGCCCGATCCGGAACTTTTGACGATCACTCCGGTGGTCGGCCGGCCTGCACGGACACGGAGAGCGTGACGGCTTCGGGGCGATTGCGGACCGGCCGCAGGGTGAGTTCGCCGCGCGCTTCGGGGGTGGTGCCGACGAGGACGTCCGTACGCCCTTCGGCGTCGCCTCGCCGCTCGGCGTGCGTCGCTTCGTTCCAGACCTGATGCCGAAGGCGCCGCGGAAGGGGGAGGCGGTACGTGCACGTGCGGCTCCCCGTGGTCCCCCTCGCGGGCCCGTGGAGCGCCGCACGCGCACGGAAGCGACCATAAATGCTTATGGTAGCCATTTTCAATAGGGTCCGCTCCGTCCGACCGGGATGCCCCCACCGGCCGGACGCGGGGCGGGTCCGGTGTCTACCAGGAGGACTTGGTCACCCCCGGCAGGAACCCCGCATGCGCCTGCTGTCGCGTCCGCACCCGCGAGAGCCCGAACTTGCGCAGGTGGCCGCGGGGGCGCCCGTCGACGCTGTCGCGGTTGCGCACGCGGGTGGCGCTGGCGTCGCGCGGCTGCCGGCCCAACTCGGCCCGGGCCGCCTCGCGTTCTGCCGCGGTGGAGGAGGGGTGGCGGATGACCTCCTTGAGCTCCGCCCGGCGGGCGGCGTACCGCTCGACGGTCTCCTTGCGCTTCTCGTTCTGCGCGATCTTGCTCTTCTTCGCCATCAGACCTTCCCTCCTCGCGCACGGATGCGTGCCACGGCGGCCTCGATGCCGATCGTGTCCACGGTCCTGATCGCCCGGACGCTCAGGACGAGGCGGACGTGCCGCCCTTCGCTCGGCAGCCAGTAGCGCTTGCGCTGGACGTTCGGGTCGAAGCGGCGCGAGGTGCGCCGGTGCGAGTGGGAGACGGTGTTGCCGAAGCCGGGCTTGGCGCCGGTCAGTTGGCAGTGGGCCGACATGGATGCGGCCGCCTTTCTCGCCGGGGGGCGTATTGATAATGGAAATCGTTCCCATATAGTAGCCCCCATGGCACGCAACGAGATCCGCCCGGTCGTCAAGCTCCGCTCCACGGCGGGCACCGGGTTCACCTATGTGACGCGCAAGAACCGGCGCAACGACCCCGACCGGATGGTCCTGCGCAAGTACGACCCCGTCGCCCGGCGCCACGTGGACTTCCGCGAAGAACGCTGACCCCGCACCCCGTCCCACCCCTGAAAGGTCCCGCCATGAAGCCCGGCATCCACCCCGCCTACGAGCCCGTCGTCTTCCGCGACTCCGCCTCCGGCACCGCTTTCCTCACCCGCTCCACCATGACCAGCGACAAGACGATCACCTGGGAGGACGGCAACACCTACCCGGTCGTCGACGTGGAGATCTCCTCCGCGAGCCACCCCTTCTACACGGGCACGGCACGCGTGCTCGACACGGCCGGTCGCGTCGAGAAGTTCCAGCGCCGCTACGGAGCCCGCTGATGGAGCGCGAAGGGAGACTGCCCGTCGTCATCGTCGCCGGGCTCCACTCCGAGGCGCGGGCCGAGGTCGTCGACCGCCTCCTGCGGTCCGTCCCCGGCAGCGTGGCGCTCCACCACGACCTGGCGGGGGCGACCGACGGCAGCGTCCTGCGGCTGATCCGCGACGCCGACGGCGTCCTCTCGCGCGGGGAGACGCCCCTGGTCGACGACTGCGCGTGCTGCGCCCTGCGCGAGGACCTCGTACCGGAACTGCAGCGGATGGCCGACGGCGGCCTGATCCGCCTCGCGGTGGTCGAGCTGTGGGACTCGGTCGAGCCGAAGACGATGGCCGAGGTCATCGCCGCCCACGGCGGGGACCGCCTGACCCTGACGAACGTGATCACCGCCGTGGACCCCGCCCTCGTCCTGCCCTGTCTCGCCAACGGCGACGACCTGGCCGAGGCCGGACTCGCCGCGGCCCCGACCGACCGGCGGACCGTCGGCGACACCTGGGCCCGGCAGCTGGAGTACGCCCCGGTCCTCGCCGTCGTCGACAGCGACGAGGCCGACGACGAGGACCGCGTGCTCCTCGCCCAGCTGCATCCCACCGCGCTGCGCGTGCCGGCGGCCTCCGCCGAACTCGCCCGCGTCGCCCTCGCCGGCTTCGACGTCGAGGCGGCGGCCGCCGCCCAGCACCCCGCGTGCGCGCTGCTGCCCCAGGAGGCGGACGAGGCCGGCGTCACCACCTTCGTCTGGCGCCGCCACCGCCCGTTCCACCCGGAGCGGCTGTACGAGGCACTGGAGGACCTGTGCTGTGCGGCGGCCCGCAGCCGCGGCCGGTTCTGGCTCGCCGACCGGCCGGACACCCTGCTCGCCTGGGACGCGGCCGGCGGCGCGCTCTGCGTGGAGAGCGCCGGCCCCTGGCTGGCGTCGCTCCCGGACGCCGCCTGGGAGATGGTCCCGCCCGTGCGCCGCGCGGCGGCCGCCCTGGACTGGCACCCGGAGCACGGCGACTGCTGCCAGCACCTCGTCTTCACCTCGCCCGGCCTCGACCGCGACGGCCTGGAACGCCTCCTCGACTCCTGCCTCCTGACGGACGCGGAGTACGCGTCGGGACGCGAGGCGTGGAAGCACCTGCCCGCCGCCTTCGACACCCTCCTCGATGCCGTCTGACACCCACCCGTACGCCCGTCCACGGCCCGGCCCGGCCGTGACGGAGCCCTTTCCGCAAGGAGACCCTGCCATGGCCCGACGCCAGGACCCCCGCAAGCCCGTCAAGTCCCGCCCCAACCCGCTCGACGCGGCCGGCATCACGTACATCGACTACAAGGACACCGACCTGCTGAGGAAGTTCATCTCCGACCGCGGCAAGATCCGCAGCCGCCGCGTCACCCGCGTGACCGCCCAGCAGCAGCGCGCCCTCGCCACCGCCATCAAGAACGCGCGGGAGATGGCCCTGCTGCCGTACTCCAGTCGCTGACGGACCCACGCGACGGTCCGCTGGAGGTACCGGCGGCGTGGAGGGACGACCATGGTGACCGTCGTTTCGCTTCCCGCCCGGCGAGGTCGCATCCGTGACGTGCCGCATCGCTCACCCGACGTGTCGCTCGGAGCCTCCTGGCCCTGACACGGCGGACCGACCGCCCCGCCCCACATCCCTGTCGCTGTTGACGGAACGGGAGGCCCGAGGCGATGCGGCTCCGCCGGGTTCCCGCCTCAGCGCGAGTTCGCCCGCCTCCACGCCTCGGCGATCTTGATCGGGACGCGTCCGCGGTCGGGAAGGTCGTATCCGTGGGCATTGGCCCAGTCCCGGATGACACGTGTGCTGACCGGTGGCAGAGCGTCCGCGGCGGACGCGCCGCTCGCGAGAGCCGACGGGGTGAAAACGGGAGCGTGGTCGAGGAGGTCTTCGGGAAACATGGGGACGCTCGTGGTCCCGCTGAGGACGCTGACGAGGAACTCGGTCAAGGAGCCGTCGTAGGTGAACCAGGGTGCGCCCAGGGCTTCGCTGACGGCGACGGGCCACTCGTCCGGGGTGCCGGCGGGCCGGGTGACCCAGAAGAGGTGGTCCCCGTTGTCGGTGACTCCCATGGCGAGAAGGTCCTCGGGGGAGTGCGGGAGTCGCCAGGGGCGTTGGGCGGCCCGCCGGACCTCCTCGATCTGCCCGCGCAGCCGCGCCGGCATGGGGCCGGTCAGATCGGTCCATTCGCTGGGGGCATGCGGCTGGTAGAGGGTGATGAACCCGGAGAACTGACCTGGTCCGTACGCGGTGACGAGCTCCTTGTAGTCCTGGGGCAGCCCCTTGCCCAGCATGCTTTCGACCCGCAGCCAGTCGGGGGAGGGGCGAGCGGCAGCAGGGGGCGGGCACAGCCCGGTCAGCGCGGTGAGAGCGGTCATCTGTTCCCTCTGTGCTCAAGGACGGCGCCGGGGCGGGGCCCCAGACGGACAGGATCGCCGGAGAAGCCTTCCTGGTCGAAGAACAGACCTCCGCCGTGGTCCTTACTTCGTGCCATGGGACCTTCGTGCCATGGCACGTGGTCGAGCAAGTCTTGCAGGGCTGCACACCTGCCTGTCGGTTGGCCGGACCCGGAGACGACGCGGAGGAACCGACCGCAGTCGCCGAGGCGCCGGACTGGCTGGGGCAGACGTTGACAGTGCCCTCCCAGGGCACCCGAATCGAAGGTGCCGCCGCGCCCCCACGTCTTCAGATCAAAGGCTGAGAGCGAAACCTGCTGCAGAGTCACAGGTATTCATCCTGCGCCCCTTGGACACGAGCCGCGGCCGGACCCATGGGCCCGGCCGACACCTGAAACGGCCGTCGCGTCCGCCGATTGCCTGCCGCCGCGCCTGGCCCACAAGGCGGCCAGGCGCGTGACGGGGAGCGTGAGGGAAGCGGTGGCGACAGCCACGAGGTCTACCGCGTCCATGGCACCGATGCCGTGGGCCCGGCCCTGTGGCCCCGGCGCTGTGGTGGACACTGCCGCAAAGTGACAGACCGTGGTCGCCGCTGTACGCCACCGGGGCGAGGGCCGGGCGCCGCCGTGCCGAAGGAGCCCTGCTAGGCGGCCGGGGTGAGTTCGGGGCGGCCGAACAGCAGCGCGTACCCGCCGGGGAGGCCGCGGAGGATGCGGGTGGTGAGGTCGGGGCCCGCGTAGGCGGCGACGGCGGCGAAGACGGAGCCGGTGTCCCACCGGGTGGTGGCCAGGGAGGCGCCGGAGCGGGCGGCGAGGTCCTTGACGAAGGCCCAGCCGGTCAGGGGCTCGGTGTCGGGGATCTGCACGGTGAGCACGCGGGCGGCCTCGAAGGGCAGCCGGGCGGCCAGGTCGACGCGCTCGTCGCCGGTGAGCTGACGCCCGAGGCCCGAGAGGACCAGGTGGACGGCTTCCTCGGCTCGCTCCCGGGTGGGGTAGGCCCCCTCGTAACGGACCTTCTCCAGCATCTGCTCGTACGCCGCCCCGTGGAGGTTCGTGGGAAGGGGCGTGGGCCGGTCGGTCATCACTGGGGTGGTCGCCTTTCTCGCTGTCGCCGGTGCGGGGCACCGGGGTGGTCGGTGGCCAGGTGTTCTGTGGTCAGGGGGACGGTGGTCGGGTTGTCCGGGGGCGGCCGAAGAGGAGGTCGTAGCCGGTGGGGAGCTGGAGGAGGACCTGCCCGGTCAGGTCGTCGCCTGCGGTGTCGGCGACGGTGGACAGGACCGCGCTGACGTCCCAGGTGGCGGTCTGTTCGGTGGCGCCCTCGATCCAGGCGGCGGTGGCCCTGACGAACCGTTCCGGTGTCAGGGGTTCGGCGCTCTGGAGGGGGTTGAGCAGGATCAGGGCGAAGTCGTCCGGCAGGCGCGCGGCCAGCCGGGCGCGGACGTCGCCGACGAGGTGGGCGCCGAGCAGGGCGAGTACCACCCGGGCGGCCCGGTCCGCCTCGTAGAGAGTGTCGTACGCGCCCCGTTCCCGGACGAGGTCGAGGAACGCCTCGCGTCGCAGAGCCATCGTGCTCGCCTCCCGTTCTCCTTCTCCTCGGAGTGCGGACGGGCGCGGAGACGGACGTGAGGGGGAGGGGCGGACGGGAGGCGGGCGGATGAGGAGCGCGGGGGTCTCCGCCCGCCGCACGTCCTGCCCGCCCCGTCTGCGCCGTCCGCCTCGCCCTTCCCTTCGGGGCCGCCCGGCCCGCTCCTCCGCGTCTGCCCGGATGGGTGTCAGGTGGGTGTCACCGGACGGTCAGCCGGAGATCTCCTTGCGGCCCGTGTCGCCGCCGACGGCGATCCTGCGGCGCTTTGCGCGCTCCGCGATGGGGATGCGCAGGGTGAGGACACCGGCCTCGTAGTGGGCGTCGATGCGTTCGGTGTCCAGGGTGTCGGCGAGCACGATCTGGCGGGAGAAGGCGCCCAGCGGCCGCTCGGACAGCTCCATCTGCACGTCGTCGGCCTTGGCCGGCGGCCGCCGCTCGGCCTTGACGGTCAGCATGTTCCGCTCGACGTCGATGTCGATCGCGTCGGCGGTGACGCCGGGGAGGTCGAAGGCGACCACGTACTCGTCGCCCTCGCGGTAGGCGTCCATCGGCATCGGGGAGGGCCGGGACCAGGTGGCGGGACCCATCAGCTGCTGGGTCAGCCGGTCGAGTTCACGGAAGGGATCAGTGCGCATCAACATGGAAAACACCTCCAGAGGGTCGGGCAGTGACTGCCAATGCGCCTCACGGAAACCGTTGTAACATGTCATCCAATGGATGACAAACTCAATGTCGTCCATTGGATGACAACCGAGGAGTCGCCCGTGAACCCTTCCGACCAGCCGACGGCGTCCGGCGCCGGCGCCCCGGAGCCGGGGCCGGGGCCGGTGTCGTTCCTCGCGACGTCCGAGGCCCTCCGGGCCATCGACCGGGCGCTGCGGGCCGCCGGCGACGGACCCGCCGACGCGCCCGGCACCGGCCCCGCTCCGGCGCAGGCCCTGGACTCGCTGCTGCTGCTGCGACAGGTCCGCGAGCAGCTCGCCGGGTGGGAGACCGGCCTGATCGAAGCGGCGCGCGACGCGGGCGCCAGCTGGGCCGAGCTGGCCGGTCCCCTCGGCGTCGCCAGCCGCCAGGCCGCCGAGCGCCGCTACCTGCGCGGCCGCCCGGGCCCCGAGGGCTCCACGGGCGAGGAGCGCGTCCAGGCCACGCGCCGGCAGCGCGCCGACGATCGCACCGCGGCCGACTGGGCCCGTGAGAACGCCGCCGACCTGCGGCGCCTCGCCGGCCAGATCACCGCGCTCACCGGCCTCCCGCCCGCCGCCCGAGGCCCGGTGGGCGAGCTCCACGCGGCGCTCGCCCACGACGATCCGGCCGACCTCGTCGCTCCTTTGGCGGCGACCCGCCGCCACATCGCCCCCACCCACCCCGAACTCGCCGCCCGACTGGACGCGTTGACTCCCCCCTGACCGCACTGCGGTCACCGGAGCGGACCCCGGCCCAGGCCTCCGTCCTCGAACCCCGGGCTCCTGGTCCCGGGCTCCCGGCCCCGGAATCCCGCTCCGGCGGGGGAGGCGGGACGGCGCCACCGATCAGGGTCCGGAGGCCGGCGGGACAGGGGGGCAGAAGCTTCAGCAGGCCGTGCGGCGAGGACTTCGTCGTCCGGACGGCCGCCACCCGGCCCACCGTGGCGGGCGGTCCCTTCACCCGCTGGTCGGTCCGCAAGCACGAACTCGGGCTCGCTGTCCGCCCCGACCGCGCCCCGGAGAACGGCGGAGCCGTCCTGGCCCTCGCCGATGTCGAGGCAGACGCTGCCGTCCACGGGATGTACGCGGTGGGAGGCACCGTGCCCGACCGTCTCCGGCTCGCAGCGGGCGAGAACCGCACCGCTGCCGGCATCGTGCACGACCCACTGGTCCCCGCCCCCTCGGCCCGCCATCGTGTCCGGCCGGTGGACCCACACCGTCCGGCCGTCCAGGGGCAACGCGCAGCCGGGCCGGTGGCCATGGCGTACGCGGGAGCGCGGTTCGAGGTCCGAGGCCCGCACGAGGTCGCCGGCGCGAGTGAGGCGGACCACCCCGTTCGGCGTCGTGCGGACGACCCGCTCCGGACCCTGTCGGACCACCGACGCCACGGCCTCCTCGCCGTCCCGCGGCGGGAAAACGGCTGCGGGCTCCAGCATCCCGTGGGTGCCGGTGCCCGCGACGTAGGCGTGGATCCGTCCGTCGCGGAGACGCGTGACGACCTTCGGCGGCGGCCCAGGAGTCATCCGCCGAGGCTGACGGCCGACTCGGGAACCCCATGAACCGGGGCGCTGTGGACCCGAGTCGGAAAGGCGACCGAGCGCCGCAGTCGGCCCCGCGGTGCGATCCCGATGCACGGCCCCCCGCCGGTGGCCCGCAACAGGGAGTCCTGGAAGACCTCTTCCGGGACGGGTGCTTCCGGGTGGGGGACGCAGCGCCTGCAGCGCAGGAGCCCGAGGCGCCGCTCCTCCGCCGCAGGGCCTCCCTCACGTGCGCGCGCTCGTTGCCGGCGGGGGTGTCGGAGGCCCGCTGCGTCTGGCGCGACACCGTTCGCCCCTCGGCGAGCCCCGGGGCAGGGGCCCGCGCTGACCTGTCCGCACCCTGTCACTGCATCCTCAGGGTGAACGAGCCAACTGGATTCGCAGATGCGCCCATTCTGTCTGCGTCTTTGGTGATACTTTTGAAATCCAACCGTAAATCCAGGGTAAAAACCGATACGGTTCCCTCTGAGGTGAGTCATGAAGAAGGATCCGCAGGAAGAGGCCCTGTTCAGGGCTGTGGAGGAGCTGCTGGCCGGGGGGCCGGAGTTTCCCGCGCCCGCTGAACGGGCGCGACTGCGTGAGGCGGCCGGTGTCACACAGGCCGCTCTCGCCCGCGCTCTGGAGACGACTCCGCAGACGGTGAAGAACTGGGAGGCGGGCAGGAGCGAGCCCCGTCCGCCGCGCCGCGGGCCGTATCTGGCGCTGCTGGAGGGCTGGGCGAAGAAGTACCCCGCTCCCCGTGAGGAGCGGCCGCCCACCACCCCTGCTCCGGTCGAGGTCCCGGAGCAGGCCCAGGAACCCGCCCCGGCGGCGGCCCCACCCGGACCCGGCACGGCACGCCCGGCGCCGACCTCGAAGCGGCCCCCCGTACGCAAGACGGCCGCCCGCCCCGTCCCGCCGGCCGGGGACGGTCCTTTCGCTCACGGGCCGCTGGCCGTCCTGACCGTCGAGGACGGCGAGCTCGTCGGCCACGCCGCGGGCGGTCTCGTCCTGGACGTCCCCGCGGCGACGCTGCCCGCGCTCGTGGAGTGGACGCTCGCCGAGGGCCGCCTCGGTGCCCCGAGGCTGGACGGCTCGGGCCGGGACGCCGACCCGCTGCTCGTACTGACGCCGTCTGCGCTGGAGCACCTCGGCCTGCCGGCCGAGCTGACCGAGGACGAGCGGGACACCGGCCGCCTCGCCCCGGACCATCCGGCGGTCAAGGGACTGGAGGCGGCTGAGTGGAAGCTGACGCGCCGGGGCTTCGGGCCCTGGGCGCGGATCTACCGTCCGGCGCAGGGCAGCCGCCGTCTGTGCGTCCAGCTGTGCATCCCGTCCTGGCACGCGCTCGACGCACGTTCCTGGAAGAACGCCGCCGCCCTGGAGCCGGCCCACCTGGCCCGGGTGATGAGCCTGTACGCCTCCCGCGTCATGACCCCGCGCGGCTCGACGGCCGTGACAGGGCTGGAGCTGATGACGGCCCTGCACCCCCCGACCCGTGCCTCCGCCCCCGACGCGGAGGGGCGCCGCCACAGCGTCCACAACCCGGGATCCCTCGGTACCGAGCCGATGGATCCCCCGCCGTGCGAAGCGGTCAACGGCCACCCGGTCCTCGCGCACCTGCCCCGCTTCCACGAACGCACCCCCGCCGAGCGGATCTTCGAGGAGGCGTACGACTGGGCGCGGCCACTGAGCGACGAGGACCGCCGGCACACCCACCTGGTGGGCATCGACGTCAACATGGCCTTCGCCGCCGCCGCGAACGGCGCCCTCGTCGGGCTGGCCACACCGCCCGTGCACACCGTCGACCCCGCCTTCGACCCCAAGGTTCCCGGGTCGTGGCTGGTCGACCTCTCCCACGTCAGCCTCGACCGGGTCCTGGTCGGCAAGAAGTGGGTGGACCTGTGCGGCGACCTGCTGCCCAGCCCCTTCACGCAGTACGGCGAGCACCCCGCGGGCCCTGCCTGGTACGCCACCCCGACCGTCGCCTACGCCGTCGAACTGGGCTACCAGGTCCAGCCGCTGGAAGCCTGGCTCCGCCCGGACTCCGGCCGCTACCTCGACGCCTGGTACAAACGCCTGCGCGACGCCTACATGGCCACGATGGCCGACCTCGGCGTGCCCGACGGCCTGGCCCCCGAGGAGTTCCTGGCCGCGATGGACGGCCACAAGGAGCGCGACCCCGACGCGGCGATCGTCCTGGACGCCATCAAGGGCACGGTCAAGTTCGGCCTCGGCAAGCTCCAGCAGAAGGCCGCCGGCGGCGGCTGGACGCCGGGACAGCCCTGGCCGGCGCTCTCCCGCCCGACCTGGCGCCCCGACATCCGCGCCGCGGTCATCTCCCGGGCGCGGATCGGCATGCACCGCAAGATGGTGGCGCTTGCCGCCGCCACCGGCCGCTACCCGGTCTCCGTCCTGTCCGACTGCGCCGTCTACGCCGCGAACGGCCCCTCCCCGCTCGACGTCCTCCCCTATGCGGACGGCAAGACGGTCCCGGGCTCGTTCCGGATCGGGGTCTCGCCGGGGATGGTCAAGCACGAAGGCACCCAGACCCCCCAGTGGGCCGAGCGCCTGCGCGAGCACACCGGCAACCCGCTGCTCAACCTGGCCCGCACCATCAGGACCGGGGCCGCGGCCGGCCCGGACACGGGGGAGTAGACCATGGTGGTCAAGTCGGTCGCCGAGGGCCTGGACCGCGTCCTGGACAAGGCGGTCACGAGGAAGGCGCCGCAGTCCGCCGGGGCACAGGTCCGCTACCTGGTCAAGCAGATGAAGAGCACCAAGGCCGTCGCAGACCTCCTCGGCGTCTCCCAGCGCACCGTCCAGCGGTACGCGAAGGGTGACATCAAGCGGCCTCGCGACCCCCGCCTGGCCGGCCGGCTGGGCGAGGAGGTCCGCAAGCGGTGGCAGCCGAAGGTGAAGGAGCGGGCGAGGAAGGCAGCCGCCAGCACCCAGGGTCTGATGGTCGACGTCCGCGCCAGCCTCGGCTACGAAGCCGCTGCCGGCAGCACCGACGAGGCCCGCGAGCGCCACCTCACCCTCGCCCTGCCCCCGCACCACGCCGCACGGATCTTCGACGCCCAGCAGCACGGCGGCGAGCCGCAGATGCGCCAGGCGGTCGCCGACGCGCTCAAGGAGGTGTACTTCCAGCAGCGCGGCACCCGGGCGGCGAGCCTGGACGAAGTCCGCATGCTCAACGTCCAGCACATCGAGTTCGACCTGTGACCGGCACCCGGGCCGCGGAGAAGGCCACCGAGACGGCCCGGCGGAAGCAGGAGACCTCCGACGAGGCACGCCGCCTCCCGCGGCATGGTTCCATGAGCGACCTGACGGCCGCCGACCCCCACCGCCTCCCCGCGGCCTGGTCGGCCGGGCACACCGGACGGCAGCGCATCCCAACCCCGCCGGAGACGACCGGCCGCCCCGTGCACCAGTCGGACACCGAAACCACCGGCACGACGTGGGCGCGCGAGCGGGAGATCCACCGCCAGGAGCGTCCCGCGGTGGCCGCCGCGCACCGCGTGCGCGAGCGGCGGACGGCCGTCAGCACGCAGCCGTGACCGACTCCGGCCCGGGCCGCCGTGCTTCGGCGGGCGACCGCCCCACCGGCCTGACGCCGGGACAGGCCCTCGCGCCGCTCGCCGTCCGCGTCCAGACCGCCCCTGACGGGACCCTGTCCGTCCCCCCTTCCACCCCGACCACCCCTGACCCGCACTCGACCGCGAAGGAGACGAGGGGCCCCGTGAACGCCACCGTCCAGCTGCGCGAGCACCAGATGACCGGCCTGGCCGCGATCCGCTCCTGGCTCGGATGGCCGCGCACCAGGACGCCCGGGCCGGCGGGGGAGCGGGCGACGTACGTGTCCGCGACCGGCTCCGGCAAGACGATCACCGCCGCGGCCGCCGCCCGCGAGTTCTTCCCCCGCGGCCGGATCCTGGTCATGGTCCCCACCCTCGACCTGCTCGCCCAGACCGCCGCCGCCTGGCGCCGGGTCGGCCACACCGCGCCCATGGTCGCGGTCTGTTCCCTGGAGGCCGACGCCGCCCTTGCCGCGATCGGGGTGCGCACCACCACGAACCCGACCCAGCTCGCCCTGTGGGCCGGCACCGGCCCGGCCGTCGTGTTCGCGACGTACGCCTCCCTCGTCGACCGCGACGACCCCCTCACCGGCCTGCAGAAGGTCCGAGGCCCGCTGGAGACGGCGCTGGCGGGCGGGGAGCGGACGTACGGGCAGCGCCTGGACGGCTTCGACCTGGCGGTGGTCGACGAGGCGCACGTCACCACGGGGGACGCCGCCCGTCCCTGGGCCGCGATCCACGACAACACCCGCATCCCCGCGGCCTTCCGCCTCTACATGACCGCGACTCCGCGGGTCCTCGCCGTACCCCGTCCCGGCGGGGACGGCGAGGAGGCGCCGGTCGTGTCGATGGCGAGTGACCCGGAGGGCGTCTACGGCGAGTGGATCCACGAGCTCGGCCTGTCCGAGGCGATCACCCGGGAGATCCTCGCCGGCTTCGAGATCGACGTCCTGGAGATCCGCGACCCCGACCCGATGCTCGGCATCTCCGAGGAGGCGTTGCGCGGCCGTCGCCTCGCCCTCCTCCAGACCGCCCTCCTGGAGCACGCCGCCCGTCACAGCCTCAAGACCGTCATGACCTTCCACCACCGCGTGGAAGAGGCCGAGGCGTTCGCCGCCCGGCTCCCCCGGACCGCGGCCGAGCTCCACGCCACCGAACCGTCCCTCGACGCGCTCGCGAAGGCGGAGAAGCTGCCCGACTCGTCGATCGGGGCCCGTCTCTACGACCTCGACCCCGGCCGGCACCTCCCGCCGGACCGGGTGTGGTCGGCGTGGCTGTGCGGGGACCACACGGTCGCCGAGCGCCGCGAGACCGTCCGGCAGTTCGCGAACGGCATCGACGCCACCGGCCACCGCGTCCACCGCGCCTTCCTCGCCAGCGTCCGCGTCCTCGGCGAAGGCGTCGACATCACCGGCGCACGCGGAGTGCAGGCGGTCTGCTTCGCCGACACCCGCGGCTCCCAGGTCGAGATCGTCCAGAACATCGGCCGCGCCCTGCGACCGAACCCCGACGGCACCACCAAGACCGCCCGGATCCTCGTCCCCGTCTTCCTCCAGCCCGGCGAAGACCCGAAGGACATGGTGGCCTCCGCCTCCTACGAACCCCTCGTCGCCGTCCTCAACGGCCTGCGCGCCCACTCCGAACGCCTCGTCG
Organism: Streptomyces filamentosus; assembly: GCF_014654895.1. Taxonomy (GTDB): domain Bacteria; phylum Actinomycetota; class Actinomycetes; order Streptomycetales; family Streptomycetaceae; genus Streptomyces; species Streptomyces filamentosus. Next base: position 66,201 of record NZ_BNBE01000004.1, on the reverse strand, counting down.
CCGACCTCGCCTCCCGCGCCCTCACCCATGGCACCCGCTCACCCCACGTCCACCGCGACGAGAACGACGACACCGCCCCCGCCACCGGCGCCGGCCAGGCCCGGCAAGCCGACGAGGAGACCGCAGCGCAGGCCGGCGAGTCCGCCCTGCTGCGTTTCGCCGGGCCCCGCGACCCGGCCACGATCTCCGCGTTCCTCCGCACCCGCGTCTACCGGCCCGAGTCCCTGGTCTGGCTGGAGGGTTACCAAGCCCTGCGCCGCTGGCGCGCCGGCCACGGCATCACCGGCCCGTACGCCGTCCCCTACGACACCGTGACCACCCTCGCCACCGCCGACGGGACGAAGGAGTTTCCGCTGGGCCGCTGGGTCCACCAGCAGCGCAAGAACCTCCGCGCCGACACCCTGGAGGACCACCGCAGGACCCGGCTCGACGAGGAGGGCATGGTGTGGGAGCCCGGCGACGAGGCATGGGAGGCCAAACTCGCCGCCCTGCGCTCCTACCACCGGGCCCACGGCCACCTCGCCCCCCGCCAGGACGCGCAATGGGGCGAAACCGACCAGGACATGCTCGCGATCGGCCAGTCGATGGCCAACCTCCGCCGCCCCGGCGCCCTCGGCAAGGACCCCGACCGCGTCTCGGCCCGCGAGGCGCAGCTCGCGGCGATCGACCCGGACTGGAACTGCCCCTGGCCGCTGGACTGGCAGCGCCACTACCGCGTCCTCGGCCGTCTTGCCGCCGACGAACCGGACGGTCGCCTGCCCGAGGTCGCTCCCGGCGTCGTCCACGAAGGTGATGACCTCGGTGCCTGGATCCTCCGCCAGTACCGGGCGTGGGACACCCTGACGGAGGGACAGCGCACCCGCCTGACCGGCATGGGCCTGACCGCCCCCCGAACCCCGCCGGCCCCCGCCGGAGGAACGCCGAACGGAAAACTGACAACGCCCTTCCTACGGGGCGTCGAAGCCCTCGCCCAGTTCACCGCCCGCGAAGGCGTCGGCGCGGCCCCCGCCCGCGGTCACATCGAAACCCTCCACACCGACGGAGAACAGCACGACCACAAGCTCGGCATCTGGTACGCCAACACCCGCCAGCGCCGCGACAAGCTGAACCCCGCCCAGCGCGCCGCCCTCACCACCCTGGGAGTCGCCTGGGCCTGACCGCTCGGCCGGTCCGGCTCCGTTCCCAGGGCCACGCTGACCAGCGGGCCGGTGCTCCGCTGCCCGCTTCGACCGTGTCGGCCCGGCCTCCGCGCCGGCCGTGTGCCGGACCCGCCCGCCTGCGGTGCGCTTCGGCTCCGCTTCGCGCGGTCGGCAGGCACCGACCCGGTGCCCGGCTCGCCTGACCGAACGGCCCGCCCGACGGGCCTGGGCCGCCGCGACGGCGGAGGCTTGGTCCGCTGCCTCGACCGACAGGAAACCGCCCCGCCCTCCCCCCGACAGGAACGGTCCCTGGCCGAGCCGGGAGTCGGCGGGAGGGCGTCATCTGCTCGTACCGCCCCCGCGCCCGCGGGGGCGCCCGGGTCCGGCGGCCCGTGATCGATCCTGCTCGGGCGAAGGACCCTTTGCGAGAGCCCAGGCGTCGCGCCGAGGGTTCCGGCCTGGGTGAGCTCGTGCGTGGCCGTGCGACCGGCCTGGCTGCTGTCGAGCGATCCGGCGTCTCGCAGGATTGCCAGGTGTCCGCCGGCCGTCGGGGGAGCGACGCTCACCAGCCGCCGCCGCGTTCCCGGCGGACGTACTCGACCATGGCGCGCTCACCCAGGCGCTCCAGGACGCCGCCACCCGCTTCGGCGGCATCGACGTCCTGGAGTACTCCCCGGGCGGGAGCCTCGAATCCACGCCGCTCACCGCTCCGTCCGGGACCGGCCCGTCCGATGTGCGGTGGGCGATGGACGTCCTGCTCCACGGGGCCCTTGCCGCCACCCGGGCCGTGCTGTCCGCCATGCGCGAGGCCGGCGCCGGCACCCTGCTCTACACCAACGGCGCCGGCTCGGTCGATCCCGATCCGGTGCTCGGCAACCTCAACGCCGCCCAGGCCGCGCTGCGCAACTGGGTGCTCGGCCTGCACAAGGAACTGGCCGGCACCGGCGTCCAGGCCGCGCACGTCGCCATCGGCGCGTGGATCGGCACGGGCGGCCCGCCCGGAGTACCGGCGGCCCCGGCCGAGGAGATCGCCTCCCTCTACTGAGACCTGCACACGCAGCACGACGAAGCCGAACGCGTCTTCACCGTGTCCGCTTCCCGCTCGCACGGGGACGGTCCCAGGGGTGAGAGTACGGCGGCCTGGCCATGGGCCGCCGTGCTCCGCTCCCCGCTACCGCTGCACCCCCGCCCGTAGTCCCGGTCGCTGAACCCAGGCAGCGGACGGGGCTGTTGCCGCGTCTTCAGCCTCCGCCCGCTACCACGGCCATGCCCATCGGCCCGGGACCGACGTGGAATTTCGCGGATCCCGCGCTGCGGGCGCGCCGGGGCCGGGACGATGGTGACATGAGCGAACAGGACGCGGGGCCGGGAGACTCGGTGGTGGTGAGGGTTCCGGTGGAGCCCGTGGACGCTGTGAGGGAGGCTGATGCCCGTGACGCCGCGGACCGCTACAGCGGGCTGGCGGTCCGGGGCCCCCTGTTCGGTGCAGCCGCACAGGACGCGGAGGGCGGGCGGCGGTGGCGGGTGGTCGTCGGGGTCACCCACGGCTGCCCGCAGGAGGCCCGGGACGCGCTGAACTCGCTGTTCTGGTTCCGTGCCAAGGACGATGCGCAGAGCCGCCAGGAGCGCCGCGCGCTGCTGGCGGCGGTCGCCCGTCTGGAGACTGAGCCCCTCGACGAGCTCACCGTGCTCGGAGCCCGCTACCGGGTCGTGCGGGCAGAGGAGTACGCGGCCGTCGACAGCCGCGGCGGCATCGAGACGCCGCGGCCGACCGACCCCGAACCCCTCACCCTCGATTGGGGCCCCGGCGCCCGCAGCGCGCGGGTCGACGACGGCCTCGTCCTCGACCCGGACGCGCCCCTCTCTCCGCTGCAGGCGGCGGAACGCGTCGCCCTGCGTCCCCTGGCCTACAGCGGCATCCGCTTCCCCGTCGAGGTCCTCGCCGATTCCGCAGGGGCCGTACAGAGCCATCCGGACGTCCTGCTGATGCCGGCGGCGTTCCTGATCACCGAGCGGTCCGGCGACGGCGAGTGGTCTGCGGGCAGCAGCCTCCACGCCACCGCCCACGACGCCCGCCGCACCCTGGACTTCGCCCTGACCTGGATGGAACCCCGCACCCGCGGCCTGATCCCGTACGACGCCGACCGCACCGTCGACGCCCGCAATCCGCCCGTCGGCACCACCGACGAGGCAGCCGCAGAGCTCGTGGAACTCGCGAAGGCCGCGGACGCACTGCGCGCCGACCGCCGCGACCAGGTCGAAGTCCACGGCACCGTCTACCGCGTCACCCGCTCCCGACGCCTCCTGCGCTGGGGCCCCGACGGGCCCGAAGGCCCCCGCTCCTCCGACATCAGCACCCACGCCCCCGCAGCGCTCCATCCGCGCCTCGACGACGACGGCACCGTCCACACAGATGGCCTCGCAGATGACGGACCCGTCCGCTGACGCAGGTCGGGGCGCACGGAGCGGACGGTCGCCCGCCGAGCCCGAGGCGGGACCCGGAACACCCCGGCCGGGTGAGGGGAGTACCAGCGGGGGCGCTGGACAGGTCCGGGCGGACCGGCCCGCGACGCGCCGGAGAATCCGGCCGCCGTACGACACCTCACCCTCACCGGCCCCCGGCTACCGCACCGCCTACCACACAGCCCCCGCCCGAGCACGAAGAGGACGACGCCCTCACCGCCCTGGAAGCCGACCTCGACACGGCGACCGCAGCGGCGGAGGCGGTCGGCGACGCCGCCCGGACCCGATGGACCGCCGACTGCTCCTGCTGCGCAGGGCAGTGCTCGCCGGCCGCCCCGCCGGCACCACCGAGCTCGACCAGCTGAGCTGCGACGCCACTCTCACCCGGGCCGAACGGGCCCTGGCCCGCGCCGACACCACCGTGGCGGCGCTGTGCGCCTTCGACGTGAGCACCGACGGCGTCTACGCCTCCGGACCGTTGTGGGCCTCACATCCGGTCCGGGACGATGAGCCCCACACCGCCCGTGCCTACGTATGCCAGGCGCACGCGCAATGGCCTCGCCCTCTTGCCGGGCAGCCGCGAGAAGTCGGCTGAGACGGCGGGTGTGTCCGGCGTGTGGGGGAGGGCGGTGCGACGGAGCGGAGTGCAACGTCTTTGCTGCCCTCGGACCGGGCCTGGCGACGGCCGGGCCCGCCTCGGCCGCCGAAGGCGCTTGGCGGGTCTACGGCAACACGAACCCGATCACTCTCTGCCCCGGGGTACCGAAACGGCCGGAGCGGTGCTCCGGAGGGGAGCTGTCCAGCCCCAGCCTCCGAGCCTCGCCGGCCTGCGTCGGCGGAATCGGCGTGTCTGCCACCGAAGTCGCAAGGGTTCACAGGGTATGCGTGCCTCCGGTACTCGGCTGACCGCCACACACAGCCGCTACGGCCGGATCGGAGAAGGCATGTCGCACGTACAGCTCTTGGCCAAAGGGGCAGGGCAGGGCTCTCCGCCCTTCTGGATCATCGCCATCGTTCTGATCGCCATCGTAGGAGGGGCGTTCTTCATGACGAAGGTCCGTAGGAGATGAAGACCGGAATCCAGCCCGTCCGTCTCGACAGGCGTCCTAATTCGTGCACGAGGGAGTCACCGGACTTCACCGATACCGGCCCCGGCCCGGGGCGACCGTTGGGCGGAACCGGCACCGGCCGGAGCGCTTTCGAGCTGTGGAGCGACCATCGCCCACCCGAATCCCTCCAGCCGGGGCGGTGGTCGGTCCGGCCGTGGGCGGCGCCCGGCTGCCCGTGGACCTGCAATAAGGATGTGCCGTGGACGCCCCTCCGGCCCCGTGTCCCCCTCCCGCCGATGGATCGCGATCCACGGGGTAGACGGGCCGGCATGGCACCGATGAGCACACACCTCACGTCCCTGCGGGCCGTACGCGAACTCCGCCGGATCCGCTCCTTCTACACCGCGGGCGTCCTCCTGTGGGCGTCCGCCGGGGCCTGGTCGGGATGGACACACCCCGGGAGCCGGCAGATGTGGGTCTCTCTCCTCCTGCTGTCGGTCTTCACCGGCCTGCTTGCCACCACCTCCGTCTGGCTGTCGCGACTGCGGTCCGCCCGGGGCCATCGGCCGGCCCGTCACGCCGCACCCCGACGGGCCGTCACCCCAGGACACGTCGGTGCCTGACCCCCCTCCCCGCCACAGCGCCTCCTCCAGCCTTCCGCATCCGGCCCCGGGCCCGCTCCGGGGCCCGGCCGTTTTCTGACGGGAAGCCAGGGCATGCGGGGCTCCATGAACCCCGACACGCTGACCCAGACCGCTTCCGGTACCAGCAGCGCCCTTCTGATACCGCTCCTGTGCCTCTTCCTGGTCCTCGGCCTGATCCAGGTCGTACGACCGCAGTTGCTGTGGAGAGCCAACGCCCGCCTGCAGAAGGGGTGGGTGAAGGATCCGGGCGCCACCGAGCCCACAGGAAAGGGATACGCCGTGCAACGCATCACCGGAGTGATCTTTCTGGCCGTGGCCACCTGGATGCTGGTCCGAGCCCTCTGAACCCTCGACGAATCCCGGCATCCGCCCGCGCCACCCGTGTGACGGCCCCAAGACCCCGGCCCCGATGCCTTCGCGCGGCCGGTCTCCACGTCGCCGAAGACATCGGTGCCGACGTGGGGCCGCGCCCAGGCGCCGGAGCAGGGCAGCGAGACCGGCGGACACCCTGCATCGGCTGTGCACCTGCGCCCGGGCGCAACCGACGGGAAGCAGTCGGCGCACACTCCGGCGACCCGGAGGGCATCGCCGGCGCCGCCCTCGCCGACAGCGGCCACGACACGACCACCACGACGACTTCGGTGGGACCAACGAGCCATCCGGCGTCCTCCTCGTCCTGGACCGCGTTCGCCCCGACACGACACGACACGACACGACACGACACGACACGACACGATGCGGCGCGGCTCCGGAAGCGGCCCGTACCTCGCTGTCCACATCATCCGCCGCCTCTGCGGAGGATGCTGCACCGTCGCCGCCCACCGGACAGACCCGAGTCCCCGCCCGACCGGTACGAGGCGACGCGGGCGCACCGCGACGAAGCACCCAGAAGGAGTGCCGCCCGGGGGAGCATCGGGTCCCACCTCTTCCAGCACGGCGTCCGGCTGCGACGGGACACCGCACCCGAGGAACCCGGCGAGCACACCGAGCGGACGACGCGGGGCGAATCGGTGAGCCTCCACGGCGTCTCGGTCGAGGGGAGAACGGTACGGCCTGCCCCTTCTGGGAGAAGTGGCCCGGACGGTACCCGCGCCCGCCCGGCACGCGCATCACCTCGGCAACACCATTGAGTGGCTTCGGAGTCGGCCCCAGGCCGGCTCTTGTCACGGGCCCGGCCCACGCCTCCCGGCGCCCCGCGCGATGCCGGACTCGGCGTCCCCGTGGCTCGGTATGCTGTCCGGACTTCTCCACGCACGGGTGAGGCGATGAACGGCAGGACGACGAGGCGGGGAGCCACTCCTTATTCGACCGGCGGCGGCGGGACCGTGCTGGAACACCTGTACGGTGCAGTGCTGCTGTCCCATCTGCTCACCGAAACCCCGGTCCCGGCTCTGGGGGACCACGTCACGCCGACCGACGTCCGCTTCCAGGCGAAGGCCGTCGACGACGTGGACGACATCCACGTCACCGGACTCGCCCCCGGCGGGGCGCGGCACCGCCTGTCGATCGGCGTCCGCCGCCGCCCCAAGCTCACCGCAGCCGACAGCGACTCCGTCCGCCTCATCAGCTCTTACCTGACCACGGTCGCGGCCCGCTGGCCCCTGCTCCAAAGCCGCCGCTGGAGCCTCGCCCTCGCTGTCGCCTCCGTCAGCGTCCCCGCGCACCAGCTCGCCGAACTGGCTCTCGCCGCGGCCGCGACGGGCAGCAACTCCCGCTTCCGCGCCCGCATGACCGAACCCGGGCGCCCCGGCCGAGCCGTCCTGGGACGCCTCGACCAGCTCGACGCCCTGGTCGCCGCAGCCCTCCACCAGGGTGCGCCCGACGGGGGCGCCGACCAGGCGGAGGTGACCTGGCGCCTGCTCTCCCGACTGTCCGTGGTGGAACTGCGCCTCGAGGGAACCCGGAAGGAGGACCGCTCCCACTCGGTCGGCCGCCTGCAGCACCTGACACCGTCGGGGACCCCCGCCGAAGGCGACGCCCTGTTCTCCGCGCTGGTCGAGAAAGCGGGCACGTACGCGCCCGCCGGCGCCACGGTGAACCGGCAGACGCTCCTCGCCGACCTCCAGGGCCTTCCCGGCCTCCGCGACGGCATCGTGCTGCTCCCCGAGCCCGCTGCCCCCGTGACGACGGCGCCGAGCAAGCCCTCTGAGGCCGTCGCCCCGCAGCGCCGCACCGCGGCACGGATCGGGCCGCCGCGTGAGCTGTGGCCGCCCAAACGGCACTTGCTGCCCGGAGCCGAACAGCCCCAGGTCTGCGAGGGCACCGTCGTCGTCCGCCACGGCTACCGGATGTCCGCCTTCGACGCCCTGACCGGTGCCGCCCTGTGGACCAAGCACACCGCCTACCGCGGACGGCCCGCCGTCGGCGGTGGCGCGGTCTACGTCGCGGACAAGGACCGGTACCCCCTCCCGCGCGACCTGCGGACCGGCAACAAGAGGTCACCGCTGCCCGGACAGATCGTCGACGGACTAGCCGTCCACCACCGCGGCACCCTGTATGCCCCCGACGCCCGCGGCCGCCTCCACGCCACCGACACCGCCTCTGCGACCCGCCTGTGGACCGCGCCGACCGGCACTCTGGTCACTGCGCCCGTCCAGATGGCCGGCAGTGCCCTCGTCGCCGTCCTCGAAGCGGACGCGCAGCCGCCCGGCGCCGGGCCCGGCCAGGTGCTGGCCCTGGACGTCGACACGGGGACGCCACGCTGGCCGCGACCCGTCACCCTGCCCGGCATCGAGCAGTGGACGGCGACGGAGCAGGCGGTCCACCTCGTGCGTCACGCAGCCGCCGGACACCGCCTCACCGCACTCGACACCGCAAGCGGTGTCCGGCGCTGGGACCGTTCCCTGCCCGACGCGCCGGTCGCCAAGCCCGTCGCGGCGGGCGACACGGTCTACCTCACCACCCGAGACGGCACCGTCCACGCGATCGACGCCACCACAGGCACCCGAAAGTGGACCGTGCGTGTGGGCACGCGCGTCACCGTGCCGCCCGTCGTCGCCCAGGACCTGGTTCTTGTCGCCGGCCACACCCCAGGGCGCGTCACCGCCCTCCACACGCGGACCGGCGAACCGGCCTGGCCCAAGGCCGGCGTCGGCAAGGGGGCATTCGTCAGCACGCCCCACCTGGTGGGCGACACGGTCTGGGCGGCCGACCGGACCGGCCGGCTGCATGCCTGGAACATCGGCACCGGCAGACCGCTGTCGGTCCGTTACCAGGACGCGCTGTGGGACGTCGATCTCCAAGGGACTCCCACGGTCACCGACGGGGTCTTGTACTTCGTCACGCGCGGCGGTGACCTCCGGGCCCTCCGCCTCACCTGACGCTGCCCGGCGCCCCAGGCCGACAGGCAGCCCGCGACCACAAGCGCTCGCGGCGGTCCGGACACGGGCGGAGGACCCGCGGCCGGTCAGGAAACAGCAAGCGTCGCCCGTACCGGCCCGCGATGCGGGGGCCCTCTCCCGGCGACCGCAGGGGCAGCAGCCCGGCCCGGGGCCGTCCCGGCACGCGAGGAGCCTCGGGCCGGCACCAGCCGCCGTGCGCCAGGACCGGACCGGATCCAGACTCGAAGGCGGGGGACCGAGGCGGCGGAAGGGCCGGTGCGATGACGGAGGACCCCGGGGCCGCGCTGGCCGTGTTCCTGGAGCGGTCGCACACCACGGCTCCGCTGCAGGTGCCGCGGCTCGTCGAGGAGACGGCCCGCCGGCTGGGGATGCTGTCGGCGACCGTCTACCTGGCGGACGTGCAGGAGGACGAGCTGGTGCCGCTGCCCCGCCCGGGCGTGGACGACGGCGGCGAAACGCCGGCGATCGAGGGCACGGTGGCCGGCTGGGCGTACCGGACGATGTCGCCGCGCTTGTCGCGCTCCCGGCCGCCGGCGGTGTGGCTGCCGCTGGTCGACGGCATCGCGCGGATCGGGGTGCTGCGGGTGACCGCCGAACAGGTCACGCCCGCCACGCTGGACTGGGCCCGGCACCTGGCGGCGGTCACCGCGCTGACGTTGGTGTCCAAGAGCGGGTTCAGCGACCTGTTCAGCCGCACCGCGCGCCGGCGCCCGATGACCACCGCCGCGGAGATGGTGTGGGCGTTCCTCCCGCCGCGCACGCTCGGCACCGACACGGTCACCTCCACGGCCGCGCTGGAGCCGGCCTACGAGATCGGCGGGGACGCCTTCGACCACGGCCTGGACGACGGCCGCCTGCACGTGACGGTGGTCGACGCGATGGGCCACGACCTCGCCGCGGGACTGGCCTCCGCCGTCGCGCTGGCCGGCTGCCGCTCCGTCCGCCGCGCGGGCGGCTCCCTGACCGACATCACCGCCCGGATCGACGAGGACCTGCACCGCTGGCAGCCCGACGGACTGCTCACCGGTGTCTTCGCGCACCTCCATCTGGAGACCGGACAGCTGTCCTGGGTGAACGCCGGCCACCCGCCCCCGCTGCTGATCCGCGCCCACCGCGTCGTCCCGGGAGCCCTGGAATCCCACGGCGAGCTGCCGCTGGGACTCGGCCCGGACCACGCCCGCTCCCGCACCGTGCACGAGGCCCAGCTGGAACCCGGCGTTCCACACCGACGGCGTCACCGAGGCCCGCTCGGCCTCCGGCCTGCTGTTCGGCGAAGAGCGGCTCGTCGACTTCGTCACCCGGGCGCTGGCCGCCGGCGAACCCGCCCCCGAAGCCCTGCGCCGCCTCGTCCACACCCTCCTCGACCACCACCACGGCCGCCTGCAGGACGACGCCACCATCGTCCTGGCCGAATGGCATCCCACCACCGACGGCACCCGTCGGTGAGCGCCCCCTGCCGCCCCGAACGCCCGCCCCGCGCCCGACGGCAGCGAACGCGTACGGGAGCGCGGCCGGACACCGGAACACGAGGCCCACCGCCCCCATCCGCCGGGGGCCAGGGCCGCCATGCCTACCGGCGCCTCCTCGACCGCCCCATGGCTACGCCCGCCAGAATCACCAGAACGGCCACGGCCAGCAGCGTGATGCCGCCGGTGCCGCTCGGAAACCAGATCGCGGCCTGCTCCGTCACGACTTCCTCCTCGATCTCCTGGTTCTTCATTTCCCCGCCCGGGCCGGCCCGGGCAGCGATGGCCGCTGCCCCCGTACGCAGGAACAGCCTCCGTCACCGACGACGCCCCTGCTCCCGCGGCCACACACCGGGGAGGCCGCGTCGAACGTGACCTCGCTCCCGACTCCGCCGACAACCGTGCCCCTCTCCGCCGACAACCGTGCCCCCGACCGGCGCCGCGACGAGGACACGCCCCCAGTGGCCACGGAGTCGAGGGTGCCCCCGAACTCCCGCTTCAACCCCGCGCCCCCACCTCGCGGTTCGGCCGAGGACGCCGAGACCGCCTCCGGACAGCAGCACGCCCAGGCCCGCCTCCCGCCGCCCAGTGCGCTCGCGCGGGGACGGGGACGAAGTGCTCGCACAGTTCCCCGTCGTGGTCGTCCGCGGCGGTGACGGGGACGAAGGTGCCCGCAACGACGTCCAGGAGCAGCCGGTCCAGCTCCGGGCCCGCGTCGTCGGCGACCGCGCAGGCGGTGTCCATGTCGGCGGTGAGGATCGTCCGGAGGCAGGCGAAGGCGTCGGCGACGTCGTCCGGCTCCATCGGGGCGCGCGGCGCGGCGACGGTGTTCTCGCGCATGAGCGCTCCTCACTTTCGGGGCGTCCCGCTGATCGCGGCGGTCTTGCCCAGGGCCGTCTCGGCTGACCGCCGCGAGACGCGTGACTCAGGGGTTAGGCTCTGTCCGCACGGAATAGGGGGATGGCGATGGAACAGTGGCCTGAGGGGCCCACCGCTGATCCGGAGGCGGCGCGGGAACGCTATGTTTCCGATACGCGGGCGTCGCGTAAAGCTCTGCGAGAGGTCATCAGGGCCGATCTGCAGGCCGCGCACTTCGGCCTCGGGATCGTCGTCGTGGCGAGTGTGGTCGTCGGCCTGTTTGCAGGACCCGTCGTCGGAGCCCTGGTGGCTGGATCCTTTGCTGTTCTGTTCCTTGTCGCGCTGGTGGTGATGTTCCTTCGTGGCATCCGGGGATCGGACGCAGGTCGGCGGGCCTATCTCTTCGCCTTCGGCTGGGCGAACTGGGTCTAGGGAAGTCACGGACCGGCGGGCGCCGACCTGTACGGGCCGCAGGATCGTCTCCCACGCGCCGGCCGCTGGCGATCGGGCGGTGACGCTGCCGACGTGCTGCCCCCCCGACGAGCGGGGACGGCCCCGCTTCCGGTCGGCCTCGTTCCTCGCCTTGATCTGCTCCTCGCGCCGATTTCGGCCGGCGTACGGGCTGCGGCCCTGTTCCCTGCCGGTCCCGCGGGTGCCTTTCGTCCGGGGTGGTCACCGTTCAGGCGCCGTCCGTGGCGGCGGGTTGTCGGGAGACCAGCGGCGCGGTCTGCTGCGGCTGCGACCGAAGCGACGCCTGCACGGACCGTGGGGACGGCGGTGCGACGATGAAGGAGGCCCGGACGCTGCTGATCCACCAGGGCTAGTCGGTTGTCGCCCGTGTTTCCGGGGACGGGCCTTTCCCGGGTTCACCGGCTGGTGTCATTGCCTGGACGTACGGAGACGGTGGTCTCGGTCACCCGGGGCGGCGGGGGCAGGGAGCAGGCGGGAGTTCCTCCGGGCAGCCGGTGTCGGTGGGCCGCGATGAGCCGGTAGACGCCTCGGGCGCCCCACCGCACACCAGGCAGCAGGAGCACCGCGCCCACAGGTGTCCAGAAGCCGCCCGCGCTCAGGAGGGCCTTCGCCACGGCTCGCGCTCCGCCGTCCACCGCTCCCGAGGGCGTCACCCACAGCACCTCGTACGCGGCACGCTCGGGCGTGACGCCAAGAGCATCGAGGTCCGTGAACTGCCACGGAACGATCTCGCAGCGCGGCCGCACACGCCGTTCGGCGAAGTCTGCCGCCGTCGTGCAGAATCCGCAGTCTCCGTCGTAGACGAGCACAGGCCGAGAGCGCATACCTCCATCATGCGGCGCCTCGCCTGGATCGCGCCGAAGGCCCCCTTCGTCTTTCCCTCTTTCCCGGCGTCGGAGCGGCGTGGCGCCGGCGGTCCGCGAGGGCGGGCGTCTGTCAGGGTGGAGAGGTGACCGCTGATGCGCGAGAGCCCGCCCGCACCCCTGACGGACGGTATGTGATCATCGACGGCCGGCGCTGGCGGGCCACGGACCCCGCCGTGCCCGAGGACGTGGCAGCCCGGCTGCGGTCCCACCTCATGGCCGCGCGGCGCGCCGTCGCCGCGGCCCGCCGTGCTCAGGACACGGCTGCCGAACGCACGGCCCGCGACCGCGTGCACACCGCGAAGGTCGCCCTCGGCGAACGCGGCACGCCCTGGTGGGACCAACAGGAGTCCGAGCGCCGCGCCCGCTGGAGCGACGCCCTGGCCGCACTCGACGACCACGGTGAACGGGACACCGGCGAAACGTGAGCGGGCCCGGGCACCCGCCACCGGGGCCCAGGGACAGCCGTACTCGGGACTCCGGTCGGAACACGCTGGGCTCACTTCCCCGCGATGCCGATCCCTGTCGTGTCGTGGACGGCGAGGCTCGTCGTGCTCTCGGGGAAGACGCCGGCCCGGACGGTCCAGATTCCGGCCGCCGCGGTGGGGTCGACGGGTGCCTCGGGCAGGGAGAAGGCGCTACTCCGGCCGAGGGTGCTGGGGTGGACGTGGGCGGAGTGCTCGACCACGCCCGCGTGCGCCCACCGGTCGGACACCTTCGACACGGCGACCCGGCCTAGAGCGTGTCGTCAAATGTCACGCCCACATCAGAAGCGATGCGAGGGTGACGGCGGCTTGGTAGGACTCGGCGGTCTTGTCGTACCGGGTTGCGATGCCGCGCCACTGCTTGAGGCGATTGAAGCACCGTTCCACGACGTTGCGGCGCTTGTAGAGCTCCTTGTCGAAGGTCGGAGGGCGACCGCCTAGGCTGCCGCGCCGGAGCCGGTTGCGGACCTGGTCGGCCCGCTCGGGGATGGTGTGGGCGATGCCGCGCCGCCGCAGCCAGGTGCGGATAGCTTTGGAGCTGTATCCCTTGTCGCCCAAGACGTGGGCAGGCCGCACCCGGGGCCGTCCCGGACCGATGCGAGGTACCCGTATCGCGACCATCACGTCGGTGAACTGAGTGCAGTCGTTGGTGTTGCCGCCCGTGACGGTGAACGCGAGCGGGCGGCCCAAGGCATCGCAAGCGAGATGAATCTTGCTGGTCAGGCCGCCTCGGGAGCGTCCAAGACCAGGGCTGCGGAGCCCCCTTTTCGGGCCCCGGCAGCGTGCTGGTGGGCGCGGACGATGGTGGAGTCGACTGATACCAACCAGTTGACCTCACCGGCGGCGTCCGCCCGCGCCTGTGCTTCCCGGAGCATCCGCTCGAAGGTGCCGTCCTTGGCCCATCGACGGAAGCGGGTGTGCAGCGTGGCCCAGGATCCGAACCTCTCCGGGACGTCCCGCCAAGCCGTGCCCGTCCGGAACTTCCAAACGATCCCGTTCAGGACCGTCCGGTCATCCAGCCGTCTCCTCCCCCGTTCCGACCGAGGCAACAGAGGACGGATGAACTCCCACTCGGCGTCCGACAGTTCATGGCGACCTATCACCCGACCATGATCCACTAGTCACGCAGACAGCGACCTCCCGCCTACGGCAGCAACGGATTCGCCGGCTGCGATCCGTGCCCGGCGAGATAGAGCTTCATGGCGCACTGGTCTTCGGCCTCGATGAACACCTGCTGCCCCCAATGAGCACTGAGACGGTGCGCGACATCGACCAGTCGGCGACGTTCCTCCGGCGAGTATGCGGGGAACCGGACCCAGCCTCGTTCGGCGATGGTGTTGCCGAGATCGCTGAAGAACACCGCCCGCACGCGCTGCTCTTCCTCCTCGGTCAGCGGCATGGAGCCGTCTTCCCCAGGCTGCACCCGGACGTTGTACAGGTCTCGGATCACTGGCTTCTCACAATTCGTCGGGGCTGTTCTCGGAGAGGATATCGGCGCATCCAGTGGCCACAGCTGCCGGAATGTCCGAGCGTCTCCCCTCACTTGGATGCTCCGCCGCGCGGCTTACGGTGCTGGATGCCACGGGCCTCACCGAGGCCACTTTGACGACAGCACCTAGGGCCCGGCAGGTCTCGTCGAGGGTGGCGGAGCGGTGCTCGGACAGCTGGGCCGGGCCGAACTGCTCCCAGGCAGGCGCGGTGGTCTCGAAGGCGGTGTTGCCCTCGTCGATCCCGGCCTGGCGGATCGCGAGGACTTCACCGGCGTGGGCGGTGGTGAGGGGCATCACCAGGGCGGAGGCGGTCACACGGTGGCCGCCTCGGTCGGCGCCTGCCCCCTCGCCGCCGGCACGGCGGGCTCGACGCGGTAGTACACCCACGTCCCGCGCCGCTCGGAGGACAGCAGCCCGGCCTCCTTCAGCTTCTTCACGTGGTGGGACACGGTGGGCTGGGAGACGCCCACGTCGGAGATGTCGCACACGCACGCCTCGCCGCTCTCGTGCGAGGCGACGGCCGAGAACAGCCGCAGTCGCACCGGGTCACCCAGCGCCTTGAACATCAAGGCCGCCCGCTCCGCCTCCTCGGTCGTCAGCGGGCGCTCGGCCAGCGGCGGGCAGCACGGCTCGACCTCGCTCTGGAGCAGCGGCAGCCCCTCGTGTTCGGCATCTTTCTATGTTGACGCATGTCGAACCAGGAGGGTGCGGGCTACGGGCGACGTAGCTGCCGACCGAGCCTGCGCGGCCCGTTCGGCGTCCCGGCCCACACCCCCGCAGAGATGCCGACGACAGGCTGCGCTGCCACTCCAGCCCGAGGTGCGCGAGGCGTGGGTGGGTGAGGGAGGTGCCGTGCCGGTCCGCGCCGTCGAGGGCTCCGGGCCGGGGGCGATGTCGGGCCGGTAGCCGGTAGCCGGTGGCCAGGATGGTCGGGTCGACCTCCTCCGCCGTGCCGTCGCTCTACGTCACGAGGGGTCGTCGACGCTGCTTGTGAACGGTGGGCGCCTGCCCGGCCGGCGGCGAGGGTGGCGCGGTGGCGGCCGTCGTCGATGGCCGCCCTCGTGGTCGAATGCCTCTGGAAGCGGCCGAGCGAGGCGGAGTCCAGGCCCGTGACCGCCGGCCAGAAGCGCAGGTCGCGCCCCGGCGGCCGCTGCGGCAGCCAGTGCACTGGGGCCCGGGGCGCCAGGGCCCCCTGCGCCCTCTCTGTGATTTCGGTGGCGGCCTGCACCGCCGAGTTTCCCGCGTCGGCCACCACGCCCCGTCGGCCGCAGGGCTGGGCCGGGGCGCGGCACTCCGGGACGCGCAGCAGCGCGCCGGTGAAGGTGCCGAGATCGGGGAGGACGGGCCGGTTCGGGTGGCCGAAGCCTCCGCTGGCGGCGACCACCGCACGGGCGCTCAGGGGCGGTCCGCCGTCGAGGTCGAGCTCGAAGCCCTCCCGGCCCGGCGTGCCGAAGCGGCACGGTGCCCCGTGAGGGCGTCGGCGTCCAGGTGCTCGGTGTACCGGAGCAGGTAGGCCACCACCTCGTCGCGGTGTGGGTGGCGGTCCGGGGCGCCGCCGAACGCAAGCCCCGGCGGGCGCCGTACCGGGTGGGCGAGAAGACGGTGAGGCCGTTGGTGGCGACATCGATGCGCTCGACGGGCGACCACTCCATTTCGATGAATGTCTATGTTGACGTTCATCGATATCGAGTGCCATCCTGAGGGAGCAAGAGATCGACAGACGTCGAAGCAAGGGAATTCGTCATGAACGCCACCGCCACCGAGCAGCTGCCCGTCGTGGTCATCGGAGCCGGCCCCACCGGCCTGGCCGCAGCCGCCCACCTCACCGACCGGGGCATCGAGCCGCTGGTCCTGGAGGCCGGCCCGACGGCCGGCGCGGCGGTACGCGAATGGGCGCACGTACGGCTCTTCTCCCCCTGGAGCGAGGTCATCGACCCGGCCGCCGAGAAGCTCCTCGCCCCCACCGGCTGGGTGAAGCCCGACGAGAAGGCGTACCCCACCGGCGGTGACTGGGCAGCCGGCTACCTCCGGCCGCTCGCCGACGCCCTCGGCGACAAGGTCCGCCTCGGCGCCCGCGTCACCGGCGTCTCCCGCGCCGGCCGGGACCGGATCGTCGACGCCGACCGCGAGGCCCAGCCGTTCGTCGTCCACGTCACTTACGCCGACGGACGTGAGGAGCGGTTCTCCGCCCGCGCGGTGATCGACGCCTCCGGCACCTGGTCCACCCCGAGCCCGGCCGGAGCCTCCGGCCTGCCGGCCCTCGGCGAGAAGGCCGCCGCCGACCGGATCTCGTACCGCGTCCCCGACCTCAAGGACCCTGCCGTCCGGGCCCGGCACGCCGGGAAGCGGACGGCCGTGATCGGTTCGGGAGCCTCGGCCTTCACCGCCCTCGCGTACCTCGCCGACCTGGCCGAGGCCGAGGACGGCGCAGGGACGAAGGCGCTCTGGATCCTGCGCCGGGGCATCTCCGGTTCCACCTTCGGCGGCGGCGCCTCCGACCAGCTCCCCGCCCGCGGGGCCCTCGGCCTGGCCGCGAAGGCGGCCGTCGACCAGGGTCACGCCGACGCGGTCACCGGCTTCCGCACGGAGGCGATCGAGCGCGACGGCGACGGCCGCCTCGTCCTGGTCGGCGAGGACGGCCGGCGCCTCGACCCGGTCGACGAGGTCGTCGTCCTCACCGGCTTCCGCCCCGACCTCACCTTCCTCGACGAGCTCCGCCTCGGCCTCGACGAACGCCTCCAGGCCCCCGTCGCCCTCGCGCCGCTCATCGACCCCAACCAGCACTCCTGCGGGACCATCTACCCCCACGGCGTCAAGGAGCTGTCCCACCCGGAGGAAGGCATCTACCTTGTCGGGATGAAGTCCTACGGCCGCGCGCCGACCTTCCTCGCCCTCACCGGCTACGAGCAGGTCCGCTCCGTCGTCGCCTCGATCGCCGGCGACCACGCCTCGGCCGAGAGCGTCGAACTCGTCCTCCCGGAGACGGGCGTCTGCGGCGGCGCGGGCCTCTTCGACCAGCCCCGGGCGGACGAGAACGCGACGAACGGCGGAGGCTGCTGCGCCCCCGCCCCGGCCCTCATCCAGCTCGGCGGCACCGCGGCCCCCGCGCCGTCCTGCGGCTGATGGCAGAACCGACCACCCGCACGCGCGGGGCCGTGACCGAAACGGGGGTTCGGTCACGGCCCCGCGCCGTGCTGCCCGCGCTCTGCGCGACGCAGATCACGAGCTGGGGCATCGTCTACTACGCCTTTCCCGTCCTCAACCCCGAGATCACCGCCGACACCGGCTGGTCAAGCACCGCGACCATGGCCGCGTTCTCCCTCGCCCTCGTCGTCTCCGGCATCGCCGGCATACGCGTCGGCAGGATCATCGACCACCACGGCCCGCGCACCGTCATGACCGCCGGCTCGATCACGGGCACGGCGAGCCTCGTGGCCGTGGCCCTGGCGCCGAACCTGCCGGTGTTCTTCACCGGCTGGCTCCTGGCCGGGTTCGCCATGGCCACCACCTTCTACCAGCCCGCCTTCGCGGCCGTCACCCGCTGGTACGCCCCCGACCACATCCGCGCCCTCACGATCGTCACCCTCGCCGGCGGCCTCGCCTCCACCGTCTTCGCCCCCCTCACCGCCTACCTCGCCGACCACCTCACCTGGCGCGCCACCTTCCTCGTACTCGCCGCGATCCTCGCCGCCCTCACGGTCCCGGCCCACGCCCTCGCCCTGCGTGCCCCCTGGCCCCCGGCCCCACCGGCACCCACCGACACCGCCTCCGCGCCGCACGAGGTGATCCGCAGCCGCCCGTTCCTCCTCCTCGCACTCACCTTCCTGCTCTCGGCGTTCGCGATGTACGCGGTCGTCGTCACCCTCGTACCGCTCATGCTCGAACGCGGCTACACCACCGGCCAGGCCGCCTGGATCCTCGGCCTCGGCGGCGCCGGGCAGACCCTCGGCCGCACCCTCTACGCGACGCTCGCCCGCCACACCGGAACCACCACCCGCACCGTCGCCCTCATCCTCCTCGGCGCCTTCACCACCGTCGCGTTCGCCCTCGTCCCGGGCCCGTACGGGCTGCTGGTCGCCGTCTCCGTCCTCGCCGGCGTCGTCCGGGGCAACCTCACCCTCCTCCAGGCCACCGCCGTCACCGACCGCTGGGGCACCACCCACTACGGACGCCTCTCCGGCACCCTCAGCGCACCCGCCATGACCGCCTCCGCCCTCGCCCCCTTCGCCGCCGCCCTCCTCGCCCCGCCCCTCGGCGGTACCCCCCACCTCTTCACCCTCCTCGCCGCCCTCGGCGCCGCAGCCGCGCTCACCGCCTTCGGTGCCACCGTCCGCACCCACATCACCTGGCCGATCACGGAACGCACACAGCCGCCTGCGCCCCTTGTGAACGAGGGCCGCGGGCGAGCTGTGCGACACAAGTGCTCCCACCTGCGCCTGCACCTCGCGAACCCCGCCCCGGCCGCCGTGTTACAGGCCCGTGTGACACGGCCCCGCCCTCTCGCCGACCGTCCGGGAAAACCGATCGGCGACGTGGGGTGTGGGTGCGGCATGTGGGGGTAGGCGGTGCAGCGGAGCGAAGTGGAACACCTCCTGGACCGGCTGCGCGTGGCTCACCCCCCCGGGCGCGCGTGGACCGGCCGTCAACCGGCCCCCGCCCAGGCATCCTGGGCGGGGGTCGCTCCCATTCCCCTGCCCCCGCCCTCGACGCGGTGCCGGGAACCGCGCCGACCTCAGCCGGGCCCTCCGCGACCAGCACGTATGGCCCGGCTGCCGGCGGACGATCGTTCAGCTCCGCACGGGATCGCCTGTGTCCTGCGCACGAGCATGACCACCTGGTCGCCGACCGGCACGGAACACCCCTCGCCGTCTCGCTGACCGGCGGCAACCGACACGACGTCACCCAGCTCGTACCGCTGTCGGCCCACCATCCCCCGCATCCGCGGTCTGGTGGGCCGGCCCCCACACCGGCCGAGTCGGCCGCTCGCCGACCGTGGCTACGACACGTACCGACGCCTGCTCCGGGCCCGCGGCACCACACCGAAGACCGCCCGCAAGGGCACCGCCCACGGATCCGGCCTGGTTCACTGACAAGAATCTCGTCGTCATCGCCCAAGTGCTCGCACTTCTCGCCACCCCAGTGCTCCTTCTCACCCGTGGTCGCCGACGGGGCCACGCCGGACCTCCGGCGTACCGGCGTGGCGGGCCCAGAGGATCAGCGGGACCTGGAGGGGGAGCCGCGCGTAGGCGACGGCTCTCGCGGTTGTCGAGCGGTCACGCCAGTCGTAGGCCATCTTGACGTTCGCCGGGAACACTCCGGCGAAGAACAGGGCGGTCGCGTGGGCGCTCGCCCTTCGGGTCGCCGGCAGCGCGAGACCGGCGGCCAGGGCCAGCTCGGCCACGCCGCTGGCCGTGGTCCAGGCCCGGGGGCTGCCCGGCAGGGAGCGCGGCACGAGGGAGTCGAACTGCCTGGGTGCGGCGAAGTGGGCGAGGCCCGCCGAGGCCATCAGACCGGCGAGCAGAAGCGCCGAACGAGCAGGGGACATGGGGTTCCTTCGATCAAGAGACAGCAGGGCGTAGGAGCAGGCGGCCGGGAAACCGATCAGTTGCGGCGGCGCGGACGGATCGGGTGACGCTCACCGACAGACGGGATGAACATGACGGCGTCCAGCGGTCCTGCCCCCCACATTGTCTCCGGGGCGGAGGTGCTGGGCGGGGAATCCCGACCGAGGACCTCGACTGTGCTGCGGGCGGCGAGGCTGTGCCAGAGGCGTGAGCGGCCGATCATGGTGTGGCGGCCGCCGGGCATGCGGATGCCTCGGACCCGGGCTCCGGCCGCCTCCGCACGGCGGAGGTAGGTCCAGGTGTCGGTGGCGGACGTGACCGGGTCGGCCGGGTCGTGGAGGGCGATCACGCTGCGATTCGCCAGGTGGGTGACCGGCTCACCCGGAGGGCACCAGGGGGCGAGTGCCACGACGCCGCGGACGTGCGGATCGTCGGCGGCGCGCAGCGCGGCACGGGCGCCCATGGAGTGCCCCAGCAGCACCACGGGCAGCGGACCGGCCAGGTCGGCGAGTTCGGCCAGGGCCCGGCGCGTGTCGTGGACGGGGTCGGCGCGCTCTCCGTTCCAGCCGCGCATCCGGTAGCGGACGTAACCGATGAGGACGTCGGCGTGGCGGGGGTCCTGACCGAGCGCACGGGCGAAGGCTCTCATCCGCAGGTCGGGCAGGTTGAGGGCAGACGGGGGTGCGAGGGAGTCGGCGCGTCCGCCGTGCAGCAGCAGTACCGCGCCGACCGCGGGCAGAAATCGGGGCTCGGGGAGGTGGAGGGCGGGGAGGGCGGCGCTTCGCTCGGATCCGCTCATTTCGTGCTCTCCGGTGTGCCGCGAGCCGTCTTCCGGGGTGGCAGGGGGAGGAAGCCGCTGGTGCGGGCTGTGTACGCGGTGTAGCCGGGGCGGTGGGCCATGTGCTTTTCCAGGAGGCGTTTGCCGCTGCCGACGGTGAGGAGCAGGGTCATGAGGACCGGGGAGACGAGGACGGCGAGGGCCGGCTGCCAGGCGGTGCAGGCGAGGAGGTACAGGCCCCACCAGACGAGACTGTCGCCGAAGTAGTTGGGGTGCCGGGTCCAGGCCCACAGGCCCTGGTCCATGATCCGTCCCCGGTTGGTCGGGTTCGCCTTGAAGCGGGCCAGCTGGTGGTCGCCGACCGCCTCGAAGACGAGACCGGTCGCCCACAGCGCGAGCCCGCAGTACGCCAGGGCGTCCAGGGGCGCGGAGCTGTAGGAGGCGGCCTGGACGGGGAGGGAGATCAGCCAGACGAGGGCCGCCTGGCCGAGGTAGACGGTGCGCAGCGCGTAGAGGGTCCGGTTCCCGGGGGCCTTGTCGAGGAGGTCGGTGTAGCGGGGGTCCTCGCCGTGGCCGCGGGAGCGGTGGGCGACGTGGGCGGCCAGCCGCAGCCCCCACAGGACGGTCGTCGCGGCGACGAGCAGGCGTCGGCCGTCGTCGCCGTCACCGGCGGAGAGCAGCCAGGTGACGGCGGCGACGGCGGCGAAGGCGAGTCCCCAGGCGATGTCGACGATCCGGTGCAGCCTGCGGCGTACGGCGACGGCGAAGGTGGCGAGGAGCACCGCCGCCGCCGTGCCCGCGCAGACGGCGAGGTTGACGCCGAGGGCGCCCCAAGCGGTGCCGCTCACGCGGGCCCCGCCTCGGCGTACCAGCCGGCGGGGGTCGCCGGCATGCCGGACGTCCCCTCGCGGGCGGGACGGACGGCGAGGATCTGGTCGACGCCCATGCGGCGTTCGGCGAAGGCGAGCGACGCGCCGGCGAGGTACAGGCGCCAGACGCGGGCGGTGGTCGTTCCGACGAGGGCCTCGATGTCGCTCCAGCGCTGTTCGAGGGTGGCGCGCCAGGCGTCGATGGTGGTCGTGTAGTGCTCGCGGAGCGATTCGACGGAGCGGACCTCCAGACCGGCGGTCTCCAGCACGTCGACGGTGCGGCCGACGGGGCGCATGTGCATGTCGGGTGCGATGTACGTCTCGATGAAGGCGCCTCCGCCGGGTGCGTGGGCGCCGCGGGACATCTGCTGGATCAGGAGCCGGCCCTCGGGGCACAGCGCGTCGTGCAGCTTCGTCGCGAAGGCGGGGTATTCGGCGTCGCCGACGTGTTCGCCCATCTCGACGGCCGCGGCCGCGTCGTAGCCGCCGCCGTCGATGTCGCGCCAGTGCCGCAGCTGGACGTCCACGAGGTCGGACACCCCCTCGCGTGCGGCCCGCGCGGTGACGAACTCGTGCTGGGCGCGGGACAGGGTGACCGCGGTGACGCGGACCTTGTGTTCGCGCGCCGCGTGGACGGTGAGGGAGCCCCAGCCGCAGCCGACGTCGAGCAGCCGGTCCCCGGGCCCCAGGCCGAGTTTGCGGCAGATCAGATCGAGTTTGTCGCGCTGCGCGTCGGCCAGGGTGTAGGCCGGATCGCCGGGCCGGGTCCAGTAGCCGCAGGAGTACGCCATCGACTCGTCGAGGAGGAGCGCGTAGAAGTCGTTGGAGAGGTCGTAGTGATGGCTGATCCCCGCGCGGTCCCGCGCGACGCTGTGCAGGCCGCCGGTCAGGCGAGCCCGCCCGTCGGGGCGCTTCGGGGGCGGCCCGACGGCACCGAGGCGGACCGCGAGGGCGGTGGCCGCGGTCATGCCCGCGGGTCCGGGGCGTGTCGCGGGCCGGTCGCGGACGCTTCGGCCGGCCCTGGAGAGGGCGTCGGCGAGGTCGCCCTCGACGTCCAGGTCGCCGGTGACGTACGCCTCGGCCAGGCCGAGCTCGCCCGGCTGCCACACAAGGCGGCGCAGCGCGTCGGGCGAGCGGAGGAGCACCAGGGGCGCGCCGGCGGGACCCGTCTGGCTGCCGTCCCAGGCCCGGACGCGCACGGGGAGCGGCCCCGGGAGGAAGTGGCCGAGGAGTCGGGCGAGTCGGTCGGCGGCGGGGCTCATCGGGGGGTTCCTTCGGTGAGGAGGAGCTGGCGGACGTCGAGGTAGCGGGAGCGGAATCCGGCTTCCGAGTAGGCGAGGTAGAACTCCCACATGCGCCGGAAGACCGGGTCGAAGCCGAGTCCGGTGACGGCGGCGCGGTTGGCGACGAACTGTTCCCGCCACAGGCGCAGGGTCTCGGCGTAGTGCTCGCCGAAGCCGTCGTCGGCGGCCGTGTGCAGGCCGGCGGCGGCGGAGTGCTCGGCGATGGCTTCTCGGGAGGGGATCAGTCCGCCGGGGAAGACGTACTTGCTGATGAAGGTGTGGGTGGCGGCGGTGTGCAGCATCTGCCGGTGGCCCATGGTGATGGCCTGCAGGGCGATCCTGCCGCCGGGCGCGAGCGCGCGGCGCAGGGCGGTGAAGTAGGCGGGCCAGTACTCGGCGCCGACCGCTTCGATCATCTCGACGCTGATCACGGCGTCATAGCGGCCCTCGATGTCGCGGTAATCGCGCAGCTGGACGTCCACCCGGTCGGCGAGACCGGCTGCCGCGATTCGCTCGCGGGCCAGGGCGGCCTGTTCGACGGAGAGGGTCAGGGTGGTGACTCGCGCGCCGCGGGCGGCGGCCCGCAGGGCGAGTTCGCCCCAGCCGGTGCCGATCTCCAGCAGCCGGGTGCCCTCGCCGACGCCGGCGAGGTCCAGAAGCCTGTCGATCTTGCGGTGCTGGGCGGAGGCGAGGGACTCCGAGCGGGCGGGGAACGCGGTGAAGACCGCGGAGGAGTAGCTGAGGGTGGGGTCGAGGAAGGCGGCGAACAGATCGTTGGACAGGTCGTAGTGGCGCTGGATGTTGTCGCGGGCACCGGTGCGCGTGTTGCGGTCGGCGGTGGGACGGGCGGACACCCACAGGCCGCGGAGCCGGCGCAGCCGAGCGGGCACCAGGTCGTCGGTGTGGGCGGCGAGGACGGTCAGGGCGCCGGCCAGGTCGTCGCTGTCCCATTCGCCCGCCATGTAGGACTCGCCGAAGCCGATCAGCCCGTGGCGGCCGATCCGGCGGTGAAAGGCATCCGGATCGTGGAGCGTCAGCCGCGGCCCGACAGCTGACGAGCGGACGCCGGTGGCGGGCCCGGTCAGGGCCAGCCGGTCCAAAGCCCGGCCGACAAAGTGCCTGGCGAGGGCGGTGCGGGCAGGGGCCGCCGACGGCAGCCGAGCCACATCCGGCCACCGGCCGGCGTCGACGTCCGCACGGCAGGCCGTCGGCGCGGCTGCGGACCCGCTGTTCGGGATCGTCTGGTGAGGGATCCCGACGATGCGGCCGGCGGGCTGGGGCCGGGGTTCGGATGTGAGGACGGGGCGGGTCACGGCAGCATGCCTTTCTGCGGAGTGTGACGGGGACGGGGGCGCACGGGCAGGCCGCGCAGCAGCAGGTGGACGCCGTGGCGGCGGATTCCGGCCCAGACCGCGGCGGTGGACCAGGGCCTGCGCACGGCCGCGGACAGCAGGGCGGGCACGCTCGCGGGGCGACGGACACCCCGGACCGCCGCGGTGAACGCCCGGCCTCCCTCGTGCTCCAGCCGGATGGTCAGGCCGAGGTGCTCGCCGGGCAGCGGCAGCCGCATCCGGTAGCGGCCCTCGACCGCGAAGAACGGCGAGACGTAGAACTCCTTGTCCACCTCAGCCTCACCGGCTTCGTCCGTCCGCAGCAGGTAGCAGTGGCGCTGCCCGTAGGTGTTGTGGACCTCCGCGACCACGCACACCAGGGCGTCGGAGGAGTCGTGGCACCAGTACACGCTGAGCGGGTTGAAGACGTACCCGAAGACCCGGGCGTGCGCCAGCATCACCACCCGTCCGCCCTGCAGGTCGATGCCGTGGGCGGCCAGGAAGGCGTCGAGGCCGGCGCGGATGGACCCGGCGGTGCCTCCGAAGTGGTCGCGGGTGTCGAAACGGGCCAGCGGACGCAGCGGACGGGGCAGCACCGGCAACCGGTCCGGATCCACGCACCACAGGTAGGTGCGGTGCCGCAGAGCGTGCCGCAGGGGCTTGCGGCGGACGTGCGTGATCACGCAGTCGTACAGCGCCGCGACGGACTCCGCGCCCAGAGGGCCCGCGGACATGACGTCTCCTTCGGCGCGCGTCACCAGTCCACCCCAAAGGACCGGGCCGCCTCGACACCCGAGCGGCAGCCGTCCTCGTGAAAGCCCCAGCCGTGCCACGCTCCGGCGTACGCGGTCACGCCCGTGTTGAGCCGGGGCAGCTCCCGCTGGGCCGCGACCGAGGTCGGGGTGTAGACCGGGTGCTCGTACACCATCCTCTCCACCACCCGGTCCGCGGCGATGCCGTCCTCGCCGCCGAGGGTGACGACGTAGCCGGAGCCGGCGGGCAGCTGCTGAAGCCGCTGCATGTCATAGCTGACACGGACGGAGTCGGCGGAGGGTTCGCAGCCGGACATGCGGTAGTTCCAGGAGGCGCGGGCGCGCGGCGCGCGGGGCAGGACGGTGGTGTCGGTGTGCAGCACGGTGGGGTTGCGGGAGTAGGTGAAAGCCCCCAGAAGCCGCTTCTCGTCCGTGGTGGGGTCGGCGAGCATGCGCAATGCCTGGTCGGGGTGGGTGGCGATCACGACGACGTCGTGGGCGTCGATGGCTCCATCGCCGGTGGTGATCAGCACGCCTCGGCTGGTGCGCCGGACGGTGTGGACGGGGCTGGAGGTGCGGACGCGCTGGATGTGCTTGGCGGCGGCGTCGACGTAGGCGGACGAGCCGCCGGTGACGGTCTTCCACTGGGGGGAGCCGGTGACGGAGAGCAGGCCGTGGTGGTCGAGGAAGGCGAACAGGTACGCGGCCGGGTAGGACAGCGCGGTACGTGCGGGGCAGGACCACACGGCGGACACGAGCGGCAGGGCGAAGTGGCTGACGAAGTAGGCGGAGAACCCTCCCTCGCGCAGGAAATCCCCGAACGTGATGCCCGAGTGCGGGGCGCGGGCCAGCAGGCGACGGGCGCCGCGGTGGAAGACCGGAACCTGCGCCAGCAGTCGCAGGTAACGGCCCCGCCACGTGGGACGGGAGGCGAACAGAGCGGCCGGGCCGCGGGCTCCCGCGTACTCCAGCCCGCAGCCGTCACACCGCACCGACATGCTCATCTCGGCGTCCTGCGTGGTGATCCCCAGCTCGTCGAAGAGCCGCAGCAGGGTCGGATAGGTGCGTTCGTTGTGGACGATGAAGCCGGAGTCCACGGGCACCGCCCCGCCACCAGGCACGGCCAGTTCGCGGGTGTGGGCGTGGCCGCCGAGCCGTCCCTCGGCCTCGTACAGGGTGACCTGGTTCGAGGAAGCAAGGATGTAGGCGGCGGTCAGTCCGGCTACCCCGGCGCCAACCACGGCTACTTTCCGGTCTTCCACCACAAGCCTCCCGCCACTCGCCACGCCGCTCGGCTGCTGCGTTTCACCCGTACTTCGCAGCAGCCGGGGCAGCGGATTGGACGCGATGTGCGATGGCTGGGTGGAAAGGCCGACCGGAGGGGCGTGCCGGTTCAGCCGGTGAGACCGGCGAGACGCGTGCTCGGCGTGACGGTGGGCAGGGAGGTGGCTCCTACGGCGGTGACGTGCTTCCGGTGCAGGCGGCCGCAGCCGTTGATGATGAACACCGACCGGCGCAGGCCGATCAGGGGTGCGCTGTTCCCGAAGGACGTCGCCACCGCCCGCTCCTCGTCGGGCAGCAGGGGCATGCCCGGCCTGCGGTTGCGGGCGCACTTCTCATGACGGTCGAGCCCTTGCGGGCTGATGCCCCACGCAGTGGCTCCGGCGGACCGGAGCTGGTCCGAGCCGTCGGAGTGCGGGCACAGCTGCGCGGTGGACCCGGCGGTTGTCGGCGTCGGTGCCGCCTGCGAACCGGCGCAGGACCTCGCGGCGCTCGGCGACGAGGTGGTCGCCACACAGTCACGCCGACCAGACGCGGTCCGGCGGGACGTGGGGGCCGACCTCCAGTTCGTAGAACTCGGCCTCGATCGACGACGTGGGCAGCTTCCCGGCGGCCGCCAGATCGGCGCCTGTGGCGTCGGTGACGTACAGCGAGGCGGCGGTCTCGGGCAGCTTCTCCGCGAACGCGGCGGCTTTCTCGACCTTCTGGTGGAAGGTCATGACGATGCGCAGGTTCCACGTGGCGGCGTGTTCCAGGAGTGCCGTCTGCAGCAGCGCCAGCCGCCGGTCCCGCCGCGCCTTCTCCGACTCCCCGAGCACGGGGGAGGAGTCGCGGATCTCCAGGACGTCGATCTCGAACCCGGCGAGGATCTCCCGCTCGATCACCTCCGGCAGGCCCAGCTCGGCGAGCCACGCGCCGTACGTCCCGTCCGGGTCGTCGGCCGTCGTCGCGAGCTCCACCTCCTGGCCGTCCGTGCCCTTCTGCGGCCGGGGCGCGGCGAGGATGCGCGGCATCGCGGTCAGGCAGAGCCGGAAGTCGGCGGGGATCCGCTGGTTGTCGTGGATCGCCGCCACGGACGGCCAAGATCACCGGCGGTTCCGTGGGTCACGTCCACGATGACGAGGTCGAAGCCGTCCATGCGCTGCCCGTAGAGCCGCTCCCCGCCCGCCAGAGCGGCCTCCGGCGACCCTCGAACCTTCCGCTGTCCCTTGACAGCGTCGATGTCTTCGCGGTCCATGAGGAAGGCGTACGCGGCGAGTACGACAATCGGCCCCGGTCCACAGGGCGAGCTGAATCGGGCGAGTGGTGGTCCCCCGTACGCCCAGCGAGCCGGGGACGGCGTCGTTCTCCAGCGACCACGCCGCGACCGTCCGGCCCCGGTGGTCGCGGCGTGCCACGCCTGGGCAGTCCGCACATGCAGGTCCGAAGATCACTCTCAGGCAGAATGGTCACCACATGTGCGTTTGCAGAGCGGGAGGATTGAACAGGTGACCGGCGCCGGTCTGGAGTTCGGGGCACTGCTGCGGCGGTTGCGTCTGGGGGCGTCGCTGACGCTGGAAGCCTTGGCGGAGGCCTCGGGAGTCAGTGTTCGGGGGATCGGCGACCTGGAGCGAGGCCGCGTCACCACGCCCCAGCGCAGGACGGTGGCCGCGCTCGCGGAGGGCTTGCGGCTGAGCACGACGGAGCGAGAGCGGTTGCTCGCCGCCGCTCGGATCGGTCGCACACCTCGTCCGCAGCCGACAGGGCTGCGCGCCTTTCCGCGCGGAATCAACGACTTCGTGGGTCGGAAAGCGGAACTGGCACGGCTGACTTCGCTGGCAGGGCAGGAAGCCGAGGACATACCCGTGGTGGTGGCGGTGTCCGGGCCACCCGGCACCGGCAAGACCACTCTGGCGCTGCGCGCCGCCCAGGAGCTGGCCGGGCGTTTTCCCGACGGTCAGCTGATGTTCGACCTGCGGGGTACGGACGAGGACCCGCCCGACTCGGCCGAGGTCCTGCTCCTCGTGCTGAAGGCCCTCGGGGTGGCCGACCGTGACCTGGGCATGGCCGGCCCGCAGGGGCACGCGGAGCTGTGCCGGCGGGTGCTGGCCGAGCGGCGTTGCCTGGTGGTGTTGGACAACGCCCGGGACGAGGCGCAGATCCGTCCGTTGCTTCCGGGCGCAGGCGAGGGAATGGTGGTGGTCACCAGCCGGCGGATGCTCACCGGCCTGGAGAGCGTGCACCGCCTGGCCCTCGGCGAGCTCTCCCCTGCCGAGGCCGGCGCTCTCCTGGCCGGGTTGGTGGGACGCGAGCGTGCCGAGGCGGACCCGGCCGCGCTCGCCGAGGTGGCCGGTCACTGCGGGAACCTGCCGCTGGCCCTGCGGGTGGCCGGCAACTGGCTCGCCACCCGCACCGGCTGGACCGTACGCCGCCTCGCGGACCGTCTTGCCGTGGAGGAGCATCGCCTGGACACCCTGACCGCCGGTGACCTTCACCTGGCGGCCGCTTTCAACCTGTCCTACCGCCAGCTCACCCCTACCGCGGCCCGCATGTTCCGGCTGCTCTCCCTGGTCGACGGCCCCGA
The DNA here is from genome assembly GCF_014654895.1 of Streptomyces filamentosus. GTDB lineage: Bacteria > Actinomycetota > Actinomycetes > Streptomycetales > Streptomycetaceae > Streptomyces > Streptomyces filamentosus. Next base: position 37,511 of record NZ_BNBE01000004.1, on the reverse strand, counting down.
TGCCGCGGCCGCCGGCGCCGCCCGGCTGACGGGGCAGTCCCTGTTCGAAGCGGAGGACACCCTCGAAGAGCTCGTCGAGACAGGCCTCCTGAACACGGACCAGGACCGCTACCGCTTCCACGACCTGCTGCGCCTTTACGCTCGAGGCCGTCTGCGCGACGAGGAGTCGCCGGAAGTGGCCGCTGCTGCCCGATCGGCGTTTCATCGCTGGCTGCTGGAGAACACCGTCATGGCGGGCCGCTGGTACGAGCCCGACCACGGCGCCCCACCCGCCTCGTGGCAGGGCACCGTCGACCTGTCCACCGCGGAACACGCCCGCCGGTGGCTCCAGGCGGAGGGCGCCAACTGGCTGGCCGCCCTGCGCGCGGCCGCCGCCGAGGGTGACCACGCCCGCGTCGTCGAGGTCACCGAGGCGCTGCACTGGTTCTCCGACCAGTGGATCTTCTGGGGACACTGGCCCGAGGTCTTCGCCACAGGCGCTCGCTCCGCCCAGATCTTGGGAAACCCTCTTCTGGAGGCTACCCACCTCAACTACCATGCCTGGGCTCTGCTCGTCTGTGAGGGCCGCCACCACGACAGCCTCGCACGTTCTGCCGAGGCTCTCGACGCGGCCCGGCGAGCCGTTGATTCGGCCCAGCAGGGCTGGGCCCACAAGTACTCTGCCTGGGCCTTCAGGCTGCTCGGCGACTTCGCGGCGGCTGCGCGTCACAACCGTCAGGCGGCCACGTTCTTCGAGATCGCCGGTGACCTCCATGGTGCTCTTCAGAGCCGGGTCGAACACGATCAGATCCTCGTGGACGGGGGACTGCACGAGGAGTCCATCGCAGAGATCCTGGACACGCTCTCCTTCCTCGACGCAGTCGGCGACCGCATCGAACCGCACGTCGCCGACTTCACCCGGACGAACCTCAGGGTCCTCATCGGCGGGGCGCACACCCAGCTCAGGAACTGGGCCGAGGCCGCCGACCACCTGCGCATCGCCGTGGACCTCTGCCGCACCAGCGGCAACACGGCGATGGAGAGCCGTGCCCTGGTCCATCTCGGCAACAGCCTGCTGAACGCCGGCCTGCATGCCGAGGCCCGGGACGCCTTCTCCTGCTGCCTCGCCCTCGGCGTCGAGGCCGACCCCACTCGTCTCACCGAGGCCCGGGGCCGCCTCGCCGAACTGAACGGGTGACCTGCTCGACACGGCGACCGAACCGAACAGGTCACCCGTACCAGGCGAGGGCGACGGAGTTGACGGGCCGGCCCGACAGCCGCGCTTCCGAGTCTGTGGCCTCCGTGTGCCGCTGGCCCGTGACGTGCAGCCTCGCGGTCGGCGGCGGGCCGGTGGATCAGACGGGCCGCCGAGAGCGGTGCAGGGCGACGTGCACCGTGTCGAGGACCTGGACGAGAGCGGCGCGTGCGGCGTCGGTGTCGCGCAGCGGATCCAGCACCAGGAAGCCGTGGATCGTCCCCTGATAGCGCACCGAGACCACAGGCACCCCGGCTGCGCGCAGTCTGTCCGCGTACGCCTCTCCCTCGTCGCGCAGGACATCGGCCTCACTGGTGACCACGAGCGCGGGCGGCAGTCCCGCGAGTTCCTCCAGGGTCGCTCGCAAGGGGGATGCGGTGGCCCGGCCCCGCTGACGCACGTCGGGCACGTAGTGGTCCCAGAACCAGCGCATGGCCTCGCCACCGAGAAAGTAGCCCTCGGTGAATTCCCTATAGGAGGGGGTGTCCAGACCGGCGTCGGTGACCGGGCACATCAGCACCTGCTGCAGAATCCTCACTCCTCCGCGCTTCTTGGCGAGCAGGGTGAGCGCCGCCACCAGGTTGCCGCCCGCCGAGTCGCCCACGGCTGCCAGGCGACCGCCGTCCAGCCCGATCTCGCCCCCTCGCTCGCAGATCCACCGCGCGACCGCGTAGCACTGTTCGACGGCGATCGGATAGCGCGCTTCGGGGACGCGCTCGTACTCGACGAAGACCACGGCCGCGTCCGCACCGAGGGCGAACGCGCGTACGATCCGTTCGTGGCTGGCGGCGTCCGCCAGAGCCCAGCCCAAACCGTGGAGGAACAGCACGACGGGGATCTGACCCACGCTGTCAGCGGGCCGGACGACCTGCACGCGCACGTGTCCGGTTGGGCCACCCGGCAGTGCGAACCACTCGGTGTGCGTCGCCTCCTCGTCGTGAGGAGGAGGGGTGGTCTCCTGAAGGCGCACCAGGTCCGACCGCGCCCGCTCCACGTTCGGTCCGTCGGCCGACAGCAAGCGGGAGTGCCGGGCCACGAAGGCCTGCGTGTCGTGATCCAGGGCGGGGCGTCGGTCACGTGAGGAAGTCACTGTCCGGCCGCCGCGAGGCCGGCCCCGTACCGGGGGCCCTCGGGTGTTCCTTCGGCCCCCGACGACGCCGTCCCCATCGCCGAGGAAGTAGCCGGAGGCAGCCCGGCGGTGGTGCGCAGGATGCGCCATTCACGAGGGGAGACCCCGTAGTGGGCGCGGAAGGCGCGGCTGAAGTGGGCGGGGTTGAGGAACCCCCACCTCTGGGCCACGGCGGACACCGTGGGGGAGGTCCTTCCACGACGAGCCAGTTCGCGGCCGCATTCCTCCAGACGCCGCTGCCGGATGAGCCGGCTCACCGTCGTCCCCTCGCCCTCGAAGAGCCGGTGCAGGTAGCGGACCGAGATCTGGTGAGCCTGTGCGATGAGTTCCGGTGACAGGTCCGGGTCCCCGAGGTTCCTGTTGATGTGGGAGAGGATGCGCATCATCAGATGGCCGCGGCCGTCGTCGTCCCTCCCCTGCTGGTGGGCCCGTTCCGCGATGAGCGTCGCGAGCAGCTCGACGACGCTGCCGGCCAGCCTGTCCGCCACTGCCGGCTGGTAGTCGTCGGCCGATGAGGAGGCCAGCCTCGCCAGGAACGGCAGGAGTATCGCGCCCAGGCCGTACTCCCTGCCGATGGCTTGTCCCGTGGCTTGCCCGAGCTCCTCGTCGGACACGCCCAGCGCGCGTCGTGGAAGCTGGAAGACATGGGTGGCGAACCGCCGTGGATAGTGGATCGAGTACGGGTGGGCAGTGTTGTACACGACCAGTTCGCCCTCGCTCACCTCGACCCGCCGGTCACCTTGGACGAGGACAGCAGTGCCGGATACCTGGACGGCGACGGCCACCAGGGGGTCGGGCGACTTTGCGACCAGGGACGGAGTACGGCTGACCCGTTCCGCGTCCGCCTCCACTGTGGCCACCTGGAGGTATCCGAGACGGCCGGTGACGATCCGCCCTTCGAACGGACCCTCACTCAGGGAGGTGACCGTCATCGGTACAAGCGTCCTGCTCATCACTTCGCTCCAGTACGAGACCTTGTGTGGGTCAGGCACGGAGGCGGTCGTCAACACCAAACGCAACTTGCTCTCCGGTCAGAAGGAAACCGCATCCGGGGTCGCGACGGTCGGGAACCTGGGCGTCGCGCCCCAGAAGATCACGGGCTCCAGCGATCGCGCTGGACGGGACCGGGCTCGTTTCGGTGGGCCCGGTACCTGCCTGAACAGCCAAGCAGCGGAACACATGTGTCTCCAGGCAGAACAGCAGGCAGGAATGGCAACCCCTGTTTCCAGATCTGCGATCTCTCGGGCTTGTGGCAGTGAGCCGTTTTCATCCTGGATAGCTGCAGGTCAGCAGGGTGTGGACGGCTTGGACGATGGTGCTGATGTGGTGGGTGGAGCATCGGGCGCGACGGAGGATGCGCCAGGACTTCAGCTGTGCGAAGGCGCGTTCTCCGGGGGCTCTGAGCCGTGCGTGGTCTCGGTTGAACTGCTGGTAGTGGGCGGGCTGTTCGCGGTGGTGGTAGTAGGGGGTGCGGAAGGTGGCGCCGGCTCCCTGGTAGGCACGGTCTGCGAGGGCGAGGACCTGCCGGGTGAGGCAGGTCTGGACGACGGCTGTGGGGCCGGGCCGCGGTCAGGTCCTGGGTGCGGCCCGGTGCCGCGCGGGAGAACCGCAGCGGTGTGCCGTCGGGACGGGCGATGACCTGCACGTTCATTCCGTGCTTGCGATGTCTCATGGAGCAGTACGGCTCGTCGGCGGCGATGCGGTCGATGGGGATCAGGGCGGCTGTCGATGATCACGTGGTCGCCCTCGCCCAGGCAGGTCAGGGCCTCGTGCGGGCCCGGTGCCCAGGCCGCGAGGACGTCGAGGACCTCGTCGACGTGGCGCCAGGCTGTGGCTGTCGAGACGCCGAAGCCGGCTGCCAGGGCGGGCAGGGGCTCGTTCTTCCGCAGATGGACCAGCATGAGCAGGGCCTGCCGGGTGCAGCCAGCTTCCGCCACCGCGAGCGGCGTTCACACCTTCGTGCGTAGACGAGCCAGGAAACATGCTCGATCAGCTCATGCGGGACGTCGACCGGGCACGATACGGGACCAGGCAAGGCTCCTCGGACGGTGCGGTGGTGCGTAGAGAACACCACCGCAACGACCAGGAGCCTCGTCTCGTCACACACCCCTGCTGACCTGCCGTTTCACCCCGCAGAGACAGGATGAAAATGGCTCACTGAGCTCTTTCCAACTTCACACTGAGCTGGTCAGATGTAGGGCGAGGACGGCTTGGACGAGTGCGGTGATGCGGACCGTACGGCGGCGTGCACGAGCGCCGAGTTGGTCACGGGTGAACGCCCGCCTGCGCAGCCAGATACTCGACGCCGCAGTGGCCGGACTCCTTGGACACGTGAACGTGGACCGCGTGCCGGCCGGACAGCAGTGCAGGGTCGGAATGGTCGCCGCGGAAGGCGACCTGTACCGCGTCGTGGCGGGAGCCGTGCAGGCCGTGCTCGGGTCTGTCCGGCCAGCGGCCTGACCATACGAGGAAGACCGCGTTGCCGTTGCCGCCCAGTGCCGCGATGACCTGGTCCTCGGCCGTCGCCGGTGCGAACCGTGCCGACATTTCGAGCGGCAGGTGTGCCTCCAGTTCACGGTCGTCCATGACCGGCACGTCCGGTTCGCAGCCGCCGGCGCCGCAAGAGGATCGGGCGCCAGGGTAAGGGCGATACACAAAGCGGGAGTTCGGCAGCACTGCGGCCATTCGGCGGACCTCGCCGACGCTCTCCAGGTGCGTCAGCAGTTCCGCCTCATCGCCGTAGTGTTCCATCAGCGCGCACAGTCGCATGGCCTGGCGGTATGCGTCGGTGGCGTCAGCGGTGACGTGGACACAGCGTGTGTAGCCGACCAGGCAGACTTCGCACATGGCCGCATGGTGCCACCCGCTGGTTCGGACTGTCACCAGGAATGATCGGAGGACTCCGAGGGCGAAGGGCTGCCGTCGGCATGGCTCCCGCGATGCCTTGACGAGCAGGGCGCACAAGCGGTGCAGGCCGATGGAGCCGAGGTGGAGAAAGGCCGTCGCGAGCAGGCCGCCGACCTGGATCTTGAGGAACTGAATCGGATCCCAACTGGCAACTGTGTAGCCCAGTTGGCCTGACAGACAGTCGAAGCCCCTGCTAGGACTTATCCGGGCGATCACCGTCTCGACTGTCCTGCATGTGTTGCCTGGCCCTGCCATCGCTTGCCGACCGGGCGATGACAGGTCTTACGATCGGCCCGTGATGGATACCCCGACGCACTGGACCGTGCGCCATTTCTCGCAGGCCAACCCCACCGGCCCCGGCTGCGACAGCGTTCCCGCCCTCTTGCGGCGGCTGGCGGATTCCATCGAGGCACTGGGTCCCGCCGAGATCCAGGACGTGGTGATCGCGTCCGAAATGACCGAGCACGGTCCCTGGCGGTCGGGAACCGTCTACTTCCACTTGCCTGAGGATGAGGACTGATCCTCGCCCTCACGAGCGGAGCCAGACGAGGAGGGCTGCGACGGTTGCGGTCCCGAGGAAGACGCACCCACCCGTTACGACAAGAGGGCCTACGTCTTCCACGGGACGGTCACGGTCGCGGTCGCGGCGATCCGGCTCCGGCTCCGTCCGTGACCGCCACGTCCTCGCCTACTGGTCTTCCGGGACCAGGGCGCCAAGCTCGACTTCCTCGAAAACGCGGGACCACCAGGATTCCTCGTCCTCGAAAACCCGCGGATCGCACTGCCGGGCCCGTTCCATCACGTCTTCGACGTGGTCCTCGTAGTCGTCGTCCGCGTCGCTCCTTCCGGAGCCGATGAACGCCTCCCATACCTCCAGGACGTTCTGCAGACCCGCAACCGAAGAGTTGACCAGCCCGTACTGCTGGTCCCCATCGCTGCCATAGCCGCGGACCATCCAGACTTCGCCGCTGTCGATCACCAGCCAGTACGTGTTGACGCCGTCCTCGAACGCACCGAGGAACACCGCCCGCCCCGGCGGAAGGCCGCGGACCTCCAGCTCCCGACCCGAGTCCCGCACGAACATGCGGTTGCAGTCGGCCGGAAGGCCTTGCTCTCCCAGCCGGGACACCCCCTCGCGGCCTACACCCAGGCGCGCGAGAGAACTCACGTCATACGACAGCCACTGCCCGCTCGACAACCGGCACTCCCTCCTCGATCCGTCCCGCCGATCCTCTCAGACCTCGTGGACGACCCATCGGACAGGACCTAGTGCTCCGATGCGGGGACAGGACGCCACCCTGGAACGGCTCCGTGTTGACCGGCAGCTCGAAGAGGCCCTGACCCACTGCATCTCGCCGAAGTCTTCGGGCTCGATGAGAAGACCGCGATGCGCTACGCGGACTCCGCAGGAGCCCTGCTGGAACAGGCCGCTGAACAGCACCTTCGATGAAACCTGCTCGACCTGGACGCGCCGTGAAGGGAATCATGGACGAGTGACGTCGACCGAAGCAGCAGCAACCGCTCTCCAGGACCATGCCGCTCTCTGGAGCATGGGAGAAATCCGCGCGAGCGACGTGGTGAATGCCGCCTGCGATGCGCTCGTCGCCGGACTCGGCACTCCTGGCCTTCGCATCCTCGCCGCCTGCACGCGCGCCGAGGCGGACTACGACGTCCACGACCTGCTTCCCCGCCGCACTCGACGAACTCGGCCTCTCCTTCTATCCGGTCGGCAGCGAGGCCGGTCAGGAAGCCGCCGCCCGAGCCCTGGCACGCTGCATGCTCGCCGGAGAGCTCACGCCACGGGAGCTCACCTTCCGGATTCACCAGCGCCACGGACACGAGCTGCCCCTGACCGAGCGCCTCGCTGAACTCGACGACGAGTACGACATCCTCGAATACGGCGACAGAACCGTGGACCAGGTCAATGCCGAGGTCACCGCCGAAGCCCGCCGGCTCGCAGCCCACCCCCCGGTTCCCGCCGAACCCACGGATCCGCCCAGCTGATGCACACAGACCGACCGGCGAGTTCCCGCTGAACAGACTTCGGTTTCCCTGAACCCACGGGCCTCCATGGCCTCGGGGAACATCAGCACAGCGGTTATCGGTGAGACCGATCATGGTCAGGGTATGAGGGCGCTGACCAGGTTCTCGTACTCGTGACGACCCTTGCGCTGGGCCGGGGCTGCGGGGAGCACATGGCTGCCGTCGAGCGCACAACCCGGTCGCCTGCCACGGCGGCGAAAAGCATCCGGTTCCGCCCCACGAGGCGGGGGAGCGCCCGTACAGTGACGCCGCCCGCGCCGAGCAGCGGCTGGCGAAGGCACAGCGGGTGCTGTCCCGTACGCAGAAGGGCTTCCGGCGCCGGGGCCGGGCTGGGCCGTCCGCTCTGGAGGCAGTCGGTCCGGACGCCGTCGAGGACGCCGCCGCGCACAACGCCATGCTGACCGCCGAGAGCGCGGCTGCGGAGTACCGGAACGAGGCACTGGTGATGCTCGGCTGCAGCGAGGACGCCCAGGCCGAGGCCCGCAAGGCATACGCCACCGAGCTCGCCAGACCCTGGCACCAGGCCCTGCCCGACAGCGATGACACCCAGCGCGCCGCGACCGAGGCCGCCGCAGGGCACAGACCCGCACCGCCGAGCACCTGCTCGCCGCGCAGCTGGAGCTGCTGCCCGCTCAGGCCCGCCCGGAGCCGGTCCGGCCCGAGCCGTGGTCGCGGCGTCTTCCCGACCTCGCCGCCCGCCTGGGCGGCGAGGTACTGGAAGTGATCGCGTGAACGCCGTCCCGGAGCTGTCCGGCGTCGACCTCGCCCGCCAGGCCCTGCTCGCCGCCCGGGAGGCGGCGAAGAAGAACGGCGCCCAGAAGAAGAAACCGAAGCGGCGCACCGGCACGACTCTGCAGCGGGACGGCCACGGGCCGCTCGGCCTTTCCGCGAAGGGCCTTGGGGGAGTCGACATGGGATTCAACCGCGAACCCGGGGCACCCTGAACTCCATGACGACCGGCGGCAAGTCCTACTACTACCTCACCGACGCGCTCGGCTCGCTCGTGGCGCTCGCCTACGAGACCGGCACCAAGGCCAACTCGTACTCCTACAGCCTCCCCACGGCGTCCCAGCGCGCCGGGGCCTCGGGACAGGTCCCGCAGCCGGACCAGTTTGCCGGCGGCCACCACGACGTCTCCGGCCTCTACCACTTCGCCGCCCGCTACTACGCCCCCAACATCGGCCGCTTCACCCAGCCCGACCCTTCCGGCCAGGAGAAGAACACCTACCCCTACGCCGAAGGCAACCCCGTCAACCGCATCGACCCGTACGGGTCTCTCAGCCTCAACGGCGTGATGGACACCGTGGACAAGACCGGAGACGCCATCGCGGTCGGTGAATTCGTCGGTCAGCTGGTGACGGGCGACTACAAGGCGGCTGCTGGAACAGCGCTCAGCTTCGCCGCCGACAAGACGTTCACCGCCGGCTGCACCGGCCTGACCGGAGGCGCCGGAGCAATCCCCTGCGCCGTCGGCGGAATAGCGGTCGGCGAAGCAACCGAGTCGGCCCACGAAGACGCCACAAGCTGAACCAAGGAAACCTCGACCGAAGGAGCTCTCGTGCAACCAGCTACTGATACGGCGGTCATGGCCTACAAGGGGCTCGACGGTGTCCCCCTGTGGCTCTTGTTCGGTATCGCCATCCTCGCCCTCGTCCTCTTCGGCATCGCACAAGCACGGAAGAGGAAGTAACCGCAGCCGACGTGCCTTGGCTCCATAGGAGATGTATTCGGTGTGTGGGCGTGGGGGGACACTTCACAGTGTCCCCCCACGCCCAGGAGCGGGATCCGTTGCCCAGGCCACCGGCTACGCCCCCGAAACCGGCCGCCTCGGCCCGCGCCCCGACTCGCCCGCCCACACCACCCAGTTCCGCCTTCTGACCGCCCGGATCATCGCCACCGCCAACGACCACGTGGGTTCCTCCGTCGTACGAGCGCTGCGGGTCCTGTCGCCCGGCACCGTCGATACCACCCCACCCCCGGCCGCCGGCCGGCCTGCCCCCAAGTGCGGCCGCGGCCCCGGCCGGGCCGGTGAACCCCCGGGTGCGTACGGCGCTTAGGTACTCCGCGAGTCGGGTGGTGTGGCGCCACGCCGCTTCCTGCGCCTCGAAGTGTTTGACGCAGTACGCCTCGGAGTACTGGACACGTAGACGGACTCAGTAAGCCTCTTGGTTCACCACGGGGTCAGGCTCATGCCCCGCTCGACCCACTCCGTGAAGAACACGGGCCGACCGGCCCATCTCAGGGGGAGGATCTGCTCGCAGGTGGCGCGGCCGTCGAACCACATCTCGCCGCGGTGAGGACCTGTGACGACGAGGAGGGTGGAGAACGCAGCCGCCCTCCTGGAGGTACACTGCGCCAGCCGTCTTCCGTTCCTCCAGCACCCCGCACTCGTCGTCCCACGCCTCCCAGGCCTCTGTGTCCTCGCGGGGCGGTTCGTGCTCGTCGAGGTCGTCGTCGGCGACGCGGTAGGAATCGGGGTGGGGGAACGGCTCGGTCAGCAGTTCGTAGTTGGTTTGGGTGTCGCCGTACCAGCCCCAGCCCCGGGGGCCGCGCCACAGCCGGTTGAAGCCCCTTTCGGGGTTTCCACGCCGCAGGAGGTGCTCGCGGTACTCGGACGGAAACGTGATCCCGAGCTCCCCCTCCGCCTCCCGCAGGTCCGTCTCGGTCAGCCTCCGCTGCAGCGGAAAACCCTCCCGCCGCATGATGTCCGGGTCAAAGAACCCGGAGCGACGGCCGCCCAAGAGGCGGGGGTACTCCGTCCTCCAGTCGATCTTCATGCCGTGAGGTTAGACGCCGTGCGCGAGGGCGGACGTTCCGGCCTGGTCCAGCACGTTCGCCAGGGCCCTGCAGCGGCCCTCTCTGTACGGACGGCCCTGAGCGCGAGAACCGCTCGACGCCCCTGAGGCGGCCGGAGTCCGGCCGACGGGGCCCTCGCTCTCCGGCCCCGCCATGCCCTTCACGGAGTGATCCGGGTCACTTCCTGTCACGGGGGGGGTCCGGTGTCTTGTGTCCGATCGACTTACTGATCGTTTCAGAATGAGTTCGGCGTGAGGGCTTGGCGGTCGGGTCGGGTGGCGGCAGAGTGGTGCGGGTGTCGGATGATCTTGTGCCTGATGACCTGTGGGAACGCATCGCTCCTCTGCTGCCGCCCCGGCCTCCGCGGCGTCATCGGTATCCCGGGCGGTTGCTGGGGGACGACCGTGCGGCCCTGCGAGGCATTGTGTATGTGCTGGGCAAGAACGTGAGCTGGAGGGACGTGCCGGCCGAGCGGACCGGCTGCAGCGGGGTGACGGCCTGGCGGCGGCTGCGGGACTGGACCGAGGCCGGTGTCTGGCCCCGCCTGCACGAGGTTCTTCTGGCCGAGCTGTGCAAGGCCGGCCTGTTGGACATGGACGACTGCGCGATCGACGGCTCGCACGTCCGGGCCTTGAAAGGGGGGCTCACACCGGACCTTCGCCGGTCGACCGCGCGAGGCCGGGCAGCAAGCACCACCTGATCGTAGACCGGCACGGAACACCCCTCGCCGCGTGGCTGACCGCCGGAAACAGGCACGATGTCACCCAGCTGACGCCGCTACTGGACGCGATCCCCCGCATCCGGGGCCTGGTCGGACGGCCGCGGCACCGGCCGGGCCGGCTGTTCGCCGACCGCGGCTACGACTACGACAAGTACCGCCGCATCCTCAGAGCCCGCGGCATCAAACTGATGATCGCCCGACGCGGCGTCCCGCTCGGCTCCGGACTGGGCAGGACACGCTGGGTCGTCGAGCGGACCTTCGCCCGGCTCCACCAGTTCAAATGCCTCTGCATCCGCTACGAGATACGCGCCGACCTCCACCTCGGCCTGCTCCAACTCGCTTGCAGCATCATCTGCTTGCGACGACTCCGAATCTCATTCTGAAACGATCAGTAAGCGCTAGCTGCTCGCCCCATCCACGGCCCGAAAGTCGGCAGTGGATGGGGTGCCTGGACCTCGTGGGTCAAACTCACGACTGATGGCCGATGCCAGCCCCTGGCGTTCGTCCGTACACCCGACCGAGGCAAGTCGATGTCCCCGGACTGCGGGCACCGCTACACGCAGGTTTCCGACGTCGGCCCCGACGAGCGGTACCAGGGGAGGCCATCTCGACCTGGACGGTCGAGTGGGAGGCGCCGGCTTTCAGCGACTCGGGCATCCTCACCGGACCCGCGAGACCCCGTTCCCCGTTCGCGTCGTCAAGGTCCAGGTCGTCAACGTCCCCCTGACCAAGCCCCGTAAGGGAAGCGGGCCGTTCGCACAATTGGGTGAGAATGATCTTGGCCGTGCTTACCGCCGGGCTTACCACCGCACTCACCAAGCCGTGGCCCCTACCGCTGTGACCTGCGTGGGTCAGTATTTGGGTCACTGTTCTGCCCGCCTTTGGGCTGGGCCGCCCCTCGTCCGCCAGAACCATGTCCGCCCTCGCCTGCACGGCCTCGCACGGGCGGTCCCGTCCGGCGCTAACCGCAGCTTCGAGGCCACCCGTTCTCGTGAACAGCCCCGGCCTCCGCCGAGGTTGCATCACCGGTTGTGCCACCAGTTGCGTCGAGGGTTGCACCACCGGTTGCGGACCACCACGGCGGTGCCCCGCTTTTTGACTGATCAGAGTGCGTGGGTCAGTCGATTCCCGCGCCGACACCTCTTCTGGATACCAGGAGAGGTCCCTCTCTTCTCTTCTCCCGACGGGCGGGCGGCGGGCGCCGGAGGCCCGGGGCGGTGGCCCGGTCACCATGAAGTGCCGACGTTCCGTCAGGGGCAGGGGGAGACTGGTGCGGGTGAGCACCGCACCACACCGTCGTCCTCCCGGTCCCGGCCCTGGCGTCCCCGACCGCCCCGTGCGTGACCCGTGGGCCCGTACGGCTGCCGGCCTCGCCGCCGCGGGGGAGTGGATCGCCACCCCCGACACCGCCCCGCCCGCCCCGCGCACCTGCCGGCGCCCGTTCGTGAACGACCCCGCCGACCCGGGGACCGGTACCGCCGCGGCCGTGTAGAACCGGGCGCACCCCTGCCGGTATGGCGCGCGGGTGAGGCCCGGTGCTCAGGGGGTTCACCCTCCGGGGTCAGTACCCCGGGCCACCCCCAGCCTCCCGGGTGTCTGTCTCACCAGGTGGCCCCCATGGGGCGTTCCGGGCCGGGGGAGAGGATCGTGGGGAGTGCCGGACCGATCCGGGTTGCTGTCGGCGCCTCCCCTTCCCGCCGCCGACGATGTCGTCTCAAGACCGGGCCTCGACGCCCGGGATTCCGCGGAGGCCGGGGGAGCGTCCTCCTGGAGGGCTCCGCCTGCGGATCGAGGTGGATTCCCGTGACCTCTGGCCGGTTCCTGCGCGACGGCTCGCCGGGCGACTGGCCCTTCATCCGCCTGGACCTCGTCGCCGGCACCTTCGTCTGGCGTCCGCCCTGCAGTGACGGCCTCGTGCGCTGCGTCCCCGCCGACAGTCCCGCCATGGCCGTCCTGCTGCTGAGCGGCGAGTTCGACGCCGAGACGGTCCCGTGTCTGCGCGAGGTCCTCGATGCGGTCCGCACGCCGCAGGTCGAGCTGGTGCTGCTGGACCTGATCGGGGTGACGTTCGGCGACTGCGCGCTCGTCCACGAGCTGACCGGCGCCCGGAGCCGCCCGCAGCGGCACGTCCTCCTCGGCCCTCTCCCACGGCGGGTCGCGCGCCTGCTCGCCCTCACCGGCACCCGCCACACCCTCGACATCGCTCTCGACGACGCCCCCTGAACGGCCGTCCACGCGTCTGCTCTCCCCCGCAGGGAGAACAGAGGCCCGGCCCCGCCCCGGCGCGGTGTCTTCTCCCGTCCCTGCGTCTCCACCCCGAAACCCCTGTTCCGGTCGCTGTGTCACACGAAGGCCCCACATCTTCGTCCGTGTGCTGCGTGAGGCGGAGGATCGGGGGTAGACGTCCCGCGCACGTGCGTACCGACGGAAGCGGGGACTGAGATGCACCAGGTGACGGCCGATGAAGACGCCCAGTTGTCGATGGCGGACACGATCACGGTCTCCGGCGTCTTCGAGGGCAGCGAGGACATCGCCCTCGCCCGCGACCTGGCCCGCTCCTTCCTCACCGACGTCCAGGCCGTCCACGGCCTGCCGGTGTCCCCGGACACGATGAGCAGGGTGCAGCTCGTGGTCAGCGAGCTGGTCACCAACGCCCGCAAGTACGCCCCCGGCCCCTGCCTGCTCACCCTGGAGCTCACCGGCGCCGTCGTCCACGTGACCGTCTGGGACAGCGACCCGACCCCGCCCACGCTCCTCGCACCCGACCCGTCCCGCATCGGTCGGCACGGCCTGGAGATCGTGATGGCCCTCGGGCAGAGCTTCGCCATCCACCGCGAACCGGTGGGCAAGAGGATCACCACGACGATCCTGCTGGAGGACGACCCCGCGTAGACCCCGCCATCCCACCGGCTTCTTCGGGTGTGTGCGCGGCGCGCTGGGGTAGAAGCCGCCGCAGAGCGGAGTGGAACCCCTCTTGGACCGGGTCTGCGCGCACCATCCCCCCGGCTGCGCGCTGACCGGTCGGACAGCGGTCTCCGCCCGGATGCCCGGGCGGAGACCGCTGTCGTTTCCTCTGCCCGCCGCCCCCTGCAGCGGCAGGAACGCCGGGGCGGTACCGATCGCCCCGCCCTGCTCGACGGTGGCTGCTTCGGGGGCCGTCCGCCCCGCGGCCCCCGTCCGTCCGGGGCAGACGGCCCCGGCCCGGCCGCGCAGCCGTTGTTCGGCGCTCAGAGACGTGGGCCGTTCTGCCGCGTCCTCTGCGCGCCGTGGGCAGGTGTGCGGGGGCTTCGGTCAGGTGGCGTGGGCTGCGCGGTCGGGCGTGCCGTAACCGTCGTTCGCGGGGCCGCTGCCGGAGCCTCCGCCATCGTCGCCCGTAGCGCCCGCGCCTCCGCCGCCGCCCGCGCCCGTGGGGGTCGAGGATGCTGTTCCCGCCCGCTCCTCCGGCCGCCCCGGCGGCTCTCGCCGTTGGGATCGGTGTAGGGCGCGTTGACGCCGCCCTGGCCGCCGGGCCGGCCTTCGTCGTCGCCCGGGAGCCCGGTGCCCGGGTCGCCGTCCTCGCCCCCGTCGCCTCCGCCGATGCCGGTGGCGAAGAACGACGCGCCGCCCCCACCGCCTCCACCCGCCACGACGACAGGTGTCGTCCCCGTGCTGATCGTGGTGCGGCCTCCGCCGCCCCCGGCGGCGATACCGGAGAACTGGCCGTCCGCGATGTGGGCGCCGCTCCGCCCGCCCCCGTTGTAGCCACCCTGCGCACGTGCCGGGTCGCCGTCGTTCCCGGAGTGCCCGGCGCCGCCCACGTCCACCGTGAGGACTTCTCCCGGTGTCACGCCGAACGTCGCCGACACCCTCGCCCCCGGCCGCCCGGTACGCCGTACCGGCCTCCTCCTCAGGAGGCCCCGAACGCCTCCACGGACACCGTGCACACGTTGTCCGGGACCGTGACCTGCTCCTCCCCGTCCCAGCGGCTGTGGCCCCCGGCTGTGAGGGCATCGGCGTACCCCGGCCGGCTGCTGCCCGCCGGCAGGCGACGGACCCCTGGGACACGGCCCCCGCCCCTTCGCCCGGCGCTCGGGAGAAACCGGTGGAGACGGCGGGTGTGTGCGCGGCCGGTCGGGGTAGGCGGTGCGACGGAGCGAAGTGGACACCTCCAGGACCGGGTACGCGCGGACCATCCCCCCGGCTGCGCGCTTCCCGGCCATCAACCGGCCCTCGCCCGGCATCCCCGGGCGAGGGTCGCTCCCGTTTTCCCGCGACGCCGCACTCCGTCCGCCCTCCGGCCCTGCGTGCCGTTCGGCCGGGCCCCTGGCCTCGCCCGGTGCGGAGGCGGCCGCTGCTGGGGGCGGGAGATCGGCGAGCAGGGCCTCCGCGGGTCTCCGGCCCGAGAATGCCCTGCAGGCTCCTCGACGAGCAGGGGCAGCCTCCGCCCCTCCAGGTCCCACGGGGGCGTTCCTCCTGGGCCTTCGGGGGAGCAGTGAGTCTGATCCGAGTGCTAAGACAGGGGGGGGAGTCCACCGCCGGCGCCGAGGAGCCCCCGTGTCGGCCGCCCCCATCCTCGATCCCCAGGCCACCGGCGCCACCGACCGCCGGCCCCAGCAGGCACCGCCGACGCCCTCGGCGAGACCTGCCTCCGCCAGGGCGGCACCCGCACCCACGGCCTCGACACCGAGCTCACCGGCATCGAGCGGGCCGAGTTCGAGCCGTGGAGCGACCTGGACCACCCCGCCCAGAGAGTTCTGGTGTGACTGAGTGCTTCACCTGACGAGTGAGAAGTCCCCTCGGCGAGGCTGAGCCTTCGTCGGCCGGTCGGCCGTGGCGGCTCATGAGCGAGCCGCCCTCTGTTCAGCGACGGCGCAGATGCCGGTGCGGGGCGGGCGCATAGGATCGTCGGCATGGCGCTGCGACCTGTCATGGTGAACATCAAGGCTCTTGATCCCTCGGCGGTCGGCGGGTTCTGGGCGGAGGCGCTCGGCTGGAGTGCCTACAGCCCCGGCGTGACCGTCTACGTCGGACCTCCCGGCGGCCTCGTCTGGCCGGACCCGGTCTTCGTCGGCATCGACGTCGTCCCCGTCCCCGAACCCGGGACACCGGCGAAGAACCGTGTACACCTCGATCTCGCCACCACCTCCGCGGCCCATCAGGCGGAACTGGTCGCGCGCCTGAGGGCTCTCGGTGCGACGCCCGCCGACGTGGGCCAGGGAGAGGTGCCGTGGACGGTCCTCGCCGACCCCGAGGGCAACGAGTTCTGCGTGCTGGAACCTCGCCAGATCTACCGGGACACCGGGCCGATCGCCGCGGTGGTGGTCGACTGCGCGGACCCACGGGCCATGGCCCGGTTCTGGGGCGAGGCGATCGACTGGACCCTGCACGAGGCGAGCGACGATCAGACGGTGTTGCGCTCCTCCAAAGGCGCCGGCCCCTACCTCGAATTCCTCCGCACACCCGACGTGAAGACCGTGCCGGACCGCGTTCATCTCGACCTGCTGCCGTACCCCGGTGACGACAGGGCGGCGGACGTCGCCCGGCTGCGGGCCCTCGGCGCCACCGACCTCGACCTCGGCCAGGGCGACGTCCCGTGGACATGCCTGACCGACCCGGAGGGCCACGAATTCTGCGTCCTCGCCCCGTCCTGACGCGGAGCCCTGACGACACCCCGACGCGCGACGCTGGTGCGCTTATGGGGCCATGGCCCCGTACGGGGGTGGACGGCGTGATGGAGCGAGAGAGACACCTCCAGGACCGCGTACGCGCGGCTCACGTTCCAGGCGCATTCCCGGCCATCAACCGGCCGTCAACCGGCCCTCGCCCGGGCCTTCCCGGGCGAGGGCAGCTCCCACCCTTCCCGCACCGGGCTCTCTTCGCTCCCGTCATGCCCTTCTCGATTTTGCAAGAGAGCCGCCGCCCGCCGTGTCCTCGACGCCCGGCAGCAGTCCCACCAGTGCTTCCGCAGCCTCAGGAACATCGACCAAGGAAGCAAGGCCGCCCCCGGCACGAACACGTTCCGCGCCTGAGGGAGACGCCCCCTCAGTCAAGGCCGCCGCGCCCGCGCGGAGTTCCCCCGGGTCGAGCGCACGGTGATCCCGCACGTCGGCCGCTCCCGCTCTCGCGAGTATGGGCCAGGCGCGGTGGCATTCCGGGTGCGTCGATCAGGTTCGCCGAGCACCGCTACGCGCTGGTTCTGGTGGGGTGGCTGAGCCGGTACAGGGCGGTGTCCATGTCGCGCGGGGTCCAGGTTCGGATCGGGACTGGAGCGGCGGCGAGGAGCCGATCGATCGTTGCGATGCAGCGGCTGTATCGGCCGGGTGCGTTGCTGAGAGCGATGCCGAGGGCGTGCAGTCCGGTGTGGGCTCGCCGGTCGTGGCTGGCCATGCGGTCTGGTGCGGCTGCTGTAACGAACTCTCTGTCACGGTTCGCTGCTCCGTCTTGCCGGAGGGAGGGGCAGAAGTGGTCAGCCGCTGCCTGGAGGCAAGGGAGACATCGGCCACGACCGAAGCGTACGGCTCGGCGGCGCTTGCCCTTCCGGCCCCCGCACCTGGGGCAGACAGGATCCGGACGAACGGCCGGGCAGGCCGCGCTCGGAGGTGAGGGCTTGTGGGCGCGGGCGGACACCGTTCTTCGTGTGGTGTCCCCGAAGCAGGGCGGGGTGGCGGTCCGGTCGCTCCGTTGTGCTCGGAGAGCAAGCCCGGGTACGGCGAACGGCTCCGCCCTCGGAAGAGGGGGAGCCGTTTCGTGCGGGCCGGGGAGCCGTCAGGCGTGGCGTCGGTTGCCGGTGACGAGGCGGTAGAGGGCGAGCAGGATGACGGAGCCGATGATGGCCGCGATCCAGGTGGAGATCTCGAAGAAGCCGTCGATGGAGTCCACGCCGAATATGACCTTGCCCAGGAAGCCGCCCAGCAGGCCGCCGGCGATGCCGATCAGGATGGTGATGATGACACCGCCGGGGTCCTTGCCCGGCATGATCGCCTTGGCGATGAAACCGGCGATCAGACCGATGAGAATCCACGCGATAATGCCCATGATGCGTCTCCTACCTGCTCATATAAAGGCTGCGTCAACGTAGCGTCTGCGCGATCGGAGAGCTTTCAAACCCCTCATTCCCTGTCGTCTGCGTGCAAACCGATGGGAAGGGCAGTCGTCACCGCCCTGACCTCCTTCACCCCCGCCTCCCAGGCGGGTGCATCCCACCGCCGAGGTCTGTTCTCCGCTCGGTCCGGGGGATGGATTTATCCGGTTCTCCGGTTCTCCGGTTGGTCGGGTGTGGGATGTGGGGCGGCTGCTCTCTGTGATCGGGGGATGGGTCGGCGTTTTGGCGTATGCCGGTTGTGGGTCGGTGTTCCCGGTGAGCGGGGAGGCCGGGCCGGCTCCGACTGGTCTGGCTTCACCGCCGTGATCTTCGCCGCGTCCGGTCGGGCTGTTCCGGGTCGAGTTGCTCCGGATCGGGCCGCGCCCGGGCAGGTCGTGCCCGTGTGGCCTGCCCGTGCTCGTGCGCGGCGACCGTGCGGCCGTCGTCCCCGCCTTCGGCGTCCTCGGGGGTGCCGGGAGGGCGGTGGCGGAGGAGGTCGCGGCCGACGGGCAGGGCCGGGCGGAGGCTGCCCGGGTGCGGGCGGGGTCGGTCCGTACGCGGGCGGACGTCTGGCCTCGATCGTGCAGGTCTTGCCTGCGGCGGCTTCGGCACCGGATTCCTCCCGCGCCGTGCAGTCGTTGCGGTTCCCGGCGAGCGGACGGCCGGCCACGACAAGCAGGCGGGTGTCGGTCATGTCATCCCCTCCGAGACACCCGTCCGGAAAATATACTTCGTACGTCGATATATGCTCGCTCCATGACGCGATCGAACCCGTCCCTGACGGAACCGCAGTACTTCATCCTCGCCGCGCTCCTGGACGGCCCCCTGCACGGCTACGGCATCATCAAGGCCGCCGAGCAGGCCACCGGCGGCCGGCTCCGCATCGCCGTCGGCACCCTCTACGGCGCGCTGGAACGGCTGGAACGCGCCGGCCTCGTCGCCCCCGGAGCGGAGGAGATCGTCGACGGACGGGCACGCCGCTACTACCTGCTCACCGAGGAGGGCACCGCCGCCCTCGACCGGGAGGCGCTGCGCATGCGGCAGGCGGCGGCCGTCGTCCTCGGCCGCACCCGGGACACCGGGGTGGCCCCCGCGTGAACCGCCTGCTGCTCGCCGCCTACCCCAAGGAACACCGCGCCCGGCAGGGAGACGAACTGCTGGCCTGCCTCTCCGAGGCATACCCCGGCCGCTCCTGGCCCCCGGCCCGAGAGGTCGCCGCCCTGACGCGCGCCGGGGTGCAGGCCCGCGCGCGGGCCGTCGTCGACGAGACGGCCCGGCCCTGGTGGCTGGACGGCATCCACCTGGCCGCCCTCGTCCTCGCCGCCCTGGCCCTGGTCCCCTACCTCCAGGACGTCTGGCACTGGGCCCTGCGCGTCGACCCCGGCCCGCACGCCATCGCCTTCCGCTTCTCCGGCTGGTACCCCTGGGCCCAGGGTGAGGGAGGCAGGACCAGGCTGCTGCCCTACGGGCTGCTCCCGCTGGTCTGCCTCCTCGCACTGCTGCGCGGCAAGGCGTGGGTCGCCCTGCCCGCCGCGGCGACGATGATCTACGCGGGCGCTTCCTTCCCCCACGGCACGCTCTTCGGCGACGAGGGCAAGGCCGGCCTCGGCTACTACGGGCTCGGCGCCCCGATCACGGCCCGCGACCTGGTCCTGTCCGCGACCCTGTGCGCCGCCTGCGCCGTACTGGCCCTCTACCGCCCCGGCCGCCTGCGCCGCCGCTCCTACCGCTGGCTGTTCCCCCTCCTGCTCGCCCTCTTCGTCGCCGGCGGCCTGCACGTCATCGCCGTCAGCCCAGCCTTCCAGCGCGGCATGTTCCTCCTGGAGATCGCCGGACTGCTCACCGCGTGGGCGGCGACGGCGGCCACCGGCGACCACCGCTGGCTGATCCCCGTCGCGGCGTTCGCGTTCGTCCGCGTCCAGGCGATCGTCGTCCAGCCGGACGGATTCATGAGGTCCCTGCCGGACCTGGTCGTCCTCCTGCTCCTCGTCGCCCCCCTCCCGGCCCTGGCCATCGCCGCCCAGCGCCGCCAGGACCGCGCCCTCCTCGGCTGAGCCAGCCGCCCCGCCCCTCCCGCAGACAGAGAAGAACGATGCCCCGGAAAGACCTCCTGACCCCGACCGGGCCCACCGCCCCGGCACCCCGGACGGCCCCGGCACCCCGGACGGCTCCGGCGGTCCGGTCGTGGCTCCCGGCCCCGCTCCACCTCCTGGCGTTCCTGGCGCTCTACCTCCTCGCGGTCTGCACCCCCTTCGGACAGCGGGCGGAGAACGCCCTGCTCGACGGCGACGCCGGCGCCGGACCCGCCTGGATCCACGACCTCTCGGGCGCGGCCTACGGCTCCACGGCCCTGCCGCCCCTCGAACACAGCGCCGTGCCCACCCTGCTCGCGGGCCTCGCGCTCATCGCCGCCGTCACCGCGATCCGGCGGTGCTGGTGGCAGGGGTGCGCGGCGCTCGGGGTCGTCGTGGCCACGATCGGCGCCAAGGAGGTCACCCGCACGCTCCTGCCCCGCCCCGACCTGGTGGGCGCGAGCGACCTGCTCACCGAGGCGAGCTTCCCCAGCGGACACGCCGCCGTGCCCGCCGCACTGGCCCTCGGCACCGCCCTCGTCTCCTCCCCGCGGCTGCGCCCCTACGTCCTCACGGCCGGCACCCTGTGGTTCGCCGTCACCGCCGCCGCCGTCCAGGCCACCTATCACCACCGGCCCAGTGACGTCCTCGGCTCCGCCCTCCTGGCCTGCGCCTGCTACGCCCTCGCCACCCGCCTGCTGCCCCCGACCGGCGAACCGGCCCCCGCGCACCCCCGCGCCCTGCCCGCCGTCGCCCTGGCCCTCGCGGCGATCGGTGCGCTTCTCGCCGGGGCCCGCGACGACTCCCTCGCACAGTCGCTGACGTTCGCGGCGGCGGGCTTCCTGAGCGCGGCCCTGCTCCACTTCACGGCGACCCGGCACGCCCCGCGCCCCCGCCCGGCCGACGGCCCCTGAGCCCACCCGCACCCTCCCCGGCAAAACGCCCACGGGATCCCGTCCGACCGGGCCGACCGGGCCGACCCGTCCGACCCGTCCGACCCGTCCGACCGGGCCGGACGGGATCCCGGCGTCTCAGGGCACACCTGCCCCGCCATCCTCACCCCGCCCCGTCCCCCTCACCCCGTCCCACCGTCCTCACCCCGCCCGGTCCCGCCGGAGAAAACCGTTCGTGGGCCTCCCCGGCAGTGGGGTACGGTCACGGCCATGTTCTTCATGCAGCAGATCTACGGCTGACGACACGGCAGGGAAGCGGCCCCCGCCTCCCCTCCACGCCCGCCCGCGCCCCCGCGACCGAGACCCTCGGCGGGGGCGGCGCACGGGCCTGCCCGTCCTCCAGACCGAGACCTGAAGCGAGTGAACACCCATGCCACGTCGCCGTGCCCATATCGCGATGGCCGGAATCCCCGCCATCAGCCACATCCGCCCCAGCCTCGACGTCATCCGCGAACTGGTCGCCCGCGGCCACCGCGTCACCTACGCCAACGACCCCGCGGTCGCCGCCCTGATCACCGGGACCGGCGCCGAACTCGTCCCCTGCGCCTCCGTCCTGCCGGTCGCCGACAACGACTGGCCCGAGGACCCCGTCGCCGCGATGGACCTCTTCCTCGACGACGCCGTCCAGGCGCTGCCCCGACTGCGCACCGCCTACCGGGACGACCCGGCGGACCTGTACCTGTACGACATCGGGGCCTACGCCGCCCGCGCCCTCGCCGAGGAGCAGGGCCGGCCCCTCGTCCAGCTGTCCCCGACGTTCGTGGCCTGGGAGGGCTACGAGGAGGAGATCGGAGTCCACCTGCGCGCCCTGCCGGGCGCCGACGCCCACCGGGAGAAGTTCGCGCGGTGGCTCGCCACCTGCGGGGCGACCACCACCGACGTGGACGCCTTCTCCGGACGCCCGCCGCGCTGTCTGGCCCTGATCCCCAGCGCGATGCAGCCGCACGCCGACCGGGTCGACACCGACAGGGTGACCTTCGTCGGCCCCTGCTTCGACCCGCGCACAGAGGCGGGCGACTGGACCCGCCCCGCCGGAGCGGAGAACGTCCTGCTGGTCTCCCTGGGCTCGGCGTACACCCGTCAGCCGGAGTTCTACCGCCAGTGCCTGGCGGCGTACGGAAACCTCCCCGGCTGGCACGTCGTCCTCCAGATCGGCAGGCACACCGACCCGGAGGAACTCGGCGTGATCCCGGCCAATGTGGAGGTCCATCCCTGGGTCCCGCAGCGTGCGATCCTGGAGCACGCGGACGCCTTCGTCACCCACGCGGGGATGGGCGGCTGCGGCGAAGGACTCCGGGCGGGCGTCCCGATGATCGCCGTGCCCCAGGGCGTCGACCAGTTCATGAACGCCGACCGGCTCGTGGAACTGGGCGTCGCCCACCGCATCGACACCGCCGAGGCCACGGCCGGAACCCTCAGGACGGCCCTGCTCGACCTCACCGGCGACCCGGAGGTCGCCCGCCGCTCGGCCCGCCTGAGCGCCACCACCCGCGCCGAGGGCGGCACCGCGCACGCGGCCGACCTCATCGAGGCCCTGCTGCCCTGACCCGGCCGCCGGCCCCGGCCCCGTCCCGTGCGGGGCCGGCGATCCGGCTACGGCGTGACCACGCGGTAGCTCAGCGCCTGCCCGGGCAGGTTGCTCTGGGCCAGCGAACCGCTGGCCCACGCCCAGGAACCGCCGCACCCGGCCTGGGGGTAGAGCACCAGCGATGCGGAGCCCGAGACGATCTGGGCCGAGGAGACCGGATCCGCCGGCGTGTGACACGTGCCGAAGTCACCGAGGTCGGCCTCCGTCACCGCGCCCGTTCCGTTCGTCCCGCCGTAGAGGTGACCGCCCCGCTGCAATGGCGGCCAGCCGGCGGCGTGCGCCGTTCCCGCACCGACGCCGATGCCGATCAGAGCCGCCGTCATGACCGTGGCAACGGCGGCACCGCGCTTCCTCGCTCGGGAAGGGACCATGTGGCCTCGTCTTTCCGTGTGTGGGCGAAGCCGGGCAGGCGTTGCCGTGTCCGTCCGGTCGGATGCATCCAGAACAAAATTCTTGCAGGTTCAACCAATCGTGTGGAGGGTGCGGACGGACCCGCTTCCGCACGGCAGCTTTTTCCGGACAGGAGCTTCCGCTTCGTCCCTACCCCCGGCGCTCCCTCCGGAGGAAAACGAAGCGAGCGACACACAGTGCCGTCGAAACGATGCCCATGGCCTGCGGAGACCGCCCGTCGCCCCATCCGACGCCGACGTCCGCCGTGGCGAGGAGGGACAGGCGAACGCGGAGCTGTTGGCGGCCGACGCTGCGCAACGTCGTGCCGCGGGGGCCGACGCTCCAGGGGACTTCATCCGTTCGAGCCCCTGTGACCGCGACATACGCCGCGCCGCCCGGCTCCTGACAGCCTCGCACCCGGCCGTCCCTCCGCCGCCGAGATCGACGTCAAGACCGTCCCGCTCGCGCCGGCATCCAGGAGCGCTTCGCGCTCGGACAGAGCGCCGCCAGCGACCTGTGCGCCGACGCTCAGACCCTGCTCGACGGCGGCTACGCCCCGCCTGTCCTGGACAACTCGCAGGCCCCCACACGCTCTGCCTCCGCGCACCGAGAAGGGCGACACCCCCGCCCCGGGGTGCCGCCCTCCGGCGTTTCACGCCCCAGTGGCCAGCGCCGTCCGGCCCACCGCCGCCGGCGCGCCCCGTCGTCCCCGGCCGCCGTACCCGCCGCCGCGCCCGCCCAGGCCGAGGGCGGCTCGGGGTGGACCTGACCCGGCACCACCACCCCGTCCCCCGGCGCCTGGTGGCCCGGCTCCCCGAGCGCGTCTGCGAGTTCGTGTCCAGCGCGCCCCGAAGGACCTCGCCAACCCCACCCTGACCGTCCGCGGGGTCGTCGTGAGCGCGCTCGCGCCCACCGCCCTCCAGGCCGAGCAGCGCGACTCCATCCGGGAGATCTTCGGTGACCTGGTGTGGGAGCCGGCCATCAAGGTCCGCACCACCCTCGCCGAAGCGAACACCGACGCCCTGCCGCTCACCGACGGCCGCGTCGCCGAGCCCCGCGCCATGTACGAGCTCCTCGCCCAGTCGTTCCTGAAGGCGGTGCCCGCCCCGTGAGCCAGCCCTCCAACCGCCGCCGCAGCCGCCGAAACGGCCAGACCGCCGCCCCGATGAACCTGCCGCTCCAGCCCACCTTCACCGAGCCGCAGGACCCGCAGCAGACCGAGCTGTCCGCCCAGGCCGCCGCATCGATCCTCCCGGACGGCGTGGCGGTCGGGGACCAGGTCGCTCGCGCCGCCCAGGAGGCCGCCCTCGCGGCCGGCGACGTCGTCCCCGACCCCTTCGCCCCCACTCCCCTCGACCCCGCCGCCCTCACCGGCACCCCCGCCGAACGCCTCGCCCAGGTCGAGGCCGCGCTCCATGCGGCCGACGCCCGCGCGGGCCGCAGCGTCCGCGCCGCGAAGGTCCGCTGGACCATCGAGAAAGGCACCCCGCTCGCGATCCTGAATTTTCTACACCCCGCCGAACGTCTCCCAGGCCAAGGCACTCGCCCCGCTCCTCGCGCTCGACGGCGGCGAAGACAAGGCGGCCGAGGTCATCACCGAAGTCCAGGCCGGCGGTAAGAAGCTCACCGCCGCCGCCATCACCACCACCGCCCGACGCCTCGGCTACGCCCCGGCGGCTTCCCTCGTCCAGTAATCGAACTGCCGGTGGCTGTGCAGAGTGTCTTCGTGGTGGGGTCCGAGGGCGCGGGTGCGGTCTTTGAGGATGCCGGCGTGCAGGTCGCGTGCGCGGGTCGGGTCACCCGCCTTTCCCGTGCAGTACGCGTGCTCGTGTCGACTGGTCAGGGTGTGGGGGTGGTGGGGTCCGAGGGCGCGGGTGCGGGCTTCGATGATGCCGGCGTGCAGGTCGCGTGCGCGGCCCGGGTCACCCGCCTTTCCCGTGAAGTAGGCGTGCTCATGCCGGCTGATCAGGGTATCGGGGTGGTCAGCGTCGAGGACCCGGGTGCGGTCTTTGATGAGGCCGGTGTGCAGGTCACGTGCGCGGGCCGGGTCCCCCGCTTTTCCCGTAGAGGACGCGTGGTTGTGCCGGCTGATCAAGGTGTCGGGGTGGTCGGGGCCGAGGATGCGGGTGCAGTCGGTGATGAGGGTGGCGAACAGATCGCGTGCGCCGGCCGGGTCGCCGGCCTCGTCGACCCAGTACGCGTGGTTGCCACGGATGAGGAGGACGTTCCGGTGGTCGGAGCCGAAGTAGGCGGTCGAGACCGCCGCGAGTGTGCCGTACAGCCGCGCTGCTTCGGGAGCGTCTTCGCGTTCGGCGGCCGCTTCGGCTTCTTCCTTCAGCCGGGCGGCGGATTTGTTCGCCGTGTCCGGGCTGGTCAGAGGGTTGTCCGGAACAAGCAGCGGTGCTTCCGGGACCGGGGCGGGGGTGCCGGTGAGTTCGGTGCTGATGCGGTCGATGGTGTCGGCGTCCTGGTCGTTGACCGCGGTCGCGCGGGCGAGGGCGGCGTCGATGTCGTCGGCCTCCGCATCCCGTTGGTCACCCGGCCCCGTTGAGGGGGTGGCGCGGGTGGGGAGGTGGTCGTGGGGTGAGGTGCCGTCGCCGCGGAGGCGGTCGAGGTCGTCGGTGAGGGCCTCGATCTCCTGGCGGAGCCGGTCGGCGAGTTCCTCGGCCTGGCGCTGTTTCTCCCGTGCCCGGGCCAGCTCTGACTCCGCCGTCGCCTTCTGCTCCTCCGCCCGCCCGACCCGGCGGCGGGCCGCGTCAAGCTCCCCACCGTCCATGTTCGCCGCGAGCTGGTCGCGTTCGCCGGTCAGTTTCCGGACCCGGTCCTCGAGGGTGTTGACCATGCCCAGCAGCACCCACACCAGCCGGGCGGAGTTCTCCGCGGCCTGCCGCAGTTCCCCTTCCTGTTCCAGCGCCCGCGTCAGCCGCTCGTACACCTGGAGCTGCTGCGCCTGCGCCTGAGCCAGACTCACGGCGGAATCCTGACCCGGTACGACCGGTACGACCGGTACGACCGGCGGGATGGGTCTGGCCGGGGTGCGGGGCGGGTGCTGGGCGTCGCGCAGCAGCCGTACGGCCTCGGCCTCCCGCCGTTCACGTAAAGCCGGGGGCACCGTGGCGGCGATCAGGCCGACGACCAGGCGCTGCGGCGGGACACGCCCGCTGAGGTGGGTGCTGAGCTGGCTCGTGGAGTACCCGACCTGCTGCGACAGCACCGCCAGCGTCTTGCCCGACTCGTCGATCCGCAGCCGCAGGAACTCCGCCAGCAGCCCCGCATGCGTGTTCACCGGCCGCACCGGAGCCCACCTGCGCCCGCTCTTCTTCGCCTCTGCCACCCGCACGACCCCCGGCCACGATCACCCTTTGTCCGGCCCGTCGCGAACAACGGGCCGTACATCCGGAACCTACCTGCGATGTCCGCACCACACGGCCCGTACAACCCAACTCCCCGCCATGGTCTGCCCCACGGCCACCAGCCAGTGACCACCCACCCCACCCAAGGGACAGACCATGAACGATGCACTCTCCCTCGCCGCCGACATCGCCACCCTCCTCGGCGTCTTCCTGAACGCCGCTTTCGAACTCCACCGCGCCCGACGGGCCGCCCGCGACGACAACGAACCGCCCCAGAAGTGACCCCCGGCCCCCACCGCCCCGCCGCCGGGCGGGCCATACAAGACGCCCCGGCCTACCGTCCGCCCCTGCCCGGCCCGGCCGGGCAGTCCACTGCCGGGACGAAGTTCGGGCCGGGGTGCCGACGAACCTCCTCTTGCGCGACTAGCTTCCGGCCCCGGCACCATGCCGCCGGCCCGGCGCGCTCCGGCTCGACCGGCCCCGTCGCGGGGCGGCTCGTACAGGACATCCCCGGCCTACCGTCCACCGCTGCACGGCCCGGCAGTCGACTTCCTAGAAAAAGGTGGGGCTCCGCGTCACAAACGATCCTTCACCGCCCCATAACTAAGTCGTACTGACGGATCGGGGTTGTGCGGCTTGGTGGCCGGCCCGTGACTGTCGTCCCTGGCGTCGGCCCGTCCTCTTGCGATGAGGAGTCTCATGCCGCTCACGTCCGGGTCCTTGGCCCGCTGGGCACCGCCCTGCTGCCGTACGGACTGCCATGCGTCCTGTTCATCGACGAGCTCGACAAGAGCGACATCGACCTGCCCAACGACCTGCTGCCCGTCCTGGAGAACGGCTCCACGACGTCCCTGAGCTGGGCCGCGCCCCGCCCAGGAGGGCACGGTCGGGCTGTTCACCGACGACCCCGACGACACCGCGCCTGTCACCGACGGGCGGGTCCGCTGCCGGGCGTTCCCGTTCAGCGAGTCATCGCAGGCCCGGGACGCTAGCCGTCCGGGCCTGCTCACCTACCGCCGGCACCGCACCGGTGCCGCTCAGACCACGCCCGAGAGGAACTCACCCGTGTCCACCCGCCAGACCGCCCGGATCACCGCCGTCGTCATCGTCGTCCTCCTCGCCGTCATCGCCGCCCTCGGTGCGGGGATCGTCACGGCCCACCTCGGCGCCAGCACCCTCGCGTCCGTGACGGCCGCCGGAGCCGCGTTCCTCGGCATCGCCGGCCTCGGCACCGCGATCGCCACGTTCCTCCTCCCCCCGCCGCCGTCCTCCTCGACGTCGCGACGAACTCCTCCGGCCCGACTGTGACCGGGGGTGATCGTCCCGCTACGGCGCGGATGATCCACTCGCACCGACCCCCCGGGGGCCCCGATGCTGACGACCCGACACCCACGTGCCTGCGCCGCCGTCCGCGGCGGCGGCCTGGCGTTCGCCCTCACCCTCACCGGCTGCACCGCCGACACCGGCGCGAAGGCCACGGCGACACCCACCGAGGCCCCGGCCGTCACGGTCACCCCGGCCCCGGCGACGACGCCGGCCGATCCGCAGGCCGCCGAGAAGGCCGCCGCCCTCAAGGTGTTCGCCTCGATGTGGGCGGAGCGGGCGAAGGTGTACGCGAAGGCCGACCTGAAGGGCACCTCGCTGGAGAAGTTCGCGACGGCCGGCGCCCTCGGCAAGATCCGCTTCGACCTCGCCCGCATGCGGGAGGCCGGCACTGTCGTGCGCAGCGCGCCCCGTCAGACCGCCGCCACGGTGACCTCGCTCGACCTCGCCGTCGAGATCCCGACCGCGATGCTCACCAGCTGTGTCGACATGACCACCTGCGAGGCGTACAGCACCATGCGCAAGGAGGTGATCCCGCTGCCCATCGAGCAGCCGATGCGCTACGCCGCGGCCACCGTCTTGGAGAAGTGGCCGACCGGATGGATCGTCACCATCTACACCCCCACGGGCAGCCGTCGTGCTGAGGCGGGCAGCCGCCGTGGGCGTGCTCCTGGCCGCAGTCCTCGCCCCGGCCGCGCACGCGGCCGGTCCCGGTGGCGGGTTCTGCGAGGGTGCCGCCATGTACGTCGTGGTGTGCGCCGCGGGCGGCTTGCGAAATGGGAGAAGAATGATCTTGGTAGCTTTTTGTCTTACTGATCGTTTCAGAATGAGGTTCGTAGGCACTCATGCGGCGGTGTCGGGTGGGGCACTCATCGGTCACGCCGCCCGGCATCACAGTTGCAGGGACGCGGCACGTGTGGGCTCAGTCGATGACGAACTGTTTGAGATCCGTCTCCGACAGTGAATCTTCGGATCCCAGACAGGCCGCCTCGGCAACCAACTGGTCGTACTCCTCCCGCAGCAGCGGGATGCGGTGGTACTCCACGGTCCGCGCGAGGTGGTCCAGGGCGAGCTCCGCCTCGTCGTTGTCGACGAGTTCGAGAACCGACTGCAACGCCCCGGCTTGTCTCGGATCCTCCGCCGTCCGGCGGGCGATCGTCACGACGGTGGCACGCAGGAGGGAATCGGGGGACTCGATGGGCTGGCTCATCCCCTGAGTGTGCCCCGAACTCATTCTGAAACGATCATTTAGTTTCCGTGTGGGTCAGGCGATTACCGATTCATTGCCGTCGGTCACGAGGACTTGGCCGTCGCTCAGGGTGCGGTGAGGGGTGCCGTTGGTCCGGTAGTGCTCCGCGACCCGTTCGCAGATCTCGGTCCCGGGGTGTCCGGGGGAGTCGATGTGGGGGACGAAGGCGTGGTCGAGTATGCCCAGTCCGTCCCAGATCGGTTCGTCACCCCAGGTCTTCGTCACGTCGCTGGGGTCGTCGCTGAGTTCCAGGCCGTGAAGACTTGGAGCCAGTACGCAGGGGCCCGCGCTGTAGCCTGCGTAGACGATCGTGTTCTGGCGGAGCCGTGAGGTCAGGACGGCATCCGCTCTGCTGCGGGCCATCGCGTAACGGAGCATGAATGTGTTGCCGCCGCGGACCCAGACGGCGGGGAACGCGTCGAGCGCAGCCTCGACCTCGTCGGTGGGGCGGTCGAAGAACTTCCGCAGATCGAGCTCCTGGGGGTCGAAACCGAACCCGGCGAGAGCATCGGTTTCACGGTCGACTCCGGCTTGGCGAACATCGCCCGGGGCGGAGTCCATGGCATTGGCGATGACGGCGATCCGGCCGGGTCTCGACCCGAGGAGCTTGAGTAAGCGGCCGGGATGGTTGCCGATGCGGAAGGATGATAGGTAGAGGCGCATTCACGGACCATAACGAGTACGTGCGCGGCCGGGTGGTGAGATGCCGGGGTTTTCGGGGGGCCGACGCTCACCTCGGTCCGCTGGGACATGGGCGACGGCACCACCGTCACCTGCGCGGGCCCCGGCACCCCCTACACCCACGACCGGGGCAAGAGCATGTCCCCGGACTGCGGGCACCGCTACACGCGCGTCTCCGACGTCGGCAAGGGGAAGGGCACCTCGGCCTGGACGGTCGGGTGGGAGGTGCCGGTCCTCGGTGACTCGGGCACCCTCACCGAGACCCGCGAGACCCCGTTCACCGTCCGCGTGGTCGAGGTCCAGGTCGTCAACGTCGCCCCCTGACCAAGCCCCGCAAGGGAAGCGGGCCGTTTGCACAATTGGGCAAAAATGATCTTGGTCGCGCTTACCACCGTGCTTACCACCGCACTCACCAAGCCGTGACCCGCACCGCTGTGACCTGCGAGGGTCAGTCTTTGGGTCACTCCTCCCCCCACCCCCGGCCGGTCCGCCCCTGCTTCGTGCTGCCTGTCCGGGGCGCGAAGCGCAGGCGGGTGCCTCCCGTTCTCGTGAACAGCCCGGGGTCCCGCGTGTCGGCGTCCACGTCGGAGTACGCACCCAGGTACGGATGAACGTGCCCAGGTGGACAGCCATTCAGCCGTGGGTCTTCTTCGCGGGAGAGCAGTGGCATGAGCTGGGGACAGGGATGATCACCTCATGATGCGAGGTGCCTTCGACGACGTCCCTCTGGCCGCGCTCTTTCCTTTCCTGACGCCCGCGGATGTGGACTCCTTGAACCAGACAGCCAGCACGGTCGATGCGGCTCGTGCAGGCAGAACCACGGCGGATTGGGAGTGGGTACTGGAGCATGCTGCCTTCGCAGACTCGCAGCCCGGGACGCCGATCGTCCTTGGGTTGGTGGTGATCGAGCACGCTGCTGGGGGTGACCAGCTGGAGTTCTTGTTGCAGGTGGTGAGGACCGGCCCGGGCCAGCTTGTGGTTGACGCGGCGGTGAACGTGGCTTGCTGGTGCGAGACCGATCACGCCACGCATGACGTCGACGCCC
This sequence comes from Streptomyces filamentosus, assembly GCF_014654895.1. Lineage (GTDB taxonomy): Bacteria > Actinomycetota > Actinomycetes > Streptomycetales > Streptomycetaceae > Streptomyces > Streptomyces filamentosus. Next base: position 6,967 of record NZ_BNBE01000004.1, on the reverse strand, counting down.
TCAGGCTCGCGGTCGGCGAGACGACTTCGTTGCCCGATGCATTCCGTGCTGGCGCTGAACGTCTGACCGGCTGGCTGGCCGATCCACACGACGCCGACCATTGGCGCGCCCAAGAGGGACTACCTCCCCGGCGGATCGCCTGACGGCCCAGCCGGGCACGTTCGTCTGTGCCTGACTGGGTACGTTCACCTGTACGCCGACACCGCCGAGGTTGCGTCACCGGTTGCGTCACCGGTTGCGCAGTAGGTTGCGCCACCAGTTGCGCCATAGGTTGCGTCACCGGTTGCGGACCCCTTCAGCCACCCCCCGTGTTCGGGCTGGTCAGGGCCTGTGGGTCAGTCGATTCCCGCGCCGACACCTCTTCTGGATACCAGAAGAGGTCCTTCTCTCCCCCTTCTCCCGGCGGGCGGGCGGCGGGCGCCGGCGGTACGGGGCGGTGGCCCGGTAGCTCTGTTCGCGAGAACGGGCTCTGGCACAACTTCCGTGAAACCACGCCGGCTGGACTCGTTCCTGCCTCTGGGCTCTCCGTCGACCTGCCGGTTCCCCGAAGCTGCCGGCCCCGGAGACCGAGGATCTGCCCGACTGCACGGAAGTTGCGCCAGAGCCCGAGAACGGGAGTCGTTTGTCGATGGGTTCAGAAGGCGCTCTGCTGGCGGTCAGGCCGATGTTCACGAGTCCGGGAGGCACCCGCCGGGAATGATCTTGTTAGGGTCCGGTCAAAGGGCGTTCAACGCATGGGAGGTGGTCAAGCGATGACCCCCGAGGAGCAGGAACTGATCATGGGCCTGGCGGTCGGACTGGGTAATGGTCCGACGCGCACGCTCGACGAGGTGCTCGCCCACTTCGGCGAGTCCGACGGCGAGGCCCTGGCGCTGAGGCTGCTCCGGGACGCCATGGAGCGCCAGGACGCCGACGACGTCGAGATGGCGCTGATCCTCCATGCCGCCGCCGGCGCCTCGGTCGAGGAGTTCCTGGAGCCGTTGACCGAGTTGTTCCCCGCCGACTGGCACAGGGACCACGAGGACATCGTCAGGATGCTGGGCCGCCTCCGCTCGCCCCGTACGGTGCCGACGCTGGCCCTGGCGACCCACTGGGTTCCCGAGCACCTGGAGTGGGACGAGAACCGGGCGCTCGCGGTGAAGGCGATCTGGGCTCTCGGCGCCATTCCCGGCCCGGAGGCCCAGGAATCCCTCGAAGCCCTGCGCGACGACGAGAACGAGATCATCCGTGAGAATGCGCTGAAGCAGCTCGCACGCCGCGGCGAACTCTGACCGCGGAGTCGTAGCCGCTCACCCAGAACGCCCGGCCGCGTTTCCTTGGCCAGCCGTTCCGACCAAGATCAATCTCGCCAGGATTTCCCGTACCTCAACCACTCACGGGGTGTCGCACAAACCACCCGCCGGGCCGGGAGTGACTCCCAAACTCATCGACATTGATCAAGGAACCGGCCCACGCGGTGACTCCCGAAGCCGTCGACAGGCGACTTCCGTTCTTGTGTACAAAGCCAGCCCAGTCACCAGGAAGTGCCGGCGTCCCGTCAGGGGCGGGGGAGACTGTGCGGGGTGAGCACCGCACCGCACCGTCGTCCTCTCGGTCCCGGTCCCGACGTCCCCGACCGCCCCGTGCGCGACCCGTGGGCGCGCACGGCCGCCGGCCTCGCTGCCGCGGGAGAGTGGACCGCCACCCCCGACACCACCACCCCGCCCGCGCCGCGCGCCGGCCGCAGCCCGCTCGGGGACGGGCCCGCCGACCCCGGCACCGCCCCCGCCACGCCCGGGTAGGGTCGGGCGCAGCCCGTGCCGATATGGCGTGCGCGGGTGAGGCCCGGCGCCCAGGGCACACCCCCCGGGGGCAGTACCGCCGGGCCGTCCCACCCCCCAGCCCCCAACCGCCCGCCACCGCGGTTGCCGGTTACCGGTTACAGGCCGCCGGGAGCGCCGGTCCGTGCTGTTCAGGGCGGTGTCCGGGCAGTACCGAACCGGTAACCCGTAACCGGTAACCCGTAACCCGTAACCGGTAACCGGTAACCGGGGTCCCGGCCCGGTCTCCTCGGCGGCCCGGCCCTGCGCCTGGTCTTCCTCGCCGTCGTCGCCCAGCTTGTCCTCCGCGCCCGCTCGGGGACGGTCCTGCGGATCCCGGTACCGCACCCGCCGCCCCTCTCGGCCCTACGCCCGGCCGCCGGTGGGGTCGGGTGCAGCCCGTGCCGGTATGGCGTGTGCGGGTGAGGCCTGGTGCCCATGGCACACCCCCCCCGGGGGGCAGTACCGCCGGGTCGTCCGTACACGGCAGCGGGGCATTCTCAGATTCGAGAATGCCCCGCTGCCGTGTGCGTTTCTCGGCTTCCGGGGGCTCGTCCTGACAGGCGCCCCGGTCGCCCCATCGGCGTCCGGGGCGCCTGTACGTCTCTGGGCGGCCCGAGAAGACGCTGCTGGCCCGCCCGGGTCAGGGGGTGCAGGCGGGTTTGGGGTAGTCGAGGTATTTCCAGGTGTCGGGTCCGACTTTGCCGTCGGCGGTGATGCCGGAGCAGCGCTGGATCGCTTTCACGCCGGCGGTGGTCGCGGGGCCGAAGACGCCGTCTTCGTCCAGGGAGTAGCCGTAGTTGTGGTTGAGGAGGCACTGGACCTGGGCGACGTTGGTGCCGACCATGCCCTCGGCGAGGATGACGCGGCGGTTGGGCCGGTAGTGGGCGCACGCGGTGCGCCCTTCCTCGCCGAGCGGGGCGGCTGTGGTCGGGGCCGGGGTGGTGGGTGCCGGAGCGGTTGTCCGGGTTTCCGCCGGCGGGGTGGTGGCGGCCGGTGGGGTGGTGGCGGGGTTCTCGTCCTGGGGTGCGGGGCCGGGCCGGGGGGTGGTCTTGCCGCCGCCGGCCGGGGTGTCGGGTGCGGGGGAGTCGTCGCCGAGGGGGCTGTCGGAGGCGTCCTGCGGCTTGTTGTCGCTTCCTCCTGCTGCCGGGCCGTCTCCTTCCGGAGCGTCTTGTCCGCCGCTCTTTGTGCTGCCGCCGGCGTTTTCGTCTTCCGTGTTCTCGCCGGTGCTGTTCTCGCCGGTGTTCCCGGTGTCCGGGTTCCCGCTGCTCTCGCTGTTCTCGCCGGTGTTCCCGGTGTCGGTGGGCAGGGTCTCGCCCTGCGCACCGGGCGTCGCGGTGTTGTTCGTGTCGCCGTCGGGCATGGCGGCCCAGCGGCCGATGAGGAGCACCACCGTGAGCGCGAGGAGGGCGATCAGCAGCTTGGCCGCCCGGCCGGTCTTCACGGCCGGCGCCGATGCCGGTGCTGGGATCGGTCGGACGACTCCGAGTTCGGTGCCGGCCGCGTCCGGACCGGGCCCGGTCGTTTTCCGTTCCCCATCCGCCGCGGCCTGTCCGGCAGCCGCTGTGGTGTCCGCGGCTGAGCCCGGCGAGGAGGCGCCCGGCGCCGGCCTGCCAGAGCCGGTCTTCGTACTCGCGTCCGCAGCGGCCGGCGCAGACCCGGCCGCTCCCCCGGCCGCGGCCACCCCGGCGGCTGCCGGGAGGACCCGCCCGGCGGGCTCGGGTGCCTCGCCCCTGGGAGCCGTACCGCTCGGCCCGGCGCCCCCGGCCCCGGCTTCACCTCCGGTCTTGGCGGGGTTGCCCGCCGGTGCCGGGACGGTGTCCGCCCCGGCCGGAGTGCCCACCCGGACGCCGCCGGCCGTCCCCGGCACCCCACCGTCCCCGTCCGCATCCGCGCCCATGCCTGTGCCCGCGTTCGTGCCCGCGTTCGTGCCCGCGTCCGCGCCTGTGCCCGTGGCCGGGAGCGCGTCCGCGGAGGACGCTTCCTGGAGTGCCAGGGAGGTGGCCTGCGCCTCGGCCTGATCCCCGGCGCCGGTCGCGCTCCCGGCCTCCTCCGCGGAAACGGGAGCGGGGACATGGTCCGGCGTGCCCCCGGCAGGGGCCGCACCGGACGCTGCCGCAAAGACCGCACCGGCATCATCCGCACTCGCAGACCCGCCGCCCGGCGCGGCGCCGGCGGCCTTGGCCTGCTTGATGGCCGCGTCGGCGGCCTCCCACAACCCCACCAGGTGCGGTGCCTTCACCGAGGGCCGCCTGCTGAGGCGTTCGATGTCCTTGCGGGGTGGGAACGACTCGCCCTTCAGCACCCGGTTCCAGGTCGACCGAGAGATCTCGCTGTCATGGGCGAGCGCGTCCAGGGAGAGCTTCTTCTTTTCCTTGATCCGTACCAGCTCGGCCCGTAGGGCCTCGACCTCCGGGAGATTCCCGTTTCGGCGCCCCTCGTCCTCGGACTGCACGCGTCCCCCTCGACACGATCATGGAAACCGGCGTTCCAATTTCCCTTGTTTCCGCAGCTCAACGGCCAAACGGAACGGCTGGAACACACGGAACGACTGGAACAGTGGATCAGGCTACCGATGGAACGCCGGGCCCTTGAACCTTCACCTCGTCAGCGCCGCCCTCCAGGGTGGCGACACCGCTCCCACGCCGCCCCGCACCAGCGGGAACGTGGGTCACGCGATCGAGGGATGAAGATGCGCAAGAACGTCAGGAACCTCCTCCTCCAGGCCCTCGCCGGCGTCCTGCTCGCCGGCGGCGCGCTCGGCGCGGTCAACGCCGGCGGGGATGAAGCCAACGCCTCTGCCCAGCCGCGCGGCGGCGCCTACGGCACTCCCGGCGCACCGGGAGGCTTCCGGGGCGTGTGGCCGGTGCTGAAGACCGGCTCCCGCGGTACGGACGTGAGGACCGTCCAGTACCTGCTCGCCGCCCGCGGACACGCGGTGAAGGCCGACGGCGCCTACGGCAGGAACACCGCGGCCGCGGTCGCGAAGTTCCAGAAGCGCGCCGGCCTGAAGGCCGACGGAACGGTCGGGCCGAAGACCTGGGTCAAGCTGACCGCCCTCACCCTGCGCACCGGTAGCCGCGGTCCCGCGGTCAGGGCCGTCCAGGTCCAGCTCGGCATCCACCCCGACGGCATCTACGGCCCGAACACCACCACCGCCGTCGCGAAGTTCCAGACCAGGAAGAACCTGGCCGGCACCGGCACCGTCGACACCAGGACGTGGGGACGCCCTGGTCACCGGCTCCTCCGCCAAGCCCGCCCCCCGCGGCTACTCCCTGCACTTCAAGAAGAACTGGAAGCACCCCAGCTACTCCAAGCTCTCCCTCGTCCGCGACGGCAAGACCCTCAAGTCCTGGCGCGCCGGCTCCGGCAAGAACAAGGACGAGTGCGCCTCGGACGCCGGCTGGCTGCCCAGCGGCACCTACCGGGTCCAGGCGCACTTCACCAACCGCGACGCCGACGCCATCGACGGCTACGCCATCCAGCTCCCCAGCAAGCCCTGCCGCCCGAAGGCCGGCACCAAGCAGAAGCGCGTCACGCGGACCGGCCTGTTCATCCACAGCGAGATGACCCGCTACGGCACCCAGGGCAAGGACAACCCGGGTCGCGACGACGCCGAACCGCTGGGAGAACACCAACGACTACAAGTCCCTCGGCTGCATCAAGCTCACCCCCACCGACATCAAGGACCTCTTCAAGCGCCTCGACCAGGCCCGCTGGCCCAACAACCTGACCCTCTACGTCAACTGACCCCACCCCACCCCCGCCCCGACCGCCCCCGGCAGCACCTGCCGGGGGCGGTCGGCGTTTCCCGCCGTCCGCCGTCCGCCGTCCGCCGTCCGCCGTCCGCCGTCCGCCGTCCGCCGTCCGCCGTCCGCCGTCCGCCGTCCGCCGCCCCGGCCCGCCGGTGGCCCGCGGTTCGCCGTCCCCGGTCCGCGGTCCAGCAGGATCTGGCTGGCCGCCCCGCCTCTCATCCGGACGCACGCGGCCTTCGCCTTTCTGCGCCGCGTACCGCTGTTCCAGCTGATCGCCGTTTCACCAGCTCAACGGCCTGCGGCACACGCCACCAGGCACACCGGAACGGCCGGAACGCGCGGAACGCGAGCCGGGCTTCCGAAGGAACGCCGGCACGCGAACTCTTCACCTCACCGGCGCCGCCCAGCCTGCGGCCCGCCCCGCCTCCGCAGCCCGCGGCCAGGCCCCCACCACACGAATGAGGACACACCCCATGCGCAAGAACACCAGGAACCTTCTGCTCCAGGCCCTCGCCGGCGTCCTTCTCGCCGGCGGCGCGCTCGGCGCCGTGAACGCCACCGGCGACCAGGCCAACGCCTCGACGAAGCCGACGGCCCGCACCGGCTCCCACGCGACCCCCCTGAAGGCCGCCGCGTGGCCGGTGCTGAAGACCGGCGCCAGGGGCAACGACGTCCTGACCGTCCAGCACCTGCTCGCCGCCCACGGTCACACGGTGAAGACCGACAAGGTCTTCGGCAGGAACACCGCGGCCGCGGTCGCGAAGTTCCAGAAGCGCGCCGGCCTGAAGGCCGACGGGACTGTCGGGCCGAAGACCTGGGCCAAGCTGACCGCCCTCACCCTGCGCACCGGCAGCCGCGGCCCCGCGGTCAAGGCCGTCCAGGTCCAGCTCGGCCTCCACCCCGACGGCATCTACGGCACCAAGACCTACAACGCAGTCCGCGCCTTCCAGACCCGGGCCGGTCTCAAGAACGACGGCGTCGCCGGCCCCAAGACCTGGACCGCCCTGATCACCGGCCCCTCGGCCACCACCCCCGGCACCAAGCCCGCCCCCCGCGGCTACTCCCTCCGCTTCAAGAAGAACCCCGCCAACCCCACCAACTCCCGGCTCATCCTCCTGCGCGACGGCAAGGAGATCGACAGCTACCGCGCCGGCTCCGGCCTGGGCAGCACCGACGAATGCGCCAAGGCCCGCGGATGGCTGCCCAACGGCACCTACCCGATCACCACCCACTCCACGACCTGGAACGGCTCCGTCATCAAGGGCTACGCCATCCAGCTCGCCGACAAGACCTGCAAGCCCAAGCCCGGCCACAAGCCGGTCAAGCGCACCGAGCTGTTCATCCACAGCGAGATGACCCGCACCGGAGGCCAGGGCAAGGACACCCCCGGCCGCGACGACTCCACCCGCTGGG
>NZ_BNBE01000003.1:152500-1379071 GCF_014654895.1 Streptomyces filamentosus | reverse complement strand
AACCCCACAGGGGCAGCCCACGGCCAGCCGGCGGAACGGCCCCGGGGACGCGGCCGCGGACGCCCGGAGAGCACGACCCTCCGCCCGCGGCCGGAACAGGCCGCCGGCGGACAGCCAGACCACGGACGCAGCCCTCGAACAACCAGCCCACGGACGGCCGCCCAGCGAGCCCTCAACGCCGGTACCGGGACGCGGCACGCGGCCGGAGCGCCGGGGCGCAGCAGGCACGACGAGCGGGCGCGGGGCCCGGGCGGCGGGCGGCGGTACGCACGGCGAGGACGGCGCCCGGGGGCCGGGCGGCGGAGCGCGGGTGCCGGAGCCGGGACAGCTCGGCCGGGCGGACTGGGGCCGGACGGACACGGAGCGCGGCGCTCATGCCGCCGGCACGGCGCCAGAGGCGCGGCGCCACCGGCCGCGGACAGCAAGCGGGCGGCGCGGCGGATGGGCGGCGGACACAGCAGGCCAGCTCCTCACCGACGTTCACCAATGTTCGCCGAACAACGGCGAACAACGGCGAACAACCCCGAACAACCCACCGCCCCCGGCCACAGCAGACGGCGAGACGCAGGCCGGCCGAGGCCGGAAAGCAGGCGCCACCGGACCGGCCACCTAAGCCAGGTCCGCCTGGGCCGGGTCCGCCTGGGCCGGGGTGTACACAGCTCGGCGCCGGACGCAGCAGGGGCGCGACTCGGCGACCGGGGGGCGGGAACGGCCCGGCTCGGGCGACGCGCGCGGCCGGGCCCGGGGAAGCGGGACGACAGGGTACGGCGCGGGCCCCAGGAGGAACCCGAGCTCCCAACCAGACACCACGCAGGCGCGGCGCGCGGAGGCGGCGCGGCTCGGCACGGCGCCGGGGTGGGGCCGGAGGGCGCCGCCGGGGCGGGCGCGGGCGGCGCCGGAGGGCGGGTACGGACAGCCGGGTACACCGCGGAGGCGGGCCCAGCCGCGGACCGGGGCGGGGCGGTGGACGGCAGCCAGGCCCGGGACCAGAGCGGCGGGCGGCGGCGCGAGCCCGGGACGGGGCGGGAGCGGCAGGCAGCGGGGCAAGGGACGGGGCGGGCGGGGCCGGCCGGAACACGCGGCGGGGCGGGGCGGACGTCCCGGTCGGCCTGGCGGACCACGGCGCGCACCGTGGCGGTGTCGAGGGCCTGGAGGCCGCTGTGGGCGAGCGTGGCGAGTCGGCGGGTGATCAGCTCCGCGACGTCCTCCGCGCGGCTGGAGACGGCAATCAGGGCGCGCTGGGACAGGCCGTAGTCGAGCGCGGCCGCGGGCGACAGGCCGGGGACGAGCGGGGGCCCGAGGGCGGACGGAGCGGCTCGGCCCTGTTCGGGGTTGTCCGGCGATGTTCACCGAACAACCCCGAACAACCCACAAGCACACCCCCACGAACGGCACAGCACGGCCAACCGCAAGCCGCAGGCGCCAGCGCGGAGGCACGCGCGAGGGCGGCGGGCGCGGCAGACCGAGCGGCGAGCACCGCCGGGCCGCAGGCCGGCCGCGGAGGCGCGGGCGGCCGAGCGGGGGCGGCGGGGCGACATGCGTGTTGCTTAATTGGATTTATTCTTGTAGTGTTGGCACCGCTGGCGCGGAGGCGTCGCAACTCTCTCAACCGATACACCTCTTGCACACCTGGAGCACTCATGGACCTCGATCTCGACGCGCTCAACTCGGCGACCAAGTACCCCTCGATCCTCACGTACCACCAGCTCGACCCGCGCAGCGGCGGGCTGCTGGAGACCGCGACCGCCTTCAGCGGCGACGTCATCCTCACCGAGAAGATCGACGGGACGAACGCGCGGATCATCACCCTCTCCGGCGGCGACTACTTCCTGGGCAGTCGGGAGGAGCTGCTCTACGCACGCGGCGACAGGGTCTGGAACCCCAAGCTCGGGATCGTCGAGGCGCTCCGACCGCTGGCCGAGCGGCTCAGCGCACCCGCTGACGGCATCCGCGTGTACTACCTGGAGGTCTACGGCGGGAACAAGATCACCGCCGCGAGCAAGCAGTACACCGGCGGAACGACACTCGGGCACCGTCTCTTCGACGTGGCGGAGATCGACGCCGCGACCCTGGAGCTCCCGCAGGCCCGCATCGCGAGCTGGCGCGACAGCGGCGGCCAGTACTTCCACACCGAGGAGGAACTCACCGAGACCGCGGCAGAGGAGGGGATCGAGATGGCGCCCCGTCTCGCCACGGTCACGGCCAGCGAACTGCCGACCGGCATCGATGAGATGCAGGCCTTCCTCACCCACCACCTGTCCAAGACCCTGGTCGCCCTCGACTCGGACGCCGGTGGCCGCCCCGAGGGCATCGTTCTGCGCACCCCGAACCGCTCCGTGATCGTCAAGGCCCGGCACCAGAACTACGCTCGCACCCTCCAGCTCCGCGCCAAGCAGCGCTAACCTTCTGATCTTCTCCGCCCGCTCCGACACCACCACAGGCGCACGCCCGCCAGGGCGCGCCCGAACCCAAAGGGAAATCCCATGCAGCTCAAGGAGAGCGAGTTCCTGTTCGGTACCTTCCACGGCCGTCACGACGGCGCCCAGGCCACGGTCACCGCCGTCCGCGACGACACCCGTTCCGAGTCCTACTTCTGGGTGTGCACCTGTGGCGCGTCCCGCAGCTTCCACACCGAGAATGGCGTGTTCGCCACCGCCTGGCGGCACACGCACCCCACACGCGTCGACCGGCTGCGGCAGTGGGCCACCCGCCGCCTCCAGTTCCGCGCCCACACCGCCCGCTGACCTGACGTTCCGCCTGGCCCTCGCCCACCCCGCCTTACGGGACGGGCGAGGGCCGGACAGGCCGCCCGGCCGCGCGCCCCACCGCGCCATGCCCCCGACCGAGATCCCCGACGGAGACGATCATGACCACCCCCGACGGCACGCCTCCCAGCACCGGCGACGCCCCGTCTTCCTTCCCGCTGCTCGTCGGCGCCCAGGTCGAGGCGTATGCCCTCGTGGTCGCCCGGCAGACCTGCGACCGTCTGGCCGCGACGCTCCGCGCCGGCGGCCAGGCTCTGGCCGCCAACCTCGTGGAGGAGGACCGCGACATCACCGAGCTGTCCCGCTCCCTGGCCGCCACCCCTTCCGCTCCGCACAGGGAACACGGCGCCTTCTGCCGCCCCACCGACTGCCGATGCGCCTGTGACCCCGCCCAGGCGTGCGTCGACTGCCACAGGTGCGTGTGCTGGCGCGCGCAGTGCTGCACTCAGGCCGCCGCCGACCACGCTCGCAGACAGGCCCGCAAAGCCGCGCTGCGCGGTCTCCTGGACACCGTGAGTCCGGCGATGCTGACCGAACTGCGGGAGACCGCCGCCGACGCCGAGGAGGCCGCGCTGCGTGATGTGATCGCCCGCCGGGTCCGGCTACTGACGTCGGCCGACGCGCCCCGATGGACCTGCGCGATTTTCAACGCCCGCGACTCCAAGCTGGGCATGGGGCACGCTGACTACCGCGTCCATGACGTGGCGCTGCACGACGAGGAAGGCGGCACCTCCACGACTGTCGATCTGGACGACGATGCGCTGTCCGCCGCCCTCGGTGCACTCGCCGAACTCCTGCGGCCCGAGGAAGGCGCCGACCTGACCGTCGAGAACAGGGCCGAGGAGACGACGACCGCGGAGGGCGAGGGACGATGACGGACACGAAGCCGCTCCTCATGGTGGACGTGGACGGGCCTCTTAACCCCTTCGCCGCGAAGCCGCACCGGCGCCCGGCGGGCTACCTGACGCACCGGATGAAGCCGGACTGCTGGATCGCCCAGCACCCGGACACCCCCGAGCGGCATGTGAAACCGCTGCGGGTGTGGCTGAACCCGGCTCACGGTCCGGCACTCATGGCGCTGCCCTACGACCTCGTATGGGCCACGACATGGGAGCACGACGCGAACGACTGGATCGGCTGGCGCATCGGGTTTCCGTGCGAACAGGACCTGCCGGTCATCGAGTTCGGGGACCAGAGCGTGCTGCGCCCCGACGGTACATACTTCAAGACGTGGACCGTCGTCGAGTACGCGGCCGGAAGGCCGTTCGCCTGGATCGACGACCAGATCGACGAGACCGACCGCGCATACGTGGAGCGCCACCACACCGGTCCGGCCCTGCTGCACCACGTCGACCCTCGTACGGGGCTGACCGACGGCGACTTCGCGGCGCTTGCCGAATGGGCAGCACGCGTCGGTGCGTGGAACACAAGCAGCCCGCCACCGCGGCGCACCGCCGGCTGACCGCCGGAGCGCCCTGCACGGTGAGCGAGCGCTCACAACGCGCTCCGCCTCGCCGGCCCGGCCGGGTTCAAGGGCACCTCCCTCCACTTCGACATGTTGCTTAATTGGATTTATTTTTGTAGAGTGGAACTTGTTGGGGGCCCGACCGCCAGACTCTTCGGCTCGGGCCCGTGCGCCCGCAGAAAGGACTCTCCATGAGCAGCAGCCGCACCACGAACGTCACTCGCGCCGAGCGTGACCGCCGGATGCACGCGGAGAGGCTCGGAACCGCCGCACGCGCCGGCCTGACCAATGCGCAGCGTCGCGGCACCGACTCGTGGGAGCGACTGCAGGCACCAGGGCTCACCGCCGAGAACGTCCGCATGGACGGATTCTTCGAGACCATCACCCGCGCCCAGTTCACGACCAAGCTGTGGCAGGGCCTCATCGACGCGCTGGAGTCGAACAGCGACGCCGTGGCCACCTGGCACGACCAGATGGCGAAGGCGGAACGGGAAGCCGAGCGCCCGCTTGGCAACATGGGAAACCCCGTTGCCGACGCCCGCCGCCACCTGTGGCTCGAAGCCAACCGCGACTTCGCCCGGGACGCCGCCGACTCCTTCCGTCGCGTCAGCTGATCCACACAGTTGGGGCCCCGCCGCACGGCGGGGCCCCAACCCACCCACCTCCCCTGGAAGCACCTCGAAAGGCTCCCGTGCCCAGAGCTACCGCTTCGTCCACCACAACCTCGGCTGGCGCCGCTCTCTCCGCCCTGACGGCGGCCGGCGTCGGTGCGCACTTCGCCCCCGAGGAGCGCGTGATCTTGGCGTACCCAGCCGCGATTGCGCAGGACGCCGCCCTTCAGGGCGAACACATCATGATCAGGTGGTCGTACGACCCGGACCACCCCCACCAGGACCGAGTGCGGTTCGAGGCCACCGCATGGATTCCCGGCGGACGGCCGAACTTCCACCCGCTTGGGACCGCCTACACGACCCCCGTGCCGCGCGATCTTGCGAGTGAGGCCGGGCAGTGCGCCCGCGCCGTCGCAGAGTGGCTCAGCAGTCCGCGCCCCACCGCAGGCGCCGTGCTGGTGGCCGCGCTCGCCGAGTACGGCATCCGCGCTGACTCCGACGACGTTGGCATGAGTTACGCCGTCGCCTTCGACCCCGAGACTCCGTCGTGGAACGTCCGCGCCGGCTTCCACCTGTCCGTGGGTGATCGGGATCCCTCCGTGGACCACGTTCCCGCCTCACACACGGGATGGACCGTGTGCGTACACGACGACCAGGGCGAACCGATCGGCGATCCGCTGTACGTCGCAGGTAACGGCGGGCTCGTGGACTGCGTCGGGGACTCGGCCGCCGCCGCGGCAGTGATCGCCGACTATCTCAGCGCCCCCGTCTCGCGGCACTGTGACTGCTACTCGCAGGAGCGCTATCGGCGGTATCACGACCGCGAGTGCAACCGGTACCGGCGGCCGTAACCGCGTCCGCAACTCCTGGGTGCCCCGCCACGATTACGGGTTGGTGGAGCGGCTCTCCCCTGCTGATCGAAAGGATCCCATGAACAACTTCCGCCCCACCGATGCCGCCCTGGCAGGCCTGGGCCTGGATCCGCGCGCCCGCCATGTGCCGGCCTGGATGTACGTACAGCGAGCCGGGGATGGGACGGTCTCGTTCGTCGGCTCCAGCCGGGTCGATGCCCCGGCTCACCCTCTCCACTACGGCAGTGCGCGCACTCACCAGCTCATCGTGGGGGAATTGGTGGTCCGTCCGCACTTCGTCGTCGGCACCGATGTCCTGCGCGGCCAGGGCCTGGGCGGCATCGCGGCGCTGGGCGGCCACGACCTCGCTCGGTATCTCGACTGCGGGGACGTGGTCCTCGACCCGTACGGCAAGCTACCGCGATAGTTGCTTAATTGGATTTACTGCGGTAGGGTGAGGTTCATCGGGGGCGGCCACTTCGGGCCCACCCCAGTCTTCCGGAGGTTCGGACGTGCGGCAGCGCATCAGGCACCTTCCGCTCACAGCGGCGACCGCCAGCTTCCAGGCACCTCATCGCGCGGGCGACCCGCTGCCCCGCGACCGGTTATGGCCGCGCGGCACGCGCCGTCCCTCGCCCGGGCGGACACTCCCGCCCGGGCCCTCTCACCCGGCGTGGCCCGGCCCCCTCGGCGCGGGCCACGCCGGCGCTCCAAGGAAGCCGACATGCCGCTCGACCTGACCTGCCCCGGCAACCTCAACAGCGAGCCCCACTACCGCCGATACCTCCGGCCGGACGGGACGATTCACGTCGTGTGTGTGCAGGACTTCGACTACGGGGACTACGACACATCCCGGTTCGTCGACGAGGACACCTTCCCCACCAGTGCGGAAGCCGAGACAGCGCCGATCTTCACCTGGCGGCTGGTCCACGCCATGGAGTGCGGGAAGGATCGGGAGACGCGGGCGCAAGCCGCACGGAACCTCAAAGCGGTCCGCTGCCACGTCACTCCCGGACACCGCTCCCAGTGCCGTCCACACGACTGCCGGTGCGGATGTCCTCGAACCCAGGACTGCCATCGTTGTGTGTGCTGGCGCTCCATGTGCTGCGCCGAGCAGCTACAGAACCACTGACAGCTGAAGACATGGGGGCGGGGCGGGAAGCAGTGCTTCCCACCCCGCCCCCATGTGCCTTCGGGCCCGCCGGCCTGCACCTCGAGCGCGGTACTGTTCAGGCGCCGAGGCCGACATAGGAGACGTAGGTGTAGGCGCCCCAGTCGCTGTCCAGGTCGGCGATGACGTCGTCCCAGATCTCCTCGAGCTTCTCGCTGTCGCCCTCCCTCATGGCGTCTACCGCGTCGTCCCAGATGTAGCGGACGTTCGGCAGGAATCGGTGCGCCTGTTCGCCCATGAGGTTCTGGCGCCGCCCCTCCGGGTCGACGAGGTCCTGGTTGATGGGGTGGATCTCGATGGACGTGCCCCGGCCACGGTTGTTCAGGTGCTGCTTGAAGGCCCCCAGGTTGTTCAGGAACCGCTCGGCGCGCAGGTTCCAGTACGCCGTGTCGATCTTCTCCTTGTTCGCGGGCAGTGGCTGCTGCGTGCCGTCGAACCACTTCTTCATCGTGCGCGGTGTCACGTCGATGCCGGCGTCGGTCATGGCCTGCCGGCCGGCGTCGCTGTCGAGGTAGTTCAGCCGCGCGTTCAGTCCGCGGTTCGTCGTGACCGGGGAGCGGATGCCCCCCTCGCGGATCTGCCGGGACAGGGCCTCTTCCATGGCCGCGCCGAGCGCCTGGCCGCCGCGGACGTTCTCCGGGGAGCGGTTGGCGCCGAGGCGGCCGAAATTCCTCCAGCCGCTGTCGTCGTACGGCATGGGTTAGCTCTCCCCGAGGGTGTAGAGGCGCTTCTTCTTCATCTCGCCGGGCATCCGGCCTTCTTTCCAGATCTTCTGCCAGTCGCCGACGAGGTGGATCTCGTCTACGCCGGCGACCTGCACTAGCGTAAGGCCTTCCTGATAGGCCCGGTGGGCTTTCAGCCAGAGGCTTGCGAAAGCCTGCGACCGGATGATGTGGACCCAGTCTGCTCGCCGGAGTTCCTGGTTCTTTCCTGATTCACCGATTGTCGAGGTGAATCGGGAGTACATCGCTTTGACGTACTCCTCGGTGGGCTTGTCGGATTCCTGGATGGCCTTGGTCCGAGCCTCGTTCAGGATGCGGCGGAACTTTTCCAGCAGGGCTTCGGTTCCGCCCGAGGTCCATGATTCCAGAATCCTCGGCGGCTCGGACAGGTCGAGTTCGTGGCAACGGATCAGGAGCCGGACGGTGGCTTCGTCCAACAGGTACGGGCCCGGCTCGACTCGGCCGCCCAGCGGGTTGGGGATGTCCTCGTGAGGCCATTCGAAGTGGTCAACGCGGTGGATGCCGGACTCCTTGGGGAGGAACCCGCGGGTGTGGTGACGCAGCGCGCCGATCGGCAGGTACGTCTTGAAGGCCGACAGGTAGGAGCAGTTGGTGTCGAGGGCCGTCACGTCCAGTGGCTTTTGCATGCCCTTCTTCACTGCGGTGCGCAGCGCCTCGTTGCGCCATTTGTGGCGTCCTTCCCAGATCTGGTCGGATTCCTTTTGTGAGGGCTTGGAGAGGAATTCCAGGGGCTCCGGGTACACAGAATGCTCGTATGTGGCGCCGACTCTGGAGAGCTTGAACAGGGCCATGGCGTCCGGCACGGCCTTTCGCTTGAGCAGCTTGATCGCCTCGTCGACGTCGCCGTTGGCCTCCTGGAGCGCCTGGTCCACGGCGGCAGCGATCTTGTTGGTGAAGAAGGTGTAGGTGCGGCCGCGCCGGACGTTGCCGCTGTCCTCCGGCGGCACCGTGGTGTCCTGGAACGTCGCCGATGTCTCCTCGTCCGCGTCGTTCGGAGTATCGGCGGGGGGCTGGTGTTCTTCAGCGTCCCGGGCCGGCTCCTGGACCGTCAGGGAGGCGGTCGGTGCAGGTACGGCTGCCGGGGTGATGCCAGCGGCGGCCGCGGCGCCGGCGTACGCCTCCAGCGCGGACCGGAACCTTTGAGTCTCCTCGGTGTGCGGGAGACGCAGGCGCTGCCCGGCGAGGAACGCTGCCCGTGCCCTCGCCGCGTTGATGGCCTGGTCGTCTCCTGTGCGCAGCGCGTCTCGCAGCTGGGACAGCGCGGATCGGGCGGTGAGGGACAAGGGCCCGGCCTCAGTCAGCAGAGGAAGGGTCGCGGCGACGAGTTCGCTCTCCGCCGGCCCGAGTTCGTTGGTGGCAGGTGTGTCCTGCGAGTCGGGTGTCTGCGCTGTGGGGCGTTCCGGGTGGGGCGTGGTGCCGGCGGCCGGGGTCGGTGGGCGGGTGGCTGCGTAGGCGGTCAGTGCCGTTGCCAGGCGTCGGCCCTCGTTGGTGCCCGGGACCGTCGGGCGGCGCGCGGCAAGGTCGGCCACCGAGGTCCGCAGGTCCTCCAGGTCGCCGTGGTTCCCGGTGCGGGCCGCTTGCGCGAGCGCGGACAGCATGCCGCGCAGTCGCGCGCCGATACCTTCAGCTGCCCCGGAGATGAACGGGTGCGCCGCCTCAAGGAGTTCGTGCTCGATTTCGTCCGTGATGCCGCCGCTGGGCGTCGCGGCCGGGGTGAGGGTGCTTGGGTCGACAGCCTGCGGCGTCGCAGGCTCTGGGGCCTCGAGCGGATCGGTGAAGCGGGCACACGCCAGATCCGCGCGCAGTGCGGTGCTTGCCAGGATTCCGAAGTCGCGTTCGGCGTAGGTGACTTCTGCCCGCTCATCGGTACGTGTCACCGTCAGTGTGACGTCGGCGTCCAGCGCCGCGACGAGAGGGGTCTCGTCGGTGTCGAGCGCGGCCACGACGGGGACCTTCAGGCGACGTGCCACGTGGGTCAAGGCCTGTGCCGCGGCCGGCAGGGCCCGCCCGGACAGGGGAACCGACGGATCGTGGGCACGCTGCAGTCGGTCCACGACGACCAGGGCGAGCCCGTCGACGTCCTGCGCGGCCTCGGCGATATCCGATGCGGTCAGCCCGGCCCCGTCGTCGATGTGCCAGACGTTTCCGCCAAGGCGCGAGAGCAGTTCGCCCACGCCATTCGCCTTGTCCTGCTCGTGTTCGGTGAGCTGGCCGGTACGCAGAGCGCGGTAGTTCACCCCGGCCTCCGCAGCGATGACGCGCATCGCCACATCGGTGCGGGTGAGGCCGGATGCCGCGTAGAGCACCGGGAGCTGTCGGCGCAGCGCCGTGTCCCGGGCAGCGGCTGCCACCAGGAGCGACGGGCCCGCGCCCGGCGCGCCTGCCACCAGCGTCAGTTTCCCGGGCTGCAGGCCCGCCACTACGCGGTCCAGGGCAGGGATTCCGAACCAGGCTGCCTCCGTCGGCGGCGTGTCGGGCCCCTGCGGGGCCAGCACCTCCTGGAGGACGGTCTCCAGGGCCGCCACCGGCCGGCGGCTCACCGCTCCTGTGCCGGCCTTGTGGTTGGCTGTCGGCTCGGCTGTAGGCGGCGCAACGGGCTCGGGCAGTGCTTCGGCCGTGACAGCGACCGAAGCGACTGAAGCCCCGTTGTCGGCAGGCGCGGCCAGCAGTTCCTCCGGGGCGGTGACATCGGTCCGGGAATGACCGGCTGCCGATGTCAGGCCGGGCTGGTGTGCGGTGGCCCTGGCCGCCTCGTTGCGGGCCATGAGGACCGCGAGCGGCTTACCGTTCCGCGTCACCACCACGCCGCGCGCAGCGTCCCGTGCCGTCGGCTTGGCCACCTCCTCGACGAGGCCGTCGAGTTCGTCGAGGATGTCGGCCGCGTCGCGCACGGGCCACGTCGTGAGCAGCCCTGCGTGTTCGGGGTTCAGCGCCACGACGGGGACCAGCGCGGCGCGGGGCTCCGTCATCGACCGCGACCGGTACACCTCCACCCACACCTCGCCCGCTTCGGCTTCGTCCAGCAGTGACGTCCAGTCCCGGGACACTTCCTTCACCGACAGCGTGATCTGGCGGCGCCCGGTCGCGGGAACCCGGATCGGGCCACCGTCATCGGGGAGCAGTGCGGCATCCACCAGTACGGCGACCGGTGTCTTGTAGTCCAGCAGGACCTGCGGCGTCCCCGGGGCGCCCTGGCCGCTGGTGCCCGCAGCCGCGGTCACCAGGTCTCCCAGTTTGGGCCGGGCAGCCGTTTTGGACAGCGACGGCCACCCCCCGACCCGCGCCTGCGCCGCCGCGTCAAGGGACTTCAGGGACACCAGGGCGGCCCGGGCCTCCGTTCTCCCCGTCCCCTTGGTCACGATGGTCACGACTCCGTCCCGTGCCTTGTCCACGAGGGGATACAGCTGAGTCCGCGCCACCGAGACGCGCAGCGCCTCGGGCGCGCCGTCGGGGCCGGCGCCTACCCACACCGGTCCCGGGTCCGCCTTCGTCGCGTCGAGCGGTACAGAACGATCAGACATACAAGTACTCCAGGAAACGAGGCGCGCCGATTCGGCGCGGCCGCCGCAGCGACACAAGAACCCGTAACAGGCCGTCGAGCCAACGCCGTAACAATAGCCCGGCAGCCGCCACGAGACCCAAAGAATACGTAACAAACGCTGGGGTGTCGGATGGTAGCGCACCGCAGAGTCCGTAACACCTAAGCGGAATAGTTGCTTAATTGGAAATATTCACGTAGAGTTCACGTCATGGTCCGCACCGCACTCACCCGCCGCACCGCCGTCACGCTCGCCGACCATGCCCCTCACGTCGCCGGGGCAATAGGGCTCTCCGCTCTCGCGCTGCTCGTACTCCCCTTCGACGGGCCCCTGGCCAGGTTCCTCACCGTGCTCATCGCCGGAGTCGTCGGCGGCAAGCTCAGCGACCGCGCAGCCGCACACCTCCGCAGCAAGCACTGACCGCGCAGGCGGACGATGGGAGCACTGGGCCCCCGCCGTCCGATCACCATCACACAAGCCCGCAACTGCCAGTCCGGGGCCGGAAGAGAGAAGCGACCAGCATGAAGATCACGATGCCGTGTGGACTGGGAATCGGCCCCGGTGGAAAGTGCGCCAACTCCCTGTGCTTCAACGCGGCGACCCACGTCCTGGAGCACCACGCCGACTCGGGCGTCTGGCGCGCGGGGGCGTATTGCACGCCGTGCCTGAACCGGAAGGTTCGGCCGGCCGCGCAGGTCGCGGAGGCCGACGAGCTCGACATCATGCACGGGCGCACCGGGGGCATGAACGGCCTTCCCGACGACACGTGGAAGATCCGCGCCTTCGCGCCCGACGAGCTCGCCGAACTGGAGGCGATCCGCAGCGGTGCTCTCCTCAGCCTGTACGTGAGTCCCGGCAACTTCATCTGGGCGACCCCGGCGGACGTCCAGGCCGACCGTGAGCGGCGCGCTGCCGAGGAGGAGGCCGCCAAGCAGGTCAGGAAGACCCGCTCCCGACAGTGACGCACGCGTGCACCGGTACGCCCGGCGCACGCGGACACCGGGACACGACTGCCGGTCCACACCCGAGGCCCCGAGGTGCTGCCTGCACGGGAGACACTGCGCGGACACGACTCATTGCGTAATTGGATTTATTGACGTAGTATTTGAGTTGTTGGCGCGGCAAGCACTGCGAGCGCCAAGCGTCCACCCAACTCCCGGAGGTTCCCAGTGGCCAGCAAGCGCAGCATCCGACAGCTCCTCTCCGCCGCAACCGCTGCCACGCTCGGCACCAGCCTGACGCGCCGCCCCGCCCCGGTCGGCGCAGAGGCCGAAAGCCGCCACAGCGAAGCCGTGGAGATCGCGTCGCCGATCGCCCCTCACCCCTACGGCAACCACCGCTTCCCGGGACAGGATGGTGTCGTCGAGTGCTGACTGGTCGCGGGGCGGGGCACGCAAGGCGCCCCGCCCCGCGACCGTCCCCGTCGCCTTCACTGGATCACCCGCAGGCGCCTTCCCCGCCCGGCACACCTCAGGAGACCTCGATCATGCGCAAGTGCAGAGAGTGCGACACCGTCAACAACTCCACGGCAAAGGCATGCATGGTCTGCGACACGCCCTTCCCCCTCTCCCGCGTACGCATCAACCTGCCCGGCCACAAGCGACCGCGCCGGGCGCTGAACGCGGACTGACCGCGCCCGGCGGGGGAGGCGATCTCGCCCCTCCAGTACGTGAAGGGCAAGATCACCTCCCCCGCCCAGTGCCGCTCAGGCATCCTGTCGGGGCGGTGAATCCACCGCCCCCCCGAAACCGAAACCCCGGAGGTTCACCCCGTGAAGAAGTTCGGACCCATCCCCCGCGCTCCGTGGCCTCGCTGGGCCCTCCTGTGGGGCGCGCCGTGCGCCGCCGTCGCCTTGAGCTCGATCGGCACCGGCCTCATGATCGGCGCGCGCTCCGCCACCGGCACCGCCCTCGTGATCGTCGGCGCCGTCGGCGCCCTGTTCGCCTTCGTGCTCACCATGCCCCGGCACACCGACAGCGACGGGCCGGGGTGATTTCACCCCGCGCCCTCGCCCCTCCTGGCCGCTCACCCCGAGCGGCCAGGAGTATTTCCAATTGCACAATCTCCCGCTCGCGGGCCTCCGCCCGCACCCGGCCGCCCCGTGCCGCCCCCAGCCGCCGTGGCAAGCCCCGTGGGCCCGCAGCCGTCGAGCCACCCGCCAGAACCCAACGCACCGCCACACCCAGTCGCACCCCCTCCAGCCTCACCCTGTCCGATGCCGTACCCGTCGTCTCCACCGCTCGCTGGTCTCTACGTTCGTCCTTCATTCGTCGTCTGCTCTCCGTGTGCTCTCCTCCTCTGTTCTGCTCTCCTCTGTTCTGCTCCTCTGCTCTTACTCCTCCTCAACCGCCGGCCTCTGGTACCCCTTCGCACATGCTGATGCTTGGCCAACTAGCCCTGTAGGGAAGTAGTCGGCGTGCGTGGCGGCTCGGAATCCATGCCCTGAGCTGGTGTTTTGCACCTGTCGACTCACGTCTGCGGTGGAACCCAGGGTGGCACCTAGGGCGCGACCCAGGGCGTGACCTAGGGCGCGACCCAGGATGTGACTCAGGGCGTGACCTGGCCATGCCGGCCAGGACCATGTGCCGCGTCTCCCGGGCAACGAGCCGGGAGGCGCGGCGCGATGGGCGGGCGCCGCAGTGGGGCCCTCTCCCGATGACCACGGAAGCAGGGGCGGGAGGGTGCTCGCCGGCCGCCGCCGTTCGACGTCGCCGGGCCCCGGCCGCGGCTTCCGCGTGGACCTGAGTACGGCGGGAACGTCGCAGAGTCCAGGCAGGGCGAATTCTCCCCACCGGTCGGTGTCAGGCAGGGGGTGAGATCACCCCTCGCCGGAGGAAGCAGGGTGATCTCACCTCCCTGCCCCCGTACGTAGGGCGTAGGGGTGTTCTCTCCCCCCGTCAGAAGCCGGGGCGGAATCACCCCCTCCCGCCGGTGCCCTGGCCGTTCTCCGGCGGGAGGGGGAGACGGAGGTGGTTCCGCCCCGGGGACTCGTGACCGTGCTCAGGCCGGCAGGTCCGCGGGCGCCAGACAGCCGCAGAGGTGTCGCTCACCCCGGCTGTATGTGAAGCCATGACCGTGACAGTCGGAACAGTCCGGGTCGTGCGTCTGGGGTACGCCCGCGGTGCAGTCGACGGGTTCGGCCCAGACGGGAACGAAGATGCCGTCGCCCTGGTCGTCCCAGGTCAGGGTGGCCATGACGACTGCTGTCCCGCCGCAGCCGCCGGGGCAGTCCGGCTCGTGGGACTCTTCGCACTCATCGGGGTGCTCGTCGAAGTAGGTCTCCAGCAGGTACTGACGCGCCTTCTCGTCGCTCGTGCGTGGACGGCCGTCGCTTTCGCGCACGAGGTGGCCTGCGCGCGCAGCAGCCTGCTCGGCGGCGCGATCGGCAGGCGCCAGCGCCGCGACACGCCCGAGCAGGAGGCCGCGCGCGATGTGGTGCGCGCGCACCTGGGCGGCCGTCTGGAGGAAGTCGCCGCGCCGCCGGCACTCCCTGGCGACGGTGTACGTCGAGAGCATGGTGCCGACGAGCCGCGTCTCCGTCGGGTAGTACGGGGGCAGGTCCGCCCGCTCGGAGGCCGGGTTGTACACCGGCGTCAGTCCGGCCGCCTGCTGGGGCAGGACGTCGGCGCGGCCGTGCAGGGCGGCGTAGTTGGTGCGCAGGTAGTCGACTCCGGACCGGCGAGTGGTCGGCAGGTGGAAGCCGTCATGGGCAAGGAGATTGGTCCCAAGCTCGCGTACCGCCTCGTGGACTTCGGAGTCGTGGGATCCGCGCAGTGCGAAGACGTCGTAGAGCGCGCCGAGATGGATGAGGTAGGCCCGCCGGATCCGGTGGGCCTGGTCGTCGCGGAAGGTCCCCGGGTGCTCGAAGATGGTGTCGCGCTGCGCATGGGCCCAGCAGGCCTCGAGGATCATGCGTTGGACGGAGGCCTGCTCCTGGGCGTACGCGGCGACGGTGTGCTCAGGCAGCGGTGGCGGGGAGGCGTTCACGGGTGTCCTTCCTGGTCGGTGGCTGAGGGGCGTGGGCGGGGACGAGCGCGGTGCAGTCCGTGATCGTGACGCGGTCGAGGTCTCCGAGGTCGTCGTAGGTCAGCTCGACCTCGAGTTGCCCATGCTCCGTGAGCGGCTTTCGGCACAGGTCGCAGGGCACGCGGGCGAATGTGCCGGCCCCGTGTTCGGCGAGGGCGCGGACGTGCCCGCGCTGCAGCACGAGTTGGGCGGGTCGTTTGTGTGGGGCGGAGCGATTCCTGTGCGCGAGGCGAAGGAGGACCTCGGCGGGGTTGAACGTGGCTGGTCGTTGCGGGTGCGTCATCATGAGCTCCTGGGCCGTCAGAACCGCCCGGGGCCCGGCATTGCCGGGCCCCGGGCGGTCGAAGTTCAGAAGTGGTCGCCGATGTCGACGCTGTCGTACTCCTCGCGCGAGACGGTCTCCCAGTCGGTCTCCTTGCCGTCCTGCAGCTTCAGCTCCCACTTCGCGGGCGTCCTGTATCCCTTGAAGACCCGCACGGTGGTGGTGCCGCACGGTGCGGCAGGGGCTCCCTTGTCCGGTGTGCGGGCGCCCGGTGTTGAGCGGGGCGGGGTCTTCTTCGAGGTGTCGGTGCGCGGCGGCTGCGGTGCGTCCGGCTGGTCTTCGTTCGTGTCAGCGGGCGGCTTGGGGGGCTTGGGCCTCGGCTTGGCGAGCGTGCTCCGGAGCGTCTGGGTGCGCGTGGCCCGGCACGGGGCCGGCCGCTCGACCTGCTCGTAGACGGGGTCCTGGGCGGCCCGGCTGCGCTTGTCGATGACCTTGCCGTGGTCGATGTCGGTGTCGGTGTCCTCGCATCCGGCGAGGGTGAGAACTGCGGCGATGGCGGTGGTGGCGATGACCGGCCGCACGGCGATGGAACGCACGATGTGTCCTTGGGGGTGGGCGTTGGGTACAGGAAGGGGCGAGCGGGCGGCCGAACGACGGTTGTGCGGCGCCCGTCGCGTGTCAGGCATGGGGGAGGCCCGCGACCAGACGGTCGTAGAGCTCTGCGTTCGACAGGGCCAGCGGGTCGGAGCCGACGGCGCTGACGCCGGTGTTGCCCGGGAGGGTGTGGAGGAAGCGGAACCATCCCGCTTCGCCGAACGGGACGAACTGCCAGCGCATGTTCTCGCCCTGCGTGGACCGGAGGAAGTCCCTGGTCGCGGGCGCGTCCTGCGGGGCGCCGTCGGTCTGGAACACGACGAAGGCCGGCGTCCCCACCTTGTAGGCGCGGGAGGCGCGGTAGTGGGCGCGCACAGCCTCCATGGCCGGGCGGTAGTGCGTTCCGCCCATGCGTCCCAGGGAGTTGTGCAGCTGGGCGATGCGGCCCTGGTGGGCGCCGAGTTCGACGTCGACGAAGGCCTGCGGGCGTCGGAGGATGCGGCCTCGTGTGATGGTGTGCATCTCGGTGGAGAAGAAGCCGACCGGAACCTTGCCGTCGTCGTCCAGGTGCGCGGACAGGCTGAGAATCTGGTCGCTCAGCCGCTGGACCGAGCCGTCGGTGAAGAAGTCCGCCATCGACCGGGAGCGGTCGATCACGAGGTAGACGGCGGCGCGGCCGCCGAGGCGGTCGCTCCTGCGGAGGCTGGTCTCGGCGTCCTTGTACATGTCGATGAGGTCGGGCGCGGTGCCGGCGACCTTGTCGAGGCTGATGGCCGAGGTCTTCTGAAGGGAGTGGGTGGCCACGAGTTTACTCCTTGGTGGACCGACGAGTGGGTCATGCATAGAGGTGTACTGCGCGCGCCCCGTGTGACAGGAGGTGTGGGTTTTCTTGCGCCGGGCCCGGGGCTGTGTGCCCCGGGCCGTGCCCGGCTTTCGCTGTCAGTGGGGCAGCAGTTCGTCGAGGAGGGTGTCGATGTCGACGGCCTTGGACTCCTGGCCTGCGGCGACAGCCTCGTAGGTCTCGGCGAGCCACGCCTCGATGGGGGCTGCCGCCCCTTCGAGGCATGCGTTTCCGTCGGGGGTTTCCAGTTTGATGCTGATGGTGCGGTCCTGGGGCGAGCCGACCGGGGTGATCTTCACGTCGCCGAGCCCGGCGGGCGACGTGAGGCCCTGGGCGAGCAGCTCGCGGGCGAACGTCCACTGCACGACCTCGTCGGGCGAAACGTCGAAGGAGAACTGCACCGCGTAGGGGTCGGTGTCCTTGTAGTAGAGCCGCACGGGGATGCGCACACGCATGTCCGGGTCAGCCACGTGCGTCATGTGGGTCTTCAGTTCCAGGCCGGGAAAGCCCATGGGTGATTCCTGTTCTTCGGCGGGGAGGCTCGGCGAGGCGGGCGGCGGAGTGCAACGCCCGACCGATAGCGAAACACTACCGCATTATTTCCAATTAAGCAATGTCTTTTGATGTGGGCCCGCCGCACGGTGACCTCGCCCCCGTCCCCGGCAGCCCAGGAGCGCAGCAGACCCCGGGGGGCGGATCTTGATCGGCTGGAACAGTCTGTGCAGGTCTCCATCGGTTTCTGATCGCCGCAGCAGCCAGCCGTGATCGGCTGCCTGAGCCGATCACAAGCGGTCGGGATCCGATGCCGGCCGATCATCCGGCCATTCACGACAGGGCCTCGATCGCCTCCTTGAGGGCAGACAGGTAGATGCCGCGGGGTGAGCCGTCCAGCTCCCGGATCCGCTCGGAGGACAGCTCCACCTGCGCGGCGTCCAGCTCGCGGCGCAGGGCCTTGCCGAGTTCGCGGAGCCGGTCGATATCGCTCTTGTCGTCCCACCGCCCCCAGCGGTCGGTGTCGTGGCGACGCAGGTGGAAGTGCAGCTGGTCGTAGGTGAGATAGGCCGGATCGTGCTCCAGCGTGAACGCCTCCCGCAGGACGCGGACGATGCCGGGCAGGGACTCGACGCCGCCCTGTTCGCCGACAGCAGTGCCAACATCCAGGAGCTCATGCCACGCGTCGAGCAGTCCCGCCTCGTTCAGGGTGAAGGTCAGGTCCGGCCGGCCGGCGACCGCGCGCTCGGCTCCGACCCTGGCCGCGTACTGGGCGGTGACCTCCCGCACCTGGTAGCGAACCGGGCGGTCGGGCATTCCGGGCAGGCCCTGCGCGTACAGCTGGCCCGCATCGTTGACCTCAGTGTGGGTGGCCGCCCGCAGGAGATCTGCACGGTACCCCTCGGCGATTGCTCCCCCGCCCAGCAGTTCCGTGACGTCCACGCGCCGGCAGGCCCCCAGCAGTTTGCCGGACAGCTTCGGGCCGATGGCCTCGCCGAGCCAGTCCCGGGTGCCGAACTGGCTGCCGCCGATCACCCAGATCGCTTCCTTGCGCCCGAGCAGGAGCAGCCGGATCAGCAGGGCCTTGGCCTGGGCCGACAGCTGCGCCCACTCGTCGACGAACACGACGATGGCCGGATGCTCGGGCGAGACGCGCCATTTGTTGCCCCACCCGTAGCGGGCCCGCAATCGGGCGCGCGCTGAGCAAAGGGCGAGGAGGAACTGCAGGGTCGCGACGATCTTCTCGTCGTCCATGCAGGCGGTGAGCGTGATCGCCTCGCCGAGGTCCCCGACGCCGGTTCCGATCGGGTCGAGGTTGAAGGCGACCGCGTCCTTGCAGGCCGTGACGACCTCGGCCATGGCCAGCATGACGCCCGACTTTCCGGCGCCGGAGTCGGCGACCATCAGCAGCATCAGCCCTGCGAGGGCGAAAACGAGCGGCTTGGCGTCCATGGAGACGCCGTAGTCAGCTGGGTCGAGGATCGACATCGACAGCGGTGCCCGGTAGGGGACGTCGCCGACCAGTTCCGGGCTGAACGGTGAGCGCTGCATCATGCGGACGGTGCAGGCCTCGCCGGCGTCCGGGTCACCCTCGATCAGCAGGCCGTTGCGGCGCAGCCTGAGCAGGGTGATCAGGCCCTTGTAGGTGTCGTCCTTGTTCAGGTCGTCGGAGGTGCCGGTCTTGAACGAAACGCGCGCGGACCACCCCCACGGCTCCTGGGTGACATCGGTGACCCGGTCGACGTCCTGTCCTTCGTGCAGCAGGGCGCGGTGGAGAGCTTCGCCGGCCTCGCCAGGAGTGGTGGCCTGAGCAATCGGGAACGGGGTGAGGTCTTCCTCGGTCTCGTCGGCCGGTGCGCTGCCGGAGGTCTCGGATGCCTTGAGGGCAGGGAGGTCCAGTTCGGGCAGCAGCAGGTCCTCGGGGACGGGTCGCTCGGTGAGTTCGAGCGGATGGTGGGTCAGCCACCACCCGGCGGCGGCGAGCACGGGTGCGACGGCCAGCAGTGTGGAGGGGATGCTGGCGGCTGCGAGCCCTGCGACGCCCAGGACGGGCAGGAGGGCGCTGAAGCGGCCGAGCGCCATCAGGGAGCGGGCCCGGCGGATCTGCTCCGGGGTGGGCTGCTCGGGGGTGAAGGGTACCGACTGCAGTGCGTCCAGGCCGTTTCGGCGGCGCCTGAGCTCGCGGCTCAGGTCACGGATCGCCTGCTTCTCGGCCGCCTCCAGACCGTACGCCGCGGCGTCCTCGAGCCTGCGCTGGAGCTTCTTCTCCAGGCGGTGGACTGCGGTGAGGGCCTCCTCGCGGCGGGCGCGGTCGGCTTCCAGAGGCCTGTTGACGATCCTGCGGCGGATCTCGTCGTCGGACATGTAGCCCACGCGCAGCCAGTGCCGTGCCGCGGACAGGGCGTTCCGCAGGCCTGGGAGGATCTGGCCGGCGATGGCGGCCGCGGCGGTGCGGGCGCAGTGGGCCACGCGCCGGGCGGCGGTCGACGATCGTGGGACGCGCTCATCGGCCGGTGGGTCCTGTGTCTCGCGCTGAGGGCTGGGCTCGTCATCGTCGACGATCTCGGCGAATACGAGTTCGCCGTAGGGGGCCAGTTCGGTGCTTTCCGCAGGGTCGTGGGGGTGTTGCATGGGGTACAGGGCTCCTCGCCGAGGGCGGAGGCTGGCGCGGGCGGCCGCCACGCGCGGGTGGTGTGCGGGCGGCCGTCGGCGGCGTCAGCCTCCGAAGATCCACAGGCCGATGTTGTTGCCGGTCAGGGTGGTGGCGCTGACGATCACGCCCATGAAGCCGAGAGAGGTGCCGTAGCAGATCGCCACGACCGTCCCGCCGGCCATCTCCTTCCAGTCGGCCGGCTTCCACTTGGCCGCGTACAGGACCACGAGGTAGTAGGTGATGCCGCACAGGCCGATCGCGGCGCCGCCCGCCGAGACCGGTGTGACGGCCGTGCGCGGCGCGTTGGTGTTCACCTTCGCGCCGGCGCCCTCTTCGGCGGCGGCCTGTCCCAGGTGGTTCATGGCGGCGCGCAGGGCTCCGGCTCCTTCGCCGAGGAGCCCGCGTGAGTTCACCGTCACCAGCAGGACGAAGAAGAAGACCAGCACGAACGTCTTCTTCTTTCGGAGGAGTTTCTTCTTGAATCCGGCGATGACGGCCGTCGTGGCCATCGCCCCGAAGAGGAGTGCGCCGAAGCCGGCGTTGGCGGATTGGTTGTCGAAGATGTCGATCGCGAGGTCCATGGTCAGGCTCCGGCAAGAAGGTGTACGACGGCGCGCCAGGTGACGATCACCAGGCCCGAGACCCCGGCCCAGATCACCGGGCGGGTGAGAATCCAGCCGAGGCGTGATCGCGCAAAGCGCCAGGTCAGCCGTCCGGTGGTAGTGGCCACGGACAAGGCCGCCCGGCACAGCAGGCCAACGGGGTGGTTGATGCCCGCCCCGATGAAGACGGCACCGGCAACGCCCAGGACGGCGCCTGCGGGAACCAGGGGGGCCGCCAGGCCGTACGTCGTGACGGCATCAGCTGCCCACCGTGAGGCGGGGGCTCCGTGGAGGGGCACCAGGTTGACGAGGGCCAGGCACAGGAGGTTCCGGCCCAGCTGCAGCCGGCCCCAGTCGACCTCGTTGCCGCTGGAGTCCGTGGCGTTGGTGCGCTCGATCACCGCGGCAAGCAGATCGGTCCAGCCCAGACCGAACGCGGCGCCGACGGCCGTTTCCACACCGCGGCTGACCACCTCGGTGATGTCGAGTTCCGTCCCCGGGGCCGGGGAGGGGGCGTGCGAGGGCAGCGCAGGCGGGGGAAGGGCCCCGGTGACCGCGCACTCGACCAGAGTGGGATCGGCCCTGGCGCAGGTGGAACGGAGCGGGCAGCCGGTGCAGCCGGCCGCCGGAGTTGCCGCGGCCGGGTCGGCCTGCCCCTTGGAGAAGGGAGGGTGGGACGAGGACGGCATCAGCAGCTCCCGGTCTTGGTGCCGGCCGCCGGGGCGCGCCATTCGGGCATGGGATGAGAGCGGGCAGCTCCCTGCCGCGGGACCAGGCCGTCGACGACGTACAGCATGGGCCTGCCCGATGCGCGAGCGCTCGTGACGGCCAAGTCCGCGGTGGTCTGTTCCGGAGCACTGGTCCTCACCTGCGGGCTCTCGTCCGCGGTGGCGGGTGCGAAGCCCGGGGGCAGCGCGGGCAGGCCGCCGCGTGCGGACCCGAGCTCGCCGCTGGACAGGAGCATCGCCTGGGTCGGCAGCCCTGTAGTCCGGTCCAGCAGGCGTGCGGCGGTGGGAAGGGCGGCGTAGGCCGCGTCCTCCCAGCGCTGGCCCTTGCGGGCGACTCGCTGGATCTGCCGGGCCTGCCGGGTGTGGCGTGCAGTGCGCTCAAGGCGCTCGGCGCGCTCGGAAGCCGACTCCCGGGTGCCGTAGCGGGCCCGGGCAAGGCGGTGGTCGTCGCCGCCGAGAAGCCATCGCAGGCGGCCGGGCAGGCGCGAGCGGCCGAGCCGGTGCCGGCGTGTGCGGGCGTGGGTCATGATGTGCGAACTCCCGATTCGTGGAGGAGGGAGACCCGGCCGGGCCCTGGAAAGCGGGCCGGGTCTCCCGGTCTTACTGCTTCGAGCCGGAGCGGTCGTCAGACGCCTGCGAGGTCCTGGCTCAGCTGGTCCTTGGCCTTGGCATTGAGGTAGTTGGCGATCGTCAGCGCGCGCACGTCGGCGATCGTTTCGCCGCTGGAGCGGACCTCATCCGAGATGCTCCGCTTGCTCAGCGGCTGGTTTCGCGCGAGGAGGCGTTCCACCGCGGCGCGTTCCTTGTCCTCGAGCACCACCTCGTTCTTGTCTCGTTCCGCACCACTGGTGCGCTCCCGTCCGTTCCGGGCGCCGGGATCGATCCGGTCCGCCCCACCTGGTGCGTTTTGGGCGCGCTCCGGCGTGGCCGCGCCCCGTTCCACACCCCGTTCCGCGGTGCGCTCGGGCGCTGCTGCGCCTGGCGGCGAGTGTTCCGCTCCGGTTCCAGGTGGGGCGGAGCGCGGCGGTCCGGTGCGGGGTGGAACGGGCGGGGCACCGGGAATGCCCTGCTCGACCTCGGGGTGGCCAGGTGGAACGAGGCTGTCGTTCCACCCGGCTCCGCTGTGGGCCGCGTGGGGCACCGTCTCTGGAGCCTGCCGCGTTCCGGACCAGTGCACCCAGGTTCCGGGGGGCGTTCCGCCCGGGGCGCTCCAGACCGTGCGGAACGACGGAACGGCGCCGGGACCGGCTCCGGAACGAAGGCCGTCGGTCGGCACGCGGGGAATCACGATGCGGTGCAGGGCCGTACCGGAACGGAGCGCGTTCCGGTCCGCCAGCTCGGCGCCGGCGGCGTTCCAGGCGCGTTCCAGCGTGGACAGTGCGGCGTTGTCGATCGTCAGCGACCAGGCTGTCCAGGACCGCACCGGGAACCGGACCCAGCGGATCAGGCCGATCTTCGGCCGGGGCCGGGAGACCAGTCCCTGTTCACGCAGGTACTGGCGGTGGACCAGGGAGGCATACAGCTCCCACAGCACCATGCCGACGACGCTCATGGTCGCAAAGGCGACGGATGCCTGCGTCGGCCGGCCGCCGGGCCCGCAGTGATGGGCGTAGTTCATCGCGGCCGCGCCGGATGCGAACACCCACGTCATGATCCGGTAGATGGTGCCGGCGTCGCCCTGCTGCCGTGCCTGGTGGTACATCCAGCCGGTGAACGCGGTGGTGAGCTCCCAGGCGGCGGCGAAGCCGAGGGCAAAGACGGTCCACCATCCGAACGCTTCCTTGGCGTAGTCGGTCTGCGACCACCAGGCCACTGCCATCGGAGCGAGGATCGGGCCGGCGACGAGGCCCCGGCGGGCCTGGTTGCGAACCATCTCCCGTACCCAGCGGCGCCCATGGGCGAGGCGGCGGGCGAAAGTCGGTCGTCCCGCGGCCTGCTTGTGCTCGCGCCGCTCCGTGGCCCGCTGAAAGCGGCCTTGCTGGCGCAGACGCTTCCGCTCCTGCCGGCGGGCGGCGCGCGAGCGCGCCCGCTCCCAGGCCTGCTGGGCCTGGCGGAGCAGCTGCTCGGCTGCTTCCTCCTTCTCCATCGCTGCGGCTTCCCGGGCGGCAGCCTTCTCGGCAACCGTGGCGGCTCGCTCCTCGGCTGATGCGACTGTCGCCGCTGCGGTGGTGCGCAGTTCTTCGACGTCGCGGGTGGCCCGTTCCCGGTCGGCCCTGATGCCCGCGGCCGCCTGCCGACGGAGCTCGTCGGCAGCGGACGTCGCCTCACTGCGGATACGTTTTGCCTCCGTCTCGGCGGCGCGCAGCCGGGCATCGGCTGCCTCGGCGTCGCGACGGGCCGCGCGGGTCAGTTGCTCGGCCCGGAGCCTGGCGTCGGTCACCTCCTTGTCGGCGGCCAGTTGTGCTTCCTCTCGCAGCCGGCAGGCGTGGGCGGTGGCCTCTTCGAGGGCGGCCCGCCCTTCTGCCTCAGTGGCTGCCAGGATGGCGGCGGCCTGGCGGTCGGCTGCTGCCTTGGCCGCCTCCGCCTGGGCGGCGGCGTCGCCCACGAGGGCTGCCCCCGCCTCCCGCGCACGGTCCTGGAGCGCGTCGGCCCGGCGCTCTGCCTCGGCTTGGATGTGTGCCGCCTGCGCTTCGGCCGCCTCCAGGAGGACGGCGGCCTTCTCCTGCGCGTAGGCCTCACAGCCCCTGGACTTCTCCTCTGCCAGGTCGACGATGTCGGCCGCACGGTCCCGAGCGTCGGCGAGTACGGCCAGGGTCTCGAGCGTGTCGGCGGCTGTGGCCGGGGATGCGGCGTCCGCGGGACGCGGTTCCGGGGCCGGCGGCCCGGACCTGGGGGGTTGGCGGCGTCGACGACGGGACCTGCTCACCGTCGTGCTCCTTTGCGGTGGGACGCGTGCTGCAGCGTGTCGCTGAGCGCGGCGTCGATGGGTGGTCGTGATGGTGGCGCGGGCTCGCCGAGCTGACGGTGATCTCCGGCTCCGTCGCGAAGCTGTCCTTCCGTCCCTGCGCGGCGGACTACTCCGCGTCGTGCCCGTCCTCCGCCTCATGGGGGCCGAACAGGGCATGGTCCAGGTCGGCCTCGTTGGCCAGGGGACCGTCCAGCGGCGGCGTGACCGCGACGCTCACGAGACGGCCTTCCGGCGACCCAGGGAGTAGAGCCGGGCGCACGTTCCGTCGTCGTGGGCGTCGGCCTGGCTGGTGTACCCGTATCGGGCCAGCAGGCTGGCGGCGATCGTCAGCTGGCACACGGCCGGGCGACGGAGTCGGCCGCTGTGGAGTCCTCGCTTGCTCGAGCTCGTCGTGAGGGCCATGGCTACTCGCAGAAGTGCTGGACCGGGTAGTACCCGCCGTACGAGACGTAGTAGTACAGCGGCTGCTGCTCGTACCCGGGGGCGAGGTGCACGGCGATCGGCAGTCTCATGGTGGATGTCCTTGTCACTGCGGCGGTCCGCGGTCATGTCATCGCTGTCGGCAGGTGCCGTCCGGCGGCTCGCCTCGGCCGTGCTGGATGACGTCGCGCCCTTGGGGTTCTGCGCCGGCCCGGTCGGTGGTGGTGGCGCTGTCGAGGTGTGCGCGCACCGCCTCCGAGGCGCTGCGGGATGCGGCGTCTGCGGCCGGCGGCGGGGCCGGCTGACTGATCCAGGCCCGGTAGGCGTCGGCTTCGACGCGCGCCTGGTGCCACAGGGCCAGGACGATGCCGAGCAGCGCGGCCGGCTGCGGGTCGGCGCCGTCCTGCGGGACGGGCACGGGGACGGCTGGCATCGCGCACTTCGTGTGCAGGGCCTGTATCAGGAGGCGGTTGAGGGTCCGGAGCTCGTTCTCGTCGGAGCCGTCGGGTGACGGTGGGTTGGTGCGGCCGGTCATGCGGCCCACCCCGTCGCGCGGCGGTGGTCGCTGCGCAGCGGCTCCAGTTCGGAGACGGCGACGCGGAGTTCGGCGTGGTTCTTGTTCCGGGCCTTGGGCTTGACGGACAGTCCGATGAGGGTCTGGGCCAGCCCCAGCACCTGGCGAGCCGCGTGCAGCCGCATGGTCTGCTGCTCGTACGGGGCGCGGTCCCGGGCCCGGGCCGCGGCCAGCCGTTCGGCTTCCGTGTCGGCGAGGGCGAGCTGGTCCTCCTCGGTGACGCCGCCGCGCACTGCGAGGTCCTGGGGGGCTTCGGGGTAGCGCAGGGCGAGTTCGAGGCACGCTGCGGCGATCGGGCACCGCGCGCAGTACTTGGCGATGGTGGCTTCTCGGCGCGCATGCCACTGCTCGTCCGGCTCCTCGTCGCGCCGGTAGAAGGCGTCGACGTCGTTGGTGGTGCTGCAGCGGCCGAGCAGGAGGGCCTCGTCCAGCTGGTGTTCGCGCATCTGGCCGGCGACGGCGTGCCCGTCGGGGCCGGTGAGGTAGCCGGCTTCGGCGAGGGCGGCCGGCGTGTGGGTGCTGACGAGTTCGCGTGTGATGTCGTCGCTGGTGAGGGTGATTCGGCTGGTGGTGCCCTGCGTGGGGCGACCGGCTGTCATGCTGGTCATTGCGTCGTCTGTCTTTCGTGACGGGAAGGGGTCGGCGTGCGTCACCACGGCCTTCGAGGGCTCCAACCCCCTCGGAGGCCGTTCTGCGTGCGGCGCGCCACGGGATGCGGGACCATGCCCACATCTGGCTCATCTGGCTCACGCCAGGTAAGCCAGATGCGATGATATTGCCCCGCCTTCCGGATCAAGTCAAGGGAGAACGACATGACGATCGCGGCCCTGCATCCCGCGCCGGGGTGGCTGTACGGCAGGATGTCCCGCATGGCCACGCCCCCGACCAGCAGACACGACCTCGCCGAGCGCCTGCGCAACGAGATCCACGACGGCTCGCCCTCGCTCGCCGCCGGCGTCGTCGTATCAGGGCGCCAGCTCGCCAAGGAGCTCGGGTGCGCGCGCAACACGCTGATCGGCGCGATGGATCTCCTCGAGCAGGAGGGCCTGGTGCGGTCGATCCCCAAGGTCGGCTACATGGTGCTGTCCCCCGCGGCCGCCTTCGAGGCGCGCCTCGACAAGCGAGGGCACGTCCACCCTGTCCCCGAGCAGGCCGATGACCGGAGCGACATGGTCACCACCGCCGTACGCAAGGCCCCCGTCGACGTGGCGGCGGCCCTGGGCAGTCCGCCGGAATCCGCTGTCATCCTGCGACAGAGCGTCCTCAGCCGGGGCGGCACCCCCTGGGCCATTCGGGAGATGTACGTCCCGCAGGGCATCACCGACCTCGCCCGCCGGCTCCTGGACGCCGACCACGTCGACGAGGACCAGATCCTGGAAGAGGCCGGCCTGCCCGAGACCGGGCACGCGCACGCCGTCTCGGCGCGGCCGGCGTCCGACCAGGAGGCAGTCCTGCTCAAGTCGCGTGCGGTCACGGTGCTTACGGTCCGGCGCGTGAGCTACAGCGGTGAGCAGATCCGGAGTTGCGAGTTCCTGCTCATCCGCGCCGATAGAGTCAGTTTGACCGATTCTTCAGGGAAGATCCCCAACTAGGCAGAGTGGGCCGTGAGGTGACCCCTGATCAGCGCGACGCGCGGCATGTACCGGTCCGTCCACAGGCTGTGCACTTCCGGTGCTGTTGGGGATAGGGTGACCATCGATTGATCTATTGCTAGCCCTGACAACACGATGCCCCCAGACCTTGAGCAAGTCCGGGGGCGTATATCGGGTTCGAGAAACCGGATAAGGCGGTGTCTCGTGGTGGAGCGTACCCGCACCCACGCACAAATGCACAGTCAGCCCGGCTTCCACGCTGCGTCCACGACGCCGTCGAGCCGGGGCTTTTTGCTGTGCGGACACCGCACATCGCTCGCCGCCCTCACCGAGGAGGGCGGCATGTCGTAGAAGTCTCGGGCGGGCGCTCCCTAGCAAGGAGCGCTCCTCGCCCTTCCCCGCCGGTTCGGAGTTAGCAGCTCCTCAGCCGGCCGTCACCGCTCTTACGGGGTACCAGCCCCGTCCGAGCGAAGAGCCAGGCCTCTCGGCCTGGATGATCACTGCCTCCCAGCAGCTAGCCCCGAGGGGCTGACCCCGAAGGGCCTTTGTCATCCCTGGAGTGCACCAGGGCGATCGGAGTACATCTTGCAGTACCGCCATGGCTTTTGTCAGCTCAGCAGGCGCCCGGGACCACCGTTCTCGGCCATTGATCCCCCAGCCGTCACCTCGTTGTCACATTCCGTGACTGCCGTTTCATCCGGTTCGGGGGTTTTGGCATCTTCTGCTCCGCTGTCGTCGATGACGGCGCCGAGAGCGGGCTCCTCGCTCTGTCCAACGGTTTTCGCCGGCTGATCCGCTCTTGACCACGAGGCCGAGGGCGCGCATCGCGCATCCCTCTCTCCTCGGTCAAGGCTGTCCGCGCTCTGCTGCACGGCACACGCCGCCCGTCAGCAGGTGCGCTTGTGGCACAGCACGCTGTACCGCGAGCGCGCCGGGGGTTGACATCCCCCTCTGATCGCAGCGGAGCGCCTGGTCCCATCTGCAAGGCCGCCTCTGCACCCCATCTCGCAGAGGCAGCGGCTCGAGCGCACCGTCGACGGATCGTCACTCCGGCGACGGTGCGCGGGAGAAGTGTGTCCAGTTCTCTGCTCCTCACCACCAGCTCCGGTGCGGGTCCGGTGCCTCGACCGCGGTCCGCGGAATCGTCCTGCGTATCTGGCGCCCAGGCGCCTGTACGGCGTCAGCGTGTCAAGGTGCCGATGCGGTTGGTGGAGTCCCCGCACTACGCCGACGTGGCTCTGTCCGTCTACATGAAGATCAAGGCGCTCGGGCAGCGCCCGGAAGGCTGCACCGCAGGCGCCGCGGTGCTCGCGTCGTACCTCGGGGTGTCGCGGTCCTCCGTCGAACGCGGCATTGCCCAACTGCGCAGGCCTGGGCCGGACGGGGTGATCGAGCTCCCCGTCAACCGGCGACGGTCGCTGCCCGGCGGATGCGGCACCACGGCGCAGCGCCGTGTACGGCCGATGCACCGGGACGAACGGTTCATCTGGCTGCCGGTCGCCGCGTGCGAGGACCTCTCCCCGCGGCAGTTGCGTGCGTACGCGGTGCTCTGCTTCGCCCAGACACAGCGCATTCCCCTCACCGAAGGCGAGCTCGCCGGGCATCTCTACCACCACTCCGGTGCGTGCGCGGGGACGACGCTGTCCGCGACGTCTGCGGGGAAGGTCGTGGATGCTCTGGAGGATGCCGGCTGGGTGAGCGTGCTGCGCAGGTCGGGCGTGCAGGGGCGGCATCAGTTCATCGCCCACGACGTACCCCCGGCCCCGGGCGGCGCCCGCCCCCTCTCGCCTGTGGAGAGCACCTCGTCGTCTTCACAACTTGATGAGGGATCGGGTCTGGAAGCTGGTGAGGGATCGCTCGCGACTAGGGAAGACCACAGGATTGACCGACCTGATGACGAGCGCCGCCCTGACTCACCCGCCGTAGGCGAAGTACAGGTAGACAAGGGCGCTCGGCCTGTGGATAACTCGGGCTCGAACACTGCGCACGACCCGGCCCAGGACGGTTTCGCGCTCCGCGCGGGCCAGGAACCACCCCGCTCCCAGACATCCCCCGCCTCCCGCGGCCACTACGACGGCCCGCAGCTGACCCTGCATCCGCGCATTGTCGAGGTCCTCGAACCCGTGCAGGTGCTCTACGAGCAGGCCAACACGTTCATGCAGCGGCGGATCGCCCGCGAGGTCGGCCGCCAGCTCGATCACGGATGTGCCCCCGACAGGCTCCGGCAGCGCTTGCGTACCCGCTTCGCCGGCGTGTTTCTGTCGGACGTCAAGGACCCTGCCCGGTGGCTGATGGGGGTGGCTCTGCCGAGGTGGGGCTGCGGGCATCTTGCCTGTGAGAGCGGCGTGATGTGGCCGAGCGGGGAGCCCTGCGCGGCTTGTGCCGACATCCGGGCCGCACGTCTACGAGAGCGCGAGCGGGAGCACCGGATCGAACGGGGGCAATGCCCCGACCACGGCCTGGGCGGGCCCGGCGTCGGCTGCACCGAATGCGCGCCGCCGCGGCGGCGGCGCCCGGTGCTCGCCAACGCTGCCGCCCCGCCGGCTCCCGCGGCCCTCTCCGTCTGCCGAGAGTGCGGCTGCCGGATCCGGCTGGTCGGCCCCGCACTCGTCGACCAGATGTGCAGGCCCTGCAGGGAAGCGGGCCAGCCGGCGCAGCCCGTCGCACAGCCTCCTGGCCCGGCACCACGGTGCTCCGGCTGGCTCGGGGAGACATGCGACCGGCCGGCGATTCCGACCCGCCGGGTGTGCGCGCGCCACAGGGCCAGCGAGCTGCGCGCCGAGGCTGCCGGATGATGCGCGGCCGCGTCCCCTCGCCTCGGCTGGGCGCGCGGCGGGACGCGCGAACAGCCAACGGTGCGCGCACCGGCGCGCGAACAGCGCACCGTGGTGCGCGCGCCTCGGTGCGCACGGTGCGCACGGGGTTCTCCCTCACCTCCCTCCAGCGCGCACTTGATGACCGCCCCGGGGCGCGCCGCGTATCCCCGGAGTCGGCGCGCGCTCAGTCCGCCGCACCTTGCACCGCACCGTGCGCCGGTACTCCAGAGCGTCGGCAGTATTCCAGGAAGCCGTCGGCACCACCGTTCACCCCCGCGGGCGCCGGTGACGATGTGTCACCGCTGACAGGCGCAACAGGTCGTGTGGGCACGCCGCATAGTCGGCCCAGCGCCCATGGGACACGTCCTGGTTCCTACAGCGGCACCCCCTTGTCCAGCTCGCGGAATCTATCCCTCCGCCCCTTGTCCACCTCTGCTACCTCCGGCATGCCCCCCTTGTCCACGTCCGCTACCACAGGCCGGAGCCCTCGGCCAGGCAGCGGCCGCCCCGGCGGGCAGCGGTTCGCATCATGAAGCCCGGCACTGCACTGCCCCCTCTCGCCAGTGACTCTGCGTCAGGCTCTCCGGCCTGAGGGCACCACCGGGGTGGGCACGACGTGCCCGCGCGTCGCGTGCCGTGAGCCGCACCGGCGTCCGCCGGCAGCGCAAAACGATGCGACGCTCGATCCATCGCGCGCACGGGCGCGGCCCACATCGCGCACCGGCGAGACGCGCGCACCCCTCGGCGAAACGCACGGCGCGCCGGTGCGGTGCGGCGTCGGACCGCACCGGCGCGCGCCTTCCGCCTTCCCGGCGCGCACGGGTGCGCACCGGTGCGCACCCGTGCGCACTCCCTTGTTCAGGTGCGCGCACCGCCGCGCGCACCTGGTGCGCACCCCTTGTCCAGGTGTGCCGCCCGCGTCGCCGCAGAGCGTGATTCGCCGTGTTTCGCCTTGTCAGTCCTCGCCGCCCTTCGGGGTCAGACCGCGGACAAGGGGGGTCAAAAGATCGTCAGCGGCATCCCCACCGGATGACGAAGGACGGTCACGGATGTCGCACATCACCAACACCCACAGCTCTCTGTCCGCCTCGGCCACTGACGAGGGCTCCAGCACCCTGCGAAGCCTGAACCGCGACTGGGCGGTCCTGTGCGAAAGCGCCCGCGCCGGCGACGCCGTCGCGCACTGGTCGGACGAACACCTCCCGTTCGAGGGCGCTCACACCCCGCAGGACGTGGTGGACCGGATCACCGGTCTCTTCCGTCGTGGCGCCTGGGAACAGCACGACCAGGCGATGCTCTTCCTCCTGCGGCGTGTCCAGGAATCGGGGTCCGACCGCGACCTGGCCTGGTGCACTGCAGCGCGTGTGATGCTGCCCAAGGCCGTGTCGATGGCGAAAACGCAGCAGCGCGACGGCATCCGGTGGGACGACATCGTCTCGTCGATGTTCAGCGCGCTGTTCGAAGTCGTGGGCACCTACCCGCTCGAGCGGCGGCCGCGGGGCGTCTTCGCGAACATCGCGATGGACACGCTCGTCCTGGCGCAGAAGACCCTGGCCGCCGACTACGAC
Organism: Streptomyces filamentosus; assembly: GCF_014654895.1. GTDB lineage: Bacteria > Actinomycetota > Actinomycetes > Streptomycetales > Streptomycetaceae > Streptomyces > Streptomyces filamentosus. Next base: position 1,347,850 of record NZ_BNBE01000003.1, on the reverse strand, counting down.
AACCGCTCGGTGCTGCAGGAGATAGGGGACACGCTGCTGCCGCTCGCCGGCGACCGAACTGCGGCGCTGCTGCCGTCCGGCGGTCCCGACCCTGCGACGCAGGCCCAGCTGGCCGACTGCCTGGTGCGCGCGGTCGAGTTGGAGATCGTCAGCCGCGACGAGCCGGAGCTCAGCTCCGACGACCCCCGCGCCGAACTGCTCTCCCTGGTGGTGTGGGCGGTCGACATCCAGGCACTGAAGATCTCCGACGCGCAGCGGATCGCGAGCTACTACCTCGACTCCTCCGCCACCCCCGACCGCACCCCCCGCACCCGGCGGTCGATGGGCAGTGAAGGCGCGCGCCTGCGTCAGCGGGCCAGTCGTGCCGTCCGCCCGCTGCGCCAGGCGGCGCTCCAGGCGCGGCAGTCGGCTGCCTGAAGTTTTCCGCCCTCCCCTGTCACACGGCGGGCCGAAACCACACCTCTACGGGTGATCCACGTACGGCCCCCTTCCCACTCTGACCACCGATTTTCACGGGAGTACTCCATGGCTGCCGCCCCCTACACCGGTCCCGCCCGCTCCGGCCCTCTGGCCGATGAGGACGAGACCCGCGTGGCCTCTGCTCGCATCACCGCGACCCGCCTGGGGACCGCGTTGGTGCGCGACCCGCTCGACCGGACCGTGCACGAGCAGATGCGCCAGTTCCTCGACAACGACTCCGAACCCGCGCTCCAGTCCTGGGAGGTCCTCAAGGCGCGCACTCCCGAGCAGCTGAAGTCCCGCATCGCCGAGCTCCTGACCGCCCAGGCCCAGCGGAGCGTGTCGTGAAGCGGGCGCGCCGCAGGGCTCGTCGCGAGCAGCAGGACTGGCCCGAGGACTCGGTCGCCGAGACCAGCGAGCCGGCCCAGACCGAGCAGGACGACGTCGACGAGCAGCAGTCCATCGGGTGGAAGACCAGCACGGCCGGGCTCGCCGGTCTGACGCGTCTGGCCCGGGCAGGCACGTGGGCACTGATCGCCTCCGGCCCGCTGATCGGAGCCATGGCCCTGTTCGGCTCGTCGGCGCCTGCCCAGACCGCCGCCAAGGCGGCACCCGCAGTCGAGTCGAGTGCCTCCACCGGCCCGGCCGGTTTCGCGCAGCTGTTCGTGGGCGCCTACCTGGAGGCGGGCGAGGGGACGGAGCAGAACCTGACTCCGTACTACTCGGGCAGCGTGGCCCTCACCCACCCGGCCGGGACTCGAAGTGCCCTGCGGACCCAGGCGATGGACGCCCGCGAGGTCTCCCCCGGCTACTGGAGCGTCACCGTGGCGGTCAACGTCGCGGCGAAGTCCAAGAAGGGCGGCTACACGGACGCCGGCGTTCAGTACTTCCGGGTCGGCGTGCAGTCGACCGGGTCCGGTGACACCAGCGCGTACACCGCGGTGTCCTTGCCGGCGCAGGTCGCGGCCCCGACCGCGCTCAAGCCCGGTGACCTCGGATACCCCACCTCGCGGGGCAGCGGGAGCTCCGACCCTGCGTCCGACACCGCGGCCTCGTTCCTGAAGGCGTACGTCGCCGGCCAGGGCGAGCTCGACCGCTACACGTCTCCCGGCGTCCACCTCTCCCCCGTGGTGCCGACCCCCTACACCTCGATCAAGCTCACCAGCGTCCAGGACAACTCGAAGGACAACGCCGGCACGAAGGTGCCCGGCGACGGCATCCGCAGGCGCCTGCTGGTCTCCATCGACGCCACCGACGCGGACGGCAACACCTTCCCCCTCACCTACGCGCTTGGCCTGACCGCGCGCGCCGGGCGCTGGGAGGTCTCCTCCCTCGACGACGCCCCGGCCACCGCCGCAACGAGCAAGCCGTCCAGCGCACCGAGCTCGCAGGCGCCCTCTGCTCCTTCGGCTCCCTCCACGCCCGGCGGCTCCGCGCCGCCGTCCGGCAGCTGACCACGTCGCCACGACCGAAAGAGGAATCGTTCATGCACACGCTGACCGCTGACCCCAACACCGTGGTCCTCGCCGGCGACCTGCTCGACTGGGCCACTCTCAAGACGAACCAGATCGGCGCGCTCATCAAGCTGGTTGTGGGTGTCATGGTGCTCGCCGCCGTCGCGATGGCGTACTGGAGGACCAAGTCCTGGGTGGCCACGCTCGTCGCGTTCCTCCTGGGCGCTCTCGTGCTGTGGGGCATCGCCAACCTGCCGTCGCTGCAGAGCAAGGTCGGCTCGGAGATCCAGGACAAGGCGAGCGCCTCCGTGCAGGTGCTCGGCCCCGATGACGTGCGGGCGCTGCTGTGAGTGCCTCTGAGGAAGACCTCGTCGGGCACTCCTACACCCGCGCCCGCAGGCACCCGCTCGTCATCGGCAAGCTCCCGGGCGCCGGACGGATCCCGGGAGGCCCGTACACGATCACCCAGATCGTCACCATGGTCGTCGTCTTCGGCTGCCTGGCCCTGACGCAGGCCCTGTGGGCGCACTTCGGTCTCGCGAACATCCTGATCATGATCGCGCTCCCATGGGGGCTGGCCTGGGTTCTGCGCTACGCGCGCATCGACGGCCGGGACCCGGCGCGCGCGCTGCGGTCCCTGCTCGTCTACGCCTCGGCGCCGGCGGGCGGCCGGCTCGCCGGCCGCCCGCAGCGGCAGTCCCGCCCCCATCTGACACGCACGACCTGCACCGTCCGTGTCACCAGCCAGCCCACCGACGAACCCGTTGCCGTCGCGCCGGCGCGGGCCCCGCGCGCCGAGGGACCGCGGCCTGTGCGCCGGACAGTCGGCCCCGCGGCCGCCGCGGCGCCCTCCGCGCCGGCCAACTCCGCGCGCACGGCGGCGCCGCGCACCGGCGGGCGCAGCCAGCTGCAAAGCCTTCTTGCCTCGCTCGAGGACCAGAACCCCCGTTCCTAGCGCCGCTGCCCCGCGCGCCCTGTTCACGAAGGACTCCCCCATGCGTCTCCCCGTCCGGCACATCAGCGGCCACCTCATCTGGACGACCAACGCCGCCACGTGGGGCGTGTGGAAGGTCGACAGCGAGAACTACACCCACGGCTCGAAGGCCACCAAGAGGGAGCGTCTCGACGCGCTCGAGGCTCTCTTCAAGGCATTGCGCGGCGATGCCCTGCTGCTGAGCCTGTGCCCGCAGGTCGACGCGGCCTCCGTCGTCAAGCGGATGACCGCCGGCGTCGATTGGGACAAAAGCCCGGAGTACGTCGACCTCTCTCTGAAGGTGCTCGATCAGTTGGACGGGCTCGAGCTCACCGGGCGCGTCGACTTCCTGGCGATACCCCTGCCGCACCTGGACCTCAAGCAGACCGCCAAGGCTGTTGCTTCGTCCGCCCAGGTCGAGGTCATGGCCGCGCTCGGCCTGCCGAGTCCGCCCGTCTCCACGGCCGAGGAAGCCAAGCGCCTGCTCCAGGCCAACCGCCTCGCCGCCTCGTGGCCGGGCGGCATCAAGCTCAAGGCCGCCACCGAGGCCGAGATCCTGTGGATCTACGGACACGCGGCACGACGCGGCCTGGACGAGCCGCTGTTCCCCGAAGAAGGGACACCCCGCGGCCTGCGCGGCCGGGGGCACACCATCGCCGCCCACACTCAGGTCGTTCTCGACGAGGGCGGTCGCGGCGGCCAGCGCCGCAAGGGTCCGTCCAACCCCTTCGCCCGCCGGTACGCCAAGGTGACCACCGAACACGGCAGTAGCTACCAGGCGTTCAGTGTCCTTGCCGAGATGCCCGAGAGCTTCCGGTTCCCCGGCTCGGAGTACCTGGCCGCCCTGGACGATTTCGGCTTCCCGGTCGACTGGGCGGTGCGCCTGAACATCGAGGCCGGCGCGAAGGCCGAGCCGAAGTCCCGCAGGCAGCAGCGCGAGCTCGCCCACCAGCGAGGCGAGTACGACGGCGAGACCGCCGGCGTTCCCGCCAGCCTGGACAAGGCCGCCTTCGCCCTGGACGAGTACCGCGACCGGCTGACCTCCTCGGCCACCGAGGTCGAGATCCGCGCTTCCGTCGTCACCTGCGTGTGGGGCGCCACCCCGGAAGAGGCCAACGAACGTGCAGCCTCCCTGCAGCACCACTTCGGCGGCAACGACTACACCCTCACCCGTCCCGTCGGCGACCAGGTGCCGCTCTTCCACGCGATGCTGCCCGGCACCAAGACGCCCCGGCCACTCCTCGACTTCACCCAGTACCTGCTGGCCAGGGACTTCGCCATGGCGATGCCGTTCAGCGGCGCCAACCTCGGCGACGACACCGGCTCCCTGTTCGGCCTGCAGCTGTCCGGCGGCGGCGTACGCCCTGTCCTCATCGACTTCAGCCACGGTCCGCGCGTCAACGCCAGCGCGAGTGCCGCGTTCGTCGGCGAGCTCGGCTCCGGCAAGAGTGTCGCCCTCAAGACCGCGATGTACTCGATCCTGTCCACCGGGCACCGCGCGGGCCAGGCCCGAAGCCGCGGCCGAGCCCTGGTGATCGACCGCACCCCGCAGCAGGAATGGAGCCGCTTCGCCCTGGCCTGCCCGGGCGAGACCCAGATCATCCGCGTCGACGAGACCGCCGGCGTCTCACTCGACCCGCTGCGGGTCTTTCGCGGCCCCCGCGCGGCCCGCTACTGCGAGTCCTTCCTCACGCCCCTGCTCGACATCGCCAGCATGTCGGTCGAAGGCGTCACGCTCGCCGAGGCCATCGAGACCACGCGCCGGGGCCCCAACCCGTCGATGACCTCGCTCATCACCAACCTCGGCCTGCGCGCCAAGACCCCGGACCCGGACGAGCCGAACGACATCGCCGTGCGCGCCGCGGCCTCCGAACTCGTCCGCAAGATGCGGGCCCTGGCCAAGAAGGACCTAGGCCGCACGATCTTCGACCCGAACCTGCCGGTCGTCAGGATCAGCAACGCCGACTCGATCGTGTTCGCCGTCGACCGCCTCGCCCTGCCGCGGAAGGAGGAACTCGACGAGCACCGCCTGCGCAGCCTGGAGGTGGAGACCCGTTTCGGCTGGCGCCTGATGTACCTGATCACCGCGCTGTGCCGCGAGGTCGCCTTCTCCAACCCGGCGGAGTTCACCGGAGTGTTCCTGGACGAGTGCTGGTGGCTCACTGCATCGGCCGAGGGCTCCAACCTTCTGCTCGAGATCATCGCCGACGGCCGCAAGCACAACGCCGGGGTTTACGCGGGCTCGCACGACCCGTACGACATCGGGCCGAAGAACGAGATCGGCGACAAGATCCGCGCCCTGCTCAGCCACATCTTCGTCTTCCGCCACCGCAGCAAGACCCTCGCCGCCCGCTGCCTCGAATTCATCGACCTCGACCCCGCCGACGACGAGATGATCAAACTGATCACGGAGAACCTGAGCCCACTCAACGTCTCTGACGCCGAGCGCAGCCTGCGCGCCGGCGAAGGCCTCTACCGCGACCTGCGCCGGCGCATCGGCGGCATCAAGGTGCTCATCCCGGCCGACGACGAAGCCGCCGACGCCATCCACACCACCCCGGGTCAGATGGACGAGGACGAGCCGGCCGTCGATGTGCCCCTCGAAGGGGCGCTCGCATGAAGTCCGCCCCCCGTGCCGCGCCGCGCGGCCGCGCCCTGCGGATCTGGCTCATAGCCGTGCCCCTGGCACTGCTGCTGGGCCTGTCCGCCGCGGTCGCCTTCGCCGACACGGTCCCCAATCCGCAGCCAGGACCGGCGCCCACCGCGCCGGACGCCAAACCGACCCCGAAGCCGGACAAGCCCACGCCCAAGCCGAACCCCGAGCCCGGCAAGGACAAGCCGAAGCCCGAGCCCGGCAAGGACAAGCCGAAGCCCGAGCCGGAGGACTCCTACAACCCCATGGAGCCCCGGCCCGGCTTGACGCCGCCTGCGACGCAGCCGGGCGACGAGAACCGTCCGGTCGAGGACCTGAGCAAGTCGCCCAAGGACGCCTCCGACGGGCTGCTGCAGCCCTTCAACGTCAAGGACAGGGACGGCGTCCCGATCAGCGCGTACAGCGTGGATTCGGACACAGGCGACTGGAACGACATCGACCTGAAGATCTGGAACCTGCTCTCGCAGCTCTTCATGGGGATCGCCAAATGGTTCATCGGCTTCTCGTGCTGGCTGATCGACTGGGCGCTCGACTTCGGCCTCGCCAAGATGCTCGTCAAGCCTGCCGACGACATCGCCACGAGCCTGCGTGACCAGGTGATCAACCGCCTCGGCCTGCCGGGACTCTTCCTACTCTTCTCCGGCCTGTACGCGGCGTGGCACATCCTGTTCAAGAACCGCAGCCGCGGCTTCGCCGAGGCCGGCATGTCCCTGGTCGTGGCCGCCGTGGCCACCACGGTGCTGCTCTCCCCCGCCCAGGTACTGCTGGGTACGCACGACCAGCCGTCTCCCGGCAGCTCCACCATGCTGCTGAGCGACGAGGGGATGGTCGGCAAGGCCAAAGACCTGTCGCTCGAGGTGAGCGCAGTCGTGCTGTCGCAGAACCCCGCAGGAGACACCAAGCCGGAGAACGTCTCCAAACCGATCACCGACGCCCTCGTCGACGCGTTCATCGTCAAGCCGACCCAGCTCATGCTCTACGGCAAGACGTTCAAGGATCCTGCCTGCTCGAAGGCCTTCGCCGAGGCATCGCTGGTCAAATACAACTTCGAGCAGATGGGCATCGACTTCTACGAAGCCAACCGGATCAACCCCACGGGTGAAGCCACCTACTCAGCCCAGCTCACCAACTCTGGCGAGCACTTCACCAAGGTCTGCAAGGTCAAGAAGGGGGACGCGAAGAAGGCATCGGCCGACATGACTTTCTCGGCCGCGTTCGTCGCTCTCGCCGCGATCATCGTGTCCGTCCTCATGGTGCTGGTCACCGGCACCTTCCTGGTCTCGCAGGGCTGGTTGGCGTTCGAAGCGATGAAGGGCCACTGGGCCCTGGCCGCAGGCATCCTGCCGGGCGGCGGCCGCGGAGTGCTGTGGCGCTGGGTGTCCGCGATCGTCAAGGCGATCCTCGGCGTCATCCTCGCGATCTTGTTCCTCGCCGTCTTCATCGTCGTGATCATCGCGCTGATCGACGCGGACACCGGGGAGATCCTCGCGGTCAAGTTCATCTGCCTCGACCTGGCCGCGGTCGCTGGGCTCGTCGGCCAGAAGAAGATCAAGGAGACGGCGAAGCAGGTCAGCGTCAACCTCAACCGCCGCCTGGCCAATGCCCGGGTCGGCGGCAGCCGCCAGAGCGTCTTCAACCAGTTCGGCCGCTACGCCGAGACCGCCCCCGGCATCAAGCAGCTGTTCGGCGAGGCACGCGGCGAGGCACGCAAGGTCACCCAGCCGCTCGCCCGAGCCGGGCGCAGCGCCAAGCAGATGTGGATGGGGCCGCCGCAGCAAGGCAAGCGCGGAGGCCGCCTGCGCTCCGCGGCCCGGCTGGCAGCCAACGCCGCAGCCGCCGTGGGCACCGGCGGTGCCGCCACCGCCGCGAAGGTCGCCGCCCAGGGAGCCGCCAAGCAGGCACTGCGCCGCCGGCTCGCCACGGCTGCCACGAACAAGCTGTCGCAGTCCCGCGGCGGACGCGTCACCCTCATGGCCGGCAAGGGCGCAGCAGCGACCGCTCGCTTCGGCTGGAAGGCGACCAAGGTCGCCACTCTCGCCACTGCGGGCGCTCCGGTCGGAATTCCCCGTGGAATCGCCGCCACCAAGCGGGGCGGCGCTGCCGCAGCCGCGCGTGCATCTGCACTCAAGGGGCAGCTGACCGCGGCGAAGAACCGGGCTGTTGACCGGGTCACCGCCAAGGTCGACAGCACCCGGGCTTTCCGCAGCGAGTACCGCCGGAATGTGCAGACTGCCGCGCGGTTCGTCGGCCGTCATGCAGCCAACGCGCAACTCGGGATGGCTCAGCCGTTGGCAGGCACGACCCGGCCGTCCAACCCTCCCGGCACACGCGCAGCCGCCACCGCTCCCCCGGTTCCCGGCGCAGCCCCGGCACCGTCGGGGGCCGGTTCCTCATCGACCGGTCCCGCAGCGGACCCGGCGTCCATCTCGATGCCCGTGCTGAGCCTCCCGCCCATGCCCAGGCGGGGCGATGACCCGCCGGCACCTCCTCCGCCCACGGCCCCGCGCGCCATTCGTAGGGCCACGAGGCCTGCCGGTCCGCCTCGACGCCGCAGCTGAGCGATCACCGCGGGGGTCAGCACAGAGCTGGCCCCCGCGCCCGAACTTCCCTCGCCTTGCCTCGCCTACAGGAGGTGTCCATGCCCGCATCCCAGCCCGAGAAGTCAGGTTTCTGGAAGATCTTTGCGCTCTTCGCCGCGGCCGCCCTCCTGGCGATCACCGGGATCCTGCTCCTGGTCGTCGACCGCGGCCGGGTCGCCCCGTTTGCCGAGCCGGATACTGCCGCGGCCTCTCCAGGACCCGCTTCCTCCGCGCCCAGCACATCGTCAGCCGGTCCGACGCCGACGTCGCAGGGCACCGCGGCGGCGGAACAGGAGCCGTCCGCTCCGGGAGCGGTGCCACCGGAGGCTGCCGACACGGCACGTCGGTTCGTCCTGGCGTGGGCCTCGCATGACGCACGCCCGGGACACGACGTCTCCTTCAGCGATGCCGGCCGGCGCGCGGCCGCGTACGCCACCGACGAGTTCGCCGCCCAACTGCGCGAGCCGGGCGACCGGTCCACGCGGCTGTGGCAGCAGTGGACCGCAGGCAAAGTCCGCGTGACCTGCGTTGTAGATCGCGTCGCCACCCCCGACGGAGCCCCCTCCGCGACAACGACACGGGCCTACGTGCGGCTCCTCTACACCTGCACGACCCGCGCTGCCGGGCAGCCGGCCACTCGCTCCCACGATCAGCTCGCACTCGAGATGCGCCACGAGCCCGCAGGCGCGTGGCGGGTCGCCGCGATCGTGAACGCCTGAGGAGACCGCGGTGAAGAAGACCCTTATGAACCTCGGCATCGCCTGGCTGTGCTTCTGTGCCCTCATCGTCGCCGCCGTGATCGCCATCGTGACCAAGCTCGGCAGCGACAACACCGGCAATGACATCCAGAACGCCGGCTTCGGCGGCGGCATCTCCAAGAGCGCCGATGTCCCGGACTGGTTGCGGACCCTGATCTACAACGCCATCAGCAAGTACGGATGTCCCGAGGTGACCCCTGCCCTCCTGGCCGCGCAGCTGTACCAGGAGAGCAGCTTCGACCCCAAGGCCGAGTCCTACAAGATCGTCAAGAAGAAGGACGGGACCAAGGTGAAGGTCCCCCTGGCCCAGGGAATCGCACAGTTCATTCCCGGTACGTGGAAGACCCACGGCAAGGACGGCGACGGAGACGGCGACAAGGACGTCTGGGACCCGGTCGACGCGGTGCCGGCGGCCGTCGACTACGACTGCGACCTCGCCGAAGACGTCCGTAACGTTCCTGGCGACAAGTCGGACAACATGCTGGCCGCGTATAACGCCGGCCCGTTCAAGGTACAGAAGTACAACGGCATCCCGCCGTACGAAGAGACGAGGCGATACGTTCGCGAGATCCGGGAGAGGGCAGAGAAGTGGGCCGCCCCGATGGAGGGAAAGGTTTCCGACGGTCTCGCTAGCGTCGTTGCCGGCGCGAAGGAAGCCCTGGGCACCCCATACCTCTTCGGCGGGAACTGCAAGCCACCGTTCTCCGACGGCAACCGGTGCGACTGCTCAAGCCTGGTCAAGTACGCCTGGAGCAAGGTCGGGGTGAATCTTCCCCGCACAAGCTACGCCCAGGTCGGCATCGGCACGCTGGTGAAGTCGGTGAACGACCTGCGCCCCGGCGACCTGATCTTCACAGGGGGCAGCGCCGCCCACCCGGAGCATGTGTCCATGTACATCGGCGAGTCCAAAGTCATCGACGCCCCGAGAACAGGACATAACGTCCGGATCGAGCCTCTTTCGTATTGGAAGTCACGCATTCTGATCATGAAGCGGCCGAACTACACCGAGCCGCGCACAGGCGGGGTATCGGGCACTTGGGTGGCGCCCGTCGCCAACGACACGATCGGCACCGGGTACCGCGTGTCAGGCTCTATGTGGTCCAGCGGCTACCACACCGGCATCGACTTCCCCGTGCCCACCGGTACAGCGATCCGCGCAGTTGGACCGGGCACCGTCGTCACGGCCGGCTGGAACCGCGCCTACGGGTATCAGGTGGTGATCAGGCACGGGGACGGCAAGTACTCCCAGTACGCGCACCTGTCCTCACTGATCGTCATGGATGGGCAGAAGGTGAAGGGCGGTGACCGGATTGGCTACTCCGGCGCCACGGGCAACGTCAGCGGCCCGCACCTGCACTTCGAGATACGCACCGGACCGGGGTACGGATCGGACATCGACCCGCTGCGCTACCTGCGCAGCCAAGGCGTCAAGATCTGACCTGCACGCCTCGTCATGGCCTCTCAAGGAGAGGCCGGCGCTCTTCTGCCAATGAGACCCGACCGCGCTGGTGAAACTCTGCGCGGTCGGGCGGGCTGGCAAGGCGTTTCGCGGGCGTGCCACCTCCCTTGAGAAGGGGGCCCGTTCGGCGTAGACGGGACATGAGCGGCCCGGATGCTGGCGTGCCGAGCCGTCTCTCACCTCTCTCACCAAGGCTGCGCCCGCTGCGTCGCTGATTCCGACCGGGTCAGCCGCCGCGCCGCCGAGCGCTCCGTGCTTCGCTCGCGTGACCCAATACGTCGACAGGAGCAGGGCACCGCTGCGGCCCCTCCTGGCCTGCGCACTCGGCGCTCGATGAGACGAACTGCGATCCGTCAACGTTCGGTGAGATTCGCTCAGCGTTCGAGGCGACAGGGCAACCAGCATCTCCTCAGGCGACGGCGGGCGAAGTTTATTCGGACTCAATGTCACACGGACGTCCGAAACCACACCTCTATAGGCATCCGCACTCCCCGTCTCCCCGGAGTTCCGACATGCCTGCTGCCTCTCTCCTTCCGGCCTTCCCGCGCCCAGGAGCCGCCCGATGACCACGAACGACGTCATCGACCGGCTGATCCAAGTCGGACAAGACCTCCCGGCGTACGGGCAGACCGCCCTCACCTGGCTGACCGGCAACGTGTGGTGGCTGATTCCCGTGCCGGTGGTCGTCGCCATCTCCGTTTCCGTCGCGCGTCGACGCTTCGGCCGGAAGCCGCTCAAGGACCGGCAGGCGTTCGAGCTCCTCCCGACCACCGGCTTCGACCCGGTGCTCGAGGACGTCCTCCGTTTCGCCAAGCAGCTGGCCCAGGCGCAGCGGAGTGTCTCGCGCTGGGCCTTCACCCCTGTGCGCGGCACGGCGGTGCGTGTGCGGCTGCTGTCCCAGGGCGGGTTGCTGACCATGCGCATTGAAGGGCCGGCCCGGGCCGCGTCGGTCCTTCGCCACCAGAGCTACAGCCAGTGCGAGATGCGGGCGGTCGGTCCCGCAGTAGCCAGCTCCGAGCGTCCGGAGATCCGTCTCGGCGCGGACCTCGACACCAGCTCTCAGACCGCTCTTGCGGCGTGACCCCCCGAAGGAGTCTGTGGTGAGCAAGAAGAAGGCGACATCCCCCCGCGGTCACGGACGCGGACCGCGCAGGCCCAAACCGCGCAAGGACACGCCCAAGCAGCAGCACGTAGCCCGCGCCGAGCTGGCGTTGGCACTGCCGGACCACCTCGCCTTGCGCGAGGTGCCGATCAAGCCCGATCCGCTGGAGGCGCTCGCGGCTGCGGTCGCGGATGTGCGTGAGGACCTGGGGGAACGAGCGGACATCGTCCTGGACCTGGTGCCGATATCGCCCTCCCGGGTCGGCCGTCGGCGCAGCCGCCTGCTGGCGCGAGCCCGTCGCAACCCCAGCGGGATGCCGGCGATCCCCGGCCTTCCGCAGCAGGGCTCGGGGGGCGGGTTCGGCCTGGACCGCCTGGCGTCCCTGGGAAGCGAGATCGCCGCGGAGATGCGCGGGCAGCAGGGCCGCGGCGGCCAGCGCCCCGCTCAGCGCCAGCGCATGCCGACTGTGTCCGACGTCAAGGCGGCCATGGGCAAGTTCGGTCCGGGCGCGGATCCGGTGTTCGCCCTCCAGATGCTGATTCGTACCTGCTCCTCCGATCCGGCGCGGCCGCGGATACTGCTGGAGCAGATCATGGCAACGCTCGAAAGCTGGGCCGGCGACAATCACCTGCGCCCGGTGGGTCTGAACCTGCTCGTGACGCGGCTGCGTGCGGACTCGCGGCTCTACCGGCGCAGTTTCGACCGCCGATTCGTCACCGGAGAGTTCGCGCCGCGGCGTTCCAGCTGGGTGACGGGCGCGGAGCTCGCCGGCCTGCTCAAGCCCGCCACGAAGCACAACATGGCGGCCAACGTCGCCCGTTCGGGTGGCGTGGTGCCCCCGCCGCCGCCGAGCCTGCCCACGTGGACCGGCCAGGCGGATCTCCTTCCCCTGGGGTGGGTGACCAAGCCCGGCGGCGGTGAGCGGCTGGCCGGCCTGCCCCTGGCCTACCTGCTGTTCGGGCTGTTCCTCGGGAAGGCGGGATACGGCAAGACGGAAATGTCGCTGGTGCAGGCGATCGCGCTCGCTCACAACGGGCACGGGACCCTTTTCCTGGACCCGCACGGCGACGGCTGGCAGCGCGCGCGGCCCTACCTCGCTCATCCGCACATCGAGCCGCGGCTGTGGGAGATCGACCTGACGTCGCCGGACCTGGACGCGATGGTGGGCTCCTGGAACCCGCTGTCCATGGAGAACCGCGGCGAGGAGGAGATCCCGGACATCGTCAACGCGATCGTCACCGGCTTCGCGAGCGCTCTGAACTGGTCGGACTCCGCGGGGCGGGCCAAGACCATCCTGACGCGGTCGGTCCAGACCCTCGCCCATCTGTCCTGGATGCTGTCGCAGGCCGGGAAGCCCGAGCTGGCGCCGACGATATTCCAGATCCGCACCCTGCTCAACGACGAGGTGTGGCGAGACGCGGTCGTGCCGTATCTGCCCAAGACACTGCGGGACTTCTGGGTGCAGACCTATCCGAAGTACTCCAACGAGGCAACTCCGGTCGTCACGAACATCATCGAGCGCCTCGACAGCTCGAACGCCTTGAAGGGGTTCCTCGGGTCCTCGCTGAGCACGTACGACATCCGGCACGCCATGGACAACGGGAACGTCGTCTTCGTGTGCCCGTCCGGCACCGGCGACACCGACCGCATCGTCTCCTGCCTGCTGATCTACGACCTGTTCCGCGCCGGGCTGTCACGGCGCACCATGCCCGTCGCCGACCGCAAGGACTTCTACGCCTTCATCGACGAGCTGACTGCGGTGGACGGCGCGAGCAAGGGCACCCTTGCCGCCATCGCCGAGCAGCTGCGCAAGTACAAGGTGAAGCTCCTGGCGATGACGCAGATGGCGCAGCGGCTGTCGGCAACGACGAGGCAGGGCCTGCTGCAGAACCTGTCGATCCTGTCCACCACGGCCAGCGACATCGACGAGGCGCAGATGGTGGTGCGGCGCTGGGGCAAGAAGGTCGCGCCCGACACGATCTCGCAGCTGCAGCGCTACCACTACGTCATGTCCGTCACCCTCGACGGCGGCCAGAGCGACCCCTTCCGGGTCCGGGGCGCGAGCGTCGAGGACGTCTACAGCGACTACCACCGCCCCGACGACGTCCACCGCCTGGACGCCGCGGTCAACGAGAACCTGCGCCGGCGCCGGGTGCGGGACATCCTCGACGACCTCGCCAGGCTCGACACCCGCATCCGCATGTTCATGGCCACGCTGCCGCCGCCCCCGCCGGACGACGACGATCCCGGTCCCGGGGAGCCGCCGGCCGACGATCAGGGCCCCGAGCCGCCGGATGACGGCCAGGGCCCGGCTGAGCAGGAGCCGGCCCCCAGCAACGTCACCTACCTCACCAAGACCAAGGGGTCACACGTCGGATGAGCACCCAGACCGAACCCGAACTGCTGCACCGCCCGCAGCGGACCCTCAGCTTCCACGCCGTCGCCAAGTCGGCCCTCGACCTGCTCTACCAGCACCGCCTCATGACCACGGATCAGCTCGCAAGGCTGCTGACGCCGACTGCTCACAGCACGTCCTACCTGCGGCGGCAGCTGGTGGCCCTCGAGGAGGGCGGTCTCGTCCAGCGTCTGCGCGCCCAGGGCAAGGCCAGCCCGGGCCACGGGTTCAACCGTCCCTACGTGTGGTTCCTGACCGAGACGGGTGCCGACGCCGTGGAACAGGCGGCGGAGGTCTTCTCCCGCCGCTACCGGGTGACACCCGAGTCGGCGGCCAGCACGCGCCAGGCCCACACCCTGGCCGTCAACGAGGCCGGCATCGCGTTCGTCGAGCACGCGCGCCGGCTCGGGCATGACTGCACGCCCCTGTCGTGGACCCCGGAGGTCGCCCACCGCATCCGCGACGGGCAGCGCCGCTTCGAAGACGATCACGTGATCTCCGACGCCGTCCTGCACTACGTCCACGTCCACCGCGGCGCGCGCACCATGCTGAACGTGTTCATCGAGCTCGACCGGGCCACCATGACCGCGGCCGAGCTCGCCAAGAAGGTCTCCGCGTATGGGCGGCTGTACGAGTTCGTGCCGCAGCACCCCGACCGGGCTCGGCGCTCCGCGGCGTCGACCCGGCCGGCGTGGCAGCACGCGTACCCGGCCTTCCCGCGCCTGCTGATCGTCCTCGACGGTGCGCCCGGCCCCACCCTGGCCAAACGCCTCGCCGACCGCACCGAGGACCTGTACACGCTCACGCGAGTCGACCCCCGCCTGTCCCGGCTCGCCAGCAACCTCTCCGTGGGGGTCACCACCCTTGCGCAGCTCAAGGAGCACGGCCCGTTCGGACGGATCTTCACGCCGCTGCTGCGCGGAACACCCGAGCAGCGGCATCCCCTCACCGACATGCTGCTGCGCCGACCGGCCGCGGCGGCGTCGGCTCGCCACCCGCCCGCTCCTGCTCCCCGCTGACCTGCACGCATAACCCCTTCGGGGCGGGCGCCTGGGCGCCTGACGACTACCTGCGAAAGGAGGCTCTGCCGATGACCGTCGCCGTTGAGGAATCCCCGGCCCCTGCGCCCGCCGTCCTGGGGCTGGCCGAGGCTCTGGAGAGCTCGGAGCACCTGCGCCAGCGTCGTTTCGAGATGCTCCCGATGCGCGGCTCGGTCTACACCGACGTGCAGGGCCGCGGGCCGGGCCCGAGCACCAGCCCGGAAGGCCTCGCCGATCTGATCACCTCGATCTCGACCGTCGGCGTGCTTCATCCCGTCCTGGTGGAGGAGCTGCCCGGTCCGGACAACCGCATCCAGCGGCGCCTGGTAATCGGCGAACGCCGCTACCGGGCCTGCCGCTGGGGCGCGGTCAACCAGCCCGACAACCCGAGGTTCGAGAGGCTGCCCGCCGTCATCTGCCCTGGACCGCTGAGTGACGAGGACCGGCGGACCTGGCAGCTGGTGGAGAACCTGGCCCGCGAGGACCTCCAGCCCGGCGAGCTCGCCAAGGCTCTGCTCCTGGAGCGCAGCGCGATCCTGCGTGCCCAGCTCGACAACGCCGGCATCGAGGTGAGCGAGGCCGTCCAGCGGCTGGAAGACCCCGTCGCCCGCTTCGAGGCCCTGGAGAAGTTGCGCGGCAGCGACGCCAACCTCGCCGCGCCGTGGAACCTGGTGCTGCGCCGGCTGGGCCTGCAGATCACCCCGCGCCGAGCTCGCGAGGTCGTTGCCGCGTTCCGGACCCTGCCGCGTGAACTGTCCGCGGACATGGACCAGCACCAAGTCGCTCTCGCGGCACGGACGAATCTCGCCCGCCTCAGCCGCGGACGTCGCGAGGCCGCCGCTGAACTGTGGCAGGCCGTCAAGCGTCTCGGCCGCACGGACCTGCTGTCGGCCGCTACACGGGCACAGGCGACCAACCCGGACATGCCGGCCGACACCGCCGCCAGTGCTGCGGTCACCGCATACGAGCGAGCCAACGCCGAACGAGCCGCGGCACTTGCCCGGCTACCGGCGCCGGCTGGCCACGGCGCCGAGGACGATGCTGCAGCTCCGGACGAGACGACGTCGGCCCCCCTGGCTGACGGCGCGGATGCTGAACAGCCCCGACAGAGCGGCGAAACGACAGCGTTCGACGAGGTTTCCGAGGAACCGGCAACCGCAGGATCGGAGGGCGAGCAACATCCGCGCGTCGACGAGCCGCTCGAGCCTGTCGATCCGCCCGTCGTGACCGCCGCCCTTGAGGCCCTGCGCGCGCTCAACACCCAACTCGCAGACGGCCGCACCCTCCACCGATTCGACGCGGGCTCACTCCGCATGCTCCTGACCGATCTCCAGCGCCACACCAGCGCCGGCGCCGAAAGGACCGCTGCCGCATGACCGTCCCCCTGCCCATGCCCGGAATCGGGAAGCCCGTTCCGGCACCCGCCTCCGGCTGCGACTGCAACAACTGCCCCTTCTTCATGGACAACCCCAGGGCCGTCGAACCCGTGTGCTCCGGCTGCACCTCCAGCTGCGAGTACTGCGGCTGCGCCCGCGCCGAGGACCCGCTCCCCGGCAGCGAGCCGGGACTGGCCTGCACCCGCTGCCCGATCCGCTGCGGCACCCGGCCCGACCGCGAGGCCTGGATGAAGGACATCGGCGGCACGATGCACTTCACCGGCCTGCGGGCACCCGGCGCCCTCCCCGACCTGCCCCTGTTCACCCCCCAGGTCGACGGACACGACGTGCCGACCCTCGACGCCCAGCTCCGCTGGCCCGCCTACGCCCTCGGGCTGCGCCGCGTCATCAGCCCCAAGACGCACAAGCTGTTCCCCCGCTGGGAAGGCCAGACCGCGCATCAGTTCCTGAACCTGCGGCCCGAGCAGAAGGCCATCCTCAGCGGCTACGCGGAAGACCCTCTCGTCGAGGCGTACTGGACGCGCCGCAAGGCCGACGGCTTCGCCGAGATGCTCGCCGCCCAGAAGTGGGACCTCGTGCTCACCCCGAACGCGTCGATGTACTTTAACCAGCCCCGCGCCGAGAACTTGATCAACATGCGGCGCAACCTGATGCTCGCCGCCGAGCTCTCCGCCGCCGGTGTCACGGCGGTTCCCAACATCTACTGGCTCCGTCTCGAAGACCTCGACCGCTACCTCGACTGGCTCGACGAGACCCCCGCTCTGCCGCCTGCCCTGGCCATGAACCTGCAGACGTTCCGCACGCAGGCCGACTGGGAGGAGATGGCGGTCCCGGGTCTTACCTACCTGGCCGCCACCCTCCCGCCGGACCTGCCCATGGTCCTGACTGGAGCCAGCCGTGCCGACCGGATCGCCACCCTCAAGGCTCTCTTCCCGGGCCGGCTCTACCTCATCAGCCAGAACCCGCTGCAGTACGCCCGCCACGGCGCCGTCATGACCGAGGACGGGCGTGTCGACACCCACGCGCGCACCGAGGACCTGTTCACCGCCAACGTCCGCTTCTACGCCGGCCTGGCCGACGGCACGATCACCCCGCGGAACGAGGCCTGATTATGGGCTCGGGCAGCCGGATCGACCACCAGCACCACCTCGTCGCCACCACCGCGGCGGGGCTGACCATTGAGGCCCCGGCCGAGCGGGTCGACCTCATGCCCGAGGGTCAGCGTGAACTCATCGACCAGGCTCTGGCGATCCAGGCCCGCTGGGAGGCGAACAACGGACAGGCCACGATCGAGGAAACGATGGAGTACTGGGGCCTGCGCAACCGGCTCCGGATGGAGCATGACCTGTGGAACGGACACGGCCTCATCGAGGACGCCGACCGCGAAGACGTCCAGGATCATGACAGCCCCGGCTTCCCGCCCCGGGCCACCGAGCCGCCAGCCGGTATCCCCGTACAGCGCGCTGCCGCACAACAGGTTCTGGACGAGGTCGCCGCCGAGCACAACGCTGCCGCGGCGCTCCAGGTGCAGGCCCGTGACCGGTGGCCCGACGAGCGGGAAGTCAGCTTCGTCGAGGACTTCGAGGCCTTCCGCCAGATCCACGACGCCGCGTGGAGCCGGGAGCTCCGCGGTGAAGAAGCAGTGCCCTACCTGCTCGAAGACGCCACCGGCGGCCTCGGCGCCCGGGAAGGCGGGCGCGGATTCGGCGTCGAGATCGAGTTCGTCACCGACGGCGACTACGACGACCAGGAGGAGGCGCTGCGCGCCATCGGCAGGGACCTGCACGAGGCCGGCCTGGCGCGTGACAGCCGGCAACACGGCTACCACTCGCAGGCCGCAGCCGGTTACACCGACGCCCCCAACGCCTGGCGGCTGGAGGACGACTGCACCGTGACCGGCGAGATCGTCTCGCCGATCCTGTACGACGAGCCGCAGACCTGGCAGAACCTCGCCACTGTCTGCGAGATCGTCCGGCGGCACGGCGGCGGCGCCAGCGAACGCACCGGCGGTCACGTGCACGTCGGCCTGCACGACTACGACCACGACGTCTCGAACCACACCCGCCTCATGCAGATGTACGACCACTACGAGGACGTCCTGTTCCGGCTCGCCGCCAACCGCATCGCCCCCAACTCCGCACACCGCGGGACCGAATGGTGTGAGCCCAACTTCGTGCCCACAGGCGGATACCGCTCACTGAGCGACGTGCAGCGCAACGGCCACGGCCGCGCGGTCAACCTCTCGGCAGCACACGGCCGGCAGAGCGACCACGGCGAGTTCCGGCTGTGGGACGGCTCGGTCGACCCCGCCGTCATCCAGACGCAGATCAACCTCTCCCTGGGCATGGTGAACGCGGCCGTGCGCGGCAGTGCTGCGCACACCCGGCGTGGGGAGCGGATGCCGCTCGGCCGCCACCGGCGGGACTGGGGGCCCGACCACCGCCTCCGCGTCGGGGAGCTGGAGACCAACAGCCTCCACTTCCGCCAGTTCGCCGACGAGATCTTCCACCGGCGCGCACAGATGCAGCAGGCGGCCTCGCTGTACGCGGTCACACGCTGGCAACAGCCCGAGTCCCAGGGCTGGTAGCGCCCACCGTCACGTCCACACATCACACCGCCGACCTGCACCACCTCGGTCGGCCAGATCACCGAAAGGGGGCCGTACCCATGGGATCCGGCAGCAGAATCGATCACCAGCACCACCTCGTCGCCACCACCGCGGCGGGCACCACCATCAGCGCTCCCAGCCAGGGAGTCAGCCTGTCCCCCGAGGACGAACACCAGCAGTTGGTCAGCCGCGTGCTGCAGCTCGGCACGGCCGTAGCCGAGGGCCGCGATAACCCGGAGGAGCTCGCCGAGTTCTACGAGCTCCGCCAGCGTTTGCAGGAAGAGTTCGGTCACGCCGAGGACTCGCTCGACGAGCAGATCGTGCAGGCCACCGGCACAGGCGTGTCGGTGCCCCAGCAGCGGGACCTCCCGCCGGAATGGGGCAGTGCGGAGGAGCGGGCTGTCCAGCGGGCCGCGGCTCAGCAGGTCCTGGACGAGGTCGCCGCCGAGCACCAGGCCGCCGCCTCGCTCCAGGAGCAGGCCCGCGAGCAGTGGCCGCCCGACGAGGTCAGCTACACCGAGGACTTCGACGCCTTCCAGCGCGACTACGACGCCGCCCGCGACCGCGCCGAGCGCGGTGAGCAGGTCGTCCCGTACATGACGGAGAACGCCACTGGCGGTCTCGGCGCCCGCGAGGGCGGCCGCGGCTTCGGAGTGGAGATCGAGTTCGACATCGAGCCCGGCGTCGACAGGCGGCAGGCGATCCGAAACATCGCCCGTGAACTGCGTGATGCCGGCCTTTCCCGCACGGCGGAGCAGTACCGCTACCACGCCCAGCAGAACGCGGGCTACACCGACGCCCCGGACGCGTGGCGGCTGGAGGAAGACTGCACGGTGGCCGGCGAGCTCGTCTCGCCGATCCTGTACGACGAGCCGCAGACCTGGCAGAACCTCGCCACGGCCTGCGAGATCATCGAGCGCAACGGCGGTCGTGCGTCGTTCGGCACCGGCGGCCACGTGCACGTGGGCATGCACGACTTCGACCACGACGTCGCCAATCACACGCGCCTCATGCAGATGTACAAGGCCCATGAGGATGTGCTGTACCGGCTCGCGCAGAACCCCGCCTCCGAAGGGAACCAGCACCGGGGTACACGCTGGTGCAGCCCTAACCCCGTGCCGTCCGAGGGCTACTCGTCGATCTCGGACATCAGCTCGTTCCACGGGCAGGCGGTGAATCTCAGCGGGGCCCGGCGCGGCGGGCAGAGCGCCCACGGCGAGTTCCGGCTGTGGGACGGCTCGCTCAACCCATCCGTGATCCAGACGCAGGTGAAGCTCTCCCTGGGCATGGCCGCCGCGGCCGTCCGGCAGGACACCGCTGTCTCTGGTCCGCGCATGGAGCTGGGCAGCCACCGCGAGCAGCGACGTCAGGCCGGACTCGGACAGCGGCGGCGGCTGTCCGGTGACGATTGGCGCACGACCACCGCGAACTTCCGGAACCTGGTCGACTCACTGTTCCAGCGCCCTGAGGATAAGGCTCAGGCCACCGCTCTTTTCCACGAAACCCGCTGGCAGCGCCGCTAACCCCTTGGAGATGTCATGACGTTCATCCGCACCCGCAATGCCTCCTCGGCCGCCACGCCTCTCGCTCCTCCGACCAAGGACGACGGCAGCAACTACGTCTTCGAGATGATCTACGACGGCGGGAGCTGGCGCGGCTACGCCGACACTCCGGCCGAACTCATGGAAGGCCTGATCCCGGAGTACCCCGAGCTGGTGAGCCCCAAGGAGAAGGCCGCTGCCCGAATCCGGCTCGCCCTGCGTCTTCAGGTCCAGCTGCAGGCTGGGCTCGCGGCGTCGGAGGAGTTCGGGCAGTGCACCCCCGAGCAGCAGCAGGCGCTCCTCGCCCCGCGGGACACGCCGCCGATCGTCAGCCGCTGGGACGCTCCCGTCCCGCTGGTGCTGGTGACCACGTTCTACAAGCCGGCCGGCCGTCTGCCGCGGCCTGAGGGACCCGAGGGCGCGCTGATCTGGATCGAGCCGGACGACGAGTGGAGCCTGCTGGTCTCGCTGCACCAGGCCGGCGTGATCCACGTGGCCGCCGAGCAGGGCGCACTGCCGCCCAATGTCCGAGGGGAATGATCGTGGGGTCGGGGAGCCGAATAGATCACCAGCACCACAGCGTCGCGCCCACACGCGGTACCGACACGCTCGTCGCCGAGGCCGCGCCGCTCACCATTGAGGAGCGGCCGGAGCGCACAACGGTCCGCATCGTCGACACCACCGCGGCCGACGCTCCGATCCTGCAGACCTACGTGGTCAGCGGCGACGACCACCTGCTGTTCCTGCCGCGCAACCCTGACATCATCCGGGGCCAGGTGACCGGCGAACAGGACGCCCTGGTTCAGCTGGGGGCCAGCGTCGCCGACGAGGACGGACGCCACTTCATCGAGGGCGACGTCCGGGTCAGCCGCGGCCCGGACGGCCAACTCCAGGTCAGCCCGGAGAACCTGAGGTGCACCGGCGGCGACATGCACGCCGGCGACGAGGACGGCACCTGCGTTCACCAGGGCGCCATAGCCAACCTGGTTCAGGACCAGCTCGGCTCAAGCGGCCGCTCCGCGATCGACCGGGCCGCGGCCCAGGAAGTCCTCGACGAAGTCGCGGCCGAGCACGCCGCCTCGATCGCCGCGCAGGACCAGGCGCGCGTCGAGCGGGCGGCCCAGCCTGCGGTGCGCTCCTACCTGGAGGACATGGACGCCTTCCAGGAGGCCTACGACCAGGCCCGAGACCGCCAGCGGGCGGGCGAGCCCCTGGTGCCGTACATGACGGAGAACGCCACCGGCGGCCTCGGCGCCCGTGAGGGCGGCCGCGCGTTCGGAGTGGAGATCGAGTTTGACTACCCGGACTCCATGACGCACTCCGAGCGGCAGGCCGCCAGCCGGCGCATCGCGCGCGAACTCCACGAGGCGGGAATCGCGCCGGACGCCAACGTGAACGGCTGGCACGCCTCGGCACGCGCGGGCTACACCGACGCACCGAACGCGTGGCGGCTGGAGTACGACAGCACTGTTGCCGGCGAGATCGTCTCGCCCATCCTCTACGACGAGCCGCAGACCTGGAACAACCTGGCGCAGGTGTGCGAGATCGTCCGGCGCAACGGGGGCATCGCCAGCCCGCGAACGGGCGGCCACGTCCACGTCGCGGTCCCCGACTACGACCACACCGTCGAGAACCACAACCAGCTGATCAACACGGTGGCCGGGTACGAGGACGTCATCTACCGGCTCGCCCAGAACCCCGCTGCCGACCGTCATCGAGGGCTGGAGTGGTGCACCCCGAACACCCAGCCGTCGGGCCCGTACACTTCGGTCTCGGCCGTCCGGGGTTACAACAACAGTCATCACATCGGGCTGAACTTCCAGTCCGTCCACGGCCGGCAGAGTGACCACGCCGAGTTCCGCATGTGGGACGGCTCCTTGGACCCTGGGACCATCCAGGCCCAGGTCAACGTGTCGCTGGGCCTGACGAACGCGGCTTTGCGGGAGGCCGGCAGCACTCCTCCGCCGCCTCCGCAGCGGGTCGGGCACCATCGCCGTGCGAGGGCTCAGGCCGGGCAGCGTGGGCGCCTGACCGGCGAGGCATGGACCAATGCCACGCGTTCGTTCCGCGACATGGCCGACAGGATTTTCGGCCGGGAGGAGAACCGGGCGCAGGCGGCCGCGTTGTTCGCCGGCACCCGCTGGCACGACGGCCGGTACTGAGGGGCCGGTCAAGAACGAAAGGGGCCGGTCAAGAACGAAAGGGGCCGGGGCACCGCAGTACGCGGTGCCCCGGCCCCTTTCTGCCTTCGGGCCGATGACCTACTTGCCGCTGGGAGACAGCCACAGCGGCGCCGTGACGGACCGCGAGCGCTGGGGCTCACGCAGCGTCCGGTGACTGCACACCTCCTCGTCGGCCACCTGGTCCTCGATGCTGAAGCCCCGGTAGGCGACGATGTGCGCCAGCCGGTCATCCTTCGCCCGCGCCGTCGCGGTGAAGCGGCGGTTGCTCACCAGGGCCGGACTGCCCGATGAGTAGTCGATCATCATCAGCGTGCCCTCCGGCACCATCAGAATCTCCGCGATGGTCACGTCCGCCGCACGCGCGGCCTTGCGGAACCATCCCGGGTTGGACGCCCAGTAGAGGTTCCCCTCGGTGTCGACGGCGACGGAGAGCGGGCTCACCGCTGTACGGGCCAGCATGACGAGCTGCGGCCAGCGCCGGTCCGTCCACACCAGCGCGGCGCGGCCTACGACGGACTCCAGGACGTCGAGGGTGGGCAAGATGACCCCGCGCTCCTGGTCGAGCGCCTGATAGAGCACCTCGGTGTCGGTCTCACCCGCCGCTCGGGGGAGGTCATACTGCGCCCGCAGCCGCCACGCGTCCACGTCTCCGTTGTGCGTGCCGATGAGCTGCCCCACCTGCAGCGGGCTGGAGTTGACCAGCGTCGTCCGCCCCTGGGTCGCCCAGCGGGTGTGACCGAGTGCGACCGGAGCCGCGTCGAGGTCACTCATGTAGTCGGACTTCCACACGTTACGGAACCGGCCGGATCCCTTGATGATGCGCCAGCCTCCCGCCGTGACGTCACGGCGGTTGTTGACCGGACGCTGCGTCAGCGGCTGCGTTGCGGCCGTGGCGAATGCCAGGCCCGCCGAGTCCTTTCCTCGCTCTTCGGCCAGATGCCCCAGGGCGGCACACATGATGGTGGCGCGGGTGGGGTCACAGGTCTGGTTTCGGACAACTCCGAACAGACCGCACATAGTTGTTCCTTTTCTGCCTCGATTCTCCGCGAGGAGGCCGAGGTGTACTGCTCAAGCCGTCAGGCCGCGCCGCGCGCGGCCTGACGGGTACTGCATGGTGGGGTGTTCATCCGCCCACCCCAGAGGGCGATGCGGATTTACTGGGACTCCGCCTTGACGAAGTCGCCGCCGGGGATCTCCTCGGCGTCGGTGAACCAGCGGCGGGACGACTCGCCCGCGAGGTACACGTACGCCTCGATCTCGCTGCCGTCGGCCAGAGTGACGGTGCGGACCTTGCGGTCGTACATGTTGCTGCGGCCGTCACCCCGGTAGCCTTCGAGCCGGTCGAGCCGACGGAGCACGTCGGGCCACCGCTCGGGGTCCACGTCCATGACCTCGCCGACGACCTGCCGGCCGTCCCGCTGGATCGCGAAGGGGACACCGGAACCGAAGATCGCGTAGTCGTTCAGGATCGCGGGGCGCTCCTGAATCGTGGTGCCCTCCAGGATGCCGAAGTAGTTGCCCTGCCCGGCACGGAGCGTGCCATAGACGAAAACGGGCTTCTGCTCAGTGGTGAACACGGGTTCGCCACCTTTCTGGTACTGCTCGCCGGTCACCTTCTCCGGCGTTGATGACTCAACTCTACAGCACTATTTCCAATTACGCAAGGTCCGCCATCCATCCTCTCATGTTGCGTAATTGGATTTACTGCCGTACCTTTAGGTGTGTCGCCGGGTGTGAACACGCACCGCCCGGCGACCCTGTGAAGGAGCCGCCCGCGTGCGGCTCGACCTCCGCTGCCCCCTCCCAGCACAGCGGAGGCACAGGCTCCGGGCGCGGCGCTCACGGCGCCGCGCCCGGACCGAACGCCCGCCCAACCGGCCCTTCACCCCATGGAGTTGCCCATGCCGTTCATGATGAGCACCCGCGCTCTGGCCCGGCTCGACCACGCGGCACTCCGCGCCGCTGGCCAAAGGTCAGCAGAGGGCCGGCCGAGCCGGATCGGCGGCGCGGCAGCACCGTATGCCGTCTTCGCCACCGTCGGCTATGCGCGCACCAGGCTGCGCCACGTGCTCCGCCTGAGGCGGTGGGTTCCCGTCATCAGCCAGGCCGACGACCTCCATCCCCTCATCGAAGGGGCCTTGAGCCCGGCCATCCGGCTGCGGATCCCGGCCGGATCCGTGACCCGCGAGTTCTTGGCCGCCTACGACAGCACCCGGCATTTCGCCCTGAGCCCCATCGCCCCGTGCCCGCAGTGCGGAGCGCGCGTTCCGACGGTGTGCATCAACAACCTGGCCGACTACGGCGACTGGCTGCGTGGCGCCCAGGACCTCGCCGAGTCCCCGTTCTACCGCACCTCGCCCGCCCATCACGATGACTGCCCGCTCCCGCGTCAGCCACTGACGACGTAGTCGGGTCCGCAGCACCCCGCGTCGCGGCGCCCGAACGCGTCGCCGCGCCCGAATAGATCGAAGCAGTACCGATGACTCGCTCCCATCCCCCGCACCCGCTACGGAAGCAGGCCGAACCGACCATCACCGTGGTGTCGGTGCCGGCCCCTGCGCGACGCACCGAGAAGGAACAGATCTTCCACGACGGCCTCACCGAACACCTCTTGTTCGCGCTGCCGATCGCGATGCTCGAGATCAGCCGGATGCCACCGCACGCACTGGACCCGCTCCGGGCCACGGCGGCCGCGGCCATCGGCGGCCGCGGCGACGTTCTCCAGTTCCCGAGCAAGAAGCACACCGCCGAGGCGGGCCAGCAGTTGGACCTCGGACTCGCCTACCTGGCGCTGATAACCGCAGGCGGCATCACCAAGTTCGGTGTGCACGCCTGCGCCGCGCCCCATGACGACTGCCCGGCCGACACATCGAGCTCCAACCAGACGGAAAGCACGACATGAACACCAGCTCGACCGCCGACACGCCGCACACGAAGCCCAAGGCGCGCCGGTGGCTCCTCACCCAGAACCGGCAATTGCGAGCTGAAGGGATCTTCAACTGGCCACTTCCCGCTTGGGCCGGCCGCTTTTCCGATGGATCGACATACAACGCCTGCCCGGAGGCCGGGGCCTGCGCCAAGCTCTGCTACGCGAGGGTGGGGACCTATCGGTGGCCGGTCGTCCTGGCCGCGCACGAGCGCAACATGTGGATGACGATGCACGCCCTGGACGAGTGGGAAGCCCAGATGACCGAGGAACTCCAGCACAGGCGGTACCGAGGAAAGTGGATTCGCTTGCACGATTCCGGCGACTTCCATTCCGACGAATACTTGCAGGCATGGCTGCGCATCATGCGGAACGCCCCCGCGGACACCTGGTTCTACTGCTACACGAAATCCGTTTCACGTTTCCGCCGGCTCGTTGAGCCGAATCCGCCCGAGAATTTCCTGTGGTGCTACAGCCTGGGCGGGAAGGAGGACCATCTGCTGGACCTGGAGAGCGACCGCCATGCCGACGTGTTCCCCGGCGTCAAGGAACTGGAGGAGGCGGGCTACACCGATCAGACGGAATCCGACCTCCTGTCCGTCCTGAGCGAGTCGCCGAAGGTCGGCATCCCAGCGAACTACATCCCGATGCTGCTCAAGCGCCAGGGTGACGAGACCTTCAGCAGCTTGCAGCGCGCCCTGGACAAGAAGCTCGCCGAGAAGAAGCAGCGCCGCACGGCCGAAGGCGAACTCGGTCTCGCTTCCTGACCCGCCGGCTACCGGCCCACCCGTCCGGCCGGGGCCAGAAATCACCGCACTATGAACCTCCGGGCGTGCCGGGGAGCACAGGCTCCCCGGCACGCCCGCGCCGGTTCCAAGGGCAACCCACGGCAACACACCCATGACGAATTGCTTAATCGCTTGAATCGCTGTACGTTGCGAGCCGGGTCTCTCCCTGCGTCTTTCCAGCCCGCTCCGGGCGTCAGCGAGGCACAGGAAGGGGCCGCTGGCCACGCACAACAGCATCCCCCCGACGGCGCATCCGCGGCCGGCGGGAAACGATCAGGCCACGCAGGCCCTGGAGTAGACGATGATCCCCGCAAACTCGAAGATCAAGCAGACCACGGTCGAAAAGATCGCAAAGCGCTACCACGTGGGCGGTTCGACCGCCGCCTCCTGGACGCTCGAAGAGACCTTCCCGCCCTGCCTCGACAAGGGCTGGGGCAAGACCCAGCTGTACGACGAGGCAGCTGTCGACGAGTGGGTCCTGGAGCACAAGCCGGAGGCCTGGGTAGCGGCTCACCCCAAGCAGAAGGAGAAGGCCACCGCGCTGCCTGCCGGCGGGCCCCGGGACCTTCTCCCTCTCCGCCATATCGGGGTGCTCGAGGGCCGGTTCCTCTCCCGCGAGTCCACGCCGGTCGCGACCCTGCGCACCTACATCTCCCGAGGCGTGCTCGCCCGGCCTGATCGTCGTGCCGGTGACGGGGGTCAGCCCGAAGTCACTGAGGACATGTGGTTCCGCAAGACGGCCTACGACTACATCACCCGTCCGCGCCGAGTCCGGCGCAAGACCGGCAAGAGCGACGCTGAGCGCCAGGAACCGAGCGAGTTCCTGCAGCGCTACTTCGAGGAGAGCCCGGGCCTGCTCACCCTCGAGCAGATCGCCGAGCTCGACGGCCGGGAACACGGGCGCGAGCCTACGGCGCTGTCCACCCTCGACAACTACATCTCGCAGGGCAAGCTGGCGCGGCCGGACCGCAAGCCGAACGACGGCAAGACCCCCGAGGTCGACGAGCCGATGTGGAAGCCCGAGACCGCCCTGCCCTACCTGTGCCGGCCGGGCAGCCGGCGCGGTGCGCCCAAGCCCTCGCAGGAGGAGGGCGCCGAGGTGGAGCCGAGCGAGTTCCTGCAGCGCTACTTCGAGGAGAGCCCGGGCCTGCTCACCCTGGAGAAAATCGCCGAGCTCGACGGCCGGGAACAGGGCCGCGCCAAGCCGACCGCCCTGTCGACCCTGAAGGTCTACATCTCGCAGGGCAAGCTGGCGCGGCCGGACCGCAAGCCGAACGACGGCAAGACCCCCGAGGTCGACGAGCCGATGTGGAAGCCCGAGACCGCCCTGCCCTTCCTCGCCACCCCGCGGCAGGCCAAGAAGGCTTCGTCGGCCGCGCCGGTGGAAGGCGAGTTGCGGGAGCCGAGCAAGGCTCTGAAGCGGCACTTCGAGAGGAACCCGGGCCTGCTCACCCTGGAGAAGATCGCCGAGCTCGACGGCCGGGAACAGGGCCGCGCCAAGCCGACCGCCCTGTCGACGATGCGGGCCTACCGTTCGCGCGGCCTGCTGGCCCCCCCGGACCGGCTGCCGAATGACGGCAAGACGCCCGAGGTCGACGAGCCGATGTGGAAGCCCGAGACCGCCCTGCCCTACCTGCTTCGCCCTCTCGGCCGGCGCGGCGCCGCCTCGAAGTCCGACCAGTAGTCCGATGCACCTCCGCCCCGACCCTCAAGGACGTCCATGACCAACCGCCGCATCGACGAAGCGGGGATCAGCGCCCGGTACGGGGTCAAGCCGAAGGACACCGTCGTGTGGACCACGCTGGTCAACTTTCCGGCGAAGGGCGAGGACGGTCTGTGGGACGTCGCGCTGGTCGACGCGTGGGTCCAGGCCATGCGGCCGCAGTACTGGCCGCCCCGGCAGGAGGCACCCGCGGCCGGCGCGGCCACCAGCCCCCGCAGGCAGAAGAAGGCCGCGGTCGCGCCTCCGTCCGTCACCGAATCGCGGTCCGAGATGGCCAAGCGGTTCGACATGACCTTCAACGCGGTGGACGCCTGGACCAAGGCCCCGGAACGACGTGACACCAGCGGCAAGGTCGTGGCGGCCGCGTTCCCGCCGCCGGTGTCGGAGGGGCAGTGGGACGCGAAGGCGGTGGATGAGTGGGTGCGCGTACACCGGCCCCGCGTGTGGACTGCCTACACCGGCGGCGAGCCTCAGTTCGCGAAGCCTCTTCCCGCAGGGGACCCCAAGGACTTGCTCAACATCACCGAGTACGGCGTCATCCGCGGGAACGCGATCAGCGGGAAGCCCGCATCGCGGCGCACCATGCAGTCGTATCTCCTGCGGGAGCAGATCGCAGCTCCTGACCGGCGACCGGGCGACCGCAAGCGCCCGGAGGTATTCGAGCCGATGTGGTATCGGGAGACGATTTACCAGGAGATCCGCAGACGCCTCACGCGGGGGAAGCTGTCGGCGGGTGAAAAGAGTGCGGGGGATTAAAAGAGTCTCTGTGCCCGTCTTTCCTTGACAAATTACGGCGGTGCGGGCGAGTTCCGGATCTTTTCGAACTCGCCCCTGGTGACCTGGGCTCGACATTGATGCACCGAGAAGCGTCCGCCAACCGATTGCGTTGCTTAATTGGATATACTGCTGTAGCTTAAAGCGGGTTGGCGGGTGAAGCCTCTCCCCCGCCCGACACGAACGAACCCATCGCGGATGCACCGGTCCATGATCTGCGGACGGTGCCCCAACCGAGGAGGTCTGCGATGCAGACAGAACCTCGCCTGCCCGTCACTGACGAGTCTGAAGCCCTAGAGTTTCTGGAGCTTCTCGAAGGCGCCCCGTTCTCGGCGCCGTACACGGGGCAGGTCATCGACTGGCTCATCAGGGACAGCACGGTGCATGCCCCGGACACCTCTCCGGCAGCCCGGGCAGTCGCCGCGCTGTGGCGCTACGCCGCCGGGCGCGACCTGGGCGCGGGCGAGATCGCCGAGCGCGTGCGCGATGTCATGCACGCCATGTCCCTGGTGGCGGATGAACACTACGCG
Source organism: Streptomyces filamentosus (assembly GCF_014654895.1). GTDB lineage: Bacteria > Actinomycetota > Actinomycetes > Streptomycetales > Streptomycetaceae > Streptomyces > Streptomyces filamentosus. Next base: position 1,318,508 of record NZ_BNBE01000003.1, on the reverse strand, counting down.
GCAGACCCGAGCCCACGCCGTCATCGCCCTGTACACGGGCGTAGCGTGCGCAAGCTGTGCGTGGCCGCCGGCCGCCGAAGGAGCCTGGCGGGCCCTGGACGGACCGTCGTGATCGCGCAGGGCGCTCACGGGCACACCGTCTACCGCCCTGAAACCCTCGCCCATCACTCCGTAATTGCATAATTGGATTTACAAAGGTAGTCTTACGTTGTGACGGTGCCCCGCAGTCGACGCGGGCACGGTGTCCACCGACACCGCCGAGCGCCGTCCGGTCGCCCGACTTCCGGAGAACCATGCCTGTACCCCTCCCGGCCCGCGAGCACACATCTGTCCAGGCGCGCCGTGACACCTCACGCCGCACAGGCCAGGGACTGGCCGTGACGGCAGTCGCCGCCACCGGGGCCGGCATGACGGCTCAGGCGGCCACCGGGATCACCCCGGCACGGTTCGCCGACGGAGCCGTCACCGTCGACTTCCTGGCGCGCACCGCAATGCTCTCGGCGTACGGCCTCGCCATCGTCAGCGTCACGATGCTCGCGGCCGTCGCCACCGTGGCACGGCGGCGGGAACGCCCGCAGCCGCCGTCTCCCCTTAGCTACAAGGATCTGCCATGATCATTTCGCCCGCCACTGACAACACCCCTACCCAGCACACAGATTCGGCCGGCGGCCGTAACGGGCGCGGTCGCGGCTTCGTGCGCCAGGCCCTGGACGCAGGTATTCACCCTGCAACCCGGCGCCCGCTCGCGACCGGACAGCACTGCGGAGGCTGCGCTCATCTCCAGGTCAAGGAACTTGCCGACGCCTCCCAGCGCTTGAAGTGCGCTCTGGTGATCGGCACGGGCCGCCGCAACGGCGGTCCCGACCTTCACGAGGAGACCCCGGCATGCGCCGCGTTCAAGGCCGCGCCCCTGGAGCGGACCAACGACGGCACGCAAGAGACCTCATGAATCCGGTCGAGGTACGTATTTCCGGATCCTCGACCCGGCCCGCAGTGACGCGTGCGCTTCTGGGGCGCCGGGCCCCTTGAGGAGGCGATGGCTGCTTGGCGAGTCGCCCACCGCCGAGTCGTCGGGCAGCCATCCCGAGCCAGCCGCCATCACCAGGTGGCGCAGCCGGTCAAGCAGAAGGCCGCGCCACCCTCCCACCGAGAGAAGCCCACCTCGTGCATCCCTCCGCTCGAAGCCGCGCGAGACGGCAGGCGTCCGACCTAGAGAGCCAGCGCCACGACATGATCGAAAGGCTCGCCGACGGCGGTCTGCCCGAGACCAGGGCGGCCGCCCTGGTCGACGCCCTGTGCGAGGCCGCGCGCGACCAGATCGCGCAGGAACTGGTCCATCAGATCCTCCCCCTACGGGAACGCCACGACGCAGCCTGGGACTGGATCACCCGCGACAGTCTCAGCCACCAGCTCCGCGCGCTGGTCACCGCCCTCGCCACCGCGCTGGGCAACCCGCAGGACACCACGGCTGCGCAGGGCTACGTCCGCTCCATGGCCAGTGCGGGCGGCAGCAGATCACGAGGCGCTGCGTAATCGGCAGCAGCGCGGCCCCCGCGCCATTTCCCAGCGGGCCCGGCAGGGCCCCATCTGTCCCGATCCATAGCTGGAGGAACGCGGTCCCGGACCGACACCAGCATTCCCCGACTGTACGGCCCTGGCGGCGAGCTCAACTCCCGCCGGGGCCTCGCACGTTGCCCGCTGACACGTCGCCGGCCCGGTGCCGGCAAGACGTGCCGACCGACGCCGGCGTCCCGCCCGCCGGACCGACCGACAGGAGCCCCTTCTCATGAACCCGCCCGTCACCTCGGATGAGGACCTCATCCGAGGTGTCACTGCAGCCCTGGAAGCCGACGGAACCCTCACCTCCGGCACCTTCGACGTCGTGGTGTCGCATCGGCGCACCACGCATGCGGTGACGACGCGACCGGACGGGCGCCGTGTCGTGCGCATCCTGCCGACGTCGACAGCCGCCGAGATCACCCAGTTCGTCCGGCAGAACGCCTCGCGCCTGGAGGCCCACGCCCGGCAGATGGCCAAGAGGGCGCCCCGGCACCCGGACAGGCGCCTGGTGGACGGCTGCGAGCTGCTCTGGCTCGGCCGCACCATCCGGCTGCACCTGGTCGACACGCCCGTTCCGGTCCGCATGCGGCAGCAGGAGGACGGGACGGGACTGCTCGTCGTCTACCGCGGTGACCTGGAGAGGCGCGGCGCGCAGCCGGTCATCGACTGGTATGCGCGGGCCGGCCGGGCCTGGCTGGAGAGCACGGCGCCGGCGCACTGGTCCCGCATGCGTACCCGGCGCCGGCTCCCGCAGTTGGAGGTGCGCGACCTCGGCCGCTGCAACGGAGCGATCTACCAGGAACGCGCTCACCGGCTGACGCTGCACTGGGCGGCCTTCCAGCTCCCGCCGGCGCTACTGGAATACGCCCTGGTGCACGAACTGGTCCACGGGACGCGCCCGCGGGGCCGATCACACGGGCCGGAGTTCCGGGCCCGGCTGCTGCGCGCCATGCCCGACGCCCTGATCCGTCACGAGCAGTTCAAGGCGGCGTTCCGGTTCCTGTGGATCGGCACCACCAATTAAATTGCCTAATTGGAAATATGTAAGTAGTCTCTATGTCTCGGTCGCGTACTCACGGCGCCCTGAGGCTGCCGCACCTGAACGCCGCCCTCACCAGCCGCGCCCTCCGACGCGCTTCTTCGACGCAGAAACACAGCAGCATGCACACACAGCCTTCCAGCCGGCCGGCCGAATGGTTCCCGTCCTCCGTCACCCTCAGGGGGTCCGGGCCGTATCCGGCCGAGGTCCTCGGCCACCGGCATGACGGGATGGTCCTGCCCCGCTTCACTCGCGAGGTGGCGGGCAGGATCGCAGCCGATTCCCGGTCGGACGCCTCGATCGCCCTCAAGCTCCGGTTCACCGGCCCGAGTATCGAGATCCTCAGCCTCGGCGATCCCCCGAAGGTCCTCGAACACTGCCGGCCCGATACTGCAGGCCGCTACGCCTTGGGCCACGCACTCCTGCCCTGGCGCGAGCACACCACCACGGACCCGGCGGAGTTCACCCGGGCCCTCGACGAGGCGCACGCCAGCGGATACCCGCCGGCGGCCCTCGACACATGGACGGTCGCCTTCGCCGACCACGGCCATCGCATGGCGGTGCTCGCCGTCTATCGCACTCCGGACGAGGACGCCGCGGCCTACGACGCGCTCTACAACGTGCTGTACGCCAGTGGGCTTTCGTCGTACGAGATCACGTCCGCCCGGGCGGACGACGCCGAGCTCACAGCCCGGCGCTGGTTCAGCAGCCAGCGCGCCCACCTGGCACCCGACACCGTCGTATGGCCGAAGGTCGCGCCCGCCACCCGGCTTCCCGCCGACCCGCGCTGAACGCGGCGCCGGCCCCACGATCCATCAGCACAGCGCACGAAAGACAGCTCACCCATGGCACCATCCGACCTGACCTCCCGCCTCACAGCAGCCCTCGCCTCCGCCCGGCGGCCCGCCCCGGCAGCTCTGGCCCCAGCAGGCCACGGCCAGCCCGACGGCACCGCCGACTGCCGCGATCCGGGATGCGCCCGGCACGCCGGCACCACCGACTGTCCGCCCTTCCCCATCACCCGCCGCCGCGGCTCCGACTTCGGAGAATCCGTCGCCGACGCCTGGTACCACAGCTGCGGCAGCAGCCGTATGGACATTCCGGCCGGCGTGGTCGCGGCCCTGGCCCTGTGCCCCATCAAGTCCCCGGGCGCGCTCCACGCCGCTCAGCTCTCCCGCTACTTTGCCGCCCAGCCCCCGCGCGTCCTGGCCAAGGGCTACGCCGAGATCTACGCCGCGACGTGGATGCTGCGCCCCGAACTCATGGATGTGGCCGCACCGATCTTCCGCTGGACGGAGGAGGACCTCGACGAGCAGGCCCTGCGCGGCGTCGCGGCCGTCACCCGGGCCGCGCTGCGCGCCGGCGTACTCCAGTACACCGGCGACAAGGATCCGTACTACCGCTCCGACATCGACCTCATGTCGTGGACCATCACCAATCTGCGGCATCACAGCTCGCGCCGTGGCCTGGGTGAGTACCACACGCCTCCGGAGGTCGCCGACATGATGGCCCGTCTCCTCTACGACGGCGCATCCGTTTCCGATGCCGAGCCGACACGCGGGCAGTCGTTCAACGAGCCGGCTGCGGGTACCGGCGGGATGTTCCGCTCCATGGTGCAGGCCATGCGCGAACGCGGCGGGGATCCGCACAAGCACGAGTGGGTCATGCAGGAGCTCGACCCGATCGCGGCCGCCGGAGCAGCGGTGAACACCGTCGTCTGGGACCTGGGCCCCAAGGCGGTCGTCGCGGTGGGCAACACCCTGGCCCATAGCGACCTGAGCCGGCAGGCCTTCGCCCACCAGCGGAAGATGCAGACCCACCGAGACCAGCTCCGTGACGCCGCCGCCTTCGCCAAGGCCACCCACGACGCGTTCCGCAAGCTCGACACCCTCATCTCCGCCCACGCCGCATGAACAGGAACACGATGACCACCCGCCCGCGTGACCTGACCTGGCTTCCCTCCGCGCACGCGCGCCGTGCGTTCCTCCCCGAGGACCCGCAGGAGCACGCCCGGCGCCTGATCGACACGATCACGACGTTGTGGCCCTCCTCGTCGCTGGAGATCCCCCTGGGCACCACAGCGTCGCTCGCCCTGCTCCCGCTGGCCGACGCACAGAGCCCGGAGCTCGCCCACGACGTTGCCGCGCTGGACCCGGACGACCTCATCGTCGTGCTCCGGCAGATGTGGGCCCATCTGTGGCAGAGCCAGCCGTATCTCGTGGAGCGGTCCGGCCTGCTGTGGCGGTGGCTCGCCGATCCGCCTCAGCAGACCGCGCAGGCCGTGACCGAGATGACCCACCATCTGTTCAAGGGCGGCATCCTCGAGTACGGCGCCGATCCGAAGCGCTACCTGGCGACCGACCTGTTGGGCCGACTGCTGCAGGAGCTGAGCAACCGCGGAGAGAAGAGCCGCCGCGGCGCGTTCCACACGCCCGACGTCGTCACCAATCACATGGTCGAGTACTTCGCCGACGACCTTCCGCCGGGCACGGTCATCGGCGAAGCGGCGGCCGGCTCGGGCGCCATGTGGCGCGCGCAGGCCCGGCTGCTGCACTACCTGGAGCGGGATGCCGCGCAGTACCGATGGGTGGGGGCCGAGATCGACCCGCTCACCGCGGCTGTGCTCGGCGCGAACAGCCTGTTGTGGCGCCTGGGGCCGGATGTGCTGATCGCCTGCGCGGATGCGCTCGCCGGCGACAGCGGCCTGGCGCAGGCGCACCAGGAGCGCGAGGAGGCGATCGCCCGCCGGGACGCGTTCCTGAGAAGCCTCACCCCACACCCGTAGATTGCTTAATTGGATTTAAAGCGGTAGGGTGGTGGCGTGTTCGGGGCTCCCGTAGGCCCCGAACAACCTCCGCTGGCACCGCCGCGTACACGTGCACCAAGGAAGGTCCGCCGATGACCACCCAGTCCCGCACCGTCGATGTCCGTCCGGTCCTCGACCAGATCAACCGCCTTCACGACGACTACGCCGTCCACGAGATCCTGGTCGCCGCCCACGAGCGGCTCACCCGGCTCGAACTGGCCAAGCTCGCCCGGCTGCTGGCTCCGGTCATCGCCGAGGTCCAGGCGCGGGAAGACGCCCACGCCCCGCAACTCGTCATCCGCGCAGTCGCGTCCGAGCCGACCCGATCCCAGCCGCAGCCGGTCCGCTACAGCGTGGACGGGCTGTATCTGCCGCTCGCGTCCCGGCGCGGACGGGAGCGGTGCGAACAGCTCACGGTGCCGCAGGACCTCAAGCCGCAGGCGGAGGTGATCCTCCGCGGGCTCACCAATGCCGCTGTCGGCTCCCTCATCCCCGGCGAAGAGCTCTACCTCCAGCTCCGATGACACCGATGCACGCCGCCCCAGCGACACAAGACCGACCGGCAGCGACCGGCCGTCCGGCGAGCCGGGCCGCTGCCCTTCACTCACGCAGGACCCCCATGACCTCCCGCCATGCGCTCGTCTGCCTCCCGCCCCTGAACGACCCGCACGACTGGGCGGACGCGATCAACGAGGCGATCGCGCCGTACCCCGACGACCTCTACACCTGGACCGCCTACGGGCGATACGACACCCATCTCGCCGTCCGCCCGGACGCCACACCGAGCGATGGGAGCCTCGTCCAGAGCTCCCGGGCACGCCAATCCGGCCTTCCCACGTGCAGCGGCGGTCGCCGGGATCTGCTGGACTTCCCCGCGATGCGCGTACACCGGGCCACGCAGGCCTCCCGGCTCTACCGTGCGTGGAAGAGCGCCACGGCCACTCTGTCCCCGGCCGTCCCCCTCAGTTCCTTCCGCCAGCGCCATCCGCAGGCCCCTGGCCGAGCACTCCAGGAGTTCCGCGCCCAACCGCAGCTCCAGGTCCTCACCGACCTCGATGCGTCCCGGTCGCACCGCCGAATGGCAGAGACTGCCGCTCTGGTCGCGCTGGACCACGATGCGTTCGTCGAACGCGCCCGGCAGCGCGCCGTTCCCGGTGACCTTCTCCTGACGGTCGACGGCATCCTCCACATCAACCCGTCCTTCATCAGCGCCGCCGACGACGACGAGACCGGCAGTACGCGCTACCTGGACCTGGCCAACCGCTATCTCGACGAACTGCCGCCGGATCACCTGGTGTTCAGCCTCGACGTCCGACTCGCCGGATAGGGCTCCGTCCCCCTACGACCTGTCTTTCGCCCCCGCAAGGACCACGCATGCACGACCGACCGACCCCCTCTTCCCTGGCCGCGCTCACGAGCCACAGTCGCTGCTCCCGTTACGAGCGCGGCGGAGGCCGTTGCTACCGGCCGACACAGCGCGCCGACGGGTGGTGCGGCACGTGCGCCGGCTTCCGGCGCCCACAGAAGCCGATCGCCCCGGCAGACCCGTGCCCGGCTGCTCCCTCCGCGCGCGAGCTGGTCACGGCCGCCACGGATCGGCTGCCCCTGGCCTCCGACGAAGCGCACGATCCGCAGCTCGGGGTGACCCGCTCGGCGATCGAGCGGTACTGCGCCGCGCACGGGGGCGACCGCGCGACGGCGGAAGCGGAGATCCGCTCGCTTCTGGAGAACCTCATCGCCACCGGCACGCATCAGCGCGTCGAGGGCGGCGCCTGGCGGATGCTGGCCCGAGAAGGGTTCTCCCTCCTGCTCTCGCCTGACGCCGCCTGCGTCCTCGGCTACGGCACCGCGCACCGTGACCGCACCTACGCCCAGGTCAAGGCCGGTGTGCCCAGCCGGAGCCGAAGCCGCCGCCGCACGGACAAGGGCTGGGTCCTCGCGCTGCAGGACGGCCTCCCGGTCCGCTTCACCACCCTGGTGCTGCGCCGCTTCGCCCAGGACGTACTCAGAACCGAGTTCACCCGCTCGACAGGGAAGAAGGTGGTTGAGGCCGCGTACAGCCGCAGCACCCACGTACGACCCGACCTCCCGTCGAATCACGCAGGCCGCCGGCGTGCCACGGACGAGGACGGCCTGAGGTGGCACTTCGCGTACGAACCCGGTGAGCGTCCGGCGGTCATCCACCTCTCGTGGGAGCCGGGCTGCGGGCCCCAGGCCCCCGCGCAGGAAGGCGGGTCGTGACGACTGCGGGCTGACACGGATGCACCGGTGCTACGAGACCGCGTCCAGGCGGCCCCGGAGCTGCCCTTCCGGTTCTGCGTCTTCGACTCATAGCCCCGCCTGGGCGGCCGCCCCACCCGCCCCACTAGCTCGACCACCAGCGCCGGAGTACGGCCCAGGCTGCACTCCGGCCCGCACGATCCCCAAGGACGCTCCGCTATGCGCACAGACGCCCTCTTCAGCCTCCGCGGCCTCGAGGCCGCGGACCCCGCGGACCCCGCGGCCGTCCTGGTCGTTCCGAAGCCCAAGCCGAAGCGGAAGCGCAGGCGGGCCGTGCATCCGTCCGTGCCGTTCACGCCGTCGACGACCGTCCCCGACGAGCTGATCCGGGACGCGGACTGGGTGGTCGTGTCATCCTCCGGTGGCAAGGACAGCCAGGCGATGCTCTCGTACGTCGTCCGCCGCGCGAAGGCTCTGGGGATGCTGGACAAGGTCGTCGTCGTGCACGCGGACCTGGGCCGGGCCGAGTGGAAAGGCACCCGCGAGCTCGCCGAGTTGCAGGCCCGCCTCTGCGGAGTCCGACGGTTCGAGGTGGTGACCTCCGGCGTCGACTTCCTCGACCGGGTCGAAACCCGCCACGCCAAGCTGAAGGCGAAGGCAGAGAAGGACGCTCTCGAGCGCGGCGAGGACCCGGCGCAGGCGAAGGTCGCGCCGGCCTGGCCGTCGAGTTCGGCGCGCTGGTGCACGAGCGGCGAAAAGCGAGGGCCGATCCGGACCCTTTACACCCGGCTCACCAACGAGCTCGCGCACCTGGGACGGCCCGTGCGGATCTTGGCTTGCATCGGGCAGCGCGCGGCCGAGAGCACCCAGCGGGCGAAGCTCGCCGAGGTGGAGATCGACCGCGGGGCGAGCAATGGCCGCCGGCACATCACGACATGGCGACCTATTCACACGTGGAACGACCGGAGGGTATGGCGGGAGATCGCCCGTTCCCGAATTCCGTACCACCCGGCCTATGACTGGGGAAACCGGCGCCTGAGCTGCGTCTTCTGTGTCCTCGGATGCAATAGCGACCTCGTGAACGGCGCGCGACGCGTGCCGGAGCTCGCCGCGGCGTTCGCCCGGACCGAGGCCAAGATCGGCGCCGACTTCAAGAAGGGCCTGTCGATGCGGGAGATCGTCCGGCGTGCCGAAGCCCTGGAGGCGGCCGAGGGTCCCGCCGCGCGGCCGCCGGCAGGTACGGCGATGGCGGCGCATGTCGGGCGGGCGATGACGTCGAAGTACCGCGCCCGTCAAGTCGCGCTGTACGGCCTGGTCGCCTGATCTACCCGGCACGTACGAAGACGCCCCGGGTTCAGCACAGCGGATCCGCCCCCTTCCGGCGGCAAAACGACAGCGGCCAACCGCCCGAGGGAGCGAGCGGCAGGCGCCGGCGGGATGCCAGGAACGGGGATGCCGACACCTCACCCATGGATTGCATAATTGGATTTATGTATGTACTGTATGGGTATGCCGTGAGTGCCCCGGTCGGCTGACCCCGTCACACGTGACAGCACCCACTGCCGCAAAGCCGACGTCCTCGGGAGATTCGTGAACACCCCAGAGATAGATGCCATCAGCACGATGGACGCCGCCCGGGCCGCTCTCAAGGAGACCACCCCAGACGTTCTCGACGCGATCTGTGCCGTCGTGGCGGAGCTCTTCCCGGAGGGCAAGTTCCTCTGTGCCAACTCCCTGTTCGTCTACACGGCGGAGGGCCGCCTGACAACCGGCCCCTTGGATCGACAGCGGAACCCGAAGTACCCCCACCACCTCGTGTGGGAGTGGCCGCTGGACCGGCTGCCCAAGCGCATCACACGGCCACACCTCGGTGCGCACGCGGACTCCAAGAAGCGGACCCTGAAAGGTCTTCTGAACCAGGCCCGGCGTGCGGGCGCCGAGATCCCGTACGGCGGGCTCGGCCGACACTACGCCCCCCGGCTCACGCTCCGCTGACGGGCCACCCCTCGTTCCACCCCCGACATCCGGGAGCTTTCATGCCTTCCACCACGCTGACCACAACAGCCGTCGCCCGTCTGCGGACGGCCTCCCTGCACCCCGACGGCCACCTGCCCAAGGTGGGCCCGCGGATGCTGCGCCTGTTCGTCACGGAGAAGTACGCCTACCGCAACGACACCGACGGCTACGTCCTCAACGGCCAAGCCGCCCTCGACGACCTGGACCGCGCCGACGACTCCCGCCCGTTCATCATCACCGCGGCAGGCCGCCGCGCCGCCCTCAACGGGGGGCAGATCAAGGCCCTGACGGAAGAGATCGGACCTGACGGCCGGCTCGCCCGAGGAGTGCCGTGGCCGACACAGCAGACCCTGGCACGGCTTCTGCTCATCGAGTTCCGCGACGAGCAGGGAAACCCCGCCCCCGGAGACGGCATCCCGTTCCGCACCGACCTCGGGGCGCTGGTCGCCCAGGCCGCTCACCACACCATCCACCCGGACGACGTTTCATAACTGGATTTACCCCGACATCATTGCGCGGGCGGGGACGGAATCGTCGCCGGAGCGGCGCCGGTCGCCTGCCCCTGGACGGGAGCACCGCCCCAAGCAGCCACCGCAGGCGATCCTGGCCAGCCGACGAACCCCGCCCCGCGAAGTTCGCGCCCCTCCGCTCCCCACCTCTGCCCCGCCCGCCCCGAGGAATGCCCTCCCGTGACACTCGTCCGCCGCACGCTCACCAGCGGCTCGTTCACCGTTACCGTCATCACCACCACCAGCTACACCGACACCCAACTCGCCGTCACGGACACTGGGGAGATCATGGTCACGGGCCCGCTCGGCCTGGCCGATGAGACGGTCGAGATCTTCGTGGCGTACAAGGAGGCCTGGATCGGCGCCCGGCTGCAGCACTTGGTCGACGTCGCCACGGACACCCAGTCCGCCGCAGGGCCCTGCCCGAGCTGCTACGCGACCGTCGGATCACTGCACACGGATCGCTGCGACCTCGCCCGGTGCGCCCTCACCGGCTTGCAGCGATCCGGCTGCGGCCACTTCACCGACCGGTGCAGGACGCTGTGGACCGGACGTATGCCCGGCGAGGCCGAGTGCCACGAGTACGGGTTCTACGCGCGACTGGGCTCCAGCGGCTGGGAGCCATGTTCGGCCGACCACCCGGACGCCATGCCTGACTTCAACCGGCTCTACGCCGAGTGCCGGTGGGATGCCCAAGCCCAGCGCATGCGTCTGATCTCAGACTGACCCCTCGCCCGGCCAGGATTCACTGGCCGGGCCCGCCCCACCCCACGTCATCACCCCGATTGGTCCGCCATGCACGATCCGGCTTTCCTGCCCTCGTCCGCTCCAGCTCTTCCCCCGGGGCCGCGCTCGGCCCACGCCCACGTCATCCCCGTGCCCCTCTTCCACCCGTTCCGCCCCCACCCAGGAGTAGAGCCGGCGCCGCAGGACGCGGCGGCGGAGCTGCTGCTCTGCGCCTTGCGTGACCACCTCCTGGCGGCCGGGCACGAACTGAGCCGATGCACACTGAAGATGGCCGGCGAGCCGCACCCGCTCGCCGTCGACCTGGTCGATCTCACCACGGGCAGGCTCGTCATCGCCCGGGGCACCATCAGCCGCCCGGCCCTCCAGGAAGCCATCGGCGAACTCCTCGACCTGAGCGGATTGTTCGGCAACACCCTCACCAAGACCCTCCTGGTGCCTGAGCCCCCGGACAGCGACCTCACGCGGCTGCTGACCACGCTCGGCATCACCCGGCTGTGGCCCAGGGGCGCCGTCTTCTGCGAGGACGGCGAGTGTCCAGCGTGAACCGCCCGAGTACGGCGCTGACCCAGCCGGTCCCCCGTCCCGCTTTGCTGTCCGAACTGCATGCCCTTCTGGCGCGCGGCATTCTCATCGACCGGGCCGGGGCACCGCTCGGGGCGACGTGCCCCTGCGGCGGTCTGGTCGACGGCTACACCTGCCCCCTGTCCCTGGACTGCCCCGGGTGCAAAGCGCCCGCGGGCCGACGCTGCCGCAGGCCCAGCGGCCACGAGGCCGCCGAACTGCACGTCCCGCGCCTCCGGGCCGCCGGCGCGCTGGACAAGGTCCGCGAGCGCGACGGCGACCCCACCCTGCCCGCGCCCTGGCCCGATCCCGACCCGTCCGCCCCGAACCCATCGGAAGACCGCACGCCGTGACCATCACCGCACCACCGCCCACACCGGCCTTCGAGTTCTTCCTGGGCGCCCATCACCCGGCCTGGCTCGAAACGGCCGACGTCCCCCTGTGCGTCTCACACCGCCGCCTCACGGGCCGGCGGGCCCTGCCGCGCGCCCGGCACAGCTGGTTCCTCGACAGCGGGGGGTTCAGCGAGCTCTCGCTCCACGGAGGGTGGCGCCAGGACGCCCGCACCTACGCGGCAGCGGTCCGCCGCTACCACGACGAGGTGGGCCAGCTCCATGCCGCCGCCCAGCAGGACTGGATGTGCGAATGGGATGTCCTCCGCAAGACGGGCAAAACGCTGAAGCAGCATCTCGAGCTGACCGTCGCGAACTTCGTCGAACTGCGCTCACTCGCACCCGACCTGCCGATCATCCCTGTGATCCAGGGGTGGACGGCCGCCAGCTACTTCCAGTGCGTCGACATGTTCGACAAGGCCGGAGTGGACCTGACGAAGGAACCGCTGGTCGGCGTCGGAAGCATCTGCCGCCGCCCACGCCTGGACCTGCCTGTGATACTGCTCGCGGACCTCGCGCAGGCCGGCATCCGCATCCACGCGTTCGGCTTCAAGAAGGCCGGTCTGAAGATCGCACACAAGAGCGTGGCCTCGGCCGACAGCCTCGCCTGGTCCTACGGCGGCCGCCACGAGCGCGGATGCAGCGAGTCCCACCAGCGTGAGAACAACTGCATGCGCCACGCCCTGTGGTGGCGCCAGGACCTGCTCGACCACATCACCGACGCCCAGCGCAGGTGCCCATGACCTCGATCATCACGCCACGGCCCGCCGACCTGCGGGCCATGAAGGTCGGCGACCCCCGCGGTTTCACCCAGCGATGGCGCTATGGCACCCCGACGTGGCGCCACGTCTCCGAAGGCGGGTTCCGTGCCCAGCGCTACACGGTGACCACCATCCCAGAGGCCACCGCGAAGGCCTTCGTGCAGCGGCACCACTACCTGTCCGGCTGGCCCGCCGTCCTGCACCGTCCCTACGGACTCCTCGACCAGGAGGCGCCGCTGGGCGCCGGCGACCTCGCGGTCGAGGGACTGCCGCTCGTCGGCGTCCTGGTGCTGGCCAGCCCCATGAACCCCCGGGTCCTCACAACCGCCTTCCCCCACCTGGAGCCTTCTGTGAATCGCCTCTGAGCATCGACTGACTCGTACCGTTCGTGGGGAGGTGCTCCAGTGAGGCGAGCCATCCATCCCCTCATTGATGCACTCGCACACAGTGCGCCGGCCACGCCGGGGGCACGTCGAAGCTCCCCCGGCGTCCAGCAAGCGCGCATCGCGCTGGACAGGGGACTGTCGCCTGTCGCGTCTGGGTGGCAGCATCGCTCACTGACGAGACGGATCGGCATGGGGGCACGGTGCAGGGCAGGAGCGGCTTACCGGGCGGGGACCGTCGGCGGATCCAGACGGCGGTAATGGGCACGATGAGCGGTTTCTTCTTGTCGTCGCGTCCCGGGAGAAGGTCCAGGCCCGAGCGCGGGCACAACACAACCAGGGCAGAGCTGCGACCCATAGCACGGCGTAGCCGCGACTCGGCAACTCGGCACGCGGTGATGGCCAAGCGCCGGCGGTCTGCCTGCCGTCCACGTACACCCTTGGGGGATCGGTGACCGGATCGGCCATGACGGATTCGGCGCTCAAGCGCGCTCGGCTGGCTCAAAACCTGACCCAGGAGGAGGCTGCTGACCAGCTGAACGAGATCACGGGCGGCGCGACGGACGCGAGCCTGCTCAGTGCGTGGGAGTCGGGGCGCAAGCGCACGGGGGTGAGGAATCGCCGGGCGTTGAGCCAGCTCTACCGGGAACGCTCCGAGGTGCTCTTCGCCCACCAGGACGGGCGTGATACCGCCAGTGCTCTGGAGGCCACCGGAACCGACGTGGTCGTGCGGGTGCTCACTCGGTACACCGATCTCGTGGAGGCCATGGTCGAGGTCGTGGCCGGTGCGCGTGAACACCTGGTGGTCACGGGATCTCGCAGTCGGGAGAAGGCGTACCTGGCGGCGATCGAGACAGCCGTGGCGCAGCAGCCCGACCTGGTGCACTACCGGGTGCTGTACGGGCCGCCGCGTCACCGCGGGTTGTCCGAGCATCTGGTGCGGCTGCTGGAGCTGCGTGACCCCGGCGAGCGCCGCAACGGCGTCAAGACGCTCCACATCGGGCTCGTTGAGCCGCTGGAAGCGATGGAACGCTACTTCGTGGCGTCGGAGACCGCGGCCGTGGTCCCGCTGCCGAGCTTCCACGGGGGCGCCGAGGGGTTCGACTGTGGGGTCTTATTAGGTCGCGAGGCCGCGGTGGGGCTGGTGCAGCATGGGCGGGAGGCGTGCGCGTCCGCGCGGCCGGTGGAAACGTTGGAGGCCGTTCGCGCGCTGCCGGTCCGGCACGGCGCAACGCCAGGACTAGGAGAAGCGTGAAGAAGGACTTGGTGGCCCATGCCGCTACGCGGTCGGCATCCGTGATCGAACTGGCCCAGGAGCTGATCCGCAGGCCCAGCCGCGGAGGAATCGACGACTACGCGCCGGTCCTGACCGTCCTGGAGGACTGGCTGACCAGGGGCGGGCTGCCGCACCGGCGCCTGCACGACGAGGCGGGCCAGCTGGTGGGGCTGCTGGTTGAGATCGCCGGAGGCCGGCCGGGCCCGTGGTGGACCCTGGACGCCTGCGTGGATACCGCCTCCTTCGGCGACGAGGAAGCGTGGACGTTCCCGCCGACGGCCGGAGACATCGTCGAGGGGTTTCTGCGGGGCCGGGGGGCTGCCGACTCCAAGCTCGCCGCCTCAGTGTTCTGCCACATCGCCGCCGACCTGCTGCCTCATGCCGAAACGCTGCGCGGTGGTCTGGCGGTCCTCCTGGACGTCGACGAGCACACCGGCGGCTTCGGCGGAGCCCGCGCGTACCTCGCCGACCCGGAGGCCGCCATCCCGACGGGCGTGATGATCGGCTACCCCGGCTTGGACGAGGTCGTCGTCGGCGGCCGGGGCCTGTGGCGCGCGACCCTCACAGTGTCCGCGCACTCCGGGCACTCCGGCTCCAGCCGGAGCGTTCTGAGTGCCGTCTCCCGTGCCGCGCGCCTGGTCCAGCTCCTGGACACCGCCGATCTGCCCGGCCCTCCGGCGGCCGACGCGGCATTCACGCTGCCGCCGAAGCTGTCGGTCACCGCGATCCATGGGGGCGAGGGCTTCTCCGTGGCAGCAGACCGGTGCGACCTGAACGTCGACGTGCGCACGACCCCGGCCTTCGACTCCCACGACGCCGAGACGCTGGTCCGCAAGGCCGCCGCCGAGCTCGACGCCGAGCTGCCCGGCCCCACACCCACCCGCATCACACCGGTCGCCAGCTGGCCACCCTTCCAGTTGCAGCCGCACGAGCAGCCCGCCGCCGCGCTGATGGACGCCGCCGCCACTATGGGCCTGACGGTGCGGGCCAAGACCGCCGGCCCGTCCAACATCGGCAACCTGCTGGCCGGAGAAGCCGGAGGCATCCCGTCGACCGCCGGCTTCGGCGTCCCCTACGAGGGCCTGCACGGGATTGACGAGCGAGCCAGTCTCGCCGAGCTCCCGCAGGTGTACGCGGTCTATCACCGCGCCGTCCTCGACCTCCTGGACGCACGCTGACCTCGGCACCTCCCACTCGAATACCAGTTCCGTTCCAGGTCGGGTCCTACGAAGTACCCAACTTCTGCTCTGTCGGGCGGGGTTGGCGCGCGGTGTCATAGAGGAGTTCGAGAGGCCGTACGGGAGCTGCCAGACACCCCGGACGGCCGGCGGACATCCGAAGCGCGACGACTACCGGAGGTACTCCATGGACACCACCGCCACGACCGCCGAGACCGAGACCTACACCGCGCCCGTGCTGAGCGCGCTGGGCACGGTCACCGGCGCCACCCTCGGCTCCGCGGGCAACAACAACGCGGACGACACCCAGTACTGGCAGTAGTACGGCGCCCCCAGCGGGGCGTGAACGGGTGAGCGAGCGCCCGGAGCGTCGGCCGATGGCCGGCGAGCCGGGCGCTCGTTCGGTGAACAGCGGCAGACCAGTACACGGACGAGCGGATCGGGGTGGCCACTATGCGGTTCATTGCCGGAACATTCGATACGGGGCGGGGTAGTTGGGCCGGTAGCGACTGGCGCCCTCGGGAAGCCCAGGACGTTTTCGCCGACGGCGCGGCGCGGATCTGGGCGACTGGGTTCGATCCGGGCGAGGTGCGCCGCGGCTCGGGCCGCCGTGGCCAGGCCGAGCTCCTGGCGATCGGGTGCTGCCTTGCCACCCGCGAGGAGTTCTCCGCGGCACGCACGGCCGCCGAGTGCGGGGCCTGGGCGGCGGCGATGCGTCTCCCCGGCTCCTGCCTCACCGTGGTGCGCGACCGTACCGGGCTGCGTATCGCCGGTGACCGGGCCGGGGCGGTGACCGTGTACTGGATCCCCACCCGCGAAGGTGTGCTGTGGGCGACCGCGGCCACCCCATTGGCCGCGTTCGCCCAGGCCGAGCCCAACCCGGCTGTTCTGCTCGGCGCGTTCACTGTGCGCGGCGTCGACGTCCTGGCCGCCGACAGCCACTTCCACACGGTGCGGCGCGTGCCGCCCGGCCACGCCCTCATCCTGGCGCCCGGTTGGCAGCCGCGAACCGAAGCCCTGCCGGTGCCCTCGGCCGTGACGTCCTTCGAGGAAGGCACCCCGGCGGTGCGCGAGACCATCACCGCCGCCGTCGGCCGGCGGGCCACCGTGGCAGGCCCGATCTCCTCGGATCTCTCCGGCGGCGTCGACAGCGGCACCGTCACCAGCCTGGCCGCCGCCTACGGGCCGCTGCTGGCAGTCACCTATACCGACGCGCGCATGGGCGAGCAGGACGACATGCGCTACGCCGAGCGCATCGCCCACGACCATCCGCAGATCACCCATGCGACGATCGACGGCACCCGGGCCGGCGTGCAGCACTTCGACGGCCTTCAGGACCCGGCTGTCCTGCCGTTCACCGACACTCCCTCGTTCACGCTCGGCCTGCTGGCCATCAAGGCCGCGCAACTCGGCCCGGCCACCGCTCACGGATCGCTTGCACACCTGACGGGCCGCGGCGGTGACGATGTCCTGGACGCCGTCTCGACCATGGTCTTCGACCAGTACCGGGCCGGGTACCGCAGGGAGGCGCTGCGCCGTACCGCGGCGTTCGCCCGCACCCGCCGCGCCGCACTGTGGCCGGTGCTCGGGCAGGCCGCCCGCACGCAGCGCACCCTCTACCGCCAGGCCCTCGCCGCCCTGGCGGGCACGATCAACGCCGGCTCCGAGAACACCGCCCAGTCCGGTCCCGGGACGTCGGCCGCCCAGATGCTCACCTGGTGTGGGAGCAGCGCTGCCACAACCTGGCTCACCCGCGCCGGCCGGGCGGCGGTCGCCGACCTGGTCACCGCCCGCGCCCAGACCGCCCCGTCGGACACCACTCCCGGCGCCCTCCACGAGCGGCTCGCCCTGGAACTGATGGGCGACGGCCACGCCACCTTCGACCAGATCAGCCGCCAGCAGTGGGGCCTGCCCGTTCACGCCCCGCTTCTGGACAACCTCGTGGTGGACGCCTGCCACGCGATCCCCGGCTACGCACGCACCCAGCCCGGTGACTTCAAGCCCCTGGCTCGCGCCGCCTTCACCGGCCATGTCCCTGACTACCTGCTGCAGCGGCGCACCAAGACCGCCTTCACCAGCAGCCTGTTCGCCGGACTGCGCGCCAACGCCCCTGCCCTGCGCCGCGTCCTCGCCGACTCCCGCCTCGCCCAGGCCGGCCTCCTCGACGGCACGAGGGCGCTCGCTTCCCTGGACAGCGCCGCACGCGGTGAAGGCGCGCCCCTGGCCGCGCTGCACGCTCTGATCGTGACCGAGCTGTGGCTCGCCACGCTGCCCACCGCCCGCAGCACGTGGTGGGAGCAGACCACCGCCCATGTACAGGAGGTCACCCTGTGAGTACGCGTCCCGGCGTCCACGCCGCCCCAAGCCCCGACGGCATCGCCCTGATGGACGTCCGCACCGGGCGCGGCCGGTGGCGGTTCCTCGATCCGGTCGGCGCCCGCCTGTGGCAGACGATCACCGACGGCGCGACCCCGGCCAGGGCCATCGACGACCTCACCGCCTACTGGCACAGCAAGGGCGCCGACCCCGCCCAGGTCCGCACCGACCTCACCGCCCTCGCCGACGACCTGGAACGCGCCGACCTCCTCCAGCGCGCGGCCCCCGCCGCACCGCACGACCGCACCGAAATCCGGTTCGCCACCCCTGTTCCCGTCAGTGGCGTCCAGCAACTGGCCGGGCACGTCGGCCTGTTCGCCGCGCTCCTCTTACTCCGCCTCCTGCCCATCCGCATCGCCGTCGCCGGCGCCCGCGCGGCGACCCGCCTGCCGGGACGCACCGCCCTGCCCCAAGAGGCGGAGGCCGCCTTCGCCGCCGTACGCCGCGCCGCCCGTCTCTGGCCCGGCCGCGCCGCCTGCCTGGAGGAATCCCTGGCCGCTCACTTCGCGGCCGCGCTCACCGGACGCCGCGTGCGGTGGGTGATCGGAGCCCGCTTCGTCCCCCAAGGGGCCCACGCCTGGATCGAAGCCGGCACCGCGATCATCGGTCAGGACGAGACCGACCGTGTCTGGCCCTACGTTCCCGCTCTCCAGGTGGAACGCTCGAACTGAAATTCGCCACCCTTCGCCACCACAACCACCCGTATGGGTGAGGCGTTGCCCAGGATGTGACAGACACCGCGCACCGCAGCGCCACCCGCGAGACCCTCACGACCTCCGCCCCGGGGCGGCGACGGCATCGCCTGCCGTGGCCGCGCCGCCGCCCCACCGGCGGGGAGCCCATCCCGCAGTACACGGTCAGCGCCGAGCGCCACGACAACGCCCTCGCCGACGACTTCACCACCATCGCCCGGCGCCTGCCCGCCCTGGCCGCGACCGCGCTCCGCCTGGCCTGGGACGCCGACCGCCGTGCGGTCCTGCTCACCGCCGTTCTGCAGCTGGCCACCGGCGTCATCACCGCGGTCGGTCTCTACGCCACCCGCGGCGCCCTCGCCCCGCTGCTCTCCACCGGGCCGACCGCGGAGCGTATCCAGACGGCGCTGCCCTCACTCGCCCTGATCACCGGCGCCGCCGTCGGCCGCTCCCTGGTCGCCGCGACAACCCTGGCCGTCACCGCCCGCATCGGCCCCCGCGTGGATGCGATCGCCGAACTGCGCTACCTCAACGCCGCCACCCGCGTCCCGCTCGCCTCCTACGACGACCCGGCCTGGTGCGACCACAGCGAAGCCGCCAACCGGGCCTCCAAGGACGCCCACCTGATGATCGACGCCCTCACCGCCCTGACCGCAGCACTCCTCGGCCTGCTCGCCGCCGCCGGCATCCTCACCGCCCTCCACCCCCTGCTGCTCCCGCTCCTGCTGCTCGCCGTGATCCCCCGGGGCGCAGCTGCCGTCCGCGGCGCACGCGCAGCCCACCTCGCCGAGCGGCATACCCTGGCCGACCGCCGCCTGCGCCACAACCTCATCTACTGCACCGCCGGCCGCGCCACCGCCCTCGACGTACGGGCCAACACCATGCGCAGCTGGCTCCTCGGCCAGTTCACCACCGTCACCGACCGGCTCACCGACCACGCCGCCCGCATCGGCCGCACTACCGCCCGCTACCAGCTCCTCGGCGACACCATGGCCGGAGGCGCCGCCCTCGTCGTCTACGGCACGCTGCTCGCCCTCGTGCTCGACGGCCACATCCCAGCAGCCGCGGCGGGCACCGCGTTCATCGCCGTCCAGACCTGCCGCCTGCTCCTGGGCCAGCTGGTCACCGGCATCAACTCCACCTACAAGACCGGCCTCTACCTCGGCGACTGGTCCACCTTCCTCACCGACGCAGAACACCGCGCCCAGCTGCCCACCACGCCCGTCCCGGTGCCCGACCGGCCGGCCGTCATCGCCGCGCACAACGTCACCTTCCGCTACCCCGGCAGCGAGCTGCCCGTGCTGGAGGACATCAGTGTCACCGTGCGCCGCGGCGAGGTCCTGGCGATCGTCGGCGCGAACGGCGCGGGCAAGTCCACCCTCGCCAAACTCCTCGCCGGCCTTTACACCCCCACCACCGGCACCGTCACCTGGGACGACGCGGACCTTGCGACGGCCGACCCCGAACAGATCTGGTCGCGTCTCGCGCTGCTGCCCCAGGACATCGCCCGCTGGCAGGTATCCGCCCGCGACAACATCACCCTCGGCCAGGGCGACGGTGACGACGAGACCGTGATGGCCGCAGCCCGTGCCTCCGGCGCCGACGACGTCATCGCCTGCCTGTCTGACGGCCTCGATACCAACCTCGCCCCCTCCCAGTGGGGCGGACGCGACCTGTCCGGCGGGCAATGGCAGCGCCTGGCCGGCGCCCGGGCCTTCCACCGCAAGGACGCACCCGTCCTCATCTGCGACGAGCCGACCTCCGCCCTCGACCCCCGCGCGGAGGAAGCCGTCTACGACCGCATCCGCACCCTGAGCGAGGGCCGCACCGTCATCCTGATCACCCACCGCCTCGGCTCCACCCGCGCCGCAGACCGCATCATCGTCCTGGACGGCGGACGCCTCCTGGAGGAGGGCACCCACGACTCCCTCCTCGCCGCCGACGGCGAGTACGCCACCCTGTGGCGAAAGCAGGCGCAGACCTACGCCGGCCAGCCCCAAGGGTGAACCCGCGGCGGGCCGGGCCGCTCTGTTCACCCGGCGAGAGCCCGCCAGCGAGGGCTCTACGCTGGTCACCGTGGCAGATATCAGGAACACCAAGGCGTTCAAGGCCCTCGCGACCCAGACGGAGGCCGAACTCCTCACTCGAGGGCTGGACGTCGTCTCCGTAGCGGTGACCAACGTCCTCGCTCACAACGTGGCGATGGTGGCGGACCAGCTCGGGATCCAGCCTCGCTCAGCGCTGCGCTACATCGAGCCCTCCGCCGTGGCGGATCAGATCGCCAAGGCCAGCGCGGTGGACACCGACGGCGCCCACACCGTCCACGGCGTACGGCCGGTCCGTGTCGATGACCGGACGGTCTTCATGCCGCGCTGGGTCTGCTCCCGCCCGCTCATGGCCTTGGCCCAGGCCGTCAAGTACGCCTCGAGCAACGGCGATTCCCGCACCGTGCAGCACGCGACAGACCTGATCTTCGAGATCGGCCTCGCCATCGGAGCGGACTCGGCGAGCGACAGCGCGGGACTTCCGCTCGGGCTGCTCGACGAAGCCGCCGACATCATCGAGCAGGTCGCGGGCCACATCGAGACCGACGGATGGAGCGTGTGTCCGTGCGGCGAGGAGCACGGACAGACCGAAGCCGACGCCAGGGTCCCCGGGGTAATGCGCGGCGACGCCGAGCTCATCAGGAAGATCCGTGCCAAGGGCGACGCGTAGCGGCCCTGCGTCAGACCGGCTGTCCGGGACGGTCAGCGACCGCCGTCGCGGGGGGCGATCATGTCGTTGAGGTTGCGGATCTGGCGCTGCTCGGCGTCCTCCACGAGCTCGCATCGCCAGTCGTAGTGGACCCGGTAGAGCGACTCGGTGGCCACCGGGACGGCCGAGCCGTCGAGGGGGACGGTGGCCAGGTGGACGCTCCCGCCGTACAGGGCCACGCAGGTCAGGACCGCACGCAAGTGCCCATGCCCGTGCTCCTCCAGGCCCACGGTCCCGTCCTTGTGGGCGTGCGCCACCTCGTGCAGACCCACCGTGCGCGTCTCGTCGACACCGGTGTAGGCCGGCGCCGGGTCGAAGACGTGATGCGGGCACTGGCTCACAGAGGTGTCGCGGACGGCGACCGTGATGTTGATGTCGGTCCTTGAGCCCGCCGCCCCGGCGGTGTTGATGATGTCGAGGAGCCGGTCGCGGGTTGCCGCTGCCTGCGCGTCGATCGTGGTCCACAGCGGGCCAAGACGGTGACTCTCCAGGTGGAGGTAGAGGCTGATCATCAGCTCCGCCTCGGCCTGGGTCATCGTGACCTCGGGCAGCAGGTCCTCCGGGTCGGCGGCCGGACGCAGGGGAGAGGGCCGGAACGTCGGACTCGCCGTCTGCGTACAGCTCAGCGGCAAGCCCTCGATGGAAGGCCGCACCGCGACCACGTCGGCAAGCTCCACCAGGCCGGTCGCCGGGTTCGCCCAGGTACCGCGGAGCGCCGGCCGAGGCCGGTCGGCGTAGGTCTCCATGATGTGCATGCGGTACCAGGCCGGCGTGGCCTCGTCCCAGGACTTCCACAGGATCTCGACGGTGGCGGGGTCCTCGGGACTGCAGTCACCGAAGATCCACTGCACCTCCTCGAACGCGGCCGACGGATCCTCGGGCGGAATCCACAGACCGAACTCGTTCCAGGCCCACAGCGCGTCGCACTTCTCGCCACAGGACTGCGCCACCATCTGGAGATAGTTCCGACTCGTTTCCCGGAGGGCGACGGCGTCGTCGCCGGCTTCAGCGAGACGGGGCTGATCACTCACGGCAGCACTTCCTGGAGTCGAGGAGGATATGGCAGGCCAACGGGCCGCAGCCAGCCTACTGGCGTGCGGCAGCCGAGCTGGCCGGTCCTCGAAGTCTTCCCTGGGCACGGGGTATCTGCGTACACCGGGGTGCCTCCACCACGCAGCGCCCGCAGGGGCCGGTGGCGCTGAGCGGGCGTTCGGCCCCAGCACAATGACGTTGACCGCAATCCGTCTGTTCCTTGGTGCGCTCACGCGCAGTCGCATCATCGGTTACTCCGCTGAGTGATTGAGCTGCTACATTCCGCTTGTGTTCGTTGTGGACAGGCCCACCGCCGAGATCCTGCGGGTCGAGGTCACTGACACGCTGGCCTACTGGACGGTCCTTGCCGGGCCCACCTTGACGGTCGTCGAGGACGTGGACGGCTTCCTTTGCCACCTGCGCTTCGGCCGGGCCCGTGCGGAATCGACCACGAAGACGTACGCGGGTCACCTCAAGCGCTTTCACGCCTGGTGCGACGAGCACGACCTGTCGCGGGAGCACGCGGCCGCCGAACTCTCGCACTACCTGATGAAGCTGAGGACCACGCCCCGGCTGACGAGCGGCCGCGGCCAGGGGCAGCTCCCGCAGGACTCCACGCTCGCCCCCGCCTTGGCGGCAATCCACGGCTTCTACCTCCACCTGGCCGACCTCCGCCGGATCAGCGCGAAGGCGGTCGACGCCCTGTTCGTCACCGCTCCGCACCCGGCGACGGGGAAACTCGTCCTGGAACCACGCATCCGTGTCGATGCGCGGCCGAGCCACGCTTCCGGGCGGGCACCGGCCGCCAGCCACGAGGAGTTCGCCGCGCTCCTGCGCGCTACGAGGACCGCCCGCGACCGCTGCATGGTCGCCTTACTCGGTGCGTGCGCGCTGCGTGTCGGCCAGGTCGTCGGTCTGTTCCGCGAGGACATTCACCTCGTCCCGGCCGGCAGTACTGTTCCGGGCTGCCCCTACAGCCTGGGCCCTCACCTTCACCTGGAGAAGCGTGATGGTCATCCGCGCGGGGCGGCGAACAAGAACCGCGGCACCGTCGTCGTTCCCGTGCCCGGACCTGTGGTGATGCTCTACGCCGACTGGATGCGCGAACGCCTCGCCATCCCCGGGGCGGGCAACGCCGTTTGGGCCTTCGTGTCGTTCCCGGGTCCCACGGGAGAGCCGGGCGGGCAGGTTCTCGGCACGCGGCGGGTTCAGGACCTTGTGTCGGATCTCGCCCAAGACGCCGGGATTCGGCACATCCATCCGCACATGCTGCGGCATACCTTCGGCGAGACCGCAGCCGACCTCGACGTCGCGTGCGACGTCCTCCAACGCCTGCTCGGCCACCGTGACGTGGCCAGCCAGAACGTGTACCGCAACCCTTCCGACGCCCGGGTCGCCCACGCCGCCCAGGCCGTGAACGACAAGATCTTCGGACCGGCATGACGACTTCTGCACCTCTGCCCGCCCCAGCTCCCGCAGGCGGGTGGGAGCCGGACTGGGACTACCTGGCCCGGCACGGCCTTGACCGTTCCCCGCTCCAGCTGTGCTTCCCCCTGGGCGCCGACTGGCACTCGCTGCGCCGGTGCCGGCACGCCGGGTGCGACCGGCCGGCCACGAGCTGGCCGTGGCTGTGCCACCGCTGCGCGTCCGACTGGCGGGAGGCCGGCGCCCCGGGCGACATTGACAGCTGGTGCGCGAGCACGCCCGTCCCGCTCGCCCGCCGTACCTACGCCGAGCATCGGTGCCAGGTGGGCTGCGACCGTGCCGCGGAGGTTCATGGCCTGTGTAAGAGCTGCGCCTCTGAGCGCCGGGGGCTCCGGCTGACCGTCGAGGAGTACCTCGCCCGGGGCCGCGCCCCTCGACCTGGCTTCGGGAAGTGCCTGGTCCGCGTCTGCCCGCGCATGGCCGTGGTGCGGCGGAGCCGGCTGTGCCTGCCACACCAGCGGCAGTGGTCCAACGCGGGGACGCCCGACCGCGAGGCCTGGGCGCTGACGGCAGCTGCCATCTACACGTCCGTCGATGTCGTGCCGCTCACCGATCTTGAGCCAACGGTCGTAGTGCAGGTGCTGCGCGGATACGAGGCCCAGCTTCGTCAGGGCGGCCGGATCAATCCCGCGCAGGTCAAGTCGGCGGTGCGCTGGCTGTGCGACCATGCCGTCGACGACCTGGCCGCCGCGGAACTGCCGCCCAAGGGCGCGACGACGACGTATTTACGGCTGTGGCAGCAAACCCTGCCGCTCCTGGAAGCCGACCCGGCCACGGAACACACGCGGGCCCTGGTCCGGCTGCACATCCTCAACCCCCGCTACAAGGGCGGGAGTGTGGATCTGCGGGACGTCCACGCCCCCTGGGTCACACACCTCGCCCAGCAGTACCTCCTCCGTCTGGCCGCAGCCGGAGCCTCGTCGGCACGGTTGACGCTCGTCGGCTTCGCGGCCCGGTGGTTCGCGATGTTCCTTCGCACCCTGCCCGGCGAGGGCCGAAGGGCGGGGGAAGTCGGCCGGGACGGCATGCTTGCCTACCTGCGCTGGTTGACGCAGCGGGCCCGTGACACCAGCGACTACCAGCTCCTCAACGATGACGATCCGGTACGGCAGATCGTCGCCGAGCGCCTCCTGCCCTCCCGCCGAGCCGCCGGGCCTCTGCTGGTCACCCCGGTGCGCCACTACGAGCTGGTGAAGATGCTGCGTGAGGTCCTCGAGCATGGCAGGGCATGGCTCGCGGACAACCATGCTGCGGACGTCCATCTGCTGGAGATGGACGTGCCGCCGTACCCGGAGCGGGACGACACGGCCAGCGAGCTGGAGGGCCGTTCCCAGGACGCCCTACCGGAACAGGTCTTCCTCCAGCTCATGGACGAGCGCAATCTCGCCCTGCTCCCGGCAGGTACCCGCCGCAACTGCGTCGAGCTGGCCATGCGCGTGGGCCGACGGCCGTGGGAGCTCCGGCACCTGGAGTTCGACTGCCTTCAGTGGCACGACATCGATGTGGAGGACCCGGACGGGACGGTGCGCCGCCGGTCCTACCCCTTCCTCGCGTACTGGATGCAGAAGGTCCGCCGGCGGCACAAACTTCCGCTCCATCCCAGTGACGCCGAGGTCATCACCCGCCAGCAGGACCATTTGCGGGGCGAGTCCCCGCACCTGTTCCACGAAGACGGCCGGCCCCGGTCCACCCGCATGGTGCTGTTCCCCACCCCGCGCCGCTCCCGTGCCAACGCGCTCGGCGAGCGGCCGTACGACAGCAGCACGATCGGCTACTGGCTGGAGACCTGGCTCGACCGGTTCGCCGTGACCGATGAGCACGGGAAGACCTTCGACCCGGCACGGGTGTTCCCCTACGCCTTCCGGCACACCTACGCCCAGCTCCGCGCCGACGCCGGCGTCCCGCTCGACATCCTGCAAGTCCTCATGGCCCACCAGGACCCCTCCACCACGCAGGTCTACTACCGGCCCTCGCACCCCCGGCGGATGGAAGCGGTGCGCGCCATCGCCGCCAAGTATCAGTTCGACCTCACCGGCGGCCGGATTCGCGCCCGCACCCCCGACGACGACATGGCCGACCGGATCCGGGCGGGCGTCGGCTCGGTGCCCGTCCCTGCGGGACGCTGCCACGAGATGAACAACGTCCGCGCCGACGGGCACGGCTGCCCGGTGTACAACCGCTGCTTCTCCTGCACCTTCTACACCACCGACTTCACCCACCTGCCCGAGCTGCGCCAGCTGCGCGCCGGTAAGGCGGAGCAGCTCGCCGCGCTGGAGAGCGCCTACGGCAGCGTGCTCACCGCGGGGCCGGTGAGCGCGGCGAACCTGGAGCTGCTGCGCCGGGAGATCCAGCAGATCGACGAACTCGTCGGCAAATGCGAAGCCGACATCGGCTCCCTCACCTCCGAGGAACGGACCACGGTGGAGTCCTGGCTCCACACCAGGGACCGGTTCCTCACCGTCATCCCCGTAGCGGCAGTTCTGGCCGGACGGCAGCGTCTGGAGCAGCCGACCGTCGACCCGATCATCACCGAATCGATGACGGGATGACGCGCCCGGCCGCCCCGCGCACGCAGCCAGGCCAGGCGACGGTCCCCGCCGGACGGGCCAAGGCCCTCGACGCTGGCAGGGCGGCCGCCGTTGAACGACGCCGCGCAGACAGCGAACGGTGCCGACAGCGGGTGCTCGACGTCCTGGCCGCGATGCGCAAGGACCGCCAGGCCCTCTCCGATGCGGAGATCACCCGGCGGGCCGCCGTCAACCTGCAGTACCTTCAACGCCACCGCGACCTCAAAGCCGAAGCCGAGACTGTCCGCGCCCATCTCGCCCAAGACCGGCCGCGGGCGGCGGCAGCAGCGACCGCCCGCAAGGAGGCGGCTCTCGAAGTCGAGAACCGCATGCTCCTGGAACAGAACACCGCCCTGCAACGGACCCTTCACGAAGTACAGAACGAGCTACGCACGCTACGCGCCCATAACCTGGGTGCCCGCCTTCGCGACGGCCTGAACGCCCGCTCGTTGCGCGACACGGAGATGGAGGAACTGCGCGAGCAACGAGACGCAGCGCTCGCAGCCAGCCGTCAAGCAGAGACCGCCATGCAGGCACTCCGCAACGTCAACCAACGGCTGATGATCGAGAACAGCCGGCTGATCGCCGCAGATACTTCGACACCACCCCGGACAGTCTCAGCCGCCCTCGCGCCGCCCTGCCCTTGAGAAGCCCGCCGCTGACCGGGGCCTCCGTTTCATCCCTGACGGCCTCTTCAGCGGGCCGGATCAGCCCCCTGCCCTGACCTACTGGGCTCCACCTCCGCCGTGGCGCTTGTCGCGTACATAGAGAACGGTCGCCACTCCTTCGCGGGGAGGTGCGCCGACGGAACTCGCTGACCAGGGACGATGACACCCTGCTCGGAGATCGTCTCCCACGATGTCGGAGATCCTCTCCCGCCGGGTGACGCATCCGCCGCTCGCGACCTGGCCCGATCGTCCGTCAGCTCGGCCGCGTAGGGCAGGCGTTTCGGCTACCCCTGCCAGAGGCAGGGGAGGCCGCCGTGACGCGATCCACCAAAACGGCCTCAGCAACCGGAGACGGACTACGGACCTGTTCACCGCCGCGGGAAGCCTCATCGCCCCTCGCAGTCGGAGAGAACACGAGGCCGCCCAACCGGGACCCGGTACTGAACAGAACCTTGCCACGGAGCGGCACTAATCGGGCGTGTTCCGACACACCTCGATCAGACTGCCGACATACTCGATCCGCCTTGCGGTACGGCGGACTTGAATCGCTATGATTCTCACAGTGTGCTGTCGCCAGTGCATGCTCGGGGTCGGCCCCACCGCCGGCCTTATGGGAGTGAACCCCGCGGCCGCGGGGAGGCGAGCGTGGATCAGGCGTTTCCTTGACCATCCGTGCACACGGCTGGGCTCGTGGTGGGACGGTCCGGCTGGCGTTGTGTACAGGAGTCGGTCATGCCGCGACCTCGCAAGAAGACGTCCTCTCTCTCCCACCAGCAGCAACTCGCCCGAGCCCTGAATCAGGCATGTGGGTGCGGATACCAAGAAGCCCTGCGCCGTGTCGTCGAGGCGGCCCGCCAGCGGCTGCTGCCGCCGGTACTGGACCAGGCGGGCCGGGCCGCAGCACTGGAGCTGCTCCTCGCCCCGGACCGCCCCGTTGGCCCGCAGCTCCGGCCGGTCATCACCGAACACCTCCAGCAGCGGATGCTGACGGCCTTCCGCGCGGCCCACTGGCCTGTCGAAGCGGACGGTGCTGCCGAGTGCGGGCAGTGGACCGGCTGGCCCGGCCCCGTGCGGTCCTCCCTGGCCCGAACCCGTGGTCCGCTGCCCAGGGCGATCCCCGAGGATCCCGATGACCCCGGGCACAACGACCTCACCCAGGACCCCGAGTGGACGTTCATCGCCCCCAGGATCATGGACCTTGAGCCAGAGGCGATGGTCCTCACCCTTCCGGGCTCCACCCCCGCTGCCGAGCTCGTCCAACAGGTCTCGGCCGCGTTCGCCGCGGCCCGAGCTGCCCACATCGCCAAGCTCTCCGACCGGCGGGCGTGCGAGGTCTGCGCCGACCCCTACCCGGCGGACCACCTGCTCACCGTCACCGAAGCAGCCCGCCCGCGGGTCTGCCCGGCGTGCGCCTTCAGCAACGAGCTGGTCGACCTGCACCCCCTTCAGCTGGCGTCGGACCTGGACAGGCTCTTCCATCAGGACATCACGCTCCCCGCCGGATGGACCGCGGTGGCCGCCCTGCTGGCCTGCGCCGGCGGACAAGCCTTCCTGGAGCGGCTGCGGGGAGACGACGGACGGCGGCTGGCCGCCGACCACTGGGCAGATGCGGGCAGGCTGTGGATCCCCCTGCCCCCGGCCGCCCGACCGGCCGCGCTGGCAGGCTTCGGCCCGGGTGCCTCGCTGGCCGCCGTCGTCGAGGCCGTCGACCGTACTCATCCGCAGCTGACGGGCCAGGTGCGGAGCCTGATCGGTGACGAACTCAACGCCGAGCTCGAGGACGGCGAGGACGCGTACGACCCGGACAACTACTTCGTGGCGCGGCTGTGGCCCGCGGTGGTCGCCTACGCGGTGTGCCTGGGCACCCAGGCACAGGAACGGCCCAGGCAGCGTCCGCCCTGGCACGTGGTGGACCAGTTCGCGATCGACTCGCTCGAGGACGCCTTCGAGCAGGTCGGCAGCGACCTGTCGGGCGCGGAGCCGGGGGCCTACTGGACGCTGACCCTCGGGGTGGAGGTCGTCGCCGAGGCGCTGGGATGGCCGGTGCGCACCACCACCACCGCCGGGGGAGGCCGGGCGTGACCAGCGAGCGTGAGGCGGTGGACGTCTCGGAGCAGTGGGCCCAGGGACTGGACCTGTTGCGGTCCTGGGCCGAGGAGTACGGCGACGCCGATGTCCCTCAGCGCAGCCGCTACCGGGGCCTCGCGCTGGGGAGGTGGGTCAACAAGTGCCGACAGCGCCGCGAACAGCTGACCGAAGTGCAAGTCCGGGCCCTGGAAGAGCTGCCGGGCTGGTCCTGGAATGCTCGGCAGGACCGGTGGGCCGATCAGCTCGACGCGCTGGAGGACTACCTGGAGGAGCATCAGCGGATGCCCCCGCGCGGGGAGATGGTCGACGCGCTGCCGCTGGGCGAGTGGGTCTACGAGCAGCGGCGCCGCCGTCGTCAGGGCCGCCTTACCGAGGAGCGAGCCGCCGAACTGGAGGCCGTGCCGGGTTTCAGCTGGCTGCCCGCTCCCCGCGCGGGCAACCCGAAACTCTCGGGGCCACGGACGCGCGAGTACGACCGCTCCCGCTCCGGGCGGAACCTGCGCCAGCTCGTCGAGGCAGACGAGCGGCTGTGCCGGGCGAAACGGGCGCCGGCGATCCACCGGTTCGAGGAACCGGACCCCGGCCGGGGGCTGGTCGTGATGGTCAGCGGCGACTATCACGATCCGGACGAGGCCTTCACGCTGGTCCTGGGCCGCCGCCACAACTGGATGGACCTGGCCACGGCGATCGACCGCGTATACGCCCGGACCGAGGAGCATATGGCCTGCTTCAGCTTCTCTCCCGGGCACCGGCTGTACCGCGAGAGTTGGCCGTCGCGCGGCGGAGTGGACGGGATCGACGTCGAGCTGCCCTGGGGCTACTGGGACTGGATGCCTTCGGCCGCTTCCCGTTCGGACGGCGGCGAGGGAAGCGGGGCCGGTGCCGGGGCTACTGTGGCCGGGTTCCTTGCCCCCGGCCACAGCGGCACGTACCTGTTCGACTTCGGCGACCGGTGGTACCACTCGGTCAGGGCTCTGCGCTGGACGGTGGCGGAGGAGGACGAGCAGACCGGCGGCGGCCCGCCGCTGCTGGCGGTGTACCCGGGGTGCGAGCTTCCCTCGCAGTACGACGGCGACACGGTGCCCGGGCTGAACCATTTCCTCAGCCTGGACACCCTCCAGATCACTGGGGACTGCGCGTAGCGGAGGTGGGCCCAGCCGCCATCGTCGGAGGCCGTCTCCACAGCGTGGCGAAGCAGGTTGACAGCGCCGTATCACCCTTCAGCTTGGCCGCCGTGGTCCGCGCGGCCAGCTTCACCTCAGCCGGGTCGGTCCTCCGTCGACTCTGGCGGTCCTTCTCCGCCGAACCGCTGATGCCAGCGCAACGCGCCCAGGTTCTGCCACAACATCCCGAGTTCGATCTGGGCCTCGGCGAGTCCGGTCTCCTCGGTTAGCTCCTCGGGAGTGACCTTTCCACCGCGAGCCTCGATCGCACGGCCGATCTTGCCTGCCCACAGCTCGGCGTCGATGAACGGCCGGCCCTTGTACTGCTCGACGAGCTCGGCCAGGTGCTCGCGCGAACAGCCCACGACCATGCGTTTCCCGTCGAGCCGTGGGTCGACGGCATGGACGACCGACGAGTCCGGGACCACGGCATACAACTCGGTGCTGTCCGCCACCACCGTCCCGCACAGATCACACAGCTCGGGCAGGGCCTCGTTTTCGTCGCCGGCGTCCGGCTCACCGCGGTCCGTCACTCCACCTGTCTATCGCCTAACGCGAGTCGACACGTCCCGACCCTCCGTGCGCTCGACGTTCATAAACACCTAGCGCAGGTGACTGCCCAGTCGCAGCCGAGTCGATGGGCTCGTCCAGTCCGTCAACACGTCGACCCACAGGTAGCACGTGACGTGAGCTGCGACGATGACCGCCCTCGATGCGTAGAACCAACCCTACCGAGAGAGCGCCGAGATCGCGCGTCTCGTCCTCAGCGAGTCCGTACCCAGCAACGGCGAGAGTTTCTTCACCTCGGCCGCGCTGAGGTCCGCCGCGGACGCCGGCCTGCGCGGCGCGGTCATGTTCAGCGACCCTGTCCCACGATGGCGGCGTACCGAGCACGGCCATGTCATCCAGACCAGAGGCCACCTGGGCATCGTGTACCAGGCGCTGTCGGCGACGTACACCGGACTGGGAACGGCCCGCACGCTCACCGTGCTCCCGGACGGCAGCACATTCACTAGTGGAGTACGCGCGGGTTCCCCTGCCCCTGTCTGGGCTTCCGAAGCTGCATTTCAGCAGGCAGGGCGCGCCCTCGGCGGCGTTCACACGTTGGTGTGAGATCTCAGCAGTATCTCGCAGATTCTGCGAGTAGTCCCTGTAATTTCCCGGTCCGTGTCAGATTCCGAAAGTCGCGTGCTGACGCTGGTACGCCCGATCGCGGATGCCAGCGCGATAGTAGACCCGGCCGCGGTCTCGGTGGAGTCGGGGCTGGCGGACGTCGTCACCTTGCAGCGCCGCCGACAGGCCCGCATGTCCGCCGTCGACGAGGAGAGTTTCTTCCTCGACACGCTCTCGGAGTACCAGTGGGCTCGGGACGCGGCCGGTCTGGCGCCGACGACGCTCGACGGCCTGCTCAAGCCCGTGTTGGAGGTCTGCGACTACTACGGCACCGTGCCGTGGCAGCTGTCTCCGCGTGAGGTCGACCGCTACTTCGCCGGGCCGGGCAAGCGGGCACCATCGACGCTGCGCGGAAAGATCAACAAGATCGACGCGTACTTCGCGTTCCTCGAGCAGCGATACGCCGGCGAGATCATGCGGCGCTTCGGCGCCACCGTCGAGTCGCCGATCGACCCGTTCAACAGGCCCCGGCACCGCGGGGACTTCGGCCTGCGGATCCCGCCGTCGCAGACGGCGATGCGCGACTTCCTCGGCCGGTGGCGCGAGGACCTGCCCAACGCCCGGAAGTACCTGGTCGCCTGCCGCGACTATGTGATGACCAAGGTCGCCTACCTCTCCGGTGTCCGCGCCGCGGAGCTCTGCGGCGTGTGCATGGGCGACCTGCACTGGGAGCACGGGCAGTGGGGCCGGTTCGTCGTACTGGGCAAGGGCGCCCACGGCTCGGGGCCGCGGCCGCGCGAGGCGTACATGTTCCAGGAGGGCCGGGCCCTGCTGTGGTGGTACATCGAGGAGATCCGCGGCGAGTTCGGCGACGACATCGAACACCCGCGGGCGCCGCTGTGGCCCTCGGAGCGCAAGCCGACCGCGGTCGCCTCGCTGAACCTGCCGATCGCGCCGGCGATCGTGCCGTCCACGTTCCGCAAGGCGCTGCACACGGCGGCCGCGAACTACCTGACCGGCCCGGTCACCGACCTCTTCCCGCACCTGCTGCGTCACGCCTGCGCGACCCACAACTACGAGCGCGGGATGACGTTGTGGGAAGTGCAGAAGGTCCTCGGACACGACTGGGCAACCACGACACTTCGGTACATGGCGACCGCTCACGCCGACCCTGAGCACGCGAACCTGACCGCGAGCTCCCGGGCGGCTCAACGACTGGTGATGGACAAGGGGAACCTACGGTGAAATGGAACCTTCGGATGGTGGCCGCGCAACGGGACCTGTGGCGGCCGACCGAGGTGCTGGCCGCCTTCCAGCAGGTGGGGTTCAATCCGTCGCTGAGCAAGGTGGCCGCGCTGTGGGGCGGGACCCCGGTCACCGTGCGCCTGGAGGACCTGGACAAGATGTGCGCCGCGCTGAACTGCACGGTCGCCGACCTTCTCCAGGCCGAGCCGCTCGCCGACGCCCAGGCGGCGCCGGAGTCCGGTCAGCGCGCGGTCGGCGCCGAGGAGCAGCCGGCGGCGGGCCCGCTCCGGCCGGTGCCGCGGAGCCGTCGGGGTGCCGGGCCGCGCTCGCTCCCGCCGAACTGAGCGGCAGGCCGGTGGCGATGTGGCGTGGAGAGGGGCGGGCGCGGAGCTGCCCGGTGTGTCTGGGATGGCTGGTGGTGCACTGGAACCGGGTGTGCGACGGGTGCCGGCCCTGGGCGAGGCGGTATCCCGAGGTCGGGGTGTGCCCGCGATGCCGGCACGAGGCGCACCTGAACACGGACGGGCTGTGCAAGCCGTGCCTGATGGCGATCCGGGCCGAGGACGACGCTGAGTGGGCCCTGGGTCTTGCGGAGGCGCGGCCGCGGCCGGTCCAGCTCATCGTCGGCGGGATGTACGGCGACCGGTCGGCGGACGCCCGGCCGCTGCGCCGGCGCACGAAGAACGGGCTCAAGGTGGGGCAGGGGTGGTGGATCAAGCTCCGGAAGCAGCGCGCTGCCCCGGCCGGGCCGCCGGTGTTGCAGGCGCAGGTGTGCGGCCAGCTTGCGCTGTTCACGGTGCCCAGGGCGCTGACTGACGCCACGGTCAGCGCGATCGTCAGCCGGCCGGTGGTCGGATGGAAGGAATGCCGCCCGATGATCGAGGCGATGGCGGCCGAGCACGGCATGTCCGTGGGCTGGCAGCACAAGATCGCCGAGATGGTCCGGCTCGCGCTGGCCGTGCGGGAGGCCGAGGGTGCCGTACGGCTGCCGGAGCCGATGCTTCGGGATCTGCCGTCCAACGGGGACGCGGTGCGCCTGGTCCTGCTGCGGGCCGGCTTGCTCGACCCGGCACCGGAGCCTATGCGGTTCTCCACCACCAACCAGCCCACCACCACCTACATCACGGCCCCGGCGCCGTTGCCACCGTCCGTGGCGCGGTCATGCCGCGACTGCGATGCCTGGTTGGCCGCCGGCAAGCGGGGCTTGCGCTGCGATCCGTGCCGTCACTGGCGCGAGCTGCACCCTGCGGGCCGGTGCGTCCGGTGCCGGCGGGACGAGCTGCCTCTGCGCGGCGACCGGTGCCGCACCCGTCGCCTCTACCGGCACCTGGACGACTCGGGCCCGGCTGCGGTGCGGGCCACCCAGCTGGTCATCGACCTTCCGCGCGGGGTTCCCGGCCAGGCCCAGTTGATCCCGGTCGCCGAACCCGCACCGGCGGACGGCGAGGATGAGGAGGTGTCCGCCCTGCATGCCGCCCGCGGGCAGGAGCCGCTCTTCGGGATGCGGCGCAACTGGTCGCCGGTCATGGCCCGCCTACGCCGCCGCAGCTACCGGGACCTGCCGTTGACCAGCGATGCCCGTGCGCTGACCGAGGAACTGGACCGACTGCGCCGCGGCCGGCAGGATCCCGCCTACCGCAAGGACATCCGCACTCTGACGATCCTGGTGTACTGGCTCGGCGCCGAGACCCTCTTCCAGGAGCGCGACGTCCACGACCTCGCTCTGCTCGACCCCAACCTCGCGGCCAAGCGGGTCTGCCAGTTCCTCGCCGCCCGGGGCCTGCTGGTCGAGGACCCCGAGCTGCACCGAGACGCGGACGAGATGTGGGTCGAGGCCACCATCGCCACACTGCCGCCGACCGTCGCCGACGAGGTGAGTCTGTGGGTTAAGGTCCTGCGCGGCCAGGGCCGGCGCGAACACGAGGCACGCAGCTACGACGGCATCCGCCGCTACCTCACCTCTCTCCAGCCAGTCCTCACCGCCTGGAGTCGCAGCGGCATCACGACACTGCGGCAGATCACCAGCGCCAACGCCGCCACAGCTGTCGACGATCTCACCGGGAGCGCCCGCCGCCAGCTCGCCATCAGCCTGCGCAGCCTGTTCAAGGCCCTGCGCCAAGAGCGCGTCGTCTTCCGCGACCCCACCCGCACTCTGCCCGTCGGCGACCTCAAGGGCATCCCGAAGTCCGTGCCCTCAGACCTCCTGGCCACGCTCCTCGACCGTGCCACAACCCCGCTCGGCCGGCTCATCGTCGCCCTGACCGCCGTCCACGCCCTGCCCGGCCACGAGATGCCCACGCTGCTCACCTGCGACCTCAACCTCGCCCACGGCACCCTCGAAGCCCGCCGCGGCCTGCTGCGCCACACCCTCTACATCGAGGAGTTCACCCACGGCCTCGCCGCTGAGTGGCTCACCTACCGACACCGCCGCTGGCCCGCCTCGACCAACCCTCACCTGCTCGTCAGCCAGCGCACCGCACTCGACCCCGACCACCCGCCGGTCAGCATGACCATGCTGCACCGGCACCTGCCCAAGGGATTCACGCTGGACGGCCTGCGACAGGACCGGATCCTGAACGAGGCGTTCGAGACCGGCGATCCGCTGAAGCTGATGCGCCTGTTCGGCATCACGGAGAAGACCGCCATGCACTACGTCGGGGTGGCCCACCCGGAGAAGACCTCCCAGCTCCCCCGGTGACGGCCACTGGCGGGAACGACAGTGGCGGGGCCGCCCGGAGCTTCCGGACGACCCCGCCTGCCAGTATTGATCAGGCCGGGATGGCAGCGGTCATCGGCTCGGTCTCGGCCGTGCCGCGGGCGGCGAGGTAGCGCTCGGCGTCCAGGGCCGCGGCCGCGCCGGCGCCAGCGGCGGTAATGGCCTGGCGGTAGGTGTGGTCGACGACGTCGCCGGCGGCGAACACCCCGGGCAGGCTCGTACGTGTCGTCGGGGAGGCCACCTGGATGTAGCCCTCGCTGTCCAGCTCGAGCTGGCCGGTGAAGAGTTCGGTTCGGGGGTCGTGGCCGATGGCGATGAACAGGCCCGTGACGTCCAGTGCGCGGGTGGCGCCGGTGAAGGCATCGCGCAGGACGACGCCGCCGAGCATGCCGTTCGTCGCCTTGATCTCGGCGATCTCGCTGTCGAAGGCGAAGGAGATCTTGTCGTCGGCGAACGCCCGGTCCTGCATGACCTTGGAGGCGCGCAGGGTGGAGCGGCGGTGGACGACGGTGACCGAGCGGGCGAAGCGGGTGAGGAAGGTGGCCTCCTCCATCGCGGTGTCGCCGCCGCCGACCACGACGATGTCGCGGTCGCGGAAGAAGAACCCGTCGCAGGTGGCGCACCAGGACACGCCCCGGCCGGACAGCTCGTCCTCCTTCGGCAGGCCGAGCTTGCGGTAGCCGGAGCCGGTGGCGATGATCACCGTCTTCGCGCGGTGGACGGTGCCCGCGGAGTCGGTGAGGAGCTTGATGTCGCCGGTGAGGTCGACCTCGACGATGTCGTCGTCGATCATTTCGGCGCCGAACTTCTCGGCCTGGGCCCGCATGTTCTCCATCAGGACCGGGCCGTCGACGCCCTCGGGGAAGCCGGGGAAGTTCTCGACCTCGGTCGTGGTGGTCAGAGAGCCGCCGACGAAGATGGAGCTGCCGAAGAGCAGGGGCTTGAGCTGGGCGCGGGCGGTGTAGAGGGCGGCGGTGTATCCGGCGGGGCCGGAGCCGATGATGACGACCTCGCGCACCTGGTCGGGCTGGGTCACGGGGCTCACGCCTCCTGCTTCGCGTCGATCTCGGCGATGAGGTCCTCGATGCGGGTCTTGATCTCGTCGCGGATGGGGCGGACGGACTCCACGCCCTTGCCGGCGGGGTCTTCGAGGGCCCAGTCGAGGTACTTCTTGCCGGGGAAGATCGGGCAGGCGTCGCCGCAGCCCATGGTGATGACGTAGTCGGACGCCTGGACGGCCTCGGTGGTGAGGATCTTCGGCGTGGCGGCGGAGATGTCGATGCCGACCTCGGCCATCGCCTCGACGGCTGCGGGGTTGACCTGGTCGCCGGGGATGGAGCCGGCGGAGCGGACCTCGATGCGGTCGCCCGCGAGGTGCTGGAGGAATCCGGCGGCCATCTGCGAGCGGCCGGCGTTGTGGACGCAGACGAACAGCACGGAGGCGAGCGGGGCGGAGGACATGCGTTCTTCCTTCACAAGGTGAGTGGCAGGTGATGCAGAGGGGGGTCAGGTGCTCGGCAGGCCGGCGAGCAGGTCGGTGATGCGGCGGTCGATGTCGTCGCGGATGGCGCGGACGACCGCGATCGGGGCGCCGTCGGGATCGGCCACGGGCCAGTCCAGGTAGCGGCGGCCGGGCACGACGGGGCAGGCGTCGCCGCAACCCATGGTGATCACGATGTCCGCCGCGCGCACGACCTCGTCGGTCAGCGGCTTGGGGAACGCGCCTGCCGCATCGGCGCCGGCCTCGGTGAGGACCTGCACGATGTGCGGCTCGATCCCGGGCCCGGCGTGGGTGCCCGCGGAGGAGACGGTGACCCGGCCTCCCGCCCGGTGCTGAAGGAGGGCTGCGGCGAGCTGGGAGCGGCCGGCGTTGTGGCTGCACACGAACAGCACCCGCGCCAGCCCCGATCCCGGCGCGCCCTGGACATGGGCGAGCGCGTCGAGGCGTTCGGCGGTGAAGCGCTCGGCCAGCACGACCAGGTGCGTGGTCACCGAGGCGGTCTCGGCCAGGCGCCGGTAGGAGTCGGTGAGCAGGCCCTGGACGGTCTCGGCCGAGAAGCGGCCGGCGTGCCGGGTGGCGAGCCGTGCGGCGCCGGCGGCCAGGCGCTCATCGGGCAGGGCGGGGGTGAAAGCGGCGGACATGGAAAGACCCCTTCGACGGGCCTACGGGTCAGCCCCGGCTGGTATCAGCGCCGGGTGATGTGACAGTATCAGTCCATGATGACGTCAGTCGACACTGATCTGATCCGGGTGCTGGCCGACCCGCTCAGGCTCCAGATCGTGACCCTGCTCGCCCGCGAGACGCTGTGCACCACGCACCTGGTGGAGGAGACCGGCGCCCGGCAGACCAACCTCTCCAACCACCTGAGAGTCCTGCGTGAGGCCGGGGTCGTCGAGACCGAGCCGTGCGGACGCTTCACCTACTACAAGCTCCGCCCGGATGTCATCGCCCAGCTCGCCGGGCAGTTCGCCGACCTGGCCGAACAGGCCCGTACCGCCGCCGACAACAAGAGGGCCTGCCCGTGACCCGCACCGAAGCGCCCGCGACGACCCGGGAAGCATCCGTCGTCGCCAAGCTCTCCACGCTCGACCGCTACCTCGCCGTGTGGATCCTCATCGCCATGGCCGTCGGCCTCGGCCTCGGCCGTCTCATCCCCGGACTGAACGACGCGCTGGCCAAGGTGGAGATCGGCGGCATCTCCCTGCCGATCGCGCTCGGCCTGCTGATCATGATGTACCCGGTCCTGGCCAAGGTCCGCTACGACAAGCTCGACGCCGTCACCAGCGACCGCAAGCTGATGGCCTCCTCGCTCGTCATCAACTGGATCGTCGGGCCGGCGGTGATGTTCGCGCTGGCGTGGATCTTCCTGCCGGACCTGCCCGAGTACCGCACCGGATTGATCATCGTGGGCCTGGCCCGCTGTATCGCCATGGTCATCATCTGGAACGACCTGGCCTGCGGCGACCGTGAGGCCGCCGCCGTCCTCGTCGCGCTGAACTCGGTCTTCCAGGTCCTGGCGTTCGGGCTGCTGGGCTGGTTCTATCTCGACCTGCTGCCCGGCTGGCTGGGTCTCGGTAACGGCGAGCACCTGGACATCTCCATGTGGGAGATCGCCCTGAACGTGGTCATCTTCCTCGGTGTCCCGCTGCTGGCCGGCTTCCTGACCCGCCGGATCGGGGAGAAGAAGATGGGCCGTAGCGGCTACGAGGCGAAGTTCCTGCCGAAGATCGGCCCGTGGGCCCTGTACGGGCTGCTGTTCACGATCGTCATCCTCTTCGCCCTGCAAGGCAAGACGATCACCTCGCAGCCGCTGGACGTGGCCCGGATCGCGATGCCGCTGCTGGTGTACTTCGCGGTGATGTTCTTCGGCACCTTCCTCCTGGGCAAGGGCCTGGGCCTGGCCTACGACCGCACCGCGACGCTGGCGTTCACCGCGGCGGGCAACAACTTCGAGCTCGCTATCGCAGTCGCCATCGCCACCTTCGGCGTCACCTCCGGCCAGGCCCTGTCCGGCGTCGTCGGACCGCTCATCGAAGTCCCGGTCCTGATCGGCCTGGTCTACGTCGCGCTCGCCTGGCGCAGGAAGTTCGCCCCGGGCGCGGTGACGACGGCTCCGTGACGCAGCACACGGATGTGGTGGTGGTCGGCGGCGGCCAGGCAGGGCTGGCCGCCGGCTACCACCTGCGCCGGCGCGGCCTCGACTTCGTGATCCTGGACGCGGAGACGGCGCCGGGCGGGTCCTGGCAGCACATGTGGGAATCCCTGCACCTGTTCTCCCCGGCCGAGCACTCCTCGCTGCCCGGCCGGCTCATGCCCGTCCAGACGGGCGAGACCTACCCGGACGCCGGGCATGTGGTGGACTACCTCACCGACTACGAGAAGCGCTACGACCTGCCCGTGGCGCACGGCACCCGCGTGAACGCTGTACGCCCAGGCGGCGAGAGGCTCCTGGTCGAGGCGGACACCGGCACCTGGCGGGCCCGCGCGGTCATCAGCGCCACCGGCACCTGGACGCGGCCCTTCATCCCCGCCGTCCCCGGCCGCGAGGTGTTCACCGGCCGCCAGCTGCACACCGTGGACTACCGCTGCCCGGCCGACTTCGCCGACCAGCGTGTCGTCGTGGTCGGCGGCGGCAACTCCGGCGCCCAGATCGCCGCCGACCTCGCCCTGGACGAACACGTCGAGGTGACCTGGGTGACCCAGCGCCCGCCGCGGTTCCTCCCCGACGACATCGACGGCCGCGCCCTGTTCGATGTCGCCACCGCCCGCCGCCGCGCCCTGGACGCAGGCCGCAGCGACACCGGCGGGGTCGCCTCGCTCGGCGACATCGTCGCCGTACCCCCGGTTCGGGCCGCCCGTGACGCCGGCCTCCTGACCGCGAAGCCGATGTTCGCCCGGCTCACCGCCGACGGCGCCTGGTGGGCCGACAACAGCCACACCGGCGCGGACGCGGTCATCTGGTGCACCGGCTTCCGCCCAGCCCTGTCCCACCTGGCACCGCTGAACCTGCGCGGTCCGCGCGGCCGCATCCCCACCGACGGCACACGCGCCCTCGGCGAGCCGCGGCTGCACCTGCTCGGATACGGCGACTGGACCGGCCCGGCGTCGGCCACCCTGATCGGCGTCGGCCGCACCGCCCGGGACGCTGCCGGGGAGATCGCACACCTTCTGCACAGCTAGCCGCTGCGCGAAACGACCGCCGGGTCGGTGCCCACACCCCAGGGTGGACACCGACCCGGCACGGTTGTCTCGGTCGCGTCAGTGGCTGGCCGCCAGCTCGCCGCTGAGCTTGCCGTGCAGCTGGGCGCTGGGGTCGTTCAGTCCGGTGATCTCGACGCTCTTGCCGCGCTGGGCGTACTTTGTCTCGATCGCGTCCAGAGCCGCGACGGAGGAGGCGTCCCAGACGTGCGCCGCGGAGAGGTCGATCACGACCTTCTTCGGGTCGCCGGTGTAGTCGAACTGGCCGACGAGGTCGTTGGAGGAGGCGAAGAACAGCTCGCCAGTGACCCGGTAGACCACCGTGCTGCCGTCCGGGTCGACCACGGCTGTGACCTCGGCGAGGTGCGCGACACGCTTGGCGAAGATCACCATCGCGGTGATGGAGCCGACGACGACGCCGACGGCGAGGTTGTGGGTGGCCACGACGCAGGCGACGGTGATCACCATGACGGCGATCTCACCGGCGGGCATGCGCCGAAGCGTCTTGGGGGCGATGGAGTGGAAGTCGAAGGTTGCGAACGACACCATGATCATGACGGCGACGAGGGCGGCCATGGGGATGTCGGAGACGACCGGCCCGAAGGCGATGCACAGCACCATCAGGAACGCGCCGGCCAGGAACGTCGAGACGCGGGTGCGGGCGCCGGAGACCTTCACGTTGATCATGGTCTGGCCGATCATGGCGCAGCCGCCCATGCCGCCGAAGAAGCCGGTGACGATGTTGGCGACGCCCTGGCCGATGGACTCGCGGGTCTTGTTGGAGTGGGTGTCGGTGATGTCGTCGACGAGCTTGGCGGTCATCAGCGATTCCATCAGGCCGACCAGCGCCATCGCGAACGCGTACGGAGCGATCGTCGTCAGCGTGTCGAGCGTGAACGGCACGTCGGGCAGACCCGGCACGGGCAGGGAGGACGGCAGCGCGCCCTTGTCGCCTACGGTCGGCACCGCGATGGCGGCGCCGACGGTGATCACGGTCAGGATGACGATGGAGACCAGAGGCGCCGGGATCACGGTGGTGACCTTCGGGAAGAACACCATCAGCGCCAGCCCGCCGATGATCAGCGGATACACCGCCCACGGCACGTCGGTCATCTCGGGGACCTGGGCCATGAAGATCAGGATGGCGAGGGCGTTGACGAAGCCGACCATCACGCTGCGGGGGATGAACCGCATCAGCTTCGCCACCCCGAGCGCGCCCAGGATGACCTGGAAGACGCCGGCGAGGATGACGGCGGCGATCAGGTAGCCCAGGCCGTGCTCCCGGTTGAGCGGGGCGATGACCAGAGCGATCGCGCCGGTCGCGGCGGAGATCATCGCGCGGCGTCCGCCGACGATCGAGATGACCACGGCCATGGTGAAGGAGGCGAACAGACCGACCGCCGGGTCGACCCCGGCGATGATCGAGAAGGAGATCGCCTCGGGGATCAGGGCCAGGGCGACGACCAGGCCCGCGAGGACCTCGGTGCGCCAGACCTTGGGGTTGTTCAGCCAGTCGGGCTTCAGGCCGCGCAGGCGCGCGGCCGGGGATGCGGTGACAGCGGAAGAGGGCAAGGAAACAGGTACCTGTCGTGCTCGGGCACGCCTCACGGGGCAGGCCGGGGCGTGCGGGAGGAGGCGGAGGGGCCGGGTCGGCACCCCGCGGACGGCCCCGTCAGCGCGGAACCGGAGGAGAGCAGGTCCGGACGCAAACCGGCAGACGCGAGGGCGCCGGAGTTCACATCCGGAGGCGAAGCATCACGGCGGGCAGACGGCGGCGCCGGGCGTCATGGGCTCGCGCACGCTTCTCTCCCGCAAGATTAGGATCTTCACCGGGGGCGTCGTCGGCCCCGACAAGGCAACGGCGGGGCCGCGGAACGCTGCCCTCACACCCAACAACTCTACCCTAACGTTAGAGTAGGGTTCGGCGGGTTCCGGCAGGGGTGGCTGCCATGACCGAAGGCGAAGGGCCAGGAGCGCGGACGTGGACGGCAAGCACATGCAGATCGGCGAGGTAGCCGCGCGCACCGAGCTGTCCCTGCGCACCATCCGGCACTACGAGGAGACCGGCCTGGTCACCCCCTCTGCCCGCTCCCAGGGCGGCTTCCGCCTCTACACCGAGATGGACGTTGCCCGGCTCATGGTCATCCGCCGCATGAAGCCCCTCGGCTTCACTCTGGACCAGATGCGTGACCTGCTCGACGCCACCGACCGCCTCGACGACGGCCCCGGCCTCGACGCCACCGAGCGCGAAGCACTCCTGGAGCGCGTACGCGCGTACGAGCAGGCCGCGGCCGAGCAGGTGGACAAGCTCCGCACTCAGCTCTCCCGCGCGGAGGACTTCGCCGCCACGCTGCGCGCTCGGCTGCCCGAGCACGAACCGCGCAGTCACTGACCGCAGTGGGCGGCCCGCCTGTGCCCCCACCGGCAGGCCCGGCCTCCCGCAGGCGTACCGGGTGATGTTGCAGAAGCCCTGTCCACAGGGGCCGGCCTGCTGCCCCACGTCGTCCTGCTGAAGGACCTCACGCACCCGCAGGTCGCCGACCGGGTCACCGGACGCCACCGGCGCTGGCCGGCGGCCATCAACCCACACTTGTTCGTCTCGCAGCAGTTAGCGCCCGACATCCCTCCACCGGCCCGTGATCGACACCGTGCTCCATCGCATGGCTCTGTTCACGAGAAACGGGCAGCGCCTGTCCATGAGTTTGGGAGGCGGCTGGCGGCGTGCCGGATTCGAAATGTTCATGGGTTCGGACAGCGTCGGCGGGCAGCGTTCAGCTCAGTCGGCAGCGAGGATGCGGCAGATGTCGCCTTCGGTGCAGGTCTCGGGGGCGATCGTGGAGGCGGTGCGGGTCAGCTCGCGGAGCATGGCGCGGGTTGTCTCCAGTTCGGCGATGCGGCGCTCGACATCGGCGAGGTGTCGGCCGAGGAGGGTGGTGACGTGTGTGCAGGGCGGCTGGCCGCCGTCGCGGATCGCGAGGACGTCGCGGATTTCGGCGAGGCTGAGACCGGCGGCCTGGGCGGAGCGGATGAAGTCGACCCGGGCCGTGGTGTGGGCCGGGTAGTCGCGGTAGCCGCCCGGGGTGCGGGGCGGGTCCGTCAGCAGCCCGGCCTGCTCGTAGAAGCGCAGGGTCTTGGTGGTGGTGCCGGTGGCGGTGGCGAGGGCTCCGATGCGCATACCTCCACGCTAGCCCTTGACCTTCTAGTGCAGTGGAAGGTCTAGCGTGCGGCGTGTGACCTGGAGGTGGCGCTGATGCGCGTGGAGATG
The DNA here is from genome assembly GCF_014654895.1 of Streptomyces filamentosus. GTDB lineage: Bacteria > Actinomycetota > Actinomycetes > Streptomycetales > Streptomycetaceae > Streptomyces > Streptomyces filamentosus. The sequence continues at coordinate 1,275,197 of NZ_BNBE01000003.1, read as the reverse complement.
CTGATCGTTCCGGACTGCCCGAACGGCCCGGTGCTCAAGGAGCGGCTGGAGCTCGCCCTGGCGGGCCGCACCGATGTGGAGCTCGCCGAGCGCGTGGTCGCCGACCCGGCGGAGGCCGAACGCCGGGGCATGCACGGCTCGCCGACGCTGCTGGTCGACGGCCGTGACCCGTTCGCCGAGCCGGGCACTGCGGCCACCATCTCCTGCCGGCTCTACGTTGGTGCCAACGGCCGGATCGGCGGAGCACCCTCCGTCGAGGAGCTGCGGCGGGTGCTCGGCACTCCCGCCACTGGCGGTGCGGGCCGGGCGGCCGGACGGGCCGGGCAGGGCCGTCTCGCCCCGCCCGAGGGTGGTCTGCGAGCGGTGCAGCAGGCTGTCCTGCGGTCCTTCGCCACCACCGGCGCCCCACCCGCGCCGGCCGAGATGGAGTCGGCGGCCGTGCCCTTCGGCGTGCCGGCTGCCGAGGTCCTCGCCGAGCTTGCCTCCGAGGACTTCCTGACGCTGGACGACGCCGGGCATATCCAGGCTGCCTACCCGTTCTCCGCCGTCCCCACCGAGCACGCCGTGCAGATCGCAGACGGGCCGACGGTGTGGTCGATGTGCGCGATCGACGCGCTCGGAATCCCCGTCATGCTCGACACCGACGCCCTCATCACCTCCACCGACCCGGTCACTGGCGAGCCCGTCCGTGTGGAGTTCACCAGCGGGAAGACCACCTGGCAGCCGGCGACCGCGGTGGTCTACTACTGCGCCCGCCCCGGCACCGGCCCGGCCGCCGCCGTGTGCTGCGGCTACCTGCGCTTCTTCACCACCCGCGCCACCGCTGAGCAGTGGAGCTGCCAGCAGGCCGACCTCAGCGGCGCCGTCCTGGACCAGGCCGAGGCCGAACGCCTCGGCGCGGACATCTTCGGCCCGCTCATGAGCGCACCGGCCCGGTAGGAGCGCCGCCATGGGCCCAGGTCAGTGCCGCCACCCGAGCAGTCTGGTCGCGACGCTTGGAGTGCTTGGGGCCGTGGCTGGCGCCGGCACTGGCCGTTGGTCCTCACCGCGGACCTGACCAAGGTGCTGTCGATTCTCACTCGCGAACAGAGCCATCCATCGCACCTTCACTCGCGCCGGGTTGACGATGCAGCTGGTCCGCCCGCACCGGATCCTCTTCGAGGCCCGACAGCACGCCCTCTCCACCTCATGCGCCTGTTAGGCCCGAGCAACGGCGCCGCCATGTGCTACGTCACCACCGCGCACTCCGACCGGACTGTGAAGCTGCCCGGTGAGGAGCGGGCGGTCAGCGGGAGGCGGCTTCGGTCTGCTCTTCCTCGGGCACCAGGCGAGGGAGGAGACGTACGTAGGCGACCATGCCGAGGACCTCGACGAGGGTCTGGGTGACCACGACGAGGGAGGCGACGGCGAGGGAGTCGGGCAGGGCCAGGGCCAGGGGGAGGACGACGAGGGAGTTGCGGGTCGCGCCGGTGAAGACGATCGCCCTCCCCGCGGGGGCGTCGAGGCGGAAGAGTCGGGCTACGGCCTTCCCGGCGAACGCCATCACGATGAGGAACAGCACGAAGAACGGGACGACGGCGGCGACGTCGCCGAGGCTGTCGCCGAGCTTGGGGACCTGGGAGGCCACCACGGTCAGGAGGGTCGCGGCCATCAGCGGGACCATCGTGGTGGTCGCCGCGCCGAAGACCTTCTGCCTGGCCGGGTGGCGGGCGGCCCATGCCTGGAGGGCCCAGGCGAGGGCGAGCGGGATGACGATCAGGGTGAGGAACGCCTCGAGGAACGGGCCGACCTCGACGACGTCGGCGAGCTCGGAGCCCATGAACAGGTAGAGGAACCCCGGCAGCAGCAGCATCTGCGCGACCAGGAGGACCGGGGTGGCGGCCAGCAGGCGGCGGCTGGAGCCGCCGGCGAGGCCGGAGAAGACGATGACGTAGTCCACGCACGGGCACAGCAGCACCAGCAGCACGCCCAGGCGCACGGCCTGGTCGGCCGGGAGGAGGACGTACATCGCGGCGACGACCAGCGGCACCACCGCGAAGTTGACCACCGCCGCCGCGGACAGGAACCGTCCGTCCCGCAGCGAGCGGACCAGTTCGGCGGCCGGGACCTGGAGGAAGGTGACGAACAGCAGCGCCCCGAGGACCGGATTGATCGCGTGCTCCAGCCCTGGGCCGAGGCCGGGGGCCGCCCAGCCGAGGAGGCCGCCGCCGGCAAGTGCTGCCAGGTAGACCGTGACCTGGTGGTGTTCCATCCGCTCGACCAGGCCCTGCGGTCCCTGCTGCGACACCCGAACTGCTCCTTCATACGGTGCCGGCCGCCCCATGGCGGGCCGGACGGTTCATCCTCACAGACCCTGTGCGGGGCCTGGCCGGCGGTCCTGCTCAGCGGGCGGCCTTGCCGTCCTCCGGCGGCGGGCCGAGGGTGGGCATGCCGAGGTCGGCCCGGGCCGGGACCGTTCGGCAGGACGTCGTGCGGCGCCGATGCCGTACGAGGAGGAAGCCGAGCCCGGCGGCCACGGCGAGCACTGTCAGGGCGGGCATCCACAGCGCGCCGATCGCGGAGGCGACGCCGACGGAGCCGAGGACGGCCAGGACCGGGCCCGCGCAGCACACCGCGCAGGCGGCGACCGCGGCCGCGCCGGCGCCGAGCGTGCCCCAAGGGCGGGACCGACGGGGAGAGGACGTGGTGGTCATGCGGCGGCTCCGAAGAGGTCGGCCAGCATCCCGGCGGCGGCCTCGGGGGCCCGCACTTCCAGCTGGAGCGCGGTCGGGGTCAGGTGCAGGGTGAAGTCGAAGAACGCGCAGCAGCCCTGTTCCGCCGCGGCGAGCGCCGCGAGCTCGCCGGCGAGCTCGGCGCCGGCCGGGAAGGACAACTTCAGGCCGTCGGGGATCTCTTCGCGGCGCTCGGCCTTGCCGGCCAGGGCCCGCCACTGCTCGGTGCGCTCGTCCAGCTCGGCTCCGCCCAGCGTGCAGGCGACCGGGACCTCCCGCCACGCCTCAGCGGCCGGAGTGCGGCGGGTCGGGGACAGCTCGATCGGCACCGGTCCGGCCGCCGCCGGCGTGCCGGTCGTGGTGCAGCCGCACTCCGGACCGCACGCCCCGGCCGGGGCCGGGCCCGAGAGCTCGGCGTGGACACCGGCCAGGTGGGCGCAGAACGCGCGCAGTTCGGCGATGCGGCCGTCGGTCTCGGCGATCCGGTCCGCGACCAGCGGCAGCATCCGCGCCCGCACCGACGCGCACACCCCCTCCTCGCGGACGTCGAGGAGTTCGCGGATCTCCTCCAGGGCCAGGCCCAGGAGCTTGGCCGAGGAGATGAAGGCCAGGCGCTCCACCGCGTCCTCGCCGTACATCCGGTACCCGGACGGTGTCCGGTCGGCGGGCAGCAGCCCGGCGTCCTCGTAGAAGCGCAGCGTCGTGGCCGGGACGCCGGAGCGCTCGGCCAGCTGCGAGATGCGGTAGGTCGTCACGCCACCGACGGTAAACCTTCGACCCGACTCGAAGGTCAAGCGCTGGACCTCGCCCCGCCCCGCAGGAGGAGGGTGCGCTGCCCTTCGCCCGCCGCCGTTCAGTCGTGGCGGGCGAGCTTGAACGCGGAGGCGAGCAAGATCACGGCCAGGAGGGGGATGAGGACCAGGTCGGGGAAGACTCCGAGGAGCAGGCCGCCCAGCACGGCGCCGGCGATGGAGCCCGCGGCCATGGTGGCGGTGAAGCGGAGGTTGGTGCCGAGGACGGCGAAACTGCCGTCGCGGCTGTAGCGGGCGAACGCGACCAGCATGGTCGGCAGGGAGACCAGCAGGGAGAGGCTTCCGGCGGTCTTGATGTCCTGGCCGAACAGCAGCACGATCGTCGGGATCAGCAGCTCGCCTCCGGCCACACCCATGATCGCGGCGACCACGCCGATGCCGAACCCGGCGACGACGCCGGCGGGCACCTGGGCCCACAGCGGCAGGGCGAGCGCGTCCAAGGCGGTGGTGTGGGTGACCACCAAGGCGGCCGTCATCAGCACCATCAGCACCGCCAGCACCTTGTAGAGGGTGGAGCTGCGCATGCGCACCGCCCAGCTCGCTCCGGCCCATGCACCGAGCAGGCTGCCAGCCAGCAGGTTGACCGTGATCGGCCACCGTGCGGCTACCTCGGCTGCCGGGACCGCGGCCAGGCGGGCCGGCAGCGCGACCAGGACCACAACCAGGCTCATCGCCTTGTTCAGGATGACGGCCGAGAGCGCCGCGAATCCGAACAGGCTGATGAGCAGGGGCAGGCGGAACTCCGCCCCGCCCAGCCCGATCATTCCGCCCAGCACTCCGATGGCTCCTCCCGCGCCGAACACCAAGGGTGCCGAAAGCGTCGCGCGCAGCGGGACAGGGCTCTGATCAGTGGCATGACGGGCATCTTCGCTGGCAGCCGCCTCGCCCGCTACGGTGCGGCCATCTCTTCGGGCGAAGGCACCGCAGGTCCGCCGAGGCTTCGTCCAGACCTCCCAGCATCAGCATCGACCGCTGGGCTGCGGCGCTCGACGAAGCTGCCGTCGCGCGGGACGCCGCGACGGTGTCCCGCCCGTGCGCGTCTGCGGGCCGTCAGGCTGCGGCGGGTAGCGTCAGCAGCTTGCCCATCGCTGCGAGCACCGACGGCTCGACCCGGTAATAGACCCAGGTGCCGCGCCGCTCGGAGGTGAGCAGCCCGGCCTCCTTCAGCTTCTTCAGGTGGTGGGAGACGGTCGGCTGGGAGACGCCGACGTCGGAGATGTCGCACACGCACGCCTCCCCGCCGTCGTGCGAGGCCACGGCGGAGAACAGCCGCAGCCGCACCGGGTCACCGAGCGCCTTGAACATCCGCGCGGCCGTCTCGGCCTCGGCGGCGGTCATCGGGCGCTCGGTCAGCGGCGGGCAACACGGCACCACACCCTGACCGTCGGCCTCGAGCAGCGGCAGCACCTTCGCATTCGACATGCGTCTATGTTGACACATGTCGAATCAGTACGGGGAGGTCCGCCACCGGCGCGCGAGGTGGGCGGCCAGGTTCCGGGCGACGCGGTCCGCGTCCCGGCCGACGCCGCGCAGCGAGTTCGACGACAGGCTGCGCTGCCATTCCAGCCCGACGTACGCCAGCCCCGGTACGCCGGTGGCGAGGCCGTCACGGTGCCGGGGGTTCCCGTCGGCGTCGAGAGCGCCGTGGAGAGTGGCGAGGTAGGGCAGGTCGGGGCGGTAGCCGGTGGCGAGCACGATCGCGTCGACCTCCTCCCGCTCCCCGTCCGGCCAGACGAGCTTGGACCCGGCCGCGCCGGTGAACAGCGGCCGCCGGTCGGGTCGGCCGGCGGCCAGGGCGGCCCGGTAGCGACCGTCGTCGAGGACCGGCTACGCCGGCGGGCGCGCAAGGAGCCGGCCGAGAGGTGCGGCATCCAGGCCGGTGCGGGCCGTCCAGAAGTGCAGGTCGCGGCCGAGGATGCGCTGGGCCGCGAACTTCACCGGGGCGCGGGTGGCGAGCGTGACCCGTGCCGCGGCGGCGAGCTCGGCGGCGATCTGCACCGCGGAGTTCCCGGCCCCGACCACGACCACCCGGCGGCCGGTGAACGGGGCCGGGCTGCGGTAGTCGGCGGCGTGCAGCACCTGCCCGGCGTACCCTTCCAGGCCCGGCAGCGCGGGCCGGTGCGGTCGGCCGAACGTCCCGGAGGCCGCCACGACGGCCCGCCCGGACAGCCGGCCGCCGCCCTCCAGCTCCACCTCGAAAGCCCTGCCGGCGCGGCGGACCGCGGTGACGCGGCAGTTGGTGCGGATCTCGGCGTCCAGGCGGTCGGCGTAGGCGGTGAGGTAGGCGACGACCTCGTCGCGATGCGGGTAGCGGTCACGGTCGGCTCCGGGAAACGGCATCCCAGGCAGGGAGCTGTACCGGGCGGGCGAGAACAGCGTGAGGCTGTCGTAGTAGTGCGGCCACGACCCGGCCGCACGGTCGGACGCCTCCAGCACCACCGGCCGCAGCCCGCGCCGCAGCAGCGCGTGGACGGTGGCGAGGCCGGACTGGCCGCCGCCGATCACGGCAACGTCGATCACGGCAACGTCGATGTGCTCCACCAGCGCACCCCCCTTGATTCAATGAACGTCTATGTTGACGTTTATCAATACAGGTGTCACGCTGGGCCGCGCAAGCCATCGACGGATGTCGAAACACGCAAGGAGTCGCCGTGAACGCGCCCGCCACCACCGAGCTGCCCGTCGTCGTGATCGGGGCCGGACCCGCCGGCCTGGCCGCCGCCGCCCACCTCATCGACCAAGGCATCGAACCCATGGTCCTCGAAGCCGGGCCCACCGCCGGCGCCGCGGTACGCGAGTGGTCGCACGTGCGCCTGTTTTCCACCTGGGGCGAGGTCGTCGACCCCGCCGCCGAAAAGCTCCTGGCCCCCACCGGCTGGACCCGCCCCGACCCGGCCACCTACCCCTCCGGCGGCGACTGGGCCGAGCTCTACCTGCAGCCGCTCGCCGACGTCCTCGGCGACCGTGTCCGCACCGGCGCCACCGTCACCGGTGTCTCACGCACCGGCCGGGACCGGATCGTGGACGCCGACCGCGAGGCCCAGCCGTTCGTCGTACACGTCGCCCACGCCGACGGCCGTGAGGAGCGCCTCTTCGCCCGCGCCGTCATCGACGCCTCCGGCACCTGGATCACACCGTCCCCGGCAGGCGGCAGCGGACTGCCCGCGCTCGGCGAGAAGGCCGCCGCGGACCGGATCACCTACCGCGTCCCGGACCTGAAGGACCCGGCCGTCCGCGCCCGGTACGCGGGCAAGCGCACCGCCGTGATCGGCTCCGGCGCCTCCGCCTTCACCGCTCTCGCCTACCTCGCCGACCTCGCCAAGTCTGACGACGACTCGGGCACGAAGGGCGTGTGGATCCTGCGACGCGGCATCTCCGGCTCCACCTTCGGCGGCGGCGAAGCCGACCAGCTCCCCGCACGCGGCGCCCTGGGTCTGGCCGCGAAGGCCGCCGTCGACGAGGGCCACGCGGACGCGGTCACCGGCTTCCGCACCGAGACGATCGAGCGCGACAGCGACGGCCGCCTGGTGCTGGTCGGCGAGGACGGCCGCCGCCTGGACCCGGTCGACGAGGTGATCGTGCTGACCGGCTTCCGCCCCGACCTGTCTTTCCTGAACGAGCTGCGTCTCGGCCTCGACGAGCGCCTCCAGGCCCCGGTCGAGCTGGCTCCGCTGATCGATCCCAACCAGCACTCCTGCGGTACCGTCTACCCGCACGGCCACCGCGAGCTCTCCCACCCGGAGACGGGCGTCTACCTGGTCGGCATGAAGTCCTACGGCCGCGCCCCGACCTTCCTCGCCATGACCGGCTACGAGCAGGTCCGCTCCGTCGCCGCCGCCATCGCCGGCGACATCGAAGCAGCCGATCGCGTCGAACTCACCCTCCCCGAGACCGGAGTCTGCGGCGGCGCCGGCCTCTTCGACGCCCCCGAATCCGACCAGAGCGGCGGCTGCTGCGCCCCGACGCCCCAGCTCGTCCAGCTCGGCGCCCCCGCCGCCTTGACCGACGGCGCCACGGCGGCCGAGGAGGCTCCGGCGAGCGGCTGCTGCGGCTCGTGACTGACCTCAACACCTCAGCCCGCGGGGCCGCGACCGGATCGGGGGACCGGTCGCGGCCCCGCGCCGCCCTGCCCGCACTCTGCCTGACGCAGATCGTGAGCTGGGGCATCGTCTACTACGCGTTCCCCGTCCTGAATCCCGAGATCACGCATGCGACCGACTGGCCGGCGGGCGCAACCACCGCGGCCTTCTCCCTCGCCCTCGTCGTCTCCGCCCTCGCCGGAATCCGCGTCGGCAGGATCCTGGACCGGCACGGCCCGCGCGCCGTCATGACCACCGGTGCCGCCCTCGGCACCGCCAGCCTGCTACTCGTGGCCGCCGCCCCCAACCTGCCCTTCTTCTTTGCCGGTTGGGCCCTGGCAGGACTCGCGATGGCGACCACCTTCTACCAGCCGGCCTTCGCCGCCCTCACCCGCTGGTGGGCCCCCGACCATGTCCGCGCGCTCACCATCGTCACCCTCGCCGGCGGCCTCGCCTCCACCGTCTTCGCACCCCTGACCGCGGCACTCGCCGACCACCTGTCCTGGCGCCACACCTACCTCGTGCTCGCCGCCATCCTCGCCGTCGTCACCATCCCCGCCCACGCCCTGGCCCTGCGCTCACCCTGGCCCGACGCCCCAACCGGCCCGGCACACACGGCCGAAGGCGCCGCCGAGGTCGGGCGCAGCCGGCCGTTCCTCCTGCTCGCCGCCGCCTTCACCCTGTCCGGCTTCGCGATGTACGCCGTCGTCGTCGCCCTCGTCCCGCTCCTGTTGGAACGCGGGTACACCACGAGCCAGGCCGCCTGGGCCCTCGGCATCGGCGGCGCCGGACAGACCCTCGGTCGCACCATGTATGCAGCCCTTGCACGCCGCACCACGGCAACGGCCCGCACAACGATCCTGATCGCACTCGGCGGGCTGACCACCGCCGCCTTCCCCGCCGCACCCGGCCCATACGCCCTTCTCATAGCCGTGTCGGTCGTGGCTGGCATGGTCCGCGGCAACCTCACCCTGCTCCAGGCCACCGCCATCACCGACCGCTGGGGCGCCACGCACTACGGCCAACTCTCCGGACTGCTCGCGGCACCGACCACCACGGCGGCAGCCCTCGCGCCGTTCGCTGGCGCGGCCTTGGCCGCGCCGCTCGGCGGTTACGCGCCACTGTTCTTCCTCCTGGCCGTAGTCTCCGTGGCCTCCGCGCTCATCGCACCGTGGACAGACACCGCCGCGGTACGCCGCCGCCTCCCGCCGCTCTGACTTGCGCGTCATCCCCGGCAGAGCCGAATCCGCCCTCGTCCCCGTGCTTAACCCGGCAACGACGGGAGGGTTCAGCGGTTGCCCCTCGAGGCATCCACGAACCCGCGCGCTTCCGTACGTGTTGCAGCCAAGATCGGGAGGGGCGAGGTCGGTCACCGCAGTGGCGAGTGGCGCTTCGTCGGGTTCGGCACACCACCCGGCGGTTCAGACAGGCACTGTGCCCTGGCGCGATGCCCGATGGGCCGTGTGCGCCTTGGGACACCCCTGAGCGCGGGTTCGTCGCCCGGGCCCGTCACGCCTCCGCGATCGGCGCACACGGCCGGGGCCACGCCAGAGCCACCAACAGCGTCCTGGCGATCATGGAAGCGATGGCACACTGATGGGTTCAACTTGCCTACTCCACCTGGGAGAACACCTGATGAACGCCACCCCCGCCGCCGACACCCAGGGAGCCAAAGAAGCCGAGGTACGCACCGGCGGCTGCCTGTGCGGCCGCATCCGCTTCACCGCCCAGGGCCCGGCAGTCTTCCCCCACACCTGTGAATGTGATCATTGCCAGAAACTCGGCGGCACCCCCGTGATGTGGTGGGTGGGCTTCAAGACGATCACCTGGACCGGTGAGGGTGGCGAACCGACCTGGTACGAGACCTTCCCCGGTGAGGCGAAGCGCGGCTTCTGCCCGACCTGCGGCAGCCGCGTCGCGGCGATCGACAGCGACATCCCGGAGATCGGCATCAACGTCACGGCCCTCAACGACACCAGCGGCGAAGACCTCGTACCGATCCACGCGTCCTTCCACGACAACGCCGTGCGCTGGCTGCCCTCGGTGGCACAGACAGCGCCCAGTGCGACCGGCTGACACCACGGCACTCCACGAGCGCTCAAGGTACTTGAGGAATGCGCGAGGCTACTTCCTCGACGAATTCGAGCTGCCGCCCCGCCGAGGGGCGGAAGCGGGAGTGAGAGCCAGGGCTCTGAGTATTCAGCGGTTTCAGGAATCTGGGTGCGCCAAGCATCGAGGTGAAGGGCGAATTGCGAGCCGCCCCCGCGAAAGGGGCACATCAATTTGATCGAAGCAGCCTCAACACGCCGGAGAACACAGCAAAATTGGCTGTACAGGAACTGTTCATCCCATCCGTCTGCTGGCCGTCCCGCTCCTTCGGCAGCCGCCACTGCGACCCACCACGAAGGGGGGCACAAGACGTGAACACGAGCACTTGACAGGGAACTGTGCCCGTGCAAGCACGAGACGAGGATCAGCGGCGCACCGGCCGTCCTCTGGGTCGGCTTCCGCAGGGATTCCCTGACCTGGACCGGCCCTGGCCGAGAGCCGAAGTGGTACTCGACCTACCTTCTCCGAACTACAGACCCTGTTGGGTTGCTTCGGGGCGGGCCGTGGTGATCGCGAAGTCGTTGATCCCGCCGTCGCGGGTCAGCCGCAGGGTAGTGGGACGTAAGACAGGTCTCTGATGGATCGCTCTTCGCGGCTGTCAAGTTGGCTTCTCGTACCGGCGCCCACCTCTTCCAAGGCGACGGGTGCCCCTCCGAACAGTTCTGGCATCACTCCCGCACTTGGTCCACGGCATATCGGAATGGTTCCCGCTTCAGGACGCGGCTCTCGATGTCATCGATTCCGAGCTCGGACAGTATCCGTGTCCGGATGATCCAGCGCAGGACCTCGCCGTACCAGTGAAGCTGTACCACGTCGGGAGTCTCTGAGGTTGAGCCTCCGTGTGACTCTCTGCCACGGGTGCGGGCGACTCTGGCCACGAATTCTGGGGCAGCCTGAACAATAGTTGCACCGACTTCACCGGTTGACTTGACCAGCTCTTCTATGAGTTGCTTCTGCGGCTTGTCATTGCGCGACTGGAGTACCGCCTTCGCCCATTCGATGACCTCGGTATCGATGCCTGCGCTGGCCGCGGAGTTGATGACGGCTTGAACGCGTGCATTATGATCCGGGCGAGGAATTTGCTTGCTGTCAAACAACGCCTTGGCGAGAGCCTCGGCGCTCCGGTATGTCGAAGTAAATTTGTGCGCGGTGTACATGAACGGCGCATATTCAGGCGCCAAGAGCAATCTGACGGGCTCCCAGAAGTTGCGCCAGAGGCAGTACCATCGTGGCAGCAGAGCGGCAAGATCGACAGGACTGTCATTTGCCCTCAAGAGTGTGGGGGCATTGACCCCGACGATCGCGTGTAGAGACGCGGAGGGTCGCTGCAGCACGCTCAAGTAGGCGTCACACAGTTGAGGCGTGCCCTGGCCAGTACCAACAGGCCGAAGGCGAAGTCCTGTAATGCGCACGGGACGGTCGAGGCTCAGCATTAGCAGGTCATGGAAAGGGCGGATTCGGCTGTCGACGATGTCCTCCCAGCGAGATGGGTCTGCGCAATCGATGGCAAATACGGACCGTCGTTCGACGCGCACGACGTCACCCGTCGTCCTCGACCACCGTCGATTTCCCGAGCAACCGGCTACCAGTCGAACCCGATCACTTTCGATCGGAGCGGACGTCAGCTCAATGTCGTCGGTATGAACCGAGATCCGATTGGGGGCGTTCTCCCACAAGGGTGGCGGATGGAGCCATGCGTTCAGGTAGTCGAAATCTACCTTCGCCTCGCTGAAGGCATTACCGTCTACATGCCAGCCGAGCAATGCCAACTCGACACGGTAATCCTCCTGCTCAACATCGAGGTCGCTACTCACGGTGAGCCCTGCCACTCCCAACAGGGACACATCCCGCCTGTCTTCCTCGTGCAGCCGGCCATGCACCACGGCTTCCTCGACCCAATGTGACCATTGCTCTCCACTGCCGCCACTGGCCACGACGGCAGACCGGAACAACGATCCGCCATACACCACCAAGCTGATGCCTGCGGAGTCGAAGGTGAGTGTCCCGGGAAGGCTCTCGTGCTCATGCCCCGGCAGCCACCATGAACCTCCTGCTGAGAAGTACTCCACTCAGCAATCGTCGCGTAAGCGCGTACTCGATGCCGGCGGTGATGGGCCAAATGGATCGCAGTGACGTCCTCGCGTCGCTGCTGAGCACGCCACAGCCACTGCACCCGAAGGCGCTCGTCGAGGAAACGGTCGACGGTCTGGGCCTTGCCGAGGGTGCCGTGTGCGTGGCGGACGTAGGCGCGCAGCGCACGGGCAGGGGTGGAGGCGGGCACAGGCGCCTCCTCCGGGCGGTGGTGGCCGGGACCGGGCGTCCGGCCCGGCCGAGGGTCGCGGACTGCCGGGGAGAAACACTGAAAGTGCTGAGGGAAGTTGGCGGTGGCCGAGCGCGACGCTCCGACGGTCTTCCTGCTGGTGGGGCTCACAGGCTCGGGGAAGACGACCTACGCCCAGCAGGTGCTGGAGCCCCAGGGTGCGGTGCGACTGTCGGTGGGCGAGGTGGTATTCGAGCGGCACGGCCGGTACGGCGTCGACTACCCGGGGAACACCTACTTCGAGAAGGAGGCCCCGGTCGTCGCCGAGCTGCACAAACGGCTGGCCGAGTTCGTCGCCGAGGGCCGGGACGTGGTGTGGGACCACGGGTTGTGGCCCCGCAAGGACCGCGACGCGATGAAGACGCTGGTGGAGTCGGCCGGCGGACGGTGGCGGCTGCTGTACTTCCCGGTGGCCCGTGACGAGCTGCTGCGCCGACTGACGGAGCGCAACGAACGCGGGGACGCGAACTCCTTGATGGTCACTCCGGAGGCCCTGGACGACTTCTTCGCCCGCTTCGGCCGCCCAGCGGGGTGGTCGAGGGTGACGCGACGGAAGGCCAGGCGAGGGTCGGAGACGATCCGGCCAGAGTGCCAGCCGGTGTGCTCCAGCAGCCGGACGCCTCGCTGCGGGCGGCGGGCGTGTGCTCGCTCCACTCGTCTGGAGGAGCACCGCTCGCCCCGCCGCCGCAAGTCGTCCAGGACGCCAGCTCAGTACCGGGAGGGGTACGAGGTTATGGCTGGCCAGGGCGGCGGCGTCCTCAGCCGTCCCGCCTGGCGCCGAGCCGCCCCGCATGCCGTGTGGATCCTGCAGAGGGGATGAGCGTGTCGAGGATGCGCTGGTAATCGGCACGCGCCAGGGGTTCATCAGCCCAGGCTGGATCAGCACGCTCGCTGATGAGATCGAGAAACTGGCCTGGTGTCGTCGACTCCACAGCCCATGCCTCACGGTCGGGCGCGGCCCACCAGATCTCATTGTGCTCTGGATCGAGGCCGAGTCGGACGGGGCCGAGGTGACGGCCAAGCGCGTCGAGACGGCGCAGGCCCGTGCCTGCGAGATCTGCGATCAGGGCCTGGGCTTCGTCTGCGGTCTGGACGTGGGTGAAGAAGGGCACGGTGCGGCTGCGCTTTCTCGTGGTCAGGCGACTAGCTGGGGGTTCCGGCCACCCTGGGTGGCCGCCAGGCTGATGAGCTGGGCGGCCCCGAGGACCTGGTCGATGTAATCGGTGATGTCGTTCGGGATGTCACTCAGGGGTTTGAGGAGCAGGACGACGCCGAGTGCCGTGTCGCCCCAGAGGGCCGGAGCCGCTACGGAGTCCCAGCCGGGCAGGCATTCCTGGCGTCCGACGGCGTAGCCCCGCACACGGATTCCGTCGAGGGTCGCGAGGAGGTCGTCATTGTTGAGTGCGCCCGGGCCGGCGGTCTCGGGGATGGGCTCGGCGAGCGCGATCTCGCGGAGGCTCTCGGGAACGTAGGCGAGCAGGGTGCGCCCGGAGGCGCCGGTGCGGAGGGAGCATCCGGCAGTGAAGATGTCGTACGCGGTCATGCCGAAGTCGTCCGGGCAGTAGTTGCCGATCGCGTAGTCGGTGCAGACGCGGCGTGCGCCGACGGAGGCGAGGCTGTAGAAGAGGACGAGGCCGCCGCAGTCCGCTTGCAGGTCGACGAGGATCTCGTGCTGATCCAGGCCGTCGTATATGCCGGCCATGGCCTGCATCCCGGCGCGGGCCGCGTGGCTGCCGAGCCGGTACTTGCCTCGACCTACGCGCTCGACCCATTTTGCGGCGACCTGGGACGCGAGAATGCGGTGAACCACCGCAGGATCCAATTCCGTGTGATCGGAAATGGCTTTCAGAGAATGCGTGTCTCCGGGGAGCTCGGCAAATGCCTGCATGACCCGGATCACTCGCTCTGCGTGGCTGCTCCCCTTGGGGCGCTCGGATGCCATATTGAATCCAGAACTAATAGCGGGATGATTGGTGCCCGATGTGCACGTTCAGGGACGGAAAGCCGTCTCCGTCCCCGGCTCGCACACGTTCTCAGGGCGGAATCGGAACTGGAGTACCGGAACACGGCTACCGGAACACGACTACCGATCCGGGCTGGGCTTCTGAGGACTCTGCAGGAGAGGGGCCTCGCGCCTCTCCTGCGTGACTCGAGTTGTCGCCTCCTGCGGGCTGCCTCAAGCTGGCGGCACGTGATGGGAGCTGGTGCCGCATGAGTCTCGGAGAAAGCGACGAGGGAGAACTCGGCCCGGAAGAGCTGATGGGGCTGGCCGGTCTGCTCAGGGCGTGGCGCCTCGCTGCGGGGCTGAGGGAGGGGCGTGGTCGCGCGATCCCTCAGGCAGAGGTGGCGCACGCCATCGGCATGTCCGAGAAGTGGTATGGGCAGCTGGAACGGGGCGCGGTTCCTCGCCTCCCGCATGACGCGGTCGAGAAGCTGGTCGGGCGGCTGCACCTGGGGCCGGACGAGCGTCAGACGCTTCTGTACTACACCCCTGGCGGTGCCCTGATCGGACGCACCAGGCCGAGGGACGAGCCTCCGGAGCTACGCACCCTGCAGTTCTTGCTGGACCAGCAGATGCCCCACCCCGCCTATGTAACCGACGCCCGCTGGTCCATGATCGCTTATAACCGGGCGATGGCGGACTGGTACCCCTGGGTCGTCGAGCCGGACGCCAACCTGATGCGCTGGGCCCTGCTGCACCCGGACGCCCGCAAGCAGTACGTGGGCTGGGAAGATCATGCCCGTGTGTACCTGGCCATGATCCGCATGTTCCTGGCGCGCCATAAGGCCGACCGCTTCATGACCTCCCTGCTGCGCGAGATCTACGAGGACCCGGACTGCCGCCGGCTGTGGGACGAAAGCCCCCATGTGGTCGCCCATCGCGACGGCAACCGATTCCGCATGCGCCTGCCACGGTTCGACTTCCAGGAGGTCGAGGTCGTCTCGCACCTCCTCTTCCCGGCCGGCCACCCGGACTTGCGGGCGGTGGTGATCACCTGGCTCGGCAGCGAGCACGAGCTCCAGCCCGGATCCGTACAGCAGCCGAATGCGCTGTCAGCGGGCGGGGCCGGAGGCTCCGAGGCGATCGGGGACGCCTCCTGGGCGCAGGCCGGGTGGGCTGATTCAGCGGAGGACGCGGCAGCGCTCGCGGGCAACGGGGCGATCGACCTGCCGGAGCTGAGCGCTCTGGCCGGCCCTGGGTGCCGTCTCACGCTCAACCCGCAGGACCGGACCGTGGTGTGGGCGTATCGGCAGGACGGTGGCGGGTGGCGCGTGAATTCGCTCTCCGTGGAGGCGACGCTCAGCCGTCTCGTGCCGCAGTCGTCCCGCCGGGGCGTGGTGCGCGAGTACCAGCAGCTTCTGCGCACGACACTGCCGGCCTCCGCGGGAGAGGCCAGCAGTGAGCTGGACACGATGATCGCCGAGCTGTCGGAGCGCCTGGTGGTTCTGCGTGACCTGCGCGAGCAGCTGGACGAGCCGGTCGGTTGACGGCAGCGAGCTCGACCTCGAGCCTCGCCCCTCCCCTCGTGGGGGCGGAGCACCGGGGTCCGAGCCGCGCCGGATACCGAGCCGAGTCAGGCAGCGGGGTCGAGGACGACCTTGCCGGTGGTTCGGCGGGCCGCCATGTCCTCGTGCGCGCGAGCCGCTTCGCTCAGCGGGTACACGGTGGGCGCCGGGACTGCGAGTTCCCCGTCCCGTACGGCCTGGAAGAGGTCGGTCATGGAGTCGAGCAGCGCGGTCCGATGTCCGAACAGCAGGGGGAGCCAGAATCCGCTGACCGTCTTGCCGGTAGCCATGAGGTCGCGGGTGGTGATGGTGGTCTCGATGCCGCTGACGCTTCCGTAGACCGCCATCCGGCCCATGGGTGCGAGGGCTTCCAAGGTCGAATGGAGGGTGTCGCCGCCTGTCATCTCCAGCGCCGCGGCGGCTGCGCCACGGGTCGCCTCCTTCAGGTCTACGGCCAGGCTTGTCGAGGTGCTGTCGACGACGGCATCTGCCCCAAGGCCGAGGGCCAGAGCTCGCTTGGCGTCCGTGCCGGCCAGGGCCACCACGCGGGCTCCGGCCCGCTTGGCGAGCTGCACTGCTAGGGACCCGACGCCGCCGGCGGCTGCGGGCACGATCACAGTCTCCCCCGGGGTGATGCGCAGCACGGTGTGCAGCAGGTGCCAGGCCGAGTTGCCCTGGAGGGTCAACGAGATTGCCGTGGCGTCGTCGATGTCGTCCGGGACCGCGATCGTGGAGCGGCGGTGAGCCAAGGCCACCTGCGCATATCCGCCGCCGCGCGTCAGGGCCACCACCCGCCGCCCGTCGCTGTAGCCCATCACTTCATTGCCAGGGACGTACGGGAGCGTGACACCGGCCAGGTAGTCCCCTTCTCGCACATGCAGGTCCGCGTAGTTCACCCCCGCCTGGAGGACCTCGACCCTGTGGTGTCCGGCCGTCGGCTCTGGTTCAGGGACCTCCGTGAGCCGGAGGACCTCCGGGCCGCCGTGGCTGGACATAGTGACAGCTCGCACTTTCTCACCTCTCAGCGCTTCAAGATCATTCGACGAAATTGCGCCACGCGCAATTTGAATGAATTGCGCCACGCGCAAATTCCGGAGACATTAAACCACCCTTGACGCGCAGGGCCTGGCAGGCATAAATTCCACCTCAATTCTTAGAGCCCTACGGACAGGAAACAACTCACACAGTGAGCCGCATCACTTCCGCTAAATTGCACGTGGCGCAATTTGTGGCGGCCCGCACACCGGACAGCGCCCACCGCGCGGCCCGTGAGGGCGCTAATCCCAAGCAAAAGGTGGCAGAGTCCGGGAGAGGCCACTCCCCAGGGCGAATGACGGGCGTCGCTGCTGCCCCGCCAGGAAACGATCTCTCTGCAGGGCGGGCTGCACCTTCGGCGCCTGCACCTGATGGGGCAACAAGTTCTACAGAGTTTAAGAACCAAGTCTGGATCTTGACGCGGGTCCCTGCGTATGTTCGTCGTCCTCCGGGCAGCCCGCCCGGCACCGCGATCGTGAGGAGCGAGATACGCACCGATCAGACCGTGTAGGTCTGCATACAGCGACGGCGCCCGGGAGCGGGAACTCCCAGACGCCGAACGCTAAGTGGCATGTCCGCCCCGGCAAGGGCGGGGATTGCCCACCATCACCACGCTGAGTCCTTCCGAGGGGCGCGTCAGCGTGGCAACACTGCAACGAGGAGTATCGCATGCCTCCTGCCCTGCGTAAAAGGCCCTTCCGCCTGGCCTGCGCGGCAGCCACCTCCGCCCCGGCGCGTTCACGCACCGCGACGGAGCCCGCCTCCCCTGCCCCGGCGAACCGCCGGCTCCGCCCCGTCGCCGGGAGCGGCCGATGAGCAGCGAAGCCCGCGAGTGGGTCTGGGAGCACAGCTCCAGCCGGGGGACCGCACGCCTGGTCCTGCTGTCGATCGCCGACCGGGTGGCCGACGAGCAGTGCGTTTCCTGGGCCTCGTTGTCTAGCCTGGCCAAGCGCACGCGCGCGTCCCTCTCCACGGTGCGCGAGGCCATCGACCGCCTGGTCAAGGCCGGCGAGCTGGAGCAGCTCGACGACCTCACCGGCCCGCAGCGCAGCACGGTCTACCGCCTGCCCCTCGCCGCCCAGGCCGTCGCAGAGACCGCGCAGGCCGAGGACGCCGACCAGGCGCCGACGGGCGAGCACGAGGCCGCCGCCACCCTGCGGGTCTCGGTTCTGCGGCGGTACGGAATCCGGCCGCGTGAGGTACCGGAATCCCCCGCGAGGGACCGGAATCCGGCAGTACCGGAACCCGGCAGGCCCCGGCGGAAACCGGCACCCCGACATACCGGAAACCGGCACAGCGGTGTACCGGAAACCGGCACACAGAACCGTAGTGAACCGGATTTGAACCGTAGGTACAGCAGTGATGCCGCCGTCCTCTCGGCTTCCGAGTGGCAGGTTGACCCCGCCACCCACGCCTGGGCCCGACAGCAGGGACACCTCGACCGCCTCGGCCAGGAGGGCCTGCGGGCGGCCGACGCGAAGTGGCGCGCCCACCGGGCGGCCTTCAAGCCGAGGCCGGCGGACGCCTGGGCCACCGACTGGCGCTCCTGGATCGCCCGGGAGCACGCCCCCAGCCGCCCGAACCTCTACGCCGTACCCGGCGGAGCCTCCGCCGCCCCCGGCGGAATGACGCGGGCCGAGGCCCACACCGCCGCCCTCCTCGCCGCCCTCGACGAGCCGACCGGAACGGAGGGCTGACCGTGGACCGCCGCGAAATCGCCGCCCTGCTGGCCTACATCGGCCGACTCGACCCCCGCACCATCCGCACCGACCCGGGTGAGGCCCGCGACCAGCTCGCGCAGTGGCACGAGCTGCTCGGCGACGTGCCGATGGCCACCCCGCACGGCTGGGATGCCCGCGTCGCCGCCCGCCAGCACATCCGGACCTCGCCGTACCAGATCCTGCCCGCGGACGTGGCCCGTCCCTGGGAGAGCTATCGGCGCGACCGCCTGTCGAGGCACTCCGACCCCACACCGTCCGTCGACCCGGACGACCAGGCCGCCTGGACCGCCGCGCTGGCCGGCGCCCGCCGCGCCGTCGCCGCCGGCCTCGCGCAGCCCGCGCAGGCCAGGGCGATCACCAGCGGGCGTAACGGGATCGACCCGCGGCTGGAGGCCCGGCTGCGGGAGATCGGCTCCTGCATACCGCCCACCGCCCGAGCCGCCCTCGCGCCCTACCGGCCCGCCCGGGCCGCACGGGAGGCCGCCGTCGCGCAGGGCCAGCCTGACCCTCTCGGCGTGCGCTGCGGCTGGTGCCTGGCGCAACCCGGTGAGCCGTGCCGTCGGCGCCGGATCGGTCCCGACGACGGGGTACGCGGAACAGCTCCGCGTGCCACCCCGCACCCCGGCCGCCTCGACCTCGCCGCCGCCCAGCAGGCCCAGCAGCCAGCCATGGTCTGACCGGCGTCCACGGCTGGTGCACCCCGCTCGGTGCACCGCCGGCCACCACCGTCCCTCCTCGGCTGCGGCGCACGCTCCCGCGCCGCAGCCGCCACCCGACGCCATACCCGCCGAGCACCGCCCTCGCCCCTCGGCGCGGCAGCACATCGGAGAACCCCCTTGCGCCACATCACCACCCACGACGCTCCGGCCACCGGCCTGCGCGGCATCGCAGACACCAGCTGGCACACCCGCGGAGCCTGCCACGGCATGGACGTCGAGGACGCCGACGCCATCTTCTTCCCGCTCCCCCGGGACCACGAAGCCATCGCCGAGGCGAAGGAGCTGTGCGGCTGGTGCCCGGTGCGCAGCGACTGCCTCAACTACGCGCTCGAGAACGTCCTCAAGGAGGGCATCTGGGGCGGGCTCACCGAGGCCGAACGCCGCCCGTGGCACGACGGACTGCCCCAGCGCCTCGACTACCGGCGCGTGATCGCGTTCTTCCAGGGACGCGACGTCCACCTGACCGAGGCCGAGCGCCAGGTCGTCGTCGACCACGCCTATGTCCGGGGCTGGCGGCCCGACCGGCTCGCCGCCGGCCTGCAGATCAGCCCCAAGCACGCCCGTGACCTGCTGCGGCAGGCGGCCAATAAGGTGCTCGACCGCGACCGCCGCCAGGGTGTGCCCCGGCCCAAGAAGAACCGGCAGAAGACCGCTCCAGCCGCGGGCCGCCACATGACCACGAAGCCCGGCACCCGACAGCCGGTATCCCGCCAGGCAGCGTCGACCGCGACGCCCGCCTCTTTCGGAAAGGCCGCATGACCCACCCCGTTCTGTCCCTGGGTGCCGCTCCGGACCTCCCTCTCCTCCTCGTCGCCGGCGTCCCCGCCGCCTTCACCCTGGTGCTGGTCGCCTGGACGGCCCGGCGCCGGGGAGCCCGCCCGCAGAAGCGCGTCGGCGGTCCGGCGGTCAAGGTCGCCGCCCTCGCCGCCCTCGGCTGCACCGCCTACAGCGCCGACACCTCGTGGCGCTTCGCGGCCGACTACCTCGACATGGCCGGCACCGCCGAGCGTGCCGGGATGTTCGCCGCCGCCGAACTGGCGCTCTTCGCGACCGCGCTGATGGCGCGGCAGAACCTGGCCGCCCAGGGCGCCCCGGGTCTGCCCGGCACCCTGGTCTGGGTGATCACCGGAGTGCAGGTGATCCCTGCCTACGCCGAGAGCGGTCCCGTCGGCGGCACCGTCCGGGCCTTCGTCGGCCCGGTCATGGCGGCCATGCTGTGGCACCTCGCCATGGGAATCGAGCTGCGTCTTCACACCCCTGGCGCCGCTTCCCACGGGCTGCTCGCCGTCCTGGGGCGGGAGGCACGCGAACGGCTGCTGTCCCGCCTCGGCATCGCCGCCCGCGACCGCGACGCCGCGCAGATCACCCGCGACCGGGCCACCGCCCGCGCGGTCGACCTGGCCGCCCGCCTCGCCGAGCGCGCCCCCGAGCGGCGGGAGGACTGGCGAGGCCGGCGGCTCGCCCGACGGCTGTCGAAGGCGGTCGCCAGGGCCTCGGTCGGCACCGACCCCCTCCAGCGCACGCAGCTGCTCGACCAGCTCGCCGCCCGCCGGCACGCGCTCGCCCTCGCCACGGTCCCGCTCCCGTCTCCCTGGTCCCCGGGGCTTACCACCACCGCGGCTGCCACGGTCCCCGCGCAGCAGATGCCGGAAGCACCGGTCCCCGTGGCCGGTCCCCGCGGTCCCGGCGAGTCGGAGGACGGGGACAGTGGACCGGGTTTCCCGGGGGGACTGGGGACCGAGAACTGGGACGTCAGCGCACCACCAGCGGCGGGGACCGAGGGCGATGACGCGGGGACCAAGTCCCCAGACGTGAGCGCCGCCCCGGGGACCGTCCCCGTCGCACAGGACCCCGGCGAGGGGACCACCGACGGCGCGGGGACCGACGGTCCTGCTGCCGAAGTGCCTGCTCAGACGGGTGATTCGCATCGGGGACCGAGGGGCGCCGAGTCGGGGACCGAGCCCACCGGGGACCGGGGACCGACCGACACCGACACGGGGACCGAGCCCACCGGGGACCGGGGACCGACCGACACCGACACGGGGACCGAGCCCACCGGGGACCGGGGACCGACCGACACCGACACCGACACGGGGACCGAGCCCACCGGGGACCGGGGACACAAGGTCCCCCTCCGGCGAAAGGCGAGCTCGAAGACCAGGGCCAAGGGCAAGGGTCAGCGCGGCAGTCGCCCCCGCGCCCCGCAGGCGCAGCGCCCGTCTCGGGAGTCGGAGCAGTCGGTGGACCAGCTCGTCCAGCAGGTCCTCCCTCACGTCCCCGCCCTGCTCGAACGGGACGGCAACCCGGCCATCACCCGAGTCCAGCTTCGGGAGATCCTCCGCCGCGAGGGACTGAAGGGTGGCCGGAACGACCGGCTGAGCCTCGTCCTCCAGGAGCTGCGGAGCATCGACACCACGATGACAAGGAGCAATGCCCGATGAAGACCTGCCACTACTTCACCACCATCCGTACGCAGTACGAGCGGGAGATCGGCTTCATGCTCGCCCACTCCAAGCGGTACGAGGGCAGTCCGGCGGCGAAGTCCAGCGCGAAGCAGGCCGCGTCGGCGAAGCAGCGGATGGCCCGGGCCCTCAGTGGCCATGTCGGGCGCTGCCCCGAGTGCGGCTGAGCCCGCAAAGCCCCAGCTCAGCGCCCCTAGCCGCCATGGGTGGCCCGGCCTCGCGCCGGGCCACCGCCCCGCTTACGGAGGTACGCCGTGATTCCGCCTTCTCCTCGGTCATCCGAGCCCACGGTCGCCGAGGCTGGCGCCTGGGCGGACGTCCTGGTCCGCCGGCGGCTCGTACACGCCGCTGTTCTCGCGCCCACCGGCCAGTGGCTCGTCCAGGGCCATCGCGACGGACCAGTCCGCGTCCTCGCGGGACCGGCCGACGTCCTCGAACTGGCCGCCGCCATCCAGCTCCACATCCGTTCCACGAGGCCCGAATCCCGATGACGTACCCCACCCAGAACGGCACCACCCCGGAACCTGCTCGCGACCACAACTCGGTCTTGGGGCGAGCAAGTTGGGGCGGAAGCGTAGCTTCCGCCGAACCCGCCCCCAAGGGCGCGGGAGAGGACCTGCACCGGGGGGCGCAGGTCCTTCCGTCTTCGACCGAGGGCGGATCGAAGCCGGGGCAGGAGGAGAAGCAGGCCGATCGCCGTGCTCGCCGAGAGCGCACCGCTCGCGCCCGTCAGCGTCCTCGCCAGCCGCCCGAGACGAAGCGTCTACACCAGCCCAATACACGTTTCAATGAAGAAGAGTTCACTCTGATCAAGTCCGCCGCCGCCCGGTGCAACCTGTCCGTCGCCGGGTTCCTCGCCCGTTCCGCTCTCGCCGCCGCCCGCGACCTCGACCGCACCAGCGCCGAGATCGCCGACGAGCGCGAAGTGATCACCGCCCTGTTCGAGAGCCGGCGTCGGCTCGGCTGGGCCGGCAGCAACCTCAACCAGGCAGTCAAGGCGCTCAACTCCGGTGCGGACGCTCCCCAGCTCGAAGCGGCCGTCGCCGCCGTACGGCGTGCCGCCGACACCGCGCACGAAGCCGCTGCGCGGCTGATCGAGCGCCGCAGCTCATGATCCCCAGCGTCAACTCCTCGGGCTCTCGGACCATCGGGCTTCTCGCCTACCTCTACGGCCCGGGCAAGCACGAGGAACACACCGACCCCCATCTCGTGGCCTCCTTCGACGACATGTCCCCCGACCCCGGCCGCAACCCGAACGTCACCCTCAAGGACCTCCAGCAGCTCCTCGACCAGCCCGTGATGGCCCTCGCCGAGCACGCCCGTCCGGCCAAGCACGTCTGGCACACCTCCGTCCGCGCCGACCCGCGCGACCGGATCCTGTCCGACGAGGAGTGGGCCGGCATTGCCCGCCGGATCGTCGCCGCCACCGGCATCGACCCCGGCGGCGGAGAGCCCGGCTGCCGCTGGGCCGCCGTACGGCACGCGGACGACCACATCCACATCGTCGCCACGCTCGTCCGCGAGGACGGCCTACGCCCCGACGACTTCCGCTCGGGCGCCCGCGCCCAGGCCGAAGCCCGGCTCATCGAGAAGGAACTCGAGCTCCACGAGGTCGCGCCCGGCGACGGCACGGCCGCACAGCGGCCCACCAGCGCCGAGCGCCACAAGGCCGAACGCCAGGGCCGCGAGCGCACCGCCCGCGAAGAACTGCGCGAGACCGTACGCCGCGCGGTGGCCGGCGTGAGGAGCGAGGAGGAGTTCTTCGACCGGCTCGCCGGCGCCGGCCTCCTGATCCGCAAGCGCACCGCACCCTCCGGCGACCTCCTCGGATACAAGGTCGCCTTGCCCGACGACCGGAACCGGGACGGCGAGCCAGTGTTCTACCCCGGCGCGCGCCTCGCCCTCGACCTCTCGCTGCCCCGCATCCGGGAGCGCTGGTCCGGCGACGCCCACGACGCCCCCGTTCCCCGGCCGGAGGACACGGACCGTCCGGGACCGAGCACTCCAGCCGCTGCCCGCCGCAGGACGGCATCGGCCGCGTGGCAGGCCATGCTCGTCATCGAGCGCGGCGACGACGCGGTCGCCGCCGCGCACATCGCCGCGGCCGGCGAGATCCTCGACGCCCTCGCGAAGACGTCCGCAGCCCACACCCGCCGCGAACTTCGCGAGGCCGCAACGGCCTTCGAACGCGCCTCTCGCTCCCACGTCCGCGCCGTACGCGGACACGACCGCGCCCTGCGCCAGGCCGCCCGCGACCTCGTCCACGGCGGCCCGGCCCTCGGCCGCGGTGAGGACGGCGCGAGCACCGCGATGGCGATCGACATGCTGTTCTTCCTGATCACCGCCGCCGCGCACTGGCACGCGAAGAAGGGCCACGCGCAGCAGGCCGCCGCCGCCGCGCGGGCCGCCGAGTACCTGCGCTCCGCCTACCAGGAGGCCGCCGCCCACCCCCTCGGCGTGCTCTACCAGCGCGGCCGACGCCTGAACCGGCCCCTCCTCCAGCGCCAGACCGTGGTGCTGCGCGAGGCGCTGCCCGGACTGGCCGAGCAGATCCTCGCCGAGCCCGGCTGGTACGCCCTGGCGGCCACCATCGCGGACGCCGAAGCCGCCGGCCACGACCCCGCCGCCCTCCTGTCCGACGCGGTCGAGCGCCGCGAGCTCGACACCGCGGAGTCGGTCAGCGACGTGCTGGTGTGGCGGATGCGGAGGATGGCCGACCTGCCCGCCGACGCCTCCGAACTGCCCGCGTACGGCACGACAGGCGGCTCGTCCCCGAAGCGCAGGGCGGCAGCCCGGGCCTCTGCGCCGGGCCGACGGCGCGGCGGGGAGGGCACCGTCGGAAAGACCCGGTGAGCCCTCCTCCCAGGGCGTGTGCGTGTCGGCACGCGCTCGGGAACAGGGACACCGCCGCCGTCCTGGCCTCTCGAGGGTCACTGGGGACTTTGTGAATTGAAGCTCCGGGAGGTGTGGGGCACGATCATGACGCGAGCAGGACGAGGCAAAGGAGGACGTCAGGGTGTTTCACCGGATACGCCGCCGGGCGGCGGAGCCCAGCGAGGCGCAGCGCCGATTCTTCGAGATGTCGGCACGGCTGCAGGACCAGGTCCCGCCGGGCGTCGGGAAGCCGTCGGCCGAGCCCGAGCGCGGTGAGCCCGTCGCGCTGGTGGACGACTTCCTTCCGCCGGAGCTGCGGGTGCCCAGCCACGACCAGCTCGACGGTCGCATGATGCCCTGGGGGCAGCCGCTCGTCCTCGACGGCGAGATGGTCGCCTGCGCCGAGTGCGGCGCGTACCGGGACTGGCTGGTCCTCTCCACGCGCGACGAGATCTGGCTGCGCTGCCGGGCCGGCCACCAGCAGCAGGAGACCCGCCTCGACACCGCCTGGTACAACCGGAGCGCCGGGCCGGCGGACGCGACGCACGCCACGTTCGAGGACTGCCTGCGCCACCTCGGCCACTGACCCCCACCCCTACAACCCCACCGGGCCCACGGGCCCGCACTGACCACCCGTCTCCAAGCACCAAGGGGTCAGTACCGTCATGCGTGTTCGCGTCGCCACCACCGCCCTCGGCATCACCGCCGCCCTCCTCGCCGTAGCCGCTTGCACCAGCGGCGCCCCCGGCACGAAGCCCGACACCACCACCTCCTCGCCCGCCGGGAAGCCGGCCCGCTCCGACCGGAACGCCGCTCCGCTGTCTTCGGCCATCCTGAAGACGCGCCTGCTCGACGAGAGCGATCTCGGCAGTGGCTACGCGCGCAAGCCGGAGCGCCCCAGCCAGCACGACGACGTCACCGTCATCGGCTGCCCGGCCCTGAACGAGCTGGGCGGCGAAGCGGCCACCGGCGGCACGCTCACCTTCCCCCGCAAGGCGAAGGTCACCTTCACCTACGCCGACAGCGCCTCCGAGATCTCCGAGGAGCTGTACAGCGACAGCGCGGACAAGCTGTCCCACGGCATCGGCCGGATCTTGGACGCCATGACCGGCTGCCCGAGCTATCAGGTCGTCGCGGGCGGGACCCCGATCGACATGGCCTCGCAGAAGCTGACCGCACCTCATGGGCTCGGCGACGAGCGGTGGAGCCAGCTCCTGACGTTCTCCGCTGGAGGGCGGAGCACCGTGGTGAAGCAGACCGCGATCCGCGACGGCGGTCTGCTGCTGATCGTCTCCGGCTCGCCGGGCCTGGTCGACCGCCACCTCGACAAGGCCCTCACCAAGGCCACTGCGACGAGCTGACCGGTCCCGATCCGCGGATGCCCCCGACTCCGCCCCAGGGGGGCGGAGTCGGGGGCATCCGCGCGTCCACCGACCGTCAGTGCGTGCCGCTTGGGCCGGCACCAACATGCTGCGTCGGCCTCGACGACGCGGGGCGGCATCGTGTGCAGGTGGGCCGGCCCGAACAGCAAGGAGCCCGGCTCTCCCATAGGGAGGCCGGGCTGTATGCGTCGGGCAAGAGGGGCCGCCAGGCGTTAGATGGCCGGCGCGCGAAGGAGCCGCTCGTGGGTGGCCTCGGGCAGGACCCGTCGAAGGACCGGTGCGGTCGAACTGAGGGATGCGGCGAAGGCGGCGACAAGTTCGTGCGGAACGCTGCTGCCGAACGACGCCACCCACAGGCACCGTGCGCCGAGCGCGGGCTCGGCCCATGCCTGCCACCCTGCCGGTCCCGCCTCGTCGGCGCTGGTGGTCAGCGCGCGCGGGTCGCCGTCCTGAATGAGTGGCGGTACCTCACCGAGACTGATGTGTGAGGTGAAGGTCGGGTCCGTCGCTGCCGCCTCGGGCTGGTCGATGTCGCGGAGCCAGCCGTGTGCGGCGACCGCGTCGAGGACCACCTCCGGGCCGGTGAACGGCACGGCCGGCTGGTCGCGGGCGTCGAGCGCGACGAGGAAGTCGGCCACGGCCTCGCCGGGGACATCGGGGGTGAAGTAGGCCGACCACCCAGCGAGCGGACTGCTCGTGCCCGGCCGAGCGGAGATCTGCCAGGCGATCGGCAGCTCCCCCAGATAGAACGGCTCGTCCGGCAGACACCATTGGGCCCATCGGAGGGTGTCGGGGCTGATGTGCAGGACGGTGCTGCGCAGGACCTGGCGGTCCCCGTCCGGCTCGTCGCGACCGCGGACGATCGTCAGGCTCGACCAGCCCAGGCCGGTGAGCGTGTCCGCGACGGCGTCATAGAGGCGCTTGTCGTCACCGGCCAGGTGCCGGGGGCCGACCCAGAACGCGGGCTGTCCGCCGGACGGCGTGGACGGGACGAGCGGAAAGTCGGGGTACAGGGGCGCCTCCAAGGGCTCGATGCGGTTCTACTTGCCGCCGGCACTGCGGCGGGGGCGGCGCGGGGGTGCCTGGACGGGTTCCTGCCAGGTCAGGGCGACGGCGACCTCCGGGGGCAGGTGACCGAATTGGCTGTTCTCGTCCCGTCCCTCGGCCAGGTAGACGACTGTTCGGCCGATCTGATCCACGGACTGCACGACCTGCGCCAGCCTGTGGGCCGCCGGAAAGAACGGGTTCATGGCCTGGCGGACCGGAGCATCACGGTCGCAGCGGGACAACAGGTCGGCGAGGTCGCCGACGGTCATCTCCGGGGACGTCACGAAGTACCTCCTGGGTGAGGAAAGCGATGAGCGGTGGAACCGGCCGGCGGGCCGCCGGCCGCCTCGGAGCGAGGGGTTCCAGGGGGATGCTTGCGTTGTCACACGCGGCGTGAGGTCTCCAGCACGCGCGTTACGGTGGCGGCCACGATCTCGGCCGGCGTCTCGGTGTCGAACGACAGGGAGTAGCCGGGCACCTTGGCCGTACCGGTGACGGCGATCCTCCATCCCTCCCCGTTGGTACCGGGGCGGCCGAGCGGGAACCAGCCAAGGTAGAACCGGCCGTCCTTCGAGCTGACGTGTACGTCCGCGCGGTCGTCCACGATGAGGTGGAAGTCCTCCGAGGAGAACAGGTCCATGACGAGCGTGGGCTGGCCGGGACCGAGCTGCCACTCGCGGAGTCGCAGCGCCTTCACGGTCGTAGAGAATCCAGGGCTTACGGGAGCCACGGCCACAGGCAATCACCTCTCTGACCTGGGGTTTCTTGCAAGGTCGTCTACGTTGACATGCCCCTGCCCGCGTTGGCCAGTCTTTCCGAGGTCTTTCCTGTCTGCCCCCGGCGAACTCCTTCGACGGTGAACCGCGGGGTCTCGACCGAGCGGCGGAACCAGGACCGATTACGAACGTCGGGTGATGCCTCGGCGCGTCATCGCATCGATCGGGGCCTGCTCCCGGCTCGGTGTGATCGGATTCGGACCGTGGGCCCGGCGGGGTCCCTGCCCTGTGCTCGACCCGACATCGAGTACGCCGTGGAGAAGCCAACTCGGCCGGTGCCGCTGCGTGGTCCGCATGTTCCTCGTGGCTCTCCGCCGCGCGTGCTGTGTCGGGACGGCTCCGCGGTGTTGAGGAGCTTCGAGTTATGAAGACAACCGCCGTCGAACGTCGCGCCGAACTGCTGCGCCTGTACACCGGGATGTCCTGGCAGTCCGCCCGACGCCGGGTCGAGGCCGCCACGCCCGGCTCCTTGCTGATCCCGCAGCCGGACTCCGACCAGATGCTGCTGGAGGCCCGCGTGATGGCCGCACTGGCCTGGCGCCGGATCACCACTGTGCACCCGTGGGGCATCAAGTACGTCGACCCGCGCTCCGACCGCCTCCTGATCCGATTCGAGGCCGACCTGGCCGAGCGGCGCGACCCGGCGCAGTCCCAGGCCCTGGACCTGGCCGAGGCGCTGCTGCCGCGCGCCGACGAGTACGGCGACGTCAAGACGAGTACGGCGACGTCAAGGGGGTGCCGGGGGCCCGTACCCACGTCGAGGACGGCCAGGTGCTGCTGCGCGTGCCGGACACGTCCACCTCCGTCACCCTGCTCGGTCTGGACCCCGACGAGTGGCTGCGCGCAGTCGACGCCCAGGACCGGCGGCTGGGCGCCTACGGCATGACGCCCTGCCACCGCGACCGGCCCGCCCAGTGGCACCCGGCCGAGCGTCCCTACCGGCGGCCGGGCCGCCGGGGCACCGCGGCGTCGGCCTGGCTGACCAGCGGGCTGCTGCGCCGTGCCGGCGTGATCCGCACCCTGGGGGCGCCTCTGGCCGTGACCGGCTGGCTCGGCCACCACGAACGCGGCGGTGGCGAACGCTGGATCATCGACCCCACGTTCGCGGAAGGTTCCGGCGCCACCGGCCACCGGCGGCTGATGGCACTGCTCGCGGCGCCCGACTGGGGCCTGCCCCTCGCCACCGTGGACGAACACTGCTCCTGTCATCTGCCGCCCGGCTACAGCGACCAGTGCACCACCGTCGCTGCCGGCCTGGCCGATCGGCGCGGAGTGCTGGAGGTTCGCGCCATCCAGCGCCGCGGCGAGCGCCTGAAGCGGATCCAGGAGTACCGTCCGGCGACCTTCGCTGCCCAGCAGCAGCTTGCCCTCTCCGTACCTGCCTGGGTCGACCGCTGGCTCGAGCGCAGTGGATCTCCCGCCGCGAAGGCACCCGTACTGGCATAAGGACGGAACCGGGCAGCACGTGGCGCTGCGTACGGCGGCGGACGGTGGAGCCAAGAGCGTGACACGGCTGCAGACGAGGGCAGGCCCCTGGAACGACGTCCCAGGGGCCTGCTGATGGGGGTGATCTTCGGTTAGACGGTCTGGCTGGTGTCGTCCGGCTCCGGCTCGGCCACCCCGCGACGGCGGGTGACGACCAGAGCGACGGCGCCGACGGCAACGAGGACGCCGGCACCTCCGGCGATCCACCAGGTGGTGTCCGCGCCGGTGTGGGCGAGGGAACCGGTCGGGGTGGCCGGCGTGGAGTCGCCGATCGGGGCTGCGGATGTGGTGGACGACGAGGCGGCGGGCGCGACCGTGGCAGCGATGGGCGAGGATCCGGTACCCGACGTGCTGGAGTCCGTCGGCTTGGGCTTCGGAGCGCCGGTCGGGTTGCTGCTCGGCTTGACCGTAGGAATGGACGGGGTGCCGGTGGGCTTGTGCGTCGGCTTGTCCGAGGGGGTGGGCTTCGGGGTCGTCGCGGTCTTGGCGTTGGTGACGGTCACGGTCACCGGGGCGCCAGGGTCGGCGGTGAACGTCTTCGACGGCTTGTAGAGGTCGTAGCCGGCAGGGGCCTTGGTCTGCTTGACCCAGAACTGCGTCTTCCGGCTCGACACCGGCAGTTCCCCGGAGGCCGTACCCCCGGCGCCGGTGGTGAGGGTCAGGAGCGTGGAGTCGCCGGTGCCGATGTTCACGGTGGCGCCGGGAAGGAGCTTGCCGGTCTTGCTGTCCTTGGCCTGCAGGAGGACCTTGGCGGCCTTGAAGGGGTCGGTGATGGTCAGCCGGGTGGCCGCGCCCGGGGTGACGATGACGTCCTGGTCGGCCACAACCTCGTGGAACGGGCTGCCGGAGGCCGTCTCCTTGAGCCGGTAGACGCCCGGCGCGAGGTCGGGGAAGGTGAGCTTCCCCTGGGCGTCCGTCTTCCCGCTGCCGGCCTTCTGGCCGGCGGAGTCGAGCAGCAGGAACGCGGCGCCGGAGAGCACGTCCCCGGCTGGGTCCTTCTTGGTGATCTCGACGCTGCCCGCCTCGGGGTTCGGTGTCTCAGCGCGGGCGGCCGTCGCTGAGGGAGTCGGTTCGGGGGACGGGGCGGCGATGGCGGCAGCGGGCGCGGCGAGCACGGCCGCGGTGGTGAGGGCGAGCGTGGGCAGGATCCGGTGGTGCTTCATGGCGGGGACTCCAGGCGGTCGGTAACGGGGAGGGTGCGCTCGGCGGTCAGCTGGCCTCGTCGCTCGTGCGCCGGCGGCGGCTGAACAGGTAGAGGCTCGAGCCGCCGGCGAGCAGAGCGGTCGCGCCGGCGATCAGCCACGGTGTGGTGTCCGCGCCGGTGTGGGCGAGGGAGCCGGACGGCGGTGCTGGCGGCGTGCTCGGCGGAGCCGGGGGCGTCGTGGGCGGGGCCGGCGGCGTGGTCGGCGGAGCCGGGGGCGGGGTGCTGGGGCTCGGCGGCGGGGTGGTCGGGACGGGCTGGTCGGCAAGGGTGACCGCGACGGCGGCGCCGGGCTTCGCGGTGAAGGCGACGGGGGTGGTGTCGAGCTGGTAGCCGTCGGGGGCGGTGGTCTCGGTGGCCCAGTAGCGGGTGCCGGTCTTGAGGGTGACGTCGAGGTCGGCCTCGGCGGTGCCGTTCGTGCCGGTGGTCAGCGTGGTGACGACCTTGCTGGGGATGTGCTTGCCGGTCTTGTCCGTCTCGTCGGCCCGGATGGCGATGACCGCGCCCGCGAGCAGCTTGCCGGTGTTCTTGTCGATCTTCTTCACCGACAGATCGGCCTTCTTGAACGGGTCGATCAGGTCGATCGGGTTGGCCTGGGCGGTGCGTCCGGCGGTGATGGTGATGGTCTGCTCGGGCATGAGGTCGTGGACGGGGCTGCCGGAGGAGGTCTCGCGCAGGCGGTAGGTGCCGGCCCGGAGCTGGTCGAAGGCGAGGACGCCCTGCGCGTCGGTCTTGCCCGCGGCGACCTTCTTCCCGTCCTTGTCCAGGAGCTCGAAGACGGCGCCGACCAGGCGGCTGCCCTCGGGGTCCTTCTTCCGGATGGTGACGCCGCCGGTCGCCTCGTTCACGGTGACGGTCGCCGAGTCCTTGACGCTGGTGGTGCCGCCGGCGAGGAGCATCCGCTGAGCGGCGGGGTTCTTCGGGGTGAGGACCTGCAGGTCAGTGGCGGGCAGGCCGTCGGCCTTCGCGGTGACGCTGGCGGTGCCCGCGGTCTTCGCGGTGAACGACCACTCGGCGGTGCCGCTCGCGCTCGTGGTGACCTTCCCGGAGGCGGTGCCGGAGCCGGACTCGGCCAGCGCGACGGTCACCCTCGGCACGGGGGCGCCCGCGCTCGTGGCGACCTTCACGGCGACGGTGACCTTCGTCCCGGCGGTGGTGGTCTTCACCGACGGGGTGATCGTCAGGGTGTAGGGGCCGGCGAGCCGCTTGGCCTCGGCGATGTAGCCCTGGGCGAGGGTGCGGGCGGTCGGCGAGACGACCGGG
Source organism: Streptomyces filamentosus (assembly GCF_014654895.1). Classification (GTDB taxonomy): domain Bacteria; phylum Actinomycetota; class Actinomycetes; order Streptomycetales; family Streptomycetaceae; genus Streptomyces; species Streptomyces filamentosus. The sequence goes on along the minus strand of NZ_BNBE01000003.1, from coordinate 1,243,694 downwards.
TAAGCCAGGCGCTGCTTGCCGCGGGCGCCGTCGAGGGCGTACGTGCCGCCGGCCAGGTACTCGTACACGACCGCGTCCACTGCAGCCGACTGCGCGTTGTCGCGGGTCTGCCCGTACTTGCCGATCACGTACGCGGCCTGGGCGAGACGCTCCTTCGGCACGGTCTTGCCGGTCACCGACGACGTCCAGGACGTCACCGGCCGCGGGGCGCCGTAGCCGCCGGCGTCGGCCGGGCCCTTGCGCTCAGGGTCGGCGCAGTACGTCTCGACGTCGCCGTGGACGGCCGGGCCGGGCGGGCCGTAGGCGCCGACGTGGGAGGCGTTGGCGTTGCCTTCGGAGTCGGGGATCGTGTAGCCGGGGCCCAGGGAGATGGGAGCGGGGGCTGCCTGGGCAGGAGTCCAGGCCAGGGTGCCGGCCACGCCAGCGGCGGTGGCCACGGCCAGAGTTCGGAGGGCACCGCGAGCGGTACGGGCATGCACGAGAAAGACTCCTTGGTGCGAGTGAGAGGAAGAAGTTCAGAGAGATCGGCGGCCGAAGCCCTTGGGAGGCGGGGCGACTGGCAGAGGGCCCGTCGTCGTGCGTGGCGGCGCGGGCTCGGCCCACGCACCGGGGAACCAGACGGCCGCGTACTGCTCGATGGCGTCACGCAGCCCGGTGGTGACGGCGCCCTCCCAGGGCGGCTTTCCGGGCCGGCGGTACGTGGCGAACGTGCCGTAGTGCTTGCTGTTCACCAAGGTGTTGCGGGCCTCGTCGCGGCGGTGAAAGGTGCCGTGGTCCACGAAGTCGAGCACCACCGCATCGATCTCGCCCCGGTCCGGGTGGACGACCGCCAGGCGCAGACCGCCGTACGTGTCGGCGTGGATGGTGCGGCTGAAGTCGATCCGCAGCCGCAGCGGTGCGCCCGCCACGGGGGTGGCGTAGTACGTGTTGCCCACGACCGTGCTCGCGGGGAAGGGGAGGCACAGTTCGGCGAAGAACTCGGGGGCCTGCAGGGACAAGAGCGGTCTCCGGTCGAGGTCGAGCTGGTGTCAGCGGCGCGGGCCGGGCAGGGCCGGGCGGCTGGTGGTGCTCCAGCGCGGGACGCTGGCGGCCGGGAGCGTGGCCGGGCGGCGAGATGCGACGGCCCGCTTCACGTCGAACGGGGCCGGGCCGGAGATGCACTCGGTGACGGCCTTGAGGGAGCCGGATAGATGGCGCGGGAAACGTAGACGTCTCCGTCAATGTAGGAGCGCGGGTCGGGCGCGGGGTTCATCGGACCGCCTGGGTGGTGACGGTGATCTCGTGGGCGGCGGTATCAAGGCGCTCGTTGACCTCGGTGGTGTCGCGGCCGGTGACGATGTAGAACCCGGCCCGGGCGGTGAACAGGTCCCCGCGGGGCGGCAGGAGGATCGGGTCCCCGACCTGGCGGGTCCACTGCACCTGGCGCAGCCAGGGGGTGCGGGCCGCGAATTCCTGGTTGATGTGGCGCTGGGTGAGGGTGCCGGAGGCTGCCGGGTAGAGCATGCGGATACCGGCGGTCTCGTGCCGGGTCGGGGTGAGGTCGGGGGTACGGCCGCAGGCGAGGTCGGCTGCGGCCTTGGGCAGGTCGATTCCCGTGGCGAGGCGGACGAGGTGGCCGATCATGTCGCCCCCGATGCGGGCGTTGACCTCGATCAGGCGGGGGCGGCCGTCGACCAGGCGCATCTCGACGTGCTGGACGCCGTCGGTGATGCCCAGGGCCTTGATCGCGGCGGCGGCGACCGGCGCGGCCTGGGCGAGGAGCGGGTCGTCGGGGTCGACGGTGTGGCCGGTCTCCTCGAAGTACGGCGGCGGGCCGAGGCTCTTGCGGGTGACGGCGACGGCGGTGGTCTCGCCGTGGCGGGTGACGCACTCGACCGAGATCTCCGGGCCGTCGAGGTACTCCTCGACCAGGACCGCCGTGTCCTCGCGGCTCTGGTCGGCTCCGGCTGAAGCGAAGTCGAAGGCGTCGGGCAGCTGCTCGGGCCGGTCGATGCGGATCACGCCGATGCTTCCGGCGAACGCGGCAGGCTTGAGGACGGCGGGGTAACCGATGGTCATCGTCGCCAGCCCGGCCTCCACCAGGGACCGGGCCTTCATCGAGGCGGCCGAGGGCACGCCGTGGCGGGTGAACAGAATGCGTGCGGTGGCCTTGTTGCGGCAGGCCCGCATCACCTCGACGGAGTTCGTCGGCAGTCCGAGCGCGCGGGCGAGGCGGGCGGCGGGAACGAGATGCCACTCCGTCCAGGTGACGACGCCGGCGAGTTCGTGGCGCTCGGCGAGGGCGCGGCCGGCGGCGAGCAGGTCGGTGGTGCTGTCAAGGTCGGCGACGGCGTGGTCGACGATGTACGGCTTCTCCCACGACGGCTGGGTGCCGGTCAGCAGGACGACGTCGTACGCGGCGGCCACCTGCTCAAGGCAGTAGCCGCGATAGACCTCATCGCCCGGCGAGACGACGAGGAGGCGGGGGCGAGCAGACAAAAAGGGGCTTCTCCGTATCGGTAGAGGGCGGGACGGGGCGGTCAGGCGGCGCGGCGACGGCGCAGCTCGAACGCGCCGGCCCAGCGGGGGTGGTCCTCAACCAGGCGGCGGGCGTAGAGGGCGGTGAAGTTGTTGTTCAGCCCGGCGACGCCGTGCGGGAGTTGGCGGCGCAGGTCCTCGAAGAGATCCTTCACACCGACGCGGGTGGCGCCGGCGGCGAGGCGGCGCGCGGCCAGGCGCTCCAGGGCGCGGTACACGTGCGGGTTGTTTGCGTCGAAGGCGTGGAACTGCTCGGTGATGGTGCGACCGCGCGCAGGGTTCGAGCCGAGAGCGACAGCGGGCATGGGGGTCTCCACAGGCTGGGGAAAGCGTGGCGGGGTCAGGCGTGCAAGGCGGGATCGGTGCGCAGGCGGGCGAAGGCGCAGAACAGCCCGAGTGCCTGCAGCGCGGCGCAGACGGTGATGACGTGGCCGAGTGCCTCGGGCGAGGTGAGCGCGGTCAGCACGCCGGCGACGGGGAAGGGCAGCAGGAGGATGAGGATGGTCACCGACAGGGTGCTGCCGAACTTCTCCGGCGGGATGAGGCGGGAGCGCAGGGTGCGCAGGACCACCGTCATGCCGCCTTCGCCCGCCATGAGGAGGGCGACGAGGATCAGGTAGGAGCGGTAGTCGGGGGCCTGGGCGGCGGCGAGACAGGCGATCGAGGCGAGAGCGGCGCAGGCGGCGCCGACCGGCCACAGGCCCAGGCGGTCGATCGCGAACCGGCAGATGGTGACGGCCAGGAGCGTCGCTCCGGCGGCGGCGGACCAGACCAGCCCGACGGCGGTCGTCGACTGCCCGAAGTGCTGGACGACGATCACGGGCCCGGCCGCCTGGAAGAGGCCCGTGGCCAGGTTCGACACAGTGAGCCCGGTCACGAGCCAGCCGAGCGCGGGCAGGGAGCGGATGGTGCGCCACCCGGTGAGCAGGCCGGCGTCCGCCTGATTCCGGGGTGCCCGGGCCGGGGCGACGGGCGACGGGGGTGTGCGCAGGGCAAGCAGCGCGGCCAGCAGCGAGAGCGCGGTGATCACCGCGAGCATCTGCGGCGGGCCGGTGAGCAGGAGCAGTCCGGCGAGCGCGGGGCCGGTCAGGGTCGCGGTCTGGTCGATCCCGAGCAGAACGGCCTGGACCCGGTGCGCGCGTGCACCGGCCCGGCGGCCGGCGGCGGCCCCCGCGGTCTCGGCCGCGATGTAGCTGAACTCCGTGAGCACACCGGTGGTCGCCGCGAGCGCCATCACGGTCACGCTCGCCACGATGCCGGACGGATGAAGGTAGAGAAGGACCGCGCCGGCGGCGAGGGCCAGCGCCCGCCCCAGCGAGGCGAGGTGGAAGACGACGGAGGCTCCGCGCCGGTCGACGACCGACCCGGCCCACCCGAACGCCGCCAGCCTCGGGATCCACTCCAGGGCGAACGCGGCGCCGGTCAGCGTGGCGGAGCGCGTGGTGGCCAGGACCAGAAGCGGGATGCCGTAGGTGGACATGGCGAACGCCAGGGCGTCCGCCGTACGTGGCAGGTAGATGCCGCCCATCAGCCCGGCGGTGTGGCGCGCGTGCCGGGGCATGACCGCTGCGCTCACGCGGCCGGCTCAGGCTCGGGCAGCGCGGTGACCTGCGGATTACTGGTCAGCCACTGGATCAGCAGGTCGCGAAGAAGATCGAGGTCCCTCTCGCGCCCGGAGCCGGACAAGGACCCGGTACTCGGGGAAGCGAGGCGCTCGGCCTGCTCGGTCGCGAGCGAGGCCGCCAGGAGGTCGAAGGTGTGCCGGACGCGGCTGCCGAAATCACTGACCGGCTCCGGACAGTTGTGGCGGCGGGCCCATCGGGCGGTCGCGTCGTAGAGGTCCGCCAGGGCCGAACCGGCCTCGGTGAGTTCCAGTCCGACGCCGGGTACGGACCGGACGAGACCATGGCCGCGGCCCGTCTCGACAGCACAGCGCAGGTGGTGCGGGGACAGGTCGTGGAGGATCCCGGCCAGCCGTCGCGGCGGTATCGCCCCGTTGTCGTCGATCTCGGTGATGAGCCGGACCAGCGGCGGCGATGCCAGCAGCACGATGGCCTTGTCCAGTTCGGCGGAGGTGAACAGGGTGGTCATCGGCGCGGGCCTCCCGCCGGGACGGCCACCACCGGACGGGCGGGCGTGGCGTGGGAGAAGAGGTCGCGGTTGCGCCACGTCGGCCGGGACTGGTTGCTGACCCATCCCTTCGGCGCGGGCATTACCTGGGGATGCCCCCAGACCGGGTGCTGGCCCGCCTTGCTGAGGGGCTGGCCAGCGGACCACGCGGACAGAGCTCCGAGAACGGGCCCCAGGCCGTCGCCCGCCGCGGACAGCCGGTACGGCCGGCCGATCCCGTCGGTGTCGACCAGGCCGTCGGCCACCAGCTGCCGCAGCGGCGGGTAGACGTTGGTCCAGTCGCTGCTGGGCATGACCATCCTGGCCAGCGCCCGGCCGCTGACTTCTCCGCGCTGCTTGAGCACCCACAGCAGGGCGGCGGCGTGCCGGCGGGTGAGCAGGATGAGGCTGTCCTCGACCTGCTCGATCGCGGGGAGCGGACGCTCCGGCTTCTCCAGGTGCTCCTCGGCCCAGGCGACGATCACCGGCAGCACCGGCAGCAGGGCGGCACCACGGTCGGTGTGGCCGTAAGCGACGTGCCGCGCGGTGTGTTCGGTGCGCTCGACGAGCCCGGCGTCGCACAGCGACTTGAGCTTGGGGTGGAGCTGGCCGTTCTGCAGCCAGGGCACCCGGGCCGCCAGCTCGCTGTAGCGCAGCGGCGGACCGGAGAGCGCCAGCATGATCCTGACGTTCCAGCGCGGAGTGATCATGGCGAGGGCCTCGGTGACCCGGGCGATGTCGGCGTCGGTGTCGGGAGGCAGAGCGGTGATGGCCAAGGGAGGGACTCCTGGGAAGTGAAGAGGGATTCGCCTGCGGGTCAGCGGCTTCGGGGCGCGCTTGGGGCCGGGCGGGGCGGAGCCGGTACGGGCGGCGCGGAAGCCGGCGGGGAGGGTGCCGGGGCCGAGGTACGGGTCAGGCTCTGCAGAACCGCGGAGGCCGACTTGGTCTGGGCGTCGCGGGTGGCGACGGCTTCGGCGAGCCGGCGGGCTCCGTCGAGGAGGTGGGAGACCTCGTGCCGGTTGATCTGCCGGTCCGGGTTCAGGAGCCGGGCGAGATGCTCACGGTGGAAGTCGATGCTGCGCTCGGCGAGGGCGAGGTCGGTGTGCATGCCGAGCAGGGCGGCGAGCATCCCGGGCGGCTGGTCCTGGGCACAGGCTTCGAGGTCGGCGAGCGGAGCGCCGTACAGTTCCTCGATCCGTCCGGCTATCTCGGTGGACGTGGGATGGGGCAAGCGGGGGCTTTCACGGTCGGCGGGGCCGGGCCGCCCCGGCATGCGGGGGTGCCGGGGCGGCAGGCGGGGCCAGGGTGGTGGTGGCCCTGAGCTGGGTCATGCGGACGGGCCGGGGTCGCTGGTCGAGCGTGGGCATGGTTCGCAGCAGCTCGCCGAGCGCGGTGCGGTAGCCGTCGCGGGCTTCGAGCGCCGCCTCCAGCCACTGCGAGTCGAAGCGGAGCTGGTCCGCCGACAGCTCGCCCATGTCGCGGTCCGGCCGCATGTCCGCGTGGACGCGGTCGCGGACGCGGGCGACCTGTTCCTCGGTCAGGGCGAGGAAGGAGCGCAGTTCCATGGCCCGGGCGAGCGCGGGAGAGGCATCGGGGCCGCATGCCGCCTCGTGCAGCTCGGAGACGGGGGGCCGAAGACGTCCTGCAGCTCGCTGTCCATGGTGCTGGTCTTGATTCGCACGCTCACCGCAGGGCCCTTGCCGCTCGGGCCACCGCCGGCGCGGGTACTCCCGCAGGCGGGCCAGCCGGGCTGGTCTGCACCGCCGGCCCCGTTCGGGAACGGAGGCGGGCGAGGCGTTCGGCGGCGGGACCCTTCTTGCCCGGAGCGTCCGGGTTGAGGAGCCACCGCACGACCAGGGCCCGGCCGTCGCGGGCGGTGACGGCCGCGTTCACACGGTGGGCGAGGTCCATCGTCGGGTCGTCGACCTCACTGGGCTGGGTCTGCAGTGCGGCGAGGAGTTCGTCCTCCGCGCGGTCGAGCACCGCCTGGGCGTCGAGAAGCAGACCGTGCCACTTGACGATGTCGGTGACGTAGGGGTTCGTGGCCGGATCGTCGGTGACCACGGCCTTCAAGTGGTCCATGCTCGTTCCGAGATGGGCTTCGATCCGTGCGGTGAGCACGCCTACGACGTCTTCACCGACGTCGGGTATGTCGTCAGACAAAGGGAAAGGTTTCCTTTCCGGAAGGCGATACCGGAGGGGAAGGTGGGGAGTTCGCAGGCGTCCCGGTAGCTCAGCCGGTGGGACGGGAAAGGGCGCGGGTGCGGCTCTCAGTCGAGGCACATGCGGACGTCGCGGTAGACGTACGTGCCGGAGACCCAGCCCTTGACGCCCGTGGTCCTGTCCGTGATGTAGAGCCAGTTGCCGCTCTTCTTGTGCACGGTGAACTTGTGGCTGCGGTAGAGGATGCCGAGGGCGGTGGAGTTCGAGGTGGCCTTCGACCGGATGGTGACGGCCGCGGTGTGCACCTCGTACGGCAGCGGCGGCAGGTCGTAGCAGCTGGTCGCGAGGGCCGTGGGAGCGGCGGCGGGTGCCGCGCTGGCGGTGGTGGCGGACAGCACCGGCAGGGTGATGGCGCCGAGCATCGCCGCGGTGATGGCAATTCGGGTGGAGCGCATGCTGAAGAGACCTCCGTAAAGGCATAGGGATGAGATGGGTGGCCGCTGCGGGCGTCGTCCCGGCGGCTGCACTAAGAGTCCGGAGAATCGCCGGTTTGGCTAACCGGCGATCGTCGGCTATGTTTCGCCGCTCTCGTCGGCGGTGGTGCTCAGCGCGAGCGGCCGGGCGGGTGTGCGGCAGGGGCCTTGGGCAAGCCGGCCGGGCGGGTGGCTGCGGCTGCCGGGCGGACCGGCGGGAGGGGCGCGGCCTCGCCGTCGAGCCGGCTGTAACACCAGCGCAGGGCCTCGGCCTGGGTGGCGAAGCCGCCCTCGCGCAGGGTGTGGGTCCATGCGTCGGTGTCGACCTCTTCGACCAGGACGCGGAACGGGCTGGGGGCCCGCTCGTCCAGGGCGCGCAGCGCGACGACGGTGACCATGTCGTCCGGGTCGTCGCGGGTGTAGGAGTAGCCCATGGCGTAGTGGTCGCCGTCGCCGGCGAGACGGCGTTCCAGTGCGCGCGTCGTCTCGTCCGACGCCGGTGGCCCCAGCTCGGGGTCGAGGACGATGGCTTCGGGCGGGCAGCCACGGTGGATGAGCCAGGACTGCGCCATCGCGGGCAGCGGCAGCCGTTTCCCCTCGAAGGTGAACGTCCGCTTCTGCCGGTCGCGTTGAAGGTGCAGGGCCATCAGCTGCGGCATACCGGGGATTCCCCAGGTGACGGATCCGTCGAACAACACGTAGTAGCTGTGCACGCCATCGGCGGAGTGGTGCTCGGCGAGCGGGGTGAGCATCTCCCCGACTCCGACCCGGCGATCGAAGTCGAGGAGGACCTCTTCGTCGGCGTCGAAGTCGTCCAGGCCGAAATCAACGACGGGGACGGGCTTCCTGGCGGGCGCGGGTTCGGTGGAGGACAACAAGAGCCTTTCGGTGGGATCAGCGCCGCCGAGCCGGGGTGGACGGCCATGCCCCAGGCCGGGCCGGGGGCTTTGTCACCTGCCTGGTGGTGGGCGCCCGGCGGGCCGCGAACAGCGCGGCGCGGCCCGCATCGGTCAGAGCGACCGGCTGGCCGGCGTGCAAGGGGTGGCCGGTATCCCGGACGACCAGGCCGGCGTCCTCCAGCTTCCGCACCTCGGCATAGGGGATACGGGTGCCGGAGGCGACGGTCACCGACAGCCGGCCGGTCAGCAGGTGCTCATACAGCTTGGCTCCGCCGGCGATAGCGAGCAGTGCCGCCTGGTCCTCGGTCGTGAGCGTTCCTTCCCCGCGCACCGGTGCTGCTGTGGCGGCCTCGATGGGTTCCAGGGCCGCGAGCACCTTGCGGGCGGCGGCGTCACGTTCACCGGCGGCCTCCTCCATCTGGTCCACGGCACGGTCGACGCGCTCGAACCAGGCGGTGTCGACGGGGAACTCGCCGCTGGAGAGGCGGTTGAGGAGCTTGAGGTAGAACGTGACGCTGGTCTGGGCCCTGGCCAGCTCGCGGTGCCGGTCGACCAGACGGGCGTGCGGTTCGTCGAGGACACCGCGGTCGCGCAAGGCCCACAGCGTGTCGACGTCATGGCCGGTGACGGCTTCGATGCGGTGGTCGAGCGGAGAAACCGCACGCCGGCCTGCCGCCGGCGCGGGTTCAGGGGGCATAGGCGAGCTCCACGGGTTCAGCGGGTGTGATGGTGCGCGGGATTCTGCGCAGGGCGGGGCAGGCCCGGCATGCCGGAGAGCGGCGGACCGGGCCGGGGGACGGGAGCGCGGGTGGTCAGCTGCGGGGAGCGGGAGCGTGCCGCGTGGGTGCGGGCGCTCAAGGGCCGGCGCATCATCCCCAGGCGGCGGCCGACCTCGTCGTAGACGTCGTTGCCCGCGCGCGGCCGGACCGCGACGACGTGGATCTCCCGCTGATGTGTGGACTCCGCGGGCGCGGGGCGGAGCCCGTAAACGACGCGCCAGTCCTTGCGGGCGTCCACGAACAGCTTGCGGTAGCCCTCCAGGTCTCCGGTGAGGCGCAGTCCGAAGCGCTGGGCGTTCACGACTTCCTGCAGGTAGGAGAGGGTGAGGTCGCGGATGTCGCCGGGCGCCTGCAGGAGGTCGGTCAGAGCACGGGGGTCGAAGCTCAGGCCGAAGGCCGGCTGTCCCGCGCTCATGACGTCGGCTCGTCCGGCTCCGCGGCACCGGCGGGTTGCGCTGCGCTCGCCGTTTCCGTACGGGCGGACGGCGGCGGGCCGGGCAGCAGGCGGTGCGCGGGCCGGTCGGGAGAGGTCATGCAGGCCGACAGCGGGCCGCCGGGCGCGCGGATCGCCGCGATGGCGTGGGTGAGGAAGTCCCGGTGCCACACGAACATCCCGGCCAGGCCGGCGTCGGGTTCCTTGTGCTGCTGGTAGGCGAGCCACAGGGCATGCAGCCAGGCCACGACGTCGTCGTGCTCCTGCCACTGCAGGCACCAGGGCGCCGCGGTGGTGACCTCCGCCCCGTAGACGGGGAGGAGGAAGTCGTCCACCCAGTCCGACAGGGCGTCCAGCTCGTCCTCGCGCTCCTCCCCCGCGAGTTCCAGGATCGGGCGGGGCTCCGGCGGCGCTGCGGGAGGCCCCCCGCCGAACCCGGGCATGCCGAACGCGGCGAACGGCGATCGGTCCGGGGCCGGAGCGGAGGAGAGGTGGTCGAGCTGCCGGGCCTGCTGTTCCGACTGCTCCATGAGCCGCCGGACGCTCGCCTCGATTCCCTCCAGCTGCGGGTCCGGAATGCGAACCGGCTCCAGCATCCCGCCGTCCGCGGGTTCTGTGGATTCGGGCATGAGAAGTACGGCCTCCTATGAGACACGGATGGCGGCGCACAGACCGGCCGGCGAATGACGAGCACGCTGGCGGGGTGAAACCGCAAGGGACTGAAAAAGAGAGTCGATTGCCGCCAAAGGCAGCGCAGTTGACGCTCTAGACGGCGAGAACTACGTCGTCCTGCGTCAGGGTCCCGCGGACCGTCTCGGTGAGCCGGTCGGCCGCGATCGACGCATAGTGCGCGGTCTTCTCCACCCCGATGAAGTCGCGGCCTTCCAGCAGGGCGGCGACGCCGGTGGAGCCGGATCCGGCGCAGAAGTCGAGCACCGTGCCGCCCGGCGGTGCGATCTTGACCAGTTCGCGCATCACCTCGACGGGCTTCTGGGTGATGTGCCGGCGCTTCGCTCCCGAGGGCTGTGAGGCGCTGTACATGCCCGGCAGGTAGACAGGGTTCCGGGAGCCGTCGATCGCCCCCTTTGACGCCCAGACGATGAACTCACAGTTCTGCGTGAACCGGCCCTTCTGCGGCCTGGCCTGCGGCTTGTGCCAGGCGAGCACCCCGCGCCACAGCCAGCCGGCCGCCTGGATCGCGTCCGTGGTGACGGGGAGCTGGCGCCAGTCGGTGAACAGCAGAGCGGTGCCGCCCTCCTTCGTCAGGCGGTGGGATTCGGTCATGATCTGCGTCAGCCAGAAGCCGTAGGACCGCTGGTCCATGTTCTCGCCGGTGAAGTCCGGCAGGGCGTGCTGGGCGTCGGCGGAGGTGTACTTCGCCCTGGCGGAGCGGGTGGTGCGCTCCTTCGCGGTCCTCCCGCCGCTGTTGTACGGCGGGTCGGTGATGACGGAGTCGACGCAGTCGTCCGGCAGACCGGCAAGGACACTGAGGGCATCACCGTGGTGCAGGGAAAAAGGCAAAGAGGAACCCCAATTCGGGTGGAAGCACGGAGGGAACTGCCCGTCGCGCAAAAGGAGTCCTCGCGGGCCGAAGGTGGGCATGCAGAAGCCCAGGGCCGCAGACCGAGGAGGGCGAGGGGAGTCCAAAAACTGTAGAGGCGAAAACACCGACGACCAAGAAGTGCATGGCGGAGGTGCCGGATTCCGGCACCTTCCGCGCCACTTTTTGGTCAGCCGCCATTTCGCGCCTACTGTTTTTGAACCGCCCGGCGCACACCGCCGCTGGCTCCTCTCCTGCCCTTCCTCACGGAGGTTTCCCCCTGCCCCGGCACACCTAAGGGTTGTCCCGTAACTCCGGGCACTGCTTACTGGTGTCCGTTTCAACCTGCTTTGACGAGGCCGCGTTGAGGGCACGAGTCGGGGCGTAACCGGACAGGCTGATCTGCCTGTAATGGACCACCAGCCTCTGCCCCGAGTTACGGGACAACGCTTAGCTGACGGCCCGGCCGCATGGAGCGAGCGGCAACTCGCCCGCGCCGGCCCGCACCGATCGCCCACCCCGGCTGCCGCGCCCTTCCGACACGCCTCGCGCACGCGGCACGCCGGACACCGCACCCCGAAGGACACGTCCATGACGTCTCGCTACCCACCCCTGCCCGAAACCGCTGACCCGCGAGCCATCAGCACCGGTTGAAGGCGCTCGCCGCCGGTATCGGCGCCGTCTTCCTCTCCCCGCTCCTGATCGCCGGCACCGGCATGACGCTGGCCGCCTCCGCCGAAGCCGTGCAGACCACCGGCTCCGTCAGCAACTGCCTGACGGACATCGACGCCGGCAAGGTCGCCGACCAGGTGACCAAGATCCTCGACGGGGCGTCCGGCGAGGATGTCCGCGTCGAGGGCCTGGACCTGCCGACCGAGCAGATCCCCCACGCCCAGACGATCGTGGCCACCGGCATCAGCCTCGACGTCCCGAAGAAGGGGCAGATCATCGCGCTCGCCACGGCGATGCAGGAGTCGCGGCTGCGCAACCTCAACTACGGGGACCGCGACTCGCTCGGCCTGTTCCAGCAGCGCCCTTCGCAGGGCTGGGGCACCGCCCAGCAGATCCGTGACCCGGTCTACGCGAGCGAGCGCTTCTACAAGGCTCTCCTCGCCGTGGACGGCTGGCAGCAGATGACCGTCACCCAGGCAGCCCAAGCCGTCCAGAAGTCCGGCTTCCCGGACGCGTACGCGCAGTGGGAGCCGCTGGCGACCGCCCTGCAGAAGGCCATCGCCGCCACCTTCCCCGGCAACTCGGACGGTGCCGGCGACGAGACCGGTGACACCTCCTCCTCGAGCTGCAGCACGCAGGACGGGTCCCAGTACGGGCCGATCCCCGAGGGTGCCGTCCCGAAGGGCTACTCGATCCCGAAGGACGCCGACCCGCGCGCCCGCACCGCGATCGACTGGGCGATGCACCAGCTCGGCACGATGTACCAGTGGGGCGGCTCGTGCACAGCCGCACACGGCCCTGATCCGATGGGCCGCTGCGACTGCTCCAGCCTGATGCAGCAGGCGTATGCCAAGGCCGGCATCCAGCTCACTCGCACCACGTACACGCAGGTCAACGAGGGCAAGGCCGTCTCCGTCAAGGCGCTCAAGCCCGGCGACCTGATTTTCAGCCGCGGTACCGCGGCCCGCCCGGAACACGTCGGCATGTACATGGGCGAGGGGCTCGTGATCGAGGCCCCACGCACCGGCAAGCCGGTCCGGATCACGCCGCTCAAGGACTGGGACGTCCTCGCCGCCCGCCGCGTCATCTGACGCCGGCCCCTTCTCGCGCCGCTCGCGCGCCCCTCCCCCTCTTCTTCACCTCCGCCCGGGCCCGCTCGGCCTGCGCACGCAAGGAGCCCCGCCACACCCATGCCCCTCCCCCTCGCAGACCACGTCATCCAGCTCGCCTTCGACCCTGGGATCTCGCCCAAGGGCGGCGGCCTGCCCGGACTCTCCGTGCTGAAGAACGTCGTCAACTCGATCAACATGTTCGGGATCATCGCCGTCGTCGGTGCCCTCGCCGTCTCGCTCGGCGTGTGGGCCTGGGGCCACCACACCGGTGGCCACCAGGCCGAGGCCAACGGCAAGAAGGGCGCTGTCGTTGCAGCCGGCGCCGCCCTCGGCCTCGGCGCCGCCAACGGGATCGTGAGCTTCTTCTCGGCCCTCGGGTCGCAGGTCCAGTGATGCAGAAACGATTCTCCTCCCTTTCGCTGTCCTCGTACGGCGCCGGCTGGTCCGGCAACCGGCGCATCGCGATCGTCGCCGCCACCGTCGCCGTCCTCCTGGCTGTCGCCACGGTCGTCGCCTGGCTGTCCGGCAGCAACAACGGCCACCGGGTGCCGGACACCGCCGCTCCGGCCCCGGCATCGAGCACGTCCTCCTCGGAGGCCGCCCCGAAGCCCGCGGCCGGATCCGGGTCCGTTCCCCATCCCCCGCGGATCGCCGAGCCCGTCGCCTACGCCAAGGCCGCGGCCCAGATGCTGTGGTCCTACGACACCCGCACCACCAGCCGCGACCAGCAACTCGCCGGGATGCGGGCGTGGATGACCAGCGAGACCAAGTACGCCGACTGGGCCTCCGTCGTCGGGCAGGTGCCCGATCCGGTGCTGTGGTCGCGGTTGGCCGACCAGGACCAGAACGCCACCGGAACGGCCCTCGAAGGCCACTACCCCGGCGCGTTCAAGCAGGCCCTGACCGAGGAGCCCTCCGCGATCACGAAGGCGTACATCTACGTCGTCACCGTGAACGGCAAGCAGCAGATCGCCTGGAAGAACGGCGGCGCCGGGGCCGAGGCGCGTGCCGTGACGCTCGCCGTGCAGTGCCGGCCCAGCCACGACTGCTCTCTCGCCGCCATCGCTCCGAGCGTCACGCAGTGACCCGCGCCTGGCATAAGAAAGGAGGAGTAACTCCTCGTGGGTTTCTGTGACTTCCCCCTGGCGGACAAGCTGTGCGCCGTCGGCGACGCGGTGGACTTCGCCTCCAACCCCGGCAAGGCGATCGGCGACTGGATGGCGAAGTCGGCAGGCGAGCTCGCCGCCGCCGCTGCCGACCTGGCCGCCGAGGCCGTCGACACCACCACCAAGGTGGACCTGAACGCCGGATGGTTCCGCGACAACTACGAGATGCTGCTGCCGCTGGGCCTGGTCCTGCTGGTCGCCACGTTCTGCGCGCAGCTGGTCCGGGCCGCCGTCCGCCGCGACGGACAAGCCCTGACCCAGGCGTTCACCGGCACCATGGGCGGCGTCCTGTTCGCCTTCTGCGCCATCGCCTTCACCACGGTCGCCGTCGAAGTCGTCGACGCGATCTCCGACGGCCTGTTCAAGGCCGCGAAGCTGGACATCGCCTCAGCTGTGCGGCGCATCGTGAAGGTCAACCAGATCGGCGCCCTCGCCGGACTGGGCTGGCTCGTACCGGTCGTCGCCGGCCTCGGTGCCGCGATCGGCGCGATCCTCTACTGGTGCGTGATGATGGTCCGCAAGGTGGGCATCCTGGTCATGGTCACCCTGGCGATCTTCGCGTCCGCCGGAGGCGGCTGGGAGGTCGCTCGGCGCTGGCGCCGGGGCTGGATCGAGGCCACCGCCACCCTCGTGGTCAGCAAGCTGCTGATGACCGTGATCTTCGTGCTCGGCATCGCCGCCATGGGCCGGACGGAGGCCAAGGACGGTGTGGCGGCCCTCGCCGACGTCATGGCCGGCATCGTCATCATGGTCCTCGTACTGCTGTGCCCGTACGCCGTTTTCAAGTTCGTGCACTGGGCGGCCGAGGGCACGGACGGCGAGTCCATCCACCGGGCCGGCGGCGCCGGAGCGCAGATCGCCAAGGCACATGCCGAGAAGGCCGCCCGGAAGGCCGCCGCAGCGGCGGCCACCGCCGGAACCGGTGGTGCGGCAGCCGGAGCGAGTGCCGCCCCGCAGGGCCCGTCCGCGGCTGGTGGCGATGGTTTCCCCGGCGACATCGCCGCCCACCCGACCGGCGCAGGCAGAGAAGGCAAGGAAGGCTCGTCGAGCGGCGGAACGGGCGTCTCGCCCGGTGGTGATGCCATCAAGTCCGGTCTGGAGAAGGCCGTCCAGCCCGCGCCGACGAGCGTGTCCGCCGACACCAGCGGCCAGGTGGGCGGCAGCCCGGGGCAGGGCGGTTCCGGAACGAACCGCGCCTCCGGCCAGGGCGGCGGATGGCAGTCCACTCCGCCGACCACGACCCCACCGCCGCAGGGCGCATCCCCGTCCTTCGGCTCACAGAACGCCACGTACGGCGGAGCGGCCTCACCGCCGCCTCCGGCCGGCCTCTGATCCCCTGCCCGACTACCGGGGGCGGGACGTGCACGCCACCTCCCGCCCCCGGGTTCCGCCCGCATCCCCAGGACCCGTCCCTTGACTGATCTCTCCGTCGCCCCGGTCACGGTGAAGTTCCCGCACCGGTCCCGCCGCGGCATCCTCCTCGGCCTCTCCCTGCCCCAACTCGTCCTCGTCTCTGCCACCCTGGCCCTGCTGCTGATGACGGTGGTCTCCACCGGACTGCTCGGTGCCGTCGCCCTGACTCCCCTGTGGGCGGCCTCCGGTGCGCTCGTCGCGATCCGCCGGCACGGCCGCTCCCTCATCGACTGGATGCCGATCGTCGCTCGCCACGCACACCGCCGCCGCACCGGCCAGACTCTCTGGCTCGCCCGTCCCGTCACCCGCCCCCGGCAGGACGGCGTCCTGCACCTGCCCGGCAGCGCCGCCTCCCTCAAGGTGGTCACCCCCGGCGACTCCGCCAACGGCGCCGCGGCCGTACACGACCCCCACCAGCAGACGCTGACCGCCATCGCCCGCGTCACCTCCCGCGCCTTCGCCCTCCTCGACCCCGCCACCCAGAACCACAACGTGACCAGCTGGGGACGCGCGCTGGCGAGCATCGCCCGCAGCGGGCACATCGCCACCGTGCAGGTCCTGGAACGCACCGTCCCCGACAGCGGCGACACCCTCACCCGCCACTGGACCCAGAACGGACAGCCCCAAGCCCCGGTCGCAGGCCAGATCTACTCCGAGCTGGTCGCCTCCGCCGGCCCCGCCGCAGCCCCGCACGAGACCTACCTCGCCATCTCCCTCGACCTCAAGGCCGCCAGGCGGCTCATCGCTCAGGCCGGCGGAGGCTTGCCCGGAGCGTTCACCGTCATGGAGCAGACCACCGCCTCCATCGCCCAGGCCGCCCGCACCGCCGGCCTCCAGGTGACCGGATGGCTCAGCTCGCGGGAGATCGCCGCCGTCATCCGCACCGCCTACGACCCGAAGGCCCTCGGCGCACTCCAGCAGTGGTCCGAGACGGGCCGCGCCGAGGCCGACCCGGCCGCCGCCGGGCCCGTCGTCCAGGTCGAGGAGTACGACCGGATCGCCACCGACAGCGCACGGCACGCGACGTACTGGGTGGAGAACTGGCCGCGCACCGAGATCGGGGCCGGATTCCTGCACGGGCTGATGTTCACGGCCGGCGTGCGGCGCAGCCTCTCCCTCATATACGTGCCGCAGGGGCTCGAGTCCGCGCTGCGGGACGTCCAGCGGAAGAAGGCCGCGATCATCGCCGACGCCAACGAACGCGCCCGCCGGGGGCAGGTCGACAGCGAGGAAGACTCCGTCGAGTACGCCGACGTCAAAACCCGCGAACGCCAGCTCATCGCCGGTCACGCCGACGTGGCGCTCACGGGTCTGATCACCGTCACCGCCGAGACCGACGCCCTCCTGGACGCCGCCTGCGCGCAGATCGAAACCCACGCCGTCACCTCGGGCGTCGACCTGCGCCGGCTCAACTACCAGCAGCCGGACGCCTTCGCCCTCAGCGCGCTCCCGCTCGCCCGGACCGCCCTGTGACCCAGGCCCGTCCCGGTCCTGCTGGCCCCCTCCGATCGTCTGCGGCGGAACCCCCGTCGCCACCCCTGCCTCCCGGCAGGAAGGACCACCGCCTTGACCTCCCCCGCCCACCCGGCCGACGCCCACCCCTATCTCCGCGCCGCGAACGCCGGAGTACGCCACCACACCCGCGCGCTGGCACCGTCGGACACGGGCCCGCCCCCGGCGGCGGACCGCCTGCACCTCGATGTGCTCCACGCCCACCTCACCACCGTGCTCCGGCTCCTCGACCGCCTCGCCGAGACCACCCGGCCACCGCATCCGGCAGCCGGCCGTCACCTGGCCACCGCTCACACCCACCTGTGGCAGGCCGCCAGCGAAGTCCACGCCGCGTTCCACCTGCTGCCTAGCAGCCTGACGGCGGGCACCACGGCAAGCACGTGCCGTCCGGAGCGGCTGCCCGAGGGACCGCCCGTGCTGACCATCTGCCAGCGCCACCTCGCTGCCGGCCACGTCGTCCGGCGCAAGACCACCCCCACCGACCTCCGCGCGCACACCACGGCCTGCGCGCGATGAGCACGACCCGCAGAAACGAGGGCCACCGATGAGTCACCGGCCCGCACGCCGCGCCCGCCGCGCCTCCGCGTCTCCCCTGTTCACCCCCCATGGCACCGACCGGGCCAGCCGAAAGGCCGCTCGCCGGCAGCTCGCCGAAGCCGCCGCCAAGGCCCGCGCGGAAGCCAGCGCCCACCAGGCCGAGACCACATCGGCCGACCACGAGACACCGGCCCCGCTCTATCCTCCGGGCGGACGCCCCGGCCCCGCCTCCGCCCGCCACAACCGGCTCAGACTCCCCGCCCACCGCATGACCACCGCCGTGGCCGCCGGCGCGTATCCGTTCCTCGCCGAAGGCGGCCTCGGCGCAGAAGGCATCTACATCGGGCGCGACGTCCACGCCGAGGCGTCCTTCGTCTTCGACCCGTTCGCGCTGTACGGCAAGGTCGAGGGCTTCACCAACCCGAACCTCCTCCTGGCCGGCGTCATCGGCCAGGGCAAGAGCGCGCTGGCCAAGTCCTTCGCGCTGCGCTCGATCGCCTTCGGGTACCGCGTCTACGTCCCGTGTGACCCGAAGGGCGAGTGGACACCGGTGGCAGAGGCCCTCGGCGGACGGTCAGTGGCCCTCGGGCCCGGACTGCCCGGCCGGCTGAACCCGCTCGACGCGGCCCCGCGCCCCGCGGGCGTCTCGGAGGCCGACTGGGTCGGCGAGATCCGCAAACGGCGTCTGCTCCTGCTCGGCTCCCTCGCCCGGACCGTCCTGGGCCGGGACCTGATGCCCATGGAGCACACCGCCCTGGACATTGCCCTGGACGCCGTCGTCAGCCACGCTGCCGCCACCGGCCGCACCCCGCTCCTGGGTGACATCGCCGCGACCCTCAACGATCCCCGGGCGCTCGACGAGGCCGCCGGGATCATGTCGGGGCAGCTCGGCGACGCGGCCCGAGACCTGGCCCACGCGATGCGGCGCCTGGTCCACGGTGACCTCGCCGGGATGTTCGACGCCCCCTCCACCGTCGCCTTCGACCCGAACGCGCCGATGCTCACCATCGACCTCTCCCGGCTCGGCGGCTCCGGAGACGACACGGCCCTCGTCCTGGCCATGACCTGTGCCTCCGCCTGGATGGAGTCCGCCCTCTCCGACCCGAACGGCGGCCGGCGCTGGATCGTGTACGACGAGGCATGGCGCCTGATGCGGCACGTCGGCCTGCTGCAGCGGATGCAGGCCCAGTGGAAACTGTCCCGCGGCCTTGGCATCGCCAACCTCCTGGTGATCCACCGCCTGTCCGACCTGCTCACCGCCGGCGACGCCGGCTCACAGGGCCGCGCGCTCGCCGAGGGCCTCCTCGCCGACTGCTCCACCCGCATCATCTACCGCCAGGAGAACGACCAGCTCCAGGCCGCGGCCTCCCTGCTCGGCCTCACCTCGGTCGAGATGGACGCCATCGCACACCTGAACCGCGGCCGGGGCCTGTGGAAGGTCGCCGGACGATCATTCATCGTTCAACACCTTCTGCACAGCCACGAGCTGACGCTCTTCGACACCGACGCCCGAATGCACTGAGCCCTCCGCGTGCTCACGCCAGCCGACCAGCACCTTCTGGGCAGCTCGTCCACCGTTCTGGAGATACGTCCTGCGCCCGTCCGGCGTCGAGGTGTTCCCCACGATGTCGCCACATCCCGCCCCGGACGCCGACCCCCTCACTGACTTCGGCAACCCCGCCTCCTAGCCCATCGTCACGCCAGCCCGCTCCCCAGCGCCGTCCACAGCCTCCCCCCTTCCCGCAACACCGGGCACGTCCCGTACGGCCGCCCGTCGCTGGCCGCCCCGCCCCCACTCCGAACACAGGAGCCCTTCGCTGTCCGTCCCGCAGATCACCGTCGTCATCGCCACCCAGCTCCGCCCCGAGCGCCTGCCCTACCTGGAGGAGATGCACGCGAGCCTTGCCCGGCAGACCGTGCCGTGGGAAGCCGTACTCGTCCTCGACGGGGCCGACCCGCAGCTGCTCCCCAGTTCGGTTGCAGCCGACCCGCGCATCCGGCCCCTCGTTCTGCCGCGTCCGGTCGGTGCCGCCTGCGCCCGCAACCTCGGCCTAACCCAGGTCCGTACGGAGTTCGTGAACTGGGCCGATGACGATGACCTCTTCCCCGTCTGGAGCCTGGGCCTGCGTCTGGAAGCCTTCACCGACCGGCTCGGGTGGGTCGCGGGATACAGCGAAGACTGGCTGCCGGACGGTACGACGCGCCTGTGGAAGTGCCCCACCCCGCCCGGCTACCACGCGGCCGGCGACGTGATCACCTACTGGCCGCGCCCCGAGGACACCATCCCGATCGGACCCACCACGATCCTCGCCCGCACCCGCCTCGTACGCGCAGCCGGCGGCATGGGCGGACTCGTCCAGGGCGAGGACTACATGGCGGCCGTCGGCACCTCGAACCTCGCTCCCGGCGTCCTGCTCCCGGTCCCTGTGTACCGGTACCGGAAGTGGGGCGGGCAGATGACGGCCCAGCTCGGGTACGACCAGCTGGAGGCGGCGGCCCGCAATCACGCCTGGCAGTACGGCCACAGTCTCCGCTCCATCCTGGACAGCCGCGCGGATCCGATCCACGGCTGACACGCGGGACGCCCCGTTGCCCAGGCGGAGCACGGGCGTCGGCATCACCACGGGCGAGCAGCGCCCGGGCGGGGACGGACTTCCTGCCGAACGAAGGAGGCGTCGGCCGCCTGTCGACGGGCACCGACGAGGCCGCCGTCATCGCCCTGATCCGCCGTACGGCCCACCGGCAATGAGCCCCTCCCCGATGCCGGCCTGCGCGCGCCAGCGCCACCGGCTCTCGCTGCTCCCACTCCACTGAGCCCTTCGCACTGCCCGCCCTGCGCATGACAGACGCCGATCAGCTCCACCACCGACCTGTGAGGAGAATCCCGCCCCTTTGCAACCCGGCACCCACTTCGCCTTCGGTACCCACAAGGACTACGGCTTCGTCGCCTCCTTCACCGCCTCCATGCCCGCGCACCTCGCCCACTGGTTCCTGGAGCGAGAGCAGTTCGAGCCCGTCCCCGGGCAACCGCGGCTGTACCGGCTCGTCGAACCCGAGAACGACGGCCCCCGCCGCACCCGTCAGGCCGTCCACGACCTGCGGCGACAGGGCTACACGGTGCACGCCGACATCGCTCTCGACCCCGCTGCATCGGCCGGCCCGCCGCGCCCGATCCGCCCGAGCGGACTGCAGGAGCGGCGCAGCGGGCTCGCGCAGGCCGCTGCCGGCCGAACCACACAGCGCGCCGCGCCACCCACCACTTCCCCGCCGACCGCCCGGCCGATCCCGCCGAGGCCCACCTACGCGCCCACCGTCCACCTGACGGCCGCAGGCGGCGGGCGATCCCGATGACACCCGGAAGCAGCCTCACCGACGGGGCCCGCAACTTCCGGCTGCGGATGGCGGTCATCGACCGCGAGACCGAGACCGCGCTGGACATGACCCGCGACCGCTACGGACGCACCGTCCACCAAGACGCCGCCGCCGATGTGCGTGCCCACCGCGACAGGGCGGCCGCCGAGGCGTACACCACGTACCTTGCGCCGTGCGCCGATGCCCTGCTCGATACTGCCCGCCGTGCGCTCGATGAGCTGCCGCCCACCCGGCACCTGGCTGGGTGGCGGACCGTGCTGGACAGCCTGGCCGCCTCCACTGCCGCGATCCGCCGAGTGCTCGACCGGCCGACCGCCCCCGGCCCCGCGGGCGAACGCGCCCAGTTCAAGGCTCTGTGGCCGCACCTCACCACCTGGGCGGACCACGGCTTCATCGCCAGTCACCTCGCCGACCTCGACCAGCGCCAACAGCACAAGGCCCCGCTGACCGGCGAAGAGCAGCAGATGTGGACCGAGCTCGCCCGGGCCGCGCAGAGGCGGGGCGAGCTGCAGCTCACCGAGTCCTGGTACGCCGCGGACGGACAGCCGATCACCCTCGCCTACCTGGTCGAGAACGACGACTCGACGGTGGTCGCGCTGAGAGGCGACCCGGACGCACCGGGCTGGCAGGTGATCGGCCACTACGCCCATGAATACGAAGCCGGACAGATCCTGCCCGCCGCAGTTCCGCCCGGTGTACTGCGGGCCGATGTCTCCGAGTTCAACCGGGCCGCGCCCGCGCCCGAGGTGTCGCTGCAGGAACTCATCCGGGACATCGTCGAGGCCCAGCACGCCGGTGACGCGTCCAACGCGCTCCTCAGCGCCACCCAGCGCGGCTACGACGCGGGCCCGATGGCCCGCCTCCAGGAACTCCTGGAAACCGGCGCCCAGTTCGCCGGTGCGCTGGAGACCGTGCAGGGCCGTCAGATCGCCGCCCGGCTCGCCGCACTCGGCCGCCAGGTCGAGTTCCTCGCCCGCGTAGTCGAGGAGGCGGCCGAGGACCTCGGCGCGACCGTCGCCGTCCTGCCGCCGCACCGCACTCCCGTACCGCGCTTCCGCCCCAGCCCTGCCGTGGACACCGCACCGCCCACGCCGCCACCTCGCACCAGCACGGCCGCCCGCCACCGCTGAGGCGTCGCCTCCCCCGAGAGAAAACCCTTCTTGTCCCTGACCGCACCCCCGGCCCAAGCACCGCGCATCACCTACGGCGCGGTGCTGGTCAGCCCGTACGTCGCCCGCCTGCTCGGCGGCACCCTCGTCGGCCGCCTCCCCAACGGCATGGCGCCCGTCGCCATCGTCCTGTGGGCCACCACGAGCGGCGGCAGCATCGCCTTCGGCGGGCTGCTCAGCGCCCTGTACGGGCTCGCGTCCGCTCTGGCCCAACCGGTCAAGGGGCGCCTCATGGACCGCTACGGCCAGACCGCGGTACATCTTCCCGCCGCCCTGCTCAACTCGGCTCTCCTGGTGGCCCTCCCGCTGGCCGGACCGTACGGCGGACCGGGCCTGGCCACAGCCATCGTCGTCGCCAGCGGCCTGACCACGCCCGCTTTGGAGGCAGGGCTCCGGGCGCTGTGGCCGAGCGTGCTGCCCGACTCGCGGCTGCGGCACGCCGCGCTCGCCCTCGACACCGGCACGCAGGGCCTGCTGTACATCGCCGGCCCCCTGCTCGTCGCCGCGCTCGCCGCTTCGTACACCCCGCCCGTCGCGCTTGCCGTCACCGCCGCCTTCGGTCTGGTCGGCACCGTCGTGGTCGCCTTCGCGCCGCCGTCCCGGCTCTGGCGTCCGACACCGTCCGCGCAGGCACAGGCCGGGGTGGCACACCGGTTGGCCAGCCCCGGCCTGGTGCTGCTGTTCGTCTCCCTCACCGGCATCGGGTTCGCGATCGGGGCCATGAACGTGTGGGCGGTCGCCATGGCCGAGCGTCACGGGCAGGATCTGCTCTCCGGGATCCTGCCCGCCGCGTTCTCGACCGGCAGCTTCCTCGGCGGCCTCCTCTACGGACGCCGCCGCTGGAGAAGTACCACCACGGATCGGCTGATCGGCGGCGGAACCTTCTTCCTGGCCGGCTGGCTCCCGCTCGTTGCTCTCCCGGGCCCGTACGCGGCTCCCGCCGCGGTCGCCGTGCCCGGTGTGTTCCTGACCGTCGTGGTCGCATGCGCCTACGTGACCACCGACGCCCTGACCCCCGCCGGTCGCACGAGCGAGGCGTACGCGTGGCTGATCCTGTCGATCGGCACCGGACAGTCCGCCGGCACCGCCCTGGCCGGGCGCCTCGCCGAGCAGCCCCTCACCACCGCAGCGCTCCCTGCCGCCGGCGCGGCCTTCGCGCTCGTCGTCCTGCTCGCCGCACGCCGACGCCTCGGCCACTCCGGACACCAGGACCGCCGCGGCCGGCACAAGACGCCCTGATCCACGACACCACCGATAGGAGATCCTCCATGCCCGAAGCACCAGCAGAGCCGTTCATGACGATCCGGCACACCATCACCAGCGAGATCACCACCACCAGCTACAACGCCGCCGCCCGGCGGATCCTGCTCCAGGACGGATTCGAAGAGGCGCCAGTCTGCGCCTGCCGATCGACGGAACCTGATACGGAGCGGACGCACGGGCCTGCTCGGCAGCCGGCGAACTACTCGTCGCCGGACACCCCGTGCACCTGGACTCAGTCCTCTGTCGGCGGATGAGCGCCGACGGTGCGCCCCGGTTGACCCGTCGCCGATGGCGGCACAGTCCGTGATCCGGTCCCGGATCGGTCGGCCTCTCCAGCGCATCGCCAACCCCACCCGCACCCGTTGAAGGAATCTCGTTTTGACCACACCCGTAACGCCTACGCGCACCAAGGGCGGCGAGCTGCGGGCCAAGGTGGCCCGACTGCTGGCCGACCGGCCGGCGGACGCGCTCACCATCGGGGAGATGGCCAGGCAGCTGGGCCACTCCCACGGCGCCGTCCGCAACGCGGCCCTGACCTTGGTGACACGCGGGGAGGCCGACCAAGGCGGAACCGGACAACCGGAGTTCCGAGCGAACGCGAAGACCGCCGCAGCTGCGCAGACCGCTGTGATCAGTCCGCCGGGCACCCACTCTCCCCGCGCCCAGGCGGCCACGGCCCGCACGACCATTCTCGCGGCAGCCACGCCCAGGCAGACCGGCCCCATCCGCCGGGCAGGGGGCCAGCTCTACCACCCCCGGGAGCTGGCCGATCTGCCCGACGTCGAGGCGTTGAATCGCTTGCGCGATGCCGACGTGCCGGTGCTGCTCTACGGCCCTCCGGGCACCGGCAAGACGAGTCTGGTCGAGGCGGCGTTCCCGGACCTGCTCACCGTCGCCGGTGACGGCGACACCACGGTCGGCGACTTGATCGGCGAGTACACACAGGACGACGGCGGCAACTACGTCTTCCAGTACGGTCCGCTGGTCACCGCGATGACCGAGGGCCGCGCCCTGCTGATCGACGATGCCACCTTGATCTCGCCGAAGGTCCTGGCGGCGCTGTATCCGGCGATGGACGGGCGCAGGCAGATCCAGGTCAAGGCCCACAAGGGCGAGACCATCAAGGCCGAGCCGGGCTTCTACGTGGTGGCGGGCCACAATCCCGGCGTCCACGGCGCGGTGCTGACGGAGGCGCTCGCGAGCCGGTTCAGCGTGCAGATCCAGATCGGCACGGACTACGACCTCGCCCTGGCGCTGAAGATCGATGCCCGGGTGGTCCGGGTCGCCCGGCACCTCGCCCGCCAGGTCGAACTCGGCGAGCTGGGCTGGGCCCCCCAGCTGCGGGAACTGATCAGCTACCAGAAGACCGAGGCCGTCCTCGGCACCAAGGCCGCGCTCGCGAACCTGGTCGGCATCGCTCCTGTGGAGGATCGCGACGCCGTCGCCGCAGCCATCATCAAGGCTGTCGGCGTCAAGGAGGTCGCGCCCCTCACCCTCGGCAAGCAGCTTTCCGCCTCGGTCGTCCGGCAGCCTCCGGGCAGCACCGGCTCCGCGCACCGGGGCCGCTCGCGATGAGCGCCCACCGCCACGTCCAGGCCCCCGCCACCACGCCGGAGGACGACGCCGACCTCGCGCGATGGGACGACGACGGCGCCCCGCCCGCGCAGCCCCGTTCCTCCCCGGCCGCGTGGCTGCGCGTGGGAGCCGAACTCGGCGATCGGCTGGTCGCCCTCTCCGGGCGCCAGGACCTCCTCGTCACCTGCCGCCCCGGCACGCGCAGCGGCGCACCCGCCGCCTACTTCCCGACCCTGGGCGAGGTCGAGTTCGACGCCGGCCTGTTCGCCCCGCTCCAGCCCCACGAGATCCATCCGCGGATCGTGGGCGACGAGGAGCGGTATCCCGCCGCCTGGGGAGTGTTCGTCCACGAGGCCGCGCACGCGGCCCACTCCGTCTGGACGGCGCCTGCCGGAGCGAACCCCCGCGTCGTCGAGGCCGCACTCCTGCTGGAGGAGAGCCGTGTCGAAGGCGCACACCTGACCAGGCGGCCCACGGACCGCACGTACCTGCGCACCAGCGCCCGAACCCTGGTCATGCCCGACATCGCCCACCCCACCCTCCAGGGCATCGAGCACGCCGCCGCCGTGGCGGCCCTGATCCTCGGCCGCCGTGACGTCGGCATCCTGGACGCCGGCGAGACCCGGGCCGTCGCCGATCTGTGCGAAAAGGTGCTGGGCGCAGACCTGCTGGCCACGCTCACCAGCATCTGGATCGCAGCCCACCAGTGCGGCGACCACGACGCCACGACCATGCTCGCGCACGCTCAAGAATGGTGCGACGCTCTGGACACCGCGGCCCCCGCCCTGCCCGTGCCGGAGAACCTCACCGATCTGCTGTCCGGCGCCGTGAGGGTCGTCATGGACAGTACGGCAGCCACCGACGCCGCCGACCTCGCGGCACAGGCCGCAGCGGCCAACGCCATGGCCGCCCGGTCCAAGGCGCAGGCTCAGGACCGCGCCCAGCGGGCCGGCCAGCGGCGCAAAGCCGCCGCCACCGCCAAGTCGGTCTTCAACCCCCGTGGCACCACCGTCGCCCCCGACGGCACACCGGCGCCTCGCAACAACCCGGTCACCGGCACCCGCAGGCCCACCGCCGCCGAGCAGAGTGCCGCCGCACGCCTGAGCCGCGCCCTGCGTGCAGCCGCCTACCGCGAGCGGACCGAGGAACGGACCACCAGCCCCACCCCGCCCGGCCGCCTCAACATGCGAGCGGCCCTCGCCCGCGACGCTCAACGCGCGGCCGGATCGGTCCCCACCGCGGAACCGTTCACCCACACCCGCCGCCGGAACTCCCCCACCCCACCGCTGCGCGTGGGTATCGCCGTCGACGTCTCCGGCTCCATGCGTGCCGCCTGCGCGCCCGTCGCGTCCGCTGCCTGGATCGTGGCACGCGCAGCAGCCCTCACCGACCCCGACTCCCGTACCGCCACCATCGCCTATGACAGGCACCTGACCGCACTGACCCGACCCAGCCACCGAGCACCAGAGCGCGTGACGACGTTCGACGCCACAGGCGGCCACCACAACCTCGGCGACGCCATCGACGCACTCGACCACGGCCTCGAACTCAGCCGCCCCGGCGCCGGCCGCCTCCTCGTGATCGTCACCGACGCCCACTACGGCAGCGACGAAACCGCTCAAGCCGTCACCCGCGTCAAGCAGCTCACGACCGCCGGCTGCGCCGTACTCCAGCTCACCCTCACCGCGGAGTCCCGCCACTTGCCGGGGACCACCTTGCTGCACCTGCCCCGGCCCTCCAGCGCTCCCGCCGCCATCGCCACGGCGGCCACAGACGCCATCCGCAGGACGCGCTGAGACGACGCAGAAGGCGGAAGCGTCCCCGAGACAACCACCAGGCGTTCCGGACCTACTCCGTTCGCCGCATGAATCGCGCATCTGATGCACGGCCCTGCGCAACGACGCAGGCCGTCACCCCAACCGCCAACGAGAGGCACCTGATTTGAAGACCCAGACCAGCAGCCAGACCTCGAACGTAACGCCCATCAAGCGGAACTCGCCGGGGGTGGCCACGTCCTTCGAGGTCGTCCACAACTGTGGACACACCGTCACCCACGATCTGTCGAACCGGTCGGCCGACCGGCGGGCCGGCTTCGCCCGCTGGCTCGCCGGCCGGGACTGCACCGACTGCTGGAAGGCGGCCCGTGACGCCGACACGCAGTCCAAGGAGGAGTGGCTCGCGGCCAAGCGGGCTGCGGAGCAGGAGGCTGCCGCCGCGTGGGCGAAGCAGTTCGACATGCCGCAGCTGGAGGGACCGGAGAAGGCTCTGGACTGGGGCGAGCGATCCCGCCACCAGCTGATGACCTCGGCGTACGCCGCCTTGGTCGTCGAGGGTTCCTGGGACGAGGCGGACTGGGCAGAGTTGGAAGAGAAGGCCCGCTCGATCACCCGCGCCGGGTGGTGGATCGACCAGCGTGAAGCCGAGGGCTCTGACCTGCTCGAACTCCTGGATGCCGCCGGTGAGGGCGACCGCGGGACGGAGAACCCGTTCCGCTGATGGCGGCCAGCACACAGTCGGGCTCGTACGACAGGCAGGCCCTCCTGTGTACAGGCCACCGTCACGTTGCCTCGCCTTCTGGGATCGGCTCCATCACCTGCCCGAGGCGGGTTCGTACGACCCTCATGCGCGGCGGCGGGGGCGGCTTCGGCCAGCCTTCCTCACGGGCCTTCTCTACGTGGCTCGAAATCCAGCCACGCCAGATGTAGACCGGATCGTTCTTCCTGAGATGCCAATAGCGGTCAAGGAACCAGTCCCTGCGCGCCTCGTCGTCCAACTCCGACTTGACCCCCTCGACGCGAGCCATGACCTCGTCGAATTCGCGCTCGATTCTCTCCCGCATCCACCACAGGCCCTTGTCCCCGTATGGCCAGGTGCTGGCTTCCACCCTGTAGCGCTGATACGTCAGCTCAGCAACCCACGCCAACAGTCCCTTTGCGCTCTTGCCCTGGTTGCACGGCTCACAGGCCGGGACCAGATTGGACCAGTGGTCCCGACCCCCGTGCTTCACAGGAATGACGTGGTCGATCTCCTGTGATTCTGCGACATCGCAGTAGACGCAGCGCCCCATGTTGGTGAACAGCACCATCAGCCTGATCCACATGTCCTGCTTCTTGCGGCCCAAGGCGCCCTCCCCGCGCTCGGGAGGAACTTAGCGGGCACTACTGACAACGGGCAGCGGACTGGTGCAAGGTCGACCGCGTCAGCGAGTTACAGGCGCCCCGGTCGCCTACCACCGGATCGGCCGATGCGTTCAGGTTCGGCGCCGATCCGTTCGTTCGCGGCGCAACATAGCCGACGATCGCCGGTTAGCCAAACCGGCGATCCTCCGGACCATTGTTCCTCCCACCGCATCCGCCCCGCGTGGAAGGAATCGCATGTCCCAGCTCCCGCCCGACCCCGTGGTCGCGCTCACTCCCGACCCGCTCACTCCCGACCGGGACGTCACCCACTCCCACTTCCAGGCCGGTGACACGGTCGTCGTCCTGAAGGGCGTAGCCGGTGGCGAGCTGTGGGGCGACGCGATGCGCGTGGTCGCACCGTCCTGGCATCTGCCGACCGACGAGGACGGCTGGCGCCTGCGTGACGCGACCGGCGGGCAACAGTCCTACGTGACTGCCCACCCCCGCTACCTCGTGCATCTCTCGCGCCGCTGCCCGGACTGCCTGATCCACCTGCGGGCCATGGAGGACGCCCTCCTGCCGAAGTACCCCGGCGACGACGCCCTGATCGACTGCGGCTGGTACACCACCACCGCCGTGGGCCAGCTCGTGCACGTCGCCGACGTCCGGGCCGGCCGGTGATCCCGCGTCTGCACGAGCGGACCCCTACTCCGTACGGTCCGCTCTCCAAGGCACTCGGACGCCCGGTCTCACCCCACGAGAGCCTGCCGAGCACACGGTCGTCGCTCACTGGCCGGGACTGGACGGCCACACGTCCGGTGACGAGCAGAAGACCTGGACCACCATCCAGTGGGCCGCGCATCTCGAAGACCCGTACCTGGAGCACTTGTTCAGCGCCAGTCCGGACGACGACCGGCGGGCGATCCTCCACCTCGATGTCCGGCTCCATCCCGACGACCGGGATCTGACCGGCCCCGAGTGGGCCGAGGTCGCCCACCGGCTCGCCCGCGCCGCGGGCATCGAGATCCCGGGCAAGGGACACGGCTGCCGGTGGATCGCCGTCCAGGCCCAGCCCCGGCGCCTGGACCTCATCGCCAAGCTGATCCACCTCGACGGTGCATGGCACGCCCCGCCCGCCGATGTCCTGCGGCGGCTCGCGGCAGAAGCCCGCCGCATCGAACAGGACCTGCAGCTGATCCCGGTACCGGCCGCAGCGTCCGCGCGGGCCGACTCCCGGCTCGCGCAGACGGCCTCGGCTCAGCTCGCGAGCGTGCTCGCGCAGCTCGCCGACGAGCAGGCCGGCGCCCTGACGGTGGTCCGCAAACTCGTCGAGCACGTCGCGTACCTGATCGCCTCCCCGCCCGGCAGCGACACCGCGCACCGCCTGGAGCTGATTGCGCGCCGCCTGCACACCATCCAGCAGGACCTGGACGCCACCGCCGACCACCTGGTCCAGCCCCGGGCCTCCACCTTTCCCTGCACCGTCCAGCGCCCCGTCCACCGAACCTTGTAGGAGAAACGTCTTTTTGCCCCTTGCCGCCCGCTTCCTGGACATCCGCCGCGATCCGCCGACGAAGTCCTCGCGCGCGCCGGTGACCCCGAAGCGCACAGCCTCCTCCAGCGCGCCGGGTTCGTTGCCGTCGTCCGTCTCCACGAGACCTACCACCATGCCCCCACTGGCCTGGCCGAGCCAGACGAGAACCGCCTCGCCAGCGACGCCGTCGCACGGCTTCGCGCCGCCGGGTACCACGTCGACTGTCACGAGGACTTCGACTCCGACTCCCGTCCTGCGAGTTACCTGCCGCTGGGCTCCTCCGTCACTCACCTCGCCCAGAGAATCCGCGAAGCCACCACGACCGACGAAGCGGCCGATGCTCTGACCGAGCTGACCGCCGCTCACGACGGCATCGTGACCGCTCTGGGTGAGGTGCTGGTTGCCACCGCCGAGACTTCCATGACGGGCTCGGCCAGGCGTCCGACTCGTACACCACCCGGCGGCTGCGCTACCTCGCCGACGAGCACCTCCGCGTCCTCCGCAGCGACCTCACCCACACCCGCCACGCGCTCGCCGACCGGCACGCCCCTCACCCCGGCCGCAGCACCTGCGCCGAAGAGGTCCCCGCACCGAACGCGAACGCTCCGCCGTGTGTGCCTGCCCGCCCCCCGCCGCGCACGCTTCCGGCACCGCCGCCCCCGGTCGCCGCCGGCCTGCGCCGTTGACCCTCACCTCGCCCAAGGACACCATGCACGACCATGACGCCTCCGAGCGGCTCGCCTCGTACGCCGACGTCCTCGCCGGAGAACTTCCCGACACCTGGACCAGCTCCTACGTCCCGCCGGACGCCAAGGACGATCTCGCTGAACTCGCTGATCGCATCTGGGACCTGGACCTGGTCGCCGCCTCCCTCACCGAGCATCCTCTGCGGCAGGCAGCCGTTCTGAGCCGCCCGGACGGCGCCCAGCTTGTCCTCTTTGAGCGGCATGACGAGCGCGACGGCTTCCTCGTCGCCGCCGTCGCCCCGCGCGCCCTGCCCGACGAGGCGTACCGCGCCGTCCCCGAGCCCAACGGCATCGCCCTGGCGGACGACCCGTTCCTGGGTGCCGAGCAGGTCGCCGGCGACCTCCTTGTCCGTTACGACAGCGCCCTCGCCCAGGTCCGGGACAACGCCCTGGGCGGCATCCAGCCCTCCCAGCCGGACCGTCTCGTCCTGACCTGGCAGCCGGACGGCAGCGTCGCCACCGCCCCTATCGGCGACCGGGCTGGTGCCGTCCTGGAAGCGAACGGCTTCATCCAGGATCCGCGCAGCGGTATCTACCGCCTCGGCGCGGACGACACCCGGGCGCAGGCCCGTGCCCTGCGCGCGATCGGACCGCAGCTCGAAGCGCTCGGCATCGGCACGGCGCTCCAGCATCCGGCAGGCCGGACTGTGCCCACCTCGGCCCCGGCGTCCGTGCCCCCGGTTACGGCCGGCACCCGAGCCCCGGCCGTCCGGGCTCGGTGATCCCGAAGGCACCAGCCCGACGCACCCCGTAAGACCGTTCGGGCGGCCCCGGCCTCGGCTGGGGCCGCCTGCCCCGCCCCGCTCGACCTCCGGAGAAACCCGTAGCACCCCGTACACCCACACCGATCACCGCCCTGCTCAAGCCCCGTCTCGCGACGACCCTGTTCCGCCGCTACCTGCGCGCCTGCATCCCGACCGGCCCCGACCAGGTCTCCCCGCTGGCCGGCGCCCGCCCGGAGGCGGTCCTCGCCGAGACCCAACGCGTACACCACCAGCACCACTGACCGCCCACCGACCCGGAGGAGCATGTCCCACCCCGCCCCCTACCCCGTGCGTCTGGCCGACGAGATCGCCCGGCAGCTCGGCCTGCTGACCGACCACCTCGCCCAGCTCCCTCCCCACGAAGCGGTGCAGGTCATCGCTCACGTACTCGACCTGGAGGACGGACTGCTCGACGGCGTCACCGGCCTCGTGTCCGTCAGCAGCACGTTCGCGAAGGCGCAGGCCGAGAGGGGCGTGCTGCCGGCCGAGGTGTGGCTCGCTCTCGGCCGGGCCGCCAACGACCTCGACGCCATCGGCGGAGACCTGGACGAGCACCGTGCCACCCTCCGGCGGGTCGGTGCCCAGCCCGCCGCAACAGCGGCGAAGCCGCCGGTGCCCGCCCCGCTCGTCATCCGGCGGCACCGATGAAGAGGACGTGGCAGGGCTGGGGGCCGGGCGAGCAGGCCGAGCAGCACTACCTCGTCCATCCCCGCGGCCTCGCTGGCGGCGGCGACGTCCGCCACATCTCAGAGTTCCTGCGGGCCTCAGGATGGCGGGACCACTCCAAGACCGGCGGTCCCCTGGCCATGGAGAGCCCGGACCGCACGGTCCGCATCTCGTACGACCCCTACGTCCTGCCCGGCGGATGGACCGTCCACGGCGCTGCGAACGGTCACGGCGACGAGTGGTCGGCGCACCTGGGCCGGCAGACTCCGGTGGAGATCGTCGCCGGCCTCACCGACGCCCTCACCCGGCCGTGCTCCGCGCACGCCCCCAACGTCTGGGCGCCGCTGCAGGAGCAGAACTGGCACACGCGATTCGAGGGCGAGCACTACACCGCGACCAGCCCCGACGGCACTGCGTGGATGCAGTATCACCAGGGCCCCGGAGGCGAGGCGATGTGGTGGACCGGGGCGAAGGACAGCCAGGGCAACGGCTGGACCGCGAACTTCTCGCCGAGCACGCCGATGCACCTGGTGCAAGCCTTCTCGGCCGAACTCGCCAACCCCGACCCCGTGATGCGTCCGCGCGGACGCGTTCCGCTGAGCACGCAGATCCGCACCTGGTCGGTCTCCGTCAAGCCCTCCCAGCTCAGCGCGTGGCAGCAGGCCCGGATCACGGCCGCCCGCGCCGCCACCTGGGCCCGTAACAGCGCCCGCACTTCCCGGCCGCGCGCCACCGCCCGCCCTTACACCCCCGCCGGCGGCGCCCGGACCCGCCGCTGACCCCGACACCTACCGTCCCGAGGACCCCATGCCCCCGCTCACCCCGGACGCCGTCCGCACCGCGACCGAAACCCTCTCCCGCCTCACCGACTACCTCCGCGAGAACCCCGACCCGGAAGAGGCGTTCGCCCTCGCCGAGCCCCTCCTGGATGAGTACACCGGCCTGCCCGTCCAGTTCGCCGACACCCTGCGCGCTCTCGCCCGAGCCCTCCAGAACCACCCGGACGCCCCGCGCACCCTGGCCGGCGACCTGCTGATCAACGAGCTGCGCACCGCCGCATGGGAGCAGGCCGACCAGCACTCCCTCCACGGCGTACTCGACGGCCTCCGTGAGCTGTACGGCAGTGCCGCCGAGGGCGGGCAGGGGTGCGGCCGGTGCCGCTGAGCGAACGGCAGCTCGCCGCGTTCGCCGATCAGCACGCCTGGCATATCCCGTTCGACACCAGCCCGCAGCCGCTGACCACCGCCTTCGACACAAGGAAACACCCTGACCACACCGTCCACCACCTTCCCGTCCGACCGGCACGCCCTCCTGCTGAGGCGGCTGGAGGTGTTCCTGGCCGAGAGCGAGGCGATCCTCGCTGCCTGGGACGCCTACTCCGACGAGCACACCGACGCCGACGGCTGGCCGTACGACGAGGTGTCGTACGGCTGGCGCATGGTCCAGCGGGACTCCGAGACCTGGAGAGCGTTCCAGGAGGTCCGACTCTCGGCCCGGGAGCTGCTCGCCACGGCCGCCGTCCAGCTCCAGCACGTCAACGCCGGTGACATCGAGCCTCGATGGGCGTGGCAGCTCGCCGAGCTCGCCCGCGCCCTGGAGAAGCTGGAGACGCTCCGGCGTAGACATGCCGAAGTCCGCGAAGCTCGGCGTGACTTGCCACCGGTGTCGCAGGAGGAGTTCGTCGACTCTCTTGCCGAGCGCAACGAGGAGGCATGGGACTCCCTGGACACCTGGGCCACCCAGGGCCGGGCCCTCCTCGACATCCACGCCGTCGCCCTTAAGGCACCGACACGGATCCTGGGTGCCGTACCGTCGCCGGTACGACGCCCGGCGGGGAGGCGCGGGTGAGCGTCAAAGTCGAGCAGGCGCTCATCTCCCCCCGCTACCTCGCCGGCCCCGGTGACCCGGCCTGGGTCACTGCCGCCCTGCACGCCGGCGCCGGGTGGAGCCACGGCCACGACCCGCTCATGCCCCGGGTCATCCTGACCAGCCCCGACCAGAAGTCGATGCTCCGCCTCGAGCCCCATCCGAACGAGCCGTGGTGGCACCTCTCGCATCGCGACGGCCGCACCGGATCGGTCTGGAACGCCTCCTTCGACGGCGGGACGCCCGTCGAGCTGATCGCCTCGGTCACCGACGCGCTCACCGACCCCGGCTACAACGCGCGGGCGATATCCGCCCCCTACCAGCCGCTGTGGGACGCCGGATGGAACTCCATTCGCAACGGGGAGTTCCGCTCGCCGGACGGCCGTGTGAGGGGCGAGCACTTCAATCTCTCCGGCAGGCGCAACTGGCGTATCACGGCCAGCCTCGACGAGGACGACCCCGTGTGGAAAGCCTGGTTCAGCAGCGGCACACCCCGAGTCCTCGTGGCCGCGTTCATGCAGGCACTCGCCGATCCGGAGCCGGTACGCCGCTCCCACGAGCAGACCGTCGGCCTCTCCCGCCGAAGGATCACCCTGCACTGGCAGGAGTGGCCAGCCGAGAGCGTCGCCCGCACGCTGCCGGAGCGGATCGAGCGCCTCGCCGCCCGCCGCGCCAGTCCTCCACCGCCCGCGCCTCCCACCCCGCCGCCGGCGCCCCGCCGCGCCCGCTGACGCTCCTCGCCCCACCAAGGGTCCGCACCGTTCAAGGAACCACCGCTTGCGCTCCGCTCCCTCCTCCAGTTCCGACGGCTACGACATAGCACTGAAGGTCCTCCTCGGCGCCTTCGCCGTCGGCCTTCCCCTCGCCTCCATCGCCTGGCTCGGCGGCAACCTCACCGCCTGGGCCACCGGCACCGGCACCTGGGCGCCCTACCGGCCGGCCGATGCTCTCCTGCGCCCCGAACAGCTGTGGCCGCAGGCCGGAGAAACGTCTCTGCTCCTGACCACCCGCGTCATCCCTGTGCTGGTGACGCTGCTGCTCGCCGCCGCTGGCGGAGCCGTGTGGCTGCGGTACAAGAACCGAGGTGGCGGCCGGAAGAAGAAGGTCGACGGGATGGCCAAGGCCCGCGACATCGAGCCGTTGCTCGCCAAGGCCATCGAGTCGAAGGCGCGCTCGCTGCGGCCGAGCCTCAAGGCCGCCAAGCACATCGAGCCGCGCGACGCCGGCGTCCTCCTCGGCAACCTCGCCGGGACCCGTCACGAGGTCCGCATGGGCTTCGAGGATGTGGCCGTCGCGATCATGGCCCCGCGCTCCGGCAAGACCACCAGCTTGGCGATCCCCTCCATCCTCGCCGCGCCCGGACCGGTCCTGCTGACCTCGAACAAGGCGGCCGGCGACGCCTACACCGCGTGCCTCGACGCGCGCGCCGTCGTGGGACGGGTGTGGTCGATGGACCCACAGCAGATCGCCCACGCCGAGCGGACCATGTGGTGGAACCCGCTCGCCGACGCCAAGACCCTCGACGGCGCCGGACGGCTCGCCGGGCACTTCCTCGCCGCGAGCGTCGATGCCTCCCAGCAGGGCGACTTCTGGTCGAAGGCCGGCAGCAACATCCTGTCCCAGCTGCTCCTGGCCGCAGCCCTAAACGAGCGGCCGATCACCGACATCATGCACTGGCTGGCCTTCCCGGCCGACCGTACTCCGCTCGACATCCTCCGCGATCACGGCTTCGCCGCGGTCGCAGCCCAGCTCAAGGGCACCGTCGAGGGGCCGCCCGAGACGCGCGACGGCATCTACGAGACCGCCCGCCAGTACGCCTCCGCCCTCCTCAACAGCGAGATCGCCGCCTGGGTCACCCCGCAGAAGAACATCCCGGAGTTCCGGCCGGCCGACTTCGTGACCTCCACGGACACACTGTTCCTGCTGTCGAAGGACGGCGGAGGCGGCGCGAGCGCGCTGATCGCGGCGTGCGCGGACTCCGTGATGCGGGCCGCGACTACACAGGCCGAACGCGCCGGCGGACGACTCGACCCGCCGATGCTCGCGATCCTCGACGAGGCCGCCAACGTGTGCAAGATCAGCGACCTGCCCGACCTGTACTCCCACCTCGGCTCCCGCGGCATCATCCCGATCACCATCCTGCAGAGCTACCGCCAGGGCCAGAAAGTCTGGGGCGACGCCGGCATGGACGCCATGTGGTCCGCGGCCACGGTGAAGGTGATCGGCTCCGGCATCGACGACCCGGACTTCGCCGACAAGCTCTCGCGGATGATCGGCGACCACGACGTGGAGACCACCTCCACCTCGGTCTCCGAGTCCGGCAAGTCGACCTCGATCAGCATGCGGCAGGAGCGGATCCTGCCCGCCGACGCCATCCGCGCCCTGCCCAAGGGCAGCGCGTTGTGCCTGGCCACCGGCATGCGCGTCGCCATGCTCGACCTGCGCCCCTGGTACGCCGAGCCCGGTGCCGAAGAGCTCGCCGCCGCCTCCGCCCGCGCCTCACAGGCCATCACCGCCCGCGCCGTCGCCAAACAGCGACCGTCCAAGGGCGACTTCGAGCAGGCCGCGTAACGGCCCTCTTCCCACGCGACCCGCGCGTACGCGCCGGTCACGCCCCTGCCCGCGCTCGCGGCACAGCCTAATCGGGCCCGTGTCCGCTGAACTCCGAGGAACACCCCATGCACCCCTTTCACCGGTTCGCTCACCAGGCCGCCGAACGCCTCCCCGGCACCTGGGCGGCGCAGCCGCGGTTCTACGACCGTCGTCTCGACCAGTCCATGGACACTGGCCGCATCTGGACCCCCTGGGACGACCGCCCGGGTCTCGCGCCCTGCCTGCGCGCAGCGCTCCTTCTGGGGTCCGACGGTCTGATGCTCTACCTCGTCGAGCACCGCCAAGACCGCGCTCTGGTCTGCCCGGTCGTGCCGCTCGGTCTGCACGAGGACATCACCGACCACCTCCCCGCGCCGCCTTCCGTCGCCGTCCCGCTCGATCCGGTCCGCGCCGCCTGGCGGATCACCGACCGCGTCCTTCCCCACTACACCGCCGCCGTGGCCGACGCCCGCGAGGCCGCCGCCTACCTGGCCGCCCGCCGCGCCCACAGCCCCGCACCGCTCCCGGCCCCGCTCCCGTCGCCGGCACGCACCCGCTGAAGCCGGCCCTCGCCGCCCAGGCCAGAAAGCCCTTCCGATGACCCCAAACCTGCCCCAGGCACCGCACTTCACCGTCTGCCTGCGGACGCTGTCCCTCGCGACCGTGTACACGCGGTGCCTCGACGCGCTCAACGACCCCACCCTCGGCACGCCGGAGGCGACCGAACGGATCAACCGCCTGCGCACCACGATCGAATCGCTCGTCGAGACGACCGCCGAAGTACGTGCGTCCCACCAAGACCTGCCGATGTCCCTCATCGACCACACCGACCACACCGTCCGCTCCAGGCTCGCGCAGCTCCAGGTCGTCACCCGGGCCGCGGTCGACGCGCTCACCGGGGCCGTCGAGGAGTCCGCCCCCGCCTCGATCGCTTCGGTCGACATCAGGCAGGCCAGCGTGGATGAAGCCCGGTACTTGCTCGCCACCTCCGCCACCGACCTCGTCGCCGTCGCCGAGCAGGTCGCCGCCGAGATGCACCGGTACAGCAGCGCCTACTCGATACCGGAGGTCGGCGCCCACGTCGCTCTCACAGCCGAGCACCACCAGGTCCTGCGGCTCGTCGCCGCAGGAACGGTCGCGGTCGACGAGGACGGCCACACCTGGGTCGGCCTGAACAAGGACTCCGTCGATCCGGGCGTCCTCCTCCATCTCGAACGACTGGGCCTGATCACCGAGGAACCGTCCGTCTCCTGGGCCGAGATCCGCGTCGCGTCCACCCCGATGGGCCGACTGGTCCTCGCGGCAACGATGAGCCGGCCCGAGCCTTTCGAGGCTGAAGACAAGTCGGCGCCCGCGCCGGCGGCATCGGCGCCACGCCGGCCCGGCCAGACTGCCGGAAGGATGGGCCGGTGAACGACGTGATCGGAATCCCGGCGCCTCCTGCGGACAGTGGTGCCCCACAGCGAGCATCCAAGTCTCAAGACCGTCGTACCGACCGCTACAACTGGGAGCTGGCCCGCGGGTCGATCACCGCGTTCGGCGAGGCCAAGACGCTGTCCGCATGGGCCCAGGACCCGCGATGCGCGGTCAACCGCGAGGCACTGCGGACACGGCTCGCCCTGGGGTGGCTGCCCGAGGACGCCATCACGCGCGAGCGCCACGACAAGCCCGTCCTGGAATTCACCTACCAAGGACGGACTCTGACGCTCCGCGGCTGGGCGGAGCAGTCGGGCATCAAGTACGCGACCCTTCACCAGCGCCTCACGAAGGGGGGCATGACGTTCGAGGAGGCCCTTCTCAAGGGCTCTGACGGCCCCCACTTCACCCTGCCCGTCACGGCGTTCGGCGAGACGAAGCCCCTGACCCACTGGGCCGTCGACCCGCGCGCCGGCTGCTCCGTCATCACGATGCGGCGCCGTATCGCCGCGGGGTGGGATCCCGAGCAGGCCATCACCGAGGAGCCGCAGAACCGCTCGACACTGGGCAGCGGCGTTCCCCACCGCGCTTTCGGGCTCAGCATGGGGCTGGAGGACTGGGCCCGGCATACGCAGATCCCCGCCGGCACGCTGCGCCACGTCATGGGCTCCTACGACATCCCACTGGACTCCGCCCTCAACGCCCTGGGCTGGAGCCCGCGCGCCGAGTCCGGCACTGTGCACGACCTGGTCGCGATACCAGCCGAACAGCTCCGCCCAGGAGACCGGATCGTCGGCGTCTCGACCGACCACGGCCCCGAGCCCGTCCTCACCGTCCGCAGGCCCTACCCGCCACCAAGCCCGCCGTACACCTCCACCACGCCGCCGGCCTCACCCACGCCGACTCCCCCGGCGCCGCCTCCCACCCCCCGCGCCCCCACCCGGCGCTGACCGAAACACCCGCACAAGGAGACCGTCCTGCCCGACTTCCCTCATGCACTCGCCCTCTACGACATGGCCGACCAGATCGACCGCCTCCGGTTCCAGCTGCGGACCCTGCCGCCAGCACCTTCGATCCCGGCCGTGGACAGCGTCTCCGCCCGCGTCGAGGACTTGATCGGCATCACCACAGCCGTGAGCGCCCAGATCAAGCACTGCTTGTCCGACCTGATGTCCGGAGGGCCGACGAAGGCGGCCCTCCAGGCGTACAGCAACGCCGTCGCCCCGCTGGGTGAGGCGTTGACAGAACTCGGCCGCATGCACGCGGAGATCGCGCACTACAACTTCACCACCCATCCCGCGCACCGGGGCAGCCCGCCGAACCTGGAGCTTCCGCGCCAGGAGGTCAACGAGACGGTGTCCGGGTGCTGCGAGGCGGCCGACGAGATCCTCGACGCAGCGGCCATCGAACTCCGGGATGCTGCCGTCAAGTTGATGCCCTCGCCCTCTCGTCTCCAGCCGGGAACTCCCGGCCGCGCTCTCCGGGCCGGCTCCGCCCTGCCCTCCCTTCCCCCCGCGCCTCCCGCCGTCACGCCCCGCGCGGCGAAGAGCCGCTGACGCGTCTGCACCCTTCGCGACGCTCCCCTTTCACCCCGCCCAAGGAATTCACATTTCACATTCCCCCTCCCCTCAGTATCGCGCCCTTTCCCTCGGAGCCGGAGTGCAGTCCAGCGCACTCCTCGCACTCTCGGCAGAAGGAATTCTCCCCAAGATCGACTACGCGATCTTCGCCGACACAGGATGGGAACCAGAAGCCGTCTACCGCCATCTCGACCGCCTCGAACGCGAGATAGCAGAACTTGCCGGAATACCGATCCTCCGGGTCTCCTCGGGAAATATTCGCGACGATGCCCTGAACCCGGACCACCGCTTCGCCTCCATGCCCCTCTACATCCTGAACAAGGACGGCCGACCTGGGATGACGAGGCGCCAGTGCACCGGGGAATATAAGGTAAAGCCGATCAAAGGGAAGATCCGCGAAATTCTCGGCTACCCCTATCCGGCCCCGGTTCCTAAGGGGGTCTTCGTCGAGCAGTGGATCGGCATATCCACCGACGAGTTCCATCGCGCCAAGGACGCCGACGTGAAGTACATGCAAAACCGGCATCCACTGATCGACATGGGCTGGTCGCGTTCCGACTGCGTCCGCTATCTCGCCTCCCTCGGCCTGGCCGACACCCCGAAATCCTCGTGCCTCGGCTGCCCTTATCACGGAAATTCCCAGTGGCGAAAAATTCGCGACACCTCGCCCTCGGAGTGGGAGGACGTCGTCGAGTTCGACGCGGCCATCCGCAAGGGCAACGCCCGCGCCAACGCCACCGGGAACACCCTGCTGGGCCAGGCGTTCCTGCACCGCTCGCGCGTCCCGCTCGGCGAGGCCCCGATCGACCACGTCACCAGGGCCGAGCGCGCCGCCCTCGACGACGCCGAAGCCGAGGCCGCCGAGCTGGGCGTGGTGAACGGCTGCTCCCCCTGGAGCTGCCGCGGCGACGCCGAGCAGGACGACTTCGGTCTCGCGTCGTGATCCCGCCGAAGGGGCTCGTGCTCGACCTGTTCGCCGGGCCCGGTGGCTGGAGCGTCCCCCTGCACCGATTCGGGATCCGCGACGTCGGGCTGGAATGGGACGAATGGGCCTGCAAGACCAGGGCGGCGGCCGGCCTGTTGACGATCCGCACCGATGTGGCGATGTACCCGGCATGGATCTTCGCCGGCAAGGTCCGGGGGTTCATCGCTTCGCCGCCGTGCCAGGCATGGTCCATGGCGGGCAAGCGCCTCGGCCTGGTGGACCAGCCACTCGTCCACCAGGCAGTCGCCGATCTCGCCGCCGGCCTCGACACCCGCACCAAGCTCCTGGCCGCCTGTCGCGACGAACGCTCCCTGCTCGCGGCCGAGCCGATGCGCTACCTCCACGCCCTGAACACGGTGGGCGAGCCGGAGTGGGTGGCCATGGAGGAGGTCCCTGACGTGCTGCCGCTGTGGAAGCAGTACGCGCAGATCCTGAGGTCCTGGGGCTTCTCCGTGTGGTGCGGCATCCTCAACTCCGCGGACTACGGGGTGCCGCAGACCCGGCGGCGGGCGATCCTGCTCGCCTCCCGCGTCCGTACCGCCGAACCCCCGACGCCGACCCACGCCCAGATCGCCGAACCCGAGAGCCTCTTCGGGCCGGGCCGCGCC
Source organism: Streptomyces filamentosus (assembly GCF_014654895.1). Lineage (GTDB taxonomy): Bacteria > Actinomycetota > Actinomycetes > Streptomycetales > Streptomycetaceae > Streptomyces > Streptomyces filamentosus. The sequence goes on along the minus strand of NZ_BNBE01000003.1, from coordinate 1,203,114 downwards.
CGCTGGGTGTCCATGGCCGAGGCCCTCGGCTGGGGAGCGACCGACCGCCCCGTCCCGACCGTCTGCGCCGGCGGCGGGCCGGGCGGCGGACCCGAACCGTTCCCGTCAGGTTCCCGCAAGACCCTCAGCGACGCGCGGGAGCGCGGCACCTGGATGCCGCATCCGGACGGAGTGATCCTGAACTCCCGCCGCGAAGGCGCAGGGTGGACTGCCCGGCACGGCACCCGCGAGAACCGTGCCGCCACCGCCCCGGCGCCGACGTTCACAGCCGAGGCGCATCGCTGGTCGTGGTCTCTGCGCAGCAACAACCAGGCCAACGCCACCGTCCGGTCCATCGAGGAGCCGGCCGGCACGCTGTTCTTCGGACACCGCGCCAACGAGTGCACCTGGGTCGCCGAACCGGTCCCGACGTCGCCGCAGGACGGGGACGTGCCCGCGGTGCCGGAGCCGATCCGGATCACCGCTCGCGAGGCCGGCCTGTTGCAGACCTTCCCCGGCGACTACCCGTGGGCCGGGAACAAAGGCCAGCAGTTCTCGCAGATCGGCAACGCGGTCCCCCCGCGTCTGGCCGCTCACCTCCTCGCCCCGCACCTCGGCGTCACCCTCGACCCGACCGACTTCGCCCTGGCCGCTTGATGCCCCACAGCCCCGAACCCGACGAGGACGACCTCGACCCGACCCCGGCGCCGCCGCCGGTGTTCCACGCCGAGCAAGCCCTCCTCGGCGCCCTTCTTCTCGATCCGCGACGTCTCGGCGACGTGACCGGGATCTGCGCCGACTCGTTCTCCACCGCCGCGCACGCCAGCCTGTTCGCCGCGATCAACGCCCTGCCGCCGCCCGAACCAGATGAGCACGCGAGGAACACCACGTGGCTCAACAAGGTGCTCACCTCGGGCCGGGAGCAGGCACGCGGCTTGACCGCCTCCTACCTGCACACCCTCATCCAGGTCTGTCCCTGGCCGAGGCACGCGGCGGCCTACGCGCGGATGGTCGAGGCCGAGCACGCCCGCCGCCGGCTACGTGCCGCCGCTGAGCACCTCCTCCAGACCGCCCACGACGCCTCCCTCCCGGAGCCCGTCCCGTCGGTGGTCGCCGAGGCCGACGCGCTCGCCGCGGTCGTGGACGAAATCGCCACACGCTTCCCGCCCCGCGGCGGCGTCCTGCCCCGGACGCCTGTGTCCCCGCCGGCCGTCGTGCCCGACCACACCGAGGCGGCGGAGGAGGAGCAGTTGCTGCTCGCGACCGCCGCCGCCCGCCCCGCCGACATCGAGTCCGTACGGTGGCTGCTGCCCGAGGACTTCACCCAACCCCTGCACGCCGGCCTGTGGCAGTGCCTCACCACCCTCGTCCGCCGCCACGAGCCCGTCGACCCCGTCACCGTCCTGTGGAAAGCCCAACAGCGCGGCCTCCTGCACGACGGAAGCGAGCCGAGCGACGTACTGCGTCTGCTCGCCGAACCCGCAGGCTCCGTCGAACACTGGAGCCAACGCGCCCTTACCCGCTCCCTCCTGAGCACGGTGGACGACGCTGCCCGCCGCATCCAGGCGTACTCCGACGACCCGATGAACACACCGTTCCAGCTCGTCGCCGCTGCCCGCCGAACCCTCGCCGACATCGGCGCCGTCCGTACCCGCTGGCAGCACGCCACCGGCCGGCCGCTGCCCCAGCGAGCGCGGGCCGCGCCCACCACACGCGCCGGACCCTCGACGCGCCGCGCCCCCGTCGCCTCGCCGCCTTCTGCGCGGCCCGCCGCACGGGCCGCCGCCGGCCGAACCCCCTGACCCACCGAAGGACCCGATGCCGTACGCCCCCGCCGACTCCCACGTCCGCTTCGCCCTCCACCCCGACCACCAGCCCGCCGTCATCGCCACCACGACGGGCCCCACGGCCGACGCCGCCCGCTCCCACCTCCACGACCACGGCTTCCGCAGCACCGGCCCGACCACGATGGTCCTGGCCCGCATAGACCACGAGGAGCCCCACTACACCGCCCAGGCCGCCGAACAGCTCCGGCGGTACGGCTTCACCACCGAGATCGACCCCGCCCTCCAGGAGGAACTCGACACGGAGTGGACCTGGGCGAACTACTCCATGCCCTGGTGTTCCCGTGCGGATGTCCGCGAGGTCGGCGCCGCGGCCCAGCGCATCCACGACGACATTGCCGAAGGCCGCCTGACCATCCACCTGCACGCCCACGACGGCCACACCACCGTCGCCGTCGGCTCCTACAAGGAAGGGGTCCGGAGGCACGTACACCTCCACGGCGAGAACCACCTCCGGCAGGAGACCGACCGCACGTTCGCCACCGAAGCCGAGGCCGTCGCCGAGTTTCACCGGCTCTACTCCGTCACCGTCCGCCCCGGCCCCGCCCCGCTCACCGACCTCGAACAGGCCGTCCGCCGGCTCCGCACGGGCACGACCCCGTCCACCACCGAGGAGACCTCCGCGCCCGTGGCCGAGCCTCCGGCCGCGGAGCCCGGCGAGCACGAGGCGTTCCTCGCCGCCCTCTTCGACGACGAGAACCAGTGGGAGAAGTACCGTCCCTTCGACGAGACGACCATCGCCTCCCACGAATCCCTGGTTGTACGGGCCGAGTTCGACCACGAGGCTCGGCGCCGTACCGACATCGCCTTGACGATCGCCGAGTACGACGGGCCCGGCGGCGAGCGCCTCTGGCACGCCACTATGACCACCGGCACACCAGTCGCCCTGGTCCACACGATGCTCCAGTACCTCGACACCCCGCCCCTCACCGCCCGGGAAGCACACGCTGTCCTCCGAGACGCCGGATGGCACCCAGCGAGCCACCCCACCCACACCACCTGGACGGCAGCCGGCGCCATCGCCTTCGAGCACACCCCGCACTCCACGACCGACCGTTGGATGCTGTATGGCGGAGACGACCTCGACCGCGCAGCATGGACGATCCGCCTATCCGCCGGCGTGGGCGGAGATCTCCTTGCCGACCTCGTGTCCACCGCCACGACCCTCGTCGCCATACCCACCCCCGCGCCGCGGCAGGCACCTGCACTTCGACTGCCGGCGGCCGAACCGCGACCGCGGGCGGCGCGCCGGTGACTGGCGACCGCGATCTTAAGACCGTGCTGGATGCCTCTGCTTGAACTGGCGCAGGAGGCTTTTCGACCAGGAAAACGTTCTCCTCCGGGCATCCCGACGATGCACAATGCCTGGCATGTCCTATCTGAGCCCGTTCGGTGACATGGACACCGACCACGAGTCGCCTGACGCGTTGTGCCTGTCCCGCGCCCACTGTGCGAACGCACCCGAGGACACGCTCGGCGAGTTCTTCCAGGGCTCCCTCGCGCTCATCGACGCTGGGGTCCCGCAGCCGGCCTTCTTCATGGCCCGGCAGTTGGCCGAGCTGTCGCTGAAGACGTTCCTCGGACCGCGGCAGAAGGCCATCCACCGCCTCGGAGAGATGTTGGACGAGTTGGCCGAAAACGGTGACGACCTGTTCGCAGAAGGCGACGACCAGCGCTTGATCGTCCAGTTCATCCGAGACCTGCACGAGCGCGACCCGAAGGGCGACGAGGGGCGGTACCCGACCAACCGCAGCGGGGAGCCCTCACTAGCAAGGGTTTGCTGCGCCGACCCGCATATGCTCCGTGAGCACGTCTGCCGTCTCTTCTTGTACACACAGAAGCGGCTCAACCGGTCTGATCAGAGCGTCTGAAGCGTCACACGGCCGCACCGGACATATGTGCGGCACACTGAGTCGGTGCGGTAAGAGCCCGCTGTCGTCATCCGGACGCGGCCCGGATCACCCCAGGCTCGCCCGCACTCGCTTCTCGGAGAGCTCTATCGGCCCCTCCATCCCGCTCGGTCTGGACGACCTCGTGACCATGCCACAGCTGCGCCAGCACGACCACGTCGTAATGGCCACCCGTACGAGGGACAAGATGGCGGCCAAGACCACGACTCGGTCAAGATGCCCAGATACAGGATGGCGAAGCGCCGAAGGACGAGCAGGTCTCCATCGAACTCTCCGCAAAGAAGGGCACGGCGGCCGATGGCTGAGACGACATGGCAGGTGGTCGCCGACGAGCTCCGCCATCTGTACGCAGGACCCACCGCAGAGCAGTTCGCGCTCGCGGACACGCTGATGATCCCCTTGGCTGCTGACACCCCCACACCAGTAACCGCCGCGCTGCTACGGGCTCAGCTCACGAAGCCCTTGCGCCTGCGGGAGTACCCGGGGATCGACGACCCGGAGTATGACTACCTTGCCAGTGTGGCCGCCGAGACCAGCCTTCGTATCCCGGCCATCGAGGAGATAGGCAGCCGGAACCTCCTGGACGCGTGGCTTGAAGTCGCCTGGGCACGGCGCACAGTCCACCACCTGGAACGGCTACAGCCCGAAGTGGGGGACGTCGCCGTCACCGTACGGAGAAGGAAGCCCGACGAGGACCGGTACGGACAGATCAGCTCGATCAGTCTCACCGGCCAGCTGAACTTCCGTGGTGGCCTCGGACGTCGGGCATGGCCCCACACAGTCAAGCGGCTGGTGAAGATGGGGGACGGCGATCACGGGGAGCTGCTGACCAAGGCGCGCGAGGAGGCTGTCGCCGAGGATCGGCACCCCGAGCGCGTCAGCAACCGTGAGCTGGCCCTGCTTGACACCTGGAAGGTCCCGCGGCGCCCCTCGCTGGCAGACTGCCAGGCTTTCCAGGAAGCATTGGACAAGGCTACTGCGGAAAGGCCCATGCAGGTTGTCCTGGAGAACCACCCAGCCCTGCTCGCGAACGTGATCGCTGGCCACCACGGGATCTGGGTCCGCTCGCAGGTTCGTCTGGGCGACAGGTACGTCCCAGACTTCCTCATCGCCAGTCAGACGTCGGAGGGCCTACGTTGGCATCTCGTCGAGCTGGAAAGCCCCACCGCGCGGCTCACGAACGTTGGCGACCATCGCGAATCGCCCACGTTGCGCCACGCCATCGACCAGATCCAGGACTGGCGCGAGTGGCTGAAGACCAACCTTCTGTCCGCCCGCGCGGCGCTCCCCGGCATCACCGTGGACGCACGTGGGCTGATCATCATGGGGCGGGAAGACGTGACGGACAGCGCCCGCGAGATCCGTGATCGCCGAGACGCGAACGACCGGATCTCGATCCGGACGTACGACTGGCTCCTGCGTGCTGCTATGAAGGCGGAGACGACACTCCCCGGCCTGCTCGACACGGAAACCGGAGACCTGAGCCGCGACTGGTAGAGGGCACGGCCAAACACCGTTCAGATCGCGCTGCGCAGCCGCGTAACCTTCCACGATCGTGACCGGCTGCCGTCTGCTGTGGGCGTGAGCACCCCGCCGCCACGTATCAGCGGTTTCCCGTCCAGACGATCCGCCCGGCGAAACCTCCTCGCTCGCTCGCCTTCGCGACGCGAATCGCCTCCAGTTGTTCCCGGTTGATGCCGAGGTCGGCAGCGAGCGCGAGCAGCACCTCCGCCACATCCGCAAGCTCACCGGGCGCCGATACGTCGTCCGCCTCCAGGAACTCCGCGACCTCCTCGCGCAGCTTCTCCCGCAGCCGGGCCCGATACTCGTCGGGCCCGGCGATATAGGTGACCGGATCGGCTCCGTCGTTCCGGATAATCTCCGGGATCCGGTCGCGCACCAGCTTGCCGGCCCCGGGGGTCGTCTCGGCGTTCGACATCAGGTATTGCTCTCCTCGTTGGGCGGGGCGTCTCTCTGCCCCGTGGAGGTGAAGTAGCGCTCGCCGCTGGCCCGGTTGTTCCAGATCTGCTCCCCGGTGTCGGGAGCTGCGGCAGGGGCGTCAAGTCGGCTCACTGCGGGTGCGGAGGCGCGAACCGTCTGCGGAGGAGGTCGGTGTCGGGCTTGGCGTGCCGCCTCTGGGGTACGTTCGGGCGCATGTCGCTGCGTTCGGTGGATCTGCGTAAAGAACCGATGGAAGCCGTACTGGACAAGATGCTGTGGGATCCGGAACCTGCGGGGCTGCTGGGCGGCGCCTTGGCCCGGATGTACGGCCGCCCCGGATTCTGATGGACGCGTGGATGCGGAGCCAACCGGCTGACGTGCCTCCGAAGCCCCCTTCCAAGGGCAGGAAGCACTCATCCGTACGAGCAGCGGAGATCTGGGAGGGCCTCAATGAGCGGCAGCGCACCTATCTGGCGGCCTGCTACCAGGAGGACCAGGAGGTTGAGCGTCAGGCGACGGCTGCGCGCGCGGCCGGTTCGGGTAAGCGGATTCCTGCGGCAGAGTGGAGAAAGATCCCGTTCACAATCAAAGCCGACCCGGAGTTCACGGGGTACACGGCCCTTCAGGACCGCCTACGGGTACTGGGGGAACATGACGCTGGTGCTGGCCAGACGTTCAAGGCTCTGGCCACGCGCGGGCTTGTCGTGGTCTCGGAGGACCAGGTCGAGGTGTTCCCCCTGGGCTTCGTTCCACGAGTCCTGGTGGAACTCACTCGCTTGGGCCGAGCCTGCGCGCGAGCAGGTCTCGGTGAGGCGCCTTCGGCACGGCGGCCGACGCACCTGCTTTCAGAGTGGCTGTGGTCCAGTCTGATGAAAGTGGCCTCCGCCGGGCCGGACGGCCTTTCAGATGATGATATGTGGGGGAGGTCGAAGTTCTACCTGGGAACGGGGTACCGGCCGCATGGGCCTCACGGAGGTAGAAGCCGGGGTTTGATCGATGAATTTCCGGTGACTGAAGGGGAAGGCGAGGAGGCGTTCGTACGAGAGTACCGATGGCGCCTGACTGACGCCGGACGCCAGCACATCACCGAATACCGGGACACCTATCGAGGCATGTACCCAAATGTCCCCATTGCGGAGCTTGCGTAGTGGTTTCTGCACACTCCGTCACTCGAACTGATGAATTATCACTCAAGCGACTGCGGAGCGTTGGTTCACACCTAAGGTCAAAGAGGTGAACGCACGCTCTACTTACGTCAGTTCATTGCATGACGCCGAGGTCCGGCATGTCGTCATGACCGCTGCCGCTATGGCCGCGAGGGCACTGACCGGGTCCGATAGCAGCACAGACCCGGAAGTCCGCCTCAAGGAGATGATGGACGCCCACGCGAGGATCCTCTGGGCTTGGGGCCCCGGAAAGCCCCTGACCTTCACCAAGTTCCGGGAGATGCTGACGGAAGACCTGTCGGCGCTGCTGCCCAACGGTGTGGACGCCGGCGAGATGTCGGGCTTCTACGCCATTACCGGGGACGGGGAGTTCGAGGAGGACTCCTACGATCTGGAGATGGAGCAGCGGACCGTCCTGGAGGCCCTCGAGAAGGCTTCCTGGAACGGCCGGTCAGCGATGGGTGCCCGAGTCAGCGACGAGTTGCACCAGACACTGGTGCACCGGGAACTGTTGAAGGGTCGCTCCCAGGAGTCCTACTGCGCATGGCGGTCCGCTCTGATCAGGACTCCGGCTGGGCCTGCCGGGGAACTGCGCCGTCTTGATCTCCCCGCGAAGCTCGACGAGTTCTACGAACCTATCCGGTTCGACGCGCTCTACGACCAACGGTGGTGGTTCGCATGCCCGTTCTGCTCGTGGCCCATGAAGATTACGCTGCATGGCGAGAAGCGCGGCTCTGCGGGGAAGGTCCGCTGTTTCCACCGGCCGCACGCCCGGCAGGGAGCACGGTACGAATTCAGGGTTCCGGATAGCGGCAAGGCACCAGAGCTGCGGCCCGTGGGCAGGCCGTTGAAGCCCGAGGGGAATGCGAGCGTCCTGTTCAAGGACATCACGGACCGGATGCCCGAACCGACCCCGGAGAAGGGGCACAGGGCCCTGGTGCGAGGGGTATGGCGATGCACAACGATCCCGGGGATTCCCGAGTTGGGCCTGTATGACGCGTTGTCGACGCCCGCCGTGAAGAAGAAGGGCGTGGTCGTGGCCCTGTGGCCGGATATGGACACCTACGACCTGCTCGTCACGGTGACACGGAAGCCGGGGGTGAGGACTGAGTTCAAGGTCGATGTGAAGGACTACACGTACGCGACACTCCTCGCTGACAAGATCACCGCTGACCGGGGTGACAAGGGCGGTGCTGACTGGCTGGTTGTTCCGGACTTCCGGTACGACACGGTTCCGATGCTGGAGGACGTCAGCCGGAAGTGGATGCGGGTGGCGACCGCTGGGGACTTCGGCGCGCGGGTGTGCAAGGAAGCGGGTGCGACGTGGGCGTGACGAAGAAGTTGTCGAAGGGTGTCGGTTCGGCGTCCGCCGCGCTGGCCTTGGCGGCGCACTACTTCCCGGAGAAGGACGATGAAGGCCACTTGGTGGCGTCGTTCCGTCACGCGTCGTTCTTCTTCACTGGTCACCTGGACCTGTGGGACCGGTGGCGGGAGATGGCGCTCGCGGACAAACAGCGGATCGCCGGTGTCATCCGGTACGGGCGGCAGGACTTCGCCTCGTCGGGGGTGTTCACCCGGTTCGTACGCGGCTGCCTGGCGGAGCAGTCTCCGGACGGCGGCATCCCGTTCGAAGCGGTGGGGGATCCCGGCAGCGCCGTGTCCGCGAAGCCGCGGGTCGGCGGCGATCTCCTCGCCCACGTCGACCGCATGCTGGAGAGGCTGTCGAAGTCGTACGGGCGCCGGAGGGCGCATCCCCCGGCCGACCCAGGGACGTGGCTCACGGCCAAGCGGTACGCGTCGGGGAAGGGCGAGATCGTCGGTCGGGCGGTCATCCCGGCAACCGGCACCTTCACCAGCGGGAAAGACCTCGATGACCTCCCCGAGGTGAACACGCTCCCCTACGAACCGGACCTAAGAATCCCCACCCCTGATCTTCTGGACCACGCGAGGAAGGTCGACCAGGCCCGCTACGAGAAGCACGGCAAGGAGGGGTACCTCTTCGACGTCCTGTCCAGACTCTTCCACGAGCTCCAGACAACCGACGACATCAGCGTCGGTGACGCCCTGATGCTCCTCGCCGGGCCCATTGAGATCTTCAACGCCCCTACCGGAACCGGTAAGAGTGTCCTCGTGAGGGTCGCGGCATCCTGGCTCGCCGTCAACGGGTACGCCATCACTCTGGTCCTCCCAACCGTCGAGGCGACGCTGTCCGCCGCGTGGGAGATCAAGGAAGACCTCAGCGCTCTCGGTAGTGAGAAAACCTGCGCCCCTCTGATGTCGCCCTCTCGGCTCCACGACCGGGCCATGAAGCTGGTCTCCCGCATCGAAGGCCCTCTCATCGGCCAGGACGACGAGACCCTATGGCGCCTCGACACCCTCTCCTACGGGTGTGCCCTCAAGCACGCGACGACCAGCACGCACCCGTACCCTCCGGGAAGCGAGTCGTGCCGGTACCTGGGCCCCATCCCTCCGATGACGGGGAGCCGGTCCTGCTCGTGGATGCAGACCTGCGGAAAGTACGAGCAGCAGCGCCAGGCGTGCAAGGCCGCGGTCGTGGTGACCAACCACCACAACTTCATGGCCGGGCGAATCCACATCGGCGTCGTGCTCGACGGCAGGAAGGCCGGCGACCTGTCCGTGGCCGAGTTCGCGTTCCGCCGCTCACATGCCGTCCTGATCGACGAGGTCGACCAGTTCCAGTCGGTAGCGGTTGACATGTGCTCCAGCGATCTGATCCTTGACTCCCGGCAGCGCAAGAGCGTTCCTCTTCGCGACCTGGACGACGACCAGCGGATCATGTCGTCCGAAGCGATCAAGGAGTTGTGCCCCACCATCAGCCACGCCCGCTACCTGGCGGAATTCCTCCTCGCCGCGCTGTGTACCGACGAGCTTCACCTGCGCTACTACGAGGGGCGGGACGAGGCGAAGGACACGCACGGTTCGAACAGCAGCATGTGGCACCTGTCCGGGTCGCGGGACCGGCGGCTGATCACGCTCTTGTTCCCCGAGGAGGACGTCACCGATGTCCAGGAGATCCCGGCCGAGCTGTTCGACAAGCTGAACGCCTTGCATCCCGTGCACCCGGAATCGTCTGAGGACGCGCTCCCCCTGGGCCGAATCTGCAGCACTCCCTTGGAACCGCGCCTGGAAGCGGTGCGGGCGGCGCTGGGGAACCTCCTCGCATCACGGGGAGAAGACCTCCTCACCCAGGCCCGATCTGAGATGGACAAGATCCTCAAGGATGTCGTCCCCAACGGCTACGACCGGGGTGAGGCCATCGAGCTTCTGATCGTCCGGGTATGGCTGGCCGAACTGGACATGACCCTTGAGCGCCTCCGAGGGAAGACCGCTCAGTTCAAGGCCGCCGGACTCCCCTCCGCGCAGAAGCTCGGAGAGAAGCTAGAGACAGGTGTGGCATCCGGCATCCTGCCCTTTGGGATGCTCGGTAAGGGCGTCTTCGGCTACCGGGTCACCGGCCTGGACGACCCGGAGAAGTCCGCCGAACTCACCTCGCAGAGCATTTCCGGCGATCCGCACACCTACACGGCGCAGCTCGGCGGCATCGTGTCTCTCGTGCTGGCCGGCGTCGAGCGCCCGGTCATGGGCCTGTCGGCGACCGCCTATTTCCCCCAGGCCGTACGTGAGCATGTACATGGCCGCGTGAAGTGGTGGATGACCGATGCCGACCCGGAGAGCATCAGCGCCATGCAGGCGCCACTCAAGGACGCACTCAACCGTGACATCCAGATCTCCGGACTCCCCCAGCACCTCAAGAGCAAGGCTCTCAACGCGCTCGGGGAGAAGCTCTACAGCGACAGGATCCACCCCGAGCTCACCGAACTCCTCGAAAGCGACCCCGACCGGGCGCATGTGGCGGTCGTCGTCAACTCCTACGAGCACTGCCGTCACATCGCCGCAGGCATCTACGCATCGGGCGACTACCGCGACGGCCTGTGCGTCGCGGTTCCCCCGGACAAGTACCGGCGTGACCGGCTCCGGGAAGCCGTCAAACTCCCCCCTGGTGTCGTCGAGCTGACACCCGAGGAATTCACCACTTTCCCCAAACGCGGGAAGATCCTCGTCGTCCCCATGGCGAGGATCGCGCGCGGCCTGAACATCATCATCGGCCGCCGGTCGGCGATCACCAGCGTCTACCTGTGCACGCGGCCTCTCGCGCTGCTCACCGACCCGCCGGAGATGTACGCCTCCATCAACGCTGCCGGGCTCAACGCCGTCACTCCCGCGAGTGATCCTCTCGAAGTCCTGCACAAGGCGCGAGAGGCAGCCTGGTCTCGGCTCCGGCTGATCATGCGCTCCGCGCCCGGGTTCGTTAGTGCCCACAAGACCCTCCAGGAGGAGATCGTCGCCGGGATGATCGTCGACATGATCCAACTCGCTGGCAGGGCCCGCCGCGGCGGCACGGACATGACGCTGCACCTGGTCGACTACGCCTTCCACAACGACTCGTGGAAGTCCGACCTGAAGAACATCCTGCGGCGTATGCACGAGAAGTGGACTCCGGACGTCCGGCGGAGAATGGATGCGATCTACCGCGAAGCGCTCGCCGCGTTCCTCGCGTACGCCGGCATCAACTCCGAGGATTCCGAAGGGCACTGATTGCGCGTCCAGCCGTGCTACGGTGACGCACGGCTGGACGCGCACTGCCCAGGCGAATGACGGAAGCTCCCATGCAGCGACCGTTGGCCAAAGGCCCCGTTGGACCCGCGCGATGAAGCCCGTCTCGGGCACGCACATCACTGCCAGGCATCGTCATCGTCTCGGCGGGAAGCATGGGATACCGCGCGAGGGAACAGACATGCCCAAGCGGCAAACACCGTTGCAGAAGGATGCCCGCAAGCTCCAGAGGCGCACGGACTACACCTATACGCAGGCCATGGCTATCATCCGCCTGCTCCAGAAGCCCGCAGCTCGATCGCCGCAGGAATTCACCGCCGTGGCTGAAGCTCTTCTCGCCGAACAGGATCAGGCACACCTCTGCCCGGTCTACGACGTTCTTCCGCCGGCGATGGCCGGCAAGCTGCGCATCCACTTCATGGGGATCCATCGTCTTGGCACCTACGTCACCAAAGACGACTGCCTGATCGGCCGCGCATCACGGCCAGAGGCCGGTGAGGTGCCCGATGACGACGAGGCCCTCTTCCCTGCCTCGCACTCACCCTTCCCGGCATACCGCCGTACGGCCAGAAACGGAGCACTCCCCCCGATGACCGTTCAGCTCGCCACGGACCACCCGTCCAAGGTCAACAAGAAGCAGCGGCTGAACGTCGCCGCGTACCTGTGCACCCCGCAGCTCCTCGACGGCGCCGCCGTTGTGGTCCGCGAGTTCGACAACGGGTTCAAGAACCTCTGGCGAGGCTTCGACCGCGCGTACAAGGACCTCGCCGGCCGAGAAGAGGTCCAGGCCCCCCACTCCATCGTCACGACCGCGCTGCGCTGCCTGACGGGCGGCTACGTCCACTTCGATCCCTGGGCCGGCGTCCTCGTCACCCGAGTCGAGATCGACAACGACACCCTCCGCGACGCCTTCACCCTCATGGTCGGCATGGCCATGGGCACCCCCATCGACCAGATCAGCCTCAACCATCCCGATCCGCTGGCCGTGAAGGTAGCCAGCACCCCGCAGGAACGCCGCCTCCTCGCCGACTACCTGATCACCAACGAGAACAGCCAGCCGGACGCACCGGGCTGGGTGTACCGGACGGTGACGTGGGATCTGTCGATCCGCCTGGCTGAACGTCCGTGGAAGGTTGACGGACAGGAGATCACACTCCGTCCGGACAGCGAGGGCGGCCTGATCGCCTGGGGCCACCCCTGGTCGAACAAGAACGGCACCGCGCACGCCGTGGCACGCATCCGCCTGTCCATGAAAACCCTTCCCAACCTCTCCTACCCCGTGATCCTGGCTTCCTCCCAGGTGACACGCCTCAAGTCCAACCTGGCCTACGCACGGAAGGTGCTGGTCGAGCAGGCTGACCCCGAACTCCCGCTGATCGAGGTCGAGCTGGATGGCCGCGGCAAGATCCGGCGGATCAACCGGATGGCGCTCCAGATCCTCGCCAAGCTCGGCATGGACTACACCGCTCTGAGCCTCATCCAGAACCGGGCCCAGGCCGAGGCCGACCACGACGCCGCCGCGCAAGACGCTGGAGGAGTCGAGGGCGAGATCCGGGAAGCGCTGCCCCCGATCGGCCCGGACAGCAAGATCCGCCCGATTCAGGGCAAGAGCTACAAGTTCCCCATCGGACGCGGCGTCGGCATGCACCATATGCGTGAGCTGGACCGGCACATCCACGACGTCTTCGGCGACGCCGCGACCAGCCCCGACATGTACCTGAGCACCCGCGGATTCCCCCGGAACGATCCGAAGAACCCTCTCCCCGCCCCGACCGAGGTGACCCGCTCCCTCACGTCCATGGGATACGAGCACCTGCGGATCGTCTGCCTGTGGAGCAAGGACGAGAACCGCACCCGCATGATCAACGGGCTGTGTGATGCCTACAGCCTGCCTGCCACGAGCATCGACCCCGCCGACGGCGTCCCCGTCCCGCTGCAGGACGACACTGTCAGCGTCGTGTTCCACCACGCCCCCGCCTTCCTCGCGCACGGCCCCGCCAAGGGCCGGGCCCGGCTGGTCGACGAACTCCCCTTCCTTCGCCGAGAACCGGGAACGCTCGTAGCGGTCTGGGCGGAGACCGAGTACACGGCCGAGTCCATCGAGGACACCACCGAGGAGGAAGCTGCCGAGAACCGGCGAGACCGGCGCCAGCGGGCAAAGAACGACGATACCGACGCCAAGTACCAGGGACGCCGGATCATCGCCCAGAAGGGCATCGTGTCGCAGTACATCGCCGACATGAAGCAGACCAAACGCAAGCGGGACCAGGGCAAGGACCACCAGGCGCTCTACTCCCTCGTCGACCTGCACCGCAACATCGGAATCCTCGACGAGCGCATCGACACGGCCCTGATCGACCCCATCGGTGCCCACGCCCCTCATGGCGTCGCACACGTCGGGATCCACGTACGCCGGCAGAGCAAGCAGCACCCCAGGGAGAAGGCGAAGATCTGCATCACCGCAGTCGCCCTGGTGCCTCCTGCCGTAGAGGGAGGCGCCTGGACTCTCCACGGCTGGAGCTACACCAACCCGAAGTGGCAGCACTACAACAACGCCATCGCCGCCTTCCACGCCCTGGACTACCCGACCGGCAAGATGACCGAGCTGGTCGATGACAACCAGGGTTACAAGAAGGTCGCCGAGCAGATCGACCAGGCCCTCTCCGACCTGACCGTCCACATCGGCCGCCTCCCCTATACCGTCACCGTGGACGGAGTCGGAACCCGCAGGCTGTGGGGCGGCCTCCACAACAACAAGCAGGGCCTGACCGGAGAACCCGGAGACACCTGGCTCCCCGGCAGCACGCTGCGCCACCAGGACCGACCCATCGCCGTCATCCGGATCAACAAGAGCGCGGACGAGGTGCCGCAGCCGATCAGCGTCAGCCGGTTCGACGCGGACGGGAACCTGATCGGCACGAACGGCACCACGACGTCGCTGTACCGGCTCGACACCGGTCTCGGCCCCGCCACCTGGATCCTGTCGAACGTCCCTCACCAGTACGACGGGAACGGGGCGGGCCGCCTCGGCGGAGACAAGACCCGGTGGACCGCCGGCCACGGCTCCAAGGAGAAGGGCAACATCTCGAAGAACGAGGTCGCCGCCAACTGGTACACGATGAACGGCACCGAAATCTACCCCTTGCCCCTGGCACCAGAGGTAGACCCGGAGGTGCTCGCCAACCTCACAGCGCGCCTGTGCAACCGCCCCCTGGCATGGAGCAACCGAACCCGCTACCCCGTCCATCTCCACGCAGCCCAGCAGATGGACCTAGACCACCCGCAGTACCGCCGCACCGCCCCCCAGGAAGACAACGAGGCGGAAGCTACCGGCGACCCACAGCAGACCGCCGACCAGGAGTAGCCCCGGCATCCCGGCAGAGGCCGCAGCACCCAATCGCGGGATGTCAGCGTAGTGAAATGCGCCTCGACGGGCGACAGGCGCGGGGACGATCGTTCAGAGCGTCTCACTCCAGGAGGCCGAGGCAGCGGCAAAACATAGCGGGGGATCGCCGGTTAGCCAAACCGGCGATCCCCCGCATCATTGATAGTCCATCGCCACAACCTTCCTGTACGTCGAAAGGCACCACCCCAGACCAAGCGCCACCCATTGCCGACGTGCCATGCAGCGATCACGCTGCTGCGTAACTCGCACGGAACACGTCCCGGGCACGGTCCAGGTCCCGCTCCGTACGAAGCTGCACCTCCAGGTCGCCCGTGCCGTGGTGACCGAGCCCCGTCACATCCCGGGTGAACCCGGGAACCAGGTCGACCTCCTTGGGATCGGCCTTGAGGTAGACGAGGAGCTTGGTGTGCTGCGGCGGGCAGACGCAGGCGAAGTTCCGCAGGCGCTGGTATGCGACGTACTGCTTGCGCTGGACCCGGGTGACGCCGTCGCCGATACCGAGCAGCACTTCGTCGACCGCCTCGACCAGCTCCGTCATCGCGCCGTCCCGCTTTCGGGTCGACGGCAGTCCGGCCCCGCCCCGGTGGGCCCGCTTGATAGCGGTCGGCTGCCCAGTGACCGATGGCACATAAGGACGCCTTCCGGAACCTAGTCCGCAACCGGCTTGGAGCCTCGGCCGAAAGTGTGAGCGCGCGAAACTCGACCGCATCCGCTCCCCCCTGCGGAGCCGAGTCCACAAGTCACGAGAGCCTCGCCAGCATCCCAGCACGAGCCCAGCACGGAACGAGTGAGCAGAGGTGATGACGGGTGACGAGGGTCAGATTTCCTCGGGGTTCGACCCCAAAGAGTCGGCCCACTTCTGACATGCACGTGCCTGATCCTGGCTTCTCGACCGGATTCGCAGCGCGCTTGCCCTGGTCTTCACAGTTGCCTCAATGTTCTGCACCGCTGCTCTTGAACTGCCGCAGAAAATTGAGGAATACCTGTCTGCAGGATCCGTCGTAGTCGCCCTGCTTGTCGTCTACGGGCCGAACGCGATCGTCAATCTGCGACGCCTTTGGCGTCGAACTCTGCCCGGCATGAGAGCCCTTCCCGTGCTACGCGGCGAGCGGTTTCAGCACGTCGGCCGCAGCCAGAGGGCAGTCGGAGTCGATCGACCCGGCTCGCAGAGCCGGCTCACGAGTGCGGCTGCTCGTCCTGTGCTCCCCTGGGCTCGTCGGCGACTTCCCCGGCTGGTCGCCAGCGGTCCAGCGGCCCAGAAACGTATGCGTCCATGCCCGCCGCGGCCAAGGGAAAGAGGGGAACCGTCTCGAGATCGCCGTGCAGGCGCAGCAATACATGATCGTCATCAACCAGGCAGTCGGTGTAGGGAAGAGTGCGGGACAGCAGGCGAGCGAAATCGTCGCAGGACGTCCGAACGTTCACCTTGTCGAGGCCGAGCCAAACGTGCAGCGTGCCTTCCTCAACCGTCAGCTCGACATCGATGCGGGAACCGGCTGCCTCGGCGGCTTCGCCGCACCATGTCAGTGTCTCGTCCAGCGCGCCGAGGTGGACGGGGAGCGGACGGAATGCCTCCTGACGCATGTCGTCGCGGACTGTTACGCCGGTGGCCGGGGCCTGGTCGCGCCACCAGTCCTGCACGACGTCGCGGACCGAGGCGGCCTGCGGTCCGCTACTCAGCGCTCGCCGTACGGCGTCCGCCGCGTTTCGCCGGACCACGCTCGCGGCGTCGGATCCGGTGTCGGCGGCCATTCGGCGCAGGAGCGAGCCGGGCCCGATGCGGGTGTCGTCGAGAACCTTCCGGTACAGCTCGCGCAGCGTGTCCGGTACGGCCGTATCGTCCGGCCCGAGCAGGGGGCGGATGCGTTCTGCCCAAGCAAGAAACGCCTCGGTATCGCCGGTGGTGAGGAGGTCGGTGCCGAGGTCGCCGCGGGCGAGAATGCGGGCGCGCTGCCGTTCCGTCGGCCGGCCGAGGCCATCGAGCTGGGCGCGCAGGAGGAAGGCGAGCAGGTCCCGTTCCGAGGCGGGGAGATCATCGACGACACCGTTGACGGGGGTAGCAAGGATGTCGAGGAGGGCCTCGGCGGTCGCCTTCTTGGCCTCCGGCTTACCGGGGGTTCCGGGCAGATGCTCGGTCCACTGGTGGACCCGTCCCTGAGCGTCGCGCAGGCTGATGGTGGTGGTGTAGCTCTTCAGGTGGTCTGGCCCCGAGACGTCGTACGTGTACTCGTGGTCGATGCCGTACGTGCTAGCCATGGCGGTGAGAACGGTCACCGGGTCGTGCTGGTGGTCCAGGCCGGAGAGCCAGTCATCGAGGATGGCAGGTCGGCGCCCAAGTAGCCGAGGGCCATGGACGCGCCAGGCCGCGGCGACGACCGCCTGCGCGGCGTCCGACACCGCGGTGCGGCCCTGTCCGCTCTCACCGCGGCTCGTCAGCAGCCCTTCCGTGAGCTGGAGAGCCGCACCGAGGCGGGCAGTGTCATCGTCAGACGAGGTAAGAATCCGCGCCTCATCTTCATCGGGGGTTAGGCCGTGCGCGAGGGCCCGGTGAACGCGGACGTGGGCTGCGAGGTAGTCCACTACGTGCGAGCCGTGGTGGGCGAGGAGGTGATTGTCGCGCTGACGGGCAGCGGTCGCCGCTTCCTGGTTCTCATGCACCCAGGAGACATGGGTGAGGGCCTGGGCGAGGAGTCCGTGCGTGCGGTGGCCAAGCTCGAACATGGCCGCCAGGTCACTCACGGCGTCCCGGTGCCGGTTGCCCGGCTGCGGGTACGGCCGTGGCGATGCGGCTGGCAGGTTCGCGGGGGTCGCCTTGAGTCCCGGGCTCGCTGCTGCGGTCACTTGCGGGTAAGCGTCAAGAAGTGCTTGTGCCGCCGCTGCTCGCGCGGCCTTCTTGGACTGGCCGATACCTTCCGCCGTTCGGCCGGTTCCGGTGCGGACGGCGGCCCGGAACACCTTACGGTGGTCCGGGCCCTCCTCGTTGTAGTCGTAGGTCAACCCTTCCTTCTGGAAGGCCGTTTGCGCCAGGGTGACCGGATCGGTAACCGCCCCCGAGGAGGGGTGGTCGAGGTCGTGCCACACGGACGCGACCAGCCTCCGGGCGATCTCGTGCTCGCCGCAAAGGCTGAGCGCGCCGAGGATCTGCCGGGCCACGCCTTCGAAGACGGACCTGGCAGGCTGCTGCGCCTCCCCTGCACCCATGCGCACCAGCCCATGCTTGGTAGCCCATGCACCGAGCGCCAGGTTGGCGGCGGCGCGCCGCCGGGCGTGTTCGCTCGACTGTTCGCCGACCTTCCGAGGGGTCGCCCATCGTGTGTAGGCGTCGAGCAGGATCACGTCGAGCGTGGTGGCGCCGAGCCGGTCAAGCAGGCCGAGCACGTGCGGTGTGACCTGGTCAGCGTGGTGGCTCTCGTAGAGGTGACTGCGGTGTTCGGCGGCAAGGCCGAGCCAGGCGGTGACCTCAGGGCCGGCGGCCCATCCACGCACCGTATTTCCTACGATCTCGCGGACCTCTTGCCCATACGCGCCCACCAGCGACACGGGCGGCTCGCACAGCGCCGGGTACGTGACGTCGTGGATATCGAGCCGCCGTTCGGCGCGGGAGTAGGGCCGGACCGGACCGCTCGACGGACGCTGTCCGGTCGAGTGCCTGTCCGACCGCGCGGGCCGGACAGAGCGGGAGACTTCGGGGGGTGTGGTCCGCCCCCGACCGGTGGACGCCGGGCGCGAGTGGGCAGGACGCGAGTCGGTTCGCCGAGGGGCCGCCTGCGCCCTCCGCCCGCCGGTCGGCCGTGCGCCGGACCTACCGTCCAGGAGGTTCTGGAGTTCATTGGTGAGCCAGGAAGGCAGTCCCGTCGGGGGAAGGCCGCCGTCGAAGAAGTCGCTTGCCAGGTCGACGCAGTACTCGTACCGCCCCCAATCGCGGTGGCGCGCGTACTCCTGACTGATCATGCGCAGCGCCGACCGTATCCGCGCGTACGGCACCGTCCGGTCGGCCAGCTGGTACGACGTCCGGTTCCGCGCGGCCTCGATCGCCAGCGCGATGCGGTGCACTGGTGTTGGTGGCGCGGTCTCGCGCAGCGACACGATGCCAACCCAGCGGTTCACGGTCCTCCCCTACCGGGTCGCCTGACCTTGTCCAGCACGCGCTCCCGGGTGGCATCAATGCGCTGCCCAGTGCTTGCATACGTGCGGTGGCCCGCCCCGGTCCTGCTGTCCCCTCCTGCCGCCGCACCTAACAACTCACGGTGATCATGGCGGCACTGATCAGTAAGCGTATGCCGCCAGGCGCGAGTTCGGGAAGGGGTCGCCCAACGCAGATCGTTCCGCCTGCCGGGTGGTGCGGGTTGCCAGAGCGGGCGGCGGACCGCGCGATCACCAGGGGCAGGCGTACGCCCGTGGAGAGAGTGTTGAACGTGGCTGGCACGACGGCGATCGCGTCGGCCGGCGGCAGCGGGCGGGGGCACCCGTGCTGCGCCAGGCCGAGCGGATCGGGTAGCCGGTCTGGTCCTCGATCGCCTCGGTGTCGAGGAACCCGAGCCCCTGGGGGGCGACAACGCCGACGCCCAGCCCCAGCTTCTGCGCGGCGGTGATCAGCATATGGGCGTCGCCCGCGATGACAGCGGCATAGATGACGACGTACAGGAAGGGCTTCCTCGCATGGGGTGCCCAGATGCCGGTTTCCGGCCGCGGGTTCGAACTTAAGCCTGCTCAGGCAGAGTCAGACTCACGCCTTGCGCTCATCCACTCAGCGCCAGGCTTCTACCCCGCCCTCGCAGGCAGTCACTCAACGTGGCCTTGGCGGCACCTCCGGTGGCATGACGTCCCGTGCCACCAGGCCCGCCGCAACGTCACTTCCTGGGGAGAATCTGGGGAGTATCGACGGCCCTGAGGAGCGCGTGGGGAGAATCGACCGCGTAACGCAGCACGATCCCGAAAGACGCTGAAAGACTTATCCGCGCAGGTCAGGGGTGGGCACAGCCGCATCGATGCAGGTCAGCGCCACCAGGTAGACAACTTCATGACGTACGTGCCGAGGTCGTCGGCCTCGACGATCCCGGGGAGCGAGCCGCCTTCACGCAAGGGCGTGACATAGCGGGTCGCTACGACCTCTTCCAACACTTTCCCAGGCCACCCATCTCTTCGACCTTGCCATCCACGGACGACTTCTCCGGGGGCGCAGAGGCGGGGACCGACGGCAGGCGGCGCCGCGTCCCTCGCCTCCGGCCTCCGGCGCGAAGAAACACAGTAACCGAGGGTGATCGCGGACGCTGTGCGCGTTTTCCGCCACGGGCCGCGCCGGGATGTCGTGGCCGGGTCGCTCCGGCGGGATTCCGGGGTGGCGGGGCCGGGGCGGCCGGGCCCGTCAAAGACTTCGATGAATCGGCAAAGTTTCACGAGAGGAAAGGGGCATGTCGACCCATTCCCCCTCCCGGAATCCATCGTCGTACATAGGATCGATCAGGGTGCAGGGGTGCGGAGGAGAGGCTTCGTTTTCCGCCGTTTCCCCGTGTCCACCCATGCCTTCACGCCCGTTCGGCCCTGGTCAGCGATATTCAGCGCGATGTCTACCGGAAAAGGTGTGGAACATTGTTGCAGCGCGACATCGAAGTGAAACTTCTGCGGACCCTGCTGACCGTCGTCGACGAAGACGGCTTCTCCCGCGCAGCCCAGTCGCTCCACGTGACCCAGCCGACCGTCAGCCAGCAGATCCAGCGCCTGGAGTCGCTCATCCAGGCGCCGCTGTTCCACCGCACCAAGCGGCCGTTACGCCTGACCCCGGCGGGACAGGAGTTAGTGGCCCACGCACGCCGGGTCATCATGCTGAACTCCGAGGTGCTGGACAAGCTGTCGGCGATCCGCAGCCACGAGACCTTCGGCATGGGCTGTTCGTTCCACTTCGCGGACGGGCTGAGCACCATGCTCTCCCGGCTCGCCGAGGAGCAGCCGCACCTGCGGTGCGCGACCGTCACCGGGGTCAGCGCCTCGCTCGCCGACCGGGTCGCCGGGGACGAGCTGGAGGCCGCGCTCCTGCTCGGCACGAGAACCGCCCGCTCGGAGATGCTGGGCCGGCTGCGGCTCGGCTGGTTCGGCCACCGCACGCTCACCCCCGCGGCCCGCGTGCCCATCGCGCTGCTCGGCGACCGCTCGGCGCTGAGCCTGCACATCGTCGAGGCGCTCACCGCCCACGGCGTCCCCTGGTACTCGCTCCCCTGGTGCACCGACCCGCTGGCGGTCCGGGCGTCCGTACAGGCCGGGCTCGCCTACACCGCCCTGTGCGAGAACGCCCAGCACAAGCACCCCGACCTGCACCCCGCGCCGCGCGGGGTCCTGGGCCCGGCCCCGGCACCGCTCCCGGTCTACCTCGCCTTCTCCCCCACCGTGCGCGAGTCCGTCGCGGACGCCGCCCGCGCGGCGGCCCGCGCCATCCTGGAGGGCACTCCGCTCTCCCCGCCGTGAGCGAGTTCTCCCCGCCGTGAGCGGGTGTGCGCGGGCGACCCGGGGGGGCCGGCACGGGGGTCGGATCCGGCTGCGCCCAGGTCGCCCGCGGAGCGGACCGGTGGCTCAGTACGAGCTCCGGACCGCCCCCCGCGCCGTCAGCTTCGGGCCGTACGGCGCGGAGTCCAGCCACTCGCCCGCCCTGCGTCCGGCGGCGGCGACCGCCACGGCGGCGCGCTGGCGCAGCCGGAGGGAGGGACGGTGGGCGAGCATGTGTTCCAGGGCGCCGCTCGCGCAGGCCCGGTTGTACAGCGCGGCCTCCCTGCGCTCCTCGGCGAAGCCGGCGACCGCCGCCCGGGCGGCGGCCCCGTCACGGCCCGCCTCCAGGGCCGCGGCCACCGCCCCGGCCGCCCGGACGGCGTCCGGGACGCTGGAGTTCATGCCGCGGGCGCCGAACGGCGCGAACAGGTGCGAGGCCTCGCCCGTCAGAAGGACGCGGTGGTGGGTGTCGGTGAAGTGCGCGGCCACCTGCTGGGCGAAGCGGTAGGTCGAGACCCAGCGGACCCGGTCCCCGTACGCCTCCGGCAGGATCCGGGGGATCCAGTGGCGCAGGCCCTCCGGGGAGACGAAGCGCTCGGGGTCGTCGTCCGCCAGGAGGTTGAGGTCGACCCGCCAGCCGCCGGCGAAGGGCACGGTGAGGACGTTCCGGCCGCCGACGCCCGGGTGCCGGTAGTGGAAGACCCGTTCGACCGGCAGGGGGTTGTGCTCCGGGTCGTCGTCCAGGTCGACCACCACGAAGGTGTTCCGGGAGCGCGGTCCTTCCAGCGGGCTGCCGATCGCGGACCGCAGGACCGAGCGCGAGCCGTCCGCGGCGATCACGTAGTCCGCCTCCCAGAGGCGGCCCGCGGAGTCCGTCAGGACCACCCCGTCGGGGGCGGAGCGGGCCGAGACGACCTCGACGCCCCGGTGGAACTCCACGCCCCGCTCGTGGCACGCCGCCGTCATCAGGTCCTCCGTGACGACCTGCGGCAGGCTGGTGAAGTGCGGCAGTCCCGCGCGGGTGCTCGGCGGGTAGGTGCGGGAGTAGATCTCCCGGCCGCCCCAGAGGGACCGCTTCGTCGCCCACATCACGCCCCGGCCGGCTATCGCGTGGCCCAGTCCCGGGCTGAGCCGCTCCAGTTCGCGCAGGGAGGCGCCGTGCAGGTAGGCGGCGCGGCTGCCGGGGCGTACGGACGCCTCGGTGCGCCGCTCCAGGACCACCGCGGGCAGGCCGGCGGCGCGCAGGGCCAGGGCAGCGCTCAGACCGGCCGGTCCGCCGCCCGCCACCAGGACCGGGCGGCGCGCGGGGGAGGGGGTGCTCGCGGTCATGCCGTCTCCTTGGCGAGGTGGAGCGTGTCGGAGGTGAAGGTGACGATGCGGCCGTGCAGTCCGCCGGTGAGGGCCGCGTGCCACAGCGCGGTGCGGATCCCGGTCCCTTCGCGGTGCAGGACGAACTCGTCCTCGGCGGTGCTCAGTTCCAGGTGGTCGCCGAGCCGGCGGACCGTCAGCCCGGCGGCCTCCGCGGTGCGGACGAAGGGTTCGAACTCCGGTACGTCGAGCACGTACAGCGCGAGCGTCATCGGTCCGTCCCTTCCGCCGCCGCCTTGCGGACGAGTTCCGCCTTGCGCTGCCACAGCGCCTCGATGGACGGACTCGGGCCCTCCACGACGTCGGCGAGCGCCCGGACGGTCAGTTCCGCGTCGCGGGCGTCGACGTCCGACATCGGGCGCAGCGGCCGGGTGATCTCCAGCTGGATGCCGTTGGGGTCGTCGAAGTAGATGGACTCGATGAGCTCGTGGGCCAGCGGCGGGGTGACGCGCACGCCCCGGGCCTTCAGCCGGTCGCGCCAGGCGAGGAGTTCCTCCTCGGTGTCGACGTGGAAGGCGAGGTGCCGGGAGCGGTGCATGAGGTCGCTGGGCGCGTCCTCCTCGGGCAGGCCGAAGTAGTAGAAGAACGCGATGCGGTTGCCCGCGCCCATGTCGAAGAAGAAGTGGACGAAGTCCGGGTAGTCCTCGGTGACCCAGCCCGTCGCGGTGATCGCGTGCAGGAGCGGCATGCCGAGGGTGCGGGTGTAGAAGTCGACGGTGGCGCGCGGCTTCCAGGTGACGAAGGCGAGGTGGTCGACCCCGTCGACGCGTGAGCCCGGCAGGCCCGCCCCGGGACGGGCGGACGGTGATGCGGTTGCCAATACTCCTCCTTGGAAGGGGCAGGCCGGCGAGGCGCTGCGCGTCGGGGTCGGTGCGGTTCAGCCCGTGGTGCGGCCCTTCAGTCCGGTCCCCGCGACGACCGCCCCGAAGAGCAGGACGACGCCGCCGACGAGGAGCGCCCAGCGGGTGCCGTCGGCGTTCGTCGCGGACAGGTTGAGGATCACGCCGAGGACGGCGACGCCGAGGGAGGCGCCCACCTGGCGGGCCGAGTTGAGCGCGCCGGCGCCGATGCCGGCCAGCTCGGGGGGTACGGAGCTCGCCATGCCGGCGACCAGCGCGGGCAGGGCGAAGGAGACGCCGAAGCCGAAGGCGAGCAGGCCCACCACGGTGGCGCCGAGCGCCAGGGCGGAGTCTCCGGTGAAGGGGGCCTGGAGCAGGGCGCCGGCGCCCATCAGCACGAAGCCGGTGGTGGCGGGGCGGCGCGGGCCGATCCGGCCGACCAGGCGTCCGGTGTAGATGGGGTTGAAGGCGGTGGGCAGGGTCAGCGGCAGGAAGGCCAGGCCGGCGGCGAAGGACGAGTAGCCGCGGCTCTCCTGGAAGAACAGCGACAGCGCGAACAGGAGCCCGGCGAGGCCGAAGTTGGCGAGGAGGCCGGCGCCGAGCGCGGCGGAGAAGCCGCGGCTGCGGAACATCCGCAGGGGCAGCATCGCCGCGTCCCCGGCCCGGTTCTCGGCGACGACGAACACCACGGCCGCGAGCGCCGTCAGGAGGAAGGCGCCCAGGACGAGGCCGCCGCCCCAGCCCTTGTCCGGCCCCTCGATCAGGGCGTACGACAGCGCGCCGAGTCCGGCGACGGCGCTGAGCTGGCCGGTGACGTCGAGGCCGCCGCGCTGCTTGCGGGCGGTCTCCGGGGCCAGGCGCAGGGTGATGAGGAGACTGACCAGCGCCAGCGGCACGTTGATGAGGAAGATGGCGCGCCAGCCGACCGTGTCGGTCAGGGCGCCGCCGACCAGCGGACCGGCGGCGAGCGCCGCTCCGGTGATCGCCGCCCAGTTGCCCACGGCCCGGGCGCGGTCGGCGGGGTCGGTGTAGGCGTTGGTGATGACGGCGAGGGAGGAGGGCAGCAGCAGCGCGCCGGCGACGCCGAGCGCGAGGCGCAGGGCGACGAGGGCGCCCAGGGTGTGGGTGGCGGCGGTGACTCCGGAGAGCACGCCGAAGGCCACGAGGCCCCAGAGGAAGACCCGTCGGCCGCCGAAGCGGTCGGAGAGCCAGCCGGCGGTGAGCAGCAGGGCGGCGAACGTGATGGTGTAGCCGTTGGTGACCCACTGCAGACCGCTCAGCCCCACGTGGAGGTCACCGGAGATGGCGGGCAGCGCCACCGAGACGATCGTCATGTCCAGCAGGACCATGAAGTAGCCGAGCGAGAGCCCGATCAACAGGGTCCGGGAGGGCTTGTCGGTTCGTGCCGGTGCGACGGAAGCCCGCTGAGGTTCCGCCTGCGTCGACATGTTCTCTCCTAAGGTTTTGGATGGGTAAATTCGCCGCCGGGGATGGGCAAAGGGGGCGGCACAAACCATTCAAGCCGATGGGAAAGGTGAATTGCCGCTGGTGACGTAGGGAATGCCCTATGGGTAGCATCGGCTCAGCCGATAGGTCGTCGAGGGAGCTCAGGGTCGTGGAGTTACGGCATATTCGTACGTTCGAAACGGTCGCCAGGACACTCAGCGTCACGCAGGCCGCGAGAGAACTGCACTACGCGCAGTCCAGCGTCAGCGACCAGGTCCAGTCGCTGGAGCGCGAGCTGGGCGTCGAGTTGCTGGACCGGACGCAGCGGCGGATCCGGCTGACGCCGCAGGGCATGGTGCTCTCGGAGTACGCCGACCGCATCCTCAAGCTGCTGGACGAAGCGCGCTGGGCGGTGGCCAGGCCCGGTACGGAGGTGGCGGTCGGCGCGCTGGAGACGGTGTGCCTGCACCTGCTGCCCGGGGTGCTCTCGCGCTACCGCTCGCAGTATCCGGAGGCGCGGGTGCGGGTCGTCCAGGACAACCGGGGCGAGTTGTACAAGGCGGTGCGCCGGGGCGACCTGGACGTGTGCGTCACCTTCGGCGATCCGCCGCCGGACCCGGCGCTGCGGGCCGAGACGCTGGCCGAGGAGCCGCTGGTGGTCATCGCCCCGCGGGACCATCCGCTGGCCGCGCGGGGCCGGGCCCGGCTCGCGGAGCTGGCCGCTGAGCCGTTCCTCGCCACCGGACAGGGGTGCGGCTTCCGGGAGATGTACGACGACGCCTTCCGCGGCCCGGTCCCCAAGGAGCCGGTGGCGGAGGTGTCCAGCATCGGCACCCTCGGCGCGTGCGTGGCGGCCGGCATGGGCTGCGCGCTGCTGCCCGCCCTCGCGGTGCGCGCCCAGGCGGAGCGGGGCGAGGTCGCGGTCGTCGAGGTCGACGACGTGGACCTGCACACGACGGTCACGATGACCTGGCTCGACCGCAGTTCGGCCAATCCGAACCTCCTCGGCCTCCAGACGGTCCTGCGCAAGCAGTCGGGCGGCTGACGTCGCGCCCGTGCCGGTCACCTCGGGCTCCGGGGCGGCCGGGCGGGGAGGGGCGGCAGGGGCATCGCGCGCAGCCGGGCGCGGGCGGTCTTGCCGGTGACGGTGGTGGGCAACCGGTCGACGAGGACGAGCTGTTCGGGGAGCTTGTACGTGGCGAGGCCCTTGGCGGTGAGGTGTCCGGTCACCTCCTCCAGGGTCAGCCGGGCGCCCTCCCGCAGGGCGGCGACCAGGCAGGAGCGCTGGCCGAGCCGGGGGTCGGGGCGGCCGAGGACCGCGTGCTGGGCCAACTGCGGGAGGTCGTCGAGGAGTTCCTCGACCTCCAGGGCGCTGAACTTCAGGCCGCCCCGGTTGATCAGCTCGTCGGAGCGGCCCCGGTAGACGACCGAGCCGTCCGGTTCCAGGGCGGCCAGGTCTCCGGTGCGCAGCCAGCCGTCGGTGCCGAGCGCGACGCGGGTCCGCTCGGGGGCGCGGTAGTAGCCGGAGAACATGTAGGGGCTGCGGTAGTGGAGTTCGCCGGTCTCGCCGGGCGCGGCGGGTTCGCCGTCCCCGGTCAGCACCCGCACCTCGGCGCCGGTGGCCGGCCGGCCGATGGTGGCGGTCGCCCCGGGCGGGTCGCCGGGGCGGGTGTAGGTGCCGGCGCCGACCTCGGTCATCCCCCACTGCACGACGAGCCGGGCGCCGAGGGTCCGCCGCACCCCGTCGGCCAGTTCGCGGGGCACGGGCGCCCCGCCGGTGCGCACCTCGCGGAGCGCGGGCGGGCCCGGCTCCCCCTTCTCGCCCAGTACGGCCAGCAGGTCCCGCAGTTGGGCGGGTACGGCGAAGGCCGCGGTGGCGTGGACGGCGGCCAGGGTCTCGGCGAACCGCCGCGGCTCCCAGTCGGCGAACAGTCCGACGGCCCCGCCGGTGACGAGGGCGAGGTGGACCGAGAGCAGTCCGAAGGCGTGGCTGAGCGGGCTCGCGGAGACGACGGTGTCGCCGGCGCCCGGTCCGCCGTCGGCCGCCACGGCCGCGGCGTTGCCGAGCAGTCCGGCGTGGCTGTGGACGCACAGCTTCGGCCGCCGGGAGGTCGTCCCCGAGGAGGCCAGCAGGACCAGCGGGGCCCGCGGGTCGTCGGGCGGGGGCGGGAGCGCGGGGGTCCCGTGGTCCGTCTCCCCTTCTCCGGGGAGGAGTTCGGCCAGGTCGGGGAGACCCGCGGTGGCCGCGCGGCCCCCACCGGGGGACACCCACACGTGCCGCAGGGTGGGGCACCGGTCGCGCAGGCCGAGGAGGTCGGCGAGCCGGTCGTGGCCGCGGTGGGCGGCGCCGGCCGCCAGCGCGACCGCGCCCGCCTGCTCGATCAGGGCCCGCGCCTCGTGGGCGCCGTACGCGGAGTGGAGGGGCAGCAGCAGGACGCCGAGCCGGGCGGTGGCCGCGTGCAGCACCACCAGTTCCCAGGAGTTGGGCAGCCAGGCCGCCAGCACGTCGCCGGAGGCGAGCCCGCGCCGGTGGAGGACGCCGGCGGTGCGCTCGGCCTGGTCCCGGCAGTCGCGCCAGGTGCGCCACCGGCCGGCGTCCCACACGGCGGGTTCCGCACGGCGGGCGGCGGCGCGTTCCAGTGCGTCGGTGAACGTGCGGAAGGTCGTGGGGGATTTCGCGGGGAGAGCCGGCGCATTCACGGGGAGCTCCGTTCTCGGCAGATCGAATCAATCGGCAACTGCCTTGCGGGACGGATTCTGTTCGGCGCCGAACGGAATCGTCCAGAGGAGCCGCATAAGGAATCCCAATCCCGTTCTCCGCGCGGGCCGCGATAAAGAACTCCGATGCCAGGCGGTCCCCGGCCTCCACGCCGGGAACCCGGACCGCTCTTCCGGGGGTCGTTCGGCTCCGCCTATGACACCCATCGGCGGAGCCGAACGGCTGCGGTAAGAAACATCAATAGAGAAGGTCGGAATTCCGCTTCCGGAAGGCTCAAGGACAGGCATATCCAGCATTGATCGGCACCCCCGATGGACGCCATCGAGAAGGACGAAGATTCCTTCTCTTCGCAGGTCAGGCAGGGTGCACAGCAGCATTCGAGGCGTGCGGGAGACGAAAAGAACCCGCCTTCGCCGGCACCCCCTTGCCGGGAAACCGAACAGCGCCACAGAATTCCGTCGACCCTGCGGCAGGAGGTATCGATGGACTTCGTTCATCCTTCCGGCACCACCGAGGAAAAATCAGGGCCGGGCGACGGCCCGGTCGCGGACGGCGTCTTCTCCGCGACCGACCTCGCCCGGCTGGACGACACGATCGCCGACGCCCGTTTCGCGTCCATGGCACCGGCGTCGGCCCTTCTCGCCCCGCTCGCCCCGCACGGCGAGGCGGCGGCGCTGACCGAGCGGGAGTGCGTGTTCGACCACTGCGCCGTCCTGCTGTTCCCCGCCACCCTCGCGGCGGGACTGGACCATCTGGAGCGCCGGGGACTCGCCCCGCTGCCCACCGTGCCGAGCACCGTCGTGCGCGGCCGGCTCAGCGAGCGGCACGGTCTCGACCCGGCGGACTGCGAGGTCCACATCACGCGGCTGCGCCTGGAGCTGCCGGACGGCCGGCGGCACGCGGCGGTGGAGGTCTTCCTCTTCCCCCGCGACAGCCGGGCCTTCGGCCGGCGGATCGAGGCGGCGGAGTCCTCGTACGGCTTCGAGAACCACACCGCCTTCGTCGTGGAGCGCCCCTCCGCTCCGCTGCTGCGCCGGCTCGTCGGCGCCTGGCGCACCGAGGCGGGGCTGCTGTGGGAGGGCGGCGGTCACAACCCGCACGAGGGCGGGGCGCACGGCTCGACGGTCACGTACTTCGTCCGCGACCACCGTCACCCCGCCGGCCGCCGCCGTTTCGAGCTCCACTGCGCGGGCGACCTCCGCGACGCCGTCGCCGGCCTGCCGCGCCCCGCCGAGGCCGTCCGCCGCGCGTACGCCTCGTGGCCGGCGGCCGCCGCGGGGGCGACCGTCTGAAGCGGCGCGCCCCGCCCCCGTCCCCCCTCGCCCCGCCTCCGTACCCCTCTCGCACGCCCTCGCACGCTCTCCGTACGCCCCTCGTCCCTTCGTACGTCCTCCGTACGTCTCCGCCCTCCACGACCACGAGGAGCAGCCCGTGCTGCGGAACGACTCGCTCAGGAACATCGCGCTCACGCCCGAACTCCACGACTACCTGCTGGCCCAGGGCCGGATGGCCCCCGACCCGCTCCTGGCCGAGCTGGAGGAGCGGACGCGGCAGGGCATCCCCGACCAGGCGCACATGGTGGTCGCCCCCGAGGAGGCCGCCCTGCTGACCTTCCTGGTCCGGCTGCTCCGGCCCCGGCGGGTCGTCGAGGTGGGCACCTTCACCGGCTCCTCCGCGCTCTGTCTGGCCCGTGGGCTGCCGCCCGGCGGTTCGCTGCTGACCTGTGACGTCTCGGCCGAATGGACCGGTCTGGCGCAGGAGTTCTGGAAGCGCGGCGGGGTCGACGACCGCATCGAGCTGCGGCTCGGGCCGGCCGCCGAGACCCTCCGGGCCCTGCCGGCCGAGCCGCACGTCGACCTGGCCTTCATCGACGCCGACAAGCCCGGCTACGTCGACTACTGGGAGGAGCTCGTCCCCCGGATGGTCCCCGGCGGGCTGATCCTGGTGGACAACACGCTCTTCAGCGGGCAGGTGATCGACCCGTTCCCCGGCGAGAAGGCCGCCGCCGTCCACGCGTTCAACGAGCACGCCCGCAGGGACGAGCGCGTCGAACTGGTCATGCTGCCGGTCGCGGACGGTCTGACGCTGGCGCGGCGGTCGTGACCGGGGCCGTGCGCCCGGGGTTCCCGCTGCACTCCCTCGCGGGCGAGGTCCCCCTCGACGACCTGGACGAGGACTTCCCGCGCAACCTCGGCCCGGCCGAGCAGCAGCCGGCCTGGGACGACGCCGTGCGGGTCGCCGCCGCCCGCGCCGAACTGGCCCGGCTGCCCGGCCTGGTGACCTGGGAGGAGGTCCGTCTGCTGCGGACCCTGCTCGCCGAGGCCGCGACCGGTCACTACCTGGTGCTCCAGGCGGGCGACTGCGCCGAGGACCCCGCGGAGTGCGAGCCGGGGACCGTGATGCGCAAGGCGGGGCTGCTCGACGCGCTGGCCGGGGTGATGGTGGCCGGCACGGGCCGCCCGGTGGTGCGCGTCGGCCGGATCGCCGGGCAGTTCGCCAAGCCGCGCAGCGCGGACACCGAACTGGTCGACGGCGTCGAGCTGCCCGTCTACCGCGGCCACCTGGTCAACGGCCCGGAGCCGACCGAGGCTGCCCGCCGCCCCGACCCCAGCCGCATGCTGGACTGCTACTACGCGGCCCACCGCGCCGTGACGTACCTGCGCCAGCGCACCAGCGACTGGGCGCTGCCCACCGGCGCCCCGGTGTGGACCAGCCACGAGGCGCTCGTCCTCGACTACGAGCTGCCGCTGCTCCGGCGCACCGCGGCCGGGCACATCCTGCTGGCCTCCACGCACCTGCCCTGGATCGGCGAGCGCACCCGCCGCCCGGACGGCCCGCACGTCAGGATGCTGGCGCAGGTGACCAACCCGGTGGCGTGCAAGGTCGGTCCGACGACCCGGCCGGAGGAACTGCTGGCCCTGTGCGCCCGGCTGGACCCGGGCCGCGAGCCGGGGCGGCTCACCCTGATCTCCCGGATGGGCGCCGGCGCGGTCCGCACCGCGCTGCCCCCGCTGGTCACCGCCGTGCGCGACGCCGGGCACCGGGTGGCGTGGCTGTGCGACCCGATGCACGGCAACACCGTCAAGGCGCCGTCCGGCCGGAAGGTCCGCTCGGTCCGGACGCTGGTCGACGAGGTCCGCGCCTTCCTGGAGGTGGTCGCCGAGGCCGGCGGCACGCCCGCCGGACTGCATCTGGAGACCACGCCGTACGACGTCGCCGAGTGCGTCTGGGGCGACCCGGCCGAACTCGACGCCGAGGCCCCCCGCACCGCCGGAGGGCACGCCCCCGCGTCCCACTGCGACCCCCGGCTCAGCCCCGCGCAGGCCGTCGAGGTGGCCCGCGCCTGGTCCGCCCCGCCCCTCCGGACGGAACCCCCGGTGCACGCCCCGGTGGAACCGCCCGTGTGACCCCCGACGGAACCCCGTCGAGACCGCCAGAGACCGCAGCGGGCGACCGCCGCGGGAAGCCGAAGAAAGACGAAAGGTGACGACACCATGTCCGAGACCGTGATCCGCGCCGACGACGGCACCTTCGCGATGATCAACGTGTTCGAGGTGGAGCCGGAGAAGCAGAAGGAGCTGGCCGAGGTCCTCAGCGAGGGCGCCGAGAAGTTCATCCGGCACCGGCCCGGCTGCCTCTCCGTCAACATCCTGACCAGCCTCGACGGCAGGCGCCTCGTCTACTACGCGCAGTGGCGCACCAAGGCCGACATCAAGGCGACCATGGCCGACCCCGACGTGCAGTTCTACCGGGACAAGGCGGCCCTGCTGGGCAAGCCCGACCCGCACGCGTTCACGGTCTTCGCCGTGCACCACCCGGAGGACTGACGGCCCCTCGCTCCACGGCGCCGCACCGCCCCCGCCCGGGGCGGTGCGGCGCCCCTCCCCGACCGCTGCCTCCCTCCCCCGGCAAGGAGACGACCGGACCATGTCCCGCCGCCTGTTCACCTCGGAGTCCGTCACCGAGGGCCACCCCGACAAGATCGCCGACCAGATCAGCGACACGATCCTCGACGCGCTGCTGCGCGAGGACCCGTCCTCCCGGGTCGCCGTGGAGACCCTGATCACGACCGGCCTGGTGCACGTGGCCGGCGAGGTCGCCACCTCGGCGTACGTGCCGATCCCGCAGCTGGTGCGCGAGAAGGTCCTGGAGATCGGCTACGACTCCTCGCTGAAGGGCTTCGACGGCGCCTCCTGCGGCGTGTCGGTGTCGATCGGCGCGCAGTCCCCGGACATCGCGAGGGGCGTGGACACCGGCGGTGCCGGCGACCAGGGCCTGATGTTCGGCTACGCCACCGACGAGACGCCGGAGTTCATGCCGCTGCCGATCCGGCTCGCCCACCGCCTCTCGCAGCGCCTGACCGCCGTCCGCAGGACCGGCGCGATGCCGTACCTGCGCCCGGACGGCAAGACCCAGGTGACCGTCGAGTACGACGGCGACCGCGCGGTCCGCCTGGACACGGTCGTGGTCTCCGCCCAGCACGCCTCCGACGTCGACCTCGACGGGCTGCTGGCCCCCGCGGTCCGCGAGCTCGTCGTGGAGCCGGAGCTCCGGGAGCTCCTGGAGGCGGACGTCAAGCTCGACACCGGGGACTACCGGCTGCTGGTCAACCCGACGGGACGGTTCGAGGTCGGCGGCCCGATGGGCGACGCGGGCCTGACCGGCCGGAAGATCATCATCGACACGTACGGCGGCACGGCCCGGCACGGCGGCGGGGCGTTCTCCGGCAAGGACCCCTCCAAGGTGGACCGTTCGGCGGCGTACGCGATGCGCTGGGTGGCGAAGAACGTCGTCGCGGCGGGCCTCGCGTCCCGCTGCGAGGTGCAGGTGGCGTACGCGATCGGCCGGGCCGAGCCGGTCGGCCTCTTCGTGGAGACCTTCGGCACCGGGACCGTTCCGACGGAGCGCGTCCAGGCCGCCGTCGAGGAGGTCTTCGACCTGCGGCCGGCCGCGATCATCCGCGACCTGGACCTGCTGCGGCCGATCTACGCGCAGACCGCGGCGTACGGCCACTTCGGCCGGGAACTGCCCGACTTCACCTGGGAACGCACGGACCGGGCGGACGCCCTGCGGTCCGCGGCCGGGGCGTGACGATGAGGATCGCCGTCACCGGGTCGATCGCCACCGACCACCTCATGACCTTCCCGGCCCGGATCACCGACCAGCTGCTGGCCGACCGGCTGGACCGGGTGTCCCTGTCGTTCCTGGTGGACACCCTGGAGGTCCACGAGGGCGGGGTGGCCGCCAACATCGCCTACGGACTGGCCCGGCTGGGCCACCGCCCGCTGCTCGTGGGGGCGGTGGGGGCCGACTTCGCCGCGTACGGGGCCCGGCTGGCCGCCCTGGGCGTGGACACCGGGGGCGTCCTCGTCTCCCGCACCCGGCACACCGCGCGGTTCCTGTGCACCACGGACCCGGACGGCAACCAGCTGGCGTCGTTCTATCCCGGCGCGATGACCGAGGCCGCCACCATCGACCTCGCCGAGGTCGCCGGCGACGCGGACCTCGTGCTCGTCGGCGCGGACGACCCCTCGGCGATGCTCCGGCACACCCGCGCCTGCCGGGGCGCCGGGATCCGCTTCATGGCCGATCCCTCCCAGCAGCTGGCCCGGCTCGGGGGCACCGTGATCCGCGAACTCGTCGAGGGAGCGGACCACTTGTTCACCAACGAGTACGAGCACGCCCTGCTCCTGGAGAAGACCGGCTGGTCGCGGTCCGAGGTCCTGGAGCGGGTCGGCACCTGGGTGACCACGCTCGGCGAGAAGGGCAGCCGCGTCGACCGGGCCGGGGAGCCCCCGGTGGAGGTGGCCGCCGCCCCTGCGGCGGCGGTCGTGGACCCGACCGGTGTCGGCGACGCGTTCCGCGCGGGCTATCTGGCCTCCCTGGCGGCGGGCCTGGGCCCGGCGGGGTGCGCGCGGGCCGGGTCGGCCGTGGCCTCGCTCGCCCTGGCGGCCGTCGGGCCCCAGTCGTACGACGCCGGGCCGGAGACGCTCCGCGCCGTGCCGCACGCCTGAGGCACGGCACGGGAACCGGCGGGCCCCCCGGTGAGTCCTGGGATCACAGGAGGACGGAGCCGGGGGGCTCCGCTGCGCGTTCGGGGGAGGGCCCATGGACCTGTTCGACTTCGAGGCCGGCGGCCGGGGCGGCGACGTGCCGGACCCGGGCGGTCACGGCTGCGGCTGGGGGACGGTCCTCTTCCTCGGCTTCTGCGTCCTGCTGGCCGTCGCCGTCCAGTGGGCGTTCGGCGCCGTGGGCGACCTCCTCCGCTGGTTCCTCGGCCTCTTCGGCTGACCCCGCCCGGCTCACGGCGTGCCCGGCGTCCCGGTGGGGGCGGCGGGCGCGGGGCAGGCGACGGAGCCGGGCCGCACGGAGAGCTTGAGCCGGGGCGTGGTGAGCAGTCCCGGGATCTGGAAGTCCTGCGCGGTGCCGGTGATCCGGTCGAACTTGGCGTAGCGGGCCTGGATGCCGAAGCGGTGCTGCGGCGCGCCCAGCGGGTTGGGCACGTAGGCGCCGGCCGCGTCCTTGACGGTGCGGACGTCGGCGCCGTTGACGTTGAGGTCGACGATGCCGTCCATGTCGAGTTCGCCGGTGGCGTTCCGGAGGTCGAGGACGGTGTTCTGCGTGCGGATCTCCCAGGAGCCGGGGTCGTCGTCGCCGAGGGTGAGCAGCAGGGTGTACGTGGCTCCCGCGATCTGCTGGCGCTGGCTGAGGCAGAGGCCGTTGAGGACCCCGTCCGCGAAGCCCATCCGCAGCACCCGCACGCTGCCGGCCGTGCCGTCGGGCCGTACGACCTCCTGGTCGACGACGGCGGCGCCGTACTGCGTCCCGTACAGGCTGCTGGTGGTGAAGTCGACGGGCCGGTCCTGGACGCGCAGGCCGACGGCGAGCGCCCCGGTGGCCATCGCCGAGCCGAGCCCGCCGGCGGCGAGGAGCGCGGGGACGGCGACGGCCAGGGTGCGCCGCCAGTGGGTGCGGCCCTCGGGCCGGAGCGGTGCGGGGCTGCTCATGGCGTGGTCACCGTGATCGTTCCGGGGAGGTGGACGGGGTTGTCGGTGGAGTTCAGGGCGGCGTGGTCGTCGGTGGTCCGGATGGCGTAGATGGTGCCCCGGAAGTCCTCCGCGCCCGCGGTGAGCGGGATGAACGAGCCGAAGAACTCGAGGAGTCCCTGGACCTGGCAGATCTGGAACACCACGCGTACGCAGACGTTGCTGATGTTCCCCCACATCACCGTCGTCTCGGGCTTGCCGGCGCTGTCGTAGCCGCCGAGCGAGCCCTCGTCCGGCACGTCGATGACGACGGTGTGGCCGTCGGCCCGCTGGGTGACGTTCATGTGGGAGCGGATCTTCAGCTTGGTGAAGGTGTACTTGGTGACGTTCTTCGGGGTCCCGTCGGAGAGCCGGATGGTGACGTCCTTCTCGACGGTCAGGGAGACCGCGACCAGGCTGTCGATGCTCACCTCCAGCGGGTACGGGCTCGGCAGGAACGGGACGCCGAGCGGGGTCACGGCCGCGGGCGGCCGTCCGGCGGCGCTGCTCGGCTGCCCGGAGACGAGCGCGGTGGCGACGGCGAGCAGCAGCGCCGCCACGACCGCGACGGCCTTGCGCCGCCCCCGCACCCCGCTCACGCCTCCACCGCCTCGGGTACGGCTCCGGCTCCGGCGGCGGCCCCGGTGGCGCTCCCGGGCGCGGCCCCGTCCCCGCCGTCCCCTCCTGCGGCACGGGGCCGCCTGGCGCCCCAGCCGACCGTCATCGAGCCGCCGAGGACCCCCAGGACCATGCCGAGGAGGAAGCCGCCGAGGTTGGAGACGACGAGCGAGACCACCGCGAGGACGCAGCCGATGAGCCCGAAGGTGTAGCGCTGGCGGGGGGCGGCGAGCGGGATGAGGCCGCACAGGATCATCCCGCCGCCGACCAGGTAGCCGGCGACGCCGCCGAAGCCGGTGCTGACGATGAGCTGCACCGAGCTGAGCGAGAACTTGAGCACGGTCCAGCCGCCGGCCACCAGCCACACCCCGCCCCAGAAGGGGCGGGTCCTGCGGAAGGCCCGGAACCAGACGTACGCGCCGCGCGCCCGGCTCAGCACGTGGTGGCCGTTCCCGCGACGACCCTCAGCTTCAGGTCGGGCAGCACGAGCGCACCCGCCATCTCGGCGTCGTACGCGGTGGCGTTGAGGCCGTGCAGCCGGATGGAGCTGCCGCCCTCGCCGCCGGCCGAGCCGAGGCCGAAGCCGCCGGGCAGCGCGCCGGTGAGCGGTTTGCCGGCGACGGTGACCTGGTCGGCGGACTGGCCGAGGACGGCGTTCTGGAGGGTGGTGGGACCGTACGCCTGGAGTTCGGTGGCCTGGATGTAGAGGTTCGAGGCGTCGATGTCGGTGGTGAAGGCCGCGGGCGGGGTCGCGGCCACCTTCTGGCCTCCGGTGAGGAGCAGCGAGTACGGCACGCCCGCGATCGACTGGTGGACGATCCCGCACAGTCCGGCGAGGCCCGCGCTGGCGAACCCGACCCGCGCCATGGCGGTGTTGGTGGTCGTGGTGCCGTCCGGGCGGCCCACGGCGGGGGTGTTGACGATGGCTCCGAAGCCGGTGCCGGAGACGCCGTTGGAGGTGAGGGTGAACGGCTGTCCCGTGACGCTGAAGTTGGCGGCGAGGGCGCCCTGCGCGAGCGCGGCGCCGAGCGCGCCGACCGCGAGGCAGGAGGGGACGAGGGCGAGGGCGCCGCGTCCCCAGCGGGTGCCGCGGCGGGTGCCGTCGGCGGCCTCGGCGAGCATCCGGGCGTTCCAGTCGGCGGTGGCGCGGACGCCCCGCGTGCCGAGCCGGGCGAGCGGGCCGGGCGCCGTGCGGGGGCCTGTGAGGAGGGGGCTCATGCGGATCCGCTCCCAACGGACACGGGGGACCCGGGGGTCCCGTCGGTGGTGGCGCGGCCGCGGCGGAGGAGGCCGCGGCGCCGGGCGGGCTTCTCGGGCAGCCAGCCGAAGGC
This sequence comes from Streptomyces filamentosus, assembly GCF_014654895.1. GTDB lineage: Bacteria > Actinomycetota > Actinomycetes > Streptomycetales > Streptomycetaceae > Streptomyces > Streptomyces filamentosus. Next base: position 1,166,410 of record NZ_BNBE01000003.1, on the reverse strand, counting down.
CATGGCGCCGCCCAGGACCGACAGGGCCATGCCGACGAAGAGGCCGCCGAGGTTCGAGAGGGGGAAGGAGGCCACGCCGGCGATGACGGCGATGGTCCCGGCGGTGTGGCGCTGGCCGGGCAGGAAGAGGACGAGCAGGGCCATCGCCATGATGACGACGCCGCCCGCCATGCCGGCGATGCCGCCGACGCCGACCTGGAGGATCTTGCCCAGCGGGGCCATCGGCAGGAAGAAGATCACGAAGCCGCCGAGGGCGATCCACAGCGCGGCCCAGAACGGCCGGGTGCGGCGCCAGACGCGGAAGGCGCGGCGGGCTCGGGCGGGGCCGGAGAGCGTCGGCGCGTCGGCGTCGGGCTCACCGGTCGCCCCGGGGTCGGGGACGGTCGCCTCGGGGGCAGTCGCCTCGGGGGCGGGGGCGGGCGGGTCGGGGGTCGTCACGGGGGCCTCGCAGGGGCGCTCGGAAGGTGGGGAGGGGGTGTGGGCGGCCGGTCCCGGGGCGGCGCGCCCCGCGGTGGCGCGCCGTCCCGGTCCGGGTCGTGCGGTGGTGCGGCCGTGCTCGTGTCGTGCGGTCGTGCTCGTGCGGCGGTGCGGTCGTACGGCGGTGCGGCGGTGCGGCGGTGCGGTCCTGCTCGTGCGGTGCGGAGGGGAGGTCAGCAGCCCGTGTTGCCGTGCTTGATGGCGATCGCGAGGTCCGGCAGCGTGATGGCTCCGGCGATCGTGGCGCCGTTGGCGTCGGCGTTCAGGTTGCTGATGTCGGTGCGGCCACCGGTGGCGTCGAGGCCGAACTGGCCGGCGGCGCCGTCCTTGATGCCGGTGGCCTTGATGCCGTCGCCGTCGGCCGCGGCGCCGATGACGTTCGGGGTGGCGTCGCTGGCGTTCAGGGTGGCCGTGGCCGCCTTGAGCGCCTGCGCGTCGAGGATGAGCTTGTTGGCCTGGAGCCCGGCGCCGGCCACCAGCTGGTCGCTGGTGAGCGGGGTCTGGGCGGCCGGCGAGGAGATGTTGAGCGACCAGGTGCCGAGGCTGCCGATCACCGGGAGGTTGACCGACTGCGTGGCGTGGACGCAGATCCCGTCGAGGCCGGCCTTGGCGATGCCGACCTGGGCCGCGCCCTTGGGGCCGCCGGCGTCGATGGTGTGCAGGACCGCGCCGATGCCCTGCGGGGCCGCCACCGTCTTGGAGCTGAGGGTGAACGGCACGCTGGTCAGGGAGAGGTTCGCCGCGAGGGCGCCCTGGACCATCGCGGTGGCCATGGCCGCGACCGCCGTGCAGGCCGGGACGGCGAGGAAGGCCGATCTGCGCCAGCGGGTGACGCCTCTGGGCTCGTTCCGCATGAGGGTTCTCCAACCGTAGGTCCGCGCGGGTGGCGCGGGGTGGGGATGAGGGACAGCCGTGCGTCCGGGGCCGGAGGCCGGGGACGACGGACACTCTGTGGCTGCCCGTTCGAGAATTGGACACTATGAGAAGTTGTGTCAATAGTGCGGACAGGCTTCGGATTTCTGACGCTGCCCTAGGCTGGCGCGATGGCACGCTTCAGGGAGACGGTCCGGACACTGCTGCGCGAACGCCTGCTGGACGCCGCCTACGAGGGCGTGGCGGAACGCGGCTTCGAGCGGCTGCGGATGGCGCACGTGGCCGACGCGGTGGGCGTCAGCCGGCAGACCCTGTACACCGAGTTCCCCTCCAAGGAGGCGCTTGGCGAGGCCCTGTTCCGGCGCGAACTGGAGCGCTGCCTGGTCGGCGTCCAGCAGGCACTGGACGCGCGTCCGGACGACCTCCGCGCGGCCGTGGAGGCGGCCGTCTCCTTCACCCTGACGCTGGCCGGCCGCAATCCGCTGATCAGGGCGATGCTCACCGGCGCGGGCCAGGACGGCCCCCTCCCCCACCTGACGGCCCGGTCGGCCGCCGCCTTCGACCTGGCGACGGCGGCGGTCGGGGCGTACGCGGCGGAGACCTGGCCCTCGGTCGACCCGGTCGCGCGCGACCTGGCGGTGGACACGGCGGTCCGCCTGACGGCGAGCCACGTCGTCCAGGCCGCCGCCCCGCCCGGGGAGTCGGCCCGCCGGATCGCGGACACGGTGGTGCGGGTGGCCCTCGGCACCGGCACGGAACGCCTGCCGACGCCCGGCGCCCGCGCCTGAGGAACGCCGGCCCGTCCCCCCTCTAGGGCGGCAGGGGTCCCGCGTACTCCTCCAGGACGGGCCGGTTGCCGAGGCCGGGCGCCGTGGAGACGGGGTAGGCGCGCAGCCCGACCCGCCCCTCGACCCGCTCGATCGCCCCCCAGCCGTACTGCCGGGAGTCGTCGGACAGGTCGGGGTTGTCGCCCAGGTAGAAGAAGGAGCCCTCGGGGACGGTCCGCAGCGCGGCCCGCGCGGACCGGGTGCCCTCCGTGGAGCAGCACGCGCCCGCACGGTGGGCGCGGTCGGTCCACTGGGACGCGGCCACCCGGCGGACCGGTCCCGTGCCGCCCTCCTGGAGCAGCACCTGGAAGGGCTCCTCGCCGGTGGAGACGATCGCCACCCGGTCGCCGGGCAGTCCTATCACCCGCTTCACCATGAGGGAGTCCTGCCGGCCGCCGCGCAGCAGGACCACGTCGAAGCGGTGCACCCGCCCCTCCGAGCCCGGCGAGACGAGGATCCGGTCGCCCGGGCGCAGGGTCGGGTCCATGCTGGTCCCGTCGACCCGGACGCCGAGGGCGGTCACCGCCACTCCCGCGAGCAGGCAGAGCAGGACACCGGCCCCGAGGACGGCGCCGAGGGCGCGGCCCGCCCTCATGGACGGCCCCTTCGGCCGCCGGGTCGGCCGGGGTCCGGTACGGCCCCGGACCGGTGGAATTCGGTCATGGCGGGACGGTAGGCCGGAGGGCGGACGGCGACTGTGACCGTACCGCTCACCCTTGTTGACCAATCGTCTACCAAGCCGGGCGCGAGGACGCGGGCTCGCCCTCCGGCACGGGCCCGCCTTCCGGCACGGGTACGGATACGGGGCCCGGGCCCCGGTCGCGGACCTGGTAGGCGCGGGGGGTCTCGCCGGTCCAGCGGCGGAACGCCCGGTGGAAGGCGCTGGGTTCGGAGAAGCCGAGGCGCCGGGAGAGCCGCTCGATGGAGACCCGGCCCGCGGTGAGTTCCGCGATGGCGTGATCTCGCCTCACCTGATCGCGCAGCCGCTGGTACGTGGTGCCCTCGGCGGCCAGCTGGCGACGGAGGGTCTGCGGACTGACCGAGAGCCGTTCGGCGAGCTCCTCCGGGGTGGGGACGGGGCCGGCCGGCAGCGCCCGGCCGATGAGGTGGCGCACCCGGCCGGTGGCCGTGCTCCCCCACTCCGAACAGACCAGCACGCCGTCGGGGGCGCGGCGGAGGAAGTCCCGGAGGGCGTCCGCGTCCCGCAGCACGGGTTCGTCGAGGTCGGCGCGGTCGAAGACGGCGGCGGTGCGGGCGGCCCCGAAGACGCAGGGCGCGCCGAACAGGAGGGCGTACTCGGCGGCGTGCGGGGGCTCGGGGTGGGTGAACTCGACGCGGCGCAGCCCGATCCGGCGGCGGACCAGCCAGCCGGCGAAGCGGTGGGCGACGAGGACGGTGGCCTCGGCGCCGAAGTGGAGGGGGTCGTCGTACCGGGAGACGTCGAACTCCAGCCGCGCCTCGTCGAGTCCCCCGCCGCCCTCGCTCCCCTCCGGGGGCGCGGCGGGTTCGACCAGCCGGAACTCCGGGCCGCCGGGGAAGAGGGAGTAGAAGGTCCGGGCGCGCCCCAGGGCCTCGCGCAGGTCACGGCTGCCGTGGACGACGACGTGCCCCATCATCGCGAAGGTGCCGATCCGGGTGGGCGCGCCGCCAAAGCCGATCAGCTCGTCGTCGAGGATCGCCCAGAGCATCCGGACGAGCCGCCCGAACCGCTCGGACGGCACCCGCTCCGGCCCGCCTCCGCCCGGCCCGTCGAGCAGCTCGGGCGGCAGACCGGCGCGGGCGAGCAGCGGCCCGGCGGCCACCCCGCGCCGCCGGGCCCCCAGCAGCACGGCCCGCACGTGATGGGCGTTGACCGATCCCGACGCCGTCCGCATGCCCGTCGCCTCCGTCCCGGCCCCTCCGGCCCCCCGCCGATGGACACTTCACCTCGCGAGTGTCCAGGTTCAGACACTCTAGTGCGGACTGTAAACCGGTCGGGGGGAGTCTGCGGCGAACCGGGCGTACGTCACAGCATCTGCGTCTACCGTCGCCCCAGGAGCGCGCCGGCGGTGCGGCGGCGCCGGAACGGGACGGACGGGAGAGGGCAGACATGAGCGGAATGGCACGACGGACCGTGGTGGCGGCCGGCGGGGCGGGGCTCGCGTCGGCGGCGCTGGCCGCCTGCGGCGGCACGGGCGCGGAGGAGGACGGCGGCACGGGCGCGGCGGACGGCGCCGCCGAGGCCCCGCTCGCGAAGACCGGGGAGATCCCGGTGGGCGGCGGCAAGGTCATCGCCGGCCGGGGGGTCGTCATCACCCAGCCGAAGGCCGGGGAGTACAAGGCGTTCTCCTCGAAGTGCACCCACGTGGGGTGCGCGGTGAGCGAGGTGAAGGACGGCGTCATCGTCTGCCCCTGCCACCAGAGCAGGTTCGACATCTCGGACGGCAGCGTCACCTCGGGTCCGGCGACGTCACCCCTGCCGCCGGAGCCGATCGAGGTGAAGGGCGAGGAGATCTCCTTCGGCTGACCGGCCGGGCGCCCGCGCGGCGGGTGGCCGGGCGGTCACCCGGCGGGCGACCGGACGTCCGCACGGCGGGTGACCGGACGCCCGCCCAGCGAGTGACCGGACGCCCGCCCGGCGGGTGACCGGGCGATCACCTGGCCACCCGCCGCGCGGAAGGGTCCTGTCCCCGGCCCGCCGGGAAGCGCGGCGCCTTCCAGGCGGCGAGCAGGTCGTCGGTGGTGGCGACGGTGGCGACGAGGGCGAGGGTGTGGCGGATCATCGCCGGGGTGTAGTCGGCCGGAACGCCCGCGATGGCGTCCCGGGGGACGACGACCGTGTAACCGAGGTTCACCGCGTCGAAGACGGCGTTGGGCACGGCCACATTGGCGGAGACGCCGGTGACGACGAGGGTCCGGCAGCCGAGGTTGCGCAGCAGCGCGTCCACGCCCGTACCGGCCAGCGGGGACAGGCCGTGCAGCCGCCGCACCACCAGGTCCTCGTCCGCGACCTGGATCGGCTCGGCGATCCGTACCGCCGTGGAGCCGCTGTGCTGTTGCACAGGAAGCCGTGCGGCGGCCCGGAAGAGGCGCGCGTTGTCGTTGGAGCCGCGCCCGTCGGGGCGCCGTTCGGCGACGGCGTGGATCACCTGGACGCCGGCGCCGTGCGCGGCGTCGACGAGGCGCGCCACGTTGGCGAGGGCCCCCGACCGCCGGGCGACGGCGGCGAGTTCGGGCAGGGCGCTGTCCTTGCCGACGACGCCCTGCTGGCACTCGACGGTGAGCAGGACCGTCCCGTCCGGACGCAGTCGCTCGTCGAGTTCTTCCCGTCGGCCCATCTCTCCCCCTCGCACGTACCCCTTGCACCGGCGTGGTCGCGCACCCATGATTTCTGACGTCTCATCAGAAATCTAGAAGGGTGCGGACGATGACCGTCGCACAGCGCCGTGGACGCCGGATCATGATGACCCCGGAGGAGCTCGACTCCTTCCTCGCCGAACAGCGCACCTGTCGGGTGGCGACCGTCTCCGCGGACGGCCGCCCCCACGTGAGCGCGCTCTGGTACGCGTGGGACGGCACCTCGCTCTGGCTCTACTCGCTGACCCGGAGCCGCCGCTGGGCCGAGCTGTCGGCCGATCCGCGGATCTCCGTCCTGGTGGACGACGGCGAGGAGTACGGCGAGCTGCGCGGGGCCGAGCTGTCGGGACGGGCCGTGCCCGTGGGCGAAGCACCGCGTACGGGCGAGCCCTGCCCGGAGCTCGACGCGGTGGAACGCCTCTTCGCCGCGAAGAACTTCGGCCTGGACGCCATGCCGCACGACGGCCGGCACGCCTGGCTCCGGCTGACCCCGGACGCCGTCGCCTCCTGGGACTTCCGCAAACTCGGCGGGGTGTAGGCCCCCTCCCGGCCCCGGTCAGTCCACGTGCGGCCGGCCCGCCTCCCGCAGCGCCTCGACGACCGCGCGCAGGGAGGGCCGGCGGCCCGCGTCGGTACGCCAGGTGGCGTGGATGTGCCGGCGCACCCGCTGCCGCACCGGCACGCAGACGACGCCTTCGGGGTGCGGCCGGCCGAGGCGGGGCGTCACGCACACGCCGAGTCCGGCGGCGACGAGGGCGAGCTGGGTGTGGTGCTCCCCCGCGAAGTGGGCGATGCGCGGCTCGATGCCCTGGGCGCGCAGGGTGAACATCAGCCAGTCGTGGCAGAACTCGCCCTCCGGCCAGGACACCCACTCCTCGTCGGCGAACTCCGCCAGGTCCACCGACTCCCTCCCGGCGAGCGGATGGCCGGCCGGGAGGGCGACGTCGGCGGAGTCGTCGAGCAGGTGGGCCCGCTCCAGCTCGCCGGGGACCGGCGACCTCCGGTTGCTCCAGTCCAGGACGATGGCGAGGTCGGCGTCACCGCGCAGCACCGCCCGCACCCCCTGCTCGGGCTCGAACTCGGCGGTGCGGACCCTCAGGTCGGGGTGGCGGGCGCGCAGGGCGGCGAGCGCGGCGGGGAAGAGGCCGCGGGCGGCGGTCGGGAAGCCGACGAGCCGGACCTCTCCGACGACCTGGCCGCGCTGGGCCTCGATGTCGGCCTGGGCGAGCTGGACGTGGGAGAGGATCCGGGCGGCGTGCTCGGCGAGCAGCAGGCCGGCGTCGGTGAGCCGCACCCCGCGCCCGTTCTTGGCGAGGAGCTGCTGGCCCACCTCCCGCTCCAGCTTGGACAGCTGCTGGGAGACGGCGGAGGTCGTCACGTGCAGGCCGTCCGCGGCGCCGCTGACGGAGCCGTGCCGGGCGACGGCGTCGAGGGTGCGCAGGCGCTCCAGGTTCAACATGTAAGCAATGCTAAGGGAAGGGGTCGAAGAAATCTCGCTTGTCCTACGAGGTCGGGGCGATCACCCTGAGTGCATGAGCCTCGCAGCCGCCTCCGCCCCCTCCCCCTCGCCCCTCCGCCCGTCCTTCCGCTCCCGCCTCCTGGACTGGCGGGTCCGCTTCGGCGTGCTCGCCCTGATCTGGGGCTTCAGCTTCCTCTTCATCAAGGTCGGCACGGAGGGCTTCGCCCCCTTCCAGGTGACCTTCGGCCGGCTGCTGTTCGGTACGGCGGTGCTGGTCGCGGCGCTGCTGATGAAGCGGGACCGGCTGCCGCGCGGGGCGCGCACGTGGGGCCACCTGGCGGTGGCGGCGTTCCTCCTGAACGCTCTGCCGTTCTCGCTCTTCGCGTACGCGGAGCTGACGATCCCGTCGACGCTGGCGGGGATCTGCAACGCGACGACGCCCCTGTGGGGCATGGTCCTCTCGCTGGTGGCGCTCTCCGAGGACCGGCCCACCCGGGTCCGGGCGGCGGGCCTCGGCATCGGCTTCGTCGGCGTCCTGACGGTCCTCGGCGCCTGGCAGGGCTTCTCCGGCCTCGACGTCACGGGCACCGCGCTGGCCCTGCTGGCCTCCTTCAGCTACGCCGTCGGCTGGATCCACGTCCGCCGCACCCTGAGCAGCACCGGCGCCTCGCACCTCTCCCTGGCGACCGGCCAGGTCGGCCTGGCCACCCTGCAACTGGCCTTCGTCACCCCGCTCTTCACCACGCTCCCGCAGTCGGTCGAGCTCCTGCCGCTGCTCTCGGTGATCGCCCTCGGCGCCCTCGGCACGGGCTACGCGATGCTCCTCCAGTACGGCGTGGTCGCGGAGGTCGGCCCGACGACGGCCTCGATGGTCACGTACTTCATCCCGGTCATCGCGACGGCCGCCGGCGTCGCCTTCCTCGGCGAACACCTCGCCTGGAACACCCCCGTCGGCGCCGCCGTGGTCCTCCTCGGCGCCGCCCTCACCCAGACCCGCGCCTCCTCCCGCACCCCCGCACCCGCCCGCGCGGCCGAGCCCCTCGCCAAGACCCCCCGGAAAACCCCGAGCCGCGCGTGACACCGGCGCGCGCGGCCTCACTCGGGCCGCACGGCACCCCGCCGGGCCCCGCGGTGGCTTCCCCGGCGAACTCCGCCTCCGGCCGGAGGCGTCCGCGTCAGCCGTAGCTCCGGGCGGGGGCCGGGCCCGCCGCCGCGGCCACGGCGTCGGCCAGGGGGGCGATGTCGTGGGCCGCCAGGGGGGAGACGGTGATGCGGACCGCGGGGGGCGCGGCGATGCGGAAGCGGGCGCCGGGGGCGACGGCCCAGCCCGCGGCGAGCAGCCGGGCGACGGCCCCGGTCTCGTCGGCGACCGGGACCCAGACGTTCATGCCGCTGCGGCCGTGCGCCTCGACGCCCCGCCGGGCCAGGGCCCGGACGAGGGCGTCGCGCCGTTCCCCGTACGCGTCGGAGACCTGCTCCGGGTCGACCGCGCCCGTGGTCCACAGGTGGACGACGGCCTGCTGGAGGAGCCGGCTCACCCAGCCGGGGCCGAGGCGCTGCCGGCCGAGGACGCGGTCGACGGTCTCCGGGTCGCCGGTGAAGGCGGCGATCCGCAGGTCGGGGCCGTACGCCTTGGCGACCGAGCGGACGAGCGCCCAGCGGTCGGTGACCCCGGCGAGCGGCCTCAGGCGCCGGGAGACGATGCCGTGCCCGTGGTCGTCCTCGACGAGCAGCACCCCGGGGTGGGCGGCGAGGACGCGGCGCAGCTGTGCCGCGCGGGCGGGGCCGACGCAGGCGCCGGTGGGGTTCTGGGCGCGGTCGGTGACGATCACCGCGCGGGCGCCCTCGCTCCGGATCGCCCGTTCGACGTCGGCGGCGAGCGGGCCGTCGTCGTCGACGGCGACCGGCACGGGGCGCAGCCCGAGCGCGGGCACGAGGTCGAGGAGGCTGCCCCAGCCGGGGTCCTCGACGGCGACGGCGTCGCCGGGCCGGAGGTGGACGGCGAGGACCCGCTCGATGGCGTCGAGGGAGCCGGAGGCCACCCCGACCGGCCCGTCGGGGACGCCGTCGGCGTCGAAGGCGGCGCGGGCGAGCCGGGCGAAGTCCGGGTCGAGGGGCGCCTCCCCGTAGAGTCCGGGCCGCTCGGCGTAGCGCCGGGCCGCCTCCGCGAGGGCCTCGCCCAGCGGCGGCAGCAGCGCGGGGTCGGGGTTGCCGCCGCTGACGTCCCGGACGCCGGGCGGCGCCTCGACGCGCAGCGAGCCGCGCGCGGTGGTGGCGGGCCGCGGCCGCACCCGGCTGCCGCGGCGCCCGTCCGTCTCGATGACCCCGCGCTCGCGCAGGGTGCGGTAGGCGGCGGCGACGGTGTTCGGGTTCACGCCCAGGTCGGCGGCCAACTCCCGCATGGGCGGCAGGGCTTGGCCGGGCTCCAGCGCGCCGGCGCCCACCCCCCGCTCCACGCTGGCGGCGATCTCCGATGCGCGACGTCCTTCGATCCGATACTCTCCTAGCACAAAGCAGATTATGCACTAGTGCAATACGAGGAGCAAGGGGACCCGCCATGACCGCCGCCACGACCACGGCCACCACGACCACCGCCGCCGAGCCCCCCGAGGGGTACGCCCCCACCGACCGGACCGTGCCGACCCGCTCCCGGCAGCGCGCCTCGTACGACCGCGCGCTCGTGCACGCGATCCTCGACGAGGGGTACGTCTGCCACCTCGGGTTCATACGCGACGGGGCGCCCGTCGTGCTCCCCACCCTCTACGGCCGGATCGGGGAGCGGCTGTACGTGCACGGCTCCACCGGCTCCCGCCCGCTCCGCATGGCCGGCGCCCGCCCCGGGGGCGAGGAGACCGCCCCCGGCCTGCCGGTCTGCCTCACGGTCACCCACGTCGACGGCCTGGTCCTCGCCCGCTCCGCCTTCCACCACTCCCTCAACTACCGCTCGGTCGTCGTCCACGGCACCGCGCACCAGGTCACCGACCCCGAGGAGCTGCGCACCGCCCTCGACGCGCTCGTCGACCAGGTCGTCCCGGGCCGTTCGGCCGACTCGCGCCCGGCGAACGCCAAGGAGCTCGCCGCCACCGCCGTGATCCGGCTCGACCTGGAGGAGGTCTCGGCGAAGGTCCGCACCGGCGGCCCGAACGACGACACCGAGGACCTGGCCCTGCCGCACTGGGCCGGCGTGGTCCCGGTCGCCCCGCGCACCGGCGTCCCGGTCGCCTCGGCGGACCTGGACCCGTCCGTCGCCCTGCCCTCCTACCTGACCGCGCCCTGAGAGGACCGGCCCCGTGCTCATCCACCCCTGGGACGCCGCCGCGGACGAGACCGAGTGGCGGGAGTGGCTCGCCCGCCACGACTTCGGGCAGCTCGCCGTCAACGGCCTGCCCGGCGACCCCGCCCCTGGTGCAGCCGACGCACTTCCGTCACGAGCCGGAGCCCGGCCCGTACGGCAGGGTCCTCACCCACCTCGCCCGGCCCAACCCGCTGTGGCGCGCCATCGAGGCGGACGCACAGGTGCTGCTCAGCGTCGTCGACGACCACGTGTACGTGCCCGGCCCCTGGGCGGCCCCCGAGGGCGCGCCCGCCGAGCACGGCACCCCGACCTCGTACTACGCGGCTGTGCAACTGCACTGCGTCGCCCGCGTGGTGGACGACCCGGCGGAGAAGGCCGACCTGCTGAACCGGCAGGTCGCCCACTTCCAGCCGGACGGCGGGACCGCACCGGTCGCGCCCGGCGAGGCCCCGTTCGGCCGGCTGCTCCCCGGCATCCGGGGGCTGGTCCTGGACGTGACGGAGGTGCGGGCGAAGTTCACGTACGCGGGCAACAAGCCGGCCGGCGTGCGCCGCCGGGTCGCGGACCGGCTCGCCGAACGGGCCGGCCCGGGCGACCTCGCCGCCCGGGTCCACCAGCTCCGCCGGCCGGAGCCCGCCGGCTGACCCGCGGCGCCGTCGCGCCGCGAGTCCGCCACGGCCCGGAAGACGCGTCGCTACGCCGCCGCGGGTTCCTCTCCCCGGCGCCGCTCCGCCGCCGTCCGGGCCTCCGCGAGGGCGAGTCCGGTGACGGCGGCGAGGAGCAGCACGGTGCCGAGCACGGTCGTGGCCGTCAGCTCCTCGCCGAGGAGGGTGACGGCGAGCAGCGCGGCGCTGACCGGCTCCAGGAGCATGATCACGGAGACGGTGGCGGCCCGGACGACCGCGGCCCCGGCGAAGTACAGGGCGTAGGCGAGCGCGGTCGGGATCGCCGCCACGTACAGCAGCAGGAGGAGCAGCCGGACGGCGTCCTCGGTGTGCGGCAGCAGTCCCTCGGCTACCGCGAGGGGCAGCACGACGAGCGCCGAGACGCCGAAGGTCCACGCGGTGCCCGCGAGCGAGCCGGCCCCGGTGGCGCCGGTGCGGCCGAGCCGGCGGGTGAGCAGGGTGAGCGCGGCGAAGCCGGCGGCGGACAGCACCGCGTGGCCGACGCCGGCGAGCCGGACCTCGGCTCCCCCGCCGCCCAGGACGAGGACGGCGAGCCCGGCGAGGGCGCCGGTGACGGCCGCGAGGCCACCGAGGCCGAGGCGTTCGCCCATGGTGACGCGGGCGCCGATCGCGATGAGGACGGGGCCCGCGCCGAGGGTGACGACGGTGCCGACGGCGAGCCCGGTGGACTCGACGGCGGCGAAGTAGGCGGTCTGGAAGACCGCGAGCCCGACCCCGGTGCCGACGATCCGGATCAGCCGGGTCCGGCGCGGCTCGACGGCGGACCGGGGGACGGGCGTGGCGACGGGCGCGGTGGCCGGCCCCCCGCGGCCGGGCCGCAGCAGCCGGAGCGCCGGGACCGCGAGGAGGAGCAGGAGGCCGCCGGCGCAGCGCCAGAAGGAGAGAGCGAGGGGGCCCATGTCGCTGTTGCGGAAGACGAGGGAGCCGGCGGCGCCGGCCGTGCCCCAGGCGATTCCCGCGACGACGAGGTGGAGCAGGCTCCGCCCGACGGGCACGGCGGGGGCCGCGGCGGGCAGGACGGCGGGGGACTGCGGGTTCGACACGTGGTTTCTCCGTGAAGACGGTCCGTGCGGACGGACCGGGGTGAAAGGTGGTCGCCGGTTCCGCGCGCGGACGGCGACGGGCCGCCCGGGGGCGTGATCGCCCCGCCCGGGCTGCCGGTCGTCTTCGGGAGAAGGTGCCGCGCGCGCTAGGCGACGGGCGGCGGAAGAACGGTCGAGTGCATGGGCGGCACCCTACGGGGTGGTCCGCCCGGCCGACAACCGCTCTCCGCCCTCGGTCCCCGCCCCCACGGCCCCGTCCGGCCCGGTCGACGCGGCCGTCCCGTCCGCCCCCTCCGGAGCGTTCGCCCCGTCCGACCCGGCGACGGGCCCTCCGGACGCGGCCTTGGGGGCGGTCGACTGGGCGATGAAGGCGCCGACGAGGACGAGCGCGCCGCCGAGCAGCTGCGGGGCGTCCAGGTGCTCGCCGAGCAGCACCCAGGCGAGGACGGTCGCGATGACCGCCTCCAGACAGGCCACCACGCCCGCGACCTGCGGCGAGAGCCTGCGCACCGACACGACGCCGGTGACGTACGCGAGGACGGTGGCGATCAGGACGATCCAGCCGAGCAGCAGCCAGGCCGGCACGGAGCTCCCGCCGAGGTCGGCCCGGCCGGCCAGGATGCTCGTGTCCATGCCCCACGGGCGGGCGACCACGGTGAGGACGAGGGCGCCGATCAGCAGTCCGTACGCGATCACGCCGAGCGGGTCGGCCGGTTCGGCCTCGTCGGTGCCCTGGTCGGAGAGGACGAAGTAGCCGACCTGGCAGCAGGCGGCGGCGAGCGCGAGGAGCAGTCCGAGGAGGTCGAAGCTCAGGCCGGACCAGACCTGGACGACGCAGGCGAGACCGCCGACGGCGAGCACCACGCCCAGCGCCGCGGCGCGGGTGACCGGCCGCCGCTGGACGAAGCGGACCCAGCCGAGGACGAGCGCCGGGGCGAGGTACTCGATGAGGAGGGCGACGCCGACGGGGATCCGGGAGAGCGAGGCGAAGTAGAAGGCCTGGACTCCCGCGACGGCGAGGAGGCCGAAGCCGACGAGCAGGCCGGGCTTGCGGCGCAGCAGGTCCCGGTGGCGCCAGGCCACGGGCAGCATGACGAGCGCGGCGCCGGCGACCCGGAGCCAGACGACGTGGAGCGGATCGAGACCCGCCTCGATCAGCGGCTTGGCCGCCACTCCCGAACCACCGAATGCGAAGGCCGAGGCCAGGGCGAGTCCCAGGCCGGCGCTTCTCCCCTGAGACGCGTGCATCGGGCCATCATGACAGGACCCGGTCAGGCGTGTAACCCCCGTCGCACCTGTTGAGACGCCGCCGGAGGAAACCCTTCCTCCGGGCCGGGGAAACCCGGGGCCCCCCTTCCCTCGGCCCCTCCTACTGCTGGACGCCCGGCCCGTCGAGGACCCCGGTGTCCCCGCGCGGGGCGAGGACGGCGGCGAGCGCGGTGGCGCGGGCGCCGAGCACCGGCGGGTCGATCCCGGCGTGCCGCAGCACCTCCCCCGCCCGGCTGCCGGGGTCGGCGGCGAGCCCGGCCAGCAGGTCGAGCCCGTGGGGGTGCTCCTCGCCGCGGGCGGCGGCGCGCCGCAGGGCCTCCTCCAGGGCGGCGGTGGCGGCCGGGGACCAGCGGGAGGCGCGGCGCGGCGTCCCCTCCCCGGCCCGTACGGCGGGCAGCGGGCGCGCGGGCCCGCCGCCCTCGCCGGACCGCTGCCAGCGGAGCCCGTATCCGATCGAGCGCTGGACGAGGTAGCCGAGGACCCGCGCGACCCGCTGCTCGCCGTCGAAGGCGGCGCGGGTCTCCGGGTCGGACTCCAGGAGGGCGTGCAGGAGGTGGGCGGTGTCGACCTGGCGGTCGCCGTCCCGCAGGGCCCGGCGGCGGGCGGCGCCGAGCACGGCGGCGAGGAGGGGCGCGGGTCCGGAGGGGTCCGGGAGCGGCGCGGGCCCGGCCGGGACCGGGGGCGGGGTGGGGCGCGACGGGACGGGAGGGTGCACCCTCCCACCTCATCAGCCGCGCCCGCGCGGGTCATCCCACGGGGGGACCATGTCCGCGTCCCACCGGAGTCGTGCACGCGCGCGCGAGTCCTCATCCTCCGGGAGGAGATCCGGCCGCCTTCCCCCCGGCCGGGCGCGCCGCCTTGCTTCTCAGCCCCGGACGCGGCCTGGATGCGGACCGGGCGCGGATCGGATGCGGACCGGGCGCAGGCCGTACGCGGCCCCGGACGCAACCGGACAGGCCGCGCGGAGCGTCCTTCCCACGTGTTCTGGATGGTGGGTCTGCGTGTGGGCGACGGCCGGCAGTTCGTGTACCGGGTGTACGCCCCCCGGGAGGCGCTGCCGGGCGATCTGTTCTGGGCCGCGTTCCACCGCCACGAGGAGGACGGCGGCCCGCGGGCGTCGGACTCCTTCGACACGGCCGAGATCTGGTGGATCGGCAACGGAACGGGCCCGGCCGCCGCAGAACTGACGGTTCATCAGTATTGAATGTTCACGCCCCTCCGGCTACGTTCCGCGACACCAGAACCCAGCGGGCACGCGTGAAGGGGTGGTCGTCATGGCCGAAGTCACCGCGGAGGCACGGATCGAGGCACCGACCGGGAAGGTGTGGGAACGCCTCACCGACTTCGGCTCGTACGGGGAGTGGAACGCCACCCACACCAACTTCCCGGACGGCGGCCCCGAGACCCTGGCGGCGGGCTCCACGTTCACCGAGAACATGAAGCTGATGGGTTTCCCGGCCGAGGTGCTGTGGACGATCGAGGAGCTGGAGGACGGCCGGGTCCTCGCCATCCGGGGCAAGGGCCCGATGGGCGTGATCGTCGGCACCCGGTACTCGCTGGCCGAGGACGGCGGGGCGACGAAGGTCCGCATCGACGGCGAGTTCACCGGTGCGGCGGTGTCGCTGATGGCGGGGAAGCTCAAGGACTCGGCGACGGCGGCACTGACCGAGTCGCTGCGCAAGCTCTCCGGCCTGGTCGCCTGACGCGGGCCCGGACGTGCGGGACGCACGAAGGGGAGGCCCCCGGCGGCCGGTGCCGCCGGGGGCCTCCCCGTCCCCTCCGCGCCGCCGGCTCAGTGCTCGTCGGCGAGGATGAGGTACAGCTTCTTCCTGGTCTCGTTGATGACCTCGACGGCCTTCTGCCGCTGCTCGGCACTGCCCGTCTTCCAGACCTGCCCGAAGGCCTCCATCAGGCCGAAGCCGGCCTGCCGGACCTCGTTGAGGGCCTCCCAATCGACACTGCGGCCGGCCTCCTCCCAGGGGGCGTCCGGGGTGGTCGCGGCCTCCTCGCGCCCGGCGTCGGTGAGCGAGAAGAGCTTCTTGCCGCCCTCGCTCTCGCTGACGATCAGGCCCTCGTCCTCCAGCATCTGGAGGGTCGGGTAGACCGAGCCGGGGCTGGGCTTCCAGGCCCCGCCGCTGCGCTCGCCGATCTCCTGGATCATCTCGTAGCCGTGCATCGGGCGGTCCTTGAGCAGCGCCAGGATCGAGGCGCGCACGTCGCCGCGCCGCGCCCTCCCCCGGCCGCCGCCGCGGCCGCGCCCGAAGGGGCCGCCGCCGAAGCCGGGCCCGGGTCCGCCGCCGAAGCCGGGGCCGAAGGGCCCGAAGGCGGCGCGCCGCCCCTCGAATTCGCCCCGCGGTCCGGGCCCGCCGAAACCGCGCCCACCGCCGAAGCCGCGGCCCGGTCCGCCTTCGCAGCCGTCTCCGTGTCCATGTCCGTGTGTACGCATCGCAACGCTCCTTCCGTGAGATTCATCGACGAACTGTCGCGATGCTTCAACGATATATCGGAACTGTTCGTCGAGCAACCCACCGACTGACGACTCCCCTCCCGGCCACGCCCGGAGCCCCTCCCCTGCCGGTCCAGACGTCCCCGATTGGCCTTCGCCCGCCGCCCTCGCCCGCCGGTACGGTCCGGAGCATGCGCATCCGAATCGTCGACGCCTTCACCGACCGGCCCTTCTCCGGCAACCCCGCGGGCGTCCTCCTCCTCGACTCCCCCGGATTCCCCGACGACTCCTGGCTCCAGCGGGTGGCGGCCGAGGTCAACCTCTCCGAGACCGCCTTCGCCCACCCGCTGCCCGCCGGCGGCGAGGCCGACTGGGCGCTGCGCTGGTTCACCCCGGCCACCGAGGTCGACATGTGCGGCCACGCCACCCTCGCCACCGCCCACGTCCTGCACACCACCGGCGCCGCGTCCGGGCCGGTCCGCTTCGCCACCCGCTCGGGCGTGCTGGGCGCCGTCACCGGGGCCGACGGCGGCGTCACCCTGGACTTCCCGACCTCCTCGCTCACCCCGGTCCCGGTCCCGGACGGCCTGGCGGAGGCGCTCGGCGCCGAGGTCGTCGCCGTCCACGACACGGCCGCACACGTCGGCGACCTCGTCGTCGAGCTCCGCGACGAGGCGACCGTCCGCGGCCTCGTCCCGGACCTCGCCGCCCTGACCGCCCACTCCTCGCGCGGCGTGATCGCGACCGCCCTCGCCGCCGATCCCTCGGGCGGCTACGACTTCGTCTCGCGCGGCTTCTTCCCCGCGGTCGGCATCCCCGAGGACCCGGTCACCGGCAGCGCCCACACCGCGCTCGCGCCGTACTGGTCGGCCCGCCTCGGCCGCGACGAGCTCACCGGCTTCCAGGGCGGCGCCCGCACGGGCCTGGTCCGCACCCGGCTGCGCGGCGACCGCACCCTCCTGACCGGCCACGCCGTCACGGTCATCGAGGGCGAGCTGCACGCCTGACACCGCCCGGACGCGCCTGAGGGGCGTACGGCTCCTGCCGTACGCCCCTCAGGTCACCCCGCTCTTCCGGCGCGTCCCGCCCCTCAGGTCACCCCGCTCTTCCGGTCGCCCCGTCTTCTGCTCTCCCCCGCTCTTCTGCTCTCCCCCGGTCCTCCGGCCGCCCCCGCCTCAGACCGTGGGCAGCCAGCCCACCTTCCCCGCCAGCAGGCCGTAGCCGACGAAGGCCACGATGTCGAGCAGCGCGTGGGCGACGACCAGCGGCCCCACCCGCCCCCAGCGGCGGTAGAGCAGGGCGAAGACGACGCCCATCACCATGTTGCCGACGAAGCCGCCGATGCCCTGGTAGAGGTGGTACGAGCCGCGCAGCACCGAGCTCGCCGCCAGCGAGGCCGTCGGCGACCAGCCCAGCTGGTCCAGCCGCCGCAGCAGGTAGCCGACGACGATGACCTCCTCCAGGACGGAGTTCTGGATCGCCGAGAGGATCAGGACGGGGTACTTCCACCACACGTCGGGCAGCGACTCGGGGACCACCGTGAGGTTGAAGCCGGAGGCCCGCGCGGCGAGGTAGAAGGCGAGGCCCGCGCTGCCGATGCCGGCCGCGACCAGCGCCCCGCGCCCCAGGTCGGGCCACGGCCGGGTGCGGTCGAAGCCGATCGCCCGCAGCCCGGAGCCCTCCCGCATGAGCAGGTGGGCGACGAGCACGACCGGGACCAGCGCCGTGGCGATGCCGAAGAGCTGCCAGGTGAGGTCGAGCCAGGGACGCCCGGGGGCGTACGAGCCGTTGAGGGTGGCCGCCTGTTCCTTGAGCGCGCCGGGGCGGGTCAGCGAGCCGACGAAGCTGATGAGGGAGGAGACCCCGCTCGCGCCGAGGGACAGCGCGAGCACGATGAGGGTCTCGGAGCGCAGCACCCGGCGCGGCAGGCCGCCCGGGGGCGGGGATGCGTCCACGACCCGTTGTTCCGACACCACGCCCGTCTCCCGTTCCCGTCGCGACCGGTACGGGGACCGGCCTCGGCCCCCGTACGACGATCATGCGCGACGGCCCGGCCGGAACGCCATCCCGGGGTCCGGGAACAACTCCCTCACTCCTCCGCGAGTCCCGCCACGAGCCCTGCCGTGGCCCCGTCCCCGACCCCGTCCCCGACCCCGGCCGCGACCCCCTCCGGCCAGGTGTGCACCGGCTCCCCCGTCAGCATCAGCTCGCGGTAGCGCCGGGTGGTCGCCGCCAGGGCCGCCTCCCGGTCGAGCCCGGACTCCAGGGCCCGGTGGAAGGCGTCGGCCTGCCAGGACGCGCCGTTGACCCGGCGGCGGCACCGCTGCTCGATGACGCCGAGGTAGAAGTCGCGGTCCGCCGGGGCGACGTGCCAGGCGTCGAGGCCCGCGGCGGCCAGCGGCAGCAGCTCGTCGAGGACGAGGCGCACGGCGGGCCGGGTCGCGGTGCCGCCCGCGCGGCCGGGCCGGGGCCAGCGCAGCTCCGCCTCGATGCCGTACCGGCAGGCGGCGTCGAAGTTGGCCTCGGCGTCCTCGAAGGGCATCCGCTTCCACAGCGGGCGCGGGTCGTCGGCGAGCGAGCGGACGAGCCCGTAGTAGAAGGCGGCGTTGGCGAGGACGTCGGTGACGGTGGGCCCGGCGGGCAGGACGCGGTTCTCCACCCTCAGGTGCGGGACGCCGTCGACCCAGCCGTAGACCGGCCGGTTCCAGCGGTAGACGGTGCCGTTGTGCAGGACGAGCTCCTTGAGCTGCGGCACCCCGCCCTCGTCGAGGACGCGCAGCGGGTCCTCCTCGTCGCACAGCGGCAGCAGCGAGGGGAAGTACCGCACGTTCTCCTCGAAGAGGTCGTACACCGAGTCCACCCACCGCTCGCCGAACCAGGTGCGCGGCCGGACGCCCTGCGACTGGAGCTCGGGCGGGCGGGTGTCGGTCGCCTGCTGGAAGAGCGGCGGGCGGGACTCGCGCCACACCTCGCGGCCGAAGACGAAGGGCGAGTTGGCGCCGAGGGCTATCTGCACGCCGGCGACGATCTGCGCGGCGTTCCAGACGGCGGGGAAGCGGGCCGGGGTGACCTGGAGGTGGAGCTGGACGGAGGTGCAGGCGGCCTCGGCGATGATCGACTCCGAGGTGTGCAGCAGCCGTTCGACGCCCTGGATGTCGAGGGTGATCTGCTCGCCGCGGGCGGTGAGGATCTGGTCGTTGAGCAGGGCGTAGCGGTCGGCGGAGGAAAGGTTCTCGAAGACGAGATCCTCCTGGGAGAGGGTCGGCAGTATGCCGATCATGACGACTCCGGCGTCGACCTCGGCCGCCTTGCGGTCGGCATATCCCAGCCCGGTTCTCAGCTCTTCCGCGAGCCGGTCGAAAACGTGGCCGCCGAGCCGACGCGGAGCGATGTTGACTTCCAGGTTGAACATTCCGAGTTCGGTCTGGAAATCGGAGCTCGCGATCTTTTCGAGGACGGCCTCGTTCAGCATCCTCGGCAGTCCGTCGGGGCCCGCGAGATTGAGTTCGATCTCCACGCCCATGAGGTTCCGCGGGCGGTCGAAGCGCTGCTCCGCGAGGAGCCGGGCGAGCCCCGCCAGACACTGCTGGAGCTTGCGCCGGTACCGCTGCCGGTCGGCCGGGCCGAAGCCGTCCGTCGCGACCTTCTCCCCCATCGAGGCGTCCCTCCGCGTGGGCGGCCACCGGACGGGGCCGCGCGTACGGACGATGATGCCCACGCCACTGATCGACAACGCCTGCTTTTCCGGCCGCTCCGCGGATAGTCTGGTCCGAACCTGTCGCCGTGCGCAGGACCCTCCGCACCCCGGACCGGGCCGTCGACATATACCAATGTCATATTGCCTCCCCGGCGCGGCCTGCCCGACTTTCGGAATTCATACGTCCGGCTTGCCGGAGAATGCGAGGACGGAGATCCTGTCTTCGCTCCGATTCCGCTCCGCGCCCCTTCCCGGACGGCCTGATGACGTCTTGTCAGGAATACCTGTGGCGGCTAGCGGAAACACTCTGTGAACACGTGTCGTATAAACTCCGCGGACGAGGCAGAGCGCCGGCGACCGGCCACGACCCCGTGGCCCCCCGCTCCGCCCCCGCCGCCGACAGCGCCGTCGCACCGTCCGCGTACCGCCGCACCCCGCACCGCCGTACCCGTATCCCCGCACCACCGTGTCTCCTGAGCGAGAGGCGACCCACGATGCTCCGACCCACCCCGGCCCCCGCGCCGGCCCTCCGCAGTGTCCTCGCGGCACTCGGCTCGCCCACGGCAGTGGACGAGGCCCGCACCCCGGCCCTGCGGGCCGCACCAGGACCGCTGAGCCCCGAACTCCCGCTGCCCGTCCACGTGCTGAGGATCTCCGCGGCACCGGGACAGGCGCCCGGCAGCCGGCTCGTCGGCTGGCGTTTCCTCATCCGGAGCGGGGACCGGGCGATCGCCGCCGCGGACACCATGCTCACCCCGGACGGCTGGTCCTTCTCGCACTTCTTCGAGGGGCCGTACGTCGCCGCCACGGAACGGGCCCTGGCCCAGGCCGAGGCGCTGCCGGGCACGTACCAGCCACGGCTGCTCTCGGTGCCGGAGCTGTACATGCTGACGCTGTGGCTGCACGCCGAAGAGGACCCGGACGGGGCCGAACCGGGCGCCGAGTCCGCCGACGTGCTCGTGCCGCTCGCCCCGGCCCCGCCCGGCATCGCCCCCCACCGTCCCTACCGGGTGGCCGATCTGCTGCCCGTGCTCAGCACCCGTCTCGCGCCGCCGCCCCTGCTCGGGTCCGCGGCGCCCGCCTGATCCGTCCCGCGCGCACCGCCCCGTGACCCGGCCGGGTCACGGGGCGCACTGCTGTCCGGATCCCCGTCCGAACGCCGTCGCCGAACACCCCTCCCGGACGGACTAGCCCGCTGGGACCACCCCGAACCACCCGAAAAGGCGGGGGTGTTGACCTGAACCGCCCCTGCGGGTGATGCGTCTTCCCAGGAGAGGACGAGCTGACGCGAAATCCCTGCGGAAGGCCGTCCGTGCGGCAAGACTGGGACCGGAACCGAACCGACCGACGGGGGCGGCCATGAGCGCGAAAAGCCGCAGGACATCCACCACGACGCAGCGAAAGAACCCACCCATGTGCCAGCACCAGCCTGCCTGTCCCACCGCCGACTCCGCCGACCGTGAGGCCGCCCATCCGGTGGCCTGCCACCCGGAACAGGGCTGGAGCCTGCTGTGCAACGGTGTCCTGCTCTTCGAGGACACCGGCGAACTGCTGCCGGACGGGCAGATCATCGCGCCGCACCGGCCGCTGACGGCGAGCCGGATCACCACCGCGGCCTGAGGCACACCGCCCGGGCACCGCACCCGGACGCCCCGCCCGGGCACACCGCCCGGAAACGGCCGAGGGCCGGCCCGGAGTCTCCTCCGGGCCGGCCCTCGCTCACGTCCGCCGCCGTCAGTGGTCGTACTCGTCCAGCGGCGGGCAGGAGCAGACCAGGTTCCGGTCGCCGAAGGCGCCGTCGATGCGGCGGACCGGCGGCCAGTACTTGTCGGCCTTCGAGACGCCGGCCGGGAAGACGGCCTCGTCGCGCCCGTAGGCGTGGTTCCATTCGCCGCCCAGCGCGGCCGCGGTGTGCGGGGCGTTGCGCAGCGGGTTGTCCTCGGCGGACCACTCGCCGGAGCCGACCTTCTCGATCTCGGCGCGGATCGCGATCATCGTGTCGCAGAAGCGGTCCAGCTCGGCCAGGTCCTCGGACTCGGTCGGCTCGATCATCAGCGTGCCGGCGACCGGGAAGGACATGGTCGGCGCGTGGAAGCCGTAGTCGATCAGACGCTTGGCGATGTCGTCGACGGTGACGCCGGTCGCCTTGGTCAGCGGCCGCAGGTCGACGATGCACTCGTGGGCGACGAGCCCGGCCGGGCCGGTGTACAGCACCGGGTAGTGCGGCTCCAGGCGCTTGGCGATGTAGTTCGCCGCGAGGACGGCGACCTGGGTGGCGCGCTTGAGGCCCTCGCCGCCCATCAGGCGGACGTACGACCAGGAGATCGGCAGGATGCCGGCGGAGCCCCACGGGGCGGCCGAGATCGGGCCGACGCCGGTCTCCGGGCCCGCGGTGGGCTGGAGCGGGTGGTTCGGCAGGTACGGGGCGAGGTGGGCGCGGACGCCGACCGGGCCGACGCCGGGGCCGCCGCCGCCGTGCGGGATGCAGAAGGTCTTGTGCAGGTTGAGGTGCGAGACGTCGCCGCCGAAGTGGCCCGGCTTGGCGAGGCCGACCAGCGCGTTGAGGTTGGCGCCGTCGACGTACACCTGGCCGCCGGCCTCGTGGACCTCGGCGCAGATGTCGGCGACGTGCTCCTCGAAGACGCCGTGCGTCGACGGGTAGGTGATCATCAGCACGGCGAGCTCGTCGCGGTGCTGCGCGATCTTGGCCCGCAGGTCCTCGACGTCGACCTCGCCGTCCTCGGCGGTCTTCACGACGACGACCTTCATGCCGGCCATCACGGCGGAGGCGGCGTTGGTGCCGTGCGCGGAGGACGGGATGAGGCAGACGGTGCGCTGCTCGTCGCCGTTGGCGCGGTGGTAGGCGCGGACCGCGAGCAGACCGGCCAGCTCGCCCTGCGAACCGGCGTTCGGCTGGATCGAGACCTTGTCGTAGCCGGTGACCTCGGCCAGGCGCTCCTCCAGCTCGGTGATGAGCGTGACGTAGCCCTGGGCCTGGTCGATCGGCGCGAAGGGGTGGATCTGGCCGAACTCGGGCCAGGTCACCGGCTCCATCTCGGTGGTCGCGTTCAGCTTCATGGTGCAGGAGCCGAGCGGGATCATGCCGCGGTCGAGCGCGTAGTCGCGGTCCGAGAGGCGGCGCAGGTAGCGCAGCATCGAGGTCTCGGAGCGGTGCGCGTGGAAGACCGGGTGGGTGAGGTACGCGTCGGAGCGCAGCAGCGCGGCCGGGAGGGCGTCCTCGGTGGCGGCGTCCAGGGCCTCGACGTCGCCGGTCACGCCGAAGGCGGCCCAGACGGCGGCGAGCTGCTCGCGGCCGGTGGTCTCGTCGCAGGAGATCGAGACCCGGTCGGCGTCCACGCGGTACAGGTTGACGCCGGCCTCGCGGGCGGCGGCGGCGACGGCGTCGGCGCGGCCGGGCACGCGGGCGGTGAGCGTGTCGAAGAAGGCGCCCTGGGTGAGCTCGACGCCCCCGGCGGTCAGACCGGCGGCCAGGATCGCCGCGTACCGGTGGGTGCGCTGCGCGATCTGCTTGAGGCCGTCCGGGCCGTGGTAGACGGCGTACATGCCGGCCATGACGGCGAGGAGCACCTGGGCGGTGCAGATGTTGCTGGTGGCCTTCTCGCGGCGGATGTGCTGCTCGCGGGTCTGGAGCGCGAGGCGGTACGCCTTGTTGCCGTCGGCGTCGACGGAGACGCCGACGAGGCGGCCGGGGAGCGAGCGGGCGTGCTTGTCCTGGACGGCCATGTAGCCGGCGTGCGGGCCGCCGAAGCCCATCGGGACGCCGAAGCGCTGCGTGGTGCCGACGGCGATGTCCGCGCCGAGCGAGCCGGGCGAGACGAGGAGGGTGAGGGCGAGCAGGTCGGCGGCTACGGTGACGATCGCGCCGAGTTCGTGGGCGGCGTCGATCAGCGGCTTGATGTCGCGGACGCCGCCGGAGGCGCCGGGGTACTGGATCAGCACGCCGAAGACGCCGCGCTCGGCGATCTCGGCCGGGATGCCCTCGGAGAGGTCGGCGACGACGACCTCGACGCCGGTCGGCTCGGCGCGGGTCTCGATGACGGCGATGGTCTGCGGGAGGGCGTCGGCGTCGACGAGGAAGACGCCGTTCTTCACCTTGCCCACGCGGCGGGAGAGCGACATGGCCTCGGCGGCGGCGGTGCCCTCGTCGAGGAGGGAGGCGCCGGAGGTCGGCAGGCCGGTGAGGTCGGCGACCATCGTCTGGAAGTTGAGCAGCGCCTCCAGGCGGCCCTGCGAGATCTCCGGCTGGTAGGGCGTGTACGCCGTGTACCAGGCCGGGTTCTCCATGACGTTGCGGAGGATGACCGGCGGGGTGAAGGTGCCGTAGTAGCCGAGGCCGATCATCGGGGCGAGGACCTCGTTGCGGTCGGCGAGGTCGCGCAGCTCGGCGAGGACCTCGGCCTCGGTGCGGGCGCCCGGCAGGGCCAGCGCCTCGGCGTTCTTGATGACGTCCGGCACCGCGGCGGCCGTCAGCTCGTCGAGCGAGCCGTAACCGACCTGGGCGAGCATCTTGGCCCGCGCCTCGGCGTCGGGTCCGATGTGCCGCTGCTCGAAGGGGATGCCCTGCTCGAGCTCGGAGAGCGGGGTGCGGTTGGCGGTCATGATGCGGGGGCCTCCTGGTCGTCACGACCTGCGAGGGGCACCACGGCGCGGGTGCCCGGACGGCCTCCCCCTCTGTCATCTCAACCTGAGAGCTTCACCGGCACGCCCGGGGGCACGCCGGCTTTCACCGTCGGTGAGGGTGGACGCCGTCGAGGCTCCCGCCCTGCTTTCCAGAGTGACCTCGCCCGCGCGGTACCGGGTGCCTGAGAGATTCCGGGGAGGATTTGCTCCTTCGGCGCCACCGGAAGCTTTCTCCGGAGGACTCTCCCGCACGGTGTCGACAGCCACAGCCAGCCTACCAGCGAGGTTGTGCCCCTCATCGCTCAAGTGGCCGACATCCCAGATGTGCACTTTCGTAGGGGTGTAGAGCAGTTGCGACCAGTTGGAGGGACCGTGCAGACCGACATCGATCCGCGCAGCCTGATCGGCCGCAAGGCGTTCGACCGGAACGGACACAAGATCGGAACCGTGGACGAGGTGTACCTGGACGACGCGACCGGCGTCCCCGAATGGGCCGCCGTCCGCACCGGCCTGTTCAGCCGGGACGCGTTCGTCCCCCTGGAGCCCAGCGAGCTGGCCGACGACGGCCTCCACGTGCCCTTCGAACGCTCCCTCATCAAGGACGCCCCGGACTTCGGCGTGGGCCGTCACCTCTCCCCCGAGCAGGAACTCCAGCTCTACCGCCATTACGAGCTGACGCTGCCGCCCCCGCCCGACCGGATCCCCGACTTCGGCCGCCTGGCCGGCCAGGACGACGCGGCGTAGGGCCCGCCGGGCGGCGGCCCCTCACCCGCCCGCGCGGACGACCAGGGCGGCGGGGGCGGCGGGTTCCGCGCCCGTCGCCCCTCCGGCCACCAGCGGCAGCGGGTCCGCCGGCTCCAGCTCGGGATCGTCCACGGCGAAGGTCCGCACCCGTCCGGGCACCGTGCTCGTGGGCTCCTCGAAACGGACGGTGACCCGGCCGAGCCCGCTGCCCTGCACCCATCCGGCCCCGAGGACCGCGTGCCGCACGTCGTTCCCGGGCGACCACAGCCGCGCGGCGGCCTCGGTGGCCGTCCGCGGCACGACGGCGGCGACGGCGGCCAGGAGGCCCCCCGCGCCCTCCGCGCCCGCCTCCGGCCCCGTACCGTCCCCCGCCCCGGCCGCGCCGCCCCCGCTCCCGGCTCCGGCGTCCGCCCCGGACCCGGTCACCGCGTCCGCCGCGTCTTCCGCCGCCTTGGCCGCACTCCCCGCTCCCACCGTCGACGCCCCTGCCGTCGACGCAGCCGCCCCGGCCTCCGCCTCCGCCTGGGCGAAGAGGTCCTCCTGCGTGTAGTCGGCGAGTCCGCTCACCCCGACCCCCAGCAGCCGCACCCCGCCCGTGGTGTCGACGAGCTCCAGCAGCCGCTCGGCGGCCTCCCGCACCACCAGCGGATCGTCCGTCGGCCCGCGCAGCGTCTCGGACCGGGTCAGCGTCGAGAAGTCGTACCGCCGCACCTTCAGCACGATCGTCCGCCCGGAGTGCCCCGAGGCCCGCAGCCGCGCCACGCACCGCTCCGCGAGCCGTTCGACCTCCAGCCGGATCCGCAGCCGGTCGTGCAGGTCGACGTCGAAGGTGTCCTCCACGGAGACCGACTTGGCGTCCCGCTCCGCGACCACGGGCCGGTCGTCGTGCCCGAGCGCCATCCGGTACAGCGAGGCGCCGTGCGCCCGCCCCAGGATCCGTACGAGCTCGTCCTCCCCGGCCTCCACCACGTCGGCGACCGTGCTGATCCCGGCCCGCCGCAGATGGTCCCCGGTGGCCGGTCCCACCCCGGGCACGATCCGCACCGACCGGGGCGCGAGCAGCTCCCGCTCGGTGCCCGGCTCGAAGAGCACCAGGCCGTCCGGCTTGGCCTGCTCCGAGGCGATCTTCGCCAGCATCTTGGACCCGGCGAGCCCCACCGACCCGGTCAGTCCGGTGGTCGCCAGGATCTCGGCCCGCAGCCGCTCCCCCACCCTCCGGGCGCTCGCGCTGTCGTCGGCCAGCCCCCCGGCCTCCAGGTCCACGAACGCCTCGTCGAGGCTGAGCGGCTCGACGAGCGGCGACAGCCGCCCCAGCAGCTCCATCACCTGTCCGCTGATCGCCCGGTAGAAGGCGAAGCGCGGCACCAGGTACGCGGCGTGGGGGGCGAGCCGCCGGGCCTGCCCCATCGGCATCGCCGAGTGCACCCCGAAGCGCCGCGCCTCGTAGGAGGCGGTGGCGACGACGCCGCGCGGCCCGAGCCCGCCCACCACCACGGGCTTGCCGCGCAGGCTCGGCTTGGACGCCTGCTCGGCCGCGGCGAAGAAGGCGTCCATGTCGAGGTGAAGGATCGTGGGGGCGGCTCTCACGTCTCCGATGCTGCCTCACGCCACTGACAATCACCGGTACGGGCTCCGCGCCCGCGCCGGCCCCGGGAATCCGGCCGGGCCCCCGGCCGCGGAGAGGGGGACGCCCCGAGGGGCGTCAGACGGCCCGGTCGCGGCGCCGCCGCGCCAGTTCGTCCTGCGGGTTGTGCCCGACGAGCGTCTCGCCGGTGTCGACGCGCTCGCCGTGCAGCTGCGACAGCGCCGCCTCGACGTCCCGCCAGACGACCCCCACCGCGATGCCGAAGACGCCCTGCCCGCCCTGGAGCAGGGAGACGACCTCGTCCGGCGAGGAGCACTCGTGGACGGTCGCCCCGTCGCTCATCAGCGTCATCCGCTCCAGGTCCCGGAAGCCGCGGGCGCGCAGGTGCTGCACGGCGGCCCGGATGTTCTGGAGGGCGACGCCCGTGTCGAGGAACCGCTTGACGATCTTCAGGACGACGACGTCGCGGAAGCTGTAGAGCCGCTGCGTCCCGGAGCCGTACGCGGGCCGCACGCTCGGCTCGACCAGCCCGGTGCGCGCCCAGTAGTCCAGTTGGCGGTAGGTGATGCCGGCGGCCGCGCAGGCCGTGGGACCCCGGTATCCGATCGTCTCGTCCGCGACCCCGGCGCCCGTGTCCCGCCCGAAGTCGCCCACACTGCCGTGAAGCGGATACGGCGCGCTCTCCCCGGACACGCGTCCGGGCGAGCTCCCTGCCGTACCGTCCGCGCTGCTCATCACGCCGACCCTCCGTCCTTGACCTGCCCACTCGAAGGTAGGCAGTCACTAGGGGTGCGTCAACGATCGCCACACTCGGCACGCCGAGTGATAATCACCCAGAGAGTGGTTTTACGTGTCCCACTCCGGGGAAAGGCTACTCGAATGCGCCGACAGCGCTCCCCGGACGCCCCTCTCGCGCCCCCGGCGGACCGGCGGCCGGGACGGCCCGGTCACTGGCTCCCGAAGTCCTCCGGCGAGATCTGGTCGAGGAACTCGCGGAACTTCTCCACCTCGTCCTCCTGCTCGTCGGGGATCGCGATGCCGGCGTCGTCGAGGACGCCGTCGCTGCCGAAGATCGGCGAACCGGTCCGCAGCGCCAGGGCTATCGCGTCGGACGGCCGCGCGCTCACCTCCACGCCGCTGGCGAAGACCAGCTCGGCGTAGAAGACCCCGTCCCTCAGATCGGTGATGCGGACCTGGGTCAGCTCCTGGCCCACGGCCTCCAGCACGTCCTTGAACAGGTCGTGCGTCAGCGGCCGCGGCGGGGCCATGCCCTGCTGGGCGAAGGCGATCGCGGTCGCCTCGCCGGGTCCGATCCAGATGGGAAGGTACCGGTCGCCCCCCACTTCGCGCAGGAGCACGATCGGCTGGTTGGAGGGCATTTCCACCCGGACACCCACAACGTCGAGCTCGTTCACACAGCAACCCTAGGACGTGCCCGACCGGTTTGGATAGTCGGGCCCCCGCTCAGTGCCGCCCGGACCCCGTGCGAAGGCCCCCCGCGGGGGTCACGGCAGACGGATACCGAGCGCCGTCTGCACCAGTGCGGCGTGCAGCCGCACGGACAGCTGGGCGAGCTCGGCGGCGGTGTCCTCGGCGTGGACCCTGGTCTGCGGGTTGCGGTGGCGGCGCAGCGGTGCGACGACCTGCTCGATGAGCCCGGCCTCCCGGTCCGCCGACGCCTTCACGGCCCGCAGGTGCCGGGGTTCGAGCCCGAACCGCCCGAGATCGGCCACGATCCGGGCCACGTTCACGCTCTCCGCGTCGTAGCCGCCGCCCTCGCTCTCGCCGATCAGGCCGTACGACTCCCACTCCACCAGCTCGGCCTCGGTGACCCCGGCCGCGGCGACCAGCTCGGCCCGGCCGAGCCGCGCGGCGGTCGGCCGCTCGCCGTCCCCCTCGTCCGAGGGACTGTCGAGCAGGCCGTCCAGCAGGTCCCGCCGGCGGCCGGGCGCCGGGAGCTTCACCTGCTCGCCGCGGGCGAGCGCGTCGAGGTGCTCCCGGATGACCTTCAGCGGAAGGTAGTGGTCCCGCTGCATCCGCAGGACGGCGGCGAGCCGCTCCACGTCCTCCGGGCTGAACTTCCGGTACCCGGAGGCCGTACGGCGGGGCTCGACGAGCCCCTCGGCCTCCAGGAAGCGGATCTTGGAGATCGTCACTTCGGGAAACTCGTCCCGCAGCTGGCTCAGCACGGTGCCGATACTCACCAGCCGGTCACCCGCGGTGGCGGTGCCGGATCCGGCACCGCCCGTCGCTGTTCGCACCATGGGCCTTTCCTGAAGGATCTCCGCCAGGCGTGTCAGACGCCTCGCTGGCTCGCGTAGAAGACCAGCCGGTACTTGCCGATCTGCACCTCGTCGCCGTTGTTGAGCACGACGGAGTCGATCGGCTCCCGGTTGACGTAGGTGCCGTTGAGGCTGCCGACGTCGGACACGGTGAAGCTGCCGTCGTGGCCCCTGCGGAACTCGACGTGCCTCCGGGAGACCGTGAAGTCGTCCAGGAAGATGTCGCTCTGCGGGTGCCGGCCCGCCGTCGTCAGCTCGCCGTCCAGGAGGAAGCGGCTGCCCGAGTTCGGGCCGCGGCGCACCACGAGGAGGGCGGAACCGGGCGGCAGCGCCTCGACGGCCGCGAGGGCCTCGGCGGACAGCGCCGGCATCGCGATCTGACCGGTGGTCTCGGCGTCGTACGCCTCGAGACCGGAGATCGAGATCGTCGACGTCGTCTCGGAGGGGCGCTCGGCGGCGATCCCGCCCCGCAGCGGCGTGCCGCAGTGGGAGCAGAACCGGCTGTCCGCCGTGTTGCGGTGACCGCACCTCGTACACACCGGCATGGACGCGTCCTCCCGCCGCGGCTGCCCCGCGGAGGTCTGGGTCGCGTACGGATCGGGGGTAAACCCTCCACCCGTACTTGAGGTTGATGGTTCACCGAAACCTATGCGCGCGGCACCGGCGGGGTCAACAGACGACGCGCCCTGTCCGCCCGGAATGTCACCGCCCTGGCCACCGACCTCGTCACGGAAGAGCGGGCGCTCGCCGCCCTGCTCCTCGTTCTGGGCATGGCGCGTCGCGCGGTGCCTGGCGTTGCCGCCGTCCTCGCGTGCGCTCTTGCCGAACAACTTCGCAAACAACTTCACGGGCGATTCCCCTTGACCGAAACAGACCCGCCCGTGGGGCAGGACGAACCGAGATCCATCACACCTGCCGACCCGGACACCTTCACAACGTCCGTATCCTCCGGACAGTTTCCACCACGCACCACCGTTGTGGTGCGCCGACCCCCCGCAACGCTCCAGCCCATGTCGCGGGACCCCTCGCCCCCTCTCACGGGGAGGACGACCGAGCGTAGTCAGGCCGCTTCGCGGGTCGCAAGGCGTCGACGACGATCTTCGCCGACCGCTCCACCGTGGCCGTGGCCTGCTCCTTCTCGAGGGTCTGGACGACTCCACCGGGGATGTTGAGCGCGGGCTCGAGATCCTCGGGCTTGCCGATGACCTTGAAGACGTACGGAGCGGTCACCGGCGTTCCATCGATCCGCATGTCATCGCCGCCACCGGTGAAATAACTGTCGGCGACCACCCGCACGCCGTCGACCTGGATCGCCTCCGCACCGGCCGCGCGCAGCTCCTGGATGGTGTCGAGGAGCATGTCGGACTCGACCGCGCCGACCGGGTCGGTCACGGTCAGCGTGATGCCGGGTCCCTCTGCGGCCACCGTACCGGCCAGGATGCCGAGCTGCCGCTCCTTCTCCTGGGTCTGCCGGCGGGCCTCCTCGGCCTGGTCGGAGCTGGACTCCAGCTCCGACCGCTGCTTCTCCAGGCGGGCCTTCTCGTCCTCCAGGCGCTGGGTGCGGTCGTCGAGCTCGTCGAGGATCCGTACGAGGTCCTCCTGCCGGGCCCCGCGCAGGGCGCTGCCCTCGCTGGTGGAGGAGACCTGGATGGCGAGGCCGAAGCCCAGGCAGGCGAGCAGCAGGGCCACGACGAGCTGGGCCCGCGTCACCCTCGGCGGCCACAGGGCGTCCGCGAGGCGCCGGCGCCCGCTCGGCGCCCCTCCGGCGCCGGGCGCGGTCTCCGGGGCGGGCACGACGGCGGTGGGAGCGCTCTCGGCGCCCTCCACGGCCCACGCCTCCTCCGGCTCCGGCTCCGGCTCCGCGGCGGGCTTCTCCTCGGCTCCCGGCCTGGCGTCGGGTTCCGGCCGCTTCTCCGGTTCCGGCCGGTCCCCGGCCTCCGGGGTCTCGTCCGGCTCCGGATTCTCGTTCGGGTTCACACTCATCGGCCTCACGCCCGGAAGACATGGCGGCGGATCGCGGCCGCGTTGGAGAAGATCCGGATGCCGAGGACGACGACGACACCGGTGGAGAGCTGCGCGCCGACGCCGAGCTTGTCGCCGAGGAAGACGATCAGCGCGGCCACGACCACGTTCGAGAGGAAGGAGACGACGAAGACCTTGTCGACGAAGATCCCGTCGAGCATGGCCCGCAGACCTCCGAAGACCGCGTCGAGAGCGGCGACCACGGCGATCGGGAGATAGGGCTCGACGACCGCCGGGATCTCGGGCCGGACCAGCAGCCCGGCCACGACTCCGACGATCAGACCCAGTACGGCGATCACGATGTGCCCTTCCCCTTGTCGGCCGTGGCGCGTCCGGCCGGCGTCGCCGCCCCGGTCCCCCTCGGCTCGGCTGTACGTACGATCAGGCTCGGCGCGGCCGGCAGGCTCAGCGCGCCCTCGGCCGAAATGCTGCTGCGGATCCCGAAGTTCTCCACCAGGACGTGGAGGTACTGTCCGTCCGCGCTGTCCTGGAAGGCGGTGCTCAGCCGCTGGCCGTCCCCGAGGGCGAGGACCGTGTACGGCGGCACGAGGGGCCGGTTGTCGACGAGTATCGCGTCGCCGGCGGCCCGGATCGCGGAGAGCGAGGTCAGCCGCTGGCCGTTGATGGCGACGGCCTCGGCGCCGGACTCCCACAGCCCGTTGACCACCCGCTGCATGTCCCGGTCGCGGACCCGTCCGGTGTCGGAGAAGCCGGCGCTCTCCCGCGGGCCGCCGCCTCCGCTGTCGGAGCCCTTGGCGTCGTCGACGACGAGCTTCACCCCGGGTCCCTGCACGGGGGTGGCCCCGGACAACAGCGCGACCAGTTCTCCCTGGTCGCCGCCGTGCTGTTCGAGCGCCACGCGCTGCCGCTCGCCGACCTCGGCGCGGATCCGGTCGACGTCCCGTTCGAGGTCGTCGGCGTTCCCGTTCGCGCTTTCGATGCGGTCGATGAGTTCCTGCCGCTCCTTGGCGACGACGGGGGCCGAGACCCGGGCCTCGGCCGCGCCCACCGTCACCACGGCGGCGGCCAGCACCAGCCCGGCCGCGAGGCCGAGCCTGGCCCGCAGCGGCTTGGGCACCGGACCGCCCTCGGCGGCCCGCCGGGCGGTCGCCTCCGCGTATCCGTCGTCCAGCGCGTGGTCGATGACGTTGTTCAGCAGCGACATCGACGCGTCCGGGCGCGGGGGCGGAGATCCTGTGCTCCGAACGGGGGGCTGCTGCGACATGCCGCACATCGTCGCACGTCGCACGCCC
The DNA here is from genome assembly GCF_014654895.1 of Streptomyces filamentosus. Taxonomy (GTDB): domain Bacteria; phylum Actinomycetota; class Actinomycetes; order Streptomycetales; family Streptomycetaceae; genus Streptomyces; species Streptomyces filamentosus. The sequence continues at coordinate 1,134,475 of NZ_BNBE01000003.1, read as the reverse complement.
TACCGCCGAATGGCCCCGGTGAAAGGCCGGGCGGCCCCCTGCGGGGCGCCGCCCGGCTCCTGGTCCGGTGCGGTCAGCGGCCCGCGCTCTCGACCACCCGCGCCCACTCGTCGAGCAGCGCCTGCGCGGAGGTGTCGTCGGGACCCTCGGCCCACAGGTGGGTGACGGCCTCGGCCGGGTCCGGCAGCACCATCACCCAGCGTCCGTCGGCCTCCACGACCCGCACGCCGTCGGTGGTGTCCACGGACCGGCTGCCGGCCGCCTCGACCACCCGCCGCATGACGAGGCCCTTCACGGCCCACGGGGTGGCGAGGTCCCGCTTGAGCACGTGGGCCCTCGGGATCCGGGCGTCGATCTGGCTGAGGGTGAGCTGGGTCCGCGCCACCAGGCCGATGAGCCGCACGAAGGCCGCAGCCCCGTCGAAGACGCTGCTGAACTCGGGGACGATGAACCCGCCGCGCCCGTCCCCGCCGAAGATCGTCGACTCCTGCCGGCCGACCCGGGTGAGGTCGTCGGGCGAGGTGGTCGTCCACTCGACCTGCGTGCCGTGGTACGCGGCCACCTGCTCGGCGATACGGGTCGTGGTGACCGGCAGCGCGACCCGCCCCGACCGCCGCTCGGCCGCCACCAGGTCGAGCATCACGAGGAGCGCCCGGTCGTCCTCGATGATCCGGCCCCGTTCGTCGACGAGCGACAGCCGCTCGCCCACCGGGTCGAACCGCACGCCGAACGCCGCCCGTGCCGAGGCCACGATCTCCCCGAGCCGCACCAGACCGGCGCGTCTGCGCTCCACGGACTCGGTCGGCCGGGACTCGTCGAGTCCGGGGTTGATGGTCAGCGAGTCCACCTGGAGGCGTCCGAGCAGGCTGGGCAGGACGAGTCCCGCGCTGCCGTTGGAGGCGTCCACGACCACCTTCAGTCCGGCCTCGGCGATCCCCGAGGTGTCCACGTTCCGCAGCAGGGAGCCGGTGTACGAGTCGAAGACGCTCGCGGGGAAGGAGAGATCGCCGATCTCGCCGGGGAAGGCCCGCCGGTACTCCTGCCGCGCGTACACCCGGTCCAGCTTCCGCTGCCCGGCCTGCGACAGGTCGGCGCCCCGCTCGTCGAAGAACATGATGTCGACGGAGTCCGGCACGCCGGGCGAGGTCCGCACCATGATCCCGCCGGCGCTGCCCCGCGCGGTCTGCTGCCGGGCCACCGGAAGCGGCACGTTCTCCAGGTCCCGCACGTCGATGGCGCTGGCCTGGAGCGCGGAGATCACGGCCCGTTTGAGCGCCCGCGCGCCGCGCGAGTGGTCACGCGCGGTGGTGACGGTGGCGCCCTTCTTCAGCGTCGTCGCGTACGCCCCGGCGAGCCGGACGGCCAGTTCGGGCGTGATCTCGACGTTGAGGATGCCGGACACTCCGCGCGCGCCGAAGAGGTGGGCCTGGCCCCGGGACTCCCAGATGACCGAGGTGTTGACGAAGGCGCCGGCCTCGATGGTCTTGAAGGGGTAGACCCGCACGTTGCCCTGCACGATCGACTCCTCGCCGATCATGCACTCGTCGCCGATGACGGCGCCGTCCTCGATCCGGGCCGCCCGCATGACGTCGGTGTTCTTGCCGATGACGCAGCCGCGGAGGTTGCTCTGCTGTCCGATGTAGACGTTGTCGTGGACGACGGCCTTGTGCAGGAAGGCCCCGGTCTTCACCACCACGTTGGATCCGATGACGGTGTGCTCGCGGACCTCTGCGCCGGCTTCGACCTTGGCGTAGTCGCCGATGTAGAGCGGTCCGCGCAGCACCGCGTCGGGGTGCACCTCCGCTCCTTCGGCGACCCACACGCCGGGCGAGATCTCGAAGCCGTCGATGTCGACCTGGACCTTGCCCTCCAGCACGTCGGCCTGCGCCTTGACGTAGCTCTCGTGGGTGCCGACGTCCTCCCAGTAGCCCTCGGCGACATAGCCGTAGACCGGCTTGCCCTCCTTCATGAGCTGCGGGAAGACGTCGCCGGACCAGTCGACGGGCACATCGGCCTTGACGTAGTCGAAGACCTCGGGCTCCATGACGTAGATGCCCGTGTTCACGGTGTCGGAGAAGACCTGGCCCCAGGTCGGTTTCTCCAGGAACCGTTCGACCTTTCCTTCTTCGTCGACGATCGTGATGCCGAATTCCAGTGGATTCGGCACGCGCGTCAGACAGACCGTGACGAGCGCGCCCTTCTCCTTGTGGAAACGGATCAGGTCGGTGAGGTCGAAATCGGTGAGGGCGTCCCCCGAGATCACGAGGAAGGCGTCGTCCTTCAACGCTTCCTCGGCGTTCTTCACACTGCCCGCTGTGCCGAGAGGTTTCTCCTCATTGGCGTAGGTGAGCTCCATCCCGAGCTCCTCGCCGTCGCCGAAGTAGTTCCTGACGAGCGATGCGAGAAACTGGACGGTTACGACGGTCTCGTTGAGACCGTGCCTCTTGAGCAGTCGTAGGACGTGCTCCATGATCGGCCGGTTCACCACCGGCAACAGAGGCTTGGGCATGCTCGAGGTCATGGGGCGAAGGCGTGTTCCTTCGCCACCGGCCATCACGACGGCCTTCATGTCGGAAGCGTCCTCCTTGAAGAGACGACGGTCCTGCCGACCGACCCTGTCCGGTCACTGCCCTCGGACGTCCTCGTTCCTGCCGGCGACGCTGCACGGCACGGGACGGACGGGCTCAATCGGCCGCGGTATCCGCCTTCACGAGTCGGCGGACCTGGACCACGTAGAGGATCCCTGCCCACCAATACAGAGTTGTACCCCATCCGGCGAAAGCCCATCCGAAAACTTCAGCGAGTGACGCCAACCAGCCGGTTCCGTCACTGAGAAGCAGCAGCGGGAAGGCGTACATCAAGTTGAAAGTGGCAGCTTTCCCCAGGAAGTTCACCTGCGGCGGCGGGTAGCCGTGCCGGCGGAGGATTCCCACCATGACCAGCAGCATGACTTCGCGCGCCAAAAGGACGGCGGTCAGCCACAGTGGCAGGATCTCCCGCCAGGTGAGGCCCACCAGGGTGGAGAGGATGTAGAGGCGGTCGGCGGCCGGATCGAGCAGCCGGCCGAGGCGGCTGATCTGGTTCCACCGCCGCGCGAGCTTGCCGTCGAGATAATCGCTGACGCCGCTGAGCATCAGCACGAGAAGCGCCCAGACGTCACTGTTGGGCCCGCCGAACTCCGGCCGGAGGATGAGCCACAGGAACAGCGGCACGCCGAGAAGACGCGCCATGCTGAGAATGTTGGGGATGGTGAGGACCCGGTCCGTCTGGACCTCGGTCTCCTGGACCTCCACCCGGGAGCCTCCTGCTGGGAACGGTACTGACGTTGACCCCTGACCTTACCGTCCGTTCCCACCCCCACGGGGCACCGGGTCCGCCGACCGCACTCACCGAAGACCGACAAAAGGCCCCGGAACGCAGGAAAGCCCCGCACCATCTGGTGCGGGGCTTTCCCACAATGATTGTTCGGCGGTGTCCTACTCTCCCACAGGGTCCCCCCTGCAGTACCATCGGCGCTGAAAGGCTTAGCTTCCGGGTTCGGAATGTAACCGGGCGTTTCCCTAACGCTATGACCACCGAAACACTATGAAGTTGAACTCCAGCCAGATACTTGGCGAGTTCGTTACTTCAGAACAAACACAGTGGACGCGAGCAACTGAGGACAAGCCCTCGGCCTATTAGTACCGGTCAGCTCCACCCATTACTGGGCTTCCACATCCGGCCTATCAACCCAGTCGTCTACTGGGAGCCTTACCCTCTCAAGGAGGTGGGAATACTCATCTCGAAGCAGGCTTCCCGCTTAGATGCTTTCAGCGGTTATCCCTCCCGAACGTAGCCAACCAGCCATGCCCTTGGCAGGACAACTGGCACACCAGAGGTTCGTCCGTCCCGGTCCTCTCGTACTAGGGACAGCCCTTCTCAATATTCCTACGCGCACAGAGGATAGGGACCGAACTGTCTCACGACGTTCTAAACCCAGCTCGCGTACCGCTTTAATGGGCGAACAGCCCAACCCTTGGGACCGACTCCAGCCCCAGGATGCGACGAGCCGACATCGAGGTGCCAAACCATCCCGTCGATATGGACTCTTGGGGAAGATCAGCCTGTTATCCCCGGGGTACCTTTTATCCGTTGAGCGACGGCGCTTCCACAAGCCACCGCCGGATCACTAGTCCCGACTTTCGTCCCTGCTCGACCCGTCGGTCTCACAGTCAAGCTCCCTTGTGCACTTACACTCAACACCTGATTGCCAACCAGGCTGAGGGAACCTTTGGGCGCCTCCGTTACCCTTTGGGAGGCAACCGCCCCAGTTAAACTACCCATCAGACACTGTCCCTGATCCGGATCACGGACCGAGGTTAGACATCCAGCACGACCAGAGTGGTATTTCAACGACGACTCCACAACCACTGGCGTGGCCGCTTCACAGTCTCCCACCTATCCTACACAAGCCGAACCGAACACCAATATCAAACTGTAGTAAAGGTCCCGGGGTCTTTCCGTCCTTCTGCGCGAAACGAGCATCTTTACTCGTAGTGCAATTTCACCGGGCCTATGGTTGAGACAGTCGAGAAGTCGTTACGCCATTCGTGCAGGTCGGAACTTACCCGACAAGGAATTTCGCTACCTTAGGATGGTTATAGTTACCACCGCCGTTTACTGGCGCTTAAGTTCTCAGCTTCGCAACCCCGAAAGGTCACTAACCGGTCCCCTTAACGTTCCAGCACCGGGCAGGCGTCAGTCCGTATACATCGCCTTACGGCTTCGCACGGACCTGTGTTTTTAGTAAACAGTCGCTTCTCGCTGGTCTCTGCGGCCACCCCCAGCTCAGACAGCAAGTGTCATCACCGGTGATGGCCCCCCTTCTCCCGAAGTTACGGGGGCATTTTGCCGAGTTCCTTAACCATAGTTCACCCGAACGCCTCGGTATTCTCTACCTGACCACCTGAGTCGGTTTAGGGTACGGGCCGCCATGAAACTCGCTAGAGGCTTTTCTCGACAGCATAGGATCATCCACTTCACCACAATCGGCTCGGCATCAGGTCTCAGACTATGTGCACGACGGATTTGCCTACCGTGCGTCCTACACCCTTACCCCGGGACAACCACCGCCCGGGCTGGACTACCTTCCTGCGTCACCCCATCGCTTACCTACTACCACCTTGGTTCGCCGGCTCCACCACTTTCCATTCCCCGAAGGGTCCGGAACGGCTTCACGGGCTTAGCATTAATGGGCTCGATATTGGGCGTTTCAAAGCGGGTACCGGAATATCAACCGGTTGTCCATCGACTACGCCTGTCGGCCTCGCCTTAGGTCCCGACTTACCCTGGGCAGATCAGCTTGACCCAGGAACCCTTAGTCAATCGGCGCACACGTTTCTCACGTGTGTATCGCTACTCATGCCTGCATTCTCACTCGTGAACCGTCCACAACTCGCTTCCGCGGCTGCTTCACCCGGCACACGACGCTCCCCTACCCATCACAGTCCCCGTTGGGGGTATGTACTGCAATGACACGACTTCGGCGGTACGCTTGAGCCCCGCTACATTGTCGGCGCGGAATCACTTGACCAGTGAGCTATTACGCACTCTTTCAAGGGTGGCTGCTTCTAAGCCAACCTCCTGGTTGTCTCTGCGACTCCACATCCTTTCCCACTTAGCGTACGCTTAGGGGCCTTAGTCGATGCTCTGGGCTGTTTCCCTCTCGACCATGGAGCTTATCCCCCACAGTCTCACTGCCGTGCTCTCACTTACCGGCATTCGGAGTTTGGCTAAGGTCAGTAACCCGGTAGGGCCCATCGCCTATCCAGTGCTCTACCTCCGGCAAGAAACACACGACGCTGCACCTAAATGCATTTCGGGGAGAACCAGCTATCACGGAGTTTGATTGGCCTTTCACCCCTAACCACAGGTCATCCCCCAGGTTTTCAACCCTGGTGGGTTCGGTCCTCCACGAAGTCTTACCTCCGCTTCAACCTGCCCATGGCTAGATCACTCCGCTTCGGGTCTTGAGCGTGCTACTGAACCGCCCTGTTCGGACTCGCTTTCGCTACGGCTTCCCCACACGGGTTAACCTCGCAACACACCGCAAACTCGCAGGCTCATTCTTCAAAAGGCACGCAGTCACGAGACACAAGCAAGCTTGTGTCCGACGCTCCCACGGCTTGTAGGCACACGGTTTCAGGTACTATTTCACTCCGCTCCCGCGGTACTTTTCACCATTCCCTCACGGTACTATCCGCTATCGGTCACCAGGGAATATTTAGGCTTAGCGGGTGGTCCCGCCAGATTCACACGGGATTTCTCGGGCCCCGTGCTACTTGGGAAATACTCAAGCGAGCCGTACAGATTTCGTCTACGGGGGTCTTACCCTCTACGCCGGACCTTTCGCATGTCCTTCGACTATCCATACGGTTTCTGACTCGCCGACCAGCCGGCAGACTGATCAAGAGAACTCCCACAACCCCGCATGCGCAACCCCTGCCGGGTATCACACGCATACGGTTTGGCCTCATCCGGTTTCGCTCGCCACTACTCCCGGAATCACGGTTGTTTTCTCTTCCTGAGGGTACTGAGATGTTTCACTTCCCCTCGTTCCCTCCACACTGCCTATGTGTTCAGCAGTGGGTGACAGCCCATGACGACTGCCGGGTTTCCCCATTCGGAAACCCCCGGATCAAAGCCTGGTTGACGGCTCCCCGGGGACTATCGCGGCCTCCCACGTCCTTCATCGGTTCCTGGTGCCAAGGCATCCACCGTGCGCCCTTAAAAACTTGGCCACAGATGCTCGCGTCCACTGTGCAGTTCTCAAGCAACGACCAGCCACCCATCACACACCGAAACTCGGTGCTTCACTGGGGCCGGCATCGCGAAGATACAACCTTGCGGCCGTACCCTCAGATACCCAACAACGTGCCAGGCGTGACCTTCTCGGTTCGTCCGGTGTTCCACGCCGAAGCAGTACTTACCGGAGACTCTGAAGAATCACGCCAACTAATCAACGTTCCACCCATGAGCTGACCGTGCAGAACGTTTGCCTGCAATCGGTACTGTGCTCCTTAGAAAGGAGGTGATCCAGCCGCACCTTCCGGTACGGCTACCTTGTTACGACTTCGTCCCAATCGCTGGTCCCACCTTCGACAGCTCCCTCCCCGAGGGGTTGGGCCACCGGCTTCGGGTGTTACCGACTTTCGTGACGTGACGGGCGGTGTGTACAAGGCCCGGGAACGTATTCACCGCAGCAATGCTGATCTGCGATTACTAGCAACTCCGACTTCATGGGGTCGAGTTGCAGACCCCAATCCGAACTGAGACCGGCTTTTTGAGATTCGCTCCGCCTCGCGGCATCGCAGCTCTTTGTACCGGCCATTGTAGCACGTGTGCAGCCCAAGACATAAGGGGCATGATGACTTGACGTCGTCCCCACCTTCCTCCGAGTTGACCCCGGCGGTCTCCTGTGAGTCCCCATCACCCCGAAGGGCATGCTGGCAACACAGGACAAGGGTTGCGCTCGTTGCGGGACTTAACCCAACATCTCACGACACGAGCTGACGACAGCCATGCACCACCTGTATACCGACCACAAGGGGGGCACCATCTCTGGCGCTTTCCGGTATATGTCAAGCCTTGGTAAGGTTCTTCGCGTTGCGTCGAATTAAGCCACATGCTCCGCTGCTTGTGCGGGCCCCCGTCAATTCCTTTGAGTTTTAGCCTTGCGGCCGTACTCCCCAGGCGGGGAACTTAATGCGTTAGCTGCGGCACCGACGACGTGGAATGTCGCCAACACCTAGTTCCCAACGTTTACGGCGTGGACTACCAGGGTATCTAATCCTGTTCGCTCCCCACGCTTTCGCTCCTCAGCGTCAGTAATGGCCCAGAGATCCGCCTTCGCCACCGGTGTTCCTCCTGATATCTGCGCATTTCACCGCTACACCAGGAATTCCGATCTCCCCTACCACACTCTAGCCTGCCCGTATCGGATGCAGACCCGGGGTTAAGCCCCGGGCTTTCACACCCGACGTGACAAGCCGCCTACGAGCTCTTTACGCCCAATAATTCCGGACAACGCTTGCGCCCTACGTATTACCGCGGCTGCTGGCACGTAGTTAGCCGGCGCTTCTTCTGCAGGTACCGTCACTTTCGCTTCTTCCCTGCTGAAAGAGGTTTACAACCCGAAGGCCGTCATCCCTCACGCGGCGTCGCTGCATCAGGCTTTCGCCCATTGTGCAATATTCCCCACTGCTGCCTCCCGTAGGAGTCTGGGCCGTGTCTCAGTCCCAGTGTGGCCGGTCGCCCTCTCAGGCCGGCTACCCGTCGTCGCCTTGGTGGGCCGTTACCCCACCAACAAGCTGATAGGCCGCGGGCTCATCCTTCACCGCCGGAGCTTTCCAGTCCAGAAGATGCCTCCTGAACTCGTATCCGGTATTAGACCCCGTTTCCAGGGCTTGTCCCAGAGTGAAGGGCAGATTGCCCACGTGTTACTCACCCGTTCGCCACTAATCCACCCCGAAGGGCTTCATCGTTCGACTTGCATGTGTTAAGCACGCCGCCAGCGTTCGTCCTGAGCCAGGATCAAACTCTCCGTGAATGTTTACCGGATATCCGGTCACACTCGCGTTGAGCGGGACAGACGAGCCGGAATAAGGCCCGCTGTCCACAGCGTCCTCGCTGTGTCATCGCCACCCCCCGAAGAGGATGGACTTTTCAAAGGAACCTCGACCATCCGAAGATGGACGGGGTATCAACTAATCTGGCGTTGATTTTTGGCACGCTGTTGAGTTCTCAAGGTGCGGACGCTTCCTTCGATCCCGTTTCCGGGCCCTCCGGGCGCTTCCTTCGTTTCCGACTCTATCAGATCTTTCCGACCCGATTTCCTCGGTGCTTTCCGGTCCCGAATTTCATTTCTTCGGGGCCTTCCGGCGGGGTGAAACATTACCAGGCTTTCTCCGGCCCCCTGACCACTCCCCGCTCGCTCCGGGTGAACCGGGACAGGCAGAGGTGTAGACCACTGGGGTTAGGATCTGGCTTGATCGGTGCTGCCGACCGCGACTCAAAGCCGCGTTGGGGTCAGGCAGGAGTACGACAGTACATCCCACCGTCAGTAGAGGCAAATCGTTTCCGGTAGTCCCTAGGTCCGCCCAACTGGTACGTCTCGTGCGGAACCGGGACTTCCTATGACTTACGCTTCTGAACAGTACGCGCCGCCCAGGACAGGTGTGGCGGCGCCACACGATCTCCGCCCCTGGGAGGCTTCCCATGACAACCGTGACGTCGCCGCTTGCTGGACGCGCCATCGGTCTCGCCAATGTTCCCGACCCGGTCTTCTCCGGTGCCATGGTCGGACCCGGCACCGCCATCGATCCCGTACGTGAGCCCTCCGAGGCGGTCTCCCCCATCGACGGGGTCGTCGTCTCCATGCACCCGCACGCCTTCGTCGTCGTGGACGGCGAGGGGCACGGGGTGCTGACGCACCTCGGCATCGACACCGTCCAGCTCAACGGGCAGGGCTTCGAGCTGCTCGTCAACAAGGGCGACACCGTGGCGCGCGGACAGGCCGTCGTGCGGTGGAACCCCGCCGAGGTCGAGAAGGCCGGCAAGTCCCCCATCTGTCCCATCGTCGCCCTGGAGGCGACGGCCGACTCCCTCTCCGACGTCCGCGAGGACGGCGACGTGAAGGCCGGCGACCAGCTCTTCGGCTGGAGCTGAGCCCGTCCGTCGTCATGACGGCCGCGAGTAGGACATCCAACGCGGCGGCACCGGCCGCCGCTTCTATCGGAGACGGGTGAGATGGAGACAACGCTGCGAGGCGTGGGCGTCAGCCACGGTGTGGCGATCGGCCAGGTGCGGCACATGGGCACGGCGGTCCTCGAACCGCCGGCCAAGCAGATTCCCGCCGAGGAGGCGGAGCGCGAACAGGGGCGCGCCCGTCAGGCGGTGGAGGCCGTGGCCGCGGACCTGATCGCGCGCGGCAACCTGGCCGGCGGCGAGGCGCAGGCGGTGCTGGAGGCCCAGGCGATGATCGCCCAGGACCCGGAGCTGATCGCCGACGTCGACCGCAGGATCGCGGTCGGCAGCACGGCCGAGCGCGGCATCTACGACGCCTTCTCGCACTACCGCGAGCTGCTGGCGGGTGCCGGTGAGTACATGGCGGGCCGGGTCGCCGACCTGGACGACGTGCGGAACCGGATCGTCGCGCGGCTGCTCGGGGTGCCCATGCCCGGCGTGCCGGACAGCGACGAGCCGTACGTGCTGATCGCGCGGGACCTCGCTCCGGCCGACACCGCGCTGCTCGACCCGGCTCTGGTGCTCGGCTTCGTGACCGAGGAGGGCGGGCCGACCAGCCACAGCGCCATCCTGGCGCGTGCGCTGGGCGTGCCGGCCGTGGTGGCGCTGCCCGGCGCCGGTGACCTGGTCGAGGGCACGGAGATCGCGGTGGACGGTTCCACCGGCGAGATCTTCGTGGACCCGAGCGAGGAGAAGAAGGCGGAGCTGTCCAGGGCCGCGGAGGAGCGCAAGGCCGCTCTGTCGTCGTCCAGCGGTCCCGGCGCCACCTCGGACGGGCACAAGGTGCCGCTGCTCGCCAACGTGGGCGGTCCGGCGGACGTGCCGGCCGCGGTGGAGGCGGGTGCCGAGGGCGTCGGTCTGTTCCGTACCGAGTTCCTCTTCCTGGACGACAGCAAGAAGGCTCCGTCCGAGGAGAAGCAGGTCGAGGCGTACCGGAAGGTCCTGGAGGCGTTCCCCGAGGGCCGGGTCGTCGTGCGGGTGCTCGACGCCGGCGCCGACAAGCCACTCGACTTCCTGACGCCGGCGGACGAGCCGAACCCGGCGCTGGGCGTGCGGGGCCTGCGGTCGCTGCTCGACCACCCGGAGGTGCTGCGGACGCAGCTGACCGCGCTGGCGAAGGCCGCCGAGGGTCTGCCCGTGTACCTGGAGGTCATGGCGCCGATGGTGGCCGACCGGACGGACGCGAAGGCGTTCGCCGACGCGTGCCGCGAGGCGGGGCTGCGGGCGAAGTTCGGTGCGATGGTCGAGATCCCCTCGGCCGCGCTGCGGGCGCGCTCGATCCTCCAGGAGGTCGAGTTCCTGTCGCTCGGTACCAACGACCTGGCGCAGTACACCTTCGCGGCCGACCGTCAGGTCGGTGCGGTGTCGCGGCTCCAGGACCCGTGGCAGCCGGCGCTGCTCGACCTGGTGGCGCTGTCCGCCGAGGCGGCCAAGGCCGAGGGCAAGAGCTGCGGCGTCTGCGGCGAGGCCGCCTCGGATCCGCTGCTCGCGTGCGTGCTGACGGGTCTGGGCGTCACCTCCCTGTCGATGGGCGCGGCGTCGATCCCGTACGTGCGGGCGACGCTGGCGAAGTACACGCTCGCGCAGTGCGAGCGCGCGGCGGCCGCGGCGCGTGCCGCGGACACGGCGCACGAGGCTCGGGTCGCCGCGCAGGCGGTGCTGTCCGGGGAGTGATCCCGGAGGCTCAGCGCGTGGTCCGGAGGGGCTTCCCGTCACCTGGTGGCGGGGAGCCCCTCCGGCGTGTCCGGGGTCAGTGGTGGCCGGGATGGTGCCCGTCGGGGTCGGGGGCGAGGGGGAAGCCGGCGCGGTGGTCGACGCCGTGCTCGGGGGGCAGGGGTTCGCCGGTGCGGGCGTCGGTGCAGTAGGCGGCGAAGACCTCGGCCTCGGTGAGGGGGGCGAGGGTGCCGTCGGCGAGGCGCCAGCCGTGGAGCCGGTCGGGCCGGCCGGGGGTCATGGCCCGCAGGACGAGTCCGCCCGGTGCGGCGAGGACGATCCCGGCGGCGAGGACGGCGGCGAACTCGGCGGCCGCGGTGGGGTCGTGGTGGTCGGTGCCGTGGTCGTCGCGGACGGTGTGGAGGACGGCGAGGAGGTGGTCGTCGGCGGCGGGGACGCTGCAGACGAGGTGGTGGGTGCCCGCTCCCGCGCCGTCGAGGAGGCGCAGGAGCAGGCGGGTCGCGCGGTCGAAGGCGTCGCGGCCGAGGTCCAGGCCGCAGTCGGCGCAGTCCCCCGCGGTGGCGAGGACGGTGGTGGCGTACTCCCAGGTGGCCCGGCGGACGGCGGCGTCGACGAGTTCGGGGAGGAGGGAGGCGAGGGGCTGTCCGGTGTAGGTGACGCGGGCGCCGGTGGTGGCCAGGTGGTCGGTGAAGCGGCTGCGGCTGGAGGGGTGGTCGGGATCGAGGCCGGTCTCGGCGCAGTAGGAGGCGTACTCGTCGGGGTCGAAGAGGGTCACGGTGGTGTGGGTGCCCTGGCGGGCGAGGGTTTTGAGGAGGGCCTCGACCTCCTTGAGGTAGGTGGGGTGGTCGTCGAAGGCGAAGGTGCGGTAGCGGCGCATGGCGGCGAAGTCCCGCTCGTCGGCGAGGAGGCCGATGGTGCTGGGGATCTCGCGGCGCAGGGCGCGGCGGAGGCGGGTCGTGGTGGTGGTCGTCATGCTTCCCCCTCGGGTGCGGTGGACCGGTCACGGTCGATCAGTGCTCACTCACCGTAACTTCCGCTACTGACAGTGATGTCTTGGTGCGGGGTGCGACGCGGTCGCGGAGGAGGCGGTGCTGGGCCGCTCCGGCTCCGGCGAGGGCGAGGCCGAGGAGGGGCCAGGCGAGCGGGCCGGCGGTCATGACGCCGGTGACGAGGAGGGGGCCGGCGAAGCGCTGGGTGGACTGGGCGAGGCCGTGGACCCCGAGGTAGGCGCCCTGGGCGTCGGCGGGGGCGAGGGCCACGGAGAGTTCCCAGGAGGAGGTGGCGTGGATGATCTCGGCGAAGGTGAGGGCGACGACCGCGACGACGAGGGCGGTGACGGCGAGGGTGCGGCCGCCGGTGGCGGAGGCGGCGAGGGCGAGGGTGCCGGCGACGAAGAGGGCGGAGAGGGGGACGAGGAGGCGGCGGGCGGCCGGGGTGGTGGCGCCGAAGCGGGCGAGGGGGACCTGGAAGAGGACGACGAGGACGGTGTTGAGGACCAGGAGCAGCGGGGCGAGGCCGGCGGGGGCGGCGGTGGCGTGGACGATCCAGAGGGGGACGGCCACCTGGAGGATGGTGTCGTCGAGGAAGAGGGCCGCGTCGGTGGCGGTGTAGCCGAGGAAGGTGCGGTCGCGCCAGGGGCCGGCGGGCCTGCCCCGGGGGGCGTCGGCGGCGGTGGCGGCGACGCGGGAGGGGGCGGGCGGCTCCGCGCAGCGCAGGGTGAGGACGGCGATGGCCAGGTAGGAGAGGACGTTGCCGGCGAGGAGCCAGGTGTACGCCTGGGTGGAGCCGGTGGCGAGGGCCGCCGCGGCCCCGAGGCCGCCGATGGACCAGCCGATGTTGACGGTGGTGCGCTGGATGGCCTGGTAGCGGACGCGTTCGGGGCCCGCCTGGCGGGCGGCGTACAGCTTGACGAGGACGCTGCCGGCGCGGTCGGGGAGGGCGCCGAGGGCGGAGTAGAGGGTGAGGAGGAGGAAGTGGTCGGTGGTGAGGAGGGCGAGGAGGGTGGCGCCGCGCAGGAGTTGGGTGGCGGCGATGACGCGGACGAGGGGGAAGCGGTCGGCGAAGAACCCCGCGAGGGGGGCGCCGGCTATGCCGATGCCGCCGGAGACCGTCATGAGGAGGCCGACCTGGCCGAGGCCCAGGCCGGAGACGTAGGTGAAGTAGAGGGCGGTGCAGCCGGCCCAGAGGCCGGTGCCCGTCTTGTCGACGATGCTGACGACGAGCATGCGGCGGCCGTCGCGGCCCCCGGGGATGCGGTCGAGCGCGGTGCGGTGCCACGAGGCCGGACGGCTCACGGTTCCCCCTTGACGGGATTTATGTACTGATACATAATGTTGAACGTGGCAACACAATATGCGATTCAGGGGACGACGGCCAAGGGCATCGCCGCGTCCGTCGAACGGGGCGTGACCGAAGGCGAGCTCGCGCCCGGCGACGCGCTGCCTCCCGTGCGCAGGCTCGCGGACGAGCTCGGCGTCAGTCCCGGCACCGTGGCGACCGCCTACAAGGAGCTGCGCGGACGGGGGCTCGTGGTGACCCGCGGCCGGGGCGGCACCGTGGTCGCGGAGGCCCCCTCCGTGGCGTCCCGGCGCCCTCCGCGCGTGCCGGAGGGGCTGGTCGACCTGGCGAGCGGCCTGCCCGATCCGGCGTTCCTGCCGGTGCTGCGTCCGCCCGCCGAGGTGCGGCCGGTCTACGGCTCGCACCGGGCCGCGCCCCGGCTCGCGGCCCTGGAGGAGCTGACCCGCGCGTGGTTCCGGCGGGACGGGGTGCCCGCGGAGCGGGTGACCTTCGCCCACGGGGCGCTCGACTGCGTGGCCCGGATCCTCTCGGTGGAGCTGCGGCCCGGGGACGCGGTCGCCGTCGAGGACCCGGGCTTCCACCACCTGCTCGACCTGGTGCCCGCGCTGGGGCTGCGGACGGTGCCGGTCGCCGTCGACGGCGAGGGCGTCACGCCGGACGCCCTCCGGGCGGCACTGCGGGCCGGGGTGCGGGCGGTCGTCCTCAGCCCGCGCGCCCAGACCCCCACCGGGGCCTCCTTCTCGGCCGCGCGCCGGGACGAACTGGGGGCGCTGCTCGGCGGCTTCCCCGACGTCCTCGTCGTCGAGGACCACTACTTCGCCGGCTTCGACGGGCCCCCGGTGCCCACCCTCGGCGCGCTCGGGCCCGCCCGCTGGGCGCAGGTGCGGACGGTGTCCAAGCGGCTGGGCGTGGACCTGCGGTGGGCCGGGCTGGCCGGGGACGAGGTGACGCTCGCCCGGCACGACGGCCGGATGCTGATGACCTCCGGCTGGATCAGCCACCTGCTCCAGGAGACCGTCGTCGGGCTGCTCTCCGATCCGGAGGTGATCCGGCTGGTGGCGCGCGGGGAGGCCGCGTACGCCGAGCGGCGCGGGGCGCTGATCGGCGCCCTCGGCGCGCGGGGCGTGCGCGCGGCCGGCGCCGAGGGGCTGAACGTGTGGGTGCCGGTGCGGGACGAGTCGGCGGTGGTCAACGGGCTGCGGACGCACGGCTGGTGGGTCGCCGCGGGCGCCCGGTTCCGGATCGCCGCCCCGCCCGCCGTGCGGATCACCGCGGCCACGCTCCTGCCGGAGGCGGCGGAGCGGCTCGCGGCGGACTTCGCGGGGGTCCTCGGGGACGCGCAGGCGACGTACGGGGGGTGAGGCGGCGCCCGGGGGTGTGGCGCGGGTCACGGGAACCCGGGCGGTCCGGCGGTCAGTACCAGGTGTGGAAGCAGAGATGAGAGAGCGTTTCCGGGCCGGGGATCCCTCCGCGCTCGGCGAGGCGTACGACGCGCACGCGCGGGTGCTGTTCCAGTACGCGTACCGGATGTGCGGCGACCGGGCCGCGGCCGAGGACGCCGTGTCCGCGACCTTCCTGGAGGCGTGGCGCTGCCGGGGCAAGCTGCTCGCCGAGGGCGGGAGCCTGCGGCCCTGGCTGCTCGGCATCGCGACCAACGTGCTGCGCGGGGCCGCCCGGGAGGCGCGCCGCCGGGACGCGGCGCTGGCCAGGATGCCCGACCCCGGGGTGCTGCCGGACTTCAGCGAGGCGGTGGCCGCCCGGCTCGCCGACGAGGAGCGGCTGCGGGCCGCGCGGATCGCCCTCGGCAGGCTCCGGCGCCGGGAGCGGGAGGTGTTCACCCTCGTCGTGTGGGGCGGCCTCGACTACGCGGCCGCCGGTGAGGTGCTGGGCGTCCCCGTAGGCACCGTGCGGTCCCGGCTGTCCCGGGCCAGGGAACGGCTGCGGGCGCTGGCCGAGGCGGAGCTGCGCGCCGGGCGGCGCGGGCGGGGCCGGCGGGGCACGGGCGCCGACCCCCGTGCCGGTGCCGGTGCCGGTGGCTCTGCCGGTGCCGGATCCCCCGGTGCCAGAGCCCCGGTTGCCGGAGCCTCCGTGGCCGGTTCCCCCGCCGCCGGGGCCTCCGAGGCGTCCGCCACGCGCGCGTGGCCGCCGGAAACGCCGCCGGAAACGCCGTCCTCCCCGCCCGTGAGCACGGGCCGTACCGTCCTCGTCCCCCGCATCGCCCCGGAGAAGCAGGCATGAACGACATCGATCCCCGTCCCCAGGACACGCTGCGCGCCGAGCTGACGGAGCTGCTGCCCCCGCCGCCCGCGCCGGAGTTCGGGCCGGAGCGGGAGCGGGAGGTGCGGCGGGCCCTGATGGCCTCGGTGCGGCCGGGGCGGACGGCGGCGTGGTGGACCCGGCGGGCCGTGCGGTTCGCCGTGCCCGCGGTGGTGTGCGGGGTCGCGGCCGGGGCGGTGCTGGTCGCCGCTCCCCCGGACCCGCGCGAGCAGCGTCCGGCGGTGCGGGCGGAGGGCGCTTCCTCCGTGCTGTCGCGGGCGGCGCTCGCGGCGGCCGCCGCGCCCGCTCCGGACGCCCGCCCCGGCGAGTTCGTGTACGTGGAGAGCCTCGTCTCGCGGGCCGGGCGGCCGGCGGACGGCGGGGCGGCCGTCGTGGAACCCGTGCACCGGCGGCAGGTGTGGCTGTCGGCCGACGGGAGCCGGGCCGGGCTGCTGCGGGAGGAGGGGGCCGCCGACACGGAGCTGGCACCGCGACTGCCCGTGTACGAGCTGGACCACCGGGGCGCCACGCCGCGCGCGACGACCATGGAGCCCGCCGCGCCGTCCGTCACCGAGCCGTCGCACGCGTACGTGGCGGGGCTGCCGACCGATCCGGAAGAGCTGCTGGGGCTGGTCCGGGAGCAGACCCGGGCCGGCGGCGGGGACGCGGACCAGCGGGCGTTCGCGGCGATCGGGACGCTGCTGGCCGAGACCTGGGCGCCGCCGGGGGTGACGGCCGCGCTCTACGAGGCGGCCGCCCGGATCCCGGGGGTCGTGGTGGTGCCGTCGGCGCGGGACGCGGCGGGCCGGGAGGGCGTGGCCGTGGCCCGTACCTCCGGCGGGGAGCGGACCCAGTGGGTCTTCGACCGGTCGACGTCGGCCTTCCTCGGGGAGCGGACCGTGCTGGTCGCGGCCTCGGACGCCGGACCCGCCGGGACGGTGCTGAGCCAGACGGCGGTGCTCGCCAAGGCGGCGGTGGCGCGGGCGGGCCAGCTGCCGGGCTGACCCGCGGGCGTACGGGGCACGGCGAGGGGGCGTCCCCGCGCGGGGACGCCCCCTCGCCGTCTTCGGGGCCCGTCCGGCTCAGCCCCGGCGGGCGGCCGCCAGGGACTCGTAGAAGCGCAGCAGGCCGAGGTCGTCGACCGAGCCCGCGTTGACGGCCTTCTCCAGGGGGGTGCCCTGGAGGAGGCGCTTGACGGGGACCTCGATGCGCTTGCCGGTGAGGGTGTGCGGGACGCCGGGGACCTCGATGATCTCGTCGGGGACGTGGCGCGGCGAGAGTTCGGTGCGGATGGTGGTCCTGATCCGGGCGATCAGGTCGTCGTCGAGGGCGGCGCCCTCGACGAGGTGCACGAAGAGCGGCATCCAGTAGCCGCCGTCCGGCTCCTCCAGGCCGATGACGAGGGACTCGCGGATCTCCGGGAGCCGTTCCACGGCCTCGTAGATGTCGGCGCTGCCCATGCGGACGCCCTGGCGGTTGAGGGTGGAGTCGGAGCGGCCGTGGATGACGACCGAGCCGTGGTCGGTGATCGTGATCCAGTCGCCGTGCCGCCACACGCCGGGGAACATCTCGAAGTAGCTGTCGCGGTAGCGGCTGCCGTCGGGGTCGTTCCAGAAGTGGATCGGCATGGACGGCATGGGGTTGGTGACGACGAGTTCGCCGACCTCGCCGATGACGGGCTTGCCGGACGGGTCCCATGCCTGGAGGTCGGTGCCGAGGCCGGCGGCCTGGAGCTCGCCGATGTGCACGGGGAGGGTGGGGACGGCGCCCGCGAAGCAGGAGCAGACGTCGGTGCCGCCGCTGACGCTGGCGATCCACAGGTCCTCGCGGACCTCGTCGTGGAGCCAGCGGAAGCCGTCCGGGGGCAGCGGGGAGCCGGTGGTGGCGACGCACTGCACGGCGGACAGGTCGAAGTCTCGGCCGGGGTGGACGCCGGCCTTGGCGCAGGCCATGACGTAGGCGGCGGAGGTGCCGTACAGGGTGGCGCCGGTGCGTTCGGCGACGCGCCACTGGGCGCCGGTGTCCGGATAGCCGGGGCTGCCGTCGTACAGGACGACGGTGGTGCCGGTGAGGAGGCCGGAGACGAGGAAGTTCCACATCATCCAGCCGGTGGACGTGTACCAGAAGAAGACGTCCTCGGGGCCCAGGTCGCAGTGGAGGCCGAGCTGCTTGAGGTGTTCGACGAGGATGCCGCCCTGGGACTGGACGATCGCCTTCGGCAGGCCGGTGGTTCCGGAGGAGTACAGCACCCACAGGGGGTGGGCGAACGGCACCTGCTCGAAGACGGGTTCCGTGTCGGCGGCGACGAGGCCGTCCCAGTCGAGGGCGCCCTCGGGGGCCGGGGTGCCGAGGAGCGGGATGTGGACGACGGCGCGGAGGGTGGGGAGTTCGGCGCGCAGCTCGGCGACGGTGTCGCGGCGGTCGTGCTCCTTGCCGCCGTAGCGGTAGCCGTCGACGGCGAAGAGGACGACCGGCTCGACCTGCTGGAAGCGGTCGAGGACGGAGCGGGCGCCGAAGTCGGGGGCGCAGGAGGTCCAGACGCCGCCGACGGCGGCGGTGGCGAGGAGGGCGACGACGGCCTGGGGCACGTTCGGCAGGTAGCCGCTGACGCGGTCGCCGGGGCGGACGCCGAGGGCGCGGAGCTCGGCGGCGAGCGAGCCGACCTGGCGGCGGAGTTCGGCCCAGGTGACCGGGACCGGGTCGTGGGTCTCGTCCACGTGGAGGAGGGCCGTGTCCCCGGGGCGGTCGGCGGCGGCACGCAGGGCGTGCTCGGCGTAGTTGAGGGTGGCTCCGGGGAACCACTCGGCGCCCGGCATCGACCGGTCGCCCAGCACGCGCGCGCAGGGCGTGGAGAAACGGACGTCGAACCACTCGGCGACGGCCTTCCAGAAGGCCTCCGGCTCGTCGACGGACCAGCGGTGCAGGGTCGGGTAGCCGCCGTCGGCGGGGGCGCCGTGGTGTTCGGCGGCCCATGCCTGGAAACGGGTGACGGCGGCACGGGCGACGCGCTCCTCGTCCGGCTGCCAGAGCGGCTCGGTCGGCTCGGTGGGCGCAGTTGTCATCGGGTGGCTCCCTGGCTGTACGCGGGTCGGCGTGTGTCACGCGCACGTGCGGGGGTGTGCGCGTGACGCGGCTGACAGGACGATGCCATGGGAGCGGCGTTCGCACCAGGGTCGCCCGCACATGGACGGCGAGTTGAACATGTGCTCCCACCACGGGTGAACGGCAGCTGAACGAGGTCCGTATCGCCGCTGGTGGGTGGCAGGGTGACCTCCATGGACGGTCGTGGACTGGTGCGTTCGGTGAAGGTGTTCGGCTCGGTGCGGGGGCTCAGGACGGTACGGGTGGCGTGGCGGCGGCTGCGCGCGGACGCGGCGCTGCCGTCGCGGGGGGCGGAGCGGGCGCGGGTGCCGGGGCCCGTGGAGGGCGCCGAGGCGCTGCCGGGCGGGGGGATCGTGCGGTTCGCCCGGTCCTCGCTGCGGGTGTGCGTGTCGGCGGGCGGCACGGTCTTCTGGGGGTGGGACGGCGCCGGGCCGGAGCCCTCGTACGCGCTCGCGGGCGCGGCGCCCGAGGCGGATCCGCGGGCGGTCCTGGAGCCGGACACGGACGGCGGCTGGCGGGTGGTGTCGGAGCGGGTGACGGTGGCGGTCTCCCGGCACGGGGCGGTGGAGATCCGGACGCCGGGCGGGGTGATGCTGCGGCGGGACCTGCCGCCGCGCTGGTGGGAGCCGGTGGGCGGGGGGCCGGCGCGGTGGGCGCAGCGGGCCGAGGTGCCGGCGGACGCGCGGTTCTTCGGGCTCGGCGGGCGGGCGTCGGGGCCGCGGCTGCGGGACGGCTCGTACCGGCTGTGGAACACGGACCCGAAGGGGCGGTTCGGGCCGGAGGACGATCCGCTGTACATCACGATGCCGGTGCAGTTCGTGGTCTCGGACGCGGGGACGCACCTGGCCTTCCACGACAACACCTGGGACGGGCGGGTCACCCTGGCGGAGGGCGAGGAGGGGGCCGGGTCCGGTCACGACCGGCCGGGGACCAGCGAGGTGCGGATGGAGGGCGGTCCGCTGCGCTGCTGGGTGGTGGTCGGCACGCCCGCGCGCGTGCTGCACAACTGGGCGGCGCTGACCGGGGCCCCGGCGCTGCCGCCGGCGTGGGCGCTGGGGCCGCAGCACGCGCGCTGGGGGTTCGGCAGCGCGGCGGAGGTGCGGCGGGTGGTGGCCGGGTACCGGGAGCGGGGGCTGCCGCTGGCCGCGGTCCACCTGGACATCGACCACCACGACGGGCACCGGGTGTTCACGGTGGACCGGGAGCGGTTCCCCGACCTGCCGGGGCTGGCGGCGGAGCTGCGGGAGCAGGGGGTGCGGCTGGTGTCGATCGTCGACCCGGCGGTCGCGGCGGAACCGGGGAACGTGCTGTACGAGGAGGGGCGGGCGGCCGGGGCGTTCGTGCGGGACGCGCGGGGCGGGGAGGTGCGGGGGATGGTGTGGCCCGGGGAGTGCGCCTTCCCCGACTTCACCGATCCGGCGGTGCGGGAGTGGTGGGGAGGGCTGTACGAGGAGCGGCTGCGGCAGGGCTTCTCCGGGGTGTGGCACGACATGAACGAGCCGGTGTCCTTCGTGCCCTTCGGTGACCCGACGCTCCCCCGGTCGGCCCGGCACGCCCTGGAGGGACGGGGCGGCGACCACCGGGAGGCGCACAACGCGTACGGGCTGCTGATGGCCCGGGCGGGTTACGAGGGGCTGCGGCGGCTGCGGCCGGAGGAGCGGCCGTTCCTCTTCACGCGCGCGGGGTGGGCGGGGATGCAGCGGTACGGGGGCACCTGGTCGGGCGACGTGGCCACCGGGTGGCCGGGGCTGCGGGCCTCGCTCGCGCTGGTGCTCGGTCTGGGGCTGTGCGGGGTGCCGTACTCGGGGCCGGACGTCGGCGGCTTCGACGGGAGTCCGTCGCCGGAGCTGTTCCTGCGGTGGTACCAGCTGGGGGCGTGGCTGCCGTTGTTCCGGACGCACGCGGCGCTGGACGCGGGGCGGCGGGAGCCGTGGGAGTTCGGCCCGGAGGTGCTGGAGCACGCGCGCGCGGCGCTGGCCGAACGCGAGCGCCTCCAGCCGTACTTCGTGACGCTGTCCCGGCTGGCGCGGATGACGGGCGCGCCCTACGTACGGCCCGTGTGGTGGGGGGCGCCGGAGGACCGGGCGCTGCGGGAGTGCGACGACGCCTTCCTGCTGGGCGACGCGCTCCTGGTGGCGCCGGTGCTGCACCGGGGCGCGGACCGGCGGGCGGTGCGGCTGCCGCGCGGCCGGTGGTACGACACGGCGACCGGCGAGGCGTACGAGGGTCCGGGGCAGGTGCTGCTCGACGCGCCCCTCGCGCGCGCGGCGGTGCTGGCCCGCGCGGGCGCGGTCCTGCCGGTGCGGGGCGAGGACGGGGGGCTCGCGCTGGAGGTGTGGGCGCCGGCGGCGGGCCGGACGGGCGGCGGCCTCGTCGTCCGGGACACCGGGGACGGCTGGGAGCCGGCGGAGATCGAGCGCTACCAGTCGCGGCTCGTGGACGGGCGGGTCGTGGTGGAGCGGGTGACGGAGGACGGGCCGGCGGAGCCCGGACTGCCGGTGCGGGTGCGGGGGATGTGAGGCGGCCCGGGGCGAGGGGCGTTGTCGGACCCCCCGCCTAGCATCGGGGACATGGACCTGGAATCCCTGCGGGGCGAGGACGTCCGGCTTCCCGCCGGCGGCATGGTGACGGCGGACGGGGAGGGCAGCGCGGCGCGGCCGCTGTGGCTGAGCGACGGGCCCGCGCCCTTCGGGCTGTGGGGGCGGATAAGGGCCGCGCACGCGCGGACCGGGCTGTGGCCGCTGCTGCTCGAACCGCTCGGCGGGGACGGCGGCTTCCGGCCGTGGGCGTCGGGGGAGCTGTTCTCCGGGGGCGGTTCCCGGCCGGGCGACCACGATCCGGAGGCCGTCCTCGCGCACTGGTGGGAGGGGTGCGTCTCGGTCGGCGAGGAGGACGACCCGCTCTCCGCCGAGGAACGGCTCGCGGTCACCGCGCCCTACGGCGCGGCCTGGCCGGGGCGCGCGCCCGGGCGGGCGCCCGCGGAGGACCCCGACGCGCTCGCGGCGGAGCACGCGGACGTGCTCCTGTCCTTCGGGACCGACGCACGGCTCGGGCTGGTGGAGGCCGCCTCCGGGGCGGAGGCGCTGGCCGCCGTGGGCTGGTCGGGTCCGGCCAACCACGAGGGTGACACGGCGCGGATCGCCGCGGTCGTCGCCGACTGGGAGCGGCGCTTCGGCGCGCGGGTGTTCGCGGTCGGCTTCGACACCCTGCGGCTCTCCGTCGCCGCTCCCCCGGCCACGCCCGAGGAGGCGCTGCGCGTCGCCGCCGAGCACTTCGCCTTCTGTCCCGACAACGTGTGGCAGGAGTCGGTCGCGGACCTCGCCGCGTACGCCGGGCACCTGGTGGGAGCGGACGAGTGGACCTTCTGGTGGGACTGAGGGTCAGCCGTACGCGCCCGCGAACCACTTCCGTACGGCCTCGGTGTGGAGGGGGAAGACCAGCTCGCGGGGTTCCGGCAGGACCAGGCGGGCGGAGGTCTCCGGGGTCGGGGCGAAGGCGGGGAGCGCGTCCGCGTCGACCGGCGGGAGGAGGCCGAAGAGGAGGAGGTGCTCGGGGGAGCTGAGGGCGTCGGCGAGGCGGACGCCCCCGGCGGGGGCCACGAGGCCGGTCTCCTCGTGGAGTTCGCGGACGACGGCGGTGCGCCAGTCCTCGCCGTGGTCGACGAAGCCGCCGGGGAGGGCGGTGCCGCCGTGGCCGGGGTGGATGGCGCGGGTGACGGCGAGGAGGCCGGTGCCCGCCGGGCCCGTGACGGGGAGGAGGGCCACGGCGACCGGGAGGGGGTTGCGGTAGGCGGTGGTGCCGCAGGCGGGGCAGGTGCGGGGCCAGGCCGTGGTGCCGGGCGGGTACGGGGCTCCGCAGGCCGAGCAGTGGGAGTGGGGCACGGGGGTGGTCACGGCGTCGACCGTACGCGAGGGGGTTTCCCGGCGGGGGCCGAACTGGTAGACCCGGTGCGCATGACTCGACTTGGTGTGGTGATGCGCGCCCTCGGCGCCGCCGTCCTGCTCGTCGCGGGGGCCGCCGGCTCCCCCGCCGTCGCCCGGCCCGAGCCGAAGGCGCCGCGGGAGTTCGTGGCGCTGGACGCGGTGGACCGGACGATCCTCCAGGAGATGCGGTACACGACCGCGCACAACTTCGTGGGCGAGCCGGTCGACGGCTACCGGCAGCCGCTGTGCGTGCTGACCCGGCCGGCGGCGGAGGCGCTGCACCGCGCGCAGACGCGGCTGCTGGCCCGGGGGTACTCGCTGAAGGTGTACGACTGCTACCGGCCGCAGCGGGCGGTGGACCACTTCGTGCGGTGGGCGGAGGACCTGGCGGACGAGCGGATGAAGGCGGAGTTCTATCCGCTGGTGGCCAAGGAGCGGCTGTTCGCGGACGGATACATCGCGGAGAAGTCCGGGCACAGCCGGGGTTCGACGGTGGACCTGACGGTCGTGCGGCTGCCGGCGGCGCCCACGCGCGCGTACGTGCCGGGCGAGCCGTTGACGTCGTGCTCCGCGCCGTACGCGGAGCGGTTCCCGGACAGCTCGGTGGACATGGGGACCGGGTACGACTGCTTCGACACCCTGTCGCACACCGAGGACCCGCGGATCACGGGGGCGCAGCGGGAGAACCGGCGGCTGCTGAAGGGGGCGCTGGAGGCGGAGGGGTTCGTGAACCTGCCGGAGGAGTGGTGGCACTTCACGTTCAAGCCGGAGCCGTTCCCGTCGACGTTCTTCGACTTCCCGGTGGCGCGCAGGTCGGTGGCCGGGCACTGACGTCCTCCCCTTCCCCGTCCGGGCGGGCCGTGCCAGACTCGCCCCAGGATTCTGACGTACCGTCAGATAAGTGCGGGAGGGCCGGGAGATGACACGGACGCGCAGACCGGTGGTGGCCGGCTGGTTCACCGACGACACCGTCCCCGAAGGGGAGTTCCGGCTCCTCGGCACCCGCTGCTCGGCCTGCGCGGCGGTGTTCTTCCCGCGCGAGGACGACGCCTGCCGCAACCCGGCCTGCGCGGGCGGCGGGACGCTCGACGAGACGCCGCTGTCGCCGCGCGGGCGGGTGTGGTCGTACACCGACGGGCGCTACCGGCCGCCCGCCCCGTACGTCTCCGACCCGGACGCGCCCTGGGAGCCGTACACGCTCGTCGCGGTCGAGCTGGCGGCGGAGGGGATGGTGGTGCTCGGGCAGGCCGCGCCGGGCGTGCGGCCCGCTGACCTCGCCGTGGGAGCGGAGGTCGAGGTGGTGCCCGGGGTCCTGAACGAGGACGGGGCGCACGTGTGGACCACCTGGCACTGGCGGCCCGTGGCGGCGGAGGAGAGCGCGTGAACGACATCGCCGTCATCGGGGCCGGCATGCACCCCTGGGGCAAGTGGGGGCGGAGCTTCGTCTCGTACGGGGCCGCCGCCGCCCGCGCCGCGCTCGCCGACGCGGGCGTGGAGTGGCGGGACATCGGCGCCGTCGTCGGCGCCGACACCATGCGGTGCGGCTATCCGGGATACGTGGCCGGGGCGACCTTCGCGCAGGCGCTGGGCTGGCAGGGGGCGCGGGTGACCAGCGTGTACGCGGCCTGCGCCTCGGGCGCCCAGGCCATCGGCGCGGCCCGGGCGCAGATCCTCGCCGGGCTCGCCGACGCGGTCCTCGTCGTCGGCGCCGACTCCACCCCCAAGGGCTTCCTCGCCCCGGCCGGCGGGGAGCGGCCCGGCGACCCGGACTGGCTGCGCTTCCGGGTCCTCGGCGCCACCAACCCCGCGTACTTCGCGCTCGCCGCGCGGCGCCGGATGGCCCTGTACGGGGACACGCCGGAGGACTTCGCCCGGGTGAAGGTGAAGAACGCGGCGGCGGGGGCGCTCAACCCGCTGGCCCGCTACCGGAAGACGGTGACGGCGGAGGAGGTCGCGGGATCGGCGGTGGTCGCCGATCCGCTGCGGCTGCTCGACATCTGCGCCACCTCGGACGGCGGGGCGGCGCTGGTGCTGTCCGGCATGGACTTCGCGCGCCGGCACGGGCACCCCGATCCGGTGCGGATCCGGGCGGTGTCGACGGTCTCCCCCACCTATCCCCGGACGGTGCTCGACCTGCCCGACATCGCGACCGACTCGACCACCGCGCTCGCCCCCGGGCCGCACTCCTTCCGCGCCTCGATCGCGCGGGCGGCGTACGAGGAGGCGGGGCTCGGTCCGGAGGACCTGTCGCTGGCGGAGGTGTACGACCTGTCCACCGCCCTGGAGCTGGAGTGGTACGAGGACATCGGGCTGTGCGGGCCCGCGGAGGGCGCCGGGCTGCTGAGGGACGGGGTGACCCGGCTCGGCGGCGCGCTGCCGGTGAACACCAGCGGCGGCCTCGCCTCCTTCGGGGAGGCCGTGCCCGCGCAGGCCATCGCGCAGGTCTGCGAGCTGACCTGGCAGCTGCGGGGCACGGCGGGCGACCGGCAGGTGCCGGGGGCGCGGGCCGGGATCACCGCCAACCAGGGCCTCTTCGGGCACGGTTCGGCGGTGGTCGCGGTGCGCTGAGGCCCGGCCGGGGCCGTACCGCTCAGGTGGCCGCGGAGGCGTGCTCGCGACCGGTGAGGACGAGGGCGTGCTCGACCACGGCCACCAGGACGTCCTTGACCGACTCGCGGTCGCGGGCGTCGCACATCAGCAGCTCGACCTCGGGGTCGAGGTCGAGCGCCGCCCGCACGGTCTCCGTCGGGTAGCGCCGGGCGCCCTCGAAGCAGTTGACGGCCACCGTGAAGGGGATGCCGCGCCGCTCGAAGTAGTCGATGGCGGCGAAGCTGTCCTCCAGGCGGCGGGTGTCGGCGAGCACGATCGCGCCGAGCGCGCCCTGCGCCAGCTCGTCCCACAGGAACCAGAAGCGGTCCTGGCCGGGGGTGCCGAACAGGTACAGGACGAGGTCCTCGCGGAGCGTGATCCGGCCGAAGTCCATGGCGACCGTCGTGGTCGTCTTGGCCTCGACGCCGTGCAGGTCGTCCACGGGCCGGCCGGCCTCGGTGAGGACCTCCTCGGTCCGCAGCGGACGGATCTCGCTGACCGCGCCGACCAGCGTCGTCTTGCCGACCCCGAACCCGCCGGCGACCAGGATCTTCAGGGTCACCGGCTCGACGGGGGTCTTCTTGCGGCTAGAGCGCCCGAAGGCCATTGATCACCTCGCGGAGGATGCTCACGTCCGGCAGCTGGGCCGGCGGAACGGGGCGGGTCACGTGCACGAGTTCCTCGTCGACGAGGTCGCCGACCAGGACGCGGACCACCCCGACGGGGAGGTCGAGTCCGGCGGCGAGCTCGGCGATCGACTGGGGCTGCTCGAAGCAGCGTTCGACGATCTCCACGTGCTCCGGGGAGAGCGTCTGGTCGCGACCGGGGTCGTCGGCGGCCGGTTCGGGGACCACCACCGCGATGAGGTCGAGCCGGTGGCGTCCGGCGGCGCTCGTCCGGCCCCGGGTCATCGCGTACGGGCGGACGACCGGTCCCGCCTCGTCGTCGTACCAGTGATGGACGCCCGTACGCCGGCCGGGGGCTTCCCGGCCGGGCTGGTTCCGCTCGGCTTCGTCGCTCATGCGGGACGGCTCACCCTCCCGTGGACAGACCGGTCCGGGGGGCCGTGCCGAGATGGGTGCCGACCCGCTTCACCATGAGGGTCATCTCGTAGGCGACCTGGCCGACGTCGGAGTCGGCGTCGGCGAGGACGGCGAGGCAGCTGCCGTCGCCCGCGGCGGTGACGAAGAGGAACGCGTCCTCCAGCTCGACCACGGTCTGGCGGACCTTGCCCGCCTCGAAGTGGCGGCCGACGCCCTTGGCGAGGCTGTGGAAGCCGGAGGCGACGGCGGCGAGGTGCTCGCCGTCCTCCCGGCTGAGGTCCTTCGACGCGCCGGTGGGCAGGCCGTCGCTGGACAGCACCAGGGCCTTGCGGATCGCGGCGACGCGCTGGACCAGCTCGTCGAGGAGCCAGTTCAGTTCGCCGTCGCCCTGCACGGGGCTGCTGGTGCTTGCTGCGGCGTTCGGTGCGGTCATCGACCGTCCCCCTCGGGTGTCGTTCCGTGTGCTGTGCTGTCGTCCGGGTCCGAGCCGTGCAGGCGTCCGCGCTGCCAGCCGCGCTGCATGGCGGCCATGCGGGCCCGCACCTCCTCGGCGTCGCGCTCGAAGTCGTCCCCCGCGGAGTCCCGGCCCGCGGTCTCCTGCCCGGTCCGGCCGTCGCCCGCGGCGGCGGGCCGGCCGGGCTCGCGCAGCTGCGGCGCGAGGCTCGCCTGACGGACCCGGCGCGGGAGCCCGTCGAGCCCCGCGGGGGCGCCGTCGCCCCCGGGCCGCGGGCCGGACGCCTCCGGGCGCGTCCCGGCAGGCTCCGGGCGCGTGCCGGTGCCTTCCGGGCGGATGCCGGTGCCTTCCGGGCGGACGCCGGTGCCTTCCGGGCGGACGCCGGTGCCTTCCGGGCGGACGGGGACGAGGGTGGGGCCGGTGGGGCGCGCCGGGCCGGGGGCGGGGTGGGCGCGGCCGGGCTCGTCCAGCCGGCGGCCGCGGTCGACGACCAGGGTCGGCTGGCGGCGGCGGGGCAGCGGCACCGGGGCGGTGCGGGCGTCGGCGGGCGGGCGGTCCTCCCCGTCGGGGGCCGTGCCCTGGTCGGGGACCTGCTGGTGCTGCTCGCCCGCCGGCAGCGGGCCGGTGCGGCGGCGCTGGGGGCGGAAGAGCCCGCCGCGCTCGCTGTCGCTGTCGAGGAGGTCGGCGGAGCGGTCAAGGAGCGTGCCGAGGTCCTCGGGGCCGAGCGGCGGCTCCAGCTCGACCGGGCCGTCCAGGGGGCGGGCGAAGGCGTCGTCCGCCGCGCCCGTCTCGTCGGCGAGGTCGGGGACGCGGGCGAGAGCGGGCCGGCGCTGCGGCAGGGGGGCGTCGCCGAGCACGGACGCGGGCGCCCCGGAGGCCGTGACGGGGGATTCCCGGGTGGGGCGGGGGTCGCCCTCCTGGGCGCGCGGGTCCAGGCCCTTGCGGTCGAGGCGGAAGCCAGCGCCCTGCGTCTCGGGGGCGTCGGTGAGCAGCGCGGCCGGGATGAAGACGACCGCGGTGGTGCCGCCGTACGGGGAGGTCTGGAGGGAGACGCGGACGTTCTGTCGCTGGGCGAGCCGGCTTACCACGAAGAGGCCGAGGCGGTCGGTGTCGGAGAGCTCGAACTCGGGGGTCTCCGCGAGCCGCAGGTTGGCGTCGAGGAGGACCTCGGGGCTCATGCCGAGGCCGCGGTCGTGGATCTCCAGGGTGAAGCCGTTGGCGACGCGCTCGCCGAGGACCTGGACGGCGGTGTGCGGGGGCGAGAACACGGTGGCGTTCTCGAGGAGTTCGGCGATGAGGTGGGTGAGGTCGGCGACGGCGGGGCCGCCGACGCCGAGCCGGGGCAGCCGGCGGACCTCGACGCGCTCGTAGTCCTCGACCTCGGCGACGGCGGCGCGGACCACGTCCATCAGCTGGACGGGCTTGCGCCACTGCCGGGAGGGGGCGGCGCCGGAGAGGATCACCAGGCCCTCGGCGTGGCGGCGCATGCGGGTGGTGAGGTGGTCGAGGCGGAAGAGGTCCGCGAGCTCCTCGGTGTCCTCGGTGCGCCGCTCCATGGTGTCGAGCAGGGTGAGCTGGCGGTGGAGCAGCACCTGGTTGCGGCGGGCCAGGTTGACGAAGACCTCGGAGACGCCGCGCCGCATCTCGGCCTGCTTGACGGCGGCCTCGACGGCGGCGCGCTGGAGGGTGTTGAGGGCCTGGCCGACCTGGCCGACCTCGTCCTGGCCGTACCGCAGGTGGGGGACCTCGGTCTCGACGTCGACGTGCTCGCCGGCGGCGAGGCGGCGCATGACGCTGGGCAGCCGGACGCCGGAGACCTCCTGGGACTCCTTCTGGAGGCGCCGCAGGTCGCGGACGAGGGAGCGGCCGACGCGGACCGAGATGCCGACGGAGGCGAGGAGGGCGAGGAAGCCGAGGACGCCGGCGAAGCCCGCCTTGAGCAGGACGCTGTAGGCGGCGGGCTGGACGCGCTCCTGGTAGCGGTCGCCCGCGGCGGTGTTCGCGCGGGCGAGCTCGTCGAGGACGGGGCTGGCCTCGTCCTGCCAGTAGGCGGCGGTGGCGCTCTTGGGCCGCTCGGTCGGGCCCTCCGCGATGAACGCCTCCTCCGCGGTGCGCAGGGCCGTCGTCTCGGGGCTGCGCCAG
Source organism: Streptomyces filamentosus (assembly GCF_014654895.1). Lineage (GTDB taxonomy): Bacteria > Actinomycetota > Actinomycetes > Streptomycetales > Streptomycetaceae > Streptomyces > Streptomyces filamentosus. The sequence goes on along the minus strand of NZ_BNBE01000003.1, from coordinate 1,105,211 downwards.
TACTGCTCGAAGCGCTGCCGCTCGGAGGCGGGGAGGAGTTCGAGGTTGACCTCGTAGAACTGCTTGCGGACGGCGACGAGGTCGGAGACGGCGCGGATCTCCTGGGCGGTGACGCGGTCGGCGACGAGCGCGGAGAGGACCAGGGCGTCCTCGCGGGAGAGGAGTTCGCGGGCCCGGGTGATGCCGACGAGGGCGCGGCCCTGCTTGTCCATCTCGACGTTCTCCAGCGCGTGGAGGGTGACGAGGAAGCTGTAGCAGGGGTCCACGAGCCGGTTGTAGAACTCCAGGGCCTGGAGCCGGCCTATGTTGCGCCGCTCGACGGAGCGGCGCAGGGATTCCAGCTCCCCGAAGGCGGTGAGGAGCGAGTTGAGCTTCTGGGTGGTGACCGGGCGCATCTCCTCGCGGACGCCGGGGTCCTCGGCGTTGGCCCGGATCCGGTCGATCTGGCGGTCGGTGGCGAGGCGGGCCTCGCGGAGCTGGGCCAGGGCTTCCGAGCCGCGCGGGTCGGCGAGGTAGACGAGGGACTGGCGGCGTTCGAGCTGGATGACCCGGGCCGTGTCCTCGATGGGGTAGCCGACCTTGTCGACGATGTAGCCGACGTCGAGGAGCTGGTCCGCCTCGCGTCCGGTGAGGACGGTGGCGAAGCCCCAGAGGCCGGTGAGGGAGACGAGCGGTACGAGGAGCAGCGCCACGATCTTCCTGCGGATGGACTTCCCGCGAAAGCGCATGGCCTCCCCCAGTACGGCCTCCGCGGCCACGGAGGTCCCTCGAACGGCGTCGCCGCGTCAACACGGCACGTCAACCTTCGGTTTCAACAAAAATCAGCGTGAGCCTACTACTGCATCAGAGCCATCTCGAAGGTATGTCTGGGCGATTTTCAGCCTGTCGAGTGAGCGTTGATCATGAGATGTCCTGGTATTGCGGGAGTTCGGGTCGACCACTGTGGCGCAGGACACGGAGCGTTGCACTCTTTCCCGCCGGAGGGTCAATGGCTGGAATCGTTCGTTCCGTTCGCTCCGATCGCGACAGAATTCGCGAAGGAGAGTGAAGTGGGGAAACCTTTTCCCTGTCCGAAGCGTCATGAAGTGCGGGGGGTGCTCCGTCCGGCGCGGCCGGGGGAGCGCGATGACCGCGCGCGCCGTGTAGAACCGCCGGAAGCGGGCAGCCACCCCCTGGGAGCGTCGTGCGGTGGGGAGTGACAGGACATGGAAGACGAGGCGCGGATCCCGCGTCAGCTGTGGGTGGAGGACGACCGGGGCCGACGGAGGCTGCCGGATCCGGTGCGGAACGCGGCGGTGCGGGCGGTGATGATCACGTCGGTGACGCTCATCCTGGCCGTGGTCGCCTTCCTCACCTCGGTCGCCGGCTCCTGGCTGGCCTATCCGATGACGATAGCGGCCGTGGTCGCGACGGTCGTCGCCACCTGGAGCGTGCTGGACATCTGGATCACCCGCCAGGTGTGGCGCCAGCGCAACGGCGTGGTCTCCGAACCGAGCAGCACCGCCTACGCGGCGCGCCGGGAGCGGATCGCGGAGGAGCAGGCCGCTTAGGGCTGCCGCCGCAGTGAGGCGTACGAGGGCCCGCCCCCTGGGGGGCGGGCCCTCGGCGTGTCCCGGGGGCGGGCCGTCGGCGTGTCCCGGGGCGCCGCGTGCCTCCGGTCACTCGGCGGGGCGGGGCTCCACGTCCTGGTGGCGGCGGAACATGCGGGTCGCCGTGATCTCGCCGTGGATCGTCTCGCCCTCGGAGGCCGGCTGCGGCAGGCCCGGCCGCAGGTGCTCCTCGACGCTGATGTACTTCAGGCCGGCCCGCAGGTCCGCGTCGTTGCGCAGCCGGATCACGAGGGGGAACTCGGCGAGCGCCGTCGTGTCGAACAGGCCGGTGGTGTACAGGAGCTGGACGCCCAGCGCGTCCGACACGGCCCGCTGGAGCTCCAGCAGGTACGTGGCGTTGGCGCGGCCGATCGGGTTGTCGAGGAACAGCGTGCCCGCGTGCCGGTGCTTGTCCCGGCCCCGGTCGTTGGAGCGGAGCGCCGCCATCGTGCAGTACAGGGCAATGGCCGCGGTGAGCAGCTGGCCGCCGGAGAAGACGTCGCCCATCTGCCCGACGGGCACCCGCTCGGCGCGCAGCACCGCGTCCGGCTTGAGGATCTCGACGGCGACGCCCTTCGGTTCGAGCGCCGCCTGCACCCCGCGCAGCAGCAGGGACATGCCGTCGCGGCGCAGGTCGGAGTTCTTCCGCACGGCCGCGCGGGTCGCCTCGTCGACGACCTCGCCGAGCCGCTCGGCGAGGGTGGCCTGGTCGGGCTCCTCGAAGCGGATCCGCAGGAACTCCTGGCCGGACCACTCCCCCAGCCCCTCGGGGAGGCGGGAGAGCCGCTGGGCGGAGCGGAGCGTGGCGAGCGAGCTCTCCACGAGGCCGCGCAGCCGGTCCACGATCGAGTCGCGGTTGCGCTCCAGCTGCGCCAGCTCGTCGGTGAGCACGCGCAGGCGGGGGGCGAACGCCTCGGCCCACCGGGCGGCGTGCTCGGGCAGCGCGGAGGCGGGCAGCTCGCGGATCTGCTGGCGGGCCGGGGTGCGGACCTGCTCGTAGCGGGTGGAGTTGGCGTGCCGGACGAGGATGTCGCTCGCCTCGCGGACGGCGGCGTCGGCGGCCGACAGCTCGGCGGCGCAGGAGCGCAGCGCCCGCCGGGCCTCGCCGGCGGCGGTCCTGGCCTCCTCCAGGGAGCCGGGGTACGGCTCCTGCTCCTTGGGCTCCTCCTCCGCGTGGTCGCGCAGCAGGTCGCGCAGGAGCGCGGCCGTCTCGTCGAAGCCGCCCGCCCCGTCCTCGGCGGCCCGGTGGTCGCGCAGCAGCCCGGCGTGGGCGGCCCGCGCCGCCTCCAGGGCGTCGCTGCGGGCGGCGAGTTCGGCGCTCGCGGTGCGCAGCAGGGCCTGCGCCCGGTCGGCGTCGTCCGGGACCAGCTCCTCGGGCAGCTCGGTGTGGGCCCCGCCGTCCTCGGGGGCCAGCCGCTCGGACTCGCCGCGCAGCCGGCCGAGCTTCTCGCTCGCCTCGGAGGCGCGGGTCTCCAGCATCTGCACCAGGGACTCGGCGCGGGCCGCGGCGGCCTGCCGGGACGGGCCGTCGGCGCCGTCGGTGGACTCCAGGAGCTGCTCGGCGCGGGTGCGGACCTTGTTGGTGAGCCGGTCCAGTTCGGCGAGGGCGGCGGACTCGTCGCTCTCGGCACGGGCCTGCTCGGCGCGCAGGTCGGCGCCGACGCCGACCTTCTCGTACACCTGGGAGGCGGCGCGGTACGCCTCGCGGAGGGTGGGGAGCGCGGCGCGGGGCGCCCCGGCGTCCCCTTCCGGGAGCTGCTCGGGGGCACCGGCGATCTCCGCGCGCTCGGCGCGCAGCGCGCGGGCGGTGCGGTGGGCGTCGTCGGCGGCGCGCTGGGCGGCCCGGCGGTCCTCGTCGGCGGCCCGCGCGCGCTCCAGGCAGGTCTGGGCGCGGGCCTCGGCCTCGGCCGCGTCGTCGGCGAGCTCGCGGAGCTTGGCCTGCCAGGCGGAGCGCTCGCGGAGCCGGAAGGCGAGGCCGGCGAGGGCGTCGGCGGCCCGGCGGGCCCGCTGGGCCGCCTCCTGGCGCTCGTCGCGGACGGCGAGGGCCTCGGCGGCGGTCTCCTCGGCCTCCGCGCGCGCGGCGCGGGCCTCGTCCAGGACGGCGCGGGCGGTCTCGGCGGCCTCGCGGGCCGCGGTGGCGGCGGCGGCGAGCTCGGCGAGCATGCCGGGCGGGCAGTCGGCGCGCCAGGCGCCGATCCGGGCGGCGAGGGCCCGGTCTCCGGCGAGCCGGGCGGCGAGGGCGCGGATCTCCTCGTCGCGGGCGGCGGCCCGCGCGCGCAGCGCCTGCCGCTCCTCGTCGGCGGCGTGCTCGTCGTGCATGGCCGGGTTCGGCGGCACGAGGAAGACGCCGGTGTCCTCGCCGGCCTCCTGCGCCGGTACGGGGGCGAGGAGGGCGGCGGCGGTGCCGACGGCGACGGCGGAGCGGGGCAGCAGGGCGGCCGCGCCGAGGGCCTCGCGGGCGCGGCCGTACGAGACGGGGTCGGTGATGACGACGCCGTCGACGAGCTCGGGGCGGGCGGCCAGCACGCGCGCGTGGTCGGCGGGGTCGACGGACTGGGCGAGGTAGCGCCAGCCGGGCAGGGCGGGGATGCCGTGCTCGCCGAGGAACTCGACGGTGGCGAGGACGTCGGGGCCGGGCGGCAGCAGGCCGCCGTCGCCGAGGGCGCCGAGGATGCGGGAGTCGTCGGCGGCGGCGGTCCGCAGGTCGAAGAGCTGGCGTTCGGCGGAGGAGACGGCCCCGTCGAGCAGCCGGCGCAGCTCCTCGGCGTAGCGGTCGAAGTCGGGGACGGAGAGCGGGCCGTGCGGGGCGTGCGGGCCGGGGCCGTCCTCGTCGGGGTGGGGGGCGGGGGGGTGCGGGGCTTCGGCGCGGGGGGCGTCCGGGCGGGAGGCACCGGCGCCGGGGAGACCGAGGAGTTCGGCGAGGCGTTCCTCGCCGGCCAGCGCCTCGGCGGCACGGTGCTCGGCGTCGTGGGCGCGGACCGCGGCCTCGGCGGCGTGGGCCGCGCGGGCGGCGGCGAGTTCGGCGCGGGACTCGGCGGCGGCCGTCTCCCGGGCCCGCTCGCTCGCGGTGCGGGCCGTCTCGCGGGCGGCGTCCCAGGCGGCGACGGCGGTCTTCTCGGCGTCGGCGGCGGCGAGGGCGGCCCGGGCCGGGTCGGCGTCGGGGGCGGAGTCGTCGAGCCAGCCGGCCCGGACGGCCTCGGCGGTCTCCTGCTCGACCTCGGCGAGGCGCTGGCGCAGGTGGCCGGCCTCGCTGCGGGCGCGCTGGGCTTCGGTGGCGGCGGCGGTGGCGTCCCGGTGGGCGGCCTCGCCGACCTCCTGGAGGGCGGTGGACCGTTCCTCCTCCTCGGCCGCGTGGCGCTCGCCCTCCTCGGCGGCGGAGGCCAGGGCCCGTACGAGGTCGGCGGCGGCCTCGGCGCGGGCGGCGAGGGCCGGGGCGGCGTCGCGCTCGGCCTCGCGGATGGCGGCGGCCACGCGCGCGGAGCGGTCGCCCGCGGCGCGGTGACGGAGCACCGACTCGGTGGCCTGCCAGGCGGAGTGCAGGGTGCGGGCCTCGATCAGCTCGCGGCGCTGGGAGGCGGCGCCCTTCTCGGCGGCGGCGAGCGCCAGGGAGGCGTGCCGGTAGGCGAGTTCGGCGGCGATGAGGGCGCTGCGCTCGCGGGCCGCCCCGGCCTCGGAGACGGCGTCGGCGGCCGCGGTGACCCGCTGGGCGAGTTCGGCGGCCCGCGCGCGCTCCCCCGCGGCCCGGCCGGAGAGCCGGCGGGCGAGGGTGCGGGTGCGGCGCTCGGCCGCCGCGTGGACCTCGCGGGCGCGGGACCGGGTGCCGGCCGCGTCCACGATGCGGTTCAGGAGGTCGACGGACCCGGCGGTGAAGTCGCGTTCGGCGGTGAGTTCGGCGCGGCGGCCGAGCTTGTTGCCGAAGCCGCCGACGAGGTCGGCGAGGCCGTCGGTGTCGCGGGTGTCGGTGACCGCGCGGAGGAGGAGGTCGGTGAAGTCGGAGTCCTTCTTGACCGCGAAGAGGCCGGCGGCCTCGCCCTCGTCGGCGTTCATCTCGCGCTGGTAGCGGAAGAGTTCGGGGTCGAGGCCGAGCTCGCCGAGGTGCTCGTTCCAGCGGTCGTGGATCTCCTCCCAGACCACGTCGAGGTGCGGGTACGCCTTCCCGGCCTCGGTGAGGGCGTCGCGGAAGCCCTTCATGGTGCGGCGGCGGCCGGAGGCTCCGGAGGCGCCCTCGGCGGCGGGGCGGACGGAGGTCGCCTCGGCGACCGGCAGGTTGTCCAGGCTGAGGCCGGGGCCGGGGCGGAAGGAGTACCACGCCTCGGCGAACTTCCGCGGGTCGTTGGAGACCTGGCGGCCGCGCCACTCGCTGACCTTGCCGACGACGACGAGTTCGCCGGTGAGGGTGTGCTGCCACTCCAGGGCGACGTGCCCGCAGTCGTCGGCGAGCAGGAACTTGCGGAGCACGCCGGAGCTGGCGCCGCCGAGGGTGTTGCGGTGGCCCGGGAGCATCACCGAGAAGATCAGCTTGAGGAGGACGGACTTGCCGCCGCCGTTCTCCAGGAAGAGCACGCCCGCGGGGGCGGGGCGGCGCGGCGGGCCGACGGGCTCCTCCTCGAAGAACTCCGCCTGGGTGGGGGCGGGGTTCGGCACGGGCGCGCCGACGCCGCGCAGGTCCAGGACGGTGTCGGCGTAGCGGGCGCCGGCGGGGCCGATGGAGTAGAGGCGGACCCGGGACAGCTCGTACATGCGGCGGACTCTCGTGCTGAGGACGGTGGTTGCGGGGTGCGGGTGGTGCCGGGGGCCGGTCGGGGCGGACCGGCCGGGCCGGTCAGGAGTGGAAGGGCAGGCCGGCGTCGGCCGCGAGCTCCAGGTCGTCGCCCTCGGGGGGCGGGACGAGGGTGGCGGTGCCGTCGCTGACGGGGACGATGCCGAGGTCGAGCAGCTCGGTCAGGGCGGCGGAACCCGCCATGTCGCGGACCTGGAGCTGGTAGCGGGCGGTGGTGCGGTAGGAGCCGCCGCCCTCGTCGCCGGTGCGCTGGAGGAAGCCGGAGTCGGTGAGGAAGGCGACGGCCTTGGCGACGATGCCGGTGGTGGAACCGGCGAGCCGGCGGGCGTCCTTGGTGGCGCCGGTGGTGGACCGGCGGGAGTAGACGCGCCAGGCGGCCTCCAGGCCGGGGGCGTCGGAGGCCGGGTCGGTGTTCTCGCCGTCCTCCTCGGCGCGCTGCTCCAGGCGCAGGCACGCCTGGCGGACGAAGGAGTCCACGCCGTTGACGGTGAGGCGGCCGATGTAGGCGTCGTCGGCGAGGTCCTCGGGGCGCGGGAAGGCCATGGCGGCGACGGCCAGGTGGGCGAGGCCGTGCAGGAAGCGGTCGGCGGAGTCGGTGTGGGCGCGGCGGGCGTAGTCGCCCATGCGGACGGCGAAGACCGAGTCCTCTCCGGCGGTCACGGCCATGCCCGCGCGCGGGGAGACCTCCAGGACGATCAGCCCGAGGCCGGTCGCGACGGCGTCGGCGAGCCGCGCGAAGCCGGGGTCCTCCTGGTAGCGACGCAGCAGCTCGGCGTACTCGGCGTCCCGCGCGGGCAGCAGCTTGGGCTGGAGCCCGAAGGAGACGAGCCGGGCGGCGTCGGCGGCGTCGGCGGGGGTGACCGCGGCGGCCTGGGCGGGCGCCGGGGGCCGGGGGGAGTCCTGCTCGCTCGACGCGTCCGCGTACTCGGGGTACTCGGGGTACTGGACGGCGTGGTCGCTCACTGCGGGGGCTCCTCGGTGCTGCTCTCGTGCGGTACGGCGGTGGTGCCGGCGGCCCGGGGCAGGGGCAGCGGCACGGGGGTGACGGCGGCGGGCGGCGCGGGGGCCCCGCCCGGCGCGGGCGACGGCTCCCCGCGCGCGGACCCGAGGCGTACGGCGCGGACCACGGGCAGCTCCCGGCGCCGCGCGGCGGCCCGGGGGGTCTCCGGCAGCGGCACGGACCCGAGCCGGGGCCGGGCGTCGGGCCGGGGCCCGGAGCCGTCGCGCGGTCCCGCGCCGGTCCCCCCGCCGGACCTCGGGTCCGCCCCCGGCGGGCCGGCGGGCGAGTCCACGAAGGGGGCCAGGAGGCGGGGGCCGGGGGATGGGGACGGGAGCGGGGCGGCCGGGCGGGCCGGGGTCGCGGGGGCGGGCTCGGGCGGCGCGAGGGGCTCGGCGCGCTCGACGGGCTCCACGGGCTCCGTGAGGTCGACGGGCTCGGTGCGCTCAGCGGGCTCCGTGAGATCGACGGGCTCGACGGGCTCGGCGGGCTCGGCGGGCTCGACGGGCTCGGCGGGCTCGGCGGGCTCGACGGGCTCGGCGGGCTCGGCGGGCTCGGCGGGCTCGGCGGGCTCGGCGGATGCCGTGAGCTCAGCGGGTTCCGTCAGTTCCACGGATTCCACGGATTCCACGGGCGCGGCGGCTTCCGCCGGTTCTCCCGGTCCGGTGGTCGGGGGAACCGGCCGGAAGAGCCACGCGCGTGTGGGGCGGGGCGGTCCGGCGGGCCGGTCGGCGGCGGAGGCGGACGGGGTGGTGCCGGAGACGTAGGTCACGTCGCCTCCGTGCGGTCGGCGGCCATGCCGGCGGCGTCGAGGAGCGCCGTGCCGACGATGAGGTCGGCGCCTCCGAAGCCGGGGTCGTCGAGGGGGGTGCCGTCGTCGACGGCGAAGAGCAGGCGCTCCTCGCCCTGGCGGTAGGCGGTGCCGACCGGCGGGCTCGCCGCGTGGACGGCGAGCAGGGCCACCAGGTAGGCGAGGTCCTCGCCGCCGGTGGCGCGGGCCTCGGCGAGCAGGCCGGAGAGGCGGCGCGGGGCGTCGTGCTCCAGGTCGAGCAGGCCGAGCGCGTCCGCGAGCTGGCGCTCGCTGAAGCGGGAGTCGTCGGGGGTGGCGATCAGGTCCGGCTCGGGCATCTCCGCGCCGAGGTGCTCGCGCTCGACGGGCGGGGTGAGCAGCAGGTCCACGAGGTCGCCGAGGCGGACCGAGGCGGGGGTGCGCAGGCCGGTGCCGTGCGCGAAGAAGGCGTCGGTGACGCGGGTGGCGCGCTCGACGGGGAGCGGCAGCAGGGGGGCGACCAGCTGCCCGTACAGGTCGAGGCCGGTGTACCGGGTGGGTGCGGCGAAGGCCTGCCGGTCCTGCTCGGCGCGGAACAGCGGTCCGGCCTCCAGGAGCCGGGACTGGAGCTGGGTGTGCCGGCGGATGCAGTCCTTGACGATGTCGACGAGTTCGGCGGCGCGGCGCTTGTTCTCGGGCTCCTCGGCCTCGTCGCGGGCCCTGCGGATGTTGGTGAGGATCGCGTTCTCGTGGCGGTAGCGGTCGGCGACGTGGTCGAGCGCCTCGGCGATCATGTCGGGGACGCTGTTGAGCCAGTCCACCGCGCGGACGTTGCGCCGGGTGGCCTCCAGGGTCCTGCGGAGGGTCTCGGCGTACTGGACGGTCCGGTAGCGGGCCTGTTCGGCGGCGAGCTGGGCGTCGGCGAGGCGGCCCCGGCTGACGAGGACCTCCAGTTTCACCTCGGCGGCGATCTGGGCGCTGGTGACGTCGGTGTCCAGGGCTCCGACCAGCACGTTGACCGCCTCGTCGGTGGTGCGGAGGCAGACCGCGCCGCCGTACCCCGGGACCTCCTCGACGAGCTTGAAGTCGTAGTCCCGGCGGACGTACACGCCGTCCGTGCCGAAGGTGCCGTAGACCGCGCGGAAGCCCCGGTCGACGCTGCCGACGTTGATCAGGTTCTCCAGGACCCAGCGGGCCACGCGCTCGTGCTCGGCGGCGGGGCGGCCGGGGGCCTGGGCAGCGACGCGGGGCAGCAGCCGGGCGACGACCTGGTCGTGGTCGGCGCCGGTGTCGAAGTCCATGTGGAGGGTGACGAGGTCGATCGCGGCGAGGGCGACCTCGGCCATCGCGTAGACCGTGTACTCGCCGGCGAGGTTGGCCTTGCGCGCGTCGAGGTCGTGCAGCGGCGCGGTGCAGGCGAGCGCGCGCAGGCGCCGCGCGAGCCCTTCGTCGGCGGCCGGCCCCTGTGCGGGGCGCGGCCCCGCGCTGAGCTGGGGCGGAGCGAGGTCCGTCGAGGCAGGCGAAGTCACGGTGCACAGAGTAGGTCCTCGCACTGACACGGGTCGAAACGGCGCAGAAACCACCGCCCCGGACCCGTCCGGGCCGGTACCCTCCGCCGGCGCCCCGCCCGCCGCGGCGGGGGCCGCTACTCCGCCGCGGGTTCGTCCACGGCCCGGGCGCAGGCGGCGGTCACGCGGCTGCGGGAGTCGTCGAGGTAGCGGGCGAGGAGGCGTTCGGCGGCGGCCCGCTCCCCCGCGCGCAGGGCTTCGAGGATCTCCTTGTTGCGGGCGAGGTAGGGCTCGTGGAGGGCGCGGGGGTCGTCCACGACGTGGAAGGCGAGCCGGAGTTCGGCGAGGACGCTCCGCATCAGCTCGTCGGTGCGGGCGCTGCCGGCGAGGGCGACGAGTTCGCGGTGGAAGTGGATGTTGGCGGTGGAGACCGCCCGCCAGTCCGCGGCCAGGGCGGCGGCCTCGCCCTCGGCGACGGCGGCGGCGAGGGCGTCCACGGGGAAGGGCGGCCGGCCGAGGCCGCGGACGACGGCACCCTCGACGAGCCGCCGGGTGCGGTAGATGTCCTCGACGTCGTCCACGGCGAGGACCCGGACGAAGACCCCGCGGTTGAGCTCGTGGACGAGGAGCCGTTCGTGGGTGAGGAGCCGGAACGCCTCGCGCAGGGTGTTGCGGGAGACGCCGAGGGCTCCGCCGATGCTCTCCTCGGAGAGGCGGGTGCCGGGCGGGAAGAAGCCCTCGGCGATCCGGGTGCGCAGGATGTCCGCGACCCGTTCCGCCGTGCTGGTGCGCCCGAGCAGCGCGCGGTCGTCCGCCAGCCCTCCGGTCGGGCCGGTCGTTCCGGTCGGGCCGGTCGCCTTGGCGTCGCCCGCGTCCACGGTCACCTCCACGGTCCCCCTTCTTCCCTGCCGGGGGCGGTCGGCCCCGTCGTCCGGCGCCGAGTCAACCGCAGAAACCGGTCACGGACAACACCCCCCTTGTCGGATCGTTGAACAATCCTCTACCTTGGCGCCACTGCGCACGGTCACCTCCGGGGTACGCACCGGAACGGAACGGGACGTACCGCGCGCAGGGCGCATCCCGCACGGTCCTCTCGTACGTCTCTCCGGCACGCCTCCCCCTCTGCGAGGTGCAGATGAGCACGACACAGACCCGGCGGCACCCCCAGGACGGAGCGCCCGACGCGTCGGGCGCGTTCGGCTGGCTGCGCGCCCTCGGTCCGCCCGGCCGGCGCGCCTTCGGCGGCGCCTTCGGCGGATACGCCCTGGACTCCTACGACTTCTTCACCCTGCCGCTGTCGATGGTGGCGATCGCCGCCTACTTCGGCCTCGACAAGGGCCAGACCGGACTGCTCACCACGGTGACCCTGGTGGTCTCGGCGGTGGGCGGCGCGCTCGCCGGGGTCCTCGCCGACCGGGTCGGCCGCGTCCGGGCGCTGATGATCACGGTGATCACGTACGCGCTCTTCACCGTGCTCTGCGGCTTCGCGCCGAACTACGAGACCCTGCTGGTCTTCCGGGCGCTCCAGGGCCTCGGTTTCGGCGGCGAGTGGGCGGTCGGGGCGATCCTGGTCGCCGAGTACGCCTCCGCCCGGCACCGGGGCCGCACGCTCGGTGCCGTGCAGTCCGCGTGGGCGGCCGGCTGGGCGCTCGCGGTGATCGTCTACACCCTGGTCTTCCAGTTCTTCGACGCGGACCTGGCCTGGCGGATCCTGTTCTGGACGGGCGCCCTGCCCGCGCTGCTCGTCTTCTGGGTCCGGCGGCACGTGGAGGACGCCCCCCAGGCGGCCGCCGCGCGCGAGGCGAGCCCCGAACGGGGTTCGCCGCGGGCGGTGTTCCGGCCCGGGCTGCTGCGCGTCACCCTCTTCGCGACCCTGCTGTCCACGGGCGTGCAGGGCGGCTACTACACGCTGGCGACCTGGGTGCCGACCTTCCTGAAGACCGAGCGCGGGCTGACCGTGGTCGGCACCGGCGGCTATCTGACGCTGCTGATCTCGGGCGCCTTCGCCGGCTACCTGACGGGCGGCCACCTGACGGACCGGATCGGCCGCAAGCGGAACATCGCGCTCTTCGCCGTCCTGTCGGCGGTGTCGGTGCTCGCGTACACCCAGATCCCGGCGGGCGCGAACACCCTCCTCCTGCTGCTCGGCTTCCCGCTCGGCTTCTGCATGTCGGCCATCTTCAGCGGCTTCGGCTCCTTCCTCGCCGAGTTGTACCCGACGCCCGTGCGCGGCACCGGCCAGGGGCTCACGTACAACACCGGGCGCGCGGTCGGCGCGGTCTTCCCCACCCTGGTCGGCTTCCTCTCCGAGAGCTGGGGCGTGGGCGGGGCGCTGGTCTTCGGGGCGGTGGGGTACGGGATCGCGGTACTGGCGCTGCTCGGCCTGCCGGAGACGCGCGGGAAGGAACTGGGATGAGCGGCGCCGGCCACCGCGGCGAGGAGTGCCGGACCACCCCCTGAGCACCCGGCACGCGCGCGTACCGGCACAGCACACGCACCACGCACCACGCACCACGGCACCACGGCACCACGGCACCACGGCACCACGGCACCACGGCACCACGGCACCACGGCACCAGCGAAGGGAACAGCACCATCATGAGCGGGGTCTCGATCGACCTGAACGCCGATCTCGGCGAGGGCTTCGGCCGCTGGACGCTGACCGACGACGAGCGGCTGCTCTCCGTCGTCACCAGCGCCAACGTGGCCTGCGGCTTCCACGCGGGGGACGCGGTGACGATGCGGCGGGTGTGCGAGCTCGCCGCCGCGCGGGGGGTGCGGATCGGGGCCCAGGTGTCCTACCGGGACCTGGCCGGCTTCGGGCGGCGCGCCATGGACGTGCCGGCGGCGGAGCTGGCCGCCGAGGTGGCGTACCAGATCGGGGCCCTGGAGGTCTTCGCGCGGGCGGCGGGCTCCCGGGTGGCGTACGTGAAGCCTCACGGGGCGCTCTACAACCGGGTGGTGGGGGACGCCGAGCAGGCGGCGGCGGTCGTCGACGGGGTGCTCCTCGCGGGCGGCGGGCTGCCGGTGCTGGGACTGCCGGGTTCCCGGCTGCACGAGGCGGCGGAGCGGGCGGGGCTCCCGGTCGTCGCCGAGGCCTTCGGCGACCGCGCCTACCGGGCCGACGGCTCCCTGCTGCCACGGGGGCGGGAGGGGGCCGTCGTGCACGACCCGGACGCCGTGGTCGAGCGGTCGGTGGCGCTGGTCCGCGCGGGCACGGTGACCGCGCACTGCGGGACGGCGGTGTCCGTGCGGGCGCGGTCGCTCTGCCTGCACGGGGACACCCCGGGCGCGGTGGAACTGGCCCGGCGCGTCCGGGCCGGCCTGGAGGCCGCCGGGGTCACGGTGGGGGCCTTCGCGTGAGGGTGCTGCGGGCGGGCGAGTCGGCCCTCCTGGTCGAACTGGCCGACGGGGCGGCCGCGGAGGCGTTCCACGCGGAGCTGCTGCGGCGCCGGGCGGCGGGCGCGCTGCCCGGGGTGCGGGAGATCGTGCCGGCGGCGCGGACGGTGCTGCTCGACGGGGTGGCCGAGCCGGGGCGGCTCGCGGCCGAACTGCCCGGCTGGGAGCCCCGGGCGGAACGCCCGCGCGCGGGCGGCGTGGTGGAGGTGCCGGTCCGGTACGACGGGCCGGACCTGCCGGAGGTGGCCGCCCGGTGGGGGGTGACGCCCGCCGAGGCGGCGCGGATCCACTCCGCGGCCGAGTTCCGGGTCGCGTTCTGCGGCTTCGCCCCGGGCTTCGGCTATCTGACCGGGCTCGGCGCGCGGTACGAGGTCCCGCGCCGGGCGACGCCCCGGACGGCGGTGCCGGCCGGGGCGGTGGCGCTGGCGGGGCCGTACACGGGCGTGTACCCGCGCTCCTCGCCGGGCGGCTGGCAGCTGATCGGGACGACGGACGCGGTCCTGTGGGACACCGGCCGGGAGCCCGCCGCGCTGCTCTCCCCCGGCACGCGCGTGCGGTTCACCGCCGTGGACGTCCGGCCGGGGACGGGGGCGGGCCGGTGAACGACCGTGCCGTCGTCGTGGTCCGGGCCGGTGCCCTGACCACCGTGCAGGACCTGGGCAGGCCCGGGTACGCGCACCTGGGGGTGCCCCGGTCGGGCGCCCTCGACCCGGCCGCCGCCCGGCTGGCGAACCGGCTGGTCGGCAACGAGGAGGGGGCCGCCGTCCTGGAGACCACCGTGAACGGCTGTGCGCTGCGGCCCCGGCGGACGGTGACCGTGGCGGTGGGCGGCGCGCCCTGCCCGGTCCGGGCGGACGGCCGCCCGCTGCCCTGGGGCACGGCGGTGCGGGTCCCGGCCGGCGCGCTCCTGGAGGTCGGCCAGGCGGTGCGCGGGCTGCGCTCGTACGTGGCGGTCGGCGGCGGGTTCGCCGTCGACCCGGTGCTCGGCAGCCGCTCCACCGACCTGCTGTCCGGGCTCGGCCCGGCGCCGCTGGCGGACGGGGCGGTGCTGCCGCTGGGAGCGGCCACGGCCGTACGGGGGTCGGTCGACGCTCCCCCCTGGCCGGGCCCGCCGGACGAACTCGTCCTGCGGGTCCGGCTCGGGCCGCGCGACGACTGGTTCACCGCCGGCGCGCTCCGGACCCTCACCACGCGCGCGTACCTGGTCTCCTCGGCGAGCAACCGGATCGGACTGCGCCTCGACGGGCCCTCCCTCGAACGCGTCCGGCCCGGGGAACTGCCCAGCGAGGGCATGGTCCTGGGCGCGGTGCAGGTGCCGCCGGACGGGCGGCCCGTGGTCTTCCTGGCGGACCATCCCACGACCGGGGGCTATCCGGTGGTGGCGGTGGTGCGGGCGGCGGACCTGGGGGCGGCGGCGCAGGCGGCGCCGGGGACCCCGGTCCGGTTCGTCACGGCCCGGTAGGACCGTCCGGCGGCGGGGTGCCGTAGCCCCCGCCGCCGGGGGTGCGCAGGACAAGGACGTCGCCGGGGCCGACCTCGGTGGTCGCGGCCCCGGCGAGGCGCTCCACGGTGCCGTCGGCGCGTTCGACGAGGTTCTCGCCGAGCGCGCCCGGCTCGCCGCCCGCCATCCCGTACGGGGGCACCCGCCGGTGTCCGGTGAGGAGGGCGACCGTCATCGGCGCCAGGAAGCGGAGCCGGCGCTCCACGCCGTCGCCGCCGTGCCAGCGGCCCCGGCCGCCGCTGCCCTCGCGGACGGCGAAGGAGTCGACGCGGACGGGGTGGCGCCACTCCAGGACCTCGGGGTCGGTGAGGCGGGAGTTGGTCATGTGGGTCTGGACGGCGTCGGTGCCGTGGAAGCCGTCGCCCGCGCCGGAGCCGCTGGCGACGGTCTCGTAGTACTGGACGCGGTCGTCGCCGAAGGTGACGTTGTTCATGGTGCCGGAGCCCTCCGCCTGGACGCCGAGGGCCGCGTAGAGGGCGCCGGTGACGGCCTGGGAGGTCTCGACGTTCCCGGCGACGGTGGCGGCCGGGGGTTCGGGGGCGAGCATGGAGCCGGGCGGGACGCGGATCTCCAGGGGCACCAGGCAGCCGCTGTTGAGGGGGATGTCCTCGTCGACGAGGGTGCGGAAGACGTACAGGACGGCGGCCGTGACGACGGCGGTGGGGGCGTTGGCGTTGCCGGGGAGCTGGGCGGAGGTGCCGGTGAAGTCGAGGACGGCGGAGCGGCGTTCGCGGTCGACGCGGACGGCGACCCGGATGACGGCGCCGGAGTCGGTCTCGTAGCGGCACGTGCCGTCGCTCAGGCGGGCGACGATCCGGCGGACGGACTCCTCGGCGTTGGCCCGCACGTGGCGCATGTACGCCTGGACGGCGTCGAGGCCGAACTCGGCGACCGCCTTGCGGAGTTCCTCGACGCCCTTCTCGTTGGCGGCGGTCTGGGCGCGCAGGTCGGCGAGGTTGGCGTCGGGGTCGCGGGAGGGGTGGGGGGCGCCGGTGAGGAGGGCCCGGGTCTCGGCCTCGCGGAACCTTCCGTCGCGGACCAGGAGCCAGTTGTCGAAGCGGACGCCCTCCTCGTCGATCGTGCGGCTGAAGGCGGGCATGGAGCCGGGGGTGATGCCGCCGATCTCGGCGTGGTGGCCGCGGGAGGCGACGAGGAAGCGGAGCGTGTGCCCGTCGTCGTCGAGGACCGGGGTGACGACGGTGACGTCGGGCAGGTGGGTGCCGCCGTGGTACGGGTCGTTGACGGCGTAGACGTCGCCGGGGCGCAGGTCGCCCGCGCGGCGGCGCAGGACCTCCTTGACGGTCTCGCCCATGGAGCCGAGGTGGACGGGGATGTGGGGGGCGTTGGCGACGAGGTTGCCGTCGGCGTCGAAGAGGGCGCAGGAGAAGTCGAGGCGTTCCTTGATGTTGACGGAGTGGGACGTGTTCTCCAGGCGGACGCCCATCTGCTCGGCGATGGACATGAAGAGGTTGTGGAAGACCTCCAGGAGGACGGGGTCCACGTCGGTGCCGGCGGCGGTGCGGGCGGGGCGCGGGACGGCGCGGCGCAGCAGCAGGTGGCCGGTGGGGGCGGCGGTGGCGCGCCAGCCGGGGTCGACGACGGTGGTGGCGTCGTCCTCGGCGAGGATCGCGGGCCCGTCGACGGTGTCGCCGGGGCGCAGGTCCTCGCGGCGGTGGAGCGGGGTGTCGGAGGCGGTGGCGCCGTCGTGGGTGCGGACGGTGGCGCGGGGGGCGAGGGGGCCCGTGCGGGTGCCGGTGGGGACGTGGACGGGGCCGTGGGGTCCCGCGGCGCCGGCGGCCTCGACGGTGACGGCCTCCGCGACGAGCGGCCTGTCCATGGTGAAGGCGTAGCGGGCCCGGTGGTCGGCGGCGAAGGCGGCGGCCATCTCCCGGGCGGGGCCGAGCTCGACGGGGAGGGGCGCGTCGGTCCCGGCGTAGCGGAGCAGCACGCGCGCGCGGGTGGTGATCGCGTGGTCGGGGAGGCCGTCCGCGCGGAGTTCGGCCCGGGTGCGGTCGGCGAGTTCGGCGGCGACGGCCGCCACGCGCGCGGGGGTGCCGGGTGCGTCGAGCGGGGCCTCGACGGACCGTTCGCGCAGGGCGGTGGCGTCGGCGAGGCCGATGCCGTACGCGGAGAGGACTCCGGCGAGCGGGGGGACGAGGACGGTGTCGACGCCGAGGGCGTCGGCGACGGCGCAGGCGTGCTGGCCTCCCGCGCCGCCGAAGCAGGTGAGGGCGTAGCGGGTGATGTCGTGGCCGCGCTGGACGGAGATCTTCTTGACGGCGTTGGCCATGTCGAGGACCGCGATCCGCAGGAAGCCGGCCGCGACCGCCTCGGGGGTGCGGCCGCCGCCGATCTCCTCGGCGAGGGCCGTGAAGCGTGCGCGGACGGTCCCGGCGTCGAGGGGTTCGTCGCCGTCCGGACCGAAGACGGCCGGGAAGTGGTCCGGCTGGATCCGGCCGAGCATCACCTGGGCGTCGGTGACGGTGAGCGGTCCGCCGCGCCGGTAGCAGGCGGGGCCGGGGACGGCTCCGGCGGAGTCGGGTCCCACGCGGTAGCGGCGGCCGTCGTAGTGGAGGACGGAGCCGCCGCCGGCGGCGACGGTGTGGATGCTCATCATGGGGGCCCGCATCCGCACCCCGGCCACCTGTGAACCGAGTTCACGCTCGAAAGCGCCGGCGTAGTGCGACACGTCCGTGGACGTGCCGCCCATGTCGAAGCCGATGACGCGGTCGTGTCCGGCCAGGGCGGAGGTCCGGGCCATGCCGACGACGCCGCCCGCGGGTCCGGAGAGGACGGCGTCCTTGCCCCGGAAGTGGGCGGCCTCGCGCAGTCCGCCGTTGGACTGGAGGAACATCAGGCGGATCCCGGGGAGTTCGGCGGCGACCTCGTCGACGTAGCGGCGCAGCACGGGCGAGAGGTAGGCGTCGACGACGGTGGTGTCGCCGCGCGGCACCAGCTTGATCAGCGGGCTGACCTCGTGGGAGCAGCTGACCTGGGAGAAGCCGGTGGCGCGGGCGGCTTCCGCGACCCGCCGCTCGTGCCCGGGGTTGCGGTGGCCGTGCAGGAGCACGACGGCGGCGGAGCGGAGGCCGTCCCGGTGGGCGGCGGCGAGGGCGGCGGCGACGGCGGCCTCGTCGAGGGGACGGACGACCGTCCCCCGGGCGTCCACCCGCTCGGGGACCTCGGCCACGCGCGCGTACACGGCCTCCGGCAGCACGATGTGCCGGTCGAAGAGGCGGGGCCGGTTCTGGTAGGCGATCCGCAGGGCGTCGCGGAAGCCCTCGGTGACGAGCAGCAGGGTGGGTTCGCCGCGCCGTTCCAGGAGGGCGTTGGTGGCGACGGTGGTGCCCATCTTGACGACGGCGACCCGGTCGGCGGGGACGGGCTCGCCGGGGGCGAGGCCCATGAGGAGCCGGATCCCGGCCACGGCGGCGTCCTGCCGGCGGCCCGGGTCGTGGGAGAGGACCTTGCGGGTCACGAGGCGGCCGTCGGGGCGCCGCCCCACGACGTCGGTGAAGGTGCCGCCCCGGTCGATCCAGAACTCCCAGCGCCCGCTCATCCCCCCATTGTCGCCGCGAGGGCCTCGGCGAGGGCGGTCTCGGCGCGCGCGTCGAGCGGCCCGGGGCCGCTGCCGCCGGTCCGGTGGAGCAGCTCCTCCCCGGCGAGCAGCAGCAGTTGCGGCAGCAGGTCGTGGCTGCGGCGCAGCACCCATCCGGTGCCGGCGGTGGCGAGCCACCGGGCGGTCGCGGCGCGGCCGGGCGGCGGCTCGGACGCCTCCGGGGAGGGGGCGGGCCCCCGGGCGAGCCCCCGCGCGGCGAGGAGCCGGTGGAAGGCCCCGGCGACGGCCCGGTGGCCCCGCTCGCCGGGGTGGAGCCGGTCGGCGCTCCACAGCCCGCGGTCGGCGGTCCAGGCCGGGTCGGCCAGGTGGAGGTGGACGGCGCCGTGGCGGGCGGACAGGGCGTGCACCACGGCGTTCACGCTCCCGCCCCGGCGGGCGAGCGGCCGGGCCAGCGGCCCCGGGAGGCCGAGCAGCCGTCCCGGGTCGGGCAGGCAGGCGGTGAGGAGTACGGCTCCGGTCGCGCCGAGCGTGGCGAGGGCGTGGTCCAGGCGGCGGGCGAACAGCCCGACGTCGAAGGTGTGCCGCAGGGTGTCGTTGACCCCCACGACGACCGAGGCGAGGTGCGGCCGGAGGGCGGCCGCGCGGGGCGCCTGGTCCTCGGCGACGTCCCGGCCGAGGGCGCCGCTGACGGCGAGGTTGACGAAGTCCAGGCGCTGGTCCGGCCCGGCGAGGCCGTCGGCGAGCAGCGCGGCCCAGCCCCGCCACGTTCCCCCGGCCCGGTCCCCGACCCCTTCGCTGAACGAGTCCCCGAGCACGGCGAACCGCAGGGGCGCGGGGGCGGCAGGCGCGGCCTTCCCCGCGGGTCCGCCGAGGTCCGCCGGGGCCGGGGCGGGCCCGTGCGCGGGGGTCATCCGCCGACCTCCTGCGGCAGGGGCGGCAGGGCGGCGGCGGGCCCGGCGGCGGCCGCCTCGTGGGCGCCGAGGAAGGCCGCCACGGAGCGGTCCCAGGAGAAGCGCTCCGCACGCGCGCGTGCGGCGGCCCTGCGGGGGGCCTCCGGCAGGGCGAGCAGGCCCCGCGCGGCGGCGGTGAAGGCCGCCGGGGTGTCGGCGGCCGCCGCGCCGGCGGTGCCGACGACCTCCGGGAGGGCGGAGGAGGCGCTGACGACGGCGGGGGTCCCGCAGGCCAGGGCCTCCAGGGCGGAGAGCCCGAAGGTCTCGGCGGGGCCGGGCGCCAGGCAGAGGTCGGCGGCGGCCTGGAGGTCGGCGAGCTCCTCCCGGTCGGCGACGTGGCCGAGGAAGAGCGCCGGGAGGCCCCGCGTCCGGGCCCGCCGCTCCAGGGCGGGGCGGAGCGGTCCGTCGCCCGCGACGACCAGCCGGGCCGGGACGCCCGCGTCCAGCAGCCCGGCGAGGGCGTCCAGGGCGGTGCCGGGCCGCTTCTCCACGGACAGGCGGGAGCAGAGGACCAGCAGGACCCCGGCCCCGGCCGCGTACCCGGCCCGGACGGCGGGGTCGCGCCGGCCGGGCCGGCAGCGCTCCAGGTCGACGCCGAGCGGGGCCCGTACGACGTTGCGGGCGCCGACGCGGGTGAACTCGTCCTGGGCCCAGGCCGTGGTGCACACGATCCGGCCGTAGGCCCAGGCGGTGCGGCGGTTGAGCCGGTCGGCCGCGCGGACGGCGAGCGGGGCGGGCAGGCCCCAGGTGCGCAGGACGCCGTCGGCGGTCTCGTGGGAGACCATCACGGAGGGGACGCGGGCGCGCCGCGCCCACTCCCCCGTCCAGCGCAGGGTGGTGCGGTCGGAGACCTCGATCCGGTCGGGGGCGAGGGCGTCGAGGAGGGCGGCGAGGCGGCGGCGGTCGGCGAGGACCCGGTAGCCGCCGGTGGCGGGGAGTTCGGGCCCGGGGAGGGTGATGACGCGGCCCTGGTCGGCCGTCTCGTCGCGGGCCTCGGCGCCGGGGACGATCAGGACGGGGTCGTGCCCCGCCGCGCGGTAGCCGCGGCCGAGCCGGTCGAGGGCGGTGCGCAGTCCGCCCGAGGTGGGGGTGACGAAGTTCGCGAGCCGCACGATGCGCAGTCCTTCGCGGCCGTACGAGGCGTGGTGCGCCGGCCCGTACGCGCGCGCCCGCGCGGGGGCGGCGGTTCTTCCGCCGGGGGCGTTCACGCCGCCACCGCCGTCCGCTCGCGCAGGACCTCCAGGTAGTGGCCGACGAGTTCGTCCCCGAGGGCCTCCCAGGTGCGCCCCTCCACCTCGGCGCGTCCCGCGCGGCCGTAGGCGGCGCGCAGGCCGGGGGCGGCGGCGAGGGTGGCGACGGCCTCCCGGAGGGCGTGCGGGTCGCCCGGGGGCACGAGGATCCCGGTGCGCCGGTGGGCGACGAGGTCGAGGGGGCCGCCGGCGGCCGGGGCGATCACCGGGAGGCCGCTGGCCATGGCCTCCTGGACGGTCTGGCCGAAGGTCTCGTGGGGGCCGGTGTGGGCGAAGACGTCGAGCGAGGCGAAGATCCGGGCGAGGTCGGCGCCGGTGCGGCGGCCGAGGAAGCGCGCGTGCGGGAGGCGGGCGCGGAGGGCGGTCTCGCTGGGGCCGTCGCCGACGACCACGAGCCGGACGCCGGGGAGGGCGTCGGCGGCGGCGAGGAGGTCCACGCGCTTCTCGGGGGCGAGGCGGCCGACGTAGCCGACGAGGAGTTCGCCGCCGGGGGCGAGTGCGCGGCGCAGGGCGGGGTCGCGGCGCGCGGGGTGGAAGCGGGTGGTGTCCACGCCCCGGCCCCAGAGCCGTACCCGCTCGATGCCGTGGGCCTCCAGGTCGCGGCGGGCGGCCGTGGAGGGGGCGAGGGTGCGGTCGGCGGCGGCGTGGACGACGCGGAGCCGGCGCCAGGCGGTGCCCTCGCCCGCGCCGACGTAGGTGCGGGCGTAGCCGGCGAGGTCGGTCTGGTAGACGGCGACGGTGGGCATCCCCAGGCGGGTGGCGGCGGCCATCGCCCGGACGCCGAGGACGAAGGGGCCCGCCAGGTGGACGAGGTCGGCGCGGTGGGCGGCGAGGGCGGCGGCCACCCGGCGGCTGGGCAGCGCCACGCGGACCTGGGCGTAGCCCGGGAGCGGCAGGGAGGGGACGCGGACCACGGGGCACGGCGCGTCGGCGTCGGCGGCGGGGTCGGGGACGGCCGGGGCGATCACGAGGGGCGAGTGGCCCCGGCGGACGAGGTGGCGCGCGGTCTGGAGGGCGCAGTGCGCCACACCGTTGATGTCGGGGGGAAAGGATTCGGTGACGATGACGACACGCATACGGGTGTTCTCGCCGCGCCCGACGTGGCCCCGCCGACGTGGATCTGGACGCCGGGGGAACGTCCCGTGAGCTTTTCCCGTCCCGCCCGCGCGGTCCGGTTCCGATACCCGGACCGGGAAGCCCGGGGCCGTACGGGAGGGGGCACCGCCCGGGAGCCCGGAACGGGGCGCGGTGGGGGGCCGGGGCGGGGGCCAAGGGAGGCAGGGCCGTGCCCGGCGACGGCCGGGGGCCGTGGTGCGCACGGTCCCCGGGGCCGTGCGCCGCGGGCTGCCGTACGGCCCCCGGTCCCGGGGCGGGGCCTCGCTCGGCGGGTGTCGCCGCGGGCCGCGCCGCCCCGGGCGGGGGCGGTGGAGGGCGCCGGCCGGGTCAGACCTGGAGGTCGGGGCCGATGCGGTTGCGGACCGCCGTCTGGACCTCGACCTCCTCGGCCGGGTCGGCGGCGAGGCGGCGCAATCGCTCGGCCACGCGGACGTCGGCCGTCTCGGCGTGCTGGGCCGCGATCTCGCGGGTGGTCTCCTCGCAGTCCCACAGGCACTCGACGGCGAAGCCGCTCGCGAAGGAGGGGTCGGTGGCCGCGAGCGCGCGGGCCGTGCGGCCCCGCAGCTGGGAGGAGGCCGTCTCCCGGTAGACGTGGCGCAGCACGGGGGCGGCGCAGGCGATGCCGAGGCGTCCGGCGCCGTCGACGAGGACGCCGAGGGCGGGCGCGTCGGGCCCGGTGGTGCGGATGGCGGTGCGCAGCGCGCCGAGGACGAGCCCGGCGTCGCGGTCCTCGCCGCGCGCGGCGAGGAGTTCGCCGGCGGCGGTGCCGAGGGGGTCGGTGCGGTGGATCCAGGCGCGGGCGCGGGCGACCGCGTCCTCGCCGCGCATGCGGAGGTAGGCGGTGACGGCGGCGCGGGCGACGGCGAGGGCGTCCCGGTCGACGGCGCCGGCGACGTCGGCGTACGGGCCCTGGTCCGTGGCCGTGGCGGCCGCGTCGAGGGGGTGGACGGCGTCGGCGGCGGCCTCGACGAGGTCGAGGACGGCCGGGTCCCCGGCGGCGGCCAGGTGGTGCAGGACGGCGCCGCGCGCGCCGGGGGCGCCGGAGCGGCCGGCGGCCAGCAGCTCGGGGCGGTCCTCGGGGCCGGCCACGGCGGCCAGGCAGCGGGCGGCGGGCCCGGAGAGGTCGGCGCCGCGCTCGTGGCCCTCCTGGGCCCAGTCGAGGACGGCGCGCACGCTCCAGCCGGGGCGGGGCCCGGTGGGGCGCAGCTGCCGCTGCCAGCGGTCGAAGGAGCCGTCTTCCTGGGCGGCGCGGACCCGGGCGCCGACGGCGTCGCGCCGGTCCTCGGCCCACAGCCGCCAGGGCCGGGGTTCGAAGGCGTCGCGGACGGCGGTCGCGAGTGCGGCGTCGCCGGCCGGGTCGCGGGGGAAGCGGGCGAGGACCGGCTCGGCGAGGGCGCGCAGTCCGGCGTCGTCGTCGCGGAGCGCGAGCTCGTCGAGGGCCCAGGCCCAGTTGCTCCCGGTGGCCGCGTAGCGCCGGAGCAGGAGCAGGGCGTCGTGGCGGCCGTAGGAGGCCAGGTGGCCGAGGACGGCGAGGGCGAGCCCGGTGCGGTGCTCCTCGGCGTCGAGGTGGTCCTCGGGTGCGAAGAGGTGCGCCTCGACGGCCTCCAGGCCTCCGTGGAGGTCGAGGTAGAGCCGGGCGTAGTAGAGGGAGCGGTTCTCGATCCGCCAGTCGTGGCGGGGGTCGGCGAGCACGCAGTGGTCGAGGGCGGCGAGGGCCTCGGCGCGTGGGGCGGCGAGGGCGTGCAGGGTGCCGTCGCCGCGGCCCCGCTGGAGCAGACCGAGCAGGGTGCCGCTCGGCGCTATGGCTGGTTCGAACATGGGAAGACGCCTCACATCAAGCTGTCGACACGACGGGGGTGGACCGGAGGGGCCGGGCCGGGCGCGGAGCCCGGGCGCGCGGTGCCCGCCCTAGTAGGCCGTGGGACAACATGCCGGGCCGTCCGTCGTGCGTCGTCGCTCGCCTGAGCTGCTCATCTTCCTCTGCCTCTCGTCCGTGGCCCGGTCGGACGGCCGGGCTTGTCGTCATGATGACCGACCGTTTCCACCGCCGCGACCACATTTACGACACCGTTCCCGCCTGGGGTTCAGGCCGCGTTCACCGGGTGGTGAAGAGCTCCAGGAGTTCCGCCTTGCCGAACATGCGCGCGGTGTCCACGGCGGACGGAATGCCGGACTCCGGATTCGCGCCGCCGGCGAGGAGGGCGCGGATCACGTCCTCCTCGCCCTTGAAGACGGCTCCGGCGAGCGGGGTCTGGCCGCGGTCGTTGGCGCGGTCGGCGTCGGCGCCGCGCTCCAGGAGGGCGGCGACCGCGGCGGCGTGGCCGTGGTAGGCGGCGAGCATGACGAGGGTGTCGCCCCGGTCGTTGGTGAGGTTCGCGGGGACGCCCGCGTCGAGGTAGGCGGCGAGGGCCGCGGCGTCGCCGGTGCGCGCCAGGTCGAAGACCTTCGACGCCAGCTCGACGACCTCGGGGTCCGGGGTCTCGCTCATCTTCACAACCGCCTTCCGTGCTCCGCCGGCGGCCCGTGCGCGTCGCCGGGTACCGCCTGCCCTTGACCTGCGCACGGCAAGCGCGGCCGTACGAGTGAATCGACAGGGTACTGCCCGGGCGGTGACATGACCGCGTCCGGCCGAGGCAAGGATCACGGCGTCCACGCCCGTGACCGGCGCCTTCGAACTCCCCTTACCCCACTTCGGCGCTTTCGCCACCCGGGACGGGGGTCGGCGTCCGCCGGTCAAGTGAAAACACCCGCTATTCACCCGATTGCACGATTAGTCACATAGATACTTGCCGTGAACCTGGAAGGACTCCTCGTGACTGTCCCCTCAACCAGGAGAACACCCCATGATCCTGTCCATCTCAGGCGTCGTCCTGCTCGGCATCATCTGCTTCCTGTTCTTCAAGAAGGACGGCCTCAAGGCCTCGCACGCCCTCGTCTGCGCGCTCTTCGGCTTCTACCTGGCGGGCACCGCCATCGCGCCGAGCATCACGGCGGGCGGCCAGAGCCTGGCCGGCCTGCTGGGCGGAATCAAGTTCTGACGCCTCTCACCCCCTTCCACCCCTCCAGGAGTACGACGTGGCCCCGCGACCACTCCCCCGCATTCTGAGCAGCGGCAGCGCGCAGCTCGCGCGCAGCCGAGAGATCGCGCGGTCGGCCGCCGACAGCGCCACCGACGTGCTCCACCCGCTGATCACGGTCTCCCGAGGTCTGCGGAAACTGGCCGCGACCGCGCGCGCCAAGTGGGCCGCGACCCCCAAGGAACGGCGCGGTCCCACGCTGTTCCTGGTCGCGGCCTGCGTCCTGGTCGTCGCCCTGATGCCGTACGGGCCGCTGCTCGCGCTCGTCGCGCTCATGGGCGCCGCCGCGTGGAAGGGGCGTGAGAAACCGGTCGTGAAGACCGGACCCGACGAGGCGGAAACGGCCCGCCTGAAGGGCCTGTACGAGGCCCTGGTGCCGTACTTCTCCGTCCCCGAGGACCCCGCCCCGCTCTTCGCCCACGGGGGCGACTGGAGCGCGGCCTTCGGCGACCACGCCTTCGACGAGGACGGCCGGCTGACCCGGCTGCGGATCTCCTACCCGCCCTACTTCACCGACGGCGAGGCGGCCTCCCGCGCCCGGATCGAGCAGCTGCTCCACGCCAAGTCGGGGCGCGGCCGCGAGTACCTCTTCGACTGGGACGAGGAGGGCAACCGGCTCGTCATGCACGTGCTGCCCGCCCTCCCGACCACCATCTCCGCCCAGCGGTTCGTCACCGCCCCGGGCGAGACCGTGCTCGGCTTCACCGACGCCGACGCCGTGCAGCGGACCGTGCCGGTCGTCTCGGCGGACGGCTCCGAGGACGCGCCCGCCGTCGTCTGGCGCACCGGCCCCCGCTCCACCGAGCCGCACCTGCTCGCCGTCGGCCAGCCCGGCAGCGGCACCACCTCGCTGCTGCGCTCGCTGGCCCTCCAGGCCCTCGAACACGGCGACGTCCTGATCGTGGAGGGCGCGGGCACCGGCGAGTACGCCTGCCTGGTCGGCCGCGACGGCGTCCTCGGCGTGGAGAGCGAGCTGTCCGGCGCCCTGGAGAGCCTGGAGTGGGCCGCCCACGAGACCGAGCGGCGGCTGATCTCCGCCAACCGCGCCCGGCAGGCCGGACAGCCGGCCCCCGCCGACACCCGCCGGCCGCTGTGGATCCTCCTCGACCGGCCCGGCGTCCTGGGCCACCTGGCCGCCGCCCAGGGCCGCCCCGACCCCCAGGAGCTGCTCCAGGTGCCGCTGCGGCACGGCAGGGCGGCCCAGGTGACGGTGGTCGTGGCCGAGCAGTTCGACACCGCCGACGCCCTCCACGAGGGGGTGCGCGCGCACACCCGCGCCCGCGTGGCGCTGGGCCCCGCCTCCCCCGAGCAGATCGCCGCGGTGCTGGGCACCGCGCCGCACACCACCCCGACCCCGCAGGTCCCGCCGGGCCGCGGCTACGCCCGCCTCGGCGCGGGCCCGGTCCTCCGGCTCCAGGTGCCGGCCACCCCCGACCCGTACGACGACGCGACCGGCGACGCCGACCGGCAGGCCGTCCTCGACCTGCTCCCGGAGCGGCGGGCGGCGGCGACGGTGGCCCTGGAGAAGGTCCCGGAGGCGGCGGCCGAACCGACGCCCGGCCCGCTCCCCCGCCACGCCCCGGTCCCGGCCGAGGGCTGACGCACCCCACGCACGGCGAAGGCCGGTACGGACCCGGGGTCCGTACCGGCCTTCGCCGCGTTCGTACCGGCCCCCGCCCCCCTGCGCGGCCACGCGCGCGTGCGGGCGGATCCGGCCCTCCGCCGTGTCCACGCGCGCGTGGGGGGCGGGCGCCCGTCCTCAGGCCACGAAGGTCCTCAGGGGTTCCGCTCCCCCGCCGAGTCCCGACTCCACCAGCCGGGCGGCGGCGGCGAGCCGGGCCGCGGCCTCGTCGGCGACCGGGCCGCCGACGGTGAAGGGCAGCCGCACGTACCCCTCGAAGGCGCCGTCGACGCCGAAGCGGGGGCCGGAGGGCACGCGGACGCCGACCCGCTCGCCCGCCTCGGCGAGCCGGGAGCCGGACAGCCCGCCGGTGCGCACCCAGAGCGTCAGGCCGCCCTTCGGCACCTCGAACTCCCACTCCGGCAGCTCCCTGCGGACGGCGGCGACGAGCGCGTCCCGGTTCTCCCGGGCCTGCGCCCGGCGCAGGCCGACCGCCTCCTCCCATCCGCCGGTGCGCATCAGCCAGTTGACGCCGAGCTGCTCCAGGACGGGGGTGCCCAGGTCGGCGTAGGCGCGGGCGGCGACCAGGGAGCGGATGACGTCGGGCGCGGCGCGGACCCAGCCGATCCGCATGCCCGCCCAGAACGCCTTGCTGGCCGAGCCGACGGTGAGGACGGTGGAACCGGCCGGGTCGAAGGCGCAGACCGGCCGGGGCATCTCCACGTCGTCGTCGAGGTGGAGCTCGGTCATGGTCTCGTCGACGACGAGGACCGTGCCGGCCGCGCGGGCGGCCTCCACGAGCCGCCGCCGCTGGTCCTCGTCGGCGAGGGCGCCGGTCGGGTTGTGGAAGTCGGCGACGACGTACGCGAGGCGGGGCGCGGCGTCGCGCAGCACCTGGCGCCAGCGGCCCAGGTCCCAGCTGCCGAGCCCCTCGGACATGGCGACGGGGACCAGCCGGGCGCCGGCCTCCCGCATCAGCTGGAGGATGTTGGCGTACGAGGGGGACTCGACGGCGATCCGCTCGCCGCGCCCGGCGAAGAGGTGGCAGATCGCGTCGATGGCGCCCATGGCGCCGGTGGTGACCATGATCTGTTCGGGCATGGTCGGGATGCCGCGGGCGGTGTAGCGCTCGGCGAGCGTGGCGCGCAGCGCGGGCAGTCCGGCCGGGTAGTCGCCGTGGGTGTGCGCGTACGGCGGCAGCTCCTCCAGGGCTCCCTGGACGCTGCGGGTCAGCCAGGGCTCGGGCGCGGGCAGGGCGGCGCAGCCGAGGTCGATGAGGGAGCCGAGGGCCTCCGGGGGCAGCGGTTCGAGCCCCCGCGCGGGAAGCGGGTTCCCGGCCGGGACGGCGGTCCAGCTGCCGGCGCCGCGCCGGGACTCCAGGAAGCCCTCGGTGCGCAGCGCCTCGTAGGCGGCGGCCACGGTGGTGCGGCTGACGGTGAGGGCGAGGGCGAGTTCGCGCTCGGCGGGCAGCCGGGCGGCGACCGGCACCCGGCCCTCCAGGACGAGCAGCCGGATGCCGTCGGCGAGGGCGCGGTAGGCGGGCGGCTTCCGGGTGCCGGGGCCCGCCGGCCGGGGCTGCTGCGCCTGGAGCTGCCGCGCGAGCTGGGCGGCCCCGACGGCCGAGGTCCACTGAGCCATGGAAATCAGTCCACCTTCGTCGAATTGGCCATGGTTGGCATCCGTTCTCCCGCCACAGAGTGTCATGGGTCGGTCCACCGTCACCACACCGGGCCGCGTTCCACACCCGTCACCACCCCAGGGGGGCACTCCCATGTCCATCGCCTCCGGCGCCCGCGGCCGGCACCTGACCCGCCGGCTCGTCCAGCTCTACGCCGGCCTGACCCTCTACGGCGTCAGCTCGGCCCTCCTGGTCCGCGCGGGGCTCGGCATGGAGCCGTGGAACGTGCTCCACCAGGGCCTGTCCGAGCTGACCGGGCTGACGATCGGCGTGGTGTCGATCGTCGTCGGGGCGATCGTGCTGCTGCTGTGGATCCCGATCCGGCAGCGGCCCGGCCTGGGCACGGTCTCCAACGTGTTCGTGGTCGGCCTGGCGATGGACGGCACCCTGGCACTGCTCCCGGAGGCCCACGGGCTGCCGGCCCGGGTCGCCCTCATGGCCCTGGGCATCGTGCTGAACGGCCTGGCGACCGGCCTGTACATCGCGGCCCGCTTCGGCCCGGGCCCGCGCGACGGCCTGATGACCGGACTGCACCGGGCGACCGGCCGGTCGATCCGGCTGGTGCGGACCCTGATCGAGGTCGCGGTGGTGGCCACCGGCTTCCTGCTCGGCGGCTCGGTGGGCGTCGGCACGGTCCTCTACGCGCTGGCGATCGGCCCGCTGGCCCAGTTCTTCCTCCGCTTCTTCGCCGTCCCGGAGCCGACGCCCGCCACCGGGCCCGCGTCCGACACCGGGCCCGCGTCCGGCACCGGCCCCACGCCCACCACCGGGCCGAGGTCCGACACCGCCCCCACGCCCGGCATCGATGCCACGCCCGCCGCCAGTTCCGCGTCCCCCACCGGCCCGCTGTCCGCCGCCGGACCCGCGCCCGTCCCCGCATCCGGACCCGCCCCCGTGTCCACCCCCGAGCCGGCCGCCGTCGACGCCGCCGACGCCGCGGGGACACCGGAAGGCGCCATACTGCGGCGGTGACTCGCGTACGCCATCCCTACCTCGACCACCCGCTGCCGCTGCCCTTCGCCCACCGGGGCGGTACGGCGGACGGCCTGGAGAACACCGCGGCCGCCTTCCGCCGGGCCGCGGCGGCCGGCTACCGCTACTTCGAGACCGACGTGCACACGACGGCCGACGGGGTGCTCGTCGCCTTCCACGACGCGACCCTGGACCGGGTGACGGACGGCTCGGGCCGGATCCGCGACCTGCCGTGGGCGGCGGTCCGGGAGGCCCGGGTGGCCGGCCAGGAGCCGCTGCCGCTCTTCGAGGACCTGCTCCAGGAGTTCCCCGAGGCCCGCTGGAACGTGGACCTCAAGGCCGAGTCGGCGCTCGCCCCGCTGGTGGACCTGATCTCCCGGACCGGCGCCTGGGACCGGGTCCTGGTCAGCTCCTTCACCGAGGCCCGCATCGCGCGGGCCCAGCGGCTCGCCGGGCCCCGGCTGGCCACCTCGTACGGCGTGACCGGCGTCGCCGCCCTCCGGATGCGCTCGCTCGGCCTCCCGGCCCCGCTGCGCTCCGGCGCGGTGGCCGCGCAGGTCCCCGAGACGCAGGGCGGGGTCCGCGTGGTGGACCGCCGCTTCGTCCGGGCGGCCCACGCGCGCGGGCTCCAGGTCCACGTGTGGACCGTGAACGATCCGGAGCGCATGGACTCTCTCCTCGACCTGGGGGTCGATGGCATCATGACCGATCATCTGGAGACGCTGCGCGAGGTCCTCACCGCCCGCGGGGCATGGGTCTGAGGCCGGGCGGGCGTCCCGGGAACGGGGACGAACGAGGGGGGCGTACGGCCTTGACCGCCGAGACGACCGGGCCCGAGGGGCCCATCACCGATCCTGCCGGGCGCCTGCGGGAACAGCGCGGCTGGTACTTCTACGACTTCGCCTGCTCGGTCTACTCGACCAGCGTCGTGACCGTCTTCCTGGGGCCGTACCTGAACTCCCTGGCGAAGACGGCGGCCCACGGCGGGGACCACGTCCGCCCCCTCGGCATCCCGATCCACGTCGACTCGCTCTTCGCCTACGCGGTGTCGGCCTCGCTCGTGGTGGCGATCGTGGCGATGCCGCTGGTCAGCGCGGCGGCCGACCGCCAGGGCCGGAAGAAGCCGCTGCTCGCGGCGTCCGCCTACGTCGGGGCCGGCGCGACGACCTGCATGTTCTTCCTGAAGGACGACCGCTATCTGCTGGGCGCCCTCCTGCTGGTCGTGGCGAACGCGGCGCTGGCCGTCTCGATGATGCTCTACAACTCCTACCTGCCCCAGATCTCGGAGCCGGAGGAGCGGGACGCCGTCTCCTCGCGGGGCTGGGCCTTCGGCTACACCTCGGGCGCCCTGGTGCTGGTGCTCAACCTCGTCCTGTACTCGGCCCACGACTCCTTCGGCCTCGGCGAGGGCGAGGCCGTCCGCATCTGCCTGGCCTCCGCGGGCCTGTGGTGGGGCGCCTTCGCCCTGATCCCGCTGCGGCGGCTGCGCGACCGGCGGCTGCCGCCCCCGGCCGGCGGCGGGGAGGCACCGCGGGGGGCGGTGGGCGGTGGCTGGCGCCAGCTGCGGGCGACGCTCACGGACATGCGCAACCACCCGAAGACGCTCGCCTTCCTGCTCGCCTACCTGGTCTACAACGACGGGGTCCAGACGGTGATCTCCCAGGCGGCCGTCTTCGGCGAGAACGAGCTGGGGCTGGGGAAGACCACCCTCATCACGGCGGTGCTGCTGGTGCAGGTGCTCGCGGTGGCCGGGGCGCTCGCGATGGGCCGGCTCGCCCGGACGCACGGGGCCAAGCGGACGATCCTGGGCGCCCTGGTCGTGTGGACGTTCATCCTGCTGGCGGGCTACCTCCTGCCCGCCGGGGCGCCGGTCTTCTTCTACTTCCTGGCGGCGGCCATCGGCCTGGTGATGGGCGGCACGCAGGCCCTGTCCCGCTCGCTGTTCTCCCACACGGTGCCGGAGGGCAAGGAGGCGGAGTACTTCTCGGCGTACGAACTGAGCGACCGGGGACTGAGCTGGCTCGGCCCCCTCGTGTTCGGACTCGTGAACCAGCTGACCGGAAGCTACCGAGCTGCCATCATCTCCCTGGTGATCTTCTTCGTGGCCGGTTTCGTCCTGCTCGCGCGGGTACCCGTACGGGAGGCGGCGAGGGAGGCGGGGAACGCCGTGCCGGACCGAATTTAGACGCGGAAGTGAAAGGCCGGTAGTGTACGCGTTTGGCCTGCCAGGCGGACCGTTACTGCGTGCTGCTTTGGTGAAGACGTTACGTCATATCTCTCTCCAGATGTGACAAAACGGGCACCGGTGGGTACAACAAGGGGCGGCACGACGGGCGACGCATGACCGGGAACGGGAATCTTTATCGCCGACCGGACGTTGACCGGATGACGACGACAGCGACACCTGTCCTGTGGGCGACAAGCCCGGGAGGCACGATTCATGAGTGAGCGAGCTCTTCGCGGCACGCGCCTCGTGGTGACCAGCTACGAGACCGACCGCGGCATCGATCTGGCCCCGCGCCAGGCCGTGGAGTACGCATGCGAGAAGGGCCATCGTTTTGAGATGCCCTTCTCGGTGGAGGCGGAGATTCCGCCGGAGTGGGAATGCAAGGTCTGCGGAAGCCAGGCGCTTCTGGTGGACGGCGACGGACCCGAGGAGAAGAAGGGCAAGCCTGCGCGTACGCACTGGGACATGCTCATGGAGCGGCGCACCCGTGAGGAGCTGGAGGAGGTCCTCGCCGAGAGGCTGGCCGTCCTGCGTTCCGGCGCCATGAACATCGCGGTGCATCCGCGCGACAGCCGCAAGTCCGCCTGACGGACCGCGCGGCGCAGCGACGCCGAGGGGCCCGGTACACGATCCGTGTACCGGGCCCCTCGGCGTGTTCCCGGGACCCTTTCCGGGTCCCGGGCGCGGCCGGGTCAGGGCATCAGGGGCGGGTGCTGCCCGCCGGCGGGGCCGTACGGGCCCTGGGGGGCGTCGTCGCGGACGACCTCGCCCTGGACCACCTTCCCGTCCGGGCGGTGGATGCGGGCCTGCTGGAAGGCGTCCTGGAGGCTTCCGGGGGGCGCGGCGGCCATCCGGCGCTCGACGGCCCGCTCCGCGGCGCGCCCGAGGGCGGCGCGGACCTGGGGCACCAGGAGCAGCAGGCCGGCGGCGTCGGAGATCAGACCGGGGATCATCAGGAGCAGGCCTCCGAGCATCAGGAAGCCGTTGCGGTCGCCGGCGCCCTTCCGGTCGGCCGGGTCCGGAGCCGTACCGCTCCGCGCGGCGGCCTGGGCCTGCTGGAAGGTGTCGGTCAGGTTGGCGAAGGCCCGCCGGCCGGCCCGCTTGACGACGGTCGCGCCGAGGACGGCGCCGCCGACGAGGAGCAGCAGCACGGTCAGGCCGCCCGCCGCGTTCGCCACGACGGTGAGCAGCCAGATCTCCAGGACCAGCCAGGCGGCGACGCCCAGCGGGAGGAAGGTGCGCGCACGGGAGCGCTTGGGTGCGTGAGGGGGCGGTGCGCCGGTGGTCATGCCGTCCAGTGTGCCTGGCGCGCCGTGGGAACGCCGTAAGGAGAAGATCAGGGCCCGGAACGCGCGGAGCGGTCCGGGCCCTGGGTGCCGGGGGTCAGCCGTTCTTGCGGCCGAGGAGCTTCGAGACCTTCTCGGCCCGGGCGGTGAGGCCCCAGCCGGTGACCCGCCACAGGGCCTCGACCACGATGTTGCGGCTCATCTTGGAGTCGCCGATCTCGCGCTCGACGAAGGTGATGGGGACCTCCACGACGTGGAAGCCGGCGGCGACGGCCCGGCGGGCCAGGTCGACCTGGAAGCAGTAGCCCGCGGAGGCGACGTTCTCCAGGCCCAGGCCCTCCAGGGTCTCCTTGCGGAAGGCCCGGTAGCCGCCGGTGACGTCGCGGATGGGGACGTCGAGCATGACGCGGGAGTACAGGCTGCCGCCGCGGGAGATGAACTCGCGGGACTTCGGCCAGTTCACGATCCGGCCGCCCGGCACCCAGCGGGAGCCGAGGACCAGGTCGGCGCCCTTCAGCGCGGTGAGCAGCCGGGGCAGCTCCTCGGGCTGGTGGGAGCCGTCGGCGTCCATCTCGACGAGGACGTCGAAGCCGTGGTCGATGCCCCAGCGGAAGCCGGCGAGGTAGGCGGCGCCCAGTCCTTCCTTGCCCTTGCGGTGCAGGACGTGGACGTGGTCGTCGTCGGCCGCGAGCTCGTCGGCGAACTTGCCCGTGCCGTCGGGGCTGTTGTCGTCGGCGACGAGCACGTGCGCCTCCGGCACGGCCTCCCGCACGCGCGAGACGATCGGCCTGATGTTGTCCGCCTCGTTGTAGGTCGGAATGATCACCAAAGCCTTGCCGAGCGGGCCGTAACGCCTCACGCCACCGTCGTTCACTACTGCCCCTTCGGATACAGACACAGGCCCCCACCTTAGCGAGGTCTCCGGTGTGGTCCGGTCCTGCGGGTGGTGTGAGACGCGCGACGCGGGGGCGGGTGCGGTGCGGGGCCCGACGTCCTTCGGTCCGACCCGGGACCCGCTGGCTGCGGATCGGCCGAAGGCCGTTGTCTACTGAACGTCCGGGCCCCACCCGGGTCGCACCTTCCGCCGGCGAAACCTTCCCTCGCGGCCGAGGCGCGGGCGGCGGTCGGCGCGGGCGAGGGGGCGTGGTCCGGTCGGACGTCCTGTGGTGGACGCGGAGAACCTACCCGCCCATGGCGGTCGCCTGTCAATACCCGCTTGACCTGCGGGGTTCGGGAGAAACCGCAGGCCGGGCCGGAGGATCCGCAGGTCGGGGAGAACCCTCCGGTGCGTACGTCCGGGTGGCCGTCAACCCGACATCACTCGTTCGGACGTACGAAAACCGTCTGTCCGTGCACCACGGTCCGCAGGCAGACGGGAAGGTCGGCGCCGGGGGACAGATCGGGCAGGCCGGGCGTTCCGGAGCGCGGGTCGGTGGACCAACGGGCCACCCGGTCGTCGGGCGCCTGGACCACCAGGTCGCCGGTGCGCCAGACCGCGTAGTCGGCGGGGGCGCCGGGCACGAGCGTGCCGGCGTCGTCCCGGCCGGTCGCGCGCCAGCCGCCGCGGGTGTGGGCGGTGAAGGCGGCCCGGACCGAGACGCGGTGCTCGGGGGTGCGGTGGAAGGCGGCGGCCCGGACGGTCCCCCACGGGTCGAGCGGGGTGACCGGGCTGTCGGAGCCGAAGGCGAGCGGCACGCCGGCCCGCAGCAGGGCCGCGTAGGGGTTGAGGGTCCTGGCCCGCTCCGCGCCGAGGCGTTCGGCGTACATGCCCTCCTCGCCACCCCACAGGGCGTCGAAGGCGGGCTGGACGGAGGCGGTGAGGCCGAACTCGGCGAAGGCGGCGATCGTCTCGGGGGTGAGCATCTCGGCGTGCTCCACGCGGTGCCGGGCGGCCCGGATCCGGGCGAGGCCGAGCTTCTCGGCGGCGGCCCGCACGCCGTCCGTGACGGCGGTGACGGCGGCGTCGCCGATGGCGTGGAAGCCGGCCTGGAGGCCCGCCTCGGTGCAGGCCACGACGTGGGCGGCGACGGTGTCCGCGTCCAGGTGGGCGGAGCCCGTGAGGCCCGCGGAGTCCGCGTACGGCTCGTGGAGGCAGGCGGTGTGCGAGCCCAGCGAGCCGTCGGCGAAGAGGTCGCCGGCCGCGCCGAGGGCGCCGAGCGCGCGGGCCCGCTCGACGTCCAGGTCGGCCCAGTAGCCGACGATCCGGGGGCCGGGCTCGCTGCGGGCGAGGTCCAGCAGGCCGGTGAAGTCGTCCTCGGAGGAGATCTGCGGGCCGCCGCACTCGTGCAGGGTGCCGATGCCGAGGGAGGCGGCGTGCGCGCGGGCGGCGCGCTGGGCGCCGGTGCGCTGCTCCGGGGAGACGGCGGCGAAGGCGGCGGCGCGGACCGCGTGGTGGGCGTCGCCGGTGAGCGGCTCGCCGTCGCGGAAGCCGTCGAGGTCCCGGACGCCCGGGACGAGGTCGAGCAGGGCGGTGGTGACGACGGCGGAGTGGACGTCGATCCGGGTGAGGTAGAGCGGGCGGCCGCCCGTCAGGCCGTCGAGCTCGTCGCGGCGCGGGGCGCGGCGCTCGGGCCAGCGGGAGGCGTCCCAGCCGTGCCCGATGAGGATGCGGTCCCCGGGGCGGGCGGCGGCGTGGGCGCGGATCAGCTCCGCCGCCTCGGCGAGCGAGGCGGCGGCGGAGAGGTCGAGGCCGGTGAGCGCGAAGCCGGTGGCCGTGGTGTGGACGTGGGCGTCCACGAAGGCCGGGGTGACGAGCGCGCCCTCCAGGTCGATCACCTCGTCCACGCCCGCGGCGAAGGCGTCGGCCGCCCCCTCCTCGCCGACCCAGGCGATGTGACCGCGCTCCACCACCATGGCGGTGGCGAAGGGGTCGGCGGGACTGTGGACTTCTCCGCCCCGCAGGAGCACGGTGCGGTGTTCGCCGGGGTTCAGGCTTTCACTCATGCCCACCAGGCTAAATGCGCGGCGGCCTGGCTTCGTACGGGGTGGACAGGACGACGGTGGTGCGGCTGGCGACGTGGGCCTGGGAGCGGATGCGGCCGAGCAGGTGCTCCAGCTCCAGGGGGGTGGCGACGCGGACCTTGAGGATGTAGTTCTCCTCGCCCGCGACGCTGTGGCAGGCCTCGATCTCGGGGATGTCGGCGAGCCGGTCCGGCGTGTCGTCGGGGGCACTGGGGTCGAAGGGTTTGACCGAGATGAAGGCGGTCAGCGGGAGGCCCACCGCCTCCGGGTCGACGACGGCGGCATAGCCGCGGATGACACCGCGCTGCTCCAGCCGGCGGACGCGCTGATGCACGGCCGACGTGGACAGGCCGGTGGCCTTGCCCAGGTCGGTGTAGCTCATGCGCCCGTCCTTGACGAGCAATTCGACGATCTGACGATCCAGCTCCTCCATGCGCAGACCCTATTGCGCCGAAGGGTCCCGGGCCCAGCCGGGTGCGTGCCGTATGGGCCGCTATGGGCGGTCACGAGGCACCTGCGACAGGCATGTGACGAACGCCACAGGTTTGCGTCGGGCATCGGGGGGCGGCTCACGATTATGCGGAGTCCCGCATGGGAAGGGCTTGCTGTGGTTCCGGCCGCACCGCATCGGCCGACCTGTCCTAGGGGGAGTTCTCCATGCAGGAGCCCGTTGATTCCGTCGAACCGTCCGAGGAGTTCGACGCGTACGACACCTTCGAGATGTACCGGGTGGTCTGCCCGGAGTGCGAGCAGCCGATCGCGCTCCTCGCGGACGAGGAGGAGCTGCCGGAGCACGCGCTGTGCCCGTCTCCGTGGAACCCCTTCACCCTGACGGTCTGTGCCGGCACCGGCCGGTCCGCCGGTGAGGCGGGCTCCGCCGACGAGGGCGCGGAGGTGCAGGAGCAGGACACCGCGCTCCTGCTGACGCTCCCCCAGGGCCTCGACTGGCGGACGCAGCCCTTCTCACACATCGGCGGTCCGGGCTCGCGCCCGATCCGCGCGGCGCAGCTGCGCCGCGCGGCCTGAGCCGGGCTATTCCTCGCCGGTCCAGTAGTCCCCGCGCACCATCGCCGCGAGGGCGGCGTGGTGCAGGATGAGCCGGTCGGGGTCCGCGGGGACCTCGACCTCGCCGAAGTACGCCTGGCGGTACGCGATCCTCAGCATGACGATCGCGTGCCGCAGCGCCGCGTACAGGGTGTGGAAGTCCATCGCGCGCGGGACGTGCCCGGTCAGTTCGGCGTACCGCCGCTCGACCGCCTCCCGGCGCAGGAACCCGGGCAGCCCCGGCTGGCCGAAGCCCACGGTCAGGTCCTGGAAGAAGCGGTGCAGGTAGACGGTCCAGCCGAGGTCGACCTCGCGGGGCGCGCAGGCCGCCATCTCCCAGTCGAGGACGGCGGCGGGGGCGAAGCCGTCGTAGACGATGTTCCCGATCCGGGCGTCGCCCCAGCAGAGCACCGCGGGACCCTCGTCGTCCGGCCAGAGCTCCTCCAGCCGGGCGAAGGCCGCCTCGATGAGCGGCGAGGGCGCGAGCCCCTCCACCACCCAAACGTAGTAGGCGCGTTGGGCGTCGACGTGCCGGCGCAGCGGGCTGCCCGCGCCCCCGGGCAGCAGGAACTCGGCCTCCTTCGCCGGGAAGCCGTCGTGGAGCCGCGCCAGGATCCCCACCGACTCCGCCTCCAGGAAGTCCCGTTGGGCGTCGGTGGCGGCGTGCAGCCAGTTCCCCTCGTACGTGTAGGGCATGACGTCCGGCGGGACGCGGCCCTCGGCGCGGGCCATCACGAAGAAGGGCGCGCCGAGCGGCCCGGGGTCCTCCTCCAGCCACAGCACGCGGGGGACGGGCACGTCGGTGTGCTCGGCGACGAGCCCCATCACGCGGTGCTGGCGGGCCATGTCGTAGACCGGGAAGACGGTGTACGCGGCGGGGTCGGCGGCCAGCCGCAGGGCGCAGCCGCGCACGGGGGCGTCCGGGTGCTCCAGGTCGAAGAGCAGGGTCTCGCTGGACATGCCGTTGGAGCCGGGGACGGCGAGGCCGGAGACCGTGGCGCCGGGCAGCCGGCCGTCCAGCCAGGCGGTGAGCCGGGCGGCCAGTTCCCCGGGGTCGCGGGTGGTGGTGCGGGGGCGGGGCGCGGTGGCCATGGGTGCCTCCTGTTTCCTGGGCTCGGTTCTCCTCCGGGACGGGGCGCGCCGGTCTCAGGGGGCCGTGGAGCCGAAGCCGGTGAAGCCGCTGGGGTCGTGGCGGCCGAAGGAGCCGTGCTCGAAGATGCCGTGGCCGGTGCGGCCGTCGAGGGTGAAGCGGGCGGAGTGGTCGGTGACGCCGTGGGCGGCGAGCGGGTGGGCGGCCGGGTCGGACAGGTCGTAGACGCGGCGGTCGGTCCAGCCGCGGCCCTGCCAGGTGCCGTGCTGCCAGTCGCCGGCCGGCGGGTAGCCGGCGCCGATCGCGAGCGGGGAGGAGGCGAGGACCTCGACGCCGATCTCCAGGGGCTTGCCGGTGGGTTCGGCGAGGTGGATCACGGCGCTCTCGGGGTGGCGGGTGCCGGGGCGGTACGCGATCTCCGTGCGGGGCCAGCCGAGCTGGACGTCCCGGTGGCCGTCGCGGACCAGCAGGGCCTGGTTGAGGGTGCGGTGGCCGTCGGCGTCCTCCTGGGCGACGACCATCAGGAAGCGGTCCTCGAAGCGCATGGGGATCCAGAGCCAGTGGAAGCCCTCGGGGCGGGACTCGGCGGCCCGGCCCGGCTCCTCGCCGGGGATCGGGCGGACGCCCCAGCTGCGGTCGCGGGTCCCGGTCCACTCCCCCGCCGTCACCTCGAAGCGCTCGCCGCCCGCCCGGACGGTGCCGGCGCACCGCCCGGCCTGGACGAAGCGGCGTCCTTCGAGGGTGAGCCGGCCGCCGGTGCGCTGGAGGTGGTGGGGCTCCCAGACGGCCGGGAAGTCGCCGGTCCAGGCGAGGTCGAAGGAGAGCCCGTCGGGGTCGGCCGGATCGGCGGCGCAGCTCAGGGTGAAGCGCTTCAGCGGCTCGTCGACGGTGATCCGCAGCGGTCCGACCTCCAGGCGCATCCGGTCGTCGCCGAGTGCGTCGGAGGCGCGGACGGCGTGCAGCCGGTCGCCGGTGCGCAGGGTGGCGTACGCGTCGATGACGCCGGTGTTGGGGTAGACGCCGAGCCCGGCGATGAGCAGGGCGCGGCCCGCGTGGTCGAAGACGTGGAAGATGCAGCGGTCGTAGGCGTTCCGGTCGCCGCTGACG
The DNA here is from genome assembly GCF_014654895.1 of Streptomyces filamentosus. Lineage (GTDB taxonomy): Bacteria > Actinomycetota > Actinomycetes > Streptomycetales > Streptomycetaceae > Streptomyces > Streptomyces filamentosus. Next base: position 1,066,730 of record NZ_BNBE01000003.1, on the reverse strand, counting down.
TGGTGCTTCATCGACAGCGGGGCCTGGTGCACGGGGTATTCGTCGAGCGCGACGGGCCGGTCGTCGTCCACGGCTGACCTCCTGGTCGTCGAAGAAGATCTGACGGTACGTCAGCCATCTGCGCGAGGGCCAGAGGCGTGCGCCGGGCGGACGGGGGCGCGGACGGGACCGCGGGAGAGGCGCGCGGGGCCCACATAAGGACCGGGTAAAGGACGAACTGTCGCTCGAATCCGTCCGGCGGTGACCCGGGCGGGCCGGAGCGCGTTGGTCCGGTCATGACCACGCTGTACTCCACACCCAGCGGAGTCGGTCGGCATCGGCAGGCCGACTCGCGCGATGAAGAATCGGTTCTTCATCGGATCCCGGAGGCTTCGGCCCCGCCCGGCGACGCCCCCGCGCAGCCCCCGGTCCCCGCGCAGGCCCCTGCCCCGGCGCAGGCCCAGGCTCCCGCACCCGCCGCGCCCACCCCCACGGTCGTCGCGCCGGTGCCGCCCCCGGCCGCCGCCCAGGGCCCCGTACCGGCGCCCGCCCCCGTGGCCGCACCCCCGTCCGTACCGGCACCGGCACCGCTGCCCGCGCCGGTCCCCGTGCAGGTGCATCCCGACCCGCCGATCTACCGGGCGCTGTACGCGCTCTGGGCCGACCAGGGGCGCACCCTGCCGGGGCGCCGGGACGCCGAGTGGACGCGGCTGGCCGCGGGGCCCGTCTGGGCCGACCGGACGGTCCGGGTCAGCGGGGTCCTGGTCCCGAGGGGGTAGGCAGCGCCTTCCGGGTCACATGAGGCCCGCGCGGGTGACCAGGACGGCGAGGAGGACGACGAGGGTCCAGCCGAGGACGTGCTCCAGGATCTCGGGACCCCGGTCGTCCCGGGGCCCGCCGGTGCGCGTGCGTGAGGACAGACGGGCCGCGAGGGTGGTGGTGGCGCTCATGCCCACCACCATGAGCCACCCGGCGCCCCCGGACCAGAGACGTTCCTCACACCCCCGGCCCGCCCCCCGTCCGCTCAGAGCACGCCGACGGCCCGAAGCGCCTTGCGCTGCGCGGGAGTCGGCCGGTCGGGGAAGTACAGGTAGCAGACCCCTCCTGTGCCGGACACCACTTTCCCGCTCGCGTTGTACCGCTTGGTCCGCAGCCAGATGTTCTCCCACTCGCGCCGGAGGTAGACCCGGCGGACCGCCTCGTTGTCCGGGGAGGCGGGGTCGTTGGCGATCACGTCGCCGTCGGCGGTGAAGCCGATGACCGTCATCAGGTGGCCGGAGGTGCCGTAGCCGGCGCCGGTCAGCTCCTCCTTCCGGAAGGACTGGGAGGTGATGGCCGGGATGCCGGCCCGGATCAGGGTCTCCAGGTCGGTGAGGGAGCGGAGCCGGGTCACCACGGCGTTCAGGCCGGGGTAGGAGGCGGCGTAGGCGGCGTTGAAGGGCCAGTTTCCGCAGCCCTGGTACTGGTGGTCGTAGGTGTGCCGGGCGGCGTGACAGACCTGGGGATCGGCATAGTCGGGGTTCACCCAGGCCAGGTCCCCGGCGGAGGGGCGGCGGCCCCAGTACTCGACGATCATCTGGGAGGAGGTCGGGCTGCACCACGCCTCGCCGCCGTTGTCGTACTCGGGGTACTGGCCGACGTGGGTGTTCTGCGAATAACGGGGGACGGTCAGCTCGCGGGCGAGGCCGGGCGCGGAGGCCGGGACGGTGAACCGGTCGGGCACGTCCGAGGCCATCGCGCCGACCCGCCACACCGTGGGCGTGAGGGTGGTGCCGGGGCGGCGGTGGAGGGTGAGCCGCAGCCGGTACGCGGCGAGGCGGAGGCCGCTCGCCGGGTCGTCGACGGCGAAGGTGTCCGTCCAGACGCTGCTCCGGCCGTCGGTCTGGTCGTCCACCGAGGTCCGCCGGATGTCGGTGTCGCCGGAGGCCCACCGGCCCATCACGAACCACGGGGTGTCCGTGCCGTCGGAGTACGTGCCGGACAGCTCGACCTGGATCCAGGTGCCGGCCGGGGTCCGGGCGTTCCAGGAGGCGATCGCCTCGGTCGCGGGCACGGCCGGGACGTGCACGGGCGAGGTCCAGCGGGCGTACTCCCAGGCGGAGGTCGTCCCGGTGTGCGGGTCGGTGTGGTCGGTACGGCCCAGGGGGGTGTCCAGGACCAGGCCGGGGCGGGGCCCGGCGACGGCCCGGGTGCCCTCGGCGTCCCCGGAGCGCCAGTCGGTGTAGGTGGACCAGAAGCGGTTGGCGACGGTCTCGGGGGTGGGGGCGGGTGCGGGTTCCGGTACGGGTCCTGGCGCGGCGCCCCGTTCCGAGGCGGCGGCGGGCGCTGTCGCGGAGGTGCCCGCGGCGGCCGCGAGCGCCGCGGCGAGGACGGTCCGGCGTGAGGCTGATCCGGGCATGGCGAGGACCCCCAGTCGAGGACGGGACGGCGATCGGGCGGGGCTGCGCGGGCCCACTATCCCGGCTCGGCGGGGCCTTCGCCAGCACTTCGGCCCGCGTCGCCGCCACCGACATGGGTGTGGACCACTGACGGCGGCACCACGCTGACCTGCGGCGGTACGCACGGCCCCCGGCCCGCCCGGCCCCGGTGTCCGGTCCGCCGCCGCCCGGCCCGGCCCGGCGCCCCTTGCCGTTCACCCCCTAGGGTGAGGCGCATGGACGACCTCGACCGCGCGGCCCGCGCGCTGCTCCGGCTGCCGCCCTCGCTGGGGCCGGTGCGGCTCGTCGCCGTCGACGGTCACGCCGGCTCCGGCAAGTCCACCCTCGCCCGCCGGCTCGCCGCCGCGCTCGGCGGCGCCCCCGTGCTGCGGCTCGACGACCTCGCCACCCACGAGGAGCTCTTCGCGTGGACCGGGCGGCTGCGCGAGCAGGTCCTCGAACCGCTGGAGCGCGGCCGGGCCGCGCGCTACCGCCCGTACGACTGGACCCTGCGGGGCTTCGGCCCCGGGCGGGAGCTGCCCCCGGCGCCGGTGGTGCTGGTGGAGGGCGTGGGGGCGGGGCGGCGGGCGCTGCGCCCGCACCTGGCGTGGCTGCTGTGGATGGAGCGGCCGGCCGGGGCGTCCTGGGCCCGGGGCCGGCACCGCGACGGACCGGAGCAGGCGGAGTTCTGGGACGGCTGGGAGGTGGCGGAGACTCGCCATTTCGCCGAAGATCCGTCGCGTCCCTTCGCCGACACCCTGGTACGGGAGCGGGAGAAGGGTTACGACTGGCTCCCCGGGCCCGGTGTGACAGCGGGCGCGGACCAGATCATCACCCACCGTGACGGCGTGTTGGCGGTGGACCGAGTCCCCTGAATTCCGCCTCCGCAAGTGCCTCAACTCTGCTTGACCCGGGGGGCGTACAGGTCTTACGTTCTGAATGTGCGGCTTTTCGACAGCCGCCGCGGACACGAAGCCCCCGGTTGTTCCCCCGTGATCGGGGGCTTCGTTCTGCCCTCCGCGCCCCCGCCGGCCCCTTCCTGGCCCCGCGCGCTCACCCAGGGTCACCGATTCCGGATCTTGCGCTTCTCCTTAAGCGCACCGCCCCTGCGCAGGTACGATGCCCGCAGGTGCGGTCAAATCCCGTCCATACGCCGACGGTTGTGGGGGACCCGATGGACATCGGCACGCAGGGCCCGCAGGCCCCCGCGGAGCTCGCCTGGCTGCGCGGAGTGGACGCCTACACCATGGGCGCCTATCCGCAGGCCGAGGAGGAGTTCCGGGCCGCGGTGCGGGTCGACCCCGGCATGGCGGACGCCTGGCTGGGGCTGCACGCGCTCCGGGTGGACACGACGACCGCGCTGCTGCGCATGTACCGCAACCGCGAGCGCTTCGGCGAACAGCGCGCCCGGCACCGCCGCACCCTCAACTCCTGGTACTGGCTCGGCTGGTGGGTGCAACCCGTCCTGGAGAGCCCGCGCGACCTGCTGCTCGCGCACGCCTCGCACTGGCTCGACGGGCGGCACGTGCCGGAGCTCGACCGGGCGCTCGCCGAGCTGCCGCCGGTCGACACCGACCCCCAGGTCCGCTTCCTGCACGCCTGCCGCGCCTATCTGGTCAAGGACTGGGAGCAGCTGGTCCGGCACACCGAGACGCTCGTGGACGACCCGCTGCTCGGCATCGAGGCCGGTCTCTTCGGCGGCATGGCCCGGGTGCGCCTGGAGATGTACGGGCAGGCCGAGCCGCTGCTCTCGGCGGCGCTGATGCGCTGCCGCAGCGAGCAGCCGCAGCGCAAGGAGCTGCGCTACTGGCTCGCCCGGGCCCACGAGGGCACCGGCCGCAGCGCCGCCGCCCTCCCCCTCTACCGGGCGGTGCACCGCGTCGACCCGGCGTTCATGGACACCGCCGCCCGGCTCGCCGCCATCGCCGAGTACGACGGCTTCGACGGGCTCGACGGCATGGACGAGCAGGCCGGTCTCGCCACCGTCGCCCTCGGCCCGCACGCGGGCGGCGGCTCCGGCCAGGACGGCACGGAGACCGCCCCCGGGCCCGAGCCGGAGACCGGCGGCCTCGGCGGCGACGGGCTGCGCCTCTCCCCCGACCCGGTGCCTCCCGGCGCGCCGGCCGCGCCCCGGGAGGTCGTGCGCCACAGCTCCCCGGTGCCCGCCCAGCCGGGCCCGCCGCGCTTCCCGGCCGGCCCGACCGATCCCGCGCTGCTCGCCGAGGCCCTCGCCGAGCTGGAGGGCATGGTCGGGATGGAACCGGTGAAGCGTCAGGTCAAGGCGCTGTCGGCACAGCTGGAGATGGCCCGGCTGCGGGCCGGCCAGGGGCTTCCGGTCCAGCCGCCGAAGCGGCACTTCGTCTTCTCCGGGCCCTCCGGCACCGGCAAGACGACGGTGGCGCGGATCCTGGGCCGGGTCTTCTACGCCCTCGGCCTGCTCGGCGGGGACCATCTGGTGGAGGCCCAACGGGCCGACCTGGTCGGCGAGTTCCTCGGCCAGACCGCGGTGAAGGCGAACGAGCTGATCGACTCGGCGGTCGGCGGGGTGCTCTTCGTGGACGAGGCGTACGCGCTCTCCAACTCCGGCTACAGCAAGGGCGACGCCTACGGCGACGAGGCCCTCCAGGTGCTGCTGAAGCGGGCCGAGGACAACCGGGACCACCTGGTGGTCATCCTGGCGGGGTACCCCGAGGGCATGGACCGGCTGCTCGCCGCCAACCCCGGACTCTCCTCCCGCTTCACCACCCGGGTCGACTTCCCCTCGTACCGGCCGCTCGAACTGACCGCGATCGGCGAGGTGCTGGCCTCGGCCAACGGCGACGGCTGGGACGAGGAGTCGCTGGAGGAACTGCGCTCGATCAGCGCGCACGTCGTCGAGCAGGGCTGGATCGACGAGCTGGGCAACGGCCGCTTCCTGCGCACCCTGTACGAGAAGTCCTGCGCCTACCGGGACCTGCGGCTCTCCGGCTACAGCGGCCCGCTCAGCCGCGAGGACCTGGCCACGCTGCGGCTCGCGGACCTCATGCAGGCGTACGGGGAGGTGCTGTCGGGCCGCGGTCCGGCGGACCGCGGCCCCCAGCAGGAACCGCCCTTCTGACCCGTCAGGCGACGGGCGCCGGGGCGGGCCCCAGGCGGTGGGCGGGGTCGCGGACCTCGCCCACCAGCATCTCCAGGACGTCCTCCAGGGCGACCAGGCCGAGGACCCGGCCGGAGGCGTCGGAGACCTGCGCGAGGTGGGTCGCGGCCCGGCGCATCACGGTGAGGGCGTCGTCGAGCGGCAGTTCGGCGCGGAGCGTCGCCATCGGGCGCCACAGCTGCTGCGGCACCGCCCGCTCCCGCTCCTCCGCGTCCAGGACGTCCTTCACGTGCACGAAGCCCAGGAAGACGTCCTGCCCGTGGCCTTCGGCGCGGACCGGGAAGCGCGAGTAGCCGGTCCGCACGGTCAGTTCCTCGATCTGCCTCGGGGTCGCCGACGGCGGGACGGTGACGAGCGCGGAGGCCGGGATGAGGACGTCGGCGACGGGGCGGCTGCCCAGCTCCAGGGCGTCCTCCAGGCGCTCCTGCTCGGCCGGGTCGAGGAGCCCGGCCTGGCCGGCGTCCTCGACGAGCCGCCCGAGCTGGGCGGAGGTGAAGACGGCCTCGACCTCGTCCTTCGGCTCGACGCCGAAGACCCGCAGGACCAGCCGGGAGCAGGCCCCCAGGGCGGCCGTCACCGGCCGGCAGAGCCGGGCGAAGCCGACCAGGCCGGGGGCGAGCAGGAGCGCGGTCCGCTCGGGCGCCGCCATCGCCAGGTTCTTCGGCACCATCTCGCCGATGACGAGGTGGAGGAAGACGACCGCGGCGAGGGCGATCACGTAGCCGAGCGGGTGGATGAGCCCGGCCGGGACGCCGACGGCGTGGAAGGCCGGTTCGAGGAGGTGGGCGACGGTCGGTTCGGCGACCGCGCCGAGCGTGAGCGAGCAGACGGTGATGCCGAACTGGGCCGCCGCCATCATCCGCGGCAGGTTCTCCAGGCCGTACAGCACCTGTGCGGCGCGGGCGCCGCCCAGCGGCTCGATCTGGCTGCGGCGGACGGAGACGAGCGCGAACTCGGCGCCGACGAAGAAGCCGTTGGCCAGGACGAGGAGGAGGGCCAGGAGGAGCTGGAGGGTGCTCATCGGACCGCCTCCGCCGCCATCGGCACCGGGGCGGTGCGCACGATCCGGACCCGTTCGGCCCGGAAGCGGTCGACGCGGCGCACCGAGAGCCGCCAGCCGGGGAGTTCGGCCCGGTCGCCCGGGGCCGGGATCCGGCCGAGCAGGTCGGCGACGAGCCCGGCGACGGTCTCGTACGGGCCGTCCGGCACGTCGAGTCCTATCCGGCGCAGGGTGTGGACCCGGCAGGAGCCGTCGGCCTCCCAGGCGGGACGGCCGTCCTCGGCGGGCGCGGCGGCCAGCTCGGGGCGGGCGTCGGCGGCGGTGTCGTGCTCGTCGCGGACCTCGCCGACGAGTTCCTCGACGATGTCCTCCAGGGTGACCACGCCGGCCGTGCCGCCGTACTCGTCGACGACGACGGCGATCGGCTGCTCGCGGCGCAGCCGCTCCAGGAGGGCCTGGACGGGCAGGGTCTCGGGGACGAGGAGCGGCGGGAGCGCGATCCGTCCCACGGGGGTGCGCGGCCGGGCCTCGGGGGCAACGGCGAGCGCGTCCTTGAGGTGGACCATGCCGACGACCTCGTCGATGCGGTCCCGGTAGACCGGGAAGCGCGAGAGGCCGGTGGCCCGGGTGAGGTTGAGGACGTCGGCGGCGGTGGCGTCCCACTGGAGGGCGCTGACCTTCACGCGCGGGGTCATGACCTGCTCGGCGGTGAGGCCGGCGAGGGACAGGGTCCGTACGAAGAGGTCGGCGGTGTCCTGTTCGAGGGCGCCGGCCCGGGCCGAGTGCCGGGCGAGGGATTCCAGCTCGCCGGGGGTGCGGACCGAGTCCAGCTCCTCGGTGGGCTCCACGCCCAGGGAGCGGACGAGTCCGTTCGCCACCCGGTTGAGCAGGGCGATCACCGGCCGGAAGGCGGCGGAGAAGCGGCGCTGCGGGGCAGCGACGAAGCGGGCGACCTGGAGCGGCCGGGAGACCGCCCAGTTCTTGGGGACCAGCTCGCCGACGACCATCTGGACGGCCGAGGCGAGCAGCATGCCGACCACCACGGCGACCCCGGAGACCGCGCCCGGGGGGAGCCCGGTGGCGGTGAGCGGGGGGCGCAGCAGCGAGGCGAGCGCGGGCTCGGCGAGCATGCCGACGACGAGCGAGGTGAGGGTGATGCCCAGCTGGGTGCCGGAGAGCTGGAAGGACAGCTCGCGCAGCGCCGTCACGACGGTGCGGGCGCGCCGGTCGCCGGCGGCCGCGGCGCGCTCGGCCTCGGCGCGCTCGACGGTCACGAGACCGAACTCGGCGGCGACGAAGAAGCCGTTGGCCAGGATGAGCAGGAAGGCCGCGAGAAGCGGCAGGAGGGAGACGATCATGCCGCCGCCTCCGAAGAGGGGGCGGCGCGGGTACTACCGGACGATCCGTCCATTGCCGGAGGGAGTCACTCCTCGGGTCGAAGGGGGGCCTCGCCGGCCGCCGGCGGCGGCTCCGTACGTGCGCGAGGCGGTGGTGCGCTCGGCACCACCGCCTCCAGATTAGTCACGCACGTGCCCCGTACGGCAGGGGGGACGCCCCGGATGGGGGACGGACCGGGGTCGGCCCTGACGTCCGCCCCGGGGTTCAGGCCGTCTCGACCCCGGTGCCGCGGCTGTCCGCGAGGGCCCGCAGGGCGCGGGCGTCCCTGATCGCGGACTCCTTGGCGACGCCCGGCTGGATGCCGAGGGCCGGCAGGCTGGTGCCGTCGCTGAGGTCGAGGAAGACCCACGGGTCGCCCGGGCGGAGATTGACGCGGAGGATCTCCGCCCAGGCGAGGCGCCGGGTGCGGGTGATGTTGACGACCGTGACGCCCTCGTCGTCGGCGACGACCTTGGGGCGGCTCAGCAGCACCAGCACGCCGAGGAAGAGGGCGGCGGTGAAGACGAAGCTGACCCGCTCCCCCGGTCCGAGCCGTTCCAGCATCAGCGCCACGGCGGTGATCGCCGCGAACATGGCGAGGCCCACGGTCAGCAGGACGGCGCGGGTGCGGCCCGGCCGGAAGGTGACCGGGAGGGAGGGCGTGGACGACTCGGACATCGGGGTACCTCGGTGCCAGGTGCGGTGCGGAGGGGGATCAGAGGCGGCAGGCGTGGATCGCGGTGGTGAGGATCGCGCGGGCGCCCAGTTCGTACAGGTCGTCCATGATCCGCTGCGCGTCCTTGGCGGGGACCATCGCGCGGACGGCGACCCAGCCCTCGTTGTGCAGCGGGGAGACGGTCGGCGACTCCAGGCCCGGGGTGAGGGCGACGGCCTGCTCCAGGTGCTCGGCGCGGCAGTCGTAGTCCATCATCACGTAGCTGCGGGCGACGAGGACGCCCTGGAGGCGGCGCAGGAACTGCTGGACCTGCGGGTGGTCGGCCTCGGCGCCGTGGCGGCGGATCACGACCGCCTCGGACTTCAGGATCGGCTCGCCAATGACCTCCAGGCCGGCGTTGCGCAGGCTGGTGCCGGTCTCGACGACGTCCGCGATGATCTGGGCGACGCCCAGCTGGATCGCGGTCTCGACGGCGCCGTCCAGGTGGACGACGGAGGCGTCCAGACCCAGGTCGGCGAGGTGCTTGGCGACGATGCCCTCGTAGGAGGTGGCGATCGTCATGCCGCCGAAGTCCTCCGGGCCCTTGGCGGTGCCCGGGCGGGTGGCGTAGCGGAAGGTGGAGCGGCCGAAGTTCAGCGGGAGGATCTCCTCGGCGCTGGCGCCGGAGTCCAGCAGCAGGTCACGGCCGGTGATGCCGATGTCCAGCTTGCCGGAGGCCACGTAGATGGCGATGTCCTTCGGCCGCAGGTAGAAGAACTCGACCTCGTTGTCGGGGTCGATGACCACCAGCTCCTTGGACTCCTTGCGCTGGCGGTAGCCGGCCTCATGGAGCATGGCCGACGCAGGTCCGGAGAGGGAACCCTTGTTCGGGACGGCGATGCGCAGCATGGGGTCAGCTTCCTTTGTCTGGAGTTCTGGGGAGGGGGATGTGCGTGTGCTCAGAGGTGGGCGTAGACGTCGTCGAGCGAGATCCCGCGGGCGACCATCATCACCTGGACGTGGTACAGCAGCTGCGAGATCTCCTCGGCGGCGGCTTCCTTGCCCTCGTACTCGGCGGCCATCCAGACCTCGGCGGCCTCCTCGACGACCTTCTTGCCGATGGCGTGGACGCCCTTGCCCACCAGTTCCGCGGTGCGGGAGGTGGCCGGGTCGCCGGTCTCTGCCTTGAGCTTGAGCTCGGAGAAGAGCTCTTCGAAGCTCTTTCGGGTTTCGTTCGCCATGATGGTCCTAAGGGTACGGGGTGAGGGTCGCGTCACTAGCGCCAGGGTTCGCTGACCGTCCGCAGGGTGGTGGCGGTGGCGACGGCGGCGGTGACCGCTTCGTGACCCTTGTCCTCGGAGGATCCTTCGAGGCCCGCGCGGTCGAGCGCCTGTTCCTCGTTGTCGACGGTGAGGACGCCGAATCCGACGGGTACGCCGGTGTCGATCGAGACCTGGGTGAGGCCGTGGGTGACGCCCTGGCACACGTACTCGAAGTGCGGCGTTCCGCCGCGGATGACGACGCCGAGCGCCACGATGGCATCGTAGCCGCGGCCCGCGAGGACCTTCGCCACGACCGGGAGTTCGAAGCTGCCGGGGACGCGCAGCAGCGTCGGCTCGTCGATGCCGAGCTCGGCGAGGGCGCGCAGGGCGCCGTCGACGAGGCCGTCCATGATCTTCTCGTGCCACTGCGCCGCGATGACCGCGACCCGGAGGTCGCCGCAGTTCTTCACGCTGAGGACGGGTGCGCCCTTGCCGCTCATGTCTCTCCTAGCCGGTTTCGTACGTACGTGGTTACTGGTTGCCGCAGGTGGAGGCCGGGGAGCCGTCCAGCCAGGGCAGGTCGTGGCCCATCCGGTCCCGCTTGGTGCGCAGGTAGCGGAGGTTGTGCTCGCCGGCCTGGACCGGCATGGGCTCCCGGCCCTCGACGACGAGGCCGTGCCGGGTGAGGGCGTCGACCTTGTCGGGGTTGTTGGTCATCAGCCGGAGGCTGCGGACGCCGAGGTCACCGAGGATCTGCGCGCCGGCCGCGTAGTCGCGGGCGTCGGCGGGGAGCCCGAGCTCCAGGTTGGCGTCGAGGGTGTCGCGGCCGCGTTCCTGGAGCTCGTACGCGCGCAGCTTGGAGAGCAGGCCGATGCCGCGTCCCTCGTGGCCGCGGAGGTAGACGACGACGCCGCGGCCGGCCTCCTGGATGCGGTCCATGGACGCCTGGAGCTGGGGGCCGCAGTCGCAGCGCAGCGAGTGGAAGACGTCGCCGGTGAGGCATTCGGAGTGGACGCGGACGAGGACGCCGGTGCCGTCGCCGAGCTCGCCGTGGACGAGGGCGACGTGCTCGACGCCGTCGACGGTGGAGCGGTAGCCGTAGGCGGTGAAGTCGCCGTGGGCGGTGGGGAGGTGGACCTCGGCCTCGCGGCGGACGGTGGGCTCGGCGGAGCGGCGGTAGGCGATCAGGTCCTCGATGGAGATGATCGTCAGGCCGTGCTTGCGGGCGAAGGGGATCAGCTCCGGCAGGCGGAGCATCACGCCGTCCTCGCCGGCGATCTCGACGATCGCGCCGGCCGGGCGCAGGCCCGCGAGACGGGCGAGGTCGACGGCGGCCTCGGTGTGCCCGGGGCGGGCGAGGACCCCGCCCTCGCGGGCGCGCAGCGGGAAGACGTGGCCGGGGCGGACGAAGTCGGAGGGCTCGTGGCGGCCGCTCGCGAGCATCCGGAGGGTGGTGGCGCGGTCGGCGGCGGAGATGCCGGTGGTGACGCCGTGCTCGGGGCCCGCGTCGACGGAGACGGTGAAGGCGGTCCGCATCGACTCGGTGTTGTGCTCGACCATCTGCGGGAGGCGGAGCCGCTCCAGCTCCGCGTCCTCCATGGGGGCGCAGATCAGGCCGCGGCACTCGCTCATCATGAAGGCGACGACCTCGGGGGTGGCCTTCTCGGCGGCGATGACGAGGTCGCCCTCGTTCTCGCGGTCCTCGTCGTCGACGACGACGACGGGGCGGCCGGCGGCGATGTCGCGGATCGCCTGCTCGACGGGGTCGAGGGCGAGGTCCTCGGTGTCCCAGACGGACGGGGCGCTGTTCATGCGGGGGCTCCTTCCAGGACGGGGGTGCGGGACCGGAGCCACCAGTCGCGCATGCCCCACAGGACGAGGGCGAAGTAGACGACGTAGACGAGGCCGGAGAAGGCGAGGCCGCTGCTGAAGGCGAGCGGGACGCCGACGAGGTCGACGAGGAGCCAGGCGAACCAGAACTCGACCAGCCCGCGGGCCTGGGCGACCATCGCGACGAGGGTGCCGACGAAGATGTACGCGTCGGCCCACGGGCTCCAGGAGAGCGACGGGAAGAGGGTGAAGAGCCCGCCGACGGCGAGGGTGCCGAGGAGGGCGCCGCCGGCGAGGGCGCCGCGCTCCCTCCAGGTGGCGAAGCGGACGGCGATGGAGCCGTCCTGGGCCTGCTGCCGGCCCCGGTTCCACTGCCACCAGCCCCAGGCGGCGACGCCGATGACGAGGAGCTGCTTGCCGACGCCGCCGGCGAGGTGGGCGGAGGCGTAGGCGCCGACCAGGATCAGGCCGGAGAGGAGCTGGGCGGGCCAGGTGAGGATGGAGCGGCGCCAGCCGAGGGCCAGGGCTATGAGGCCGATGACGTTGCCGAGCATGTCGGACCACATGATGTGCTGGCCGAAGACGGCGAACGCCTCGGAGTTGAGCCAGTTCACTTGCCGGTCTCCTGTGCGTTCGGGCCGAGCAGCCGCTCGACGTACTTGGCGATGACGTCCACTTCGAGGTTGACCGGGGCGCCGGGGCCCTTGTGGCCCAGCGTGGTCAGGGCGAGGGTGGTGGGGATGAGGCTGATGGTGAACCAGTCGTCGCCGACCTCGACGACGGTGAGGCTGACGCCGTCGACCGTGATCGAGCCCTTCTCGACGACGTAGCGGGCGAGCGCGGCGGGGAGGCCGACCCTGACCAGCTCCCAGTGCTCGGAGGGGGTGCGCTCCAGGACGGTGCCGGTGCCGTCCACGTGGCCCTGGACGATGTGTCCGCCGAGCCGGCCGCCGACGGCCATGGGGCGCTCCAGGTTGACCCGGGAGCCGGGTTCGAGGGCGCCGAGGCTGGACCGCCTGAGGGTCTCGGCCATGACGTCGGCGGTGAACTCGCCGTCGCCGGACTCGACGACCGTGAGACAGACACCGTTGACGGCGATGGAGTCGCCGTGCCGGGCGCCTTCCGTGACCAGGGGGCCGCGCAGCCGGAAGCGGGAGGCGTCCTCCAGCTGCTCGACGGCGACGACCTCGCCCAGTTCTTCGACGATTCCGGTGAACACGGTCAGGCTCCCTTGACGGTCGGGACGGCGGGGAAGCGGATATCGGATCCGATGCGTGCGGTCTCGATGACGTCGAGCCGCAACACGCGCGTGGGGCTGGTGATTCCGGCGCCCGCGGGGGCGTCCGGGCGCGGCGTGCCGTCGGGGGAGGGGAGGGTGCCGGTCCCGGGGCGCGGGGCACGGGCCTCGGCGCGGGGGGAACCGGCCGCGCGGGCCACGGGCTCCGCGGGGCGCCGCGTGGCGGCGGTGAGGGTGGTGCTGTCGTGCCGGCCCACCGGGTCCTCCTGCCTCTTCGGGCACGGACTCCGGGGCCTGTCTGGACGACAGAGAGCGGGTACGCCGCCGCGCAGGGGGTATGCCGGTACGGCCGGAGATCCACGGGTGCGCCGGCGACGGATCGCGGCGACCAGCGGACGTACGGCCGGCACACCCCTGTCGGGGGTCGCCCGCCGCGCACTGCCTCCCATCCGGACTTTCACCGTCGGTCCAGGAATCTCACCTGGTCAACCGGCCGCTGGCTTGCGGACGGGTCGCGGACTATACCGCCGGTTCGGAATTACACCGACCCCGGAGTGCGCTGCTGCTGATACAGGGCCAGTGTGCCACGCCGTGTCAACGGTCATGCGCACGCTCCCTGTGCGATGACTCACACGGTCCCACGGAATCTTCCGTTGGTCCAGACCTATTGACGCACTGGTCTAGTCCTCTTAATGTCCGTGTCACCTCCGAGGAACGGCCCGGCGGTGTGCGCACGCCACGGGCCCAACACGTACCACCCCCTTGTTCGTTGCGTGTTTTCCCACCTCCCCGAGGAGGACCAGATCGTGCTGTCCCCCACGACCAAGAGAGCGTCGCTGCTCGCTTCCGGTGTCGCCGTCACCGGTCTGCTGCTCAGCTCGCTCGCCGGCGGCGTCTCGTACGCGGCCGACAACGAGTCCTGTCGCCCCGACGGCCTGTACAAGACGCCCGGCGTCGACGTCCCCTACTGCTCGGTCTACGACGCCGAGGGCCGCGAGAAGATGGGCGCCGACCACCAGCGCCGCGTCATCGGCTACTTCACGGGCTGGCGCACCGGCAAGAACGGCGAGCCCGCCTACCTCGCCAACAACATCCCGTGGAACAAGATCACCCACATCAACTACGCCTTCGGGCACGTCGGCAGCGACAACAAGCTCTCGGTCGGCACGGACGGCCCGAACAACGCCGCCACCGGCATGACCTGGCCCGGCGTGGCCGGCGCCGAGATGGACCCGGCCCTCCCCTACAAGGGCCACTTCAACCTGCTGAACAAGTTCAAGAAGCAGTACCCGGACGTCAAGACGCTGATCTCGGTCGGCGGCTGGGCGGAGACCGGCGGCTACTTCGCCGACAACGGCGACCGGGTGAACTCCGGCGGCTTCTACTCGATGGCCACCAACGCCGACGGCTCGGTCAACCAGGCCGGCATCGACACCTTCGCCACCTCGGCGGTCGACTTCATCCGCAAGTACGGGTTCAACGGCGTCGACATCGACTACGAGTACCCGACCACCATGAAGGACGCGGGCAACCCGCTCGACTGGAGCCTCGCCAACGCGCGCCGCGCGGGCCTGGTCCAGGGCTACGCGGCCCTCATGAAGTCCCTGCGCGAGAAGCTGGACACGGCCGGCGCCGCCGACGGCAAGCACTACCTGCTGACCGTCGCCGCCCCGTCCTCCGGCTACCTGCTGCGCGGCATGGAGACGTTCCAGATGCAGAAGTACCTGGACTACGTCAACATCATGTCGTACGACCTGCACGGCGCCTGGAACGAGTACGTCGGCCCGAACGCCTCGCTCTTCGACGACGGCAAGGACGGCGAGCTCGCCGCGGCCAACGTCTACGGCTCCTCGCAGTACGGCTCCCTCGGCTACCTCAACACCGACTGGGCCTACCACTACTTCCGCGGCTCCATGCCGGCCGGCCGCATCAACATCGGCCTGCCGTACTACACCCGCGGCCACAAGAACGTGCAGGGCGGCACCGACGGCCTCTGGGGCAAGGCCAGCGCGGCCACCTGCCCGGCCGGCGCCGGTCTGACCAAGTGCGGTGACGGCGCCGTCGGCATCGACAACCTGTGGCACGACAAGGACACCGCGGGCAAGGAGTCGCCCGCCGGCTCCAACCCGATGTGGCACGCCAAGAACCTGGAGAAGGGGATCGTCGGCGACTACGTCACCCAGTACGGCTTCCCCGCGAACACCACCCTGACCGGCACCTACGCCCGCAAGTACGACTCGACCCTGGTCGCGCCGTGGCTGTGGAACGCCGAGAAGAAGGTCTTCCTCTCCACCGAGGACGAGCAGTCCGTGGCCGCCAAGGCCGACTACGTGGTCGACCGCGGCATCGGCGGCACCATGGTCTGGGAGATGGCCGGCGACTACGCCTGGAACGCCGCCAAGGGCCAGTACGAGATGGGCTCCACGCTCACCTCGCTGATGTACGACAAGTTCAAGGCCGCGACCCCGTACGGCGCCAAGAAGTCCAACAAGGCGCTCCCGACGCAGGCCGTGAACATCGAGACCGCCTTCACCGAGTTCAAGCTGGGCGACTCGAACTACCCGATCACCCCCAAGGTGAAGATCACCAACCGGACGAACACCACGCTGCCCGGCGGCACGGAGTTCCAGTTCGACTACGGCACCTCGGCCCCGGCCAACGCCTCCGACCAGTCCGGCTTCGGCACCAAGGTCATCAGCAGCGACCACACGGGCTCCAACGTGGGCGGCCTGAAGGGCGACTTCCACCGGGTCTCCCTGAAGCTCCCGGCCTGGCAGTCCCTCGCCCCGGGCGCCACGATCGACCTGGCGTTCAACTACTACCTGCCGGTGTCCACCCCCTCCAACTGGACGGTGAACATCAACGGCACCTCGTACGCCCTCGCCGGCGACCTGGCGCGCGGCACGACGGTCGTGGAGCCCGGCACGGGCACCACCCCGCCGACCACCCCGCCCACCACGCCGCCGACGACCCCGCCGACGACTCCCCCGACCACCCCGCCGACGACGCCGCCCACCGGCTGCACCGCCCCGGCGTACGTGGCCGGCACGATCTACAACGCGGGCAACGAGGTCTCCCACAAGGGCCGCAAGTGGAAGGCCCAGTGGTGGACCCAGAACCAGGAGCCGGGCACGACCGGCGAGTGGGGGGTCTGGAAGGACCTCGGCGCCTGCTGACGCGGCGCCCGACGCACCACCCCTGAAAGAACTCCCGGCGGCGGTCTCACGGCCCTTGGCCGCCGCCGGGCTCCCGCTCCGCGCCGTGCCCCCCTGTCCGGGGCGCGGCGCGGTCGCGTTTCCCGGGGCCGGACGCCCTTGCTCCCGGGGCCGGACGCCCTGCGGGAAGACCGGGTCAAGGGAAGAGCGCGTCCCGGGCGACGCCCGGCCCCGCTCACGGGAAGAGCGCGTCCTGGGCGTCGTCGCGGGCCCGCAGCAGCGCGCCGCGCAGCACGGCCGCGTCGCCCAGGGTGGTGGCGCGGACCTCGGTGCGCAGCGGGGAGAGCGCCGCCAGCTCGGCCTCGACGCGGGCGGCGAGCTCCGGGCCGCCCTGGTGGCCGGTCTCGCCGGCGAGGACCACGCAGCCCGGGTCCAGGACGGCGGCGACGGCCGCCGCGCCGACCGCGAGCCGGCGGGCGAGGGCGTCGAGGAAGGGGCCGTGTCCGGAGGCGAGGGCGCCTGCCGGGTCGAGGCCGTGTACGGCGGCGAGGGCCTCGACGGCGGCGAGGCAGGCCAGCTCGTGGAAGCCGCCCTCGCAGCCGGTGGCCGAGGGCAGTCCGGAGGTGCCGGGCACGGGCAGGAAGCCGATCTCTCCGGCGCCGCCGGAGGCCCCCCGGCGCAGCCGCCCGCCGAGGACGACGGCGGCGCCCACGCCCTGGCCGAGCCAGAGCAGGACGAAGTCCTCGCGGCCCCGGGCCGCGCCCTCGCGCAGCTCGGCGACGGCCGCGAGGTTGGTCTCGTTCTCCAGCAGCACGTGGGCCGGGAGCCGTTCCTGGAGGACGCTCGCGAGCCGGCGGTGCCAGGCGGGCAGGCCGGTGGAGTCGCGGAGCTCGCCGGTGGCCGGGTCGATGAGGCCGGGGGCGCCGACCGCCACGGAGTGCAGCCGCTCGACGCCCGCGTCGGCGGCGGTGCGCTCCAGGAGGGCGACGGCCGCGTCCACGGCGGGGCCGGTGCCGGTGTCCCCGTCGACGGGGAGGGAGGCCCGGGCCAGCGGGGTGCCGAGCAGGTCGGTGACGGCGACCGTGACGGAGCGGGTGCGGACGTCGAGCGCGGCGAGGTGGGCGCGGTCGGCGACGAGTCCGTACAGCTTGGCGTTGGGTCCGCGGCGCTCGGCGCCGGCCTCGCCGACGACGTGCACGAGCCCGGAGCCGCTGAGCCGCTCGACGAGGTCGGCGACGGTGGGCCGGGAGAGCCCGGTGAGGGTCTTGAGCTGGGCTGCCGTCAACGGGCCCCGGTCCAGGAGCAGACGCAGGGCGAGCCGGTCGTTGAGGGCCCGGGCGGTGCTCGGGGATGCGGCCATGCGGTGATCCTCTCAGACGTCTCCCCGCCGTCTTCTCTCCGGACCACTATTTATCAGGCAGGGTTCCTGATAGTTTACGGGCCGTCATTCCGATGCAGAACACAGTCTCAGAATCCCGGGGAGGACCCATGGCGGCGGAGACCGTCCTCAGCTCCGAACGGCTCCGGCGGGCCCGCTTCGCCGTCGCCGCCGTCTTCTGCGTCCACGGCGCCGTGACCGGCAGCTTCGCCACCCGGATCCCCTGGATCCAGGAGCACGCGGGCGTGAGCGCGGGCCAGCTGGGCCTCGCCCTCGCCTTCCCCGCCCTCGGCGCCTCGCTCGCGATGCCGCTGGCCGGCCGGATCAGCCACCGCTTCGGCGCCCGCACCGCGCTGCGCGGCCTGCTCGCGCTGTGGACGCTCTCGCTCACCCTGCCCTCGCTCGCGCCGAACATCTGGGGCCTGTGCGCGGCGCTCTTCGTGTACGGCGCCACGGCCGGCATGTCCGACGTGGCGATGAACGCGCTCGGCGTCGAGACCGAGAACCGGCTCGGCCGCTCGATCATGTCGAGCCTGCACGGCATGTGGAGCGTGGGCGCCCTGATCGGCTCGGCGGCCGGCACCGTCGCCGCCCACCTCGGCGGGGACGCCCGGATCCACCACCTGGTCGCCGCGCTCGTCCTCACCGTCCTCGGCCTCGCCTGCTGCCAGGGCGTGCTGGACCCGGCCCCCGCCGAGGAGGAGGAAGCCCCGCCGCGCTTCGCGCTGCCGCCGAAGTCCGCCCTGGTCATCGGCGCGATCGGGTTCTGCGCGGTCTTCGCCGAGGGCGCCAGCCTCGACTGGTCGGCCGTCTACCTGCGCGACGAACTGGGCGGTTCGGCCGGTCTCGCCGCCGCCTCCACCACCGCCTTCGCGCTCACCATGGCCGTGGCCCGGCTGATCGGCGACCGGGTCGTGGACCGCTTCGGCGCGGTCCGCACGGTACGGGTCGGGGGCGCGGCCGCCACCCTCGGCGGGGTGCTGGTCGTCCTCGCCCCGCACGCCGCCGTGGCGATGGCCGGATTCGGGCTGATCGGCCTCGGGGTGGCGGTCGTCGTCCCGCTGGCCTTCGCCGCCGCCGCGCGCAGCGGCCCGAACCCGAGCCAGGCCATCGCGGGCGTCGCCACCATCACGTACACCTCCGGTCTGATCGCGCCCTCCGCGATCGGCGGCATCGCCGACGCGACCTCGCTGGTCTTCTCCTTCGGCCTGGTCACCGTGCTCGCCTTCGGCCTGATCCTGGGAGCGGGCGTGCTGCGGACCGCGCCGCGCGCGGCGACGGCCCCCGCCGGAACGGACGCGGCGAAGAGCCCGGGCCCGGTCGGCTGACCCCTTCGCGCGGGGGCCTTCCGCCCCCCTCCCCCGGCCGGTTCCGGCGCATACCATATGGCTGATCTTTTGCGGCCGCTTCCTGGCCGCCGGAACCGGAGAACGGGAGCGACCTCATGAACCTCGGCGTGCGCTGGACCCTGCACGGGGACGGGAGAACGCCCGCCCCCGGGGCCGTCGTCCGCCCCGACGAGCGGCTCTCCTGGCCCCGTACGGCCGGACTCGGCGCACAGCACGTGGTGGCCATGTTCGGGGCGAGCTTCGTCGCCCCGGTGCTGATGGGGCTCGACCCCAACCTCGCGATCATGATGTCGGGCGTCGCCACGGTCATCTTCCTGCTCGCGACCCGCGGCACGGTCCCCTCGTACCTCGGCTGCTCGCTCTCCTTCGTCGGCGTGGCCGCCGCGATCCGGGCCTCCGGCGGCAGCAGCGCCACCGTCACCGGCGCCGTCCTCGTCGTCGGCGCGGTGCTCTTCCTCGCCGGACTCGCGGTGCGGAGGTTCGGCGCGCGGATCATCCACGCGGCGATGCCGCCCGTGGTGACCGGCGCCGTCGTCATGCTGATCGGCTTCAACCTGGCGCCGGTGACGGCCTCCACGTACTGGCCGCAGGACCAGTGGACGGCCCTCCTGGTGATGCTCTTCACCGGTCTGGCCGTGGTCTGCCTGCGCGGCTTCTGGTCCCGGATCGCGATCTTCCTCGGCCTGGTCTTCGGCTACGCGATCTCCTGGGTCTTCGACCTGGTCTTCGGCAAGATCCACTCGATGGCGCCGAGCGGCCAGGTCGCCGACCACTGGCGGCTCGACCTCTCCGGCGTGGGCAAGGCCGACTGGATCGGCCTGCCCTCCTTCCACGGCCCGAGCTTCGAGTGGTCCGCGATCCTCGTCGCGCTCCCCGTCGTCATCGCGCTGATCGCCGAGAACGCCGGCCACGTCAAGGCGGTCGGCGAGATGACCGGCGACAACCTCGACGACAAGCTCGGCACCGCGATCGCCGCCGACGGCGCCGCGTCCATGCTCTCCACCGCCCTGGGCGGCCCGCCGAACACCACGTACTCCGAGAACATCGGCGTCATGGCCGCCACCCGCGTCTACTCCACGGCCGCCTACTGGGCCGCCGCCGGCTTCGCGCTGCTCTTCGGCCTCTGCCCCAAGTTCGGCGCGGTCGTCGCCGCCATCCCCGGCGGCGTCCTCGGCGGCATCACCGTCATCCTCTACGGCATGATCGGCCTGCTCGGCGCCCAGATCTGGATCAACGCCAAGGTCGACCTGCGCAACCCGCTCAACCTGGTCCCGGCCGCCGCCGGCATCATCATCGGCGTCGGCGGCGTGAAGCTGACCTTCACCGACACCTTCGAGCTCGGCGGCATCGCGCTCGGCACCATCGTCGTCATCACCGGCTACCACGTGCTGCGCGCCTTCGCCCCGGCGCACCTGAAGGCCGCCCCCACGGAGCAGGAGCCGCTGCTGGACTCCGGCACCAGCTCGTACGAGAAGGAGTAGGACGGGAAGGAACCGCAGGGGGAAGGAGCCCTACGAGAACGGCTCCGGCGACACGGCGAAGAACCGAGGTATTCGCCCGTTCCGGCGAAGCCGGGCCCGGGGAGCTCCCTCCCGGGCCCGGCGGCTGGAAGTCTGCCCCCATGGCGCAGACCCAGTGGACGGACGATCGGATCGGGCAGTTCGTGGCGGTCGACCCCGTGGTGGACCGGATGCGGTCGCTGCGGGCGGCCTGGCACCCGGCCGACGGGGTCGCCGTCTTCAACCGGGTGTACCTCACGGTCACCGAGGAGATCGGTCACGCCCTCGCGGCGGGCGCCTTCGGGGACCGGCGGGCGGCGGCCACCCTGGACGTGCGCTTCGCGGAGCGGTACCTCGCCGCCGTCGACGCCCACGGAGCGGGCCGCCCGGGTCCCGCCTGCTGGCGGCCCCTCTTCCACTACCGCCGCCACCCCGGCGTCACCCCGCTCCAGTTCGCGCTCGCCGGGATCAACGCGCACATCGGGCACGACCTGGCGCTCGCCGTGGTCGACACCTGCCGCACCCTGGAGTGCGCGCCCGCCGACCTGGAGGACGAGTTCGACCGGGTCGGCGACGTCCTCGTCCTCCTGGAGGAGCGGATCCGCGAGGAACTGCTGCCGGGCCCGGACCTCCTGGAGATCGCGGACCCGCTGACGCACCTGCTCGGCTGCTGGAGCCTGGACCGGGCCCGCGACGGGGCCTGGCTGGCCGCCCGCTCGCTGTGGCAGCTGCGGGCGCTGCCCGGACTCGCGGGCGAGTTCACCGAGCGGCTCGACCGCTCGGTGGGCCTGGTGGGACGGATGCTGCTGACCCCGCTCGCCCGCCCGTAGGGCCGCCCGCCGGGGCGTCAGCGCAGCAGGAACTCCTCGGCCGCGCGGGCCCCGCCCTCGCTGCGGCTCTGGGTGGAGTGGTCCGCCCCGGGGAGGACGACGAGTTCGGCCCGCGGGGTCGCGGCGGCGAGGTCGCGTGCCCAGCGCAGCGGCGTCGACAGGTCCCGGTCGCCGGGGCCGATCGGGTGGGCGACCCGCAGTTCGTCGCCGGGCCGGGTGAGGTGGCCGCCGCCGGGGCCGACGAAGAACTCCTCGCCCGCGATCCGGCGGAGGCGGCCCCCGGCCCGGGTGAGGACCACGGTGCGTCCGTCGGCGGCCCCGGGGCCGGCGAAGCCCGTGCGGTCCTCGGGGGCAGAGGATGTCCCGGACCGTGATCCCGGTGGTGCTGATCGGCCCGCGCAGCACGCCCCGCCGTTCCCGCCCCGCCTCGTCGCACCGCGGCCGCCCGGTGCGCCGCACGCCCGTGTGAACCGCCCCCCGCCGGGGTCGGATCCCCCGCCGGAGGGCGGCTCACGCGCGGAAGGGCTCAGTCCTCCGGCAGCTCGACCGGGGCGATCTCGTCGTAGACGTCGCCCGGGCCCGGGTTGGTGCCGTCGGTCGCGCCGCCGAAGTGGTGCATGACGCCCCACACCGCGTTGAGCGCCGTCTGCACCGCGCCCTCGGCCCAGCCGGCCGTCCACGAGATGTCGTCGCCGGCGAGGAAGATGCCGCGCTTGTCCTCGGGCAGGCGGTCCTGCATGAAGTGGGTGAACAGGCGCCGCTGGTAGCGGTAGTGGCCCGGCAGGTTGGCCTTGAAGGCACCCATGAAGTAGGGCTCGTTCTCCCAGGAGACCGTCACCGGGTTGCCGATGATGTGCTTCCGGATGTCGACCTTCGGGTAGATCTCGCCGAGCGACTTCAGCATGACCTCCATCCGCTCGTTCGCGGAGAGCGGCAGCCACTTCAGGCTGTCGTCGCACCACGTGT
This sequence comes from Streptomyces filamentosus, assembly GCF_014654895.1. GTDB lineage: Bacteria > Actinomycetota > Actinomycetes > Streptomycetales > Streptomycetaceae > Streptomyces > Streptomyces filamentosus. The sequence continues at coordinate 1,044,660 of NZ_BNBE01000003.1, read as the reverse complement.
ACGAGAGGCAGATGACGGCCGGCTTGTCCGGGCCGTCGTCCAGGAGGTACGTGCCGCGGGTCATCCGGTCGGTCAGCGTCATCGACATGACGTCACGCCCGGTCTCCTCGTCCTTGTCCAGCCAGAACGGCCGGTCGACGGGGACGAAGAGCTTGGACGACTCCATGTAGTGGGTGCGCTCGATCGCCGTCCAGTGGTCGATCGGGAAGAGCGAGTCGTCGCAGGCGATCTTGGACAGCAGCATCCAGGACTGGGCGGTGAAGATCGCCGCCTGGTAGGTGCGGATGTCGCCGGAGGCGTCGGTGACGGTGATCCGGTTGCCCGCCGTGCGGTTCAGCCGGGTCACGGCCGGCTTGGGCTGCCCGCCCTCGTGCAGCGAGGCCAGCGAGGTGCCCTGCGCCCAGTGGACGATCTTCTCGGGCTCCCGCTCCCACAGGCGCAGCGGCAGCTGCTGCGAGCCGCCGACGATGCCGCGGTGGTGATCGTCGGCCTCGGTGTAGACGACCCGGAGGATCTCCAGGATGGAGTTGGGGAAGTCGGTGTCCCAGCCGCCGGTGCCGAAGCCGACCTGGCCGAAGATCTCGCGGTGCCGGAAGGACTTGAAGGCCTCGGACTCGCAGAGGAAGCCGTAGAAGGTCTGGTTGTCGAGCTTCTCGACGAGCTTCGCCCAGATCTCGCGGATGCGCGGGACGTCGCGCTCGCGCATGGCGCGGTTCATGTCGGAGAAGTCGGCGCCCTCGTCCAGGCACTTGTTCCACGCGGCGGCGACGTCGCGGTAGACCTGCGGCAGGTCGTCGACGGTCTCGGCGTAGTGCGACTCGCCCTTGAGGTCGACGACGGTCGAGGGGGTGGCCTCGGCCAGCGGGTTCGGGAACGGCGTGGTCTCCAGGCCGACCAGGTCGATGTAGTGCTGGAGGGCGGTGGAGGAGGGCGGGAAGCGCATCGCGCCCATCTCCGCCGTCAGCCCCTCGGTCTCCGGGCCCTCGAAGCCCACCGTGCGCAGCCGGCCGCCTATCTGGTCGGCCTCGTAGACGACGGGCTTGAGGCCCATCTTCATCAGCTCGTACGCGGCGATGATGCCGGACAGGCCGCCGCCGACGACCGCGACCTCGGCGCCGTGCTCGGTGGCGGGGATCTGGCCGAGGCCGGCCGGGTGCGCCAGGAAGTCGTCGTAGGCGTACGGGAAGTCCGGGCCGAACATGGTGATCGGCGGCTGCTGCTCGTCGGCGTGCTCGACGGCGTTGGGCACGGTGGACGTCATGGGGTACGGACTCCTTGCACGGGGGTGGGGCGGGAAGTTGAGGGGGCGGGGCGGGGCTCAGACGAGAGAGCCGTACAGGCCCGGCCTGCGGTCGCGGAGGTACGGGTTCTCCGCGCGGGAGGCCGCCAGGGCGCCGGGGTCGACGTCGCCGAGGACCAGGTCCTCGCCCCGGCCAGCGCGGGCCCGGGCGGTGCCGTCGGGGCCGGCGAGCACGGAGAGGCCGACGAACTCGAAGTCGCCCTCGGCGCCGGCGCGGTTGGCGTACGCGATGTACATCTGGCTCTCGAAGGCGCGCACCGGGACCACGGACAGCGGCACGATCTCGGCGGGGTGCATGAGGGCGGTCGGCACGAGGAGGAGGTCCGTGCCGGCCAGCGCCTGCGCGCGGACGTTCTCGGGGAACTCGACGTCGTAGCAGATCATCAGCCCGACGGTGAGGCCGCCGAGGCGGGCCTGGACGAGGGGCTCGTCGCCGGGGGTGAACCACTTCAGCTCGAAGTCGCCGAAGAGGTGCGTCTTGCGGTAGTGCGCGAGCGGGGCGCCGTCGGCGCCGAGGAGCTGGGCGGCGTTGTAGAGCACGCCGTGCCGCTCGGTGTCCCGCTCCGGGTAGCCGTAGGCGATCGCCAGGCCGTGGCGGGCGGCGATCTCCCCGACCGCGCGGGCGGAGGGGCCGTCGGCGGGCTCGGCCAGGCGCGCGAGGTCGGCGCCGATGGCGTACCCGGTGAGGAAGAGCTCGGGGGCGAGCAGCACGTCCGCCCCGGCGGCCGCCGCGCGGGCCGCGGCCTCATCGAGGATCCGCAGGTTGGCGGGCACGTCGCCGAGCCGTCCGGAGCTCTGGAGCAGGGCGGTGCGCACCGTGGGCATGCTGGTCCTCGTGGGGGCGGAGGGGAGGGAGGGGTGTCTGCGGGAGACGTCCAAAACGGTACGGTTCCGGGCTCGGTCCGGACAAGACGGGACCGTTGCGGACCGACCGTCGAACCGTTGCGCGATGTGCGACCTGAGCGGCGATTCGTTGCGCGCGGGTGGGACCGGAGGCGTACGCGCTCCGCGACCCGCGGCGTACCGCCGGATCGTCCGCCGGCGCGACGACCCGCCGGAGCCCGGGCGGAAGAGTGGGACGCGTCCGATCGACCTGCCGGAAGGACCGCCATGAACCGTCGTACGAAGATCGCCGCCGTCGCCGTCGCCCTGCTGCTCACCGCGGGGGCGGCGGGGGCCGCGACCGCCTCCGCCCCCGGGGAGGACCGGGGCGGCGCGCCGCGCGAGGCGGCGGCGCTGACCGGGGCGGCGTGGCTGGACCGCGACCCGGCCACCCGGCAGTCGGTGCACTTCTCCTTCGACGCGCACCTGGCCTGGGCGGACCGCCGGGATCCGCTCGCCGCGACCGGGACCTTCCGGTACGCCCACACCGTGGGGGACGAGACCTACACCGCCGTGGTGGAGGTCGACTGCCTCGCCACCGGCGGCCCGTCGGCCACCGTCACCGGGATCGTCACGGAGACGAACCTGCCGGGGCTGGAGAGGAAGCGGGTGGGGGTGTCGGTGTTCGACGACGGGAAGCGCGACCGGCTGGGCTACAGCTGGTTGGCCTCCTCGCCGCTGGAGGACGAGGTGCCGCCGTGCAACGCGGCCGCCCCGTTCGAGCGGACCCGGCGGGGCGGCGGGGACTTCCGGGTGCTGCCGTGGGTCTACGAGGACGCGGCCCGGTAGCGCGTCAGGCGGGCGAGCCCGAGGAGAAGCGCCGCAGCAGCGGGGAGAGCACCAGGACGGACTTGGTGCGCTCCACGAAGGGCTCGCCCGCGATCCGCTCCAGGACGCGCTCGAAGTGGCGCATGTCGGAGGCGAAGACCTGGACGACGGCGTCCGCGTCACCGGTGACGGTCGACGCGGACACCACCTCGGGGTACCGCTCCAGGCCCCGCCGGATGTCGTCCGGCGAGGTGTTGTGGCGGCAGAAGATCTCGACGAAGCCCTCCGTCTCCCAGCCGAGGGCCGCCGGGTCCACCCGGACGGTGAAGCCGGTGATGGCGCCCTCGGCCCGGAGCCGGTCCACGCGCCGCTTCACGGCGGGGGCGGAGAGACCGACGAGCGTGCCGATGTCGGCGTAGCTGCGGCGGGCGTCCTCCGCGAGGGCGTGGACGATGCGTTCGTCGAGGTCGTTGAGTCGCACTACGGGTGGATCACTTCTGTTCGGATGCCAGTCGGGAGCGGCGCATGCCGTACAGGAAGTAGAACACGAGCCCGGCCGCCATCCAGCAACCGAAGACCACCCAGGTCACGGTGTCCAGGCTGAACATGTTGTAGACGCAGAAGCCGAAGCCGAGCACCGGGAAGACCGGCCCGAGCGCCACCTTGAAGGTGCGGGGCATGTCGGGGCGGGTGCAGCGGAGCACGATGACGGCGATGTTGACCAGCGCGAAGGCGAAGAGGGTGCCGATGCTGGTGGCGTCGACGAGCTTGCCGAGCGGGATGACCGAGGCGAGGGCGGCGCAGAACAGCGAGACGATGACCGTGTTCACGCGCGGGGTGCCGGTCTTGCCGCTGACCTTGGAGAAGACGCGCGGCACCAGGCCGTCGCGGGACATCGCGAAGAGCACGCGGGTCTGGCCGTAGAGCACGGTCAGGACGACGCTGGCGATGGAGATGACGGCGCCGAGGGCGAGCAGGGTGCCCCAGAAGGTCTGGCCGCTGACGTCGTTCATGATCGCCGCCAGGGTGGCCTCGGAGCCCTCGAACTCCTTCCAGTTCCAGGCGCCGACGGCGACGGCCGCGACGAGGACGTACAGCACCGTGACGATCAGCAGGGAGAGCATGATCGCGCGGGGCAGGTCGCGCTTGGGGTCCTTGGCCTCCTCGCCGGCGGTGGAGGCGGCGTCGAAGCCGATGTACGAGAAGAAGAGGCTGGCGCCGGCGGCGCTGACGCCCGCCATGCCGAGCGGCATGAAGTCCGCGTAGTTGCCGGACTTGAAGCCGACGAAGCCGATGGCGCAGAAGAGCACCAGGGCGGCGATCTTCACGAAGACCATGATCGTGTTGACCAGGGCGGACTCGCGGGCGCCGCCGAGCAGGAACACCATCGCGAGGAGCACGACGATCAGACCGGGCAGGTTGATCACGCCGCCCTCGCCGGGGGCCGAGGAGAGCAGCGCGGGGATGGTGACGCCGATCGTGCCGTCGAGCAGCTCGTTGAGGTACTCGCCCCAGCCGACGGCCACGGCGGCGACCGAGACGCCGTACTCCAGGACCAGGCACCAGCCGCAGACCCAGGCGACGAGTTCGCCCATCGTTGCGTACGCGTACGAGTAGGAGGAGCCGGCCACCGGGATGGAGCCGGCCAGCTCGGCGTACGAGAGGGCCGAGAAGAGCGCCGTGAGGCCGGCGATCACGAAGGCCAGGGTGACGGCCGGGCCGGCCTTGGGGACGGCGTCGCCGAGGACGACGAAGATGCCGGTGCCGAGGGTGGCGCCGATGCTGATCATGGTCAGCTGCCACATGGAGAGCGAGCGGCGGAGAGTGCCGCCCTCGCCCTGTCCACCCTCCGCGACCAGGCGTTCCACCGGCTTGCGGCGGGTGAGGGCGGTCAGGACGGTGGTCTTGCGGGCGGTCGTGTCCTCGACCGGTGGGGCTGCGCCGTGGTCCAGCACTGCGGAGGCTCCTTATCGCTGCCTGTCGGTCGGCGGGGCCCGCGGCGGACGTGCGGGCGTGCCGAGGCACGCCCACGGGGGCAGGAAGTCCGCCGAGCAGGCGGTCCCCGCCACTCCTGGTACGAGGGATGAGCCTAAGGCCACGACTTCACAGTTGTAATGCAGTGTTGTTGCGCAGTGGCGGATGATCATTGCGCGCTTCCGGCCCGGACGGGGAAACATTGCGCGCCCCTGCATGAATCGACACATCCGGGTACAGGACGGGTGGGGGGCGCGGGCCTTGACTCCTCGGTCCCCGTGGACCACCCTGCACCCGGCCGACCGGAGGTGGCGCGTGAGCTGGCTGGAGCCCGAACCCTTTCTGCGCGGCACGGCCTGGCGGGACGGCGGCCGGCCGGTCCGGGCCGACCCGGACGACCTGGGGCGCCTGCCCTGGGACGTGGCGGCGCGGGCCGCGCTGCCGATCGGGGTGCGGGTGGAGTTCCGGGCGGAGCCGGGCACCTCGGCGGTGGAGCTGCGCTACCGCGCGGCCGTTCCGGCGGCCGGCGACGCGCTGCGGGAGCTGCGGCACGCGTTCGCGCTGTGGCGGGGCGGCCGGTGCCTCGCGGAGGTCTTCGCGGAGCCGGCCGAGGAGACCACCGTACGACTCCGACTCCCGCCGGACGGCGGCGAGTTCACCGTCCACCTGCCGGAGGCCCAGGCGCCCGTGGTGTGCGGGCTGCGGGGCGTCGGCGGGGCCCTGGCGCCCGCGCCCGCGCGGCCCCGCTGGCTGGTGCACGGCGACTCGATCACCGAGGGCTGGTGGTCCACCCGCCCCGCGCACGCCTGGCCCGCCGTGGCCGGCCGCGCGCTGGACCTGGACCCGGTGAACCTCGGCTACGCGGGCGGGGCGCGCGGCGAGCTCCCCCTCGCCGAGCACCTGGCCCGGCTGCCGGGCGAGCTGGTCACCCTGGCGTTCGGCACCAACTGCTGGGCGTCCGTGCCCGCTTCGGCGCCGTGGCTGTACGAGACCACCCGGGCCTTCGTCGGGCTCGTCCGGCGCGGCCACCCTGCCGTCCCGCTGCTGCTGCTCTCCCCCGTGCTGCGCCCGGCCGCCGAGCACACCCGCAACGCCCTGGGCGCCACCCTCGCGGAGCTGCGCACGGCCATGGAGGAGGCCGTACGGGACCTGGCGGCGGCCGGGGACGCCCGGCTGGTTCTGCTGCCCGGAGGGGAGCTCCTGGGCCCGGAGGACCTGGCGGACGGCCTGCACCCCGACGACCGGGGGCACGCCCGGATCGCCGAGGCGGTGGCGGGGGCGCTGCGGCCCTGGCGCGGGGCGCTCCGGGCGTGACGAGGCCCCCCGGGAGAGGAATCCCGGGGGGCCTCGGCCCGGAGGAGGGCGATCAGCTCCAGCTGGCGTGCAGCGGCTTGCCCTCGGCGTAGCCCGCGGCGGACTGGATGCCGACGACGGCCTTCTCCTCGAACTCGGCCAGGGTGCTCGCGCCCGCGTAGGTGCAGGAGGAGCGGACGCCCGCGATGATCGAGTCGATCAGGTCCTCGACGCCCGGACGCTGCGGGTCGAGGAACATCCGCGAGGTGGAGATGCCCTCCTCGAACAGCGCCTTGCGGGCCCGGTCGTAGGAGGACTCGTCGGAGGTGCGGTTCTTCACGGCGCGGGCGGAGGCCATGCCGAAGGACTCCTTGTACGCGCGGCCCTGGGCGTCCGTCTGGAGGTCGCCCGGGGACTCGTACGTGCCGGCGAACCAGGAGCCGATCATCACGTTGGACGCGCCGGCGGCGAGCGCCATGGCGACGTCGCGCGGGTGCCGGACGCCGCCGTCGGCCCAGACGTGCTTGCCGTACTTCTTCGCCTCGGCGGCGCACTCCAGGACGGCGGAGAACTGCGGCCGGCCGACGCCGGTCATCATGCGGGTGGTGCACATGGCGCCGGGGCCCACGCCGACCTTGATGATGTCGGCGCCGGCCTCGATGAGGTCCTTGACGCCCTCGGCGGCGACGATGTTGCCCGCGACGATCGGGACCCGCGGGTCGAGCGCCCGGACGGTCCTGATCGCGGAGATCATCGACTCCTGGTGGCCGTGGGCGGTGTCGATGACGAGCGTGTCGACGCCCGCGTCGAGCAGCTGCTTGGCCTTGCCCGCCACATCGCCGTTGATGCCGACGGCGGCGGCGATCCGCAGCCGGCCGGACTCGTCGACGGCCGGGGTGTACAGGGTGGCGCGCAGGGCGCCCTTGCGGGTGAGGATGCCGGCCAGCTTGCCGTCGGCGTCCACGGCGGGGGCGTAGCGGCGGTTGGCGCCGTCGAGGACGTTGAATGCCTCGCGGGGGTCGATGTCCGCGTCGAGCAGCAGGAGGTCCTTGGACATGACCTCGGAGAGCTGGGTGAAGCGGTCGACGCCGGTGAGGTCGGCGTCGGTGACGACGCCGACGGGGCGGCGGTGCTCGTCGACGACGACGCCGGCCTCGTGCGCCCGCTTGGGGAGGAGGGCGAGGGCGTCGGCGACCGTCTGGTGCGGCTCCAGCACGATCGGGGTGTCGAGGACCAGGTGGCGGCCCTTCACCCAGGAGATGACCTCGGTGACGACCTCGATCGGGATGTCCTGGGGGATGACGACGAGGCCGCCCCGGCGGGCGACCGTCTCGGCCATGCGGCGGCCGGCGATCGCGGTCATGTTGGCGACGACCAGCGGGATCGTCGTGCCGGTGCCGTCCGGCGCGGAGAGGTCCACGGCCTGGCGGGAGCCGACGGCCGATCGGCTCGGCACCATGAACACATCGTCGTACGTGAGGTCGTACGGCGGCTTGACGTCATTGAGGAAACGCACGTGCTGACATCCCAGTCGTTCGGATCGGCCCCTAGGCATTTCAGCCAGGGGAAAAAGCACGTAGTTCATTCTCCCACGCCGGGCGCGCCGGACGCCCCGGGCGGATCGTCCGAGCCTGGCGCGGGAGCGTTCGTACGATCCTCCCAACCGCCGAGCGCGAGGAGGACCGCGAGCCCGTTCCGGCTGGCCCGGGACGCCGCGGAGAAGACCTCCTGCGCGGTGCCCCAGTCGTCCGGAGCGGCCTCGGCATAAGCGTGCCAGCCGGTCACCACGATCGCCATGGGCGCGCGCAGATCCGCGAGGCAGTCGGCGAGGGCGTCCCAGTTCCGCCCGAACCAGACGGGGAGCGGCAGGGCCCGCACGCAGCGGTTCATGAAGGCGGTCTTGTCGGTGACCCCGTGCAGGTCGAGGACGACGGCGTCATCGAGCCTCATCGGCGACCACCTCCCGGAAGCTCTCGTAGTGGTCGTCGGTGTAGTACCGCTCCCCCTCCCCGCCGGTGACGATCCGGCGGGCCCCCCGGTCGCGCTCGCCGGGGGTGCGGACGGTGTACTCGTGGTAGTAGCCGCGCTTCCTCGGCGGCAGGATCCGCTCGAAGTTCGAGAAGACGGTGCCGTCCTTGGCGTACGGGAAGGGCCCGCCGGCCCGGATGCGGGCGAGGGTCGTCCGGGCCTCGGGCGGCAGCTCCGCCTCCCGGACGACGGGGAGCGAGGAGGCCCGCGGGGCGGTGGCGGAGGCGGTACGGGACGGGGCCGCGGTGGCGGTCGGCGTGGCCGTGCCCGCGGAGCAGCCGGTGAGGAGCAGGGACAGTCCGGCCAGGACGGCGAGCCCCAGCCGGAGGCAGCGAGCGGTCATGCCCCGATGCTGTCACCGGCCGTCCGGGTCCGCCCGGGGACGCGCCCGGACGGCCGGAGGGCACCGGCCGCGGGTGCGGCCGGTGCCCTCCGGGTGGTCGTGCGGTCAGCGGCCGCCGGCGGTGGTGTCCGGGTCGGCGCGCTCCAGGGCCGGGCGCGGGCCCGGGCTGGACGCGGTGAGCAGGTAGTCGGCCGCCGAGCGGTCGGTGACCAGGCTGGTGACGAGGCCGGAGCGGAGCACCGCGCCGATCGCCGCCGCCTTGCGCTGGCCGCCCGCGATGGCGACGACCTCGGGGATCCGGCGCAGCCGGTCCGCCTCGACGGTGATGCACCGCTCGCCCAGGTCGCGGCCGACCCGGCGGCCCTCGGCGTCGAACAGGTGCGCGGACATCTCGGCGGCCACGCCCAGGGAGGCGTAGTGGGCGCGCTCCTCCTCGGACAGCATGTCGTGGACGGTGGAGATGCCCGGCTCCCAGGAGCCGATGGAGACGCAGGCGACGGTGACCTTGTCGAAGTACTCGAAGGCCCGCGCGATGCCGGTCTGGCTGCGCAGCGCCGCGGCGGTGGCCGGGTCGGGCAGCAGCATGGGCGCGTAGATGGGGTGGGCCTCGCCGCCGGAGACCTGGGCGGCGCGCCGGACCGCCTCGACCGAGCCGCGCTCGGCGGTCCCGGCGTCGTACACGCCGGTGAGCTGGACGACCGTGCACGGCGGCAGCCGGTCGAGGGCGGCCGCCATGTGGATGGTGGAGCGGCCCCAGGCCAGGCCGAGGACGTCGCCCTCGTTGACCAGCTCGCCGAGCAGGTCGGCCGCGACCTCGCCGAGGTTCTCCGGATCGGGCGACTCGTCGTCCTCCGCCGGGGACTCGACCACGACGGCGTGGCGGAGCCCGTAGCGGGCGCGCAGCGCGTCGGAGCGTTCGGCGTCCAGCTCGGCCGGTACCCGGATCTCGATGCGCACGAGATCCCGTTCCAGAGCGGTCTCCAGGACCCGGGCCACCTTGAAGCGGCTGACGCCGAACTCCTCGGCGATCTGGATCTTGGACTTCCCCTCCAGGTAGAAGCGGCGGGCCATCGCCGCCGCCTGCACCAGCTCCGCGGGGCCCATCCGCAGGGCTGACCGTCCCGCCGACATTCCCGCCACCGCGCTCTCCTCACTGCTGTTCACGCACCGCTGTCCACGGCCCGTGTGCGTTCACACTCCGGACCCGTTGTTCATCCTGTCAGAAACAACGAGCCTTGATCAGTCCTGTCGGCGGCCCGTCGGACCGCGTTCACCGGCCGGAGGCTCAGTGGCCACATGCCCAGGCGGCCCCGGCCGTCGCCGCGTCGGCCCTGGCCCGCAGCGCGGCCACCGCGGCGGCCGGATCGGCCGCCCCGTAGACCGCGGAGCCGGCCACGAAGACGTCGGCGCCGGCCTCGGCGCAGCGCTCGATGGTGGCCTCGGAGACGCCGCCGTCGACCTGGAGCCACAGGTCCAGGCCGTGCTTGGAGATCAGCTCACGGGTGCGGCGGATCTTGGGCAGCATGATGTCGAGGAAGGCCTGGCCGCCGAAGCCGGGCTCCACGGTCATGATGAGCAGCATGTCGAGCTCGGGGAGCAGGTCCTCGAAGGGCTCGACGGGGGTGGCCGGCTTGAGCGCCATGGAGGCCCGCGCGCCCTTGGCGCGGATCTCCCGGGCGAGCCGGACCGGCGCCGCGGCCGCCTCGACGTGGAAGGTGACCGAGCCCGCCCCGGCCTCCACGTACTGCGGGGCCCAGCGGTCCGGGTCCTCGATCATCAGGTGGCAGTCGAGGGGGGTGTCGGTCGCCCGGCTGAGCGACTCGACGATCGGCACGCCCAGCGTCAGGTTGGGCACGAAGTGGTTGTCCATGACGTCGACGTGCAGCCAGTCGGCGCCGCCGACGGCCTCGGCCTCGTCCGCGAGGCGGGCGAAGTCCGCTGAGAGGATGCTGGGATTGATCTGCGCCATGTGCCAAGCCTGCCACGTTCTTGGGGACTTCTTTGCCGCGAACCGGCCCGGGATCGTCCCGGTGCCGGACGTACTGGTACAGACCAGCGGAAAGCGTCAGGCCGTCCGGCGGACGAGCGCCAGGTACATGGCGTCCGTACCGTGCAGATGCGGCCACAGCTGGACGTCCGGACCGTCCCCGAGGTGGTCGACGCCGGGGAAGAACGGCCGGGCGTCGACCAGCTCCGCGCCGCCCAGCCGCTTCAGGACGTCGTCCACGACGACCCGGGTCTCGGCGAGGTGCGGCGAGCAGGTCGCGTAACCGACGATCCCGCCGACCCGGACCGCCTTCAGCGCCTCGGTGAGCAGGCCGCGCTGGAGCGGGCCGAAGCCGTCGAGGTCCTCGGGCCGGCGGCGCCAGCGGGCCTCCGGGCGGCGGCGCAGGGCGCCGAGGCCGGAGCAGGGCACGTCGACCAGGACCCGGTCGAAGGAGCCCTCGCGCCACGGCGGACGGGTGCCGTCGGCGGCGATGACCTGGTACGGGCCGGGGTTGCCGGCCAGCGCGCGCTCGACGAGCCGGGCGCGGTGCGGCTGCTTCTCCGAGGCGAGCAGGGCGGCGCCGCGCTCGGCGGCCAGCGCGCCCAGCAGGGCGGCCTTGCCGCCGGGACCGGCGCAGCCGTCGAGCCAGCGGGTGTCGGGGCCCTCCAGCGGCGCGTTCGCCAGGGCGATCGCGACCAGCTGGCTGCCCTCGTCCTGGACGCCGGCCCGCCCGTCCCGCACCGCCTCGATCGCGCCGGGCTCGCCGCCCTCGCTGAGCCGCAGGGCGTACGGGGACCAGCGCCCCGGCTCGGTCTCCGCGGCGTCCGCCAGCTCCGCCACCGTGGCCCGGCCGGGCCGGGCGACGAGGGTGACCTCGGGCCGCTCGTTGTCGGCCGCCAGGAGCGCCTCGATGCCGGCCCGGCCGCCGCCCAGCGCGTCCCAGAGCGCGGAGACCACCCAGCGGGGGTGGGAGTGCATGACGGCGAGGTGGTCCTCGGCGTCCTTCTCGTACGGCGGGGCGACCTCGGCCAGCCAGGCGTCGAGGTCCTGCCGCGTGATCTTCCGCAGCACGGCGTTGACGAACTTGGCGCGGCCCTCGCCCAGCACCGCGCGGGCCAGCTCGACGGTGGCGGAGACCGCGGCGTGCGGCGGGATCCGGGTCCCCAGCAGCTGGTGCGCGCCGAGCGACAGCACGTCGAGCACCGGCGGGTCGACCTCGCGCAGCGGCCGGTCGACGCAGGCCGCGATGATCGCGTCGTACGTCCCCTGGCGCCGCAGCGTCCCGTACACCAGCTCCGTCGCGAGCGCCGCGTCCCGCGCCTCGAAGCCCTCCTTCTCCCGCGCCTTGCGCAGCAGCGGCGGCAGCACCAGGTTGGCGTACGCGTCCCGCTCGTCGACGGCCCGCAGCACCTCGAAGGCGAGCATCCGCACGGGATCCTTCTTGGGCCGGCGGTGGGGCTTGGGGGGACGGCGACGTGCCTGCTCGCTCAAAGGTGCTCCGCGTGACGAAATGAGGGGTCGAACCTCCCCAGCCTACGTCGGCGGCGGAGCACCCCGCGCCCGCGGGCCGCCGGTCACGCCCCCAGCCGCTCCCCCGCCGCGATGCGGACGCCGCGCGCCCAGTCGGCGGCCTTCATGGGCTTCTTGCCCTGGGGCTGGACCCACAGGAGCTCGACGGCGTGGGAGCCGGTGCCCGCGAAGACGTTGTTCTTGCCGACCGCCAGCTCGCCCGGGGCGAGGTCGGTGCGGTCCGGGACCGGGGCGAGCTGGACGAGCTTGAGGCGCTCGCCGCGGAAGAGGGTCCAGGCGCCGGGGGCCGGGGTGCAGCCGCGGACCACGCGGTCCACGCGCAGGGCGGGCGCGGCGAAGTCGACGTGGGCGTCCTCGACCTCGATCTTCGGGGCCAGGCTGACGCCCTCGGCGGGCTGCGGGACGGCCTTGAGCGAGCCGTCCTCGATGCCGTCCATGGTCGCCACGAGCAGCCCCGCGCCCGCGAAGGCGAGCCGGGTGAGCAGGTCGCCGCTGGTGTCGGTGGGACGGACCTCCTCGGTGACCACGCCGTAGACCGGACCGGAGTCCAGTCCCTTCTCGATCTGGAAGGTGGAGGCGCCGGTCACCTCGTCGCCCGCCATCACCGCGTGCTGCACCGGCGCCGCGCCGCGCCACGCGGGAAGGAGCGAGAAGTGCAGGTTGACCCAGCCGCGGGCCGGGACGTCGAGGGCCTTCTGCGGCAGCAGCGCCCCGTAGGCGACGACGGGGCAGCAGTCCGGGGCGATCTCGCGCAGCCGGGCGAGGAAGTCCTCGTCGCGCGGGTGGACGGGCCGCAGGATCTCGATGCCCTCCTCCTCGGCCCGCTGGGCCACCGGGCTGGCGACCAGCCGCCGGCCGCGGCCCGCGGGCGCGTCCGGCCGGGTGACCACGGCTGCCACCTCGTGACGGCCGGAGGCGAGCAGGGCGTCCAGCGCGGGGACGGCGACCTCGGGGGTGCCTGCGAAGACCAGCTTCATGAAGGGAGACTGCCTGTCTGTACGGGGGCGTTGCGGGCGACGCACCAGTCTAGGCCGGAGTGGCGGAGGGGGCGTGCGCGACGGCGAGCGCCCCGCGCATATGCGTGTACGCCCCCGCAGCGTGACCCAACTCCCGGTGGCGCGTTGGTCAAGAGAGATTGACCGAATCGGGCCGCCGCCCCCCAGCGGCCCGTCCTTAACATTGCCGGTTCGAGAGGCTCTTTTATGGCCGACCACGCAACCCACGACGCCCAGGCCCGGGCAAGTCTGCACCTGCTCGTGCGGGACATCGAGCGGGTCCGACGGCAGGTGGACGCACTGCGCACGCTCACGGCCCAGCTGGGCAATGTCTACCGCCCCCGCCGCTCCGGCCCGTCCACGGGCTTCGTCGTCTACGGCCGCGCGCCCGCCCCCACCGTACGGCTCGCCCAGGAGCTCCGCGACAGCGTCGAGACCCTGGTGACCGCGGCCGTCGAGTTCGACCGCTCCCTCGGGTTCTCCTGGGACGCGGTGGGCTCCGCGCTCGGCGTCACCAAGCAGGCCGTCCACCGCCGTTACGGTGCCCGCCGGGCGCCCCAGCCGTCCCCGGTGGAGCCGGAGCGCACCGCCGAGCCGGCCGTGGCACCCCGCCCGGTGCCCTCCGTGCCGGCCGCCCGCTCGATGCCGCCGCAGCCCACCTCGGGCAGCGCCACCCTCCGCGAGGAGCCCCGCCCGCCCGCCTTCCCCGTCCCGCGCAACGGCTGACGGGGCGACTCCGACGACCGGCCGCCACCCCCTGACCGCAGGGGGCGGCGGCCGTCGTCACGCGCGGAGCCCACAGGCGCCGGCATCGGCATCGGCGCCGACATCGGCCGAGGCACCGACTCCGGCTCCGGCGCCTCAGCCGATGTCCGGCGGATCCACCCGGATCCGGACGGGCTCCCCCGCACCCCGGGCCTGGCGGCTCGCGCGGGCGTGCTTGAGGGCCTGCGCGAGGGCCGCACCGCTGCCCGGCGGGACCCGCACCAGGGCCCGCTCCCACTGCTCGCCGGGCGGCGGGTCGCCGGGTCTGCGGGCGGCCCCGGGCCGGACGACCGGCAGCGGCACCGGCCCCAGGACCTCCGCGTCCATGGGCAGCGCGGCCCCCGCGAGGAAGGTCTCCACCGCCTCCGGCGCACCGCTCACCGCGGCCATCCGGGAGACCGGCGGGAAGCCCAGCTCGGCGCGCTCGGCCAGCTCCCGCTGGGCGTGGCCCACCGGGTCCCAGCGGACCAGCGCCTGCACCGGCCGGAGCGTCGGCTCGGCGACCACCACCACCGTGCCGCCCTCGGCCTGGCCGCGGACCAGCGAGGCCGCGTCGATCCAGCGGCGCAGCGCCTCCTCCCCTGCCCGCAGGTCGGGGCGGCCGAGCAGGGCCCAGCCGTCGAGCAGCAGGGCCGCCGCGTAGCCGCCGTCGGCGACCGGCTCGGCGCCCGGCGTCGAGACGACGAGCGCGGGACGGTCCGGCACCCGGTCCAGGACGTGGTCGCGGCCGGAGGTCCGCACCGGCACGGCGGGGAAGGCCCGGCCCAGCTCCTCCGCGGTGCGCCGGGCACCGACGACCTGGGCGCGCAGCCGGGTGGAGCCGCACGCCTCGCAGTGCCAGCCGGGGGCCTCGCGCCCGCACCAGCCGCAGTGCAGCTCGCGCTGGTCGGGGGCCTCCAGCGGCCCGGCGCAGTGCCGGCAGCGGGCGGGCGTCCGGCAGCGCTCGCACGCCAGCCTCGGCACGTACCCCCGGCGGGGCACCTGGACGAGGACGGGGCCGGTCCGCAGCCCGTCGCGCAGGGTCTCCCAGGCGAGCGAGGGCAGCCGGGCGGCCCGGGCGGCCCCGTCCCGGGCCAGCTGGTCGTCGCCGACGGTACGCACGAGGGGCGCCGCCCGGCGGACCTGCTCACGGCCCGCGGCGAGCGGCCGGGCCCAGCCGGACTCGACGAGCTGGGCGGCCTCCACCGTGCAGGCGGTGGAGCCGAGGAGGAAGGCGCACCGGTCGTGGGCGGCGCGCAGCAGCAGCACCTCGCGCGCGTGCGGCTGGGGGGCGTGCGGGTCGCTGTGGCTGCCGTCGCCGTCGTCCCAGAGGACGGCGAGACCCAGGTCCCGCACCGGGGCGAACATGGCGGCGCGGGTGCCGACGACGGCCCGCACGGAGCCCCGCCGGACGGCGAGCCACTGCTCGTAGCGCTTCTCCGGTCCCGCCTCGGCGGTCAGCACCGCGTGCCGTCCCTCCCCGAGGAGGGCGGTCAGCGCCGCGTCGACCCGTCCGACGGCCCGCCCGTCGGGCACGACGACGAGGGCCCCGCGCCCCGAGGAGAGCGTGGCGGCGACCGTCCGGGCGATCTCCTCCGCCCAGTGCGGCCCCGGCAGCGCCGTCCAGACCGCCCGGGGCGCCCCGCCGCGCGCCAGCGACTCCAGGAACGCCGGCCCCTGCTCGTACCGCTCCCAGGTGCCCGGGACGGGCGGCGCGGGGGGCGGCAGCGGCGCGGGCGAGGGGCGGCGCTCGGCGGCGGCGCTGCGCGGCGGCACGGCGAGCTGGAGGACGTCGGCGAGGCTCCCCGCGTACCGGTCGGCGACGGCCCGGGCGAGCGCGAGCAGTTCGGGCCCGAGCACGGGCTCGGGCGACACGACGTCGGCGAGCGCGGCCAGCGGCCCCGAGTAGTCGGAGGAGGCCCGCCGTTCGACGAGGAACCCGTCGATGAGCCGCCCGCCCTCCCGCCGCCCGCCGCGCACCTGCCCGGCCCCGGCACCGAAGCGCACCCGCACCCGCACCCCGGGCCGGGCCACGGCGTCGAGTTCCTCGGGCACGGCGTAGTCGAAGAACTGGTCGAGGTGGAGCACGCCCTTGTTCACCACCACCCGGGCGACCGGCAGCTCCTTGGCGAGCGCGGCGCCCCGCCAGGTCCGCGGCTTGGCCTTCGGCACCTTCGCCTTGCGTACCGTCTCCCGGATGAGCGCGAGCTGCTCGGGCTCCTCGCCGCTCTCCCCGTTCCCCTTTTCGCTGCTCACAGCCCCATACCTACCAGACCGCTCGGACAGCGGGCGCACGCCGGAGCCCGGCACCCCGTGGTGGGGTGCCGGGCTCCGGTGGTGGTGCGGGGCGCCTTAGAGGCCGGCGGCCTTCTTCAGGGCGTCGACGCGGTCGGTGCGCTCCCAGGTGAAGTCCGGCAGCTCGCGGCCGAAGTGGCCGTAGGCGGCGGTCTGGGAGTAGATCGGGCGGAGCAGGTCGAGGTCGCGGATGATCGCGGCCGGGCGGAGGTCGAAGACCTCGCCGATGGCGTTCTCGATCTTCTCGGTCTCGATGGTGTTCGTGCCGAAGGTCTCCACGAAGAGACCGACGGGCTCGGCCTTGCCGATGGCGTAGGCGACCTGGACCTCGCAGCGGGAGGCGAGGCCCGCGGCGACGACGTTCTTCGCGACCCAGCGCATGGCGTAGGCGGCAGAGCGGTCGACCTTCGACGGGTCCTTGCCGGAGAAGGCGCCGCCGCCGTGGCGGGCCATGCCGCCGTACGTGTCGATGATGATCTTGCGGCCGGTGAGGCCGGCGTCGCCCATCGGGCCGCCGATCTCGAAGCGGCCGGTCGGGTTCACCAGGAGGCGGTAGCCCTCGGTGTCGAGCTTGATGCCGTCCTCGACGAGCTGGGCCAGGACGTGCTCGACGACGAACTCGCGGATGTCGGGCGCGAGCAGCGACTCCAGGTCGATGTCCGAGGCGTGCTGCGAGGAGACGACGACGGTGTCGAGGCGGACGGCCTTGTCGCCGTCGTACTCGATGGTGACCTGGGTCTTGCCGTCGGGACGCAGGTACGGGATGGTCCCGTTCTTGCGGACCTCGGTGAGGCGGCGGGAGAGGCGGTGCGCGATGTGGATCGGCAGCGGCATCAGCTCGGGGGTCTCGTCCGAGGCGTAGCCGAACATCAGGCCCTGGTCGCCGGCGCCCTGCTTGTCCAGCTCGTCCTCGTCGCCCTCGACGCGCTTCTCGTACGCGGTGTCCACGCCCTGCGCGATGTCCGGGGACTGCGACCCGATGGACACCGACACGCCGCAGGAGGCGCCGTCGAAGCCCTTCTTCGAGGAGTCGTACCCGATCTCGAGGATCTTGTTGCGGACGAGGGTGGGGATGTCCGCCCACGCCTTGGTGGTCACCTCGCCGGCGACGTGCACGAGGCCGGTGGTGATCAGCGTCTCGACGGCGACGCGGGAGGTGGGGTCCTCCCGGAGCAGCGCGTCGAGGATGGTGTCGCTGATCTGGTCAGCGATCTTGTCGGGGTGTCCCTCGGTGACGGACTCCGAGGTGAACAGACGACGGGACACAACGCTCCCTGGGGTTGCAGCGGCTGCTGGCTATCTCTTCGCGGACCGGCAGGGGGCTGCGCCCCGCGACGTTCCACGGACAGTCTATCGGGCCAGGTCGGACCTTGGACCAGGTGTCTCGCCTGACGAATGCCCTCGGGCGTGTCGAACCGGCCACACCGCGGCCGGAACGGCCCCTTCCGGCGGAGTGACGGATCACCGCCGCACCGGCGTTTCGTACGTTCCGGGCGGCCGTCCGGCCGCCCGGAGGGCGCGTCAGGCGGGCAGCGGGCGCAGGCGCGGCAGGACGAGGTCCCAGACGGTCTCGGCGAGGGCCTCCTTCGGACCGTACGGGACCGGGGTCTCGGCGCCGTCGGCGGCGAGGACCACGGCCTCGTTCTCCTCCGAGCCGAAGGTCCTGTGCTCGCCGACCTCGTTGACGACGAGGAGGTCGCAGCCCTTGCGGGCGAGCTTGGCGCGGCCGTTGGGCAGCACGTCGTCGGTCTCGGCGGCGAAGCCGACGACGACCTGGCCGGGCAGGGCGCGGTCGGCGGAGAGCTCGGCGAGGACGTCGGGGTTGCGGACCAGTTCGATCGTCGGGGCGCCCCCGTCGTCCGTCTTCTTGATCTTGCCGGTGGCGTAGACGGCGGGCCGGAAGTCGGCGACGGCGGCGGCCATGACGACCGCGTCGGCGTCGGCGGCGGCCTTGAGGACGGCCTCGCGGAGCTGGACGGCGGTGCCGATGTGGACGACGTCGACGCCGGCCGGGTCGGGCAGGCCGGTGTTGGCCTCGACGAGGGTGACCCGGGCGCCGCGGGCGGCCGCGGCCCTGGCGAGGGCGTAGCCCTGCTTGCCGCTGGAGCGGTTGCCCAGGTAGCGGACCGGGTCGAGGGGCTCGCGGGTGCCGCCGGCGCTGATCACGACGTGCCGTCCGGCGAGGTCGGGGGCGGTGACGCCGCGGGCGAGGACCCTCCGGCAGACCTCGAAGATCTCGCCGGGGTCGGGGAGCCGGCCCTTGCCGGTGTCGACGCCGGTGAGGCGGCCCACGGCGGGCTCGACGACGACGGCGCCGCGGCGGCGCAGGGTGGCCACGTTCTCCTGGGTGGCCGGGTGCTCCCACATCTCGGTGTGCATGGCGGGGGCAAAGACGACCGGACAGCGCGCGGTGAGCAGCGTGTTGGTGAGGAGGTCGTCGGCGAGGCCGTGGGCGGCCTTGGCCAGCATGTCGGCGGTGGCGGGGGCGACGACGACGAGGTCGGCGCCCTGGCCGATGCGGACGTGCGGCACCTCGTGGACGGAGTCCCAGACCTCGGTGGAGACGGGGTTGCCGGACAGCGCGGACCAGGTGGCGGCGCCGACGAAGTGGAGCGCGGAGTCGGTGGGGACGACCCGGACGTCGTGGCCCGACTCGGTGAGCCGGCGCAGCAGCTCGCACGCCTTGTAGGCGGCGATGCCGCCGCTCACGCCCAGGACGACCTTCGGCTTGGTCACGGCTGCCTCTCCCCACGCGGGTGCGCGCTCTCGGATGACGTACGACTCCATGAGACACCACAGGCCCGGCGGACGGACCGCCGGGCCTGTGGTGACGAACGCAACGCTCTTACTGAACGGGGCCCTCGACGGCCTCGGAGGTCAGCAGACCCGCGTTGATCTCGCGCAGGGCGATCGAGAGCGGCTTCTCGTGGACGTGGGTGTCAACGAGGGGACCCACGTACTCCAGCAGGCCCTCACCGAGCTGCGAGTAGTACGCGTTGATCTGACGCGCGCGCTTGGCCGCGTAGATCACGAGGCTGTACTTCGAGTCAGTGGCCTCGAGCAGCTCGTCGATCGGCGGGTTGATGATGCCCTCGGGCGCGGTGATGGAAGAGGACACGCTCTACCTTCCGAAGATGGATAAAAGATCAGACTACGTGCATCAACGTTAGCAGCTCGCGCGCGACGTCCTCGACGGAGGTGTTGACGAGCGTGGTGTCGAACTCCGACTCGGCGGCGAGCTCGACCTTGGCGGCCTCCAGGCGGCGCTCGATGACCTCGGGCGACTCGGTGCCGCGGCCGGTGAGCCGGCGGACCAGCTCCTCCCAGCTCGGCGGGGCCAGGAAGACCAGGCGGGAGTCGGGCATGGACTCCTTGACCTGGCGGGCGCCCTGGAGCTCGATCTCCAGGAGCACGGGCTCGCCGGCGTCCAGGCGCTCGACGACCGCGCCGCGGGGGGTGCCGTAGCGGTTGCCCGCGAACTCGGCCCATTCGAGGAGCTCGCCGTTGGCGATCAGCTTGTCGAACTCCTCGTCCGTGACGAAGAAGTACTGGACGCCGTGCTTCTCGCCGGGGCGGGGCTTTCGTGTCGTGGCCGACACCGAGAGCCAGACCTCGGGGTGGACCTTGCGCATATGAGCGACGACCGTGCTCTTGCCGACCCCTGAGGGGCCGGAGAGCACGGTCAGCCGCGGACGTGCCTCTGCTGCCATGCAGCGATTATTCCAGTACCGCCGGGGTGCCCGGGACGTGTGCCCCCGATCGGGCACCGGCCGGACGGCGGGTCAGGCGGCGGAGCCGCCGAACTCGCGCTCCAGGGAGGCGATCTGGTTGGAGCCGAGACCTCGGACACGCCGGCTCTCGGAGATGCCGAGCCGCTCCATGATCTGCTTGGCGCGGACCTTGCCGACGCCGGGGAGGGACTCGAGCAGGGCGGAGACCTTCATCTTGCCGATGACGTCGTTCTCCTGGCCCTGCTTGATGACCTCGTGCAGGGAGGCGCCGGAGTGCTTGAGTCGATTCTTGACCTCGGCCCGCTCCCGGCGAGCCGCGGCGGCCTTTTCGAGCGCGGCTGCGCGCTGTTCAGGGGTAAGGGGCGGAAGAGCCACGCCTACGTCACCTCGGATGTCGATCTGTCGGATACGGACCGGTGAGGACCTGGTAGACCCACACCAGTGGAGCAACCTCCAACGGCGTGGCCGTTGGACGTCTGCCCTGCCCCGGAGACTAGCGGCCAAGGCCGCTCCAGTCAGCGAGAACAGCGGAAAAGTCCTGGTCAGCCTCTGCCGACCAGGACTTTTCCGGCATAACGACCCGGTTTTCTGCCAAGATTTCGTCAAGTGGGACGGGAAGGGGGCGGTGACACCCGGCCCGGCGCCGCCGTCCGCTCCCACCTGCGGGGATGACCGGACGGCGGCGGGCGGCGGTCAGCCGGCGACGGCCGCCCGGACCTCGTCCGCGTAGCGCGTCGCCGCGTCCCGCAGGGCGGACGCGTCCGGTCCGGCGCGCAGCACGCCGCGGCTGACGTTCGGGACGACGTTGCGGACCGCGTCCCCGAAGACGGCCGGGAGGTCGGCCGGGGTCGCGCCCTGGGCGCCGATGCCCGGGGCGAGCAGCGGGCCGTTGATGTCGAGGTCGAAGGAGGAGAGGTCGCCGAGGGTGGCGCCGACGACCGCGCCGAAGGAGCCCATGGGCACCTCCCCCGCGTTCTCCTCGGCCAGGTGGGCGAGCATGGTCGCGCCGATCGTCCGGCCGTCCTCGCGGACGGCCCGCTGGACCTCGGCGCCCTCCGGGTTGGAGGTCAGCGCGAGGACGAAGAGGCCGGCGCCGGACTCCCGGGCCAGGTCGACGGCCGGCTTCAGGGAGCCGTAGCCGAGGTACGGGGAGACCGTGAGCGCGTCGGAGAAGAGCGGGGAGTCCTTGCGCAGGAACGTCTCCGCGTAGGCGGCCATGGTGGAGCCGATGTCGCCGCGCTTGGCGTCCATGACGACCAGGCCGCCGGCCGCCCGCAGATCGGCCGTGGCGCGCTCCAGGACGGCGATGCCGCGCGAGCCGAAGCGCTCGAAGAAGGCGGCCTGCGGCTTGAAGACGGCGACGGTGCCGGCCAGCGCCTCGACGACGGTGTACGTGAAGCGCTCCAGGCCCGCGATGTCGTCGGCGAGGCCCCAGGAGCCGAGCAGGGAGGCGTGCGGGTCGATGCCGACGCAGAGCGGGCCGCGCTCGTCCATGGCGGAGCGCAGGCGGGTGCCGAAGGAGGGGGTCATCGGACGGTGGCCTTTCGGTGGTCGGCGCCGACGGCCTCGGCGATCGTGGCGTACGGGGAGGCCGCGAGGCGCGCGGCGAGGCCCTTGTGGATCGCGCGGGCGTAGAACGGGCCCTCGTAGATGAAGGCGCTGTAGCCCTGGATCAGGGTGGCGCCGGCGAGGATCCGCTGCCAGGCGTCCTCGGCGTTCTCGATGCCGCCGACGCCCACGAGGACGATCCGGTCGCCCACGCGCGCGTAGAGGCGGCGCAGGACCTCCAGGGAGCGCTCCTTGAGGGGGGCGCCGGAGAGGCCGCCGGTCTCCTGGACGAGGGCCGGGGCGGAGGCCAGGCCGAGGCCCTCGCGGGCGATGGTGGTGTTGGTGGCGATGATGCCGTCCAGGCCGAGCTCGACGGCGAGGTCGGCGACGGCGTCCACGTCCTCGTCGGCGAGGTCGGGGGCGATCTTCACCAGGAGCGGGACGCGGCGGTCGGTGACCGTGCGGTCGGCGGCCTCGCGGACGGCGGTGAGCAGCGGGCGCAGCGACTCGGTGGCCTGGAGGTTGCGCAGGCCGGGGGTGTTCGGCGAGGAGACGTTCACGACGAGGTAGTCGGCGTGGGCGGCGAGGCGCTCGGTGGACTTCACGTAGTCGGCGGCGGCGTCGGCCTCCTCGACGACCTTCGTCTTGCCGATGTTGACGCCGACGACGGTCCTGAAGACGGCCGTGCGCGCGTGGAGGCGGGCGGCGACGGCGGCGGAGCCCTCGTTGTTGAAGCCCATGCGGTTGATCAGGGCCCGGTCCGGAACGAGGCGGAAGAGCCGCTTCTTGGGGTTGCCGGGCTGGGCCTCGCCGGTGACCGTGCCGATCTCGACGTGGTCGAAGCCGAGCATGGCCATGCCGTCGATGGCGACGGCGTTCTTGTCGAAGCCGGCGGCGAGGCCGAAGGGGCCGTGCATGCGGAGGCCCAGGGCCTCGGTGCGCAGCTCCTCGTACCGGGGCGCGAGGACGGCGGCGACGAAGGTGCGCAGGACGGGGACGCGGGCCGCGAGCCGGATCCAGCGGAAGGCGAGGTGGTGGGCCTTCTCGGGGTCCATGCGCTTGAAGACGAGCTGGAAGAAGATCTTGTACATGGTGGTGTCCTCATGGAGAGGGGGACACCGTTTCCGGTGTCCCCCTCGATGGCTGCTAGTCGCGGGCCGCGGTCAGGTGTTCTGCGTGTTCCTGGAGGGAACGGACCCCGACGTCGCCGTGGCCCAGGGCCTCGATGCCCTGGACCGCCGCGGCGAGCGCCTGCACCGTGGTGAGGCACGGGACGCCGCGGGACACCGCCGCCGTACGGATCTCGTAGCCGTCGAGGCGGCCGCCGGTGCCGTACGGGGTGTTGACGATCAGGTCGACCTGGCCGTCGTGGATCAGCTGGACGATCGTCTTCTCGCCGTTCGGCCCCTCGCCCTCGCTGAGCTTGCGCACGACGGTGGCGTTGATGCCGTTGCGCTTGAGGACCTCGGCGGTGCCGGAGGTGGCGAGCAGCTCGAAGCCGTGGGCGACCAGCTCGCGCGCCGGGAAGATCATCGAGCGCTTGTCGCGGTTGGCGACCGAGATGAAGGCGCGGCCCTTGGTGGGCAGCGGTCCGTAGGCACCGGCCTGCGACTTGGCGTAGGCGGTGCCGAAGACGGCGTCGATGCCCATGACCTCGCCGGTGGAGCGCATCTCCGGGCCGAGGACGGTGTCCACGCCGCGGCCGTGCACGTCGCGGAAGCGCGACCACGGCATCACGGCCTCCTTGACGGAGATCGGCGCGTCGAGCGGCAGGGTGCCGCCGTCGCCGGTCTTCGGCAGCAGGCCCTCGGCGCGCAGCTCGGCGATGGTCGCGCCCAGCGAGATGCGGGCGGCGGCCTTGGCGAGCGGGACGGCGGTGGCCTTGGAGGTGAAGGGCACGGTCCGGGAGGCGCGCGGGTTGGCCTCCAGGACGTAGAGGATGTCGCCGGCCATGGCGAACTGGATGTTGATCAGGCCGCGGACGCCGACGCCCTTGGCGATGGCCTCGGTGGAGGCGCGCAGCCGCTTGATGTCGAAGCCGCCGAGCGTGATCGGTGGCAGGGCGCAGGCCGAGTCGCCGGAGTGGATGCCGGCCTCCTCGATGTGCTCCATGACGCCGCCGAGGTAGAGCTCGGTGCCGTCGTAGAGGGCGTCGACGTCGATCTCGATGGCGTCGTCGAGGAAGCGGTCGACCAGCACGGGGCGGGTCGGGGAGATCTCCGTGGACTCGGCGATGTACGACTCCAGGCGCGCCTCGTCGTAGACGATCTCCATGCCGCGGCCGCCGAGCACGTACGAGGGGCGGACCAGGACCGGGTAGCCGATCTCGTCGGCGATCTTCTTGGCGCCGGCGAAGGTGGTGGCGGTGCCGTGCTTGGGGGCCGGCAGGCCGGCCTCCTCCAGGACGCGGCCGAAGGCGCCGCGGTCCTCGGCGGCGTGGATGGCCTCCGGGGAGGTGCCGACGACCGGCACGCCGTTGTCCTTGAGGGCCTGCGAGAGGCCGAGCGGGGTCTGGCCGCCGAGCTGGACGACCACGCCGGCGATCGGGCCCGCGAGGGACTCGGCGTGGACGATCTCCAGGACGTCCTCCAGGGTGAGCGGCTCGAAGTAGAGCCGGTCGGAGGTGTCGTAGTCGGTGGAGACGGTCTCGGGGTTGCAGTTGACCATCACGGTCTCGTAGCCGGCGTCGCTCAGGGCGAAGGAGGCGTGGACGCAGGAGTAGTCGAACTCGATGCCCTGGCCGATGCGGTTCGGGCCGGAGCCGAGGATGATCACGGCGGGCTTCTCGCGCGGCGCGACCTCGGACTCCTCGTCGTAGGAGGAGTAGAAGTACGGCGTCCTGGCGGCGAACTCGGCGGCGCAGGTGTCGACCGTCTTGTAGACCGGGCGGACGCCGAGGGCGTGCCGGACCTCGCGGACGACGTCCTCGCGCAGGCCGCGGATCTCGGCGATCTGGGCGTCGGAGAAGCCGTGGCGCTTGGCCTCGGCGAGGAGCGCGGGCTCCAGCTTCTCGGCGCCGGCGAGCTCGTCGGCGAGCTCCTTGATCAGGAAGAGCTGGTCGACGAACCAGGGGTCGATCCTCGTGGCGTCGAAGACCTCCTGGGGGGTGGCACCGGCGCGGATCGCCTGCATGACGGTGTTGATGCGGCCGTCGGTGGGGCGGACCGCCTCGCGCAGCAGCTCGGCCTTGTCGCCGGGCTCGCCGGTGAAGGCGAACTGCGAGCCCTTCTTCTCCAGGGAGCGCAGGGCCTTCTGGAGGGCCTCGGGGAAGTTCCGGCCGATGGCCATGGCCTCGCCGACCGACTTCATGGTCGTGGTCAGCGTGGAGTCGGCGGAGGGGAACTTCTCGAAGGCGAAGCGCGGGGCCTTGACGACGACGTAGTCGAGCGTGGGCTCGAAGGACGCCGGGGTCTTCTCCGTGATGTCGTTCGGGATCTCGTCGAGCGTGTAGCCGACGGCGAGCCGGGCGGCGATCTTGGCGATCGGGAAGCCGGTGGCCTTGGAGGCGAGCGCCGAGGAGCGGGAGACGCGCGGGTTCATCTCGATGACGATGATCCGGCCGTCGACCGGGTCGACCGCGAACTGGATGTTGCAGCCGCCGGTGTCGACGCCGACCTCGCGGATGATCGCGATGCCGATGTCGCGCAGCCGCTGGTACTCGCGGTCGGTGAGGGTCATCGCCGGGGCGACGGTGATGGAGTCGCCGGTGTGGACGCCCATCGGGTCGAAGTTCTCGATGGAGCAGACGACCACGACGTTGTCGTTCTTGTCGCGCATCAGCTCCAGCTCGTACTCCTTCCAGCCGAGGATGGACTCCTCCAGGAGCACCTCGGTGGTCGGGGAGAGCGTGAGGCCCTGGCCGGCGATGCGGCGCAGCTCCTCCTCGTCGTGGGCGAAGCCGGAGCCGGCGCCGCCCATGGTGAAGGAGGGGCGGACGACGACGGGGTAGCCGCCGAGCGTCTCGACGCCCTTGAGGACGTCGTCCATGGAGTGGCAGATGACCGAGCGGGCGGACTCGCCGTAGCCGATCTTGGCCTTGACGGCCTCGACGACGCCCTTGAAGAGGTCGCGGTCCTCGCCCTTGTGGATGGCCTCGACGTTGGCGCCGATGAGCTCGACGCCGTACTTCTCCAGGACGCCCTGCTCGTGCATGGAGATCGCGGTGTTGAGCGCGGTCTGGCCGCCGAGGGTGGGCAGGAGGGCGTCGGGGCGCTCCTTGGCGATGATCTTCTCGACGAACTCGGGGGTGATCGGCTCGACGTAGGTGGCGTCGGCGATCTCCGGGTCGGTCATGATCGTGGCCGGGTTGGAGTTGACCAGGATGACCCGCAGGCCCTCGGCCTTGAGGATGCGGCAGGCCTGGGTGCCGGAGTAGTCGAACTCGGCGGCCTGGCCGATGACGATCGGGCCGGAGCCGATGACCAGGACGGACTGGATGTCGGTGCGCTTAGGCACGCTCGGCCTCCATGAGGGTCACGAAGCGGTCGAAGAGGTACGCGGCGTCGTGCGGGCCCGCGGCCGCCTCGGGGTGGTACTGGACGGAGAAGCCCGGCTGGTCGAGCAGGTGCAGGCCCTCCACCACGTCGTCGTTGAGGCAGACGTGGGAGACCTCGGCGCGGCCGAAGGGGGTCTCGGAGACCTTGTCGAGGGGCGCGTCGACGGCGAAGCCGTGGTTGTGCGCGGTGACCTCGACCTTGCCGGTGGTGCGGTCCTGGACGGGCTGGTTGATGCCTCGGTGGCCGTACTTCAGCTTGTAGGTGCCGAAGCCGAGCGCGCGGCCGAGGATCTGGTTGCCGAAGCAGATGCCGAAGAGCGGGGTCCTGCGCTCCAGGACGGCGGTCATGAGCGCGACCGGGCCGTCGGCGGTGGCCGGGTCGCCCGGGCCGTTGGAGAAGAAGACGCCGTCCGGGTTCACCGCGTAGACGTCCTCGACGGTCGCGGTGGCGGGCAGCACGTGGACCTCGATGCCGCGCTCGGCCATCCGGTGCGGGGTCATGCCCTTGATGCCGAGGTCGATCGCGGCGACGGTGAACTTCTTGTCGCCGATCGCGGGGACGACGTACGTCTCCTTGGTGGCGACCTCCTCGTAGAGGCTGGCGCCCTTCATGTGCGGCTGGGCCTGCACGCGGGCGAGCAGCTCGGCCTCGGGGGCGAGGGCCTCGCCGGAGAAGACGCCGGCGCGCATGGAGCCGCGCTCGCGCAGGTGGCGGGTGAGGGCGCGGGTGTCGATGCCGGAGATGCCGACGACGCCCTGGGCGACCAGCTCGTCGTCGAGGCTGCGCGTGGCGCGCCAGTTCGACGGGATGCGGGCGGGGTCGCGGACCACGTAGCCGGAGACCCAGATGCGGCTCGACTCGTCGTCCTCGTCGTTCCAGCCGGTGTTGCCGATCTGGGGCGCGGTGGCGACCACGATCTGGCGGTCGTACGAGGGGTCGGTCAGGGTCTCCTGGTAGCCGGTCATGCCGGTGGAGAACACGGCCTCGCCGAAGGTCTCCCCCACGGCCCCGTAGGCGCGGCCGCGGAAGGTGCGGCCGTCCTCCAGGACGAGTACGGCGGGAGCCTGGGCTCCCCTTGTGGAGGTCGTCATCGTGCGATGCCTTCCGTCGTGTTGATCATGGAGTTGAGGGTGTCGACCCAGGCCGTGTGCTCGGCCGCCCGGTCGGAGCGGAAGCCGGAGTCGAGGAGGGTGGAGCCGTGCTCCCAGGTGACGATCAGGAGCCCGCCCTCGGCGAGGACCTTGCCGGCGATGCCCTTGTCGAGACGGGCCTCGCGCAGGGCGGCGGCGGGGATCAGGAAGTCGTTCGCCCCGGGGCGGACGACGGAGATCCCGGCGTCGGTGAGCGTGAGCCCGGCGCGGCTGCGGGTGCCGAGGCCGTGGGCGACGATCCGGTCGAGCCACTGTCCGGCGGTGGTGGAGCCGTGGTAGCGCCCGTCCATCGTCAGCTTGGCCTCACCGGGCGCCTGCGGCACCTCGGGGAGTTCGGGGAGGTCGGACTGGAGGCTGCCGCGCCACTTCCATCCCTGGCGCATCAGCCAGTAGACGAAGGCGACGAAGAGCAGGAGTCCGACGACCCAGCCGATGCGGCCGGCCCAGTCGGTCACCTCTGCCGACTTCTGCTCCGCGGCGAGGGCCGCGCTTGCGAGGGTGTGTGTCACGCCAACTTCCCGTCCATGACCGTTGCCCGGCCCCGCAGGAAGGTGTGGGTGACGCGACCCGGCAGCTCACGACCCTCGTAGGGGGTGTTGCGGCTGCGGGAGGCGAAGTCCGCGGGGTCCACGGTCCCACGGTAAGCCGGATCGACCAGGACCAGGTTCGCGGGCTCACCAGCCGAGACGGGTCGTCCATGGCCGGTGGCGCGGCCGATGCGGGCCGGGGCGGCGGACATCCGGTCGGCGACGCCGGCCCAGTCGAGGAGGCCGGTCTCCACCATCGTCTGCTGGACGACGGAGAGCGCGGTCTCCAGGCCGACCATGCCCATGGCGGCGGCGGCCCACTCGCAGTCCTTGTCCTCGTGCGGGTGCGGGGCGTGGTCGGTGGCGACGATGTCGATGGTGCCGTCGGCCAGGGCCTCGCGCAGGGCCAGCACGTCGCGCTCGGTGCGCAGCGGCGGGTTGACCTTGTAGACCGGGTTGTAGGTGCGGACCAGCTCGTCCGTGAGGAGGAGGTGGTGCGGGGTGACCTCGGCGGTGACGTCGATGCCGCGGGACTTGGCCCAGCGGACGATCTCGACGGAGCCGGCGGTGGAGAGGTGGCAGATGTGGACGCGGGAGCCGACGTGCTCGGCGAGGAGGACGTCGCGGGCGATGATCGACTCCTCGGCGACGGCCGGCCAGCCGCCGAGGCCGAGCTCGGCGGAGACGACGCCCTCGTTCATCTGGGCGCCCTCGGTGAGGCGGGGCTCCTGGGCGTGCTGGGCGACGACGCCGCCGAAGGCCTTCACGTACTCCAGGGCGCGGCGCATGATCACGGCGTCGTCGACGCACTTGCCGTCGTCGGAGAAGACGGTGACGCCGGCGGCGGAGTCGTGCATGGCGCCGAGCTCGGCGAGCTTCTTGCCCTCCAGGCCGACGGTGACGGCGCCGATGGGCTGCACGTCGCAGTAGCCGGCCTCCTTGCCGAGCCGGTAGACCTGCTCGACGACGCCGGCGGTGTCGGCGACGGGGTGGGTGTTGGCCATGGCGAAGACGGCGGTGTAGCCGCCGGAGGCCGCGGCGCGGGTGCCGGTGAGGACGGTCTCGGAGTCCTCGCGGCCGGGCTCGCGCAGGTGGGTGTGGAGGTCGACGAGGCCGGGGAGGAGGATCTGCCCCTCGGCCTCGATCACGGTCGCGCCCTCGGCGCTCAGGCCGGTGCCGACCGCCTCGATGGTCTCGCCGTCGATCAGGACGTCCTGCGGCTCGCCGCCCAGCACCTGCGCACCGCGGATAAGGATCTTGCTCATCTTTACTTGCTCTCCTCGGTACGGGTGGTGGCGGGGGCGACGGCGGGCTCGGAGCCGCCGAGCAGCAGGTAGAGGACGGCCATCCGGACGGAGACGCCGTTGGCGACCTGCTCGACGACCGTGCAGCGGTCGGAGTCGGCGACCTCGGCGGTGATCTCCATGCCGCGGACCATGGGGCCGGGGTGCATGACGATGGCGTGCTCGGGCATCTTCGCCATCCGCTCGCCGTCCAGGCCGTAGCGGCGCGAGTACTCGCGCTCGGTCGGGAAGAAGGCGGCGTTCATCCGCTCGCGCTGCACACGCAGCATCATGACCGCGTCGGACTTCGGCAGCACGCCGTCGAGGTCGTAGGAGACCTCGCAGGGCCAGGTCTCGACGCCGACGGGGACGAGGGTCGGCGGGGCCACCAGGGTGACCTCGGCGCCGAGGGTGTGCAGCAGGTCGACGTTGGAGCGGGCGACCCGGCTGTGCAGGACGTCGCCGACGAGGGTGACGCGCTTGCCGGCCAGGTCCCTGCCGAGGCCGGCGTCACGGCCGACGAGGCGGCGGCGCATGGTGAAGGCGTCCAGGAGGGCCTGGGTGGGGTGCTGGTGGGTGCCGTCGCCCGCGTTGATGACGGGGGCGTCGATCCAGCCGGAGGTGGCGAGGCGGAAGGGGGCGCCGGAGGCGCTGTGCCGGATGACGACGGCGTCGACGCCCATCGCCTCCAGGGTCTGCGCGGTGTCCTTCAGCGACTCGCCCTTGGAGACGCTGGAGCCCTTGGCCGCGAAGTTGATGACGTCGGCGGAGAGGCGCTTCTCCGCGGCCTCGAAGGAGATCCGGGTGCGGGTGGAGTCCTCGAAGAAGAGGTTGCAGATGGTCCGGCCGCGGAGGGTCGGCAGCTTCTTGATCGGCCGGTCGGCCACCCGGGCCATCTCCTCGGCGGTGTCGAGGATCAGGACGGCGTCGTCGCGGGTGAGGTCGGCGGCCGAGATGAGGTGACGCATCATCGGGGTTTCTCTCCGGGGTGGGAGGCGTGCGGGCATGCGGGAGCGCAGGGGGTGCCCTGGGCTCCGCGGGGGCGGCCGGTCCGGCTAGCCGGCGGACTTGCCGCCGAGCAGGACGGTGTCGCGGCCGTCCTCCTCGGCGAGCTGGACCTTGACGGTCTCCCGCAGCGACGTGGGGAGGTTCTTGCCGACGTAGTCGGCGCGGATCGGGAGCTCGCGGTGGCCGCGGTCGACGAGGACGGCGAGCTGGACCGCGCGGGGGCGGCCGATGTCGCCGAGGGCGTCGAGGGCGGCGCGGATGGTGCGGCCCGAGAAGAGGACGTCGTCGACGAGGACGACGAGGCGGCCGTCGATGCCCTCCGCGGGGATCTCGGTGCGGCCGATGGCGCGCGCCGGCTTCATCCGGAGGTCGTCGCGGTACATGGTGATGTCGAGGGATCCGACCGGGATCTTCGCGCCGGTGATCGATTCGAGCTTCTCGGCGAGCCGGCGGGCGAGGTAGACGCCGCGGGTGGGGATGCCGAGGAGGATCACGTCGTCGGCGCCCTTGGCGCGCTCGACGATCTCGTGGGCGATCCGGGTCAGGACCCGGGCGATGTCGGGGGCCTCGAGAACGGGCCGCGCCTCATCGGTGTGCTCTTGCGTGTCCATGAAGAAAGGACCTCCTTCTCCGCCTCACGGGACGGTTCTTAAAGGACGTCGGATGTACGGCGTCCACTTTAGCAGGGTGGCTCGCACGGGCTTTCCCCGAGGCACCCCTCCCCCGCTCCGACCTGCGCAGAACCGTCCCCCGGGAGGGGGTGGCGAGCCCCTTTCGGCTTGACGGGAAAGAGTAACGCTGCGTAACCTCACAGTGAGTTACCAGCCGCGCGGCGCAGCCGCATGTCGTCACAGCGTCCGGGAGCGTTATGTCCAGCGAATACGCAAAGCAGCTCGGGGCCAAACTCCGCGCCATCCGCACCCAGCAGGGCCTGTCCCTCCACGGGGTGGAGGAGAAGTCCCAGGGCCGCTGGAAGGCCGTCGTGGTCGGCTCGTACGAGCGCGGCGACCGTGCCGTGACCGTGCAGCGTCTGGCCGAGCTGGCGGACTTCTACGGGGTTCCGGTGCAGGAGCTGCTGCCCGGCACGACCCCGGGCGGTGCCGCCGAGCCCCCGCCGAAGCTGGTCCTGGACCTGGAGCGCCTGGCCCACGTCCCGCAGGAGAAGGCCGGCCCCCTCCAGCGCTACGCGGCGACGATCCAGTCGCAGCGCGGCGACTACAACGGCAAGGTGCTGTCGATCCGCCAGGACGACCTGCGCACCCTGGCCGTCATCTACGACCAGTCCCCCTCGGTCCTGACCGAGCAGCTGATCAGCTGGGGCGTGCTCGACGCGGACGCGCGCCGCGCGGTCGCCCACGAGGAGAACTGACCTCCTCCGCAGCAGCTCTCACTGCAGAAACGTGCCGCCGGGCCCGTGGACGTCATCCGACGCCACGGGCCCGGCGCTTTTCCTGCCGCACACCGCCCCCCTCCCACCCGGATGGCGGTACGCGAAGGGGCCCGCCGCACCGAGGTGCTGCGGGCCCCTTCGGCGTGAGCCGTACGGGTGACGGGGACTGCTAGGCGTCCGCGTCCCGGCGCAGTCGGGGCTTCAGGTCCTTGAAGCGTCCCAGGAGGCCGTTGACGAAGGCCGGGGAGTCGTCCGTGGAGAACTCCTTGGCCAGCTGCACGGCCTCGTCGATCGCCACGGCGTCCGGGGTGCCGTCCTCCCAGATCAGCTCGTACGCGGCGAGGCGCACGATGTTCCGGTCGGCGGCGGGCATCCGGTCGAGCTCCCAGTCCACCGCGTAGGTGGCGATGAGCTCGTCGATGCGGGCCACGTGCTCGGCGTACCCCTCGACCAGCTGCATCGTGAAGTCACCGACCGGCGGCTGCTGCGCGTCGGCGCGGTGGAGCCGGATCTGGTCCGCGAGGACCTCCTGGACCGAAGTGCCGCGCTGGTCGGCCTCGAACAGGATCTGGAAGGCCCGCCTGCGGGCCTTGCTCCGGGCAGCCACGGTTAGCTGTTCACCCGGCCGAGGTAGTCGCTGGTGCGGGTGTCGACCTTGACCTTCTCACCGGTGGTGATGAAGAGCGGGACCTGGATCTCGTGGCCGGTCTCCAGCTTGGCGGGCTTGGTGCCGCCGGTGGAGCGGTCGCCCTGGACGCCCGGCTCGGTCTCGGCGATCACGAGCTCGACGGCGGCCGGCAGCTCGACGTAGAGCACGGAGCCCTCGTTCTGCGCGACGAGCGCGGTGAAGCCCTCGATGAGGAAGTTGGCGGCGTCGCCGACGACCTTGCGGTCGATGTGGAGCTGGTCGTAGGTGTCCAGGTCCATGAAGACGAAGTAGTCGCCGTCCATGTAGGAGAACTGCATGTCGCGCTTGTCGACGTTCGCGGTCTCCACCTTCACGCCGGCGTTGAAGGTCTTGTCGACGACCTTGCCGGACAGCACGTTCTTGAGCTTGGTGCGCACGAAGGCCGGGCCCTTGCCGGGCTTGACGTGCTGGAACTCGACGACGGACCAGAGCTGGCCGCCTTCGAGCTTGAGCACCATGCCGTTCTTGAGGTCGTTCGTGGAAGCCACGGTTGCGGAATCTCCTGGACTGACGTGGGACCGAGGGGGCCTGCGCGCCTCACAGCGCGAGCAGTTCCTTGGTCGTGATGGTGAGTAGCTCGGGTCCGCCGTCCGCCTCCTGGCGCACGACGAGCGTGTCATCGATCCGGACCCCGCCCCGGCCCGGGAGGTGGACCCCCGGTTCGACGGTGACCGGCACACAAGCGTCCAGTTTACCCATGGCCGAGGGGGACAACTGCGGGTCCTCGTCGATTTCGAGCCCGACCCCGTGCCCGGTGAGGGGTGCGGCGGTCTCCGCGTGGCCCGCGGAGTCCAGGATCTGACGGGCCGCGCGGTCCACGTCACGGTATCCGGCGCCGGGCACGAGGGACTCCCGTCCGGCCCGCTGGGCGGCGAAGACCAGCTCGTACAGCTCGATCTGCCAGTCGGCGGGCGCGGTCCCGATGACGAAGGTCCGGCCGATCTCGCAGCGGTAGCCGCGGTAGTCGGCGCCGAGGCAGACGGAGAGGAAGTCGCCCTCCTCGACCCGGCGGTCGGTGGGGCGGTGGCCGCGCCGGCCGGAGTGCGGGCCGGTGGCGACGGAGGTGGGGAAGGCGGCGCCGTCGGCGCCGTGGTCGACGAGCCGCCGCTCCAGCTCCAGGGCGAGGTGGCGTTCGGTCCGGCCGACGAGGATGGACTCCAGGAGCTCGCCGAGGGCCTGGTCGGCGATCTCGGCGGCGATCCGCAGGCAGGCGATCTCGTCCTCGTCCTTGACCACCCGGAGCTGCTCGACGGAGCAGGCGAGGTCGGCGAGGCGGAGCTGGGGGGCGGCGGCGCCGAGGCTGCGGTACCGGGCCACCGTCAGGTCGTGCTCCTCCACGGCCAGCCCGTCGGCCCCGGCGCGGCGGGCGAGTTCGGCGGCGGCGACGGCCGGGTCGCCCGCGCCGAGCGGGAGCTGCTGCTGCCGGAGGAGTTCGTCCAGCCGTCCGTCGAGCGGCTCGCCCTCTTCGGCGGCGGGCCGGAGCAGGAGGTCGGTGCCGGGATCGGGGCCGACGAGCAGGACGGCCCCGGGCGGGGCTCCGCCCGCGAGATAGCGGACGTTGGCGGGGCGGGAGACCAGGGCCGCCGCACTGCCCGCTGCCGCGCACCGGTCGCGCAGCCGTACCCGGCGGTCCGCATACACCTGTGACATGCCTCCGAGCCTACGAGCCGGGCGGCGGCCCGGCCCGTCGGCGGCGGCCGACCGGGGAACGCCGGGCCGTCAGGCGCCGGGCGGGGCGGCCATCGCGCGGGCCAGGGCCTCGTCGAGGAGCCGGGCGGTGGTCTCCACGTCGAGCGAGGAGTTGTCGATGATCGGCAGCCCGGAGCCGTACCAGCCGGCCATCCTGCCGTGGATCGCGGCGACCTCCTCGTCGGTCAGCCGGCGGTTGCCGGAGCGCTGGGCGTTGCGCTCCAGGACGACCTCCAGGCCGGGGAGCAGGACGACGGGCAGCAGACCGGGGCCGACGTGGCGCTTCCAGCCGCCGAGGCCGACGACGGGCCGGTCGGGGAAGACGGCGTCGTCGAGGATGCAGGAGATGCCGTTGGCGAGGAAGTTGCGGGCGGCGAAGCCGCAGGTGCGGCGGGCCAGCCGGTACTGGGCCTCGGAGTTCTCGTTCCAGCCCGACTGGGGGTCGGCGAAGCCGGAGCACACCCATTCGCGGACGTCGTCGAGGCTGATGTGGGCGGTGGGGACGGGCCGGCGGCGCGCCCAGTGCCGGGCGACGGTCGTCTTGCCCGCGCCGGCGGGTCCGATGAGCAGGACGGCGAGGGTCGCGGCCCCGGTGCCGGGCCCGTGCGGGGCGACCGGGACGGGCGGCGCCAGGGGCACGGCTCCGGTGGCGTGCGGGGGTATCGCGCCCGGGGGCGGCGGGGGCACGGCGCCGGGGGCGGCGCCCCAGGGCGCGCCGGCGGGTCCGGGGGGCGGGCCGGGCTGGACGGCCGGGTGCACCCCGAGCCGGCCGCCGGGCGTGCCGGACGGCGGTGCCGGATAGGGCGCGGCCTGCGGGAGCGGGGGCACCGGGCCGGGTCCTCCGGCCGGGATCGGGCCGGGCACCGGGCCCGGCTGTTCGGACGGGGGCAGCGGTCCTCCCACTGCGTGCTGCATCCGGTCCCACTCCGTCTCGTCGGGCTGTGCGTCGGTGCGGGCGTCCGGTGCGGCGCCGCCGTGGGCCCGCCCCGCTCCGCCCGGGGATGCCAAAACGTTACCGCCCCATCCCCCCGCTCGGGGAACGGGCGGGGCCCCGCCGAAGTGCCCGGCCCCTCCCCCGGTCCGTCCCGGACCCCGGGGAAGCGGCGGACCGGGGGGCCGGGGCCCCGGTCCGGCCCTCCGGCGGCGCGAGACCGCCCCGGCCCTCCGGCGGCCCGGGTCCCTCTCAGACCTGCGGGTCGAGGTCGAGTTCCTCGGCGAGGGCGCGCAGGGCGAGCCGGTACGAGCCGATGCCGAAGCCGGCGATCGTGCCCGTCGCCACCGCGGCCACCACCGAGGTGTGCCGGAACTCCTCGCGGGTGTACGGGTTCGAGATGTGCACCTCGATCAGCGGGGCGGTGCGCTGCGCCGCCGCGTCCCGCATCCCGTACGAGTAGTGCGTGAACGCGCCCGGGTTGAGCACGACCGGCACCCGTCCGTCGGCCGCCTCGTGCAGCCAGCGGATCATCTCGCCCTCGTCGTTGGTCTCGCGGACCTCGACGTCGAAGCCGAGCTCGGCGCCCAGCTCCCGGCAGGAGGTGACGAGCCCCTGGTAGGAGGTGGCGCCGTAGATGTCGGGCTCGCGCGAGCCCAGCCGGCCGAGGTTCGGCCCGTTCAGCACCAGGACGCGGCGCGGCCCGCCCGTCCCGCTCACGCGGAGAGCTCCCCGTAGGCGGCGACGAGGACGGCCGGGTCCGGGCCCTCCAGGACGGACGGCTTGGCGAGCCCGTCGAGGACGATGAAGCGCAGCAGGTCGCCGCGGGACTTCTTGTCCACCTTCATCGTCTCCAGGAGCTTGGGCCACTGGTCGCCGCGGTAGGTGAGCGGCAGGCCGACGGACTCCAGGACCGCGCGGTGCCGGTCGGCGGTGGCGTCGTCGAGCCGGCCCGCGAGGCGGCCCAGTTCGGCGGCGAAGACCATGCCGACGGAGACGGCGGCGCCGTGGCGCCACTTGTACCGCTCGTTCTTCTCGATGGCGTGGGCGAGGGTGTGCCCGTAGTTGAGGATCTCGCGGCGGCCGGACTCCTTGAGGTCGCCGGAGACCACGTCCGCCTTGACCTGGATGGAGCGGATGATCAGCTCGGCGGTGTGCGGGCCCGCGGGCGTACGGGCCGCCTGCGGGTCCTCCTCGATCAGGTCGAGGATCACCGGGTCGGCGATGAAGCCCGTCTTGATGATCTCGGCGAGGCCGCTGACGAAGTCGTGCACCGGCAGCGACTCCAGCGCGGCGAGGTCGCACAGGACCCCGGCCGGCGGGTGGAAGGCGCCGACGAGGTTCTTGCCCTCGGCGGTGTTGATGCCGGTCTTGCCGCCGACGGCCGCGTCGACCATGCCGAGGACGGTGGTCGGCACGGCGACCCAGCGGACGCCCCGCAGCCAGGTCGCGGCGACGAAGCCGGCCAGGTCGGTGGTGGCGCCGCCGCCGACGCCGACGATGACGTCGGTGCGGGTGAAGCCGGTCTGGCCGAGCGCCTTCCAGCAGTACGCGGCGACCTCGGCGGTCTTCGCCTCCTCGGCGTTCGGCACCTGGATGGCGACGGCCTCGTAGCCCTGCGCCGCGAGGTCCTCGCGCAGCGCCTCACCGGTGTCGGCGAGCGCCTCGGGGTGGATGACGGCGACCCGCTTGGCCTTGTCGCCGATGAGGGCGGGCAGCTCGCCGAGCAACTGCCGGCCGACCAGCACCTCGTACGGCTCCGTACCCGCGCTGCCGCCGACCTGGATCCGGGTCACTTCCTGGTCCGTGCTCATGCGTCCTTCAACTCCAGTGCGTCGAGGACCGCCTCGGCGACCTCTTCCGGGGTGCGCGCGTCGGTGGCGACCACGACGCGGGCGACTTCTTCGTACAGGTGGCGCCGGGCGTCCATCAGCTCGCGCCACTGCCGGCGCGGGTTGACGGCGAGCAGCGGGCGGGCCGCGCCGAGCCCGACCCGCCGCACGGCCTCCTCGACGTCCATCGAGAGGTACGCGACGGGCCGCCCGGCCAGCAGGGCGCGGGTGCCGGCGTCGAGGACCGCGCCGCCGCCGAGGGCGAGGACGCCCCCGTGCTCGGCGACGGCCGTCGCGACGGCGGCCCGCTCCAGGGCGCGGAAGTGCTCCTCGCCGTCCTCGACGAAGATGTCGGAGATCTCGCGGCCCTCGGCGGCGACGATGTCGGCGTCGGTGTCCCGGTAGGGCACGCCGAGCCGTTCGGCCAGGAGCGTGCCCACCGTGGACTTGCCGGAGCCCATCGGGCCGACGAGGACGACCAGCGGGCCGCCGGTCACCGGATGTGCAGGTTGTCGAGGTACGAGCGGACGTTGCGACGGGTCTCGGGGACCGAGTCGCCGCCGAACTTCTCGACGACGGCGTCGGCGAGGACGAGGGCGACCATCGCCTCGGCGACGATGCCGGCGGCCGGGACGGCGCAGACGTCGGAGCGCTGGTGGTGGGCCGCGGCGGCCTCGCCGGTGGCGACGTCGACGGTGGCGAGGGCGCGCGGGACGGTCGCGATCGGCTTCATCGCGGCGCGGACGCGCAGCAGCTCGCCGGTGGTCAGACCGCCCTCGGTGCCGCCGGAGCGGCCGGAGGTGCGCTTGATGCCGTCCTCGGTCCGCACGATCTCGTCGTGGGCCTGGGAGCCGGGCACCCGGGCGAGGTCGAAGCCGTCGCCGACCTCGACGCCCTTGATGGCCTGGATGCCCATGAGCGCGGCGGCGAGCCGGGCGTCGAGGCGGCGGTCCCAGTGGACGTGCGAGCCGAGGCCGACGGGCACGC
Source organism: Streptomyces filamentosus (assembly GCF_014654895.1). Classification (GTDB taxonomy): domain Bacteria; phylum Actinomycetota; class Actinomycetes; order Streptomycetales; family Streptomycetaceae; genus Streptomyces; species Streptomyces filamentosus. The sequence continues at coordinate 1,007,260 of NZ_BNBE01000003.1, read as the reverse complement.
CGTACGCGAGCACCTCGACGACGCCGCCGAGGGTGTCGCCGTCCTTGTGGGCCTGGTCGATCTCGGCGACCATCGCCTTCGACGCGTCGGCGTCCAGGCAGCGGACCGGGTCGGCGTCGAGCCGCTCGACGTCACCGGGCACCGGGTAGACGCCGTACGGGGCCTTGGCGGAGGCCAGCTCGACCACGTGGCTGACGATCTCGATGCCCGCGGCCTCCTTGAGGAAGGACCGGGCGACGGCGCCGAGTGCGACGCGGGCGGCGGTCTCCCGGGCGCTGGCGCGCTCCAGGATCGGCCGGGCCTCGTCGAAGCCGTACTTCTGCATGCCGGCGAGGTCGGCGTGGCCGGGGCGGGGGCGGGTGAGCGGCGCGTTGCGGCCGGTCTCCTTCAGCTCCGAGGGGTCGACCGGGTCGGCCGACATGACCTTCTCCCACTTGGGCCACTCGGTGTTGCCGACCATCACGGCGATCGGCGAGCCGAGCGAGAGCCCGTGCCGGACGCCGCCGAGGAAGGTGACCTCGTCCCGCTCGAACTTCATCCGGGCGCCGCGCCCATAGCCGAGGCGCCGCCGCGCGAGGTGGTCCGCCACCAGCTCCGTGGTGACCGGGACGCCGGCGGGAAGACCCTCCAGCGTCGCGACCAGCGCGGGTCCGTGGGATTCCCCAGCGGTCAGCCAACGCAACCTGCTCAACGATGCTCCTCATGCTCGCGCCTGGGCACTGCGACGGCACGGCCGGGTGCGCGGCCCTGGCCCGCCACCCCCGATCCTCCCATGTCCGCGGCCCGGACCCGGCACCTGTCCGGTCTGCGGACGCCCGGGTCCACGCCCCTGAGGGGGGCGTGTCGGGGGCGGGCGGGCCCTCCGGGGCCGATCAGCCGCAGTTGCCCGACGGGCTGGTGCAGTTGATGTCGTGGGGCAGGCTCGCTCCCCACTCCTCGTAGGAGGCGGAGAAGCGGACGCACTTGCCGGGGGCGTAGAGGTACACCGGGCCCGCGTAGTACTTGTAGTCGTCGCGGTCGGTGATCCAGCTGCCGCCCTCGGCCTGGACACTGGCGCCCAGCTCCGTCGGAAAACCGTAGATGCTCCCCATATCCGGGTGCTTCATCGTGACCACGCAGTTCTTCTTCGTGGACGCGCTGTACAGCAGGAACACCGTGGCGGTCTGTCCCCGGCCGAGGTCCTGCTTGCGCTGCACGTAGTAGCTGGACCCGCACGCCGAGACGGCCGCGCTGTCGGAGATCGCCGCGTTGGCCGTCCCGCTGTCGGCCGGCACCGTGCCGAAGGCGATCGCGAGAGCGGCAAGGCCCCGGGCCATGGATCTGCGCACTGTTCCTCCCCTGGGCGCGGCTCTGGCGGCCGCGCGTCAGGGAGGAACCTGGCGATCGAGTTCGCTCATCATCGATCGGAAAATCAGACGGCTCCTGGCCAGAAACAATCAGGAGTTGTCGTGCGGTCGTCTCACCGCACGGCGAGGGCCGTCTCGCCGGCCGCGCGCATCGCCACCAGAGGGGCCTTCCGGACGCCCGTCATCTGTTCCACCTGGAGGACCGCCTGGTGGACCAGGAGGTCCAGGCCGCCGATGATCCTGCCGCCGTGGTCGGACCAGGCGGCCGCGAGGGCGGTGGGCCAGGGGTCGTAGAGGACGTCGAAGAGGGTGCCGGGGCGTTCGGGGACCGCGTCGGCCAGCGCGTCCGTGGTGCCCGCCGGGGTCGTGGCGATCACCAGCGGCTCGGTGAGCGCCTCCGCCGCGTCGTCCCAGGCGGCGACGCGGACGTCCACGCCGAGCCGGTCGCCCCAGCCGCGCATCTCCGCGGCCCGTGCCTCGCTGCGCACGTACACCGTGACCCGCCCCGTGCAGACGCGGGCCAGCGCGGCGAGCGCGGAGGAGGCGGTGGCACCCGCGCCGAGGATCGCCGCGGACTCCACCTCCTCGACGTCCCGCTCGCGCAGGGCGGCGATCATGCCGGGGATGTCGGTGTTGTCGCCGACCCGGCGGCCGTCCTCGCGGAAGACCACCGTGTTGACCGCCTCCACGGCGGCGGCCGTCTCGCTGACCTCGTCGAGCAGCGGGATGATCGCCCGCTTGAGCGGCATGGTCAGCGAGAGGCCGGCCCACGAGCCGTCGAGCTCCGCGACGAAGCCCGGCAGGGCCTCCTCGTCGACCTCGAAGCGCTCGTAGGACCAGTCGTCCAGGCCGAGCTCCGCGTACGCGGCCCGGTGCAGGACCGGGGAGAGCGAGTGGGCGATCGGCGAACCGAGGACGGCGGCGTGGTGGCCCGTCTCACTGGCCCGATGCTGCATCGAACTTTTCCTTCAGTTTCAGGAACTCGGGGTAGGTCTTGGCGAACTCGGTCTTGTGCAGGCCGTCGGTGGCGACGAAGTAGAGCCAGCCGTCCTTCGTGGGATCGAGCATGGCGGCCAGTGCCTCATTGCCGGGGTTGCTGATCGGGCCCGGGGTGAGCCCCCGGTTGGTGTACGTGTTGTACGGGTCCTTGGTGTTGTGGGCCTCCTCCTCCGAGATCTTGATCTCGGATTGGCCCTTGAGGTAATTCAGCGAGGAGTCGAACTGGAGCTTCTGGTTCGTCTGGATGTTGTCCGGCTGGAGGCGGTTGTAGATGACCTCCGCCATCTTGCGGAAGTCGTCGTGCGTCTTGCCCTCCGCCTGCACCAGGCTCGCGACCGTCACAAGTTCCCAGGCGTTCTCCAGGCCGTGCGCCTTCGCCTTCTCCGGCAGGTCCAGCTTCGCGTACTCCTGGCTCGCGCGGCTGACCATCTTCTTGAGCGCGGCTTCGGGCTGGGTGCCCTTCGCGACCGGGTAGCTGGCCGGGAAGAGGAAGCCTTCGAGGGGGTCCTTGACGTTCTCGTGGTTCTTGGCCCAGTCGGGCAGGCCCAGGGAGTCCGCCTGCTTGAAGGCGATGTTCTTGGTGGTGCCGGCCGGGAGGTCGAGGCGGGTGTCGATCTGCTCGTACACCCAGGCGTTGCGCTTGCCCTCGGGGATGATGAGGTTGGCCTGGCTCGCCGGGTCCAGCATGAGCGCCACCGCGCTCTCCGCCGACATCTCCTTGCGGAGGGTGTAGGCGCCGGCCTGGATCGAGTTGCCCTTGGCGTTCTTGTTCTGGGCCGCGGTGAAGGCGTCGACGCTCTTCACGACGCCCGCCCGTTTCAGGATGTTGCCGATCTCGTTGCCGAAGGCGCCCTTGGGGATCTCGACCTGGACCTCGCCGCTGCCGGTGCCGGCGTAGTCGGGGGCCTCGCCGAACTGGCCCTTCCAGAACTGGTAGCCGAAGTAGCCGATGCCGCCGAGGCCGCCGGCGAAGACCGCGGCGACGACGAGGCAGGCCATGCCGTTCTTGCCCTTGCGCTTCCGCTCCTTGCCGCGGCGCTCCCGGTCCCGGTCGTCGCCGCGACCGCCGCCGCGACCGCTCCGGCGTCCGGCCGGCGCCTCGTCCGCGAGGCCGTCCTCGTCGTCGTCCCCGGTGAAGAAGGGGTGCGCCTCCTCCCGGTCCCGCCGGGCGGGTTCCGGTTCGGGCTCGGGTTCGGGCTCCGGCGCCCAGTCGACGACCGGCTCCGGCGGCTGCTGACGGCGGCCGGGCGGCTGGGGCGGCGGGTACGCCTCGGGCGTGCCGTAGAGGTCGGGCTGCTGCCCGCCGTACGGGTCGGCGGGCGGCGCGTTGTAGGCCATGGCGGCCTGGCCGGTCTCCCAGTTGCCGTCGTACGGCTGGCCGTCGTACACCTGCTGGCCGCCGTACATCTGTCCGGGCTGAGCGGAATGGCCGGGCTGAGCGGGGTGGCCGTGGCCGGACTGGCCCGCGGGGTCGTACCCCTGGTTCCAGCCGGTCTGGTCGTACGGCTGCGCCTGGCCTTGGCCCTGGTCGCCGTACGCCTGTGCGTGCGGGTCCGCGTACCCCTGCTGCTGGTACGCGGCCTGCTGCTGGTAGGGGTCGGTCCCGTAGCCCTGCTGGGCGTACGGGTCCTGGTAGCCCTGGCTGCCCTGCGCGTACGGCGCCTGCTGCTGCGGCTGCTGCTGGTACTGCTGCTGACCTTCCCACCCCTGGTCCCCGTAGAGCGGGTCCGTGGGGTGCCACGGTTCGGAGCCCTGGCCCCGGCCATACTCAGTCATCGATCCCCAAACAGCCGCGAGGCTTCCGGACGATCCGCCTCTACGTAGTGCGGCAGCTGTTCGAACGCCGCCACATCGCGCGGAACGTTACCGTATCGCGATCAGATGATCGCTTCGACGCCCTCGCCGGGCGGATTACCTGATACCCGTTCGGCCTCAAGAGCGTTCTGAAGGATGATCACAGCGGCGGCCTGGTCGATGACCGACCGGCCCTTCTTGGCCTTCACCCCGGAGGCCCGCAGCCCCTGGGTCGCGGTGACCGTGGTCATTCGCTCGTCGACCAGCCGGACGGGCACGGGGGCGATCCCGCGCGCCATCTCCTTCGCGAAGGCGCGGACCTTGGTCGCGGCCGGACCCTCCCGCCCGCTGAGCGAGCGGGGCAGGCCCACGACGACCTCGATCGGCTCGTACTCCGCCACGATCTGGCGGAGCCGCCGGTGGGCGGCCGGGACGTCGCGTCCCGGCACGGTCTCCACCGGCGTGGCGAGGACCCCGTCGGGGTCGCACGAGGCGACCCCGATCCGGGCGTCCCCGACGTCGACGGCGATGCGTCGTCCCCGGCGCATCGTCACGCGGTCTCCACCACGAGGCGCTCGACGGCGGCGATGGCCTCGCCGACGGCCTCCGGGTTCTGGCCGCCGCCCTGGGCGACGTCCGGCTTGCCGCCGCCACCGCCGCCGAGGGTCTTGGCGGCCGTGCGGACCAGCTCGCCGGCCTTGAGGCCGCGCTCGCGGGCGGCCTCGTTGGTGGCGATGACCGTCAGCGGCTTGCCGTTGGCCGTGGTGAAGAGGGCCACGACGGCCGGGCGGTCGGCCGGGATGCGGCCGCGCACGTCGAGGACCAGCTTGCGCAGGTCGTCGGCGCCGGTGCCGTCCGGGACCTGGCCGGTGACGAGGGCGAGGCCGCGGATGTCCTTGGCGGAGTCGACCAGGCCGGCGGCGGCCTGGAGGACCTTCTCCGCGCGGAACTTCTCGATCTCCTTCTCGGCGTCCTTCAGCTTGCCGAGCATGGAGGCGATCTTCTCCGGCAGCTCCTCCGGACGGCCCTTGACCAGCTCCTGGAGCTGGGCGACGACCGTGTGCTCCTTGGCGAGGAAGTTGTACGCGTCGACGCCGACCAGGGCCTCGATGCGGCGCACGCCGGAGCCGATGGAGGACTCGCCGAGCAGCTTCACCAGACCCAGCTGGGCGGTGTTGCCGACGTGCGTGCCGCCGCACAGCTCCTTGGAGAAGTCGCCGATGGTGACGACGCGGACCTGCTCGCCGTACTTCTCGCCGAACTCGGCGATGGCGCCCTGGCGCTTGGCCTCGGCGATCGGCATGACCTCGGCGTGGACCTCCAGCTCGCGCGCGAGGACCTCGTTGATCTTCTGCTCGACGTCCATGAGGACGGTGCCGGGGACCGCGTTCGGCGAACCGAAGTCGAAGCGGAAGCGGCCGGGCTGGTTCTCCGAACCGGCCTGGGCGGCGGTCGGGCCGAGGGCGTCGCGCAGCGCCTGGTGGGTGAGGTGGGTGGCCGAGTGGGCGCGGGCGATGGCCCGGCGGCGGCGGACGTCGATGGTGGCGTAGGCGGTGGAGCCCACGGTCACCTCGCCGACCTGCACCGAGCCCTTGTGCACCGAGACGCCCGGCACGGGCTGCTGCACGTCGCGGACCTCGATGACGGCGCCGGAGTGCAGCCGGATGCGGCCCTGGTCGGCGATCTGGCCGCCGCCCTCGGCGTAGAAGGGGGTGCGGTCGAGGACGACCTCGACCTCGTCGCCCTCGGAGGCGGCCGGCGACGGGACGCCGTTCACCAGCAGGCCGACGACCGTGGACTCGCCCTCGGTGTTGGTGTAACCGGTGAACTGGGTGGCGCCGGAGCTGTCGGCGATCTCGCGGTAGGCGGAGACGTCGGCGTGGCCGGTCTTCTTGGCCTTGGCGTCGGCCTTGGCGCGGTCCCGCTGCTCCTTCATCAGGCGGCGGAAGCCGTCCTCGTCCACGGAGAGGCCCTGCTCGGCGGCCATCTCCAGGGTGAGGTCGATCGGGAAGCCCCAGGTGTCGTGGAGCAGGAAGGCCTTCTCGCCGGCGAGGACCGTGCCGCCGGCGGCCTTGGTCTCGGTGACGGCGGTGTCGAGGATGTTGGTGCCGCCCTTGAGGGCCTTGAGGAACGCGGCCTCCTCGGCGAGGGCGACCGTCTCGATGCGCTTGCGGTCGGTGATCAGCTCCGGGTACTGCTCGCCCATCGTGTCGATCACGGTGTCGACGAGCTGCTGCACGACCGGGCCGGTGGCGCCGAGCAGGCGCATGTTGCGGACGGCGCGGCGCATGATGCGGCGGAGCACGTAGCCGCGGCCCTCGTTGCCCGGGGTGACGCCGTCGCCGATGAGCATGACCGAGGTGCGCATGTGGTCGGCGACCACGCGCAGCGAGACGTCGCTGTCCTTGGCCTTGCCGTAGGAGACGCCGGTGAGCTCGGTGGCCTTGTCGATGACGACCTTGAGGGTGTCCGTCTCGTACATGTTCTGGACGCCCTGGAGGATCATCGCCAGGCGCTCCAGGCCGAGGCCCGTGTCGATGTTCTTGGCGGGCAGGTCGCCGAGGATCGGGAAGTCGTCCTTGCCGGAGCCCTCGCCGCGCTCGTACTGCATGAAGACGAGGTTCCAGATCTCGACGTACCGCTCGTCGTTGACGGCCGGGCCGCCCTCGACACCGAACTCGGGGCCGCGGTCGTAGTTGATCTCGGAGCAGGGGCCGCAGGGGCCGGGGACGCCCATGGACCAGAAGTTGTCGGCCTTGCCGAGGCGCTGGATGCGCTCGGCGGGGACGCCGACGACGTCGCGCCAGATCTGCTCGGCCTCGTCGTCGTCCTGGTAGACGGTGATCCAGAGCTTCTCCGGCTCCAGGCCGTAGCCGCCGTGCTCGACGGAGCTGGTCAGCAGCTCCCAGGCGAGCTTGATGGCGCCTTCCTTGAAGTAGTCGCCGAAGGAGAAGTTGCCGCACATCTGGAAGAACGTGCCGTGGCGGGTGGTCTTGCCGACCTCTTCGATGTCGGGCGTGCGCACGCACTTCTGCACGCTGGAGGCGCGCGTGAAGGGCGGCTTGACCTCACCCAGGAAGTAGGGCTTGAAGGGCACCATGCCGGCGGGGACGAGCAGCAGAGTCGGGTCGTCCGCGATGAGCGACGCCGAAGGGACGACGGTGTGCCCGCGCTCCTCGAAGAAGCTCAGCCAGCGGCGGCGGATTTCAGCCGACTCCATCAGTGGTCCTCATTCCGGTTGTACGAGATCGTGCGCGACGAAAACGTGGTCGTGGTCTTGTGCGGGGTGGGGCCGAGGGCGGCCCGGCGACGGGGCTCGGGCAGTTCCCGGTCCGCGGGGGGCGGTGCGTCGAGGCCGAGGGCCTCGCCCAGCTCGCTCTCCCGCTGGGCCATGCCCGCCCTCACGTCGAGGGCGAAGTCCTTGAGCCGGTGGCCCGCCTCGACCGCCCTGTTCGCGGCCTGCGCCGCGAGGCTCTCGGGGGTCAGCTGCTGGATCTTGCGGTTGACCTTGGTGGTGGCCCAGACGCCGGCGGCTGCGCCGGCCGTGAACCAGAACGTGCGGCGGAACATCGCGGCTATCGGCCCTTCTGTTTCCGGCGCCGTGCGACCGGCACGGTACGGCCGACGATCACGGTACGCCGCGCGGTGGCGGGCGGCACCTCCTCGCGGTCGCGACCGCGGCCGAGCGCCCGGCGGACCCCGTAGCCGAACGCGGCGACCTTGACGAGCGGGCCGCCGAAGGTGGAGGCGACGGTCGTCGAGAGCGCGGAGGCGTTGGCGGTGACCTCCTGGACGTCGGAGGCGATGGCGTCGACCCGGTCGAGCTGGGTCTGCGCCGAGCGGACGGTCGCCGACGCGTCGGCGAGCAGGGGGACGGCCTGTTCGGTCACGTCCGCCACCAGCCTGGTGGTCGCCCTGAGCGTCTGCGCCAGCCTCGCCAGCACCACGGCGAGGAAGGAGACGAGGATCGCCCAGAACACGGCCACCAGGATCCCGGCAACCTCTCCACCGGTCACTGCGCACCGCTCTCTGCTGTCGTCATCGGTCGTTGGGGTCCTGCGAAAAGTCGTCCCCCGAGCCTATCGCGCCGGGGCTGGGAGGCCGTACCGCATTACCGCCCGCGCGGGCGGGAGTTGCGCGATCAGATTGTACGGAGCGCGCGCGGATGAGTACGCTCCGTGTCCCATGCGACGCAGCAATCTCCCCGCGGAGCTCGACCGGTTCGTCGGCCGGGCCGCCGAGCGGGCCGAACTCGCCGCGCTCCTGGCCGGGTCACGTCTCGTCACGGTCCTCGGCGTGGGCGGGGTGGGCAAGACCCGGCTGGCCCTGAAGGCCGCCGCCACCGCGCAGAAACGCTCCGGCGAGGAGGTGCGGCTCGCGGAGCTGGCACCGCTGCGCGATCCGGAGCTGGTCGAGCACGCCCTCGTGGAGGCGCTGGGCCTGACCGACCACACGGTCCGCCCGCCGCGCGAGGTGCTGGTGGAGCACCTGGCCGAGCGCCGGCTGCTGCTCGTCCTCGACGGCTTCGAGCACCTGGTGGAGGCCTGCGCGCCGCTCGTCCGCGAGCTGCTCGCCGCGGCCCCCGGGCTGACCGTCCTCGCGGCCGGCCGGCGGCCGCTGCGGGTGCCCGGCGAGACCGTGCTGGCGCTGGAACCGATGGCCGAGCAGGACGCGCTCGCGCTGCTCGCCGACCGGGCCGCCCGGGCCGGCGCGCCCGTCCTCCCCGACAGCGGCGCGGCCCTGGAGCTGTGCCGGCGGCTCGACGGCATCCCGCTCGCCCTCGAACTGGCCGCCGGACGGCTGCCGCTGCTCTCCGTGGAGCAGCTGCTGGCCCGGCTGGACGACCGCTTCCGGCTGCTCGGCGACGGAGGGCGCGGGACCCTCCCCCGCCACCGGACGCTGCGCACCGCGATCGGCTGGAGCCACGAGCTGTGCACCCCCGGGGAGCGGCTGCTGTGGGCGCGCCTCTCGGTCTTCGCCGGGCCGTTCGACCTGGAGGCCGTGGAGTACGTGTGCGGGGGCCCCGGCCTGCCTCCGGAGGAGGTCCTCGACCTGCTGGGCGGGCTGCTGGCGCAGTCGCTGGTGGTCCGCGAGGACACCCCGGCGGGGCCGGGCTACCGGATGCTGGACACGGTGGCGGCGTACGGGGCGGACTGGCTGGCCGCGCTCGGCGACACCGAGCGGCTGCGGCGGCGGCACCGGGACTGGTACATGGGCCTGGCGACCTGGTGCGAGCTGGAGTGGTTCAGTCCCCGGCAGGCGGAGGTGGCGGCGCGGACGGCCGCGGCGCTGCCGAACCTGCGGGCGGCGCTCGACCTGTGCCTGGAGCTGCCGGAGGACGCGCACCTCGCCCAGCACCTGGCGGGGACGCTGTGGTTCGCGTGGGTGGGGTGCGGGCGGCTGTCGGAGGGGCGGCACTGGCTCGACCGGGCGCTGGCGCTGGAGTCGGGCCAGGAGGAGGCGCGGCTGAAGGCGCTGTGGGTGCTGGGGTACGTGGCGGTGCTCCAGGGCGACCCGACGGCGGCGGTGGCGGCGCTGCACGCCTGCCGGGAGCGGGCGCGGGCCTCGCACAACCGGCTGGCGGAGGCGTACGCGACCCACCGGATGGGGTGCATGGCGCTGCTCTCGGACGACGTCCCGCGCGCCGAGGAGCTGCTGGGGCGGGCGCTGGACGCCTACCGGGAGCTGGGCGAGCTGAACAGCAACGTGCTGATGGGCCGGGTGGAGCTGGCGATGGCGCGGGCGTTCGCGGGCGACCTGGAGGGCGCGACGGCGATGTGCCGGGAGGTGCGGGAGGTCTGCGAGGAGCGCGGCGAGCGCTGGACGCGGGCGTACGCGCTCTACGTGCTGGCGTACGCGGCGTGGACCCGGGGCGCGGCGGCCGAGGCGCGGGAGCTGCTGGTGGAGTGCGTGACGATCAACCACCTCTTCCACGACCTGGTGGGCGTGGTGCTGGCGGTGGAGCTGCTGGCGCTGGTGACCGTCGACGAGGGCGACGCGGTGGAGGCGGCGGTGCTCCAGGGCGCGGCGCTGCCGGTCTGGGACGCGGTGGGGGTGCGGTGCTTCGGCTCGGTCTCGCTGGACGGGCCGCGGGCGCTGTGCACGGGGCGGGCGGTGGAGCGGCTGGGGGCCGCGGGGTACGCGGAGGCGTTCCGGCTCGGGCAGGGGCTGTCCCTGGACGAGGCGGTGGAGCGGGCGCTGGCCGACCGGCCGGCCGGGCCCGCGCCGCGGCCCTTCCGCTCCTCGCGGCCGCCGCTGGTGCCGGGAACGCGGAAGCCCGCCGACTCCCCCACCGGAAAGGGCGGGGAAGCGGCGGGCTGAACACCGCGGGGGTGAGTACCGTGCTCCGCCAGGATCAGCGGGCGTAGTACTCGACGACCAGCTGCTCGTCGCAGATGACCGGGATCTCCTTGCGGTTCGGCTCGCGGTCCAGGCGGAAGGCCAGGGCCTTCAGGTTGACCTGGAGGTAGCGCGGGGTCTCGCCGTCGGGGGCGAAGCCACCCTCGCGGGCGACCTGGAAGAGGGTCTTCGCGCGGGACTTCTCGCGGACCATCACGACGTCGTCGGGACGGACGCGGAAGGACGGCTTGTCGACCTTGCCACCGTTGACCTGGATGTGGCCGTGGACGACCATCTGACGGGCCTGGTAGATGGTGCGGGCGATGCCCGAACGCAGGACCAGGGCGTCGAGACGGCGCTCGAGCTCGACGACCAGCGCCTCGCCCGTCTTGCCCTCGGCCTTCTTGGCGCGGTCGTAGGCGCGCGCCATCTGGCGCTCGCTGATGTCGTACTGGGCACGCAGACGCTGCTTCTCGAGCAGACGGACCTTGTAGTCCGAGTTCTGCTTGCGGCCGCGGCCGTGCTCGCCCGGCGGGTAGGGACGGGCCTCGAAGTACTTGACGGCCTTCGGCGTCAGCGCGATGCCGAGGGCACGCGACTTCTTGACCTTGGGGCGGGCCTGGTTCGCCATGAACCAACCTCTCTGTCTGAACGAATACGGCTTCACCAGTGGTTAGGGAGGTCGCATCCGCAGCCGGGAAAACCCGTCGGGTCCGCGAGGGACCCGTCAGGCAGCCGCTTCCCGGTCTGGGCACGTACGTGCAGCACGCGAACGACCCACCGCCGGTCCCGGGAACCCGGGGGGTGGTGGGTGGCACGCGACACCTTCGAAGGTGCGCGACGCTCCTGGAGATCCTGCCCGGAGGCCGGGTCTCCTGCTGGCCGTCCCGCTCTGGTGGCGCCGGCCTGGGGCCGGACACGGGACGCAGCGATCCCGACCAGTGTACCGGCTCCGCGGAGCGCGGCCGCCCGGGGGCGGGTCCGGGGACTCCGGACCGCTCAGCCGTCGCCCTTCAGCCGCTCGCGGACCTTCTCCACCACGTCCGCGTAGCGGGCCTCGGCACCGTAGCGGGTGGGCTCGTAGTAGCGCCGGCCGTGCAGGGCGTCGGGGGCGTACTGCTGGGCGGCGATCGCGCCGGGCACGTCGTGCGGGTAGACGTACCCCTGGGCGTGGCCGAGCTTGGCGGCGCCCTTGTAGTGGCCGTCGCGCAGGTGGGAGGGGACGGGGCCGGCCAGGCCGTTCCTGACGTCCTCGCGGGCGGCGAAGATGGCGTTCGTCGCCGCGTTGGACTTGGGGGCGAGGGCCAGGGCGATGGTGGCGTGGCTGAGGGTGAGGGCCGCCTCGGGGAAGCCGATCATGGCGACGGCCTGGGCGGCGGCGACGGCGAGCGGCAGCGCCTGGGGGTCGGCGAGGCCGATGTCCTCGCTGGCGGAGATCATCAGGCGGCGGGCGATGAAGCGGGGGTCCTCGCCCGCCTCGATCATGCGGGCCAGGTAGTGCAGGGCCGCGTCGACGTCGGAGCCGCGGATGGACTTGATGAGGGCGCTGGCGACGTCGTAGTGCTGGTCGCCGTCCCGGTCGTACGTCACGGCGGCCCGGTCGACGGCCTCCTCCACGGTCTGGAGGGTGATCTCCCGCTCGCCCTTGGCGAGGGCGCCGCCGGCGGCGGCCTCCAGGGCGGTCAGGGCGCGGCGGGCGTCGCCGCCGGCGATCCGCAGCAGGTGGGCGCGGGCGTCGGCGGCGAGTTCGACGGCGCCGCCGAGGCCGCGCTCCTCGGCCACCGCGCGGTCCATGAGGCCGCTGAGGTCCTCGTCGGTGAGCGGTTCCAGGGTGAGGAGCAGGGAGCGGGAGAGGAGCGGGGAGATCACCGAGAAGTAGGGGTTCTCGGTGGTGGCGGCGATGAGGGTGACCCAGCGGTTCTCCACGGCGGGGAGCAGGGAGTCCTGCTGGGCCTTGGAGAAGCGGTGGATCTCGTCGAGGAAGAGGACGGTCTCCTTGCCGTAGCCGCCGGAGGCGCGGCGGGCGCCGTCGATGACGGCCCGGACCTCCTTGACGCCCGCGGTGATCGCGGAGAGTTCGACGAAGCGCTTGTCGGTGGCCTTGGAGACCACGTACGCGAGGGTGGTCTTGCCGATGCCGGGCGGGCCCCAGAGGATCACCGAGGAGGCGCCCGCGGGGCCGCCGCCCTGCCCGACCAGCCGCCGCAGCGGTGAGCCGGGCTTGAGCAGGTGCCGCTGGCCCACCACCTCGTCGAGGGTGCGGGGGCGCATCCGGACCGCCAGCGGGCTGCTGGACGGGTCCTTCTCCTGGCGTTCTTCGGCGGCTGCGGTAAAGAGGTCGGGCTCCACGTCCATGAAGCCTAGGTCACGCCACCGACAAGCCGGGCGGGAGCGGTCAGCTCGTCCAGAAGTCCCACCAGCGGGTGAGGATCAGCATGCCGATGATCCCGAGGTGCAAGGCCGGCAGGATCCAGGTGAACTCGGCGAAGAAGGTCCTCAGGCCGGCCGGGGCGGGGATCGCTCCGGCGCGGACGTTGTGCGAGGTCACGTACCAGAACATGACGATGGTGGCGGCCCAGGCGAGGCAGCACCACAGGCAGAGCGAGTTGATCTCGTACAGGGACTGCTGCATGAGCCAGGTGCAGAACCCGACGCCGAAGAGGGTGCCGGCGTTGAGGCCGAGCCAGTACCAGCGGCGGTAGCGGGCGCCTGCCAGGAGGCCGACGCCGATGGCGATCACCATGCCGTAGGCGACCAGGCCGAGCATGGGGTTGGGGAAGCCGAAGACCGAGGCCTGCTCGCTCTTCATGATGTTCCCGCAGGACACGACGGGGTTGATGCTGCACCCGGGGACGAAGTTCGGGTCCTCCAGGAGCTTGAACTTGTCGAGGGTGATGACCCAGGCGGCGAGCAGTCCCGCCGCGCCGGTGACCACCAGGAGCCAGGCGAGGCCCTTGCCCGCGCCGGTCGTGCCCGCCGTGCCCGTCGTCTCCGCGTCGGCTTTCGTCATGCCTGTCGCCTTTTCCCTCGCTCGCCGGCCTTGTGGCCATGGACATTCTGCAACAAGGGGTATACGGGAGAGCATTCGTACGGGATAAGGGCCGCAGGGCCCGGGGCGGGGGCCGGAGGTCCCGCCGGGCGCCTCGACGGAGAGGGGCCCGGCCGCGCGTGGCGGACCGGGCCCCTCCCCTGGTGCGGAGGCTCAGCCGAGCAGCTCGCGGACGGCGTCCAGGACGCCGTCCAGGGCGACCGCGCGCTGCTCGCCGGACTCCATGTCCTTGAGCTGGACGACGCCCTCGGCGAGGTCGCGCTCGCCGGCGACGAGGGCGAGCCGGGCGCCGGAGCGGTTGGCGTCCTTCATGGAGCCCTTGAGGCCCTTGCCGCCGAAGGAGAAGTCGGCCGCGATCCCGGCCCGGCGCAGCTCGGTGACCTTGCCGAAGAGGATCCGGCGGGCCTCCTCGCCGAGCGCCACGGCGAAGACGCTGGTGGCGGCCGGGAGGTCCAGCTCGACGCCCTCCGCCTCCAGGGCGAGGACGGTCCGGTCGACGCCGAGGGCCCAGCCGACGGACGGAAGCGCGGGGCCGCCGATCATCTCGGAGAGGCCGTCGTAGCGGCCGCCGCCGCCCACCGCGGACTGCGAGCCGAGGCCGTCGTGGACGAACTCGAAGGTGGTCCGGGTGTAGTAGTCGAGGCCGCGGACCAGCTTGGGGTCGTCCTCGAAGACCACGCCGGCGGCGGTGATCAGCTCGCGGACCTGCTCGTGGTACGCCTTGCAGGCGTCGCACAGGTAGTCGCGGAGCAGCGGCGCGTCGACGAGCTGCTTCTGCACGTCGGCGCGCTTGTCGTCGAGGACCCGCAGCGGGTTGATCTCGGCGCGGCGCAGGGTCTCCTCGTCGAGGTCGAGGCCGCGCAGGAAGGTCTGGAGGGCCTCGCGGTAGACGGGGCGGCACTCCTTGTCGCCGAGCGAGTTCAGCAGGATGCGGTACTGGCGCAGGCCGAGGGCGCGGTACGCCTGGTCGGCCAGGATGATCAGCTCGGCGTCGAGCGCCGGGTCCTCGGCGCCGATCGCCTCGGCGCCGACCTGCGAGAAGTGGCGGTAGCGGCCGGCCTGGGCCCGCTCGTAGCGGTAGTACGAGCCGGAGTACCAGAGCTTGACCGGCAGGTTGCCCTGCTTGTGCAGGTTGGCCTGGAGGGCCGCACGCAGCACGGAGGCGGTGCCCTCGGGGCGCAGGGCGAGCTGGTCGCCGCCCTTCGTGGTGAGGGTGTACATCTCCTTGGTGACGATGTCGGTGGACTCGCCGACGCCGCGGGCGAAGAGGTTCACGTCCTCGAAGCCGGGGGTCTCGACGTAGCCGTAGCCGGCGTTCCTCACCTGGGTGGCGATGGTGTCGCGGACCGCCAGGAAGACGGCGGAGCGCGGGGGGATCAGGTCGTACGTGCCCTTGGGGGCCTGAAAGGTGCTCACGGAGGTTCTCGTCACATTCCTCGTCGGGGAGCGTCCGTGCTCCCGAGGCCGGAGGCCACCTGCCGCAGGTACGGGTTGGTGGCGCGCTCCTGGCCGATGGTCGTCTGGGGACCGTGGCCGGACAGGACGACGGTCGAGTTGTCGAGCGGCAGGACCACGCGGGTCAGCGATTCGAGCATCTCGGCCATGTCACCGCCGGGCAGGTCGGTGCGTCCGATGGAGCCGGCGAACAGCAGGTCGCCGGAGAAGAGGACGGAGGGGATCTCCGTGGTCTCCGGCGTCCGGAAGGTCACCGACCCCTTGGTATGGCCGGGCGCGTGCGCGACGGAGAACCCCATGCCGGCGAGCTTCAGCTCGGCGCCGTCGGTGAGCTCGTGCACGTCGTCCGGCTCGCCCACGGTCAGCTCGCCCATGAGGGGCATCCCGATGGAGCGGCCGAGGGCCTTCTCCGGGTCGCTCATCATGTACCGGTCGGCGGGGTGGATCCACGCGGGTACGTCATGGGCGCCGCAGACCGGGACGACGGAGGCGACGTGGTCGATGTGGCCATGGGTGAGGACCACCGCGACGGGCTTGAGCCGATGCTTCTTCAGCGTCTCCTCGACTCCCTGGGCGGCCTGGTGGCCCGGGTCGACGATGACGCACTCCTCGCCTGCGGCGGGGGCGACCACGTAGCAGTTGGTGCCCCAGGCCCCGGCGGGGAACCCGGCAATCAGCACGATCGTCCTTCTGTGTCGTCCGGCAGATGGCTGCGGCTTTGCGGAATGCAGCAGATCAGAGCCTACCGGCGCTGCGTATTCCACAGCCAACCCGTATACGGTACGGGCACATCCGGCCAGGACAGGAACACACGACCGACAGGAGCGGACCCGGTGGTCACCAGCGATCAGCGGCGGCGGCAGCTCGCCAGGGACAAGTACGCACGCCAGCAGCAGCGACGGGCCGAGACCCGGCGCAAGGCCAAGCGGCGCAACACCGTGATCGCGGCCTCCCTCGCGGTGCTGCTCGCGGGCGGCGGGGCGGTGTACGGCTCGGTGCAGCTGTTCGGGGACGACGCCAAGAACACCGGGGCGGAGGCCGGCGGCGAACCGAAGATGTCCATCGAGGCCAAGGGGTCGTACGACCTGGCCCTGAAGACCAACGAGGGCGACATCACGATCACCATGGACGCGGCGAAGACCCCGCGGACGGTGAACTCGTTCAAGCACCTCGCCGACAAGAAGTACTTCGACGGCACCAAGTGCCACCGGCTCACCACCGGGGGGATCTTCGTCCTCCAGTGCGGCGACCCGGAGGGCACCGGCATGGGCGGCCCCGGCTACACCATCCCGGACGAGAACCTCGACGGCCTGGGCAAGCCCGGGGCCGACGGCAAGGTCACGTACAAGGCGGGCACGGTCGCCATGGCGAACACCGGGCAGCCGGGCACCGGCGGCTCGCAGTTCTTCCTCGTCTACAAGGACTCCAAGCTGCCGCCGCAGTACACCCCCTTCGGCACGATGGACGCGGCCGGCCTGGCGGCGGTGCAGAAGGTCGGCGCGGCCGGGGCCGAGGGCGGCCAGGGCGACGGCGCCCCCAAGAAGCCGGTCACCATCGAGAAGGCGGCCGTCTCCGCGAAGTGAGGCGCGGCGCTCCGCGAGGCGGCGGCCCGGCGGCCCGCACGCGCGTGACCGTGGAATTTCGGTCGCGCTGAGTGCGGACAGCCGGGCCGCCGTTCGCCTAGATTGGCGTTGTGCAGCGTGGCCGACCCGTCGGCCGCGCGGCGGAAGGCGGGCGAGGCCCGCCCAGGAACTGTGGACGATGCCCGGGGGTCACCACCCGACGAGGGCATCATGGTGAGGAGGCGCTGTGAGCAGCGACCCGTGGGGCCGTGTCGACGAGACGGGCACCGTGTACGTGCGGACGGCCGAGGGTGAGAAGGTCGTCGGATCCTGGCAGGCGGGCACCCCCGAGGAGGCGCTGGCCTACTTCGAGCGCAAGTACGAGGGCCTGGTTGTCGAGATCGGCCTCCTCGAGAAGCGGGTGAAGACCACCGACCTCTCGGCGAAGGACGCCCAGACGGCGATCGAGCACATCCGGACCCAGATCGACGAGCACCACGCCGTCGGCGACCTGGCCGCGCTCTCCGCCCGCCTGGACAAGCTGGTGGAGTCGGTGGACTCGCGCCGCGAGGAGCGCAAGGCGCAGAAGGCGAAGCAGACCGACGAGGCGCGCGCCGCCAAGGAGGCGCTGGTCACCGAGGCCGAGGAGCTGGCCCGGAGCGAGCAGTGGCGGTCCGCCGGCGAGCGCCTGCGGGCGCTCGTGGACACGTGGAAGGGCCTGCCCCGGCTCGACCGCAAGTCCGACGACGAGCTGTGGCACCGCTTCTCGCACGCCCGCTCGGCCTTCTCCAAGCGCCGCAAGGCCCACTTCGCCCAGCTCGACGCCCAGCGCGAGGACGCCCGCAAGGCGAAGGAGCGCCTGGTCGCCGAGGCCGAGGCGCTGCAGAACTCGACCGACTGGGGCGCGACGGCGGCCCGCTACCGCGAGCTGATGGCCGACTGGAAGGCCGCCGGCCGGGCGCAGCGCGAGCACGAGGACGACCTGTGGAACCGCTTCCGCGGCGCCCAGGACGTCTTCTTCGCGGCCCGTTCCGGCGTCTTCGCCGAGCGGGACGCGGAGCAGACCGAGAACCTCAAGCTGAAGGAGGAGCTGGCCGGCGAGGCCGAGAAGCTGCTCCCGGTGACGGACCTGAAGGCCGCCCGTGCCGCCTTCCGCGCCGTCAACGAGCGCTGGGAGGCCATCGGCCACGTGCCGCGCGACGCCCGTCCGAAGGTCGAGGGCCGGATGCACGCGGTGGAGCGGGCGATCCAGGAGGCCGAGGAGGCCGAGTGGCGCCGGACCAACCCGGAGGCACGCGCGCGTGCCGCGGGTCTGACCGGTCAGCTCCAGGATGCCGTCGACAAGCTGCGCGGGCAGATCGAGGCCGCCCGCGCCGCCGGGAACGACGCGAAGGCCGACAAGCTCTCCAAGGAGCTTGAGGGCCGTCAGGCCCTTCTCGACCAGGCCCTGAAGGGCCTGGAGGAGTTCGGCGGCTGACCTCGGCCGCGTAGGGACGCGGGAAGGGCCCCCGGCGGATGCCGGGGGCCCTTTCGCGTGCTCCTCGCCCCGCTACGGGCGCCGTGCGCTGGTCACGCGGTAGACGTCGTACACGCCCTCCACGCCCCGGACCGCCTTGAGGACGTGGCCCAGGTGCTTGGGGTCGCCCATCTCGAAGGTGAAGCGGGAGGTGGCCACCCGGTCGCGGGAGGTCTGGACGGCCGCCGAGAGGATGTTGACGTGCTGGTCCGAGAGGACCCGGGTGACGTCGGAGAGGAGCCGGGAGCGGTCCAGCGCCTCGACCTGGATGGCGACCAGGAAGACCGAGGACTGGGTCGGGGCCCACTCGACCTCCAGGATCCGCTCCGGTTCGCGGGAGAGGGAGTCCACGTTGACGCAGTCGCTGCGGTGGACGGAGACGCCGCTGCCTCGGGTGACGAAGCCGATGATCGGGTCGCCGGGGACCGGGGTGCAGCAGCGGGCCAGCTTGACCCACACGTCGTCGACGCCCTTGACGACCACGCCGGGGTCGGCGTTGGAGCGGCGCTTGGAGCGGCCGCGGGCCGGCGGGGCGACCTCCTCGATGTCCTCGGTGGCGGCCTCCTCGCCGCCGAGCGCCTGCACCAGTTTCTGCACGATGGACTGGGCGGTGACGTGGCCCTCGCCGATCGCCGCGTACAGCGAGGAGATGTCGGTGTAGCGCAGCTCGTGGGCGAGGGTGACGAGGGAGTCGCCGGTGAGGATCCGCTGGATCGGCAGGTTCTGCTTGCGCATGGCCCGCGCGATGGCGTCCTTGCCCTGCTCGATGGCCTCGTCGCGGCGCTCCTTGGAGAACCAGGCGCGGATCTTGTTGCGGGCGCGCGGGGACTTGACGAAGCCCAGCCAGTCGCGGGAGGGTCCGGCGCCGGCGGCCTTGGAGGTGAAGACCTCCACCAGGTCGCCGTTGTCGAGGGTGGATTCGAGCGGCACGAGCCGCCCGTTGACCCGCGCCCCTATGGTGCGGTGGCCGACCTCGGTGTGGACGGCGTAGGAGAAGTCGACGGGGGTGGCGCCGGCGGGCAGCGCGATGACGTCGCCCTTGGGGGTGAAGACGAAGACCTCGTTGCGGGAGAGGTCGAAGCGGAGGGACTCCAGGAACTCGCCGGGGTCCTCGGTCTCCTTCTGCCAGTCGAGCAGCTGGCGCAGCCACGCCATGTCGTTGAGGTGGTCGTCCTTGCCGCCGCCCTTGGGCACGTCGGTGCGGACCTTGGAGGCGCCGGCGACGGCCTCCTGCTTGTACTTCCAGTGCGCGGCGATGCCGTACTCGGCGCGGCGGTGCATGTCGAAGGTCCGGATCTGGAGCTCGACGGGCTTGCCGTTGGGGCCGATGACGGTGGTGTGGAGCGACTGGTACATGTTGAACTTCGGCATCGCGATGTAGTCCTTGAACCGGCCGGGGACCGGGTTCCATCGCGCGTGGACGGTGCCGAGGGCCGCGTAGCAGTCGCGGACGGTGTCCACGAGGACGCGGATGCCCACCAGGTCGTAGATCTCCGCGAAGTCACGGCCGCGGACGATCATCTTCTGGTAGACGCTGTAGTAGTGCTTGGGGCGGCCGGTGACGGTCGCCTTGATGCGGGCGGCGCGCAGGTCGGTCTGGACCTCGTCGGTCACTATGGCGAGGTACTCGTCCCGCTTGGGGGCGCGCTCGGCGACGAGGCGGACGATCTCGTCGTACATCTTGGGGTAGAGGATCGCGAAGGCGAGGTCCTCCAGTTCCCACTTGATGGTGTTCATGCCCAGCCGGTGGGCCAGCGGGGCGTAGATCTCCAGGGTCTCGCGGGCCTTCTTCTCCTGCTTCTCCCGCTTGAGGTAGCGCATGGTGCGCATGTTGTGCAGGCGGTCGGCGAGCTTGATGACGAGGACCCGGGGGTCCTTGGCCATGGCAACGACCATCTTGCGGACGGTCTCGGCCTGGGCGGCCTCGCCGAAGCGGACCTTGTCGAGCTTGGTGACGCCGTCGACGAGGAGCGTCACCTGGTCGCCGAAGTCGCGGCGCAGGTCCTCCAGGCCGTACTCGGTGTCCTCGACGGTGTCGTGCAGGAGGCCGGCCATCAGCGTCGCCGGGTCCATGCCGAGCTCGGCGAGGATGGTGGTGACGGCGAGCGGGTGGGTGATGTACGGGTCGCCGCTCTTGCGCTTCTGGCCGCGGTGCCAGCGCTCCGCGACCTGGTAGGCCCGCTCGATCTGGCGCAAAGTCGCCGTTTCGATCTTGGGGTCGTTGGAGCGGACGATCCGCAGCAGGGGTTCGAGGACCGGGTTGTACGGCGACGAGCGCTGCACGCCGAGGCGGGCGAGGCGGGCGCGCACCCGGTTGGAGGAGCCGCCGGAGCGGCCCGGCGCGGGGGCGGGTGCCGGAGCGGGCGCAGCAGGCTTCGGCCTGGTCTCCGCGGGCTTGTCCTGGGGCGTGCCGGTTCCCTGCGCGGCCCGGTCGGCCTTCGGGTCGGGCTGCGCGGCGGAGAGTGACTGGGCCTCGTCTGGCAAAGAGCGCTCCTCGTGCGGTTCCGGGGCCCCCGGTCAGGCCCGGAAAGGCCATCGTATCGAGCCATGACGCCCCGTGCTCACGCGCCCGGAGGACGGACGGGGCCCGTGGGGCCTTCCCTGCGGCGCGTACCCGTCCTCACCGGGGGACGTACCGGGACAAACGCCAGGGGCGTCCCGGGAATTCCCGGGACGCCCCTGGCCGGAATCCGATGGACTCCTTTTCGGACGTGCCGCAGACGGTGCTTCGATCGCGTCTCAGACGGTGATGAGCGCGGTGAGCGGGGCGCCCTTGAGGGCGGGCTCCAGCCGGGCGCGGCCCGGGAGGAAGCCGAGCTCCATGAGGA
Source organism: Streptomyces filamentosus (assembly GCF_014654895.1). Lineage (GTDB taxonomy): Bacteria > Actinomycetota > Actinomycetes > Streptomycetales > Streptomycetaceae > Streptomyces > Streptomyces filamentosus. The sequence continues at coordinate 986,372 of NZ_BNBE01000003.1, read as the reverse complement.
CCGCGACGCCCGCGACCTCGGCGCCGGCGCGGCGGATCAGTTCGAGGGACGCCTCGGCGGTGCCGCCGGTCGCGAGGACGTCGTCGATGACCATGACGCGGTCGCCCGCGGCCAGGTCCTCGGCGTGCACCTCGATCTCGGCGGTGCCGTACTCCAGCTCGTACGCCTGCCGGAGCGTGGCGCCGGGAAGCTTGCCGGCCTTGCGGACCGGGATGAAGCCCAGGCCCGCGCGGACGGCGACCGGCGCCGCGAGGATGAAGCCGCGGGCCTCCAGGCCGACGATCTTCGTCGCACCGTGCGCGGAGCACAGGGCGGCGAGGGCGTCGGTGAGGGCCGTGAACGCCTCCGGGTCCGCGAGCAGCGGGGTGATGTCCTTGAACAGCACGCCCGACTTCGGGTAGTCGGGGACGTCGCGGATCCGGCTGAGCAGCAGGCCGGTCACGTCCTGGGCCTCGGCGGTCATCCGCGGCGCCCCTCGGCACGGCCCCGGCGGGCGGCGGCGCGCGGGCCGACGACGGCGGCCTCGGCCGCGTCGTCCGCCTCGTCCTCGCCCGCGGCGGCGGAGGCGCGCTTGGCGAGCACCCGCTTCTTCAGGGCCTTGATCGCCGGCTCGCGTTCCTTGAGGTCGGCGACGAGCGGGGTGGCGATGAAGATCGAGGAGTAGGCACCGGCGGCCAGACCCACGAAGAGCGACAGCGAGATGTCGTTCAGCATGCCGGCGCCGAGGACGCCGCCGCCGATGAAGAGCAGGCCGGCGACGGGCAGCAGCGCCACCACGGTGGTGTTGATGGAGCGGACCAGGGTGCCGTTGATCGAGCGGTTGGCCAGCTCGCTGTAGGTGAAGCGGGTCTGCTTCGTGATGTCCTTCGTCTGCTCCTTGAGGGAGTCGAAGACGACGACGGTGTCGTACAGCGAGTAACCGAGGATGGTCAGCAGACCGATGACCGTGCCGACGGTGACCTCGAAGCCGACCAGCGAGTAGATGCCGACCGTGATCGTGAGGTCGTGGATCAGCGCGATCAGCGCCGCGACGGCCATTCTCCACTCGAAGGCGATGGCCAGGTAGATCACGACGAGGATCATGAAGACGCCGAGGCCGGTCCACGCCTTGTTGGCGATCTGCTCGCCCCAGCTGGGGCCGACCAGCTCGGCGGCGATCTTGTCCTCGGAGACGTTCAGGTCCTCGGCCAGCTGGGTGCGGACCTTGTCGGACTGCTCGGTGTCGAGGCCGCCGACCTGGATGCGCAGGGAGCCGTTGCCGAGCTGCTGGACGATCGCGTCGTGGCCGGATGCCTCTTCCGCGTACTCCGTGGCCTGGCTGACGGAGACGTCCGTCTTCGGGGTGGTGAAGACGGCGCCGCCCTGGAACTCGATGCCCATGTTGAGGCCGCGGACGGCCAGGGCGACGATCGCCGTGATGGTGATCAGGATGGACAGGCCGTACCAGATCTTGCGGTTGCCGATGAAGTCGTAACCGACCTCACCGCGGTGGAGCCGGGCGCCGAGATCTCCGAGCTTCGACATCTCACGCCTCCTTCGGGTCGACGGGGGCGGTGGCACGACGGGTGCGGCGCAGCGGCGGCTTGGCGCCGAGGCGCTTCGGGTCCAGGCCGGACCACGGGTGGCCGTTGCCGAAGAACTTCGTGCGGGCGAGCAGCGTCATCACCGGCTTGGTGAAGAGGAACACCACGACGACGTCGAGCAGGGTGGTCAGACCGAGCGTGAACGCGAAGCCCTGGACCTTGCCGACGGTGACGATGAAGAGCACCGCGGCGGCGAGGAAGGACACGAAGTCGGAGACCAGGATGGTGCGGCGGGCCCGCGGCCAGGCGCGCTCCACGGCGGGGCGCAGGGTGCGGCCCTCGCGGAGCTCGTCGCGGATGCGCTCGAAGTAGACGATGAAGGAGTCGGCGGTGATGCCGATGGCGACGATGGCGCCGCAGACGGCCGGCAGGTTCAGCGCGAAGCCGATGGCCGGGCCGAGCAGGGCCATGATCACGTAGGTGAGCAGGGCGGAGACGCCGAGGCTGAGGATCGCGATGAACGACAGGCCCCGGTAGTAGACCACCAGGTAGAGGACGACGAGCGCGAGGCCGATGGCGCCGGCGATGAGGCCGGCCTCCAGCTGCTCGCCGCCGAGGGCGGCGGTGACGGTGTCGACGCTCTGGGTGTCGAAGGTGAGCGGGAGCGCGCCGTAGGACAGGATGTTGCCGAGGTCCTGGGCGGACTGCTGGTTGAAGTTGCCGGAGATCTCCGCGCTGGCGCTCAGCGTCTGGCGGACCGAGGGGGCCGAGACGACGTTCCCGTCGAGGACGATCGCGAAGCGGTTCTGCGGGTCGGCCTGCTGGGAGAGCTTGCTGGTGATCGCCTGGAACTTCTTCGAGCCGGCGTCCGTGAACTCCATGGTCACGATCCACATGCCGCGCTGCTGGTCGAGGACGCCCTTGGCGTCGTCGACGTCGCGGCCCTCGACCTCGGCCGGGCCGAGCAGGTACTTCGACCAGACGCCGGGCGCGTCCTCGCCGCAGGCCACGACGGGCTCGGTCGGCTTGACGCCCTGGCCGACGGCGGCGCGCGCCTTCGGGTCGAGGCAGTTCAGGGTGGTGAACTTCTGCTGGAGGGCGGCGGTGGCGGGGTCCGCGCTGGGGGTCGCCTGCGGGGTGTCGCCGGCCTTCGGGGTGGCGCTCGACTTCGGCGTGGCCGAGGCGCTGCCGGTCGGCGTGGGCGTCCCGGTGGCGTTCGGGGCCCTGAGGGCCTCGGAGAGCGCGCGGCCCTGGGTGGAGGCGGTGGCGGTCGGCGTGGCCGACTTCTTGTCACCCGTGGAGGCGGACGCGGAGGGCTTCGGCGTGCCGGTGCCGGAGGAGTCGGCGGTGGGCGCCGGCTCGGGGGCCGCGGAGGCGACGGTCAGCACGGGCCGGAAGTAGAGCTGGGCGGTGGTGCCGACCTGCTCGCGGGCCTGCTTCTCGTTCGTCCCCTTGGGGATGTTGACGATGATGTTCTCGCGGCCCTGCGTCTGGACCTCGGCCTCGGAGACGCCGAGACCGTTGACACGGCGCTCGATGATGCCGACCGCCGTGTTCATGTTGGTCTCGTTGACCGCGGACTCCTGGCCGGGCTCCGCCTTGGCCTTGAGCGTGATCGACGTGCCGCCGGCGAGGTCGATGCCGAGGCGCGGGGTGGTGTGCCCCGACCAGAACATGCCGCCGGTGAGCGCGACCATGGCGATCAGAATGAAAGCCAGGGCGCGCCCGGGGCGGCTCTGTCCCCCCGCCGGCCCTCGGCCCTTCTTCGGTGCTGCCACCTGTCGTTTCTCCCTGTCCAAACCGTCCGGGCGCCGGGTGGGCGCACGGAGGCCACGAAGTATGTGTGGGGACCATCCCCCGCAGACGCCGGACCGTTCCCGGCCGCGGCCGCGCCGGTGGGCGGGGCCGCGGTGCCGGGTGCGACTACTTCGCCTCGGTCTCGCCGTCGGTCTTGCCGTCCTTCTCGCCCTCGGCCGCGTCCGACTTCTTCGTCAGGTCGGCCTTGGGGGCCTCGTCGGCGGTGTCGGTCAGCGAGGAGGCGTCGTCCGGGACGACGGTCTCGGAGTCGGCGCCGGCGTCCTCGTCGGTGTCGCCGTGGACGATCCGGTTGTACTCGGCGTCGTCCAGGACCGCGCCGATGGCGTTCTTCGCGTAGACGGCGTGGACGCCGGGCGCGACCTCCAGCAGGACGGTCTCGTCCTGGATCTCCTTGACGGTGGCGTACATTCCCCCGATCGTGCGTACGCCGGTGCCGGGCTGCATCTGGTTGCGCATCTCCGCCGCCTGTGCCTGCTTCTTCTTGGCAGAGCGGGTCATCAGGAACATCGCCCCGATGAGCACGATGAAGGGGAGGAGCATGCCGATGTTATTCACGGGACGGAAATCCTTCGCACGGTCACGGAGAACCCGCGGCCTGATCTTCGGGGGTGGGCACGCCGACCAGAAAGGGCGGCATCGGCGGAGTCTAGGCGAGTCCGCATCGATGGAACAACGCCCAGCATGGCACCGTGGTTCCTCGTCGGGCGAGACTCCGCGCCGTCACCCACCCGTCACAGGGGCCTCAGGAGCCGAAGAGCCCCTGTTGTCCGGATCCCGCCCCTCCGGAGCCGCCCGCCGGGCCCGCTGCCTGCGGCGGAACCAGTCCGAGGTGGGTCCAGGCCGCCGGCGTGGCGACCCGGCCGCGCGGGGTGCGGGCCAGCAGTCCCTCCCGTACGAGGAAGGGCTCGGCGACCTCCTCGACGGTCTCGCGCTCCTCCCCCACGGCGACGGCGAGGGTGGACAGGCCGACGGGGCCGCCGCCGAAGAGCTTCAGCAGGGCCTCCAGGACGGCCCGGTCGAGGCGGTCGAGGCCGCGGCTGTCCACCTCGTACACGCCGAGGGCGGCGCCGGCGATCTCGCGGGTGATCACTCCGTCGGCCTTCACCTGGGCGTAGTCGCGGACGCGGCGCAGCAGGCGGTTGGCGATGCGGGGGGTGCCCCGGGAGCGGCCGGCGATCTCGGCGGCGCCGGCCGGGTCGATGGCCACGTCGAGGAGGCCGGCCGAGCGGACCACGACCCGCTCCAGCTCGTGCGGCTCGTAGAACTCCATGTGGGCGGTGAAGCCGAAGCGGTCGCGCAGCGGGGGCGGCAGCAGACCGGCCCGGGTGGTGGCGCCGACCAGGGTGAAGGGCGGCAGGTCGAGGGGGATGGCGGTGGCACCGGGGCCCTTGCCGACGATGACGTCGACGCGGAAGTCCTCCATCGCCATGTAGAGCATCTCCTCGGCGGGCCGGGACATGCGGTGGATCTCGTCGAGGAAGAGGATCTCGCCCTCCTGGAGGGAGGAGAGGATCGCGGCGAGGTCTCCGGCGTGCTGGATGGCGGGGCCCGAGGTGATCCTGATCGGTGCGTTCATCTCCGCGGCGATGATCATCGACAGGGTGGTCTTGCCGAGGCCGGGGGCGCCGGAGAGCAGCACGTGGTCGGCGGTGGCGCCGCGCTGGCGGGCGGCCTTGAGGACGAGGTCGAGCTGCTGGCGGACCTTCTCCTGGCCGATGAACTCGCCGAGGTCCTTGGGGCGCAGGGCCGCCTCGACGGCCTGGTCGTCGCCCTCGGCGGCGGCGCCGACGATCCGCTCCTCGGGGGCGGATGCCGTCTCGTCGTCCCAGTTCACGGTGGTGTCTTCCTTCGTACGGGAGGGGCTGCGGGCGGTCAGCGGGCTCGGTTGAGCGTCTGGAGGGCGGCGCGCAGCAGCTGGGGCACGGGGGCGGAGCCGGTCTCGGCGAGCGCGGCCTCGGCCTGCGGGGTGACGGCGGCGACGGCCTCCTCGGCCTCGCGGCTCGCGTAGCCGAGGCCGACGAGGGCGGCGGCGAGCTGCTCGGTCCAGGGAGCGGGGCCCGCGGCGACGGCGCGCTGCTGGCCGACGAGACCGCTGCTGCCGAGCGGGCTGCCGAGCTTGTCCTTCAGCTCCAGGAGCAGCTTCTGGGCGCCCTTCTTGCCGATGCCGGGCACGGCGGTGAGCGCCTTCTCGTCGCCGGTGGAGACCGCGAGGCGCAGCGCGTCGGGGCTGTGGACGCCGAGCATGGCCTGGGCCAGCCGGGGGCCGACGCCGCTGGCGGTCTGGAGCAGCTCGAAGACCTGGCGCTCGTCGTCGTCGGCGAAGCCGTACAGGGTGAGCGAGTCCTCCCGGACGACGAGGGAGGTGGCGAGCCGGGCGTGCTCGCCGACGCGGAGGCCGGCGATGGTGTTCGGGGTGCAGTGGACGGCCATGCCGACGCCGCCGACCTCGACGACGGCGGTGGTGGGGGCGAGGGCGGCGACCGGGCCGCTGACGAAGGCGATCATGGCGTGCGGCCTTTCGAGGTGTGCAGGGCGACGGCCTGCTGGAGGCGGGTCTGGGCGGGGGCCCGCCAGATGTGGCAGATGGCCAGGGCGAGCGCGTCGGCGGCGTCGGCGGGCTTGGGCGGGGCGGAGAGCCGCAGCAGCCGGGTGACCATGGCGCCGACCTGGGCCTTGTCGGCGCGGCCGGAGCCGGTGACGGCGGCCTTGACCTCGCTGGGGGTGTGCAGGGCGACGGGGATGCCGCGCCGGGAGGCGCAGAGCATGGCGACGGCACTGGCCTGGGCGGTGCCCATCACCGTCCGGACGTTGTGCTGGCTGAACACCCGCTCCACGGCGACCAGTTCGGGCTGGAAGCGCTCGATCCACTCCTCGATGCCGCGCTCGATGCCGACCAGCCGGACGCCGATGTCGGCGTCCGCCGGGGTGCGCACCACGCCGACGCCGAGCATGGTCAGCGGCCGGCCGGCGACGCCCTCGACGACACCGACACCGCACCGGGTGAGACCCGGGTCCACCCCCAGGACGCGCACGCCGCCCCTCCCTTCGATCAGCTATTCGTGCAGGCTATCGGCTGCCACTGACAACGCAGCGGGCCGGCGGGGGTGTGTCCCCGCCGGCCCGCTGCCGAGAAGGTGCCGCTCAGGCGTCGACCTTCGCCATGACCTCGTCGCTGACGTCGAAGTTGGCGAAGACGTTCTGCACGTCGTCGCTGTCCTCCAGCGCGTCGATCAGCTTGAAGATCTTGCGCGCGCCCTCTTCGTCGAGCTCGACCTGCATGGTCGGGACGAAGCTGGACTCGGCCGAGTCGTAGTCGAAGCCGGCCTCCTGGAGGGCGGTGCGGACCGCGACCAGGTCGGTGGCCTCGCTGATGACCTCGAAGGACTCGCCGAGGTCGTTGACCTCCTCGGCGCCCGCGTCGAGCACGACCTCCAGGACGTCGTCCTCGGTCCGCTCGCCCTTGGGGAGCACGACGACGCCCTTGCGGTTGAACAGGTACGAGACGGAGCCCGGGTCGGCCATCGAGCCGCCGTTGCGGGTCATGGCGACGCGCACGTCCGAGGCCGCGCGGTTGCGGTTGTCGGTGAGGCACTCGATGAGCACGGCGACGCCGTTCGGGCCGTAGCCCTCGTACATGATCGTCTCGTAGTCGGCGCCGCCGGCCTCGAGACCCGCACCGCGCTTGAGCGCGGAGTCGATGTTCTTGTTCGGGACCGACTGCTTCTTCGCCTTCTGGACGGCGTCGAAGAGGGTCGGGTTGCCGTCGAGGTCGGCGCCGCCGGTGCGGGCCGCGACCTCGATGTTCTTGATCAGCTTCGCGAAGAGCTTGCCGCGCTTGGCATCGATCACGGCCTTCTTGTGCTTCGTCGTAGCCCATTTAGAGTGGCCGGACATCTGCCTGTCTCCTTCGCGTAACCCACTTCTTGAACGAACCCCAGAGATCCTACCGGGATCACGTCACCGTTCCGCGCGCACCATGTCCACGAAGAGCTCGTGGATGCGGTGGTCGCCGGTGAGCTCGGGGTGGAAGGAGGTCGCGAGGACCTTGCCCTGGCGCACGGCGACGATGTGGCCCTCGTGCTCGGCGAGCACCTCGACCCCGGCGCCGACGGACTCCACCCAGGGGGCGCGGATGAAGACGCCCTCGACGGGGGTGGCTATTCCCTCGACGGTGACTCCGGCCTCGAAGGACTCGTTCTGCCGTCCGAAGGCGTTGCGGCGGACGATCATGTCGATGCCGCCGAAGGTCTCCTGGCCCGAGCGCGGGTCGAGGATCTTGTCGGCGAGCATGATCAGGCCGGCGCAGGTGCCGTACACCGGCATGCCCGCGGCGATCCGCTCGCGGACCGGCTCCATGAGGCCGAAGAGGACGGCCAGCTTGGAGATGGTGGTGGACTCGCCGCCGGGGAGGACCAGGCCGTCGACCTCGGCGAGCTCTTCGGGGCGCCGGACCGGCCTGGCCACGGCGTCCGCCGCGGCCAGGGCGATCAGGTGCTCCCGGACGTCGCCCTGGAGGGCCAGGACACCGATCACGGGGGTGCTGCTCATCGGTGCTTACCAGCCCCGGTTGGCGTAGCGCTCGGACTCGGGGAGGGTGTCGCAGTTGATGCCGACCATGGCCTCGCCGAGGTTGCGGGAGGCGTCCGCGATGACCTTCGGGTCGTCGTAGAAGGTGGTGGCCTTCACGATGGCGGCGGCGCGCTTGGCCGGGTCGCCGGACTTGAAGATGCCGGAGCCGACGAAGACGCCCTCGGCACCGAGCTGGCGCATCAGCGCGGCGTCGGCGGGGGTGGCGACGCCACCGGCGGAGAAGAGGACGACGGGGAGCTTCCCGAGCTCGGCGACCTCCTTGACGAGCTCGTACGGGGCGCGCAGCTCCTTGGCGGCGGCGAAGAGCTCGTTGTTGTCGAAGCCGCGCAGCTTGGCGATCTCGTTCTTGATCTGGCGCAGGTGGCGGACGGCCTCGACGACGTTGCCGGTGCCGGCCTCGCCCTTGGAGCGGATCATGGCCGCGCCCTCGGCGATGCGGCGCAGGGCCTCGCCCAGGTTGGTGGCGCCACAGACGAAGGGGGTGGTGAAGGCCCACTTGTCGGAGTGGTTGACCTCGTCGGCCGGGGTGAGGACCTCGGACTCGTCGATGTAGTCGACGCCGAGGGACTGGAGGACCTGGGCCTCGACGAAGTGGCCGATGCGGGACTTGGCCATCACGGGGATGGAGACCGCGCCGATGATCTCCTCGATCATGTTCGGGTCGGACATCCGGGCCACGCCGCCGTCCTTGCGGATGTCCGCGGGGACCCGCTCCAGGGCCATGACGGCGACGGCGCCGGCGTCCTCGGCGATCTTCGCCTGCTCGGCGTTGACCACGTCCATGATCACGCCGCCCTTGAGCTGCTCGGCCATGCCGCGCTTCACGCGGGCGGTGCCGGTCTCGGGGGACTGGGGGGTGGTGGAGCTGGACACGGGAACCTCACTCGTGACACGGGTTCAACGGGACGTTGACGACTAGAGCGAGGAAACAATCCGCGAGCGGTCCACATCAAGGGCCAATGCGCAGGACGTGGATCCTTTTCGACGGAATCCGAGGCCACAGTCCGTCAGGACGGGCGATCCGCCAGGGCCACCGGGGGTTCGTCGTCCATTTCGAAGGCCATCGGGAAGGGCGCGTGGCCCGCGAGCCGGAACCAGCGGACCTTGCGGTGCCGGCGCAGGGCGCGTGCCGCGCGGACGGCGTCGTTGTGGAAGCGGCGGGCCATCGGTACGCGGCGGACGGCGGCGGCGAGCTCCCCCGCGGCCTCCTCGCCGCCGGGCGCCTCCCGTACGAGCTCCACCTGCTCCGGTTCGCCGAAGACCGCGCGCAGGGCCTGGCTCAGCTCGCTCTCCGCGACCTCCCGGTGGTCCTCCTCGGCCTGCCGGGCCGCGTGGGCGGCCTCGTACAGGACGATCGAGGCGGCCGGGTCGAGGACGCCGGAGGTGGCCAGCTCCTGGGTGACCGAGGCCCGCCGCAGCAGCTGGGCGTCGAGCGCGGCGCGGGCGGCGTCGATGCGGGTGTGCAGCCGGTCGAGCCGTCCGGCAGTCCAGCTGAGGTAGACGCCGATGAGGATCAGCGCGACGACGGTCCAGATCAGGGTTTCGGTCACGGGCGCACAGGCTACCCGGGCGGGGGGAGGCGCCCTCCCGAAGGGCGCGGTCGCGGGCGAACGGGACGGGGCGCGGCGCTGCCGCCGCCGTCCCGTCGCGGGCGGGCGCTCCGCCGGTGCTGGGCGGTGCCGCCGCCGTCCCGTCGCGGGCGGGCGCTCCGCCGGTGCTGGGCGGTGCCGCCGCCGTCCCGTCGCGGGCGGGCGCTCCGCCGGGTCGGAACGGGTGGGCACGACGGAACGGCACCCTTCGCGGGTGCCTCCGCTTCCGGGCCTGGGCCCGCACCCCAAGTGCCTCGCGCACCGGGTGCGGGCCCGGGCCCGGAAAGCCCGGGCACAGGGACGACGGGTCCTACAGCCCCAGGCGGGCCCGGAGGCCGCCCGTCTTCTCGTCCGTGTCGACGGCGGCGGCCCCGTCCGTGACCGTCTCGTAGACCGCCAGGATGTCGGCGCCGACCGTGGACCAGTCGAAGCGGCGGACGTGGGCGGAGCCGCGGGCGCTCAGCTCGGCGCGGCGGGCCTCGTCGCCGAGCAGGCGGATCGCCGCGTCGGCCAGGGCGTCCGCGTCCTCGTTGGCGAAGAGTTCGCCCGCCGCGCCCTGGTCGAGGACCTGGGCGAAGGCGTCCAGGTCGGAGGCGAGGACCGGCGCGCCGGCCGACAGCGCCTCGACGAGGATGATGCCGAAGGACTCGCCGCCGGTGTTGGGCGCCACGTACACGTCGACGCTGCGCAGCAGCCGCGCCTTGTCCTCGTCGCTGACCATGCCGAGGAACTCCACCCGGGAGCGCATCTCGGGCGGCAGGGAGGCCACCGCCTCCTCCTCGTCGCCGCGCCCGGCGACGAGGAGCCGGGTGTCCGGCCGTTCGGCGAGGATCCGGGGCAGGGCCCTCATCAGGACCGGCAGGCCCTTGCGGGGCTCGTCGATGCGGCCGATGAAGCCCAGCGTCCCGCCCTGCCACTCCGCCTTCGGTTCGGCGCCGGCGAAGAAGTCGACGTCGACCCCGTTGGGGATGAGGACGGCGTCGCCGCCGAGGTGCTCCACCAGCGTCCGGCGCGCGTACTCGCTCACCGCGATGCGGGCGCTGATCTTCTCCAGGGCCGGCTGGAGGATCGGGTACGCGGCGATCATCGCCCGCGAGCGCGGGTTCGAGGTGTGGAAGGTGGCCACGATCGGCCCCTGCGCCGCCCAGCAGGTGAGCAGCCCCAGCGAGGGCGAGGTCGGCTCGTGGATGTGGACGACGTCGAAGGTGCCGTCGTGCAGCCAGCGCCGCACGCGCGCGGCGGACAGGAAGCCGAAGCTGAGCCGGGCCACGGAGCCGTTGTACGACACGGGGACGGCGCGGCCGGCGGAGACCACGTACGGCGGCAGCGGGGTCTCGTCGTCGGCGGGGGCCAGGACGGAGACCTCGTGGCCGAGCCGGATCAGGTGCTCGGCGAGGTCGCGGATGTGGAACTGGACGCCGCCCGGTACGTCCCAGGAGTACGGGCAGACGATCCCGATCTTCACGGTGTGCGCTCCTCCAGGTCGGCCAGCCACAGGCGCTGGAGCATGTGCCAGTCCTCCGGGTGGTCCGCGATGCCCCCGGCGAAGGCGTCGGCGAGGGCTTGTGTCATGAGGGACGTCCTCTCGGCCCGGGTGCCTGACCCGGGCACCTCCACGGGCGCGTGCACCTCCCCCTTCATGACGTCGGTGTCGTCGTACCAGAGGGTCACCGGCAGCAGGAGCGCGCCGGTCTGGAGGGCGAGCATGGCCGGTCCCGCGGGCATCCGGGCGGCCTCCCCGAAGAAGGAGACCTCGACGCCCGAGGCGGACAGGTCCCGGTCGGCGACGAGGCAGACCAGGCCGCCGGCGCGCAGCCGGCGCGCGAGGGTGCCGAAGGCGGCGCCGCCGGTGTGCGGCAGCACCTCCATGCCGAGGGACTCGCGGTAGGCGACGAAGCGGTCGTACAGCGACTCGGGCTTGAGCCGCTCGGCGACGGTGGTGAAGGGCGTGCCGAGGGCGCGGGTGACCCACACCCCCGCCAGGTCCCAGTTGGCCATGTGGGGCAGGGCGAGGATCACGCCCCGGTCGGACGCTATGGCGTCCTTCAGGACGTCCTCGCCCTTGATCTGGAAGCTGCCGGCGGCCCGTTCGCGGCTCCAGGCGGGGAGCCGGAAGGACTCCATCCAGTAGCGCATGTACGAGCGCATGCCGGCCTTCGACAGTTCGGCGAGCCGCTCGGGCGTGGCGTCGGGCACCACGCGCGCGAGGTTGGACTCCAGGCGCAGCACGCCCTTGCCGCGCTTCTTCCACGCGATGTCGGCGATCTTCCGGCCGAGGGCCTTCGCCACCGGTTCCGGCAGCTTCTTGACCGTCGCCCAGCCGAGCCCGTACAGCCCGCCCGACAGCTTCTCCCCGATGCCGCTCACGTCGTCTTCTCCCCGATGCAGCTCACGTCGCCGCTCCGCTTCCCCCGGCCGCGGCGGCGTCCGCCTCCGCGGATTCCCTGCGTACCGTCACGACCCGCTGGCCCAGGGTCACGGCCGATCCGACGGCCACGATCCACAGCGCGACGGGCAGCAGCACGTCGACCCCGGGCACGCCGAAGGCGTGCAGTCCGGCGAGGCCGGCGGCGACCAGCGAGATCACCAGGCGCTCGGCCCGCTCGATCAGGCCGTTCACCGCGACGGGCAGGCCAATCGATTCGCCACGCGCCTTGGTGTACGAGACGACCTGGCCGCTCGCCAGACAGAAGATCGCCACCGCGCACAGGACGTTGTCGTCGCCCTTGCCCGCGTACCAGAGGGCGAAGCCTCCGAAGATCGCCCCGTCGGCGACCCGGTCGAGGGTCGAGTCGAGGAAGGCGCCCCAGCGGCTGGAGATCCCGGCCTGCCGGGCCATGTTGCCGTCGACGAGGTCGGAGAAGACGAAGAGGGTGATGACGATCGTGCCCCAGAAGAACTCGCCCCGGGGGAAGAAGACCAGCGCCCCGGCGACCACTCCCGCCGTGCCGATCAGCGTCACGGCGTCGGGGCTGACCCCCCGGCGGAGCAGAAACGCGGCGAACGGTGTGAGGACACGCGTAAAAAACGCACGCGCGTACTTGTTCAGCATGGCCTTCCCGAGGTTTCGGCGGGCCGCGCGGTCCCATGACCACCGGCTCACCCATCGTAGCCACGCGCGTGGCGGCGCACGGGAGCGCACCCGCCCCGTCGCGTCGGCGTCCCCCTGGGGGCGCCCCGGAGTACGACGTATGGACGCGTCCCGGTGGCGGTTGGACGGGTCCCCGTGGCGGTGCAAAGCTCGAAGGAGCACCGCGGGCTCCGCCGGAGCCGCACCGCGAAGCCGCTCCCCCGCGCCCGCGCACCCTCACCGTCCCATCGCCGGGAGGACCACCATGGGCGACAAGGCGCACACCCCCGCCGGAGCCGCCGGCAGGGCACCGACGGCCGACCGGCCCTCGGAGATACGGAACGTGGTGCTGGTCGGCCACAGCGGTTCGGGCAAGACGACCCTCGTGGAGGCACTGGCCCAGACGGCGGGGGCACTGGTCCGGCCGGGGCGGGTCGAGGACGGCGCGACCGTCTCGGACCACGACGAGATCGAGCACCGCCGGCACCGCTCCGTCCAGCTCTCCCTCGTGCCGGTCGAGTGGCGGGGCTTCAAGATCAATCTGCTCGACACCCCCGGGTACGCCGACTTCGTCGGGGAGCTGAGGGCCGGTCTGCGCGCGGCGGACGCGGCCCTCTTCGTCGTCTCGGCGGCCCAGGAGGCGGACGCGGTCGCCGCCTCCACCCGGGCGGTCTGGGAGGAGTGCGCGGCCGTCGGGATGCCCCGCGCGCTCGTCGTCACGCACCTCGACACGGCCCGTACCGGCTTCGCCGAGCTGACCGAGGTCTGCGCGGGGCTCTTCGGCGGGGACGACCCCGACGCCGTCCTCCCCCTCTATCTGCCCGTGCTCGGCCCCGAGGGGTCCGACGGACACGCCCCCGCGACCGGTCTCACCGGCCTCCTGACGGGGCGGGTGCTCGACTACTCCACGGGCGTACGGCGCGAGCTGCCGCCCGACGGGGCCGACCGGGAGCGCCTCGCCGCGGCGCGGGCCCGGCTCATCGAGGGGATCATCGCCGAGAGCGAGGACGAGACCCTGATGGACCGCTATCTCGGCGGCGAGGAGATCGACGCCGAGACCCTGACCGGCGACCTGGAGAAGGCGGTCGCCCGGGGCGGTTTCCACCCGGTGCTGGCCGCCGCCCCCGCCGCCGACGGCGGGAGCCAGGGCCTCGGGACCGTCGAGCTCCTGGAGCTGATCACCCGCGGCTTCCCCGACCCGTCGGAACACGCGCCGCGCGCCGTCACCACCCCCTCCGGCGAGCCCCGGCCCCCGCTCGTCTGCGACCCGGACGGGCCGCTGGCCGCCGAGGTCGTGAAGACCACCGCCGATCCCTACCAGGGCCGGATCTCCCTGGTGCGGGTCTTCTCCGGCACCCTGCGCCCCGACCTGACCGTGCACGTCTCGGGACACGGCCTGGCCGACCGGGGGCACGAGGACCACGACGCCGACGAGCGGGTCGGCGCCCTCACCTCGCCCTTCGGCAAGCAGCAGCGGCCGATGGCGCACTGCGTCGCCGGGGACCTGGCGTGCGTGGCCCGGCTCGCCCGCGCGGAGACCGGCGACACCCTCTCCGCCCCGGACGACCCGCTGCTCATCGAGGCGTGGACCATGCCCGAGCCGCTGCTGCCGCTCGCCGTCGAGGCGCACTCCAAGGCCGACGAGGACCGGCTCTCGCAGGGGCTGGCCAAGCTGGTCGCCGAGGACCCGACCCTCCGCCTCGAACAGAACCAGGACACCGGGCAGGTGGTGCTGTGGTGCCTGGGCGAGGCCCACCAGGACGTCGTCCTGGAGCGGCTGCGCGGCCGCCACGGGGTGCGGGTGGACTCCGTGCCGTACCGGGTGCCGCTGCGCGAGACCTTCGGGGCGCCCGCCTCGGGCCGCGGACGGCACGTCAAACAGTCCGGCGGGCACGGCCAGTTCGCGATCTGCGAGATCGACGTCGAGCCGCTGCCGCCGGGCAGCGGCATCGAGTTCGTGGACAAGGTGGTGGGCGGCGCGGTCCCCCGGCCGTTCATCGCCTCCGTGGAGAAGGGCGTACGGGCCCAGGCGGCCCGCGGGGTGGCCGCCGGGCACCCGCTGGTGGACGTCCGGGTCACTCTCAGGGACGGCAAGGCCCACTCGGTCGACTCCTCGGACGCCGCCTTCCAGACGGCCGGGGCGCTCGCCCTGCGGGAGGCGGCCGCGGAGGCCCCGGTGCACCTCCTGGAGCCGGTCGCCGAGGTGCGGGTGCTGGTGCCCGACGAGTACGTCGGCGCGGTGATGAGCGACCTCTCCGGCCGGCGCGGACGGGTCGTCGGCACCGACGGGGCCGGGCCGGGCCGCACGGTCGTGCGGGCCGAGGTCCCGGAGGTCGAGATCGGGCGGTACGCGGTCGACCTGCGGTCCGTCTCGCACGGTACGGGCCGCTTCGACCGCAGCTACGCCCGGCACGAGCCGATGCCCCCTCAGATCGCCGAGCGGCTGCGCGAACAGGACCCGAGGGCTTCCTAGTTGACGCGGCGCCGGCTCTTCCCGCCCGTCCGGGCCGCACCGGGCGGACGGGTTCCGGTCAGCCTTGTCCACAGCTTCCGGCCGGGGTTGTCCACAGCCGGTGACGCATACCACGCCGCCCGGTTACGCTGTGGTGCCCAGCTCGGAAGGTGTGCGGGGCGCGGCAGTCGGGAACAGCCCGCACAGGTAATCGCGGTGATGGGGGCGGAAGTGGCGATCGACGGTTTCGGACCGGGGGCACAGATCCCGCTCCAGGGCGGCAGCGGGATGACCGGGGCGACGAACGCGCTGGCCTCGGCCGCGTACCGGGACAGCCCCCTGGAGACCATCCAGGAAGCCGACAACGAGTACTACAAGACCGGGGTGAAGAAGGGGAAGTGGGAGAAGCTCTTCCGCCCCGACCTCGGCGAGGCGTTCTCCCGGGCCGTGCAGGTCCGCATGCTCGGCGGCGGCCGCAAGGCCCTCATCCAGTCCTTCGGCGCCGAGCCGCAGCCGATCGTGGAGCACTGCCTGGCCGCCACCCACATCCGGCGGCAGCGCGACATCAAGCTCACCCTGATCACCTTCTTCTGCGGGGTGCTCTTCCTGCCCGGCCTGCTGCTCTGGCTCGGCGTGATCCACCTGCGCCGCACGGCCGCCGGCTCCCAGAACAAGCGGACCAGCGCCATCGGCACCGCCCTGCTGTTCGCGGCGGGCCTGTTCGCCCTCCTCGTCCTGCTCAAGCTCCCCTTCGACGGCCTGCTGCCCAACTACCTGCGGGCGATGATCGTCGCCCCGGTCGCCGGCTGGATGCTCGCGAGCCGGGTCTGCCTCAAGGCCGCCGTGGACCTCCGCGAGCGCTGGACCGGACTGCTCAGCGGCGGCGGGGTCAGCGCCCACGTCCCCAAGTCGGTCCCCAGCGACCCGGGCCAGAAGTCCGCGGAGGAGCTGCGGCTCAACCTGGAGAAGCTCTCCGCCGAGCAGCAGTCCAACGTGGTCTTCTACGCCGGCCCCAAGGGCATCCTCGGCCTCGGCCCCCGCTGGGGCAGCTGGACCCTCGCCGAGGAGCTGGTCCCCGCGGCCGGCCGCGAGATCCACGACTTCCGCGCCTGGGACCTGGTCCGCAAGATCCACGACCAGCTCACCCTGCTGGAGCGCGGCGCGCTGAAGACCGGCTTCCCCAAGCCGACCGTCAAGCACTGGATCGTCTCCCCGGTCGGCGAGGGCGCGGACGAGGTCAGCCGCCCCGAGGGCGACAACATCGTGCACTACCAGGTCAAGCCGCACGAGATACAGCGGATCTGCAACGAGCAGCAGTTCGACGCCGGCAACCGCCACTACCTGGGCGTCCAGTTCACGCTCTGGGACGGCAACGTGGTCCTCACCATGATGGTGACCGTCACCTCCCTCCACCACACCCTGCGCATCGAGGTCACCGGCCACGCCCTCGGCCCCGTGCACGGCCTCTTCACCACCAAGCCCAAGGCGAAGACCAAGGAGGTCTCCAAGACCGTCCGCTTCTGGGAGACGAAGGAGATCCCGCAGCCGCTGCTCGGCACCGACGACATCGTCCGGCTCGCCGTCCGCGCCCCGCTCACCTGGTACCCGCCGGTCCTGGAGTTCCTCGGCGGCAAGATGAGCCTGCCCGAGCCCTTCGGCCTCCGGCACGTGTGGGCGGGCCCGCTGTGGAAGAACCGCTTCATGGCCGACGACGCCATCCGCATGGCCACGCCCGTGCTGCGCGCCGTCCACACGGCGACCATCCGCTTCCTCGACGAGCACAACGTCGACACCGAGCGCTTCACCAACCGCTCCCTCGTCCTCGGGGGGAACGTGCAGGAGCCCGGCCCGAAGAAGGCCGACGTCTACGACGCGTGACGCCGTACGGCCCCGGGGCGGGCGCCCCGGGGCCGTACGGCGGGAAGAGACGGAGGGGGGACGGGAGCAGCGGTCAGAGGGTGGCCGGCCAGGCGTCGGCCAGCATCTTCCGGGTGTCTGCCAGGAGCTGCGGCAGCACCTTGGTGTGGCCGACGACCGGCATGAAGTTGGTGTCCCCGCCCCAGCGCGGCACCACGTGCTGGTGCAGGTGGGCGGCGATCCCGGCGCCCGCGACGGCGCCCTGGTTCATGCCGATGTTGAAGCCGTGCGCGCCCGACGCCGCCCGCAGGGCGATCATCGCCCGCTTGGTGAAGTCACCCAGCTCGGCGGTCTCCGCCGCGTCCAGGTCCGTGTAGTCGGCGACGTGCCGGTACGGGACGACCATCAGGTGGCCACCGTTGTACGGGTAGAGGTTGAGGACCGCGTACACGCTCTCGCCGCGGGCGATCACCAGCCCGTCCTCGTCCGATTTCGCCGGGATCGAGCAGAACGGACAGCCGTCGTCGGCCCCCGGTCCGGTCGGCTTGTTCTCCCCCTGGATGTACGCCATCCGGTGGGGTGTCCACAGGCGCTGGAACGCGTCCGGCGCCCCCACTCCGATCTGCTGCTCCGGCTCAGTCGTCATGCTGTGCAGCATATTGCGTCGCCCGTTCGGAACGTGTCGGCGGGGCGCGGGAAGCCGCCCCGGGTGATCCTGATCCGATGAGCGAAAGGCCCCCGAAACCGCCCCGCCAGGAACGCTGGGACCGACGCATGGAGCTGCCGCTCGCCGTGGCCTCCGTCGCCTACCTCGCCGGGTACGCGGTCCGGGTCCTCGCCCGCGACCACCTCCCGCGGCTCGGGGTGGACCTCTGCGTCGGCGTCGTCCTCGGCTCCTGGGCGGTCTTCGTCACCGACTACGCGGTACGCCTCCGGCTCAGCGGCCTGCGCCCGCTCCGCTTCGTCCGCACCCACCTCATGGACACGGTCGTCCTGGTCCTGCCGCTGCTGCGCCCGGTCCGGATGGTGACCCTCTACGACCGGGTCCAGCGGCGCCGCGACCAGCCGCGGCTCAGCCTCTACGCCCGGGTCATGGTCTACTCCGGGCTCTCCGTCTCCCTGCTCGGCTTCGCCGCCGCCCTCACCGTCTACCACCACGAGGCCGACGCCCCCGGCGCCACGATCGTCACCTTCGGCGACTCGGTCTGGTGGGCCTGCGCCACCCTGGCGACGGTCGGCTACGGCGACGTGGCCCCGGTGACCCCCGTCGGCCGGGTCGTCGCCGTCGGCCTGATGGCCTGCGGCCTGGCCCTGCTCGGCGCGGTGACGGGTTCCTTCTCCTCGTGGCTGATCCAGGCGTTCACCCGGGAGGACGAGAAGCCGGCGGGCGGCCACCGGGACGGGGAAGGCCCCCGGGGGGATTCCCCGGGGGCCTCCTGAGGGCGCTGCGGCCGTCAGACCTGGACGCGGTCCTCGACGACCTTGGCGAGCTTGGCGATCGCCTCGTCGACGGGGATGCCGTTCTCCTGCGAGCCGTCACGGTAGCGGAAGGAGACGGCGCCGGCGGCCATGTCCTCGTCGCCCGCGATGACCATGAAGGGGACCTTCTGCTTCTGCGCGTTGCGGATCTTCTTCTGCATCCGGTCCGAGGAGGAGTCGACCTCCACGCGCAGGCCCTGCTTCTTCGCCTTGGCGGCGAACTCCTGGAGGTACTCGACGTGCGCGTCGCCGATCGGGATGCCGGTCGCCTGGACCGGGGCCAGCCACGGCGGCATGGCGCCCGCGTAGTGCTCCAGGAGCACGGCGAAGAAGCGCTCGATCGAGCCGAAGAGCGCACGGTGGATCATGACCGGGCGCTGCTTGGTGCCGTCCGGGGAGGTGTACTCCAGGTCGAAGCGCTCCGGCAGGTTGAAGTCGAGCTGCACGGTCGACATCTGCCAGGTGCGGCCGATGGCGTCCCGCGCCTGCACCGAGATCTTCGGGCCGTAGAAGGCGGCGCCGCCCGGGTCCGGGGTGAGCGGCAGGCCCTGCTTCTCGGCGACCTGCTGGAGGACCGCGGTGGCCTCCTCCCACACCTCGTCGGAGCCGACGAACTTCTCCGGGTCCTTGGTGGACAGCTCCAGGTAGAAGTCGGTCAGACCGTAATCGCGGAGCAGGTTGAGGACGAAGGTGAGGGTCTTGTCCAGCTCCTCCGCCATCTGCTCGCGGGTGCAGTAGATGTGCGCGTCGTCCTGGGTGAAGCCGCGGGCCCGGGTCAGGCCGTGGACGACGCCCGACTTCTCGTACCGGTACACGGTGCCGAACTCGAACAGGCGCAGCGGCAGCTCGCGGTAGGAGCGTCCTCGCGCGTCGAAGATCAGGTTGTGCATCGGGCAGTTCATGGGCTTGAGGTAGTAGTCCACGCCCTCGTCGAGCTGCATGGGGGGGTACATGCCCTCGGCGTACCAGTCGAGGTGGCCCGACTTCTCGAACAGCTTGCCCTTGGTGGCGTGCGGCGAGTAGACGAACTCGTAGCCCTCCTCCTCGTGGCGCTTGCGCGAGTAGTCCTCCATGACCCGGCGGATGATGCCGCCCTTGGGGTGGAAGACGGCGAGGCCGGAGCCGATCTCGTCCGGGATGGAGAAGAGGTCGAGCTCGTTGCCCAGCTTGCGGTGGTCGCGCTTCTCGGCCTCGGCGAGGAAGTCGAGGTGGGCCTTGAGCTCCTCCTTCGACGGCCACGCGGTGCCGTAGATGCGCTGGAGCATCGGGTTCTTCTCGCTGCCGCGCCAGTAGGCGGCCGCGTTGCGCATCAGCTTGAACGCCGGGATGTTCCGGGTGGTCGGCAGGTGGGGACCGCGGCAGAGGTCCTTCCAGCACAGCTCGCCGGTCTTGGCGTCGAGGTTGTCGTAGATGGTCAGCTCGCCGCCGCCCACCTCGACGTTCGCGCCGTCGTCGGTCGACGCCGAGCCCTTGATGCCGATGAGCTCCAGCTTGTACGGCTCGTCGGCGAGCTCCTCGCGGGCGGCCTCGTCGGAGACGACGCGGCGGGCGAACTTCTGCCCCCGCTTCTGGATCTCCTGCATCTTCTTCTCGATGGCCTTGAGGTCCTCGGGCGTGAACGGCTTCTCGACGTCGAAGTCGTAGTAGAAGCCGTCCCGGACCGGCGGGCCGATGCCCAGCTTGGCCTCGGGGAAGAGCTCCTGCACGGCCTGCGCCATGACGTGCGCGGTCGAGTGGCGCAGGATGTCGAGGCCGTCCTCGGAGGAGATCTCGACGCCCTCGACGGCGTCGCCGTCGGCGAGCTCGTACGAGAGGTCCTTGAGCTCGCCCGCGACGCGGGCGGCGATGACGGTGCGGTCGTCGGCGAACAGGGCGCCGGCCGTGGTGCCCGCGCTCACCGCCCTCTCCTCGGGTCCTGAGGCGGTCTGGACGGTCACACGGACTTCGGACACGGGTACTCCATGCATCGGGGCGCGGGCAGACACGAGGTGCCGGCGCCGGTGGTGCGCGGCAGAGACGAGGTGCCGCGTCCCTTCGATCTTACGGGCCCCGCCGCGCCCCGCCCGCCGTTATTCTCCCGGCCCGCACGCCTCCTCGAAGAAATCGAGGTTCTCGTGCATGGATTTCATCAGCCGGTCCCGCTCCGCCTCGTCGACCTGCACCGGAACCACTCCGGAGGGGTCGGTGAGGCGCCGGAAGCCGCCGCGGCTCTCCAGCCGGCCGGCGACCCGGATGGGGAGGCCGACGAGGTGGGCGTGGCCGGCCGTGCGGTACGCCTCCTCGTCGAGGACGACCCGGACGTGGCCGACCTCCGCGCCGCCGAGCACGCGGAGCTTGACCGTGCCCTCGCCGCGCGGCCCGGAGCGGCGCAGCCGGACGACGGCGCCGGTGATCCGGACCGGGAGGGAGGGCTCGCCGGTGAGGTAGCGGGCGCTCGCCTCGCGCAGGGCGGGCAGGTCGCCGGGCGAGAACTCGACGGGCTCGGGCCGGGCGGCGCAGCCCTCGGGGGTCCCGGCGGCCGGGGCCCAGGCGAGGGCGATCCGGACGCCCTCCGTGCCGCGGACGAGGGCGACGAGGGCCTCGGTGAGTTCGCGGCTGACGCCGGCCCCGACGGCGGAGTCGAAGGCGTCCATG
Source organism: Streptomyces filamentosus (assembly GCF_014654895.1). Classification (GTDB taxonomy): domain Bacteria; phylum Actinomycetota; class Actinomycetes; order Streptomycetales; family Streptomycetaceae; genus Streptomyces; species Streptomyces filamentosus. The sequence goes on along the minus strand of NZ_BNBE01000003.1, from coordinate 965,360 downwards.
CCGCCGGTGGCGCGCTGGTAGTCGACGGCCTCGCGGGCGGCGTGCAGGGCGTGGTGGAGGCGGACGGCGACGGGGCGGCCGGGCGGGAGCGGCAGGAAGGCGGTGAGGGCGCGGCCCCCGGGGTCGGTGGCGACCACGACGGGTTCGAGGGCGGCCAGGGCGGCGGCGCGGTGCCGGGAGCCGTGGTAGCCGGCCCGGCCGCGCACGGCGAGGGCGCCGGCGAGGAGGATCCTGCGGGCGGCGGAGCGGAGTTGTTCCTGCACGGGCCAGGGGACGGTGCCGGCCGGGCCGGGGGGCACCTCGCGCCACCAGCGGATCTCGTCGCTGGGGACGGCGAGGCCGGTGAGGACCTCGCGGGCGGCGGGGGTGGCGCTGCGGGCGAGGGCGGTGAGCGCCTCGCCGATCAGTTCCTCGCTGTCCGGGAAGGCGAGGCTGTCGGGGACGAGGAGGCTGGTGCCGCCGCTCCCCGGCCCGCCGCCGGGCGGCGTCCACCGCCCGTACCGGCCCGCCGCGCCGCCCCTGCGCCGCCAGCCGTGGCGGGCGAGGAGGGCGCCGAGGACGCGCGGGTCCACCCGTCCGGGGTCGGGCACGCCGTCGCCCGGGGCGTGCCGGGCGTCGGTGAGGTCGCCGGGGCCCGTCGGGTGGGGCCGGTGGGGCGGTACGGGGGCGGGGCCGCGCCCCTCCCCCGTACCGTGTCCGGACTCGTCGATCGGTCGGTGCATCAGGGTCTCCCTCCCCGGCCGACCCGGGTCATGATCTCGCAGAGCGCCCGGTCGTCGAAGATCCGTGTCGTGGGGACGCGGACGGTGGTCCGGCGGCGTCCGGTGACCGGGTGCCCGGCCAGGTTCATCCAGTAGCAGCAGTGCCGGAGGTCGAGCCGGTCGTGGCTCGCCCTCAGCCAGTCCTCCGGTTCCCTGGGGACGATCATCACGACCAGGATCTTGTGCACGGCCACGGGGGTCCGGGCCAGTTTCACCAGGTGGTCGTTGTCGAGGGTGAAGGGGAAGGTGCTCCCCTGCGGGTGGGCGGGCAGTTGGTAGGTGCACTTGAGCTGCACCTTGATGGTGACCTCGTCGTCGACGGTGTGTCCGGGCGAGCCGTGGCTCACGTGCCAGTCGACGCCGTTGTCCGGGAAGGGCTGCCCGAGCGAGCAGCCGGCCGCCGCGGCGACGGCGTGCAGGTATCCCACCTGGAGGGTCTCCATGCAGGCGGTGGTGGCGAGTGAGCCGCGCGTCGGGGCCGCCCGCTGGGGCGGCAGCCCTCCCGACTCGGGCGTGGCGAGCGCCATGTGAACGTCCTTCCCCGTCCTTCCTGTTGTCACCGGTCCGCGTACGGCGCAAACAGTGCGGGTATCACCGCTTCGGGGCAGGGGGTTGGCCATCTGCCGCGCGCGTGCGAGGAGTTCGGGTATGACGACGAACTGGTACGAAGGGCCCCTGGCCGCTTTCGACACGGAGACCACCGGAGTGGACGTCGAGGAGGACCGGATCGTGTCCGCCGCGCTCGTCGTCCAGGACGCGGCCGGGGCGCGTCCCCGGGTGAGCCGGTGGCTGGTCAATCCGGGGATACCGGTGCCGGAAGGGGCCACGGCGGTCCACGGGCTGACGGACGACCACCTCCAGCGGAACGGGCGGTGGCCGTCGCCCGTGATGGAGGAGCTGGGGCGCGCCCTGGCGGAGCAGAACGCGGCCGGCCGGCCGCTGGTGGTGATGAACGCGCCGTTCGACCTCACCATCCTGGACCGGGAGTTGCGGCGGCACCGGGCCTCGACGCTGGGCCGGTACCTGGAGCACACGGCGCTGTGCGTGCTCGATCCGCGGGTCCTGGACAAGCATCTGGACCGGTACCGCAAGGGCCGCCGGACGCTGACGGACCTGTGCGCGCACTACGAGGTGGAGCTGGCGGGGGCGCACGACGCGGCGGCGGACGCCACGGCGGCGCTGGAGGTGGTGCGGGCCGTGGGGCGGCGGTTCGCGTCCCGGCTCGAACGGCTGACGCCGGCCGAGCTGCACACCCTCCAGGCGGTGTGGCACGCGGCGCAGGCGCGGGGGCTCCAGGCGTGGTTCACGCGGCAGGGGACCCCGGAGCTGGTGGATCCGGCGTGGCCGCTCCGGCCGGAGCTGCGGAAGGCGGCGTGAAGGCCGGGTGAAACGGCTGAGGCCGGTCCGTCGTGGTGACGGACCGGCCTCTCCCGGTGGGCGATACTGGGATCGAACCAGTGACCCCTTCGGTGTGAACGAAGTGCTCTCCCGCTGAGCTAATCGCCCGGGAACGGGTTGAACCATACAGGGCTCCGGGCCCCGGGTTCAAACTCGTCGCAGGTGGGCCGCGAGCCCCCGTCGGCCGCCGCGCATCATCAGGGCGTGGTTGGCGCGGAAGAAGGGCCGGCCGGGGACGGCGAGGAGCCGCAGCAGCCGGGCCCGGACCTCGACCTCCTGCTCGTACAGGACGCGGGTGCCGGGGCCGTCGGCGGCGAGGGTCCAGCGGGCCCAGCCCTCCAGGTCGCCGTCGAGCCGGACCTCCAGGACGCGGGCGGCCGGGTCGCCGCGCAGGGCGCGGGCGGTGACCTCGATGTCGTACGGGAGGACGGAGCGGAAGCGGGCGGTGCCCGCGGTGGGGGTGCGGGGGACGACGGCGCGGACCTGGGGCCACCAGAGGGGGTAGTCCTCGGCGCGGGCCAGGACGGCGTAGACCTGGTCGGGCGGGGCGGCGAGCCGCCAGACGCTGCGGAAGCGGTACCGGCACCAGTCCATGGGACCAGTGTGGGTACTCGGCCCGGATCTGAGTAGCAGCGCGCATTCCGCGTGCCGGGGCGCGGCGCGACACTCCGGTCATGGACACGAACCTGCCCCCGGTCGAGGAGTTGCGGCGCATCGACGCCGAGCTGACCCGACTCGACGCGCGCCGGGCCGAGTTGCTGGCCCGGCGGGTGTGGCTGCTGGGCGTGCTGTACGCGCCCGCGGCGCGTCCCGCGGCGCCGTTCGGGGGCGTCGCGGCCCCGCCGGAGACCTCTCCGCGCGGTGCGCAGAACGTGCTGCTGACGCTGGGCGGGACGCTGCTGGCGATCGCGGCGCTCGCCTTCACGCTGGTGAGCTGGGGCTCGATGGGGATCGCGGGGCGTTCGGCGGTGCTGCTGGCGGTGACGTCGGCGGCGCTGGCCGCGCCGGCGGTGCTGCTGCGCCGGGGGCTGGCGTCGACGGCGGAGGCACTGGGGGCGCTGGGGCTCGTCCTGACGGTCCTGGACGCGTACGCCCTGCACCGGGTGGCGCTGCCGGGGACGGACGGGGCGGGGTACGCGGCGGGGGCCTCGGCGGTCCTGGCGGGGGCGTGGGCCGGGTACGGCGGGCTGCTGCCCCGGCTGCGGGTGCCCCTCCCGGCGGCGGTGGCGGCGGCGCAGCTCCCGCTGCCGCTGGGCGCGGCGGCCGCCGGGGGCGGTCCGGCGGCCGTGGCGTGGGCGGTGCTGGTGACGGTGGCGGGCGACCTGCTGCTGCTCGGGCGTCCGGCGGGGCTCCCCGTCCGGATCACGGCGGGGGCGTCGGCGGGCGTCCTGGGGTCCTGGGCGCTGCTGACCGGTGGCCGGCTCTCGCTGACGGAGCCGTGGTCGGGTGCCCCGCTGCTGCTCGGCTGCGCCGCGCTGGGCCTGTACGCGGCGCGGGCGGCCCGTCCGGCGGCGCCGGTGCTCGCGGTGGTGGCCGGTCTGGCGGCGGTGGGGGCGGTGGCCGGTCCGGCGCGGGCCGCGCTGCCCGGGGAGTGGGCGGTGCCGGTGTACACGGTCTGCGGTCTGGCGCTCGCGGCGCTGTGGCGGCCGGTCCGCGCGGCGTGGATCCCCGCTCCGGTACGGGCCGGTCTCGGGCTCGCCGGGGGCTCGGTCGCGGCGCTCGGGGTCCTGTGGGCGCTGCCGCCGGTGCTCGGCGGGCTGCTGGGTCCCGCGGACCGGAGCACGGGCGTCTGGTCCGGGGCGCACGCGGCGCCGCCGCTCGGCGGGTATCCCGCGACGGCGGCCCTGGTGCTGCTGCTCGGCGCCGTGGCGGCCGGGGCGACGGGCCGGCCGTGGGGCCGGTGGGGCGCACTGGTCCTCGGGTGGGCGTTCCTGATGGCGCTGCCGGTGGTCCTGGAGCTGTCGTACGCGGCGGGGCTCGCGGTCCGGCTGGTGGCCGCGGCCGGGGCGCTCGCGGTCGCGGTGCGGTCCGGCGCACCGGCCCGCGGCCTGCCGGAGTCCGCACCGGAGGCCCCGGCGGAGGTCCCGGCCCGGCCGGAGGGCGCGTGGGGGGCGTCCTGGACGGCCGGGGTCGCGGCGGCTCCCCCGGCCCCGGGCGTCCTGACGGCGTGGACGGGGTTCGCGGCCGGGGCGGCCGCGGCGGCTTCGGCGGCGCTGCTCGCGCTGGACGCGCGGGGAGCGACCTTCGCGGTGTCGGGCGTGTCGTTCGGGCTGTTCGCGGCGGCGGCCGTGCTGGGGGCCGGAGCGGTGCGCGGGGCGGCGGCCGGGGCGGCGGTGCTCGTGGCGGCGGGGCTGGTGGGCGCGGGGGGCGCGGCGGCGGGGCTCGCCCCGTCGACGGCCGGGCTGCTGCTGCTCCTGGTGCCCGCGGGGACGGCCGCCCTGGCGACCCGGGTGCGGTCGGCGGCGGCCGAGGCGACGGGGGGCGCGGTGGGACTCGTGGCACTGGTCCTGACGGTACCGAGGCCCGCGGTGCTCGCCCTGGCGCTGGCGCTGGCCGGGGTGGTCGCGGCGGCGACGGCGCTGCGGCCGGAGCGGCGGGCGGCGTCCTGGCTCGCGGCGGCGCTGTTCCTGGGGGCGGCCTGGGTGCGGCTCGCGGTCTGGGGGGTGGCGGTGCCGGAGGCGTACACGCTGCCGGTGACGGTGCCCGCGCTGGTGGTGGGGGTGCTGCGGCGGCGCCGGGACCCGGCGGTCTCGTCCTGGGCCGCGTACGGGCCGGGGCTGGGGATCACGCTGCTGCCGGGGCTGGTGGCGGTCTGGTCGGACCCGGCCTGGGTGCGTCCGCTGCTCCTGGGGGCGGGGGCGCTGGCGGTGACGCTGCTCGGGGCGCGGTTCCGGCTCCAGGCGCCGCTGGTCCTGGGCGGGGTGGCGCTCGTCCTGGTGGGGGTGCACGAGCTGGCGCCGTACGTGGTGCAGCTGGTCGGCGCGCTGCCGCGCTGGCTGCCGCCGGCGGCCGCGGGGCTGCTGCTGCTCGCCGTGGGGGCCACGTACGAGCGGCGGCTGCGGGAGGCGCGGGCGCTGCGGGAGCGGCTGGCCCGGATGGGATGAGCCGGAGGGCCGGGACGTGCCGAGGGCCCGGAGACGGTGGTCGTCTCCGGGCCCTCGGGCCGGGTGGTGGGCGATACTGGGATCGAACCAGTGACCCCTTCGGTGTGAACGAAGTGCTCTCCCGCTGAGCTAATCGCCCCGGCGCACCGCAAACATTACCGCATGTCAGCGGGGCCTTCGAACCACCCGGCGATCACTCCTCGATCTTCCAGGGCATGACGAGGCCGAACTTCCACAGGTACCAGCCCAGCAGGGCCGCGATGATCACCAGGCCGATGACGGTGAGGGTGATGTTGCGGCGGCGGACCTTGGGATCGAGGGCGCGCTGGGCCGCCTCGGTGACCTTGCGCTTGGTCCAGCGGAGCACGATCTGCGCCCAGACGAACTCGGTCGCCCAGATCGCCATGCCGCCGAAGATGACGAGCCAGCCGGGTCCGGGGAAGACCAGCATGAGGATGCCCGCCACGATCACGGCGAGCCCCACGATGAAGACGCCGACCTGCCAGCTCAGGTGGAGGCCCCGGCGGGACTTGATGAACTCAGGTGCTCGGGATCCCAGTTCGGCCTGCTCCGCGGGCTGGGACCCGGGGGCGCGCTCGTCACTCTCCGCATTCATGGGGTCAATTTACCCGACTCACCAGCCCCACCGGTATGGCGGTATTACCCAAAGTTACATACCGCCGTCCGAGCTACCTGAACGATCACAAAACCGACAGAGGGGTTTACAACGGCACCGGAGGTGGCATGTCGATTTCGCCGACGTGCGAATCCCCGAGCGCACACTGAGCGAAAGGCCCTGGCGCTTATGAACACCGTGGTGAGCTGCGAGCTGCACCTGCGCCTCGTTGTGTCGAGCGAGTCCTCACTGCCTGTACCCGCGGGCCTGCGGTATGACACGGCGGATCCGTACGCCGTGCACGCCACCTTCCACACCGGAGCCGAGGAGACGGTCGAGTGGGTCTTCGCCCGCGACCTTCTCGCCGAGGGGCTGCACCGGCCCACCGGCACGGGCGACGTCCGGGTCTGGCCGTCTCGTAGTCATGGCCAGGGCGTCGTCTGCATCGCGTTGAGCTCGCCCGAGGGCGAGGCCCTGCTCGAGGCCCCCGCGCGGGCCCTGGAGTCGTTCCTGAAGAGGACCGACGCCGCGGTGCCACCGGGCACCGAGCACCGGCACTTCGACCTCGATACCGAGCTCTCCCACATCCTGGCCGACAGCTGAGCCAGGCCATGGGCCGCACGGCGCCGTCCGACTCGGGGAGACGGCGCCGCGCGGGCACGCACGGCACGACCTCCGGCGCCCCCACCGCGCAGCCGGCGCGGTGCGGGGCGCCGTCGCGCTTTTCCGGGGCGCGCTAGAGTCGTCGGCAATCCGCGGGCGCCGCCCGCGGCCGGCCAGGGAGCGAAGCGTGCTCATCCCCCACGACACCCGGATCGCCCTCGACACCGTCGTCGATCTGATGAACACGGCCGCGCAGGGCGACCGCGAGGACACCCTCACGGACCTCGACGCGCTGGGCGTCTTCGTGCGCGAGCACCGGATCAGCGGCGTGGGCGACCTGGATGCCGAGGACCTGCGGGCGGTCCGCGAGGTGCGCGACCGCTTCGCCGCGGTCTTCTCCGCCCCCGACGCGCGGATCGCGGCGCCGCTGATCAACCAGCTGGTGGCCGCCGCGGGCACCACCCCGCAGCTCACCGACCACGACGGCTACGACTGGCACGTCCACTACTTCGCGCCGGGCGCCTCGGTCGCCGACCACCTGGCCGCCGACTGCGGGATGGCGCTCGCCTTCATCGTCGTCTCGGGCGAGCGCGAACGGCTGCGCCGCTGCGAGGCGCCGGACTGCGGCCGGGCCTTCGTCGACCTCTCCCGCAACCGCTCCCGCCGCTACTGCGACAGCCGCACCTGCGGCAACCGCCTGCACGTGGCCGCCTACCGGGCCCGCCGCAAGGAGGCCGCGGGCTGAGCCCGCGCCTCACAGCACGTAGAGGTCGTGCAGGGCCGCCGCCAGGAGCAGGGCGCCGATCACCGTCAGGAAGATCATCAGCGGCGGCTGCGACAGCGCGAAGAGACAGCCCCTCGGTTCCTCGCCCGGAGGATCGGCGGCGGGGGCGGGCTCGGCGGAGGCGGGGACGGGTTCCCGCGAGGTATCCAGCATCTCGGGGGGATGATCGCGCACCGCGCGCCCCCGGAAGCCCCGAAAGCGCCCCTCCCGGGGAGGGTTCATCCCTTCCCGTGGATCTCCGGATCACCGCCCGGTCGAGGCCCGGCAGGCATCGGCCAGAAGCGGTCAGATTCCGTGCTTCTTCAGAATCGCCTCGATGTCGCTGAAGTCCTCGGCGTCCGCGCCTCTGGACGCCGGGGCCGCGGCGGGCCGGCCCAGGGCCTGCCGGGACGGCGTGGACGCCCCGGGCGCGACCGCCGCGGGCTCCGCCCCGCCGCCGGCCGCCTTCCGGCCGCCGCGCCGCCGCTCGACCCCCCGGGTCGTCAGCAGGAGCAGCCAGGCCGCGCCGAGCACGCCGAAGCCCGCCCAGGCGACCGGGCTGAAGACGGTGTCGAAGGCCCACTCGACGGCACCGGTCATCACCAGACCCAGCGGGACGAGCGACCAGCCGGCGATCCGGGCCGCGGACAGGTACTTCTTCCGGTACGCCGTGATCGCGGCGATGCCCAGGCCCGCCGCGGACACCGCGGAGAAGATGGTCTCGGCGAGCATGCGGTCCTCCAGGTCCGGGTGATGCGTCCCTTCCATCCTGCACCGCGCCGCCCGCCGGGGGCCACGCCCACGGCCCGGTCTCAGGGAGATCTCCGGGTCGGCCCCCACGGGATCTCCTCCTCAGGTCCCGCCCCGGGCGCCGATCGGCACCGGTCCGCCCCCGGTCCGGCGGCGACGCGCCCCGGCCCGGCCCCGACCCGGTGCCGATTGGGGCCCGGGGCGGACCGGCTGGAAGACTGCCCGTCATGACCGACACCACCGCACCCTCCTCCCCCGTCGTCCTGGAGGCCTGGTTCGACCTCCAGTGCCCGGACTGCTTCCAGGCCCTCGACGACGTCCACGCGCTGCGCGAGAAGTACGGCGACCGGATCGACGTACAGCTGCGCCACTTCCCCCTGGCCAAGAACAAGCACGCCTACGCCGCCGCCCAGGCGGCCGAGGAGGCGGCCGACCAGGGGCGGGGGTGGGCCTACGCGGAGGCGCTGCTGGCCCGGACCGCCGACCTGGCGGACCGGGGCGAGCCGGTGCTCATGGAGGTGGCGGCCGGACTCGGCCTGGACGCCGAGGAGTTCGACACGGCCCTGATCGACGGCCGGCACCTGCTCACGGTCGACGCCGACCAGGCCGAGGGCCAGGCCCTCAAGGTCACCGGCACCCCGACCTACGTGATCGGCGGGGAGCGCCTCGACGGCGGCCAGAGCCAGGAGGGCCTGCGCGCCCGGATCGAGGAGATCGCCGACCGCCTGCTGGCCGGCTGACCCTCCGCCCCGGGCCCCGCGGGGTTCAGAGCAGCGGCTTGGAGCTGTTGACGTGGGTGGTCCGGTAGCCCAGCGACTCGTACAGCCGGATCGCCGGGGTGTTGCCCGCGAAGACGTGCAGTCCGAGCAGGGTCTCCCCGGCCTCCCGCGTCACGCGCTCGGCGAGCCGCATCAGCGTCCGGCCGTACCCCTTGCCGCGCTGCGCCGCAACGACCTCGACGTCGTACACGTATCCCGCGCTCACGCCCGGCTCCAGGGTCCGCACGCCGGTCCAGACGTGGCCGACGACCTCGCCGCCGACGACGGCGACGTGGAGGGCCGCGCCGGGGCTGGCGAGTCCCAGGGGCAGCAGTTCGCGGTGGCTGGCCTCGGCCTTGGCGCGGGCCTGGTCCTCGGGGACGCCCCGGTCGATCCAGCTCTGCGCGAAGGCGTCCCTGGCGCGGGTCTCCCAGGCCGCGAACTCCTCGTCGGTCATCGGCCGCACCTCCACGCCGGGCTCCGGCGCGGACGGCTCGTCCGCGAGTTCCTTCAGCATGTTGCGGCTGCGCTCGGTGTAGCCGAGCGCGCGGGCCAGCGCGAGGGCGGCGGCCGCCCCCTCGGGGACCGATATCTTCACGTCCGTGCAGCCCCAGCCGCGCAGCACCTCCTCGGCGGCGAGCGCCGCGACCGTGCCCCGGCCCCTGCCCCGGTCCGGTTCGTCGACCCGGAGGTCCTCGATCAGTCCCGAGGCGGCCCCGAAGTGGGGATCGGTGGCGACGCGGACGGAGCCGACCCGGCGGCTGTTCACGCAGATGTCGTAGGCGCGCGAACGGCCGCCGTCGGCGGAGTGCTGGAGCGGCTCGGTCGGCCGCAGGGTGGTGGTCATCACGGGTGTTCTACCCACCGGGGCGGTCCCCGTCATCCGGTTTTATCCGAGCTTCGGGTCCCGGTCGGCGGCGGCCCGCTCCTCGAAGATCCGCATGGCCTTGGCGGTGACCGGACCGGGCTCGGCGGAGAGCCGGCGGCCGTCCACCCTGTGGACGGCCTGGACGTCCCGCAGGGTGGAGGTGAGGAAGACCTCCTCGGCGGTCTCCAGCACCTCCAGGGGCAGGTCGGTCTCGACGGCGCCGGTCCACTCGGCGGCCAGCGCGCGCGTGATGCCGGCGAGGCAGCCGGAGGAGACGGGCGGGGTGTGGATCCTGCCGTCGAGCACGACGAAGACGTTGGAGCCGGTGCCCTCGCAGAGCCGGCCGACGGTGTTGCCGAAGAGGGCCTCGGTGGCGCCGTCCGCCTTCGCCCGGGCGAGGGCGACGACGTTCTCCGCGTACGAGGTGGTCTTCAGGCCCGTGAGGGCGCCGCGTTCGTTGCGGGTCCAGGGGACGGTGACCACGGCGGTGGTGTCGGGGCGGCGGGAGGTCGCGCCGACGGCGACGACGAGGCCGGGGCCCGCGTCGCCGCGCTCCGAGCCGAGCGGGGCGAGGCCGCCGGTGTAGGTGATGCGGAGCCGGCCGAGCTCCACCGGGTTGGCCTCCAGGACGGCGGCGCAGGCCCTGCGGACCTCGTCGAGGTCCGGGTCGGGCAGGCCGAGGCCGCGGGCGGACCGGGTCAGCCGCTCCAGGTGGAGGGTGAGAGCAAACGTTTCTCCGCGTTCGGCCTTGACCGTCTCGAAGATGCCGTCGCCGACGGTCAGTCCGTGGTCCAGGACCGAGACCCGGGCGGCCTCCTCGTCGTACAGCCCGCCGTTGACCCACAGTTTCATCGAGAGATGGCCTTTCCGCTCGCCCCAGGAACGTCCGTGTCCGGGGCGCCCGACTCGTAGACGCCCGACGCTATCGCGACCAGCCGGGCCGCCTTCAGCTCGGTCTCCTCCCACTCCCGCTCGGGGTCGGAACCCCAGGTGATCCCGGCGCCGGTGCCGAAGCGGAGCAGGCCGTGGGGGCGGTCGATCCAGAAGGTGCGGATGCCGACGGCCAGCTCGCCGTGGCCGCTGTCGGCGTCCACCCAGCCGACGCCCCCGCAGTACGGGCCCCGGGGCGCGGTCTCCAGCGCCTCGATGATCCGCAGGGCGCTGGACTTGGGGGCGCCGGTGACGGAGCCGGGCGGGAAGGTGGCGGCGAGCAGCTCGGGCCAGCCGGCGTCCTCGCGCAGCACCCCGCTGACGGTGGAGACGAGGTGGACGAGGCCCGGGTGCTCCTCCAGCTCGCAGAGGGCGGGGACGGCGACGGAACCGGTCTCGCAGACGCGGCCGAGGTCGTTGCGGACCAGGTCCACGATCATCACGTTCTCGGCGTGGTCCTTGGGCAGCAGGTCGCCGGCGGTCCGGCCGGTGCCCTTGATGGGACCGGAGGAGACCCGGGCGCCCTCGCGCCGGAGGTAGAGCTCGGGCGAGGCGGTGGCGATCTCGACGCCGTGGGCGGGCAGCCGGATCGTTCCGGCGTACGGGGCGGGGTTGCCGGCCGCGAGCAGCGCGGTCAGCGCGTCGACGTCGGCACCGTCCGGGTCGGGCAGCGGCGCGCTCATCACCCGGCAGAGGTTCGCCTGGTAGACCTCGCCGCGCGCGATGTGGGCGCGCACCGCCCGCACGCCCGCGGTGTACGCGGCGCGGTCGAGCGAGGAGGTCCAGTCGCCGGGGCCGGGACCGGTCCAGGCGCCGGGGACGGCGGGGGGCACCGGCGCCCTGCGGACGTCTCCGAAGCGGGCACAGGTCAGCCGGCCCTCGAAGTCGGCGCAGACGGCCCAGAAGCCTGCGGAGTCCAGCGCCTCGGGATCGTGGGTGACGTCCCGGAGGTCGGTCGCGACGAGGCCGCCGAAGCGGGCCAGGGGAGCAAGGTCGTACACGGATCGAGTCTAGGTCGGCCCGGGCGCGGGCACCGGGCGCCCGGGGGCGGGACCCCCGCCGCCCCTCCCCTCCCTCCGTCCCCCTCCCCGGGGGACACGGTGGGTGAACGGCGTTCGAACCCTCCGTGGGCGCGGCCGGGCGCCACGAAGGGCGTGCAGGTCAGCACGCTGCGGAAACGCGTTTTTGTACTGGCCCGGGAATCCGCTAGAGTTCAACACGTCGCCGGGACGCGCAAGCGGAACGGAACCGACAAGCGGACGTGGCTCAGTTGGTAGAGCATCACCTTGCCAAGGTGAGGGTCGCGAGTTCGAATCTCGTCGTCCGCTCGATGTGGGGGATCTTCCCGAACCCCCGTATTCACTCCTGGTGGAGTGGCCGAGAGGCGAGGCAACGGCCTGCAAAGCCGTCTACACGGGTTCAAATCCCGTCTCCACCTCCAAGGACGATTAGCTCAGCGGGAGAGCGCTTCCCTGACACGGAAGAGGTCACTGGTTCAATCCCAGTATCGTCCACTGGGCCTTCGGGTCCTGGATCCCCGGATCCCCCGCGCGATTAGCTCAGCGGGAGAGCGCTTCCCTGACACGGAAGAGGTCACTGGTTCAATCCCAGTATCGCGCACCACGTCCCCCGCACCTTCGGGTGCGTCCCGCGCGATTAGCTCAGCGGGAGAGCGCTTCCCTGACACGGAAGAGGTCACTGGTTCAATCCCAGTATCGCGCACCACATCTCCCGCACCTTCGGGTGCGTCCCGCGCGATTAGCTCAGCGGGAGAGCGCTTCCCTGACACGGAAGAGGTCACTGGTTCAATCCCAGTATCGCGCACAGAAGGACGAAGCCCCCGGCCGCAGCTCGCGCCGGGGGCTTCGTCGTGCTCAGGCGCGCCGGGCCGGACCGGGTGCGGCCGGATCCGCTCGCGGGAGGGGGACGCCGACGGCCCGGCGCCGCCGTCGCGGAGCCGGGCCGGAGCGGGACCGCGGAGGCTCAGGAGGAGAAGAGCATCCGGCCGAAGCCGCGCGAACGGTGGTGGCCGTGGTGACCGCCGTGCGGGGCGCCCCAGGCGGGAGCGGCCGGGGCGGGCTGCGCCGGGTAGGCGGCCGGCGGGGCCGGCGGGGCCTGCCACTGGGACTCCAGGCGGGTCAGGGCCTCCAGCTCCCCGTAGTCCAGGAAGATGCCGCGGCAGCCGCTGCACTGCTCGATCTGGACGCCGTTGCGGTTGTACGTGTGCATCGCCGCATGACACTTGGGACACTGCATGCTCGGCTCAACTCCCTGCGCTTGCCGTTCGAATGATGGCCTCACCCTATGGGGACGCGGCGGGGGCCGGAGCGGTTCGGGCGGACGCGATCCGGGCGCAGGTGTCGATCATCACGTCCTCGACCTCGTCGAGCCCGCGCCGCTCCGCCGTGGACTTGGCCACCGCCAGGGCCGCCGTCTGCACGGTCAGCGCCCGGGCCGGCAGATCGAGCCGCGCCCAGGGGTCCGCACCGGCCGCCGGGCCGCCCGCCTCCTCGTACGCGCCGAGGAACCGCGCCCACACGTCCCCGGGCAGCAGCCCGGCGGCGAACCAGGCGGCGGGGCGGGCCAGGTCCCAGGCGGGGTCGCCGAGACCGGCGTCGTCGACGTCGATGAGCCGCCAGTCGCCGCGGAAGTCCCGGACGAGCTGGCCGAGGTGGAAGTCGCCGTGGCACAGCTCCGCACGGCCGCTCCCGGCCCCCTCCACGGTCCGCCAGGCCGCGAGGACGGTGGCCGCCGCCGGATGGTCCGGCGCGGCGCGCAGCATCCGTCCGACGGCCAGGGCCGCCTTCTCCGGGGCGCGCATCGCGGGCAGCGGGCCGGCCGGCGGCGGCGTGCGGTGCAGCAGGGCGAGGAGGCGGGCCGCCGCCTCCCACGGGGCGGCGTCCGGGTCGTCCGGGTCGACCGGCGTCCCGTACGGCCAGAGCGTCACCGGGCGGTCCCCGGCGTCCGCCGGGCGGGGTCCCGGCACGGGCGGCAGCAGGACGCCGGCCAGCTCCGGGCGGGCGGCGAGCCCGACCCGGGCCGCGTGCGCCCCCGCCTCGGTCCCGGCGGCGTGCGCCTTGGCGACGAGCCCGCCGTGGCGCACCACCGCCCCGTCCTCCCGGTCCGCCAGCACCCCGACCGCGCCGGGCCCGCACCGGCAGGCCTCCCCGCCGTGCACGGCCCGCCGGGCGGTCTCCGCGAGCGCCCCGAGCACGCCGTCCGCCGGCTCCTGAGGGGCCCCGTCCCGGGCCCCGGTCCCCTTGAGCTCCATCCGGCGAGCGTACGCGGCGGGCGCGGCCGGTTCCCGCGGGGAGGCGGGGGCGGACGCGCGGAGGGGCCGGTCGGCTCCCCGGCCGACCGGCCCCTGCGCTGTCGTCCGCCGCACCCCCGTCCCCACGGGGCTGTCGGCCGATGTCCCGACCCGGGCCGCTCTCCCGGGTCCGGGGCGCCGCTCAGCGCCCCAGCATCACGCCCACGGACGACGCCTGTGTGACCACCGCTTCCCAGCCGCCGAAGACGACCACGAGCAGGGCCGCGAGAGGAAGGACCATGGCGGTGGCCACCAGGGGGTGGCGGCGCCCCGCGGGGCGGGGGATCGACCGGTGCGCCGTGTGGGCCATGGTCCTCTCCTGTCGTTGCTGTGTCTTGCCGGTTCTCGGTGCGGTGGGCGCGTGTTCCTCGGGGGACGAGAGTCGCGCCCACCGCATGACCTCAACACTAGGGATCCCGGAGGGCCGGGGCGTCATGCCCGCGTACCGGCTTTCGGGCCTACGGGAGGATGACGCCGGTCCCCCCGGCGTACTCCCCTGGGTGGAGACGGGGGCGCGGGGATGGGGGTCTTCCCCGAGGGGTTCGGGCAGGGGTTCGGACCGGGTGCGGACGGGGGTTCGGGGAGGAGTCGGGGAGGGAGGGCGCAAGAGGGAGGGGAAGGCGGGGAGAAGGACGGCGGAAAGGGGCGAAAAGGGGCGACGGAAAGGGTGACATGGGTCACTTCCGGGCGGGAGCCGGTGGCGGGGGCGGACCGGGGCGGGCGCGGGGTCACGGGAGTTGTCGCGCGGGGGCGTCAAGTGGGGTGATCGACAAGGGGTGTTGACGGGGGGTTCCGGGAGGGTGCGGGGGTTTCGTCCCCCTCAGCACTCACAATCGATGCCGGGGGGAGGGCGCGGCCTATGAGCGCGCGGGGGCGGTACTACGTAAGCTGTGCCACGTCGAACGGACGAGGGGACGGACCATGGCGATGATGCGGCTCCGGCGCGAGGACCCGCGGATCGTCGGGGCGTTCCGGCTCCACCGCAGGCTGGGCGCCGGCGGGATGGGAGTCGTGTACCTCGGCTCCGACCGGCGCGGCCAGCGGGTGGCGCTGAAGGTGATCCGGCCGGACCTGGCCGAGGACCAGGAGTTCCGCTCCCGCTTCGCCCGCGAGGTGTCGGCGGCCCGGCGGATCCGGGGCGGCTGCACCGCCCGGCTCGTCGCGGCCGATCTGGACGCCGAGCGCCCCTGGTTCGCCACCCAGTACGTGCCCGGCCCCTCGCTGCACGACCGGGTCGCCGAGGAGGGGCCGCTGCGGGCCGCCGACGTGGCCTCGATCGGCGCCGCCCTGTCGGAGGGCCTGGTCGCCGTCCACGAGGCCGGGGTCGTGCACCGCGACCTGAAGCCGTCGAACATCCTGCTCTCCCCCAAGGGCCCCCGCATCATCGACTTCGGGATCGCCTGGGCCACCGGCGCCAGCACCCTGACCCACGTCGGCACGGCGGTCGGCTCCCCCGGCTTCCTCGCGCCCGAGCAGGTGCGGGGCGCGGCCGTCACCCCCGCGACCGACGTCTTCTCGCTCGGCGCCACCCTCGCGTACGCCTCGATGGGCGACTCCCCCTTCGGGCACGGCAGTTCCGAGGTCATGCTGTACCGCGTGGTGCACGAGGAAGCACAGCTCCAGGGAGTGCCGGACGCGCTGGCGCCGCTGGTCCGGGCCTGTCTGGCGAAGGACCCGGAGGACCGGCCCAGCACCCTCCAGCTGTCGATGCGGCTCAAGGAGATCGCGGCCCGCGAGGCGCAGGGGCTGCCGTCCGCCCGGCCGCCGGCCCCGCGCGAGCGGACGGAGGAGCGCGGCACGCTGCGGCCGACCGAGCGGTACACGGAGCGGGACGCCCCGGGCCGGGAGCCGGAGCGCGCGGGCGCCCAGCGGCGCGGGCCCGGACCGTCCTCGCGGCCCTCGGCGCCCGCCCGTACCGGCGGCGGCTCCCGCAACCCGCAGTCGCGGCCCGGGACCCGCCCGGGGGTGCGGACCACCTCCACCGGCCGGCGCCCGGCCAACCCCCGGCTGCTGCGCCAGCGGCTCATCGTCTTCGTGGTGGTGACGCTGGTGGTCGCGCTGGGCATCGCCGCCGCCCAGGCCCTCCAGGGCTGAGCCCGTGCGGGAGGGCCCCCGGTACGCACGTACCGGGGGCCCTCCCGCACGGGTCGGGCGGGGTCACGCCTCGGGGCGGCCCGCCGTCACGGCGTAGAAGGCGACGGCCGCCGCCGCGCCCACGTTGAGCGAGTCGACGCCGTGGGCCATCGGGATGCGGACCCACTCGTCGGCGGCGCGCAGCGCCTGGGTGGAGAGGCCGTCGCCCTCCGCGCCGAGCATCAGGGCCACCCGGTCGAGCCGGTGCGGGGCGGCCTCGTCCATGGTGGTCGCCTTCTCGGCGGGGGTGAGGGCGAGGAGCTTGAAGCCCGCCTCCCGCACCGCCTCCAGGCCGCGCGGCCAGGTGTCCAGGCGGGCGTACGGGACGGAGAAGACGGCGCCCATGGAGACCTTCACCGAGCGGCGGTAGAGCGGGTCGGCGCAGTCCGGGGAGAGCAGGACGGCGTCCATGCCGAGGGCGGCGGCGCTGCGGAAGATGGCGCCGATGTTGGTGTGGTCGTTGACCGCCTCCATGACGGCCACCCGGCGGGCGCCCGCGAGGAGTTCGGCGGGCTCCGGCAGCGGCTTGCGCTGCATGGAGGCGAGGGCGCCGCGGTGCACGTGGTAGCCCGTGACGCGCTCGGCGAGGTCGGGCTGGATCGCGTACACCGGGGCGGGGACCTCGTCGATGACGTCGCGCATGACGTCGACCCACTTGGCGGAGAGCAGCATCGACCGCATCTCGTAACCGGCCTGCTTGGCGCGGCGGATGACCTTCTCGCCCTCCGCGATGAACAGGCCCTCGGCGGGCTCGCGCCGGCGACGCAGCTCGACGTCGGTCAGACCGGTGTAGTCGTGGAGGCGGGGGTCGTCGGCGTCGGTGATCGTGATGATTTCGGCCACGGGGTGATACTGCCTTGTCCGGGGTGTGGTGCCAATGCGCGGGACGGTCGGCGACGGCCTCCCGTCCCGGCGCGCGGGGGGATGCGGGGCGTCAGCGGGTGAGCTTGTCGGGGCCCTCCCCGACGACCGGGCCGATGACGATGACGGCCGGCGGGCGGACCTCCTCGGCCTTCACCACGTCGGCGACGGTGGCGAGGGTGGCGTCCACCCGGCGCTGGGCCGCGGTGGTGCCCTCCTGGACCAGGGCGAGCGGGGTGTCGGGGGCCTTGCCGTGGGCGACGAGCGCCTCGGCGATCTTCCCTATCTTGTCGACGCCCATGAGGATCACCAGGGTGCCGGTGAGCTTGGCGAGCGAGGCCCAGTCGACGAGCGAGCGCGGGTCGTCGGGGCCGACGTGGCCGCTGACCACGGTGAACTCGTGGGCGACGCCCCGGTGGGTGACCGGGATGCCGGCGGCGCCGGGGACCGAGATGGAGCTGGAGATGCCGGGCACGACGGTGCAGGCGATGCCCTCGGTGGCGAGCGCCTGCGCCTCCTCCATGCCCCGGCCGAAGACGAAGGGGTCGCCGCCCTTGAGGCGGACGACGGACTTCCCCGCCTTGGCGTGCTCGATCAGCGCGTTGTTGATGGCCTCCTGGGCCATGAAGCGGCCGTACGGGATCTTCGCCGCGTCGATCACCTCGACGTGCGGGGGCAGCTCGTCCAGGAGGTCGCGGGGGCCTAGCCGGTCGGCGATGACGACGTCGGCCTCGGCGAGCAGCCGGCGGCCGCGGACCGTGATGAGGTCGGGGTCGCCGGGGCCGCCGCCGACGAGGGCGACGAAGGGGGTGCGGGCGCGCTGGGCGGGCGCGGCGAGGGAGCCGTCGCGCAGGCCCTCCAGGATCGCGTCCCGGACGGCCGCCGAGCGGCGCGGGTCGTGGCCGGTGAGGACGGCGACGGTGACGCCGTCGCCGCGGCCGGTGGCCGGGGTCCAGGCGGTGGCGGCCTCGGCGTCGTCGGAGCGGACGCACCAGACGCGGGAGCGCTCGGCCTCGGCGGAGGCGGCGGCGTTGGCGGCCGGGTCGGTGGTGGCGACGAGCGCGTACCAGGCGTCGGCCAGGTCCCCGTCCTCGTAGCGGCGGCGGATCCACGTGATCTCGCCGGCCTCGGCCATCGCCTCCACGGAGGGGGTCGCCGAGGGGGAGATCAGGGTGAGGTCGGCACCGGCGGCGATGAGGGCGGGCAGCCGGCGCTGGGCGACCGTGCCGCCGCCGAGGACGACGACGCGCCGGCCGGCGAGGCGGAGGCCGACGGGGTAGGCGGGGTGCTCGGCGGGCTCGACGTGCTGGGCCATGTGCGGGCGGCTCCTCGGACGGGGCTGGGGCCTGTCCGACCATGCGCGTCGGATCAGGCCGGGGCGTTCGGCGCGTGCGATCGGCGCGCGGCGGAGGCGCCCGCGTAGCGGGGCTACTCGGGCGGTCCTGCCGTGCGGCGAGCGCGCGGGCCGGGCGGGCCGGACCCGACGGGAACGGTCGGGCGGGCCCCGGGGGGCCGCTGCGGCGGTGAAGCGGCTGGTGGGCGGGGTTTCCGCCCGGTGCCCACGATATCGGTGACGTGGCGGGGGCACCTTGTGACCCTCGTCCCTCGGGACGGGGCATGCGGCGGCCCCGGGCCCGCCGCCCCCGTCGCGGGGAGCCGGCGGCACCGGGGCCGTACGGACTACTTCTCGGTGACGCCCGCCGAGTCGAAGGTCGCGACCTCGTGCATCGCGCGGGCCGCGCTCTGCACCAGCGGGAGGGCCAGCAGGGCGCCGGTGCCCTCGCCGAGGCGGAGGTCCAGGTCGACCAGGGGGCGCAGGCCCAGCTTGTTGAGCGCGGCCACGTGGCCGGGCTCGGCGCTGCGGTGGCCCGCGATGCAGGCGGCCAGCGACTCGGGGGCGATGGCGCGGGCGACCAGGGCGGCCGCGCCGGTGGAGACGCCGTCGAGGATCACCGGGGTGCGCAGCGAGGCGGCGCCCAGGATGAAGCCGACGAGGGCGGCGTGCTCCAGACCGCCGATCTGCGACAGGACGCCGATCGGGTCCTGCGGGTCCGGCTTGTGCAGGTCGAGGGCGCGGCGGACCACGTCGACCTTGCGGGCGTGGGTCTCGTCGTTGATGCCGGTGCCGCGGCCGGTGACCTCGGCCGGGTCGACGCCGGTGAAGACGGAGATGAGGGCGGCGGACGCGGTGGTGTTCGCGATGCCCATCTCGCCGGTCAGGAGCGCCTTGTTCCCGGCCGCGACCAGGTCGCGGGCGGTCTCGATGCCGACCTCGATCGCGGCGGCGGTCTCCTCGCGGGTCATGGCGAGGCCGGTGGTGAAGTCGCCGGAACCGGCGCGCACCTTGCGGGGCAGCAGCCCCGGGGTGGCGGGCAGCTCGGTGGCGACGCCCACGTCGACGACGCAAACCTCGGCGCCGACCTGGTTGGCGAAGGCGTTGCAGACCGCTCCCCCGCCGAGGAAGTTGGCCACCATCTGGCCGGTGACCTCCTGCGGCCAGGGGGTGACGCCCTGGGCGTGCACGCCGTGGTCGCCGGCGAAGATCGCGACGGCGGCGGGCTCCGGGATCGGCGGCGGGCAGGCCCGGGAGAGGCCGCAGAGCTGCGCGGAGATGATCTCCAGCATGCCGAGCGCGCCGGCCGGCTTGGTCATCCGCTTCTGCCGCTCCCACGCCTCACCGAGCGCCTTGGCGTCGAGGGGGCGGATGGCGGCGACGGTCTCCTGGAGCAGGTCGTGCGGCTCCTCGCCGGGCAGGGCGCGGCGGCCGTACGTCTCCTCGTGGACGACCCAGGCGAGCGGGCGGCGCTTGGACCACCCGGCCTGCATCAGCTCGGGCTCGTCCGGGAACTCGTCGACGTAGCCGACGCAGAGGTACGCGACGACCTCCAGGTGCTCGGGGAGGCCGAGCTCGCGGACCATCTCGCGCTCGTCGAAGAAGCTGACCCAGCCGACGCCGAGGCCCTCGGCGCGGGCGGCGAGCCACAGGTTCTCGACGGCGAGGGCCGAGGAGTACGGGGCCATCTGCGGCTGCGTGTAGCGGCCCAGGGTGTGCCGGCCGCCCCGGGTGGGGTCGGCGGTCACCACGATGTTGACCGGGGTGTCGAGGATGGCCTCGATCTTCAGTTCCTTGAACTGCTTCGCGCGGGCCTTCGGCAGCGACTGGGCGTACGCCTCGCGCTGCCGCTGGGCCAGCTCGTGCATGGCCTGCCGGGTCTCGGCGGAGCGGATGACCACGAAGTCCCAGGGCTGCGAGTGGCCGACGCTGGGGGCCGTGTGGGCGGCCTCCAGGACGCGGAGCAGCACCTCGTGCGGGATCGGGTCGGAGCGGAAGCCGTTGCGGATGTCGCGGCGCTCGCGCATCACGCGGAGCACGGCCTCGCGCTCGGCGTCGTCGTAGCCGGGGGCGGCGGGGCGGGGCTCGGCCCGCTCCTCGGCGGCGTCGCCCTCCTCGGCGGCCGGCGCCTCCGCCGCCTCCGGCGCGGGGGCGGCCGCGGGGGCCTCCTCGGGGGCGTCCTCCGCGACGACCGGGATCTCCTCGGCCACCGCCACGACGGGGGCCTCCGCGGGCACCTCGGAGGCGGCGTCGGCGAAGGCTTCGGCGGGGACGGGCTCGGGAGCGGAGTCGGCGGTGGGTTCGGGGGTGACGGCGGGCTCCGCGGCGGGCTCGACGACGGCCACGGGTTCGGCCACGGGCTCGGCCTGGGGCTCGGTCTCGACCACGGCTTCGGCCGCCGCCTCGGCGGGGGCTTCCGTCACGGTGAGAGCTTCCGTCACGGCGGGCGCGGGCGCCTCGGCGACGGGCTCCTCGGCCGGGACGGGCTCGGCGGACTGCCCGGCGGACTGTTCCGGGGCCTGCTCGACGGCCTGGTCGGCCTGCTCCGCGATCTGCGCGGCCTGCTCGGCGACGGGGGCGGGGGTCTCCGTCGCGGGCTCGGCCACCGGGGCCTCGGCCACGGGCTCGGCCGGTACGGGCTCCGCCGGGACGTCGGCGGGCGCGACGGGCTCCTCGGCCTCCGCCACCGGCGCCTCGGCCACCGGCTCCTCGGCCGGCTGCTCCGGGACCTCGGCGGCCGGGGCCTCGGTGGCCGGGGTCTCCGGCTCCGGGGCTTCGGCGGGCTGCCCGGCCACGGGCACGGGGGTCCCGGCGGGCGGGGTCTCCAGCGGCACGACGGCCTCGGGGGCCACCGGCTCGACCGGCTCGACCGGCTCGGCCTGCGGCTGTCCGGCGGGCTCGCCCTCGCGCGGTGCGGGGACGACGGCGCCGGGGACCGGGGCCGGGGCGGCGGGCGCGACGGCGTCCGCGGTCTCCGCGGGGGCGACGGCCCCGGGGTCCTCGGGAACGACGATCTCGGTGCCCGCGGGCGGGGTCGGGGCCGGCTGCGCGGCGGTCGGGAGGGAGCCCTCGACCTGCACGAACTGCCCGCTCTGCGGGACGACCGTTTCTGCGGGGGCCTCGGCGGGCGCCAGGGGCTCCTGGGGCTGCGCGGCCCACGGCTCGGCGCCCTGCGGGGCCGTCTGCTGGTCCTGGGCGATGTCGAAGTACTCGGGCCCGGTGGTGGGCGGTCCCGGGTTCCGTACGGGCACGGGCGCGGGGGCCGTGGCCACCAGGGGCTCGGGGGCGGGCGCCTGGACCGGCTGCGCGACGGGCGCGGGCGCGGCCGGGCCCCGGTCGGCGAGCGAGCGCACGACGCCGCCGGTGGCGGTCTCGGGGACGGGCGGCCCCATGTGGAGCGGGCGGCGCGAGGGGCCGGCGGGCGAGCCCTGCGGGCCGACGCGGACGCCTCCGAGGTCGACGGAGCCGGTGTCGCGGCCCGCGGCCTCGTGGGCGCCGGTGTCGAGGATGCCGGGCTCGTAGCCGTGGGCGGTGGCGGGCTCCTGCGGGGCGGCGGGGACGCCGTGCGCCGGAGTGCCGAAGGGGGCCGCGGGCACGCCCTGCGGCGGGGTGGCGCCGGCCGGGGCGGTGAGCTGGTCGGCGAGGACCGGGCCCTCCGGGAGCGGGCCGGTGAGGGGGTCCGGCAGGGGGCCGGTCAGCGGGTCGCCCAGCGGGGCCGCGGCGGCCTGCGGGGCGGGGACGGCGATCGGCGGGGCGGGCGCGGTGCCCGGGGGGTGCTCGCTCCAGGCGCCCTGGGCGCCCGGCATCAGCAGCATGTCGTCGTCCTCGGGGAGCTGCCCGGGAGGGGGGCCGGAGGGGTCCAGGAAGGTGTACGCGCCCGGTGCGGGGATGCCCGGCTGCTCGACCATGCCTGCGTTCTCCGGCAGCCCCTCGCCAGGGACCTGGCCGGTGTCCGTCATGCGTACCCCTCGCCCATCGTTGTGTTCGTTCAGAGCTGCGCCCGTCAACGAGAACGAGCGCGTGCGCCGCGCGGCACGGAGGCGCGCCGACACCCAAGCATTGTCGCGGCCCGCGGCCATCGTGGCAGGAGGTTCCGCCACGGTGCGCTGTGGACTGCGCCACGTCGCGCGGTCCCCCCGGTGTCCCGCACGCCGGTGACCGTCGAGAACGGGTCAAGACGGTCGTCGATTCGGGACATTGACGAACAACATGCCGAACGTCCCCGTGCGGTACAACAATCGGCCAGCCTACCTGCCCGGACGGACGGACGGGTCACGGGGCGCCGGTGGTCCTGCGGCCCGTGAGCAGGAAGACGACGGAGCGCCCGCGCTCGGTCCACTCCGCGGGATCGAGGCCGACGGTCTGGAGGAGCAGGCTCTCGACGGCGTAGCCGCCGGCGGTGAGGGCGGAGCCGATCGCCTCGGCCTCGTCGCGGGTGGTGGCGTGGGCGGCGATCCGTTCGGGACGGCGGTCGGCGCAGGCGGTGACGACGGGGACGCCGCCCGCCCCGACCCGTACGACGTCGGGTTCGGGAAGGCTCTCCAGGACGTGCGGGGCACGGCCGGTGACGGTCTGGAGGAGGACGCCGTGGCGGCGGGCGGCGGCCTCGGTGCGGGCGCGGGCGGCCGGGTCGGCGTCGACGGCGATGACGGCGGCGCCGAAGCGGGCGGCGTCGACGGCGAAGCTCCCGCCGCCGCTGCCGACGTCCCAGACGAGGTCGCCGGTGCGGGGGCCGAGGCGGGCGAGCTGGACGGCGCGCAGGGTGGGGTCCTGGCCGATGCCGGGGCGCCCTTCGGGTTGGGGCCGCGCGTCCGGCTCCGCCCAGCCCCGGGCGGCTCCGGCGGCGGGGTCGGGGCCGAGGAGCCAGGGGGCGGCCGAGGCGCCGGTGCCGCCCGCGCCGCCGATGACGAGGACGACGTTGGGGTCGCGCCAGGTGTGGTCGGCGGCCTTGTCGGAGGTGAGGACGGAGACCTGTTCGCGGGAGGTGCCGAGCTCCTCGCAGACGACGAAGGTGCGGTGCACGCCGTCGAGGAGGAGGGCGAGTTCGGCCGGGCCGGCGCCCGGGGAGGTGAGGACGGCGACCTTGGGGTGGGCGCGGCAGACGTTGACGGCACGGCGCAGGGTCTTCTCGTGGGCGACGACGACGCGGGCGTCGTCCCAGGGCATGCCGGCCCGGGCGAAGGCGGCGGCGACCGAGGAGACGGCGGGGACGACCTCGACCTCCAGGCCGTGCTCGGGGGCGCGCAGGGCGCGGACGACGCCGAAGAAGCCGGGGTCGCCGTCGGCGAGGACGACGGCGGTGCCGCGGTGTCCGGCGATCCGGCGGGCGGCGAGGCCGACGCTGCCGAGCCGGACGCGTTCGGCGCCGGGGGGTACTTCGGGGAGCGCCAGGTGGTGGGCGGCGCCGGCCACCAGGGTGGCGGCCGAGAGCGCGGACCTGGCCGCCGCGGTGAGGGGCGAGCCGTCCCAGCCGATCACCGTGACCCGGTCGGCCATCGCGTCTGTCTCCTGTGGTGTCGTCGCAGGTCGGGGGCGTGCCGAGCGTACCCCGGTTCGGCCCCCGGAACGCTCAGCTCCAGTCGGTGTACGAGGAGTATCCGGCCTCGGCCATCTGGTCGGCGAGGCCGTCGAGGTCCTCGGGGAGGAGGCCCCAGACGATGAGGTCGGTGCGGATGTCGGTCCACTCGCCGCTCTCGGTGAGGCTGCGCGCTATCCAGGCGTTGCGCAGGACGCCCTCGCTGATGCAGCCGATCTTCTGGGCGACCTGCTGGGAGGCGGTGTTGTCGGCGGCGGTGCGCAGCTGGAGGCGTTCGAAGCCGCGGTCGCCGAAGAGCCATCGGGCGGTGGCGAGGACGGACTCGGTGGCGTAGCCCTCGCCGCGGGCCCAGGGGGCGGTGACGTAGGCGACCTCGGTGGCGCGGACGTGCCAGTCGGTGTCGTGGAGGTGGACGGTGCCGACCAGACGCTGGGTCAGGAACTCGGTGACGGCGAAGACGATGCCGCGGCCCTCGGTCCGTTCCGCAGGAGCGATCCTGCGGACCCAGTCCTCGGCGTGGGCGCGGGTGTACGGGTGCGGCACCGAGGTCCAGGCGGTGACGAGTTCGTCGTTCATCATCTCGACGAAGGCGGGGATGTCGGCCTCTTCGTACGGGCGCAGCACCAGCCGGTCCGTGTTGATGGAGATGTCCGGAAAGGTGGTAGTCATGCGCAGCTCCGTACCGAAGACCGTCCGTTGAGACCGTGAACGCACAGCATGCAGCATGGGGCGCGGCGCGCGCATGGCCGGGTCGGACGCGGGGGTGACGCGCGCGAGGCCCCGCGCGCCGGACGGGGCGGGCGGGGCCTTGCGCTCAAGGGCGGTGCGGGTGTGCTTACTTGACGGCACCGAAGGCGGGGACGACGGAGCCCTTGTAGGTGTCCTCGAGGTACTTCTTCACCTCGGGCGAGTTGAGGAGCTTCGCGAGCTTCTGCACGCGGGCGTCCTTCTCGTTGCCCTCCTTGACGGCCAGGAAGTTGGCGTACGGGTTGCCCTCGGCCTTCTCCAGGACCAGGGCGTCCTTCGCCGGGGACAGGTCGGCCTCGATCGCGTAGTTGCCGTTGATGACGGCGGCGTCGACGTCGTTCAGGGCGCGGGGGACGGTGGCGGCCTCCAGCTCCTTGAACTCCAGGCCCTTCTTGTCGGTGATGTCGGAGAGCTTGGCGTCGGTGCCGACGCCGTCCTTGAGGGTGATGAGGCCGTTGTCCGCGAGGAGGTGGAGCGCGCGGCCCTCGTTGGTGGTGTCGTTGGGGACGGCGACGGTCTGGCCGGCCTTGACGTCCTTCACCGACTTCAGGCCCTTGGAGTAGAGGCCGAGCGGCTCCAGGTGGACGTCGACCACCGGGACGATGTGGGTGCCGTTCTTCTTGTTGAAGTCGTCGAGGTACGGCTTGTGCTGGAAGAAGTTGGCGTCGACCTGGCCGTTCTCGGTGGCGGTGTTCGGCAGGACGTAGTCCGTGAACTCCTTCACCTCCAGCTTGAGGCCGGCCTTCTCGGCCAGGTTGTCCTTGACGAACTTCAGGATGTCGGCGTGCGGCGTCGGGGACGCGGCGACGACGAGCGCCTTGTCGGCGGAGCCGGCCTCGTCCTTGGAGGCCGGGTCCGAGGAGGTGCCGCAGGCGGTGAGGCCGAGGGCGAGGGCGGTGACGGAAGCGAAGCCGGCGGCGAGCTTGGTGTTCTTACGCACGAAGAGTGCCTCTTTCTGGTGGTGCGGTGGACGCCTGGACAACAAGTCCGGGCTCGTGGGATGAGGTCTGGGGGGCCGTCAGGCGGTGCGGCCTCGGCGGGCGAGGAGCCGTACGGCGGCGTCGCCGACGAGCTGGACGATCGTGACGATCGCGACCAGGACGACGACGGTGACGAGCATGAAGGTGGTGTCGAAGCGCTGGTACCCGTAGGTGACGGCCTTGGAGCCGAGGCCCTCGCCGCCGACCGCGCCGGCCATCGCCGAGTAGCCGATGAGCACGATGACGGTGGTGGTGACGGCGGAGACCAGCGAGGGCAGGGACTGCGGGAGCAGCACCTTGCGGACGATGGTGGGGATGGAGCCGCCCATGGACTGGACGGCTTCGACCAGGCCGTGGTCGACCTCGCGGATGGCGGTCTCGACCAGGCGCGCGAAGAAGGGGATGGCGCCGATGGCGAGCGGCACGATCATCGCGGTCGGGCCGATGAAGGTGCCGACGACGAAGGTCGTGAAGGGGATCAGGGCGATCAGCAGGATGATGAACGGCAGCGAGCGGCCGATGTTCACGATCGCACCGACGACCTTGTTCACGGGCCGGTTCTGGAGCAGTCCGCCCTTGTCGGTGAGGACGAGGAGGATGCCGAGCGGGAGGCCGCCGACGATGGTGACGACGGTGGCCCACAGGACCATGTAGAGGGTGTCGACCGTGCCCTGTTCGAGCAGGGGGCGCATCTCTTCCCAGGTCACTTGGCACTCTCCTTCACGAGCACGTGCTGCTGGAGGGGCAGCGCGGGCGCGCCCTCGCCGTGCGGGTCTTCGACGGATTCGACCTGGAGGCCCTGCTCGCGCAGGAAGCCGATCGGGACGACGTTCTCCTCGTACCGTCCGGGCAGTTCGATCCGCATGCGGCCGATCTGCTTCCCGCCGACGGTGTCCATCGCGGCTCCGAGGATGGAGATGTCGATGTTGTACGTGCGGGAGAGCTGCGAGATCACCGGCTGGGTGGCGGCCTCGCCGTGGAAGGTGACGTCGACGACGGTGCGGTCGGCGCCGGTGGCGTGGCCGCTCACCGGGAACAGTTCGGCGGCCAGCTGGGAGCCGGGGGTGGCGAGGAGTTCGGCGACCGTGCCGGACTCGACGATCCGGCCCTTCTGCATGAGGGCGGCGGAGTCGCAGATGGTCTTGACGACGTCCATCTCGTGCGTGATGAGCAGGACGGTGAGGCCGAGCTGCCGGTTGAGGTCGCGCAGCAGCTGGAGGATCGAGCGGGTGGTCTCCGGGTCGAGGGCGCTGGTGGCCTCGTCGGAGAGGAGGACCTTGGGTTCGCCGGCGAGGGCGCGGGCGATGCCGACGCGCTGCTTCTGGCCGCCGGAGAGCTGGCCGGGGTAGCTCTTGGCCTTGTCGGCGAGGCCGACGAGGTCGAGGAGTTCGAGGGCGCGGCGGGCGCGCTCGGCACCGGACACGCCGAGGATCTCCAGGGGGAGCTCGATGTTGTCCTGGACGGTGCGGGAGGACAGCAGGTTGAAGTGCTGGAAGACCATGCCGATGCGGCTGCGGGCCCGGCGGAGGTCCTTGCCGGCGCGGCGGCCCTTGCCGGCGAGGGCGGTGAGGTCGACGCCGTCGACGGTCACGGTGCCGGAGGTGGGGCGCTCCAGGAGGTTGACGCAGCGGATGAGGGAGGACTTGCCGGCGCCGCTCTGGCCGATCACGCCGAAGACCTCGCCCTCGCGGACGTGGAGGTCGACGCCGTCCAGGGCGGTGACCTGGCGGCCGCGCGACTCGTAGACCTTGGTCAGGCCCGAAGTGGTGATCACAGGGGTTTCCGTCACTGTCGAGTGCGCGACGCGTGGGTCCGCCGTGCACGGGGCATTCGTCAATCGGACAGTCAGGCGCACGGGGAGGCCGTTCCGGCGGGGCCGGGAGGCGGTGTGCGCGGGGCGGGCACGGTCCGGCGCCGGTGGGGCGGTCGGATCGGCTCGGCCGTCGGGGTCTCGCTTCGGGGCGCGAGGCTCAGGCGGGGGCCCTCAGATGGCGCACATTCGACACATGCGAAGAGCACCGGGCGTCTGGATCGCCTCGGTCGCAAGGATGCGGCTGCTCGTCGTGGTCATGTCTGCAAGTAAAGCATGCGCAGGTGCGAACGGAAGTCCGGTGTCCGTATATCGGACAGCGCTGAGACGTCCCGTGGACGGTGTCCGGCGGGGTCCCGTACGGGCTCCGCCGTGCGCGGCCTGCGCGGGAGCGGGTTCTCCGGGAGGCGCGGCGGGGGCGGCGCGGACCCGGCCGGTGTGGCCAAGGCCACGGCCGCGCGGGGTCCCGGACGGGCCCCGGCGGGGCCGGCCGGGCGGGCCGTGCGTCCGGGGCGGCGGGCGGGCGCGCCTGGCTCGTGCGTCCGGGCCAAGAAGGTGGGCGCGCCGGGCCGTGCGTCCGGGGCGAGGGGGTGGGCGCGCCGGGCCGAGCGTCCGGGGCGGGGGCGAGCGCATCGGGCCATTCGGTCCGTAATACCCTCGGGCGCATGCTTGACGCCCTCACGGTCGCGGTATCGGTGGCCGCGCTCGCCCTCGCCGCCTGGTGCGGCTTCGCCGCCTACCGGGACCAGCCGACCAAGGACTGGCACTTCATCGGCATGGCCGTGGTGACCTTCCTGGTCCTGGCGCAGCTGATCGTCGGCATCGTGCAGCTGGCCCGCGGCGAGCAGGCCGAGGAGGGGACGGTCATCTTCGTCTCCTATCTGCTCGGCGCGCTGTGCGCGGTGCCGATCGCCGGCTTCATGTCGCTGGCCGAGCGGAGCCGCTGGGGTTCGGCGACGGTGGCGGCGGGCGCGGTCGTGCTCGCCGTCCTGGAAGTGCGTCTCTTCGACATCTGGACGGTGGGCTGATCATGGCGGAGACGCGGGAGCGGGCCGCGGCGGACGGCGGGCGGACCCGGCTGGTCAAGGGCCCCGGCATGCTGCTGGTGTGGCTGTACGGCGTGATGTCGGTGGGCGCGGTCTCGCGCTCGGTCTACCAGGTGTCGACCGAGTTCGACCGGGCGCCGCTGGCCTACGCGCTCTCGGCGGTGGCCGCGGTCGTGTACGTCTTCATCACCTACACGCTGGTGCGCGGCGGCGAGGCGGCCCGCAGGGCGGCGCTGGTGTGCTGCGCCGCCGAGCTGGCGGGCGTGCTGATCGTGGGGACGTGGACGCTGGTCGAGCCGTCCGCCTTCCCGGACGCGACGGTCTGGTCGGACTTCGGCTACGGCTACGTCTTCATCCCGGTGCTGCTGCCGCTCACCGGCATCTGGTGGCTCAGGCGGTCGCGCGCCGCCACCGCCTGAGCGGCGTCAGGCGGCCTTCTCCAGGGTGACCAGGGTGAGCCTGGGGCCGATCTCGCGGGCGCCGGTCCGGGCGTATCCCTTGGCGCGGTAGAGGCGGAGGTTGCCCTCGCTGCGGTGGCCGGTGAAGAGCTGGAAGCGCTTGGGGGCGGTCCCGGCCGCCGCGAAGTGGTGCTCGATGGCGTCGAGGAGCCGGCCGCCGATGCCGTGGCGGCGCATGCGCGGGTGGACGATGAGCTTGGCGATGTGGACGGTGCCGTCCTCGTCGGTCCGGGCGCGCACGGAGGCGATCACCTCGTCGCCGAGCCGGGCCACCAGCCCGTGTCCGGCCGCCAGCTCGGCGCGGACGGCGTCGAGCGACTGGGTGAGCGGTTCGATGGACCAGTCCCCGTA
Source organism: Streptomyces filamentosus (assembly GCF_014654895.1). Lineage (GTDB taxonomy): Bacteria > Actinomycetota > Actinomycetes > Streptomycetales > Streptomycetaceae > Streptomyces > Streptomyces filamentosus. The sequence continues at coordinate 936,244 of NZ_BNBE01000003.1, read as the reverse complement.
CAGCTCGGCCTCGCTCTGGTAGCAGAGGTACTGCAGCTTCAGGATCTGCTCCGCGTCGCGCGCGTCCGCAGCCGAGATGGTCACACTCAGGCCCATGTGCGCATGCCTCCCGCTCATCTGGTCACCGATCGGTCCCCCGCACCCTTCCCCGTCGGCCGGGGGCGGGAACCTCTGCCGCGAGCATTCTGCGCAGGCATCCCAGGCAACGGGAACGCATCGGCCCCAGACTTCCTTGTGAGATACCCAACGTCCCTGCGATTTCCCGGTAGGTGGGGTCCGCGGGGTCGAGCATCGCGTCGAGGAGCCGGGGGCAGCGGCCGGGCGTCCGGGTGACGGCGGCGCGGAGGGTGCGGCGGCGTTCGGCGGTGAGGGCGGAGCCCTCCGGGGAGCCGTGCGCCTCCGGGTCCGCGTCCGGCGGGTTCTCCTCGTGGTACGGGCGCTCCCGGCCGCTGGTGCGGCGGGCCCTGCGGGCCTCGGCGCGGACCGCCCGGCGGAGCCAGTCGGCGGGCCGTTCGGGGGCGCGGTCGGCGCGGAGCCGTTCCAGGAGGCGGAGCCAGACGGCCTGTTCGAGGTCGTCGGGCTCGATCCCGGCGGCCGCGGCCTCGGCCCGCGACTCGGCGGCCAGCAGCGGGGTGAGGGTGGCGAGGAGGGTTTCCGGGGAGGTCATGCCCGGCACGATGCGGGGGCGCCGGGGCGCGGTTGCGGGGCGGGCGGGGAACCACCCGGTCGGCGTACGGCGCCGGCCGGGTGGCACGCGTCGGCGGGGGCCCGCGTCAGCGGGCGGTCCGCTCCGCGAAGTCGGCCGCGGCGAGCAGGGCCGTGTCCGTGTTGTCGGAGAAGATCCCGTCGATGCCCGTCTCCAGGTACCGGGCGAGCGCGCCGAAGGAGTCGCCGTAGGCGGCCGGGTCGGTGCCCCGGCGGAACTCGGCCGGCAGGAAGGTGTTCTCGTTGCGGTGGGTGTACGGGTGGAGGATCAGGCCCTCGGCGTGGGCGTCCCGCACCAGCGTGGTGGGGGTGCCCAGGCGGCCGGTGGCGTCGCGGGGGATCACCAGGTCCAGGGTGGGGCCGATGCCCTGGGCGTACGAGGCGATCCAGCGCAGCCCGGCGGGGGTGACGAGGTCGGCGACGGTGCGCGGGTCGCCTGCCTCGGTGAAGTCCCAGGGGCGGGTGGCCGCGCCGGAGAGCAGGACCACGCGCGGGGAGTCGACCAGCTTCGCCAGGCGCTGGATGCTGCCCGGCTCGAAGGACTGGAGGAAGACCGGGGAGTTCGCGCGGTGGCGGCCGTAGCGGCGGAGCAGCCGGGCGAGGCGCTCCTCCAGGGGGAGGCCGACGGAGCGGAAGTACGAGGGGTGCTTGGTCTCGACGTGGAGCCAGATCTCGCGGCCCCGGCGGCGGCCCTCCTCGTCGGCCCAGCGCAGGACCTCCTCGAAGGTGGGGACGGTCCAGCGGCCGTCGTACAGGGTGTTCTCCTGCCGGGTGCCGGGGATGCGCTCCTTCGCGCGCAGGGTCTTCAGCTCGGCGAGGGTGAAGTCCTCGGTGAACCAGCCGGTGTACGAGACGCCGTCGACGGACTTCGTGGTCTTCCGGGAGGCGAACTCGGGGTGGTCGGCGACGTCGGTGGTGCCGGTGATGTCGTTCTCGTGGCGGCAGACCAGGTGTCCGTCCTTGGTGGGGACGAGGTCCTGCTCGATGACATGGGCGCCGAGGTCCAGGGCGTGCCGGTAGGAGCCGAGGGTGTGCTCGGGGCGGTAGCCGCTGGCGCCGCGGTGGGCGATGACGGTGGGGACGGGGAGCGAGCGGTAGCCGCGCCCGCCGCCCTGTCCGTGGGTGCGGCCGGTCTCGGCGGCCTGCGCGGTGCCGGTGCCGGCGGCGAGTCCGGCGGGGACGGCGAGCGCGGCGGCGCCGGCCGCTCCGAGCACCGTGCGGCGGTCCGGGGTCCGGGGTGCGCCCTGGGTCATGGAGGTCCTCCTGTGTGATGTCCCGCACCTGTCATGGGGTGGCCCCGACGCTAGGCAGTGATCCCCTACGGGCGGCAGACCTGGGCGGAACATGGCGGAAACACGCGTCAACACCGCGTATCCGTTCGGTGAACCCGATGTGCGGACGGTGGCGACCCGCGAGTATCGTCCCGTGCTGCACCTTCGGCTCCCCGAAGCCGCCCGCCCGACACCGGAGGAACCGTTGTCCCGTCACGCGATCGTCAAGGCCACCCTCGGTCCGATCCTGCGTCTGATGTTCCGCCCCCGTGTCGAGGGCGCCGAGAACGTCCCCGGGACCGGTCCGGTGATCCTCGCGGGCAACCACCTCACCTTCATCGACTCGATGATCATGCCGATCTGCCTGGACCGCCAGGTCTTCTTCATCGGCAAGGACGAGTACGTGAAGGGCACCGGGATCAAGGGCCGGCTGATGGCCTGGTTCTTCACCAGCGTCGGCATGATCCCGGTGGACCGGGACGGCGGCCGGGGCGGTGTCGCGGCGCTGATGACGGGCCGCCGGGTGCTGGAGGAGGGCAGGATCTTCTCGATCTACCCGGAGGGCACCCGCTCCCCCGACGGCCGGCTCTACCGGGGCCGTACGGGCGTGGCCCGGCTGACCCTGATGACCGGCGCGCCGGTCGTCCCCTTCGCGATGATCGGCACGGACAAGGCGCAGCCGGGCGGCGCGGGCTTCCCGCGTCCGGTGCAGGTGACGGTCCGCTTCGGCGAGCCGATGGAGTTCTCCCGCTACGAGGGCATGGACCGCGACCGGTACGTCCTGCGGGCGGTGACGGACTCGGTGATGGCGGAGGTCATGCGGCTGTCGGGCCAGGAGTACGTGGACATGTACGCCACGAAGGCGAAGGAGGCCGCGTAGGGACGGTGGCCCAGGGGTCGCCGCGTGAAGGCGGCGGCCCGGCGGTCGCCGCGTACGCGTGAGGGCGCCCCCGGAACGATTCCGGGGGCGCCCTCTTCCCGTGGGGACGGGGGTCCGTCAGTGTTCGGCGCCGTCCGCGAGCTTCTGGTCCCCGAGGAGGAACCAGGCGGCCACGGCGGTGGCGAGGAGGACGGCCGCGCCGACGCCGGCGGCGATCCGCAGGCCGTCGACGAATGCCTCCTGGGCGGCCGAGACCAGCGCGTCCGCGCGGGCCGGGTCGAGGGCCGCGGATGCCTCGACGGCGCCGCCGAGCGAGTCGTGGGCGGCCGCGGCGACGTCGGAGGGGACTCCGGCCGGGGTGTTGAAGCCCCGGTAGACGCCGGTCACGATGGAGCCGAGGACGGCGATGCCGAGGGCGGCGCCGAGCTCGTACGCGGTCTCGGAGACGGCGGACGCGGATCCGGCCTGGTCCTTGGGGACGCTGGAGAGGATGACGTCGGCGGTGACGGTGAAGGCGAGGCCCGCGCCGACGCCGACGACGAGCAGGCTCGCGCCGAGCAGGGGGTAGCCGGTGGTCTGCCCGATGGCGGTCAGGACGGCGAGGGCGAGGCCGATGGCGGCGAGGCCGCCGGCGACGACCGAGCGGACCGAGAAGCGGCGGGCGGCCCGGCCGGCGAGCAGACCGGCGGTCACCGATCCGACGGCGGCGGGCAGTTCGGCGAGGCCGGCCTCCAGCGGCGAGCGGCCCTGGACCAGCTGGAAGAACTGGGACAGGAAGAACACCAGGCCGGCGAGGCCGAGGATGGTCAGCAGGTCGGCGAGGACGGCGCCGGAGAAGCCGCGGTTGCGGAACAGGCGCATGTCCAGGAGCGGGGCCGGCAGGGTCAGCTGGCGGCGGACGAACCAGGCGAGGCCGCCGGCGCCGACGAGGGTGGCGGCGGCGACGTCGAGGGTGAGGCCGTGCGAGGCCAGTTCCTTGACGGCGTAGACGACGCCGATCATGCCGACGAGGGAGAGGGCGACGCTGGGCAGGTCCCAGGGGCCCGGGTTCGGGTTCTTCGACTCGGGGATCAGCTTGACGCCGATGACGACCAGGACGGCCATGACGGGCAGGTTGATGAGGAAGACCGAGCCCCACCAGAAGTGCTCCAGGAGGAAACCGCCGACGACCGGGCCGACGGCGGCGCCGGCCGAGGCCATGGCGCCCCAGATGCCGATGGCGAGGCTGCGCTCGCGCGGGTCGTGGAAGAGGTTCCGGATGAGGGCCAGGGTGGACGGCATCAGGGTCGCGCCGGCGACGCCGAGCAGGGCGCGCGCGGCGATCATCATCTCGGGGCTGGTCGCGTAGGCGTTCAGGACCGAGACGGCGCCGAACGCGGCGGCGCCGACGAGCAGCAGCTTCTTGCGGCCGATGCGGTCGCCGAGGCTGCCCATGGAGACCAGCAGACCGGCGATGACGAAGGAGTAGACGTCGCCGATCCAGAGCAGCTGGGTGCCGGACGGCTTCAGGTCCTCGGAGAGGAAGGGGGTCGCCAGGCCGAGCACGGTGGCGTCCACGGCCACGAGCAGCACGGCCAGGACGAGTGCGGCGAGGGCGAGCCACCGGCCGGGACGGCGCACGCCCTCGGTATGGCTCTCTCCGCTGCCCTTGCCGGGGTGGACGGTTTCGGTGATCACTTCTCCACGCTCCTGCGCGCTCCGCCGAGCAGCAGCTCGGCGATCATGTAAGAAAAGTCGTTGGCGGCGACCCGCCCGTCGGCGACGGCCCAGGCTCCCGAGCCGATCAGCCCGTAGAACGCCTCGCACAGCCAGGCGGGGCTGAGGTCGATCCGGAAGGTGCCCTCCTCCTGGCCGCGCCGGAAGAGGGCGACGAGGCGGGCGTCGAGCCGGGCCCAGCCCTCGTTCTGCCCCTCGCCCTCGAACAGCTGGTTCTCGGTGACGAGGAAGGCGAGCAGCGGGGCGGCGGGCTCGGAGGCGGCGACGAGCCGCCGGACGGCCTCGTCGGCCGGTCCCTCCTCGATCCGGGCCGTGTCGAGCGCGGCCTCCGCCTCCTCGATGCACATCTGCTCCAGCGCCCGCACGAGCGCGTCGCGCCCGGCGAAGTGCCGGTGCAGCGTGGCCCGCCCGATGCCCGCGGCCCGGGCGACCTCGTCCATGGTGGCGGTCGCCTTGCGCGAGAGCAGGGCGGCGGCGGTGCGGAGCACCTGGGTGCGGTCGACTGACATGAGACAACCATACACTGGGTGATACATCTGTGTCTCATTTCAAACCCCGACGCCTCACGCGGGACGTGGACGGACCGGCGCCGCCGGACGCGGAAACGCCGGACACGGAAACAGCGGATGCGGAAACGCCGGACGCGGAAATGCCGGAAGGCCCCGCGAGGGGGCCTTCCGGTGGAGCGGGACGGGGCCGCGCTACTTGTTCTTGGCGGTCGCCCAGGCGTGCTGGATGACCAGGTCCGCCTTGACCTCGACCAGCTGGACGGCGACCGCCGAGGGGGCGGTGCCGCCGCGGCCGTCGCGGGAGGCGAGGGCGCCGGGGACGTCGAGGACCGCGCGGACCTCGGGGGTGAAGTGCTCGGAGATCTTGGCGAACTGCTCGTCCGTCAGCTCGTCCAGTTCCTTGCCCTCGGACTCGGCGACCTTGACGCACTCGCCGGCGACCTCGTGGGCGACGCGGAACGGCACGCCCTGCTTGACCAGCCACTCGGCGATGTCGGTGGCGAGCGAGAAGCCGGCGGGGGCCAGCTCCTCCATGCGCTCCCGGTTGACGGTGAGGGTGGCCATCATGCCGGTGAAGGCGGGGAGCAGGACCTCCAGCTGGTCGCAGGAGTCGAAGACCGGCTCCTTGTCCTCCTGGAGGTCGCGGTTGTAGGCGAGCGGCAGGGCCTTGAGGGTGGCCATCAGGCCGGACAGGTTGCCGATGAGGCGGCCGGACTTGCCCCGGGCGAGCTCGGCGATGTCCGGGTTCTTCTTCTGCGGCATGATCGACGAGCCGGTGGAGAAGGCGTCGTGGAGGGTCACGAAGGAGAACTCCTTCGTGTTCCAGATGATGATCTCCTCGGCGATCCGGGAGAGGTTCACCCCGATCATCGCCGTGATGAAGGCGAACTCGGCGACGAAGTCGCGGGAGGCCGTGCCGTCGATCGAGTTGCCCGCCGAGCCGCGCTCGAAGCCGAGGTCCTTGGCGACCGCCTCCGGGTCGAGACCGAGCGAGGAGCCGGCGAGGGCGCCGGAGCCGTACGGGGAGACCGCCGTCCGGGTGTCCCACTGGCGCAGCCGCTCGGCGTCCCGGGAGAGGGCCTGGGCGTGGGCGAGCACGTGGTGGGCGAAGAGCACCGGCTGGGCGTGCTGGAGGTGGGTCCGGCCCGGCATGGCGACGTCCGGGTGCGCCTCGGCGAGGCCGACGAGCGCGTCCTGGAGGTCGGCGACGAGGCCGCCGATGATCCGGGCGTGGTCGCGCAGGTACATCCGGAAGAGGGTGGCGACCTGGTCGTTGCGGGACCGGCCGGCGCGCAGCTTGCCGCCGAGCTCGGCGCCGAGGCGCTCCAGGAGGCCCCGCTCCAGGGCGGTGTGGACGTCCTCGTCGGCGACGGTGCCGACGAAGGAGCCGTCGGCGACGTCCGCCTCCAGCCGGTCGAGTCCGGCCAGCATGCGGGTCAGCTCGTCCTCGGTGAGCAGTCCGGCCGTGTGCAGCACGCGCGCGTGGGCGCGGGATCCGGCGATGTCGTACGGGGCGAGGCGCCAGTCGAAGTGGACCGAGGCGGAGAGCTTCGCGAGGGCCTCGGCCGGACCGTCGGCGAAGCGTCCGCCCCAGAGCCGGACGTCACCGTTGTTGCTGCTCACTTCTGGTTGCTCCTCGCCTTGATGAAACCGGAACCCTTGATGCATGAGTATGCAGAACTCTGCATGATTCGTCAATCAAGGGTCGGCGGGCGCGACCGCCGGGGCCCACGACCGCCCTCCCGGGGGAGAACGGCCTCCGCACCGCGAGGACACGGCCTCGGGCGCGGGGCACGGAAGGCCGGACGCGGTGCGACCGCCCGGCGGCCCGGGCCGCCGGGCGGAAAATCGCGGGCGGGTGCGGATCCCGGCACCTAACCTCCCCTCCATGACACACGAGGCGGAGTCCCGGAAGGCGGCGGTCCGGCGGCTGGAGCGGGGGGCGCCCCTGCACCGGTCCTTGGACGTGACGCGTCCGAAGGCGTGGATCCGGCTGGACGGGGACGTGCGGCACGCCGTCCGGCACGGGGCCCTCGCGCCCTCGCACGGCTGGCTCACCGGAGTTCACGGGCCGGGATGGCGGGGACTCTGGGACCGGGCCGCCGACCGGGTGCGGGAGACGCCCGACGAGGCGCGGCTCGCGCTCGCCCTGTGCGACCCGGACGGACGGATCCGGCAGGCCGCGCTGGCGCACGCGGCGGGGCGGCCCGAGGTGCTGCCGCTGGTCGCGGTGCGGGCGGCGGACTGGGCGCAGCCCGTCCGCGCGCGGGCGCTGGCCGTGCTGCGGGAGCAACTGCCCGCCGCCTCGCACGAGAGCCTCGCCGTCACCGCGCCCGTGATCCTGCGGCTCGGCCGGCGGCTGCGGGGCGGCGCGGCGGCGGAGCTGCTCGACGGGCTGCTGCGGCACGGGGACGTGGCGCGGGTGAATACGCTGCTGCTCGGCTGTCCTGACGGGCCGACCCGGCGGGCCGCGCTCTCCGCCGTCCTCGACCGCGGGCTGTACAGCGGGCTGGGGCTGGCCCTGGTGGCCGCCGGCGATCACGACCCCGTGGTGCAGGAGCGGGCCGCCTCCGCCGCGGTGGCCGCGGACGAGCCGGACGCGACCGTGCCCGTCCTCCTGGGCTCCCGCTCCGGGCGGGTGCGGGCCGCCGGGGTGACCGCGCTGCGCGGGGCCGGCCGGCACGCGGAGGCGGAGCCGTACCTCTACGACCGGTCGGGACGCACGCGCGCGTGCGCGCGCTGGGTGCTGCGGCAGGGCGGGCGCGACCCGGTCGCCGCGTACCGGGCCGCCTGCACCGGACCGGACGTCCCGGACCGGGCGCCGCTCGGGCTCGGCGAGTGCGGCACGCGGAGCGTGGACGCGCCGCTGCTCCGGGAGTTGACGGCGCACGGCGGCGGGCGGGTGCGGGCCGCGGCGGTCGCGGGGCTGCGGCTGCTCGACGCCGTGGAGCCGGCACGGATGAGGGCATTGCTCGACGACCCCGAGCCCGCCGTCGTACGGGAGGCGAAGCGGGCCCTGTACGGGTAAGCCGGATTCCCGGGGGCGGAGAATACCCCCATGGGAAAAACATACGAGCGCATCGAAGGGCGGCTGCGGGCCTTCATCGAGGCCCAGCCCGTCTACTTCACCGCCACCGCGCCCCTGTCCGGCGACGGTCACGTCAACCTCTCCCCCAAGGGCCGGAAGGGCACCCTCGTCGTCCTCGACGAACTGACCCTGGCCTACGTCGACTTCGGCGGCAGCAGCGCCGAGACCATCGCCCACCTCCGCGAGCCGGGCAACGGGCGGATCACCCTCATGTGGACCTCCTTCTCCGGCCCGCCGACCGTGGTGCGCGTGCACGGCACCGGCGAGGCGGTGCTGCGCGACGACCCGCGCTGGCCCGAGCTCTTCGCCCGCTTCCCCGAGGAGGCGGTCAAGGACCAGATCAGCGCCCGGGCGATCGTGCTGGTGCACGCCCAGCGGGTCAGCGACTCCTGCGGCTTCGCGGTGCCGGTGATGGAGTACCGGGAGGAGCGGTCGCTGCACGCGGACTACTTCAACCGGAAGACGGACGAGGAGTTCAACGCGTACTGCGAGGGCAAGGACCACATCGCCACCAGCCTCGACGGACTGCCCGCGCTGCCGCTTCCGCTGCCGCCGCTGCCCGCCGAATAGCCCCGCACGACGGGCGGGGGGCCGGACGCCGACCTAGCGTCGCGGCATGCGCATCCTCCTCGCCCTCGGCGCCGCCCTGCTCTGCCTCCCGGCAGCCGTGCCCGCGCCCGCGCCCGTACCCGTGCCGCTGCCCGCGCGGATGGCGGACACCGGCGGCGGGTCCCAGCTGATCACCGCCGTCGCCGCCGACGCCTCCGCCACCACCGGGACCCTGACCTGGTGGGACCGGCGGGGCGGCCGGTGGGTGCGGGCGGGATCGGCGCCCGCCCGGTTCGGCGCGAACGGACTGGCCGAGGGCACCACCCGCCGCCAGGGCACGAACACCACGCCGACCGGCCTCTACGACCTGCCGTACGCCTTCGGCGTCCGGCCCGCCCCCGCCGGCACCCGCTACCGCTACGTCCGCGCGACCGGGGACTCCTGGTGGTGCCAGGACAACGACTCGCGCGCCTACAACCGCTGGGTGGAGAAACTGCCCGCGGACTGCCGGGCCACCGAGGCCGAGCACCTCGTCGCGTACGGCACCCAGTACGCCCACGCGCTCGTCATCGGCTTCAACTATGCACGCCCCGTACGCATGCGGGGCGCCGGGATCTTCCTGCACGTGAACGGGCGCGGGGCGACCGCGGGGTGCGTGTCCGTGGCCGCCGGCGCGATGCGGGCGGTCCTCGCCTGGGCCGATCCCGCCCGCCGCCCGCACATCGCCGTCGGCACCCGGCGGGGGCCGACGGCGATCCTGCGCTACTGACCGGGGTTCAGTTCCCCTTCTGCGCGAGGCGCAGCAGGTGGTCGGCGAGGGCCTGGCCGCCGGTGGGGTCGCGGGAGATGAGGAGGAGGGTGTCGTCGCCGGCGATGGTGCCGAGGATGGCGTGGAGTTCGGCCTGGTCGATGGCGGACGCGAGGAACTGGGCGGCGCCGGGCGGGGTCCGCAGGACCACCAGGTTGGCGGACGCCTCGGCGGAGATGAGGAGTTCGCCGGAGAGGCGGCGCATGCGCTCCTCCTTGGCGGACTCCCCGAGGGGGGCCTGCGGGGTGCGGAAGCCGCCCTCGCTGGGGACCGCGTAGATCAGCTCGCCGCCGGTGTTGCGGATCTTCACCGCGCCGAGCTCGTCGAGGTCGCGGGAGAGCGTCGCCTGGGTGACGCTCAGCCCGTCGTCCGCGAGGAGCTTGGCGAGCTGGCTCTGCGACCGCACCGGCTGCCGGTTGAGGATGTCGACGATCCTGCGGTGGCGTGCGGTGCGGGTCTGCGGGACCGACGGCCCTCCGTGCTCGTTCCCCTGCGCGTCGGTCATCGTCGCCTCATTCTCCGGTTCGTCCTTGCCCGTTCGCCTCGTGCGCCTTCTCCAGGACGGCCGGCAGGGCCCGCAGGAAGGCGTCCGCCTCGGCGTCGGTGAGGACCAGCGGAGGCATGATCCGTACGACGTCGGGGGCGGGCGCGTTCACCAAGAGGCCGGCGTCCTGAGCCGCCTGCTGCACCTGGGGCGCGAGGGGCTCGGTGAGCACGATACCCAGCAGGAGGCCCGCACCACGGACATGGGAGACCAGCGGGTGGCCGAGGCCCTCGATTCCGGAGCGCAGCCGCTCGCCGACGGACTTGACGTGGTCGAGGGCCGCGTCGGCGCCGAGGGTGTCGAGGACGGCGAGGCCGGCGGCGCAGGCGACCGGGTTGCCGCCGAAGGTGGTGCCGTGGTGGCCGGGGGCGAGGAGCTCGGCCGCTTCGCCGAAGGCGACGGTGGCACCGAGCGGCAGGCCGCCGCCGAGGCCCTTGGCGAGGGTGACGACGTCGGGGTCGACGCCCTCGTGGGCCTGGTGCTCGAACCAGTGGCCGCAGCGGCCGACGCCGGTCTGGACCTCGTCGAGGACGAGGAGGGTGCCGGTGGCGCGGGTGATCTCGCGGGCGGCCTTCAGGTAGCCGGGCGGCGGGACGACGACGCCGTTCTCGCCCTGGATCGGCTCGATGATCACGAGGGCCGTCTCCTCGGTGACGGCGGCGCGCAGCGCCTCGGCGTCGCCGTAGGGGACGTGGGTGACGTCGCCGGGGAGCGGCAGGAACGGGGTCTGCTTGCCGGGCTGGCCGGTGAGGGCGAGGGAGCCCATGGTGCGGCCGTGGAAGCCGCCCTCGGTGGCGACCATATGGGTCCGGCCGGTGAGCCGGCCGATCTTGAACGCGGCCTCGTTGGCCTCGGCTCCCGAGTTGCAGAAGAAGACCTTGCCGGGGCGGCCGAAGAGCGCGAGGAGGCGCTCGGCGAGGGCGACGGGCGGTTCGGCGACGAAGAGGTTGGAGACGTGGCCGAGGCTCTGGATCTGGTGGGTGACGGCCTCGACGACGGCCGGGTGGGCGTGGCCGAGGGCGTTGACGGCGATGCCGCCGACGAAGTCCAGGTACTCGGTGCCGTCGGCGTCCCAGACCCTGGCGCCCTCGCCGCGGACGAGGGGCAGGCGCGGGATGCCGTAGTTGTTCATGAGCGAGCCCTGCCACCGCTCGGTCAGCTGCTGGTTGCTCACGCTTCCCCCTGTCCGTCCGGCACGACCATCGTGCCGATGCCCTCGTCGGTGAAGATCTCCAGCAGGATGGAGTGCTGGACGCGCCCGTCGATCACGCGGGCGGTGGTGACGCCGTTGCGGACGGCGTGCAGGCAGCCCTCCATCTTGGGGACCATGCCGCTGGAGAGCTCGGGCAGCAGCTTCTCCAGCTGGCTCGCGGTGAGCCGGCTGATGACCTCGTCGCTGTTCGGCCAGTCCTCGTAGAGGCCCTCGACGTCGGTCAGGACCATCAGGGTCTCGGCGCCCAGCGCCGCAGCGAGTGCCGCAGCCGCCGTATCAGCATTGACGTTGTAGACATGTCCGTCGTCCTGGGAGCGGGCGATGGAGGAGACCACCGGGATGCGGCCGTCCTCCAGGAGCGCCTGGATGGCGCCGGTGTCGATGGCGGTGATCTCGCCGACCCGGCCGATGTCGACGCGTTCGCCGCCGATCTCGGGCAGGTGCTTGGTGGCGGTGATGGTGTGGGCGTCCTCGCCGGTGAGGCCGACGGCGAGCGGGCCGTGCTGGTTGAGCAGCCCGACGAGCTCGCGCTGGACCTGGCCGGCGAGCACCATCCGTACGACGTCCATGGCGTCCTCGGTGGTGACCCGCAGGCCCGCCTTGAACTCGCTGACGATGCCGTGGCGGTCGAGGGCGGCGCTGATCTGGGGGCCGCCGCCGTGCACGACGACCGGCTTGAGGCCGGCGTGGCGCAGGAAGACGACGTCCTGGGCGAAGGCGGCCTTCAGCTCCTCGTCGATCATGGCGTTGCCGCCGAACTTGATGACGACGGTCTTGCCGTGGTGGCGGGTGAGCCAGGGCAGCGCCTCGATCAACGTCTGGGCCTTCGGGAGGGCGGTGTGCTTCCGCGTGGCGTTGCTCATGAGGAGTAGGCGCTGTTCTCGTGGACGTAGTCGGCGGTCAGGTCGTTGGCCCAGATCACGGCGGACTCGGAGCCGGCGGCGAGGTCGGCGGTGATGACGACCTCCCGGTAGCGCATGTCGACGAGGTCGCGGTCCTCGCCGACGGAGCCGTTCTTGCAGACCCAGACGCCGTTGATGGCGACGTTGAGCGCGTCCGGCTCGAAGGCGGCGGAGGTGGTGCCGATGGCGGAGAGCACCCGGCCCCAGTTGGGGTCCTCGCCGTGGATGGCGCACTTGAGGAGGTTGTTGCGGGCGATGGAGCGCCCGACCTCGACGGCGTCGTCCTCGGTGGCCGCGTTGACCACCTCGATGCGGATGTCCTTGCTGGCGCCCTCGGCGTCGCCGATGAGCTGGCGGGCGAGGTCGGCGCAGACCTCCCGGACGGCCTCGGCGAAGTCCTCCTGGGCGGGGGTGGCTCCGGAGGCGCCGGAGGCGAGGAGGAGGACGGTGTCGTTGGTGGACATGCAGCCGTCGGAGTCGACCCGGTCGAAGGTGAGCCGGGTGGCGGTCCGCAGGGCGGCGTCCAGGCCCCCGGCGTCGACGTCGGCGTCGGTGGTGAGGACGACGAGCATGGTGGCGAGGCCGGGGGCGAGCATGCCCGCGCCCTTGGCCATGCCGCCGACCGTCCAGCCGTCGCGCGTGGCCACGGCCGTCTTGTGGACGGTGTCGGTGGTCTTGATGGCGATGGCGGCCTTCTCTCCGCCGTGCGCGGAGAGTTCGGCGGCGGCCGTCTCGACGCCGGGGAGGAGCTTGTCCATGGGGAGGAGGACGCCGATGAGGCCGGTGGAGGCGACGGCGACCTCGCCGGCGCCGACCTCGGTGCCCCGGGCGCTGAGGACCTCGGCGACCTTCTCGGCGGTGGCGTGGGTGTCCTGGAAGCCCTGGGGGCCGGTGCAGGCGTTGGCCCCGCCGGAGTTGAGGACGACGGCGGTCAGCTCGCCGTCGGCCAGGACCTGCTGGGACCAGACGACCGGGGCGGCCTTGACGCGGTTGGACGTGAAGACTCCCGCGGCGGCGCGGCGCGGCCCGGTGTTGACCACGAGGGCCAGGTCCGGGTTGCCGTTCGACTTGATCCCGGCGGCGATGCCCGCCGCCGTGAATCCCTGCGCTGCGGTGACGCTCATGGAGCGACTCCAATCGTGGAGAGTCCGGTGTCCTCGGGAAGGCCGAGGGCGATGTTCATGCTCTGCACCGCGCCGCCGGCGGTGCCCTTGGTGAGGTTGTCGATGGCGCTGATCGCGATGATCCGGTGCGCGTTCGCGTCGTACGCGACCTGGACGTGAACGGCGTTGGAACCGTGGACGGACGCCGTGGCGGGCCACCGCCCCTCGGGGAGGAGGTGCACGAAGGGCTCGTCCGCGTACGCCTTCTCGTACGCGGCGCGCACGGCCTCGGCGGTGACGCCCGGCTTCGCGGCGGCGGTGCAGGTGGCGAGGATGCCGCGGGGCATCGGGGCCAGGGTGGGGGTGAAGGAGACGGTGACCCGCTCGCCCGCCGGGCCGGAGAGGTTCTGGATCATCTCGGGGGTGTGCCGGTGGCCGCCGCCGACGCCGTACGGGGTCATGTTGCCCATCACCTCGCTGCCGAGCAGGTGCGGCTTGAGGGCCTTGCCCGCGCCGGAGGTGCCGGAGGCGGCGACGATCACGGCCTCGGGCTCGGCGAGGGAGGCGCCGTACGCCGGGAAGAGGGCGAGCGAGACGGCGGTGGGGTAGCAACCGGGCACCGCGATGCGCTTGGACCCCTCCAGCGCGGCGCGGGCGCCCGGCAGTTCGGGGAGGCCGTAGGGCCAGGTGCCGGCGTGCGGGGAGCCGTAGTACGTCTCCCAGTCGGCCGGGTCCTTCAGGCGGAAGTCGGCGCCCATGTCGACGACGAGGACGTCGTCGCCGAGCTGTTCGGCGACGGCGGCGGACTGGCCGTGCGGGAGGGCGAGGAAGACGACGTCGTGGCCGGCGAGCTCCTCGGCGGTGGTGGGCGCGAGGACCCGGTCGGCGAGCGGCAGCAGGTGCGGCTGGAGGCCGCCGAGCTTCTGGCCGGCGTTGGAGTGGCCGGTGAGCGTGCCGATCTCGACCTGGGGGTGGGCGAGGAGGAGGCGCAGGAGTTCCCCGCCCGCGTATCCGCTCGCGCCCGCGACTGCTGCTCGTACCGTCATCGAAGAACCCTCCTCATGGATGGCATGACTATACGTGGAGCCGTAGTTTTATGCAACGAGGTGGGGAGGGCTTCACTCCCAGGGTGGAGGGAGGGGGTGCAGGGCGCATCCGGGGCCGCCTCGCCCGCCCCGCCCCCGACCCGTGCCCGACCGCTCCGACGCCGCGGCCCGCCCCTCCCGGAATTTAGTAGCCATGTACATAGTAGCCATGTACTGTATTCGTCATGAGCAAGGGTTCCCCGGGTCCCACTCCCGGCTTTCTGGTGTGGCGGCTCGCCAACAAGTGGCGGGTCGCGGTCGACCGGGCGGTGGCTCCCCTGGGCCTCACGCACGCGCAGTACTCGCTGGTCGCGTCGCTGCACGGCATGCAGCGCGGCGGCGAGCGGCCCAGCCAGCGGCGGCTCGCCGACCACACCGGCATGGAGGCGCTGTACGTCTCGAAGCTGGCCCGCGCCCTGGAGGCCGCCGGGCTCGTCGAGCGCACCCGCGACCCGCGCGACCCGCGCGCCGTCCAGCTCTCCCTCACCGAGGAGGGGCAGGCGGTCACCCGGCGGGCCGTCGACGTGGTGCAGGACCTGCTCCAGCAGCTCCTGGAACCGCTGGGCGGACTGGACGCGGACCGGACGCGCGCGTTCACCGACGAGCTGACGGCCCTGCTCGACGTACCGCTCCTCCCCTCCGCGCCCGGCTCCGTACGCGGTTCCGCACATGACGACACGACCACTCAGGGGGCAACACCATGACCACCACCGGCACCTCTTCCGCTGTCGGCACCACCTCCGCCACCGCGCCCCTCGCCGACGCCCGGCTGCTCGGACTGGCCCACTACGCGGCCCGGGGCGTCCTGGAGCACGTCCTGGCCCGGCACGGCGCCACCTTCCCGCAGCAGATCGCGCTGCGCGCCGCCGTCACCGCCGACGCCCCGCGGACCCCGGACGAACTGGTCGCCGAGGTCCGCGCCTCACTCAAGGCCGACCCGGCGGGCATCCGCGCCGACCTCGACGCCCTGCGCGCGAAGGGGCTGCTCGCCGCGGACGGTCCGCACCTGCTCCCCACGGACGCGGGCCGCGCCCTGCTCGCCGCCGTCGGCGCCGAGGTCGCACCCCACGCCGCCCGTGTCTGGGGCGGGATCCCCACCGAGGACCTGGCCGCCGCCGGCCGCGTCCTCGCCCTCGTCGCCGAACGCGCGGGCAAGGAGCTCGCCGCGCTGGAGGGCCGAACCTTCGCGCTGGAAGGCTGAGCCCTCGTACAAGAGGGCTGGTCCTCCGTACTGGAGGGCTGGTCCTCCGCACTGGGAGGCTGGTCCTCCGCCGGTCCGGCCGTCGCTCCCCCATGGCCTAAAGTGCGTCCTCGCCTCCGCGTACGACAGGAACACGCCGGGCGAGAACACTCAGGAGCACAAGGGGGCGGACCGTCGTCACGGCCCGCCCCGGTGGGGGGTACCACCATGACCGAGACGATCGGCGAACGGCGGACGGCCGACACCGTCTGCCCCGACTGCGGGACCGGCCTGACCGGCGGCGGGGCGTACGTCGCCTGGTGCGCCGACTGCGGCTGGAACACCGACCCCGGCGCCGCCGGGGAACCGGACGGCCGGATCGAGCGGGCCCGGCGGAACCTCGCCCGCCGCTACGGCGAACAGCTCTTCGCCGACCTCACCGCCGCCGGCGGCAGGGGCGACGGCGCCGACCGGGCCGGGCGCGGCAACTCCGCCCTGCTCGCCACCGCCCTCGCCCTGGCCGTGCACGGCGTCACCCTCGCCCTCCTCGCCGGCGGCATCGCGATGATCCTCGCGGGCGAGGGCCTCGTCCCCTTCCTCAGCGCGATACCGATCGGCCTCGCCCTGGTGCTCCGGCCCCGCTTCGGCAGCCTCCGCGGCCTCCGCAAGGAGGCCCCCGACCTGCCCGTCCTGCGCCGCCCGGACGCCCCGGAGCTCTTCGCGCTCCTCGACGAGGTCGCCGGCGCGGTCGGCACCACGGGCGTGACGGCCGTCGTCGTCGATCCCGACGTCAACGCCTCCGTCCGCACCTACGGCCTGCGGCAGCGGCGCGTCCTCACCGTGGGCCTCGGCCTCTGGGAGGTGCTCACGCCGCAGGAACGGATCGCCCTCCTCGGCCACGAGTTCGGGCACTACGCGCACGGCGACACCCGCCACCTCCTCCTCGTCTCGGGCGCCTTCCAGTCCCTGGACACCTGGGCGTACACGCTGGCACCGCAGCCGCCCCAGTCCCTCGTCGACCACTTCGTCAACCTGACGACGGTCCTCCCCCGGCTGGCCGTCGAAGGCGTCACGACCCTCCTGGACCACCTCACCCTGCGGGGGTCGCAGCGCGCCGAGTACCTGGCCGACGAGGCCGCCGCCCGGGTCGGCGGCTCGAAGGCCGCGGCCGGGGTGATGGACCGGCTCCTCTGCGCCGAGATCCTGGCGGGCGCGCTGCGCCGGGAGATCGTCGGGGCCCGCACCCGGCGCAGCGGCAGCCGCGCCGAGAACCCCGCCGAGGGACTGTGGCAGCGGCTCGCCGTCCAGGCCGCCGGCGTCCCCGCCACCGAGTACGAGCGGCTGCGCCGGGCCGGCGAACTGCGCGGGCACAGCGTCGACAGCACCCACCCGCCGACGCACCTGCGGCACCGGCTCCTCACCTCGGGCGAGGAGTACGAGCCCCGGATCGCGCTGGACGCCGACCGGGCCGCACGCGTCGACGCGGAGCTCGCCGAGGCCCGCCGCGTGATCGCCCGCGAGCTGCTGCGCGGCTGAGGCGGGACCCGCCGCCCGGCACCGTCACAACGGGCGTGGGCGTCCCGTCAGGCAGGTGAAGACACCTGACGGAAAGTGGGACCCCATGGACGACGACGCTGTGGTGACCGCGCTGGGCGCGCGGTTCGACGCCGAGGAGGAACGGCTGCGGGGCGTGGCCCTGCGCGTCCTGGGCCCCGGGGCGGAGGCGGAGGCCGCGGACGTCCTCGGCCGGGTCCGGGCCGGCCTGGAGGCGGACGCGCCGGCCGTGGCGCGGCTCTGGCTGGCGGCCCTGGTCGTCCGGGCGTGCCTGGAGGGCGCCGGGCGGGAGGAGGAGACGGACGGGAAGGCGGGGGCCTCGCCGGAGGGACTGCCGGAAGGGCTGTGGGAGGGAGTACAGGAAGGAGCGCGGGAAGGGCTGCTGGAGGGGCTGCCGGAGGGGTTGGACGAGACCGTGCTCCTCGGCTTCCTCGCCGTACTGGACCGGCTCGGGGCCCCTCGGCGGCTCGCGTACCTCCTCCACGACGTCTTCGGGCTGCCGCCCGGGGAGACCGCCCGGGTCATGGGCGGCACCCCCGCCGAAGCCGCCCGGCGGGCACGGAGGGCCCGGGAACGACTGCGGGGCGGGGAGGCGGTCCGGGGCGGGGGGACGGCCTGGGGCGGGGGGACGGCCTGGGGCGGAGGGGCCGCCTGGGGCCGGGAGACGGTGCCGGGCGGGGGCGATCCGGGGCGGCGGCGGGTGGTCGTGGACGCCTTTCTGGCCGCCGCACGCGCGCGTGACGCCGTGGCGATCGCCGCGCTGCTCGACCCGGAGGCGGTCGTGTACGCGGAACGGGGTCCGGTGCACGGGATCGCGGCGGTGGCGGCCGCGGTCGCCCTGGCGGCGCGGTCCGGGGACGCGCTGCGGCCCGCCCTGGTCGACGGCGCGGTCGGGGTGGTGGCGTTCGCGGCCGGGAGGCCCGTCGCGGCGGTGGCGTTCGGCTTCCGCCGCGACCGGATCTCCGCCGTCGACATCACGACGGGGGCGGAACGTCTGCGCGCCCTGGACGTGGTGCTGCCGGAGGAGTGAGGGCCCCCCGGGGCCGGTTCCCGCCGACCACCCGCCCGCCCGTGGTCACCCGGTCATCCGGTCATCCGGTCGCCTGCGGGCGGGCGCGGGACCGCGCCGGAGGCGGCGGCGAGGGAGGCCCGCAGCCGCGTCAGGCGGTCGATCTCCTCGTCCAGGGCGTCGATCCGGCGGGCGACGACCGGGGACGGCCCGGAGCACGCCCCCGACCCCTCAGCGCCTGACCGCCCGCAGCACCACGAACTTCGGGTCGCTCGCGACCAGTTCCGCATTGCCGAAGATGCGGCGGAGGGTGACGTGGTAGCCGAGGTGGCGGTTGCCCACGACCAGGAGTTCGCCGCCGGGCCGCAGTGCGTGGCGCGCGTCGGAGAACATCCGGCGGGCGGTGCGGTCGGTGGTGGCCTGGTGGCTGTGGAAGGGCGGGTTGTTGAGGACGAGGTCGAGCGAGCCGGCGGGGACGTCGGCGAGGCCGTCGCCGACGGTGAACTCGGCCTTGCGGTCCTCTCCCGCGTGAGTGCGGAAGTTCTCCTCGGCGGAGGCGACGGCCTGGTAGGACTCGTCGGTGAAGAGGAGTTCGGCGTCGGGTTCGGCGAGGGCGACGGCGAGGCCGACGACGCCGTTGCCGCAGCCGAGGTCGGCGACGCGGGCGCGGCCGAGGCCGCGGGGCAGGTGGCCGAGGAGGAAGCGGGTGCCGATGTCGAGGCGGTCGGCGCAGAAGACGCCCGCCTGGTTGGTGACCGTGCGGCCGGCGAGGCCGGGCGCGGGGGTGTCGGCCGGGAGGTCGTAGCGGTACGGCCACGGGTTCGGGCCGGGCGCGGCGGCCGGGTCGGGGGTGGTGTGGATCAGCCGGGCCTTCTTCACCGCGAGGGAGGTGCGGGTGGGGCCGAGGATCCGCTCGAAGAGGGTGAGGGTGGAGGTGTGGATCTCCTTGACCATGCCGGTGCCGACGATCACGGTGCCCTCGTGGACGGCGGGGGCGAGCCGGTGCAGCTGGTCCTCCAGGAGCGCGAGGCTCTTGGGGACGCGGACGAGGAGGACGTCGATCCGCGCGGGCGGCGGGTCCTGGGTGGTGAGCAGCCGGACGGCGCCGGGGCCGGCTCCGGCCCGCGCGAGGTTGGTCCGGGTGGCCTCGCGCCCGAGGTACGAGTCGGAGATCTGGACGAGTCCGCCGGGCCCTGCGGCCCGCAGCGCGGTGACGAGGGCGCCCCAGCGGTCGCCGAGGACGGCGACGGTGCCGGAGAGGTCGGTGCCGGTCTCGGCGAGGTGGTTCAGGAGGTATTCGTCGGCCGCGTCCCAGGCGCGCAGCGGATCGCGCGGGTCCTCGGGGTGGCGGGTGAGGGTGACGTCGCCCCATGGCGTGGTCAAACGGTTCATCGTGCCCCCAGGCTAGCCGCTCCGCCCCGGCGCCCGTTCCCGCTCCCGCCCCGCCCGGGGCCCGGCTCCCGTCCCGCCCGTCAGCGCAGCGCCGGCGCGTCCAGGTGGAGGTGCCAGGCGCCGGGGCGGCCGGTGAGGGTGACGGTCGACAGGGGGCGGACGTCGACGCTCCAGTAGGTGGCGGGGGCGGCCCGGAGGGCGTAGACGAGGGCGGCGCGGACGACGGAGGGTTCGGCGACGGCGACGACGGTGACGTCGGTGGCGGTGGTGTCGTCGGTGGCGGTGGTGTCGTCGGCGGGGCGGGTGTCGAGCCAGTTCCCTATCCGGGAGATGAAGGCGAGGAGGGGTTCGCCGCCGTGCGGGGCGGAGCGGGCGTCGGCGAGCCAGGCGTCGACGGCGGCCGGTTCGAGGGCGGCGACCTCGGCGAGGGTGAGGCCGCGCCAGCGGCCCATGTCGCAGTCGCGCAGCGCGGGCTGGGCGAGCGGGGCGTAGCCGAGGGCGGTGCCGGTGGCGCGGCTGCGCAGGGTCGGGGAGCAGTAGCGGAGTTCGGCCGCGCCGAGCGGGAGGAGCGCGGGCGCGGCCTGCTGCACCTCGTACCAGCCGGCCTCGTCGAGCGGCCGGTCGTCGTCGAAGCGTTCGGCGAGCAGGGAGGTGCTGCGCGCCGCCGCGACCAGCGTGACCCGAAGACCCATGGCCGCGATCGTGAGGCCGGTGGGGCCCCGGGTCAAGGGGCGGTGCGGGGGGACCGGGAGGCCCCGGTTCAGTGCTGTCCGAGAGCCATCCACTTGTCCGGATTCTGCAGTGGCGTGAACCCGACCTTCTCGTAGACGCCGTGGGCGTCGGCGGTGGCGAGCATGATCCGGCGGAGCCCGTACGGCTCCAGGTGGTCGCGGACGGCGGTGACGAGGGCGGTGCCGAGTCCGGTGCCGCGGGCCGGGCGGTCGACGTAGACGTCGCAGAGCCAGGCGAAGGTGGCGTAGTCGGTGACCACGCGCGCGTAGGCGGCGATCTCTCCGGTGTCGCGGTGGTAGGCCCCGAAGTTGAGCGAGCCGGCGATGGCCCGGTCCTGCTTCTCCCGAGGTCGGCCGCCCGCCCAGTAGGAGTCGGTGGAGAGCCAGTGGTGGACGCGGGCGGCGTCCAGGCGGTCCGGGTCGGCCGAGATCTCGTACGCCTCGTGGAGGACGACGGGCGCGGGGGCGGGTACGGCGGGGGGTGCGGGGGTGGTGGTCTCGCTCATGGGCGCAGGATGCCAGCGGCTCCGGCGCGTGTCAGGTGGGTTTCCCGGCTGTCGGGACGCCTTCCGCGCGCGGTCGGCGTCCCGGCCCGGTCACGGAAGGAGTTCGTCCAGGGCGGTCCGCAGCCTGCGGACGCCCTCGTGGATCTCCGTGGGACCGGCGACACCCGCGAAACTCAGCCGGATGTGGCCGGCCGGGGGTTCGGCGCAGAAGTAGGGGCGGCCGGGGGCGGCGGCGACGCCGGCGCGCAGGGCGGCGGTGAGGAGGGCGGCCTCGGGGAGGGCGTCGGGGAGCCGGAGCCAGAGGTGGTAGCCGCCGGAGGGGACGTGGGGCAGGGCGAGTTCGGGGAGGCGGAGGGCGACGGCGGCGGTGAGGACGTCCCGGCGGGCCTTGAGCTCCTGGGAGACGGTCCGCAGGTGGCGGGGCCAGGAGGGGGAGCCGACGAGTTCGAGGGCGGCCTCCTGGAGGGGGCGGGGGACGAAGAAGCTGTCGACGACCTGGATGGCGCGGAGGCGTTCGAGGACGGGGCCCCGGGCGGCGAGGGCGCCGACGCGGAGGCTCGCCGAGGTGATCTTGGTGAGCGAGCACACGTGGACGACGACGCCGTCGGGGTCGTCGGCGGCGAGCGGCGGCGGGAGCGGTCCCGCGTCCTCGTGGACGAGCCGGCGGGCGAAGTCGTCCTCGACGACGAAGGCGCCCGCGGCGCGGGCGATGCGGACGACCTCGCGGCGGCGGGAGGGAGGGAGGAGGGCGCCGGTGGGGTTCTGGAAGAGGGGCTGGGAGACGAGGACGCGGGCGCCGGTGGCGCGGAAGGCGGCTTCGAGGAGGTCGGGGCGGATGCCGTCGGTGTCGGTGGGGACGGGCACCGGGCGCAGTCCGGCGGCGCGGGCGACGGCGAGCATGCCGGGGTAGGTGGGCGATTCGACGAGCACGGGGGTGCCGGGGGCGGTGAGCGCGCGCAGGGCGGTGGTGAGGGCGGACTGGCCGCCCGCGGTGATGAGGACCTCGGCGCCGGTGACCCCGCCGCCGATCTCCCGGGCGAACCATTCGCGCAGGTCGGTGAGGCCGTCGGTGGGCGGGCGGCCCCAGGCGCCGGGGCGGCGGCCGGCCCGGGCGAGGGCGGCGGCCAGGGCCCGCTCGGGCTGGAGGGAGGGGTGGAGGTAGCCGCCGTTGAACTCGACGACGCCGGGCGGGGGCGCGGCGAGGGTGACGAGGACGCCGGAGGCGTCGACCGCGCGGGGGACCAGTTCGGCGGCGTCGGCGCTGAGGGCGAGTTCCTGCCAGGAGGCGTCGCCGGAGGCGGGGGCGGCGCGGGTCTCGGCCTTGAAGGCGCCGGCGCCGGGGCGGGTGACGACGAGGCCCTCGGCGGCGAGCTGGGCGAGGGCACGGGAGACGGTGACCGGGGAGACGCGGTGGCGTTCGACCAGGGTCCGACTCGACGGCAGCTTTCCACCTGGAGAGTAGCGGTCGAGCTCCGCTCTCAGGGTTTTCGCGAGTTCTGCCACACTGCTACGCTCCTGCATGAGAGCACAGAATAGCGCTACTACTCCGATGACGATAGCGGTCGACACGAGGGCCGGAAGCGCTCCGGCCGGTGGCGGCACCGCCTCGCCGACGGGTGCCACCGCCTCCCCCCGTACGCAGGGCACCCTGCTCGCCCTCGCCGGCGTGGTCGCCTTCTCGCTCACCTTCCCCTCCACGGTGTGGGGCCTGGAGAGCTTCGGGCCCTGGTCGCTGGTGGCCGTCCGCTCCACGCTCGCCGCCCTGATCGCCGGGGCCTTCCTGCTCGCGGGCCGGGTGCCGCCGCCGGAGCGGCGCCACTGGGCCGGACTCGCGGTGGTCGCGGGCGGCGTGGTGATCGGCTTCCCGCTGCTGACCACGCTCGCCCTCCAGACCTCGACGACCTCGCACGCCGCCGTCGTCGTGGGCCTGCTGCCGCTCACCACGGCCGTCCTCGCCGCCGCGCGGACCGGCCGCCGCCCGTCCCGGACCTTCTGGGGCGCGGCCCTCGCCGGCGCCGCCGTCGTGATCGCCTTCACCGTCCAGCAGAGCGGCGGCGCGCTCTCCGCCGGCGACCTCTACCTCTTCGGCGCGCTGCTGGTCTGCGCCGCCGGCTACACCGAGGGCGGCCGGCTGGCCCGGCTGATGCCCGGCTGGCAGGTCATCGGCTGGGCGCTGGTGTTCTGCCTGCCGCTGACGGTCCCGGCCTCGGCGGTGACGCTCGCCCTCGAACCGGCGCACCTCACCGCGCACGGCGTGATCGGCCTGCTCTGGGTGGCCGCCGGCTCCACCTTCTTCGGCCTGTACGTCTGGTACCGCGGGATGGCCGCGATCGGCATCCCGCGCGCCAGCCAGCTCCAGCTCGCCCAGCCGCTCCTCACGCTCTTCTGGTCGGTCTTCCTGCTCGGCGAGGACCTGCCGCTGGCCGCGCCGCTCGCCGCGGCGGGCGTCCTGGTCTGCATCGCGGTGACCCAGCGCGCGAAGAGCTGACGCGACGGCCTGGCATGACCTGCGTCACAATGGCAGGCAGGGGCCCTACGCGCGCGAGGAGGTCCCATGCAGGCGAGTGTGGGCGACGAACTGCTGGTGCACGGCCGGACCGTGGGTCACCACGACCGCACGGCCCGGGTCCTCCAGGTGCTGGGGGAGAACGGCACTCCCCCGTACCGGGTGAAGTTCGAGGACGACGGTCACGAGGCCCTGATGTCGCCCGGCCCCGACACCGTCGTCCGCCACCGCGAACAGCGCGGCTGACGGGACGGGAACCGCGCCGCCGGGCCGCGGCGGGACGACCCGGCCCGGCGGCGCGATCCGTCGTCCCGGCCCGGCGGCGCGCTCGGCGGCGGATTCAGTGACGCGGCGGCCGGGCCCGTGCCCCGTAGTGGTCCGCCACGGCGGCGGCGAGCGCCCCCGCGCGGTCCTCCGCGACCTCCCGCGCCGCGAAGAAGCAGTGCCCGTCGACGTCCGGCCGCCCGGCGGCCAGCGCCAGGTGCCGGGACAGTTCCCGCGGGTCCTGCCACGGCGCCGGCTGGGCGGGGTCGCCCGCCTTGTACAGGGCCTCGCCGACGCGGAGCGCGACGCCGGTCCCGCGTACCGCCGCGCTCCACCAGTCGAGGAGCGTGGCGTAGTCGGTGGCGGGATGGCCGATGTGCCAGTACAGCTGCGGCACCACGTGGTCGATCCAGCCCTCCCGGATCCACTTGCGGGTGTCCGCGTAGAGGTCGTCGTACGTGGCGACCCCGGCGCGCGTGTCCGAGCCCTCCGGGTCGTCCGCGGCGTTCCGCCACACCCCGAAGGGGCTGACGCCGAAGGAGACCCCGGGCCTGACCTCCTTGATCCGGGCGGCCGTCTCCGAGACCAGCAGGTCGGTGTTGTGCCGCCGCCAGTCCCCCCGGTCGGGGAAGTCCGCGCCGTACCGGGCGTGGCTGGCGTCGTCCGCGAAGCCCTCCCCCGCCACCGGGTACGGGTAGAAGTAGTCGTCCCAGTGGACGGCGTCGACCGGGTAGCGCCGCACCGCGTCGAGCATGGCGTCCTGGACGAAGCGCCGGACCTCGGGGAGCCCGGGGTCGTAGTAGAGCTTCCCGCCGTAGGACACGGTCCACTCGGGGTGGAGCCGGGCCGGGTGGGAGGCGGCGAGCCGGGTGGGGTCGGTGTGGTTGGCCACCCGGTACGGGTTGAACCAGGCGTGCAGCTCCAGTCCCCGCGCGTGGGCCTCGGCCACGGCCGTGCCGAGCGGGTCCCAGCCCGGGTCGCGGCCCTGGGTGCCGGTGAGGCACTGCGCCCAGGGCTCGTACGGCGAGGGCCACAGGGCGTCGGCGGTGGGGCGCACCTGGAGGACGACGGCGTTGAGCCGCCGCTCCACCGCCCGGTCGAGGTGGGCGAGGAGCTCGGCCCGTTGCGTGCCGGCGGTGAGGCCGGGGCGGGACGGCCAGTCGCGGTTGGCGACGGTGGCCACCCACATGCCCCGGAAGCGGAAGTCCGCCGCCGAGGACTCCGGCCCCGGCTCCTTCTCCGTCTCCATGTCCGTCTCCGTCTCCGGCGCGGGCGGCGGTTCCGGCTCGCGCTCCCGTCTCCCGGCGCGCTCCGCGGCGGTGGCGACGACGCCGGAGCCGCCCGGACCCACGACGGCGAATGCCGCTCCCGTGGCGGTCGTCACAAACCCTCTTCTCCCGATAGGCCGCACTTGTACCCCTCAGTTGTCGGACACGTCACACCCCCGGGGACAGCATGCCCGCCTCCGACCGATCGATCATCGCGCGAATCGGAGTAACGTCATGGGGTCGAGGCGTGCGCACCGGAATCACACGGGGGCCCGCCGCCAGAGAAGAGCGAAAGGCACGAGGTGACGGACTCCATGGCCGACATTGAGCGCGTCGGAGTGGTGGGCTGCGGCCAGATGGGCGCGGGCATCGCAGAGGTGTGTGCCCGGAGCGGTCTCCAGGTGAAGGTCGCCGAGACCACCGGCGAGGCGCTGGAGATCGGCCGCACCCGGCTGCTGAACTCGCTGACCAAGGCCGCCGAACGCGGCAAGATCAGCGAGGAGGAGCGGGACGCGGCCCTGGCCAACCTGACCTTCACGACCGACCTGGGCGAGTTCGCCGACCGCGACCTCGTCATCGAGGCCGTTGTCGAGAACGAGCAGGTCAAGACCCAGATCTTCCAGGTGCTCGACCAGGTCCTGACCCGGACCGACGCCATCCTGGCCTCGAACACCTCCTCCATCCCGCTGGTGAAGCTGGCCGTGGCGACCTCCCGCCCCGACCACGTCATCGGCATCCACTTCTTCAACCCGGCCCCGGTGCAGAAGCTCGTCGAGCTGATCCCCGCCCTCACCACCTCCGAGGGCACGATCAGCCGGGCGCAGGCCTTCGCCGAGAAGCTGCTGGGCAAGCACGCGATCCGCGCCCAGGACCGCTCGGGCTTCGTGGTGAACGCCCTGCTCGTGCCGTACCTGCTCTCCGCGATCCGGATGTTCGAGTCGGGCATCGCGAGCCGCGAGGACATCGACAACGGCATGGAGTACGGCTGCGCCCACCCGATGGGTCCGCTGAAGCTGTCGGACCTCATCGGCCTCGACACCATCGCCTCGATCGCCGACTCGATGTACTCGGAGTTCAAGGAGCCCCTGTACGCCGCTCCCCCGCTGCTCCAGCGGATGGTCGACGCGGGCCGGCTGGGCCGCAAGACGGGCTCCGGCTTCTACGTGTACCCCTGACGCCCCGGCGTCCCCCGCGCCTCCCGGCGCCCCCAGATGTCGCTCTCCGCGACCCGAACGGCCCGTACCCCCGCACAGGTACGGGCCGTTCACCCTTTCCGGCCGCCCCCCGTCTTCCGGCCGTCCCCCTCTTCCCGCGGGTCAGCCGAGCCGCAGGTGGTGGAGCATCAGCAGGCCGGCCGCCATGTTCGCGGCGGGGACCTCGCCCCGGGCGATCAGCTCCGGGACCTCCTTCAGCGGCACCCAGGCCCGGCGCGAGGACTCGAAGCCGTCGACCGGCGGGCCGGTCCAGGTGGCCCGGTCGGTCCAGTAGAGGTGGTGCCGGGCGTCGCTGAGTCCGTTGGAGGGCTCGACGGTGAGGAGGTGGCGCAGCGGCCCCGGCCGCCAGCCGGTCTCCTCCTCCATCTCGCGGGCGGCGGCGGCCTCGGGGCTCTCGCCGTCCTCGACGACGCCGGCGGCCAGCTCCCAGCCCCAGCTGTCGGTGATGAAGCGGTGGCGCCAGAGCATGAGGACCTCGTCGGCGTCGTTGACGACGGTCGCGACGGCGACGGGGCGGAGCCGGATCAGATAGTGGTCGAGGTGACGGCCGTCCGGGAGCTCGACGTCCGCGAGGTGCACCCGGAACCAGCGGTTCTCATAGACGGATCGTTCACTCAGTTTCGTCCACTGCACGGTTTTGCCACCTTCCGACTGGTCGGCGCTTGTTCGGTGGCAATATCGCAGCAGTTCGACGGTCAGAGCGGAACGCGCAGGGCCCCGTCGATCAGCTCCGCCGCCTCCCGCGCGTCCCCCGCGTCACAGGCGAGGAGGTGCTCCCGGGCCTCCCGCAGCCGGTCCCGCAGCCGCCGCGACTCCATCCCGCGGGCCCGCTCGGTCATCTCGACCGCCGTGCGGGCCGCCGAGTCCGCCTCGCCCTGGCACAGTTCGACCTGGCAGAGCAGCGCGAGCCGGTGCACCCGGCCCCGGTCGTGCGAGGGAGCCCCCACCGCCCGCGCCGCGTGCTCGTACGCCCCCGCGAGATCACCCAGACTGAGGAGGGCCTCCGCGACCTGTACGTTGACGAGGCCGGGCTGTACGTACCCCGTCTCGGCCGGCTCCGCCGCCGGGGCGATCCGTTCCGCCGCCGCCTCGGCCCGCCGGATCCGGTCCCGCGCCGCCGTGCCGTCGCCCAGCCGGGCGTACGCCTTCGCCTGCATCGCCGTCAGGTCGGCCGCGAGCGCCGGGGTGATGGTCCCGTCCGCCGCCCGCAGCGCCGCCTCCGCGAAGGCCACCGCCTGCCGGAACTCCCCGAGCAGCAGCGACTGGTTGACCATCAGCGCGATGACGTAGGCGCCGAAGGCCCGGTCCCCGCTGGCCTTGGCGAGCCGCAGCGCCTGGTGGAAGTAGCGCTGCGCGAGCCCGTGCGCGTCGGCGTCGTAGGCGCAGATCCCGGCCACCGCCACCAGTCCCCCGGTGGCCCGGTGCAGGGAGCGCCCCAGGGCGTCGCTGTAGGAGCCGCGCAGCCGGGGCGCGGCCTCGGCGGTGAGGAAGCCGACGATCCGGGCGCGGGTCGCGATGCCGCCGGCCTTGCGGTACATCTGCTCGTAGTGCGCGCGGGCCTCGGTGAGCAGGGCGATGTCGGCGGGCTCCACCCGGGCCGCGCCGGTCCGGGAGACGTCGGTGTCCTCCGGCGGGTTCTCCCACTCCCACACCGGCACGACCGCGGGCGTGCCGGTCACCGCGGGCGCGTCCACCAGGTACGGGCGCTGCTGCTCGTCCGAGCGCCACAGGGCGGTGGCCCGGTCGACGAAGCCGGCCAGCGGGGTGCCGGGGGCGGACGGCCCGCCGCCGGGCACGCCGAGCCCGATGTCGTCGAGGGTGACGGTCCGCCGCAGCCGGGCGGCCAGCACCTCGCAGATCAGGTCGGGCACCTGGCCGCGCGGCCGCTGGCCCTTCAACCACCGCGCCACGGCGGTGTGTTCGTAACGCAGGGAAAGTCCCCTGGCCCGTCCGGCCCGGTTCACGCGGTCGGCGAGCCCGGCGTTCGAGACGCCCGCCTCGTCCAGGAGGGCGTCGAGCAGGGTGTTGGGCTGCATGGCCCCTCCGGTCGCTCGGTGAACTCAGCGTAGCGGTGGCCGAATTCGTCCGGGGCGATTTCGCACGGGGTGTGAACGAAGTACCCGTTCTTCCGGTCCGTGCGCGCTGCCGCCGCCGGGGCCGTACCGCTTGACTGGGCTTCCTCGCCGGCAAGGCGAGGAACGACCGGGCCGCCGGCTCCCCCTCGTACAGTGCGGCCGCCCGGTCCGCGTCGCCCGCCCCGCCGATCTGCCCGACACTCCGTGGCGGGGCGGGCGGCGCCCGTTATCCCCGGACCTTCCGCTCAGCAGTGGGTGGAGGGAGCGGGCCGGGGACGGCGCAGCCCGGGTTCGGCGGGCTGCGCCGGCACGCGGACGCGGTCGTTGCGGACGACGAGCAGGGCCACGTCGTCGTCGAGCCGGCCGCCGGTGTGCCGCAGCAGCGCCTCGTGCACCTGCCGGACGACGCCCTCGGGCGGCCGTCCGGCGCTGCGGGCGAGCACCGCGTCGAGGGCGAAGAACCGGCCACGGCGGTCCCGGGCCTCCTCCGCCCCGTCCGTGTGCAGCACCAGCGTCTCGCCCGGCAGCAGCCGGGCCCCGGTGTACGGGACGAGCACGGCGGGCAGCGGCAGGACGCCGAGCGGCGGCAGCGGCTCGCCCACCGGCAGCCGCTCCGGCCGGGGGCCGAGCCGGTACGGGGCGGGGTGGCCGCAGTCGAGGACGGCGAGCCGGCCGTCGGCGCGGACCTCCAGGAGCAGCAGCGTCACGAACTCCTCGGCCACCGGGTGCTCGGGCGCCGCCCCGCCCGCCGCCGGGTGCTCGTCGCGCACCCGCTCCCGCAGGTGCCGCTGGAGCGCCCGCTCCAACCGCCTGAGCACGCCGCCGAGTTCGGCCTCGTCGTGCGCGGCCTCCCGGAAGCTGCCGAGCACGGCGACGACGGCCCCCAGGGCGGCGAGCCCGTGGCCCCGCACGTCCCCGATCACGATCCGCACCCCGTACGGCGTCGCCACCGCCTCGTACAGGTCGCCGCCGACCGACGCACCGCGCGCGGCCGACAACTGCCGTGCGGCCAGGGCGAGTCCGTCGAGCCGGGCGGGCGGCGGGCGCAGCAGCACCCGCTGCGTCGCCTCCGCGACGGCCCGCACCCGCGCCAGCTCGCGCCGCAGCCCCCGCCGCACGCCGAGGACCAGCCCCGTACCGACGGCCAGGAAGACGAGAGAGGTCGCGATCCGCATCGGCAGCCCCGGCTGCCGGGCCAGCGGACAGCCGAACTTCCACGCCACGGCCACGGCGCCCCAGCCGACGGGAAGGGCGAGCGGGGCCGCCCGGCGGAGCCGCGGGACGACGGCGGCCGCCGCCCGGTCCCTGCGGGTGCGACTGCCTCGGCTGGTACGGATCATGTACGGCCCTTCCCGAGCCCCGCCAGCGCCCGAAGGCCCTGCGGCACACAGGTCCGCCCCTGTGGCCGCGTCGATTCTGCCGACCGTCCGGACCACGGGGGAACGCCCCCCGGCGATCTCACCCGAAGGAGTGAGCACCCCGCCCACGCCGCCTTTCGCCAGGCCCGCGCCACGCGCACACACCGCCGGGCGTCGCCGCCGTGTGCGAGCGCGGGGGGCGGGAGGAACGGCGGAGGGCCGCCCCGGGATCCGCTCCCGGGGCGGCCCTCCGTGGGTGCTGCCGTGCCGTCAGGCGCCGCGCAGGACGGCGCCGGTGTGCTCGGCGGCCAGGGCGATCGCCGCGTCGCGGGCGGCGGTGGCCTCCTCGACGGTGAGGGTGCGGTCCGCGGCGCGGAACTTCAGCGCGTACGCCAGGGACTTCTTGCCCTCGCCGACCTGGTCGCCGGTGTAGACGTCGAACAGGCGGATGGACTCCAGGAGTTCACCCGCGCCGCCGGCCAGGTAGTACTCGACCGCGGCGGACGGCACGTCCTGGTCCACGACCAGGGCGACGTCCTGGGTGGCGACCGGGAAGGCGGAGATGCGCGGGGCCTTGACCGGTCCCTCGCTCGCCTTCTCCAGGACGTCCAGGTCCAGCTCCATCGCGCAGGTGCGGGCCGGGAGGCCCAGCGCCTTGACGACGCGCGGGTGGAGCTCGCCGCCGTGGCCGGCCAGGGTCCTGACCCCGTCGATCACCACGTGGAAGGCGGCGCAGCGGCCCGGGTGGAACGGCGCGTGCTGGTCGGCGTCGATCAGCAGCTCCGCACCGGCCTCGACGGCGATGGCGCGGGCGGCCTGGATCGCGTCGGCCCAGTCGGCCGGGCGGCCCTTGCCCCACCAGCCGGACTGCTCGCGGGCGCCGGCCAGGACGACGGCGGCGCGGCGCGGCTGCGCGGGCAGCGCGGCGTTGACGCCGGCGATCTCCTCGTCGGTGGGGCGGCGGTCCACCGGGAGGCGGACCGCGACCTTCGGCTCGCCCTCGGGACGGAAGACCAGACCCGTCTCGAAGAGCGCGAGGTCGTGGCTGCCACGGCTGTCGTTCCGGCGCAGCGCGGCCAGCAGGCCGGGGAGCAGCGTGGTGCGGAGCGCGGGCTCCTCGTCGGAGAGCGGGTTGACGAGGGTGACGACCTTGCGGCGGGCGTCGTCCGCGTCGAGGCCGAGCTGGTCGAGGACCTGCTGCCCCATGAAGGGGTAGTTCAGCGCCTCGACGTAGCCGGCGCCGGCGAGCACGCGGCCGACCCGGCGGTGGACGCGCTGGCGCTCGGTGAGGCCGCGGCCGGCCGGGGGCTTCGGCAGGGTGGAGGGCAGGTTCTCGTAGCCCTCCAGCCGGATGACCTCCTCGGCGAGGTCGTTCGGCTCGTTCAGGTCGGGGCGCCACGAGGGCACCGTGACGACGAGCTCGTCCTGGCCGTAGACGTCGCAGCCGATCTCCTGGAGGCGGCGGACGACGGTCTCGCGGCCGTAGTCCACCCCCGCGACCTTGTCGGGGTGGTTCGCCGGCAGGGTGATCGTGCGGGGCGCGGAGGGGGCGGCGATCTCGGTGACGCCGGCCTCCGCGGTGCCGCCCGCGAGGAGCACGAGCAGGTCGACCGTGCGCTGCGCGGCCGCGGCGGCGGCCTGCGGGTCGACGCCGCGCTCGAAGCGCTTGGACGCCTCGGAGGACAGCTTGTGGCGGCGGGCGGTGCGGGCGACGGAGATCGCGTCGAAGTGCGCGGCCTCGACGACGACCTCGGTGGAGCCGGTGACGGCGCCGGTCTCGGGGTCGGTCACCGGGTCGGCGATCTCGGTGTTCGCGCCGCCCATGACACCGGCGATGCCGATGGGGCCGCTGTTGTCGGTGATGACGAGGTCGGCCGCGTCGAGGACGCGGACGGTGCCGTCGAGGGTGGTGATCTTCTCGCCGGCCTCGGCGCGGCGGACCCCGATGGGGCCGTCGATCCGGGTGCGGTCGTAGGCGTGCAGCGGCTGGCCGAGCTCCAGCATCACGTAGTTGGTGACGTCGACGGCGAGCGAGATCGGGCGCATGCCCGCCTTCTGGAGGCGGCGCTGGAGCCAGATCGGCGACCGCGCCTCGGGGTCGAGGCCGACGACCGTGCGCGCGGTGAAGCGGTCGCAGCCGATCGGGTCGGCGATCTGGACCGGGTAGCCGTACGAGTTCGGGGCGGGCACGTCGAGGAGCGCCGGGTCGCGCAGCGGCAGCCCGTACGCGATGGCGGCCTCGCGGGCGACGCCGCGCATCGAGAGGCAGTAGCCGCGGTCCGGGGTGACGGCGATGTCGAGGACCTCGTCGTACAGCTCCAGGAGGACGGTGGCGTCGATGCCGACCTCGTGCTCGGGCGGCAGGACGATGATCCCGTGGTTCGGGTCCTCGCCCATGCCCAGCTCCTCGCTGGAGCAGATCATGCCGCGCGAGACCTTGCCGTACGTCTTGCGCTCGGCGATCCGGAAGTCGCCGGGCAGCACGGCGCCGGGGAGGGCCACGACGACCTTGTCGCCGACGGCGAAGTTCCGGGCGCCGCAGATGATCTCCTGGGGCTCGCCGGTGCCGTTGGCCCGGCCGACGTCGACGGTGCAGAAGCGGATGGGCTTCTTGAACTCCGTCAGCTCCTCGATGGTGAGGACCTTGCCGACCACGAGGGGGCCGGTGAGGCCGGCGCCGAGCCGCTCGACGGTCTCGACCTCGAGGCCGGCGGTGATGAGCTTGGCCTGGACGTCGCGGCCGGTCTCCGTCGCCGGCAGGTCGACGTACTCCCGCAGCCAAGAAAGCGGGACCCGCATCAGATCTCCATCCCGAACGGCCGGGTGAACCGGACGTCACCCTCGACCATGTCTCGCATGTCTTCCACGTTGTGCCGGAACATCAGCATCCGCTCGATGCCGAAGCCGAAGGCGAAGCCGCTGTACTTCTCCGGGTCCACGCCGCAGGCGACGAGCACCTTCGGGTTGACCATGCCGCAGCCGCCGAGCTCGATCCAGCCCTCGCTGCCGCAGGTGCGGCAGGGACGGTCGGGGTTGCCGACGGACTCGCCGCGGCAGACGTAACAGAGCATGTCCATCTCGGCGGACGGCTCGGTGAAGGGGAAGAAGTTCGGGCGGAGCCGGGTCTTCATGTCCGCGCCGAAGAGCGCCTGGACCATGTGGTCGAGGGTGCCCTTGAGGTCGGCCATGGTGAGGCCCTCGTCGACGGCGAGCAGCTCGATCTGGTGGAAGACCGGGGTGTGCGTGGCGTCGAGCTCGTCGGTGCGGTAGACGCGGCCGGGGCACACCACGTAGACCGGGGGCTCCCGGTCGATGAGGGTGCGGGCCTGGACCGGCGAGGTGTGGGTGCGGAGCACGACACCGGACTCGTCGCCCGTGGTGCCCTCGGGGCCCTGGACGAAGAAGGTGTCCTGCATCTGCCGCGCCGGGTGGTCCGGCACGAAGTTCAGGGCGTCGAAGTTGAACCACTCGGCCTCGACCTCGGGGCCTTCGGCGACCTCGTAGCCCATGGAGACGAAGACGTCGGCGACGCGCTCCATGAGGGTGGTGAGCGGGTGGCGGGCGCCGGCCGGGATCCGGTCGTACGGCAGGGTGACGTCGACGGCCTCCTCGACGAGGACGCGCGCGTCGCGCTCGTCCTCCAGCTCGGCCTGGCGGGCGGCGAGCGCCTTGGAGACGACGCCGCGGGCCTGGCCGACGAGCTTGCCGGCCGCGGCCTTGGCCTGCGGGGGCAGCGCGCCGATCTCGCGGTTGGCGAGGGCGAGCGGCGAGGTGCCGCCGGTGTGCGCCGTCTTGGCGTGCGCGAGCGCGTCGAGGTCGCCGGCGGCGGCGAAGGCGGCGAGCGCCTCGTCCCGCATGCGCTCGATCTCTTCCGGTTTCAAGGCTTCGACCTCGACCGGGTCGTACGACTTATTGGGTGCCGACATCTCTTCCCGTGCTTCCGTTGGGCTGGCTGGGGCGACCCCGGTTCGACGACAAGGGCGCAAACGTGCCAAAGGTCGAGTCTAACGGGGTGGGGACACGCGGATGAGCCCGTGGGGGCCCCGGCGGCTCTGGATCCCGTGGGGTCTCGGTGGGTGAGAGACCTCAGACGAGGTGGGCCGGGGCTCCGACGGGCAGGATAAATCGGAATTCGGCGCCGCCGCGCGGGCCGGGGCCGACGGTGATGGTGCCGCCGTGGGCCTCGACGAGGCCCTTGACGATGTAGAGGCCGAGGCCGGTGCCGCCGCGCTTGCTGCCGCGCCAGAAGCGGGTGAAGACGCGGTTCATGGACTCCTCGGGGATGCCCGGTCCTTCGTCGCGCACGGTGACCTCCGTCCCCTCCTCGCCGGTGCCGTCGTCGCCCGCGGTGCGGGGCGCCACCTCGATGGTGACGGTTCCGGCGCCGTGGCGCACCGCGTTTTCCAGGAGGTTGCCGAGGATCTGGTCGATCTTGTCGGGGTCGGCCCAGAGCGCGGGGAGTCCGGGACGGGTGCGGACGAAGAAGCGGTCGGGCGGCTGGCCGGCGGTGGTGTGCACCTGGATGTGGCGGCCGATGGCGGCGGCGATGTCGACGGGCTGGCGGCGGACCTCCAGGCGGCCGGAGTCGATCCGGGAGATGTCGAGGAGTTCGGCGATGAGCCGTTTGATCCGGCCGGCGTCGGCGTCGACGGTCTCCAGCATGAGCCGCTTCTGCTCGTCGGTGAACCGCTCCCACTTGCTGAGGAGGGTGGCGGTGAAGCCCTTGACGGAGGTGAGCGGGGAGCGGAGTTCGTGGGCGACGGTGGCGATCAGTTCGGCGTGGCTGCGCTCGGTGCGGCGGCGGGCCTCGGTGCCGCGGAGCGAGACGACGACCCGGCGGACGGGTCCGGTGGGGTGCTCGCGGACGTACCGGGCGGAGACGAGGACCTCGCGGCCGCCGGGCAGCAGCAGGTTCCGTTCGGGCTGGCCGCGCCGGGTGGCGAGGCCGCCGTAGGGGTCGGTGAGGGCCCACCAGCGGTGGCCCTTGAGGTCCTCCAGCGGCAGGGCCCGGTCGAGCGGGCGGCCGAGGGCCTCGGCGACGGGGACGGCGGTGAGGCGGCTGGCGGCGGCGTTGAAGCAGACGACGAGACCCCGCTCGTCGGCGACGACGAGCCCGTCGGGCAGGTCGTCGGGGTCGATCCCGGGCCACGGCTCGGGTGCGGGCGCCTCGGCCCCGCGTGGCTGTGCGGTCCGCGCGGGACTGTCCGTGCCGGCCGTCATATCCCCGTCTCCCACCCCTCCGTGTACCGCAGTGGGTTCCCGAGTGCGTCACTCTACTGGGCGAGGGTGACCAACGGGAGTCGGAAGGCCACACGGGGTGGCCGGATCACGACGGTCGGGTACGGGGGCGGGGGGTGGTCAGACCGAGCGGCGGGGGCGCTGGGCGCGGGCGGAGGCGTACAGGCAGACGGCCGCGGCGGTGGCGAGATTGAGGCTCTCGGCCTTGCCGTGGATGGGGACGCGGACGACGGCGTCGGCGAGGGCGCGGGTCTCCTCGGGGAGGCCCCAGGCCTCGTTGCCGAAGATCCAGGCGGTGGGGCCGCCCATGGTGCCGGCGTCGAGTTCGTCGTCGAGGTCGTCCAGGCCCGCGCCGTCGGCGGCGAGGATGCGGACGCCGGCGTCCTTGAGGCCGGCGACGGCCTGCTCGACGGGGACGCCCACGGCGACGGGGAGGTGGAAGAGCGAGCCGACGGAGGCCCGGACCGACTTGGGGTTGTACAGGTCGACGGAGGCGTCGGTGAGGATCACCGCGTCGGCTCCGGCGGCGTCGGCACAGCGGAGCACGGTGCCGGCGTTCCCGGGGTCGCGGACGTGCGCGAGGACGGCGACCAGCTTGGGCTTCGCGGCGAGGATCTCCTCGAAGGGCGAGTCGAGGAAGCGGCAGACGCCGACGAGGCCCTGCGGGGTGACGGTCTGGGAGACCTCGGCGAGAACGGCGTCGGAGGCGTGGTGGACGCGGGCGCCGGCGGCGCGGGCGGCCTCGACGATGGGCGCGTAGCGCTCGGCGGCATCGACGGTGGTGAAGAGCTCGACGAGGGTGGGGGCACCGTCCGGGCCCCGGTGCGCGACGGCCTCGCGGACGGCCTGGGGGCCCTCGGCGAGGAAGAGGCGGTCCTTGCCCCGGAAGTTGCGCTTGGCGAGCCGCCGGGCGGCGGCGACGCGCGGGGAACGCGGGGAGATCGGCTCGGGGGTGGACATGTGCCTGGGGCTCTCTGTCTCGTCGGGTTTCCGTACGGGGCGGTCAACGCGCCGGACCCGCAGGCGCGGGGCCTGCGGGTCCGGGCTGAAGCACTGCGGCCTGGAAGATCAGGCGGCGGCCTTCGGGGCGTTGACGTCGGCCGGGAGGGCCTTCTGCGCGACCTCGACCAGCGCGGCGAACGCGTTGATGTCGTTGACGGCCAGCTCGGCGAGGATCTTGCGGTCCACCTCGATGTTGGCGGCCTTCAGACCCTGGATGAGGCGGTTGTACGTCATGCCGTTCTGGCGGGCAGCGGCGTTGATGCGCTGGATCCACAGCTGACGGAAGTCGCCCTTGCGCTTCTTCCGGTCGTTGTAGTTGTAGACCAGCGAGTGGGTGACCTGCTCCTTGGCCTTGCGGTACAGGCGCGAACGCTGACCGCGGTAGCCGGAGGCCTGCTCGAGGATCGCCCGGCGCTTCTTGTGGGCGTTGACTGCCCGCTTGACGCGTGCCACTTCTTACTCCTTGTAGCGGGGCCGTGGTGTGTTCACACGACCCGGAAAACGGATGGGTCCCGGTCTTGGCCGGATGCCCTCGGGGACCGAGGGCGGGAGATCAAGCTCAGATGCCCAGCATCTTCTTGATCTTGGCGGCGTCACCCGGGGCCATCTCGGCGTTGCCGGTGAGGCGACGCGTCAGCTTGGACGACTTGTGCTCGAGCAGGTGGCGCTTGCCGGCGCGCTCGCGCAGGATCTTGCCGGAGCCGGTGACCTTGAAGCGCTTCTTGGCACCGGAGTGCGTCTTGTTCTTCGGCATAGCGCCGTTATCTCCTCGTCAGTGGCGCTCCCCCGGTGCTGGCACCGGACAACCGGGAACGTCAATTCTTCGTGTGGTGGTGCCGGGCGGAACCCGGGGGCCGCCGCTGGGGCGGCCCCGTCGGATCACGCCTCGGCGTTCTCGGCCGACGTGTCGGCCGAAGCCTCCTCGGCACCGGCCTCGGCGGCCGCCTCGGGCGCGAGGCCCTGGCGCTCCGCCTTGCGCGCGGCCTGAGCCTCGCGCGCCTCGGCCATGGCCTCGGTCTTCTTCTTGTGCGGACCCAGAACCATGATCATGTTCCGGCCGTCCTGCTTCGGGTTCGACTCGATGAAGCCCAGGTCCTGGACGTCCTCGGCGAGGCGCTGAAGAAGGCGGTAACCGAGCTCGGGCCGGGACTGCTCACGACCACGGAACATGATCGTGATCTTGACCTTGTCGCCCTGCTTCAGGAAGCGGACGACGTGGCCCTTCTTGGTGTCGTAGTCGTGCGGGTCGATCTTCGGCCGGAGCTTCATCTCCTTGATGACCGTGTGCGCCTGGTTCTTGCGCGCCTCACGGGCCTTCATGGCCGACTCGTACTTGAACTTCCCGTAGTCCATGAGCTTGCACACGGGCGGACGGGCGTTCGCCGCGACCTCGACAAGATCGAGGTCGTACTCCTGCGCGAGCTCCAGGGCCTTGGCAAGGGGGACGATGCCCACCTGCTCGCCGCTGGGGCCGACAAGACGCACCTCAGGAACGCGAATCCGCTCGTTGATGCGGGGCTCGGCGCTGATGGATCCTCCTCGGTAGCACCACGCGACCGCCTTGGCGGACGGACACGTCACGTCAAATCACTGAGACCAACCGAGCGGGAGCATGAAAAATGCCCCGGACGGGACACAAGCGGGGCTCCAAAGAAAACCGGAGCACCGTCGCGGTCAACCGCGGGGCGCACAGGGCGACTCCATCGTCCGTACGGAACGATGGTCGCCGCCTGACCGGTGACCCGCCGCCCGTGAGAGCGGTCAGGTGGGAGATCGGAGCCTCCACTTGCGGGCCGGGCACACAGGTGTCCGGCCGGTCGTTACACAAGGTTAGCAGGACCCGGCGGTCGGCGCGAACCGTCCGCCCGCTTATCGTGTGGGGCATGAGCGAGACCCCCCAGAACGCGTCCCCCACCGACTCCGAGAACCCCGACTTCGAGGCCATGACCCGCGACATCGCCGAGGTGCCGGCGGTCGAGGTCATCGTGACCGTCGCCGTCAACCTGATGAGCGCCGCCGCGGTCAAGCTCGGCCTCACCGAGGAGGGCGACGCCCACAAGGACCTCGACGAGGCGCGCAAGCTGATCCACGCCCTCGCCGGCCTGCTCGACGCGAGCACCACGGAGATCTCGTCCTTCCACGCCGCCCCCCTGCGGGACGGCCTGAAGTCCCTCCAGCTCGCCTTCCGCGAGGCGTCGGTCGTCCCCGACGAGCCGGGCAAGGGCCCGGGCGAGAAGTACACGGGCGCCGTCTACGGCTGACGGCCGGCCGCGAAGGGCCCGGAGGGCCGCGGGGGTACGGGGGTCGCCCCCGGAAGACCACGGCCACGGGCGCCGTCCACGGCTGACGGCCGACCGCGAAGGGCCCGGAGGGCCGCGGGGGTACGGGGGTCGCCCCCGGAAGACCACGGCCACAGGCGCCGTCCACGGCTGGGCCCGGGAGCCGGGACCCCGAGGCCGGAGGGCCCGCAGGTCAGTCCCGTACGTAGAAGGGCTCGCCCGGAGGGGTGGCCGCGGCCGGCAGGAGCGCCAGGTCGAGGCCCCGCACCAGGCGGGCCCTCAGCGTTTCGTCGGAGGCCAGCGCGGAGGCCACCCGCCGGGCGGCGTCCGCCGGGTCGGCGTCCCCGGCGAGGACCAGGGCGAGGGTGCCGTCGGCGGTGCCGGGGCCCAGGTGGGCGCGGAGCACGGCGGGCTCGGCGGCGACCGCGGCGCGGACCGCGTCCCGGACGGCCGGGTCGTCGAGCGGGTCGGTGCTGGTGCGGCCCTCGGCGAGGGCGAGCAGGGCGGACCCGCTCACCTGGTAGGGCACCGGTCCGGCCATGTCGAGGACCAGGGTGTCGGCCTTCTCGTGGACGAGGGCGGCGAGCGCCTGGTGGAGCGGGACGGCGACGGGCCGGGCGGCCGGGTCCCACCGGGCGAGCGAGGCGGTCGAGGTGAAGGCGGGCAGCCCGCGGCGGTCGCCGGCGGTGAGCGTCGGCACCGCCATGTCGCTGGTCTTCTCCTGCTTCAGTCCCGTCTCCGGGTCGATCTCCACCTCGCCGAGGACGGCGACGACGGGGACGAGGAGCCGGGCTCCGCGCAGCGCCTCCAGGACGGGGCCGTGGGCGGTTCTGTCCTCCGCCCAGGCCGCGAGGGCCGCGGCGAGCGCCGGGTCCGCGGTGCCGTCGTCGTCGGAGAAACCGGGGTCCGGGATGTTCTTGAGCTCCACGCCCCGAGCCTAACGGGCCGGGCGTCCGGTCCCCGCCGCCGGGGCGTCAGCGGGCGCGGCCCGCCCGGTGCAGGGCCACGGCGGCCAGCAGCAGGAGCGCGCCGAGGCCGCCGGCGAGGGGGGCGAGCAGCCCGGACGCACCGCTCTCCTCGGCGGCGGGGAGGGGGCCGGGGCCGAAGTACTGGCCGCGGTAGCCGGCGGTGGCGTCCTTCGGGTCGCCGCCCTTCAGCGCGGCGCCCGCCTCGATGGCCGCGGCCGGGTCGACCGTGCCGTACCCCTTGGCGTCGCTCCGGCCGCCCTCGGGCCGGTCCCGGGCGGTGTCGACGAGGAGCCGCTTGATCTGCGCGGGGGTCAGGTCGGGGTGGGCGGAGCGGATGAGGGCGACGGCGCCGGAGACGAAGGCGGCGGCGGCGCTCGTGCCCCAGCCCTCGTAGTACTTGCGGTCGGGGTCGGCGATGACGATGTCGACGCCGGGGGCGCTGACCGTGGCGTACCAGCGGCGGGTGGAGAAGGAGGCGCGGGTGCCGTAGCGGTCGACGGCGGTGACGGCGATGACGCCGGGGTAGGCGGCCGGGTAGGAGATGTGGTCGCCCTTCTCGCCGCCGTTGCCGGCGGAGGCGACGACGGCGACGCCCTTGCCGAGGGCGTACTGGACGGCGGCGTCCTCGCCGGGGTCGGGGTGGGCGGACTTCGAGTCGTCGCCGAGGGAGAGGTTGATGACGTCTGCGCCGTGGTCGGCGGCCCAGCGGATGCCCTGGGCGAGGGCGGTGCCACGGGTCTTGCGGGCCTTGTCGCGGGCCTTGTCCTTGCCTTCGAGGATGACCCGCACGGGCAGGATGCGGGCGCCGGGGGCGATGCCGAGGACGCCGCTGTCGTCGGCCCAGCCGTGGCCGTGCCCGGCGATGATGCCGGCCATCGCCGTGCCGTGCCGGGCCCAGGCGGGGTCGCCCTCGGCGGCGCCGAAGCCGATGAGGTCCTTGCCCGGCAGGACGGAGCCGGTGAGGTCGGGGTGGCCGGCGTCCACGCCGGTGTCGAGGACGGCGACGGTGACGCCCTCGCCCTTGGTGGTCCGCCACGCCTCCTCCGTGCGGAGGGCTTCGAGGCCCCACTGGCGGTCGCGGATGGCGTCGGCGTGGGCGGGCGCGGCGGGCAGCACGGCGAAGGCGGCGGCGAGGAGGACGGCGGCGGGCGCGGTGCCCGCGGCGCGGAGGCGGGGGCGGAAGCGGGTGCGGGTGCGGAAGCGGGCCGGGGCCGTTCCCTCCGTCGTGTCCGGGGTACGGGGGCGGGTCATCGGGCTTCCTGCTCCTTCGCCGCGGTCCGGGCGGTGGTGCGGAGCTGCTTCTCCAGGCGCTCGGCGATGCCGAGGGCCTCGTGGCCGAGGCCGGACTGGGCGACGGCGTCGGCGCGGCCCTTCTTCATGGCCTGGTCGGCGGGGACCGCGCGGTCGGCGGCCCGGCCGTCGGCGAAGCCGGAGACGGCCGTGACGACGACGGGGAGGTCGGTGGAGGCGGTCGCCCACCAGCCGGTGCGCTGGGCGGGGCCGAACCCGGCGGCGACGGTCCCGGGCCCGGCCAGCGCGGGCGGCACGTCCTGGCCGAGGCGGGCGGCCAGTGCGCGGCCGCCGAGGGCGCGCTGCGCGGTGACGTCGGCGCGGGTGAAGACGAGCCCGACCGTGAGGACGCTGGTGGCGGTGGCGTCGGTGTAGGTGGCGCGCAGGACGCGTTCGCAGCCGAGGGGGTCCACGGCGGCGAGCAGCCGGGGTGCGAGGGACGCGGTGGTGCAGGGCGCGTCGGGCGCGACGACGACCCTGGTCCAGGTGCGGGCGGAGGGACCGGGCCCGGCCTCGGGGGCGGTGAGGGTGCGCGGGAGGAGGGTGTCGACCGGGGCGTTGTGCCAGAGCTCCTTGGCGACGGTGTACCCGGCGGGTTCGGCGGGCCGTCCGCCGCCGGACGCGGCGAGCCACATCCCGGCCAGAGCGCCCCCGACGAGTCCGGTCCCGAGCACGAGGCACGCTCCCACGGCCAGCGCCCTCCCACGGCGCCGCTCCCGTATCGGCCGCAGTCGCGTCGTCGTCTCGACCGGCGTCTCCTCCGCCGTCCCGTACGCCGGGACCCGCACGGGCCGCAGTCGCGCGGTCGTCTCCACGGCCGGCCCGGAGGGCCCTGACGGCTTCTTTCGTCCCGGCCCGGCATCCGCCGCCCAGCCCCGGGGCAGTGCCGTCCGCGGGCGCGGCGGGGCCGGGGCCGGGAGCGGGGCCGAGGTCGGCTGAGGCCGGGCCGGGACGGCCGGAGCCGGGGCGGCGGGTGCCTGCGCGGCGGGAGACGCGGGCGGGGCCGTCCGCGGGCGCGGCGGGGCCGCCGGGGTCTGCGCGGCCGGGGCGCCCGGGGGGCGCTGCGGCGCCGGGGCGGCCGGGGGCGGCGAAGTCGGGGGCGCCGGAGCCGTCGCCTCCGGGGTGCCCTGCGGGCGCGGCGGGGCAGGTGCGGCCTGCGGCTTCGACGCCGGAGGCGCGGGCCGGGCCGGGGCCGGGGTCTTCGGGAGGGGCGCGGGGGCCGTCTCCCGGCGGGGGGCCGGGGGCTTGGACGGCTGAGGGGTGGCCGGGGGCGGGGTGAGGGAGGTGGTGAGGGTGGAGAGGGCGCTTCTGGGCGGGTTCCGGGGGGCCGGGTCCTCGGGGGACCTGGGGGGCTCGGGAGGGGGGAGGGTCTCGGTGACCCGGGGCGTGCGGGGGTTCTGCTCGCTGGTCATCCCGCCCCCTGCTCCCGCCGACAATGCCCGCCACTCTACGGGCTGTTCCCCGCCGTGCGGGAACCCAGGGGTACCCGCCCCCCTGACGGTCTGGCAAGCTCGGGCCATGACTCCCCGTGCCGCCGACCGGGCCCGGTACGACCGGGCCACCGCCGCCCTCGACGCTCCCGTGGCGATCGTCGACCTGGAGGCGTTCGACGCCAACGCGGACGATCTGGTGCGGCGGGCCGGCGGGAAGCCGGTGCGGGTGGCGAGCAAGTCGGTGCGGTGCCGGGCGCTCCTGGAGCGGGTGCTGGCCCGGGACGGTTTCGCCGGGGTCATGTCCTTCACGCTCGCCGAGTCGCTGTGGCTGGCGCGGGCCGGGTTCGAGGACGTCCTGCTGGCCTATCCGTCGGCCGACCGGGGCGGCTACGCGGAGCTGGCGCGGGACCCGAAGCTCGCCGCCGCCGTGACGGTGACGGTCGACGACGTGGCGCAGCTGGACCTGATCGACGCGGCGCGGGCCGGCGGCACCGAGGAGGTGCGGGTCTGCCTGGAGATGGACACGGCGCTGCGCCTGCTGGGCGGCCGGGTGCGGATCGGGGCGCTGCGGTCACCGCTGCGGACTCCCGCGCAGCTGGCGGAGCTGGCCCGGTCGGTGGTCCGGCGGCCGGGGTTCCGGCTGGTGGGGCTGATGGCGTACGAGGGGCACGTGGCGGGGGTCGGGGACGCGGTGGCCGGCCGGCCGCTGCGGTCGCGGGCGGTACGGGCGATGCAGGCGGTGGCCCGCCGGGAGCTGGCCGAACGGCGGGCGGCGGTGGCCGGAGCCGTACGGGCGGTGGCGCCGGACCTGGAGTTCGTCAACGGCGGCGGCACCGGCAGCGTGCAGCACACGGTCGCGGAGGCGGCGGTCACCGAGGTCGCGGCCGGGTCGGGGCTGTACGTGCCGCGGCTCTTCGACGACTACTCGTCCTTCAGCGGGCGCCCCGCGGCGCTCTTCGCGCTGCCGGTGGTGCGGCGCCCCGGCGTCGGGGTCGTCACGGTGCTCGGCGGCGGCTATCCGGCGTCCGGCGCGGCCGGGCGGGACCGGCTGCCCGTCCCGTACCTCCCGGAGGGGCTGCGCTACGACCCCCGGGAGGGGCCCGGAGAGGTGCAGACGCCGCTGCTCGGCTCGCCCGCGGACGACCTGCGGATCGGCGACAAGGTGTGGTTCCGGCACGCGAAGGCCGGTGAGCTGTGCGAGCGGTTCGAGACGCTGCACCTGGTGGAGGGGGACCGCGTGGTGGACGCGGTCCCCACCTACCGGGGCGAGGGGCGGACCTTCCTCTGAGCCTCCCCGGTCCCCCTACAGCGGGGTGACGTAGGCGCCGGAGATGCCGCCGTCGACGAGGAAGTCGGTGGCGTTGACGAAGGAAGAGTCGTCGCTGGCGAGGAAGGCGACGGCCGCCGCGATCTCGTCGGCGCGGGCGAAGCGGCCGACGGGGATGTGGACGAGCCTGCGGGCGGCCCGCTCCGGGTCCGCGGCGAAGAGCTCCCGCAGGAGCGGGGTGTCGACCGGGCCGGGGCAGAGGGCGTTGACGCGGA
Organism: Streptomyces filamentosus; assembly: GCF_014654895.1. GTDB lineage: Bacteria > Actinomycetota > Actinomycetes > Streptomycetales > Streptomycetaceae > Streptomyces > Streptomyces filamentosus. Next base: position 893,062 of record NZ_BNBE01000003.1, on the reverse strand, counting down.
TGCCCTCGCGGGCGAACTGGACGCCGAGCTCGCGGGACATGGCGAGGACGCCGCCCTTGGAGGCGGTGTACGAGATCTGGCTGGTCGCCGCGCCCATGATCGCCACGAAGGAGGCGGTGTTGATGATGGAGCCCCGGCCCTGGCGCCGCATGTACGGCAGGGCGGCCTTGCAGCAGAGGTAGACGGAGGTGAGGTTGACGTCCTGGACGCGCCGCCACGCCTCCAGTCCGGTCTCCAGGATGGAGTCGTCGTCGGGCGGGGAGATGCCGGCGTTGTTGAAGGCGACGTCGACGGAGCCGTAGGTCTCGAAGGCGGTGCGGAAGAGCGCCTCGACCTCCTCGGGGTCGGTGACGTCGACCTTGGCGAAGGTGCCGCCGACGGCTTCGGCGGCGGCCTTCCCGGCCTCCTCGTCGATGTCGCCGCAGACGACGTTCGCTCCTTCGGAGGCGAGGCGGTGGGCGGTGGCGAGTCCGATGCCGCTGCCGGCGCCGGTGATGACGGCGGTGCGGCCGACGAGGCGGCGGCAGACGGTCCCTGCGGTCTCTTCGGTGGTCATGCGGTCAGCCTTCCGTGCTGATGAAGACGTTCTTGGTCTCGGTGAAGGCGGTGAGGGCGTCGGGTCCGAGTTCGCGGCCGAGGCCGGACCGGCCGAAGCCCCCGAAGGGGGTCCAGTAGCGGACGCTGGAGTGGGAGTTGACGGAGAGGTTCCCGGCCCGGACGGCGCGGGAGGCGCGCAGGGCGCGGCCGACGTCCCGGGTCCAGAGGGAGCCGGACAGGCCGTACTCGGTGGCGTTGGCGAGCCGGATCGCGTCGGCCTCGTCCTCGAAGGGGAGGAGGACGGCGACGGGGCCGAAGACCTCCTCGACGGCGCAGGGCGCGTCCTCGGCGACGCCGGTGAGGACGGTCGGCGGGTACCAGAAGCCGGGCCCCTCGGGCGCCTTGCCGACGACGGCCTCCGCGCCCTCGGGGACGTAGGAGCGGACCCGGTCGAGCTGGGCGCGGGAGATCAGCGGCCCCATCTGGGTGCGCTCGTCGAGCGGGTCGCCGACGACGACCTCCTCGACGGCGGGCACGAGCAGTTCCAGGAAGCGGTCGTAGGCGCTCCGCTGGACGAGGATCCGGGTGCGGGCGCAGCAGTCCTGGCCGCTGTTGTCGAGGAAGGACATCGGGGCGGCCGCGGCGGCGGCTTCGAGGTCGGCGTCGGCGAAGACGATGTTGGGGCTCTTGCCGCCGAGTTCGAGGGTGACCCGCTTCACCTGGTCGGCGCACTTCGCCATGATCGCCTTGCCGACCCGGGTGGAGCCGGTGAAGACGATCTTGGCGACGCCGGGGTGGGTGACGAGGGCGTCGCCCGCGACGGGGCCGGTGCCGGGGAGGACCTGGAAGAGGCCCTCGGGCAGGCCGGCCTCCAGGGCGATCCCGGCGAGGCGGAGCGCGGTGAGCGGGGTCGTCTCGGCGGGCTTGAGGAGGACGGCGTTGCCGGCGGCCAGGGCGGGGGCGGTGGCCCAGGCGGCGATCGGCATGGGGAAGTTCCAGGGAGCGATGACGCCGACGACGCCGAGCGGTTCGAGGATCGTGACGTCGAGGCCGCCGGACACCGGGATCTGCCGTCCGGTCAGGCGTTCCGCTCCCCCGGCGGCGTAGTCGAGGAGGTCGCGGACGTTGCCGGCCTCCCAGCGGGCGTTGCCGAGGGTGTGCCCGGCCTGGGTGACCTCCAGGAGGGCGAGTTCCTCGGTGTGGGCGTCGACGGCGGAGGCGAAGCGGCGGAGCAGCCGGGCGCGGTCGGCGGGGGCGGCGGCGGCCCAGGCGCGCTGGGCGGCGGCGGCCCGGGTGACGGCGGCGTCCACGTCGGCGGCGGTGGCGGCGGGGACGGTGGCGACGAGTTCCTCGGTCGCCGGGTTCAGTACCCGGAGTGCGGTGGGCAAGGGCTCGGTCCTCTCGGGGCGTGCGTCGGAGGGGTTCGTCGGCGGCGTGCGTCGGAGGGGGGCACGCGTCGGAGACATGCGCGCGTCGGAGGCGTTCACCCCTCAGGGGCGTTCACCCCTCAGGGGCGTGCGCGCGTCAGAGGCGTTCGAAGGAGCGGCGCAGTTCCCAGTCGGTGACCGCCGCGTCGAAGGCGGCGAGTTCGACGCGCGCCATGTTGCGGTAGTGGGCGACGGTCTCGGCGCCGAAGGCATCCTCGGCGATCTCGCTGGTCTCCCAGAGTTCGGCGGCCTCGCGCAGGGTGGTGGGGACGTGGGCGTGGTCGGCGGCGTAGGCGTTCCCGGTGCAGGGGGGCGGGAGTTCGAGGCCCTGCTCGATGCCGTGGAGGCCGGCGGCGACCATCGCGGCGACGGCGAGGTAGGGGTTGACGTCGCCGCCGGGGAGGCGGTTCTCGAAGCGGGTGGAGGGGCCGTGGCCGACGGTCCGCAGCGCGCAGGTGCGGTTGTCGGGGCCCCAGGCGACGGCGGTGGGGGCGAAGGAGCCGGGCTGGAACCGCTTGTAGGAGTTGATGTTGGGGGCGTAGAGGAGGGAGAAGTCCCGCATCGCGGCCAGCTGTCCGGCGAGGAAGTGCCGCATGAGGCCGGACATGCCGTGCGGGTCGTCCCCGGCCATGACGTTGGTGCCGGCCTCGTCCTGGAGGGAGAGGTGGACGTGGCAGGAGTTGCCCTCGCGGGCGTCGTACTTGGCCATGAAGGTGAGGGAGCGGCCCTCCTGTGCGGCGATCTCCTTGGCGCCGGTCTTGTAGACGGCGTGCTGGTCGCAGGTGGTGAGGGCGTCGGCGTAGCGGAAGGCGATCTCGTGCTGGCCGGGGTTGCACTCGCCCTTGGCGGACTCGACGGTGAGTCCGGCGGCGGCCATCTCGTTGCGGATGCGGCGCAGGAGGGGTTCGACGCGGCCGCCGCCGAGGATCGAGTAGTCGACGTTGTACCGGTTGGCGGGGGTGAGGTCGCGGTAGCCGGTGTCCCACGCCTGCTCGTAGGTGTCCTGGAAGACGATGAACTCCAGCTCGGTGCCGACGTGGGCGGTGAGGCCGTGGGCGGCGAGGCGGTCGAGCTGGTGGCGCAGGATCTGGCGGGGGGCGGCGGTGACGGGGCTGCCGTCGGCCCAGGTCAGGTCGGCGGTGACCAGGGCGGTGGCCTCGTTCCAGGGGGTGCGGCGGAGGGTGGCGAGGTCGGGGCGCATGGCGAAGTCGCCGTAGCCGCGGTCCCAGGAGGACATGGCGTAGCCGTCGACGGTGTTCATCTCGGTGTCGACGGCGAGGAGGTAGTTGCAGCCCTCGGTGCCGTGGGCGAGGACCTCGCGGAGGAAGAAGGGGGCGGCGAAGCGCTTGCCCTGGAGGCGGCCCTGCATGTCGGGGAAGGCGAGGGCGACGGTGTCGATCTCGCCGCCCGCCACGAGGGAGCGAAGCTCCTCGACGGTGAGCGGGGGCGTGCGGTCTGCCACGGGACGACTCTCCTCGTTCGGCTGCCGGGAGACATAAGGTATGGGTGGAGACCATTGCTTGGGAAGGGTCGGGGGAAGGGGTGGCGTGAAGGTGATCCGTACGAGTGAACCGCCGGGTCCGGTCGACCGGTTGGCGTCCGTGCTGCGTCCGGTCCGGGCGGGCAACGGCTTCGAGGAGGCCCTGGAGCAGGTCCTCCAGGTGGTCCGGCTGGGCCTGGTGCCGGGCGGCGAACGGCTGCCCGCCGAACGGGAACTGGCCGAGCGGATGGGGATCAGCCGGGTGACGCTGCGCGAGGTCCTGAAGGTGCTCCAGGAGCAGGGCCTGGTGGAGAGCCGGCGCGGCCGGTACGGCGGCACGTTCGTGCTGCCCCGCGTCCAGGGCCCCGACGAGGCGGAGCTGCGCCGCCGGATCGCCGCCGTCGACATGGAGGACGCGCTGCGCTTCCGGGAGGTCCTGGAGGTGGGCGCGGCGGGACTGTGCGCCGCGCACGGCCTGGAGCCCGCGGGGGCGCGGCGGCTGCGGGCGGCGCTGGCGGCCACCCGGGACGCGCCGCTGGCCGACTACCGCCGCCAGGACACCCTGCTCCACCTGACGCTGGCCGAACTCTCCGGCTCCCCCAGCCTGGCGGGCCGGTACGCGGCGGTCCGGGCGACCGTCAACGACCTGCTGGACTGCATCCCGCTGCTGGTGCGGAACCTGGAGCACTCGCAGCACCAGCACACCGCCCTGGTGGAGGCGGTCCTGGACGGGGACGCGGACGCGGCCCGCGAGGTGATGCGGGAGCACTGCGCGGGGACGGCGGCGCTGCTGCGCGGCTTCCTGGCCTGAAAAGGTATGTCCGCGGTCCATTGGCCCGCGGCAGGCCCTAGAGTCGGCGCACGTCCCGCGACCGCCAGGAGGCAGCCCCGTGTCCCAGCCGCTCATCGGTGTGACGACCTATCTCGACCGGGCCCGCTGGGGGGTGTGGGACATGCCGGCGGCGCTGCTGCCCGCGCGCTATCCGCGGTACGTGCGGGAGGGCGGCGGGCTGGCCGTGATGCTGCCGCCGGACGCGCCCTCGGCGGCGGCCGCGGTGCTGGCCCGGCTGGACGGTCTCGTGGTGGCGGGCGGGGCCGACGTGGAACCCGTGCGGTACGGCGCCGAGCCCGGTCCGCGGACCGGTCCGCCCGCGCGGGAGCGGGACGCGTGGGAGCTGGCGCTGATCGAGGCGGCCCTCGCCTCCGGGACGCCGCTGCTCGGCGTCTGCCGGGGGATGCAGCTGCTCAACGTGGCGCTGGGCGGGACGCTGACGCAGCACCTGGACGGGCACATGGGCGAGGTCGGGGTGATGGGGCGGCACACGGTGAAGCCGGTGCCGGGGACCCGTTACGGGACGCTGGCGCCGGAGGCGACCGAGGTGCCGGCCTACCACCACCAGGCCGTGGACCGGCTCGGCGCGGGCCTGGTGGCCTCGGCGCACGCGGAGGACGGCACGGTGGAGGCGGTGGAGCTGGCCGGTCCTTCCTGGGCCCTCGGGGTGCAGTGGCATCCGGAGATGGGCGAGGACTTCCGGGTCGTCCGGGGACTGGTGACGGCGGCCGTACGGGGGTGAGGCGGGGGCGGGACGGGGCACGGGGCGGCCGGGGTGGGCGGTCCGGCCGCCCCGCGGTTCGGGGGCCGCGCTCAGGCGGCGGCGGGGAGGGTGGCCGCGACCGGGCGGCGGCCGAGGAGCACGTACAGGCCGGTGGTGACGGCCATGCCGACGGGCAGCGAGAGGTCCATGCCGACGACGGCGGCGACCGGTCCCGTGTAGACGCTGTCCACGCACAGGGCGCCGGCGGCGAGGCCGCCGAGGAGGGCGGTCACGCCGGCCGGGTTGACGCCGCCGGTGTACCAGAAGGGGCTGCCGGGGGTCTCGTCGGAGAGGGCGGCCACGTCGTAGCGGTTGCGGCGCAGCAGGATGTCCGTGGCGTAGAGGCACATCATCGGCCCGGTGAGGACCGTGATCACCTGGAGGGCGTTGCTGACGGTGTCCAGGAAGTTGGAGACCAGCAGGCCGTAGAGGGTGAGGGCGACGGCGACGGTCCCGTCGAAGAGGACGCTGACCGTGCGGCGGACGCGCAGGCCGACGGCCTGGAGGGCGAGGCCGGCGCTGTAGGCGGTCAGGGCGTTGATGGCGATGGTGCCGAGGACCAGGGCCAGCAGGAAGAACGGCACGAACCAGCCCGGCAGGATGGCCTGGAGCGCGGTCTGGGGGTCCGTCATGTCGACGGCGGTGGCGGCGAAGGCGCCGAGCGAGCAGACCACGACGCTCGGCACGAAGGCGCCGAGCGCGGTCCACAGCGTGATGGCGCGCGGGGAGCTGCTGCGGGGCAGGTAGCGGGAGAAGTCGGCGCTCGTCGTGTACGAGAGCGGGCCCGAGGCGATCATCGTGGTGCCGGCGAGGAGCACGGCCCACAGGGAGGCGCCGGAGAGGTGCTCGGCGGGGGCGTACGAGAAGTCGGCGTGCCGCAGGACGGCGAGGGCGACGACGGTGAACGCCCCGCCGAGGATCAGCGTGATCGGCAGGTAGAGCTTGATGATCAGGGCGTGGCCGTAGACGCTGATCGCCAGCGTGAGGGCGGCGATGACCACGACGACCGCGGCCTTGACCGGGTCGTTCACCGGCAGGCCGGTCTTCTCGACGAGCGCGAAGGCGGCGGTCGCGGCGGCGGCCAGGTTGAGGGCGAAGTAGCAGACGGAGACGAGCCAGCCGCCGACGGCGTTGTTCACGCGGTTGCCGAGGACGCCGTAGAGGGTGCGGGTGATGACCTCGCTGGGCGAACCCGCGGCCGGGCCGGAGGTGGCGAGCACGCCGGTGAGGACCCAGAAGAGGTTGCCGACGACGATCACGCCGACCGCCTGTCCCAGGGTGAGGCCCATGAGGACCAGTGCGCCGCCGATGACGAGGCTGAGGTAGTTCACGTTCGCCGCGGCCCAGACGGAGAACAGCTCGCGGGGGTGCCCGTGGCGTTCGGCGTCGGGGATGTGGTCGATGCCGTGGGCCTCGACGCGGCCTGGCCGGTCGGCGGCCGGCAGGGGTGCCGACGCGCGCTCTGTCCCGGGGCGCGGGTCGGGGATCGTGGAAGCCATGCGGCCCTCCGGTGCGTGAATGCCCACCTGGTTGCTTATTGGTCGCACACTCAATAGCATCCCCGGTATGTCGTCAAGCGTCCAGCGCAAGCGAATCCGGAAATCGCCCGAGGCCAGACGGGCGGAGATCGTGGCGACCGCCGCCCGGGTCGCCCTCACCGAAGGACTGGAGTGCGTCACCCTGCGGCGCGTCGCCGAGGAACTCGCCGTCCGGCCCGGTCTGATCAGCCACTACTTCCCCTCCGCCGAGGACCTCGTCGCCGCGGCGTTCGCCGTCGCGGCCCTCGGCGAGCTCGACGCGCTGCTCCCCGCCGAGCGCCCGGACGGCACCCCCGCGCAGTACCTCGCCCGGTACTTCGCGCTGTCGTCCGGCGCGGCCTACGACGACATCAGCCGCCTCTGGATCAACGCCCGGCACCTGAGCCGCTACCGGCCCGTCCTGCGGGACGTGGTCACCCGGATGGAGCTGGCCTCCGACGACCGGCTGGAGACCCTGATCCTCGACGGCGTCGCCCGCGGCGAGTTCCGCACGGACGACGCGCGGTCGGCGGCCATCCAGATCCTGGTGGTCCTCGACGGCCTCGGCGCCCACGCCAACTCGGACCGCACCGACCGCCCCCCGGCCGTCACCCGCCTCGCCCTCAGCACGGCGGAACGCGCCCTCGACCTCCCCCACGGCACCCTCGACGCCCCCGGCGCGACGGGCACCCTGCCGCTCGCCTTCTCCCCCACGGAGGCCGCCGAGGCGGCGGTGGCGTCGGAGATGGCGGGGGCCGCGGGGACGCCGGGGGCCGCGGAGGGCACGGGCGCCGGGGAGGCGGTCGGCGATGCCTGACGGCGGGTGGCGCGCCCGGCGGCCGGACGGCGGCCACGGTCACGGCCGGAGCCGGCTCCGGAGCCACAGCCACAGCCACAGCCACAGCCACGACGGGTGCCCGGGGCCGGACCCGGGCACCCGCACCCGCGCTTGCGCCCCAGCCCGCGTCTGACGACGGCGGCACCCGCCCCGGCCCCGCCGCCCCCCTGACCGGCGGGCCCTGAGCCCGACCACCGCCGGGCCCGCCCCCTCCCCCGTACCACCCCACCGCAAGGAGCACCCCCGTGTCCGCTCGACTCGTCCTCCACTCCGCCCGACTGCTCGATCCCGTGACCGGGGACTTCCTCGCGGCGAGCGCGCTCGCCGTGGGCGGGGACGGGCGGATCGCCGCGCTCGGCGACGAGCGGGAGGTGCGGGGGCTCGCCGGGGCCGGGACGACCGTCGTCGACCTGAAGGGCGCCGTCGTCACCCCCGGTCTCGTGGACGGGCACGTCCACCCCGTGACCGGCGCCGAGCTGACCGGCGGCCTGGACCTCTCCGGCTGCGCCGACCTCGCGGACGTGCGGGAGGCACTGGCCCGCGAGGTCCGCGGCCTGGAGCGCGGCGCGTGGCTGTTCGGCTGGGGGCTCGACCCGAACGTCTTCGGCGACGAGCCGGTCGGCGTCGCGCCCTTCGACGCCGTCCTCGACGGGGTGCCCGCCTTCCTGCTGCTCTTCGACGCGCACTCCGCGCTCGCCTCCCGCCGCGCCCTCGAACTCGCCGGGGTCGACGGCCCGCGCACCTTCGCCCAGGCGTCCGCCGAGGTCGTCTGCGACGCCGGAGGACGCCCCACCGGACTCCTCCAGGAGGACGCCGCCTGCGAGCTGGTCGAGCGGGTCGCCCCGCGGCCGACCCGCGAGGAACGGCTGGAGCGGCTCGCCTCGGCGCTGGACTCCATGGCGGCGGCCGGTCTGACCGGCGGGCACGTGATGGACGCCAACGGCGACAGCCTCGACCTCTTCGCCGAGCTGGACGCCGCCGGGCGGCTGCCGCTGCGGCTGCGCGTGGCCCCGTGGTGCCAGCCCGGCACGGACGCGGAGGGGGTGCGGGAGCTGATCGCGCTCCAGGGCCGGGGCGGCGCGCTGTGGCGGGTCGCGGGCGTGAAGCTCTTCATGGACGGCACCATCGACAACGGCACGGCGTGGCTGGAGCGGCCCGACCGCCACGGCGAGTCCACCCACGCGTTCTGGCCGGAGCCGGGGACGTACAGCGAGGTCATCGGCGCGCTGCACCGGGCCGGGGTGCCGACGGCGACCCACGCCATCGGGGACGCGGCCGTCCGGCACGTCCTCGACTCGGTCGAGAAGGCGCGGGCGACCGGCGGCGACCCGGCGGTGCGCCACCGGGTCGAGCACATCGAGACGGTGCCGGACGACACCCTGCGCCGCTTCGCGGAGCTCGGCGTGGTCGCCTCCATGCAGCCCACGCACTGCTGCGACTTCACCCGCGCCGACCACACCGACAACTGGTCGCGGCGGCTCGGCGAGGAGCGCGCCGGGCGCGCCTGGCGCTGCCGGGACCTGGTCGACTCCGGGGCGACGGTGGTGCTCGGCTCGGACTGGCCGATCGCGCCGTTCCCGCCGCTGGGCGTGCTGGCCGGCGCCGTGCACCGGCGTCCGACCCGCGACCTGACCCAGCCGCCGCACGGCCCCGGGCAGGCGCTGACCGCCCTGCAGGCGCTGCGCGGCCTGACCACGGGCGCGGCCTACGCGGCGGGCGAGGAGCACGTCTCCGGCCGGCTCGCCCCGGGGCACCGCGCCGACCTGACGGTCCTGGCCGCCGACCCCCTCACCACGCCGGCCGCGGAGCTCCCGGACGTCCCGGTGCTCCTGACCGCCGTCGACGGCCGCGTCACCCACCGGGCCCCGCAGCTGTAGGACCCGCGGCGGCAGGACCCGCCTCAGCCCGCCGGGCGGGCCCTGGTCAGGGAGAGCAGGTCGCGGGCCGGGCCCGTGGGGCGGTGGCCCGTCGGCCAGACGGCCCGCAGGTCGCGGCTGAGCCGCGCCCCCTCGACCGGGACCGCGACCAGGCGCCGGGAGGACAGCTCCTCGGCGATCGCCAGCTCGCTGAGGACGGCGGGGCCCGCGCCGCTGACCGCCGCCGCCTTCACGGCGGTGGTCGAGGCCAGTTCGAGGAGCGGGCGGGCCAGCCCGCCGTGCCCGGCGAGCGCCGCGTCGAGGACCTGCCGGGTGCCCGAACCGTGCTCCCGCAGCACCAGCGGGGTCGCGGCCAGTTCGGACGGCGTGATGGGGGCCCGGCGGCGGGCCCACGGGTGGGAGGGCGCGACGACGACGGCGAGCCGGTCGTGGGCGACGACGGTGCCGTCGAGCCCGTCCGGCACGGCCAGGCCCTCGACGAAGCCGAGGTCCGCCTCGCCCGCGAGCAGCCGCTGCGCGACCACCGCCGAGTTGCCCGCCTGGAGCGACACCGCGGTGTCCGGGCGCTCGGCGCGCAGCGCGATGAGCCAGCCCGGCAGCAGGTACTCGGCGATCGTCATGGACGCGACGACCCGCAGCCGCGAGTCCCGGCGCCCGCGCAGCGCCTGCACCCCGGCGTCGAAGGACTCCGCCGCCTCCACGATCCGCCGCGCCCAGTCCGTCACCAGCGCGCCCGCGTCGGTGAGCCGGGAGCCGCGCGGCGAGCGGTCGACGAGGGCGACGCCGAGCTGCCGCTCCATGGAACGGATCCGGCTGCTGGCGGCGGGCTGGGTGATGCCGACCTCGCGGGCGGCCGCGCCGAGGCTGCCGAGCCGGGCGACGGCGAGGAGCAGTTCGAGCGCGCCGAGGTCGGGGACCCGGTGCGAGAGGTGTGCGGCCACGGGCCCGAAAGCCGCGCCCCCACCCGTGCCCGTACCGAGAGCGGTGCCCGTGCCCGTGCCCGTACCCGCCGAGGCGGCCAGGATCGCGGCCGCGGCCGTGCCCCCGCCCGTGCCCGAGCCCTCACCCGTACGCGCGCCCGTCCCCGAGCCCCCGCCCGTACCCGTACCACCGTCCCGCTCCCTGCTCATAAAGCCAGCTTATGACGTCATAGCCGCATGATCCCTGGTGGGGGCGGGCGGCGGACGGGACGGTGGGGACATGGCAAGCCTCGCACCCACCCGCTCCCTCCTCGGCGCCACCACCCCCGGCGCCCGGGCGTCCCGCTCGGTCCGTCACCTCGGGCCCAACTGGTACGCCTCCGTCATGGGCACCTCCGTCGTCGGCACGGCGGGCGCCGCGCTCCCGGTGGACGTGCCCGGTCTCCGTACCGCCTGCACCGCCGTCTGGGCGCTCTCCCTCGCGATGCTGGTCACCCTGCTCACGGCCCGGGCCGCGCACTGGCGCCGCCACGGCGACCAGGCCCGCGCCCACCTCCTCGACCCGGCGACGGCCCCCTTCTACGGCTGTCTGTCGATGGCGCTGCTGGCCGTCGGCGGCGGCACGCTGACGCTCGGCCGGGACTGGATCGGGCTGCCCGCCGCCCTCGCCCTCGACACGGTCCTGTTCACCGCCGGCACGGCGGTGGGGCTGGTGGCCGCCGTGGCCGTGCCGTACCTGATGGTGGTCCGGCACCGGATCGAACAGGCCTCCCCCGTCTGGCTGCTGCCGGTCGTCGCGCCCATGGTCTCCGCCGCGCTCGGCCCGCTGCTCCTCCCCCACCTGCCCGCGGGACAGGCCCGGGAGACACTGCTGATCGCCTGCTACGCGATGTTCGGCATCAGCCTGCTCGCCACCCTGGTGATGCTGCCGCTCGTCTTCGGCCGGCTGGTCCTCGACGGGCCGCTGCCCCTCGCACTGACCCCCACGCTCTTCCTGGTCCTCGGCCCGCTGGGACAGTCGACCACCGCTGCCAACGCTTTCGCGGACGTCGCGGGCGGGGTGGTCCCCGACACCTACGCGCACGGCTTCGCCGCCTTCGCCGTCCTCTACGGCGTCCCGGTGATGGGCTTCGCGCTGCTGTGGCTGGCGCTCGCCGGGGCGATGGTGGTGCGGGCCCGGCGCGCGGGCATGGGCTTCGCGATGACCTGGTGGGCCTTCACCTTCCCCGTGGGCACCTGCGTCACCGGCGCCGAGGGGCTCGCCCGCCACACCGGCCTGGACGCCTTCCGCTGGCTGGCGATCGCCCTCTACGCGCTCCTCGCCGCGGCCTGGCTGGTGGCCGGGGTCCGCACCGCGCGCGGTCTGCTCAGCGGAGCGCTGCTCGAAGGTCCCGCGCGAGCAGCCTCGGAGCCCGCGCGAGCGACGGCCCGTACCAGGTGAGCATCCGTCCGTCGACGAGCGCGGCCGCGGCCCCGGGGAACGCCTCGGGGCCGTCGTCGGCGGTGAAGCGGTACGGCTCGTCCGGGAGGACCACCAGCCGGGGGCGGGCCGCCGCCAGCTCGCCGGCCGGCACCTTCGGATAGCGCTCGGGGTGGTCCGCGTACAGGTTGCGGACGCCGAGGCGGGCGAGGAGGTCGCCGGCGAAGGTGTCCCGGCCGAGGACCATCCAGGGCCGCCGCCAGATCGGCACGACGGCGGTCACCTCCTCCTCCGCCACCGGCTCCGCGGCGGCCCACGCCTCCTCCGCCTCCGCCAGCCAGGACGGCCGGCGGGGCGCGCCGCAGGCGGCGAGGACGTCGCCGAGGGCGGCCAGGCCCTGGTCGAGGGTGCGGACCTCGGTGACGAGCACCTCGGCGCCGCCGGCCCGCAGGGCGTCGAGGTCGGGAGCGCGGTTCTCCTCCTCGTTGGCGAGGACGAGGTCGGGGCGGAGGGCGAGGACGGCGGGCACGTCGGGGTTCTTGGTGCCGCCGATCCGGGCGACGTCGAGCCCGGCGGGGTGGGAGCACCAGTCGGTGGCACCGACGAGCAGCCCCGGGGCGGTGACGGCGACCGCCTCGGTGAGCGACGGGACGAGCGAGACGACCCGGGGGACCGCGCCCCTGACGCGGGTCACTCCTCCTCGACCTCGACGTGGTCGGCGACGGCCACGACGACGAGCCGGGTGCCGGGTTCGGTGGCGCGCCAGCGGTGCGGGACGCCGCCGGAGAGGTAGAGGGAGTCGCCGCGGCCGAGCCGGTGGGCGCGGCCCTCGGCCTCGACCTCGGCGGCGCCGTCGGCCACGTACAGCAGCTCGGCGTTGCGGTGCTGGAACTCGCGGCCCGCGTCCTGCTCGCCGGTGAACTCCAGGGCGTGCAGCTGCTGCCGGCCGCGGACCAGGCGCCGGACGCCCGCCGGCAGCTCCTCGGTTCCCTCGCCCGCGCGGACCACGTCGACGGTGCGGGCCGCCTCGGCGACGGCGAGGAGTTCGGCGGCGGTGGTCTGGAGGGCCTCCGCGACCAGTTCGAGGGAGCGGCGGCTGGGGCGGGCCCGCTCGTTCTCGATCTGGCTGAGGAACGGCACGGAGAGGCCGCTGCGGGAGGCGACGACGGCCAGGGTGAGCTGGAGGGCCCGGCGGCGCCTCTTGACGGCCGCGCCCACGCGGGGTGCTTCCTTCTCGTCCATGGCGGCTCCCTCCCTCTGCTGGCTGCCTCGTCGCGTACCGGCCGGTTACCTGAACCTTACGCAGCTTTGGGCCGGGGTTTCGCGTCGTGGCGGAAAGGCGGCGGGAAAGGGGCCGGGACGGCGACCGGAAAGGGACCGGGCGGGTACGGAGCGGAGCCGGACGCCTACGGAAAGGAAGGGGCCGGCGACGAGAAGAGACGAGAAAGGGGGGCGGCCGACAGCCGCCCCCCTTTCGTCCCCTCACGCGCCCGTGGGGGCCGGGATCACTGCGGAGCGAGCCGCTCCGCGAGGCCCGGCTGGGCGTCCAGCCAGGTGCGGACGGCCTGCTGCTCCTTGCCCTTGCCGGTCTCCTGGATCTCCGCCTCCAGGCCGGTGAGCTGCTTCTCGGTGAGCTCGAAGTCCTTCAGCCAGGCGCTGACCTCGGGGTTGTCCGCACCGAAGCCCTTGCGGGCGAGGGTGTGGACGCCGTCGCCCTCGCCCCACACGCCCTTCGGGTCGGCGAGCTTCGTCAGCTCGTGGGCGGAGTAGGCCCAGTGCGGCGACCAGAGGGTGACGACGACCGGCTCCTTCCGCTCGTACGCGCGCTTCAGCTCGGCGAGCATGCCGGGCGTGGACCCGTCCACGACCTCGTACTCGCCCTCCAGGCCGTACTCCTTGAGCACCTTGTCCTTGAGGATGCCCATCATCCCGGCGCTGGGCTCGATGCCGACGATGCGGCCCTTGAAGCGGTCGCCCTTGCCCTTGAGGTCGGCGAGGGACTTCACGTCCTTCACGTACGAGGGGACGGACAGCTCCAGGGAGGTCGGGCCGTACCAGGAACCGAGGTCCTCCAGCTTGTTCCCGTACTTCTCCAGGTACTGGGCGTGGGTGACGGGCAGCCAGGCGTCGGTCTGGAAGTCGATCTGCCCGCCGGCCAGGCCGGTGTACAGCGCACCGGCCTCCAGCTGCTTGGTCTCCACCTCGTAGCCGCGGCGCTCCAGGAGCTCCTTCCACAGGTAGGTGGAGGCGATGCCCTCGTCCCACGGGATGTAGCCGATGCTGACCTTCTTGCCGTGCCCGCCGCCGGGTCCCGCCGCGGTCGTCGAGGTGGTGCCGGAGCCGCCGAGGAAGCCGGCGCCGCCCGCGACGAGCGCGAGGACGACGATGCCGACGAGGGCGGTGACGGGCTGCGGGCGGTGCGCCCACAGCTGCGCGGTGCGGCGGCGGGCGGTGGCGGCGCGGGCCTTGGCGAGGGCGCGGCGGCCCAGCGGGGAGACCTGGCGGCCCAGGGCGCCCGTCATCCGGTCGAGGTACATGGCGAGGACGACGATGGAGACGCCCGCCTCGAAGCCGAGGCCGATGTCGACGTTGCCGATGGCCCGGTAGACCGCGCCGCCGAGTCCGCCGCCGCCGACCATGCCGGCGATGACGACCATGGACAGGCCCAGCATGATGACCTGGTTGACGCCCGCCATGATCGTCGGGACGGCGAGCGGCAGCTGCACGCGCAGCAGGGTGTCGCGCGGGGTGGTGCCGAACGCCTCGGCCGCCTCGACGAGTTCGGCGTCGACCTGGCGGATGCCCAGCTCGGTCATGCGGACGCCGGGCGGCAGCGCGAAGACGATGGTGGCGATGATGCCGGGGACGACGCCGACGCCGAAGAAGATGATGCCGGGGATGAGGTAGACCATCGCCGGCATGGTCTGCATGAAGTCGAGGACCGGCCGCAGCACGGCGCTGACCGTCTTCGACCGGGCCGCCCAGATGCCGAGCGGCACGGCGATCACCAGCGTGACCAGGGTGGCGACGAGGACGAGCGAGAGCGTCGCCATCGCCTCGTCCCACAGCTGGACGGAGTCGACGAGCACCAGGCCCGCGAAGGCCAGCAGCCCGGCGGCGAGGCCGCGCAGCCACCAGGCGGCGACGGCGAGGATGCCCGCGAGCAGCAGCGGCTGCGGCGCGGACAGGACGGCGTCGATGCCGTCGTACAGACCGGTGATGCCGGAGCTGACGGCGTCGAACAGCCAGGAGAACTGCGCCTGGAGCCAGTCGACGGAACTGTCGACCCAGGAGCCGAGCGGAAGCCTAGGCACGCAGGGTCACCTCCTCGGGCGTCAGCCCGCCCATCACGGCGAGAAGCTTTTCCTTGTGTACGACTCCGAGGGCGGAGCCGCCGGGGTCCCGGACGGTCACCGGGTGCGGGCCCGCGGCGGCGAGCGCGCACAGGTCGGCGAGGAGCGTGTCGGGGCCGACGACCGGGGCGTCCGGGTCGACGGGCCCCTCGGCGGCGGTCATCACGGCGGAGGCGGTGAGCACCCGGGAGCGGTCGACGTCCTGGATGAAGGAGGCCACGTAGTCGTCGGCGGGCCGGACGAGGATGTCCTCGGCGGTGCCGAGCTGCACGATCCGGCCGCCGCGCATGACGGCGACGCGGTCGCCGATGCGCATGGCCTCGTTGAGGTCGTGGGTGATGAAGACGATCGTCTTCTTCAGCTGCTTCTGGAGCACCAGGAGCTGGTCCTGCATGTCGCGGCGGATCAGCGGGTCGAGGGCGCTGAAGGACTCGTCCATGAGGAGCAGGTCGGCATCGGTGGCGAGCGCCCGGGCCAGGCCCACGCGCTGCTGCATGCCGCCGGAGAGCTCGTCCGGCCAGGACTTCTCCCAGCCGGCGAGGCCGCACAGTTCGAGGGCCTCGGCGGCGCGCTTCTCGCGCTCGGCGCGCGGGACGCCCTGGACCTCCAGGCCGTAGCCGGCGTTCTCCAGGACGGTGCGGTGCGGGAAGAGCGCGAAGTGCTGGAAGACCATGCTGACGCGGCGGGAACGCACCTCGCGCAGCGCGCGGGGGGAGAGCGCGGTGAGGTCGTCGCCGTCGAAGAGGACGCGGCCCGCGGTCGGTTCGAGCAGGCCGTTGAGCATGCGCAGGAGGGTCGACTTCCCGGATCCGGAGAGGCCCATGACCACGAAGATCTGGCCCGGCTCGACCACGAACGAGGCGTCGACGACGGCGGCGGTGACGCCGTCCTCGCGCAGTTCCTCGCGGTCGGCGCCGGCCGCGAGGGCACGGACGGCGTCGGATTCGTCGGCGGGCCGTCTGCCGAACACCTTGAACAGGTGGTCGGCCTGGAGCCTGGACACATTCACCTCACGGGTAGCAGGGAGCACGGCCCGACACCCCCGCGGCCGGACCGTGGAGCGGCGCGGGATCGGCCCGCGACACCCGTCGCGTACGGGGCCCATTGCTCAGGGCCCCTTACCGGGTCCGCTCCGGGCACGCCCCTGCCCCGGCCCCCGGAGGGCAAACGCGAAGGTGACGGGGGTCACGGAGGGGGAATGGGCGGGGTTCGGCCTGGTGGGGGGGGCGGGGTTCGGTCCGGCGACGGGGGTGCCGGGGGCGGCGGAGGGCGGCGGGGGTGCCGGGGGACGGTGGCGGGGGTGGCTTCGGCCCGGCGGCGGGGGCCGGGGGCGATGGCAGTGAGTCCGGTCCGCTGTCGGTGGGGTGCGGCATGATCGGGGGGTGACGCGACGCCTGATGCTCCTGGACACCGCCAGCCTCTACTTCCGCGCGTACTTCGGCGTGCCGGAATCGGTCCGGGCCCCGGACGGGACCCCGGTGAACGCCGTGCGGGGACTGCTCGACTTCATCGGCCGACTGGTGCAGGACCACCGGCCGGACGACCTGGTGGCCTGCTGGGACGACGACTGGCGTCCGCAGTGGCGGGTCGACCTGATCCCCTCGTACAAGGCCCACCGGGTGGTCACCGAGACCGCGGCCGGCCCGGACGTGGAGGAGGTCCCCGACACCCTCTCCCCGCAGGTGCCGGTGATCGAGGAGGTCCTCGCGGCGCTCGGCATCGCCCGGATCGGGGCGGCGGGCTTCGAGGCGGACGACGTCATCGGCACCCTGACGGAGCGGGCGGAGGGACCGGTGGACATCGTCACCGGCGACCGGGACCTCTTCCAGCTCGTCGACGACGAGCGGGCGGTCCGGGTGCTGTACCCCCGCAAGGGCGTCGGCGACTGCGACCTGGTGGACGACGAGCTGATCCGCGCGAAGTACGGGGTCCGCCCCGACCGGTACGCCGACTTCGCAGCCCTGCGCGGCGACGCCAGCGACGGCCTGCCCGGCGTGAAGGGCATCGGCGAGAAGACGGCCGCCCAGCTGATCACCGAGTACGGCGACCTGGCGGGCGTCCGGGCGGCCGCGGCGGACCCCGCGTCGAAGCTCACCCCCGCCAAGCGGCGCGGGATCGTCGAGGCGGCCTCCTACCTGGACGTGGCGCCGACGGTGGTCCGGGTCGCGCGGGACGTCCCGCTGCCGGACTTCGACCCGGCCCTCCCGACCGCCCCCCGCGACCCGGCGGCCCTGGAGGCCCTGGCGGCCCGCTGGAACCTCGGCGGGGCGCTCGGCAGACTGCTGCCCACCCTGGCGGGCCCGCGCGCCGGGGCGTGACGGCACGGCCGGCGACGGGCGGCGCGCGGACGTGACGGCGTCCGGCGGAGCGCGACGGCCCGCGGGATGTTAACTTAGGCATACCTAAGCTCGAAGCGCATCCGGAACGGTGGTGCGCCTCGCCGCACCACCCCAGGCAGTCCGCAGGCAGTCAGGAGAGTCCGCCGTGGCAGAGCAGCCGGCCCGCAAGGCCCCCAGGGCCACCGAAGCGCACGTGGTGCGCACCGAGCGGATCACCCCGCACATGGTGCGGATCGTCCTCGGCGGCCCGGGGCTCGACGGCTTCGACGCCGGAGCCTTCACCGACCACTACGTGAAGCTGCTCTTCGCCCCCGAGGGCGTCACCTACCCGGAGCCCTTCGACATGGAGCGGATCCGGGCGGAGCACCCCCGCGAGGAGTGGCCGACCACCCGCACCTACACGGTGCGCGCCTGGGACCCGGTCCGCCACGAGCTGACCCTGGACTTCGTGGTGCACGGCGACGAGGGCCTGGCCGGCCCCTGGGCGGCCCGCGCCCAGGTCGGCGAGACGGTGCGCTTCCTCGGACCCGGCGGCGGCTACGCCCCGGACCCGGCGGCCGACTGGCACCTCCTCGTCGGCGACGAGAGCGCGCTGCCGGCCATCGCGGTCGCCCTGGAGCGGCTGCCCGCCGGGGCGAAGGTGCACGCCTTCGTCGAGGTCGAGGACGCGGCCGACGAGCAGAAGTTCGCGACCGAGGCGGGCATCGAGGTGACCTGGCTGCACCGCGAGGGCCGCCCGGCCGGCGAGGCGCTGGTCGAGGCCGTGCGGGCCCTGGACTTCCCGGCCGGCGACGTGCACGCCTTCGTCCACGGCGAGGCCGGCTTCGTGAAGGAGCTCCGCCGTCACCTGCGCATGGAGCGCCGGGTGGAGCGCGAGCGCCTGTCCATCTCGGGCTACTGGCGCCTGGGCAAGACGGACGAGGGCTGGCGCGCGATCAAGCGCGAGTGGAACGAGCAGGTGGAGCGGGAGCAGGAGTCACAGCAGGCCGCCTGACCCGACCCGTATGAGGGAGAGGGGTGGAGGACCGCCGAAGCGGTCCTCCACCCCTCTCCCTCATACGCCTTCCGCCCTCTCCGTCTCCCCCTCGTCCTCTCCCTCTCCCTCGCGGCCGAAGAGGCGGTACGAGGCGTCGGTGTGGGCGAGGCGGCGGAGCGCGGCGAAGACCGCGTCGCCGAGCGCGGTGCCCACGGCGACGCTCTCGACGAGTTCCTCGCGGGCCACGTGGTGCGCGACGTACTCCAGGTCGACCCGGGCGACCCGCTCGGCCGCGTCCGCGTAGACGTCGAGCACCTCGGCGAACCGTCCGTGGCCGACCGATTCGAGCGCCGTGAGGGCAACCGCCAGGGCCTGCCCCGCCGGGCTCTCGGCATAGCCGTGCCAGCCCCGCTCGTCGAGCAGCGTCCCGACCCGCTTGCGCGCCTCGGCCGACCCGGGCCCCGCGTCCTCCCCCTCGTCGTCGCCCCCGGCGGAACCGTCGCCATAGCGGGGCACCATGCGGTGGGCGGCCTCGCCGAGCAGCTCGTGGACGGGCCGGCCGGGATCGTCTATGGCCGCGATCACCTCGCCCACGGCCGCCACGGACATGCCGCCCACGTCGATCAGGGCGCGGATCAGGCGCAGCCGCCGCACATGCGTCTCTTCGTACGCGGCCTGGTTCGGGCTCGTCAGCCGACCGGCCGGCAACAGGCCCTCCCGTACGTAGAACTTGATCGTGGGCACCGAGACCCCGGTCCTGCGGCTCAACTCACCGATGCGCACCGCGCGTTCACCTTTCCGCTGCACTCCCGGCCTTGCCGGACTCCCCTCCATCATAGATAGTGTGACTATCAGATAGCGGCAAGCGTCACTATCCATATCGACTACGGGGGGATCCGTATGTCCACGCACATATCCACGCCCGCGCCCACCGCCCCTTCACCGCCCCCGGCCCCGGCCTTCCCGACAGGCGGCCGCCCGCACCGGCCCCTCCTCTGGTTCGCCGCCTCGATGGCCGCCTTCGCCCTGCTCTCCGCAGGCGGGATCCTGCTCGACGACCGGACGCTCGCCGGGGCCCCGATCTGGTCGAAGCCCTTCAAGTTCGCGGTCTCGTTCGTCGCCTACGGCCTGTCGCTCTCCTGGATGCTCAGCCTCCTGCCGCGCGGCCGGCGGATCGGCTGGTGGGCCGGGACCGTCGTCACGGCCGCCAGCGCCCTGGAGATGATGCTGATCACCCTCCAGGTGATCCGCGGCAAGCAGAGCCACTTCAACCAGGCGACCCCCTTCGACGCCGCCGTCTTCCAGGCCATGGGCCTCACCGTCGTGGTCCTCTGGCTCGGCGCACTGGCCATCGCCGTCCTGCTGCTGCGCGCCCGCTTCCTCGACCGCGCCACCGCCTGGGCGGTCCGCCTCTCCTCCCTGATCGCCCTCGCGGGCGCCGCCGTCGGCTTCCTGATGGTCCGGCCCACCCCCGGCCAACTCGCCGCCACCGACCCGCCGATCGTCGGCGCCCACAGCGTCGGCGTCCCCGACGGCGGCCCCGCCCTCCCCGTCACCGGCTGGGCCGCCACCGGAGGAGACCTGCGCATCGCCCACTTCTTCGGCATGCACGCCCTCCAGCTCCTCCCCCTCCTCCTCCTGCTCCTGACCGCCCTGGCCCCCCGCTTCCCCCGCCTCGCCGACCCCCGCGTCCGCCTCCGCCTCACCCTCACCGCCTCCGCCGCCTACGCCGCCCTCTTCGCCCTCCTCACCTGGCAGGCCCTCCGGGGCCAGCCCCTCCTCCACCCCGACCCCACCACCCTCACCGCCACCGCCGCCCTGGCCGCCCTCACCACCACAGCCGCCCTCCTCTCCCTCCGGCCCCCCTCCCCCTCCCCCTCCCCCACCCCCACCCACCCCTAGCCCCTGCCCCTGACCCCACCCCCTCCTCACCCCATCCCGCCCCGCTCCACCTCTCCCACCGCAAGGCGTCTCGGCCCAAGGCGCCTACCCTGACGCCATGGTTTCCCCCGATCGCGCCGTGGGCGCCGTCCTCGGCTCCGCCGTCGGCGACGCCCTGGGCGCGCCCTTCGAGTTCGGTCTCCCCGGCATGTTCCGCGCCCGTTTCCCGGACGGCGCCGGGGAGTTGTGCGGAGGCGGCGGCTGGGACCCCGGCGAGGCCACCGACGACACGCAGATGGCCGTGCTCGTCGGGGAGTCGCTGCTGGAGCGGGGCGAACTCGACCTGCCCGACGTGTTCGACCGCTTCCGCCGCTGGGCGGCGGCCGACCCCAAGGACATCGGCCTGCTGACGGAGCGGGTGCTGCTGGGCGGCGAGCCGTGGGACCTGGCGGCTGCCCTGGACTTCCGGGTGGAGGGCCGGGGCGCGGGCAACGGCTGTCTGATGCGGGCCTCCACGTCCGCCGTCCGGTTCGCCTCCCGGGGACGGGCCGCCACCATGGAGGCCGGCCGTCGGCTCGCCGCCCTCACCCACGGGGACGAAGCCGCCTGGGAGGGCACCGCCCTCCTGCACGAACTGGTCCGCGTCGCCCTCCTCGGCGAGGACCCCCTGACCGCGCTTCCCGAGACCCTGGCCGAGGTCGTCCCCCGTCACCGGGACCGCTGGGCCGCCGCTCTGGCCCCCGGCTGGCGGCCGGAGGACGCGACGGAGTTCAACGGCGCCGTCTGGCCCTGTCTCGCATCCGCCGTCTGGGCCCTGCGCACCACCGCCACCTTCGAGGAGGCCCTCGCGGCCGCCGTCGACCTCGGCGGTGACACGGACACGGTGGCCGCCGTCACCGGCATGCTGGCCGGTGCCGTCCACGGCGCCGGGGCGATCCCGGCCCGCTGGACGACCGCCTTGCACGTCCCCCTCCCCGGCTTCGGCGACCGCGTCCTGCGCGCGGACGACCTGCGGACCCTCGCTCTCGCCCTCGCCGCGGCGTGACTCCGCCGACGGGCCGCGCGCCGATCGGCGGCTGCCGCACCCGGCTCACCCCCTCCCCCGCTCCGACCCCTGGCCCCCACCCTGGTCCTGATCCTGGCCCTACTCCCGCTCCCGGCCCCGGCTCCGGGTCCTGATCGTGGCCAGGACCTCGCGGTCCGGTTGGAGGGTCAGGCTCGGGACGGGGCGGATCTCGGGGGCGGTGACGTCGAGGTCGTAGCGACGGGCGAGGGCCGCGAGGACGAGGACGGCCTCCACGAGGGCGAAGCGGGTGCCGAGGCAGACGCGGGGGCCGCCGCCGAAGGGGTACCAGGCGTACTCGGGTATCTCCTCGGCCGGACGGCCCTCCTCGTCGGTGAGCCAGCGCTCGGGGCGGAAGGTCTCGGGGTCGGCGTACCAGCGGGGGTCGCGGTGGGTGGACCACTGGCTGGACCAGACGCGGGTGCCGGCCGGGATCGGAGTGCCGCCCAGGGTGGCGCCCTCCTTGGCGATGCCGGTGAGGAGCCAGATCGTCGGGTAGAGGCGGAGGGTCTCCTTGACGACGGCCTGGGTGTAGACGAGGGAGGCGTAGTCGTCGTAGCCGGGCTCGTGGTCGGGGAGGACCCGGTCCAACTCCTCGGTCAGCGTCCGGCGGACCGCCTCGTTGCGGGAGAGCAGGTACCAGGCCCAGACGAGGGTGGAGCTGGTGGTCTCGTGGCCGCCGACGTAGAGGGTGACCGTCTCGTCGCGGATCTCGCGGTCGGAGAGGTGGGCGCCGGTCTCGTCCCGGGCGGTGAGGAGCCGGCTGAGGAGGTCGGGGCGGTCCTCCTCGCCGTCGCGGTGGCGGGAGACGACCCGGGCGACCTCCGCGTCGATGACGGCGGTGGCCCGCTTGATGCGGGCGCGCCCGGGGGTGGGGACCCAGTCGGGCAGGAGGGCCCCGATGCCGCTGAGCTCCGCCCCGATCTCCTGCTGGGCGACGTCCATGGCCCGGCCGATCGCCTCGGCGTCGGCGGCGGTGTCCGCGCCGAAGATGGTGCGGACGGCGATGAGCTGGGTGAGGGCGGCCATCTCCTTCTTGATGTCGATCCGCTGTCCGTCGCTCCAGCTGTCGGCCAGGGCGACGGCGCACTCCGCCATGGTGGCCGCGTAGGAGCGGACCTGCTTGGGGCGGACGGACGGCTGGACCAGGGAGCGCTTGCGGCGCCAGTCGCGGCCCTTGGCGACGACGACGCCGTTGCCGAGGAGGGTGCGGATGGCGATGCCCAGGTCGGGCTGGTCGAAGGTGCTCTCGACCTCGGTGAGCAGTTCCCCGATGTTGTCCGGGTGGGCGACGAAGAGGGCGGGGCGGGGGCCGAAGCGCCAGCGGACGAAGTCGCCCCGGTCCCGGAGCAGTTCGAAGAAGGCGAGGGGGTCCTTGCCGAAGGCCGGGAGGTTGCCGAGCAGCGGCACCCCACGCGGCCCTTCCACGAAGTCCGCGAAACCCACGGAGCCCGTGGAGCCCGTGGAGTCCGCAGAGCCCGTGAATCCGGCGTCGGCCTGTGTGGTCACGTGCGTGTCCCCTCCCCAACTCGCTTTCCCTGTGTGCGAGTCCATGCAAGCGGAAGGCTCCGGCACCGCGCCAGCCCTGTGGACGACCACCTGTGGAAAACCGCCGGGAAATGGTCCGGAATCGATTCGGAACCGCTTCAGGGCCGATTCGGGACCGGCTCAGGGCCGATTCGGGACCGGCTCAGGACAGGCTCTGGACCGCCCTGGGGGCCGACCCGGGACCGGCCCAGGGCCGCTTCGGGGCCACCTCCGGACCGACCGGAAGGGCCCGTGGCGTTCCCCGCCACGGGCCCCTCACCACCAGCTTGACGGCACGTCAGCCGACCGAGCTGTACGCCACCACTCCGCGCAGCAGCGACTCCACGGCCTTGCGCGCGTTCTTCGCGACCGTGCTGTTCTCCTTCGGCGCGGCGGCCGCGATCTGACCGAGGACGTCGATGACCTGCTTGCACCAGCGGACGAAGTCGCCGGCGGGCATCTCGGCCTCGCGCAGCACCTCGTCGAGGCTCTTGTCGGAGGCCCACTGGTAGGCGGCCCAGGCGAAGCCGAGGTCGGGCTCGCGCTGGCCGACGCCCTCCGCCTGGTTGATCTTGAACTCCTCCTCCAGGGCGTCGAGGCGGCCCCAGATGCGGACCATCTCGCCGAGGGCCGCCTTGGCCTGGCCACCGGGCACCTTGGGCGCCACGGCGTCGTCGGCCTGCCGGGCCTCGAAGACGAGGGCGGAGACGCAGGCGGCGAGTTCGGCGGGGGCGAGCCCCTCCCAGACGCCTTCGCGGAGGCATTCGCTGGCGAGCAGGTCGAGCTCGCCGTAGAGCCGGGCGAGCCGCTTGCCGTTCTCGGTGACCTCGTCGCCGCGCAGGTAGTCGAGCTCGGTGAGGAGCGCGACGATCCGGTCGAAGGTGCGGGCGATGGTGTTCGTCCGGCCCTCGATGCGTCGCTCCAGCTGCTGGGTGTCGCGCTGGAGGCGGTGATAGCGCTCGGCCCAGCGGGCGTGGTCCTCGCGCTCGTCGCAGCCGTGGCAGGGGTGCGCGCGGATGGCCGTGCGCAGTCTGCTGATCTCGCGGTCGTCGGCGGCGGCGGAGCGCTGCTTGCGGTGCCGGTCGGGGTTGAGGTGGCCGGCCTTGGAGCGGAGCGCGGAGGCGAGGTCGCGGCGGGACTGCGGGGAGCGGGGGTTGAAGGTCTTGGGGATCCGCATCCGCTCCAGGGCCTCCACCGGGACGGGGAAGTCGATGGAGGCGAGCCGCTTGACCTGCCGTTCGGCCGTGAGGACGAGGGGCCGGGGCCCGTCGTGGTGTTCGAAGCCCCGGTGGCCGTTGGTGCGGCCGGCCGGGATGCCGGGGTCGAGGACGAGCGCCAGGCCGGCGAACTTCCCCGTCGGCACGTGGATGACGTCGCCGGGCTTCAGCTTCTCCAGGGACGCGGCGGCCTGGGCGCGCCGCTGGGCGGCGCCCTGCTTGGCCAGGTCCGTCTCGCGGTCCTTGAGGTCGCGGCGGAGCCGCGCGTACTCCTCGAAGTCGCCGAGGTGGCAGGTCATGCCCTCGCGGTAGCCCTCCAGCCCCTCCTCGTTGCGCTGGACCTGGCGGGAGATGCCGACGACGGAACGGTCCGCCTGGAACTGGGCGAAGGAGGTCTCCAGGAGTTCCCTGGAGCGGTGCCGGCCGAACTGCTCGACCAGGTTGACCGCCATGTTGTACGAGGGGCGGAAGCTGGAGCGCAGCGGGTAGGTGCGGGTGCCGGCGAGGCCGGCGAGGTGGTCCGGGTCGAGGCCGCGCTGCCAGAGGACGACGGCGTGGCCCTCGACGTCGATGCCGCGGCGGCCGGCCCGGCCGGTGAGCTGGGTGTACTCGCCGGGGGTGATGTCGGCGTGCTGCTCGCCGTTCCACTTGACCAGCTTCTCCAGGACGACCGACCGGGCGGGCATGTTGATGCCCAGGGCGAGCGTCTCGGTGGCGAAGACGGCCTTGACGAGGCCGCGGACGAAGAGCTCCTCGACGACCTCCTTGAAGGTGGGGAGCATGCCGGCGTGGTGGGCGGCGATGCCGCGCTCCAGCGCCTCCAGCCACTCGTAGTAGCCGAGGACGTGCAGGTCCTCGTCGGGGATGGAGGCGGTGCGGGCCTCGACGATCTCGCGGACCCGGCGGCGGCCCTCGTCGTCGTTGAGCCGGAGGCCGGCGTAGAGGCACTGCTGGACGGCGGCCTCGCAGCCGGCGCGGCTGAAGATGAAGGTGATGGCGGGGAGGAGGCCCTCGTTGTCGAGCCGCTCGATGACCTCGGGGCGGCCGGGGGTCCAGATGCGGGAGCGCTGGCGGCGCTCGCGCTCGCGGTCGGCCTCGCGGACCATCTTGCCCCGGCGCCGGTCGCGGGGGTTGTACGTCCGCTGGTTCTCGGTGCGGGCGAGGCGGAGAAGGTCGGGGTTGACCTCGCGGCGGGAGGCGCCGCGGCCGCCGTGGTCGGTCTCCTCCTCGAAGAGGTCGTACATCCGGCGGCCGGCGAGGACGTGCTGCCAGAGGGGTACGGGGCGGCTCTCGGAGACGATGACCTCGGTGTCGCCGCGGACGGTGTCGAGCCAGTCGCCGAACTCCTCGGCGTTGGACACCGTGGCGGAGAGGGAGACGAGGGTGACCGACTCGGGGAGGTGGATGATCACTTCCTCCCAGACGGCGCCGCGGAAGCGGTCGGAGAGGTAGTGCACCTCGTCCATCACGACGTAGCCGAGGCCGGAGAGGGCCTGGGACCCCGCGTACAGCATGTTGCGGAGGACCTCGGTGGTCATGACGACGATCGGCGCGTCGCCGTTGACGCTGTTGTCGCCGGTCAGGAGGCCGACCTTGTCGGGGCCGTACCGCTTGACGAGGTCGGCGAACTTCTGGTTCGACAGCGCCTTGATGGGTGTCGTGTAGAAGCACTTGCGGCCCTGGGTGAGGGCGAGGTGGACGGCGAACTCGCCGACGATGGTCTTGCCGGAGCCCGTGGGGGCGGCGACGAGCACGCCCTTGCCCGCTTCGAGGGCCCGGCACGCCTCGATCTGGAAGGGGTCCAGTCCGAACTCGTACATCTCTCGGAACGGGGCCAGCGCGGTGGCCTGCTCTGCGTTGCGCGCGCGTGCGGCCGCGTACGCCTCGGCTGGGGTGAGGTCCTCTGTCATCTTGTCTTCGAGCCTACCCGCCACCTCCGACAGTGACGCGATCTTTATCGACGGGCTTCGGCGGCGCGTTCAGCGGGCGGGCGCGGGGCGGCGCGGGCCGGGCGTCCCGGGTGACCCGGCGGGCGCGCCGCGTGACGGCGGGCCCCTTGGCACGGCGAAGCCCCCGGACGGTGTCCGGGGGCTTCGCGGAGACCCGGGCCGCGGGCGGGCGGCCGGGCCGGGTGGCGTCAGGTGATGTCGTCGTACCCGCCGGCGCGGTGGGCGCGGGCGCCGTCCGTGTCGCCGGACGCCTGCTCGGGCAGGGCCCGGGCAGCGGGGACGGAGTCGAGGGCGCCGATGGGCTCGGGGGTGAGGTCGAGCACCGACGCCTCGTCGTCGGAGAGCTCCGCGTCGGGGTTCGCGCGGGCCCGTCGCCGGTCGTTGAGCAGCGAGAAGCCGACGGCGAGGAAGTAGAGGAGGGTGATCGGTCCGGCGAGGGCGATCATGCCGACGGGGTCGGTGGTGGGGGTGATGACGGCGCCGAAGACGAAGACGCCCATGATCACGCCGCGCCACCAGCCGGCCATGCGGCGGCCGGAGAGCACCCCGGTCAGGTTGAGCATCACCAGGATGAGCGGGAGCTCGAAGGCGAGGCCGAAGACGAGCACCATGCGCAGGGTGAAGTCGAGGACGTCGTTCAGCGCCAGGAGGTTCGCGGAGCCGCTGGGCGTGAGGCTGATGAGGACCTTCACGCTGATGGGGAGGATGAGGTACGCGAGGTAGGCGCCGGCGCCGAAGAGCGGCACGGCCGCGCCGACGAAGGCGTACGTGTACTTCTTCTCGTTCTTGTGCAGCCCGGGGGCGATGAAGGCCCACAGCTGGTAGAGCCAGACGGGACTGGCGAGCACGAGGCCCGCCGTCAGCGACACCTGGATCGTGGTGCTGAAGGGGGCCATCAGCGTCTGGAAGGTGACGGTCGCGCAGTTGCCGCCGTCACTGGTGACGCCCTCGGGGCATCGAGGCACGGGCTGCGACAGGAATTGCAGCAGTTTCTCGCTGTACACGAGGGCGACGATGGTCACCGCCGCGATGGCGAGGAGAGCCTTCGCCAGGCGGTTGCGGAGTTCGCGCAGGTGCTCCACGAGGGGCATCCGGCCCTCGGGATCCTTCTCCTGCTTGCGGGCAGACTTGAGCAACCCACGTCCTCATCTCGATGCGGCTGGCCGCCGCCCGGTTGCGGCGGCCGCGACGGGGCGGGTCAGCGCTTGGTGGTGTCCGTGGACTCGGCGACGGGACGCGAGCTGGTGACGTCGCCGGGGGCGGCCTGGATGGTCCGCGGGGCCGCCTGCTGGTCCTGGGCGGCGGGCTGCGGCGGGTCGGCGGGGGCGCTCTGCTGGTCGTCGTTCTTCATCGCCTTGGCCTCGCTCTTGAGGATGCGGGCGGACTTGCCCAGCGAGCGCGCCATGTCCGGGAGCTTCTTGGCGCCGAACAGCAGGATGATGACGACGAGGATGAGAATGATCTCGGTGGGGCCGAGCCTACCCATAGCTGTTTACCTTCTTCACCGAGGCGACATTGGAGTGCGTGCCCGGCCGGTCGGACATGCGTCCGGCCATCCGCGCTGTCTGCGATCGTAACCCGCAGGAGTAAACGCCGGGCAATGCCCTTGCATACTCGCGATTGCGTCCGAGAGGCCCTGATCAGCCTCGATACGGGCACCGTACGGCACCGACTCAGGGCAGGGAGCGACCGGTTCGGGCCAGTCCGGTCGCGGCGCTCTCCAGGTCCTCGGCGGCGCGCTGGATCCGCTGTGTGGTGACTTCCACTTGACGGCCGAGGCGCCGGACCTCCAGGAAGACCTTGACGGCGAGGACGCCGAGGACGGCGAGGCCGAGGAAACCGAGGGCGATCGCGAGCATGGGCCAGAGCATGTGCCGAGCCTAGTCCCTGGCGGGCGGCGGGCCGGTCAGGCGGTGGTGTGGAGGCGGAGGGTGCGGACGCCGCCGACGGTGAGGAGTTCGACGATGCGCTCGCCCGCGGGCTTGCGGACGGAGCTGCCGCACTCCGGGCAGGTGAAGGAGTAGAAGGTGGTGCGGCGGCTGGCTCCGATGGCCAGGCGCAGGGCGCCGGCGGCGAGTTCGAAGCGGCAGCGGCAGTCGGGGCAGGCGGCCTTGAAGAGGACCGGGGTCACCGAAGCCGTCACGGTGGACATCACGGACATTTCCCCCAACTTTCCCCGGTCCGGGCCATCCCGGCCCGGACTCCCCACACCTTCATGACACCCGCCCCCGAGGTGCGAGGGGCGTTCGAGAACGGCTCACACACCCTCGTACGCGGCGAGCGCGGCGGTCGCCGCCTCCCGGGCGCTGTCCGCGAGGCCGGACGGCGAGACGATCCGTCCGTCGCTGCCCAGTCGCAGCGCGAGCCGCTTCAGGGAGGCCGGGTCGGGGGTGCGCAGGGTGATCCGCAGTCCGCCGTCGGGCAGCTCCTCGGCCCGGTCGTGCGGGTAGTACTCGGCGACCCAGCGGCCGCCGGGGCCGACCTCGACCACCACCTCGGGGTCGTCGGCCGAGGGCTGGACGAGTCCCTCGGACAGGTCCCGCAGCTCCAGCTCCGGCGGCGCGGCGGCCTCCTCCAGGATCCGGATCTCGGCGACCCGGTCCAGCCGGAAGGTGCGGCGCGCCTCGGAGAGCCGGCACCACGCCTCCATGTAGGTGTGGCCGACGGCGAAGAGGCGGATGGGGTCGACCTCGCGCTCGGTGAGCTCGTCGCGGGCCGGGGAGTAGTAGCGCACCCAGAGGCGGCGGCGCTCGGAGATGGCCCGGTCGACCTCGGCGAAGACGCCGCCCTCGGACTCGAAGGTGACCGACAGGCGGGAGCTGGCGCCGGCCACCTCGCCGGCGGCGGCCTCCAGCTTGGCGGTGGCGCGGACCAGCGCGTCCCGGTCGCCCTCGCGGAGCCCCGGCAGGGTGGCGACGGCGCGGGCGGCGACGAGCAGCGCGGTGGCCTCGTCGGCGGCGAGCCGCAGCGGCTCGGCGACGTCGTCCGGGTTGTGCCACCAGATCCGGTCGCCGTCGGTGTCGATGTCGAGGAGGTCGCCGCCCCGGAAGCTGGTGCCGCACATGGGCAGCACGTCGAGGTCGGAGATCAGCTCGTCCTCGGTGATGCCGAAGGCGCGGGCCACGTCGGCGACGTGGGCGCCGGGGCGCTCGCGGAGGTAGGTGACGAGGGAGAGCATCCGCCTCGTCTGGTCGATCGCGTTGGCAGCCATGCGGTTCGTTCTCCCCCTCAGCCCTTGGCGACGGCGCGCAGCCGCTCCACCACGTCGGCCCGCAGGTCGGCCGGTTCCAGTACGACGACGTCGGGACCGAACTCGACGAGCCAGGCGTCGAGGCCGTGCCCGTACGGGATCTCCAGCTCGTCCCAGCCGTCGGCGCCCTCGCTCGTCTCGGTGGCGCGGGCCCGCAGCGGGTAGCCGCAGCCGGCGCGCAGCCGGATCCGGGCGGAGCGGGTGGCGGTCTCCCCCGCCCAGCTCTCCACGGTCTCGCGGACGGTGACGGCGTCGGGCACGGGCGCGGTGAAGGCGCCGGCCCGGGAGCGGACCTTCCCGGTGATGCGGGAGAGGCGGAAGACGCGCTCGGCGCCGCGGTCGCGGTCCCAGCCGGCCAGGTACCAGTGGCCGCGCCAGCACTCCAGCGTCCAGGGCTCGACCTGGCGGGGCTCGGGGCGGGCGGCGTTGGCCTTGCGGTACTCGAAGACGACGGGGCGCCGGTCGCGGCAGGCGAGCATCAGCGGCTCGAAGGCGGCCTCGTGGACCGGGATGCGGGGTTCGAGGGCGCTGGGGTGGTGCTCGTACGCGTCCTCGGCCTCGGGCATGCCGGCGGCGCGCAGCTTCTGGAGGGCGCCGCTGGCGGCGCCGGCGAGGCGGGCCTGCTGCCAGACCTTGGCGGCGAGGCCGAGCGCGGCGGCCTCCTCGGCGTCCAGGGTGATGGGCGGGAGGCGGTTGGAGTCGCGGCGCGCGAGGTAGCCGGTCTCTCCGTCGAGGTTCTCGACGGTCTCGATCACCAGTCCGAGCTCGCGCAGGTCGTCCTTGTCGCGCTCGAACATGCGGTTGAAGGCCTCGTCCCCGCTGGCCTCCATGTACGCCTCGATGGAGCCGCGCAGCTCGCGCTTGCTGAGGGCGCGGCGCGTCCCGAGCAGGCACAGCGCGAGATTCATGAGCCGCTCGGCCTTGGCAATCGCCATGGACGCCCTGCACCCTCTTCCCGGTTCCGTTCTCGGACGTCCGACCGTACCGCCCCGGGGTGTCCGGACAAAAGCCGAGGGCCCCCGCCGTGCAGGCGGGGGCCCTCGGTGGGGACGCGGGGCCGGATCAGCCCTTCTTCACGCCCACCAGGTCGCAGACGAAGATCAGGGTCTCGCCGGGGCCGATCTTGCCGCCCGCGCCGCGGTCGCCGTAGGCGAGGTGGGCGGGGATGATCAGCTGGCGGCGGCCGCCGACCTTCATGCCCTGGACGCCGCGGTCCCAGCCCTGGATGACCATGCCGGCACCGAGCGGGAACTCCAGCGGGGTGCCGCGGTTCCAGGAGGCGTCGAACTCCTCGCCGGAGTCGAAGGAGACACCGACGTAGTGGACGTTGACGGTGTCACCGGCGGCGGCGACCTCGCCGTCGCCCTCCCAGATGTCCTTGATCTCCAGGTCGGCCGGCGGCTCGCCGCCCGGGAAGTCGACCTCGGGCTTCTCGATGCTCACTGCAGTGTGCTCCTCATACGGATGAAACCGCGCGGACGATGGCCCGCGCGACCCGCCCAACCTATCGCGAGGCGGCCCGGGACGCGCGGGAACCCTCTACTGCTTGGCCAGGATGTCCACGGTGAAGACGAGCGTCGACTTCGCCGGGATGGGGCCCTGGGCCTGGTCGCCGTAGCCGTCGGCCGGCGGGACGACGAGCAGCACGCGGCTGCCGACCTTCTTGCCCTCCAGGCCCTTGCTCCAGCCCTTGATGACGCCCCCGAGCTGGAAGGTGGCCGGGGCTCCCCGGTCGTAGGAGCTGTCGAACTTCTTGCCGTCCTTCCAGAGCACGCCCTGGTACTGGACGGTCAGGGTGTCGCTCGCCTTGACGGCCTCGCCCTTGCCCTCGATGACGTAGTTCGAGACGAGCTCCTTCGGCGGGTCCGTCTTCGGCACGGTCAGCGAGGGGGCCTTGCCGTCGGTGTTGGTGCCGACCTTGGGCAGGTCCTTGTTCTCCTGGGCGACGACGGTGCCCTCGGCGGCCTTCGGGACGGTGGTCGCCTTCAGGATGTCGACGACGAAGACCAGGGTGGCGCCGCCCTTGATGCTCGGCGGGGAGCCCTGCTCGCCGTAGCCGAGCTCCGGCGGGATGCCGATCTCGACGCGGCTGCCGACCTTCTGGCCCTTCAGGCCCTGGTCCCAGCCCTTGATGACCTGGCCGGCGCCGAGGGTGAGGGTGAAGGGCTCGCCGCGGTCGAAGCTGTTGTCGAACGGGGTCGTCGAGTCCCAGGTCTGGCCGAGGTAGTTGACCTGGAGGGCGTCGCCCTCCTTGGTCACGGGGCCGTCGCCCTCGCTGACGACGTTGACCTTGAGCTCCTTGGGCGGGTCGCCCTCGCCCTTCGCGAGGGTCGGCTTCTCCCCGAACTTCGCGCCTGCGGTGATGGCGGGAAGCCCGTTGGTCATCGAGGCGTTATCGGAGCCCTTGGTGTCGTTGCCGCACGCCGCTGTCGACAGCAGCAGCAGCGGGACGACGAGAAGGCCGGCAAGTCGGCGCACGTGTTCCTCAGATCTCAGACGGCACGGTAGTTGTCCGGACACTCTAGGGGACCGTCCCGTGACGTCCAGGGCCCCGCGCGTCGCACGCGCGGGGCCCTCGTACGGCCTTTTGACCGTCCTACATACCGGCGATCAGCTTCTCCACCCGGTCGTCGACCGAGCGGAAGGGGTCCTTGCACAGGACCGTCCGCTGCGCTTGGTCGTTGAGCTTCAGGTGGACCCAGTCGACGGTGAAGTCCCGGCGCTGCTCCTGGGCGCGGCGGATGAAGTCGCCGCGGAGCCGGGCCCGGGTGGTCTGCGGGGGCACGGACTTGCCCTCGAAGATCTTCACGTCGTTGCAGATCCGCGCCGCCTGTCCGTTCTTCTGGAGCAGGTAGTACAGCCCGCGGCGGCGGTGGATGTCGTGGTAGGCGAGGTCTATCTGGGCGACCCGCGGGTTCGACATGGTCATGTTGTGCTTGGCGCGGTAGCGCTCGATGAGCTTGTACTTCATCACCCAGTCGATCTCCGTCTGGATGCGGTCCAGCTCCTCCTGCTCGATCGCGTCGAGCGTGCGGCCCCACAGTTCGAGCACCTGAGCGACCGTGCCGGAGCGGATGCCGCGCCGGTCGACGAAGTCGGACGCCTTCTCGAAGTACTCGCGCTGCACCTCCAGGGCGGAGGCCTCGCGGCCGCTGGCCAGGCGCACCTTGCGCTGGCCGGTGATGTCGTGGCTGACCTCGCGGATGGCCCGGATGGGGTTCTCCAGGGTCAGGTCGCGCATCACCGTGCCGGCCTCGATCATGCGCAGCACGAGGTCGGTGGCGCCGACCTTGAGCAGCATAGTCGTCTCCGACATGTTGGAGTCGCCGACGATGACGTGGAGCCTGCGGTAGCGCTCGGCGTCGGCGTGCGGCTCGTCCCGGGTGTTGATGATGGGCCGGGAGCGGGTGGTGGCGGAGCTGACACCCTCCCAGATGTGCTCGGCGCGCTGGGAGACGCAGTAGACGGCGCCGCGCGGGGTCTGGAGGACCTTGCCCGCGCCGCAGATCAGCTGACGGGTCACCAGGAAGGGGATGAGGATGTCGGCGAGGCGGGAGAACTCTCCGTGGCGGGCGACGAGATAGTTCTCGTGGCAGCCGTAGGAGTTTCCCGCGGAGTCGGTGTTGTTCTTGAAGAGATAGACGTCGCCCGCGATTCCCTCCTCGTGCAGGCGGCGTTCGGCGTCCACGAGGAGACCTTCGAGAATGCGCTCGCCTGCCTTGTCGTGGGTGACGAGTTCGATCAGGTCGTCGCATTCCGGTGTGGCGTATTCCGGATGCGAACCCACGTCGAGGTACAGGCGGGCGCCGTTCCGCAGGAAGACATTGCTGCTGCGGCCCCATGACACGACTCGGCGGAAGAGGTACCGCGCCACTTCGTCGGGAGACAGTCGGCGCTGTCCCCTGAACGTGCATGTGACGCCGTACTCGTTCTCCAGCCCGAAAATGCGGCGGTCCATGTCTGAACATTACGCCTGACGGCCTGTGCTGAAACCGGGTTGGACGTTCCCGTTTCGATCATTTTCCGATCAGAGGGCGTTCTTTTCCGTGTGCACGGGGGTGTCGGCGCCCCCGCTCGCGGCGTGTCGCGAGCGGGCACCGGGCGCGTCCGGGGCGCGCAGCACCCGGCCGGTGGCGAGGAGCACCAGCAGGGCGACCAGGCCGCCGGCGCCGGCCACGGCGAATCCGGCCGCCGTCCCGGCGAGTTCGACGACCGGGCCGGCGGCGGCGGAGCCCAGGGCCGCGCCGACGCCGAAGGTGGTGACCAGCCAGGAGAAGGCCTCGGTGACCGTGCCGGCCGGGGCGTGCCGGTCCACCACGATGAAGGCGCAGGCGAGCACGGGGGCGAGGAAGAAGCCGGAGAAGGCCGCGAGGGCGGTCATGGCGACCGGGTCCGGGGTGAGCGTCAGGGGCAGGTAGCCGAGGGCCAGGAGGGCCACCAGGGCGCGCAGCCGGCCCTCGGGCGCGCCCGCCCACCGCCGGGCGCCGTAGAGGACGCCGCCGCAGAGGGCGCCGAGGCCGAGGGCGGCCATCAGCCAGCCGTAGACGGCGGGGGCGCCGCGGTCGTCGGCGTAGGCGACGGCGGCCACCGTGATGGAGCCGAGGGCGAGGCCGACGAAGAAGAACGAGCCGAGCAGGGCGAGCAGCCCGGGCGAGCGCAGCGCGCCGAGCCAGTGGGCCTCGCGGGGCGCGGACCGCCAGGCCCGGGAGGGCTCGGAGAGGACGACGGAGAGGGCTCCGAGGACCCCGAGGAGGTTGATGACGAGGAGGGCGGCGGCGGGCGACCACAGGGCGACGAGGAGGGTCACCAGGAGCGGGCCGACGGTGAACATGACCTCCTGGGCGACCGCGTCGAGGGCGTACGCGCGGTGCACCCGGTCCTCGCGGCCCAGGACGCTCGGCCAGAGGGCCCTCAGGCCGCCCTCCAGGGGCGGGGTGAAGAGGCCGGCGAGGACGACGGCGGCGTAGGCGAGGGGGAGGTTCCCGAGGCCGGCGAGGGCGAAGAGCGCCATGCCGAGGGCGGAGAGCACGGCGGCGGGGAGCTGGACGCGCGGCTGGCCCTTGAGGTCGACGGCGCGGCCGAGGAGCGGCTGCCCGACGGCGTTGGCGAGGCCGTACGCGGCGACGAGGCCGCCCGCGAGGGTGTAGCTGCCGCCCTGGTCGCGGACGAAGAGGGTCATGGCGACGGGGCCGGTGCCGTTGGGCAGCCGGCCGACCAGGGTGCCGGTGAGCAGGCGGAGCGCGTGCGGCGCCCGCAGGATGTCGCGGTAGCCGCCGTGGGCGGTGGCCTCGGTGGCCATGTGGGTCTCCCCTCCGTCGGCCCGAGCCGAGGTTTTACGTATAACGTCCGTGCTCATACGTACCATGTCGGCGTGTCGCGGGTCCACCCCGCGGCTCCGCCCCCCAGACCAGCGCCCGACGCGGAGGCCCCGTGCAGACCCCCGAACCCCCCGGCGGCCCCCGTCCGACCAGCCGGGACGTGGCCCGGACCGCCGGGGTCTCGCAGGCCACCGTCTCCCTGGTGCTCGGCGACAAGTGGCGCGGCCGGGTCTCCGAGCGCACCGCGGACGCCGTCCGGGCCGCCGCCCGCGAGCTCGGCTACCGCCCCAACCTCGCCGCCCGCAACCTGCGCCTGGGCCGCACCCGTACGGCCCTGCTGGTGGTCCCCGCGCTCACCAACGAGTTCTTCGCCCACGTCTACACGGGCGCGGCCGACGCGGCGGCGCGGCACGGCTTCGGCGTCGTCCTCTACCCCTCCCCCGACGGCACCGGGCCGGCCCGGGACCCCTTCGCCTCGGCCCAGGCGGCCCTGGACGGGGTGCTGGCCTCCTCGATGGCGACCGCGGCCCTGGACGCCTTCCGCGGCGGCGACCTGCCGCTCGTGATGCTCGACAGCGACCCGGCGGAGCCCGGCGCGGCGGCCCACGTCAACCTCGACGTCGCCGAGGGCATGCGGCTGGTCACCGGGCACCTGCTCGCCCTCGGCCACCGCCGCTTCCTGCACCTGGCGTCGGCGGCGCCCTCCTGGACCTTCGACGTCCGGGCCGCGGTGCTCGCCGGGGCCCTGCGGGGGACGGAGGTGCGGACCGTACGGGCGCCGCTGACCGTCGCGGACGCGCGGGAGGCCGCCGGGGCGGCCCTCGCCGCGCCCGGGCCCCGCCCCACGGCGGTGATCTGCGACGACGACATCCTCGCCGCCGGCGTCTGCAAGGCGGCGCGGCGGCTCGGCCTGCGCGTCCCGGAGGACCTGTCGGTCACCGGCTTCGACGACATGGCGCTGGCGACGGCGGTGGAGCCGGAGCTGACCACCGTCCGGCTGCCTGCCGAGGAGTTCGGGCGGCGGGGCATGGAGGCGCTCCTCGGCGTCCTGGCGGGTGATCGGCCCCGCCCGGCCGTCCTGCCCGTGGAGCTGGTCCCCCGGGCCTCCACGGGCCCGGCACCGGCCGTCTGAGCCCCTTCCGCTACGCGTGGGGGCCCGGTCCTGACAGGACCGGGCCCCCACGCGTACCGTGCGGCGCTACTCCTCGGACGCCTCGTCCGAGGGCTCGTCCGTCTTGGCCAGGGCCGCGTTGTCCGCCTCCAGGAGGCGGACCAGCTGGCGGCCGACGATCCGCTTGAACTTCCGCTGCTGCGGGCGCGTCCGGTCCAGGACGGCCACCTCCAGGCGCTCCGCGGGGATCTCCCGCTCGGTGCCGTTGGTGTCCCGGGAGAGCGCCTGCACCGCGAGCTTCAGGGCCTCCGCGAGCGACATGCCGTCGCGGTGCCGCTGGTCCAGGAAGGAGCTGATCTGCTCCGCGTTGCCGCCCACCGCGACCGAGCCGTGCTCGTCCACGATGGAGCCGTCGTGCGGCAGCCGGTAGATCTGGTCTCCGGACGGCTCGGCGCCGACCTCGGCGACGACCAGCTCCACCTCGTACGGCTTCTCGCCGGCGCTGGAGAAGATGGTGCCCAGCGTCTGCGCGTACACGTTGGCCAGGCCGCGCGCGGTGACGTCGTCCCGGTCGTAGGTGTAGCCGCGCAGGTCGGCGTAGCGGACGCCGCCGATGCGGAGGTTCTCGTACTCGTTGTACTTGCCGGCGGCGGCGAAGCCGATCCGGTCGTAGATCTCGCTGAACTTGTGCAGGGCGCGGGACGGGTTCTCGCCGACGAAGACGATGCCGTCGGCGTACTGGAGCACGACCAGGCTCCGTCCGCGCGCGATGCCCTTGCGGGCGTACTCCGCGCGGTCGGCCATGGCCTGCTGGGGGGAGACGTAGAACGGTGTGGACACCGGCGCTCGTCCCTTTCTTCTGGGCTGTGAGGGGGCGACGTACGGGTCAGAGCAGGGCGGCGCGCGGTCCGTCCGGCTGTTCCAGACGCCGCTCGGTGACCGAACGGGCCAGCTCGGAGGACTCCGCCTCGGTGAGCCTGCGGAAGCCCTCGTCGGTGATGACGGTGACGATCGGGAAGATCCGGCGGGCCAGGTCCGGGCCGCCGGTCGCCGAGTCGTCGTCCGCCGCGTCGTACAGCGCCTGCACGACCAGTGTGGTCGCCTGCTGCTCGGTCAGGTCCTCGCGGTACAGCTTCTTCATGGAGCCGCGCGCGAAGATCGAACCCGAGCCGGTGGCGGCGTAGCCGTGCTCCTCGGAGCGGCCGCCGGTCACGTCGTAGGAGAAGATCCGGCCCTTCTCCCGGCCCTCGTCCCAGCCGGCGAAGAGCGGCACGACGGCGAGGCCCTGCATGGCCATGCCGAGGTTGCTGCGGATCATGGTGGACAGGCGGTTCGCTTTGCCCTCCAGGGAGAGCGTGGCCCCCTCGACCTTCTCGAAGTGCTCCAGCTCCAGCTGGAAGAGCTTGACCATCTCGACCGCGAGGCCGGCGGTGCCGGCGATGCCGACGGCCGAGTACTCGTCCGCCGGGAACACCTTCTCGATGTCCCGCTGGGCGATCATGTTGCCCATGGTGGCCCGCCGGTCACCGGCGAGCACGACGCCCCCGGGGAAGGTGGCGGCCACGATGGTCGTACCGTGCGGAGCCTCGACGATCCCGTCCGGCAGCTTCCGGTTCCCCGGCAGCATCTGGGGCGAGTGGTCGGCGAGGAAGTCCATGAAGGAGGAGGAGCCCGGCGTCAGGAAGGCCGCCGGCAGACGCCCGGTGCTACGAGGGTTGGCTTCCACGCGATTCCTTCCGGGTGGGTGAGAAGGGCCCGCCCCCTTGGCTCGCGCGGGCCGATCTTGATTGCTGTGTACGGACCTTACCCGTGCTGCGGCCTGTCATCCGTCCCCGGACCCACGGCTTCTCCCGGGGCTCCGGGGACGGGAAGGACAGGGTGAGGCGGCTACTCGCCGCCCTTCTGCACGAAGCTCCGGACGAAGTCCTCGGCGTTCTCCTCCAGGACGTCGTCGATCTCGTCGAGGACCGAGTCGACGTCGTCGCTCAGCTTCTCCTGGCGCTCCTTGAGGTCGGAGCTCGCCTCCGTGGTGGTCTCCTCGACCTCTTCCGTGGAACGCGTCGCCTTCTGCTGTCCGCCGCCGGTGTCCTTGGTCGCCATTTCCTCACCCCGCTCGAATCGGATCGCTCGGACCGGTGCTGCCGGGCCTTTCAAGATCAGACCCTACAAGCCGGGGCCGACATCGGCCCCCGCGTTTCCACAACGTCCGCGCACTGCTTTCATGATTCCCAGGGGCCGACCGTTTCAGCCCCTGTTCAGGTATCGAATCAGCTGCCGGAAAGAACCCTGACGAGTTCCTCCGCCGTGCGGCAGCGGTCCAGGAGGGCCGCCACGTGGGCCTTGGTGCCGCGCAGCGGTTCCAGGGTCGGGACGCGCTGGAGCGAGTCGCGGCCCGGCAGGTCGAAGATCACCGAGTCCCAGGAGGCCGCGGCGACGTCGTCGGCGTACTGCTCCAGGCAGCGGCCCCGGAAGTAGGCCCTGGTGTCCTCCGGAGGGGCCGTCTTCGCGCGCTGCACCTCGGACTCGTCCAGGAGCCGCTTCATGCGGCCGCGGGCCACCAGGCGGTTGTAGAGGCCCTTGTCGGGCCGCACGTCCGCGTACTGGAGGTCGACCAGGTGCAGCCGGGCCGCGTCCCAGTCCAGGCCGTCCCTGCGGCGGTAGCCCTCCATGAGCTCCCGCTTGGCGACCCAGTCCAGTTCGCCGGCGAGGCTCATCGGGTCGGTCTCCAGCCGGCCCAGGGTGTCCTCCCAGCGGGCCAGGACGTCCTTGGTCTGTTCGTCGGCGTCCGCCCCGTACCGCTCCTCCACGTACTTCCTGGCCAGCTCGAAGTACTCCATCTGGAGCTGGACGGCGGTGAGCGTCCGGCCGCTGCGCAGCGTGACGAGGTACCGGAGCGTGGGGTCGTGGGAGACGTGGTGGAGGGTGCGGACCGGCTGGTCGACGGCGAGGTCGACGGTGATGAAGCCGTCCTCGATCATCGAGAGGACCAGGGCGGTGGTGCCCAGCTTCAGGTAGGTGGAGATCTCGGAGAGGTTGGCGTCCCCGATGATCACGTGCAGCCTGCGGTACTTCTCGGCGTCGGCGTGCGGTTCGTCCCGGGTGTTGATGATGGGCCGTTTGAGGGTGGTCTCCAGGCCGACCTCGACCTCGAAGTAGTCGGCGCGCTGGCTGAGCTGGAAGCCGTCCTCGCGCCCGTCCTGGCCGATGCCGACCCGTCCGGCGCCGGTGACGACCTGCCGGGAGACGAAGAAGGGCGTCAGGTGGCGCACGATGTCCGAGAAGGGGGTCTCCCGCTTCATCAGGTAGTTCTCGTGCGTGCCGTAGGAGGCGCCCTTGTTGTCGGTGTTGTTCTTGTAGAGGTGGATGGGCTGGGCGCCGGGGAGCTGGGCGGCGCGCTCGGCGGCCTCGGCCATGATCCGCTCGCCGGCCTTGTCCCAGAGGACGGCGTCGCGCGGGTTGGTGACCTCGGGGGCGCTGTACTCGGGGTGGGCGTGGTCCACGTAGAGCCGGGCGCCGTTGGTGAGGATCACGTTGGCGAGGCCGATGTCCTCGTCGGTGAGCTGGCTGGAGTCGGCGACCTCGCGGGCGAGGTCGAAGCCGCGGGCGTCCCGCAGCGGGTTCTCCTCCTCGAAGTCCCAGCGGGCGCGGCGCGCCCGGTGCATCGCCGCGGCGTAGGCGTTGACGATCTGGGACGAGGTGAGCATGGCATTGGCGTTCGGGTGTCCGGGGACGGAGATCCCGTACTCCGTCTCGATGCCCATTACTCGCCGTACGGTCATGCGGCCCTCCTTGCCCGGCGGCGCTCAGTGCGCGACTCGGCGGTACCGAAGAGCCTAGAGCGGCTCCGCGCTGGTGGGGAGATCACTTGCGGTATTTCCCGGATGTGGCCGGGAGTTTTTCCTGGATGAATGCGACGGCTGCGGATGCCCGTTTTCCGGACATCCGCAGCCGGTGTGCGCTTCTACAGGTACTGACCGGTGTTGGCCACCGTGTCGATGGAGCGTCCGGTGTCCGCGCCCTGCTTTCCGGTGACGAGGGTGCGGATGAAGACGATCCGCTCGCCCTTCTTTCCGGAGATGCGGGCCCAGTCGTCCGGGTTGGTGGTGTTGGGCAGGTCCTCGTTCTCCTTGAACTCGTCCACGCACGCCTGGAGGAGGTGGGAGATCCGGATGCCCTTCTGGTCGTGGTCGAGGAATGCCTTGATGGCCATCTTCTTGGCCCGGTCGACGATGTTCTGGATCATCGCGCCGGAGTTGAAGTCCTTGAAGTAGAGGACTTCCTTGTCACCGTTGGCGTACGTGACTTCGAGG
Organism: Streptomyces filamentosus; assembly: GCF_014654895.1. Taxonomy (GTDB): domain Bacteria; phylum Actinomycetota; class Actinomycetes; order Streptomycetales; family Streptomycetaceae; genus Streptomyces; species Streptomyces filamentosus. The sequence goes on along the minus strand of NZ_BNBE01000003.1, from coordinate 853,157 downwards.
AAGCGGTTCTCCTCGGATTCGGCGTACATCTGCTCGACGACGGACTGGATCATTCCGTGGGCGGCGGCGGCCTTGGAGCCGCTGTGCTCGGAGATGTCGTCCGCGTGGAGCGGAAGGTTGGCGGTGAGGTACTTCGCGAAGATGTCCTTCGCGGCCTCGGCGTCCGGACGCTCGATCTTGATCTTGACGTCGAGCCGGCCGGGCCGCAGGATCGCGGGGTCGATCATGTCCTCGCGGTTGGAGGCGCCGATCACGATCACGTTCTCCAGGCCCTCGACGCCGTCGATCTCGGCGAGCAGCTGGGGGACGATGGTGTTCTCCACGTCCGAGCTGACACCGGATCCGCGGGTGCGGAAGAGCGACTCCATCTCGTCGAAGAAGACGATGACGGGGGTGCCTTCGCTGGCCTTCTCGCGGGCCCGCTGGAAGACCAGGCGGATGTGCCGCTCGGTCTCGCCGACGTACTTGTTGAGGAGCTCGGGGCCCTTGATGTTGAGGAAGTAGGACTTCCCCGCGGGCTGGCCGGTGACCTCGGCGACCTTCTTGGCCAGGGAGTTGGCCACGGCCTTGGCGATGAGCGTCTTGCCGCAGCCGGGCGGCCCGTAGAGCAGGATGCCCTTGGGCGGCCGGAGTTCGTGCTCCTTGAAGAGGTCGGGGTAGAGGTACGGGAGCTCGACCGCGTCGCGGATCAGCTCGATCTGGTTGCCCAGACCGCCGATCTTCTCGTAGTCGACGTCCGGGACCTCTTCGAGGACGAGTTCCTCGACCTCGCTCTTGGGGACGACCTCGTAGACGTAGCCGGACCGGGAGTCGAAGAGCAGGGCGTCGCCGGAGCGGATGGTGACGTCCAGCAGAGGCTCGGCGAGCCTCACCACCCTCTCCTCGTCGGTGTGCCCCACCACCAGGGCGCGCTCGCCGTCCTCCAGGATCTCCTTGAGGGTGACGATCTCGCCGGAACGCTCGAACTCCATGGCCTCGACCACGTTGAGCGCCTCGTTGAGCATGACTTCCTGGCCGCGGCGGAGCTCTTCGAGCTCCACGCTCGGACTCACGTTCACCCGGAGCTTGCGGCCCCCGGTGATGATGTCGCACGTGCCGTCCTCGTTCGCCTGCAAGAAGACGCCGAAGCCGGCCGGCGGCTGTGCGAGCCGGTCGACCTCCTCCTTGAGGGCCACGATCTGGTCGCGGGCCTCACGGAGCGTGTTCGCCAGCCTTTCGTTCTGCGCGGACACGCCGGCCAGGTTCGTCTGCAGCTCGACGATCCGCTCTTCGAGAATCCTCGTGTGTCGCGGAGAGTCGGCGAGCTTGCGGCGCAGGACGGCGATTTCCTGCTCGAGATAGGCAACCTGGCCGGCGGGGTCTTCAGACCCCCGCCCCGGCCGGATGCCGCGGTTGATGTCGTCGTCGTGGGCTGCCACGGTCCTCACCTCCTCCAAGGGGAGCTGGACGCATCCTGACCCTACCTGCGTGGGTGATGATTGAAACCCCTAGATCAAAAAGACTCCGGGGTGTGTCCGATCTTCACCCTTGCGCTTCCCCTCTCGCCAGGTGAATACCCACCCTTTCACGCTCTGAAAGCGGGCAGTTGTATCGTCGTGAGGGGCCAACACCCATCGGTGGCGGCCCCAATTGTCCGCGGAGCAGAAACGGCAGAAGTGATGAGCGTGCAGCACGAGGCCCCCGCCGGCGGGGCCGAGGAGGCCCTGGAGGTCTGGATCGACCAGGACCTGTGCACCGGGGACGGGATCTGCGCTCAGTACGCCCCCGAGGTCTTCGAACTGGACATCGACGGGCTCGCGTATGTGAAGAGCGCGGACGACGAGCTGCTCCAGGAGGCGGGGGCGACGACGCCCGTGCCGCTGCCGCTGCTCCAGGACGTGGTGGACTCGGCGAAGGAGTGCCCGGGCGACTGCATCCACGTGCGCCGGGTCCGGGACCGCGTCGAGGTGTACGGCCCCGACGCGGAGTGACGCGTCAGGCTCCGAGGGCTCCGGCGCCCGTCGTACGGACGAAGGCGCCGCCGGTCCACTCCCAGCCGACCTGCTCCTTCTCGTCGGGGCAGCAGCGGGGGACGTCGGGGGACGAGTAGCCGAGCAGGGTGGCGCGGACGGCGCCTTCGCGGATCTCCAGGCCGGTGACGCTGCGCTGCTCGCGCGGGTCGACGAGGGTGGCCACCACGCGCGCGGGGGCTCCTTCGCCGCGGCCGCGGGTGAGGACGTACAGACCGGCGGGCGGGGTTCCGGATCCGGCTTCGCAGTGTACGACCGCAACGGTCTCGGGGTTCTTGTCGCCGTCCAGGTCGCCCGTGGCGCGCCGGGCGACCGTGTGGGCCCCTCCCCCGCACCGGAGGGGGTAGACGGCGGTGTCCGCGTCGGGCGCGGCGGCCGGGCCGGGCGCCGCGGGGGCGGGGGCGGCCGTGGTGGTGGTGTCCGCTTCGGCGGCCCGGGGGGTCAGGACGCCGGCGAGGGCGACGACCGCGGCGGTCGCGGTGGCGGTGGCCAGCCAGTGCAGCGGCCGGGCGTGGGTGTGTGCGAGGTCCACGGGGTCCGGGGCGGCGGAGGGCTGCACGCGAGACGTCTCCTGTGAGGGTCGTGCCGAGGGGTTGCGGGCATCGTGCCACACGTCACAGGGCGGTGGAACAGCCGGGGGTGGTCGAACAGGGGTGCCGAACGCGGCGACGCCGCCGTCCGGTTCCCCGCGGCGCGGGGTGGGGACGGCGGCGTCGGCCGGGATCCTGTCGGAGGGTCAGCCCTTGTTGGGGCCGTCGTAGTCCTCGCCGTAGGCGCCCTTGGCGGGGCGGCGGCGGCGCATCGGGGGCTCGACGCCGTCCGCGAGGCGGCGGGCGGTGACGAGGAAGCCGGTGTGGCCGATCATGCGGTGGTCGGGCCGGACGGCCAGGCCCTCGACGTGCCAGTTGCGGATCATGGATTCCCAGGGCTGCGGCTCGGCGTAGCAGCCGATCTCGCGGATGGACTCCACGGTGCGGGCGAGCTGGGTGGTGGTGGCCACGTAGCAGCAGAGGATGCCGCCGGGGACGAGGGCCTTGGAGACGGCCTCCAGGCACTCCCAGGGGGCGAGCATGTCGAGGATGACGCGGTCGACGTCGGTGTCGGACAGGTTGTCCTGGAGGTCGCCGACGGTCAGCTGCCACGCGGGGTGGGGGCCGCCGAAGTAGCGCTCGACGTTGCCCTTCGCGATCTCGGCGAAGTCCTCGCGGCGCTCGTAGGAGTGCAGCATGCCGCTGTCGCCGATGGCGCGGAGCAGGAAGCTGCTGAGCGATCCGGAGCCCACGCCGGCCTCCACGACGCGCGCGCCGGGGAAGATGTCGGCGAAGGCGAGGATCTGCCCCGCGTCCTTCGGGTAGACCACGGCGGCGCCGCGGGGCATGGACAGGACGTAGTCGGGGAGCAGGGGGCGCAGCGCGAGGTAGGCGACGTTTCCGGTGGTGCGGACAACGCTGCCCTCGGGGGCGCCGATCAGTTCGTCGTGCGGGAAGGAACCCTTGTGGGTGTGGAAGTTCTTTCCCTCTTCGAGCGTGAACGTGTAGTGACGGCCCTTGGGGTCGGTCAGCTGAACCTGGTCCCCGACCTTGAAGGGCCCGCGTCGGCGGGCGGCACCGGTCGGTTCGGACATGTGAACAAGAGTACCGGGCTCAGGAGGAGGGTCGTGCCATGGCTTTGACGAAGGCGCGCTCGACGTCCGTGGTGGACAGGACGCCGTAGATCGCGCCGGTGTCCTCGACGACGAGGTACTCGGTGGCGGGGGTGGCGCGGAGGTGGTCGAGGAGGGGCTGGCCGGTGAGTTCGGCGGGGACGCGCATGCCGGGGGTGAGGTCCTGGGCGAGGGTGGAGACGGCGGCCCAGGGGCGGCGGTGCTGGGGGACGGCGGCGATGGCGGCCTCGCGGACGATGCCGGTGGGGTCGCCGGAGCCGTCGACGACGACGAGGGCGCGGGCGCCGGCCTCGTTGGCGCGGCGGAGGGCCTCGGAGAGCGGGGTGTCGGGTTCGACGGGGATGGCGCGGCGGGTGAGGGCGCGGGCGCGGAGCTCGGGGAGGTGCTCGCGCAGGCGGGCCATGCGGAGGCTGTTGCCGGCTCCGGTCCAGATGATGGCGGCCAGGATGGCGGCGAGGAGGGCGTCGGTGACGGTGGTGAAGCCGTCGATGTCGGCGGTGGAGTTGCCGAGCCAGCCGGTGCGGGTGAGGAGGGGGAGGCCGATGAGGACGGTGACGGCGAGGGCGCGGCCGACCCAGGCGGCGGCGACGGTGCCGGTCATGGGCCTGCCGGTGAGCTTCCAGACGACGGCGCGGAGCATCCGGCCGCCGTCGAGCGGGAGGCCGGGGAGCAGGTTGAAGATCGCGACGATGAGGTTGGAGATCATCAGGCCGGCGAGGAGGACGCCGGGGACGGTGCCGGGGTCGACGGCGTGCATGGCGGCGTAGAAGACGCCCGCGAGGACGAGGGAGAGGAGGGGGCCGACGAAGGCGAGGACGAATTCGCGGCCGGGGGTCTCGGACTCCTTCTCGATCTCGGAGACGCCGCCGAAGAACTGGAGCTGGATGCGCCGCACGGGGAGCTTGAAGCGGAGGGCGGCGACGGTGTGGGCGAGCTCGTGGACGAGGACGGAGGCGTAGAAGGCGACGGCGAAGAAGAGGGAGACCAGGTAGCGGGCCGCGCCGAGTTCGGGCAGGACCCGTTCGATCTGGTCGCCGAAGACCCAGGTGATGAGGGCGGCGACGAGGAACCAGCTGGGGGCGACGTAGACGGGCACGCCGAAGGGCCGGCCCATCAGGATCCCGCCACCGGGCTCCTCGGTCCGCTGCGGCTTGGGCTCGTCCTGGTTCACGGGTTCCTCTCGTCGCCGGGGTGACCGCGCCGGTGCGTCACAGGTCGATCATGCAGCGCGACGGGTCATGCGTCGATGGTATGCGGCTCACTGTCGGTGGCGGGTCGTAGGGTCTGTGTCATGAGTACGAGCGAGCGGCTCCCGGAGGGGCCCCGGGCGCCCATGTCGTTGTCGCCGTCGCGGGCGAGCGACTTCATGCAGTGTCCCCTGTTGTACCGGTTCCGGGTGATCGACCGGCTGCCGGAGAAGCCGAGCGCGGCGGCGACGCGGGGGACGCTGGTGCACGCGGTCCTGGAGCGGCTCTTCGACGATCCGGCGGGCGAGCGGACGGTGCCGCGGGCGAAGGCGATGGTGCCGGGGCAGTGGGAGCGGCTCCTGGAGTCGCGGCCGGAGCTGGGCGAGCTGTTCACGGACGATCCGGGGGGCGAGCGGCTCGGGCAGTGGCTGGCGGAGGCCGAGTCGCTGGTGGAGCGCTGGTTCACGCTGGAGGATCCGTCGCGTCTGGAGCCGGCGGAGCGCGAGCTGTTCGTGGAGACGGAGCTGGAGTCGGGGCTGCGGCTGCGCGGGGTGATCGACCGGGTGGACGTGGCGCCGACGGGCGAGGTGCGGATCGTCGACTACAAGACGGGGAAGGCGCCGCGGCCGGAGTACAGCGAGGGCGCGCTGTTCCAGATGACGTTCTACGCGCTGGTGGTGTGGCGGCTGCGGGGGGTGATCCCGCGCCGGCTCCAGCTGGTCTATCTGGGCAGCGGGGACGTGCTGACGTACGACCCGGTGGAGGCGGACCTGCGGCGGGTGGAGCGGAAGCTGCTCGCGCTGTGGGACGCGATCCGGCTGGCGACGGAGACGGGCGAGTGGCGGCCGCGGCCGACGAAGCTGTGCGGCTGGTGCGACCACCGCGCGGTGTGCCCTGAGTTCGGGGGGACTCCCCCGGCGTATCCGCTGGAGATCGTTTCCGCGCGCCCGCCGGAGTCGGACGAATCGGGGCAGGGCAGAATGGGCGGCGACCGGCCCGCCTCGTGAAGGAGCCCCTGTGACGATTCGCGTCCTTCTGGTCGACGACCAGCCGCTGCTGCGCACCGGCTTCCGGATGATTCTGGAGGCGGAGCAGGACATCGCGGTGGTGGGCGAGGCCGGTGACGGGCTCCAGGCCCTGGAGCAGGTGCGGGCGCTCCAGCCGGACGTGGTGCTGATGGACATCCGGATGCCGCGGATGGACGGGGTGGAGGCGACCCGGCAGATCACCGGGCCGGGCCGGGACGGTCCGGCGAAGGTGCTGGTGCTGACCACCTTCGACCTGGACGAGTACGTGGTGGAGGCGCTGCGGGCGGGGGCGAGCGGCTTCCTGCTGAAGGACGCGCCGGCGGTCGAGCTGGTGCAGGCGATCCGGGTGGTGGCGGCGGGCGAGGCGATGCTGGCCCCGTCGATCACGCGGCGGCTGCTCGACAAGTACTCGGCGCATCTGCCGACGGGCGAGGAACAGGTGCCGGACACGCTGGCCACGCTGACGGACCGTGAGGTCGAGGTGCTGAAGCTGGTGGCCCGCGGGCTGTCGAACGCGGAGATCGCGGCGGACCTGTTCGTGAGCGAGACGACGGTGAAGACGCACGTGGGCCACGTGCTGACGAAGCTGCGGCTGCGCGACCGGGTACAGGCGGCGGTGTACGCGTACGAGAGCGGTCTGGTGCGTCCGGGGGCGGGCGGCCAGTAGGCGGGGGTGTGCGGGAGGGCCCGGCGCGCGGTGCGTGCCGGGCCCTCCGTCGTGCGGTGCGGCGGGGTCAGCTGGTGCGGATCTCCCAGAAGCGGAAGACGGTCGACGCGTCGAGGGTCCATTCGAGGCCGGTGACGCCGTCGCGGGCGACGGCGTACTGCTTGCCCTGCCAGAGCGGGAGGAGGGGGACCTCCTCGGCGACGAGGTCCTGGATCTCGCCGTACTCGCGGTCGGTGGCGGAGCGGTCGGCGTTGGCCGCGGTCTTCGGCAGGAGGGTGCCGGTGATCTTCTCGTTCTCGTAGTGGTTGGCGAGGACGTTGCCCTCGCCGAAGAACGGGGCGGTGAAGTTGTCGGCGTCGGGGTAGTCGGGGACCCAGCCCTTGACGTAGACGCCGTACTTCCCGGCGGCGATGTCCTTCTCGTACTGCTCGAAGGGGACGGACCTGACGTCGGCGGCGAAGAGGCCGCTCTCGTTGAGCTGGGCGGCGATGGCCTTCAGCTCGGCGTCGGTGGAGGGGCCGTAGCGGCTGGGGGTGGACCAGAGGGTCAGGGTCACCTTGTCCTTGATGCCGGCGGCGCGGAGGGCCTTCTTCGCCTTGGCGGCGTCGGGGGCGCCGTAGGTGTCGAAGAAGGCGGTGTTGTGGCCGTTGATGCCGGCCGGGACGATCGAGTAGAGCGGGGTGGCGGTCGACTTGTAGACGTTCTCGACGAGGGCGTCGCGGTCGATGAGCTGGGCGATCGCCCGGCGGACGGCGGGCTTGCCGGCGACGGGGTCCTTCGTGTTGAAGACGAGGTGCTGGACCTCGGCGCTGCTGCCCTGGACGATCTGGGCGTCGTGGTCGCCGGCGGAGTTCTCCAGGGCGGAGATGTCGGCGGCGGAGAGTCCCCGGTAGGCGATGTCCACGTCGCCGTCGGCGAAGGCCTTGGCGAGGGCGGCGCGGTCGCCGCCGTACAGCTTGAGGGTGACCTTGTCGTTGCGGCGCTTCGCGGTGCCCTGGTAGCCGGTGTTGGCGGAGAAGGAGGCCCGGCCGTCGCTGAAGGAGTCCAGCTTGTAGGGGCCGGAGCCGACGGCCTTGCCGTCGGTGCGCAGGGCGTCGGCGGGGTACTCGCGGTGGTCGACGATGGAGCCGGCGCCGGAGGCTATCTTGCTGGGGAAGGTGGCGTCGGGGACCTTGAGGCGGAAGACGACGGTCCGCTCGTCGGGGGTCTCGATGGCGTCGATGGTGGAGAGCAGCGGGGCCGGGCCGGAGGGGTCGGCGATCTTCAGGGCGCGCTCGAAGGAGAACTTGACGTCCTCGGAGGTGAGCGGGTTGCCGTTGGAGAACTTCAGGCCCGGGCGCAGGGTGCAGGTGTAGACGGTGCTGGCCTCGTCGAAGCCGCAGGTGTCGGCGGCTTCGGGTTCGGGCAGGGAGCCGCCCTTGGGGAAGGCGAGGAGGGACTGGAAGACGTTGTTGAACAGCAGCCAGGAGCCGGGGTCGTAGCCGGCGGCCGGGTCGGTCGCCAGGATCTCGTCGGACATGCCGACCCGGACCGAGTCGGTGGCGTCGGAGCCCTGCCCCTGTTCGGTGCCGCAGCCGCCGAGGAGGGCGGCGGAGAGGCCCGCGGCGAGCGGGGCGGTCAGCCACTTGTGGTGCGTCTTCACAGAACTTGCCTCTTGATCTCTTGCCAGGCCGGCCGCGCGTCGGCACGCGGCCGGTACAACGAAGGGGTCAGGCGGTGCCGCGTCCGAGTTCCCAGAGCAGCAGGTCCGAGGAGGTGTTCAGGGCGTACTCGACGCCGCTGATGTCGTCGCGGGCGGCGACGTACTGCTTGCCCTGCCAGAGCGGCAGGACGGGCACGTCCTGGGCGACGATCTTCTGGATCTGCCGGTAGTCGGGGGTCGCGGCGTTGCGGTCGGCCTGGCGGCGGGACCGCGGGATGAGGTGGTCGCGGACGGTCTTGTTGACGTACGGGGTGCCGAGGAAGTTGTCGCTGTCCAGGAAGGGCGCGACGTAGTTGTCCGGGTCCGGGTAGTCGGGGAACCAGCCGAGGCCGTAGACGGCGTAGTCGCCGCGCTTCTGGGCGGGCCGGAACTCGGACCAGCTGGTGCCCTTGACCTGGACGTCGAAGAGTTCGCTCGCGATGAGCTGGTTCTTCAGCGTCGCGAACTCCTGGGCGGTCTCGGCGCCGTAGTGGTCGGTGGTGTAGTTGAGGGTGAGGCGGACCGGGGTCTTCACGCCGGCCTTGCGGAGGATGGCGGCGGCGCGGTCGGCGTCGCCCTCGCCGTACTCCTCGTAGAAGGGGGTGCTGTGGCCGGTGATGCTGGAGGGGATCAGCGAGTAGAGCGGTTCGGCGGTGGGGCCGTAGACGCGGTTGACGAGGGCGCCGCGGTCGACGACGGCGGCCATGGCCTGGCGGACGGCCTTCTCCTCGACGGAGGGGGCCTTGGTGTTGAAGCCGAGGTAGCGGATCTCCAGGCCGGGGACCTCGGAGACGCGGATGCCGGCCTTGGGGGTCTCGGTGAGGTCGCGGATCTGCTCCTGGGAGAGGGAGCGGGCCATCATGTCGATGTCCTTGCTCTCCAGGGCGGTGCCCATGGCTCCGGCGTCGGCGTAGGCGCGGAGTTCGACCTTCTCGTTGCGGGGCGTGATGTCGCCCTTGTAGCGGGGGTTGCGGGAGAAGACGAAGCGGGTGGCCCGGTCGCCGTCGCGCTCGGCCTTGAGGGTGTACGGGCCGGAGCCGTCGACCTCGAAGCCCTCGCGGAGCTCGTCGGCGGCGTACTTGTCCTTGCTGAGGATGCCGGCGACGGGGGTGGAGAGCTTGTACGGGAAGGTGGCGTCGGGCGCGTTGAGGTGGAAGACGACCTCGCGGTCGCCCTTGGTCTCGACGGTGTCGACGGTCGACAGGAGCGCGGCGGCGCCGTTGTCGGCCTTGATCTTCCGCACGCGGTCGATGGAGTACTTGACGTCCTCGGCGGTGACGGGGGTGCCGTCGGCGAAGGTGAGGCCGGGGCGCAGGACGCAGCGGTAGCTCTCGCTGGCCCGGTCGGAGAAGCCGCAGGTCTCGGCGGCCTCGGGGACGGGGGCGCCGCCGCCGCGGGGGACGTGCACCAGGGTCTGCACGGTCTGGCGGAGGATGTTCCAGGTGCCGGTGTCGTAGGCGTAGGCCGGGTCGAGGGGGGCGGGCGCCTCCTCGGTGGCGACGAACTGGTCGGTGGTTCCGACGACGATGGCTCTGCTCTCCTCTCCCGCGCCGCAGGCGGCGAGCAGCGGGGCGAGCAGTCCGGCGACGGCCGGCAGCACCATGGTCTTGCGGTTCATCAAGGGACGTTCTCCTCAGCCGGCCTGGGGTACAGCGGTCATGACGACACTCCGCCGCGGCCGCCCGGTCGGGGCGGGAGCGATCGGGCCGGGAAGTTGCGATCGGTCCTGTGTTCTCGGCGACTTGGGTGTGCGCCGGTGCACGCGGTGATGGCGGCGAAGTACTCGCGAAAGATTAGTGCGCGGGGCTGCCGGGGCCTGACGGGGTGGCCGGTGAGGGGTAATCGCAGGGTGATCATGAATGCGGCCGCTTCGATAGTCATGCGGTGCACGAGGGGGACGCGAGCTACCTAATCGGGACACATGGGGACGCCGGACGTCCGCATTCCGGGCGGTGAACGGGGTCAGGCCACCCCTCGGCGGGCACGCTGGGTGACCAAGGTCACGCGTCCGCAATTCGAGGAATGGCCTGAACCAAATGGGCGGCGGACGCCCGGGAAGGCGTCCGCCGCGAATGCGTGGGGGAATCCCCGGGGAAAGCCCGGAGAAAGCTCAGATAAAGCTCAGATTTCCGGGACCCGGGTCTCGGATGCCCTGATCCTGTCGCCTGGTCCCGGAGGCGTCGGACTCCGGAGGACCGGCTGCCCGGACGCTCGGCGGCCCGGCAGCCCGGACGCTCAGATCCCGGAGACGAGGGTCCGCAGGAACGGCACGTCGACCTCTTCGAGGGAGCGGACCACGACCCGGCCGGGCAGGGCGGGGATCGGGGAGACGGAGGGCACGGCGACGACCCGGCAGCCGGCGGCCTCGGCGGCGGCCACCCCCGTCGCGGTGTCCTCGATGACCGCACACAGGGCGGGGTCGGCGCCGACGCCGCGGGCCGCGGTCAGGTACGGCTCCGGGTGCGGCTTGGTGCGGGCGACCTCGTCGCCGGCGACGGTGAGGTGGAAGCGGTCGCGGCCGACGGACTCCAGGACCCGGTCGATGATCCGCCGGTGGGAGGCGGAGACCAGGGCGGTGGGGATGGCGTGCCGGGCCAGTTCGGCCAGCAGGCGCTCGGCGCCCGGCATGAGGGGGACGCCGCGCTCGATGCGCTGCTCGAACTTCTCGTTGAGCAGGACGGTCAGCTCGTCGAGGGTGATGTCGGCCCCGGTCGACTCGATGAGGTAGCCCGCGCTGCGGGTCATCGGACCGCCGACGACGACGTCGCGCCACGTCTCGTCGAGGCGGTGTCCGAGGTCGGCGAAGACCTCCACCTCGGCGTCCCACCAGAAGCCCTCGGTGTCGACGAGGGTCCCGTCCATGTCGAGGAACACCGCTTGCAGGGCGGAGCTCCCGCCGGCGTGGAACAGGGACGCGGGGACCGTACTGGTCATCCGGCACACCTCCATGGAGGGACGAGAAGGCCGGCCCCCTTCCCCGGTACGGGGAGGAGGACCGGCCTGCACTGGACCGACCAGTGTACGTCCCGATCACCGCGGGCGCGGATATTTGCGCCCCGGCGTCAGCGCGCGGTCACCGGGCGTTGAAGTACTTCGCCTCGGGGTGGTGGATCACGATGGCGTCGGTGGACTGCTCGGGGTGGAGCTGGAACTCCTCCGAGAGGTGCACCCCGATCCGCTCCGGCCGGAGCAGCTCGGCGATCTTGGCGCGGTCCTCCAGGTCGGGGCAGGCGCCGTAGCCGAGGGAGAAGCGGGCACCGCGGTACTTGAGGTCGAACATGTCCTGGACGTCGGCCGGGTCCTCTCCGGCGAAGCCCAGCTCGGCGCGGACGCGGGCGTGCCAGTACTCGGCGAGGGCCTCGGCCAGCTGCACGGACAGGCCGTGGAGCTCCAGGTAGTCGCGGTAGGAGTCGGCGGCGAAGAGGCGGGCGGTCTCCTCGCCGATCCGGGAGCCGACGGTGACGACCTGGAGGCCGACGACGTCGGTCTCGCCGGACTCCTCGGGGCGGAAGAAGTCCGCGAGGCAGAGGCGGCGGCCGCGGCGCTGGCGCGGGAAGGTGAAGCGGGTGCGTTCGTTCCCGGCCTCGTCGAGGATGATCAGGTCGTCGCCCTTGGAGACGCACGGGAAGTAGCCGTGGACGACGGCCGCTTCCAGCAGGTTCTCGGTGTGCAGCCGGTCGAGCCAGCCGCGCAGCCGGGGCCGGCCCTCGGTCTCCACCAGCTCCTCGTACGTCGGTCCGTCGCCGGCCCGGTTCTGCTTGAGGCCCCACTGGCCCTTGAAGAGGGCGCCCTCGTCGAGCCAGGAGGCGTACTCCTTGAGCCCGATGCCCTTGACCACGCGGGTGCCCCAGAAGGGCGGGGTGGGGACGGGGTTGTCGGTGGCGACGTCGGAGCGGCCGCCGGGCTCGGGCTCGTCGATCTGGAGGGCGGCGGTGGCCTTGGGGACCCGGCGCTGCTTCAGTTCGGGGAGCGCGGCTCCGGGGACGCCGCGCTTGACGGCGACGAGGGCGTCCATGAGGCGCAGGCCCTCGAAGGCGTCGCGGGCGTAGCGGACCTCGCCCTGGTAGATCTCGTGGAGGTCCTGCTCGACGTAGGCCCTGGTCAGGGCGGCGCCGCCGAGGATCACGGGGTACTTGGCGGCCAGCTCGCGCTGGTTGAGCTCCTCCAGGTTCTCCTTCATGATCACGGTGGACTTGACCAGGAGGCCGGACATGCCGATGACGTCGGCGTCGTGTTCCTCGGCGGCTTCGAGGATGGCGGAGACGGGCTGCTTGATGCCGATGTTGACGACGTTGTAGCCGTTGTTGGAGAGGATGATGTCGACGAGGTTCTTGCCGATGTCGTGGACGTCGCCGCGGACGGTGGCGAGCACGATGGTGCCCTTGCCGTCGGCGTCGGACTTCTCCATGTGGGGCTCCAGGTGGGCCACCGCGGTCTTCATGACCTCGGCGGACTGGAGCACGAACGGCAGCTGCATCTGCCCCGAGCCGAAGAGCTCGCCGACCGTCTTCATGCCGTCGAGGAGGGTGTCGTTGACGATGTCGAGGGCCGGGGTGGTGGTCAGGGCCTCGTCGAGGTCGGCTTCAAGGCCGTTCTTCTCGCCGTCGATGATCCGGCGCTTGAGGCGCTCCTCCAGGGGCAGCGCGGCCAGCTCCTCGGCCTTGCCGGCCTTGAGGGACTTGGTGGTGGCGCCCTCGAACAGCTCCATGAGCTTCTGGAGCGGGTCGTAGCCCTCGCGGCGGCGGTCGTACACGAGGTCGAGGGCGGTGGTGACCTGCTCCTCGTCGAAGCGGGCGATGGGGAGGATCTTCGAGGCGTGGACGATGGCGGAGTCCAGGCCCGCCTTCACGCACTCGTCCAGGAAGACCGAGTTGAGCAGGATCCGGGCGGCCGGGTTGAGGCCGAAGGAGATGTTGGAGAGGCCGAGGGTGGTCTGCACCTCGGGGTGGCGGCGCTTCAGCTCGCGGATCGCCTCGATCGTCGCGATGCCGTCCTTCCGCGACTCCTCCTGGCCGGTGCAGATGGTGAAGGTCAGGGTGTCGATGAGGATGTCCGACTCGCGGATCCCCCAGTTGCCCGTCAGGTCCGCGATCAGCCGCTCCGCGATCTCGACCTTCTTCTCGGCGGTGCGGGCCTGGCCCTCCTCGTCGATGGTGAGGGCGATCAGGGCGGCGCCGTGCTCCTGCGCGAGCTGCGTGACCTTGGCGAAGCGGGACTCGGGGCCGTCGCCGTCCTCGTAGTTCACCGAGTTGATGACCGCGCGGCCGCCGAGCTTCTCCAGGCCGGCGCGCAGGACGGGGACCTCGGTGGAGTCGAGGACGATGGGCAGGGTGGAGGCGGTGGCGAAGCGGCCGGCCAGCTCCCGCATGTCGGCGACGCCGTCGCGGCCCACGTAGTCCACGCACAGGTCGAGCATGTGCGCGCCCTCGCGGATCTGGTCCCGGGCCATCTCCACGCAGTCGTCCCAGCGGCCCTCCAGCATGGCCTCCCGGAACTTCTTCGACCCGTTCGCGTTCGTCCGCTCCCCGATCGCCAGGTACGAGGTGTCCTGCCGGAACGGCACGGTCTGGTAGAGGGAGGCGGCGCCCGGCTCGGGGTGGGGGACGCGCTCGGGGGGCGTCATGCCCTGGACCCGCTCGACGACCTGGCGCAAGTGCTCGGGCGTGGAGCCGCAGCAGCCGCCGACCAGGGAGAGGCCGTAGTCGCGGACGAAGTGCTCCTGGGCGTCGGCCATCTCGGGCGGCGTCAGCGGGAAGTACGCGCCGTCCTTGGTCAGCACGGGCAGGCCGGCGTTCGGCATGCACATGAGCGGGGTCGTGGAGTGGCGGGCCAGGTAGCGCAGGTGCTCGTTCATCTCGGCCGGGCCGGTGGAGCAGTTCAGGCCGATGAGGTCGATGCCGAGGGGTTCGAGGGCGGTGAGCGCGGCGCCGATCTCGGAGCCGAGCAGCATGACGCCGGTGGTCTCGAAGGCGAGCGAGCAGATCAGCGGGACGTCGATGCCGAGGGCGTCCATCGCCCGGCGGGCGCCGACGAGGCTCGCCTTGGTCTGGAGGAGGTCCTGGGAGGTCTCGACGATCAGGGCGTCCGAGCCGCCGGCCAGCAGGCCCTCGGCGTTCTGCTGGTAGCCGTCGCGCAGGACGTCGTACGCGATGTGGCCGAGCGACGGCAGCTTGGTGCCGGGGCCGATGGAGCCGAGGACCCAGCGCTGGCGGCCGTCCTTCGCGCCGAACTCGTCGGCGACCTCGCGGGCGATCCGGGCGCCGGCCTCGGACAGCTCGAAGATGCGGTCGGCGATCTCGTACTCGCCCGCCGCGGTGTGGTTGGAGCCGAAGGTGTTGGTCTCGACGCAGTCGACGCCGACCTCGAAGTACTCGCGGTGGACGGAGCTGACGATGTCGGGCCGGGTGACGTTGAGGATCTCGTTGCACCCTTCGAGGTTCTGGAAGTCCTCGAGGGTGGGGTCCTGGGCCTGGAGCATGGTGCCCATGGCTCCGTCGGCGACGACGACGCGGCTGGCGAGTGCTTCGCGGAGCGCTGCGGCGCGGGTCCTGCTGTCGGCGGAAGGGGTCGGCGACGAGGCCATGGATGAGTTCTCCCTGGGATGCGACGGCTGTCGGCTTTGCTCCCTCGGCGGAGGGTGCACGGAGTCAGCCTAACCGCGCTTCGGCCGGGGTGGACATGGCGTCCCACGGGCCGGACGGCATCCTGTGTGCGAGGACTCCCGGTACGGCCCCTTCTTCACCGACACTGTCTGGTGTGACGCAAGGTCGGCATCGACCGATAGTGTTCAGCATTGTCGAACAGCATGTGAGGGAGAAGGGTCGGGCGATGGCGAAGAACATCCAGTCGCTTGAACGCGCGGCGGCCATGCTGCGCCTGCTCGCGGGCGGCGAGCGCCGGCTCGGCCTGTCCGACATCGCGTCCTCGCTGGGGCTGGCCAAGGGCACGGCCCACGGCATCCTGCGGACCCTCCAGGCGGAGGGCTTCGTGGAGCAGGACGCCCCCTCGGGCCGGTACCAGCTGGGGGCCGAGCTGCTGCGGCTCGGCAACAGCTACCTGGACGTGCACGAGCTGCGGGCGCGGGCGCTGGTGTGGACGGACGACCTGGCGCGGTCCAGCGGGGAGAGCGTGCACCTGGGGGTGCTGCACCAGCAGGGCGTGCTGATCGTGCACCACGTCTTCCGGCCGGACGACAGCCGGCAGGTCCTGGAGGTGGGCGCGATGCAGCCGCTGCACTCCACGGCGCTGGGCAAGGTCCTGTCGGCGTACGACCCGGTGGCGCACAGCGAGGCCCTGGAGGTGGAGCGGGAGCCGCACACGCCCCGCACCGTCACGGACCCGGTGGAGTTCGAGGCGCTCCTCGACATGACGCGGGCGCGCGGCTGGGCGGCGGACGTGGAGGAGACCTGGGAGGGCGTGGCCTCGGTGGCCGCGCCGATCCACGACCGGCGCCGGATGCCGGTGGGCGCGGTGGCGGTCACCGGTGCGGTGGAGCGCCTCTGCCCCTCCGGCGAGCTGCGCCCGGAGCTGGTGGCGGCGGTGCGCGACTGCGCCCGCGCGGTCTCCCGGGACCTGGGCGCCGGCCGCTTCTGACCCCACGGGGACGCGCCCCGACCGGCCCGCACGAGCAGGGCCCGGCCGGCCCGCACGAGAGGGTCCGGCCACCCGCATCAACGCGGCCTCCCGCCCCGTACGGCAGCACCCCCGCCTCGTACGGGCGCGGCCCGACCGCCCGTACGGGAGCATCCCCCGCCTCGTACGGGAGCACCCCTTCGCCCCTTGCGAGCACGGTCCCCCGCCCCGTACGAGCACGGCCCCGCCACCCGTACGGGTGTGCCCCGCCGTTCCGCGCGAGCGCGCCCCGCCCTGCGCGCGGGCACGCCCCGTCGCCCTCCGCGCCCTCCCGAACCCGTCGGTAACGATCGCGTCATCGGCGGGTTTTCCCCTTCCCAGACCCTTGACGCGCTGTTAACCCCAGGGCAAAACTTCCGTGCATCGGTCGGCATTGCCGAACACCTACCGGCAATACGCGCTAGAGTGTGGCAGTGCCAAGGGCCGCCAACGCCCTCACACGAGGGCGCGGACCACGGGCGAACCGGGGTTCGCCTTTCCCTGGACGAAGGACAAAGGAGTCGCGGGTGTCCAGCTCCGACATCTTCCTCGGCGAGACCATCGGTACCGCCGTACTCATTCTTCTCGGCGGCGGCGTCTGCGCCGCCGTGACGCTCAAGAGCTCCAAGGCCCGCGGCGCGGGCTGGCTCGCGATCACCTTCGGGTGGGGCTTCGCCGTGATGACGGCCGTCTACATGACGGCTTCCCTCTCCGGGGCCCATCTGAACCCCGCCGTCACCGTCGGCATAGCCGTCAAGGACGGCGCGTGGGGCGACGTGCCGGTCTACATCGCCGGCCAGCTCCTCGGCGCGATGATCGGCGCCGCCCTGGTCTGGGTCGCCTACTACGGCCAGTTCCTGGCCCACCTCACCGACCCGGAGACGGTCGGCGAGAAGCCCGTCGAGGGCCCCGGCCCCGTGCTCGGCATCTTCTCCACCGGCCCCGAGATCCGGAACACCTGGCAGAACCTCGCCACCGAGATCATCGGCACCGTGGTGCTCGTCCTCGCCGTGCTCACCCAGGGCCTCAACGACAGCGGCAAGGGCCTCGGCGTCCTCGGCGCCCTGATCACGGCCTTCGTCGTGGTCTCCATCGGCCTCTCGCTCGGCGGCCCGACCGGTTACGCCATCAACCCGGCGCGCGACCTCGGCCCCCGCATCGTGCACGCCCTGCTCCCCCTGCCGAACAAGGGCGGCTCCGACTGGAGCTACGCCTGGATCCCGGTCGCCGGTCCGCTGATCGGTGGAGCGCTCGCCGCGGGTATCTACAACCTCGCGTTCGCCTGAGCAGCACCGCGGCAGCACCAGAGCCAGAGACGTACCCGAGCCGTCCTTCCCAGACTTCCCAGGAGCACACCGTGACCGACGCCCACACCGCCGGCCCGTTCATCGCCGCCATCGACCAGGGCACCACCTCGTCCCGCTGCATCGTCTTCGACAAGGACGGCCGGATCGTCTCGGTCGACCAGAAGGAGCACGAGCAGATCTTCCCGAAGCCGGGCTGGGTCGAGCACGACGCCACCGAGATCTGGACCAACGTCCAGGAGGTCGTCGCCGGCGCCATCGTCAAGGCCGGCATCACCGCCGCCGACGTCAAGGCCATCGGCATCACCAACCAGCGCGAGACCACGCTGATGTGGGACAGGAACACCGGCGAGCCCGTGCACAACGCGCTCGTCTGGCAGGACACCCGCACCGACGCCCTCTGCAAGGAGCTCGGCCGCAACGTCGGCCAGGACCGCTTCCGCCGCGAGACCGGCCTCCCGCTCGCCTCCTACTTCTCCGGCCCCAAGGTCCGCTGGCTCCTCGACAACGTCGAGGGCCTGCGCGAGCGCGCCGAGCGCGGCGACATCCTCTTCGGCACCATGGACTCCTGGGTCATCTGGAACCTCACGGGCGGCACCGAGGGCGGCGTCCACGTCACCGACGTCACCAACGCCTCCCGCACCCTCCTGATGAACCTCCACGAGATGGCCTGGGACGAGCGCATCCTCCAGTCCATCGACATCCCGGCCGCGGTGCTCCCCGAGATCCGCTCCTCCGCCGAGGTGTACGGCACGGTCAAGGGCGGCGTCCTCGACGGCGTCCCGGTCGCCTCCGCGCTCGGCGACCAGCAGGCCGCCCTCTTCGGCCAGACCTGTTTCGCCGAGGGCGAGGCCAAGTCCACGTACGGCACCGGCACCTTCATGCTGATGAACACCGGTGACAAGATCATCAACTCCTACAGCGGCCTGCTGACCACCGTCGGCTACCAGATCGGCGACGCCAAGCCGGTCTACGCCCTGGAGGGCTCCATCGCCGTCACCGGCTCGCTCGTCCAGTGGATGCGCGACCAGATGGGCCTGATCAAGTCCGCCGCCGAGATCGAGACCCTGGCCTCCTCCGTCGAGGACAACGGCGGCGCCTACTTCGTGCCCGCCTTCTCCGGCCTCTTCGCCCCGTACTGGCGCTCCGACGCCCGCGGCGTGATCGCCGGCCTCACCCGCTACGTCACCAAGGCGCACATCGCCCGTGCCGTCCTGGAGGCCACCGCCTGGCAGACCCGCGAGATCACCGACGCCATGACCAAGGACTCCGGCGTCGAGCTGACCGCGCTCAAGGTCGACGGCGGCATGACCTCCAACAACCTGCTGATGCAGACCCTCTCGGACTTCCTGGACGCCCCCGTGGTGCGCCCCATGGTCGCCGAGACCACCTGCCTCGGTGCCGCCTACGCCGCCGGCCTCGCCGTCGGCTTCTGGCCGGACACCGACGCGCTGCGCGCCAACTGGCGCCGTGCCGCGGAGTGGACCCCGCGCATGGACGCCGGCAAGCGCGACGGCGAGTACAAGAACTGGCTCAAGGCCGTGGAGCGCTCCATGGGCTGGCTCGAAGAAGAGAAGTGACGAGGAGTAGCACGAGATGACCACCCCGCAGACCGTTCCCGCCCTCGGAACGCACCCGGCCGCCGGCTCGCTTCCGACCCGCGCCGAGACCAGAGAGCAGCTTGCCAAGGCGACGTACGACCTCCTGGTGATCGGCGGCGGCATCCTGGGCATCTCCACCGCCTGGCACGCCGCGCAGTCCGGTCTGCGGGTGGCCCTGGTGGACGCCGGCGACTTCGCCGGCGCCACCTCCTCGGCCTCCTCCAAGCTCCTCCACGGCGGCCTGCGCTACCTGCAGACCGGTGCCGTGAAGCTCGTCGCCGAGAACCACTTCGAGCGGCGCGCCGTCTCCCGCCAGGTCGCCCCCCACCTGTCCAACCCGCTCACCTTCTACCTGCCCGTCTACAAGGGCGGCCCGCACGGCGCCGCCAAGCTGGGCGCCGGCGTGTTCGCGTACTCCGCGCTCTCCGCCTTCGGCGACGGCGTCGGCCACCTCCTCTCCCCCGCCAAGGCGGCCCAGGACGTGCCCGAGCTGCGGACCGACGACCTCAAGGCCGTCGCCGTCTACGGCGACGACCAGATGAACGACTCCCGCATGGCGCTCATGACGGTCCGCGCGGCCGTCGAGGCCGGCGCCGTCGTCCTCAACCACGCCGAGGTCACCGGACTCCGCTTCACCCGGGGCCGGGTCACCGGCGCCGAGCTGAAGGACCGGATGTCCGGCGACGAGTTCGGCGTCACCGCGCGGCTCGTCCTCAACGCCACCGGGCCGTGGGTCGACCACCTGCGCCGCATGGAGGACCCCAACGCGGCCCCCTCCATCCGCCTCTCCAAGGGCGCCCACCTGGTCCTGAAGCGGACCTCGCCGTGGAAGGCCGCCCTGGCCACCCCGATCGACAAGTACCGGATCACCTTCGCCCTCCCCTGGGAGGACATGCTCCTGCTCGGCACCACCGACGAGGAGTACGAGGGCGACCCGGGCGAGGTCGCGGTCACCGAGAAGGACACCGCCCAGATCCTGGACGAGGCCGCCTTCTCCATCCGCGACCAGCAGCTCGACCGCTCCCTCATCACCTACGCCTTCGCCGGCCTGCGGGTGCTGCCCGGCGGCCCCGGCGACACCTCCAAGGCCAAGCGCGAGACGGTCGTCACCGAGGGCCGCGGCGGGATGCTGTCGGTCGCCGGCGGCAAGTGGACCACTTTCCGCCACATCGGGCGCACCATCATGAAGAAGCTGGAGGCGCTTCCCGGCCACCCGCTGGGCGAGGACTACGAGTCGGTCTCCACGCTGCCGAAGCGGCTGCCGCTGCCGGGCATCGCCAACCCGAACGCGGTCGCCCACCGGCTGCTCGTCGACGGTCCGGCGCCCGGTCCCCGGATGGCCGCCGACACCGCCAAGCACCTGGCCACGCACTACGGCTCGCTCTCCTTCGACATCGCCCGGATGGCGAACGAGAACCCCGAGCTGGCCCGCCGGATCCACCCGGACGCCCCGGAGATCTGGGCGCAGGTCGCCTACGCCCGCGACCACGAGTGGGCCGAGACGGCCGACGACGTGCTGCGCCGCCGCACCACCCTGACCATCCGCGGTCTCGCCACCGACGAGATCCGCGCCGGGGTCGACGCGATGCTGCGCGCGAAGTAGCCGCCGCGAGCCGAGGGGCGGTCTTCTCCGGGGAGGGAGGAGACCGCCCCTCTCGCGCGTCCGGGGGATGCGTCCGAAGGGCGTGCGTCGGAGGGGCGTGCGTCCGGGGTCGGCGAGCGTGCCACACTGCGGCCACACCGCCGCAACACCCGGCGCGCAGAGTGGGGGCATGAAGTTTCAGGTGCTCTCGATCGTCCCCCACGCGCCGCATCCGCTCACCGGTGAACTCCCCACCGCCGCCGACCGGTTGGCGCAGGTGCTGGAGCTCGGCGAGACGGCCGAGCGGCTCGGCTTCGACGCGTACGCGATCGGCGAGCGGCACGCCGGGCCGTTCCTGTCCTCGGCGCCGACCGTGCTCCTCGCCGCGCTCGCCGCCCGCACCTCCCGGATCCGGCTGCTCACCGGCGTCACCGTGGTCGCGGTCCTCGACCCGGTCCGGGTCGCCGAGGACTACGCGACCCTCGACCAGCTCTCCCGCGGCCGGCTGGAACTCGTCGTCGGCAAGGGCGCGGAGGCCGGTCACTTCGACCTCTTCGGGCTGGACGAGGAGCGGCAGTGGGAGCTCCAGCGGGAGAAGTACGAGCTGCTGCGCCGGCTGTGGAGCGAGGAGGGCGTCGACTGGGAGGGCACGTCCCGGCCGCCGCTGAAGGGCGTCACGACGATCCCGCGGCCGTACGCGGGTCCGCCCAGGATCTGGCACGGTTCGGCGACCAGCCTGCACTCCCCCGAGCTCGCCGCCCGGCACGGCGATCCGCTCTTCACGGCCAACGCGATCCAGCCGCGCGAGGCGTACGCGCGGCTCGTCGCCCACTACCGGGAGAGGTTCGAGGCGTACGGGCACGACCCGGCACGCGCGCGCGTGGCGGCCGGTTCCGGCGGGCTGCTCGTCGCGGACACCCCGGAGCAGGCGGTGCGGCGGTACAAGGAGCTGTACGAGACGAAGGTGGCCCAGGGCTTCCGGCCGCACCTGGAGGGCAGGGCCGGGTACAACACGCCGTTCCGGACCATCGAGGAGGCGATCGCGGGCGGCCCGCAGCTCATCGGCTCGCCCGAGCAGATCGCCGAGAAGATCCTCGGCTTCCACGCCGACTACGGCCACGACCTCCAGTCGATCACGGTCGACGGTTTCGGACAGTCGACGGCCGAGCAGACGGAGACCCTGGCGCGGTTCGCCGAGGAGATCGCGCCGGTGCTCAGGAAGGAGGCGCCGAGCACGCTCTGGGCGGAGTGAGTGTCCCGTGTGCGGGGGCCCGTTCATGGGTAGTCGATCCAGGCCGCAAGGGTTTTCGGGCATGGCCGGGACCCGGCGGACGGACGACCGGAAAGCCGTAAGGTTGGTCCGTACGACACGAACTTCGAAGAAGGAGGCGCTGGGTGATCGAGCTCGAGGGGGTTCCCGAGCTGATCGACCCGGTCATGGTGGCCGCGTTCGAGGGCTGGAACGACGCCGGCGACGCCGCCTCCACCGCGGTCGCCCATCTGGACCGGGAATGGAAGGGCGAGGTCTTCGCGGCGCTCGACGCCGAGGACTACTACGACTTCCAGGTCAACCGCCCGACGGTGTTCCTGGAGAACGGCGTCCGCAAGATCACCTGGCCGACGACCCGGCTCTCCGTGGTCCGGATCGGCGGCGAGAAGCCGCGCGACCTGGTCCTGGTGCGGGGCATCGAGCCGTCGATGCGCTGGCGGTCCTTCTGCAACGAGCTGCTGGGCTTCGCGCACGAACTGGGCGTGGAGATGGTGGTGATCCTGGGCGCGCTGCTCGGTGACACCCCGCACACCCGTCCGGTGCCGGTCAGCGGCGTCACCTCCGATCCGGACCTGGCGCGGACCATGGACCTGGAGGAGACCCGCTACGAGGGCCCGACGGGCATCGTCGGCATCCTCCAGGAGGCGTGCACGCACGCGGGCGTGCCCGCGGTGAGCCTGTGGGCGGCGGTGCCGCACTACGTGTCGCAGCCGCCGAACCCGAAGGCGACGCTGGCGCTGCTGAACCGCCTGGAGGACCTGATCGGGCTGCGGATCCCGCTGGGCGAGCTGCCCGAGGACGCGCGGGCCTGGCAGCTGGGCGTGGACCAGCTGGCGGCGGAGGACAGCGAGGTCGCCGAGTACGTGCAGACGCTGGAGGAGGCCCGGGACACCGCGGAGCTGCCGGAGGCGTCGGGCGAGGCCATCGCCCGCGAGTTCGAGCGCTATCTGCGGCGGCGCGACCCGGGCGCGGGCCCGGCGGGCGGCCCGGGGGTGGCGACGGAGAGCGGGGACACCTCGTACCTGCGGGATCCGGGCAGCGGCCGGGCCCGGCCGCCGAAGCCGGAGCCGGGACCGGAGCGTCCCGGGGCGGCCGGAGGGCCCGGACCCGAGGGGCCGGGGGAACCCGAGAGGTCCGGGGAACCCGAGAGGTCGAGCGAGCCCGAGGCGGGCGACGAGGACTGAGGCGCCCGGACGTCACGGCGCCCCGCCGCCATGGCGGCTCGACGTCCCGACGCCGCGGTGTCACGGAGAAGGGGGAGGCCCGGCGGCTGCCGGGCCTCCCCCTTCCCGGTGCTGCTAGAGGGCGACGCCGAGGAGGGCGTCGACCGTGCGGGAGACGAGGCCGGGGGCGGACTCGTCGGTGCCGCCGTCGGCCTCCTGGCCGGCGGCCCAGCGGTCGACCGCGGCGAGCGCGGCCGGGGTGTCGAGGTCGTCGGAGAGCGCCTCGCGGACCTCCTCGACGAGGGCGTCGGCGGACGGGCCGTCGGGCCGGGACACGGCGGCACGCCAGCGGTCGAGACGGGCGACGGCGTCGGCGAGGACCTGGTCGGTCCACTCCCAGTCGGCGCGGTAGTGGTGGGCGAGGAGGGCGAGCCGGATGGCGGCCGGGTCGACGCCCTCGCGGCGGAGCGCGGAGACGAAGACCAGGTTGCCCTTGGACTTGGACATCTTCTCGCCGTGCAGGGCGACCATGCCGGCGTGCACGTACGCCTTGGCCATGGGGAACTCGCCGGTGAGGGTCTGGGCGTGCGAGGCGCCCATCTCGTGGTGCGGGAAGATCAGGTCGGAGCCGCCGCCCTGCACGTCGAAGCCCATGCCGAGGTGGTCGAGGGCGATGGCGACGCACTCGATGTGCCAGCCGGGGCGGCCGGGGCCGAGGCTGCCGCCGTCCCAGCTGGGCTCGCCCTCGCGGGCGGCCATCCACAGCATCGGGTCGAGCGGGTTCTTCTTGCCCGGGCGGTCCGGGTCGCCGCCGCGCTCGGCGGAGAGGTGGCGCATCAGGTCGGTGTCGTAGTGCGACACCTCGCCGAAGTGCGGGTCGGCCTCGACCGAGAAGTAGACGTCGCCGTCGAGCTCGTAGGCGGCGCCGGAGTCTCGGAGCCGCTCGACCAGCGGGACGATGGAGGGTATCGACTCGACCGCGCCGACGTAGTGGCGCGGGGGGAGCATCCGCAGGGCGGTCATGTCCTCGCGGAAGAGCGAGGTCTCGCGCTCGGCGAGGACGGTCCAGTCCAGGTCGTCGCGGAGGGCGCGCTCCAGGAGCGGGTCGTCGACGTCCGTCACGTTCTGGACGTAGTGCACCTGCCGCTTGGTGTCGAGCCACACGCGCTGCACGAGGTCGAACGCGTTGTAGGTCGCCGCGTGACCCATGTGGGTCGCGTCGTAGGGCGTGATGCCGCAGACGTAGATGCGGGCGACGGGACCGGGGGCGAGGGTCACTCGGCCGCCGGTCGCGGTGTCGTGGATCCTGAGGTCGCGGCCCTTGCCGGGAAGGGCGGGGACCTCGGAAGCGGGCCAGGCATGCATGACCCGAGCGTAACCGGACACCCGTTTCAGATACGAACCGGATCCGGAATCTTGTCCGATCATGCGCTCTTGCGGGTGAGCGAGGGGTGTGCATACCCCCCAGGGGTGCGACGTCTCTCCCGCGTCCCTGGCTGAAAACGTACGGTCCCGGGGCCGGCGGACGGGAAACGGACGGCTCTCAGACCGGCGGCCAGGGGATCGCGGGCCACTGCCCGGAGGGCTCCGGGTGCCGCCCCGAGGCCAGCATCGCCCCGACCCGCCGCCGTACGGCGGACACCTCGGCGTCCGTGAGCAGTTCCGCCAGCCGGGTGGCGAGGGACGCTCCGGGGGCCAGCGCGCGGTCCAGGCCGGCGAGCACCCCGGCGGCCTCGGCGGGCAGCTCCTGGCCCGCCCAGCCCCACAGCAGGGTGCGCAGCTTGTCCTCGACGTGGAAGGAGACGCCGTGGTCGATGCCGTAGAGCCGGCCGCCGGGCGCGGGCAGCAGGTGGCCGCCCTTGCGGTCGCCGTTGTTCATCACCGCGTCGAGGACGGCGAGCCGGCGCAGGTCGGGCGTGTCGGCGTGGACGAGGAGCGCGGTGCGGCCCTCCCCCACCTCGGCGGGGCCGATCGCCTTCCAGCCCTCACCGGCCTCCTCGTCCTCGGTGAGGGCGAGCAGCCGGGCCTCCGGGTCGGGCTCGATCCACAGCTGGACCATGCCCTCGCCGTACGGGCCGTCGCGCAGCACCGTCGGCGGGACCAGGCCCCAGCCGGTGGCCTCGGAGAGCTCGTACGCGGCGACCTCCCGCTCGGCGAGGGTGCCGTCCGGGAAGTCCCACAGGGGTCGCTCCCCAGCGACCGGCTTGTAGACGCAGGCGGCCTCCCGGCCCTCGTGCGCGACCGTGCAGTACAGCACCGCGTTGGACGCCTCGCGGACCTGGCCGCGGACGGTCAGCTCACCGCGGGCGAGCAGCTCGGTGTCCGGCGGGGAGTCGGGGCTGCTGCTCATGCTCCGCGGCGGTATCCGTTCTGGCGGGGGCAGACGTGGCCCTCCGGGTCCAGCGGGAGGCTGCACAGCGGGCACGGCGGCCGGCCGGCGTTGACCACGTCCAGGGCCCGCTTGGCGAAGGCGCGGGCCTGGGCGCCGCTGAGCCGGACGCGGAGCATCGGCGGGCCGTTCTCCTCGTCCTGGAGCAGCCGCTCCTCGGCCTCGGCGAGGTCCTCCTCGGACTCCGCGTCGAGCTCGACGAGCGCCTGGGCCTCGACGATCATGCGCTGTTCCTCGCCGTCCCAGGCGAGCGCCATGGTGCCGACGCGGAACTCCTCCTCGACGGGGGTGTCGAGGGGCGCGGTGTCGGCGATCTCCACGGGGGCCACGGCCGGGACCGGGGCGTTGCCCCCGGTGCGGCGCAGCACCTCGTCGAGGAGTTCGTCCATGCGCTCGGCGAGGGCCGCCACCTGCGTCTTCTCCAGGGCGACGCTGGTGACCCGGCCGGCCGCGGACGCCTGGAGGAAGAAGGTCCGGCGGCCAGGCAGCCCGACCGTGCCGGCCACGAAACGCTCCGGCGGGTCGTAGAGGAACACCTGACGGGACACTCTCCCGGCTCCCTTGACTGTCGACTGTCGTACTGCAACGGCGAGTCCACCCTACTGCGCGGGCGGATCACGGTGCGCCCGCACCACCCCCGACCTCGGCCGCCCCACCGGCGCCGGAGGTCTCCCGGGGGGCCAGCGCGGCCAGGTCCCCGGTGTCGCCGAGGCGGACCAGGAAGGGCCGCAGCCGGGTGTAGCGGATCACGGTGAGCGAGCAGGGGTCGACGTGGATCCGCTGGAAGAGGTCCAGGTGGAGTCCGAGGGCGTCGGCGACGAGCGACTTGATGATGTCGCCGTGGGAGCAGAGCGCGTAGACGGCGTCCTCGCCGTGCTCGGCCTCGATCCGGGCGTTCCAGTCGCGGACCGCCTCGACGGCCCTGTTCTGCATGGCGCGCATGGACTCGCCGCCGGGGAAGGCGGCGGCGGAGGCGTGCGCCTGGACGACCTCCATCAGCGGTTCGTCGTTCAGCTCGCTGAGCTTGCGGCCCGACCAGTCGCCGTAGTCGCACTCGTTCACCCGCTCCTCCACGTGGAGCGGGAGGTCCGGGCGGGCGTCCAGGAGCGGCCGGAGGGTCTCGCGGCAGCGCTGGAGCGGGCTGGAGACGGCGGCGGCGAGCGGGACGCCGGCGAGCCGGGCGGGCAGGGCGGCGGCCTGCGCGGCGCCGCGCTCGTCGAGCGCCACGCCCGGCGTGCGGCCGGCGAGCAGCCCGGAGGTGTTGGCGGTGGAGCGTCCGTGCCGGACGAGGATCAGCGTGGCCATGGCCGCCAGCCTACGGCGCACGCGCGCGTGGGGGCGGCGGGGACGGAAGTCACGGTCCCACGCGCGCGTGGGACCCCGAGGAGGGGGACGGGTGTGCGGCGGGGGAACGTTCGGGGGAGAATACGGCGCGTGATCGTCGACTCAGCCCTCTACCGCGACGGACGCCGGACGGACTGCGGCAGCGACCTCTCCCGGGCGCTGGCCGAGGCACGGACCGGCGGGGACGCCTTCCTGTGGGTGGGACTGCACGAGCCGACGGAGGCCGAGTTCGACCACGTGGCCACGGAGTTCGCCCTGCACCCGCTGGCCGTCGAGGACGCCCTGAAGGCGCACCAGCGGCCCAAGCTGGAGGTCTACGACGACTCCCTCTTCGTGGTGCTCAAGCCGGTGCTCTACGAGCCGGAGAGCGACCGGGTCTCCTCCGGGGAGCTGATGCTGTTCCTCGGCGACTCCTTCGTGGTGACGGTCCGGCACGGCGAGGGGGCGCCCCTGGCGGCCGTGCGCAAGCGCCTGGAGACCCAGCCCGAGGTGCTGCGGCACGGGCCGACGGCGGTGCTCTACGCGGTGAGCGACGCGGTGGTGGACCACTACCTGGACGTGGCGAGCGAGCTCCAGGTGGACCTGGAGGAGCTGGAGGCCGACGTCTTCGCGCCGGGCGGGACGGGGACGGCGAACACGGCGGAGCGGATCTACACGGCGAAGCGGCAGGTGCTGGAGTTCCGGCGGGCGACGGGGCCGCTGGCGGCGCCGATGGCCCGGCTGACGGCGGGCGCGGTGCCGTTCGTGAACCAGGAGGCGCAGCCCTTCTTCCGGGACGTCAACGACCACCTGCTGCGCGCCAACGAGCTGGTGGAGGGGCTGGACCGGCTGCTGTCGGACGTGCTGTCGGCGCACCTGGCGCAGATGGGCGTGCGGCAGAACGACGACATGCGGAAGATCTCCGCCTGGGCGGCCATGGCGGCGGTGCCGACGATGGTGGCGGGGATCTACGGCATGAACTTCGACCACATGCCGGAGCTGCACTGGCTGTGGTCGTACCCGGTGGTGATCGCGCTGATGGCGGGGATCGTGCTGGGCCTGCACCGGCTGTTCAAGCGGCGCGGCTGGCTGTGACCCGGCCCTCCGGCCCCGGCGCCCCGGCTCAGAAGGCCGGGGCGGGGGCGGCGGGGCCGCCGAGGGCGTCGAGCCGTTCGGGCATCCGCAGGCCGACGGCCTTGTGCCAGCCGGCCGCCCGCTCGTACGCGTACACGCCGTGGATGCCGGCGGCGAGCACCGCGCCCTTGGCCTTCGGCCAGTCCAGGATGCGGCCCATGTGGCGCATGACGGCGAGGCTGACGTCCCGGTAGACCTGGATCTCGGCGAGCGCGGACTCGCGCAGGGTGCGCTGGATGAGGCGGCCGTGGCCCGCGCGGGCGAGGCGCAGCAGTTCCTCGTGGCAGTAGGCGAGGTGGTTGTCCTCGTCGTTGCAGATCATCCGGACGGCCTTGCCGAGTTCCGGGTGGTCGCCGAAGTACTTCACCAGGAGCTGCATCTGGGCGGCCGCGCGTTCCTCGGTGACCCGGCTGTGGGCGAGGTAGACGACGACGTCCTCCTCGGTGAGGGGTTCGTCGCGGCGCAGCTTGTCGTGGGCGAGGCCGATGCCGCGCCGTTCCAGGAGCATCGTGTAGTCGGTGTCCGGCGGGACGGGGACGGGTTCGAGGCCGCGCTTGCGCATGAGGGCGTGGAAGATCCGGCCGTGCTTGTCCTCGTCGGCGCCGTGCCGGGTGATCTTCGGGGTGAGGTCCCTCATGCCGGGGGCGACGAGGGCGGCGATCCGGGCGTTCTCCCAGCCCCCCTGCGACTCGCCGCTGGCGGCGATCGAGCAGAAGAGCCGGAAGGCCCCGTCGTCGTCGATGATCTCCTGGAACAGACTCTTGGCCGTGAGCATCGCTGCCACCTCCCTGCGGACGTCCGCGCCGCGCGCGTCCGGGAGACCGAGTCAAGTGCGGTCCGGGGCGGCGGGCAACAGGAGGGCTCCGCCACGGGGCCGAAAGAGTGATGCTCCCGGGCCGTAACCGGGGGTGCCCCGGGAGCGTTGAAGGGGGTGACGGCCGTGGCGGGGAAGACCCCCGAGCCCCCACCACGGCCGCAGGCTTCCGCCCTACGCCAGGCCGGCCCGCTCCAGGGCGTCCACGCCGGCCCGCAGGGCGGTGAGGCGCTCGTCGAGGGTGAAGCCGGCGGGGGCGAGGGTCAGGGTGGTGACGCCGGCCTCCGCGTAGGCGGTCATGCGGTCCGCGATCCGGTCGACGGGGCCGAGCAGCGCGGTCTGGTCGATGAGGGTGCGGGGCACGGCGGCCGCGGCGCCCGCCTTGTCGCCGGCCAGGTACTTGTCCTGGATCTCGGCGGCCTCCTTCTCGTAGCCCATGCGCCGGGCGAGCTGGTTGTAGAAGTTCTGCTTGCGGCTGCCCATGCCGCCCACGTAGAGGGCGGTGTAGGGGCGGAAGACGTCGGCGAGGGCGTCCACGTCCTCGCCGAGGGCGAGCGGCAGCGTCGGGCAGACGTCGAAGCCGTCCATGGTCAGGCCGGCCTTCTCGCGGCCCGCCCGCAGGGGGCGCAGGGCGGTCTCCTCCAGGTGCTCGGCGGAGGGGAAGATCAGCAGGGCGCCGTCCGCGATCTCGCCGGTCTGCTCCAGGTTCTTCGGGCCGATCGCGGCGATGTAGAGCGGGATGTGCTCGCGCTGCGGGTGGACGGTCAGCTTGATCGGCTTGCCGGGGCCGCCGGGCAGCGGCAGCGTCCAGTGCTCGCCGTCGTGGGTCAGGCGCTCGCGGGACATCGCCTTGCGGACGATCTCCACGTACTCGCGGGTGCGGGCGAGCGGCTTGTCGAACTTCACGCCGTACCAGCCCTCGGAGACCTGCGGTCCGGAGACGCCGAGGCCGAGGCGGAAACGGCCGCCGGAGAGCGA
Organism: Streptomyces filamentosus; assembly: GCF_014654895.1. Lineage (GTDB taxonomy): Bacteria > Actinomycetota > Actinomycetes > Streptomycetales > Streptomycetaceae > Streptomyces > Streptomyces filamentosus. Next base: position 823,753 of record NZ_BNBE01000003.1, on the reverse strand, counting down.
GTCCAGGGTGGCGGCGGTCATCGCCGTCATCGCGGGCTGGCGGGCCGGGATCTGCATGATCGCCGAGCCGACGTCGATGCGTTCGGTCTTCGCGGCGACCCAGGACAGCACCGTGGGCGCGTCCGAGCCGTACGCCTCCGCCGCCCAGCAGACGTCGTAGCCGAGGCGGTCGGCCTCCTGGGCGACGGCCAGATTGTCGCCGTCCATGCCGGCGCCCCAGTAGCCGAGGTTGATGCCGAGCCGCATTTCACGCACCCCTTACCCATCGGTAACGTATCTGGTCCCGGACTCTAGCGCGCCCTCCCCCGATCCGTCAGGAGCCGGCCGCCGCGCCGTCGTCCACAGCTTCCGTCCACAGGACCTCCGCCCGCGCGGCCCCGGCCAGTAAGGTCCCGCCCATGAAGCAGAGGCATCTCGGACGTACCGGCCTGCGCGTCTCGCGCATCGGGCTCGGCACGCTCACCTGGGGGCGGGACACCGACGAGCACGACGCGGGCGAGCAGCTGAGGGCGTTCTGGGACGCGGGCGGCACCCTCGTGGACACCGCCGACGTGTACGGCGGGGGCGAGGCGGAGCATCTGCTCGGGAGACTGATGGAGCGGCTCGTGCCGCGGCGGGACCTGGTGCTGTCCACCAAGGCCGGCAGCGTCCCGGACCCGGACCGGCGCACCGACGGCTCGCGCGGCCACCTCCTCGCCGCGCTCGACGCCTCCCTGGCCCGGCTCGGCACGGACCACGTGGACCTGTGGCAGCTGCACGCCTACGACCCGTACACCCCGCTGGAGGAGTCGCTCCAGGCGCTCGACATCGCGGTGCGCAGCGGCCGGGCGCGGTACGCGGGCGTGGCGAACTTCTGCGGCTGGCAGCTCGCCAAGGCGGGCACCTGGCAGCTGGCCGGCGACCGGACCCGGCTGGCCGGTGCCCAGCTGGAGTACTCCCTGCTCCAGCGGGGCGTGGAGCGGGAGGTCCTGCCCGCCGCGATCGACCTCGGCATAGGCCTGCTGCCCTCCTCCCCGCTGGGCCGAGGGGTGCTCACCGGCAAGTACCGCGGCGGCACCCCGGCCGACTCCCGGGGCGCGTCGGAGGCGCTGGCGCCGTTCGTGGAGCCGTACCTCGACGAGGCGGCGAGCCGGATCGTGGAGGCGGTCAGCACGGCCGCCGACGGGCTCGCCACGAGCCCGCTGCACGTGGCGCTCGCCTGGGTCCGCGACCGGCCCGGCGTCACCGCCCCGATCATCGGCGCGCGCACGGCGCGCCAGCTCACGGCGGCTCTGTCGGTGGAGGGCCTTAGTCTTCCTGACGAGATCTGCCGGGCTTTGGACGATGTGTCCGCGCCCGTGCACCGTTATCCGGATCACGACTGGAGCACCTTGTGACCGAGCCTTCCGGGGAGACCGCACCCGAGGCACCCGAGGACGTGGCCCACGAGGACGGGGCGCCGTCCGCCGGGCCGGAGGAGGAGACCACCGGGCCGGAGGAGACCACCGGGCCGGAGGGAAACGCCTCAGGGCCGGAGGAGGAGACCGCCGGCGGGGAGGACGGGAAGGCCGCCGGAGAGGCGGCGCCCGAGCTGAGCGAGGCACAGGCGGAGCTGGCGGCCCAGCGGGAGCTGCGGGCCAGGATCGAGGCCCGGAAGGCCGAGAAGTCCGGCCCCGTCGCGGGCGGGACCAAGCTGAGCGGCACCGCCGCCGACCTGCTCGCCGCCGTACGGGCCGTGGAGGGCGGGTCCGCGTCCGGCAGCGCCTTCTTCGAGGCCGCGCCCGAGCCGCCCGCCGCCCCGGGCCCCCGGGAGGCCGTGCGTCCGCCCGCCCCGGCCGTCCCCGTCCCCGTTCCCGCCGTCGCCCCCGCCCCCGCCCCCGTCGTCGCGCCCGCGCCCACTGCCGGTGCGCTGGCCGGGGTCCGCGAGGTGCTGGCGCGCGGCGGGGCGCCCGAGGCACTGGCCTCCCGGACCGCCGCCGCCCTGGGCGAGCGGGCCGCCGAGGCGCTGACCGAGGACCCGTGGCGGCTGCTGGCCGTCTCCGGGGTCCGGCCGGAGCAGGCCGACGGCTTCGCACGGGCCCTGCTCGGCGGGGCCTGCGGACCGGACGACCCGCGCCGGACGGTGGCCCTGACCGTGTGGCTGCTGGACCGGGCCGCCCTCCAGGGCCACACCGCGCTCACCGTCGACGAGGTGCGGGCCGGGCTCGCCGGGCACGGGGTCCCCGACCCGGAGCAGGCCGTCGAGACCGCGGTCTCCGAGGGCGCCGTCCTGCTCTTCCAGGAGGAGGAGGTCCCGGAGGGGGAGGCCCCGGAGGACCCGGAGGAGGACCCTGACGGCTCCGGCGAGGAGACCGGGGCCGGGGACGACGGCCCCTCGGAGCCCCCGCTGCTCGGCCTCGACCGGTACGCGCTGGCCGAGGAGAGCCTCGCGGAGGGCCTGGCCCGGCTGGTGCGCACCGTCACCCCCGAGGAGTGGGACGGCGGCGAGCTGGAGCGGGCCGTCGGCGGCCACGGCCTGGTGCTGCACACCGGCGGCGAGGCCGCCCGTGCCGAGCCGTCCGCCCTCGCCGCCGCCGCGCGGGAGCGCGGGCTGCGGACCCTGGTCACCGTGCACGCCCCGGAGCGGCTGGACGCCGCGGAGCGGGCGGCGGGGACGGCGGTGCCGCTCGCCGCGCTGCTCTCGGGGACGGCCGGTCCCGGCCGGGACGAGGAGGGCGCCCTCGCGCTGGACCTGCTGGTGGTGCTGGACGCCCCGCAGCTGGACGTCGAGACGGGCGCGCTGCTCGTGGAGGCCCTTCCGGACGGCTGCCGGCTCGTCCTCAGCGGCGATCCGGACGTCCTCGGGGCGGCCGGTCCCGGCGCGGTGTTCGCCGACGCCCTCGCGGCCCGCGTCTGCCCCCGGGTGGCGTCCCGCCGTCCCGACCCGGGCCCGCTGGGCGAGCTGGTGTCGGGCATCGGCATCGGCGAGCTGAACCAGGTGGAGGCCCCCGGCAAGGAGGTCGTGATCGTCCCCGTGCGGGACGCCGGCGAGGCCGTGCACCGCACGGTGCAGCTGGTCGCGGACTCGGTGCCGCGCGCCTTCGGCCTGTCCCCCGAGGACACCCGGGTGATCACCGTCGGCCACGGCGGCTCGGCGGGCACGCGCGCGCTGAACGCGGCCCTGAAGCAGCGGCTGAACCCGGGCCCCGGCCGCTTCGGCGGCTACGACCCCGGCGACCGGGTGGCGTACGCGCCGGTCCCCGGCCGCACGGTGGCGGGCACCGTCCTCGGCGCCGACGCCGAGGGCCTGCGGCTGCGCACCGCGGACGGCGAGGTCGTCGTGGCGAAGGAGCGGGTGGAGTCGGCGCTGCGGCACGGATGGGCGCTGACCGCGCACCAGGCGGCCGGCGACCGGTGGCCCGCGGTGGTCGCGGTGCTGCCGGGCGACGCCGCCGGCGGTCTGAGCCGGCCGTGGGTGTACACGGCCTTCGGCCGGGCGGAGCGCCACCTGTCGGTCGTGCACGGCGTGGACCAGGCACTGCCGCGCGCGGTGGCCGAGGTCCTCGCCCCGGCGCGGACGACCCGGCTGCGGCCGCTCCTCACCGGGCTGCTGGCCGTGCCCGACGAGGAGTAGCGGGGAGCGGCACGGATACGGCGGAGGGCCGGGACGTCACGCGTGGACGTCCCGGCCCTCCGCCGTGCGGCCTAGCGTCCGGCGGTCCCGCCGGATCCCCCGCCCTCGTCCTCGTCGTCCTCGTCGTCGAAGACGGAGCTGATGTCGAAGCGGCAGACGATCCGCTCCGGCTCGGCCTGCTCGAAGGGGGCGGCGAGCCACTCCCCCGGTTCCGGGAGTTCCTCGGCGGCGGTGACCCAGAGCGTGGAGTCGCCCTCCTCCAGGCCGAACTCCTTGTGCCGGGAGGCGATCTCGTCGGGCTCGTACTCCCCGAAGAGGACGCCGAGCGCGGCGGCGGTGCGGCGCGGTCCCTCCTCGTCGTGGTCGAGGTCGGAGACGCGCCGGGCCTGCTCCACCAGCCGGCGCCGGTCCGCCACGGCGTAGTCGCGGCGGATCAGCACGCTGAGGGCGTGCGGCTCGTCGGGGCCGGAGTAGGGGGGCAGTCCGTCGTCGGCGCCGGGGATCTCGAAGGGGGTCACCTCGTCGTAGCGGTCGTAGAGGAGTTCGTCGTAGGTCTCGGCGGCCGCGGCGAGCGCGTTGAACGCCTCGTACACCGCCGTGTCGTCGTCCCCCGTGCGGCGTTCGACCGCCGCGAGGTGACGGTCCAGTGCGGTCTTGACCGCCTCTGCGGCGGCACGTACCTCGGCAGCGGTGGACTGCGCAGCATCAGACATGGGACAGACGCTATCCGTACCGGGGCGGTGCCCGCACAATAGATGCGATGCCGGAATACGAATTTGTCGACGTGTACGTGCCGCGCGGCGTCTCCCGCAAGGAGACCGCGCGGCTTCTGACCGACCATGCCGAGTACGGCCACTGGGAGTTGGACCGCCTCACCCTGCGTCTGGACGGGAGCCGCAGAGTGCGGCTGAAGCGGCGGATCATCCGTCAGGTCCGCGCGACCTGGTGAGGGACGCGGAAGGGGCCCCGCGGCGTGCGGGGCCCCTTCGCGTCTCGGCCGGGCGGTTCAGACGCCGCGGCGGGTGCGGCGGTAGACCAGCGAGCCCGCCAGCAGCATGCCCGCGGCGGCCGGGACGACCACGGCGAGCGGCGTGGACGCGCCGGTCTCGGCGAGCTCGTCCGGGGAGGCCGGCGGCGGCGTGATCCCCGGGCCGGGGTGGTGCGTGCCACCCTCCGAGCCGGGCGGCACACCGGGCGTACCGGGGGTTCCGGGCGTCCCCGGCGTACCGGGAGTCCCCGGGGTGCCAGGAGTACCGGGCGTGCCCGGGGTGCCGGGGGTGCCAGGAGTACCGGGCGTGCCCGGGGTGCCGGGGGTCCCGGGGGTTCCCGGCGTACCGGGGGTGCCGGGAGTTCCCGGCGTACCAGGGGTCCCCGGCGTGCCGGGGGTGCCCGGAGTGCCGGGGGGCGTCTCCTCGCCGTAGCCGCCCGGTTCCTCGCCGTAGCCGCCGGGCTCCTCCTCGCCGTAGCCGGAGTCGGGGGTCTGACCGTTCGCGCAGTCGTTGCCCGTGGCGGCGTTGCCCAGGCCGATGCCCGTGACGCTGTTGCCGCACACGTTCACGGGGACGTCGACCGGGACCACGACGGTGTTGCCGGAGGCCACGCCCGGGGAGCCGGTCGCCCGCGCGTCGCCGGACGCGCCGGGGCGGGCCTGCGCGGGGACGTTGGCACAGGAGTTGCCCATCGCCGGGTTGAGGACCCCGACGGCGTTGACGGTGTTGCCGCACGCGTTGACCGGGGCGTGGACCGGGACCTGCACGGTGTTCCCGGAGCCGACTCCGGGAGAGTTCGCGGCCGTACCGCTCGCGCCGGAATCCGCCTGCGCGATGCCGCCGCCGAGTGCGAAGACGCCTCCGGCCGCCGCGACGGTGATGATGCTCTTGCGCGTGACCTGTCGCATAGCTCTTGCTTACCTGCCTTCTCGGCATTCGCCTGATCGGCTTGGGATGAGGCCCCGGGCCCGTGCCCGGGGCTGAATCGCCACCGGCCCCGGAGTGCATGGCACGCACTCCGGGGCCGGACCGGCTCACCCCCTCAGGGGGCGGGGCTCAACGTCAGGCGTTGACGCAGGTGTTGCCGAAGGCGGGGTTCAGCAGACCGATCACGGAGACCGTGTTGCCGCAGACGTTGACCGGCACGTGGACCGGGACCTGCACGACGTTGCCCGAGAGGACACCGGGGGAGCCGATGGCCGCACCCTGGGCACCGGCGTCGGCGACGGCCATGCCCGCGCCCGCGAGAACCAGACCGCCCGTGGCAGCCGCAGCAGCGACGACCTTCTTGATCATTATTCCTCCTAGTTGACAATGCGGCCCCAGCCGCGGACCGCATCACCTGTAACGAGGGGGAAAGGAGGGGGCTACGAGCCCCGGGGTGCATTCACTCTTTTCGGTCACACCCAAACGCGCTGCCGAATCCGCCGCGCACCGGCGGACCCGGCCGTGGCCGCCGGGAGGGGCGGCCGGAGGCCGGTCAGCAGGCGTCGAGGAAGCGGTCCAGGACGCGCACGCCGAACTTGAGGCCGTCGACGGGGACGCGCTCGTCGACGCCGTGGAACATGCCGGCGAAGTCCAGCTCGGGCGGCAGCTGGAGCGGGGCGAAGCCGAAGCAGCGGATGCCGAGGTCGTCGAAGGACTTGGCGTCGGTGCCGCCGGAGAGCATGTACGGGACGGCGCGGGCGATCGGGTCCTCGGCGCGCAGGGCGACCTGCATGGCGTCGACGAGGGCGCCGTCGAAGCTGGTCTCCAGGGCCTTGTCCCCGTGGACGTCCTCGCGCTTCACCTTGGGGCCGAGGATCCGGTCGAGGTCGGCCAGGAACTCCTGCTCGTAGCCGGGCAGGAAGCGGCCGTCGACGTGGGCGGTGGCCTGGCCGGGGATGACGTTCACCTTGTAGCCGGCGCCGAGCATGGTGGGGGCGGCGGAGTTGCGCAGGGTGGCGCCGACCATCTTGGCGATGCCGCCCAGCTTGGCGAGGGTGGCGTCCATGTCCTCGGGGTCGAGCGGGGTGCCCAGCGCGTCGGACAGCTCGTCGAGGAAGCTGCGGACGGTCTTGGTGACGCGGACCGGCCACTGGTGGCGGCCGAGCCGGCCGACGGCCTCGCACAGCTCGGTGATGGCGTTGTCGTCGTTGGTCATGGAGCCGTGGCCGGCGGTGCCCTCGACCGTGAGCCGCATCCAGTGCATGCCCTTCTGGGCGGTCTCGACCAGGTAGAGGCGCAGGTTCTCGTTGACGGTGAAGGAGAAGCCGCCGACCTCGCCGATGGCCTCGGTGACGCCGTCGAAGACGTCCCGGTGCTTGTCGACCAGGTGGCGGGCGCCGTAGGTGCCGCCGGCCTCCTCGTCGGCGAGGAAGGCGAGGACGACGTCCCGCGGGGGCTTGCGGCCGCTGCGCAGCCGGTCGCGGACGACCGCGAGGGTCATCGCGTCCATGTCCTTCATGTCGACGGCGCCGCGGCCCCAGACGCAGCCGTCCGCGACCTCGCCGGAGAAGGGGTGGTGGGTCCAGTCGGCGGCGTCGGCGGGGACGACGTCGGTGTGCCCGTGGATGAGCAGGGCCGGGCGGGAGGGGTCCTCGCCCTCGATGCGGGCCACGGTGGAGGCCCGGCCCTTGTGCGACTCGATGATCTTCGGTTCGAGGCCGACCTCGGCGAGCTTCTCGGCGACGTACTCGGCCGCGGCGCGCTCCCCCGGACCGGAGTGGTCGCCGTAGTTGCTGGTGTCGATGCGGATGAGGTCCCGGCAGAGGTCGACGACCTCGTCCTCGCCCGAGACGGTCCGGCCGGTGTTCGACTCGCTCACGCTGCTTCCTCCCACGACGTGCCCCACGTGCTTCCTTGTGCTCGCCCCATCCTCCCGCGCTCCCGCCCCGTCGGCGCAAGGGCGTCCACCGGCCGACACGCCTCCGACACATACCGAGACCGGTGGGACGGGCGGGAAGGAGGGGAAGGGAGGGGCGGGTGAGGGGGTGGTGATCGACCACCCCGAATGTTTGCTATGGTTTTCCTCGTCGGAACGGCCCAGGGCCGCGAGACACACACCCTGTCCGGGTGGCGGAATGGCAGACGCGCTAGCTTGAGGTGCTAGTGCCCTTTATCGGGCGTGGGGGTTCAAGTCCCCCCTCGGACACCAGTAGAAGTCCCGGTCGAGTTCTCTCGGCCGGGACTTTCGCGTATGCGGACGAGGTGAGGCGGAGCCGTGCGAAGGAAGAGGGTGCCGGCCGCGCCGCTGCCGCAGCGGGACGGGATCGACGCGGTGCGGCTCCGGCTGCCGGAGGACCCCGAGGGGGCCTGGCCGACGGTGGGGGCGTACCTGCTCGGGCGCTACGGGGCCGCGGTCGGCGCGGAGCGGATCGGGGCGATGCTGGACGCGGGGCGGTTCGTGGGGGCCGACGGGCGGGCGGCGGCGGCCTCGGAGCCGTACGAGACGGGGCGGTGGCTGTGGTTCCACCGGGACCTCGCGCCCGAGGAGCGGGTGCCGTTCGAGATCGGCGTGGTGTACCGGGACGAGCGGATCCTGGTGGCGGACAAGCCGCACTTCCTGGCGACGACCCCGCGCGGGCGGCACGTGACCGAGACGGCGGTGGCGCGGCTGCGGGCGGGGCTGGGGCTGCCGGCGCTCCAGCCGGCGCACCGGCTGGACCGGCTGACGGCGGGCCTGGTGCTGTTCGTGGTGCGGCCGGAGGACCGGGGGGCGTACCAGCTGCTGTTCAAGGAGCGGCGGGTGCGCAAGGAGTACGAGGCGGTGGCACCGTACGACCCCGGGGTGGGGCTGCCGGTGACGGTGCGCAGCCGGATCGAGAAGGAGCGGGGGGTGCTGGCCGCCCGGGAGGTGCCGGGCGAGCCGAACGCGGTGAGCCGGATCGAGCTGGTGGAGCGGATCGGGGACGCCTTCGGACGGTACCGGCTGCTGCCGGAGACCGGGAGGACGCACCAGCTGCGGGTGCACATGAACGCGCTGGGGCTGCCGATCCTGGACGATCCGCTGTATCCGGTGGTGCGTGAGGACGGGCCGGAGGACCACCGGCGGCCGCTGCGGCTGCTCGCGGCGGCGCTGGAGTTCGCCGACCCGTTCACGGGCGAGGAGAGGCGGTTCACGAGCCGCCTCTCGCTCAGTGGCCCCGGGTGATCCACTCCTCCAGGTGCGGGGCTTCCGCGCCGATGGTGGTGGAGTCGCCGTGGCCGGTGCGGACGACCGTCGCGGGCGGGAGGGTGAGGAGCTTCTCCCGGATCGAGTCGACGATCGTGGGGAAGTCCGAGAAGGACCGGCCGGTGGCGCCGGGCCCGCCCTGGAAGAGGGTGTCGCCGGTGAAGACGGTGCCCAGGTCGGGGGCGTACAGGCAGACCGCTCCGGGGGCGTGACCGGGGGTGTGGAGGACCCTCAGGTCGGTGCCGGCGATGGTGAGGACCTGTCCGTCGGCGAGTTCGCCGTCGGGGGTGTGGTCGGGGTGGGTGAGCTTCCACAGCGGCTGGTCGGCCGGGTGGAGCAGGACGCGGGCGCCGGTGGCGGCGGCGAGCGCGGGGGCGGCGCCGACGTGGTCGTCGTGGGCGTGGGTGCAGACGATGGCACGCAGGGCGCGGCCGTCGAGGGCTTCGAGGATGGCGGCGGGGTCGTGGGCGGCGTCGATGACGATCGCCTCCTCGTCGTCGCCGACGATCCAGACGTTGTTGTCGACGTCCCAGGTGCCGCCGTCGAGGCTGAAGGTGCCGGAGGTGACCAGGTGGTCGATGCGGGCGGCCATCACAGCACCACCACCGAGCGCAGCACGTCGCCCTCGTGCATGCGGGCGAAGGCCTTCTCGATCTCGTCGAGGGCGATGGTCTCGGTGACGAAGGCGCCGAGGTCGATGCGGCCCTGCCGGTGGAGGTCGATGAGCATCGGGAAGTCGCGGGAGGGCAGACAGTCGCCGTACCAGGAGGACTTCAGGGCGCCGCCGCGGCCGAAGACGTCGAGGAGGGGCAGTTCGAGCTTCATCTCGGGGGTGGGGACGCCGACGAGGACGACGGTGCCGGCGAGGTCGCGGGCGTAGAACGCCTGCCGGTACGTCTCCGGGCGGCCGACGGCCTCGATGACGACGTCGGCGCCGAAGCCGCCGGTGAGGGCGCGGATCGCCTCGACGGGGTCGCCGGCGCGGGAGTCGACGGTGTCGGTGGCGCCCATCTCCTTCGCCTTGGCCAGTTTCCGCTCGTCGATGTCGACGGCGATGATCTTCGCGGCGCCGGCGAGGCGGGCTCCGACGATCGCGGCGTCGCCGACGCCTCCGCAGCCGATGACGGCGACGGTGTCGCCGCGGGAGACGTTCCCGGTGTTGATGGCGGCGCCGATGCCGGCCATCACGCCGCAGCCGAGGAGGCCGGCGATCTCGGGGGCGACGGCGGGGTCGACCTTGGTGCACTGGCCCGCGGCGACGAGGGTCTTCTCGGCGAAGGCGCCGATGCCGAGGGCCGGGGAGAGCTCCGTGCCGTCGAGCAGGGTCATCCGCTGCTTCGCGTTGTGGGTGTCGAAGCAGTACCAGGGGCGGCCGCGGCGGCAGGCCCGGCACTGGCCGCAGACGGCCCGCCAGTTGAGGATCACGTAGTCGCCGGGGGCGACGTCGGTGACGCCCTCGCCGACGGACTCCACGGTGCCGGCGGCCTCGTGGCCGAGGAGGAACGGGAAGTCGTCGTTGATCCCGCCCTGCTTGTAGTGCAGGTCGGTGTGGCAGACGCCGCACGCCTGGATCCTGACGACGGCCTCACCGGGGCCGGGATCGGGGATCACGATGGTCTCGACGCGTACCGGTTCGTTCCTGCCGGGGGCGATGACCCCCTGGACGTGCTGCGGCATCGCGAACTTCCCTTCCTCCGACTGGATCTTGTAAGCCTCCTGCGTACCACTATCTCCCGATAAAAGGCGAGACCCCCGCAGGCCGTGCCTGCGGGGGTCTCGGCTCCCGTGGGGGGAGTGCGGGGGGAGCGGGTCGCTCAGTCGCGGTCTCCGGCGGTCTCGCGGACCCGGCGGCGGACCAGGAACCAGCCGCCGACGAGGGCCGCGGCGATCAGCGGCAGACAGTTCACGGTGGTGCGGCCGATGCCGCCGTCCATCCACATGAGGACCAGGACGGAGGCCAGGAACAGCAGGGTCACGATCTGGGTGTAGGGGGCCCAGGGCAGCCGGTAGGCGGGGCGGACCAGCGCGCCCCGACCGGCCCGGCGGACGAAGAGCAGCGAGCAGACCATGATCATGGCCCAGGTGCCGATGATGCCGATGGAGGCGAAGTTCAGCACCAGCTCGAACGCCTCGCCCGGCATGAGGTAGTTGAGGAAGACACCGGCGACGCCGAAGCCCGCGGTGAGCAGGATGCCGCCGTAGGGCACGCCGCCCCTGTTCATGACGCCGGTGAACTTCGGCGCGGAGCCGGCCAGCGACATGGAGCGCAGGATGCGGCCGGTGGAGTACAGGCCGGAGTTGAGGCTGGAGAGGGCGGCGGTGAGGACGACCAGGTTCATCACGCCGGCGGCGCCGGGGACGCCGAGCCTGTCGAAGACGGTGACGAAGGGGCTCTGGTCGCCGGTGTAGGCGGTGTACGGGAGGATCAGCGCGAGCAGGACCACCGAGCCGACGTAGAAGAGGCCGACGCGCCACATGATCGAGTTGATCGCCTTCGGCATGATCTTCTCGGGGTTCTCGGTCTCGCCGGCGGCGACGCCGCACAGCTCGACGGAGGCGTAGGCGAAGACGACGCCCTGGATGAGCAGGAGCATCGGCATCGTGCCGTTGGGGAAGATGCCGCCGTGGTCGGTGATGTTGGCCAGGCCCGGGGTGGAGCCGCCGACGTCGTGGGAGGTCACGACGAGGAAGATGCCGACGAGCATGAAGGCGACGAGGGCGGCGACCTTGACGATCGCGAACCAGAACTCCATCTCGCCGAAGTACTTCACCGAGATGAGGTTGGCGGCGAGGACGACCGCGAGGGCGATCAGGGCGAGGATCCACTGGGGGACGTCGCTGAACATCGACCAGAAGTGGGCGTAGGTGGCCGCGGCGGTGATGTCGGCGACGGCGGTGGTCGACCAGTTGAGGAAGTAGAGCCAGCCGGCCGTGTAGGCGCCCTTCTCGCCCATGAACTCGCGGGCGTAGGAGACGAAGGCGCCGGAGGACGGCCGGTAGAGGACGAGCTCGCCCAGGGCCCGGACCACGAGGAAGGCGAAGACGCCGCAGACCGCGTACGCGATGAAGAGCGACGGGCCGGCGCTGGCCATCCGGCCTCCCGCGCCGAGGAACAGCCCGGTGCCGATCGCGCCGCCGATCGCGATCATGTTGATGTGCCGGGACTTGAGGTCCTTGCGGTATCCGGCGTCGCCGGCGTCGGTGTGGGGGGAGGCGGCCGGGTCCGCCGGGGAGGCGGACAGCGGCTCGGCCGCGAGGACGCGGTCACTCATGGAGGTGTTCGCCTTCGTGAGGGAGTGGGGGCCCGGCCGCGCCCTCGGGTTCCCTTCGTGGGGGTCGCCCGACGCGGCCAGCCGACATCCTCACGGCAGGGGGCACTCACTGACTGTGACCGATTTCACTGAAAGCCCCGATTTGAGCTAGTTCAGAGGTTACGCAGGGACATTGCGGAACTCCGGGCCCGTCACGGGGCGAGGACGTCGAGCTCCTTGAGCGCGCCGACCGCGATCTCCCGGGTCAGCGCCTCCGCCCGGGCCGCGTCCCGCTCGCGGACGGCCTCGGCGACCTGGACGTGGAGGGTGACGGCGGCCGGGTCGGGGTCCTCGAACATCACGTGGTGGTGGGTGCGGCCGGTGAGGACCTCGGCGACGACGTCGCCGAGGCGGGCGAACATCTCGTTCCCGGAGGAGTTCAGGACGACCCGGTGGAAGGCGATGTCGTGCACCAGGTACGCCTCCAGCTGCCGGCCGCGGGAGGTGGCCACCATGCCGAGGGCCTGCTCGGTGAGCTCGCGGCACTGGGCGGGGGTGGCGTGCAGGGCGGCGAGGCCGGCCGCGACGGGCTCGACGGCGGAGCGCAGCACGGTGAGGGAGCGGAGCTGGCGGGGGCGGTCGGCGCCGGCGAGGCGCCAGCGGATGACCTGGGGGTCGTAGACGTTCCAGCTCTCGGTGGGCAGGACCGTGACGCCGACCCGGCGGCGGGACTCCACCAGGTGCATCGACTCCAGGACGCGGACGACCTCGCGGACGACCGTGCGGGAGACGTCGAAGCGCTGGGCGAGCTCGTCGGTGCGCAGCACCGTGCCGGGCGGGCACTCCCCCGCGGTGATGGCCAGGCCCAGGGCGGCGAGGACGTGCGAGTGGAGCCCCTGGCCCGGTGTCGTCATGGGCCCAGCCTATGCGCGGGAGGCCCGGACGATCACCTCCGGTGGGCGGAGGGGCGAAGGGCGGGTGTCTCCCGGGAATTAAAAGTATGACTTTTATGTCACAGGCTCTTGAATACGTCGTACCCAATGGGTTTCATGACAGCCGACAGATGGACGTCGAGAAGACAGCACCGATGTCGAAGAAGACAGCGAGGCACCCCCCATGAGCTCCACCCCCCACCCCGCCGCTCCCCCGGTCGTCGTCGTCATGGGCGTCGCGGGGACCGGCAAGACGACGATCGGCCCGCTGGTCGCGGACGCGCTCGGCCTCCCCTACGCGGAGGGCGACGACTTCCACCCGGCGGCCAACGTGGCCAAGATGTCGGCCGGCGTCCCGCTGGACGACACGGACCGGGAGCCCTGGCTCGACGCCATCGGCGCCTGGGCGCACGGCCGGGCCGGACTCGGCGGGGTGGTCAGCAGCTCCGCGCTGAAGCGGATCTACCGGGACCGGCTGCGCGCGGCCGCTCCCGGGCTCGTCTTCCTCCACCTCACCGGCGACCGGAAGGTGATCGAGGAGCGGATGGCCTCCCGCAGGGGCCACTTCATGCCCACCGCGCTCCTCGACTCCCAGTTCGCCACCCTGGAGCCGCTCCAGGACGACGAGACCGGCGTCGCCGTCGACGTGTCCGGCACCCCCGAGGAGATCGCCGCCCGCGCCGTCGCCGCGCTGCGCCGGTCCGCCTCCTGATCTCCTCCCCCGCTCCGCTCCCCCACCTGCCCGTACGAAGGACACCACCGTGACCAGTCTCAGCGTCGAGACCCTGGCAGCGGACGCCGTCGAACCGATCACCTCGGCCGGCAACGCCCAGCTGGGCATCGCCGTACTCGCCGGCATCGCCGTCATCGTCCTGCTCATCACCAAGTTCAAGCTGCACGCGTTCCTGGCGCTGACCATCGGGTCGCTGGCGCTCGGCGCGTTCGCCGGCGCCCCGCTCGCCGACACCATCAAGTCGTTCAGCACCGGGCTCGGCAACACCGTGGCCGGCGTGGGCGTGCTCATCGCGCTCGGCGCCATCCTCGGCAAGCTCCTCGCCGACTCGGGCGGCGCGGACCAGATCGTCGACACGATCCTCGCGAAGGCGGGCAAGCGGTCCATGCCGTGGGCGATGGTCCTGATCGCCTCCGTGATCGGCCTGCCGCTCTTCTTCGAGGTCGGCATCGTGCTGCTGATCCCGGTGGTGCTGATGGTCGCCAAGCGCGGCAACTACTCCCTGATGCGGATCGGCATCCCGGCCCTGGCCGGCCTGTCCGTGATGCACGGGCTCATCCCGCCGCACCCCGGTCCGCTCGTCGCGATCGACGCCGTCGGCGCCAACCTGGGCGTCACCCTGGCCCTCGGCCTGGTCGTCGCGATCCCGACGGTGATCATCGCGGGTCCGGTCTTCTCCCGGTACGCCGCCCGCTGGGTGGACATCCCGGCGCCCGAGCACATGATCCCCACGCGTCCCTCCGAGGACCTGGAGAAGCGTCCCGGCTTCGGCGTCACGGTCGCCACGGTGCTGCTGCCGGTCGTCCTGATGCTGGTGAAGGCGCTCGTCGACATCGTCGTCGACGACCCGGCGAACGGCCTCCAGAAGGTCACCGACGTCATCGGCTCGCCGCTGATCGCCCTGCTCGCCGCCGTCATGGTGGCCCTGTTCACGCTGGGCCGGGCGGCCGGCTTCACCAAGGAGCGGCTGTCCTCCACCGTCGAGAAGTCCCTCGCCCCGATCGCGGGCGTGCTGCTGATCGTCGGCGCGGGCGGCGGCTTCAAGCAGACGCTGATCGACATCGGCGTCGGCCAGATGATCCTCGACTTCTCCAAGGACTGGTCGATCCCGGCCCTCCTGCTCGCCTGGCTGATCGCCGTCGCGATCCGGCTGGCGACGGGTTCGGCGACGGTCGCCACGATCTCGGCGGCGGGCCTGGTGGCCCCGCTGGCGGCGGGCATGTCGACGACCGAGACGGCGCTGCTGGTGCTGGCGATCGGCGCGGGTTCGCTCTTCTTCAGCCACGTCAACGACGCCGGTTTCTGGCTGGTGAAGGAGTACTTCGGGATGAGCGTCGGCCAGACGGTCAAGACCTGGTCGGTGATGGAGACGATCATCTCGGTGGTCGGCATCGTGTTCGTGCTGCTGCTGTCACTGGTGCTGTGACCCCCTCGGCGCCCTGAAGGGCCCCGGCCTCCGCAGCGGAGGCCGGGGCCCTTCGCCGTGCCCGGCCCTGCGGCCGGGGAGCCTCGCCCGTCCGCCTCGGCCGAGGTGGTCGGGCGAGGCGGTCGCCCGTCCGCCTCGGGCGGCCGCCTCAGCCGACCGCCTTCGCGGCCGCGCGCCCGGCCGCGCGGCCCGAGAAGACGCAGCCGCCGAGGAAGGTGCCTTCGAGGGAGCGGTAGCCGTGGACGCCGCCGCCGCCGAAGCCGGCCGCCTCGCCCGCCGCGTACAGGCCGGGGAGGGGTTCGCCGGTCTCGGTGAGGACGCGGGAGGAGAGGTCGGTCCGGAGCCCGCCGAGGGACTTGCGGGTGAGGATGTTGAGGCGGACGGCGATCAGCGGGCCGGCCTCGGGGTCGAGGATGCGGTGCGGGGCGACGGTGCGGATGAGGCGGTCGCCGAGGTAGCCGCGGGCGCCGCGGATCGCGGTGATCTGGAGGTCCTTGGTGAAGGGGTTGGCGACCTCGCGGTCGCGGGCGGTGAGCTCGCGGCGCAGGGCGGTCTCGTCGACGAGGTCCTGGCCGGTGATCCGGTTCATGCCGCGGACCAGGGCGGACAGGTCGTCCTCGACGACGAAGTCGGCGCCCTTGTCCATGAACGCCCGGACGGGGCCGGGGACGTCGGCGCGGGCGCGGCCCAGGACGCCGCGGACGGACTTCCCGGTGAGGTCGGGGTTCTGCTCGGAGCCGGAGAGGGCGAACTCCTTGCCGATGATCCGCTTGTCGAGGACGAACCAGGTGTGGTCGTGGCCGGTCCGCATGATGTGTTCGAGGGTGCCGAGGGTGTCGAAGCCGGGGAAGAGCGGCACCGGGAGCCGCTTGCCGGTGGCGTCGAGCCAGAGGGAGGAGGGACCGGGCAGGATGCGGATGCCGTGCTTCGCCCAGATGGGGTTCCAGTTCTCGATGCCCTCGGTGTAGTGCCACATCCGGTCGCGGTTGACGTGGTGGGCGCCGGCCTTCTCCGCGATGCCGAGCATCAGGCCGTCGACGTGGGCGGGGACGCCGGAGAGCAGCTTCTCGGGCGGGGTGCCGAGGCGGGCGGGCCACTGGGCGCGGACCAGGTCGTGGTTGCCGCCGATGCCGCCGGTGGTGACGATCACCGCCTGGGCCCGCAGTGCGAAGGAGCCGGTGGCGGT
The DNA here is from genome assembly GCF_014654895.1 of Streptomyces filamentosus. GTDB lineage: Bacteria > Actinomycetota > Actinomycetes > Streptomycetales > Streptomycetaceae > Streptomyces > Streptomyces filamentosus. The sequence continues at coordinate 807,491 of NZ_BNBE01000003.1, read as the reverse complement.
CCGGCTGCTGGCGGTGCCGCGCTCGGCGTCCGAGGGCTCCAGGACCTCGCCGGTGACGGTGTCGAGGGCGCCCGCGGTGCGGCCGAGGGCGGTGACGCGGTGGCGGAAGCGGAAGGTGACGAGGCCGCGGGCGACGCCCTCGCGGACCTTGCGCTCGAAGGGGGCGACGAGGCCGGGGCCCGTGCCCCAGGTGATGTGGAAGCGGGGGACCGAGTTGCCGTGGCCGGTGGCGTCGTAGCCGCCGCGCTCGGCCCAGCCGACGACGGGGAAGAAGCGGACCCCGCGCGCGTGGAGCCAGGCGCGCTTCTCGCCGGCCGCGAAGTCGACGTACGCCTCCGCCCAGCGGCGGGCCCAGTCGTCCTCGGGGCGGTCGAAGCCCGCGGTGCCCATCCAGTCCTGGAGCGCGAGGTCGCGGCTGTCCTTGACGCGCAGCAGGCGCTGCTCGGGCGAGTCGACGAGGAAGAGCCCGCCGAAGGACCAGTGGGCCTGGCCGCCGAGGGACTGCTCGGGCTCCTGGTCCAGGAGGATCACGGACCGGCCGGCGTCGACCAGTTCGGCGGTGGCGACGAGACCGGCGAGGCCGGCCCCGATCACGATCACATCGGCGTCGTAGGGCATGGACCGCATCTTGGATACACGGATGTATCGAGTCAACCGTTCGCGCCCGGTGAACCCCTCCCGTTTTCTAATGTCGAGCATTAATATGAATGCATGGCAAGGACGTCAGGACCCGAGACCCGGGAGAAGCTGATCCGCGCGGCGGAGGAGCTCTTCGCCGCCCAGGGCGTCGACGGCGCGCAGCTGAGGGACATCACCCGGCTCGCCGGGCAGGCCAACCCCTCCGCCGTCCAGTACCACTTCGGCTCCCGGGCCGGACTGCTCGACGCGGTCATGGCCGGCCGGCTGGCCCGCACCGAGCGGGTGCTCGTCGCCCTGGCCCCCGGGGCCGGGGAGGACGTGCGCGGGCTGGTCACCGCCCTCGTCACCGCCGAGGCGAGCGAGCTGCGGACCGACCGGGGCCGCCGCTGCCTGCGCGTCTCCGCGCAGCTCAGCCACGAGAGCGGCGTCCGCTCCCGCACCCCCCACCCCACCCTCGCCGGCACCGCCTACTGGGCGCTGATCGACCGGATCGCCGCCCGGCTGGCCGAGGACGGACTGCCCGGGCCGCTGCTCCTGGAGCGCCTGGACCTGGCCCTCACGGTCGTCGGCGCGGCGCTCGCCGACCGGGCCCGGCAGTACCTCGACGGGGCGGAGCCGCTCACCGACGAGCCGCTCTTCCTCGCCGACCTCGTCGAGACCACCACCGCACTCCTCCGGGCCCCACGGCCCCGGAGCTCCTGAGGCACGGCACCACCCCGAAAGGACCCCCCATGAACGACCTCACCGGCAAGACCGTCCTGATCACCGGCGGCGCCCGCGGCCTGGGCGCCGAGGCGGCCCGCCAGGCCGTCGCGGCCGGCGCCCGCGTGGTCATCACCGACGTCCTCGACGAGGACGGGAAGGCGACCGCGGCGGAGCTCGGCGAGCGCGCCCGCTTCCTCCACCACGACGTCACCTCGGAGGAGGAGTGGGCGGCGGCCGTCGCGTACGCCGTGTCCGAGTTCGGCGGCCTGCACGGCCTGGTGAACAACGCGGGCATCTCCACCGGCACCCTGCTGGAGACCGAGAGCGTCGAGCACTTCCGCAAGGTCCTCGACATCAACCTCACCGGCGTCTTCATCGGCATGAAGGCCGCGATCCCGGCGATGAGGGAGGCCGGCGGCGGTTCCATCGTCAACATCTCCTCCGCGGCCGGCCTGATGGGCCTCGCCCTGACCGCCGGCTACGGCGCCTCCAAGTGGGGCGTGCGCGGCCTCACCAAGATCGGCGCGGTCGAGCTGGGCACCTCCAGGATCCGGGTCAACTCGGTCCACCCGGGCATGACCTACACCCCGATGACCGCCTCGGTCGGCATCCAGCGGGGCGAGGGCATGTACCCCAACACCCCGATGGGCCGGGTCGGCGAGGCCGACGAGATCGCCGGCGCGGTCGTCTTCCTGCTCTCGGACGCCGCCTCGTACGTGACGGGCGCCGAGCTCGCCGTGGACGGCGGCTGGACCACCGGCCCCACCGTCAAGTACGTCATGGGGCAGTGAGCCCGGAGCGCGCCGTGGGGCGGTGAAACCGGAGCCTGCCGCGGGGTGGTGAGCCCGGAGCGCGCCGCGGGGCGGTGGGCCCGGAGCCCGCCGCGGGGTGGTGGGCCCGGCGGGGCCTGCTGGTTGGATGGGCGCATGAGCTCCTCCGAAGAAGTGCTGGACGTCGTCGACGAGCAGGACCGGGTGGTCGGGCGGGCCCCGCGCGGCGAGGTGTACGCGCGGGGCCTGATCCACCGCTGCGTGTTCGTCCGCGTGCGGGACGCCGAGGGCCGGACCTTCGTCCACCGCAGGACCCCGGACAAGCTGGTCTTCCCCTCGATGTACGACCTGTTCGTCGGCGGGGTCGTCGGCGCCGGCGAGTCCTACGAGGACGCCGCGCTGCGCGAGGCCGAGGAGGAGCTGGGCGTCTCCGGACTGCCTCGGCCCGGCTTCCTCTTCAAGTTCCTGTACGACTCCGGCGGTGTGGCCGGGAAGTGGTGGTCGTCCGTGTACGAGGTCCGCTGCGACCTGCCGGTGCGGCCGCAGGTCGAGGAGGTCGCCTGGCACGCCTTCCTGACCGGGGACGAGCTGCGGGAGCGGCTCCCCGGCGCGGCCGGGGCCTGGGACTGGGTGCCGGACGGGCTGGAGGCGTACGAACGGCTGGAGGCGGGGGCCGGGGGGCCGGGGGCGGGCCGTTAGGGTGCCGGAGTGAGTCGATTCGTGCAGGGCCTGAGCCTGTGGTTCGCGCCGCGGCGCATCCGGGAGGAGGGCGAGACCCCCGACTACCGCTTCTCCCTCGCCAACGAGCGGACCTTCCTCGCCTGGATCCGCACCGCGCTCGCCCTCATCGGCGGCGGCTTCGCCGTCGACCAGTTCCTGCCGGACCTGCGCTGGGCGGTGCGGGTCGGGCTCGCGCTCGCACTGCTCGCCGCCGGCGTGCTCTGCGCGCTGCGCGCGGTGAACCACTGGATCCGCTGCGAGCGGGCCATGCGCCGGGGCGAGGACCTGCCCGTCTCCCGCTTCCCGGCGGTGCTGAGCCTCACCGTCGCGGTGGTGGCGATCGCGATGGTGGTGCTCGTGGTCTTCGGCCGGGCCGGGTAGGCCGTGTCGTTCGGGTCGGGTCGGATCAGGGAGCGGCGTCCGGTGCGTGCGCTCGCGAGGCGGAGGAGGGAAGCGGTGCGGAGCATCGGCGACCGCCGACGTCGCGGCGAGGTGCGGTGCCGGGCGTCGCGAGCCCGGCACGATCCGGAAGGCGCGGCCTAGTGGCGGGCGCGACGGCTCCGGGGGACGAGGCCCGCGACCCGGGGCTCCAGCCGGAGCGGACCCGGCTCGCGTGGCGGCGGACCACGCTGTCCTGCACGGTCGTCGCGGTGCTCGCGATCAAGCTGGCCTTCATGGACGGTGCCACGGCGGCGGGGCTGACCGGGCTCGCCCTGTCCGCGCTGCTGTGGGTCGGCTTCCTGGCCGTCGCCCACCGGCGGATCCGCTCCCTGGACACCGCCCGGCCGCGCGTCCTGTCGGTGCGCGGCGCGGTCCTCGCCGCCGGGTGCACGGTGGCCCTGGCGGTGTGCGGGGCGGCACTGATCTGGTGACGGCGCCCGGGCCGGGCCCGGGGCCGCCGAGCGGCACGGGCCCGGTCGGCGTTCAGGGGGCGGCGAGGACGCCCGGGGGCTACGGGACCGTGACGACGACCTTGCCCTGGAGGCCGCCCTCGGCGCCGGCGCGCTGGGCGTCGGCGGCCCGTTCCAGCGGGAAGGTCCGTGCCACCCGCACCCCCAGGACTCCCTCGTCGACGAGGTCGGCGAGGGCGGCCAGGTCGGCGGCGTCCGGGCGGACCCAGTAGTAGCGGCCGCCGAGTGCCAGGACCTCGCCGTCGGCGATGGAGGCGAGCCGGCCGCCGGGGGCCAGCAGCCGTGCCGCGTGCGGGAGGAAGGGGCCGCCGAGGGTGTCGAGGACCGCGTCCACGCCCCGCGGGGCGAGCGCCCCGATCTGGGCGGCGAAGGTCGGCTCGTCGAAGAGGACCGGCTCGGCGCCCAGTGCCTCCACCCGCTCACGGCCCGACTCGCGGACGGCGCCGAGGACCCGGCAGCCGAGGTGCCGGGCGATCTGCACCGCCGCCGAGCCGACCCCGCCGGCCGCGGCGAGCACCAGGACCGTCTCCCCGGAGCGCACCGAGAGCGCGGTGCGCAGGGCCTGGTAGGCGGTCAGGCCGACCAGGGGCAGTCCGGCGGCCTCCTCGAAGGAGCAGGTGCGCGGCTTGCGGGCGAGGGTGCGCAGGGGGGCGGAGACGTACTCGGCGAAGGTGCCGTGGGAGAGGAAGTCCTCCCGGACGTACCCCATCACCTCGTCGCCCTCGGCGTACTCGGTGACGGAGACGCCGGGGCGGACGACGACCCCGGAGACGTCCCAGCCGGGGACGACCGGGAAGACGGCGTCGATCATGCCGTCGAGATAGCCCGCCTGGGCCTTCCAGTCGACCGGGTTGACCGCCGCCGCCCGGACCTTGACCAGGACCTCGTCGGGTCCCACCTTCGGGTCGGGCAGCTCGCCGTACTCCAGGACCTCGGGGCCGCCGTACCGGCGGTAGCTGATCGCCTTCATGTCTTCGACCCTCGGCGGGGACGGGACGCTCCGCAAGCCGGACGCGACCGGGCGGGCCAGGACCCCGGGGTTCTCGGCTTCCGGCTTCGGGCTTCCGCCTTCGGGGACCGCTCCGCGCGGTCCGCCCCCTCGCGGTCCGCCCCTCGCTGTCCGGTCCCCGGGATCCGGTCACCGGGCGGGGCTCCGGGTGGCAGGCTTCGCCCTGTCACGTCGATCTTCGTTCCCGGGGGGAACCACCGTGCCTGCAACCGAACCGTACGTGGTCACGCTCGCGCCGCACGTCCACGCCTACGTCCAGCCGGACGGCGGCTGGTGCCTGAACAACGCCGGCTTCCTCGGCGACGCGGGCGAGTCGCTGCTCGTCGACACCACCGCCACCGAGCGGCGCGCCCTGCTGCTGCGCGAGGCGGTGCTCGCCGAGGGGCTGCCGCTGCCCCGCACCGTCGTCAACACCCACCACCACGGCGACCACACCTACGGAAACGGAGTGTTCCGGCCGGAGGCCCGGGTCGTCGGGCACGAGAACTGCCGGTCCGAGCAGCTGGACGCCGGGCACCAGCTGCACCTGCTGTGGCCGGGGACCGACTTCGGCCGGGTGGAGATCACCCCGCCGGACATCACCTACCGCGACCGGCTGACGGTGCACGCGGGCGGGATCGAGGTGCGGGTGCTGCACCCGGGGCCCGCGCACACCACCGGCGACTCGATCGTGCACCTGCCGGAGCAGGGCGTGGTCTTCACCGGGGACCTGGTCTTCCAGGGCGGGACGCCGTTCCTGCCGATGGGGTCGCTGGCCGGTTCGCTGCGCGCGCTCGACGTGCTGCGGTCGCTGGACGCGGCGCGGGTGGTGCCGGGCCACGGGCCGGTGACGGACCCCACCGCCTACGACGCCACCGAGCGCTATCTGCGGTGGGTCGCGGAGCTGGCCGCCGAGGGCCGCGCGAAGGGCGACCCGCCGCTGGAGACCGCCCGCCGCACCGACCTGGGCGAGTTCGCCGCCTGGCGGGAGAGCGAGCGGCTCGTGGCCAACCTGCACCGGGCGTACGCGGAGCTGGACGGGCTCCCGGAGGGGCACCCGCTGGACCCGCTGACGGTCTTCGGCGACATGGCGGCGATGAACGGCGGGAAGCCGGTGGCCTGCCACGCCTGAGCGGGGCAGGAAGCGGGGGGCAGGGGGCGGGCGCGGGGACAAGGAGAACGGGCACGCGCGCGTGGGGGTGTTCCGCCCGCCACGCGCGCGTGCGCCGAGGGGAGGGTACGGGGGTCCGCCCCGGACCCTCCCCTCGGTCGTTCCGGGGGAGACCCCCTGGACGACATACCGACTGGTCGGTCATCATGAACGCCGACCGACCCCACCGACCGGAGGTACGCCCGATGAGCCACGCCGCCCCGCCGCCCGGCCTCGACCCCGAGCGCCTGCGCCGCCACCTGGACCGCGAGCGGCCGGGCCTGGTCGCCGGGCCGCTCGAAGCCCGGCTGATCGAGGGCGGCCGCTCCAACCTCACGTACGCCGTCACCGACGGCACCGGCCGCTGGGTGGTGCGCCGCCCGCCGCTCGGCCACGTGCTGGCCACCGCGCACGACATGAGGCGCGAGCACCGGGTGATCAGCGCGCTCGGCCCCACCTCGGTGCCGGTGCCGGGCACGGTGCTGCTGTGCGAGGACGAGGAGGTGCTCGGCGCGCCCTTCTACGTGATGGAGTTCGTGGAGGGGACCCCGTACCGCTCCGCCTCCCAGCTCGCCCCGCTGGGCACCGAGCGCACCCGCGCCGCCGTCCTCGGCCTGGTCGACACCCTGGTCGACCTGCACGCGGTGGAACCGGAGGCCGTCGGACTCGGCGACTTCGGCCGGCCGGAGGGCTTCCTCGACCGGCAGCTGCGCCGCTGGGGCAAGCAGCTCGCCGCTTCCCGGGGCCGCGACCTGCCCGGCATCGAGGAGCTGCACGCCGCCCTCGGCCGCGCGCTCCCGGACTCCCCCGCGCCGACCGTGGTGCACGGCGACTACCGGCTCGACAACGCCCTCGTCGGCGCGGACGACCGGATCACCGCCGTCCTCGACTGGGAGATGTCCACGCTCGGCGACCCGCTGACCGACCTGGGCCTGCTCGTCATGTACAGCACCCCGCTGGACCTGCCCGGCTCGCCGATCTCGACGACCGCGACCGCCGCCGGCCACCCCGCCGCCGCCGAGCTGGTCGAGCGGTACGCCGCCCGGTCCGGCCGGGACGTCTCCGCCCTCTCCTGGTACACGGCCTTCGCGTGGTTCAAGCTCGCCGTGATCCTGGAGGGCATCCACTACCGCTACACCCTCGGGCAGACCGTCGGCGCCGGCTTCGACCGCATCGGCGACCTCGTCCCCGTCTTCATCGAGCACGGCCTGACCACCCTTCAGGAGGGCTGAACCACCATGGACTTCTCCTACGACGCCCGCACCGAGGAGCTGCGCGCCCGGCTCCTCGCCTTCATGGACGAGCACGTGTACCCCGCCGAGGCCGTCGCCGAGGAGCAGCGGGCCGCGCTCGCCTCCCCGTGGGACGAGCCGCCGGTGGTGGCGGAGCTGAAGGCCGAGGCCAAGCGGCAGGGCCTGTGGAACCTCTTCCTGCCGGACGAGGAGTACGGGGCGGGGCTGACCAACCTCCAGTACGCCCCGCTCGCCGAGATCACCGGCCGCAGCCCGCAGCTCGCCCCCACCGCCCTCAACTGCGCGGCCCCCGACACCGGGAACATGGAGCTGCTCGCCCAGTTCGGCGACGAGGCGCAGCGGAAGCAGTGGCTGGAGCCGCTGCTCGCGGGCGAGGTCCGGTCCGCCTTCGCGATGACCGAGCCCGAGGTGGCCTCCTCCGACGCGACCAACATCGAGACCCGGATCCGGCGGGACGGGGACTCGTACGTGATCGACGGCCGCAAGTGGTACATCTCCGGGGCGATGAACCCCGACTGCAAGGTCTTCATCGTGATGGGCAAGACCGACCCTGAGGGTGCCGACCCCCGCCGCCAGCAGTCGATGGTCCTCGTGCCGCGCGACACCCCGGGCGTCGAGGTGCGCCGGGCGATGCGGGTGTACGGCTACGAGGACCACTACCACGGCGGCCACGCCGAGGTCGTCTTCGAGGACGTGCGGGTCCCGGCCGCGAACCTGATCGGCGAGGAGGGCGGCGGCTTCGCCATCGCCCAGGCGCGGCTCGGCCCCGGCCGCATCCACCACTGCATGCGGCTGATCGGCATGGCCGAGCGGGCCGTGGAGCTGACCTGCCGGCGGGCCGTCTCCCGCACCGCCTTCGGCAAGTCCCTCGCCCAGCAGGGCGTGGTGCAGAACTGGATCGCGGACGCGCGGGTGACGATCGAGCAGCTGCGGCTGCTCGTCCTCAAGACGGCCTGGCTGATGGACACCGTCGGCAACAAGGGCGCCCACACCGAGATCCAGGCCATCAAGATCGCCACCCCGCGCGCGGTGGTGGACATCGTCGACAAGGCGGTGCAGGCGCACGGCGCCGGCGGCGTCTCGCAGGACTTCCCGCTCGCCGAGCTGTGGGCGGCGGCGCGGACGCTGCGGCTCGCGGACGGCCCCGACGAGGTGCACCAGCGGTCGCTGGCCCGCCGGGAGCTGAAGAAGTACCTGTAGGGGCCGTTACGGGCGCAGGGCCCGCAGCAGGAGGTCGGCGAGGTGGTCGGCGACCTGCTGCGGGGCCAGCGGACCGTCCGGGCGGTACCAGGTGGACAGGTGGTGCACGGAGCCGAAGTGGTAGTCCACGACGAGGTCGGCGGGGGTGGCGGAGGAGAAGACGCCCGCCCGCTGGCCCTCCTCGACCAGGGCGCGGAAGCGCTCGTGGTAGCGGCGCCGCTCGGACCGGACCTGCTTGTTCTTCTCCGGGCTGAGGTGGTGCATGGAGCGGAAGAAGATCGCGGCGTCGTCGAGGTTCTCGATGGTGGTGACGACGACGTCGGCGGCGGCGGCGCGCAGCCGCTCCTCCACGGGCGCGTCGGAGTCCGCGAAGTCGTCGAGCCGCTCCTGCTGGAGCCGCAGCACGCGCGCGTAGACCTCCTGGAGGAGGTCCTCCTTGGAGCCGAAGTAGTGGTAGAGCGCGCCCTTGGTGACGCCCGCGGCCTCGACGATCTCCTGGACCGAGGTGCGGTCGTAGCCCTGCTCGGCGAAGAGCCGGGTGGCGGCGGCGAGGAGCCTCTGGGGGACGGGAGAGCCCTCCCCGTCCGTCGTCCTGGCCATGCTCCTCCGCCTTCCGGTTCGCCGTCCCCGGCCGGGGCGGCCGGGGTGTCCGTGGGTAGATCTTCCCATCCGCCGCCGGGTGCGCTAGCGCGCGCCCGCCTCCCAGTGCCGCTGGAGCTTGTTCATGCCGCCGATCCAGCGCTCGGGGTCGTCCGCGCGGTGGCGGTAGTAGTCGGCGACCTCCGGGTGCGGCAGCACGAGGAAACGGTCCTCCGCGATAGCGTCGAGGAGGGCGCCGGCGACGGCCTCGGGCTCGATCGCGGTGGGCAGGAGGACGAGGTCGCCGGCCGAGCCGGTGGCGGCGAGCATGTCGGTGCGGACGCCCTGCGGGCAGATGGCGTGCACCTTCAGGCCGCGGTGGCGGTAGGTGAGCGAGAGCCACTCGGCGAAGGCGTACGCGCCGTGCTTGGAGACGCTGTACGGGGCCGCGCCGATCATGGTGAGCAGGCCGGCGGCGGAGACGGTGGAGACGAAGCGGCCGGTGCCGCGCTCCAGCCAGTCGGGGAGCAGGGCGCGGGCCGCGCGGACGTGGGCCATGACGTTGACGTCCCAGGCGGCGGCCCAGACGGCCTCGTCGGCGAAGGCGTCGCCGCCGGAGGCGAGTCCGGCGTTGGCGCACCAGACGTCGACGGTGCCGCCGAGGGCGTCGCGGGCCTCGTCGACGATCGCGGAGGCGTCGCCGGGGACGGCGAGGGCACCGATCTCGTCGGCGACGGCCTCGGCGCGGACCGGGTCGAGGTCGTTGACGACGACGCGGGCGCCTTCGGCGGCGAAGCGCCGGGCGAGGGCGGCGCCGATGCCGCCGCCCGCCCCGGTGACGACGACGCCGGAGCCCCGGAGTTCGTGCGTGCCGGCGTTCATGGGCCCTCCAGTGGTGCGGTGCGGTTCGTGCGCTTCCCCTGACAGCGGGCAGACTAACCGGTCGGTATGGAAGGGTGGAAGACCCGGCGCCTCCGGCGGACGCCTTCCGCACGCCTCGTTCCCCCGCGCCGTCAGGAGCGCTAGCCTGCGTGCCCATGTCACGCATGAGGCGGGAGTGCGCATGAGGCCGAGGAAGCTGTCGCGTCGGAGCCTGCTGGCCACGGGAGGGGCCCTGGCCGTGACGGCCGTCCCCGCCGCCCCGGCCGCGGCCGACCCGGGACGGGCACGCGCGCGCGTGCGGACCGGTTTCGAGCGCCTGGCGGCGGACGGGTACGCCCTCCTGGCCGGCGAGCGGGTCGGCGTGGTCACCAACCCGACGGGGGTCACCCCGGACGCCCGGCACCTGGTGGACGTCATGCACGCCGACGAACGGGTCGACCTCGTCGCCGTCTTCGGCCCCGAGCACGGCTTCCGGGGCACCGCCCAGGCGGGCGGCTCGGAGGGCAGGTACGACGACCCGGCGACCGGGCTGCCGGTCTACGACACGTACCTGAAGAGCGGGCAGCCGCTGGCGGACGTCTTCACCGCGTCCGGCGTCGACACCGTCGTCTTCGACATCCAGGACGCGGGGGCCCGCTTCTACACCTACATCTGGACGCTCTACGACTGCATGGTGGCGGCGGAGCTGGCCGGGAAGCGGTTCGTGGTCCTGGACCGGCCGAACCCGGTGAGCGGCCGGGCCGCCCTCGGCCCCGTCCTGGACCGGGCCTTCGCCACCTTCGTGGGCCGCGAGCCGATCGCGCAGGCGCACGGGATGACCGTGGCGGAGCTGGCGCTGCTCTTCAACGCCGAGTTCCTGGCCCGGCCGGTGGAGCTGGAGACGGTCCGGATGACGGGGTGGCGGCGCACGGACTTCTTCGACGCCACGGGGCTGCCCTGGGTCCCGCCGAGCCCCAACATGCCGACGCCGGAGACCGCGCTGGTCTACTCCGGCACCTGCCTCTTCGAGGGCACCAACCTCTCCGAGGGGCGGGGCACCACCCGGCCGTTCGAGCTCCTCGGCGCGGAGGGCGTCGACCGCCGCTGGGCGGAGGCGGCGAACGCCCTGGAACTGCCCGGGGTCCGCTTCCGCGAGGCGTACTTCGCGCCGACCTTCTCCAAGTTCCAGGGCCGCACGGTCGGCGGCGTCCAGCTCCACGTCCACGACCGGGAGGCCCTCGACCCGGTGCGGACCGGGATCGGGCTCCTGGTCACCGCCCGCCGCTCCTGGTCCGGCTTCGCCTGGCGCGCCGACCGGTGGATCGACAAGCTGACCGGTTCCGCCCGGGTCCGCACCCTGATCGACGCGGGCGCGGACACCGACGAGGTGACGGGGGCCTGGGCCGCGGACCTGGCGGCCTTCCGGGACGTACGGCGGGAGCACCTGCTCTACCGCTGAGGGCCCGGCCCCGCGGCGAGGTCTGAAACCGGCCGGATCCGGGCATGCTGCCCCGGGGCGCACGCCACGGCCCCCTGGGCGCTTCCTCGACGCGGAGGGACGGGCGGGCCGTGACCGGGATGAGTGTGGATCCGTACCGGGAGATCGTCCTCGACAAGGACGGGGACGGTCCGGCGGGCCAGGCGGCCGAGCTGGTCGCGCTGGCGCGGCGCGGGGTGACGGACCTGGTGGTCTTCGCGCACGGCTGGAACAACTCGCCTTCCGGCGCGACCCGGTTGTGCTCCGACTTCTTCGCGCCCTTCCCCGAGCTGCTCGCGCCGGGGGTGGAGGCCGGGTACGCGGGCGTGGTGTGGCCCTCGATGACGTTCACGGACGAGCCCGTGCCGGACTTCCGGGCGCTGGTGACGACCTTCCCGGAGCGGGAGCGGACGATCGTCCGGCTCACCGAACTGCTGGCGCTCGCGCCGCCGGAGGAGTCGGCGTTCACGGAGTTCGGGGCGCTGCTGCGGGAACTGGCGGGGGTGGACACGGAGGGGGCCGCCGCGGCGGGGGCCGCCGCGGCCGGCTCCGTCTCGGCCGGCTCCGTTCCGGACTTCCTGGTGGCCGATGCGGTCGAGACCTGCGCCCTGTTCGCCGGCGCCCTGGAGGAGGCGGCGCCGGGGGCGGTCCTCGACGGCGGGGCCGGGCGGCTGTGGAAGGGCGGCCGGGAGGCGCTGCGGCAGGCCGCGTACTACGTGATGAAGCGACGGGCGGGACAGGTCGGCGAGCGGGGGCTCGGGCCGCTGCTCGCCGAGGTGGCGCGGGCCGCACCGGGACTGCGGGTGCACCTGGTGGGGCACAGCATGGGCGCCCGGCTCGTCGCGTACGCGCTGCGCGGGCTGCCGGGGGCGCTGCGGCCGGTCCGGTCGATGACGCTGCTCCAGGGCGCCTTCTCGCACTACGCGTTCGCCGCCCGGCTGCCGCACGACCCGGGGCGGTCCGGCGCCCTGCGGGACATGCAGCTGCGGGTGCGGGGGCCGGTGGTGGCCTGCCACTCGGAGCACGACGCCGCGCTCGGCGTCCTGTACCCGCTGGCCTCCCGCGCGGCCCGGGACTCGGCCTCCCTCACGGGGCCGCTGGGGCGGCTCGCGGCGCGCGACCCTCGTTGGGGGGCGATCGGGTGGGACGGCGTCCAGGGCGTGCCGGGGTCGGCGCGGCGGACGCTGGCGGCGGCGCTGCGGGACGGGGTTCCGGCCTCCGGGTGCGTGAGCGTGGACGCGGCGGAGGCGGTCCGCTCGCACGGTGACGTCCGGCGGCCGGAGCTGGCCCGGGTGGTGGTCTCGGCGGCCCGGATCGGCCGCCGGTAGCCACCGCCCCCTGATGTCGTCCTCCTCGGCTGGGCCTGCCTGACGCCGCTTCCCGACGCCACCTCCTGACGCCGCTTCCCGACGCCGCCCCCGGACGCCGTCTCCGAACGCCGTCTCCGAACGCCGTCTCCTGATGGCGAGTTCTCGCCAAGGAGGGGGGTGTTCCGTCTCCGGGTGGAACACGGCGGCTCCTTCGTTCGTCCCTCTGGTACCGCGGATGCGCGAACGACCAGCGACGGAGGTGGCGAGCGATGGCCGGTTTCCGGAGTCTCGCGAGACAGGTGCGTGATCAGGGCTGCGACACGGCACTGCGCAGGTACTCCCTGCGCAAGTGCCTGGAGAGGTTCGCTCCTTACGGGCACCGGGCGACCTGGGACCACCTGTGCCACAGGCACGGGTTCGGTCCGGACGACCGGGAGCTCGATCCGGCGCGGCTGGTGGCCGCCCTGGAGGAGCTGGAGGAGGCGCGGGCGGTCTGGCTCGCGTACGAGGAGGAGTTCGCCGCCCGGCGCCGGCGCGAGAAGCACGGCGGGCTGCGCGGCCTGGGCGCGCTGGACGACTGGCACCGGGACGTGTGGGGCGGCAACGGCGTGGTGCGGTGCGGCGATCCGGCCGTCCACCCCACGGACCCGCTGCCGGAGGTCATGCGGCGGCTGGTCACGGCGCTGGAGCGCGGTCCGGGCGAGGCGTGCCCGGTGTGCGCGGGGACACGCATCGAGTGGGGCGGCGGCTCCGGGGACGGGAGGTGGTACGGCCCGGTGTGCGCGGAGTGCGGCGTCGAAGTGCCCCGCGCGGTCCTCACCCCGCCGGCCCTCGCCCGCGCCCGCCGGACGTGCGACCGGCCGCTGGTCGGCGCGGCCTGAGGGCCGCGCGGGGCGGTGAGGCGCGCGGGCGGCGGTCGCGTACGGACGACGCCCGGGGCGGACGGCATCCCGTGTGGTCGGCCGCCTGTACGGTCGGCCGCCCCGGGCGCGAACGCCTTGGGCCGGACCCGTACGGACGCGCCGGTCCTGGCGCCGTACGCGTACGGCGGTCTCGGTCTCGTACCCGTACGGCGCGATCTCGGTCCCGTATCCGTACGGCGATCTCGGTCCCGTACGCCGTCGTCGGTCCCGTGCGGGTGCATCGGCACCGGTCCCACACGTCGGCGCCCCCATACGTGCCCCGGCTCCGCGCGTCCGGCCGCGCCGGGGTCCGTCAGGGCGTCTCCTCCTGGTCCGGGCGGCGCAGGGGGAGGAGGCGGGAGCCGGCCATGCGCGCGCCGAAGACGTCGTCCGGGTTGGACAGGACGCAGGTCTCCAGGGAGAGACAGCCGCAGCCGATGCAGTCCGACAGGTGGTCGCGGAGGCGGCCGAGCTGCTTGATGCGGTCGTCGAGTTCGGCGCGCCAGGCGGCGGAGAGCCGGGACCAGTCCTCGCGGGTCGGGGTGCGCTCCTCCGGGAGTTCGGACAGCGCTTCGCGGATGGTCGCCAGGGGGATGCCGACGCGCTGGGCGGCGCGGATGAAGGCGACCCGGCGCAGCGCGTCGCGCCCGTAGCGTCGCTGGTTCCCGGCGGTGCGGCGGCTGCCGATGAGTCCCTTCGCCTCGTAGAAATGGAGGGCGGAGACGGCCGCGCCGCTGCGGGCGGAGAGCTGGCCGACGGTGAGCTCGTGGATCTTCTCTGGAATCTGCGGCACCCCGCGAACCCTACTGGTCCGTTGACAGCGCGACCCCCACCCCACATGCTGAGCAAGCGCTTAGACACAAACCGTTGGGTATGTCGTACCAGAAGGGACCGGGGACATGACCGAGCCGAGGATCTTCACCTCCGCCGAGGAACTGCGCGCGGGGGTCGGCGAGCAGCTGGGGCACAGCGACTGGCTGGAGGTCGACCAGAAGCGGATCGACCTCTTCGCCGAGGCCACCGGCGACCACCAGTGGATCCACGTCGACCCCGAGCGCGCCGCCGCCGGGCCCTTCGGCTCGACGATCGCGCACGGCTATCTGACCCTCTCCCTGCTGCCGCTGTTCGTGCCGCAGGTGCTGCGGGTCGAGGGCATGAAGATGGGCCTCAACTACGGCACGGAGAAGGTGCGCTTCCCCGCGCCGGTGCCGGTCGGCTCGCGACTGCGCGCCACGGCCGTCCTCACCCGGGTGGAGGAGGCCGGCGGCGGGGTGCAGGTCACCGCAAAGGTGACCGTGGAGCGCGAGGGCGGCGACAAGCCGGTGTGCGTCGCCGAGTCGGTCTCGCGCTACTACTTCTGAGCCCGGTACCCCACCATGCGGAGCACGAGGTCGGCGTAGAACGCGCCGACCTCGTCGGGCGTCCGGCGCCCCTGGGCGTTGAACCAGCGGGCCACGTCGATGCAGAGGGAGAGGACGGCGACGGTGGTGCCGGCCGGGTCGGCCACGTCGAACTCGCCGGCCGCCACGCCCTCCTCGATGATCCGGCGCACGGTGGCCTCGGTCTCGCGGCGCAGCTCCACGATCTCGGCCCGGTGCTCGGGGCCCAGCGCGTCCAGCTCGTACTGGACGACCCGGGCGGTGGTGTGCCGCTCGGCGTGCCAGCGGACGAAGGAGCGGACGGCGTCGGCGAGCCGGTCGGCGGGGGCGCCGTCGCGGAGTTCGGCGGCCCGGAGGATCTCCAGGGCCCGGTCGTGGCCGATCCGGCTGATCCGGTGGAGCAGCTCTTCCTTGGTCTTGTAGTGGATGTAGAGCGCGGCCGGGCTCATCCCGGCGCGGCCGGCGATGTCGCGGGTGGTGGTCGCGTGGTAGCCGCGTTCCGCGAACGCCTCGACGGCCGCGACCAGCAGCCTCCGGGCGGCCTCGGGCGCGACCTCGCCCCAGGTCACGTCCTCGCCGCCGGGCGTCTGCTCCGCCGCGCTCATCCCACACTCCTCCTCGGACCGGTCAGGACGAACACCATACAACGAAGCTGAGCAAGCGCTTAGAGTCGCCGGGGATCGGGGGCCGCTCACCCCTTCCGCCGGAAGGGGTGGAGCCGCTCACCGTCTCCACCGGAAAGGGCGAGGACCGCTCACCGCTTCCGCGGGAAAGGGCCGGGGCCGCTCACCGCTTCCGCCGGAAGGGGCCGGGATCGCTCACAGCTTCTGCTGGAAGGGGTCGTGCTCGGCGAGGAGCTTCTCCAGACGGGCCTGGTCCACCCGGCTGACGATCCGGTCCGACTCCTGCCGGTCGCGGACCACCTTGGCCAGGGTGAAGGCGGAGGTCGTGAGGTAGAGGACGGAGACCGCGAGGAAGGCGCGCACCCAGGCGCTCGCCTCCAGCTGGTAGATCCCGATGCCGACGGCGGCGATGGCGACCGCGAAGGAGATGACGGCCTGCGCGTGGTACGCGTTCGTGTTCTGCTGCTTGACCTGTGACTCGCTCATGCCGACAGCATCGGGCGGATGTGGCGCCCGCCACATCCGCCCCGGTACTCAGACTCCGCCCCGGTACTCAGCCCCCGGTGGGCTGCGGCACTCAGAAGGCGGAGACGCCGGTGAGCGCCCGGCCGATGATCAGCTTCTGGATCTGGCTGGTGCCCTCGTAGAGGGTCATCACGCGGGCGTCGCGCAGCAGCTTGCCGACGGGGTACTCGTCGATGTAGCCGTAGCCGCCGAAGACCTGGAGGGCGTTGTTGGCACAGCGGACGGCGGCCTCGGAGGCGTACAGCTTGGCCTGGGAGGCGGCGGTGGCGAAGTCCTGGCCCCGGTCGATCAGGTCGGCGACCCGCCAGGTGAGCAGCCGGGCCGCGTCCACGTCGACGGCGATGTCGCTGAGGAGTTCCTGCACGAGCTGGTACGAGGCGATGGGCCTGCCGAACTGCTCGCGCTCCCCCGCGTAGCGCACGGCGGCGTCGAGGGCGGCCTGGGCGATGCCGACGCAGCCGGCGGCGACCGACATCCGGCCCTTGGCGAGGGCGGACATGGCGACGGAGAAGCCCTTGCCCTCGGGGCCGAGCATCGCGGAGGCCGGGACGCGCACGCCCTCCAGGGTCAGTTCGGCGGTGGCCTGGCCGCGCAGGCCCAGCTTGCCGTGGACGGCACGGCGGGTGAGGCCGGGAGCGTCGGCGGGGACGAGGAAGGCGGAGATCCCCTTGTGGCCGGGGGCGCCGCCGGTGCGGGCGAAGAGCAGGACGAGGTCGGCCCAGGTGCCGTTGGTGATGAACATCTTGGAGCCGTCGATGACGTAGTCGTCGCCGTCGCGCACGGCCCGGGTGGTCAGGGCGCCCGCGTCGGAGCCGGTGCCGGGTTCGGTGAGGCCGAAGCAGCCGAGGGCGTCGCCGGAGGCGAGCCGGGGCAGCCAGGCGCGCTTCTGCTCCTCGGTGCCCCAGGAGGCGAGGGTCTTGGCCACCAGGCCGAGGGAGACGGAGACGATCCCGCGCACGGAGGAGTCGCCGCGCCCCAGTTCCTCGGTGACGAGGCAGTACGAGAGGTGGTCGCCGCCCGAACCGCCGTACTCCTCCGGGATCGTGAGCCCGAGGAAGCCGACGGCGCCGAGCTTCCTGACGATGCCCCGGTCCACCTCCTCCGCGCGGTCCCACGCGACGACGTGCGGGGCGACCTCGCGGGCGACGAAGTCCTCGGCGAGCCGCCGGACGTCCTGCTGCTCCTCGCTCAGCGCCAGATCCACGGTGCCACCCCACTCGTTCCACGGCAGTTTAATTACCACTGCTAGTTTTATTGGTGCGGCCTACTATGTGCGCCATGGCCCGACCGCGCAAGCCCCTGCTCAACCGAGACCGCATCGTCGAGACGGCGGGCGCGCTCGTGGACGCGGAGGGCCTGGCCGCCCTCTCGACCAGGCGACTCGCGGCCGAGCTCGGGGTGAGCGGGCCCTCGCTCTACAACCACTTCCGCACCAAGGACGAGATCCTGGACGCGGTCGCCGACGCGGTGAGCGCCAAGATCGACCTGTCGATGTTCGCGCCGGACGACCCCCGCGACTGGCGCACCGCCCTGCACGACTGGGCGCTCTCCTACCGGGCCGCCCTCGCCGACCACCCGCACGTCGTCCCGGTCCTCGCCCAGGGGCCCGGCCGCCGCCCCGCGGGCCTCAAGGTCGCCGACGCGGTCTTCGGCGCCATGGTCCGGGCCGGCTGGCCGCCCGCCCAGGCGACCCACATCGGCGCCCTGATGCGGTACTTCGTCACCGGCTCGGCCCTCGGCTCCTTCGCCCGCGGCTTCGTCGACGACGAGACGGCGTACGACCCCGCCGACTACCCCCACCTCGGCCAGGCGCACCGCCTCGCCGAGCACCGCGAGAAGGTCGACGAGGGTGCCTTCGCGACGGGCCTGCGCGCCCTCCTCGACGGCCTGGGGGCCCGGTACGAGCAGGAGGCGCACGTTTCGGGCGGGGCCGAAACGTGAGGGCGGGATGCTGGACCCATGGGAACCAGTGATCTCGGGGGAGCCGGCCGCACCGGAGACAGCGGGCGTGCCGGAGGAGGTGATCGTCCCGCGGGGGCCGGACGCCCGGCGGAAGGCGGTCACCTCGTGGGGGCCGGGCGGCTCGCCGCTTTCGCGGCGCTCTTCGCGGAGGAGAGCCGGGCCGCGATGGTGCTCGCGCTGCTCGACGGACGGGCCTGGACCGCCGGGGAGTTGGCCCGTCACGCGCGCGTGGCGCCGTCCACCGCCACCGAGCACCTGGGGAAGCTCGTCGCGGGCGGGGTGCTCGCCGAGGAGCGGCAGGGACGGCACCGGTACGTACGGCTGGCCGGGCCCGGCATCGCGCACCTCGTGGAGGAACTGGCCGGCCTCGCCGGGCCGGACCCCCAGGAGGCGCCCCGCTCGCTGGCGGCCGCGAGCGCCGGACGGGCGATGGCCCGGGGCCGTACCTGCTACGACCATCTCGCCGGACGGCTCGGGGTCGCCGTCACCGACGCGCTGACCGCGCGCGGACTGCTGCGCCAGGACACCGGGTTCGCACTCACGGAACGGGGCCTGGAGTGGTTCGCGGCGCTCGGCGTCCCCCTTCCGGCACAGGGGCGGCGGCCGCTCACGCGCGCGTGCCTGGACTGGACCGAGCGCCGCCCCCACCTCGCGGGCCGCGCGGGGGCGGCGCTCTGCGCGCACGCGCTGGACGCCGGCTGGTGCGTGCGGATCGGCTCCGCGCGGGCCGTGAAGGTCACTCCGGCGGGCGAGCGGGCCCTGCGGCAGGAACTCGGGATCGAGGCGGACGCCTTGCGGTGACGGGCGGGACGTCCGCGGGTCCGGGGGAGGTTCGGACGCGGGCGCGGGTACGGATCCGGGCGAGGGTCCGTCCGCGGACGCGGGCACGGGCGCGGGCACGGATTCCAGCGCGGGCGCGAAACCGGCCCGGCCGCCAGGCCAGGCCCTGCCCGGCCCTGCCGCCAGGAATATTGCGGTGAGGGCCGAAAGGTCGGCGGCCTACCGTCGTGCCATGCCGAAACCCTCGTCCTCCTCCCTCTCCCCCTCCTCACCTTCCCCCTCCCCCGCCGCCGACCGGCTCGCGCTCGTCGCCGCCGGGGTCACGGTCGTCCTGTGGGCGTCCGCCTTCGTCTCCATCCGCAGCGCAGGGGCCGCCTACTCCCCCGGCGCGCTGGCCCTCGGGCGGCTGCTCGCCGGGGCGCTGGTCCTCGGGGCCGTCCTCCTGGTCCGGGGCGAGGGGCTGCCGCCCCGGGCCGCCTGGCCGGGGATCCTCGCCTCCGGGCTGCTCTGGTTCGGGCTGTATCTGGTGGTGCTGAACTGGGGCGAGCAGGAGGTGGACGCCGGAACGGCCGCGATGCTGGTCAACGTCGGCCCGCTCCTGATCGCGCTGCTCGGCGCCCGCTTCCTGAAGGAGGCGCTGCCGCCGCGACTGCTGGCCGGGATGGCGGTGTCCTTCGCGGGCGCGGTGGCCGTGGGCCTGTCGGCGTCCGGCGGGGGCGGGCACGTCTCGGTGCTCGGCGTCGCCCTCTGCCTGCTGGCTGCGGTGGCGTACGCGGGCGGGGTCGTCGCGCAGAAGCCGGCGCTGGCCCACGCGAGCGCGCTCCAGGCGACGACGTTCGGCTGCGTGATCGGCGCCGTCGCCTGCCTGCCGTTCGCCGGACAGCTGGTGACGGAGGCGGCGCGGGCACCCCTGTCGGCGACCGCGAACATGGTCTACCTCGGGGTGTTCCCCACCGCCGTCGCCTGCACGACCTGGGCGTACGCGCTGGCGCGGACGACGGCCGGGCGGATGGGCGCGACCACCTACGCCGTGCCCGCCCTCGTGGTGCTGATGGCCTGGGCGCTGCTGGGCGAACTGCCGGGAGCGCTGACGCTGGCGGGCGGCGCGCTGTGCCTGGCGGGGGTGGCGGTGTCCCGCTCCCGGTCCCGGCTCCGGGCCCGGGAGCGGGACACCGCCACCGCTCCGCCGGTCGCGTCAGGCGGGGGCGCCGGCGTGGAGGAGGCGGCGGGCGAACGTCGTCAGTGAGGTGCCGATCCGCTCGACGGAGAGCCCGAGTTCGTGCCGCTGGAAGGCGAACAGCTCGGGCCCGAGCGGGGCGAGCACCGTGTCGACGAGGGCGTCGGGGTCCTCGGCCCCGTGGGCGACGAGCAGGGTGCGGACGTGGACGCGCCAGAAGCCGTACGCGCCGGTGCGGAAGCGCTCGGGGCCGGTCTCCGCGCCGAGCGCCAGCGGCAGGTGCTTCTCCAGGAGGTCGAGCATCGCGAGGTAGAACGCGGCGAGCCGCTCCCCCGCGGGCGCCCCGGGGCCCAGCGGCGGCGGCCCGTAGACGAGTTGGCCCTGGAGCAGGCGCTCGTGCTCGTCGAGCAGCGCCACCGCGACGGAGGCCGGATCGGGGAAGCTGCGGTAGAGCGTGGCCCGGCCCACGCCGGCCGCCTTGGCGATGCGGTCCATGGTGACCGTCCGGGGGTCGCCCTCCGCGAAGAGCCGTTCGGCGGCGGCGAGGATCTGGGCGCGGTTGCGTTCCGCGTCGGCACGGCGGCGCGGCGCGGCGGCCGGGCGCGCGTCCGGGAGCAGGAGGTCGCCCCCGGCGAGGGGGTCCCCGCCCGGCCCGAGCGCCTCGGCGAGGACGCGCTCGGCGGGGGAACCGGGCGGCCCGGGGACGTCGGGCAGGCCTCGGGCGTCAGGGAGGTCACGGACGCCGGGCAGGTCACGGGCGCCGGAGAGGTCGCGGGCGCCGGGAACGGCGCGGGAGGGGCGGTCCGCCGGAGGGCGGGCCGCCTCGTTCGTCGTCTGCGCCGGGTCGGCCCCGGGAGCGTGACGCTCGTGGTCGCTCATGGATCGACCCTACTTCCCTTTCACCCAAACGGACACCTTGTCCACTTGCGCGGGCTCATGGCAGTCTAAACGGACACGACGTCCGCTTGTGGCGTCCCTGATGTGCTCCGCCCTGCCCTGTACCGCTCCGCACCGCCCTGCTCGGACGTTCCGCGAGGGAGACCACCGATGCACACCGCACTGCTCGCCACCGCCCTGCTGGTCGGCTGCCTCCTCGCCGTCCAGGCGTCGGCCAACCTCCAGCTCAACTCCGCCGTCGGCACCCCGTACGGCGCCTCGACGCTCCAGCTCGGCGTCGCCACCGCCCTGCTGACCGCCCTCGCGCTCGCCGCCGGGACCCTCGGAGCGCTCGGGAGGCTGCCCGACGTGCCCGCCTGGCAGCTCCTCGGCGGACTGGCCAGCCCCCTCTACATCACCAGCGGCATCCTGTTGTTCCCCCGGCTCGGTGCGCTGGCGAGCGTCGGGCTCTTCGTCACCGGCCAGATGTTCGCCTCGCTCGCCCTCGACCTCTTCGGCCTGCTCGGCCTGGAGCGCAAGGAGTTCGGCGCGGGCATCGTCCTCGGCGCCGCCGCCGTCCTCGCCGGCATCGTCGTGATCATCCGCGGCGGGCGCGGCGCGGCCCCCGCCGGCGCCCCCGGCCTCTCCCGGGCGGCCCGCGCCGGCTGGCTCGCCCTCGGGATCGTCGCGGGCGGGGTCCTGCCCGTGCAGGGCGCCGTCAACGCCCGCCTGCGTGAGCGGCTCCACGCCCCGCTCACGGTCGCCGTGCTCAGCTTCGCCGTCGCGACCCTCACGATCGCCGTCGTCCTGCTGGTGCTGCGGGCCACCCGGCACACCCCGGCCCCGCGCGTCGCCCCGCTGAAGAAGATGCCCTGGTGGGGCTGGCTGGGCGGAGCCTGCGCCGCCGCCTATGTGACCGGCACCTTCCTGCTCATACCCGCCATCGGCGCGGCGGTGACGATCGCGCTCACGGTCACGGGCCAGCAGCTGACCTCGGCCCTCATCGACCACAAGGGGCTCTTCCGGCTGCCCCGCCGTCCCCTCACCCGCCCCCGCACACTCGGCCTCGCCCTGCTGCTCGCCGGCTCCCTCGCCATCCAACTCGCCTGATCCCGCGCCCGAAACCCCGCCCGGAGCACCGAGGCCGAGCCCCGCACCCCGAAAGCCCGCCCCTCCCCGTCCCGAAGGGAAAGCCATGTCCGAGAACACCGCCGCAGTCCCCGCCACAGCCCCCACGGTCGCCACCCCGCCGCCCGGTGTCGTCGTCGTGCACGCCGACCTGTGGTGCTCCTTCGCGCACCTCGCGGTCCACCGGCTGCACGCCACCAGGGCCCGGCTGGGCCTGACGGAACGGGTCTCCTTCGACCTGCGTGCCTTCCCGCTGGAACTGCTCAACGACGCACCGAGCCCGCGCCCCGGCACGGACAGCGAGGTGGCCCGGATGGCGTCGCTGGAACCGGCGGCGGGCTGGCAGCTGTGGCAGGCGAAGGACTGGCTCTACCCGTCCACCACGCTGCCGGCCCTGGAGGCGGTGCTCGCGGCGAAGGAGCAGTCCCTGCGCGCCTCGGAGCTCCTCGACCTCGGTCTGCGCCGGGCGTTCTGGGCCGAGTCTCGGTGCGTGAGCAACCGGCGGGTGATCCTGGACGTGGCGAAGGAGACCGGCGGGGTCGACGTGGCGGAGCTGGAGGCGGCCCTGGACGACGGACGCGCCCGTCGCGCGCTCGCCGACCAGACGGCGCTCTCGCGGACGGACGCGGTCCGGTGCAGTCCGCACCTGTTCCTGCCGGACGGCACGGACGTCGCCAACCCGGGCGTCGAGGTGTCCTGGGAGGGCGCGTACGGCGTGGGCTGGCCGGTGGTGACCGGCGACGACCCGCGGGTGTACGAGGACATCCTGCTGCGGGCCGCCGCTTGAGCCGTGCGCCGGGAGGCGGCCGTCAGAAGACGACGAGGGCCCGGCCGCCCTTGCCCGCGAGCATGGCGTCGAAGGCCCCGGGGATGCCCTCCAGGGTGATCCGCTCGGTGACGAGCGCGCCCAGGTCGAAGCTGCCGTCCCGGATGTGGCCGGCGATGACGGGCAGGTCGACGGCCGGGTTCGAGTTGCCGTACACGCAGCCGGCGAGGGTGCGGCCCCAGTGGAAGATCTCCAGCGCGTTGAAGGAGACCTGCTGGTCCTTGCCGCCGATGCCGACGACGGTGGTGCGACCGCCCCGCCGGGTGGACTCCCAGGCGGTGCGGATGGTGACGGCGCGGCCCACGCATTCCACGGCCACGTCGACCCCGTGCCCGCCGGTCAGCTTCCGGATCTCGCGGGCGGTGGTCTCCGAGGCCACGACGTACTCGGTGGCCCCGGCGGCCCGCGCGAGCGCCTCCTTCTCCGGGGAGACGTCCACGGCGACGATCGTGGCCGCCCCGGCGATCCGGGCGGCCTGGAGGGTGGCGAGGCCGACGCCGCCGACGCCGAAGACGGCGACGGTCTCGCCCGCCCGGACCCGGGCGGAGTGGTGCACGGCGCCCCAGCCGGTGAGGACGGCGCAGCCCAGCAGGGCGGCGTCGGTGAGCGGTACGCCCTCCGGGGCGGGCAGCACGCAGTTCGCGGCGACGACCGTCTCCTCGGCGAACGCGGCCACGTTGAGGCCCGGGTGCAGCTCGCGGCCGTCGGCGGCGCGGGCGTGGACGTCCGCCGCGCCGTTGAGGGCGTTGACGCAGAGCCACACCTCGCCGAGCGCGCAGGGGTGGCAGGCGCCGCAGGACGGCGCCCAGTTGAGGACCACGCCGTCGCCGGGGGCGACGTGGGTCACGCCCTCGCCGACGGCGACCACGGTGCCCGCGCCCTCGTGGCCGAGGACGGCCGGGACGGGGACGCGCATGGTGCCGTCGGACAGCGACAGGTCGGAGTGGCAGACCCCGGCCGCGGCGAGGCGGATCCGGACCCGGCCGGGTCCGGGCTCGGGCAGTTCGATGCCGGTGACCTCCAGCGGGGCACCGACGGCGGGCAGGACGGCGGCACGGATCACGGGTGTCTCCTTACTGCGGGCGGGCCGGGGCTCAGAACTGGAGGGAGCGGGTCTGGAGGTACTCGGCGAGGCCGTGCGCGCCGAGTTCGCGGCCGACGCCGGAGCGCTTCCAGCCGCCGAAGGGGGCGAGCGGGTTGAACCGGCCGCCGTTGATGTCGACCTGGCCGGTCTCCATGCGGCGGGCGAAGGCGACCGCCGCGGACTCCTCGCCCCAGACGGCGCCGCCGAGGCCGTACTCGGTGCCGTTGGCGAGGGCGAGGGCCTCCTCCTCGTCCTCGTACCGGAGGATCGAGACGACCGGGCCGAAGATCTCCTCCCGGGCGATGGTCATGTCGGGGGTGACGTCGGCGAAGACCGTCGGGGAGACGTAGTAGCCGGTCTCCAGCGGGGCGTCGGGGCCGCCGGCGACGAGCCGGGCGCCCTCCTCGATCCCCTTCTCGATGTAGCCGCGGACCCGGTCGCGCTGGCGGGCGCTGACCAGCGGGCCGAGGCGCTCGCCGGGGGCGTACTTGGCGACGGCCTCGGCGGCGAGGGCCACGGCCTCCTCGTACCGGTCGGCGGGGACCAGCATCCGGGTCCAGGCGCTGCACGTCTGACCGGAGTTGGACATGACGTTGCCGACGCCGACGGCGACGGCCCGGGCGAGGTCGGCGCTCGGCAGGATCACGTTGGCGGACTTGCCGCCGAGTTCGAGGGCGACCCGCTTCACGGCGCCGCCGGCGAGGGCGCCGATGCGGCGGCCGACGGCGGTGGAGCCGGTGAAGGAGACGAGGTCGACGTCCGGGTGCTCGGCGAGGGCCTGCCCGGCGACGGCGCCGACCCCGGTGACCAGGTTGAAGACGCCGGCCGGAAGGCCCGCCTCGTGGACGGCCTCGGCGAAGAGCTGGGCGGTGAGCGGGGTGTCCTCGGCGGGCTTGAGGACGGTGGCGCAGCCGGCGGCGAGGGCCGGGGCGACCTTGGCGACGATCTGGTGGAGCGGGTAGTTCCAGGGGGTGATGGCGGCGACGACGCCGACCGGCTCCGCGTAGACGGTGGAGTTGCCGACCTTCTCCACGAAGGGGTGGGTGGCGGCGAGTTCGGCGTACGAGCCGGCCACCGCGACCGGCAGTCCGGCGTGGACGGCGGCGGCGAGCTTCGGCGGGGCGCCGAGCTCGGCGGTGACGGTGGCGGCGATCTCCCCGGCGCGCGCGGCGAGCACGTCGCGCAGGGCGGCTATCCGGGCGGCTCGTTCGGCGGGCGGGGTGGCGGCCCAGCCGGGCAGCGCGGCGCGGGCGGCGCGCACGGCGGCGTCGACGTCCTCGGCCGTGCCGGCGGGGACGTGGGCGATGACCTGCTCGGTGGCCGGATCGATCACGGGGATCGTCTCGGAGGAGGCCGCGGGGCGCCACTCCCCACCGATGTACATCGCGTCGTGGGCCTTCATCAGCTTCCCCATTCCCTCACCACTCGACCGCTCGCCTGCGGCGGGCCGGGCCGGTCCCCTCCGGGTCGGTCCGATCGGCTCCGCCCGCCCCAAACTAGCGCTGTTAGTTTTACTGCGCCAGGGTCTGCCGGAGTGGAGCGGATCTCATCGGACGGGCGCGGAACGGACGCGGAACGGCCCCGCACCGGGTGCCGTCCGACCCCGCGGGGGCGACGGTACCCGACGGGGGCCGTGCGGTGTCCGGTGCTCAGATCGCCTTGTCGATGCCGGTGAGGTGGGCGAAGACGACGATGTTCGCCTCGTAGCCGGTTCCCTCCTCGTAGGCGCCGCCGCAGGTCAGCAGGCGCAGTTCGGGCCGGCCGGTGGAGCCGTACACCTCCTTGTCGGGGAAGTCCGACTTGGCGTAGGTGCGCACCCGGTCCACGG
This sequence comes from Streptomyces filamentosus, assembly GCF_014654895.1. Taxonomy (GTDB): domain Bacteria; phylum Actinomycetota; class Actinomycetes; order Streptomycetales; family Streptomycetaceae; genus Streptomyces; species Streptomyces filamentosus. Next base: position 781,838 of record NZ_BNBE01000003.1, on the reverse strand, counting down.
TGAAGACGGCGACCCGCCCGTCGGCGCGGGCGACCCGGACGGTGTTCCCGGGACCGAGCGAGTCGAGGTCGAGGAAGATCGCCGGGCCGGTGCGGGTGTCCCGGTGGCCGACCATCACGGCCGTGCCGCGTTCACCGGGCGCCGGGCCGCGCGCGTACCAGCCGACCCGCCGCGGATCGTCGACGGGCGGCACCCCGAGCCGCCCCTGCGCGTCGAGTCCGAGGTCCAGGACGGGCGCCTCGATGGTGATCGCGGGCACGGCGAGGGCGGTGGGACGCGAGCGCCCGAGCGGGGCGGGCGCCGCCGCCGCTCCCGGACGCCCCGCGGCCGCCCCGTCCCGCGCCGCGGAGGCGCCGCCCCCGGAGACGGAGGTACGGCTCCGAGGGGCGTCCTCGCGGGCGGCGCCGGGGGCGGCCGGGGCGTCGGGGCCCGCGCCGGGTCCGGCTGCCCCTCCGGTGGCGGCTCCGGGCAGGACCGCCGCCCCGGCGGCGGCCTTGGCGTCGGCCCCGGCGGGGTCGTCGTCCCCGCTCCACCACACGACTCCGGTCACCAGGACCGTGGTCACCGCTACGGTCCTGGCGAGCCGGAGGAGCCGTCGCCGCCGACGGGCGAGGCGGGCCTTACGCCGCGCCATCGTTGCGGCGGCGCGAGCGGCGGATCAGCACCAGGCCGACGGTGCCCGCGAGGCCGGCCGCGACGGCCGCGCCGACACCGAAGGCGGAGGCGTCCTCCTGCGCGGCGATCTCGGCGCTGCCGCCGCCGCCGGCACCGACCGGGCCGTGCGGGTGGTGCCCGTGCCCGCCGTTGCCGCCGGGGCCACCGGGGCCGCCGCCGTTCGGGCAGTCGACCTGGAAGACCTTCTGCTTGCCCGCGCCGTTCTCACCCTCGAAGGTCCAGGTGAGCTTGTACATGCCGTCGGGGAGGGCGAGCGGGCCGGTGTGGCCGGTGCCGGTGGGGAGCGTGAGCTGCCCGCCCAGGTTGGGATCGTCGGCCTTGTCCGGCTGGGGCACGATCTCCCACTGGACCTTCTGGTCCTTGTCGAAGTTGAAGGCGGCGAGGTAGAAGCGGCAGACCTTCGGCTCGTTGCGCTGGTCGTCGAAGGGGGTGCCGACCTTGTGGATCTTCACGTCGCCGTCGTCGCCGGGGGCGGCGTACGCGGCCGGGGCGCCGCCCGCGAGGGCGAGGCCGGTGAGGACGAGGCCGGAGACGGCGGCGAGGGGACGGGCGGTGCGAGCGGACATGCGGGTTCCTCCCTGGGGACGGGGGCGGGGACGGTTTGACCGATAATCCGACTATCCGTCACATCATGGACACGCAGGGTCGCGACATGCTTGTGTCCCCCGCCCGTCCCCCGTCCGGCCCAGGCGGCGCGGAAGGAGGGGCGGACGGGGGACGGACGAGGGGGGAGGAGGGAGGGAGCGAGCCGGGACGGGAGCCGGCCGCCGGTCAGACGATCCCGAAGAGGACCGCCGCCGCGAGGACGACCAGCGAGGTGAGGGCCGCCCACTTCACCGTGAAGCGGGTGTGGTCGCCGAACTCCACCTTCGCCATGCCGACGAGCACGTACACCGCCGGGACGAGCGGGCTCGACATGTGCAGGGCCTGGCCGACGAGCGAGGCGCGGGCGATCTCCAGCGGCGAGACGCCGTGGGCGGCGCCGGCCTCGGCGAGGACGGGCAGGACGCCGAAGTAGAAGCCGTCGTTCGACATGAAGTAGGTGAGCGGCAGGCTCAGCACGCCGGTCACCAGCGCCATGTGCGGGCCCATCGCCTCCGGGATCGCGCCGACCAGCCAGTCGGCCATGTGCTTGACCATGCCCGTGCCGGTGAGGACGCCGGTGAAGACGGCGGCGGCGAAGACCATGCCGGCGACGTTGAGGACGTTGTCCGCGTGGGCGGCCAGCCGCTCCTTCTGCTCGGCGGGGCGCGGGAAGTTCACGGTGAGCGCGAGCGCGGCGCCGAGGAGGAAGAGGACCGGGATCGGCATCAGTTCGAGGATCATCGCGGTGAGCAGGGCGACGGTCAGACCCGCGTTGAACCAGTACAGCCGGGGCCGGAGGGTGGCGCGGTCGGGGTCGAGCCCCTGGAAGCCCGGAGCCCCGGACGTCTCCTCGGGACCGTCGCCGGAGACGGCGCCGGAGGCGCCGCCCCGCGCCGCCCGGCCGTCCTTCGCCCGGCCGTTCCCGGCCGTCCCGGCCGCGCCGCCGGCGCCCACCAGCACGGTCTCGCCGTCGGTCTCGGGGGCGAGGGCCTGGTCGAGGGTGAGGTAGCCGATCCGCTTGCGCTCGCGGCGGCCCAGGACGTAGGCGAGGGCGATCACGAAGAGCAGGCCGACCGCGAGGGCCGGGATCATCGGGACGAAGATGTCGCCGGCGTCGAGCTTGAGCGCGGTGGCGGCGCGGGCGGTGGGACCGCCCCAGGGCAGGGTGTTCATCACGCCGTTGGCGGTGGCGGCCACACCGGTCAGGACGACGAGGCTCATGCCGAGCCGCTTGTAGAGGGGGTACATCGCCGAGACGGTGATCATGAAGGTGGTGGAGCCGTCGCCGTCGAGGGAGACGATCGCGGCGAGCACCGCCGTGCCGACGACCACCCGGACCGGGTCGGCCTTGCAGAAGCGCAGGATGCCCCGGACGATCGGGTCGAAGAGGCCGACGTCGATCATGACGCCGAAGTAGACGATCGCGAACATCAGCATCGCCGCGGTGGGGGCGAGCTTGCCAACGCCGTCGATGACGTAGTCGCCGAGCTGCGCGCCCTGGCCGACCGCGACGCAGAAGAGGGCGGGGATCAGGACGAGCGCCGCGATCGGCGACATCCTCTTCATCATGATCAGGACCAGGAAGGTCGCGATCATGGCGAAGCCGAGGACGGTCAGCATGGAGGCACCTCACGTTCACCGTTGAACAGCCGCCGAGCGGCGGTCCGGATGACCGTAGGTGCCCCCTTCCGGCCTCAACAAGGGGTCAGCGCGTGAGCAATACGAGCAAAACCCCAGGTCACAGCAGGGGCGTTGATTCCAGCGGGGTCACCTCGACGGGGAAGCCGTTGAGGACGGCGGTCCCGGAGAGCGGGTCGAGGAGGGTGCCGTCGAGGAGCTGGTTGACGTTGACGCCGGGGCGCGCGGCGGCCACCGAGAGCCGGGTGCCGGGCCGGTCGTGGCCCCAGCCGTGCGGCAGGCTGACGACCCCGGCCCGTACCGCGTCGGTGATCTCCACCTCGGCGGTCAGCGCGCCGCCCGCGCCGGCGATCCGGGCGGGGGCGCCGTCGGCGAGCCCGAGCCGGGCGGCGTCCTCCGGGTGCACCTGGAGGGTGCAGCGGTTCGAACCCCCGTTGAGGGCGGGGGCGTTGTGCAGCCAGCTGTTGTTGGAGCGCAGGTGGCGGCGGCCGACCAGGAGGAGGGTGCCCGGTTCCGGTACGGCGGTGAGGGCGGCCCGCAGCCGGGGCAGGTCGGCGGCGATCGGGTCGGGGAACAGCTCGATCCGGCCGCTGCGGGTCCTGAGCACCTCGTCCAGGCGGGGCTTGAGGGGGCCGAGGTCGATGCCGTGCGGGTGGGCCTTCAGTTCGTCGAGGGTGAGGCCGTACGGGCCGAGGCGCAGCATCAGGTCGAGCCGCCGTTCGGCTCCGCTGTCCCCGGTGAGGCCGGCGGCGTACTCCTTGGGATCGGCGCCGTACGCGGGCGAGTGGGGCTGGGTGACGGCCCGGGCGAGGAGGGCGTCGACGGCGTGGGCGTCGACGGAGGACGGCGGTGCCCCGTGCATGCCGGACGCGGCGAGGATCAGCCGGGCGTGGATCTCGCACTCGTCCCGCTCCCCGGGCGCCAGGGGGACGGCGGCGGGGGTGAAGCGGACCTGGTCGCGGACGGCGAAGCCGTTGAAGGCGAAGTCGAAGTGGGCGCTTCGGGAGGGCGGGGGCGGGGGCAGCAGGACGTCGGCGTGGCGGGTGGTCTCGTTGAGGTAGGGGTCGACGCAGACCATCAGGTCGAGGCCGGCGAGGGCGGCGTCGAGGCGGAGCCCGTCGGGTGCGGAGAGGACGGGGTTGGCGGCGATGGTGATCAGCGCCCGGATGCGGCCCTCCTCCGGGCCGTCCGCCCCGGGGGTGTCGATCTCCTCGGCGAGGGCGGCGAGCGGGAACTCCCCCTTGACCTCGGGGTGTCCGGAGACGCGGCTGTGGCGGCGGCCGAGGAGGAAGCCGCGGCCGGGTCCCGCGGGGCGGGGCGCGGGGGCGGTGGCGGAGCGGGGGAAGAGGGCGCCGCCGGGCCGGTCGAGGTTGCCGGTGAGGACGTTGAGGACGTCGACGAGCCAGTTGGCGAGGGTGCCGTGGGACACGGTGGAGCTGCCCATCCGCCCGTAGACGGCGGCGGTGGGCGCGGCGGCGAGCTCCCGGGCGACGGCGCGGATCGTGCCGGGGTCCAGCTCGCAGACGGGGGCGACGGCCTCGGGGGTGAAGTCCCGTACCGCGTCCCGGACCTGGTCGACGCCCTCGGTGCGGTCGGCGAGCGGGCCGGGGTCGGCGAGGTCCTCGGCGAAGACGGTGTGGACGAGGGCGGCGAGGAGGAGGGCGTCGGTGCCGGGGCGGGGGGCGAGGTGGCGGTCGGCGAGGCGGGCGGTGCGGGTGCGGCGGGGGTCGACGACGGTGAGGGTGCCGCCGCGGCGGCGCAGTGCGGCGAGCCGGCCGGGGAAGTCGGGGGCGGTGCAGAGGCTGCCGTTGGAGTCCAGCGGGTTGGCGCCGAGGACCAGGAGGTGGTCGGTGCGGTCCAGGTCGGGCACGGGGACGGCGAAGGGGTCGCCGAAGAGGAGGCCGCTGGAGACGTGCTTGGGCATCTGGTCGAGGGTGGAGGCGGTGAAGAGGTTGCCCGTGCCGGTGGCGCGGAGGAGGAGCGGCGGGTAGAGCGCTCCGGCCATCGTGTGGACGTTGGGGTTGCCGAGGACGATGCCCAGGGTGTCGGGGCCGTACTCCTCGATCAGCGGACGGATGCGGGCCGCGATCGTGTCGAAGGCTTCCTCCCAGCTCGCCTCCCGCAGCCGTCCGTCCTCCCGGACGAGCGGGGTGCGCAGCCGGTCGGGGTCGGCGTCGATCTGGGGGAAGGCGGCTCCCTTGGGGCAGAGGAAGCCCTTGCTGAAGACGTCGTCGCGGTCTCCGCGGGCGCCGGTGACCCGGTCTCCGTCGAGGGTCAGGACGAGTCCGCACGTCGCTTCGCAGAGGGGGCAGATGCGCGGGGCGGTGGGCATGGCGTCTCCCGGGGGCGGCGGCGGGGTGGCGGCTCGCGCTGAGCATACCGACCGGTAGGCACGTCCGGGAGGGGTGCGGCGCCCCCGCCCCTCGGGCGGTCACGCGGAGAGGGAGGGGGCGAGGTAGGCGTGGAGGAGTTGGCGGGTCTCGTCGATGAGGGCGGGGTCGCCCCCGGGGTCCGCGCGGAAGGCGAGGCGGACGAGGGTGTCGGCGGTCTCGACGCCGACCAGGACCTTGCGCCGCAGCGTCTCGTCGGCGGGGCGGCCGAGGTGGGTGGCGAGGAGGCCGCAGATCCGTTCGGCGACCAGGCCGTTGGGGTCCTCGGCGCCTCCCCCGGCCTCCTCGGCGGCGGGCACGCCGAAGTCGACGAGGGCGAAGCCGGGCACGGTCCGCTTCATCGCGATGAACTCGTCGAGGACGCCGTCGATCGCGCTGTGCGCGTCGAGGACGGGGGTCCGCTCGAAGCGGGCGGAGATCAGCTCGGCGTACCGGTCGAGGTTGCGGTGGGCGAGGGCGGCGACCATGGCCCGTTTGTTGCCGAAGAAGCGGTAGACCGACCCGATCGGGACGCCGGCGCGGACGGCGACGGCCCGGGTGCTCAGCTGTTCGTAGCCGGTCTCGTCGAGGAGGCCGGCGCAGGCGTCGAGGATGCGGGCGAGGCGTTCGGCGCTGCGCTGCTGCACGGGGGTGCGGCGGAGTGCGGTCGGCGGGCCGGGCGGGCGGGTCTGGGGCACGGGGTCCATGATGCCGCTCCGATCGGGGTTCAGGCGATGAGCAGCCCGATGCCGCCCAGGGTGTAGGCGATCATCAGCGCGAAGAGCGGGAGTTGGCCGGCGACGGCGCGGGCGGGCGGGAAGAGGCGGACGGACCGGTCGTGGGCGGCGACGACGCCGAGGACGTGGCCGGTGACGATCGCGGCGACCTGGAGCACGGCGAGGCCCGCGGGGCCCAGTGGCGGAGCGGGCGAGGGGGCGTTGTCGGTGCCGGCTGCCATCATGACGGTGCGTGGTCCTTCGACCGCGAGGAGTGAGAAGTAGTGGGCGACGAGGTAGCCGAGGGCGATGGGGAGGAGGGAGTGGGCGAAGGAGGTGAGGGGGGTGGCGAGGGCCCGGTTCAGGAGGCGGAGGGTGCCGGCGCAGAGTCCGTAGCAGCCGGCCGCGAGGGCGACGGCGGCGAGGAGTCCGAGGGTGGCGGTGGGGGTCGGGCCGAGGGAGGAGGTCTGGAGGGTGGTGATCCAGCGGGGGTTGTCGGAGAGGCCGTCGTAGGCGGTGGTGCCGAGGAGGACGCAGACGGCGGCGACGAGCCCGGGGGTCTCGGGGGTGGCGTCGAGGCCGTTGAAGGGGGAGCGCAGGATGAGCCGGCCGTCGGCGCGGCGGCCGAGCGGGGAGAGCCGGGCGAGGAGGGAGGAGTAGACCTCGAAGGGGTCGGCGTGGGCGAACCAGGCGGCGCCGTGGCGGGCGGCGCCGAGGAGCTGGACGGCGAGGTGGACGGCGAGGGCGGCGAGGAGGACGGGACGGGAGGTGTTGTCGGGGGCGACGAGTTCGAGCCAGGCGAAGAGGAGGAGTCCGGCGGCGGCGGGGCGGATGCCGACGGCGGCGGGGACCGGCCGGGGGCGCGCGGGCGGGCGGAGGGAGAGGAGGGCGCGCAGGGGGTTGAGGAGGCGCCAGACGGGGCCGAGGAGGAGGGAGGCGGGGACGAGCCCGACCCAGAGCAGGACGTAGAGGGCGCCGGGGGCGGGGTTGCGGTCGGGGTCGTCGGGGCCGAGGAGGAGGTGGGCCAGGAAGAGCAGGGCGAGGGCGGCGCCGAGGAGCCGGAGGGCGGTCCGGGTGGCGGGGGCGTCGGCCAGGCGCTGGACGGGGGCGGGCAGGGGGCGGCCGGCGCGGTCGCCGCGGAAGCGGGAGGAGGACCAGAGGAGGCCGAGGCCGAGGAAGGAGACGAGGAGGGCGGTGAAGGCGCCGGCGTAGGCGTAGAAGGGGGAGAGGGGCAGGTCGTGCTGGGCACCGACGCCGTGGGCGAGCGGGAGGGGACGGGGCGGAAGGGCGGTCACCGGACCACCAGTTGGGTGAGCACGAGTCCGGACTCGTGGGTCTCCACCTCGAAGAGGCCGGTGCGGTCGGCGGTGAGGGTGAGGGTGGCCGGGGTGCCGGGGGCGAGGGCGGCCTCGCGGTCGTAGCCGTGGACGTGGACGGTGTCGGCGCGGTCGGCGGTGACGCGGAGGGTGATCCGCTCGCCCTTCCGCAGCTCGACGCGGGAGGGGGCGGGGGTGACGGTCGAGCCGGTGACGCGGATGTCGAGGGTGCGGCCGGTGGGAGTGGGCGCGGGGGGCGGGGACGGGGTCGGGGCGGAGGAGGCCCCGGCGGAGGGGGTCCGGGCGGAGGGGGACTGCGCGGAGGGGGTGAGGGTGAGGGTGGTCTGGACGGGGGCGCCGGCGGTGGCCCAGACGGTGTGGTCGTCGGCGTACAGGCGGACGGTGAGGGTGCGGGCGCCGGACGGGACGTGGAACCAGGGGCCGTAGGCGCGGGCGGCCTCCCGGCCGTCGACCAGGAGGCGGGCGTGGCCCCGGCCGGCGAGGGCGCCGCCGCCGGTGGACTCGGGGGTGAAGCGGAACCTCTCCACGGTGAGGTGGACGTTCCAGCCGCCCTCGGTGTCGGGGCGGGCCTCGGCCCGGACGGAGGGGGCGTCGGCGGCGGGGAGTTCGCGCAGCCGGTGGCCGGACTCGTCGCGGGCCGCGAGCAGGGTGCCGCCGTTCCCGGTGGCCTGCTCGTGACCGGTTCCGGGCTTGTGGTGGGTGGTGGCCCGGCCGCCGCACCCGGCGGCCAGGAGCAGGACGGCGGCGAGCGCGGCCGCCGCGAGCGGGGCCGTACGGCGACGGCGCGCCCGGCGGGGCACGGGCCCCGGTGCGGACCCCCGTGCGGGGCGGGGCGCGGGCCCGCGTGCGCCGGGGGGCGCGGCACCGAACAGGGCGCGGGGCCCGGCGGGGGAAGGGGGGCGGGGTACGGGGCGGAGCGAGGGGCGGGTCACGCGGGGACCTCCTCGGCGGGGGTTCCGGCCGGGGGCGCGGGGGTGGCGGGGGCGGGGCGGGTGCCGGCGGCGACGACGGCCCACAGGACCCAGACGACGCCCAGGAGGAGGCGGAGCCAGGCGGGGCTCAGGGGGATGCCGGGGATCATCAGGACGGCCTTGTCGAAGGCGTCGAGGAGGGTGAGGAGGCCGAGGGTGACCGTGGTCCAGGCGAAGACGGGCCGGGCGGGGCGCAGGAGGAGGCCGGTGGCGGTCCACCAGGCGCCGGTGAGGAGGAGCGCGAGGGCGGGGACGTACGTCGGGGCGAGGGCGAGGGTGGCGCCGGCGACGTCGAGGGCGAGGCCGGCGAGGCCGGTGACGAGGGCCGCGGCGGCGAGGCGGCGGCCGCGCAGCCGGCGCCACCACAGGGCGGTGCCGACGAGGGCGAGGAGGAGGGAGGCCGCCAGGGCGATCTGGACCTCGACGCGCTCCAGGCCGCGGGCGCCGTACCAGTCGCAGCCGGCGGGCAGGCGGCGGGCCTGGACGCTGTAGTCGGCGCAGACGAGGAGCTGGGCGAGCTTGACGGGTTCGCCGACGAGCCGGGCGGTGGCGCCGGAGACCTCGCCGCGGGCGGCGCCGCAGGCGGGCAGGGCGCGGGGGCTGGAGGCGCCGGTGTCGTCCTGCCAGCAGTTGCCGCGGCCCTGGCCGTCCCACCAGACGTCGGTGCGGTTGGGGCGGGGGTTGCCGGCCTTGTCGGTGCCGAGGCGGTTGTTCGCGTAGCGGTTGTGGTGGGAGGTGTCGGTCTGCTCGGACCAGGCGGACTCGCCGCGGATGAAGGCGGGGACGGCGTTGAGGTAGAAGCCGGTCCGTTCGTGGCCGTAGATCCAGTTGTCCTCGTAGAGGTTCCAGTTGCCGCCCGCGGTGATGATGCCGGAGCCGGGCGGCATGGAGATCTGGGGGCAGACGACGCCGTTCTCGTAGCCGCGCTCGGCGGGCGGCTTCGCGCAGGTGCCGTCGGCGACGTACCGGTAGTAGTCCTCGTTGTTGTCGTGGATCAGGTTGCGCTCGAACTTCGCGTGGTTCTGAGGGAGTCCGGGATGGCCGGGGAAGGCGGAGTCCATGGAGGCGCCGCCCATGTTGTGGTCGAACTCGTTGTCGTGGGCCCAGACGGAGTCCCCGGCCGTGCCGGAGTAGCCGACCATGTTGTGGTGGCTGCGGCAGCCGGTGATCTCGATGGAGTAGCGGGGGACCTCGTAGCCGTGGCCGTCGTTGATGTCCGAGGCCGAGCCGGGGTAGATGCCGGAGTCGCCGTTGCCGTAGGACTCGCAGTTCTTGTAGAGGCCGTGGTCGGAGGCGAAGGTGAGGAAGCCGTACTCGTCGTTCCAGCGGGTGAGGACGTCGTCGATGACGAAGCCGTCGGCGGCGAGCACGTACAGCGAGTTGAAGGTGGTGCGCTGGGCGGTGAAGTTGCGGAAGTAGATCCCGTCGGACCTGTCGGCGCGGATCGCGTTCAGCTTGGCGTACTTGGCGTCGACGACGACGTCGAGGCGGGAGGCGCCGGTGCCCTCGATCTGGAGGTCCTTCTTGCCGAGGATGGCGACCAGGTTCTGGTTGTGCGGGCACTGCGCCTGCTGCTCGTAGCTGAGGATCTGGTAGCCGAAGGAGGAGGTCGGGGCCTTCAGGGAGGCGCAGGCGCCGGTGGGGGCGGGGAGCGAGGGCTCCTCCTCGTACAGGCCGGGCAGGATCGCGATGTTCATGCCGGGGCGGTCGACGGCGTCGACGGCCTGCTGGAGGTGGCGGTGGCCGGAGCGGCCGCAGCGGGCGAAGAGCTCCCGGTTGCGGGCCTTGAGGCCGGCCGGGAAGGCGGCGATCCGGCGTTCGAAGTCGGCGCGGTCCGTCTTGCAGACGAGGAGGTCGGGTTCGCCCGCGCGGTGGCGGGGCACGCTGCCGGAGCCGTCGGGGAAGGTGACGGGCCGTTCCTCGTGCGCCTGGGCGCCGGGGGCGGTGAGCAGGGCCGCGGCGAGCACCGCGAGCACGACCGGGAGCAGGGAGAGGAGCCTACGGGTCCACGACATGGCCGCGAGAGTAGAGCATTGTTCATCTTTTTGACCCCGTCGTGCGGGGCCGGATCGCGGGAACCGGCCCGTCCGCCCCCGTTGACGGGAGCTTCCAGGAATCCTACGGTCATCCATAGGATTCCCATCGGGTCCCTTCCGGGACAGCGCAGGACAGGAGCGGGCGATGACGACCGAGCAGGCCAGGAAGACGGCCGAGGCGCTCACCTACAGCACCGGCTTCGGCAACGAGCACGGCTCGGAGGCGCTCCCCGGCGCCCTGCCGGAGGGCCGCAACTCGCCGCAGCGCGCCCCGCTCGGGCTCTACGCGGAGCAGCTCAGCGGCAGCGCGTTCACCGAGCCGCGGGCGCACAACCGCCGCTCGTGGCTGTACCGCATCCGCCCCTCGGCGGCCCACCCGCCGTTCGTCCGGACCGACAACGGCGCCGTGCGCACCGCGCCCTTCACCGAGACCGTCGCCGACCCCAACCGGCTGCGCTGGAACCCGCTGCCGGACCCGGCACCCGGCACCGACTGGCTGGCCGGCCTGTGGACCCTCGGCGGCAACGGCGACGCGGCCCAGCGCACCGGCATGGCCGTGCACCTGTACCACGCCAACGCCTCCATGGAGCGGGTCTTCGGCGACTCCGACGGCGAGCTGCTGATCGTCCCCGAGCGCGGCGGGCTGCTCCTGCGCACCGAACTGGGCCTGCTGGCCGCCCGCCCCGGCGAGGTGGCGCTGATCCCGCGCGGCGTCCGCTTCCGCGTCGAGCTGCTCGACGACACCGCGCGCGGGTACGTGTGCGAGAACTACGGCGCCCCGTTCCAGCTTCCCGACCTCGGCCCGATCGGCGCCAACGGCCTGGCCAACGCCCGGGACTTCCGCGCCCCCGTCGCGGCCCACGAGGACGTCGAGGGCCCGGTCGAGGTCGTCAACAAGTTCTGCGGCAACCTCTGGACGGCGACGTACGGCCACTCGCCGCTGGACGTCGTCGCCTGGCACGGCAACCACACCCCGTACGTCTACGACCTGCGCCGCTTCAACGTCATCGGGACGATCTCCTACGACCACCCCGACCCGTCGATCTTCACCGTCCTCACCTCGCCCTCCGACACCCCCGGCCTGGCCGGCGTCGACTTCGTGGTCTTCGCCCCGCGCTGGCTGGTCGGCGAGGACACCTTCCGGCCGCCGTACTTCCACCGGAACGTGATGAGCGAGTACATGGGCCTGATCGAGGGCGCGTACGACGCGAAGGCCGAGGGCTTCGTGCCCGGCGGCGGCTCGCTGCACAACATGATGTCCGCGCACGGCCCCGACCGGGAGACCTTCGACCGGGCGAGCGCCGCCGAGCTGAGGCCGCAGAAGATCGACGACGGCCTGGCCTTCATGTTCGAGACCCGCTGGCCGGTGACGGCGACCGCGCAGGCGGCCGGTGCCGACCACCTCCAGAGCGGGTACGACGACGTGTGGCAGGGTCTGGAGCGCCATTTCCGGCCGTAGTCGGCCGTAGAGTGCCGCTTCACACGCCCCGCCGCGCCGTCGTACGGAGAACGCCGTGACCGCCTTCGCCCCCGACTCGCTGGTCCTGAACCGCAAGCTGCCGCTGTGGTACCAGGTCTCGCAGTCCCTGCGCGCCTCCATACTGGGCCGCACGCCCGACGCCTCGCTGCGGCTGCCCACCGAGGAGCAGCTCGCCGCGCACTACGGCGTCAGCGTGCTGACCATGCGCCAGGCCCTGAAGGAGCTGGAGGAGGAGGGGCTGATCAGCCGGCACCGGCGGCGCGGCACCTTCATCGAGCCGGGCGCCCGGCGGTCCGCCCCGCGCCGGCTGCTCGGCTCGATCGACGCGATCGTGGCCCAGCAGTCCGGCGAGCGGACCACCGTCCTCGGCCACGGCCCGGAGCCGGTGCCCGGCGAGCTCGCCGAGTACTTCCCCGGCGTGGCCGAGGTCGCGACCTACCGCCGGCTCCGTGCCGACGGCGAGAGCGACGAGCCGACGAACTGGGCGGAGAACGCGGTGCGGCCCGAGTTCGCCGCCGCCATCGACCCGGCGGACCTGGAACGCTGGCCGATGACGAAGGTGCTGCGGGACGTCGTGGGGGTGCGGATCAGCCGGATCACCGACACCGTCGAGGCCCGGCTGGCCGACCCGGAGACGGCCGACCTCCTGCGGGTCCCCCTCCTCTCCCCCATCCTCCACTACACCGGCGTCACCTACGACGACGACGGCCGCGTCGTCGACGTCGCCCGCATCCGCTACCGCGGCGACCGCTTCTCCTTCACGGTGACGGTCGAGGCGCACTGACGGCTGCGGGGCGCCTGCCGGGTCCCGGAAAGGGCGGGGACGGCACGCTGCCGGAGCCGCCCCCTCGCCCGCGCCCCGGCCCCGGGCCAGGCTGGCGCCGGGGGGTGGACTCGTGAGACACGTGCCTTTCTTCCGCCGGGTCCTGACGGCCGGTCTGCTGCTCTTCACGTGCGGGGTGGGCATCTCCGTCGCCCAGCCGGGTCCGGAGCCGGTCGCGACGCGCCAGATCGACCTGGCGGTGGTCGAGGAGGAGCCCGGCGGCACGTGCCGGGTGCGGTGGAGCGATCCGTACGCGAAGGAGACGCGGGAGGCGCCGTACCACTGCGACCCGGGGCGCGCCGACTCCCTGAAGGCGCCGAACCACTACGACCCCCGGGGCCACGGCTGGGAGACCGGCTTCATGCACACCGAGGGGCCGGACCGGGGGGACCTGGAGGATCCCGAGGGGGAGCCGAAGTACGAGCACGGAGACCCCGGCGGGATCGTCCTGCTCCTTGGGGATCCTGGTCGCGACGGTGGGGCTGCTCGGCGGGAACCTGCGGGCACTTCCCCGGGTCCTCGGCGTGGAGGCGCGGCTCGTGCGCCGCGCGGCCGCCCTGGCCGAGGCCGCAGGCTGGGCGGCCGGGGACTACGCGCGGGCGGTGGAGGCGGCGCGCGACGCCGGAACGGGGGGAGACCTCGGCGCGACGCCCGGTCCCGAACTGGTCCGTGCCCTGTGGGTGCTGCGGGAGGCCGGGCCACGGGCGCGCGGGGCGGCGGAGGCCGCCCGGGAGCTGGCGGACCGGCTGACGGTGCTCCTGGAGGAGGCCGCCCCCGCCGCCGGACTGCGGAACAGGCTCCAGGCCGGGCCCGCCGCCCGGGACGCGGCCGGGACGGCCGTGGCCGAACTGCGCCGGCTGCTCGCCGACGCCGAACGGGACGGCCTGCGGGAACGGTTCACCCAGACCTCGGTCGACCTGCTGCGGGGACAGGACGCGGAGCGCGCCGCCCTGGCGGCCGGAGCGGACTTCGAGCGGGACCCCGAGGCGTACCGCCGTCTGTTCGAGGAGCTGACGCCGCCCGGCCCGGTGCCCCTCCCCCGGACCCGCCGCCGCTGACCGCCCCCGTGCGTTCCGTCCCGGGCCTGCGGGAACCGTCCGATCGCGGGGCGTGACGGATTAGCATGCGGGGCGTGATCGAGGTTTCGCGGGAGCCGGGCCTTTCGCCGGGTGACGACGTGCCCCTGCTCGACGAGTTGATGCCCTGGTCGGTGGGGCCGCTGCGGTTCGGGCGGGGGTGGATCGTCGCGCCGGACCCCCGGACGCTGCGCGGGCGGTGGGACCGGCTGATGGCGGCGGAGGGCGGGGAGCGGGAGGCGCTGTTCCGGCCGAGCCGGGCGCGGACGACACGGACGGCGGTGGCGGCGCTGCCGGGGCAGCGGACCGGGACCGGACGGTTCGCCCGGGAGGCCGGGCCCTGCCCCGAGCCCGTGCGGGTGCAGACCGGGCCCTTCGACGAGCAGTGGCTGCTGCCCGACCACCGGCTGATCGACGCCGCGCGCCCGGAGCTGTGGCGGGTGGCGGGCGCGCCGCAGCTCTTCGTCGTGGAGCAGGGGTACGTGCCGGGGGCGGCGGGGCCGCCGCTGCTCGTGACCGGCGCGCTGCCGGAGGGGCGTTCCCCGGCGGGCCGGCCGGGCCGCATCCGGCCGCTCTTCCGGCGCCTCGGCGGTGCGGAGCCGAACCTGGCGCCGGGGCTGCTCGGTTTCCTCGGCGAGCGGTGCGGGCGGGCGGTCGGGCCGGTGGAGTGGGCGGCCTGGGCCGCGGCGGCCGCCGTCCCCTCCCCCGCCGGCTGCCGGGTGCCGCTGCCGGTGGACGCGGCGGCGTGGGAGGCGGGGACGGCGCTCGGGCGGGAGCTCCTGGACGTGCAGCTGCGGGGCGCCCTGACGGGGACGCGGCCCCGGCTGCCGGGCGGGCGGCGGCCCTATGTGCGGGCGGCGCTCCCGGCGCGGCCGGAGGTCTGGGCGTACGACTCCGAGGGCGAGGTGCTGGAGATCGGCGGGGGCCGGATCTCGCCCGTGCCGGAGGCGGCCTGGGAGTACCGGGTCGGCGGGGTGCGGGTCCTCGAACAGTGGCTCGGCCGCCGGACCGCGCAGGCCGAGCCGGGCTCGCTGGAGGCGGTCGGTCCGGCGGCCTGGCCGCAGGAGTGGACCTCCGAACTCCTCGACCTGGTCACGGTCCTGGCGCTGCTGGGCGGCCGGGAGGCGGAGCGCGCGCCGTTCACGGCCGGCGGGGGTCCGGGGCGGGCGGCGCTGCGCGCGGCGGGGGTGCTGCCGGTGCCGGACCGGGCGCGCCGCCCGGCCTCGGTACTCGACCACCGGGAGGAGGGCCCGGGGGGCCAGTTCACGCTGGTGTGACGGATTCCCCGGAACCCTCGCAACCCCCCGGTTCCTCCGGCCCCCCCGCCGGTCCCGGCGGGGCGAAGGAGTCGAGCAGCCGCGCGATGGTGAGCGCGAAGATCTCCTCCGGGTCGGCAGGGGCAGCGGCCTCGGTGAGCAGTGCGGCGAGGTGGGGGTACCGTCCGCTCGCCACCTGGCCCATGAGGTAGGCGCTGCGCACCGCCTGTTCCTCCGCCTCGGACCAGGGCAGTCCGCGGGCGCGTTCGGCCATGGCCTGTTCGTTGCGGACGGTGGCCATGACCGTGCCGTTGACCATGGCGATGAGCTGCATCTTGAGCCCGGCCGACACGTCGAGCGGCGTGAGGCAGCCGAGGCTCCACTCCAGGTAGCGCAGGGCGTTCGGGCTGAAGCCGTAGGCGGTGGTCATGACCCGGGAGAGCCACGGGTGCCGGTACATGATCGCGCGGGTCTGGTACGCGAGGTCGGTCATGTCGGCCCGCCAGTCGCCGCTGGGCCGGTCGGGGAAGACGTACTCGGCGCTCGCGGCGTCGACCATCAGTTCGTACAGGTCCTCCTTGCGGGGGACGTAGTTGTAGAGCGACATGGTGCCGCAGCCGAGGTCGGCGGCGATGCGGCGCATGGAGACCGCGTCGATGCCGTCGGCGTCGGCGATGCGGACGGCGGCGTCGACCACGTCCTGCCTGCTGAAGGCCGGCCGGGGGCCCCGGCCGGCGCGCTCGGGGCGCGCCCAGATCACTTCGGGTTCGGCCGCTCGGCCCGCCATCTCATCACCTCGCCCCCCATCGTAGTTACGTACAGCGTACGGAGTACGGTACGGTGCCGCCATGACAACTACGTACGCTGTACTTAGTGAGGGCCTGGAGAAGCGGTACGGCGAGGTCCGCGCCCTGCGCGGGCTCGACCTCGCCGTCCCCGAGGGCACCGTCTGCGGCCTCCTCGGCCCCAACGGCGCCGGCAAGACCACCGCCGTCCGGATCCTCACCACCCTGCTCGCACCCGACGCCGGCAGCGCCCGGATCGCCGGCCACGACCTGGTCCGCGACCCGGCCGGGGTGCGTCGGCGGATCGCCGTCACCGGCCAGTACGCCTCCGTCGACGGCGACCTCACCGGCGCCGAGAACCTCCGCCTCTTCGCCCGGCTGCTCCGCCTCCCGCGCTCCAGGGCCGACGAGCTCCTGGAGGAGTTCGGCCTCGCCGGGGCCGCCGACCGGCTCGCCCGCACCTACTCCGGCGGGATGCTGCGCCGCCTCGACCTCGCCGCCGGCCTGCTCGCCCGCCCCTCGGTGCTCTTCCTCGACGAGCCGACCACCGGCCTCGACCCGCGCAGCCGGAACGCGATCCGGGACGCCGTGCGCGGGCTCGCCGAGCGGGGCACCACCGTGGTCCTCACCACCCAGTACCTGGAGGAGGCCGA
Source organism: Streptomyces filamentosus (assembly GCF_014654895.1). Lineage (GTDB taxonomy): Bacteria > Actinomycetota > Actinomycetes > Streptomycetales > Streptomycetaceae > Streptomyces > Streptomyces filamentosus. The sequence continues at coordinate 765,438 of NZ_BNBE01000003.1, read as the reverse complement.
CCGGCTCGCCGACGACATCGTGCTCGTCGAGGACGGCCGGGCCGCCCACTGCGGCACGCCCGCCGAGCTGAAGGCGCTCGTCGGCAGCCGCGCCGAGGTCGTCCTCGCCGGAGCCGGGCCGCTGGGGCCCGCCGCCGCGGTCCTGGACCGGCTGACCGGCTCGGCGCCGGACCTGGACGCCGAGCGCCGCACGGTCGGCGCGATCACCGCCGACCCCACCCTCACCCTGCCCCGGCTCGTCCGCGAGATCGACGCCGCCGGGATCCACATCGTCGACGCCTCGCTGCGTCCGCCCACCCTCGACGAGGTGTTCCTGCGCCTCACCGGACGGAAGGGGACCGCCGCGTGAACGCCCTCGCCCTCGAAGGGTCCGCCCTGGTCGGCCGCAACCTCCGGCGGATCCGGCACGCCCCCGCCATCACGGTCATGACCCAGACGATGCCGATCGTCTTCCTGCTCTTCTTCGGCTACGTCCTCGGCGGCGCCCTCGCCGTGCCCGGCGCCGAGTACCGCTCCTTCCTGGTGCCGGGCCTGCTGGTGGCGACCGCCGCCGGCGGGCTGATGACCGGCATGTTCCAGGCCGCCCAGGACACCCACCGGGGCGTCATGGACCGGTTCCTCACCCTCCCGGTGAGCCGTGCCGCCGTACCGCTCGGACAGGCCGTCGCCGATCTCCTGGTCTGCGCGGTCGGCACCGTCCCGATGGTGCTGGTGGGGCTCGCCATGGGCTGGCGGATCGAGGGCACCGCCCTGGAGGCCCTGGGCGCCTTCGGACTGCTGCTGCTCTTCCGCTTCGCCACCACCTGGGCGGGGATCCTGCTCGGCCGGGTGTCCGAGAGCGAGGAGGCGGCGGGTCAGCTCGGCAGTGCCACCTTCATGCTGCCGCTGCTCTCGAACGCCTACATCCCCACCGACGGCATGCCGGGCTGGCTGCGGACGCTCGCGGAGTGGAACCCGATCTCCGCCGTCGCCACCGCCGTCCGGGCGCTCTTCGGCAACGCGCCCGTGCCCGCCGACGCCGCCTGGCCGGTGGCCCACCCGGTGGCGGGTTCGCTGCTCTGGTCCCTCGGGCTCCTCGCGGTCCTCGTCCCGCTCACCGTCCGCCGGTACGCGCGCCGCTGACCGGCCCCGCGCCGGCGGCCGCGTGATCCAGGTCCTGATGACAGGGGGCGCGCGGGCGCGGTAGGCAGTCGGTCATGAGCACTCAGCCACTCCCTCTGGACGGGATCACGGTCGTCTCCGTCGAGCAGGCGGTCGCCGCGCCCTTCGCCACCCGCCAGCTCGCCGACCTCGGTGCCCGGGTCGTCAAGATCGAGCGGCCCGACGGCGGCGACTTCGCCCGCGGCTACGACACCGCGGCCCGGGGGCTGGCCTCGCACTTCGTCTGGTGCAACCGCGGCAAGGAGTCGGTCGCCCTCGACCTGAAGGACCCGCGCGGTCTCGCGCTGGCCCGGCGGCTGGTGGCGGAGGCCGACGTCTTCGTGCAGAACCTCGCGCACGGGGCGGCGGCCCGGCTCGGCCTCGACGCGGCCACGCTCTGCGCCGCGCATCCGCGCCTCGTCGCCGTGGACGTCTCCGGCTACGGCCCGGACGGCCCGTACGCCCACCGGAGGGCGTACGACATGCTCGTGCAGTGCGAGACCGGACTCGTCTCGGTCACCGGCACCCCCGAGGAACCCGTCAAGTCCGGCATCCCGGCCGCAGACATCGCGGCCGGGATGTATGCGTACGCGGGCGTCCTCGCCGCCCTCGTCCGCCGCGGCACCACGGGCCGGGGCGGACCCGTGGAGGTGTCGCTGTTCGACGCGCTCGCGGAGTGGATGGGCCACCCCCTCCACCACGGGGCGCACGGGGGCACGGCCCCGCCGCGCACCGGGCTCGCGCACGCGGTGATCGCGCCGTACGACGCCTACCCGACGGCAGACGGCGGGCTGGTGCTGCTCTCGGTGCAGAACGACCGGGAGTGGCGCCGGCTCGCCGAGCGGGTCCTGGAGCGACCAGAGCTCGCCGACGACCCGGGCTTCGCGACCAACGCGGCGCGGGTGGCGGGCCGGGCGGCGACCGACGCGGCGGTGGGCACGGCCCTCGCCGCGCTGCCGGCGGACGAGGCGGTGGAGCGGCTGGACGCGGCGGGGATCGCCTGCGCGCGGCTCAACTCGGTGGCGGAGCTGGTACGGCATCCGCAGCTGGCGGCGCGGGACCGCTGGCGCCCGGTGGACTCCCCCGCGGGCCCGCTGCCGTCACTGCTCCCGCCGGTCGTCTTCCCCGACGGGCCGGAGGCCCCGATGGGGCGGATCCCGGCGCTGGGCGAGTCCACGGACGCGGTCCTCGCCGGGCTGGGCGTGCCGGCGGCGGAGGTGAGGGAGCTGCGGGCGGCGGGGGTGATCGCCTGAGCGGGGGCGGGTACGACGGAGCGCCGGACGGGCGGGGACGCGTCCGGCGCTCTCGGCGTGCGGGTGGGTACGGGTGGCGGGCCGGGGCGGGCGGGTCGCGTCGGGTACGCGGATCCGGCGCTCCGGCGCGCGGGGTGCGGACCTAGTGGTGGGCGCCGAAGAGGGTGCGGCGCAGGCGGCGGAGCGGGGCGAAGAGCGAGACCCGGGCACGGCCGGTGTGCCGCTCCTGGGCCGGCGCCTCGTGGCGACGGGTCGTCAGTTCCCGCATGAGCAGCGTCGCCTCCGCCACCTCGCGCTGGGGCACGGCGGGTCCGCCGAGCACCGCGAGATGGCGGTCGAGGCGCGAACTGGTCGCGCTGCTCCCGCAGGTGATGGCAGGCACACGCGGCCTGCTCCGCATCGTTATCTGTTCCATGTCACTCCCCACCCGTACGAGGGCACCCGGCCCGGGCAGGTTAACCCTATCGCCCCACAGTGACACGCGTGTATCCCGCCGACGGGATTCACTGCACCCGTACGGGGGTTGACGGTCACTCTACGAATCCGGCCGATTCCAGGGCGACTTGGACAGGGTTCGAACACCTGCCGAACCGTCACGAACCATCCTGCAACCCGGCCCGCCGCCCGAGGCCCCCGATCCGGTGTGATCTACGACACCGAGGGCCGTCCGGGCGGGTCGCCACCCGGCGGGGGCGCGGCTACCGTGGGGCCATGACGCTGATCGCGGGCCGTTACCGGCTGCTCGACGCCCTCGCGGAGGGCGCGGCGGGGATCGTCTGGCGCGCCCGGGACGAGGCGCTCGGCCGCGAGGTGGCCGTCAAGGAGGTGCACGCCCCGCCGGGGACCCCCGAGGAGGCGGAGCGGCTGCTGTACGCGCGGGTCGAGCGCGAGGCGCGGGCGGCGGAGGCGATCTCCGGGCCGGGCGTGGCCGCGGTGTACGACGTGGTCGTGGAGCGGGGCCGGCCGTGGATCGTGATGGAGCTGGTGCGCGGGCTGACGCTGGCGGAGACCCTGGAGGCCGGCGGGCCGCTGCCGGACCGGGAGGCGGCGCGGGTCGCGCTCGGGGTGCTGGCGGCGCTGCGGGCGGCCCGGGAGGCCGGGGTCCCCTACCGCGGGCTCGGGCCGGACCGGGTGCTGCTGGCGAACGACGGACGGGTGGTGGTCACGGGCGTGGCCACCGGGACCTCCGCGCCGGGCGACGCGCCGGACGCGCCGCCGCCGGGGCCGCGGGAGGACCTGCGGTCGCTGGGCGCGCTGCTCGGCGCCGTGGTGGCCGATCCGCGCTCGGGGCCGCTGGCCCGGGCGGCCGGGGGGCTGGCCGATCCGGACGCGGAGGTGCGGGCCGGGGCGGTGCGGGAGCTGGAGCGGGTGGCCGGGGCCGGGGAGCGGCCCCGCGAGGGCTCTGTGGCCGGGGGCGGACCGGAGCGCCCTGCGGCGCGCACGGAGGACCGGGAGCACGACGGCCCGGGCGGTGTGCGCGGGGGGCGTACGGAGGATCGGGGGGCGCGCGGGGAGGAGCGCGCGGACGGGGAGCGGCGGGGGCCGCGCCGGGGCGCGGTGGTCGCCGCCGGGATCGCCGGGCTCCTGGTGATCGTGGGGGCGCTGGTCTGGCAGGCCGTCAGGGACGAGGGTCCGGGCGCCGGTCCGGGCGGAGGAGGTGCGTCGAGCACCGCTCCGGCCGTTCCCGGCGCCCCTGGTGCGGGTGGTGCGGGTGCGGCGGACGGGGGAGCCGCCGCTACGCCGCGTTCCTGAAGGCGGGCAGGTAGCCGCCCGACTGGCCGGCGGCCGTGGGGTGGTAGGACTCGCCGATGTTGAGCCAGTTGACGCTGTGCAGCCAGGCCGAGCCGGAGCAGATCTCGTGTCCGGTGAAGCCGGGGACGACGCTGGAGAACGCGAAGCCGTGGTCGGCGGCGCGCTTGGCGAGGGCGGCGTTGAGGTGGTCGGAGGCTCCGTTGATGGCCGACCGCTCGGTCTCGCTGAGGCCGGCGACGCAGGTGCCGTTCAGCTGGTAGAAGCGCGGGTAGCCGAGGACGACGACCCGGGCGGACGGGGCCTTGGCGCGGATGGCGTTGTAGACCGCGTCGAGCCGGGCGGGCAGCGTCGAGTCGACGTACCCCTTGGCCTGGTTCACCCGGTTGACGCACGTGCTCTCCGACTGGAGCACACAGGTCGTCATGACGTCGGCGAAGCCCGCGTCGTTGCCGCCGATGGTGATCGACACCAGGTCGGTGGCGGAGGAGAGCGGGCCGAGCTGCTTGGTGGTGACGTCAGTGGTGACCGCGCCGGAGCAGGCCGTGAAGGAGAAGGACGAGGGGGCGTTGGCGTTGGCCCACAGGCGGGGGTACGCCTTGGTGGAGCGCTTGCAGTCGCCGCTGGCGCTGTCGTAGCTGCCGGCGCCGACGCCGGAGGAGTACGAGTCGCCGAGGGCCACGTAGTCGAGGGCGGCGGTTTCGGCCGCCTGGGCCGCGCCCGCCCCGGTCAGGGCGAGGACGGCACCGAGCAGGAGCGAGGAAGCGAAGGCCGCGCATCGCGACAGTTTCATGGAACCTCCCTGTAGCAGGATCTCTGCGCTACCAGGAAGTAGCATCGGATCGGCCGCTCCGGAAGTGTTCATGTCAAAACTGACCCTGGAGAGTGAGTGAACATCACTCAGGAACCGTCCCTTTACGGACAACTGAGCGACCGGAGGCCCCCGCCCTCCTTCACGGACCAGCCCACGAACGACCCCGCGGACGGCCCCGCGACCCGTCCGCGACCGGCCCCACGGCCGGCTCCGCGACCGGACCCGAGGCCGGATCCGCGACCGGACGGGACCGCGACGAAAGCACTCGATTCCGCACAGGAGAACGCCGGGTCACACCGCCCCCACGGGGGTGACGGGAAGAAACGGATTGATCAAATCCGATCGGGAACGGCCAGCTACAAGCGCTGATCGTGCGCCAAAGTGCCGGAACCCGGGCCGTACGAGCGGGACTTGCCATACAGTCCCATTCATCAATACCGTCGTACATCTCACCCGCATCGGTCCATCGGCACAGCGCTCCGGGGAGAGCGCCGGCGTCGCGGAGGTCCGGCGCGGGGCGCGGTAGGGGGGTGCCGTGCCCGGTGCGCCGATCGGCGTCCCGGGTCACGGGTACCGCGCGGCCAGTCATGCCAACTCACCGTTCTCGCACGGAGTTTGATCACGTGTGGGAACGGCGAGAACCCCCCTTTCGCACCGGACACACGATGGGGCCGCCCAGGAATGGCGGCCCACCGGACGAGAGGGAGACCGACCCATGAGCTCGTTTCTGCACCCGGCCGCCACGGGCCGAGAAAACACCGGGCCGAGTCGAATGCAGAACAGGACGCCGAGCCGAATAGCGACGCACTACCGGGCCATCACCTCCCATCTGGCGATCACTCCCCCGGTGAGTGTCGTCATTCCCGCGATGAACGAGGCGGAAAATCTTCCGTACGTGTTCAAGACACTGCCGGAATGGATTCATGAAGTCGTCCTCGTCGACGGAAATTCGACCGACGACACCATCGAGGTCGCCCGCGGACTGTGGCCGGACGTCAAGGTCGTCAAACAGGTCGGCAAGGGCAAGGGAGACGCCCTGATCAGCGGCTTCGCCGCCTGCACCGGGGACATCATCGTGATGGTCGACGCCGACGGCTCGGCCGACGGCCAGGAGATCGTCTCCTACGTCTCCGCCCTCGTCGGCGGCGCCGACTTCGCCAAGGGATCGCGCTTCGCCAACGGCGGCGGCACCGACGACATGACCGGCATCCGCCGGCTCGGCAACTGGGCCCTGTGCACCCTGGTCAACCGGAAGTTCGGCGCCCGCTACACCGACCTCTGCTACGGCTACAACGCCTTCTGGCGGCACTGCCTCGACAAGATCGCCCTCGACTGCACGGGCTTCGAGATCGAGACCCTCATCAACATCCGAGTGGTCAAGGCCGGGCTCAAGGTGCAGGAGGTCCCGAGCCACGAGTACCTGCGCATCCACGGCGTCAGCAACCTCAACGCGGTGCGCGACGGCATCCGCGTCCTCAAGGTGATCCTCCGCGAGAAGCGCGTCCCCAAGGCAGCCCGGGCCGCCCGCCGCCCCGCCGTCCTGCCGGTCGGCGCACCCCGGGGAGAGGCGTCTTGAGCGACCGCACCGCCCCGCCCCGCTTCTCGGTGGTGATCTGCGTCTACACGGAGGAGCGGTGGGGGGACATCCTCGCCGCCGTCCGCTCCGTCCGGGCCCAGTCGCTGCCGCCGCTGGAGGTCCTGCTCGTCGTCGACCACCACGCGCGGCTCCTGGACCGGCTCGCCCGGGAGTACGCGGAGGAGCGCGCCCGCGGCGAGGTGCGGGTCCTCGCCAACGCGGGCCCCCGCGGCCTCTCCGCCGGCCGCAACACCGGGATCGCCGCCGCCCGGGGCGCGTTCGTCGCCTTCCTCGACGACGACGCCGTGGCCGAGCACGACTGGCTCCACCACCTCGCCGCCGGATACGACGACCCCCGGGTCGTCGCCGTCGGCGGGCGCACCCTGCCCTCCTGGGCCTCCGGCCGCCGGCCCCCCTGGTTCCCCGAGGAGTTCGACTGGGTCGTCGGCTGCACCTACCGGGGGCTGCCCCCGGGCCGGGCGCGGGTGCGCAACGTCCTCGGCGGCAACGCCTCCTTCCGGCGCACCGCCTTCGACGCGGCGGGCGGCTTCGCCACCGGCATCGGCCGGGACGGCGACCGCCGCCCGCTCGGCTGCGAGGAGACCGAGCTGTGCATCCGGCTCGCGAACGCGGTGCCGGACGCCGTCCTGCTCATCGACGACCGGGCCGTCATCCACCACAAGGTGCCCGCCGTCCGCGAGCGCTTCGCCTACTTCCGCACCCGGGTCTACGCCGAGGGGCTGTCCAAGGCCCTCGTCGCCCAGAGCGTCGGCGCGGGCAAGGGCCTGGAGTCCGAGCGGCGGTACACCGGCCGGGTGCTGCCCGCCGGGGTGCTGCGCGGGCTGCGGGACGCGCTGCTCGGCCGTCCGGGCGGCGCCGGACGGGCCGGGGCCATCGTCACGGGCGTGGCGCTCGCCGCCGGCGGCTACGCCGTCGGCACCCTCCGCGCCCGCCGCGGCACCTCCCCCGCCTTCTCCTGGGGCCCGATCACACCGGAGGCCGTGTCCGAGCCGGAGGACGCACCCGGACCGGCGGCCGTATCCGGACCGGAGGACACACCCGGACCGGAGGAGACGCCCGAGCCGAAGGACCTTCCCGGACCGGGAAGCCTCCCCGAGCCGGAGGCCGTACCCCGACCGAAGGCCGTACCCGAGCCGAAGGCCGTACCAGAGCCGGAGGCCGTACCCGGACCGAAGGCCGTACCCGTGCCGCGGAAGCCGTCCGTGCCGGCCGAGGGGGCGAGCGCGTGACCGGGGCGTCCGGCGCGGCCGTGCCGATCCTCATGTACCACGCGGTCTCGCCCGACCCCGCGCCCGCGACGCTCGCGCTCTCCGTGACGCCCGGGGCCTTCGCCGCGCAGATGGACGCGGTGGCCGAGCGGGGCTTCACGCCGGTCACCGCCGCCGGGCTCGCCGCCGCCTGGCGGACCGGGACCGGACTGCCCGACCGGCCGGTGCTCGTCACCTTCGACGACGGGTACGAGGGCGTGCACCGGTACGCCCTGCCGGTGCTCGCCCGGCACTCCTTCGTGAGCACGGTCTTCGTCACCAGCGGCTGGCTGCCCGGCCGGCACGCCACCGGGGGCGCCCTCGACACCATGCTCACCTGGGGGCAGGTGCGCGAACTGGCCGCCGCCGGCAGCGAGATCGGCGGGCACAGCCACAGCCACCCGCAGCTGGACCAGCTCGACGCGCGGCGGCTGCGGTTCGAGGCGCTGCGCTGCCGGGAGCTCGTCGGCGAGGAGCTCGGCACCGCACCGGACTCCTTCGCCTACCCGTACGGCTACTCCAGCCGGCGGGTGCGGACCGCCGTGCGGGAGGCGGGCTTCGCCCAGGCCCTCGCGGTCGGCAACGCGCCGGCCCGCCGCCGCCAGGGGCCGTACGCCCTGGAGCGGGTGACCGTCCGCCGCTCCACCACGCCCGCCGGCTTCGTCCGGCTCCTCGAAGGACGCGCCCTCGGGCGGGACTTCGCCGCCGACCGGACCCTGACGAAGGGGTACGCGCTCGTCCGGCGGGCCCGCGGCGCGCTGCGGGGGCACTGGATCTGAGCCCGTGCGGGCCCGGCCCGCACGGGGACAAAAACCCGTGCGCCGCCGGGGCCGTTGCCGGATCATGGCGGCATGCCAGACACCCCCGTCGCACCGTCCGGGCCGCGTCCCCCGCTGCCCGTCGTGGTCAACCTCGACGACAGCGACTCGCCGAGCGACGTCATGGACGCGCTCTTCCTCGACCGGTTCACCACCGGGGAACAGCCGCACTCCCACGCCCTCACCCTGGACCGGGCGAAGCCCGACGCGACCCTCCTGCCGCCCGGCGCCCGGGTGCTGTGGGGCGCCAAGGACGAGGACCGCAGCTCCGTCCTGGCCGAGGGCGAGGGATGGACGATCCTCTCCTCCCGCTGGAAGCACCGCGCCGACGTCACCGTCACGGCGACCGGCCCCGAACTCGCCGCGCGGATCCTCGCCGAGGCCACCGACGGCGCCCTGGACGAGCCCGAGCCGGAGCCCGAGGACGTCACCATGGGCTTCTGGTACCTGGCCCCGCAGCGCGGCCCGCGCCGGATGACCCGCCGGATCGCGGCCGCCCCCTGGGAGGAGGCCCGGCCCAACTACACGGCTCCGGTGGCCGCGTCGATGGACCGGCTGATGAAGCTGACCCCCGAGGACGTCAGCGGGCGGCTCCTGCTGCTGCACGGCCCGCCCGGCACCGGCAAGACCTCCGCGCTGCGCACCCTCGCCCGGTCCTGGCAGGAGTGGTGCCAGGTGGACTGCGTGCTCGACCCCGAGCGGCTCTTCAACGACATCGGCTATCTGATGGACATCGCCATCGGCGAGGACGACGGCACCGAGAAGGAGCGGTGGCGGCTGCTGCTCCTGGAGGACTGCGACGAGCTGGTCCGGGGCGGGGCGAAGGAGGCCACCGGGCAGGCGCTGTCCCGGCTCCTGAACCTGACGGACGGTCTGCTCGGCCAGGGCCGCAACGTCCTGGTGGGACTCACCACCAACGAGGACCTGGAGCGGCTGCACCCGGCGATCGTCCGCCCCGGCCGCTGCCTGGCCCGGATCGAGGTCGGACCGCTCACCCGGGCCGAGTCGGCGGCCTGGCTGGGGCGGGAGGAGGGCGTGCCGACCGAGGGCGCCACGCTGGCGGAGCTGTTCGCGCTGCGGCGCGGGCTCTCCCCCGCCGACCTGCCGGAGCCGCGCACCCCCGCCCCCGGGCTCTATCTGTGAGGGGATGCGCCCCGGGCTCCCGCCGGTGAGGGCGCGACCCGCCGGATCACCGGCTCCCGGCGGGCCGCGCGTGCGTCACTCGGAGTCGTACGCGGCCCGCAGCGCGTCCCGTACGGCGGCCTCGGCCTCGTCCCGGGTGAGGCCCAGACGGTACGCCTCCTCCGCGTACTGGGCGGCGGCGGAGGCGGCCCGGCGGCTGGCGGCGTCGCCGGCCGCCGCGACGAAGGTGCCGTGCCGGCCCCGGGTCTCGATGACCCCGTCGGCTTCCAGGGCCTTGTACGCCTTGGCGACCGTGTTCGCGGCGAGCCCCAGCTGCTCCGCGAGTCCCCGGACCGTCGGCAGCTTGTATCCGACCGGGAGTCTGCCCGACCGGGCCCGCTCCGAGATCTGGGCGCGCAGCTGTTCGTAGGGGGCGGTGGTGGACTGGTGGTCCACAACGAGTGTCAGTGTCACCCGCCCGATTCTGCCCCCACCCCACCGGAAAATGGGAGGCGGCCGCCCGGCCCCGCCCGTAGCGTGCGGGCCCATGACAGTCATCGTCCGTGACGTACGGCCCGAGGACGCCGGGGGTTTCGCCCGCGTCAGGCGTGCGGCCCTCCCCTACATGCTGGCCACCGCCGAGCAGACCGCCTTCGACTGGGCGCACGCCCGTCCCGCCGCCCGGGACCGGCCGCTGGTCGCCGTGACGGAGGACGGCGGGATCATCGGCACCGCCGAGGTCTCCCTCGCCCACGAGTCCCCGGAGCCGGGGGGCGGCACGGTGAACGTCTTCGTGGACCCGGCCCACCGGGGTCTGGGCGCGGGCACGCTGCTGCTGCGGTCCGCCGAGGAGCACCTGGCGGAGCGGGGCGCGACCACGCTCTACAGCTGGGTCCTCGACGCCCCGGAGAACCGGTCCTTCGCCGAGCGGCACGGATACGCGGCGAGCCGTGCGGCGTGCTTCCTGCGCCTGGACCTGACCGCGGCCGCGCTGCCGCCCCTCCAGGACCCGCCGCCGGGCGTGGAGCTGCGCACGGCGGCGGACTTCGCGGACGACCCGCGGCCCCTGTTCGAGCTGGACGCGGTGACGACGGCCGACGAGCCGGGCGACCTGGCGGCCGTGCTGGACGACTACGCGCACTGGCGGGAGACGACCTGGGGGCATCCGCTGCTCGACCGGGAGCTGTCGACGGTCGCGGTGGCGGAGGGGGTGCCGGTCGCCTTCACGGCGGCCAGGACCGACGGCCTCGGCCGGTACGGCTCGGGGATGACCGGCACCGCGCCGGGCTTCCGGGGCCGGGGCCTCGCGAAGCTGGTGAAGAACGACTCGCTGCACCGGGCGCGGGCGGCGGGCTGCACGGAGGCGTTCACCGGGAACGACGCCGGGAACGGGCCGATGCTCGCGGTCAACGGCTGGTTCGGTTACGAGCTCGGCGCGACGGAGGTGCGGTATGTCCGGACGCTCGGTTGAGGTGGCGCTGTGGAAGGCGGGGCGGCTGAAGATCCGCTACCCCGCCGAGGTGGTGGCCGGTGCCGGGACGCGGCTGACGGTGCGGGCGCCGTGGGCGGCGGAGGGGGTGCGGGACTTCGGGTTCGTGCGCTTCGAGCCCGGCGACGTCTTCGTGGAGCACTACTGGAGCGACCGCTGGTACACCGTCAAGGAGGTGTGGGCGGCGGAGGGCACCCTCAAGGGCTGGTACTGCGACGTCACCCGGCCGGCCGTGATCGGGCCGGCCGGGGTGACGGTGGAGGACCTGGACCTGGACCTGTGGGTGTCGGCGGACGGCAGCGAGGTGCTCCGGCTCGACGAGGACGAGTTCGCGGCGAGCGGTCTGGCCGCCTCCGACCCGGAGGCGGCCGAGCGGGCCGTGACCGCCCTCGACGAGCTGGAACGGCTGGGCCGCCGGGGCCTGGTGGAGCTGCTCGCCGGTTAGCCGGCCGGCCGAGCGAAGGATTCGGCGTCTGCCGGTCGGCCCGTCGGTCTGTCGGTCTGTCGGTCTGTCGGCAGGTCGCGAGGCCGGCCGGTCAGCCGAGGACGACCGGCGCGGCCTCCGCGGCGAGGAAGTCGGGGGCGGGCAGGCCCATCGGCCCTTCGGGGACGAGCTGCGTCAGGGTGGCGCGGACGACGGCGTCGCCGGGCTGGTACGCGGGGTCCTTCACCACCGAGGTGTTGGTCCAGGTGTGGACCGCTCCGTCGCAGACGGCCCGGGTGCCGCCGATGCCGGCGGAACGGTCCTGCTGGAGGAGGGTGGAGCCGACGAGGACCGGGCCCGCGCCGTCGTCGAGGCAGCGGTAGGTGCCGGAGAGGGTGACCGTGCCGTCGGCGCCGAGGAGTCCGGCCGGGTCGACCGTGACGAAGTCCGCGCGCCGGTCCGCCGGGTCGGCGGCGGGGCCGTCCGCCCCTCCCGCGTGGGCGAGGGGAGCGGCGGCCGCGGCGAGGAGCGCGGTGGCGGCGAGGGCGAGTCTGAGGCGCATGGTGGGGAAACGTCCCTTCGGTGGGGGGAGAGACTGTGCCCGCCAGGGATACCGGATCCGGCCGCCCATTGTCCGAAACTCACTCCTTCATCGGCGCGTTGGACCTCTCCGATCGTCGTACGATCCCACCGCTCAGGCGTCCGTACGGCCGCGTCCCAGCGCCTTCCGCAGCAGCGGCCACAGCAGGAGCAGCAGCACGACGGCGTACACGGTCACCGAGAACGGGGTGTTCACCAGACCGGTGACGGAGCCGTCGCTGATCTGGAGGGCCCGGCGGAGCTGCTGCTCGGCGGCCGGGCCGAGGATCACGCCGATGACCGCGGGCAGCACCGGCAGGCCGTACCGGCGCATGCCGAGCCCCAGGAGGCCGACGACCAGCAGGACGACCAGGTCGAGGGCCTCCCCGCCGACCGCGTACGCGCCGACGGCGGCGAAGAACAGGATGCCGGCGTAGAGGTACGGGCGCGGGATGCGGAGCAGCTTCGCCCAGACGGGCGCCAGCGGCAGGTTGAGCGCCAGCAGCAGCACCATGCCGACGAAGAGCGACGCGATCAGGCCCCACACCAGCTCGGGCTCCCGCTCGAAGAGCAGCGGGCCGGGCTGGATGCCGTACTGCTGGAAGGCGGCGAGCATCACCGCGGCGACGGCGGTCGTCGGCAGGCCGAGCGTCAGCATGGAGACGAGGGTGCCGGCCGCGGAGGCGGACGCGGCGGACTCGGGCCCCGCGACGCCCTCGATGGCACCCTTGCCGAACTGCTCCCTGTGCTTCGAGAGCCGCTTCTCCGTCACGTACGACAGGAAGGTCGGGATCTCCGCGCCGCCGGCCGGGATCGCGCCGAAGGGGAAGCCGATGAACGGGCCGCGCAGCCACGGCTTCCAGGTGCGCCGCACGTCCTCCCGGCCCAGCCAGGGGCGGCCCACCGGGACCGGCCGGCCGGCGGTGCGGCGCAGGTGGGCGGCGACCCACAGGGCCTCGCCGATCGCGAAGAGGCCGACCGCGACGATGACCACGTCGATGCCGTCCGCGAGCTGGAGCGAGCCGAAGGTGAGCCGCTGCTGGCCGGTGAGCTGGTCGAGGCCGACCAGGCCGATGGTGAGGCCGACGAGCAGGGAGGCGACGCCGCGGATCCGGGAGGAGCCGAGGACCGAGGTCACCGCGATGAAGGCGAGGACCATCAGGGCGAAGTAGTCGGGGGCGCCGATGTCCACGGCGAGGGCGGCGACGGTGGGCGCGAGGACGACCAGCAGCATCGTGCCGATCATGCCGCCGGCGAAGTGGCCGATCGCGGCGGCGGCGAGCGCCTGCGCGCCCCGCCCCGCCCTGGCCATCGGATGGCCCTCCATCGCGGCGACGACGGCCGCGCTCTCACCGGGGGTGTTCAGCAGGATCGAGGTGGTGGAGCCGCCGAACATGGCGCCGTAGTAGATGCCGGCGAACATGATGAACGCGCCGGTCGGTTCGAGGCCGTAGGTCACCGGGAGCAGCAGGGCGACGGCCATCGCGGGGCCGATGCCGGGCAGCACGCCGATCGCGGTGCCGAGGAGCACGCCGACGGCGGCCCACAGCAGGTTCACCGGGGTGAGGGCGGTGCCGAAGCCGTCCAGCAGGGAGTTCAGGGATTCCATGGGTCAGAGCACTCCCATCAGCGGGCCGCCGGGCAGCGGGACGCCCAGCAGGCGGTCGAAGACGCCGTAGGTGAGGAGGGAGAGGACGGCAGCGATCAGCGGGTCGCGGGCGGGGTGGCGGCTGCCGAGGGCGTGGGCCGCGCCCCAGAAGAGCAGGGCGCCGGAGACCGGGAAGCCCAGCGGGCCGATGAGGACGGCGAAGCCGAGGAAGACACCGACGAGGAGGAGGACGGTGCGCCAGTCGGCGGGCGCGTCGAGGTCGACGTCCTCGCCGCCCTCGGCCTCGCCGCGGCCGCCGTGCAGCACGTCGACGGCCAGCAGGACGGCGACGGCGAGCAGGCCGCAGCCGACGAGCAGGGGGACGGTGGCGGGGCCGACGGGACCGCGCGCGGTGACGTCGACGTCGAGGGTGAGGGCGTCGGTGAGGACGAGGACGCCGAGGAGCAGCAGCAGGGCGCTGACGCCGAGTTCGGAGCGGCCGCGCAGCCGGGAGGGCTTGGGGGTGGTCACAGTCCGAGCTCCTTCAGCACCGTGTCGACGCGGGTGTTCTGCTCGGTGAGGAAGGCGCCGAACTCCTCGCCGGGCAGGAAGGCGTCGTTCCAGCCGTGGGTCTTCAGGGACTCGCGCCACTGCGGCGAGTCGTGCAGCTTCGTGACGAGCGTGACGAGCCGGTCGCGTTCGGCGTCGGTGAGGCCGGGCGGGGCGACGATGCCGCGCCAGTTGGTGAACTCGGTGTCGAGACCGGCCTCGCGGAGCGTGGGGGCGTCGAGGCCGGGGACCCGTTCGGCGCCGGTGACGGCGAGCAGGCGCAGCTCGCCCGCCTCGATCTGGTCGAGGTACTCGCCGACGCCGGAGACGCCGAAGGCGACCTTGGAGCCGAGGATGGAGGCGAGGAGCTCGCCGCCGCCGTCGAAGGGGACGTAGTTGACATCCCGGGGCGGGATGCCGGCGGCCTGCGCCATCAGCATCGGCGCGAGGTGGTCGGGACCGCCGGGCGAGGAACCGCCGCCCACGGGCAGCTTCGCGGGGTCCTCCTTCCAGGCGGCGAGCAGGTCGTGGATGGTCCGGTACGGGGAGTCCTTGGAGACGACGACGATGTCCTGCTCCTCGGTGAGCCGGGCGATCGGCGTGGTGTCGGCGAGGGTCCGGGGGGTCTTGTTGGTGTGGACGGCGCCGACGACGCCGAGCCCCATCGACATGGCGAGGGTCCCGTCGCCGCGCTCGCCGACGAGCCGGGTGAGGCCGACCGTGCCGCCCGCGCCGGGCAGGTTGAAGACCTCGACGTCGCCGGTGAGACCGGCCTCCTCGGCGTTCTTCGCCGCGGTGCGGGCGGTGATGTCGTAACCGCCGCCGGGGGTGTTGGGGACCATGAACCGCAGGCCGGGTATGTCGGTGCCGGTGCCGGAGCCGCTGCCGGGGGTGAGCAGCGGCGGCCCGACGAGCACCAGCAGCGCCGCCCCGAGCAGGGCGAAGGGGGTGCGAAGACGCAACGGGGCCGCCTCTCGGTGAGTGGGTGGGCAGGGGTGGTGGAGGGGGAAGGGTCGTGAGGGGGAAGGATGACGGGGGGAAGTGCCCACATGTTGCCCCCGCGTGAGGAAGCTGTCGCCCTTCCGCAACCAACGGACGTTGTGGTCCTTGTGGTCGCGACCTACCGTGTCCGGCGTGACGAAGGTGCTGGTGGTCGACGACGACTTCATGGTGGCCAAGCTGCACAGCCGCTACGTGTCGGCCGTGCCGGGCTTCTCCGTCGTCGGTGTCGCGCACACCGGCGCGGAGGCGCTGCGCGCCGCCCACCGGCTGCGCCCCGATCTGCTCCTCCTGGACATCTTCCTGCCGGACATGGACGGCATCGGGGTACTGCGCGAACTGCGCGGGGCGGGCCTCGCGGCGGACGCGCTCTTCATCACGGCGGCGCGGGACGCGGGCATGGTCCGGGCGGCGCTGCGGGCCGGGGCCCTGCACTACCTGATCAAGCCCTTCCACCAGGCCGCCCTGCACGAGCAGTTGCGCCACGTGGCCTCCCTGCGCAGCCGGCTCGACGGCCTGGCCGAGGCGCGGCAGGAGGACGTCGACCAGATCTTCGGGACCCGTCCCCCGGGCTCCCGCGAGCTCCCCAAGGGCCTCGCCCCGCACACCGCCGACCTGGTCGAGGGCATCCTGCGCGCCCACCCCGGGGGCCTCTCGGCCACCGAGTGCGCGGAGGCGGGCGCGCTCTCCCGCGTCAGCGCCCGCCGCTACCTGGAGCACTTCGCCGCCACCGGCCGCGCCGAGGTCACCCTCCGCTACGGAGGCACGGGCCGCCCGGAACGGCGGTACCGGCCGGCGGGGTGAGGGGCCTGACGGGAGGGGCGGCGCGAGAGGGGTTCCTGAGGTGGCTCTTTACTGGACCTTAAAGCGGTCCTAAGAATCGCCGCCCGCCCTTCTTCCGGGGCTTTTGCGGGGATCGCGGCGGCTAGCGTGCGGGGCACCCCCACACCCCACCCTCGTGTCAGGAGTGCCCCCATGACGTCTCGCCGTACGGTCGCCGTCCTCAGCGCGTCCGCCGCCCTCGCCCTCGCCGGGTTCTCCGGTTCGCCCGCCTTCGCGCACGGGTCGATGACCGATCCGGTGAGCCGGGTGGCGGCCTGTTACGCGGAGGGGCCCGAGGCGCCCTCGTCGGCGGCGTGCCGGGCGGCGGTGGCGGCGAGCGGGACGCAGGCGTTCTACGACTGGAACGCGGTGAACATCGCGAACGCGGCGGGTCAGCACCGGGCGCTGATCCCGGACGGAAAGCTGTGCAGCGCGGGCAACGACAAGTACAAGGGCCTCGACCTGGCGCGGGCGGACTGGCCGGCGTCGCGGATGACGGCGGGGAAGCACACCTTCCGGTACAAGGGGACGGCGCCGCACAAGGGGTCGTTCGCGCTGTACGTGACGAAGGACGGGTACGACCCGGCGAAGCCGCTGAAGTGGTCGGACCTGGAGGCGGAGCCGTTCGTGACGGTGACCGATCCGGGGATGCAGGGCGGCGACTACGTCTTCGAGGGGACGGTGCCGGCGAAGTCGGGCCGCCACCTGATCTACTCGGTGTGGCAGCGGTCCGACTCCCCCGAGGCGTTCTACACCTGCTCCGACGTGGTGTTCGGGGCGGCGTCGGCCGGGGGCGGCGCGGCTCCTGCGGCGACGGCGACGGCCCCCGCGCCGACCGCCTCCGCCCCCTCCGAGGAGCAGATCGAGGAGGGCCGGGAGGAGTCCTCCGTGGAGCACGGCGGGCACGGGGACGCCGATCCCGCCACGGGGGCCGGTGCCGCGGAGGCCCACCAGGGGGGCCACCGGGACGACGAGCGCGGGGAGGGCCGGCGCACGGCGGCCCCGACGACCCCGGCGGCGGCCCCCGCCACGAAGAACGCGCCCGCCCCCGCCGGGGGCGCGGTGGAGCTGGCGGAGACCGGCGGGGACGGGCGCACCACGTACCTCGCGCTGGGCGGTGCCGCCGTGCTGGCGGTCGGCGCGGCCGTGCTGTTCCGCGCGAACCGGCGGACGCGGCGCGGCTAGGGCGCGTCTTTCGGTTCCTGCCGGTCGCGGGGCTAGCCGACCGCCGAGAGGCAGCTGGTCGGGGTGGCGTGGGCCGGGTCGAGGGCGTTGGCGACCTCGTGGAAGGCGACCCGGTCCGTGAGGCCGATGGCCACGTGCTCGGACAGGTCGAGGGCGCACTTGTCCTGGATGAGGACGTTGGTGACGTCGGGTCCGGTCAGGAACTGGGAGCGGTACGGCGTGACGACCTCGTCGTACCGGGTCGCGATGACGTGGTAGCGGACGCCGGGCACGGTGTCGCCGCCCGCGTTGAGCTTCGTGAGGAAGGCGGAGCCGGCGATCTGGTCGGCGAGGCCCGGCGTGGAGGCGGTGAGCAGGTCCTCGGCGCCGGGGAAGTACGGCAGCAGCTTCGTGAGGCCGAGCAGGGTGGTGCCGTGGTTGTCGGGGGCGATGCCGACGAGCGCGTTCACCTTCTCGGCGCCGCCGAGGAACTTGAGGTACCAGCGGGGCATCATGCCGCCCTGCGAGTGTCCGACGAGGTCGGCCTCGGGAGTCCCGGTGGCGGCGAGGACCCGGTCGACGAAGGCGTCGAGCTGCCCGGCGGACTTCTCGATGGGGCCGAGGCCGTGGAAGAGGGGCACGTTCGGCAGCTGCCCGTAGTCGAGGGAGTAGACGCAGTAGCCGCGGTTCACCAGGTAGGGGGCGAGGGCGAGCCAGTTGTCGACGGCGTTCCCGAAGGTGCCGTGGACGAGGACGACGGGGCGGGGGTGGGCGGCGGAGGGCTTGCAGGTCCAGTCGTTCCAGCCCCGGCTGGGGGCGGCGGCCTGGGCGGCAGCCGTGGGGGCGAGGACGGCGGCGATCGTCAGGAGCAGAACGGACAGCGCTCTGACGAGGCTCTTCCAGGGCAGCATCGGGCGATCTCCTTGCGGCTCAAGGGGATGGGTGGGGGTGCTGTGCCCTGCGGCCCGGACCACAAGTGGGGATGCGCTCCGCCAAGTTACGCACGGGTACCGGCGGGCTGGGAAGTTACGCGTCGGTAAAAACTGGCGCCCTGAGACCTCCCCGCCCGGCCGACACGCCGCACGGTCCCCCGTCCGGCCGCCCGCCGTCCTCCGTTCGGACCTTCCCCGACTGCGCGCCGGGCGCGGCCCCCGGACCCTGGGGGGCATGAGTCTCGTCGACGAACTGAAAAGCGCCGTCACCCCCCGAGCCGCCCTGCTCGTCGTCGGGGTCTTCGCCCTCCAGCTCCTCTTCATCACCTCGTACGTCGGGGCCCTGCACAATCCGAAACCGACGGACGTGCCCTTCGGCGTGGCCGCGCCCCCACAGGTCTCCGCCGGGCTGATGAAGCAGCTGGAGGCGCTGCCGGGCGATCCGCTCGACCCGCGGACGGTCGCCGACGCGGACGAGGCCCGGGACAAGATCATGAACCGGGAGATCGACGGCGCCCTGGTCGTGAACCCGGCGGGCCGCACCGACACCCTGCTCGTCGCCTCCGGCGGCGGGACCGTGCTCTCCTCCGCCCTGGAGAAGATCTTCACGAAGGTGGAGGAGACCCAGCGGCGGGAGCTGCGGACGGTCGACGTGGCGCCCGCGTCGCCGCAGGACTTCGACGGGCTCTCGGCCTTCTACCTGGTGGTGGGCTGGTGCGTCGGCGGCTACATCTGCGCGGCGATCCTCGCCATCAGCGCCGGTTCCCGGCCGGCCAACCGGGAGCGGGCGATCATCCGGCTCGGCGTCCTCGCGGTCTACTCCGTCCTCGGCGGTCTCGGCGGCGCGGTCATCGTCGGGCCGATCCTGGACGCCCTGCCCGGTTCGGTCGCCGCCCTGTGGGGGCTCGGCGCCCTGGTCGTCTTCGCGGTCGGCGCGGCGACGCTGGCGCTCCAGTCGGTCTTCGGGATCGTCGGCATCGGCCTGGCGATCCTCCTCGTGGTGGTCCTGGGCAATCCCAGTGCGGGCGGCGCCTTCCCCGCGCCGATGCTGCCGCCGTTCTGGAAGGCGATCGGCCCGGCCCTGCCGCCGGGCGCGGGCACCTGGGCGGCGCGCTCGATCGCGTACTTCAAGGGCAACGACATGACCGCCTCGATGCTGGTGCTCGCCGCCTGGGCGGTGGTCGGCAGCGCGGTGACGCTGGTGCTGTCCTCGATGCGGCGGAAGCCGGAGGGCGAGCCGATCGCCACCGAGCTGGACGACGTGAAGCACTGAACCCGTACGTGTGGAGGCCCCCGCCGCGGCGGGGGCCTCCACACGTGTCGGTCCGGGGGCTACGCGCCGTAGTAGGCCCGGGTCATCAGTTCCTTCATGTCGTCGATCATCGGCATCCGGGGGTTGGCCGGGGCGCACTGGTCGGCGTAGGCGTTCATCGCCTGCTGGGGCAGGGCCTCCATGAAGGCCGCCTCGTCGACGCCCTCGGCACGGAAGCCGGCCGGGATGCCGCAGCGTTCGCGCAGGTCCTCGACGGCCCGGGCGTAGGACTCCACGCCCTCCTCGGGGGTCGCGGCCGGCAGGCCGAGCGTGCGGGCGATCTCCTGGTAGCGCTCGGGCGCCCGGTAGACCTCGGCCTTCGGCCACGGGACGGCCTTGTGGGTGACGGTGCCGTTGTAGCGGATGACGTGCGGCAGGAGCAGCGCGTTGGTGCGTCCGTGGGCGACGTGGAAGGTGTTGCCGAGGGTGTGGGCCATGGCGTGGACGAGGCCGAGGAAGGCGTTGGCGAAGGCCATGCCGGCGATGGTGGAGGCGTTGTGCATCTTCTCGCGGGCCCCGGGCGCCTTGGCGCCCTCCTTCACGCAGGTCTCCAGGTTCTCGAAGACGAGCCGGATGGCCTGGAGGCACTGGCCGTCGGTGAAGTCGTTGGCGTAGGCCGAGACGTACGCCTCGGTGGCGTGGGTGAGGGCGTCGAAGCCGGAGTCGGCGGTGACGGTGGGCGGGAGGTGCAGCGGGAGGACCGGGTCGACGATGGCGACGTCCGGGGTGAGGGCGTAGTCGGCGAGCGGGTACTTCTGGGCGGCCTCGGGGTCGGAGATGACGGCGAAGGGGGTGACCTCGCTGCCGGTGCCGGAGGTGGTCGGGATCGCGACCAGCTTGGCCTTCTCGCCCAGCTTGGGGAAGGTGTAGGCCCGCTTGCGGATGTCGAAGAACTTCTCCTTGGTGTCCGCGAACTCGACCTCGGGCCGCTCGTACATCAGCCACATGATCTTGGCCGCGTCCATCGGGGAGCCGCCGCCGAGGGCGACGATGGTGTCCGGCCGGAAGTCCCGCATGGCGGCGGCACCGGCCCGGACGGTGGCGAGCTCGGGGTTGGGCTCGACGTCGTCGATGACCTGGATGGCGACCGGCTCGGCGCGTCCGCCCAGGATGCCGGTGATCTTGGAGACGAAGCCGATCCGCTCCATGGTCCTGTCGGTGACGATCGTGACGCGGTGGACGTCGTCCATCTCGCCGAGGTAGCGGACGGCGTTGCGCTCGAAGTAGATCTTCGGCGGGATCTTGTACCACTGCATGTTGGTGTTGCGCCGTCCGATCCGCTTGACGTTGATCAGGTCGACCGCGGTGACGTTGTTCGAGACGGAGTTGTGTCCGTAGGAGCCGCAGCCGAGGGTGAGGGAGGGGAGGAAGGCGTTGTAGACGTCGCCGATGCCGCCGAAGGTGGAGGGGGCGTTGACGATGACGCGGACGGCCTTGACCCGCTTGCCGAACTCCTCGGCGAGCGCCTCGTCCTCGGTGTGGACGGCCGCGCTGTGCCCGAGGCCGTGGAACTCGACCATGGCGGCGGCCAGGTCGAGGCCCTGTGCGGTGGAGCCGGCCTTGAGGGCGGCGAGGACCGGGGAGAGCTTCTCGCGGGTGAGGGGTTCGTTCTCGCCGACCTCGGCGCACTCGGCGAGCAGGATCGAGGTGCCCTCGGGGACCTCGAAGCCGGCCTGCTCGGCGATCCACACCGGGGACTTGCCGACGACGGCCGCGTTGAGCTTCGCCCCGCCGCAGTCGGTGCCGAAGGCCGTGGCGCCGAAGAGGTACTCCTCCAGCTTGGTCTTCTCGGCGGCGGTGACGACGTGGGCGCCGAGCCGCTCGAACTCGGCGATGCCCTCCTCGTACACCTCGGCGTCGAGGATGACGGCCTGCTCGGAGGCGCAGATCATGCCGTTGTCGAAGGCCTTGGAGAGGACGATGTCGTGGATCGCGCGCCGGAGCTCGGCGTCCTTGGCGACGTAGGCGGGGACGTTGCCGGCGCCGACGCCGAGGGCGGGCTTGCCGCACGAGTAGGCGGCCTCGACCATGGCGTTGCCGCCGGTGGCGAGGATGGTGGAGACGCCGTCGTGGTGCATGAGGAGGCCGGTGGCCTCCATGGAGGGCTCCTCGACCCACTGGACGCAGTCGGCGGGGGCGCCGGCGGCGACGGCGGCGTCGCGGACGGTCCGGGCGGCCTCGGCGGAGCAGTTCTGCGCCGAGGGGTGGAAGGCGAAGACGATCGGGTTGCGGGTCTTGAGGGCGATGAGCGCCTTGAAGACGGTCGTCGAGGTGGGGTTGGTGACCGGGGTCATCGCGCAGACGACGCCGACGGGCTCGGCGATCTCGGTGATGCCGTTCAGCTCGTCGCGGGAGATGACGCCGGCGGTCTTGAGCCCGGCCATCGAGTGGGTGACGTGCTCGCAGGCGAAGAGGTTCTTGACGGCCTTGTCCTCGAAGAGGCCGCGGCCGGTCTCCTCGACGGCGAGCCGGGCCAGCTCCCCGTGGGCGGCGAGGGCGGCGAGCGACGCCTTCTTGACGATGTGGTCGACCTGCTCCTGGTCGAGCCGTTCGAACTCCGCGAGCGCGCCGAGCGCCCGTCCGACGAGTCCGTCCACCATCTCCTTAGCCTCCATCACGGGCCTCCTTCACCGGTCCCTTATTTCTTCGTCGTCTCCATTCGACACCCGATGACCTGCGAAAAGACGCGCGGAAAGACCCTGGGGAGGGGGCCGGAAGTCCTTTTGTGAACGGATTCACAAGATCTTGGGAGGGAAAGCCCCGGCCGGGGACGGATCCCGGGCCGGGGGCCTCCCGGAGCGCGGCGAGGGGGTCAGTACAGGGAGACCCCGTACTTGGCGAGCGCCTCCGGCACCGGCTGGTAGAACGTGGTGCCGCCGGTCGAGCAGTTGCCGCTGCCGCCGGAGGTGAGGCCGAGCGCCTTGGTGCCGTCGTAGAGCGCGCCGCCGGAGTCGCCGGGCTCGGCGCAGACGTTCGTCTGGATCATGCCCTTCACCGTGCCGCCGCCGGAGTAGCGGACGGTGGCGTTGAGGCCGGTCACCGTGCCGCCGCGGGTGCCGGTGGTGGAGCCGGAGCGCTTGACGGACTCGCCGACGTAGGCGTCGGCGGCGGTGAAGCCGCCGGTGTGGGCGAGGGAGGCGTTGTCGTAGCGGACCAGGGCGTAGTCGTTGCCCGGGAAGCTGGAGCCGACGGTGGCGCCGATCAGGGTGGACTGGGCGGAGTTGGCGTACCAGGTGCTCACCACGTTGCCGCAGTGGCCGGCGGTGAGGAAGTAGTACGTGGAGCCGCTGCGCACGTTGAAGCCGAGCGAGCAGCGGTAGCCGTTGCCGTAGATGGCGTCGCCCGCGCCGAGGAGGGGCTTGAAGACTCCGGGGGTGCGCTGGACGCGCAGGGCGCCGGAGTCGGCGCCCGCCGCCGAGCGGACCTTCGCGAGCTCCGCCTCGGAGACGGTCGAGTCGGCGGTGACGACGACCCGGCCGGCGGCCTCGTCGACGTACCAGGCGATGCCGCCGACCCCGGCGGCGTCGACCGCCGACCCGGCGCGGGCCAGCTGCGCGGCGGGGGCCGGGCCGGGGTTCGGGGCGGCCTGGGCGCCGGGGAGCCCGAGGGCGGTGACGGCCGCGAGTCCGGCGGCGACG
This sequence comes from Streptomyces filamentosus, assembly GCF_014654895.1. Lineage (GTDB taxonomy): Bacteria > Actinomycetota > Actinomycetes > Streptomycetales > Streptomycetaceae > Streptomyces > Streptomyces filamentosus. Next base: position 742,202 of record NZ_BNBE01000003.1, on the reverse strand, counting down.
GCGAGCAGACGGGTGCGCTTGATCCTCACTGTGCTCCTCACATCCTTCTGGGAAAAGCGGAGGGGGCCCGGGGGGTGAGAGGCCCGTGAGGCGCCATCAGGTGACGTGTCCCTGACATCCACCGCCAGTGATGGTGCCGCTTTCCGCGCACCGGCACAAGACCGCCGCACGCACGGGTGCCCCCGGCCGCGCCGGCCGGGGGCACCCGCCGTCCCGATTCCGCGGAAACCGCCGTTCAGGCGGTCAGCACCCGCCGCTCCCCCGCCTCCACGGCGACGTCCAGCGTGTTGCCCGGCGGCGGGAAGGGGCAGATGAAGTGGTCGACGAAGGCGCACGGCGGGAGCAGCGCGCGGTTGAGGTCCACCGTCACCGTGCCGTCCTCCGCCGGGGCCTCCGGGCGCAGGAAGCGGAAGCGGAAGGCGGACTCCCCGCTGGTGGCGTCCGCGAAGACCGCCCACAGGGTGCCGTCCGCCTCCACCGCCACCTGGAGGGTGTGCACCCGTCCGTCGAGCTCGAAGACGAGCTGCCCGGAGAGGCCGAGCCCGCGCTCCCTGCCGTCCGCGTTCCGCACCCGGACGCTGCGCTCCTCCTCGTACGGGCGGTAGACCCCCGGCACCACCCAGCGCGGGTCGTACGGCGCTGCCTCGATGCCCCGGAAGGCCGTCCGCGCCGCCGATCCGGGGTCGAAGTCCCGTACCGCCCACAGTCCTTCGCGGCGCAGCACCACGAGCCGCCGGTCCCCCGCGGCGACCCGGGACTCGTGGACCGGCGCGGGGTCGGCGGTGAGCCGGACGGTGCCCGCGAAGGGCTTGCCGTCGACGGTGAGGCCGTCCGCGGCCTCCGCCGTCAGCACCACCTCGTCGCCGTCCTCCCGCCACTCCCCCGGCAGCTCCGGCAGCCGGCCGTCGGGGAAGTCCGCGAGCCAGTGGGTGCCGGTGAGGGAGAGCGGGCCGTACGAGGAGGCCACCGCCGCCTCGCGCCGCTCGTGCCAGTGCCGCCAGTCCGCCGCGGGGCCGTCCGGGCCCCCGGTGCCGTCCGCCTGCTTGTCGTGCGTGTCGCTCATGGTGTTCCACCTTTCCACACCGGCACCGGAAGCCCGAGGTGCGAGCGGAGCGTCGTGCCGGTGTACTCCGTACGGAAGACGCCGCGCTCCTGGAGGATCGGGACGACCCGGTCGACGAAGTCGTCCAGGCCGCCCGGGGTGAGGTGCGGGACGAGGATGAAGCCGTCGGCGGCGCCCGTCGCCACGTGCTCCTCCAGGGCTGCGGCGACGGAGGCGGGGGTGCCGACGAAGGAGTGCCGCCCGGTGGCCTCGATGACCGTGTCGCGGGTCGACAGGCCCTTGGCCTCGGACAGCGCCCGCCAGCGGGCCGCCACGGCCAGCGGGTCCCCGATCCGCACCCGGCCCTGGACCAGGGCCGATTCCGGGTCGGGGTCGGCCTCCGGGAGCGGCCCGTCCGGGTCGTGGCCGGACAGGTCGCGGCCCCAGACCTGCTCCAGGGCGAGGAGCGCGTTCTGCGGGGAGATCTGCTGCCGGCTGATCAGGGCGGCCCGCTCCCGGGCCTCGGCCTCGGTGTCGCCGAGGACGTAGGTGACGCCCGGCATGACCTTCAGCTCCTCGGGCCGCCGCCCGTACCGGGCCAGCCGGCCCTTGACGTCGGCGTAGAAGGCCCGGCCGGCCTCCGGGGTGGAGTGCCGGGTGAAGATCACGTCGGCGGCCGAGGCGGCGAACTCCCGCCCCTCGTCGGAGTCCCCGGCCTGGATGACGACCGGATGCCCCTGCGGGGGCCGCTCCACCGTGACCTCGCCCTCGATGCGGAACTGCGGCCCGTCGTGCGCGAAGCGGCGGCGCTCGCCGCCGAGCGGCCAGGAGTCCCACAGCTCGCGGGCGGTGGCGACGAACTCGGCGGCCCGGGTGTAGCGCTCGGACCGGTCGAGGTAGCCGCCGCGCCGGAAGTTCTCGCCGGTGAAGGCGTCCGAGGAGGTGACCGCGTTCCAGCCGGCCCGGCCGCCGCTGAGGTGGTCGAGGGTGGCGAGCCTGCGGGCCAGCTCGTAGGGCTCGTTGAAGGTGGTGTTGACGGTGGCGGCGAGGCCGAGCCGGTCGGTGACGGCGGCGAGCGCGGCGAGGACGGTGATCGACTCGGGCCGGCCGACGACGTCGAGGTCGTGGATCCGGCCCTTGTGCTCGCGCAGCCGCAGCCCCTCGGCGAGGAAGAAGAAGTCGAAGAGCCCGCGCTCGGCCGTCCGGGCGAGGTGCTCGAAGGAGGAGAAGTCGATCTGCGAGCCGGACCGCGGATCGGACCACACGGTGGTGGCGTTGACGCCGGGGAAGTGGGCGGCGAGGTGGATCTGCTTCCGGCCCGTCCTGGACTCGGTCACGCGTCGGCTCCCTTCGGGGCGTACCGGCTCACGGGCCGCGGCAGCCCGAGGTGGTCGCGGAGGGTGGTGCCCTCGTAGGCGGTGCGGAACAGCCCCCGGTCCCGCAGCGGGCCGACGACCTCCGCGGCGAAGCGGGGCAGGTCACGCTCGGGGACGGCGGGGACGAGGTGCAGGCCGTCGACGGCTCCGCCGCCGTGCCAGTCGGCGACGAGCCCGGCCAGCGCGGCGGGCCCGCCCGGGTGGGCGTCGAGGTCGGCGGCGAGGGTCAGCAGCACCCGCAGCAGTCCCGGGTCGCGGCCGTGGGCCCGGGCGGCCCGGTGCAGTTCGGCGCGGAGCGCGGCCGCCTCCTCCGGCGAGGAGGCCCGGACCAGCGCGACGTCGGCGTGACGGGCGGCGGTCTCCCGCGCGGCGGGGCGGGTGGCGTCGACCACGACGACCGGGTTGCCCTGCGGCGGCCGGGGCACGATCGACGGGCCCCGGACGGAGAAGGAGGCGCCCTCGAAGTCGACGTGGTGCAGCTTGTCGCGGTCGACGAAGCGGCCGGTGGCCACGTCCCGTATCTCGGCGTCGTCCTCCCAGCTGTCCCACAGCAGGCGGGCCACCTCGGCGGCCTCCCCGGCCTCCTGCCACAGCTCCGCGGCGGGCGCGGCGGGGCGGCGGCCGAACAGCCGGGCCTCGGCCGCGCCCGGCGAGACGGCGACCCGCCAGCCGGCCCGGCCCCGGCTCGCCCAGTCGAGGCTGGCGACGGCGGCCTGCACGTGGAAGGGCTCGGTGTGGGTGGTGGTGACGGTCGGCACCAGGCCGATGGAGCGGGTCTCGGGCGCGGTGCGGGCGAGGACGGCGAGCGCGTCGAGGCCGGGGCGGGCGAAGGAGTCGTCGTGGGTGAGGAAGTCGAGTCCGGCGTCCTCGGCGAGGCGGGCGAGCGCCACCGTGGCGGCGGCGTCCCGCAGGGCGGACCCGGTCGCGGCGGAGGGCGGGGGGGCGATCTCGACGGCCAGATGGAGCGTTCGTACTCCGGTCATACGGGTTCCTTGGTGCGAGAGGTGCGAGAGGTGCGGGAGGTGCGAGCAATGCTGGAGGTGCTGGAGGTGCTGGAGGTGCAGGCGGGGCCGGCGGGGCGGCCGGGGTTCAGCCCTTGACGCGGGGCAGGCCCGGGGGGTTGATCTCGGACTTCTCGACGGCCTCGGTCGACAGGTTCCACCGCTCCAGGACCTTCGCGTAGCTGCCGTTCGCGATGACGTGGTCCAGCGCGGCGGCGTACGCCTCGACGAGGCCGCTGTCCTTCTTGGTGGCGGCGGCGATCTTGCCCTGGAGGCCGGCGCCCGCCCCGGAGAACTTGCCGACGGTCTCGGTCTGTCCGGCGGAGGCCACGTGGTAGGCGACGGACGGGTTGGGGCCCAGGTAGCCGTCGATGCGGCCGGACTGGAGGGCGAGGTAGTAGTCGGTGGGGGTCTGGAAGTACTTGATGTCGACGCCCTTCCGGCCGGCCTTCTCGTTCTCCTTCGACCAGTCGACGAGGATCTTCTCCTGGTTGGTGCCGGAGCCGACCGCGATCCTCTTCCCGGACACGTCCTCGGGGCCCTTCACGGTCCAGCCGGAGCCCTTCTTCGCCTCGAAGGCCAGGTCGTCGAGGCGGTAGGTGGCGAAGTCGTACTTGTCCTTGCGCTCCTCGGTCACGGTGACGTTGGAGAAGGCCGCGTCGTACTTGCCGCTGTCGAGGCCGACGAAGAGGTTCTCCCAGGACGCCGACTGGAGGTCGAGCTCCAGGCCGAGGGCGTCGGCGACCAGGGTGGCGAGGTCGGTCTCGACGCCGATGACGGTCTTGTCGTCGGTGGCGTGGAAGTTGAGCGGCGGGAACTCGCCGGAGCTCACGCCGACGACGAGGGTGCCTCTCTTGCGGACCGCCTCGGGCAGCTTGGCGGCCGCGGCCTCGTCCTTGTCGCTGCGGATCCGCTTCTGGTCCGGGCCGAGGTTGAGGCCCGGCCCCTCCTTCCCCTCCGGCTTGACCTCGGCGGCGGGGTCGCCCGTGCCGCAGGCGGTGAGGACCCCGAGGGCAGCGAGCACGGCGGCGGAGGCGAGGACGGTGCGGCGGGACTTCATGGCGGAACTCCTTCGGGAAGGGGACGGAGAAGAGCGGGACGGTGGGTCAGAGGACCTTGGAGAGGAAGGCGCGGGTGCGTTCGTGCACCGGGTTGTCGAGGACCTCGGCGGGGGTGCCCCGCTCGACGATCCGGCCCTCGTCCATGAAGACGACGGTGTCGGCGACCTCGCGGGCGAAGCCGATCTCGTGGGTGACGACGATCATGGTCGTGCCGCCGTCGGCGAGGTCGCGGATGACGTCGAGGACCTCGCCGACGAGCTCGGGGTCGAGCGCCGACGTCGGCTCGTCGAAGAGGAGCAGGCCGGGTTCGAGGGCGAGCGCGCGGGCGATGGCGACCCGCTGCTGCTGTCCGCCGGAGAGCTGCTTGGGGTAGGCCGTCTCCTTGTCGGCGAGGCCGACCCGGTCGAGCAGCTTCCGGGCCGCCTCCTCGGCCTCCCGGCGGGGGCGGCGGAGCGCGGAGACGGGCGCCTCGGTGATGTTCTCCAGGACGGTGAGGTGCGGGAAGAGGTGGAAGTTCTGGAAGACGAAGCCGATCCGGGTGCGGCGGCGCAGGATCTCGCGCTCGCGCAGCTCGTAGAGCTTGTTCCCGGAGCGGCGGTAGCCGACGAGGGTGCCGTCGACGCTGACCGAGCCGCCGTCGACCTTCTCCAGGTGGTTGATGGTGCGCAGCAGGGTGGACTTGCCCGAGCCGGAGGGGCCGAGGACGACGGTGACCTCGCCGGCCGCGACGTCGAGGTCGACGCCGCGCAGCACCTCGGTGGAGCCGAAGCTCTTGCGGACGCCCCGGAGTTCGACCTTGGGGACGGCGGGGGCGGCGGGCGGGGTGGTGAGGGCGGCGCTCATCGGGTGCTCCCCTTCGCGTAGTGGCGTTCGACGTAGTGCTGGACGACGGAGAGGGCGGTGGTCAGCAGGACGTACCAGACGGTGGCGACCATCAGCAGGGGCACGACCCGGCCGGTGCGGCCGTAGACGACCTGGACCTGGTAGAAGAGCTCGCCGATGGCCATGACGGAGACGATCGACGTGCCCTTGAAGAGGGAGACGATCTCGTTGGCGGCGTTGGGCAGGATCGAGCGCATGGCCTGGGGCAGCACGATCCTGCGGAGCCGGCGCAGGCGCGGGATGCCGAGGGCGGCGGCGGCCTCCAGCTGCCCGCCGTCGACGGAGAGGACCCCGCCGCGGACGATCTCGGCGGCGTAGGCGGCCTGGTGGAGGGCGAGGCCGAGGACGGCCGCGCTCATGGCGCCGACCAGGCCCACGGTGTCGAAGGAGAAGAAGCCGGGCCCGAACGGGATGCCGATGCTCAGCTCCCCGTACAGGTAGGCGAGGTTGAACCAGAAGAGGAGCTGGACGATGAGCGGGATGGAGCGGAAGGCCCAGACGTAGCCGAAGGCGACGGCCCGCAGGAAGGGGCTGGCCGACAGGCGCATGAAGGCGAGGACGACGCCCAGGGCGAAGCCGAGGACGGTGCCGTGGAAGGTCAGCTGGAGGGTGACCCAGACGGCGCGCAGGATCGCCTCGGAGGCGAAGTACTGCGCGAAGACGTCCCATTCCCAGCCGGGGTTGGTGACGAGGCCGTGGCCGAACTGGACGAGGACGACGGCGGTGGCGGCGACGGCGGCCCAGCGCCAGGGGCGGCGCACGGCGACGACGGTCAGCTCGTCCGCGCCGGGGCCGGCGCCCGTCTCGGGTCTTTCGCCGGTCTTCCCGACGGGTGGATCGCTGGTGAGGGTCATGACGGTTCCTCGGTCCTGGGAGGGGTGGTACGGGGGGCGGGGGCTCAGCCGGCGAGCGGCGCGGCCTGCCGACAGCTGCCGCTGCCCTCCCGCAGGAAGGCGAGCGCGGCGCGGGCGGCGGCGTCGTTCTGCGCGAAGGGGAGCCCGCCGGTCCTGGGCCGCACGAAGGCGCCGTTGGCCCGGGCGGTGGTGTGCGGGCCGAGGGCGATCCGGTGCGGGTGGGGGCGGCCGTCGCGCTGCACGATCCGCCCGTCGGCGGGGTCGACGGCGAGCAGTCCGCCGGCGGTGGCCCGGGCCCCGTCCTCGTACAGGCCGCGCAGCAGCGGGCTGGCGGTGCGGGTGACGGTGGGCGCGGGCAGCCGGGCCTCGACGAGGGCGCGGGCGGTGGTCGTCACGCCGGGCACGGCGGGCGAGGAGGCCCGGAAGACGCCGTGGCGCTCGTCGGCCTCGACGGTGACGCGGGGGCCGAGGAAGCGGACGACGCCGGCCTCGGAGAGGGCGCGCAGCCGGCGCAGCCGGGGGCCGGGCGGGCCGGAGGCGAGGTAGCTGAAGAAGCCGTGCCACCAGCGGTCGGTGTCGACCCGGTCGCCGAGGCGGACGAGCTGGCCGTAGACGGAGAGGACGGCGGCGAAGACGGCGGCGTCCGCGCTGTGGGCGGGGTCGTGGCGGCGCTCCAGGTCGGCGGTGACGTAGGCCCGCAGTTCGGCCTGGAGGGCCTCGGCGTCGGGGACGCGCAGCCCGTCGAGGGGGTGGTCGAGGGCCTCGGGGTCGAAGCGGTCGGCCGGGTCGGGGACGGCGGCGGCGACGTGCGCGGCGAGGGCGGCGGCGTGGTCCTGGTCGCCGGGGACGGCGGCGGTCCAGGCGGCGGCGAAGTCGTCCCAGGTGCCGGTGGTGCGCTCGGGGTGGGCGGCGAAGAGGCGGTGGTAGTGGGCCCAGCCGAGCTCGCGGGAGACGTGCGGCCACACGTCGCGCCGGAAGTCGAGCGGCCCGCCCCGGCCGAGCAGGGCGTCGACCTGTCCGGGGCCGAAGAAGCGGGGCAGCGGGGGCCGTTCGCCGTCGAGGGCGTAGCCGAGCTTGGAGTGGTACGGGACGCCCCTGCGGGAGCCGGCGTGGAGGACGGGCTCCTCGCCGGAGGGGACGTACACGGGGGCGTCCTCGGGGCCCTCGTACCGGCCGCCGCGGCCCTCGGTGAGGAGCACCATCAGGTCGACGAAGGCGAGGCCGAGGCCCCGGACGAGGACGGGTCCGCCGGCCGGGAGGGCGGACAGGTCGAGGTCGGCGGTGGGTCCCGGCGGCACGTGGACGAGGCCGTGGCGGGCGGCGAAGCCGGACAGGGCGCGCTGTTCGTCGTCGGGTTCGGCGTCGAGGTGGCCGAGGGTGAGGACGACGAGGTCGGCGGGGAGCGGCGCGGCGCGGTCCGCGAGCCACACCCGCTGGCGGCCCTCGCGGGGTCCCTCGACCCGCAGGGCGGTGGTGCGGTGCTCGTGGAGGGCGACGGTGGAGGGCGACGGTGGCGGGCAGCTCGGCGCGGACCCGTTCGTACGCCCAGCGCAGGTAGGCGCCCTGTTCGGTGCGGGTGGCGAAGCGGCCGCCGTCGGTGCCGGCCCATTCGGCGAGGGTGGGTCCGGGGCGCACCGGTCCTTCGAGGCGGACGGTGTCGTCGGTGAAGACGGTGACGTCCTCGGAGCGGGAGTTCATCCAGAGCAGCGGGGACTGGTCGGTGCGCCAGATCCGGCCGGGGCCGGGCGGGTGCGGGTCGACGAGGTGGAGGTCGAGGGGCCGGTCGCCGTACAGCTCGGGCAGGGCGGCCGCGAGCCGCTCCAGGAAGCCGGTGCCGCGCGGTCCCGCGCCGACGATCACCAGCGAGGCGGCGCTCATCGGCCGGTCCCGGTGCCGCGGGCGTAGTGCTTCTCCACGTAGTGCTGGCCGATGCCGAGGACGGAGGTGACGGCGACGTACCAGAGGGTGGCGACGAGGAGGAGCGGGATCACCTCGTAGGTGCGGTGGTAGACGAGCTGGGTGGAGTAGAGCAGGTCCTGGACGGCGATGACGGAGACGATCGAGGTGCCCTTGAGGGTGCCGATGAGCATGTTCCCGGCGGGCGGGACGATGGCGCGCATGGCCTGCGGGAGCACGATCCGGGTGAAGCGGCGCAGCCGGCCGAGGCCGAGCGCCTGGGCGGCCTCGATCTGGCCGCGGTCGACGGAGAGGACGCCGCCGCGGACCACTTCGGCGGCGTAGGCGGCCTCGTGGAGGGTGAGGCCGACGACGGCGACGGTGACGGGGCCGAGGAGGTCGACGGTGGAGACGCCGAGGATCTTCGGGTAGAGCATGCCGATGTTGAACCAGAAGAGGAGCTGGACCAGGATCGGCGTGGAGCGGAAGAACCAGACGTATCCCCAGGAGACCGCGCGCAGCACGGGGTTGGCGGAGAGCCGCAGGACCGCGAGCAGGGTGCCGAGGGCGAAGCCGAGGAGCATGACGGCGGCGGTCAGCCAGAGCGTGAGGCCGAGGCCGCGCAGCACGGAGGCCGAGGTGAAGTAGGCGGCGACGACGTCCCATTGGAAGGCGTCGTTGCGGACGACCGAGACGAGCCCGAGGCCGAGCAGGACGAGGACGACGGCGGCGGCGGTCCACTGGCCGGTGCGGCGGGCGGGGACGACGACCGGCGCGGTGGGGTCGGTCTTCGCCGGGCCGGCCGCCGGTTTGGCGCCGGGGGCGGCGTCGAGGGTGTCGAGGGATGCGGAAGACATGCGAAGGCTCCGTGACTGCCAGAGGCGGGTCGAACACGGGAGTGCGCCTTCACACGCACGGCTGCGACGAGCGCGGGCCGGGCCCCTCAGCCCGGTGTCCGCCCCATAAACCTAGGGGCCGGGGGCGCGCGGCTGTCAAGTCCGTCCGGAATGTGAGCGGTTGAGGGGGTGAACGTCTCCTACCGGTTGACTGGGGAACGGATGCCTGTTCCACTGGGGCCATGCATCCGCAGCAGCTGGTCACGCGCTCCCACATCGACCTCGGTCGTGTGTGGTCCTCTTCCTGTTGAGCCGACCCTCTGCGTCTTCCCAGGTCACCGCACCTGCCCGGCGGCGTTCCCGCTGACCTCCCCCGAACGTCCCCGACGTTCCCGCCTTCTTCCGCCCCGCCCCACCCCGCCTTGCCCGCACGCCTTCACCTCCACGGCACCACCGCGCCGAGCCTCCCTCCCCTCGCTCCCGCTCCCTCCCTCCTCACCGCCCGAGGAAGACGCATGTCCTCCACCTCCGGCCGGGCGCCCGCGCTCTCGCTGCGCGCGACCACGCCCGACGACCCCCTGGCGCGCCCGCTCCTCGACGAGCTGGCGCACGAGTACCTGACCCGGTACGGCGACGCCTCCGACCTGACGCGTTTCCCGGCCGGCGAGTTCGCCCCGCCGCACGGCGCCTTCCTGCTCCTCCTGGAGGGCGGCGTGCCCGTCGCCGGCGGTGCGTACCGCCGGTACGACCCGGACACGGCCGAACTCAAGCGGATCTGGACCCACTCGGCGCACCGCCGCCGGGGTCTGGCCCGCCGGGTCCTCACCGCGCTCGAACGGGACGCCGCCGCCCGCGGCTACTCCCGGCTGTACCTCACCACCGGCCCGCGCCAGCCGGAGGCCAGGGGCCTCTACCTGGCCACCGGCTACCGCCCGCTCTTCGACGTCACCGCCGATCCCGAGTCGATCGGCCCGCTCCCGTTCGAGAAAGACCTGGAGAACCCCGGACCATGAGAACGCGCCCCCGCATCCGCACCGCCGCCGCCTTCGCGCTGATCACCGCCGCCGCCCTCACGCTGACCGCCTGCTCGGGCGGCGACCCGGCGGAGCCCGCCCCGGCGGGCGCGGCGAAGGACGCCCTGCCCACCGAGGACGTCGTCTCCGGCGTACGGGCGAACGAGGCGGCGGCGAAGCTGCTGCCCGCCGACGTCCGGAAGCGGGGCACGCTGTCCCTCGCCGCCACCGTCGGCACCCCGCCCAGCTCGGCCTATCTGCCCGACGGGAAGACGCTGGTGGGGCTCGACGTCGACTTCGCGAACGCGGTCGGGAAGGCGCTCGGCCTGGAGATCACGCGCGAGGTGGCCGGGTTCGAGGCGATCCTGCCGGCCCTGGGCAGCGACAAGTACGACCTCGGCACGGGCAACTTCGGCGTCACGGAGGAGCGCCGGAAGACCATCGACTTCGTGACGTACGTCAACGACGGGCAGGGCTTCGCGGCCCGCGCGGACAGTTCCCTGGGAGAGGTCACCGACCTCACCCAGCTCTGCGGGCTGACGGTCGCGACGGGCGCGGGGACGACCTTCGAGCGGACCCTGGAGAAGAACAAGGAGCGCTGCGCGCAGGCCGGGAAGAAGCCGTACGAGGTGAGCGTCTTCAACGACGTCGGCGCGCCCTGGCTGGCGCTGCGGCAGGGCCGCGCCGACGTGCTGATGAGCACCATCAACGGCATCCGGTACGCCACCGCCAAGCAGCCGGGGACGAAGTTCCTGAACGAGTACCGGCGCCTGGACGTCGGCTTCGCCTTCAAGAAGGGCACCCCGCTGGCGCCCGCCTTCCAGGCCGCGGTGAACGGCCTGAAGGCGGACGGGACCTACGACCGCATCCTGAAGAAGTGGGGCGTCGCGGACTCGGGCATCGAGGAGTCCCGGATCTCCCCGCCGGAGATCCCCGCGCCGACGAAGTGACGCGGGGAGGCGGGGAGACGGGGGCGGGACGACCAGCCGGTGCCTGCGGCCCGATGCCGGCGGCCCGTCAGCAGCCGTCGCAGGGGCAGCAGCAGTCGCAGCCGCCGCAGTCTCCGTTGCCGCAGTCGCAGTCCCGGCAGCAGCCCTCGCGCTTCTTCCGGGACCAGGGGCCCTCGTACTCCTTGGCGCAGCAGATCTGGCAGGTGCAGAAGAGCCAGGTGAACATGGCGCAGCCGGCCAGGAAGCCACGGGGCTTGGGGGCCTGGGGCGCGCCGCCGCCGAACTGGGGCGGCAGCCCACCGGGGCCGCCGGGACCGCCGGGACCCATCGGCCCGCCGCCGTGGGGACCGCCGCCTCCGTAGGGGCCGCCGCCGTGGGGATCGCCGTTCCCGCCGTACGGGTTGCCGCCGCCGTACGGGCCCGGGGCGCCGTTCGCGTACGGGTTGCCGGGCACCGGGCCCTGTCCCGGCGGCGGCGCCCCGTGGGAACAGGTCGTCGTGCCGAAGGCGCGGTCCACCGAGACGCGCAGCTCGTGGGCGAGCAGCTGGTGGACGAGCTTGCGGTCGGTGAACTCGGCTTCCCGCAGCGCCAGTCGGATGCCGTGCAGGGCGTCGTCGGCGAGCCGGCGGGCCTCCTCGCGGGAGGTGCCGGTGGCGGTGAGCGGGTTCCAGGCGCCGGCCTCGGCGTCGGCGTGCTGGTCCTCGACGGCGTCGAGGAGGTGGGCGAGGCGGCCGAAGAGGCGGCCCGCCTCGGCGAGCGGCGCGGCGTTCCCGGGCCGGCCGGCGAGGACCGCGGTGTGCGCGAAGGCCGCGGCGGTGGCGGTCTCGGTGGGCTCGGTGACGACGAGGAGCGGGGTGCCGATCCCGGCGAGGGACTCGATCCCCGTCTGCCGGTCCACCGCGTCGACGAGGACGGCGGTGTCGAAGCCGACCGCGTGGCCCGCGCGGGCACCGGCCTTGTCCCAGGAGCGGGCGACCCGGCGGGCCGCGGCGGCGACCGGCCGGCGGGCCAGCAGGCCGTCGCGGTCGGCGACGTGGTCGCGCACCTTGGCCGAGGCGAGGACGAGGGAGACCGCGGCGGCGAGCCGGGCGCCCTCGCCCCGGGCGACCGGCGCGGTGCGCATGGCGCGCAGCGGGCAGGGACCCGCGGTGCGGCGCCCGCCGTCGGTGACGCCGACCTGAGCCTCCGTCAGGACCGAGACGATGAGCCCGTCGTAGTTGGTGACGACCCGGGCGAACTGGCCGTGGTCGGCGCGGAGCGCGAGACACAGACCGCAGAGGTGGGCCATCCACTCGGTCTTGAGGTGGTCGGTGAGCCGGTGGGTGCAGGGTCTGACGATTCCGAACAATTCGATCCCCCGTGGTGCGGTGCGAGAGCGGTGCCGTCCGGTGCTCCCGGGGGGACGTGTTCCCGGGGCCGGCGGACGGCCTCGCGGCATCGTAGCGAGCGCTCCCGTTCACCCGTACGCGCCCGGAGTCACCCTTGCGGACCGACTTTCATATTTTCAACTGCATGGCCCTCACTCAGGCCCCGCATACCCCAAGTTTCCTGACGAAATGCCAGAAACCGGGCCTCACGTTCTGCACCAGTACCGTCACGAATCCCCTGCGCGGCGCCTATCCACTTGGCGCGCGATCCGCATCATGGACGACGATAGGGATATGCGGAACCACAAGTGACCGCAGGACCGCGTGAAAGGAGGCGTCCATGGGATCGGTGCGCAAGGCGAGTGCCTGGCTGGGACTCGTCGAGGACAACGACGAGCGTTACTACGACGACGAGTACGCCGACGGTGCCGAGAGCGGCGACGCCTGGGTGACGGACCCCCGGGTCCGGGTCGCCACGGACACCGCCGAGGACCGGGGCCGCCGGATCGCCACCGTCTCGCCCGACGGCTTCCGGGACGCCCGGGTCATCGGCGAGCTCTTCCGGGACGGCGTCCCGGTGATCGTGAACCTGACCGCCATGGAGCCGAACGACGCCAAGCGGGTCGTCGACTTCACCGCCGGACTCGCCTTCGGACTGCGCGGCTCGATCGAGCGCGTCGCGACCCGGGTCTTCCTGCTGACCCCCGCCGACACCGAGATCCTCAGCGGCGACTCCGGCCGCCGCAAGCAGGACGGCTTCTTCAACCAGAGCTGACGCCCGGCCGCACGCACTTCCGCACCCCGCACCGTACGCGTACGCACCCGCGCACCCCGATCCGCGCGGCACGCCCGCCGGACCGCCCCCGACGTCCCGGCCCGGACCCGCCCAGCGGGCCGGGCCGGTCCCGCGTCCGGGCGCCCTCCGGTGACCTCAGAAGTCCGCCGTCCGCGGACACCCCGTGGCCGCGGACACCCCGTGGCCGCGGACCCTCAGTGGCCGCCGGTGGTGGCCGCGCCGCTCATCGTCCCCGCCGGGCCGGCGTCCGGCAGCGGCCCGCGCACGTCCGGGGAGTCGGCCGGCTGCCCGGGCACCCTGCCCGGGCCCGCCCCGGCGGCCCGCACGTCCTTCGCCTCCTGCACGGCCCGGGCGCCCCGCGCGGCCTTCGCCGCCTCCGCTTCCGCCGCCGCCTCCTCGACCGCCGCCTCGACGTCCACCGGGCACTCCATCACCCGGGGCAGCCGGAGGGCCATCACGGCCCCGGCGAGGAGCAGGCCGGCGCTCACGAAGAGCGTCAGGTGCAGCCCGTCGACGAAGGCGTGGCGCGCCGCCGCGTGCAGGGCCTCGCCGGCCGCGCCGCCGAGCCGGTCGGCGACCTGGTACGCCTCGCCCAGCGAGTTCGCGGCGGCCTCGCTCGCCGCCGCCGGGACGCCGGGGACGCCGTCGAGGCCGGGGCCGTACGCCGCGTTCATGACGCTGCCGAGCAGGGCGATGCCCATGCCCGCGCCGAGCTGGTAGGAGGTCTCGCCGATCGCCGCAGCCCCGCCCGCGCTGCGCGGCGGGGCCTCGCTCAGCATCGACTCGTACGCCGAGAAGAGGGTCGTCTGGAGGCCGAAGCCGAGCAGGACGAAACCGGCGGTGAGCAGCAGCGGCCGGTCGTGCTGGCCCATGAACGTGAGCAGCAGCACGGCCGCCGCGGTGAGCACGAAGCCCCAGCCGACCATCCGGCGCGGGCCGATCCGGCGCAGGGTGTACGAGCCGGTGGCGCCGGCCGCCATGGCGGCGAAGGTGAGCGGGAGGAGCCGCAGCCCGGTCTCCAGGGGGCTGAGCCCGAGGACCAGCTGGAGGTACTGGACGGCGATGAGCTCCAGGCCGACGAGGGCCAGCATGGCGAGGACGATGCAGCCGACGGAGGTGGTGAAGGCGGCGCGGGAGAAGAGCCGCACGTCGATGAGCGGGTGCGGCCTGCGGCGCTGGCGCCGGACGAAGAGGACGAGCAGCAGCGCCCCGGCGAGCAGCGGGCCCGCCGTGAGCACGGAGAGCAGCGGTTCTCCGGCGCCCGCGCGCTTCACGCCGAGGACGCAGCCGAGGACGCCCGCCGCGGCCGTCAGCGCGCCGAGGACGTCCCAGGGGCCTTCGGCGACGCCCCGGGACTCGGGCAGGAGGCGGCGGGCGAGCGGCAGGATGAGCGCCATCAGCGGGATGTTGATGAGGAAGACGGAGCCCCACCAGTAGTGCTCGACGAGGAAGCCGCCGAGCACGGGTCCCGCGGCGGCGCCGATCGCGGCGACCGCGGTCCAGATGCCGATGGCGGTGGCGCGCTCGCGGCGGTCGGGGAAGACGGTCCGGATGAGGGAGAGCGTCGCCGGCATGATCATCGCGCCGCCGACGCCGAGCAGGGCGCGGGCCGCGATGAGCACCCAGGGTTCGGTGGCGAGGGCGGCGAGGGCGGAGGCCGCGCCGAAGAGGCCGTAGCCGATGAGCAGGACCCTCCGCCGGCCGATCCGGTCGCCGAGGGTGCCGAAGAGGATCAGCAGCGAGGCGCAGACCAGCGGGTAGGCGTCGACGATCCAGAGCAGCTCGGTGGAGCCGGGGTTCAGGCTCCCGGTGAGCGAGGGGACGGCGACGTGGAGGATGGTCGCGTCGAGCGCGACCAGGAGGAGGCTGACGCAGAGGACGACGAGGACGACCCAGCGGTTGGCGCCGCCGGCGGCGGCACGCCGTCCTGCTCGGGCCGTGATCGTCCGCGACATGTACGTACCTCCAAGTGAAGCTCTCGCTCCTGGCGGGCGCCGCCGACCTGGGTCGATGTACGCGCGGCGGCGCGGCGAGGAGGGGCGAGTGAGCCGTCAGCGTACGCGAGTACGGGCCCCGAAGGGGTGGCGCACCTCTCACCCCGCCGGGGCCACCGGTGTGGCGTACGCCACTCACTCCGGCCCGCGCGTCGCATGGAATTCCGCACGGACGGGTGTTTGAAGTAATTCCGTGCCATACAAACAGGCTTCCGGAATCACCTTCGGCGGCAATAGGGCTGAAGGTCATCGGATTTTCCGACGGGGGTCCGGAATGGGCGGTCCGCCGAGACCCACTCCACATCACATCGTCATCACGAAGGGTGCGGATCGCCCGGGGCGTCTCCGCACCCCCTGTAACGTCGATTGGGTGCGTACCGACATCTTTGCCCGGCTGGACCGGGAGCCGGTCCCGCCGAAGATAGAGGTCCCGCGGATGACCCGGACGCGTCTCGCCCTCTTCGGCGGGACGTCGGCGTTCTATCTCATCGTCGTGGTGGCGGTCCTGCTGTCCACCTGGCTGGTGACCCTCGACTGGAAGATCATGCTCTTCCGGCCGTACCAGCAGTGGCCGGAGCTGCACGCCTTCCTGGACTACTACGTCGTCCTCGGCCAGCGCGGTCCGACGGCGGTGATGGTCGCGGCCTGGCTGGGCTGGCGCTCCTGGCGCCAGCACACCCTGCGGCCGCTCCTCTCCCTCGGCGCGGCGCTGCTGCTCCTCAACGTCACCGTCGGCGCGGTGAAGCTCGGACTCGGCCGGCTCGGCCCCCACTACGCGACGCAGATCGGCTCGGCCGAACTGTTCGCGGGCGGCGACATATTCCCCTCCGGTCACACCGCGAACGCGGTCGTGACCTGGGGCATCCTGGCCTACCTCGCCACCACCCCGCGGGCCCGCCGCTATCTGTCGGCGCTCTCCGCCGTGGTCGCGCTGGGCGTCGGCCTCACGACGGTCTACCTCGGCACGCACTGGCTGAGCGACGTGCTGCTCGGCTGGGCCGCGGGCCTGCTGATCCTGCTGGCGCTGCCCTGGTGCGAGCCGGTCATCGCCGTGGTGGAGGGCTGGATCCTGGCCCAGCGGGACCGGATCGCGGAGCGGCTGCGGGCCCGGCGCCGTCTCGTGCCCTCGCTGCCGGTGGCGTCCGGCGGGCCGCGTCCGCTCTTCCCGGCGCGCCCCGCGGGCGCCGAGGAGCCGGCGCGGGAGACCGTGGCCGCGAGCCGCGCCCGGGCGGCCCGGAGCAGGCCGTCCTCGGACCGCCTCACCGCCTGAGCGGGACGCCCCCGCCGTACGCGGGAGGGCCCCGGCCGGATCCGGCCGGGGCCCTCCCGCGTGCCGGTCAGCCGGTCCAGCAGCGGGTGACGGTGCCGTCCTCGACCTCGAAGTTGAGGCGTCCCGCGAGGTACTCCATGGTGACGACCGTGCCCGGCGGGAGGGCTCGGACGACGCGCCAGCCACGGGTCCTGGCCAGCCGGCCGGCGTCGTCCGCGTCGAGGCCCACATAGGAGTCGGGCACGTCTCGGGGCGGTTCGGGGGTGCTCGGTAGGGGTGCCATGGGTTCACGTTAGTCCCCCCGCGGTCACGCTTGCGTCACAACTTCCCGACAGCCGGCCCGGCACGCCCAGCCTTCTCCCGCGGCTCCTTCCCGGCCTTTTCTCCGGTAATTCGAAAATACGCCCGGAGGTTCGCACGAAGTGTTCGGCAAGGGCCTCCCGCCGTCCCCGATTTCGGGACGAGGGGGCCGATCGGCGAAATGTACGGAAGGTTCGCGCGCGACTCCCCCACCGTTCCCTTACACAACGCTTACGTTGGCGGACGCCGGAAACGGAACGCGGGGCGGAGTCACCGATGAGCGCCGAGGCGGCGACCACCGCGGTGGAATCCGGACGGCAGCGGCACGGCCGGATCCTGATCGACTGGCTCACCACCACCGACCACAAGAAGATCGGTCACCTCTATCTGGCGGCCTCCTTCGTCTTCTTCCTGGCGGCCGGGCTGCTGGCCATGGCGATGCGGGCCGAGCTGGCCCGGCCGGGGCTCCAGTTCCTCTCGAACGAGCAGTTCAACCAGGCGTTCACCCAGCACGGCACGATCATGCTGCTGCTCTTCGCGACGCCCGCCTTCGCCGGCTTCGCCAACGAACTGGTGCCGCTCCAGATCGGCGCGCCCGACGTCGCCTTCCCTCGCCTCAACATGTTCTCGTACTGGCTGTTCCTGCTCGGCGGGCTGATGGTGGCCGGCTCCTTCCTCACCCCGAGCGGCCCGCCCGACTTCGGCTGGACCGCCTACGCCCCGCTGAACGGCGCCGAGCGCTCCCCGGGGACCGGCGCCGACCTGTGGATCACGGGGCTCGCGCTCTCCGGCTTCGGCACGATCCTCACCTCGGTGAACTTCCTCGCCACGATCATCGGGATGCGGGCGCCCGGCATGACCATGTTCCGGATGCCGGTCTTCTCCTTCCTCTCCTTCCTCATCGCGGTGCCGACCGGGGTGAAGTTCTTCGACTGGACGGGGACCATGCTGCGGGGCTCGCTCTCCTTCGAGACCCCGATGCTGTGGGCGACCGGCTTCCCGGTGTCCTTCCTCTTCGGCGGACTGACCGGGGTGGTCCTGGCCTCGCCGCCGATGGACCTCCACGTCACCGACTCGTACTTCGTCGTCGCCCACTTCCACTGCACGGTCTTCGGCACGGTCGTCCTCGCGACCTTCGCCGGCTTCCACTTCTGGTGGCCGAAGTTCACCGGCCGGATGCTCGACGAGCGGCTCGGCAAGGTCCACTTCTGGACCCTCTTCACCGGCTTCCACCTCACCTTCCTCGTGCAGCACTGGCTGGGCGCGGAGGGGATGCCCCGGCGGTACGCCGGCTACCTGGCCGCGGACGGCTTCACCACGCTCAACACCCTCTCGACGATCGGCGCGTTCCTGCTGGGGATCTCCACCCTGCCGTTCCTGTACAACGTGTGGCGGACCTGGCGGTACGCGCCGCCGGTCGGGGTCGACGACCCCTGGGGCCACGGGCGTTCGCTGGAGTGGGCCACCTCCTGCCCGCCGCCCCGGCACAACTTCACGGCCGTGCCCCGGATCCGCTCCGAGTCCCCGGCCTTCGACCTGCACCACCCCGAGTACGCCGCGTACGAGCGGATGCGGATCACCAGCCCGCCGCCGGACCGCCCGCACGGGCGCTGAGGCACCGCCGGCACGGGTCCCGTCAGCGCAGGCCCAGGCGGCGCAGGGTGCGGCCCGCGGCGGCCTTCAGGGCGTAGCCGGCGTCCACGAGGCGGCCCGTCCGGGCGTGCCGGGCGGCGGCGCCCGGCGTGTGGGCGCGGCGGGGCGCGCCCCGGTCGACCAGCTCGCGCCACAGCTCCTCGTGGCGCAGGGCGATCCGCGCCGGGTCGAAGCGCTCGGCCGCCCTCCGGGCCGCCCGGCCCGCCGTCGCCCGCAGCTCCTCGTCGGCCATCAGCTCGCCGAGCGCGCGGGCGACCGCGCCGGGGTCGCCGACCGGCACGAGCCGCCCGTCCACCCCGTCCTCGACGATCTCGCGCGGCCCGTGCGGGCAGTCCGCGGCGACGACCGGCAGCCCGCACCGCATCGCCTCCACGATCGTCATGCCGAAGGCCTCCCGCTCGGAGGTCACCGCCGCGATGGAGCCCTTCGCCCACTCCGGTTCCATCGGGTGGACCTCGCCCATGAGCCGGACCCGTCCGCCGAGCCCGTGCGCCTCGATCCGCCGGGACAGCGGGCCCCGCAGGTCCTGCACCGCGTCCCCGCTGCCGTAGATCCGCAGGGTCCAGTCCGGGTGGTCGCCGGCCAGTTCGGCGAAGGCGTCGACGAGGACGTCGTACCGCTTGACGCGGGTGAGCCGGCCGGCCGCGACGACGATCCGGGAGGACGGGTCGGCGGCCGGGGCGGCGGGCGCGGGCACCCCGTTGGGCACCGCCGCGACGCGGACCGCCGGCGGCAGGCCGAGCCGCCGGTAGGAGCGGGCGTCGGCCTCGGTGACGGTGGTGACGAGGTCGAGCAGCGCGTACTCGTGGGCGATGTCCCGGCGCAGCCGGCGGCTGTGCCCGTCGAGGACCAGGTGTTCCTGGGCGACGAGGACGGGCCCGGGTCCGGCCTGCCGGGCCAGGTGGACGTTGAGGCCCGGCCGGGTGCCGACGAGGACGTCGGCCTCCACCCCGGCCAGGTGCGCCCCGATCCGCGCGTCGGTCAGCGCGCTGTACTGGGTCCAGCGGCCGTCGCCGCGCGGGAAGACCCTGGCGGGGCGGTGGAAGTCGGGGTGGTCGCCGTCGTATCCCGGCCCGTCCTTCCGCAGGTCGACGAGGTGACGGAGGGTCACTCCGGACGGGAGGCCGAGGCGGGGGCGGTCCCGGTGGCGGAAGACCGAGACGATCTCCACCTCGTGACGTTCCGCCAGCTGCTCGGCGAGGGTGAACGTGGTCCGGATCGTTCCGCCGTAGTGATAGCCGTTGTGGAGCAGGAAGGAGATGCGCATCAGCCGGTTTCCCCCCGGTCGGTCGAGCGGTCGGGGGCGACTGTACTTCCCGGCCCTCCGGGCGCCGTCACGGCCGGTTTCCCGCGGCGCTCCGGAGGGCGCGGACGCGGGTGCCGGGCGCCCGCGAAGCCGCCGCCCGGCCCGGTCGCCCCGAGGGAAGCACGGCGGCCGGGCGCACGGGCCCGGCCGCGGGTCGCGGAGGAGAACCGGTTCCGCACATTCGTCACCTCGGCGTCGGCGGGGGCAACGGCGCGGAGCGGCCCACCGCGGGAGGGGTGGGCGGTGGGCCGCGTCCCGAAGGCGCGCTCCGGGGGCCGGCCGCCGCGTCCCGTGAGGGGGCGGGCGGCGGGGCCGGGAGCCGCGCGACTCGCTCTGCGGCCGTCGACCGTGGCGCCGCCGAGCTCCACCAGGCCGCGGAGGGTCCGCGCGGGGGCCTTCCGGGTGCCGTCCCGGCCGTGTCCCCCGCTCCGTGCCCGCCGCTCGTCGCCCGGGACCGTCGGGCTCGCCCCGGAGGTCGGGGCGGGCCGTCCGGCCTGATACGTCCAGGGTCGGACGATAAGGGATGGATGGCAAGAAAACGGAACATACAGCTAGAAATAGGGGCGGGCGCCGGCGGCGCGGGGCTCAGAGGGGCGCGATCCTGAGCATCATGCCGACGTACAGCCGGTTCGGGTCGGGGCCGATGACGGCCTTGTTCGCCTCGTACAGGCGCTCCCAGCCGCCCTTGACGGCGAAGCGGCGGGCGATGCCGCCGAGGGTGTCGCCGGGCTGGACGGTGTGGACGCGGCCGCTGAGGCCGTACCGCTTGGAGCAGACGGGCCAGGCGCCCCAGCCCTGGACGCGCAGCACGTCCTCGGCGACGGTGATCTGCTGCTGCCGGGTGGCGAGGTCGGCGCGGCGGGCGTACTTCAGACCACCGAACTCGATCCAGGTGGGCTGCCAGAACTGGAGCCCGCCGTAGAAGCCGTTGCCGGTGTTGACGTCCCACCGCCCGCTGCTCTCGCACTCGGCGACGCAGCCCCAGGGCCACTGGTCCTTGGCGCAGGCGTACGCGGGCACGCCCGCCGGTCCCGCCGCCGGCGGCGGGGGGACGGCCCCGGTCTCCGCGCCGGACCCGGGGCGTCCCACGGCGCCGGGCACGGCCGCCTCCACCGCGGCGGCGGCGGCCTCCAGCGCGTCGGCGGCCGCTCCGGCCCCGGCCTCGCCCACCACGTCCGGCAGCGCCGGTACGGCGGGGGCGCCGGGCGCTCCCGTCGCACCGGGCCCGTCGTCCCCGGGCGCGGCCACGGCGACGGGCGCCTGGTGGAGGGCGAGCAGCGCCGCCGCGGAGGCCGCCGCGAGCGAGCCGGCTGTCCAAAATCGGATCATCGACATCGCCGCAGGCTAGGTCGGCCCCCGGCGGCCCGGCCCCGTGCCGCGCGGAACGCTGTTCACATCCCACCCGGTCGGAGTCATCCCCCCGTCCCCTTCCCCCGCCCCTCCCCCGGGCCCGTCCCCGCACGCGCCGCGGGCAACTTGCCCCCCTTCCGCGCGTGACCCCGCCCGCGCCTGACCCGTTGAACTCGGCATGAGAGACGCCCGGGAAAAGCCCGGGGCCCGTCCGCACCGACTCCAGGGAGCCCTCCGTGCCGCGCATGCTCGACGTCAGCGAGGACGTACGCGCCGAGATCGGCGACGAAGAAGCCGACCGACTGCTCGCCGGCGACAACGCCCCGGGCAGCTACGACTGCACCTCCTGCCGCACGCCGGGCGACTCCGAGCAGGAGCGCACCTCCACGGTGCTCTTCGTCGGCGAGGAGACCGCGGTCCTCGCGTTCGCCCACGCCGGCTGCATCCCGTCGCAGGTCGTCCGGGTCGCCGAGGAGCAGCTCCAGGGCGCCGTCGCCTCCATCACCGCCGCCGACGCGGCCGACGCGCTGACCTCCGCCCACCCCGAGCAGGCGGTGCTCGGCGTCACCAGCGGCCTCGTCCTGATCGACGGCGAGCTCCACCCGGCGCTGGTCGTGGAGCCGACCGCGCCGGTGGCCCGGCCGGGCTCGGGCGGGCTCACCGACGAGTTCCTGTCGCTCCTCGCCGAGCAGGGCTTCCATCCGGTCGCCGACCTGAACACCAGCCCGGCCGCGCTGCCCGGCTGGTCGGTCCTGGTCGCCATGGGCCAGCTGCACTCGGTGCTCCAGCCGGGCCCCGGCGGCGCGGGCCAGAGCGCCTGGTGGCAGGCCCACCAGCCGCTCCAGGTCACCGAGGGCTGGCGCGCGGCGGCCAACAAGTCGCACACCGTCCTCGTCTTCGCCGCGCCGGTCGGCTCCATCGGCCAGCAGCCGCGCGAGGACCTGCTGCGCGACGCCCTGGAGAAGGCCGCGGCCAACGGCCGCCTGGTCGCCGCCGCAATGCCGCTGGCCGGTACCTGATGGACGACGGGCGCCCGGGGATAGGGCCGGCGCGTCCGCCCGGCGTCCCGGTCGTGCCGCGTCCCCGGCAGGCCCCCCTTTCGGAGAGCCGCCCGCATCCGACGGGGGGCGGGGTCGTTGGCACCTATGTGCACCCATACGACCCTTTCCCCCAGCCGTATCCGAGTCCGATCCCCGGCATGCGGCCGGCGCAGGACCTCCCGGCCGGGTACTCGACGACGCCGATCTTCGACGCCCTGTACTCGGAGTACCGCCGGTCGTTCCGCACGCTCCCGGGCGACCGCAGCGGTGAGGAGGGGCTCGCCTTCCGGGCCTTCGGCACGGCGACGAGCACGGGCCTGTCGGGCTTCCACTCCTCCGCGCAGACGGCGTACCACCCCCCGTCCTGGCAGGCGCAGCCGCAGGCGGCGCTGCCGCCGGGTCCCCGCAGGAGCCACTGAGCGGTCCGCGAACGGCCGAGGGCCGGAGTCGTCCCCCACGACTCCGGCCCTCGGCCGTTCGCTGTGCCCCGGCGGGGCTACTTCTTCTTGCCGCGCTTCTCGCGGACGCGGACCGAGATGTGGATCGGGGTGCCCTCGAAGCCGAACTCCTCGCGCAGCCGGCGCTCGATGAAGCGGCGGTAGCCCGCCTCCAGGAAGCCCGAGGCGAAGAGCACGAAGCGCGGGGGCTTGGTGCCGGCCTGGGTGCCGAAGAGGATGCGGGGCTGCTTGCCGCCGCGGATCGGGTGCGGGTGCGCGGCGACGAGCTCGCCGAGGAAGGCGTTGAGCCGGCCGGTGGGGACGCGGGTCTCCCAGCCGGCGAGGGCGGTCTCGATCGCCGGGACCAGCTTCTCCATGTGGCGGCCGGTCTTCGCGGAGACGTTGACCCGGGGCGCCCAGGAGACCTGCTGCATCTCGGTCTCGATCTCGCGCTCCAGGTAGTAACGGCGCTCCTCGTCGAGCTCGTCCCACTTGTTGTACGCGATGACGATGGCGCGGCCGGACTCGACGGCCATCGTGATGATCCGCTGGTCCTGCACCGAGATGTTGTCGGTGGTGTCGATCAGGATGACCGCGACCTCGGCCTTCTCCACGGCGGCGGCCGTGCGCAGCGAGGCGTAGTAGTCGGCGCCGGCCTGGAGGTGGACCTTCTTGCGGATGCCCGCGGTGTCGACGAACTTCCACGTCACGCCGCCGAGCTCGATGAGCTCGTCGACCGGGTCGCGGGTGGTGCCGGCCAGCTCGTTGACGACCACGCGGTCCTCGCCGGCGACCTTGTTGAGCAGGGAGGACTTGCCGACGTTGGGACGGCCGATGAGGGCGATGCGGCGGGGGCCGCCGATGGCCTTGCCGAAGCTCTGCTCGGGGGCCTCGGGCAGCTTCCGCAGGACCTCGTCGAGGAGGTCGCCGGTGCCGCGGCCGTGCAGCGAGGAGACGGGGAACGGCTCGCCGAGGCCGAGGGACCACAGCATGGCCGCGTCGGCCTCGCCGGACTGGCCGTCGACCTTGTTGGCGGCGAGGACGACCGGCTTGCCCGCGCGGCGGAGCAGCTTGACGACGGCCTCGTCGGTGTCGGTGGCGCCGACGGTGGCGTCCACGACGAAGAGGCAGGCGTCGGCGGCCTCGATGGCGTACTCGGCCTGGGTGGCGACGGAGGCGTCGATGCCGAGGACGTCCTGCTCCCAGCCGCCGGTGTCGACGATCTTGAAGCGGCGGCCGGCCCATTCGGCCTCGTAGGTGACGCGGTCGCGGGTGACGCCGGGGCGGTCCTCGACAACAGCCTCGCGGCGGCCGATGATGCGGTTCACCAGGGTCGACTTGCCGACGTTCGGACGGCCGACGACGGCGAGGACGGGGAGCGGGCCGTGGCCGGCCTCCTCGATCGCGTCCTCCACGTCCTCGACGTCGAAGCCTTCTTCCGCGGCGAGCTCCATGAACTCCGCGTACTCGGCGTCGCCAAGTGCCCCGTGGTCGTGCTGGTCGTTCATGAAGTCCGTTCCTTGATCATTCGTGGTCGGTGGTCCCGGCCGGCCGGAGCCGTGGGCCCACTACTGAGAGTGTCGCTCAGCGCCCGGTGAGGCGCCTGGCGTTTTTCAGGTGGTCGGTGAGGTGCTCCTGGATCCGGAGCGTGGCCTCGTCCAGCGCCTTGCGGGTCCGCCGGCCGCTGCCGTCGCCCGCCGCGAAGGGGTCGCCGAAGACGACGTCCACCCGGCTGCGGAGGGCCGGCAGGCCCTTCACCAGGCGGCCGGGCCGCTCGGTGCTGCCGAGCACCGCCACCGGGACGATGGGGGCGCCGGAGCGCACCGCGAAGTAGGCGAGGCCGGCGCGGAGCGAGGCGAAGTCGCCCTCGCCCCGGGTGCCCTCGGGGAAGATCCCGAGGACGCCGCCCTGCTCCAGGACGCCCAGCGCGTTGCCGATCGCGTGGCGGTCCGTGGAGTCCCGGTCGACCTTGAGCTGGCCGATGCCCTCCAGGAAGCCGCCCAGCGGCCCGACGAACGCCTCCTTCTTGATGAGGAAGTGCACGGGGCGCGGGGCGGTGCCCATGAGCATGGGACCGTCGATGTTGTGCGCGTGGTTGACGGCGAGGATGACGGGGCCGGAGGCCGGCACCCGCCAGGCGCCGAGCACGCGCGGCTTCCAGAAGCCGTACATCAGCCCGATGCCGATGCGGCGGCCGACGGCGGCCCCCTTCGCGGAGGGCTGGGTCACTTGCCGCCCCTCCGCTTCTCCGCGCCTTCGGTCGCGCTCCGCCTCGACTCCGCTTCGGCCGAGTGCTCCTCCACCAGGGTCACGACGCACTCGATGACCTGGTCAAGGGTGAGCTCGGTGGTGTCGACCTCGACGGCGTCGTCGGCCTTGGCGAGCGGGGAGGTCTTGCGGCTGGAGTCGGCTGCGTCCCGCTTGACCAGGGCCTCCTGGGTGGCGCGGACGTCGGCGCCCTTGAGCTCGCCGGAGCGGCGGGCGGCGCGGGCCTCGGGCGAGGCGGTGAGGAAGACCTTGAGGTCGGCGTCCGGGAGGACGGTGGTGCCGATGTCCCGGCCCTCGACGACGATGCCGGCCTCGGCGCCGCGGGCGATGGAGCGCTGGAGCTCGGTGATGAGGGCGCGCACCTCGGGCACGGCGCTGACGGCGCTGACCCGGGAGGTGACCTCCTCGGTGCGGATCGGGCCGGAGGCGTCGACGCCGTCCACGGTGATGGTGGGCCGGGACGGGTCGGTGCCGGAGACGATGACGGGCTTGCCCGCGGCGTTCGCGACGGCGTCGGCGTCGGTGACGTCCACGCCGTTGCTGATCATCCACCAGGTGATCGCCCGGTACTGGGCACCGGTGTCCAGGTAGCTCAGCCCCAGCTTGGCGGCGACCGCCTTCGAGGTGCTCGACTTGCCCGTGCCGGAGGGGCCGTCGATGGCGACGATCACGGATTCCACGGTGAGGATGACCTTCCTGCGGGAGCGGCGGCCCCGGCGGATGCGTGAGGGGGCCCCTACAAGGTTACCGAGTCCCCCGCACCCGTTCGGCCCAGCGGTGCCGGGGCCCGCGGCGGCGGGGGTCAGCCGGTGCGCAGGGCCCAGCCCCGCTCGCGGAGCGCCGCCGCGAGGGCGGGGGCCGCCGAGGGGTCGACCATGAGCTGGACGAGGCCCGCCTGCTGGCCGGTCGCGTGCTCGATGCGGACGTCCTCGATGTTGACCCCGGCCCGCCCGGCGTCGGCGAAGATGCGGGCCAGCTCGCCCGGCCGGTCGCTGATGAGGACGGCGACGGTCTCGTAGACGGCGGGGGCGGCGCCGTGCTTGCCGGGGACGCGGGCGCGGCCCGCGTTGCCCCGGCGGAGCACGTCCTCGACGCCGGTGGCGCCGTCGCGCCGCTTCTGCTCGTCGGCGGACTGGAGGGAGCGCAGCGCGCGGACCGTCTCGTCGAGGTCGGCGGCGACGCCGGAGAGGACGTCGGCGACCGGCCCGGGGTTGGCGGAGAGGATGTCGATCCACATGCGCGGGTCGGAGGCGGCGATGCGGGTGACGTCCCGGATGCCCTGCCCGCAGAGGCGGACGGCCGACTCCTCGGCCTCCTCCAGGCGCGCCGCGACCATCGAGGAGACGAGCTGCGGGGTGTGGGAGACGAGGGCGACGGCGCGGTCGTGGGCGTCGGCGTCCATGACGACGGGCACGGCCCGGCAGAGCGCGACGAGCTCCAGGGCGAGGTTGAGGACCTCGGTGTCGGTGGCCCGGGTCGGGGTGAGCACCCAGGGCCGGCCCTCGAAGAGGTCGGCGGTGGCGGCGAGCGGCCCGGAGCGCTCCTTGCCGGACATGGGGTGGGTGCCGATGTACGGGGCGAGGTCGAGGCCCATGGCCTCCAGCTCCCGCTGCGGGCCGCCCTTGACGCTGGCGACGTCCAGGTAGCCGCGGGCGGCGCCGGCGCGCATGGCCCCGGCGAGGGTGGCGGCGGTGTGCGCCGGCGGTACGGCGACGATCGCGAGGTCCACCGGGCCCTCGGGCTCCGCGTCGGTGCCCGCGCCGAGGGCGGCGGCGGTCCGGGCGCTCGCCGGGTCGTGGTCGCGGAGGTGGACCGTGACGCCCCGCCCGGCGAGGGCGAGGGCGGCGGAGGTGCCGATCAGTCCGGTTCCGATGACGAGCGCTGTTCTCACGGGGCGGGGTCCTTGGGGCGCGGGGCGGGGGCGGGGCGGGGCGGGGCCCCTGGACATCGCGTACGCGGCGACTGGGCATCGCTGCGCGACGCCTGGGTCCAGCCTAGTCAGCCGCCGGCGGCACCCGTGCGCGCGCCCGCCCTGCGAGACGCGGGGCGGGCGCGGAGCGGCGTACGGCCGCCCGGGGCTTCCGGGCCGCCCGGGGCTTCCGGGGCGCTCAGAGCTTCTGGGCCCGGATGATGTCCTCCAGGGAGCCGCCCTCGGGGAGCGAGCCGCCGGGGGTCAGCTTGTCGACGGCCTGCGGCAGCGAGCGGGCGATCTCGTCGGCGGCCTGCTCGGGGCTGACCCCGGCGTCCCGCGCGACCTGCTGGAGGGTCTCGTCGGGGAGCGCCCGCGTGATCTGCGCGCCGTCGACGGGCTTGTTGTCGCCGGTGCCGATCCAGGACTGGGCCTGGTCGGCGAGGCCGGACCTGGTGAGCATGTCGAGGAGCCCGCCGAGGGGGTTCTGGCCGCCCGCGCCGCCGCTCCCCCGGCCGCCGCCGCCCGCGAGGGCGCCGAGCAGGGAGCCCAGGATGCCGCCGGCGCCTCCGCCGCCCTGGCCGCCGTTCCCGCCGCCCAGCAGCGAGCCGAGGAGACCGCCGAGATCGTTTCCCGCCATGGTCCTGCCTTTCGTCCAGTGAGGAACAGCCCCAATCTCACCCATCCCGGGATGTTCCGCCACCCGGAGTAGCCGCGGCGGCCGGGGACGCGAGGGGGTAGAAAGGGCGGATGCTCTTCCACGTCGTCCCCCTCGCCGACTGGGCCGGATGGTCCGCCTCCCCCGCCCTCCCCTACGCCCCGCCGTCGCTGGCCGCCGAGGGCTTCGTGCACTGCTCGGCGGACGAGCGGGCGGCGCTGGAGGTCGCCGACGCCCGCTACCGGGACGTGCCGGGGCCGCTCCTGGCGCTGGTGATCGACGAGTCCCTGCTCTCCGCGGAGGTCCGCTGGGAGGGTTCGGGCGACCGGCTCTTCCCGCACGTGTACGGCCCGGTCGAGCGGGCCGCGGTGACCGCCGTCCTGGAGGTGCGGCCCGGCGCGGACGGCCGTGCGGGGGAGTTGGCGCCCCGGGTCTAGGCCGGGCCCGGCGTGCCGCGCGCACGGCGGCGCGGACCGGGCGAAGCTGGGCCGCATGACTTCACGGACGACACCCCGCAGGTCGGTTCTGCTCGCCGCGGCGGCCCTGACGACGGCGACCGCGGCGACGACCGCGGGGTGCGGTTCGGACGACGGCGGGGGCGGCGGCGACGGCGGTACGGGGACGAGCGCGCCGGCCACCGCGGAGCCCACCGGCACCGCCACGGGCACGCCGGCCGGCGGCACCCCGCTGGCGAGCACCTCGGAGATCCCGGTGGGCGGCGGCACGGTCTTCGCGGACCGCAAGGTGGTCGTCACCCAGCCGGTGAAGGGCGAGTTCAAGGCCTTCTCGGCGATCTGCACCCACCAGGGCTGCACGGTGAACAAGGTCGCGGACGGCACGATCGACTGCCCCTGCCACGGCTCGAAGTACGACATCGCGGACGGCGCGGTGAAGACCGGACCGGCGTCGCGCCCGCTGCCCGCCGAGCGGATCACCGTCTCCGGCGAGACGATCACGCTCGCGTAGCCTGGCCGCCATGGACACGTCCCCCGAGTCGCTGGTGCGCGAGCACACCGTCTACGCCTGCGTGATGGGCTCGCGCGCCTTCGGGCTGGCCACCGAGGACAGCGACACCGACGCGCGGGGCGTCTACCTCGCCCCCACGCCGCTCTTCTGGCGCTTCGACAAGCCCCCGGCGCACGTGGAGGGCCCGGCCCCCGAGCAGTTCAGCTGGGAGCTGGAACGCTTCTGCGAGCTGGCCCTCCGCAACAACCCCAACGTCCTGGAGTGCCTCCACTCCCCGCTCGTCACCCACACCACCGCGTGGGGCGACGAACTCCTCGCCCTGCGCGGCGCCTTCCTCTCCCGGCAGGCCCACGGCACCTTCGTCCGCTACGCGGGCGGCCAGCGCCGCAAGCTGGAGGCGGACGTCCGCCAGTACGGCCGTCCGCGCTGGAAGCACGCCATGCACCTGCTGCGCCTGCTCGGCAGCTGCCGGGACCTGCTGCGCACCGGCGAGCTGCGGATCGACGTGGGCGGGGACCGGGAGCGGCTGCTCGCCGTCAAGCGCGGCGAGGTGCCGTGGCCGGAGGTGGAGGCGTGGATGAACCGCCTCCAGGACGAGGCCGACGACGCCCTCGTCGTCTCCCCGCTCCCCGCCGTCCCCGACCGCGCGCGCGTCCAGGACCTCCTGGTCCGCGCCCGCCGGGCCTCAGCCCTCCAGGAGCTCTAGCCGGACCTCCAGCCGGGCCCGTACCACCAGGTCGTGGAGGGCGTCCCCGGCGCTCACCGCGTCCGGGAGGCGCGAGGCCGTCCGGGCCTCGTCCAGGACGCCGTGCAGGGCCTCCACCTCGGCCCGCACGTCCTCCGGCGCGACGGTGGCGGTGCCGTGCTCGGCGGCCGTCTTCGCGGCGACCAGGTCCGCGATCCGGGCCGGGGCCTCCGGGACGTCGCCGGCGAGGGTCGGCAAGTGGGCCTGGACCTCGCCGGAGCGCATGAGGTGGATGCCGGTGAGCAGCGCCCGGTAGGCGTACAGCAGCGGCTTGAGCTCGCCGCTCTTCTCGAAGAGCCGCCACTGGGTCGCGGCGAAGCCCCGGTAGTGGTGGGCGTGGTGGGGGGTGAGCACCCCGGGCACGAGGGCCAGCAGCTCGGCGTGGACCGGGGTGGTGTGCACGACCAGCGGCGAGGTGAGCTGCTCCAGGACGTAGCCGTTGCGGCGCAGCATCAGCCGGGCGAACTTCCGCAGGTCGTGCGTGACGAGGTCCATCTCGACGCCGTCCCGCTCCCACATCCGGTCCCGGGTCTCCTCCGGCTCGCGGAGCCCGACCAGCGCCTCGGCGGGCAGCAGGTGGACGCCGCGCAGGTCCACGTCGGAGTCGCGGGACGGGAAGCCGTACAGGTGGGCGCCGGAGACCGTGGCGAAGAGGAGCGGGTCGGGCTCCCCGGCCACCACGGCGGTCAGTTCGGCCTTGTGGGCCTCGATGGTGAGCGTCATGGGACACCAGCCTTCCAGAATCCGCTCACGCGTCCCAGAGGGCCCCGAGCGCCAGCAGCTCGTCCCGGTGCTCGATCCGCGCGGTCCACTCGGCGGGCCAGGCGTCCGCGCCCAGGTGGGCGCCCGCGAAGGCCCCGGCGAGGGCCGCGATCGAGTCGGAGTCGCCCCGGGTGCAGGCGGCCCGGCGCAGGGCGGTCAGCGGCTCGCCGGGGAAGAGCAGGAAGCAGAGCAGCCCGGTGGCGAGCGCCTCCTCCGCGATCCACCCGTCGCCCGTGTACGTGCAGGGGTCGAGCTCCGGGTCGGCGGTGCGCTGCACGGAGTCGAGCCGTTCGAGGACGGCCAGGCACTCGTCCCAGCCGCGCCGCGCGAAGTGGAGTGCGTCCGGGTCCTGCGAGCGGGTCCACAGGTCGCCGAGCCACCGCTCGTGGTAGCGGTCGCGGTTCTCGTACGCGTACGAGCGCAGCTGCCCGACGAGCCCGGTCGGGTCGGCCCCCCGGGCGAGCAGCCACACGGCCCGCGCGGTCAGGTCGGAGGCGGCGAGCCCGGTGGGGTGTCCGTGGGTGAGGGCGGCCTGGAGCTGGGCGGCGCCCGCCCGCTGTTCCTCGCTCAGGCCGGGGACGAGCCCGATGGGCGCGACCCGCATGTTGGCGCCGCAGCCCTTGGACCCGATCTGGCTGGCGTCCTGCCAGCGGCGGTCGCTGTCGAGGAGTCGGCAGGCGAGCAGACAGGTGTTGCCGGGGGCGCGGTTGTTCTCCGGGGAGTGGTACCAGTCGACGTACTCGTCCCGCACGGGCCGGGCGAGCCGGTGCGGGGTGAGCAGGCCGCTGTCCATGGCGGTCCGAAGGCCCCGGGCGAAGGCGAGGGTCATCTGGGTGTCGTCGGTGATGTATGCGGTCCCCCGGGTCACCGGCAGCGCCATCTCCCGCCACGGCCCGCACTTGGCCAGGATCGCGGGCACGTCGTTGAACTCGGTCGGGAAGCCCAGCGCGTCCCCCAGCGCCAGCCCCATCAGCGCCCCCGTGGCGGCCTGCTTGTTCATGCGGATCGTCCTTCCGGTCGGAGCAGCGGCGGGTGGAGGGCGGTGGCCCCGCCCGCCCGGTAGAGCGCGGCGGGTTTCCCCCGTCCGCCGGTGAGGCGCGGCGGTCCTTCGACCGGCTCGACGAAGCCGGGGGTGGTGAGGACCTTGCGCCGGAAGTTGGGGCGGTCGAGCGGGACGCCCCAGACCGTCTCGTAGACCTCCCGGAGCTCGCCGAGGGTGAACTCGGGCGGGCAGAAGGCGGTGGCGAGGCAGGTGTACTCCAGCTTGGCGCCGACGCGCCTCCGGGCGTCGGCCAGGATCACGTCGTGGTCGAAGGCGAGCGGCGGGACCTCGTCGTAGGGCAGCCAGCGGGCCTCGGCCGCGTCGCCGCCGCCGCGCGGTTCGGGCAGGTCGGGGACGAGGGCGGTGTACGCGACGGAGACGACCCGCATCCTCGGGTCGCGGTCCGGTTCGGTGTAGGTGCGGAGCTGTTCGAGGTGGAGTCCGGCGACGACGGCGTCGGGCAGGCCGGTCTCCTCGGCGAGTTCGCGGCGGGCGGCCGTCCCGGCGGACTCGCGGGGCAGCACGAAGCCGCCGGGGAGCGCCCAGGCGCCCGCGTACGGCTCCTGGCCGCGCTGGACGAGGAGGACGTGGAGCCGGCCGGCGCGGACGGTGAGGACGGCGAGGTCGACGGTGACGGCGAAGGGCTCGAAGGCCCGGGGGTCGTACCCCTCGGGGCGGGGCGGGGTGGTCATCGGCGCTCCGGGAGGGGGTCGGCGAGGCGCGGGCCCTCGGCGAGGAGGGCGTCGACGGCGGCGACGGCGGTGGCGAGGCGCTCCTCGTGGGGTCCGGTGAGGACGACGGTGCGGCGGCCGGTGCGGGCGAGCTGGGTGAGGAAGCGGGCGGTCATCCAGGGGCGGAGGTGTTCGCCGTCGCGCAGCCCGTCGTCCTCGAAGTCGACGCCCCGGTGGTCGGTGAGCAGCCACAGGTGCTGCCGGCCGCGGGCGGCGATCTCGCCGGTGGCGGCACTGGTGGTGCCCAGGTACCGCTCGTGCCAGATGGTGGTGGCGAAGGCGTCGGTGTCGCAGAAGAGGACGGGCGAGCCGTCGCGCGCGGCCTCCTCCTCCAGCTCGGCCTGGCGCTGGGCGATGACGGGGAAGTCGGTGGTGTGGAAGGCGACCTCGGACCAGTCGGCGCCGGGGCGCACGGCCCGCAGTTCGGCGAGCTTGAGCTCGCTGTGCTCGCGGCCGTACTCGGGGACGTAGCGGGTGCGCGCCCAGACGCCGCCGCGCCGCCGGTAGTGGTCGGCGAGGGCGAGGGCCATGGTGGTGGTGCCGGTGGACTCGGCGCCGAGGACGACGACCCGGCGGGTGAGCGCGGCCCGCACGGGCGCGGCGAGGAAGTCCCAGCAGGCCGCGGGGTCGGCGCGGACGGCGGTGCCGGAGACGGGGAAGGCGGTGCGGCCGGGGTCGACGAGGACGGCGGCGGCGCCGAAGCGGCGGGCGAGTTCCTCGCCGTACGGCTCCGAGGTGAAGACGGCGTCGACGGGCTCGGGGACGGCGGCCCGGAAGACCGCCATGTGGGCGTCCCAGACGGCGGGGTCGGTGAGGTCGACGGGGATGTCGTCGACGGCGCCGACGACGAGGGCGTCGGGGTGGACCTCGCGCATCCAGGCGACCCGCTCCGCCAGCGGCAGGGACTCGACGGAGGAGGCGCAGACGAGGACGGTGACGCGCTCGCAGGCGGCGAGGGCGGTGCGGACGAGGTGGTGGTGGCCGGCGTGCGGCGGGTAGAACTTGCCGAGGACGAGACCGTGGCCGTGGCGGGTGCTCACGCGGCCGCCTCCAGCGGGCGGCGGGTGGCGGCGAGGTCGCGGCTCCAGCCGCGCAGTCCGGCCGCGCACAGGGCCATGAAGCCGACGTACAGCAGCGAGGTCAGGTAGAGCCCCTTGTGGGCGTACAGGGGGACGTAGACCACGTCGGCGGCGATCCACAGCCACCAGGACTCCAGGCGCTTGCGGCACTGGCCGTAGGTGGCCATGAGGGAGAGGCCGGTGGTGAGGGCGTCCCAGAAGGGGACGGTGGAGTCGGTGGTCCGGTCGAGGAGGAGGGTGAGGGCGAGGGTCCCCACCGCCCCCGCCGCGAGCAGCCAGGTCCACTCGGTGCGGGTGGTGCGCCGCACCGGGAGGGCCCCGGCGGAGCCTGGTCCACCCCCGTGGGTCCAGGTCCACCAGCCGTAGGCGGCGAGGGCGATGAAGACGATCTGGAGGCCGGCGTCGGCGTAGAGGCCGGCCTGGGTGAAGAGCAGCACGAAGAAGAGGTTGTTGGCGATGCCGACCGGCCAGTTGGCGAGGTGCTGCCGGGCGACGAGCCAGACGCAGAGGGCGCCGCTGCCGAAGCCGAGGACCTCGGTCCAGCTGATCGGGGTGTCCAGCAGCGTGAAGAGGGGCCGCTGGAGGGGTTCGAGTACGTCCGCGAGGCTCACGCCCGCCTCCTTAAGAGTCACTGTGACTATAAAAGGTGGCGGGGGTCGCGCACAAGGCGGGGGAACGCGAAGGGCCCCGTATCCGCGGGGGGGATACGGGGCCCTTCCGGTCAGGAGGCGGGTCCTTACAGACCGACTTCCTTCATCAGCATGCCGACCTCGGTGTTGGACAGGCGGCGCAGCCAGCCCGACTTCTGGTCGCCGAGCCCGATCGGGCCGAAGGCGGTGCGGACCAGCTTCTCCACCGGGAAGCCCGCCTCGGCGAGCATGCGGCGGACGATGTGCTTGCGGCCCTCGTGGAGCACGACCTCGACCAGGTAGTTCTTGCCGAGCTGCTCGACCACGCGGAAGTGGTCGGCGCGGGCGTAGCCGTCCTCCAGCTCGATGCCCTCCTTGAGCCGCTTGCCGACCTCGCGGGGCAGCGGTCCGGTGACGGCCGCCAGGTAGGTCTTCTTCACCCCGTACTTCGGGTGCGTGAGGCGGTGGGCCAGCTCGCCGTGGTTGGTGAGCAGGATGATGCCCTCGGTCTCGGTGTCGAGCCGGCCGACGTGGAAGAGGCGGGTCTCCCGGTTGGTTACGTAGTCGCCCAGGCACTGGCGGCCGTCGGGGTCCTCCATGGTGGAGACGACGCCGGCCGGCTTGTTCAGCGCGAAGAACTGGTACGACTGGGTGGCGACGGACAGGCCGTCGACGCGGATCTCGTCGCTGTCCTTCACACGGAGGCCCTGCTCCAGGACGATCTCGCCGTTGACCTCGACGCGGGCCTGCTCGATGAGCTCCTCGCAGGCGCGGCGCGAGCCGTAGCCCGCGCGGGCCAGCACCTTCTGGAGCCGCTCGCCCTCCTGCTCGGCGCCCGGGAAGGTCTTGGGGGTCTTGACCTGGGGCTTGTTCGCGTACCGCTCGCGGTTGCGCTCCTCGGTCCTGGCCTCGTACTCGCGCGAGCGCGCCGGGGCCGTACGGCCGCCGGGGCCCCGCCGCTGCCCGCCCGCGGGCTGCTTCGGGGACTGCTTCGGGCCGCCCTTGGCGCCGCCGCGGGCCGCGTCGCCGCGTCCCTTGCGGGGGGCGTCCTTCGCGCCGTCCGAGGGCATGCTCACGTCGTAGCTGCGCTCCTCGGGGCGGGTCTTGCGGGGGCGGCCGGCGCTCTGGCCGCGCTCGTCGCGGTTGTTCCCCGCGCCCCGGTAGTCGTTGCCGCGGCCGCCGCTCTTGGCACCACGGCTCCCGCCGTT
Organism: Streptomyces filamentosus; assembly: GCF_014654895.1. Classification (GTDB taxonomy): domain Bacteria; phylum Actinomycetota; class Actinomycetes; order Streptomycetales; family Streptomycetaceae; genus Streptomyces; species Streptomyces filamentosus. Next base: position 707,781 of record NZ_BNBE01000003.1, on the reverse strand, counting down.
GTTTCCGCTGTTCCTGCCGCTGCTGCTTCGCATCAAACTTCCGTCGTCTCTTCGTCCGCTGGTCCGCCCCGGCCGGGTCCTTCGTCCTGGTCGGGATCGAACGACGGAACGCCTTCCAGGGAGTCCGGCTCGACCGCGTCCGCCTCGGGGAGGAAGGGCGCGAGCTCCGGGAGCTCGTCCAGGCCGCGCAGGCCCATCCGCTCCAGGAAGTAGTTCGTCGTCCTGTACAGGATCGCACCTGTTTCGGGTTCCGCGCCCGTCTCCTCCACGAGACCCCGCTGGAGGAGGGTCCGCATCACGCCGTCGCAGTTGACCCCGCGGACCGCGGAGACCCGGGAACGGCTGACCGGCTGGCGGTACGCGACGACCGCCAGGGTCTCCAGGGCGGCCTGGGTCAGCCGGGCCTGCCGGCCGTCCAGGACGTACGCCTCGACGGCGGCGGCGTGGGCCGGGCGGGTGTAGTAGCGCCAGCCGCCGGCGACCCGGCGCAGCTCGAAGCCGCGGCCCTCGGCGGTGTAGGCGTCGGCCAGCTCGCGCAGGGCGTCCGCGACCTCCTGGGGGGTGCGGCCGAGGACCCGGGCGAGGTCGGTCTCGGCGGCGGGCTCGTCCACGACCATGAGGACGGCTTCGAGGGCGGGTGCGAGGTCGCTCATGCGGGCTGGTCCTCCTGGTCGAACTCTTCGGTGACGCGGGTCTCGCCGTCCCCGCCGGTCCAGGAGACCGTGAGGTCGCCGAGCGGGTCCTCCTGGTCGAGGGCGACGGCCCTCTCCCGGTAGAGCTCCAGGAGGGCGAGGAAGCGGGCGACGACGGTGAGGGTGTCCCCGGCGCCCTCCGCCAGCTCCCGGAAGCTCGCGGTGCCGCGCTCGCGCAGCAGGGCGGCGACGATCGCGGCCTGCTCCCGGACGCTGACCAGGGGGGCGTGGATGTGGTCGACGCGGAGCTGCGGCTTCGCCCTGGGCTGGAGGGCCTTCGCGGCGAGCTTCGCGAAGCCCTCGGCGCCGATCGAGAGGACGACCTCGGGGAGCAGCGCGGCGTGGTGGGGCTCCAGGCCGACGGTCCGGGGGTGGCGGAGGCCCTCCGCCTCCCAGCGGTCGGCGAGGATCTCGGAGATCCGCTTGTACGCCCGGTACTGGAGGAGCCGGGCGAAGAGCAGGTCGCGGGCCTCCAGGAGGGCGAGGTCGGCCTCGTCCTCGACCTCGGCGGCGGGCAGCAGCCGGGCGGTCTTGAGGTCGAGCAGGGTGGCGGCGACGACCAGGAACTCGGTGGTCTGGTCGAGGTCCCCGTCGGGCCCCAGGGCCCGCAGGTGGGCCATGAACTCGTCGGTGACCCGTGAGAGGGCGACCTCGGTGACGTCCAGCTTGTGCTTGGTGATCAGCTGGAGGAGCAGGTCGAAGGGCCCCTCGAAGTTGGCGAGCCGCACGGTGAACCGCCCGTCGCCGGACTCCGGGTCACGCGCGGGCACGGACTCCGGCCCGGGTGCGGGCCCCGGCTCCGGCTGCCGTACGGGTCCCGGCTCTGCCTCCCGTACGGGGCCCGGCTCCGGGGTCCGCTCCGGCACGCCGCCCCGCCCGAGTGCGCGGCGGCGCGGTGGGCGGGACGTCTCGTCGGCGTGCTGGGGCATCGGGGGCGGTTCCAGGGGTGCGGGGGCGGGGCCGCCCGCAGGCTACCGTCAGCGGCCGCGCAGACGGCGGACCAGGATGCTCGCGTCGCCGCGGGACTCCAGGTCGGCCAGGACCACGGCGACCGCCTCGCGGACGATCCGGCCGCGGTCCACGGCGAGGCCGTGCTCGCCGCGCAGCACGAGCCGCGCGTGCTCCAGGTCCATGAGCTCCTCGGCGGAGACGTAGACCGTGATCTTCTCGTCGTGGCGCTCCCGTCCGCTGGGGCGCCGGTTGGTGGTCCGGCCCCGGCGCCGCGCGGGAGCGGCCGCCTGCGCGGCCGCCTTCACGGGGGCGGGCTGCTGCGGGGGGACGGCCTCGGTCTCCCGGGCCCGCGGCTCGGCCGCCTCCGAGTCGGCCGGCGCGTGCTCGGCGGCACCGCCGTCCGCTCCGGCCGCCGGGTCGCTCTCTCCCGCCGGAGCGGGAACGGTTCGGCGGGGCGAGGACGCCTGAAGTGCCATCCCCCCGGTCGTACGGAAGAGTTCGTCGGCTCCGGGCAGACTCACTCGGCGTGACACCGGGCGAGCACCTCCCTGGCGAGCTGGCGGTAGGCGGCGGCGCCCACGGAGTTGGAGGCGTACGTGGTGATGGGCTCGCCGGCGACCGTGGTCTCCGGGAAGCGCACCGTCCGGCCGATCACCGTGTGGTAGACGTGGTCGTCGAAGGCCTCGACGACGCGCGCCAGGACCTCGCGGGAGTGCACCGTCCGGGAGTCGTACATGGTGGCGAGGATGCCGTCGAGCTCCAGCTCGGGGTTGAGCCGCTCCTGGACCTTCTCGATGGTCTCGGTCAGCAGGGCGACGCCGCGCAGCGCGAAGAACTCGCACTCCAGCGGCACGATGACCTTGTGGGCCGCCGTCAGGGCGTTCACGGTCAGCAGGCCGAGCGAGGGCTGACAGTCGATCACGATGTAGTCGTAGTCGTTCATCAGCGGCTTGAGGGCGCGCTGGAGCGTGGACTCGCGCGCGACCTCGGAGACCAGCTGCACCTCGGCGGCGGAGAGGTCGATGTTGCTCGGCAGCAGGTCCATGTTGGGGACCGCCGTCTTGAGCAGCACCTCGTCCGCCGACATGCCCCGCTCCATGAGCAGGTTGTAGACGGTGAGGTCGAGCTCCATCGGGTTCACGCCGAGGCCGACCGACAGGGCGCCCTGCGGGTCGAAGTCGACGAGCAGCACCCGCCGTCCGTACTCGGCGAGCGCGGCACCCAGGTTGATGGTCGACGTGGTCTTGCCGACGCCGCCCTTCTGGTTGCACATCGCGATGATCTTGGCGGGGCCGTGGTCGGTCAGCGGGCCCGGGATCGGGAAGTACGGGAGCGGCCGTCCGGTGGGACCGATCCGCTCGCGGCGCTGGCGGGCAGCGTCGGGCGCGAGGGTGGCCGCGTACTCCGGGTCGGGCTCGTACTCGGCGTCGGGGTCGTAGAAGTGCCCCTCGGGCAGCTCGTCGTAGGCGGCGAAGTGGGTGGACTCTCGGCCCATCTCGTTGCCGGCCGTGGCGTTCACGTGTAGGCCGTCCATCGTCTTCAGCGTGTGGGTTGTCGTCATGGGCTGGTGCGTCGCGAAGGTCCGCACCGCGACGGAGCCGACCGGGGCACCTGGCGCACCGCTCCCGGGAGTAAATGTCGACTCATTCACAAGTCGTCTTACCTCCTTGGATGTGACCAGGAACATTTATCGATCTGTCAGCGTGGCACCATGCCGACGGTTGGCGACTCTATGGCGTGTCACCGCTCCGCAGCAACACAATCGCCCGGACCCGGCCCGTTGTGTCGGCAACCGAACACGGCTCTGTCAAGGGTGCGCGGCCATCCATCCACACGTTTCAGGGGTGTGCGAAACGGTTAAAGGGTTACGTTCGAGGCGAGTTGACCGAACGTTTTGGCGTGGCCGGAGACACAGCCGGCCGGACCTTGTCGAACAAGGTCCGGCCGGGTGTGTGACATTGACGGCGGGCGTTGACGGAGTCGTCGCCGGGGCCGCCTTCCGGGGCTTTCCGGGTCAGCCGACGAGGGTGCTCAGCTCGACGTGCTCGTAGCCGTGCGCCTCGGCGACCTCCTTGTAGACCACCTTGCCGTCATGGGTGTTGAGGCCCAGGCCGAGGGCGGCGTCGCGGCGGATCGCCTCGGCCCAGCCGTTGTTCGCCAGCGACACGATGTAGGGCAGCGTGGCGTTGGTGAGGGCGTAGGTGGAGGTGTTCGGGACCGCGCCCGGCATGTTGGCGACGCAGTAGAAGACCGAGTTGTGGACCTGGAAGGTCGGCTCGGCGTGGGTGGTCGGGTGCGAGTCCTCGAAGCAGCCGCCCTGGTCGATCGCGATGTCGACAAGGACACTTCCGGGCTTCATCTTGGCGACGAGCTCGTTGGTGACCAGCTTCGGGGCCTTGGCGCCCGGGATGAGGACGGCGCCGATGACGAGGTCGGCCTCGACGACGGCCTTCTCCAGCTCGTAGGCGTTGGAGACCATCGTCTGCACCTTGGTGCCGAAGATCTTGTCGGCCTCGCGGAGCTTGTTGATGTCGCGGTCGAGCAGGGTCACGTGGAAGCCCATGCCGACGGCGATCTGGGTGGCGTTCCAGCCGGAGACGCCGCCGCCGATGACGACGGCCTTGCCGGCGTGAGTGCCGGGGACGCCGCCGGGGAGGACGCCGCGGCCGCCGGCCGGGCGCATCAGGTGGTAGGCGCCGACCTGCGGGGCCAGGCGGCCCGCGACCTCGGACATCGGGGCGAGCAGCGGGAGCGCGCGGTTCGCGGTCTCGACCGTCTCGTACGCGATGGCGGTGGTGCCGGACTCCAGGAGGGCGTCCGTGCACTCCTTGGAGGCGGCGAGGTGCAGGTAGGTGAAGAGCGTCTGGTCCTTGCGGAGGCGGTGGTACTCCTCCGCGATCGGCTCCTTGACCTTGAGGAGCAGGTCCGCGGTGGCCCAGACCTCGTCGGCCGTGGCGAGGATCTCGGCGCCCGCGGCGACGTACTCCTCGTCCGTGATCGAGGAGCCGACGCCGGCGTTCTGCTCGATGAAGACCTGGTGGCCGTTGCGGACGAGCTCGTGGACACCGGCGGGGGTGATGGCCACGCGGAACTCGTTGTTCTTGACCTCGCGGGGGATGCCGACCTTCATCGTCGATCACGGTCCTTGAATCAGGGGGATAACTGGTGCACTGCGATACATACCCGGATGCACCACAGCGCAACGGGGCAGACCACGTTCGAACGCGGCGGAACCAGTCTAATGAAGGAGTTCCCGCTGTCTAGCCTTTCAAAGTACTAATCTTCAGCAGACCCACTGCGGATTTCGTAGGCAAAGCGTCCGGTTTCCAGCAGACGGTCCGCTGCGGCCCTGTGCAGCCGCGCCGCCGCCGGGTCCCCGAGCCGGTCGAGGGTGTCGGCGAGCCGCAGCTGGAGGGCCGCCTGGAGCCGGACGTCACGGGCGCGACGGGCCCATTCGACGGCCTCCTCGCAGGTCCGCAGCGACTCCTCGGGGCGGCCCGCGTACTCCTGGACCCGGGCCGCCTCGCTCAACGCCCGTGCGTGGCCCGGGAGATCGCCGAGCCTGCGGTACCCGGCCGCGGCCGCCCGCCAGTGCCGCAGCGCCTCCCCGTACCGCCCGGCATAGGTCTGCACGGCGCCGAGGCGGGCGTACAGCCGCGCCTGGTCGGCCCGCTCGTCGCGGGCCAGGCGCTGGGCGAGGGCGCGGCTGTACCAGTCGCCGGCCCGCTGCCAGTCGCCGAGCTCCTGATAGCTCCCACCTACGGATTCCATTGCGCGACCGGTGGCATACGGATCATTTGCCTGCCTGCCGGCCTCCCATGCCGACCGATATCGCAGCAGAGCGTCCTTCGTGCGACCGGTCCGGGCGTCGAGGTCGCCGAGGTTCAGCAGCGCCGCGGCCCGCTCGCGGTGCAGCCCGCGCCGCTCGGCCACGTCGAGGACGAGCCGGTGCAGCCCGTACAGGTCGGGAGCGGCGGCCTCGGCCCCGCCGTGCGCGGTGAGCGCCCGCACCAGGGAGGCGATCAGCCGGCGGGCGAGGGTGTCCAGCTCGCCGTCGGCCACCGCCAGCCGGGCGCAGGCCAGCAGCGCGGGCCGGCGGGAGGCCAGCCACCGCGCGGCCTCCTCGGCGGTCGGGAAGCGCAGGGCCTTCGGCAGGCCGGCGAGCTTGCGGCGGGCCGGGGAGCCCTCGGGTTCGGTGACCGCGCGGCAGGACTGGAGGAGCCGCACGGTCCGCTCCAGCATCCGGGCCCGCGCGAGCTGCACCTCGGCGGGCCGGTCGCGCTCCTCCAGCTGGGCGCGGAGCAGGGGGACGAGATGGCCGGGGGCCTCGTACTGCCCGTCCCCCGCCTCGGCGACCAGGCCCAGGCGGGCGAAGTCCGCGAGGGTGGTGGCCGCCGCGGAGACCGAGCAGCCGGCCAGGGCGGAGGCGGTGTGGGCGTCGGCCCGGCCGAGCGGGGCGACCGCCAGGTAGCGCAGTATCCGGGCCGCCGGGCCCGGCAGCGCCTCGTGGGCGAGGACGAAGGTACGGGTGAGGGGGTCGCCGGTCAGCCCGCGGAGCCGCTTGGCGAGGTCGGCGACGGAGACCTCGGGCCGGCCGGCCAGCCAGCCGCCCGCCAGCACCACCGCGCCGGGCAGTCCCCCGCACTCCTCGACCAGCGCCTCGGCGGCCTGCGGGTCGACGGTGATGCGGACCGAGCCGGTGGCGGAGGTCAGCAGTTCGATGGCGGACTTCGGGTCGAGCCCGCCGAGGGTGCAGGGCCGCACGTCCGGGATGCCGGTGAGCGGCCCGCGCGCCACCGCGACGACGAGGGCGTCGGGGTTGTCGGGGAGGAGGGGGTCGACCTGCTCGGCGTCGACGGCGTCGTCGAGCAGCAGGACCGCCCGGCGGGCGCCCAGCGCCTCGCGGACCAGTTCGGTCAGCTCGTCCTCGGCGGCGCCGGGCGGCTCGGCGACCCCGAGGTCGCGCAGCAGTTCGCGGGCGGCCCGGGCGGTCGGCACGGGGTCGCCGCCGGGCTCGGTCAGCCGGGCCCTGAGGACGCCGTCGGGGTAGCGGTCGGCGAGCGAGGCGATCAGTTCCTCGGCGAGCGCGGTGCGGCCGGAGCCGGGCCGGCCGGCGACGAGCAGGACGCGGGCGCGGGGCGCCTTGCGGCCGGTGAGGGTGTCGAGACCGGTCCGTTCGATGTCGGTGCGCAGCGCCTTCAACTCCCGCTGCCGGCCGTAGAACTGCCGGCTGCCGGCCGTTGCCACCGCCTGATCCGTCACGGGCCACGCTCCCGTCCACCTGCGCACGAGCCGATCCCCGCGGGGGAGTCCGCACGGGCGTGTACGAGCGTAGTTCAGCCCCCACCACGGACCCGGCGGAGCGCGGCGGACACATCCCCCGATCGGATCAGCCGACAGTCACACCGGCCCGTTCCCCCCGCCACGGGGCGCGCACCCGCCCCGTTGTGGGCCGCGCCCCCGCCCGTGTGGGCAGGCGTCCCGCAGGGCGGGACGGGTGGGCACACGGGACGGCGCCCTGAACGGCGCCTCCGCGTGCCGCGCCCTGGCCCGCACCCGTGGCGCGGCGCCCGTCCGGTGCGGGTCCGGGCCCGGAAGCCTCCGGCACCGGCAAGGGCGGCGCCCCGTTGTGCCCACCCGTTCCGCCCTGCGGAACGCCTGCCCGCAACGGGGCGGGGGCGCGCCCCGCGAGCCGGCGGCGCCGCAGTCGCGTCACGCCTCGAACGGCCGGGCCGGCCAGGGCGCGTCGGCCGGCCGGAGGGCCTCCTCGCCGCCGGCCGCACGGGCGGCGACCAGGGACAGGACGCCCACCACCAGACAGTTGTTGTGCAGCTCGCCCGCGAGGACGCCGCGCAGCAGCTCGTCCAGCGGGACCCGCTCCACCTCCATGTCGGCCTCCTCCTCGGAGACCGCGTACCGCTCCCCCTCCGCCTCGGCGAGGTCGCGGGCCAGGAAGATCCGGACGGCCTCGTCGCAGCCGCCCGGCGTGGTGTAGACGTCCGTCAGGACCCGCCACTCCCCCGCCTTGGCGTACGCCTCCTCGTACAGCTCGCGCTGGGCCGCGTGCAGCGGGTTCTCCCCGGGCACGTCGAGCAGTCCGGCCGGGATCTCCCACAGCTTCTGCCGCACGGGGTGGCGGTACTGCCGCAGCACCAGCACGCGGTCCCGGTCGTCCACCGCGAGGACGGCCACGGAGCCCGGGTGGACCTGGTAGTCGCGGCGGGCGACCGAGCCGTCCGGCATGACCACGTCGTCCGTGCGGACACTCGTCTTCTTTCCCGTGAAGGGGGTGGCGGTGGCGACGACCTGCCACTCCTCCGGGGTGTCCTGCACCTTCATCTGATGTCCTCCCGTGGCCGAACCGCATGCGAAAACCGGGGTACCGGTCCGTCAGGACCCGTACCCCGGCAACGTTAACGCCTGACTACTTCTTGCCCGTCCTGCGCTCGACGGCCGCCTTGACCAGGCCCGCGAAGAGCGGGTGGGGGCGGGTCGGGCGGGACTTCAGCTCCGGGTGCGCCTGGGTGGCGACCAGGTAGGGGTGAATCTCCTTCGGGTACTCGACGAACTCGACGAGCTTGTTGTCCGGGGAGGTGCCGGAGAAGACCAGGCCGGCCTTCTTCTCCAGCTCGGCGCGGTACGCGTTGTTCACCTCGTAGCGGTGGCGGTGGCGCTCCTCGACGTACGGCTCGCCGTCGTAGGTCTCGCGGACGACCGAGCCCTCGGCGAGCTTCGCCGGGTAGAGGCCGAGGCGCATCGTGCCGCCCAGGTCGCCGGCGCCCTCGACGTACGCGAGCTGCTCCTCCATCGTGGAGACGACCGGGTGCGCGGTGGCCGGGTCGAACTCGGTGGAGTTCGCCTCGGGGATGCCCGCCAGGTTCCGGGCCGCCTCGATCACGATGCACTGGAGGCCCAGGCAGATGCCGAGCAGCGGCACCTTGTGCTCGCGGGCGTACTGGATGGCGCCGACCTTGCCGGAGACGCCGCGGTCGCCGAAGCCGCCCGGGATGAGGATCGCGTCGCAGTCGCCGAGCTGCTTCTCGGCGCCCGCCTGGGTCTTGCAGTCGTCGGAGGTGACCCACTTCACCTTGACCCGTGCCTTGTTGGCGAAGCCGCCGGCGCGCATGGCCTCGGTCACCGACAGGTAGGCGTCGGGCAGGTCGATGTACTTGCCGACGAGGGCGACGGTGACCTCGTGCTCCGGGTTGTGGACCCGGTCCAGGAGGTCCTCCCAGACGGTCCAGTCCACGTCGCGGAAGGGCAGGTCGAGCTTGCGCACCACGTAGGCGTCCAGGCCCTCGGTGTGCAGCACCTTCGGGATGTCGTAGATCGACGGGGCGTCGATGGCGGCGACCACCGCGGCCTCGTCGACGTCGCACATCAGCGAGATCTTGCGCTTGATGGCGGTCGGGACCTCGCGGTCGGCGCGCAGCACGATCGCGTCGGGCTGGATGCCGATGTTGCGCAGGGCGGCGACGGAGTGCTGGGTCGGCTTGGTCTTCAGCTCGCCGGAGGGGCCGATGTAGGGCAGCAGCGAGATGTGCACGACGAAGACGTTGTCGCGGCCGACCTCGTGGCGGACCTGGCGGACGGTCTCCAGGAAGGGCAGCGACTCGATGTCGCCGACCGTGCCGCCGACCTCGGTGATGACGACGTCGACGTCGTCGGTCGCCATGCGGCGGATCCGGGACTTGATCTCGTTGGTGATGTGCGGGATGACCTGCACGGTGTCGCCGAGGTACTCGCCGCGCCGCTCCTTGGCGATGACCTGCGAGTAGACCTGGCCGGTGGTGACGTTGGCCGAGCCGTCGAGGTCGACGTCGAGGAAGCGCTCGTAGTGGCCGATGTCCAGGTCGGTCTCGGCGCCGTCGTTGGTGACGAACACCTCACCGTGCTGGAAGGGGTTCATCGTGCCCGGGTCGACGTTGAGGTACGGGTCGAGCTTCTGCATCGTGACCCGCAGGCCCCGGGCCTTGAGGAGCGCACCCAGGCTGGAGGCGGTGAGGCCCTTGCCGAGCGAGGAGGCGACACCCCCGGTGACGAAGATGTGCTTGGTCGTCGTGGATTTGGGCGGCATCGCCAAGAGGGGGCTCCCGTGGTCGCGTTCTGGAGGTGCGAAGCGGCAGGCCCTCCGGAAGAATCGGGGGTGCCGTCGCTGCGGTTTCGGGGGTTTCGGCTGGTGCCGTTTCCCACCGGTCCACGGGGTACCAGGGTATCAGTGACATCCGGAGACCGCTTCCGGCCACACGGTCGGCACAGCGGCCGACCCGGCGGGAGGGGGTGGAAAAGGCGCCCGCCGGGGGTTCCCTAAGGGTTTCCGGGGCATCCGGGGAAGATCCGAGAAGAACTGTTCACCCATACGGAGTAGCGCGTTACGCAGGTGATCATCACGGTCACTAGGGTGCGGACCATCCCGCCGGGGCGTGTCCCCGAGCGGCCGGCCGACGGCATCACCCCCGCCCGCGGCGCCGGACCGGGAGCCGTGTCGCCTCCCCTCGACCCACTGCCGGGGCCGGACATCCCGCACACTGGCACCGCGGGCACCTCTTCGCGACCCCGCACCACCCGCCGCACGCGTCCCGCGGGGCGGACAAGGCCGTTCGACTGGAGTGAAGCACGTGGCCGGGCGTATCGAGGATTACGCACTCATCGGAGACATGCAGACCGCGGCGCTGGTCTGCCGGGACGGCAGCGTGGACTGGCTCTGCCTGCCCCGCTTCGACTCGCACGCGGTCTTCGCGGGACTGCTCGGCACCGAGGAGCACGGCTTCTGGAGAGTGGGCCCGGCCGGCCCGGACGACGCCGAGCCGGCCCCCGCCGACCGCCGCCGCTACCGGGGCGACTCCCTGGTCCTGGAGTCCGAGTGGGACACCCCGCGCGGCACGGTCCGGGTGACGGACTTCATGCCGCCGCGCGACGGCGCGCCCCAGCTGATCCGGATCGTGGAGGGCGTCAGCGGCCGGGTGCGGATGCGTTCCGCGCTGCGGATGCGCTTCAGCTACGGCCGGATCGTGCCCTGGGTGCACAAGGTCGGCGAGCGCACGGTCGCGGTGGCCGGCCCCGACTCGGTCTGGTTCGACACCGAGGCCGAGACCCACGGAGAGGACCTCACCACCTACTCCGAGTTCACCGTCGCCCCCGGCGAGCGGATCGCCTTCACGCTGTCCTGGCAGCCCTCGCACAAGGAGCCGCCGCCGCTGCCGGACCCGGAGGGCTCGCTGGAGGCGACCACCGGCTTCTGGCGCGAGTGGGTGGAGCACTGCACGTACCACGGCCCCTACCGGGAGGCCGTGGTCCGCTCCCTGATCACCCTGAAGGCGCTGACGTACGCCCCCACCGGCGGGATCGTCGCCGCGCCGACGACCTCCCTCCCGGAGGAGATCGGCGGCGTGCGGAACTGGGACTACCGCTACACCTGGCTGCGGGACGCGGCCATCACCCTCTCCTCGATGCTGCGCACCGGCTACCGCGAGGAGGCCCGCGCCTGGCGGGACTGGCTGCTCCGCGCGGTCGCGGGCGACCCGGAGAACCTCCAGATCATGTACGGGATCGCGGGCGAGCGGGAGCTCGGCGAGGCGGAGCTGGACTGGCTGCCGGGGTACGAGAACTCCGGCCCGGTCCGGGTCGGCAACGGCGCCGCCAGCCAGCTCCAGCTGGACGTGTACGGCGAGGTCACCGAGGCCCTGCACCTGGCGCACATGACGGGTCTGTCCCGCAACGACTACGCCTCTCTGCTCCAGCTGAAGCTGATCGAGTACCTGGAGAAGAACTGGAACCAGCCCGACGAGGGCATCTGGGAGGTCCGCGGCCCCCGCCGGCACTTCACCCACTCCAAGGTGATGGCCTGGGTGGCGGTGGACCGCACGATCAAGCTGATCGAGTCCGGGGACGCGGACGGCCCCCTGGAGCGCTGGCGGGAGCTGCGCGACGAGATCCACCGGGACGTCTGCGAGAAGGGCTACGACAAGGAGCGGAACACCTTCACCCAGTCGTACGGCTCCCGGGAGCTGGACGCCTCGCTGCTGCTGATCCCGCAGATGGGCTTCCTGCCGCCCGACGACAAGCGGGTGATCGGCACGATCGAGGCGATCCAGCGGGAGCTGTCCACCGAGGACGGCTTCGTGCTGCGCTACCCGACGGCGGGCGAGGAGGCGGGCGTGGACGGCCTGGAGGGCGACGAGGGCGCCTTCCTCGCCTGTTCCTTCTGGCTCGCCGACGACCTGGCGATGATCGGCCGGGTCGACGAGGCCAGGAACCTCTTCGAGCGGCTGCTCTCGCTCCGCAACGACCTGGGGCTGCTCGCCGAGGAGTGGGACGCCCGGCTCCAGCGGCAGGTGGGCAACTTCCCGCAGGCGTTCAGCCACGTCCCGCTGATCGACACCGCGCTGCGGCTGACGGCGAGCGGCGCCTACGGGGGCTGACGCGGGCCGGGGAGCGCCCGGCGGGGGCCGGACCTACGATGAGAGGTGTCCTGGCCCCCGTACGAAAGGGGGGCGTCATGGCTCCCCACACCACCGCTTCGGAAACCGCCCTGGCCGGGCTCCGCGAGGACATGGCCGGTGCGGTGTACGTCCCCGGCGATCCCGGCTACGACGAGGCCAGGGCCGTCCACAACGGGATGATCGACCGCCGTCCCGCGGTGATCGCCCAGTGCGCGGGCCCGGCGGACGTGTCCAACGCGATCCTCTTCGGCCGGGAGACGGGGCTGCCGATCGCGGTGCGCGGCGGCGGGCACAGCGTCGCCGGGACCTCGGTGGTCGACGGCGGGCTCGTGGTCGACCTGCGGCGGATGCACGCGGTGGTCGTGGACCCGGAGCACAGGACGGTACGGGTCGAGGGCGGGGCGACCATGAGCCACCTCGACCGGGCGACCCAGCCGTTCGGGCTGGCGACGACGGGCGGGCGGGTCTCCACGACGGGCGTCGGCGGCTTCGTGCTGGGCGGCGGGTCCGGCTGGCTGGAGCGGAAGTTCGGGCTCGCCTCGGACAACCTGCTGGCGGCCGAGCTGATCACCGCGGAGGGCAGGCACGTGGTGGCGGGCCCGGAGGAGAACCCGGAGCTGTTCTGGGCGCTGCACGGCGGCGGCGGCAACTTCGGGGTGGCCACCTCGCTGACGCTGCGGCTGCACGAGCTGCCGCACATGAGCTTCGCCCTGCTGCTCTTCCCGCCCCGGTCCGGCCCCGCCGTGCTGCGCGCCTACCGGGACCTGGGGGCGCGGGCGCCGGACGAGATCGGCGGCGGGGTCATCTACTTCCCGGCCCCGCCGGAGCCCTTCGTGCCCGCGCACCTGGTCGGGCAGCTGGTCTGCGGGGCGCTGGTGACGTGCGCCGGGCCGGTGGCCCGGGTCCGCGAGACGGCCGAGCCGCTGCTGGCGCTGCGGCCGGTGGTGGAGGTCGTCTCCGACGTCCCGTACGCGGACCTCCAGTGCATGCTGGACGATCCGCCGGGGCTGCGGAACTACTGGTCGGCGGAGTATCTGAGCGGTCTCCCGGACGAGGCCGTGGACGTCTTCGCCGCGCGGGGCGAGCGGATCCCGGAGGGGACCGCCACCCAGCACGTGCTGTTCCTGATGGGCGGGGCGGTGGCGGCCGGTCCGTCCGGCTATCCGCAGCCGTGGCGGACCGCGCCGTGGGTGGTGCACCCGTTCGCGACCTGGGAGGACCCGGCGGACGACGGGCGGGTGGTGCAGTGGGTGCACGACGTCCGGACCGCCGTGCGGCCGTGGACGACGGACGCCGTGTACCTCAACTTCATCGGCGAGGAGGGCGAGCGGCGGGTCGTCGCCGGGTTCGGCGAGGAGAACCTCCCCCGGCTCGCCGCGGTGAAGGCGGCGTTCGACCCCGACAACGTGTTCCGCCTCAACCACAACGTCCGGCCGGCGGCCTGACCCCCGCCGCCGTCCCCGCCGTCCACCCCGCCCGCTCCGTCACCGCAGGGCGTCGATCACCTCCTTCGCGGCCCGCTCGCCCTCGGTGGCGCCGCCCTCCATGAAGCCCTGGAAGTCGTAGGAGCAGTGCTCGCCGCCGATGTGGACGTTGCCCTGGGCCCTGCCCTCGTACCCCGCGTACCGGTGGAGGTAGCCCACCGGCCAGTAGGAGTAGGCGCCCAGGACGTTCGGGTTCTTGTGCCAGGCGGAGAGCTGGGCGCGGCCGTTCCAGGCCCGTGAGGTGCCCGGGAAGAAGCTGTCGATCCCGGCGAGGTAGCGGTTCACCAGGCCGCGCACGTACGGGTCGGACTCGGTGGAGAAGGGGCCGGCGGGGTTCAGGTTCCGGGCGAGGCTGCCGCCGTTGTACTGGATGAGGATGCCGCCGGTGCCGCCCTGGACCTTGGTGGTGTCCCAGGTCTGCTGGACGTCGAGGTCGGTGAAGCAGTCGCCCGCCGAGACGCCGGGCCAGGCGCCGGTGCCGCGCCAGGGACGGGTGCCGAACTGCATGTTGAGCTTGGTGCAGTGGCCCATGCGGGCGTCCCGCAGCAGGTTCGTCATCAGCGGGTCGAAGCCGGCCCGGGTGAGGTCGAGCCGCTGGAGGACGGGCAGCGGGACGCACAGGACGGTGTGGTCGGCGGTGACGGTGCGGGTGGCGCCGCCCTCGGCGAAGGTGAGGGTCTGGGTGCCGTCGGCGTTCGCCCGTACCGCCTGGAGGGTCCAGCCCGTCCGGAGGGTGCCGGGGTTCAGGGCGCCGGCGATGGCGTTCGGGAGCCGGTCGTTGCCTCCGGTGATGTGGTAGCGCTCGTTGGACAGGCCCCAGATGTTGAAGTTGCCCGGATTGGTCTGGTAGCCCATGAGCAGGACGAGGGCGAGCGAGGACTGTGCGGTGGTGTCGGCGCCGTACTCGACGTTGTAGGCGACGTCGATGAACTTCCCGAGCGGCGAGGAGTGTCCGCCGGGGACGCGGCTCTCGATCCACTCGTACAGCGACATGTCGTCGAGGGCGGTGCCGGTGGGGGTGGTCCGGTTCCAGAGCACCTCCCCCGCTTCCGAGAGGTCGCGGCGCAGCGCCTGGTAGACGCCGTTGAAGTCCACGTCGGCCTGTTCGCGCGGGTAGTAGCCGCCGTCGAACCAGAGGACCTCCTCGGCTCCGTTGGGGCCGCCGCCGAGGAAGTCCTCGACGGGGAGGCCGAAGCGGCGGCAGAGCTCCAGCATCTTCTTGTGGCTGGTGTCGATGAGTTCGCCGCCGATCTCGGAGGTCTGCCCGTACGCCCAGTGGGCGCGCTGGGTCCACATGCGGCCGCCGACGCGGGCCGGGTCGGCCTCGTAGAGGACGGGCGCGAGTCCCGCGTCCTGGAGGGTGAGGGCGGCGGTGAGGCCGGCGATGCCGGCGCCGACGACGGCGATCCGGGCGTCGGACCGCACCGGCGGGTCGGGGACGGCCGCGGCGGCCGGGGCGGTCGCGGCGGCGGTCGCGACGCCGGCCGCGGCGGCGGCCTTGAGGAGGGTGCGGCGGCCGAGGGGGTCGCCTCGCAGGCCGCGGAGTTCGTCCACGGGGAGGCCGAGCCTGCGGGCGGCGGCGTGGTCGGTGGCGAGGCGGTTCAGGAGGTGCATCGGGTTGGTGCGTGCCATGGGGCGCTCCTGGGTGGGGACGGAAGGGGTCAGCCGTGTGCCGCGGGGACGTGCTCCGCCGGTTCCTCGTCGCGTTCGGCCGCGTCCTCCAGGACGATCCGGCCGATGATCTCGTAGCGCTCGGGCCGCTTGGCCTTGAGGTACAGGCCGAGGGCGAGGCCGCCGAGGAAGACGGCGCCGACGGTCCACGGGATCGCCTTGAAGAAGAGGGAGTCCGCGGCCGTGCCGGCGGCGGTCTCCATGTTGACGACGAGGAGGACGACGACGGCGATCATGCCGATGCCGCCGAGGAGGGGGGCGACGAGGGTCCTGAACCAGTGCCGGTCCTCGGGGTGGTTCCTGCGGAAGTAGCCGATGACGGCGAAGGAGCAGAGGGTCTGCACGATGAGGATGGCCATCGTGCCGAGGATCGCGAGCAGCGTGTACAGGTGGACGTAGGGGTCCTGGCCGGTGAGCCAGAAGGCGCCGACGAGGGCGACGGCGATCGCGCTCTGCACGAAGGACGCCAGGTAGGGCGAGCCGTGCCGGGGGTGGGTGCGGCCGAGGGCCGGGTGGAGGAAGCCCTCGCGGCCGATGGCGTAGAGGTAGCGGGAGGCGCACTGGTGGAAGGCCATGCCGCAGGCGAAGGAGCCGGTGAGCAGCAGCCACTGGAAGGCGTCGACGGCCCAGGCGCCGATGAAGCCCTGGGTGGGGGCGAAGAAGAGGTCGAGCGGGTTCTTGGAGGTGGAGAGGGCGACGGAGCCGTCGAGGCCGTTGCCGGCGATCGTCATCCAGGAGACGTAGATGTAGAAGAGGCCGACTCCGATGACGGAGATGAGGGTGGCGCGGGGGATGACGCGCTTGGGGTCGCGGGACTCCTCGCCGTACATGGCGGTGGACTCGAAGCCGACCCAGGACCAGAAGGCGAAGAAGAGGCCGAGGCCGGCGGAGGCGCCGGTGAAGGCGTTCCTCGGGTCGACCGGTTCGACGGGGATGCCGTCGGGGCCGCCGCCGTGGATCAGGACGGCGGTGGCGACCGCGAAGAGGACGGCGATCTCCGCGACGAGCATCACGCCGAGGGCCTTGGCGGTCAGGTTGATGTCGAAGTACGACAGGACGGCGGTGACGGCCAGCATGGCGGCCGCGTACAGGATCCAGGGGAGGTCGACGCCGAGCTGGTCGGCGACGGTGGTCTTCGCGAAGTAGGAGAAGACGCCGACGATGGACGCCTCGAAGACGATGTAGGCGAGGACGGCGAGCATCCCGGAGGCCATGCCGGCGATCCGGCCGAGGCCGTGCGAGATGTAGCCGTAGAAGGCGCCGGCGGCGGTGATCCGCTTGGCCATGGCCACGTACCCGACCGAGAAGACGGTCAGGACGAGGGTGGCGAAGAGGTAGCCGGCGGGGGCCCCGGTGCCGTTGCCGAAGCCGACGGCGATGGGGAGGTTGCCGGTCATGGCGGTGATCGGCGCGGCGGTGGCCACGGCCATGAAGACGACGCCGACGAGTCCGACGGAGTTCGCCTTGAGGCGGTCGACGCGGGGCGCGGAGCCGCCCGGCGGAGTGGAGGTGTCTGCCATGGCGCGAGAGCATCCTCGGGAGTGACGTAGGCCACAAGCGACAACTGGTCATACAATTCCCGCCGCGCCACGACGAGTTGTCGTCCTGTTGTACGAACTGTCGGGCCCTGTGACGATCGGGTGATGTCCCGGAAACACCCCGGGCGATACCGTCCGCCCATGGACACGCAGGGCGGCATCACCGTACAACGGGCACTCGAACTCCCGGGGCTCCGCAGCGGCCTCCCGGAGGTCGTCGCCGGCGCCGACCGGCTCCAGCGGACCGTGCGCTGGGTGCACGCGGGCGAGGTGCCCAACATCGCGTCCCTGCTGAAGGGCGGCGAGCTGCTGCTGACCACCGGGCTCGGCCTGGGCACCCGCCCCGCCGAGCAGCGGGCCTTCGTGCGCCGCCTCGCGGACCGGGGCATCGCGGCCCTCGTCGTCGAGCTGGGCCCGCGCTTCGCCCGCCTCCCCGCGACCATAGTGGAGACCGCCCGCGCGACCGGGATGCCGCTGGTCCAGCTGCACCGCGAGGTGCCGTTCGTCGCGGTCACCGAGGAGATCCACACCGAGATCGTCAACGGCCACTACGCGCTCCAGCGGCGGGCCGAGGAGGTCCACCGCCAGTGCACCGAGGCGCTGCTCGGCGGCGGCGGGGTCCCCCAGGTGCTCCGCATCCTCTCCGACTTCGCCGCGAACCCGGTCTTCCTGGAGACCGCCGACGGGCAGCTGCTGTACGCGGCGGGCACCGAGTCCGGCCCGGCCGACCCGCTCCAGGTGTGGGACGGGCTGCGCGGCCAGCGCGCCGCCCGCGAGTCGGGGCCGCCGACGGGCACGGTCCTCGTCGACGTCCCCGGCGGGGGCCCCGGTACGGGTTCGGTGCGGGCCCGGCTCGTGCTCCTCGCGGTCTCCGGCGCCCTCTCCCCCGTCCACCGGATGGCCGCCGAGCGGGCGGCGGGCCTCCTCGCGGTCGTCCTCATGCAGGCCCGGCAGGAGGAGGAGCTGGCGGCGCGCGGCCGCGGCGACTTCCTGACGGACCTCGCGGAGGGCCGGATCTCGGCGGAGGACGCCCCGGCGCAGGCCCGGGTGCTGGGCTTCCGGCCGGGCGAGGGACCGCTGCTGCCGGTGGTCATGCGCCTCGCCCCCGAGCTGTCCCCGTCCGGCAGCTGGGCGCTGCTGGCCCGCGCCGTCCACGAGGAGCTGTCCTCCGTGGGCGTCCCGGCCCTGCTCGGCGTCCGCCCGGTCGAGGGCCGGGTGCCGCTGCTGCTCGGCCTGCGGTCCGAGACGGAGCGGACGGCGGTGGCGGACCGGGTCGCGGCGGCTCTGCGGGCCGGGGTGGAGCGGGCCGGCCTGGAGGGCGCAGGGGCGCACCCGCCGGTCGTGGTGGTCGGCATGGCGGGCGGCTGGGCGGCGGCCTCGGCGGGGCTGCGGCACGCGGCGGAGACCGCGACGGCGGCGCAGGGCCTCGTGGACCGGCCCTGGTACGACGCCCGGCGCCTCGACATCGACCTGCTGCTGTGGCGGCTGCGCGACCATCCGGACCTGGCGGCCTTCGTGGACCGGGCGATCGGCCCGCTCCGGGACCACGACCGGACCTCCCGTCCCCCGCTGCTGCCCACCCTGGAGACGTATCTGGCGCACGCGGGCCGCAAGGCGGAGACGGCCCGGGAGCTGCACCTCAACCGCCAGACCCTCTACAACCGACTGGCCCGCATCTCGGAACTCCTGGGCACGGACCTGGACGACCCCCAGACGGTCCTCGCCCTGTCGCTGGCGCTCCGCGCCCGGCGGCACACGCCGTGAAGGGGCGTCAGCGGCCGGAGAGCTCGTCGTAGACGCTGAGGACGTGGGCGATGGTGTCGTCCTCCGACGGCCAGGTCCGGGCCTGGGTGCGGCCCGCCGCGGCGAGGTCCATCCGGCGGTCCTCGTCGTCGAGGAGTCCGCGCACGGCCCGGGCGAGGGCGCCGGGGTCGCCGTACGGGACGAGTTCGGCGGCGTCGCCGACGAGTTCGGGGACGCCGCCGACGGCGGTGGCGACCAGCGGCACGCCGAGCCGCAGCGCCTCCTGCGCGAGCAGCGAGCGCGCCTCCCAGCGGGAGGGCAGGACGGCGACGTCGGCGGCGGCGAGGAGTTCGGCGACGTCATCGCGGCGGCCGATGAGCCGGACGCCGAGTCCTTCGGCGACGATCCGCCGCTGGAGCGCGGCCCGTTCGCGGCCCTCGCCGGCGATGACGAGCAGCGGCTGCGGGTCGAGCCCCCGCCACTCCCGCGCCGCGTCGAGCAGCGTCCCGTACCCCCGGTCGCCCTCCAGCGCGCCGACGGCCATGAGCAGCGGCCGGTCCACGGCGCCGAGTTCGGCGCGGGCCTTGCCGTCGTGGAGGCAGACGGGGCCGCGGGCGGGGGGCACGGTGACGGGGGCGAGCCGGGCGTCGCGGGCGCCGCGCCTGCGGGCCCGGTCGACGAGTTCGGAGGAGGTGGCGAGGACGACGGCCGCGGCCCGCACGGTGCGGCGCTCCAGGAGCCGGACGAGTCCGGCCCGGGGGCCTTCGGCGCGCGGCCGGCCGTGCCAGG
Source organism: Streptomyces filamentosus (assembly GCF_014654895.1). Taxonomy (GTDB): domain Bacteria; phylum Actinomycetota; class Actinomycetes; order Streptomycetales; family Streptomycetaceae; genus Streptomyces; species Streptomyces filamentosus. Next base: position 688,471 of record NZ_BNBE01000003.1, on the reverse strand, counting down.
TGGTGACGAGCGGGGTGCGGGCGGGTCCGACGCCACCGGAGACGGCGAGCGCGGCCCGCACGGAGGCGTGCAGGCCGTGGGCGTGGACGACGTCGGCGCCGATGCAGGCGTTGCGGAGCACGCCGACGGTCGCCGGGTCGTTGCGGCGGGGCAGCGGCACGACGTGCGCGCCGGTGCCGGAGTAGTCGTAGAGCCGGTCGAGTTCGGCGGGGGCGCACACGGTCACCCGCACGCCCCTCGCCACCAGCCCCGAGGCAAGTGATCGGACGTGCGCGCTGCTGCCCGCGCTGCCGCCGCCCAGCACTTGGACCGTACGGAGCTGTGTCACGCGCCCAAGGATGCCAGCCCCGGGGCCCACCCGTACGCACGTTCCGGGACCGACACCGCGTCGTTGCCCGGACCGTCGCCCCGCCCCTCCCCCGAGTTCACCCGTCCGAGGGAGCGCGCACCATTCCTCCACGCGCCCCCCGTGGCATCGGCGGGCCCCCTCGTCTCGACGGGCTCCCGCGCCACAGGGGGCTCCCTCGTCTCGGGGGACCCCGCATCTCGGTGAGCCCCCCGCGTCCCGGAGGGCTCCCGGGGTGAGGCGGACCGGGACCTTCACGCCGGCCGGGCCCCCGCGTCCCGGAGGGCTCCCGCATCTCGGCGAGCCCCCCGGCCCCAGGGGACTCCCGCGTCCCGGCGGGCCCGGGTCAGCCGTCGGCCCTGGCGGTGGCCAGCAGTTCCTCCGCGTGGGCCCGGGCGGTCTCGGAGTCCTCCTGCCCGGCGAGCATCCGGGAGAGCTCCCTGACCCGCTCCTCGCCCTCCAGGACGGTGACGCCGGAACGCGTGACGGAGCCGTCGTGGGTCTTCTCCACCAGCAGCTGCCGGTCGGCGAAGGCCGCCACCTGCGGCAGGTGGGTGACGACGACGACCTGCGCGGTGCGGGCCAGCTTGGCGAGCCGGCGGCCGATCTCCACCGCCGCCTTGCCGCCGACGCCCGCGTCGACCTCGTCGAAGAGGTACGTCGGCACCGGGTCGACCCCGGCGAAGACCACCTCGACGGCGAGCATCACGCGCGACAGCTCACCGCCGGACGCGCCCTTGGCGATGGGCCGCGGCGGGGCACCGGGGTGCGGGGCGAGCAGCAGCTCGACCTCGTCGGCGCCGGACGGCCCGTACGCCACCCGCCGCCCGCCGACCTCGACGCCCTCCGGGTCCTCGGTCTGCGCGAGCGCGAAGGACACCCGCGCGTGCGGCATGGCCAGCGAGGCCAGCTCGGCGGTGACCGCCCCGGCGAACCGGTCCGCGGCCTCCGTCCGGGCGTCGGTGAGCCGCTGCGCGAGGACGGACAGCTCGTCGCGCAGCCGGTCCCGCTCGGCGGTCAGCTCCTCGATCCGCTCGTCGTCGCCGTCCAGCCGCCCGAGCCGGTCCGCGCTCTCCTCCGCCCAGGCCAGGACGGCGGCGACGGAGTCCCCGTACTTCCTGGTGAGCTGGGTGAGCGCGGCGCGCCGCTCCTCGACGGCGGCGAGCCGCAGCGGGTCGGCGTCCAGGTCGTCGGCGTATCCGGCGAGCTCCCCGGCCACGTCCGACAGCAGGATGGAGATCTCCCCCATCCGGTCGGCGAGCGCGGCGAGCGCCGGGTCGTGCGCCCGCACGCCCTCCAGCGCCCGGCCCGCGCCGGCGACCAGCGTGGTCGCGTCGACGGACTCCGGGTCCTCCGGGTTCCCCACCAGCGCGGCGTGGGCGAGCGCGGCGGCGGACGCCAGGGCCTCGGCGTGCCCGAGCCGCTCGGCCTCGGCCGCCAGCTCCACGTCCTCGCCCGCGCGCGGCTCCACGGCCTCGATCTCGGCGAGCCCGAAGCGCAGCAGGTCGGCCTCCTGCGCTCGCTCACGTGCCCGGGTGGTGATCTCGTCCAGCTCGGCGGTGACGGCCCGCAGGCGCCGGTACGCCTCGCCGTAGGCGGCGAGCGGCTTGGCCACGGCCTCGCCGGCGTACCGGTCGAGCGCGCCGCGCTGCCGGGCGGGCTTGAGCAGGCCCTGCTGGTCGGTCTGGCCGTGGACGGCGACGAGTTCGTCGGCGAGCTCGGCGAGCAGCCCGACGGGCACCGAACGGCCGCCGAGGTGGGCCCGCGAGCGCCCCTCGGCGGAGACCGTACGGGTCACCAGCAGGGCGCCGTCGTCGAGTTCGGCCCCCGCCTCCTCGGCGCGCACCGCGACGGGCGCGCCGGGCGGCAGGCTGATCCGCCCCTCGACGACCGCCGCGGCGGCCCCGATCCGCACCAGGGCCGGATCGGCCCGTCCGCCGAGCAGCAGCCCCAGGCTCGTGACGACCATGGTCTTGCCCGCGCCGGTCTCACCGGTCACCGCGGTGAAGCCGGGCGACAGCTCGACCACCGCGTCGTCGATGACTCCGAGCGACCGTATCCGCATCTCCTCCAGCACGCCCCAGACCATACGAGGTTTCCGCCCCGGGATGCGACATCGGCCCCGGCTCGGGGCGGTCGACCGGGCGGTCGGAGGGCGGTCGGGAAGAGGCCGGCGGGGCGGTCAGCGGGGTGCGCCCCGCCACCCGGAGACCGGCAGGGCGAACTTGGCGACGAGCCGGTCCGTGAAGGAGGCGTGGTGGAGCCGGGCGAGCCGCACCGGGACGGCGCCGCGCCGGACCTCCACCCGGGCGCCGGCGGGCAGCTCCACGGTCCGCCGCCCGTCGCACCACAGCACCCCGTGCGGGGTGTGCGGCTCGACCTCGACGGCGAGGACCGACTCGGGCGTGGTGACGAGCGGCTTGGCGAACAGCGCGTGCGCCCCGATCGGCACCATCAGGAGCGCCTCGACCTCGGGCCAGACCACGGGCCCGCCGGCCGAGAAGGCGTAGGCGGTGGAACCGGTGGGTGTCGCGCAGATCACCCCGTCGCAGCCGAAGCCGGTGACGGGCCGCCCGTCGACGGCGAGGACGACCTCCAGCATCCGCTCCGGGGACACCTTCTGCACGGCGGCCTCGTTGAGGGCCCAGTCCCGGTGCAGCACGTCGCCGTTCTGGTAGACGGCCACGTCGAGGGTCATCCGCTCCTCGACCTCGTACGCCTTGGTGACGACCCGGTCGACGACCTTGTCGAGGTCGTCGCGCTCCGCCTCGGCGAGGAAGCCGACGCGGCCGAGGTTGACGCCGAGCATCGGCACGCCGGAGGCGCGGGAGAACTCGGCGCCGCGCAGCAGCGTCCCGTCACCGCCGAGGACGATGATCAGCTCGCAGCCGTCGAGCGCCTCCGGGCAGTCGTCGGGGATCTTCTCCACGGCGGGCGGCAGCGGCAGGTCCGTCGCCTCCGCCTCCAGGACCCGGACGCCGATGCCGCTGCGCAGCAGCCCCAGCACGACGAGTTCGGCGCTGCGCACGGCGGCCGGCCGGCCGGTGTGCGCGAGCAGGAGGACGGTACGTGCCGCCTGGGGTGCCACTGTCTCTGTCAACGAGGTCCTTCCGCCACGGCGCGGTCCACATCCGCCGGATCGAGTGCGGGCGCTCCGGCCCGCAGCCACAGAAAGTACTCGACGTTCCCCGAAGGACCGGGCAACGGGCTGGCGGTGACGCCCACCACCCCGAGCCCGAGCTCCGCCGCGCGCCGGGCCACGTTCTTCACGGCGTCGGCGCGCAGCTCGGCGCTGCGGACGACGCCGCCCGAGCCGAGCCGCTCCTTGCCCACCTCGAACTGCGGTTTCACCATCAGGACGAGGTCGGCGTCGGGCGCGGTGCAGGCGACGAGCGCGGGCAGGACGAGGCCGAGCGGGATGAAGGAGAGGTCGCCGACGACGAGGTCGACGGGGACGCCGTCGATGGCGTCGAGTGTCAACTCCCGCACGTTGGTGCGGTCCTTGACGGTGACCCGCTCGTCGCTCTGGAGCGACCAGGCGAGCTGGCCGTAGCCGACGTCGACGGCGACGACGTGCCCGGCGCCGGAGCGCAGCAGGACGTCGGTGAAGCCGCCGGTGGAGGCCCCTGCGTCCAGCGCGCGCCGGCCCTCGATCCGCAGCCCCAGCGGGACGAAGGCGGCGAAGGCGCCGGCGAGCTTGTGGCCGCCGCGCGAGACGTAGTCGGGGTCGGAGTCGTCCTGGACGACGACGATCGCCGCGGCGGTCTCGACCTGGGTGGCGGGCTTGGTGGCGACGGTCTTGCCGACGGTCACCCGGCCCGCGGCGATCAGCTGGCTGGCGTGCTCGCGCGAGCGGGCGAGTTTGCGCCGGACCAGCTCGGCGTCGAGACGGCGGCGTGCCACTCCTGCCACGTCGGGATCAGCTCCTGGGGTCGTGCGGACGGGATGCGGGGGCGGGACGCTCGTCGAGCGAGGTCAGCTCGGCGCGCAGGCCCCGGTGTACATCCTCGTACACCGCGAGGTGTACGTCCGCCGGGAGGCCGTCGACCTCCCCCAGCCGCTCCAGGAGCCCGTCGACGGCCGGGAGGCCGGTGGCCTCCCGCGCCACGCCCAGCGGCCCGGTGGAGTCGTACGCCTCGGCCCCGGGCTCCCCGGTCCCCTCGGGGGCGTCCGGCATCGCTTCGCTCATGCCCCGACGCTACCGCGAAGCCCTGGGGTACGGTCGACGGCGATGGCGACGATCACGGAGTGCCGCGGCGCACTCGACAAGCTGGCGGACAACCTCGCGCGGACGGACGGCGACGTCCGGGGCGCGGCCGCGCTCGACCGCACCCTGAGCTGCCACCTCACCGACCTCGACACGACCTTCACCGGCCGGCTGGCGGGCGGCCGGATGCTCGTGGAGTCGACGGCGGCGGGCCCGCCGGCCCGGAAGGCCCAGATCCGTCTGGCGATGACCGGCGACGACCTGGTCGCGATGGTGAACGGCGAACTGAACTTCGCGAAGGCGTGGGCCTCCGGCCGGGTCAGGCTGGAGGCCGGCTTCCGCGACCTGCTGCGGCTGCGGTCACTTCTGTAGCGCGGGCGCCTGCCCGGACTCCTGCGCGGGCTCCTGGGCGGGGTCCTGGGTGGGGTCCGGGGCGGCCTCCCCCGTCCGCCCCGGGGCGGACCGCCGGCCCGCCCGTGCCTGCCGCCCGGCCGGGACGACGAGCGGGGTGCCCGTCTCCGGGTCGTCGATGACCTGGCAGCGCAGCCCGAAGACCCGCTCGACCAGCTCGGCGGTGACGACCTCGGACGGCGGCCCCTCGGCGACCACCTCGCCGCCGCGCACCGCGATGAGGTGGGTGGCGTACCGGGCCGCGTGGTTGAGGTCGTGCAGGACGGCGACGAGCGTCCGCCCCTGGTTCTCGTGCAGCTCGGCGCAGAGGTCGAGGACGTCGATCTGGTGCTGGATGTCGAGGTACGTCGTCGGCTCGTCGAGCAGCAGCAGCGGGGTCTGCTGGGCGAGGGCCATGGCGATCCACACCCGCTGGCGCTGGCCGCCGGACAGCTCGTCCACGAAGCGGTCGGCGAGCTCGGCGACCCCGGTGGACTCCATCGACTCCTGGACGATCCGCTCGTCCTCCGGCGACCACTGGCGCAGCAGCCCCTGGTGCGGGTAGCGGCCGCGGGCGACGAGGTCGGCGACGGTGATGCCGTCGGGCGCGACGGACGACTGCGGCAGCAGGCCCAGGGTGCGGGCGACCTTCTTGGCGGGCATCGAGTGGATCGACTGCCCGTCGAGCAGCACCCGGCCCTGCGCGGGCTTCAGCATCCGCGAGAGGGCGCGCAGCAGCGTCGACTTGCCGCAGGCGTTGGGGCCGACGATGACGGTGAAGGAGTGGTCGGGGATCTCGACGGACAGGTCGCGGGCGATGACCCGCTGCTCGTACGCGAGGGTGACCGACTCGGCCCCGAGGCGCTGCTGCTGCCGACCGCTCATGGGGGTACTCCTGGTGTCCTGGTTCGGGTGGTCCTGGGGCGCGCTCATATCCGGCCCGCCTTGCGTTCGCTGACGAGCAGCCAGAGCAGGTAGCAGCCGCCGAGGATGCCGGTGATGACGCCGACGGGCAGCTGCCGGTCGCCGAAGGCGTTGCCGGCGATCCAGTCGGCGCCCAGCAGGAGCGCCGCGCCCATGACGGCGGAGACCGCCAGGTTGGGGCCGGGCGCGCGGGTGAGCCGGCGGGCCAGCTGGGGGGCGCTGAGGGAGACGAAGACGATGGGCCCGGCCGCCGAGGTGGCGACGGCGACGAGCAGCACGGCGGAGGCCATCAGGACGATCCGGGTCCGCTCGACCTTCACGCCGAGGGCGTACGCGGCGTCGTCGCCCATCTCCAGCATCCGCAGCGCCCGGCCGTGGCCGAGGACCAGCGGCACGAGCACGCAGCAGACGGCGAGCAGCGGCCAGAACTGGGTCCAGTCGCGGCCTTCGAGGGAGCCCGTCATCCACACCGTGGCGCGGGTGGCGTCCGTCAGGTTGGCCTTGGTGATGAGGTAGTGGATGACCGAGGTCAGCATGGCGGCGGCGCCGATGCCGACGAGCACCAGCCGGTAGCCGTGCACGCCCCGCTTCCAGGCGAGCAGGTAGATCGCGGCGCCGGTGACGATCCCGCCGGCGACGGCGCCGAGGGCGGTGGCGACGGCGCTGCCCTGGAAGAGGACGATGACGGTGAGCGCGCCGACGGTGGCGCCCTGGCCGAAGCCGATGACGTCGGGGCTGCCCAGCGGGTTGCGCGAGATCGACTGGAAGACGGCCCCGCCGAGGGCGAGCGCGCCGCCGACGAGGATCGCGACGAGCACCCGGGGCAACCGCAGTTCCAGCACCGCGAACTCCTGGACGGGCGTGCCGTTCCCGAGCAGGGTGTCGAGGACCTCGCGGGGCGTCATGGGGAAGTCGCCGGTGCAGACCAGGACGGTGGCGACGCCGAGGGCGAGCAGGAGCAGCCCGGCGCCGGAGAGCGCGGCCCGCGGCGCGTACCGCAGGGAGAGCCCGCCGGTCCGCAGGGTCTTGGTGGTCACAGCTGGGCCATCCTCTTGCGGCGTACGAGTCGGATGAAGACGGGCCCGCCGACGAGGGCCGTCACGATGCCGACCTGGAGCTCGGCGGGCCGGACGACGACCCGGCCGAGGACGTCGGAGCCGAGCAGCAGCACGGGCGCGAGCACGGCCGCGTAGGGCAGGATCCACCGCATGTCGGGGCCGGTGATCGCGCGGACCATGTACGGCACCATCAGGCCGAGGAAGACGATCGGCCCGCAGGCGGCGGTCGCGGCGCCGCACATCAGGGTGACGGCGACCATCGCGGTGATCCGGGTCCGGTTGACGCCCACGCCGAGCGCGCGGGCGGCGTCGTCGCCCATCTCCATGGCGTTGAGGGGCCGCGCGATCGCCAGGGCCAGCACGGCGCCGGCGAGGACGAACGGCGCGATCCGGCGGACGGTGTCCATGTCGGCGGAGGCCAGCGAGCCGACGGTCCAGAAGCGGAGCCGGTCGAGGGCGGCCGCGTTCAGCAGCTGGACGGCGTTGACGTAGCCGTACAGGGCGGCGGTGGCGGCCGTGCCGGCGAGCGCGAGCCGCACCGGGGTGGTGCTGCGGCTGCCGCCGAGGACGTACACGACGACGGAGACGACGGCGGCGCCGACGAAGGCGAACCACACGTAGTCCCGGACGTCGGTGACGCCGAGGAAGGCGATGGCCGAGACGACGGCGGCGGCGGCCCCGGCGTTCACGCCGAGCAGTCCGGGCTCCGCCAGCGGGTTGCGCGTGAGCCCCTGCATGACCGCGCCGGCCAGGCCGAGCCCGAGGCCGACGAGCAGCCCGAGCAGGGTGCGGGGCACCCGCACGTCGTGGATGACGACGTCGTTGCCGACGCCGCTGTTGTGGAACAGTCCGTGCCACACGTCTCCGATCGGCACCGGCTTGGCACCGATCATGATGCTGAGGACACAGACAAGCAGCAGGACGCCGACGGCCGCGAGCAGCCCCAGGGCGCGCACGGAGTTCCGGCGCCTCGGGGACCGCCCGGCGCCTGCCGGCTCCGCGCTCGTACGGGAGGGACTCTCGACCAACACGCAGTTAGGTTAGCCTACCCAACATTGATCTAGCAGGGGTCGGGGGCCTCCGGCCACGGGCACGGCCCGATCCGCCGGGAAGACCGGCCCGGCGCCGGCCTCCCCGGCACCCGCCGCCCCTGCCGCCCCGCTACAGCCCGAGCCGCGCCAGCGCCTTGCCCGCGTCCAGCCCGCACGCACCGGCCCCGGCCCACGTCCAGGCCGCCCCGCAGAGCGCCCGCAGCCCGTCGAGGGCGTCGTCCCCCGCGTCCTCGCCCTCGCCCTCCAGGACGAGCGCGTCCCCGGCCACCGAGGCCCGCCACCGTCCGCACCGGAACCCGCCGTCGGCGTCCGCGACGACCTCCGGGTGCGCGGTGAGCAGCCCCCGCAGGTCCGCCGCCACGTACGTCGGCCGGTGCTCGGGCACCGCCGCGAGCAGCGTCGCCCCGTCGGTGACGCCGGTCAGCACGAGCAGCGAGTCGACGCCGCCGTTGAACGCGCCCTCGATGTCGGTGTCCAGCCGGTCCCCGACGACCAGCGGGCGCTCCGCCCCGGTGCGCAGCACGGTCTCCCGGTGCATCGGCGGCTGCGGCTTCCCCGCGACCTTCGGCTCGGCCCGGCCGCCGGTGGCGATCCGGACGACCTCGACGGCGGCGCCGTTGCCGGGCCCGATGCCCCGGGCCCCGGGGATGGTCAGGTCGGTGTTGGAGGCGTACCACGGCACGCCCCGCCCGATCGCGTACGCGGCCTCGGCGAACCGCCCCCAGCCCATGTCCGGCCCGCCGTACCCCTGGACGACGGCCACCGGCGCGTCGTCGGCCGACTCGACGGGGACGAGCCCCCGCTCGCGCAGCGCCACCCGCAGCCCCTCGCCGCCGACGACGAGCACCCGGGACCCCTCGGGCACGTCCTCCGCGACGAGCCGGGCCACGGCCTGCGCCGAGGTGACGACGTCACCGGGCTCGGCCGGCACGCCCAGCTCGGTGAGGTGCCCGGCCACCGCGTCCGGCGTCCGCAGCGCGTTGTTCGTCACGTACGCGAGCCGCATCCCGCCGTCCCGCGCCGCGACGAGCGCGTCCACGGCGTGCGGGACCGCCGCCCCGCCCGCGAAGTACACGACCCCGTCGAGGTCGAGCAGCGCCGTGTCGTACGCCTCGTCCAAGGCGACCGCGCTGCCGCCGGGACGGCTCCGTTCCGTCCGCCGCTCCTGGCCGTCTCGCGCCATGACCATCCGCTCCTCACTCACCGCCGGAAGACCCCCGCTCCCCCGATCATCGCGCATCCCCGCCGCGCGCCTACGATGACGAGATGAACACCTCAGGTCACGCGGCCGACGCCGTCCGCGACGACACGGCGGGGCTGCGCCTGCATCCGTTCCGCGGCATCCGGTACGTCCCCGAGCGGGTCGGCAGTCTCGCGGCCGTCACGTCCCCTCCCTACGACGTCGTCGTCCGACCTGACGGGCTGCTCCATCTGGAGTCCGCCGATCCGCACAACATCGTGCGGCTGATCCTCCCGCAGGCCGTCACGGCGGGCACCCGCCACCGCAAGGCCGCGGTGACGATGGACCGCTGGCTGGCCGAGGGCGTCCTCGCCCCCGACCCGCACCCCGCGCTGTACGTGTACGAGCAGCGGGGCGACGGCGTCCTCCAGCGCGGCATCATCGGCGCCCTCGAACTGACCAGGCCCGACGAGGGGGTCGTCCTCCCCCACGAGGACGTCATGCCGCACGTCGTCGAGGACCGGGCGGCGCTGATGCGGACGACGGCCGCCAACCTGGAGCCGCTGCTCCTGACCTATCCGGGCGACGGCGACGGCGCGGACGCGGTGATCGGGCGGGCGGTGCTGCGCGAGCCGCTGCTCGCGACGACCACCGAGGACGGCTTCCACCACCGCCTGTGGGCGGTGACGGACCCGGCCGAGCAGGCGGCGGTCACCACCGAGCTGGCCCGCCACCAGGCGCTCATCGCGGACGGGCACCACCGCTGGGCGACCTATCTGCGGCTGCGCGACGAGCACCCCTCCCCCGGCCCCTGGAACCAGGGCCTGGTCCTCCTCATCGACACGGTCCGCTACCCGCTGCGGGTCCGCGCGATCCACCGCCTCCTCAGCCGGCTCCCCGTGGCGGACGCCCTGACCGCCGTCGGCGACGCCTTCCGGGTCCGCCGCGTCGAGCGCCCGCTCCCGGAGGCCCTGGAGGCCCTGGCCGGGGCGGCCTCCGAGGGGAACGCCTTCCTCCTCGCCGGCGACGGCGCCTTCCACCTCCTGGACCGGCCGGACCCGGCCCTGCTGGCCCGCACGGTCCGCACGGACCGCCCCGAGGCGTGGCGGACCCTGGACGCCACGGTCCTGCACGCCACGCTCCTGGAGCACGTCTGGCGGGTGCCGGACGCCCCCGAGGACATCGCCTACATCCACGACACGGCGGCGGCCGTCGCCCAGGCCGAGCGCCGGGGCGGCACGGCGGTCCTCATGCACCCGGTACGGGAGGAGGTCGTCCGCGACCTGGCCCGCCAGGGCGTGACGATGCCCCGCAAGTCGACCTCGTTCGGCCCCAAGCCGGCCACGGGCCTGGTCCTCCGCAGCCTCGCCCTCGACTGAGGACGCACCCCGCACGCGGAGGAGGGCGGCACCCCGGGGTGCCGCCCTCCTCCGTCTGTCACCGGATCACCGGACGTCAGCGCCGCTCGTCGTCCTCGGCCTCGTCCTCACCGTCGTCCTCGTCGTCCTCGTCGTCGAGGTCGTCGGCGTCGTCCCGAAGGTTCGGCTCGTCGCCGTCCCGGTCGTCGTTCGCGTCCTCGGTCTCGTCCTCGTCCTCGTCCTCGTCGAAGGCGTCGACGAACTCGACCCCGTCCAGCTCGGCGAGTCGGTCGGAGGCGTCCGTGGCGCCGTCCTTGTCGGCCTCCAGGGCCTTGGCGAACCACTCCCGGGCCTCCTGCTCCCGCCCGGCGGCGAGCAGGGCGTCTGCGTAGGCGTAGCGCAGGCGCGCGGTCCACGGGTGGTTGGCGTGGGAGGCGAGCTCGGGGCTCTGGAGGGTCACGATGGCGGCCTCCAGCTGCCCCATGTCCCGGCGGGCGCCGGCGGCGACGAGCCGCATCTCGACCTGTCCGGCCTTGTCGAGCTTCTGCACCTCGGGCTCACCGGCCATGGCCAGCGCCCGCTCGGGCCGGCCGAGGCCGCGCTCGCAGTCGGCCATGACGGGCCACAGCTCCACGCCACCGCTCATCCGCCGCGCGGCCCGGAACTCGGCCAGCGCCTCGGAGTACTTCTGGTTGGCGTACGCGGCGAACCCGGCGGCCTCGCGGACGGCGGCGACGCGCGAGGCGAGCCGCAGCGCGACCTTGGAGTAGCCGTACGCCTTCTCGGGGTCCTCGTCGATCAGCTGGGCGACCATGACGAGGTTGCGCGCGACGTCGTCGGCGAGCCCCTTGGGAAGGCTCATCAGCTCCTGGCGCACATCGGGGTCGATCTCCTCACCGGTGACCTCCGGCGGGATCGGCAGCCGCTTGAGCGGCGCGCGGTCGCTCCGCTCCCGGTCGTCCCGGCGCCCGTAACCACCCCGGTCGTCCCGGCCACGGTACCCACCGCGCTCGCCACCCCGGTCGTCACGACGGAAGCCACCACCGCGGTTGTCGCCGCCACGGTCGTCACGGCGGTACGAGGGCCGGTCGTCGCGACGGAACGACGACGGACGCTCATCGCGCCGGTCGTCACGGCGGAAGCCGCCACCGCGGTTGTCGCCACCCCGGTCGTCACGGCGGAAACCGCCGCCACCCCGGTTGTCATCACGACGGTCGTCGCGACGGAAGCCGCCACCGCCGCGGTTGTCGCCGCCACGGTCGTCACGGGGGAAGGAGGGCCGGTCGTCGCGACGGAACGACGACGGACGCTCGTCACGCCGGTCGTCACGGCGGAAGCCGCCACCGCGGTTGTCGCCACCCCGGTCGTCACGGCGGAAACCGCCGCCGCCCCGGTTGTCATCACGACGGTCGTCCCGGCCACGGTACCCACCGCGCTCGCCACCACGGTCATCGCGGCGGAAACCGCCACCGCCGCGGTTGTCGCCGCCACGGTCGTCACGGGGGAAGGAGGGCCGGTCGTCACGACGGAACGACGACGGACGCTCATCACGCCGGTCGTCACGGCGGAAACCGCCACCGCGGTTGTCACCGCCCCGGTCGTCACGGCGGAAACCGCCGCCGCCCCGGTTGTCATCACGACGGTCGTCGCGACGGAAGCCGCCACCGCGGTTGTCGCCACCACGGTCGTCGCGGCGGAAGCCGCCACCGCCGCGGTTGTCGCCGCCACGGTCGTCACGGGGGAAGGAGGGCCGGTCGTCGCGACGGAACGACGACGGACGCTCATCGCGCCGGTCATCGCGGCGGAAACCGCCACCGCCACGGTTGTCGCCACCACGGTAGCCGCCGCCACCGCCGCGGTTGTCGTCACGGCGGAAGCCGCCACCGCTGCGGTCGTCGCGACGGTAGCCACCGCCACCACGGTTGTCGCCGCCCCGGTTGTCGCCACCACGGTCACGGCTGTCACCACGGTCGTCACGGCGGTAGCCGCCGCCACCGCCGCGGTTGTCATCGCGGCGGAAGCCGCCGCCACCACGGTTGTCGTCGCGGCGCGGCCCACGGAAGCCGCCCCGGTCACCACCGGCACCGTCCCTGCGACGCGGCTCGCGCTCCGGACGGTCGTCGGGAGAGTTGGTGGACATCGACGTGACTCCTGTCTTCGGGTACTGCAGTCATTCTCGCGCAGCCGGCACACGACCGCGCTTCGGAAAAGTCAAGCAAAAACAAAAGGACCCCTGGTCCCAGCGTGAACGCTGGGACCAGGGGTCCTGAAGATTTGTTCGGCGGTGTCCTACTCTCCCACAGGGTCCCCCCTGCAGTACCATCGGCGCTGAAAGGCTTAGCTTCCGGGTTCGGAATGTAACCGGGCGTTTCCCTAACGCTATGACCACCGAAACCCTATCGGTTTCGAGCGAACAAGCACACTCTGTAGTTGTGTTCCAGCTCTGAAACCAGCAACCGTTCGTTGCTTCAGAACAAACACAGTGGACGCGAGCAACTGAGGACAAGCCCTCGGCCTATTAGTACCGGTCAGCTCCACCCATTACTGGGCTTCCACATCCGGCCTATCAACCCAGTCGTCTACTGGGAGCCTTACCCTCTCAAGGAGGTGGGAATACTCATCTCGAAGCAGGCTTCCCGCTTAGATGCTTTCAGCGGTTATCCCTCCCGAACGTAGCCAACCAGCCATGCCCTTGGCAGGACAACTGGCACACCAGAGGTTCGTCCGTCCCGGTCCTCTCGTACTAGGGACAGCCCTTCTCAATATTCCTACGCGCACAGAGGATAGGGACCGAACTGTCTCACGACGTTCTAAACCCAGCTCGCGTACCGCTTTAATGGGCGAACAGCCCAACCCTTGGGACCGACTCCAGCCCCAGGATGCGACGAGCCGACATCGAGGTGCCAAACCATCCCGTCGATATGGACTCTTGGGGAAGATCAGCCTGTTATCCCCGGGGTACCTTTTATCCGTTGAGCGACGGCGCTTCCACAAGCCACCGCCGGATCACTAGTCCCGACTTTCGTCCCTGCTCGACCCGTCGGTCTCACAGTCAAGCTCCCTTGTGCACTTACACTCAACACCTGATTGCCAACCAGGCTGAGGGAACCTTTGGGCGCCTCCGTTACCCTTTGGGAGGCAACCGCCCCAGTTAAACTACCCATCAGACACTGTCCCTGATCCGGATCACGGACCGAGGTTAGACATCCAGCACGACCAGAGTGGTATTTCAACGACGACTCCACAACCACTGGCGTGGCCGCTTCACAGTCTCCCACCTATCCTACACAAGCCGAACCGAACACCAATATCAAACTGTAGTAAAGGTCCCGGGGTCTTTCCGTCCTTCTGCGCGAAACGAGCATCTTTACTCGTAGTGCAATTTCACCGGGCCTATGGTTGAGACAGTCGAGAAGTCGTTACGCCATTCGTGCAGGTCGGAACTTACCCGACAAGGAATTTCGCTACCTTAGGATGGTTATAGTTACCACCGCCGTTTACTGGCGCTTAAGTTCTCAGCTTCGCAACCCCGAAAGGTCACTAACCGGTCCCCTTAACGTTCCAGCACCGGGCAGGCGTCAGTCCGTATACATCGCCTTACGGCTTCGCACGGACCTGTGTTTTTAGTAAACAGTCGCTTCTCGCTGGTCTCTGCGGCCACCCCCAGCTCAGACAGCAAGTGTCATCACCAGTGATGGCCCCCCTTCTCCCGAAGTTACGGGGGCATTTTGCCGAGTTCCTTAACCATAGTTCACCCGAACGCCTCGGTATTCTCTACCTGACCACCTGAGTCGGTTTAGGGTACGGGCCGCCATGAAACTCGCTAGAGGCTTTTCTCGACAGCATAGGATCATCCACTTCACCACAATCGGCTCGGCATCAGGTCTCAGACTATGTGCACGACGGATTTGCCTACCGTGCGTCCTACACCCTTACCCCGGGACAACCACCGCCCGGGCTGGACTACCTTCCTGCGTCACCCCATCGCTTACCTACTACCACCTTGGTTCGCCGGCTCCACCACTTTCCATTCCCCGAAGGGTCCGGAACGGCTTCACGGGCTTAGCATTAATGGGCTCGATATTGGGCGTTTCAAAGCGGGTACCGGAATATCAACCGGTTGTCCATCGACTACGCCTGTCGGCCTCGCCTTAGGTCCCGACTTACCCTGGGCAGATCAGCTTGACCCAGGAACCCTTAGTCAATCGGCGCACACGTTTCTCACGTGTGTATCGCTACTCATGCCTGCATTCTCACTCGTGAACCGTCCACAACTCGCTTCCGCGGCTGCTTCACCCGGCACACGACGCTCCCCTACCCATCACAGTCCCCGTTGGGGGTATGTACTGCAATGACACGACTTCGGCGGTACGCTTGAGCCCCGCTACATTGTCGGCGCGGAATCACTTGACCAGTGAGCTATTACGCACTCTTTCAAGGGTGGCTGCTTCTAAGCCAACCTCCTGGTTGTCTCTGCGACTCCACATCCTTTCCCACTTAGCGTACGCTTAGGGGCCTTAGTCGATGCTCTGGGCTGTTTCCCTCTCGACCATGGAGCTTATCCCCCACAGTCTCACTGCCGTGCTCTCACTTACCGGCATTCGGAGTTTGGCTAAGGTCAGTAACCCGGTAGGGCCCATCGCCTATCCAGTGCTCTACCTCCGGCAAGAAACACACGACGCTGCACCTAAATGCATTTCGGGGAGAACCAGCTATCACGGAGTTTGATTGGCCTTTCACCCCTAACCACAGGTCATCCCCCAGGTTTTCAACCCTGGTGGGTTCGGTCCTCCACGAAGTCTTACCTCCGCTTCAACCTGCCCATGGCTAGATCACTCCGCTTCGGGTCTTGAGCGTGCTACTGAATCGCCCTGTTCGGACTCGCTTTCGCTACGGCTTCCCCACACGGGTTAACCTCGCAACACACCGCAAACTCGCAGGCTCATTCTTCAAAAGGCACGCAGTCACGAGACACAAGCAAGCTTGTGTCCGACGCTCCCACGGCTTGTAGGCACACGGTTTCAGGTACTATTTCACTCCGCTCCCGCGGTACTTTTCACCATTCCCTCACGGTACTATCCGCTATCGGTCACCAGGGAATATTTAGGCTTAGCGGGTGGTCCCGCCAGATTCACACGGGATTTCTCGGGCCCCGTGCTACTTGGGAAATACTCAAGCGAGCCGTACAGATTTCGTCTACGGGGGTCTTACCCTCTACGCCGGACCTTTCGCATGTCCTTCGACTATCCATACGGTTTCTGACTCGCCGACCAGCCGGCAGACTGATCAAGAGAACTCCCACAACCCCGCATGCGCAACCCCTGCCGGGTATCACACGCATACGGTTTGGCCTCATCCGGTTTCGCTCGCCACTACTCCCGGAATCACGGTTGTTTTCTCTTCCTGAGGGTACTGAGATGTTTCACTTCCCCTCGTTCCCTCCACACTGCCTATGTGTTCAGCAGTGGGTGACAGCCCATGACGACTGCCGGGTTTCCCCATTCGGAAACCCCCGGATCAAAGCCTGGTTGACGGCTCCCCGGGGACTATCGCGGCCTCCCACGTCCTTCATCGGTTCCTGGTGCCAAGGCATCCACCGTGCGCCCTTAAAAACTTGGCCACAGATGCTCGCGTCCACTGTGCAGTTCTCAAGCAACGACCAGCCACCCATCACACACCGAAACTCGGTGCTTCACTGGGGCCGGCATCGCGAAGACACAACCTTGCGGCCGTACCCTCAGATACCCAACAACGTGCCAGGCACGATCTCTTGAGGTCTCTTCACGTTCCACGCCGAAGCAGTACTGGTGAAGGACTCGCCTGATCGTGCCAACTAATCAACGTTCCACCCATGAGCTGACCGTGCAGAACGTTTGCCTGCAATCGGTACTGTGCTCCTTAGAAAGGAGGTGATCCAGCCGCACCTTCCGGTACGGCTACCTTGTTACGACTTCGTCCCAATCGCTGGTCCCACCTTCGACAGCTCCCTCCCCGAGGGGTTGGGCCACCGGCTTCGGGTGTTACCGACTTTCGTGACGTGACGGGCGGTGTGTACAAGGCCCGGGAACGTATTCACCGCAGCAATGCTGATCTGCGATTACTAGCAACTCCGACTTCATGGGGTCGAGTTGCAGACCCCAATCCGAACTGAGACCGGCTTTTTGAGATTCGCTCCGCCTCGCGGCATCGCAGCTCTTTGTACCGGCCATTGTAGCACGTGTGCAGCCCAAGACATAAGGGGCATGATGACTTGACGTCGTCCCCACCTTCCTCCGAGTTGACCCCGGCGGTCTCCTGTGAGTCCCCATCACCCCGAAGGGCATGCTGGCAACACAGGACAAGGGTTGCGCTCGTTGCGGGACTTAACCCAACATCTCACGACACGAGCTGACGACAGCCATGCACCACCTGTATACCGACCACAAGGGGGGCACCATCTCTGGCGCTTTCCGGTATATGTCAAGCCTTGGTAAGGTTCTTCGCGTTGCGTCGAATTAAGCCACATGCTCCGCTGCTTGTGCGGGCCCCCGTCAATTCCTTTGAGTTTTAGCCTTGCGGCCGTACTCCCCAGGCGGGGAACTTAATGCGTTAGCTGCGGCACCGACGACGTGGAATGTCGCCAACACCTAGTTCCCAACGTTTACGGCGTGGACTACCAGGGTATCTAATCCTGTTCGCTCCCCACGCTTTCGCTCCTCAGCGTCAGTAATGGCCCAGAGATCCGCCTTCGCCACCGGTGTTCCTCCTGATATCTGCGCATTTCACCGCTACACCAGGAATTCCGATCTCCCCTACCACACTCTAGCCTGCCCGTATCGGATGCAGACCCGGGGTTAAGCCCCGGGCTTTCACACCCGACGTGACAAGCCGCCTACGAGCTCTTTACGCCCAATAATTCCGGACAACGCTTGCGCCCTACGTATTACCGCGGCTGCTGGCACGTAGTTAGCCGGCGCTTCTTCTGCAGGTACCGTCACTTTCGCTTCTTCCCTGCTGAAAGAGGTTTACAACCCGAAGGCCGTCATCCCTCACGCGGCGTCGCTGCATCAGGCTTTCGCCCATTGTGCAATATTCCCCACTGCTGCCTCCCGTAGGAGTCTGGGCCGTGTCTCAGTCCCAGTGTGGCCGGTCGCCCTCTCAGGCCGGCTACCCGTCGTCGCCTTGGTGGGCCGTTACCCCACCAACAAGCTGATAGGCCGCGGGCTCATCCTTCACCGCCGGAGCTTTCCAGTCCAGAAGATGCCTCCTGAACTCGTATCCGGTATTAGACCCCGTTTCCAGGGCTTGTCCCAGAGTGAAGGGCAGATTGCCCACGTGTTACTCACCCGTTCGCCACTAATCCACCCCGAAGGGCTTCATCGTTCGACTTGCATGTGTTAAGCACGCCGCCAGCGTTCGTCCTGAGCCAGGATCAAACTCTCCGTGAATGTTTACCGGATATCCGGTCACACTCGCGTTGAGCGGGACAGACGAGCCGGAATAAGGCCCGCTGTCCACAGCGTCCTCGCTGTGTCATCGCCACCCCCCGAAGAGGATGGACTTTTCAAAGGAACCTCGACCATCCGAAGATGGACGGGGTATCAACTAATCTGGCGTTGATTTTTGGCACGCTGTTGAGTTCTCAAGGTGCGGACGCTTCCTTCGATCCCGTTTCCGGGCCCTCCGGGCGCTTCCTTCGTTTCCGACTCTATCAGATCTTTCCGACCCGATTTCCTCGGTGCTTTCCGGCCCCGTTCGCTTTCGCTCCGGGCCCTTCCGGCGTTTCCACTACGTTAACCGATTTCCCCGGCGACTCATAATCGAGCCTTTTGGAAACGAATTCCGGCATGCCGAAATAGGCCCCGTGGGGTGTGTCGTCAAGGAGTGGATGGCCGCTCTCGGTGTGCTTGAACAAGCACGACCTTCTCAAGCGGCTCGGGCTACGTTACGCGTCGGGGCGGGACGGGTCAAGTCGGCGCTTCCGGGGCGTGTGGGGACGGTACGGACTGACGGTGGGGTCCTCGGTGATCCAGAAGCGCCAGGGGTGGCCGGCGCCGTCGCCTCCGACGCCCGTGCGCGGGCCCGTACGGATCAGGGAGGGGGACGGCGGGGTGCCGGTGAGGACCGCGAGGGGGGCGTCCTGGCCTGCGCAGACGTCGGTGCCGTTGAGCGTGCCGGGGACGTCCAGGGCGGTGGCCAGACGGGCCGGGCCCTTCGCGAGTTCGGTGTCCTTGCGGGCCGAGCGGCGGCGGGGGCGGGCCAGGTCGGCGCCGTGGAGGACTTCACCCGCTCGGAGCAGTACGCCGCTCGCCTCGCCCTCGGGGCCGCACACCAGGTTCAGGCAGTGCCACATGCCGTAGGTGAAGTAGACATAGGCGTGTCCCGGCGGGCCGAACATGACCGCGTTGCGGGCCGTGCGGCCGCGGAAGGCGTGCGAGCCGGGGTCGATCGCGCCGGCGTACGCCTCCACCTCCGTGAGCCTCAGCTCGATCCGGCCCTCTTCCGTGGTGCGGACGAGGGTGCGGCCCAGGAGGTCCGGGGCGACCTCCAGGACGGGGCGGTCGAAGAAGCTCCGAGGGAGCGGCGTACGGTCGGGGCTCTCGCTCATGGCGCCCGAGCCTAACCGGGAACCGGCCGGAACCCGCTACGGTCGTCGCGCGTATGTAGGGGACAGGAACGAGAAGGAGAAACTGGCATGGGATTCAAGAAGCTGCTGGCCAGCCTCGGCGCCGGCGGGGCGACCGTGGAGACGGTGCTCACCGAGGAGAACGTCGTCCCGGGCGGTGTCGTCCAGGGCGAGGTCCGGATCCAGGGCGGCAACGTCGACCAGCAGATCGAGGGCCTTTCCGTCGGGCTCCAGGCGCGCGTGGAGGTCGAGGGCGGCGACCAGGAGCACAAGCAGGACGTCGAGTTCGTGAAGGTGCGGCTCGGCGGGGCGTTCGAGGTGAAGGCCGGGGCGGTGCACGTGGTGCCGTTCGGCCTGGAGATCCCGTGGGAGACCCCGGTCAACACGATCGCCGGGCAGCGGCTGCACGGCATGGAGATCGGCGTGAAGACCGAGCTGGAGATCGCCCGCGCGGTGGACTCGGGCGACCTCGACCCGATCAACGTGCACCCGCTGCCGGCGCAGCAGGCGATCCTCGACGCCTTCATCCAGCTGGGCTTCCGCTTCAAGAGCGCCGACATGGAGCGCGGGCACATCCGCGGCACCCGGCAGCGGCTGCCCTTCTACCAGGAGATCGAGTTCTTCGCGCCGCAGCAGTACCGCGGCCTGAACCAGGTCGAGGTCAGCTTCGTCGCGGACGACCGCGAGATGGACGTCGTCCTGGAGATGGACAAGAAGCCGGGGCTGTTCACCGAGGGCAGCGACTCGTTCCGGGCGTTCAAGGTGGGGCTGGACGACTACCGGGGCACCGACTGGAACGCGTACCTGAACCAGTGGCTCGCCGAGGTCGGCGGCCGTCGCAACTGGCTGTAGGCCCGGGTCGCACGAACAGGACGGAGGTTTCGACATGTCCGAGGGCACGAGGGCACCGCTCCCCCACGCCTTCCACCCGCCGGTGGCCGAGTTCACCGTGACGAGTGACGACGTGGCGCCCGGCGGGGTGCTGAAGGACGCTCAGGTGTACGCGAAGGGGAACGTCTCCCCGCAGCTGCGCTGGGAGGGCTTCCCCGAGGGGACCAAGAGCTTCGCGGTCACCTGCTTCGATCCGGACGCGCCGACGGGCAGCGGGTTCTGGCACTGGTCGCTCTTCGACATCCCGGTGTCGGTGACCGAGCTTCCCGAGGGTGCCGGTTCGGGCTCCTTCGAGGGACTGCCGGCCGGTGCGGTGCACGCGCGGAACGACTACGGGTCGAAGGACTTCGGCGGGGCCGCCCCGCCGGCCGGGGACCCGGCGCACCGCTACGTGTTCACGGTGTACGCGGTGGACACGGAGAAGCTCGGGCCGGACTCCGACGCCTCTCCGGCCGCCGTCGGGTTCAACCTGCGTTTCCACACGCTGGGCCGCGCCCAGCTGGTCGGTGAGTACGCGGCTCCCGCCGAAGGCTGATCGTTCGTTTGTTGTTTGCCCGCTTCTGGTCTTGGAGAGATCAGAAGCGGGCATCTTTTGTTGCGCACGAAATTGCGTTGTCCGACCCCGGCCGGCCCGGCCATCGTTTGATCCAAGCCCGCCAGGGGGGTGGGCCGGCACAACGGGAGGTGGGCACAATGCGGGACACGCTGGTGTTGAACGCGAGCTTCGAACCGCTTTCGACGGTGACACTCAACCGTGCGGTGGTCCTGGTCCTTCAGGACAAGGCCGTCGTGGAGCAGTCCCATCCCGATCTGCGGGTGCGTGCCGCCGCCGTCGACCTGCCGGTGCCCCGGGTGATCAGGCTCTGCCGTTTCGTCCGGGTGCCCTTCCGAAGACAGGCCCCCTGGTCGAGGAGGGGGGTGCTGGTCAGGGACCAGCACCGGTGCGCGTACTGCGGGAAGCGCGCGACGACCGTGGACCACGTGGTGCCGCGGGCGCAGGGGGGCGGGGACAGTTGGCTGAATACGGTCGCTTCCTGTGCGGAGGACAACCACCGGAAGGCGGACCGGACGCCGGAGCAGGCGGGGATGCCGCTGCTCTTCCAGCCGTTCGTGCCGACGCCCGCGGACGCGATGCTGCTGGCGATGAGGGCCGGTGAGCGGTCGGAGCTGCCGGAGTGGCTCGCCCGTACCGCCGCCTGATCCGCGCGCCCGGCCCGTACGTATACGGACGTGTGAGGGCCCGCCCCGGCCGGGGCGGGCCCTTTCGTCATCTCGTCATCCCAGAGTCAGTTGGAGGATGGCGACGATGCCGACGGCGATGATCACTCCGCGCAGGACGGCCGGCTTGAGGCGGCGGCCGACCTTGGCGCCGATCTGGCCGCCGAGGGTGGAGCCGACGGCGATGAGGAGGACGGCGGTCCAGTCGAACTCGGCGACGAAGAGGAAGAAGACGGCGGCGACGCCGTTGACGAGGGCGCCGAGGATGTTCTTGACCGCGTTGATCCGCTGGAGGTCGTCGTGGAGGAGCAGGCCCATGAGGGAGAGGTAGAGGACCCCCTGGGCGGCGCCGAAGTAGCCGCCGTACATGCTGGCGAGGGTGAGGCCGACGAGGAGGGCGGGGCCGCCGTCGGGGTGGGCCTCGCCGCCGGTCCGTTCGCGGCGGCGCCGGACGGCGGCGGCGATGCGGGGCTGGAAGAGGACGAGGAGCAGGGCCAGTCCGATGAGGACGGGGACGATCGCGTCGAACGCCTCGGAGGGCAGGGCGAGGAGGAGGATCGCGCCGACGAGGCCGCCGACGAGGGCGGCGGCGCCGAGGCGGAGGACCCGGCGGGTCTGGCCCTTGAGTTCGCGGCGGTAGCCGATGGCCCCGCTGATGGAGCCGGGCACGAGGCCGAGGGCGTTGGAGACGTTCGCGGTGATGGGGGGCAGGCCGGTCGCGAGCAGGACCGGGAACGTGATGAGCGTGCCCGATCCGACGATGGTGTTGATGGCGCCGGCGCCGATTCCTGCGGCGAAGACCGCCAGGGCTTCCCAGATGGACACGGCCTTTTCCTCACATGGTCAGTGGCTCGCCTCCCCGCCCCGCGTGCGGCGGGGTCGAGGGGCTCGCACCGATCATGCACGGATTACGTGTACGTGTCAGCCACCGGTTCAGTCGACGGTGGGTTCTTCTCGCCTGGCGGACGGGACGTCCTTGGTGAAGGGCGCGGCGGGGGCGCCGCCCTGGCCCATGCCGCCGAGGGCGCCGGAGAGGCCCTTGAGGGCGTCGCCGATCTCGCTGGGCACGATCCAGAGCTTGTTGGCGTCGCCCTCGGCGATCTTCGGGAGCATCTGGAGGTACTGGTACGAGAGGAGCTTCTGGTCCGGGTCGCCGGCGTGGATGGCCTCGAAGACGGTGCGGACGGCCTGGGCCTCGCCCTCCGCCCGGAGGGCCGCGGCCTGGGACTCGCCCTCGGCGCGGAGGATGGCGGACTGCTTCTCGCCCTCGGCGCGGAGGATCTCGGACTGGCGGACGCCCTCGGCCTGGAGGATGGCGGCGCGCTTGTCGCGGTCGGCGCGCATCTGCTTCTCCATCGAGTCCTGGATGGAGGTCGGCGGCTCGATGGCCTTGAGCTCGACGCGGTTGACGCGGATGCCCCACTTGCCGGTGG
Organism: Streptomyces filamentosus; assembly: GCF_014654895.1. Lineage (GTDB taxonomy): Bacteria > Actinomycetota > Actinomycetes > Streptomycetales > Streptomycetaceae > Streptomyces > Streptomyces filamentosus. The sequence goes on along the minus strand of NZ_BNBE01000003.1, from coordinate 665,809 downwards.
CCTCGTCGAGGACGCCGCGGAGGGCGGCGTTGATGTCCTCGCGGGAGGTGAGGGTGCGCTCCAGGTCCATGCCGCCGATGATGTTGCGCAGCGTGGTGACGGTGAGCTGCTCGATGGCCTGGATGTAGCTGGCGACCTCGTAGGTCGCGGCCCTGGCGTCGGTCACCTGGTAGTAGATGACGGTGTCGATGTTGACGACCAGGTTGTCCTGGGTGATCACCGGCTGGGGCGGGAACGGCACGACCTGCTCACGGAGGTCGATGCGGTTGCGGATCGTGTCGATGAACGGGACGACGATGTTGAGGCCGGCGTTGAGGGTGCGGGTGTAGCGGCCGAAGCGCTCCACGATCGCGGCGCTGGCCTGCGGGATGACCTGGATCGTCTTGATCAGGGCGATGAAGACGAGCACCACCAGAATGATCAGGACGATGATGACTGCTGACATCGTGTTCCCCGTGCCCTTCGCTGCCGGTTGTGTGCCGGGTTTCTCTTCCGGGTTTCTCTTCCGATGATCGAGTTTCCCAGACGGATGGGTGTGGTGGGGCGGGCTTCGGTCAGATGACGACGGCGGTCGCCCCTTCGATCTCGACGACGTCGACCTCGTCGCCCGGTTCGAAGACGCGGGTGGCGTCGAGGGAGCGGGCCGACCAGACCTCGCCGGCGAGCTTGATGCGGCCGCCCTCGGCGTCGACCCTTTCCAGCACGCGGGCCTGACGGCCCTTCAGCGCGTCGATGCCGGTGGCGAGGGCGGGGGTGCCCGCGCGGTGGCGGGCCGCGATCGGGCGGACGACGGCGAGGAGCGCCACGGAGACGGCCACGAAGACGATCACCTGGGCGACGACCCCGAAGCCGAGGGCCGCCGTGACCGCGCCGGCGACCGCGCCGACGGCGAACATGCCGAACTCCGGCATCGCGGTCAGCACCAGGGGGATGCCGAGCCCCACCGCGCCGATCAGCCACCAGATCCATGCGTCGATGTCCACGGGGCCATGGTAGGGCGGGTGGGGCCGGATCGGACAGGGCGCGGGGTGCCGTGGCTGTGCGGGGCACGGCGGTCCACGGCCCTGTCGGGCGGGGCTACTTGAGCGGGAGGCCCTGGGCGGTCCAGCGGTCGCCGACGCGCTCGACGACGAGCGGGAGGCCGAAACAGCGGGAGAGGTTGCGGGAGTTGAGCTCGGTCTCCACGGGTCCGGCCGCGAGCAGCTTGCCCTGACGGATCATCAGGACGTGGGTGAAGCCCGGCGGGATCTCCTCGACGTGGTGGGTGACCATGATCATGGAGGGGGCGTACGGGTCGCGGGCCAGGCGGCCGAGACGGCGGACGAGGTCCTCGCGGCCGCCGAGGTCGAGGCCGGCGGCGGGCTCGTCGAGGAGGAGGAGCTCGGGGTCGGTCATCATCGCGCGGGCGATCAGGGTGCGCTTGCGCTCGCCCTCGGAGAGGGTGCCGAACCTGCGGTCCAGGTAGTCGTTCATGCCGAGGCGGTCGAGGAAGGCGCGGGCGCGCTCCTCGTCGACCGGGTCGTAGTCCTCGTTCCAGGTGGCGGTCATGCCGTACGCGGCGGTGAGGACGGTCTGGAGGACGGTCTGGCGCTTGGGCAGCTTCTCGGCCATGGCGATGCCGGCCATGCCGATGCGGGGGCGCAGCTCGAAGACGTCGACGGAGCCGAGGCGCTCACCGAGGATGGTGGCGCTGCCGGAGGAGGGGTAGAGGTAGCTGGAGGCGACGTTCAGGAGGGTGGTCTTGCCGGCCCCGTTGGGACCGAGGATGACCCAGCGCTCGCCTTCCTTGACCGACCAGGAGACCCCGTCCACCAGAGCCCGTCCGTCGCGGACCACGGATACGTCCACCAGGTCCAGTACATCGCTCATGAGCGCGTTGTCTCCCCTTGCCGTCGAGTCGTGTCGGCTCGTGTCGTCGCCTTGGGCCGCGGATGCGGCGTCCACGGGAAAACCTACGTCATCGGCGGGGCGGCCCGGTCCCTAGGGCGTCGTTCGGGTCCCTACTCTGGGGGGATGCTTTCGGAACCACGTTCAGGACGCCTGGCCGCCTGGGGCAATGCCCTGCTGGCCGGGGCGGTGTCGCCGGACGACGCGGCGCTGGCGATTGTCGGGGAGGACGCGGTGCACCGCGTGGCGGGGCTGCCGGGTGAGGCGGGTCCGGTGGGGCTGACGCTGGCGCTGGGGCGGCTGCGGCGGCTCGGGGTGACCGGGTGGCGGGTGGCCCTGCCGGCGCCGGGGCACCCGCTGGGGCTGAGCGGGCCGCCGGACTTCAACGCGCGCGCGTTGGAGGCGGAGGAGGCGGTGGTCGGGTACGGGGCACCGTACGGGCTCGTGCCGGAGGTCTCCGAGGCGGGCCCGCGCGGGGACGTGCACGTCGAGGTGGTGTGGCACTGCCTGGCCGTGCGGGAGGCCCCGCCGGCCGACGTGCCCTCGCTGAGCGAGGCGGAGCGGGAGCTGGCGGAGGCGCTGCGGGACGCCACGGCGGCCCTGACCCGGCTGGACGTGGCCGCGTCGGGCCCGGCGGCGGAGGCGGCGCGCGAGGCGTACCGGGCGCGGGCGGAGGCGGGCCGCGAGGTCCTGGCCCCCGGCTACCCGCCGCGCGCGGTCCGGGTGCTGGAGCTGGCCCGGCGGATCGGCCTGATGGTCGGCCTGGCATACGGCGACGGTCACGGGGGCGCGGTCAGCGCGTCCGAGATGGCGGCACGGGGGGCGGCGCTGGCGCCGGTGGAGCGGGTCGCCCGGCGGGCGCAGGTCGCGGCGTACAACGCGTGGGTGGAGGAACGGGAGCGGGAACGGGGCTTCTGACCGGCGCACGGGCGCCGGCGCCCGGCGGGCTTCCGGTCGGCCGGCAGCTTCCGGTCGGCCGGCAGCTTCCGGTCGGCCGGCAGCTTCCGGTCGGCCGGCGGGCTTCCGGTCGGCCGGCGGACGGGGTGCGGCGCGGCGTTCAGAAGCCCGGGGGCACCCCGGCGCCGAGCGGTGCGGGGGGGGCGCGGGAGGAGCGCGGGAACGGGCGCGGCCCCCGGAGTGGAGTTCCGGGGGCCGCGCACGATGGGGGGGCGGTCAGCCGTTGAGGGCGTGGTTGCCGAAGGCGGGGTTGAGCAGGCCGATCACGTTGACCGTGTTGCCGGAGACGTTCACGGGGACGTGGACCGGGACCTGCACCGCGTTGCCGGAGGCGACACCCGGGGAGTTGAGGGCCTTGCCTTCGGCCTCGGCGCCGTGGGCGGAGGCGACACCGGCACCGGCGGCGACGATGCCACCGGCGACCATGGTGAGGGCGGCGGCCTTCTTGAAGTTCTTCACTTGGTACTTCCTCCTGGTCATCGCTGCGGCCGGTCCGCCGCAGCACGCCTTGGAGAACGCCGATCGCCCCGCCGGGTTGCGCCGAACGGGGGATGTACACCCGACGGTATGACCTTCTGAACGGGCGTGCGCCCCGGCGCGTGACGGGGGCGCATCAGGTGGTGAGGCCGTGGCGGACCGCCCAGAGCGCCGCCTGGGTGCGGTCCGCCAGGTCGAGCTTCATGAGGATGTTCGAGACGTGGGTCTTCACCGTCTTCTCGGAGAGGACGAGGGCCCGCGCGATCTCGCGGTTGGAGCGGCCGTCGGCGATGAGGCCGAGGACCTCGCGCTCGCGCTCGGTGAGGGTGGTGCCCCGTCCCGTACCGCCCTGGGGGTCGTCCTGGGAGAGGAGGGCGCCCGCGACCTCGGGGTGGAGCAGGACGTGGCCCGCGTGGACGGAGCGGATGGCGCCGGCGAGCGCCTCGGGGTCGACGTCCTTGTAGACGTATCCGGAGGCACCGGCGCGCAGGGCGGGCACGACGGTGCGCTGCTCGGTGAAGCTGGTGACGACGAGGACCTTCGCCGGGTTGGCGAGGGCCTGGAGCCGCTTCAGGGCCTCGATGCCGTCGGTGCCGGGCATCTTGACGTCCATGAGGACGACGTCGGGGCGGAGCTCCTCGGCGCGGGCGACGCCCTCGGCGCCGTCGGACGCCTCGCCGACGACCTCTATGTCGTCCTGGACCTCCAGGAAGGTGCGCAGGCCGCGGCGGACGACCTGGTGGTCGTCGACCAGGAGCACGCGGATGAGCCGGTCAGCCACCGGGGACCTCCATGTCGATCGTGGTGCCCTCGCCGGGGGCGGAGGTCACGGTGAGGGCACCACCGGCTCCGGCGGCGCGGTCGCGCATGGACACCAGGCCGAGGTGACGGCCGGCGCTGCGGACGGTGCCGGGGTCGAAGCCGCGGCCGTCGTCGGCGACGGTGAGCCGGGCGCCCTGGCCGTGCCGGGTGAGGGTGACGGTGACCAGGGCCGCGTCGGCGTGCCGCAGCGCGTTGTGCAGGGCCTCCTGGGCGACCCGGAGGACGGCCTCCTCCTGGGCGGCGGGCAGGGCCCGGATGCCGGGGCTGTCGAAGACGACGCGGGCGGTGTGGGCGCGGTCGAGGACCTGGACCTGGGTGCGCAGGGTGTGGACGAGGCCGTCCTCGTCCAGGGCGGCCGGACGGAGCTCCACGACGGCGGCGCGCAGCTCGTCGGCGGCCTCGGCGGCGAGGGCGGCGACCTGCTGGAGCTCGCCCTTGGCGCGGGCCGGGTCGCGGTCGACGAGGGCGGCGGCGGCCTGGGCGGTGAGCCGGAGGGAGAAGAGCTTCTGGCTGACGGCGTCGTGCAGCTCGTGGGCGAGCCGGGAGCGCTCCTCGGCGATGGTGAGCTCGCGGCTGCGCTCGTACAGCCGGGCGTTGGTGAGGGCGATGGCCGCGTGCTGGGCGAGGATGCCGAGGAGCTCCTCGTCCTGTGCGGTGAAGCCGCAGCTCCCCTCGGGCTTGGGGCAGCGCTTGTTGGCGAGGAAGAGGGCGCCCAGGATCTCGTCGCCGTCGCGGACGGGGAGGCCGAGGAAGTCGGAGAGCTCGGGGTGGGCGTCGGGCCAGCCGCCGAAGCGGGGGTCCTCGCGGACGTCGGCGAGCCGCTCGGGCTCGGCCTTGTGGAGCATCGCGGCGAGGACGCCGTGCTGGCGGGGCAGCGGGCCGATGGCCTTCCACTGCTCGTCGGTGACGCCGTCGACGACGAACTGGGCGAAGCCGCCGTGGTCGTCGGGGACGCCCAGGGCCGCGTACTCGGCGTCGAGGAGCTCGCGGGCGGAGGCCACGATCGTCTTGAGGACGTCGCGGACCTCCATCTGCCGGCTCATCGCCAGGAGTGCGGTGCTCACGGCGGCGAGGCCGGAGCTCGGTCGGTGGCTCATGGCCTCACCGTACCGGCGGGGGGCGACGGCCCGTATGGGGCTGTGGACGGCGGGGGGACGGGTCGCGGGACCTAGGTCCGAGGGCCCCCCGCCGGGGGTGGGGGGAGGAGGGCCGGGCGGGGCTGTCGGGGGTGGCGGGGCCGTCCCGGGCCTCGTGGGGAGCGGGGATCCGGGACTCCCCTCCCACGGGTAAGGGGCCCCGGGACTCCCCCACGGGTAAGAGGAGCCACGCGCGCGCGTGCGGGGGGGATAGACGCCGACGTACTGCCCCGCGGGGCGCGTCCGCCACGCGCGCGCGTGGGTGGGGTGCGCGCCGCCCAGGCCGTCATCGGCGTCCGGGACGCCACGCGCGTGCGTGCGTGGGGGGGCGGGCCGGAGCGGTCCGGCCCGCCCCGGGGCGCCCGCTCGGCCGAGACGCCCTCCGCGTGCGGGTCCTTCGGGGCGGCGGGGCGGGACGGGTACGGCCTGCTGGGGAGGGGGGTGCCCTCTTCGGGAGGAGTTCGAGGGGGGTTCCCTCCTCCTTCCGGCGGAGAACGCTCACCGTGTGCGTTGCTGACGCAACCAAGGGTGAGTTTCTCGGGTGTGCCGTGTGAGCCCGGGCATAGGGCGCAGGTCACTTACGAAGCTCCCTAGTGGAGGGGTATGGGGTGGTTCGGGGCGGGACGAATCGGCCTTGAACGCCTGTGTCGGGCATGTACACGGGCCCCTGATCCACTATCCCGCTTCGTACGTCACACCTTTGCCAGGCGATTTTGCTGCCGCTAAGAATTGCCCCCGTCGCCGCCGAGCAGGCGCAGCGCCGCCCCGGCCCAGCGACCCCCAGCGATCCGAAGAGGTAGTCCTGTCATGTCTCAGAACGCCCCTGGCCACAGTCGTGGTCTGAAGAAGACCCACAAGGCCACGATCGCCGGTGTCGCCGCTCTGGGCGCCGCCGCCCTCACCCTCTCCCTGGTGCCGGGCAACGGCTCCACGGAGACCGAGCCGCTGGCGCTGAACACCCACCAGAAGGTGGCGTGGTCGTACGACGCGAACAGCCCGCAGGCGAAGGCGCTGGCGGCGAGCGTGTCGGACCAGCACACCGCCCTCGGCCTGAAGGCCAAGCAGGACGCCGCGCTGAAGACCAAGGCGCAGGCCGCGGCGCAGGCGAAGGCCAAGGCGGCGGCGAAGGCCAAGGCCGACGCGGCCGCGAAGAAGCGGGCCGCCGAGGCGAAGGCCGCCGCGAAGGCGAAGGCCCGGGCCGCGGCGAAGGCCGCGGCGAAGAAGCGGACCGCGACGAAGACGGCGGCGAGCCGCTCCGTCACCCGCACCCCGGTCTTCGCGAACAACCTCGACGGCTGGATCCGCGAGGCGCTCTTCATCATGGACAAGCACGACATCCCGGGCTCATACCACGGCCTGCACAAGAACATCATGCGCGAGTCCAGCGGCAACCCGTACGCCATCAACAACTGGGACATCAACGCCCGGAACGGCATCCCGTCGAAGGGTCTGCTCCAGGTCATCTACCCGACGTTCAAGGCGTACCACGTCAAGGGCACCAAGTTCGACCAGTACGACCCGGTCGCCAACATCGTCGCCGCCGCCAACTACGCGGCCGACCGCTACGGCTCGATCGACAACGTCAACAGCGCGTACTGAGCCGTCGACGCGAACGCCGGAGGGCGGCACCCCGTGCGGGGTGCCGCCCTCGTGGCGTGTGCCGGCGGGGCCGTTATTCGCGCATGACCTCGGGCTCGTGGCGGCGCAGCAGCCGGGCGACCGCGATGCCGAGGATCGTGGTCATGACCAGCAGCACGGCGATGTTGAAGCCCCACTGGCCGGCGCTGTGCTCCCACAGCGGGTCCAGGTCGGTGGGGTTCTTCGGGTCCCACGGCGCCATCAGGTGGCCGAGGTCCAGGGTGGTGCCGGCGCCGGCGATGGCCCAGCGGGAGGGCATGAGCCAGGCGAACTGCTCCAGGCCGGGCGAGCCGAAGACCTTGAAGAGGATGCCGGTGAAGACGACCTGGACGATCGCGAACATGACGAGCAGCGGCATCGTCTTCTCGGCGGTCTTCACCAGCGCGGAGATGACCAGGCCGACCATCATCGAGGTGAGGCCGAGCGCGATGACGACGAGGCAGAGCTCGACGGCCGGCGGCATGAGCAGGCCCTCGGCGGGCAGGTCGCGGATGGCGAAGCCGATGGCGCAGAGGATGACGCCCTGGAAGGCCGTGATGACGCCGAGGACGATGACCTTGGACATCAGGTAGGCCGAGCGGGAGAGGCCGGTGGCGCGCTCCCGTTCGTAGATGACCCGTTCCTTGATCAGCTCTCGTACGGAGTTGGCCGCGCCGGAGAAGCACATGCCGACCGTGAGGATCAGCATGATGATGCCGGCGTCGCCGTTGAACCGGGACGGCGGCGTGGGCGGCGCGAGGCCGAAGTCGGCCGGGATGACCACGGAGACCGAGCCGATGACCGCGGGGAGGATCACCATGAGGGCGAGGAAGCCCTTGTCGGAGACGATCACCGAGGTGTAGCGGCGGATCAGGGTCCACAGCTGGGAGCCCCAGCCCTGCGGCTTGGGCGGGCGGGACATCGCCTGCTGCGGCACGTGGACGGGCTGGGCGGCGACGGCGTCGATGTCGGCGGCGTACAGCTGGTAGTGCTGCGAGCCCTTCCAGCGGCCGGCCCAGTCGTAGTCGCGGTAGTTCTCGAAGGCGGAGAAGACGTCGGCCCAGGAGGAGTAGCCGAAGAAGTTCAGCGCCTCGTCCGGCGGGCCGAAGTACGCCACGGAGCCGCCGGGCGCCATCACCAGGAGCTTGTCGCACAGGGCGAGCTCGGCGACGGAGTGGGTGACGACGAGGACCGTGCGGCCGTCGTCGGCGAGGCCGCGGAGCAGCTGCATGACGTCGCGGTCCATGCCCGGGTCGAGGCCGGAGGTCGGCTCGTCCAGGAAGATCAGCGAGGGCTTGGTCAGCAGCTCCAGGGCGACCGAGACGCGCTTGCGCTGGCCGCCGGAGAGGGAGGTGACCTTCTTCTCCTTGTGGATGTCGAGCTTGAGCTCGCGCAGCACCTCGTCGATGCGGGCCTCACGCTCGGCGGTCGCGGTGTCGCCGGGGAAGCGGAGCTTGGCGGCGTACCGGAGCGCCTTCTGGACGGTCAGCTCCTTGTGCAGGATGTCGTCCTGCGGGACCAGGCCGATGCGCTGGCGCAGCTCGGCGAACTGCTTGTAGAGGCTGCGGTTGTCGTAGAGGACGTCGCCCTGGTCGGCGGGCCGGTAGCCGGTGAGCGCCTTGAGGAGGGTCGACTTGCCGGAGCCGGAGGGGCCGATGACGCCGATGAGCGACTTCTCGGGGACGCCGAAGGAGACGTCCTTGAGGATCTGCTTGCCGCCGTCGACGGTGACCGTGAGGTGGCGGGCCGAGAAGGAGACCGAGCCGGTGTCGACGAACTCTTCCAGCTGGCCGCCGACGATCCGGAAGGTGGAGTGGCCGACGCCGACGATGTCCTGCGGGCCGAGGAGGGCGCTGCCGCCCTTGGGGATCGGCTGGCCGTTGACGTAGGTGCCGTTGTGCGAGCCGAGGTCGCGGATCTCCATGCGGCCGTCGGGCGTGGCGTGGAACTCGGCGTGGTGGCGCGAGACCTGGAGGTCGGAGACGACCAGTTCGTTCTCGAGCGCGCGGCCGATGCGCATCACGTGGCCGAGGGCCAGCTGGTGGAAGGTGGTCGGGCTGCGGTCGGAGTAGGCCGACGACGCCCCCGCGGCGCCGTTGGTCTTCTGCGCGAGCTGCTCGACCGGGCCGCCGCTCTGGTGGGGCACGTGCGGCGGGACCTGGGCGCCGGGCTGCTGCGCCGGCGGCTGGGCGGGCTGCTGCCAACCGCCCTGCTGCGGCGGGGCGGCGGGGGCGGCCCACTCGGCCTGCCCGCCGGGCTGCTGCGCCGGCGGCTGCACGGGCTGCTGGGCGGGCGGCTGTACGGGCCCGCCGCCCTGGTGCGCGTGCACCGGCTGTCCTGCGTGCGCGGCGCTGAGGTTCAGGCGCGGGCCGTCCGTCGGGTTGCCGAGGTGGACGACGGTGCCGGGACCGATCTCCAGCTGCTGGATCCGCTGCCCGGCGACGAAGGTGCCGTTGGTGGAGCCGTGGTCCTCGATGGCCCAGCTCCGGCCGTTCCAGCTGATGGTGGCGTGCCGCCACGAGACCCTGGCGTCTTCGATGGCCAGGTCCCCCTGGGGGTCGCGGCCCAGGGTGTACGACCGGGACGCGTCGAGCGTCCAGGTCCTGCCGTTGAGTTCGAGTACGAGTTCTGGCACTCCATGCCCCACTGTGTGTCCCCCGATGCACCCCCGTCGCGGGGGCCCTAGGGATGGCGAATCATCCTGGGGAACTATTTCAGGCCGGGTCCCGGATCCGAAAGTCGGGCGGCGTGAAGACCCGGGGAAGGGCCGCCGGGCCGGCCGGCGCGGGGGTTCGTCCGGCCGGGTGTCCGCTACGCGGGACGGGGCGCCGGGTGGCACCGGGTGCCCGATACGGTGGAACCACCATGAGCGCATCGCAGACACCGGACGTTCCCGCCGTTCCCGCCGCGGACGTTCCCACGCTTCTCGTCAAGATCTTCGGGAAGGACCGCCCCGGGATCACCGCCGGCCTCTTCGACACCCTGGCCGCCTTCTCCGTCGACGTCGTCGACATCGAACAGGTCGTCTCGCGCGGGCGGCTGGTGCTGTGCGCGCTGGTCACCGAGCCGACCGTCGCCTCCCAGGGCGAGCTGCGCGCCACCGTGCACAGCTGGGCCGAGTCGCTGAAGCTCCAGGCCGAGATCATCTCGGGCACCGGCGACAACCGGCCGCGCGGCGAGGGCCGCTCGCACGTGACGGTGCTCGGGCACCCGCTGACCGCGGAGCAGACGGCGGCCATAGCGGCCAGGATCGCCGGGACGGGCGGCAACATCGACCGCATCTTCCGGCTGGCGAAGTATCCGGTGACGGCGGTCGAGTTCGCCGTCTCGGGCTGCGGGACGGAGGCGCTGCGGACGGCGCTGGCCACCGAGGCGCACACGATCGGCGTGGACGTGGCCGTGGTGTCCGCCGGGCTGCACCGGCGGGCGCAGCGGCTGGTCGTCATGGACGTGGACTCGACGCTGATCCAGGACGAGGTCATCGAGCTCTTCGCGGCGCACGCCGGATGCGAGGAGAAGGTCGCCGAGGTGACGGCGGCGGCGATGCGGGGCGAGCTGGACTTCGAGCAGTCGCTGCACGCGCGCGTGGCGCTCCTGGAGGGCCTGGACGCGTCGGTGGTGGACAAGGTGCGCGCCGAAGTGCAGCTGACGCCGGGCGCGCGGACCCTGATCCGCACCCTGAAGCGGCTCGGCTACCAGGTGGGCGTGGTCTCGGGCGGCTTCACGCAGGTCACGGACGACCTGAAGGAGCGGCTCGGGCTGGACTTCGCCCAGGCCAACACCCTGGAGATCGTGGACGGGAAGCTCACCGGCCGGGTCACGGGCGAGATCGTGGACCGGGCGGGCAAGGCGCGGCTGCTGCGGCGCTTCGCGGCGGAGGCCGGGGTGCCGCTGGCGCAGACGGTGGCGATCGGCGACGGCGCCAACGACCTGGACATGCTGAACGCCGCGGGGCTCGGGGTGGCCTTCAACGCCAAGCCGGTGGTCCGCGAGGCGGCCCACACGGCGGTGAACGTGCCCTTCCTCGACACGGTCCTCTACCTGCTGGGGATCACCCGCGAGGAGGTCGAGGCGGCGGACTTCGGCGAGGAGGACGCGCCGCACTGAGCCCGCCTCCCTCCCCGTTCGGTACGGAAAGGGGCCCGGTCGCCGTGAGGACGGCCGGGCCCCTTCGCATACGGGCCCGCGGGCGGGTGCCCGGGGGGACCGGTGCCCGCGGTCAGTCGTGCGGGGTCCAGAAGGCGATGAGGCGGCCGACGCCGTGCTCGACGGACTTCCAGGTGCCGGTGAAGGTGAGGACGGCGAAGGCGGAGGTCGGGTAGCCGCTGCGGTTCATCCGGGCGAGGAGGTCTCCGTCGGCCTCGCCGGCGAGGGCGTCGGCCAGCGCGTGCATGCCGGGGTTGTGGCCGACGACGAGGAGGTCGTCCACCTCCTCCGGGACCTCGTTGAGCAGGGCGATGAGCTCGCCGAGGGACGCCTCGTAGATCCGCTCCTCGTAGACCGTCCGCGGGCGCTCGGGCAGTTCCTGGACGGCGAGCTTCCACGTCTCGCGGGTGCGTGCCGCGGTCGAGCAGAGGGCCAGGTCGAAGGGGATGCCGGTGCCGGCGAGCCGGCGGCCCGCGACGGGGGCGTCCTTGCGGCCCCGTTCGGCGAGCGGACGCTCGTGGTCGGCCTCCTGGCCCCAGTCGGCCTTCGCGTGCCGGAGCAACACGATCCTGCGGGTTTTTTCGACGCTCATGGTCCACAAGCTTGGCACGGATCAGCCCGTCCTGGCTCAGAGAGCGAGGGTTTGCCCGATCCGCTGGACGAGGTCGCCGACACCGCCGCCCCCACCCGTCGCGGCGGCCTCACCGGGCCCGGTGACGAGCAGCAGGAGGACGGTGAAGGCGGCCACCGGGAGGGCGAGGGCCCACCAGGGCAGCCGGGTGTCGACGCCGGCGGGCGTGGTCCGGTCGCCGGTGCGGGTGAGGGCCGTCATGACCGCCTCCGTGAGGAGTGTCCCCCGGACGCGCGTGGTCCTCGGGGAGGGGTGGATGCCGCTGGTCGCGGTGTGTCTCCACCGTAGGGAGCGCGGGTGCCGCGTCCCATCCGGTGGTCCACCCACTCGCCCCTGAGACTTTCCCCTAGGGGATGCGGGGGTTGTCCCTACCCCCGCACCGGGGTTCCCGGGCGAAGGGGCTCACGGAGCGGGGTCGTGGAGCAGGCTCACGGAGCGGGGTCGCGGAGCGGAGTCACGGGCCGGGCTCGCGGAGCGGGGTCGCGGAGCGGGCTCACGGGGACGCGAAGGAGGCGATGACGGCGATGACGACCGTGATGCCGAGCATCGCGCCGAGCACGACGAGCAGCTTCTTCTGGCCGCCCTGGGGATTGGGTTCGAGAACGGGCATGGGAGCAGTCTCGCATCTCAGGATTCGTCTTCGATCGTCCGGTCCCGTCCGGCGAGCGAGCCCACGATCATCTGCGGCACCATCAGCCCGCCCATGAGGGCGATCGGCACGCCCCAGCCGCCGCTGTGCTGGTAGAGCACGCCGACGAGGAGGGGGCCGGGGATGGAGATGAGGTAGCCGACGCTCTGGGCGAAGGCGGAGAGCCGGACGACGCCGGCGCCGGTCCGCGAGCGCATCCCGATCATGGTGAGGGCGAGCGGGAAGGCGCAGTTGGAGATGCCGAGGAGCACCGCCCAGGCCCAGGCGCCGCCGGCCGGGGCGAGGAAGAGGCCGGTGTAGCCGACGAGGCCGCAGGAGCCGAGGGCGATGACGATCGGGGCCTGGTTGCGCATCCGGGTGGCGAGGCGCGGGATGACGAAGGCGAGCGGGACGCCCATGACCATGGTGACCGCGAGCAGGACGCCCGCGGTGGAGGCGGGGACGCCGGCGTCGCGGAAGATCTGCGGCATCCAGCCCATGGTGATGTACGCGCCGGTGGCCTGGAGGCCGAAGAAGCAGGCGAGGGCCCAGGCGGTGCGGCTGCGGACCATCGGGCGGGGCGCGGCCCCGGCGGCGGGAGCGGCCGGTGCGGTTCCACCGGCCGGGGCGCCCCGCTCCGTACGGGCTGCGCCGGTGCGGTCCCGCAGGAGCGGGAGCCAGGGCAGGACGGCGAGGGCGGCGAGGGCGCCCCAGACGCCGAGGCCGATGCGCCAGTCGCCGCCGAGGGCGTCGGTCATGGGGACGGTGAGCGCCGCGGCGAGCGAGGTGCCGAGCGCGAGGGCCATGGAGTACAGGCCCGTCATGCTGCCGATGCGGTCGGGGAAGTACCGCTTGACGATCACCGGCATGAGGACGTTGCTGACCGCGATGCCCATGAGGGCGAGGGCGCTGGCCGCGAGGAAGGCGGCGGTGCCGGTCGCGAAGGGGCGCAGCAGCAGGCCGGCGCAGATGGCGGCCATGCCGGCGCAGACGACGGCGGCGGGGCCGAAGCGGCGGGCCAGGCGGGGGGCGGTGATGCCGAAGGCCGCGAAGCAGAGCGGCGGCACGGAGGTGAGGACTCCGGCCACGGTGCCGCTCATGTGCAGGTCGGCGCTGACCTCTTCGAGGAGGGCGCCGAGGCTGGTAATCGCGGGGCGCAGGTTGAGCGCGGCGAGGACGAGGCCGACGGGGACGAGGACGAGGGCCCAGCGCGCGGCGCGGCCGCCGTCCGGGGTGGGTGTCGGGGGTTCCGGGGTGGAGACCGGCCGGGTGACGGCGGGTTCGAGGGTCTTCGGCTCGTCTGACATGGAACCATCATAGAATCATGGGATGATTGGTTGTCCAATCTCGAACCATGATCTCGGAAGACGGTCGCGTCCCGTCCTGCGGAAGGTGAGTCCCCCATGGCCCTCGGGCACCCCCGGCGCACCGGTCTGACCGACCAGGTGATCGCCGAACTGCGGAACCAGATCACCTCGGGCGAGTGGCCGGTCGGCTCGCGGATCCCCACCGAGCCCGAGCTGGTCGAGCAGCTGGGCGTGGCCCGCAACACGGTCCGGGAGGCCGTACGGGCCCTCGCCCACAACGGGCTGCTCGACATCCGGCAGGGCTCCGGCACCTACGTGGCAGCGACGAGCGAGCTGGCCGGGGTGATGCACCGGCGCTTCGCCGGCTCCGACCCTCGGCACGTGGCCGAGCTGCGCTCCACGCTGGAGTCGGCCGCCGCGCGGTTCGCGGCGCGGCGCCGCTCCGAGCGGGACCTGAAGCAGCTGGACGCACTGCTCGTCCGGCGCGAGGAGGCGTGGGAGTCGGGGGACGCGGAGCGGTTCGTGACGGTGGACGCGGCCTTCCACCACGCGGTGGTGGCGGCCTCCGGCAACGACGTCCTGACGGAGCTCTACGCGGACCTGGGCGATCTTCTGCGGGAGTGGCTGCGCGACGACGTCGGGCAGGTGCTGCGGCCGGAGAACCACATGGACCACGCGCGCCTGGTGGACGCGATCCGCGCCGGGGACGCCGAGCGGGCGGCGGAGGAGGCGGCCGGCTATCCGTTCATGTGCCTGGGCGGGCGGGAGGAGCCGGATCCGCCGGTTCGTGGGTGACCCACGCGGAGCGGACCTCCTTCCAGCAGCGGGCGGTGACGCTCGCGTGGTCGGCGGGCGCGACGTCCACGGGCGCGCTGTCCGTGTCGAGGTCCCACCAGGGGTCGCACTCCACGTGGAGCCGTATCCGGTCGGTCCGCGGGTAGGGGTTGCGGCAGTGGGCGGTCACCCGGGTGCCCTCGACGACGGTGAGGCAGGAGGCCCCGAAGTCCTCGGTCCCCCGGGCGGCGACGGCCGCGGCGGTGTCCTCGGCGGGGGCGGGGGCCGCGTGGACCTCCGCGGCGACGGCGGTCCCGAGGAGCAGGGCGGCGACCGAGGCGTGGGCGGCGAAGCCGCGGCGGAGCGCGCGCATGCCCGTACCTCCTCCCCGTGAGTAGCCGGAACGACACGCTCCGACCAGTCTGCGGTGCCCCGCCGGACTTTTCGAGTCGGGAAACGGCGCGGGGCCGGACGCCGGTCCCGGGAAGGGACCCGCGCCCGGCCCCGGCCGGAGCGGTGCGGTGCCGTGCGGAGCGGTGCGGTGCCGTGCGGAGCGGTCAGGCGCCGATCGCGTGCAGGCCGCCGTCGACGTGGACGATCTCGCCGGTGGTCTTCGGGAACCAGTCGGAGAGCAGCGCGACGATGGCGCGGCCGGCCGGCTCCGGGTCGGAGAGGTCCCACGTCAGCGGGGAGCGGCTGTCCCAGACCTTCGCCAGCTCGCCGAAGCCCGGGATGGACTTGGCGGCCATGGAGCCGAGCGGGCCGGCCGAGACCAGGTTGCAGCGGATGTCCTGCTTGCCCAGGTCGCGCGCCATGTAGCGGTTGGTGGCCTCCAGGGCGGCCTTGGCCGGGCCCATCCAGTCGTACTGCGGCCAGGCGAACTTCGCGTCGAAGGTGAGGCCGACGACCGCGCCGCCCTCGCTCATCAGCGGCAGCAGCGCCATCGTCAGGGACTTCAGGGAGAAGGCCGAGACGTGCATGGCGGTGGCGACGGACTCGAACGGCGTGTTGAGGAAGTTGCCGCCGAGCGCGTCCTGCGGGGCGAAGCCGATGGAGTGCACGACGCCGTCGAGGCGGTCGCCCAGGTGCTCGCGGACCTGGCCCTCCAGGCGGGCGAGGTGCTCGTCGTTGGAGACGTCGAGCTCCAGGACCTTGACCTTCTCCGGGTGCGGGAGCTTCTTGGCGATGCGCTCGGTCAGCGTCGGCCGGGGCCAGGCGGTGAGGATGATCTCCGCGCCCTGCTCCTGGGCCAGCTTCGCGGCGTGGAAGGCGATGGAGGACTCCATCAGCACACCGGTGATGAGGATCTTCTTGCCCTCGAGGATTCCAGCCATGGTGATCAGTGACCCATTCCCAGTCCGCCGTCAACCGGGATGACGGCTCCAGTGATGTACGAGGCGTCGTCGGAGGCGAGGAACCTCACGGCCGCGGCGATCTCCGCCGGCTGCGCGTAGCGGCCGAGCGGGACCTGCGACACGATGCCCGCGCGCTGCTCGTCGGTGAGCACGGCGGTCATGTCGGTGTCGACGAAGCCGGGCGCGACGACGTTGAAGGTGATGTTCCGCGAGCCGAGCTCGCGGGCGAGGGAGCGGGCGAAGCCGACCAGGCCGGCCTTGGAGGCGGCGTAGTTGGCCTGGCCCGCGGAGCCCAGCAGACCGACGACCGAGGAGATGAGGACGACGCGGCCCTTCTTGGCGCGGAGCATGCCGCGGTTGGCGCGCTTGACCACGCGGAAGGTGCCGGTGAGGTTGGTGTCGAGGACGGACGTGAAGTCCTCCTCGGACATGCGCATGAGGAGCTGGTCCTTCGTCACTCCGGCGTTGGCCACGAGGACCTCGACCGGGCCGTGCTTCTCCTCGATCTCCTTGTACGCCTGCTCCACCTGCTCGGCGTCGGTGATGTCGCACCGGACCGCGAGGCAGCCCAGCTCGGCGAGCTCGGCCGGCGGCTCGCCCGACCGGTAGGTGTAGGCGACCTTGTCGCCCGCCTCGGCGAACGCGCGGGCGATGGCGAGGCCGATGCCCCGGTTTCCTCCGGTGACGAGAACCGAGCGGCTCAACGGATCACCCTTTCGATAGCGGTCTGGTACAGCGAAAACCTATCGGCCCGTTCAGCGATCCGCGGAATCGGGCCCCGACAGTGGCGTACGGATGTCACTGTCGGGTCCCTACAGAAATCCCTGGGCATCCCGGCCCAAAGCGCGACATGATCGGGACGACCGGTCTCATACGACAGGAGACAGCTGTGCCAACTGGGGCCCATTCCATCGATCCGGCCTTCACGGCCCTTCCGCTGAGGGCGCTCGCCGACGCGGCGCTCGCGCGGGCGCGGGCGCTCGGCGCCGAGCACGCCGACTTCCGCCTCGAAAGGGTCCGCTCCGCCGCCTGGCGGCTGCGGGACGCCAAGCCGGCGGGTTCGTCGGACACCACCGACCTCGGCTACGCGGTCCGGGTGGTGCACGGCGGGGCCTGGGGCTTCGCCTCCGGGGTCGACCTCACCATGGACGGGGCCGCCCGGGTCGCCTCGCAGGCGGTGGCCATGGCGCAGCTGTCGGCGCGGGTGATCGCTGCGGCCGGCTCGGACGAGCGGGTGGAGCTGGCGGCGGAGCCGGTGCACGCGGACCGGACGTGGATCTCCTCGTACGAGATCGATCCGTTCTCCGTGCCGGCCGAGGAGAAGAGCGCGCTGCTGGCCGACTGGTCTGCGCGGCTGCTGCGGGCCGACGGGGTGGCGCACGTGGACGCCTCGCTGCTCACGGTCTTCGAGAACAAGTTCTACGCGGACACGGCGGGCACCGTCACGACCCAGCAGCGGGTGCGGCTCCACCCGCAGCTCACCGCGACCGCCGTGGACGGCACGACCGGCGAGTTCGACTCGATGCGGACGATCGCGCCGCCGGTCGGCCGGGGCTGGGAGTACCTCACGGGGACCGGCTGGGACTGGGACAAGGAGCTCGACGAGATCCCGGAGCTGCTCGCCGAGAAGATGCGGGCGCCGAGCGTCGAGGCCGGCCGCTACGACCTGGTCGTCGACCCGTCCAACCTGTGGCTGACGATCCACGAGTCCATCGGCCACGCCACCGAGCTGGACCGGGCGCTGGGTTACGAGGCGGCGTACGCGGGCACCTCCTTCGCCACCTTCGACCAGCTGGGCAAGCTGGCGTACGGCTCCTCGGTGATGAACGTGACGGGCGACCGCACGGCCGAGCACGGGCTCGCCACGATCGGCTTCGACGACGAGGGCGTCGAGGCGCAGTCCTGGGACCTGGTGAAGGACGGCACGCTCGTCGGCTACCAGACGGACCGCCGGATCGCGAAGCTCACCGGCCTCGGCCGGTCCAACGGCTGCGCCTTCGCGGACTCCCCCGGCCACGTGCCGGTGCAGCGGATGGCGAACGTGTCGCTGCGGCCCGACCCGGGCGGCCTGTCCACCGAGGACCTGATCGGCGGCGTCGAGCGGGGCATCTACGTGGTCGGCGACCGGTCCTGGTCGATCGACATGCAGCGGTACAACTTCCAGTTCACCGGCCAGCGCTTCTTCCGCATCGAGAACGGCCGGCTGGCCGGGCAGCTGCGGGACGTGGCGTACCAGGCGACCACCACCGACTTCTGGGGCTCGATGGAGCAGGTCGGCGGCCCGCAGACGTACGTCCTCGGCGGCGCCTTCAACTGCGGCAAGGCCCAGCCGGGCCAGGTCGCGGCCGTCTCGCACGGCTGCCCCTCCGCCCTCTTCCGGGGCGTCAACATCCTCAACACGACGCAGGAGGCCGGTCGATGAGCCGCGTCAGCAAGCCCTACGAGATCGTCGAGCGGGCCCTGGAGCTGTCCCGCGCGGACGGGTGCGTCGTCATCGCGGACGAGGAGTCCTCGGCCAACCTGCGCTGGGCGGGCAACGCGCTCACCACGAACGGCGTGACCCGGGGCCGTACGCTCACCGTGGTCGCGACCGTGGACGGCGCCGAGGGCGCCGCCTCCGGCGTGGTGTCGCGCTCCGCGGTGACCGCGGAGGACCTGGAGCCGCTGGTGCGGGCCGCCGAGGCGGCGGCGCGGGCGGCCGGGCCCGCCGAGGACGCGCAGCCGCTGGTCGAGGGCGTGCCCTCCTCCCCCGACTTCACCGACGCGCCCGCCGAGACCTCCTCCGCCGTCTTCGCCGACTTCGCCCCGGCGCTCGGCGAGGCCTTCGCCCGCGCGCGGGCGGGGGGCCGGGAGCTGTACGGCTTCGCGAACCACGAGCTGACCTCCACCTACCTGGGCACCTCGACCGGGCTGCGGCTGCGGCACGACCAGCCCAACGGCACCCTGGAGCTCAACGCCAAGTCGCCCGACAGGACGCGCTCCGCCTGGGCCGGGCGCTCCACCCGGGACTTCAAGGACGTGGACCCGGCGGCGCTCGACGCCGAGCTGGCGGTGCGGCTGGGCTGGGCCGAGCGGCGGATCGAGCTGCCGGCCGGCCGGTACGAGACGCTGCTGCCGCCGACCGCCGTGGCCGACCTGCTGATCTACCAGCTGTGGTCGTCGATGGCCCGGGACGCGGTGGAGGGCCGGACGGTCTTCTCCCGGCCCGGCGGCGGCACCCGGCTCGGCGAGACCCTCTCCCCACTGCCGCTGACCCTGCGCAGCGACCCGAACGAACCGGGCCTGGAGTCCGCGCCCTTCGTGATCGCGCACTCCTCCGGCGACGACGAGTCGGTCTTCGACAACGGCCTGCCGGTGGCTCCGGTGGAGTGGATGCGGGCCGGGGTGCTCGACCGGCTGATCACCACCCGGCACACGGCGGGCCTCACCGGTCTGCCGGTGGCGCCGGGGGCGGGGAACCTGATCCTGGACGGCGGCGGCGAGCGCTCCCTGGAGGAGATGGTGGCGGCCACCGAGCGCGGGCTGCTGCTGACCTGCCTCTGGTACATCCGCGAGGTCGACCCGGCGACGCTGCTGCTCACCGGCCTGACCCGGGACGGCGTCTACCTCGTCGAGAACGGCGAGGTGGTCGGCGAGGTCAACAACTTCCGGTTCAACGAGTCCCCGGTGGACCTGCTGTCGCGGGCCACCGAGGCGGGCCGGACGGAGCGGACCCTGCCGCGCGAGTGGAGCGACTGGTTCACCCGGGCCGCGATGCCCGCGCTGCGGGTGCCCGACTTCAACATGAGCTCGGTCAGCAAGGGCGTCTGACCCGCCTAGACTGGGCCTTCACCACGCAACGATCCGAGGAGACTGACGACCGTGACGGACATCGTCGACGAGCTGAAGTGGCGCGGGCTCTTCGCCCAGTCCACCGACGAGGACGCCCTGCGCAAGGCGCTCGCGGACGGTCCCGTCACGTTCTATTGCGGTTTCGACCCGACCGCGGCCAGTCTCCACGTCGGCCACCTGGTCCAGGTCCTCACCGTCCGCCGGCTCCAGCAGGCCGGTCACCGGCCGCTGGCGCTGGTCGGCGGGGCCACCGGCCAGATCGGCGACCCGCGGCCGACCGCCGAGCGCACCCTGAACGACCCGGAGACGGTCGCGAACTGGGTGAACCGGCTGCGTTCCCAGATCGAGCCCTTCCTCTCCTTCGAGGGGGAGAACGCGGCGGTCATGGTGAACAACCTGGACTGGACCGCCGGCCTGTCGGCGATCGAGTTCCTGCGGGACATCGGCAAGCACTTCCGGGTCAACAAGATGCTGACCAAGGACTCCGTGGCCCGCCGGCTGGAGTCCGAGCAGGGCATCAGCTACACCGAGTTCAGCTACCAGCTCCTCCAGGGCATGGACTTCCTGGAGCTGTACCGGCGCTACGGCTGCACGCTCCAGCAGGGCGGCTCGGACCAGTGGGGCAACCTGGTGGCCGGCCTCGACCTGATCCACCGCCTGGAGCCGGGCGCCGAGGTCCACGCGCTCGCGACGCCGCTGATGGTCAAGGCGGACGGCACCAAGTTCGGCAAGACCGAGAGCGGCGCCGTCTGGCTGGACCCGGAGATGACCACCCCGTACGCGTTCTACCAGTTCTGGCTGAACGTGGACGACCGGGACATCTCGACGTACATGCGGATCCTGTCCTTCAAGTCCCGCGAGGAGCTGGAGGAGCTGGAGGCGCAGACCGCCGAGCGGCCGCAGGCGCGGGCCGCGCAGCGGGCGCTCGCCGAGGAGCTGACCACGCTGGTGCACGGCGCCGAGCAGTGCGCGGCCGTCATCGGCGCCTCCAGGGCGCTGTTCGGGCAGGGCGACCTGGCCGAGCTGGACGCGCCGACGCTGGCCGCCGCGCTCTCCGAGCTGCCGCACGCGCGCGTGACGGAGCTGGGCCAGGTCGTGGACCTGTTCGCCGAGGTCGGCCTGGTGGCGAGCAAGTCAGCCGCGCGGCGCACGGTGAAAGAGGGCGGCGCCTACGTGAACAACGTGAAGGTGACCGCCGAGGACGCCGTCGTCGAGGCCGGCGAGCTGCTGCACGGCCGCTGGCTGGTGCTGCGGCGCGGCAAGAAGAACCTGGCCGCGATCGAGTACGCCGGCTAGTCCGCGGCGGTCCTGACGGACGCGCCGGAGGCCCGGTACGGCGAGCGCCGTACCGGGCCTCCGGCGTGTCCGGGCGGGTCAGGCGCGCCGCCGGTTGCCCTTCAGCGAGGCCCAGACCATGTCGCCGACGCCGACCACGGCCACGGCGCCGATGAGCTGGAGCAGGTGCCGGGTCCAGTCGATGCCTTTGGTGTCGTTGACGCCGATCCAGGTCGCGACCGCGTTGCCGAGGACGCTGCCCAGGATGCCGAAGATCGTCGTCAGCCAGAGGGGGATCTGCTGCTTCCCCGGGAGGATCGCCTTCGCGATCAGACCGAGGACGAAACCCACGATGATCGCCCACAACCAACTCATGTCCGTGCCTCCTCGTGCGGGTGTGGCCCCAGTCTCGTTCCCTCGGCCATACGGCGCATGTCGGGCGCCGCCGTCCGTGCCCCGGTCTCGTCCGTCCGGAGGGGTGGGCGTACGGTGGTGCGAGGTCCGGGCCCGGGGAGCGCCCGGCGCGAGCGGCGGGTGGTGGAACACGATGCGGAAGCAGGGCGGACCCGAGGTCTTCCGGATCACCGGGGCCCGGCAGGGGCTCGCGGACGACGTCCGGGGCAGGCAGCGGAGGTACGTCATCTCCATGTCGGTGCGGACGCTCTCCGTGATCGCCGCGGCGGTGCTGTGGAACGTGGAACGGCACGTGGCGGTCGTGGCGCTGGCGCTCGGCGTGCTCCTGCCGTACATCGCGGTGGTGATCGCCAACGCGGGCCGCGAGAGCGCCCCTTCGCTCCCCTCGACCTTCATGCCGGCGCCGGTGCGGCCGGCGCTCGGGGCGGGCGACGGCCCGGCGGAACCCGGAGCGGAACGCACCTGAGGGAGCGGCCGCGGCGGGGCCGCCCGGGCCGGTGACGGAGCGTGGCGGGAAGGGCTGCGGGAACCTCAGGAAAAGCTCAGATCAATCGTGAAGTTCCGGTGCACCGCACCCGGGGTGCCGTGACATACTGCGTACGCGCTCCGCATCCCCCGTCGGAGCGACGGACCGATGCCGGGCAGCTCCCCCCGTGGCTGCTCGGCATCGCCCTTGCTGGACAATGACCGGGTGATCAATGGTCCAGTGAGCGAAGAGAAGCCGATCTGTTCCGCCAAGGGATGCCGGACCGAAGCCGTCTGGGTCCTCCTCTGGAACAACCCCAAGCTGCACACGCCGGAGCGGCGCAAGACGTGGCTCGCGTGCGAGGAGCACCGCGAGCACCTGTCGCAGTTCCTGGGGGTGCGGGGATTCCTGAAGGACGTCGTGTCCTTCGCCGCGTGGGAGGCCGAAGGGGACGCGGACTCCGGGCACTGACGGGGGCCCGGTCCCTGTCGTCGACAGGGGCCTCGGCCGCCGATCACCCCCCGGGGGGGCGGCCGCCCGATCGCCCCCCGAGGAGTCTGCCGCCCATCGCCCGCCGGGGTCTCAGCCGCCGATCGCCGACATCGGGCGGTCCGGCTGGAGGAAGCTCGGGTCGTCGAGGCCCGAGCCCGCCTTCTTCCCCCACATGGCCTTCTTCCACAGCTCGGCGACGGCGGCGTCCGAGGCGGGGGACGGCGCGTCCGCGCGGAGGGCGGCCCGCAGGTCGGTCTCCTCGGTGGCGAAGAGGCAGGTGCGGATCTGGCCGTCGGCGGTGAGCCGGGTGCGGTCGCAGGCGCGGCAGAACGGGCGGGTGACGGAGGCGATCACGCCGACCGTGTGCGGCCCGCCGTCGACGACCCAGCGCTCGGCCGGGGCGGAGCCGCGCTCCCCGTCGCCCTCGGGGGTGAGGGTGAAGCGGGTGCGGAGGGACTCCAGGATGTCCCCGGCGGTGATCATGCCGTCGCGCTTCCAGCCGTGCTGGGCGTCGAGCGGCATCTGCTCGATGAAGCGGAGCTCGTACCCCTCCTCCATCGCCCAGGCGAGCAGGTCGGGGGCCTCGTCCTCGTTGAGCCCCGGCATCAGGACGGCGTTGACCTTCACCGGGGTGAGGCCGGCGTCGCGGGCGGCGGCCATGCCGTCGAGGACGTCGTGGTGGCGGTCGCGGCGGGTGAGGGTCTTGAAGACCTCGGGGCGCAGGGTGTCCAGCGAGACGTTGACCCGGTCGAGGCCCGCGGCCCTGAGGGCGGCGGCGGTGCGCTTGAGTCCGATGCCGTTGGTCGTCAGGGACATCCTCGGGCGGGGCTCCAGGGCGGCGCAGCGCTCGACGATCCCGACGAGGCCGGGGCGGAGCAGCGGTTCGCCGCCGGTGAAGCGGACCTCGGTGACGCCGAGGTCGGTGACGGCGATCCGGATCAGCCGGACGATCTCGTCGTCGGTGAGGAGGTCGGGCTTGGCGAGCCATTGCAGGCCCTCTTCGGGCATGCAGTAGGTGCACCGCAGATTGCACCGATCGGTGAGGGAAACCCGCAGGTCGGTGGCGATGCGGCCGTACGTGTCGAGGAGCACCGGTCCCCCCTCCTCTTCTCCAGGTTGGCTTCTCGTCCGAGCCTACGTGACCGGTCGGACACGGGGCACGGGCCGATTGTCACGAGGACGGCACCGGCCGCGTCGTAGAACTCTACGACGCGGCCGGTGGATCGCTGCGGAACGTATACGGGCGACTGCGCTGCGGTCCGGACGGGCCCGCCGGTCAGCGCGCGGACCCGGTCAGTGCTCGACCGCGGCGGCGGTGCCGACGCCGGTGAGGGACTTGACCTCCAGCTCGGCGTACTTGCCCCGGTCGGGCTCCTCCTTGGAGAGGAGGGAGCCGAGCCAGCCGAGGAGGAAGCCGAGCGGGATGGAGACCAGGCCCGGGTTCTCCAGCGGGAACCAGTGGAAGTCGACGCCCTTGAACATGGAGTTCTTCCCGCCGGAGACGACCGGGGAGAAGAGGACGAGGACGACGGAGGAGACCAGGCCGCCGTAGATCGACCAGAGCGCGCCCTGGGTGGTGAACCGCTTCCAGAAGAGCGAGTAGAGGATCGTCGGCAGGTTGGCCGAGGCGGCGACCGCGAAGGCGAGGGCGACCAGGCCGGCGACGTTGAGGTCGCGGGCGAGGGCGCCGAGGCCGATCGAGACGACGCCGACGAGGACGGTGGCCAGGCGGGCGGCCCGCATCTCCTGCTTCTCGGTGGCCTTCCCGCGCTTGATCACGTTGGCGTAGATGTCGTGGGCGAAGGACGAGGAGGAGGCCAGGGTGAGGCCGGCGACCACGGCGAGGATGGTGGCGAAGGCGACGGCCGAGATGACGGCGAGGAGGATCGCGCCGCCGGTGGAGCCGGCACCGCCGCCGACCTCCAGGGCGGTGAGCGGGGCCGCCGTGTTGCCCGAGGGGTTGGACTCCCGGATGGTCTTGCTGCTGAGCAGGGCGGCGGCGCCGAAGCCGAGGACGATCGTCATCAGGTAGAAGGCGCCGATGATGCCGATGGCCCAGTTGACCGACTTCCGGGCGGCCTTGGCGGTGGGCACCGTGTAGAAGCGGATGAGGATGTGCGGCAGTCCCGCGGTGCCGAGGACGAGGGCGATGCCGAGGGAGAGGAAGTCGAGCTTCGAGGTGGCGCTGACGCCGTACTTGAGGCCGGGTTCCAGGAAGGCGGCGCCCGCGCCGCTGTTGTCGGCGGCGGCGCCGAGCAGGGACGACAGGTTGAAGTCGAACTTCAGCAGGATGAGGAAGGTGATGAGGAGGGTGCCGACGATGAGGAGCACCGCCTTCACCATCTGCACCCAGGTGGTGCCCTTCATGCCGCCGATGGTGACGTAGACGATCATCAGGACGCCGACCAGGGCGACGATCGCGATCTTGCCGCCGTCGCTCTTGATGCCGAGGAGCAGCGAGACGAGGACGCCGGCGCCGGCCATCTGCGCGAGCAGGTAGAAGATCGAGACCACGATGGTGGAGGTGCCGGCGGCGGTGCGGACGGGGCGCTGGCGCATCCGGTAGGCGAGGACGTCGCCCATGGTGAAGCGGCCGGAGTTGCGCAGCGGTTCGGCGACCAGGAGCAGGGCGACGAGCCAGGCGACGAGGAAGCCGATGGAGTAGAGGAAGCCGTCGTAGCCGAAGAGGGCGATGGCGCCGCTGATGCCGAGGAAGGACGCGGCGGACATGTAGTCGCCGGAGATCGCGAGGCCGTTCTGGAAGCCGGTGAACTGGCCGCCGCCGGCGTAGAAGTCGGCGGTGCTGCGGGTCTGCCGGCCGGCCCAGACGGTGATGGCCAGGGTGGCGATCACGAAGGCGGCGAAGAGGCCGATGATCAGCGGGCGGTGCTCGGTGGTGGCGTCGCCGGCGGCGAGCAGGAGGGGGGCGGCAGGGGTGCTCATGCGTCGCCCTCCATACGGGCCTTGATGGCCTCGCCCTTGGGGTCGAGGCGGAGCGCGGCGTGGCGGGAGTAGAGCCAGGCGATGAGGAAGGTGGTGGCGAACTGGCCGAGGCCCAGGACGAGCGCCACGTTGATGTTGCCGAACAGGCGGGTGCCCATGAAGTCGCCCGCGTAGTTGGAGAGCAGCACGTAGAGCAGGTACCAGGTGATGAAGGCGACCGTCAGGGGGAAGGCGAAGGAGCGGTAGGTGCGGCGGAGTTCGCCGAACTCCTCGCTCTGCTGGACCTCGACGAACTGCTCCGTGGTGGGCCGGGCGGGACCGGGACCGGGATCGGAACCGGGGCCGGGACCGGGAGCGGTCTCGGTGGCCTTTCTCTGCGGTGGTACTGCTTCGGTAGCCACGGAATCTCCTCGTGACGCGGGGGCGGACGGCTGGATCAACGGGGACCTCACCTGGGGTGCGGGAGCGGGAGGCTCCGGCCGGAGCCCCTCCCCTGCTCAACGGCACGGCGCCGGATGCGAAGCGGTTCAGCGGAAAGAATTTCTTCAGGAAATCTTCATCAGCCCCTCTCAACTCATTGATGAGCAGGGAAGATCGGCGATAGCTTCAGCCGTCATGCACCCGCCCGCGCGCAACCCCGCGTCCGGGCGGTACAGACGGATGATGTGGAGAACCCATGGCTCATCTGGGATCGAGGCGCGGCCGGGCACTTGCTCTGCCTGCTGGTCTCGCGCTCACCGCTTCGCTCGGCTTCCTTCCCTCCGGCGCCGCCTCCGCCGCGGAGCTGAGCGATGCCCCGGCGGCCGCCACCGCCGTGGCGACGGGCGAGAAGCTCTCGTACGTCGTCAACGTCGAGGGGGGTCGCAAGACCGCCGCCTCGGTGAAGAAGGCGATAGCCGCCGCGGGCGGCGAGGTCGTCGTCGCGTACGACCAGATAGGCGTCGTCGTCGTCCACTCGCAGAACCCCGCCTTCGCGCAGCAGATCCGCACGGCGCGCGGCGTGGTGTCGGCGGGCGCGACCCGGACCGCCCCGCTCTCGGTGCAGGGCGACGACTCGGTCGGCGGCGGCTCGCAGGAGCTGACCGCCGCCGAGGCCACCGCCGCCGCCGCGAGCGCCACGGACGGGCAGGACCCGCTGGAGCCCCTGCAGTGGGACCTGCCGGCCATCAAGGCCGACAAGGCCCACGAGAAGACCCTCGGCAGCAGCCGGGTGACGGTCGGCGTCATCGACACGGGCGTGGACGACACCCACCCGGACCTGGCGCCGAACTTCGACGCGAAGGCGTCCGCCAACTGCGTCTCCGGCAAGCCGGACACCACCGCCGGTTCGTGGCGTCCGAAGCCGGGCGAGTCGGACCACGGCACGCACGTCGCCGGCACGGTCGGCGCCGCCAAGAACGGCGTCGGCGTCACCGGTGTCGCGCCGGGCGTGAAGATCGCCGGCATCAAGGTGTCCACCCCGGACGGCTACTTCTACACCGAGGCCGTGGTCTGCGGCTTCGTGTGGGCGGCCGAGCACGGCGTCGACATCACGAACAACAGCTACTACACCGACCCGTGGATGTTCGCCTGCAAGACGGACGAGGACCAGAAGGCCCTCATCGAGGCGGTCACCCGGGCCACCCGGTACGCGGAGAAGAAGGGCACGGTCAACGTGGCCGCGGCCGGCAACTCCAAGTTCGACCTCGCGTCGGACGCGATCCTGGACAACTCCAGCCCGAACGACACCACTCCGGGCGACCGGATCATCGACCCGAGCGAGTGCTACGACTACCCGGCGCAGCTGCCGGGCGTCGTGACGGTCTCCGCGACCGGCGCGAAGGGCCTGAAGGCGTCCTACTCGAACTACGGCCTGGGCGTGGTCGACGTCGCCGCCCCCGGTGGCGACCGCACCGCCTACCAGACCCCGGAGGCCCCGGCCACCAACGGTCTGATCCTGTCGACCACGGTCAACGGCGGCTACGTCTACAAGGGCGGCACGTCGATGGCGTCGCCGCACGCCGCCGGTGTGCTCGCGCTGCTGAAGTCGACGCACCCGAAGGCGAGCCCGGCCGCGCTGAAGGCGCTGCTGTACGCGCAGGCCGACGAGCACGCGTGCACCAACCCGTACGACATCGAGGGCGACGGCAAGATCGACGCCGTCTGCGAGGGCGGCAAGCAGAAGAACGGCTTCTACGGGGCCGGTCTGGTGGACGCGCTGGACGCCGTCCGCAAGCGCTGACGTCCTGAGGTGCCGACCTCCTGACGTCGTGAGGTGCTGAGGCGCTGACGTCCTGACGTCGGCGGGCCCCGGTGTGGTGTGCCACATCGGGGCCCTTTCCGCGTCCAGGGGTGGCACTCAGTGCCATAGTGCGGGCATGGAAAGCACGGTACGGAGCGGTACGGAAGCGCTGTGGGCGGTCCTGGGCGGCGATCCCGCCCTGGTCGACCGGGTGGAGTTCGGCGGGGTGTCGGGACTGCTGCCCGCCCGGCTGCCGGTGATGGACCTGGCGCGGGCGACGGTGGCGGTCTGCGGGCTCGCGGCGGTGGAGCGGGCCGGGCTTCCGGGGCCCGTACGGGTGGACGACGGGGCGGTGGCGACCGCCTTCGTGAGCGAGCGCCACCTGCGGGTGGACGGGCGGGCGCCGGTGAACTTCGCGCCGCTGTCGCGGCTCTGGCGGGCGTCCGACGGCTGGGTCCGCACCCATGCCAACTACCCGCACCACAAGGCCGCGCTGCTCGCCGCGCTCGGCGTCGCGGACTCCGTGGACGCGGTGGCGGAGGCGATCGGCGAGCGCACCGCCGTCGAGACGGAGGCGGCGGTGTACGCGGCCGGGGGTCTGGCCGTCGCCCTGCGCACGCCCGGCGAGTGGGCCGCCCACGAGCAGGGCCGGGCGGTGGCCGGCCGGCCGCTGCTGACCCGGGAGCGGCTCGACGGGGCGGCGCCGCGGCGGCGCGCGGACGGGCCGCTGCGGGTGCTCGACCTGACGCGGGTGATCGCGGGCCCGGTCGCCACCCGGACCCTGGCGCTGCTCGGCGCGGACGTGCTGCGGATCGACCCGCCGCACAGCCCGGAACTGCCCGACCAGCACGCGGACACCGGCGTCGGGAAGCGGACGGCCGCCCTGGACCTGGACAGCCCCTCGGACCGGCGCGCCTTCGGAGAACTCCTCGACGCGGCCGACGTGCTGGTCACCGGCTACCGGCCGGGCGCGCTCGACCGCTTCGACCTGCACCGGCCCGGTCTGGTGACCGCCCGGCTCTCGGCCTGGGGCGACTACGGCCCGTGGGGCGGGCGGCGCGGCTTCGACAGCCTGGTGCAGGTGGCCACCGGCATCGCGGTCACGGAGGGCACGGCCGGGGAGCCGGGCGCGCTGCCCGCACAGGCCCTCGACCACGGCAGCGGCTACCTCCTCGCGGCGGCCGTGCTGCGCTCGCTGACCGAGCAGGAGCGGGAGGGCGGCAGCCGTCTGGTCCGCCTCGCGCTGGCGCAGACCGGGCACTGGCTGACGCACGGACTGCCCCGGTACGACCCCGGGCGGCACCTCGCGGAGTCGGAGGGGCCGCTGGGGCGGCTGCGGCACGCGGTGTCACCGGTGGCGTACGAGGGCGGCCCGGCGGGCTGGTCGCGTCCGCCGGGCGTCGCGGGGGCGGACGCCCCGGTGTGGGCGGCCCCGGGCGGTCCTACGGCTTGACGAGGACCTTGAGGGCGGTGCGCTCGTCCATGGCCCGGTAGCCGGCGGGGACGCCGTCGAGGTCCACGGTGAGGTCGAAGACCGGGGACGGGTCGATGCGGCCGTCGAGGACGTCGGCGAGCAGCTCGGGGAGGTAGGCGCGGACGGGGGCGACGCCGCCGCGCAGGGCGATGTTCCGGTCGAACATGACGGAGAGGTCGAGGCCGGTGCCGGAGCCGTGGGGGACGCCGACGTAGCCGACGGAGCCGCCGTCGCGGGCGATGTTCACGGCGGTCCGCATGGACTGCTCGGTGCCCACGGCCTCGATGACGCCGTGGGCGCCCTGGCCGCCGGTGAGTTCGCGGACGGCGGCCTCGGCGGCCTCGCCGCGCTCGGCGACGACGTCGGTGGCGCCGAAGAGGCGGGCGATGTCGGTGCGGGCGGGGTGGCGGCCGAGGGCGATGATCCGCTCGGCGCCGAGCCGCTTGGCGGCGAGGACGCCGCAGAGGCCCACGGCGCCGTCGCCGACGACGGCGACGGTGGAGCCGGGGCGGACGCCCGCGCCGAGGGCGGCGTGGTGGCCGGTGCCCATGACGTCGGAGAGGGCGAGCAGGGCGGTCAGGAGCCGGTCGTCGGAGGCGGCGTCGGCGGGCAGCTTGACGAGGGTGCCGTCGCCGAAGGGGACGCGGACGGCCTCGCCCTGGCCGCCGTCGGAGCCCGCGGAGCCCCAGAAGCCGCCGTTCGGGCAGGAGGTCTGGAGGCCCTCGGCGCAGTAGTCGCAGGTGCCGTCGGACCAGACGAAGGGGGCGACGACGAGGTCGCCGGGCCGGAAGCCGCGGACCTCGGAGCCGGTCTCCTCGACGACGCCGAGGAACTCGTGGCCGATGCGCTGGCCGGGCTGCCGGGCGGACTCGCCGCGGTAGGCCCACAGGTCGCTGCCGCAGATGCAGGCGCGCAGGACCCGCACGACGACGTCGGCGGGGTCCTGCACGACGGGGTCGGGCACCTCCTCCACGCGCATGTCGAAGGGGGCGTGAATGGTGGTGGCGCGCATGGTTCCTCGTCCGGGTCAGCTTGTTGTACGACGTTTACCGTACATCGCTTTCAGGCCACCCGTGGCCAGGAGGTACTGGGCGGCGATGTACGTCAGCATGACCCAGAAGTCCGGAGCCGGCAGCTGGGGAAGGCCGGCGATGCCGGTGGCGATGAGGGTGTCGGAGAGCAGGAACAGCGCGCCTCCGGTGCCGGCGACGGCCCCCAGCGAGCTGGAGCGGTACGCCGTCGCGGTGAGCAGCAGCGAGTAGCCGGCGACGGGGATCCGCAGGTCGGCGGGGAGCCCGGACCAGAGGGCGGCGACGGTGCCGGCGAGGAGGAGGGCATAGAGGACGCCGAGGGCCGGGGAGGTGCGGCGGCGGCCGAAGAGGACCAGGTAGCAGACGTGGCCGACGGCGAAGGAGCCCATCCCGGCGAGGAAGGCCCAGTCGGGGTCGAGCATGAGGAGGACGTCACCGCCCCAGCCGAGGAGGAGCGCGGCGACGAGGAGCCGGGGGGCGCCCCGCACGGCCGCATAGGCGGCGAGCAGCGGCAGCAGGAGCGGTTTGGCGATCAGGTGGCCGGTGTCCGCGCCCGCGAGGAGGGAGCCGAGGTCGACGAGGGCGGCGAGGAGGAAGGCGCCGAGCAGGATCCGCGGGAGGGCGAGGGGGCCGGCGGGGACGGCGGTGCGGGCGCCGGGGGTGGCGGTGCGGGCGGTGGCGTCAGGAGCGGTGGTGTCGGGGGCGGTGGTGTCGGGGGCGGTGGTGTCGGGGGTGCTCACGCGGCGGGCTCCGGGGCGGCGGTCGGGTCGGGGGACGGGGCGGTGCGGGGACCCGGCTGCCAGCCGGGGCCCCGGAAGATCCGGCCGGCCCGTTCGCCCCAGTCGCCGGCGGCGCGGACGTCGCGGGCGAGGGCGGCGTACTCGTGGGTGGCGACGCGGAGCGGGTTGTAGGTCTCGATGTTCTTGGTGAGGCCGTAGACGGGCCGTTCGGTCTCACCGGTCCAGGTGCCGAAGGCCCGGTCCCAGAGGATGAGGATCCCGCCGAAGTTCCGGTCCAGGTAGCCGCCCTGGGAGGCGTGGTGGACGCGGTGGTGGGAGGGGGTGTTGAGGACGTGCTCGAAGGGGCGGGGCAGCCGGTCGACGCGCTCGGTGTGGATCCAGAACTGGTAGACGAGGCTGACCGAGGAGCAGAAGGCGACGGCGGCGGGGTGCACGCCGAGGGCGATCATCGGCAGGTAGAACGGCCAGGAGGTGAAGCCGGTCCAGGGCTGGCGCAGGGCGGTGGAGAGGTTGAACCTGCGGCTGCTGTGGTGCACGACGTGACCGGCCCACAGCAGCCGGACGACGTGGTGGCCCCGGTGCGACCAGTAGTAGAGGAAGTCCTGGGCGAGCAGCATCAGCGGGACCGTCCACCACAGGACGGGCACGCGGAGCGGGGTGAGCTCGTGGACGGCGGCGTAGACCGCGACGATCGGGACCTTCCACACGAGGTCGGTGAAGAGGCTGCCGAGTCCCATGCCGATGCTGGTGGCGGCGTCCTTGGCCTCGTACCCGGCGGCGTCCTCGTCGGGGTGGAACCGGTAGCTCGCCATCTCCACGACGGTGAGCAGGACGAACGCCGGTATGGACCAGAGCACGACATCGGGCAGGTTCGGCATGCGTCGACGGTAGGTCCCGCCCCCGCGGAGGGCTAGACGCCGTTACCGACAAGTATGCGAGACGGCTTGTCAGCAGGCTTTGGCGGCTTCCGACAAGCGGGCGCCGGTCACACCCCGGCCACGCCCAGGAGCGAGCCGGCCGCGTAGGTGACGGCCATGGCGAGGGCGCCGCCCGCGACGGTGCGGAGGGTGGCCCGCGGGGCGGGGGCGGCGGCGAGGCGGGCGGCCCACCAGCCGGTGAGGGTGAGGGCGGTGAGGACGGAGCCGACGGTGATCCAGAGCCGGAGGGAGGCGGGCGGGAGGACGATCGCGAGCAGCGGGAGCAGGGCGCCGACGGTGAAGGCGAGGAAGCTGGCCCAGGCGGCGTGCCAGGGGTTGGTGAGGTCGTCGGGGTCGATGCCGAGCTCCACGCGCGCGTGGGCGCGCAGGGCGTCGCGTTCGGTGAGCTGTTCGGCGGCCTCGCGGGCGACGCCGGGGGTGAGGCCGCGGGCGGTGAGGAGGGCGGTGAGCTCGTCGAGCTCGGCCTCGGGGCTCTCGTGGAGCTCCTGCTTCTCGGTGGCGAGGGCGGCGGTCTCGGAGTCGCGCTGGACGGAGACGGAGACGTACTCGCCGACCGCCATGGAGAGGGAGCCCGCGAGGAGGCCGGAGAGGCCGGCGGTGAGGAGGGCGTCCCTGGCCCCGGTGGCGCCGGCGACGCCGACGACGAGGCCGGCGGTGGAGACGATGCCGTCGTTGGCTCCGAGCACGGCGGCCCGGAGCCAGTTGAGGCGGGAGCCGAGTGCCCCGCCGTGGGGCTCGTGTGCGGGGGGTGCGGTCACCTCTGGAGGGTCGCACCCCCCGCGTCACCAGACGCGGACCGACCCGCCCGGGGCGAAGGCCGGGCTGGTGGCGCCGTCCGGGACCTTCTCCAGCGGGGTGGCGACCTCCTCGACGGACGGGCCGTGGACGGCCGCGAGCCGGTCGAGGACGGCGAGGTCGAAGCCGTAGACGCGGGCCGCGTTGCCGCCGACCATCGCCGCCACCTCCGCGCGCGGCAGGCCCGCGTAGGCGAGGCGGAGCCCCTCGCGCGAGTACGGGGCGGTGCCCTCGTCGTGCGGGTAGTCGCTGCCCCACATGATCTTGTCGAGGCCGATCCGGTGGCGCAGCGGCACCTCGTGGGGGCGCATGAAGCTGGCGCCGACGAAGCAGTTGTCCCGCCAGACCTCGCCGGGGCTGCGGCCCATGGAGTCGGCGAGCCCGGCGCCGAACTTCGACTCGGCGGTGGCCGCCCGGCCCGCCGCCGCGACCAGCCGCCCGTGGTAGTAGTCCAGCATCTCGACCACGCCGGGGATCCAGCCGGAGCCCTGCTCGGTGAGGACCAGCCTGAGGCCGGGGTGGCGGCGGAAGGCGCCGCCGAACACCAGGTGCCACAGGGCCCGGTGGGAGAACCAGGTGGTCTCCACCATGAAGACCGCGCGGGCGGCGGGTTCGTCGCCGAGCGGCGGGGAGGCGGAGCCGCCGTGGTGGTTGACGGGGACGTCCAGCTCCTCGCAGACGGCCCAGATCGGGTCGTACGTCTCCGAGTGCAGCTCCGGCAGGCCGCTGCCGGGCGGGGTGCCGGGGAGCAGCACGCCGCCGGTGAGGCCGGCCGCGCGGGCGCGGCGGATCTCCCGGACGGCCTCGGCCACGTCGTTCAGGAGGATCTGGGCGACGCCGGCCCGGCGGCCGGGGGCCTCGGCGCAGAAGTCGGCGAGCCAGCGGTTGTGGGCGCGCAGGCCCGCCCAGCGCCGCTCGAACTCCTCCCGGGTGGGGGCCGGGGCCATGAGGGAGGCGGAGGGGAAGAAGGGCGGGATGGTGTTGGGGAAGACGACCTCGGCGACGATGCCGTCCTCCTCCAGCTCGCGCAGCCGCCGGCCGGAGTTCCAGTTGCGGTCGGCGGTGTCGGCGAGGAGGTCCTCGTACGGGTTGACGTACGCGGCCGCCCAGGCGTCGAAGTCGTCGTGGAACCGCTTCTCCAGGTACGGCCTGTAGTCGAGGAGGTCGGCGCCGGCGTGGCAGTCGGCGGAGATCACGGTGTAGCGGTCGGCGGGGGCCGCGGCGGGGCGGTCGGTCACGGGGTCACCCCCGCGGCCGGACCGGCGGCCGGGCCCGTGACCGGGAAGTCGCCGCCGGTGAGCCAGTGCCGGCCGGTCTCGCGGGAGCGGGCCCAGGACGCCTCGACGGCGGTCTGGTCGGCGGGCTGGCCGAGGTCGGCGGGGGTGGGACCGATCCGCCTGGCTATCGGATCCAGCCGGTGGACGTCGAATCCGAAGACCTCGGCGGCGGCCAGGCCCAGCATCCGCCGGGTCTCCCCCACCGGGATGTCGTGGAAGGTGCTGCGCAGCCAGGCCCGGGTGTTCGGCCAGGTGCCCTCGGGGTGCGGGAAGTCCGAGCCCCACAGGATGTTGTCGACGCCGATCTCGTACCGCTGCGCCAGCTCGCGCCGCTTGGTGTTGGTGGCGCAGACGAAGACCTGCCGGTCCAGGTACTCGCTCGGCGGGCGCCGCAGCTCGGCGAAGGGCGAGAGCTTCTTGCCGCCGTGGGCGCCGAGGTAGAGCCGGTCCATGAACCACAGCAGGTTCGGCAGCCACCAGCAGCCGGACTCGGCGACGCCGAACCGCAGGCCCGGGTGCCGCTCGAAGACCCCGGACCAGAGCAGGAACCACAGCGGCCGGGCGGGCCACCAGGTGACCTCGGAGACGTAGATGCCGAGGTGGTCGCCGTACTCCTCGCGGGGCGCGGCCCCGGAGTGGGTGACGACCGGCATCCCGGTCTCGGCGGCGGCCGCCCACACCGGGTCGTAGCGCCGGTCGTGGTAGGGCGCCTTGTCGACCCACATGGACGGGATCATCAGGGCGCCGAGGCCGGACTCCCTGGCCCGGTGGATCTCGGCGACGACCTCGCGGACGTCGGCGGTGACGGGGAGGAGGGCGACGCCGCAGTGCCGGGCCGGGTCGTGGGCGACGAACTCGGCGAGCCAGCGGTTGTGCGCCTTGGCGCCCGCCATGCCGAGCTCGGGGTCCTGGTCGCCCGAGAGGCCGAGGCCGACGCCGAAGGGGGCGGCGGTCTGGCTGTCGACGGCGTCCGCGTCGGGGAAGACGACCTCGGCGGCGACGCCGTCGCCGTCCAGCTCCTTGATCCGCTGCGCGTGGTCCCAGCCGCCGCGCAGCCCCTCCTCGTGGTCGCTGAACCACTGGTGCGCGAAGTCCTCGTTGCGGACCCCGAGGCGGGTCATCGCCTCGCGGCGGGCCTCGCGCCCGGCGAGGAAGTCGTCGAAGGCGCCGTGGAAGCGGGACTCCAGATAGGGCCGGTACTCCTCGGTGGGGAGCCCGGCGTGACAGTCGGACGAGATGATCAGGTACGGGTCCTCATAGCTCATGGCCATGCCCCTCGGTCGGGTCAGTCGAGGATGAAGCTCTCCAGGTAGGACGGGTTCGCGCGGTCGAGCATGGACCGCGAGCGCGCCGTGATCTGCCGGTCGCTGTGCCCGCTCGCCGGGAGCATCCAGAACCGGTCGGCCCTGATCCCCTCGACGACGTGCTCGGCGACCTCCTCGACCGGGGTGAAGGCGATCTCGTGGCCGGCCTCCTTCATGGCGGCCTCCCACTGGTCGAGGGAGCGGTACGGGGTGCGGCGCGGGCGCTCCTTGGCGTACCGCCCGGGCCGGTTGCGGTGCGACTCCCACAGGCCGGTGCGGAGCATGTGGGGCCCGGGGAAGAGGACGGACGCGCCCACGCGCGCCTGCTCGGCCCGCAGATGGGCGTAGAGGGACTCGGTCATGGTGACGACGGCCGCCTTGGTGACGGCGTAGACGGAGGCGGTGGGCAGCGGGGCGATGCCGCCGTCGGCGGAGGAGGTGTTGACCACGTGGCCGGGTTCGCCGCCCGCGAGCATGCGGGGGACGAATGCCTGGACGCCGTGGAAGACGCCCCACACGTTGACCGCGAAGGCCCACTTCCAGTCGTTCGGTTCGTGCTCCCACATGCGGCCCTCGGCGCCGGAGCCGACGCCCGCGTTGTTGCAGAGGACGTGGACGGCGCCGAAGGTCTCGTAGGCGGCGTCGGCGAAGGCCCGTACCGCGTCCCGGTCGGAGACGTCCACGGTCCGGGCGAGCACCTGCGCCCCGTCCGCCGCCAGCTCCTCGGCGGCCTCGGCGAGCGGTCCCTCCTCGACGTCGCCGAGGACGACCGCGAGGCCCTCGGCGGCGAAGCGGCGGGCCATGGCCCGGCCGATGCCGCTCGCGGCGCCGGTGACGACGGCGACCTGTCCTTCCCCGAGCTCCATCAGACGCTTCCTTCCGGCGGGCCGTCGTGGATCTGCGCGGGGTCGTCGTAGCGCTGGTGGACGTAGGGCAGCAGGGCCTCGGCGGAGACCCGTCCGGCGACCCGGCCGCGCTGGTCGGTGGTCTTCTCGCCGAGGGTGATTTCGACGAGCCGGCGGACCGGGAGGTCGGCGACGGGGTCGTACATCGACTCGCGCAGGACGACGTCGCCGGTGAGCCGCTCCAGCCGGCGCACCTTCTCGCCCCGCACGCAGTGGACGAGGACCGGGTCGGCGTCGAAGCCGGCGCCCTCCACGCCGGGCAGGAACTTGAAGTAGAAGTCGGTCCTCTCGGCGGGCGCGGGCGGCGGCAGCGGGCCGGAGACGGCGCCGCGCACCTCCACGAAGGCGATGCCGTGCCGGGCGAGGCGGGCGTTCACCACCAGCCCGTCGCGCTCCACGACGACCTCGCCGAGCTTCTTCGGCTCGCCGAAGACCTCCCGGCCGCCGATCAGGGCCCGCTCGTGGGTCATCGGCATGACCAGCGGGTACCAGCCCTCGACGGCGCCGTGGGCGGCGGCCACCGAGACCGAGCCGGCGCCGAGCGGATAGCCCGGCAGGTCCACCCGGCTGATGGTGACCCGGACCAGGGGGCGGCCGGTGGGTTCCAGCGGGGGCGGCAGGACGGCCGCCACCGCGTCGGGGTCGGTCTCCCAGAGGGCGACCACTCCGGTGGACCAGATGTCGGGGAGCCTCGCCGCCGCGGCGCGGGCGACGGCGGTCTCCGCCGCGGTGCGCGCCCCGTACCGTACGCGTGCCATGTCGTACCACCCTTCCGGACGGATGCGGCCGCCGGCCTCCCCGACCTGTCGGGGCGACGGCCTGTAACACTGTTACACCGCCGTCGATGAAGGGTGAAGACCCGTGCACGACGGGAATTGACGGGACGTCAGGGGGATGGGGATGGCACGGCCCGCGCTCAGCCGCGAGGAGGTCCTGGACGCGGCGGCGGCCCTGGTGCGGGCGCACGGCCCGGACGGGCTCACCATGCGGGGGCTCGCCGCCGCGCTCGACACCGCGGTGACCTCGATCTACTGGCACGTGGGCAACCGCGAGTCGCTGCTCGACGCGCTGGCCGAGCGGACGGTGGCCGAGCTGAGCGCGATCCGGCCGCGCGGGCGGGACCCGGTGGAGCGGATCGCCTCGGTGGCGCACGCCCTGCGCCGGGCGCTGCGCGAGCGCCCGCACCTGGTGGCGATGGTCCACGAGCGGGGCCTGACCGAGCGGATGTTCCTGCCCGCCCAGCGGGCCCTGGTCCGGGAGGCGCACGCGGCGGGGCTGCGCGGGGAGCGGGCGGCGGAGCTGGTCCGCGCGGTCTCCTTCCAGACCGTCGGCCACGTGCTCCTGGAGCGCAACCGCGAGCGGTCGCCCGCGCAGTCCCCGGCGGAGGAGGAGCTGTGGCGCACCGAGACCGCCGACGCGGATCCCCCGCTGGCCCGCGCCCTGGCGGCCCCGCCGGACACCGGGCGGCTCTTCGCGGCCTCGGTGCGCGCGCTGGTGCGGGGGCTCCTGGCGGACGGGGACGGGGTCCCTGATGCCGGTGGACTCCCGGCCGCTGACGGGGCCCCGGCCGCCGACGGAGGCCCGGACGCCGGTGGGATCCCGGCCGCCGGTGGAGCCCCGACCACTGGTGGAGTCCCGACCACCGACAGGGTCCCGCCCCCGCCCCGGCACCCCGACCGGGAGTGACATAGCGGACATCGAGGACAGCGGGGGCGGGGGTGTCGGTCGCGGGCCGTATTCTCAATGACCATGCTCGACGACCGCACGACAGCAGCGACGTGGCCGACCGCCTACCCGCAGGGGTACGCGGTGGTCGACGTGGAGACCACCGGTCTCGCCCGCGACGACCGCATCGTCTCCGCCGCCGTCTACCGGCTCGACGCGCGGGGCGAGGTGGAGGACCACTGGTACACGCTGGTGAACCCGGAGCGGGACCCCGGCCCGGTCTGGATCCACGGCCTCACCAGCGACGTCCTCGAAGGGGCGCCGCTCTTCCCGGAGATCGCCGAGGAGTTCTCGGCCCGGCTCGACGGCCGGGTCCTCGTCGCGCACAACGCGATGTTCGACTGGCAGATGATCGCCCGGGAGTACGCCCGCGCCGAGCTCACCGCGCCCGTGCGGCAGCGGCTGTGCACCATCGCGCTCTCCAAGGAGCTGTCGCTGCCGCTGCCCAACCACAAGCTGGAGTCGCTGGCCGCCCACTTCGGGGTGGTGCAGCAGCGCGCGCACAACGCCCTCGACGACGCGCGCGTGCTCGCCGAGGCGTTCCGCCCGAGCCTGCGCGCCGCCGCCGAGCGGGGCGTCCGGCTGCCCCTCCTGGAGTGCCGTCCGCTCACCGAGTGGGCCTCCTCGCCCGCCCGCACCCCGGCCGGGTCCGCGTACCGCGCGGGGGGCTGGCGCCCCTCGCGGAAGCGGCCCGCCTGCCCGTACCCCAACCCCGGCCGGTACGAGACCGACAAGCCGCTCAAGCAGGGCATGCGGGTGGCCTTCTCCGGCGACACCTCCGTGGACCGCGAGCTCCTGGAGGACCGCACGGTCGAGGCCGGGCTGCACGTCGCCACCTCCGTCTCCCGGCTGACCAGCCTCCTGGTGACCAACGACCCGGACGCCGGCACCTCCAAGGCGGTCAAGGCGAAGGCGTTCGGCACCCCGGTCGTCGACGAGGCCGCCTACGCCCACCTGCTGCGGGACGTGGCCCCGGCAGACGGGTGACGCCCCGGCCCCCGGCGGGCGTGCCGCGCGGCGCGCGCGGGCCCGGGGGCCCACCCTGTGGCGCATGGCACGTTGTGAGGTCTGCGGAAACGATTACGGCATGTCCTTCGAGGTGCACGCGCAGGGCGCGGTGCACGTCTTCGACTGCTTCGCCTGCGCCATCCACCGCATGGCGCCCATCTGCGAGCACTGCCGGGTCCAGGTGATCGGGCAGGGCGTCGAGGCCGACGGGAAGTGGTACTGCGGCGCCCACTGCGCCCGCGCCGAGGGGAAGGCGGGCATCGTCGACCGGGTGTGACCCGGAACGGCACGTGAGGAAACGATTCCTGAGCGGGTGGCTCCGGCACCCGACCCCGTGTGCGGACACCTCGCGCCCGTGTCGTACGGTCGTGGGGTGTACCGCTTCCTGTTGTCCCGGCAGTGGGTGATCCTCACCCTCGTCGCCCTCGTCCTCATCCCCGTGATGATCGAGCTGGGCTTCTGGCAGTTCCACCGGCACGAACGCCGGGTCGCCCAGAACACCCTGATCGCGGACAACCTGGAGGCCCGGCCGGTGCCGGTCGAGGAGCTCACCTCCCCCGGCCACGTCGTCCCCCGCGAGGACTACTGGCGCCGGGTCACCGCCACCGGCACCTTCGACACCGCCCACGAGGTGGTCGTCCGGCGCCGCACCTCCTCCGACGACCGGGTCGGCGCGCACGTCCTCACCCCGCTGGTCCTGAAGGACGGCCGGATCGTGCTGGTCAACCGGGGCTGGGTGCCCGCCGCCGCCAACCAGCGCGACTACCCCGACGTCCCGCCCGCCCCCCGGGGCGAGGTCACCGTCACCGGCCGCCTCAAGGCCGACGAGACCACCGGCGCCAGCGGCATCAAGGACCTCAAGGGCCTGCCCGACCGCCAGGTGATGCTCATCAGCAGCCGGCAGCAGGCCGAGCTGATCGGCCGTGAGGTGCTCGGCGGCTACGTCGAGCAGACCGCGCCGGAACCGGCCGGCGGCTCCCCCGAACAGATCGCCGAACCGGACCACGACTCGATCGGCGCCCACATGGCGTACGCCGTCCAGTGGTGGCTCTTCTCCGCCGGCGTGCCCGTCGGCTGGTTCGTCCTCGCCCGCCGCGAGAAGCGCGACCGGGAGGCGGCCGCCGCGGAACCCGGCGGCGCCCCGGGGACACCGCGGGAGGAGACCGGCGAGGAGGCCGGCGCGGTCGGGGCCGCCCCGCCCCGCTGATTGACCGCCGCCGCTTGCGGGAACAGCCCAGAGCGTGACCCGACGCATCGACGACTACGCCCTGATCGGCGATCTCCAGACCGCCGCGCTCGTCGCCCGCGACGGCTCGATCGACTGGTTGTGCCTGCCCCGCTTCGACTCCGCCGCCTGCTTCGCCGCCCTCCTCGGCGACGAGGACAACGGCCACTGGCGGATCGCCCCCCAGGGCGCCGGCACCTGCGCCTCGCGCGGCTACGCCGAGGACTCCCTGGTCCTGGAGACCCTCTGGGAGACCCGTACCGGCACCGTCAGGGTCACCGACTTCATGCCCCAGCGCGACCGCGCCCCGGACGTCGTCCGGATCGTCGAGGGCGTCACCGGCCGGGTGGAGATGCGCTCCGTGCTGCGCCTCCGCTTCGACTACGGCTCGATCGTGCCGTGGGTGCGCAGGTCCGAGGGGCACCGGGTCGCCGTCGCGGGCCCCGACGCCGTCTGGCTGCGCAGCGAGCCGCCGGTGAAGACCTGGGGCCAGCAGTACGCCACCTGCTCCTCCTTCACCGTGGCCGCCGGGGAGAAGGTCGCCTTCGTCCTCACCTGGCACCCCTCCCACGAGCGGCGGCCCCCGCTCGTCGACCCCTTCGAGGCCCTGGAGCAGTCGCTCGCCGACTGGCGGGAGTGGACGGCCCGCTGCACCTACCGGGGACCGTACCGCTCCGCCGTGATCCGCTCCCTCATCACCCTCAAGGCGCTCACCTACGCCCCCACCGGCGGGATCGTCGCCGCCCCCACCACCTCCCTGCCGGAGGAGCTCGGCGGGGTGCGGAACTGGGACTACCGGGCCTGCTGGCTGCGCGACTCCTCCCTCACCCTCGGCGCGCTGCTCGCCGCCGGGTACGCCGACGAGGCGGCGGCCTGGCGCGACTGGCTGCTCCGCTCGGTCGCCGGCGACCCCGCCGACCTCCAGATCATGTACGGGCCCGCCGGCGAGCGGCGGCTCCCCGAGACCCCGCTGCCCTGGCTGCGCGGCTACGCCGACTCGCTCCCCGTCCGCACCGGGAACGCGGCCGTGGAGCAGTTCCAGCTCGACGTGTACGGCGAGGTCATGGACACCCTGTACCTCGCGGGCGAGGCCGGGATCCCGGCCGAGCGGCACGCCTGGAACCTCCAGCTGAGCCTGCTCGGCTTCCTGGAGTCGCACTGGCGCGAGCCCGACGAGGGGCTGTGGGAGGTGCGCGGGCCCCGCCGCCACTTCACCCACTCCAAGGTGATGGCCTGGGCCGCGGCCGACCGGGCGGTGCGCACCCTGGAGGCTGACCCCTCGCTGCCCGGGGACCCGGGCCGCTGGCGGGCGCTGCGGGACGAGATCCACGCGGACGTGTGCGCGAGGGCGTACGACCCGGTGCGGAACACCTTCACCCAGTCGTACGGCTCGGCCGAACTCGACGCCGCCACCCTGCTCATCCCCCGGGTCGGCTTCCTGCCGCCGGACGACCCCCGGGTGGTGGGCACGGTGGACGCGGTGCGCGCCGGGCTCGACCACGGGGGTTTCCTGCGGCGCTACACCCCCGGCCCGGGCGCGGTCGACGGACTGCCCGGCCAGGAGGGCGCCTTCCTCGTCTGCTCCTTCTGGCTCGCGGACGCGCTGCGGGCGACCGGCCGGGAGGCGGAGGCCCGGCAGCTGTTCGAGCGGCTCGCGGGGCTGGTCAACGACGTGGGGCTGCTCGCCGAGGAGTACGACCCGGTGACGCGCCGGCAGCTCGGCAACTTCCCGCAGGCGTTCAGCCACATCGGGCTGGTGGGCACGGCGCTCGCCCTCGCCGGGGACGAGGCGGCAGGATAGGCCCATGGATCTTGGACTGAAGGACCGCGTGTACGTCGTGACCGGCGCGACCCGGGGGCTCGGCCGGGCCTCTGCGGAGGCGCTGCTCGCCGAGGGCGCCCGGGTGCTGGTCACCGGGCGCGAGGAGGCGACCGTCGCCGAGGCGGTCGCGGAGCTGGGCGAGGGGGCGGCGGGCCTCGCCGCCGACAACGACGACCCGGCGACCCCGGCGCGGCTGATCGCGGAGGCCCGGGCCCGGTTCGGCGGCTTCGACGGCATCCTGATCAGCGTGGGCGGCCCGGCGCCGGGCTTCGCCGCGGACAACACCGACGAGGAGTGGGCGGCGGCCTTCGGCACCGTCTTCCTCGGCGCGGTGCGGCTCGCCCGGGCGGCCGCCGAGACGCTCGGCGACGGCGGGGTGATCGGCTTCGTCCTGTCGGGGTCGGTGCACGAGCCGATCGCGGGCCTGACCATCTCGAACGGGCTGCGCCCCGGTCTCGCCGGCTTCGCCAAGTCCCTCTCCGACGACCTGGGTCCCCGCGGGATCCGGGTGATCGGCCTGCTGCCGAGCCGGATCGACACGGACCGGGTCCGGCAGCTCGACGCGCTCTCCGGCGACGCGGAGGCGGCCCGGGCGGCCAACGAGGCGAGGATCCCGCTGCGCCGCTACGGCACGCCGGAGGAGTTCGGCCGCACGGCCGCCTTCTTCCTCTCCCCCGCCGCCTCCTACCTGACCGGGGTGATGCTCCCGGTCGACGGCGGCGCCCGCCACGGCTTCTGAGCCCTCGTCGCCGCGGCTCCCGGGCCCCCGTCGGCCGGCGCCGGGTCAGTTGACCCGGCGGGCCCGGTGCTTGACGGCTCGCAGGCGGGCCTCGGTGGGCAGGGCGGCGAGCCCCGCGGAGGTCCGGGCGCGGGCCAGCGCCTCGCCGCTCAGTCCGGTCAGGGCGTCGCCCGGGGAGGCGTACGGCTCCAGGAGGAGCGCGACGCGGGTACGGGGGGCGGTGCGGCGGCCGGTGAGGACGGCCTTCGCGCGGACCACGCCCTCCTGCGCGGCGGCGTCCGCCTCCAGGACGTCCTCCAGGGCCCGGCCGCGCAGCACGGCGGCGTCGCCGTCGCCGGTGTCGACCAGGACCTCGGCGAGCCGGGCCCGGCGGAACTGCGCGAGCAGCCACCACAGGGCGAGCAGGACGACGATCCCGAGGGCCGCGATGACCGCC
Organism: Streptomyces filamentosus; assembly: GCF_014654895.1. Taxonomy (GTDB): domain Bacteria; phylum Actinomycetota; class Actinomycetes; order Streptomycetales; family Streptomycetaceae; genus Streptomyces; species Streptomyces filamentosus. Next base: position 623,011 of record NZ_BNBE01000003.1, on the reverse strand, counting down.
GGCCACCACCAGCCCTCGTCGCGCCACCGCCGCCGGTCGGCGGCGGACAGCAGCACGTCGGAGGGGCCCGACCAGGGCCACCAGGACGGCACGGACAGGTCGAGGCCCGCGGCGAGGACGGCGCCGCCCACGAGGACGAGGAGCAGCCCGGCGAGGCCGAGCAGGATCCTGTTGACGCGCCGGAGGACGGCGGTGACGGGGGCGTTCACGGCGGTTTCCTCACCCCTTCTTGTCGGACGGACGGTCCACCCGGACGGTGAGTGCGGGCGGGCGGGCGAGCCCCAGGTCCCGGACGCCGCCGGCGAGGACGGCCTCCACCTCGGTCCGGACGTCGTCGAGCGGCCGGAAGTGGGAGACGGCCCGGACGGCGGCCTTGGAGCGGCCGACCCGGACCTTCACGGACTGCACGCCGGACACCTCCATGGCCCGGTCGCGCAGGGCGAGCGCGGCGGCCTCACGGTCGAGCCCGGCCCGGACGTCGGGGTGCTCGCGGCGCATCGGCAGCACGGACCGCAGGCCGGGGGTGGCCGCCAGCACCAGGAGCCAGACGCCGAGCAGGACGGCGACGGCGGCGCCCGCGAGGACGGCGGTGTCGTCGAGGGAGTGGGTCGCGAGGCCGTCGGCGAGCTCGCGCCGCCAGCTCATGGCCGTGTGGCCGGCGCGGACGGCGGCCACGTCGTACAGCAGGAGTCCGGCGCCGCCGAGGACGACGGCGGCGAGCAGCGCGGCGGGGATCCGTCGCGCGGACCAGAAGCGGCGGACCCGTTCGGCGTCCGGTCCGGTCCCCGCGAGGACGGGGACGTCCTCGGCGCCGCCGGGTCCGTCCGCCGGGGCGGGGGGCGCCGGGGCGGGGACGGTGGGCCGTTCGGGTGTGGTCATGCCGTCCGGCCCTTCCTGGCGGTGGGGGCGGTGCGCGGGGAGTGGAGGCGCTCGACGTGCACGGCGACCTCGTGGACCTCCATGCCGACCAGTTGCTCCACCCGGCTGCGGACCCGGCTGCGGACGGCGCCGCAGCGGCGGCCCACGTCGGCGGGGTAGCCGAGTTCCACGCTGACCGAGATCCGGGCCGCGTCCCGGTGGACCACGACCGAGGCGTGCGGCGGGCGGCCGCCCTCCGGCACGCCGCCCAGGGCCTCCCGGGCGGCGCGTGCGGAGATCTTGGCGACCACCCGGTCGGCGATCGTGGTCGCCCCGCGCTCGCGCACCGGGGCCGGCTGCGGCACCCGCTCCGTGACGTCCGTGGCCACCCGCGGTCACCGCCGCCGGTCGCCGCGGTCGCGGCCCCGGAGGAGGTCCCCGGGTTCGAGGTCGCCGTCGAGGAAGCGCCCGACCACGAAGCCGATCGCGCCGAGGGCCGCGACCAGCAGAAACGCCCCGAAGCCGCCGAAGTATCCGGCGAAGCCGAGACCCATGCCGGCCAGCAGGCCGACCACCGCCATGTTCATCCTGAACCCCTTTCCGGGCTCTTCGGTCCCCGTTCCCCCGCCGGCCGGCTACTGGAGCCGCGACTCGGGTTCCTCGTCCTCGTCGTCGGGCAGCTTGACGTCGCTGACCGCGATGTTGACCTCGACGACCTCCAGGCCGGTCATCCGTTCCACGGCCGTGATGACGTTCTCCCGGACGGCCCCGGCGACGTCGGCGATGGAGAAGCCGTACTCGACGACGATCTCCAGGTCGAGGGCGGTCTGCACCTCGCCGACCTCGGCCTTGACGCCCCGGGTGACCCCGGCCTTGTTCCCGCCGCCGGGGACGCGGTCGCGCACGGCGCCGAGGGTGCGGGAGAACCCGCTGCCCATGGCGTGGACGCCGTCGACGTCACGGGCGGCCATTCCGGCGATCTTCTCGACCACCCCGTCGGCGATGGTCGTCCGGCCCCGGGAGGCCGGGGCGCCGCCGCCCCGCTTGGCGATCGGGTTGTTCTCGGCACTGCGTTCGCTGTCCGTCATCAGATTCAGCCCCTTCTGGGATATTTCGGGCTTCTTCGCTCACACTAAGGCCGGTTACCCGACCTCGCTCCGGGGATACGGCAGGCTGGGGGAATGACGACGGGTGACGGATGGACGGCGGCGGTCCGCGACCGCCTGGCGCCGGGCAGGCTGCTGCCGCTCGGCACGGCGGCGGAGGGGACCTGGCTCGCGGAGCGGGCGGCCCGGGAGGTACTGCTCCGGGCGGCTTCGGCCGTACGGGGGGCGGTGCCGGGCGCGCTGCGGATCGGCGCGGCGGACGGGGGCCCGGCCGGCGGGGCCTTCGCCGCGCCCCCGGACGGGTCCTTCCCGGTGCCGCCGGGCGGCCTGCCGCCGGGGCCGCTGCGGATCGACGCGGAGTTCGCGGCGGTGGCGGGACGACCGCTGCCGGAGACGGCGGAGGAGGTGCGGGCCGTGCTGCTCGCGGCGGCGGAGGGGCTGGGCCTGGCGGTGACGGAGGCCGATCTGCGGGTGACGGACCTGCTGGACCGGGCACCCGAGGAGGAGCCCGCTCCCCCGGCGCCCGGCCGGACCTCGCCCGCGACGGACGACCCGGTGGCCCTGGCGGTGCTGCGGGTGCCGGGGGTGGCGGGGGTGACGGACGCGCTGGGCCCGCCGGTGCACCGGGGCCCGGACGCGGTGCGGGTGGAGTGCGCGGTCACGGCGGGCCGCCCGCCGGCCGAGGTGGCCCGGGCGGCGCGCACGGCGGCGGCCGCGGCGGCCCCCTCGGGCGCCGCGGTCACCGTCCTCGTGACGGAGCTGCGCTAGGGCGTGTCAGTCGCCGAGGCCCGCGAGGTCGCGCAGGCGGCGGGCCTGGGCGGCGCGCTCGGCGACGCGCTGCTCCTCGTAGGAGCGGCCGGCGACGCCCTGGAGCAGCGCCTTGGTCTCGACGACCGCGTCGCGCGGCGCGGCGAGCAGGGCGGCGGCGAGGTCCCGTACCGCGGCGTCGAGTTCGGCGGCGGGCACGGCGATGTTGGCCAGGCCGATGCGCTCGGCCTCGTCCGCGTGGACGAAGCGGCCGGTGGCGCAGATCTCCAGCGCGCGGGCGTAGCCCACGAGGGAGACCAGCGGGTGCGTCCCGGTGAGGTCCGGGACGAGGCCCAGGCTGGTCTCGCGCATCGCGAACTGCACGTCCTCGGCGACGACCCGCAGGTCACAGGCGAGGGCGAGCTGGAAGCCCGCACCGATGGCGTGGCCCTGGACGGCCGCGATGGACACGAGGTCGCTGCGGCGCCACCAGGTGAACGCCTCCTGGTACTCGGCGATGACCGCGTCGAGGTCCGCGTCGGAACCCCGTGCGAGGTCGAGGAAGGACGGCTCTCCGTCGAAGCCCTCGGGCGTGAAGGCCTGTCGGTCGAGTCCCGCGGAGAAGGACTGGCCTTCGGCGCGCAGGACGACGATCCGCACGCTGCCCGGAAGAGACCGGCCGGCTTCCGTCAACGCCCGCCACAGAGCGGGAGACTGGGCGTTGCGCTTCGCCGGATTGGTCAGGGTCACCGTGGCAACGGCGTCCTCGACGGTGAGCCGTACACCGTCCTTGTCGAAGACGAGCTGGGCGTCGTCGGGCGTGGTCATGGGGCGCCTCCGGTTCCGGTGCAGCACTGCATCCGATGCTAAGTGACTGCACAGTAACCACCCGGCCGGTCGCAGGACCGACCGGGTGCCCACCGGGGACGTCCCGATGGACCCGGCCGAGCCGCCCCCGGCGTCAGGCCGAGGCTGCCTTCTTGCCTCGTGTCGCCCCGCCGCGACCGCGCAGCGTGACTCCGGATTCACTGAGCATCCGGTGGACGAATCCGTAGGAGCGGCCGGTTTCCTCGGCCAGCGCCCGGATGCTCGCACCGGAGTCGTACTTCTTCTTCAGGTCTGCCGCGAGCTTGTCGCGCGCGGCGCCGGTCACCCGGCTGCCCTTCTTCAGAGTCTCGGCCACCCGTGCCTCCTCATGGGAAGTGCGCTCTGGACTTCTCATGATCACCCCTACCCGTCGTCCTGGCCACCCATTCGACAAGGTCCGTCCTGCCGGGTTTGCGGACGAGTAGGACGTCCTCACGAACGGAGCCCCCCATTCCGCACGGCCGGAACCCGCCCCTCGGGCGAATGGATCAAGGGACCGGCAGGTCAGCGGAGTGAAGAGCGCGCGCATACGCCACGGGCCCTGCCGGAAGGATTCGGCAGGGCCCGTGACGGAGGTACGAGACCTTCTCACTCAGATGACGGATCCGGCGCTGCGCCGAATGATCCAGTCCCGGGTCAGGCGAGGGCGACCAGGTCCGCGTAGTCCGGGCCCCACAGGTCCTCGACGCCGTCCGGGAGCAGGATGATCCGCTCCGGGTCGAGCGCCTCGACGGCGCCCTCGTCGTGGGTGACCAGGACGACCGCGCCCTTGTAGGTGCGCAGCGCGCCGAGGATCTCCTCGCGGCTGGCCGGGTCGAGGTTGTTGGTGGGCTCGTCGAGCAGGAGCACGTTGGCCGAGGAGACGACCAGGGTCGCGAGCGCGAGCCGGGTCTTCTCGCCGCCGGAGAGCACCCCGGCCGGCTTGTCCACGTCGTCGCCGGAGAAGAGGAAGGTGCCGAGCGTCTTGCGGACCTCGACCAGGTCGAGGTCGGGGGCGGCGGAGCGCATGTTCTCCAGGACCGTGCGCTCCGGGTCGAGGGTCTCGTGCTCCTGGGCGTAGTAGCCGAGCTTGAGGCCGTGGCCGGGGGTGACCTGGCCGGTGTCGGGCTTCTCGACCCCGCCGAGGAGGCGGAGCAAGGTGGTCTTGCCGGCGCCGTTGAGGCCGAGGATGACGACCCGGGAGCCCTTGTCGATGGCCAGGTCGACGTCGGTGAAGATCTCCAGGGAGCCGTACGACTTGGACAGGCCCTCCGCGGTGAGCGGGGTCTTGCCGCAGGGCGCGGGCTCCGGGAAGCGCAGCTTGGCGACCTTGTCGGAGACGCGGACCGCCTCCAGGCCGGAGAGCAGGCGCTCGGCGCGCTTGGCCATGTTCTGCGCGGCGACGGTCTTGGTGGCCTTGGCGCGCATCTTGTCGGCCTGCGAGTTGAGCGCGGCGGCCTTCTTCTCGGCGTTCTGGCGCTCGCGCTTGCGGCGCTTCTCGTCGGCCTCGCGCTGCTGCTGGTAGAGCTTCCAGCCCATGTTGTAGACGTCGATCGTGGAGCGGTTGGCGTCCAGGTAGAAGACCTTGTTGACGACGGTCTCGACCAGGTCGACGTCGTGGGAGATGACGATGAAGCCGCCGCGGTAGGCCTTCAGGTAGTCGCGCAGCCAGGTGATGGAGTCGGCGTCGAGGTGGTTCGTCGGCTCGTCGAGGAGCAGCGTGTCGGCGTCCGAGAAGAGGATGCGGGCGAGCTCGATGCGGCGGCGCTGACCGCCGGAGAGGGTGTGCAGCGGCTGGCCGAGGACCCGGTCGGGCAGTCCGAGGGCGGCGGCGATGGTGGCCGCCTCGGCCTCGGCGGCGTACCCGCCCTTGGTGAGGAACTCGGTCTCCTGGCGCTCGTACTGCTTGAGGGCCTTCTCGCGGGTGGCGCCGGAGCCGGTCGCGATCCGCTCCTCGTTCATCCGCATCTTGCGGATGAGGACGTCCAGGCCGCGGGCCGAGAGGACGCGGTCGCGGGCGAGGACGTCGAGGTCCCCGGTGCGCGGGTCCTGCGGGAGGTAGCCGACCTCGCCGGAGCGGGCGATGGTGCCGGCGGCGGGCTGGCCCTCGCCGGCCAGGCACTTGGTGAGGGTGGTCTTGCCTGCTCCGTTGCGGCCGACGAGGCCGATGCGGTCGCCCTTGGCGACGCGGAAGGAGGCGTTCTCGATGAGGATGCGGGCGCCGGCGCGCAGCTCGATGCCGGAAGCGGTGATCACGGACAGACTCCAGGGCGGTGGGGGTACGGCGGATGACGACTGGTGACGGGCTGCGACGCCGCTAGTGCACCCAGGGGAGGATGTCCCAGGGGAGAATGTCCATGCGGCCATTCTATCGGGCGCCTGCAACTGGTTTTCGGCCATGCGGGCGACAGGGCGATATCGGGACTTTTCTCTCACTGCCCAACAGAGGGAACAAAAGGGGCGAGAGGGCTCTGGTCGGCCGATACTCGGCGGAGGGCGGCGAGGGCCGCCGCGGCGACGCGGAGGTGGACCGTGCAGTTCGACGACGACGCCCGTCTGGACACCTCGGAGGTCAAGGACGTCCGCGGCAGCCGGATCCCCGGCGGCAGGGCGACCGTCGGCGGCGGGGTCATCGGCCTCATCGCCCTGGTCCTCGGCGTCCTCTTCGGCGTGGGCCCCGAGCAGCTGGGCCTCTCCTCCGGAGACGAGGACCAGCCCGCGGCCAGCGCCTCCTCGGCGGCCCAGGTGAACCAGGCGTGCCGGACCGGCGCCGACGCCAACAGCCGGCAGGACTGCCGGACGGTGGCCGTGGTCAACAGCCTCCAGGACTACTGGCGGGGCGAGTACACCCGCAGGGGCGGCACCTACGCCCCCGCCTCCACCGTCCTCTTCAGCCAGCGGGTCAACACCGCCTGCGGCGCGGCGAGCTCGGCGGTCGGCCCCTTCTACTGCCCCGGCGACCGGCAGGTCTACCTGGACCTGGGCTTCTTCGAGGAGCTGCGGACCAAGTTCGGCTCCAGCGGCGGACCCTTCGCCCAGGCGTACGTGGTGGCCCACGAGTACGGACACCACATCCAGAACCTGATGGGGACGCTCAGCCGCTCCCAGGACGGGCGGACCGGCGCGGACTCCAACGCCGTCCGCGTCGAGCTCCAGGCCGACTGCTACGCGGGCGTGTGGGCCCGGCACGCGACGGGCACCCCCGACGAGTCCACCGGCCGGCCGCTGCTCACCCGGCTGGACGACGCCGACATCCGCGACGGCCTGGACGCGGCGGCGGCCGTCGGCGACGACCGGATCCAGGAGCGCTTCCAGGGCCGGGTGACCCCGGAGAGCTGGACCCACGGCTCGGCCGAGCAGCGGCAGCAGTGGTTCTACACGGGCTACCGGACGGGCGACATGGCCCGGTGCAACACCTTCCGCTGACCGCCTTCCGCCGCGGTCCGCGTCCGGGTCCCGGACGAGCACCACGTGCGCGCGGCGGCGCACGGCGCGGAGACCGTCACCCCGCCCACCGGCCGGGAGCACGGCTCCCGGGACGCCGGGGGCGGGGAGCTCCGGCGCCCGCGCCCCGGGGCCGGCGGACCGGGACCGCCGGTCCATGGCACGAGGGGCCCGGGTCGTGCCGGGGCCCGGCGTGGGGTCAGGCGCCGCCCGTGTGGACCTGGAAGGCGGCCCGGCGGACCGCCTTGGCCAGGGCCGGGTCCGGGTGCGCGGCGGCCAGCGCCACCAGGACCTGCACCGTCCGGGGGTGGCCGACGGCCCGCACCTCGTCGAGCAGCGCGGGCACCGTGCCCTGCACGGCCGAATCCAGGTGCCGCACCAGCAGCTCGCTCTCGCCGTGGTCGGCGACGGCGGCGGCGGTGTCCACCCAGAGCCAGGTCGCCTCCTCGCGGGTGAGGACCTCGGGGGCCTCCTCCGGGTCGGCGCCCTCGTACTCCGCCAGCCAGAGCAGGGCGTAGGGACGCAGCGAGGGCTCGGCCACCGCGGCGCGGACCTCCGCCTCCGCCGGGGCGCCGACGACTCGCAGCGCCTCGAAGGCGAGCCCGCGCAGCAGGGCGTCCTCGCCGCGCGCCGCGGCCAGCAGCTCCGCGATCGCGCCGGCCAGGGTGCGGGCGGCGAGCCAGGCGCGGTACTCGTCCCGGGCCGGGCCCGGGGTCAGCCGGGCGCAGCCGCGGAGCATGTCGGCGGCGGACTGCTCGATGTTCCCCGCGGGGCTCTGCGCGGCCACGCAGATCTGCTCCAGCTTGACCCACACCGCCCAGTTGCCCAGCGGGGTCAGGGTCGCGTGACGTCCCTCCGGTGCGGACCGGTCGTCCAGGGTGAGCGCGCCCACCTCGGCCAGGCCCTCCAGGGCCCAGTCCAGCAGGGCGGGCAGGCCCTCGCCCGGGGCGGGTGCCGGTACGGGGGCGGACCGCTGGTCCGGGGCGCCGTCGCCCGGCACCTCGCAGCGCTCCTCGCGGAGCTCGTCCACGCGCTGCCCCAGCAGGTCCAGCAGGGCGGGGACCAGGACCGGGCCGTGGGAGAGCTGGAGCAGGGACAGGACCTGCGGCACCGCCTCCACCACCTCGGCGACCGCGCCCGGCGCGACGCCCTCCGGGGCCGGATGGACCAGGGACCAGGCGTCGAGGAGCGCGACCCAGCCGCGGAGCACGGCGGAGTCGTCGCGGTCCCACGCCTGGAGCCGCCAGCCGGGGCGGACCGTCGCGCCGTGCAGCTCGACCAGGCCGGCGAGCCGGGCCCGGTCCCAGCCGGCCCGGATCCGTTCCGGCGTCAGGTCCAGGTCGGCGGCGGCCCGTTCGACCGCGGCGGAGGTGTCGAGCGGGCCCGTCGCGGCGGAAGCGGAAGCGGGGGCGGAGGCCGGGGAGGAGGCCGTACGGGGACGTGCCTGCGGGCCCCGCGGAGTGGCGGCCCAGCGGGCGATCCGGACCGCGTCGGCGAGGACCAGCCTGGCCTGGCGGGCCAGTTCCGCGCGGGGCGGGGTGCCCTCGGGCGGCCTCGGGGCAGGCCGGGTGCGCCGCGTCGTCGCGGCCCGTCGGGCGGTGGCCAGTGACCGCGGACGGACGAGTCGGAGTCTGGAGTTGCGCGCCAATGGTTCATCGGGCTTTCGAGACGTCACTGGGGCAGTCTTCCCCCTGACGGCCCGAAAGCCCAATCGGAATCCCCCGCGCCGTCCCGGCCGCCGCCTCCGCCACCCCCACGACCCGTGCCGCCCCGCCGTCCCTCCGCGGGCCGCGTCCCCGTCGTCGTCCCTGTGGGCAGGCGTCCCGCAGGGCGGGACGGGTGGGCACAGGGACGGCGCCCCCTGCCGGGCCGAGGCTTTCCGGGCCTGGACCCGCACCCCGTGCACGGTGCACTTGGGGTGCGGGTCCAGGCACATGTGCGGAGGCACCCGCGAAGGGTGCCGTTCCGTCGTGCCCACCCGTTCCGCCCCGGCGGAACGACCGCCCACGACGGAACGGAGGCGCCGCACCTCGCGGAACGACCGCCCACGACGGAACGGCGGGGCCGGTTACAGGAAAGGGGTGAGGTAGCGGCGGAGGGCTTCCTCGTAGCGGAGGGGGTCGGCGTTCCACATGGCGGTGTGGGGGGCCTGGCGGACCGTGAGGAGGCTGACGAGGTCGGGGCGGCGGGCGGCCAGTTCGACGGAGGGCTCCCAGGGGGCGATCGTGTCGTCGGGTCCGTGCGCCAGGAGGACGGGGACGCGCAGCGCGCCGGGATCGGCGGCGGCCTCGTGGTCGGCGTGCGGCCCGGCGTCGCCGAGGGCCGCGCGGACGGCGAGCGGGACGAGCGGTGCGGGCACGCCCCGCGCGGCGGCGAGGTTGCGGACGGTGGCCTCGCGGTCGAGGACCGGGGAGTCGAGGACGAGGCCGGCGATCCGGTCGCGCACCCCCGACTCGGCGGCGGCGCGCAGCGCCATCGTGGCGCCGGTGCCCCACCCGTGCAGGACGATCTTGGTCGCGCCGCGGCGGATCGCGTAGCGCAGGGCGGCGTCGACGTCGCGCCATTCGGTGTCGCCGAGCCGCGTGAGGCCGTCCGCCGGGGCGGGGGCGCCGTCGTCGCCGCGGTAGGCGGGGACGAGGACGGGGACGCGGCGGCGGGCGTAGAAGGGGAGGAGGTTCAGCGCGTGCTCGCGGCCGGCGCCGAGGCCGTGGAGGGCGATGACCCAGGTGGCACGGGGGCCGGTGACGAGCCAGGCGGGCAGGGGGCCGAGTTCGCCGGGGATCTCGACGTCCTCGTGGGGGAGGCCGAGGGCGGTCTCGGGGGTGCCGGTGTGCAGCTGGGGGGTGAGCCGGATCCGGCTGCCGGGCGCGAGGGCGCCGAGTTCGACGCGTTCGAGCCGGCGGACGACGGTGTCGGCGGTGTGCGGCACGTGGTCGAGGACGGGGCCGGTGACCGCGTGGAGGCCGGGGGCCGTCATCCCGTACGTGCCGGGGCGCAGCGAGGCGAGGCTGCGGGTGAGGGTGACCCGCTCGGGTCCCGTGGCGTGCACGGTGAGCCGGGGGTCGCCGGGGAGGGGCCGGCCGGACGTGGCCCGGAGGGCGACGTCGCCGGCGTGCCGGCCGGCCGCGACGACGGCCGCTCCGACACCGATCAGGGTGGTGACGGCCGCTGCCGTCGCTGTAGCCGGGCGCACGCTCCAGTGTCGCCACGGGGCCGTGGAGGCTGCCACCGGACGGGGCCGGACGGGGGGAGGCGGGAGAGGGGGCGGGAGGCGGGGCCGGAGAAGCGGAGGGCTCCCTCCGGGGAGTGACGAGGGTCTCCTCGGGGCGTGCCCCGTGCGGATGATTCCGTCCAGCGGGCGGAACGCGCCGGGCGGGACGGGGGCGGCACGGGGCCGGTGCGCCCCGTGGGGGGCGGGATTACCCGTGGTCGCGGGGTGACCGGATGCTGGACAGGGGGGTGCCGGGCGGCGGAAGCGGAATCTCACGGCCCCGGTTAGGGACACCATGAAGCCCTGCCCAGTTCACCTTCCGTTCACTCAGGTTGCTTACGTTCGACCAGCCACTGACGTCAAACGATTGCCTGGGTAAATGGAACACATCACGCTGCTGCTCGCCATTGTGGTCGTGACAGCTCTCGTGTTCGATTTCACGAACGGTTTCCACGACACCGCCAACGCGATGGCGACGACCATCTCGACCGGCGCTCTGAAGCCCAAGACGGCGGTGGCCATGTCCGCCGTGCTGAACCTGGTGGGCGCGTTCCTGTCCGTCGAGGTCGCCAAGACGATCTCCGGCGGGATCATCAACGAAGAGGGCATCCGCACGGAAGTGATCTTCGCGGCCCTCGTCGGCGCCATCCTGTGGAATCTGCTGACCTGGCTCCTGGGCCTGCCGTCCAGCTCCTCCCACGCCCTCTTCGGCGGCCTCATCGGCGCCGCGGTCATGTCGGCCGGCTGGTCGGCCGTGAACGGCTCCACCATCGTCACCAAGGTCCTCATCCCGGCCGTGGCGGCGCCGATCGTCGCCGGTCTCGCCGCGATGGCCGCGACCAAGCTGACGTACAAGATCAAGGCCGACCCGGAGGCCAAGGCGACCGCCAAGGGCTACCGCGCCGGCCAGATCGCCTCCGCCGGTCTCGTCTCCCTCGCCCACGGCACCAACGACGCGCAGAAGACGATGGGCATCATCACCCTCGCCCTGGTCACCCAGGGCGTCGTCGCCCCGGGCTCGAACCCGCCCCTGTGGGTCATCGTCTCGGCCGGCATGGCGATCGCGCTCGGCACCTACCTCGGCGGCTGGCGCATCATCCGCACCATGGGCAAGGGCCTCACCGACCTCCAGCCGCAGCAGGGCTTCGCCGCCCAGACCAGCGCCGCGACGGTCATCCTGGCCTCCTCGCACCTCGGCTTCTCCCTCTCCACCACCCAGTCCTGCTCGGGTGCCGTGATGGGCGCCGGCCTCGGCCGCAAGGGCGGCGTCGTCCGCTGGTCGACCGCCACCCGGATGTTCGTCGCCTGGGGCCTGACCCTTCCGGCCGCCGGTCTCGTCGGCGCCGCCGCCGAGTTCCTCACCAAGCAGGGCACCTGGGGCATCGCCGTCACCGCGGCCCTCCTCGTCGGCGGCTCGGCCGTGATCTGGGCGCTCTCCCGCCGCCAGCCGGTCGACCACCACAACGTCACCGCCGACGACCTGGACGGCGACGACTCCGGCACCCCCGGCGTCGTGACCACGGCCATCGCCGCCGTCACCCCGCCGCCGGCCGGTTCCGTCGCCGCCGTCGCGGACGACGGCCTCAAGGCCACCATCCACGCGCCGGCCCCCGGCGACCCCGCCGCTCCCCCGGCCCCGGCCGCCGCGGTCTGAGCCCGTGCCGGAAAGCCTTCCGGGCACCTCCGGGCACTCCTCCGATCACCCCTAAGGAAACGGGAACCAAGCCATGAAGATCGACTGGGCAGCCCTCGGCTCCGTCTTCGGAGTCAGCCTCGTGGCGACCGTCGCCCTCGTGGGCCTCTTCACCCTCGGGATCGTCGGCCTCGGCAAGCAGGAGAAGGCCGCGGCCCAGGGTGGCTCCGCCGCCCTCGCCCGCACCGGCGCCTACGCCTGCTTCGCGCTGTGCGCGGCGGCCGTCGCGTACGGCATCTACCTGATCGTCGTCTGACCCGCGACGCCCCCGGGGCCGGGTCCGCACCTCCACGCGAGGGCGGGCCCGGCCCTCGTGTCTGTGGCGCTCCGCACAGTGACCCGTCGCAGGTCAAGGGTGAGTTGACGGCCGTTCGCGGGGCGTGGTGGACTGCCGGGGCCAATACGGCGGCAATGGAGAGGAAGCCCGGTGCGATTCCGGCGCGGTCCCGCCACTGTGACCGGACCCCAGCGACCAGCGGGTTCCGGGAGTCAGGAACTCTCGCCGCCGGTCACGTCGACCCAGGGCGCGGACCCTGAGTGAGGACACGCCGCCATGCCCGGCCGTACCCCCGTGGCTTCCCGAGCCACCGCAGTCTTCGCGTACGGAGCGGCCGCCGGCCTCGCCGTCGACCTGGTCCTCGGCGATCCGCGCTGCGGGCACCCCGTCGCCGTCTTCGGCCGGGCCGCCGCCGCCGTCGAGCGGCGCCTGTGGCGCGACCACCGGGGCCGGGGCGCCCTGCACACCGCCGTCTGCGCGGGCGGCGCCGTCGCCGCCGGGGCGCTGGCCGCCCGCGCGGTGCGCGGCAGCCGCGCCGGTTCCGTCGCGCTGACCGCCGCCGCGGTGTGGGCCGTCGTCGGCGGGACGACCCTGGGCCGGGAGGCCCGCGCCATCGGCGGGGCGCTCGCCGCCGGCGACCTGGAGGTCGCCCGGGAGCGGATGCCGCACCTCGTCGGACGCGACCCGCAGCACCTGGACGGGCCCGGGATGGCCCGCGCGGTCGTCGAGTCCGTCGCCGAGAACACCTCCGACGCCGTCGTCGGCGCCCTCGTGTGGGGCGCGGTCGCGGGCGTGCCGGGGCTGCTCGGCTTCCGCGCCGTCAACACGCTGGACGCCATGGTGGGCCACAGGTCGCCCCGCCACCTCCGCTACGGCTGGGCCTCGGCCCGCCTCGACGACCTGGCCGGCTGGCCGGGCGCCCGGCTCACCGCGGCCCTCGCGGCCGTCGCGGGCGGCGATCCGCGCGGGGCCGTACGGGCCTGGCGGGCGGACGCCGGGAAGCACCCCAGTCCCAACGCCGGACCGGTCGAGGCGGCTTTCGCGGGCGCGCTCGGGGTACGGCTCGGGGGGACGCTCTCGTACGGCGGGCGGGTCGAGCACCGGCCCGTCCTGAACGGGGAGGGGCGGCCCGTGGAGGTCGCCGACGTCGACCGGGCCGTCCGGCTCTCCCGCCGGGTGACCTGGCTGACCCTGGCCGCCTGCGTGGGCGGCCGGATCCTGACCGACACGGTATTCGACGCCACGGTGAAGCGGAGGACGAAGTGAGGGGTGGGGGGCTGCTCGTCGCCGGGACGACCTCGGACGCGGGCAAGAGCGTCGTCACGGCGGGCATCTGCCGCTGGCTGGTCCGGCAGGGCGTCAAGGTGGCGCCGTTCAAGGGGCAGAACATGTCCCTCAACTCCTTCGTGACGCGGGAGGGCGCCGAGATCGGGCGCGCGCAGGCCATGCAGGCGCAGGCCGCCCGCGTCGAGCCGACCGCGCTGATGAACCCGGTGCTGCTCAAGCCGGGCGGCGACCGGTCCAGCCAGGTCGTCCTGATGGGCAGGCCGGTCGGCGAGATGAGCGCCAAGGGCTACCACGGGGGGCGGCAGCAGACGCTCTTCGAGCCGGTGCTGGCCTGTCTGGAGGAGCTGCGGGCCACCCACGACGCGGTGATCTGCGAGGGCGCGGGCAGCCCGGCCGAGATCAACCTGCGGCGCACCGACATCGTCAACATGGGCATCGCGCGGGCCGCCCGGCTGCCGGTCGTCGTGGTCGGCGACATCGACCGGGGCGGGGTCTTCGCCCAGTTCTTCGGCACGACGGCGCTGCTCGCGCCCGAGGACCAGGAGCTGGTCGCCGGCTACCTGGTGAACAAGTTCCGCGGCGACGTGACCCTGCTGGAGCCCGGCCTCGACATGCTGCACGGGCTGACCGGCCGCCCGACCCTCGGCGTCCTGCCGTACGCGCACGGCCTCGGCATCGACGAGGAGGACGGCCTGCGGGTCTCGCTGCGCGGCACCGTCCGCGAGTCCGTCGTCGCGCCGCCGGTCGGCGCGGACGTGCTGCGGGTCGCGGTCTGCGCCGTCCCGCTGATGTCGAACTTCACCGACGTGGACGCGCTGGCCGCCGAGCCGGGCGTGATCGTGCGGTTCGTGGACCGGCCGGAGGAGCTGGCCGACGCGGACCTCGTCGTGGTGCCGGGCACCCGGGGCACGGTCAGGGCGCTGGCGTGGCTGCGCGAGCGGGGCCTCGCGGACGCGCTGGCCCGGCGGGCCGCCGAGGGGCGTCCGGTGCTGGGGATCTGCGGCGGCTTCCAGGTGCTCGGCGAGCACATCGAGGACGAGGTCGAGTCGAGGGCGGGCGCCGTGGACGGGCTCGGGCTGCTGCCCGTACGGGTCCGGTTCGCGCGCGAGAAGACCCTGGCCCGGCCGGTCGGCGAGGCGCTCGGGGAGCGGGTCGAGGGGTACGAGATCCACCACGGCGTCGCGGACGTGCGCGGCGGGGAGGCGTTCCTGGACGGCTGCCGGGTCGGCGCCGTCTGGGGCACCCACTGGCACGGCTCGCTGGAGAGCGACGGCTTCCGCCGGGCCTTCCTCCGGGAGGTCGCGGCGGCGGCGGGCCGGGCCTTCGTGCCCGCCCCCGACACCTCCTTCGGCACCCTGCGCGAGGAGCAGCTGGACCGCCTCGGCGACCTGATCGAGGAGCACGCCGACACGGACGCCCTGCTGCGGCTCGTCGAGGAGGGCGCCCCCAAGGGCCTGCCGTTCGTGCCGCCGGGCGCGCCGTGAGCGGCCGCCCGGTCCCGGCATCCGTACGTACCGAAGGAGTGAGCACCCGATGAGCACCCGTTTCCCGTTCACCGCCGTCGTCGGGATGGACGACCTGCGGCTCGCGCTGCTGCTGAACGCGGTCAGCCCGAGCGTGGGCGGCGTGCTCGTGCGGGGCGAGAAGGGCACCGCCAAGTCGACCGCCGTCCGCGCGCTCGCCGGGCTGCTGCCCGAGGTGGCGGTCGTCGCCGGCTGCCGGTTCAGCTGCGATCCGGCCGCGCCCGATCCGGGGTGCCCGGACGGGCCGCACGGGGACGGCGCCTCCGGCGCGCGTCCGGCGCGGATGGTGGAGCTGCCCGTGGGGGCGTCCGAGGACCGGCTGGTCGGCGCGCTCGACATCGAGAAGGCGCTGGCCGAGGGCGTGAAGGCGTTCGAGCCGGGGCTGCTGGCCGCCGCCCACCGGGGGATCCTCTACGTCGACGAGGTCAACCTCCTGTCGGACCATCTGATCGACCACCTGCTCGACGCCGCCGCCATGGGCGCCTCGCACGTGGAGCGCGAGGGCGTCTCCGTGCGGCACGCCGCCCGCTTCCTGCTGGTGGGCACCATGAACCCGGAGGAGGGCGAGCTGCGGCCGCAGCTGCTCGACCGGTTCGGGCTGACCGTGGAGGTGGCCGCCTCGCGGGTGCCCGAGGAGCGGGTCGAGGTGGTGCGGCGCAGGCTGGCGTTCGAGGACGATCCGGCCGCCTTCGCCGCCCGGTGGGCGGGCGAGGAGGCCGCGCTGCGCGCCCGGATCGCCGCCGCGCGGGAGGTGCTGCCGCGCGTGGTGCTCGGGGACGCCGTCCTGCTCCAGATCGCCGCCACCTGCGCCGCGTTCGAGGTCGACGGGATGCGCGCCGACATCGTCATGGCCCGGGCCGCGACCGCGCTCGCCGCGTGGGCGGGGCGGGAGGAGGTGACCTCCGAGGACGTGCGGCAGGCCGCGCTGCTCGCGCTGCCGCACCGGCGCCGGCGCAACCCCTTCGACGCGCCCGGCCTCGACCAGGACAAGCTGGACGAGACGCTGGAGCGGTTCAAGGGCGAGGAGCCGGACGACGACCCGGACCCCGGGCCGGACGGGCCGGGGGACGGCGGTCCCGGTGGGGGCGGCGGGGTGCCGCCGCAGGGCGGTGAGGGGCCCGCGCCCGGGATCGACGGCGCACCGGAGCAGGCGCCCGAGCAGGCTCCCGGGACCGACGCCGCACCGGAGCAGGCGCCCGAGCGGGCTCCCGCGCCGCAGGGCTCCGGCCCGGCCGGGGAGCGGGCCGCCGTCAAGGCCGGCGAGCCGTTCCGCACGAAGGTGCTCAGCGTGCCCGGACTCGGGGACGGCGCGGCCGGGCGGCGGTCCCGGGCCCGGACCCAGAGCGGCCGGACGACCGGCGCCACCCGGCCCCGGGGCGCGCTGACCAAGCTGCACCTGTCGGCGACCGTGCGGGCCGCCGCGCCGCACCAGCGGGCGCGGGGCCGGTCCGGTGCGGGGCTCGTGGTGCGCCGGGACGACCTGCGGCAGGCGGTGCGGGAGGGGCGCGAGGGGAACCTCGTGCTGTTCGTCGTGGACGCCTCCGGGTCGATGGCGGCGCGCCGGCGGATGGGCGCGGTGAAGGGCGCCGTGCTCTCGCTGCTGCTCGACGCCTACCAGCGGCGCGACAAGGTGGGTCTGGTGACCTTCCGGGGCCGGGGCGCCGAGCTGGCGCTGCCGCCGACGTCCTCCGTGGACGCGGCCGCCGCCCGCCTGGAGGAGCTGCCGACCGGAGGGCGCACGCCGCTGTCCGCCGGGCTGCTGAAGGCCCACGACGTGCTGCGGGTGGAGCGGCTGCGGGACCCCTCGCGGCGGCCGCTGCTCGTGGTCGTGACCGACGGGCGGGCGACCGGTGGCGGGCCCGATCCGGTGGGGCTGGCCGCGCGGGCCGCGCGGCTGCACGCCGCCGACGGCACGGCGAGCGTCGTCGTGGACTGCGAGGCGGGCCCGGTGCGGCTCGGTCTCGCCGGGAACCTCGCCCGTGACCTGGGCGGCACCGCCGTCACCCTGGACGAGCTGCGGGCCGACGCGCTCGCGGGCCTGGTCCGGGACGTACAAGTCGATCGCTCTATCAGGAGGGCCGCTTAATGCCGCAGGGACAGCCGACCGTCGTGCCCGACGACGGCCTCACGACCCGTCAGCGCCGCAACCGGGCGCTGGTGATGGTGCACACGGGCGTCGGGAAGGGGAAGTCGACGGCCGCCTTCGGGATGGCGCTGCGCGCCTGGAACCAGGGCTGGCCGGTCGGGGTGTTCCAGTTCGTGAAGTCCGCCAAGTGGAAGGTCGGCGAGGAGAACGCCCTCAAGGCGCTCGGCGAGACCGGCAAGGGCGGCACGGTCACCTGGAACAAGATGGGCGAGGGCTGGTCCTGGATCCAGCGCGAGGTCGCCGAGGGCGAGCAGTCGCACGAGGAGAAGGCGCGCGAGGGCTGGGAGCAGGTCAAGCGGGACCTGGCCGAGGAGCGGTACAAGTTCTACGTCCTCGACGAGTTCGCGTACCTGCTGCACTGGGGCTGGATCGACGTGAAGGAGGTCGTGGAGGTGCTGCGGGACCGTCCCGGTCAGCAGCACGTCGTCATCACCGGGCGCAACGCGCCGCAGGAGCTGGTGGACTTCGCCGACCTCGTCACCGACATGTCCAAGGTGAAGCACCCGATGGACGCCGGTCAGAAGGGCCAGCGGGGCATCGAGTGGTAGCACGTCTCGTCATCGCGGCCCCGTCGTCGGGGGCGGGGAAGACCACGGTGGCGACCGGCCTGATGGCCGCGTTCGCCTCCCGGGGGCTCTCCGTCTCCCCGCACAAGGTGGGGCCCGACTACATCGACCCGGGCTACCACGCGCTCGCCACCGGCCGCCCGGGGCGCAACCTCGACGCGTACATGTGCGGCACGGGGCTGGTCGCGCCGCTCTTCGCGCACGGGTCGCGGGGCTGCGACCTGGCCGTGGTCGAGGGGGTGATGGGCCTGTACGACGGGGCCGCCGACCAGGGCGAGCTGGCGTCCACCGCGCAGGTGGCGAAGCTGCTGCGGGCGCCGGTGGTGCTGGTCGTGGACGCGTCCTCGCAGTCCCGGTCGGTGGCGGCGCTCGTGCACGGCTTCGCGTCCTGGGACCCGGAGGTGCGGATCGGCGGCGTGATCCTGAACAAGGTCGCGACCGACCGGCACGAGCACCTGCTGCGGGAGGCGCTCGGCGGGTCCGGGGTGCCGGTCCTCGGCGTGCTGCGGCGGGCGCCCGCCGTCTCGACCCCGTCGCGGCACCTGGGGCTCGTCCCGGTGGCCGAGCGGCAGGCGGCGGCGGTGGAGGCGGTGGCCGCGCAGGCGGAGCAGGTGCGGGCCGGGTGCGACCTGGAGGGGCTCCTCGCGCTGGCCCGGTCGGCGCCGCCGCTGGACTCCGAGGCGTGGACCCCGCCCGTCGCGCCGCCGCCGGCGGGGCGCAGGCCGGTCGTCGCCGTCGCGGGCGGGGCCGCCTTCACCTTCTCGTACGCCGAGCACGCGGAGCTGCTGCGGGCCGCCGGGGCCGAGGTGGTGACCTTCGACCCGCTGCGGGACGAGGCGCTGCCCGAGGGCACCGGCGGGCTGGTGATCGGCGGCGGCTTCCCCGAGGTGTACGCGGCGGAGCTGGCCGCCAACGAGCCGCTGCGGAAGGCGGTGGCGGAGCTCGCGGCGGGCGGCGCGCCGATCGCCGCCGAGTGCGCCGGGCTGCTGTACCTGGCGCGGTCGCTGGACGGGACGCCGATGTGCGGGGTCCTGGACGCGGACGCGCGGATGTCCTCGCGGCTGACGCTGGGCTACCGGGAGGCGGTGGCGGTGAACGACAGCGTGCTCGCGGCGGCCGGGACCCGGCTGCGGGGGCACGAGTTCCACCGGACGGTGATCGAGCCGGGCGCGGGCCCGCTCGCGGCCTGGGGGCTGCGGCAGCCGGAGATGCGGACGGAGGGCTTCGTGCAGGGCGGGGTGCACGCCAGTTACGTGCACACGCACTGGGCGGGCGCGCCGTCGGTCGCGGCGCGGTTCGTGGGGCGCTGCGGGTGAGTTCAGCCGCCGGAGAGGCCCACGACGAGCCAGATGAAGCCGACGCCGGCGACCGTGCAGAGCAGGGTGGAGCGGGCGGGGTGTTCGTGGTGGGCCTCGGGCAGGATCTCGGCGGCGGCGAGGTAGAGCAGGGCGCCGCCGAAGAAGCCGAGATAGCTGCCGAGCAGTTCCTCCGGAAGGGTGAGGAGGGTGGCGAGGGCGGCGCCGGCGATGGGGGCGACCGCGTCGGCCAGGAGCATGGCGAGGGCCTTGCGGCGCTCGTTCCCGTACAGGCTGGTGAGCGTGTACGTGTTGAAGCCGTCGGCGAAGTCGTGGGTGACGACGGCGAGCGCGACGGTGGCTCCCATGCCGCCGCCGACCTGGAAGGCGGCGCCGAGCGCGATGCCGTCCATGAGGCTGTGCAGCACCATGGCGCCGGCCGCGACGAGGCCGACCTGCGGGGTCCGTTCCTCCGTCGGCCTGCCCGTCTCGGCGCCGTGGGCGGCGCGGCGGGTGGCGAGGAGGCGTTCGACGACGTGGGCGAAGAGGAAGCCGCCGACGAAGAGCAGCAGGGCCTGGGGGACGCCGAAGACCTCGTCGCCCGCGGCCTCCAGGGCCTCGGGGAGCAGGTCGAGTCCGACGACGCCGAGCATGAGGCCGCCGGCGAGTCCGAGGACGAGGTGCCGGCGGTCGGTGACGCGCTGCGCGACCCAGCCGCCGAAGAGCGTCATGAGGAACGCGCCGAGCGCGACGACCACTGCCATGGCCCCTTGCTATCGGATGGGGGGCCGGGTGTGCACGTCGGGGTGGGCGTCCGTTCGGGGGCGACGGCGCGGGAGGTCCTGGAGCTGGTCCGGGGCGCGCTCGCGGAGGCGGGGGGCGTACGGGTGCGGGGGCTGGCGACGCTGGACGCGCGGGCGGGCGCGCCGGGGATCGTGGCGGCGGCCGGGCGCCTGGGGGTGCCGGTGACGGGGTTCCCGGCGGAGGTGCTGGCCGGGGTGGTGGTGCCGCATCCGTCGGAGGTGCCGCTGGCGGCGTCGGGGACGGCCTCGGTGGCGGAGGCGGCGGCGCTGGTGGCGGCGGGTCCGGGGGCGGTGCTGGTGGTGCCGAAGCGGAAGTCCCGGCGGGTGACCTGCGCGATCGCGGCTTCCGTCCCGGTTCGGCCGGACGAAGTGACGTCCGTCGCACGGTTGTCGCCCTTGACGCGGGGGTACATCGCTGGCGAGCCTGACTCACCCCACATCTCCACCCCCACCCCCCACACGACGGCGGACATGGACACCCACACGGAAGGCCCCCCCACGGGCAGCCACGCTCATGACCTGCGGCATCACGGTGATGCCGAGGTCCGGGACGAGAAGCTCACCGACCTCGCGGTCAACGTCCGGACGGCGACCCCGCCGGACTGGCTGCGGGAGCGGATCGCCCGTTCCCTCTTCTCCCTTGCCGCCTATCCGGACGGGCGTTCGGCCCGTGCGGCGGTGGCGGAGCGGCACGACCTCCCGCCGGGGCGGGTGTTGCTCACCTCGGGCGCGGCGGAGGCGTTCGTGCTGCTGGCGAGAGCGCTGCCGGTGCGCCGGCCGGTGGTGGTGCATCCGCAGTTCACGGAGCCGGAGGCGGCGCTGCGGGACGCCGGGCACGAGGTGCGCCGGGTGCTGCTGCGCGAGGAGGACGGTTTCCGGCTGGATCCGGCGGCGGTGCCGGAGGACGCGGACCTGGTGGTGGTCGGGAACCCGACGAACCCGACGTCGGTGCTGCATCCGGCGGAGGCGCTCGCGGCGCTGGCGCGGCCGGGGCGGTACCTGGTCGTGGACGAGGCGTTCATGGACGCGGTGCCGGGCGAGCGGGAGTCGCTGGCCGGGCGGACGGACCTGCCGGGGCTGATCGTGCTGCGGAGCCTGACGAAGACCTGGGGCCTGGCGGGGCTGCGGATCGGTTACGTGCTCGCCGGGCCGGAGACGGTGGCGCTGCTGGAGCGGGCGCAGCCGCTGTGGCCGGTGTCGACGCCGGCGCTGGTGGCGGCGGAGGCGTGCATGTCGCGGGCGGCGCTGGCGGAGGCGGAGCACGCGGCGCACCGGATCGGCGTGGAGCGGGCGCACCTGCTGGCGGGGCTGGCGGAGTTCGACGAGGTGCGGACGGTGCCGGCGGCCGAGGGGCCGTTCGTGCTGATCCGGACCGAGGGCGCGGACGCGGTGCGGGAGCGCCTGCGGCTGCTGGGGTTCGCGGTGCGGCGCGGGGACACGTTCCCGGGTCTGGACCGCCACTGGCTGCGGCTCGCGGTCCGGGACCGGGTGACGACGAATCGTTTCCTCCAGGCGCTGGACCAGGCCCTGCTGCTGGGCGGCTGAGCCGCCGCCCTTCCCCGGCCGCGGGGCGGCCCGGGGCGGGCGGTGTCGTCGCACCGCCCGCCCCGGGCCGGTTCCCCCTTCCGCCCTCCCGGGCGGTCAGCCCCGGGCGCGGGAGCGGATCAGGGCGACGGCGCCGCCGCCGGCGAGGACCAGGGCGAGGGCGCCGCCCGCGATGTACGGGGTGGCGGAGCTGCCGCCGGTCTCGGCGAGGTTCTCCGTCGGGGTGGAGCCGCCGTTGTTGGTCTTGATGCCGCCCTCGGACTCGGTGGGCTGCGGCGTGGGCTGCTCGCTCGGCTTCTCCGTGGGCCGCTCGCCGGGCTTCTCCGTGGGCTTCTCGGTCGGCTTCTCGGTGGGCTTCTCGGTGGGCTTCTCGGTCGGGGCCGGGCCGGCGGGGGTCTCGCAGGTGGCCTCGGCGAGGGTGACGGTGCCCCTGACCTTGGCGACGCCGAGCTTGAGCGGGTCGACCTCGACGTTCAGCTCCAGGGCGGTGGCGGCCGCGGTGCGGGCGGTCGTGGTGGTGCGGGAGAGGTCCAGGGTGACCTTGCCGACCTGGGGCACCTCGACCTGGGAGCGGCCGCCGGCGGAGAGGGTGACCTTCTGGCCGAGGACGCGGACGGAGCCGAGGACGTTGGACCGGGCGACCGGCTTCTTGCCGGTCTCGCAGACCGCCTTGGAGGTGACCTGCTCGACCTCGATGATCGCGAGCGCCGGGAGGCCGGGCACGTGGAGGCGGGCCTTGGCGAGGTTGACGTACCCTTCGGCCTTCTTCTCGTCGACGGTGGCGGTCGAGGTGGCGACGTCGGCGGTGAGGATGTCGATCGGCTGACCGCCCTCCGCGCCCTGCACCTTCACGCTGAGCGCGGTCTCGCTCTCGCTCGCGGGCGCCTTGACCTCGTTGAGCGTGGCGCGGACCGGGACCTTCACGGTCTCGTTCAGGAGGGAGACGTCGAGCCCGGTGCGCAGGACGACGGCGCCGGCGCGGCCCTCCTCGCCCGTCGCGTGCGCCGCGGGGGCCACGAGGAGCACGGGGCCGGCGGCCAGGGCGGCGACGGCCGCCGCGGCGGCGGTGCGGCGGGCGGACGTGCGGAAGGTGTTGCTGTTCAAGATGGTGGAACCCCCACAGAAGGCATGGCGTCGCCGGCCGCTCACCACGGGGACGGTGGGTCTGTGCGGCGCGGCGACTTGAGACACCGGAATCTTTACGCACGGAGAGTGAACCGACAGTCGCCTGGCGTGAGTTCACTCCAAAGGGGGGTTTCCGTGTTCATTTTCGATTTTTTTCGACACAACCGTTCCCGCTCGCCCCGCGTGTTTCGTACGAGGGGGTGCGCACGGGGCGCGCGGGACTCCGCGCGGGCAAGAAGAACGATCCGCGCCCCGAGGGGGTCACGGATCGTCAACTTCACTCCGGGAGGAACGGTTCAGCTGGGGCGCCAGTAGCCGAGCGCGTGGACCCGCTCCTTGGGCAGCGCCAGCTCCTTGCGGACGTATCCGGCGAGGGCGCGGGTGGTCGCGGTGTCGCAGGCGATCCACACGTACGCCTCCGGTCCGGCGAGCGCGGGCAGTTCGGTCCTGACCCGCTCGACGAGGGCGGCGCCGGCCCGCTGCCGGGGCACCCGGCGCAGGTCGTGGCGGTCCGGGTCGACGCGGAAGGGCAGCTCCTCGTCGGAGGCGTGCTGAGTCTCGAACCAGACCGTGGCCGGGAGGTCCGGGTGGGCGTCGAGCAGCGAGTTGACGGCCGGCAGCGAGGCCGGGTCGCCGATCACCAGCAGCCGCTCCGGCCGGGGTTCGGGGGTCTCGAAGCCGGTGCCCTGGAGGGTGGCCTCGACGGTGTCGCCGGGGGCGCAGCCGCGGGCCCAGTGGCTGGCGGGACCGTCGTGGAGGGCGAACTCCAGGCTGAAGGTGCCCGCCTCCGGGTCGGGGTCGACCAGGGTGTAGCCGCGCTGGTGCGGTTTGCCGGCGTTCTCGAACCAGATCCGGACCCACATCGTCGGGTGGACCCCGGCGGCGGCGAGCAGCCCGCCGTCCGTGAAGTGGACCCGCCGGTAGTCGTCGGTGACCCGCTCGGCCCCCGTGACGGTGAACGTGAAGTCCTTGGCGCCCATCAGCTTCAGGACGGCGCCCTGCCACCCGTGCCCCACCGCGTGCTCCTCCCCCCGGCCCATGCGTTACCTTGGGTCGGCGATCAATTTAGGCCAGCCTAACCTAACGAAATCTGAAAGCACACGGACGGGAACGGTACGGGTGAGCATCGAGGTCCACCGGGACGCGTACGGCGTCCCCCATCTGCGCGCCGGAGACCCGGAGGAGCTCGCCTTCGCCCAGGGCCGGGTCACCGCGCACGACCGCGCCTGGCAGCTGGAGGTCGAGCGCCACCGGGCCCAGGGCACCACGGCCGCCTTCCTCGGCGCCGCCGAGACGGAGTGGGACCTCTTCGTGCGGCGGGCCCGGCTCGCCGACACCGCCCGCCGCTGCCTGGCCCGCCTGGAGGAGACCGACCCCGAGACCGCCGACTGGGTCCGGGCCTACGCGGACGGGGTCAACGACGGCCTGGCCGAAGGGGCCCGCCGCGCACCCGAGTTCACCGCCGTCGGCCTCTCCCCCGGCCACTGGGAGCCGTGGACGCCGCTGGCCGTCTGGCTCTCCACCCACATCCTCTTCGCCGGCTTCCCGACCAAGCTGTGGCGCGAGCAGGTGGCGACCCGGCTCGGCCCGGAGTGGACGGAGCTGTTCGCCGCCGACGGCCCGGCCACCGCCGGGTCCAACGGCTGGCTGGTCACCGGGGAGCGGACCGCGAGCGGCGCCGCCCTGGTCGCCGGCGACCCGCACCGCTTCATCGAGGCGCCCGGCGTCTACCAGCAGATCCGGCTGGCCTGCCCCCGGTACGACGTCGTCGGCCTCGCCGTGCCCGGCGTCCCCGGCCTCGCCCACTTCGGGCACGCCGGGCACGTCGCCTGGGCCATCACCAACGCGATGGCCGACTACCAGGACCTCTACCGGGAGCGGCTGCGGCGCGTCCCCGGCGGCGGCGTGGAGGCGTACGGCCCCGAGGGCTGGCGCCCGGCCGCCGTGCACGTCGAGACCGTCGAGGTGCACGGCGGGGAGCCCGTCCCGGTCGAGGTCGTCGAGACCGCGCGCGGCCCGGTGATCACGGGCGACGGGCCGGAGGACGGCGAATGGGAGGGGCTGAGCCTGCGGTACGTGCCCCGGGTCACCGGCCGGCTGGGCTTCGAGGTCCTGCCGCGGCTGCTCGCCGCCCGGACCGTCGCCGAGCTCGACACGGCCCTCGACGCCTGGGTGGAGCCGGTGAACGTGGTGCTCGCCGCCGACACCGCCGGCGGGCTGCTGCACCGGGTCGCCGGGCACGTCCCCGTACGCGACCGGGCCAACTCCCTGCGGCCCGTGCCCGCCTGGGACGCCGGACACGCCTGGGGACCGGAGCCCGCGCCGACGCCCCGCGCCGACGTGACCGGCGGCTACGCCGTGATGGCCAACGCGCGGGGGATCGCCGCCCCGCTCGGCGTCGAGTTCGCGCCACCGCACCGGGCCGACCGGATCGCGGAGCTGCTCGGCGCCTCCTCCGCCTGGACCCCCGGCGACACCGCCGCCGTCCACCGCGACACCGACAACCGCGCGGCGGCCCGGCTGCTGGCCGCCGTGGAGGCCGCCGGCGCGGGCGAGGGCGGGGACGCGGCCCTCTCCCCCGCCGCCGCGGCCGTGCGGGAGCGGCTGCTCGCCTGGGACCGGCGGATGGACGCGGACAGCGCCGACGCCGGGCTGTTCGCGGCGGTGCGGGGCGCCGTGGTGCGCCGGATCGCCGCCCACGAGGTCTTCGCGGGGCTGCGCGAACCCGCCCCGTACCCCGAGGTGTTCCGGCCCTGGCTGTACCTCGGCCCGCGGGTCGGCCTCGCCCTGGAGACGCTGCTCGCGGGCGGCCCGGTGCCCGCCGGGGACGTCGCACGGATCGTCCGCGAGGCGCTGGAGGAGACCGGCGCGGGCGAGGCGCCTCCCGTCTGGGGCGCCGTCCACCGGCTCGCGCCCTGGCAGGCCCTGCCCGACCCCTCCGAGGACGCCGACGCGCGCTGGCCGGGGCTCGGCGGCGACCACGACTGCGTGCTCTCCACCTCCAGCGCCCCCGGCTACACCGACCGGAGCGCCCGCGCGTCGGCCGCCCGCTACGTGTGGGACCTCGCCGACCGCGAACGCAGCGGCTGGATCGTGCCGTTCGGCGCGTCCGGGGTGGCGGGCGACCCGCACCACGAAGACCAACTCCCCCTGTGGCTGCGGGGCGACCTCGCCCCCGTCACCACCGACTGGAACCGCCTCACCAAGGAGCAGGGATGACCACCCCCGTACACGTCCAGACCGTCGAGGGCCTCGGCACCGTCACCGTCCGGCCCATCGCCCCGGACGCGGACGCGGTCCTCATCCACGGCTGGGTCAACGAGGAGCGGGGACGCTTCTGGGGCATGAACGGCACCACCGTCGAGCAGGTCAGGGACGTCTACGCGCACCTGGACTCGCTCACCACCCACCACGGCTTCCTCGTGGAGCTCGACGGCGAGCCGGTCTCGATCTTCCAGACGTACGACCCCGCGGCGGACCGGGTCAGCGAGTGCTACGAGGTGGAGGACGGCGACATCGGCTGCCACCTCTTCGTCGCCCCGAGCACCGCCCCGTCCCCCGGCTTCACGGCCGGGCTGCTCTCCGCCCTCGTCGCCTTCTGCCACCGCGACCACCTCCGGATCGTGGTCGAGCCGGACGCGGCGAACGAGAAGGCCATCGCCCGCATGGCCCGGGCCGGTTTCGAGCTCGGCCCGGAGGTCGTCCTCCCCGAGATCGACCTGCCGGAGGTCTTCATCCCGGAGAAGAGGGCCCGGCTGGCCTTCCTCCGCCGGGCCGTCTGAGCTCCTCCTCAGGCGAGGACCCGGCCGTTCACCACGACCCGGCGCGGGGCGGCGAGGACCCGGACGTCGGCGCGCGGGTCCTCGTCGTAGACGACGAGGTCGGCGGGGGCGCCCTCCTCCAGGGCGGGCCGGCCCAGCCAGGCCCTCGCCCCCCAGGTGGTGGCGGAGAGCGCGTCGAGCGCCGGGATGCCGGCCCTCGTCAGCTCCTCGACCTCCTCGGCGACCAGGCCGTGGGCGAGGGAGCCGCCCGCGTCGGTGCCGACGAAGACCGGGATCCCGGCGTCGAAGGCGGCGCGGACGGTGTCGTACCGGCGCTCGTGCAGCCGCCGCATGTGGGCCGACCAGCGGGGGAACTTGGCCTCGCCGCCGTCGGCGAGGTGCGGGAAGGTCGCGATGTTGACCAGCGTGGGGACGATGGCGACCCCGCGCTCCGCGAAGAGCGGGATCGTCTCCTCGGTCAGGCCGGTGGCGTGCTCGACGCAGTCGATGCCGGCCTCGACGAGGTCGCGCAGCGAGTCCTCGGCGAAGCAGTGGGCGGTGACCCGGGCGCCCAGCCGGTGCGCCTCCGCGATGGCCGCCCCGACCTCGGCGCGCGGCCAGGACGGGGTGAGGTCGCCGACCTCGCGGTCGATCCAGTCGCCGACCAGCTTGACCCAGCCGTCGCCGCGCCGGGCCTCCCGGCCGACGTACTCCACCAGGTCGGCGGGCTCGATCTCGTGGGCGTAGTTGCGGATGTAACGGCGGGTGCGGGCGATGTGCCGGCCGGCCCTGATGACCTTCGGCAGGTCCTCGCGGTCGTCGATCCAGCGGGTGTCGGAGGGCGAGCCCGCGTCCCGGATCAGCAGGGTGCCGGCGTCCCGGTCGGTGAGGGCCTGCTTCTCGGCGGTGGCCGCGTCCACGGGCCCGTGCCGGTCGAGGCCGACGTGGCAATGGGCGTCGACCAGTCCGGGCAGCGCCCAGCCGGTCACCGCCAGGGCCTCCCCGGCGGGCCGGTCGAAGGTGATCCGCCCGTCCACGCACCAGAGTTCGTCCCGTACGTCCTCCGGGCCGACGAGCACCCGTCCCCGCACGTGCAACACCTCGTGATCGCTCATGCCAGCACTGTACGAGGCGGCCGGACCGGTGGGCGTACGCTGGCCACGGCCGTACCACCGACCCGAGAAGGCACCACCGTGACCGTGACACATCCGCTGCTCGACCTGGCTCCGATGACCGCCGCGCACTTCGCGTCGATCGAGCGGCGGGTCGCCGCGCTGCTCTCCACCGAGCAGGACGTGGTGATCACGCAGGGCGAGGCGCTGCTGCCCCTGGAGGGGTGCATCCGCAGCGGGGCGCGGGCCGGTTCGACCGCGCTGAACGTGGTCACCGGTCCGTACGGGCAGACCTTCGGCAACTGGCTGCGCGACTGCGGGGCGACCGTGGTCGACCTGGCCGTGCCCTTCCACGCGGCGGTCACCGCCGAGCAGGTGGAGCGGGCGCTCGCCGAGCACCCGGAGATCGACTTCGTCTCGCTGGTGCACGCGGAGGCCGCGACCGGCAACACCAACCCGGTCGCGGAGATCGGCGAGGTCGTGCGGGCGCACGGGGCGCTGTTCTACCTGGACGCGGTGGCGTCCATCGGCGCCGAGCCGGTGCTGCCGGACGCCTGGGGCGTGGACATGTGCATCATCGGCGCGCAGAAGGCGATGGGCGGCCCTGCGGGCGTCTCCGCGGTGTCGGTGAGCGCGCGGGCCTGGGAGCGCTTCGCGGCCAACCCGGCCGCCCCGCGCCGCTCGTACCTCTCCCTCCTCGACTGGAAGGAGCGCTGGATCGACGGCGGCCGCAAGGCGCTGCTGCACGCCCCGGCGCAGCTGGAGATGCTGGCCCTGGAGGCGTGCGTGGAGCGGATCGAGGCCGAGGGCCTGGACGCGCTGATGGCCCGGCACGCCTCGGCCGCCGCGGCGACCCGGGCGGGCGCGCTGGCGCTGGGCGGCGGCCTGGAGCCGTACGTGCGCGAGGCGGAGGACGCGGCGCCGGTGGCGACGACGCTGCGGGTCCCGGCGGAGCTGGACGCCTCGGACCTGGTGTCGAAGGCGCTGGCCGCCGACCCCTCGCTGCCGCTGATCGCGGGCGGCGGGGCGCTGGCGAAGGAGATGATCCGGGTGAACCACTACGGGGCCGACGCGACCCCGAACGCGGTGCAGTCCTCGCTGGCCGCACTGGGCGCGGTGCTCGGCGAGGCGGGCCGGAAGGTGGACCTGGAGGGCGCGCGCCGGGCGGTCACCGCGGCCTGGTAGGCGCGGGACGCGGTGAGGGGCGGGATCCGGCGACGGGTCCCGCCCCTCCGGCGTGTCCGGGGCCTCGCGGCCTGTCCGGGCCTTGCCGCGCGTCCGGCCTTGCGGCGCGTCCGGGGCCTTACAGCGCGGGGTAGTCGACGTAGCCGCGGTGGTCGCCGCCGTACATGGTGGCCGCGTCGAGCTCGTTGTAGGGGCCGCCGGTGCGGAGCCGGGCGGGCAGGTCGGGGTTGGAGATGAAGAGCCGGCCGAAGACGAGGAGGTCGGCGGTGCCGTCCTCGACCAGGGCGAGGGCGGCGGCGTCGGTGGGGCCCTCGGTGGCCGGGTTGAGGAGGAAGGCTCCGGCGAAGCGCTTGCGCAGCTCGTGGACGAGGGGGCGGCGCTCGGGGGAGGTCTCCAGGACGTGGAGGTAGGCGATGCCGAGGGGCTCGATCGCGGCGAGCAGGGCCGTGTAGATCTCCTCGGTCTCGGTCTCGGCGATGTCGTTGAGGGTGTTGGCCGGGGAGATGCGCAGGCCGGTGCGGTCGGGGCCGATCTCGGCGGCGACGGCGCGGACGACCTCGACGGCGAAGCGGATCCGGTTCTCGACGCTGCCGCCCCACTCGTCGGTGCGGTGATTGGAGCCGGAGGCGAGGAACTGCTGGATCAGGTAGCCGTTGGCGCCGTGGATCTCGACGCCGTCGAAACCGGCCTCGACGGCGTTGCGGGCGGCGGCGGCGAAGCCGGCGACCGCCTCGTGGACCTGGTCGCCGGTGAGGGCGCGGGGGGTGACGAAGTCCTTGGGGCCCTCGTGGGTGTAGACCTGGCCGGCCGCGGCGACGGCGGAGGGGCCGACGGGGTGGAGGCCGTCGTCGAGGAGGTCGGGGTGGCCGATCCGGCCGGAGTGCATGAGCTGGGCGAAGATCCGGCCGCCGCGCTCGTGGACGGCGTCGGTGACCTTGCGCCAGGCGGCGATCTGCTCGCGGCTGTGGAGGCCGGGGGTGTCGGGGTAGCCCTGGCCCTCGGGGACGGGCTGGACGCCCTCGGTGATGATCAGGCCGGCGGAGGCCCGCTGGGCGTAGTACTCGACGACGGTGTCGGTGGGGGTGCGGCTCGCCCCGTCGGCCCGGCTGCGGGTCATGGGGGCCATGGCGATGCGGTTGGCGAGGCGGGTGCCCGCGAGGTCGAAGGGGTCGAAGGCGGTGGTCATGGCGGTCCCCTCGGAGGAGTTCGGAGGAATGGGGCGGCCGCCCACTGCTTTTATGTGGTCGGCCAACTATCCGGCCGTGCCACTGTAACCCATTCCTTGGCCAGCCAAGCAAAAGAGCGGGTCACGTACCCTGGAGGACGAGAGAACCGCCCCGAGGAGCCCTGATGACCGCGGTCGAACCCGTCTGTACCGAGGAACAACTGCCGTCCGCCGCCCGGGGCGGTCCCGTCGGCCACACCCTCGCCCGGGTCTCCCGGGCTCACCGGATAGCGATGGGGCGCCGCCTGCGCGACCTGGGCCTCTACCCGGGCCAGGAGCTGATGATGATGCGGCTGTGGGACTGCGGGGCGGTCCGCCAGTCGGAGCTGATCCAGTCCCTCGGCCTGGACCCGTCGACCGTCACGAAGATGCTCCAGCGGCTGGAGCAGTGCGGGTACGTGCACCGCTCCCCCGACCCCGCCGACCGGCGGGCGGTCCGCGTCGAGGCGACCGAGCGGGGGCAGGCGCTGCGGGCCGGGGTCGAGGACGCCTGGTCCGACCTGGAGGCGAGCTCGCTGGCCGGTCTGGGGCCGGCCGAGCGCGCCGAACTGGCCCGCCTGCTCGGGCTGGTCGCGGACAACCTGCGCGAGGAGGCGGGCGAGGCGGGCGACTGCCCGCCGCTGAACTGCTGAACCTCCTTTTCCCGGCGGGGCGTTCAGCCCCCGAGGACGTCCAGGGCGCGGTCGACGTCCGCCGCCGTGTTGTACAGGTGGAAGGAGGCCCGCAGGTTCCCCGCGCGGGCCGAGAGCAGGACGCCCGCCGCGTCCAGGGCGTCCGCGCGGTGGCCGAGGCCGGGCACGGCGACGACCGGGGAGTCGTCCATGACCGGCTCGTGCCCGAGGGAGAGCAGCCCGGCCCGGAAGCGGGCCGCGAGCCCCTTGTCGTGGGCCTCGATCCGCTCGACGCCGACCTCCTCCAGGAGGGCGAGCGAGCGGGCGGCGCCGTGGTACGGGAGGAAGGCGGCCGGTTCGTCGAAGCGGCGGGCGGAGCGGGCGAGTTCGCGCACCGGGCCGTAGCTGTTGACCCACAGTTCCTCTCCGGCGACCCAGCCCGCGTGGATCGGCAGCAGGCCGTCCTGGGCCTCCTCGGTGACGGTGAGGAAGGAGGTGCCGCGCGGGCAGAGCAGGTACTTGTACGCCCCGGCGACCGTGTAGTCCCACTCCCCCGCACTCAGCGGCAGCCAGCCCGCGGACTGGGTGGCGTCGAGCAGGGTGCGGGCCCCGTGGGCCGCGGCGGCGGCCCGGACGGCGGCGAGGTCGGCGGTGCGGCCGTCCGCGGACTGCACGGCGGAGAAGGCGACGAGCGCGGTCTCCGGGCGGACGGACTCGGCGAGCCGCTCCAGCGGCACGAAACGGGTCTTCAGGTCGCCGCGGACCGTGAAGGGCGTGATGACCGAGGAGAAGTCGCCCTCGGGGAAGAGGATCTCGGCGCCGGAGGGCATCGACTGGGCGATCATCCCGCAGTGCACGGCGACCGAGCTGCCCACCGCGACCCGCTCGGGGGCGACCCCGGCGAGCCGGGCGAAGGAGGCCCGCGCCTCGGCGACGACCTCGAAGCTGCCGGCGCCGCCGGACCGCCCGGCGGCGGTCTCCTCGGCGAGGAGGGTGACCGCCTCGACGGTGCGGCGCGGCAGCAGGCCGCAGGCGGAGGTGTTCAGATAGGTCCGCGTGGGAGCGAACTCGGCGCCGCCGAGCGGCTGGTCGAGGGAATCCATGGCCCCAGCCTGGGCTCCCCTCGATCGGCCGTCAATGGCCGCCGATCATGGGGAGCCCCCAAGCGGCCCTTATCTCCGCAGGTCAGGCGCGAGGCGGGGCCGGAGCAGGCGTGGGGCGGGGCCGGGGCGGCCGTGGGGCAGGCGCGGGACGGGCCCGGGGCAGGGCCGGCTCAGGCGCGGGGCGGGACCTCGCAGCCGTCCGGGCCGCACGCCTCGGCGTCGGTGCCGGCGCCGCCGACCGGCTGGAGGGCGCGGCCCTGCCACGCCTGCTCCAGGGCCTGGGTGAAGACCTCGGCGGGCTGGCCGCCGGAGACGCCGTAGCGGCGGTCGAGGACGAAGAACGGCACGCCGTTGGCGCCGAGTTCGGCGGCCTCGCGCTCGTCGTCCCGGACGGCGTCGGCGTAGGCGGTCTCGTCGGCGAGGACGGCGCGCGCCTCGGCCTCGTCGAGTCCGGCCTCGACGGCGAGGGCCACCAGGGTCTCGGCGTCGAAGACCGAGCGCTCCTCGGCGAAGTTGGCCTTGTAGGCGAGGTCGAGCAGTTCGTTCTGCCGGCCGCGCTCCTTGGCGAGGTGGAGCAGCCGGTGGATGTCGAAGGTGTTGCCGTGGTCGCGGCCGTCGGTCAGGTACTCCAGGCCCTCGGAGTGCGCGTTGGACGCGACGTGCGCCTCCATGGCCCGCGCCTCGTCGAGGGTCCGGCCGTACTTCTTCGCCAGCATCTCCAGGACGGGGCCGGTGTCGCCCTTGGCCCGGTGCGGGTCCAGCTCGAAGGAGCGGTGGACGACCTCGACGTCGTCCCGGTGGGCGAAGGCGGCGAGGCCCTTCTCGAAGCGGGCCTTTCCGATGTAGCACCAGGGACAGGCGATGTCCGACCAGATCTCGACGCGCATGGGGTTCCTTCTCCGGGGGGGCGGGCTGGGACTGCTCTCCGGACAACGCGGTCCCCCGCGGATTCCATTCCGCTTCCGGGCCCGGTGTGAGACGGAGCACCCGGGGAGGGCCGCGGCGGAGGGCGCCCCGGAGCGGGGCACTCCTCGGCCGGGAGCTCCCGGCCGAGGAGTGCCCCGGCGAAGGAACGCCCCGCCGGGGACGCCCGGCCGGCGGATCAGCTCCGGGGCACCCCCAGCGGGTTGCCGTCGCGGAGCTCGGGCGGGAGGAGGTGCTGGGGGGTGGACTGGTAGGTGACCGGGCGGAGCCAGCGCTCGATGGCGGTGGCGCCGACCGAGGTGGAGGTGGAGGTGGTCGCCGGGTAGGGGCCGCCGTGGTGCTGGGCGGGGGCGACGGCGACGCCGGTGGGCCAGCCGCCGACGAGGATCCGGCCGGCGAGCGGGGTGAGGGCGGCGAGCAGGCCGGGGGCGGCCGGGTCCTCGTCGGCGCAGTGCAGGGTGGCCGTGAGGTTGCCGGGCAGCCGGCCGAGGACGGCGGCGACCTCCGTCTCGTCGGCGTAGCGGGCGACGACGGTGACGGGGCCGAAGCACTCCTCCAGCAGGAGGGCGTGGTCGCCGTCGGCGAGCCGGGCCGCGTCGACGGCGAGGACGCCGGGGGTGACGGTGTGCTCGTCGGCGGCGCCGGGGAGCACGGGGGCCGTGACGCCGTCGAGGGCGGCGCGCTCGGTGACGCCCTCGACGAAGGCGGCGCGCATCCGGTGGTCGAGGAGGACGGCGGGGGCCGCCGCGCCGACGCCCTCGGCGAGGGCGCCGAGGAAGCGGTCGCCGTCGGCGCCCGCCGGGGCGAGGACGAAGCCGGGCTTGGTGCAGAACTGTCCGGCGCCGAGCGTCATGGAGCCGGCCAGGCCGGTGCCGAGCTCCTCGGCCTTCCCCGCGACGGCGGCGGGGGTGAGGACGACCGGGTTGAGGGAACCGAGTTCGCCGTGGAAGGGGATCGGGGCGGGGCGGGCGGCGGCGGCGTCGAAGAGCGCCCGGCCGCCGCGCACGGAGCCGGTGAAGCCGGCCGCCGCGACCAGCGGGTGGCGGACCAGTTCGACGCCCGCGTCGAAGCCGTGCAGCAGGACGACGACGTCCTCGGGGAGCCCGGTCTTCGCGGCGGCCCGGCGCAGCAGTCCGGCGGTGAGCTCGGAGGTGGCCGGGTGGTCGGGGTGGGCCTTGACGACGACCGGGCAGCCGGCGGCGAGGGCGCTGGCGGTGTCGCCACCGGGGACGGAGAAGGCGAGCGGGAAGTTGCTGGCCGCGTAGACGGCGACGACGCCGAGCGGGATCTTCCAGCGGCGCAGGTCGGGGCGGGGCGGCACGGCGGTCGGGTCGGGCAGGTCGATCCGCACGTCGAGGAAGGCGCCCTCGTCGACGACGCCGGCGAAGGCGCGCAGCTGGGCGGTGGTGCGGGCGAGTTCGCCGGTGAGCCGGGGGGCGCCGAG
Organism: Streptomyces filamentosus; assembly: GCF_014654895.1. Lineage (GTDB taxonomy): Bacteria > Actinomycetota > Actinomycetes > Streptomycetales > Streptomycetaceae > Streptomyces > Streptomyces filamentosus. The sequence goes on along the minus strand of NZ_BNBE01000003.1, from coordinate 589,174 downwards.
GGCGGTCTCGGCGTCGGCGGTGGCCACGATCCCGTCGGCGGAGGCGTCGAGGAGGTCGGCCGCGGTCCGGAGGAAGGCGGCGCGGACCGTGCGGTCGGCGAGGGTCTCGCGGGCGGCGTGCGCGGCGCGGACCGCGCGGTCGACGTCGGCCGCCGTGGCCTCCGTCGCGACCTGTTCGCGCCGCTTCCCCGTCCGGGGGTCCACACTCCACACTGCTGCTGCCGACACTGCCCCACCTCTTGTTCACTATGATGAACAGCGTTCTTGTGTCTGAACGCTTCGGGGTGGACTCTATTGACGCCACGGGCGTTCCCACAAGGTCGTCCGGAAGTCAGGGAGAAGGGCGGGGTCATGGCGGGTGCCGACGCGAACGGGGCGCAGGTGAAGTCCGCGGTGCGGACGGTGGAGCTCCTGGAGTTCTTCGCCGGCCGGCCCGGGATGCACACCCTGGCCGCCGTCCAGGAGGCCGTCGGCTATCCCAAGTCGAGCCTCTACATGCTGCTGCGGACCCTGGTCGAGCTGGGCTGGGTGGAGACCGACGCCACCGGGACCCGGTACGGGATCGGGGTGCGGGCGCTGCTCGTGGGGACCTCGTACATCGACGGCGACGAGGTGGTGGCCGCCGCGCGGACCACCCTCGACCGGCTGTCGGACGACACCACCGAGACCGTCCACCTGGCCCGGCTCGACGGCACCAGCGTGGTCTATCTGGCCACCCGCCAGTCCCAGCACCACCTGCGGCCCTTCACCCGGGTCGGGCGCCGGCTGCCGGCGCACTCCACCGCGCTCGGCAAGGCGCTGCTGGCCACCTGGGACGACGAGCAGGTGCGCAGGCTGCTGCCGGAGTCGCTGCCGGCGGTGACCGAGCGGACGATCACCGACCGGGAGCGGCTGATCGAGGAGCTGGGGACGGTGCGCGAGCAGGGGTACGCGGTGGACCGCGAGGAGAACACGCTGGGGCTGCGGTGCTTCGCGGTGGCGATCCCCTACCGGACCCCGGCCCGGGACGCGCTGAGCTGCTCGGTGCCGGCCGCCCGGCTGACCCCGGGCCACGAGCAGCTGATCAAGGACGCCCTCTTCGACGCGCGCGACCGGCTGACGCTGGCGACCCGCCGGCTGTGACCGTCCGGTTCCGCCGGGTACGTACCGCATGAACGTTTCCTGAGAATCGCACCACACCCGGAACGCCTCGCGCCGCCCCGTTCGTCCCTCCAGGTGCCATGAACAAGACGATCAGGCGCACCTCGGTCTTCGTGCTGGTCCTCGTGCTCGCCCTCCTCGGGAGGGCCACGTGGGTCCAGGCGTACGAGGGCAAGGCGCTCGCGAACGACAGCAAGAACCGGCGGAAGACCATCGCGCAGTACGCGCAGCCGCTCGGGAACATCGTGGTGGCCGGCTCGCCGGTCACCGGCTCGAAGCGGACCGAGAGCGGTGACCTCGCGTACGAGCGCAGCTACGCGGAGGGCGCCCTGTACTCGGCGGTCACCGGCTACAGCTCGCAGGCGTACGGCGCCACCCAGCTGGAGGGCATCTACTCCGGGATCCTCGACGGCACCGACGACCGGCTGAAGAACCCGGTCGACGCGGTCACCCGCAAGCAGCAGGAGCCGGGCACGGTCGTCACCACGATCGACCCGGACGTGCAGAAGGCCGGCTACCGCGCGCTGGGCGGCACCAAGGGCGCGGCGGTCGCGATCGACCCGGCCACCGGCCGGATCCTGGCCATGGTGTCCACCCCCTCCTACGACCCCGGGAAGATCGCCGGGACGACCGACGGGGACGCCTGGCAGGAGCTGCTGGACGACCCGGACAAACCGCTGGTCAACCGGGCGCTGCGGCAGCCGCTGCCGCCCGGCTCCACCTTCAAGCTGGTCGTCGCGGCCGCCGCCCTGGAGGACGGGCTGTACTCCTCCGTGGACGTGCGGACCGACAGCCCCGACCCGTACACCCTGCCGAACACCCGGACCGTCCTGCCCAACGAGAACAGGTACGCGCCCTGCGAGGACGCCACGATCCGCACCGCGCTCCGGTACTCCTGCAACAACGTCTTCGGCAAGATGGCCGCCGACCTGGGGCAGGACAAGGTGCGGGCGATGGCCGAGAAGTTCGGCTTCAACGACGCCGAGCAGGACGTGCCGGTCCGGGCCTACCCGAGCGTCTACCCGTCCGGGATGGACGCGGCGCAGACCGCGCTCACCGGCATCGGGCAGTTCGACGTGACCGCCACCCCGCTCCAGATGGCGATGGTCTCGGCGGCGATCTCGAACGACGGGCGGCTCGCCGCCCCGCACATGGTCTCCGAGGTGGTCGACTCCGACGGCGACGCGCTGGAGTCCTTCGACGACGGCGACGCCACCCGGGTCGTCTCCGAGGCCACCGCCGAGCAGCTGCGCAGCGCGATGGTGACGGTGGTGGAGGAGGGCACCGGCAGCAACGCGGCGGTCCCCGGCGCCGAGGTCGGCGGCAAGACCGGCACGGCCCAGCACGGCGAGAACAACAGCAAGACGCCGTACGCCTGGTTCACCTCCTACGCGAAGGACCCGGCCACCGGGAAGCAGGTGGCGGTGGCGGTGCTGATCGAGGACTCGGGCGCGGCCCGCTCCGAGGTCAGCGGCAACGGCCTGGCGGCTCCGGTGGCCCGGAAGATGATGGCGGCGGCGCTGAAGTGACCTCCGTGGGGGCAGGATTGGCCCCCACGGCCCTCCGCGCGATATGCAGGATCCTGCTCGAACACCAGAGCGTCCCCTGAACCGTCGATCTCGCTCCGCGGAGGACCGCCGTGCGCCGCCTGCCCCGTTCGCTGTCCGGCTGGACCATGGCGGTCTTCGGCGTCCTCGCCGCCGCCCTGGGCGCGGTGGGCCTGGTCGCCCCCGACGTCCTGCTCACCACGATGGGCTTCGAGCCGGTGCCGGCGGGGGCGCGCGCGGAGGGCGACCACACGCTGGTCTTCCTCACCGCCTCCTCCATGGCCGCGCTCAACATGGGCGTCTACTACGTGCTCGCCGCCCTCGCCGACTGGCGGGCGTTCTTCCGCTGGACGGTCCCCTTCCGCCTTCTCACCTGCGCGGTCTTCACCCTGGCGGTCGTCACGGGACGGGCCCCCTCGGGCTTCCTCGGGGTGGGCCTGTGGGAGGGGCTCGGCGCCGTGGTGACGGGTGCGGCGCTGTGGCGCGAGGGGCGGTCCGCGCGGACGGAACCGGCCGCGGAATAGGGATCCTGCCCGATCCCGGAGGGCCACCTCAGACGGCACGCTCCCGTCCATGCGCTGGTATCTGACAGGTGTGGTCGTGTCCGGGTTCGGGACGACGGCGATGTGGCTGGTCTCCGGGATCTGGGTCAAGTCGCTGACGGGTTCGGACGGGCTCGCGGCCCTGACCGCCTTCGCCCTCTGGGCCCCCGCCCTCCTCGGGCCGCTCCTCGGCACGGTCGCGGACCGCTTCCGCCGCCGTCCGCTGCTCGTCGCCCTCGACCTCGCGGCGGCCGCCGTGCTGCCGCTGCTGCTGTGGGTCACCTCGGCCGACCGGGTGTGGCTGCTGTTCGCCGTGCTCGTGCTGTACGGGGCCCAGGGCGCCGTCCACGACGCGGCCGAACAGGCCCTGCTCTCGACCGGCTTCGACAAGGGGCGGCTCGGCTCGGTGAACGGCTGGCGGATGACGGCCGGCGAGTCGACGAAGCTGGTCGCCCCGCTGGTCGCGGCGGGCCTCTTCGCCCGCTGGGGCGGCGGCCCGGTCGCCCTCCTGGACGCGGCGACCTTCGTCCTCGCCGCGGGCGCCTTCGCCGCGGTGCGGGTCCGGGAGGAACGCCCGGCGCGGGCCGCGCGGGAGCGGGGGGCGTGGCGGCGGGAGACCGCCGAGGGCGTCCGGCTGCTCGCGTCCTCGCCGGTGCTGCGGCCGCCGGTCGCCGCCGGGTCCTTCATGATGCTGCTCGCCGGGGTGAACGGGGCGGCGGTGTACGCGGTGGTGGACGGGCTCGGCCGGCCCGCCGCGTACGCCGGGGTGCTGTACGCGGTGCAGGGCGCCGGTTCGGTCCTCGCCGGGCTGACCGCGGGGCCGCTGCTGCGGCGGGTCCCGGAGCGGCTGGTCTGCGCCGGCGGCCTCGCGCTCTTCGCGGTGGCGGCCGGCGCGCGGGCGCTGCCCCACGAGCCGGCGGCGCTGGCGGCGAGCGCCCTGATCGGGCTCGGCATGCCGTGGGTGCTGGTGGCCGCGGTGACGGCGGTCCAGCGGGAGGCCCCGGCGGAGGCGGCGGGCCGCCTGGCGGCGACCGCGAACACCGCGCTCTTCGTCCCGAACGCCCTGGCCCTGGCCCTGGGCGCGGCCCTGGTCACCGCCGTCGACCCCACCGTCCTGCTCCCGGCCCTCGCGCTCGCCGGCCTGACGGGCGCGGCCCTCACGGCCGCGCCCCGCCGGCGGACGGCGCCCGCCGCCCAGGACGGCCCCGGGTGGGTCGCCCGTGGTGCGTGGCCGCGGGGGGCCGGGGAGCATGGAGGGGAGGGGGCGCGGGCTCGGCGGGAGGAGGCAGGGTGACGGCCGGTTCCTTTCCCGGGACGGGGACGGACGAGGGGCGCCTCCGGGTGCCCGGCGGGCCGGGCTTCGACGCGCGGGGGCTGCTCGACGTGCTCGGGGTGGCCGCCGTCGTGGTGGACGCGGCCGGCCGGATCGTGCTGTGGAGCCCGCAGGCGGAGGACCTCTTCGGCTACCGCGCCGACGAGGCCCTGGGGCGGTACGTGGCCCGGCTGATCGTCGGCGAGGAGCACCGGACCGAGGCCGTGCGGCTCTTCGGCGAGGTGCTGCGCGGCGGCACGACCTGGGCGGGCACCTTCCCCGTGCGGCACAAGGACGGCTCGACCCGCGAGGTGGAGTTCCGCAACATGCGGCTCACCGATGACCTGGGCGACCTGTACGCGCTCGGCATCGCCGCCGACCGGAGCGCGGTCGCCCGGGTGGAGACGGAGCTGGCCCTCTCCGACCGGCTGGTGTCGCAGTCCCCGATCGGCCTCGCGGTCCTCGACACCGAGCTGCGCTACGCCCTGGTCAACCCGGCCCTCGAACGGTTCAACGGGGTGCCGGCGGCGCTGCACCTGGGGCGGCTCCCCTCCGAGGTGCTGACCGGGGTGGACGCGGCGCCGCTGGAAGCGGCGGCCCGGCAGGTCCTGGAGACCGGCCGGCCGCTCCTCGGCCTGCGGGCGATGGGCACCACCCCGTCCGACCCGGGCGGCGGCGAGCACGCCTGGGCGGTGTCGTTCTACCGCCTGGAGACGGCCGCGGACCGGGTCCTCGGGGTGGCGGCCTGGGTGACCGACGTGACCGAGCGGCACCGCGCGGACGCGGAGGCCGACCGGTCCCGGCGGCGGCTCGCGCTGATCGCGGACGCCTCCGCCCGGGTCGGCACCACCCTGGAGGTGGAGCGGACCGCGGCCGAGCTGGCGTCGGTGGTGGTGCCGGCCCTCGCCGACGTGGCCGCCGTCGACGTCCTCGACTCGGTGCTCTCGCTGCGCGCGCCGGACTCCCCCGGCCGGGGCCCGGCGCTCTTCCGGGCGCTCGCGGTGAAGGCCGGGCACGAGACGGAGGCGCTGCCCGCCGCCGACCCGCCCGGTTCGGTCGCGGCGTACGGGGCGGACCGGCTGGTCACCCGCTGCGTGCGCACCGGGCGGCCGGTCCTGGTGGCCCGGGTCGGCCCGGCGGACCTGCAGCGGATCGCGCGCGGTCCCGAGGCGGCCCGGCAGCTGGCGCGGGCCGGGGTCCACTCGTACCTGGCGGTGCCGCTGATCGCGCGCGGCGAGGTGCTCGGGGCGCTCGACCTGAAGCGGGACCGGCACCATCCGCTGCCCTTCGACGCGGACGACGTGCTGCTCGCCGTGGAGCTGGCGGCCCGGGCGGCGGTCGGCATCGACAACGCCCGCTGGTACCAGAGCGCGCGGAACGCGGCGGTGACCCTCCAGCGGAGCCTGCTGCCGGGGCCGCCGCCGGTCCGGCCCGGCCTGGAGACGGCGGTCCGCTACCAGCCGGCCCAGGCGTCCCACGAGGTCGGCGGCGACTGGTACGACGTGATCGCGCTGCCCGGCGACCGGACCGCCCTGGTGGTGGGGGACGTGATGGGCAGCGGCATCGACGCGGCGGCCACCATGGGCGGGCTGCGGACCGCCACCCGCGCCTTCGCCGACCTGGACCTCTCCCCCGCGCAGGTGCTGCGCCACCTGGACCGGATCACGGTCGCCCCCGAACACTCCATCGCCACCTGCCTGTTCGCCGTGCACGACCCGGGCAGGGAGCGCTGCCGGATCGCGAACGCCGGCCACCTGCCGCCGGTGCGGCTCCCGGCGGACGGCCCGGCCGAGCTGGTCGGGGTGGGCACCGGGGTGCCGCTGGGGGTCGGCGGGGGCGCCTTCCGCACGACGCGGGTGCCGTTCCGGCGGGGCGACCGGCTGGTGCTGTACACGGACGGGCTGATCGAGACCCGGGACGCCCCCATCGACGAGCGGCTGGCGCTGCTCGTCCGGCTGGTCGAGGAGACCCGGGGCCTGTCCCTGGAGGAGAGCTGCGACCGGCTGCTGCGGCGGCTGCGCCGTCCCGGCGCCCCGGACGACGTGGCCCTGCTGATCGCCCGGAGCACCGGATGAGGGCCCGCCGGGGCCGGCCGCGGCGGGGGGACGGCACCGGGCTGCGGAGCCTGGCGGGACAGGTCTTCGCCCTGGAGGCGCTGGTGGCGCTGCTGGTGATCGTGGCGGCGGTGCTCGTCACCTTCCGGCAGGCCCGGCAGGACGTGCTCCAGGACGCCCGGACGCGGTCGCTGGCGGTCGCGGAGGCCTTCGCGAAGGCGCCCGGGGTGGACGCGGCCCTGGAGTCGCCGGACCCGACGGCGGCGCTCCAGGAGCGGGCGGAGCAGACGCGGGTGGCGACCGGGGTGGACTTCGTCGCGGTCCTCGGCCCGGACGGGGTGCGGTACACGGACGCGGAGAGCGGGCTGATCGGCCGGAAGGCGACCGGGGACCTGTCCCGGGCGGCGGTGGACGGCGAGTCGTACACGGAGACCTTCCGGGGCGCGCCGAACGACGCGGTGCGGGCCGTGGTGCCGGTGGTGGACGACGACGGCCGGATCGTCGGCATGGTGACGAGCGGCATCGAGGTGCAGTCGCTCAGGGGGGCGGTGGAGGGCCGGCTCGTGGTGCTGCTGGCGGCGGGCGGCGGGGCGCTGCTGCTGGCGCTGGGCGGGGCGGGGCTGGTGGCGCGGCGGCTGCGGCGGCAGACGCACGGCCTGGGCCCGGCCGAGATGACCCGGATGAAGGAGCACCACGAGGCGGTGCTGCACGCGGTCCGCGAGGGGGTGGTGATCGTCGGCGCGGACGGGCGGCTGGTGCTCGTCAACGACGAGGCGCGGCGGCTGCTGGGGCTGCCGGCGGACGCCGAGCGGCGGCCGCTCGCGGAGCTGGGGCTCGACCCCCGCACGGTGGAGCTCCTGGAGTCGGGGCGGACCGCGACGGACGAGGTGCACCGGGCGGGTGACCGGCTGCTCGCGGTGAGCGTGCGGCCGACCGTGCCGGACGAGGCGAGGTCGGGCAGCGTGATGACGATGCGGGACACCACCGAGCTGGCGGCGCTGGCCGGGCGGGCGGAGGTGGCGCGGGGCCGGCTCCAGCTGCTGTACGAGGCGGGGGTGCGGATCGGGACGACCCTGGAGGTGGTCCGGACGGCGGAGGAGCTGGCGGAGGTGGCGGTGCCGAGGTTCGCGGACTTCGCCACCGTGGAGCTGCTCGAACCGGTGCTGCGGGGCGAGGAGCCGCCGCAGGACGCGACGCTGGCGGAGATGCGCAGGACCGCGCTGAGCGGGGTGCGGCCGGAGCAGCCGCTCCAGCGGGTGGGCGAGGTGATCCGGTTCCACGTGCCGAGCACGCCGATGGCGACGGCGCTGGCGGAGGGGCGCGCGGTGGTGCAGCCGGTGCTGGCGGCGGCGGAAGGCTGGCGGGCGCAGGACCCGGAGGGGGCGGCGCGGGCGCTGGCGTACGGCATGCACTCGCTGCTGACGGTGCCGCTGCTGGCCCGGGGCGTGGTGCTGGGGATGGCGAACTTCTGGCGGGCGGACACGGCGGAGCCGTTCGGGGCGGAGGACGTGGAGTTCGCGGAGGAGCTGGCGGCGCGGGCGGCGGTGGCCGTGGACAACGCCCGCCGGTTCACCCGGGAGCACGCGATGGCGGTGACGCTCCAGCGGAGCCTGCTGCCGCGGGTGCTGCCCGAGCAGGACGCGGTGGAGGTGGCGTACCGCTATCTGCCGGCGAAGGCGGGGGTGGGCGGCGACTGGTTCGACGTGATCCCGCTGCCGGGGGCGCGGGTGGCGCTGGTGGTGGGCGACGTGGTGGGGCACGGGCTGCACGCGGCGGCGACGATGGGGCGGCTGCGGACGGCGGTGCACAACTTCTCGACGCTGGACGTGCCGCCGGACGAGATCCTGGGGCACCTGGACGAGCTGACCGGGCGGATCGACGAGGAGGCGGAGCCGGCGGGCGCGCCGGGCGGCGGCCGGGGGCGGCGGGAGGAGAGCATCACCGGCGCGACCTGTCTGTACGCGATCTACGATCCGGCGTCCGGGGTGTGCACGGTGGCGAGCGCGGGGCATCCGGGGCCCGCGGTGGTCGACGCCGAGGGGCGGGTGGAGTTCCCGCCGCTGTCGCCGGGGGTGCCGCTGGGGCTCGGGCTGGGGGACGTGCCCTTCGAGTCGACGGAGCTGCGGCTGCCGGAGGGCAGCAGGCTGGTGCTGTTCACGGACGGGCTCCTGGAGGACCACGGGCGGGACGTGGGGACGGGGCTGCGGCTGCTGCGCCGGACGCTGGAGCGGCCGGACCGGAGTCCCGAGCAGACCTGTGCGGACGTGCTGGCGAGCCTGTTGTCGCCGGCGCCCCGGGACGACATCGCGCTGCTCGTGGCGCGGACCCGGCGGCTGCCGGCGGACCGGATCGCCGAGTGGGAGGTGGCGCGGGACCCGGCGGCGGTGTCGCCGGTGCGGAACGCGGCGGCGGCCAAGCTCGTCGAGTGGGGCCTGGAGGAGACGGCGTACGCGGTGGAGCTGATCCTGAGCGAGCTGGTCACCAACGCGGTGCGGTACGGGGCGGATCCGGTGCGGGTGCGGCTGCTGTACGACCGGCGGCTGGTGTGCGAGGTGTCGGACGGCAGCAGCACCTCGCCGCACCTGCGGCACGCGGCGGACACCGACGAGGGCGGGCGGGGGCTGTACCTGGTGGCGCGGTTCGCGGAGCGGTGGGGCACCCGGTACGGGCGGCGGGGGAAGACGATCTGGGCGGAGCTGCGGGTGGGGCCGGACGGCGGGGAAGGGGCCGGCGGGGAGGGCGGCGGGGCGGAGCCGGGGCCCGCGGCGGCCCTGGACCTGGACGCGCTGGAGAAGCTCGCCTGGTGAGGGGGGCGCGGCCCTGCCGGACCCCGAGGACAACATGGTATACCAAAAGGGTCCGCACATGCCCGAAGGAGACCCCGTGAGCCCCACGCCCCGCAGCGCCACCCTCTTCCAGAACGTCCGGCCCCTCGGCGGCCCGGCCGGCGACCTGATCGCCGTCGACGGGGTGCTCGTCGCGGAGCTCCCCGAGGGCGCGGCCGTCGAGCGGGTGGACGGCGGCGGGCGGCTCGCCCTGCCGACCCTCGTCGACGCGCACGTCCACCCGGACAAGACCTCCTGGGGCGAGCCCTGGTACCGCCGCCGCCCCGCCGGGGGCATCGCCGAGTACGTGGCGGGGGACGTGGACCTGGCCCGGTCGCTGCCCACCCCGGTGGGCGAGCGGGCGCTGCGCCTGATGTCCCACGCGGCGGCCCGGGGCACCCGCGCCATGCGGGCCCACGCGGACGTCGCCCCGGCCTACGGCCTGTCCTGCGTGGAGGGCGTCGCGGCGGCGGCCGCGGCGCTCGCCGGGATCGTCGACGTCGAGCTGGTCGCCTTCCCGCAGCACGGCGTGGTGCGCACCCCGGGCGCGGCGGAGCTGCTCGCGGAGGCGGCGGCGAGCGGTCTGGTCAGCCACGTCGGCGGCATCGACCCGACCGGTTTCGACGCCACGGGCGACCGGGAGGGCGACCAGCTCGGCCTGGTCTTCGGGCTGGCCGAGAAGCACGGCCTGGGCCTCGACATCCACCTGCACGACCGGGGCGAGCCGGGCCTCGCGGTGATCCGGGACATCGCCGCCCGCACCCGCGCGGCCGGGCTGGGCGGCAAGGTGGCGGTGGCGCACGCCTTCGCCGTCGCGGGCCTGTCCGGCCGCGCGCTGGACGAGACGGCCGACCTGCTGGCGGAGGCCGGGGTCGCGCTGACCACGGTCGCCCTGGGCGAGACGACGGTCCTGCCCTTCCGGCGGCTCGCCGAGCGCGGGGTGACGGTCGGCCTGGGCTCGGACGGCGTCCGCGACAGCTGGAGCCCGTACGGCAACGGCGACATGCTGCACCGCGCCTGGCTGGCGGGCTGGGCCCTGGACGCCCGGCTCGACGAGGAGCTGGAGGCGTGCTTCGGCATCGCCGCCCACGGCGGCGCGGCGCTGATGGGTCTGCCCGCCGCGGACCTGCGGCCGGGATCCCCCGCCGACTTCATGCTGGTCGAGGGCGAGTGCCTGCCGCAGGTCGTGATCGACCAGCCGCACCGGGACCTGGTGGTGCGGGCGGGCCGCGTGGTGGCCCGGGACGGCCGCCTGGTCCGCTCCGCGCCCTGAGGGGAGCGTCCCGGGCCGTGCCTTTCGGACCGGGCCCGATCGGGCCGGATCAGGGGGACACGGCCCGGCCGAGCTCCGTCAGGGCGGCGCGGACCGCCGCCAGGTCGGCGTCGGAGGCCAGGCCCGCGTGGTAGAGGCGGAGTTCGGTGGCGCCCTCGGCGAGGGCGCGCCGCGCGTCGGCGGCGAGCCGCTCCGGGGCGCCGCCCATGCCGGTGACGACCGGGAGGTTGGCGGCGAGGGTGCCGCCCGGCGGCAGGTGGGCGGCGAAGGCCGCGAGCCGGCCGGGGCGGGCCACCACGCCGTCGGCGGTCCCCAGGACGTGCGCGGGGTCGGTGCCGGCGTCGGCGCCGCAGCGGTACGGGTCCGGGTCGGCGTGCAGCAGGATCCGGAAGCCGGGCGGGGCGGCGGCGCGGACGGCGGCGACGGCGGCCTCCTGGAGGGAGCGGGCGGTCCGGGCGCGCCAGGCGAGCGCGGGCCCCTCCCCCGCGCCGAGGCCGCCGGCGGGTCCGGTGCCGCCCCAGACGGGGGCGAGGGCGGTCCGGACGGCGGCGGCCAGCTCCTCCGGGTCGGCGCCCCCGGCCGCGTACCCCTCCCGGCAGTGGGGGCAGAAGCAGAGCGAGAGCAGCAGCTGGGCGCGGTCGTCGAGGGGGACGCCACCGGTCTTGTCGTGGGCGTGCAGGTGGGCGTAGCCGTACCAGCCGCAGGACTCCAGCTCGGTGCCGGCCGCGCCGGGCCGGACGGCGGCCTCGGCGGCGAGCTCCACGAGCAGCGCGCGGACCTCGGGGTGGGCGACGCAGGGGGCCCACGGGTAGCGGTCGCCGTACGCGTTGACGACGGAGGTGTCCGGACGCTCCGCGCCCAGCCGGGAGTTGTGGGCGAGGACCACCCAGCTGTGCACGGCGAGCCCGGTGCCGCCGAGGGCGTCGGCGGCCCGCGCCCAGGCGTCGCCGGGCGCCCAGTCGCCCGCCGGGTACGGGGCGAGCGGGCGGCCCGCCCAGCGGGCCGGGTCCGGCGGGTAGAGCACGGCCGCGTGTCCGGCGGTGACGACCCGGTGGCCCGGGTGGCGGGGGGTGAGCGCCCGGGTCGCGTGGTAGGCGGCGGCGAGGGTGACCTGCCGCACCCCGAGCCCGGCGAGCAGTCCGGGGGCGCGGGGGTCCCCGTCGACGTCCCAGGGATAGAGGAAGGCCCCGGCCCGCACCCGCCCGGCTCCGCTCGTGCCGGCCGGGCGGTCCGCCGCCCCGGAGGCGTCGGGTGCGGGGGCTGCGAGGGTGGTCACGGGGGCTCCCGGGAGGGGTCGACGCACGGCTGACACGCATTCACATCCATGAACGCGGATCGCACGCTAATGCCGCCATCCGGCCGGGTCAAGGGCGATGTCCGCAGCGGACAGGCGCCTTGACGGCCCGTCCGGCCCCTCCCTAGCGTGTCCACGTCCATGAATGGACCCGCCGGACCGGCGCGCCGGCCACGTCCTTTCCGTACCCCCGCCCCACCCGCTCGCGTCCCCGCCGCGCCCGTCCGCGTCCCCGTCCCGTCCCAGCCGTGCCCCAGCCGAGGAGAACCCGCCGATGCCCGCACCCCGCACCCTGCTCCTCACCGGCGCCGCCGGCGGCGTCGGCACCCTCATGCGGGACCTGCTCCCCGCCCACGGCCACGCGCTCCGGCTGCTCGACGCCGTGCCGGTGCCCGGCGCCCCGGACGCGATCCTCGCGGACCTCTCCGACCGCGCGGCCCTGCGCGAGGCGGTGCGCGGGGTCGACGCGGTCGTGCACCTGGCCGGCATCTCCCAGGAGGCGGACTTCGACGCGATCGTCGCCGCCAACGTCACCGGCCTCCACCACCTCTACGAGGCCGTCCGCGAGGAGGGCGTGCGGCGGGTCGTCTTCGCCTCCAGCAACCACGCCGTCGGCTTCACCCGCCGCCCGGCGGACGGCGAGCCGCTCGTGCCGGTCACCACCCCGCACCGGCCCGACACCTTCTACGGCCTCTCCAAGTGCTTCGGCGAGGACCTGGCGCAGCTCTACTGGGACCGGCACGGCATCGAGACCGTCTCGGTGCGCATCGGCTCCTGCTTCCCCGAGCCCACCTCGGTCCGGATGCTCTCGCTCTGGCTCAGCCCGGCCGACTGCGCGCGCCTGCTGCACGCCGCGCTCACCGCCGAGGGCGTCGGCCACACCGTGGTCCACGGCTCCTCGGCCAACACGCGCGCGTGGTGGGACCTCTCGGACGCCCTCGCGCTGGGCTACGCGCCGCGGGACGACTCGGAGGCGTACGCCCGGAAGCTGATCGCCGAGCAGGGCCTGCCCCCGGAGGGCAGTCCGGACGACCTCTACCTGGGCGGCGGTTTCACCGCGGACGCGCCGCGCTGGTCCCCGCCGGCCCCCTGAGACCGGCGCTGCCGGAGGGACGTCGGGGACGGAGCGGACGTCCGCGGGCCCGGTCGGTGATACGGGGGAGCCGACCGGGCCCGGTTCGACGGCGCGCGCTGGCAGCGCCGGACGCGACCACCGTAAGCCGCCACCAAGATCGCCGCGAGCCACGGAACGCGGCCTCTGTCCGGATTGCGCGGCCGACAGGTGCACGGGATCGCACAGGGGCGCACGAAAACCCCCGGCACTCCCACGCGCCGTCCCCGCGTACCGTCCCCGCGACCCGTCTCAGGGCGCGGTCCGCAGGGTCCGGGAGGGGGACTCGCCGAACTTCTCCCGGTAACGGGCGGCGAAGCGCCCCTGGTGGGCGAAGCCCCAGCGCCAGGCGACCTCGCTCACGCTCACCTCGTCGGGCTCCGCCGCCCGCAGCTCCTCCCGCACCCGGTCGAGGCGGACCTCGCGGACGTAGGCCATCGGCGACATCCCGACGCACTCCCGGAAGGACTCCTGGAGCCTGCGCACGCTCACGCGCGCGTGCGCGGCGAGTTCGGAGGTGGTGAAGGGGTGCTCGGGCCGCTCCCGCACCGCGTCCATGGCCCGCTTGACGGGGGCCGGGCGGCGCGGCCCGCCCGGGTGGGCCAGCTCGTCCCGCCAGGGGTGCTCGGCGGCCAGCAGCAGCCCGTTGAGCAGCGCCTCCTGGAGGGGGCGGGCGACCAGCTCGTGGTGGGCGATGCCGTCCCCGCCCAGCGCCTCCGCGGCGACCCGGCGGGCGAAGCGCACCCAGCCGAGGCCGGGACCGCGCGAGATGTCGAGACGGGGCCGGAAGACGAGGCCGCCCTGCGGCGCCCGGCCCAGCAGGCTCTCCAGCCGCTCGCGCAGTTCGGCGGCGCCCACCTTCACGGAGAGGATCCGCCCGTCGCCGCTCCAGCGGTCGAGGAAGGTGTCCCCCGAGGGGTCGAGGAGCAGCGCCTCCCGGGCCGAGGCGTGGACGGCCGGGCCGCCGCCCTGGCGCATCTCCATGGTGCCGCTGAGCGGGGCGTTGACGTGGTACGCGCCCAGCTCGCCGAAGCTCATGCGGACGTCGGCCCCGCAGCTGAGGTCGCCGATGACCAGCGGCCCGAAGTCGACGATGTCGAAGCGGGCCGCGAAGGAGCCGTGCCCCCTCGGGTCGACGACGTCCATGCGGCTCGCGTAGTAGCGCGCGTCGAGTTCCTCGCGCGCCTCGTCGACGTCCCCGGTCGTGAAACCGCTCGTACAAGAGCTCCCACCCACAGCACCCACGAGGCGAAAGATAATTCATATGACGGGCCTGCCCGGGAACGGCAGGATGCCCGTCATGCCACGACCTCAGGGATTCGCGTACGAAGAGCGCCGGGACGGCTCCGTCGTCCTCACCCACCACGGGCGCCCCGCCGGGGTGCTGCGCGGGGCCCGGGCGGCGAAGTTCCTGGCCGAGGCGGGGGCGGGCGACGCCCAGCTGGTGATGGCCCGCTGGACCGGGGCGTACCGTTTCGGCAACGAGCGGCAGGCCAGGAACCATCCGCGTAACCAGGGTGGCCGAACCCGTCGCGGGTAAGGGAACGGCAAAGGGCCCCTGATCGTTGAGCCTGGCATGACCGCAATGACCCCCGGCTCGAACCTTCCTCTCACCGCCCCCCGCGTGGCGGTCGACGTCGCCGCCCCGGTGCGGCTCGACGTCTCGGGCCTGCTGCTCGGCGCCGACGGCAAGGTGCGCTCGGACGACGACTTCATCTTCTACAACCAGCCCTCCGGCCCCGGCGTCACCTACCGCTCCGGCGGCGGCACCGCGCCCGACGCGATCCTCGTGGACACCGGCGCCCTGCCCGCCGGCGTGGAGAGGATCGTGGTCACGGCCAGCCCCGACGCCGCCGGGCAGACCTTCCAGGGCATCGAGCCCACCGCGACCGTCCGCGAGGCCGACGGCGGCGCGGTGATCGCCACCTTCACCCCGCCGCAGCTGGCCACCGAGACGGCCCTGGTCGTCGTCGAGATCTACCTGCGCAACGGCGCCTGGAAGGTCCGCGCCGTGGGCCAGGGCTACGCGAACGGCCTGGCCGGCATCGCGACCGACTTCGGCGTGAGCGTGGACGAGGAGCCCGCCGCCCCCGCCGCCGTCGCTCCCCCGGTCCCGGCCGCGCCGCCCGCCCCGCCCGTGCCGGCCACGCCGCCGCCGCTGGTGACCCCGCCCGGTCCGAACGACCCGCGGTTCGCCTTCGGCTCCCCGGCCGCCCCCGCGCCCGTCCCCCCGGCCCCGGCCGCCGCCCCCGCCGCCACCGGCAAGATCAACCTCGACAAGGGCCGGGTCAACCTCCAGAAGAACCAGACCGTCTCGCTGGTCAAGGGCGGCCGTCCGCTGCTCTCCCAGGTGAAGATGGGCCTCGGCTGGGAGCCCGCGTACCGGGGCCGGGACATCGACCTGGACGCCTCGGTCATCGCGTACGGCCCCCAGCGCAACCACCTGGACAGCTGCTACTTCGGCAAGCTGACCATCCTCGGCGGGGCGGTCCGGCACTCCGGGGACAACCTGACGGGCGAGGGCGCGGGCGACGACGAGGTGATCACCGTCGACCTCGGCCGGCTGCCCGCCGACGCCACCGGCCTGGTCTTCACCGTCAACTCCTTCTCGGGGCAGAAGTTCACCGAGGTCGCCAAGGCGTACTGCCGGCTGATGGACGCGGCGACCGGCGAGGAGCTGGTCCGCTTCGACCTGACCACCGCCGAGCCGCAGACCGGCGTGATGATGGCCAAGCTCATCAAGCAGTTCTCCGGCGAGTGGGAGATGACGGCGATGGGCGAGTTCGTGAAGTCCCGGACGGTCCGGGGCATGGTGAAGCCGGCCGCCCAGGCGCTCTGAGCGGCCGGCCCCCGCGCGCTAGGAGAACAGCGCGCTGTAGGCGTTGAGGGCGGGCTGGCCGCCGAGGTGGGCGTAGAGCACGGTCGAGTCCCGGCCGATCTCGCCCCGGTCCACCAGGTCGATCAGCCCGGCCATCGACTTCCCCTCGTAGACGGGGTCGGTGACCATGCCCTCGGTGCGGGCGGCGAGCCGCATCGCGTCGAGGGTGGCCTCGTCCGGGACGCCGTAGACGCCGGCGTGGTAGCGCGCGTCCAGCTCCACGTCGGCGGCGGTCGGCTCGCGTTCGACGCCGATGAGGGCGGCGGTGTTCCGGGCGATCCGGGTGATCTGCCCGTGGGTCTCGGCGGGCTTCGCGGAGGCGTCGATCCCGACGATCCGGCGCGGCCGGCCGCCCTCCTCGGCGAGGGCGGCGAAGCCCGCGACCATCCCGGCCTGGGTGGAGCCGGTCACCGAGCAGACGACGACCGTGTCGAAGAAGACGCCGAGCTCCCGCTCCTGCTCGGCCACCTCGTGGGCCCAGTTCGCGAAGCCGAGGCCGCCGAGCGGGTGGTCGGAGGCGCCGGCCGGGATCGCGTACGGCTTCCCGCCGCCCTCCTCGACCTCGCGCAGGGCCTGCTCCCAGCTCTCCTTGAAGCCGATGCCGAAGCCCGCCCGCACCAGCCGCACGTCGGCGCCGGCCAGCCGGCTGATCAGGATGTTGCCGACCTTGTCGTAGACGGCGTCGGGCCAGTCGACCCAGCTCTCCTGCACCAGCACGCAGCGCAGCCCGGCGCGGGCGGCGACGGCGGCGACCTGGCGGGTGTGGTTGGACTGCACCCCGCCGATGGAGACGAGGGTGTCGCAGCCCCGCGCGAGGGCGTCGGCGACCAGGTACTCCAGCTTGCGGGTCTTGTTCCCGCCGTACGCGACGCCGGAGTTGCAGTCCTCGCGCTTGGCCCACAGGGTCGCGCCGCCGAGGTGGTGGGTGAGCCGCTCCAGCGGATGGACCGGGGAGGGCCCGAAGAGCAGCGGATGACGGTCGAAGTCGGTGATCGGCACGGGCGGCTCTCCCAGGGGTGGCGGACGGGGCGGCGGAGGACGGGGGTACGACTCCGGGGGCGGCGGCGCGGCGGCCCGCGGGTCACGGCTCCGGGGGTGCGGGGACGCCGGTGACCTCTGAGACCTCGACGGCGTCGTCGGCCAGGTGCTCCAGCGCGGCCCATATCCCGGTGGTGACGCAGACGGCCTCCTCCGCGTCCCCGGCGGCGCAGGCGTCGATGAGGCGGGTGTGGAGCTCTGCGGAGCCGCAGCTGCCGGCGTCGCCGAAGAGGCGGCGCTCGACGCGGCGGACCAGCGGGGTGTAGCGGTCGATGGTGGCGGCGGCCGCGTGGTTGCCGCAGGCGAGGACGAGAACCCCGTGCAGGTCGTCGTCGGCGGCGAGGGCGGCCTCGACGTCGCGGGCGCGGACGGCGGCGGCGAAGCGCTCGTTGGCCTCGCGCATGGCGCGGACGGCCTCGGGGCCGAGGAGCGGCACGGCGGTGCGGGCGGCGAGTTCGTGCATCACCCGGATCACGGAGGCGGCGTCGCGGACGATCCGGGTGACCGGGCGGGTGACCCGGGTGTAGCTCTGCGGCTTGGTCTCGACGAGGCCCTCGGCGGTCAGCCGGGCGAGGGCGTCGCGGACGGGGGCGCGGGAGAGCCCGAGGCGGTCGGCGAGGTCGGAGTCCTTGAGGAGGGCGCCGGGGGCGAGTTCGCCGCGCACGATCGCCTCGCGCAGCGACTCGTAGGCCCGGTCGCGCAGCAGGGTCCGGCCCACCGGCCGCAGAACGTCGTCCATGGACTGACAGGTTAGGTGTCAGTCCACGGGGCCGACAGGGGCCGGGCTCCGGCGGGGAGCCCGGCGGGGCGTCAGCGGCGGGCCTGGCGGCGCCAGGGGCCGGTGATCGCGAGCATGATGCCGGGGGTCTGGATGTTGGCGTAGAGGGTGTTGCCGTCGGGCGAGAAGACGACGCCGGTGAACTCGCTGTCGTTGAGGTCGTTGCGCGCGATCGGGTAGGTGCGGCCCGAGTCGGTGGCGCCGAAGAGGTGCGACACGCCCTCGCCGTCCTCGGCGATGACGAGCCCGCCGTACGGCGAGACCGTGATGTTGTCCGGGCCGTCGAAGGCGCCGTCCTGCTCGGGCGCGGCGTTCACGCCGAGCAGCACCTTGAGGGTGAGGGTGCGGCGCTTGGGGTCGTAGAACCAGACCTGGCCGTCATGGGCCGCGCCGGGGCTCTCCTCGCGGGCGTAGGAGGAGACGACGTAGGCGCCGCCGTCCGCCCACCACATGCCCTCCAGCTTGCGGGCTCGGGTGACCCGGCCGTCGGCGAACTGCTTGCGGACGGGCACCGTGCGGGCGTCGCGGTCGGGGACGTCCACCCAGTCGACGCCGTAGACGGTGCCGATGCGGGTGGCGCGGGAGAGGTCGTCGACGAACCGCCCGGCGGAGTCGATGCACTTGGCGGCCTGGAGGACGCCGGCGTCGTCGGCGAGCGTGCGGTACCGCCCCCGGCCGTGCTCGAAGCCCTGCGGCGGGACCCAGCGGAAGAGGAGCCCGTTGGGGCCGGAGGCGTCCTCGGTGAGGTAGGCGTGGCCGCGCTTGGGGTCGACGACGACGGCCTCGTGGTCGTAACGGCCGAAGAACTTGAGGGGCTTGGGGTCGAGGTTGGCCCGGCGGTCGCGCGGGTCGACCTCGAAGACGTACCCGTGGTCCTTGGTCATGCCGTTCTTGCCGGCGAGGTCGGAGTTCTCCTCGCAGGTCAGCCAGGTGCCCCAGGAGGTGCGGCCGCCGGCGCAGTTGGTGGAGGTGCCGGCGATGCCGACCCACTCGGCGACGGTGCCGTCGCGGTGCACCTCGACGACCGTGCAGCCGCCGGCGGCGGCCGGGTCGTAGACGAGGCCCTCGGTGAGCGGGACCGGGTGCTCCCACTTGGCGCGGGGGCCCTTGAGCTCGTGGTTGTTCACCAGGTACGTGATGCCGCGCGGGCCCGCGAAGGTGGCGGTGCCGTCGTGGTTGGAGGGGGTGGGCTCGCCGGTCTCCAGGCGGGTGACGCCGGTGCGGGTGATCACCCGGTAGGAGAAGCCCTCGGGCAGCGCGAGGAGGCCCTCGGGGTCGGCGACGAGGGGGCCGTAGCCGAGGCGGTCGTGGCCGTGCCCGTGGCCGCCGTGCCCGTGGTCGCCGTCGCGGCCGGGGCCGCCGTGGGAGCGCTCGTCGCTCGCGAGGGCCTCGGGGGCGGTGGCGAGCACCCCGACGGCGCCGGTGAGGGCGAAGCCCGCGACGGCGGACTTCTGGGTGAACTCTCTGCGGTTGAGGGCCATGGTGTGCGGTTTCTCCCCTGCTGCCGGCCTGTTGTCGCGCACACCATGGCGCGCCTGTGGGAACGGCGTCTGAACAGCGCGGGAACGGCCGCGGAGCGCCTCCCCCGCACACGGGAAAGACGCTCCGCGAAGGACGGGCGGTCCGCCGGCCGGGGTCAGGCCGCGCCGGTGCGCGAGCGGGCCTTGAAGGCGGCCTTGCGGGCCTCCTTGGCCGCCGTCTTGTCCGGGTGGAGGCGGCCCATCGCGTCGAGGACGTCGGCGGTGGCGGGGTGCTCGACGCGCCAGGCGGTCTCCAGGAAGCCGGTGTGGCGGCTGGTCAGGCCCTCGATGAGCTCCTGGAGTTCCGCCAGGTCGCCGGCCGCGTCGAGCTGGGCGGCGATGGTGTCCACGGCGAGCCAGAAGATCATGGACTCCGGCGGGGCGGGGACGTCCGGGGCGCCGCGCTCGGCGAGCCAGACCCGGGCGAGGCCGCCGAGCTCGGGGTCGTCGAGGACGGCGCGGACCACCGGCTCGGCCTCCGGGCCGACGAGGGCGAGGGCCTGCTGGCAGTGGAGGCGGCGGAGCGGGGACTCCGGGTCGGAGCCGCGGGCGGCGGCGAGGAGGTCGGCGGCGGCGGGCAGCGGCTCGCGGCCGGCCAGCCACGCCTCGGTCTCGGCGCGGGCGGCGGAACCGGGGTAGCCGACGAGACCGGCGAGGAGGGCGTCGGCGTCCTTCTCCGCGAGGTCGCCGACGGCCGGGGCGTCGACGCCGGCCTCCAGCATGCGGGTGCGGACGCCGTAGAGGCCGAGCGGGGTGAGCCGGACCATGCCGTAGCGGGAGACGTCCTCGTCGTCGACGGGTGCCGCGGGTTCCTCGTCCTCCTCCGCCATCAGGGCCTCGTCGACGGGCTGGTACTCGACCAGGCCGATGGGCTCCAGGAGCCGGAACTGCTCGTCGAGCCGCATCATCGCGTCGGAGACCTGCTCCAGGACGTCGTCGGTGGGCTCGCCCATGTCGTCGGGGACGACCATGGAGGCGGCGAGCGCGGGCAGCGGCACGGGGCCGTCGCCGGGGCCGCCCTCGCTGACGGTGAGCAGGTAGAGGTTGCCGAGGACGCCCTCCAGGAAGTCGCTCTCCGCCTCCGGGTCCCAGTCGAGGGAGTCGAGGTCGAGGCCGCCGTCCTCGTCGAGCAGCGGCTCCAGGTCGTCCAGGACGGGGGCGACGGCGTCGGCGAAGACGGCGTCGAAGGCGTCGAGCCAGATCCCGAGGACGTCGCGGGGCGCGCCGCCGGTGACGACGGCGAGGTTGCCGCCGGGGGCGGCGGTGCCGGGGGTGTCGTCGTCGGCGCCGTCCTCGACGTCGACGAGGCCGGTGTCGACGGCGAGCCGCCAGGCGTCGCCCGCCCAGTACCCGGCGTCCTCGTCGTCGCCGAGGCCGAGGACTCCGGCGGCGTCCGGGAGCTGCTCGTCGACGAGTTCGCCGCCCGCGCCGACCCGGGTGTCCGGGCCGGCCCAGCGGGCGAGGCGGACGGCGTGGGCGAGGAGGGGGGCGGCCAGCGCTTCCCGTGCCAGCTCCGCGTCCGAGGGCAGCCGAACGGGGGGAAGGGTGGGGTGCTCCGCAGCCATGTGGGGGATCTCCTCGACACGTGGGTCAGTCGGTGGGGACCGGTTGCGTGGACCGGTGGGGGTACAGCCTTCCCAGCGTAGACGCATTCGGGGGGCGGCCCGGCGGTTCACGGGCCCGTCAGCCTTCGTACACCCGTCGACCCTTGACAAGTGGGGCGCTCTACCAAGAGATTGACGCGCGTAGACACCTTTGCTGTTCCTCCAAGCACCCTCGGAGCATCCTGATGCCTTCCTCCATACCGAGAACCGCCGCCGTCTCCGCGGTGGTCGCGGCCGCCCTCGCGGCCGGACTGCTCGTGGGCTCGCAGAGCGCCGCCGCCGACACCGAGGCCGCGGTCCGCATCCACGACATCCAGGGCACGACCCGCGTCTCCCCGCTGGCGGGCAAGCAGGTCACCGGTGTGACGGGCATCGTCACCGGCGTCCGCACCTACGGTTCCTCGCGCGGCTTCTGGATGCAGGACCCGCAGGGCGACGACGACCCGGCCACGAGCGAGGGCCTGTTCGTCTTCACCAGCTCCGCCCCGAAGGTCGCGGTCGGCGACGCGGTCAGCGTGAACGGCACGGTCACCGAGTACGTCGTCGGCGGCCTGTCCTCCGGCAACCAGTCGCTGACCCAGCTGTCCCGCCCGCAGGTCACCGTGGTCTCGCAGGGCAACGAGGTGCCCGCCCCGGTGACCATCGCCCCCTGGTCGGTGCCGGACGCGTACACCCCCGCCGGCGACCCGGCGGACGGCGGCTCGATCAACAACCTGCCGCTGGAGCCCGAGACCTACGCCCTCGACTACTACGAGTCGCTGGAGGGCACCAACGTCCGCGTCGGCTCCTCCCGCGTGGTCGGCGCCACCGACCCGTACTCGGAGCTGTGGGTCACGGTGAAGCCGTGGGAGAACGACAACGAGCGCGGCGGCACGGTCTACGGCTCGTACGAGTCCCAGAACACCGGTCGGCTCCAGATCCAGTCGCTGATCCCGCTCGCCCAGCAGCCCTTCCCGAAGGCGAACGTCGGCGACTGGCTGACCGGTTCGACCGAGGGCCCGCTCGACTTCAACCAGTTCGGCGGCTACACGCTGACCGCGCGCACGATCGGCACCCTCCAGGACCGGGGCCTGGAGCGCGAGGTCACCGAGAAGCAGCACAAGAACGAGCTGGCGGTCGCCACGTACAACGTGGAGAACCTGGACCCGAGCGACCCCCAGGAGAAGTTCGACGCGCTCGCGAAGGCGGTCGTGGAGAACCTCGCCTCGCCGGACGTCGTCGCCCTGGAGGAGATCCAGGACGACAACGGCGCCAAGAACGACGGCACGGTCTCGGCCGGCCAGACGCTGAAGAAGTTCACGGACGCGATCGTGGCGGCCGGCGGCCCGGCGTACGCGTGGCGCTCGATCGACCCGGAGAACAACAAGGACGGCGGCGAGCCCGGCGGCAACATCCGCCAGGTCTTCCTCTTCAACCCCGAGCGGGTCTCCTTCGTGGACCGCGCGGGCGGCGACGCGACCACCGCGACCGCCGTCACCGGCACCAAGGGCCGCGCCGCGCTGACCCTCTCCCCCGGCCGGATCGACCCGGCGAACGCCGCCTGGGAGGCCAGCCGCAAGCCGCTCGCGGGCGAGTTCACCTTCCGCGGCCGGACGGTCTTCGTCATCGCCAACCACTTCGGCTCGAAGGGCGGCGACGAGTCGATCGTCTCCCACCACCAGCCGCCGAACCGTTCCTCCGAGGCCAAGCGCCTCCTCCAGGCGCAGGCCGTGAACGCCTTCGTGAAGGAGATCACGGCGGTCGACAAGCAGGCGGACGTCCTCGTCGTCGGCGACATCAACGACTTCGAGTTCTCCGGCACGACCGAGGCGCTGACCGACGGCGGCGCCCTCTACCCGGCCGTGAAGTCGCTGCCCGTCTCCGAGCGCTACTCGTACGTCTTCCAGGGCAACAGCCAGGTCCTCGACCAGATCCTGACCAGCCCGGGCGTGCACCACTTCGAGTACGACAGCGTGCACGTCAACGCCGAGTTCGCGGACCAGAACAGCGACCACGACCCGCAGGTCCTGCGCTTCCGCCCGTGACCCCGTGAGGCCCTCCGGCCCCGGGCGAGCCCGGGGCCGGAGGGTTTCCGCGTGGAAGAATCCGCCCCGTGATCCTCCGCCCCGCCACCCGCGCCGAACTCCCCGCCGTCCTCGCCCTCCTCGCCGACGAGGACCGGGTCGTCGACCCCGCCTCGGTCCGCGTCACGGAGGCGTACGAGCGCGCCTTCGCGGACATCGCGTCCGACCCGCGCAACGAACTGCTGGTCCTGGTGGACGAGGGACCCGTCCTGGGCTGCCTCCAGGCCACGTACGTCCCCGGCCTCGGCAGGGGCGGCGCCGAGCGGGCCCTGATCGAGGCGGTCCGGATCCGGGCCGACCTGCGGGGCGCGGGCCTGGGGCGGCGGCTGATGGAGCTGGCGGCGGACCGGGCCCGCGGGCGCGGCTGCGCCCTCGTCCAGCTGACCAGCAACAAGGAGCGGGCCGACGCCCACCGCTTCTACGCCTCCCTGGGCTACGCCCGGAGCCACGAAGGCTTCAAGCTCGCCCTCTGAGCCCGCCCTCCGGACCGGACCCCCCTCCCTTCAGCCCACCTGAACCTTCCGACCAAGAAGATCTAAGTGGACCTTCACGGTCCGTCGCGCCCAGACTTCCCGCATGAGCACTCACCGTCCTTTCGGCCGCGCGCTCTGCGCGATGATCACCCCCTTCACCGACTCCGGGGCGCTCGACCTCGACCGGGCCTGCGAGCTGGCCGCGCACCTGATCGCCGAAGGCTGCGACGGACTCGTCCTGGGCGGCACCACCGGGGAGTCCCCGACCACCTCGGACGCCGAGAAGGGCGCGCTGGTCCGCGCCGTCCGGGCGGCGGTCGGCCCCGGCCCCTCGCTCGTCGCGGGCGTCGGCACCGCCGACACCCGGCACACCGCGGAGCTGGCGCGCGGGGCGGAGGCGGCGGGGGCGGACGGGCTGCTCGTCGTCACCCCGTACTACAGCCGCCCGCCGCAGGACGCGGTCGCCGCCCACTTCCTGAAGGTCGCGGACGCCACCGGGCTCCCCCTGATGGTCTACGACATCCCGGGCCGCACCGGCACCCGCGTCGAGCCGGACACCATGCGCCGGCTGGCCGGGCACCCGCGGATCACCGCCGTGAAGGACTGCTCGTACGACCTGCTGGCCTCGGCCCGGCTGATCGCGGAGACCGGGCTCGCGTACTACTCCGGCAGCGAGGAGCTGAACCTGCCGCTGTACGCGGTCGGCGGCGCCGGCTACGTCAGCACGGTCGCCAACGTGGCGCCCCGTCAGCTCCGCGCCGTCCTCGACGCGTACGACTCCGGCGACACCGCCCTCGCCGCCCGGCTGCACGCCCGCACGCTGCCGCTGACCGAGCGGATGATGGCCGGGGGCCTGCCCGGCACGGTGACCGTGAAGGCGCTCCTCGGCGGCCCGCTCCGGGAGCCGCTGCGGCCCGCCGGCCGGGAGACGGCCGACGGACTGCGGGCCCTGCTGGAGGAGCTGCTTCAGGCGGAGTCGGTGGTGTGAGTCCGCCCGAGGATCGCCGCGTGCTCCAGGACGTCCTCCAGCGGGTCGTCGATCTGCCCGGTGTGCAGGTCGAGGGCGGGTCCGTTGGTCACGGCGGGCCCGTTGTGGGTGTGGGTCTCGTCCGCCCGGGCGGCCCCCGCCGGCAGCAGCACCGCCGCCGCGGCCAGCACCCCGGCGACCATGGGCTTCGTCCTCATGTCGACTCCTCGGCTCGTCTCTCGGTGGAGCGGTCCGCTCCGCTCTGACAACGCTCCGTGACCGGTTTCGGTTGCCGTCCCGTCACGAGCTTCACGGTCCTGTCCCCGTCCCGTCCCGGAACCGGGTGCGCCCCGGCCCGGTCGCTAGGCTCCCGCCGTCGAACAGGGAGACGGACCACGTGAGGGACAGGGGCGGACGGATGACCAGGGACGAGGGGCGCGGGGCCTCCCGCAGAGGAGTGCTGCGGCTGGCGGGCACCGGGCTCGGGCTCGCCGCGCTCGGCGCGGGCGCGTGGGGCTGCGGCCCGGCCGAGGACCCGGCGGCGGTGGCCACCCCCTCCGCCCCGGAGACCGCCCCGGGCGGCGGGACCGGCGGGGACGCCTTCACCACCCCGCCGCCCGGCACCGCCCCGAAGCCCCTGTGGCAGCGGCCGACCGCCAAGGGCAGCCTCGGGGCCGACGCCCTCGCCGTCGCGGGCGACGTCGTCCTCGTCTCCGGCGACCCGCTGGTCGGCCGGGACCTCGCCACCGGCGCGGAGCGGTGGCGGCGCGAGGAGGTCGCCGTGCCGGGCGCGAAGATGCTGGTCCGCGGCGGCACCCTCTACCTGGCGAGCGCGCAGTACGACGGGGACGTCGTCGGCCTCGACCCGGCGACCGGCCGGGAGACCTGGCGCAGCCGGCTCGGGAAGCGCTTCTCGCAGCCCCGGACGATCGCCGCCGACGAGCGGCGGGTCTACGTGCTCGCGGGCATCCTGGAGAAGGACCTCAGCGTCAGGAGGAACGTCATCGCCGCCATCGACGCCTCGACCGGCAAGGTGGCCTGGCAGGAGCTGCGCGACGCGGGGACGGAGGAGTACGGCATCACCGCCGAGGCCGTCGGCCGCCACCTCGTCTACACCGACTTCCGGGAGAACGTGACGGTCCGCGACACGGCCACCGGCCGCCAGCTGTGGACGAAGAAGATCGGGCGCTCCAACAGCGGCCGGCTGGCCTTCCACGACGGTCTGGTGATCGTCGCCGACGCGGGGCGGCTGCGCGCCTTCGCGCTCGCCGACGGCACGGAGAAGTGGTCGCTCGCGTCGGAGGAGTTCACCCGCTTCCACGGGATCGGAGTCCTCGACGGGGTGCTGTACGCCGCCGACTCGGGCCACGTCCTGCGGGCGGTCGAGCCCGGGAAGGGCACGGAGCTCTGGCGCACCGGGGCGCTCCTGGACGTGGCGTACCCCGGGCAGTTCGCCAAGGTCGGCGGCACGCTCTACGCGGCGACGGAGCTGGACGACAAGGGCGGGGTCCTCGCCTTCGACGCCCGCGACGGGAAGCTGCGGTGGCGGTACAACGACGGCAGCGGGGCGCTGGACCGGTGGTACGTGGTGGCGGCGGGCGGCCGGCTGGCCGCGCTCCACGGGGAGCGGGTGACCGTCCTCCCGGCCGTCTGAGCGGGCCGGGAGGACGGTCGGGCCGTCAGTTGTGGCTGTGCAGGACGTCGTTGAGGCCGCCCCAGACCGCGTTGTTCGGGCGGGCCTCGACGGCGCCGGTGACCGAGTTGCGGCGGAAGAGGATGTTCGAGGCGCCGGAGAGGTCCCGGGCCTTCACGACCTCGCCGTCGGGCAGGGTGACCCGGGTGCCGGCGGTGACGTACAGGCCGGCCTCGACGACGCACTCGTCGCCGAGCGCGATGCCGACGCCCGCCTCGGCGCCGATCAGGCAGCGCTCGCCGATGGAGATGACGACGTTGCCGCCGCCGGAGAGGGTGCCCATGGTGGAGGCGCCGCCGCCGATGTCGGAGCCGTCGCCGACGACGACGCCGGCGGAGATGCGGCCCTCGACCATGGAGGTGCCCAGGGTGCCGGCGTTGAAGTTGACGAAGCCCTCGTGCATGACGGTGGTGCCGGCGGCGAGGTGGGCGCCGAGGCGGACCCGGTCGGCGTCGGCGATGCGGACGCCGGTGGGCACGACGTAGTCGGTCATGCGGGGGAACTTGTCGATCGAGGTCACCTGGAGGTGCAGGCCCTCGGCGCGGGCGTTGAGCCGGACCTTCTCGACGGCGTCGACGGCGACCGGGCCGAGCGAGGTCCAGGCGACGTTGGCGAGCAGGCCGAAGACGCCGTCCAGGCTCTGGCCGTGCGGCTTCACCAGGCGGTGGCTCAGCAGGTGCAGGCGGAGGTAGGCGTCGTGCGCGTCGATCGGCTTCTCGTCGAGGGAGGCGATGACGGTGCGGACGGCGACCACCTCGACGCCGCGGCGGGCGTCCACGCCGAGGGCCTTGGCGGCGCCCTCGCCGAGGGCGTTCACCGCCTCGTCGGGGGAGAGCCGCGTCGTGCCGGCCGGGCCGGGCTCTTCGGTGAGCTCGGGGGCGGGGAACCAGGTGTCGAGGACGGTGCCGTCGCCGGCGAGGGTGGCGAGGCCGGCGGCGACGGCGCCGGTGGTGCGGGGAGCAGTGGTGGTCATGACGGAAAACCTAACGGTCGGGGCGGCGCGCGGGCCAACCGGTCTCAGGTGACGGTCGGCCCGTCCGGAGCATCCGACGAACCCCCGGCCCGCCCCTTCGGGCCTTCGTTCATGGCCTCCGGGGCCTGGTCCGGGGTCCCCCGGGCCCCGTCCGGGTCCTCCTGGTCCTCCTGCGGGGCCGCCGGGGCCTCGTTCAGGAGGCGGGCGAACATCTCGCGGGCGTACGCCGGGTCGTAGGGCGTGCCGGTGAGCAGCACCTGGAGGCCGATGCCGTCCATCAGGGCGACCAGGGCGCGGGCGGTGGCCCGTCCGGTGCGCGGGGCGAGGACGGCGACGACCTCCTCGGTCCATTCGGCGGCGACGGGCCGCAGCGCGGGGCGGCGCAGGGCGGCGAGGTAGAGCTCGTACTCCAGCTCCACCTGGCTCCGTTCGCCGCCGAGCCACTTCCCCAGGAGCCGGGCGAGCCCTCCGGCGTCGAAGACCGGCCGGCTCCGCAGCTCGTCGGCGAAACCGGCGTTGACCTTCCGCAGGGCGGCGACGAGGAGTTCGTCGAGGGAGCCGAAGTGGTAGGTGGTGGAGCCGAGCGGCACGTCCGCCTCGGCGGCGGCCGTGCGGTGGCTCAGCCCGCCGATGCCCTCCCGGCGGACCACCCGCAGGGCGGCGTCGACGATCCGCTCCCGCCGCCCGGGGTCGTGCCGCCGGGGCCGTGCCATCAGTGCGCGCCCCCCAGGTTGAGCACGACGACCCCGGCGATGATGAGGACGATCCCGGCGACCTTGGCGAGGCTGAGGGTCTCGCCGAGGAAGAGGATCCCGATGCCGGCGACGGCCGCGGTGCCGATGCCGGACCAGATCGCGTAGGCGGTGCCGACCTGGAGGGTCTTGAGGGCCCGGGCGAGCAGCGCGAAGGCGATGAGGTAGCCCGCGCCGGTGACGACCGAGGGCCAGAGCTTGCTGAAGCCCTCGCTGTACTTCATGGAGGTGGTGGCGATGATCTCGGCCGCTATGGCCCCGGCGAGCAGTCCGTAACCCATGCGCACGAGGGTACCCGGCGATGTGTACGGGTGTACGCAGCGCCTGCCGTTACCGTATGGCGCATGACCTGTCCCCCTGGGCCGTACGGATACGGCTACGCTCCGCCGCCGCCTCCGCCGAAGCCCGGCGTGATACCCCTGGCGCCCCTCGACCTGAACCACGTCCTGGGGGGCGCCTTCGCCGCGTACCGCCGCCACTGGAAGGCGCTGCTCGGCGTCACGCTGGCCGCCCACGTCCTGGCCGCCCTGGTGGCCGCGGGCCTCGCCGCCGCCGGGTGGGCCGCCCTCTCCGGCCCGTGGCGAGAGATGGCGGACGCCCCCTCCACCGGGGACGCCGAACTCTCGGACCTGACGCCTTTCTTCCTCGGCCTCGGCGGCCTCTGGCTGGCCTTCGCGCTGGCCGTGCTGCTGGCGACGGGCCTGGTGCACGCGGCCGTCGCGGTCGTGGTCCAGGAGGCGGTGCTCGGCCGGCGCACCGGCTTCGGGGCGGTGTGGCGCCGGTCCTGGTCGCGGCTCGGCGCGGTGCTCGGCACGGTCGTCCTGTCGGCCCTGGCCGGCCTCGTGCCGATGCTGCTCCTCCTGCTCGGGTTCTGCTTCATGGTGGTCGCCACGCTCGCGAGCGTCGGCTCGGACTCCGGCGACGGCGTGGGACCGGCGCTCACCGCCCTGCTGCTGATGTTCCTGGCCTTCGGGACCACGCCGTTCGTCGTCTGGATCTGGGTGAAGTTCAGCCTCGCCCCCACCGCCGCGGTCGTCGAGTCGGCCGGCGTCCTGACCGCGATGCGCCGCTCCGCGGAGCTGGTCCGCGGCTCCTGGTGGCGGATCTTCGGCTACACGCTGGTGATGCTGCTGATCGTCGGCGGCGTCTCGTTCGTCGTGCAGACGGCCGTCTCCGTGACCACGCAGGCCTCGGTCTTCGCCGTCCCGCTAGCCCAGCACGCCACCCCGGGCACCCTCTTCCTGTCCGCCGCCACCACGGCGGCCGTGGGCGGTCTCCTCCAGCTCCTCACCCAGCTGCTCCTCGGCCCCCTCCAGCCGCTGACCTCCGGTCTCCTCTACGTCGACCAGCGCATCCGCAAGGAGAACCTGGCCCCGGTCCTGGCGCGGGCCGCCGCCTCGGGCTGACCCGCCGTACGCGAAGGGGCCCCCGGCGCGATGCCGGGGGCCCCTTCGCGTGCGACGACCGCCGTCAGACGTTGAAGCCGAGCGCGCGCAGCTGCTCGCGGCCGTCGTCGGTGATCTTGTCCGGGCCCCACGGGGGCATCCAGACCCAGTTGATCCGCAGCTCGCTGACGATGCCGTCGGTGGCGGAGCGGGCCTGGTCCTCGATGACGTCCGTCAGCGGACAGGCCGCCGAGGTCAGCGTCATGTCCAGCGTCGCGACGTTGGAGTCGTCGATGTGGATCCCGTAGATCAGGCCGAGGTTGACGACGTCGATGCCCAGCTCGGGGTCGACGACGTCGTACAGCGCCTCGCGGACTTCTTCTTCGGAGGCCGGCTTGATGGTGGCCTCGATGTTCTCGGTCATGCCGACTTCCTCACAGACTTCTGGTCGTCTCCGCCCAGGGCCTGGGCGGTCGCGTCCTTCCACGCCATCCAGCTGAGCAGCGCGCACTTCACCCGGGCCGGGTACTTGGAGACGCCGGCGAACGCGACCGCGTCCTCCAGCACCTCCTCCATGGCCTCGTCCGGCTCGACCTGGCCCTTGGACTGCATCAGCTCCAGGAAGGTCTCCTGGATCCGCCGCGCCTCGGCCAGCTCCTTGCCGACGAGCAGGTCGTTGAGGACGGAGGCCGAGGCCTGGCTGATGGAGCAGCCCTGGCCCTCGTACGAGACGTCCTCGATGCGCTCGCCGTCGTACTTCACGCGGAGCGTGATCTCGTCGCCGCACGTCGGGTTGACGTGGTGCACCTCGGCGTCGCCGTCCCGCAAGCCCCGCCCGTGCGGGTGCTTGTAGTGGTCCAGGATGACGTCCTGGTACATCGAATCGAGCTTCACAGCGGTCCCCTAGGCGAAGAAGTTCCGGACGTGCTCCAGCCCCTCGACGAGGGCGTCGACCTCGGCCGGGGTGGAGTACAGATAGAACGACGCCCGTGTGGTCGCAGGAATTCCGTACCGCAGGCAGACCGGCCGCGCGCAGTGGTGGCCGACCCGGACCGCGATGCCCTGCTCGTCGAGCACCTGGCCCACGTCGTGCGGGTGGATGTCGCCGAGCGTGAAGGAGATCGCCGCGCCGCGGTCCTCGGCCGTGGTGGGGCCGATGATCCGCAGGTCCGGGACCTCCTGGAGGCGGCGGACGGCGTACTCGGTGATCGCGTGCTCGTGGCGCGCGATGTTCTCCATGCCGATCGCCGACAGGTAGTCCACGGCCGCGCCGAGGCCGACGGCCTGGGCGATCGGGGGCGTACCCGCCTCGAACTTGTGCGGGGCCGGGGCGTAGGTGGAGGAGTGCATCGAGACGGTCTCGATCATCTCGCCGCCGCCGAGGAAGGGCGGCAGGTCCTCCAGGAGCTCCTGGCGTCCCCACAGCACGCCGATGCCGGTCGGGCCGCACATCTTGTGGCCGGTGAAGGCCACGAAGTCGGCCTGGAGCGCCTGCACGTCCAGGACCTGGTGCGGGGCCGCCTGCGAGGCGTCGATGCAGACGAGCGCACCGACCTCCTGGGCGCGCCGGACGATCGTCTCGACCGGGTTCTGGGTGCCGAGCAGGTTGGAGACCAGCGTGAAGGAGACGATCTTCGTCTTCTCCGTGATGACCTCTTCGATGTTCGACAGGTCGAGGCGGCCGTCGTCGGTGAGGCCGAACCACTTCAGCTTCGCGCCGGTGCGCTGCGAGAGCAGCTGCCACGGGACGATGTTGGAGTGGTGCTCCATCTCCGTGATGGCGATCTCGGTCTCGTGGTCCACGCGGTAGGGCTCTTCGGCCCAGCCCAGCATGTTGGCCACGAGGTTGAGCGACTCGGAGGCGTTCTTGGTGAAGATCACCTCGTTGCGGCTCGGCGCGTTGATGAAGGCGGCGATCTTGTCGCGGGCGCCCTCGTACAGCGCGGTGGCCTCCTCGGCGACCGTGTAGACGCCGCGGTGGACGTTGGCGTTGTGACGCTCGTAGTAGGCGTTGAGCGCGTCGAGGACCTGGCGCGGCTTCTGCGAGGTCGCCGCGGAGTCCAGGTACACGATCTTCTTGCCGTCGTGGACCGTGCGATCCAGGAGCGGGAAGTCCTTGCGGATCGCCTCGGTGTCGAGGAGGCCGGTCAGCCCCTGATGGGCGGAAGTCACGCGGATGCGCCACCCTTCACGTACTTGTCGTAGCCCTCGTTCTCCAGCTGGTCGGCGAGCTCGGCGCCGCCGGACTCGACGATGCGGCCGTTCGCGAACACGTGCACGAAGTCGGGCTTGATGTAGCGCAGGATGCGCGTGTAGTGGGTGATGAGGAGGGTGCCGACCTCACCGGTCTCGCGGACGCGGTTGACGCCCTCGGAGACGATGCGCAGGGCGTCGACGTCGAGGCCGGAGTCGGTCTCGTCGAGGATCGCGATCTTCGGCTTGAGGAGCTCCAGCTGGAGGATCTCGTGGCGCTTCTTCTCGCCGCCGGAGAAGCCCTCGTTGACGTTGCGCTCGGCGAAGGCCGGGTCCATGGACAGCTTGTCCATGGCCTCGCGGACTTCCTTGACCCAGGTGCGCAGCTTGGGGGCCTCGCCGCGGATGGCGGTGGCGGAGGTGCGCAGGAAGTTGGAGACCGAGACGCCGGGGACCTCGACCGGGTACTGCATGGCGAGGAAGACGCCGGCGCGGGCCCGCTCGTCGACGGACATCTCGAGGACGTCCTCGCCGTCGAGGGTGACGGTGCCGCCGGTGACCGTGTACTTCGGGTGGCCCGCCAGGGAGTACGCCAGGGTCGACTTGCCGGAGCCGTTGGGGCCCATGACCGCGTGGGTCTCGCCCTGCTTGATGGTCAGGTCGACGCCCTTGAGGATCTCGCGGGGGCCGTTCTCCGCCTCGACGGAGACGTGCAGGTCGTGGATTTCGAGCGTTGCCATGGGTGACTCAGGACTCCTGGGTGACGGAGACGAGCACATCGTCCCCTTCGATCTTTACGGGGTACACGGGGACGGGGCGCGTCGCGGGAAGGCCGGACGGCTTGCCGGTGCGGAGGTCGAAGCTGGAACCGTGCAGCCAGCACTCGATGGCGCAGTCCTCGACCTCGCCCTCCGAGAGGGAGACGTTGGCGTGCGAGCAGATGTCGTTGATCGCGAACACCTCGCCCTCGGTGTGGACGACCGACACGGGCGTGCCGTCGACCTCGACCCGCTTGGGGGTGTCGGCCTCCAGCTCGCTCAGTGCGCAGACTCGGACGAAGGCCATCAGACGGAGGCCTCCAGCTCGGCCTCGACCTTGGCGATCAGGCGCTCCTCGACGTCGGGCAGGCCGATCTGCTGGACCAGCTCGGCGAAGAAGCCGCGGACGACGAGGCGGCGGGCCTCGGTCTCCGGGATGCCGCGGGCCATCAGGTAGAAGAGCTGCTCGTCGTCGAAGCGGCCGGTGGCGGAGGCGTGTCCGGCGCCGGCGATCTCGCCGGTCTCGATCTCCAGGTTCGGCACGGAGTCGACCCGGGCGCCGTCGGTGAGGACGAGGTTCCGGTTGAGCTCGTAGGTGTCGGTGCCCTCGGCGGCGGCCTGGATGAGGACGTCGCCGATCCACACCGCGTGCGCGTCCTGGCCCTGGAGCGCGCCCTTGTAGGCGACGTTCGAGGTGCAGTGCGGGGTGTCGTGGTCGACGAGGAGGCGGTGCTCCTGGTGCTGGCCGGCGTCGGTGAAGTAGAGGCCGAAGAGCTCGGCGGAGCCGCCGGGGCCCGCGTAGTTGACGCGCGGGTGGAGGCGGACGACGTCGCCGCCGAAGGTGACGACGACCGACTTGAAGGAGGCGTCGCGGCCGAGCAGCGCGTTGTGCTGCGCGACGTGGACGGCGTCCTTGTCCCAGTCCTGGACGGAGACGACGGTGAGCTTGGCGCCGTCCCCGAGCACGAAGTCGACGTTGGCGGCGAGCACCGCGTCACCGGTGTGGTCGATGACGACGACGGCCTCGGCGAAGGCGCCGAGCTCGATCACCTGGTGGCCGAAGGCGACGCCGCCCTGGCCGTGCACGGCGACGCGGATCGGCTCGGTGAGGACGGCCTCCTTGGCGACGGTGACGACCGAGGCCTTCTCGAAGGAGGAGTACGCCTGGGCGGCGACGCGGTCGACCGGCTTGCCGGCCTTGCGCAGGCGCTCGTCCTCGCGGCCGACGGTCTCCACGGTGACGCCCTCGGGGGCCTCGATCTCGACCCGGACGCCCTCGCCGGTGGCGACGGCGGTGCCGTCGTGCAGACCGCGGAGGCGGGCGAGCGGGGTGAAGCGCCACTCCTCCTCGCGGCCGTGCGGGACGGGGAAGTCCGCGACGTCGAAGGACGGCGGGGCGCTCATGCGCGTGGCGACGGTGGACTCGGCGGCCACCGCGATCGAGCCCGCGGTGGTGGAGCCCGCGGGGATGTTCTGAGCCTCAGCCATGGCTGTCGTGTTGCTCTCTTCCTGCGTAAGAAATCAGTCGCTGCGGTACGGAGGGGCGGGGGCTGCTAGCCGACCGCGCCTTCCATCTGCAGCTCGATCAGCCGGTTCAGCTCCAGCGCGTACTCCATCGGCAGCTCCTTGGCGATCGGCTCGACGAAGCCGCGGACGATCATCGCCATGGCCTCCTGCTCGGTCAGGCCGCGCTGCATCAGGTAGAAGAGCTGGTCCTCGGAGACCTTGGAGACGGTGGCCTCGTGGCCCATGGTCACGTCGTCCTCGCGCACGTCCACGTAGGGGTACGTGTCGGAGCGGGAGATCGTGTCGACGAGCAGGGCGTCGCAGAGGACGTTGGACTTGGCGCCGGGGGCGCCCTCGCCGATCTCGATGAGGCCGCGGTAGGAGGTGCGGCCGCCGCCGCGCGCCACCGACTTGGAGACGATGGACGAGGAGGTGTTCGGGGCCAGGTGGACCATCTTGGCGCCGGCGTCCTGGTGCTGGCCCTCGCCCGCGAAGGCGATGGAGAGCGTCTCGCCCTTGGCGTGCTCGCCCATCAGGTAGACGGCCGGGTACTTCATGGTGACCTTGGAGCCGATGTTGCCGTCGACCCACTCCATGGTGGCGCCCTCGTAGGCGACGGCGCGCTTGGTCACCAGGTTGTAGACGTTGTTCGACCAGTTCTGGATGGTCGTGTAGCGGCAGCGGCCGCCCTTCTTCACGATGATCTCGACGACCGCGGAGTGCAGCGAGTCGGAGGAGTAGATCGGGGCGGTGCAGCCCTCGACGTAGTGGACGTAGGCGTCCTCGTCGACGATGATCAGCGTCCGCTCGAACTGGCCCATGTTCTCCGTGTTGATACGGAAGTAGGCCTGGAGCGGGATCTCGACGTGCACGCCCTTCGGCACGTAGATGAACGAGCCGCCGGACCAGACGGCGGTGTTCAGGGAGGCGAACTTGTTGTCGCCGACCGGGATGACGGTGCCGAAGTACTCCTTGAAGAGCTCCTCGTGCTCCTTCAGCGCGGTGTCGGTGTCGACGAAGATGACGCCCTGCTCCTCCAGGTCCTCGCGGATCTGGTGGTAGACGACCTCGGACTCGTACTGGGCGGCGACGCCGGCGACGAGGCGCTGCTTCTCCGCCTCCGGGATGCCGAGCTTGTCGTACGTGTTCTTGATGTCCTCCGGCAGGTCCTCCCAGGACTCGGCCTGCTTCTCGGTGGACCGCACGAAGTACTTGATGTTGTCGAAGTCGATGCCGCCGAGGTCGGAGCCCCAGGTGGGCATGGGCTTCTTGTCGAAGAGCTTCAGGCCCTTGAGGCGGAGCTTCAGCATCCACTCGGGCTCGTTCTTCTTCGCGGAGATGTCGCGGACGACATCCTCGTTCAGGCCGCGCTTGGCGGCGGCGCCGGCGGTGTCGGAGTCGGCCCAGCCGTACTCGTACCGACCCAGGCCCTCAAGCTCGGGGTGGCTGATCTCGGTGGTCATGCGGGCTTCCTCCCGGCCGTGCTTACGGATGCTGTCTCAGTGGTCTGCGGGGCGCCGTGCGGGATGAACGTGGTGCAGACGCCGTCGCCGTGGGCGATGGTGGCCAGGCGCTGGACGTGCGTTCCCAGGAGGCGGGAGAAGATCTCCGTCTCCGCCTCGCACAGCTGGGGGTACTGCTCGGCCACGTGGGCGACCGGGCAGTGGTGCTGGCAGAGCTGCTCGCCGACCGGCGCGCCGCGCGCAATGGCAGCGTACCCGTCCGCCGTCAAGGCCCTGGCCAACGCCTCGGCCCGCCGTTCGGGCTCGACCGATTCGACGGCCTCCCGGTAGGACTCCGCCCTGGCCTCGATGTGGTCCCGGGCGAAGGCGGCGACGGCCGCCTCCCCTCCGGCGTTGCGCTCGATCCAGCGGAGCGCCTCGACGGCGAGGGAGTCGTACGACTGGTCGAAGGCGTCCCGGCCGCAGTCGGTGAGGGCGAAGACCTTCGCCGGCCGGCCGCGGGTCCTGGCGCCGTAGACGCGCTTCTCGCGGGCCTCGACGACCTGCTCGCCGACGAGCGCGTCGAGGTGCCGGCGGACGGCGGCCTGGGTGAGGCCCAGCCGCTCGGCGAGGTCCGCGACGGTGGACGGCCCGTGATCCAGGATGGACCGCGCGACGCGGTTGCGCGTGGAGCGCTCACCGGTCGCGAGTTCCTCCGACGGAGCCGCGCCAAGGTTTTTCACAACGCCATTGTTGCGTAATTAATCTGGCAGTGACAAGCGGCACCGGAAGCGGCGACGATGGCGTGCGTCACTCAGGTAAGGCTTACCTGACCTGCGGAAACGATCATTCATGGGACGAATCGCGGCTCTCCCGCCCGGTCGGCTCCCCCTCCTCCGGAGTCTCCGCCGGCACGGCGACCGGCCGCCCCGCCGCACGCATCAGGTCCCGGAGGACGGCCGCGTCCCGGGGCGCCTCGACCCCCGGGTCGTTGTTGAAGTAGACGTACGCGTCGGCCGCCTCCCCCCACGCCCCGGTCAACCGCTCCGCCCAGCCCTCCAGCGCCTGCCGGCCGTACGCGGGCCACGGCCGGGCCCGGCCCTCGTGCAGCCGCAGGTAGACCCAGTCGGCCGTCCGCCACAGCGGGGTCACCGGCCGGGACTTCCGGTCCGCCCAGCACAGGGCGGCCCCCCGCTCCGCGAGCACCGCCTCGGTCCGGTCGGTCCACCACGAGGAGTGCCGCGGCTCGACGGCCACCCGCACCCCCGCCGGGAAACAGGCGAGGACCGCGTCGAGCAGCCCCGGATCGGCGCGCAGCGACGGCGGGAACTGGAGCAGCACCGGCCCCAGCCGGTCCCCCAGCGCCTCCGCCCGCCCCATCAGCTCCGCCACCAGCTCCTCCGGCTCCCGCAGCCGCTTGTCGTGCGTCAGCCGGCGGGGCGCCTTGACCGCCATGACGAAGCCGTCGGGCGTCCGTCTCCGCCACGCGGCGAAGGTCGACCGCTCGGGCAGCCGGTAGAACGAGCCGTTGTTCTCCACGGTGGCGAACCGGCGCGCGTACTCCTCCAGCCAGAGCCGCTGCGGCACCCCCTCGGGGTAGAAGGTGCCCCGCCAGTCCCGGTACTGCCATCCCGAGGTGCCCACGAAGACCGTCATACGGGGCTCCTGCCCCCTCCTCGGCCGCCCATCCGGGGCTCCCGCCCCCGGGGCCGGGGCCGCCCCCGCGGGTCCTTAGACTTCCGGCATGCGAAACGAGTCCGGCAACGCCGCCGTCCGCGTCCGCGGCCTGGTCAAGCGGTACGGCACCAAGACCGCCGTCGACGGCCTCGACCTCGACGTGCGGACCGGCACCGTCACCGCCGTCCTCGGCCCCAACGGCGCCGGGAAGACCACCACCGTCGAGACCTGCGAGGGCTACCGCCGCCCCGACGCCGGCACCGTCCGCGTCCTCGGCCTCGACCCGCTCGCCGACGCGGCCGCCCTGCGCCCCCGCGTCGGCGTGATGCTCCAGTCCGGCGGCGTCTACTCCGGCGCCCGCGCCGACGAGATGCTCCGCCACATGGCGAAGCTGCACGCCCACCCGCTCGACGTGGACGCCCTGGTCGAACGCCTCGGCCTCGGCTCCTGCGGCCGTACGGCCTACCGGCGGCTCTCCGGCGGCCAGCAGCAGCGGCTCGCCCTCGCCATGGCCGTCGTCGGCCGGCCCGAACTCGTCTTCCTCGACGAACCCACCGCCGGCCTCGACCCGCAGGCCCGCCGCGCCACCTGGGAGCTCGTCCGCGAGCTGCGCGCGGACGGCGTCACCGTCGTCCTCACCACCCACTTCATGCAGGAGGCCGAGGAGCTCGCCGACGACGTCGCCGTCATCGACGCCGGCCGGGTCGTCGCCCAGGGCAGCCCCGAGCAGCTCTGCCGCGGCGGCGCCGAGAACACCCTGCGCTTCACCGGCCGTCCCGGCCTCGACCTCGACTCCCTGCTCAAGGCGCTGCCGGACGGTTCCGAGGCCGCCGAGCCCCAGCCCGGCGCGTACCGGATCACCGGCACCGTCGACCCCCAGCTGCTCGCCACCGTCACCACCTGGTGCGCCCAGCACGGCGTGATGCCGGACCGCATCTCGGTCGAACGCCACACCCTCGAAGACGTCTTCCTCGAACTGACCGGCAAGGAGCTGCGCGCATGAGCGCCGGTACGTACGCGCCCAGGCCCGGGGCCGCCCCCGTCGGACGGATGATCGCGGCCCAGACGGCCCTGGAGACCCGGATGCTGCTCCGCAACGGCGAGCAGCTCCTCCTGACGGTGATCATCCCGTCCCTCCTGCTCGTGCTGTTCTCGACCGTCGACGTCGTGGACACGGGCGGGGGGAAGGCCGTGGACTTCCTCGCCCCGGGCGTCCTCGCGCTCGCCGTGATGTCCACCGCCTTCACCGGCCAGGCCATCGCCACCGGCTTCGAGCGCCGCTACGGCGTCCTCAAGCGGCTCGGCGCCTCCCCGCTGCCCCGCTGGGCCCTGATGACCGCCAAGACGCTGGCCGTCCTGGTCACCGAGGTCCTCCAGGTCCTGCTGCTGACCGCCATCGCGTTCGGCCTCGGCTGGTCCCCGCACGGCAACCCGCTCGCCGTCCTGCTCCTGCTGGTCCTCGGCACCGCGGCCTTCTCCGGCCTCGGGCTGCTCATGGCCGGCACGCTCAAGGCCGAGGCGACCCTCGCCGCCGCCAACCTGGTCTTCCTGCTGCTGCTCGTCGGCGGCGGGGTGATCGTCCCGCTGGAGAAGTTCGGCGCGGCCGGCGACGTCCTGGCGCTGCTGCCGATCTCGGCCCTCTCGGACGGCCTCAGGGACGTCCTCCGGGACGGCGCGGGCGTGCCGTGGGCCGACGCCGGGATCCTCGCCGCGTGGGCCGTCCTGGGCCTCGGGGCGGCGGCCCGGTTCTTCCGCTGGGAGTAGCCGGAGAGGGCCAGAGGGTGACGTTTCCCGACAAGCCACCCCTCGTGAAAGCGTGCACAAGCCCCCGCCTACGATAGGGCCCGTGCAGACCCCCCTCGCCTTCATCGCCCAGCGCTGGACCCCGTCCCCCCGGGTCCTCCGGCGCGCCGCGCTCTCCGCCGTCGTGATGAGCGTGCTCATCATCGTCACCGGCGGCGCGGTCCGGCTGACCGGTTCCGGTCTCGGCTGCGACACGTGGCCGAAGTGCACGGACGACAGCCTCTTCGCCACGCCCGAGCAGGGCCTCCACGGAGCCATCGAGTTCGGCAACCGGATGCTCACGTACGTCCTGTCGGCCGCCGTCGGCTGGGCGATCATCGCCGCCCGCTCGACCAAGCCGTGGCGGCGGAACCTCACCCGCTGGGGCTGGGCACAGTTCTGGATCGTGATGAGCAACGCCGTGCTCGGCGGCATCACCGTCTGGATGGGCCTCAACCCCTGGACGGTGGCCGGCCACTTCCTGGCCGCCAACGCGCTGCTCACCGTCGCCGTGATCACCTGGCACCGGACCGGCGAGGGCGACACCGCCCCCCGCCCGCGCGTGCCGGGGCCGGTACGGAAGCTGTCCTGGGCGATCGCGGTCGTCTCGAGCCTGCTGATCGCGCTCGGCACCACCGTCACCGGCGCCGGGAAGCACGCGGGCGACAGCAGCGACGTGCCCCGCATGCCGTGGGACTGGACGGACGCCGCCCACCTCCACGCGATCGCCGCCTGGGCCGTCTGCGCCCTCGCCGTCGCGATGTGGCTGGTGCTGCGCGTGGTCGACGCCCCGGACGACGTCCGCGCCCGCGCCCGCGACCTGCTGATCGTGCTGCTGGCCCAGGGCGGCATCGGCTACGTCCAGTACTTCACCGGCGTCCCCGAGCTGCTGGTCGCCGCCCACATGCTCGGCTCCTCGCTGATGTGGATCGCTGTGCTGCGCCTGGCCCTGAGCCTGCGCGAGCGCCCGCTGCCCGCGGCGGAGGTCCCGGCCCAGGCGGATCCGGAGCTCGCCACCGCCTGACGGCGGCGCCCCGGCGCGGTCCGCCCCCGACGCGGTCACCCCGACGCGGGTCCACCGGCTCACCCGAGCCGGTAGACCCGCGTCGCGTTGTCCGCCGCGATCATCCCGGCGACCCGCTGGGCGTCGGTACGGGACCAGGCGCCGTCCAGGACCCAGGCGCCGAGCACCCGGCCGAGGGCGGCGCGGAAGGCGCTGGCGGCGACCACGTGCAGCTCGGGCAGGGCGCGGGCGCCGCTGGAGTAGAGCAGCTTGCCGAAGGGGGCCAGCTCCAGGACCTCGGCGAGGACGTCGGCCGCCCGGGCCCCGGTGGCGGCGAGGGCGGCGCCCAGGTCCGCGTAGACGTGCGGGAAGGCCCCGGCCAGCCGGGCCGCCGTCCGGTGGTGCGGGGAACCGTGCAGCAGGACGAGGTCGGCGCCGAGCCCGGCGGTGGCGGCGGCGAAGCCGGCCAGGACGGCCGGGTCCCGGTCCCCGGTGTGCAGCTGGAGCGGCCGGCCCGCGCCCACCGCGATCCACAGCAGGTGCCGCAGGAGGACCGGGTCGTCGAGGGGGCCGCCCGCGGTCCGGCGGGCGAGCCAGCGGCCCGCGGCCCGGCGCGCCTCGCCGCGGCCCGGGGGCTCCGCGACGGCGGCGAGGCCGCAGCGCGGGGCGGAGACCGAGGAGAAGGCCACGGAGCGCACGGCGGCGGCCTGGACGGCCTCGGTGAGGTTCGCGAGGAAGGCGTCGGCGGTCCCCGAGGTGTCGGCGACCTGCTCGGCGAGGGGTTCGAGGCGGACGATCTCGTGGGCGCGGGCCCGGCTCGCGGCGGCGAGCTCGGCGGGTCCGGTGAGGTCGCCCGGGAGGCCGGTGTCGACGAGGTACGTGGCGATGCCGGCGGACCGCAGCAGCCGGCGGCCCGTCTCGGCGACGCCGAGCTCGCGGCGGCGGGCGAGGTAGCGGGCGGGCGGGCAGTGCGGTTCGAGGCCGAGCAGCGGCGGGCACCAGCGGCGGACGGCGAAGCCCGTCTGGGTGTCGAAGAAGGTGGTGCCGGAGGCGGGCGGGGCGCCGGACGGGCCGAGGTGGGCCTCGAAGGTGCCGAGGCCCAGCTCCGTCCGGAGCACTCCGTGGCAGGACTGGTCCACCAGGCGCGGCATGTCGATCATCTCGGGGGCTCCCTGTGTGGACGTGTCTGCACACGTCCTAACGGGTGAGCCCCGGAGGAGGTTGTTGCCTCCGCGCCCGGCGGTGGCGGCGCCTTCGGCGGTCAGCCGTTGGAGGGGCCGCCGAGCTGGATGCCGGCCATCCGGGTCCACTCGTACGGGCCGGTGACGACCTTGGCGGCGAACTCGCCGTCGAACTCGTCGTGCAGGGTCAGCCCGGCCTGCTCGGCGGCCTGCTGGGCGATGCCGTACGTGGGGGCCACCAGGTCGCCCCAGCCGCCGTCCTCGCCGACGAGGACGATCCGGGTGCCCGCCTGGCCGATGTGGGCGAGCTGTCCCTCGACGCCGCCGTGCTCCTTGCCGAAGGCGCGGATCTCCTTGGCCAGCTTGGCCGCCTTGCGCCCGGCGCGCGGGGAGACGGCCGTGGTGTCTTCCTTGGTGTCTGCCATGACAAGGATGCTACCGATGGGTAGATCGACTGGCGACGGCCGGGCCGCGTGGGACAGCCCACACGACCCGGCCGTTTCCGGGAGCCGTACGCCCTAACGGAGGAAGGGGTCCACCGCGACCGCCACGAAGAGCAGCGACACGTAGGTGATGGACCAGTGGAAGAGGCGCATCTCCTTGAGCTTCGCGCCGGTGACCTCGGCCTTGGCGCGGTTCAGAAGGCCGTGCGCCTCCCACAGCCACCAGCCGCCGGTGGCCAGGGCGACGGTGGTGTAGAACCAGCCGGTGTAGCCCAGCGGGGTGAGCAGCAGCGAGACCGCGACCATGATCCAGCTGTAGGCGACGATCTGCTTGGCGACGACCTTGTTGGAGGCGACCACCGGGAGCATCGGCACGCCCACGCGCGCGTAGTCCTCCTTGACCTTCATGGACAGCGGCCAGTAGTGCGGCGGCGTCCAGAAGAAGATGACCATGAAGAGGACGACGGCGGCCCAGGACATCGAGTTCGTGACGGCGGACCAGCCGATGAGGACCGGCAGGCAGCCGGCGATGCCGCCCCAGACGATGTTCTGCGCGGTCCGCCGCTTCAGGATCATCGTGTAGACCACGACGTAGAAGAGGAGCGCGCCGAGCGACAGCCAGGCGGACAGCCAGTTGACCAGCAGCCCGAACCAGAGGGTGGAGACGACGGCGAGGGTGATGCCGAAGACCAGGCCCTCGCGCGGCGAGACCATTCCGGTGACCAGCGGGCGCTGCGAGGTGCGGTCCATCAGCGCGTCGATGTCGCGGTCGATGTACATGTTGAGCGCGTTCGCCCCGCCGGCGGACAGGTAGCCGCCGAAGCAGGTGGCGAGCACCAGCCACAGGTCGGGCACGCCCTGCTCGGCGAGGAACATCACCGGAACGGTGGTGATGAGGAGCAGTTCGATGATCCGCGGCTTGGTCAGCGCCACGAATGCCTTGACGCGGGCCCCGAACGGCCGATGGCCCCCCGGGCTGGGAGTCAAGACGACCCCTGCGGGTCGGGACTCGACGGCCGTCACGCACACCCCTGACAGAGAAATTCCCAGCAAGTTCCCCGGATAAAGGCGGGGTGAAACTTGCGCGTACCACGCCACTGTAGACGTTGCCCAGACGCCGATCTTCGCGGGGGTGGGGTCGTGTTGGCGGGGCTCACTCCTGAGCGCGCGCCGAGCGCGTATCAAGGGACGGACACCCTTCGGCGCGCCGTTCGGGAGGCGGCGCGCCACGATCACCAGCACTCTTGCTCTGTACTGCTCATTTGAGGGGCATGGACACGAAAAGAGGGGGCTTTTTCGGGGGTAGGCTCGACACCGCCGGTACACCCTCAGTCACCGGCTACAGACATGTGGAGAGGAGCCCTGACCCAGGGTGAGCACTAAGCCGACCACCACAGACCTCCAGTGGACCGAATTGGACCAGCGGGCCGTCGACACCGCCCGCATCCTGGCCGCGGACGCCGTACAGAAGGTCGGCAACGGCCATCCCGGTACGGCGATGAGCCTCGCGCCGGCCGCGTACACCCTCTTCCAGAAGGTGATGCGCCACGACCCGTCCGACCCCGAGTGGGTCGGACGCGACCGGTTCGTGCTCTCCGCGGGCCACTCCTCCCTGACCCTGTACACCCAGCTGTACCTGGGCGGCTTCGGTCTGGAGCTGGACGACCTCAAGGCGTTCCGCACCTGGGGCTCGAAGACCCCGGGCCACCCCGAGTACGGCCACACGGCCGGCGTCGAGACCACCACGGGCCCGCTGGGCCAGGGCGTGGCGAACGCCGTCGGCATGGCCATGGCCGCCCGTTACGAGCGCGGTCTGTTCGACCCGGAGGCGGCCCCCGGCACCTCCCCGTTCGACCACAACGTCTACGTGATCGCCGGCGACGGCTGCCTCCAGGAGGGCATCTCCGCCGAGGCGTCCTCGCTCGCGGGCCACCAGAAGCTCGGCAACCTGATCCTGCTGTGGGACGACAACCACATCTCGATCGAGGGCGACACCGAGACGGCCGTGTCCGAGGACACGCTGAAGCGGTACGAGGCGTACGGCTGGCACGTGCAGCGCGTGGAGCCGCAGGAGAACGGCGACCTGGACCCGGCGGGCCTGTACGCGGCGATCCGCGCGGCCGAGGCCGAGACCGGGCGCCCGTCCTTCATCGCGATGCGCTCGATCATCGCCTGGCCGGCGCCGAACGCTCAGAACACCGAGGCCGCGCACGGCTCGGCGCTGGGCGACGAGGAGGTCGCGGCCACCAAGCGCGTCCTGGGCTTCGACCCGGAGCGGAGCTTCGAGGTCTCCGACGAGGTCATCGGCCACACCCGCGCGCTCGGCGACCGGGGCCGCGAGGCCCGCGCCGCGTGGGAGAAGCAGCTCTCGGAGTGGCGTGCGGCCAACCCGGAGCGCGCCGCCGAGTTCGACCGGATCCAGGCGAACGAGCTGCCGGCCGGCTGGGAGGAGAAGCTCCCGGTCTTCGAGGCGGGCAAGTCCGTCGCGACCCGCGCCGCCTCGGGCAAGGTGCTCCAGGCGCTGGGCGAGGTCGTCCCGGAGCTGTGGGGCGGCTCGGCCGACCTCGCGGGCTCGAACAACACGACGATCGACAAGACCTCGTCGTTCCTCCCCGAGGGCAACCCGCTGCCCGAGGCGGACCCGTACGGCCGCACGATCCACTTCGGCATCCGCGAGCACGCCATGGCCGCGGAGATGAACGGCATCGCGCTGCACGGCAACACCCGCATCTACGGCGGCACCTTCCTGGTCTTCTCGGACTACATGCGCAACGCGGTCCGCCTGTCGGCCCTGATGCACGTGCCGGTCACCTACGTGTGGACGCACGACTCGATCGGCCTCGGCGAGGACGGCCCGACCCACCAGCCGGTGGAGCACCTGGCCTCGCTGCGCGCCATCCCGGGCCTGAACGTGGTCCGCCCGGCCGACGCCAACGAGACGGCGATCGCCTGGCGCGAGATCATGAAGCGGCACACCCGCGAGTACCTGAAGGGCGCGCCGCACGGTCTGGCGCTGACCCGCCAGGGCG
Source organism: Streptomyces filamentosus (assembly GCF_014654895.1). GTDB lineage: Bacteria > Actinomycetota > Actinomycetes > Streptomycetales > Streptomycetaceae > Streptomyces > Streptomyces filamentosus. The sequence continues at coordinate 544,938 of NZ_BNBE01000003.1, read as the reverse complement.
TGCCGACCTACGCGCCGAACGAGGACGCGGCGAAGGGCGGCTACGTGCTCTTCGACGCCGAGGGCGGCGCCCCGGAGGTCGTGATCATCGCGACCGGTTCCGAGGTGCACCTGGCCGTCGAGGCCCGTGAGGCCCTCCAGGCGGAGGGCGTCCCGACCCGGGTCGTCTCGATGCCGTCGGTGGAGTGGTTCGAGGAGCAGGACCAGGCGTACAAGGACTCCGTCCTGCCGCCGTCGGTGAAGGCGCGCGTCGCGGTCGAGGCCGGTGTCGGCCTCACGTGGCACAAGTACGTCGGCGACGCGGGCCGGATCGTGTCCCTGGAGCACTTCGGTGCCTCGGCCGACGCCAAGGTCCTCTTCCGTGAGTTCGGTTTCACGCCGGAGGCCGTCGCCGCCGCCGCCCGGGAATCGATCGCCGCCGCCGCGCGCTGACGCGGATACGTACGACTTTTGGAGATGCAACTCTCATGACAGACGCTCTCAAGCGCCTCTCCGACGAAGGCGTCGCGATCTGGCTGGACGACCTGTCGCGCAAGCGGATCACGTCCGGCAACCTGGCCGAGCTCATCGACCAGTCCCACGTGGTGGGCGTGACCACCAACCCGTCGATCTTCCAGAAGGCGATCTCCTCGGGCGACGGTTACGAGCAGCAGCTCGCCGACCTGGCCGCCCGCAAGGTGACCGTCGACGAGGCCATCCGCATGATCACGACGGCGGACGTCCGCGACGCCGCCGACATCCTGCGCCCGGTCTTCGACTCGACCGACGGCCAGGACGGCCGGGTCTCGATCGAGGTCGACCCGCGGCTCGCCCACGACACGGTCGCCACGATCGCCGAGGCCAAGCAGCTGGCGTGGCTGGTGGACCGGCCCAACACCCTCATCAAGATCCCCGCGACGAAGGCCGGCCTGCCGGCGATCACCGAGGTCATCGGCCTCGGCATCAGCGTCAACGTGACGCTGATCTTCTCGCTGGAGCGCTACCGCGCGGTCATGGACGCCTACCTGGCGGGCCTGGAGAAGGCCCGCGAGCGCGGCCTCGACCTGTCGAAGATCCACTCGGTGGCGTCCTTCTTCGTGTCCCGCGTGGACACCGAGATCGACAAGCGCCTGGACGGCATCGGCACGGACGAGGCCAAGGCCCTCAAGGGCAAGGCCGCGCTCGCCAACGCGCGCCTGGCCTACGAGGCGTACGAGGAGGTCTTCTCCTCGGAGCGCTGGGCCGCCCTGGACAAGGCGCAGGCCAACAAGCAGCGTCCGCTGTGGGCCTCGACCGGCGTCAAGGACCCGGCGTACAAGGACACGCTGTACGTCGTGGACCTGGTCGCCCCCGGCACGGTGAACACCATGCCGGAGGCCACCCTGGAGGCCACCGCCGACCACGGCGAGGTCGCCGGTGACACCGTCCGCGGCACGTACGAGCAGTCCCGCGCCGAGCTGGCCGCCGTCGAGGACCTGGGCATCGCCTACGACGACGTCGTGCAGCTCCTGGAGGACGAGGGCGTCGAGAAGTTCGAGGCGTCCTGGAACGACCTGCTCGGCTCGACCGAGGCGGAGCTCAAGCGCCTCGCCCCTTCGGAGGGCTGACCACAGTGAGCACCGTCGACGGAGCAAATCCGCTCCGTGACGCCGCGGACCGACGGCTCCCGCGCATCGCGGGGCCGTCGGGCCTGGTCATCTTCGGCGTCACGGGCGACCTGTCCCGCAAGAAGCTGATGCCCGCCGTCTACGACCTGGCCAACCGCGGTCTGCTGCCGCCGGGCTTCTCGCTCGTCGGCTTCGCCCGCCGCGAGTGGCAGGACGAGGACTTCGCGCAGGAGGTCCACGACGCGGTCAAGCAGCACGCCCGGACCCCCTTCCGCGAGGAGGTCTGGCAGCAGCTGATCCAGGGCATGCGGTTCGTCCAGGGCGACTTCGACAGCGACGAGGCATTCGAGCAGCTCAAGGACACGATCCAGGAGCTGGACAAGGCGCAGGGCACGGGGGGCAACTTCGCCTTCTACCTGTCCGTGCCGCCGAAGTTCTTCCCGCTCGTGGTCCAGCAGCTGAAGAAGCACGGCCTCGCCGACCAGAAGAACGGCTCGTGGCGGCGCGCCGTCATCGAGAAGCCGTTCGGTCACGACCTGGCCTCCGCCAAGGAGCTCAACGAGGTCGTCCACGAGGTCTTCCCGCCCGAGGCGGTCTTCCGGATCGACCACTACCTCGGCAAGGAGACCGTCCAGAACATCCTGGCGCTCCGCTTCGCCAACACCCTCTTCGAGCCGATCTGGAACCGGTCGTACGTCGACCACGTGCAGATCACCATGGCCGAGGACATCGGCATCGGCGGCCGCGCCGGCTACTACGACGGCATCGGCGCCGCCCGTGACGTCATCCAGAACCACCTGCTCCAGCTGCTCGCGCTGACCGCGATGGAGGAGCCCGCCTCCTTCGACGCCGACGCGCTCGCCGCGGAGAAGACGAAGGTGCTGGGCGCCGTCCGGCTGCCGAAGGACCTGGCGAAGTCCACCGTCCGCGGGCAGTACGCGGCCGGCTGGCAGGGCGGCGCGAAGGCCGTCGGCTACCTCCAGGAAGAGGGCATCGACCCCCAGTCGAAGACCGACACCTACGCGGCGGTCAAGCTGGAGATCGACAACCGCCGCTGGGCGGGCGTCCCCTTCTACCTGCGCACCGGCAAGCGGCTCGGCCGCCGGGTGACCGAGATCGCGGTGGTCTTCCAGCGCGCCCCGCACTCCCCCTTCGACCACACGTCGACGGAGGAGCTGGGCCGCAACGCCATCGTCATCCGGGTCCAGCCGGACGAGGGCGTCACCGTCCGCTTCGGCTCCAAGGTGCCCGGCACCCAGATGGAGATCCGGGACGTGTCGATGGACTTCGCCTACGGCGAGTCCTTCACCGAGTCCAGCCCGGAGGCGTACGAGCGGCTCATCCTCGACGTCCTGCTCGGCGACTCGAACCTCTTCCCGCGCGTGGAGGAGGTCGAGCTGTCCTGGAAGATCCTCGACCCGATCGAGCGGTACTGGGACGAGCACGGCAAGCCCGCCCAGTACGAGTCCGGGACCTGGGGTCCGGTCGAGGCGGACGAGATGCTCGCACGAGACGGCAGGAGCTGGCGCCGGCCATGAAGACCGACCTGACGGACACCACGTCCTCCAAGATCAACAAGGCGCTGGTGCTCGGGCGGCGGGCGATCGGCACCCCGGCCGTCGGCATGGTGCTCACCCTCGTCATCGTCACCGACGAGGAGAACGCCTACGACGCGCTGAAGGCGGCCAACGAGGCGTCCCGCGAGCACCCCTCGCGGACCCTCGTGGTGATCAAGCGGGTCTCGCGCTCGCCGCGGGACCGGGCCAACACCCGGCTCGACGCCGAGGTCCGCCTCGGCGCCGACGCCGGTTCCGGGGAGACGGTCGTCCTCCGGCTGTACGGCGAGGTCGTCGACCAGGCCCAGTCGGTGGTGCTGCCGCTGCTCCTCCCGGACGCCCCCGTCGTCGTCTGGTGGCCGGTGAACGCGCCGACCGACCCGGCGAACGACCCGCTGGGCGCCCTGGCCCAGCGCCGGGTGACCGACACGTACGCCGCCGAGCAGCCCATCGAGGAGCTGACCGCGCGCGCGGACACCTACACCCCGGGCGACACGGACCTGTCGTGGACCCGGATCACGCCGTGGCGCTCGATGCTGGCCGCCGCGCTCGACCAGGTCCACTGCACGGTGACCTCGGCCGACGTGGAGGGCGAGGAGTTCAACCCGAGCGTGGAGCTGCTCGCGATGTGGCTGGCCGAGCGGCTGAAGGTGCCGGTGCGCCGGTCCCGCTCGGCGGGCCCCGGCCTGACCTCCGTGCGCCTGGAGACCAGCGCCGGGCCGATCGTGCTCGACCGGCCGGACGGCTCGCTCGCGACCCTCTCCATAGAGGGCCAGCCGCACCGCGCGGTGGCGCTCAAGCGGCGCGAGACCTCCGAGCTGATCGCGGAGGAGCTGCGCCGGCTCGACCCGGACGACACCTACGCGGCGGCGCTGCGGTTCGGTCTGGAGCGGCTCGACGAGGAGGCGGCCACGGTCGCCCCCGCGCCGGTCGACCCCGCCCCGGACGTCACGGCCGCGGACGCCGCCCCGGCGGAGTCCCCCGAGGAGCCCTCGGCGGAGCCCGGGAAGAAGGCTCCGGCCAAGAAGGCCCCGGCGAAGAAGGCGGCGGCCAAGTGAAGACTCCGCAGCTGGTGGTCCACCGGTCCAAGGAGCTGATGGCCGAGGCCGCCGCGGCCCGGCTGATCACCGCCGTGGTGGACGCGCAGGCCGCCCGGGGCACCGCCTCGGTCGTGCTGACCGGCGGCCGCAACGGCAACGGCCTGCTGGCCGCGCTCGCCGCCGCTCCCGCCCGGGACGCGATCGACTGGTCGCGGCTCGACCTGTGGTGGGGCGACGAGCGCTTCCTGCCCGGGGGCGACCCCGAGCGGAACGTCACCCAGGCCCGCGAGGCACTGCTCGACCGGGTCCCGCTGGACCCGGCCCGGGTGCACGCCGTGCCGGCCTCGGACGGCCCGCACGGGGACGACGCCGACGCCGCCGCGGCGGCCTACGCGGCCGAGCTGGCCGCGGCGGCCGGCCCCGGCGCCGAGGTGCCGGCCTTCGACGTGCTGATGCTGGGCGTCGGCCCGGACACCCACGTGGCCTCGCTCTTCCCGGAGCTCCCGGCGGTCCGGGAGACCGCGCGGACGGTGGTCGGGGTGCACGGCGCGCCCAAGCCTCCGCCGACCCGGATCTCCCTGACCCTCCCGGCGATCCGGGCGGCCCGGGAGGTCTGGCTGCTGGCGGCCGGCGAGGACAAGGCGAAGGCCGCGGCCCTCGCGCTCTCCGGCGAAGCGGACGAGGCGCGGGTGCCCGCGTCCGGCGCCCGCGGCCGCGAGCGCACGCTGTGGCTGATGGACGAGGCGGCGGCCTCGGAGCTGGCGCGGCAGCGCTAGCGCGGAGCCCGTACGGAGGCCCGGTTCACCGTGAGGTGGGCCGGGCCTCCGGCGTTTCCGCCGGTACGAGGAAGGGCGCGAGCAGCCCCGGTACGGCCCGGTCGGCGAGGCCGAGGCCCTGGGCCTCCCCCGCGTCCAGGACGTCGTAGGCACCCTCTCCGGCGGCCGTGGTGGCGGTCAGGGTGAGGAGTCCGGCGCGCCGCTGGAAGTACGACTGCTTGACCGTCCAGCCGATGATGCCGGTCCGCCGGAGGGCGACCGTGGAGCGCCGGACGGTGCCCGAGCGGGTCACCAGGTGGCCACCGCTGAGGGCGTGCCCGAGGGAGCGGTACGCGTCGAGGGCGAGGGCCACCGCGAGCGGGACGAGGACCGCGGTCCAGCCGGCCGCCACGTACAGCAGCACCGGGGTGAGGAGCGCCCCGAGGGCGGCGAGGACGGCGGCGGGGAGCAGCACGGCGGCGAGGGCCCGCCGGAGCCTGCGGCCGCGGGCGGCGCGCGGGTGGGCGGCGAGCGGGGCGGAGGTGGGCGACGCGGTCTCGCCCAGCACCTCGGCGGCGACCCGGTCGGCGACGGCCCGGGGCGCGGCCGGCAGGAGCGCCTTGAGGTCGGTGTGCTTCTCGTCGTCGTCCTCGGTGAGGCCGGTGGCGACGGCGTCGAGGCGGGCGGCGCCGAAGAGCCGGACGCCGAGGGGCTCGACCCGCTCGACGCCGCGCAGCCGGCGCTCCTCCAGGGTGACGGAGCGGCTGGTGAGGAGACCGCGGCGGACCCGCAGGGTGCCGCCGGGTTCGCGTTCCAGCCGGAAGTTCCACCACATCTCGACCCAGAGGCCGAGGGCGCCGACGGCGCCGGCGAGGGTGGCGAGGAGGACCAGGTCGGCGATCATCCAGGGCAGCGAGACCGTCTCGAAGCGGTCCCCTATCCAGTCGATGACCTCGGCCTGGGCGCCGAACCACTCGCTGACCTGCATGACGGCCCCGGCCGCCGCGCCGCCGAGGGCGGGGGCGACGAAGGAGACGGGGGCGTAGCGGATCCAGCGGGGGTCGAGGACGGCGAGGGTGCCGTCGTGGGCGGGGTCGGTGCCGGACGCGGCGGGGCGGGCGAGGAGTTCGCGGCGGAGCCGTTCGCCCTCGGCACGGGTGACGAGTTCGAGTTCGAGGGTGGACTCGCCGCCGCCGGTGGACTCTCCGGTGCCGATGCGGACCTTGGTGAGGCCGAGGAGCCGCTGGAGCGGGTTGGCGGTGAGGTCGACGCTGCGGATCCGGTCGCGGGCCAGGGAGCGGTGCTTGAGGAGCAGCAGGCCGGTGTGGAGGTCGATCCGCTCGGGGCCGATCAGATAGCGGGTGCGGCGGCAGCGGATCCAGTCGGCGGCCGTGCCGCAGGCGACGAGGAGGGCGGCGCCGGCGAGGACCCAGCCGACGGCCTGCCACAGCGGCCGGCCGCCGGAGAGTCCGGCGGCGACGGGCACGCCGGCGCCCGCGGCGACGCCGCAGAGGACGGCGGCGGTGACGAGCAGGGTGCGCGGGTCGAGCCGCCGCCACTCCCCCTCGGGCCCGCCGGTCACGTGGCGTCCCCGGGGGTGGCCCGGGTGAGCGCGGTGAGCCGTTCGGCGAGGTCCGCGGCGAGTTCGTGGTCGAGGCCCTCGACCCGGAGCGCGCCCTTGGAGGAGGCGGTGGTCACGGTGACGGTGGCCAGCCGGAAGAGCTGCTCCAGCGGGCCGCGTACGGTGTCCACGGTCTGGATCCGGGACATGGGGGCGATCCGCGACTCCTGCCACAGGGCGCCCGTGCGGACGTACACGGCCTCGTCGGTGACCTCCCAGCGGTGCACCCGGTACCACCAGGCGGGGAAGAACGCGGTGCAGGCCAGTCCGGCCGCGGCCAGCACGGCGGCCGGCAGCAGCAGCCAGAACCGGGCCGGTGCGATCAGGGCGCCGAGGACGCCGAGGACCGTCACCGGGACGGCGGTGGCCAGGAGGCACTGGGTGCGCCACCAGCCGACCGCCCGGCGGTCCACGGCGTTCTCCGGCGGCCGCAGCCGCACCGCGTTCTCCCCCGCCATCGGTCAGCTCCGGCCGCGCAGGGCGCGGTAGGCGGTGACGAGGGCGGCGGTGGAGCTGTCGAGGCCGTCGGTGTCGCCGTCGCCGGTCAGGACGGGCTCGATCCGCTTGGCGAGGACCTTGCCGAGCTCGACGCCCCACTGGTCGAAGGAGTCGATGTTCCAGACGGCGCCCTGGACGAAGACCTTGTGCTCGTAGAGCGCCACCAGCTGGCCGAGCACCGAGGGGGTGAGGGCGTCGGCGAGGAGGGTGGTGGTGGGGTGGTTGCCCCGGAAGGTCTTGTGCGGGACGAGCTCCTCCGGCACGCCCTCGGCCCGTACCTCCTCGGGTGTCTTGCCGAAGGCGAGGGCCTGGGTCTGGGCGAAGAAGTTGGCCATCAGCAGGTCGTGCTGGGCGACCAGGCCGGGCGTCAGGTCGGCGACCGGGCGGGCGAAGCCGATGAAGTCGGCGGGGATGACCTTGGTGCCCTGGTGGATCAACTGGTAGTAGGCGTGCTGCCCGTTGGTGCCGGGGGTGCCCCAGACGACCGGGCCGGTCTGCCAGTCGACCGGCTCGCCCTGGCGGTCCACGGACTTGCCGTTGGACTCCATGTCGAGCTGCTGGAGGTAGGCGGTGAACTTGGACAGGTAGTGGGAGTACGGCAGGACGGCGTGCGACTGGGCGTCGAAGAAGGCGCCGTACCAGACGCCGAGGAGGCCGAGGAGCAGCGGGGCGTTCTCCTCCGGCGGGGCGGTGCGGAAGTGCTCGTCGACGAGGTGGAAGCCGTCGAGCATCTCGCGGAAGTGGTCCGGGCCGATGGCGATCATCAGCGAGAGGCCGATGGCGGAGTCGTAGGAGTAGCGGCCGCCGACCCAGTCCCAGAACTCGAACATGTTGTCGGTGTCGATGCCGAACTCCGCGACCTTCTCGGCGTTGGTCGACAGGGCGACGAAGTGCTTGGCCACGGCCTCCTGGCCGGCGCCGAGGCCGGCGAGGAGCCAGTCGCGGGCGGAGGTGGCGTTGGTGACCGTCTCGATGGTGGTGAAGGTCTTCGAGGCGACGACGAAGAGGGTCTCGGCGGGGTCGAGGTCGCGGACGGCCTCGTGGAGGTCGGCGCCGTCGACGTTGGAGACGAAACGGAACGTCAGGTCGCGCCGGGTGAAGGAGCGCAGGACCTCGTAGGCCATGGCGGGGCCGAGGTCGGAGCCGCCGATGCCGATGTTGACGACGTTCTTGATGGCCTTGCCGGTGTGGCCGGTCCACTCGCCGGCGCGGACCCGGTCGGCGAAGGCGGCCATCTTGTCGAGGACGGCGTGGACCTTGGGGACGACGTTCTCGCCGTCGACCTCGATCACGGCGTCCCGGGGGGCGCGCAGCGCGATGTGGAGGACGGCCCGGTCCTCGGTGGTGTTGATCTTCTCGCCGCGGAACATGGCGTCGCGCAGTCCGGCGACGTCGGTGGCGGCGGCCAGCTCGCGCAGGAGCGCCAGGGTCTCGTCGGTGACGAGGTGCTTGGAGTGGTCCAGGTGGAGGTCGCCGACCCGCAGGGTGTAGCGGGTGCCCCGCTCGGGGTCGGCCGCGAACAGCTCGCGCAGGTGGGTGTCGCCCAGCTGCTCCCGGTGCTTGCCGAGGGCCGCCCACTCGGGCAGCCGGTTGAGCCTGATGCGTCCTTCAGTGGTCATTTCGGACATCGCCCACTTCTTCTCGTACGTTTCTGCCCCGCTGCTCCTCAAACCTAATTGATCGGGCGGGTTGTTCCGCGCCACCGGAGCCGGACACGACGAAGGGCCCCGTCCGCGAACCTGGTTCGCGGGCAAGGCCCTTGGTGGGTCGTTCAGCGGCTGTTCAGATCTCGCCCCGCAGCTTGGCGAGCGCCTCGGCGAGGATCGCCTCGCCGTCCGCGTCGCTGCGGCGCTCGCGCACGTACGCGAGGTGGGTCTTGTACGGCTCGGTGCGGGGCGGGTCCGGCGGGTTGTCCCGGTCCTGGCCGGCCGGGAATCCGCAGCGGGGGCAGTCCCAGGTGTCCGGGACCTGCGCGTCGCTCGCGAAACTCGGCTGGGTCTCGTGCCCGTTCGAGCACCAGAAGGAGATGCGGAGGCGCGGCGCCGACTCGCCCCGCTCGGCCTCCCCCATCGGCCCCGCTCCGACCCGGCTTCCCCGGATCGCGTTGCCACTTGCCACGGTCGTAACTCCCTGCGTGATGGTGCTCGAAGATGCCCCAGTCTACGGAAGGCCCAACGCGCGTCCAGTGTGCGGAGTTACCCGTCCAGCTTCATGAGCAGACCAAGTACCACAATGCAGGCGAACCAGAGCAGCCCGACCACGACGGTGATCCGGTCGAGGTTGCGCTCGGCGACCGAGGAGCCGCCGACGGAGGACTGCATGCCGCCACCGAACATGTCGGAGAGACCGCCTCCCTTGCCCTTGTGCATCAGCACCAGCAGCATCAGCAGCGCGCTGAAGACGATCAGGGCGATCGAGAACCCCATAACCACGGCTGGACCAACTTCCTCGGAGCTTGATAAGGGACGGGGGCCGGGCGCCGGCCCGACCCCCGCAAGGGTACGACGGATCACCTCCGCCGCTCTACATCATCACTGGTCGCGGAACCGGACGATCTTGACGAACTCGTCGGCGTCCAGCGAGGCACCGCCCACCAGGGCGCCGTCGATGTCGGGCTGCGCCATGATCTCGGCGACGTTGCCGCTCTTGACGGAGCCGCCGTACTGGATGCGGATCTTGTCGGCGACGTCCTGGGTGTACAGCTCGGCGAGCTTGCCGCGGATCGCCCCGCAGACCTCCTGGGCGTCGGCGGCGCCGCAGACCTTGCCGGTGCCGATGGCCCAGACCGGCTCGTACGCGACCACGACCGTCTCGGCCTGCTCGGCCGGGACGTCCTTGAGGCCGCCCTCGACCTGGGCGAGGGTGTGCGCGACGGCGTTGCCGGCCTCGCGCACGTCGAGCTCCTCGCCGACGCAGAGGATCGGCGTGATGCCGTGGGCGAAGGCGGCCTTCACCTTGGCGTTGCACAGCTCGTCGGTCTCGGCGTGGTACTGGCGGCGCTCGGAGTGGCCGACGGCGACGAAGCCGGTGTTCAGCTTGGCGAGCATGGCGCCGGAGATCTCGCCGGTGTACGCGCCGGACTCGTGGGCCGACAGGTCCTGGGCACCGTACTTGATCTTGAGCTTGTCGCCCTCGATCAGGGTCTGCACCGAGCGCAGGTCGGTGAAGGGGACGAGGACGGCGACCTCACAGGCGTCGTAGTCCTTGTCGGTGAGCGAGAAGGCGAGCTTCTGGACGTGGGCGATGGCCTCCAGGTGGTTGAGGTTCATCTTCCAGTTGCCCGCCATCAGCGGGGTGCGGGTGGTCTCACTCATGGTGGTGTTCACTTCTCCAGTGCGACGAGGCCGGGGAGCTGCTTGCCCTCGAGGTATTCGAGGGAGGCGCCGCCACCGGTCGAGATGTGTCCGAACGCCTTCTCGTCGAAGCCCAGGATGCGGACCGCGGCGGCGGAGTCGCCGCCGCCGACGACGGTGAAGGCGGGGGAGTCGACGAGGGCCTGGGCGACGGCCCGGGTGCCCTCGGCGTAGTCGGGGTGCTCGAAGACGCCCATCGGGCCGTTCCAGAAGACGGTGGCCGCGTCGGCGAGCTTCGAGGCGTAGAGCTTGCGGGTCTCCGGACCGATGTCCAGGCCCTCCTGGTCGGCCGGGATGGCGTCCGCGGCGACGGTGGCGGGGTTCGCCGGGGCCTTCGTCTTGAGGTCCGGGAACTCGGTGGAGACCAGGACGTCGACGGGGAGGACGAACTCCACGCCCTTCTCCTCGGCCCGCTTCAGGTACCCCTGGACGGCCGGGATCTGGTCCTCCTGGAGGAGGGAGATGCCGACCTCGTGGCCCTGGGCCTTGAGGAAGGTGTAGGCCATGCCGCCGCCGACGAGGATGCGGTCGGCCTTCTCCAGGAGGTGGTCGATCACGCCGAGCTTGTCGGAGACCTTGGCGCCGCCGAGGACGACCGCGTACGGCCGCCGGACGTCCTCCGTGAGCTTCTTGAGGACGCCGACCTCGGTGGCGATGAGGTAGCCGGCGGCGTGCGGCAGCTTGCCCGGGAGGTCGTACACCGAGGCGTGCTTGCGGTGGACGGCGCCGAAGCCGTCGCCGACGTAGAGGTCGGCGAGGGCGGCCAGCTGGTCCGCGAAGGCGTCGCGCTCGGCGTCGTCCTTCGAGGTCTCGCCGGCGTTGAAGCGCAGGTTCTCGATGACGGCGACCCCGCCGTCGGCCAGGCCCGCGACGGTGGCCCGCGCGGACTCGCCGACGGTGTCGGTGGCGAAGGCCACCTCGGCGCCGAGCAGTTCGCCGAGGCGCGCGGCGGCCGGGGCGAGGGAGAACGCCGGGTCCGGGGCGCCCTTGGGGCGGCCCAGGTGGGAGGCGACCACGACGCGGGCACCGGCGTCGGCGAGCGCCTTCACGGTGGGGACGACGGCGCGGATGCGGCCGTCGTCGGTGATGGTGGTGCCGTCGAGCGGCACGTTGAGATCGGCGCGGACGAACACCCGCTTGCCCTCGACGCCCTCGCCGAGAAGCTCGTCGATCGTCTTCATCTGTTCACTGACTCCTTGGTACGCGGTGGAGCACACGAGACAGGGCCCGCGCAGCGCTTCGTCGCGCTGCCCGAGCCCTGCTCACATCGAAAGCCCTGCCCTGGGGAACCCTAGTACGTCAGAGCTGGTCGCCGACGAAGGTGGTCAGGTCGACGAGACGGTTGGAGTAGCCCCACTCGTTGTCGTACCAGCCGAGGACCTTGACCGAGTTGCCGTCCTGGACCATCGTCAGCGACGAGTCGAAGGTGCAGGAGGCCGGGTCGCTCACGATGTCGGAGGAGACGATCGGGTCCTCGGTGTAGTAGAGGATGCCCTTCAGCTCGCCGTCGGCGGCCTTCTTGAAGACCGCGTTGACCTCGTCCTTGGTGACCTCGCGGGAGAGCTCCACGACCAGGTCGGTGACCGAGCCGGTCGGGACCGGGACGCGGATGGCCATGCCGTCCAGCTTGCCCTTGAGCTGCGGGAGGACCAGGGCGGTGGCCTTGGCGGCACCGGTCGTGGTCGGGATGATGTTCTCCGCGGCGGCGCGGGCGCGGCGCAGGTCCTTGTGCGGGAAGTCCAGGATGCGCTGGTCGTTGGTGTAGGCGTGGACCGTGGTCATGAGACCGCGGACGATGCCGAAGTTCTCGTCGAGGACCTTGGCCATCGGGGCGACGCAGTTGGTGGTGCAGGACGCGTTCGAGATGACGTCGTGGTTCGCCGGGTCGTACTCGTTCTGGTTGACGCCCATCACGATGGTGATGTCCTCGTCCTTGGCCGGAGCCGAGATGAGGACCTTCTTGGCGCCGCCGGCGAGGTGCTTGGCGGCGTCCTCGCGCTTGGTGAAGATGCCGGTCGACTCGATGACGATGTCGACGCCCAGGTCGCCCCACGGGATGTCGGCCGGGTCGCGCTCGGACAGGACCTTGATGGTGTGCCCGTCGACGGTGATGGTGTCGGCGGTGTGGGAGACCTCGGCCTTGAGGCGGCCCAGGATGGTGTCGTACTTCAGCAGGTGGGCCGTGGTCGCGGTGTCGCCCAGGTCGTTGACGGCCACGACCTCGATGTCGGCACCCTGCTCAAGGAGCGCGCGGAAGTAGTTGCGACCGATACGGCCAAAGCCGTTGATGCCTACGCGGATCGTCACGAACCGATCTCCTCGTTAGGAATGCCGGGTGATATGTCACACCGGCTAGATCTTGATTTTTTTTGGGATGTCCCCGACCGCTTACGACCCTACCTCTCCCGGGCCGCCGGAGTGACATCGAGCGGAGCCGTTCGAGCCCGGAAAGTGACGGCGGAAAGGGCCCGGAACGGCCGACGGCCCGTACCCGCCAACGGGTACGGGCCGCCTCGGGACCTTCGGCCCCACTACGCTCCGTCAGCGGCGGAGTGCGGTGAGGGCCCGGTCGAGGAGCCGCTGCCGCTCCGCCGCGGATCCGACGTGCTCCAGTCCGAAGCCGAGGAGGACCGTGTCACGGGTGGTGACGGCGGCGACGGAGTGGAAGAGGGCCGGCGAGCGGACCCAGTCGACGGTGTTGCCGGGGCTGCCGGCCGGGGCGCCGGGCACCGTCCAGGCGCCCAGCGAGCTCTCGAAGCCCTCGCGCTCGGTGCCGGCCGCGGTGACGAGCCGGACGTCGTCGACGAAGACGCCGGTCTCGCCGCTCCCGGGGTCGGAGACGTACGAGACGGAGAGCTCGACCTGCCTGCCCGCCCAGGCGGCGAGGTCCACGGACGCCTGCCGCCAGCCGTTGGAGGGGCCGGTGAAGGCGTTCCAGGAGCCGGTGGTGCCGGTGGGCGCGCAGCCGTCCCCGCCGAGGGTGAGGTAGCGGGCGAGGGCCGGGTGGGAGGCGAGGTAGTAGCCCTCGCCGCAGTCGGCGGGCGGTTCCTGGGTGGTCCCGCCGTTGCGGTCCGGCAGGGTGGTCCAGTCGTCCTGGCCCGCGGTGCGGGCCTCGATCACGACGTTGTCGTAGCCGGGCTCGGTGTCGTGGCTGATCTGGAGGTCGAGCCGGGGCGCGTCGGCGGCGGTGGTGCCGGTGAGGTCGACGGTCCTGGTGAGCCGCGCCCAGGTGTCGTCGGCGTGCCGGACGGCGGCGAAGGAGGTGCCCTCCGCCGGTTCGAAGGGGGTGCGCAGGCCCGGGTAGTCGCCGGCCGGGGCGCTGGAGGCGAACTGCGGGAAGCGCTCCGGGTCGAGGGTGTCGGAGGTGACGGTGTAGGCCCCGGCGTTGTCGAGCGGGTTGCCCTCGGCGGCGCCGAGGGCGGTGCCCGCGCCGGCGAGACGGCCCGCTCCTGCGAAGGAGGGCGGGGCGTCCAGGCCGGCCCGGTGGTAGGCGCCGAGCCAGTACTGGGCGAAGTCGTTGGTCTCGGCCCGGCCGATCCGGGTGAGCCCGCCGGTCTTCTCGCCGGCGTTGAGGAGCTTGCCGCCCTCGTTGAGGTAGGAGCGGACGGCGAGCTGGACGGCTCCGGAGGGGCGTTCGGCGCCGGTGTGCCAGACGACGGTGCGGAAGTGGGAGAGGACGCCGAGGGCGTGCGGGACTCCCTGGGTCGCGACGTCCCAGACCGCGGCCCGGCGACCGGTGGCGTCGAGCGCCGTCACGTAGGTGCCGGCGTTGCGGGAGGCGGTCGTCCCGCCCTCCTCGGCGAGGACGAGGACGTCGCCGCGGGCGCGGTCCGCGACCCGGTACGTGAAGGGGGTGGTGGCGGTGGTCCTGCCGTCGCGGCCGCGGCCGGTGAACCAGACCTCGACGGAGTCTCCGGGGCGGGCGCCGCGCACCTCGCCGCGGTACTGGTCGTAGTACAGGTTGTCCTCGCCGCCGTAGGTCTCGCCGCCCTCCCACGCCTCGACGCCGGCGCGCTGGGTGCGGCCGCCGTTGACGCGGTACTGGAGGGTCTTGGCGCGCAGCGACCTGCGGGCGGTGACCGCGACCTCCTGCGCCTCGCCGGCGGTGGCGTAGGAGGTGGTGAAGGCGTCGGGGACGAGCGCCGGGGCCGGGGCGCCGACCGGGGAGACCGGGTCGTCGGGGCGCAGGGCGGACTCGGCGACGGCGAGCGCGAAGGGGACGTTCTTGGCGAACTCGGCCTGGATCAGCTTCTCGTCGTCGGGGAAGGTGAAGACGGAGGCGCAGTCGGCGGGCTCCCAGGCGTCGTTCGGGTCGACGCGGGAGGCGGTGGCGCAGGTGGACATCTCCGGGGTGAACATCTGCGTGCCGTTGACGTTGGCGGCGTGTCCGTCGGCCTCGCCGTTGGTGATGTACAGCTCGGAGGAGACCTGCGGCCGGTAGCCGGGGACCGCGGACTTCTCGGGGGTGCCGGCGAGCGCCCTGAGGGCGATGTCATCGGGGGTGCCGGTGGCGACCTGCCAGCCGACGCCGTACAGCAGCAGCTGGGCGGCGGAGTGGTAGTTGACGCCGTACCGGAAGCCGATGCGCTTCTGGAAGGCGTCCAGGGCGCGGGTCTCCGGCTCGGACATGGGGGCCTTGCCGCGGAAGGTCTCGTCGGCGGGGTCGGGGGACGAACCCTCGTCGTCGTAGCCCCACTTGTGGGCGAAGTTCCGGTTGAGGTCGACGCCGTCGCCGGCGGTGATCCGGCCGTCGCCGTCGTTGTCGCGGAGGTTCTTGCGCCACTGGCGGTTGTCCGGGTCGGCGTGGGTGAAGTCGTAGCCGTCGGGGTTGGCGGAGAGCACGAACCACAGCTCGGTGGAGTCGACGATCCGGGTGATCCGCTCGTCGGTGCCGTAGTTGTCGAGGTAGTGGTGGAGCAGCCGCCGCGTCATCTCCGGGGTGATCCACTCGCGGGCGTGCTGGTTGGAGACGTACAGCGTGGCCGGCCTGCTGCCGTCCTTCGCCTTCCGGGCGCCCTTGCTGACCTTGACCGCGAGGATGTCCTGGCCCTTGAGGGTCTTGCCGAGGGAGACGACCTTGGTGAGGGCGGGGTGCTCGGCGGCGGTGCGGAAGATCTCCTCCTTGAGGCCGCCGGGGCCGCTGTAGGGGCGGAAGACGCCGTCTCCCGCGGCGGCCGCGCGGCGGGCGGCGGCCGGGCCGGGGTCGTGCTCGGCGAGGGCGACGCCTTGGGCGCGCAGCGTGCCGGCCTGCCCCTCGGTGAGGTACAGCTCGACGGTGGCGGTGCCCCGGGCGGGCACCTGCTCGGTGAGTTCGGTGCCGTCGGCCCCGGCGTCGAGGAGGAGCGGCACCTGCTCCTCGGTGACCGTGGCCCGCCATACGGAGAGGCCGTCGCCGCCCTCCGGGTCCGCCGGCCGGGCCCCGGCGGCGGGTGCCGCCGCGAGTCCGGCGATCAGCAGTGAAGCGGCGGCGAGGATGGCGCGCGCCCTTCGTCTCATGAAGTCCCCCTTGGTGTGATCCGTCACGGAGGTGAACGGAGGCCAGGCTCTTGGGCGCCCATGGCCCTGTCAAGGGCGCCTCGCGCGGCGGGAGTCCGGGATCACGAAACCTGTCCGACCATCAGAAAGTGTGCGTGCGGCCGGAGTTCATGGTTCCTCCCGGCGGATTCCGGGATTCCCTCCGGCCGGGGGCCCTGGGCTTCCCCGTACGGAGCCCGGGGTTCCCTCCGTACGGCGCCCGGGCTTCCCCTCCGTACGGAGCCAGGGGTGCATTTCGTGCGGAGTCCGGGGTGCCCGCCGTGGTACGGCGTCCGGGGGCCGGGATCGCTCCGTACGGGAACGGCCCCCGTCCCTGGTGGGGCGGGGGCCGTGCGCGCGGGCGGACGGGAGCGGCGGGTCAGCCGACCAGGCTCTCGTCCAGCTCCTCCGTCAGGTTCGACTCGGTGCCGGGGATGCCCAGGTCCTGCGCCCTCTTGTCGGCCATGGCGAGCAGCCGGCGGATCCGGCCGGCCACCGCGTCCTTGGTGAGCGGCGGGTCGGCGAGGGCGCCCAGCTCCTCCAGGGACGCCTGCTTGTGCTCCATGCGCAGCCGGCCGGCCGCGGCGAGGTGCTCGGGCACCTCCTCGCCCAGGATCTCCAGGGCGCGCTGCACCCGGGCCCCGGCGGCGACGGCGGCGCGGGCCGAGCGGCGCAGGTTGGCGTCGTCGAAGTTGGCCAGCCGGTTGGCGGTGGCGCGGACCTCGCGGCGCATCCGCCGCTCCTCCCAGGCCAGCACCGACTCGTGGGCGCCGAGCCGGGTCAGCAGGGCGCCGATCGCGTCGCCGTCGCGGACCACGACCCGGTCCACGCCGCGGACCTCGCGGGCCTTGGCCGCGATGGAGAGCCGGCGGGCGGCGCCGACGAGGGCGAGCGCGGCCTCCGGCCCGGGGCAGGTGACCTCCAGGGAGGAGGAGCGGCCGGGCTCGGTCAGCGAGCCGTGGGCGAGGAAGGCACCCCGCCAGGCCGCCTCGGCGTCACAGGTGGCCCCGGACACGACCTGCGGCGGGAGGCCCCGGATGGGGCGGCCCCGGCCGTCGACCAGGCCCGTCTGCCGGGCCAGCTGGTCGCCGCCGGCCACCACCCGCACCACGAAGCGGGAGCCCCGGCGCAGCCCGCCGGGGGCCATCACGATCAGTTCCGAGCTGTGCCCGAAGATCTCCAGGATGTCCCGCTTGAGCCGCCGGGCCGCCATCGCCGTGTCGAGCTCCGCCTCGATCACGATCCGGCCGCTCACCAGGTGCAGACCGCCCGCGAACCGCAGGATCGACGAGACCTCCGACTTCCTGCAGCAGGTCCGGGTGACGGGGAGCCGGGAGATCTCGTCCTTCACCGCTGCCGTCATCGCCATGGGCCGATCCTTCCATGCATCCGAAAAATACGGTCGTACGCGGCGGCCAGGCGCTCCGGGTCGTGCTTCGGAGAGCCGTCGGCGCGGGCCACCGGCGCCAGCTCGAGCGCGGCGCCGAGCCGCTTGGCGGCGTCGACGAGGGGCTCCCTGGCTGACACGTCGGGCACGGCGGCCTCGTCGGCCAGCACCACGTCCAGGGCGAGTTTAGGGGCGTGTCGTCCCAAAACCTCCAAATGACGCTGCGGGGAGAAGCCCTCTGTTTCTCCCGGCTGGGGCGCGAGGTTCAGCGAGAGCACCTTGCGGGCCTTGGTCTCGACCAGCGCGTCGAGGAGTTCGGGCACGAGGAGGTGCGGGATCACCGAGGAGAACCAGGAGCCGGGGCCGAGGACCACCCAGTCCGCGTCGAGGACCGCCTCGACGGCCTCCGGCACGGCCGGCGGGTCGTGCGGCACCAGGTGGACGGACTGCACCTCGCCCGGGGTGAGCGCCACGGTGGCCTGGCCGCGCACGGTGTCCACGTCGTCCGGGCGCTCCGGGTCGTGCCCCCGGACCAGGGCCTGGAGCTCCAGCGGCACGGCGGACATGGGCAGCACCCGGCCCTGGGCGCCGAGGAGCCGGCCGACCAGGTCGAGGGCCTGCACGGGGTCGCCGCCGAGCTGCTCCCAGAGGGCGACGATCAGCAGGTTGCCGACGGCGTGGCCGCCCATCTCGCCCTTCGACCGGAACCGGTGCTGGATGACCCGGGCCCAGGTCTGGCCCCAGTCGTCGTCGCCGCAGAGCGCGGCGAGCGCCTTGCGGAGGTCGCCGGGGGGCAGCACGCCGAGCTCCTCGCGGAGCCGGCCGCTGGAGCCCCCGTCGTCGGCGACGGTGACGACGGCGGTGAGGTCGCCGGTGATCCGCCGCAGGGCGGCGAGGGAGGCGGAGAGGCCCATGCCGCCGCCGAGGGCGACGACCTTCGGCTGGGCGCCGCGTCTGCGGAGCGTCCGCCGCACCGAGAGGGTGGAGGAGGAGCGCCGGCGGTACGGCTTCACTCGCGCCCCATGTCGCGGTGGACGACCACCGTCTCCACGCCCTCGGCGGCGATGCGGGCGGCGAGCTTCTCGGCGGTGGCCACGGAGCGGTGCTTGCCTCCGGTGCAGCCGACGGCGATGGTCACGTACCGCTTGCCCTCGCGGCGGTAGCCGGCGGCGATCAGCTGGAGCAGCTCGGTGTAGCGGTCCAGGAACTCCTTGGCGCCGGGCTGGTTGTAGACGTAGTTGGCGACCTCCTCGTTGAGGCCGGTGTACGGGCGCAGCTCGGGGACCCAGTGCGGGTTGGGCAGGAAGCGCATGTCGACGACGAGGTCGGCGTCGACCGGCAGGCCGTACTTGAAGCCGAAGGACATGACGGTGGCCCGCAGCTCGGGCTCCTCCTCGCCGGCGAACTGGGCGTCCATCTTGGCGCGCAGTTCGTGCACGTTGAGGCTGGAGGTGTCGATGACCAGGTCGGCGTCGCCGCGCAGCTCGCGCAGCAGGTCGCGCTCGGCGGCGATGCCGTCGACGATGCGGCCGTCGCCCTGGAGGGGGTGGGGGCGGCGGACCGACTCGAAGCGGCGGACCAGGGCCTCGTCGGAGGACTCAAGGAAGACGATCCGGCGGGTGACCTGCTTGGCGTCGAGGTCGGCGAGGGACTCCCGCAGGGCGTCGAAGAACTGGCGGCCGCGGACGTCGACGACGACCGCGATCCGGGCGACGTTGCCCTGGGAGCGGGCGCCGAGCTCCACCATGGTGGGGATCAGCGCGGGCGGCAGGTTGTCCACGACGAACCAGCCGAGGTCCTCCAGACACTTCGCCGCGGTGGACCGGCCGGCCCCGGACATGCCGGAGATGATCACCAGCTCGGGGATGGCCGCCTCGGCGCCGTTGTCGCCCGCGGTCTCCTTCGTGCCCGTACTCACGTGTCCTGCTCCGTCTTCTCGGTGGTGCCCGCCGTGCTCGTGGTGCCCGTCGTGCGTGTGGCCGTGTCCTGCGTGGGGTGCGCGCCGCGCGTGGGGCGCGCGGCGTGCCGTCGGTGTGCTCCGCCGGGGCGGCACCCGGTCATGCGGTGCCGTCCCCGTCGTCCTCCATGATCTCTCCTGTGGCCGTGTTCACGGCGGGTGCGGCGGGAGTCGCCCGCGCCAGGGCCACGGCGACCGCCTCCGCGGTCTTCCGGCCGAAGCCGGGGACCTCACAGATCTGCTCGATTGTCGCCTGTCTGAGCCGCTTCACCGAGCCGAAGTGCTTGATCAGGGCCTGCTTGCGCGTGTCGCCGAGGCCGGGGACGTCGTCGAGGGGGCTGCTCCGGAGCCGCTTGGTGCGCTTGGACCGCTGGTAGCGGATGGCGAAGTCGTGAGCCGTGTCACGCACCCGCTGGAGGAGGTAGAGGCCCTCGCTGGAGCGGGGCAGCACCACCGGGTCGTCCTCGCCGGGCAGCCACACCTCCTCCAGGCGCTTGGCGAGCCCGCAGACGGCGATGTCGTCGATGCCCAGCTCGTCCAGGGCACGGCGGGCGGCGGCGACCTGCGGCTGTCCGCCGTCGACGACGACGAGCTGCGGCGGGTAGGCGAAGCGCTTGGGGCGGCCCTCGTCGCCCGCCTCGTCGACGGCGACCTCGCCGTCCTCGCCCCACTCCCCCGTCCGCTCCTTCTCGGCGAGGTAGCGCCGGAAGCGGCGGCCGATCACCTCGTGCATGGAGCGGACGTCGTCCTGGCCCTCGAAGGACTTGATCTGGAAGCGGCGGTACTCGCTCTTGCGGGGCAGCCCGTCCTCGAAGACGACCATGGAGGCGACGACGTCCTCGCCCTGGAGGTGGGAGACGTCGAAGCACTCGATGCGCAGCGGCGCCGAGTCGAGGTCCAGGGCCTCGGCGATCTCCTCCAGGGCCCGGGAGCGGGTGGTGAGGTCGCCGGCCCGCTTGGTCTTGTGCAGGACGAGCGCCTGCTGGGCGTTGCGGGCGACGGTCGCCATGAGGTCCTTCTTGTCGCCGCGCTGCGGGATCCGCAGGGAGACCTGGGACCCGCGGCGGCCGGACAGCCACTGGGCGACGGCCTCGGCGTCCTCGGGGAGGGCCGGGACCAGGACCTCCTTGGGCACGGCGTCGCCGCTCTCCTCGCCGTACAGCTGCTGGAGGGCGTGCTCGACGAGTCCGGCGGTGTCGACGGCCTCGACCTTGTCGGTGACCCAGCCGCGCTGGCCGCGGACGCGCCCGCCGCGGACGTGGAAGATCTGGACGGCGGCCTCCAGCTCGTCCTCCGCGAGGGCGACGAGGTCGGCGTCGGTGGCGTCGGCGAGGACGACCGCGCTCTTCTCCATGGCGCGGCGCAGGGCCTCGATGTCGTCGCGGAGCCGGGCGGCCTTCTCGTACTCCATCTCCTCGGCGGCCTCCGCCATCCCCTTCTCCAGGCGGCGGATGTACGTGCCGGTGCGGCCGGCCATGAAGTCGCAGAAGTCCTCGGCCAGTTCCCGGTGCTCCTCGGGGGTGACCCGGCCGACGCAGGGCGCCGAGCACTTGCCGATGTAGCCGAGGAGGCAGGGGCGGCCGGCGGCGGCCGCGTTCCGGAAGACGCCGGCCGAGCAGGTCCGCACGGGGAAGACCCGCAGCATCAGGTCGACGGTCTCGCGGATCGCCCACGCGTGCGCGTACGGCCCGAAGTACCGCACGCCCTTCTTCTTGTGGCCGCGCAGGACCTGGACGCGGGGGAACTCCTCGTTCAGCGTCACCGCGAGGTAGGGGTAGCTCTTGTCGTCCCGGTACTTCACGTTGAACCGGGGGTCGTACTCCTTGATCCAGGAGTACTCCAGCTGGAGCGCCTCGACCTCGGTCGAGACGACGGTCCACTCCACGGAGGCGGCCGTGGTCACCATGGTGGCGGTCCGCGGGTGCAGGTTCACGAGCGGCTGGAAGTAGTTCGCCAGCCGCTGCCGGAGGGACTTCGCCTTCCCGACGTAGATCACCCGCCGGTGCTCGTCCCGGAACTTGTAGACGCCCGGCGAATCGGGGATCTGCCCCGGTGCGGGGCGGTAGCTGGAGGGGTCGGCCATGGTCCCCACCCTACTGGCGCGCACCGACACGGAGGGTGCGCGCCGGGACCCCGCCGGCCGGCCCGGGCCGCCTCGTGGGCGGTCCGGGCCGGGCGGGCCGGCGGCCTCGTGGGCCGGGCGGCGGGAGGGATGGGGGAAGGGCCGGTGGGAGGGGCCGGTGGGTCAGGGACGGGGGGTGCGGCGCGCGGCGGCGCGGCGGCGGAGGGCCGCGGCGCCGATCAGGGCCAGAGCGGCCGCGGCGCCGAAGGCGGCGACCGTGGAGGCGGCGGTGGCCGCCGCCGGCTGGTGGCGGGGGCCGCCCGCCGCCGACGCCTGCCGCCGGGGCTCCGGCGCGGCCCGGGGGTCCGTGCCGGGGGCGTAGCCGCCCGCCGCGCCCTTGTGGGCGTAGGCGGAGCCGGGGAGCTTGTCGCCGTAGGCGCGGGCGACCCGCGCCCGGTAGGCGGCGAGGGTGGTGCCGTGCTGCCCGACGGCCTTCACCGCGTCCTCGTCGAGGGGCAGCACCTTCGTGCCCTTCTGGACGTACCAGGCGTCGATCTGCGGTTCGCGGAAGACGAGGCCGCCGGGGAGCTTCCCGGCCCCTTCGCGCGCGTAGCGGACCTCGTCGTCGCCGGTGGCGATGTTCACCACCTGCCAGCCGCCGGGACCCTTCGCCGTCCACAGGGACGCCTTCCGGCCGTCCGCGGCGACGGCGAGGCTGGCCCGGAACTCCTCGCGGGCCACGGGCGCGCCCGCCCGGCCGGCGACGAAGTCCGGGGACAGGATCCGCACCGGGACGGACGCGCCGGATATCCGGGGCCCGGCGGCGGTGCGGGCGAGCTCCCCGTCGCGGGCGAAGAAGCGGCCCAGGGTCTCCAGGGTCTCGGGCGCGGCGGCGGCCCGCTCGGCGGTGGGCGCGGCCGGCAGGGGATCGGCGGGCCCGGAGGCCGCCGCCGGGACGACGGCGCCGAGGGCGAGGAGCGCCGCGGCGGCTCCGGTCGTGAGGGCCTTGGTCTTCGTGGTCACGTGGTCACGCCCCGATCCGGTAGAGCGAGTGGGTCCAGGAGAAGGACCCGTTGTTGACGTACCACGCGTGGGAGGCCCAGTTGTAGCGGTTGCTGGAAGGCCAGGGGTCGCCCCAGTAGACCCAGCCGTTCGCGTCGTCGTAGCCGTACAGCACGTGCATGTGCCCGCCGCCGCTCGACCACTGGATGCGGGTCTCGACCGGCCGGCCGGCGTTGATCTCGGTCTGGACGGTGGAGTAGCGCAGCCAGCCGTCGACGTACGAGCCGGGGCTGACGCCCGCCCAGGCGAGGCCGGTCTGGACGTTGCCGAGGGTGGCCTGCGAGTTGGGGCACTCGTAGCCCTGCTGGCGCTGGAAGGCGGCGTTGCAGAACTGGTTCTGGCTGTAGCCGCGGCCGTACCAGGTGGCGATGGTGTTCCCGGCGGCCGCCCAGCACCAGTTGGTCTTCTGCTGGGCCTGCATGGTGATGTTCAGGCGCTTGGCGGCGAGGACGGCGGTCCCGTCGGCGGCGGCGCGGGAGACGGAAGCGGGGGCGGGAGCGGGGGCCGGTGCGGCGGACGCCGTGGCCGCGGAGGGGACGAGGAGGAGGGCGGCGGCGGCGAACGCCACGAGGCTCCTCTTCGCGTCGGGGAATCGTCTGCGCATGGGGTTCCTCCCAGTGCGGGGGGTGTGGGGATGGGTGGGGGGTGGAGGTGGCGTCCGGACACCGCTTGGAGCATCGGTCGTTGTCGGAAGCGGGTCAACACGCTTCAATGCGGGGTGACATCGGGCTGTGAACGGTGTGGCGCGGGTGTGAACGCGCGCCCGTCGTCCACCTGCCCGCCCGCCGTCCGGGCCGCGGCGGTCCGTGCCCCGGGCGTGAACGTTCACCGAGGAGCCCGTGTGAGCCACACCGAGGCCGATCTGGTGCAGCTGCTGCACACCGGCCCCTTCCACCTGGCCCTGCGCACCGCGCTCGCCGTGCGCGGGCTGCCGCTCCAGCGGGTGCAGCACCACCTCGCCCACCGGGGGGTCCGGGTCGGGGTGACCTCGCTGAGCTACTGGCAGCAGGGCGCCAGGCGGCCGCAGCGGCCGGAGTCGCTGAAGGCGGTCCGGGCCCTGGAGGAGGTGCTCCAGCTGCCCGGGAACTCGCTGCTGCGGCTCCTCTCGGAGGACGCGGTGGCCCGGGAGGGGGCGGAGCGCCCGGCGAGCCGCTCGTACCGCTCGCTGGTGGAGGCGTCGGGCGCGGTGGAGGAGCTCTTCGCGGAGCTGGAGTCACCGGTGGACGGCGGGCTGCACACGGTGGGGCACCACGAGCGGGTGCGGATCGGGGCCGGGCGGGAACTGGTGGGCCGCGAGTCGCAGCACGTGGTGCGGGCGCACCGGGACGGCGTCGACCGGTACCTCGCCATCCACCACGGCGATCCGGGCTGCGACCCGGCGCGCGTGCGCGTGCGCGCGGTGGAGAACTGCCGCACGGGGCGGGTGCGCCGGCACGCCGCCACGGGGGTGCTGGTTGCCGAACTGCTCTTCGACGCGCGGCTGCGGGCCGGCGACACGCACCTGTTCTCGTACGGCTTCGAGGACGGGACGGCCGGTCCGAGCGGCGAGTACCTGCGGGGCTTCAGCTTCGCGGGCGGGCAGTACGTGCTCCAGGTCGCCTTCGACGACGCGGCCCTGCCGGTGCGCTGCCGGCGCTTCGCCCAGGCGTCGGCGGGCGCGCCGCGCGGGGGCCGCACGGAGCTGACGCTCGGCGGCCGGCACCGCACGGTGCACCTGGTGGAGCAGGGGGTGCGTCCCGGGATCCTGGGGATCGACTGGGACTGGGAGTGAGGCGGAGCCGGGGTGGGCGGCTCCGCCGGGCCTGGCGGGCGACGCGGGGCGGATGAGGCGGGCAGGGCGGGCCGGCCGAGTGGGACGGGCCGGGCGAGTGGGGCCGGGCGAGTGGGGCCAGGCGAGTGGGGGGGCAGGCGGGGCGGGTCAGGCGGAGGGCGCGGCCTTCGGGCCCGCGACCAGCTCGCCGCCCTCGACGCGGATCTCGACCTCGGGGAGCGGGACGGTGGCGGGGCCCTTGAGGGCCTTGCCGGTGGTGACGTCGAAGCGGCTGCCGTGGCAGGGGCAGTTGCCCTCGTTCTCCTCGACCTTGTCGAGGACGCAGCCGGCGTGGGTGCACTGGGCGCTGAACGCCTTGTACTGTCCCTCGGCCGGGCAGCTCACGACCAGCCGCTGCTCGCGGTAGAGCTTGGACCCGCCGACCGGGACCTCGTCCGGCGAGCCGAGGGCGACCGGCGCGGTCGGCGTCGGCACGCCGGCGTGGCCCAGCTTGGAATCGGTGGAGCAGGCGGCGACTCCCAGCCCGGCGGCACCGGCGAGAGCGGCACCCTTCAGGACGGTGCGGCGGGTGGACTGGCCGGACATGATCGCTCTCCACGGGGGCGGGGGACGGTGGTCTGGTTCGACGATACCCGCGCCGTTTCCCACGGTTTCGTCCGGGCCCGGCGGCTCCCCCGCGCGGTCGGCCGGACGCGCCGCCGGGCCGTCCGCGCCCTCTCGGGAGCGCGGTCGGCCCGGCGGTGGCGTCACGCCTCGCGGGTGCGGGACGCCGCCGTCTTCCTGGCCGGCGTGGCCTTCGCCGTCTTGGCGGCCGTCTTCTTCACGGCGGTCGTCTTCTTCGCCGCCGTCTTCTTCACGGCCGCCGTCTTGGCCGTCGTCTTGGCCGCCGTCTTCTTCGTGGCGGCCGCCTTCCTGGCGGGGGCCTTCTTCGCGGCCGTGCCGCGCGGCGCGGGCGCGCCCGCGTCGCTGATCCGGTCCGGGCCGAGGATCTCGCGGAGGAACTTGCCGGTGTGGCTGGCGGGCTCCGAGGCGACCTCCTCGGGGGTGCCCTCGGCGACGACCACGCCGCCGCCGCTGCCGCCCTCGGGGCCCATGTCGATGATCCAGTCGGCGGTCTTGATGACGTCGAGGTTGTGCTCGATGACGATCACCGAGTTGCCCTTGTCGACGAGGCCCGACAGCACCTTGATCAGCTTCGAGATGTCCTCGAAGTGGAGACCGGTGGTCGGCTCGTCCAGGACGTAGACCGTGCGTCCGGTCGACCTCTTCTGGAGCTCGGAGGCGAGCTTGACGCGCTGCGCCTCGCCGCCGGAGAGGGTCGGCGCGGACTGCCCGAGCCGGACGTACCCGAGCCCGACCTCGTTGAGCGTCCGCAGGTGGCGGGCGATCGTGGGCACGGCCTCGAAGAAGCCCAGGGCCTCCTCGATCGGCATGTCCAGGACCTCGGCGATGGACTTGCCCTTGTAGTGGACCTCCAGGGTCTCCCGGTTGTACCGGGCCCCGTGGCAGACCTCGCACGGCACGTACACGTCCGGGAGGAAGTTCATCTCGATCTTGATCGTGCCGTCGCCGGAGCAGTTCTCGCAGCGGCCGCCCTTGACGTTGAAGGAGAAGCGGCCGGGCAGGTAGCCCCGGACCTTCGCCTCCATCGTCTCCGCGAAGAGCTTGCGGACGTGGTCGAAGACGCCGGTGTACGTCGCCGGGTTGGAGCGCGGGGTGCGTCCGATCGGCGACTGGTCGACGTGCACGACCTTGTCGACGAGGTCGTCGCCCTCCACGCGCGTGTGCCGTCCAGGCACCGTCTTGGCGCCGTTCAGCTCGCGCGCCAGGTGGGTGTAGAGGATGTCGTTGACCAGCGTCGACTTGCCGGAGCCGGAGACTCCGGTGACGGCGGTGAGGACGCCCAGCGGGAAGGAGACGTCGATGTCCCGCAGGTTGTTCTCGCGGGCGCCGTGGACGGTGAGCAGCCGGCCCGGATCGACGGGGCGGCGGACGTCCGGGGTGCCGATCGCCCGGCGGCCGGACAGGTACTGCCCGGTCATCGACTCCTCGTTGGCCAGGAGCTCCTTCAAGGTGCCGGAGTGGACGACCTTGCCGCCGTGCTCGCCGGCGCCGGGGCCGATGTCGACGACCCAGTCGGCGACCTTGATGGTGTCCTCGTCGTGCTCGACGACGATGAGCGTGTTGCCCATGTCGCGGAGGCGGACCAGGGTCTCGATCAGGCGGTGGTTGTCGCGCTGGTGGAGGCCGATGGACGGCTCGTCCAGGACGTAGAGCACGCCGACGAGGCCGGAGCCGATCTGGGTGGCGAGGCGGATGCGCTGGGCCTCGCCGCCGGAGAGGGTGCCGGCCGCGCGGTTCAGCGAGAGGTAGTCGAGGCCGACGTCGACGAGGAACCGCAGCCGCTCGTTGACCTCCTTGAGGACCCGCTCGGCGATCTGCCGGTCGCGGGCGTTGAGCGTCAGGCGGGAGAGGAACTCGGCGCAGTCGCTGATGGACATGGCGGAGACCTCGGCGATGGACTTCTCCATCACGGTGACCGCGAGCACGATCGGCTTGAGCCGGGTGCCGTGGCAGGTGGGGCAGGGCACCTCGCGCATGTAGCCCTCGAAGCGCTCCCGGCTGGAGTCGCTCTCGGCCTCGCTGTGGCGCCGCTTCACGAAGGAGACGGCGCCCTCGAAGGCGGGGCTGGTCCAGGCGCGCTCGCGGCCGTACCTGTTCCGGTAGCGGACCTCGATCTGGGTCTTGTGGCCGTGCATGAGGGCCTTCTTGGCCCGCTGCGGGAGGCCCGCGTAGGGGATGTCGGTGCGGAAGCCGAGGGCCTGGGAGAGCCCGTCGATCATCCGGCCGAAGTACTCCTTGGTGTGGCCGTGGGACCAGGGGTGGATGGCGCCCTCGTCGAGGGACTTGTCCTCGTCGGGGACGACCAGCTCGGGGTCGACCTCCATGCGAGTGCCGATGCCGGTGCAGTCGGGGCAGGCGCCGAAGGGCGAGTTGAAGGAGAAGGAGCGGGGCTCCAGCTCCTCGAAGGAGAGGTCGTCGTACGGGCAGTAGAGGTGCTCCGAGTACATCTTCTCGCGCTCGGGGTCGTCCTCCGGGAGGTCGACGAAGTCGAGCACGACCATGCCCCCGGAGAGCCCGAGGGCGGTCTCGACGGAGTCGGTGAGGCGGCGCTTGGCGCTGTCCTTCACGGTGAGGCGGTCGATGACCACCTCGATGGTGTGCTTCTCCTGCTTCTTCAGCGTCGGCGGCTCGCTGAGCTGGATCGTCGCCCCGTCGACCCGGGCGCGGCTGTAGCCCTTGGTCTGGAGGTCGGCGAAGAGGTCGACGAACTCGCCCTTGCGCTCGCGCACCAGCGGGGAGAGCACCTGGAAGCGGCTGCCCTCGGGCAGCTCCAGGACCTTGTCGACGATGGCCTGCGGCGACTGGCGGGAGATCGGCCGGTGGCACTCGGGGCAGTGCGGCTTGCCGATGCGGGCGAAGAGGAGGCGGAGGTAGTCGTAGACCTCGGTGATGGTGCCGACCGTGGAGCGCGGATTGCGCGAGGTCGACTTCTGGTCGATGGAGACGGCGGGCGAGAGACCTTCGATGAAGTCCACGTCCGGCTTGTCCATCTGGCCGAGGAACTGCCGGGCGTACGAGGAGAGCGACTCGACGTACCGGCGCTGCCCCTCGGCGAAGATCGTGTCGAACGCGAGGGAGGACTTGCCCGACCCCGAGAGTCCGGTGAAGACGATGAGGGAGTCACGGGGCAGGTCGAGCGAGACGTTCTTCAGGTTGTGCTCGCGCGCGCCACGGACGATGAGACGGTCGGCCACGCCGGTCCGCACCTTTCTTGAGAGAGCGGATGGGAGAGCGGGGTGTGAACACCCGTAAGCACTCAACAGCCAAGGATGCCGGATGCTTCCGCGGTGTCGGTCGCTCCTCTTCGAGCCTATAGCACGTACATTCGATTTCCGGCGGTCTGCCGCCCACTTCACCCGAACGAGTGGGCGGCGCTAGGGTCGGCGCCATGATCGACCACGAGCGCGACCTCGCTTCCCTGCGCGAAGCCACCGAGCGGCTGCTGCACGACGCCGCCTCCTGGGACAACGCCGCCGTCGCCGAGCCGTCACGGCTTCCCGGCTGGACGCGTGGCCACGTCCTCGCCCACCTGGCCCGGAACGCCGAGGCACTGGTGAACGTCTTCGAGGGCCGGCCCATGTACGCGAGCGCCGAGGCCCGCGACGCGGACATCGAGCGCGACGCCCCCCGCCCCCTCGACGTCCAGCTCGCCGACGTGCGCGCGACGGACGAGCGCTTCCGCGCGGCGACCGCGGCGCCCGGCGACTGGGACCGGACCGTCGAGCTGCGCAACGGCGTCACCGACAGCGCCTCCCGGGTCCCGTTCCGCCGCTGGGTCGAGGTGGCCCTGCACCACGTGGACCTCGGCTGCGGCTACGAGCTGGAGGACCTCCCGGAGGAGTTCGTCGGACGCGAGATCGACTTCCTCGCGGAGCGGTTCGCCGGGCACCCGGACGTCCCCTCCACCGCCCTCCGCGCCGACGACGGCCGGACGTGGACCACCGGGGGCGGCGCCGAGGGCGGCCCCGTGGGCGTCTCCGGCCCCGCGGCCGAGCTCCTCGGCTGGCTCGCCGGCCGCCGCGACGGCTCCGCCCTGAAGACCGAGGGCGGCCCGCTCCCCCAGCTCCCGCCGCTGTAGGACGTCCTTCCCGGGCCCGCTGTCGGTGGGCGGGGCTAGTCTGAGGCCATGACGTACAGCGGAGCGGTGAGGGTGGGCGGTCCGGCCGACGTCCACGAGCTGAAGGACCTGATGATCTCCAAGGTCGCGGTCGGCCCGATGGACAACAACGCGTATCTGCTGCGCTGCCGGGCCACCGGCGAGCAGCTGCTGATCGACGCGGCCAACGACGCGGAGACCCTGCTCACGCTGATCGGTGACGACGGCATCACCGCCGTCGTCACCACCCACCGGCACGGCGACCACTGGCAGGCCCTGGCCGAGGTCGTCGCCGCCACCGGCGCCACCACGTACGCGGGCGCGTACGACGCGGAGGGCATCCCGGTGGCCACCGACGTCCCGGTCGAGGACGGCGACACGATCCGCGTGGGCGAGGTCGTGCTGACCGCCCGCCGCCTCGTGGGGCACACCCCCGGCTCGATCGCGCTGGTCTACGACGACCCGCACGGCCACCCGCACCTCTTCACCGGCGACTGCCTCTTCCCCGGCGGCGTCGGCAACACCTGGAAGGACCCGGAGGCGTTCGCCATCCTCCTGCACGACGTGGAGACCAAGCTCTTCGCCGTCCTCCCCGACGAGACCTGGGTCTACCCCGGCCACGGCAAGGACACCGCCCTCGGCGACGAGCGCCCCCACCTGCCGGAGTGGCGCGAGCGCGGCTGGTGACCCCGGGGGCGTCCGGGGCGGCGGCCTCGCGGTCGTCCCCCGTGCTCCCCGTCCGGGTGCCCCGTCCCGGGCGGCTCCCGGCCCGAAGTCACTCCCGGTGACCCCGGACCCCGACCCGATCCCCGCCGCGCCGGAGCCGTACCACGGCCCGAGCCGGGGCCGCCTCCGGTCCGGGCCGGAGCCGTACGCAAGTCCGGGCCGGAGCCGTACGCAGGTCCGGGCCGGTCCCGGCGTGCGGGGCGGCGCCGACGCGGACCGGGGCGCTCCCGCACGCCCCCGTAACCAGGGCGGCGGCCGGGTAGTTGGCGCCACATGCGCCACAGTCACGCTCCGTCGCCGCCGACGGCCCGCAGCACGCCCTCGATGCCCCGGCTCGCCGCCGCCTCGCTCGTCGGCACCGCCATCGAGTTCTTCGACTTCTTCGTGTACGGGACGGCCGCCGCCCTCGTCCTGGGGCCGCTCTTCTTCCCGACCTTCTCCCCGCTCGCGGGGACCCTCGCCGCCTTCGGCACCTTCGCCGTCGGCTTCCTCTCCCGCCCCCTGGGCTCGGTCCTCTTCGGGCACGTCGGGGACCGGCACGGGCGCCGGCCGGTGCTCTTCGCCTCGCTGCTGCTCACCGGCTGCGCCACCGTCGCGGTCGGCTGCGTCCCCACGTACGACGCGATCGGCGTCGCCGCTCCCCTGCTGCTGCTCCTGCTGCGCTTCCTCCAGGGCCTCGGGCTGGGCGGCGAGTGGGGCGGGGCGGTGCTGCTGACCGCCGAGCACGCCCCGCCGCACCGCCGCGCGCTGTGGGCGAGCTTCCCGCAGATCGGCCCGGCGGTCGGCTTCCTCCTGGCGAACGGCGTGATGCTCGCCCTCACCGCCGGACTGAGCGACGCCGACTTCCGGTCCTGGGGCTGGCGGGTGCCGTTCTGGGCGGCGGGGGTGCTCGCCGCCGCCGGACTGCTGCTGCGCTCCTCGCTCGCGGAGACCCCGCAGTTCGAGGAGCTGTCCGCGGCCGGGCAGCGGGCGAACGCCCCGCTCGCCGAGGTCGCGCGCGGCCACTGGCGGCTGGTGATGCTGACCGCCGGGGCCCTCGCCGTGGGGTACGCGATCTTCTACACGGTCTCCACCTGGGCCCTGGCCTACGGCACCGAGCGGCTCGGGGTGAGCAGCACGGTGATGCTGGTGTGCGTGATGGCGGCGGTGGCGGTGAAGGGCGCCGCGACGCCCTTCCTGGCGCTGCTGGGCGACCGCTGGGGGCGCAGGCCGCTCTGTCTGGCGGGGTGCGCGGGGGCCGCGCTGTGGATGTTCCCGATGGTGGCGCTGCTGCACACCCGGCAGCCGCTGCTGATGTTCCTGGGCCTCCTGGGCGCGCTGCTCGCCTTCATCACGATGTTCTCGGTGGTCGCCGCGTACCTGCCGGAGCTGTACGAGCCCCGGGTGCGCTGCACGGGCGCGGCGGTGGGCTACAACCTGGCCGGGGTGCTCGGCGGCGCCCTGACGCCGATCGTGGCCACCGCGCTCTCGGAGGGCGGTTCGGGCCCGCCGTGGGGGGTGGCGGCCTATCTGACGGTGGTGGCCCTGGTGAGCCTGGGCTGCTTCGCGCTGCTGCCGGAGACCCTGCCGGAGCGCCGCCCCGAGGAGGCGGCGGAGGCCGCGCCCGCCTGACGGGCCGGGGTGCGGACGGCGGCGGCCGGCCCGGGGGCTCCCGGACCGGCCGTCGTACGAAAGGGGGCGGAGCCTCAGGCCTCCACGCCGTCCTTCTCGCTGCTCTTCCCGCTGTCCTTCTCGGCGGCTTCCAGCGCCGCCTTCTCGGACTGCCGCTTGGAGGCGATCAGGCTGGTGACGGTGGTGAGGACCAGCACGCCGCAGATGACGGCCAGGGAGACCGGGATGGAGATCTCCGGCACGTGCAGGCCGGACTCGTGCATCGCGTGCAGGACCAGCTTGACGCCGATGAAGCCGAGGATCACCGACAGGCCGTAGCTGAGGTGGACCAGCTTCTTGAGCAGGCCGCCGATGAGGAAGTACAGCTGGCGCAGACCCATCAGCGCGAAGGCGTTCGCGGTGAAGACGATGTACGGGTCCTGGGTGAGGCCGAAGATCGCGGGGATCGAGTCCATCGCGAACAGCACGTCGGTCATGCCGATGGCGAGCATGACGACCAGGAGCGGCGTCATGACCTTCTTGCCGCTCTGCACGATGAAGAGCTTGGTGCCGTGGTAGCGGTCCGCGACGCCGAACTTCTTCTCGATGGACTTCAGCAGGCGGTTCTCGTCCCAGTCGTCCTCCTCCTCGTCCGCCATGGCCTCCTTGACGAGCTTCCAGGCGGTGTAGATGAGGAAGGCGCCGAAGAGGTAGAAGACCCAGGAGAAGCTGGCGATGATCGCGGCGCCCGCCGCGATGAAGATCGCCCGCAGGACGAGGGCGATGAGCACGCCGAACAGCAGCACCCGCTGCTGGAGGTGGGTCGGCACGGAGAACTTCGCCATGATCAGGATGAAGACGAAGAGGTTGTCGACGCTGAGCGACTTCTCCGTGATGAAGCCGGCGAAGAACTCGCCGCCCGCCTGGCCGCCGCCCCAGATCGTGACGCCGATGCCGAAGAGCACCGCCAGCACGATCCAGACGACCGTCCAGATCCCGGCTTCCTTGATCGACACCTCATGGGGCTTGCGCCCGATGAAGAAGTCGACCGCGATGAGGGCGCACAGACCGAGAATGGTCAGCACCCAGATGGTCATCGAAACGTCCACTGCGCCTCCGGCTTCGTACGGCTACTGATCAGCGTCGTCGCTGCCGGAGGTCTCTTCCACCCGGGGCCGCTCGCGCGACCGCCGGGCCGACGCCCCGGGACCGGATGTCCTTGATCCGTCCGTACTGACGGGTACGCCGCGCATGGGGAGTACTCCCCTCCGCACGCAAAAGACTACCCGAAGAACCAAGAGAAGGTAAAGAGAAGGGTAAAGAGGGCCCAAAACCCCAGGTCGGAGCGGGTCAGTCGAGATTCCTCCGGCGGGCCTCCGCGACCTGTCCGAGCACCTGCCAGAGCACCGCGCTGCCCGGCGGGACCGTCGGCGGCTCGTACGTCCAGGCGTGCCCGACCCACGGGTCGGCGAGGTGGTCGTCGGGCACCGGGGTGAGCCGGAGCAGCGAGCGCCACAGCGGGTCGAGCACCGGCCCGTACGCGGCGGCGTCCGCCCGGTCGGCGACCATCAGCAGGTGGACGCCGACGGAGGGGCCCTCGTCGGCGAGGTAGCGCAGCCGCGTGACGGCCCGGTCGTCGAAGCCGTGCGGGAAGTCGTGGACCACGAGCAGTTGGCGCGACAGGTCGAAGCCGGGCGGCAGGTCCTCGGAGGCGTCGCCGCGCACCGCCATCTGGAGCAGGTCCACCCGCTCGGTGAGCTGGGCGAGGGTGGCGGCGACCCCGGCCGCGCCCCGGGCCGGCGGGGCGGCCAGGACACCGGTCTCGACGAGCGGCGCGAAGGCGGCGGCCCCGCCGTCGGCCGGGTCGAGCACGTGGACGGTGAGGGCGCCCGCGGGGTGGGCGGCGAGCAGCCGGGCGGTGTGCGCCACGGCGCTGTCCAGGGCGAGCCGGCGCAGTTCGGCCTCGTCGAGCAGGCCGGCCGCCGAGGTCCGGCCGGGCCCCGAGTCCACCCACAGGCCGCGCTCCAGCGGGAGGCGGACGAGGAAGGGGATCCGGAGGCCGGTCCGCTCGGGCAGGTGGAGGTCGCCGAGGCGGACCGCCATCGGGGGCTCCTCCGGGGTCCGGTAGGCGTGCCAGACGGGGTTGTCCCAGCGGGCGTAGGCGACGGGCAGGGCCGGTTCGACGACCTCGGACTCCGCGGTGAGCTGCGCGAGGTCCCGGTCGAGGGCCTCCTGGGCGCGGCCCATCAGTTCGTCGTGGGTGGCGCGGGCGGCGGCCCGTGCGGCGTCCCCCGCGCCGCCGACCCGGGCGCCCGGGTCGGCGAGGACCTCGTCGATCGCGCGGTCGAGGCGGTGGTCGGCGAAGTCGCGGGCGCTGCGGTAGGCGGCGACGCTCCGGGCCAGGTCCTCGAACATGCCCCACACCTGGTTGTAGAGCCGCTCGTCCATGGTCCAGCCGGTGGCGTCCCCGGCGACGGGCGCCGGACGCGCCTCGGCCTGCCCGGCCGGTCCGGCCTGCGGCGGTACGGCTCCGGGGCCCGTGTCCGGCCCGGACGCGGGCGCGGCGGGCCCCGGGGCGGGGCGGCGGCCCGGGTGGGCGTAGCTGATGGCGGTCGTCGCGGAGGCGTCGGCGGAAGCGTCCGCGGGGACACCGGCGGGGGCGGTCTCGGGGGCCGTGGGAGGAGGCGCCACCGGGGGCGCGGGGACGGCGGGTCCTGCCGCGTCCAGGACGGCGGCGGCGAGGTCGGCGGCGGCCGGGGCGCCCTGGTCGGCGAGGAGGTCGGCGAGCCCGCCCTCGTACCCCTGCCCGACCGCGCGGACCTTCCAGACGCCCTGGCGGCGGTAGAGCTCCAGGGCGACGACGGCGGACTCCCGGTCGAGGCCGGTGATGGTGTACGTGGCGACGGCGGCGCCCTCCGGGCCGGTGACGGACACGAAGGGGGCGGCGGCGGTGCCGAAGCGGACCGGGCCGCCCGCTCCGGGCGGCAGGGCGAGCAGCAGGGAGAGCCGGTGGACGGTGTCCGGGAGGGCCGCGAGGTCCACGGCGATGCGGTGCTCGGCCGCGACGTCACCGGTCACCTCGATCCCGGGCCGTACCGGGGCGCCCGGGTGGGCGATCCACTCGGCTCCGGCGACCCGGCCCTGCTCGTCGCCGAGGGTGGCCCCGGCGACGACCGGGTGTCCGGCGGACACCCGGAGTTCGAGTCGGGTGTCGGGCAGGGGGTGGTTCTGCCCCCGGACCAGCTCGGCCGTCATCTGGACTCTGTTTCCCCTCGGCGCTTCGGCTCTGTCACACGGTCGTGCGACCGCGCGGTCGTGCAGTCGTGCGACCGCACGACCACGCGGCCATGCGGTCATGCGGGGCAGCTCCCGACGGGCCGGTGCCCGTCGGGAGCTGCGGTGGCGCGGCGGCGGGGCCGGGGAGCCGGTCCCGCGGTCCGCCTACAGGTGCGGCAGGATCGCCGGCATCAGGTCCTGGAAGGTGCGGCCGTTGGCCGCGCTGCCCAGGGCCGTCATCTGCCAGCCCGCGCCGGCCCGGTGCACCTTCGCCATGATCTGCGCGGTGTACTGGCCGCCTCCGTCGAGGGTGTAGCGCGCGAGCTCCTGGCCGTTCGTCTCGTCGACGAGCCGGCAGAAGGCGTTCTGCACCTCCTGGAAGGTCTGCCCGGTGAAGGAGTTCACCGTGAAGACGATCTGGTCGATGTGGACGGGCACCCGCTGGAGGTCGACGAGGATGGCCTCGTCGTCGCCGCCCTGGCCCACGCCGCCCACGAGGTTGTCCCCGGTGTGGCGGACGGAGCCGTCGTCGCTGACCAGGTGACGGAAGAAGACCACGTCCACCGGCTGCTTCTCGGCGAAGAGCACCGCGGACGCGTCCAGGTCGATCTCGCGGGTGCGCGAACCGAAGAGCCCCCGGCGCGGCGCGGCCTGCCAGCCGAGGCCCATCCGCACCTGGGTGAGGCTGCCCCCGCCCTTCTTCTCCAGGCTGATGGCCTGGCCCTTGGTCATGTTGACCGTCACGCGCTTGCCCCTCTCGTCGTTGTGGCAGCACCCTACGCAGGGCCACCGACAACGTGCCGGGCGCGGCCCGGTTTTGTGTCGCTCTTGCAACACACCGGGCCGCCACGGGTCACGCCAGTCCCGCCTCCTTCATCTGGCGCAGCTCCTTCTTCAGTTCGGCGACCTCGTCCCGCAGCCTGGCGGCCACCTCGAACTGCAGCTCGGCGGCGGCGGCGCGCATCCGCTCGGTCATCTCCTCGATGACCCCGGCCAGTTCGGCGGCGGGCCGGTCGCCCAGCTCCAGCGTCGAGCCGCCCTTGGCGCCCGCCTTGCCGGCCTTCGGGGCGTGCAGGGCCAGCGAGGGCACCGGCGCCTTGGCCGCCTTGCCCTCCTTGGCCTGGCGGTAGCCGGTGCCGAGCAACTGCTCGGTGTCGACCTCCTCGCGCGCGATGGTGGCGACGATGTCGTTGATCTTCTTGCGGAGCGGCTGGGGGTCGATCCCGTGCTCCTTGTTGTAGGCGACCTGCTTCTCGCGGCGCCGGTTGGTCTCGTCGATGGCCTGCGCCATCGCGGGCGTGATGGTGTCGGCGTACATGTGGACCTGGCCGGAGACGTTGCGCGCGGCGCGGCCGATGGTCTGGATGAGGGAGGTGCCGGAGCGCAGGAAGCCCTGCTTGTCGGCGTCGAGGATGGCGACGAGGGAGACCTCGGGCAGGTCGAGTCCCTCGCGGAGCAGGTTGATGCCGACGAGGACGTCGTACTCGCCGGCGCGCAGCTCGCGCAGCAGCTCGATGCGGCGCAGGGTGTCCACGTCGCTGTGGAGGTAGCGGACCTGGATGCCGAGCTCCAGGAAGTAGTCCGTGAGGTCCTCGGCCATCTTCTTGGTGAGGGTGGTGACCAGGACGCGCTCGTCACGCTCGGTGCGCAGCCGGATCTCGTGGACCAGGTCGTCGATCTGGCCCTCGGTGGGCTTGACGACGACCTCGGGGTCGACGAGGCCGGTGGGGCGGATGATCTGCTCGACGAAGCCGTCGGAGCGGGACAGCTCGTAGGTGCCGGGGGTGGCGGAGAGGTAGACGGTCTGGCCGATCCGGTCCTGGAACTCCTCCCACTTCAGCGGGCGGTTGTCGAGGGCGGAGGGGAGCCGGAAGCCGTGGTCGACGAGGGTCCGCTTGCGGGAGGCGTCGCCCTCGTACATGGCGCCGATCTGCGGCACGGTGACGTGCGACTCGTCGATGACGAGGAGGAGGTCCTCGGGGAAGTAGTCGAGGAGGGTGTTCGGCGGGGAGCCGGGCTCGCGGCCGTCGAAGTGCATCGAGTAGTTCTCGATGCCGGAGCAGGAGCCGATCTGGCGCATCATCTCGATGTCGTAGGTGGTGCGCATGCGGAGCCGCTGGGCCTCCAGCATCTTCCCCTGCTTCTCCAGCTCCTTCAGCCGCTGGTCGAGCTCGCGCTCGATGTCGTTGACGGCCCGCTCCATGCGCTCGGGGCCGGCGACGTAGTGGGTGGCGGGGAAGACGTAGAGCTGCTGGTCCTCGGTGATGATCTCGCCGGTGAGCGGGTGGAGGGTGGAGAGGGCCTCGATCTCGTCGCCGAACATCTCGATGCGGACGGCGAGCTCCTCGTACACCGGGAAGATCTCGATGGTGTCGCCGCGGACGCGGAAGGTGCCCCGGGTGAAGGCGAGGTCGTTGCGCGTGTACTGGATGTCGACGAAGCGGCGCAGCAGCTGGTCGCGGTCGATCTCGTCGCCGACCTTGAGCGGGACCATGCGGTCCACGTACTCCTGCGGGGTGCCGAGGCCGTAGATGCAGGAGACGGAGGCGACCACGACGACGTCCCGGCGGGTGAGCAGGGAGTTGGTCGCGGAGTGGCGCAGCCGCTCGACCTCCTCGTTGATCGAGGAGTCCTTCTCGATGTAGGTGTCCGACTGGGGGACGTACGCCTCGGGCTGGTAGTAGTCGTAGTACGAGACGAAGTACTCGACCGCGTTGTTCGGCAGGAGCTCGCGGAACTCGTTCGCCAGCTGGGCGGCCAGGGTCTTGTTCGGCGCCATCACCAGGGTGGGGCGCTGGAGCTTCTCGATCATCCAGGCCGTGGTGGCCGACTTGCCGGTGCCGGTGGCGCCGAGGAGGACGACGTCCTTCTCGCCGGCGCGGATGCGCCGGTCCAGCTCGGCGATGGCCGCCGGCTGGTCGCCGCTCGGCTGGAAGGGGGAGACGACCTCGAAGGGCGCCACCGAACGTTCGATCTTGGAAACGGGCCGCATGCCACCACCGTACGACCCGGCACCGACAGTCGGGGGGGTGATCGCCGTGCGGCGGCCGGGTCACCAGTCCTGGGAGCGGTGGCCGCCGCGCGGGACGGCCCGCCGGGAGCCGCGTCCCGCGGGGCGGGCGGTCCAGTTCGCGGGCTCGCCGTAGCTGGGGACGTGCCGGGGCGCGGGGACGCCGGGGCGGTACGGGGAGCGGGCCGGGGTCCGCTGCCAGTCGGGGTCGCCCATGACGAGCAGCGGGTCGAACATGACGACGACGGCCGCCAGGATGAGGAAGACGGCGGGCCCCACCAGCATGGGCAGGAGCAGCGAGCTCGCGGTGGTCCCCGCGCCCGTGGCGGGCCGGGCGCCGTGCAGATGGACGCTGACGGCCGCCATGGCGGTGTAGTGCATGCCGCTGACGGCGACGCCCATGACGAGGCTGGCCCCGAGGCTGGCGAGGAAGCCGTGGACGGAGACGGCGGCCCAGAGGGCGGTGGTGGCGGCGACGACCGCGATGACCACGGAGAGCGCGACGGTCAGGGTGTCGTACTCGATCCGGCCCGGCAGCCGCATCCCGGCCATGCCGAGGTAGTGCATGGTGGCGACGCCGAGGCCGGTGATGGTGCCGCCGGTGACGAGCGTGAGCGCGGTCGCGCCCCGGTAGCCGACGATGAAGATGCCGATGCCGACCATGACGACGGCGACGGCGAGGCTGGCGAAGGTGATCGGCCGGTCGTAGTCGACGGGCGCCTGCTCGACCGTGAAGCCCATCATGGCGATGAAGTGCATCGTCCAGATGCCGGTGCCGATGGAGGTGGAGCCGAGGGCGAGCCAGCCGGCCTTGAAGGAGTCCCGGTGGCGCAGCGAGCGGGTCGTGCATCTCAGCCCCAGGGCGCCGCCGAGACAGGCCATGAGGAAGGCCGCCACCGGCGTGACGATCCCGTAGCTGAATCCGTCGACCGTGCCCTGCATGAGCGTGTGCCTCCCACCCCTGGCGCATGGACGTCCGAAAACAGTCGGTACCGCTGGGTAGTACTACCGGGGCGAGATTATGGCGCGTCGAGGGCCCGGGGGGCACCTGACCGGGGATTTTCCGGTCGCGAGACCGGAGCGAGACCGCTCCGTGACCTCCGGACGGGGTCGTACCGCCGGATCGCCGCCGAACGAGCGCTTTGGCCGGTGCGCGTCGCCCGGGGTCCGCCGGGAGGTGACCGGAACCGGCCGTCCGGGCCGGGCTGTCGGCGCCGGGCCGTACGGTGAGGGCATGGACATCGAGGACGGACCGCGGGGCGTGACCGCCGAGTGGACGGTCGTGGAGAGCGGCATCGGCCCGCTCTTCGTGGCGGCCACCGGGCGGGGTCTCGTGCGGGTCGGGTTCCACGCGCGCGGGGAGCGCCGGGAGTGGATGCCGGAGCGGCTCGCCGAGCAGCTGGGCGCCACGGCCGTCGAGCGCTCCACGGGTCTGCTGGCGGAGCCGCTGCGGCAGCTGGACCGGTACTTCGCGGGCGCGCTGCGCGCGTTCGACCTGCCGCTGGACTGGTCGCTGACGACCGGCTTCAACCGCCAGGTGCTCCGCGAGCTGGCCGCCGGGGTGCCGTACGGGGCGGTGGTCGGGTACGGGGAGCTGGCGCGGCGCGTCGGACAGCCGGGGGCGGCGCAGGCGGTGGGCGCGGCGATGGGCGCCAATCCGCTGCCCGTGGTGGTGCCGTGCCACCGGGTGGTGGAGAGCGACGGCGGCCTCGGCGGGTTCGGCGGCGGTCTGGAGACGAAGCGAAGACTCCTGGAGCTCGAAGGCGTCCTGCCGGAACCGCTGTTCTGACGGCTCCGGGGGCGGGCCGGGCGCGGCTCCGAGGGGCGATCTCCGCCCTGCGGGGGGTGCATTACTCGGTCCCTGCCTTGGGAAGGTGCGCCACTCGGTCCCTGCCCTGGGGGGGGTGCGCCACTCGGCCACTGCCCTGGAGGGTGCGCCACTCGGTCCCCGCCCTGGGGTGAGGGCATGGAGTTCGGTCCCCGCCTTGTGAGGGCATGGGGCTCGGTCTCTGCCCCTATGCCCTGCCGACCTGCGGTTTCGCGTTCCGGGCGTTCCCATCGGGCGCGGGGGCTGGCACACTCCGGTAGTGACCAAAACGCCCGACGCCCCTGACACCACCGTGCCCGGAGGGACCGCCGCCCCGGTCTCCGCCGCCGCTCTGCCCGAGCTGCGCCGCCGGGTCCAGGCCGTGCTCGTCGCCACCCAGATCCTCGGCGGTCTCGGGATCGCCACCGGCGTCGCCCTCGCCGCCGTCCTCGCCACCGAGGTGAGCGGCACGGACG
Organism: Streptomyces filamentosus; assembly: GCF_014654895.1. Lineage (GTDB taxonomy): Bacteria > Actinomycetota > Actinomycetes > Streptomycetales > Streptomycetaceae > Streptomyces > Streptomyces filamentosus. The sequence goes on along the minus strand of NZ_BNBE01000003.1, from coordinate 505,172 downwards.
CGCTGGCGGGGCTCGCCTCGACGGCGACGGTCGCCGGGCCCGCGCTGCTCGCGATGCCGCTGGCGGCGCTGATGGCGCGGCGGGGGCGGCGGGCCGGCCTGGTGCTGGCCTATCTGCTGGGCGCGCTCGGCGCCGGGATCGCGGTGCTCGGCGCGGTCCTCGGCAGCTTCCCGGTGATGCTGGTGGGCCTGGTGGGCTTCGGCGCGGGTTCCTCGGCCAATCTGGCGGCCCGGTTCGCCGCCGCCGACCTGGCGGAGCCCGACCGCAGGGCGCGGGCCATCTCGACGGTGGTCTGGGCGACCACGATCGGCGCCGTCCTCGGCCCGAACATCGCGGCGCCGGCCGGGCGGAGCGTCTCGGGCCTCGGCATACCCGTGGCGGCGGGTCCGTTCCTGTGGGCGGCGGTGGTGTTCGTGGTGTCGGCGCTGGTGGTGGCGCTGCTGCTGCGGCCCGACCCGCTGCTGACCGCGCGGGCGCTGGCCGCCGCGGAGGGGGACGGGACGGCGGACCGGCCGGAGGACCGGTCCCTGCGGGCCGGGCTGCGCGCGGTCCGCGAGTCGCCGCGGGCCAGGATCGCCCTGGTGACGGTGGCGGCCTCGCAGACGGTGATGGTGTCGATCATGTCGATGACTCCGGTCGCCCTCACCCACCACGGGGCCGGGATCGAGCTGATCGGGCTCGTGATCAGCGTGCACATCGCGGGCATGTACGCGTTCTCGCCCGTCATGGGATGGCTGTCGGACCGGCTCGGCCGGCTCGCGGTGATCGGTCTCGCGGTCGGGCTGCTGGGCTTCGCCGCGCTGCTCGCGGGCACGGCCGGGGCGAGCCACACCCGGGTCGCGGCCGGGCTGTTCGTGCTGGGGCTCGGCTGGTCGGCCGGTCTGGTGTCGGGTTCGGCGCTGCTGACGGACTCGGTTCCGCAGGCGGCGCGGGCGGCCGTCCAGGGCCTGTCGGACACGGTGATGAACACGGCGGCGGGCGTCGGTGGCCTGGTGGCCGGGGTGATCGTCTCCCAGGCGGGCTACGGCCCGCTCAACGCGATCGCCGCCTGTCTGCTGCTGCCGATGGCGGCCCTGGCCCTGCGGGGCGCGCTCCGCAGGGCCTGACCGCGCCCGGCCCGGAGCCGGGGCGCGGGCGGGTCCGGGCTCAGGGCTCAGGGCTCAGGGCAGCGTGATGTGGTACGCCTTGCGCAGGGTCTCGTGGACGGTCCAGGTGGTCCGGTCGCCCTCGCGCAGGACGCAGGCGTCCCCGGGCCCGACCTCCATCGTGGCGCCGCCCTCGACGGCGACGGTGGCCCGGCCACTGACGACGACGAAGAGTTCGTTCGCCTCGGTGTCGGTGACGACGCCGGGGGTGATCTGCCAGATGCCGCGCAGCTGCTTGCCGTCGGCGGACTCCCACAGCACCTTGCCGGACACCTCGGGGGTGCCGGACACGATCTGGCCGGGGTCGAGCGGGTCGGCTTCGAGCTCGGCGTCGGGGATGTGGACGGCGAAGGAGGGGAGGTCGTGTGTCGTCATGGGCGGTGACTGTAGCCGGGCCCCGGGGCGGCACGCGGCACCGGGACCGGCGGAACGAATCCCTCCGTTCACCGCTCTGACCAGGCACGTTCCTCACCCGCGCCGGGGCGACGGATTCTGCACCGGGCCCTTGCCCGGGAGTCTCGCGGGCGCCGGGCGGATCGGCCCCGCCGCGCCGGGTCCCGCGGAACCGAATCCGTACCCCCTCGCACCCCCGTGCGAAAGGGGGGTGGCAGGAGCTCGCCAGAGGTGTTTGCGGGACGAGTGGCCGCGCCAGGAATGGACCATGACCACGACCACACTGGTGTCCGAAGAGGTACGGGAGGCGCTCCGCGAGGGCCGGCCCGTCGTCGCCCTCGAATCGACGATCATCGCCCACGGCCTGCCGCGCCCGCGGAACCTGGCCGTGGCCGTGGAGCTGGAGGAGTCGGTACGGTCCCTGGGCGCCGTGCCCGCGACCGTCGCCGTCCTCGACGGGGTGGCGCGCGTCGGCCTCGACCCGGCGGGGCTGGCCCGGATCGCCGAGGACCCGTCGGTGCGCAAGCTCGGCCACCGCGACCTGGCGCCCGCCCTCGCCACCGGCGCGAGCGGGGCGACCACGGTGTCGGCGACGGCCCGGCTCGCCGACGCGGCGGGCATCCGCGTCTTCGCCACCGGAGGCCTCGGCGGGGTGCACCGCGAGTGGCGCGAGACCCAGGACGAGTCCGCCGACCTGCGGCTGCTCGCCGAGGTGGGCATCACCGTGGTGTGCGCGGGAGTGAAGTCGATCCTCGACGTCCCGGCGACGCTCCAGCGCCTGGAGACCCTCGGCGTGACGGTCGCCGGGTACGGCACGGCGACCTTCCCCGGCTTCTACCTCTCCTCCTCCGGGGAGCCGGTCGACTGGACGCTGCGCAGCCCGGCGGAGGTCGCCGCCGTCATACGGGCCCGGGAGGCGCTGGGCCGCCCCTGGTCGGCGCTGGTCGTGGCCAATCCGGTGCCGGAGGCGGAGCAGCTGGACCCTGCGCTGCACGACCGGGTGCTCGCGCGGGGCCTCGCCGAGCTGCGGGAGAAGGGGATCACGGGCCAGGCGGTGACGCCCTTCCTCCTGGAGTACCTGACGACGCACACGGACGGCGCGTCCCTGGAGGCCAACCTCGCGGCGGTCCGGGGCAACGTCCGGCTCGCGGCGGAGATCGCGGGGGCGTACGCCGCGGGCGAGCGGTGACGGCCGGTCCGGCACCCGGTGCGGGCGGCGCGCTGCTGATCGTCGGGGACGTGGTCACGGACGTGGTGGCCCGGCACCGTGCCCCGCTGGCGGCCGCGACGGACACGGCGGCCTCGATCCGCACCCTGCCGGGCGGCGCGGGGGCCAACGCGGCCTGCTGGGCGGTCCGTTCGGGCCACCGGGACGTGCGGCTGCTCGGCCGGGTCGGCACCGACGCGGCCGGCTGGCACGAGCGGGCGCTGGTCCGGGCGGGCGTCCGCCCGCTGCTGGTGACGGACCCGGAGGCGCCCACGGCCACCGTGATCGCCCTGGTGGACGCCGAGGCGGAGCGGACCTTCCTGACGGACGGCGGGGCCGTGCTGCGGCTCTGCCCCGACGACTGGTCGGCCGGGCTCCTCGACGGCGTGGCGGCGCTCCACCTCTCCGGCTATCTGTTCTTCGCCGAGCCGAGCCGGACGGCGGCCCGGCTCGCCCTGCGGGCCGCCCGCGCCGCCGGCGTCCCGGTGAGCGTGGACCCGGCCTCGGCCGGTTTCCTGGCGGAGCTGGGCACCGAGCGGTTCCTCGCGGCCGTCGAGGGCGTCTCCCTGCTGCTGCCCAACGCCGACGAGGCCCGGCTGCTCACCGGCGCGGCGGACCCGGAGGCGGCGGCCCGGGAGCTGAGCCGGCGCGTGCCGCTGGCCGTGGTGACGCTGGGCGCGGCCGGTGCCCTGGTCGCCGAGGCCGGAAGGGTCACGGCCCGGGTGGCGGCGCCGCCCGTGGAGCCGGAGCGGCGGGTGGACTCGACGGGGGCGGGCGACGCCTTCACCGGGGCGTTCCTCGCCGCGCGGCTGGCGGGCGCGGATCCGGTCCGGGCGGCGGAGGCCGGGTGCGCGGCGGGCGCCGAGGCGGTGACCGTGGTGGGCGGCCGGCCGCCGTCAGTCTGAGCCGAGGTCGCCGAGCCCGGTCCAGGCGGGGTGCCGCGGGTCGTCGGCCCGGACGACGACGTCGGCGGTGCCCGCCGGGTCGACCTCCGTCTCGTACCGGGCGAAGGCGGGCAGTGTCCAGGGCAGTGCGGTGCGCCGTGCCAGGGCGGCGGGCGAGAGGCGGAGGTGGACGGTCAGGTCGAAGGGGAACCAGTGCCCGAGGAGGAACGGCCCGTGGAGCAGCAGCACCCCGCCGGGCGGCAGCGTCACGTACGGGCTGCGGGTCGCCCGGTCCCTGACCGGGTCCCACAGGTCGGGCAGGACCCGCCCGCTGCCGCCGGGCTCCAGCGGGGTGAAGACCTCCCGCCACAGGGCCCCGTGGTCGGTCCAGCCGCCGTAGTACGCGTCCGGGTCCTCCTTGCCGTACTCGTACCGCAGCGACGCGGGCCGCAGGAAGTCCCCGGTGTCGACGACGTGCACGGGGCGGCCGCGGTCCCGCAGCTGCTCGGCGAGCAGCCCGACCAGTTCGCCGCCGGCCGCGGGCGCGCCGTCGACGGCCACCTTCAGCCGCTCGCCGCCGTCGCCGGGCACGAGCCGGTCCACGTGCCTCGCCAGCCGCCCGGCCATCCGGCCCCAGGTGATCGCCTCGTATCGCATCCCGCCCATTCTGCCCTGCGCCCACCGGTCACGGCCGGTCCGGACCCTCCTCCCCCGGCCCGCGCAGCTCCACCCCGAGCCGCCGTGCCACGTCCGCCGCGAGCGGCCCGGCCCGCTCGACGCCCTGCCACGAGGCGAGCCCCGTCCGCTCCCCCGCCCCGTCCAGGGCGTCCAGCACCAGGAGCGTCCCCCAGCTGTCCCAGTCCCAGGCCAGCTCCAGGGCGCGGACCGGCCGGCCGAGCGCCGCGGCCCGTTCCGTGAGCGCGGCCGCGTCGCGGGGCGGGTGCGGCGCCAGCCGGTCGGCCAGGATCTCCTCCCGTACGTGGACGAGGTGGAGGCACGCGTCCAGCGCCGGGCGCGGGACCAGCCCGGCGGCCAGGACCTCCCGGGCCGCCGCGAGCCGGGCCCGCCGCACCACGTGGGAGTCCACCCGCTTCCGCGCCTCCCACGGCAGGGCGGCCCACAGCGCGGGAGGAGACGGGAAACGGGGGTCGTGCGTCATGGGCTTGACCTTGTCACCGGCGTCAGGGTTCCACCATCGGATTCATGGAGACCGAGAGGGAGACCGGGATGGGCACCACGACGAAGAGCGTGACGAAGACCGCGACGAACGCCGCGACGGACACCGCGTCCGTGGGGGCCACCACCGGCGCCCGCCCCTCCAGGGTCGTCCTCGTCACGGGCGCGGGCACCGGCATCGGCCGGGCCACCGCACGTGCCTTCGCCCGGCAGGGCGCGACCGTCGTCGCCGTGGGCCGCCGGCCGGAACCCCTGTGGGAGACGGCCGCGGAGGCCCCCGGACTGATCCGCCCGCACCCCGCCGACCTCACCGCCGAGGGCGTGCCCGAGGAACTCGTCCGGTCCGTGCTCGCCGCGCACGGCCGCCTCGACGTCCTGGTCAACAACGCCGGGGTCGCCGGCGGCGGACCGCTCGGCACCCTCGACCGGGCCCGGATCGCTCCCCTCCTGGAGACCAACCTGGTCGCCCCCGTGCTGCTCACCCAGGCCGCCGTGCCCGCGCTGCGCTCCTCCGGTGGCGTGGTCGTGAACGTGACGACGACGGTCGGCCTGCGCGGCTGGCCGGGCAACTCGGTCTATCCGGCGACCAAGAGCGCCCTGGAGACCCTCACCCGCTGCTGGGCGATCGAACTCGCGGCCGACGGCGTGCGGGTGGTCGCCGTCGCCCCCGGCGCGATCGAGACGCCGATCGGCGAGCACACGGGCCTGACGCCGGAGCAGCGGCGGGCGGTGCGGGCCTGGCAGCTCGCGCACACCCCGCTCGGGCGGGTCGGCCGCCCCGAGGAGGTAGCCTGGGCGGTCACCGCGCTCGCCGCGCCCGAGGCCGCCTTCCTCACCGGGACCGTGCTCCCGGTCGACGGGGGCGCGCTCGTCACGTGATACGACTGCGGGGTGCGCATCGGTGAACTGGCCCGCAGGGCGGGCGTGTCGGCGCGGTCCCTGCGCCACTACGAGCAGGCGGGCCTCATCGCCCCGGTCCGCGCCGCCAACGGCTACCGGCTGTACGAGGAGGGCGCGGTGGTCCGCGTCGCCAACATCCGCTACCTGCTCGACGCCGGGCTCACCCTGGAGGACGTGGCGGCCTTCCGCTCCTGCCTCGACGGGGACCTGCCGTCGGTGCGCCCCTCCGGCCGGGGCCTGGAGATCGCCCGCGAACGGCTCGCGGTGATCGACGCGCGGATCGCGGCGCAGACGGCGGCCCGGGACCGGCTGGCGGCGGCCCTCGCCGCCCGGGACGGCGGTGACGCGACCGCCCCTGGAATGTCATGATCTGACGGTCCGGAGGATCTTCGGACGATCGGATCGGCAGGGGGAGGCACACCGGTCATGGACGTCGCACTGATAGCGGTGGCGGGCACGCTCCTCGGCGTGATCGCCACCCACTGGTTCCAGGGCCGGGCGACCCTGCGCACGGCCGCGCTCAACCGCGGTGAACTGCTCCGGCAGGAGCGGATCACCACCTACAGCGCCTTCGCAGGCGCCGTCGTGGACTACCGCCACAGCCAGAACGACCGCTGGTTCCGGGCCGTCGAGGAGCCCGGCTCCGAGGAGGCCGAGGAGTCCCGGCACGCCTCCTACCGGCAGCGGACCACCGCCCGCCAGGCACTCTTCCGCGTCCAGTTGGTCTGCGACGACCCGGAGCTCCGGCGACTGGCCGAGGCCGCCTTCGAGGAGACCCACTGCATGCACGAGGCGGTGGGCACCGCGGACCGCGCCCGCCGCTCCGACCAGGCGAAGGAAGCCCTCGCCCGGTTCATCGCCGCCGCCGCGCCCGGACTGCGCTGAGGACGGCGGCCGTGGACCTCGTCGCTCCCGTCGTCGTCGAGCCGCTGCGCCGCCGCCGCTGCTCGGAGTGCCGGCAGGGCCCGCTGGAGCGGATGATCGTCGAGTACGGCCGTCCGGTCTGCCTGGACTGCGCCGACCTCGGCCACCTGGTCTTCCTGCGCCGCGGCGACACCGCGCTCACCCGGCGCGCCCGGGAGCACAGCGCCCTGTGGGCGGTGGTGGTGCGCCACAACCGGCGCCGTACCCGGTACGAACGGCAGGGGCTGCTCGTCGAGGAGGCGGCCCTCGCCCTGGCCGAGACGGCCTGCCTCGCCGACGCGGAGGCCCGGGCCCGGCGGCGGGCCCGGGACGCGGAGCGGCGCGCGGTGCGGGACGCCGCGATCACGGAGACCCTGCGGGCGGAGATCCTTCGGCTGTTCCCCGCGATGCCGCCGGAGCGGGCGGCCGAGATCGCCGCCCACGCCTCGGCGAAGGGCAGCGGCCGGGTGGGCCGGACGGCCGCCGGGCGCGCCCTCGACCGGGGGGCCGTGACCGCCGCGGTCCGCGCCTCGATCCGTCACGTGGACACGCCGTACGACTCCCTGCTGATGCGCGGGGTGCCCCGCCACCAGGCCCGGACCCGGGTCTCCCCCGTCATCGAGACGGTGCTGCGCTCCTGGCGCGTGCCGCCCGCCGCGCACGGGAACGCGCCCGGCGCGACGGGCGCGGAGGGGACGCCGGGCCGGACGGACCGCTGACGGCTCGGACGTCAGCGGGACCGGCTCCGGCGTGGCAGGCCGGGATCAGACCTGGTCGGCCGTGCGGCGGCGGCGGTACATCAGCGCACCGCCGAGGAGGAGCGCGGCGCTGCCCGCGGCGGCGTAGCCGACGCTCTCGCTGCCGGTGGAGGCGAGCACGGGGCCGACGGCCTCGCCCTGCGGCGCGGGGGCGGGCGCCGGGACGGGCGCCGGAGCGGCGGGCTTCTCCTGCTCCGCGACCGGCTTCGGCGGCAGGTTGCGCACCGGGGTCTGCGGACGCGGGGTCGGGATCTCGACCTGCGGCTCCTCGGGGGTGCTCGGGCCGTTGACCCCGGTGTTGCCGATGGCCGGGTTGCCGACGCCCACGACGTTGACCGAGTTGCCGACGACGTTGACCGGCAGGTCGATCGGGAGCTGGAGGCCGTTCCCGGACAGCACGCCCGGGGAGCCCCCGGTGTGGCTCTCCGCGGTGGCGCCGCCGCCGTTGGCCGCCCCGCCGTCGGAGGAGCCGCCGCGGGTGTCGGTCTGCTCGCCGCCGCGCGGGGTCACGGCCTCGTCCTTGTGGGTGCGGCCGGGGCCGGAGTCCCGGGGCTCCCCGGCCGGGGCCGAGGTGTTGGCGCACGAGTTCCCCATGGCCGGGTTGAGCAGCCCGACGACGTTGACCGTGTTCCCGCAGAGGTTGACCGGTACGTGGACCGGCAGCTGGAGGGTGTTGCCGGAGCCGACTCCCGGCGAGCCGACCGCGGTGCCCTCGGCACCCGAGTCCGCGTGGGCGGCGCCCGCCGACAGCGCGAGCGCACCACCTGTGACCAACAGTGTGGCCAGACCACTTCGGCGCATCTGCCTCATGGCTTCCTGCCTTCCGGAGTTGCACGGGCAAGTGCCCGTACCGGAATAAACGCGACGAACCCGTTTGCCGGATCCGGCGAACCCGGGGTTTCACTCCTTCGAGGGAGGTGCCCGTTCGAGTGGAGGTCGCCGGGGCGCCTCAGCCGCCGGGCCGCCGGACGAGGGCTTCGACCGGGTCGGCGGCGGGAACGCCGCGCGGCCACCAGTCCTCGCGGCCGCTGTCCGATTCGTACGCGTACCACAGGCCGTCCCGGCCGAACCGGAGCTGGAGCGAGGACAGGGAGAGGCGGTTGCGCCAGGGCCGGAACCCCGCGTGACCGGCGGCGAGCAGGGCGGGTCTCGCCCGGTCGAACGGGCCGGCGGGCGGGTCCCAGGGCTCCTCCAGGACCGCCAGGCCCTCCGGCCCGCCCTGCCGCCAGGCGGCGACGGCGCGGGCGAGGTCGGTGGGGGTGCGGTCGAGCGCGCGGGCCAGGTCCCGGTAGAGGGCGCGGGTGGAGGCGGTGAGCCCGGAGCCGGGGTGGGCGGCGGCGAGCCGGACCGCGTCCTGCCAGGGGCCGAGGGCGGCGAGCGGGTCCTGCCCGGTGGCGAGGAAGGCGTGGGCGCGGGCGGCGGCCTCCCCGGCGAGGAGGTCGAGCGCGAGGGGGTCGGGGGCGTACGGGTCGGGCGGGAAGACCGCGGGGCGGCCGGGCCGGTCCGGGAGCGGCAGCGGCGGGGGCGGCGGCGGAAGCCGGCGGGTGGCGGCGAGCACGTCGCGGGCGGGGACGGAGGGGAGGACGGGCGCGGCGGGACCGGCCTCGGCGGCGGACCGGACGGCGTTGCGCCGGGAGAGCTCGGCGAGGAGTTCGCCCTCGCCGCGGCCGCGCATCAGGAAGAGGGCGAAGGGGTCCTCGTCGAGGAGGCGGGCCGCCTGGTAGCAGAGGGCGGCGGCGTGCTTGCAGGGGAAGCCGTCGTCGGGGCAGGAGCAGTCGGGCAGCAGGTCGCCGGGGGCGGGCAGCAGGCCCTCGACCGCCTCCAGGGCGTGCGGGACCTCCTTGTCGAGGAGGGCGGCCATGTGCGCGGGGCGGGCGGTGGCCTCGTCGAGGAAGAGCTCCCAGCCCTCGTCGCCGAGGATCCGCATCCGGATCTCGGTGCGGTAGGGGCGGATCCGGCTGCCGTGCACATAGGCCACGACCCGGCCGGGGGTGACGGTGATCGCGTCGACGCGGCCGCGCTCCGCGTAGGTCCGGCCGCGGGCCAGGCGGGCCTGGTCGAGGGCGGTGCGCTCCAGGGCGCCCACCCAGGCGTTGCCCCACCAGGTGGCGGCGAAGCGGCCGTCGGCGGCCTCGCGGGGCGGGACGGCGGGGAAGGTGCGGCGGCGGTCGTCGTGGCGGGGGGCGGCACCGCGCGCGGCCCGGGCTCCGGGGCGGTTCACGAGGCCCTCCTCAGGGAGACCAGGTCGGCCAGTTCGCGGTCGGTGAGTTCGGTGAAGGCCGCCTCGCCGGAGCCCAGGACGGCGTCGGCCAGGGCCTTCTTGGCGCGGAGCAGTTCGGCGATGCGGTCCTCGACGGTGCCCTCGGTGACGAGCCGGTGGACCTGGACGGGCTGGGTCTGCCCGATCCGGTAGGCGCGGTCGGTGGCCTGGTCCTCGACCGCCGGGTTCCACCAGCGGTCGTAGTGGACGACGTGGCCGGCGCGGGTGAGGTTGAGGCCGGTGCCGGCGGCCTTGAGGGAGAGCAGGAAGACGGGGACCTCGCCGGACTGGAAGCGGTCGACCATGTGCTCCCGCTCCGCCACGGGCGTGCCCCCGTGCAGGAGTTGGCTGTCGATCCCGCGGGCGGCGAGGTGGCCGGCGAGGAGCCGGGCCATCGTCACGTACTGGGTGAAGACCAGCACGGAGCCGTCCTCGGCGAGGATGGTGTCGAGCAGTTCGTCGAGGAGGGCCAGCTTGCCGGAGCGGCCGGCGAGGCGGACGGCGCCGCCGCCCGGGGCGTCCTCCTTGAGGTACTGGGCGGGGTGGTTGCAGATCTGCTTGAGCGAGGTCAGCAGCTTCATCACCAGGCCGCGCCGGGCCATCCCCCGGGCCTCCTCGATCCGGCCGAGGGTCTCGCGGACCACCGCCTCGTAGAGCGACGCCTGTTCGCGGGTGAGGGGGACCGGGTGGTCGGTCTCGGTCTTGGGCGGCAGTTCGGGCACGATGCCGGGGTCGGACTTGCGGCGGCGCAGCAGGAAGGGGCGGACGAGCCGGGCGAGCCGCTCCACCGCCTCCTCGTTCTCCAGCTCCTCGTGGTTCTCCGCCGCTCGGGCGTGGCGGGAGCGGAACGCCTTGAGCGGGCCGAGGAGTCCGGGCGTGGTCCAGTCGAGGACGGCCCACAGCTCGGAGAGGTTGTTCTCCACGGGCGTGCCGGTGAGGGCGACCCGGGCGGGGGCGGGGACGGCGCGCAGCGCCTTGGCCGTCGCGGAGAACGGGTTCTTCACGTGCTGGGCCTCGTCGGCGACGATCATGCCCCATTCGTGCTCGGCGAGCCGGGCGGCGCGGGTGCGCAGGGTGCCGTAGGTGGTGAGGACGATCCCGCCGTCGGTGCCGCCGAGGTCGCTCGCGGGGCCGTGGAAGCGGCGGACGGGCACGCCGGGGGCGAACCTCTCGACCTCCCGCTGCCAGTTGCCGAGGAGGGAGGCCGGGCAGACGACGAGGGTGGGGGCCCGGCGGGCGCGGCGCAGGTGGAGCGCGATGAGGGTGACCGTCTTGCCCAGGCCCATGTCGTCGGCGAGGCAGCCGCCGAGGCCGAGGGAGGTCATCAGGTCGAGCCAGGCGAGGCCGCGGAGCTGGTAGTCGCGCAGGGTGGCGGTGAGGCCGGGCGGCGGCGCGGCGGGCTCGGGCCCGGCGAGGAGCCGGTCGCGGAGGTCGGCGAGCGCGCCGACCGGGACGGCGGGGACGGTCTCGCCGTCGACCTCGGCGCTGCCGGTGAGGGCGGCGGCGAGGGCGTCGACCGGTTCGAGCAGGCCCAGTTCGCGCTTGCGGGCCTTGCGGACGAGGTCGGGATCGACGACGACCCAGCGGTCGCGGAGCCGGACGACGGGCCGGTGGGCCTCGGCGAGGAGGTCCATCTCACCGGGGGTGAGGGGGTCGCCGTCGAGGGCGATCTGCCAGTCGAAGCGGAGGAGTTCGGCGCTGTCGAAGAAGCTGGTGCCGTCGGTGGCGGAGCCGGGCGCGGAGCGGGCGGGGCGGACGACGGCGGAGGCACTGAGCGCGCGGGCCAGGTCCCGGGGCCAGTGCAGGGCGACCCCGGCCTCGGCGAGCCGGGCCGCGGCGGGGCCGAGGAGTTCGTACAGCTCGGCCTCGGTGACGGCGAGGACGTCGGGCGTGTCCCGCTCCAGGAGCCGGCCGAGCGGGGGCCAGATCCGGGCGGCGCGGCGCAGGGCGAGGAGGGTGTCGATCCGGGCCCGGGAGCCGAGGTGCTCGCCCTCCCCCGCCCACAGGGCGGCGGCGTCGACGACGAGGGTGGGGTCGGCGAGGCTGTGGACCTGGAGGATCGCCGCGGCGGCCTGCCGCTCCGTCCCCCCTCCGGCCTCCTCCGCGGTGTCGAAGAGCCCGGCGGCGTCCAGGTCGAGCCGGAGCGAGATCCGGACCCCGGCGTCCATGCCGGCGGCGGCCTCGGCGGCCCAGGCCCGGGCTCCGGGGAGGTGCTGCGGCGCGGTGGCGGCGAAGGGCGCGCCGACCGCGTGGACGGCGGCGGGGGTACGGGGCAGGGTGTCGGCGACCGCGTCCAGGAAGGCCCGCACCAGGGCCTCCGGGTCGGGCAGCCCGAGCGGGCCCGGTCCCGCGACGGGCACGGCGTGCGCCTCGTACGGCATGGCGGCGGCGACGGCCCGCAGATGGGCGATGTCCTCGGCGTCGAGCGGACCGGCCCGCCAGGCGTCCAGGTCGTCGGCGGTGAGGCCGGGCAGCAGCCGGCCCCGGGCGACGAGGTGCAGGGCGTGCAGGGCGGCGGCGCCCCAGCAGACGGTGGCGGGGTGGGCGAGGGCGCTGTGCCGGGCGGCGACGAGCAGCGGCAGGGCGGTGGCGACGGGCAGGGTGACGGCGGGGACCTCCCGGCCGCGGGCGCCCGTGCCGTGCCGGCGGGCGACGGTGATGCGGGTGGTCTCGGCCCCGGCGAGGCCCTCGGGGGCGGGCAGCGCCGCGCCGTCCGGGGCCCAGAGGGCGATCCGGCCGTCGCGGGGCAGCGCGGCCGGCAGGAAGACGGCGGCGCGGGCCGCCCAGCTCTCCGTCACGGTGCCGTCCTCCTTCCCCCCGGGTCCGCCCGGCCCCGCGCGGAGTTTCCGCGTCGGTCTCCCCGACCTTACGGGCCGGGTCTGACAACGACCGCCACCGTGCCTCCCCCGACCGGCCCAACCCCGGATGACAGCGGTCCACGGGGGCGGCAGGGTGGCCTCGACCAGGGCTTTTCGCGCCGGGGCTGCCGCCGACCGCCTCGCTCGTCCGATCGAAGGGGATCCGCCATGTCCGTTCGCCGGCGTCTCACGACCGCCACCGGGGCCGTGCTGCTCACGCTCACGGTCGCGGGCTGCTCGGGCCTCGGCCGCACCGCCGTCGGTCCCGTCACCTACGAGACGCGCGGGGAGAAGGTGGTGCGGGTGATGAGCCCGCCGGTGAAGGGCTGCCACCGGCTCCCCTTCGGTGCGAGGCGGGTCGAGAACGGCACGCTGGTGGACCTGGTCCTCTACCGGACCCCGCACTGCCGGGGCGAGGATCCGATCTACCTCCCGACCAACAGCGCCGACTCGATCGCGCCGGGCACCCTGGCCTGGCACAGCTACACGATCGTCCACTGATCCGGCCGTCCACCGGCCCGGCGCCTTCCGCCGATCCGGCCGTCCACCGGCCCGGCGTCTCCGCCGCCGTTCCCTTCGCCTCCGGGCGGGTACATGCTGGAAGTGCCCACAGGGATCCGACGGGAGAAGGCGCCGTCATGCGTACCGGTAGCGAGCCGGCCACCGCGCGCAGCGCGCTGCGGCTGCGATTCTGGCTGAGTGCCTGGGGGATGGCGTGGGCGGTCTTCGGCACGGTGGTCTTCGTGCTGGTGGACCGGCCGGGCTGGGCGGCGGCCTGCGGGGTGCTGTTCCTGGTGGTCGCCGTCGACATGACGCTGGTCCTGCGCCGTCTGCGACAGGGCCCGCACTGGCAGCCGGGCCGGGACGTGCCCCCGTACGAGCCGGACCGCGGCGGCCGGAGGCGCTGAGCCCCGGCCCGCCGGCTTCCGTCCGGGCCGGCGGTCAGTCCCTGGTGTCGAAGCCCGCGGCCTCGACGTACTCGGGCCGCGGGTCGAGCGCGGCGGCCAGCCGGAAGTGCCGGGTGGCGCGGACGTCCTGTCCGGAGCGCTGGAGCGTGCGGGCGAGGGCGAAGTGGGCGAAGGCGTTGTCCGGCTCGCGCTCCAGGACCAGCTCGAACTCCAGCTGCGCGGGCCGCAGCTGGGCGGCGGCGAAGAAGGCACGGGCCCTGAGCAGGCGGGCCGCCGTGTTCTCCGGGTGCTCGGCGATGACGGAGTCCAGCAGCTTCACCGCACCGCGCGGGTCCCGGGCGGCCAGCAGCTGCTCGGCGGCACGGAAGTCGATGACATGCGTCTCCGGGTTTCTCTCGGCCATGCACTGCATCCTTCCCATGTTCCGGGGTCCGGACACCGGACCCGTCGCCTCCGCGTCTAGACGGCTTCGGCCGCCCTGCGCTCCAGTTCTTCCCACACCTTCCGCACCTGCGGTTCCAGTGCCTCCAGCGGGCCGTCGTTGTCGATCACGAGGTCCGCGATCTCCAGCCGGGCCGCGCGCGTGGCCTGGGCCGCCATCCGGGCCTTCGCCTCCTGCTCGGCCATGCCCCGGAGCCGTACCAGCCGGTCGAGCTGGGTGGCGGGCGAGGCGTCCACGACGACCACGAGGTCGTAGAGGGGGGCGAGGCCGTTCTCGGTGAGCAGGGGGACGTCGTGGACCACCACGTCCCCGGGGCCCGCCGCGCTCTCCAGCTCGGCCGACCGGGCCCCGACGAGGGGATGCACGATCGCGTTGAGCACGGCCAGCCGCTCCGGGTCGGCGAAGACGACGGAGCCGAGCTTCGGCCGGTCCAGGGTGCCGTCCCCGGTCAGGACCCCGTCGCCGAAGGCGGCCACGACCGCCGCCAGTCCCGGCGTGCCGGGCTCGACGACCTCGCGGGCGATCCGGTCCGCGTCGATCAGCACGGCCCCGTAAGAGACGAGCAGCCGCGACACCTCACTCTTGCCGGCGCCGATACCGCCGGTCAGGCCCACCTTCAGCATGGGCGGCAGCTTAGGCCCTGTCCCCCGGGTCCTAGACGTCGCCCTCCCGCTCGGCGAGGAAGCGCTCGAACTCGCGGCCCAGCTCGTCGGCCGAGGGCAGGTCGACGGGCTCGGCGACCAGGCTGCCGCGGCTCTCCGCGCCGGCCATGGCGTCGTACTGGTGCTCAAGGCCCTGGACCAGGCTGACCAGCTCCTCGTCGCCCTCGCCGATCTGGCGGTCGATCTCGGTCTGGGTGCGGCGGGCCTCGGTGCGCAGCGCGTGGGCGACGCCCGGCAGGACGAGCCCGGTGGCGGCGGTGACGGCCTCCAGCGCGGTGAGCGCCGCGTCCGGGTACGGGGAGCGGGCGACGTAGTGCGGCACGTGGGCGGCGACGCCGAGGGTGTCGAAGCCGGCCTCGGTGAGGCGGAACTCGACGAGGGACTCGGCGCTGCCGGGGACCTGGGCCTCGTCGAAGGGGCTGCGGTGGCCGGGCATGAGGTCGGTGCGGTTGCCGTGCGGGGTGAGGCCGACGGGCCGGGTGTGAGGCACGCCCATGGGGATGCCGTGGAAGTTGACCGCGAGCCGTACGCCGAGCCGTTCGACGATCTGGCCGACGGCGGCGGCGAAGCGCTCCCACTCGACGTCCGGCTCGGGGCCGGAGAGGACGAGGAAGGGGGCGCCGGTGGCGTCCTGGACGAGGCGGACCTCGATGGCCGGGGTCTCGTACCCGGTCCACCGGTCGCGCCGGAAGGTCAGCAGGGGGCGGCGGGCGCGGTAGTCGACCAGCCGGTCGTGGTCGAAGCGGGCGACCACCTGGTTCGGGAGGGTGTCGAGGACCCTGTCGACGATCTGCTCGCCGGTCTCCCCGGCGTCGATGTAGCCGTCGAAGTGGTACAGCATGACCAGCCCGGCCGACTCCTGCGCCAGGGCCAGGTCGACCACGGCCAGGCCCTTCGGGTCCCATTCGTACAAATCCTGGGGATCAAGCACGGTTACCGCTCCTCCTCGCGTCTCCAGGAAGAACGCCCGGAGAGGCAAGGTCATTCCCCGGGGACGGGTCCGGCGGTGGCCGGGGCGCGGGGTCCGGGGCGGGGGCGGGGGCGGAGGCGGGGCGAAATCCGGGAGGGGCCGGGAAACGCGACCGGGGCCCGCTCCCCCGGGAGGGAGCGGGCCCCGGTGTTGCTGCTAGCGACTAGCGCCGCTCAGCGGTGAGCCTGTTCAGCTCTGGCCGCCGGCGAGCTTCTCGCGGAGGGCGGCGAGGGCCTCGTCCGACGCCAGGGCGCCGGCGGTGTCGTCCGACTCCGAGGAGTAGGAGCCACCCGAGATGCCCGCACCGGCGTTGCCGGCGGCCGGGGCGGCAGCGCCCTCGGCAGCGGCGGCCTCGTCGGCCTCGCGGGACTTGATGACCTGCGCCTGGTGCTGCTCGAAGCGAGCCTGCGCCTCGGCGTACTGGGCCTCCCACGCCTCGCGCTGGGTCTCGTAGCCCTCGAGCCAGTCGTTGGTCTCGGGGTCGAAGCCCTCGGGGTAGATGTAGTTGCCCTGGTCGTCGTAGGACGCGGCCATGCCGTACAGGGTCGGGTCGAACTCGACCGACGCCGGGTCGGCACCGAAGGACTCGTTGGCCTGCTTCAGGGACAGCGAGATCCGGCGACGCTCGAGGTCGATGTCGATGACCTTGACGAAGATCTCGTCGTTGACCTGGACGACCTGCTCCGGGATCTCCACGTGGCGCTCGGCCAGCTCGGAGATGTGGACCAGACCCTCGATGCCCTCGTCCACGCGGACGAACGCACCGAACGGAACCAGCTTGGTGACCTTGCCGGGAACGACCTGGCCGATCTGGTGCGTGCGGGCGAACTGCTGCCACGGGTCCTCCTGCGTCGCCTTCAGCGACAGGGAGACACGCTCGCGGTCCATGTCCACGTCGAGAACCTCGACGGTGACCTCCTGGCCGACCTCGACGACCTCGGACGGGTGGTCGATGTGCTTCCAGGACAGCTCGGAGACGTGGACGAGACCGTCGACGCCGCCCAGGTCCACGAAGGCACCGAAGTTGACGATCGAGGACACGACGCCGGAGCGGACCTGACCCTTCTGGAGGGTCGTGAGGAAGGTCTGGCGGACCTCGGACTGGGTCTGCTCCAGCCAGGCGCGGCGGGACAGGACCACGTTGTTGCGGTTCTTGTCCAGCTCGATGATCTTCGCCTCGAGCTCCTTGCCCACGTAGGGCTGGAGGTCGCGGACACGGCGCATCTCGACCAGGGAGGCCGGGAGGAAGCCGCGGAGGCCGATGTCGAGGATGAGACCACCCTTGACGACCTCGATGACGGTACCGGTGACGATGCCGTCCTCTTCCTTGATCTTCTCGATGGTGCCCCAGGCACGCTCGTACTGGGCGCGCTTCTTCGAGAGGATCAGGCGGCCTTCCTTGTCCTCCTTCTGGAGAACAAGGGCCTCGATCTCGTCGCCGACCTTGACGACCTCGTTGGGGTCGACGTCGTGCTTGATCGAGAGCTCGCGGCTCGGGATGACACCTTCGGTCTTGTAACCGATGTCGAGCAGGACCTCGTCCCGGTCGACCTTCACGATGACGCCGTCGACGATGTCGCCGTCGTTGAAGTACTTGATCGTCTCGTCGATCGCGGCGAGGAAGGCTTCCTCGTTACCGATGTCGTTGACCGCAACCTGCGGGGTGGTGCTGGTGGCGGTGGTCTCGGTGCTGCTCGTCATGTGGGAAAGGGCTCCGGTTACGGACAGAAAGTCGTAGGTACTGCTACGCCGAGAGCCCGTATCGCACTGAAGAAGCCAGACAGCTGATGAAGCGCCTTCCGAAGAATGGGGGCGCCTCGAAAACCGAGGGGACTGCAACAGGTGCGAGCGCGGCCTGCTCCGTCTGAGGCGCGCAGGCCCGCAGCGCAACCTTTAGCATACGGGGGCGGCCGGACAGGGTCAATGCGCGAAGCGCGCACCCGGCACGGAACCGCACAAACCCGGCACAACTCATGCCGGTTCGTGTCCACCCCACGCCTCGGGGCGGGGTCCGCCGGAAGGCGGCACTGAGCGCAAACTACATCGGCGGGCGAGATGAACCAAGAGTACGAACAGGAAGACCCCTCCTTCTCGGACGAGGACGAGGCCGAGGCGACCCGGCGTGACGCGGGGGACGCGGAGAGCAGCCGGGCCAGCCGGGGCTGGTGGGACCGGAACGCCGACGAGTACCAGAGCGACCACGGCGCCTTCCTGGGCGACGACCGGTTCGTGTGGGGGCCGGAGGGACTCGACGAGGCCGAGGCGGGGCTGCTCGGGCCGGCGGAGGGGCTGAAGGGGCTCGACGTCCTGGAGATCGGCGCGGGCGCGGCGCAGTGCTCGCGGTGGCTGGCGGCGCAGGGCGCCCGGCCGGTGGCGCTGGACCTCTCGCACCGGCAGCTCCAGCACGCGCTGCGGATCGGCGGGGAGGTGCCGCTGGTCGAGGCGGACGCGGGGACGCTGCCGTTCCGCGACGGCTCCTTCGACCTGGCGTGCTCGGCGTACGGGGCGGTGCCCTTCGTGGCCGATCCGGTGCGGGTCTTCCGCGAGGTGCGGCGGGTGCTGCGGCCGGGCGGGCGCTGGGTGTTCTCGGTGACGCACCCGATCCGCTGGGCCTTCCCCGACGAGCCGGGGCCCGAGGGCCTGTCGGTCGCGGCCTCGTACTTCGACCGGACGCCGTACGTCGAGCAGGACGAGCGGGGCCGGGCGGTGTACGTGGAGCACCACCGGACGATCGGCGACCGGGTGCGGGACGTGGTGGCCGGCGGCTTCCGGCTGGTGGACCTGGTAGAGCCGGAGTGGCCTGCGTGGAACAGCCAGGAGTGGGGCGGCTGGTCCCCGCTGCGGGGGAACCTGATCCCGGGCACGGCGATCTTCGTGTGCGAGCGCGAGGACTAGCTCCGGCCTGATCGTCGTATTTATGGGCGGGCCTGTGGACAACCGGGCCCGTCCTTTTTTCTTCGCGTACGAGACTGAGTGCGTGATCCGACACGACGCACTCGATCTGCTTCCCGTCCGCCATGCCGTTCCCGAGCTGCTGGCCGCGCTCGGCGACCGCGGCACGGCGGTGCTGCACGCGCCGCCCGGCACCGGCAAGACGACGCTGGTGCCGCTGGCGCTGGCGGGGCTCATAGGAGAGGGGCCCGAGCGGCGGGTGCTGGTGGCCGAGCCGCGCCGGATGGCGGTGCGGGCGGCGGCCGGGCGGATGGCCTGGCTGCTGGGCGAGGAGGTCGGCGGGGCCGTCGGCTTCTCCGTGCGCGGGGAGCGGCGGGCCGGGCCGGCGACCCGGGTCGAGGTGGTGACGACGGGCATCCTCCTCCAGCGGCTCCAGCGGGATCCGGAGCTCGCGGGGGTGGACGTGGTGCTGCTCGACGAGTGCCACGAGCGGCATCTGGACGCCGACACGGCCCTGGCGTTCCTGGTGGACGTACGGGCCGCGCTGCGGCCGGAGCTGGGGCTCGTCGCGGCGTCGGCGACCAGTGACGCGGAGGCGTGGGCGCGGCTGCTGACCGTGCAGGAGGGCGGTGGTCCGGCCCCGGTGGTGCGGAGCGAGGGCGAGGGGCACGGGTTCGAGGTGCGTCACGCGCCGCCTCCGGCGGGGGTCCGGCCGGCGCACGGCACCTGGGTGGATCCGGCGCTGCTGCGGCACGTGGCGGCGACGGTGCGGGAGGCGCTGGCGCGGCACGAGGGCGACGTCCTGTGCTTCCTGCCGGGGACCGGGGAGATCGCGCGGACGGCGGGGCTGCTCGACGGGGTGGCGGCCGAGGTGCTCCAGCTGCACGGGCGGGCTCCGGCGGCGGTGCAGGACGCGGTGCTGCGGGGCTCGGGGCCGGGCGGGCGGCGGCGGGTGGTGCTGTCGACGTCGGTGGCGGAGTCGAGCCTCACGGTGCCGGGGGTGCGGATCGTGGTGGACGCCGGGCTGGCCCGGGAGCCGCGGATGGACCACGCGCGGGGGCTGGGCTCGCTGGCGACGGTGCCGGTGTCGGCGGCCGCGGCGACCCAGCGGGCGGGACGCTCGGGGCGCGAGGCGCCGGGGACGGTGTACCGCTGCTGGGCGGAGGCCGAGGAGAGCGGCCGGGCGCGGTTCCCCGCGCCGGAGATCCGGATCGCGGACCTGGCGGACTTCGCGCTGCGGGCCGCCTGCTGGGGCGATCCGACGGCGGAGGGGCTGGCGCTGCTCGACCCTCCGCCGGCCGGGGCGCTGGCTGCGGCCCGTGCGGTGCTGGAGGCCATCGGCGCGGTGGACGGGGCAGGGAAGGCCACCGGGCGGGGGGTGCGGATGGCCCGGCTCGGGGTGCATCCGAGGCTCGGCCGGGCCCTGCTGGACGGGGCGTCGGAGGTCGGGACCCGGCGGGCCGCCGAGGTGGTGGCGTTGCTGAGCGAGGAACCGCCCCGGGAGTACGGGGACGATCTCGCGGCCGCCTGGCGCGAGGCCCGCCGAGGCGGGGACGGGTACGGCGCTCGCTGGCGGGCGGAGGTGCGGCGGCTGGAGCGGGCGGCGGCCTCGGTGGCGGAGGAGGGCGCGGGGGCGGGGACCCGTGCCGGGGGCGGGGCCGGTGGGGACGACCGGGTCGCGGGGATGGTGACGGCACTGGCGTTTCCCGAGCGGGTGGCGCGGGCCCGGGAGCAGGGCGGGCATCTGATGGTGTCCGGGAGCGGGGCGCGGCTCGCGGAGGGGTCGGGGCTGCGGTCGGCGCCGTGGCTCGCGGTGGCGGTGGCGGACCGGACGGCCCGGGACGCGACGGCGCGGGTGCGGCTGGCGGCGGCGGTGGACGAGGCGGTGGCGCGGCGGGCCGCGGGGCATCTGCTGCGGTCCGGCGAGGAGGTGCGCTGGGAGGACGGCGACGTGGTCGCGCGGTCCGTGGAGCGGCTGGGGGCGGTGGAGCTGACGGTTCGCCCGCTGGGGGCGGGGGCCGATCCGGGGTTGGTGCGGGAGGCGCTGCTCGACGGGCTCCGGAGGGAGGGGACGGGGCTGCTGCGGTGGAGCCGGGAGGCGGTGGAGCTGCGCGAGCGGCTGGCGTTCCTGCACGAGGTGCTGGGTGGGGGCTGGCCGGACGTGGCGGAGGAGGCGCTGGTGGAGCGGGCCGGGGAGTGGCTGGAGCCGGAGCTGTCCCGGGCGGCCCGGCGGGCGGACCTGGGGCGGATCGACGCCGGGGAGGCGCTGCGGCGGCTGCTGCCGTGGGCGTCGGGCGAGGCGGGGCGGCTGGACGAGCTGGCGCCGGAGCGGATCGAGGTGCCGAGCGGGTCGCGGATCCGGGTGGCGTACGGGGAGGGACGGCCGGTGCTGGCGGTGAAGCTCCAGGAGATGTTCGGTCTGGCCGAGACGCCCCGGGTGGCGGGGGTGCCGGTGCTGGTGCACCTGCTCTCCCCCGCCGGACGGCCGGCGGCGGTGACCGCCGACCTGGCGTCGTTCTGGCGGGACGGCTACCGGGCGGTGCGGGCGGAGCTGCGGGGCCGGTATCCGAAGCACCCGTGGCCGGAGGACCCTTCGGCGGCGGCGCCGACCCGGCACACGAGCGCGCGGCTCAGACGGGAGGGGTGACGGCTTCGGGTGCGGGCCCGGAGTCCGGCTTCGGGCCGGGTTGGGGGCCCGGCTCCGGGGCGACCCTCCGCAGGGCCCGCCGGCCTGACCCGAAGCCGGGCCCCCGGCCGGGTCCCCGGGTGGCCGCCGGGCGGCCGGGGCGGGACGGGGCGGTGCGGGAGCGGAACTCCAGCCAGAGCGCGAGGGCGAGCAGGAGGAGGGCGAGGACGGTGAAGGTCCACGGGAGGTAGGAGACGAGGAGGAGGACGGTGGTGCGGTTGGCGGAGACCAGCTCGACGGTGTCGACGACGTAGTCCTCGCGCATCTTCACGTGCCCGGCGAAGACGGTGAGGGTGTCGGTGCCCATCAGGGCCTTGGCGCCGCGGAGCTCCTCCTTGTGGATCTCCTCGCCGTTGACGGGGGCGCCGGTGACGGGCTCGACCCAGAACATCCGCTTCGTGGTGTACCAGCGGGTCAGCCCGGTACTGGCGATGACCTCGGGGGTGATGCCCTCGACCGGCATGGTCTTGGGCATCGGCACCCTGGTCCAGGGAATGGTCTGCTCGTAGTAGTAGACCTCCAGGCCGCGGAAGGTGCGGGTGCCCACGTAGTGGATGGGGGACGAGGTCCGGGTCTGGGCGTCGAAGTAGAGGTAGTCGCGCTTCTCGGTGAGGAAGGGCCACTTGAACTCGATGCCCTCACGCTTGACCGGATCGCCGTCGACCATCTCGCCGGGGACGTTCACCGGGTCCTGGCTGTGGGCGTCGAACACGTACCGCTCGGGGATCTTGGACACCATCTTGCCGTCGGGGCCCATGACGTAGGAGAGCCCGTCCCAGACCACGACGTCGCGGTCGGTGCCGGCCTCGATCCGCTTCGACTCCTCGACGTTGCCCTTGAGGGTCTGGACGATCGTGATCTTCTCGACCTCGCGGGACTTGAGGGTGTTGTAGTCGAGGAGGGTCGCGGGGCGGGCCTCCAGGACCATCTCCTGGTACTGGTTCGGCGGGATCTTGGCCAGCCGGGGGAAGGCGTACCAGCGCAGGGTGGGGGCCATGGCGGCGAGGAAGACCGCGAGGGAGAGGAGGACGAGGCTGACTCGGCGGCGCACGGGTGCTCCCTACTTCTTGGGGCCGGGGTCGGCGGTGAGCAGGGGTCTGGGCGAGGTGGGGCCGTCCGGCGGCAGGTCGACCGTGGAGACGAGCAGGACGAAGAGCAGGACGGGTACGAGCCCGATGGCGGCGGCGACGAGGGCACGCATGTCGGCCTCCCGGCAAGACATCTGATGGATCGTCAGGGCGGAGGCACCGTAGCAACGCTGCCGTGAGATGAGAACAGCTCGCCGTGAGATGGGAGCGGCCGGTGGGAGGGAACGGACCGCGGGGCGACGGCTGTCGGGCGGCGACGGGAACAGCGGAGGCGGAACGCGCGCCGCCCCCGGTCCCGGGAGGGGACGGCGGGGGCGGCGAGGAGGAGAGGGGCGGGTCAGGCGGAGGGCGACGGGCTTCCGGAGGGCGCGGCCGACGCGGAGCCGGAGGGGGACGCGGACGCGGAGCCGGTCGGGGACGGGTCCGTGGCCGGGGACGGGTCCGTGGTCGGCTCCGGGGAGGCGGGCGGCGTGGTGGCCGGTTCCGTGACCGTGAGGGTGATCCGCACCGAGCCGTTGCCGGGCGCGGTGAGCCACAGCACGTACTCGCCGGCCTTCTCGCCCGCCACGAGGCCGTCGATCGACAGGCGGCCCTGGGCGTCGGTCCTCAGCACCTTGGTGCGGATCGGGTTGCCCGCGCCGTCCTTGCCGAAGGAGGGGCCGTCGGCGCTCTGTCCGGTGGAGCCGGCCGAGTCGGTGACGACGGCGGTGACGTCGACGCCGGCGGCGAGCGCGCCGCCGAGGCGGGCCTCGACCGTCACGGTGGCGTAGCCGGCGCCGGGCGCGGCGGTCAGGGCCGTGTCGCCGACGCGGGCGAGGGCATCGGCCTTGCGGGCCTCAACGGTCGCCTTCAGCTCGGCGGCGGCCAAGGAGGAGCGGCCGGGCACGGTGGCGCGGAGGGTGAAGGTTCCGGTCTTCTGGCCCGCGCGGAGGGCGGGGGCCTTGGCGACGCCCTGTGCGTCCGAGGTGACGGTGACCGTGGTGGCACCGGCGGGGAAGCGGGTGTCGGTGGTGGCGGGCAGCTCGAAGCGGACGCTGACGCCGGCGACGGGGCGGCCCGCGGAGTCCTTGGCGGTGACGGACGCGGTCTGGGCGAAGGCGTTGCCGGTGGCCGCCGTCAGGGTCGCCGTGCCGGCCTTGAGCTGCGCCACCCGGAGGGTCGGCGGGATCTCGACGGGCTTGGCGGGCGGCCGGGTCGGGTCGGTGGTCGGCGGGTCCGTCGGCTTCGGGGGGTTCGTGGGGGTGCCGGGGTTCGAGGGCTTCGACGGCTGGGTCGGGGCCGGCTCGGTGGGCTTCTGCGAGGGCTTGTGCGGCGTCGGGGTGCCGCCCGTGACGGGCGAGGACGGCGACGCGGGTGACTCCGGCCGGAGCGGCCTGCCGGGGAACGGGCGGTCGCTGCGGTCGACCGGGAGCAGGCCCGTGCCGTCGGGGACGGTGTGGGTGCCCCGGCGGTAGTAGTCGAACCAGGAGACGACGGTGCTGAGGTACTCCGTGGAACGGTTGTAGCTGAGGATCGCCCGGTCGAGGTCGGCCTTGATGGCCAGGTTCCGGTTGCCGGCGCACAGGTACATGCCGGCGGCCAGGGCGGCGTCGTAGACGTTGTTGGGGTCCTTCTTCCCGTCGCCGTTGGCGTCCTGCCCCCAGGTGGCCCAGGTGGACGGGATGAACTGCATCGGGCCGACGGCGCGGTCGTGGGTCCTGTCGCCGTCGAAGGCACCGCCGTCGGTGTCCTTGATCAGGGCGAAGCCGTTGCCGTCGAGGGCCGGGCCGAGGATGGGGGCGAGGGTGGTGCCGTTGGCGTCCACGCGGCCGCCGCGGGCCTGGCCGGACTCGACCTTGCCGATGCCGGCGAGGAGCTGCCAGGGCAGGTTGCAGGCGGGGTCGGAGGCCCGGACCGACGCCTCGGCGCGACGGTACGCGGCGAGGACGGTCGCGGGTATGCCGGCCTCGGCGGGGCCGGTGACGATCGGCAGCTGGGGCGTGGTGGGCGCGCCCGGCACGAGCGGGGGCTTCAGCGGGGGCAGGTCGACGTAGTACGGCGAGTCGCCGGTCGCCGAGGCGCCGTCGGGGCTGCCCGGCGGGGTCGTGGCGTCACCGGCGCCGATGGTGCTGTCGCCGCTGAGGTTGTCGGTCGGCGGGGGTATCGCCCCCGGGCCCTGCGAGGCCGCCAGCGCGGCGACGGCGGCGGCCACGATCGCTCCGCTCGTGGCGCCCCTGCGCAGACGGCGTCCGAATTGCGCTGCCATACCGGTGCTCCCCTCCCCATTCGACTGCTGCCGCACGCTCCCCGCGCGTGGCCTCAGGCGACCCTATGCGATGTCCGTATCACGGGACACCAGGAGCTGACCGGGTTTCACGCTTTCGTCACCCCTTGGTCTCCCGGTGGCCGGACACGGACGCGCGCGCTCCGGTGCGCGGACCTGGTGGGGAACCCCGGCCGGAACCCCCCGGTCCGGCCCCGGCCGGGAACCGGCGACCGAGTGCGGTACCTCTTGCACACGGGCCGATCAACCGTACGACCGGGAGGTTCCTCCGTGCCCTTCACCCTGAGTCACGCCGCCGCGGTCCTGCCGGGGCTGCGGCGGGACGGCACCGCGCGCGGGCCGCTCGTCGCCTCCGCCCTCGTCGCGGGCAGCTTCTCCCCCGACCTCACCTACTTCGCGGCGTCGGTGGTGCCCGGCGCGATGGAGTTCGGGGACGTGACGCACTCCCCCGCCGGGCTCGTCACCGTCGACGTGCTCATCACCGCCGCCCTGGTGGGGCTGTGGCTGACGGTCCGTGAGCCGCTGGTGGGGCTGCTGCCCGGCCGGTGGCGCGGGCCGGTGCACGCGGTGCTGCGCGGCCGGCCGTGGCGGGAGCGCCGTCCGGCCGGGCTCGCGGTGTGGTTCGTGGTCTCGGCGGTGCTCGGCGCGACCACGCACCTCGTCTGGGACACCTTCACCCACATCGACCGGTGGGGGACGCGGACGATCCCCTTCCTGGCGGAGGTGGTGGGCGGCTTCCCGGTCTACCAGTACGCGCAGTACGGCGGTTCGGCGCTGGCGCTGGTGCTGCTCGGGTGGTTCGCGGTCCGGGCGCTGCGGTCGGTGCCGGCCGGGGCCCGGCCGTCCGCCGCGGTCCCGGGGCCGGGCCGGCGGGGGCGGCGGGCGGCGCTGCTGCTGATCGGGGCCTGCGTGTCGGCCGGGATCGCGCACCGGGTGCTGCGCTGGGCGGCGTACTGGGGCTGGGACCGGATCGAGAACCCGCTCGACATCATCCCGACCGCCTGTTTCGGGGCGGGCTCGGGGCTCGTCGCGGGGCTGCTGCTGTACGGGGTGGCGGCCCGGCTGCGGGCGCGGGGGACGGCGCCGGTCCCCGCTCCGGGTCCGGGGCCGGAAGCGGTCCGGGCCGGAGGACCGGAGGGCCCTGCGGGGCGCTCCCGTCCGGGCGTTCGCTGATCTCCGAGGCGGGGGTGAGGCCGCGGGCGGCGGTGGTGCCGGAGAGACGGCGGTGGACGGCGACGGCGACGCCCTCCAGGGTGCGGACGCCGTGGGCCATGGTGGTGTTGTCGTGGCTGAGGAGGGCCATCCGGTAGTCGGTGGCGGGGGCGGCGCCGGCGGGCGGGGGCGCGGCGGGGCGGGCGATGCCGACGCTGTGCACCCGCCAGCCGTGGGTGGAGCGGGGCAGCCAGCCGTTCTTGAGGTGGACCTTGACCGTGCGGGGCGCGCCCGCGGTGACGCCCCACGCCTGGCTCCGTACGACCTGGCCCATGAGGGTGAGGGCCTGGGGGCGGCGGGAGACGGCGGCGAGCAGGGCGAGCTGGTCGCGGGCGGTGGTGCGGGTGAGGCCCCAGTAGCGGTCGTGGCCGAGGACCGTGTCCTTCGCGCCGGCCTCGCGCAGGACGCGCGCGAGCCGGGCGCGGGAGAGGCCCTGCCAGAGCGCGCCCGCCGCGTCGTTGTCGGAGCGGGTGATCATCGCCTTCATCCGGCGGGACTCCAGGGCGGTGGGCCGCCTGCCCAGTTCCTCGGCGCGGCCGAGGACGGCCTGCATGATGAGGACCTTGGCGATGCTGGCGGAGTCGTAGGAGCGCGTGTCGCCGAGGCGGCAGCGCAGCCCGCGGGCGGGGTCGTGGACGGCGACGGAGACGGTGCCCCCGCGGCCTTCGAGGGCGGCGGCGATGTCCTGGGAGAGCCGGGCGGCGAGGGCGGGTTCGCGGGTCGAGGCGCAGGGGGCGGCCGCCCGCCGGGCCTCGGCGGGCAGGGCGGCGCCGGTGGCCCCGAGCAGGACGCAGAGGAGGGCTCCCGCGCGCAGCCGGTGGCGGCGGATCGTGATCATGGCCCCAGTCTCGGGAGCGCTCCCGCGGCCCCGCCCCCGGACTGCTCCACCCGGCGCACACGGCGGTGGCCGCCCCCCCTAGGACGAGGGGGGCGGCCACCGGTGGTGCGGTACGGGTCAGTGCGCGGCCGAGTCCCAGTCCCGGCCGACGCCGACGGACACGTCGAGGGGGGCGCGCAGGTCGGCGGCGGCGGACATCTGCTCGCGGACCAGCTCCTCGACCCGCTCGCGCTCGCCGGGGGCGATCTCCAGGACGATTTCGTCGTGGACCTGGAGGAGCATCCGGGAGGCGAGACCGGCCTCGGTGAGGGCCCGGTCGACCTTGAGCATGGCGATCTTGACGATGTCGGCGGCCGTGCCCTGGATCGGGGCGTTGAGCGCCATCCGCTCGGCGGCCTCGCGGCGCTGGCGGTTGTCGCTGTTGAGGTCCGGCAGGTAGCGGCGGCGGCCGAGCATGGTCTCGGTGTAGCCGGTGGCGCGGGCCTCCTCGACGACCCGGTGGAGGTAGTCCCGCACTCCGCCGAAGCGCTCGAAGTAGGTGTCCATCAGGCCGCGGGCCTCGCCCGGGTCGATGTTCAGCTGCTGGGCGAGGCCGAAGGCGGAGAGGCCGTAGGCCAGGCCGTACGACATGGCCTTGATCTTGCGGCGCATCTCGGGGTCGACCTCGGAGCGGTCGACGCCGAAGACCTGGGAGGCGACGGTGTTGTGCAGGTCCTCGCCGGAGGTGAAGGCCTCGATGAGGCCCTGGTCCTCGGAGAGGTGGGCCATGACGCGCAGTTCGATCTGGCTGTAGTCGGCGGTCATGAGGGACTCGAAGCCCTCGCCGACGACGAAGCCGTGCCGGATGGCGCGGCCCTCGTCCGTCCGCACCGGCACGTTCTGCAGGTTGGGGTCGGTGGAGGAGAGGCGGCCGGTGGCGGCGACGGTCTGGCTGAAGGTGGTGTGGATGCGGCCGTCGGCGGCGATCGTCTTGATCAGGCCCTCGACGGTGGAGCGCAGCCGGGCCTGCTCGCGGTGGCGGAGCATGATGACCGGCAGTTCGTGCTCGGTCTGGCCCGCCAGCCAGGCCAGCGCGTCGGCGTCGGTGGTGTAGCCGGTCTTGGTCTTCTTGGTCTTCGGGAGGTTCAGCTCGCCGAAGAAGACCTCCTGGAGCTGCTTGGGCGAGCCGAGGTTGAACTCGTGGCCGACGGAGGCGTGGGCCTCCTTGACGGCCTGCTGCACGGCTCCGGCGAACTGCTGCTCCAGCGCCTCCAGGTGGTCGCGGTCGGCGGCGATGCCGTGCCGCTCCAGGCGGGCGAGGAGGATGGAGGTGGGGAGTTCGACGTCGTACAGGAGGTCGCGGGCGCCGACCTCGTCGAGCCGGGTCCCGAAGGCGTCGCCGAGGTCGAGGACGGCGCGGGCCTGGGTCATCAGGGCCTCGGCCTCGGCGTGGTCCTCGGCGCCGAAGGCGAGCTGGCCCTCGGAGGCGGCGGCGGGGGCGAGCTCGCGGCCGAGGTACTCCAGGGAGAGGGCGTCCAGGGCGAAGGAGCGGCGGCCGGGCTTGACCAGGTACGCGGCGAGCGCGGTGTCCATGGTGACGCCGGCGACGCTCCAGCCGTGCTCGGGGAAGACCCGCATGGCGCCCTTGGCGTTGTGCAGGACCTTGGGGCGGTCGGGGTCGGCGATCCAGGCGGCCCAGGCGCGCTCGTCGGCCTCGTCGAGCTCGCTGGGGTCGAACCAGGCGGCCTCGCCGCCGGCGGCGGCCAGGGCGATCTCGGAGACGTTCCCGGTGCCGAGCGCCCAGGTGTCGACGGTGGCGACGCCGAGGGGCTGCTCGCCGTGGGCGGCGAGCCAGGGGGCGAGTTCGCCGGAGCCGAGGACGGTGAAGTCGAGCTCGACGCCGGGGGCGGGCTCGGCGGCGGTCTCCTCGGCGGAGCCGGGGTCGACGGCGAGGAGCCGCTCGCGCAGCGAGGGGTTGCGGATCTCCAGGGTGTCGAGGACGAGGGCGACGGCCTTGCGGTCGTACGGCTCGCGGGCCAGTTCGGCGGCGGTCCTCGGCAGCTCGACGTCCCGGACCATCTCGGTGAGGACGCGGTTGAGCTTGACGGCCTCCAGGTGGTCCCGGAAGTTCTGCCCGGCCTTGCCCTTGACCTCGTCGGCGCGCTCGACCAGCTCGGCGAAGGAGCCGAACTGGGTGATCCACTTGGCGGCGGTCTTCTCGCCGACGCCGGGGATGCCCGGGAGGTTGTCGGACGGGTCGCCGCGCAGGGCGGCGAAGTCGGGGTACTGGGAGGGGCTGAGGCCGTACTTCTCCTGGACCTTCTCCGGGGTGAAGCGGGTCAGCTCGGAGACGCCCTTGGTGGGGTAGAGGACGGTGGTGCGGTCGGTGACGAGCTGGAAGGAGTCGCGGTCGCCGGTGACGATGAGGACGTCGAAGCCCGCGGCCTCGGCCTGGGTGGCGAGGGTGGCGATGATGTCGTCGGCCTCGAAGCCGTCGACGGCGAACCTCGGCACGTGCATGGCGTCGAGGAGCTCGCCGATCAGCTCGACCTGCCCCTTGAACTCGTCGGGGGTCTTGGAACGGTTCGCCTTGTACTCGGGGAACTCCTCGGACCGCCAGGTCTTGCGGGACACGTCGAAGGCGACGGCGAAGTGCGTGGGCGCCTCGTCGCGCAGGGTGTTCGCGAGCATCGAGGCGAATCCGTAGATCGCGTTCGTCGGCTGCCCGGTCGCGGTGGTGAAGTTCTCCACGGGCAGCGCGAAGAACGCCCGGTACGCGAGGGAGTGCCCGTCCATGAGGAGCAGGCGGGGACGGGTGTCTGCGGGGTGCTTCGATGCTGTCTCGGCCACGGGACGATCCTGCCACGGACCACCGACATTCCCCTCCCCTCCGGCCGGGGTGCCGGGCTGTCGGTGCCGCGTGACAGGATCGGAGGCGTACGCCACAGGTCGAACGCTCAAGGGAGAGCGCGATGGTCAGCAAGCCGCCGTCCGGTGACCCGGTCCAGGACGCGCCGCAGGTCACGGCGCCGCAGCACGCGGCCGCCGGGCTGCCCGCCGTCGGGCACACCCTGCGGATCGCCCAGGAGCAGATGGGGGCCGTGCGCACGGCCAGGACGCTCCTCAAGGTCAACCAGAAGGACGGCTTCGACTGTCCGGGCTGCGCCTGGCCGGAGGGCGACAAGCGGCACCTGGCCGAGTTCTGCGAGAACGGGGCGAAGGCGGTCGCCGAGGAGGCGACGCTGCGGCGGGTGACGCCGGAGTTCTTCGCCGCGCACCCGGTGGCGGAGCTGGCGGAGCGCAGCGGCTACTGGCTGGGCCAGCAGGGCCGGATCACCCGGCCCGTGTACCTGCCGGAGGGCGCGGACCGCTACGAGCCGGTGACCTGGGAGCGGGCCTTCGAGATCATCGCGGAGGAGCTCACGGCGCTCTCCTCGCCCGACGAGGCGCTCTTCTACACCTCGGGCCGGACGAGCAACGAGGCGGCGTTCCTGCTCCAGCTCTTCGCCCGCGAGTTCGGCACCAACAACCTGCCGGACTGTTCGAACATGTGCCACGAGTCCTCGGGTTCGGCGCTGACGGAGACGATCGGCATCGGCAAGGGCAGCGTCTCGCTGGAGGACCTGCACCGGGCGGACCTGATCGTCGTGGCGGGGCAGAACCCGGGCACGAACCATCCGCGGATGCTGTCGGCGCTGGAGAAGGCGAAGGCGGCAGGGGCGCGGATCATCTCGGTGAACCCGCTGCCGGAGGCGGGCCTGGAGCGGTTCAAGAACCCGCAGACCCCGCAGGGCATGCTGAAGGGGGCCGCGCTCACCGACCTCTTCCTCCAGATCCGGATCGGCGGCGACCAGGCCCTCTTCCGGCTGCTGAACAAGCTGGTCCTGGCCACGCCCGGGGCGGTCGACGAGGAGTTCGTGCGGGAGCACACCCACGGCTTCGAGGAGTTCGCGGCGGCGGCCGGGGAGGCCGACTGGGCACAGACCCTGGAGGCGACGGGGCTGTCGCGCGGGGAGATCGAGCGGGCCCTGGAGATGGTGCTGGCCTCGAAGCGGACGATCGTCTGCTGGGCGATGGGCCTGACCCAGCACAAGCACTCGGTGCCGACCATCCGCGAGGTGGTCAACCTGCTGCTGCTGCGGGGGAACATCGGGCGGCCGGGCGCGGGCGTGTGCCCGGTGCGCGGGCACTCGAACGTGCAGGGCGACCGGACGATGGGCATCTTCGAGCGCCCGGCGCCGGCCTTCCTGGACGCGCTGGACGAGGAGTTCGGGATCGTCTCGCCGCGCCACCACGGCTTCGACGTGGTGCGCTCCATCCAGGCGCTGCGGGACGGCGAGGCGAAGGTGTTCTTCGCGATGGGCGGGAACTTCGTCGGCGCGACCCCGGACACCGGGGTCACCGAGGCGGCCATGCGGAAGGCGCGCCTCACGGTGCACGTGTCGACGAAGCTGAACCGCTCGCACGCGGTGACGGGCCGGCGGGCGCTGATCCTGCCGACGCTGGGCCGCACCGACAGGGACGTGCAGAGGAGCGGCCGGCAGTTCGTGACGGTCGAGGACTCGATGGGCCTGGTGCACGCCTCGCGGGGCAACCTGCCGCCGGCGAGCCCGCACCTGCTGTCGGAGCCGGCGATCGTGGCGCGGATGGCGCGGGCGGTGCTCGGCGCGGGGTCGCGGACGCCGTGGGAGGAGTTCGAGGCGGACTACGCGGCGGTGCGGGACCGGATCGCGCGCGTGGTGCCGGGCTTCGAGGACTTCAACGCGCGCCTGGCGGCGAATCCGGGCGGCTTCGCGCTGCCGCACGCGCCGCGGGACGAGCGGCGCTTCCCGACGAAGACCGGGAAGGCCAACTTCACGGCGGCGCCGGTGGAGTACCCGCGGGTGCCGGAGGGCCGGCTGCTGCTGCAGACGCTCCGCTCGCACGACCAGTACAACACCACGATCTACGGCCTGGACGACCGCTACCGGGGGATCCGGGGCGGGCGGCGGGTGGTCCTGGTGCACCCGTCGGACGCGGCGGCACTGGGCCTCGCGGACGGGGCGTACGCGGACCTGGTGAGCGAGTGGACGGACGGCAGCGAGCGGCGGGCACCCGGCTTCCGGGTGGTGCACTATCCGACGGCCCGGGGCTGCGCGGCGGCGTACTACCCGGAGACGAACGTGCTGGTGCCGCTGGAGTCGACGGCGGACGTCAGCAACACCCCCGCGAGCAAGTCCGTGGTCGTGCGTCTGGAACAATCTCCGCAGCCGTCCGCCTAAGCGCTTGCTCAGCCAGCCGGGCGACGGCAGGATCAGCCGTACGAAGACGAACGGAGCCGGGCCATGGGTGAGCAGCAGCACGTGAAGTTCCCGCAGGAGGTCATCGACGAGTACGCCGCGCTCGGCGTGGATCTGCCGGCGCTCTTCTCGGCGGGGCACCTCGGGAACCGGATGGGCGTGCAGATCGTGGAGGCGTCGGCCGAGCGGGTCGTCGGCACCATGCCGGTGGAGGGCAACACCCAGCCGTACGGGCTGCTGCACGGCGGCGCCTCGGCGGTGCTCGCGGAGACCCTCGGCTCGGTGGGCGCGATGCTGCACGGCGGGTCGTCGAAGATCGCGGTGGGCGTGGACCTGAACTGCACCCACCACCGGGGCGCGCGCAGCGGCCTGGTGACCGGCGTGGCGACCCCGCTGCACCGCGGGCGGTCCACGGCGACGTACGAGATCGTGATCAGCGACGAGCAGGGCCGCCGGGTCTGCTCGGCCCGGCTGACGTGCATGCTGCGGGAGGTCGGCCCGCTGGCCGCGGCGGACCTGCCGCAGGCGGGACGGATCGACGGCGCCTGATCCGGGGCCGGTTCACCGCCCGAACGAGGCGCGGGCCGGAGCCGGCGGGAACACCCCGGACCCGAAGGGGGCGGTACGCGGAGGCGTACCGCCCCCTTCGCGTACCGCCCCTTCCGCACACCGCCCCCCTCGGCGGACCGCCCCTCCCCCGCCCCAACCCCCCGGCGGACCACCCCTCCCCATCCCACTCCTTCGGCGCCCCGCTTCCGGCACACCGCTTCCGGCGCACCGCCGCGCGAATCCCGCACCCGCCCGCCGTCACCCTGCGCGCCCCCAACTCCCCTTCCTTTCTGTCGATTTCACGCCAACCCCTCCCAACTCACACTCCTCGTAGGTACGTTCGAAAGCAGCGAGTTCCAGCCGTTGCCCGGGAGTGACGGCGGGGCTCCGCACGCCCACTCGCGTCACGCTCCGTGATCATCCGCCGATCACCCCGGCCGAGCCCGAAGCTTGACATCCGTCCGCTCAGTTCGGGCACCGCGTCCGATATCCGGAGAGCCACCGAAGTTCCCCGTCAGTACCAAGATTCCCTCAAGCCCCTTAGCGGAACTGGGCGTTCTCAGCATGTGAACACCTTGTAACACGGCGCTATGCCCGGATTTAAGGGGACCTCTCAGCCCTGCTCCACCTGTCGGCATAACAAGACAGTCACATCCTTCTCCCGCCGCTCCCCGACCCTCCCCACCTGCGCTTAGAGTCACCGCCAGTCACCGCGCCGCTGGGCGCGACCTACTGCACGGCCTCGTACCGGTACTCAGTACGGCCCGGCATTCACCACCGGCACCTCTTGCTCCGCAGCTCCACGGCACCGCCTCGGCAGAGGGGGCCGCGCCAGGGAAAGGACCCTTCGTGCGAAACCGTTCGTTGCTCATACTCACCACCGCGGTCACCGCGGGAGCGCTCACCCTCACCGCGTGCGGTTCGCGCGACGACAAGGGCGGCGACAGCTCTGGCGAGGGCGGCGGCGTCACCGTCACCATCGGTCTGGACGCCCCCCTCACCGGCGAGCTCTCGGCCCTCGGCCTCGGCATCAAGAACTCCGCCGACCTCGCGGTCCAGACGGCCAACAAGAAGGAGTACGTCAAGGGCGTCACCTTCAAGCTGGAGGCCCTCGACGACCAGGCGCAGCCCTCCTCCGGCCAGCAGAACGCCACCAAGCTCGTCGCCGACAAGACCGTCCTCGGCGTCGTCGGCCCGCTGAACTCCTCCGTCGCCGAGTCGATGCAGAAGGTCTTCGACGACGCCAAGCTGGCGCAGGTCTCCCCGGCCAACACCAACCCGTCGCTCTCCCAGGGCCCGGACTGGGCCACGGGCACCAAGAAGCGCACCTACGCCTCGTACTTCCGCACGGCCACCACGGACGCCATCCAGGGCCCGTTCGCCGCGCAGTACGTCTTCAACGACGCCAAGAAGACCAAGGCGTTCATCATCGACGACAAGAAGACCTACGGCGCCGGCCTCGCGGGCACCTTCAAGGGCGAGTGGGAGAAGCTCGGCGGCAAGGTCGTCGGCACCGAGCACGTCAACCCCGACACCAAGGACTTCTCCGCCGTCGCCACCAAGGTGAAGAGCTCCGGCGCCGACGTCGTCTACTACGGCGGCGAGTACCCGGCCGCCGGCCCGCTGGCCAAGCAGATCAAGGAGGCCGGCGCCAAGGTCACCGTCGTCGGCGGCGACGCGCTCTACAGCGCCGAGTACGTGAAGCTCGCCGGTGCGGCCGCGGCCGAGGGCGACATCGCCACCTCCGTCGGCGCGCCGATCGAGACCCTCCCGTCCGCCAAGGAGTTCCTGGCCAACTACAAGGCCGGCGGCTACAAGGAGGCGTACGAGGCGTACGGCGGCTACGCCTACGACTCGACCTGGGCCATCATCGAGGCCGTCAAGAAGGCCGTCGAGGGCAACAGCGGCAAGCTGCCCGACGGCGCCCGCGCCAAGGTCACCGAGGCCCTCCAGGGCGTCTCCTTCGACGGCGTGACCGGCAAGGTCTCCTTCGACGAGTTCGGTGACACCACCAACAAGCAGCTCACGGTCTACAAGGTCGAGGGCGGCGCCTACAAGCCGGTCAAGTCGGACACCTTCGGCGAGTGACCGAACCTTCCCGCCGCTGATCTCCGGCGGCGTCTCACTCAGCACCATCTTCACCGCGCGGGGGGCCGCACCAGGCGCCCCGCGCGGTGTCACATCCGTCGAAAGTCTCGGAGGACAATGCGGTGAACGAACTGCCGCAGCAGCTGGTCAACGGCCTGCTACTGGGATCCATGTACGGGCTGGTCGCCGTCGGCTACACGATGGTCTACGGCATCGTCCAGCTCATCAACTTCGCCCACGGCGAGATCTTCATGACCGGCGGCTTCGGGGCCCTGACGGTCTGGCTCATCCTGCCCGGCGGCACCAGCATGTGGGTCGCGCTCCCCCTCATGATCATCGGTGCCGTGCTCGTCGCGACGACGATAGCCGTCGGAGCGGAACGCCTGGCCTACCGCCCGCTGCGCGGGGGCCCCCGTCTCGCTCCGCTCATCACCGCCATCGGTCTCTCCCTCGCCCTCCAGCAGGCCGTCTGGTCGCTGTACCCGGAGGCGAAGTCCGCCCGGACCTTCCCGCAGATCCCCGGCGGCCCGATCGAACTCGGCCCGGTCACCATCCAGACCGGCGACGTGTTCCTCCTGATCGCCGCCCCGATCTGCATGGCCTTCCTCGCCTTCTTCGTCATGCGCACCCGCATCGGACGCGGCATGCAGGCCACGGCGCAGGACCCGGACACCGCGAAGCTCATGGGCGTCAACACCGACCGCATCATCGTGGTCGCGTTCGCCCTCGGCGCCGCCTTCGCCGCCGTCGGCGCGGTCGCCTACGGCCTCAAGTACGGCGTCGTCGAGTACAAGATGGGCTTCCTCCTCGGCCTCAAGGCGTTCACCGCCGCGGTCCTCGGCGGCATCGGCAACATCTACGGCGCCATGATCGGCGGTCTGGTCCTCGGCCTCGCCGAGACCATGGCGACGGCCTACATCAGCCACGTTCCGGGCATGGAGCAGTTCGGCGGCCAGTCCTGGGCCGACGTCTGGGCCTTCATCCTCCTCATCGTCGTCCTCCTCGCCCGGCCCCAGGGCCTGCTCGGCGAGCGCGTCGCGGACAGGGCGTGAGCACCATGACCACCATCTCCGAGAACCCCAAGGCCCCCGCGGCCGCCACGGCCCAGGAATCCGCGGCCACCGGCCTCATCGGTTTCCTGCCGCCCAAGGCGGCCCGCGCCCTCGCCCTCGGCGGCGGCGTCCTCACGGTCGCCAGCTGCTTCCTCGCCTGGACCTGGACCCCCCGCTTCCCCGGCGACCTCACGGTCACCGGCTACCCGGGCGGCCTCCAGCTCCAGGTCCTGGTGCTCGGCGCGCTCACCACGCTCTTCGCCCTCTCCTCGTACGGCGTCAAGGGCACCCGCTGGCTGACCCCGGCCGGCGCGGACCCGGCGGTCCGGCTCGCCACCATCGCCACCTTCGCCACCACCTGGTTCACCGTCGGCGCGATCAGCGTCGAGCTCGGCGGACCGGTCAACCTGGAGCCCGGCGGCGTGGTCGCCGCCGTCGCCACCCTGCTCGGCCTCCTGGGCGGCCTCGGCCTCCCCTTCGAGCGACCCGCGCTGCTGCCCCTCGACCCCGAGGACACCGGCTGGGACCGCTTCAAGCACCGGGCGGGCAACGGCTGGTCCACCTTCAAGGCCGCCTTCGCCACCGGTCCGGTGCGCAGGCTGCCCGCGATGAACTCCGCCGTCGAGATCCTCATCATCACCGCCGTCCTCGCCGTCGCCCTCGGCGTCTTCACCTACGGCGTCGGCACCGAGTACGACGAGCTGTTCCTCGGCTTCCTCATCACCACCGGCCTCGGCTTCGCCGCGGTCAACAAGTCGGGCCTCACCCAGCAGGCCACGACGCTCACCGGGAAGCACCAGAACCTCTCCATCGCCGGCGCGTTCATCGCCGCGGCACTCTTCCCCTTCACCCAGACCGACGACCAGTACGCGACGCTCGGCGTCTACATCCTGATCTTCGCCACGGTCGCCCTGGGCCTGAACATCGTCGTCGGCCTCGCCGGCCTGCTCGACCTCGGATACGTCGCCTTCCTCGGCGTCGGCGCCTACGCCGCCGCCCTGGTCTCCGGCGCCCCGACCTCACCCTCCGGCCTCCACCTGCCCTTCTGGGCGGCGGTCCTGGTCGGCGCGGTGGCCTCACTGATCTTCGGCGTCCTCATCGGCGCCCCGACCCTGCGGCTGCGCGGCGACTACCTCGCCATCGTGACCCTCGGCTTCGGCGAGATCTTCCGCATCGCGGTGAACAACACGGACGGCACCTCCGGCCCCGACATCACCAACGGCTCCAACGGCATCGCGTCGATCCCGAACCTGAACATCTTCGGCTTCGACTTCGGCGTCGAGCACACGATCGCCGGCTTCACCATCGGCCGCTTCGCCAACTACTTCTTCCTGATGCTGCTGATCATGGCGGTCGTCGTGCTGGTCTTCCGGCGCAGCGGCGACTCCCGCATCGGCCGCGCCTGGGTCGCCATCCGCGAGGACGAGACCGCCGCGCTCGCCATGGGCATCAACGGCTTCCGGGTCAAGCTCATCGCCTTCGCCCTCGGCGCCTCGCTCGCCGGCCTCGCGGGCACCGTGCAGGCCCACGTCACCTACACCGTGACGCCGGAGCAGTACCTCTTCGCCGGTCCCATCCCCCCCAACTCCGCCTTCCTGCTCGCGGCCGTCGTCCTCGGCGGCATGGGCACCATGAGCGGACCCCTGGTCGGTGCCGCGCTGCTCTTCCTCATCCCGAACAAGCTCCAGTTCCTCGGCGAGTTCCAGCTCCTCGCCTTCGGCGTCGCGCTGATCCTGCTCATGCGCTTCCGCCCGGAGGGCATGATCGCCAACCGGCGCCGCCAGCTGGAGTTCCACGAGAAGGACGAGACGCCCGCCACGCTCGCCAAGGCAGGTGCCTGAACCATGACGACCACGACGAACCAGGCCGGGGCCACCACCTCCCAGGCCACCCCCGAGAAGGTGCTCGACGCGCGCGGGGTCACCATGCGCTTCGGCGGCCTCACCGCCGTCCGCGAAGTCGACCTCACGGTGAACAGCGGCGAGATCGTCGGCCTCATCGGCCCCAACGGCGCCGGCAAGACCACCTTCTTCAACTGCCTCACCGGCCTGTACGTCCCCACCGAGGGCGAGGTCCGGTACAAGGGCACCGTCCTGCCCCCGACCTCCTTCAAGGTCACCGCCGCCGGCATCGCCCGCACCTTCCAGAACATCCGGCTCTTCGGCAACATGTCCGTCCTGGAGAACGTCCTCGTCGGACGCCACACCCGGATGAAGCAGGGCCTCTGGTCGGCGGTCCTCCGACTCCCCGGCTTCCGCCGGACCGAGGAGGAGGCCACCCGACGCGCCATGGAGCTCCTGGAGTTCATCGGCCTGGCGCACAAGGCGGAGCACCTCGCCAGGAACCTGCCCTACGGCGAGCAGCGCAAGCTGGAGATCGCCCGCGCGCTCGCGAGCGACCCCGGCCTGCTCCTGCTCGACGAGCCGACGGCGGGCATGAACCCCCAGGAGACCCGGGCGGTCGAGGAACTGATCTTCGCCATCCGGGACCAGGGCATCGCCGTGCTCGTCATCGAGCACGACATGCGCTTCATCTTCAACCTGTGCGACCGGGTCGCCGTGCTCGTGCAGGGCCAGAAGCTGATCGAGGGCGACAGCCAGACCGTCCAGAGCGACGAGCGGGTCATCGCCGCGTACCTCGGCGAGCCGATCGACGAGGCCCCGTCCACGAAGGCCCCGGCCGACGAGGCCCCGACCGACGAGGCCCCCGCAGCCCCGGCGAAGGCCGCCGAGACCGCCGAGGACACGGACACGGACGC
The DNA here is from genome assembly GCF_014654895.1 of Streptomyces filamentosus. Taxonomy (GTDB): domain Bacteria; phylum Actinomycetota; class Actinomycetes; order Streptomycetales; family Streptomycetaceae; genus Streptomyces; species Streptomyces filamentosus. Next base: position 467,022 of record NZ_BNBE01000003.1, on the reverse strand, counting down.
CGACACGGGCTCGGACGACGCCGAGGCCGCCGACGACGCCCCGGCCGAGGACGACGACACCCCGGCGGACACGGCGGACGCCCCGAAGGACGCCGCTCCGGGCAAGGAGAACGACGCATGACCGCACTGCTCGAAGTCGAGGACCTGCGCGTCGCCTACGGAAAGATCGAGGCCGTCAAGGGCATCTCCTTCTCCGTGGAGGCGGGCGAGGTCGTCACCCTCATCGGCACCAACGGCGCCGGGAAGACCACCACCCTGCGGACCCTCTCCGGGCTCCTCAAGCCCGTCGGCGGCCAGATCAGGTTCGAGGGCAAGTCCCTCCGCAAGATCCCCGCACACAAGATCGTCTCGCTGGGGCTGGCCCACTCCCCCGAGGGCCGGCACATCTTCCCGCGCATGACCATCGAGGAGAACCTCCTCCTCGGCGCCTTCCTCCGGAAGGACACCGCCGGGATCGCCAAGGACGTGCAGCGCGCCTACGACCTCTTCCCGATCCTGGGCGAGCGTCGCAAGCAGGCGGCCGGCACGCTCTCCGGCGGCGAGCAGCAGATGCTCGCCATGGGCCGGGCGCTGATGTCCCAGCCCAAGCTGCTCATGCTCGACGAGCCCTCCATGGGCCTCTCGCCGATCATGATGCAGAAGATCATGGCGACCATCGCCGAGCTGAAGGCCCAGGGCACCACGATCCTGCTCGTCGAGCAGAACGCCCAGGCCGCGCTGGCCCTCGCGGACCACGGCCACGTGCTGGAGATCGGCAAGATCGTGCTCTCCGGCACGGGCCGGGACCTGCTGCACGACGAGTCGGTGCGCAAGGCGTACCTCGGCGAGGACTGAGCACCGGCGGACGTACGCAGGAAGGCCCGCCCCGCATCGCGCGGGGCGGGCCTTCCGCCGTGTACGGGTACGGGCTACTGCCCCTTCGCGGCCTTCTTCTCCTCGGCGTCCTCGATGACGGCCTCGGCGACCTGCTGCATGGACATGCGGCGGTCCATGGAGGTCTTCTGGATCCAGCGGAAGGCGGCCGGCTCGGTCAGGCCGTACTGGGTCTGGAGGATCGACTTGGCACGGTCGACCAGCTTGCGGGTCTCCAGGCGCTGGCTGAGGTCGGCGACCTCCTGCTCCAGGGCACGCAGCTCGGCGAAGCGGGAGACGGCCATCTCGATGGCCGGGACCACGTCGCTCTTGCTGAAGGGCTTCACCAGGTAGGCCATGGCACCGGCGTCCCGGGCGCGCTCCACGAGGTCGCGCTGGGAGAAGGCGGTGAGCATGAGGACCGGGGCGATGGACTCGCCGGCGATCTTCTCGGCGGCGGAGATGCCGTCGAGGACGGGCATCTTCACGTCCAGGATCACCAGGTCGGGGCGGTGCTCACGGGCCAGCTCGACGGCGGTCTGGCCGTCGCCCGCCTCGCCGACGACCGAGTAGCCCTCCTCCTCCAGCATCTCCTTGAGATCGAGGCGGATCAGGGCCTCGTCCTCGGCGATGACGACGCGGGTCGTCAGCGGCGGGACGTGCGACGATTCGGCGTCGTCGGCGGGCTGGGGCGACTCGGGGGCGGTCACGGGGGCTCCTCGTTCGATGGCCTCGTTCCGAGGCGGATACAGCTCCCCATGAGCCTACCTACCTCCTGTAAGGTGGTGCTCCGCAGGGGCCATAGCGCCCTCGCTTTCTAAGGCCCCAGTACTCCAACTGGTCAGAGAGGCCGCTCTCAAACAGCGGACAGTGTGGGTTCGAATCCCACCTGGGGCACTTTTCCTTCGATTCTAAGGTACCCGGTCTATGGGTGACCGTCACTCACACGCATGAAGCCTGACCATCTGTGCCATGCGACCCCCACGAGCCGGTCACGATCGACCGCATGCACTTCCATGGAACAGAGGTACGCCGGCAGGCGCTGACGCTCCTGCGCGACGGCACGAAGAACGCTGACGTCGCCCGCAAGCTCAATGTCCCGCTCGGCACGATCGGCTACTGGAAACACACCGACCGCGCCAAACGCGGCGAATGCCCGGGGAAGCCCGCCCCCAAGTGCCCCCGCTGCGACGGCCGGGAATTGGACGCGGCAGCGTACGCCTACCTCCTTGGCCTCTATCTCGGCGACGGGCACATCAGCCGATACTCGGCGCACCGGGCACCGAGCCTCATGATCACACTCGATGACGCCTGGCCAGGCGTACAGGACGAGGCCGAGAGAGCCATGCGCCGGGTGTTTCCGGACAACTCCACCTGCCGCGTGCGCAGGAAGGGCTGCCACAACGTCAAGGTGTACTCGCTGCATCTAGCCTGTCTCTTCCCCCAGCACGGCCCCGGGAAGAAGCACGAGCGGCGCATCGCACTCGAAGCCTGGCAGCAGAAGATCATCGATGCGCGCCCCTGGGAATTCATCCGCGGCCTCATCCACTCCGACGGCTGCCGGATCACCAATTGGACGACTCGCCTCGTCGGCGGCGAACGCAAGCGGTACGAGTACCCCCGGTATTTCTTCACCAACAAGTCGGACGACATCCGGAAGCTGCTCGGCGACACCCTCGACAAGGTCGGTGTCGAGTGGACGACCACCGCTCGCGGTACCGCTCCCTACAACATCTCCGTCGCCCGCAAAGCCTCCGTCGCGCTCATGGACGCCCACGTGGGCCCCAAGCACTGACCACCGCCACCCGGTCGAGGTCCGGACCCGAAGGGTCCGGACCTCGGGGCGTCATTGCGCCACTTCACTTCTGGTGACGTGGTTCTTCCTGGTGTCCCACCGCGTGCGCGGGTGCTGTGTCCCCGCGCCTCCGGGGTCAGGAGAGCGGGTCCCCGATGTGGTGGACGCGGACCAGGTTCGTGGAGCCCGAGACGCCGGGCGGGGAGCCGGCGGTGATCACCACGACGTCGCCCTTCCGGCAGCGGCCGATGCGCAGCAGTTCCTCGTCGACCTGGGCGACCATGGCGTCGGTGGAGTCGACGTGGGGGCCGAGGAAGGTCTCCACGCCCCAGGTGAGGTTGAGTTGCGAGCGGGTCGCCGGGTCCGGTGTGAAGGCGAGCAGGGGGATCGGCGAGCGGTAGCGGGAGAGCCGGCGGACGGTGTCGCCGGACTGGGTGAAGGCCACCAGGAACTTCGCGCCGAGGAAGTCGCCCATCTCGGCGGCGGCCCGGGCCACGGCGCCGCCCTGGGTGCGGGGCTTGTTGCGCTCGGTCAGCGGCGGGAGGCCCTTGGCGAGGACGTCCTCCTCGGCGGCTTCGACGATGCGGCTCATGGTGCGGACCGTCTCGATGGGGAAGCGGCCGACGCTGGTCTCGCCGGAGAGCATCACGGCGTCGGTGCCGTCGATGACCGCGTTGGCCACGTCGGACGCCTCGGCGCGGGTGGGCCGGGAGTTGTCGATCATCGAGTCGAGCATCTGGGTGGCGACGATGACGGGCTTGGCGTTCCGCTTGGCGAGCTTGACGGCGCGCTTCTGGACGATCGGCACCTGTTCCAGGGGCATCTCGACGCCCAGGTCGCCGCGGGCGACCATGATGCCGTCGAAGGCGGCGACGATCTCCTCGATGTTCTCGACCGCCTGGGGCTTCTCGATCTTGGCGATGACGGGGAGGCGGAGGCCCTCCTCGTCCATGATGCGGTGGACGTCCTCGATGTCCCGGGCGGAGCGGACGAAGGAGAGGGCGATGACGTCGGCGCCGGTGCGGAGCGCCCAGCGGAGGTCTTCGACGTCCTTGTCGGAGAGCGCGGGGACGGAGACGGCGACGCCCGGGAGGTTGAGGCCCTTGTGGTCGGAGACCATGCCGCCCTCGACGACGCGGGTGTTGACCCGGGGGCCGTCGACGGAGACGACCTCCAGGGTGACGCGGCCGTCGTCGACGAGGATCCGCTCGCCGGGGGTGACGTCCTGGGCGAGGCCGGAGTAGGTGGTGCCGCAGCGGTGGCGGTCGCCCTCGGCCGGTTCGACGGTGATGGTGAAGTCGTCGCCGCGTTCAAGCAGTACGGGGCCCTCGCGGAAGCGGCCGAGGCGGATCTTCGGGCCTTGAAGGTCGGCGAGGACGCCGACGCTGCGGCCGGTCTCGTCGGCCGCCTTGCGGACCCGGTGGTAACGCTCCTCGTGTTCGGCGTAGGTGCCGTGGCTGAGGTTGAAGCGGGCCACGTCCATTCCGGCCTCGATCAACGCCTTGATCTGGTCGTATGTTTCGGTGGCGGGCCCAAGGGTACAAACGATTTTCGCTCGGCGCATGAGGCGAGCCTAGGGCCTTACCCGCCGGTAGCCGGTGGGTCCCGCATGACTACTCAACAACCTTTGCGTGAAACGCCGTTGACAAGTATTGAATCTGTGCGGCGGGTTGCTCCGATGAGCGTTTTCCGAGCTCCGGAGGCCGTCGTCTCGCCATACGGTACGAACACTTTCCCGCTCCGTAACCCGAAAGGGCTGTTGCTCCAGAGGCGTCTGGGCCAGAATCTACGCGCGTTGTGCACCCAGAGGCAGCGCCACGGAACAAGGAGAAACACACATGCCGCTGAACCGCCGGACCTTCCTGGAGAGCTCCGCAGCCCTCGGAGCCGGAGCCGCCCTCGCCGCCGGGGCCGTCGCTCCCGCCGAGGCCCACGGGCCCCGCCCGAAGCCGGCCAAGCGGTACTCCTTCACCGTCATGGGCACCACCGATCTGCACGGAAACGTCCTGAACTGGGACTACTTCACGGACAAGGAGTTCGACGACAAGGCCCACAACGACGTCGGCCTCGCCAAGATCTCCACCCTGGTGAACCGGGTCCGCGCGGAGAAGGGCCGCCGCAACACGCTCCTCATCGACGCCGGCGACACCATCCAGGGCACCCAGCTCTCGTACTACTACGCCAAGATCGACCCGATCACGAAGACCGGCGGCCCGGTCCACCCCATGGCCCAGGCCATGAACGCCATCGGCTACGACGCCGCCGCGCTCGGCAACCACGAGTTCAACTACGGCATCCCCGTGCTGCGGAAGTTCGAGGAGCAGTGCGACTTCCCGCTGCTCGGCGCCAACGCGCTCGACGCGAGGACGCTGCGGCCGGCCTTCGCCCCGTACAGCATCCACCGGCTGCGCACCCCGCACGGCAGGGACGTCAAGGTCGCGGTGCTCGGTCTGACCAACCCCGGCATCGCCATCTGGGACAAGGCGAACGTCAGCGGCAGGATGGTCTTCCCCGGCCTGGAGGAGCAGGCGGCGAAGTGGGTGCCGAAGCTGCGCTCCCTGGGCGCCGACGTGGTCGTCGTCTCCGCGCACTCCGGCTCCAGCGGCACCTCCTCCTGGGGCGACCAGCTGCCCTACGTGGAGAACGCCGCCGCCCTCGTCGCCGAGCAGGTCCCCGGCATCGACGCGATCCTCGTCGGCCACGCCCACGCCGAGATCCCCGAGTACCGGGTGACCAACGAGGAGACCGGCAAGGAGGTCGTCCTCTCCGAGCCGCTGAAGTGGGGCCAGCGCCTCACCCTCTTCGACTTCGACCTGGTGTGGGAGAAGGGCCGCTGGACGGTGGAGAAGGCCGCCGCCCGGGTCCTCAACTCCAACACCGTCGAGGAGGACCCGGAGATCACCGGTCTCCTCGCCGACGAGCACGCGAAGGTCGTGGCCTACGTCAACCAGGTCATCGGCACCTCCACCACCGCCATGACCACGGCCGACGCGCCGTGGAAGGACGAGCCGATCATCGACCTGATCAACGTCGTCCAGACCGAGACCGTGCGGGCCGCCCTGGCCGGGGGCGCGTACGCCGGCCTGCCGGTGCTCTCCCAGGCGTCCTGCTTCTCCCGCACGGCCCGCATCCCGGCCGGCGAGATCACCATCAAGGACGCCGCCGGGCTCTACCCCTTCGAGAACACCCTGGAGGCCCGTCTGATGACGGGCGCCCAGCTGAAGGAGTACCTGGAGTACTCGGCGAAGTACTACGTGCAGACCCCGGCGGGCGCCCCCGTCGACACCGCGAAGCTCACCAACGCGGACAACACCCCGGACTACAACTACGACGCCGTCTCGGGGCTGACCTACGACATCGACATCGCCAGGCCCGTCGGCTCCCGGATCACCGGCCTGTCCTTCGAGGGCGAGCCGATCGACCCGGCCGCGAAGTTCGTCCTCGCCGTCAACAACTACCGTGCCAGCGGTGGCGGCGCCTTCCCGCACGTCGCCAAGGCCGAGCAGCTGTGGGCGGACTCCGACGAGATCCGCAACACGATCATCCAGTGGGTGCGGGCCAAGGGCACCGTCGACGCCTCGCTGTTCGCCGGCGTCGGCTGGCGGCTGACCCGGGACGGCGTGCCCGTCTTCTAGGACGCTAGTGCTGCACGAGGGGCGTCAGCTTCCGTTCCTGGGACGGGATGCTCGGCGCCTCTCGCGCGTCCAGGCCGAAGCTGGTGAAGGCGGTCCTGCGCGGCAGCGGGTACGGCTCCTTGCCCGTCACCGCGTTGAGGATGACGGCGCTGCGCCAGGCCGCCAGGCCGAGGTCGGGGGCGCCCACGCCGTGCGTGTGGCGCTCGGCGTTCTGCACGTACACCGAGCCGGTCACCGAGGGGTCGAGCACCAGCCGGTAGTGCTCGTCGATGCGCGCCCGGCCCGCCGAGTCGTGCCGCAGGTACGGGTCGAGGCCGGCCAGCATCCGGTCCACCGGGCGCTCCCGGTAGCCGGTGGCGAGGACGACGGCGTCGGTGGTGAGCCGGGAGCGGGTGCCCTGCTGGACGTGTTCCAGGTGCAGTTCGACCTGGGTGGTGGCGACCCGGCCCGCCGTGCGGACCCGCACGCCCGGGGTGAGGACGGCGTCCGGCCAGCCGCCGTGCAGGGTGCGGCGGTACAGCTCGTCGTGGACGGCGGCGATGGTCTCCGCGTCGATGCCCTTGTGCAGCTGCCACTGGCGGGGCATCAGCTCGCCCCGGACCGGCTCGGGCAGGGCGTGGAAGTAGCGGGTGTAGTCGGGCGTGAAGTGCTCCAGGCCCAGCTTCGAGTACTCCATCGGCGCGAACGCCTCGGTGCGGGACAGCCAGGTGATCCGCTCCGCGCCGGCCGGGCGGCTCCGGAGCAGGTCGAGGAAGACCTCGGCGCCGGACTGGCCGGAGCCGATGACGGTGACGTGTCCGGCGGCGCGCAGGGAGTCCCGGTGGGCGAGGTAGTCGGCGGAGTGGATCACCGGCACCCCGGGGGCCTCCGCGAGCGGGCGCAGCGGCTCGGGGACGTACGGTTCGGTGCCGACGCCGAGGACCACGTTGCGGGTGTAGGCGCGGCCCAGGGCGGCGGCCTCGCCGTCCGGGTCGAGCTGGGTGAAGTCGACCTCGAAGAGCTTGCGCTCGGGGTTCCAGCGGACCGAGTCGACCTGGTGGCCGAAGTGGAGGCCGGGCAGCCGCTCGCTGACCCAGCGGCAGTAGGCGTCGTACTCGGCGCGCTGGATGTGGAACTTCTCGGCGAAGTAGAAGGGGAAGAGGCGTTCGCGGCCCTTCAGGTAGTTGAGGAAGGACCAGGGGCTGGCCGGGTCGGCGAGGGTCACCAGGTCGGCGAGGAACGGCACCTGGAGGGTGGCGCCCTCGATGAGGAGGCCCGGGTGCCAGTGGAAGGCGGGGCGCTGTTCGAAGAAGGTGGCGGCGAGCCCGCCGGGGACGCCGTGGGCGAGTGCGGCGAGCGAGAGGTTGAACGGCCCGATGCCGACGCCCACCAGGTCGTGGGGGCGGTCGAGGTCCTGCTGGGGGGTGCTGCCGGTCATCGGTCGGTGTCGCCTTCCACGAGGGTGATGAGCTGGGCCAGGTCGTCGGGGGTGGTGTGCGGGTTGAGCAGGGTGGCCTTGAGCCAGAGGCGGCCGTCCGCCTCGGCGCGGCCGAGGACGGCCCGGCCGTCGGCGAGGAGGGTGCGGCGGATCTCCGCCACCCGCGTGTCCTCGGCCCCGGTGGGGCGGAAGAGGACGGTGGTGAGGACGGGGCGGTCGCGGAGCTCCAGGCCGGGGGTCTTCTCCACCAGGTCGGCCAGGTCCCTGGCGTGTTCCATGCAGCGGTCGACCAGTGCGCCGAGGCCGGTGCGGCCGAGGGCCCGCAGGGTGACCGCGGCCTTGAGGACGTCGGGGCGGCGGGTGGTGCGCAGGGAGCGGCCGAGGAGGTCGGGGAGCCCGGCGTCGGTGTCGTCGTCGGCGTTGAGGTAGTCGGCGGTGTGGGCGAGCGGTGCGAGGTCGCCGGTGTCGCGGACCGCGAGGAGTCCGGCGGCGACCGGTTGCCAGCCGAGTTTGTGCAGGTCGAGGGTGACCGTGCGGGCCCGGTCCAGGCCGGTCAGGAGGGGGCGGTGGGTGGCGCTGAGGAGCAGCGGGCCGCCGTAGGCGGCGTCGACGTGCAGTTCGGCGCCGTGCGCGGCGCAGGCGTCGGCGAGCTGTGGCAGTGGGTCGATCAGGCCCTCGTCGGTGGTGCCCGCGGTGGCGGTGAGGAGGACCGGGCCGTCCTGGTCGGCGAGGGCCCGGGCCGCTTCGGCGGGGTCGAGGACGCCCCTCGGGGTGGGGACGACGACCGGCTCGGGGAGGCCGAGGAGCCAGGCGGCGCGGCGGACCGAGTGGTGGGTGTGGGCTCCGGTGACGGTGGTGAGGGCGGTGCCGTGCCGCTCGCGGGCGAGGAGGAGGGCCAGTTGGTTGGACTCGGTGCCGCCGGTGGTGACGAGCGCGTCGGGGTGGTCGGCGGCGGGGAAGACCTCGGCGGCGAGTGCGGCCGTGACCTCGGCCTCCAGGGCGGAGGCGGCGGGCGCCTGGTCCCAGGAGTCCATGGACGGGTTGAGCGCGGCGGCGGCCAGGTCGGCGGCGGCGGCGAGTGCGAGCGGCGGGGTGTGGAGGTGGGCGGCGCACAGTGGGTGCGCGGGGTCGGCGGCGCCGGCGGCGACCAGGTGGACCAGGGTGCGCAGTGCCTCGTGCGGTCCGGTGCCGGTCTCGGGGAGTACGGCTCCGAGGGTGGCGCGGACCCGTGCCGTGACGGCCTGCGGCCCGCCGGCCGGCAGCGGGCCGCCTCGTTCCTCCGCTCCGGTGCGCAGGGCGTCCAGGGCGATGCCGAGGAGGCGGCTGAGCGGGGTGGGCTGGGCGGCGAGGGGTGGCGGGGGTGCGGCACGCATGGTCGACAGGGTGCCGGGGGCGGGCGGGGCCTGTCCGGCGACCGCGGCCACATGACCCGAACGAGGGACGGGCGGGGTGCCGCCGGCCCCGGTGGGGGGGCCGGCGCGCCCGGCCCCCCGCCGGTGGGGTCTAGCTCGCGGCCGTGGCGGCCTCGCGGACGCGCAGGGCGCGGGCGAGGTCGTCGAGCTGGTCGACGAGCTTGCGGTGGAGGGCCGGGATCATGGTGCCGTCGGCGAGGCGGCGTTCGCCGAGGGCGAGGGAGTCGGCGTCGACCGCGTGCGCGGGGAAGGCGTGGCGGCCGGCGGCCTCGGCCATGGCGGGGCCCCGGCGGTCGCCGAGGGCGATGGCGGCGTCGTAGAAGCGCTCGACGTACTCCTTTACCAGCTCGGCCTGTTCGGGCTGCCAGAAGCCGAGGGCGGTGGCGGTGAAGAGGTAGTTCGACAGGTCGTCGGAGTCGAACATGGCGGCCCAGGCGGCGGCCTTGGCGGCCGGGTCCGGGAGGGCGGCGCGGCAGCGGGCGGCGCCCTCCTGGCCGGTGGCGCTGGGGTCGCGCTCCAGCTCGGCGGCGATGGCGGCCTCGTCGGTGGCGCCGAGGACGGCGAGCCTGGCGAGGATGCGCCAGCGCAGCTCCGGGTCGAGTTCGGGGCCGCCGTGGACGGTGCCCTCGTCGAGCCAGGAGGCGATCTGGTCGGGGGTGGTGGCGCTGTCGACGAGGGTGCGGACGGCGGTGAGGCGCAGGCCGGGCTCCTCGCCGTCCTCGGTGCGGCGGAGCAGGGCGCGGGCGGTCTCGCGGAGGGTCGCGAGGGCGGCGGGGCGCTCCTCCTCGGTGACGTACCGGTCGGCGACCTGCTGGCGGGCGAAGGCCAGGACGCCCTGGACGATGCCGAGTTCGGTCTCCTCGGGGAGGTGGGTGCGGGCGGTCTCCAGGTAGGCGGCGGGCTCCAGGACGCCGTCGCGGACCATGTCGCGGAGGCTGTTCCAGATGACGGAGCGGGCGAGCGGGTCGGGGATGCGGGAGAGGCCGCGGAGGGCGGACTCCTCGGAGACCTCGTCGAAGCGGAGCTTGGTGTAGGTGAGGTCGCCGTCGTTGAGGACGACGAGGTCGGGGCGGGGGCCGGTGAGGCGGGCGGGCTCCTGCTGGGGCACGTCGAGGAGGACCCGCTCGCGCAGGGCGAGTTCGCCGTCGGGGCGGCGGTCGTAGAGGCCGGCCGCGATGCGGTGGGGGCGGCTGCCGTCGCGGTCGACGGAGAGTTCCCAGCGGTTGCCCTCGCCGGTGAGGCGGGGGGTGAGGGTGTCGACGCCGGTGGTGCGCAGCCACTGCTCGGCCCAGGCGTGGACGTCGCGGTCGGTGGCGGCGGCGAGGTTGTCGATGAAGTCGGCGAGGGTGGCGTTGCCGAAGCGGTGCCGCTTGAAGTGGATGTTGATGCCGGCGAGGAAGTCCTCCTCGCCGAGCCAGGCGACGAGCTGGCGCAGGGCGGAGGCGCCCTTGGCGTAGGAGATGCCGTCGAAGTTGAGGAGGGCGGAGGCGGTGTCGGGGACGGCCTCCGGGTCCGGGGCGACGGGGTGGGTGGAGGGCCGCTGGTCGGCCTCGTAGCCCCAGGGCTTGCGGGTGACGCCGAAGTCGACCCAGGTGTCGGAGAAGAGGTCGGAGCACGCTTCGTTGACGGTCTGGTAGCCCATGTACTCGGCGAAGGACTCGTTGAGCCAGATGTCGTCCCACCAGCGGAGGGTGACGAGGTCGCCGAACCACATGTGGGCCATTTCGTGGGCGATGACCATGGCGCGGGTCATCCGCTCGGTGTCGGTGACGGCGGAGCGGAAGACGAACTCGTCGCGGAAGGTGACGAGGCCGGGGTTCTCCATGGCGCCGGCGTTGAACTCGGGGACGAACGCCTGGTCGTAGGAGTCGAAGGGGTACGGCTCCTCGAACTTCTCGTGGTAGCGGTCGTAGCACGCCTTGGTGACGGCGATGATCTCGTCGGCGTCGGCGTCGAGGTGGGGGGCGAGCGAGCGGCGGCAGTGGATGCCGAAGGGCAGTCCGGCGTGCTCGGTGCGGACGGAGTGCCAGGGGCCCGCGGCGACGCAGACGAGGTAGGTGGAGATCAGCGGGGTGGTGGCGGCCTTCCAGCGGCCGTCGTCCTGGCGCTCGGTGATGCCGTTGGAGAGGACGGTCCAGCCCTTGGGGGCGGTGACGGTCACGTCGAAGACGGACTTCAGGTCGGGCTGGTCGAAGGCGGCGAAGACGCGCTGGACGTCCTCCATGAAGAGCTGGGTGTAGACGTAGGACTCGCCGTCGGTGGGGTCGAGGAAGCGGTGCATGCCCTCGCCGGTGTGCGAGTAGCGCATGGTGGCGGTGAGGGTCAGCTCGTGCTCGCCCTCGGTGAGGGTGAGCGGGAGCCGGTTCTCGGTGAGGTCCGCGGGGTCGAGCGGCTTGCCGTCGAGGGCGGCGGAGTGGAGGGTGTCCGGCTTGACTTCGACGAAGGTGTCCCCGGCGGAGCGGGCGGTGAACCGGATGAGGGTGGTGGACCCGAAGGTCTCGTCGCCGGTGGTGAGGTCGAGGTCCACCGTGTAGTGGTGGACGTCGAGCAGCTGGGCACGGGTCTGCGCTTCGTCGCGCGTCAGTACGGACATGGGGCCCATGCTGCCTGATGGGCCTCCCCAGCGGTACAGGGGTGCGTGTTTCCGCGTGGGGGAAGGGCGCCCGGGCGGCGAAGGGGCGTCCGTACGGGGAGGGTGTCCGTCGCTACGCGAGGCCGGTGCCGTCGAGGTGGGCGAAGGCGGCGGTGATCCGGGGGCGGTCGTAGCCGGCGGGGCCGGCGGCGCCGCTGGAGACGAGGGCGGCGAGGAGGAGCCGGGCCTTGGCGGGGTCGAGCGGGCCGGCCGGGATCAGGCCGTGGTGGAGGAGGTCGTGCTCGGAGCCGGGGCCGCGGTAGGTGTCGCTGAGGCCGGTGCCCGCTCCGGTGCGGGAGGCGAGGACGACGGGGATGCGGCGGGCGAGTTCCGCGAGGGGTTCGACGAGCCAGGAGGGGGCGTGGCCGGCGCCGAAGGCGGCGACGACGAGGCCCTGGAAGCGGTCGTCGACGGCGGACAGCAGTTCGCCGCGGTCGCCGAGGGCGAGGGTGACGAGGGCGATCCGGACGGCGGGGTCGTAGGAGAGCCGGCAGGGCGCGGTGGGCACGGTGGGGCGGAGCAGGATCCGCGGGGTGCCCTCGACGACGGTGCCGAGGGGGCCCGCGCCGGGCGAGGCGAAGGTGGCGACCGAGGTGGTGTGGGTCTTGCGGGCGTGCCGGGCGGCGTGGATCTCGTCGGCGAGGACGACGAGGACGCCGAGGCCGCGGCAGGCGGGGTCGGCGGCGACGGCGAGGGCGGCGGCCAGGTTGGCGGGGCCGTCGGCGCCGGGGAGGTCGGGGCGGCGCATGGCGCCGGTGACGGCGACGGGGGCCTGCTCGGTGGGGCAGAGCAGGTCGAGGAGGAAGGCGGTCTCCTCCAGGGTGTCGGTGCCCTGGACGACGACGGCGCCGGAGCCGGCGGCGACGGCCGCGTTCACCTCGGCGGCGAGGTCGGCGAGGTCCTCGGGGGCGAGGGAGGAGGAGGGGAGCCGGCGGAAGTCGCGGAGCTCGACGTCCTCGGGGGCGCCGAGGGCGGCGAGGACCTCGGGTCCGGTCATGCGGGTCGCGTCACCGCCCCGCGCGGAGATGGTCCCTCCGAGGGTGAAAACGGTGACGCGTGCCATCAGCGTGCTCCGTCCGCGATCGTCTCGTGGTGGCGGATGACCTCGGCGATGATGAAGTTGAGGAGCTTCTCCGCGAAGGCCGGGTCCAGTCTGGCGCTCTCGGCGAGTTCCCGCAGCCGGGCGATCTGGCGGGCCTCGCGGGCGGGGTCGGCGGGGGGCAGCTGGTGCTCGGCCTTGAGGACGCCGACCTGCTGGGTGCACTTGAAGCGTTCGGCGAGCATGTGGACGACGGCGGCGTCGATGTTGTCGATCGATTCGCGCAGCCGGGTCAGCTCGGCGCGGACGGCGGGGTCGATCTCGCTGGAGTCGTTCCTGGTGTCGCTCATGGTCAGCGAGCTTAGACGGAGTCCCCGGTGAGGGTGGGCGGGTGTTCGGGATCCGGAACGCGGTCGCTCCAGCCGCCGTGGACGGCCCTGCCCTGCTGTTCGCGGAAGCGGACGGGGGCGAGGCCGACCCGGCGGGTGAAGAGCCGGGAGAAGTAGGCGGGGTCGTCGTAGCCGACGCGGCGGGCGACGGCGGCGACGGGCAGTTCGGTGGCGGCGAGGAGTTCCTTGGCGCGGCCGAGGCGGACGGTGAGCAGGTAGTCCTTGGGGCTGCGGCCGGCGGCGCGGCGGACGGCGGCGCGGAGTTCGGCGGGGGTCATGCCCTGGCGGGCGGCGTGGCCGGCGACGGAGAGCGGCAGGAAGGCGTCGCGGGCGAGGCGGGTGAGGACGGGGTCGCCGTCGGTTCCGGTGTCGGCGCGGGCGCGGCGCAGCGCGACGAGGAGTTCGTGGACGGCGGCGGCGGTCTCGACCTCCAGGAGCGGGTTGCCGGGGCGGGCGGCGCGGGCGATGCGGCCGATGGCGGCGCGGGCGGGTCCGGCGTCGGAGAGGGGGACGACGGGCCGGTCGGGCTCGATGTAGCCGAGTTCGGTGTAGGTGGCGGCGGCGGGTCCGGTGAAGTCGACGAAGGACTCGTCCCAGCCGGTGGCGGGGTCGGCGCCGTAGTGGTGGGGGACGCCGGGGGTGAGCCAGAGGAGGGCGGGGGCGGCGACGGGGGTGCGGCGGCCGTCGGCGGTGCGGTACCAGCCGCCGCCGGCGGAGACGAGGACGGCGACGTGGTGGTCGAGGGTGCGGGGGCCGACGACGGGGAGGCGGCCGTGCTGGAGGCCGACGCCGAGGCAGACGAGGCCGAGGCCGTGGTGGACGGGTCCGGGCGTGAAGTAGCGCATCCAGGTGTGGTACATGCCGGTGGCCCTCCGTAACGTCCAATCTGCGACGATCTTTGTCCATGGACCGGCCCGCCGCCAGGGGGTGAGGGTGCGGCCATGAGCACGTTCGCTGTGGGTGACGAGGACTTTCTGCTGGACGGGCGGCCGGTGCGGCTGCTGTCGGGGGCGCTGCACTACTTCCGGGTGCACGAGGGGCACTGGGCGCACCGGCTCCGGATGCTGCGGGCGATGGGCCTGGAGTGCGTGGAGACGTACGTGCCGTGGAACCTGCACGAGCCGGAGCCGGGCCGGTACGCCGATCCGGAGGCGCTGGGGCGGTTCCTGGACGCGGTGGCGGCGGCGGGGATGCGGGCGCTGGTGCGCCCGGGGCCGTACGTCTGCGCCGAGTGGGAGAACGGCGGGCTGCCGCACTGGGTGACGGGGCCGCTGGGGCGGCGGGTGCGGACCCGGGACCCGGAGTTCCTGGCGCCGGTGGAGCGGTGGTTCCGGCGGCTGCTGCCGCAGGTGGTGGCGCGGCAGGTGGACCGGGGCGGGCCGGTGCTGATGGTGCAGGTGGAGAACGAGTACGGGAGTTACGGGAGCGACGCCCGCTATCTGGAGTGGCTGGCGGGGCTGCTGCGGGAGTGCGGGGTGACGGTGCCGCTCTTCACCTCGGACGGGCCCGAGGACCACATGCTGACGGGCGGTTCGGTGCCGGGGGTGCTGGCGACGGCGAACTTCGGTTCGGGCGCGGCGGAGGGTTTCGGGGTGCTGCGGCGGCACCGGCCGTCGGGGCCGCTGATGTGCATGGAGTTCTGGTGCGGCTGGTTCGACCACTGGGGCACGGAGCACGCGGCGCGGGACGCGGGGGACGCGGCGGGCGCGCTGCGGGAGGTCCTGGAGTGCGGGGCGTCGGTGAACGTCTACATGGCGCACGGCGGCTCGAACTTCGGCGGCTGGGCGGGCGCGAACCGCTCCGGCGACCTGCACGACGGGCGGCTGCTGCCGACGGTGACCTCGTACGACTACGACGCTCCGGTGGACGAGTGGGGGCGGGCGACGGAGAAGTTCCACCGCTTCCGGGAGGTGCTGGAGCCGTACGCGGCGGGGCCGCTGCCCGGGGTGCCGGAGCCGCCGGCCCGGCTCGCGGCGCCGGTGCGGGCGGGCCTGGCGGAGTGGGCGTCCCTGGACGCGGTCCTGGCGGAGCTGGGCGGCGCGGAGACCGCCGCCGGGGTGCCGCCGGCGTTCGAGGAGCTGGGTGTGGACCGGGGCCTGGTGCGGTACCGCTTCGCGGTGCCCGGGCCCCGGCGGCCGTACCCGCTCGCCGTGACGGGGCTGCGGGACCGGGCCCAGGTGTGGGTGGACGGCGTCTTCGCCGGGGTGCTCACGGAGGAGGACGCGGTGCTGCCGGAGCCGGTGGCGGGGCCCGCGGTGGTCGAGCTGTGGGTGGAGTCGCTGGGGCGGGTGAACTACGGGCCGCGGCTGGCGGAGCCGAAGGGGATCACCGGCGGGCTGCTGCACGAGCGGCAGTACGTGCACGGGGTGCGGGCCCGGGGCCTGCGGCTGGACGCGTTCGCGGCCGGGGCGGTGGGCCGGGTGCCGTTCGGGGAGGTTCCGGCGGGCGGCGGTCGGGGGCTGTACCGGGCGTCGGTGGAGGTGGCGGGCGCGGGGGACGCGGAGCTGCGGCTGCCGGGGGCGGGCCGGGGCTTCGTCTGGGTGAACGGCTTCTGCCTGGGCCGGTACTGGCCGACGGCGGGCCCGCAGGTGGGGTTGTTCGTGCCGGGTCCGGTGCTGCGGGAGGGCGCGAACGAGGTGTGGGTGCTGGAGGTGGAGCCCGCAGCGGAGGGGTCCGGGCCGGTGGCCGTGGAGCTGTCCTGTGAACCTGCACCGTGAACGACGCGGTCAGGCGCGGAGGGGCCCCGGGGCGCTGTGCCGCCCCGGGGCCCCGGTCGGGGAGAGGGTTACAGCGTGGCCGCGGCCGACTTGATCGCGGCGGCGAAGGTCGAGACCTCCGTGTAGACGCCGGGGTAGCCGGCCCGCGCGCAGCCCTCGCCCCAGCTCACGATGCCGACCTGGATCCAGGCGCCGGCGTTGTCCTTGCGGAACATGGGGCCGCCGGAGTCGCCCTGGCAGGTGTCGACCCCGCCCTGGCTGTAGCCGGCGCAGATCTCCTCGGACGGGACGAGGTCGCTGCCGTAGGCGGACTGGCAGGACGCGTCGGAGACGAAGGGGACGTTGGCCTTG
This sequence comes from Streptomyces filamentosus, assembly GCF_014654895.1. GTDB lineage: Bacteria > Actinomycetota > Actinomycetes > Streptomycetales > Streptomycetaceae > Streptomyces > Streptomyces filamentosus. The sequence continues at coordinate 450,783 of NZ_BNBE01000003.1, read as the reverse complement.
AGCAGGTAGCGCTGCTGGGCGCCGCCCTCGCGGGCCGCGCCCCAGCCGGCCACGGTGAAGGTGCCGCTGTTGTAGGCGGTGGTGTCGGCGATCTTCAGGGTGGGCAGCGAGGTGATGGGGCTGGCGAGCTTGATGAGGGCCCAGTCCTTGCCCTTGCCGTTGTAGCCGGGGGCCTGGAGGACCTTGGTGGAGCGGACCTTGATGGCGCTGGACGACTGGAGGTCGACGACGCCGGCGGTGGCGGTGATGGAGGTGTTGTTGCCGGAGCCGCTGACGCAGTGGGCGGCGGTGAGGACGACCTGGGGGCTGATCAGGGAGCCGCCGCAGCCCATGGAGAGCCGGACCATCCAGGGGAACTCGCCCTGGGCGGCGCGGGTGCCGCCGACGACCGGCGCGGGGGCGGCGGAGGCGCTGGAGACGGGCTGGAGGCTGAGGGCGGCGAGGGCGACGGCGCCGGCCGCGGCGAGTTTCTGCAGGGTGCGGACGAGTCGGTTCTTCTGCACGGTCTGCCTTCTCTCGTGTGGGGGGTCGGTGCATGGGGGGTGCGGCCCTGACGGTGGGTCGCGCGGGTCGTGCGTCACGCGGGTGGCGTGGGCCGCGGGATCCGCGGGCGGATCCACGAAAGGGGATGACATGCGCCCGTCAAGGCATGTCCGGATTATGGACAGCTTCCAACTCCCGCCACAAGGAAGCCTTTTCGGCCAGGATCCGGGCCCGGACCGTACAGTGGGGGCGGGGGTGGAGCACGCATGACGGACCGCCGCGGGGCCGACCGGGCCGGCCTGGACGCCCACGGGGTGGAGCACGGCTTCCCCCACCGGGAGGACGTACGGGCCTCGCTCACCGCGCTCTACCGGCGGCTCGGGCCCGCCGGCGTCGGCCGGTACCCGGTCAGCGTGGCCGCCGCCGACGTGGCCCTCTCCCCCGGCGAGGACCCGCTCCTCGCCGCCACCCGGATCGCCGGGACCCTGGTCCGCCACCTGCGGCTGCCGGAGGCCCGGATGGTGGTCTCCTTCCGGACGATGGAGCACGCCGCCACCGTCGAACTCGCCGCCGGGCCGGAGTACTCCGTCGAGCTCAACGCGCGCTTCTCGACCCGGCCCCGGGACATCGGCGCCGCCCTCGCCCACGAGATCACCCACGTGCTGCTGCACCGCCTCGGCCTCGGCTTCCCCGACACCGGACGGAACGAGATCCTCACCGACGTGGTCACCGCCTATCTCGGCGCGGGCTGGCTGCTTCTCGACGCCTTCCGGCAGGACGGCGCCGAGAGCCAGAAGCTCGGCTACCTGACGCCGGAGGAGTTCGGCTGGGTGCTCGCCCAGCGGGCCGCGCTCTTCGGCGAGGACCCCTCGCCGTGGTTCACCGGCGCGGCGGCGTACGAGGCGTGGCGGCGCGGCCTCGCCGAGGCCGAACGGGAGCGGCGGCTGCCCCCGCTGGCCGGGGCGGCCTGGACCGCCCGCCGCCGCTACGCCCGCGACCGCCGCCTCGGCCGCGCCGCCCCCGGCGCCCCGTACGCCTTCACCGGCGGCGCCCCCGCCACCGCGGTCGCCTTCCCCTGCCCCGTCTGCCGGCAGCGCCTGCGCGTCCCCGCCGGCCGCGCCCTGCGCGCCCGCTGCGGGCTGTGCGGGACGGTGCACGACTGCGCCGGATGAAAAATCCGCGCACGTCACACCCCCGGCGGGGACAATACGGGCATGACACGGAGTTTCGACGACCTGGTGGCGGAGGCCGAGGCGGCCCCGATGGAGGGCTGGGACTTCTCCTGGCTCGACGGACGGGCCACCGAGGAGCGGCCCTCCTGGGGCTACCAGCGGCTGCTGGGCGAGCGGCTGGCCGGGGCCGCCGCCGCGCTGGACGTCCAGACCGGCGGCGGGGAGGTGCTGGCCGGGGCGGGGAAGCTGCCGCCGCTGACGGCGGCCACCGAGTCCTGGCCGCCGAACGTGGCGAAGGCGACCCGGCTGCTGCACCCGCTCGGCGCGGTCGTCGTCCACGACGAGGACGAGCCGCCGCTGCCCTTCGGCGACGCCGCCTTCGACCTCGTGGTCAGCCGCCACCCGGTGACGGTGTGGTGGGCGGAGATCGCCCGGGTGCTGCGCCCCGGCGGCACCTACCTCTCCCAGCAGGTGGGCCCGGCCAGCGTCTTCGAGCTCGTCGAGCACTTCCTCGGGCCGCAGCCGGAGGAGGTCCGCCGCGCCCGGCACCCCGAGGACGCCCGGCGGGACGCCGAGGCGGCCGGCCTGGAGGTGGTCGACCTGCGGGCGGAGTCGCTGCGGACCGAGTTCCTGGACGTGGGCGCGGTCGTCTGGTTCCTGCGGAAGGTGATCTGGATGGTGCCCGGCTTCACCGTGGAGGCGTACCGCGGCCGGCTGCGGGAGCTGCACGAACGGATCGGGCGGGAGGGGCCGTTCGTGGCGCACACCACCCGCTTCCTCATCGAGGCGCGCAAGCCCTGACCCCGGGGACGGATTTGCGCCGGGGGCGGACGGCGGGTCAGGGTCGGGGCATGAGCGCGCTGTTGGAGGCCATCGCCGCCGGGGACGAGGACGCGGTCGTCCGGGCGCTGCGTGAAGGGGCCGACCCGGAGACCGACGACGAGGGGGAGACCGCCCTGTACCGGGCGGCGGTCGCGGACGAGCCGGGGATCGTGCGGCTGCTGCTCGCCGCCGGGGCCGATCCCGGCCGGGCCGGCGGCGCGGACGGCGGGGACCTCCCGCTCTGCGGGGCGGCCTGCGGAGGACACGTCCGGACCGTGCGGGCGCTGCTCGCCGCGGGGGCCGACCCCGACCAGGAGGAGGAGTTCGGCTTCACCGCGCTCGCGTGGGCGGTGCGGCTCGGACACGCGGAGACCGTACGGGCGCTGCTCGCGGCCGGCGCCGCGCCGGACCGGGCGGGGCCCGACGGCCTGGTCCCGCTGGTCGCGGCGGCCCGGCGCGGCTCCGCCGCCTGCGTACGGGCGCTGCTCGACCACGGCGCGCGGGACGCGGCGGACGCGCTCGGCGAGGCGCGGCGGTGGATCGGCGTGGACGTCGCGGCCGAGCTGCGGCGCGGGCTCGTCGCCGGACACGGCGGCGGGGAGACGTACGAGGCGGTGGTGCGGCGGGTCCGGGAGGACGGCGGGGTGACCGTGGTCGTCGAGCTGCTGCGGGAGGACGGCCGGCCGGGGCGCGGCGACGAGCGGCAGACCGGGCACGCGGCCGTCGCCACCCTCCTGGAGGCGGCGCTGGGGCTGCGGGTCCCGCACGAGGAGCTGGCGGAGCGGGCGCTGCGCTGCGGCGACCCGGAGCTGGACGACTGGACGACGGCGGTGGCCGCGCTCGCCGGGCGGGCCGACGAGGAGACCTTCGTGACGGCGGCGGCCTGGTGCGCCCACCGCGATCCGCTGCGGCGGGCGCTGGGCGCGCGGGTCCTGGGGGCGCTGCCCGGCTTCGCGGCGAGCGCGGTCCCCGCGCTGCGGCGGCTGGCGGCAAAGACGGCGGCGGGCCCCGGCCGGGAGCCGGTCCTGTCGGCGGTGACGGCGCTCGGGGCGTGCGCGGACCCGGCGGCGGTGCCGGAGCTGCTCGCCGCGGCGGGCCACCCGGACCCGGAGGTGCGGCGGGCGGTCGCGGGCGGCCTCGCGGGGCTCGTGCCGGCCGGGGACGTGGACGCGCTGGGGGTGCTGCTCGGGCTGAGCCGGGACGGGGACGCGCGGGTGCGGGACTGGGCGGTGCTGGCCCTCGCCGAACTCCCCGACGACACCCCGCTCGTCCGGGAGGCGCTGGCGGAACGCCTCGCCGACCCCGATCCGGAGACGGTGGCGGAGGCGGCCCGCGGGCTCGCCATCCGGCAGGACCCGCGGGCGGTGGACGCGCTGGCGGCGGTCCTCGCGGACGGCGACCCGGACGGCGCGCCCCGCGAGACGGCGCTGGCCGCCCTGGAGTTCGTGCGCGACGCCCGGGTCAGGACCCGGCTCGAATGGACCGCCCCGCGCGGACGCTGACCCGGGCGGACGCCGCCCGACCCCTCGGGCCGGCCCGACCCCTCGGTTCCGCCCGGCACCTGGGCACCGCCCACCCCCTGAGCCCCCCGCCCCGCGCTTTCCCGCTCAGCGGGAGGGCCCCTCCGGTGCGGGGATCCCGGTGCGCGCGGCCCTCCCCTCCCCCGGCCCCGGCTGCTACCTTCCCCACCAAGCGACCGTCACCTAACAAACGTTTGGCAGATGTGCGGTCGATCCGGCACCCGTGAGGGAGACAGTCATGCCCCTGTCGAGACGCGCCCTGCTGAGCACCGCCGGAGCCACCGCCGTCCTGGCGGCCGTCTCCCCGACCGCCGCGGCCCGGCCCCGCACCGGGAGTCCCGTCCGGCAGATCCCCCTCCAGGGCGCGGTGAACGTCCGCGACCTGGGCGGCCGGCCCACCCTCGACGGCAAGCGGGTCCGCCACGGCCTGGTCTACCGGGGCGACCACCTCGCGAAGCTGACCGACGCCGACCTGGCCGTGCTCGGCGGACTCGGGCTCGCGCGGGCCGTGGACTTCCGGATCCCCACGGAGGTCGCGCACGACGGCGCCGACCGGCTGCCCGCCGGGGTGGCCGCCGTCTCCCGGCCCGTCACCGACCGGGGGCTCTTCGGACAGCTGATGGCCGCGATCGGCTCGCGCGACCCGGTGCGGCAGGAGGAGATGCTGGGCGGCGGACGCGCGGCGGCCTACATGACGGAGGTCTACCGCACCTTCGTCACCGACGCGGCCAACCGCGCACAGTTCGGGCGGACCCTGCGCGAACTGGCCGAGCCCGGCACGGGCCCGGTGCTCTACCACTGCACCTCGGGCAAGGACCGCACCGGCTGGACGAGCTGGCTGCTGCTGCGGCTGGTCGGCGTGCCGGAACGCTTCGCCACCGAGGACTACCTGGCCTCCAACACCTTCCGCGCCGCCTACGACGCCCGGGTCCGCGAGGGTCTGCGGGAGGGCGGCCTCATGCGGGACCCGGAGCTGATCGTGCCGCTCCAGGAGGTCCGCGGGGAGTACCTGGACGCCGCCCTCGCCGAGGTCGCCGCCGGCTACGGCAGCCTGTACCGCTACGCGACGGCCGGCCTGGGCCTGGACCCGCGCACCCTGGCGGGCCTGCGGAAGCGCCTGGTCGGACGCGCCTGACCGTCAGGCGCGCACGGCGATCCCGTCGAGGACCATCGACAGGTACTGGCGGGCGATCTCCTCCGGGCTGTGCCGGCCGCCGGGGCGGTACCAGGAGGCGGCGACCCAGACGGTGTCGCGGACGAAGCGGTAGGTGAGCCGGACGTCGAGGTCCGCGCGGAAGACGCCGTCCGCGACGCCGCGCTCCAGCGTCCCCAGCCACGCCTTCTCGAACCGGCGCTGGGAGTCGGCGAGGTAGTGGAAGCGGGGCAGGTCGACGAGGTGCCGGGACTCCTTCTGGTAGATGGCGACGGCGGCCCGGTGCCGGTCGATCTCCCGGAAGGACTCCGTCACCAGCGCCTCGATGGTCTCCCGGGGGCCGAGGGAGGCCGCGAGGACGGCGTCGTACCCCTCCCAGAGCTCGGTGAGGAAGGTCGAGAGGATCTCGTCGAGCATCGACTCCTTGGAGTCGAAGTGGTAGTAGAGGCTGCCGGCGAGCATGCCGGCGGCGTCCGCGATCTTGCGGACGGTGGTGGCGTTGTAGCCCTGGGCGGCGAACACCTCGGCGGCCGTGTCGAGGAGTTCGCGGCGCCGCTCGGGCGCGGCGGCGTTCGCCTGGTTGCTCTTCTTCTTCGTCGCTGACACGGGACCATTGTCGTCGCCCCGGGGACGGGGCCCGCGCGGGCCCGCCGTCAGGCGTCCTCGCGCGGCGGGGCGTCGTCGTTGCCGCGCCGCAGGGTGCGGGCCGGCCGGCCGGGGCGCCAGGTGGTGAAGAGGATCTCCTCGCCCTCGACCCGGGTCCGCACGACCTCGTGGGGCTCCATCCGGAAGAGGTGGAAGGGCAGCGGCGCGCCGGCGACGGCGGCGTACGCGGCGACGGCGGCCGGGTCGGTGACCTCCACCGCCCGGCCCGAGATCCGGACGTCGCCGCCGTCCATGTCCGTGCCGGGGCCCGGGTTGGCGAGCAGCGAGCAGCGGGGGTCGCGGCGCAGGTCCAGCGCCTTGCGGGAGTTCGGCATCATGCCGAGCCACAGGTCGCCGTCCCGGAAGTCGGCCTCGATGCCGCTGAGGCGCGGCGAGCCGTCCTTCCGAAGGGTGGCGAGGACGTGGTGGACGTACCGTCCGAAGCGTTCGCGGACGAGCGCGGCCAGTGCGGGTTCGGCGGCCTCGAAGGCCGTCCAGGCGGGGGTTCCGGTGTCTCGCATGGTCCCAGGAGACACCGGATACCCGACACCTTCTGTCCGGATTCCACGCGGTCCGGGGGGGCGCGGTCCGGAGAGCACGGCCCGGAAGGCGGCCCGGGAAACCGGAAGGCGGCCCGGGAAGGCTAGGAAACGGCCCGGGAAGGCCGGGAGGCGGTCCGGGAAGCCTAGGAGGCGTTCCGCTCCGCCGCGCTGCGCTCGACGCAGAACTCGTTGCCCTCCGGGTCGGCCAGGGTCGCCCAGCCCGTCCCGTCGGGCCTGCGGTGGTCGCCGACGAGGGTCGCGCCGAGGGCGAGCAGCCGCTCGACCTCCTCGTCGCGGGTGCGGTCCTGGGGCTGGAGGTCGAGGTGGACCCGGTTCTTGACCGCCTTCGCCTCCGGGACCCGGATGAAGAGGAGGGCGGCTCCGGCCGACTCGACGAGGGCCTCGGGGTCGCCGGGGTTGTCGTCGTCGGAGACCTTGGCGTCCAGCACCCCCGCCCAGAACCCGGCGAGGGCGTAGGGGTCGGCGCAGTCGATGGTCACGTGGCGTACGAGAGAACTCATGCGCTCATGATTCCCCGCGGGCGCGCCGGCGGGCCACCCCATTTCCCCGCCCTCCCGGGCTGCCGCCGGTCCGTCAGGAGGACGCCGCCGCGAGGGCCTCGCCCCGGTGGCGGCGCCGGTGTCACGACCGGACGATGCCCTGGGCGCGGGCGGCGGCGAGCCAGTGGGGGAACTCGCCGACCAGCCGGTCGTACAGCTCCGCGTCCGCGATCCGGGACGGGTCCTTCCCGGCGTGGAAGAAGCCGGCGTTGTCCACGCACCGCCGCTCCGGGACGGCCAGTTCGTCGAGCCGGCGCAGGAAGTCGAACTGCTTGCTGCCGGGGTCGCCGAAGCCGACGAACTGCCAGAAGATCGGCAGCCGGGCCGCCTTGCACACGTACCGCTCGGCCGCGAGCCGGTTGACGGGGCCGCCGTCGGTCTGGAAGACGACGAGGGCGGGCGCGGTGGAGCCGCTGTCGAGGTGGTGGTCGATGACGGCGTCCATGGCGAGGTGGTAGCTCGTCTTCCCCATGTGGCCGAGGCCCGCGGCGATCCGCGCCACCCGTCCCTCGTGGTCGTCGAGCCGGATCTCCGTCTCGGCGTCGACGTCGGTGGAGAAGAAGACGACCGGCACCCGTCCGTCGTCGTCGAGCTGGGCGGAGAGCCCGAGGACCCGGTCGGCGAGGGCCTGCACGCTGCCGTCGTCGTAGTAGGGCTTCATCGAGCCGGAGTAGTCGATCACCAGGTGGACCGCGACGCGCTGTCCGGCGACGCCGTGGCGGCGCAGCGTCTCCCCGGCCGTCTTGTAGAGGCTGACCAGCGCGGGCGCGGTCTCCTCCACCTTGCGCAGGCTCAGTGCCATGAGCTCCCCTTTCCCTCCCGGAATCATGGTCGTTCGGGGCGGGCGGGGGAAGTGGGGGGTGCGGGCGCGGCCGGGCCGGGAGCACGGCGACGCCCGCCCCTGGGTCCTTGGTCGGGGACGGGGCGGGCGTCGTTCGGTTCCGTACGCCGTTGTACGGGACGTTCGGGGGTGCGTCAGACCAGCAGGGACCGGTCCGTCGGGCGGATCGGGGCCGGCAGGGCGCTGGCACCGGTCAGGTAGCGGTCCACGCCGCGGGCGGCGGAGCGGCCCTCGGCGATGGCCCAGACGATCAGCGACTGGCCGCGGCCGGCGTCGCCTGCGACGTACACGCCGTCGACGTTGGTGGCGAAGTCCGCGTCGCGGGCGATGTTGCCCCGCTCGTCGAGCTCGACGCCGAACTGCGCGACCAGGCCGTTGGCGACGTCCGTGCCGGTGAAGCCCATGGCGAGGGTGACCAGCTGGGCGGGGATCTTCCGCTCGGTGCCCGGCTTCTGGGTCAGCTTGCCGTCGACGAACTCGACCTCGATGAGGTGGAGGAACTGGACGTTGCCGTCCTCGTCGCCCTCGAAGTGGGTGGTGGAGACGGAGTAGACCCGCTCGCCGCCCTCCTCGTGCGCCGAGGTGACCTTGTACAGCATGGGGAAGGTCGGCCAGGGCTGGTTGGCGTTCCTCTCCTCGCCCGGCTTCGGCATGATCTCCAGCTGGGTGACGGAGGCCGCGCCCTGGCGGTGGGCGGTGCCGACGCAGTCGGCGCCGGTGTCGCCGCCGCCGATGACGACGACGTGCTTGCCCTCGGCGGTGATCGGCGAGGCCACGAAGTCGCCCTCGACCACCTTGTTGGCGAGCGGCAGGTACTCCATCGCCTGGTGGATGCCCGCCAGCTCGCGGCCCGGCACGGGCAGGTCGCGGGCGGTGGTGGCGCCGGCGGCGACCACGACCGCGTCGAACCGCTTGCGCAGGTCGGTGGCGGTGATGTCGCGGCCGACCTCGACGCCGGTGCGGAACTTGGTGCCCTCCGCGCGCATCTGCTCGATGCGGCGGTTGATGTGCCGCTTCTCCATCTTGAACTCGGGGATGCCGTAGCGCAGCAGGCCGCCGATGCGGTCGGCGCGCTCGTACACGACCACGGTGTGGCCGGCCCGGGTCAGCTGCTGGGCGGCGGCGAGGCCGGCCGGGCCGGAGCCGATGACGGCGACGGTCTTGCCGGAGAGCCGCTCGGGGATCTGCGGCTTGACGTCGCCCCCGTCCCACGCCTTGTCGATGATGGAGACTTCGACGTTCTTGATGGTGACGGCCGGCTGGTTGATGCCGAGCACGCACGCCGACTCGCACGGAGCCGGGCACAGGCGGCCGGTGAACTCCGGGAAGTTGTTGGTGGCGTGGAGGCGCTCGGACGCGGCCGACCAGTCCTCGCGGTAGGCGTAGTCGTTCCACTCGGGGATCAGGTTCCCGAGCGGGCAGCCGTTGTGGCAGAACGGGATGCCGCAGTCCATGCAGCGGCCGGCCTGCTTGCTGATGATCGGCAGCAGGGAGCCGGGGACGTAGACCTCGTTCCAGTCGCGGACGCGCTCCGCGACGGGGCGGGTCTCGGCGACCTCGCGGCCGGTGGTGAGGAAGCCCTTCGGGTCAGCCATGGGTCGCCGCCTCCATCATCTTCTCGGTGGTCTCCCGCTCGGAGAGACCGGCGAGCTCAGCGGCGTCCTTGGCGGCGAGCACTGCCTTGTACGTGGTCGGGATGATCTTGCTGAAGCGGCTCACCGCCGCGTCCCAGTCGGCCAGGAGCTTCTCGGCCACGGTGGAGCCGGTCTCCTCCTGGTGGCGGCGCACGACGTCGTGCAGCCACGCTGCGTCGGTCTCCGACAGGGCTTCGACCGCGCCCCGGTTGCCGGGGTTGACGTTGTCGGGGTCGAGGTCGACGACGTAGGCGACGCCACCGGACATGCCCGCCGCGAAGTTGCGGCCGGTCTCGCCGAGGACGACGGCGGTGCCGCCGGTCATGTACTCGCAGCCGTGGTCGCCCACGCCCTCGGAGACGACCAGGGCGCCGGAGTTGCGGACGCAGAAGCGCTCGCCGGTGCGGCCGCGCAGGAAGAGCTCGCCGCCGGTGGCTCCGTACGCGATGGTGTTGCCCGCGATGGTGGAGTACTCGGCCAGGTGGTCGGCGCCCCGGTCCGGGCGGACGATCACGCGGCCGCCGGAGAGGCCCTTGCCGACGAAGTCGTTGGCGTCGCCCTCCAGGCGGAGGGTGACACCGGCCGGCAGGAAGGCGCCGAAGGACTGGCCGGCGGAGCCGGTGAAGGTGAGGTCGATGGTGTCGGCCGGGAGGCCGGCGCCGCCGAACTTCTTCGTCACCTGGTGGCCGAGCATGGTGCCGACCGTGCGGTTGATGTTGCGGATCGCGACCTGGGCGCGGACCGGCTGGGCCTCCTCGGCGGAGGCCGCGTTCAGGGCCTCGGCGGCGAGCTGGATCAGCTCGTTGTCGAGGGCCTTCTCCAGGCCGTGGTCCTGCTCGACCAGGGCGTGGCGGACCGCGCCCTCGGGCAGCTCCGGCACGTAGAAGAGCGGCTCCAGGTCCAGGCCCTGCGCCTTCCAGTGCGTGACCGCGCGGCTGGTGTCGAGGAGCTCGGCGTGGCCGACGGCCTCCTCGACGGTGCGGAAGCCCAGCTCGGCGAGGAGCTCGCGGACCTCCTGCGCGATGAACTCGAAGAAGTTGACGACGTACTCGGCCTTGCCGGAGAAGCGGTCGCGCAGGACCGGGTTCTGGGTGGCGATGCCGACCGGGCAGGTGTCGAGGTGGCAGACGCGCATCATGACGCAGCCGGAGACGACGAGCGGCGCGGTCGCGAAGCCGAACTCCTCGGCGCCGAGCAGCGCGGCGATGACGACGTCGCGGCCGGTCTTCAGCTGGCCGTCGGTCTGGACGACGATGCGGTCGCGCAGGCCGTTGAGCAGCAGGGTCTGCTGGGTCTCGGCGAGGCCGAGCTCCCAGGGGCCGCCCGCGTGCTTCAGCGAGGTCAGCGGGGAGGCACCGGTGCCGCCGTCGTGGCCGGAGATGAGGACCACGTCCGCGTGCGCCTTGGAGACGCCCGCGGCGACCGTGCCGACGCCGACCTCGGAGACCAGCTTCACGTGGATGCGGGCCGCCGGGTTGGCGTTCTTGAGGTCGTGGATCAGCTGCGCCAGGTCCTCGATGGAGTAGATGTCGTGGTGCGGCGGCGGCGAGATGAGGCCGACGCCGGGCGTCGAGTGACGCGTCTTGGCGACCCACGGGTAGACCTTGTGGCCGGGCAGCTGGCCGCCCTCGCCGGGCTTGGCGCCCTGGGCCATCTTGATCTGGATGTCGTCGGCGTTGACCAGGTACTCGGAGGTGACGCCGAAGCGGCCGGAGGCGACCTGCTTGATCGAGGAGCGGCGCGCCGGGTCGTACAGGCGCTCCGGGTCCTCGCCGCCCTCACCGGTGTTCGACTTGCCGCCGAGCTGGTTCATGGCGATGGCGAGGGTCTCGTGCGCCTCCTGCGAGATGGAGCCGTACGACATGGCGCCGGTGGAGAAGCGCTTGACGATCTCGGAGACCGGCTCGACCTCGTCGAGGGGGATCGACGGGCGGTCGGAGGCGAAGCCGAACAGGCCGCGGAGCGTCATGAGGCGCTCGGACTGCTCGTTGACCCGGTCCGTGTACTTCTTGAAGATGTCGTACCGCTTGTTCCGCGTGGCGTGCTGGAGGCGGAAGACGGTCTCCGGGTCGAAGAGGTGCGGCTCGCCCTCGCGGCGCCACTGGTACTCGCCGCCGATCTCCAGGGCGCGGTGCGCGGAGGCGATGCCGGTGGCGGGGTACGCCTTGGCGTGGCGGGCGGCGACCTCCTTGGCGACGACGTCCAGGCCGGCGCCGCCGATCTTGGTGGCGGTGCCGTGGAAGTAGCGGCCGACGAACTCCTCGTCGAGGCCGACGGCCTCGAAGACCTGGGCGCCGCGGTAGGAGGCGACGGTGGAGATGCCCATCTTCGACATGACCTTGAGGACGCCCTTGCCGAGGGCGTATATCAGGTTGCGGATGGCCTGCTCGGGCTCGATGTCCGACAGGAAGGTGCCGGCGCGGAGCAGGTCCTCGACGGACTCCATGGCCAGGTACGGGTTGACCGCCGCGGCGCCGTAGCCGATGAGCAGGGCGACGTGGTGGACCTCGCGGACGTCGCCGGCCTCGACGAGGAGGCCCACCTTGGTGCGCTGCTTGGTGCGGATGAGGTGGTGGTGGACGGCCGCGGTGAGCAGCAGCGACGGGATCGGCGCGTGCTCGGCGTCGGAGTGCCGGTCGGAGAGGACGATCAGGCGGGCGCCGCCCTCGATGGCGGTGTCGGCCTCGGCGCAGATGGCGTCGATGCGGGCGGCCAGGGCCTCGCCGCCGCCGGAGACCCGGTAGAGGCCGGAGAGGGTGACGGCCTTCATGCCGGGCATGTCGCCGTCGTGGTTGATGTGGATGAGCTTGGCCAGCTCGTCGTTGTCGATCACCGGGAAGGGCAGGGTGACGCTGCGACAGGAGGCCGCGGTCGGGTCGAGCAGGTTGCCCTGGGGGCCGAGCGAGGAGCGCAGCGAGGTGACGAGCTCTTCACGGATGGCGTCCAGCGGCGGGTTGGTGACCTGCGCGAACAGCTGGGTGAAGTAGTCGAAGAGCAGCCGGGGGCGCTGGGAGAGGGCCGCGATGGGCGAGTCGGTGCCCATGGAGCCGATCGGCTCGGCGGCGGTGCGGGCCATCGGGGCGAGGAGGACGCGGAGCTCCTCCTCGGTGTAGCCGAAGGTCTGCTGGCGGCGGGTGACCGAGGCGTGGGTGTGCACGATGTGCTCGCGCTCGGGGAGGTCGGAGAGCTCGATCTCCCCGGTCTCCAGCCACTCGGCGTAGGGGTGCTCGGCGGCGAGGGCGGCCTTGATCTCGTCGTCCTCGATGATGCGGTGCTCGACGGTGTCGACGAGGAACATCTTGCCGGGCTGGAGGCGGCCCTTGCGGACGACCTTGCCGGGGTCGATGTCGAGGACGCCGACCTCGGAGGAGAGGACGACGAGGCCCTCGTCGGTGACCCAGTAGCGGCCGGGGCGCAGGCCGTTGCGGTCGAGGACCGCGCCGACCTGGACGCCGTCGGTGAAGGTGACGCAGGCGGGGCCGTCCCAGGGCTCCATCATCGTGGAGTGGTACTGGTAGAAGGCGTGCCGGGCCGGGTCCATGGAGTCGTGGTTCTCCCACGCCTCGGGGACCATCATCAGGACCGCGTGCGGCAGCGAGCGGCCGCCGAGGTGGAGCAGCTCCAGGACCTCGTCGAAGGAGGCGGTGTCGGAGGCGTCCGGGGTGCAGACCGGGAAGATCCGGTCCAGGCCGCGGCCGGCCCTGCTCTCGCCGAAGACGTCGCCGGCGAGCTGGGCCTCGCGGGCGGTCATCCAGTTGCGGTTGCCCTTGACCGTGTTGATCTCGCCGTTGTGGGCGACGAAGCGGTACGGGTGGGCGAGCGGCCAGCTCGGGAAGGTGTTGGTGGAGAACCGGGAGTGGACGAGGGCGATGGCGGAGGCCAGGCGCCGGTCCGACAGGTCCGGGAAGAAGGGCTCCAGCTGACCGGTGGTGAGCATGCCCTTGTAGACGATCGTGCGGGCGGAGAGCGACGGGAAGTACGTCGCGGCCTCGCGCTCGGCGCGCTTGCGCAGCACGAACGCCTTGCGGTCCAGCGCGATGCCGGTGGTCTCGCCGTCGGTGACGAAGAGCTGGCGGAAGGCCGGCATGGTGGAGCGGGCGGTGGCGCCGAGCAGGCCGGGGGCGACGGGGACCTCGCGCCAGCCGAGGACGGTGAGGCCCTCGTCGGCGGCGATGGCCTCGATCGCGGCGACGGTCTCGTCGGCGGCGTCGACGGGGAGGAAGGCGGTGCCCACGGCGTACGCGCCGGCCTCGGGCAGCTCGAAGCCGGCGACCTCGCGGAAGAAGGCGTCCGGGATCTGGAGGAGGATGCCGGCGCCGTCACCGGAGTCGGGCTCGGAGCCGGTGGCGCCGCGGTGTTCGAGATTGCGCAGTACGGTCAGCGCCTGCTCGACCAGTGCGTGGCTGGCCACACCGGTGAGGGTGGCCACGAACCCGACGCCGCAGGCGTCGTGCTCGTTGCGGGGGTCGTACATGCCCTGGGGGGCGGGGCGACCGTCCATGGGCGACCAGGCGTCGGAACGCATCGGCTCTCCCGTCGTCGTCGTGGCATATGGAGCTGCCGAGGGACGACGTTGGCCCTCCGCGAAAGCTGGAGCAGGTTACATGATGGAGGGCTTCTCGCCTATCGGATAGCTCATTCCAGCATGCGGACACCTCCGACACGGAGCGGTGGTGCGCGTTCACCTGTTTCTTCGGGGGTGCGGGGGCGGCGACGACATCGTGACCGCTCCGCGGGGGACGGAACCGAGGGGCCCGTCTCAGCAGGGCTTCATTGCCCCACGACGCTCCTGCCTCATTCCCGGGGGTCACGAGTTCGAAACCGCTGGGTAACCGGCTAGATATGTGGCGTCCTGCATAGTGTCTCACCGCCGCGGGGATTGGGAACAGGGATATACGTCACAGCGAGAATGGGCCCTTTGCTCCGAAAAGTCATCCCGAAAAGCCCGAGAAGTCCCTTGTGGGGACCTCTCGGGCTTCTGCGGTGGTACGGATTCCGTTGTTCCCGTTGCACGGGAGCGCGGGTTCCTCCGCGCGGCGGCGTCCGGGGGGCCGGAAGCCCCCGCCGGGGCTAGAGGGCCGCCCCGAAGAGCATGCCGAGGCCGTACGTGACGGCCGCCGCGGCACCGCCGAGCACCAGCTGGCGCAGGCCGCTGAAGAGCCAGCCGCGGGCGGTGACCCGGGCGACCAGCGCGCCGCAGGCGAAGAGCCCGAGGAGCGCGAGCAGCACGGCGGGCCAGAGCGCGGTCGCGCCGAGCAGGTACGGCAGCAGCGGCAGCAGGGCGCCGAGCGCGAAGGAGGCGAAGGACGAGACGGCGGCGACGGCCGGCGACGGCAGGTCGTCGGGGTCGATGCCGAGCTCCTCGCGGGCGTGGATCTCCAGCGCCTGCTCGGGGTCCTTCGACAGCTGCATGGCGACCTCGCGGGCGAGCGCGGGCTCGACGCCCCGGGAGACGTAGAGGGCGGCCAGCTCCTCCATCTCGTCGATCGGGTGCTTGCGCAACTGGCGGCGCTCCACGTCCAGTTCGGCCTGGACGAGCTCGCGCTGCGAGGCGACGGAGGTGTACTCGCCCGCGGCCATGGAGAAGGCTCCGGCCGCGAGTCCGGCGAGGCCGGTGACGACGATCGTCTGCGAGGAGACCGAGCCGCCGGCGACGCCGGTCATCAGGGCCAGGTTGGAGACCAGTCCGTCCATCGCGCCGAAGACCGCCGGCCGCAGCCAACCGCCGTTCACGTCGCGGTGGGTGTGGTTGTCGCGGTGGGCCTCGTGCAGTGGTGCCTGGGCTTCGATGATGGACATGGTTCTCCCCTCGTTCCGGCGGGCCGGGTCGCACCCGCCGCCCCCAACACCCTCGAAAATACGCCCGATGTAAGGGTCGCGCCAGCAAGGCAGGCCGTACTTACTAAGGCCTCCCTCAGTGTGGTGAGGCTTACTTGACGAGGCGTCAGCGTTTTTCGTCCCGCGGGCGGACGGGTGACAGAAGGCGTCCGTCGGCGAGTCGCCGCCCCGCCGTGGCACAGATCCAGGCGAAGGGGTACCGCCGAAGAGGTGCCCGCACCGAGGAAGGGGCGCGACAGGGTGACCACGACCTGCGACACCAGGGAACGGGCGAGGGGGGCGCTCCTCGGCCTCGCCGTCGGCGACGCGCTCGGCGCCCCCGCCGAGAACATGAAACCGTCCGAGATCCGCCGCCGGTGGGGCCGGATCGAGGGCTTCCTGACGGACCGCCCGGCCGGCACGGACGACACCGAGTACGCGATCTTCTCCGCGCTGCTCCTCGCCCGGCACGGCTCCGCGCTCACCGTCGAGCACGTCGAACGGGCCTGGCACCACTGGATCGCCGACCTCGACGAGGGCCCGTTCCGCGGCGCCGGCTTCTCGGAGCGCGGCACCCTGGAGAACCTCCGGCGGGGCCTGGCCGCCCCCATCTCCGCCCAGCACCGGCACGCGTGGTCGGACGGCCTGGCCATGCGGGCCGCCCCCTTCGGCGTCTTCGCGGCCGGCTGCCCCGAGGAGGCGGCCCGCCTCGTCGCGATCGACGGCAGCGTCAGCCACGAGGGCGAGGGCATCTACGGCGGCCAGGCGGTCGCGGCGGGCGTCGCGGCGGCGATGTCCGGCGCGACCGTCACGTCCGTGATCGCGGCGGCCCTCTCGGTGATCCCCATGGACTCCTGGACGGCCCGCTCCCTGCGCCGCGCGGTGGTCGCCGCGCAGCGCGTCCAGCCGGACCCGCTCACCCGCGAACGCCAGGTCCGCTCCGCGGTCGTCATCGGCGGCTACCCCTGGACCGACCTGGCCCCGGAAGCCGTCGGCCTCGCCTTCGGCGCCTTCGCGGCGGCCCGCGGCGACTTCCGCACGGCGGTCCTGACGGCCGTCAACATGGGCCGCGACGCCGACACGACCGCGGCGGTCGCCGGCGCGCTGGCCGGCGCGGCGGGCGGCCTCGGGTCCATCCCCGCCGCATGGGCCTCCGCCATCGCCCCCGTCACCGGCAGCTGCCTCCCCTCCATGCGCGGCCACCACGTCCTGGAAGTGGCCGACCTCCTCACCCAGGAGACCCCCCTCCCATGAGCGCCCCCACCACCGACCCCGCCCCCACGCCCTCCGCCGGGCCCGCACCCCTCGCACCCACGGCGTACGCGGGGCCCGCGCCCACCCCGCCCGGAGCGTCCCCCGCGCAGACGGCCGCCGCGCCCCCGACACCCATGGCGCCCCCCGCTCCCCCGGCGCCCGCCGCACCCCTCACGCCCGCGCCCGCGGCGTCCGCCGGGCCCTCCGCCCTGGCACCCACGACGCCGACCGCACCTCCCGCCCCGGCCGCCCCCGCCGTGGGCGGGCGTTCCGCAGGGCGGGACGGGTGGACGCAGCCCCCGGTGCCGGGCACCGCCCCCGCGAGCGCCGCCCCGCCGGACCTCCCGCCGGCGCCGGGCGCCACCACCCGCACCACCGTCGTGGCACCGGGCACCGCCACCCCGGCTCCGGACGCCCCGCCCCGCACCACCGTCCCGGCACCGGACGGCACCACGCCCCGTACCGGACGCGACAAGATCGAGGGGCTCCTCCTGGGGCTCGCCGCGGGCGACGCCGCGGGGTGGCCCGCCGCGCGGCACCGTGCCGCGCGGATGCCGGAGTGGACCCGCCGCCTCACCCGCGAGCTCGACACCTTCGCGGAGCAGAACGCGACGACGACCCTCCCCGTGCCGATCGCCCTGAACCAGCCCCCCGAGCCGCTCCGGCTCGGCCCCTCCGACGACGCCGAGTGGGCGGCGTTCACGGCGGAGGCGGTGCTCGCCGCCGCCGGTCCCCTCTTCGCCGCCCTGCCCCCGGAGCGCCGGCTCCGCGCCGCCGTGGACCTCGCCTGGAACCACCTCGCGGGCCAGGTCGCCGCCGCCGCCGACCGCGCGCCGGAGATCGAGTCCGCCGTCCTCCCCCTCCGCGCCCGCATCTCGGTCCGGGCGGGCCTCGGCAACCTCGCCACCGGGCTGCGCCCGCCCGCCACCGGTCACGACAACCCGCACTACTTCGACGACGCCGCCTGCGTCCGCGCCGCCGTCCTGGCGACGGTCCACCCGGGCGACCCGCGCGCCGCCGCCGGACTCGCCGAGTTCGACGCCCGGTACACCCAGGACGGGGACGGCGTGCACGGCGCCCGCGCGACGGCGGCGGCCGTCGCCGCGGCGCTCGGCGGCGCGGACCCGGACGCCGCGGTCGAGGCCGCGCTCGCCGAACTCCCGCCCTCCACGGAGATCGGCCGCAACGCCCGGCACGCCGTGGAGCTGGCCCGTGCCGCGGACTCCGCCTTCGCACTGGTCCCGCTCCTGGAGCACCAGATCGTCGACCACGTCTACAGCTACGGCATCGCCGCCGCCGAGACCGTCCCGGTCGCCCTCGCGCTGACCGTCGCCGCGCGCGGCGCGATGACGGCCGCGGTCCCGGCGGCGGCCTGCCTGTCCCGGGTCGCCGATTCCGCGCCCGCCCTGGCCGGCGCGCTCACCGGCGCGCTGGGCGGCGGCCGTTCGGTCCCGGCGAGCTGGCGGGACGCCTGCCGGACGCTGTCGGGCTGCGCGCTCCCCCGGCTCGCCGGGACGGACCTGGTGGAACTCGCCGGGCTGCTGGGAGCCACGGAACCGGCGCCCCCAGGTGGACAATTCAGACATGACACCCACACTGGATGACCGGATCACCGGAAGTCTCCTCGGTGCCGCCGTGGGCGACGCCCTCGGCGGCCCCGTGGAGGGGTACACCCCCGAGCAGATCGCCGAACGCCACGGCGGCCGCGTCACCGGCGTCGTCGGCCCCTGGAACGGCGACGCCTGGCGCACCGCCCGCCCCATCGCCCCGTACCACAAGGGCGACGGGCACGTCACCGACGACACCCTGATGACCCATGCCCTGATCCGGGTGTACGAGAAGGTCCGCGGCCACCTCGACGCGTACGCCGTCGCCGACCACCTCGTCCCCGAACTCATGGGCTCCCCCGTGTGGATCCCGGAGCTGGAGGCGGAGGCCCTGCCGCTCCAGCGGATCTTCCTCGCCGAGAAGTGGCTCGTCGCCCGCCTCCACTACGGGCACCACGACCCGCGCGAGGCCGGCACCGGGAACATCGTCAACTGCGGCGCCGCGATGTACATGGCCCCGGTCGGCCTGGTCAACGCCGCCGACCCGCACGGCGCCTACGCCGAGGCCCTCGACGTGGCGGGCGCCCACCAGTCCTCGTACGGCCGGGAGGCCGCGGGCGTCTTCGCCGCGGCCGTCGCGGCGGCCTGCGTCCCCGGCGCGACCCCGCGCACGGTCGTCGACACCGCCCTCGCCCTCGCGAAGGACGGCACCCGCGCCGCGATCGAGGCCGTCGCCGAAGTCGCCGAACGGCACCGGGACTTCGAGTCCGCCCTCGTACCGCTGCGCCGGGCGGTCGCCCCGTACGACTCCGTCGGCGCCGACTACCGCAACCCCGGCCTCGGCGCCCGCCGCCCCTCCCGCCTGCACTCCATCGAGGAGCTGCCGATCGCGCTGGGCATGCTCCTGGTCGGCGAGGGCGACTACCGGCGCACGGTGCTCGGCGCGGTCAACTACGGCCGCGACTGCGACTCCATCGCCACCATGGCGGGCGCGGTCGCGGGCGCCCTGCACGGGGAGGCGGCCGTCCCCGCCGACTGGGCGAAGCGCGTCGCCGAGGCCAGCCGCCTCGACCTGCACGCCCCGGCGCGGGCCCTGGCCGCCGTGGCCGACGAGGTCTTCGCCCGCGACACGGCCCGCCACCGCGCCCACGAGGCCGCCCGCGCCGCCCTGACGGAAGCGGCCCGGTGACGACCACCGCCCCGGCCCCCGGCCCCGCCCCCGTCCGGCTCACCTGGGTGCAGCCCGAGGACCTCGTCGGGCACGAGCTGCGGCAGGCCGCCGAGGACGGGCGGGACGCGCGGCGGATCGCGGCGCGCTGGTACGCCGCCGGCGGTCCCCCGGCACCGCCCGCCGCGGGCGCCTCGTCCGCCGCCCGGCCCGAACTGCGGGCCCTCGCCGAGGAACTGCTCGACGCCCTCGCCGCCCTCCCCCGCCCGCGCGCCGACGACGAGCCGACCGGGCTCGACGCGATCGTCGCCGCCTGCCCCGACTGGCCCGCCCCGGCCCCGGGGGCCGGCGCGGACCCCGCCCTGCGCGACCGGCTGCACGCCGCCTGGCTCGGCCGGGCCGCCGGGTGCCTGCTCGGGAAGCCCGTGGAGAAGCTGCCGCTGGCCGCGATCCGGGCCCTGGCCCGGGCCGCCGGGAACTGGCCGCTCGACGACTGGTTCACCGCGCGCGGGGTGCCGCCCGAGCTGCTGGCCGCACACCCGTGGAACCGCCGCTCCGCCGCCACCTCGCTCGCCGAGACCATCGACGGGATGCCCGAGGACGACGACCTCAACTACCCGCTCCTCGGCCTGCTGCTGCTCCGCCGCCACGGCCGCTCCTTCACCACCGCCGACGTGGCGCGCCTCTGGCTCGACGAGCTGCCCGCCGGCCGTGCCTTCACCGCCGAGCGGATCGCCTACCGCAACCTCCTCGACGGCGTCGAGCCGCCGCTGACCGCCGTCCGCCGCAACCCCTTCCGGGAGTGGATCGGCGCCCAGATCAGGGCCGACGTCCACGGCTGGACCCGCCCCGGCGACCCGGCCGGGGCCGCCGCCCAGGCCCACCGGGACGCGGTCCTCAGCCACACCGGGAACGGCGTGTACGGCGCCCTGTTCGTCGCCGCGACCGTCGCCGCCGCGGCGGGCGGCGGGGCCGACGTCCACGGGGCGCTGGCGGCCGGCCTCTCCGTCGTCCCGCCCCGCTCGCGGCTGGCCGAGGCGGTCCGGTACGGCATCGCCACCGCGCGCGCCGTCCCCGGCCTCGACACGGTCGTGGACCGGCTGCACGCCCGGTACGGCGGGTACCACTGGGTGCATGCCGTGCCGAACGCCGCGCTGCTCGCCGCCGCCCTCACCCACGCCGACGGCGACTTCACCCGCTCGATCTGCGCGGCCGTCTCCGGCGGCTGGGACACCGACTCCAACGGCGCCACCGCCGGCTCGGTCGCCGGTCTCCTCGCCGGGCACCCGGACCGGCTCCCGGACCGCTGGACCTCACCCCTGAAGAACCGGCTCGCGACCTCGGTGCCGTCCTTCGACGGCACCGGCTTCGACGCCCTCGCCGACCTGACCCGTCTGGAGGCGGTACGCCCATGACCCGCATCGTGGTGTTCGGCAGCACCAACATGGACCTGGTGGCCTACGCGAGAAGGGCCCCGGCGCGCGGCGAGACCGTCGCCGGGCACGCGTTCCGCACGATCCCCGGCGGCAAGGGCGCCAACCAGGCGGTCGCCGCGGCCCGCGCGGGCGGCGAGGTCGCCCTCGTCGGCGCCGTCGGCTCGGACGACTTCGGCTACCGGCTGCGCGACACGCTGGAACACTGCTCCGTCGACACCGACCTGCTCCGCACCGTCGAGGGGCCGTCCGGCACCGCGCACATCGTGGTGGACGACGAGGGCGGCAACTCCATCGTCGTGGTCCCCGGAGCCAACGGCACCGTCACCTCCCTCAGCCACGGCGACGAGGCCCTGATCACCGGCGCCGACCTGCTCCTCCTCCAGCTCGAACTCCCCCTCTCCGCCGTCGTCGACGCCGCCGCGCACGCCCGGCGACACGGCGTGCGGACCGTCCTCACCCCGGCCCCCGCCCAGCCGCTCCCGCCCGAACTCTTCGACGCCACCGACCTGTTGGTGCCCAACGAGCACGAGGCCGCCGTCCTCACCGGCCGCGTCGACCCGCACGCCGCCGCGCTCGCCCTCCTCGACGTCGTCCCCGAGGTGGTCGTCACCCTCGGCGCGGCCGGCTGCCTGTACGCGGCGCGCGGCGCGGACCTGCTCGCCGTGCCCGCCCCCCGGGTGCGGGCCGTCGACACCACCGCCGCCGGCGACACCTTCGTCGGCGCCCTCGCCGTCGCCCTCGGCGAGGGCCGCCCCGTGCCGGACGCCCTGGCCTGGGCGAGCGCCGCCGCCGCCCTGTCCGTCCGGCGCGAGGGCGCCTCGACCTCGATGCCGTACCGCGCCGAGATCGAGGCGGCCCTCGGCACTTCCGAGCCCCTGGAGGCGGATCCCGCATGACCACCACCGCTCCCGCGCCGCCCCTGGCGGGGCTGCGCGTCCTCGACCTGGCGACGCTCTTCGCCGGACCGCTGGCCGCGATGATGCTCGGCGACTTCGGCGCCGACGTCGTGAAGGTCGAGCACCCCCGCAAGCCGGACCCGTCCCGGGGCCACGGCCCCGCCAAGGACGGGATCGGCCTGTGGTGGAAGGTCCTCGGCCGCAACAAGCGGACCGTCACCCTCGACCTGTCCGTCCCCGGCGGGCGGGACGCCCTGCTGCGGCTGGCCGCCGACGCCGACGTGATCGTGGAGAACTTCCGCCCCGGCACCCTGGAGCGCTGGGGCCTGGGCTGGGAGGAGCTGTCCGCGGTCAACCCCCGGCTCGTGCTGGCCCGGGTCACCGGCTTCGGCCAGTTCGGCCCGTACGCCCGCCGTCCCGGCTTCGGCACCCTCGCCGAGGCGATGAGCGGCTTCGCGGCGATCACCGGCGAGCCGGACGGCCCGCCGACCCTGCCGCCCTTCGGCCTCGCCGACTCGATCGCCGCCCTCGCCACCGCGTACGCGGTGATGACGGCGCTCACCGCGCGGGCGACGACCGGCCACGGCCAGGTCGTCGACATGGCCATCATCGAGCCGATGCTCTCCGTCGTCGGCCCCCACCCCCTCTGGTACGACCAGCTCGGCTACGTCCAGCCGCGCACCGGCAACCGCTCCCGCAACAACGCCCCCCGCAACACCTACCGGACCTCCGACGGCTCCTGGGTGGCCGTCTCCACCTCGGCGCAGTCCATCGCCGAGCGGGTGATGCGGCTGGTGGACCGCCCCGAGCTGATCGACGAGCCGTGGTTCGCCGACGGCACCGGGCGGGCAGCGCACGCCGACGTCCTCGACGAGGCCGTCGGCTCGTGGATCGCCCGGCACACCCGCGAGGAGGCGATGGCCGCCTTCGAGAAGGCGGAGGCGGCGATCGCCCCGGTCTACGACGTCCGGGACGTCCTCGACGACCCCCAGTTCCGGGCGCTGGGCACGGTCACCGAGGTCCCCGATCCGGAGCTGGGCCCGATCCGCATGCAGAACGTGCTCTTCCGGCTCTCCGACACCCCGGGCGGGATCCGCTGGGCCGGCCGCCCGCACGGCGCCGACACCGACGAGGTCCTGACGGCGGCCGGCCTCACCCCCGCCGAGATCGCCGGCCTGCGCGCCCAGGGGGCGGTATGAGCCTCCCCGGCGCGGGGAACGGCCGGCCGCGCCGCGGCCCGCTCCCCCTGACCTGGCTGTACGCCCCCGGGGACCGCCCCGAGGTGGTCCGCAAGGCGCTCGGCTCCGGCGCCGACGTGGTCATCGTGGACCTGGAGGACGCGGTCGCCCCCGACCGCAAGGCGTACGCCCTCGACGCCACCGCGGAGCTGCTCTCCGACACCCATCCGGTGCCGGTGCACGTCCGCATCCACACCCCGCTCGACATCCCCGTCCTGGCCTCCCTCCCCGGCCTCGGCGGTCTCCGTCTCCCCAAGGTGACGCACGCCTCCGACATCCACCGGATCAACGAGCTGGCGCCCGGCCTCCCGCTCTACCCGCTCCTGGAGAACGCCCTGGCGGTGGAGCAGGCGTACGCCATCGCCACCGCGCACCCGGCGGTCCGGGGCCTCTGCCTCGGCGAGGCCGACCTCCGCGCCGACCTGGGGGTGCGGGAGGACAGCGGGCTCGACTGGCCGCGCAGCCGGATCGTGGTGGCGGCCCGCGCCGCCTCGCTGCCGCCGCCGGTGCAGTCGGTCCACCCGGACATCGGGGACCTGGAGGCGCTCGCCGCGGGCTGCGCCCGGGGCCGGGCCCTGGGCTTCCTGGGCCGGGCGGCGATCCACCCCCGGCAGCTGCCGGTCATCGCGCGGGCCTATCTGCCGACCCCGCAGGAGGTCGACGCGGCCCGCGCGGTGGTGGAGGCGGCCGAGGCCGACCGGGGGGCGCTGGCCCTGGCGGACGGCCGGTTCGTGGACGCGGCGGTGGTGGCGGGCGCCCACCGGGTCCTCGCCCTGGCGGAGCGCACCGTCTGACCCGGCCGCGGCCGGGCACGCGCGAGGGCCGCCGGAACCTCCTCGGTCCCGGCGGCCCTCGTCCGCGTGCGGGGGCGGTGTCAGCCCTTGGCGGCCGATCCCGCGCCGTTCCCGGACCCGGCGTTCTCGGCCTCGGTCCCGGCGTTCCCGGAGTCCGTACCGGCGGGGTCCGCGTCCTCGGCGTCCGCGCCGTCGGCCTTCGCGTCCGCCCCGGCGTCCTCGTCGGCCCCGGTCTTCGCGGCGTCCTCGGGGTCGTCCGTCTCCCCCGCCGTGTCCACGGCCTTCCGGGAGCGCGGCTCCACGGTCTCCTCGCGGCCCGGGCGGACTCGCGCCGAGACCACCAGGTAGACCACGGCGAGCAGGAAGACGACGATCGCGGTCCACACGTTGAGGCGGAGGCCCAGGATGTGGTGGGCCTCGTCGACGCGCATGTACTCGATCCAGACGCGGCCCGCGCAGTAGGCGGCCACGTACAGGGCGAAGGCGCGGCCGTGGCCGAGCTTGAAGCGGCGGTCGGCCCAGATGACCAGGAGGGCGACGCCGACGCACCAGAGCGACTCGTAGAGGAAGGTCGGGTGGTAGAGCCCGGCCTCGCGGTTGGCGCTCTCGGTGATCTTCAGCGCCCACGGCAGGTCGGTCGGCCTGCCGTACAGCTCCTGGTTGAACCAGTTGCCCCAGCGGCCGATGGCCTGGGCGAGGGCGATGCCGGGGGCGATGGCGTCCGCGTACGCGGGCAGCGGGATGCCCCGGCGGCGGCAGCCGATCCAGGCGCCGACGGCGCCGAAGGCGATGGCCCCCCAGATGCCGAGGCCGCCCTCCCAGATCTTGAAGGCGTCGACCCAGTCCTCACCCTCGCTGAAGTACAGCTGGTAGTCGGTGATGACGTGGTAGAGGCGGCCGCCGACGAGGCCGAAGGGCACCGCCCAGACGGCGATGTCGGCCACGGTGCCGGCGGTGCCGCCCCGGGCGATCCAGCGCTTGTTGCCGAGCCAGACGGCGACGAAGACACCGAGAATGATGCAGAAGGCATAGCCGCGCAGCGGGATCGGTCCGAGGTGGATCACGCCGGTCGACGGGCTGGGAATGTAGGCAAGGTCCATGGCAGGTCCGACGCTACCCTGCCGGACGGGCGGACCGGCAGCCCGCCCGGCAACTTCTGGGTAACTAACGGCGGGGCGGCTACCCGGCCGAGGGGGAGGCCGTGCCCGGTTCCTTGCCCTTGTTGGCCTCCGCGACCCACTTCTTCAGGTTCTCGGGCGAGATCTGCTCGGAGCCCTTGGTCGGGAAGATCGATTCTCCGTTGAGCAGGACGGAGGGGGTGCCGCGGAAGCCGCCGGCCTGGAACGCCTCGTTGGACTTCCCGACCCAGCCGTCGTGGGTGCCGTCCTGGACGCAGGAGCGGAACGAGGGGGTGTCGAGGCCGGGGACCTTGGCCGCCAGCTCGATCAGCTTGTCGTTCTTGCCGAAGGCGTCGTCGGTCTCCGGCGGCTGGTTGCTGTAGAGCGTGTCGTGGTACGCGGTGAACTTGCCGGCGTCCTGGGCGCAGGCCGCCGCGTTCGCCGCGCGGAGCGAGCCGCTGCCGCCCATGTTGCCGTCGATGAGGGTGGCGAGGTGGTACTCGGCCTTGAGGGCGCCGGACGCCTCCAGCTCGTGGACGGTGTCCCGCATCACCGTCTCGAACTGGGCGCAGGCGGGGCAGCGGAAGTCCTCCCAGATCTGGAGGGTGGACGGGGCGTCCGGCTTCCCGGTGGGGATGGCCGGCTTGTCGCCCCCGATCGCGCCGGCGGGGGCGACGACGGGGCCCGCCTTGCCCGAGTCGCCGTCCTTGTCGCTGTTGGCGGCGATCACGCCGACGACGGCGGCGAGGCCGAGGACCCCGACCACCCCCGCCGTCACGATCAGGACCCGCCGCTGCCTCTCGCGGGCCTTCTCGCGCTCGCGCTGCTGCTGAAGGCGCTCCCGCGCGCTCTTGTTGCTACCGTCACGGTTCTTCTCGCTCACGCCCACAGCAACGAACCGGGGAGGCGCCTGCGCGCCTCCCCGGTCCCATGTCCACCCGAACGGGCTACGTCGGGCGGTCAGCCGCGGCGGACGCCGTCCGCCAGTTCGGCCGCCAGCCCCTTCACGGCGGCGAGCCCGGCGGCCTCGTCGCCGTCCGCGTCGAGGATCCGCTGGACGAAGGCCGAGCCGACGATCACGCCGTCGGCGAAGGAGGCGACCTCCCGGGCCTGGGCCGCGTCGGAGACGCCGAGGCCGACGCAGACCGGGATCTTCGCGGTGACCCGGGTGCGGCGGACCAGGTCGGCGGCCTGCTCGCCGACCGAGACGCGGGTGCCGGTGACGCCCATGAGGGAGGCGGCGTAGACGAAGCCGGAGCCGGCCGCCGTGATGGTGGCGAGCCGCTCGTCCCTGCTGCTGGGGGCGACGACGAAGACGGTGGCGAGACCGTGCGCGTCGGCGTGCTCCCGCCACAGGGCGGACTCCTGGACGGGCAGGTCGGGCAGGATGCAGCCCGCGCCGCCGGCCTCGGCCAGCTCCCGGACGAAGCGCTCGACGCCGTACCGGTCGATCGGGTTCCAGTAGGTCATGACGAGGACCGGCTTGCCGGTGGCCTCGTGGGCCTCCTTCACCGTCCGCATGACGTCGGCGATCTTCACGCCGCCGCGCAGGGCGATGTCGTCGGCGGTCTGGATGACGGGGCCGTCCAGGACCGGGTCGCTGTGCGGGAGGCCGACCTCGACGACGTCGGCGCCGCCGTCGAAGACGGCCTTGATCGCCTTGATGCCGCCGTCCACGGTCGGGAAGCCCGCCGGGAGGTACGCGATGAGCGCGGCCCGGTCCTCGGCCTTCGCGCGCTCCAGGGTGTCGGCGAGCAGCTGGATGTTTCCGGTGGTCACTTCGAGCCCTCCCCGTCGTACAGCCCGAAGTAGCGGGCGGCCGTGTCCATGTCCTTGTCGCCGCGGCCGGAGAGGTTCACGACGAGGAGCGCGTCCTTGCCGAGCTCCTTGCCGACCTCCAGGGCCCCGGCGAGGGCGTGCGCCGACTCGATGGCCGGGATGATGCCCTCGGTGCGGGAGAGCAGCCGCAGGGCCTGCATGGCCTGGTCGTCGGTGACGGCGCGGTACTCGCCGCGGCCGCTGTCCTTGAGGTACGCGTGCTCCGGGCCGATGCCGGGGTAGTCGAGGCCCGCCGAGATCGAGTACGGCTCGGTGATCTGGCCCTCCTCGTCCTGGAGGACGTACGACCGGGAGCCGTGCAGGATGCCGGGCTCGCCGGCGGTGAGGGTGGCCGCGTGCTCGCCGGTCTCGACGCCGTGGCCGGCCGGCTCGCAGCCGATCAGCCGGACGCCGGCGTCGGGCAGGAAGGCGTGGAAGAGGCCGATGGCGTTGGAGCCGCCGCCGACGCAGGCGATCGCCGCGTCGGGGAGGCGGCCGGCGCGCTCCAGGAGCTGGCGGCGGGCCTCGACGCCGATGACCCGGTGGAAGTCGCGGACCATCGCCGGGAAGGGGTGCGGTCCGGCGACCGTGCCGAAGAGGTAGTGCGTCCGGTCCACGTTGGCGACCCAGTCGCGGAACGCCTCGTTGATGGCGTCCTTGAGGGTGCGGCTGCCGGACTTCACGGCGACGACCTCGGCGCCGAGCATCCGCATCCGGGCCACGTTGAGGGCCTGGCGCTGGGTGTCGACCTCGCCCATGTAGATGGTGCAGTCGAGGCCGAAGAGGGCGCAGGCGGTGGCGGTGGCGACGCCGTGCTGGCCGGCGCCGGTCTCCGCGATGACGCGGGTCTTGCCCATGCGCCGGGTGAGCAGGGCCTGCCCGAGGACGTTGTTGATCTTGTGCGAACCGGTGTGGTTCAGGTCCTCGCGCTTGAGGAAGATCCGGGCGCCGCCGGCGTGCTCGGCGAAGCGCGGCACCTCGGTGAGGGCGCTGGGGCGGCCGGTGTAGTCGGCCATCAGCTCGCCGAGCTCGCGGGCGAACTCGGGGTCGTTCTTGGCCTTCTCGTACTCGACGGCGACCTCGTCGACGGCGGCGACGAGGGCCTCGGGGATGAACTTGCCGCCGAAGGCGCCGAAGTAGCCCTCGGCCGACGGGACCTGACCCTCCGGGTCCGGGATGAAGAACTCACTGGTCATGCGGATGCTGCTCCTCGCGGGGCGATGCGATCGTGAAGGACGTGACTCGCTTCGGACGCGCGCGTTCCGGCTGCCGGCGTCCCTGTGGGCAGGCGTCCCGCAGGGAGGGACGGGTGGGCACAGGGACGGCGCCCCCCCTGCCGGGCCGGGGCTTCCGGGCCCGGACCCGCACCCGGCGGACGACGCACGCGGGGTGCGGGTCCGGACGCGGGTGCGGAGGCACCGGCGAAGGGTGCCGTTCCGCCGTGCCCGCTCGTTCCGCCCCCGGCGGAGCGACTGCCCACGACGGAGCGGCGGCGCGGGTGCGGCCCGGGGAAGGAGAGGTCCGTCAGAGGAACGCGCGCGAAAGACGGACGCGCCATCGCATGCCGGGGACCGTGCCCGGTTCGGAGCCTATGCAGTGGCGGACCCGGCGGCCGTGGACGCGGCGCGCGGGCGCCCGGCAGCCCCGGGGCCGGCAGCCCCGGGCGAGCCGGGCGTGGGCCGGCACGGCGGCCGCGCGCAGGCCGACGGGCCCGCGGGCGGTGGAGCCCGGGGCGGTCGGCACGGCGCGGCGGCGGGTCACGGCGGGGTCAGCTCCGGCCGTGGCGCAGGGCCGGGTGGGCGCCCGCGGCGACGAGGTCGGCGACGGCCGTCTTCGGGTCGCGGCCGGTGACCAGCGACTCGCCGACGAGGACCGCGTCGGCGCCGGCGTTGGCGTACGCGATCAGGTCGTGCGGGCCGCGGACGCCGGACTCGGCGACCTTGACGATGTGGTCGGGGATCTCCGGGGCGACCCGCTCGAAGGTGGAGCGGTCGACCTGGAGGGTCTTGAGGTTGCGGGCGTTGACGCCGATGATCCGGGCGCCGGCGTCGACCGCGCGCTCGACCTCCTCCTCGTCGTGGACCTCGACGAGCGGGGTGAGCCCGATGGACTCGGCGCGCTCGATGAGGGAGACGAGGGCCTCCTGCTCCAGGGCGGCGACGATGAGGAGCGCGAGGTCCGCCCCGTACGCCCTGGCCTCCCAGAGCTGGTAGGCGGTGACGATGAAGTCCTTGCGCAGGACGGGGATGTCGACCCGGGCGCGGACGGCCTCCAGGTCGGCGAGCGAGCCGCCGAAGCGGCGCTGCTCGGTGAGGACGGAGATGACGGCGGCGCCGCCCGCCTCGTAGTCGGCGGCGAGTCCGGCCGGGTCGGCGATCGCGGCGAGCGCTCCCTTGGACGGGCTGGAGCGCTTGACCTCGCAGATCACGGTGACGCCGTCGCCGCGCAGCGCGGCGACGCCGTCCTTGGCCTGCGGGGCCTTGGCGGCGCGCTCCTTGAGCTCGTCGAGGGAGACCCGCGCCTGCCGCTCTGCGAGGTCGGCGCGCACGCCTTCGATGATCTCGTCGAGCACACTCACGCGAGGGGCCCCCTTCCGGGACGGTGACGGTTCCACGGAACCTGATGAACACGGTTCAGCCATGTCGATGGTATCCGCAGCGGGGGCTCCGCTCCGCATCGAACGGCGCGGCGTCCCATCTGCTGGGACTTCAGGGGGCGAGGAAAGAGCCGAACGGAAGGTTCCGGATCACCGCGAACAGGGCGGTGAGCGCGCCGAGCGCCCACCACACGGCGGGCCTCGCCGCGAGCCTGGTCGGCGTGGAACGGACGGCGTGAACCAGCCACACCGCCATGAGGACCGCGCAGACGGCGTAACCGGCGACGGCGAGCGCGTTGGCCCCCAGGGCGCCCGCGAGGTCGCCGTGGGCGACGGCGTGGGCGCTGCGCAGGCCGCCGCAGCCGGGGCAGTACAGGCCGGTGAAGCGGAGCAGCGGGCAGACCGGGTAGTGGCCGGGCTCGTTGGGGTCGACGGCGCCGACGTAGGCGAAGGCGGCGGCGACGCCGGCGAGGGTGGCGAGCGGGGCGAACAGCCGCCGCCCGAGCGGGCGCCGCCGGAATTCCGCGGCCTCGGCCTCCCGGAGGGCCGCTTCGTGGGCCGGGCCGTGCCCGGGGCCGTGCGCCGGGCCGTGTCGCGGGGGCCAGGGGGGTGCGGGCGGGGCGTTCTGCGGCGTCGGCTCGGCGGTCACGCCGTGATTGTCGCCCGGGACGCGCGACGGCGCAGCCCGGGCGTGCCGGACTGCGCCGTTCGAGTGGTGCGCGGGTCCGCGCGGATCACGCGGCGGACCCGTGGGGGCCTGGGCTCAGGCGCGGGACCGGGCCGTGGCGCTCGCGGTCTCGCGGGCCGCGACGACGGCCTGGGATTCCTTCGGCATGCCGAGGCCGGCGACCTTCATCACGCCGCCGACGACACCGCCGAGGAGGATGACGCCGACACCGGCCCAGAAGCCGGGCACGTTCGCCGCCACCATGAAGACTCCGGCGATGCAGAAGCCGATGAAGGAGATGATGACACCGGTCCAGGCGGCCGGGGTGTGTCCGTGGGCGCTGCCCGCCATGAGTTGCTCCTCGTAGATGTTGCTGTGGTGACGTCGAAGTCGACGGCTGCCGCGTGACGACGGCTGTCATGTGATGACGGCGTCATTCTTCCGCACATGACCCCGCGGAGGTGACTCGGGGGGTCCCGGACGATCACGCGTCGTGCGTCGGGTCCTCGCCGCGGTCGAGCGCCTTCCACAGGTCCTCGGGGCGGTCGGGGTCCCCGGCGGCGGCGCGGCGCGGCGTCCGGGGGGTGCCGGAGCGCTCGTAGCGGCCGCCCATCGCGGGCCAGCTCTTGCCGAAGCGGAGGGCGAAGAGGCCGGCGAGAAGGATGAGGAGGGCGCCGCCCGCGGTGACGTACGGCCAGGCCGTGTGGGTGAGGCCGGCGACGGCGGCGGCGGTGTCACCGCTGATCCGGGCGGCCTCGGCGTCGAGGGCGGCGCTGTCGGAGGCGCCGAGGAAGGCGGCGAGGGCGGCGCCGGCGCCGCTCAGGGCGAGGAGCCCGGCGACGAGGGTGCGGCCGGCGCGGCGGACGGCGAAGACGGCGACGAGGGCGGCGAGGCCGACGATCGCGAGGGCGGTCGGGACGCCGGTGACGGTGCCGCCGTCGGCCTCGACGGGGACGGTGCCCCCGGCGACCGACGCGGTGCCCTGGGCCCAGATCTGGCCGGCGGAGAGCAGCACGACGGTGGCCCCGAGGGCACCGAGGAGCAGGGCGAGGGCGAGGCTCCGCCGGCCGCCGGGGGTGACGGCCGCGCGGGCGGCTCGGGGCTGGGGTACGGATGCGGCGCTCACACACCCACTATCCCCTACGGCCTCGGTGAACCTTTCATCCGGTTGGCGGTGTGTACGGCGCGGAGCACGGCGGCGGCCTTGTTGCGGCACTCGGCGTCCTCGGCAGCCGGGTCGGAGTCGGCGACGACACCCGCTCCGGCCTGCACGTACGCGGTGCCGTCGCGCAGCAGGGCGGTGCGGATGGCGATGGCGGTGTCGGAGTCGCCGGCGAAGTCGAGATACCCGACACACCCGCCGTACAGACCCCGCCGGGAGGGCTCCAGCTCCTCGATGATCTGCATCGCGCGGGGCTTGGGCGCGCCGGAGAGGGTGCCGGCGGGGAAGCAGGCGGTGAGGACGTCGAAGGCGGTCCTGCCCTCGGCGACGCGGCCGGTGACGGTGGAGACGATGTGCATGACGTGCGAGTACCGCTCGACCGACATGAAGTCGACGACCTCGACGGAGCCGGGGGCGCAGACCCGGCCGAGGTCGTTGCGGCCGAGGTCGACGAGCATGAGGTGCTCGGCGCGCTCCTTGGGGTCGGCGAGCAGTTCCTCGGCGAGGTCGTGGTCCTCCTGCGGGGTGGCGCCCCGGTGCCGGGTGCCCGCGATGGGGTGGAGCATGGCCTGCCCGTCCTCGACCTTGACCAGCGCCTCCGGGGAGGAGCCGACGACGTCGAAGCCGTTCTCGAAGCGGAAGAGGTACATGTACGGGGACGGGTTGGTGGCCCGCAGGACCCGGTAGACGTCGAGCGCGGAGGCGGTGCAGGGGGTCTCGAAGCGCTGCGAGGGGACGACCTGGAAGGCCTCGCCGGCCCGGATCCGCTCCTTGATGTCGTCGACGGCGTCCTGGTAGGCCGGGCCGCCCCAGAGCGCGGAGTACTCGGGCAGTTCGGAGGCGGGGAGCGCGACCGGGGTGGTGGCGACGGGACGGGCCAGGTCGGCCTCCATCGCGTCGAGGCGGGCGACGGCGTGCGCGTACGCCTCGTCGACGCCGGTCTCCAGGTCGTTGTGGTTGATCGCGTTGGCGATCAGGAGGACCGAGCCGTCCCAGTGGTCGAGGACCGCGAGGTCGCTGGTGAGGAGCATGGTGAGCTCGGGGAGCTCCAGGTCGTCGCGGCCGTGCTCGCCGATCTTCTCCAGGCGGCGGACGATGTCGTAGCCGAGGTAGCCGACCATGCCGCCGGTGAAGGGCGGCAGCCCTCCGGCCAGGTCGCGCGGGGTGTGCAGGGTCTCGACGGTGGCGCGCAGGGCGGCGAGCGGGTCGCCGTCGGTGGGCACGCCGACGGGTGGGGTGCCGAGCCAGTGGGCCTCGCCGTCCTTCACGGTGAGGGTGGCGTCGCTGCGGACGCCGATGAAGGAGTAGCGGGACCAGCTGCGGCCGTTCTCCGCGGATTCGAGGAGGAAGGTGCCGGGGCGTTCGGCGGCGAGCTTGCGGTAGAGCCCGACCGGGGTGTCGCCGTCCGCGAGGAGCCTGCGGCTGACGGGGATGACGCGGCGGTCGGCCGCCAGCTTGCGGAAGGTCTCAAGATCCATGGCGGCAGACCCTACTCGGATGCGGGCAGCCCGGCGGCGGGCAGCAGGACGTCGGTGTCGAAGCAGGTGCGGGTGCCGGTGTGGCAGGCGGCGCCGACCTGGTCGACCTTGACGAGGATGGTGTCGGCGTCGCAGTCGAGGGCGACCGCCTTGACGTGCTGGACGTGCCCGGAGGTGTCGCCCTTGACCCAGTACTCGCCGCGGCTGCGGGACCAGTAGGTGCAGCGGCCGGTGGTGAGGGTGCGGTGCAGCGCCTCGTCGTCCATCCAGCCGAGCATGAGCACCTCGCCGGTGTCGTGCTGCTGGGCGATGGCGGGGACCAGGCCGTCGGGGCTGCGCTTGAGGCGGGCGGCGATGGCCGGGTCGAGGTCGCTGGGGGTCCGGGGCGTGCTGCTCATGACGTCATTGTGCCGTGGCGCGGGAGCGTGTCCGGCGGGGCGTCCACTGGGCGGACGGCGCGGCGCGGTCGTACGCTGGCGGGCATGTCGACCCATGCCAGACGTGAACGGCTTCTGCTCGCTGATCTGTTGGAGGCCGCCGGCCCCGACGCCCCGACGCTGTGCGAGGGCTGGCGGACCCGGGACCTCGCGGCGCACGTGGTGGTGCGGGAGCGGCGCCCGGACGCGGCGGCCGGGACGCTCGTGCCGGCGCTGAAGGAGCGGCTCCAGCGGGTGCAGGACGAGTTCGCCGCGAAGCCGTACGAGGAGCTGCTCCAGCTCGTCCGGACGGGCCCGCCGCGCTTCTCCCCGTTCACGATCAAGCAGGTGGACGAGGGGGCGAACGTCGTCGAGTTCTACGTCCACGCCGAGGACGTCCGGCGGGCCCAGCCCGGCTGGTCGGCGCGGGAGCTGGACCCGGTCTTCGCGGACGCCCTCTGGTCCCGCCTGGAGAGGGGCGCCCGGCTGCTCGGCCGGAAGGCCCCGGTGGGCCTGGTGCTGCGCCGCCCGAACGGCCAGACGGTGGTCGCCCACAAGGGCACCCCGGTGGTGACGGTCTCCGGCGAGCCGGGCGAGCTGACGATGTACCTGTACGGGCGTACGGAGGTGGCGAAGGTGGGCCTGGAGGGCGACCCGGACGCGATCGAGCTGCTGAGCACGACGAAGCAGCTGGGGATCTGAGTCAGCGGGGCAGTTCGGCGCGGCGGACGGCGCGGACCGCGAGGCCGTACGCCCCGGAGAGGGCGCAGACCGCGGCGCTGACGGCGAAGACCGGGCCGGGGCCCCAGGCGCCGAGGGCGGCGCCGGTGCCCGGGAAGCCCAGCGGGGCGATGCCGAGGCTGCCGAGACCGGCGACGGCGCTCACCCGGCCGAGGTACGCGGGGTCGCGCTCGGTCTGGATCAGGGCGTTGCACAGGGCTCCGGAGAGGCCGGCGAGCAGGCCGAGGACGAGGGCGACGGCGGCGGGCGCCCCCCGGGCCGGGCGAGGCGACGGGAAGGGCCCCCGAAAGGGCCCTTCCCCCCAAGCGGAACGACGTCTCAGCGGACCTCGTGCCCCGCCTCCCGCAGCGCTCCCTTGACCTCGCCGATCCGCAGGTCGCCGAAGTGGAAGACGGAGGCGGCGAGCACCGCGTCCGCGCCGGCGGCGACGGCCGGGGCGAAGTCGCCGAGCTTGCCGGCGCCGCCGGAGGCGATCACCGGTACGGTCACGTGCTTGCGCACGGCCGTGATCATCTCGGTGTCGTAGCCGTCCTTGGTGCCGTCCGCGTCCATCGAGTTGAGCAGGATCTCCCCCGCGCCGAGCTCGGCGGCCCGGTGCGCCCACTCGACGGCGTCGATGCCGGTGCCCTTGCGGCCGCCGTGCGTCGTCACCTCGAAGGAGCCGGAGGCGGTGCGCCGGGCGTCGACCGACAGGACGAGGACCTGGCGGCCGAAGCGCTCGGCGATCTCGCGGATCAGCTCGGGGCGGGCGATGGCGGCGGTGTTGACGCCCACCTTGTCCGCGCCGGCCCGCAGCAGCTTGTCGACGTCCTCCGCCGCGCGGACGCCGCCGCCGACGGTGAGCGGGATGAAGACCTGCTCGGCGGTGCGGCGCACCACGTCGTAGGTGGTCTCGCGGTTGCCGGAGGAGGCGGTGATGTCGAGGAAGGTCAGCTCGTCGGCGCCCTCGGCGTCGTACAGCTTGGCCATCTCGACGGGGTCGCCCGCGTCCCGCAGGTTCTGGAAGTTGACTCCCTTGACGACCCGGCCGTTGTCCACGTCCAGGCAGGGGATCACTCGTACGGCGAGGCCCATCAGGCGTTCCCTCCCCGGTAGGCCTCGACCTCGACCTCGACCACCAGGCGGGGGTCGACGAAGCCGGAGACGATGATCATCGAGGCGGCCGGGCGGACCGCGTCGAACAGCTCCTTGTGGGCGCGGCCCACCTCGTC
This sequence comes from Streptomyces filamentosus, assembly GCF_014654895.1. Taxonomy (GTDB): domain Bacteria; phylum Actinomycetota; class Actinomycetes; order Streptomycetales; family Streptomycetaceae; genus Streptomyces; species Streptomyces filamentosus. Next base: position 416,054 of record NZ_BNBE01000003.1, on the reverse strand, counting down.
CACGTCCCGCGCGTGGGTGAGGTACATGCGGGTGCGGACGACGTGCTCGGCGCCGAGGCCGAGCTGCTTCAGGGCGTCGAAGGCGACGTCGAAGGAGTTGACGGTCTGCTCGTACGGGCCGCCCTCGGCGATCTGGCCGTCGACCACCGACGTGCAGCCGGAGACGAGGACCGTGCCGTTCGGCAGCTCGACCGCGCGGGAGTACCCGAAGGCGTCCTCCCAGGGGGCGCCGGTGACGACCTTGCGCACGGAGTCGGTCATGCGGACGCCACCGCCTGAAGGGCCTCCTCCAGGGTGAACGCCTTGGCGTAGAGCGCCTTGCCGACGATCGCGCCCTCGACGCCCAGGTGCGTGAGGCCCGCGAGGGCCCGCAGGTCGTCCAGGGAGGAGACGCCGCCGGAGGCGACGACGGGCTTGTCGGTGGCCGCGCAGACGTTCGTCAGGAGCTCGGTGTTGGGGCCGGTGAGGGTGCCGTCGCGGCCGATGTCGGTGACGACGTACCGGGCGCAGCCCTCGGAGTCGAGGCGGGCCAGCGTCTCGTAGAGGTCGCCGCCCTCGCTGGTCCAGCCGCGGCCCTTGAGGGTGGTGCCGCGGACGTCGAGGCCGACGGCGATCCTGTCGCCGTGCTCGGCGATGACCTTGGCGACCCACTCGGGGGTCTCCAGGGCGGCGGTGCCGAGGTTGACGCGGGTGCAGCCGGTGGCGAGGGCGGCGGCGAGCGAGGCGTCGTCGCGGATGCCGCCGGAGAGCTCGACCTTGATGTCCATGGCCTCGGTGATCTGCCGGACCAGGTCGCGGTTGTCGCCGGTGCCGAAGGCGGCGTCCAGGTCGACGAGGTGGAGCCACTCGGCGCCGGCGCGCTGCCAGGCGAGCGCGGCCTCCAGCGGGGAGCCGTAGGAGGTCTCGCTGCCGGACTCGCCGTGGACGAGCCGGACGGCCTGGCCGTCACGCACGTCGACGGCGGGGAGGAGTTCGAGAGTGCTCACAGGGTTCCGATCCAGTTGGTGAGGAGCTGGGCTCCGGCGTCGCCGGACTTCTCGGGGTGGAACTGGGTGGCCCACAGGGCGCCGTTCTCCACGGCGGCAACGAAGGGCTCGCCGTGGGTGGCCCAGGTGACCTTCGGGGCGCGGATGTTGGGGTTGCCGACCTCCAGGCTCCACTCGCGCACCGCGTAGGAGTGCACGAAGTAGAAGCGGGCGTCGGCGTCGAGGCCGGCGAAGAGCTCGGTGCCCTCGGGCGCGTCGACCGTGTTCCAGCCCATGTGGGGGACGACGGGGGCGTTCAGCGGTTCGACCGCGCCGGGCCACTCGTCGAGGCCCTCGGTCTCGACGCCGTGCTCGATGCCCCGCTCGAAGAGGATCTGCATGCCGACGCAGATGCCCATGACGGGGCGGCCGCCGGAGAGGCGGCGGCCGATGATCCAGTCGCCGCGGGCCTCCTTGAGCCCCTGCATGCAGGCGGAGAAGGCGCCGACGCCGGGGACGAGGAGCCCGTCGGCGTTCATCGCCCTCTCGTAGTCGCGGGTGATCTCGACGTCGGCGCCGACCCGGGCGAGCGCGCGCTCGGCGGAGCGGACGTTGCCGAAGCCGTAGTCGAAGACGACGACCTTCTTCGGAGTCGTAGTGCTCATGACCACACGTCCAGTCGCAGCACGCCGGCGGTGAGGCACATGGCGGCGCCGATGGAGAGCAGCACGATGAGGCCCTTGGGCATCTGCTGCTTGACGAAGGAGTAGATGCCGCCGAGCAGGAAGAGCCCGACGACGATCAGGATGGTGGAGAGACCGGTCACGGTTACAGCGCGCCCTTCGTGGAGGGGAGGATCCCGGCGGCGCGCGGGTCGCGCTCGGAGGCGTAGCGCAGGGCGCGGGCGAGCGCCTTGAACTGGCACTCCACGATGTGGTGGGCGTTGCGGCCGTAGGGCACGTGGACGTGCAGCGCGATCTGCGCCTGGGCCACGAAGGACTCCATGATGTGGCGCGTCATGGTGGTGTCGTACGAGCCGATCATCGGCGCCATGTTCTCGGGCTCGGTGTGCACGAGGTAGGGGCGGCCGGAGAGGTCCACGGTGACCTGGGCGAGGGACTCGTCCAGCGGGACCGTGCAGTTGCCGAAGCGGTAGATGCCGACCTTGTCGCCGAGGGCCTGCTTGAAGGCGGCGCCCAGCGCGAGGGCGGTGTCCTCGATGGTGTGGTGCGAGTCGATGTGGAGGTCGCCGTCGGTCTTCACGGTCAGGTCGAACAGACCGTGCCGGCCGAGCTGGTCGAGCATGTGGTCGTAGAACCCTACCCCGGTCGACACGTCGACCTTTCCGGTGCCGTCGAGGTCGATCTCGACGACGACGGAGGTCTCCTTGGTGGTGCGCTCAACGCGGCCTACGCGGCTCATGCGTCCTGCTCCTTCTTCAGCTCACGAACCGCGTCGAGGAACGCGTCGTTCTCTTCGGGGGTGCCGGCGGTGACCCGCAGCCAGCCGGGCACGCCGTTGTCCCGGACCAGGACGCCCCGGTCGAGGATCCTCCGCCAGGCCGCGTGGGAGCCCTCGGCTCCGTCGAAGCGGCCGAACTGGACGAAGTTGGCGTCGGACTCGGTGACCTCGTAGCCGATGGCCCGCAGCTCGGTGACGAGGCGGTCGCGCTCGGCCTTGAGCTGCTCGACGTACCCGAGCAGGGTGTCGGTGTGCTCCAGGGCGGCGAGCGCGGTGGCCTGGGTGACGGCGGAGAGGTGGTACGGCAGGCGGACCAGCTGGACGGCGTCGACCACGGCCGGGTGGGCGGCGAGGTAGCCGAGGCGGAGTCCTGCGGCGCCGAACGCCTTGGACATGGTCCGGGAGACCACCAGGTGAGGGCGGCCCTCCAGGAGGGGCAGCAGCGAGGGCCGGTGGCTGAACTCCACGTACGCCTCGTCCACCACGACCAGCGAGGGCTTCGCGGCCTGGGCGGCCTCGTACAGCCGCTCCACGACGTCCGCCCCGACGGCGGTGCCGGTGGGGTTGTTGGGCGAGGTGACGAAGACGACGTCGGGCGCGTGCGCGGCGATGGCGGCCTCGGCGGCCCCGACGTCGATCGTGAAGTCCTCGTTGCGCGGGCCGGAGATCCAGCCGGTGCCGGTGCCGCGGGCGATCAGGGCGTGCATCGAGTACGAGGGCTCGAAGCCGATCGCGGTGCGGCCCGGCCCGCCGAAGGTCTGGAGCAGCTGCTGGAGGACCTCGTTGGAGCCGTTGGCGGCCCAGACGTTCCCGGTGGCGACGGGGTGGCCGCCGGTGCGGGTGAGGTAGCGGGCGAGCTCGGTGCGGAGCTCCACCGCGTCCCGGTCGGGGTAGCGGTTGAGGCCGCGGGCGGCCTCGGCGACCCGCTCCGCGATCCGGGCCACCAGGGGCTCGGGCAGCGGGTAGGGGTTCTCGTTGGTGTTCAGCTGGACGGGCACGTCGAGCTGGGGGGCGCCGTAGGGCGACTGGCCCTTCAGCTCCTCGCGGATCGGCAGGTCGTCGATGCCGATGGTGTCGTTCCGGTCGTTCCGGTCGCTCTGGTCGCTCTGGTCGCTCACTTGCTCTCGGGCACCTTCCAGCCGAACCTGGCCTTGATCGCGGCGCCGTGGGCCGGGAGGTCCTCGGCCTCGGCGAGGGTGACGACGTGGTGGGCCACGTCGGCGAGCGCGTCGCGCGTGTAGTCCACGATGTGCACCCCGCGCAGGAAGGACTGCACGGAGAGGCCCGAGGAGTGGCAGGCGCAGCCGCCGGTGGGCAGCACGTGGTTGGAGCCGGCGCAGTAGTCGCCGAGGGAGACCGGCGCCCAGGGGCCGACGAAGATCGCGCCCGCGTTGCGGACCCGGTCGGCGAGGGCGGCGGCGTCGGCGGTCTGGATCTCCAGGTGCTCGGCGCCGTAGGCGTCGACGACCTTGAGGCCGTCCTCCAGGTCGGTGACGAGGACGATCGCGGACTGCTTGCCGGCCAGGGCCGGGGCGATCCGCTCCTCGACGTGCCGGGAGACGGCGACCTGGGCCTTCAGCTCGGCCTCGACGGCCTCGGCGAGCTCCGCCGAGTCGGTGACGAGGACGGCGGCGGCCATCGGGTCGTGCTCGGCCTGGCTGATGAGGTCGGCGGCGACGTGCACGGCGTCGGCGGTGGCGTCCGCGAGGACCGCGATCTCGGTGGGGCCGGCCTCGGCGTCGATGCCGATGCGGCCCTTGAGGAGGCGCTTGGCGGCGGCGACGTAGATGTTGCCGGGGCCGGTGACCAGGTCGACGGGGGCGCAGCCGGGCTCGTCGGCGGCGGACTCGGTGCCGTACGCGAACATGGCGACGGCCTGGGCGCCGCCGGCGGCGTAGACCTCGTCGACGCCGAGGAGGGCGCAGGCGGCGAGGATCGTCGGGTGCGGCAGGCCGCCGAACTCCTTCTGCGGGGGCGAGGCGACGGCCAGGCCCTCGACGCCGGCCTCCTGGGCCGGGACGACGTTCATCACGACGGAGGACGGGTAGACGGCGCGGCCGCCCGGCACGTAGAGGCCGACGCGGTCGACCGGGATCCACTTCTCGGTGACCGTGCCGCCGGGGACGACCTGGGTGGTGTGGGTGGTGCGGCGCTGGTCGCGGTGGACCTTGCGGGCGCGCCGGACGGACTCCTCCAGGGCCGCGCGGACGGCCGGGTCGAGCTCGGCGAGGGCGCGGGCGAGGGCCTCGGCGGGGACGCGGAGGGCCGGGACGCGGACGCCGTCGAACTTCTCCCCGTACTCGATCACCGCGGCCGCGCCATGATGCCGGACGGCCTCGCAGATCGGCCGCACCGTCTCCAGGGCGGCTTCCACGTCGAACTCGGCACGGGGCAGCAGGTCGCGCAGGGCGGCACCCTCGGGGAGGGCCGCGTCGCGCAGATCGATTCGAGAGATCACGGGTCAATTCTCGCAGACGGCCCACGGAGGCCGGACGTCCGTATCACGTGCTGATACAGGCCGTGATACACAGCGGGCCGCCCGCCGGAGACCCGCGGGTACCCGCCACTGTGGCGTCTCCTCGCCACTCCTGACCGTTAGCGTTCAGCCCGTCACAGCACGGGAAGAACGACTGTACGAATCTACGACTCCGGCATCCGGAGCCGTGGGAGCGCACCGGGGAGAGCGAGGGGGCGGCAGTGACCGAGCCGCACGAGGACGGCACGCCGGCGGGGCTCACGGGCCCCGAGGGGGCCGTGTGGCAGGCGTTCCGGATCGGCAGGACCTGCGATCTGACGGAGGGGGCGGCGGAGCGGGACGACCCGTTCGGGGAGGCGCCGTGGGGGGCGGAGCGGAGCGTCCGCGCCGACGTGGTGGCGGCGCTGCTGCTCGACGGGCCGCAGCCCCGGCCGGGCCGGGTGACCGCGCTGAAGCTGCGCGGGGCGCGGATCACGGGGGTGCTGGACCTGGCCGGCGGGTCCGTGTCGCCCTACGTGGAGCTGCACGGCTGCCGCTTCGACCACGAGGTGGTGCTGCCCGAGGCCCGGTTCGGGACGCTGCGGCTGGTCGGCTGCGCGCTCCCCCGCCTGGAGGCGGCCCGGCTGCACACGGAGGGCGACCTGCACCTGCCGCGCTGCCGGGTGGCCGGGGGCATCCGGCTGACGGACGCGCAGATCGGCACGGACCTGCTGATCAACCAGATACGGGTGGGGCCGGACGGGCGCGGCCGGGCGATCGCGGCGGACGGCATGGTGGTGGCGCAGGACCTCCAGGCCGAGCTGATCGAGACGCGCGGCGAGGTCAGCCTGCGCGGGGCGAAGGTCGGCGTCTCGCTCAACCTGCGCGGCAGCGTGCTGCGCGCCGCCCGGGGCCGCCGCGCGCTGAACGCGCCGCAGCTGACGGTGGAGCGCACGCTCTACCTCAACGCGGCCTGGGTGTACGAGGGCGACGGGGGGTCCACGGCCACCCCGCCCTACGGCGTGGCCCCGGTGCGGGACTCCCGGCTGAAACCGGCCGAATTCCACGGCGGGGTGCGGCTGGACGACGGCCGCTTCGGGGACGCGGTCGACCTCCACCACGCCCGCTTCCTGCTGAGCGGGGCGCGCCGGGAGGAGCTGTCGCTGCGCCGGATCGTCACCCCGGAGCTGCGGTTCAACGGGGAGCGGCCGGAGGAGGGCCGGGTGGTGCTGAACGGCGCGCGGGTGGTGACGCTGATCGACCTGCCGACGAGCTGGCCGGGCCCCGGCGGCCTCGCGATGGGCGGCTTCGTCTACGAGAACCTGGTGCCGTACGGGCGGTTCCCGCTGGCGACGCGGCTCGCCTGGGTGGCGGCGGCGACGCCGGAGTACGCCCCCGAGCCGTACGAGCGCCTGGCGACGGTGCTCCGGAACAGCGGCGAGGACGCCGACGCCCGGGAGGTGCTGCTCGCCAAGCAGCGGCGCAGGCGGGAGACGCTGCCGGTCGCCGGGAAGCTGTGGGGGTACGTCCAGGACTGGACGGTGGCGTACGGCTACCGGCCGGGCCGGGCGGCGCTGTGGATGGCGGTGCTGTGGGGGGCGGGCACGCTGGCCTTCTCCTGGTATACGCCGGTGCCCATCAAGCAGGGCGAGGGCCCGGCGTGGAGCGGCCCGCTGTACGCCCTCGACCTGCTGCTCCCGGTGATCACGCTCGGCCAGGACGGGTACTGGCGGCTGGAGGGCGCCTGGCAGTGGACGGCGGCGGTGCTGATCCTGCTCGGCTGGATCCTGGCGACGACGGTGGCGGCGGGCGCGACCCGGCTGCTGCGCCGGGGCTGAACGGCCCCCGGCGCGTCACGGGCGGCGGTCGCGGGCGGCGGTCCCGGGCGGCGGGGGACGGCGGTCCCCGGCCGTTCTGACGGACTTCCCCCCGGCCCGGGACGGGCGGTGGCCCCGGGCCCGGGACGGGCGGCGGTCCCGGCCTCGTGGCGGACGGGGGGAGACCGGGTGGGATCCGGGTGAAGGGAGGGTGGTGCGGGGGGCCGCGGGGCGTGCCCGATGGGAAGATACGTCCTGCCATGTCCTTCTTCCGCGCCCTGGTCGGCGCCGTCCGTGCGGCCCGGCACGCCCCGCGTCTCGCCGAGGGCCTGACGCCGGACGACGACGTGCTGCTGGACGCCCCGGACGGGCGGCTCGCCCCCGCGCTCGTGGCGGCCGCGCTCGGCGACCCGGAGCCCTCGGCGAAGCTGCTCGCCACCACCCGCGACGCCGGGGAGTGGGAGGACCGGGACCGCTACGTGCGGCGGCTCGCCACCTTCGCGTACAGCCGAGGCGAGTGGCTGGACCGGTGGCTGGAGGCCGCACCCCGGGACCCCGACGCCCTGCTGGTGTCGGCGCAGCTCGCGGTGGGCCGGGCCTGGGAGTCGCCGGCCCGGGCGGAGCGGCTGCGCGAGCTGGACCCGCTGCTGCGACCGCTCGCCGAGGAGTCCGGGCGCGACCCGGTGCCGTGGCGGCTCGCGCTGGACCACGCGCGCGGGGCGCACGCGGGACACGCGGCCTTCGAGGGGCTGTGGGAGCGGGCCCTGCTCCGCTCCCCGCACCACTACGGCTGCCACGTCGCCGCCCTCACCTATCTGTCGGCGCGCTGGTACGGCTCGGACCGGGCGGCCTTCGACTTCGCGGAGCAGGCGGCGGACGACGCGGCGCCCGGCTCCCTGGTACGGGCCCTGCCGGTGCGCGCCGCCCACGAAGCGCTGCGCCCGCCGGCCGCCGGGCGGGGCCCGGGCGCCTCCGGTCCCGCCCCCTCCGGCCCGCCGGCCGCCGGCCCCCGGCCGGACACCGTACGGATCGACGCGGCGGCGGACCGGGGCCTGGCCCTGTCGGCGGCGTTCGGGGCGGGCGACCCGTGGCCCGCGGAGGTGCGGAACCTGCTGGCGTACGTCCTGGTGGAGCGGGGGCGGTGGGAGGAGGCGCTGGCCGAGTTCGGCCGGACGGGCCCGTACGCCACCTCCTTCCCGTGGGCGGTCGGCGGCCACGATCCGCTGCGGCGGTTCCTGGCCACCCGCGACCGGGCGCGGACGGAGGTCGCGCGCCGGACCCCGCTCCGGGAGCGGGTCGGCACGATCTCCGGACGGAGCGGTCCGCGCGGCCATTAGGCTGGCCGCTGTGACCACCGCTCGCCTGCCCCTCTTCCCGCTCAACGCGGTGTTGTACCCGGGCCTCGTGCTGCCGCTCAACGTCTTCGAGGAGCGGTATCGCGCCATGATGCGCGCCCTCCTCGACATCGACGCCTCGGAGCCGCGGCGATTCGCCGTGGTCGCCATCCGGGACGGGCACGAGGTCGCGCCGACCGCGCCCGGGATGCCGGACCCGACGGCGCTGCCGGAGAAGGGCCCGGCGGCGGGCTTCGGCCCGGACCCGATCAAGAGCTTCCACCCCGTGGGCTGCGTCGCGGACGCGGCGAGCATCCGGCAGCGGTCGGACGGCTCGTACGAGGTGATGGTGACCGGCACCACCCGGGTGCGGCTGCGCTCGGTGGACGCCGGCGGCCCGTTCCTCACCGCCGAGACCGAGGAGCTCCCGGAGGAGCCGGGCGAGGAGGCGGAGGCGCTGGCCGAGGGGGTGCTGCGGGCGTTTCGCGCGTACCAGAAGCGCCTGGCGGGGGCCCGGGAGCGCTCGCTGACCACCAGCGAGCTGCCCGACGAGCCCTCGGTGGTGTCGTACCTGGTCGCGGCGGCGACGACGGTGGACATCCCGACGAAACAGCGGCTCCTGGAGGCGCCGGACACCGCGACCCGGCTGCGCGAGGAGCTGGCGCTGCTGCGCGCGGAGACGGCGGTGCTGCGGCACCTGCCCTCGCTGCCCGCCGTGGAGCTGACCCAGGCGCCCACCCACCCGAACTGACGGCCGAGCCGACCGAGGAAGTCCCGTGGCGAAGAAGAAGCAGCAGAAGAACGGCGGCGGCACGCCGGCGACGGTGGCGCTGGCCGCCGCCGGCACGGCCTACACCCTGCACGCCTACGAGCACGATCCGGCGGCCCCCTCGTACGGCGAGGAGGCGGCCGAGGCGCTGGGCGTCACGCCCGACCGGGTCTTCAAGACGCTGGTGGCGGACGTCGACGGGGAGCTGACGGTGGCGGTGGTGCCGGTCGCCGGGCAGCTGGACCTGAAGGCGCTGGCGACGGCGGTCGGCGGCAAGCGGGCCGCGATGGCGGACCCGGCGGCGGCCGAGCGGACCACCGGCTACGTCCGGGGCGGGATCTCGCCGCTGGGCCAGCGCAAGCGGCTGCGGACCGTGCTCGACTCCTCCGCCTCGGAGCACGCCACGATCTGCGTCTCGGCGGGCCGGCGGGGCCTGGAGGTCGAGCTCTCCCCCGCCGACCTGGCCGCCCTCACCTCGGCGGTGCTGGCCCCGATCGGCCGCGGCTGACCGGCCCCGTCAGCGCTTGCCGTAGGCGTCCCAGGGGCCGGGCTCCGGGTCGCGCGGCCCGAAGGCGGCGGTCAGGAGCAGGTGGAGGACGGTCGCGGCGAGCGGCCAGGCCAGCATCGCGGCGGCGCCCATCCGGAGCTTGAGCGGGGCGTCGAAGACGACGTTCGGGCCGACGGCCTTGGCGTGGGCGACCACGTCGGCGGTCGGGCCCAGCCGCACGCCGAGCCACCAGGCGAGCAGCGAGCCGAGGACGCCGCCGAGGGCGAGGCCGACGACCAGGGGGACGCCGCCCTTGCGGCGGACCAGGAAGACGACGAGTCCGGCGACCGCGCCGAAGGCGAGGGCGAGGAGGACGAAGGTGCCGTCGGCGCCGATCGCGGCCTCCCCCTCGGAGTCCCGCAGATAGACGCCCTCGCCGTCGGAGATCAGCCGGACTGCGGGGGCGAGCCACACCCACAGCACCCCGAGCAGGGCGCCGGCGACCGCCGAGGCCGCCGTCACCACGAGGCCCTGGACGACCTCGGCCGCGGTGATCGGGTCGCCGGCCGGGCCCGGGTGGGACGGGGGCGGCGGGGGCCAGGCGGGGTCGTGCGGCGGTGGCTGGGAGGGCGTCAGGGGTGCGGTCACCCCGCCATCGTGCCAGGTGTCCCTGTAGCCCGCCTCAGCGGACCGCGGCCCTGCGGTAGGCCCAGGTGGCGACGGCCAGCGAGAGGACGCCGACGACCCCGCAGACGGCCAGGTCGAGGGCGACGGCCGCCCAGTCGGGGCGCGGGTCGAAGGCGCGGGCCAGGGCCTCGACGCCGTACGTGGAGGGCAGCAGGTCGCGGGCCCAGCCGATCGGCTGCGGCATCCGCTCGGCGGGCAGCACGCCCAGCAGCAGCGCGGCGGACATGCCGAGCTGGCCGAGGAGGGTGGCCAGTTCCTGGCGGGGGGCGAGCAGGCCGAGGGCGGCGCCGAGCCCGGCCAGGGCGGCGCCGGAGAGCGGGACGACGGCGGCGAGCAGCCACAGGTGGCCGAGCGGCAGGCCGAAGAGGACGGCGCCGGAGACGGCGGTGACGAGCGTGCCGGGGACCGTGAAGGAGGCGTACGCCCCGGCGGCGCCGAGCACGACGGCGGCGGGCGGCACGGGGAGGGTGGCGTAGTGGTCGAGGCCGCCGGTGGCACGGAGCTGGCCGAAGTACTGGGCCAGCAGGTTGAGGGCGACGAAGGCGACGACGAGGACGGTCGAGCCGGCGACGACGGCGCGGGCCTCGGAGCCGCCGTCGACGACCCCGCGCATCAGGATCATGATGCCGATGGACTGGAAGGTCGCGACGAAGAGCAGCGGGATGCGGGCGACCCTGGCCCGGCTGAGCTGCGCCTTGTAGACGGCGGCGAGGGAGGGCAGCAGCCGGGCGGCCGGGGCGAGGGGCGCGGCCTGTCCGGCGTCCCGGGTGCGGGCGGCCGGCACGCCGGCGGGCAGGGCCTCGGCGGGCAGGGTGCTCAACGCGGACAGCTCCTGGGGGTGACGTGCGGCAGGTGGGGGGTCGCGCCGGGGGCCGGGTGCGCCGGGCGGGGACGGGAGGGGCTCATGCCTTGACCAGTCCTTCGCGGGCGGCGCCGCCGAGGGCGAGGTAGACGTCCTCCAGGCTGGGCGTGGCGAGGGTGAAGTCGTCGAGGGCGGCGAGGGCCGCGCCGCCGGTGAGGCCGGCGACGGCCGCGCGGGCGGCGTCGGGGGCGAGCCGGAGGACCCAGCGGCGGCCGGACTCCTGGGCGAGGTCGCGCAGGGCGGCGACCTCGGGGAGGTCGAGCGGGGCGGCGTCGCGCCACACCAGCTCGACGCGGACCTCCCCGGCGATCCGTTCCTTCAGTCCGGCGGGGGTGTCGCAGGCGATGACCCGGCCGCGGTCGAGGACGGCGACCCGGTCGAGGACGGTCTCGGCCTCGATGACGTTGTGGGTGACGAGGAGGACGGTGGTGCCGTGCTCGGCGCGGCGGCGGTCGACGGCGGCCCAGACGGCGCGGCGGGCGACCGGGTCCATGCCGGTGGTGGGCTCGTCGAGGACGAGGACGGGCCGGTGGCCGACGAGGGCGGCGGCGAAGCATGCGAGCCGGCGCTGGCCGCCGGAGAGCTTCTTGAGGGGACGGCCGGCGAGCTCGTCGAGGCCCAGCTCGCCGAGGACGGCGTCCCGCTCGGCGCGGGCCGCGGCGGCGGTGAGGCCGCGGAGCCGGCCGGTGGTCTCGGCGGCGAGGGCGACGGTCAGCTCGTCGAGGGCGGTGGACTCCTGGCCGAGGTAGGCGAGGAGGCGGGCGGCGCGCTCGGGGTGGCGGACCAGGTCGTGGCCAAGCAGCTCGACGGTGCCGGAGTCGGGGCGCATCAGACCGGTCAGCTGGCGGACCAGGGTGGACTTGCCCGCCCCGTTGGGCCCGAGCAGGCCGAAGATCTCGCCGCCGCGCACGTCGAGGCTGATCCCGTCGGTGGCCCGCACCTCCGGGGTCGCGGGCGCGCCGCGCCCGCCCCGCGTGGCGGGGTACGTCTTGACCAGATCCCGCACCGCGCACACCGTACTCACGGGGGAAGAGCCTACGGGGTCGCCGGCCCCGCTCCGGGCGCGGGGGCGTGTTCGGCGGCGGCGCGGACGTCGATCTCGCGCCAGAATCCGGCGCGGATGGCGTAGCGGTCGTGCTCGTCGATCTGGTCGTCCTTGTGGGCGAGGAGGCCGAAGCGGGCGGCGTAGCGGAGGAGTTCGCCGTCGATGCGGTGCGGGATGCGGGGGTAGAGGACGGAGAGCCGCTGGACGTGGCTCTGTTCGGGGAGCCGCTCCAGCCACCGCCGGGCGAACACCTGTCCGACCTCGAAGGGGTCGCCGCCGACAGTGGTGATGTCCTCCTCGCGGTCGGCCCAGCGCTGCTCGGCGCTGGTGAGCTGGGCGAGGGTGGGCAGCGAGGCGGTCTCCGGCGGCTCGCCGAGGGAGGTCGGGGGCCGCTCGACCCAGCCCCGGTCGGAGGACCAGCGCAGGGCGCTGGCCGCCTGGGGGGCGGTGGGGTGCGGGGCGGCGGAGGCGGGGCCGCGCAGTCCCGCCAGGTCCTTGGGGGTGGGGACGGTCCGGCCCGTGCCGGGGGCCAGGGCGGCGGGGCCGTGGCCGTCGGCGGTGCGCGCGGGCGCCCCGTCGGGGTCCCGCTCCCCGTTCCGTGCGCCCGCGGCGGCGGCGTCGGCGGCCCGTTCCGCGGCTCGTTCCGCCGCCCGTTCGGCGGAGGCGAGGGCGGCCTCGGGCAGCGGGGCGGAGAGGATGGCGGCGATCTCGGGGCGGGGCGCCGGGGGCGGCGGGCAGAGGCCGGTGAGGTCCCGGGCGCGGACGGCCCGGGTGATCCAGGCCCGGTCGAGGACCCGGCGCTCGTCGGCCTCGGCGACGAGGTCCTCCGACTGGTTGTAGTCGCCGTCGGCGGCCTGGACGGCCCAGAGGTGGACGGCGACGCCGTGCTCCTTGGCGGACATGAGGCCGGGGAGCAGGTCGCCGTCGCCGGTGACGAGGACGATGTCGGTGCAGGCGCGGTTGCGGGCCAGCTCGGTGAGCTCGGTGTGCATGGCCGCGTCGACGCCCTTCTGGGCCCAGCGGCCGTCGCTGCGGGTCAGGGCGCCCAGCCGGACGGTGACCCGGGGCATCACGCGCAGCCTGCGGTGCTCGGGCTGGGGCACCCGGTCGGGGGCGCCGTCGAACCAGTAGATCCGCAGGAGGGGGAGGCCGGTCTCGGTCTCGGCCCGTTCGCGCAGCTGCCGGACGAGTCCGGCGTGGTCGACGCTGATGCGGGACCGGGACGGGTCCCCGGCGAGCAGGCTGGCGGCGGCTCCCAGCAGATAGCCGGCGTCCACCAGGACGACGCATCGGTCCACGTGCTCCACCTTCTCTCGGATCTCGGGCCGGACTCGGGATCTCAGGTGTTCCGGGTTCTGTCGAGTCTGCCCGACCGCCGGGGGGTTGACGGCCGGAACTGGATCTTCGGCGTGGCGGAGCGGCGCCCCGTCCGCGCGGCGGCCGCCCTCACGGACCGTAATGATCCAACATGCGCCGGTTTCTCCCGTGTGTGAGTCTGACAGCGGCTTTGGCCCCCAGATCCCTTCGAGGAGGCATCATCCCCATGGCCAAGAACCGCAACCAGAACCGTCAGAAGCAGCAGTCCCCGGCGGAGCGCGGCGCCCAGCAGGCGCAGCAGTCGTCGATGGAGTCCCAGGCCGAGAGCCGCGCCTCCCAGGTCACCCCCGGTGACATGGCGCGGAAGGGCCGTCAGAAGCGCTTCGGCCACAACTGACGCCCGTACGACGGCAAAGGGGCGCGCCCGTGACGACGGGCGCGCCCCTTGCGCGTGTACGGGCTCCGCGCGCTATCCGGCCAGGCAGGACGGGCCGAGCAGCACCTTCAGGTCGCCGAAGAGGGCCGGGTCGGCCGTCACCCGGTGCCGGTCGAGCCGGAGCACGGTGGTGGTCCGGGGGCCCTGGAGCTTGATCCGGACCTCGGTGTTGCCCTTGTGGTGGCGGAGGATCTCGCCCAGTCGGCTCACCATCGGCGGGGTGACCTTGAGGGCGGGGATGGTGAGGATCACCGGGGCGTTGGCCCCGGCGTTCGACAGGTCGGGGACCATCAGCTCCATGGCGACGAGACGGGGGACGTCCTCGCGCTTGTCGAGCCGGCCCTTGACGAAGACGACGGCGTCCTCGACGAGCTGGGTGGAGACCAGCTGGTAGGTGGCCGGGAAGAACATGCACTCGATGGAGCCGGCGAGGTCCTCGACGGTGGCGATGGCCCAGGCGTTGCCCTGCTTGGTCATCTTCCGCTGGAGGCCGGAGATGATGCCGCCGATGGTGACGACCGCGCCGTCGGCGTGCTCGCCGCCGGTGAGCTGGGAGATGCCGGCGTCGGTCTTGTCGGAGAGGACGTGCTCCAGGCCGAAGAGCGGGTGGTCGGAGACGTACAGGCCGAGCATCTCGCGCTCCTGCGCGAGCAGGTAGGTCTTGTCCCACTCGTCCTCGGTGAAGGTGACGTCGAGGCCGAAGCCGGGCTCGTCGCTCGTCTCCTCGCCCATGCCGCCGAAGAGGTCGAACTGTCCCTCGGCCTCCTTGCGCTTGACCGCCACCACGTTGTCGATCATGGGTTCGTGCTGGGCGACGAGGCCCTTGCGGGTGTGGCCCATGGTGTCGAAGGCGCCGGCCTTGATCAGCGACTCGATGGTGCGCTTGTTGCAGACGACGGCCTCGACCTTGTCGAGGAAGTCGGGGAAGGAGGAGTACTTCCCCTTGGCCTTGCGGGTCTTGATGATCGACTCGACGACGTTGGTGCCGACGTTCCGCACGGCGGTGAGGCCGAAGAGGATGACGTCGTCGCCCTGGGCGGCGAAGTTCGACTCCGACTCGTTCACGTTCGGCGGGAGGACCTTGATGCCCATGCGGCGGCACTCGTTGAGGTAGACCGCGGACTTGTCCTTGTCGTCCTTGACCGAGGTCAGCAGGCCCGCCATGTACTCGGCGGGGTAGTTCGCCTTGAGGTAGGCGGTCCAGTAGGAGACCAGGCCGTACGCGGCGGAGTGCGCCTTGTTGAAGGCGTAGCCGGCGAAGGGGACCAGGACGTCCCAGAGGGCCTGGATGGCCTCGTCGCTGTAGCCGTTCTTCTGGGCGCCGGCCTGGAAGATGGTGAAGTTCTTCGCCAGCTCGTCGGGCTTCTTCTTGCCCATGACGCGGCGGAGGATGTCGGCCTCGCCGAGCGAGTAGCCGGCGATGATCTGGGCGGCCTTCTGCACCTGCTCCTGGTAGACGATCAGGCCGTAGGTGACCGCGAGGACCTCTTCGAGCGGCTTCTCCAGCTCGGGGTGGATCGGGGTGATCTCCTGCTGGCCGTTCTTGCGCAGGGCGTAGTTCGTGTGCGAGTTCATGCCCATCGGGCCCGGGCGGTAGAGCGCGGACACGGCGGAGATGTCTTCGAAGTTGTCGGGCTTCATCAGCCGCAGCAGGGACCGCATGGGGCCGCCGTCGAACTGGAAGACGCCGAGGGTGTCGCCGCGCTGGAGCAGTTCGAAGGTCTTCGGGTCGTCGAGCGGCAGGGCCAGGAGGTCGAGGTCGATCCCCTTGTTGGCCTTCACCATCTTGACGGCGTCGTCCATGATCGTGAGGTTGCGCAGGCCGAGGAAGTCCATCTTCAGCAGGCCGAGCGACTCGCACTGCGGGTAGTCCCACTGCGTGATGGTGACGCCGTCGGTGTGCCGCACCCAGATGGGGGCGTGGTCGACGATCGGCTCGCTGGACATGATCACGCCGGCGGCGTGCACGCCCATCTGGCGGACCAGGCCCTCGACGCCCTTGGCGGTGTCGATGACCTTCTTCACGTCCGGCTCGTTCTCGTACATCGCCCGGATCTCGCCCGCCTCGCTGTAGCGCGGGTGGGAGGGGTTGGTGATGCCGTCGAGGTCGATGCCCTTGCCGAGGACGTCGGCGGGCATGGCCTTGGTGAGCCGGTCGCCCATGGCGTAGGGGTAGCCGAGGACGCGCGCGGAGTCCTTGATCGCGTTCTTGGCCTTGATCTTGCCGTAGGTGCCGATCATGGCGACCTTGTCGGCGCCGTACTTCTCGGTCACGTACCGGATCACCTCGACGCGCCGGCGCTCGTCGAAGTCGATGTCGACGTCGGGCATGGAGATGCGCTCGGGGTTGAGGAAGCGCTCGAAGATCAGGCCGTGCGGGATGGGGTCGAGGTCGGTGATGCCCATGGCGTACGCGACGATCGAGCCGGCCGCGGAGCCTCGGCCGGGGCCCACGGCGATGCCCTGGCTCTTCGCCCACATGATGAAGTCGGCGACGACGAGGAAGTAGCCGGGGAAGCCCATCGAGATGATGGTGTCCATCTCGTACTCGACCTGCTTCATGCGGTCCTCGGGGATGCCGTCCGGGAAGCGGCGGTGCATGCCCTTCATGGTCTCCGCGCGGAACCAGGTGACCTCGGTGTAGCCCTCGGGGATGTCGAACTTCGGCATGAGGTTCTTGGCCTCGAACATGCCGGCGGTGTCGACCTGCTGGGCGACCAGGAGGGTGTTGCGGCAGCCCTCCTGCCAGGCGTCCGAGGAGTCGACGGCGTACATCTCGTCCGTGGACTTCAGGTAGTAGCCGGTGCCGTCGAACTTGAAGCGGTCCGGGTCCGAGAGGTTCTTGCCGGTCTGGATGCACAGCAGGGCGTCGTGGGCGGTGGCCTCGTGCGCGTAGGTGTAGTGCGAGTCGTTGGTGACCAGCGGCGGGATGCCGAGCTTCTTGCCGATCTCCAGGAGGCCGTCGCGGACCCGGCGCTCGATCTCGATGCCGTGGTCCATCAGCTCCAGGAAGTAGCGGTCCTTGCCGAAGATGTCCTGGTACTCGGAGGCCGACTTCAGGGCCTCGTCGAACTGGCCGAGGCGCAGCCTGGTCTGGAGCTCGCCGGAGGGGCAGCCGGTGGAGGCGATCAGGCCCTCGGACCACTGGGAGATGGTCTCCTTGTCCATCCGGGGCCACTTCTGGAGCCAGCCCTCGGCGTAGGCGTCGGAGGAGAGCTTGAAGAGGTTGTGCAGGCCGGTGGCGTTCGCCGCCCAGATCGTCTTGTGGGTGTAGCCGCCGGAGCCGGAGACGTCGTCCCGCTTCTGGTGCGGCTGGCCCCACTGGATCTTCCGCTTGTTGCGCCGGGACTCGGGGGCGACGTACGCCTCGATGCCGATGATCGGCGTCACGCCGGCCTTCTTGGCGCTGTGGAAGAAGTCGTACGCCCCGTGCAGGTTGCCGTGGTCGGACATGGCGATGTGCGTCATGCCCATCTCGTTGCACGCGTTGAACATGTCCTTCAGCCGCGCGGCACCGTCCAGCAGGGAGTACTGGGTGTGGACGTGGAGGTGCGTGAAGGGCGGCTTGGTCACGGGGGGTGCCTCCGGCGGTGAACTTCTGGGGGGACAGCGTCGAAGTCTACGTCGCGGGAGTGACAGGAGGCGGGCACCGGGGAGTACGGTCGCACGTTGGGTCGGGTGGAACGCCTGTCCCCATTTGTCATGACCAGTCTTGCACCAGGAGGCACCTCGATGTCGGTACCCCGGCCCACCGCCGCCGAGCGCGGTGAGCAGATCCTCGCCGTCTTCGACACCGCCTTCGGCGAGCTGCTCGCCGCCGACCCGGCCGCCTTCAGGGTCAAGTTCCGGAAGATGGCCGGCTCCGCCTTCGCCTTCTACCGGGGCACCGCCTGCCTCTTCTACCAGGACCTGGAGGAGGAGGCGCGGGGCGGCCCGTTCCTGGACGAGCGGACCGGCCGGGTGTGGATCCACGGCGATCTCCACGCGGAGAACTTCGGCACCTACATGGACGCCAACGGCCGGCTGGTCTTCAACGTCAACGACTTCGACGAGGCGTACGTCGGCCCCTTCACCTGGGACCTCAAGCGGCTCGCCGCCTCCCTCGCCCTGATCGGCTACGCGAAGGCGCTCAGCGACGAGCAGATCACCCACCTGGTGCGGATCTGCGCGGCGGCCTACCGCGAGCGGATCGGCGTCCTGGCCGCCGGCGCCGAGGGGCACGAGGTCCCCGGCTTCACCCTGGAGACCGCCGACGGGGCGCTGCTCGGCGCGCTGCGCGAGGCCCGCGCGATGACCCGCTTCGGACTGCTCGACTCGATGACGGAGATCCGGGAGTACGAGCGCCGCTTCGCGGCCGGCGGCGGGGCGATCGAGCTGGACGCGGCGACCCGCTACAAGGTCCTGGCGGCCTTCGACGGCTATCTGGAGACCCTGCCGGAGTCCTCGCGGGTCCGCCCGGACTCGTACCGGGTGAAGGACGTGGTGGGGCGGCGCGGCATCGGGATCGGCTCGGCCGGCCTGCCCTCGTACAACATCCTCCTGGAGGGGCACAGCGACGCCCTGGAGAACGACGTCGTGATCTACCTCAAGCAGGCGCAGACCCCGGCCGCCTCGCGGCACGTGACGGACCCGGCGGTGCGGGGCTACTTCCGGCACGAGGGGCACCGCACGGTGATCTCGCAGCGGGCGCTCCAGGCGCACGCCGATCCGTGGCTGGGGTGGACGGAGCTGGACGGGGCCGGGCAGCTGGTCGCCGAGGTCTCGCCGTACGCGGTGGACCTGGACTGGTCGGACATCGACGACTGGGAGGAGATCGCGGCGACGGTGGCGGACCTGGGCCGGGCGACCGCGACGATGCACGCGGCGGCGGACGAGTCCAGCGGCCAGTCGCTGGTGGCCTTCTCCACGGAGCGGGCCATCGACGCGGCGATCGCCGCCGACGAGGAGGGCTTCCCCGGGCTCCTGGTGGACTTCGCGCACGCGTACGGGGCACGGGCGCGCGCCGACCACCAGATCTTCGTGGACCTGTTCCGCAACGGCCGGATACCGGGACTGTAGGCGGCGGACGGGCGGCTTCCGGAGCGCAGGCGGGCGGGTGACCCCCGGGCCGTAGGCCAGGGAACGGCTCCCGGAGCGCAGGCGGACGGGCGGCTTCCGGAGCGCGAGCAGGCCCACAGCTCCCGTTTAGGGAGGTCTTACGGGCCGTCGTGGCAGACTCGACCGACGATGGACATGGCAGGGACGCGGCTGAGGGCGCTGCGGGCAGCGGTCTTCACGGCACTGGTCGTGACCCTGTCCGTGGCTTCCCATGTGCTGCTCTCCCAGGTGCCGCTGCCCGTGGGCACGGTCGTGCCGGTCGCCGCCGGCGTCTTCGCCGTGGCGTACGCGCTGGCCGGCCGGGAGCGCGGCTTCGGCCCGATCGCGGGGCTGCTCGTCCCGCTGGAGCTGGCCGCCGACACGCTCTTCACCTCCGGCCAGGCGGTCTGTTACGGCCCCTCCGGCGGGCCGGTCGCCGGGGCGCTGCGCTCCTTCGGGGTGGAGGTGCTGTGCGGCGGGGCCGTGGGCGCGCCGCTGCCCGGGGTCGCGGCGCCCGGCGGCGGGGCCGCCGCGCTGGTCTCCTCCCCCGATCCGGCGCTGCCGTGGCTGCTGCTCGGCGCCCATGTGCTGGTCGGCCTCTCGGCGGCGTGCTGGCTGCGCGGCGGGGAGCGGGCCCTGGTGCGGCTGCTCGGCGCGGTGGCGGCCTCGGCCTTCCGGCCGCTGGAGCTGCTCGCCGCCCTGGTGGGCGGGGAGCGGCCGGCGCCGGCCGGTCCGGCGCGGCCGGAGCCCCGGCCGCGGCCGTCCCGTACGCGTCTCCTCGTGCACTCCGTGAGGCGGCGGGGACCGCCGCGGGGATCGTTCGCTCTCGTCTGAGCGCACGTTTCCCGCCCTTCCCCTTTCCTTACCGGAGATCCACGATCATGAGTGCACGCAACAACCAGTCCCAGAAGGCCGCCGCCCGTGAGCGCCTGCGCGCGGAGCGCGAGGCGCAGGCGAAGAAGGAGCGGGCCCGGCGCCGGCTGATCGTCGGCGTGTCGGCGGTGGCGGTGCTCGCCGCCGCCGGCGGCATCGGCTACGCGGTCGTCCAGTCGAACCAGCCCACGGCCTGGGAGACGGCGGCCGACGCGAAGACGGTCACCGCCCCGAAGAACACCGAGGGCGCGAACGGCACGACCGTCGTCGTCGGCAAGGACTCGGCGAAGAAGACCCTGGAGATCTACGAGGACTCCCGCTGCCCGGTCTGCGCCACCTTCGAGCAGGCGGTCGGCCCGACCGTCGAGAAGGACGTCGAGGCCGGGAAGTACAAGCTGAAGTACGTCGGCGCGACCTTCATCGACAAGTTCGACCAGGGCGAGGGGTCGAAGAACGCCCTGTCGGCGCTGGGCGCGGCGCTCGACGTGAGCCCCGAGGCGTTCCTCGACTACAAGGCGGCCCTCTACTCCGCGAAGTGGCACCCGGAGGAGAGCGAGGACAAGTTCGCGAAGGACTCCTACCTGCTGGAGGTGGCGGACACGGTCCCGGCGCTGAAGGCGAACGCCGCGTTCAGGAAGGACGTGGAGGAGGGCACCTTCGACGCCTGGGCGATGAAGATGTCGAAGACCTTCGAGGAGAGCGGCGTGACGGGCACGCCGACGCTGCGGATGGACGGCAAGACCCTGACGACCGAGGGCTCGCAGAACCCGCCGCTGACGGTCGAGGAGTTCAACGCCGTGCTGACCCCCGTCCTGGGCGGCTGACGTCCGCTCCCCCGCTCCCGGCCCGTGCGGCCGGGGCCGGGGGCCGTCGGCGGAAGATCGTGGTGAGCGGCGGGCGAAGCTCCGGAAAACTTCCGGATTCCGCCTGTCAACCTTTCGTACCCGTCAGTAATCTGACTGGCCGTGACCAGTCACCCCATATCTCCTGCCCCCACGCGGCGCACGGTCGTCAAGGCCGCCGCCGTCACCGCCGCCGTCGGCCCCGCACTGCTCGGCGCGGCCGCCCCGGCCCTCGCGGACGCCCCGGCGCCCGCCTTCCTGCACGGCATCGCCTCCGGCGACCCGCTGCCCGACGGCGTCCTCCTGTGGACGCGCGTCACCCCCTCCCCGGAGGCCGTGCCCGGCTCGGGGCTCGGCGCCGACGTCCGGGTGGACTGGGAGGTGGCCGAGGACCGCTCCTTCGCGCGGGTCGTCGCCTCCGGCGCGGCCACGGCCACCGCCGCCGCGGACCACACGGTCAAGGCCGACGTCCGCGGACTGCGCCCGGCCACCGCCTACTTCTTCCGCTTCACCGCGGGCTCCGCCGTCTCGGCCACCGGGCGGACCCGCACCGCTCCGGCCGCCGACGCCGCCGTCCCCGGGGTTCGCTTCGGCGTGGTGTCCTGCGCCAACTACGAGGCCGGGCACTTCTCCGCGTACCGCCACCTCGCCGGCCGCGCCGACCTGGACGCGGTACTGCACCTGGGCGACTACATCTACGAGTACGCGAGCGGGGTCTACCCGGAGGCGAAGGACACCGTCCGGACGCACGAGCCGCGCCACGAGATCGTGTCGCTGGCCGATTACCGCACCCGGCACGGCCGGTACAAGACGGACCCGGACCTCCAGGCGCTGCACGCGGCCCACCCGGTGGTGGCGATCTGGGACGACCACGAGTTCGCCAACGACGCCTGGACCGGCGGGGCCGAGAACCACACCCCGGGCGCCGAGGGCGACTGGGCGGCCCGGGTCGCCGCCGCCAAGCGGGCCTACTTCGAGTGGATGCCGGTCCGCACCTCCACCGAGGGCACCGTCTTCCGCCGGATCCGCTTCGGCAGGCTGGCCGACCTCCACCTGCTGGACCTGCGCTCCTTCCGCTCCGCCCAGGCGAAGACGGGTTCCGGCGCGGTCGACGACCCGGAGCGCACGATCACCGGCCGGGCGCAGCTCGACTGGCTGAAGTCCGGTCTGGCCGGTTCGGACGCCGCCTGGCAGCTGGTCGGCACCTCGGTGATGATCTCGCCGGTGGCCTTCGGCTCCCTGCCGGCGTACCTCCTGGAGCCGCTGGCCGAGCTGCTGGGGCTGCCGGCCGAGGGGATCGCGGTCAACGTCGACCAGTGGGACGGCTACACCGACGACCGCAAGGAGCTGCTGGCGCACCTGTCCTCGCGGGCCATCCGGAACACCGTCTTCCTGACCGGTGACATCCACATGGCCTGGGCCAACGACGTGCCGGCGAAGGCCGCCACGTACCCGCTCTCGGCCTCGGTGGCCACCGAGTTCGTGGTCACCTCGGTGACCTCGGACAACCTGGACGACCTGCTGAACGTGGCGCCGGGCACCCTCTCGGTGGTGGCGGCGGGCGCGGTGAAGACGGCCAACCGGCACGTGAAGTGGGTGGACATGGACCACCACGGCTACGGCGTCCTCGACGTGACCGCCGAGCGCTCGCAGATGGACTACTACACGGTCTCCGACAAGCGCGATCCGGCGGCGACGGCGTCCTGGTCCCGCTCCTACCGCACGCTCGACGGAACGCAGCGTGTCGAGCGGGTGTACCAGCCGGTCATCTGACCGACTGTTTTCGGCCATGATCCCTTCTGTTAACGGAAGATCACATGGCTACGGCGGGTGGTGGATCCGGGCACTCGAATCCGGACACACCACCCGCCTCCGGCACGACTTTCGTTACACCCCTGTCTCAAACTCCGGAAGCGGCGCAAAATTTTCTTCCGGATGACCCGAATTGCCCTCCGATTGATTGGGCCTGATCACCGCTCAACGGAACATGACATGGACGCGTAATCTCCCCGCCGTGGCGAGGAAGTACCTCCCCACCACCCCCCGCGAGGAGTCACCTGTGCGTGCTCTTGTCCGTATATCGCCGCGTACCTCACGTCGTGCACTCGGTACCGCCGTCCTGGCCGGAACCCTGGCCCTGGCCCCCTTCTCCGCCCCCGCCGGCGCCCAGGCATCCCCCACCCTGGCCGGCGCCTCCGCCGAGGAGTGCGCCGACGACGCGGCCGCCCTGTCCGGAGCCCGCAAGGAGAAGGGCGCCGACACCCACGCCCACGAGCCGAACGAGGTCTCCGCCGCCCAGGCCAAGTCCATGGACGACGACCTGCGCAAGAAGCTGGCCGCCGCCAAGTCGAGCGGCCGGGTGAGCGCCCGGGCCGACGCCGCCGCCGTGGTCACCATCCCGGTGTACTTCCACGTCATCCACAGCGGCACCACGGGCAAGCTGTCCGCCACCCAGATCAACAACCAGCTGGCGGTCCTCAACGCGGCCTACGGCGGCCAGGGCACCGGCAACGTCAACACCGGCTTCCAGTTCTCCCTGGCCGGGACGGACTACACGGACAACGCCACCTGGTACAACCTGTCCTCCGGCTCCACCGCCGAGAAGCAGATGAAGCAGACCCTCCGCAAGGGCGGCGCCAACGCGCTGAACTTCTACACCGCCAACCTCGGCGGCGGCCTGCTCGGCTGGGCGACCTTCCCGACCTCGTACAACTCCAACCCGTCCATGGACGGCGTGGTCGTCCTCGACGCCTCCCTGCCGGGCGGCTCGGCGACCAACTACGCCGAGGGCGACACGGCCACCCACGAGGTCGGCCACTGGATGGGTCTCTACCACACCTTCCAGGGCGGCTGCACGGGCAACGGCGACTACGTCTCCGACACCCCGGCCGAGAAGTCCCCGGCCTACGAGTGCCCGACCGGCCGCGACTCCTGCGCCTCCAAGGCCGGCGTGGACCCGATCCACAACTTCATGGACTACACGTACGACGCCTGCATGTACCAGTTCACCACGGGCCAGGTGACCCGGATGAACGACCACTGGACCGCGTACCGCGCCTGACGGCCCGTCCGCGCATGAGAACGGCCCCCGGGGAGTGCTCCCCGGGGGCCGTTCCCCGTCTCAGTCCTCCTCGCCGAGCCCGTCGAGGAAGTCGAGGGCGATCGCCCAGGTCCGCTCCGCCGCCTCGGCGTCCCAGTCCGGCAGCTCCGGGTCCGTGTACACGTGCCCGGCCCCCCGGTAGCGGTAGACCTCCACCTCCGCCCCGGCCCTGCGCATCTGGAGGTACCAGGCGGACAGCCAGTCGTCGGTCTCGAACGGGTCGGGCTCGGCCACGTGCAGCTGTACGGGCAGGGCGTCCACCGAGGCGTTCGGAGCGAGGTCCGAGGTGCCGTGGAGCAGCAGCAGCCCGCGCGCCTTCTCGTCGCCGAGCGCCAGGGTCTGGGCGACCGAGGCGCCGAAGGAGAAGCCCGCGTAGACCAGACCGCGCTCCGAGTAGGGGGCGGCCGCCAGGACCGCGCGCTTCAGCAGCTCGTCCGAGCCGATCCCGTCCTTCCGCGCCATGCCCTCCTCCACCGATCCGGTGGTCCAGCCGTCGAAGAGGTCCGGCACCCACACCTGGTGGCCGGCGGCCCGCAGCCGGTCGGCGGCGGCGTCGACGGCCGGGCGCTTCCCGTGCACCGAGTGGAAAAGCATGATGTCCATGCGGGCCATCCTGCCACCCGTCGCCGCCGGCGCGCCGGAACCCCCAGGTCAGCGCATCGAGCGGACGTCCAGCTGCCGCAGCACCCGGTCCACCACCTCGGGGTCGGCGCCCGGCTCGCTGCGCGCCGAGAGCACCTCGTGGCGGGCGGCCGACATCATCTCCCGCTGGATCGACTGGACCCTCTTCACCCGCTGCACCCGTTCGGCGAACGCGGCCCGCCGCTCCTCGTCCACCATGTCCGGGCTGATCCGGGCCCCGATGTCGAAGGCCCCGCGGTGGAGCCGCTCGGCCACCTCCTCGGGCAGCTCCTCGGTCTCCTCGATCTCCTTGAGCCGCCGCTTGGCGGCCTTGGCCGCCCGCACCGCCAGCTCCCGCTCGAAGGCCCGGTCGGCGTCCGCGTCGGCGCGCACCCCCAGCCTGCGGACCAGCCAGGGCAGGGTGAGCCCCTGCACCAGGAGGGTCGCGAGGATCACGCAGAAGGCGAGGAAGATCAGCTCGTCGCGGCCGGGGAAGGGCGAGCCGTCG
Organism: Streptomyces filamentosus; assembly: GCF_014654895.1. Taxonomy (GTDB): domain Bacteria; phylum Actinomycetota; class Actinomycetes; order Streptomycetales; family Streptomycetaceae; genus Streptomyces; species Streptomyces filamentosus. The sequence goes on along the minus strand of NZ_BNBE01000003.1, from coordinate 391,399 downwards.
GCGGTGGTGAGCGGGATGGCGAGGGCCAGCGCCACCGACGCCACCCCGCGCATCCCGGCCCACCACATGACGACGGTCTCCCGCCAGCTCGTCGGGATCTCCTCGGAGACGTCCCGCCGGTCGTGCATCCGCTTGGCCAGCCAGGTGGCCGGGAGCAGCCACAGCAGCCGGACCCCGACGACCACCGCCACGACCGCGGCGCCCCAGCCGAGCATCTCGCCGAGGTGCCCCTCGGCGACGCCCAGGACGTGGATGAGCTCCAGGCCGATGAGGCCGAAGGCGATGCCGGTGACGAGGGTGTCGACGACCTCCCAGAAGGTCTGCCCGGCGAGCCGCCCCATCACGTCGTCGGCGTCGGCCGCGTGCTCGGCGAGGAAGAGCGCCGTGACGAGGACCGCGAGCACCCCGGAGCCGTGCAGCTCCTCGGCGAGGACGTAGGAGACGAAGGGCACCAGGAGGGTGAGGCCGACCTGGAGGGTGGCGTCGCCGAGGAAGGACATCAGCTTGTTGCTGGCCCAGCCGAGCGCGAGGCCGACCGCGACCGCCACGACCGCGGACAGGACCAGCTCGCCCAGCGCCTCCGGCCAGGAGAACTCGCCGCTCACCACCGCCGCGATGGCCACGTGGTAGAGCACGATCGCGGTGACGTCGTTGAAGAGCCCCTCGCCCTCCAGGATCGACACCAGCCGCCGGGGCAGCCCCAGCGAGCCGGCCACGGCGGTCGCCGCGACCGGGTCGGGCGGGGCGACCAGCGCGCCGAGCGCGAGCGCGGCGGCCAGCGGGATGCCGGGCACCAGGGCGTTCGCGACCGCGCCGACGGCGGCCGTGGTCACGAAGACCAGGGCCACCGCCAGCAGGAAGATCGGCCGCCGGTTGGCCGCGAACTGGCGCCAGGAGGTCCGCTGCACGGAGGCGTAGAGCAGCGGCGGCAGCACCAGCGGGAGGATGAACTCCGGCGGGATGTCGACGTTCGGCACGAAGGGCAGGAAGGCCAGCACGATCCCGAGGAGCGTCATCAGGACGGGCGAGGGCAGCCCGAGCCGGTCACCCAGGGGGACGGTCAGCAGGGCACCGAGGAGCAGCAGGAACAGGAGGGCCAATTGATCCACGGGCCCACCCTGTCACGTACGTCCGTTTTGGCGATGATTGCCCCCCTTGTCGGCGCAGATGTCCGCCGTGCTACGGGAGGGCCGCCCGAAGGCCGCCGAGGGGTTCCTCAGAGCGCCTTGCGCATCGCCCGGTGCGGGATCCCCGCGTCGGGGAACTCCCCGCCGTACGCCACGTACCCCAGCCGCTCGTAGAAGCCGAGCGCGTGCGTCTGGGCGTGCAGGTCGACGGCGGCGAGCCCGCGCCCGCGGGCCGCGTCCTCGATGGCCCGCACCAGGGCCGCGCCGACCCCGAGGCCGCGCGCCGCCCGGGACACCGCGAGCCGGCCGAGCGAGCCGACGGAGGCGTCCGCTCCGGTCCTGCCGGTGGCGTCGGCGCCGTGCAGGAGCCGGCCGGTGCCCAGCGGCAGCCCGTCCTCCCGGACCGCGAGGACGTGCACGGCGGTGGCGTCGTACGTGTCGTACTCCAGCTCGCGCGGGACGCCCTGCTCCTCGACGAAGACCTCGCGGCGGACCGCGAAGCACCGCTCCCGGTCCTCCTCGCCGGCGGCCTCGCGGACCGCGTACCCGGAGGTCACCGGCTCTCCGCCTCGATGCGGTCGAGGGCGGTCCGCAGGTCGGCGGGGTAGGTGGAGGAGAACTCGACCCACTGCCCGTCGCCGGGGTGCTCGAAGCCGAGCCGGACCGCGTGCAGCCACTGGCGGGTCAGCCCGAGCCGCTTGGCCATGGTGGGGTCGGCGCCGTAGGTGACGTCGCCGACGCAGGGGTGGCGGTGGGCCGACATGTGCACCCGGATCTGGTGGGTGCGGCCGGTCTCCAGCTTGATGTCGAGCAGCGAGGCCGCCCGGTACGCCTCGATCAGGTCGTAGTGGGTGACGGACGGCTTGCCGTCGGCGGTCACGGCCCACTTGTAGTCGTGGTTCGGGTGCCGGCCGATCGGCGCGTCGATGGTGCCGCTCAGCGGGTCCGGGTGGCCCTGGACCAGCGCGTGGTAGCGCTTGTCGACCACGCGCTCCTTGAACTGGCGCTTGAGCGAGGTGTACGCGTACTCGGACTTGGCGACCACCATCAGGCCGGAGGTGCCGACGTCGAGGCGGTGCACGATGCCCTGGCGCTCGGCGGCGCCGGAGGTGGAGATCCGGTAGCCGGCGGCGGCGAGGCCGCCGATCACGGTGGTGCCGGTCCAGCCGGGGCTGGGGTGGGCCGCCACCCCGACCGGCTTCATGATCACGACGATGTCGTCGTCGTCGTGGACGATCTCCATGCCCTCGACGGGCTCGGCGACGATCTGCACGGGCGCGGGCGCGCCGGGCATCTCGACCTCCAGCCACGCGCCGCCGCTGACCCGCTCGGACTTGCCGACGACGGAGCCGTCGACCTGGACCTTCCCCGCGGCGGCGAGCTCGGCCGCCTTCGTACGGGAAAACCCGAACATACGGGCGATGGCGGCGTCGACGCGCTCGCCCTCCAGGCCATCGGGAACGGGCAGGGTGCGGATCTCGGGACTCGTGCTCACCCGTCGAGTATGCCTTGTGCGGAGGACGGCGTGTCCTCCGCACGGGCCGGGGTCAGTCCTTGTGGACGGTCCCGTCCGGGTCCAGGCCCCGGAAGGACAGGATGACGATCAGGATGCCGCCGCAGACGATCGCCGAGTCGGCGAGGTTGAAGACGGCGAAGTGCGCGGGGGCGATGAAGTCGACGACCGCGCCCTCGAAGGCGCCCGGCGAGCGGAACAGCCGGTCGGTGAGGTTGCCCAGCGCACCGCCGAGCAGCAGGCCCAGCGCGATCGCCCAGGGCAGGCTGTAGAGCTTGCGGGCCAGCCGGATGATCACCACGATGACGGCCGCGGCGATGCAGGTGAAGACGATCGTGAACGCCTCGCCCATGCCGAAGGCCGCGCCCGGGTTGCGGATCGCCTCGAAGCGGAGCAGGTCGCCGATCACCTTGATCGGCTCGCGGCCCTCCAGCTTCTCCACCACGACGATCTTGCTGCCGAGGTCGATCAGGTAGGCGAGGACGGCCACCACGAAGAGCGCGACGATCCGCCGCCTGCCCCTCGGGCCCTCCTCGGCCTCCGCCTCGTTCGGTGCTGAATCCGGCGTACCGATGACGCTCTCCGCCTCTGCCACGTGAGTGAGTCCCTCGTACCTCGATGCCTGACCGTGCACCGAGGGTACGGCACAGACGTACGAGACCGGCAGCCCGTGCCGCCGGTCCGCGCACGTCAGGACGGTCAGCCGCGCCGTTCCTGCTTCTGCTTGTCCTCCACGCACAGGGTCGCGCGCGGGAAGGCCTGCATCCTGGCCTTGCCGATGGGCCTGCCGCAGACCTCGCAGAGGCCGTACGTGCCCGCGTCGAGCCGCTCCAGGGCGTGCTCGGTCTGCTCCAGCATCTCCCGCGCGTTCGCCGCCAGGGCCAGCTCGTGCTCGCGGGTGATGTTCTTGGTGCCGGTGTCGGCCTGGTCGTCGCCCGCGCCGTCGCCGGAGTCCCGCATCAGCCCGGTCAGCTCCTCCTGGGAGTGGACCAACTCGCTGCGCAGCCGCAGCACCTCGGCCTGGAGCACGCTGCGGGCCTCGGCGACCTCGTCCGGCGTCCAGGGGTCCTCGCCGGGCCGCACCGCGAGCCCGCCGGCGCGCGCGGAGGGCACCGCCGCCTCGTCCTCGGCGGTCGTGACGCCCCCCGCGGTCTTCTTCGCTGCCACCGTCCTGGCTCCCGTCTGCTTCTTCGCGGCGGCCTTCCGGGCCGCGGCCTTCTCTTCGGTCTTCTCTTCGTGCTTCCCGGACGCCGCCTTCCCGGCCGGGGTCCTCTTCGCGGCGGTCTTTCCGGCCGGAGCCTTCTCGGCCGCGGTCTTCCTGGCGGCCGTCTTCTTCGCGGCCGTCTTCTTCGCGGCCGTCTTCTTCGCGGCCGTCTTCTTCGCGGCCGTCTTCTTCGGCGCGTCGTCGGACGCGGGGGCCGGGGCCGCCGGCGCGGACTCCCCGGACACGCCGGACGGACCGGCGGATCCGGTGGCCCCGGCGGCGGCCGGGGACTTCTTCGCGGCGGTCTTCTTCGCCACCATGTCGCGGCCCCTTCACATTTTGTGATCTTGCTCGCGAATCGTGCTGGGACGATAAATCGGCCCGGAGCCCGCGGCAACGGGGCACGCCGCCCCCGCCGCCCTCCCCGCGGCCCCCGGCACGTGCCCCTGGAACGTAGTGCCCAACTCCCCGCCGGGTTATCCGTCCGGCCCCTCCCCCACATGGCCCCAGGGAACTCCGCACCGGCCCGTGTGCCCATTCGGGTCACCGGAATCCGGTCGGCCCGGCGCCCCCGCGCCCCGTACACTGGGCTCAGCGAGAGGCGTCGATGGGGACCAGTAGCGTCGTACGCGAGCCATGAGCGACCCGGGGACGGTGAGAGCCCGGGGGCGAGCCCGATGCGAAGCATCACCCCGGAGCTGCCGGAAGAAAGCCGCGTGGACACGCACCACGAAGCGCGGTCACTAGACCCGGTGTCGCGACCCCAATGAGGGGGCTTCGGACGTGCCCGTCCGGGGCCAAGGAGGGTGGTACCGCGGGAGCACGGCTCTCGTCCCTCCGACGGAAGCAGGAAATGTCCGTCCGGAGGAGAGTCCGCCGCATGACCACGCCGCAGTACCGCCAGGTGCCCGCCCAGGTCGACCTGTCCGCGCTCGAGCACGCCGTGCTCGACTTCTGGCAGGAGAACAAGGTCTTCGCCAAGACCCTGGAGCAGTCCGAGGGCCGCCCCGAGTGGGTCTTCTACGAGGGCCCGCCGACCGCCAACGGCATGCCCGGTGCCCACCACATCGAGGCCCGCGTCTTCAAGGACGTCTTCCCCCGCTTCCGCACCATGCGCGGCTACCACGTGGCCCGCAAGGCCGGCTGGGACTGCCACGGCCTCCCGGTCGAGCTCGCCGTCGAGAAGGAGCTCGGCTTCTCCGGCAAGAAGGACATCGAGGAGTACGGCATCGCGGAGTTCAACGCGAAGTGCCGCGAGTCGGTGACCCGCCACACCGACGCCTTCGCCGAGCTCACGACCCGCATGGGCTACTGGGTCGACCTCGACGACGCCTACCGCACCATGGACCCCTCGTACATCGAGTCGGTCTGGTGGTCGCTCAAGCAGATCTTCGACAAGGGCCTGCTCGTCCAGGACCACCGCGTCGCCCCCTGGTGCCCCCGCTGCGGCACCGGCCTCTCCGACCACGAGCTCGCGCAGGGCTACGAGACGGTCGTCGACCCCTCCGTCTTCGTCCGCTTCCCGCTGACCTCCGGCCCGCTCGCCGGCAAGGCCGCCCTCCTCGTCTGGACCACGACCCCCTGGACCCTGGTGTCCAACACGGCCGTCGCCGCCCACCCCGAGGTCACCTACGTCGTCGCCACCGACGGCGACGAGCGCCTCGTCGTCGCCGAGCCGCTGCTCGACAAGGCCCTCGGCGAGGGCTGGGTCACCACCGGCGAGTCCTTCACCGGCGCCGAGATGGAGCGCTGGACCTACCAGCGCCCCTTCGAGCTCGTCGACTTCCCCGCCGAGGCGCACTACGTCGTCAACGCCGAGTACGTCACCACCGAGGACGGCACCGGCCTCGTCCACCAGTCCCCCGCCTTCGGCGAGGACGACCTCAAGGTCTGCCGCGCCTACGGCCTGCCGGTCGTGAACCCGGTCCTCCCCGACGGCACCTTCGAGGAGGACCTGCCGCTCGTCGGCGGCGTCTTCTTCAAGAAGGCCGACGAGGCGCTCACCGCCGACCTCGACGCCCGCGGCCTGCTCTACCGGCACGTCCCGTACGAGCACAGCTACCCGCACTGCTGGCGCTGCCACACGGCCCTGCTCTACTACGCGCAGCCGTCCTGGTACATCCGCACGACCGCCGTCAAGGACCGTCTCCTCGAAGAGAACGAGAAGACCAACTGGTTCCCGGACTCGGTCAAGCACGGCCGCTTCGGCGACTGGCTGAACAACAACATCGACTGGGCGCTGTCCCGCAACCGCTACTGGGGCACCCCGCTGCCCATCTGGCGCTGCGAGGAGGGCCACCTCACCTGCGTCGGCTCCCGCGCCGAGCTGACCGAGCTGACCGGCACCGACCAGTCGGCCCTCGACCCGCACCGCCCGTACATCGACGACGTCACCTTCACGTGCCCGGCCGAGGGCTGCTCCCTCGAAGCCGTCCGCGTCCCCGAGGTCATCGACGCCTGGTACGACTCCGGCTCCATGCCGTTCGCGCAGTACGGCTACCCGTACCAGAACAAGGAACTGTTCGAGTCCCGCTACCCGGCGCAGTTCATCTCCGAGGCCATCGACCAGACGCGCGGCTGGTTCTACACGCTGATGGCCGTCGGCACGCTCGTCTTCGACCGGTCCTCGTACGAGAACGTGGTCTGCCTCGGCCACATCCTCGCCGAAGACGGCCGCAAGATGTCCAAGCACCTCGGCAACATCCTCCAGCCCATCCCCCTGATGGACCAGCACGGCGCCGACGCCGTCCGCTGGTTCATGGCCGCCGGCGGCTCCCCCTGGGCCGCCCGCCGCGTCGGCCACGGCACCATCCAGGAGGTCGTCCGCAAGACCCTCCTCACGTACTGGAACACGGTGGCCTTCCAGGCCCTGTACGCCCGTACGTCCGGCTGGGCGCCGTCCGCCGCCGACCCGGCCCCGGCCGACCGCTCCGTCCTCGACAGGTGGCTGCTCTCCGAGCTGAACACGCTCGTCGCCGAGGCCACCGAGGCGATGGAGGCGTACGACACCCAGCGCACCGGCAAGCTCCTGTCCGCCTTCGTCGACGACCTCTCCAACTGGTACGTGCGCCGCTCCCGCCGCCGCTTCTGGCAGGGCGACAAGGGGGCTCTGCGGACCCTGCACGAGGTCGTCGAGACGGTCACCCGCCTGATGGCCCCGCTCACCCCCTTCATCACCGAGCGGGTCTGGCAGGACCTGGTCGTCCCGGTCACCCCGGACGCCCCCGAGTCGGTCCACCTCGCCACCTGGCCGGAGGCCGACGCGGCGCTGATCGACGGCACCCTCTCCGAGCAGATGGCCCTCGTCCGCCGCCTCGTCGAGCTCGGCCGCGCGACCCGCGCCGAGTCCGGCGTGAAGACCCGTCAGCCGCTCTCCCGCGCGCTGGTCGCGGCCAACGGCTTCGCCGCGCTCTCCCCGGAGCTCCAGGCCCAGATCACGGAGGAGCTGAACGTCTCCTCCCTGGCCTCCCTCTCCGAGGTCGGCGGCTCGCTGGTCGACACCACCGCCAAGGCGAACTTCCGCGCCCTCGGCAAGCGGTTCGGCAAGGGCGTCCAGGACGTCGCCAAGGCCGTCGCCGCGGCCGACGCGGCGGCGCTGGCGCTGGCGCTGCGGGACGGCGAGGCGGGCCTGGAGGTGAACGGCGAGACCATCACCGTCACCCCCGAGGAGATCATCATCACGGAGACCCCCCGCGAGGGCTGGTCGGTCGCCTCCGACTCCGGCGCGACGGTCGCGCTCGACCTGGAGATCACGCCCGAGCTGCGCCGTGCGGGCCTCGCCCGTGACGCGATCCGCCTCATCCAGGAGGCCCGCAAGAACAGCGGCCTCGACGTCGCGGACCGCATCGCGCTGCGCTGGACCTCCACGTCCCCCGAGACGACGGAGGCGCTCCAGGCCCACGCGGGCCTCATCGCCGACGAGGTCCTGGCGACGGACTACGCCGAAGGCGCCCCCACCGACGCGTACGGCCCCGCCTTCGAAGACGCCCCCCTCGCCCTCACCTTCCACCTCCACAAGGCGTAACCCCCTCCCAGAAGGGCCCCGCACCAGCAGGCGCGGGGCCCTTCCCCGTCCCCGGACCCGACACCCCCGAGCCACACCTCCGCCGCCGTTCCGTTGTGGACGGTGCCGCCGCCGTTCCGTTGTGGGCAATCGTTCCGCTGGGGCGGAACGGGTGGGCACGACGGAACGGCACCCTTCGCGGGTGCCTCCGCTTCCGGTCCCGGACCCGCACCCCAAGTGCGCCGCGCACCGGGTGCGGGTCCAGGCCCGGAACGCCTCGGCCCGGCTACGGGCGCCGTCCCTGTGCCCACCCGTCCCGCCCTGCGGGACACCTGCCCACAGGGACGACGGCGACAGCCCCCGCACCGGGACAGCGGGCGCAGCCCGCGCAGGGACGACCTGCGGGGGCACGGGCCGCGCGGGCCCAAGGGGGGCGGGGCACAGGCCGCGCAGGCCCGGGGGGACGGGCCGCGCAGGCCCGGGGTGGCGCAGTCCGTGCAGGGGCGGCGGGGCGAGCGCGCGGGGGTACGGCGAAGGGCCGGGTTCCTGGGGTGGTCCCAGGGCCCGGCCCTTCGGCTGCCGACGGCTACGTGCTCAGCGCACGCTCAGGCGCCGCCTCAGTTGTCGTCCTCGTCGATCAGGAAGCCCCGCATCGGCGCCGGCGCCTGCTGCATCGGCTGCGGCGCCTGCGGGCGGACCGGAGCCATCGGCTGGGTCATCGCCGGGGACATCTGCTGCTGGCCGCCGTAGGACGGGGCACCGCCCATGGACGGACCGCCGCCCATCGGGCCGTTGCCGCCGTAGGACGGCGCACCGGCACCGGCGGACGCCATGGACGGGGCCGGCGGCAGCGAGGCCGTCGCCGGGGTCCGCGGCGGGGCCAGCGAGTCGTCCGCCTGGGTCTCCAGCTGACGCAGCTGGGACTCCAGGTAGGACTTCAGACGGGTCCGGTACTCGCGCTCGAAGCCGCGCAGGTCCTCGACCTTGCGCTCCAGCGTGGCGCGAGCGGACTCCAGGGAGCCCATCGCGACGCGGTGCTTCTCCTGCGCGTCCCGCTCCAGCGCGTCCGCCTTGGCGCGGGCGTCCCGCTCCAGGCCCTCGGCGCGCGAGCGCGCCTCGCCGACGATCTTGTTGGCCTCGGAGCGGGCCTCGGCGATCGCCTGGTCGGCGGTCTGCTGGGCCAGCGAGAGGACGCGCGCGGCGCTGTCGCCACCGGGCTGCTGCGGAGGCTGCGGCTGCATCTGCTGCTGCTGCGGGTGGCCCATGGGGCCGCCCTGCATCGGGCCGGGACCCATCGGGCCGCCCTGCATCGGGCCCGGACCCATGGGTCCGCCCTGCATGGGGCCGGCGGGAAGCTGAGGAGCACCGGAAGGCAGCTGCGGCGGGCCCATCTGCGGCGGCTGCTGCTGGACCGGCGGACCGGATATGGCGGCGGGCACGGGAGCGCCGGGACCGACGGGACGGTTGTCCTGCGGCTCCGGGGGCTTGCGCATGGCCTGCTGCTGGTTCTGCGCGGCCGCACGGGTCGCGGCGGCCAGCTTGGCGCGCAGGTCCTCGTTCTCGCGGAGCAGGCGGGTCAGCTCGGCCTCGACCTCGTCGAGAAAGGCATCGACCTCGTCCTCGTCATAGCCTTCTCGCAGGCGGACGGTCGTGAACTGCTTGTTCCGCACGTCCTCGGGGGTCAGCGGCATCTCTTCTTCACCTCTACGTAGTCGTCGGCAGTCGGCAGGACCGTATCGTCCATCCTCACCTCGCGATGGAGTTCACGACGTTGATGAGGATGTAGACGATGATCATCAGAACGAAGAAGGACAGGTCGAGTGCCACGCCCCCGAGACGCAGCGGCGGGATGAGCCGCCGCAGAAGCTTGAGCGGTGGATCGGTGACAGTGTAGGTGGCCTCCAGAACGACCACCATCGCCTTGCCGGGCTGCCACGAACGGGCGAACTGGAAGACGTAGTCCATGACCAGCCGGAAGATCAGGAAGACGAGGAAGCACATCAGCGCGATGTAGACCACCTGTAGTGCGACGCCCATCCCGCGGTTCCCTCTCCCCTGGCTCTCGTTTTCTCAGCTTGCTCCGGCCGCCCTCGCGGCCGGTCCGTCCGGTCTCGGTTCTCAGCTCTGGTTGAAGAATCCGCCCTCTGCGATACGGGCCTTGTCCTCCGCCGTGACATCGACGTTAGCAGGCGACAACAGGAACACCTTCTGCGTCACGCGCTCAATGCTGCCATGGAGCCCGAAGACGAGTCCGGCGGCAAAGTCGACAAGTCGCTTCGCGTCCGTGTCGTCCATCTCCGTGAGGTTCATGATCACCGGGGTGCCCTCACGGAAGTGTTCCCCGATGGTACGGGCCTCGTTGTAGGTCCGGGGGTGGAGCGTGGTGATGCGGTAGGGCTCCCGCTCGGACACGACCTTGGGCATGATCACCGGTGCGTTCTTCTCCAGGCTCGGGCGTTCGGGTGTGATGGATGCCACGGGGGCAATTCGGGCCGGACGTCCGCTTTCGGCGAGTACCGGGGCAGAGTGGGCGACCGGTTCCCGGGGGGCCGGAGGGGCCACCACGCGCACGGGTTCCTCGCGCTCGATCTGGCGGGGCGGGGTGTGACGCCGCTCCCTCTCGGGCTCCGGCTCCAGCTCGGGTTCGAAGTCGTCGTCGGGGTCGAAGCCCCGGCCGTCGTACCCATCGTCCTCCACGAGACCGAGGTAGACCGCCATCTTGCGCATCGCGCCGGCCATGCTCCGATTCCTCCGCTCTGTGGTGGATCGGCCTCGTCACCAAGTGCCAGCGATCCACGGGGTCACCCCGCCGTCCGCGGAATGACCATATTTTCTGCTGTGGTCCGACCTGCTTCGCGACGTTACCCGAGCTTCGGGCGGACGCCGAGCACCGCCGTACCGACGCGTACATGTGTCGCCCCGGCAGCGATGGCGTCCTCGAGGTCCGCACTCATCCCCGCTGACACCATGTTCGCAGCCGGACGGGTCGCGCGCAGGGCAGTCGACAAATCCATCAGCCGGTCGAAGGCGGCGCGTTGCCGGCCGGCGTACTCGCCGACGAGCGGGGCGACGGTCATCAGCCCGCCGAGCCGCAGTCCCGGTGCCGCGTCGAGCGCGGCGGCCAACTCCTCCACCCCGTCCGGCGCGACCCCGCCGCGGTCGCCGCGCCCGCCGGCCTCGGCGTCGAGGGCGACCTGGATCAGACAGCCGAGTTCGCGGCCGGCCCTCTCCGCGGCCGCGGAGAGGGAGGAGACGAGCTTGATCCGGTCGACGGACTGCACCACATCGGCATAACCCACCACGGATCTGACCTTGTTGGTCTGCAACTGACCGACGAAGTGCCAGGTGAGATCGAGGTCGGCGCAGGCGGCGGCCTTCGGGGCGGCGTCCTGGTCGCGGTTCTCCGCCACGTGCCGCACCCCGAGTCCGTGCAGGATCCGCACGTCACTGGCGGGGTAGGTCTTGGTGACCACGATCAGGGTCACCTCCTCGCGGGGGCGTCCGGCGGCGGCGCAGGCGGCCGCGATCCGCTCCTCCACCCGCGCGAGGTTCCCGGCGAGTTCGGCCGTACGGTCCGTCATGCGTCTTCCCTGTCCAACCAGACATATCCCGCGAGTCGCCCGGTGGTGCGGTCGCGTCGGTACGAGTAGTGGTCGCCGGACTCCAGGGTGCAGACCCCGGTGTCCTCGACGTCGGTCACCCCGAGCCGGGCCAGCTGGGCGCGGACACCGGCGGCGACGTCGACGGCGGGCGTGCCCCACGAGGTCTCGGCGCGGGCGGCCGGTTCGACGGCGGCGACCTCGGCGCGCATCGCCTCGGGGACCTCGTAACACCGCCCGCAGACGGCGGGGCCGATGCGGGCGGTGATCCGGCCGGGTTCGGCGCCCCGTTCCGCCATCGCCGCGACGGCGGCGGGGACGACCCCGGCGGTCATGCCGGGCCGCCCGGCGTGGGCGGCGGCGGCGACCCCGGCGACCGGGTCGGCGAGGAGGACGGGGACGCAGTCCGCGGTGAGGACGGCGAGGGCGAGGCCGCGGCGGGTGGTGACGACCGCGTCGACGGCGGGGACCGCCCCGCCGTCCCAGGGGCCGTCGACCACGGCGACGCCGGCGCCGTGGACCTGGTTCATCCAGACGACCAGGGCGGGGTCGAGGCCGAGGGCGGCGGCGGCGCGGGCCCGGTTGGTCCGTACGGCCTCCGGGTCGTCGCCGACGGCGCCGCCGAGGTTGAGCTCCTCGTACGGAACGGCGCTCACCCCGCCCCACCGGTCGGTGAAGGCGAAGTGCGCGCCGTTCGTGGCGAAGCGGTGCCCTATCACTTCAGGAAGTCCGGCACGTCCAGCTCCTCGGCGGGGCTGTCCGCGTACGGACGGGCCGGCGGGACCACCGGCGGGACGGGCGGCAGCGGGGTCTCGTGGACCGGCGGGGCCGGCTCGGCCGGGGCGGGGGCGGGCTCCTCGCGGGGCGTCACGGTGCCGAGGCCGCCGAGCGGGCGGGAGGTCTCCACGCGGGGGGCCGGGGCCGGCTCCTCGCGCTTGGCCGAGACCGACCCGATGATGTTGTCCCGGCGGGCCGGCGGCTGGCCGCCGTCGAAGCCGGCCGCGATGACGGTGACCCGGACCTCGTCGCCGAGGGCGTCGTCGATGACGGCGCCGAAGATGATGTTGGCCTCCGGGTGGGCGGCCTCGCTGACCAGCTGGGCGGCCTCGTTGATCTCGAAGAGACCGAGGTCGCTGCCGCCGGAGATGGAGAGCAGCACACCGCGGGCGCCGTCGATGGACGCCTCCAGGAGCGGCGAGGAGATCGCCATCTCGGCGGCGGCCACCGCGCGGTCGTCGCCGCGGGCGGAGCCGATGCCCATGAGGGCGGAGCCGGCCTCGGACATGACCGACTTGACGTCGGCGAAGTCGAGGTTGATGAGGCCGGGGGTGGTGATGAGGTCGGTGATGCCCTGGACGCCGCTGAGCAGGACCTGGTCGGCCGACTTGAAGGCGTCGAGGACCGAGACCTGGCGGTCCGAGATGGACAGCAGGCGGTCGTTCGGGATGACGATGAGGGTGTCGACCTCTTCGCGGAGCTCGGCGATGCCGTCCTCCGCCTGGTTGGCGCGACGGCGGCCCTCGAAGGTGAACGGGCGGGTGACCACGCCGATCGTCAGGGCGCCGAGCGAGCGCGCGATGTTGGCGACGACGGGCGCGCCGCCGGTGCCGGTGCCGCCGCCCTCGCCGGCGGTCACGAAGACCATGTCGGCCCCCTTGAGGACCTCCTCGATCTCCTCGCGGTGGTCCTCTGCCGCCTTGCGGCCGACGGCGGGGTTGGCCCCCGCGCCGAGACCGCGGGTGAGTTCACGGCCGACGTCGAGCTTGACGTCGGCGTCGCTCATCAACAGCGCCTGTGCGTCGGTGTTGATGGCGATGAACTCGACGCCCTTGAGGCCGACCTCGATCATTCGGTTGATGGCATTGACACCACCGCCGCCGACACCGATGACCTTGATGACTGCGAGGTAGTTCTGCGGTGCTGCCACGTCGAAGGCCTCTCGCCTCGAGTTACATGCCGTCGCTGCGCTGTGGTTGGGGCGCGGCGACGACGGATGCCGATGGGGTGGTCCGGACGCCGACCCCAACCCTAACGTTGAAGTTTAGGGTTACCAGTGTCTCTGTTCCCTGGACTCTTCCGAACAGGACACTAAGTCGACAAGTGGCGCGCGTTCAACGAACACGCCGAACCTCCCGTTTTTCTTTTCACCCTATGTGATCACCCGTAGCGCTGGCCAACCAGGGTGCTGACGGGCGCGAATGCGCGTCAACTCCCCGACGAGGCGGGCGCACTGGGGGCACTTACATCGAAGTGTCCCGCTTTGGGGGTCGCCTTCATGAGGGCGGTGAGCACCCGGGCCTTGACGGGCCCGTGTTCGGCACTGCCCCAGAAGACGGTGCGATCCCGGGTCAGTTCCAGAGTGACGGAGTCGTACGACGAGAGCCGGACGACACGAGTGTCCTTCGCGATCGCGTCCGGGAGTTCACCCCGTACGCGCACCGCCTCGGCCAGCAGCCGGTCCGCGTCGAAGCGGCGCAGGCTGGGCGAAGCCGCCGCGTCGAGGACGAGGCGGGGGACGCCGCGGGGCGGAGTGGTGACGGTCGCGAACGGGACCGCCGTCGCGTCGACTTCGGTGAAGGAGCCGCGTTTTTCCAGAAGGAGCACGGGTTTCCGTTCGGTCACTTTCAGACCGATTCCGTGCGGCCAGGAACGGAACACGTCGACCGAGTCGATACGGGGCAGTTCCTCCCGCAGTCGTGCCTCGATCGCCTCGATGTCGACGGTGACGAGCGGGGCGCCGACCGGGACGGCGGCGACGGCCTCGACCTGGGCCGGGGTGAGCACCTCCGTGCCCGAAGTCTTCACACGTTCCACACGGAACCAGGTGGAGCCGTAGAGGGCCCAGACCGTGCCGCCGGCGAGCAGGAGCACGCCGGCGGCGATCAGGGCGAGGCGCAGTCCGGTGGACCGCAGGAGCCCGCCCCGGCCCTCCGGCCGGGGCCGCCGGTCCGACGGCCCCTGGGGTTTCCCGGTGCCGCTCTTCTCCGCGGTCGTCGGTCCGGCTGCCACGCGCGCCTCTTCCCTCGGTCCCCGCTACGCCTGCCGGCGGGCGGCGATCGCCTCGTACACCATGCCGACGAGCAGCTCGTCGGCGTCCCGGCGGCCGAACTCGGAGGCGGCGCGGGACATCTCGTACAGCCGGTGCGGATCGGCCAGTACGGGCAGGACGTTGGCCTGCACCCACTGCGGCGACAGCTCCGCGTCGTCGACGAGGAGGCCGCCGCCGGCCTTGACCACCGGCTGCGCGTTGAGCCGCTGTTCGCCGTTGCCGATGGGCAGCGGGACGTAGGCGGCGGGCAGTCCGACGGCCGAGAGCTCGGCGACGGTCATGGCGCCGGCGCGGCAGAGCATCATGTCGGCCGCGGCGTACGCGAGATCCATCCGGTCCACGTACGGTACCGGCACGTACGGCGGCATTCCGGGCATGTTGTCGACGCGCGGCACCTCGTTCTTCGGGCCGACCGCGTGCAGGATCTGGATGCCGGAGCGCTGGAGCACCGGGGCGGCCTGCTGGACGACCTCGTTGAGCCGGCGGGCGCCCTGGGAGCCGCCGGAGACGAGGAGCGTGGGCAGGTTGGGGTCGAGCCCGAAGGCGGCGCGCGCCTCGGGGCGGACCCGGGCCCGGTCCAGGGTGGCGATGGTGTGGCGCAGCGGGATGCCGATGTAACGGGCGTTCCGCAGCTTGGAGTCCGGCGTGGAGACGCCGACGGCGGCCGCGTAGCGGGAGCCGATCTTGTTGGCCAGGCCGGGCCGGGCATTGGCCTCGTGGACCACGATCGGCACGCCGAGGCGCTTGGCCGCCAGATAGCCGGGGAGCGCCACGTAACCGCCGAAGCCGACCACGACGTCCGCCCTGGTGCGCTCCAGGATCTGCTCGGCGGCCTTGATGGTGCCGCGCAGGCGTCCGGGGACGGTGATCAGCTCGGGGGTGGGCTTGCGGGGCAGCGGTACGGCCGGGATGAGCGCCAGCTCGTAGCCCCGCTCGGGCACGAGCCGGGTCTCCAGGCCCTTCTCCGTGCCCAGCGCCGTGATGCCCACGCTCGGGTCCTGCCTGCGCAGGGCGTCCGCGAGGGCGAGCGCCGGCTCGATGTGACCGGCGGTCCCCCCGCCGGCGAGTACGACATGCACCGAAATTCACCGCTCTCCGGACGGGCGCTTCTTGACGCGCCGTCGCATCGACTTCCATCTCACCCCGGCCCGCTTGCCCCAGCCGGGGCGGCGCATGGCCAGGGCCGCTTTCGCGGCGGGCTCCTGTCGCGCGAAGGCGATCAGCAGTCCGACGGCGAACATGGTCGGCAGCAGGGCCGACCCCCCGTACGAGAACAGCGGGAGGGGCACTCCGGCGATCGGCAGCAGACCGAGCACCGCACCGATGTTGATCACGGCCTGGGCCGTGATCCAGGTGGTCACGCCTCCCGCGGCGAATCTCACGAAGGGGTTCTCCGTGCCTCCGGCCACGCGGATACCCGCATAGCCTAGAGCCGCGAACAGGGCGAGCACCGACAGCGTCCCCGCGAGGCCCAGCTCCTCACCGGTGACCGCGAAGATGAAGTCGGTGTGCGCTTCGGGCAGTTGGCCCCATTTTTCCACACTCGCACCGAGTCCGGAACCGAACCATCCGCCCGACGCCAGAGCATAGATACCGTGCGCGGCCTGGAGGCAGGGGGCCCCCTCGCCGCCCGGGTCGGTGGCGCCGATGCACTGGAAGCGGTCCATCCGGTGGGGGCTGGTCTTGATGAGCAGCACGCCGATCGCGGTGGCCACCGCGAGCACGCCGACGAAGAGCCGGGTGGGCGCGCCGGCCGTCCACAGCAGGCCGAAGAGGATCGCGGTGAGGATGATCGCGGTGCCCATGTCGCCGCCGAGCATGATCAGCCCCAGCAGCATGAAAGCGCCCGGGACCAGCGGCACCAGCATGTGCTTCCACTGCGTGAGGAGTTTCATGTCCTGCTTGCGGGCGAGCAGGTCGGCGCCCCACAGGATCAGCCCCAGCTTGCCGAACTCGCTGGGCTGGAGCATGAAGGGGCCGCCCAGCGAGATCCAGTTCTGGTTGCCGCCGACGGAGTGCCCTATCCCCGGGATCTGGACGAGCACCATGAGGAAGACCGCGCCGACCAGGATCGGGTAGGCGAGCGCCCGGTGCAGCTTCACCGGCATCCGGGAGGCGACGAGCAGCAGTCCGGTGCCCAGGAGGGCGGCGAAGAACTGCTTGCGGAAGAAGTAGGACGGCACCAGCTCGTAGCGGAGCGCGGTGATCATCGAGGCCGAGTAGACCATCACCAGGCCGAGCGTGGTGATGAGCAGCCCCGCGCCGATGATCACGTAGTACGCCGTGAGCGGCCGGTCCCAGGCCCGCTTCGCCCGCGTGTAGAACCCGCGCACGCCGCCGCGCGCCCCCCTCGGGGGCGCGGGGGCCCGCCCTCCGCCCGGTCGGGCGGAGGGCCGGCGTGTCCCGGCAATCTTGCTCGGCATGGTCGCTGCCCCCTCCGGTCAGGCCCGGTACGGCCGGACCCTCGCAGTGGTCGGGTCAGGCGTCGCCGGTGGCGGCGAGGGCGCGGACCGCGTCCGCGAACGCCTCGCCCCGCTTGTTGTAGTTGGTGAACATGTCCATGGAGGCGCAGGCCGGGGCCAGGAGGACGGTGTCCCCCGGACGGGCGAGCCGGGCCGCCTCGCGGACCGCCTCGGACATCGCCCCAGTGTCGGTCCGGTCGAGGTCCACCACCGGGACCTCCGGGGCGTGTCGCGCCAGGGCTTCCCGGATCAGCGCGCGGTCCGCGCCGATCAGGACGACCCCGCGCAGCCGCTTCGCGGACCGTTCCACCAGCTCGTCGAAGGTGGCGCCCTTGGCGAGGCCGCCGGCGATCCAGACGATCGGGTCGTAGGCGGCCAACGAGGCTTCGGCGGCGTGGGTGTTGGTGGCCTTGGAGTCGTCGACGTACGTCACGCCCCCGACCTCCGCGACCTCCTCGATCCGGTGCGGGTCGGGCCGGAAGGCCCGCAGTCCGTCCCGTACGGCCTTCGCGTCGACGCCGAAGGCGCGGGCGAGGGCGGCCGCGGCGAGCGCGTTGGCGATGTTGTGCGGGGCCGGCGGGCGCACGTCGGCGACCTCGGCCAGCTCCTGGGCGTTCTTCTGCCGGTTCTCGACGAAGGCCCGGTCGACGAGGATGCCCTCGACGACGCCGAGCTGGGAGGGGCCGGGGGTGCCGAGGGTGAAGCCGATCGCCCGGCAGCCCTCCTCGACGTCGGCCTCGCGGACCAGGTCCTCGGTGGCCGGGTCGGCGACGTTGTACACGCAGGCGACCCGGTTGCCCTCGTAGATCCGGCCCTTGTCGGCGGCGTACGCCTCCATGGAGCCGTGCCAGTCGAGGTGGTCGGGCGCCAGGTTGAGCACGGCGGCCGAGTGAGCGCGCACGGAGGGCGCCCAGTGCAGCTGGTAGCTGGACAGCTCCACGGCGAGCACGTCGTACTCCTCGTCGCCGAGGACGGCGTCGAGGAGCGAGACGCCGATGTTGCCGACGGCGGCGGTCCGCAGCCCGGCCGCCTCCAGGATGGAGACGAGCATCCGGGTCGTGGTGGTCTTGCCGTTGGTGCCGGTGACCGCCAGCCAGGGGGCCGCGTCCGGGCCCCGCAGGCGCCAGGCCAGCTCGACGTCGCCCCAGATCTCCACGCCCGCCTCGGCGGCGGCCGCGAAGAGCGGCTTGTCCGGCTGCCAGCCGGGGGCGGTGACGACCAGCTCGGTGCCGGCCGGCAGGGTCGCCCCGTCGCCGAGGCGGACGGCGACGCCCTCCGCCTCCAGCTCGGCGGCCTGCGCCCGGGAGCGCTCGTCGTCCCCGTCGTTGACGACGGTCACCACGGCGCCGCGGGCGGCCAGCGCCCGGGCGGCCGGGATCCCGGACACGCCGAGACCCGCGACCGTGACGTGCTTGCCCCGCCAGTCCAGCTCTTCGCTCACTTGTCGGCTGCCCATCCCGCGTAGAAGAGGCCCAGGCCCACGATGACGCACATGCCCTGGATGATCCAGAACCGGACGACGACCAGGACCTCGGACCACCCCTTGAGTTCGAAGTGGTGCTGGAGGGGGGCCATCCGGAAGACGCGCTTGCCGGTCATCTTGAACGAGCCGACCTGGATGACCACGGACATGGTGATCAGCACGAACAGGCCGCCGAGCAGCGCGAGCAGCAGCTCCGTACGGGAGCAGATGGCGAGGCCGGCCAGCGCGCCGCCGAGCGCGAGGGAGCCGGTGTCGCCCATGAAGATCTTGGCGGGCGAGGTGTTCCACCACAGGAAGCCGAAGCAGGCTCCCATGAGCGCGGAGGCCACGACCGCGAGGTCCAGCGGGTCGCGGACCTCGAAGCAGGCGTTCGGGTTGGTGAGGGTCAGCGCGTTGGCGCAGGACTCCTGGAACTGCCACAGCCCGATGAAGGTGTAGGCGCCGAAGACCATCACGGAGGCGCCGGTCGCCAGACCGTCCAGGCCGTCCGTCAGGTTCACGCCGTTGGACATGGCCAGGATCATGAAGAGCGCCCAGACCACGAAGAGCACCGGGCCGATGGACCAGCCGAAGTCCGTGATGAACGAGAGCCTGTCGGAGGCGGGGGTCTGGCCGCGCACGTCCGCGAACTGGAGCGAGAGGATCGCGAAGGCGATGCCGACGATGAGCTGGCCGGCCATCTTCGCCTTGGCCCGCAGGCCCAGCGAGCGCTGCTTGACGATCTTGATGTAGTCGTCGAGGAAGCCGACCAGGCCCATGCCCGCCATCAGGAACAGCACCAGGACGCCCGAGTACGTCGGGTCCTCGCCGGTGATGACCTTGGCCAGCGCGTACGCGATGAGCGTGGCCAGGATGAAGGAGATGCCGCCCATGGTGGGCGTGCCCTTCTTCCCGGCGTGGCCGCGCGGGCCGTCGTCACGGATGAACTGCCCGTATCCCTTGCGGGCGAGCAGCTTGATGAGCAGCGGGGTGCCGATCAGGGTGAGGAAGAGGCCGATGGCCCCCGCGAAGAGGATCTGCCTCATCGGCCCGACACCTCGCCCTCAGCGTCGAGCAGCGCCAGGGCGACCTGCTCGAGACCGACCGAACGGGACGCCTTCACCAGGACCACGTCCCCCGGGCGCAGCTCCCTGCGCAACAGGTCGATCGCCGCCTGCGCGTCGGACACGTGCACCGACTCCTCACCCCACGAACCCTCGTTATAGGCGCCCAGTTGCAGCCAGGACGCTTCCCTGTCCCCGACCGCGACGAGCTTGCTGACGTTGAGCCGGACGGCGAGCCGTCCGACCGCGTCGTGCTCGGCCAGCGACGCGTCACCGAGCTCGGCCATCTTGCCGAGCACCGCCCACGTGCGGGCCCCCCGGGCCTGTCCGGCCCGGCCCATGGCCGCGAGCGCGCGCAGGGCGGCTCGCATGGACTCGGGGTTCGCGTTGTAGGCGTCGTTGACGATCGTCACGCCGTCCGGACGCTCGGTGACCTCCATGCGCCAGCGCGAAAGGGAGCCGGCCTCGGAGAGCGCGGTGGCGATCTCCTCGACAGGCATGCCCAGCTCGTGCGCGACGGCGGCCGCTGCGAGCGCGTTCGACACGTGGTGCTCACCGTACAGGCGCAAGGTCACGTCGCTGCACCCGGTGGGTGTGTGAAGCGTGAAAGCGGGCCGGCCGGAGTCGGTGAGGCGGACGTTCTCGGCACGTACGGCCGCTTCGTCCGCTTCGCCGAAGAGGATCACCCGGGCCTTGGTCCGGCTCTCCATGGCGCGCACGAGCGGGTCGTCGGCGTTGAGGACCGCCACTCCGCCGTCCTCGGCGGACGGCAGCGACTCGACCAGCTCGCCCTTGGCCACGGCGATCTGCTCGCGTCCGCCGAACTCGCCGATGTGGGCGCTGCCCACGTTGAGGACGAGCCCGATCCGGGGCGGGGTGAGCCCGGTCAGGTAGCGGATGTGGCCGATGCCGCGGGCGCCCATCTCCAGGACGAGGTGCCGGGTCTCCCCGGTGGCCTTCAGCGCGGTGAGCGGCAGGCCGATCTCGTTGTTGAGGGAGCCGGGCGTCCAGACGGTGGGCGCGTGGCTGTCGAGGACCTGGGCGATCAGGTCCTTGGTGGAGGTCTTGCCGGCCGACCCGGTGAGGGCGACGACGTCGGTGCCGAGCCGCTCGACCACCGCGCGGGCGAGGGCGCCGAGGGCGCCCTGCACGTCGTCCACGACGATCGCGGGGACGCCGAGGGGGCGGACGGCGAGCACCGCCGCCGCGCCCGCCGCGACGGCGCGCTCCGCGTAGTCGTGGCCGTCGACGCGCTCGCCGGCGAAGGCGGCGAAGAGGCTGCCGGGCTTCACCTCGCGGGAGTCGATGACGACGGGCCCGGTGATCCGGACGTCCGGATCCGGTATGTCGTGCGCCTGCCCGCCGACGATTTCGGCGATCTCGGCGAGGGAGAGGGCGATCACTGCTTCATCCCTGACTGTTCTGGTGACGGTGTCCGACCGCTGCGTCGTGCGCCGCCGCGGTCCCTGCTGCGTGCACTGCTTCGATCGCTTCGCGGAGGACCAGGCGGTCGTCGAAGGGACGCACCTTCCCGGCGGCCTCCTGGCCCTGCTCGTGGCCCTTGCCGGCGACCAGGACGGTGTCGCCGGGCCGGGCGCGGGCGACGGCCGCGGCGATGGCGGCGGCCCGGTCGGGTTCGACCAGGACGTCGCCGCGGTCGTCCGCGGGCACCTCCGCGGCGCCCGCGAGCATCGCGGTGAGGATCGCGAGCGGGTCCTCGGAGCGGGGGTTGTCGGAGGTCAGCACGGCGGTGTCGGCGAGCCGGGCCGCGGCGGCGCCCATCGGGCCGCGCTTGGTGGTGTCCCGGTCGCCGCCGCAGCCGATGACCACGTGCAGCCGGCCCTCGGTGACCTCGCGCAGCGAGCGCAGCACCGACTCGACGGCGTCGGTCTTGTGCGCGTAGTCGACGACGGCGAGGTACGGCTGGCCGGCGTCGACGCGCTCCAGGCGGCCGGGGACGCCGGGCACGGCGGCGACGCCCTCGGCGGCGGTGCGCGGGTCGAGCCCGGCGGTCGCGAGGGTGGCGATCGCGGCGAGGGTGTTGGCGACGTTGAAGGGGCCGGGCAGCGGGGCCGTGGCGGGGATCCGCAGGCCCTCGGGGCCGACGGCCGTGAAGGTGGAGCCGGCGGCGCCCAGGACGACGTCCTCGGCCCGCCAGTCGGCGTCGGCGCGGCCCTCGGCGGAGAAGGTGACGACCGGGACCCCGGCCTCCTTCGCGAGCCTGCGGCCGTACTCGTCGTCGGCGTTGACCACGCCGAGCCGGCTGCGCTCGGGGGTGAAGAGCGCCGCCTTGGCCCGGAAGTAGTCCTCCATGTCGGAGTGGAACTCCATGTGCTCCGGGCTGAGGTTGTTGAAGACGGCGACGTCGAAGACGCAGCCGTCGACCCGGCCGAGCACGAGGGCGTGGCTGGAGACCTCCATGGCGACGGCCTCGACGCCCCGCTCGCGCATGACGGCGAAGAGGGCCTGGAGGTCGGTGGCCTCGGGGGTGGTGCGCTCCGACTTGATGCGCTCGTCGCCGATGCGCATCTCGACGGTGCCGACGAGTCCGGTGTGCTTCCCGGCGCCGCGCAGTCCGCCCTCGACGAGGTAGGCGGTGGTGGTCTTGCCGGAGGTGCCGGTGATGCCGATCTGGAGGAGGTCCTCGCCGGGACGGCCGTAGATCTCGGCGGCGAGTTCGCCCATCCGGCCGCGCGGGTCCGGGGCGACGAGGACCGGCAGGCCGGTGGCGGCGGCGCGCTCGGCGCCCGCCGGGTCGGTGAGGACCGCGACGGCGCCGAGGCCGGCGGCCTGGGCGGCGAAGTCGGCGCCGTGCAGGCGGGCGCCGGCGAGGCCCGCGTACACGTCCCCGGGGCGTACCGCCCGGGAGTCGTGGGTGATGCCCGAGACCGGGACGTCCTGTGCGGCGTCGGGGATCTCGGCGCCCAGCCGTGCCGCGAGCTCGCCCAGGGGTGTCGGGCGGGCCCGCTCCGGGCGGGGCGGGGTGGTTCGGGACTGATCAGCGTGTGGCACGGCGGTGAGCGTACCGGGCGCACCCTGCGGGGGACCAAACGAGCGGGGGGCGTCGCCGGAGTTCGATTTCCGGTTCCCGGAGTGGGGGGTGATCGTCGTCACTGGTGGTGCTCCCGGGGGTCACGGGGTGGGTTCGAAGGTGACCGGCAGGCGGGCGGGCTCGCTGCCGGTGGGGGCCACGTGGAGGGTCTTGAGCGCGAACTCCATGACCTCCTTGTAGATGGGGCCGCAGATCTGGCCGCCGAAGTAGCTCCCCTTGGTGGGGTTCTGGATGGCGCAGTAGACGGTGACGCGGGGCTGGTCGGCGGGGGCGAAGCCGGCGAAGGAGGCGGTGTAGCCCTTGTAGCGGCCGAGTTCGGGGTCGACCCGGTTGGCGGTGCCGGTCTTGCCGGCGACGCGGTAGCCGGGGATGGCGGCCCTGGTGCCGGTGCCCTCGCGGTCGTCGACGACGGATTCCAGCATCCGGGCCAGGGTGGTGGCGGTCTTCTCGCTGACGACCCGGTTCTCGGCGGGCTTCCCGGTGGGCGTGAAGCGGCCGTCGGGGCCCTTGGTGCCGCGGACGAGGGTGGGTTCGATCCGTACGCCTCCGTTGGCGATGGTCGAGTAGACGGAGGCGGCCTGGAGGGCGTTGACGGAGAGGCCCTGGCCGAAGGGGATCGTGTACTGCTGCGAGGTGGACCAGTCCTCGGGCTTGGCGAGGATGCCGGGGGTCTCGCCGGGGAAGCCGAGGCCGGTGGGGCTGCCGATGCCGAAGCGGCGGAGGTAGCCGTCGAGGACGCGGTTGGACTCGGCCTGGTCCTTGCCGAGCTGGCCGGTGGCGAGGATGGTGCCGATGTTGCTGGACTTGGCGAGGACGCCGTTGAGCGTCAGGTACCAGGTCTTGTGGTCGACGTCGTCCTTGAAGAGCCGGTCGCCGCGGTGGAGCCGGTTGGGGACGGTGACGTGGGTGTCGGGGGTGGCCTTGCCCTCCTCCAGGACGGCGGCCATGGACATGACCTTGGCCGTGGAGCCGGGCTCGTAGGCGTCCTGGAGGGCCGCGTTGCCCATGGCGGCGGCGTTGGCGGCGGAGAGGTCGTTGGGGTCGAAGCCGGGGGCGTTGGCCATGGCCAGGACCTCGCCGGTGCGGGTGTCCTGGACGACGACGTAGCCGCGGTCGGCCCTGGACTTGCGGACCTGGTCGGTGATGGCCCGCTGGGCGGCCCACTGGATGTCCCGGTCGATGGTGAGCTCGATGTCGGAACCGGGGACGGCGGGGGTGCCCTGGGATCCGGCGGTGGGGACCTGCCGGCCGCCGGAGGCGGTGAAGCGGATCTTGCCGTCCCGGCCGGCGAGTTCGGGGTCGAGCATGGACTCGATGCCGCCGGCGCCGCGGCCCTCGGCGTTGACGTAGCCCAGTATCCCGGCGCCGAGTTCGCCGTTCGGGTAGACGCGCTTGGTGCTGGGCTCGCTGAGGACGCCGCCGAGGAGGTTGACCCCGGTGCCGCCGGGCTCGGCGGACTTCTCCGCGTAGACCTTCTTGAGGTCCTTGATCTGGTTCCAGACCTGCGGGGTCTGCTTGCGGGCGAGCAGGGTGTAGCGGGACTTGGGGGTGCGGAGCTTCTTCACCAGTTCCGCCGGCTCCTTGCCGAGGATCGGGGCGAGGAGGGCGGCGGCCTGCTCGGGCGCGTCGCGGCGCTTGGACTCCTCCGGCGTGAAGAGCTTCGGGTCGGCGGTGATGTCGTAGGCGTCGACGCTGGTGGCCAGGGCGATGCCGTTGCGGTCGGTGATCTCGCCGCGCTCGGCGGAGAGCGTGTACTCCTGGAAGCGGTACTTGTCGGCCTTGGCCGCGTACGCGCTGGCGTCGACGGCCTGGACCTGGAGCAGCCGGACCACGAAGACCAGCATGACGAGGGTCAGGCCGAGGGAGATCAGGCGCAGCCGGGGCCGGGGGCGGCCGAGCGTGATGGTGCGGGGCTTGCGGGCGGCCGGACGGGCCGCGGGGCGGCGGGCGGCGGGGCGCTGCGCGGGCCGGGGCGCGCGGCCTCGGGCGCGGGGGTCCCCGGCGGACGGGGGGCGGGGGCGGACCGGGCGCGAAGGACCGGGGACGCGGCGGCGCGGGGGCTCCTGGGAGGGCACTGCTCGGTCACCTGCCGGAGGTCGTCGGGGCGTTCGGGGCGGTTCCGGTCGGGGCGGTGGCGGTGGGCTTCGGGGCGGCGCCGGCCTCCCGCGTACGGGCGGGGTCCGGGGCGCCGGTGCGGGAGGGGGCGCGGGACGGCGTCCGGGTCGGCTCCGGGGAGGGGGCGACGGTGGGATCGCCGAGGACCTTGCCGTCGGGCCCGAGGAAGGCGGGGCTGCCGCCGGGGACCATGCCGAGCTCGCGGGCGCGGCGCTCCAGGGCGTCGGGGGCCGCGTAGGCGTCGACGTCCCGCTGGAGGGCCTGTTCCTCGTCGGTGAGCTCGGTGGTGCGGTCCTTGAGCTCGCGCAGCTCGAAGGAGCCCTGGTTGAGGGCGGAGTTCAGCAGCAGCAGGGTGATGAGGCCGCCGCCGAGGAGGAGGACGACGAGCAGGACGAAGGGGGTGCGGGCGGCCGAGCTGGGTCCGGACGGCATCAGCCGTCCGAGCCGCGCGGCCCGGCCCTTGAGCGGCCCCCTCGCCGTGCTCACAGCACGTCCTCCCGGATGCGCTCGGCGCCCCGGAGCCGGGCGGGGGCGGCCCGGCGGTTCTCGGCGATCTCCTCCTCGGTGGGGAGTTCGGCGCCGCGGGTGAGGAGCTTGAGGCGGGGCTGGTACTGCTCGGGGACGACGGGGAGGCCGGGCGGGGCGGTGGTGGCCGCGCCGGCCGCGAAGACCTGCTTGACGAGCCGGTCCTCCAGGGAGTGGTACGAGAGGACGGCGACGCGGCCGCCGACGGCGAGGGCCTTCACGGCGGCCGGGATCGCCCGCTCCAGGACGCTCAGTTCGCCGTTGACCTCGATGCGCAGGGCCTGGAAGGTGCGCTTGGCCGGGTTGCCGCCGGTGCGCTTGGCGGCCTGCGGGAGGGCGTCGCGGATGAGTTCGACGAGCCGGGCGCTGTTGGTGAACGGCTCCTTCTCGCGCTCGCGGACGACGGCGGAGACGATCCGCTTGGCCTGCTTCTCCTCGCCGTAGGCGCGCAGGATGCGGACGAGTTCGCCGGCCGGGTAGGTGTTGAGGACCTCGGCGGCGCTCATGCCGGTCGTCTGGTCCATGCGCATGTCGAGCGGGGCGTCCTGGGCGTAGGCGAAGCCCCGGTCGGCCTCGTCGAGCTGCATGGAGGAGACGCCGAGGTCGAAGAGGACGCCCTGGACCTTGTCGATGCCGAGCCGGTCCAGGACCTCGGGCAGCTCGTCGTAGACCGCGTGGACGAGGGTGGCGCGGTCGCCGTAGGGGGCGAGGCGCTCGCCGGAGAGGCGCAGGGCCTCCTTGTCGCGGTCGAGGGCGACGAGCCGGGCCTCGGGGAAGGCGCGGAGCAGGGCCTCGCTGTGGCCGCCGAGACCCAGGGTGCAGTCGACGACGACGGCCCCGGGGTCCCGGAGGGCAGGGGCCAACATGTCCAGGCACCGCTGGAGCATCACCGGGACGTGTCGGTCGTTGCTCAACGCACCCTCTCAGGACGGACACGGGGTACGTACCGCCGGATCACCGCCCGCTCTCGGGTCGAACGCGGTCGTCCGGCGCCGGTGGGGCGCGTCGGCCGGCCGGCGAGCGGGAGGAGGCGAGCCGTGGGTACCGCCGCGCACACAGGGGAGAAACCGCTTCAAACCGCTCGATTGTCTCCATGGACTCCGCGTCACTCTAGTCCACAGGCCGGGCCGGTCAACCAACCGGCTGGCGCGTCGCGCGGCGCCGGACGCGCGTGCGGACATTCGGGGCGGTTCACTCGATCGGCGGCATCCGGCACCTGCTGTGGGCTCGCTCACACACAGGATCATCGTGGTTCTTTGTCCTCTTCTCACAGCGGCCTCGCGGGGGTGGTGCCCACTACCGTCGAAGCCATGACGACCTCCGCACATCCCTCCCCCGGCTCGCCCGGCGCGATACCCGCCGGTCCCTCGGTCACCGAGCGGCTCGTCGAGGCGAACGCGCGGTACGCCGCCGACTTCACCGACCCGGGCATGGACGCGCGTCCGGTGCTCCGCGTCGCCGTCGTCGCCTGCATGGACGCCCGCCTCGACCTGCACGCGGCCCTGGGCCTCGAACTCGGCGACTGCCACACCATCCGCAACGCGGGCGGCGTCGTGACCGACGACGTGATCCGCTCGCTCACCATCAGCCAGCGGGCGCTGGGCACCCGCGCGGTGATGCTCGTGCACCACACCGGGTGCGGCCTGGAGTCGCTCACCGAGGACTTCCGGCACGAGCTGGAGGACGAGGTGGGCCAGCGGCCGGCCTGGGCGGTCGAGGCCTTCCGGGACGTGGACCAGGACGTACGGCAGTCGATGCAGCGGGTCCGGACCTCCCCGTTCCTGCCGCACACGGACGACGTCCGGGGCTTCGTCTTCGACGTCGCGACGGGGCTGCTGCGCGAGATCGATCCTGTGGAGAAAGGGTCCGGCACGGGTCGGAGCACCACTTCCACCGCCGCGTAAGACGACAAACCTCGGCAATTCGCCCGCGGTTGTCCACAGGCGAGTGACAGGGCCCGGCAATCCCAACAAGAATGCTCGGGTGACACCCCCCGTACATCCCAGCGGGGGCAGGTGTCCGTGTTCCTGCAAGGCCGAGGAGGGCCGGGGTGACGACCTATGACGACCGAGCGAGCCTCACAGATCTGACCACCACCGCGGAGCGGATCCGCGGTTCGGTGGAGAGCGTGATCGAGGGCAAGCCCGAGGTCGTACGTCTCGCGCTGACGGTGCTGCTCGCCGAGGGCCACCTCCTCATCGAGGACGTGCCCGGTGTCGGCAAGACCATGCTCGCCAAGACGCTCGCGCGGTCCATCGACTGCTCGGTGCGCCGCATCCAGTTCACTCCCGACCTGCTGCCGTCGGACGTGACCGGCGTGTCGATCTTCGACCAGCAGCGTCGGGAGTTCGAGTTCAAGCCGGGCGCGATCTTCGCCCAGATCGTCATCGGCGACGAGATCAACCGCGCCTCGCCGAAGACCCAGTCCGCGCTCCTGGAGTCCATGGAGGAGCGGCAGGTCACCATCGACGGGCAGACCTACGAGCTGCCCAGCCCCTTCATGGTCGTGGCCACCCAGAACCCGGTCGAGATGGAGGGCACCTACCCGCTGCCCGAGGCCCAGCGCGACCGCTTCATGGCCCGCGTCTCCATCGGCTACCCGAGCCCCGAGGCCGAGTTCCAGATGCTCGACGTGCACGGCGCGGTCAGCCCGCTGGACGACCTCCAGCCGGTCGCCCACGCCCACGACGTCCTCAAGCTGATCGACGCGGTCCGCTCGGTGCACGTCGCCGACTCCGTGCGGCGGTACGCCGTGGACATCGTCGGCGCCACCCGCGTCCACCCCGACCTGCGGCTCGGCGCCTCCCCGCGCGCCACCCTCCACCTGCTGCGCGCCGCCCGGGCCTCCGCCGCCCTCGCCGGCCGCGAGTACGTGCTCCCCGACGACCTCCAGGCACTGGCCGTGCCGGTCCTCGCCCACCGCCTGCTGCCCACCGCGCAGGCCCAGCTGGGCCGCCGCAACGCGGAGCAGGTCGTCCTCGACATCCTCCAGCGGACCCCCGTCCCGTCCGCGGCCCCGCCCGCGGCACAGCCCTACGGCCGGCAGCCCGGGGGCCGACAGCTGTGATGGCCACCCCCGCCGCACCCGAGGGGCAGCGGGCCGACGACCGCGACGGCCCGCAGGTCCCCCCGGCCGAGGACGGCCGGGGGGACCTGCGGGCCACCCTCGGCGGCCTCACCACCCGCGGCCGCTCCTTCCTCGCCGCCGGGGCGGCCGCCGCCGTCTGCGCCTACGTGCTCGGCCAGGCCGACCTTCTCCGCGTCGGCCTGCTGCTCGCCGCGCTGCCGCTGATCTGCGCCCTCGTCCTGCACCGCACCCGCTACCGGGTCGCCACCTCCCGGCGGCTCACCCCGCAGCGGGTGGAGGCCGGCACCGAGGCCCGCGTCCAGCTCCGCATGGAGAACGTCTCCAAGCTCCCCACCGGCCTGCTCATGCTCCAGGACCACGTGCCGTACATGCTGGGGCCCCGCCCCCGCTTCGTCCTCGACCGGGTCGAGGCCGGCGGCCGGCGCGAGGTCTCCTACCGGGTCCGCTCCGACCTGCGCGGCCGCTTCCCGCTCGGCCCGCTCCAGCTCCGGCTGAGCGACCCCTTCGGGATGTGCGAGCTCACCCGCTCATTCAGCGCGTACGACACCCTGACCGTCGTCCCGCGCACCACGCCGCTGCCCGCGGTCCGGCTCGGCGGCGAGGCCTCCGGTTACGGGGACGGACAGCACCGCGCGCTGGCGCTCGCCGGCGACGACGACGTCATCCCGCGCGCCTACCGGCACGGCGACGACCTGCGCCGGGTCCACTGGCGCTCCACCGCCCGGTACGGCGAGCTGATGGTCCGCCGCGAGGAGCAGCCGCAGCGCTCCCACTGCACGGTCCTCCTCGACACCCGCCGGGTCGGCTACCAGGGCTCGGGCCCCGACTCCGCCTTCGAGTGGGCCGTCTCCGGCGCCGCCTCCGTCCTCACCCACATGCTGGAGCGCGGCTACGCGGTCCGGCTGCTCACCGACACCGGTGCCGCGGTCCCCGGCGAGGGCTCCGACGGCTACGCGGGCGCGTCCGGCGGCGACTCCGTGGAGACCGCGGGACTGATGATGGACACCCTCGCGATCGTCGACCACTCCGAGGGCGCCGGGCTCTCCCGCGCCTCCGACGTGCTGCGCGCCGGGAGCGACGGACTGCTCGTCGCCTTCCTCGGCGACCTGGACGAGGAACAGGCAGCCCTGGTCGGCCGGATGCGCGGCCGGGCCGGCACGGCCGTCGCCTTCGTCCTGGACTCCGGCTCCTGGCTCACCGCCGGCGCCGTGACCGGGCCCGTGGAGACCCGGGTCCGGCAGCTGCGGGAGGCCGGCTGGACCGTCGTCCCCGTCCCGCCCGGGGCCCGGCCCTCCGACCTCTGGCAGCAGGCCGCGGGAGACCTGCGGGACGGTGTCGTCACGGACGGACACGGGGGCCTGGCATGAGCGGACTCACCCGTCTGACCCTGGCCGCGTGGGCGGCCTCCCTGCTGGCCGCGGGGGCGCTGCTGCCCCTGGTGAAGCCGGCCACCTGGATCTTCACCGCCGCCTTCCTCCTCGCCCTCCAGAGCGCCGTCGGCATGCTGGGGCGGCGGGTCCCGCTGGCCCGGCCGCTGACGATCGGCGCCCAGCTGCTGGTCGACGTGATCGCGCTGACCGTGGTCTTCGCCCGGGAGCAGGCGCTCTTCGGCTTCCTGCCCGGACCGCTCGCCGGGGCGCGCGTGGTGGAGCTCTTCCGGCTCGGCACCGACGACATCGGGACCTACGCGGTCCCCGCCCCGGACACCGAGGGCATCCGGCTCATCCTGGTCGTCGGCGTGCTGGCGATCGGGCTGCTCGTGGACGTCCTGGCGGTCACCTTCCGCCGCGCCGCCCCGGCCGGGCTGCCGCTGCTCGCGCTGTACTCGGTGGCCGCCGGACTGTCCGGCGGCGGCGCGGGACGGCTCTGGTTCGTGCTCGCCGCCACCGGCTACCTCCTGCTGCTCCTCGCCGAGGGCCGCGACCGGCTCTCCGCTTGGGGACGGGTCTTCGGCGGCGCCCAGCGCACCGGCCGGTCCGGCACCACCGTGGGCAGCGGCGCGACGGGCTTCGCCCCGGTCCGCACCGGCCGCCGGATCGGCGCCGTCGCCATGGGCACCGCCCTGGTGGTGCCGCTGGTCCTGCCCGGCTTCTCCGGCGGGCTCCTGGGCAACGGCGGCGGAGGCGGCCCCGGCGAGGGCGGCGGAGGCGGCGGCACCATCGCGGCCGTCAACCCGCTGGTCTCCCTCCAGGACAACCTGCGCCAGCCGGAGGACTTCGAGGTCCTGCGCTACCGGACCAACGCCGTGGACAACAGCGGGCTGTACCTGCGGCTCGTCGCCCTCGACCAGTTCGACGGCACCTCGTGGAAGTCCTCGGTCCGCCCGATCGAGGCGGTGCCGAAGACGCTGCCCTGGCCCGACGGCCTCTCCCAGTCCGTCCGCACCTCCGAGGTGACCAGCAACTTCGTCGCCACCGAGGGGTACGACCAGAAGTGGCTGCCGATGCCGTTCCCGGCCGCCCGGGTCGACATCGAGGGCCGCTGGCGGTTCGAGCCGGCCGGCCGGATGCTCGTCGGCGACGACAAGCAGACCACCAAGGGCGTCCGCTACCAGGTGACCAGCCTCGACGTGCAGCCCACCGGCGAACAGCTCTCCGCGGCGGGCCCCCCGCCGGAGCAGCTGCGCCGCGACTACACCAAGGTGCCCGACAGCCTCCCCGACGACGTCGGGGCGACGGCCCTGGAGGTCACCAAGGGCGCGCGGAACGACTACGAGCGGGCCGTCCGGCTCCAGGACTGGTTCGCCGAGGACGGCGGCTTCCGCTACGACGTGGACGTGACGTCCGGGACCGGTACGCAGGCGATCTCCCGCTTCCTGAAGGACAAGGAGGGGTTCTGCATCCACTTCTCCTTCTCCATGGCGGCGATGGCCCGCACGCTGGGCATCCCGGCGCGGGTCGCGGTCGGCTTCATGCCCGGCACCACCCAGTCCGACGGCTCGGTCTCGGTCGGCATCCGGGACGCCCACGCCTGGCCCGAGCTGTACTTCGAGGGCGCCGGCTGGACCCGTTTCGAGCCGACGCCGTCCCGCGGCTCCACTCCCTCCTACACCCGGCAGGCGTCCCCCACCGGGGGGCCGACCGGTCCCGCGCAGCCCTCGCAGTCGGCCTCCGCGCAGCCCTCGGCGGCGCCGAGCGCCTCGGAGAGCTGCCCGCCGGAGCTGCGCCGCCTCGGCGAGTGCGACAAGAACCCGGCGGCGGCCGACGACGCCTCCTCCGGCGGCGGTACGAACCTGCCGGCGGTCGCCCTGTGGACGCTGGGCGCGCTGCTGCTGCTCGCCGTCCCCTTCGCCCCGATGCTGTGGCGGACCCGGGTGCGGGCCCGCCGGCTCGCCCCGTCCGCCGGTCCGCTGGCGGTGTGGCGGGAGATCGGCGACACCGCCTGGGACCACGGCGTGGAACCGGACGAGGCGCAGACCCCCCGGAGGACCGCGGAGCGGATCGTCCGGGCGGGCGGGCTGGACGGCGCGGCGGCCGAGGCGGTGCACCGGGTGGCCGGTGCCGTGGAGGAGGTCCTCTACGCGCCCGTGCCGCGGCCGGTCTCCGGGCTGGCGCGGGACGCGGAGCGGGTACGGGCCGGGTTCCACGCGAACGCCTCGCGCGGCGGGCGGCTCCGGGCCCGCTTCGCCCCGCGTTCGGCGGCCCGTCTCCACTGGACCGCCTCGGCCCGCTGGACCGCCCTGAGAACCCGCTCCTCCCACGCCCTCTCCCGTCTCCGCCCCTCCCCCTGACGGGCCTCCCGCCCGTCCCTGTGGGCATGCGTCCCGCCAGGGGCGGGACGGGCGGGCACAGGGACGGCGCCCCCTGCCGGGCCGAGGCTCTCCGGGCCTGGACCCGCACCTCAAGCGCACTGCGCACGGGGTGCGGGTCCAGGCCCGGAAGCGGAAGCATCCGCGCAGGGTGCCGTTCCGTCGTGCCCACCGGTTCCGCCCCGGCGGAACGACTGCCCACAACGGAACGGCGCCACCGCGTCGGCGCAAGGGCCCTGGAACGACTCGGCCCCGCCGGGGCTCGGGGCCGGCGGGGCTGGGGTCACGGGGGTGCGGGGCGTCCGCTCAGGGGGGCGTCAGTGGCCGCCGCCCTGCTGTTCGTCGCGGCGTCGCTGCCACCGCGCCTCGATCCGGTCCATCATGGAGCGTCGCGCCTGGGTCCGACGGCCTCCGGCCGCCGTCCCGCCCCTGACCTGCTACTGCTCTCCCGGCCGGGGCGCCTTGCGCCATCCGGTCACCACCAGGACCGCGCAGCCCAGCATGACGAGGAATCCCACCACACTGATCCAGATCAGGCCGTCCTCGTAGAAGACCAGCCCGGCCATGAGGAGCGCGATACCCACCAGGAAGCCGGCGACTGCCTGATACACCCGTCGCCGGGTGTACGTGCGCAGCCCGCTTCCTTCGAGCGCTGTCGCGAACTTGGGGTCTTCGGCGTACAGCGCTCGCTCCATCTGCTCGAGCATTCGCTGCTCGTGCTCCGAGAGCGGCACGGAGTCCTCCTAGTCGTCGGCCGCGGGGGCGACCGGTTTGCGGCCCTTTCAGGATAGGCAGGGAATCGCCCCCGTGAAACCCGCCCTCAATGCCGAACAGCCAATCCGGGCCGCCACGCGGATCGGTTGGTGAGGCGTTGATTCCCCAGCCGCCCGCCCGTCATGCCGGATGGTTTCACTCGATCATACGGCGCGAAGCCGTCTGCGGGGCTGCCTGCGGCAGAGCGGGGCCCACACCTCCGAACGGGTGGCGGGGGCCCTGGGTTCCGCCGTCTCAGACGGGCTTCTCGGCGAGGACGTGCAACTGGGTGGCGACGGCGTGGAAGGCGGACAGCTCGGCGGCGGCCGCCTCCAGCTTCAGCAGGGCCTCGGCGGCGCCGGGCTCGGTGTCGACGAGGACGCCGGGCACGAGGTCGGCGAAGATCCGGACGCCGTGGACGGCGCCGACGGAGAGCCCGGCCTCCTCGGCCAGTCCGGTGAGCTGCTCGGCGGTGAAGCGCCGGGGCACGGGGTCGCCGTCGCCCCAGCGTCCGTCGGGGTCGCCCAGTGCGGTGCGGGCCTCGGTGAAGTGTCCGGCGAGGGCACGGGCGAGGACCGCGCCGCCGAGTCCGGCTCCGAGCAGGCTGAGCGCGCCGCCGGGGCGGAGCGCGGCCACCGTGTTCCGCACGCCCTCGGCCGGGTCGTCCACGTACTCCAGGACGCCGTGGCAGAGGACCGCGTCGTAGGCGCCGCGCTCGACGACGTCGAAGAGGCCGCGGACGTCGCCCTGGACTCCGGTCACCAGCTCGGCGACCCCGGCCTCGGCGGCGCGGCGCTCCAGCGCGAAGAGCGCGTTGGGGCTGGGGTCGACGACGGTGACGCGGTGGCCGAGGCGGGCCACCGGCACCGCGAAGTTGCCGGAGCCGCCGCCGGTGTCCAGGACGTCCAGGCTGCCCTTGCCGGTGGTCCCGACGCGGCGGTCGAGGGCGTCTTTCAGGACGTCCCAGACGACGGCGGTTCGCAGAGAGGCGCGCGACGGGCGCGACGACGCCTCACGGCCGAAGGCGGGGGAAGGGTCCGGCACGGCTCTTGACTCCTCGGTGACGGGTACGGACCTCCCCACCCTATGGCCTCCGGGGCGCCGCGCGGATCAACCGGCGGCCCCGTCCTCGGGGGGCTGCCGGGGCAGCACCGGCCGGAGCGCGAGCAGCCGCTCCACCAGGCGGAGGAAGTGGGCGGCGTCCCTGAGGAGGTCGTCGGCGTCGCGCGCGGTCGCGGCGTCGGCGACCCCGGCTTCGGCGAGCGCCCTGCGCCGGGCGCCGGAGGCGAAGAGGACGCTCCACTCGGTGAGCTCGGGCGCGAGCTGCGGCAGGAGCTCCCAGGCGCTCCTTATGGCCTGGCGGCGGCGGGTGGGGGGCACGGGCCGGGCGCGGGCGGCGAGGACGGCGGCCGCGGTGCGCAGGGCGGCGAGGTGCGCGGTGGCGTACCTCTCGTGGGGGCGGTCGAGGGCCGCGGCCTCGTCGAGTCCGGCGCGGGCCTTGGCGAGCAGGTCGAGGGCGGCGGGCGGGGCGGCGGTCCTGCGGGACACGGGGTGGACGTCGGCTGCTGCGAAAGGACTGGCCATGACGAGCCTCCTGTCGTCGTGTGACGGTCTTGTCGCCGTCTGTGTCCATCGTGCAGGCACCCACTGACAATCACGCTGACCTGGGACTTTGCCAGCGAAGCGACTCCCGGGTAACTTTTGGACTGACCAGTCAGTCCAAAAGAGGGGAAGCGGGGGGGTGGGTCCGTGGGATCCGAGGACCTGAGCACAGGACCGGCTCCGGAGGGGGCCGGCGGGGAGAGCGGCTCCGGCGGCGGGCCGGCGGCGCGCGGCGCCGAGGTCGTGGCCGAGGGGCTGGGGCTCAAGGGCCCCCGCGGCTGGGCCTTCCGGGACGTGTCGCTGCGCGCCGGGGCGGGCGCCCTGGTCGCGCTCGAAGGGCCTTCGGGCACCGGCCGCACCTGTCTGCTGCTCGCGCTCACCGGCCGGATGAAGACCCAGGAGGGGCACGCCGAGGTCGGCGGGCTGCGACTGCCGCGCAAGATGGCCGCCGTGCGCCGGATCGCCGGGCTCGGCCAGGTCCCCGGCGTGAGCGAGCTCGACCCCTCCCTCACCGTCGCCGAGCACCTGCGCGAGCGGGCGCTGCTCCAGCGCCGTTTCGACGGCTCGGTCCGCGCCCTGCTGCGCCGCCCCGGCACCCGGGCGGCCGAGGCCAGGGCCCGGATCGCCGAGGCGCTGGCGGCCGCCGGGCTCGACCTCGCCGCCCTGCCGAAGGGCGAGCGGACCTCCGTACGGGACCTGGAGCGCCTGGAGGCGCTGCGCCTGTCGATCGCCCTGGCCCTGATGGGCCGGCCCCGGCTGATCGGCGTGGACGACACGGACCTGAAGCTGTCGGACGCCGACCGGGCCGAGGCGTGGGCGCTGCTGCGCGCGGTGGCCGCCGGCGGCACCACCGTCCTCGCCGTCTGCAGCGAGGCCCCGGCGGACGCCCTGCGCATCACCACCGTCGGCACCGCCGCGGCCACCCCGGCCACCGGGCCCGCAGAGCCCACCGAGCCCGGCACGGCCGCCGGGCCCGGCACGGCCGCCGGGCCCGGCACGGCCACCGAGCCCACCGCAGTCACCGAGCCCGCCGCGGCCGAAGAGCCCGCCGAGACCGCCGAGACCACCCCGGCCACCGAGCCCGCCGCGGCCGAAGGGCCCGCCGCGGCCACCGAAGACGACATCACCGAGGAGGGGGCGGCCGATGCGCTCGCCGAAACTGGCCGCGCTTGAGCTGAGGCGCTTCGGCAGGGGCAAGCTGCCGCGCGCCGCGCTCGTCGCGGTCCTGCTGCTGCCGCTGCTGTACGGCGCGCTGTACCTGTACTCGTTCTGGGACCCGTACGGCCGGCTCGACCGGCTCCCCGTGGCCCTGGTCAACGAGGACCGCGGCGCCACCGCCGACGGCAGGCGGATCACCGCGGGCGAGGACATCACCGAGGGGCTGCTGGACAGCAGGACCTTCGAGTGGCACCGCGTGAGCGACGCCGAGGCGCGCGAGGGCGTCGAGGACGGCAGGTACTACCTGTCCCTGACCGTGCCCGGCGACTTCAGCGAGCGGATCGCGTCCAGCTCCGGGGACTCCCCCGAGACCGGCGCCCTGAAGGTCCGCACGAACGACTCCAACAACTACATCGTCGGCCAGATCTCGCGGACGGTCTTCTCCGAGGTGCGCACCGCCGCCTCCACCAAGTCCTCCCGCACCTTCCTCGACAAGATCTTCATCTCCTTCTCCGACATCCACGAGGCCACCGCCGAGGCCGCCAAGGGCGCGGCCGACCTGAAGAAGGGCGTGGACAAGGCGAAGAAGGGGTCCAAGGACCTCTCGGACGGCCTGAAGGACGCCAAGACCGGCAGCAGCGACCTGGCCTCCGGCCTGAAGAAGCTCGACAAGGGCTCCAAGGACCTCCAGAGCGGCGCCCGCAAGGTCGCGAACGGCACCCAGACCCTCGCCGACAAGGTGAACGGCACCGCCGACAAGGTCCGCCCCTACCTGGCGAACAACGGCAGGTCGATCCGCGACACCGCCAAGCTGGTCTCCGACTCGGCCACCGCCGCCCGCAACGACCTGGCCGACCTCGTCGAGCGCGCCCCGCTCCTGCGCTCCGCCGCCCACAAGGCGGACGACACCCTCGGCCGGCTCCACCGCGAGTCCTGCGAGAAGCCCGGCGCCGCCACCACCCCGCCGGTGGAGCTCCCCGAGGGCGTGACCCTGCCCGAGGGGTTCGTCCTCCCGGACACCAAGGAGTTCTGCGCCGCCCTGAAGGAGGCGTCGACCACCGCCGGCGACGTGGCCACCGTCGCGGACGACGTGCACGAGCTGACCAAGGACAGCAAGGGCGACCTGAAGACGCTCGACACCCGGCTGAAGAAGCTCAAGAAGGAGGCCGACGAGCTGGCGGCCCGCGCCCCGCACCTGGACGAGGACGTCGAGGGCGCCATCCGGAAGATCAACGAGCTCAACAGGGGCGCGAAGAAGGTCGCCGAGGGCGCCGAGCAGCTGCACACCGGCGTCAGCGGCGCCCGGGCCGGGTCGGTCAGCCTGGACAGCGGCGTCGGGAAGCTGAAGAAGGGCGCCGGCGACCTCGACGGCGGCCTGTTCAAACTGGCCGACGGCTCCGGCTCGCTCGCCACGGGCCTCAAGGACGGCGTCGACAAGATCCCGGACTACGACAAGGACGAGCGCGACCGGCGCACGGAGGTCATGGCCGACCCGGTGAAGCTGGCCGCCCAGTCGCTCCACAAGGCGCCGAACTACGGCACGGGCTTCGCCCCGTACTTCATCCCGCTCTCCCTCTGGGTCGGCGCGATGGTCGCCTACATGATCATCCAGCCGATGAACCGCCGGGCCCTCGCCGCGGGCGCCTCCGCCTGGCGGATCGCGCTGGCCGGCTGGCTCCCGGTGGCGGCGATCGGCGTCCTCCAGGTCGGCGCGCTCCTGTCCGTCCTGCACTGGGGACTCGGCCTGGAGATGGACCGGGCGGCCGGCACGGTCGGCTTCCTCGCCCTGGTGACCTGCTGCTTCGCCGCGATCATCCAGTGGCTCAACGCCCGCTTCGGCGCGGCCGGGAGGATCCTGGTCCTGGCCCTGCTCATGGTCCAGCTGACCTCGGCGGGCGGCACCTACCCGGTGCAGACCAGCCCCGGGTTCTTCAACGCCGTCCACCCCTTCCTGCCGATGACCCACGTGGTCGAGGCGCTGCGCCGGCTCATCACCGGCGGCGGGCTCGGCCCGGTCTGGGAGGCCGTCGCCGTCCTGGCCGCCTTCACCCTCGGCGCGCTCGCCCTGACCGCCGTCACCGCGAGGCGCAAGCAGGTGTGGACGCTGGACCGGCTCCACCCGGAACTGTCCCTGTGACCCGCGCCGCCTCTGTGAGAATCGACCCCATGGACAGCAGCAGCACCCGCCGCCGGGCCACCCGCGCCAAGCTCTACGAGGCGGCCGTCACCCTCATAGCCGAGCAGGGGTTCTCGGCCACCACGGTCGACGAGATCGCCGAGCGGGCCGGGGTGGCCAAGGGCACGGTCTACTACAACTTCAAGAGCAAGACCGAGCTCTTCGAGGAGCTGCTGCGCCACGGCGTCTCCCTCCTCACCGCCTCCCTGCGGACGGCGGCCGAGGAGACGGCGGCCCGCGGCGGCAGCCGGGTCGCCGCGCTGGACGGGATGATCCGCGCGGGCCTGGTCTTCATCGACCGCTACCCCGCCTTCACCCAGCTGTACGTGGCCGAGCTCTGGCGCACCAACCGGGCGTGGAACTCCACGCTCCTGGTGGTGCGCCAGGAGGCGGTCGCGGTGGTGGAGGGGGTGCTGCGCGAGGGCGTCGAGGCCGGCGAGCTGAGCGAGGAGATCGACGTCCAGCTCACGGCGGCCGCCCTGGTGGGCATGGTCCTCGTGGCCGCCCTCGACTGGAAGGCATTCCAGAGCGAACGCTCCCTCGACGACGTGCACGCGGCGCTGTCGCTGCTGCTGCACGGGCGCGTGGGCGGGGGCCGCTGAGCCGTCCCCGCCCCGTCCGGACGACGAGAAGCGCCGGTCCCGCGAGGCTCGATCCCCCCGAGCCACGCCGGACCGGCGCTCCGTTTCGTACACCCCCGTGCACGTCCCCCGTGCCGGCAGGCGCGCGGCTCCGTTCCGCCGCCCCGTGCCGGCGGTCCCGGAGCCGCGCCCCTTCCGTGGGCTCCACTCTCTCCTCCGGGCGGCCCCTCCCCCATCCGCGCGGGTACTCATCTCGGGGGCTGAGTACGCGTACTCAGCCGTGACGGACGGGCGCCGTCTCGTTACGATCGCGGACGTGTCCGTACTCCCCCTGGTCTTCACGAGCGGCTGGGCGAGCGGGATCAACGCGTACGCGGTGGTCCTGCTGCTCGGCGTCTTCGGCGCGACCGGTCTCACCGACGAGGTGCCCGAGGCGCTCCAGCGCACGGACGTCCTGATCGTCGCCGGCGTGCTGTTCCTCTGCGAGGCGGTCGCGGACAAGATCCCCTACGTGGACAACGTGTGGGACTCCGTCCACACGGTGATCCGGCCGGTGGCGGGCGCCGTGGTGGCGGCGCTGCTGGCCGGGGAGAGCGGTTCGCTGCCGGAGCTGGCGGCGGGGGCGATCGGCGGCTCGACGGCGCTGATGAGCCACCTGGTCAAGGCGGGCACCCGGATGGCGGTGAACACCTCGCCGGAGCCGTTCTCCAACATCGCGCTCAGCACCGGCGAGGACCTCGCGGTGGCGGGCGTCATCACCTTCGCGATCTTCCACCCGGTGGCGGCGGCGGTGATCGCCGCCGTGCTGCTGGCGCTCGGCGTGTGGCTGCTGGTCTTCCTCGCGTCCCGGATCCGGCGCTTCCTCCGCCGCCGGGCACAGCGCCGCGAGGAGCGCAGGCTCGCGGCGGCCGGGGGCGGCCCACCTGCGGACCGTTCCGCCGGCGGAGGCCGATAGGGTCCCTGACATGGGACGGATCGTGGTGATCGGCGCGGGTCTGGGCGCCATGGCGACGGCGGCGCGGCTGGCGGTCGCCGGACATGCGGTGACGGTGTACGAGCGGTCGTCGACGTACGGCGGGGCGGTCGGCCGCTTCGAGCGGGACGGCTTCGCCTTCGACACCGGGCCGGGGCTGCTGCACCTGCCGGCGGTCTACCGCGACCTGTTCGTGAAGACGGGGAAGAAGCCGCTGGAGGAGTGCGTCGGCCTGAGCCAGGTCGACCCGGCCGCCCGGCACGTCTTCGCCGACGGCACGCGCGTGGACCTGCCGAACGCCTCCCGGGCGGGCACGCTCGCCGCCCTGGACGCCGCGCTCGGCGCGGGCGCGGGCGAGCGCTGGGGCGACTTCCTGGTGCGGGCCCGCGAGGCGTGGGACCGCACCCGGCGCCCGCTCCTGGAGGAGCCGCA
The DNA here is from genome assembly GCF_014654895.1 of Streptomyces filamentosus. GTDB lineage: Bacteria > Actinomycetota > Actinomycetes > Streptomycetales > Streptomycetaceae > Streptomyces > Streptomyces filamentosus. The sequence goes on along the minus strand of NZ_BNBE01000003.1, from coordinate 351,713 downwards.
GCCCGCCGACCCGAAGCGGCTGGCCCAGGAGCCGTACCCGGCCCTGAAGGCGGGGCTGCTGCGCCGTCCGACGCGGAGGCTCGCGCAGGTCGGGGAGCGCGAGCTGCGCGACCCCCGGCTGATCGCCCTGCTGGGCTCGTACGCGGAGGCGTACGGCTTCCCGGCGTCCTCCGCCCCGGCGTCCGCCGCCGTGCTGCCGTACATGGAGCAGACCTTCGGCAGCTGGTACGTGGCCGGCGGCATCCGGGCGCTCGCGGACGCGGTGTACGAGCGGTGCCGGGAGCGGCGGGTGGAGTTCGTCTTCGACACGGCGGTGACGGAGGTCGTCGAGAAGGACGGGCGGGCCGTGGGGGTCGGCCTGGAGACGGACGAGACGGTCGACGCCGACCACGTCGTCTCCGGCATCCCGGTGCCCGCGCTCTACGTGGACCAGTTGGTGGACTGGGGCGGCAGCGAGGACTGGGCGCCCCACCAGGTGCTGGGCACCAGCAGGGTGACGGTCCACCTGGCGCTGCGCGGGGCCCGGGAGGAGGGGGTGGCGCACCGCACGGTCGTGCACGCCGAGGACGGCCGGCCGACGGTGACGGTGCTGCGGCCCGACGATCCGGCGCTGCGGCCCGACGCGGAGCACGAGGCGGTGACGGTGACGGCCACGGTGCCGACGCATCCGGCGCGGGACTGGCAGGAGTACGCCGGCCTGATGGTGGAGGCGGCCGGGCGGGCCGTCCCCGGGCTGGCCGGACGGGAGCTGTGGCGGCACGTGCGGACACCGGACGACGTGCGCGCGGACACCGGCACGGCCGAGGTGCCGGGTCCGGCGCTGGGCGGGGCGGTCGCCCTGCTGCCGGCGGCGAACGTCTCCCCCGTCCCCGGCCTCTACTTCGCCGGCGGCTGGTCGCACCCCGGCGGCGGGCTCGCCCACGCGGGCATGTCGGGTGCGCTGGTGGCCGGGCTGATCGTGGAGGGCGCGGACTTCCGCGGCTCGCGGTGACCGGGCCCGGCCGGGCGGGACCTCAGTAGCGGTACCCGGACTGCCCGTCCGGGTGCGGCTCGTGGCCGTACTGGCCCGGGGCGTGCGGCTGGGGCTGCTGCTCGTCGGTGTCGCGCTGCTGCGGGACCCAGACGCCGCCGGGCGGGGTGTCGTAGGTGTACGAGGGGGCGTAGGGGTCGCCGTAGTACGAGGTGTACTGCTGGCCGTCCGTGCCGGGGCCGATGTACGGGTCGGAGTAGGCGGCGTACTGCTGGGGGCCTCCGGTGGCGCCGTAGTCGTAGGCGGGCTGCTGCTCGTACCCGGCGGCGTAGGGGTCGTACGCGGGCGCGGCGGGGGCGTAGCCGGCGTCGTGGCCGGGGGCGGCGTCGTAGGCGCCGGTGTCGTAGCCGCCGTACGCGGGGGCCTGCGGGGCCTGGTCGGCCGGGCCGCCGCCGTAGACGCCGTACTGTCCGGTGTCCTCGGGCAGGGGCTGCGGTTCGTAGACGGAGGTGGGGTCGTCGCCCGCGTGGAGGTGTTCGGCGTCGGGGCCGGGGGCGTGGGCCGCGCCGGCGTCCTCGTAGGAGAGGCCGGAGACCTCCAGGGTGGGGCCGGCCTCGGGGGCGGGGGCCGCCTTGCGGCGGCGGCTGGCGCCGGGGCTGCCGCCGATCGCCCAGCCGGTGGAGAAGCCGCGGCGGAAGGAGAGGGTCACGAAGGTCTGGCCGACGGCGAAGGCGACCGCGCCGGCGATGATGACCGCCTCCGAGGACATCATCACGCCGGCGACGACGCCGAGGAAGCCGCAGAAGGCGAGGATCCGCCAGCGCAGCCGCGCCTTGTACTGGAGGAGCACCTCGCCCAGCAGCCAGAGCGCCACCAGACCGAACGCGATGTAGAGGACCGTCCACCCCATGCCCCGCCGCCCCTCTCTACGGCCTCCGCCGCGGGTCGGGGCGGGTGTGACCGGTCAGGACTGCTGGTGCAGTCCGAGATTCTCGTAGATCTCGAGCGTCGCGGTGGAGCTGTTGAGCGTGATGAAGTGCAGTCCGGGGACACCCTCGGCCAGCAGACGCGCGCAGAACTCCGTCGCGAACTCGATACCGATGGAGCGTACAGCGGCGGGATCGTCCTTGACCGCGAGGATGCGTTCTTTCACGTCCGGGGGGAAGGCCGCGTTGCTGAGCTGGGGCAGTCGGTCGAGGGTCTTCGCGGTCACGACGGGCATGACCTCGGGGATGATCGGGGTCTCGCAGCCCGCCTTCTCGACGCTGTCGCGCAGCCGCAGGTAGTTCTCCGGGTCGAAGAACATCTGGGTGACGGCGTAGTCGGCGCCGGCCCGGCACTTGTCGACGAAGTGGCGGACGTCGGTGTCCCAGTCCGTGGACCGGGGGTGCATCTCGGGGAAGGCGGCGACGCCCACGCAGAAGTCGCCGGACTCCTTGATGAGGCGGACCAGGTCGGCGGCGTAGCGGACGCCCTCGGGGTGCTCGACCCAGTCGCCCAGCGGGTCGCCCGGCGGGTCGCCGCGCAGCGCCAGCATGTTGCGGATGCCCGCGTCGGCGTACTGGCCGAGGACGTTGCGCAGTTCGGCCACGGAGTGGTCGACGGCGGTGAGGTGGGCGACCGGGGTGAGGGTGGTGTCCGAGGCGATCTTCTGGGTGGCCTTGACCGTGCCGCCGCGGGTGGAGCCGCCGGCGCCGTAGGTCACGGAGACGAAGCTGGGGCCGACGGCCTCGACGCGGCGCATGGCGTTCCAGAGGACCTGCTCGCCCTTGGCCGTCCGGGGGGCGTAGAACTCGAAGGAGTACGACGTCCCGGCGGCGAGGATCTCGCGGACCGTGCGGGCGCGGTCCGTGCGGACGGAAGCGGTTCCAAGGGCCATACGGGCAGGTTAGACGGGGTCCAGGGGGCCGTGGAAACCGCGTCCGCGTACTGGACACTTTTTCGGACACCGGTACGGATGGTTCCGGCCGCGAGGGCAGGTCCCGGCCCTCGCCGGGGCCGCCCGCGCGCCCCGGGAGGACGGGACGCCGGGCGGGCGTCAGGCGCCGGCCCGCTCCCGGACGCGCTTGGCGAGGGAGGCGGCGGCCTCGGCCGGGTCGTCGGCCTCGGTGAGGGCGCGGACCACGACGATCCGGCGGGCGCCGGCGTCCAGCACCTGGTCGAGGTTGGTCGCGTCGATGCCGCCGATGGCGAACCAGGGGCGGTCCTGGGCGAGCCCGGCGGCGTGACGCACCAGGTCGAGGCCGGGGGCGTGGCGGCCGGGCTTGGTGGGGGTGGGCCAGCAGGGGCCGGTGCAGAAGTAGTCGACGCCGGGCTCGGCGGCGGCCGCGTCCACCTCGGACTCGGCGTGGCAGGAACGGCCGATCAGCACCCCCTCGCCGAGGATGGCGCGGGCGGCGGGGACGGGCAGGTCGCCCTGGCCGAGGTGGAGGACGTCGGAGCCGATGGCGTGGGCGACGTCGGCGCGGTCGTTCACGGCGAGGAGCGTGCCGTGGCGGCGGCAGGCGTCGGCGAGGACGGCGAGGTGCTCCAGCTCCTCGCCGGCCTCCATGCCCTTGTCGCGGAGCTGGACGACGTCGACGCCGGAGGAGAGCACGGCGTCGAGGAAGTCGGGCAGGTCTCCCTGGCGCTTCCGGGCGTCGGTGCACAGGTAGAGCCGGGCGTCGGCGAGCCGCTCACGAGGCGTGGGCATGGTGGTTCCCCCCGTCGGGTGGCGCCGGTGCCGCGGCGCGGGGCCCCGGCACCGGCGTGGTGGTCCGGTGTCTCAGACGGCGAGCGCCTGGGCGCGGCGCTTCACCTCCGTGCCGCGATTCTCGCCGAGGGCCTGCGCGGGGGTGCCGGGCAGGGTCGGGTCGGCGGTGAAGAGCCACTCCAGCATCTCCTCGTCGGAGAAGCCGTCGTCCCGCAGGAGCGTCAGGGTGCCGACGAGGCCCTTGACGACCTTGCCGTCCTGGATGAAGGCGGCGGGCACCTGGAGAGCGTTGTTCTCTCCGCGGCGCACGGCGATCAGCTGGCCCTCCTTCACCAGCTGCCGCACCCGCGTCACCTCCACGTCGAGCATCTCGGCGATGTCGGGGAGGTAGAGCCAGGCGGGGACGAGAGCATCGATGTTTGCGTCAATCTCGGTCACGGGACAAGCCTGCCATCCGGGACCGACAGCCGGTAGTCGGGCCCCGTCCGACCGCCTCCGTCCGGGGGTGCCGGGCCCGGCGGAAATCGGCGGACGGCCCCTACGGCTCCTGGAGGACGGCCGACTTCAGGGGGACGGCGGGGTCGGCGGCGCGGACCGGGTCGAGGGGGGTGCCTGCCTCGATGAGCCTGCGGCCCTGGGCGAGGTCGCGGGGGCGGCCGACGGCGAGGAGGGCGACGGGGACCCCGGCGCGCAGCCAGAGCACGGACCAGGAGGCGCCGGCCGGGTCGCCGCGCCGGACCAGGGTGTCGGCGCCCTCGTGGTGGCCCGCGTACTGCACGAAGCGGCCGAACTGCTCGGACCAGAAGTACGGGACGGGGTCGTACGGCGCGGGGGCGGCGTCCAGGATGTCGGCGGCGACCGTGCGGGGGCCCTGGAGGGCGTTGTCCCAGTGGTGGACGAGGAGCCGCTCGCCGTAGCGGGCGGAGGGGAAGGAGGCGCAGTCGCCGACCGCGTACACGTCGGGCAGGGAAGTGCGCAGCCGGTCGTCGGCGGTGACGGCGCCGCTCGGGTCGAGGGCGATGCCGGAGCCGTCGAGCCAGCCGGTGGCGGGGCGGGCGCCGATGCCGACGACGACGGCGTCGGCGGGCAGTTCGCGGCCGTCGGCGAGGGCGACGGCGCCGGGCCGGACGGTGTCCACGCGCGCGTGGGTGAGGAGTTCGGCGCCGCTCTCGGCGTACCAGCCGGCCATGGCGGTGGCGACCTCGGCGGGCAGGGCGCCGGCGAGCGGGAGGGCGGCGGCCTCGACGACGGTGACGGCGCAGCCGGCCTCGCGGGCGGCGGTGGCGAACTCGGCGCCGATCCAGCCGGCGCCGACCACGACGACGGAGCTGCGGTCCGCGAGGACGGGGCCGAGGCGGACGGCGTCGTCGAGGGTGCGCAGCAGGTGGACGCCGGGGACGCCCTCGGTGCCGGGCAGGGTGAGCGGGTGGGCGCCGGTGGCGATGACGAGGACGTCGTAGGGGAAGCGGCCCTCCTCGGTGACGAGCTCGTGGTCGGCGGGGCGCAGTCCGGTGACGTCGAGGCCGAGGCGGAGGTCGACGCCGAGGGACTCGAAGTCGACGTCGAAGGCGGAGTGTTCGGCCTTGCCGAGGAGGACCGCCTTGGAGAGCGGGGGCCGGTCGTAGGGCTGGTGGGGTTCGGCGCCGATGAGGGTGACGGGGCCTTCGAAGCCCTGTTCGCGCAGGGCGACGGCGGTCTGCACGCCCGCCATGCCCGCGCCGACGATCACCACGTGCCGCTGGGTCTGCTTCTGCTCGCTCACCCGTCCACCTTACGCACCTGACGAACCGTCAGAACAGAGGCCCCCTGTGGCGCCCCGGCGACGGCGGCTAGGGTGGCGGGCACACACCACTCGCGGGAGCCCGGACGCACCGGGCTGAGAGGGAGGCTGGCCGGCCTCCGACCGTACGAACCTGATCCGGGTCATGCCGGCGAAGGGAGGGGCGGGAACGCCCATGCGTCCTTCCGAAGGAACAGAAGACCGTCGGACCACCGACGTCCTCGTGATCGGCGGCGGCGTCATCGGCCTCGTCACCGCCTGGCGGGCCGCCCGGCGCGGGCTGACCGTCGCCGTCGTCGACCCCGAGCCGGGCGGCGGCGCCGCGCGGGTCGCGGCCGGCATGCTCGCCGCCGTCACCGAACTGCACTACGGCGAGGAGACCCTCCTGGGGCTCAACCTCTCCTCCGCCGCGCGCTACCCCGCCTTCGTCGCCGAGCTGGAGGAGGCCGCCGGCCTCGGCGTGGGCTACCGCGCCTGCGGCACGCTCGCCGTCGCCCTCGACGCCGACGACCGGGCCCACCTGCGCGAACTGCACGCCCTCCAGACCCGCTGCGGGCTGGCCTCCGAATGGCTCAGCGGCCGCGACTGCCGCCGGCTCGAACCCATGCTGGCGCCCGGGGTCCGCGGCGGCCTCCGGGTGGACGGCGACCACCAGGTGGACCCGCGGCGGCTGGCCGCCGCGCTGCTCGTCGCCTGCGAGCGGGCCGGGGTGGTCCTCCACCGGGCCCTCGCCGAGCGGCTCTCGGTGGCCGGCGACCGGGCGCGCGGCGTCGTCCTGCGGGACGGCACGGAGCTGACCGCCGGGCAGACCGTCCTCGCCGCCGGCAGCCTCAGCGGCCGACTCGCGGGCCTGCCCCCGGCGGTCGTGCCGCCGGTCCGCCCGGTGAAGGGCCAGGTCCTGCGGCTGCGGATCCCCGCCCCGTACGCCCCCTTCCTCTCCCGCACCGTCCGGGCCGTGGTCCGCGGCAGCCACGTCTACCTGGTGCCGCGCGAGAACGGCGAGCTGGTCGTCGGCGCCACCAGCGAGGAGCTGGGCTGGGACACCACGGTGACCGCGGGCGGGGTGTACGAGCTGCTGCGCGACGCCCACGAGCTGGTGCCCGGCCTGACCGAGCTGCCGCTCACCGAGACCCTCGCCGGGCTGCGGCCCGGCTCCCCCGACAACGCGCCGCTGCTCGGGCCGAGCGCCCTGCCGGGCCTCCACCTGGCCACCGGGCACTACCGCAACGGGGTCCTCCTCACCCCCGTGACCGGCGACGTCATGGCGGAGGTGCTCACGACGGGCGTCCTCCCCGACGAGGCGCGCCCCTTCTCCCCCCGCCGTTTCCCCGCCGTCCTCTCCGCACGTCAGGAGCAGCCCGCATGAACGTGACCGTGAACGGCGAGCCGCGCGCGCTCGCCGGCCCCGCCACCCTGGCCTCCCTGGTCGCCACCCTCACCACCGCCCCCGCCGGGGTCGCCGCCGCCCTCAACGAGACGGTCGTGCCGCGCGGCGAGTGGGCGGCGACCCCGCTCGCCGAGGGCGACCGGGTCGAGGTGCTGACCGCGGTGCAGGGGGGCTGAGCGCGATGTCCGACGACGTGTTCGTCCTCGGCGGTACGGAGTTCTCCTCCCGCCTGATCATGGGCACCGGCGGCGCCCCGAGCCTGGACGTCCTGGAGCGGGCCCTGGTGGCGAGCGGCACCCAGCTCACCACGGTCGCCATGCGCCGCCTCGACCCGACCGTGCAGGGCTCGGTGCTCTCCGTCCTGGACCGGCTCGGCATCCGCGTCCTGCCGAACACGGCGGGCTGCCACACCGCGGGCGAGGCCGTGCTCACGGCCCGGCTCGCGCGGGAGGCGCTGGGCACCGACTGGGTCAAGCTGGAGGTGGTGGCGGACGAGCGGACCCTGCTGCCCGACGGGGTGGAGCTGCTCGACGCGGCGGAGGCCCTGGTGGACGACGGCTTCACCGTGCTGCCCTACACCAACGACGACCCGGTCCTGGCCCGGAAGCTGGAGGACGTCGGCTGCGCGGCGATCATGCCGCTCGGCTCCCCCATCGGCTCCGGCCTCGGCATCCGCAACCCGCACAACTTCGAGCTGATCGTGGAGCGGGCCGGCGTGCCGGTGATCCTCGACGCGGGCGCGGGGACGGCCTCGGACTCGGCGCTCGCGATGGAGCTGGGGTGCGCGGCGGTGATGCTCGCCTCGGCGGTGACCCGCGCGCAGGAGCCGGTGCTGATGGCCTCGGCGATGCGGCACGCGGTGGACGCGGGGCGGCTGGCCCGCCGCGCGGGCCGCATCCCCCGCCGCCACTTCGCGGAGGCTTCCTCCCCCGCGGAGGGGCTGGCCCGGCTGGACCCGGAGCGGCCCGCCTTCTGACGCCGCCGCGCGGGGTACGTCACAAGCGTGCTGCGGTCGGGCCCGGGCGGCGGGGGGTGTCCGCGGCGGCTCGTAGACTCGACGCCGTGGACACGACCCTTCAGGACCCCCTCGTCGGGCGGCTGCTCGACGGCCGCTACCGCGTCGACGCGCGCATCGCCGTCGGCGGGATGGCCACGGTCTACCGGGCCGTCGACACCCGCCTCGACCGGGTGCTCGCGCTCAAGGTGATGCACCCGGCGCTGGCCGCCGACGCCGTCTTCGTGGAGCGCTTCATCCGCGAGGCGAAGTCCGTGGCCCGCCTCGCCCACCCGAACGTCGTCGGCGTCTTCGACCAGGGCGCCGAGGGGGCGTACGTCTACCTGGCGATGGAGTACGTCTCCGGCTGCACGCTCCGCGACGTGCTCCGCGAGCGCGGCGCGCTCCAGCCCCGCGCCGCCCTGGACGTCCTGGAGCCGGTGCTCGCCGCGCTGGGCGCCGCGCACCGGGCCGGGTTCGTGCACCGGGACATGAAGCCGGAGAACGTGCTGATAGGGGACGACGGCCGGGTCAAGGTCGCCGACTTCGGCCTCGTCCGGTCGGTCGGCTCGGCGACCGCCACCACCGGCGCGGTCCTCGGCACCGTCTCGTACCTCGCCCCCGAGCAGATCGAGCACGGCACCGCCGACACCCGGGCCGACGTGTACGCCTGCGGGGTCGTCCTCTACGAGATGCTGACGGGCGCCAAGCCGCACTCCGGCGACACCCCCGCCCAGGTCCTCTACCAGCACCTGAACACCGACGTGCCGGCCCCGTCCGCCGCCGTCCCCGGGCTGCCGCCGGCCCTGGACGACCTGGTCGCCGCCGCGACCGCCCGCAATCCCGAGGTCCGCCCCGAGGACGCGGTGGCGCTGCTCGCCCTGGCCCGGGAGGCGCGGGCCGCGCTCACCGACGAGCAGCTGGACGCGCTGCCGCCGCGGGCCCGGGCCGGGGAGCGGGACACCGGCGAGGACCGCACCGGCGTGATCGCCCGGCCCGTGCCCGCGCCGGAGGCCGGGGAGCCGCACGCGGTGCAGCACACCAGCCGCCTCTCGGCCCCCGAGCCGCCGCCGTCCCGCCCGCGCCGCCTCCGGCGACCGGCGCCGCGCGGCCCGCTCCTGATCGTCCTCGGCGTCCTGCTCGCCCTCGGTCTGGGCACCGGCGTCTGGTACATCAATTCCGGCCAGTTCACCCGGGTTCCCGCCGTCCTCGGCCAGCCGGAGGCGGTGGCGGCGAAGCGGCTGTCCGACGCCGGGCTCGACCTGGGCACGACGAAGCGCGCCTTCAGCGACGTGTACGAGCGCGGCACCGTGATGGGCGTCGACCCGGCGCCCGGCGAGCGGATCCGCAGCCACACCACCGTCACCCTCACCCTCTCCCGGGGCCCCGAGCTGGTGAAGGTGCCCAACCTGAAGAACAAGCCGCTCGGCGAGGCCAAGCGGATCCTGGCCGAGGAGGGCCTCGCCCCCGGCGTGGTCACCTCCGCCTTCAGCACGACCGTCGCCCAGGGCGCGGTGATCGGCTCCGACCCGGAGCCGGGCACCGAGCGGTCCCCGGACTCCGCCGTGGCGCTCGTCGTCAGCAAGGGCGCCCCGGTCGACGTCCCGGACGTGACCGGCGAGACCGTCGAGGACGCCACCGCGAGCCTCCAGGAGGCGGGGCTGAAGGTGATCGTCGCCCCGGAGCGGGTGCACTCCCCGGAGGACGCGGGCGCGGTCGCGGCCCAGTCCCTCGCCGAGGGCAGCCGGGCCGCGAAGGGCGACGCGATCACCCTGACGGTCTCCAAGGGCCCGCGCCCGGTCGAGGTCCCGGACGTCGTCGGCATGACGACCGACGAGGCCCGCGAGGAGCTGGAGAACGCCGGCTTCGAGGTGAAGGTCGAGAAGTCCTTCCCCTTCCTCGGCGACGAGGTCACGGGCCAGTCCGTCGAGGGCGGCGAGACGGCCCCGGAGGGCTCCACCGTCGCCATCACCATCAAGGGAATCTGAGAAACCCATGCGCAACCCCGTCGGCGGTCACGTCCCGGTGGCCGGCGGTCTCGCCACCGTCGGTCTCGGCTACGCCCGCGAGCTGGGCGCCGAGACCGTCCAGGTCTTCGTCGCCAACCCGCGCGGCTGGGCCACCCCCACCGGCAACCCCGCCCAGGACGAGCGGTTCCGGGAGGAGTGCGCGGCCGCGTCCCTGTCGGCGTGGGTGCACGCCCCGTACCTGATCAACTTCGGCTCGCACACCGAGGCCACCGTCGAGAAGTCGGTGGAGTCGCTGCGGCACTCGCTGCGGCGCGGCCGGGAGATCGGCGCGCGGGGCGTGGTCGTCCACACCGGCTCGGCGACCGGCGGACGGCCGCGCGCGGAGGCCCTGGCGCAGGTGCGGGAGCGGATGCTGCCGCTGCTCGACGAGCTGACGCACGAGGACGACCCGTACCTGCTCCTGGAGTCGACGGCCGGCCAGGGCTTCTCGCTCTGCTCCCTGGTGGAGGACTTCGGCCCGTACTTCGACGCCCTGGACCACCACCCGAAGCTCGGGATCTGCCTGGACACCTGCCACGTCTTCGCGGCGGGCCACGACCTGGCGGAGCCGGGCGGCGCGGCCCGCACGCTGGACGAGCTGGTGGCCACCGTCGGCGAGGGCCGGCTGCGGCTGATCCACGCCAACGACTCCAAGGACGTCGTCGGCGCGCACAAGGACCGGCACGCCAACATCGGCGTGGGCCACATCGGCGAGGAGGGCTTCCGGGAGCTCCTGCGCCATCCGGCGACCGAGGGCGTGCCGCTGGTCATCGAGACGCCCGGAGGCCAGGCGGGGCACACCGCCGACATCGAGCTGCTCAAGAAGCTCCGGGACTGATCACTCCGATTGAGGGTACCCCTGAGGGGTATACGGCTCCCAGGCGGGCAGGCGCCGTACACCCGAGGCTGGGGGCACCCACATGGAGCACGAGCACCACACGAGCCACGAGAACCACGCGAGCCACGACCATCACGCGGGCCACGAGAACCACCCGGGCCACGACCACCATGGCGCCGGGGCGTCCTGGAGCACGGCGGCGAAGGCCACCCTCCACTGCCTCACGGGCTGCGCGATCGGCGAGGTCCTGGGCATGATCATCGGCACCGCGCTCGGCTGGGGCAACGGCGCGACGATGGCCCTCGCGATCGTCCTGGCGTTCTTCTTCGGCTACGCGCTCACGCTGCGCGGCGTCCTCGCCGCCGGCCTCGGCCTCCGGTCCGCCGTGAAGGTCGCGCTGGCCGCCGACACCGTCTCGATCGTCGTGATGGAGATCGTCGACAACGGCGTGCTGCTGCTCGTCCCGGGTGCGATGGACGCACACCTGGACGACGCCCTCTTCTGGGGCGCGCTCGCCTTCGCCTTCGCCGTCGCGTTCCTGGTCACCACGCCGGTCAACAAGTGGATGATCGGCCGCGGCAAGGGCCACGCCGTGGTCCACCGGTACCACTGAGGGCCGCCGGCGCCACGGGGAGCCGTGCGCGACGGCCCGGGTCCGCTCAGAGCTCCGGGCCGTCGCCCGGTTCCTCCTGGTACGAGTAGCGCTGCTCGGTCCACGGGTCGCCGAGGTTGTGGTAGCCGCGCTCCTCCCAGAAGCCCCGGCGGTCGGCCGTCATGTACTCCACGCCCCGGACCCACTTCGGGCCCTTCCAGGCGTACAGGTGCGGCACGACGAGCCGCAGAGGGAAGCCGTGCTCGGCGGTGAGCAGCTCGCCGTCCTTGTGGGTGGCGAAGATCGTGCGCTCGTCGGCGAAGTCGGAGAGCCGCATGTTGGCGCTGTAGCCGTACTCGGCCCAGACCATGACGTGCGTGACGTGCGGCGCGGGCGGCGCGAGCTCCAGGATCGTCCGGGCGGGGACCCCGCCCCACTCCGCGTCCTGCATGCTGAACTTGGTCACGCAGTGCAGATCGGCCACCACCGTGGAGAACGGCAGGGCCGAGAACTCCTCGTGGTTCCAGCACCGCTTGTCGCCGTCGGCGGTCGCCCCGAAGACGCGGAACTCCCAGCGCTCCGGCTTGAACTTGGGCACGGGCCCGTAGTGGGTGACCGGCCAGCCCCGCTGGAGCCGCTGCCCCGGCGGAAGCTCGGGCGAAATCTCCGTCTTCCCCGCTTCCCGGTGTACCCCGCTCTCCGGCTGACCCATGTCATCCATGGTGACAGACCGCGAGGGGTGGTCATGACCAGCCACCCGCCCGGACGCGCCCATTCGGGCAAGTCCTACTAAGCATGCACTTACTGGACGCCACCCATTCGGAGTGCGAGGATGCGGACATCCCGCCCCGTGACGGGGTGGTTGCACCCCGTGATGGAAGGAACCTGGAGCGATGCAGGGCGACCCCGAGGTCCTGGAGTTTCTGAACGAGCAGCTGACCGGCGAGCTGACGGCCATCAACCAGTACTGGCTGCACTACCGCATCCAGGACAACAAGGGCTGGACGAAGCTCGCGAAGTACACCCGCGAAGAGTCCATCGACGAGATGAAGCACGCGGACAAGCTGACCGAGCGCATCCTGATGCTCGACGGCCTGCCCAACTACCAGCGGCTCTTCCACGTGCGCGTCGGCCAGACCCTCACCGAGATGTTCCAGGCGGACCGCCAGGTCGAGGTGGAGGCGATCGACCGCCTCAAGCGGGGCATCGAGGTCATGCGCGCCAAGGGCGACGTCACCTCGGCCAACCTCTTCGAGGAGATCCTCGCGGACGAGGAGCACCACATCGACTACCTGGACACCCAGCTGGAGCTCATCGAGTCGCTGGGCGAGGCGCTCTACATCTCGACGCTCATCGAGCAGCCGAGCTAGACGGTCCGAGCGGCCCGTGCGGCCTAGGCGGCCTCGGACAGGTCGGGGACCTCGGAGACCTCCGCCGTGAGGGCGGGCGCGCCCCGGTCCAGGAGCTCCCGGCGCGGGCAGTTGCCGCGCCCGAGCAGGGCCTGGATGTGCCGGACGCACGAACCGCAGTCCGTGCCGGCCTTGGAGGCGGAGGCGATCTGGCGGGGCGTGCAGGCGCCGGCTTCCGCGTGCTCCTTGACCTGCTTCTCCGTGACACCGAAGCATGAGCAGACGTACACGCGGTTCACCTCCCGCCGAGATCGATTAGGCTAACCTAACCTTACCCGGCGGCCGGGGAGCGCAAAAGCCTTCGTCACGACGATGGGGCGCGGATCACAAGGATCCGCGCCCCATCGTCGTAGGTACCTACTTACTGATCGCGGTACATCTCCGCCACCAGGAACGCCAGGTCGAGCGACTGGCTCCGGTTGAGGCGCGGGTCGCAGGCCGTCTCGTAGCGCTGGTGCAGGTCGTCGACGAAGATCTCGTCGCCGCCGCCCACGCACTCCGTGACGTCGTCGCCGGTGAGCTCCACGTGGATGCCGCCCGGGTGGGTGCCCAGCTCCTTGTGGACCTCGAAGAAGCCCTTGACCTCGTCGAGCACGTCGTCGAAGCGGCGGGTCTTGTGGCCCGAGGCCGCCTCGAAGGTGTTGCCGTGCATCGGGTCGGTGACCCAGGCGACGGTGGCGCCCGAGGCCGTGACCTTCTCGACCAGCTCGGGGAGCTTGTCCCGGACCTTGTCGGCGCCCATGCGGACGATGAAGGTCAGCCGGCCCGGCTCGCGGTCCGGGTCGAGGCGCTCGATGTACGTCAGCGCCTCCTCCGGGGTCGTCGTCGGGCCCAGCTTGATGCCGATCGGGTTCGCGATCCGCGCGGCGAACTCGATGTGGGCGTGGTCCAGCTGGCGGGTGCGCTCGCCGATCCAGACCATGTGGCCGGAGGTGTCGTACAGCTTCCCGGTGCGGGAGTCCGTACGGGTCAGGGCGCCCTCGTAGTCGAGCAGCAGCGCCTCGTGGGAGGCGTAGAACTCGACCGCCTTGAACTCGGCCGGGTCGGTGCCGCAGGCCTTCATGAAGTTCAGGGCGTTGTCGATCTCGCGGGCGAGCGCCTCGTAGCGCTGGCCCGACGGGGACGACTTCACGAAGTCCTGGTTCCAGGCGTGCACCTGGCGCAGGTCGGCGTAACCGCCGGTGGTGAAGGCGCGGACCAGGTTGAGCGTGGAGGCGGAGGCGTTGTACATCCGCTTCAGGCGCTCGGGGTCCGGGATCCGGGCCTTCTCGTTGAAGTCGAAGCCGTTGACGGAGTCGCCCCGGTAGGTGGGCAGCGTCACGCCGTCGCGGGTCTCGGTGCCCTTGGAGCGGGGCTTGGAGTACTGCCCCGCGATGCGGCCGACCTTGACGACGGGCACGGACGCCGCGTACGTCAGGACGGCGCTCATCTGGAGCAGGGTCTTGAGCTTGGCCCGGATGTGGTCGGCGGACACCGCGTCGAAGGCCTCCGCGCAGTCGCCGCCCTGGAGCAGGAACGCCTCGCCACGGGCGACGGCTCCCATCCGGGCGCGCAGCTGGTCGCACTCGCCGGCGAAGACGAGCGGAGGATACGACTCGAGGTCCGCGATCACATCGCGCAGAGCCTCGGCATCGGGGTACTCGGGCTGCTGCGCCGCGGGCAGGTCTCGCCAGGTCGCCTTGGCGACGGCGTGGGATTCGGCGTTCACGGTCACACGGACCACAGTACGGGGTTCTTCGTCCGGTCCTGTCCCCTGCCCAGTGGCTGAGACGCGAATCCCGTCTCCCCGGACGTGATCTTCACGCCATCGGGTGATGTTACCCTCAGCCCCGTTTCAGCAAACGAGCAAACGGCTCGCCAAAAGCACAGCGGATAACTAAGGGGTGGGTGTGACCCAGAGGCACCGCAGGGATCGCAAGAAGAAACGACTCTTGTACGGAGCGGCGGCCGCGGTCGTCGCCACCGCCACGATCGGGACCATCGCGGTCGCCTCGCCGGGCCTCCTCGGCGCACCCGGCACCGCCGCGCCCGGCTCCGCGTCCACCCTCCAGGAACAGTTCGCGTCGGCGGCGCGGGAGTTCGACGTGCCGCAGAGCGTGCTGATGGCGGTGTCGTACCGCCAGACGCGGTGGGAGTCGCACGACGGGCAGCCGAGCGTCACCGGCGCCTACAACGTCATGGGTCTGACGAAGGTCGACCCGGAGGACATCGCGGAGGACTCGACGGAGAGCCTCGCCCACCTCCTCAACGGAGCGGGCGACCCGGCACTCGACAAGAAGTTCGACGAGAAGAAGGTGCTGGCGGCGCTCCGCAAGAAGGCCGTCGACACCGGCGACCCGAAGCTGCACACCCTGGACAAGGCGGCCGAGCTGATCGACGGCTCGACCGACTCCGTCCAGAAGAACTCGGCGGAGTCGATCCGGGCCGGTGCCGCGCTCCTCGCCGACTATCAGAAGCAGGCCGGTGCCGAGCTGTCCGACGACCCGGGTGCCTGGTACCCGGCCGTGGCCCGCTACAGCCAGTCCGACCGCAAGGGCGCCGACCTCTTCGCACAGCGCGTCTTCGAGTCCATCAGGACGGGTGAGGCCGAGGTCACGGCGGACGGCGAGCAGGTCGTCCTGCCCGCGAACCCCTCGGTGGAGCCGGTCGGACCGTCGAACGTGCCCCTCGCCGCGAGCTTCGCGAGCACCACCGCGACTCCGGCGGTCGAGTGCCCGTCCAGTGTGGCGTGCACGTTCATTCCCGCCGTGTACACGGAGGACGACGGGAACTACAACATCGCGAGCCGTACCGCGAACGGCACCGGTGGCTTCGACGTCCGTCAGATCGTCATCCACGACACCGAGGGCGGCCACGACGGCACCGTGAACGTCTTCCAGACGCCGGGGTCACTCGCGAGCGCGCACTACATCGTGCGGGCCGACGGCCGCGTGACGCAGATGGTCGAGACCAAGAACGAGGCGTACCACGCCAACAACAAGACCATCAACATGCACTCGCTGGGCATCGAGCACGAGGGCTACGCCATCAAGGGCGACGCCGGCTGGTACACCGAGCCGCAGTACGAGTCCTCCGCGACCCTGGTGAAGTTCCTGGCCGCGAAGTACAACATCCCGCTGGACCGCGAGCACGTCATCGGCCACGACGAGGCCCCGAGCGTCCTCGACCACCTGACCCAGGACCACTGGGACGCCGGCCCCTTCTGGGACTGGAACCACTTCATGCAGCTGCTCGGCGCCCCCACCGGCGCCGGCGGCGCGGGCGGCCTGCTCCAGGCCGGACAGCTGGTCCGGATCGTCCCGCCCTTCACGTCCGCCAACCAGCAGGCGATGAAGTACAGGGAGAAGGTCGGCGAAACGACGGTCGTCAAGACCACCGTCCCGCTCCCGGTCAACTTCGGGTACCTCTACTCGGAGCCGGTGGCCGACCAGACCAAGGCGCTGACCGACCCGTACTTCACGGAGAACTGGCAGTACGGCTCCAACTGGGCGAACAAGGTCACCGCCGGCAGCACCCACGTCGTCGCCGACGTCCGGAGCAACTGGACCGCCGTCTGGTACGGCGGGAAGAAGGCCTGGTTCTACAACCCCGGCGGCCAGTACACGTCCGTCGTCGGCGTGAAGAACGCGGTCACCGCCAAGGACGGCGCCACCTCGGTCCCGGTCTACGGCCGCGCGTACCCCGAGGACGGCGCCTACGCAGGCACAGGCGTCCCCGTCCAGACGAACAACAACGCCTCCCTGACGAAGTACTCCCTCCCCGCCGGACAGCTGTACACCAAGGCCGGCGACCCGGTGAAGGGCGACTACTACTACAGCGCGTACAACAAGGACGGCATCCGGGTCGCGGGCACGACGAACGTCTTCATCCCGATCCGCTACAACCACCGCCTGGCGTACGTGAAGGCGAGCGACGTCAAGGAGGTCGCGACCAAGCCCGCCGTCACCGCCACCGACCGCAACAACGTCATCGCCCGCGACAAGGACGGCGTGCTCTGGCAGTACCAGGGCAGTGGGAGCGGGTCCGCGCCGTTCCTGACGAAGTACCGGGTCGGGCCGGGGTGGCAGGTCTACAACGCCATCACGCCGATGACGACGCTGCGGGCGGACGGCGTGGGGGACCTGGTCGCGCGGGACAAGGACGGGGTGCTCTGGTACTACAAGGGCACCGGGAACCCCTCCGTGCCGTTCAAGACGCGGCTCAAGGTCGGCGGCGGGTGGAACGCGTACAGCAAGCTGCTCGGCGTCGGCGACATGAACGCGGACGGGCGGCCGGACCTGATCGCGCGGGACACCACCGGCGTGCTGTGGATGTACAAGAACACGGGCGCCTCGCCGAACCCCTTCGCGACGCGGGTCCGCGTCGGCGGCGGGTGGAACACGTACAACGAGCTGATCGCCACCGGTGACCTGGACAAGGACGGCAAGCCGGACCTGATCGCCCGGGACACCACCGGCGCGCTGTGGATGTACAAGAACACGGGCGCCTCGCCGAACCCGTACGCCACCCGCGCCAAGGTCGGCGGCGGCTGGGGGGTCTACAACGTCATGGTCGGGCCCGGCGACCTGGACAAGGACGGCAGGCCGGACCTGATCGCGCGGGACACGACCGGCGCGCTGTGGTTCTACAAGAACACGAACGGCTACCCGAACCCGTACGCCACGCGCGTGAGCATCGGCGGCGGCTGGGGCGTCTACAACCTGATCGTCTGACCCCGCTCCGGGGGCTCCACGGGGTCCGTTCCGCGCCGTCCACGGTGCGGGACGGGCCCCGCTCCCGTGTCCGGCTGGGTTACAGTGCTCGCATGTACGCGCCCCTCGTCCAGAACTGGTGGTGGACCGTCCCTCCGGCGGCCCACTGACTGCGCGTATCCGAAGACCACGCGAAGGCCGCCCGAGGGGCGGCCTTTCTCGTACCCGCGAGGCCGTTCCTCTCCGCACTCCCCCGGAAGGAACCCCACTGCCATGGACTTCGACCTCTCCCGTCTCCTCGACGACTCCGCCCCGCCCTTCGCCCTGCTGCGGCGCCGCACCCCCGGCCGCGACCACGACACCGTCGAGGTGCTGATCGGCGCCGTCCACGAGGCCGAGCGGCTGGCGGAACTGCCGGTCGGCGAGCGGCCGGTGCTCGCGCTGGTGCCGTTCCGGCAGATCCGCGAGCGCGGCTTCGACGTGCGGGACGACGGCACCCCGCTCTCCGTGCTGGTCGCCGAGGAGACGTACGAGCTGCCGCTCGGCGAGGTCCTCGACGCGCTGCCGGCGCACCGGGTCGAGGTCGCCGACGGGGCCTTCGACGTCTCCGACGAGGAGTACGCGGAGACCGTCCGGCGGGTCGTCGCGGAGGAGATCGGGGGCGGCGAGGGCGCCAACTTCGTCATCCGGCGGACCTACGCCGGCCGGATCCCGGGCTTCGGGCGGGCCGACGCGCTGGCCCTCTTCCGGCGGCTGCTCGCGGGCGAGCGGGGCGCGTACTGGACCTTCGTCGTGCACACCGGGGACCGGGTGCTCGTCGGGGCCAGTCCCGAGGTGCACGTGCGGATGGCGGGCGGGACGGTCGTCATGAACCCGATCAGCGGCACGTACCGCTACCCGGACGGGGTCGCGCCGACCGCCGAGCAGCTGCTGGGCTTCCTCGGCGACCGCAAGGAGACCGAGGAGCTCTCCATGGTGGTCGACGAGGAGCTGAAGATGATGTGCACGGTCGGGGACATGGGCGGGGTGGTGGTCGGGCCCCGGCTGAAGGAGATGGCCCATCTCGCCCACACCGAGTACGAGTTGCGGGGCCGTTCCTCGCTGGACGTGCGGGAGGTGCTGCGGGAGACGATGTTCGCGGCGACCGTCACGGGTTCGCCGGTGCAGAACGCCTGCCGGGTGATCGAGCGGCACGAGACCGGCGGGCGCGGCTACTACGCGGGGGCGCTCGCGCTGCTCGGCACGGACGGGAGCGGGGCGCAGACGCTGGACTCGCCCATCCTGATCCGGACCGCCGACATCGCCCTCGACGGGCGGCTGCGGGTGCCGGTGGGGGCGACCCTGGTGCGGCACTCGGACCCGGCGGGCGAGGTCGCGGAGACGCACGCGAAGGCGGCGGGCGTGCTGGCGGCGCTCGGCGTGCGGGAGGGGCGCCCGGCGGCGGAGGAGGCGTCCGGGCGGCCGCGGCTCGCGGACGATCCGCGGGTGCGGGCCGCGCTGGACGCCCGGCGGGCGGACCTGGCGCCGTTCTGGCTGCGGATGCAGACCCGTACGGCGGAGCTGGCCGGCCACGCGCTGGTGATCGACGCGGAGGACACCTTCACGGCGATGCTGGCCCATCTGCTGCGCTCCTCGGGTCTGGAGGTGTCGGTGCTGCGCCACGGCGAGCCGGGGCTGCGGGAGCTGGCGCTCGCCCACGAGGGGCCCGTGGTGCTCGGCCCCGGGCCCGGCGACCCGTCGGACGCGGCCGACCCGAAGATGCGGTTCCTGCGCGGGCTCACGGCCGAGCTGCTGCGCGGGCACCGGCACGGCCTGCTGGGGGTGTGCCTCGGCCACGAGCTGATCGCGGCCGAGCTGGGCCTGGACATCGTGCGCAAGCGGATCCCGTTCCAGGGCGCGCAGGTCCGGATCGACCTGTTCGGCCAGGAGCGCACGGTCGGCTTCTACAACAGCTTCACGGCCCGCTGCGACGACCGGGAGGCGACGGAGCTGGCGCTGCACCGGATCGAGGTGAGCCGGGACGCGGGGACCGGCGAGGTGCACGCCCTACGCGGCCCCGGTTTCGCGGGCGTGCAGTTCCACCCGGAGTCGGTGCTGACCCTGGAGGGCGCGGCGGTCACCGCGGGGCTGCTGGCGGGGGTGCTCGTCTAGGAGGCGGTGCGCGGGACCAGGACGTTCTCGCCCCGCCGGCCGGCGAGGTGGTCGAGGACGTTCTGGACCGTGGCGTCGATGATCTGGCCGACCGCGTCGGTGGTGTAGTACGCCTGGTGGCTGGTGACGACCACGTTGGGGAAGGTCACCAGGCGGGCCAGGGTGTCGTCCTCGACGCCGGCGAGGGACTTGTCGAGGAAGAAGAGGCCGGCCTCCGCCTCGTAGACGTCGAGGCCGACGCCGGTGAAGCGGCCGGCGCGGAGTTCGGTGACGAGGGCCTCGGTGTCGACGAGGCCGCCGCGGCTGGAGTTGATCAGGGTCGCGTCGTCCTTCATGGCCTTGAGGGCGGCGGCGTCGATGATGTGGCGGGTGGAGGGCAGCAGCGGCACGTGGAGGCTGACGAGGTCGGCCTCGGCGAGGAGCCGGTCCTTGTCGACGTACTCCATGCCGAGGGCGGCGCAGGCCGGGTTCTCGGCGACGTCCCAGCCGAGCAGCCGCATGCCGAAGCCGTGGGCGATCCGGGCGAACGCCTCGCCGATCTTGCCGGTGCCGAGGACGCCCGCGGTGCGGCCCCGCATGTCGCGGCCCATGAGGCCGTCGAGGCGGAAGTCGAAGTCGCGGGTGCGGTTGGAGGCGCGGACGATCCGCCGCTCCACCGCCATGGCGAGGGTCCAGGCGAACTCGGCCACCGAGTACGGCGAGTAGTACGAGACCCGGGCGACGGTGAGGCCGAGGCGTTCGGCGACCTCCAGGTCGATGTTGTTGAAGCCGGTGGAGCGCTGGGCGATCATCTGGGTGCCGCCGGCCGCCAGGGTCTGGAGGACCCGGTGGTCGAGGCTGGCGTTGACGCTGGTGGAGATGATCTCGTAGCCGGCCGCGATGGGGGCGGTGTCCTCGGTGAGGAAGACGTCGAGGCAGCGGACGTCGTGGTGGCCCGCGAACGCCTTCTCGATCATCGGCTTCTCGTCCGCCTGCACACCGAATGCCAGGATCTCCACGACAGTCCTCTCGCCACCGGGCCGCATATGTGCCCGAATATACGGCTCTGTCCCCCGGTGTGCCCGGCGCCCCGGCCGGTCAGCCCTCGTCGAGGCCGCGCTCTATGGCGTACCGGACGAGTTCGACGCGGTTGTGCAGCTGGAGCTTGCCCAGGGTGTTCTGGACGTGGTTCTGCACGGTGCGGTGGGAGATGACGAGCCGTTCGGCGATCTGCTTGTAGCTCAGGCCCTTGGCGACGAGCCGCAGGACCTCGGTCTCGCGGTCGGTGAGGCGCGGGGCCTCCGGCTCCCCGGCGCCCGCGGCGGGGGCGGGCTCGGAGGCGAGGCGGCGGTACTCGCCGAGGACCAGGCCGGCCAGGCCCGGGGTGAAGACGGGGTCGCCGACGGCGGTGCGGCGGACCGCGTCGATCAGCTCCTCCGCGCCGGCCGACTTCAGCAGGTAGCCGGTGGCGCCGGACTTCACGGCCTCCAGGACGTCGGCGTGCTCGCCGCTCGCGGAGAGCACCAGGACCCGCAGGCCGGGCAGCGTCCCGACGAGTTCCTTGCAGACCTGGACGCCCGGCTTGACGGGCAGGTTGAGGTCCAGGACCAGGACGTCGGGGGCGACGGCCGGGGCGCGGCGGACGGCCTGTTCGCCGTCGCCCGCGGTGGCGACCACGTCGAATCCGGCCTCGGCCAGGTCGCGGGCGACGGCGTCCCGCCACATGGGGTGGTCGTCGACGACCATCACCCGGATCGTCCGCTGCGGCTCCGTCTGGGAGGGTGCCTCGTTCACTTCGCTCCTGCCTTCCCCCGTGCGTCCCGCGGCGGTCGCGGGACCTTCAGTTCCACTTCGGTGCCCTGGCCCGGGACCGAGAGCAGCTCGGCCGTGCCGCCCAGGTCGCGCAGGCGTCCCCGGATGGAGAGGGCGACGCCCATCCGGCCCTCGCCCTCCGCCTCGGCGAGCCGGCCGTCCGGGATGCCGGGGCCGTCGTCCCGGACGGTGACGACGACCTCGTCGTCCCAGTCCTCGACGAGGATCCACGCGCGCGCGTCCGTGCCCGCGTGGACCCGTACGTTGTCCAGGGCCGCGCCGACGGCGGCGGCCAGCTCGCGGGCGGCGACGGCGGGCAGCGGCACCGGCACGCCGGGGTCGGAGAGGGTGACCCGGGCGCCGGCGCGCGGGGCGAGCAGGGTGCGCAGGTCGACGGGGACCTCGTCGCCGGGCTCGTCCTCGACCTCCACGACGCGGACGACGGCCCCCTCGGACTCGTCCTCGGAGACGTGGCTGGTGCGGGTGAGGCCGCCGGCGACCAGGGTGCGCAGGGCGACCTCCTGCTCGCCGGCCATCCGGCCCAGTTCGGCAGCCTCGCCGCCGAGGGCGGTGCCGCGCCGCTGCACCATGGCGAGGACCTGGAGGACGCTGTCGTGGATGTCGCGGGCGAGCCGCTCGCGCTCGCGGGTGGCGGCCTCGATCTCCAGGGCGCGGGCGAGGGTGCGCTCGGAGGCGCGGGCGACCTCGACGACGTAGCCGATGGCGATGGAGGCGACCCAGACCAGGATCACGTTGTGGACGGTGTCCCGGCTGGGATGGGCCCGTTCGACGATGTTGGCGACGGCGACGAGGGAGGAGGCGAATCCGGCCCAGCGCCAGCCGCCCTTGATGGCGTAGGCGAGGACCGAGCCGGCGGTCCATATCGTCGGCAGCGTGGGGCCGTCCACGGACTGGGCGTGGGCGTCGGCGAGCGGGGTGAGGAGGATGCCGGTGAGGGCGAGGGCGAGGTCGGCGGTGAGGAAGCGCTTGGTGCAGCTGGCCGCGTTCGCCACCTTGGGGAGGGTGGCGAGGGTCCAGACGCAGAGCACCGCGAGGTAGGCGACGGCGATCCAGGGCCGTTCGTAGCGGTCCCGGCCCGTGACGAAGATCAGTACGGCGTAGACCATCGTCAGGACGCGGTAGCCGGTCAGCGCCCGCCACAGCGGCTGCTCGACCGACATGCGCACGACACGCTCGCGCTTGGCCATCTCCCCCACCCCCACCGGCGTCCCCCGACGGGAACGTCAGGCGCCGGACTCTTCCCGTGCGGCGATCTCCGCCTTCACGGCCTCCTTGGCGGCCTTCTCGGCCTCCGCGATCTGCCGCTTGGCGGCGGTCGCGTAGATGTCCACGTACTCCTGGCCGGACAGCTTCATGATCTCGTACATGACCTCGTCGGTCACCGAGCGCAGGATGAAGCGGTCGCCGTCCATGCCGTGGTAGCGGGAGAAGTCCAGCGGCTTGCCGATCCGGATCCCGGGGCGCATCAGCTTCGGGAGGACCTTGCCGGGCGGCTGGATCTTCTCGGTGTCGATCATGGCGACGGGGATGACCGGGGCGCCGGTGGCCAGCGCCACCCGGGCCAGGCCGCCGGGCTTGCCGCGGTAGAGCCGGCCGTCGGGCGAGCGGGTGCCCTCGGGGTAGATGCCGAAGAGGCCGCCGCCCTCGATGACCTCGATGCCGGCCTTGATGGCGGCCTCGCCGGCGCCGCGGGCGCCCGAGCGGTCCACCGGGAGCTGGCCGACGCCCTTGAAGAAGGCGGCGGTGAGACGGCCCTTCACGCCGGGCGTGGTGAAGTACTCCGCCTTGGCGATGAAGGTGACCTTGCGGTCGAGGACGGCGGGCAGGAAGAAGGAGTCCGAGAAGGACAGGTGGTTGCTGGCCAGGATCGCGGGACCCTCGGCGGGCACGTTCTCCAAGCCCTCCACCCAGGGCCGGAAGGCGATCTTGAGGGACCCTCCGAGGGAGAACTTCATTGCGCCGTAGATCAACTCGCCATGCCTTCCGTGTGCCGTCGTCACGACTTTATCCCGTGGCGGCGTGCCGCCCCCGCTGCGGCCCTGGTCGGTGTCGGTCCGGTCGCGTACCGTGAAGGTCCTTCCCCCCGTCGCCGTACGGCTCCGGCGCCCCCGAAGCCCCGGAGCCGCGACCGAACAGGAGACTCTGGTGCCGGTCCTTCCCGGAGCCGAGCCGTTCCGCCATGAGGGCGGAGAGGTCGGCGTCCTCCTCTGTCACGGATTCACCGGTTCCCCGCAGTCGATGCGCCCGTGGGCCGAGTACCTCGCGGAGCGCGACCTGACGGTGTCGGTGCCGCTGCTGCCCGGGCACGGCACCCGCTGGCAGGACATGCAGCTCACCACCTGGCGCGACTGGTACGCGGAGGTGGAGCGGGCGCTGCGCGAGCTCACCGCCCGCTGCACGACCGTCTTCGTCTTCGGTCTCTCCATGGGCGGGGCGCTGACCCTGCGGCTCGCCGCGAAGCACGGCGACGCGGTCCGGGGCATCGTGCTCGTCAACCCGGGGAACAAGGTGCACGGCCTCGCCGCGCACGCCCTGCCGGTGGTGCGGCACCTCGTCCCGACGACGAAGGGCGTCGCCGACGACATCGCGAAGGAGGGGGCGACCGAGGTCGGCTACACCCGGGTGCCGCTGCACGCGGCGCACTCCCTGCGGCAGTTCTTCCGGCTGGTGGACGGCGAGCTGCCGCAGGTCACCCAGCCCCTCCTGCTGCTGCACAGCCCGCAGGACCACGTGGTGCCGCCGGCCGACTCGGCGCGGATCCTCGGACGGGTCTCCTCCACCGACGTGCGGGAGGTCCTGCTGGAACAGAGCTATCACGTCGCGACGTTGGACCATGACGCGGAGAGGATCTTCGCGGAGAGTCTGGCGTTCGTCGAGCGTCTCGCCCCGGGGCTCGTGGGCGGGAAGGGGAGCAGGAGCGGTGGCTGACCAGCAGGACGGCGGCGAGCGGGAGCCGCAGCCCATCGACGAGGAGGCGGCGTGGGCCGCGATCGTCGCGGGGTACGGCGAGGAGCCCGCGGATCCCCCGGGCACCCGGCCCTTCCGGCCGATCGAGAACCTGAGGCTGCCGGACCCGGAGGAGCTGGAGGCCAGGGAGGCCCGGGAGGCGCGGGCCGCCTCGGGCGGTGACGTGCCGAAGCCGGACAAGCCGAAGCCGGACGCGGTGCGGCGGGAGCCGCCGTCGCCGCTCGCGCCGGAGCCGGAGCCGGGTCCCGACTCGGGCGACGAGGGGGACGAGAGGGACGAACGGCCGGCCCTCGGCAGCTCCGTCGTCTTCGCGCCCGGGGTGCGGCCGAGCGGCGGCCCGCGCGACTACAGCCTGGCCGAGCCGGAGGCCGCGGGCGGCGGGACGGACGAGGGGCACTTCGTGCCGCCGGAGCCGCCGCCGCTGCCGGAGGCGGACACCACGACGAAGTTCGCCTGGCTGGCCGTGGTCGGCGGTCCGGTCCTGATGCTGCTCGCGGTGCTCCTGCGGTGGGACATGACCTGGTGGCTGACCACCCTGTGCGTGGGCGGCTTCCTGGGCGGTTTCGCGACGCTGGTGGCCCGGATGAAGGGCGACGACGAGGACGACGACGGCTACGACGACCCGGGCCGCGGCGCGGTGGTGTGAGGCCCCGCCGGCAGGCGGTCACCCGCCGCCCGGTCGGCACCGGCGCGGCGGCGGGGCCGGTCGTCAGACCGGCGCCCGGAGTCCGACCGCCGCCGGCACCGGCAGGTGGGCCGTGCCTCCCGACGCCGCTCTCGCACCACTCGGCGCCGGTGCGCCTCCCGGGCCTCGGCCGGCCGCGGCGGACTCCGCCCCCGGCCGCCGGGCCGGTCGTCAGGCCGGCGCCCGGAGTCTGACCGCCGCCAGTACCGGCAGGTGGTCGGTGGCGGCGGTCAGGTCGGCGGGGGCCGGGGCGGCGGGGACGCCGCAGCCCAGGAACTCGACGCCGTCCGTCGCCAGGACGGCGTCGACGCGGCTGCGCGGGGCGGCGGCCGGGAAGGTGGGGCCGGTGCCCAGGGGGCGGGCCTCCCAGCCGTCGCGGAGGGTGGCGGTGAGCCGGGTGAAGGCGGGGCCGCCGGGGCGTTCGTTGAGGTCCCCGGCGACGATCGCGTACGGGGCGTCCAGCGCGGCGACCCGGTCGAGGACCTGGCCGGCCTGGGCGTACCGCTCGTCCTCGCGCAGGCTCAGGTGGCAGCTGATCAGGCCCAGCCGGGCGGCTCCGAAGCGGACGACGGCGGTGGCGAGGCCCCGCCGGTGCAGGCCCGGGGTGAGCGGGAGGAGCACGTCCTCGGTCCGCTCGACGGTGGCGCGCAGCGAGCAGAGCAGCAGCGGTCCGGCGGCGGTGGCGCCGCCGGAGAGCACGACCAGCTCGCTCTTGGCGGCCAGCCGGGCCGCGTGCTTGCGCCAGCGGAAGAAGCGCGGGGCCTCCTGGACGAGGACGACGTCGGGGGCACAGGCCCGGATCACCCGGGCGAGGGCGTCCTCGTCGTCGCGCATCGAGCGGATGTTGTAGCTGAGGATGCGGACCACGGCGGTGCCGTCGGGCTCGGTACGGGAGGCGGGCAGCGCGCCGGTCGCGTCGGGTGCCATGGGCCCACCATAGGACGGATGCCCGCCCCGCCCGAGGGGGCGCGGCGGGCATCGACCCGGAACGGCGGCGGGATCAGCCCTGGCGGGCCAGGTCCGCGGCGCCGACGAGGCCGGCCTTGTTGCCGAGCTGGGCGGCGAGCACCTGGGCGTGCGGACGCCACTGGCCGCCGATCAGCCAGCGCCGGAAGGACTTCCGGATCGGGTCGAGGACGAGGTCGCCCTCGTCCGAGACGCCGCCGCCGACGATGAACGCGGAGGGGTCGAAGAGCGACGCCAGGTCGGCGAGACCGGCGCCGGCCCAGCGGGCCAGCTCGCGGAAGGAGTCGACGGCCACGGGGTCGCCCGCGCGGGCGGCCTCGCTGACGTGCTTGCCCTGGATGCCCTCGGGGGTGCCGTCGCCGAGGCCGAGCAGGACCTCCGCCCGCTCGGGGGTGGCGTTGGCGCGCTGCCGGGCGTAGCGGACGAGGGCGCGGCCGGAGGCGTACTGCTCCCAGCAGCCCTGGCTGCCGCAGCCGCAGAGCAGGCCGTCCGGGACGACCCGGATGTGGCCGAACTCGGCGGCCACGCCGAAGCGTCCGCGGCGCAGCTTGTTGCCGATGATGATGCCGCCGCCGAGGCCGGTGCCGAGGGTGATGCAGATGACGTCCTCGTGGCCCTGGCCCGCGCCGAAGCGGTACTCGCCCCAGGCGGCCGCGTTGGCGTCGTTCTCGACGACGACGGGCAGGCCGACGCGCTGCTCGACCTTGTCCTTCAGCGGCTCGTGCCGCCAGTCGATGTTCGGCGCGAAGAGGACGGTGGCGCGCTTGTCGTCGACGTATCCGGCGGCTCCGATGCCGACGGCCTCGATCTGCTGCCCCTTGCCCGCCTCGGAGACGGCGGCGCAGATGGCGTCGACGATGCCTTCGGGGGTCGGCGGGGTGGGCACCGTGTGGGTGTCGAGGATCGTGCCCTCCTCGTCGACCACGCCGGCCGCGATCTTCGTGCCGCCGATGTCGACGCCGATGGTGAGTCCCATGTGTCCCTCAGTTTTCGGTCGAGCCCCGCTAGGGCCCACCGTACCCGAGGGGAGGCGGCCCGCCGGTCAGTCGAGGTCGATGGGACGGCCGGTGGCGGGACCCTCGTCGCCGCCCCGGCCGGTCTCGGAGCCGGGCTCGCGGGGGGTGTCGGCGGAGGTCCGGGGGCCGTCCCCGGCGGCGGGGCCGCGGGTCCAGCGGGTCTCGTGGCCCTCGACGGCCGAGCGGTAGGCGGCGAGGAGTTCGCCGCCGGCCGCGGCGAGGTGGTCGAAGACCTGCGGGTTGCGCTCGATGACCGGTTCGACGGCGGCCTTCGCCTGGTGGACGAGTCCCCTGACGGTCTCGGCGGCCCGGTCGGCGGCCTCGGCGGCGCCCTGGCCTCCGAAGAGCCGGTCGCCGAGGAGCGGGGCGGCGGCGCCGAGTCCGCCGGAGAGCTTCTCGGCGACGGCCTCGAAGAGCTTGCGGAACTCCTCGGCGGGCGTGCCGGGTTCCTGTCCGTGCTCGGCGCGGCGGCGGGTCTTCTCCGCCTCCAGGTCCTCGGCGCAGGCCGCGGCCCAGGCGTCCGGATCGCTGCTCATGGCGTACTCCTCCGTCGGGCTCTCCTCGACTCCTCCCTTCGACGGTACACGCCGGAGGGGGCCGTCAGGAGGGCGTGGGCCACAGCCCGGGGTCGGGGGCGAAGCGGATGCCGAGGTCGCCGTCGACGAGGCCGGCGCCGGTGACGGTGCAGCGGCGCAGGGCGGCGGGCAGGGGCAGGGTGCGGCGGAAGGGTCCGGCGCCGAGGAGCAGTTCGTCGCCCCGGCGGACGAGGGAGAGCTCGCTCTTGGCGGCGCCGGGCAGCGGCAGGTGCCAGACGAGGACGCCGTCCTGGGCGCGCCGGTCCTCGACGGCCGGTGCGGGCGCGGGGACGGGCGGGAGTCCGGGGCGCACGGCGGCGAGGAGGGCGAGGTCCTGGGGGCCGCGCGGGTCTCGGCCGAGGTGCGGCAGCTCGTGCAGGAGGTCCCCGGCGCCGCCGCGGAGGGCTTCCAGGTGCCGGTGCTGCTGGGCGGTGAGGGCGGTGAGCCAGGGGTCGTCGGAGGCGGCGGGCAGCAGCCGGTTGGCGATCACGGCGTCGAGGGCGAGGCCCTGGAGGGCGAGGCCGAGGCGGGCCTCGCGGAGGGTGCCGGCGGCGGCCGGGCCGGGTTCGAGGACGAGCCGGACGGTGGTGCCGGGGGCTTCGACGACGGCCTGGACGGCGGCGAGCTCGGTCTCCCAGCGGGAGGTGGTCTCGTACAGCCACTGGGCCGGCATGGGGACGCCGGCGAGCTGGGCGAGCATCGGGCGCAGGGCGCGGGCGGCCTGCCGTTCGGGCGGCAGCAGCCGGCGCAGGTAGCGGCGGAGCTGCTCGGGCAGGGCGAGGACGGTCAGGGCCTCGTGGAGCGGCGGCAGGTCGACGACGGCGAGGTCGTGGTCGCCCGCGGCGGCCGTCCGCAGGGCCCGCAGCAGGGCGAACTGGCGGCTGCCGGGCAGTTCGGTGAGTTCGGCGTCCTCGAAGGGGGCGGCGCCGAGCAGGTCGAGAACGGTGCCGGAGCGGGCCTGGAGGGCGAGGAACTCCCGCCGGAAGTCCCCGGCGGGGTCGGGCCGCAGCACGGTGAGGCGCCCGGCGGTCTCCCCCGCGCCCCCCGCACCGCCCGTGGCCGCGCCCGTGGTCCCGTACGCGTCCCCGTCCGGCTCCCCGTACGCCTCCCCGGTCGGGTCCCCGTCCGGTGAGACGAGCAGGACGCGGCGGCCCGCGCGGGCCTCGGCGAGGGCGGTCGCGGCGGCGACGGTGGTGCGCCCGGCGCCGCCGGCTCCGGTGACAAGGATGATCCGCATGCGGGTGACGCTATCGCGGCCCCGCGGGGGCTCAGACCCGGGACTCCACGCGCTTCTTCAGGCCCGCGAGCGCGCGGTCGATGATGACCTTCTCTGCCTTGCGCTTGATCATGCCGAGCATGGGGATCTTGACGTCGACGGTGAGCTGGTAGGTGACCTCGGTGCGGTCGCCGGCGAGCGGGGCGAGCCGGTAGGAGCCGTCGAGGGAGCGCAGCATCTGGGACTTCACCAGGGTCCAGCTGACCTCGTTCGCCCCGGTCCAGGTGTAGGCGAGGGTGTGGTCGTCCTTGATGGCGCCGGCGTCGAGGACCAGCCGGACCTTCTCGGCGCGGCCGGCGTCGTCGGTCGTCAGGACCTCGGCCCGGGTGACCTCGCCGGTCCAGTCGGGGTAGCGGGCGAAGTCGGCGATCACACCCATGACGTCGGCCGGCGCCGCCTCGATGGTGATGCTCGAGCTGGTGTGTTCGGCCATCGCGGTGGCTCCTCCACTGTGCGGTCCGGCGGACGTACGTCAGGGCACACACGTGCCGGTGGAAGGCTATCGCGCCCCCGTGTCGCCCCCGTCACCACTCCAGGGCGAAGGGGCGCCCGGTGGCCGCGAAGTGTCCGACGTTCACGCACTCGGTGGAACCGATCCGCATCCGGCGGACCAGCGGCTGGTGGACGTGGCCGAAGAGGGAGTACCGGGGGCGGGTGCGGCGGATGGCGTCGAGGAGGGCGCGGCTGCCGCGCTCGAAGCGGCGGGCGACGGTGTCGTAGGTCAGGTCGGCGACGTCGGGCGGGATGTGGGAGCAGAGGACGTCGACCTCGCCGAGGGCCTCGACCTTGGCGGCGTACTCCTCGTCCGAGATCTCGTACGGGGTGCGCATGGGGGTGCGCAGGCCGCCGCCGACGAAGCCGAAGGTCAGGCCGCCGAGCTCGATCCGGGCGCCGTCGAGGACGGTGGTGCCGGGGGCGGCGTACTCGGACCAGAGGGCGGGGATGTCGACGTTGCCGTAGGTGGCGTAGGTGGGGGTGGGGAGGGCGGCGAACATCTCGGCGTACTGGCGGCGGACGGCGGCCTCGATGGCGGTGTCGCGGTCGACGTCGAGTCCGGCCCAGAGGCTGCGGCCCAGGTCGCGGGCCTCGTCGAAGCGGCGGGCGGTGCGCAGCTCGACGAGGCGGTCGGCGTTGGCCGTGCCGAAGAGCTCGGGGAAGATGCCCCGGCTGTGGTCGGCGTAGTCGAGGAAGAGGACCAGGTCGCCCAGGCATATGAGGGCGTCGGCGCCGTCGCCCGCCCGCGCGAGGGCGTCGGTGTTGCCGTGCACATCGCTGACCACGTGGACTCGCATGCGCCCACCCTAGGGCGTCGGACCTGCGGTTACTTGGGAGTCGGGAAAGCTGTGGATTACTGTGCGGAGAGGGTCGTCACGACGATGTGACGCAGAGAACATCTGGCCGGGACCCCCTATCGGGAACCGCGTACTGGTGGGTAACGTCCGGGCAGTCCACAGTCGTGCTCGCCCCCACCGAGCACCTGCCCGATCATGGACCGCACCGGTGCACCCACAGAGCCGTGGCACCGGAGCCCGATGAGGAGCAGCAGTCTTGCGCGAGTTCAGCCTTCCGGCCCTGTACGAGGTCCCTTCGGACGGCAACCTGACGGATCTCATCCGCCGCAACGCCTCCCAGCACCCAGACGTCGCCGTGATGGGCCGCAAGGCCGACGGCGTGTGGACCGACGTCACCGCCAAGGAGTTCCTCGCCGAGGTCCGCGGCGTCGCCAAGGGCCTGATCGCGGCCGGCGTCGGCGTCGGCGACCGCGTCGCGCTGCTCTCCCGCACCCGCTACGAGTGGGTGCTGCTCGACTTCGCCATCTGGAGCGCGGGCGCGGTGACCGTGCCGGTGTACGAGACCAGCTCGCCCGAGCAGATCCGGTGGATCCTCGGCGACTCGGGCGCCTCGCTGGCGGTCGTGGAGTCCGCCGCGCACCGGGCGTCGGTGGAGTCCGTGCGGGACGGGCTGCCGGAGCTGAAGGGCCTGTGGCAGATCGAGGACGACGCGATCGCCGCCCTGACGGCCTCCGGCGCGGAGGTCACGGACGAGACGCTGGACGCCCGGATGTCGGCGGCGACCGCGGACGACCCGGCGACCATCGTCTACACCTCGGGCACGACCGGCCGCCCCAAGGGCTGCGTGCTGACCCACCGGGCGTTCTTCGCCGAGTGCGGCAACGTGGTGGAGCGGCTGAAGCCCCTCTTCCGCACGGGCGAGTCCTCCGTCCTGCTCTTCCTGCCGGCGGCGCACGTCTTCGGCCGGCTGATCGAGGTGGCCTCGGTGATGGCCCCGATCCGCCTGGGCTGCCTCCCGGACATCAAGACCCTCACGGACGAGCTGGCCTCCTTCCGGCCGACGCTGATCCTCGGCGTGCCGCGGGTCTTCGAGAAGGTCTACAACTCGGCGCGGGCCAAGGCGCAGGCCGACGGCAAGGGCAAGATCTTCGACAAGGCCGCGCACACGGCCATCGCCTACAGCCGGGCGCTCGCCACCCCGCAGGGCCCGTCGCTGGGCCTCAAGCTCAAGCACAGGATCTTCGACAAGCTGGTCTTCTCGAAGCTGCGGGCGGTCCTCGGCGGCCGGGGCGAGTACGCGATCTCCGGCGGCGCGCCGCTGGGCGAGCGGCTCGGCCACTTCTTCCGCGGCATCGGCTTCACCGTCCTGGAGGGCTACGGCCTGACGGAGTCCTGCGCGGCGACCGCCTTCAACCCGTGGGACCGCCCGAAGATCGGCACGGTGGGCCAGCCGCTGCCGGGCTCGGTGGTGCGGATCGCGGACGACGGCGAGGTGCTGCTGCACGGCGAGCACGTCTTCACGGGGTACTGGAACAACGAGTCGGCGACGGCCGAGGCGCTGGCCGACGGCTGGTTCCACACCGGTGACATCGGCACCCTCGACGAGGACGGCTACCTCGCGATCACCGGCCGGAAGAAGGAGATCCTGGTGACGGCGGGCGGCAAGAACGTCGCCCCGGCGGTCATCGAGGACCGGATCCGCGCCCACGCCCTGGTGGCGGAGTGCATGGTGGTCGGCGACGGGCGTCCCTTCGTGGGCGCGCTCGTCACCCTCGACGAGGAGTTCCTGGGCCGCTGGGCGTCCGAGCACGGCAAGCCGGCCGGCACCACCGCCGCCGCGCTCCGCGAGGACCCGGAGCTGCTGGCCGAGGTGCAGCGGGCGGTCGACGACGGCAACGCCGCGGTCTCCAAGGCGGAGTCGGTCCGCAAGTTCCGCGTCCTGGCCTCCCAGTTCACCGAGGAGGCGGGCCACATCACCCCCTCGCTGAAGCTGAAGCGGAACGTGGTGGCGAAGGACTTCGCGGACGAGATCGAGGCGATCTACGCCAAGTAGCGGGCACGGCGGAAGGGGCCCGGCGCTCGGTGCGCCGGGCCCCTTCCCGTGTCCCGGAGCGGTTCCCCGAGTTCCTAGAGCAGTTCCCTGAGCCGTTCCGCCAGGAGGTCCCAGCGCCACTTCTCCTCCACCCAGGCCCGGCCCCGGCCGCCCATGCGGGCGCGGAGCTCCGGGTCGAGCAGGAGGGTGGTGACGCGGTCGGCGGTGTCCTCGGCGGACTCGCCGCGGACGACCCAGCCGGTCTCGCCGTCGAGGACGGCGTCGGGGGCGCCGCCGGAGTCCCCCGCGACGACCGGGAGGCCGGTCGCGGACGCCTCCAGGTAGACGATGCCGAGGCCCTCGACGTCGAGGCCGCCGCGGCGGGTGCGGCAGGGCATGGCGAAGACGTCGCCGGCGCCGTAGTGGGCCGGGAGCTCCGCCCAGGGGACGGCGCCGGTGAAGCGGACGGAGGCGGCGACGCCGGTCTCGGCGGCGAGCCCGCGCAGGTCCTTCTCGTACGGGCCGCCGCCGACGATCAGCAGGACCGCGTCCGGCACCCGCGCCAGGATCCGGGGCAGGGCGCGGATCAGGGTGTCCTGGCCCTTGCGCGGGACCAGCCGGGAGACGCACACCACGACGGGCCGGTCGGTGAGGCCGAGGCGGGCCCGGACCTCGTCGCCGCCGGAGCCCGGGTGGAAGGTCTTCTCGTCGACGCCGGGCGGCAGCTGCACCATGCGGCCCGCGGCGGCCGGGGTGAGGGCCGACGCGATCCGGGAGCGGGTGTACTCGCCCAGGTACGTGAGGGTGTCCGTGCCCTCGCCGATCCGCCGCAGCAGCTGCCGGGCGGCCGGGAGCTGCGCCCAGCCCGCCTCGTGGCCGTGGGTGGTCGCGACCAGCCGCTTCGCCCCGGCCCTGCGCAGCGCGGGGGCCATCAGCCCGAGGGGCGCCGCGGCGCCGAACCAGACCGACTCACAGCCGTGCTCGCGCAGCAGCGCGGTGGCCCGGGCGGTCACGCGTGGTGTGGGCAACAGCATGGTGGTGCGGTCCCGGACAACCGTGAAAGGCTGTTCCGCGTCGAACAGAGCGGTGGCCTCCGCCCCCTCGCGGCCTCGCTTCCACGTGGAGGCGTAGACCACGAGCCGGTCGGGGTCCAGTCGCAACGCCATGTTGTGCAGGAACGCCTGGATTCCGCCGGGACGCGGCGGGAAGTCGTTCGTTACGATCAGGGTCTTGTGCATCGTGACAGACAGTACGTGATGGCACGCGGCCGCACCCCACGCCCGGCACCACCCCTCTCCGCGCGAGCGGACCGACAGGACAGGAACAGGACAGGTATGACGGGCGCAGTGGAGATCGGCTCGCGCACGACCGGGCGGCTGCGGGAATTGCGCCTGCCGCTGGGGTTGTGGGCCCTGACCAGGATCATCCTCCTGCTGTGCGTGTTCAAGATCGTGGTCGTGCCGGGCCCCGACGTCACCAGTGACGTCGAGCAGATCTACCAGAGCTGGTACGAGGTCCTGAAGACCGGCACGTACCCGCAGGACGACGTCACCTGGCAGTACCCGCCGGCCGCCGCCCTCGCGATCCTCTCCCCCGCCCTGCTGCCGTTCCTGAACTACTCGGCCGCCTTCTTCGTGCTGGCGCTCCTGTGCGACGCCGCCGTCTTCGGGCTGCTCGTGCACACCGGGGGCCGGCCGGGCCGGTCGATGCGCGGCGCGTGGCTCTGGCTGGCGGCGGTGCCGCTGATGGGCCCGACCGCGTACGCCCGCTACGACATCATGGTCACCGCCGTGGCGGTGGCGGGGCTGCTCGCCGCGATCCGCAGCCCGCGGGTGCTCGGCGCGCTGGCCGGTTTCGGCGCGGTCCTCAAGGTGTGGCCGGCGCTGATCCTCGCGGGCACCCCGAAGGGCCGGGCGACCTGGCGGTCCTGGCCGGTGGCTGCCGGGGCGGCGGCGGGCGTGCTCGGGCTGTGCATGCTCTGGATGCCGGGCGGGCTCGCCTTCCTCTCCTTCCAGAGCGAGCGGGGCACGGAGGTCGAGTCGCTGGGCGCGATGGTCTTCCACGTGGCCCGGCACTTCGGCTGGGACGGCGAGGCGCGGATGAACTACGGCTCGATCGAGTTCCTCGGCCCCTACGTGTCCTGGGTGTCGAAGGGCGCGATGGCGCTGACCGTGGCCGCCTTCGGCTGGCTGCTGCTGTGGCGCTTCAAGGCGCGCCGCTTCACCACCTCGACGGTGGCGGACGCGGCCTTCGTGGCGGTGCTGCTCTTCACCGCGACGAGCCGGGTGATCTCCCCCCAGTACATGATCTGGCTGGTCGGCCTGGCGGCCGTCTGCCTGGTGTACCGCTCCAGCCGGATGCGGACGCCCGCGTACCTGATCCTGTGGGCGACGGCGGTGACGCAGTTCGAGTTCCCGGTCTGGTTCTCGCACGTGACGCAGAGCGACTGGCTGGGCGTCGGCGTGCTGTTCCTGCGCAACGGCCTGCTGATCGCGGCGACCCTGACGGCCTGCCGGATCCTGTGGAAGCACACGGTCACGGAGGCCGGGGTGACGATCCCGGTCCCGGCGGACCGCCCGGAGCGCGAGAAGGTGCTGACCGGCTCGGTCTGAGCTACCCCAGCTCCTGGCGCAGGTACGCCCGCCAGTCGGCCGTGAACTCCTCCGGGGTGGTGTCCAGGACCTCGCGCAGGGCGCTCTCCACGGCGCCGTCCCGGCCGGGGTGGGCGCCCGTCTCCCGGTAGAAGGCGGTCAGCCGCTCCTCGCCCCGGCGGTCGGCGATCATCGCGCAGGCCAGCCAGCCGGTCTCGTAGGCGCGGGCCAGTGCCTCCGCGTCGCCGCCGAAGCCGAAGTCGGCGTCCTCGGGGAGGGCGGCGGGCACGTTCCCGGCCCGGACCGCCCGGCGGAGCTCGGGGGCGGCCTCGGCGGGGGTGCGGCCGGTGTCCTGGTAGGCGACCCAGTCGGCGAAGCCCTCGGAGAGCCAGACCGGGGTGGCCGGGGAGGTGTGGGCGCGGGTGGCGACGTGGACGGTCTCGTGGGTGAGGATCAGCTGCCGGCCGAAGTCGCCGAGCACGTCGTACGCCTCGGGGTTGACGATCACCCGGTCCGCGGGGGCGTCGGCGCGGTGGTCGGTCTCGCCGGTGGTGACGGCGGCGATCCCCCGGTACTGCGAGCCGTCCACCGCGAGCAGGCCGCCCATGTCGTCGAGGGAGGCGGGGACGAGGACCAGCACCCGGCGGGCCCAGGCGGGGCTCCAGACGGCGTCGACGGCGGGCACCGCCCGGTCGGCGAGGCGCGCGATCTCGGCCAGCCGGGCACGATCCTGGCCGACCCCGAGGACCAGCGAGCGGGCGCCGTGCACGGCGGTGACCGTGCCCTGCTCCCAGAGCCGGACCGGGGCGCCCTCGGCGGGCCGCTCGCCGGTCACGTACCAGCGGCCGCCTCGTTCCACGAGGTCCACGACCCGGCCCGCGCCGAGGGCGCCCCGGTCGTGGCCGGCGATGCGGTGGCCGCGCTCGACGCGGGCGGTGAGCCGGTCCCCGCCGGTCCGTTCGACGCCGGTGACGCGGTAGCTCCAGCCGGCCAGCGGCACGTCGGCGAGCCGGCGGAACTCGGTGCGGGCGGCCGCCGCGTAGGAGGGGTCGGCGGCGGCGAGCCAGGCGGCCTCGTCGCGGTCGAGGAGGGCCCGGGCGTGCCGGTCGAGGAGGGACTGCACCTCGCGCAGGGCCGGGTCGGCGGGCCGGGCGGCGGTGCCGCAGCCGACGAGCGCGGCGAGGGCGAGGAGGAGGGCGAGCAGCACTCCGCCCGTCCGCCCCGCTCCGCGCCCCTGGTCCGCCACGCCTCAGATCGTACGGTCGGGTGACGGAATCCCGCCTCCCGGCCCGGGGACGGGACCGTCGGAGCGGGGGGAGGCGTCGGAGCGGGGGGATGCCTCAAAGCGGGGGTGGAAGGCGTCGGAGCCGGGAACGTCAGAGCCGGGTCACCGTCACGTGGGACATCATGTTCACCGGGTCGTAGCGGACCCGGGCGCCGGGGTAGGGGGCGTGGATGACCTGCCCGTTCCCGGCGTAGATGGCGACGTGGCTGGCGTCGCCGCGGTAGGTGACGAGGTCGCCGGGCCGCGCCTGGGAGAGCGGCACCTGCCGTCCCGCGTACCGCTGGGCGGCCGAGGTGCGCGGCAGGCTGATCCCGGCCTGCCGGTACGACCAGACCATCAGGCCCGAGCAGTCGAAGCCGGAGGGGCCGGTCGCGCCCCAGACGTACGGCTTGCCGACGGCGCTGCGGGCGGCCATCACCGCGGCGCTCCCCCGGGCGTCGCCGGACCCGGCGTCGGCCGGGGCCGGCGGGAGTTCCGTGCCGGGGGCGCCGGGGCCGTCCCCGGCACGGCCGCCGGAGCGGGAGGCCCGCTCGTAGTCGGCGCGCTCGGCGGCGGTGAGGGAGGCCAGGACCCGGCGGGCCTCGGCGAGCTTGCGCTCCACCGACCGCTTGTGGCGGGCCACCTCGGCGCGGCTGCGCTCCAGCTCGGTGAGGGCGGTGCGGGCCTCGGCGCGCTCCTGGTCGAGGCGGTGGCGCTCGCGCCGGAGCTCGGTGAGGGCGGCGCTCTGCCGTGCGGTCGCCCGGTCGAGGGCGGTGGCCCGGTCCAGGTAGCTGTCCGGGTCGGAGGAGAGCAGCAGGACGAGGGCGGGGTCGAGGCCGCCGGAGCGGTACTGGGCGCCGGCGAGCGCGCCGAGCGCGCCGCGCATCCGGTTCATGCGCTCCTGGCCGCGGGCCAGGCTGTCCTGTGCCTGGCGGACCTTGCGCCGCAGCGCGTCCGCCTTCTCGTCCGCCCGGTTGTAGCCCTCGGCGGCGCGCTCGGCCTCCTCGTAGAGCCGGTCGACCCTGGCGCGGGTGGCCTCGGTGCCGGCGCCCGGGTCGGCGACGGCGGGGACGGCGCCGAGGGAGGCCGCCGCGGTGGCCGCGGCGGCTGCGGTCAGGACGGTGACCCGGGCGGGTCGGCGGTGGGCGGCCACGGTGCGTGCTCCGTTCGGCTCGTGCGGACGACTGGCGCGGCAGACAGTAGCCGCTCGCCGTCCCCCGTCCAACGAAGGCGCCGGGCACACAAAAGGACGCCCCGCCGGAGACCGCGAGGTCACCGGCGGGGCGTCAGGTCAGCGGGGCGTGCGCCGAACCACCCGTTCGGGCGGCAGGCCGGGCGGGTCAGCCGCCGATGCGGACGCCGAACTGGAAGGTGCCCATGTAGTCCATGGACTCGTAGCGGACCACGGCGCCCGGCTTGGGGGCGTGCAGGATCGTGTTGTTGCCCGCGTACAGGCCCACGTGCGACAGGCTGTTGAAGAAGACCAGGTCGCCGGGCTTGAGCTGGCTGCGGCCGATCTTGGTGCCGTCGTTCTGCTGGGTGTAGGTGACCCGGGAGAGGCGGGCGCCCGCCTGGCGGTAGGCCCACTGCGTCAGACCGGAGCAGTCGTAGGCGTACGGGCCCTCTTCGCCGGACTGGTACGGCTTGCCGAGCTGGGTGGCGGCGGCGGCGAGGGCGGCGGCGCCCAGGCCGCTGGCCGGGGCCTCGTTGCCGAGGTCGACGCGGGGGGCGGAGGCGCGGGAGGCGCGCTCGGCCTTCGCGGCGCGCTCCTGCTCCTCCTGCTGGATGCGGGCGCGCTCCTCGGCGGTGAGGGTGTTGAGGAGCTTGCGGGCCTCGGAGAGCTTGCCCTGGATCTTCTTCTTCTTCTCGCCGAGGGTCTTGCGGACGTCCTCCAGGTCGGCGAGCTTCGCCGTGGCCTCGGCGCGCTCCTGGGCGAGGGCGCGCTGCTTGTCCTGGATGGAGGCGAGGACGTCGGCCTGCTGGTCCGTCACCCGGCCGATGGCGGACGCCTTGTCCAGGTAGTCGTCCGGGTCGGAGGAGAGGAAGAGCTGGAGCGCGGGGTCGATGCCGCCGGAGCGGTACTGGGCGCTGGCGACCGAACCGATCTGGTCCCGGAGGGTGTTCAGCTCCTGCTGACCACGTGCCACCCGGTCCTGGATCTGGCTGACCTCCTTCTGCAGCTTGCTGCGGCGCTCCTCGGCCTGGCTGTGCTGCTCGGTGGCCTCTTCGGCCTCGTGGTAGAGGTCGTCGACCTTGGACTTGACCTCGTCGATCTTCGGCTTGGGGGCCGCCTGGGCTCCGGTCTGGGCGGAGAACGCGACGGCGGCGGCCGCGGTCGCGGTGAGCACGGTCACACGGGTGCGGCTCGGCTGCTTGGGTCGACGGTGGGACGCCACGAAGGCGAGCTCCTTCTTCCTCGAGCCGCCCGGCCGGTCAGGGGCAGGCGGTTCCTCCACGGACCGCCCTGATGGGTGATCAACCGCGCGAAGGTTCGAGGCCCGACCCTAGTGACCAACTTGTGATCAGTTCAAATCCCGACGGCAAAAAACTCGCTCACGCACCACTTTATTTACATGCATCACACCGCCCGTGACGGGTACTTGACCGTCCGCCGTCCATAAAACGGGCATAGAACACAAGAGTTGCAACCCGGGCGAGTCTTTACGAGAGGCGT
Organism: Streptomyces filamentosus; assembly: GCF_014654895.1. Lineage (GTDB taxonomy): Bacteria > Actinomycetota > Actinomycetes > Streptomycetales > Streptomycetaceae > Streptomyces > Streptomyces filamentosus. The sequence continues at coordinate 313,050 of NZ_BNBE01000003.1, read as the reverse complement.
GAAAGCCGCTTCAGGAGCAGGGCGGACGACACCGGCCGCGCACCGGCCTTCGCGACGCCGTCGGCCACCTCGCGGTCGGTGGAGACCACGACGACCGGCCGGCCCGGCGGTTCCGCCCTGACCAGCTGCCGGATCAACTCGTCCGCCGTGACACCGGGCTTGGAGAAGAGCACCCGCACCCCGCGCGGCGGCGCGAGCAGCACCGGAGCGGCCAGCTCGGCCCCGTCGAAGACGCAGGTGACCTCGGCGCCCGAGCGGGCCGCGAGCGCGGAGAGCCCGCCGAGCAGCCGCAACCGCTGCTTCTCCAGCGGCATCGTTGGATAGCCGGTCTTGGTGACGTTGTAGCCGTCCACGACGAGATGGGTCTGCGGCAGCGTCAACAACTGGTCGAGCAGGGCCGGATCGGTCTCCGACAGGGCGCGGGTCGCGATGTCCTTCGGCGACATCCGCCCCGGCTCCACGGCGTCCACGGTGTCCGCCGGGTGCACCGACACCGGCGGCAGGGCCAGTTCGCGCCGCAGCCCCTGGGCCGCGTCCAGGACGGTGTCGAGGAGCAGCCGCAGCCGCATGTCCTCCACCGAACGCCCCTCGCGGGCCGCCCGGCGGCTCGCCTCCAGGGCCGCCTCGACCTCGCCCAGCCGGGCCTTGAGCCGCCGCGACTCGCTCTCGGCCGCGGACACCTGGGCGGCCGCCTCGGAGCGGGCGGCGTCCATCTCGGCCTGGGCGCGCCGCAGCGCCGCCTCGCCGCGCTTCACGTCGCTCTGCGCGCTGCGCAGCTTGCGGTGAAGCGATTCGGCTTCCTTGCGGGCGGTCTCCAGGTCGTGCCGCAGCTGCTCGGTCTCGCTCCGGGAGCGCTCGCGGGCGGCGGCCAGCTCCTCGCGGAGCCGCTCCACCTCGCGCCGGCCCGCCTCGTCGGCGCGCTCGGCGTCGGCCCGCTGGACCTCCTCGCCGGCGGCGGCCACGAGCTTGCCCCAGCCCGGCGGGCGGAGCACGTACGCCGCCGCGGCCACGTCGACGGGGTCGGCGGCGGCGGGCGGGGTGCCGGTCTCCACGGCCTCGGCCAGCTCCGGCTGGGACTGCTTGAACCGCTCGCCGATCCGCTGCCGGAAGAGCGGGTCGCCCTCCAGGGCGGCGGCCATCGCGTTGCCGGCGAACTTGGCGCGCCGGCTCGCGGTGAAACGGGCGTACTGCCGCAGGGGGGCGGGCAGCTCGGCGACGGTCAGGCCGCCGAAGGCGTCGGCGACCAGCGCGATCACCCGCCGCCGTACCCCCTCCGGCAGGGGATGGTCGAGCGTCTCGGCAGCGTCGGCCGCCGCGCCGGCCGGTTCGTCACCGTGCGCGGACTGCTCCACGATCCGTCACCCCTACTGTCGTCGGCGCCGTCCGTCAGGACTCGACGCCCGGCTTGTCCACCAGTTCGATCTGGTCCACCGCGTTGCACCAGCGGCAGCGGACCGACTCGATGGTCTCACTGACCACCTCGCGCTCCTCGACCTTGGGCTCCCCGGACAGGTCCAGGTGGACGTACTCGACGACCTTGGAGGAGCGCGTCACGTCGAAGCGGGTGAGGTTGCCGCAGAGGGTGCAGCGCCAGCGGGTCTCGGCGGTCGGCAGGGGAACCGTCGTCATGGTTGCCGTCCTTCTTCCTGTGGTGGTGGTACCAGGTACGGGAGCCGCGGTGCGCCGTCGAACTGCGGTGCTCGATCCCGTAACCCTACGGCCTCACCGGAGGCGGCCCGGCCCGGCGAGGCACTCTGTCCACTTCGTCCCTGTTGGGCCATGATCTGTCCATGATCGAGTGGCGAGGCACGGCCCTGGGCGCCCTCCGGGGCACCCGCACCGGACCCGCGGTGACCTACGGACTGATCGCCGCCTGCTGTCTCCTCTTCATTGTCAGCCCGGTCTCCGGACTCAACCCGGCGTACGGGACCGGGGACGAGGTGCTCGCGGCGCAGAGCGCCTACTTCCACCGCTGGGGGGTGGTGCCGGCGGAGCTGATGCGGGGCGGCTCCGGCGCCCTGCTCACCCCCTTCACCGCGCTCTTCGTGCACGGCGGGTGGCTCCACCTGCTCGGCAACATGCTCTTCCTCTGGGTCTTCGGCGCGATGGCCGAGGAGCGGATGGGGCACGTCGAGTTCGCCCTCTTCTACCTGGGCACCGGCTACGTCGCCCTGCTGGGCTACGCCGTGGTCCACGCCGACCAGGCGGACGGGGAGCAGACCCTGGTGGGCGCCTCGGGGGCGATCTCCGCGGTGCTCGGGGCGTTCCTCTTCCTCTTCCCCCGCTCCCGGGTGACCAGCCTCTTCCCCTTCCTCTTCTTCCTGCCGCTGCGCTTCCCGGCCTGGATCGTGCTCGTCTTCTGGTTCACGCTCCAGTGGCTGGCGGCCCGGGCCGCGACCGAGGGCCCCGGCGTCGCCTACCTGGCCCACGTGGTGGGCTTCTCCGTCGGCTTCCTCTACGCCTGGGTCCGGTTCCGGGGTGGGGATAGAGTGAAAACCCCAGCAGCGGCGACCGAGGGAGACAGCCAGCCGTGATCACCGCGATCGTCCTCATCAAGACCAGCGTGGACCGCATCCCCGAGATCGCCGAGTCGATCGCCGCGCTCGACAACGTCAGCGAGGTCTTCTCGGTGACCGGTACGTACGACCTCATCGCGATGGTCCGGGTGCCCCGCCACGACGACCTGGCCGAGGTCATCCCCGGCCGGATCAGCAAGATCCCGGGCGTCGAGGGCACCGACACCCACGTCGCCTTCCGCACGTACTCGCAGCACGACCTGGAGGCGGCCTTCGCCATCGGCCTGGAGTCCTGAGACCGGCCCCGCACGACGACGGCCCGGGTCCGCGGCACCGCTCTCGCACTTCCCTTCGAGGGGTGAGGGAGCGGGCCGGGGCCCGGGCCGCCGGTGTCAGCCGCGGTCGGGGACGCAGCGGCCGTCCTCCGTGCGGTACTTCCACTGGGCGCCGTCGCGGACCAGTTCCTTCACGGCGCCGACGAAGCGCTCGACGTGCTCGTCCGGCGTGCCGGCGCCGAAGCTGACCCGGATGGCGTTGAGCGAGCGCTCCCCCGGCTCCGCCTCGGGGGCGCCGCACTCGCCCGGGTCCTGCGCGTCGGAGCCGAGCAGGGTGCGGACCAGCGGGTGGGCGCAGAAGAGGCCGTCGCGGACGCCGATGCCGTACTCGGCGGAGAGGGCCGCGGCGAAGTGGGAGCTGTTCCAGCCGTCGACGACGAAGGAGATGACGCCGACCCGCGGGGCGTCGTCGCCGAAGAGCGACAGGACGCGGACCTCGGGGACCTCGGCGAGCCCGGCGCGGACGGTGTCGATGAGCTGCCGCTCGCGGGCGACGAGGGTGTCGAAGCCGGCCTCGGTCAGCGCCTTGCAGGCGGAGGCGATGGAGTAGACGCCGATGACGTTCGGGGAGCCGGCCTCGTGGCGGGCGGCGGTGGTGTGCCACTCGACGTCCACGCCGCCGTCGGCCCGGCGGGCCACCGTGCGGGAGGCGCCGCCGCCCGCGAGGTACGGCTCGGCGGCCCGGAGCCAGTCGGCGCGGCCGGCGAGGACGCCGGAGCCGAAGGGCGCGTACAGCTTGTGCCCGGAGAAGGCGACCCAGTCGACGTCCAGGTCCTTCACGGAGACCGGGTGGTGGGGGGCGAGCTGGGCGGCGTCGAGGACGATCCGGGCGCCGTGCGCGTGGGCGGCGGCGGCGAGTTCGCGCACCGGCCACAGTTCGCCGGTCACGTTGGAGGCGCCGGTGACGCAGACCAGCGCCGGGCCGTACGGGTCGCGGTCGGCGAGCGCGCGCTCCAGGGTCTCGACGGCCTGGGCCGGGGTCCGGGGGGCGTTGAGGTAGGTGACCTGGGCGTCGCGCCACGGCAGCAGGGAGGCGTGGTGCTCGGTCTCGAAGACGAAGACCTGGCAGCCGGCGGGGACGACCTGGGCGAGCAGGTTGAGCGAGTCGGTGGTGGAGCGGGTGAAGACGACCTGGTCGTCCTCGCGGCAGTCGAGGAAGCCGGCGACGGTGGCGCGGCTCTGCTCGAAGAGGTCGGTGGAGAGCTGGGAGAGGTAGCCGGCGCCCCGGTGCACGCTGCCGTAGTACGGGGCGTAGGCGGCGACGTCGTCCCAGACGCGCTGGAGGGCGGGGGCGCTGGCCGCGTAGTCGAGGGCCGCGTAGGTGACCTCGCCGCCGGTGACGAGCGGGACGGTGACGTCACGGCCGAGGACGGGCAGCGGCCCGGTGCAGCAGGCGTCGGCGGACCCGGCGGCGGAGGCGGTCTCGGTGGCGGAGGCGGTCTCGGTGGCGGCGTTCGGGCGTGCGGACATGGCGGTATCTCCCGGCGTGACAGGCGAGTGGCGTGAAGGACCCGCGGGGCGGCGCCGAACGGCGTACCGCGTACGGGTGTCGACCTCGACGCACGGCAGCGCGAAAGAAAGGGAAGGGTGCCGTACGGAGGGGGAAAAAGGGGCCGGAGGCCCTATCGCATTCGCTTGCTCACGAGACCGCTCCCTCGAGGACCAGGACCCCAGGGATGGCGCAGGGGTCCGCGCTTGCCGAGGACCTTGCTGTCCACGGCCTGGTCTTCACCCGGGGCACCCCGCCACGGACGGAGGGTTGCCGGACAGTCAGCCGGGGCTTGAGGACTGTCACTCATGACCTGTTGCCGAACGTATGCCACCGCTCGCGGTCCGCGCAACCCCGTCCGCATTCCGGGACGAGGCCGCGCGGGCCGCGCGGTGGGATTCAGGCGTTGCTGGCGGCGACCCAGCGGTCCAGGGCGGCGCGGGCGCCCCCGGAGTCGATCGACGCGGCGGCCTTCGCCATGCCGGCCCTCAGCTGCTCCGCCAGGGTGCCCTCGCCGGGCTCCAGGGCGGTGAGCGCCGCCGCCGCGTTGAGCAGCACCGCGTCCCGCACCGGCCCGGTCTCGCCGGCCAGGAGCCGGCGGGCGACGTCGGCGTTGTACGAGGCGTCGCCGCCGCGCAGCGCCTCCAGGGGCGCGTGGGCCAGGCCGACGTCCCTCGGGTCGAAGACCTCCTCGCGGACGGCGCCGTCCCTGACCACCCACACCCGGGAGGTGCCGGTGACGGTCAGCTCGTCCAGGCCGTCGTCGCCGCGGAAGACCAGGGCCGAGTTGCCGCGCTCGGCGAACACCCCGGCGACGATCGGCGCCATCCGCGGGTCGGCGACGCCGACCGCCTGGGCCTTCACCCCGGCCGGGTTGGTGAGCGGGCCGAGGACGTTGAAGGTGGTGCGGATGCCGAGCTGGCCGCGGGCGGCGGCGACGTGCCGCAGCGAGGGGTGGAACCTCACCGCGAAGCAGATGGTGATGCCGGCCTCCTCGGCGACCTCCGCCACCCGGGCGGGGGTGAGGCCGAGGTTGACGCCGAGCTTCTCCAGGACGTCGGAGGAGCCGGAGGCGGAGGAGGCGGCGCGGTTGCCGTGCTTGACGACCTTCGCGCCGGTGCCGGCGACGACGATCGAGGCCATCGTGGAGATGTTGACGGTCTTGGCGCCGTCGCCGCCGGTGCCGACGATGTCGACGGCCGGTCCCGGCACCTCGATCCTGTGGGCGTGCGCGTACATCGTCCGGACGAGTCCGCTGATCTCCTCGACGGTCTCGCCCTTGGCGCGCAGCGCCACCATGAAGCCGGCGATCTGCGCGTCGGTCGCCTCGCCGCTCATGATGAGGTCCATCGCCCAGGCGGTGTCGTCGGCGGAGAGGTCGTTCCCCTCCAGGAGGCCGTTCAGGAGGACGGGCCAGGAGCGGCCCGCCGTGGTAGGTCCTCCAGCGGGGGTCACAGCGCTCATGGCAGCTCCTGATGGTCGTGCGTCGGATGCGGGGTCCAGCCTATCGACCCCCGGGTACGGCAAAGAGCCCCGTCCATCGAATGGACGGGGCTCTCGCCGTGGCGACCTGCCTCAGGAGGTCAGGAGGGTCTCAGTGGTGGCCGTGGCCGCTCTGGATCTCCTTGTACTCCTCGAGGGTGGGCTTGGCGACCTGGTTGTCGTCGCCGTAGTAGCCCTTGTTGAGCTTGACCCGGAGCTTCTCCATCGCGCCGATCTTCCGCTCCACGCCGTTCTCGTCGACGGCCGGCGGCAGGGCCGCGGGCTCGTACTGCTCGTGGGCGGTGAGCTTGTACAGCTCGCCCTGGCTGAGCGGCTCGTGGACCTCGACGAACTCACCGTGCGGCAGGCGCTTGATGATGCCGGACTCGCGGCCGTGCAGCACCTTGTCCTTGTCCCGGCGCTGGAGGCCGAGGCAGATCCGCTTGGTGACGATGAACGCGATGACCGGGCCGACGAAGAAGAAGATCCGCACGAACCAGGTGATCGAGTTGATCGACAGGTGGAAGTGGGTGGCCCAGAGGTCGTTTCCACCACCGACGAGCATGACCATGTACGCGGTGATCCAGGCGACGCCGAAGGCGGTGCGCGTCGGAGCGTTGCGCGGGCGCTGCGCGATGTGGTGCTCGCGCTTGTCGCCGGTGATCCAGGACTCGATGAACGGGTAGACCGCGATCACCGCGAGGACCGCCGGGAAGATCGCCAGCGGGATCATCACGCCGAGGACCAGCGTGTGGCCCCACAGGTTGATCTCCCAGCCCGGCATGACACGGATCAGACCCTCGGCGAAGCCCATGTACCAGTCGGGCTGGGCGCCGGTGGACACCTGGTCCGGGCGGTACGGGCCGATGGCCCAGATCGGGTTGATCGAGGCGATGGCCGCGATGACCGCGATCACGCCGAAGACCAGGAAGAAGAAGCCTCCGGCCTTCGCCATGTACACCGGGAGCAGCGGCATGCCGACGACGTTGTCGTTCGTCCGGCCGGGGCCGGCGAAGTGCGTGTGCTTGTGGACGAACACCAGGATGAGGTGCGCGACCACCAGGCCCAGCATGATGCCGGGGAGCAGCAGCACGTGCGCCGAGTAGAACCGGGCGACGAAGTCGCCGCCGGGGAACTCGCCGCCGAAGAGGAACATCGACAGGTAGGTGCCGACGATCGGCACCGACAGGATCGCGCCCTGCATGAAGCGGACACCGGTGCCGGAGAGCAGGTCGTCCGGGAGCGAGTAACCGGTGAAGCCGGTGAACATGCCCAGGAAGAACAGCAGGAAGCCGAACAGCCAGTTGATCTCACGCGGCTTGCGGAACGCGCCGGTGAAGAAGACGCGCATCATGTGCACGAACATGCCGGCGAGGAAGATCAGCGCCGCCCAGTGGTGGATCTGCCGGATGAGCAGACCACCGCGCACCTCGAAGGAGATGTGCATGGTCGAGTTGAACGCCTCGGACATCAGCTGTCCCTGGAGCGGGACGTACGGTCCGGCGTACTCCACCTCGTTCATCGACGGGTGGAAGAACATCGTCAGGTAGACGCCCGTCAGGATGATGATGAGGAAGCTGTAGAGGCAGATCTCGCCCAGCATGAAGGACCAGTGGTCCGGGAAGATCTTCCGCATGTTGGCCTTGGCCAGCGTGTAGATCCCCAGGCGTCCGTCGGCCCAGTCGGCGACCCGCTCACCGGCGGGCGCCTTCTTCTGCGTGTTGGTCACAGTGCTCATCCGCGCTCCCAGAATGCGGGACCGACGGGCTCGTCGAAGTCGCCGTGCGCTTCGAGGAAGCCCTTGTCGTTCACGCCGATCCGCAGCTGCGGGAGGGCGTGACCGGCCGGGCCGAAGATGACTCGGGCGCCGTCGGACAGGTCGAAGGTGGACTGGTGGCACGGGCAGAGCACGTGGTGCGTCTGCTGCTCGTACAGGGAGATCGGGCAGCCGACGTGGGTGCAGATCTTCGAGAAGGCGACGATGCCCTCGTGCGACCACTCGAGCTCGCGCTTGTCCTTGATGTCCTCCGGCTGGATCCGGACGATCATCAGGGCGGCCTTGGCGATCTCGGTCTGGAAGTTGTGGTCGTGCTCCGAGAGGCCCTCGGGCATCGCGAAGGTCAGCGAACCGACGGCGACGTCCTCGGGACGCAGCGGCTCGTGCGTGTTCATGTTGATGAGCAGCTTGCCCTTGGCCCACAGCGTCGTGCGGAGCTTCTTCTCGGGCAGCGGACCCATGTCACGCAGCAGCACGACGCCGGAGAGCGGCACCAGGGCCAGCGCGCCGAAGAGCGTGTTGCGGATGAGCTTGCGGCGGCCGAAGCCGGACTCGGCGGCACCGGCCGCGAAGTCCGCCATGACCTTCGCCTTGACCTCGGGCGACGCCGCCATCGGGTGACGCTCGTCCGCCATCTCGACGTCGGACATCAGGGTGCGGGCCCAGTGGACCGCACCCGCGCCGATGAAGAAGAGGGCGAGGCCGAGGGTCCAGCCGAGGGCGAAGTTGAGCGCGGACACCCGGCCGAACGGCCAGATGTACACGATCTTGTCGACCGGGAAGATCACGTACGACGCGATGAAGCCGACGGTGGCCAGCATCGACAGCACGAACATGAACGCGACGGCGCGCTCGGAGCGCCGGGCGGCCTTCTCGTCGATGTCCTGGACGCGCGGCTTGTGGGGCGGGAGGCCCGGGTCGACGAACGGGTTGTCCGCGACCTTCACCGCGCCGTGCGCGGTGTCCTGCCCTGCCGGCAGGTTCTCTTCTGGAATCTCTTGGGTACTCATGACTTCTTGGCCTTAGCGGTGTGGGCCGCGACCCAGATGGCAACTGCGATCAGCGCGCCCAGACCGAAGACCCAGGCGAACAGGCCCTCGGAGACGGGGCCGAGGCCACCGAGCGAGAGACCGCCCGGGTTGTCGGCCTTCTCGCCGTTGACGGCCTGGACGTACGCGATGATGTCCTTCTTCTCCTGCTCCGGCATGGTGGTGTCCGGGAAGGAGGGCATGTTCTGCGGGCCGGTCTGCATGGCCTCGTAGAGGTGCTTCGGGCTGACGCCCTCAAGGCTCGGGGCGTACTTGCCGTAGGTCAGCGCGCCGCCCTCGCCGGTGAAGTTGTGGCACTGCGCGCAGTTGGTGCGGAACAGCTCGCCACCCTTCGCCGCGTCGGCGCCCGCAGGGTTGTACTGACCCTCGGTCGGCGTGATCGCACCGGCACCGAGAGAAGCGACGTACGCCGCGAGCTGGTCGATCTCGGCCTGCGTGTAGATGACCTTCTTCTTCGGGACCTGGGCGCCCGGCTGCTGGGCCGGCATGCGTCCGGTGCCGACCTGGAAGTCGACGGCGGCGGAGCCGACGCCGACGAGGGACGGGCCGTCAGAGGTGCCCTGACCGCCGGTTCCGTGGCAGCTGGCGCAGCCGACGGAGTAGAGCTTCTTGCCCTCCTCGATGGCGAGGGACTGGGCGGTTTCATCGGCCTTCGCCGTGCCCGCGGGCGCGAACGCGGCGTACAGCCCCCCCGTGGCCGCCAGCGCGAGAAGTAGGACGACGACCGCCGCCAGCGGATGGCGTCGTCGTGCGGAGAGCTTTTTCACGGATTACCCCGGTGTCAGGATCTTCTGCGTCGATGCTTGCTGGATGTCGGTCCGCCGTGACCGGCGGTGACCGACTACTTGATCATGTAGATCGTGGCGAAGAGGCCGATCCAGACGACATCGACGAAGTGCCAGTAGTAGGACACGACGATGGCGGCGGTTGCCTGCTCGTGAGTGAACCTCTTGGCGGCGTACGTCCGGCCGAGGACCAGCAGGAAGGCGATGAGACCGCCCGTCACGTGCAGGCCGTGGAAGCCGGTGGTCAGGTAGAACACCGTGCCGTACGGGTCGGACGAGAGCGAGAGGCCCTCGTGCTTGACCAGCTCGGTGTACTCGAAGACCTGACCGCCAACGAAGATGGCACCCATCACGAACGTGATGATGAACCACGTCCGGAGCTTCTTCACGTCACCGCGCTCGGCGGCGAAGACGCCGAGCTGACAGGTGAGGGAGGAGAGCACCAGGATCGTGGTGTTGGTCGCCGAGAACGGGAAGTTCAAGGCCGAGGCCTTTTCCGTCCAGAACTCGGGACCCGTCACCGATCGCAGGGTGAAGTACATCGCGAAGAGGGCCGCGAAGAACATCAGCTCGGAACTCAGCCAGATGATGGTTCCGACGCTGGTGAGGTTCGGTCGATTGACCGACGGGTGCGCGTGCCCGGTTTCTACTGTCGTTACTGTCGCCACGACCGACATTATGTCGGTCGCTTATCCCGCCCTCACTCCGGGGGGTGCCGTTCGGAGTGTCAGAGGGGTGTGTCCTGCCCGAACGGCCCATCGCGAGGGCCCTCCGGCACCCTTCGAACAGGTGTTGAACGGGTGTTGACGGGGTGTGGAGCGGAGTAGCATCCGGCGCACCGGTCGAGGACGACCGGCCCGCCTTCCGGACGGAGGAACGATGCAGTCGAGTGCCACGGTCCTGGTCTACAGCGACGACGCGAACACCCGGGAGCAGGTCCGGCTCGCCGCCGGGCGGCGGCCCGCGGCGGACGTGCCCCCGGTGGAGTTCGTGGAGTGCGCCACCCTCCCGGCCGTGCTGAAGCGCCTCGACGAGGGCGGGATCGACGTCTGCGTGCTCGACGGCGAGACCACGCCGGCCGGGGGCATGGGCGTCTGCCGGCAGATCAAGGACGAGGTCTTCCACTGCCCGCCGGTGCTGCTGCTCATCGGGCGCCCGCAGGACGCCTGGCTGGCCACGTGGAGCCGTGCGGACGCCGCGGTCACCCTTCCGGTGGAACCGGTCGAGTTCGCGGCGTCGCTCGCGGGCCTGCTCCGCTCCCGCCTGTCGCTCGACGCGTAGCGCCGGGCTGCGGGGCGGGTTTCAGAAGGACAGCGGCCTGAGGCGGGCCCTGGTGTCGCGGGCGGCCGCCGGGTCGCCCTCCTCGGCCACCAGGGCACTGCCCCGGCGCCACTTGTCCCAGGGCATGTTCCAGTCGCCGAAGCCGTTGCCGAAGGTGTCCATGAGGTCGCCGGAGCTGTTGACGGTGCGGACGACGTCACCCGGACGGACGGTCTCGTAGAACCAGGCGGCGTTGTCGGTGGACATGCCCACGCAGCCGTGGCTGACGTTGGCGACGCCCTGGGAGCCGACGGACCAGGGGGCGGCGTGCACGTACTCGCCGCTCCAGGTGACCCGGGTGGCGTAGTACACCGGCAGGTCGTACGACTCCGAGCTGCCCTCGTCGATGCCGATGCTGGTGCCGCGCATCCGGACGTAGTACTCCTTGCCGAGCACCACCTTGATCCCGTTACGGGTGGAGAAGCCCGGTTTTCCGGTGGTCACCGGAATGGTGTTGATCACTTCTCCGTTGCGCCGCACGGTCATGTGGTGCGTCTCGGCGTCGGCGACGGCCTCGATCCGGTCGCCGATCTTCAGCCGGAGCGGCTCGGACGGGCCGCCGTAGAGCTTGTCGCCGACGCGCAGGCCGTCGAGGTTGCCGGTGACGGAGACGAGGGCGCCGGCCGGCCAGTACTCCTTGGGCCGGAAGTGCAGCTTCTTGTCGTCCACCCAGTACCAGGAGCCCTCGACGGCGGGCGTGGAGCGGACCTTGAGGGCCCGTTCGACGACGGCGCGCGCGGCCCGGTCCTTGACGGGGAGGCTGAGGTCGGCCGTGATCGGCTGCCCCACGCCGTAGGTGCCCGCCTCCGGCCCGAAGGCGACGGTCAGAGCCCTTTTGGCCTGAGCCGTCTCGAACGTGTACGTACGGGCGCCTGGGGCGCCGTCCTCGTCCTCCGTGGCCACTCTGACGGTGTACCGGGTCCCGGCGGCCAGCGAGGCCGTGGAGCGCCAGGTGCGGCCGTCCGCGGTGAGTTCGCCCGCCAGGTGGCGGCCGGCCGCGTCGGTGGCGGTGACGTCGGCGATCCGTGCCTCGTCGCCCTTGGCGCTGATCTCCAGCGGCTTCTCGGGGTCCAGGCGGGTGCCGTCTGCGGCCGCGAAGGAGATCTCGTCGGCCGCGTCGTAGGGACTCGCCGACAGCGGATGGCCGCCGGAGCCCGCGCACGCCGTCGCGCCCGCGGTGACGAGGAGGGCCAGGAGCGTGCAGCTCACAACAGTCCGGATGCGCGGCGTGTCGTTCATGACCTCACGCTAAGGACAGTTCCCCGCGCGGGCGCGCCGAGCGCGGCAAAAGAGGGGCCCGGCCGCTTCGCGTACGAAGTGACCGGGCCCCTCGGGGTGTTGCGGGGTACTGCTACTGGTTCTGGTTCTCACCGCGGTAGAACTCGAAGACCCAGCCCCAGAGACCGACGAGGATCAGCGGGGCGGAGAAGTACATGATCCACCAGCCCATCGCGATCGAGAGGAACGCGAGGGCACCGCCGACGGCCAGCGACAGCGGCTGCCAGCTGTGCGGGGCGAAGAAGCCCAGCTCGCCGGCCTCGTCCGCGACGTCGGCCTCCTTGTCGTCCTGCGCCATCGCGTCGACCCGCTTGGCCGTGAAGGCCAGGTAGTAGCCGATCATGATGGAGAGGCCGAAGGCCAGGAAGAGCGCCGTCGTGCCGACCGGCTCCTTGCTCCAGACGCCGTACAGGATCGCCATGGCAAGGATGAAGACGCTCAGCCAGATGAACATCTTGCCCTGGATCTTCACTTGCCGGCCTCCTTGCTGCCCGTGAGGGCCTCGGCCTCGTGCGGCTTGTTCTCCAGCTGGTCGACCGCAGCGATCTCAGGGTGGTGCAGGTCGAACGCCGGGGATTCCGAACGGATCCGCGGCAGGGTGAGGAAGTTGTGCCGCGGCGGCGGGCAGGACGTCGCCCACTCGAGCGAACGGCCGTAGCCCCACGGGTCGTCGACCTCGACCTTCTTGCCGTACTTGGCGGTCTTCCAGACGTTGTACATGAACGGAAGCATCGACAGGCCGAGCAGGAAGGAGGAGATCGTCGAGATCGTGTTCAGCGCGGTGAAGCCGTCGGCGTCCAGGTAGTCCGCGTAACGACGCGGCATGCCCTCGGCACCGAGCCAGTGCTGCACCAGGAAGGTGCCGTGGAAGCCCACGAACAGCGTCCAGAACGTGATCTTGCCGAGGCGCTCGTCGAGCATCTTGCCGGTGAACTTCGGCCACCAGAAGTGGAAGCCGGAGAACATCGCGAAGACGACGGTGCCGAAGATGACGTAGTGGAAGTGCGCCACGACGAAGTACGAGTCGGAGACGTGGAAGTCCATCGGGGGCGAGGCCAGGATGACGCCGGTCAGACCACCGAAGGTGAAGGTGATCAGGAAGCCGACGGCCCACAGCATCGGGGTCTCGAAGGACAACGAGCCCTTCCACATCGTTCCGATCCAGTTGAAGAACTTCACGCCGGTCGGTACGGCGATGAGGAACGTCATGAAGGAGAAGAACGGGAGGAGCACGCCACCGGTGACGTACATGTGGTGCGCCCACACGGTCACGGACAGACCGGCGATCGCGATGGTCGCGGCCACCAGACCGATGTAGCCGAACATCGGCTTGCGGCTGAAGACCGGGATGACCTCGGAGATGATGCCGAAGAACGGCAGGGCGATGATGTACACCTCTGGGTGTCCGAAGAACCAGAAGAGGTGTTGCCAGAGCAGCGCTCCGCCGTTGGCCGCGTCGAAGACGTGGGCACCGAACTTGCGGTCCGCCTCCAGGGCGAACAGCGCGGCCGCCAGGACCGGGAAGGCGAGCAGGACCAGGACACCGGTCAGCAGCACGTTCCAGGTGAAGATCGGCATGCGGAACATCGTCATGCCCGGGGCGCGCATGCAGATGATCGTGGTGATGAAGTTGACCGAACCGAGGATCGTGCCGAAGCCGGAGAAGGCCAGACCCATGATCCACATGTCGGCGCCGACACCCGGCGAGCGGACGGCGTCCGACAGCGGGGAGTAGGCGAACCAGCCGAAGTCGGCCGCACCCTGCGGGGTGAGGAAGCCGGCCACCGCGATGATCGAGCCGAAGAGGTAGAGCCAGTAGGCGAACATGTTCAGCCGCGGGAACGCCACGTCGGGCGCGCCGATCTGCAGCGGCATGATCCAGTTCGCGAAACCGGCGAACAGCGGCGTCGCGAACATCAGCAGCATGATCGTGCCGTGCATCGTGAACGCCTGGTTGAACTGCTCGTTCGACATGATCTGCGTGCCCGGACGGGCCAGCTCGGCGCGCATGAAGAGCGCCATCAGGCCGCCGATGATGAAGAACACGAACGAGGTGACCAGGTACATCGTACCGATGGTCTTGTGGTCAGTGGTCGTCAGCCACTTCACCACCACATTGCCGGGCTGCTTGCGGCGGACGGGCACCTCGTTCTCGTACGAGTCCTCAGCCGCGGCACCCTTGGTTTCGTTGGGGATGCTCACAGTTGGTTCTTCTCCGCGTTCCTGGCCGGGTCCGTCTGCTCGATGCCGGACGGGATGTAGCCGGTCTGACCCTTCTCGGCCAGCTCCTTCAGGTGCGCCTGGTAGCGCTCCGGGGAGACCACCTTGACGTTGAAGAGCATCCGGGAGTGGTCGACACCGCACAGCTCGGCGCACTTGCCGAGGAAGGTGCCCTCACGGGTCGCGGTGACCTCGAAGGCGTTGGTGTGACCCGGGATGACGTCCTGCTTCATGAGGAAGGGGACCACCCAGAAGGAGTGGATGACGTCACGCGAGGTGAGGACGAAGCGGACCTTCTCGCCCTTCGGCAGCCACAGGGTCGGGCCCGGGTTGCCGGTCTGGGGGTTCCGGTCGCCGGGGATGCCGGCGTCGTAGACGCCGCCCGCGTTCTCCGGGAACTGTTCGATGAACTTGTCCGGGATCGACGCGAGGTTCTTGTCCTTCTTCGCGTCACCCTCGACGCCGGGGACGTCCTCGATGTAGTTGAAGCCCCAGCTCCACTGGTAGCCGACCACGTTGACCGTGTGGGCGGGCTTGTCCGAGAGGGCAAGGAGCTTCGACTCGTCGCGCGCGGTGAAGTAGAAGAGCACCGAGACGATGATGAGGGGGGTGACCGTGTACAGCGCCTCGATGGGCATGTTGTAGCGGGTCTGCGGAGGTACCTCGACCTTGGTCCTGCTGCGCCGGTGGAAGATGGTCGCCCACAGGATGAGGCCCCACACCAGGATGCCGGTGAGGAGTGCGGCGGCCCAGGAGCCCTGCCACAGGGAGAGGATCCGAGGCGCCTCTTCCGTGACGGGGGTGGGCATGCCAAGGCGGGGGAAGTCTTCCCAGTTGTACGAGCAGCCGGTGGCTGTCGCCAGGATCAGGCCCGCAGTCAGCACCTGCGGCAGCTTCCGCCGCATCGGGCGCCGCGACGAGCGGTCGGAGCCGTTGGGACTCACGTAGCGCCTTCCCGAGAGTCTCGGCCCGCGTTTGGTCGGCCACGGCCGTCCGTCTCGCTGGTCGGTCGCCGCCCCGGCCGCGGGCAGGGGTTTGGATGTTTATGCGGACCAAACCCTACTGGACGCTATTTGGGGTCGCGCGGGGAGGGTGCCCAACGCGCCGTCCGAGTCCCCGAAGGGGTGGACCCCGAGGTTCCGCAGGGGGGCCGGAAGCGTCCGTTCGGGGGTCTGGCGGCCCGCCGCGCCGCCCTCCTGACGCCGCCTCATCCCCGGCGGGCGGCGTCCGGAGGCCGGACTCCCCTCGCCGCCCGCGGGCCGCGCCGGAGCGGGCTCCGGCCGAGGCTCTACCGTGGGCGGATGCCGTACTTCGACGCCGCTTCCGCCGCTCCCCTGCATCCCGTCGCCCGCCAGGCGCTGCTCGCCGCCCTGGACGAGGGGTGGGCCGACCCGGCCCGGCTCCACCGGGAGGGCCGCCGGGCACGGCTGCTGCTCGACGCGGCGCGGGAGGCCGCGGCGGAGACGGTGGGCTGTCGCCCCGACGAACTCGTCTTCACTCCTTCGGGGACGCACGCGGTCCACTCGGGCGTGTCGGGGGCGCTCGCCGGGCGCCGGCGGGTGGGCGACCGGCTGGTCGTGTCGGCCGTCGAGCACTCCTCCGTCCTGCACGCGGGCGAGGCGCACGCGGCGGCCGGCGGGACGGTGACGGAGGTGCCCGTCGGGCGGACGGGTGCGGTGGACCCGGAGACCTTCGCGGCGGAGCTGCGCGGGCCGGACGGCGGGGCGGGGGCCGGTGCGGCGGGCTCCGGCGTGGCGCTGGCGTGCCTCCAGTCGGCCAACCACGAGGTGGGCACGGAGCAGCCGGTGGCCGAGGTGGCGGAGGCGTGCCGGGCCGCCGGGGTGCCGCTCCTCGTCGACGCGGCCCAGTCGCTGGGCTGGGGGCCGGTGCCGGGGGGCTGGTCGCTCCTCGCCGCGAGCGCGCACAAGTGGGGCGGGCCGGCGGGCGTCGGGTTCCTCGCGGTGCGCAAGGGCGTCCGGTTCGCCCCGCAAGGCCCCTCCGACGAACGGGAGTCGGGCCGCGCGCCCGGCTTCGAGAACCTGCCGGCCGTCGTCGCGGCGGCGGCCTCCCTGCGGGCGGTGCGGGCCGAGGCCGCGGCGGAGGGCGCGCGGCTGCGGGCCCTCGTCGACCGGATCAGGGCGCGGGTGCCGGAGCTGGTGCCGGACGTGGAGGTGGTCGGCGACCCGGTGCGGCGCCTCCCCCACCTCGTCACCTTCTCCTGTCTCTATGTCGACGGGGAGACGCTGCTGTCCGAACTGGACCGGGAGGGTTTCTCCGTTTCGTCCGGTTCGTCGTGCACGAGCTCGACGCTGACGCCCAGCCACGTGCTGCGGGCGATGGGCGTACTGAGCGAGGGCAACGTCCGCGTCTCGCTGCCCGCCGGCACCACGGAGGCCGACGTCGACCGCTTCCTCGCGGTGCTGCCCGGCGTCGTCTCGGGCGTGCGGGACCGGCTGGGCACGGGGGCGCCGGTGCCGGACGGCGGGGAGGACCTCGTGGTCGACGCGCTCGGGAAGCGGTGCCCGCTGCCCGTCATCGAGCTGGCGAAGGTCATCGGCACGGTGCGGGTCGGCGGGACCGTCACGGTCCTCGCCGACGACGAGGCGGCGCGGCTCGACATCCCCGCGTGGTGCGAGATGCGCGCCCAGGAGTACGTCGGCGCGACCCCGTCCCCCCGCGGCGGCCACGCCTACGTCGTACGCCGCCTGTCCTGACCCCCGGACCCGCCGCGGCGGGCGTTCCGCGAGGGGCGGTGCGGCGCCGCCGTTCCGTTGTGGGCAGTCGTTCCGCCGGGGCGGTGCCCACCCCTGGGCCCCGGGCCGCGCGGGTGCGGTGCCGCCGCCGTTCCGTTGTGGGCAATCGTTCCGCCGGGGCGGAACGGGTGGGCACGACGGAACGGCACCCCTCGCGGGTGCCTCCGCTTCCGGGCCTGGACCCGCACCCCAAGTGCGCCGCACACCGGGTGCGGGTCCAGGCCCGGAAAACCTCGGCCCGGCTACGGGCGCCGTCCCTGTGCCCACCCGTCCCGCCCTGCGGGACACCTGCCCACAGGGACGACGGGCGCAGCCCGTGCGGGGCCTGTGGGGTCAGGAGAGGTGGGTGCGGACCTCGGTGGCGGCTTCTTCGCCGTACGCCTTGGTGAAGCGGTCCATGAAGTTGGTGCGGCGCAGGGTGTACTCCTGCGTGCCGAGCGTCTCGATGACCAGGGTCGCCAGCATGCAGCCGACCTGCGCGGCCCGCTCCAGGCCGACGCCCCAGGAGAGCCCCGTGAGGAAGCCCGCGCGGAAGGCATCGCCGACGCCGGTGGGGTCGACCTTGGCCTCCTCCTCGGGGCAGGCGACCTCGATCGCCGGCTCGCCGGCCCGCTCGATGCGGACGCCGCGGGAGCCGAGCGTGGTGACGCGGTGGCCGACGCGGGACAGGATCTCCTCGTCGGTCCAGCCGGTCTTCGACTCGATGAGGCCCTTCTCGTACTCGTTGGAGAAGAGGTAGGTCGCCCCGTCGAGGAGGGTGCGGATCTCCTCGCCGTCCATGCGCGCGATCTGCTGCGAGAAGTCGGCGGCGAAGGGGATGGCGCGGGCCTTGCACTCCTCGGTGTGGCGGAGCATCGCCTCGGGGTCGTCGGCGCCGATGAGGACGAGGTCGAGCCCGCCGACGCGGTCGGCGACGGCCTTGAGCTCGATGAGGCGGGCCTCGCTCATGGCGCCGGTGTAGAAGGAGCCGATCTGGTTGTGGTCCTTGTCCGTGGTGCAGACGAAGCGCGCGGTGTGCAGGACCTCGGAGATGCGGACGGAGGCGGTGTCGACGCCGTGCCGGTCGAGCCAGGCGCGGTACTCGTCGAAGTCGTAGCCGGCCGCGCCGACGAGGATCGGGGCGCCGCCGAGCTGGCCCATGCCGAAGCAGATGTTGGGGCCGACGCCGCCGCGCCGGACGTCGAGGTTGTCCACGAGGAAGGAGAGGGACACCGTGTGGAGCTGGTCGGCCACGAGCTGGTCGGCGAACCGGCCGGGGAAGGTCATGAGGTGGTCGGTGGCGATGGAGCCGGTGACTGCGATACGCACGGCTGGGTGCTCCTGCGGGTGTAAGGGTGCTGACGATCCACGGTAGCCGCTGCCGGGGCCGCTGCCGAACAGTGGAAACTACCCCAGAGTAGGTCTTTTCTTCGGAGCCTCGTGGTGCATACGGTGCGCCCATGACCACGTACCCCGCTTCCCGCGAGCGACACGAGTCCGAACCGAGCCTCGCCGAGCTGCGCGGCGCCAGTGCCCGGATGGTCCCGCACTGGGTGACGCCGGCCGATCCGGCGCCCGCCCCGGTCTCCCCCGCCCTGATCCACGGGGTGGTCGTGCCGGACGCCTCGGCGCGGCTGATCGCCGCCACCGCCGAGTACGGCGGCTGACGGGACGGAACCGACCGCGCCGCCGCCCCGTCCCACCGGTGTCCGATCGACACGAGGGAGCGTTGCGGTGAGCGGTGCGGAGGCGGAGAGCGGACGCGGACGGCGGACCGTGCTCGTCGCCACGGTGGCGGCGGGTGTGCTGCTGGCCGGTGGCGGAGGCTGGTACCTGACCGCCTCCGGGGACGGTGGGGGCGGGGGCGCCGCGGCGCCCCGGGCCGCGGGCGCGCCCGCGCCGCCGCCCCTGCGGCTCGGCGGCGGGGACGGCGCGAGCGGCGGTACGGGCCCGGGCGCGGGGATCGCGCCGGGCGAGCCGGACCCGGGCGGCGGCCCGAACGGGACGGTCTACAGAGCCGAGGGCCCACTCCCCCAAGGGCCTTCGTCGGCCGCGGTCCACCGGCCGGAGGGCCTGGTCACCTCGGAGGAGGTGGCCAGGCTCGCGGGGGCCCTGGGGATGACGGGGCGGCCCGCGCTGGTCGGGGACGTGTGGACGATCCGCCCGGAGAAGGACGGCCAGGGGCCGCGGCTCGACGTGGCCCGGCAGGCCCCGGGGAGCTGGACGTACTCCTGGTACGACGGTGGTCCGGCCGGGGACGCCTGTCTGAAGGGCAGGGCGTGTCCGCCGCCGGGCGAGGCAAAGCCGCCGGCCGGCGGTTCGCCGGTGGGCGAGGCCGCGGCGCGGGCGGCGGCGGCCCCGGTCCTGAAGGCGCTGGGGCAGGACGACGCGAAGGTGTCGGCGCGTCAGGTCATGAACGGTTCGGTGCGGGTGGTGAACGCCGATCCGGTGGTCGGCGGGCTGCCCACGTACGGCTGGTCGACGGGGCTGCACATCGGTCCGGACGGACGGCCGGTGGCGGGCAGCGGGACGCTGAAGGAGCCGCCCTCGGCCGGGACGTACCCCGTGGTCACGGCGGAGCGGGCGCTCGCGCGGCTGAACGAGGAGTCGAGGGGGACCGGCCCGGTCGGGATCGGCGGCTGCGCCACGGACCCGCCGGCCGGGGAGCCGCGGGCGGACGGCGGGGCCGGGAAGGACGCGCCCTGCCAGACGGTCGTGGACATGGCGCCGCCCCGGGAGGTGCCGGTGACGGGCGCGGTGTTCGGGCTCGCGGCGACGGACGCGGCGGACGGCCGGGTGCTCGTCCCGGCGTGGCTCTTCACGGCCGATCCGGCGGACTCGGCGCCGTACACGGTGACCTCGACGGCGGTGGCGCCGGAGTACCTGGTGCCGCCCTCGAAGCCGTCCCCGCGGCCCGAGCCGAGCACGCCGGACCAGGGCGCGGCGCCGGTGCGGCGGATCGAGTCGTACGCGGTCGGGGGCGACGGGCGGACCCTGTCGGTGACCTTCTGGGGCGGGGTGTGCAGCACCTACGCGGCGCGCGTCGAGGAGGACCCGCGGCAGGTGCGGGTGACGATCGACGAGAAGCCGCTGGATCCCGACCGGGCGTGCGTCCTGGTGGCGAAGGAGGTCACCGTGGAGGTGCGGACGGCGGCGCCGCTGGGCGACCGGCCGGTGGTGGACGCGGCGAGCGGCGAGGCCGTGCCCCGGCGGTAGCGGGCGGGCGGAAGGGCCGCGGGCGTGCGGAAGGGCGGCGGTCCGGGAGGTCGGTCTCCCGGGCCACCGCCCTTGTCGTGGTCCCGCAGCGTCTAGCTGAAGGAGTCGCCGCAGGCGCAGGAGCCCGTGGCGTTCGGGTTGTCGATCGTGAAGCCCTGCTTCTCGATGGTGTCGACGAAGTCGATGGAGGCGCCGCCGAGGTACGGGGCGCTCATGCGGTCGGTGACGACCTTGACGCCGTCGAAGTCCTTCACGACGTCGCCGTCGAGCGAACGCTCGTCGAAGAACAGCTGGTAGCGAAGGCCGGAGCAGCCACCGGGCTGGACGGCGACACGCAGAGCCAGGTCGTCACGGCCTTCCTGGTCGAGCAGAGCCTTGACCTTGGCCGCGGCGGCGTCGCTCAGAAGGATGCCGTCGGTGACGGTGCTGGTCTCGTCCGATACGGACATCTACATCTCTCCCGGGTTGTACGGAGACTGCTTGCCGACGGTTGCAACCGGCGGCGTCCCGGATTCATTCCGGGGCGAGTGGGTTTTCCCTCCTTCATGCTCGCACACCCGGGCTTCCGGCGCGGAGGGCGAATTCGTCACATCGACACTATGGGCATCGTCAGGATGACGCGAAGGGGTTATGATAGATAGCGTCATTTAGACGAAAAGGTTTCCCGCAAAGGTTCCCCGAAGAAAGGGTGCGTGACGTGACCACCGCCCAGACCCCCCTGGACGTCCAGCCGACGCCGCTCGCCCTGCTGCTGCTCGGCCGCGAGGCCGACCCCAAGAGCGAGCGCGGCGTGGAGTGCCCCGGCGATCTGCCGTCGCCCTCCGACCCCGACCTGGTGGAGCGCGCCCGCGCGGCCAAGGAGAAGCTCGGGGACAAGGTCTTCGTCCTCGGCCACCACTACCAGCGGGACGAGGTCATCCAGTTCGCCGACGTCACCGGCGACTCCTTCAAGCTCGCCCGTGACGCGGCGGCCAAGCCGGAGGCGGAGTACATCGTCTTCTGCGGCGTGCACTTCATGGCGGAGTCGGCCGACATCCTGACCGGCGACGACCAGAAGGTCGTGCTGCCGGACCTGGCGGCCGGCTGCTCGATGGCCGACATGGCCACCGCCGAGCAGGTCGCCGAGTGCTGGGACGTCCTCACCGAGGCCGGGATCGCGGACGTCACCGTGCCCGTCTCGTACATGAACTCCTCGGCCGACATCAAGGCCTTCACCGGCAGGCACGGGGGCACGATCTGCACCTCGTCCAACGCGAAGAAGGCCCTGGACTGGGCCTTCGAGCAGGGGGAGAAGGTCCTCTTCCTGCCGGACCAGCACCTGGGCCGGAACACCGCCGTCCGCGACATGGGCATGTCCCTGGACGACTGCGTGGTCTACAACCCGCACAAGCCGAACGGCGGGCTGACCGCCGAGCAGCTGCGCGCCGCGAAGATGATCCTGTGGCGGGGTCACTGCTCGGTGCACGGCCGCTTCTCCCTGGAGTCGGTCGAGGACGTGCGCGCCCGGATCCCCGGCGTGAACGTGCTGGTCCACCCCGAGTGCAAGCACGAGGTCGTCGCCGCCGCGGACCACGTGGGCTCGACGGAGTACATCATCAACACCCTGGAGGCGGCCCCGGCCGGCTCGAAGTGGGCGATCGGCACCGAGCTGAACCTGGTCCGCCGCCTGGCGAACCGTTACGCCGACCAGGGCAAGGAGATCGTCTTCCTCGACAAGACGGTCTGCTTCTGCTCGACCATGAACCGGATCGACCTGCCGCACCTGGTGTGGACGCTGGAGTCGCTGGCCGAGGGCAACCTCGTCAACCGGATCGAGGTCGACAAGGAGACCGAGAAGTTCGCGAAGCTGGCGCTGGAGCGGATGCTGGCGCTGCCGTAACGGTTCTGCCGTCGCGGGTTCTCCCGTAGCGGTCCTCCGTACGCCGGAAGGGGCGCCCCCCGCGATCGTGGGGGGCGCCCCTTCCGTCTGCCGTGCGGGGACTAGTCCAGGGCGTCCAGCAGGGTGGCGTCGAGCGGGCTGACGTCCGGCTGCTCCGGGAGCACCACCGGGTCGCCGTCCTTCTTCCCCGCCTTCTTCGCGCCCTTCTTCGCCGCCTTCTTCTTCGCGCGGCGCTCCTTGCGGAGCTCCACCATCGCGTAGAGCGTCGGGACGAGGAGCAGGGTCAGCAGGGTCGAGCTGATCAGGCCGCCGATCACCACCACGGCGAGCGGCTGGGCGATGAAGCCGCCCTCGCCGGTGATGCCGAGGGCCATCGGCATCAGGGCGAAGATCGTCGCCAGGGCGGTCATCAGGATCGGGCGGAGCCGGTGCCGGCCGCCCTCGACGACCGCTTCGACGACGCCGTGCCCCTGGGCCCGGTACTGGTTGATCAGGTCGATCAGGACGATCGCGTTGGTGACGACGATGCCGATGAGCATCAGCATGCCGATCATCGCCGGGACGCCCATCGGGGTGCCGGTGACGACGAGCAGGCCGAGGGCGCCGGTGGCCGCGAACGGGATGGAGACCAGCAGGATCAGCGGCTGGACCAGCGAGCGGAAGGTCGCGACCAGCAGCAGGAAGACGATCGCCACGGCGGCGAGCATCGCCAGGAAGAGGTTGACGAAGGCCTCGTTCTGGTCCTCGGAGACGCCGCCGACGGAGGCGGAGGCGCCCTCCGGCAGGTCCAGGGAGTCGATCTTCGTCTGGAGGGCGGCGCCCACCGCGCCGGTGTTGTCCGTGGTCGGCTTGGCGGTGACGGTCGCCGCGCGGGCGCCGTCGATCCGGGTCATGGAGACCGGGCCGGGGACGAGTTCGACGGTGGCGACGTCACCGAGCCTCACCGGGCCGAGCGGCAGCGCCTTCAGCTGGGCGAGGGTGGTGGCGGGGGCCGCCGAGGTGATGAGGATGTCCCGCTCGGTGTCGTCCAGGGTGGCCCGGCCGGCGGGGATGCCGCGGACGGCCTGGGCGACGACCATGCCGAGGGTGGTGTCGTCGAAGCCGGCGTCGGCCGCCTTCGCGTTGGCCTTCACGGAGATCCGCGGGACCGACTGGGACAGGTCGCTCTGGACGTCGGTGACGTCCTCCAGCTCCGCGACCGCCTTCTGGACCTGCTCGGACGCCTTCTGGAGCAGCTCGCGGTCGCCGGCCTTCACCACGACGCTCAGGTCCTGGCTGCCGAAGCCCTCGCCGGCCGCGATCGAGGTGTCGCCGACGCCGTCCAGCCGGCCGAGGGCCGTCTCGATGGCGTCGCGGGTCTTCTCGTACGAGGCGGACTCCTCCAGGGTGACCTGGAAGGACGCCTGGTTGGCGCCGGTGCCGCCGCCGAAGGCCGCCATGAAGCCGGAGGAGCCGACGGTGACCTGGTAGTCCTTGACGCCCTCGGTGTCCGCGAGGACCTCCTCGATCTTCTTCGCGGCCGCGTCGGAGGCCTCCAGGGCGGTGCCGGGCGCCAGCTTCTGCTTGACCGTCAGGACCTGCTGCTCGCCCTGGTCGAAGAAGTTGGTCTTCATCAGCGGCGCCATGCCGAAGGTGCCGACCAGCACCACGAGGGCGATGGCCACGCTGGTGAGGCGGCGGCGGGTGGCGAAGCGGAGCACCGGCACGTACGCGCGCTGGAGGCGGCTCCTCGCCTCCTTCTCCTCGGCGAGCCTGCGGGCCTCCTCCGGGTTCTCCGCGGTGCCCTTGGGGGCGCGGAGGAACCAGTACGAGAGCACCGGCACGACCGTCAGGGAGACGAGCAGCGAGGCCAGCAGGGCGGCCGTCACGGTGAGGCTGAAGGAGCCGAACAGCTCGCCGACCATGCCGCCGACCAGGCCGATCGGCAGGAAGACGGCGACCGTGGTGAGGGTGGAGGAGGTGACCGCGCCGGCCACCTCCTTCACGGCCGTGATGATCGCGGACTGGCGGTCCTCGCCGTAGCCGAGGTGGCGCTTGATGTTCTCCAGGACCACGATCGAGTCGTCGACGACCCGGCCGATGGCGATGGTGAGCGCGCCGAGGGTCAGCACGTTGAGGGAGAGGTCGCGGGTCCACAGCACGATCAGGGCGAGGACGACCGAGAGCGGGATGGAGACCGCGGTGACCAGGGTCGAGCGGATCGAGGCGAGGAAGACCAGGATCACCAGGACGGCCATGACGAGGCCGAGGGCGCCCTCGGTGGTGAGGCCGGAGATCGACTTGGCGACGGCCGGGCCCTGGTCGGAGACGACGGTCAGCTCGGCGCCCGCGCCCAGCTGCTCGCGCAGCCCGGGCAGCTTGTCCTCGACGGCCTCGGAGATGGCGACGGCGCTGCCGTCCTTGTCCATGGTGGCCAGGACGGCGAGGCTGGGCCTGCCGTTGGTGCGGGTCAGGGAGACCCGGGTGGACTCCTCCTGCTCCACGGTGGCGACGTCGGCCAGCCGGACCGCCTTGCCCTTGGCGGGCTTGATGCGGAGGTCCTGGATCTGCTGGAGCGAGGTGTAGCCGCCGCCCACCTGGACCGTGCGGCTCTTGCCGGCCTCGGCGAAGGAGCCGGCGGGCAGGGTGGCACCGCCGTTCTGGAGGGCCTGGGAGAGGTTCACGGTGGTCAGGCCGGCCGCGGCGAGCTTGCGCTCGTCGGGGGTGACGGAGACCTGGAGGTCCTGGACGCCGTCCACGGTGACCTGGCCGACGCCGTCGATGTCCTCCAGGGCGGGGACGACGGTGCGCTCCAGGCGGTCGGCGAGGGCCTGCTGGTCCTGGCCGGAGGTGGCGGCGAGGACGACGGTCGGGATGTCGTCGGTGGAACCGGCCACGACCTGCGGGTCGACCGACTCGGGCAGCAGCGCCCGGGCGCGGTTGACGGCCTGCTGGACGTCGGCGACGAGCTGCTTGGTCGACTCGTCGCCGTAGTCGAAGGAGGCCATGATGACGGCGCTGCCCTCGGAGGCGGTGGACGTGACGCCCTTGATGCCGTCGACGGCCTTGAGGTTGTTCTCCAGCGGCTCGACGACCTGCTTCTCGACCACGTCGGGCGAGGCGCCCTGGTACGGGGCGATGATCGAGACCATCGGGAGCTCGATCGACGGGAACAGCTGCTGCTTCAGCTGGGGGACGGCGATCAGTCCGAAGACGAGGACGATGAGGGACGTCAGTCCGATCAGCGCCCGTTGCGCGAGGCTGAATCTGGACAGCCAGGACATGGGGACTCTCTTCTGTGGCGTACGCGTCGGCAGGCGGCGGGCAGCCAGGAGCGCCCCCGGCCCCAGGATCGGCCACCGGGGGGCCCGCCCGCGTCGGCCCCGGGGCGGGTATGCCCCGGGGCGCGTACCGCGTCCGCAGTACGCCGCCGGGCGGGGTCACTCCCCCCTCGGGCGTACCAGTCCCGTCTCGTAGGCGGTGACCACCAGCTGGGCGCGGTCGCGGGCGCCGAGCTTGGCCATGGCGCGGTTGACGTGGGTCTTCACGGTGAGCGGGCTGACGTCGAGCCGGTCGGCGATCTCGTCGTTGGAGAGGCCGCCGCCGACGAGGACGAGGACCTCGCGCTCGCGGGCGGTCAGCGCGGCGAGCCGTCCGGCGTCCACCCGGGCCGCGGTGGGCGGGCCTGCGGCGCTCTGGGCGAGGAAGGTGGCGATCAGGCCCTTGGTGGCGGCCGGGGAGAGCAGGGCCTCGCCGGCGTGGGCGACCCGGATCGCGCCGAGCAGCTCCTCCGGTTCGGCGCCCTTGCCGAGGAAGCCGGAGGCCCCGGCGCGCAGCGACTGGACCACGTACTCGTCGATCTCGAAGGTGGTGAGCATGACGATCCGGACGCCGGCGAGCTCCGGGTCGGCGGTGATCGCGCGGGTCGCGGCGAGGCCGTCGGTGCCGGGCATCCGGATGTCCATGAGGACGACGTCGGGCCGCTCGGTGCGGGCGAGGGCGGCGGCCTGGGCGCCGTCGGCGGCCTCGCCGACCACCTCCATGTCGGGCTCGGAGTCGACCAGCACCCGGAAGGCGCTGCGCAGCAGGGCCTGGTCGTCGGCGAGCAGCACCCGGATCGTCATCTGTCCTCCCCCGCCTCCCGGGTCGTCCCGGGGGTCACCGGCAGTATCGCCTGCACCCGGAAGCCGCCGCCGTAGCGGGGTGCGGTGGTGAGGGAGCCGCCGAGGGCGGTGACCCGCTCGCGCATGCCGAGCAGGCCGTGGCCGCCGGAGGGCTCGGCGGCCGGCCCGGCGGACGGGGCGCCGTCGTCGAGGACGGTGACCTCGACCGTACGGCCCACGAGGACGACGCTGACCTCGGCGCGGGCGTCCGGTCCCGCGTGCTTGCGGACGTTGGTCAGGGCCTCCTGGACGATCCGGTACGCGGCGAGGTCGACGGCCGCCGGGAGCGGCCGGCCGCCGTCGGTGCGGGCCAGCGAGACGGGCAGTCCGGCCTTGCGGAAGCTGTCGAGGAGCCCGTCGAGGACGGCGAGGCCCGGGGCGGGCTCGGTGGGGGCCTCCGGGTCGCCGGACTGGCGGAGCAGGCCGACGGTGGCGCGGAGCTCGTCGAGGGCGGAGCGGCCGGCCTCCCGGACGTGGGCCAGGGCCTCCTTCGCCTGGTCGGGGCGGCGGTCCATGACGTGGGCGGCCACCCCGGCCTGCACGTTGACCAGGGCGATGTGGTGGGCGACGACGTCGTGGAGGTCCCGGGCGATGCGCAGCCGCTCCTCCGCGACCCGGCGGCGGGCCTCCTCCTCGCGGGTGCGTTCGGCGCGCTCGGCCCGCTCCCGTATGGCGTCGACGAAGGCGCGGCGGCTGCGGACCGCGTCGCCCGCGGCGGCCGCCATGCCGGTCCAGGCGAAGACGCCGAGGTTCTCCTGGGCGTACCAGGGGGTGGGGCCGAAGGCCATGGCGGCGACGGCGAGGGTGGTCATGGTGGCGAGGCCGACCCGCCAGGTGGTGGGGCGGTCGGTGCGGGAGGCGACCGTGTAGAGGGCGATGACGGCGCCGATGGCGACGGGGGCGGGCCGGGTCTCGCCCAGCAGCTCGATCAGGGCGAGCGCGGAGACGAACGCGAGGACCGCGAAGGGCCTGCGGCGGCGGAGGACCAGGGCCACGGCGGAGACGGTCATCATCCCGACCCCGAGGAGGGTGGGGGCGCGGTCGCCGAAGGTGGGACCGGTGGCGCTGCCGTGGGGGTCGGTGAAGGAGGCGGCGATCATCGCGACGAGCGCGCCCGCGGCGAGGAGGGCGTCGAAGGCGAGGGGGTGCTCGCGGAAGCGTGCGCACAGCGGTGCCGCGAAGCCTGGTCCGGTTCCTGTGCTGGTCACCCGGAAACGGTACGGGGTGCGGCGGGGGCCGGGGAACGGCGCGGGGTCCGGGGTGCGGCCGGGGAACGCCGCGGGTCACGGAGGCGGCCGGGGAACGGCACGGGGCCCGGGGTGCGGCCGGGGAACGCCGCGGGTCACGGAGGCGGCCGGGGAACGGCACGGGGCCCGGGGTGCGGCCGGGGAACGCCGCGGGTCACGGAGGCGGCCGGGGAACGGCACGGGGCCCGGGGTGCGGTGCGGGTCCCGGGGGCGGCTCCGGGGTCGCCGAGAATGCCGTCCCGGTACGCCCGCCCGCTCGGCCGCCGGCGGGGGCACCGGCCCCCGTGCCCGCGTCAGCCCGGGATCAGGCCGTCGTCGGAGAGCATCGCGCGGACCTCTTCGAGGGTCGCGTCCGGGGCCGGGAGGATCAGCTCCGAGGGCTCCAGGGCGTCGTCCGGCAGGGGGGTCCCCAGCCGGCGGACGGCGGCGAGGAGGGCGCCGAGGGTGCGGCGGAAGCCGTCCTCGTCGCCCGACTCCATCTCGGCCAGCAACTCGTCGTCGAGCCCGTTCAGCTCGGCGACGTGGCCGTCGGCCAGCTCGCGCTGGCCCTCCCCCATGATCCGTACGATCATGACGCGTCCTTGTCGTCCTCGGTGCTGCCCGCTACTGCTTGTCGAAGCGGGGGTGGGACTGCTGCTGGTTCTGCTGTCCGGTGCCCGCCGCACCGCCCTCGATGGCCTGCTGCTGGGCGGAGGGGCCCCCGGCCAGCTCGGCCTTCATGCGCTGGAGCTCCAGCTCGACGTCGGTGCCGCCGGAGAGGCGGTCCAGCTCGGCCTGGATGTCGTCCTTGGCGAGGCCCGACTGGTCGTCGAGCGCGCCGGAGGCGAGGAGCTCGTCGATGGCGCCGGCCCGCGCCTGGAGCTGGGCGGTCTTGTCCTCGGCCCGCTGGATGGCGAGGCCGACGTCGCTCATCTCCTCGGAGATGCCGGAGAAGGACTCCGCGATCCGGGTCTGCGCCTGGGCCGCGGTGTAGGTGGCCTTGATGGTCTCCTTCCTCGTGCGGAAGGCGTCGACCTTGGCCTGGAGCCGCTGTGCGGCGAGGGTCAGCTTCTCCTCCTCGCCCTGGAGGGTCTGGTGCTGCACCTCCAGGTCGCTGACCTGCTGCTGGAGTGCGGCACGGCGGGACAGGGCCTCGCGGGCCAGGTCCTCGCGGCCGAGCGCCAGCGCCTTGCGGCCCTGGTCCTCCAGCTTGGCGGACTGCCCCTGGAGCTGGTTCAGCTGGAGTTCCAGCCGCTTGCGGGAGGTCGCCACGTCGGCGACGCCCCGGCGCACCTTCTGCAGCAGCTCCAGCTGCTTCTGGTAGGAGTAGTCGAGCGTTTCGCGCGGGTCCTCGGCCCGGTCAAGGGCCTTGTTCGCCTTCGCGCGGAAGATCATCCCCATACGCTTCATGACACCGCTCATGGGCTTCGCGCGCCCCCTTCTGACGGACTCGGCAGCAGCTCTTCGTCAGGATCCACAGTACGGTCCCTGCCTCCATTACCGCACTGTTCGGAGCGGGATGCGCTCCTCCCCAAGGACGACTGACGCCCTCCCCTCCTCCGGCGGGAGGAGTAGGAGGATCTCCGGGAGACCCCTGGTGCCGCCCGTCCTCGTGTGCTCACGGGCTACGACGCGAGCTGTGAGCGGATCGTTCCCTCCCGCTCTGGGGTTCCCCGCCCGTCACCCCGTACCCTTGGGTTTTGTGTTCCGTAGCCGTTCGAAGGATGAGAAGGCCCCCACCGAGAAGGTGACGGCGGACCTCTCCAAGCAGCCCCGCGACCCCGAGGCCCCCAAGGGCCGCCCGACCCCGAAGCGGAGTGAGGCCCAGACGCAGCGCCGTCGTGCCCAGACCG
Source organism: Streptomyces filamentosus (assembly GCF_014654895.1). Lineage (GTDB taxonomy): Bacteria > Actinomycetota > Actinomycetes > Streptomycetales > Streptomycetaceae > Streptomyces > Streptomyces filamentosus. The sequence goes on along the minus strand of NZ_BNBE01000003.1, from coordinate 283,751 downwards.
TCCCGCTCGACCGCAAGGAGGCCGCCAAGCGCCAGCGTGAGGCGCGGCGGTCCGACCTGACGCGTCAGCGCGAGGCGCTGAACAGCGGTGACGAGCGTTATCTGCCGGCCCGTGACAAGGGTCCGGTGCGCCGTTTCGTGCGCGATTTCGTCGACTCGCGCTTCGTGATCGCCGAGTTCTTCCTGCCGATGGCCGTGGTCATCCTGGTGCTCTCGCTGTTCGGCAACGCGAACCGCGCGCTCCAGAACATCTCGCTGCTGCTGTGGCTCGGCGTGATCGTCCTGATCGTCATCGACTCCATCGGGCTCTGGTTCCGGCTGCGGAAGCAGCTGAACGAGCGCTTCCCGAACGAGCCGAAGCGCGGCGCGATCGCCTACGGCCTGATGCGCACGCTCCAGATGCGCCGCCTGCGGCTGCCGAAGCCGCAGGTCAAGCGCGGAGAGCGGCCCTGAGCGCGGACGGCCCGGCCTCCGGCGATCCCGTCTTCGGCGGGGGCGCCACCGGGGCGGGCGGTCCCGTGCTGCCCGCCGTCGTCCACTGGCCCGCCGGTCACGGCGGGCTCCGGGACACCATCCGGCAGGAGATCGTCGCCCGCCAGGTCGACGAGCAGATAACCGGCCGCTACCCGGTGGGGCAGCGGCTGCGGATCCTCGACGCCGGCATGGGCGCCGGGACGCAGGCGCTGCGGCTGGCCAGGGCCGGGCACACCGTCACGGGCCTGGAGGCCGATCCCGAGCTGCTGAAGGCGGCCCGGGACTCGCTGGCGACCGAGCCGGCCGGGATCCGCGAGCGGGTCCGGCTGATCGAGGGCGACGGCCGGGAGACGGGCGTCCACTTCCTGCCGGGCAGCTTCGACGTGGTCCTGTGCCACGGCGTGCTGATGTACGCCGACGAGCCGGACGCGCTGCTCGCGGGGCTGGCCCGGATGCTGGCGCCCGGGGGCCTGCTCTCCCTGGTGGTACGGAACGCGGACGCCCTCGCCATGCGGCCGGGGCTCGCCGGGGACTGGACGGGCGCGCTGGCCGGCTTCGACACGGACGTCTACCAGGACGACGACGGCGTGAAGGTGCGGGCCGACCGGCTGGAGTCGCTGACGGCGACGCTCGCGGGGATCGCGGCGCCGCTGCACGCCTGGTACGGCGTGCGGGTCTTCACCGACGGCGTCCCCCCGGAGGCCGGGCTGCCGGCCGCCGAGGAGCTGGAGCGGCTGCTCGCCGCTGAGGAGCGGGCGGGGCGGACCGATCCGTACCGGCGGGTGGCGGCGCTGCTGCACCTGTGCGGGGTGCGGGGCTGAGACCCCGCGACGACACGGCCGAGGGGCCGGTGTGCCGATCCGGCGCGCCGGCCCCTTCGCGCGTCGCCCACTCCCGGTCCGTACCCCTGCCCCGTCCGGTGCGGGGTACGCCTGATCGGAGTCGTCCACCGGGCCGGACGAAGGGGGCGGAACGGATACTCCGGACATGGATGTCTCCCGCGCCCGTACTCGTACCGGCTTCCGTCCCCCTCCCCGTGCCCGTGTGCGGCGGCTCGTCCTGCCCCTCGCCGCCGGGGTGTGCGCCGCCGCGCTGACCGCGGGCTGCTCCGCCGGTTCCGGCGCGGCCGACGCGCCCCAGCGGTCCACCGCGCAGGCGGCGCCGCTCGCCGCCAACGACCTCCAGGACGACTACCAGACCGTCATCAAGGACGTCCTGCCGTCCGTGGTGCAGATCGACGCCTCCGAGAGCCTCGGCTCCGGCGTCGTCTACGACGACCGGGGGCACATCGTCACCAACGCGCACGTGGTGGGCGACGAGCGGACCTTCCGGGTCACCGCCGCCACCGGCGGGCAGCCCGTCGCCGCGCGGCTGGTCGCCACCTACCCGGAGCAGGACCTCGCGGTGATCCGGCTGGAGTCGGTGCCCGACGGTCTCAGGCCGGCGCGGTTCGGCGACTCCTCCGAGGTGGAGATGGGGCAGATCGTGCTGGCCATGGGCTCTCCGCTGGGCCTGTCCGGCAGCGTCACCCAGGGCATCGTCTCCGCCACCGGCCGCACCGTCAGCGAGGGCCGGACCGGCGGCGGCACGGGCGCCACCATCGGCAACATGGTGCAGACCTCGGCCGCGATCAACCCCGGCAACAGCGGGGGCGCGCTGGTCGACCTGGACGGCCAGGTCATCGGCATCCCGACGCTGGCGGCCAGCGACCCGCAGATGGGCGGCGGAGCCGCGCCGGGGATCGGCTTCGCGATCCCCTCCTCGATGGTGCGGACGGTCGCCGACCAGATCGTCAAGGACGGCAAGGTCACCGACTCGGGGCGGGCCGCCCTCGACATCACCGGCCGGACGCTCCTGAACGACGACTACGAGCCGGCGGGGGTTGCCGTGGTGGAGGCCGAGCCGGGCGGCGCGGCGGCGGACGCGGGCCTGCGGGCGGGGGACGTGATCACCCGGCTCGCCGACGACGACATCACGACCATCACCTCCCTCGCCGAGTCCCTGGCGGACCGCGCGCCGGGCGACAAGGTCGACGTGACGTACGTGCGGGGCACGGCGACCCGCAAGGCGGAGGTCACCCTCGGCGAGATGTGACCCCGCGGGCACGGAAGCGCGCGAGGGGGTCGGGACCCGCGGGTCCCGGCCCCCCGGGCCGTCCCGGGGATCAGGCCGGGCCCGCGGCGCCCGGCGCCGTGCCCCGCCGTGCCGTCAGGCGCCTTCCGCGTCCAGCGGCATCGGGCCGTAGATCTTGGTGGTGTCCTCGGAGAGGGTCGCCTGGTCCGCGCCGCCCGCGAGGAGGTCGCGCCAGTGCTCCCCCAGCCAGCTCTCGGCGTCGCCCTGGGTGCTGAAGTCCTCCGGGGTCACCACCGGGGTGACCTCCGTGCCGTCGGACTTCTCGAACCGCCACGTCCATGCCATGTCCGCCTCCTGGGGCTCACCGGATGATCGGTTTCCTGCCCGCAGCGTAGCCGGGCGCGCACCCTCCGCGGGGGCGCGGGAGGATCAGGGTGTGGAACTGACTCTGCTCGGCACCGGATCGCCGCTCGGCCTGCCCCGCCCCGACTGCCCCTGCGCGGTGTGTGCGCGCTCCCTCGGAACGCGGGCGCGGGCCGCGACCGCGCTGCTCGTGGACGGCGCCCTGCTGCTCGACCTCACCCCGGGGGCGGCGCTCGCCGCGGCCCGCGCGGGGCGTTCGCTGGTGGGGGTGCGGCAGGTGCTCCTGACGTATCCGCACGACGGTCCGCCGGTGGAGCTGCCGGCCGGACTGCCGACGGCCGGGCGGGTGCCCGACGGGCGGGAACTGACGCTGATCAGCGGGCACCGGGTGCGGGCCGTGCCGATGGACTCCCCCGGGACCGGGTACGAGGTGGTCTCCCCCGACGGGGAGCGGCTGCTGTACCTGCCGCGCGGCGGGGCGCCGGCCGGGCTCGCGGACCACCAGGAGCCGTACGACCTGGTCGCGGCGGACGTGACGGGACGGCCGGACGCGCTGGCCCGGCTGCGGGCGGCCGGGGCGGTGGGGCCCGGCACGGAGGTGATCGCCGTCCACCTGGACCACGACGCGCCCACCGGGGCCGAGCTGGACCGGCGGCTCGCGGCGGCCGGGGCGCGGGCGGTGCCGGACGGGACGGTGCTGTACCCCGGCGAGTACTCGGACCCGCCGGAGGTGCCGCGGCGGACGCTGGTGACCGGCGGGGCGCGGTCGGGGAAGTCGGTGGAGGCCGAGCGGCGCCTGGAGACCTTCCCCGAGGTGGTGTACGTGGCGACCGGCGGGACCCGCGAGGGCGACCCGGAGTGGGCGGAGCGGGTGGGCCTGCACCGGGAGCGGCGGCCGGGCTCCTGGCGCACCGCGGAGACCACCGATCTGGTGCCGCTGCTCGCCGGGGAGGGCCCCGCGCTGCTGGTCGACTGCCTGTCGCTGTGGCTGACGGACGCCATGGACCGGGTGGGGGCCTGGGACGACGGGGTGTGGGCGGAGAGCGGGCGGGAGGCGCTGCGGGAGCGGACGGCGGAGCTGGTGGCGGCGGTGCGGGCGACCCGGCGGACGGTGGTGGCGGTGACGAACGAGGTCGGGTCGGGGGTGGTGCCCGCGACGGCGGCGGGACGGCGCTTCCGGGACGAGCTGGGGCGGCTCAACGCGGCCTTCGCGGAGGAGTGCGAGCAGGTGGTGCTCGTGGTCGCCGGTCAGCCGCTGGTGCTGCGCGGGTAGGGTGCTGATCCCGATGGGCCTGCGTGCCGAACCTCGCTGATGTCACAAGGCGGAAACCCCCGATGGACCCTCTGCACCCCCTGAACCTCGACGACTTCTCCGATCTGATCGTCCGCCCCGACGGCGGGGTCCGGCGCGACGCCGAGGAGCTCCGGGAGCGGCTCACCGTCCGCCCGGGCGCGCTCGGGCGCCTCGACGAGCTGGGCGAGTGGCTGTCCGCCGCCCAGTCGCGGGTGCGGGTGCGGCCGGTCGCGCAGCCGAAGGTGGTCGTCTTCGCCGGTGACCACGGCGTCGCCGCGCTCGGCGTGTCGGGCCGCCCGGCGGGCACCGCCCACGTGCTGGTGCGGTCGCTGCTGGACGGGGAGAGCCCGCTGGCGGTGCTGGCCCGCTCGATGGACGTGCCGGTGCGGGTGGTGGACGCGGGCCTGGACTGCGACCCGGAGCTGCTGCCGGAGTCGGTGACCCGGCACCGGGTGCGGCGGGGCAGCGGCCGGATCGACGTCGAGGACGCGCTGACGCCGGAGGAGACCGAGGCGGCGGTGCGGCTCGGCATGGCGATCGCCGACGAGGAGGCCGACTCGGGCACCGATCTGGTGGTGCTCGGCGACCTGAGCGTGGGCGGGACGACCCCGGCGGCGACGCTGATCGCGGCGCTGTGCGGGACGGACGCCTCGGTGGTGACCGGGCGCGGCGGCGCGGGGATCGACGACCTGGCGTGGATGCGCAAGTGCGCGGCGGTCCGGGACGCGCTGCGGCGGGCCCGGCCGGTGCTCGGCGACCAGCTGGCGCTGCTCGGCGCGGTCGGCGGGGCGGACCTGGCGGCGACGACCGGTTTCCTGCTGCAGGCGGCGGTGCGGCGGCTGCCGGTGGTCCTGGACGGCGTGGTGGGCGCGGCCTGCGGGCTGGTGGCGCAGCGGGCGGCCTTCCGGGCGCCCGACTGGTGGCTGGCGGGCCAGGTGTCCGGGGAGCCGGCGCAGGCGAAGGCGCTGGACCGGATGGCGCTCAACCCTCTGCTCGACCAGGGCGTCCTGGTGGGTGAGGGAACCGGGGCACTGCTCGCGCTTCCCCTCGTCCGGGCCGCGGCGGCGCTCGCCGCCGAGCTGCCCGAGCGTCCGGAGCCGACCACTCCGGACGCGGCCGCCTCCGTCGGAGCGGTCTGAGGGGGCGCACCCATCGGCTGAGGTCCGGGGGCGGCCGTCCGCGACGCGCGGGCGGCCGCCTCCGGCGTCGCCGCACGGGAAGCGATGCCCCATATGATCGCTTTTCATGGGAGAGGTCCGTTTGTCCGCCGAAGGAGTGTCCCGGAGCACCGACCGGACGCGGCGCAGTGCCGCGTTCGCCGTCTGGTACCTCCGCGTCGTCACGTTCATCAACTTCCTGAGCGCCGTGTGGGTGTCCTTCGGACAGGACCTGCGCCGGCACAACGAGGACGACTACTTCACGCCCTACATGCTCACCGCCGGCTTCGCCTCCGGCGTCTTCACGCTCTTCCTGGCGATCACCATGCGGCGCCGCAAGCGGGCCGCGTGGATCCTCAACACGGTGCTGAGCGGCCTCTTCCTGCTGCTCTTCGCCCTGGTGATGCTCTTCCCCGAGATCAGGCGGCACGCCCAGAACTGGATCTCGCTGGGCCTGACCGCCGCCTTCTTCACCGCCCTGCTCCTCGGCCGCAGGGAGTTCTACGCGAAGGGCGACCGCTCCAACCCGCTGCTCGCCGCGCTCGTCGCCGTCGGCGGACTGCTCGTCACCTCGCTGCTCGCCGCCGTCCTGGTCACCGCCACCAACACGGCCGCCGGCTCCTCCACCTTCCTGGAGCGCTGGCGGTACGGCGTGATGCGGCTGGTCACGCTGGCCGCCGACGACTCCCGCTTCCCCACCATCACCACGCCCGGCTGGGTCGACGTGGTCATCAACGTGATGTCCACGCTGCTGCTCTTCGCGGTGCTCTTCGCCGCCTTCCGCTCGCGCCGGGCCGTCGACCCGCTGACCGAGGAGGACGAGGAGCGGCTGCGGGCGCTGCTCGACAGGCACGGGGACCGCGACTCGCTGGGCTACTTCGCGCTGCGCCGCGAGAAGAGCGTGGTGTGGTCGCCGAGCGAGAAGGCGGCGATCGCCTACCGGGTGGTGGGCGGGGTGTCGCTGGCCTCGGGCGACCCGATCGGCGACCCCGAGGCGTGGCCGGGGGCGATCGAGCCCTGGCTCGCCGAGGCCCGCGAGCACGGCTGGATCCCGGCGGTCATGGGGGCGAGCGAGGAGGCCGGGACGGTCTACGCCCGGCACGGCCTGGACGCCCTGGAGCTGGGCGACGAGGCCATCGTGGAGACCGACGAGTTCACCCTCGACGGGCGGGCGATGCGGACCGTCCGGCAGGCGTACAACCGGGTCAAGCGGGCCGGGTACGAGGTCCGGGTCCGGCGGCACGAGGACATTCCCGCCGAGGAGATGGACGAGCTGCTGCGGAAGGCCGACGACTGGCGGGACGGGGCGACCGAGCGGGGCTTCTCGATGGCACTCGGGCGGCTCGGGGACCCGCGCGACGGGCGCTGCGTGATGCTGGAGTGCACCGACGGGGAGGGCGAACTGCGGGCGCTGCTCTCCTTCGTGCCGTGGGGGCCGAAGGGGCTCTCGCTGGACCTGATGCGGCGGGACCGCGCGTCGGAGAACGGCCTGATGGAGTTCATGGTGATCGAACTCCTCCAGGGGGCGAAGGAGATCGGGATCACTCAGGTCTCGCTGAACTTCGCGATGTTCCGCTCCGTCTTCGAACGCGGCTCGAAGCTCGGCGCGGGACCCGTGCTGCGCATGTGGCGTTCGCTGCTCAGCTTCTTCTCCCGCTGGTGGCAGATCGAGTCGCTGTACCGCGCCAACGCCAAGTACCGACCGATCTGGGAGCCCCGCTTCATGCTCTTCGAGAAGAGCGCCGACCTGCTGCGCATCGGTCTCGCCGCCGGGCGCGCCGAGGGCTTCCTGGAGGCGCCCGGCCTGCCGAAGTGGCTGCACCGCAAGCACCTGGCGGGCGGGCGTTGACCTCCCCGTCCTCCCCGTCCGCCCCGGCTCCCCGGACCTCCCCCGTACGGCGCTTCGCCCGGCGCGAGTGGGGGCCGCTCCTCGCCGTCCTGCGGCGGGAGCCGGCGGCCCGGCGGTGGCGGGCGGTGCCGCTGACGCTGTCGGCGGTCTGCCTCACCGCCCTCTTCCAGTTCGCGCAGAACCAGGACTGGGGGTACGGGCCGGTGCAGGCGGTCGGCGCGGTGCGCGCCGGGGACCCGCTGTGGCTCGCCCTGCTGCGCACGCCGCTGTCGCTCTTCGTCCCCGCGCTCGACCTGCCCGTCTGGGGCGCGCTCGCGCAGGTCCTGCTGGTCTTCGGGATCGCGGAGCTGTGCCTGGGGCGGGGGCGGACGCTGGGGATCGCGTACCTGGCGACGCTCTGCGGGACGCTGTACGCGCGCGCGGGCATCGCGCTGGGCCCCGGCACCCCCTTCGGGCTCCCCGCCTCCGACGCGCAGGTGGTGGACACCGGGCCCTCGGCGGCCGTGGTGGGGCTCGCCGTCTACGTCTGCTGGCGGCAGCGGGCGTACTGGACGGGCGCGGCCGTCGTCGTGGCGATGGTGGTCGAGGTGTTCGTCAAGCCGAACCTCGCGGGCAAGGAGCACCTGGCGGCCATCGCGGGCGTGCTCGTGCTGATCGCCGTCCGGGCGTGGCGGCGGCGGGGTCAGGGCGAGCCGGTCCCCCGGCCGGGCACCCGCTCCTGGAAGCCGCCGATCAGGTCCTGAGCCCTGCGCCGCACCCGGGTCCAGCGCTTGTCGTGCCGGTAGGCGCGGACCGTGCCCCGCGCGCGGGCCCGGTGCCGGCGGCCGTAGAGGTGCCGCCACCACCAGGAGCCGGGGCGGGCCAGCCGGACGGCGCCGACCAGGGCCACGAAGGGCACGAAGACCCCGATCAGCGCCATCCGCAGCTTGCCCTTGACCAGGGTGACCAGGATGAAGAGGAAGTTCAGGGCCAGGGTGAGGAGGAAGCCCACCCGGTCCTGCCGCTCCTCGGCCGTGACGCCGTCGACGCCGAGCGGGGAGAAGCCGCTGAGCGGCAGCAGCATGAGGGCGGCGGTGAGCACGACGACCTCGACGCTCTGCCGGCCCTCCTCCGACCAGTACACGTCGTCGAGGTGGAGGATGAGCGCGAACTCGTCCAGGACGAGGCCTGCGCCGATCCCGAAGACGACGGCGAAGGCGGCCGCCCCGAAGCCGTGCCGGCCGCTGGCGACCGCGCCGAAGCCGCCGAGGACGGTGAGGACCACCCCGGGCACGACGTGGTGGATGTGCAGCCCGCCCGCCGAGGAGACGTTCCGGAAGGGGCCCTTCCCCGCGCGGATGAGCCGGGTGACGGTCCGGGTGAGGAGGAAGGTCAGGACGAAGGAGGTCAGGGCGAGGAGCATGGGCAGCTTGCCCGGCTCCAGGATGTTGCGGGAGAACCAGTGACCCATGCCACCCCGTTCCGGTATGCCCGAGAGATCCAGATCGATACGGATATCGGAAATCTACCGCCCCGGTCCGGCGATTACCCTGCCCGGATGGACGGCCTGCGTTTCGCCTTCGGGACCCTCACCGTGTTCCCCGCCCGCATCACCCGCTGGGACCGGGACGCGGCGCGCGGCGGCATGCTCTGCGCCCCGGTCGCCGGATTCGCGGTCGGTCTCGTCGCCGCCGCCGCCGGCGGGGCGCTCCTCCCCCTCGGCGCCGGACCGCTCCTCGCCGCCGTCGTCACCGTCGCCGTCCCCGCGCTGCTCACCCGCGGCCTCCACCTCGACGGCCTCGCCGACACCGCCGACGGGCTCGGCAGCGCCAAGCCCGCCGAGGACGCGCTGCGCATCATGAAGCAGTCCGACATCGGCCCCTTCGGCGTCATCACCCTGCTCTTCGCCCTCCTCGCCCAGGTCGCCGCCGTGTACGAGCTGTACGGGGAGGGCTGGGCGCACGGCGCGGTCGCCGTCGTGCTGGCCGCCACGGTCGCCCGGCTCGCCCTCACCCACGCCTCCCGGCACGGCGTCCCGGCGGCCCGGCCCGAGGGCCTCGGCGCGATCGTCGCCGCGACGGTGCCGGTCCGCTCCGCGACCCTCTGCACCGCCGCCGTCCTCCTCCTCGCCGCGGCCACGGGGCTGCTGTCCTCCCCGTACGACTCCCTGCACGCCGTCCTCGCCGCGGGCGCCGGCCTCGCCGCCGCCGCCCTCCTCCTCCGCCGCTGCGTCCGCCGCTTCGGCGGCGTCACCGGGGACGTCTTCGGCGCGGTGGAGGAGACGGCCGCGACGGTCACCCTGGTCGCGCTGGCCCTGGGCTGACACCGGGCCGGCGGTGATCGTTTCGTGACCGGGGGCCGGACAACCATCCGTCCCCCGCGGGGGTCACCCCTGCATGACCGGAAAACTCGTCCGCTCCGCCGCGGGACTCGCCGCCGTCCTCCTCTCCCTGACCGCCTGTTCGGCCGGAGGGCAGGACTCCGCCCGGCCCGGCCCCTCGGCCACCGCCGACCACCCGGTCTTCGGCCAGAAGACCGGCCGGCAGGTCTTCCTCGCCCTGCGGGAGACGCAGAAGGCGGGCACCGCCCGCTTCACCCAGAAGCTGACCTTCGCGGGGAAGAAGGGCGACCTCGTCCGGACCATGACCGGCAGCCTCGACTTCGCCGCGGACCGCGGGAGCGTCGCGGTGACCTGGGACCTCCCCGCGAAGACCTCCGCGAAGGTGCGCACCGCCGTCCTCGGCTTCACGCCCTCCCGGGAGGACGGCGAGACCTCCGGCACCTATCTGGTCGACCGCGACCGGACCCGCTACCGGGCGGCCTCCTCCCCGTACTGGATCGACTACGCCCCCGAGGACACCGAGGGCGTCGCCAAGTCGTTCGTCGGCGAGGACCCCCTGGAGTTCCTGCGCGGCAGCGAGGCCCCGGTCGGCGGCACCCTCCTGGAGGCGGTGGGCGCCGGGACGGCGACCTCGTACCGCGAGGGGAAGGCCGGCGGCCGCGTCTACCGGGCGGGACTGCCCGACACCACGCTGGAGCTGCTCTTCCCGCCCGACCTCGGGCCCCACCTCGTCACGGCCGGTGCGAGCGCGGCCCAGCGGCCGCCCGTCCCGCTCGCCGTCGAGGTGGACGGCCAGGGGCGGCTGACCCGCGCCGGGATCACCGTGAAGGACGCGTTCCGCGAGGACGGCGACCTCACCGCCTTCACCACCCTCACCATGGATCTCACCCTCACCGGGTACGGCTCCCCGGTGCCCTCCCCGGCCCCCGGCGACCGGGTGCTGAAGGCGGCGGACGTCGTCCGGGACATCGCCGAGGTCCGCGAGGGCGGCTGCGTCGACTTCACCACCGGCCAGCGCAACAGCCGCCAGGTGGTGACCGTCTCCTGCGGCGCCTCCCACGACGCCCGGATCACCGGCCAGCACCGGGTCGCCCCCGGCGCGGACCCGGAGGAGACGACGGCCCGCAGCCAGGCGGTCTGCGGGCGGGGCATCTGGGCCTGGTGGACGCCCCCGGAGGAGGGCACCGGCACCGAGGTGCTGACCACCTGTTACGAGGTCTCCTAGCGGGGCCCGTACGGGGTCTGCCCCTAGCAGGGCCTGCGCCAGGCGTCGAGCTCGTACCGCTTCCGCATCGAGCTGAGGCCCAGCTCCCGGGCCTCGGGGCAGAACGCGGCGGGGGCCAGTTCGTACTCGGCGTGGAAAACGGGCTTGCCGGCCGCGACGAAGGGGGCGAGACGGTGGCACTCGTCGTACTCGGCGCACTGCTCGTTGACCGCGAAGTCGAAGTCGGGGAGCAGGGCCGGGATCTGGTCGAGGTCGTTCTTGAGGCCGACGGCGAGGCCCCGGTCGTGGGCGAGGCGGGCGATCAGGCGGTTGTAGCGGAGCTGGTCGGCGGCGGTGAGGGGGAAGCCGGTGCGGTTGCGGTAGCCGTCCATGTTGTCCGGCTCGACCGCGTCGAAGCCCTTGGCGCGGCACATGTCGATCCGCTCCGCCATGAGGGGTTCGAGGACGTCGGTGCGGCGGATGTCGAGCCAGCGCTCGCCGGCCCAGCCGTTGCCCCGGCCGAGGACGGACTTCGGGAAGCGGTCCGCGTCGGGGCGGAAGTCCTCCCAGGCGCCGGTGGAGAGGTAGCAGATCACCTTCCGGCCCCGGCGGTGCAGGTCCGCGACGGTCGCGGCCGGGTGGTCGAAGCCGTCGATGTCGTAGACCGGGACGTCGACGGTCGGGTCCAGCCTCCCGCTGAGCTGCCACTGCCAGGCGAGGCCGGCCGTGGGACGCCAGCGGCCGGTCTCCTCCGGCTTGGGGTCGGGGCCGGGGCCGGAGGTGCAGGCCGTGGCGAGCAGCAGCAGGGCCGCGAGGAGCGGCAGGCGGCGTCTCATCGGGCGGGCTCCGGGACCTCGTGCGGCAGGGTGCCCCAGGGGTGGGCGCCGGTGCCCGGCACCGCGCAGTGGACCTCGGTCGCGGGGCGGAAGCCGGGCGGGGCCGCGTAGACGAGGTGGCAGTGGTGCGGGGCGGCGGGCAGGTCGAGGGTGCGGTACGCGTCCCACGGGCCCTCGAAGGTGACCAGCAGGTCGGCGAGGTCCGCGTACCCCTCGTCGGGCCGGGTGCCGTGGTTGAGGACGAGGGTCGCCGCCCCGGCGGCGCGGGCCGCGACCGCGAGCCGCCGGTAGTGCGGCAGGGCCTCGGGCGCGGTCGCGACCTGGTCGAGGAAGGCCCCGTCCGCGCCGTACCACTCGCGGTGGCGGAGCAGGTCGGCGACGACCTCGGCGTGCGGGCGGCGGCCGTAGGCGGTGTCCGCGTAGCCGAGGATCCGCACCCCTTCGGCGCGCAGCCGGGCGGCGGCCTCGGCGAAGGCCGGGTCGGGGGCCTCGCCCGCCCCGTTCGCCGGGTTGAGGACGACGCCGTGGAGGGCCGGTGCGGCGGCGACGAGGGCCGCCCAGCCCTCGGGGCGGTCGGCGGGGTGCTCGTAGAACGGCACCAGGAGGGAACGTTTCACGTGGGGTGTCTCCCGGAGTGCGGTGGCCCTAGAGGCGGTGGGCGGTCGGTCGTACCAGCAGAGCACGGGTGAGGACGGCCAGCACGGCCGCCGCTCCCCCGGCGGCGAGCGGTCCCGCGGCCGGTTCCAGGGTCTGCGCGGCGGCGGCCAGCAGGCAGACGGCGGCCGCGCCGAGGACGGCGCCGAACGCCTGGAGGAGCAGCCCCAGCCAGAGCACGGTGCCGAGCAGCAGCAGGGTGAGCAGCCGCTCCGGGGCCGGCCAGGGCGCGCCGGGCCACAGCAGGGTCGCGGCGAGGGCGAGGGCGAGGAGCACGGTGAGGTAGCCGCCCAGGCAGAGGACCAGGGTGCCGGTGACCGCGCGGCGGAACTCGCGGGCGGTGGTGAGGGTCCGCAGCCGGGCGAGGCTGCCGCCCCGGAAGCGGTGCAGCAGCCACTCGGCGGGCCCCATGGAGAGGGTGAGCGCGATGACCGCGCCGGCGCCGGCGGCCGGGGATTCGCCGAGCCCGGCGTCCAGCACGAGGAGGCCGCTGCCCAGGCCGAAGAGGCCGTACGGGACGGAGGTCCCGAGCGGCGGTCCGCCCCGCCCGGCGGCTCCGCGCGCGGTGCCGGGGCGCAGCGCGCGGGCGGCGACGAGGACGGCGGCGGCCAGCGAGAGGGCGGGCAGTCCGGCCCTGAACGGGTCGGGCAGGTCCCAGCGGAGGGCGGGGAGGGCGCCGGCGAGCGGCGACAGGGCGGCGAGCAGGGCCCGTTCGCGGCCGAGGACGAGGAGCACGGTGGCGGCGGCGAGGTAGAGGGACTGCCCGGCGGCGAAGACGGCGGCGGGCAGTTCGCCGTCGCGGGCGGCGGCGAGGGCGACGGCGGTGCCGGCGAGCGCGCCGGCCGGGGCGCCGGTGAGGAGGGCGCGGGCGGCGGCGGCCCGGTCGCCGAGGCCGAGCCAGGTGTGGGCGCGGTGGGAGAGGGCCTGGTTCCACACCCAGCCGGTGACCGCCCCGGCGAGCAGCGGGACGGTCCCGGCGGGGAGTCCGTACCGCCCCGGTCCGGCGGCGAGCAGCGGCCCGGCCAGGACGTAGGCGAGGCCGGGCAGCGCGAAGACGAGCCCGCGGAGCAGGCAGCCGCCGAGCCCCTCGGCCCGGACGCGGCCGCCGCGGGTCCTCGGGGGCGGCTCGGGGTGGCACCGCTCCACGCGCGCGTACAGGTCCTCGGCGAGCGCGAAGGAATCGTTCCGCCCGTAGGTGAGGCGGATGTGGGCGTCGGTCATCCCGTCCGATTCGAGGAGCGCGGCTATCTCGTCCGGGTGGACGGCGGCGGCCACGAACGCGTCCAGCCGGGCGGCGAGTTCGTCGAGGGGGTCGGGGGCGGGGCCGGGGCCCGCGGGGACCTCCGGGGCGGGGCGCGGCCGGGGCGGGGCGGCCAGGGGCGGGGTGCTGGCGGGGGGCTTCAGCCAGAGGGAGCCGCTCATGCCGGGGTGCCTTCCGGGACGCGGGGCGCGCCGCGGCGCGGGGCGGGGATGCTGACGCGCAGCGGGACGGGGACGGGGACGGACGCGGGCAGGGGGGCGCGGGGGGCGGCGAGTTCGCGGTAGATGCGGCGGAAGCCGTCGACCGAGCGGTGCAGGGTGAACTCGTCGACGACCCGCTGCCGGGCGCGGCGGCCGAGCTCCGCGCGGCGGGCGTCGTCCCGCAGCAGGGCGGAGACGGCGGCGGCCATGACGGCGGGTTCGCGGGGCGGGACGACGACGCCGGCGTCGCCGACCGCCTCCCGCACCCCGCCGACGTCGGTGGAGACCGTCGCCCGGCCGCAGGACATGGCCTCGATGAGGGAGAAGGGGAAGCCCTCGCTGATGGAGGAGAGCACCACCACGCTGCCGGCCGCGTAGGCGGAGGGGACGTCGGAGACGCGGCCCTCGAAGGAGACGCCGTCGGCGACGCCGAGTTCGGCGGCGAGCTTCTCCAGGCGGGTGCGGTAGTCCTCGTTGCCCGCGGGGACCGGGCCGAAGAGGCGGAGCCTGAGCTCGGGGAGTTCGGCGCGGGAGATCGCGTACGCCCGGACGAGGGTCTCCAGGTCCTTGATCGGGTCGACCCGGCCGCACCAGCTGAGCGTCGGCGTCTCCGGTTCGGGGCCGGCCTCGGGGAAGAGGGCGGGGTCGACGCCGTTGTAGACGGTGCGGATGCGGTCGGCGGGGGCGCCGCCGCGCTCCTCCCAGCGCCGGTTGTACTGGTTGCAGGGGGTGATGAGGTCGGCCTTGCGGTAGCCGAGGGAGTTGAGCTCGCGGTAGAAGCCGAGCATGAGGGCCTTGACGGGCCAGCGCTGGGCCTCGGTGCGGTAGCCGAGGTACCGCTCGCGGAGGTAGATGCCGTGTTCGGTGAGCAGGAAGGGCACTCCTTCGAAGTGCTGCGCGGCGAGCGCGGGCAGGGTGGCGAGGCCGCTGGAGACGGCGTGCGCCACGCTGCCGTCGGCTATCCGGGCGCCGAGCGGCCGCAGGGCGTGTTCGAGCAGGTCGGTGGCGGTGAGGGCGTCGTGGACGGTGGGTCCGGCCGCACGCGTCGGCAGGTGCGGCATGGTCCAGATCCACATGAGGGAGCGCAGGGCGGCCTCGGAGCGCAGGGCCGGGGTGAGCCGTCCGTCACGGGCGAGGGCGGCCAGTCCGTAGAGGCTGCCGGCGAGGTCGTGGCCGGCCTCGGGGTCGAGCAGGGCGAGCAGGAAGTGCTCGTACGTGGCGAGGAAGCGGCGGCGTTCGCGCCCCCGCAGGGGCCGGCGCGCCCGGGTGGGCGCGTCCGGTCCCTGCGGGTGCCCCCAAAGGGGGAACGCGGTGTGCCGGGCGATGTTGGGCGGCAGCTCCCAGGTGACGGGTTCGCGGCCGCTGCCGGTGAGGGCGAGGATCTCGAAGGTGACCTCGGGCATGCCCCGGACGAGCTGGTCGCACCAGGTGCTGACGCCGCCGTGGACGTGCGGGTAGGTGCCTTCGGTGAGCATGGTGACGTGACGGCCACTGCTCGGCATGTGCGTGTCCCCCCAGAGCGTGCTGGTCAGGCGGTCGGGAGCTGGAGTGTGACGGAGGTCTGGAGCAGTTCGGGCGCGGTCCAGGCGGAGCGGGCGCCGGCGTAGGGGGTGCCGAAGGCGGTGGTGCCGAGGAGGAGTTGCCTGCGGGTGCCCTCGGGGGCGGTGACGGGGACCTGGACGCCGGAGGGGGCCTTGACGGTGACGGCGGTGCCGATCCGGTAGGCGGTGACCTTGCCGGCGGCGAGGGCGGCGTCCCACGCCTCGCGGCGGGCCAGTTCGGTGCCGACGTCCTTCTGGGAGGGGTTGACGATCGGGGTGTTCGCGGCGAAGAGCGTCCTGTAGTCGGCGAGGACCTTGTCGAGGACCGGGTAGAGGAGGCGTTCCTCTGCCAGGTTCGACTGGTGGACGTAGTGCGGCCGGGGGTCGTTGGCGATGACGTGGCCGAGGGCGGTGCGGGCCTCCTGCGGGACGATGTGCGTCGCGTAGCCGGTGGTCGTGTCGAGCGGGGCGGGCAGGCAGGTGGAGGCCGAGTTGTCCTCGCAGGCGCCGCTGCCGCCGTCGGCGCGGGAGGTGTAGATCCAGTTGTACTCGTCGGCCATCTCGGCGGCGGTGCCCACGTTGTAGTACACGTTCATGGGGTGCCGGGGGACGGTCTTCGCGGCGCCGACGGCCCGCTGGAGGGGTTCGCGGGAGTTGTCGCTGCCCGTCCACTTCACGCCGTTGTCGGCGAGGGCGCCGGCGAGGTTCGGGTTGTCGGCGGGCTGCTGGGGCAGGGTCTTCAGGCCGGAGTGCTCGCCGGTGACGAGTTCGGAGCGGTCGACGGAGAGGCCCTTGCGGAAGGCCCAGTCGAGGTTGTCGCGGATCTGCGCGGAGAGTTCGGAGCGGCTGACCCAGAGGGTGGCGCCGGAGGCGTCGGTGGCGCAGCGCCAGGGGACGGTGGTGTTGTCCTGCACGCAGCCGAGGAAGGGGTGGGTGTAGGTGTGGTTGATCCAGCGGTACTGGGCGCGGTCGGCGAGCAGCCGGTCGGTGAGCGGGTCGGCGCCGCCGTGCTCGGTCCTCCACTGCTCGCCCTGGCCGCCGTTGTAGACCATGTCGAGGGTGAAGCCGGAGGCCTTCTGCCAGGCGGCGGCGTAGGTGGCGTCGGCGGCGGTCATCCGGATGGGGTTCTCGGCCTCGCCGTCGCCGCCGGCGCAGTCGAGGTCGCCGGGGGTGCAGTTGCGGACGGCGTCCCAGCGGGCGTCGGGGGCGAAGACGTCGTCGACGTGGACGGAGAGGTAGTTCCGGGACCGGCCGAGGTGGACGCCCTGGGTGAGCCATTCGACGATGCCGCGGGCGAGGGCGCGGAACTGCCGCTGGTACTGGTTGTAGGCGAAGGTGACGACGAGTTCGCGGCGGCCGTCCGCGGTGTACTCGCCGACCAGGCTGGCCCGGCCGCCGCCCCCGACCGGCACGTCGACGTAGCTGGTGAAGCCGGCCCGGGGGCGGCCCGCGTAGCCGTAGCTCTCGGAGATCGCGGGGTCGTTGTCCTCGAAGGTCAGGCTGCCCGCGAGGTAGCCGAAGGGGCCCGCCCTCCCGGCGGCGGTGACGCCCGCGGTGGTGCCGTCGAGGACGCCGGACCAGCCGCCGTCGGTGGTGTAGTCGAGGCCGACGCCGGGGTGGGACCAGGTGTACGCGTCGACCTGCGGGACGCCGAAGGTCCGCTCGTACGCCTGGAGGGCGGTGTGCTCGGCGGAGTCGGGGCCGAAGGCGGTCTCGTGGGGCAGGACGACGCCCTGGTACTTGGCGCGGGGCCGGCCGTCGACCGTGTCGCTGAGGAAGGCCGCGTCGAGGACCGGCCGGTTCGGGTCGTCGAGGTCGACGACCCGGTACGGGACTCCGGAGCCCTTCAGTTCGGCGGTGATGGCCTCCACGGCGCTGCCGCCGTCGTCGACGACGAGGACCGTGAGGTCGATCCGGGGCGCGGGGGCCGCGGCGGCCTGCGCGGACGGGAGGACGCCGGCGAGGAGCGCGGCGGCGGCGAGCGCGGCCGCGGTGCGGCCGGCCCGGCGCGGCGTCGCCCGCCTTCCCGCCGCCCCCCGCTTTTCGGCCGTCCCCTGCTTTCCGGCCTTCTTCGGCGCGGCCGCGGGCATGCCGGATCTGTTCGTGTGCATGGTGTGGTGACCCCCCTCGGCAGGTCCCCGGGCACGGGAGGACCTGTGGAGATGAAACGAAGGCGCGAGTGCCGCGCTTGCGTGAATGAGGCGAGTGTGGCGCCGGGGCGCGAGCCGGAAGGACAAACATGAAAGAGACACCACGGATGAGTGAATCGACGCCGCCGTGAGCGAACCGGGTGAGCGAGCGTAGGCTCGTTCTCGGCGCTCATCGGGCCGAAATACGATGCGGCGGGCTCGGTCGGCCCATCCCTCGACCGCCACAGAACTCAATGGAAGCGAGAATTCACCACCGTGACTGCTCTCACTCTCAGCACTGCCGGAGCGGCGACGCTGCGCGCCGACGCGCTCGTCGTCGGCGTCGCGAAGACCGGGAAGGCCCTCGTGGTCGCCCCCGGCGCGGAGGCCGTCGACAAGGCGTTCGACGGTCGGCTCGCCGCCGTCCTGGAGACCCTGGGCGCCTCGGGTGGTGAGGGCGAGACCACCAAGCTGCCCGCGCCCGCCGGCCTGAAGGCCCCCGTCGTGCTGGCCGTCGGCCTCGGCTCCGCCCCCGAGGACGGCGAGGCGTACGACACCGAGACCCTGCGCCGCGCCGCCGGCACCGCCGCCCGCGTGCTGTTCGGCTCGAAGAAGGTCGCGTTCGCGCTGCCGGTCGCCTCCGCCGAGGCCACCGGCGCCGTCGCGGAGGGCGCGCTGCTCGGCGCGTACTCCTTCGACGCCTTCCAGGAGCAGCAGAAGGACGCGAAGAAGCCGCCGGCCGAGGTGGCCCTGCTCGGCGCCAAGCCCCGCGACAAGGCCCACAAGGCCGCCGCGGAGCGCGCCCAGGCCGTGGCCGAGGAGATCAACCGCGCCCGCGACCTGGTCAACACCCCGCCGAACGACCTCACCCCGGCCGCCTTCGCCGCGGTCGCCCAGGCCGCCGGCAAGGACCACGGCCTGAAGGTCCAGGTCCTCGACGAGAAGGCGCTCGCCAAGGGCGGCTTCGGCGGCATCCTCGGCGTCGGCGCCGGCTCGGTGAACCCGCCGCGCCTGGTCAAGGTCGCCTACACCCACCCGAAGGCCGAGAAGTCCCTGGCGCTGGTCGGCAAGGGCATCACCTACGACTCGGGCGGCATCTCCCTCAAGCCGGCCGGCCACAACGAGACGATGAAGTGCGACATGGCCGGCGCCGCCGCCGTCCTCGCCACCGTCGTCTCCGCGGCCCGCCTCGGCCTGGAGGTCAACGTCACGGCGTGGCTCGCCCTCGCGGAGAACATGCCGTCCGGCTCCGCCACCCGCCCGGGTGACGTGCTGCGCATGTACAGCGGCAAGACCGTCGAGGTCCTCAACACCGACGCCGAGGGCCGGCTCGTTCTCGCGGACGCGATCACCAAGGCGTCCGAGGAGCACCCGGACGCGATCGTCGACGTGGCGACCCTGACCGGCGCGATGGTCCTCGCCCTCGGCGACCGCACCTTCGGCGTCATGGCCAACGACGACGACTACCGGACCGCGATCCACGAGATCGCGGGCGAGGTCGGCGAGCAGTCCTGGCCGATGCCGCTCCCGGCGGACCTGCGCAAGAGCATGGACTCCCCCACCGCCGACATGGCGAACATGGGCGTCCGGATGGGCGGCGGCCTGGTCGCCGGCCTGTTCCTCCAGGAGTTCGTGGGCGAGGGCATCACCTGGGCCCACCTGGACATCGCGGGCCCGGCCTTCCACGAGGGCGCCCCGTACGGCTACACCCCCAAGGGCGGCACCGGCTCCTCGGTCCGCACCCTGGTCCGCCTCGCCGAGCTGACGGCGGCCGGCGAGCTCTGAGCACGCCGGCGGTGAGGGCCCCGGGCTTCCCGCCCGGGGCCCTCACCCGTCTCCGCCCCCTCCTCCCTCCGCCCGGCCCGCTCCTCTCCGCCCGGCCCGCGTCCGCTCGCTCCGCCCGGCCCGAGTCCGCTCCCGCCGCGCGGTCCCGTGCCGCTGCCGTCCCGCTCCCGTCCCGCTCCCGCGGGTGTTCGCCGACGACGAAATCCGTAGGTTCGTACGCCTTCCTGGGCGGCCGGACGGACGATCGCCCGGTCTCATCCACCGGCCCCGCGTCCCGCCATCCGTCAACAAGTGCGAAGATGGGTTCTCGGCAGGACAGGGCCCCCACCACAGGGCCGACATAATGCGGCCGGACACCAGCCGCCGCCCGGTCACCGAAGACCGGCGACGAGCGCACATGCATGGAGGACGTGACGTGGCGAACGACGCCAGCACCGTTTTCGACCTAGTGATCCTCGGCGGCGGTAGCGGCGGTTACGCCGCGGCGCTGCGCGGAGCGCAGCTGGGCCTGGACGTCGCACTGATCGAGAAGAACAAGCTCGGCGGCACCTGCCTGCACAACGGCTGCATCCCGACGAAGGCCCTGCTCCACGCCGGCGAGGTCGCCGACCAGGCGCGCGAGGCCGAGCAGTTCGGTGTCAAGGCCACCTTCGAGGGCATCGACATCAAGGCCGTGCACAAGTACAAGGACGACGTGATCTCGGGCCTGTACAAGGGCCTCCAGGGTCTCGTCGCCTCCCGCAAGGTGACCTACATCGAGGGCACCGGCCACCTGTCCTCCCCCACCTCCGTCGACGTCGACGGCCGCCGGGTCGAGGGCCGCCACGTCCTGCTGGCCACCGGTTCCGTGCCGAAGTCCCTGCCGGGCCTGGAGATCGACGGCAACCGCATCATCACCTCGGACCACGCCCTCACCCTGGACCGTGTGCCGGAGTCCGCCATCATCCTCGGCGGCGGTGTGATCGGCGTCGAGTTCGCCTCCGCGTGGAAGTCCTTCGGCACCGACGTCACGGTGATCGAGGGCATGAAGCACCTCGTGCCGGTCGAGGACGAGAACAGCTCCAAGCTGCTGGAGCGCGCCTTCCGCAAGCGGGGCATCAAGTTCAACCTCGGCACCTTCTTCCAGAGCGCCGAGTACACCGAGAACGGCGTGAAGGTCACCCTCGCCGACGGCAAGACCTTCGAGGCCGAGGTGCTGCTCGTCGCCATCGGCCGCGGCCCGGTCTCGGCCGGTCTCGGCTACGAGGAGCAGGGCGTCGCCATGGACCGCGGCTACGTCCTGGTCGACGAGTACATGCGCACCAACGTGCCCACGATCTCCGCCGTCGGCGACCTGGTCCCGACCCTCCAGCTCGCGCACGTCGGCTTCGCCGAGGGCATCCTCGTCGCGGAGCGGCTGGCCGGCCTGAAGACCGTCCCGATCGACTACGACGGCGTGCCCCGGGTGACGTACTGCCACCCCGAGGTCGCCTCCGTCGGCATCACCGAGGCCAAGGCCAAGGAGGTCTACGGCGCGGACAAGGTCGTCGCCCTCAAGTACAACCTCGCGGGCAACGGCAAGAGCAAGATCCTGAAGACCGCGGGCGAGATCAAGCTCGTCCAGGTCAAGGACGGTGCCGTGGTCGGCGTCCACATGGTCGGTGACCGCATGGGCGAGCAGGTCGGCGAAGCGCAGCTGATCTACAACTGGGAGGCGCTGCCGGCCGAGGTCGCGCAGCTCATCCACGCCCACCCGACGCAGAACGAGGCGCTCGGCGAGGCCCACCTGGCCCTGGCCGGCAAGCCTCTGCACTCCCACGACTGACGCTCACGTCACTCACAGGGCGCGACGACCAACTTCCGCAATTCGTTAGGAGCAACTGAAACCATGTCGGTTTCCGTAACCCTGCCGGCGCTCGGCGAGAGCGTCACCGAGGGCACCGTCACCCGCTGGCTCAAGGCCGAGGGCGAGCGCGTCGAGGCCGACGAGCCGCTGCTCGAGGTCTCGACCGACAAGGTCGACACCGAGATCCCCGCTCCCGCCTCCGGCATCCTCGCCTCCATCAAGGTGGCCGAGGACGAGACCGTCGAGGTCGGCGCCGAGCTCGCCATCATCGACGACGGCACCGGCGCCCCCGCCGCCGCCCCGGCGCCCGCCGCCGAGGCCGCCCCGGCCCCGGCCGCCGAGGCCCCGGCCGCCGAGGCGCCGCAGGCCACCCCGTCCACCGAGGTCCAGGAGCCGGCTCCGGCCCCGACCGCCGAGGCCGCCGCCGGCGGCGGCTCCGCCGAGGGCACGGACGTCGTCCTGCCCGCGCTGGGCGAGTCCGTCACCGAGGGCACCGTCACCCGCTGGCTGAAGTCGGTCGGCGAGACCGTCGAGGCCGACGAGCCGCTGCTCGAGGTCTCCACGGACAAGGTCGACACCGAGATCCCGGCGCCCGCCTCCGGCGTGCTCCTGGAGATCGTGGTCGGCGAGGACGAGACCGCCGAGGTCGGCGCCAAGCTGGCCGTCATCGGTGCCGCGGGTGCCGCTCCGGCCGCCCCCGCCGCCCCGGCTCCGGCCGCCCCGGCCGCCGCCCCGGCTCCGGCCGCTCCGGCCCCGGCTCCCGCCGCTCCGGCCGCGCCCGCCGCCGCCCCGGCGCAGGCTCCGGCCGCCCCGGCCGCGCCGTCGATCGCTCCGGCCGTGGTCACCCCGGTCCCGGCCGCTCCGGCCGCCGCCCCCGCCCCGGCGGAGGACGGCGCCTACGTGACCCCGCTGGTCCGCAAGCTCGCCACCGAGAACGGTGTCGACCTGGCGTCCGTCAAGGGCTCCGGCGTCGGCGGCCGCATCCGCAAGCAGGACGTCCTCGCGGCTGCCGAGGCCAAGAAGGCCGCCCCGGCCCCCGCCGCCGCTGCCGCCCCGGCCTCCGCGTCGAAGGCCGCTCCGGCCCTGGAGGTCTCCCCGCTCCGCGGCCAGACCGTCAAGATGACCCGCATGCGCAAGGTCATCGGCGACAACATGATGAAGGCGCTGCACTCGCAGGCCCAGCTGACCTCGGTCGTCGAGGTCGACATCACCAAGCTGATGAAGCTGCGCGGCCGTGCGAAGGACGCCTTCGCCGCCCGCGAGGGCGTCAAGCTCTCCCCGATGCCGTTCTTCGTGAAGGCGGCGGCCCAGGCGCTGAAGGCCCACCCGGTCATCAACGCCCGGATCAACGAGGACGAGGGCACGATCACCTACTTCGACACCGAGAACATCGGTATCGCGGTGGACTCCGAGAAGGGTCTGATGACCCCGGTCATCAAGGGTGCGGGCGACCTCAACATCGCCGGCATCTCGAAGAAGACCGCGGAGCTGGCGGCCGCCGTGCGCGCCTCGAAGATCACCCCGGACGACCTGGCCGGCGCGACCTTCACCATCTCCAACACCGGTTCGCGCGGCGCGCTGTTCGACACGGTCATCGTGCCCCCGAACCAGGTCGCCATCCTGGGCATCGGTGCCACGGTCAAGCGTCCGGCCGTCATCGAGACCGCGGAGGGCACCGTCATCGGCATCCGCGACATGACCTACCTGTCGCTCTCCTACGACCACCGTCTGGTGGACGGCGCCGACGCCGCCCGCTACCTGACGGCCGTCAAGGCGATCCTGGAGGCCGGCGAGTTCGAGGTGGACCTCGGTCTCTGAGGACTCGGTGAGGCCCTTCGCCTCTGAGGCAACGTAACGAGCCTCACCAGCGGTGTCCCCGTCCGGATGTGGGTCCGGGCGGGGGCACCGCCGTATTGTCTAAGGGTCACGAAACTCCCGGAGGAGCCGTTCCATGACCGTCCCCGTCGTCCACTCGCTGCGCGAGCAGATCCGCGAGCACATCGTGGAGGGGATCGTCAGCGGCCGCTGGAAGCCGGGCGAGCGCATCGTGGAGCGCCGGATCGCGACCGAGCTGGAGGTCTCCCAGACGCCCGTCCGCGAGGCGCTGCGGGAGCTGGAGTCGCTGCGGCTGATCGAGTCGGCGCCGAACAAGGGCGTCCGGGTCCGCAACCTCACCGCGGCCGACCTGGAGGAGAGCTACCCGGTCCGGGCCGGTCTGGAGCAGATCGCCGCCGAGCTGGCGGCGCCCCGGCTGTCCGCCGACTGCTCGACGCTGGAGCCGCACGTGGCGGCGCTGTACGAGGCGGACGCGGGCTCCGACGGCACGGCGCAGGTCCGGCACACGGTGGCCTTCCACCGCGAGCTGGTGAAGGCGGCCGGCAACAGCGTGCTGCTGCACACCTGGGAGGGGCTGGGCATCGAGGTCTTCACCGCCCTGTCGATCCGCTGGCTGGGCACGGTGCAGAAGTCGTACGCGGAGGAGCACCAGGAGCTGGTGGAGGCCTTCCGCCGGGGCGATCCGAACATCGGGGCCCTGGTGAAGGCCCACGTCCTGGGCTGTGCGCCCCGCGCCTGAGCGTTTTCGCAGGTGGGAGCCCCGCTTCGGCGGGGCTCCCGGCGTTCTCCCACCGTTCGAAAAGTCGGCACCGGGTGCCCCTTTTCGCGGCACCCTGTGCCGACTTTCTCGATCTGAAGAGGTTTCCTCCTTCAACCCTTTGATCGATCATCGATCGGCGGTTTACAGTTTCCGGCGGGCCGCTACCCGGCCCTTCGCCCTGTCCTGCCAGACAAGGCCCCGTTTTTATCTCCACCCCCATCTGTCCGGAAGGCGGCGATCATGACCGATCCCGTAGGCAAGATTCCGAGCGAGCTCGACCAGCTCCCGGACCGTGACACCGAGGAGACCGCCGAGTGGGCGGCCTCCCTGGACGCCGTCACCAAGGCCGCCGGCCCCCACCGGGCCGCCTACCTGATGCGCCGCACGCTCCAGCACGCCGAGGGCGCGGGCCTGGCCCTGCCCAAGCTCCTGGAGACGGACTACCTCAACACCATCCCCACCTCCTCCGAGCCCGTCATCGACGGCGACGAGGAGATGGAGCGGAAGATCACCGCCTGGAACCGCTGGAACGCGGCCGCGATGGTCACCCGCGGCTCCAAGCACGGCGTCGGCGGCCACATCGCCACCTTCGCCTCCGCGGCCTGGCTCTACGAGACCGGCTTCAACCACTTCTTCCAGGGCAAGGAGGGCGACGGCTCGGGCGACCAGCTCTACATCCAGGGCCACGCCTCCCCCGGCATCTACGCCCGCGCCTTCCTCGACGGCCGCCTGAACGAGTCGCACCTCGACAACTTCCGGCAGGAGTCGGGCGGCGAGGGCCTCCCCTCCTACCCGCACCCGCGGCGCCTGCCCTGGCTGTGGGAGTTCCCCACCGTCTCCATGGGCCTCGGCCCGCTCTCCGCGATCTACCAGGCGCGCTTCAACCGCTACCTGACCAACCGCGGCATCAAGGACGTCTCCGCCTCGCACGTGTGGGCCTTCCTCGGCGACGGCGAGATGGACGAGCCCGAGTCGACCGCCGCCCTCGCGCTGGCGGCCCGCGAGGGCCTGGACAACCTGACCTTCGTCATCAACTGCAACCTGCAGCGCCTCGACGGCCCGGTCCGCGCCAACTTCAAGATCGTGCAGGAGCTGGAGGCCCAGTTCCGCGGCGCCGGCTGGAACGTCGTGAAGACCCTGTGGGGCAACGCCTGGGACGAGCTCTTCGCGCTCGACACCACCGGCGCCCTGGTCCGCCGCCTCCGCGAGGTGCCGGACGCGCAGGTCCAGACGTACCAGACCCGCGACGCCGCCTACATCCGCCAGGACTTCTTCGGCAAGGACCCGGCGCTGGTCGCGATGGCGCAGCTGCTCTCGGACGACAAGATCCTGGAGTGCTTCCACCTCTCGCGCGGTGGCCACGAGCCGCGCAAGGTGTACGCCGCGTACAAGGCCGCCCTGGAGTTCAAGGGCGCCCCGACCGTGATCCTGGCGCAGACCGTCAAGGGCTTCACCCTGGGTGAGGGCTTCGCGTCGAAGAACGCGAACCACCAGATGAAGAAGCTCACCTCCGACGAGTTCAAGAACATGCGTGACCTTCTCGAACTCCCCATCTCCGACGCGCAGTTCGTCGACGGCGTGGTCCCCTACGGCCACCCGGGCGCCGACTCCCCCGAGGTTCGCTACCTCCAGGAGCGCCGGGCGGCCCTCGGCGGTCCCGCCCCGGCCCGCCGCGTCCACCCGGTCGCCCCGCTCCCGGCCCCGTCCGAGAAGGCCTTCGCCTCCTTCGACAAGGGCTCCGGCTCGCAGTCGATCGCCACCACGATGGCCTTCGTCCGCCTGGTGAAGGACCTGGTCCGCGACAAGGAGACCGGCAAGCGCTGGGTCCCGATCGTCCCGGACGAGGCCCGCACCTTCGGCATGGAGTCCCTCTTCCCCTCGCTCGGCATCTACTCGCCGAAGGGCCAGACGTACGAGCCGGTCGACCGCGACCAGCTGATGTACTACAAGGAGGCCGTCAACGGCCAGATCCTGAACGAGGGCATCACCGAGGCCGGCTCGATGGCCGACTTCATCGCCGCGTCGACCGCGTACTCCACGCACGGCGAGACGATGATCCCGTTCTACATCTTCTACTCGATGTTCGGCTGGCAGCGGACCGCCGACCAGATGTGGCAGCTCGGCGACCAGCTCGGCCGCGGCTTCCTCGTCGGCGCGACCGCCGGCCGCACCACCCTGACCGGTGAGGGCCTCCAGCACGCCGACGGCCACTCCCCCGTCATCGCGGCCACCAACCCGGCCGCCCTGACCTACGACCCGGCGTTCGCCTACGAGGTCGCGGCCATCGTCAAGGAGGGTCTGCGCCGGATGTACGGCGAGGCCGCCCCGGGCGAGGACCAGGACGTCTTCTACTACCTGACGGTCTACAACGAGCCGATGCCGCAGCCGGCCAAGCCGGGCCACGCGGGCGTCGACGAGGGCATCGTCAAGGGCCTGTACCGCTTCAACACGGCGGAGTCGGCCGGGCTGACCCTGCCCGCCAACGCGCCGCGGATCCAGCTGCTCGGCTCGGGCACCGCGATCCACTGGGCCCTGGAGGCGCAGAAGCTGCTCGCCGAGGAGTGGGGCGTGGGCGCCGACGTGTGGTCCGCCACCTCCTGGACCGAGCTGCGCCGCGACGCGCTGGAGGCGGACGCCGCCCTCCTGCGCGGCGAGGAGCGGGTGCCGTACCTGCGCCAGGCCCTCGCGGGCGTCGAGTCGCCGGTCCTGGCGGTCTCCGACTACATGCGCCAGGTCCCGGACCAGATCGCGCAGTGGGTCGAGCAGGACTACTCCTCGCTGGGCGCCGACGGCTTCGGCCTGTCGGACACCCGCGCCGCAGCCCGCCGCCACTTCGGCGTCGACGCCCAGTCGATCGTGGCCGCGTCCCTGGCGCAGCTCGCCCGCCGCGGCGAGGTCCCGGCCACCGCGGTCAAGGAGGCGCGCGAGCGCTACGGCCTGTAGGGGCCGCGTGTCGGTGGCGGCGCGCATGATGTCCTCATGCGCGCCGCCCGACTCATCAAGATGGTCCTGCTCCTCCAGAACCGCGCCTCCATGACGGCGGCCGAACTCGCCGCCGAGCTGGAGGTGTCGGAGCGGACCGTCACCCGTGATGCCCTCGCCCTCTCGGAGGCGGGGGTTCCGGTGTTTTCGGAGCGGGGCAGGGCGGGCGGGTACCGGCTGGTCGGCGGGTACCGCACGCGGCTGACCGGGCTCGCGAAGGACGAGGCGGAGGCGCTGTTCCTGTCCGGACTCCCGGGCGCGCTGCGGGACATGGGGCTCCAGGACGCGGCCTCGGCGGCCCGGCTGAAGGTGTCGGCGGCGCTGCTGCCCTCGCTGGCGGACGCGCCGGGGTCGGCGGCCCGCCGCTTCCACCTGGACGCGCCCGGCTGGTACCAGGAGCCGGTGACGCCGGAGCTGCTGCCCGCGGTGGCGGAGGCGGTCTGGGACGACCGGCGGCTGTCGGCGCGCTACCGGCGCGGTGACGGCGAGGAGGTCGAGCGGGAGCTGGAGCCGTACGGGCTCGTCCTGAAGGCGGGGGTCTGGTACGTGTGCGCCCGCGCGGGCGGTTCGTACCGCACCTACCGGGTGGACCGGTTCACGGCGGTGGCGGTGGGCGGGGAGCGCTTCGACCGGGACCCGGATTTCGACCTGCCGGTCTTCTGGGCGGAGCGCGCGCTGGAGTTCGCGCGCTCGCTGCTGCGGGCCGAGGTGGTGCTGCGGCTGACGGAGGCGGGTGCGCGGCGGCTGCCGTACGTGACGGACCGGGCGGCGGCCGAGGAGGCGCTGGCGGGGGCCGTGCCGGAGGTCGACGGGCGGGTGACGGCGACGCTGCGGGTGGAGGACGAGGAGGTCGCCTTCGGGCAGCTCTTCGGGCTCGGCCCGGAGGCGGAGGTGGTGGCCCCCGCCTCCCTGCGCGCGCGGTTCGCCGAGGCGGCGCGGGCGGCGGCCGAGCGTTACCGGTAGCGCCCGGCGGCCGGTGGTCCGCGGTCCGACCGGTGCTCCACGGCCGACCGGTGGACCACGGGCCGCCGGTGGACCTCGGTCTACCGGTAGTCCTCGATACGGGTGTCCGGGTCGGCCTCCTTGGCGAGGATGAAGCCCCAGGAGTCGGGCCGGGAGCCGTCCTCGTCGGTGAAGCCGTACTCCCGGGCGAGCCGGCCGCTGTCGAGCGAGCGTCCGTTCCAGCGGGCGCGGTCGGGGTCGGCGGCGAGGGCGGCGACGCCCCGGCCGATGTAGACGGGGGACTCGGAGACGCCGAAGTCGGGGAGCTTCTCCGTCGCGTCCCGCCAGTTCTCCTCGGTGACGCCGAAGTGGGCGAGCATCTGCTCGGAGCGGAGCCAGCCGGGGCTGACGGCGACGGCGATGCCGCCGGAGTCGGCGAGTTCCTTCGCGAGGCCGAAGGCCATCCGGAGGGGCGCGTTCTTGGCGAGGTCGTAGAAGAGGTTCTCGCGGTAGTGGGTGCCGTTGTAGGCGTCGGTACCGTCGGTGACCTCGACGACGAGGCCGCCGGGGTGGCGGCCCAGCAGCGGCAGCGCGGTGTGCGAGGTGACGAGGTGGGTCCGCACGCCGAGTTCGAGCATCCTGAGGCCGGCGGCGAGGTCGATGTCCCAGGTCTTCTTGCCGAAGGTGTCGACGAGGAGGTGCTCGCCGCCCCAGACGTCGTTGACGAGGACGTCGAGCCGGCCCTGCTCGCGGTCGATCCGGTCGACGAGGGCGCGGACCTGGCCGGGGTCGAGGTGGTCGGTGGGGACGGCGGTGCCCTCGCCGCCGGCGGCGGTCACCAGTTCGGCGGTCTCCTCGATGGTCTCGGTGGCGCGGCCGACCTCGCTGAGCCTGGCGCGGGTGGTGCGGCCGGTGACGTAGACGGTGGCCCCGGCTGCGCCGAGCTGGACGGCGATGGCCCGGCCGGCGCCCCGGGTGGCCCCGGCGACCAGGCAGATCCGGCCGCGCAGCGGCTTCGCGTCGGTGTTCCCGTCGGTGTTCCTGTCGGTGGTCATGGCTTCAGGCTGGCAGGAATACCCGACATCTTCTGTCCGGATGGAATCCGGGCTTTCCGGGTGCGTCCTCCGGTCCGAGCCCCGATCCTGGAGCCGTGATGGACGAGACCGAGTTCTGGGAGATCATCGACGCCACCCGCGAGGAGGCCGAGGGCGACCCCGACGAGCAGGCCGACCTGCTCGTGGAACGGCTGACCCGGCTGGATCCGGACACGGTGCTCGACTACGCGCGCCATTTCGAGGCCCGCTTCAACCGCGCGTACCACTGGGACGTGTGGGGCGCGGCGGCGGTGCTGCTCGACGGGGCGGGGACGGCCGAGGAGGGCTTCGACGCCTTCCGCTGCTGGCTGATCGGGCAGGGCCGGGAGGTGTACGAGGGCGGGGTGGCCGATCCGGACGGGCTGGCGGAGCTCCTGGAGGAGTTCGACCCGGAGCTGGACGGGGACGGCGAGGAGCTCGGTTTCGCGGCGGACGAGGCGTACGAGACGCTGACCGGCTCGGAGACCCCGGACCTGGGGATCGCGATGCCGGCCGGGGAGCCGGAGGGCGTGCCCCTGGACCTGGCGCACGGCCCCGCCCTGGCGGCCCGGCTGCCCCGGCTGTGGGAGCGGTTCAAGGCCGGTTAGACCCCCGGCCCGGCCGCGGGAGCGGTTCGCGGCCGGTCGGGCCCCGGCGGAGGGGGTGCCGGGGCCCGTGCGGTGGTGCGGGTGAGGGGTCAGCCGGTCTGGAGGCGGGGGTTCTCCTGGGCGAGGATCATGTCCGTGCGCGGCTGGAGGGCGGGGAAGAGCTGTTCGGGCTGCGGGATCGCCCAGTACTTCCCCTCGGCGACCCTCTCGAAGACGCGCTCGGCGTGCTCCTCGGGGGTGAGCCCGTGTTCGTCGGCGAGCTTCTGGAGCCGGTCGTTGAAGGCGGCGATCTCCGGGGGCGCGGTCTCGCCGGGGCGGGCGGCCCTGAAGATCTCGCTCTTGACCGAGCCGGGGGTCACGACGGACACCTGGATCGGGGCGCCCTTCATCAGCATCTCGTGGTGCAGCGACTCGCTGAGGGCGAGGGTGCCGAACTTGGTGACGCTGTACGGGGCCATGAGCGGGCTCGGCAGCAGGCCGCCGATGGAGGAGACGTTGACGATCCAGGCCTTCTCGCCGCGCTCCAGCATGCGGGGGACGAAGGCGCGGATGCCGTTGACGTAGCCGCCGATGTTGATCCGGAGCATGGCGTCCCAGCGTTCGGCGGGGATCTCCCAGGAGTAGCCCATGGCCATGATCCCGGCGTTGTTGACCAGGAGGTCGACGGTGCCGAAGCGGGTGTACGCGGTGTCGGCGAGGGCCTCGACGGAGGCGGGTTCGGCGACGTCGGTGACGACGGCCTCGACCTCGGCCCCGGCGGCCCGCAGTTCCTCGGCGAAGGCGGCGAGCCGGTCGGCGGCGATGTCGGCGAGGACGAGCTTCATGCCGAGCTTCGCGGCGTGCCGGGCGAGGCCGGCGCCGATGCCGGAGGAGGCTCCGGTGACGACGGCGACGCGGCCGGCGAACTCCCTCAGGGCGCGCGAGGACATCAGAAGTGCGTCCCGCCGTCGATGCGGACCTCGGTGCCGGTGATGAAGCGGCCGTCCTCGCTGGCGAGCATCGCGACGACGCCGGCGACGGTCTCGGGGCCGGCGAAGCCCTGGCCGAGGGCGGGGGCGAGCTTCACGAAGAGGGACATGTCGGCGTCGGCGGGGAGGCCGGGGCCCACGGACTGCCTGCTGGCGCCGGAGCCGTCGGTCATGCCGGAGGAGATGGAGCCGGGCTGGACGGCGGTGAAGCGGATGCCCCGCTTGGCGTACTCGGCGGCGAGCGCGTGGGTCATGGACTGGATGCCGCCCTTGCTGGCCGCGTAGGCCGCCATGTAGGGGTGGGCGAACATCGCGGAGGTGGAGGAGAAGTTGACGACGGCGGAGCCGTTGCCCTCCAGGAGCGCCGGTATCGCCTCGCGGATCATGAGGAAGGTGCCGGTCAGGTTGATCCGGATGACCTGCTCGAAGGAGTCGAGGCCGGTCTCGTGGGTGTGCGAGGAGCGGAGCACGCCGGCCGCGTTGACCAGGACGTCGAGGCCGCCGAGGGTGTCGACGGCGGCGGCGACGCCGGCGCGTACGGACGCCTCGTCGGCGACGTTCACGACGACGGTGGTGAGCCGGTCGGCGGCGTCGCCCGCCTTGGCGACGGTGTCCTCGAGGCCGTCCTCGCTGATGTCGGCGGCGACGACCCGGCCGCCCTCGGCGAGCATGCGCAGGACGGTGGCCTGGCCGATGCCGGAACCGCCTCCGGTGACGAGCGCGCGGCGTCCTTCGTAACGGGTGAGCTGGTTCATGGCGGCAACCTCTCGATCTCAAGCTTCCTTGCTTGCCTGCCACCGTACGCCCGAGTGGCACGTTTTGCCACACATGCATTTCATGCAGGCCGGAGGGAGGGGGGCGTACCCTCGTACGGTGAGCAACCGACCCGACACGACGGCCGCGACGCCCTCCCTGACCCAGCGCCGCAAGGCCGCCACCCAGCTGGACATCGCCCGCGCCGCGGCCGAGCTGTTCACCGAGGACGGCCCCGACGGCACCACCGCCGAGTCCATCGCCCAGCGGGCCGGGGTCGCGCTGCGCACCTTCTACCGGTACTTCCGCTCCAAACAGGACGCCGTCGCCCCGCTCCTCGCGGGCGGCGCGGACCGCTGGCGGGAGTCGCTCGCCGCGGCCGGCCCGGGGGTCCCGCTGCCGGCCGCGCTGGAGGACTCGATCACCGCCTCCCTCACCCCGGCCGACGAGGCCGAGGCCGAGGGGCTGCGCTGGACCCGGGGGCTGCTGCGCGCCTCGGCCGAGGACCCGGCGCTGCGGGCCGTCTGGTACCGGGTCAACCAGGAGTCGGAGGAGCGGCTGCGGGAGGTCCTGGCGACCCTCGCCGGGCCCGGGGCCGACCCCCTGGAGGTACGGCTCGCCGCCGCGGCGGCCACCGACGCCATCCGCGTCGCCCTGGAGAGCTGGGCCGAGTCCGACGCCCCCGTCGAGGGCCCCGGCTCCCCCGCCGCCCTCGCCCTGCGCTGCCTGCGCGAGCTGACGGGCGGCGTGAAGCTGTGGGAGCTGGGGCCCGCCTGATCCCCTCTTCCCCTTCCCCCCGGTGGCTTCTAGTCCAGCGAGCGCCCCATCTGCACGTCGTCGACGAAAGCGCCGTCGATGAGGAACTCGCCGGGCAGCACGCCCTCGACGGCGAAGCCCTCCGCCTCGTAGAGCGCGCGGGCCGGGACGTTGTGCCCGAGGACCCGCAGGGTGATGCGGGTGGCGCCGTCGGCGCGGGCCTTCACCAGCGCGGCGCGCAGCAGGGCGCGGCCCACCCCCTGGCCGCGGGCCCCGTCGGCGACGGCGAGGCCCTGGATCTGGCGGACGTGGGCGTTGGCGGCGAGCGGCGTCGGGTGCCCCACCCGGACGTAGCCGAGCAGGGTCCCGGCCCGCTCGGCCACCAGGTGGTCCGCGGGCCGGTGGCGGTCGTCGAAGAAGGGCGGGTACGGCTCCGAGGGCGCGGGCACCACCGCGTGCAGCGGGGACCAGGTGGCCCGGTCCAGCAGTCCCAGCGGTTCGGCGTCGCCCGGCAGGGCGGCCCTGATCAGGAAGGTCTCCGGCTCGGTCATGGCCGTCACTGTGCCACGCCCCGGGCCGGCCGGGGCAGGATGGGGGCATGCAGCCTTCCGCCATCCGCAAGCGCGTCGCCGTCACCGGGGCCTCCGGGCTCATCGGCGCCGCCCTCGTCCACTCCCTGCGCGCCGACGGGCACGACGTGCTCCGGCTCGTCCGCCGGCCCGCCGCCGCCGCCGACGAGGTCGAATGGGACCCGAAGCGGCTGTACGTGAACGCGGCCGGGCTCGTCGGCGTGGACGCGGTCGTGCACCTGGCGGGCGCGGGCGTCGGCGAGCGGCGGTGGACCGAGGCGTACAAGAAGGAGATCCGGGACAGCCGGGTGCTCGGCACCACCGCGATCGCGCGGGCGCTCGCCGGGCTCGCCGAGCCGCCCGAGGCGCTGGTGTGCGGCACGGCGCTCGGCTGGTACGGCGACACCGGCAGCCGCGCGGTGGACGAGGACGCCCCGGCCGGCACCGGCTTCCTGCCCTCGGTGTGCGTGGAGTGGGAGGCCGCGGCGGCCCCCGCCGAGGAGGCCGGGATCCGCGTCACGTACGCCCGCACCGGTCTGGTGGTGGCCCGTCAGGGCGGCGCGTGGGGAAGGCTGTTCCCGGTCTTCCGGGCGGGACTCGGCGGCCGGATGGGCGACGGCTCCCAGTACTGGTCCTTCATCTCGCTGCACGACGAGGTCGCCGCCCTGCGGCACCTGATGGACACCCCGTCGCTGTCGGGCCCGGTGAACCTGACGGCCCCCGAGCCGGTCACCAACCGCGAGGTGACCGCGGCGATGGGCCGGGTGCTGCGCCGTCCGACCCTCCTGACGGTCCCCGCGCCCGCCCTGCGCCTCGCCCTCGGGGACTTCGCGGAGGACGTCCTCGGCAGCCAGCGGGTGCTGCCCGGACGGCTGCTCTCCTCAGGTTTCTCCTTCGCCTTCCCCACCATCGACGACTCCATCCGGGCCGCCGCGGCCCGCTGAGCCGGGTCTGCGCTCCCTGCGCTCCCCCGTGCTCCGGCAAGCCCGCCGCGCGCGGGGCCGCCGCCGTGGGAGCGCTGCCTACCCTCGATGCCCACCAGTCGACACGGATCGCGAACTCGGGCATTCCGGGGGCCCGTTGGGGGCATAGGCCCCCAACAGGCGGCGCAGACCTGGGGAGGGGCACGTGCTCAGTACCGCACGCACCGCACAGCAGGCACAGCACGCGGACGACGCCACGGAGGTCACCACCGTGCCGGCGGCCGCGCAGGACACGGCCGTCCCGGGGCCCCGGCAGGCGGCGGACGGCCGGAGCGGCCCCGGTGACCCGGGGGACGTCGACGTGGTCGTCGTGGGCGCCGGGGTCGCGGGGCTCGCCGCGGCCCGGCGGCTGACCGGGGCGGGGCTCTCGGTCGCGGTCCTGGAGGCCGGTCCGTCCGTCGGCGGACGGCACGCCACCACCGTGACCGACGGCTTCCGGCTCGACCGGGTGGGCCGGCTGCTCACCCTCTCGCCGGAGGAGCTGCGGGCCCTGCCGGGCCTCGGCGGCGTGGTGCCGCGCCCCTTCGCGCCGGGGGTGCTGGTCCACTCCGACGGGCGGTACGCCCGCTGGGGCGCGCCGCACCCCCGGAACCGCAGGGGCGCGTTCACCGTGGCGCGCGCCCTCGCGAGCGCCCCCCGGCATCCGGCGGCCTCCCTGGACCAGGCGCGGCTCGGCGCCTCCCTGGTGCGGCTCGCGGCCACCCCCACCCAGCGGATCCTCGCCCGGCCGGAGCGGACCGCGCAGGAGGCGCTGTCGGGGCGGCTGCCCGTCCGGACCGTGCAGACCGTGCTGCGGCCGCTGCTCGCGGCGCTCCTCGCCGACCCGGACCTGGAGGTGTCGAGCCGGCGGGCGGACCTGGCGCTGCGGGCCTTCGCCCGGGGCCGGGTGTCGGTGCCGGAGGGCGGGGCGTCGGCGGTCCCCGAACGGCTGGCCGCGCTGCTGCCGCCGGGCACGGTGCGCACCGGCGTCCGGGTCGTGGACGTGTCGGCGGCCCGGGTCGTCACGGCGGAGCACGGGACGGTCGGCTGCCGGGCCGTGGTCCTCGCGACCGGGGCACGGACGGCGGCCGGGCTGCTGCCGGGCCTGCGGGTCCCGGCGTACCACCCGGTGACGGTGCTGCACCACACCGCCCCGGTGGCGCCCTCGGCGGAGCCGGCGCTGCTGGTGGAGTCGGACCCGGGCGGGCCGGTGGCGCACACGGCGGTGATGAGCGCGGTGGACCCGACGCGGGCGCCCGCGGGCCGGACGCTGGTCACGTCGACGGTCCTCGGGACGCCGCCGGACGACACCGAGCGGCGGGTCCGCAAGCACCTGGCGGCGCTGTACGGCACGTCCACCGACGAGTGGGAGCTGCTGGCGCTGCACCACACGCGGGACGCGGTGCTCGCCACCCCGCCGGCGCACGACCCGTGCCGCTCGGTGCGGCTGCTCGCCGGGCTGTACGTCTGCGGCGACCACCGGGCGGCGGGCACCCTGCGCTCCACCCTCGCCTCCGGGGAGCGCGCGGCCGCCGCCGTCCTCGCCGACCTGGGGCTGCGCCCGCTGCCCCTGGCGGAGCTGGAGGACGCGGCCTAGGTGTTCTGTCCCGGGAGGTTGTGGACAGGTGATGCAGGTCTCGGCTGAGGGATCTTGAAATGGGCGAGGGCCTTCTGGCCTGGTGTGGATTGCGACATCTGCACCGGCGACCAGAAAGGCCCTCGTGCCCCACCGTAATGCACCCCTGACCGAGACCGGACGCCTGCGCCTGGCCCGTTGCGTGGTCGAGGACGGCTGGCCGCTGCGCCGGGCCGCCGAACGCTTCCAGGTCTCACCCACAACCGCCCAGCGGTGGGCCGGCCGCTACCGGCTGCTGGGCGAGGCCGGGATGACCGACCGCTCGTCACGACCGCACCACAGCCCCCGCCGGACGCCGACCCGAACCGAGCGCCGGATCATCAAGGTCCGGCTCACGCGGCGGTGGGGACCGGCCCGCATCGCGCACCTGCTGGGCCTGGTGCCCTCGACCGTGCACCGGGTCCTGAACAGGTTCGGCCTGGCCCGCCTGTCCCACCTGGACCGGGCCACCGGCCGGACCATACGCCGCTACGAACGCGACCGGGCGGGCGAACTCGTCCACGTCGACATCAAGAAGCTCGGCAACATCCCCGACGGCGGCGGCCACAAGACCCTCGGCCGCCGGGCCGGCCGGAAGAACCGTGCAGGCGTCGGCTACAGCTACATCCACACCGCCGTCGATGACCACTCCCGCCTCGCCTACAGCGAGATCCTGGCCGACGAGAAGAAGGAGACTGCCACCGGCTTCTGGCAGCGGGCCCACGCCTACTTCACCAGCGTCGGGATCACCGTCGAGCGCGTCCTGACCGACAACGGAGCCTGCTACCGCTCCCGTGACTGGCGCGACGCCCTCGCCCGGGCCGGGATCGCGCACAAGCGAACCCGGCCCTACCGACCCCAGACCAACGGCAAGGTCGAACGCCTCAACCGCACCCTGCTCGACGAATGGGCCTACGCGAAGCCCTACCGGTCAGAGCAGGAACGACGCGACACCTTCCCCGGCTGGCTGCACTCCTACAATCACCACCGCGGACACACCGCGCTCGCAGGCAAACCACCCGCCAGCCGCGTCCCCAACCTCACAGGGCAATACACCTAGGGCGGCGGTCAGCCGAGGGCGGCCACGCGGTCGCGGTAGGTGCGGACGGGCGGGGCGTCGCGGTAGGGCTCCAGGCGGCGCTCGAAGTCGCGGACGTACTCGATCGCGCGGGCCGAGCGCATCTCGGCGGCCTGCTGGGCGGCCTCGGCGCCGAGCGCGCACGCCTGGTCCAGCTCGCCGAGGGCGAGCCGGGCGGTGGCGAGGACGACCCGGCAGAAGAGGCGGCTGCGGGCGTGGCCGGGGGCGCGGAGCTGGAGGGACCGCTCGGCGTGCTGGGCGGCGGGACGGTACTGCTGGAGGTCCCGGTGGCAGTGGCCGAGGTCGTCGGCGAGCTGGGCCTCGTCGAAGGCGCGCGCCCAGGCTGGCGCCTCGTCGCCGGGCCGGGCGGACTCCAGGGCCCGCTCGGCGCGGACGAGGGAGGCGCTGCACGCGCGGGCCTCGCCGAGGACGGCGTGCCCGCGGGCCTCGACGGCGTTCAGCATCGCCTGGACGGCGGGCGGGGCGGCGGAGCCGACGCCCTGCTGGGCGACCCGGGCGAGCTGCACGGCCTCGCGCCCGTGGCCGAGGTAGACGGCCTGGCAGCTCATGGTGAGGAGCACGTACGAGCCGTAGGCCCGGTCCCCGGCGGCCTGGGCGAGGCGCAGCGCCTGGACGAAGTAGCGCTGGGCGAGGCCGTGCGCGGCGATGTCGTACGAGGTCCAGCCGGCGAGCCGGGTGAGGTCGGCGACGGCGCCGAAGAGGCGGCGGCCGGTGGTCTCGCCGTAGGTGCCGCGGAGCATGGGCTCGGCCTCGTGCTCCAGGTAGCGGACGAGGGCCTGGCGGGCGTGGCCGCCGCCGTAGGCGTGGTCGAGGGTGCGGAAGAGGTCGCCGACGGAGCGCAGCGCGGCGACGTCGCCGCCGGAGACCCGCTGGCCGGGGCCCCGCTCGGTGCCGCGCTGGCGGGGCACCGAGAAGCGGCCCTGCGCGGGCACCCGGGGGTCCTGGCCGATCGGGCGGACCGGGCCGCCCTGGGCCGCCGGGCGGACCACCGGCACGGGCGGCTGCTCGCCGCGGGCCACCCGGTCGTCGGCGCGGCCGATGAGCCAGTCGCGGCTGGGCACGACGAGGCCGGCCGGGGTGAAGGCGATCTTGCGGAGCTCGGCGTGGCTGCCGGAGTCCTTGCGCCAGAGGCCGCTGACGATGTCCACGGCCTCCTCGGGGGTGGCGGCGAACTCCAGGCCCGCGTAGACCGGGGCGCAGGCGTCGAGCCCGAGGTCCTGGGCGGAGAGCCGGCGGCCGAGGCGGCGGGTGAAGACCTCGGCGATGAGGGCGGGGGTGGTGCCGCGCGGCTGCTGGCCCCGCAGCCAGCGCGTCACGGAGGTCTTGTCGTACCGCAGGTCGAGGCCGTGCTCCAGGCCCAGCTGGTCCACCCTTCTGGCGAGCCCCGCGTTGGAGAACCCGGCTTCGGCGATGAGCGCGGCGAGCTGGCGGTTCGGGACGCGCTGCGGTGGTCGTTCCGTCATCGGCTGTGCGGTCTCCTGCCTTCGGGCGCAGGTGGCAGCCCGTTTGGACCCTCATGGAACGGCGTGAATGTAGCGGTCATCCCGGCCCGTACCGCCAGCTTCGCCCCACATTCATCCGATCGTGTGAGGAACCGGAACCCTCGTTGTCGCGCGGCGCTGACCTCGGCCCGGCCGCTCCCCGCGGTCCCCCGGGCCCTCCACCTGCCCGAAGGAACGCGCCGACGCCGCCGTACAGTGGCATGGGCGCGTAAAACGCAGGGTGCCGGGCCGGCTCCCGCCCCGGGAAGATCCCCGGAACCCGGCCGCGGGCACCCAGGAGGAGGCATGGCCGTGAGTGAGCTGCAATTCGTCCGCCTGGGCTTCGGCGAGGACGCCGTCGAGTACCGGGCGGCCTGGGACAAGCAGCGCGAGGTGCACGCCGCGCGGTTCGCCGACGAGACCGGCGACACCTGTCTGCTCCTGGAGCACCCCCCGGTCTACACGGCGGGCCGGCGCACGGAGGAGAGCGAGCGCCCGCTCGACGGGACCCCGGTCGTCGACGTCGACCGCGGCGGCAAGATCACCTGGCACGGCCCCGGCCAGCTGGTCGGCTACCCGATCCTCAAGCTGCCCCGCCCGGTGGACGTCGTCGCGCACGTGCGCCGCCTGGAGGAGGCCCTGATCCGCACCGCCGCCGAGTTCGGCGTGGCGACCACCCGGGTCGAGGGCCGCAGCGGCGTCTGGGTGCTGGGCGACGCGGTCGAGCAGCGGCCGTCCTTCGGCGGGCTCTCGCTGGACTTCGACCCGCGGCTGACGGACGAGGAGTTCGACCCGCGCCTGAACGGCCCCGAGTACGCCCCCTCCAACGCCGGCCAGCGCCGCGAGGACCGCAAGCTCGCCGCCATCGGCATCCGGGTCGCCAAGGGCGTCACGATGCACGGCTTCGCCCTCAACGTGAACCCGGACAACGCCTGGTTCGACCGGATCATCCCGTGCGGCATCCGCGACGCGGGCGTGACCTCGCTCGCCAACGAGCTGGGCCGCGACGTCACCGTCGAGGAGGTCCTCCCGGTGGTGGAGCGGCACCTGCGGGACGTGCTGGAGAGCGCGGAGCCCCGGCCCCGGGAGATCGCGCGCGAGACGGAACGGGCCCCGGCCTAGGAATGCCCGGCTCTGGCCACGGGTTGGCCAGACGTAGCAAGGCATGGAAGCAACGGGCGTACCCTGATGTACGCCGAAGAATCGAAGCTACAGGAGCCGATGTGTCCGCAGTCGCCCCCGACGGACGCAAGATGCTGCGCCTGGAGGTCCGGAACGCCCAGACCCCCATCGAGCGCAAGCCCGAGTGGATCAAGACCCGCGCGAAGATGGGTCCGGAGTACACGAAGATGCAGAGCCTCGTGAAGAGCGAGGGCCTGCACACGGTCTGCCAGGAGGCGGGCTGTCCCAACATCTTCGAGTGCTGGGAGGACCGCGAGGCGACCTTCCTCATCGGCGGTGACCAGTGCACCCGGCGCTGCGACTTCTGCCAGATCGACACGGGCAAGCCCGAGGCGCTGGACCGCGACGAGCCCCGCCGCGTCGGCGAGTCGGTCGTCACGATGGACCTGAACTACGCCACCATCACCGGCGTCGCCCGCGACGACCTGGAGGACGGCGGCGCCTGGCTGTACGCGGAGACCGTGCGCCAGATCCACCAGCAGACCGCGGAGCGCGCCGCCGGCCGCACCAAGGTCGAGCTGCTGGCCCCCGACTTCAACGCGGTGCCGGAGCTGCTCCGGGAGGTCTTCGACTCCCGCCCCGAGGTCTTCGCGCACAACGTGGAGACGGTGCCGCGGATCTTCAAGCGGATCCGCCCCGGCTTCCGCTACGAGCGCTCCCTGGACGTGATCCGGCAGGCCCGCGACTACGGTCTGGTCACGAAGTCCAACCTGATCCTCGGCATGGGCGAGACCCGCGAGGAGGTCAGCGAGGCGCTGCGGCAGCTGCACGACGCGGGCTGCGAGCTCATCACGATCACCCAGTACCTGCGCCCCTCGGTCCGGCACCACCCCGTGGAGCGCTGGGTGAAGCCGCAGGAGTTCGTGGAGCTGAAGGACGAGGCCGACGAGATCGGCTTCTCCGGCGTCATGTCGGGCCCGCTGGTCCGCTCCTCCTACCGCGCGGGGCGTCTCTACCAGCAGGCCATGGAGAAGCGCAGCCGAGTCGAAGCGTAGGTTGCGGGTCCGTCCGAGGAACGAGGGCGGGCACGCGGCCGGAGCGGTGGCGAGGCGGAGCTCGGCCGAGGGCCCCGAGAAGCGCGGGGCGGCCGCGGCCGGGCTGCCGGTCGTGTGAGTCGCCGCACAGGTGGTTACCGGTAGGTAGTGCCTGCCGGGTGAGCGGCCCGTACGGCCCCGCAGTTCAGCGGGGCGGTGCGGGCCGCTCCGCCGTCCGGGGGGTCCGCACCGGCGTTTCACCAGTGTTTGACCGCCGGGTCATGCCCTGGTAACACCGTTCTGTGAGCATGGTTCCACGCACCGCCACCGAACCGCTCCCACCCCCGCCTCGTCACCACCCGCGCGCGAGAGGACCCCTCATGCCGGCCGCATCGACGCACGTGCGCGTCAGCGCCCTCCCGTCTGTCACCGGAACCCTCCGGGCCGTCGAGGCGCTGCTCCTCGGCGCCGGACAGCGCACCGCCCGGCGCAACGCCTGGACCTCCGTCCTGGAGGACCGCCGCCGAGCCAGGGACCGCGTGGAGGCCCAGCACGTCCTGGAGGCCGCGTCCGGCCGGACGTCCCGGGCCACGTAGACTTCAAGGCATGGCGAGGAAGGCAAACACGGGCGGCGCTGACGCCGCGAACTCAGGGCGACTGAAGCAGATCGCCCTCACGTACAAGATGACCCGGAAGGCCGATCCCAAGGTCGGGCTCGTCGTCGCCGGCGTGGGCATCGTCGTGCTCGGCGTCCTCCTCGGTATCGGCTTCCTGATCGGACACCCGGTCTACCTGGGCATCCTGGGCTTCGTCCTGGCGCTCCTGGCGATGGCGATCGTCTTCGGGCGGCGCGCCGAGCGGGCGGCCTTCGGGCAGATGGAGGGACAGCCCGGCGCGGCGGCGGCCGTGCTCCAGAACATCGGGCGCGGCTGGACCGTGACCCCGGCGATCGCGATGAACCGCAGCCAGGACGTCGTGCACCGCGCGGTCGGCCGGCAGGGCATCGTGCTGGTCGGCGAGGGCAACCCGAACCGGCTGAAGCCCCTCCTCGCGGCCGAGAAGAAGAAGATGGCCCGGATCGTGGTCGACGTCCCGGTCACGGACATCATCGTCGGCAACGACGAGGAGCAGGGCCAGGTCCCGCTCAAGAAGATCCGCACCAAGATGCTGAAGCTGCCCCGGCTGCTCAGCGGTCCCCAGGTGACGGCCGCCAACGACCGGCTGCGGGCGATGGGCGACCTCATGAGCAACATGCCGCTCCCGAAGGGCCCGATGCCCAAGGGCATGAAGATGCCGCGCGGCGGAAAGATGCGCTGACCGGCGCACGAGACGGAAGAGGCGGTGCCCCGGACCTGTGAGAGGCCCGGGGCACCGCCTTTCGTACGTCTCCCCGTCCCGGTCGTACGTCCGCCCCGTCCCGGATCCCCGGGTCCGGACGGTTCAGACCCGGATCTGGACGGCGCCGGAGAGGCGGTCGTGGAGGCCGCGGCCGTCGCGGTCCCAGACGAGGGCGGGGATCGCCAGGCAGGTGAGGGCCGCGCGGAGCAGTGCGCGGAGCGGGGAGAGCCGGCCGCCGCGGACGGACACGACCCGGAGGCGGAAGATCAGCTTCCCCGGGGTGGCGCCGACGGTGCCGATCGTCAGGGTCATCAGGACGAAGAGGATGAGCAGGGCCCAGTTCTGGCTGGTCTGGCCATAGCTCTGGGTGATGAGTCCGTATGCGATCACGCTGCACAGGGCCCAGTCCACGGCGAGGGCGCCCAGACGTGCCCCGGGCCGGGCGATGGAGCCGGGTCCCTCCTCCGGGAGGCCCAGCTGCTGCCCCCGGTAGCCGAAGTCCACGCCTGCTTGCTCCGCGGCGGCGCGGGGGCCGGAGAGCCACGATCCGAGTGCTTGCCTGTTGTCCACCCGACCACCGTACTGCGCCCGTTTTCGATCACTTCGGTCCGGGTGCGGATGGGGCGCGACACGAGCCGGCCAGAACCGCCCCGGTTAACTTCGACGAAACAAATGGGTCATGCTTGAGAAATCCCGACTGCCTAGGGTCGGGTCCGAGCGTGCGCCACCGCACTGGTGCATCACCGAGCTGCAACCCCGCCCCTCCCCGGGCCGGGAGTAGGAGGAGTTGGATGTCCAAGCACGGGTTCCAGAACGCCGACGAAGTCGCGAAGTTCATCAAGGACGAGGACGTCAAGATGGTCGACGTCCGCTTCTGCGACCTTCCCGGCGTGATGCAGCACTTCTCGATCCCTGCGACGGCCTTCGACCCGTCCGAGGAGCTCGCCTTCGACGGCTCGTCGATCCGCGGCTTCCAGGCCATCCACGAGTCCGACATGTCGCTGCGCGCGGACCTCTCCACGGCCCGCCTGGACCCGTTCCGCCGCGACAAGACGCTCAACATCAACTTCTTCATCCACGACCCGATCACGGGCGAGGCCTACAGCCGCGACCCGCGGAACATCGCGAAGAAGGCGGAGGCCTACCTCGCCTCCACCGGCATCGCCGACACCGCGTACTTCGGCCCCGAGGCCGAGTTCTACGTGTTCGACTCGGTCCGCTTCGAGACCTCCGCGAACCAGGGCTTCTACCACATCGACTCCGAGGCCGGCGCCTGGAACACCGGTGCGGAGGAGAACAACCGCGGCTACAAGGTCCGCTACAAGGGCGGCTACTTCCCGGCCCCGCCGGTCGACCACTTCGCCGACCTGCGCGCCGAGATGTCCCTGGAGCTGGAGAAGGTCGGCCTCCAGGTCGAGCGCCAGCACCACGAGGTCGGCACCGCCGGCCAGGCCGAGATCAACTACAAGTTCAACACCCTGCTCGCCTCGGCCGACGACCTGATGCTGTTCAAGTACATCATCAAGAACGTCGCCTGGCGGAACGGCAAGTCCGCGACCTTCATGCCGAAGCCGATCTTCGGCGACAACGGCTCGGGCATGCACGTCCACCAGTCGCTGTGGTCGGGCGGCTCCCCGCTGTTCTACGACGAGGCCGGTTACGCGGGCCTGTCGGACACCGCCCGCTACTACATCGGCGGCATCCTCAAGCACGCCCCGTCGCTGCTCGCCTTCACCAACCCGACGGTGAACTCCTACCACCGCCTGGTCCCGGGCTTCGAGGCGCCGGTCAACCTGGTCTACTCGCAGCGCAACCGCTCCGCCGCCATGCGCATCCCGATCACGGGCTCGAACCCGAAGGCCAAGCGCGTCGAGTTCCGCGCGCCGGACCCGTCCTCGAACCCGTACCTCGCCTTCTCCGCCCTCCTCCTCGCGGGCCTCGACGGCGTCAAGAACAAGATCGAGCCCATGGAGCCGATCGACAAGGACCTCTACGAGCTCGCCCCCGAGGAGCACGCGAGCGTCCCGCAGGTCCCGACCAACCTGGAGGCCGTCCTCAAGGCCCTGGAGGAGGACAACGAGTACCTCCAGGCCGGCGGCGTCTTCACCTCGGACCTGATCGAGACCTGGGTCGACTACAAGCGCACCCACGAGATCGCCCCGATCCAGCTGCGCCCGCACCCGCACGAGTTCGAGCTCTACTACGACCTCTAAACCGCGAGGCACCCCGCACCACCACGAAGGCCGCCGCCCCCGGAACCCCGGGGGCGGCGGCCTTCGCCGTGCGGATCGGCGCCGGGCGGTGCCGGGACCTCAGCGGTTGTTGTAGCGGATGAGGGTGCGGACCATGCGGCAGGTGGTGTCCGAGGGCGGGTGGATGCCTATGCGCTCGGCCATGGTGCGGATCGCCGCGTTGGTGGCCTTGGAGGGGATGTAGACGCCGGAGTCGAGGAGGGCGATGGTGAGGCGCATCGCCTTCAGGCGGCGGTTGTGCGTGATGTACCACTCGCGGGGGCGGCCGGCCGGAAGGGCCTTCTTCTGGAGGGGCGTGAAGGGTTCGATGGACGGCCTGCGGATCACGGCTACTGCCATGGGCTACCTCCTGGCGAACGGTGGCGGGGGCCCTCCCCGGGGCCCTTGCCTTCGTCTCCCATTCTAAAGCCGGGGACTGACAATCGGGCCTGGTCGGACGGGGTCCGGGGGTAGTTTGGGGGGATGGAGATCTGGATCAATCCCGCCTGTTCCAAGTGCCGGAGCGCCCTCACCCTGCTCGACGCCGAGGGGGCCGACTACACGGTGCGGAAGTACCTGGAGGACGTGCCCTCGGCCGAGGAGATCCGGGGCGTGCTGGACCGGCTCGGGCTCGAACCGTGGGACATCACGCGGACCGGCGAGGCCGTGGCGAAGGAGCTGGGCGTGAAGGAGTGGGGGCGGGAGGCCGGCGACCGCGAGCGGTGGATCGAGGCGCTCTCCGCCCATCCGAAGCTCATCCAGCGGCCGATCATCACCGCGGACGACGGCACCGCCGTCGTCGGGCGGTCCGAGGAGGCCGTCCGGGACGCCCTCGGCCGGGGGTAGGGGGCGCCCCGCGCCGGGCCGGGGCCCGGCGCGCGGGGGGGGCGCCGGGCGGGGGTCAGGTGGTCTTCGCGTCGTGTTCCGCCTGGAGGAGGAGCTCGGTGAGGCGGAGGCCGAAGCGGGCGTCGCACGGGTGGGGGGTGCCGGTGCGGGCCGCCGCGAGGAGGGCGTCGACGGCGCGGCCGTAGGCGTCCGCCGCGCCGTCCCACGGGGGCAGGTCCACGCGGCCCGCCGCGCCGTGGAGGGTGATCGACGCGCCCGCGGCCTCCGGCGGGGCGCTCAGGGTGACCGTCGCCGTGCTGCTGGCGCCCGAGGCGTGGCCGAGGACCAGGTGGTGGGTGTCGTCCGGGCCCCGCGCCGCCCGCAGCCAGGTGACGTCGCCCAGGACGGGGACGAGGACGGAGAGGACGTGCGGGCCGACGTCCCACAGGCCGCCCTTCTCGCGCCGCCACGGCGAGGCCGCGTACGCGCTCCGCGAGCCGGGGCCGTACAGGGAGCCGAGCCAGCGGGCCTCGCCCAGGTACCAGCCGCCGGTGGCCCGCTGTTCCTCGATCCAGTCGG
Source organism: Streptomyces filamentosus (assembly GCF_014654895.1). GTDB lineage: Bacteria > Actinomycetota > Actinomycetes > Streptomycetales > Streptomycetaceae > Streptomyces > Streptomyces filamentosus. The sequence continues at coordinate 239,254 of NZ_BNBE01000003.1, read as the reverse complement.
CCGTCTGCCGGGCGAAGCGCAGGGTGCAGAAGACGACCGAGGCCACGCCCGCCTCCTCCGCCGCGTCCACGACCTCGCGGGCCGCCCCGGCGGTCGTCGCGAGGGGCTTGTCGAGGAGGAGGTGGCGGCCGGCCCGGGCCGCGCGGGCCGCGATCGGCGCCTGGACGTCCGGCGGCAGCGCGACCGCGACGGCGTCGCAGGCGTCGAGGAGGGCGTCCAGGTCGTCGTACGCGCGCGTGCCGGAGGCGGCGGCCAGTTCGGCGGCCGCCTCGGGGCGCCTGCCCCACACCCCCGCGAACTCGACGCCCTCGTGGGCGGCGAGCGCCGGGGCGTGGGTGCGGGCGGCCCAGGGGCCGGTGCCGAGGAGGCCGATGCGGGGGCGGTCGGGAAGGGAGTGATGCGCCATGGGGCCAGTCTGCCCGGCCCGGGGCCCAGGGTCCCCGTCGTCCACAGGCCGATCGCGCGCACGCCGGTTGTCCACAGCCTCGAAATCCGCTGGCCCGGCGTCCCCGGGACGGTGTTAGTTTGCTCGGGTGCCGGCCGCGGGACTTCGGCGTGACTTCCGGAACCTGCCTGGTAAAGCAACGTCTTCGCTGATCACGCTCCCTCTCCCCGGCCGGCACGCCTACACGTGAGGAAGGGGGACGCCGTGTCCGAACTGGTCGCGGCCGAGGACGTGCTGCTGTTCGTCAACGCGGCCGTCACCGCCACCGGACAGCGGGAGTTCCGCTCGTCCGCCGCCGAGCAGCGGCTGTCGCTCGCCTTCCTGCACGAGTACGTGCGGGTCAACTACCGCCCGCTGTACGCCTCCTGCCTCGCGCTCGACATCAACGACCACAACGCCGTGCTCGTCGCGGAGCACCTGCTGCGGACGCCCGGCGAGGCCGGGGACGGGGAGGGGCGGCTGATCGCGGCCCGGCTGGCGCGGACGGCGCCGCAGCGGGTGTACCGGCTCTTCCGGACGCTGCGCGGGGCCGGGGTGAACAACCGGCGCACGCGCGCGATCGTGCGGGAGTGGCTGGCCGCGCGGCCCGATCCGGCGCTGGACGCCGTCAAGTACCGGGCCGGGGTGAAGGACGCCCTCCGGCACGCGCACCTGCCGGCCGCCGACGCCGAGACCGGCGACTTCCTCTTCGCGCCGGGGAGGCGGACGCGCTACGAGAACCGCACCCTGGAGGCGTACCGGCGGGCCCACTACGACGAGAACGCGCTGTACGCGCTGCCGTTCACCGTCGCCGAGGGGTTCGCGGCGAAGCACGGGGTGGAGCGGAAGGTGTTCCTGGAGCGGATCGCGCCCCGGATGACCCGGCTCGAACGGCTGCGGAGCGAGCGGGCCGCCGGCCGTCCCGCCGGGGCGTCCGGCCTGGCCGTGATGCCGCTGACCCGGCTCGCGCTGTACGTGCTGGGTCTGCCGTTCGCGGAGCGGGCTGCGCGGCGGGCCGAGCTGACGGAGGCGCTGCGGGCGGCGGCGCGGCGGGCCGCGGGGCCGTACGCCGGGAGCTGGGGGCGGGTCGCGGCGGTGCTCGACGACAGCTTCTCCTCGTCGGGTTCCGCGGTGAAGCGGCGCCGGCCGCTGGCCGTGGCGCTCGGCGGCCACTTCCTCCTGGAGGCGCTGGCGGCCCCGGGGTCGTACACCGGTCTGTGGACCTCGGGCGGCACGGACCCGCTGCTGGTCCGGCCGTACGGCCCGACCCCGCTGGGGATGCGGATCCTCGACGCCCTGGACACGGGGCCGGAGCGGCTGGTGGTCGTCTCGGACGGCTGGGACAACGCGCCGCCGGGGCTCGCGGGCGAGGTGCTGCGGGTGTGGCGGACGCGGCTCGATCCGGAGCGGCGGACGGCCGTGGTCCATGTGAACCCCGTATACGACGCCGGGGTCTTCGACGTGCGGCGGCTGGGCCCCTCGGTGCCCGCGGTCGGCATCCGGGACGCGGAGGACCTGCCGGCCCTCGTGGAGATCGCGCGGTTCGCGGAGGGCCGGACCGGGCTGACCGAGCTGCGGTCCTATCTGGACCGGCGGGTGGCGGACTTCCTCGCGGAGCACGCGCGGGAGAAGGCGGAGAGGGAGAAGAAGGCGAAGGCGGCGGGAGAGGGGGCGGGGACGTGACGCGGATCGATCTGACCGGCCTGGAGGTGCGGCCCTCGCAGGTGTGGGGCGGGATCCGGCTGGTGCCGCTGGTGCGGGCCGAGCCGGTCGAGGGGCTGCGGCTGCACCGGGAGGTGTACGGCGGCGGGGCCCGGCTCGACGACGGCGGGCGGGACTGCGGGTACGCCTCGTCCCCCGGCCCCTCCTCTCCGGTGGACGTGGGCGACGGCACCGTCTACACCTCGTACGTCCCGCACGGCTTCGTCGCGGACTGGTCCGGCGAGGACCGGGAGACGGCCGCGTACGGCACCCGGCTCGGGGACGGCTCCCCGGCGACCGTGCCGGTGCGCGCCCCGCACCACCGGCTCGCCAAGCTGCGGCGCGGCGAGCGGCGGCTGCGGTTCCTCCCGCTCCACCTGGCCCTGGAGGGGTATCTGGCGCTGCACTTCGGCGGGCCGCCGGTGCTGTGGGAGGAGTGGTCGCGGGAGGCGCTGCGGCGGGGCCTGTCGCCGCGGGCCGAGGCGGCGCACGCGGGCGTGGACGTGCCGGGGCTGGCGGAGGCGCTGCGGGTCTTCGAGGTGCACCCGGGCCAGTGCGGGGTGCTGGTGTACGCGGCGGACGCGCTGGCGGCGGCCTTCGTCGTCCCGCATCCGGAGGACTACCGGCTGCTCCATCCGACGCTGGTGGAGGACCTGTACGGCGAGCTGGTGCACCAGTACGCGCACTACGGCGGCCCGGTGCCCGCGTTCGCGGCGCGGATCCGGGACGGCGCCGGCGGGATCCGGGACCTCGCGGACCTGCGGGCGGCGGCGCGGGAGCAGGAGCGGCGCTGGGCGGTGGCGCACGACGGGCTGATGGCGCGGGACCTGCTGGAGACGACGTACGCCTTCGAGCGGGTCCACCGGGCGGGGCCGTTCGCCCTGTACCGGTTCCTGCCGCCGTTCCTGCGGGACGGACGGGAGCAGCACATCGGCGAGCTGATCGCCGACCGCAAGGGGCGGACGGCCTACCTGAAGACCTTCCGGTTGTCGGACGCCCAGGTCAGACGGGGTTATCTGCTGCGCAGGCTGGCCTTCCAGGACTGGCACCTGGAGCGGACGGCGGGGGAGCTGGGGATCGTGCGCGACGAGCTGGTGCGGCGGATCCGGGCGGCGGGCTTCGGCGGACTGCTCGACGCGAACGGGCTCGCACGGGCGGCTCGGGAATCGCAGGAAGGCTGAGTAACACGGGGTTCACAAACGGGCAACCGAAGGGAAATCCCGTGTTGCGAAGCTGCGGTCACACGAAAGGCGTCACAGACGGCAGGCCGGGCCCCGGCCGGGCGTTCGGCGCCGCCCGCAGCTTCTCGCAGCGTCGCGAGCCGCCGCGGAGACCCGCAGCAGCACGCCACGCCCTAAGGATGACCCCGTGACCTTCAAGGCTGAGTACATCTGGATCGACGGCACCGAGCCGACCGCGAAGCTTCGCTCCAAGACGAAGATCATCGCGGGCGAGGTCCTGCCGCTGGCGGAGCTGCCGATCTGGGGCTTCGACGGTTCCAGCACCAACCAGGCCAAGGGCCACGCGTCGGACCGCGTCCTCAAGCCGGTCTTCTCCTGCCCGGACCCGATCCGCGGCGGCGACGACATCCTGGTGCTGTGCGAGGTCCTGAACACGGACATGACGCCGCACGAGTCCAACACGCGTGCCGCGCTCGCCGAGGTCGCCGCGAAGTACGGCTCCCAGGAGCCGATCTTCGGCATCGAGCAGGAGTACACCTTCTTCGAGGGCACCCGTCCGCTGGGCTTCCCGGTCAACGGCTTCCCGGCCCCGCAGGGCGGCTACTACTGCGGCGTCGGCGTGGACGAGATCCACGGCCGTCCGATCGTCGAGGCGCACCTGGAGAACTGCCTCACGGCGGGCCTGGGCATCTCCGGCATCAACGCCGAGGTCATGCCCGGCCAGTGGGAGTTCCAGGTCGGCCCGCTGTCCCCGCTGGAGGTCTCCGACCAGCTGTGGATCGCCCGCTGGCTGCTCTACCGCACGGCCGAGGACTTCAACGTCTCCGCGACCCTCGACCCGAAGCCGGTCAAGGGCGACTGGAACGGCGCCGGCGCGCACACCAACTTCTCCACGAAGGCGATGCGCGAGGGTTACGACGCGATCATCACCGCGTGCGAGTCGCTGGGCGAGGGCTCGAAGCCGCTCGACCACGTCAAGAACTACGGCGCCGGCATCGACGAGCGCCTGACCGGTCTGCACGAGACCGCCCCGTGGGACCGCTACTCCTACGGCGTCTCCGACCGCGGCGCCTCGGTCCGCATCCCGTGGCAGGTCGAGCAGGACCAGAAGGGCTACATCGAGGACCGCCGTCCGAACGCGAACGTGGACCCGTACGTGGTGACCCGCCTCATCGTGGACACCTGCTGCGAGGCCCTGGAGAAGGCCGGCCAGGTCTGATCCGCCCGCACCCGGGGAAGGGGCGCCCACCGCCGACGCGGTGGGCGCCCCTTCCGCGTGCCCGAAGCCCCTTCCGCGCACCCGAGGCGTTTCCCCCCTTCCGCGCCCTTCCGTGACGCGTGGGGCCGGTGAGGGCCGGTGAGCTGAGGGAGTGTCCAGAGAGTGGGACGGAAGGGGCGTTGACCGGACGATGGCTGCCCGGAGCCGTTCCCTCCTGCTTTAATAGGGATATGGCCAGCATGAAGAAGGACACCGCGACGGGTCGCCCCGACCTCGAGCCCTTCTGGCCTTCCCGCCAGCACCACGACTTCGATCGGTGCTGTCGGCGCGTGGGGAACGCGTCGGCCCTCTAAAGCCTCGACCGGAGACGTGTCCGGTCCCCCGGCCTTCGGCCGACGCGCATGACGTTCGACGCCCGTCCGTCCGTCCACTCGCGCGAAAGAGCTGACCTCCCATGGCCCACACCCAGACCGCCGCCACCCCGTTCGCCGCTCCCCACCAGCGTCCCCGGCTGCGCGCCGTCGCCCGCGACGAGATCGCGGGCCTCGCCCGGGTCGCCGACTTCCTGCCGCCGGGCGCCACGCTCCTGCCGGCCCCGCCGCACGCGCTGCCCACGCTGCCGGGCCGCCCGCCGATGGTCGGATACCTGGTGCTGCTGCCCGCCGAGGAGCATCCGCCCGTACCGCTGCCCTCGCCCCTCGCCCCGCCCTCCCCCGTCCCCTCCCCCGCCGCGGGACCGGCCGACGGCCCGGTCGTCGCCGAGGGGCCCGTCGGCATCGACGGCGAGCGGCGGATCGCGACCGTCGACGGGCGGGCGCTCGACCTGACGTACCTGGAGTTCGAGCTGCTGGCCCACCTCGTGGCCCACCCGCACCGGGTGCACACCCGCGACCAGCTGGTGCAGACGGTGTGGGGCTACGGGCACGTGGGCGACGGCCGCACCGTCGACGTCCACGTGGCCCGGCTGCGGCGCAAGCTGGGCGCCGAGCACCGCCACGCGATCCAGACCGTGCGACGGGTCGGCTACAAGTACCTTCCGTGACCGGGTCCCGGAGGGGGCCCGGCTCGTGGTGCCGAGCGGACCGGGGGCGCATACGGTCGGGGGAGAACCGCACGACGGGAGGAGCCCGACCCCATGCCCGCGATACCCGCCGTCTCCGTGGCCAACCTCCGGGACCTCGGCGGCCTGCCGCTGGGCGGCGGGCGGTCCGTGCGCTCCGGCCTGGTGCTGCGCTCCGGGCAGCTCGACCGGCTGGACCCGGCGGAGGCGCTCGTGTCCGGGCTCGGCCTGCGCACCGTCGTCGACCTGCGGACCGAGGCCGAGCGGACGGAGCGGCCCGACCTGCTCCCGGACGGGACGCGGGTGCTCGTGGCGGACGTGCTCGCCGACCACCTGGCGGCGAGCGGGCTCCCGCCGGCCGCGCGGCTCAAGACGCTCCTCGCCGATCCGGCCCTCGCCGAGCAGCACCTCGGCGGCGGCCGGATCCACGAGGCGATGCGGCGCACCTACCGCGCCTTCGTCACCAGCGACTCGGCCCGCGCCTCCTACCGGGCGCTCCTGGCCGAGCTGGGCACGCCGGGCGCGGGGCCGCTGCTCTTCCACTGCACGGCGGGCAAGGACCGCACGGGCTGGGCGGCGACGGTGCTGCTCTCGCTGCTCGGGGCGGACGAGACGACCGTACGGGAGGAGTACCTGGCGGTGAACCCGGCGGTGCGGCAGGCGTTCGCGCCGATGATCGAGGGTTTCGTCACCCAGGGCGGCGACCCCGATCTGGTGCTCGCGATGGTCGGGGTGCTCCCGGAGTACCTGGACGCGGCGCTGGAGGAGGTCGCGGACCGGCACGGGTCGATGGAGGCGTACGTGCGCGACGGCCTCGGCGTCCCGGACGACCTCGCCGACCTGGTCAGGGAGCGGCTGACGGTGTACGCGGCCTGAGGCGCGGCCGGGGAAGGACCCGCACGGCACACCGGACCACGCCCCGTACGGCACGCCTCACCGCGCACCGCACGGCGCCCGCGTGGCACCTCGCCGGGCCCCCGCCGGATCCCCGCCGGGGTGACCATCGGAAGAATCGCTCGTTCTGCTGAACGTGAGCACCCAGGATCTCGTTCCCTCGCCCGTGGGCCCCGTCGACGTCGAGCAGGCCGAGGCCGCCCTCGTCGAGCGCTATCCGCGCCTCGTGCGCATCGCCTATCTGGTCCTGCCGCCGACGATGGGCCGCAGCCGGCGGGTGCTGACCGCGCACGCGCTGGTCCAGCGGGCGCTGCCGCGCCGCCGGGTGCCGGGGCCCGCCGTGCCCGAACCCCGGCGGCCCGAGGACGCGGTGGACCCCGGGTACGCGTACGTACGGGGCGAGGTGCTGCGGCAGGCGCTGGTGGCCGGCCGGCCGCTGCGGCGACTCGCGGTGCCGCGGCGCGCGCAACTGCCGCCGCTGCTGCCGCAGGTGTGGGGGCTGAGGCTCTACCCCCGGGCCGGCGGGGCGGACGAACTCGCCCTGGACCAGCTGCTCTCCCGCCTCTCCGGCCCGGCCCGCGCCGCGTACGTGCTGCGCGGCCTGGAGCGGCAGGGCGACGCGGAGGTCCTGCGGGTGCTCGCCTCGGTGGGGGCCGAGGACCCGGAGTCCGCCCTCGCCGAGCTGGCCGGCCTGGAGGACGGGCCGGAAGGGGAGGACCCGGAGGCGCGGGAGGAGGCGCGGGCCCCGCGCGGCGGCGAGCGCCCCGAGCGGGTGGCGGAGCAGGCCGGCCCCGGCCGGAGCCGTCACGCCACCGCTCCCCCGCCGCCGGAAGCGACCGCGGAAGCGACCGGGGGAGCGATCGGGGACACGGGCGCGAACGCGGGCACGGGCCCGCCCCCGGAAGCAGCCCCGGACGGCGGTCCCGCCGGGCGGCGGCTCAGTGGTGCCTCGCTGCTCGAATCGGCGGAGTTCGACCCGTGCACCCTCCAGGCGCGGCCCGGCGACCTGCTGCGCCGGCGGCAGCACGGACGGGCGGTGCTGGTGGGCGCGGCGGCGCTGCTGGTGTGCGGGACGCTGCTCGGGCTGCCCGGCGACGGCTGGGGCAGAAACGGTGCTGCGGCGCCCAGTTACGCCCGCAACCCCGCCGCCGAGGCCGCGCTCGACCCGGCCGCGGTGAAGCGGGTCGGGCCGGCCGTGTGGCCGGGGGCGGTGCGGCGGGACTTCTCGGTGTGGCCCGCGCGCGGGGACCTCGTGGGGGACGCGGCGCTGCTGCGGCGGGCGCTGGCGGTGTGGGCGCGGCCCGGCGGGGCGGTGGAGTCCTCGGCGACGCCGGGGACTCCGGTCGGGCCGCCGATGGGGCCGCCCCAGCTCCTCTTCGCGGGGCGGGTGGACGGGACCAGGGTGGTGCTCCTCCACGACGGGCTGCGGGTCGTGCGGTACGCCGAGCCGGTGGCGGGCACCGCGGGCGCGGCGCTGGACTTCGCCCGCGCGGACGCGGCGGAGGGCCCCGAGGCGGAGGCCGTCGTCGTGTCCCGCGCGGACGGCAACGTGCGCTACCTCACCGCGCCCTGGGTGACCGGCGCCTCCGTACGGGACCTGCTGATGCCCGGGAAGGAGCCGTGGGCGCTGGGGCGGGACGCGCACGGGGTGACCGACGCCGTGCCCAGCCCCGCGCTCGCGAGGGAGTGCGAGCGGTGGAACACCCTCCAGCTGGAGGACGACTCCGGCAGCCGGGTCCTGGGCGACCTCGGCGAGCTGCTGCCCGCCCGGCTGCTGTGGGGTCCGCCCGGGGCGCCGGTGGACGCGACGGGCCGCGAGGCGCGGGCGGTGTGGGCGCGGACGGCCTGTCAGATGTCGACGGTCCTCGGGCAGGGGGTGCGGTCGGTGCGGGCCTGGCGGTTCGCCCGGCAGACGCTGCCGGAGGGGGCGGGGCGGGCGGCCTGGGTGTGCACCCGGGCGGAGACCTGGCGGGGCACGGGCCCCCGGGTGCTCGCGCAGTTCCTGCCGCCGGACCGGAAGGCGCCGGCCGCGCTCGCCGCCCGTGCCCAGGACGCCCCGGCGTGCGGGGTGCGGGAGCCGAGGGTGCTGGCGGGCGCGCTGTGGCAGGCGCCGGGCGGCGGCTGGTACGTGCTGGCGGCGGGCGGTCCCGACGTGGCGTCGGTGGCGGTGACGGGCGCGGTGACGGCCCGCGCGGACGGTCCCGCCCTGGCCGCGAAGGCGGCGGCGGGCACCCGCGCGGAGCTGAGCGCCACCCTGGAGGACGGCCGCCGGATGCCCGCCCTGCGGTGAAGGCCCCGGGGGCGGCCCGGGGCGGTCCCCCGGGTCGCCGCCGCACCGCCCCCGGTCTCTCCCGCGCGGGGTGAAAAAGCCCGTGCAGGGCTCTGTTCGCCGTGCTTACTCCTCAGTACATTGACGGCATGTCTAATACGCAGCCTGCTCCGGTGGCGTCGGAACACGTCGAGCTCAAGGCCCGCAAGGTGGCCTTCGACTGGCAGGAGACCCCGCTCCACTGGGTACCCGGCGACCCCTTCACCACACACACGATCAACGTGCTGCACCTGCTGCTCCCCGCCGGGGAACGGTGGTTCGTGCACGTCTACCAGCAGGCGCTGCCGTACATCACCGACGACCGGCTGCGCGAGGACGTCATCGGCTTCATCGGCCAGGAGGCCGTGCACTCCCAGGCGCACGACGACGTCCTGCCGCACCTGCGCGCGCAGGGCCTCGACCCGACGCCGTACACCGCGCAGGTCGACTGGTTCTTCGAGAAGCTGCTCGGCGACCGGACGCTGCCGCCGGGCCGGGCCCGCCGCTGGTGGCTGATGGAGCGGGTCGCGCTGATCGCCGCGATCGAGCACTACACCGCCTTCCTCGGCGACTGGGTGCTCAACGCCGAGGAACTGGACCGGCGGGGCGCCGACCCGATGATGATGGACCTGCTGCGCTGGCACGGCGCCGAGGAGGTCGAGCACCGGGCGGTGGCCTTCGAGCTCTTCATGCACCTCGACGGCGGCTACCGGCGCCGCGCCCGCACCTGGGCGCTCGCCTTCGGCGCGCTGGTCTTCCTCTGGCAGCGCGGGGTCCGCTTCTTCCTGGAGAACGACCCCAGCCTGCTCGACCCCAAGGCGTCCTGGGCGGACTTCTACCGCAAGGGCCGCGAGGGCGTGCTGCCCGCCACCCCGGCCGTGCTGCGCTCCATCCCCCGCTACCTGAGCCGCGCCTACCACCCCTCCCAGGAGGGCGACACCGCGCAGGCCGTGGCCTACCTCGCCGCCTCCCCCGGCGCCAACGGAGGCCGCTGATGCCCCGGTTCGCCACCGTCGCCCTCGTCGCGGGCGCCGCGCTCCTGGTCCGCCGGGCGGTCCGCTCCCGGATGACGAGCGCGCCGCTGTGGCCGATGCCGTCCCTGGAGACCCCGGTGTCCGGCTACGGCCGCGGCGCGACCGTCCCGCGCCGGGTGCTCGTCACCGGCCGGTCCGTCCCCGCCGAGGGCGTCGTCGAACTGCGCCTGGAGGGCGAGCGCCTGCCGTCCTGGGAGCCCGGCGCCCACATCGACGTCGTCCTCCCCTCCGGCCAGGTCCGGCAGTACTCGCTCTGCGGCGACCCCGGGCAGCCGGACGTCTACCGGATCGCGGCCCGGCTCGTCGAGGAGGAGCGGGGCGGCCGGGGCGGCTCGCGCGAGGTCCACGAGCAGCTCCACGAGGGCATCGAGATCGAGATCCGGGGGCCCCGCAACCGCTTCCCGCTGCTCGCCGCCCCCGCGTACGTCTTCGTCGCCGGCGGCATCGGGATCACGCCGGTCCTGCCGATGGTGCGGGCCGCCGAGGCGGCGGGCGCGGACTGGCGGCTGGTCCTCTGCGGCCGGTCCCGCGCCACCATCCCGTACCTGGCGGACCTCGTCCGGCTCGGCGGGGACCGCGTGACGGTCGTCGCGGAGGACGAGTCCGGGTATCCGGACCTGTCGTTCCTGGCGCAGACGCCCGCCGAGACGCTCGTCTACTGCTGCGGTCCCGACGGGCTGATGGACGCCGTGTCCGCCGCGCTGCCGGAGGGACGCACCCCGCGCCTGGAGCGCTTCTCGGCGCTCGCCCCGGCCGGCGGCACCCCCTTCGAGGTGGAACTCCGGCGCTCCGGGCGGACGGTGGCCGTCGCCGCCGGCCAGTCGGTGCTGGAGGCGGTGCGCCCGGAGGTGCCGGGCCTCATGTACTCCTGCACGCAGGGCTTCTGCGGCACCTGCCGGCAGACCGTCCTGGCGGGCGAGGTCGACCACCGGGACGAGCTGCTCACCGACGCGGAGCGGGCGGGCTCGATGCTGATCTGCGTCTCGCGCTGCGCCGGGGGGAAGCTCGTCCTGGACCTGTAGCCGCCGGGGTCAGGGCAGGACCAGCCAGTCGAGGGCGAGGGCGGCCGCGAGGCCGCCCGCCAGCAGCCAGGTGCCCAGCCGGGTGCGGCCGTTGCGGGACAGCTCGATGACGACGCCGCAGAGGATCATCGCGAGGCCGTAGACGCCGACGACCAGCACGGAGGTGCGGCTCGCGAGGCGGACCACCAGGATCACGCCCATCACCACGAGCAGGACCGAGGCGGCCGCCACGCGCAGCCGTCTCGCCTGCTTGGGGGTCATGCCCTCGCCGGGCGCCGCTTCCTCCTCGTCCTGCTCTTCCTCCTCCAGCACCTCGTCGGGCTCGTCCGTCTCGGGGGCCTCTGGGGCCGGGGTGTCACGGTCGGAAGCGCTCATGGACGAGGAGCGTAACGGACCCCGTTAGGCTGTTCGTATGACGACCGGTGTACGGCGCAGGATGGGCGTCGAGGAGCGCAAGCAGCAGCTGATCGGGGTGGCCCTCGAACTCTTCGGCAGCCGCTCCCCCGACGAGGTCTCCATCGACGAGATCGCCGCCGCCGCGGGCATCTCCCGGCCGCTGGTCTACCACTACTTCCCCGGCAAGCAGAGTCTGTACGAGGCGGCGCTGCGGCGGGCGGCCGACGAGCTGGCGGCCCGTTTCCTGGAGCCGCCGCAGGGTCCGCTGGGGGCGCGGCTGCTGCGGGTGATGGGCCGCTTCTTCGACTTCGTCGACGACCACGGCCCGGGGTTCGCGGCGCTGATGCGGGGCGGCCCCGCGGTGGGTTCGTCGACGACCAACGCGATGATCGACGAGGTGCGGCAGGCCGCGTACGAGCAGATCGTCGCCCACCTCGGGGTGGCGGAGCCCTCGCCGCGGCTCGAACTGGTCGTGCGGTCCTGGGTGTCGCTCGCGGAGTCGACGGCGCTGCTGTGGCTGGACGGGCGGCGGGTGCCGCGCGCGGAGCTGGAGCGGAAGCTGGTGCACGACTTCGCCGCCCTGACGGCGGTGAGCGCGGTCGACGACGAGCAGACGGCGGGGGTGCTGGCGGCGATCCTGGCGGCGGAGCCGGCGGACGGGCCGTTCGCGGAGCTGGTGGGCCGGTTGCTCTCGCTCGCCCCCGGCATACCGGCTCAGCCCTCCAGGTAGGAGTTCTCGAAGTCGCGGACCTCGACCGAGAGGCGCGCCCGTTCGGCCGTCTTGAGGTGGCGGGGCAGCAGGGCGAGCACGGCCTTCGAGAGGCGGCGCTTGTCGTCGTCGGTCCGCCCGAAGCGCACGACGATGTCGACGTGCACCACGGCCCGCTCGGTGGCGCCGTCGCCGACGACGGTCTCCTCGACCTCCCGGAAGCGGGTCGCGCAGGCGGAGAGCGGGGCGCCGGTGGCCTCCGCCACGAGCGGGTGGAGGGCGAGCGCGAAGCCGCGCCGGTCCAGGGGCGCGGAGTAGTCGACGGTGATCTGCGGCATGACGGCGTCTCCTGCTGGTACGGATGTCGGGCCACAGCTTCACGGCACGGGCCCCGGCCGCACAAGTGGCGGCCGGGGCCCGTGGTCCGGTCAGGAACGTCAGCCGGCGGCGCGGAAGACGGCGACCGTCCGGGCCGGGACCGTGAAGGTGCCCGAACCTGCCTCGTACGAGGCCGACTTGACGGTGGCGTCGGAGCCGTTCGCCTGGACGGGGTGCAGGCCGTAGCCGGTGCCCGCCAGGGCGGGGACGGTCTGCTTCCGCTCGCCCGGGGTCGCGTTGAAGACGACCACGAGGTCACCGAGGCGCATGGTGATCACGCCCGGCGTCTCGTCCGCGCCGGAGAGCGGGAAGGAGAGCGCGGACTGCACCTGGCCGGCGGTGGCCAGGGAGAAGGCCGGTTCGGTGGTGCGGATCTTCTGGAGGTCCCGGTAGGCGGCGGAGGCGCCGTCGATCTCGGCGCAGCCGACCGTCAGGTTCGGGTTGGTCAGGAGCGGCTTGCCCCAGCCCCACTTGGCCTTGTTGTCGGCGGCCGGGGGCAGGCCGCGGCCGAAGCCGTTGCCCGCGCGGCAGTCCCACTGGATGGAGTTGTACCAGTCGCCGCTGTCGAAGGAGTTGCGGTCGAGGGACTTGGAGCGGAGCAGGTCGGAGCCGGCCTGGGAGAGCGCCGGGCCCTGGGAGAGGGTGGCCGTGGCCATGGCGAGGACCTGCATGCGGGCCCGGTCCGCCGGGGACGTGCCGGCGGGCAGCTTGAAGGCCAGGGCGTCGTAGAGGGACTCGTTGTCGTGGGCGTCGGCGTAGGCGAGGGCGTCGCCGGGGGCGGCGGCGTAGCCGGCCGGGGAGCCGTTGTAGTCGACCTCGGAGCCCTTGACCGCGCGCCCGGTGGTGTCGGTGAAGGAGTACGAGGCGAGGTTGCCGCTCAGGCCGACCTTGACGAGGTCCTGGTAGTGCAGGAGGCGGGCCTTCTGCTCGGCCGGGGTGCCGTTGGCCGGCGAGCCGTTGGGGTCGGTGTAGAGGCCGGAGGCGAAGCCCTGGACGCCGGGGTCCTCGTCGAAGGGGCCGCCGCCGCGGACGGCGTCGCGGGCCCGGTCGGAGAAGGTGGCGATGCCGGTGCCGGCCATGTTCTTCTGGGTGGCCTGGACGAAGCGGGCGTCGTCGGCGACCTCGCCGAAGTTCCAGCCCTCGCCGTAGAGGACGATCGCCTTGCCGTCGACGCCGTCCTTCTCGACGGTCAGGGCGTCGAGCGCGGCACGGACGGCGAGGATGTTCTCCTTCGGGTGGTGGCCCATGAGGTCGAAGCGGAAGCCGTCGACCTTGTACTGCTTCGCCCAGGTGACGATCGAGTCCACGACGAGCTTGCCCATCATGGCGTTCTCGGTGGCGGTGTTGGCGCAGCAGGTGGAGGTGGCGACGGAGCCGTCGGCCTGGAGGCGCTGGTAGTAGCCGGGGACGATCTTGTCGAGGACGGACTTGTCGGACTGTCCGGCCGCGATCGTGTGGTTGTAGACGACGTCCATGACCGTGCGCAGGCCCTCGCCGTTCAGCGCCTGGACCATCTGCCGGAACTCGACCGTGCGGCGGGTGCCGTCCGGGTCGGTGGAGTAGGAGCCCTCGGGGACGGTGAAGTGCAGCGGGTCGTAGCCCCAGTTGTAGGCGTCCTTCGCCGCGGCGGCGGTGACGCAGGCCTGCTGCTCCTCGGAGTCGGGGGCGTAGACCTTGAGGTCGCAGGCGGGTTCCTTCCGGTCGGACTTCTTCTCGGGGACGGTGCCGATGTCGAAGGCCGGGAGGAGGTGGACGTAGGAGGTGCCGGAGTCGGCGAGGGCCTTGAGGTGCTTCGAGCCCTTGCTGTCCTTGTCGGTGAAGGCGAGGAAGGTGCCGCGGTGGGCGTCCTTCGCGGTGGGGTCGGCGACGGAGAAGTCGCGGACGTGGAGTTCCTGGATCTGGGCGTCGCGCAGCGGCACCGCGGCCGGCTTCCGCAGGGTCTTCCAGCCGGCCGGGGCGAGCTTCGGGTCGGCGAGGTCGACGACGAGGCTGCGGGCGGAGTCGGCGGTGAGGGCGGTCGAGTAGGGGTCGGTGACCCGGTTCTCGACGAGCTTCTGCACGGTGGGCGCCCAGACCTTCACGACGTACCGGTACGGCTTGCCGGTCCAGGACTTGGGGCCGGTGGTCCGCCAGACGCCGGAGGCGTCGTCGCGGCGCATGGGCACGGTCCGGCCGTCGATCTCCAGGGCGACGGACTGCGCGGTCGGCGCCCACAGGGAGAGGGTGGGGCGGCCGCCCCGGAAGACGGGGCCGAGGTCGGCCTTCACGGCCTTCGCGGCGTACAGGTCGTCGAGGACGCCGGCGGTCTGGACGCCGGTGGCGGCGAGCAGGGCGCCGTTGGCGGCCCGCTGGGTGGCGATCAGCTGGCCGCGCAGGGAGGCGCGGATCCGGTCGGCGTCGCGCGGGTCGACGGTGAAGGCGGGGTAGTCCTTGAGGTGCGGGAACTTCGCCTTCTGGGCGTCGGTGAGGCTGCCGGGGCTGAGCCGGAGCCACCGGCCCTCGGCGCTGAGGGCGCCGTCGGTGACGGTGATGCCGCCCTCGGGGGCGTGGACGAGCTGCTGGCTGGTGGAGTCGTTCGCCTTCACCTTCCAGACGACGGTGGTGCGGTCGATCCACTGCGCCTCGGCCTTGCCGAGGTCGAGGGAGGGGGCGCCGCCGACGGTCGGCAGGAGGTAGCCGGACTGTCCGCCGAGGAGCCAGACCTCGTTGCCGCGGGCGGCGAGGTCGAGGGACTGGTCGGAGGGGAGGTCCTTCTGGTCGCCGTTGTGGAGGATGTACGAGAGGGAGGTGGCGCCCTCGGCGAGCGGGACCTCGTAGACGGCGCCGTAGGCGTCGAAGCGGGCGGGCAGCAGGGGCTTGGACCAGTCGGTGGGCTGGGCGGCGCCGGTCCACAGGTGGAGGCCCCAGCCGTCGTAGTTCCCGTCCGGGCGCTGGTAGTGGAGGACGGCCTTGGTCCTGTCCGGGGCGGTCGGAGCCGGGGCGGTCTCGGACTGGCCGTCCTGGCCCTGGGTGATCCAGACCTCGCCGGTGCGGCCGAGGGGGACGGTGCGCTGCGGGCCGTCGGCGGTGCCCGCCTTCTCGACGGTGTAGGCGACGGAGGAGGCGCCCTCGGGGACCTTGACCCAGGCGAAGGCGCCGTGGGCGTCTCGGCCGGTGAAGGCGGCTTCCTGGCCCGCGGCCTTGAGGGTCCAGCCGTCGTAGTCGCCGTCCGCGCGCCGGTAGTGGACGATCGCGTACGGCCGCTCGACGGCGACGGGCTTCTCGGGCGCCGGGGGCGCGCCGGCGGTGGTGGCGGCGGTGGCGCTCGCGGTGCGGCCGGCGGGGTCGACGACGACGGCCTTGTAGCGGAGCGCGGTGCCGACGGGTGCGGTGACGTGCTGGGTGACCTTGTAGGGGGCGTGGTCGGCGGTGCCGAGGGTCTGCCAGCGGCCGTCGCCGACCTGGGCGGCGAAGACGACGCGGTCGAGTCCGCCGCCGGTGACGTCGGCGGTGAGTTCGACGGTGCCGGTGGCGCCGGCGGCCGGGGCCTTCAGGGTGACGGAGGGCTTCGCGGCGACGGCGGGGAGGGGCCGGTCGGCCCGGAGGACGAGGGTGGAGAGGGCGGGGACGGTGACGGTGGCCTTGCCGTCCTTCGCCGTGACGACGCCCTGACCGCCGTAGAGGGTGCGGAAGGAGGCGGAGTCGACCGGGACGCTCACGGTCTTCGGCTCGGTGGAGCTGTTGGCGGCGACCAGGTACTCGACGCGCTGCCGGGCGTCGGTGCGGGAGCCGGCGTAGACGGAGCCCTCGGCGTAGCGCTCCTGCTGGACGCCGTCGCGCAGGGCGGGGTGTTCGCGGGTGAGCTTCGACAGGGCGGCGATCGACCGGTAGAGCGGGTGCGTGGTGTCGTACGCGTCGGTGGCGTGGGTGCGGTCGGTGCCGAGCTGGTCGTCGTCGAGGTAGTCGGCGACCTTGGAGGCGAAGAGGGTCTGGCGGGCGTCCTTGTCGCCGCCGGCGCCGGTGAAGCCCTGCTCGTCGCCCGCGTAGACCACCGGGTTGCCGCGCGAGAGGAACATCAGCTCGTTGGCGAGGGTGGCGCGGCGGACCAGCTCGGCGTCGGAGGCGTTCGGATTGTCCTGCTTGAGGAAGGTCCCGAAGCGGCCCATGTCGTGGTTGCCGAGGAAGGTGACCTGCTCGTAGGCGTTCGCCTTGTCGGTGGTGTAGCGGTAGTCCTCGGCGAAGACCTTGGCGAGGCGGTCGGCGCCGGAGCCCTGGGAGGCGAAGGCGCGGGCGGCGTCCTGGAAGGGGAAGTCGAGGGTGGCGTCGAGCCGGCCGCGGGTGACGTAGGGGCCGGTGACGGCGGTGTCGGCGGAGTAGACCTCGCCGAACATGAAGAAGTCCTCGCGGCCCTGCTTCTTCGCGTACGCGTCGAGGGCGGTGGCCCACTGCGTCCAGAAGTCCAGGTTCACGTGCTTGACGGTGTCGATGCGGAAGCCGTCGATGTCGAAGTCGCGGACCCAGGTCTCGTAGATCCGCTTCATGCCCTCGACGACCTCGGGGCGCTCGGTCCACAGGTCGTCGAGGCCGACGAAGTCGCCGTACTCGGCGTTCTCGCCCTGCCAGGTCGAGTCGCCGCGGTTGTGGTACATCGTCGGGTCGTTGAGCCAGGCCGGGACCTTGGTGTTCTCCTTCTCGACCGGGGTGTACGGGAAGGAGTCGGCGTCGACCTTCCCGACGGCGGTGCGGTCGTCGAAGGGGCGGCCGTCCTTGTCGAGGTAGGGGTAGGCGCCCTTGGGGCGGTAGCCGTACTTCTTCTCGGCGTAGTCGACGGTGTCGGCGGTGTGGTTGGTGATGACGTCGAAGAAGACCTTCATGCCCTTGGCGTGGGCGGCTTTGATGAGCTTCCTGAGGTCGTCGTTGGTGCCGAAGTGCGGGTCGACCTGGGTGAAGTCGGTGATCCAGTAGCCGTGGTAGCCGGCGCTGGCGTCCTTGCCCTCGCCCTGGACGGGCTTGTTCTTGAAGATGGGCGCCATCCAGATGGCGGTGGTGCCGAGGCCCTTGATGTAGTCGAGCCGCTGGGTGAGGCCCTTGAGGTCGCCGCCCTGGTAGAAGCCCTTGTCGGTGGGGTCGAAGCCGGTGGCGGTACGGCTGCCGGTGAGGCCGCCCTTGTCGTTGGCGGTGTCGCCGTTGGCGAACCGGTCCGGGAGCACGAAGTAGAACTGCTCGCGGGTGAGGTCGTGGCGGGCGGGTTCGGCGGCGAGCGCGCGGTCCGACGGCGGGGCGGGCGGGCGGGGCGCGGCGGTCGCGGGAAGGGCGGGCACGAGGGTCGCGCACAGCGCAGCGGCGAGCGCCACGGCCGTTCTCTTGGGTATCACGGGGGCTCCCTGGAGGTACGGGAAGAGGGGGCCGCCCCGGTCGGGGCGGCCCTGCGGAGGGAGGGGGTTCAGCTGCGGAAGGTGTCGTTCAGGGTGACCTGGCCGGAGGCCGGGACGGTCGCGGTGCGGTTGGCGCCGGACTCCCAGGTGACGTTCCCGGCCGCGTCCTTGCGGACGTACTTGTACTCGAAGGCCGTGCCGGCGGGCAGGTTCACGGCCAGCTTCCACACGGGGTAGGCGGCGGGGTCGAGCTTGAGGGCGGCGGCGGGGGCCCAGTTGCCCAGTTCGGCGCGGTTGCCGACGACGTAGATGTTCTGGCCCGTCACCGTGGTGGCGGTGACGTTGAAGGAGGCGCCCGCGGTGGCGGGGGGCGTGGTGGGGGCGGTGGTGCCGCCGCAGTTCGTGGCGCCCGTGTGGAGGGCGAGGGCGGTGTTCGCGGCGAGGGTGGCCGTGAACTGGCCGTTCGCGGCGACGGTGACCGGGCTGTTCGACTGGACGTCGCAGTAGGTGCCGGCCGGCAGGGAGGTCTGGAAGGTGCGGGTCAGCGCGGAGGACTCGTGGTTGATCGCCACGTACGCCTTGGAGCCGCGGCCGAACGCGATGGCGTTGCCGCCGTTGTCCCACCAGTTCGAGACGGCCTCGCCGCGGGCGGTGTTGCGGAAGGCGACCATGGAGGAGATCTCGCGCCAGGCGTGCTGGCACTTCCAGCCGTCGCTGTAACAGGCGTTCACCTGGCCGCCGTTGGGCGGTCCCGCGTCCTTGTCGGTCCACTCGTAGCCGGAGTGGACGTCCGGGGAGCCGTAGGGCCAGGCGAGCATGAAGACGGAGGCGAGGGTGTAGTTCGCGCCGTCCTTGTAGGACAGGGTGTCGCCGCCGCGCTCGGTGTCGTGGTTGTCGACGAAGACGCCGGACTGGCCGGAGGGCATGTAGCCCCACGCCTCGCCGAAGTTCTTCAGGTAGGCGAGCTTCTCGTTCTGGAGGACCCGCTTGAGGTCGCGGGCGTAGCGGAACTCCTGGACGTCGCCGCTGCCGAGGTACTCGCTCGGGGAGACGGCCTCTCCGGCGCCGTGGATGGCCTCCAGCTTCCAGAAGGCGTTCGGGTTCGTCAGCCGGGACTTGATGTTCGCCAGGTCGGCGGCCGGCATGTGCTTGGCGGCGTCGATGCGGAAGCCGTCGACGCCCAGCGAGAGGAGGTCGTTGAGGTAGCCCGCGATCCTGCCGCGGACGTAGTCCTCGCCGGTGTCGAGGTCGGGGAGCTGGACCAGTTCGCAGTTCTGGACGTTGGCGCGGTCCTGGTAGTTGGAGATCGAGGACCGGCAGTCGTCCATGTCGGAGCCGGAGTAGAGGCCCGGGTAGTCGTACTTGGAGAACGGGGTCCCGCCCGTTCCCGTGCCGGAGCCGTTGGCCATGTGGTTGATGACCGAGTCCGCGATGACCTTCACGCCGGCCGCGTGGCAGGCGTTCACCATGTTCTGGAAGGCGGCGCGGTCCCCGAGCCGGCCGGCGATCTTGTAGCTGACGGGCTGGTACGAGGTCCACCACTGGCCGCCCTGGAGGTGCTCCTGGGGCGGGGAGACCTGCACGTAGCCGTAGCCGGCGGGGCCGAGGCGGTCGGCGCACTCCCTGGCCACCGAGGCGAAGTTCCACTCGAACATCACCGCGGTGACGTCCTTGGTCCCCGGCGGGGTGGCCTGGGCCGGGGCGTTCACCGTGACGGCCGCAGCGGCTCCCGCCACGAGGGCGAGTGCAGCGGCCACGGTCTTTCTTGCCATGCTTCCTCCTGGACGACGTCCCTGTCGTGTCGAGAGCTGTTCGCAAGAAGTTGCCGAAAATCTCAGCAACTGTTTTCAGCCGCGACCGTAGGGGCGTACAGGCGTGCGGTCAATACTTCCGGCACGCCCCTCGTGAGGGATCGCGCGAGGAGTCACCGCGCGGGCTGCGGCGGCTGCGCGGTGGACCCGCGCACGACCAGCTCCGGCTGGAAGACGAACTCGGTGCGCTGCACCGGATTGCCCTCGATCTCCTCCAGGAGCGCGCCGACCGCCGCCGTCGCCATGGCCTGCACGGGCTGGCGCACGGTGGTCAGCGGCGGATCGGTGAAGGCGATCAGCGGGGAGTCGTCGAAGCCCACGACGGAGACGTCCCGGGGCACGTCGAGGCCCCGGGCGCGGGCCGCCCGGACGACGCCGAGCGCCATCAGGTCGGAACCGCAGACGATGCCGGTGCACCCCTCGTCGAGCAGGATCTCGGCGGCGGCGTGTCCGCCCTCGACGCCGAACAGGGTGGGCCGCACGAAGCGTTCGGCCTCCGCCCGCTCCACGCCCAGGCACTCGTACAGCTCGGCGGCGAAGCCCTCCGCCTTGCGGCGCGAGGGCACGTAGCGGGTCGGGCCGATGGCCAGGCCGATCCGCTCGTGCCCCAGCTCGGCGAGGTGCCGCACCGCCATCCGGGCCGCGGCCCGGTCGTCCGGCGAGACGAAGGTGGCGTCGATCCGCTCGTGGTAGCCGTTGATGAGGACGTACGGCACGCCCCGCTCGGTCAGCCGGGAGTAGCGCCCCGGGTCGGCGGTGGCGTCCGCGTGCAGCCCGGAGAGGAAGGCGATGCCGGCCACCCCGCGCTCGACGAGCTGGTCGACCAGCTCGTCCTCGGTGGCGCCGCCGGGCATCTGGGTGCAGAGCACCGGCGTGTAGCCGTGCCCGGCGAGCACCTGCTCCACGACCTGCGCGAAGGCCGGGAAGATCGGGTTGGTCAGCTCGGGCACCACGAGCCCGACGAGGCCCGCGCTGCGGCGTTTGAGCCGGACGGGACGCTCGTAGCCGAGCACGTCGAGCGCCGCGAGCACCTTGTGCCGGGTCGCGCCGGCCACCCCCGCCTTGCCGTTGAGGACCCGGCTGACGGTGGCCTCGCTGACCCCGGACTGGGCCGCGATGTCCGCGAGCCGCGGGGCACCGTTCCCGGCGCCCCGCGGCAGGGGGATCGTCACACCGCCCACCAGACGGTGGTGTCGGCGGGGATCTCCGCCTCGTCGTCCACCACGCGGACCTCCTCGTTGGAGAGGAGATACCGGCCGGGCAGCGGGACGGTGATGGCCCGGCCGGTGGTGTTGGCGGTGCAGACGAAGCCGTCGCGGCGGAAGGAGAGCACACCCTCGGGTGCCTCCAGCCACTCGACGCCCTCGCCCGCACCGAGCTCGGGGCGCTCGCGCCGTACGGCGAGCGCGCTGCGGTACAGCTCCAGGGTGGAGCCGGGGTCGCCGGTCTGCGCCTCGACGCTCAGCTCGCCCCAGGCCGCGGGCTGCGGCAGCCAGGAGCCGCCGTCGCCGAAGCCGTACGAGGAGCCGGCGGCGGTCCACGGGATCGGCACCCGGCAGCCGTCGCGGTAGCCGTCCTGGCCGCTGGCCCGCCAGAACGACGGGTCCTGGCGGACCTCGTCGGGCAGGTCCGTGACGTCCGGGAGGCCCAGCTCCTCGCCCTGGTACACGTACGCCGAACCGGGCAGCGCCAGCATCAGCAGGGTCGCCGCGCGGGCCCGGCGCAGACCGAGCTCGCGGTCGCCGGCGGTGCGCAGCTGGGTGCCGAGGCCCGCCGGGTTGGCGAAGCGGGTGGCGTGCCGGGTGACGTCGTGGTTGGACAGCACCCAGGTGGTGGGGGCGCCGACCGGGCGCATCGCCTCCAGCGAGGCGTCGATGACGGTGCGCAGCTCGGTCGCGTCCCAGTGGGTGCCCAGGTACTGGAAGTTGAACGCCTGGTGCATCTCGTCGGGGCGCACGTAGTTGGCGGTGCGCTCGACGGTCGGGGTCCACGCCTCGGCGACGAGGACGCGCTGCCCGTCGTACTCGGCGAGGATCTGCCGCCAGGAGCGGTAGATCTCGTGGACGCCGTCCTGGTCGAAGAAGGGCATGACGTCGTTGCCGAGCAGCTTGAGCTGGTCGTGGGCGCCGATGTCGGGCAGGCCGGCCGCCTTGACGAGGCCGTGGGCGACGTCGACGCGGAAGCCGTCGACGCCCATGTCGAGCCAGAAGCGCAGGATCGAGCGGAACTCGTCGCGGACGGCCGGGTGCTCCCAGTTGAAGTCCGGCTGCTCGGGGGCGAAGAGGTGGAGGTACCACTCGCCGGGGGCGCCGTCCGGGTTCTCGGTGCGGGTCCAGGCCGGGCCGCCGAAGATGGACTCCCAGTCGTTCGGCGGGAGTTCGCCGGTCTCGCCCTTGCCGGGGCGGAAGTGGTAGCGCTCGCGCAGCGGGGAGCCGGGGCCCTCGCGCAGGGCGCGCTGGAACCACTCGTGCTGGTCCGAGGAATGGTTGGGGACCAGGTCCACGATGATCCGCAGGCCCAGGTCGTGGGCCTCGCGGATCAGGGCGTCGGCGTCGAGCAGCGAGCCGAACATCGGGTCGATGGCCCGGTAGTCGGCGACGTCGTACCCGGCGTCGGCCTGCGGGGAGGCGTAGAAGGGGGAGAGCCACACGGCGTCGACGCCGAGCTCCTTGAGGTACGGCAGCCGGCTGCGGATGCCCACCAGGTCGCCCATGCCGTCGCCGTTGCCGTCGGCGAAGCTGCGCGGGTAGACCTGGTAGATCACCGCTTCTCTCCACCAGCCGGTGTCGGTGCCGGTGGTGGGGGCGTCGGCGGCGGTGGCGAGGTGCTGGGTCATGTCTTCCCTGGGAGGTAAGGAGGGGCGTACGGGTTCGGCGCTCAGGGCCGTCAGCCCTTCACCGCACCGGCGGACATGCCGGTGACGAGGTGGCGCTGGGCGAAGAGGAACACCAGGGCGGCGGGGATGGCGATGAGGACGGAGGCCGCCGTCATCGGACCCCACTGGGCCCCGTACTGGTTGACGAACTTCTGGAGACCGCCGGCGAGCGTCATGTTCTCGTCGCCGACCATGAAGGCGGAGGCGTAGGCCACCTCGCCCCAGGCGGTGATGAAGGAGTAGAACGCGGTCACCGCGATGCCCGGCTTGGCGAGCGGCAGGATGAGCCGCCAGAAGGTGCCGAAGGGGGTGAGCCCGTCGACGTACCCCGACTCGTCGATCTCGCGCGGGATGCCGTCGAAGAAGCCCTTCATCATCCAGGCGCAGAACGGGACGGCGATGGTCAGGTAGGTGATGACCAGGCCGGCCGACCGGTTGAGCAGTCCCAGCGACGCCATGATGTTGTAGATC
Organism: Streptomyces filamentosus; assembly: GCF_014654895.1. Classification (GTDB taxonomy): domain Bacteria; phylum Actinomycetota; class Actinomycetes; order Streptomycetales; family Streptomycetaceae; genus Streptomyces; species Streptomyces filamentosus. Next base: position 216,417 of record NZ_BNBE01000003.1, on the reverse strand, counting down.
GGCACGATGAGGACGGCGACCGGGAACATCTGCGTGATGAGCAGGGTCCACATCAGGCCGCGCTTGCCCGGGAAGCGGAAGCGGCTGACCGCGTAGCCGGTGGTGGCCGAGATGAACACGCCGACGACGGTGGTGAGTCCGGCGACGAGGAGCGAGTTCCCGAACCAGGTGAGGAACGGGGTGTCCCTCAGCAGGTTCGTGTAGTTCTCGACCGTCGTCTCCTTGAAGAAGTCCGTGGTGGTCGCGTACTTCGCGGGCTTGAGCGAGGTCAGCAGGACCCACAGCACCGGGAAGACGGCGATGACGGAGGCGACGATCAGGGTGAGGTGCAGCGCCACCGAGGCGAGCGGGGAGCGGCGTCCCCGGATCGGGGCGTTCACGGCCTGGGGGGTGGGGGTCGTGGTGGTCACCAGACTTCTCCCTGCTTGCGGAGGACGCGCCGGTAGATCGCGGCGAAGGCCATCAGGAGCACCAGGATGAGGACGCCCCAGGTGGACGACTGGGCGAAGTCCCGCGGGCTGATCTGGAAGGAGAACTGGTACGCCTGGGTGACGAGGATCTGCGTCGCGTCGCCGGGTCCGCCGCCGGTGAGGAGGAAGATCACCGGGAACATGTTGAAGGTCCAGATCGTGGAGAGCAGCAGCACGGTGGTGGAGACCGAGCGGAGCCCCGGCAGGGTGATGTTCCGGAAGCGCTGCCAGGCGTTGGCGCCGTCCATCTCGGCGGCCTCGTACAGCTCGCCGGGGATGGACTGGAGGCCGCCGAGGAGGGCCACCATCATGAAGGGCACGCCGAGCCAGACGTTGACGGCGATGACCGCGAACTTGGCCCAGGTGGGGTCGTTCAGCCACGGGACGCCGTCGAGGCCCGCGCCGGTGAGGATCTGGTTGAGCATGCCGCGGCGCTCGTCGTAGAGGAAGCGCCAGGCGAAGACGGAGACGAAGCCGGGGATCGCCCAGGGCAGGATGAGCATCATCCGGTAGACCGAGCGGCCGGCGAACTTCCGGTTGAGGATGTTGGCGAAGACCAGGCCGAGGGCGAAGGTGATCGTCACGCAGGAGACGGTCCACAGGACCGTCCACCCGAGGGTGGAGAGGAACTGGCTGCCGGTGAGGGCGGCCTTGTAGTTGTCCAGGCCGACGAACTCGTAGGTGGCCGGGATCTCGTTGACGCCGATGGTCCGCGCGACGTTGCGCTCGTTGGCGTCGGTCAGCGACAGGTAGATGCCGCGTCCCAACGGGTAACCGATGATCACGGCGATCACGATCACCACCGGGGCCACCATGGCCCAGGCGTACCAGTGGGTGGCGAGGGAGCGCTTGGGCGCCCGCCGCTTCGGACCAGTCCCGCGGCTCCGGCCGCGGGCGTGGTCGCCCGCGGCCTTCACCACCGACTGGCTGGGAGTGTCCACAGCCATCAGCCGGTCAGCCTTCCTCTTACTTCCAGTCCTTCAGGAGCTTGCGGTAGCTGTCGCCGACCGCCTTGGCTCCCGTCTCCGGGGTGGTCTGGCCCGTGAGGACCTTGGTGTACTGGACCTTGATCGGGTCGAAGAGGCTGCCGCCCTCCGGGATCCAGGGACGCTCGACGGCCTTGTCCACGACCGGCTTGAAGAAGCCGATCATCGGGTTGTTCGCGACCGTCTTGTCGAGGTACGCGGACTGGCGGGTCGGGAGCAGGCTGAGTTCCTTCGTGATCTTCGACTGGTTCTCGACCGACGTCATGTACTCGACGAAGGCGTAGGAGGCGTCGAGGTTCTTGGAGCCCGCGTAGACCGCGAGGTTGTGGCCGCCCTGCGGGGCGCCCTGGCCGCCGGAGCCGGCCGGGACCGGGGCGATGCCGAGGTTCGCCTTGTCGGTGAACTCCTTGCCGGCGTAGGTGTCGGCCACGGCCCACGGGCCGTTGATCATCATGGCGACCTTGCCGTCCTTGAAGGCGGACTGCATGTTGTCCCAGCCGTTGGTCGCGTCGGTGATCGCGGCCTTGGAGTCGACGAGGTCCTTGACGGTCTGGAAGGCCTTGACGCCGGCCGCGTTGTCGAAGGTGACCGTCTTGTTGTCGGCGTCGACCATGTCGCCGCCCTCTCCGTAGAGGAAGGAGAGGAACCAGTACGGGTCGTCGCCGCGGAGGTACAGGCCGGTCTTGCCGGTCTTCTCCTTGATCTTGGCGGAGACGGTCTTCAGCTCGGCGATGTTCTTCGGGACCTCGACGCCGGCCTCCTTGAAGATCTTCTTGTTGTAGAAGACGCCCATGGAGTCGATGACCTGCGGCACGGCGTAGGTCTTGCCGTCGTACTTGGTGGAGGCGGAGGCCTGCTCCAGGAAGTCGTCCTGGTCCTTCAGCGCGGCGGTGCCGTCCAGCGGGGCGAGGTACCCGAGGTTGGCGAAGTCGGGGGTCCAGGCGACCTCGGAGCGGATCACGTCGGGGGCGCCGGCGCCGGCCTGCGCGGCGTTCTTGAACTTGTTCTGCGCCTCGCCGAAGGGCACGTTGACGTACTTGACCGTGACCTTCGGGTGCTTCTTGGTGAAGTCCTCGGCGATCTTCTTGAAGACCTTGTCCTCGGAGCCGACCGTGGAGGTGTCCCACCAGGTCACGGTGCCGGAGAGCTCGCCCGAGCCCTTCGAACCGCCGTTGGAACCGCTGTCGCTCCCGCCGCACGCCGCCAGGGTGACGCCCAGGGCCGCGACCAGCGCGGTGGCCGCTATGCCACGCCGCATGTGAACTCCTTCAACATGATCCCGGGGTGACGAGGGGCTGGAACCTTCCTCATTGCGACCGCTCCCTCGCGGCGCTCCGGGTTGCCAGGAACGTAACAGGGATGAAAACGCGCCGAAAGACCTTGCGTGAAATTTCTGCAAGGACCGGCGATCGTTACATCCGCGTGTCCTGAAGGTTGCCGCCGAAGCGCTTGACAGCGACACGGAGGGGTCACTTCTGCCCATATGCCCGGAACATCCCGCCCCGCGGGGCCCGGCCGACGCCTCCTCCTCCGAACGGAACCGGTCCGTCCGCCTCCATGACCTCCCGCACCCAGCTGCAAGACCTGCAAGACCTTGCGGAAGTGGCTCCCGGAGGGCCGCGCACCCCGGGCCGGTGGGCAATACGCGCTGTGACCGGTACAGTCCACTCTCATGACCGCGCGGCTCGCCGACATCGCAGCCCAGGCGGGGGTCAGTGAAGCCACAGTCAGCCGCGTGCTCAACGGCAAGCCCGGCGTGGCCACGGCCACCCGTGAATCCGTGCTTGCCGCGCTCGACGTGCTCGGCTACGAGCGCCCGGTACGGCTGCGCCAGCGCAGCGCGGGCCTGGTCGGGCTGATCACCCCCGAACTGGACAACCCCATCTTCCCGGCCCTCGCGCAAGTCATCGGACAGGCGCTGACCCGGCAGGGCTACACCCCGGTGCTCGCCACCCAGACCCCCGGCGGGTCCACCGAGGACGAGCTCACCGACATGCTGGTGGAGCGCGGGGTGGCCGGCATCATCTTCGTCTCCGGCCTGCACGCGGACACCACCGCGGACACCTCCCGCTACGACCAGCTGCGCGGCAAGGGCGTCCCGTACGTCCTCATCAACGGCTTCTCCCCCAAGGTGCAGGCGCCCTTCGTCTCCCCCGACGACCGGGCCGCGATGCAGCTGGCGGTCACGCACCTCGCCGCCCTCGGCCACACCCGCATCGGGCTGGCCGTCGGACCGAAGCGCTTCGTGCCGGTGCTCCGCAAGATAGAGGGCTTCCAGAAGGGCGTCCTGGACCGGCTCGGCCTCACCGCCGAGCAGTCCGAGGAGCTGATCCAGCACTCCCTGTACACCCTGGAGGGCGGGCAGGCGGCGGCGTCGGCCCTGATCTCCAAGGGGTGCACGGCCGTGGTCTGCGCCTCCGACATGATGGCGCTGGGTGCGATCCGCGCGGCCCGTCAGCTGGGTCTGGACGTGCCCCGGGACGTCTCGGTCGTCGGCTTCGACGACTCCCCGCTCATAGCCTTCACCGATCCGCCGCTGACCACCATCCGGCAGCCGGTGCAGGCGATGGGGCAGGCGGCGGTGCGGGCGCTCCTGGAGGAGGTCGGGGGCACCCCGGCCCCGCACTCGGAGTTCGTCTTCATGCCGGAGCTGGTCGTCCGCGGCTCCACGGCGTCGGCCCCTCCCCCCGCGTAGTCCTCAGGGCGGAGGGAGTGCGCCGCACACCCGTCCGAGGGATGATCGGTCGGGGGGCGTGGATCTGGCAAACTCTCTGCCTATGGGTGAAACGACCGTGAAGAGTTTGGACGACCGGACGACCCCGTCGTCACCCATCGTGGCCGACGGCCGGTGGGCGTGGCTGCGTGCGCGCAGCCCTCGGCGGCCGCGCATCTGGTTCGAACTGCTGCTGATCGCGGTCAGTTACTGGGTGTACTCGCTGATCCGCAACGCGGTGCCGGAGCAGAAGGCCGAGGCGCTGCGGAACGCGAACTGGATCTGGCGGACCGAGGAGTCCCTCGGCCTCGCCTTCGAGCACGCCGTCAACCACGCCGTGAACTCGGTGACCTGGCTCATCGTGACGATGAACTACTACTACGCGACGCTGCACTTCGTCGTCACCATCGGTGTGCTCGTGTGGCTGTACCGATGGCAGCCGGGCCGTTACGCCGCGTTCCGCACGGTCCTCTTCGCCACCACCGCCGTGGCCCTGGTCGGCTACTACCTGTACCCGCTCGCGCCGCCCCGGCTGATGGAGGGCAAGGACTTCATCGACACGGTGCTGGTGCACCACACCTGGGGCTCGATGGCCTCGGGCGACCTGAAGCACATGTCGAACCAGTACGCGGCGATGCCGTCGATGCACATCGGCTGGTCGACGTGGTGCGGGCTGACCGTCTTCTTCCTGGCCAAGGCGCCCTGGGCGCGGATCCTGGGCCTGCTCTACCCGGCGGCGACGCTGGTCGTGATCGTCGCGACCGCCAACCACTTCTGGCTGGACGCGGTGGGCGGCCTGATCTGCCTGGGCTTCGGCTTCCTCGTCGCCTTCTTCTGGTACGGCACCTGGCCGCACCGCCTGTCGCGGGAGATCGAGCCCCTGACGGTGCCGGACGCGGCCGGCCCCGGTGCGGGGACGGCCGCACGCCCGGCCGCGGAGCGCGAGGAGCCCATCGGCTCGCGGGCCTCCTCCTAGGGCCCTAGGAGGGCTGGTCCGCCGCCCGGCAGACGGCGAAGTTGAAGTCGCCGGTGCCGAGGACGCCGTGGAGGCGGAGCCAGATCGGCATGAGCTGCTCGGTGGCGCGGGCGCTGGTCAGGTCGCCGAGGTCGATGATCCGGGCGGCGGGCCAGCCGAGGGAGCCGAGCAGTCCGGTGACGACGGCCTTGGCGTCCGCGTCGTCACCGCCGACGAAGACGACGTGCTCGCCGGGGACCCGGCCGGGGTCGACCATCACCGCGTTGGTCATGGTGTTGAGCGTCTTCACCACGCGGGTCTCCGGGAACTCCGCCTGGATCCGCTCGGCGAGGCTGAGGCCGTCGAAGGTGACCACCTTCGGCGGGAAGCCCCCGGAGAAGTCGAGCGGGTTCGAGACGTCAACCAGCACCTTGCCGCGCAGGTTCCCCGCGCCGGCCGCCTCCAGGGCGGCGAGCGATACCAGTCCGCCGGTGGCGTTGACGACCAGCTCGGCGGCGGCGCCGACCTCGGCGAAGGTGCCGTGGATCGCGCCCGGGCGGCCCTCGGCCCACTTCACCGCCTCTGCGTTGTCGGCGGTGCGGGAGCCGAGCCCGACCTCGTGGCCGAGCCCGGCGAGGGCGGTGGCGAGCCGTCTGCCGACCTCGCCCGTGCCCAGTACCGCGATCCTCATGTCCGTGCGCTCCGTCCGGTCGTCCGAAAATCGTCGTCCGGTCGTGAACCCTACGGTCCCGCGATCATGGAGGGGCGTCTTCCGCGAGGTTCTCAGGCCGTGGCCTGCGCGCGGGCCGCGTCCCGGACCTCCGGCCGGGCCACGCGGCGCCGGCGGGCGGGCACGCCCAGGGTCGGGTGGGCGACGCCCCAGGCCGCTCCCTTGCAGACGATCTCCTTGTAGAAGGCGGCGAAGCGGCCGGTCAGGGCCTTCTCCTTGGCCCGGTCGTCGGCGGTGACGAACTGGATCAGGCCCTCCCCGCGGCCCAGCGAGACGCACTGCTGGGCGTAGCGGATGGGGACGCGGGGCACCTCGACGCCGGCGAGCCGGGCGGCGAGGGCGTCGGCGGCCTGCCAGGCCATCGGGACGCCCGAGGCGCAGGACATCCGCAGCGGCTCGCCCCCCGGGCCCGCGGTCACGGCCGCGTCGCCGACGGCGTAGACGTCGGGGTGGGAGACCGAGCGCATGGTGGCGTCGACCGCGATCCGGCCGTCGGCGGCCAGCGCCAGGCCGGTGGCCTCCGCGAGCGGGTGGACGGCGAAGCCGGTGGTCCAGACGGTGACGTCGGCCGGGAGGACCGTGCCGTCGGCGGTGGTCACCCGGTCCGCGGCCACGGCGGCGACCGACCGGTGCTCGTGGACGGTGATGCCGAGGCGGCCGGCGACCTTCCGCAGGTGGTCCCGGCCCTTCTCCGAGAGCCAGTCGCCGAGGGCGCCGCGGACGACCAGGGCCACGTCGAGGTCGGGGCGGGCCTCGGCGATCTCGGTCACGGCCTCCAGGCCGGTCAGACCGCCGCCGACCACCACCACGGTCCGGCCGGCCTCCAGGGCGGCCAGGCGGTCGCGGAGCCGCAGCGCGCCGGGGCGGCCGGACACCTCGTGGGCGTGCTCGGCGACGCCGGGGACCCCTCCGTGGTCCCAGCCGCTGCCGAGGGCGTAGACGAGGGAGTCGTACGCCAGCTCCTCGCGGCCCGCGGCGCCGTCCACCGTGACGGCCTTGCGGTCGGCGTCGACGGCGGCGACCTTCGCGAGCTTCAGCTCGACTCCGGTGCCGGCGAACATCTCGGCGAAGGGGCGGGGGGCGAGGTCCTGGCCGGCCGCCAGCTGGTGGAGCCGGACCCGCTCGACGAAGTCGGACTCGGGGTTCACGAGGGTGATGCTCACGTCCTCGCGGTGCAGCCGGCGGGCGAGGCGGCCGGCTGCGACGGCTCCGGTGTAGCCGGCTCCGAGGACGATGATGCGGTGCTGCATGACCGGTCTCCTGTCTGCGAGGTCCGCGCCGTCTCTCCGGCGTGGTTCCGCACCTTGAACCGGGCGGCCCCGCGTTTCCTGACAGGTTGCAGATGTGACCCCCGTCACATATCCCTGGAGGGGGTCAGAAGGTGAAGAGCGGGACCTCCTCGTGCCCCCCGGCGGCCCAGCGCTCGGTGGCCCGGTCCAGCTTGTCGGGGTTGACCTGGCTGCGGACGGCGACGATGCCGTCCGGGGTGACGTCCAGGCAGGTGATCCCGATGACCCGGCCGTCCACGACGGCGACGATCGCCGGTCCGCCGTTGGCGGTGGAGGCGTAGAAGGCGGGCGACCCGCCGACCAGGGCCCGCTTGGCGTCGCTCGGCCTGAACAGGCCGCGCAGGAAGCGGGCGACCGCGAGGGCGCCCCCGAAGGCGCCGGCCCGGGCGGGGACCTTGCCGCCGCCGTCGCCGACCACCAGGGAGTCCTGGGTGAGCAGCCGGACGAGGGGTTCGGTACGGCCGCTGGTCGCGGCGGCCAGGAACTCCTCGACGATCCTGCGGGCGGCGGCCTCGTCGATCTCGGTGCGGGCCCTGCCGTCCGCGAGGTGCTTCTTGGCCCGGTGGAAGATCTGCTGGCTGGCGGCCTCGCCGATGTCGAGGATCTCGGCGATCTCCCGGTGCGTGTAGGCGAATGCCTCGCGCAGCACGTACACCGCCCGCTCGTTCGGGGTCAGCCGCTCCAGCAGGACGAGCACGGCGTACGAGACGGACTCGCGCTGCTCGGCGGTGTCGGCGGGGCCGAGCATCGGGTCGCCGGCCAGCAGCGGCTCGGGGAGCCACTGCCCCACGTAGGTCTCGCGGCGGGCGCGGGCCGAGGTGAGCTGGTTGAGGCAGTGGTTGGTGAGGACCTTGGTGAGCCACGCCTCGGGCACCTCGACGCGGCCGACGTCGGCGGCCTGCCAGCGGAGGAAGGTCTCCTGCACGGCGTCCTCGGCCTCGGCCGAGGAGCCCAGCATGCGGTAGGCGATGGCCTCCAGGCGGGGCCGTGCCTTCTCGAACCGGTCCACGTCACTCGTCAGCAGGGCCATGCGGTGATCGTATCGGGCCGGTCCCGGCCCGGCGACGGGGCGTCGCCGGGCCCAACCCTCAGTCCTCGTAGAAGAGTTCGTCCACGACCGCGCGGGCCCGGCGGGTGATCCGGCGGTAGTCGTCGACCATCTCGCCGGCGTGACCGGGGCCGTAGCCCAGGTACCGTCCCACGGCGGCCAGTTCGCGGGGGTCGGTGGGGAAGGTGTCGCCGGGGCGGCCGCGGACCAGCATCACCGCGTTGCGCACCCGGCTGGCCAGCACCCACGCCTCGTCGAGGGTCCGCGCCTCCTCGGCGGGGATCAGCCCGGCGGCGTGGGCGGCGGCGAGGGCCGGGCGGGTCCGGGTGGTGCGCAGGGCCGGCTCGGCCCAGCCGTGCCGCATCTGGAGCAGCTGGACGGTCCACTCGACGTCGCTGAGGCCGCCTCGGCCGAGCTTGGCGTGGAGGGTGGGGTCGGCGCCGCGGGGCAGCCGCTCCGACTCCATGCGGGCCTTGAGCCGGCGGATCTCGCGGACCGCCTCCTCGCCGAGGCCCCCGGCGGGGTAGCGGAGCGGGTCGACCAGCTCGACGAAGCGCCGCCCCAGGTCGGCGTCGCCGGCCATCGGCGCGGCCCGCAGCAGCGCCTGGGACTCCCAGACGAGCGACCAGCGGCGGTAGTAGGCGGCGTAGGAGGCGAGGGTGCGGACCAGGGGACCGCTCCTGCCCTCCGGCCGCAGGTCCGCGTCGATCAGCAGCGGCGGGTCGGTGGTGGGCAGCTGGAGGAGCCTGCGCATCTCGGCCACGACCCGGTTCGCGGCCCTGGTGGCCTCCTGCTCGTCCACGCCCTCGCGCGGCTCGTGGACGAAGAGGACGTCGGCGTCGGAGCCGTAGCCCAGCTCGTGACCGCCGAAGCGGCCCATGCCGATGACGGCGAAGCGGGTGGGCAGCTCGTCGCCCCACTCGGCGCGGACGGCGGCCCGCAGCGCACCGGCGATCGTGGCGGCGTTGAGGTCGGTGACGGCCCCTCCGACCCGGTCGACCAGGGCGCCCGGGTCGGACGTGCGGGGGCTGTCCTCGGTGCCGTACGAGTCGATGAGGTCGGCGGCGGCGGTGCGGAACAGCTCGCGGCGGCGCACCCCGCGGGCGGCGGCGACGGCCTGCTCGGCGCCGTCCGCGCGGCCCACGGCGGCGAGGACCTCCTGCTCCAGGTGGTCCCGGCCGCGCGGCTTCAGCCCCTCGGGGTCTCCGAGTATGGCGACCGCCTCGGGGGCGCGCAGCAGCAGGTCGGGGGCGAGCCGGCCGGCCGAGAGGACCCGGGCCAGGTTCTCGGCGGCGGCGCCCTCGTCGCGCAGCAGCCGCAGGTACCAGGGGGTCTTGCCGAGCGCGTCGGAGACCTTCCGGAAGCCGAGGAGGCCGGCGTCCGGGTCGGCGGAGTCCGCGAACCAGCCGAGCAGCACCGGCAGCAGGGTGCGCTGGATGGCGGCCTTGCGGCTGACGCCGGAGGCCAGCGCCTCCAGGTGGCGCAGGGCGGCGGCCGGGTCGGCGTACCCGAGGGCTTCGAGGCGCTGGCCCGCCGCCTTGGTGCTGAGCCGGGTCTCGCCGGGGGTCAGCTGGGCGACGGCGTCGAGCAGCGGGCGGTAGAAGAGCTTCTCGTGGAGGCGGCGGACGACGGAGGCGTGCCGGCGCCATTCCTTGTTCAGCGCGGCGACCGGGTCGGTGCGCAGGCCGAGCGAGCGGCCGAGGCGGCGCAGGTCGGCCTCGCCCTCCGGGACGAGGTGGGTGCGGCGCAGCCGGTACAGCTGGATGCGGTGCTCCATGGCGCGCAGGAAGCGGTACGCCTCGTCCAGCTGGGCCGCGTCGGCGCGGCCGACGTAGCCGCCGGCGGCGAGGGCGGCGAGGGCGTCCAGGGTGGAGCCGCTGTGCAGGGTGGCGTCGCTGCGGCCGTGGACGAGCTGGAGGAGCTGGACGGCGAACTCGACGTCGCGCAGGCCGCCGGGGCCGAGCTTCAGCTCGCGGTCCACCTGGGCGACCGGGATGTTGTCGACGACCCGGCGGCGCATGGCCTGCACGTCGGTGACGAAGTTCTCCCGCTCGGCGGCCTGCCAGACCATCGGGGAGACGGCGTCGACGTAGGCGCTGCCGAGCTCCGGGTCGCCGGCCACCGGACGGGCCTTGAGGAGGGCCTGGAACTCCCAGGTCTTCGCCCAGCGCTGGTAGTAGGCGAGGTGGGAGGAGAGGGTGCGGACGAGGGGGCCGTTGCGGCCCTCGGGGCGGAGGTTGGCGTCGACCGGCCAGATGGTGCCCTCGACGGTGGTCTCGGAGCAGATCCGCATGAGGTGGGAGGCGAGGCGGGTCGCCGCCTGGATCGCCTTCGCCTCGTCGGCGCCCTCCGCGGGCTCGCCGACGAAGATCACGTCGACGTCGGAGACGTAGTTCAGCTCGTGTCCGCCGCACTTGCCCATGGCGATCACGGCGAGCCTGCACTGGGCGGCGTCGGCGGGCTCGGCCGCACTCGCCAGGGCGAGCGCGGCCCGCAGGGTGGCGGTGGCCAGGTCGGCCAGCTCGGCGGCCGTCTGGGCGACGCCGGTGGTGCCGCACACGTCCCGGGCCGCTATCCCGAGGAGGCAGCGGCGGTAGGCGATCCGCAGGGTCACCGGGTCGTTCGCCCCGGCGAGGCCCCGCTCGAACTCGGCGATCCCCGGGTGCAGGTCGGTCGCCTCGTAGGTGACCAGCGTCTCCCAGTCCCTGGGGTGCCGGGCCAGGTGGTCGGCGAGCGCCTCCGAGGTGCCGAGGACCCCGAGCAGCCGGTCCCGGAAGGGCTTGGCGGAGAGCAGCGTGGTGGTGAAGGTCTGCCGCTCCGGTTCGGCCTGCGCCTCGACCAGCCGGACCAGGCCGCGCAGCGCGAGGTCGGGGTCGGCGGTGGCGCCCAGCGCGTCGAGCAGCACGGAGTCCCCGCGGAGCGCGGAGAGCTCGGGCAGGTCCAGGAGCCGCTCGGCACCGGACGGGTCGGTGAACCCGTGCCGCAGCAGCCGTGAGAACGTACTGCTCCTGCGCCCCGGCACCGTCATCTCCGCCGCTCCCTCCACCCGCACGCCCGACGGATCGAGCCTATCCGCAGCGCCGCGCGGAGGCGTGCGGGGCGGGCCCGGGAAGGCGGGACCGGGTCCTTCCGGTACCGGTGTCCTTCCGGGCGCGGGCACGGGGGCCGGCGGGGGCTCGCGAGGGGCCCGCACGGGGTCTCGCGGGGTGGGGTCGAACCTCGTTCGTCTGCCCGGATCCGGTACGGATCACACGTGACGTCGGGCACATCGGGCCGTTTTCGGAACGCTTCGGACGCTCCGGCCCTGTACCCATGTGAGTCGTTCGTCCCGTCGCCGTCGCCGTCACGAACGGCCGTCGCTCCGCGACCCGAACCTTGTCGCCCAGGTAGAGAAAGCCTCCCGCGCCCATGCCCGTCCGCCGCCTCTCCTCCCTCATACGCCCCTTCCGCCACCGCCGGTCCGTCGTGACCGCGGCGGCGGTCGCCGCGCTGACCGGCGGCACCCTCGCGGGCGTCCTCACGGCGACGGCCGACCCCGCGCACGGCACCGCGGCGGCGGTGGCGCAGGCCCCCGCCCCCACCGGCGCCCCCTCCGCCGGCACCCCCTCCGCCGGGACGCGGACGCCGTCCGCCCCGGACCCGCGGCCGAGCAGCCGCCCCGGCCGGGAGGCGGCCCGGGAGGCGGCCCCCGCACCGGGCCGGGGCACCCGCGGGGAGGAGACCCCCGCGGAGGCGGCCGGGCGGACCGCCGTCCCGCCGTCCGTGGTGCAGTTTGTCTCCCACCCGGACGACGACCTGTACTTCATGAACCCGGACACCGCGCAGTCCCTGGCCGACCGGACCCCGCTGACCACCGTCTACCTGACGGCGGGCGAGTCGAACGGCGTCAACGCCCGCTCCGGGAAGGCCGCCGCCGTCACCGCGCCGGACAAGCCCGCCTTCGCCGAGGCCCGGCAGAACGGCATACGCGCCGCGTACGCCGAGATGGTCACCGGCGACCGCACCAGCCCCTGGGACCGGACCGTGATCCCCACCGCCGGCGGCGGCGAGGCCGAGCTGGACGTCCTGCGGGCCCGGCCCGGGGTGCGGCTGGTCTGGCTCCAGCTCCGCGAGGCCGGCTCGACCTCCGCCGACCGCCCGGTGAGCCTGCGCGGCCTGTGGCAAGGCCGGATCGCGGCGCTCGGCTCGCAGCGCTCCTCCGGGACGCCGGTCGCCGCGGACTTCGCGTACTCGAAGGAGCAGGTCACCTCGACGCTGACCGGGCTGCTCGAACGCTTCCGGCCGACCTTCGTGCGCACCCTGGACCCGACGCCCGGCACGGACGCGAAGACGGGTCGGCTGCGGGACCACCAGGACCACGCGTACGGCGCGCGCTTCGTCCAGGCGGCGCTGGCGCGCTACGCCGGGCTGCCCGGGCACCCGCACGTCGGCGTGCAGAGCTACATGGGCTACCCGAACACCGACCTGCCCCGGGCCCTGGACAGCCGGACCGCCGAGGAGAAGCTGCGCAGCCTGAAGACGTACTCCTGGCTGGACGGGGAGGACTGCGGCAGCCCGGCGGGCTGCGGCGACCTCAAGGCGTCGGGCCGGCCGTCCGGGCGCGGCTGGACGGGGACCGTGCGGTACGCCCGCGGCTCCTCGACCGGCTGGCTCCAGCCGGCCGCCGACGGCGGTCCGCTCGCCTTCGGCGTCCAGGACGGGCGGCTCGCGGTCTGGCACCGGGAGCCCGTGGGCGGCACCTGGCGGGGTCCCGAGCTGCTGCCCGGCGGCGGGCTCGACGGCGGCGTGAGCTCCGTACGGCTGACGGACGGGCGGGTCGCGGTCTTCGGCACCCGCACCTCCTTCGAGGGCCCCTCGGGGTACCGCCGGGAGGTCGTCACGACCGAGCAGACCGCGCCGGGCGGCGCCTTCGGGGCGTGGCGCTCGCTGGGCACGCCGGGTGCGCGGGACGAGGCCGACCGGACGCCGGACATCAGCGCGCCCGCGGTGGCCGTGGACGGCACCGGGCGGGTCTCGCTCTTCCTGCGCGACGGCGACCACCGGCTCGCCGGGCGGGAGCGGACGCCCGCCGGCGCCTGGACCCCGTGGCGGGCCCTGGGCGGGGCTGACCTGCACGGCGACCCGGTGGCGGCGACGGACTCCCGGGGGCGGACGTACGCCTTCGCGGGCACGCCCCGCACGGTCCTGATGTGGACCGGCGCGTCCGGCGGCGGGCCGGTGGCCGGGCCGCTGCCGACCGGTCTGCCGGCGACGACGCTGGCGCTGAGCGCGGGCCCCTCGCCGACCGGCGACGGCGTCCGGCTCTGGTCGCGGGTGCCCGCCACCGGGCAGCCGACCGCGGCCGACTTCGCGGGCACGGCCCGGCTCGCGCCGGTCGTCGCCCCGGCCGGCGGCGTCGCGGGCTTCGGCCCGGTGAGCGGGTCCGACGTCCTGGTGGCGGCCCGCTCGCGGACCGGCCACCTGGCGGTGGCGCCGCTGTCCGGCGGCGCCTGGCGCCTCTCCGGCTTCCCGCTGGCGGGCGCCCCGGCGGCGGGCCCGGACGGGGTGGCCGCCCTCGGCCAGGACGGCCGGCTGCACTGGATCCCGGCACCGCGCTGACCCGGGCCGGAGGTCCGGTCGGCCGCGGGCCTTCCGGTCCGGCCGCGGGCCTTCCGGTCCGGCCGCGGTCCTTCCGGTCCGGCACGGAGACGCGCCGGTCGGCCGTGGAGGCCCCGGGGCGTTCCGGTCAGCCGTGCAGGCGGACCGGGAAGGACTCCAGGTCGTTCTGGGTCATGACCGGGAGGTTGCGCAGCTCGGCGTCGGGGACGGCGAGGGCCAGGTCGGGGAAGCGGGCGAAGAGCGCCGGCAGGGCGATGCCCGCCTCGATCCGGGAGAGGGCCGCGCCGGGGCAGATGTGCGGGCCGTGGCCGAAGGTCATGTGCCGGATGGGGGTCGGGCGGGTGATGTCGAAGGCGTCGGCGTCCGGGCCGTGCTGCTCGGGGTCGCGGCCGATCGCCCGGTAGGAGATCACCACGCCCTCGCCCTTGGCGATCACTCCGCCGCCGACCTCGACGTCCTCGGTGGCGAACCGCATCAGCAGGTGGGTGGTGGGGGTGTCGAAGCGCAGGGTCTCCTCGATCACCGTCTCCCAGGACACCTCGCCGGCCAGCACCTTCCGCAGCTGGTCGGGGTGGGAGAGCAGGGCGCGCACGGCGTTGAGGACGAGGCCGATGGTGGTCTCGTGGCCTGCGGCGACCATCGCCTTGAGGTTGCCGACGACCTCCTCCTCGGTCAGCGGCTCGCCGCCCTCGTCGGCGAGGATGAGCCCGGAGGTCAGGTCGTCGGTGGGCAGCGCGGTCTTCGCGCGGACGAGGTCCGTGTAGAAGACGTCGAGCTCGGCGAGGAGGGCGAGCCGCTCCTCCTGCGGGGTGAGCATCGAGAAGAACTTCTTGTACTGCCGGGTCAGCATCGTGTTGGCCTCGGGGTCGACGCCCATCAGCATGCCGACGACCCGCATGGGCAGCGGCTGCGCGAAGACCGCCTTGAGGTCGACGACGGCGCCGTCCCGGCCGCCCTCCTCCAGGGCGTCGAGGAGTTCGGCGGTGAACTTCTCGATGTCGGGGCGGATCGCCTCCAGACGGCGGGGGGTCAGCGCCTGGGAGGTCTTGGTGCGCAGCCGCCGGTGCTCCTCGCCGTCGACGGTGAACATGGACCGGCCGGCGTCGACCATCCCGATGAGCGGCCAGGCGTGGGTGACCGCGCCGCTGGTCCACAGGTCCCAGGCGTTCAGGTCCTTGACGAGCCGGGGGTCGACGAGGAGGCGCCGGGCGTCGGCGTGGCGGGTGACGGCCCAGGCGGGGACGCCGAGCAGCTCGACGCGGGCGAGCGGGCCGGCGGCGCGGATCCGCGCGGTCTCGCCGTCGAGGTCCCGGACCATCGGGTCGACGACGACGGGCGTTCCCGCCGCGGCGGCGTGAGGGCAGGTCACAAGAGGTCTCCTGTCGTGGGAACGGGGCTGAACCGGACGGGGAGTGCGGTGGTGCCGCGCAGGAAGGCGGAGGGCCGTCGGACCAACTCCTCGACAGGAACGTCGAGTTCGAGGTCGGGCAGCCGGTCGAGGAGGACCTCGATGCCGGTCCGGGCGATGATCTCGGCGATCTCCTGGGCCGGGAAGGGGCAGCGGTACTCGCCGTGGCTGAAGGCCAGGTGGGCGCCGCTGCCGCCCTGCCCGGCCGCGCCCGCGCCGGCGGCGCCCTGGCGGATCAGGGGGTCGGTGTTGGCGGCGCCGAGACCGAGGAGCAGCATGTCCCCGGCCTTGATCCGGTGCTCGCCGAGCCGGGTGTCGCGGACCGGCCAGCGGCCCGCGAGGATCTGGGTGGGGCCGTCCTCCCACAGCACCTCGGTCATGGCGTCGGCGACGCTGCGGCGGCCGCGGGCCATCGAGTCGGCGAAGTCGCCCTCGGTGAGCATC
Source organism: Streptomyces filamentosus (assembly GCF_014654895.1). Lineage (GTDB taxonomy): Bacteria > Actinomycetota > Actinomycetes > Streptomycetales > Streptomycetaceae > Streptomyces > Streptomyces filamentosus. The sequence continues at coordinate 200,776 of NZ_BNBE01000003.1, read as the reverse complement.
AGCCGGACGGAGTTGCCGATCCAGTCGGCGGTGGTGAGGTGCCCGGCGGCGGTGATCGCCATCAGGTCGAGCATGTACTCCTCGTCGGTGAACTCCTCGGGGAAGGCGAGCATCCGGCTCGTCACGTCCTCGCCGGGCTCGGCGCGCTTCGCGGCGACCAGCCGGGCCATGTGGCCGGCGAACCGCTGGTGCGCCTCCTGCGCGCCGGGCCCGCCGTCGGCGAGGTCCTTCAGGACCCGCGCGATGTCGGCGCCCTCGTCGTCGGGGAAGCCGACGAGACGGGCGAGGACGAGGACCGGGAGGGGTTCGCAGAACTCGGCGACGAGGTCGGCGGTGCCGCGCGCGCAGAAGGCGTCGATCAGCCGGTCGGCCAGCTGCTCGCCGTGACCGCGGATCTCGAAGGGGTCGGCCGCCTCCAGGGCGGGGACGACCATCCGGACGTGCCGGCGGTGCTCCTCGCCCGCGCTGAAGTAGATGGAGGGCAGGGGCTGTCCGACCATCGGGAGGAGCGGCCAGTCGGCGGGGACGTGCGGCCACTGGTTCCACAGGCCGACGTCCCGGGGGAAGAGCTCGGGGTCGCTGGTGACCTGGTGGACCTCGCGGTAGCCGATGACCAGCCAGGCGGGGAAGCCGCCGGGGAGTTCGACGGGGACGACGGGACCGTGCTCGCGGCGCATCGACCGGTAGAGGGACTGCGGGTCGGCGTGGAAGCCGGGGCCGGACAGCGGGACGGCGGCGGGGCAGCCGGACGGCGTTAAGGCGCTGGACGTGGGCTCGGCAGAGGGGGTGCGCGTCATGGGTCCTGTCTCCGGTGGCGGACATGTCGTCGACACGGCCGGTGGGGCCAACGCGTCGTCACTATAGGGAGGTTGTGTGTCACCGGAGTGGTCGTTCGCGATCATTTCCACACGCTTGACGAAATGATCAGGTCAGCAAGCACAAAGAAAGGCGTTTTTCCGTCAAGTCGACGAGGTGTGCGGCGCCGTCCGGCCGGATGCGGAACTGTGGCCCGATGAACTGGACCCTGGAAGTCGTCCCCGTGCCCGTCACCGACCTGGACCGGGCCAAGGAGTTCTACGCGGACGGGTGCGGCTTCGCCGTCGACCTGGACGACGAGGTCGCGCCCGGCGTGCGGATCGTGCAGCTCACCCCGCCCGGCTCGCGCTGCTCCGTCGCGCTGATCTCCGGCATGCCCCAGATGCCCGGCACCCGGACCATGACCCCCGGCAGCCTGCACGGCCTCCAGCTGTGCGTCACCGACATCGAGGCGGCCCGGGCCGCGCTCGTCGCCGCCGGCGTCGACGCCTCGCCGGTGCGGCACGTCGGCCCGGCCGGCTGGGCGGAGGGCAAGGGAGGCGCCTGGAACTCCTTCCTCTCCTTCGAGGACCCCGACGGCAACGGCTGGATCGTCCAGGAGGCCCCCTCGGAACTCTCCGAACGCTGAACCGCCCCCGCGCTCCCCCGCCCCCTACTCCCCGAGCTCCACCAGGAACCGCACCAGCCCGTCCCGCTCCCCCTCGCGGCGCATCCCGGCCCGCTCCATCACCCGGTGGGAGGCGGCGTTGGCCGGATCGGCATCGCCCCGCAGCACCGCGGCCCCGGCCCCGCGGGCGATGCCGACCACCGCGGCGAGCGCCTCGGAGGCGTACCCCTTCCCGCGCTCCCCCGGCACGATCCCGTACCCCACGGTCACCGCCCCGTCCGCCCCCGGCGGCCCGTGGAACCCGATCCCCCCGACGACGACCCCGCTCTCCGCGAGCCGCACCTGATACGTACGGAACGCCCCCGGATCCCCCTCCTCCGCGCACCTCCGCAGGAACGCCCCCACCGACGCGAGGTCCCCCGCTCCCGGATACCCCTCCCCCCACCGCTCCCCCGGCGACGGCTCGCGCGCGGCGACCCGCTCGCCCTCGGCGACGGTCAGGGGATGCAGGAGGAGCCGCTCGGTGGCGACGGTCTCGATCTTCACGAACGGCAGTCTGGACACACCGCCCCCACCCGGCAAGGCGTTTCCGTCCGGCCCCTCGGCTCGCGCCCCGGTCACGGCGGCCCCGGGTCCACGCTCCGGGTCCACCCGCACCTCATGCCGAGCGGCGACGGACGGGCCCGCCGGGCCGCGGACGGGTTCCACGAGGGCCCCGGTCCGGCGCCTGACGGCCCGGAGACGGTCCAGGGCGACCGGGAACGACTCAGGGCCGACGGTTTGCGAACGTCGGCCCTGAGTGCTGATTCGGTACCCTACCCGGCGTGACCTGCGGCTACAAGACCGGCAGGTTCTTCCGCAGCTCGAAGGCGGTGACCTCGGAGCGGTACTCCTCCCACTCCTGCTTCTTGTTGCGGAGGAAGAAGTCGAAGACGTGCTCGCCGAGGGTCTCGGCGACCAGTTCGGACTTCTCCATGAGGGCGATGGCCTCGCCGAGGTTCTGCGGGAGGGGCTCGATGCCCATCGCGCGGCGCTCGGAGTCGGAGAGGGCCCAGACGTCGTCGTCGGCGCCGGCGGGGAGTTCGTAGCCCTCCTCGATGCCCTTGAGGCCGGCGGCGAGGAGGACCGCGTACGTCAGGTAGGGGTTGGCGCCGGAGTCGATGGAGCGGACCTCGACGCGGGAGGAGCCGGTCTTGCCGGGCTTGTACATGGGGACCCGGATGAGGGCGGAGCGGTTGTTGTGGCCCCAGCAGATGTAGGAGGGGGCCTCGCCGCCGGAACCGGCGGTGCGGGAGGAGCCGCCCCAGATGCGCTTGTACGAGTTGACCCACTGGTTCGTGACGGCGGAGATCTCGCCCGCGTGCTTCAGGAGGCCCGCGATGAAGGAGCGGCCGACCTTGGAGAGCTGGTACTCGGCGCCCGACTCGTAGAAGGCGTTCCGGTCGCCCTCGAAGAGGGAGAGGTGGGTGTGCATGCCCGAGCCCGGGTAGTCCGAGAACGGCTTCGGCATGAAGGTCGCCTGGACGCCCTGCTCCAGGGCCACCTGCTTCATGACCAGGCGGAAGGTCATGATGTTGTCGGCGGTGGAGAGCGCGTCGGCGTAGCGGAGGTCGATCTCCTGCTGGCCGGGCGCGCCCTCGTGGTGGGAGAACTCGACCGAGATGCCCATCGATTCGAGCATGGTGATGGCCTGGCGGCGGAAGTCCATGCCCACGTTCTGCGGGGTGTGGTCGAAGTAGCCGGAGTTGTCGGCGGGGGTGGGGCGCGAGCCGTCGAGCGGCTTGTCCTTCAGGAGGAAGAACTCGATCTCGGGGTGGGTGTAGAAGGTGAACCCGAGGTCGGACGCCTTGGCCAGCGCCCGCTTGAGGACGAAGCGCGGGTCGGCGAAGGACGGGGAGCCGTCCGGCATGAGGATGTCGCAGAACATCCGGGCGGTGCCGGGGGCCTCGGCCCGCCAGGGCAGGATCTGGAAGGTGCCCGGGTCCGGCTTGGCGATCATGTCGGACTCGTAGACGCGGGCGAAGCCCTCGATCGCCGAGCCGTCGAAGCCGATGCCCTCGTCGAAGGCCTGCTCCAGCTCGGCGGGGGCGACGGCGACCGACTTCAGGAAGCCGAGCACGTCGGTGAACCACAGGCGCACGAAGCGGATGTCACGCTCTTCGAGCGTACGGAGCACAAATTCCTGCTGCTTGTCCATTTCCACACCCATCCTCGCTGGTCAGGCCGCCTGCTCCCACCGCCTCGGGCACAGGGGGGCACCTGAGCATCCCACCACATGGTTTCGCGCACGTTGCACACCCATACTGCCTGTTCGGGTGTGACACAGATAACCGAGCACCCCCCGGGTGTCACCGGAAGTCGTACCCCGTTCGGCCCACGGAGGCCGCTCGCCCACTACGATCTGCGCCCATGGGAGCCCTACGGCTCGAACGCCCGTACCAGCACGCGCGTCCCCTGGCACTGGTGAGTGCCGTGGCGACGCTCCTCGCCGCGCTCTTCGTCTGCCTGGGGGGCGGTCCGGGCGGTTCCGGCGGGCATCCGGGGCACGGCGGGGGGAGTGCCACGGCGCTCACGGCCCCGGCCGGTCCCGCCGCCACCCCGGTCTCCGAGCCCGCCGCGTACGTCTGCCCGTACGACCGCGGCGACTGCTCCCTCTTCCCCTCGCTCTCCCCCGCGGTGCTCAGCGCGCCGCCCCTCGATCCGCCGCTGCACGCGGAGGGCCGGCCGCCGCGCGGCGACGCGCGCGCCGGCGAGGGCGCGACGGGGGACCCCGGGACGCGGCCGCGCGCCCCGGACCTGCACGTCCTTCAAGTCCTCCGGACCTAGGCCGCGTCCTTCGGAGCCTGCCGGGCCGCCCCGGGCCGTGCCTTGCGGCGCCCGCCGCCCGAACGACGCCTCCCCCCTATTTCCCCCTGTTTTTTCTTTCCCAGAAGGACGACACCACCATGGCCGCCAACCGCTCCACCTCCGCCGACCGCCGTGCCCGAATAGAGGAGATGCGCCGCGCCGAGCAGGCCCGCGAGCGCCGCAACCGCTTCCTGACCATCGGCATCTCCACCGTCGTCGTGCTGAGCCTCGTCGGCTTCGGCGGCTACGTGCTCAAGACGCAGTCCGACAAGGAGGACGCCAAGGAGGCCGCCGCCAAGGCGCCCATCGTCGGCGAGAAGTCCTGGGACGCGAAGAAGCTCGGCCGCAACCACGTCGAGACGGCCGTGAAGTACGACATGAAGCCGCCGGTCGGCGGCGACCACCACCCGGTGTGGCTGAACTGCGACGGCGACGTCTACGACAAGGCCGTCCCCGAGGTGAACGCGGTGCACTCCCTGGAGCACGGCGCCGTCTGGGTGACGTACACCAAGAAGGCCGCCGCGGCCGACCTGGACAAGCTGAAGGACAAGGTCTCCAAGACCCCCTACACGCTGATGAGCCCGGTCGACGACCAGACCGGCGCGATCATGCTCAGCGCCTGGGGCAAGCAGGTCACCGTGGACAGCGCGACCGACCCGCGCGTGGACGCCTTCTTCACCAAGTACGTGCAGGGCGCCCAGACCCCCGAGCCGGGCGCGGCCTGCACCGGCGGCGTCGGCGCCGACGGCGTGGGCGGCGCGGGGATGGGCCAGTGAACGGCCGCCGCACGCGGTACGCCGCGGTCACCGCGGTCGCCCTCTCGGTGCTGTTCGCCGCGGGCGCGGTCACGGTCGCCTCGGCGGACCGCGAGGAGGCGCCCGGCACCCCCGTCAGCGCCTCCGCGGACGCCGGCTTCGCCCGGGACATGTCGGTCCATCACCAGCAGGCCGTCGAGATGTCCTTCATCGTCCGGGACCGGACCGAGGACCCCGAGGTCCGCCGGCTCGCGTACGACATCGCCAACACCCAGGCCAACCAGCGGGGCATGATGCTCGGCTGGCTCGACCTGTGGAAGCTGCCCAAGGTCGAGTCCGGCACCGCGCCGATGACCTGGATGGACATGCCCGCCACCGGCTCCGGGGACGGCGCGCTGATGCCGGGCATGGCGACGAAGGCGCAGCTGGACGCCCTGCGGAAGGCGTCCGGCAAGGAGGCCGAGATCCTCTACCTGCGGCTGATGACCGCCCACCACAGGGGCGGGGTCCACATGGCCCAGGGGTGCGTGGAGCGGTGCTCGGTGGAGGTCGAGCGGAACCTCGCCCAGGGCATGGTCGACGCCCAGGAGTCGGAGATCCTGCTGATGGCGGACATGCTCCGCAAGCGCGGCGCCACCGCCTGAGGCGTCCGCAGGACGTTCCCGGCCCCCGTGACCCGCTGCGGTCGCGGGGGCCGACGCGTGCCCGCAGAATGAAGGCGCTCGGGGACCGACGTACGCCCAAGGACGTCCGACGAAAGGCACGCACCCCATGACCACGGCGAAGGACATCATGCACCCGGGGGCCCGCTGGATCCCGGAACACGAGACTCTCGACCGCGCGGCGCAGCTGATGCGCGAACTGAACGTGGGGGCGCTTCCTGTCGCCGACGAGAACGAACGGCTCTGCGGCATCGTGACCGACCGCGACATCGTGGTCCGCTGTGTGGCGATGGGCCACGACCCGGCGAAGGTGACCTGCGGCTCGATCGTGCAGGGCACCCCGCGCTGGATCGACGCGGGCGCGGACGTGGGCGCGGTCCTGGAGGAGATGCAGAGCCACCAGATCCGGCGGCTGCCGGTGATCGAGAACAAGCGGCTGGTCGGCATGATCAGCGAGGCCGATCTGGCGCAGCGGCTGTCGGACGAGCAGCTGAAGGCGTTCTGCGCGAGCGTCTACGCCGCCTCCTGACCGCCCGCCCCGCCCGTTTCCAGGACGACCCGGGCCACCGTGCCCGGGTCGTCCCGCATGACCAGGTGGCCCGAGGGCACGGCCGCCTCGTAGCGGGCGCCGAGCCGTCGGGCCAGCGTGCGCTGGCGGCGCTCCCAGCGGGCGGAGCCGTCGGGGGCGGCGAGGACGGTGACGGGGGCGCCGGGGGGCAGCGGGCGGGTGCGGCGCAGGGCGAGGAGTTCGGCGGCGACGGCGCCGTAGCGGGCGTTCTCGCGCAGCGGGCCGCGCCAGGCGCGTGAGGTGCGGTAGACGCGGCGGACCTCGGCGGGCGGGGCGGTGTCGGGGCGCAGGGCGAGCCGGCGGAGGGCCGGGCCGAGGGCGGCGGGCAGGCCGAGGGCGGTGAGGACGGTCCCGGCGGGGACGGTCCAGGCGGAGCCGGTGGTGCGGGGGCGGTCCTCCACGGAGGAGTCGAGGAGGACGAGGGCGGCCGTGCGGTCCGGGTGGAGCCGGGCGAAGCCCTCGGCGTGGAGGCCCGCGATCGAGTGGCCGACGAGGGTGACGGGCCCGGGCAGGCCGAGGGCGTCGAGGAGGCCGGCGATCCGGTCGGCCTCGCCCGCCAGGGTGGGGGGCGCGGTGCTGCCCTGGGAGAGGCCGTGGCCGGGACGGTCGAAGCGGACGACGGTGCGGTGCGGGGCGAGCAGCGCCGCGACCGGGTCCCAGTCGAACCAGCCGAGGCCGAGTCCGGCGGAGAGCACGCAGACCGGCCCCCGCCCGTCGACGACCACGTGGTGGGCGGTGCCCCCGAGACGTACGAAGGTCATCCTCGGGTCCTCTCGCCGCGCTGCGGGGGTACGGGGGTCATCCGCGGGTCCTCTCCCGGCGCCGGTCCCGGCGGTCCCGCCGGTCCCCCGTCGGCGTGCGCGGGTGCTCGCGGGCGAGGGAGACGGCGAGGACGGCGGTCCAGACGGCGACGAGGAGGACCTGGAGGCGCTGGCCCGCGCCGAGGGACCACAGGCCCTTTCCGGCTTCGAAGGCGGCGACGGCGGCGAGGGTCCAGACGGTGGCGGCGGCTTCGAGGGCGACGAGGACCGGGCCGCTGCGGGCCAGCGGCGGCCAGAGGCCGTACCGGCGGGCGGCGACGGTGAGCGCGACCATGGCGAGGAGCGCGCCGGTCAGGGCGAGGCTCGAACTGACGGCGTGGGCCGTGTGGGTGGCGGGGACGAGTCCGGCGGTCTCGCGGGCGGCGCACTCGGGGTCGGTGGTGGGGGCGCAGCTGAGCGGGAGGCGGGAGTCGACGGCGGTGGCGGCGCCGAAGAGGGCGAGGGCGGCCCAGCCGGCGAGGAGCCAGGGGCGGCGGCCCGCCCCGGGGGCGGTGCGGGCCCAGCTGGGGACGCCGGGTTCGGCCGGGGGGCCGGCGGCGCGGGTGGCGAGGAGGCCGGTGACGGCGCCGGCGAGGACGAGGAGCCCGGCGGCGAGGTCGGTGGCGCGGAAGAGGCCGCCGAGCGGCTGGTCGGCGGCGGCCAGCTCGGAGACGTAGGTGCGGACCGGGTCGAGACCGGTCCGCACCACGACTTCGAGGACCCAGGCGGTGTACGCGAGCGCCCCCAGGAACAGCAGGACGGCGGACGCGCGCGTGACCTTTCCGGGCATACGGGGTCAGACGTCAGGGAGTGCCGGAAGGTTCCCGGTGGTCGGGGTGGACCCATTCGGGCTTGCGGTACTTGAGGAGCAGCCCGGGGATGAGGAGGCCGAGGACGACCAGGCCGCCGCCGACGACGAGGAGGTAGCGCCAGAGGGGTTCGCCGTCGAACTGGTCGGGCGGGACGAAGCCGATGACGAGGGCGAGGACGGAGGCGACGAAGCCGACGGCGGCGACCCAGGTGACGGCGGGGACGCGGAAGCCGCGCTCGACGTCGGGCTGGGTGCGGCGGAGCTTGACGACGGCGACGAACATCAGCAGGTAGGCGATCAGGTAGATCTGCACCGTGATGACGGAGAACATCCAGTAGGAGCTGGAGACGCTGTCGCTGAAGGCGTACAGGACGCCGATCAGGGTGGTGATCACGCCCTGGGCGACCATGATGCTGGTCGGCGAGCCCGCCTTGTTGAACTTCTGGAAGGCGGGCGGGAGGTAGCCCTCCTGGCGGGAGAGCAGGACGAGGCCCTTGGCGGGTCCGGAGAGCCAGGTGAGCATGCCGCCGAGGGCGGCGCAGACCAGCATGACGCCGACGACCCGGGTCATCCAGCCGATGGAGAAGTGGTCGAAGAAGGCGCCGAAGGCCTGCATGAGGCCGGCGGTGAGGCTGAGCTGGTCGGACGGCATGACCCAGGCGATGGCGAGGGCCGGGAGGATGAAGATCAGCAGGACGAGCCCGGTGGCCAGGAACATCGCCTTGGGGTACTCGCGCTTGGGTTCGCGCAGCGAGGAGACGTGGACGCCGTTCATCTCCATGCCCGCGTAGGACAGGAAGTTGTTGACGATGAGGACGAGGCTGGCGAGGCCGGTCCACGGCGGCAGCCAGTGGTCGGGGCTCATCGGCTGGGCGGAGGGGTTGCCCTGGCCGAGGAAGACCATGCCGAGCAGGACGAGGAGCACGCCGGGGATCAGGGTGCCGACGATCAGGCCGAAGGAGGAGAGCCCGGCGATGGCGCGGGTGCCGCGCGAGGAGACCCAGACGCCGGCCCAGTAGACGGTGACGATGACGATCGCGACGTAGAGGCCGTTCTCGGCGAGCGAGGGGTCGATGACGTACGCGAAGGTCGAGGCGACGTAGGCGAGCAGGCTCGGGTAGTAGGCGATCGTCATGGCGAACTGGCACCAGACGGCGAGGAAGCCGAGCGGTTTGCCGAGGGCCTCGCTGACCCAGCGGTAGATGCCGCCGGACCAGCCGGAGGCGAGTTCGGCGCCGACGAGGGCGGTGGGGAGGAGGAAGACGATGGCGGGCAGGAGGTAGAGGAAGATCGCGGCCAGGCCGTAGATGGCCATGGTCGGCGCGGGCCGCAGGGAGGCGACGGACGCCGTGGTCATGAAGGCGAGCGTCAGCCAGGAGATGAACTGCCTTTTGGTGCCGTCGTCCTGGAGGACCGCCGCGTCCTCGCCCGAGGCGGGTCGGGCCGACTCCGCCGGATCGTCAGTGGTCGTCATGGGCCCATGATCAGATGGGCGGGCGTTCTCCGCATGTCGGGCGGAAGGGGGCACCCGTCCGGGTGGAGACGGTCGGCGCGGCGGGAAGCCGACGGGAATCGGCCATGCTTTCCAGGACATAGCGTCGATCTGACGATTAGACTGGGGACATGCCTCAACTACGCCTCGCGCTGAATCAGATCGACTCGACCGTCGGGGACGTCGCCGGGAACTCCGAGGCGATCGTCCACTGGACCCGGCACGCCGTCGGCCAGGGCGCGCACCTCGTCGCCTTTCCCGAGATGGCGCTGACCGGCTACCCCGTCGAGGACCTGGCCCTGCGGCCGTCCTTCGTCGAGGCCTCCCGGGCGGCGCTGCTCGCGCTCGCGGAGCGGCTCGCCGACGAGGGCTTCGGGGAGGTGCCGGTGGTCGTCGGCTACCTCGACCGGACCGAGCGGGCGGTGCCCCGGCTCGGCCGCCCGGCGGGCTCCCCGGAGAACGCGGCGGCGGTGCTGCACCGCGGCCGGGCCGTGCTCCGCTTCGCCAAGCACCACCTGCCGAACTACGGCGTCTTCGACGAGTTCCGCTACTTCGTGCAGGGCGACACCCTGCCGGTGCTGCGGGTGCGCGGGGTCGACGTGGCGCTCGCGATCTGCGAGGACCTGTGGCAGGAGGGCGGCCGGGTGCCGGCGGCGCGCAGCGCCCGGGCCGGGCTGCTGCTGTCGGTGAACGCCTCGCCGTACGAGCGGGACAAGGACGACACCCGGCTCGAACTGGTCCGCAAGCGGGCCCAGGAGGCCGGCTGCACGACGGCGTACCTGGCGACGACCGGCGGGCAGGACGAGCTGGTCTTCGACGGGGACTCGATCGTGGTGGACGCGGCGGGGGAGGTGATCGCGCGGGCCCCGCAGTTCACCGAGGGCAGCGTGGTCCTCGACCTGGACCTGCCGGCGGCCGACCCGGAGGCGCCGGCGCCGGGCACGGTGGTGGACGACGGGCTGCGGATCGACCGGGCGGTGCTCGCCGGGGAGGCCGGGGAGGTGCTCCCGGCGTACGAGCCGGAGCTGACGGGCGGTTACGCGCAGCGGCTGGACGACGACGAGGAGGTCTACTCGGCGCTGGTCGTCGGGCTCCGCGCGTACGTGGCGAAGAACGGTTTCAGCTCGGTGCTGGTCGGCCTCTCCGGCGGGATCGACTCGGCGCTCGTCGCCGCGATCGCCTGCGACGCGCTGGGCGCGGACCGGGTGCACGGGGTGTCGATGCCGTCGAAGTACTCCTCCCAGCACTCGAGGGACGACGCGGCCGAGCTGGCCCGCCGCACCGGCCTGCGCTTCCGCACCGTCTCCATCGAGCCGATGTTCGACGCCTACACGGCGGCCCTGGAGCTGACCGGCCTGGCCGAGGAGAACCTCCAGTCCCGGCTGCGCGGCACCACCCTGATGGCGGTCTCCAACCAGGAGGGCCACCTCGTCCTCGCCCCCGGCAACAAGTCCGAGCTGGCCGTGGGCTACTCCACCCTCTACGGCGACTCCGTCGGCGCCTACGGCCCGATCAAGGACGTCTACAAGACGGACGTCTTCCGGCTGGCCCGCTGGCGCAACCGGGCCGCCGAGGAGCGCGGCCAGACCCCGCCGATCCCGGAGAACTCGATCGTGAAGCCGCCCAGCGCCGAGCTGCGGCCCGGCCAGGTCGACACGGACTCGCTGCCGGACTACGACGTGCTCGACCGGATCCTCGCCCGGTACGTGGACGGGGACGAGGGCACGGACGCGATCGTGGCGGCCGGCTTCGACCCGGAGCTGGTGGCGCGGACGCTGCGGATGGTGGACGCGGCGGAGTACAAGCGGCGCCAGTACCCGCCGGGCACCAAGATCTCGGCGAAGGGCTTCGGCAAGGACCGGCGGCTGCCGATCACGAACCGCTGGCGGGAGACTCCGACACCGCCGCCGGCGTCCTGACCGGTTCCCCGGCGGCGAGGGGGCTTCGCGCGACGACGTGCGAGGCCCCCTCTTCCGTACGGCTCCTGCGGTCGAGGACGCCGGCGGTGACGGCGATCGCGAGGCCCGCGGCGGCGAGGCCCGCGCCGACCAGCGCCGGGGAGGTCCAGCCCCAGCCCGCGGCGACGGCCGCGCCGCCGGCCCAGGCGCCGCCCGCGTTGGCGAGGTTGAAGGCGGAGTGGTTGGAGGCGGAGGCGAGGGTGGGGGCGTCCTTCGCCTTCTCCATGACGAGCATCTGGAGCGGGGTGGTCGTCATGAAGCCGACGGCGCCGAGCACCACCACCGTGACCAGGGCCAGCCAGGGCACGTGGACGGTGAAGCGGAAGGCGACCAGGGTCAGCGCGAGGGCGGCCAGCGAACCGTAGAGGGTGGGGCGCGGGGCGCGGTCGGTGAGCGGCCCGGCGGCCAGCGCGCCGGCCGTCATGCCGAGGCCGAAGAGGGCGAGGACGACCGTGACGGTGGACGCGCCGAAGCCCATCACCTCGGTGGTCATGGAGGCGAGGTAGGCGTAGACCGCGAAGACCCCGGCGAAGCCGAAGACGGCGGTGAGCAGGCCCAGCAGCACCTGCGGACGGCCGAGGGCGCGCAGCTCGCGGCCCACGCCCTGCCGCTCGTCCACCGGCAGCCGCGGGACCAGCCGGGCGAGGGCGGCGAGCGCCACCAGGCCGATGACGGCGACGACGAGGAAGGTGGCGCGCCAGCCGAGGCGCTGGCCGAGCAGGGTGGCGGCGGGGACGCCGAGGATGTTGGCGACGGTGAGGCCGAGGAACATGGTGGCGACCGCGCGGGCCTGCCGGTCGGGGCGGACGAGCCGAGCGGCGACGACGGCCCCGACGCCGAAGAAGGCGCCGTGCGGGAGGCCGGCGAGGACCCGGCCGGCGATCAGCCAGCCGTAGCCGGGGGCGAGGGCGGAGGCGAGGTTGCCGACGGTGAAGAGGGCCATCAGCAGGAGCAGCATCCGCTTGCGGGGGACGCGGGAGCCGAGGGCGGTGAGCAGCGGGGCGCCGACGACGACGCCGAGGGCGTAGGCGGAGACGAGGTGGCCCGCGGTCGGGACGGTGGTGCCGAGGTCGGCGGCGACGTCGGGCAGCAGGCCCATCATCACGAACTCGGTGGTGCCGATGCCAAAAGCGGAGATGGCCAGGGCGAGCAGGGCCACGGGCATGGGTGGGAGACCCTTTCCGGATCCAGGGTTTTGTTTTCTGACAAAACAAATTGTGACAGATCCCGGAGGGTCCCCCGGCTTCCGGGGGATGGAGAAAAGGTTTCGGCCGCCGTACGCCTGGCTTCGGCAGGGCCGGAGGGCGCCACGGACGGGGTCGGAGAGTGACGCGGACCGGGTCGGAGGGCGACGCGGGCCGCGGCGAGGAGGCGATGCGACCCGGACCGGAGGCTGCTCCGGACCCGGCCGGAGGGCGAGGCCGACCGGGTCAGAGGGTGACGCGGGCGGCGAGCGGCAGGTGGTCGCTGTCGGTCCGCGGGAGCGCCCAGGACGACACCGGCTCGACGCCGCGCACCAGGATCTGGTCGATCCGGGCCATCGGGAAGGAGGCCGGCCAGGAGAAGCCGAAGCCGTCGCCCGCCGCGCCCTGGGTGGAGCGCATCTGCGCGGTGACGGCGTTGAGGGCGCGGTCGTTCATGGTGCCGTTGAGGTCGCCGAGGAGGACGACCCGCTGCGCCCGGTCGTTCGCGATGGCCTCGCCGAGGGCGTCGGCGCTGGTGTCGCGCTGGCTGGCGGTGAAGCCGGCGTCGAGGTTGACCCGTACGGAGGGGAGGTGGGCGACGTACACCCGGACCTCGCCCTGGGGGGCGACGACGGTGGCGCGCATGGCGCGGGTCCAGCCCATGTGGATGTCCACCGGCCGCGGGTCCCGCAGCGGCAGCCGGCTCCACAGGCCGACGGTGCCCTGGACGGAGTGGTACGGGTACTCCGCCGCCAGCTCCCGCTCGTAGACCGGCACCGCGTCGGCCTTCAGCTCCTCCAGGGCGAGCACGTCGGCCCCGGAGGCGGCGAGGACGCGGGCGGTGCCCGCCGGGTCGGCGTTGTCGGCGTTGACGTTGTGGGTGGCGACGGTGAGGTCGCCGCCGGAGGCCGACTTGTCGGCGACGAGCCCGCCGAAGAGGTTGAGCCAGACGACCGCCGGGAGGAGCAGCGCGAGCAGCGCGGTGGCGGAGCGGCGCAGCAGCGCGAGGACGAGCAGCAGCGGCACGAGGAGGCCGGCCCAGGGCAGGAAGGTCTCGGTGAGGCTGCCGAGGTTGCCGACGCGGTTGGGGATCTGCGCGTGGAAGGCCATCAGGAGCGTGAGGACGAGGGCGCAGACGGCCAGCAGGACGCCGCGCCGCCAGATGCCGGGATCGCGGCGCAGACGGCCCAGGGAGGAGCGGAACCGGCCGCGGGATCCGGAACGCCCGCCTTCCGTCCCGCCGTGCTCCGTCCCCGTCATGTCCACCCGCGCCATCGCTGCCCTCGCTCGCCTTGCCGTGCCGTCGTGCCGTCGTGCTCCGGACCCGGACTCGACCCTAGGCGATGCCGGGCCCCGTGCACTCCCCCAAGGACGGACGGGGTGCGCGCCGGGGTTCCGGCGGCGCGCCGGTTCGGCCGGGCTGTGACAGAACGCGCACATTTGCGCAGGTCGGGGCCCGGGTCACGGTCTGGGCCTGACCCCGTCGAGGATGGTGTCGGCGACGCGGGCCGGGAAGTCGGGCGACAGGTCGGCGTCGGGCTGGAGGACCGTGCGCAGCAGGAGCGGTCCGATGAACAGGTCGTTGACCAGGTCCAGGTCGAGGTCGGCCCGGACCTCCCCGGTGGCGACGCCCCGCTCCAGGACCTCGATGCCGCGGCGGCGGCGGGGTTCGATGGCCGTGCGGTGGTAGTGCTCCCAGAGCCGGGGGTGGGCCTGCATCTGGGCGAACATGTTCCGCAGCAGCGCGGAGGTCCGCTTGGCGAGCCCTCGCCGCCGCATGAACTCCAGGAGCATCACCAGGTCGTCGCGGACCGAGGTGCCGGGCAGCTCCGGGTCCGGCGGCTCGATCGAGCGGACCAGCTCGACCAGCAGGTCCTCCTTGCCGGACCAGCGCCGGTAGATCGTCGCCTTGCCGACGCCCGCCGTGCGGGCGATCCGCTCGATGGAGACGTCCCCGAGCGGGACCCCGCCCTCCAGCAGCCCCACGACGGCGTCGAAGACCGCCTGTTCCACCCCCTCGCTCCGCGGCCGGCCCCGCCGCGGCCCGTCGCAGGGATCGGGGGCGGGGGCGGGGGTGGGGGTGGGAGTGCAGGCGGGAACGGGAGTGGGCGCGGAGGCGGAGGCGCGCTCGCGCGCGGCCCCGGGCCCGGAGCCGGGCGCGTGACCGGGCTCGGGTACGTGACCGGGCTCGGGCGCGCCGGTGGTTCCGGAGGCGGGCCCGGGGGCGGGGCGGGGGCCTTCGGGGGTGTCGCCGTCCGCCAGGGGCACGCGGGCTCCGTCTCTCGTGGGTGTGCGGGGGTCTGCCACCCCTTCATTCTCGCCCTCCCGGGGGCGGGCCGGGACGGGCCCGCCCCTCGGGGCGTCAGCGGCCGGCCGGTTCCGGGGCCTTCGCGGCGGCCGGGGCCGGGGCGTCCGGGGCCGGGGTGCGGCCGGGCAGGAAGCGGGCCACGACGACCGCGCCGACCGCGGCGATGCCGGCCGAGGCGTACGCGGTGACGTGCATCGCGTCGAGGAATGCCTGGTACGCGGGGGCGACGAGCGCGTCGGCGTGGAGCTTCTCCGCGACCGCGAGGGTGGCCTCCAGGGACTCGCCCGCGGTGGTGCGGACGGCGGGCGGCAGGACGTCGAGGTGCGGTTCGATCTCGCCCCGGTAGACGGAGGAGAGGACGGAGCCGAGGACGGCCACGCCGAGCGCGCCGCCGACCTGGCGGAAGGTGTTGTTGACGGCGGAGCCGGAGCCCGCCTTCTCCCGGGGCAGCGTCTGCATGATCGCGACGGTGACCGGCGGCATGATGTGCGCCATGCCCGCGCCCTGCACCAGGAAGACCAGGGCCATCACCCAGACCGGGGTGTCCGCGTCGAAGAAGGCGAAGGCGCCGAGGCCGAGGGCGACGGCGGCCATGCCGGTGGCGCAGACCGCCCGCGCGCCGAAGCGGGCGACCGCGAGCCGGGCCCGGGGCGCGAAGACCATCTGCGCGAGGGCGAGCGGCAGCAGGAGCAGGCCGGAGTCGAGGGCGCTGTAGCCGCGGACGCTCTGGAGGTAGAAGGCGGAGAAGAAGGTCACGCCCATGAGGGCGAAGAAGACCAGGGCGATGGCGGCGACGGCGGCGGAGAAGACCGGCTTGCGGAAGTAGGAGACGTCCAGTGCCGGGTGGTCGCTGCGCCTCTCGTACAGGACGAAGGCGGTGAGGACGGCGAGGCCGCCGAGAACCGGGGCGAGGACCCCCGGCTCGGTGAAGGACGCCTGCTCGCCGCCGCGGATGATCCCGTACACGAGGAGGACGAGGCCGAGGACGGAGAGGAGGACGCCGACGAGGTCGATCCGGCCGGGCGCGGGGTCCTTCGACTCGGGGACGAGCCAGGCCATCAGGCCGAGGCCGAGGAGCACGACGGGCACGTTGATGAGGAAGATCGAGCCCCACCAGAAGTGCTCCAGGAGGATGCCGCCGGTGATCGGGCCGATCGCGATGGCGAGGCCGACGCTGCCGGCCCAGATGCCGATGGCCTTGGGCTGCTCGTCGCGCTCGAAGACGTTCATGAGGACGGCGAGGGTGGCGGGCATGACGAAGGCGGCGCCGAGGCCCATCACGGCCCGGTAGGCGATCAGCTCGCCCGGGGAGCCGGAGAGGGCGGCGAGGGCGGAGCCGACGCCGAAGACAGTGAGGCCGAAGAGGAGGGACTTCTTGCGGCCGAGCCGGTCGCCGAGGAGACCGGAGGCGAAGAGCAGGCCGGCGAAGACGAGCGTGTAGGAGTTGATCGCCCACTCCAGCTCGCTCTGGGTGGCGCCGAGGCCGGTGGGGGCCGGGGAGGCGATCGTCTTGACCGCCACGTTCAGGATCGAGTTGTCGAGGACGACGATCAGCAGGCTGAGCATCAGCACGCCGAGGACGGCCCAGCGGCGGCGGTGGACGGCCTCGGGCACGCGGGGCGGCGCGGGGGCGGGAACAGGGGACGGCTCTGGCATGCGCACCACTGTAACCTCTTTTCGAAACGGGACCGTCTCGTATTTAAAATCCCCGCGCCGGTCCGGCCCGAAACCCCCGGTGCCGGCCCGGCCGGAGACCCTCCGCGCCCGTGCGTCCCAAGGCCCCCGCGCCCGTGCGTCCCGAGAGCCTCGACGCCGGCCCGGCCGGGAGCCCTCCGTGCCCGTCCGGCGCGAAACCCCCCGCACCCGTCCGGTCCGTGTGAACAGCGACACCCCGCCCCACTTCCCCGCCCGCCGGACGAAGTGCCACCATGGAAGCGGTCCGGGGACGCCGTCAGGGCGCCTCGAGATGACGAAGGAGCCGTTCACCATGACGCTTCAGGCTGCCCAGAAGCCGCCCGCCGACGGTACGAAGACGCTGTACGGCGGCAAGGGCTCGCGCCGACTCTCCGTCCACGACATCGCCGCCGCGAAGACCCGCGGCGAGAAGTGGCCCATGCTCACCGCCTACGACGCCATGACCGCGTCCGTCTTCGACGAGGCCGGCATCCCGGTGATCCTCGTCGGCGACTCCATGGGCAACTGCCACCTCGGCTACGACACCACCGTGCCCGTCACGATGGACGAGATGGCCCTGCTCTCCGCCGCCGTCGTCCGGGGCACCCGGCGCGCCCTCGTCGTCGGCGACCTCCCCTTCGGCTCGTACCAGGAGGGGCCCGTCCAGGCCCTGCGCAGCGCGACCCGCCTCGTCAAGGAGGCCGGCGTGCAGGCGGTCAAGCTGGAGGGCGGCGAGCGCTCGCTGCCGCAGACCGAGATGCTGGTCCAGGCCGGCATCCCCGTCATGTCCCACCTGGGCCTCACCCCGCAGTCCGTGAACACCATGGGCTACCGGGTGCAGGGCCGCTCCGACGAGGCCGCGCACAAGCTGCTGCGCGACGCCAAGGCCGCCCAGGACGCGGGCGCCTTCGCGCTCGTCCTGGAGCTGGTGCCGGCCGAGCTGGCCGCCGAGGTCACCCGCTCGCTGCACATCCCGGTCATCGGCATCGGCGCGGGCCCCGACACCGACGCCCAGGTCCTCGTCTGGACCGACATGGCCGGCCTCACCGGCGGCAAGGTGCCGCGCTTCAGCAAGCAGTACGCCAACCTCCGCGAGACGCTCGGCGACGCCGCCCGCGCCTTCGCCGAGGACGTGGCCGGCGGGTCCTTCCCCGCCGAGGAGCACACCTTCCACTAGGAGCTCCCGCGCCCCGCTCCCACCAGGCGCTCCCGCACGGCCGACAGCCCGCCGACGCCCCGTCGGCGGGCTGTCGGCCGTCTGTCGGAGAAATGTCGGAGGACTGTCAGCGGCGCCCTGTTCCATGGTGGACATGACGCGATCACAGACCAACGCCGTCGAGGTCCGGGGCCTCGTGAAGCACTTCGGCGAGACGAAGGCCCTCGACGGGGTCGACCTGGACGTCCGCGAGGGCACCGTCCTCGGCGTCCTCGGGCCCAACGGCGCCGGGAAGACCACCCTCGTCCGCTGCCTGTCCACCCTCCTCGTCCCGGACGCCGGGACCGCCGTCGTCGCCGGCTACGACGTGGTGCGCCAGCCCCGCCAGCTGCGCCGCACCATCGGCCTCACCGGCCAGTACGCCTCGGTCGACGAGAAGCTCTCCGGCTTCGAGAACCTGTACATGATCGGCCGGCTGCTCGACCTGTCCCGCGCGGAGGCCCGCCGCCGCGCCGACGAGATGCTGGAGCGCTTCTCCCTCACCGAGGCCGCCAAGCGCCCGGCGATGAACTACTCCGGCGGCATGCGGCGCCGCCTCGACCTGGCCGCCTCGATGATCGGGCAGCCCGCCGTGCTCTACCTGGACGAGCCGACCACCGGCCTCGACCCCCGCACGCGCAACGAGGTGTGGGACGAGGTGAAGCGGATGGTGTCGGAGGGCGTCACCGTCCTCCTCACCACCCAGTACATGGAGGAGGCGGAGCAGCTCGCGAGCGAGCTGACCGTCGTCGACCGCGGCAAGGTCATCGCCAACGGCGAGGTCGACGAGCTCAAGGCGAAGGTCGGCGGCCGGACGCTGAAGGTCCGCCCGATCGACCCGGCGCAGCTGCCCGCGATGGCGGCCGCGCTCCGCGAGACCGGCCTGGACGGCGTCGCCGGCGCGACCGTGGTGCCCGACGAGGACGCCCTGTACGTGCCGATCCTCACCGACCAGCAGCTGACCGCGGTGGTCTCCCTGCTCGGGGCGCGCGGCTTCGGCATCGCCCACATCGGCACCCATCTGCCCAGCCTGGACGAGGTGTTCCTGGCCATCACCGGCCAGAAGAGCACCGCGGCCGACGAGATCACCGAGGAGGTCGCCGCGTGAGCACGACCACGGTCACCAAGTCCCCCGCCGGCGCCGCGGGCCCCGCCCCGGTCCGGCCGGTCCGCACCGACGCCGACGGCCGCATCGGCCTGCGGGCCAACCTGCGCCACATCGGCGCCCTGGCCCGGCGCAACGCGCTCCAGATCAAGCAGGACCCGGAGTCGATGTTCGACGCCGTGTTCATGCCGATCATCTTCATCCTGCTGTTCGTGTACGTCTTCGGCGGCGCGATATCCGGCAAGGGCAACAACGACGTCTACGTGAACTACGTGACGCCCGGCCTGATGGCGATGATGGGCATGAACATCGCCATGGGCGTCGGCGTGGGCATCAACGACGACTTCAAGAAGGGGGTGATGGACCGGTTCCGGACGATGCCGATCGCCCGCTCCTCGGTCCTCATCGCCAAGATCGTCGTCGAACTCGGCCGGATGATGATCGCCACCGCGATCCTCCTCGGCATGGGCTTCCTGCTGGGCCTGTCGATCCACACCTCGGTGCTGCACCTGCTGGCCGCCATCGGCCTGTCGGTGGTCTTCGGCGCCTCCCTGATGTGGATCTTCATCCTGCTCGGTCTGAGCCTGAAGTCCGCGCAGGCGGTCCAGGGCATGGCGATGCTGGTCCTGATGCCGCTCCAGTTCGGCTCCTCGATCTTCGCGCCGACGACGACGATGCCCGGCTGGCTGGAGACCTTCACGGACTACAACCCGCTCTCCAACCTGGCCGACGCGGCCCGGAACCTCATCAACGGCGGCGCGGTCGCCCACTCCGTGTGGATGACCCTCGGCTGGTCGCTGGCGATCACGCTCGTCACGGCGCCGCTCGCGGTCTCCCGCTTCCGCAAGAAGACCTGAGGCGCCGCCCCGGCACGGGGGTTCAGGACTCGGCGCGCCCATCGATCGCGTCGGCGGCGCTGCCGAGCAGGGCGGCGGCCTCCTCGAAGGAGAGGCCGCCGCCCTCGGCGTACGCGGCGGCGAACTCCGCCCCGCCGAGGGCGGAGCGGGCCAGTTCCGTGGCCCGCTCCAGGTGTTCCTGCTCCAGCGACGGGCGGCGGTGTCCGGCCGGGATCAGGTTCTCGCGGGCGCCCAGGAGCACGGCCGCCGTGCGGGCCCCGGCGCCGCCGAGCCCGGCGAGCGCCCAGGCCGCGAGGGTGAGCTGGCCCGCGGGCATCTGCGGGGCGACCATCATCGCCAGCGCGCCCAGGGACCGCCCGTACCCCTCGACGGCGTTGCGGAGCCCGGCCTCGTACTCGCCCTCCAGGACGTCGGCCCAGGCCAGGCCCGCCAGGATGAAGCCGTCGAAGACGGACAGGGTCTCGCTGCCGAACTCCTCCCGGAGCGCGAGGAGGTGGCGGCGGGCCTCCGCGGTGCGCCCGGTGCGGCCGAGGGCGTGGGCGAGGAAGAGCCGGGCGCCGAGCTGGGACTCGTGGCCGGTGCCGTGGCGGCCGTCGAGGACCTCCCGGAGGATCGCCTCGCCCTCCTCGATCCGGCCGGTCTCGACCAGGATGTCGGCGTACCGGGCGCGCAGCAGGGCCTGCTGGGAGGGGGCGTCGATCTTCTCCGCGTAGCCGATGGCGGCGACGAAGTCGGCGGCGGCCTCGTCGAATTCGAGCTGCCGCTCGTGGGCCTCCGCGCGGGAGGAGAGGGCCTCGGCCATCCCCCAGGCGTCCCCGAGCCTTTCGAAGATCTCCAGGCTCTCGTCGGCGTCGGCGATGGCGTCGCCGGTCCATTCGCCGCGGTTGGCGAGGATGTTGGCGCGCATGTGCAGGATGTTGGCGAGTTCCCAGTCGTAGCCGTGGTCGCGGCACGCCCGGACGGTGGTGTCGAGGAGTTCGCGCAGCCGGCCGGCCTCACCGGTGATGATGACCGCGAAGACGGCGAAGGAGCCGGGGAGCCGGCAGGTCTGCGGCAGGCCGGGCGGGTAGACGGCGGTGATCTCGCGGAGCCGGGCGGTGCCCTCGGGGGTGGTCCAGCGGCCCGTCTCGTGGTCCATGTTGATCAGTTCGAGGAGCCTGACCCCCCGCCGGGCCTCCCAGCGCTGCTCGGCGGAGAGCGGCGGCGGGGCGGCCGTGCACGGTTCGTGGAGTGGAACGACGGGCGCGGCGGGCGGCGCGAAGGGGTCGGGGCCGAGCCCGGCGGCGGCCCGGGCGCCCTGGAGGGCGTCGGAGCGCAGGTCGCGCAGCTGCCAGTACCAGAGCAGGGAGTGGACGAGGACGAGCGCCTCGTCCTCGTCGCGGAGGGCGACGGCCCGGGAGAGCGCGGTGCGGACGTTGCCGTACTCGGCGTCGAAGCGGGCCATGGCGGCGAGCTGTCCGGGGCCGCGGAGCTCGGGGTCCGTGGCGCGGGCGAGTTCGCGGTAGTACGTGAGGTGGGCCCGTTCGGCGGCCGTCCGCCCGCCCGCCTCGTCCAGCCGCTCCCCCGCGTACTCGGCGACCGTCTCCAGGAGCCGGAAGCGCATGCCGGACTCCTCCGGCGCGGCGACCACCAGCGACTTGTCGACGAGGGCGCCCAGCACGTCCAGGACGTCCGCGTCCTCCGGTCCGGCGCAGACCGCCTCGGCCGCCTCCAGGTCGCAGCCGCCGGTGAAGACGGCGAGACGGCGCAGCACCGCCCGCTCCGGCTCCTCCAGGAGGTCCCAGGACCAGTCGACGACCGCCCGCAGCGTCTGCTGGCGGGGCAGCACGGTCCGCGCGCCCGAGGTCAGCAGCCGGAAGCGGTCGTCGAGCCGGTCGGCGATCTGCCGCGGCGACAGCATCCGCAGCCGGGCCGCCGCCAGCTCCACGGCCAGCGGCAGTCCGTCGAGGCGCCGCACGATCTCCCGCGCCGCCTCCGGGTCCCCGGCCACGTCGAAGCCCGGTCGCGCGGCGGCGCCGCGTTCCCCGAGCAGCCGCAGCGCGGTCGCCTCGGGCAGCGGGCCCAGCGGCCGCACCCGCTCCCCCGGCACCCCCAGCGGCTCCCGGCTCGTCGCGAGGACCCGCACCCCCGGGCAGCGGGCGAGGAGCGCCTCCGCCAGCCGGGCGGCGGCCTCCACCAGGTGCTCGCAGTTGTCGAGGAGCAGCAGCATCCGGCGGCCCGCGCAGTGTTCCGCCAGCCGGGAGAGGGCGTCGCCGTCGCCGCGCAGTTCCTCGGCGCCGGCGCCGCGCAGGACGGTCTCGCGGGCGCCGAGGGCGGCGAGGACGGCCTCGGGCACGGCCTCGGGGTCGCGGACGGGGGCCAGTTCGGCGACCCAGACGCCGTCGGGCCAGGCGGCGGCGGACCGTTCGGCCGCCTCCTGGGAGAGCCGGGTCTTGCCGGCGCCGCCGGGCCCGAGCAGGGTCACCATCCGGGCGGCGGCCAGGTCCCCGCGCAGCGCGTCGATCTCCTCCTCGCGCCCGACGAAGGAGGTGAGCCGGGCCCGCAGGTTGCCGGGCGCGGGAGCCCGCACGGGAGCCGGATCCGGAGCCGATGCCGGTACGGGGTCCGGTGCGGCCATGGGCGCGGGCGGCTCGTCCGCGAGGAGGTGCGCGTGGAGGGCGCGCAGCTCGGGGCCGGGGTCGGCGCCGAGCCGGCCGGCCAGCGTCCGCCGCACCTCCTCGTACGCGACCAGCGCCTCGGCCGTCCGTCCCGCGTCGCGCAGGGCCCGGATCCGCAGGGCCTGGAGCGGCTCGTCGAGCGGGCGGTCCGCGCAGAGCGCGGTGAGCTCGGGCAGGGCGTCGGCGGCCCGGCCCAGGGCGAGGGCGGCGCCGAGGCGGGCGCGGCGGGCGTCGAGCCGGCGGGCCTCCCAGCGGGCGGCCTCGGCGTGCCGGTCGGGCAGGTCGGCGAGGACGGGCCCGGTCCACAGGGCGAGGCCCTCGTCCAGGAGGGCGGCGGCCCGCCCGGGGTCCCCGGCGGCGAGCGCGGCGGCGCCGTCGGCGGCGAGCCGTTCGAAGCGGAAGAGGTCGACGTCCTCGCGGCCGGCGTCGAGCAGGTAGCCGCCGCCGGCGGAGCGGACCCGGTCCCGGCCGAGCGCCTTCCGCAGCCGTCCGACCAGCGCCTGGAGGGCGGCGACGGCGTCGGCGGGCGGTTCGTCGCCGTGCCAGACCTCGTCGACGAGCACGGTCACGGGCAGCGCCCGGCCCGGCCGCAGGGCGAGCGCGGCGAGCAGGGCGCGGACGCGGGGGCCGCCGACGGGCGGCTCGGTCCCGTCGGCGGCCAGCGCCCGGGTCGGTCCGAGGAGGCAGTAGCGCACGCCCCCATTCTCCGTGAGGACCCGGCACGCCCCGGCACGCGGGGAACCCCGGCGCGGGACGGTACGTTCTCCCGCACACGGGACCCGCACCGGGTCCGTACGCGCCCGCGCGCGTCCGTACGACCCGCACGGCCCGGAACGCCCCACCCGCACCGCACCACGCCCGCGCACCGCACAGCACCACGCCGCGCGACCCGCACCACGCCGTACGATCCGCACCGCGTCCGCGCGGACACGCCTTCGGGGGAGCCCGTGATGAGTTCGGCCGCCGTCCGCCGCCGGGAGCGCCGGATCAGTCCCGTCTTCCTGGCGGTCCTCGCCGTCATGGCGGCCGCCGGCTGGGGGGTGTGGACGGACTTCGCCGCGCTGCCCGGAGTGGCGGTCTTCCTCTTCGTCACCTCGGCGTGGATCGTCTCGCTCTGTCTGCACGAGTACGCGCACGCGCGCACGGCGCTGCACAGCGGCGACGTCACGGTGGGCGCCAAGGGCTATCTGACCCTGAACCCGTTCGCGTACACCCACGCCGTCCTGAGCGTGGTCCTGCCCGTGCTCTTCGTGATCATGGGCGGGATCGGCCTGCCGGGCGGGGCCGTCTTCATCGACCAGGGGCGGATCAAGGGCCGCTGGAGACACAGCCTGGTCTCGGCGGCGGGCCCGCTGGCGAACGTGCTGTTCGCGGTGGTGTGCACGGCCCCGTTCTGGCTGGACGCGCTCGACGGGGTGCCGGCCGCCTTCCGGTACGCGCTGGCCTTCCTGGCGTTCCTCCAGGTGACGGCCGCGCTGCTGAACCTGCTGCCGGTGCCGGGGCTCGACGGCTACGGCATCGTGGAGCCCTGGCTGTCGTACGAGCTGAAGCGGAAGATCGCGCCGTACGCGCCGTACGGCTTCTTCGCCGTGATCGTCCTGCTCTTCGTGCCGGTGCTGAACGGCGCCTTCTTCGACGCGGTCGACGCCCTGCTGCGGTCCCTGGACGTCGGCGTCCTGGACCGCGCCTGCGGCTCGGCACTGTTCCGCTTCTGGGAGGGGACGCCGCCGGGCTGCCCGCTCTAGACCTGGGCGGCCGGGGCGGCGTCGGCCTTCTCGGCCCTGGCGCGGCGGACGTAGTACCAGGCCATGTTGGAGGAGAGGCCGGCGAGGAGCACCCAGACGACGCCGATGAAGCTGCCGTTCACGAAGGAGATCACGGCCGCGGCGACGGCCAGGGCGCAGACCGCGAGGGAGTAGAGGGCGAGACGGGGCATGGGGGTCGGCTCCTGTCGGGTACGGCTGACGGTGCCCGACCAGTGTCCCCCATGCCCCGAAGCGTCCCTTCTCCGGCTCCGCCCCCCGGGCGGGCCGGACACCCGGGCGGACACCCGGGGGCGCCCGGACGGGCGCCCGACGGCCGGCTCAGATGTCGGTGATCCGGATGCCCGCGTGGGCCTTGTAGCGGCGGTTCACCGAGATCAGGTTGGCGACCAGCGACTCGACCTGGTGGGCGTTGCGCAGCCGGCCGGCGAAGACGCCGCGCATGCCGGGGATGCGGCCGGCCAGCGCCTGCACGATCTCGACGTCGGCGCGCTCCTCGCCGAGGACCATCACGTCGGTGTCGATCTCGGCGATCGAGGTGTCCTTGAGGAGGACGGCGGACAGGTGGTGGAAGGCGGCGGCGACCCGGGAGTCCGGGAGGAGCGCGGCGGCCTGCTCGGCGGCGGAGCCCTCCTCGGGCTTGAGGGCGTAGGCGCCCTTCTTGTCGAAGCCGAGCGGGTTGACGCAGTCGACGACGAGCTTGCCGGCGAGCTCCTCGCGCAGCGACTCCAGCGTCTTGGCGTGGCCGTCCCAGGGGACGGCCACGATGACGACGTCGCTGCGGCGGGCGCACTCGGCGTTGTCGGCGCCCTCGACGCCGTGGCCGATCTCGGCGGCGACGGCCGCGGCGCGGTCGGCGGCGCGGGAGCCGATGATCACCTGCTGGCCGGCGGCGGCGAGGCGGTAGGCGAGGCCGCGGCCCTGGTCGCCGGTGCCGCCGAGGACGCCGACGACGAGGCCGGAGACGTCGGGGAGGTCCCAGGGGTCCTTCGCGGGACGGTTCGAGGGACGGGGAGCGGTCGAGGAAGTCATGGGGCGACCCTACCCACCGGTTCGGGACCCGTTCGGGTGGTTCGCCGACAACCCGCCCGCGCGGGGCCCGCCACCGGGGCATCATGCGGCGCCATGGATGCCGTACGGGTCGCGTTGCTGCGGGAAGTGCTCGCCGGGACGGAGTGGCCGCGCGCCGCCCGCCGCTTCGCCGGGGCGCTGCGGGCGTCGGTGGTGCCGGCGCGGGGCGGGCTGCTGCTCGTCGGCACGGAGGAGTACGAGCCCTGGCACCTCGCGGCGCACCTGGTGGACGAGGCGGCCTGGTCGGGGCAGCCGGAGCTGGCGCCGACGCTGGTGCGGCACCGGGTGCGGGCCGGGCGGCCCGCACACCTGGCGGTGGGTCTCGGCCGTCTCGAAGCGGCGGGCCGGGGTGCGACGCTCCTGGTCGTGGCACCGGAGCGGCCGGGGGCGGGACTGCTCCAGCGGGTGCACGACGCGCGCCGGGCGGGGGCGACGGTGCTGTCGCTGGACGGCGGCGACCCGGAGGTGCGGGGCCTGGCCCACGAGGCGCTGACGGTCGCGGAGGGCGCGGAGGTGGACCTGGACACGGTCCAGCACCTGGTCAGCGCGGCGGCCGGGGAGAACAGCCTGCCGGGCCCGCGCGGCCGCCGGCTCCGCGACCGCCTCTCCACCCTGGCGGACCGCCTGACGTCCCCGCCGCCGGCCCGCTGGTAGCACGCCCCCGTTGGTGGCACGCCCTCCCGTCGGTGGCGGGCCCACGGGCTCGTGGGGCGGCCCGCTCGTGGGGCGGGAGGCCCCCGGGGCGGGAGGCTCGCAGGGCGGGAGGCCCCCGGGAACCGGCCGGGAAATCGGTTGCCCCGGGGCGGGCGCGTCCGGAGCATGAGGGCCCGTGACGTCCTCCTCCTTGCGTGCCCGGCTCGCGGCCGTGCTTCCCGACACCTCGCCCTGGCGGTCCTCCGCCGACTTCCGGCTGCTGTGGACACAGGGGCTCGTCACGTACTTCGCCAGTGCCATGGCGATGGTCGCGCTGCCCCTCCAGATCAAGGAGCTGACGGACTCGCCGCTCGCGGTGGGGGCGATGGGCGCGGTGGAGCTGGTGCCGCTGGTGGTCTTCGGGCTGTACGGCGGGGCGCTGGCGGACGCCGTGGACCGGCGCCGGGTGATCGTGGCGACGGAGGCGGGCCTGGGGCTGCTGGCCCTGCTGCTGCTCGTGAACGCGCTGCTCACCGGGCCGATGCTGTGGCCGCTGTACGTGGTGGCGGCCGGGGTGTCGGCGCTGGCGGGACTCCAGCGGCCCGCGCTGGACTCGCTGCTCGCCCGGATCGTGCCGCACGAGCAGCAGACGGCGGCCGCCGCGCTGAACTCGCTGCGCTGGCAGGTCGGGGCGATCGCGGGCCCCTCGGTGGCGGGCCTGGTGGTGGCCTACGCGGGCCACGCACCGGCGTACGCGGTGACGCTGGCGGGTTTCGCGGTGTCGGTGCTGATGTGCCGGCGGCTGTCCCCCGCGCCGCCCGCGCACGACGCGGAGAAGCCCTCGCTGCGGTCGGTCGCGGAGGGCGCGCGGTACGCCTGGTCGCGGCCGGTGCTGCTGGGCACGTACGCCGTCGACCTGGCCGCGATGGTCTTCGCCTTCCCGAACGCGGTCTTCCCCTTCCTCGCGGACGAGCTGGACGCCCCCTGGTCGCTGGGCCTGATGTACGCGGCGGGCTCGGTCGGCTCCCTGGTGCTGGGGCTGACCAGCGGCTGGACCTCGAAGGTGCGGCGGCACGGGCTGCTCGTGGCGGGCGGCGCGGCGGGCTGGGGCCTGGCGGTCGCGGGCGCGGGCTGGTTCGGGAACGTGTGGCTGGTGCTGGTCTGCCTGGCGTTCGCGGGCGCCGGCGACATGCTGAGCGGGCTCGGCCGCTCGACGATCTGGAACCAGACGATCCCGGAGGAGCTGCGCGGCCGGCTCGCGGGCATCGAGGTGCTCTCGTACAGCGTGGGTCCGCAGCTCGGCCAGGTGCGGGCGGGCGTCATGGCGGGCTGGACCGGCACCCGTACGGCCGTCTGGGCGGGCGGCGTCGCCTGCGTGGCCTCGGTGGGCCTGCTGTGCCTGGCGCTGCCGAGGCTGCTCCGGTACGACTCCGCCACGGACGCGGACGCGCTGCGCCGCAAGGCCCAGCAGGAGGCGACGGCGGCGGCCGGGGCCGTGTGACGGGCCCCGGCCGCCGTCGCCGGACCGTTCCTAGCCCTGGTCCCGGTCCTCGTCCGGGCCGGGCGCGTCGTGCCAGCGGGGGTCGGTCTCCCACTCCAGGTTCCGCTCGCGGGCGGTCTCCATGGCGTGGGCGGCCTCCTCACGGGTGGCGTAGGGGCCGAACCGGTTCTTCGCCGGGCATTCCGGCCCCTCCTCGACCTTCTTGTGTTCCAGGCAGTAGTACCACTCGCCCGGCTTTCCGGCCGTGCGCTTCTTGAACAGGGCCATGGTCGTCGGCTCCTTCCCTCGTGACCATGCTGCCCCAGACGCGGTCGTTAGACTCGCTGGCATGTCTGGCCAGTCGCTTCTCGTACCGGGGGAGCTCTCCCCCACCCGCTCCGTCCCGGGCTCGATCCGCCGTCCCGAGTACGTCGGGAAGCCCGCCCCCACCCCGTACACGGGGCCCGAGGTGCAGGATTCCGACACGATCGAACGGATGCGGATCGCCGGCCGCATCGCCGCGCAGGCGATGGAGGAGGCCGCCAAGCACATCGCCCCGGGCGTCACCACCGACGAGCTCGACCGGGTCGCCCATGAGTACATGTGCGACCACGGCGCCTACCCCTCGACCCTGGGCTACCGGGGCTTCCCCAAGTCGCTGTGCGCCTCGGTCAACGAGGTCATCTGCCACGGCATCCCGGACTCCACGGTGCTGCGCGACGGCGACATCGTGAACCTGGACGTGACGGCGTACATCGGCGGCGTCCACGGCGACAACAACGCCACCTACCTGTGCGGGGACGTCGACGAGGAGTCGCGGCTGCTCGTGGAGCGGACCCGGGAGTCGCTGAACCGCGCGATCAAGGCGGTGAAGCCGGGCCGCCAGATCAACATCATCGGCCGGGTCATCGAGTCGTACGCCAAGCGCTTCGGCTACGGCGTGGTGCGGGACTTCACCGGGCACGGCATCAACTCGTCCTTCCACTCCGGCCTGATCGTGCCGCACTACGACTCGCCCCACCACACCACCGTCATCCAGCCCGGCATGACCTTCACGATCGAGCCGATGCTGACCCTCGGCACCCACGAGTACGACATGTGGGACGACGGCTGGACCGTGGTGACCAAGGACCGCAAGCGGACGGCGCAGTTCGAGCACACCCTGGTGGTGACCGAGACCGGGGCGGACATCCTTACGTTGCCCTGACCCCCGACGGGGTACATCTCCTTACCGACAGGCTGTCGGGAACCAGTTGACTTAGGTAAGCCTAACTTGGCACCATCGGGTCAGCTGGTTCCCGCCCCATCGGTCCCGGAGGCACGCCTTGGACACCCCCTTCTCCACCCTCATCCGCACGGCCTCGCACGAGCAGCACACGGAGGCGGAGACCTCGTCCTTCATGGGCGACCTCCTCGGCGGACGGCTGGGCGTGGACGCCTACGCCCGCTACACGGAGCAGCTGTGGTTCGTGTACCGGGCCCTGGAGGAGGGCGCGGAGGCGCTGCGCGAGGACCCGGTCGCCGGGCCGTTCATACAGCCCGAGCTCTTCCGCACGGCCGCCCTGGAGGCGGACCTCGCCCACCTGCGCGGCCCGGAGTGGCGCGCCGGGGCCTCGGCGCTGCCCGCCACGGAGGCGTACGCGGAGCGGGTCGCCGAGTGCGCCCGCACGTGGCCCGCCGGTTACGTCGCCCACCACTACACCCGCTACCTGGGCGACCTGTCGGGCGGTCAGATCATCCGCGACAAGGCCGAGCGGACCTGGGGCTTCGACCGCAAGGGCGACGGCGTGCGGTTCTACGTCTTCGACGCGATCGGCAACCCGGCGGCGTTCAAGCGGACCTACCGCGAACTCCTCGACGGGGTCCGGGCCGACGACCTGGAGAAGCAGCGGATCGTCGACGAGTGCAAGCGGGCCTTCGCCTTCAACACGGCCGTCTTCCGCGAGCTGGGCGGGGAGTTCCCCCTCAGCGCGTAGGCGCCACGGGGCCCCGGTCGGGGTCCGGTCGGTGCGCGGGCGCCGCCGGACCCCGGGCGGAGCCTTCTCGGCACAGAGGGGCCACGGGACCCCGGGCGGGGTCCCTCAGCGCATGAGCGTGCGCTCCAGGCGGACCCGTCCGCCCAACTCCACGATCCCGTCGGGGCCGGGGGCGGTCAGCAGCTGCGACCCCCGGCCCTGCGTGATGTTCAGGGCCCGGCCCAGCTCGGCGGTGAGCAGCAGGGCCGCCGCGCCGGTGGCCTCGTCCTCGTCGATGCCGTCGCCCCGGCCGGGGAAGGCGCGCGCCCGGATCCGTCCGGCGGCCTCCTCCTCCCACGCCCAGGCGTAGATCCACTCCCCCGGCTCGGGCACCTCCAGCGCGTCGACCTCCGCGGCGGAGCCGTAGCGGCGCAGGGTGCGCGGCGGGGCCCATTCGGCGCGCGCCTCGATCCAGGTGAACTCGCCGTCGCCGCGCACCCAGACCTCTCCGGCGGGCGGGCAGATCACCTCCAGGTCGAGCAGCCAGGCGGTGCCGACGAGCGGGTGCCCGGCGAAGGGGAGCCGCAGTCCGGGGGTGTAGATGTCGACGATCCCGCGCTCGGGGTCGTCGACGAACACGGTCTCGCTGAAGCCGAGTTCCTTGGCGAGGGCCTGCCGGGACGCCTCGTCCGGGTGGACGCGCCCGTCGCGTACGACTCCGAGGGCGTTGCCGTGGCGTCCGTCGCCCGCGCAGAAGACCCGCAGGACGTCGATCTCGGTGCCGGTCTCCTCAGTCGTGTTCATGGCGGAATTGAACCATCCAGGAGCGTGCGGCAGGGCCGCGCCCCGTTTTCCGGGGCGCGGCCCTGCCCGGTGGACGCGGGGGGGGGGACGCGAGAGGAGCGGGGGACGCGGGGGGTCAGCCCTCGGCGCCCGCCCGGCGGCGGACGGCGACGACGACGGCCGCCCCGGCGCCCGCGACGAGCGCGGCGGCGCCGGCCAGGAGGCCGGTGGGGGCGGAGGAGCCGGTGGCGGCGAGCACACCGCCGCCGCCCGCGCTCCCGCCGCCGACCGTGCCGCCCCCTCCGGCGGTCCCGCCGCCGATCGTGCCCGCGCCGGTGGCGCCGGAGGCCGTGGTGCCGGAACCGCCGCTTCCCGAAGCGCCGTCGCCCGCACCGGCGTCGCCCGTGCCGCCGGTTCCCGTGCCGCCGGTTCCCGTGTCGGCCGGGAGGGTGGCGTCCTCGTCGACGGCGAGGGAGACGGTCACCGGGTCGAGGGCCAGGCCCGCCTCGTAGTACGAGGCGCCGCCGGGCGCGGCGAAGAGCGCGGCACCGGCCGCGGTCAGCTTCGCCGGGAGGGCGGCGAGGGTGACGACGCCGTCCTTCGGGCTCCAGTCGGCCTCCGCGAGGTCGAGCTCGGCGAAGCGCACGCCCTTCCGGGTGCCGGAGGCCGTGGTGACGTCGGCGGTGAGGGTGCCCGTGGTGCCGCTCGCGGAGACCTTCACGCCGCTGATCCGCCAGTCGATGCCGTGGGCGGCGCAGACGAAGTCCACCCGGCCCCCGAAGGAGGCGGCGAGGGTGCGGGCGTCCGCGTCGAGTTCGGCCCCGTCGGCCTGGAAGGCGTACGCGGAGCCGGACCGGACCGCCCCGGCGGCCGGGGTGACGGTGCCGCCGCAGCGCTCGGCGACGTACACCCGCCAGCGCTCCAGGACGCCCCAGGTGAGCCGTCCGGCGACGACGGAGGGCGAGGACGACGGGGTGGCCGTGGCCGTGGCCGTGCCGGTCGGGGCCGGGGTGGTGGGGGCCGTGGCGGTCGGCACCGGGGCCGTCGTGGTCGGCGGGGTGGTGGCCGGGGTGGTCGGGGCCGTGGTGGGGGCCGTGGTGGGCGGGGTCGTCGTGGGCGCGGTGGTGGGCGGCATCGTGGGCGGGGTCGTCGGCGGCGTGGTGGGCGGGGTGGTCGGCCGGGCGCCGGCCTTCACCGTGAGGGTCGCCGGGTCGAGGGCGTCGCCCTCCTTGTAGAAGCCCGCGAAGGCGGCGGCGCCGTCCTTGGTGAGCGCGGCCGGTATGTCCTTGAAGACCATCGCGCCCCCGGCGCCCTGGCCGGGCCGGACCCCGCTCATGTCGAGGGCGGCGAAGGAGACGTCGTCGCGGGTGGTGAAGGAGCCGTCCTTCTCCTTGGTGACGACGTCGGCGGTGATCTCGCCGGTGGGCGAGGCCGAACCGGCGGTCCTGAGCCGGACGTCCGAGATCCGGATGTCGAGGGCGCCCTCGTGGGCCTCGAAGCGGACGCCGCCCTTGAAGGCGGTGGCGGTGGCGTGACCGGCCGTGTCGTAGGTGCCGGTGCCGTCGGCGAAGGTGAAGACGCCGTTGCCCGCCGCCTGCGTCGCGCCGCCTTCCAGGGTGATCCTCCCCTTGGCGAAGGGCTGGGCGAGGTAGGAGCGGAAGGACTGCTTGACGCCCCAGTCCAGGGTGCCGTCGACGAGGGGCATCGGCGGGGCCGCGCCTTCGGCGGCGGACGCGGGGAGCGCGAGGGTCAGGGCACCGGCGCCCAGGGCGGCGGCCGTGGTGACGGCGGCGGCCAGGGTGACGGGGCGGCGCATGCGGGTGGCCATGGCGGTGATCTCCTAGACGGGAAGGGGGGTTCGGGGGTACGGGGGTGTGGCGGGCCGCCGCAGGGGCGTCGTGCGCGGGCCCGTGCGGGGAGTCCGGGAGGGGAAGGGTCGGGGGCGGGTCAGGGGGCGGGGGTCTCCCCCGCCCGGCGGCGGCGCCGGACCAGGAGGTACGCGGCGACGGCGGCGGCCAGGGCGCCCGCGCCGATCCCGGCGTAGACGCCCGTGGGGGCGCCGGGGTCCGGGGAGGCCGCGGCGGCCGGCACGGGAGCGGCGGGGGCGGGGGAGGCAGTGGCCGTGGCCGGCGGGGCCGTGGGTTCGCTGCCGAGGTCGGGCAGGGCGGGGAGCGCGGCGGCCGGGTCGACGGAGACGGCGAGGGAGACCGGGTCCATCGCGGTGCCCGCCCTGTACATCCCGCCGAAGGCGCGGGCTCCGGCCTCGGTGAGGACGGCGGGCGCCTCGGCGACGACGGCGAGGCCGTCCTCCGGGACGAGGCCGCGGGCGGCGAAGGTGACGAGCGGGACGTCCTCCTCGGTCCTCCCCGCGCTGGTGACGTCGGCGGCGAGGGTGCCGGTGCCTCCGGCCACCCGGACGGTGACGCCGGCGAGGGCGAGGTCGAGGTGGGTGCCGGTGAAGCGGACTCCGCCCTCGAAGGAGGCGTCGAGGGTGCCGGTGGCGGGGTCGTAGGTGCCGGTGGCGGAGGGGAACCGGAAGAGCGCCCCGCCGTCCCGGGCCCCGCCGGTGAGGGTCCACTTCCCCTGCGCGATGCCGCCGGTGACGTACTCGCGGAAGGTGCGGCGGACGCCCCAGTCGACGGCGGCGGCGCGGAAGGATCCCGGGGCCGGGGCCGTGGCCGAGGTCGGGGCCGGGGTCCGGCTCGGCGACGGGCTCAAAGCCGGGTTCGAGGTCGGGCTCGGGGCCCGGCTCGGGGCCGTACGGACGTCGACGGTGAGGGAGACCGGGTCGAGCGCGGTGCCGGCCGGGTAGTAGCCCGCGAAGGCGGCGGCGCCCTGGGCGGTGAGGGTGGCGGGGACGCCCGCGAGGGAGACGGGGCCGGTGGCCCCGCGCATGTCGAGGCCGCCGGTGTCGAGCGCGGCGAGCGGGACTTGGGCGCGGACGGTCGTCCGCCCACCGCCCTTGGGCCGGCTGGCCATGTCGGCGTAGAGGGTGCCCGTGCCGCCGCGGATCAGGATCCGGGGGCGGCTGATGGCGAGGTCGAGTTCGTGCGTGCCGTCGGCCGCGCGGTGGCCGGTGAAGTGGACGCCGCCGGAGAAGGCGGCTTCGAAGGTGCCGGTGGCGGGGTCGTACGAGCCCTGCGCGGAGTGGAAGCGGTACTGCGGGCCGACCGTGGCGGCGGCGCCGGTGAGCTCCCAACTCCCTTGTGCGACCGGCCCGGTGACGTAGCTCTGGAAGGAGGATCTGATGCCCCAGTCCAGTCGTCCGCCCTGCACGGGGCGGCTCTCCGCGTGGGCGCCGGCGGCCGGGACGAGGGCGGCGAGCAGGGCCGCGAACAGGGTCGCGGCGAGTGCGCGGCAGGGTCTGGACAGCAGCATGGGGCACCCCTCCGAGGGCTGGCGACTTAGGTAAGGCTAACCTAAACTCCATCCCGTCCCGGCCGGTACCCATCCCCCCGAGCGCCGGGCGACGAACTTCCGAACGGAACGACAGGACGGTGTCCGGTGCGCAGAACTCGCCTCGCGGGAGCGCTGACAGCAGTGCTCGCCCTCGCCCTCGCGGCGACCGGATGCGGCGGCGGAACCGCCCCGGCGACCACCCCCGCCGCACAGGCCCCGGCCGCACAGGCCCCCGCCGCCGGAGCGACGGCTCCCGGAGCGACGACCGCCGACCGGGTCGAGCCGCTCCCCTCCCCCGCCTCCCCCCGCCTGCCCGTCACCGTCGCCTCCGCGGACGGCCGGCGGGTCACCGTCGCCTCGGCCGAGCGGATCGTGCCGCTCAGCGGCTCCCTCGCCGAGCTCGTCTTCACCCTCGGCCTCGGGGACCGCGTGGTGGCCCGGGACGTCACCACCACCTTCGAACAGGCCGCCGGGCTCCCGGTGGTGACCCGCGCCCACGACGTCTCCGCCGAGAACGTCCTCTCGCTGCGGCCGACCCTCGTCCTCGCCGAGTCCACCACCGGCCCGGCCGAGGCGATCGCCCAGATCCGCGACGCGGGCGTCCCCCTCGTCGTCGTCCCGCCCGCGAAGGAGCTCGGCGACCTCGACGACCGCGCCGAGGACGTGGCCGCCGCCCTCGGCGTCCCCGCCTCGGGCACCGCGCTGCGCGAGCGGACCGCCGAGCGCCTCGCCGCCGTGCGGAAGCGGATCCCCGCCCGCGCCGACCGGCCCCGCGTCGCCTTCCTCTACCTGCGCGGCTCGGCCGCCGTCTACCTCCTCGGCGGCGCCGACTCCGGCGCCGCCTCCCTCCTGGAGGCCGCCGGCGCCGTCGACGCGGGCAAGGAGTCCGGCCTCGCCGAGGACTTCATCCCGCTCACCAGCGAAGCCCTCGCGAAGGCCGCGCCGGACGCGCTCCTCGTCATGAGCAAGGGCCTCCGGTCGGTCGGCGGCGTCGACGGCCTCCTCCGGCTCCCCGGCGTCGCCGAGACCCCGGCCGGCGCCGACCGCCGGATCGTCTCCGTCGACGACGGCGTCCTCCTCTCCTACGGCCCGCGCACCGACCGGGTGCTCGCCTCGCTCGTGGACCAGCTGTACGGGGAGCGGAAGTGACGGCCCTCCAGGAGGCGCGCCCCTCCGGAGCGGTGGAGCCCCCCGCCCGGCCCGCGGAGCCCCCCGCGCCCCGGCGCGGCCGGACCGCGCTGCTCACCGGCGGGCTGCTCGCCGCGCTGCTGCTGCTCGCCCTGCTGTCCGCCGGCGTCGGCGCGTACGGCATCCCGCTCGGCGACGTCCTCGCCTCGGTGCTGCACCGCACGGGGCTCGGCGGGCACGCCCTCGACCGGACCGCCGAGAGCGTGCTGTGGAACATCCGACTGCCCCGGGTGGTGCTCGCCGTCCTCGTCGGCGCCTCCCTCGGCTGCGCCGGGGCGCTGATGCAGGGCGTCTTCGGCAATCCGCTGGCCGAGCCCGGCGTCATCGGCATCTCCTCGGGCGCCGCCGTCGGCGCGGTCGGCGCGATCGTCCTCGGCGCGGGCTTCCTCGGCACCTGGACGGTGACCGTCTTCGCCTTCGCGGGCGGGCTCCTCACCGTGGTCGTGGTGTACGCGATGTCCCGCTCGGGCGGCCGGACCGAGGTCGTCACCCTGATCCTCACGGGCATCGCGGTCAACGCCTTCGCGGGCGCGCTCATCGGGCTCTTCGTCTTCTTCGCGGACAACGCGCAGATCAGCCAGATCACCTTCTGGCAGCTGGGCTCGCTCGCGCAGGCCACCTGGCCGAAGGTGCTCGCGGTCCTGCCGTGCGCGCTGCTCGGCCTCGCCGTCGCCCCGCTGTACGCCCGCCGGCTCGACCTGCTCGCGCTCGGCGAGCGGCCCGCCCGGCACCTGGGCGTGGAGGTGGAGCGGCTGCGGGTCGCGCTGGTCCTGGTGGTGGCGCTGCTCACGGCGGCGGCGGTCGCGGTCTCCGGCATCGTGACCTTCGTGGGCCTGGTCGTCCCGCACGTGCTGCGGATGGCGCACGGCCCCGGCCACCGCTTCCTGATCCCCGGCAGCGCGCTCGGCGGGGCGGCCGTGCTCACCGCGGGCGACCTGGCGGCCCGCACCCTCGCGGCCCCCGCCGAACTCCCCCTGGGCGTCCTCACCGCCCTCATCGGCAGCCCGTTCTTCTTCTGGCTGCTCCGCAGGACCCGCAGGAAGCAGGGTGGTTGGGCGTGATCGGCGTGTTCAGGAGGCGGGTGCGGGAGCTGCCGGCGGCCGTGGAGCCCGGCGGGCTCGTCGCCGGGGCGGACGGGGTGCGGGTGGTGCGGGGCCGCCGGGCCGTGCTCGACGGGGCCCGGATCGCGGTGCGCGCCGGGGAGGTGCTGGCCCTGGTGGGGCCCAACGGCGCCGGGAAGTCCACGCTGCTGTCGGTGCTCGCCGGGGACCTGGCGCCCTCGGCGGGGACGGTACGGATCGGGGGCCGGTCCGCCGGCGCGTGGAGCGCGCCCGAGCTGGCGCTGCGGCGGGCGGTGCTGCCGCAGACCGCCGAACTGTCCTTCCCCTTCCCGGTCGAGGAGGTGGTCCGGATGGGCCGCGCCCCGTGGGCGGGGACCGCGCGGGCGGCGGAGGACGAGGAGGCGGTGGCGGAGGCGATGGCCGCGACCGAGGTGACCGCCCTCGCCGCCCGCCCCTTCGCCGCGCTCTCCGGCGGGGAGCGGGCCAGGGCGGCGCTCGCCCGGGTGCTGGCCCAGCGGACCGGGCTGCTGCTGCTCGACGAGCCGACGGCGGCGCTCGACCTCCGCCACCAGGAACTGGTGCTGCGGGTCTGCCGGGAGCGGGCGGCGGCCGGGGACGCGGTGGTGGTCGTCCTGCACGACCTGGGGCTCGCGGCGGCGTACGCGGACCGGGTGGGGGTGGTGCACGGCGGCGGGGTCGCCGCGGACGGGCCGCCGGACGGGGTGTTCGGCGCGGAGCTGCTCGGCCGGGTCTACCGGCAGCCGGTGGAGGTCTTCCCGCACCCGCGGACGGGCGTCCCGCTGGTCGTCCCGCACCGGAACCCCCAGATCGCCAAATCACCCCAAAACGCCTCGTTTGACTGAGGCTTGACCCGGCCATGGGGCGGCCATGGCCCACCCGTGACCGCCCCGTGTCCGGTGCGCCGGACGTGAGAGTCACATCACTGGACGGGTGGGCATGAGTGAGGTAAGCCTCGGTTAAGTTAGGTCCGCCTCAGCGCCTTTCCCACCCCTCTCCTCGTCCTGGAGCCGTCGATGCGAGCCGTCCGCACCACCGCCGTCACCGCCCTGGCGGGCGCAGCCGTCCTGGCCGCCGTCACCGGATGCACCGCGAAGAGCGACGCCAAGGCGGACGCCGACGGCATCACCGTCACCGCCAAGGACGACTCCTGCGAGCTGTCGAAGAAGGAGTTCCCGGCCGGCCACGTCACCCTGAACGTGGAGAACCGCGGCTCCAAGGTCACCGAGGTGTACGTCCTCTACCCGGACGACCGGATCGTCACCGAGCGCGAGAACATCGGCCCCGGCACCAAGGCCACGCTCACCGCCGAGATCAAGGCCGGCTCGTACGCGATCGTCTGCAAGCCCGGCATGACCGGCTCCGGCATCCGCCAGGCCGTGACCCTCACCGGCGGCGCCTCCGCCCCGAAGCGCTCCGCCGAGATGGACGCCGCCGTCGCCTCGTACCGCCAGTACGTCCAGGCGCAGGCCGACGCGACGCTGCCCAAGGTGAAGGTCTTCACCGACGCCGTCCGCGCCGGGGACCTGGAGGCCGCGAAGAAGGCGTACGCCTCCTCCCGCATCGGCTGGGAGCGCACCGAGCCCGTCGCCGAGTCCTTCGGCGACATCGACCCGAAGGTCGACGTCCGCGAGGACGGCCTGGAGGAGGGGCAGGACCCGGCGAAGGACTGGACCGGCTGGCACCGCCTGGAGAAGGCGCTCTGGCAGGACGGGAAGATCACCGCCCGCGAGAAGCAGCTCGCCGACCTCCTCGACGAGGACCTCGCGGACTGGGTGAAGCGCGTCGGCAAGGCCGAGATCACCCCCACCTCCATGGCCAACGGCGCCAAGGAGCTCCTCGACGAGGTCGCCACCGGCAAGGTCACCGGCGAGGAGGAGCGCTACTCCCACACCGACCTGGTCGACTTCAAGGCCAACGTCGAGGGCGCCCAGATGTCCTTCGACCTGCTCAAGCCGGTCGCCTCGAAGAACGACCCCGCCCTCGTCGCCGACCTCGACAAGCAGTTCGCCGCCCTGAACGCGCTGCTCGACAAGTACCGCGCGGACAAGACGGGTTACGACTTCACCTCCTACGACAAGGTCGGCAAGGAGCAGCGCAAGGAGCTGTCCGACGGCGTCAACGCGCTGGCCGAGCCGCTGTCCAAGCTCGCCGCGGCGGTCGTCAAGTGACCCCCGGGACGACCGGCGCGGACGAGCCGGGGGCCGCGCCCGGCCCGGCCCGGCGCACCGTCCTCGCCGCCGGCGGCGGCCTCGCCCTCGGTGCCGCCGTGGCCGGCGGCGCCGTGGCGCTGACCCGCGACGGCGACGCCACGACGCCCGTCGCCGACAGCGGCGCCGCCGTCCCCTTCCACGGCGCCCACCAGGCCGGCATCGCCACCGCCGTCCAGGACCGGCTGCACTTCGCCGCCTTCGACGTCACCACCGACGACCGCGAGAAGCTGGTGAAGCTCCTCAAGGAGTGGACCCGCGCCGCCGAGCGGATGACGGCGGGCCGCGAGGTCGGCGAGGGCGCGTACGGCGGACTGCCGGAGGCCCCGCCGGACGACACCGGCGAGGCGCTCGGCCTCAGGCCGTCCCGGCTCACCCTCACCATCGGCTTCGGCCCCTCGCTCTTCGACGGGCGCTTCGGGCTGAAGGACAGGCGGCCCGGGGACCTGGTGGAGCTTCCCAGGTTCCCGGGCGACAACCTCGATCCGGCGCGCAGCGGCGGCGACCTGTGCGTGCAGGCGTGCGCCGACGACCCGCAGGTCGCCGTGCACGCCATCCGCAACCTCGCCCGGATCGGCTTCGGCACGGTCGCGGTCCGCTGGTCCCAGCTGGGCTTCGGCAAGACGTCCTCGACCACCCCGAACGCGCAGACCCCGCGCAACCTCTTCGGCTTCAAGGACGGCACCCGGAACGTCTCCGGCAGCGACGCCGCCGCCCTCGACCGGCACGTGTGGGTCGGTCCGGCGGAGGCCGCCGGCGGCGCCTCCTGGCTGGCCGGCGGCTCGTACCTGGTCGCCCGCCGGATCCGGATGAACGTCGAGACCTGGGACCGCACCCCGCTCGCCGAGCAGGAGGACATCTTCGGCCGGGACAAGAAGGAGGGCGCGGCCGTCGGCAAGGCGAAGGAGCACGACGAGCCGTTCCTGAAGGCGCTGAAGCCGGACTCCCACGTCCGGCTCGCCCACCCGGACTCCAACGGCGGGGCGACGCTGCTGCGCCGCGGCTACTCCTTCACCGACGGCACGGACGGCCTCGGCCGGCTGGACGCGGGCCTGTTCTTCCTCGCGTACCAGAAGGACGTGCGGGCCGGCTTCGTCCGGGTGCAGACCGCCCTGGCCAAGTCGGACGCCCTCAACGAGTACATCCAGCACGTCGGTTCGGCGGTCTTCGCCGTCCCGCCGGGCGTCCGCGACGCGGACGACTGGTGGGGCCGCGCCCTTTTCTCGTAACCCCAGAAGGAGCCCGCCGTGTTCGGCAACTACCTGATCGGCCTCCGCGAGGGCCTGGAGGCCAGCCTCGTCGTCTGCATCCTCATCGCCTACCTCGTGAAGACCGGCCGCCGGGACGCCCTGAAGCCGATCTGGACGGGCATCGGCGTGGCCGTCGGCATCGCGCTCGCCTTCGGCGCCGGCCTCGAGTTCGGCTCCCAGGAGCTGACCTTCGAGGCGCAGGAGCTGCTCGGCGGGTCCCTGTCGATCCTCGCCGTGGTCCTGGTGACGTGGATGGTCTTCTGGATGAAGAAGACCGCCCGGCACCTGAGGGCGGAGCTGCACGGCAAGCTGGACGCGGCCCTGGCGATGGGCACCGGCGCGCTGGTCGCCACCGCCTTCCTGGCCGTGGGCCGGGAGGGCCTGGAGACCGCCCTGTTCGTGTGGGCGTCGGTACGGGCCTCCTCCGACGGCAGCCACGCCCCGCTGGCCGGCGTGGTGCTGGGCCTGCTGACGGCGGTGTTCCTCGGCTGGCTGTTCTACCGGGGCGCGCTCAGGAT
Organism: Streptomyces filamentosus; assembly: GCF_014654895.1. Classification (GTDB taxonomy): domain Bacteria; phylum Actinomycetota; class Actinomycetes; order Streptomycetales; family Streptomycetaceae; genus Streptomyces; species Streptomyces filamentosus. The sequence continues at coordinate 161,151 of NZ_BNBE01000003.1, read as the reverse complement.
CAACCTGGCGAAGTTCTTCACCTGGACCGGCGGGATGCTGGTCGTGGTGGCGGCGGGCGTCCTCGCGTACGGCGTGCACGACCTCCAGGAGGCCCGCTTCCTCGGCGGCCTCGCCGACCGGGCCTTCGACGTCTCGGCGACGATCCCGCCGGACAGCTGGTACGGCACCCTCCTCAAGGGCGTGTTCAACTTCCAGCCCGACCCGACGGTCCTTCAGGTCACGGTGTGGGCGCTGTATCTGGTCCCGACGCTCGCGCTCTTCCTCGCCCCGATAGGGTCGGGTCCGTCCGTGCGCGTGGAGAAGCAGAAGGCGACCGATGAGAAGGCTGAGGCCGAAGCGGCAGACCCGGCGGTCTGAGGTACGGCGCCGGGGCGGCACCCTGGCGGCGGTCGCCACGGCGACCGCCGTGGCACTGACGGCGAGCGGCTGCGTGACCGTCCACGGCGAGACCGCAGTCGTGCCGGGGGCGACGCCCGACGAGGCGACGGCGGCCCTGGCCGGTTTCGTCACCGCCTTCAACCGCGCCGACAAGGCCAACGACCCGGCGCTCGACGCCGGCCGGGTGACCGGCCCGCTGGGGGCGATCAACCAGGCCGGGCTGAAGGCGAAGTCGGTGACCCAGCCGGAGGGCAATCCGGACCACCGGCCGCTGGAGCTGCGCGACGCCCGCTTCCTGATCCCCAGGAAGGCGGGCTGGCCGCGCTGGTTCGTCGCGGACACCGACGCCAGCCGCGACGACGGCACGCCCCAGGCGGACGACCGCTGGCTGGTCGCCTTCGTCCGGGGCGGCCCCGACCAGCAGTGGAAGGCCGCCCACCTGGTGATCCTCGGCAAGGACGACGTGCCGGAGTTCGCCGGGGAGCAGGGGGACGCGGTGCCGGTCGCCGCCGGCACGGACGCGCTCGCGGTCCCGCCCGCCGCGCTGAGCGAGCGGTACGCCGCGTACCTGGGGAACGGCGGCGCGAGTCCGTTCGCCGCCGGTCCGCACACCAGCCAGTGGCGCGAGAAGCGGGCCCGTACCGCCCGCAAGCCCGGCCTGGCCACGCAGTTCATCGACCGGGCCGCCGACACGGGCGACTTCGCGCCGCTGGCGCTCGCCACGGAGGACGGCGGGGCGCTGGTCTTCTTCGCGAGCCGCCACTTCGAGCGGCAGACGACCGCGAAGGGCTACCGGCCGAAGGTGGGTCCGGAGCTGAAGGCCCTGATGAAGGGCGAGGTCGTGAACACGGTGACCAAGGAGTGGGTGTCGAGCCAGGCCGTGCTCGTGAAGCCGGCGGGCACCGACCGCGACGCGGTCACGTTCGCGGGCCGGCTCCAGGGCGTGGTGTCCGTCGAGGGCTCCTGACCGTACGGCTCCGGTCCCGCCGGGCCGGCGGGCTCCACGGGTCCCGGGTCCGGGCCCCGGGCTCAGCGGGTGAGGGGCCAGGCGATCTCGTGGGCCTCGTGGCCGTCCCCGCCGTCCCGCTCGGCCAGGTGCCGGGCGCAGGCGTCGGTGAGGGTCTCCAGGAGGTTCAGCGGGTCGGGCAGGGCGTGCTCGGGGCCGCGGATCCAGCCGACGGCCGGGTGGTCGTCCTCGTCGCCGGGCAGCCGGGCGGGCGGGACGAGGACGTAGCTGCCGCGGCAGTGCCAGCGCAGGCCGGGGTGCTCGTCCATGGTCTCGGGGTGGCAGTCGAGTTCACAGGGCCACCACTCGTCCTCGTCCTCGGGGGTGCCCCGGGTGGCGGTGAAGAAGAGCATCCGGCCGCCGTCGCCGGTGCTGTCGGGGGACTCGGCGACCGGCCCGACGTCGACGCCTTCGGCGAGGAGCCGTTCGAGGGCGGCCCGGCCGGCGGCCAGCGGCACGTCGAGGACGTCGTGGACCATGCCGGTGGCGGTGATGAAGTTCGCCCGGGGCTCGTTCCGCGCCCAGCGCTCGATCTGGGCGCGGTCGGTGGTCGACTGGGTCTGCCAGGCGAAGGAGACCGGGTGCCGGCCGGGGGTGGGACAGCCGATCCGCTCACAGGAACAGCTGTAGCCGACGGGGTGGGCGGCGGGGGCCAGCGGCAGTCCGGCGGCGGCGACGGCCAGGAGCAGCGTCTCTCGGGCGTTCCCGTCGTCGGCCGCGGTCCGTTTGGGGCGCCTGCGCAGCCATTGTGCGAGTTTGCCCTCCGTGCCGCGGTAGCGGCCGATGCCGTCGCCCATCTATCCCCTCACACCTCATGCTCGCCTGTTCGGCTCTGCCCATGGTCCCACCATCCTGCGCCCCGGGTGACCGGAGTGGGGAACCGGGGGCCGGTGACGACGCTCACGCTCGTCACGGGCGGGGTGTGAGGCCGCGCAGCGCCTGTGCGACGAGGGCGTCGGCGTAGGCGTGGGTGAGGGGGCCGGTGCGGTGCAGCCAGCGGTGGTGGAGGGGCCCGACGAGGAGCTCGGTGGCGAGCCGGGCGTCCGTGCCGGGGTCGACCTGACCGGCTTCCCTGGCGGCCTCGATGCGGCGGGCGAAGGCGTCCAGCTGGGGTTCGAGGAGGGCGGCGGTGAGGCGGGCGCCGAGCTCGGGGTCGGTGCTGCCCTCGGCGGCGAGCGCCCGGGTGGGGGCGTCGTAGCGGGGGTCGTTGAACTCGTCGACGGTGGCGCGCAGGACGAGCCGGAGGTCGGCGGCGAGGTCCCCGGTGTCGGGCAGCTCGGTCTCGCCGGGCGCGGCCCCGGCCTCCTCGGCGGCGCGGGCGGCGAGGTCGAGGAAGGCGTCGAGGAGGACGGCCGCCTTGGAGGGCCACCAGCGGTAGATGGTCTGCTTGCCGACCCCGGCGCGGGCGGCGATGCCCTCGACGGTGGTCTTCGCGTAGCCCGCCTCGGAGACGAGGGCGAGGGCGGCGTCGAAGATGGCGCGGCGGGAGCGCTCGCTGCGGCGGGAGGCGTCGGGGGCCTTGGGCTCGGACATGGCGCCGAATCTACCACCAGGCGAGACGAGCCGTCTCGCGAGGGGGCGGTCGGGTGTCGATCGGGTGTGCGCGGCACGAACCACCCGAACGGTCCACTGCGCGCGGGCCCCGGAGAGCGGACCATGGCTCCACCGAAGCACGGCCCGTCCCGCGGGCCGCCCGTCCGTGAGGAGGCCCGATTGCGCCCCACTCCGCGCGAGTCCTCGCCCCGCCGCTATCTGATGTGCCCACCGGCGCACTTCGCGGTGACGTACTCCATCAACCCGTGGATGGATCCGGCGAAGCCCGTCGACCTGCCGCTCGCCCTCGCCCAGTGGGAGGACCTGCGGGACCGCTACCGGGCCTTCGGGCACACGGTGGAACTCCTCGACCCGGACCCGGGGCTGCCGGACATGGTGTTCGCGGCGAACGGCGCGACCGTGGTCGGCGGCCGGGTGCTCGGCGCCCGCTTCGCGTATCCGGAGCGGGCCGCCGAGGCCGACGCGCACCTCGCCTGGTTCCGCCGCAACGGCTGGGCGGAGGAGGACCTGAGGGTCCCGGACCACGTCAACGAGGGCGAGGGCGACTTCGCCGTGACGGCCTCGTGGATCCTGGCGGGCAGCGGCTTCCGGTCCAGTCCGCTCTGCCGGGGCGAGGCGCAGGAGTTCTTCGGTCGGCCGGTGATCGGCCTGGAGCTGGTGGACCCGCGCTACTACCACCTGGACACGGCGCTGTGCGTCCTCGACGAGGAGCGCGACGAGGTCATGTACTTCCCCGAGGCGTTCTCCCCCGGCAGCCGGGCCGTCCTGGCCCGGCTCTTCCCCGACGCCCTGCGGGCCACCGCGGAGGACGCGGCGGCCCTGGGCCTCAACGCGGTCAGCGACGGCCTGCACGTGCTGCTGCCGCAGACGGCGACGGGCCTGTTCGACCCGCTGCGGGCCCGCGGCTTCGAACCGGTCGGCATCGACCTGGGCGAACTCCTCAAGGGCGGCGGCAGCGTGAAGTGCTGCACCCAGGAGCTGCGCCCCTAGGCCGCGGCCCTCAGTCCTCGTCGGCGGGCGGCCAGGAGTCGCCCCACTCGGCGTCACGGGCCTGCTTGTAGAGGGTCCCGTGGCGCTTGCTGACGGTGTCGCGGCGGAGCCCGTCGGGCCCGCAGAGGTCGAGGAGCACGAGCCCCTTGCGGATCTGCGGCCGGCGGGTGACGCGGCCGGGCGCGGGCGTCACGGGGAACCGCGTGGCGGCGACGTACGCGTACTTCTCGTCCTCGTACGGCAGCGACCCGCCCTTGACCTGCCGGTGCAGCGAGGAACGGCTGACCCGCGCCGAGAAGTGGCACCAGTCGGTGCCCGGCTCGATGGGGCAGGCGCCGCTGTGCGGGCAGGGCGCGGCGACGGTGAGGCCGGCGTCGACGAGGACGGTGCGGGCGGCGATGATCCGCTCGTAGCCGTCCGGGGTGCCGGGTTCGACGATGACGACGGCGCCGCGCGCGGCCCGCGCCGCCTCGGCGACGAGCGCGGCCCTGTCCCCCTCGGTGAGTTCCTTGAGCACGTACGAGACGGTGACCAGGTCGGTGTCGTCGAGCCGCAGCGCGGTCCCGATCCGCTCCCGCCGCCACTCGGCGTCCAGCACCCCGCCGGCCAGTTCCCGCCCGAGGGCGAGCGCGGGCTCGGCCCAGTCGAGGACGGTGGTACGCGGCGGGGCCCCGTCCCACGCCTCCGCGACGGCCCAGCTCGCGGCGCCGGTCCCGCCGCCGACGTCCGTGTGGCTGCCGGGAGTCCACTCCGGCGCGGCGTCCCGCAGCGCGTCGAGGGCGCCCCGGGCGGCCTCGAAGGTGGCGGGCATCCGGTAGGCGGCGTACGCGGCCACGTCGGACCGGTCGCGCAGCACGGGCGCGTCGGTCGGGGTCGTCCCCCGGTAGTGCGCGATCAGCCGGTCCACGGCCTTGGCGGCCTGCGAGGGCGGCAGCCCGTCGAGCAGTCCGGCGAGAGCGGCGCGCAGGGAGTCGGCTGAGGCGGAGGAGGCATTCACCGCTCCAGTATAAAAGTCACGTAGGACCCCGGAACGCAGGAAAGCCCCGCACCAGATGGTGCGGGGCTTTCCCACAATGATTGTTCGGCGGCGTCCTACTCTCCCACAGGGTCCCCCCTGCAGTACCATCGGCGCTGAAAGGCTTAGCTTCCGGGTTCGGAATGTAACCGGGCGTTTCCCTAACGCTATGACCACCGAAACACTATGAAGATGTGAACTCCAGCCAGATACTTGGCGAGTTCGTTACTTCAGAACAAACACAGTGGACGCGAGCAACTGAGGACAAGCCCTCGGCCTATTAGTACCGGTCAGCTCCACCCATTACTGGGCTTCCACATCCGGCCTATCAACCCAGTCGTCTACTGGGAGCCTTACCCTCTCAAGGAGGTGGGAATACTCATCTCGAAGCAGGCTTCCCGCTTAGATGCTTTCAGCGGTTATCCCTCCCGAACGTAGCCAACCAGCCATGCCCTTGGCAGGACAACTGGCACACCAGAGGTTCGTCCGTCCCGGTCCTCTCGTACTAGGGACAGCCCTTCTCAATATTCCTACGCGCACAGAGGATAGGGACCGAACTGTCTCACGACGTTCTAAACCCAGCTCGCGTACCGCTTTAATGGGCGAACAGCCCAACCCTTGGGACCGACTCCAGCCCCAGGATGCGACGAGCCGACATCGAGGTGCCAAACCATCCCGTCGATATGGACTCTTGGGGAAGATCAGCCTGTTATCCCCGGGGTACCTTTTATCCGTTGAGCGACGGCGCTTCCACAAGCCACCGCCGGATCACTAGTCCCGACTTTCGTCCCTGCTCGACCCGTCGGTCTCACAGTCAAGCTCCCTTGTGCACTTACACTCAACACCTGATTGCCAACCAGGCTGAGGGAACCTTTGGGCGCCTCCGTTACCCTTTGGGAGGCAACCGCCCCAGTTAAACTACCCATCAGACACTGTCCCTGATCCGGATCACGGACCGAGGTTAGACATCCAGCACGACCAGAGTGGTATTTCAACGACGACTCCACAACCACTGGCGTGGCCGCTTCACAGTCTCCCACCTATCCTACACAAGCCGAACCGAACACCAATATCAAACTGTAGTAAAGGTCCCGGGGTCTTTCCGTCCTTCTGCGCGAAACGAGCATCTTTACTCGTAGTGCAATTTCACCGGGCCTATGGTTGAGACAGTCGAGAAGTCGTTACGCCATTCGTGCAGGTCGGAACTTACCCGACAAGGAATTTCGCTACCTTAGGATGGTTATAGTTACCACCGCCGTTTACTGGCGCTTAAGTTCTCAGCTTCGCAACCCCGAAAGGTCACTAACCGGTCCCCTTAACGTTCCAGCACCGGGCAGGCGTCAGTCCGTATACATCGCCTTACGGCTTCGCACGGACCTGTGTTTTTAGTAAACAGTCGCTTCTCGCTGGTCTCTGCGGCCACCCCCAGCTCAGACAGCAAGTGTCATCACCAGTGATGGCCCCCCTTCTCCCGAAGTTACGGGGGCATTTTGCCGAGTTCCTTAACCATAGTTCACCCGAACGCCTCGGTATTCTCTACCTGACCACCTGAGTCGGTTTAGGGTACGGGCCGCCATGAAACTCGCTAGAGGCTTTTCTCGACAGCATAGGATCATCCACTTCACCACAATCGGCTCGGCATCAGGTCTCAGCCTTAACGTGTGACGGATTTGCCTACCACACGGCCTACACCCTTACCCCGGGACAACCACCGCCCGGGCTGGACTACCTTCCTGCGTCACCCCATCGCTTACCTACTACCACCTTGGTTCGCCGGCTCCACCACTTTCCATTCCCCGAAGGGTCCGGAACGGCTTCACGGGCTTAGCATTAATGGGCTCGATATTGGGCGTTTCAAAGCGGGTACCGGAATATCAACCGGTTGTCCATCGACTACGCCTGTCGGCCTCGCCTTAGGTCCCGACTTACCCTGGGCAGATCAGCTTGACCCAGGAACCCTTAGTCAATCGGCGCACACGTTTCTCACGTGTGTATCGCTACTCATGCCTGCATTCTCACTCGTGAACCGTCCACAACTCGCTTCCGCGGCTGCTTCACCCGGCACACGACGCTCCCCTACCCATCACAGCGGGCGTTGGCCCTTATGTGCTGCAATGACACGACTTCGGCGGTACGCTTGAGCCCCGCTACATTGTCGGCGCGGAATCACTTGACCAGTGAGCTATTACGCACTCTTTCAAGGGTGGCTGCTTCTAAGCCAACCTCCTGGTTGTCTCTGCGACTCCACATCCTTTCCCACTTAGCGTACGCTTAGGGGCCTTAGTCGATGCTCTGGGCTGTTTCCCTCTCGACCATGGAGCTTATCCCCCACAGTCTCACTGCCGTGCTCTCACTTACCGGCATTCGGAGTTTGGCTAAGGTCAGTAACCCGGTAGGGCCCATCGCCTATCCAGTGCTCTACCTCCGGCAAGAAACACACGACGCTGCACCTAAATGCATTTCGGGGAGAACCAGCTATCACGGAGTTTGATTGGCCTTTCACCCCTAACCACAGGTCATCCCCCAGGTTTTCAACCCTGGTGGGTTCGGTCCTCCACGAAGTCTTACCTCCGCTTCAACCTGCCCATGGCTAGATCACTCCGCTTCGGGTCTTGAGCGTGCTACTGAACCGCCCTGTTCGGACTCGCTTTCGCTACGGCTTCCCCACACGGGTTAACCTCGCAACACACCGCAAACTCGCAGGCTCATTCTTCAAAAGGCACGCAGTCACGAGGCTAGGACAAGTCCTAGCCCGACGCTCCCACGGCTTGTAGGCACACGGTTTCAGGTACTATTTCACTCCGCTCCCGCGGTACTTTTCACCATTCCCTCACGGTACTATCCGCTATCGGTCACCAGGGAATATTTAGGCTTAGCGGGTGGTCCCGCCAGATTCACACGGGATTTCTCGGGCCCCGTGCTACTTGGGTGTCTCTCCAACGAGCCGCTGATGTTTCGTCTACGGGGGTCTTACCCTCTACGCCGGACCTTTCGCATGTCCTTCGACTACACCAACGGTTTCTGACTCGCCCTGTCGCCGGCAGACGACAGAAAAGAGATCCCACAACCCCGCATGCGCAACCCCTGCCGGGTATCACACGCATACGGTTTGGCCTCATCCGGTTTCGCTCGCCACTACTCCCGGAATCACGGTTGTTTTCTCTTCCTGAGGGTACTGAGATGTTTCACTTCCCCTCGTTCCCTCCACACTGCCTATGTGTTCAGCAGTGGGTGACAGCCCATGACGACTGCCGGGTTTCCCCATTCGGAAACCCCCGGATCAAAGCCTGGTTGACGGCTCCCCGGGGACTATCGCGGCCTCCCACGTCCTTCATCGGTTCCTGGTGCCAAGGCATCCACCGTGCGCCCTTAAAAACTTGGCCACAGATGCTCGCGTCCACTGTGCAGTTCTCAAGCAACGACCAGCCACCCATCACCCTGATCCATACAGACCAGGTTCACTGGGGCCGGCATCGCGAAGACACAACCTTGCGGCCGTACCCTCAGATACCCAACAACGTGCCAGGCGCGACCTTCTCGGTTCATCCGGTGTTCCACGCCGAAGCAGTACTTACCGGAGACTCTGAAGAATCACGCCAACTAATCAACGTTCCACCCATGAGCTGACCGTGCAGAACGTTTGCCTGCAATCGGTACTGTGCTCCTTAGAAAGGAGGTGATCCAGCCGCACCTTCCGGTACGGCTAC
>NZ_BNBE01000003.1:0-150000 GCF_014654895.1 Streptomyces filamentosus | reverse complement strand
CCGCGTCGCCGCCGAGGTCGGTGACGGCCTCGTGCTCGGCGATGAACTCCTTGATCAGGGGGATGTCCCGGCAACCGCAGTAGTGGCACATCCCCGGATCGTCACATCAGGCGGCGGTCTTCTCCGGGGCGGCGCGCCACGGGCGGCACAGGAGGAGGAAGGCGGCGAGGGCGGCGACGGCGCAGGCGAGCTGGACGACGGCCATGGGGACGGCGGTGTGCTCCCCCGCGATGCCGACGAGCGGGGAGGCGACGGCACCGATGAGGAAGGAGGAGGTGCCGAGGAGGGCGGAGGCGGAGCCGGCGGCGTGCGGGGTGCGCATGAGGGCCTGGGCGTTGGTGTTCGGCATGGCCAGGCCCATCGCGGACATGAGGACGAAGAGTCCGGCGGCGATCGGGACCAGGCCGACCTCGCCGAAGACGCCGGTGGTCATGAGGAGCAGGGCCGTCGCGGCGAGCAGGATGACGGAGAGGCCGAGGCCGAGGGCCTTGTCGAGGCTGACGCGGCCGACGAGCAGCTTGCCGTTGATCTGGCCGACGGCGACGAGGCCGACCGAGTTGAGGCCGAAGAGGAGGCTGAAGGTCTGCGGGGAGGCGCCGTAGATCTCCTGGACGACGAAGGGTGAGGCGGAGATGTAGGCGAAGAGGGCGGCGAAGGCGAGGCCGCCGGCCAGCATGTAGCCGGTGAAGACGCGGTCGGCGAGCAGGCCGCGCATGGTGCGCAGGGCCTGGCCGACGCCACCCTCCTGGCGTCGCTCCGGGGGCAGGGTCTCGTGGAGGAAGCGGTGGGCGACGAGGGTGAGGAGGACGCCGATGACGGCGAGGACGTGGAAGACGCCCCGCCAGTCGGTGAAGCGGAGGATCTGGCCGCCGATGAGGGGGGCGACGACGGGGGCGACGCCGGAGATCAGCATGAGGGTGGAGAAGAAGCGGGCCATCTCGACGCCGTCGTAGAGGTCGCGGACGACGGCCCGGGCGATGACGATGGCGGCGGCGCCCGCGAGTCCCTGGAGGAGCCGGAAGGCGATGAGGAGCTCGATGCTCGGGGCGAGGGCGCAGACGGCGGTGGCGAGGACGTAGACGACCATGCCGGCGAGGAGGGGGCGGCGGCGGCCCCACTTGTCGCTCATCGGGCCGACGACGAGCTGGCCGAGGGCCATGCCGGCGAGGCAGGCGGTCAGGGTCAGCTGGATGGTGGCGGCGGGGGCGGCGAGCGAGCGGGTGACCTCCGGCAGGGCCGGGAGGTACATGTCCATGGAGAGCGGGGGGAGGGCGGTGAGTCCGCCCAGGACCAGGGTGACCAGGAGTCCGGCCCGCCGCGCGGCGGGAACGGCCGGGGCGGGTTCGGTTATGTGATCTCGTGTTGCCTTCTGGCCGCTTTCCGGCATCGACCGCTCCATTTCGTTGAAATCTTGCCTATGCTCTCAGCTCGATCAGACTGATCGATACCTCTGGGGTGGGTGGCATGAGCGACACGGTGCGGTGGGGGATCCTCGCGACGGGCGGGATAGCGGAGCGGTTCGTCACGGACCTGGCGGGGCTGGCGGGCGCCGAGGCGGTCGCGGTGGCGTCCCGTACGGAGGCGTCGGCGCGGGCCTTCGCGGACCGGCTCGGGATACCCCGGGCGTACGGGGACTGGGACGGGCTCCTCGCCGACCCGGACGTGGACGTGGTGTACGTGGCGACCCCGCACCACGCCCACCGGGAGGCGGCCGGACGGGCGCTGGCGGCGGGGAAGGCGGTCCTCTGCGAGAAGGCCTTCACGCTGAACGCCCGGGAGGCCGGGGAGCTGGTCGGGATCGCCCGGGAGCGGGGCCTCTTCCTCATGGAGGCCATGTGGATGTACTGCAACCCGCTGGTCCGGAAGCTCGCCGAACTGGTGCGGGACGGGGCGGTCGGGGAGGTGCGGACCGTGCAGGCGGACTTCGGGCTCGCCGGTCCCTTCGAGGCCGGCCACCGGCTGCGGGACCCCTCGGTCGGCGGCGGGGCGCTGCTCGACCTGGGCGTGTACCCGGTCGCCTTCGCGCAGCTGCTGCTCGGCGAGCCGGACTCGGTGCAGGCGCACGCGCGGATCTCGCCGGAGGGCGTGGACCTGAACACGGGCATGCTGCTCGGCTGGGAGTCGGGGGCGTCGGCGCTGCTGTCGTGCTCGCTGGAGGCGGACACGCCGCTGACCGCCGCCGTGACGGGGACCGCGGGGCGGATCGAGGTGCCGCGCGGCTTCTTCTTCCCGGAGCGGTTCACGCTGTACCGGGAGGGGGCGGAGCCGGAGGAGTTCGTGAACGGCGACGACCCGCACTCGATGCGGCACGAGGCCGCCGAGGTGATGCGGTGCCTGCGGGCCGGGGAGACGGAGTCGCCGCTGGTGCCGCTGGACGGGACGCTCGCGGTGATGCGGACGCTCGACGCGGTGCGGGACCGCGTCGGCGTCCGCTATCCGCAGGAGGCGGGCCTTCAGGGGGCCGCCGCCGGGTAGGGGCCGCTCACGCGGGTGTGAGGCCGGGGTTGCCGGCCTCCGTCACGAAGGAGGCGGCGGTGGTGACCGGGGCGCCCGGCGTCGTCACGTACGGGACCGTGCGGAAGTCGGCGCGGGCGCTCTCCTCGCCGAGGGCGACGGTGACGTAGCCGCGCCGGCCGTTGAAGAACCGCAGGTGCGGGTTGGCCTGCGTCAGCTTGTCGTAGTTCGACGGGCGGTCGGAGCCGTCCTTGCCGCTGGCGATCGAGGTGGCGACGATCTCGGTGCCGACGGTGCGGGAGGCCGGGTCGCGGAAGTCGGCCTTGAGGTCGAAGCCGTAGCCGACGTGCACGTCGCCGGTGAGCACCATCAGGTTCTCCACCCCGGCGGTCTCGGCGCCCGCGAGGATCCGCGCGCGGGAGGCGGGGTAGCCGTCCCAGGAGTCCATGGAGAGCTTGAAGTCGGCGGTGGAGCGGTCGCGGCGCTCGGCGAACACGACCTGCTGCGGCAGGACGTTCCAGCGGGCGCCGGAGGAGCGCCAGCCGTCGAGGAGCCAGCGCTCCTGGGCGGCGCCGGTCAGGGTGCGGGCCGGGTCCTCGGAGAGCGGGCCGGGGACCTGCCAGCCGTCGCCGTACGCCTGGTCGGAGCGGTACTGGCGGGTGTCGAGGATGTCGAACTGGGCGAGCCGGCCGAAGCTCAGCCGCCGGTACAGCTTCATGTCGGGGCCCTCGGGGAGCTGGGGGCGGCGCAGCGGCTGGTGCTCCCAGTAGGCGCGGTAGGCGGCGGCGCGGCGGAGCAGGAACTCCTCGGGCGGGACGCCGTTCTCGGGGATGCCGCCCGCGTAGTTGTTCTCGGTCTCGTGGTCGTCCCAGGTGACGACGAAGGGGTGCGCGGCGTGTGCGGCCCGCAGGTCGGGGTCGGACTTGTAGAGGCCGTAGCGGAGGCGGTAGTCCTCCAGGGTGATCGTCTCGCGGTTGAAGACGGCCGGGAGGGTGCGGTCGGTGTAGGCGCGGGCGCCGCCGGTGGCGTTGACGGCGTACTCGTAGAGGTAGTCGCCGAGGTGGAACACGACGTCGAGGTCCTCGTCGGCGAGGTGCCGGTAGGCCGTGAAGTACCCGTCGTGGTACGCCTGGCAGGAGACGGCGCCGAGCCGGAGTTCCGCGGGGCGGGCCCAGGGTGCGGGGGCGGTGCGGGTGCGGCCGGTGGGGCTGGTCCAGTCGCCGGCGCGGAAGCGGTAGAAGAACTCGCGGCCCGGCTCCAGGTGTTCGACCTCGACGTGCACGGTGTGGCTGAACTCGGGGTGGGCGGTGGCGCGGCCGCGCCGCACGGTCCGGGTGAAGCGCTCGTCGCGGGCGAGCTCCCAGTGGACGGAGACGCGCTCGGCGGGCAGGCCGCCGCCGGGCTCGAAGGGGCGGGGGGCGAGCCGGGTCCACAACAGGACGGAGCCGGGCAGCGGGTCGCCGGAGGCGATGCCCAGGGTGAACGGGTCCTCGGTGATGCGGCGGCCGTCCAGTTCGGCGGCGGCGGCCGTGCCGGCGGCGGGCAGCTGGGTGGCGAAGGCGAGCGCGGCGGCGGCGCCGGCCGTGGTGAGGAACCGGCGGCGGCCGAAGTGGCGCGCGGCGGCGCGGAGTTCCTCGCTGTGGGCTGCGGTGTGGCGCGGTGCGGGTGTCATGTGCCCCTCCCCTGACGGTTGGTGTCCGTCGGTATTCGAGGGGGCGGGGGCGACATCGCATTGTCGGGGACAGGTCATCCACGTGTCGGACGGATGAGTTCATGGGGCACGCGTCTGGCGTACGCTGCGCGGCCGGGAGCGACACGAGGCTGGAAGGCTGGTTCGGCATGGCGGGCATCGCTGTGGTGACGGGAGCGGGTTCGGGCATCGGCCGGAGCGTGGCACGGGCCCTCGCGGAAGCGGGCTGGTCGGTGGCGCTGGCGGGCCGGCGGCTCGCGCCCCTGGAGGAGACGGCGGAGGGCCTGGCGCCGGAGCGGACGCTGTGCGTGCCGACGGACGTGACGTCACCCGGGGAGGTGACCGCCCTCTTCGACGCGGTGCGGGACCGTTTCGGCCGGGTCGACCTGCTCTTCAACAACGCCGGTACGTTCGCGGGCGGCGGCACTCCGGTGGAGGAGCTGTCCTACGAGACCTGGCGGTCGGTGGTCGACGTCAATCTGACGGGCGCGTTCCTCTGTGCCCAGGCGGCCTTCCGGGCCATGAAGGAGCAGTCCCCGCAGGGCGGCCGGATCGTCAACAACGGTTCCGTCTCGGCGCACGTGCCGCGCCCGCACTCGATCGCGTACACGGCGACGAAGCACGCGATGACGGGCCTCACGAAGTCCCTGTCGCTGGACGGGCGCCCGTACCGGATCGCGTGCGGGCAGATCGACATCGGCAACGCCGCCACCGACATGACGGCCCGCATGCGGACCGGGATCCTCCAGGCCGGCGGCGGGCTGGCGGTCGAGCCGGTGATGGACGCGGCGGACGTGGCGGCGACGGTCGTCCACATGGCGGGGCTGCCGCTGGAGGCGAACGTGCAGTTCGCGACGGTGATGGCGACGGCGATGCCGTACATCGGGCGGGGCTGAGGCGGGACGGCCGCCGGGGACGTCTCCCGGCGGGGGTGTCCCCCGGGGGCGGCGGGGCGGCCCGGCGCGGACGTCCCTCCGGAATGGCGGGGCGGGTGCCGACGTCGGGACGGCCGGGGGACCCCGGCGGGAACGGCCGAGGTGTCCCCTGGCAGGAACGGCCGAGGTGTCCCCCGGCGGGAACGGCCGGGGTCAGTCGGCGGGGGCCTGGCCGGTCTCGAAGCGGGTGACCTTGCCGTGCTCGACGGTGAAGCGCCAGGCGGTCCGCATGGAGCCCCAGGTGTCGTTGGTGTAGGCGGCGACGAGCGCGCGGCCGCCGTCCGTCTCGCTCTCGACCTCCATCCGGCCGTTCGAGGAGAACGCCTCCCGTTCGGTCCACTGCGCCAGGTCGCGCTCGGACCCGTCGTCGGACATGGTCGCGCCGGGGGCGAGGGCGGCCGCGAAGGCGTCCCGGTCGTGGGCGTTCAGCGCGGTGACGAAGGCGCGCACGGCGGGGTCGGAGAGCTGTTCCACGGGGATGGTCATGGTCCAGGCGTACCCGCCGCGCGGCTCCGCTCCCCGCTCCGGTGCCGGGGATGGGCCAGTCGGGCGAGGCGCCGTGGCGGCCTCCGGCGGCCCGGCGGGCGCCCCGGGCACTATCGGGGGGACCAAACCCGCCTTCCCCGCTGGAGGAGCGATGTCGGAGCAGGACCGGATCGTCAGGCTGTACGCGAAGGGGGCCCCGGTGGGGGTCCACGACGGGGGGCTGGCCGGCTTCCCGGGCGAGGGGCACCGCGCCGTCGAGTGGGCGGTCGGCGAGGCGGACGGCGGTTTCCGCCTCACCGTCAAGGGCACCGAGGACACCGTCACGGCGCCCGGCACGGACCGCGCCCGGGCGCTGGTCCGCCCCGACGGCTCCCCGGCCTCGGTGTGGCGCCTCCAGCGGGTCACCCCGGAGGGCCTGACGGCCGTGGGCTCCCCGGCGGACCTGCGGACCGGCACGTACGTCATCACCCAGAACGGCCTCGCGCTCGGCCGGGACCTCTTCGAGGAGCCCTCCCCCGCGCCGAAGCCGGTGGTGATCCGCACGGACGACCGGGAGCCGCACTGGACGGTGGAGGTGCTGATCTGAGGATCGCGGGGGGGGCGAGGTGGGGCCCCTGAGGGGCCCTGAGGGGCAGACGAGTCGGGCTGTACGCCGGGTTCTGTACCCCGGGACCTCGCGGTCGTCGGGGTGACGGCCATCCATCTAGGGCCGGCGTTGCCGCCGGCCTCGTGCGGTCTACCCGCGAACTCGGGCGAGCAGCCCTCGATCATTCGCGCAGGGACACCGGGGTGTCCCCTCTTGACCTTGCTCCGGGTGGGGTTTACCTAGCCGCCTGAGTCACCTCAGGCGCTGGTGGTCTCTTACACCACCGTTTCACCCTTACCGAGGGCCGAAGCTCCCGGCGGTCTGTTCTCTGTGGCACTGTCCCGCGGGTCACCCCGGGTGGCCGTTAGCCACCACCCTGCTCTGTGGAGCCCGGACGTTCCTCGGGGAGATCCGGGGATCTCCACGCGGCCGCCCGCCCGGCTCGTCTGCCGTGCCGACCATGCTACCCGCCGCGGCGGGGGCGGGCGGACAGCGCTTGACCTTGTCGCGACGTCAGGGTTTCTACTGGGGGGCATGCGCATCGGCGAGATCGCCGCGCTCGTCGGGGTCACGCCCCGGGCGGTGCGGCACTACCACCATCTGGGGCTGCTGCCCGAACCCGCGCGGCGGGCCAACGGCTACCGGGAGTACGGGATCCGGGACGCGGTGCTGCTCGCCCGGGTGCGGCGGCTGACCGAGCTGGGGCTCGGCCTCGACGAGGTGCGGGACGTGCTCGCCGGCGATGCGGGGCGGGAGCTCGTGGAGGTACTGGAGGAGCTGGACGCCGATCTCGCCCGGCAGGAGGCGGTGGTCCGGGAACGGCGGGCGCGGCTCGCGGGGCTGCTCGACGCGGCGCGGGCCGGGCGGCTCACCGCCGAGGGGCCCGTGTCGCCGGAGCTGGCGGCGCTGCTCGCCGGGGTGGGCGAGCTGCCGGACTCGCCGATGGCCGTGAAGGACCGGGAGATCCTCTCCCTGCTCGACACGGTGGTGCCGGAGGCGGAGCGCGCCCGGCTGATGGGGCTGATGCACGAGGTCGCGGGCGGTGCCGGGCACGTCTACGGGCTGCTCGACGCGCTCGTCGACGCCGGGACCGGGGATCCCCGGGTGGAGGAGGCGGCGCGGGCGCTGGCCGGCGTGCTGCCGGACGGGATCGGCGGCTTCGCGCTGCCGGCGGAGGGGTCGGGCGGGCTCGCGGACGTGTTCTTCGCGGAGCTCGCGCCGGCCCAGGCGGCGGCCGTGCGGAGGGCGATCGGGCTGGTGGCGGAGCGCCATGACGGGGGTCGGGGCGGGGGTCGGGGCGGGAGTGGGGATCGTGGGAGGGGTGAGCGGGATGAGGGTCGTGGGCGGGCGTGAGCGGGGGGTCGTGACGCGGGTGCCGAGGGCGGTCGCGTACGCCGCGCTGCCCGCCGAGCTGGTGCTGTTCGGGCTGCTGCTCGGCGGGGTGCGGGTGCCGGAGGGGGTGCTGGTCGGCGGGGAGGCGGTGGTGGCGGCGCTGCTCGCCGCCGAGGGGGTCGTGTGGCTGCGGCTGCGGCGGCGGGGACTGTCGCGGCGGGAGGCGCTGGCGGAGCTCGTACCGGAGAGGGTGCTGCGGCTGGTCGGGCACGAGCTGGCGCTGCTGGCGGGGCTGGGGCGGTGGGTGGCGCGGCGGCGGCACGGGACGGAGGGCGCGGAGGGGGTGTTCCCGCACGCCCGGGACCAGGCCGCCCTGATGTACGGCTTCGCGTTCGTCTGCCTGGTCGAGACGGTCGGGATGTCGTGGCTGCTGGCCGAGTGGCCGGTGGTGCACGCGGTCGTGTTCGTCCTCGACGCGTACACGGTCCTCTTCGTCCTCGGGCTGCACGCGGCGTCCGTGACCCGGCCGCACGTGCTCGGCGGCGGGCGGCTGCGGGTCCGGCGGGCGGCCCACGTGGACGTGGACGTGCCGTTGGAGCGGATCGCGGCCGTCCGGCAGGAGAACCGTTTCACCCATGAGAAGCGGGAGGGCGAGCTCAACCTGGACGTCGGGTCGCGGACCTCCGTCACCCTTGAGCTGTCCGCACCGGTGGAGGTGGTCGGGCTGCTCGGCCGGGGGCGGCCCGTGACGACCGTGCGGCTGCACGCCGACGACCCGAAGGCGCTGTACGAGGCGGTGCGCGACGCCGTCGCCGTCACGCGGGAGCGAACAGCACCTTCGCCCGGCCCGGATCCGCTTCCGACAGCCTGACCCGCATCCACTGCCCCAGCGGCAGCGGCGCCGTGCCGCCCTGGACGCGGGCGACGACCGCCGGGTCGTCGAGGTGGACGGTGCCGACGGAGGGTTCGCGCTCCTTGACGTCGATCACGTACGCGTCGAAGAGTTCGCCGACCCGGCCGCTGAGCAGCGCCGCCTCCACGACGTCGACGGACTCCCGCTCGACGGTGCCCGCGCGGCGCGCGCCGGCGGCCATCTCGTCGGGGAGGTGCGGCAGTGCGGCCCGCACCCACTCGGGCGGCTCGTGCCCGGCGACCGCCGCCACGCACAGCTCGGAGGCGTACCGGTCGACGAGGCGGCGCAGCGGGGCCGTGCAGTGGGTGTACTCGTCGGCGACGGCCGCGTGCACCGCCGGGTCGGGCAGTTTCCCGTCGGTGAAGACGGTGTAGCCGGCGCCGCGCAGCAGGGTGGTGCACTCCTGGAGGAAGGCGGCCTGGCGCGGGTCGGTGGGGTCGGCGTTCCTGACCACCTCCGCGTACGGCACGTGGTGCGGCCAGTCGACGCCGAGGGCCTGGGCGGAGCGGCGGAGCCGGGCGACGGCGCCGTCGGGGGCGACCGGCAGGGTCCGCAGGATGCCGGTGCCGGCGGCGGTCATGAGGTCGGCGGCGGCCATGCCGGTGAGGAGGGAGATCTGCGCGTTCCAGCCCTCGGCGGGCAGCGGCGCCCGGTAGGCGAGGGTGTAGCCGTGGCCGCCGGGGACCTCGACGATCTCCTGTTCGGGGACGCCGAGGGAGATCCCGCCGCGCTCGACCTCGCGCTCCTCGCGGAGCCGGCCGATGTCGCGGAGCAGGGCGAGGGGTTCCTCGGCGGTGCCGGAGTCGATCTGCCGCTGGACGGTGGCGTAGTCGAGCTTGGCGCGGCTGCGGACCAGGGCGCGGCGCAGGTCGGTGGCGACGCGGCGGCCCTCGGCGTCGAGGTCGACGCGCCAGAGCAGGGCCGGGCGGGGCTCGCCGGGCAGCAGGCTGGCGGCGCCCTCGGAGAGGACCGGCGGGTGGAGGGGCACCTTGCCGTCGGGGAAGTAGAGGGTGAGGACCCGCCGGTGGGCCTCGGCGTCGATCGCCCCGCCGGGCGCGACGAAGGCGGCGACGTCGGCGATGGCGTAGTGGACGCGGTAGCCGCCGTCGGCCCGCCGGGCCAGGTGCACGGCCTGGTCGAGGTCGGTGGAGGTGGGCGGGTCGATGGTGAGGAACGGCAGGTCGGTGGCGTCGTCCGCGGGGAGCCGCGGGTTCTTCGCGGCGGCCTCGGCCTCGGCGAGCACGTCGGGCGGGAAGCCCTCGGGGACCGCGAGCCCGGTACGGAGTGCGCGCAGGGCGGCCCGCAGCGGAGCCTCGGCTGCGCCGGTCACGTGGATGTGGCGGCGGGGCATGGAACCGAGCGTAGGGCGGGGGACGGGGGGCGGCACGTCGTGGGGCGGGTGGGGGGCGGGGGCGATGTCGTGGAGGGGGGCTCCGGACCTCGTACGCTGGCTGGTCGGGGCCGCATCCCCGTTCGCGTACGTATGAAGGAGAACCACCGTGCTCGTGCTGCTGCCGCCCTCCGAAGGCAAGGCGTCCTCCGGGTCCGGGGCGCCGCTCAAGCCGGAGTCGCTGTCGCTGCCGGGGCTCGCGGAGGCGCGGGCGGCCGTCCTGGACGAGCTGGTCGAGCTGTGCGCCGCCGACGAGGAGAAGGCGCGCGAGGTGCTGGGGCTGAGCGAGGGACTGCGCGGCGAGGTCGCGAAGAACGTCGGGCTGCGCACGGCCGGCGCCCGGCCGGCCGGGGAGGTCTACACCGGGGTGCTGTACGACGCGCTGGGCCTGGCCACGCTGGACGCGGCCGCCCGGGAGCGGGCCGGGGCCTCGCTGCTGGTCTTCTCCGGGCTGTGGGGCGCGGTGCGGGTGACGGACCGGATCCCGTCGTACCGCTGCTCGATGGGGGTGAAGCTGCCGGGGCTCGGCGCGCTGGGGGCGCACTGGCGGGGCGCGATGGCGTCGGTGCTGCCGGAGGCGGCCGGGGACGGGCTGGTGCTGGACCTGCGCTCGTCGGCGTACGCGACGGCGTGGCGGCCGAAGGGCGAGGTGGCGGCGCGGACCGCGACGGTACGGGTGCTGCACGCGCCGACCCGGAAGGTGGTCAGCCACTTCAACAAGGCGACCAAGGGGCGGATCGTGCGGAGCCTGCTGGAGTCGGGCGCGGTCCCCGGGACGCCCGCGGAGCTGGTGGAGGCGCTGCGGGGGCTCGGGTACGTGGTGGAGACCGGGGCGAAGGCGGGGGCGCTGGACGTGCTGGTGGACGAGATCCACTGAACTGCTGGTGGACGGGATCCGCTGAGCTGCTGCAAACGAGATCCACTGAGCTGCTGTTGCAGCATGCGCAACGGTCGTTGCGGTAGTTGGTGGCGCCGGTCAGGATGAGGGCATGTCCCTCACCCCCGGTCTCCTCGCGCTCGCCCCGCACGTCCCCGTCGTCCCCGTGGTGGTGGTCGAGGACGCCGCCGACGCGGTGCCGCTGGCCCGCGCCCTGGTGGCCGGCGGGCTGCCGCTGATCGAGATCACCCTGCGCACCCCCGCCGCGCTCGACGCGGTGCGGGCGGTCGCGGCCGAGGTGCCGGAGGCGGTGGTCGGGGCGGGGACGGTGGTCTCGGCGGCCGGTGCGGCGGACGCGGTACGGGCCGGGGCGCGGTTCCTGGTGAGTCCGGGGTGCTCGGGGCGGCTGCTCGGGGCGCTGCGGGACTCGGGCGTGCCGTTCCTGCCGGGCGTCTCGACCGCCTCCGAGGTGCTGGCCCTCCTGGAGGAGGGCGTCACGGAGCTGAAGTTCTTCCCCGCGGAGGCGGCGGGCGGCGTGCCGTACCTGAAGTCCCTGGCGGGTCCGCTGCCGCAGGCCCGTTTCTGCCCGACCGGCGGCGTCACGGCCGCCTCCGCCCCCGCCTACCTCGCCCTGCCGAACGTCGCCTGCGTCGGCGGCACCTGGATGCTGCCGCCGGACGCCCTCGCCGCCCGCGACTGGGGACGGGTGGAGGCGCTGGCCCGTGGGGCGGCGGGGCTGCGGGCGCCTACGGCCGGGGTGCCGGGCCGGTGAAGCGGACGCCGAGGTGATCGGTCACCGGACGGTAGCCGAGGCGCCGGTAGAGGGCGTTGCTGGTGGGGTTGGCGAGGTCGGTGAAGAGGACGACCTGCGGGGCCCCGGAGGCGAGGGCGGCACGGGTGATCGAGGCGGTGACGCCGGCGGCGTGGCCGCGGCCGCGGTCGGCGGGCGGGGTGTAGACGAGGTGGACGCGGGTCTGGCCCCCGGTCGTGCGGGAGCGGGCGGCCATCGACACCGGGCGGCCGTCGGGCGCCTCCCAGAGGTGGAGGCGGCCCTCGGTGATCCGCTCGGTGAGGGGGCCGGTGTGGTCCGCGGCGGGTTCCTCGCCGATGTCGCGGACGAAGTCGGTGGTCCAGTCGCGCAGGAGCGGGAGGTCCGCCTCGGTGGCGGGGCGGGCGCGGCCGGGCGGGGCCGGGTCCGGCGGGACGAGCTCACCCAGGCGGAAGAGGCGGGTGCGGGTGAGGAGGCCGGGGGCGGGCGCGGGGGTTTCGCCGGGCGTCCGCGGCTTCCCGTGCGTCTTCCCGTGCGTCTTTTCGTGTGCCGTCGTGTACGCCTCCACCGCCGCCGTCTCGCCGCGCAGCTCCCGCAGGCCGGCGCCGTCCGGCAGGGCCGGGGCCAGCGCCCGGGCCGCCTCGACGGGCAGGGCGCCCAGGGACACGGCGCCGGGCGGGGATTCGGCGAGGACGCCGGTCACGGCGCCGTCCCGGCCGGTCCACCAGCCGAGCTGGCGGGCCCCGTCCGCCAGGGTCAGCACCAGGGCGTTGCGGACCGGGTCGGCCTCCAGGAACGCGCCCGCGACGGCGCGGAAGGTCTCCGGCTCGGAGGTGAAGTGCCAGCTCATGCGGAGATGGTGGTACGGGTGGGGGCGCGGCCGCCACCGATTTGCCCGGGTGCGGAGCCGGGTGCTCAGCGCCTGAGGTGCGAGGTGTCGTTGAGGAGGCGCACGGAGGCGTTGCCGTCGGCGTAGTAGGCGACGGCGGAGAGCGAGGCGGCCGACAGTTCCATCTTGAACAGCGACTCCGGCGGGGCGCCGAGGGCCAGCCGGACCAGGGTCTTGATGGGCGTGACGTGGCTGACGAGGAGGACCGTGCGGCCCGCGTGCGCGGCGGCCAGCCGGTCGCGGGCGGAGGCGACCCGGCGGGCCACGGTCGCGAAGCTCTCGCCGCCGCCGGTGGGGGCGGCCTTCGGGGAGGCGAGCCAGGCGTCCATGTCCTCCGGGTACCGCGCGCGGACCTCCGCGAAGGTGAGGCCCTCCCAGGCGCCGAAGTCGGTCTCGCGGAGTCCCGGTTCGACCACGACGTCCAGGCCGAGCCGGCCGGCGACGGCCTCGGCGGTCTGGCGGCAGCGGGCGAGGGGGGAGCTGACGACGTGCTGGACCGTGCCTCTCGCGGCGAGCGCGTCGGCGACGGCGGCGGCCTGGCGGCGGCCCGCCTCGGAGAGCTCCGGGTCCGAGCCCCCGCTGCCCGAGAAGCGCTTCTCGGGAGTGAGCGCGGTCTCGCCGTGGCGGAGCAGGACGAAGGTCGCGGGGGCGGCCATGTCGGGGGCGGGGCCTGCGGGCGCGGGACCTGCGAGGGCGGGCGCCGGTGCGGGCTCGGCAGCAGGCGGGTCCTGGACGCCGGTGCCCGGCACCGGGGGCTGTGCCCACCCGTTCCGCCCTGCGGAACGATTGCCCACAGCCGGGACGGCGGGGCCCTCGGGCGCGGCGCCGGTGGTCGGAGGGGGCGTGGCCGCGGTCGTCAGAGCGGCTCGGGCTCGGGCCGCGCCCGCTTTGGCGTCGCCCGGAGGACCCTCGGGTGGGAGGGTCGCCGCGTCGCGGGCCGCGGAGGTGTCGCGGGGGGACCACTGTTCGCCGCGCTTGCCCGCGTCCATGGCTTCGTTGGCCAGGCGGTCGGCGTGTTTGTTGCGCTCGCGGGGGATCCACTCGTAGGAGACCCGGTCGGCGGGGAAGGCGCGGGCGGCCTCCGCCGCGAGGGGCTTCATGTCCGGGTGCTTGATCTTCCAGCGGCCGGACATCTGCTCGACGACGAGCTTGGAGTCCATCCTGACCCGGACCGCGGCGTCGGGTGCCAGGTCCAGGGCGGCGCGGAGGCCCGCGATGAGGCCCTTGTACTCGGCGACGTTGTTGGTCGCGACGCCGATGTACCCGGCGGCCTCCGCGAGGGTCTCGCCCGTGGCCGGGTCGAGGACGACGGCGCCGTAGCCGGCGGGCCCCGGGTTGCCCCGGGAGCCGCCGTCCGCCTCGACCACGAGCTCGCGCATTACAGGCCGGACTCCGCCGTGCGGACGAGGATCCGGCGGCAGTTCTCGCAGCGCACGACCGTGTCCTTCGCGGCGGCGCGGACCTCGTTGAGCTCGGTGATGTTGAGCTCGATGTGGCAGCCCTCGCACTTGCGCTGGTAGAGGCGGGCCGCGCCGATGCCGCCCTGCTGCTCGCGGAGCTTGTCGTACAGCTTGAGGAGGTCGGCCGGGACGGTGCCGGCGACGACCTCGCGCTCCTTGGCGACGCCGGCGGCCTCCTCGTCGAGGGCGGCCTGGGCGGCGTCGCGGCGGCCGGTGGCGTCGTCGACCTTGCCCTGGACGGCGTCGACGCGGCCGGTGAGCTCGCCGACGCGCTCCTGGGCGGACTCGCGGCGCTCCATCACCTCCAGGACGACCTCTTCCAGGTCGCCCTGGCGCTTGGCGAGGGAGGTGATCTCGCGCTGGAGGTTCTCCAGGTCCTTCGGGGAGGAGACGGCGCCGGAGTCGAGGCGCTGCTGGTCGCGGGCGGCGCGCTGGCGGACCTGGTCGACGTCCTGCTCGGCCTTGGTCTGCTCGCGGGCGCAGTCGCTCTCCTCGGTCTGCGCGGCGACGAGCAGGTCGCGCAGCTGGGTGAGGTCCTTGGTCAGCGCCTCGATCTCCGCGTGCTCGGGCAGCGCCTTGCGCTTGTGGGCGAGCTGCTGGAGGCGGACGTCCAGGGCCTGGACGTCGAGGAGGCGGATCTGGTCGGCGGGCGCGGCGTTCAGTTGGGGGCTCCAGGGGAGGTGTGGTGGGAGGACCAGGGGTCGGTGACCGTCTTCGAGACGTGGACGCGGAGGTCCCAGCCGTGGCGGTCGGAGATCGTGTCGAGCTGTGCGGCGGCCTGTTCGCACCAGGGCCACTCGGTGGCCCAGTGGGCGGCGTCGACGAGGCCGAGCGGGCCCGAGGAGGACGCGGCCTGGGTGGCCTCGGAGACGGGGTGGTGGCGCAGGTCGGCGGTGAGGAAGGCGTCCACGCCGGCCGCGCGCACGGCGCCGAAGAGGCTGTCGCCGGAGCCGCCGCTGACGGCGACGCGGCGCAGGAGCATGCCGGGGTCGCCGGCGACCCGGATGCCCTGCGCGGTCGCGGGCAGCCGCTTCGCGGCGCGGGCGGCGAAGTCGGCGAGGGTCTCGGGGTGGTCGAGCTCGCAGATCCGGCCGAGGCCGTTCTCGGGCACGAGCGGGCCGGTGACGCGCAGGCCGAGGGCGCCGGCGAGGGCGTCGGAGACGCCGGGGTCGGCGGTGTCGGCGTTGGTGTGGGCGACGTGCAGGGCGACGTCGTGCTTGATCAGGGTGTGCACGACGCGGCCCTTGAAGTGGCCGGCCGCGACCGTCGTCGTCCCGCGCAGGTAGAGCGGGTGGTGGGTGACGATCAGGTCGGCGCCGAGGGCGACGGCCTCGTCGGCGATCTCCTGGACGGGGTCGACGGCGAAGAGGACGCGGGTGACCTCGGCGTCGGGGTCGCCGCAGACGGTGCCGACGGCGTCCCACGACTCGGCCTGCTCGGGCGGCCAGAGGGCGTCGAGCTCGGCGATGACTTCAGACAGACGGGGCACGGAGGAAAGGCTACCTGTCCTCCGTGCCCCGCCGTCCTGGCCCGTGGGCGACGCCCCGGCCGGGCGCCCCGCGGCCTACTTCACCAGGTCGGCGCGCAGGTCGTCGAGGACGCTGTTCGCGGCGGTCACGCCGAGGCCCAGGTACCAGGTCTCGTCCGGGACGTCCTTGGCCTGGCCGGCCTTGACGGCCTTGAGGTTCTTCCAGAGCGGGTTGCCCTGGGCGGCGTCCTTCTTGGTGGCCTCGGCGTCGCCGTAGACGCCGGTGAAGATCCAGTCGCCGTCGGCCTGGTCGATCTTCTCGGGGCTGATCTCGGCCGCGAGCTCGTCGATCTGCTGGTTCTTCGGGCGGGGCAGGCCCGCGTCCTCCAGGATGGTGCCGATGAACGACGCCTTCGCGTAGAGGCGGATCTTGCCCGGGAGGTAGCGGACCATCGAGACGGTCGGCTTGTTCGGGCCGACGTCCTCGCCCAGCTTCTTCGCCTTGGTCTCGTACGCGGCGAGCTTCGCCTTCGCCTCGGCGGTCTTGTCGAGGGCGGCGGCGTTGAGGAGGTAGTTCTCCTTCCAGGTGAAGCCCGGGCGGATGGAGAAGACGGTGGGCGCGATCTTCGACAGCTCGTCGTACTTGTCGGCGGCGCGGAGCTGGCTGCCGAGGATGAGGTCGGGCTGGAGGTTGGCGATGGCCTCCAGGTTGAGGTTGTTGATGGTGCCGACCGACTTGGGGCTGCCGGCGTCCTCGGCGAGGTAGCCGGGGATGCCGTCGTCGCCCTCGGAGGGGGCGTAGCCGACGGGCTGGACGCCGAGGGAGACGACGTTGTCGAGCTCGCCGACGTCGAGGACGACGACCCGCTTGGGGGCGGCCTTGATCTCGCTCTTGCCCATGGCGTGGGTGAGGGTGCGGGGGAACTGCCCGGCCTCGGCGTCGGTGCCCAGGGCGGCGGTCTTGGCGGCGGCGTCGCCGAAGTCCTTGCCGCCGGTGGCGACGTCCTTCTTCTTCGCCGCGTCCTCCTTCGCGGAGGCGTCGTTCGATTCGCCGCCTCCGCAGGCCGCGAGGGAGAGCGCGGCGGCGAGGGCGACGGCGGCGGCGGTGCCGCGGCGGCGGAGGGACATCGGGAGGCTCCTCTTCGATGGCGGACGTCGAGGTGGGACGGGGGTACGGGGGTTCCGCGGCGGAGCCACAGGATCCGCTTAGGTTCGCCTTACCTTACGTACCCCTGGCCCCGGGAGCACAACCGGCCCCCTCCGCTCCGTCGAACCGGTGCACCGCCACCCTTATGTGTGAAGTGCGCGGGGTCGTGTTGTTCGGCAGGAAGTGCGAAAACTAGCTTCGTGGCCGGAGGTGACGAGTCGATGACAGCGTGTGCCATCGAGACCGCGGCCGAGGACGGCGACCACGAGGGGATGCCCGTCCGTCCCCCGGGGGGCTTCGCGATCACGGCGAACGGCGCGTACGCCGCCCGGCTCGCGGGTTCCGGGGACGCCCTGTACGCGGAGCGCTGGACGCTCGACGGCCCGGAGCCGTACGCCGTGCCGCTCCCCCTGGACCAGCCGGAGGAGCCGGACGCCCGGCTGGTGCCGCTGGCCGACGGGCGGGTCCTGGTGTGCCGCGCGGTGGACGGACGGCGGCACACCTTCTCGCTGCTGTACCCGACCGGTCCCGGGACGGGCGAGCTGCAGCTCGGGGCGGTGGAGGCCCCGGGCCCGGGGCCCGTCGTCCTGCTGCCGCCCTCCCCCGACAGGAGCTGCGCGTACGCGATGCACGCGGGCCCCGAGGTCACGGTGGTGTGGCTGGTGGCGGGCGGCGCCTTCGGCCCGGAGCGGGTCGCGGAGGTCCCCGGGCACTGCGCGGGCGGGGTCTGGCTGGACCGTACGGGGCGGATGCTGGCGCTGGACCGGCGGCTGGGCGACGGGCCGGTGAAGACGGTCGCGGTGGACCTGGAGCGGGGCGGCGAGGTGTCCCCGCTGCTCCAGATCACCGAGACGAGCGATGACCGGCTGCTGCTGGCGGATCCGGACAGCGGGCTGCTCCTGATCCGTTCGGACGCGCCCTCGCCGGGGCACGAGCGGCTGGGCTGGGGGGTGCTGGGGAGCCTGCTCCCGGTGCGCTTCCCGGAGTGCCTGCGGCTGGACGACGCGGCGGTGACGCCCTTCGCGGTGCAGCCGGGGCAGGTGCTGATGCCGGAGAGCTGCGGGGTGGCGCTGCGGATCGACGCGGCGGGCGGCAGCTGGGTGGGGCTGTGGCGGCCCTCGGGGCGGCGGATGCACCAGGTGGCGGCGCCGCCCGGGTGGCTGGCGGGGGCGGGGGCGTGGTCGGCGGAGGGCGTGCTGCGGCTGCCGTGCTCGACGCCGGAGCTGCCGTGCGCGCTGGCCGGGCTGACGGTGCCGGAGGAGCCGGAGCCCCTGGTGGAGGTGGAGCGGGAGGCGGCGCCCGCGGAGGCGCCGGAGGGGGAGCGGCCGCGCGTCTGCCGGCCGGTGCCGCTCCAGCAGGCGCCCCTGACGGACCGTAGACCCGCTGGTTAGAATCTCCGCCGCACCACAGCACGTGTAGGGCAAGTCAACGGGGTGAGCACCACCATGGCGGACGACAGCACGCAGACCGCGCAGGAATCGCAGGGCGCGGGCGCCGGACGGCACCGCGGCCCGGCCGCGTCGGCGGAGGAGCCCTCCTCCGCCGCGCACGGCCGGCACCGCCGGGAGGGGGAGGAGGGCTAGTCCCCTCCCCCTCGAAGCGCGGTGAAGGGCCCCGGGGGATCCGCTCCCCCGGGGCCCTTCGCCGTCCCCTCCACCCCCCGGTGTGCGGTTCAGCCCTTCTTCAGGCCCAGCACCTCGGCCGCCGCGAAGGTCTCGTTGGGCGGGCGCTCCGCGAAGTACGGCGAGAGCAGTCCGTCCAGTTCCTCGTAGCCGAAGGCTTCCTTGGCGGTGTCGAACTTGGCGGCCACCCGGGGCCGTTCGACGACCGCGACCATACCGCCGTGGACGACGAGCAGCTGTCCGTTGACCCGGGCGGCGGCCGGGGAGGCGAGGTAGCCGACGAGCGGGGCGACGTGCTCGGGCGACAGCGGGTCGAGCTCGTCCTCGCCGGAGGGTTCGGCGAAGCCGGCGAAGACGTCCTCCGTCATGCGGGTCCGGGCGCGCGGGCAGATGGCGTTGGCGGTCACGCCGTACTTGGCGAGCGCGAGCGCCGTGGAGGTGGTCAGGCCGACGATGCCGCCCTTGGCCGCCGCGTAGTTGGGCTGTCCCGCGGATCCGGCGAGGAATGCCTCGGAGGAGGTGTTGACGATCCGGCCGTAGACGCCGGTCTCCCCCGCCTTGGCCCGGCCGCGCCAGTGCACGGCCGCGAAGTGGGTGGTGTTGAAGTGGCCCTTGAGGTGGACGCGGACGACCGAGTCCCACTCGTCCTCGCTCATGGAGAAGATCATCCGGTCGCGGAGGATGCCCGCGTTGTTGACCAGGACGTCGAGCTTGCCGAACTCGGCGACGGCCAGGTCGACCAGGGCCCGCGCGGTCTCGAAGTCGGAGACGTCGCCGAGGTGGGCGACGGCCCGGCCGCCGGCGGCGGTGATCTCGGCGGCCACCTCCTCGGCGGGGGCGGCCGACGCCTCCCCGGAGCCGTCCCGGCCGGGCTGCCCGTAGTCGTTGACGACGACGGACGCGCCGAGCCGGGCCAGTTCGAGCGCCTCGGCGCGGCCGAGTCCGCGTCCGGCGCCGGTGACGATCGCGCTCAGCCCCTCAAGAGGCAGTGTCATGACGGGTCCTCTCGGTTCTCGGTGCGGGGGCGTCAGATCTCGATGCAGGTGCGGAGGGCCGTGCCGGTCCGCATCTGTTCCAGGGCCTCGTTGACGTTCGCCAGCGGGACCCGGTGGGTGATGAGCGACTCCAGGTCGATGCGGCCGGCCCGCCAGAGGGCGATGGCCCGCTCGTACGACCGCAGGACGTCCCCGCCGCCGTACATCGAGGGCAGGATCCGCTTCTCGTCGAAGAACAGCTCGAACATGTTGAGCTGGAGGTTGTCGTCCATGGCGCCGGCGCCGACGACGCAGAGGGTGCCGCCGCGCCGGGTCGTCTCGTACGCGGTGCGTGCGGTGGCGGACCTGCCGACGACCTCGAAGACGTAGTCGAAGCCCTCGCCGGCGGTGATCCGCTGCTTGGCGTCGGCCAGTCCCTCGGGGGCGACGGCCTCGGTGGCGCCGAAGCGGAGGGCGGCCTCGCGGCGGGACGCGACGGGGTCGACGGCGACGATCTGGGCCGCGCCCCGGAGCTTGGCGCCCTGGATCGCGGAGATGCCGACGCCGCCGCAGCCGATGACGGCGACCGAGGAACCGGCCTCCACCTTGGCGGTGTTGATGGCGGCGCCGAGGCCGGTGGTGACGCCGCAGCCGATGAGGGCGGCGATGTCGAAGGGCACGTCGTCCGGGATGGGGACGGCGCAGCCGGCGTCGACGACGACCTCCTCGGTGAAGGTGCCGGTGCCGGCGAAGCCGAAGACGTCCCCGCCGGGGCGCTTGAAGTTGGGGGTGCCGGCGTTCATGAAGCCGGCGAGGCAGAGCTGGGTCTGGCCGCGCCTACAGGCGGGGCAGGAACCGCAGGCGGGGAGCCAGCAGAGCAGGACCCGCTGGCCCGGGGTCAGTCCGGTGACGCCGTCGCCGACGTCGAGGATCTCGCCGGCGCCCTCGTGGCCGGGGATGAAGGGGGCGGGCTGCGGCAGGACGCCGCTCATGGCGGAGACGTCGGAGTGGCACAGGCCGGTGGCCCGCACCCGGATCCGCACCCTGCCCGGGCCGAAGCCCACCGCCTCGACGTCGTCGAGGACCTCCAGTTTGTCCTGGCCGATCTCGTGCAGTACGGCTGCGCGCATGGTGCGGCTCCCTCCGGGACGGATCTACGAGTGGGTGACGAGGGTGTCGGCGAGGACCGGGGCGTCGTCGCGCTCGACGGCCGTCACCGTGACCTGGACGCGGCCGTCCCCGGCCCACATCCGGACGCGCAGGGTCTCGCCGGGGAAGACGACCCCGGCGAAGCGGGTGCGGTAGGCGCGGACCCGGGTGACGTCGCCGCCGAGCAGCGTGTCGACCACCGCCTTGAGCGTCATGCCGTAGGTGCACAGGCCGTGCAGGATCGGGCGGTCGAAGCCCGCGAGGGCGGCGAACTCGGGGTCGGCGTGGAGCGGGTTCCAGTCGCCGGAGAGGCGGTAGAGCAGGGCCTGTTCCTCGCGGACCGGGCGCTCGACGGTCCTGTCGGGCTCGCGGTCGGGGAGTTCGAGGCGCTCGGAGGGGCCGCGGTCGCCGCCCCAGCCGCCCTCGCCGCGGACGAAGATCTGGGCGTCGGAGGTCCACAGCGGGCCCTCGTCGTCGGCGGCCTCGGAGCGGAGCACGAGGATGGCGGCCTTGCCCTTGTCGTGGACGGCGGCGACGCGGGAGGTGGAGACGGCCCGGCCGCCGGTGGGCAGCGGGCGGTGGAGGGTGATCGACTGGCCGCCGTGGAGGACGGCGGCGAGGTCGATGTCGATGCCGGGGGCGGAGAGCCCGCCGACGACCCCCATGCCGGCGCCCGCGACGGTGGCGAAGCTGGGCAGGACGTGGAGCCGGGACTCCAGGGTGTAGCGCAGTTCCGCCGGGTCGGTGGCGGGGCTGCCGGCGCCGAGGCCGAGGTGGTAGAGCTGGACGTCCTTGTGGTCCCAGGCGATCTCGGCGCTGCGGGGTTCCGCGGCGAGGGCCTTGGCGGCGTCGATGGGCATCGGCTTGCTGCTCCTTGGAGGTCCTTGGAGGGGAAGACCTCGGCGCGACCGTCCGCACCGTCGGTCACGCCGAGGCCGTGCGGGAACCGTCCCGTACGCGCCGATGTAGAACGCGTTCCAGTTCGGTGTCCCCCATGTATAGCGGAGGGGCGGGGCGTTGGGAACCCTCGTACGCCACTTGCCTGACGGTACGTCAGTTAGCTGGAGAACCCCCACGCATACCGCACTTGACGGCACGTCAGGCACGTGCGGAGGGAGCCGCCCGGGACATTTGTCACCGCCAGGTCCGTACGCCGGGACCTGCCGGGCCCGGCCCCCCGCTCCGTACCTTCGGAGCATGACGAAGGAACCCGCGGCCGTCTTCGAGGCGGTCACCAAGACCTACGGCTCCGTCCGGGCCGCCGACGGCGTGGACCTCACCGTCCGGCGCGGCGAGACCCTCGCCCTGCTGGGGCGCAACGGCGCCGGGAAGTCCACCGCCATCGGCATGCTGCTCGGCCTCGACGTCCCCGACGGCGGCCGGATCTCGCTCCTCGGCACCACCCCCGAGCAGGCCGTCCTCGCGGGCCGGGTCGGGGCGATGCTCCAGGAGGGCCGCGCGGTCTCCCGCGTCACCGTCCGCGAGCTCGTCGGCTTCGTCGCCCGGACCTACCCCCGGCCGATGCCCGTCGCGGACGCCCTCGCCCTCGCCGGGCTCACCGCCCTCGCCGACCGGCGGGTGGACCGCCTCTCCGGCGGCCAGGCCCAGCGGGTCCGGTTCGCCGTCGCGCTGGCCGGCAACCCGGAGCTGATCGTCCTCGACGAGCCGACCTCCGCGCTCGACGTGGAGGCCCGCGGCGAGTTCTGGGAGGCCATGCACGGCTACGCCCGGCGGGGCAACACCGTCCTGTTCTCCACCCACTACCTGGAGGAGGCCGACTCCTTCGCCGACCGGATCGTCGTCCTCGACGCCGGACGGGTCGTCGCCGACGGCACGCCCGAGGACCTGAAGCGGGCGGCCGGCGGGGCGCTCGTCTCCCTCGACCTGGGCGGCGCCCCGTCCGCGTACCTCTCCGGCCTGCCCGGGGTGACCGAGGTGGAGATCCGGGGCGACCGCGCCCGGCTCCGCACCGACGACTCCGACGCGACCGTGCGGGCGCTGGCCGCGCGGGACGCGATCCGGGGCCTCGAAGTGGCCCCGCTCACCCTCAACGACGCCTTCCTCGCCCTCACCCGCGCCCGCGCGGGCGCCACCCCGGAACCGGAGCCGAGCCGATGAGCACCCCCACCTCCTCCCCCGCGACCCCGCCGGCCCCCTCGGTCCTCTCGACCACCGCCGCCTACGTCGGCCTGGAGACCCGCCGCGCCCTGCGGGACCCCGGCTTCGTCATCTCCACCATCGGCGTCCCGGTCATGATGTACCTGCTCTTCACCAACCTCGGCGGACAGAACGACCCCGCCTACAGGACGGTCGCGATGGTGGGCATGGCCGCGTACGGGGCGATGGGCGCGGCCCTCTCGCTGGGCACCGGCGTCGCCGAGGACAAGTCCACCGGCTGGCTGCGGCAGCTGCGGATCACGCCGATGACCCCGCGCCGGGTCGTCACCGGGCGGGCCCTGACCGGCACGGTCGTGGTGCTGCCGGCGATCGCCGCCATCCTGCTGGCGGGCGGCCTCCTCAACGGCGTGCGGATGTCCCCCGCGCACTGGGCGGCGGTGGCCGTCGCGCTGTGGCTCGGCTCGCTGCCCTTCACCCTGCTCGGCCTCGGCAACGGCTACCGCCTCTCGGCGCAGACCGCCGGCGTGGTGAACGTGGCCTGCAACCTCGGCCTGGCGGTCGTCGGCGGCCTGTGGTTCCCCGTCTCCCTCTTCCCCGGCTGGCTGGCCGGGCTGTCCGCCTGGACGCCCACGAACCGCTTCGCGGAACTGGGGGCGGCCCTGGCCGGGGGGCGCGCGCCGGGAGCCGCGGGCCTCGCGGTGATCGCCGGCTGGGCGGTGCTCTTCGGCGGCTACGCGGCGGTCTCGTACCGTCGTTCCGCACGGACGGTCTGACGGGGGGCGCGGGATGCGGAACGGGTGGCGCGGCATGCGGAACGGGTGGCGGAAGCGGCGGCGGGAGCGGTGCGAGGCCCGCCAGGACCGGGGTCCGAGCGGGCTAAGCCTCCTGCCGTGGCTGCTGATGGGGATGGGCTCGCTGTCCCACCTCATCAGCGGCGAGGCCGCCAACCCCTGGCTGGGCCTGGCCGGTCTGCTGGCCTTCAACACGCTGTACATCGCGATCGTCTTCCGCGCCTTCGACCGGGTCCGGCGCGAGACCGCCACCACGTGGGTCCTGCTGGGCGCCCTCGCCGCCGTCACCTTCGCCCTCGCGGCCGGCTACGGCCGCGAGTGGCTGCTGCTCTTCCCGCTGCTCGGCCTGGCGCTCGGCGCGGTGGCGCGGGGCGGCCGGGAACTGCGGCTCCTCACCTTCCCCCTGGTCGCGGCGGTCGGCGTCGTCACCTTCTGGCGGGACGGCTGGGACTCCGTCGGGATCGTGTACGGGACCTTCATCTCGACCATGGTGACGGCGGCGATCCTCGCGCTGAACGAGACGGTCGGCGAGCTGCGGGCCACCCGCGAGGAGCTGGCCCGGTCGGCGGTGGAGAAGGAGCGGCTGCGCTTCTCCCGCGACCTGCACGACCTGCTCGGTCACACCCTGTCCGTGATCGTGGTGAAGTCGGAGGCGGCCCGGCGGCTGGCCCCCCGCGACCTGGACGCGGCGCTCGGGCAGGTCGCGGACATCGAGTCGGTGGGCCGGCAGGCGCTCACCGAGATCCGGGAGGCCGTCACGGGCTACCGGGAGGGCAGCCTGGGCACGGAGCTGGACCGGGCGCGCGACGCGCTCTCCTCGGCGGACGTGGAGCCGGTGGTACGGCGCTCGGGCCCGCCGCTGGAACCGGCCGCCGAGGCCCTGCTGGGCTGGGTGGTGCGGGAGGCGGCGACGAACGTGGTCCGGCACGCGGACGCCACCCGCTGCGAGATCGCGGTCGCGAGCGGCCCGGAGCGGGTCCGCCTCACCGTCACCGACGACGGCCGCCGCCCCGCCCCGGACACGAACACGGGCACGGGCGCGGGCACTGGCACGGGCACTGGAACTGGCACAGGCACAGGCACAGGCGCGGGCGCGCCGGGCAGCGGCCTGCGCGGTCTGCGCGAGCGCCTCTCCGCCGCCGGCGGCACCCTCACCGCCGGCCCCGCCCCGAACGGCGGCTTCCGCCTCACGGCGGAACTCCCGGTGACGGCGGAACTCCCGGCGCCCGGGGATCCGGACACGGCCGCGCACCCCTCCTGACCGGAAGGAAACGGCCTAGTACTGCAACGGTGTTTGCCGTGACTGGTGGCCAGGTCGTTCGTTGGTGTGTTCATGGGTGGGGAACTTGCTGATGCCCGGTCGTGGGCGGGTGAACTGAGGTCTCTGCATGAGCGGTTCGTGCACCGGTTTGCCAGGTCGGAGCCGCGTGAGTCGGCGCTTGCGTATATGCGGGGACTGATCGCTCCGCTGGAGCGGAAGAACGGCTGGACGCTTGCCGAGGAGGCCGGGCATGCGGGCCCGGACCGGCTCCACCGGCTCCTGAACCGGATCGAATGGGACGCGGACGAGGTGCTGGACGACGTGCGCGAGTACGTCGTCGAGTACCTCGGAGACCCAGGTGCGGTGCTGATCGTGGACGACACCGGCTTCCTGAAGAAAGGGGTCCGGTCGGCCGGGGTTCAGCGGCAGTACTCCGGCACGGCCGGCCGGACGGAGAACTGCCAGGTCGGGGTCTTCCTCGCCTATGCCACCGGCCGCGGCCGCACCCTGATCGACCGGCGCCTTTACCTGCCGGCGTCCTGGACCGACGACCGTGAACGGTGCCGGCGGGCCGGTATCGGCGACACGGTTGTCTTCGAGACCAAGGTCGCGATGGCGAGGGCGATGGTCCGCCGGGCGATCGAGGAGAAGATTCCGTTCGGGTGGGTGACCGCGGACGCCGGCTACGGCTACTCGAAAAGCTGGCGGTCCGAGCTGGAGCGGGCGGATGTCTTCCATGTCATGGCCACCACCCGTCACGACACCGTCGTGACCCGCTGGGCCCTGGACCATCCGGTTCACGACCTGTTCCACGACCTGCCCAGACAGAAGTGGAAACGCCGTTCCTGCGGCAACGGGGCCCACGGACCGCGGGTCTTCGACTGGGCCAGGGTCGAGGTGCGGCCCTGGCACCGGGAGGACCGGCGGCACTGGGTGATCGCCCGCCGCAGTGTCCGCCGGCCCGAGGAGATCTCCTACTACATCGCCTACTGCCCCGCCGGCACCACACTTGACCAGCTGATCCATGTCGCCGGCAGCCGGTGGGCGGTCGAGGAGTGCTTCCAGAGCGCGAAGCAGGAGTGCGGCCTGGACGACTACCAGGTCCGCCGCTACCCCGGCTGGCACCGACACATGACTCTGGCCATGGCCGCCCATGCCTGCCTGACCGTGCTGCGGGCCCGCGAACTCGACGCCGGGAAAGCAGAAACGGATCCTCCGGCCTCGTCCCCCTCAGCCTTCCCGAGCTCAGACGCCTGATCCACCGCCTCACCCACCGCCGACCGGTCTCGGTCGACCACGTCCTGCACTGGTCGACCTGGCGCCGCCGACGACAACACCAAGCCCGCATCAGCCACTACAAACAACGCGGCCACACACCCCCATAACCTGGCCACCAGTCACAGCAAACACCGTTGCAGTACTAGGCTTCGACCGTGAACAAGATGCCGCGCGACCACCGGCCCGCCAAGTCCGTACGGGTGCTCCTCGCCGAGGACCAGGGGATGATGCGCGGGGCGCTCGCGCTGCTGCTCGGGCTCGAACCGGACATCGAGGTGGTCGCCCAGGTGGGGCGGGGCGACGAGATCGTGGAGCGGGCGCTGGTGGCGCGGCCCGACGTGGCGCTGCTCGACATCGA
This sequence comes from Streptomyces filamentosus, assembly GCF_014654895.1. Taxonomy (GTDB): domain Bacteria; phylum Actinomycetota; class Actinomycetes; order Streptomycetales; family Streptomycetaceae; genus Streptomyces; species Streptomyces filamentosus. The sequence continues at coordinate 124,053 of NZ_BNBE01000003.1, read as the reverse complement.
GCTGCCGGGGCGGTCGGGGCTCGACGCGGCGGCGGAGCTGCGGGACGAGGTGCCGGACTGCCGGGTGCTGATCCTGACGACCTTCGGCCGGCCCGGGTACCTGCGGCGGGCGATGGAGGCGGGCGCGGCCGGGTTCCTGGTGAAGGACGGGCCGGTGGAGGAGCTGGCGGAGGCGGTGCGGAAGGTGCTGCGGGGCGAGACGGTCATCGATCCGGCGCTCGCCGCGGCGGCGCTCGGCGCGGGTCCGAACCCGCTGACGGCCCGGGAGCGGGAGGCCCTGTCGGCGGCGGTCGACGGGGCGACGATCGCGGACATCGCGGGGCGGCTGCGCCTGTCGGAGTCGACCGTGCGCAACTACCTGTCGTCCGCGATCGGCAAGACCGGCACCCGCAACCGCATGGAGGCGGCGCGGGCCGCGCGGCAGCAGGGCTGGCTCTAGGCCGGGCGCTCCGGGGCCTCCGTGCACTCGTCGGCCTGTGCTCCCGGGACGACGAGGCCCGTCTCGTAGGCGAGGATGACCAGTTGGGCGCGGTCGCGGACGCCCAGTTTGGCGAGGGCCCGGGTGATGTGGGTCTTGGCGGTGAGGGGGCTGATGACGAGCCGGGCGGCGATCTCGTCGTTGGAGAGGCCGGTGGCGACGAGGCGGGTGAGCTCGCGTTCGCGGGCGGTGAGGACGGACAGCCGCTCGGGGGTGACGGCGGGGGCGGCCGGGCGGTGGGCGAACTGCGCGACCACCCGGCGGGTCGCGCTCGGGGAGAGCAGGGCGTCCCCGGCGGCGACGGCGCGGACCGCCTGCCGGAGGTCGTCGGGCTCGATCTCCTTGGTGAGGAAGCCGCTGGCGCCCGCGCGGAGGGCGGCGAAGACGTACTCGTCCGTCTCGAAGGTGGTGAGGACGATGACCCGGCACTCCGTCAGGTCGGGGTCGCCGGTGAGGGTCCGGGTGGCGGTGAGGCCGTCCGTGCCGGGCATGCGGATGTCCATGAGGACGACGTCGGGGCGGACGGCGCGGGCGGTGCGGACGGCCTCGTCGCCGGTGCCGGCCTCGCCGACGACCTCGATGTCCTTGGCACGCGCGAGGAGGCTGCGGAAGCCGGCCCGGACGAGGGCCTGGTCGTCGGCGAGGAGCACCTTGATCGTCTCGGTCGTCATGGCCCGAAGCCTGGCACAGGGACGACGGCCCGGACGAGCCAGCCGTCGCCGTCGCCGGGCCGCCCTGCGGTGAGTTCGCCGCCGAGGGCGTGGACGCGTTCGGTCATGCCGCGGATGCCGTGCCCGGGGGCGGCGGGCGGGCCGGGCGGGACCGGACCGTCGTCGGCGACGGTCACCTCGACGCGGCCGTCCCCGATCCGGACGGCGACGTCGGCACGGGAGGCGCCCGCGTGGCGGACGGTGTTGGTGAGGGCCTCCTGGACGACGCGGTGGACGGCGAGGGAGACGGGGGCGGGGACGGCGGCGGGGTCGCCGGTCGTCTCCAGGCGGACGTCCAGGCCGGCCGTGCGCGTCCGGTCGACGAGGGCGGCGAGTTCGGGGACCCCGGCGGCGGGTTCCTTCGGGTCCTCGCCCGGGGCGCGCAGGACGTGGACGAGGGCGCGGAGGTCGCGGACGGCGGCGGTGCGGACCTCCTGGGCGGTGGCGAGGGCGGCGCGGGCCTCCGCCGGGGAGTCGTCCAGGGACTCGGCGGCGACGCGGAGCTGGAGGCCGACGACGGTGAGGGTGTGGCCGACGACGTCGTGGAGTTCGCGGGCGATGTCGAGGCGGGCCTCGGCGATGCGGCGGCCGGCCTCCAGGTCCCGGGCGCGGGCCTCCTTGAACAGGCGGGCTTCGCGTTCGGCGCGCCAGCGGAGGCGGTCGCGGTGGGCGGTGGCGGCGGCGAGGAGCAGCGCCAGCCACAGGGCCTCGGCGCCCAGTGAGGCGAGGGCCTCGCGGGGGCCGGTGCCGGAGGTGGGCACCTCCCAGGCGGCGGCGAAGGCGAGTTCGGTCAGGCCGACGCCCACCGCCCAGGGCAGGCCGGGGCGGCCGGGCCGGTCGTCGGCGGCCAGCGCGGCGTACGCGACGGACACCGGCCACACCCAGCCGGTGTCGGTGAGGCCGGAGGTGCGGAAGACGATGACGGCCTGCACGGACAGCAGCAGGACGGTGAGCGGCCACCGGCGGCGGCCCAGGAGCAGCAGGCCCAGCCAGAGGGCGAGCGGCAGGGCGCCCGCCAGGTCGAGCCGGCCGCCGAGGCGGGCGGTGCCCGCGAGGACGGCGACGGCGGTGACGGCCGCGAGCAGCCCGTCGGTGGAGGTGGGTTTCCACGCCGGTCGGTCCATGGAGTGATCATGCACGGCGGGTCCGCCCCCGGCCAGAGCCCGCGGCGAGGGCGAGGACGAGCCAGCCGAGGTCGGCGGCGAGCACCAGGCGCTCGACGAGGCCGACCGGGGTCGGGGCGCCGGCGAAGCCCAGGGACGGGCCGCCGTCCATCACGTCGACGAGGAAGACGGCGAGGGCGGCGGTGGTCAGGACCGAGGCCGCGGCGAGGGCGGTGAGGGCGGGGCGCAGCCGGGGCCGGCGGGCGGCCAGGGCGCGGCGGAGCAGGACGGCGGCCGTGGGGAGGGCGGCGAAGGCGAGGAAGGCGGCGTTGCCGTGGACGAGTTCGGAGGGGGAGGGGCGGTGGTGGTGGCCGGGCGGGTCGGCGGGGAAGACGCCCGCGACCAGGATTCCGGCGGTCCACACCACCAGGGCGGTGCGGGCCGCGCGGCCGCCCGTCCCCCACAGGCGTGCGGTGAGGAGGGCGGAGGCGGCGGCGACGGCCAGCAGGGAGGCGGGGAGCAGCAGGCCGGCGGTGCCGTGGACGTAGCGGCTGAGGGTCTCGCTCACCAGGTCGTAGCGGGGGTTCAGGAGTTCCACCGCCGTCATGGCGAGGACTCCGGCGCCGATCAGGGCGAGCGGTGCGAGCGGGGCGATCCGGGCGAGCGGAGCGCGTACCTCCGTGGCCGTCGCCGTCGTCATGCCGTCCTGCGTGGTCGTCGTCATGCCGTCCTCTCCCTCTCCTGTTTCCTGCACGTCGTTTCCGGTGGTCAGGACGGTACGGAGGGGGAGGGGACGGCCGCGTCCTCCCGGCGCGGGCGCTTCGGCGTACACCGGACGGTGGCGGGGGTCAGCCCTTCTGCACCGTTCGGTGTACGGCCCGGGGCAGCCAGAGCGCCATGAGGACGGCCGCGGCGAGGAGGACGCCGGTGGAGACGCGGAAGGCCATGGCGTAGCCGGGGACCAGGGAGGCGGCGGCCGGGGTGCCGAGGGAGAGGGGCGTGGGGGTGGTGGAGGCGGCGACGGTCGTCAGGGTGGCGAGGCCGAGGGCGCCGCCCATGGTGCGGGAGGTGTTGACGAGGCCGGAGACGAGGCCCGCGTCGCCGGGGGCGGCGCCGGAGGTGGCGAGGGTGGCGAGCGGGGTGGTGGCGAGGCCGATGCCGCCCATCATGAGGATGCCGGGGCCGAGGATGGTGGTGAGGAAGGTGCCGTCGGCGGTCAGGGTGGACTGCCAGGCGAAGCCCGCGGCGGCGACGAGGATGCCGGTGAGGGCGAGGGCGCGGGCGCCGGTGAGGGCCATCAGGCGGGGCGCGGTCTTGGAGCCGACGAGGACGGCGAGCGAGCTGGGGACGAGGGCGAGGCCGGCCTGGAGCGGGGTGTAGCCGAGGACGTTCTGGGCGTAGACCGTCATGAAGAACCACATGCCGAAGGAGCTGGAGCCGCACAGCATGATGCCGACGTTGGCGGCGGAGACGGCGCGGTTGCGGAAGATCCCGAGCGGCACGAGGGGGGCGGCGGTGCGGGCCTCGACGGCGACGAAGAGGGCGAGCAGGGCGAGGCCGCCGAGGAGCGGCAGGAGGGTGGCGGGGGCGGTCCAGCCGGCCATCTCGGTCTGCACGATGCCGTACGCGAGGGTGGCGAGGCCGCCGGTGACGAGGACGGCGCCGGGCAGGTCGAGGCGGCGGCCCGCGGCGGTGCGGGACTCGCGCAGGCCGAGGGCCGCGGCGGCGAGGACCAGGATGCCGACGGGGACGTTGACGAGGAGGACCCAGCGCCAGTTCAGGAGGTCGACGAGGAGGCCGCCGACGAAGCCGCCCGCGGCGCCGCCGGCCGCGCCGACGGCCGTCCAGGTGCCGATGGCCCGGGTGCGGGCGGCGCCGGCGGGGACGGCGGCGGTGACGAGGGTGAGGGTGGCCGGGGAGAGGGCCGCCGCGCCGAGGCCCTGGGCGGCCCGGGCGCCGATGAGCCAGCCGCCCTCGGGGGCGATGCCGCCGACGACGGAGGCCGCGGTGAAGAGCCCGAGGCCGGCGAGGAACATGGTCTTGCGCCCGTAGAGGTCGGCCGCGCGCCCGCCGAGCAGCATGAAGCCGGCGAAGGCGATCGCGTAGGCGTTGAGAACCCACTGGAGGCCGAGGGAGCCGAGGTCGAGGTCGGCCTTCATCGAGGGCAGGGCGACGTTCATGACGGACACGTCGAGGACGACGAGGAACTGCCCGGCGCAGGCGACGAGGACGACCAGCCAGGGGCGGGGCGGGCGTGTGGAGGGGCGGGCGGCGGTTCCGGGGCCGGCGGTGGGGCCGGAGGGGGTTCCGGCGGCGGGGTCGGAGGTGGGGTCGGAGTCGGTCTGCGGCATGGATGTCATGGTCGCAGACCGGCTCCGCCCCGTACATGGAGAGAAAGACCTACGACCTGCGCAGGAGGGTGACCACCGCCGCGCCGCCGAGGCCGATGTTGTGGGCGAGGCCGACGCGGGCGCCGGGGACCTGCCGGGCGGCGGCCTCGCCGCGGAGCTGCCAGACGAGTTCGGCGGTCTGGGCGAGACCGGTGGCGCCGAGGGGGTGGCCCTTGGAGATGAGGCCGCCGGAGGGGTTGACCACCCACCGGCCGCCGTGGCCGGTGGCGCCGGACTCGACGAGCTTGCCGGAGGCGCCCTCCTCGCACATGCCGAGGGCCTCGTAGGTGAGGAGTTCGTTGACGGAGAAGCAGTCGTGGAGCTCGATGACGTCGACGTCCTCGATGCCGAGGCCGGACGTCTCGTAGACCTGCCGGGCGGCCTCCCGGGACATGGGGCGGCCGACGGCGTCGATGCAGGAGCCGGAGGCGAAGGACTCGCCGGTGTCGGTGGTCATGGCCTGGGCGGCGATCTCCACGGCCCGGTCCTCCAGGCCGTGTTCGGCGACGAAGCGCCCGGAGACGACGAGGGCGGCGGCGGCCCCGTCCGAGGTGGGCGAGCACTGGAGCTTGGTGAGGGGCCGGTGGACGGTCTTCGAGGCGAGGATCTCGTCGACGGTGTGGACGTCCTGGAACTGGGCGTTCGGGTTGCGGGAGGAGTGGAGGTGGTTCTTGGCGGCGACGGCGGCGAGCTGCGCCTCGGTGGTGCCGTACCGCTCCATGTGCTCGCGGGCGGCGTTGCCGAAGATCTGCGCGGTGGGCGGGGACGCCTCGAAGCCGTGGGCGGCGGCCATGATGCCGTAGTGCCGGGCGACGGGCGAGGTCTTGAAGTCGCCCGCGCCGGAACCGCCGCCCAGGGATCCGCGGCTCATCTTCTCGAAGCCGAGGGCGAGGACGCAGTCGGCGACGCCGCCCTCGACGAACTGGCGGGCGGTCATGAGGGCGGTGGAGCCGGTGGCGCAGTTGTTGTTGAGGTTGTAGACGGGCAGTCCGGTGAGGCCGAGCTCGTAGACGGCCCGCTGGCCGGCGGTGGACGCCTGGAAGCAGTACCCCACGGCGGCCTGTTCGACCTTCCCGTAGGGGATCCCGGCGTCGGCGAGGGCGGCGGTGCCGGCCTCGCGGGCCATGTCCCAGTACTGCCAGTCCCGGGTCTCGGGCTTCTCGAACTTCGTCATGCCGACACCGACGACGTACGACTTCATGGGGGCCTCTCGGTCAGTCTCGCGGGAGGCCGAGCAGGCGCTCGGCGACGACGTTGAGCTGGACTTGCGTGGTGCCGCCCGCGATGGTCAGGCAGCGGGACATGAGGAGGCCGTGGACGGCCGCGGTCCCGGCGCCCTCGCGGACGGCGCCGGCGGGGCCGAGGAGTTCGAGGGCGAGTTCGGCGGTCCTCTGCTGGTGGAGGGTCTGGACGAGCTTGCGGACGCTGGCGCCCGCGCCGGGTTCGAGTCCGGACACCTGGAGGAGGGTGGTGCGCAGGCCGATGCAGGCCAGTGCGTGGGCCTCGGCGAGGAGGGCGCCGGTGCGGGCGCGGACGGAGCCGTCGGCCTCGGCGGACGCCTTGATGAGCGCTTCGAGGCCGGTGTCGAAGACGACCTGGTCGGCCATGTGGACGCGTTCGTTGCCGAGGGTGTTGCGGGCGACCCGCCAGCCGTCGTCGACCTCGCCGACGACGGCGTCGGCGGGAAGGACGGCGCCGTCGAACCAGACCTCGTTGAAGAGGGAGTCCCCGGTGATCTCCTTCAGGGGGCGGATCTCGATGCCGGGGGTGTTCTTCATGTCGACGAGGAAGTACGTGAGCCCCCGGTGCTTGGGGGCGTCCGGGTCGGTGCGGGCGAGGAGGATGCCGAAGTCGGCCCACTGGGCGGCGCTCGTCCACACCTTCTGGCCGGTGATCCGCCAGCCGCCGTCCCCGGTGCGTTCGGCGCGGGTGCGCAGGGAGGCGAGGTCGGAGCCGGCGCCGGGCTCGGAGAAGAGCTGGCACCAGCGCCGCTCGCCCCGGAGGGTGGGGCCGAGGTGCTGTTCCTGCTGGGCGGGGGTGCCGTGGGCGAGGAGCGAGGGGACGACCCAGGTGGCGATGCCGAGTCCGGCGACGGTGATCCCGGCGTCGTCGAGTTCGCGCTGGACGGCGAGCTGCTGGAGCGGGCCCGCGCCGAGGCCGTACGGCTCCGGGAGGTGCGGGGCGGCGTGGCCGGTGGGGGCGAGGACGCGGCGGGCGGCGGCGGGGTCGAGCCCGGCGGCGGGGGCGACGGCGGCGCGGGCGGCCTCGCGGTAGGGCTCGGCGGCGGGCGGCAGGTCGAGGCGGAGGGTCCGGCGCAGGCCGGTGGCGGCGTGCCGGAGCGCGTCGAGGCGGAAGCGGTCGCCGGTGCCGAGGAGCTGGCGGGCGACGAGGGCGCGGCGCAGCAGGAGGTGGGCGTCGTGCTCCCAGGTGAAGCCGATGCCGCCGAGGACCTGGATGCAGTCCTTGGCGCAGCCGTACGCGGCGTCGAGGGCGGTGGCGGCGGCGAGGGCGGCGACGAGGGGCCGGGCGGGGTCGTGGGCGGAGCGGGCGGCGTCCCAGGTGAGGGCGCGGGCCTGTTCGAGGCGGACGAGCATGTCGGCGCAGAGGTGTTTGACGCCCTGGAACTGTCCGATGGGGCGGCCGAACTGCTCGCGGGTGCGGGCGTGTTCGGCGGCGGTCTCGACGGCGCGGGCGGCGGTGCCGCAGGCGTCGGCGGCGAAGAGGACGGCGGCGAGGTCGTGCGCGAGGCCGGTGTCGAGGGCGAGGAGCCGGTCGGCGGGCACGTGGAGGGCGGCGGCGGTGACCTCGGCGGTGGGCCGGGTGGGGTCGGCGGAGGCGTGCGCGCGGACCGTGGGGCCGGGGGCGCCGGGGGCGTGCGCGTCGACGGCGAACCAGGCGGTGCCGTCGGCGGTGGCGGCCTGGAGGAGGAGCAGGTCGGCCTGGGCGGCGCCGAGGACGGGCGGCGCGGTGCCGTCGAGGAGGTGGCCGCCGTCGGTGCGGACGGCGGTGAGGGTGCCGGGTCCTCCGAGGGCGACGGCGCCGGTGCGGCGGCCCTCGGCGAGGTCGGCGAGGAGGGGACCGGACTCCCCCGCGCGGAGCAGGAGTTCGGTGGCGAGGACGGACGGCAGGTAGGGGCCGGGGAGGAGGGCGCGGGCGGCCTCCTCGACGACGACGGCGAGGTCGTCGAGGCCGCCGCCCCCGCCGCCGTGCTCCTCGGGGACCTGGATCCCGAGGAGGCCCTGCGCGGCGGCGGCGTCCCAGTACCCGGGCCGTCCGGCCGGGGGCGGGTCGGCGTCGAGCCAGCGGCGGATCTCCTCGGCGGGTGCGGCGCGGGTGAGCCAGGCGCGGACGGATCGGGCGAGGTCCCGCTGTTCGTGCGTGATGGCGATGCCCATGGCGCGCAGAGTAGAACACGTTCCATTCTGACGGAAGGTCAGATACGGAGCGGATCCCGGCGGCGGGCGGGTCAGTCGCCCTCGGGGCCGCCCCCGGGCACGCCCTCCGGCTTCGCCGGGACCGACAGGAGGATCTCCCGGGCCTGTTCGGCGGCGCGCACTATCCCCTCGCTGACGAAGTCCATGAAGCGGGCCACGTTCTCCAGGCGGGCGGCGGCCGGGGTGCCGGGGCCGAGGACGGCGACGCCCTGGCGGGCGATCACGACCATCTGCTCGTTGGCCTTCGCGGCGGCGATCATCGACTGGTACCAGAGCTCGTCGTCGACGATGTACCGCTCGCGGCGCCGGTCGTCGCGCTCGCGGCGGATGAGGCTCTGTCCCTCCAGGAAGGCGACGGACTTGGAGATGGACCCCGGGCTGACCTGGAGCCGTTCGGCGAGTTCGCCCGCGGTGAGGCTGCCCGCGTCGGTGGCGTAGAGGGCGGCGAGGACCCGGGCCGTCATGCGGGGCAGACCGCTCTGCATGAAGACGGCGGCGAATGCCTCCTCGTAGTCCCGCACGGCCTCGGCGTCCCGCCCGTCGCCCCGCACGGCCGCCCGGGCGTCGGCCGCGGGCCTGCGCCGCCGGGCGCGGGTGCCGGTGGCCCGCTGGGCCAGGTCGGGGCGGTAGGCGGCCGGGCCGCCGTTGCGCATGACCTCGCGCGTGATGGTGGAGGTGGGGCGGTCGAGACGCCGGCCGATCTCCGCGTAGGCGAGGCCGTCCGCCAGTCCCAGCGCGATCTGCTGACGTTCCTGCTGGGTGAGCCTGCCTCCCGGCATCGGGTTCTCCTCTTCCTGCGCGCGGCCGGCCCTGTACGCGACCGATGCCCTCAGCGTAGCTTTTCTCCTTCCGGAAACATGAGAAGCACCATCGGGAAGCACGGGGGACACGTGATCGACGTCGACGGACACCTGACCGCACTGGGACTGCTCCGGCCCGCCGAGCCGAACATCGGGGCGCTGCGGGCGCTGCACCGGGCGCAGGTGGAACGGGTGGCCTACGAGAACCTGGACATCCACCTGGGGCGGCCCACGGGCATCGGGGCGGAGGAGTCGGCGGCCAGGATCGCGCGGGGCCGGGGCGGCTACTGCTTCCACCTCAACGGCGCCTTCGCCGCGCTCCTGACGGCCCTCGGCTTCGACGTGACCCTGCACCGGGCGGGCGTGCAGGGGAACCCAGGGAGCCCGGCGGGCGCGACGGGCAACCACCTCGCGCTCACCGTGCGGATCGACGGCGAGCGGTGGCTCGTCGACACCGGCCTCGGGGACGGGCTGTACGAGCCGCTGCCGCTGCGCGAGGGCAGCTACGCGCAGGGGCCCTTCACCTACGGACTGGCCCCGTCCGACGCGGAGCCCGGCGGCTGGCGGCTGCTCCACGACCCGCGCGGCTCGTTCACGGCGATGGACTTCGCGCCGGAGCCGGTGGAGCTGTCCTCGTTCGCCGGGGAGCACGTCCGGCTGTCCACCTCCCCCGAGTCCGACTTCGTCCGGGTCCTCACCGCCCAGCGCCGTGACGCCAAGGGCGTCGACGTCCTGCGCGGCCGCGTGCTGCGGCGGATCGACGCCGGGGGCACGGCCGACCGGACCCTCGACGCCCCCGAGGAGTGGTACGAGGTCCTGACCGGCCTGTTCCGGCTGGACCTGGGCGACGTCGACGCCGCCGCACGGGCCGCCCTGTGGGACCGCGTCGGCACCGCCCACCGCGCCTGGGAGGCCGGCCGGTCCCGCTGAACCGGGGCCGGTCCGCCGGGCGTTGTCAGTGGCGGCTGCCACGATGACGGAGACAGGCAGGACAGCACGCAGGACCGCACGAGGAAGGGCACGCACGCCATGGGGACCTGGGACGTCGGACCGTTCGACAACGACACCGCCGCGGACTTCTCCTACCGGGTGGACGAGGCACCGGAGGGCGAGAAGGCGGAGGTCCTGCGCACGGCCTTCCGCCTGGTGACCGAGGTCGGGGAGGAGGAGCTGGACGCGGACCTGGCGGTGGAGGCGATCGCGTCGGCGGCCCTGGTGGCCGCCCGGTGCCCCGGCGGCGAGCCGGTCACGGCGTACGGGCCGAAGGAGCCGCTGGGGGTGCTCCCGGAGGAGCTGCGCCCGGCGGCGGTCGCCGCCCTCGACCGGGTCCTGACCGAGCCGTCCGAACTGCTCGAACTGTGGGAGGAGTCGGACGGCGAGGAGTGGAAGGCGGGCGTCCTGAAACTGCGGGGCGTGCTGGCCGGGAGCTGACGGACCGCCGGGGCGGGGAGGACGGGAAGGACGGGGGTCTTCCCGTCCTCCCCGTCCTCCGTCTCCGTCTCCGTCTCCGTCTCCGTCTCCGTCTCCGGGATCTTGTACGGGCTCCGCTCCGCGCGGGCCCGCCGACCCGCCTCGCCGTGTCCGGGCGCGGGCCCGGATTCCCTTGGACTTCCGGGCCCGTTGTTGGATTCTCGGCCGGGAGCGGGGCGTTCACGGGGTCCGGAGCCGATCATGGGCGCATGCCTCTCGACAGTTCCCCTTCGCTGCCCCTGCCCCTCGGTCTGGAGTGGGTGACCGCGCCCGCCTCCTGGGGGTTCGCGGACGACGTGCTGACCGTGACCGCCGGCGCCCGGACCGACCTGTTCACCGATCCGCTGGACGGCGGGGAGCGGCGGGACGCGGCGGTGGCGCTGGCCGTGCCGCCGGGCGGCGACTGGCAGTTCGCGGCGCGGCTGCGGGTGGGGTTCGCGGACGCCTGGGACGCGGGCGGGCTGCTCGTGCACGCGGGGGACGGGCACTGGGCGAAGCTGACGTTCGAGCGGGCCCCCGACGGGGCGCCGGGCGTCTACTCGGTGGTGACGCGCGGGCGTTCCGACGACGCGATCGCCGGACCGGTCGCCGAGGAGGCGCTGTGGCTGCGGATCAGCCGCACGGGCGCGCGGTTCGCCTTCCACTCCTCCCTGGACGGCCGGTCCTGGAGCCTGGTCCGGCAGTTCGCGCTGGACGCGCCCGCCGGGGCCGTGCGGGTCGGCGTGATCGCGCAGTCGCCCGTGGGAGAGGGCTGCCGGGCCGACTTCGACGGCCTGCGGCTCTCCCCCACCACGCTGCCGCACCTCTTCGACGGGCGCTGACGGCCGCCGGCGGGAAGCGGCCGCCGCTGACGGCGGCACGCGGCGGGGGCTACGCTCCCGCCATGTCGAGCATCCGCGCGGTGATCCTGGAGCACGTACGGGGCGAGGGCCTGCCGCCGTACGAGCGGCCCCGGTCCGGGGCGCCGCTCGCCCGGCGGGACGGGACCGCCGTCCACGGGCGGACCGGCGCCGTCACCGGGGTCGGCGAGGACGGCCGCGTCCTGTGGACGCACGCCTTCTCCGGGCGGCCGAACGCGGCGCACGTCTCGGACGGCCGGGTCCTCGTCACCACCGACTCCCTGGAGTACACGCCGTGGGGGCACCTCGGCCCCGCGCTGCTCCTCGACCTCGCGGACGGGCGGCTCGTCGCCGAGCTGCGCGGCGCGCGCGGGGCGGCGCGCGACGGCGGCCGGTTCCTGCTGGGCCTGGAGGGCTACGGCATCTTCGAGACGCGGGAGTACGACCGGGACGGCGCCGAGACGGACCGGTGGCCCTCGTACGGGCACTACGTCGTCGGCAGCGGCGTCCGGGTCGTGGAGGCGGACCGGAACACCCCGACGAACAACCGGGTCGTACGGCTCCTGCCCGGCGGCGGCGTCACCCCCGGCCCCCGCCTGTCCGACCCGCAGCCCCCGAAGCCCGTCGTCCTCCCCGACGGCACCGTGCTCGTCCTCGACGGCGGGCAGGTCCTCGCGGTGGGCCGGGACCTGGACACGGCCGTCCTCGTCCGCCTGAAGGACCTCAGCGGCGACCGGGCCATCCGGACGCTGCGCTGGGACGGCCGGGACCGGCTCGTCGCGAGCATCGCGGAACCCCACCCGGCCGACCCGGCGACGTACGCCCTCGACACCTGGACCCTGCGCCTGTCCCACGGCGGGCCGGGCGTCGGCACGGCCCCCTCACCGGCGGGAGCGGAGCCGTAGCGCGATCGAGGTGACGGTCGCCGTGACCGTCGTGGCCGCGAGGAGGAGCAGGCCCGGGTTCACCCACCACGGGACGATCTCCTCCCCCGCGCAGACCAGGCTCACGGGCAGCGCGCTGCTGGAGTCGGGCACCCGCATGAGCCCGGCGTTGAACCAGCAGGAGTCCTCGGGCTGGAGGAACGGCATGTACGAGAGCCCGTACACGTGGAGCGCCCCGCCGGAGACGAAGGCGAGCACCGCGATCCACGCGGCCTTCTTCGCGGGCGTGCGCCGGGGGCGCGGCCGGGCCGGAAGGCCGGCGTTCTCCCGCCGGGCCCGCACCAGCCCCGCGTACGTGATCCCCGCCCACGCCGGCAGGACGAGGGCGAGGATCACCATCCCCATGAGGGTCGCCACCGGTCAGCGCCCGATGCTGCCTTCTGCGGCGGCGCTCACGAAGGCCGCGAAGGTGGCGGTGCCGGCCGGGAAGGCGGGGCCTTCGGGGTTCTCGGAGTCCCGCACGGCGACGTGGGCCGAGAGGTCCGCGACCTCGATGCGGTCGCCGCCGTTGTCGCCGCCGTACGAGGACGTGCGCCGGCGCGCTCCCGCCAGGTTCTGGTCGGTCTCCATCGTGTTCCTCCATGACCCGGGTGACCGGCGCGGACGAATCCTTCACCGAGAGAGCGGCCGCTCGCAGGCGATCGTAACGGAGCGCCCCGTCCTTGAATCCGTCCGGAGCGGGCCGTGCACCGACCGCACCTGTGAGGACCACGGGTACGTCGCCTTCCGCTCCGTCTCCGCGTACGGACGGAACCACGACGGCAGTTGACTCTTCAGCACCGGCCCCACCGGCAGCGAGGCTCCGGGGTCGAGGCCGCGCGTGTTCCTCGGGCGCCGGGGACTCGGCCAGGTGGCCGGCTCCGCGGAGCCGGCGCCGACCGAGCCGGTCGCGAACGTCGTGCGGCACGTGCCGGGGCGGCGGTGTGCGGTGCTGATCCTGCGGGAGCCGCACGGGCTGCGGGTGGAGGGGGACGGGAAGACGGTGTGGTTCGAGTGCGACGCGTAGGGCACGATGGGCGCCCGTAACGACGTACTACTCGCCAGTAGGAGACCGCCATGTCCGAGCAGCCCAGCGCCGAGCCCGGTGCCGAGGTCCTTGCCGCTTTCGAGGCCGCGAAGGGCTTCATGCCCGTCGGGGAGGGGCTGGCGCTGTACGCGGCGGCGGCCGAGGCCGGGAAGCTGGGGCTGCCGCTCCTGGAGGTCGGCACGTACTGCGGGCGGTCGACGATCCTGCTGGCGGACGCGGCCCGGCGGGCGGGGACGGTCGCGGTGACCGTGGACCACCACCGGGGCAGCGAGGAGCAGCAGCCGGGCTGGGAGTACCACGACCCGACCGTGGTGGACCCGGAGGTCGGCGTCATGGACACGCTGCCGACCTTCCGGCGGACCCTGCGGAAGGCGGGCCTGGAGGAGCACGTGATCGCGGTCGTGGGGCGGAGCCCGCAGGCCGCGAAGGTGTGGGGCGGGGAGCTGGGGCTCGTCTTCGTCGACGGCGGGCACACCGACGAGCACGCCACCAACGACTACGAGGGCTGGGCCCCCAAGGTCGCCCCCGGGGGCCTGCTCGTCATCCACGACGTCTTCCCGGACCCGGCGGACGGCGGCCAGGCGCCGTACCGGATCTACCTGCGGGCGCTGGAGTCCGGCGACTTCGAGGAGGTCTCGGTCACGGACTCGCTGCGGGTGCTGCGCCGCCTGCCCGCCTGACCCTCCGGGCCCGCGAGGGGGTCACTTCCGCCAGAAGAGGTGGTGGGTGACCCCGCTCGGGCTCGGGACGACGTCCAGGTGGAAGCGGTCGGTCAGCTCCTCCGGCGAGTCCCACAGCTTCAGGCCGTGGCCGAGCTTCACCGGGGAGACGACGACGTGGAGGGTGTCCACGAGGTCCGCGTCCAGGAACTCCCGGATCGTCGTCACCCCGCCGCCGAGGCGGACGTCCTTCCCCTCCGCCGCCTCCTTCGCGCGCTCCAGCGCCGTCGCCGGGTCGGCGTCGAGGAAGTGGAAGGTGGTGTCGGAGAGCGTGAAGGACGGGCGCTCGTGGTGGGTGAGGACGAAGACGGGGGTGTGGAACGGCGGCTCCTCGCCCCACCAGCCCTTCCAGTCCTCGTCCCGCCAGGGGCCGCGCAGGGGCGCGAACTTGTTGCGGCCCATGATCTCCGCGCCGATGTTGTGGTGGAAGTCGCGGACGAGGTGGTCGTCGAGGCCGCGGCTGCCGCCGGGGTCGGTGCGGTTGGGCCAGCTCGCGGTGGCCCCGGCCCAGGCGAAGAGCCGGCCCGGGTCGACGTGGCCGAAGGGGTGTTCCAGCGACTGGTCCTCGCCGGCGGCGATCCCGTCGGCGGAGACGTTGAAGTTCTGGACCTTGAGCAGCTGGGGGCCGGTGGCCATGGTTCCTCCTCGGTCGGGCGCGTACGGGGTGATGACCGCCCGGGCGGCGGAAACTCATCGCGGAGCCGCGTACCCTGCCCAAAGGGGTTCGGCTGTAGTACTACGAACGGAGTGGTCTCGATGGCGAGGCGGAACGACGAGCGGCGCGCCGCGCTGGTGGACGCGGCGATCGAGGTGCTGGCCGCGGAAGGCGCCCGAGGGCTGACCTTCCGCGCGGTCGACGCCGGGGCCGGGGTGCCCACCGGCACCGCCTCCAACTACTTCGCCAACCGCGACGACCTCCTCACCCAGGCCGGTGCCCGCGTCTACGAACGGCTCCGGCCGGACGAGGCCACCATGGAGGCGACCCGGACCGCGCCGCACGACAAGGAGACGTACACGCGGCTCATGCGCGAGCTCGTCGGCCGCGTCTCCGGCTTCCGCACCGGCTACCTCGCCCTGCTCGAACTCCGCCTGGAGGCGACCCGGCGGCCCGCGCTCCGCTCCGTCCTCACGGAGCGGGTGCGGGCCGACGTCGACGCCAACGTGTCCTTCCACGAGGCGTCCGGGCTCCCCGGCGACGCCATGGCGGTCAAGCTGCTCGTCCTCACCCTGAACTGGCTGATCGTGGAGCAGCTGACCCTCCCCGACGTCTTCTCCGAGGAGGAGCGCGAGGCACTGGTCACGGCGGCCGTGGACCGGATCGTCTTCGCGGAGCCCTCACCGGAGGGGTGAGGGCCTCCCCGGACGAGTGGCCCCCTAGAGGAGCGACGAGGTGTAGAGGCAGGTGGTGTAGGTGTAGCCCGGCTCGATCTTCGTCCTGATGACCTTCTGGTCGGTCGACAGGGCGCTGGTCCCCAGCCGCTGCTGGAGCATGTGGTACGTGCCCGCCGGCAGGTCGAGCGTCACCTTCGGGTACTTCGACGAGGCGCCCGCGCATGCCTTGAAGCCGGGCCGCAGGGTGGCCACCCGCTCGTACTTCCGGCAGCCGCCGCACGCCTTCAGGGTGAACGTGCCGGTGAGCGGGCCGGTGTAGAGGACGTCGACCGGGCTCGGCGCGTCGTTGCTGATCACCAGCGTCATGCGGGCGCCGCCGGGGGCGTCCTCCGGGGGCAGCCGCTTCCCGGCCTCCGGCTCCTCCTCGGCGACCCGCGCGGCGATGGAGACCGAGCGGGCGTACGGGGTCCGCGCGTCGTCCGGGTAGTCCTTCGCGTACGCGTCCATCGTCTCGGCGGCCTTGGCGAACTGCTTCTTCCCGAACTGCTGGGTGCCGCAGGCGAAGACGCCCTTGCGGACGCCCTGGTCCGCCTCCGTCCGCACCGGCTCCAGCTCCTGCTCCAGGGGCTCCACCGACCCGGCCGTGGACCGCAGGGTCCGCAGCTCCTCCGTCGCCGTGCAGCGGTCCTCGCCGGCGGCCGTGAGCGCGCCCACCCGGGCCCGGACGGCGTCCCGGACGGCCGGGACGACCTTCGCCGTGTACGGCGACTGCGGGAAGTCCGCCGCCAGCTCGGAGAAGTAGCCGTCCGCCTTCGGCTCGGCGCTCCGGCCCAGCGCCGCCGCGCCGCACTCGTACGTGGAGTGCGCCAGCGGCTCCGCGACGCCTGCCGGACGGTCGCCGAGGAGCCCCTTGTCGACCAGGGTCGGCAGGGTGTGCAGGTGCTTCAGCGGGTCCAGCGCCTCGCAGTAGCTCTTCTTGCCGTACGGGGCGGAGACCTGCTCGTAGTACGCGTCGAGGCGGGCCGGCACGAGCTTCCCGGCGCGCGAGCCGGCGTCCTTCGTGCCGATGGCCCCGTACTCCTCCAGCGCCTTGAGGTAGTCCGCCTGCGCCGTCGCGTACGCCTCGCCCTTGTGCGCGGCGACCAGCTCGTCGGCCGCCGCGAGCCGGGCGAGGAGCGCCTGCTGGCGGGCCTCCTCCCGGGCGTCCGCGTGCGCGGAGGCGTAGGCGACGGCCCCTCCGGCCGGCACCGCGAGCAGCACCACCGCGAGCGGCAGCGCCAGGCGGCGGACCGCCGTGCCGAAGGAGAGCCGGGCCCGCAGGCCCCGGCGGGCGCCGTCGGCCGCGGCCAGCAGCAGGAAGGCGCCGTAGCCGAGGAGCACGCCCTGCGGCACGCCGTCCGCGTCCGCCGGGAGCGCCGCCACCAGCAGTCCTGCCGTGGCCGCCCAGCAGAGCGCCGCGCTCACCCAGTGGCGCAGCAGCAGGTAGCCGAGGCCCAGGCAGGACAGGTTCAGCACCGCCACGAGCGCGGCCTGGAGCGGGCGCGCCTCGCCCCGCCCCGGCTCGTGCCCGCCGCCGGGGCCGTACGCGGGCGGCGCCGGGGGCGGCGGCGGAAGCGTCCCCGCCCCCGCCCAGCCGGGCGAGGCCGCGGGCGCCTGCCCGCCGAAGCCGCCGGGACCCCCCGCGTACGGCCCCTGCGGCGCCCCGAAGCCGGGAGCGCCGCCACCGGGCCCCGCCGATCCGCCGTTCTGCCCCTGCGGGGCCTCCCAGGGCGCGGGGCCGCCCGCCGGGGCGGGCGGCGGCAGCCGGAAGGACCCGGTGACGGAGGGGTCGGGCGGGCCGAAGGAACCGGCGGGGGCGGAGCCCGTACCGGCATCGGGCGGAGTGCCCACGGGGGACGCCGGGGGCACCGGGGGCGTGTCCGAGGGCGGGGTGGCCGCCCCGAGGGGGCGCATCACCATGGTGCCTTCGGAGCGGACGGCGTCGTCCGGGGCGTCCGCCGGCTGCTTGCCCAGGTCGATCCGGGGCGGTGGCGCGTCCTGCGGTGACGTGCTCTGCGGTGGCGTGTCCTGCGGTGCCGTCTCGTCCGGGCGCGGACGTGCGTCGTTCGGTTCTTCCCCCACCACGGTTCCCCTTCGTGGTCCAGGCGCGGTGAGACCCCCACGCCGCTTCCTTCCCCCTACCCTCCACCGGTCGCGCACACGCGTCCAGCGGTTTGGCCGGTCCGGGCTTTCGGCCATCGGAGGGCCTAGAGTCGCGGGGTGCCGTACGACCACAGGAATCCCGTGCCCCGCTCCGTGCCCGCCGCGCTCGCGGCCCTCGTCTGCTCCGCCGCGCTCGCGGGGTGCGGCGGCGCCTCCGGAGCCGCCCAGGGCAGCGGGGGCCCGGCCGCCGGGACGACGACCCCGGCTCCCCCGTCCGCCTCCGCTTCCGGCTCCGCCCCGGTCTCCGCCCCCGCTTCCGGCTCCGGCGCGACGGCGACCGCCGGGACGTCCGGGCAGGACCGCCCCCGGGCCGCCACCGCCGCCGACCGGTCCCTCGCCGGGCGCACCGTCGTCGTCGACCCCGGGCACAACCCGGGGAACTTCCGGCACGGGCGGGAGATCGCCGCGAAGGTCGACATCGGGACCGCCCGCAAGGAGTGCGACACCACCGGGACCTCCACGAACGCGACCGGCGGCCGGGCCGCGTACACGGAGGCCGCCTTCACCCTCGACGTCTCGCACCGGCTGCGGAAGCTCCTGGAGGCGCGCGGCGCCGAGGTCGTCCTGACGCACGACGCCGACCGGCCCTACGGGCCCTGCATCGACGAGCGGGCCCGGATCGGCAACGCGGCGGAGGCCGACGCCGTCGTCTCCGTCCACGCCGACGGCTCGGCGGCCGGCAACCGCGGCTTCCACGTGATCGTCCCCGCGAAGGTGCGGGGCGGGTCCGCCGACACCGGCCCGATCGTCGCCCCCTCGCGCGCCCTCGGCGAGGACATCGTCACCGCCTTCCGCCGGACGACCGGGACATCTCCGGCCAACTACCTCGGCGGGGGCACCGGATTGGACGTCCGCTCCGATCTCGGAGGTCTCAATCTGTCAACGGTCCCCAAGGTCTTCGTCGAATGCGGCAATATGCGTGATCCGAAGGACGCCGCACTGCTGACGTCCGGGGTGTGGCGGCAGAAGGCGGCCCAGGGCCTCGCCGACGGCATCGTGACCTACCTCGAGGGGTAGAACCCGCGAGCGATAGATTCGCTCCGTACGATGGGGCCGCCCCCGTGCCAAGACCGGCGCCCGCCCGACGCGACGACGACCCGACGAAGGACTTCTTACGTGAATATCCGCTCCCTCACCCGAGGCGATGGCGTGCTGATCGGCGCTGCGGTGTTGCTTTTCATCGCCTCGTTCCTGGACACCGTCGGCTGCGACGGCCCGGCCGAGCTCTGCAACCAGATCGACTTCGCGAACGCCTGGGAGGACTCGCCGCTGGGCTGGGGGTCCTTCCTCCTCGGTATCGCCGGCGCGGCGCTCGTCGTCCTCTCCCACGGCCTGCCGCAGCCGCGCAAGGTCCTGAACCTGGAGATCGGCCAGGTCGGCGTCTCCTTCGCGATCGCCTCGGCGTGGACCACCCTCATGTGGGTCTTCGAGTCCCCCAACGCCGGCGCCGCCCTGATCCTCGGCCTGATCGCCTCCCTGATCCTGGCCGCCGCCGCCGTGGCCGCCCCCATGGTCCCCGCCCTCAAGGCCCCGCTCGTCGGCGCCCCGCGCCCGGCGGCCCCGCAGCCGTACGGCGCGCAGCCGCAGCAGGGCGTCCCCGGCGGTGGCTACGGCTACCCGGGCGTCCAGCAGGGCCAGCAGCCGTACCCGGCGCCGCACGACGCCTCGCAGGGCGGCCAGCCCTTCGGGCAGCCGCAGCCGCAGCCGTCCCCGCAGCCCGAGCCGCAGGCGCAGTCGCAGGGCGGCGCGGAGTTCACGCCGTTCTGGTTCGCCGTGCCGGTCGCCCGCCCGCTGTACGCGGAGGACAACTCCGGCTCGCAGATCGCCGAACTGGCCCCCGGCACCTGGTACCTGGCCGTCGAGCAGCGCGGCCAGGCCCTGGTGGCGCAGACCCAGGACGGGCGCCGCGGCGTCCTCCAGGACTCCACGGGCATCCAGCGCGGCTGATCCCCGCCCCGCTCCACCGCAACGGCCCCCCGACCGGAAGGACTTCCGGTCGGGGGGCCGTTGCCGTACAGTCCCGGCACCGCACCTGACACACCGTCAGAACACGGTCGGTCTCGGGAAGGAGAGCCCGGTCATGCGCCTGGGACTCGCGCTCGGCTACTGGGGCCGCGGCCCCTCCCCCGCCCATCTGGAGCTCGCGCGCGAGGCGGAGCGGCTCGGCTACGACTCGGTGTGGACGGCGGAGGCGTGGGGCTCCGACGCCTTCACCGCCCTCACCTGGATCGCCGCCCACACCAGCCGGATCGGCCTGGGCACCGCCGTGGCCCAGATGGCGGCCCGCACCCCCACCGCGACCGCCATGCACGCCCTCACCCTGGACCACCTGTCCGGCGGCCGGATGCGGCTGGGCCTCGGGCTCTCCGGGCCGCAGGTCGTGGAGGGCTGGTACGGGCGGCCCTTCCCGCGCTCCCCGCTGACCGCCACCCGCGAGTACGTGGACGTCGTCCGGCAGGTGCTGCGCCGCGAGGCGCCCGTCACCCTCGCCGGGCGGCACCACTCCTTCCCGTACGCCGGCGAGGACGGCACCGGCCTCGGCAAGCCCCTCAGGTCGATCACCCACCCGCTGCGCGCGGACCTGCCGGTCCTGCTGGGCGCCGAGGGGCCGAAGAACATCGCGCAGACGCTGGAGATCGCCGACGGCTGGCTCCCCCTCTACTGGTCGCCCGGCCGCTGGCGCGAGGTGTACGCCCTGCCCGGACGGCTCCCCGAGGGCTTCCGGATCGCCCCCCTGGTCCGCGCCCAGGTCTGCGACGACGTGTCCGCGGGCCTGCTGCCGGTGAAGGCGATGCTCGGCTTCTACATCGGAGGCATGGGCCACGCCACCCGCAACTTCCACGCGGACCTCATGGCCCGCATGGGGTACGGGGCCGAGGCCCGGCACGTCCGGGACCTCTTCGCCGAGGGCCGCCGCGAGGAGGCCGTCCTCGCCGTCCCCGACGCCTTCGCCGACGAGATCTCCCTGGTCGGCCCGAGGGAGCGGATCGCCGAACGGCTGGCCGAGTGGCGGTCCGGGCCGGTGACGGAACTCCTCGTCACCGCCCCGGACCGGGAGACGCTGCGGACGCTGGCGGAGCTGAACGGCTGACCGGGGGCGCGGGCCCCGCGGGCCGGCTCAGCCGCCGGTGAGCTGGGAGGCCGAGGGGACCTTGTCCTTGACCTCGGCGCCGGCGGACTTCCCGGCGTCCTTGATGCCGTTGATGACGCCCTCCAGGCCGCCGACGTCCGCCGCGTCCACCTCGCCCTTGCGGAGCTTCGTGCCGAGCTCCTTGAGGGAGTCGATGCCGGAGGAGAGCGGGGCCACCGCCTTGGAGAGCAGCGGGTCGCCCTTGGCGTTGTTCACGGCGGCCTTGAGCCGGTTGTAGGTGAAGGCGCCCGCGAGGCCCGCCTTGACCATGGCGAAGGTGCGCCCGTCCGCGCCCTTCTTGAACTTGCCCGCCTTGTACGGCTTCACGATCCACTGGTACGCGGCTCCGGCGGCGAGCCCGGCGTTCGCCACGAACCGCGTCTTCGCCAGCTTCTGCTTCTCGAAGGTGCTCGACGCCGACGGGGTCGCGGCCACGGCCGAGCCCGAGTTCAGGCTCTGCGTGGTGTCGGCGCCGCACGCGGCCGTCGAGAGGAGCAGGGTGCTGGAGAGGAGCAGCGCGGCGGCGCCGCGACGGACACTTCTGGACACGACGGGACCTCCCTGGGAGTGGTCCGGCCAGCCTCGCCCGGCTCCGGGCGGGCCGCCATCCGGGCGGCCCGTCCGGGTGCGGTTCACGCCCCGCAGCAGTCCGGGGCCAGGCCCACGGGGAGGGTCTCGCCGCCGAAGACGGCGACGGTGGCCTGCTCGCCGCCGAGGGCCGCGACGGCGAGGAGGAGGGAGCCCGCCGTCCAGGTGGTCCTCTCCTCGGGCCAGATCGCCGGCTCGGCGCCGTCGGCGCCCTCGTACACGTATCCCGTCCAGTACATGCCGTCCTCGGCGCGCAGGTGGCCGAGGGACTGGAGGATCTCCAGGGCCCGGTCGGACTCCCCCACGGCCCACAGGGCGAGGGCCAGCTCGCAGCTCTCGCCGCCGGTGACCCACGGGTTGGGGACGACGCAGCGGACGCCGAGGCCGGGGACCACGAAGTCGTCCCAGCGGTCGTCGAGGCGGGCCCTCGCGTCGGCGCCGGTGACGGCGCCGCCGAGGACCGGGTAGTACCAGTCCATCGAGTAGCGGGACTTGTCGAGGAAGCGCTCCGGGTGGCGGCGGATGGCGTGCGCGAGGGACCCCGCGGCCAGCTCCCAGTCCGGCTGCGGCTCCTCGCGGGCCTCGGCGATGGCGAGGGCGCAGCGCAGGGCGTGGTGGATCGAGGAGGAGCCGGTGAGGAGGGCGTCGGTGACGGGGGTGCCGTCCGGCTCGCGCTTCCAGCCGATCTGGCCGCCGGGCTGCTGGAGGCGGAGGACGAACTCGACCGCCGCGTAGACGGCCGGCCACATCCGGTCGAGGAAGGCGTCGTCGCCGGTCGACAGGTAGTGGTGCCAGACGCCGACGGCTATGTACGCGGTGAAGTTGGACTCCTTGCCGCGGTCGGTGACGTCGTCCGGGTCGCCGTCGTGGTAGGCCGCGTACCAGGAGCCGTCGGGGTTCTGGTGGCGGGCGAGCCAGGCGTAGGCGCGGGCCGCGGCCTCGTGCTCGCCGGCCGCGTCCAGGGCCATGGCGGCCTCGGTGTGGTCCCACGGGTCGAGGTGGTGGCCCCGGAACCACGGGACGGCGCCGTCCTCGCGCTGGGCGGCGAGGATCCCGGCCACGGTCCGCGCGGCCTGCTCGGCGGTGAGCACCCCGGGCAGGACGAGGTGCTCCGCGATCCGCTCGGGGGACGTCACTTGGCCGCGTCCAGGGCGTCGGCTCCGGTCGCGGCCTCGGTCGCGGTGGCGGCCTCGGTCGCGGTGGCGGCCTCGGTCGCGGTCGCGGCCTTCGGGAGGTGGGGCTTGGTGGCGTAGGCGACGAAGCTCTTGCCGACGACCGGGTTGAGCAGCTGCTCGGTGACCCGGGTCAGGGCGGGCTTCTTCATGATGTCCCAGACCAGCAGCTTGTGGTACGCCCGGACCGGCAGCGCCTTGTCGTTGTCGACGCCGAAGGCGCACTTCAGCCACCAGTACGGGGCGTGCAGGGCGTGCGCGTGGTGGGTGCCGTACGGCTTGAGGCCGGCCTGGCGGATCTTGCCGAGCAGCTCGTCCGCCTTGTAGATGCGGATGTGGCCGCCCTCGACCTCGTGGTACGCGTCGGAGAGCGCCCAGCAGATCTTCTCGGGGCCGTAGCGGGGCACGGTGATCGCGATGCGGCCGCCCGGCTTGAGGACGCGGACCATCTCGGCGAGGACGCCCTTGTCGTCCGGGATGTGCTCCATGACCTCGGAGATGATGACGACGTCGAAGGACTCGTCGGGGAAGGGCAGGTTGAGCGCGTCGCCCTCCATCGCGGTGGCGGTGGCGCCCGCCGGGGCCTCCCCGGCCTCCTTCATGGCGGCGAACCACTTGGCGACCTCGCGGATCTCCTCGCCGTTCTGGTCGAGGGCCACGACCTGGGCGCCGCGCCGGTAGCACTCGAAGGCGTGCCGGCCCGCACCGCAGCCCAGATCGAGCACGCGGTCGCCGGGGGCGAGCGGGAAGCGGGTGAAGTCGACGGTCAGCACGGGTCTGCCCTTCCGAGTGGCGGCTGTGTTGCGCGGGGGGTGCGGAGGAGTGCGGGGGTCAGCGGCGGGCGGCAGCCCGGCGGGCCACCGCCTCGCGGTACAGCTCGGCGGTGCCCTGGGCGGCGCGCGCCCAGGTGAAGCGGTCCAGGACCCTGGCGCGGCCGGCCGCGCCGAGGCGGGCGCGCAGCTCGGGGTCGCCGAGCGTCCGGCCGAGCGCGGCGGCCAGCGCCCCCGCGTCTCCGGTCGGCACCGCGAGGCAGGTCTCGCCGTCCGGGCCCGCGACCTCGGGGATCGCCCCGCCGGTGGTGGCGACGAGCGGCGTGCCGGTGGCCATGCCCTCGGCGGCGGGCAGCGAGAAGCCCTCGTAGAGGGAGGGCACGCAGGCCACCTGGGCGGAGCGGTAGAGGTCGACCAGTTCGGCGTCGCTGACGCCCTTGACGAACTCGACGGCGCCGGCCAGGCCGTACCGCTCGATGGCCTGGGCGACGGGGCCGTCCTCGGCGCGCTTGCCGACGACGACGAGGTGCGCGTCGGGGCGTTCGGTGCGGAGCTTGGCCAGCGCCTCGATCAGGAAGACCAGGCCCTTGAGGGGGACGTCGGCGCTGGAGGTGGTGACGATCCGGCCGGGGACCTCGGCGACGGACGGGTCCGGCGACCACAGGTCGGTGTCGGCGCCGATGTGGACGACCCGGATGCGGTCCTCGCGGACGCCGAGGTGCTCGACGATCTCGTCCCGGGAGGTGCCGGAGACGGTGAGGACGGACGGCAGGCGGCGGGCGACCCGCTTCTGCATGCGGGTGAAGCCGTACCAGCGGCGGACGGAGGCGCGGCGCTTCCAGTCGGCGGCGGCGTCGAGGTCGAGCCGGCGGTCGACGGTGATGGGGTGGTGGATGGTGGTGACCAGCGGGGCGCCGAGCGCGCGGGGGCCGCCGAGGAGGCCGTACCCGAGGGTCTGGTTGTCGTGGACCACGTCGAAGTCGCCGCGGCGGGCGGCGAGCGTGCGGCGGGCCCGCAGCGAGAAGGTCAGCGGCTCGGGGAAGCCGCCGGTCCACATGGTGGCGACCTCCAGGGCGTCGATCCAGTCCCGGTACTCCTCGCGCTTCGGCGTCCGGAAGGGGTCGGGCTGGCGGTAGAGGTCGAGGCTGGCGATCTCGCTGAGCGGGACGCCCTCGTCGAGCGTGGGGTACGGCTGCGAGCCGAAGACCTCGACGCTGTGGCCCAGGCGGGCCAGCTCGCGGGAGAGGTGGCGGACGTAGACGCCCTGGCCCCCGCAGAAGGGGTTTCCCTTGTACGTGAGGAGAGCGATCCGCAACGGACCGTCACCGGAGGTGGTGACGCCCTGTCGGGGGCTTGCCTCTACGGCCTCAGCGGTCATGCGCGACCCCCTTCGAACGTGCGTTTCGCGCGAGCGTAACCGCTGGCGCTAAGGTAGAACAAGTTACAGACTTGATCGTTCCCGGTGCTTCCCGCTCCCCCGGGAGGCACCGAATCTACCGGCAGGTAGCTTCGGTGTGAGCGCCGGAACAGGTGATTCGCACCACCCGGCCGCAGAGGTTCGCGCCACGGCCGTCCTCCGCCATACTGGCGCTCCCCACCGCACGGAACGGGACCCCGATGACCGCAGAGAGCAGAGCGGACCACCGCCCCTCCGCCACCCCGCCCCTGACGGAGCGCCAGGAGGCGCGCCGCCGCCGCATCCTCGACGCCAGCGCCCGGCTCGCCGCCCGGGGCGGCTTCGACGCGGTCCAGATGCGGGAGGTCGCGGAGGCCGCCGGGGTCGCCCTCGGCACGCTCTACCGCTACTTCCCCTCCAAGATCCACCTGCTCGTCGCGACCATGCAGGACCAGCTCCAGCACATGCACACCACCCTCCGGAAACGGCCTCCCGGCGGCGCCGCCCCGGCGGAGCGGGTGGCCGAGACGCTGATGCGTGCCTTCCGCGCCCTCCAGCGCGAGCCGCAGCTCGCCGACGCGATGGTGCGCGCGCTGACCTTCGCCGACCGCGGCGTCAGTCCCGAGGTCGACACGGTCTCGCGGCTCACCACCGCGATCATCCTCGACGCGATGGGCACGGACCAGCCGACACCGCAGCAGCTGTCGGCCGTCCGCGTCATCGAGCACACCTGGCACTCCGCCCTCATCACCTGGCTGTCCGGCCGGGCCTCGATCGCCCAGGTCAAGATCGACATCGAGACGGTCTGCCGGCTGATCGACCTGACGGCCCCCGCTCCCGCCCGGACCGCCGCCCGCTGACGGGGCGGTGCCGGTCAGGGCGCTTCGCGCCGGATCCCGGACTTCCCGACGCACGCCTCGTCGTAGGCGTTCAGCGTGATCACCCCGCCGCGCTCGCCCTGGAGGCGGAAGTGCGTGCGGAGGAGCCAGCCGCGCTGCCGGAAGGACTGCTCCGAGAGGTTGACGACCTCTTCGTACGCGCGGTTCCGCCGCTCCCCGACCGGCTGCCACTCCCGCTCGCGCAGGGCGTCGAGCAGCTTGTCGTAGCGGGAGAGGTCCACCGGCGCGGACTCCTCGTGGAAGCTCTTGAGGCCGAGCAGGCAGCGCCCCGGGAGGCTGCCGCCGAAGCCGCTCCCCTCGGGGGCGTCGACGCCCTCGTCGGAGTGCCTGCCGTAGTCCTCCGCGTTCCTCGGCAGGCCCGCGACGGCGACCGAGCCGTCCACGTCCGCCCGCACCACGTCCTTCGTGAGCGGTCCGGTCCCCGCCGGGCGCGGCGGGACCGGGACCTCCGGCGCCCCGTCCGTCGCCCCGCAGCCGGCCGCCCCCAGCACCAGCAGCACCGCCAGGGCCGCCGAGGCGGCCCCCCTCTTCCCCTGCACGTGCGTTCCCTCCCCGGGTCACGGGGCCGGTCGCCCCGTGATCAGGGGAGGAGTGTGCCACGGGCGGGCGACGGCCGAGGGGGCGTCCCGCCCCGGCCGCTACTTCCCCAGCCCGGACACGTAGAGCTCGGTGCACTTCTGGGTCCCCAGGACTCCGGCGAACACCACCGTCTTGATCCCGGGGCCCAGGTCGGACGCGGCCTTGAGCGTCCAGTCGCCCTTGGTCAGGGACTTCACGTCCGCGGTGCCCTTCTTCGTGGCCTCCCCCTCGGCCCAGCCGGCCTCGACCAGGCCCGCGAGGGTGTCCGCGTAGGCCTTCTCGGGGTCGGCCTCCCCGCCGGGCTCGTCCGCCGCCCAGTTGACCATGCACTCCTTGAGCTCGGGCTTGACCGTGTCGAACGAGGCCTTGGTGAACCCGGCCGCGCCGGCGGCCGCCCCGATCTCCTCGTCCACCTGGGCGGCGGTCAGCGACGTGCCCGATCCACCGGATGACGAACCCCCCTCGCCCGCGCCGCCGTCCCCGCCGCCGCAGCCTCCGACGAGCAGGACCACTCCGGTGGCCACGGCCACCATCCCCACCTTGCGCACGGCACTCCCCCCATCCGCACGGCGGCCCTGTGCCCCCGTGGACCGGGCACAGTCTTCCACCTCCCGCGGAGGGCGAGCCGCTCACTCCTCCGGCGGATACACCGGCTCACCGCCGTCCGCCAGCGTGATGAGGATGGCCTCCACGGGGCAGCCCTCCGCCGCCGCGAGGATCCGCTCGCCCGCGTCGGCCTCCGGGCGGACCGGGTGGGACTGGCGGGCGGTGTCGAGGCGGAAGCCGTCGGGGGCGTGGGTGACGCACATGCCGGAGCCGATGCAGACGGTCCGGTCGACCTCCACGTGCCAGCGGTCGCCCATCAGTTGCCCCCGTACCCGGCCGGCAGGTGGATCATCTTGTGCTCCAGGTACTCGGAGAGGCCCTCGGGGCCGAACTCGCGGCCGAGACCGGAGTTCTTGTAGCCGCCGAAGGGGCCCAGCATGTCGAGGCTGAAGGTGTTGACGTTGAAGGTGCCGGTGCGGACCCGCCGCGCGAAGTCGATGCCGTGCTCGACGTCGCCGGTCCAGACGCTGCCGCTGAGGCCGTAGTCGGAGTCGTCGGCGATCCGCAGCGCCTCGGCCTCGTCCCCGTACGGCAGGAGGCAGATGACCGGGCCGAAGATCTCCTCGCGGGCGATCCGCATGGAGTTGTCGACGTCGCCGAAGAGGGTCGGCTCGACGTACCAGCCGCGGTCGAGCCCGGCGGGCCGGCCGCCGCCCGCGAGGACCCTGGCGCCCTCCTTCCGGCCGATGTCGATGTAGTCGAGGGAGCGCTGCTGCTGCCGGCGGGCGACGAGCGGGCCGACCTGGGTGGCCGGGTCGAGCGGGTCGCCGACGACGAGCGCGGAGGCCGCTGCGGCCAGCGCCTCCGCGATCTCCCCGTAGCGGGAGCGGGGCGCGAGGATCCGGGTCTGGGCCACGCACGCCTGCCCGTTGTTCATCCAGGCGGCGGGGACGATCCCGGCGACGGCGGTGGCCACGTCCGCGTCCGGGAGGATCACCGCCGCCGACTTGCCGCCGAGTTCGAGGGTGACGCGGGTGAGGTTGCGGGAGGCGACCTCCATCACGCGCTTGCCGGCGGCGACCGAGCCGGTGAAGGAGACCTTGTCGACTCCGGGGTGCCCGACCAGGTACTCGCTGACCTCGCGGTCGGCGGGCAGGATCGACAGCACGCCCTCCGGCAGCCCGGCCTCGGCGGCGATCTCCCCGAGCAGGTACGCATCGAGGGGCGACTCCGGCGAGGGCTTGAGGACCGCGGTGCAGCCGGCGAGCAGCGCCGGGCCCAGCTTGGCGGCGGCGGTGAACTGCGGCACGTTCCACGGCACGACCGCCGCGACCACCCCGACCGGCTCGCGCCGCACGAGCAGCGGGCCGAGCACCCCGCCGCGCCGCTCCTCGAAGACGAAGTCGCGGGCGACGGCGATCGCCGAGTCCCACACCATCATCGCGCCGAGCGCCTGGGCGAGCACGGACCAGGAGTACGGGGAGCCGTTCTGCGAGCTGATCGAACGGGCCAGCTCCTCGTGCCGCACGGCGATGGCGTCCTTGATCCGGGAGACGACCCCGATCCGCTCCTCCAGTCCCATCCGCGGCCAGGGCCCCTCGTCGAAGGCCCGGCGGGCGGCCGCGACGGCCCGGTCGACGTCGGCACGGGAGGCGTGCGGGACGCGGCCGATGACCTCCTCGGTGTGCGGGGAGACCACCTCGATGGAGGCGTCGCCGAGCGGATCGGTCAACTCCCCGCCGATGAACAGCTTTCCGTGCTCCACAAGCTCGGTCATGCCGGTCGCCTCCCGGGACTATCTGACGGTGTCTCAGAACTGATATCAGTTCTAGTTATAGTGGGCAATGGTCGTACCGGCACTCGGAGATGAGGGCGCGCATGACGCAGGTGACCGAGCACGGCGGAGGCGTCTGGTCGCTCCGGGTGCCCATCCCGGACAACCCGCTGGGCCACACCCTGGTGCACGTCGTCGACACCGACCGGGGACCGGTCCTCGTCGACACCGGCTGGGACGACCCCGATTCCTGGAGCGAGCTGACCGCCGGACTCGGCGCGCTGGGTCTCGCCCCCCGGGACGTCCACGGCGTCGTCGTCACCCACCACCACCCCGACCACCACGGCCTGTCCGGCCGGGTCCGGGAGGAGTCCGGGGCCTGGATCGCCATGCACGCCGCCGACGCCGCCGTCGTACGCCGCACCCGGGAGTCCGACCCCGGCACCTGGCTCGACTACCTCGCCCGCAAGCTCGCCTCCGCCGGCGCCCCCGAGGAGCACCTCGCCCCGCTGCGCGCCGCCCGCTCCGGCGGCCGGATCCGCACCCTGCCCGGCCTCGGCGCCGCCCTCCCCGACCGGGAGATCGTCCCCGGCGAGCTCCTCGACCTCGCCGGGCGGCGGCTGCGCGCCGTCTGGACCCCCGGCCACACCCCCGGCCACGTCTGCCTCCACCTGGAGGAGGAGCACCCCGCCGGGCTCCCCGGCCGCGGCCGGCTCTTCTCCGGCGACCACCTCCTCCCCGGCATCTCCCCGCACATCGGCCTGTACGAGGACCCCGACGACGCGACCGTCACCGACCCCCTCGGCGACTACCTCGACTCCCTGGAGCGGATCGGCCGGCTCGGCGTCGCCGAGGTGCTCCCCGCCCACCAGCACGCCTTCCCCGACGCCGCCGGGCGCGTCCGCGAACTCCTCGCCCACCACGAGGACCGGCTCACCGGCCTCCTCGCCCTCCTCACCGCTCCTCTCACCCCCTGGCAGCTCGCCGAGCGGATGGAGTGGAACCGGCCCTGGGACCGCATCCCCCACGGCTCCCGCAACATCGCCGTCAGCGAGGCCGAGGCCCACATCCGGCGCCTGGTGAAGCTGGGCCGCGCGGAGGCCGTGCCGGGGACGGAGCCGGTGGCGTACGCGGCGGTGTGAGGGGGACGGGACCGGCGGCGCCACGGGAGCGGGACCGGCGGTGTGCTCGGCGGTGCGGAGGGGACGGGAGCGGTGGCGTGCGCGGCGGTGTGACGCGGCTCGCACGCCCGCGGCGGCGGCCCCGGAGGCCGGTACAGTGGGCCGGTCGTCTTCGTGCCCGAGCAGGGGAAAGCCGGTGGGAGTCCGGCGCTGACCCGCAACCGTGAGCCACTCGTCAGAGCGGTGAGCCGGAACGCCCTGCCCCGGGACATGAGCGCCGGCACCGTCGAGGAATACGGCGCCGGACGCGGGCCCCGCGGGGCGCCGGTGTCCGGCGCCCGCACGAGAGGCAACCATGATCAGCGTCCGCCGCGCCGCCGCCGCGCTCACCGCAGCGGCAGCCGTGCTCAGCACCGCCGCGACCGGCACGGCCAC
The DNA here is from genome assembly GCF_014654895.1 of Streptomyces filamentosus. GTDB lineage: Bacteria > Actinomycetota > Actinomycetes > Streptomycetales > Streptomycetaceae > Streptomyces > Streptomyces filamentosus. The sequence goes on along the minus strand of NZ_BNBE01000003.1, from coordinate 94,195 downwards.
CGCCGCGCCCTCTCCCAGCGCCTCCGCCGCCGCGCTCCCGCCCGGTCTGTACGGCAAGAGCGACCCCACCTACGACGGGGTCTGGCGCCAGTCCCTCGCCTTCCTCGCGCAGCGCGCCACCGGCTACCAGCCGGCCGACCAGGCCGTGGACTGGCTGCTCGGCCAGCAGTGCGCCGACGGCTCCTTCGCCTCCTACCGCGCCGACGCCGCGAAGCCCTGCGACGACAAGCTGGTGCGGGACTCCAACGCCACCGCCGTCGCCCTCCAGGCGCTCGGCGCGGTCCGCCGCGAGGCCGCCGACCCGACGAAGATCGACACCGCGGTCAAGTCCGGCTACGGCTGGCTGCGCGGCGTGCAGAACAAGGACGGCGGCTGGGGCTACACCCCCGGCGGCCCCAGCGACGCCAACTCGACCTCCATCGTCGTCAGCGCGCTCGCCGCGTCGGGCGTCAAGCCCGGCTCGTACACCTCCGCCGAGGGCCGCACCCCCTACGACGCGCTGCTCGCGCTCGCGCTGCCCTGTTCCGACGAGGAGGGGCCGGGCGCCTTCGCGTACCAGCCCGACAAGGCCGGGAAGCTGCTCGCCAACGCCGACGCGACCGCCGCCGCCACCCTCGCCGGGCTCGGCAAGGGCATCACCGCCCCGAAGGCCACCCCGCCGCAGGCCCCGACCTGCGTCGACCTGGACGAGCCGACGGTCGAGCGGGCCGCCCTCAACGGCGCCTCCTACCTGGCGAAGGCGCTCGTGCAGACCGGGCACCTGACCACCCCGCCGCTGCCGGGCGCCACCGACGCCGAGCCGCAGCCCGACTACGGCAACACCGCCGACGCCGTCGTCGCCCTCGCCGCCTCCGGCACCGCCCGGCTCGCCGAGCCCGCCCTCCAGTGGCTGGAGCAGAACGCCGCCCCCTGGGCGAAGCAGTCCGGTCCCGCCGCCTACGCGCAGCTGATCCTCGCCGCGCGGGCCATGGAGGCCGACCCCCGCGAGTTCGGCAAGGTCGACCTCGTCGAGGCGCTCAACGCGACCGGCCCCACGCCCAAGACCCCCGACACCACCGCCGCCGGCACCGAGGACGAGGACGAGGACTCCTTCCTCGGCTTCGACGTGTGGTGGATCATCGGCATCGGCATGGTCGTCGGCGTCGGCATCGGCTTCCTCCTGAGCGGCCGCAAGAAGTGACGCGCCGAGCGGCCCACGGAGCGACACGTCCGGTGACGCGCCGGGCGGACCACGGAGCGACGGGCCCGGTGACGCGCCGGCGGAAGGCCGCCGGGGCGTTCGCCGTCTCCGCCGCCGGAGTGCTGTTCGCCCTCGGCGCGGCGGCCCCCGCCCACGCCGCCGGCTACCGCTACTGGTCGTTCTGGGAGTCCGACGCCGGGAAGTGGACCTACGCCACCCAGGGCCCGGCGACCGCCCGGCCCGCCGACGGCGACGCCGTCGGCTTCCGCTTCGCGCTGAGCGAGGACTCCGCCGACGCGACCCGGCCCACCGCCGCGCCCGACTTCGCCGCCGTCTGCGCCGACGTCGAGAAGGCGCCCGGCACCAAGCGGATCGCGGTCGTCGTCGACTACGGCACCGCGAAGGACGCCCCGGCCGGCGAGGCACCGCCGAAGGACTCCCCGACGACCGCCTGCGCCCGCGTCGACGCGAACGGCACCGCCGCGGACGCCCTCGCGGCCGTCGCCGAGCCGCTGCGGTACGACAGCTCCGCCATGCTCTGCGGCATCGCGGGCTACCCGGCCCGGGGCTGCGGCGAGGCCGTCGCCGACGGGCCCGCCCCCACCGCCTCCGCCGCTCCGAAGCCGGCCGCCGGCGACCAGGACGGCGGCGGCCCCTCGGCCGGCCTCCTCGTCGGCGGCGGCGCCGTCCTCGCCCTGGGCGCCGCGGCCGTCTGGAAGTCCCGCCGGCGCGCATGATCCGGGCGGACACCAGCACACCCGGACCGGCCGGACGGACCGAGCGGGCCGAGCGAGCCGGACGGACCGAGCAGGCCGGGCGGACCGGGCAGGCCGAGCAGGCCGCGGCCACCGGGCGGCCCGGCCGGTGGGCGCGGTTTCTCGCGCCCGAGGCCGACCGGGGGAACGCGCTGCATCCGGGGGCCTGGTGGCTGTGGGCCCTCGGGCTCGCCGTCGGCGCCTCCCGCACCACGAACCCGCTGCTGCTCGGGCTGATCGTGGCCGTCGCCGGGTACGTGGTGGCGGCCCGCAGGACCGACGCGCCCTGGGCCCGCTCGTACGGCGCCTTCGTCAAGCTCGGGCTGTTCGTCGTCGGCCTGAGGATCGTCTTCTCCGTGGTCCTCGGCTCCCCCATCCCCGGCTCGCACGAGCTGTTCACCCTGCCCGAGCTGCCGCTGCCGGACTGGGCGCAGGGCATCCGGATCGGCGGCCGGGTCACCGCCGAACAGCTCGCCTTCGCGCTGTACGACGGGCTCAAGCTCGCCGCCCTGCTGATCTGCGTGGGCGCCGCGAACGCGCTCGCCAACCCGGCGCGGCTCCTGAAGTCGCTGCCGGGCGCGCTGTACGAGGTCGGGGTCGCCGTCGTCGTGGCGATGACCTTCGCGCCGAACCTGGTCGCCGACGTGGTCCGGCTCCGCACCGCCCGGCGGCTGCGCGGCCGGTCCACCGGCGGCGTGCGGGCCGTGCTCCGGATCGGGCTGCCCGTCCTCGAAGGCGCGCTGGAACGGTCCGTCGCCGTCGCCGCCTCCATGGACGCCCGCGGCTACGGCCGCACCGCCCGGGTGCCGCCCGCCGTCCGCCGCACCACCGGCGTCCTCACCCTCGGCGGCCTGCTCGGCGTCTGCGCCGGCTCGTACGGGCTGCTCGCCGCCGAGGGCGCCGGATACGGGCTGCCACTGCTGGGCGCCGGACTCGCCGCCGCCGTCGCGGGCCTGCGGCTCGGCGGGCGGCGCAGCATCCGCACCCGCTACCGCCCCGACCGCTTCGGCCCCCGCTCCTGGCTCGTCGCCGCCTCCGGCGCCGCCGTCGCCCTCCTCATGATCCGGGCGGCCTCCTACGCCCCCGGAGCGCTGCACCCCGGCGTCGTCCCGCTGACCGCGCCGGAGCTGCCGCTGTGGCCGGCCCTGTCGGTCCTGCCCGGCCTGCTGCCCGCCGTCATCGCCCCCGTACCGCCCGCCCGTGAGGATGCGTCCGAGTGATCCGCTTCGAGAACGTCTCCGTGACGTACGAGGACAGTGCCCGGCCCACCCTGCGGAACGTCGACCTCACGGTCCCCGAGGGCGAGCTGGTGCTCCTCGTCGGCCCCTCCGGCGTCGGCAAGTCCACCCTGCTCGGCGCGGTCTCCGGACTCGTCCCCCACTTCACCGGCGGCACCCTGCGCGGCCGGGTCACCGTCGACGGCCGCGACACCCGCACCCACCCGCCGCGCGAGCTCGCCGACCTCGTCGGCACCGTCGGCCAGGACCCGCTCGCCCACTTCGTCACCGACACGGTCGAGGACGAGCTCGCCTACGGCATGGAGTCCCTCGGCCTCGCCCCCGCCGTGATGCGGCGGCGCGTCGAGGAGACCCTGGACCTGCTGGGCCTCGCCGACCTCCGCGACCGGCCCATCGCCACGCTCTCCGGCGGCCAGCAGCAGCGCGTCGCCATCGGCTCCGTCCTCACCACCCACCCCAAGGTCCTCGTCCTCGACGAACCGACCTCCGCCCTGGACCCCTCCGCCGCCGAGGACGTCCTCGCGGTGCTCCAGCGGCTCGTCCACGACCTCGGCACGACCGTCCTCATGGCGGAGCACCGCCTGGAACGCGTCGTGCAGTACGCGGACCGGGTGCTGCTCCTCCCCGACGGCGTCCTCGGCACCCCCGCCGAGATCATGGCCGTCTCCCCCGTCCACCCGCCGGTCGTCGCGCTCGGCCGGCTGGCCGGGTGGGAGCCGCTGCCGCTGACGGTGCGGGACGCGCGGCGGCGGGCGGACGGGCTGAAGGAGCGGCTGGACCGCTGCGCGGGGCCTCTTTCCCGCCCCGCGCCTTCCCCCGACCCGGGCCCCGTCCCCGAATTTGCCGTCCCGGCCCCGGCGTCCGGGACACCGGCGTCCCGGGGCTCCGCCCCCGGGCGGGGCGGGGGCCTCTCCCTCTTCCGCAGGCGCCGCACGCCCGCACCCGTCCCCGGGACGGGCCCCGACGCCCCCCTCGTCGACGTGCGGCGGCTCGCGGTCCGCCGCGGCCGGGTCGAGGCGCTGCGGCGGATCGACCTGGAGGTCGCGGCGGGCGAGACGATCGCGCTGATGGGCCGCAACGGCGCCGGGAAGTCGACGCTGCTGTCGGCGCTCGTCGGCATGATCGCGCCCACGGGCGGCACGGTCCGCGTCGCGGGCCTGGTGCCGCACGCGACGGACCCCCGGACGCTGATCCGCCGGGTCGGCCTGGTGCCGCAGGAGCCGCGGGACCTGCTGTACGCGGAGACGGTCGCCGAGGAGTGCGCGGCGGCCGACGCGGACGCGGGCGCGGAGCCCGGGACGTGCGGGGCGCTGGTGGCGGAGCTCGTGCCGGGGGTGGCCGGGGGTACGCATCCCCGGGACCTGTCGGAGGGGCAGCGGCTGGCGCTCGCGCTGGCCGTGGTGCTGACGGCCGCGCCGCCGCTGGTGCTGCTGGACGAGCCGACCCGGGGCCTGGACTACGCGGCGAAGGCCCGGCTGGTGACCCGGCTGCGGGGGCTCGCGGCGGCCGGGCACGCGATCGTGCTGGCCACGCACGACGTGGAGCTGGCGGCGGAGCTGGCGGACCGGGTGGTGATCGTCGCGGGCGGCGAGGTCGTCGCGGACGGGCCGACGGCGGAGGTCGTCGTCTCGTCCCCGGCCTTCGCCCCGCAGGTCGCGAAGGTCCTGGCGCCCCGGCCGTGGCTCACGGTCGAGCAGGTGGAGGAGGCGCTGTGCCGGTGAAGTCCGCCCGTCCGGTCCGGCTGGGGCCGCGTTCGGTCGCCGCCCTCGTCCTCGTCTCCCTGGTGGGGCTCGCCGGGGTGTGCTGGCCGCTCTTCGCGGACGCCGGGTCCGCGGTCACCGACCACGCGGCCGACGCGCCGTGGCTCTTCGCCCTGATCCTCCCCCTGCTCATCGCCGTCGTGGTGGCGACGATCGCGGACTGCGGGATGGACGCGAAGGCGGTGGCGATGCTGGGGGTGCTGGCCGCCGTGGGGGCGGCGCTGCGCCCGCTGGGCGCGGGCACGGCCGGGCTGGAGCCGATGTTCTTCCTGATGGTGCTGAGCGGGCGGGTCCTCGGGCCCGGCTTCGGTTTCGTCCTGGGGGCGGTGACGATGTTCGCGTCGGCGCTGCTGACGGGCGGGGTGGGGCCGTGGATGCCGACGCAGATGCTGGCCATGGGCTGGTTCTCGATGGGCGCGGGGCTGCTGCCGGCGGGGCTCCGGGGGCGGCCGGAGCGGCTGGTGCTGGCCGCGTACGGCTTCGTGGCGGCGTTCGCGTACGGCACGGTCACCAATCTGTACGGCTGGGTGACGGTGGGCGGCCTGGGACAGGGGGTGTCGTTCGTGCCGGGCGCTCCGGCGGGCGAGAACCTGGTGCGTTTCGCGGCGTACGTGCTGGCCACCTCGCTCGGCTGGGACCTGGGGCGGGCCGCGCTGACGGTGGTGCTCACGCTGACGGTGGGCGGGCCGCTGCTGCGGGCGCTGCGGAGGGCCACGCGGCGGGCGAACTTCGAGGCCCAGGTCACATTCGAGGGGTCCGGAAAGGGGTCCGCCGGTGAGGCGCCTCATAGGACCCAGATCACGTACGAACGGAAATAGTAGAGCGGGACGAGTCGCACAAAAGGGTCATTAGGGGTGGTGACCTGCGGGAATGTCCGCCACCCCGGTCCCCGCCTCCCCCCGCCGAGTCCGAACCTCCCTCGTACAAGGGGTGATTGCGTCCCCCGCCGGGATTTGTTTGTGTAGTGGACGTCGCCAGGCAGCAGGTGCTCAGCGAGAGCCAAGCACCGCGGCAGGCCGGTTCCCCCCAGTTCCCGGATTCCCCGGGCCCTGGTTCCGGCATGCCGGAAACGGTCGGAAACGGCCTTGCCGCCCGGCGCGACCCCAGTCCCCGACGTTAGGTAGACGTTTTGTTCCGCTCGATCACCACTCGTGCCGCCGCCCGCAAGAAGTCCCTCGCCGCCACCGCGGCCGTGCTGCTCGGCGCGTCGGGTGCGGTCCTCGGTGCGACGGGCCCGGCCTCGGCCGCCAGCCCGCAGGAGCTCGCCCGGCAGATCGTGCCCGCCTCGCAGTACGCCTCGTTCAGCAAGATCGTCTCGCACGAGTCCGGCTGGAACCACAAGGCCACCAACTCCTCGTCCGGCGCCTACGGCCTCGTCCAGGCCCTGCCCGCCTCGAAGATGTCCTCGGCCGGTTCCGACTGGAAGACCAACCCCGCCACCCAGATCAAGTGGGGCCTCAACTACATGAACGAGCGCTACGGCTCCCCGAACGCCGCCTGGGCGTTCTGGCAGGCCAACGGCTGGTACTAAGAGTCACCACGCCGCCCCGCCCGCACCGCAAGGCCCCGCCCTCCTCTCGGAGGGGCGGGGCCTGCGGCGTTTCCCGGGCACCCCTGCCAGGTCCACCGCCGGACGGCCGACGCCCAGGCCGCGCCTTCCGGACCGCGCCGGGCCCGCGACGCCCGGCCCGACCCGGCCCGAAAGCCGCGGCCTAGAGGCGCTGGATGATCGTGCCGGTGGCGAGGGCTCCACCGGCGCACATCGTGACCAGCGCGAACTCCTTGTCGGTCCGCTCCAGCTCGTGCAGCGCCGTGGCGATCAGCCGGGCGCCGGTGGCGCCGACGGGGTGGCCGAGGGCGATGGCGCCGCCGTTGACGTTGACCTTCTCCAGGCCGTCGAGGTCCTTCTCGAACTCCTGGGCCCAGCTCAGCACGACCGAGGCGAACGCCTCGTTGATCTCCACCACGTCGATGTCCCGCAGGGACATGCCGGCCTTGCCGAGGACCGCGCGGGTCGCGTCGACCGGCCCGTCGAGGTGGTAGTGGGGGTCGGCCCCGACGAGCGCCTGGGCGACGATCCGGGCCCGGGGGCGCAGCTTCAGGGCGCGGGCCATGCGCTTGGAGGCCCACATCACGGCGGAGGCGCCGTCGGAGATCTGGGAGGAGTTCCCCGCGGTGTGGACCGCGGTGGGCATGACCGGCTTGAGCCGGGCGAGGCCCTCCATGGTGGTGTCACGGAGCCCCTCGTCGCGGTCGACGAGCCGCCACATGCCCTGTCCCGCGCGCTGCTCGTCCTCGGTGGTGGGGACCTGGACGGCGAAGGTCTCGCGCTTGAAGCGCTCCTCGGACCAGGCGACGGCGGCCCGCTCCTGGGAGAGGAGGCCGAGGGAGTCGACGCGCTCGCGGGTGAGGCCCCGGCGGCGGGCGATGCGCTCGGCGGCCTCGAACTGGTTGGGCAGGTCGACGTTCCACTCGTCGGGGAAGGGCTTGCCGGGTCCGTGCTTGGAGCCGGAGCCGAGCGGGACGCGGGACATGGCCTCGACGCCGCAGGAGATGCCGACGTCGATGACGCCGGCGGCGATCATGTTGGCGACCATGTGGCTCGCCTGCTGGGAGGAGCCGCACTGGCAGTCGACGGTGGTGGCGGCGGTCTCGTAGGGCAGGCCCATGGTGAGCCAGGCGGTGCGCGCCGGGTTCATGGACTGCTCGCCGGCGTGGGTGACCGTGCCGCCGACGATCTGCTCGACGCAGTCGGCGGGGATGCCGGTGCGGCCGAGGAGCTCGCGGTAGGTCTCGCCCAGGAGGTAGGCGGGGTGGAGGTTGGCGAGCGCGCCTCCGCGCTTGCCGATGGGGGTGCGTACGGCTTCGACGATGACGGGTTCCGCGGCCATGGGCTGGTCCTCTCCTCGACCGGGCGGGGTGTCCCGGCACCCCGTCGGTCGGCGTCACGGGATAACTAGTACGCGTTCTAGTTCTGAGTGAAGTCTTATGACTGCTACCGCCGGTACGCAAGGGTCCGGGAGGCAGGAGTTCGGCGACGGGGGAGGGATCCGGCGGGCGCGCTGGCGGGGGCCGGGGGCGTGCCGGTGCGATCCGGGGGTGCACCGGGGGTGTATCGACGCGGCCCAGGGGGGCGTACGGGTGCGGTGCGGGGGTGCACCGGGGGCGTATCGGTGCGGCCCGGGGGGTGCGCGGGCGGGGTGCGGGCCGGGTCCGGAAGCGCGCGGACGCGGTCCGGAGGCGCGCGGGCCGGGTCCGGGAGGGCAGGGGGCCGGGCCCGGGAGGGCGCGCGGGCGGATTCCGCCCGCGCCTCTTGCTACTTGTAGAACTCGTTACTAACTTTCCCGGCAACTTCTGATGGTCCATCAGATATTGGAGCGTGTTGCCGATGACCTGCCCCCACCTCCCCGAAGGCTTCGACGCCACCGACCCCGACCTGCTGAGCCGCCGCGTCCCGCTCCCCGAGTTCGCGGAGCTGCGGCGGACCGCCCCGGTCTGGTGGTGCCCCCAGCCGCGCGGCATCACCGGCTTCGACGACGAGGGGTACTGGGCCGTCACCCGCCACGCGGACGTCAAGTACGTCTCCACCCACCCCGAGCTGTTCTCCTCGCACGAGAACACCGCCGTGATCCGCTTCAACGAGCACATCGGCCGCGAACAGATCGACGTCCAGAAGCTGATCATGCTGAACATGGACCCGCCGGAGCACACCCGGGTCCGCCAGATCGTCCAGCGCGGCTTCACCCCGCGCGCGATCCGCGGCCTGGAGACCGCCCTGCGCACCCGCGCCCGCGCGATCGCCGAGGAGGCGCGGGGCGCCGCCGCCCAAGACCCGGACGGCGCCTTCGACTTCGTCACCAGGGTCGCCGTCGAGCTGCCCCTCCAGGCCATCGCCGAACTCATCGGCGTCCCCCAGGAGGACCGCTCCCGGATCTTCGACTGGTCCAACAAGATGGTGGCGTACGACGACCCGGAGTACGCCATCACCGAGGAGGTCGGCGTCGAGGCCGCCATGGAACTCATCGGCTACGCGATGAACATGGCCGCCGCGCGCAAGGAGTGTCCCGCCCAGGACATCGTGTCGCAGCTCGTCGCCGCCGAGGGCCAGGGGAACCTCTCCTCCGACGAGTTCGGCTTCTTCGTCCTCCTGCTCGCCGTCGCCGGCAACGAAACCACCCGGAACGCGATCAGCCACGGCATGCACGCCTTCCTCACCCACCCCGACCAGTGGGAGCTGTACAAGCGCGAGCGCCCCGCGACCACCGCCGAGGAGATCGTCCGCTGGGCCACCCCGGTCGTCTCCTTCCAGCGCACCGCCGCCCAGGACACCGAACTCGGCGGCCAGAAGATCAAGAAGGGCGACCGGATCGGCCTCTTCTACTCCTCCGCCAACAACGACCCCGAGGTCTTCGGGAACCCGGAGGTCTTCGACATCACCCGGGACCCCAACCCGCACCTGGGCTTCGGCGGCGGCGGACCGCACTTCTGCCTCGGCAAGTCCCTCGCCGTGAAGGAGATCGACCTGATCTTCGACGCCCTCGCCGACGTCCTGCCGGACCTCACCCTCGCGGGAGAGCCCCGCCGGCTGCGCGCGGCCTGGCTCAACGGCGTGAAGGAGCTCAGGGTCCGCACGGCCTCCTGACGGCCGGCCCCGGACCGGGACGCCTGTCGGCCGGCCCCGAATCGGGACACCCGACCGGCACCCGACCGCCGGCCCCCGGACCAGCACGCCCGGCCACCGACCCCCGGACAGAACACCCGACCACCGGCCCCCGGACCGGGAAGCGGAACCGGAGCGACCCCCCGCACGTCCGAGCGGACATGCGGGGGACACACACCACCCGGACCGCGCTCCGGGCCAGAATCCTGACCACACTGCTCGCGCTGCTCGCGCTCCAGCTCGGCTCGCTCGTCGCGCCCGCCTGGGCCTGCGGCTGCGGCGCCATGATCCCGGACGAGGACCGGCGCATCGGCGTCGACCGGGAGGAGTCCGCCGTCCACTGGGACGGCCGGAACGAGACCGTCGTCATGCGCTTCCGCGTCCACGGCGACGCCCTCCGGGCCGCCTGGATCATGCCCGTGCCGTCCCGGGCCGACGTCACCCTCGGCGACCCCGAGCTCTTCGACGAGATCGAGGAACTCGCCGCCCCCGAACGCCGCGTGCGCACCTACTTCTGGCCCCGCGAGGACGACTGGCCGTTCACCGCCGGGCGCGGCGACGGCGCCTCGGCCGGCGCCCTCCCCGGCGGCTCCGTCGGCGTCGTCGGCCGGGAACGGCTCGGCCCCTTCGACGTGGCCCGCCTCACCGCCACCGACCCGGACGCCCTCGGCGACTGGCTCCGCGCCAACGGCTTCGAGCTGCCCGACCGGCTCACCCCCGAACTGGCGCCGTACGTCGAGCGGAAGTGGGAGTACGTCGCCGTCCGCCTCGCCCCCGAGAAACGGGGCGAGCGCCTGTACGGCGAGCTGACCCCGCTCCGGATCTCCTTCGCCTCGCCCGAACTCGTCTACCCCATGCGGCTCTCCCGCCTCGCCGCCACCCCGCAGACCCTCGGCCTGTCGATCCTCGCCGCGCACCGCATGGAGCCCCGCACGGCCATCGGCGGCGAGCGCCCCGAGGTCACCTTCTCCGGCCGGCTCGACCGCCCCGAGGGCGCGGTGGCCGCCCTCACCGGCGGCGCGCCCGCCCACCTCACCGTGCTCGAACAGCGCTTCCCCGTGCCGTCCCGGATCTCCGGCGACCACGTCCTGCGCACGGTCGCCGACACCCCCTACCGCCAGGTCGTCTACCGCGACCGCATCCTGACCGCAGGCGACGTCCCCGTCTGGCTCCTGGTGACGGGCGGCGGCGCGGCGGCCGCCCTGACGGCCGTGCTCCTGACCGTACGGGCCCGCCGCCGAGTACCGTCGCCGGCATGACGAACTCCCAGTGGAACGACGTCGACGCGTACCTCACCGACCTGCTGGTCCCCGCCGACGAGGCCCTGACCGCCGCCCTGGCCGACTCCGCGGCGGCCGGGCTCCCCGAGATCGCGGTCGCCCCCAACCAGGGCAAGCTCCTGCACCTCCTCGCGCAGGTGCAGGGCGCCCGCCGGATCCTGGAGATCGGCACCCTCGGCGGCTACAGCACCATCTGGCTGGCCCGCGCCCTGCCCGACGGCGGGCGGCTGATCAGCCTGGAGTACGACCCCCGGCACGCCGAGGTGGCCCGCGGCAACCTCGCCCGCGCCGGGCTCGCCGACCGCGCCGAGGTCCGCACCGGCCCCGCCCTGGACACCCTCCCCCTCCTGGAGGGGGAGGGCGCCGGCCCCTTCGACCTCGTCTTCGTCGACGCCGACAAGGCCAACAACCCGCACTACGTGTCCTGGGCCCTGAAGCTCTCCCGCCCCGGCACCCTGATCGTCGTCGACAACGTCGTCCGCGGCGGCCGCGTCGCCGCCGAGGACCCGGCGGACCCGGCGATCACCGGCACCCGCGCGATGTTCGACCTCGTCGCGCGCGAGCCCCGGCTCGACGCCACCGCGATCCAGACCGTCGGCGCCAAGGGCCACGACGGCCTCCTCCTCGCCCGCGTGACCTCCTAGACCGCGCCTCCCGGTCCGTCCGGGCTCCCCGCCCACCAGCCGGTGAAGAGCGGCAGCTTCCCTTCGGCGTCGAGGACTACGACGCCGAAGGGGCGGTCGAAGGAGACCGGCTCGACGGGCAGCGGCCGGACCGCGCTGCGGGTCATCTGCACCTGGGTGACGGCCGCCGCCTCGACCCCCTCCTCGGCGACCTCCAGGACCGCCTCCTGGACCGCCTTGGAGACGTACAGCGGCGCGGGCGAGAGGCCGGAGAAGTCGGCGCCCGGCCGCAGCGGGGCCGTCACCCCGAAGGACGCCAGGAGGGACCGCACGTCGGTCCGGCCGCGCAGCGCGAACCGGGGCAGCGCCAGCGCGACGCCCCCGGCCCGTACCGGCTCCCGCCCGTCCGCCGCCCAGGCCGCCGGCACCACCGCGCCGGGCCCCGCGCCCTCCGGCCCGAGCACGAACCGCACCCGGGGCGCGTCCTCCCCCGCGCAGGGCAGCTCCACCACGGTGGCGCCGCCGGCCCGCCACGCCCACCCGGCGGGGATCCGCCGGTGCATGGTCGGCACGTCCGCCGTCGTCCCGTCCCCGGCGGTGAAGGGCGCGGGCCGGGTCCCCGCCGCGTCGAACGCCTCCCGCCAGACCGCGCCCAGCGCCACCGCGCCCACCAGCACCAGGTCCGCGCCCCCGTCGAGGGCGTCGGGCAGCGCGGTGATCCGCCCCCCGGTGACCCCGGCGACCCACGCGTCCAGCTCCGCCCCCGTCCCCGCCCCGAGCCCGCCGAACCCGACCTCCGGCAGTCCGCTCCGGTACGCCTCGTACACCGGCACCCGGCTGCGGACCGCGATCCCCGCCGAGACGCCCCCGGTCCCCGCGAGCACCGCCCCCACCCCGGCGACGGCCTCCCCGGCCTCCTCCCCGGCCACCCCGAGCACCCCGCGCAGCTCCTCGGCGGTCCGCCCCCGCGCCCCCGCCGCCACGGCCGCGAGCGCCACCCACAACCCGGCCGGCGACCCCACGAAGTCACGCCCCCCGTCCCCCGGCAGCGCCAGCTCCGCCAGCTCCCGCACCGCCCCCGCCCACGCGGCCCCGCCGTTCCCGGTCATATCCTGCCTTTCATGAGCATCGTGAAGATCAACGTCCTGGCCGTCCCCGCCGAGCAGCGGGAGGTGCTGGAGCAGCGGTTCGCCTCGCGGGCCGGGGCCGTGGAGGGCTCCGACGGCTTCGAGTGGTTCGAGCTGCTGCGCCCCCTGGAGGGCACCGACCAGTACCTGGTGTACACCCGGTGGCGCAGCGAGGAGGACTTCCAGAACTGGATGAACGGTTCCATGAAGGCCGCCCACCAGGGCACCGCGGGCGGCGAGGGCGGCGAGCGGCCGAAGCCGGCCGCCTCCGGGTCGACGCTGTGGTCCTTCGAGGTCGTGCAGCAGGCGTCCCCGAAGTAGGGCGGCCGTACGAAAATCGGCGGCGGCCGTGGTCCCGCGGGTCGCACAATGGCCCGCATGGCCTGGAACTTCTCCCCCGAGCGCGTCGACACCCCGGACGCCACCGCCCTCCGCCGTGACTACTTCGGCGACGTCGCGGGCCGTTACTTCGGCCGTGTCCTGGCCGAGGACGAGTACGACCAGGAGATGATCGACGAGGGGCTGGAGCTGCTCGCGCCGCCCGCCGGGCAGTTCCTGGTCGGGCGGTACGGCGGGAAGCCCGCCGCGTGCGGCGGGCTCGTCCTGCTGGACGCCGAACGGGCCGAGCTGACCCGGGTGTTCGTCCGGCACGCCTTCCGCGGCCTCGGCGGCGCCGACCTGCTCATGGACGGCCTGGAGCGGTCCGCCCGCGAGCTCGGCGCCCGCCGCGTGGTCCTCAACACCCGTCTCGACCTGGTCGAGGCGCGGGCGCTGTACACCCGGCACGGGTACGGGGAGATCCCGGCGTACTGCACGGGGCCGTACATGGAGATCTGGTACGGCAAGGAGCTCTGAGGCCCCTCTCCCGCTCCCCGCCGGTCCCGTGGGGCGTGGCTCCGTCAGCCGTTCCAGACGACGACGTCGAAGGTGCCGTTCGTCGCGCTGGCCAGGCCGTCGAGCTTCTTGACGGTCAGCCGGACGAGGTGGCCGTCGCGGGTGCGTCCGCAGACGGTCAGGCCGGTCTTCAGCGCGATGTCGTTCGAGGTGCCGAGGGTGTCGACGACGCCCGCGCAGTCGGCGTGCGAGGGGGTCTTCGGCTCCCCTTCCCACACCAGGGCCTTGGCGCCGTTGTCGGGCCGCAGCATGTGGTCGCCGAAGGGGTAGACGGCGAAGTCGTTGTCGCTGTTGATCTCGGACGGCACGGGCGGCGCGGCGTCGAGGTCCTTGCCCTCGGCGTACGCGATGACCAGCGGCCCCTGCCAGCGGACCGTGCCGGGCGGCGGCCCGGACGGGGTCTCGGAGGCGGTCCCGGACGGGTTCTCCGAGGGGGTGTCCGCGGTCGGGGTCTCCTCCTGCGGGGTGGTGGCGGTCGTCGGGCCGTCCTCCCCCGCCGGGGTCTGCGCGGCGGTCGTCGCCGAGGGCGGCGCCGCCTGCGGGGTCTCCTTGTTCCCGCTCACCAGGTACGTGCCGACGACGCCGATCACGGCCGCCGCCAGCGTCGCCGCCGCGCCGATCCAGGCGCCCCGGTGCGAGGAGGGGGACCGGCCCGGCGGAGTGCCCGGCGGCGGGGGGACGTGCGGCGGGATGCCCGGCGGGCCGCCGTGGCCGCCTTGGCCCCCGTAGCCCCCGTACGCCGGTCCGTACGCCGGTGCGGGCGGGGGGCCGGGCTGGTGGCCGGGCGGGGGGCCAGGCGGTTGACCTGGCTGCGAATAGCCCTGTATCGGTTCGTGGTTGCTCATGCCGGCCGTCCCCCTGTACCTGTGAATCGATCTTCAGCGGGTCAGGGTACCGACCGGCGCCGGTCTCCCGCCTCAGGCCCGGTGGTCGCGGGGCGGCCGGGGGTCGCGGGGGCGTTCCGCGTCGGAGCCGCACAGTTCGGCGTTGAGCTCCTCGACCAGTTTGACCAGATCGGTGGGGCGGTCGGGCCCCCACCAGTCGCCGAGGAGTTCCGCGAGGGACTCCTCGCGGGCCCGCGCGAGGCGGTCGGCGGTCGCGGCGCCGTCCTCGGTGAGGACCAGCTGGACCCCCTCGCGCCGGACGAGCCGCCGCTCCTCGACCTCGCGGGCCGCGTCGGTGATGACGCGCAGCGGGACGGGCGCGGCCTCGGCGAGCCGGGCGGGCTCGACGGTGCCGTGGCGGCGGATGCGCAGCAGCAGCCAGCTGGAGGCGGGCCGCAGGTCGAGGCCCGCGCGGGCGGTGATCCTCTCGTAGATCTCCTTGCGGCCCTCGCGGGAGCCGAGCACCGACAGGGCGCGGGCGGCCTCCTCGTACGAGGAGCGCTCGACCGGGTTGGAGGCGAGGGTCTGGCTGGTGTCGGGCGCGGTGACGGAGGCGCGGAGCGGGTCCTCCTTCAGGAAGCAGGCGACGACGAGGGCGAGGAGGACGACCGGCGCGGCGTACAGGAAGACGTCCGTGATGGAGGTGGAGTACGCGTGGAGGACCTCCGGCCGCAGCGCGGGCGGGAGTTCGGCGATGGCGCGCGGGTCGGCGGCGACCCGCGCGGGGCCGGTCCCGGGCGGGAGCGGCGTGCCCGCCTCGGCGGCCCGCGCGAAGACGTCCTCCAGCTTGTGGGTGAGGCGGGCGGTGAAGATCGTGCCGAAGACGGCGACGCCGAAGGAGGCGCCGATGGAGCGGAAGAAGGTCGCTCCCGAGGTGGCGACGCCCAGGTCCTCGTACCCCACGGCGTTCTGCACGACGAGGACGAGGACCTGCATGACGAGGCCGAGTCCGGCGCCGAAGACGAAGAAGTAGACGCTCATCTCCCAGGTGGAGCTGGTCTCCGTCAGGCGGTGCAGGAGGAGCAGGCCGAGCGCGGTGACGGCGGTGCCGGCGACGGGGAAGACCTTCCAGCGGCCGGTCCTCGACACGATCTGCCCGGAGGCGGTGGAGGTGAGCAGCATGCCGGCGACCATCGGCAGCATGTGGACGCCGGACATGGTGGGCGTGACGCCCTGGACGATCTGGAGGAAGGTCGGCAGGTAGGTCATCGCGCCGAACATCGCGAAGCCGACGACGAAGCTGATGACCGATACCAGGGTGAAGGTCCGGATCCGGAACAGCTTGAGGGGGAGGACGGGTTCGGCGGCCCGTCCCTCGACGCGCACGAACCAGACGAGGAGCACCGCCCCGAGCAGCGCGGTCCCGATGATCTGCGGCGAGTCCCAGTCCCAGGTGGTGCCGCCGAGGGAGGCGACCAGGACCAGGCAGGTGGCGACCGAGGCGATGAGGAAGGTGCCGAGGTAGTCGATGGTGTGGCGGGTGGAGCGGACCGGGATGTGCAGGACGGCGGCGATGACGAAGAGGGCGACGACGCCGATGGGGAGGTTGATGTAGAAGACCCAGCGCCAGGAGAGGTGCTCGGTGAAGAGGCCGCCGAGCAGCGGGCCGAGGACGCTGGTGGCGCCGAAGACGGCGCCGAAGAGCCCCTGGTACTTGCCGCGGTCCCGGGGCGAGACGAGGTCGCCGACGATCGCCATCGACAGCACCATGAGTCCGCCGCCGCCGAGGCCCTGGACCGCGCGGAAGCCGATGAGCTGCGGCATGTTCTGGGCGAGGCCGCAGAGGGCCGAGCCGATGAGGAAGAGGACGATCGCGGCCTGGAAGAGCTTCTTCCGCCCGTACTGGTCGCCCAGCTTGCCCCAGAGGGGGGTCGCGGCCGTGGAGGCCAGCATGTAGGCGGTGACCACCCAGGAGAGGTGCTCCATGCCGCCGAGCTCGCTGACGATCGTCGGCAGGGCGGTGGAGACGATGGTCTGGTCGAGGGCGGCCAGCAGCATGCCGAGCAGCAGCGCGCCGATCGCGACGAGGACGGCGCGGTGGCTCTGCCCCTCCCCGGGCGCGGGCGCGGGTTCTCCGCCGAGCTGTGACGGGCCGGTCTCCTGGGCCATGGGCGCCTCCCTCCTGGACGTGTTCTCCATCCTGCGGTGAATGTCCGGATATGGCCTGCGGAGGGGTACGTACGCTCCCCCGTCGGACAGGGGTGGCCTGCATAATCACTGCCAGTTGCTTGGGGAGGGGACACATCATGATCGGACACGCATGTCCTGAATGCGGCGGTCAGAGACCTGGCTGCGCCTGCGCCCGCGCGGCGGAGCTGGCGGCGGCCGAGGACTTCGACCCGCTCCGGATCAGGCCGTACGTGACACTGGAGGGCACGGAGGAGGGGACGGACGCCTACGCGCCGGGGGGCCGGGGGGGCCAGGGGGGTTCGGAGGTTCACGGGGGTCAGGGATTCCCGGGCGGTCAGGGGGTCCCCGGGGACGCCGGTGACCCGCCCACCGCGCAGCTGACGGCGATCCGGCCGGGCGCGCACCCGGGGCCGCCGCAGGGGGCGCCCCCGGAGCCGTACGAGGACCGCACGCAGGTGCTCCCGGCGTACGGGGCCGTCCCGCACGAGCCCGTCCCGCACCAGTCCCCTCCCCATGCTCCCGCCTCGTACGGACCGGGGTCGCCCGGAGAGGGGCCGTACGGAGAAGGGACGCGCGGAGAAGGGGCGTACGGCTCCGGGCCTCACGGGCCGCAGTCGTACGGAGAAGGAGCGTACGGAGAAGGGACGTACGGCCAGGAGTCGTACGGCTCCGAGGGCGGGGCCCACCGGACCGCGCCGCTCCTGCTGGGCGGGGTCGTGGGCGGCGGGCCCGGGGGCCGGGACGGGTACGGGCACGACGGCGGGAGCGGTTCGCGGCGCGCCCGGCGGCGGCGCGGCGGACTGGTCGCGGGCGTCGCGGCGGCGGCGGTGGCCGGCACGGCCGCGCTGGCCGCGGCGGTGCTCGGCGGCGGCGAGGAGCCCGAGGACCGGGCGCTGGTGCCCGAGGTGACCACCAGCGCGTCCCTGAACCTCGCCGTCTCGGAGGCGCCGTCCCCGTCGTCCAGCAGCCCGACGCCGTCCCGCACCCCGTCGCGGACGCCGTCGCCGCGCACGTCCTCCCCGACGCCGGCGGCCCCGACCGCCTCGCCGTCCGCCTCGGCGGAGCCGACGGTGCGGCCGAGCGCGACCGCCTCGCCGTCCGCGGGCGGCGGTGCGGCCGTCGCCCCGACCACGGCCGCGACCACCGCCCCCTCGACCTCCGCCGCCCCGACGACGGCCTCCCCCACCCCCACCCACACGGACGCGCCCGCGGGGGCGACGCTGAGCGTCGGCGACACGGGACCGGAGGTGGAGGAGCTCCAGGCCCGGCTGCGGGCCAGGTGGATCTACCTCGGGGAGATCGACGGCGTGTTCGACGAGGACGTCCGGGCGGCCGTATCCACCTTCCAGGGCTGGCTGTACCCCCAGAAGGATCCCGAGGGCGTGTACGGCCCGCACACCCGGCGCGCGCTGGAGCGGGACACCGACGAGTACCGCGACTGACGGAGGCCGGGGAGGGGGGCGGGTGGCCAAGACGGCCTCCCGTTTTGTATCGTGAAAAAACAAAGTGGCCCCGCCCGCACTCCCTGACCGGCGGGCGGGACCGCTTCGTTCTCCGCACCACCCCCCTGGAGACCCCCCATGGCCGTCACCCCGGCAACGCTCACCGCCCGCGCCCTCCTGCTCGACATGGACGGCACCCTGGTCAACTCGGACGCCGTCGTGGAGCGCTGCTGGCGCCGCTGGGCGGACCGGCAGGGGCTCGACGCCGCCGAGGTCCTGAAGGTGGTGCACGGCCGCCAGGGCTACGCCACGATGGCGGTCCTCCTCCCCGACCGCCCGATGGCCGAGAACCACGCGGACAACGCCGTGATGCTCGCCGAGGAGACCGCCGACCTCGACGGCGTCGTGCCGGTCCCCGGCGCCCCCGCCTTCATGGACGCGATCCTCTCCCTCCCCCACGCCCTGGTCACCTCCGCCGACGAGGCCCTCGCCCAGGCCCGGATGGGCGCGGCGGGCCTGCGGATGCCCGAGACCCGGGTGACCGCCGAGCAGGTCGGCGCGAGCAAGCCGGACCCGGAGGGCTTCCTCAAGGGCGCGGCCGAGCTCGGCGCGGACCCGGCGGAGTGCGTGGCCTTCGAGGACTCCGAGGCCGGCATCCAGGCGGCGAAGGCCGCCGGGATGCGCGTCGTGGGCGTGGGCCCGCGCGCGGCGGCCTTCGCGCCGGACCTCCACGTGCCGGACCTGACCCGCCTGCGGCTGGACGTCGCCGGGGACGGGACGATGACCCTCGGAGTCGTACCGGAGTAGTCCCGGACCACCCACCGGGCGCGCCCGCCCCCTTCCCGCCTCCACCCACCGGGCGCCTTCCCGCCCCCCCTCCGCCCTCTCCCGCTCCACCCCCTCCCGCCTCACCGCGCGCGGCCGGACCGTCCGGCCGCGCGCGGTCGTGCGTACGGGCGGGGGCGGTCGCGCGTACGGGCGGGGGCGGTCGCGCGTACGGGCGGGGGCGCGTACGGGCGGGGGGCGCCGTCGTGCATACGGGTGGGCGCGACAGCCGTGCGTACAGGCGGGCGCGACAGCCGGCCGGACGGGTACGGGCGGCCGGGTGCGAGCGGTCGGCCGGGCGCGTACGGGCGCCCGAGGGGAAGGCATCGGCCGCGGGCGGAATCTGGCGCTCCGTCAGGACGCGTCACACCCCTTGATGTGACGTGTCCATGTCGCCACTCTGTTACCTGGCGCACCCCCTGACGAAACCTCGCGCCGCCACGATGACCGGGCCGCCGCCCGGTACCGCACGGGGCCGGCCGAACCGCCAAGGTCCCACCCGATCAAGGGAGTCCCCATGTCCGTCGGCAAGGTCTACGCGCGTCGAGCAGCCGTGCTCGCCTCCTCCGCCGCCCTCGCCCTCACCGGCCTCACCGCCACCGCGCCCGCCGCGCAGGCCGCGATGCCGACCCCGGTCAGCGCGGCCACCGCCCGCACCTACCTGGCCGCCCTCACGGTCAAGGCGGAAGGTTCCCTCACCGGCTACAGCCGCGACCTCTTCCCCCACTGGATCACCCAGTCCGGCACCTGCAACACCCGCGAGACCGTCCTCAAGCGGGACGGCTCGAACGTCGTCACCGACTCCGCCTGCGCCTCCGTCAGCGGCAGCTGGTACTCGCAGTACGACGGCGCCACCTGGACCGCCGCCTCCGACCTCGACATCGACCACGTCGTCGCGCTCGCCGAGGCGTGGCGTTCGGGCGCCAACTCCTGGACCACCGCCCAGCGCCAGGCCCTCGCCAACGACCTCACCCGGCCGCAGCTCATAGCCGTCACTGACAACGTCAACCAGTCCAAGGGCGACCAGGACCCGGCCGAGTGGCTGCCCCCGCGCACCGCGTACCGCTGCACCTACGCCCGCGCCTGGGTGCAGGTGAAGTACCACTACGGCCTCAGCGTCGACTCGGCGGAGAAGAGCGCCCTCCAGTCCGTCCTCAACGGCTGCTGAACGGACGGCTCCTGACGCCCCGTGGGGGCGGTGCGAGAACGGCGTGAAATCGGCGCGCCAGTGGTACAGACCTGAGCCACCCTGGTCCAGACCAGAGGGTCCCCCGCCACCGGCGCGCCTCCCTCCGAGGCATTACTTGAACTTGCAAGTAATGGTGAGGGGTGCCTAACCTGGCGGCCGTTCGGTACCAGTCCCCCACGCCCGTCCCCCGTCCGGGACGGGCAAGGCCGAAGGAGTCCCCCATGAACACCCTGACCAGGCGCCTCGACCAGTCCCGGCCGTACGCGCTCGGCCTCTTCCGGATCGTCGTCGGCCTGCTCTTCGCCTGCCACGGCGCCGCCTCGCTCTTCGGCGTCCTCGGCGGCGCGACGGGCGGCGGCACCATCCCCGCCGGCACCTGGCCCGGCTGGTACGCGGCAGTGATCCAGCTCGTCTGCGGCGGCCTCGTCCTCGTCGGCCTCGGCACGCGCGGCGCGGCCTTCCTCGCCTCGGGCTCGATGGCGTACGCGTACTTCTGGGCCCACCAGCCCGAAGCCCTCTTCCCGCTCCAGAACGGCGGCGAGACCGCGGCCCTCTTCAGCTGGGCCTTCGCCCTGCTGATCTTCACCGGCCCCGGCGGCCTGGCCCTCGACGGCCTCTTCGGCCGCACCACGGGCGACGCGCGGGACTCCCGGGACGCGGAGAAGCAGAGCGCGCCGGTCACCGCCTGACGCCTCCCGCTTCCCCCCACCCCTGACGTGTCCCCTCCCGGGCCCCCGCCGGCACCCACCCGGCGGGGGCCCGGGCGCCTGCGCGTAGGCTCTGGCCCTGTGAATCTGCTCGACAGCATGGGCTCGCTGAGGTCGCTGACCGCGGGCCCGTGGATCTATCCGGTGGTGGCGACGTCGATCCTGCTCGACGTCTTCCTTCCCGTGCTGCCGAGCGGCTTCCTCGTGATCTCCGCCGCCACGGCCGCCTCCGCCGCCCTCGGCGCGGCCACCCCGCCCGCGGACGTCCCGTCCCTGCTCCCGCTGCTGCTCACCGCGGCGGCGGCCTCGGCGCTCGGCGACTTCCTCGCGTACCGGCTGGCGCTGCGCGGCGGACGGCGGATGGACCGCGCGATAGCCCGCTCGCGCCGCCTGACCGTGGCGCGGGAACGTCTCGGCACCGCCCTCGCCCGGGGCGGCGGCCTGATCGTGGTGCTGGCCCGCTTCGCCCCGGCGGGCCGCTCGGTGGTGTCGCTGGGCGCGGGCGCCGCGGGGCGGCGCCCCGAGGAGTTCCTGCCCTGGTCCGCCCTGGCGGCCGTGGTCTGGGCCTCGTACAGCGTGGGCCTCGGCTGGCTGGGCGGCCGCTGGCTCGGCGCGACCTGGTTCAGCGCCGGGGTGTCCACCCTGGCGCTCCTGCTGGCCGGCGGCCTCGCCGGCTATCTCATACGACGCCCGGGGACGACCCCGGCACCTGCGGCCTGACCGGAGCGGAGCGCGGCCCGACCCCGGCCCCGGCCCCGGCCGACGCCGATGCGGATGCGGATGCGGATGCGGATGCGGATGCGGAGTGTCCCCCTCTCACCTCCAGGGTGGCGAGGAGCCGGGCGGTGGCCTCCGTGATCTCGTCGACGGCCCGCTCGAAGACCTCCCGGTTGTGCGCGGCGGGCGCGCGGAAGCCGGAGACCTTGCGGACGTACTGGAGCGCGGCGGCGCGGATGTCGTCCGGGGTCGCCTCGTCGGGCAGGGCGGGCGGGCGGAGCGTCTTGATGCTGCGGCACATGCTTCCAGTGTGACCCGCGCCACTGACAACGGGGGCGTGCCGGGCGGCGCACGGGGCACCGGAGGGGCGCGCAGCAGAAGCCGGAAGCCTCGGCAATATCAGTTCAGGCCACGTCTGCTGCGGGCGTTGATCTCGGCGGCGCGGGCGCGGAGCTCGCGCAGGGGCGTGGCGAGCTGGACGTCGCCGGGCTCGGCGTCCCACTCGGCCCCGCCGTGGACGGCCCGGATCAGGAAGCGTCCGGAGGCACTCCGCACGAAGAAGCCGACCCGCCCCGTGGCGGTGTCGCGGACGAGGTCACCGACCTCGGGCACAGGCTGCACGCAACCCCTCCGTCCCGTCCCGAACGCCGCGCGGATGCCGCGTGGGGACACCCAGGGAAACGCGGAGACCCCGCCCTGTCAACGTATCTCTAGAGATGTCCCCCGATGGATGGATCACGAGGGCAGGACGGCGCACACGTGTGCACCCTGGCCGCGGGGGCGCCTTAGTACTGCAACGGTGTTTGCTGTGACTGGTGGCCAGGTTATGGGGGTGTGTGGCCGCGTTGTTTGTAGTGGCTGATGCGGGCTTGGTGTTGTCGTCGGCGGCGCCAGGTCGACCAGTGCAGGACGTGGTCGACCGAGACCGGTCGGCGGTGGGTGAGGCGGTGGATCAGGCGTCTGAGCTCGGGAAGGCTGAGGGGGACGAGGCCGGAGGATCCGTTTCTGCTTTCCCGGCGTCGAGTTCGCGGGCCCGCAGCACGGTCAGGCAGGCATGGGCGGCCATGGCCAGAGTCATGTGTCGGTGCCAGCCGGGGTAGCGGCGGACCTGGTAGTCGTCCAGGCCGCACTCCTGCTTCGCGCTCTGGAAGCACTCCTCGACCGCCCACCGGCTGCCGGCGACATGGATCAGCTGGTCAAGTGTGGTGCCGGCGGGGCAGTAGGCGATGTAGTAGGAGATCTCCTCGGGCCGGCGGACACTGCGGCGGGCGATCACCCAGTGCCGCCGGTCCTCCCGGTGCCAGGGCCGCACCTCGACCCTGGCCCAGTCGAAGACCCGCGGTCCGTGGGCCCCGTTGCCGCAGGAACGGCGTTTCCACTTCTGTCTGGGCAGGTCGTGGAACAGGTCGTGAACCGGATGGTCCAGGGCCCAGCGGGTCACGACGGTGTCGTGACGGGTGGTGGCCATGACATGGAAGACATCCGCCCGCTCCAGCTCGGACCGCCAGCTTTTCGAGTAGCCGTAGCCGGCGTCCGCGGTCACCCACCCGAACGGAATCTTCTCCTCGATCGCCCGGCGGACCATCGCCCTCGCCATCGCGACCTTGGTCTCGAAGACAACCGTGTCGCCGATACCGGCCCGCCGGCACCGTTCACGGTCGTCGGTCCAGGACGCCGGCAGGTAAAGGCGCCGGTCGATCAGGGTGCGGCCGCGGCCGGTGGCATAGGCGAGGAAGACCCCGACCTGGCAGTTCTCCGTCCGGCCGGCCGTGCCGGAGTACTGCCGCTGAACCCCGGCCGACCGGACCCCTTTCTTCAGGAAGCCGGTGTCGTCCACGATCAGCACCGCACCTGGGTCTCCGAGGTACTCGACGACGTACTCGCGCACGTCGTCCAGCACCTCGTCCGCGTCCCATTCGATCCGGTTCAGGAGCCGGTGGAGCCGGTCCGGGCCCGCATGCCCGGCCTCCTCGGCAAGCGTCCAGCCGTTCTTCCGCTCCAGCGGAGCGATCAGTCCCCGCATATACGCAAGCGCCGACTCACGCGGCTCCGACCTGGCAAACCGGTGCACGAACCGCTCATGCAGAGACCTCAGTTCACCCGCCCACGACCGGGCATCAGCAAGTTCCCCACCCATGAACACACCAACGAACGACCTGGCCACCAGTCACGGCAAACACCGTTGCAGTATTAGGGTGTCCCGCAGACGAAGGGAGTGGTCCACCCGTGACTGACCAGGACGGCACTCGTCGGCCCAAGTACCAGCGCATCGCAGATGAGTTGAGAACAGCGATCCAGTCCGGCGACTTCGCGCCGGGCGACCGGCTCCCCGGCGAGAACGACCTCATGTCCACCTACGAGGTGGCCCGGATGACCGCCCGGCAGGCCCTCGCGGTGCTGCGCGGCGAGGGCCTCACGGAGGCCCGCAAGGGGGCCGGGGTCTTCGTCCGCTCCTTCCGCCCGCTGCGCCGCCGGGGCATCCCGCGCCTCGCGGGCGGCGGCTGGGCCGGCGGCCGCTCGGTCTGGGCGACGGAGATCGAGGACCGCGCCCTCGTCGTGGACCAGATCGTGGTGTCGGAGGAGGAGGCGGGCAGCAGGATCGCGGGCGCGCTCGACCTGGCCCCGCACGACCCCGTCTGCGTCCGCAGCCGCCGCTTCGTCCTCGACGACAAGCCGGTCCTGCTCTCCGTCTCGTACCTCTCCGCCGCCCTGGTACGCGACACGCCGATCACCCGGCCGGACACCGGCCCCGGCGGCACGTACGCCCGGCTGGCCGAACTGGGCCACCGCCCGGCCCGCTTCCGCGAGGAGATCCGCTGCCGGATGCCGACCGCCGACGAGACCGACCGCCTCGCCCTCCCGCCCGGCACCCCGGTCGTCCTGATCGGCCGCACGGCCTACACGGAGCCGGGCCGCGTGGTGGAACTCAACGAGATGACCCTGGACGCCTCGTCGTACGTCCTGGAGTACGACTTCGACGCCTGACCCCCGCCGGCCTACCCCACCCGGGCGACGGCCACCTCACCAGCACCGGACCCGGCACCGACCCCGACCCCAGAACCAACACCGGCACCGGCACCGGCACCGGATCTGGGCTGCGCCGACGGCTGCACGTCCGCACCGACCTGCCCGCCCAGCGTCATCACGTTCAGCGTGGCGGCGTTCTCGTTGGCGATGGCCTTCTCCACCCGGGCCACCAGCACCGTGAACGCCTCCCGCCGCGACAGCTCCCGGTAGGGCCCCACCCGCGTCTCGAAGTAGACCCGCTCGTGCCCCAGGAGCTGCTCGGTCGACCGGTAGTTCTTCCACTGCTCCCGGTACCGGTAGACGCTCTCCAGCGACACCGCCGCCACGACGACCACGCTCAGCACCGTGGCCGCGACCCGCGCGAACGCCGCGTCCAGGTTCACGAACACCGGCACCAGCGCCCCGCCGACCACGGAAACGGTCCGCATCCGCAGGTGCATCGCCTTCATCCGGGTCGCCTTCACGTCGTACCACTCCTGGTACTGCGCGAGCCGGCCCTCCACGTACTTCTGCGCCGTCATGTCCCCGCCGACCGACCCGACTTCGGGCGCGTCCCCCACCTCGACCATGCCCCGGAGTACACCGGCCCCGCCCCACCCGCGTCAACTCGCCCCGCCCCGTTCCCCCTCCGGGCGACACCGGGATACCTTCGCCCCCTCACCACCCCACCACCACACCACCCCGCACCGAGGAGCCCTCCATGCCGACGACGACCACCTCCCCCGCCACCCGCACCCGCCTCGCCCTGGCCCTTCTCGCCACGGCCACCGCCGCCGCCCTGGCCGCCCTCCTCACCGCCCCCGCCCCCGCCTCCACCACCGCCTCCGACCGCGAGACCGGCACCGTCAAGTGGGTCACCTCAGCCAAGTCCGCCGGCGACAAGAAGGTCGAGGTCATCAAGTAACCCCGCCCACGCACACCGAAGGCCCCCCGCCGCACAGGACAGGGGGCCTCCGGCATCTGCCGCCCAAGCCACCCGCTCACGACGCCGATGGCCCCGCACCAAGACCGGTCCGGCACTGCTCGTGCCCGCAGTCGTCGTCCCGCCCGTGCAGGCGCCGCAGGTCCTGCAAGGCGGCCATCGGAAACGGGTGCAGCATCCACTTCTCCTGGTACCCGTCCTCACCGTGCTCCCGCAGCACGGCCTCGGCCGCTTCCTTCACCGCGTGGCACAACACGCCACGCGGCTGGGTGGACCTCCAGAGAAGGGTGCCGCCCGTCTCGTCGGGTGAACCCCAACTCGTCCCCCCGTCCGGGAACTCGAAGACCCTGACGGCCACGTCCGCCCCCTGCCGCCGAAGCAGCCACCTCGTCTCCATGGGCTCACGGTCGAACGAGAAGCGCTCACCGGACGAGTCCCCGTAGAGCCCCGTCATCGCGTACAGCAGGTCGGCAAGGGCGTCCGTGCAGTGACCGATGAGGGCCTCATGCACCGAGACGCCATCGGCGACCCGATACGTGGCACACCCGGCACCACTCAGCTCCCAACCGAAGCGAAAATCACCCATCGTCCCCCCCTCTCCCGAACCGCGATCGTGCAGCAGGAGCATCCCTCGCCGCTACGATGCGCACCAGAGACGGAACCAGCCGAGGGGGACGGCAATGAGGACCAAGGACCCGGAGTACCCCGCAGCGGTCGAGGCGGCCGTCGACATCCTCCGGCAACGGGCCCGCCGACGTCGGACCATCACCTACGGCGACCTGAGCGCCGAGCTGGCGGCGCAGGGGTACGACTCCATCCCGCCCCACCGCGGAGTCATGACCCACCTCCTCAAAGACGTCTGCCTCCACGACAACGACGACGGCCGCGCACCGATGCTCTCGGCCCTCGTGGTGAACAAGGCCACCCAGGAGCCGTCCGCCCAGTTCTCCACCCTCGCCCGAACCGACCCCTTCACCCGCCCAGCCGACTGGACCTGGCAAGACGAACAACAACGAGTGTTCGCCCACCATCCCTAGGACGTCAAAGACCCCCAGCCAAGATCGACTGGGGGCCTTTGCGCTGGTGGGCGCGGACAGTTTCGAACCGTCGACATCTGCTTTGTAAGCCTGGCGCCGATCACCCAGCGGTCTTGGCTGGTCAACGGGCGTACAACGGCGCTGCGCACCCCACGCTTGCCTGCACCGCCACGGACCCCAATTGACCGTGGCTGACTGCTCGATCTGGCACGGATCTGGCACGGGCCCTGGCGTCGCCACCTGCCTTGTGAATGTCAGCTCCCGCGACAACCGCGAGGATCTGGTCACTCTTCGTCGCTGCGCTCCAGGACCAGACCGACGGACCCCTCTTCCAGCCCGTTGCTGTCTTCGAGGTGCAGATGGGCTCCATCCGGAACTCCTTCGCCGGCCAGCACCAGAAGATGCCCGGCAAGCGTCCTGAGACCCGCGGCGTTCGCCTCAATGACGACCTCGGCCCCGAGGTTCCGCACCTCGATCCGGGCATCGGCGTCCCAGGAAAAGCGGAGCCCTGTGCCCTCAACGGCGGCCGTGACGTGAGTGCTCTCGATCGGCGCTGAGCCGGTTCCGGAAGTCATGGAACTCATGATGCCGCTGCACGGATCGAGGCAAGGAACCAGGGCACTCGTCCTCGTACGTAGAACACTGCGGGAAGTACAGGGAGCCACGGTCACCAGTCGCGCCATGCATCAGTGATCTCGGCGCGGTTCATGCCTCTCCTCTCCGCCAGAGCAGCCACGTCCACACCGTGCTCGCCCAAGGTGAGATCGATGTATTCGCACAGCTGCTCCCGCTCTTCGGTGCAGTAGCCGTGGCTGTCGTCACCGCCGACGGCGTTGAGCGCCAGAACAACCCTCTCAACAACCCCGAAGACCTCTGCATCGGAAGGCCCGACGAGCGCACATACCTCCGCCTCGAACGCCTCCAGCGCTGAGTCCGTCGCCCTCAGCAAGGATTCGGAGTACATCTCCACCGCCCCGGCGCACTCGGGTTCCAAGATCCCGGCCTCGACATCTCGGGCCACCTCCGCCATCCAGGCACGCCAGTTTTCAGAGGGTCTGTTCGCCATGACGAGAAACTACGCCGCAGTACTGACAACCCAGCTCATCTGGGGGCTCCCTGGTGCGGTTGCAGCTCAGGAAGGGCGTCCACCGGCGTGGATACCAGTTGTGAAAGCCGTAGCGTCGTCGTACTCGTGCCGAGCCTCGGGCATCAGGCCTACACGTTCCTGATGGGTCAGGGGACACCCGGTCCTCGTGGCGATCTGCCCGAGAGACTCACCCGCACTGGCCAGAACGATGTCCGGCGTCCGCGGGTCGCTGGCGATCGAAAGGAGCGCTCGACGAGCCTCCAGGGCATCGGACGCATAGAGATCCATGGCCGCGTCGTCCCGGCCTCCGGTGTCGGCCTCGATGTCGAGCAGCACCGAGATCAGGTCTTGTGTCTGTTGAGCATCCACGATGCCGTCCTTAACGGTTGATAGGGATCTCGTAGACGATCTCGCAGAGGGCAGCAGGGACGATGATGTCCGCCGTCTCGACGGGCCGTCCTTCGTCGCTGTAGTACGTCCGCTGGATGTGAGTGACGAGCGAGGCTTTCTGAATCCCGAGAAGAGACGCCTCCTCGGCAGTGGCCTGCCGCGGCTCCGGCTGCTCGACGGCATGGCCGACGGTGACGCCGATCTGAGCCATCCGGTTCACGACGCCGGCCCCAGCGTGGGGCCCGCCCTCGGGAAGAACGACGAGGGTTCCGCCGGTGAGGTCGTACGGCTCCCAGCTCGTCGACAACTGCACGGGCCGTCCGTCGGCGAGGAACTCGTACACCGTGCGAACGCACAGGTCGCCCTCGGCGATGCCGAGCCGTGCGGCGATCTCCGCCGGCGCCGGAAACTTGGCTTCGGTCCGGCTCTCCCAGTCCCCCTGCTTACCCAAGGCCCTCATGTCGGCCCCAAACGGCGAACCACCACCCTGCTCGCGCGCTGACGAGCGGACCACACGCACACGCTGACAAGGCTTCGCGACGTACGTTCCGGATCCCGCCCGCCCCTCCAGGACCCCTTGGGAGATCAGCAACTCCTGCGCACGACGGACGACGTTCTCGCCGACGCCGCACTCCTGGCCGATCTGGGTACGCGAGGGGAGACGGTCTCCGGGCTCCCACTCGTGCTCCGCGATCCTCCGCCGGAGTTCGTCAGCGATGCGGAGATACGGCGGCTGCTGCTCAGGCATATGGAAAATCTAGTCCACTAACCCTAATCTAGTTAACTAGCTTCACGCAACGTGATCCCTTGGCGACGGAGGCTCTCCTGTGCCCGCTTCGGCAGCAAGCGCGGAGGACATCGCCGCCTGGCTGTCCGCCCTCGGACTCACCACGCGCGTGGAGGAGCACGCCCGTCACACGTGGATCGAAGCGGAGGTGCCGGAATCGCTCCCCGCCGAGACATGGCGGGAGGCCTTGGAAGTGGTGGCGGAGGCCGATCGATTCGGGCTCCAGGCCAGCAGCTTGAACGGCCGCACCTTATGGGCCGCCGTACACGGAACGGTCCCCGCGACGAGCGATGTCCGGGGACCTGGCCATCAGCGATAGGAGTTGATCAGCGTGTTGAACCGTATCCGTCGCGCGGTTGGGCGCACTAGGGTGCACCCTTTAGGGCCGCCGTGCTTCGTGCCGCCGGAGGTCAACTGATGCATGCGAAAGCCGTCCCCTACCGATCGAGCTCGTGTCGGATCGGCACGCACCACGAGTGCGCCCAGTCCTCGCCCTCCCTGGCACCGGTCGGCGTCCCCGTGATCTACGAAGCGTGTGACTGCCCCTGCCACCCGGCGGCCGACCGGGAAGCGCCGAAGGAGGCGACCTCATGAGGAGCTGGACGCCGAGCGGCGCGCTGGCCTCCAACGTCGAGATCACCTCGGCCAACGTTCAGCGGGGCGACGTCATCCAGATCGGCGGCCAGCCGTGCCGCGTGGCCGACCTCGTCTAACTTCCGGGCGGTGCAAAGCGCCTCCTCTTCGAGTCGGGCGAACTGCTGGCCATGCACTCCCGAACCCGGCTCATCGCCCTGAGGATGCAGAGAGTTGGTGATCAGCTCCGTGGCCTCTCGCCGTCACGTCATCGCCGATGACCTCAGGGCCCAGATCTCGACCGGCCGCATCAAGGCCGGCGACCGCCTCCCCTCCGAAGCCCAACTCGCCGCCCGCTACACGGTCAGCACGCCGACACTACGGAGCGCCCTCGCGCTCCTCCAGGCCGAAGGCCTCGTCGAAAAAGTCCACGGCAAGGGCAACTTTGTTCGCCCCCCCTCTTCGCAGGATCACGTACCTCGGCGGCGGCCCGACACTGCCGACTCCTGGCTTGCAGATCAGCGTCCGCACCACCAGAATCCGGGCGCGCGGCAACCTGTCCGTCTTGCTGCGGGTGCCGGCTGGCAGTCCCCTCACCGAATTCCAGTGCCTGAGTCACGACGGAACCTCGCCGCACAGCCTGTCCCGCGTCTACATCCCTCGCGATCTGGCGCCGGCTGTCATACCCGACGAGTCGACCTGGCCCACAACCGTGGCGACGCCACTGGCCGAGGTCGAGGAGAGACTCTGCGCTCGCCTCCCCACTCCGGTGGAAGCGGCAACCCTCCGAATCAGCCCGACCCTCGCCGTTCTGGCGATCACCCGCGTAGCGACCGACACCGTCGGCCGCGTCGTCGAGGCCGCGCTCCTGGCCCTCCCCGGCGACCGCGCGGAAGCCGTCTTCGCCACCCGACACACACCCGAAGGCAGAAGGGCCGAAGGATGACGTCCCACAACGAGCTCCGGCTCCTCCCATGGTCGGGCCCCGACGGCAAGCCCTGCTTCCTGAGCACCGACGGCACCGGCGGCCCCTTGTCCCGCCTGGCCGACCACACCGAAGCCGCCCAACTCGACCTCGCCGCCGAGCTCCTGGAGCACGCCCAGGAGGTACTCGCCGACGAGTCGTTGGCCCCGGAAGAACTCCGTCTCGTGGCGTCAGACCTCACCGGCGCCCTGCGAGACGCACTCCGCGTAGCCGCAAGCCGCGGCCACCGCCTCCCGATGCTGAGCATCTCCGACCACGGAGACAGCAGCGAGATCCCCCACCGGCCGGCAGGCGCCTTCGGCTAACAGCCACGCACCACAACGACACGAAGCCCCGGGCCAACGCCCGGGGCTTCGTGCACACAGCTCCGGAGGCCCTGTGCTTCGCGCGCGTATCCAATGGTCACAGCCTCGCAAGCGGCGACAGGGAGAGCCCCCGTCCGCGCATAGGCCGCTTGCTTCGTCGAAGCTCGCGCTGGTGCCACTCCTGGAAGTACAGACGAGCTGCTGGGTACGTGTCGCACGGTCGCGGATACCGGCGAGGCTCGCACAAGTTTGCGATTTCATGCTGGCCGCGTCGCCGATCGCGACTGGCCTGTCACCGCGCGCATCGTTGCATCGGTTGGTGATCTCGTGGGATCGGTGTCCGGTTGCCCCTTGAACGCATACCCTGATCAACGGGGTCTGTTTGGGCAGTGGTTGGGGGACGGCCGTGCAAGATGACTTTGAGTATGAGGCGGTAGTGGCTCCACGCGCCTCAGCGCTCATGGACTCGCTTCGTGCCTTCGGCTACGACATGGCGACCGCACTTGCCGACCTTGTTGACAACAGCCTTGCAGCCTCTGCCGGCGAAGTACGTGTGGAATTCAGCACCGATGAGGGTGCCGCCTGGGTTGCAGTCATCGACGACGGCGATGGCATGACAGAGACGGAGCTTCACGAAGCCGTCCGCTTCGGGGGTAGCGGGCCAATGGCGGTCCGGTTGACAAGTGATCTGGGGCGTTTCGGGCTTGGGCTGAAGACAGCGTCCCTGTCGCAGTGCCGGATGCTCACGGTGCTGTCACGAACGCCAAGCGGTCTCGCGTGTCGAACGTGGGACATTGATCTGGTCCGTGCTGCTGACGACTGGCGTGTCCGTATCGTGGCTGATGACGAAGCGGTGAATATCGCGCAGAAGGTTGGATTCGTCAAGGTAGGCACGATGGTTCTGTGGAGGCACCTCGACCATGCCGGGGAAGGAGCGGTACTGGCCCGGAGGTTGGGACAGAGTCGTAGCCGGCTCCGAATGTGGTTCCACCGTTACATCGCGCGTGGCAGGCTCCGCCTTGTTGTGGGTGGGCACGTGCTCACCGCATGGGACCCGTTCTGCCGCCAGCACGTCGCGACACAGGACTTGGGCACTGAGCGACTGGAGGCTGGAGGGCAGGTCCGGGTTACTCCGTACGTCTTGCCGCACCCCTCCCGACTGAGTGAGGCCGAGATCAAGGACGGGGCGGGACCGCGCGGCTGGAATGCCCAGCAGGGCTTCTACGTTTACCGTGGCGACAGGATGGTTTCTGCCGGTGGTTGGCTCGGTTTACCAGAGATGGTGATAGCGCCTCAGACCCGCCTGGCGAGGATTGAGGTTTCCATGGAGCCCGCCTCCGACCATGTGTGGCAAGTGGATGTGCGCAAGTCGCGGGTGCACCCTCCGGCTGCCCTTGAAGAGGATCTCGCCAAACTCGCCGCCGCCGCCCGCGCTGCGTCGGTCTCTGTGTTTCGGCGGAGAGTCGCGGCGGCAACCGGACGGCAGGGACGTGACCATGAGCTCACCTTCGGGTGGACCCAGGAACGCCGGCACGGCACATCTCGCTACCTGGTCAACCGTCAGCATCCGGTAGTTCAAAGTGCTCTGGCCGGTGGTGCGAGAGCACAGGTTGAAGCTGTGTTGCGCCTTGTGGAGCGAACCTTGCCGATAGGTGTTATCGCCATAGAGGCCGAGAACGATCAAGGGCGCATAGCCCAAGCGGCGATGGAGGGGGTGGACGAGGCCGAAGCCAGGGCGGACCTAGCGGCGATGCTGGCGGCTTTGCCCAAGGATGCCCCGGGTCGGGATGCTGCGATTCGCGCCCTGGGATCTGTCGAGCCATTTAACCGATTCCCCGACTTGGTCGCAGAGATCGTCGGACAGACAAGCCTGGGAGATTCACGATGAGTATCGATCCCTTGACCCTTGCTCTACGCATGTCGGAAGCCATGCTGCTGGAAACGGAGAAATCTAGCCGCACCCCGGAAACGCTCAGGAGTATCGCGGAGACGGTCCGGACCATGCTGTCCGCGACAGGGAAGGACGTATCCGCAGAGCGGGTGGCCCGGGAGCTGGAGGCGCGATTCGACGTGTGGGTGCCTCCTGCTGTCTACATTGAAGACCCGTATGATCACCGGCCTTGGCTGGCGGAACGCCAGGAGAAGATCGAGTGGGCTTACTGGGAACGGTACAGGACGTGGCTGACGCACCGTTCGGGTTGGAAGCCCCCCACAGTGGAGGCGCTCAGTGATTCCACAAATACAGTGCTCTCCTTGCTGGAAGATCCCGAGCGCCAAGGTGAGTGGTCGGTCAAGGGCCTGACCTACGGCCAGGTGCAGTCGGGGAAGACGGCGAACTACACCGGCCTCATCTGCAAGGCCGTTGACGCTGGCTACCAGGTCGTGATCGTTCTCACAGGCGCGCACGAGAGCCTCCGGCATCAGACGCAGGCCCGCCTGGACCTTGAATTTCTTGGCTTCAATAGCCGATTTACGCGTCAACAGACAAACGACTCCACCTATATCGGCGTCGGGAACCTGAGTATGAAGAGCCCTCCACTGTGCCTGTCGGTTACGACACGGGACAAGGATTTCAGCGCAAGCGTTTTCGAGAGCACGCCGGTGGATCCACGTCGGGTCCGTCTGCTGGCCGTCGTGAAAAAGAACGCCCGCATCTTGGAAAACCTTCGAGATTGGCTGGGGAACTTCACCGCGACGCAAGACGACGGGCGCCGGCTCATCCGGGATCTACCCTTGCTGCTGATCGATGACGAGGCCGACTACGCCTCAGTGGACACCCGGAAGCCGCGGCGAGGTAAGAGTGCCAGTGATTCGGAGCACGATCCGTCGCGGATCAATCAATGCATCCGCGACCTGTTGAACCTGTTCGAAAAACGTGCCTACGTCGGATACACGGCCACGCCGTTCGCAAACATCTTCATAGACGACCAGACAGAGCATCCCGACTACGGGGACGATCTCTTTCCTCGCAATTTCATGGTGACTCTGCGCCCTCCGACCAATTATTGCGGGCCAGAGGTCGTATTCGGACTGGACGATGTTTCTGCGGACACTGTCCGTGAACCTCTTCCCGTCATACGGGCAGTCGCTGATGAGGCGCTCTGGATGCCGGACAACCACGGAAAGGAACATCAGCCTCACCGCTTGCTGCCGGATTCACTGCGGAAAGCGCTGGATTCGTTCGTGTTGGCAACGGCGGTGCGCAAGGCCCGGACCGAGTACTTGGGCAGTCGCCCAGGACACAACACGATGCTCGTGCACGTAACCCGCTTCAAAGCGGTTCAGTTCGCGGTTGCCCGGCAGCTGGCGGATCATTTCACCGGTATGGAGAACCTCTGGGGGGACCGGGGGACAGCAGGATCCGCACTTAGGCTACGCCTGCGTGAGCTGTGGGAGAGCGACATCATCCCCACGTACATGGAGCTTGCCGAGCGCAGTGACCTACCCGGCTTGGTGGGTGAGGCAGTCACTTGGGAGCAGGCCGAGTCAATGATCGCGGAAGTGCTCTCCGAATGTGCGGCCGGAGTGAAAACCATCAACGGCGATGCCTCCGACGTCCTGGAGTACGAGGCGAGTACGCCCGCGACCGTGGTTGCGATTGGTGGTGACAAGCTCTCCCGGGGCCTGACTCTGGAGGGACTGACGGTCTCCTACTACCTCAGGGCGTCCAAGACCTATGACACGCTCATGCAGATGGGGCGCTGGTTCGGATACCGACCTGGCTATTTGGACGTCACCCGGCTCTACACAACGAAAGAGCTGATCAATGCCTATGTTCATGTAACCCGAGCCAACCGCGAGTTGATGGATCTCGTCTCCTACCTCGCGGAGACCGGCCGCACACCGAAAGACGTCGGGTTGCGGGTACACGACGGCTATGAGCACCTTCAGGTCACCGCGGCGGCCAAGATGCGCAACTCCACCTCAGTGTCCCTGTGCTCCTCCGGACAGCGGCCGGAGACCCTCTACATGCGCACCAACGAGCAGTCGGTTCGCGAGAACTTTGCGCGGCTGGAACGGCTTGTGGCCGCGGTGGATGGCTGTGACGAAGTGCCTCAACCCTTGCGGCACGGTGCGCAAGGCTTCTTCCGACAAGGCGTGCCCGCCTCGGCTGTCCTGCGGTTTCTCGACGGGTTCGCCGCCTCGCCTCGCACATTGCAAGCCAACCCCCAGTCACTCGTCGACTACATCTCCCAGCAGAACACCCGTGGGGAGCTAATCCGGTGGACCGTCGCGGTAACAACTGGCAGCGCGCCGCGCACCTTCACACTGGATGGCAGAGAACTGCGCATGGTCAAGCGTAAACTGGTCGGCTTGCAGGAGGCGATCCCGGAGGGCACCGACTACCAGGTGGGTGTGCTGGTGAGCCCGGTCCATGAAGCCATCGGTCTTCCCGCAGAAGTCAGCCGGCAGCAACAGGGCGGAAGGGCGAGCAGTGACGGGACGGCGGGCAGGACATCCTCCCGGGCCAGCGGCCATGCGATTCGCAGACAAAGGGATCCGAGCGAGGGGCTTCTTCTCGTGTATCCAGTGGACCCGGGCGACCAGGTCGACGGTGGCCGCCGCCCAGAGGGACTTCCACTCATCGGCTACGCCTTGTCCCTGCCGGTCTCCACGACTGCACGCCCCAAGCGCTACCGGGTCAACGACATCTATCTGCGGGAACTGCAGAGGATGCTTTCTGGGGCGGGCGAGGACCCTGAGGAGGGTGAGGAGTGACCCATGTGACCCCCCAGGATGTGGCCGATGCCTTCGTAGCAATAGAGCAGGCCCGTGCCGCCTCCTACGGAAGTTCACGGCGCCGGTTGCTGCCCGATCACCGGCTCGACGTCTTTCTCGAAGTACGTTTCCCCGGGCGGGAGCGGGCCTTGGTGATCGCGAGTGCCGAGCGGCTCGGGGATCGCCAACTCGTCATGGCCAATGGTCTTACATGTTCCTTTCAGGAGGGCCACGTGGAGGTCGTGGCCCAGCCGACCACAGACACCCACATCTTCTGCACCTTGCTGGCCGACCTAGTCGATCACCTTGCGCGGACGTCGGTCGGTCCGGCTGCGGCAGTCGTGCGCAGGATCGCGTCGTGGCAGCGGGTACTTGGTCGTGGCCTCGGCGGCGTGCTGACACCCGAGGCTCGGATCGGCCTTTTCGGGGAGCTGCTGGTCATGCGCGACCTCATCCTCCCCGCCTGCGGCCGGGACGCCGTGTCGAGTTGGCGGGGGCCATCGGCCGGTGTGCGTGACTTCGCGTGGGGGTCGTGGGGCTTGGAGGTCAAGACTGCGTCTGGTGACCGCAAGCCCTTGAAGTGCCGTATCCACGGAGAAGAGCAGCTGGACGACAGCTCGCTCGACTATCTGGCGCTCGTCCACCAGCAGGTGCGTAGCGATCAGTCGGGATCGACTCTGTGCGATCTTGTCGACGAGCTTCGAGATAATCCCGGCGTTGCCGGACAGAGGGCGGTATTTGAAAACTGCCTGGTCGAGGCTGGGTGGTTCGACGTGCATCGCAGTCACTATGAAGGCGAGCGCTGGCAGTTGGCCGCCCGTCGGTGTTTTCGGGTCACCGAGGAGTTCCCGCGACTCGTGCCCCACCTACTGCCCAACGGTATATCCGGCCTGTCGTACGATCTGGACCTTGGTACCTGCGGGCAGGCCTTGGTCGGGGAGGCTGAGGTCCTGGCTGAGTTGGGTGCTGGTAGCAACCCTGGGGAGGGCGACGGTTGAACGAGAACGAGCTCGTGGAGTTCGCAGAGTATCTGTACGAGGACGCGCGAGCGCGTACGGACTCTCCCGTTGGAACAAGGTTTAATGGTGCATTCATTGATGTCTTCCGTGAGTATCTTGTCGAGGACGGTGTCCTGGAGGACATTGAGTCCTGCTATTGCCGCAAGCAGGTTGGCCGCAGCACTGCTGAAGTCTACGGATATGCGCTGAACGATGGCGGATCGGTCCTGGATATCGTCACGGCGGAGCATGGCTGGAAGGCCCAGAAGATTAACAAGGCCGATGTACAGCGTGCCCTGCGCCGCGCCCAGATCTTCGTTGAGAAGTGCCGCAAGGGCTTGCATCTGGAGATGGACGAGACTGACCAGGCCTACTCAATGGCTCAGAGTATTTACGAGGCTTGGACGGGCATCGATCGTGTGCGCATCTTCCTCTTTACCGACGCCCAGCTGACCGTGGAATCGATGCCCCCAGGTGAGACGGAAGGGCTGCGTTGTACCTACGAGCTGTGGGACATCGTCCGTCTGCACCGGCTGGCCTCGTCGGGGCGGCGCGAGGAAGAGACGGTGATCGAGCTTGCCAGCCCTCTCCCGTGCCTGAGTGCGCCGGGTGACCCGGACTTCGAATGCCT
This sequence comes from Streptomyces filamentosus, assembly GCF_014654895.1. Classification (GTDB taxonomy): domain Bacteria; phylum Actinomycetota; class Actinomycetes; order Streptomycetales; family Streptomycetaceae; genus Streptomyces; species Streptomyces filamentosus. The sequence continues at coordinate 57,323 of NZ_BNBE01000003.1, read as the reverse complement.
GCTGACCGTTCTGCCGGGCCGTCTCCTGGCTGAGCTGTACAAGGAACACGGAGGCCGCCTGCTCCAGCGCAACGTACGCGCATATCTACAGGCTCGCGGCAAGGTGAACAAGGGCATCAGCGAGACGGTGCGTCAGGAACCTGGCCGCTTCCTCGCGTACAACAATGGTGTGTCCGCCACCGTGACCTCTGCAGACACGATGGTGACGCCAGAAGGCATAGTGGCTCTGACTCGGTTGGTCGATTTGCAGATCGTGAACGGCGGGCAGACCACTGCGTCCCTGCACCACATGATGCAAAAAGGCGAAGATCTTTCTCAGGTCAGGGTGCCCGCGAAAATCACCGTCATCCGACAGGAGATGCTCGACGAGCTCGTCCCGAACATTTCGCGCTTTGCCAACTCTCAAAATGCCATCAAGGAAGCCGACCTTCAAGCCAACAGCCATTACCATCGCAGGTTGCAGGCTCTATCGCGGTCGGTCTGGGCGCCAGCACCAGAGGGTAGTACGCGACAGACTCGTTGGTACTACGAACGAGTTCGCGGACAGTATCAGGTGGACCTAGGCGCTCTAGAGAGGCAGGCTGAGAAGGCGAGGTTCACGCGTGAGCATCCGTTGGCCAAGAAGTTCGGCAAAACGGATGTGGCCAAGTACGATCTCACGTACCGGGGACGTCCGCATGATGTGTGTCTGGGCGCAGAGAAGTGCTTCCGCGTGTGGACAACGGACGTCGTCGACTCTTTTGAAGGCTCTCTAGACGCTGGCCACTTCAAGGAAGTGGTGGCCAAGCGGATTCTTTTCGAGCACACTCGCAAGATCATTCAGAAGATGAGCTTGGGTGGTTACTTGGGTCAGACCACTGCCTATGCGGTGGCCCTCCTGGTCGACCGATGCAGCAACCAGATAGATCTGGACGGGATCTGGCGTGCACAAGCCCTCCCGCAATGGATCGACGACCTTGTACCCGAACTGGCAGTCGACATCGTTCGCCCCCTGCTAGTAACCGCACCGGGCTCGGGAAACGTCACTGAATGGTGCAAGAAGTCTCAATGCTGGGATGCGGTTCGCTCTGTTGACTGGGCTCCCCGCACCTGACCGGCCGTCGGTACTAGAAGACCGAGTGAGCTGTCATTCGTGCTCTGCCGCAGGAGAAAACACCAGGTCAGGAGGCCAGGAGACCTTGTCTGGCCGGACGGATGTATGGTCTCCTGGTGCTCGTTGTTGTCATCAAACGGAGGTTGAACAGTGGGGGGTCACTACGGTGTTCCTCTCGAGCGGAGTGACTACCTCAAGCTCGCTCCGCACGAGAACAGCTGTACACCGGAGACCTTCACGAGCTGGCTCGCGGAGCGCGGCGACAACCGGCCCTTGGCCGTTGACCTTTTTTCCGGTGCAGGCGGCCTCAGCCTAGGCATCAAGCAGGCTGGCTGGCAGGTAGCCGCGGCTGTCGATGCTGACGAGCGTGCTTTGGAGACCCACGCCGCCAACTTTCCCGGTCTGAGCCTTCACTTGGACCTTGGGAACCCTGAGCACCGGGAGCGGTTGGTCGAACTGCTTCAGCCGGCTCGTGTTGACCTCGTCGCCGGCGGTCCGCCGTGCCAGCCGTTCAGTAGAGCCGGACGCAGCAAGATCCGCAGCCTGGTGCAGAAGCATGGCAGGGATCCTCACGACCGGCGCAAGGAGCTGTGGGTCGCCTACATCGACATCGTGCTGGCGCTCAGGCCCCGCGCCGTCCTGATGGAGAACGTTCCAGACATGGGGCTCGGAGACGATTTCTTCGTGACGCGCACCATCGAGGAGCGGCTGCAGCAAGAGGGCTATGTCACCCAGGTCCGCCTTGTCGATGCTTGGGCATACGGAGTTCCTCAGCACCGCAAGCGTCTCATCCTTCTTGCACGCAACGATATTGATCGAATCTCGTGGCCTACGCCAGCGAGTAGAAGGACTTCGCTGCGGGATGCGATCGGCGACCTTCCACATATCGGCAAGGGAGAGACCGGCGGTCGCACTCTGGCGTACCGCGAGCTGGGCAGCTTGCCCGCCTTCGCGCAGCAAATGAGAGAGCAGGCGCCGCAGGGAATTGTCTACGATCACATGACTCGGCACGTCAGGCCAGACGATCGGGAGATCTTTGAAGGAATGACTTCCCGGACCCTATACCGGGACATTCCTGAACGCCTACAGCGGTACGACACCGAACATTTCAAAGACAAATACAAGAGACTAGACTGGGACGACCTCAGTCGAACCATCACTGCGCACATCGCCAAGGATGGGTACTGGTATATCCACCCGGAGCAACATCGGACTCTCTCGGTTCGCGAGGCTGCCCGGATCCAAACCTTTCCCGACTGGTTCCGCTTCGCGGGAGTACGCAGTGATGCCTTCCGGCAGATCGGAAATGCTGTTCCTCCGCTGCTCGGACAGGCTGCGGCTGAGGCTTTGCAGCCTGTGGGGAAGGCTGCTCAGTCAAGTGCTCCTTTGAGGGCTCACTGGCTTGACGTGCGCGAGGATCTGACTGTTTGGGCCGAAAAGCAACGTGATACCGAAGCTTGGTTTCATTTCCCGGGACGCGAGATGGGCCCAGTCCAGGCTGCAGTCGCGGCTGCACTGTCCTCGTCGAAGCTGAATGGCGCCGCACTGGCCACTGCAATGAACCTTGTGAAGGGTGAGAAGACTCTAAGAAGGGCCACCTTCACAAAACTCCTGGATCTTGCTTCCACGGACAGGCTTGTCGCTTCGCTGGAGCGGCTTCGACCCCTCGTTGCCAAGTCGGTCGTTTGGCGGGAACCGTTTGAGATCCCGGAGTTGGTGGAATTCAAACCTGCCGAAACTGCGCTGTACCGACTCCTTTTGGAGGAGGATATTCTCCTCGTTGGGCAAGGTCAGATCCGTGTGGCTGCGCGTGTCAACGGCAGCAAGGCAGACAAGTCTAACCGGCTTAGTGATGGTCGGGTAGATCTGTCGAGGTTGATAGGAGCCGGCGAGAGCGCACCCTTGCGGATGGCTGGCATACGTCGAATTGGCATGACCGTCTGTCGCGAGAGTGAGCCTTACTGTACCGACTGTCCACTCCGTCCGTACTGCGCCCAAAGGGCTAATACTTTCTAATCGGACGGTCGCCTCAATCCTGGGCACCTTGAAGTGGCGGTTGCCGTAACCGCCGAGGTCGACGCAGGCACATTGGATTGGAGCTGGAATGGCTCACTGGCCTTGCCCACGGCTAGCGCTGGCTCCTATCCCGTCTGCCGTCGACCCACACCCCGTGGAGCGGGCGCGGGTCCTGGCGTCCAGGTGGAGCGCGCCACTGTACGAACGACCTGGATGCCCGGTGCCGTGTCTGCTCGGCTCTGCCTGGGTCGACGGCAGGCGGGGTGGGAGTTCCCCACCGCTACACCCCACCGGCCGGCACCCGCGTACGGTCCCCTCCCATCCCGGAGCCTGAGCGCCCCCGCCGGAGGCATCGCCTTGAGCCGCGCCCGTGTACTCGCCTCGGCCGCGTCGTGGTTCGTCGCCCATCAACCCGAGCTGTCAGGCGTGCGGTCGGCGGTCGGGCTGGAGCGGGGCGGAGACAGGAGCGCAGGCCCGGGCGACGGGCCGCGCGCGCCGCGCCGTGCGCGGCGGGTGCCTTGATGAAGTAGAGAAACTCTTACCGCGCTGGCCTTGTAGGCCATGGTTCGGCCGACGACCTTCTCGGCCGCCGGGTAAGGGTCGGAGCCCCAGAAGACGTAGGCGCTGACGACTCCAAGGGGCGCCGGCGCAAACAGACGCTTCCCCTTCCCGCGATCTGCGTCGCTCCCCTGCGGTGGCAGCGCCTCAAGCAGGCCGCCGCCCGCGAGCGTGCCGGGGAGAAGTGGACGGAGACCGGGTACGTCTTCACCACCCGCACCGGCCAGCCCATCGAGCCGCGCAACCTCTACCGCTCGTTCACCCGCGTCGCCAAGAACGCCGGTCTCCGCGTCGTCCGGCTGCACGACGCCCGGCACGGTACGGCGACGCTCCTCACCGCCGCCGGCGTCCCGCCCCGCGTCGTGATGGAGATCCTCGGACACAGCCAGATCGCCGTGACGATGAACGTCTACACGCACGTCGTCCAGGACACGCAGCGGGAGGCCGTGAGCCACGTGGATCGGCTGCTCAGGAGCCGTCCCCGGTCGTGATCGACCGTCCCCGTTGATGTCAGAAGTGGATGTCAAAGGCCCCGGACCATGATCGGTCCGGGGCCTTTGTGCTGGTGGGCGCGGACGGTTTCGAACCGCCGACATCTGCTTTGTAAGAACCGGCCTGCTGGGGCACTTAGCCCCTGGTCATGCAACCATCGAAGCCTCTCCGAAGATCGTTTGGGGGATATTTGTGGGACGGCCTCCCTTGGGGGGCTTAACCAGGTCCACCCTCCCCCACAGCGCCTTCCATCCGAGGTTACCCATCGCACGCTCATAGATAGCCTGCAGGCCGTCGAGACGCTCCTGCCGCATCGCCGGCGTCGGGTGCTGATACACGGCCTTGATGCCCGGCCTGCGGTGTCCGGCCTGCTCGTACATCAGCGCGGGCCTGACGCCGATCTGGTCCTGGTAGGTGTCGTGCGTGTGCCGCAGGGCGCGCATCGTGAGCCCCGGCATGATCGGGTCCCAGCCCGGCCGCTCGGCCCTTCCCCGCGTCTTCGTCAGCGCGGGCCGCCCGTCCGCCGCGGGCCGCAGCTGCGCCGAGCTGAAGTTCGAGCGCCGCCACAGCGCCCCGGACGGCGTGCAGAAGATGTGCTCGTGCGGCCAGTCCGCCAGGTGTGCGCGCAGCAAGGCCGCCAGGAACGGCGGCACGTCCACGTCCCGCGCGCGGGTCTCGTTCTTCGGCGGCTCCAGCCGGAGCACGATGCCGGTCTTCTTCCCGTCGTCGTCGCGGCCCTCGTACTCGGCCAGCTCGCCCACATCGGGGTCGACCCGGATCACAGGGCAGGTGAAGAAGCCGCCGTCGTGGGGCTGCCGGCGCGTGAGCAGCACGTTGCGCCGATGCAGGGCGGCGGTCTCTCCCCAGCCGAGGCCGGTGAAGGCTGCGGTCAGGATGTGCAGGCCGACAGCGGGGCCCAGGCGGTCGGCGATCCGCAGTACGACCTCCGGCTGTGCCCACTTCTCCTCGTCGGTCTTGCGCGGCTTCGCAACGGCCGGTGCGCCGACCCCGGCAGTGCGGCGGGTCCTGCGCCGGGCATACAGCGGGTTGACCGTGAGCTTCTTGGCGTCCACGGCGCCGGTCAGGATCGACGACATGAGGCTGACCGCATGGCCGGAGGTCACGTCGTCGCAGGGCAGGCGCTGCTGCCAGGCATCCACGTCGAACCAGTTGATCTGGTTCAGGGGGACATGCTCCCACTTGGGGAAGATGTGCTGTTCGAGGAGGTTCCAGCGCTTGCCCATGGTGGCGCCGCGCTTGGGCTTGGCCTTCATCCAGGTCCGTGCGAACTCGCCGAACGTGGTCCGCTGCAGGGCTGGATCGATCCAGCGGCCGGTGCGGATGAGCGCCTCTTGCGCTTCTCCCCACTCCTCCGCGGTCTTCTTGGTGGGGAACCCGGGCTCACTGCCCCAGGTGCCGTCAGGCCGCTTATAGCGCGCCCGCCACGTGTACTGCTTGGTCTGCTTGCCGTTGCGGACCTTGTAGACCTTCTCCGCGTGGGCCATCAGCACCCCCTCGTCCGGTGTCGTCGTGGATCATCTTGGGCCAGGCAGCGTGCTGTTGCATGCCTAAGCGCACGGGACGGCCGTGGCGAGGGAGGGAGAACCGGGACGCTCGGCGAGCGCCTGGTTGACGAGAGCGGCGCCGGCTTCGGTGAGCCGGCCGCCGCTAGTGAGGGATCGCGCGGCGTAGACCTTGGTGTGGGACTCACGGGAGTCCACCCACACCGTTACTCCGAGCGGCAGATCGTCGACGCAGAAGACATGGACACACATCGGCACCCCACTTGTCCGATTGGTGGCCCCCAACGTCAGCGCCCAGTCATGCAACCACACTTTTGGGTCACATGTGGAGAGGATGTAGAAACTGACTCTAGATCAGGCTACGGGGCGTCAGTGGCGCCGTCGCGGTAGTCGATCTCCAGCAGCTGGCCCTGCGCCTTGCGCCATGCTTCGAGGCTCCGCTCGATCTCCTCGACGCTCGCCCCCGGCTTGCCCTTCACGACGACGACCATGCTCGCGTCCTCGCCGAGCGGGATGACTGCGGTGTCGAGCAGGTCGCCCTTGCCCTTGAGTTCATGGACGATCCGGAGCGGCAGGCCTGCGTCTACCGGCGCCCCCGCGTCGGCCGCCGGGGCTGGGGCGCCCTTGAGGGTGGGTTCGCCGCCGTCGAGGACGCTTTCGATGGAGCCTTCCGCCCAGCCGACTCGCGCGGCGTAGGCGCGCATGCTCGGGGTGGGCTTCTTGTACTCGTTGCCGGCCTCGATGAGCTGGATGACGGATCGGCCGACTCCGATCTCCTCCGCCATCTGCTCCTGGGTGAGGGCGATGGCGGGAGACTTGCGGGCGTCTCCGAGTGCCTTTCCGAGGCGGGTCCAGTCGCGGTCCATGTGGTCATGATGCCCTAAGTCCATGCAACCGCGAAGCCCGGATCCCATGCTTTGACCTGCACTTAAGTAAACATTTCAAGCACCGCCGGTTGCATCGACACGTTGGCATATGCCGCGTAGCACCCCTGTCACGGCGTGCCACGCATGGATTCCATGCATTCAATGTAGGCAGCCTGCTTGCACGAGTAGCGATCCTGCGCCTACATTCTGGGTGTGACGCCAGACGGACCCGCAATACGGCGGGTACGCAAGGCCCAGAACATGAGCCTGCGCACCCTCCAGCAGCTGACCGGACTCGACCGCGGATACCTCTCACGCATGGAACGTGGGCTCATCTGCAGGTCGGCGGACCACCGGGTCCGAACCATCGCCGACGCGCTTCAGGTGAAGCCGGCGGCCATCACCCAAGAGGAGAAGACGTGACCGCCCAGCCGGTGCAGACCAAGGCACGGAAGGCCACGCGACGCACGCTGACCAGCATCAGTGAGATCAAGACGGCCGCCGAGGCCGAGCTCGTCCGGTGGACGCCGGAGGAGGTGATCGACGCGAAGCTGCTGCCGTACAAGAGCGCCCGGGTGCTCAAGCAGAAGTGCTACAGCCGCGAGGTCTTCCACCACAACGACGGCGGCCGCATCACCTTCACGATCGACGACATTCGCCGCCAGAACGAGCACATGGCCGTGGTGCCCGAGAAGACCCGCCGGGCCACCGCCCTCGCCGCCTAAGCGCGGTATGCGGGCCGCCGCCGGAGGTCAGAGCCCGACGGCCGGCCCTAGATCCACCCTCGCCATCCAGACAAGAGAAGGGCAGACCCTTGCCTACATCATCCCCCGAGTCGCGGCAGGTCGTGAAACTCGACCTCTCGGTCGGCTCCATCCACACCACCATGGTCGACGGCCACCCGCACATCGTGCTCAAGCCGGCCGTCGAAGAGCTCGGGCTCAGCTACCCCGCCCAGTACCGCAAGCTCCAGACCCGCTCTTGGGCCTCCGTTGCTCAGAGGGCAATGCAGGTCCCCGGCGACGACCAGACCCGCACGCACACCACGGTCACGGTCCGCACGTTCTTGATGCTGCTGGCGACCGTGAACGAGAACAAGGTCGCCGAGTCCGCCCGCCCGACGCTGGTCGCGTTCCAGAACGAGACCGCGGACGCGATCGAGGCGTACTGGACGCAGGGCGGCGCGATCAACCCGCGTGCCACCGAAGAGCAGCTCGACTCCCTGATCTCCCGCGCGAAGCAGCAGGCCGAGATCCTGTCGATCCTGTCGGGCATCGTCGCCCCCGACTGGCTGGAGATGAAGGGCCGCCTCGTCGCCGCCCGCGCCCTCGGCGAGGAGCCGGAGATCGACCCCCTCGACGTGCCGCTGTACGTGCCCGACTTCCTGAAGGACAAGGGCCTGAAGCGGAAGCAGATCGAGTCGGTGCAGTCCTGGTTCGGCCGCCGCGCCGCCGCCCTGTACGAGGCCGAGCACGGTGAGAAGCCGGGACGCCGGCAGGCAGACCTGCCGAACGGATCGGTCCGTGAGACCTACGCCTGGACGGCCCGCCACCTGCCCCTGTTCGAGGAGACGTGGGACCGCTTCTACGCGAGCCAGTACCCGACCCAGCTCAGCCTCGGCGGTGCAGCGTGATCACCTTCCGACTTGCTTCCGTCCCGATGCCGCACCGGGTCGCCGAGATGGTGCTGGCCGCCATGCCGGAGCCGGTCTGCCAGGCCGTGATGGAGACGGAGGACGCCCTCCGCGAGATCGGCCGGCTCCGCCCGCTGGCCTCCGCCGACGACCGCGTCGACTTCGAGGCCGAGCTCGGCCGCCTCGCCGCCGCGAACAAGACGCTGGCCGCCCACCACCCGAACCTGATCGTCGCCCCCTGGGAGCGTGCCGCATGAACGCCCGTGAAGACGCCGTGCAGGCGTTCGTGAATGGTGGCTGGTCGGAGCAGATCGCCCGGGAGATCGTCGCGTCGGTCCGTGCCGAGGCGCTGGCCGAGCGGGACGCGCAGACCGTTTCGTGGCTCGGGAAGAAGGCCGGGGAGTTCGGCCGGTCGAACCGGGAGAACCGGGCGGCGTCGGACGCGGTGGCCCGGATGGCCGACAAGCTGTCGCGTGGCGCGGTCCGTGACGACGAGACCGGGGTGTCGGAGCTGTACCGACTGAAGGCCGAGAACAACCAGCTGCGGGCCCAGGTTGCCGAGGTCTGCGGACAGCGTGACGCCTGGCACGACTGGGCCGACACCCTCGCCTACAAGGTCGCTCCGGTCGAGGTCCTCGGTAGGCACGGAGATGAGGGCAAGTTCCCGTGGGATGACGCCCTGAAGCTGATCACCCCGGCTGCCGAGGTGCAGCGGCTGCGTGAGGAGCGGCACTCGACGAACGAGGCCCTCGACGACGCGGTCCGGGAGGCGGCTGAGCTGCGGGCCCGGGTCGCCGAGCTGGAGGCCGAGCAGGTCGAGCTGGTCGCCCGTGCCTCTCGTGTCGCCGTCTCACACGAGCACTTCATCCAGGATCACAGCGACCCGGGCACCGAGGCGCTGGCGGCACAGTACGAGCTCATCAACTGGCTGGCCCGATCCGAGCACCACGCTGGCCTCCCGCTGAACCCGGTTGAGACTGCTCTCCGCGTTGTGCTGGCGGAGCTCGACAAGTACGACGAGAACGTCACCCCGGGCGAGCTGCGCGCCGTCATCGCCAAGGCGTTGCCTCGCGAGGACATGTCGGACCGCCGCCGCCGGATCTACGTCGATGGCCACGGTGACGGCTGGATCGACCAGTCTGTGACCTCGGACGGCACGCACTGGCTGGTGCAGCTTTCCAGCATGGCGGCGGGCGGCTCGGAGCCCGCCCTCGCCATCACCAAGCGCACCGGCTCCCTCCGCGAGATCGGCAGGTGCTGGTGATGACCGCCGCCGACATCGCCCGCCTGGACGTCCCGCTGTCCGATCTGCTGGCGGCTCTCCGCTCCGGCTGTCTCGCCGAGCAGGCCCACCAGATGGACCCGTTCGATGCCGCGTTCGCCCGCCTCGCCTGCGAGCACGGCGACCGCTGCTCCACCCCCGACACCTACCCCACGTGGACGCCCGGGAGGGCCTCGTGAGCGACACCAAGTCCGCCCTCCGATTCGCCGAGGACGTTGCCGAGCACGAGCTGGAGATCGTCCTCGACCAGGGCGTGCACCGGCACCTGCGCTTCAAGGCCCCCGACCACAGCTTCTACTGGTTCGAGATCGTCACCTGGCCCGGCAGCCTCGTCATCCGCGGCGACGTCAGCGACCACGCGTTCTCCCAGCAGACCACGTACATGCTCAGCCTCGCCGAGGACATGCTGCCGTACTTCCGCGGCAACGGCCTCAACCCGTCGTACTGGGCGCAGAAGGTCCGCGGCGGCGAGGGCGTCACCCGCTTCTCGTCCGATGCGTTCCGCCGGCAGGTCGTCGAGGAGCTCAAGACCTACGGCGCCGACTCGAAGCTGATGGCGGCTGTCCGCGAGGAACTGCTGGAGGGCTTCTCCTTCGGCGGCGAAGAAGCCGCCCGCGAAGCCCTGGACTCCTTCAGCTTCGGAGACTTCCGCTTCCACGACATCTTCGAGTGGGACCTGACTGAGCCCACGCCGCAGTTCCTCTGGTGTCTCCGCGCGATCTTGTGGGGCATCGCCCGCTACGACGAGGTCAAGGCCGAGATCGCCGCCGAGGCTGCCTCGTGACCCGGGCCTGGCTGCAGCTCGCCGCCACCACCGCCGGTTCCCTCTTCCTGCTGGCCCTCGGCCGCCACCTCAACCGGAGTCCCCGATGACCGACTGGCTCAACGAGATCAAGGACCGTGCCGACGCCGCGACCGACGGCACCTGGTGCATCGAGTACGACGGCGCCACCTACAGCATCACCGGCGACCCCGCGGCCGGCACCGCCATCTGCACGATGACCAACGAGGCCGGCCTCGACGGCGCCGCCCAGACGTGGGCCGACGCCCACTTCATCGCCCGGGCCCGTACCGACATCCCCCGGCTCCTCGACTGGATCGACCAGTTGCAGGCCGAAGTCGACAGCCTGCGCGCGGAGAAGGACCAGCTGCGGCAGGTGCTCATCAGCGGAGCTGCGGCGTGAACGGCTACCTGCGCTGCCCGGCGCCCCACTGCACGCACCACACGACCGGCGCCAACCGCGAGACCGCGGCCGAGACCATGACCGACCGCCTCATCCGCGTCCACGGCCTGCCGGAGGTGTCGGCCAGCTACCAGGCCGACCTGCTCCTCCCCATCACCACCAACCCGCAGGCCGCCGCCTGAACTCGCCGGGCCGGCGGTGACCCGACCCGCAGGCCCGGCGCCCAAGCCACCCAGACCGGCGCGTCGAGCCCTCCCCCCGGCTCCGCGCCAGCCAGGCCGCCCCAAGCCCCCAGCGCGGGGCGGCCTGGGCCCCAAGCCATCAAGGAGCCCTTCATGGACCACGCCATCACTCCGGAAGTCGCCAACCATGTCCTGGCCCACTACGGCCGCGGCGGCTACCAGGCCGGCAGCTTCACCGAGCAGATCATCAAGGCCATCGACATGGCCGACGTCGACAACCGCGACAAGCTCGCCCACGGCTTCCCCGGCTACGTCGCCGCCGTCGTCGCCATCCAGTACGACCCCAACGGCGTGGCCCACCTCAAGGCCATCGCGGCCGGCGAGCAGGTGGCGGCGTGATCACCTGCCCCTGCGGCGACACCGCCGGCCCGTTCGTCCGCACTCCCCAGGGCGCGCGCTGCGAGGACTGCGCCGACACCGAAGGCGGCCAGCAGTGACCGCGGCGGCAGGAGCCCCCGAGCTGGGCCTGCACACCGACCTGTCCAACGAGGCCTACCACGCCGACAAGACCAGCCTGTCCTCGTCCGGCGCCCGGAAGCTCCTGCCGCCGTCCTGCCCCGCCAAGTTCCGCCACGAGCAGGACCACCCCCAGCCCGCCACCAAGACCTTCGACTACGGCAACGCCGCCCACAAGGAAGTCCTCGGCAACGGACCCGAACTCGTCCTCGTCGACCACGACCTGTGGAACACCGACGCCATCCGGGCCGAAGTCGCCGCCATCCGCGAAGCCGGCGGGATCCCGCTCAAGCGCCACGAACTCGACATGATCAAAGCGATGGGTGAGGCGCTCCTCTCCAACCCCCTCGCCGCCGCCCTCCTCGACCCCGCCTCCGGGGCCCCCGAACAGTCTGGCTTCTGGCTCGACGGCCCCACCGGCATCCGCCGCCGCGTCCGCTTCGACTGGCTCCCCACCGGCCAGTCCGGCCGGCTGATCATCCCCGACTACAAGACGTCGGACGACGCCAGCGAGGACGCCTTCCAGAGGGCGGTCGCGAAGTACGGCTACAACATGCAGGCCGCCTGGTACGAGGAGGCCGCGCAGGTCCTCGGCCTCGGCGGTGACGACACCGAGCTCCTGTTCATCGTGCAGGAAAAGAAGCCGCCCTACCTGGTGAACGTCATCGGCATCGACTACTTCGCCCGCGAGATCGGCCGCGCCAAGAACCGGGCCGCCATCGAGACCTTCGCCGACTGCATGGAGACCGGGGTGTGGACCGGCTACGGCGACGAGCCGAACTACGTGTCCCTCCCCGGCTGGACCGAGAACCGCGACAAGGAGACCTACCTGTGAACGCCCCCAGCCCCAGCCCCGCCAGCCGCATCGGCCAGTCGACGGCGATCGAGATGTCGCGGGCCGAAGCCGAAGTGAAGGCCGCGGTCTTCATCGCCCAGCAGAACCCGCGCAACATCGAGAACGCGCAGAACGAGATGCGGTTCGCCTGCCGCCAGTACGCGCTCGCCGAGAAGGCGTTCTTCTCCTACCCGAAGGCCGGCGAGACCGTCAGCGGCCCCTCCATTCACCTGGCCCGCGAGCTCGCCCTGATCTGGGGCAACGTCCAGCACGGAACGATGGAGCTGTCCCGCGACACGGTCCTCGGCCAGTCCGAGATCCTCGCCTACGCCTGGGACCTCCAGCGCAACTCCCGCTCGTCGCAGATCTTCATCGCCCCGCACGTCCGCGACACCCGGAAGGGGAAGAAGGACCTCACCGACCTGCGGGACGTGTACGAGAACAACGCGAACCTCGGCGCCCGCCGGCTCCGCGAGGCGATCTTCGCGATGCTGCCGGCCTGGTACACGGCCGAAGCCATCACGATCTGCCAGGAGACCCTCGCAAAGGGCGACGGGACCTCCCTGGAGCAGCGGATCCAGCAGGCCATCGACAGCTACAAGCGGGTCGGCGTCACGGTGCAGCAGCTGGAGACGAAGGTCGGCTACCCGCGGGCCCGCTGGGACGAGGCCGACATCGCAAACCTCCAGGTCGTCTTCCAGTCCGTCGCCAAGGGCGAGATGAGCCGCGACGAAGCGTTCCCGCCGCCCCGCATCACCGCCGCCGAGATCACTGGCCAGCAGCAGTAGCCACCCCACCCCGACCGGAAGGACTCTGCCATGACCCGCCGCCTTTCCCCGGCTGAGCGTCTCGCCTCCGCCGAGAAGGACCTTCTGCTCGAAGACATCGCCGACCAGTCGAGCTGGGATCGGTTCCTCGTCGAGCAGGCCGTCTACCACTTCGGCACCCGCCACAGCGAGTTCTCGGCGAACGACCTGCGCGACGTCCTGCCCGAGCTCGCCCACGGCTTCCTCGGCGCCGCGATCAACAGCCTGCGGACCGCCGGCGTCATCGAGCACACCGGCCGCGTCGTGCCCTCCACTCTGGCCTCCACCCACGGTCACCGGCTCGGAGTCTGGCGGCTGAGCGTCAAGGGTCTCGTCATAGCCGAGCAGCGCCGGGCCCGGGGCCAGCAGCCGCAGGCCGCCGCGTGAGGCGCCGGCCGTGGGTCCAGCGGGAGATCGCCGCCTCCTGGATCCTCATCGACCTCCGCCGCTGGCAAGCCGACCTCCGCACCCGGCAGGCCATCACCGATCTCAACACCTGCCACGCCCTGTGGAACCTCCCCGCACGACAGCCCCGGAAGGAGACCGGACAGTGACCAACCGCAAGCGACAGGGACATGGAACCCGCGGCTGCTACCAGCGAGGCTGCCGTATCCCCGAATGCCAGCGCGCCAACTACCGGTACAGCAAGCAGCTTGGCGTGGATCACGCGCAGGGGGTGTTCCGCGAGCAGGACGCCACTCAGGCCCGCGAGCACATGGAGAAGCTCTTCGCCCTGAAGTGGCGCCAGGCCGATGTCTCTCGCGCCACGGGCATCTCCCGCTCGCTCATCAGCCTCCTCGCCAACGGCCAGAAGGCCACGAGCGCGGCCAACGTAGCCGCCATCCTGGCCATTCCGATCGGCCGCGTTGTCCGACCCGGCGCCCAAGCCCGCGTGCCCGCAGTCGGCTCGATGCGTCGGCTCCGGGCGCTGGCCACCTTGGGCCACACGTGGAAGGTCATTGCGCTCCAGACCGGTATCACCGACGACCGGCTCGGCGACATGGCCCGCGGACGCCTCAACGAAGTGCGTCCTGAAGAGGCACAGTCCATCGCGCGCGTCTACCGGCGCCTGTGCAACGTCAAGGGGCTGTGCGCCCAGGTTGCCAGCTGTGCCGTCGGCAAGGGCTGGCACGGCCCGCTCGCCTGGGACGACATCGACGACCCCGCGGCCAAGCCGGAGACGTGCAAGCCGTACCGGCCGATCGCCAAGGGCGGCCGCGACTCGATGCGACGGCAGGAGATCCAGCACCTCCTCAGCTGCGGAGAGTCCGTGACCTCCATCGCCAAGCGGATGCGCGCCAACGAGAAGTACATCAACGACCTCGCCCGCGAGGGACTCGACGGCGGCAGCCAGTACGAAGCCGCGGCATAGCTGCCGCCTAGACCACCCACCCTCTTCATCCAGGAAGCAGACCTCCCATGGCACGTGGCCACGGCCGGATCCTCTCCAGCATCTGGGAGGACGACGACTTCATCTCCCTCGACGAGCAGCAGCAGCGGCTGTTCTTCTTCCTCATCTCCCAGCCCAACCTGAACCACGCCGGCCTGCTCCCGCTCACCCTGCGCCGCTGGTCCCGCAAGGCCCGGGGGCTCACCTCGCTGGAGCTGGAGAAGCGCCTGGACGCTCTGGAGGCCGGACGCTTCGTCGTCATCGACGAGGACACCGAGGAGCTCCTCATCCGGTCCTTCGTCCGCAACGACCGCGTCTACAAGCAGCCTCGGGTCATGGGTGCCATGGTGTCCGACGCCCTGGAGATCTCCTCGAAGCACCTGCGGAGGGCACTCCTCGACGAGATGGACCGGATTCCGCTCGACGAGCTGAGCGACGAGCCGACGAAGTACCGCGGCGAGGATGGGCCGTCGATCCGGGCCCAGATCGCCTCGCACATTCAGGACCTTCGCAAAGCCTTCGGGGACATCACCCCAGACCCCTCCGGAAGGGGTTCCGTACCCCCCTCGGCAACCCCTTCCGGAACCCCTTCGGCAACCCCCTCCGATACCCCTTCCGAAGGGGGTGCCGAGGGGGGTCCGAGACCCTCTACGCGCGGGCGCGCGGGCGCGTCACGCGCGCATTCCCCTTCCCCTTCCCCTTCCCCTACCCCTACCCCAGCCCCGGAAGAGAGAGGGGTGGCGGAGGAGGTCGGGCAGAGCGAAGTCATCGTCATCACCGAAGCCGACTTCGTCGGAGCGGCAGAAGCCGCCCCCGGAGCCGAAGCCGAAACGGTCAGCGCCCAGACGATCGTCGGCGAATGGCTGAGCCGAGTGAACAAGCGGCCCCCGAGCAACGTCATCGGCCAGACCAGCAAGCAGATCAAGAAGCTCCTCGACGAAGGCATCGAGCCGGACGACATCCGGGCCGGCCTCAGCCGCTGGATGAGCAAGGGCTCCGCCCCCTCCGCCATCCCCAGCTTCGTCAACGAAGCCATGAACGCCTCCCCCCAGCGCACAGCCAACGTCTTTCAGCTGCCCACCGGCCAGCCGCTCGTCGGCACCGACGCGAAGGTCGCTGGCTGGCTGGCCCTCGCCGAACAGCTCCGCCAGGAAGGAGACCCCGCATGAACGCCGACGAGGCCGCCGAACTCCTCGGCCACTGCTCCGGCTTCGACAACCGACAGCCCTCCATCGTTGCCGCCAAGTCGTGGGCCTCGGCCCTGTACGACGTGCCCCTCGACAACGACACCAAGGCCGCTGTCGCCGCCTACTACACGACCCCGCCGCAGAACCCGAACGAGCGTCTGTGGATCTTGCCGCACCACGTCCGCACCCTGCGCGCCAAGCTCCGCGACGCCCGGCTGGAGAACTTCCAGTACGAGCCGCCCGCCGGAGAGCTCGACCCGAACTACCTCGCCCGCCTCCGCGGCCAGCGCCACGCCATCGCCTCCGGCCGCATCCCCGCTCCCACCCGGGCGCCCATGCTCGAAGGCGGGCCGTCGAAGGAGTTCATGCGCGAGCTGGAAGCCCGCGGCTGGCAGGGCAATCGCACTGTCCCCGACGAGGACGTCTCCGCCGGCTCCCTGGCCGACACCGTCCGTCGGGCCGGGCCCCTCGGCGTTGAGTGCCCCGCCTGCTCCGCCGCCCTCGGCCGGCCGTGCCACTCCGGCCTGGCCACCGCCAAGCACCCCCTTGGCAAGCCGCTCGCCAAGCCCCACACCGCACGCATCCGGGTCGCCGCCGGCGAGCCCCCGCCCGACATGGCGCGGCAGGCAGCTGAGGAGGACCGGATCCGCGAGGCGTCCCGGCTCGCCCTGGAGCGGATCAAGGCCGAGCAGGCCGAACGCAAAGCCGCGGAAGCCCAGCTCGAAGACGACGCCCAGGAGGTCTCCGGTGAGTGACGACATCACCCCCGACGACATCGCCGCGATCCGCAAGGAGGACGGCGGGCTCCGCGCCCTGATGCGGGCCCAGATCGCCATCGGTAGGGCCCGGCAGCAGGTGCCCGCCCAGAAAACCGCCAGAAGGCCCACAGGGCGCCCGCCCGGCGCCTGGCCCACCGGAACCACCCCCAAGCCCCAGCAGCCCGTCCAGTACCCGCCAGGGGCCTGGGAAGCCGCCCTCGGCGAGTACCGCGAATGGCTCCGCACCGCCGACCACCCCGAGTTCATGGACGAAGGCCAGACCTGCGGCTGCACCGGCTGCACCCCGCTCACCCAGAAGGAGGACCAGTGACCATCCGCCCCAACGCCCCCATGCCCGACGGCCTCCGGCACTTCATGCGCGCCGGCCAGCACCCCGCCCGCGCCGTCGCCTGCCCCCACTGCGGTGCCGCCGAACACCGGCCCTGCCGCATCCCCTCCAGCGGCCGCGTCCTCAACCGGCCCCACCCGCAGCGCATCTCCGTCTGGGCTGAAGCCACCGCCGTCTGCCCCCACTGCCAGGTCGCCCCCGGCACCCCCTGCCACACCGACGGCATCCCGCTCCCCGGCGCCGAGGTCCACGCCCGCCGCTACCTCGAAGCCGAGGAGATGGCCGCTTGAGTACGAGAGACGCCATCGCCGCCCTCGTCCGCGACGGCCACTCCGACGCCTCCATCGCCCTCCGCCTCGGCTGCGACCGCAGCACTGTCGGCAAGACCCGCCGGGCCCTCGACAAGGAGACCGGCCGGCGCGTCGACGACTACCGGCCCAAGCGAATGCCGACCTCGCCCGCACAGCAGGCCGCCAACCGGGCCCGACTCCTCGAAGCCCTCAAAGCCGCCTGAACGCAGACGGGACGCCCCCGAGGTAAGCGGGGGCGTCCCACCCCGACCCTACCCGCGAAGGAGCCCGCCGTGCCCGACCACGACCGCGCCACCCGCGTCGCCACCTACCTCGCCACCGCCGGCTGGACCACCACACCCGCCCAGGAGAACCCGTGACCCGCCCCGTCGACATCGTCGACCTGTTCGCCGGACCCCGCGGCTGGTCCGAGGGCCTTCGCCTCCTCGGCCTGCGCGACATCGGCCTCGAATGGGACACCTCCGCCTGCCGTACCGCAGCCGCCGCCGGCCACCTCACCGTCCAGACCGACGTAGCCCTGTACCCCACGGGCCCGTTCGCCGGCCGCACCACCGGCTTCATCGCCTCCCCGCCGTGCCAGGCATGGTCCCGCGCCGGGAAGCGCGGCGGCCTCCAGGACCAGCCCCTCGTCCACCAGGCCGTCGAAGACCTCGCCCATGGCCGCGACACCCGAGCGGTGCTGCGGACCGCGTGCCAGGACGAGCGGAGCATCCTCGCCGCCGAACCCATGCGCTGGCTGTACGACCTGCGCCCCGAATGGGTGTGCATGGAGGAAGTCCCCGACGTCCTCCCCCTGTGGCAGCAGTACACCGTGTACCTGCGCGGCTGGGGCTACAGCGTGTGGACCGGGATCCTCAACGCCGCCGACTACGGCGTCCCCCAGACCCGGCGCCGCGCCATCCTCATCGCCTCCCGCACCCGGCACGCCACCGCCCCCGACCCCACGCACACCCAGCACCCGGGCGACACCCTGTTCGGCAGCAGCCTGCCCCGCTGGATCACCATGGCCGAGGCCCTCGGCTGGGGCTACACCCAGCGCCCCGCACCCACCGTCACCGGGGGCGGCGCGAACACCGGCGGCGCCGAACCGTTCGGCAACGCCACCCGCCAGGCCATGCGCGCCGCCATGAACGACCCCACCCACTGGGCCTGGCGCCAGCCCTCCCGCACCATCTCCGGCACCGTCGGCCACGTCGGCGGCAAACAGGCCGGCGGACACCTCGGCCTGGAGCCCGAAGAAGGCGCCGTCCTCCAGTCCTTCCGCCGCGACCACCCGTTCCACGGCAACAAGGGCCAGCGGTCCCTCCAGATCGGCAATGCCGTCCCGCCCCGTCTTGGCGCGCATGTCGTCTCCGCGGCCACCGGCATTGCTGTCCCCGAGCACGCCGTCGCGGTCGCCGCCTGACCCGCCCCCGGTCCCGCTCGCAGGCCACGCGAGCGGGACCACCCCCAGCATCCCAACCACCACCAGGAGCAGCAGCCATGACCGAGCAGCCCGCCCGCAGGCTCACCGTCACCCTCGACTCTGCGAGCCGAGACCGCGAGTTCCCCGTTCACCAGATCAGCCTCAACGCCGTCGACGACGAGGGCAACGGCCACGGCTACCGGCTCATGGGCCCGAAGTACGCCGGCCGGTCCAGGAACCTGCTCACCGCCGACCTCGACGAGCGCGACGCCAACGAGATCCGCGCCCTCCTCGACGAGGTCTTCCCGCCGCGCCCCTCCGCCTGACCCCCAGCCGTCGGGCCGTCCTCCGGGACGGCCCCCACCACCAGGAGCCCACCATGACCGACCGCCTTTCCCTCGACGACGCCCTCACCGCCGGACTTCGGTGGCTGTACGAGACCGAGCAGCCCGCCGACGCCTGGATGCACCACCACAGCCAGCAGATCCCGATCGCCGGGAATCGGTTCCTCGCCTTCGCACCGACCAGCACCGTCGCACTGCCCATCGTTGTCATCGGAGTGACGAAGCCGGCGTGGAAGGAGGGCCCCCACGGCGACATGGTCCCGGGCAACCCGCTCACGCCCGCCGAGTTGCCGGGCCTGGCCACCGAGCTGGAGCGACGCGGGTACGCCGTCCGCTCCACCTGGAACGGGTTCCCGGGTCCCACCGGCAGCGTCGGCCTCGTCCGGCCCGCGCACCCCAGTCAGGTCGCCGCAGTCGACCGGTACCGGGCGGGATGCCAGGAGCACCCGGCGCGAAGCGTGTTCTGCGAGTGCGACGCCTGGCGAGCCGGGTTTGACCGCGCGGTCCTGCCGCGCCCGCTCGTCTCCGCCTGACCCTCTGTCGTCGGGCCGTCCTCCGGGACGGCCCCCACCACCAGGAGCCCACCATGACCGACCTGCCCGAGGTCATCGTCACCGCCACCCGGTACACCGTCTCCCTCCTGCCCGCCGACGACATCAACCACCGCGCCTACGCCCTGAACGTCGTTCTCCGCCAGGACGGCTGGGGCATCACCGACGGCGCCGCCTGGATCGTCAGCGTGGACGGCTACTGGTCCCTCGACTACGACGCCGCCATCACCCGGCCCCATCTCGACGACGCGCTCGCCCTGGCCCGCCGCCTCGCCCCCGGCTACCGGGTCAACGGCAGGACGGCCGTTGAGGCGTACCGCATCACCCACCCCACCACCTGACCAGGAGCCCACCATGACCGACCAGCCCAAGCCCTGCCGCAGTACCCAGCACTGTGCCGTCCACGGCTTCTGCCACCGCTGCACGCCGTCTCTCGACGACGCCACTGCGCACCTCGTCGAGGCGATTGACGCCGCCGGGATTGAGTACCCCACGGCCAGCCGCGTGTACGCCCAGCTCGCCGCCACGGTCCGGGACGCCGCCCGTACCGCCGCCCGCCAGACCACCGGACAGGACGACACCGAGCCCACCCTCCGCGACCGCCTCCGCCGCGCCATCTGCGAGGCCGAGGGCTTCACCTGGGACACCGACATGCTGGAACCCGACGAGTACGGCGACCACGCCGACGCCGTCCTCCAGGTGCTCAGCGAACCGTTGCCCCAGAGGAAAGAGTTCGCCGCCCCCGCTGTCGGGCAGCCGGCCGAAGCACACGGCGTCGACCGCGCCGCCATCCTCGACGAAGCCATCGAGGCCGTCCTCGGCCGCGTGGAGGCCTACGAGGGCATGGGGCAGGACGCCGTCGACCGCAACCGCGAACGTACCGCCATCGTCAGCATGCTCCGCTGTATGGCCGTGGAGGGCGAGCGATGACCCAGCCCAGCCCGACCGTCGGCAGCGTCTGGCTGTCCCGGTACACCACCGGCCTCCGCGTCACCGTCACCGAGACCACCGGCACCCGCATCCGTATCGCCGACATCGACCCCACCACCGGCCAGCCCCGCCCCGGAGGCCGCTGGACCACCACCAGCCAGCTCACCCGCGCCTACACCCCGGAGACACCGTGACCCAGCCCAGCCCCGCCGACGAACTCCGAGCCGCTGAG
Source organism: Streptomyces filamentosus (assembly GCF_014654895.1). GTDB lineage: Bacteria > Actinomycetota > Actinomycetes > Streptomycetales > Streptomycetaceae > Streptomyces > Streptomyces filamentosus. The sequence continues at coordinate 36,880 of NZ_BNBE01000003.1, read as the reverse complement.
GAGCGCGTCCGCATGGGCGACCAGCGCATCGACATCAGCCTCCGAGGCGAACTCCGCACCCTTCTCGACACCGCCGCCGCCATGGTCGACGTCTGGCCCGAGCTCGGCGACGACCACGACCGCGAAGCCTGCGACGACTACGCCTGCGAACTCGTCGGCGCCGCCCTTGCCGTTGCCCGCGCCATCACCGGGAGCCAGCCGTGACCCAGCCCACCACCCGCGTCCGGCTCGTCGGCACAGACCCGATCCACGCCGTCCAGCCCGCCCAGAGTGCCGCCGTCTTCACCACCTGCGGCAGCATCACCTGCCCCGAGGACCGCTGGCTTCCCGACGCCGAACCCGTCACCTGCACCGCCTGCAAGCGGGCCCTCGCCAAGACCGGGAGCCAGCCGTGACCGGCCCCAGCAGCAACCCCCACGGCGAGCACACACCCCAGCCCCGACCCAACCGCGCCACACGACGAGCCGCCCGACGACGCAAGGACAACCGATGACCATCCTCTACGCAGACGTGGAAGGCCAGCAGGAACCCCTCGACGAGTGCGCCTGGATCGAGCGTCGCCCCTGCGGCTGCATCGTCTCCGCCGTCGTAGCCGTCGTCGAGGACAACTGGACCCTCGCCACCCCCGAGCAGGCCGCCGAGCACTGGCACCGCACCAAGCGGGAACGCGACCAGGCCGCCCGCGCGGGACTCACCGCCGAGCTCATCACCATGCGCCACTACCGCAAGAACATCGGCGCCAAGTGGGAGTGCGAGCAGCACACCAAGACCGGCTACGTCCTCGACACCCCGGAGAACCGATGACCGACCGGCCCCGCCTCGACCAGCTCACCGACGACATGCTCGACCAGCTGTACGCCACTATCCAGCGCCTCAACCGGCGGGCCCAGGAAGCCGAGTCCAAGGTTGCCTGCTACCAGCGCGCCGTCGCCCAGTGGGACGTCAACGAGCGCGGCACTTACATCCCGCACGCCTCCCTCGCCGCAATCGGCCGCGCGGCCGGGACCGACATCCTCGGCAGCGTCCGGCACCTTCGGCACTTCACCCGCGTCGAGCAGGCCGAGACCGCCATCGCACGCGTCCGCGCCCTCCACGCCCCCGGCTGGGACTGGAGCTGGAAGCCGTTCGGCTGCGAGCACCACGGCGCCCACGCCCAACCCTGCGCCCACTGCGGAGTCTGCTCCCCCTGCCCCACCCTCACCGTCCTCGACACCACCGCCTGACCCGACCAACCCCCGGCCGCCCCACCACCAGGGGCGGCCCGCACCAAGGAGCACCGTGAACGCCACCGCCACGCAGTTCGAGCTCTGGCCCGACGACTGGGAGCAAGAAGCCGACCGCCGCGCCGGCATCGACCCCGACGAGCAAGCCGCCCGAGACCTCCACGCCCCCGCCCTCTACCCGCTCCACGACCACGGCCGACCCTGCGGCGGCGGACGGGTACCGCAAAGCCGGGCCGTCGACGACGTCCTGGAGACGCTGTGACACGCGCCCTCGCCCCCGGCGGGCAGCTCACTGAACTCGACCTTGCCGTTCTCCAGCACGCCGCCCACGGGCTCACCATCGCCGCCACCGCACGCGCCATAGGGAAGTCGGCAGTTGCCGTCCAGGACGCCAGGCATCGGCTCATGGGCAAGCTCGGCGCCACCACCTTGGTCCACGCCGTCTTCCTCGCCTGCCAGGCCGGGATCCTCGACGGCCGGCCCCGACGCCACGGCGACCACGCCGGCTACGAAGCCCACCGCCGCCGCGGCGAAGACCCCACCCAGTGCGAGCCCTGCCGACTCGGCGAACGAGCCCACCGGCAAGCCATGAGAAACCGCAGCAACGCGAACCAGGAGGCAGCGTGAACCCTAACAAGGCGGCAGGAGAGGGTCTGAGTGGCCGCGTAAGCGCCGAACAGGGCACGGAGGTAGTCGGGGAGGGTCGGGTCGCTCCGGGGCCCCAGAAGGGCACGCAGAGCCTTGAGGTCGTCCAGCGTCTCGCCGTCACCTTCCAGACCCGCCTCGACGCCGCCCGCGACTGGGCCCGACGCAACCTCCCCGCCGACCAGCGCGACGCACTCCTCCGCGTCCTCCGCGGCGACGCGACCGCCGGCCCCGCCAACCCCTCCGACAGCGAGCAGTACGCCCGCGACATCGAATGCGCCATCGGTCTCAACTCCGGCGGCACCGGCCCCGACATGGTCCACGCCGTCCGCGACGCCGTCCTCCGCGTCCGAGACCAGCAGCTCACCGAATGGCGCCGCGAAGCCATCCGCCGGGGCCTCGCCGTCAGCCGCCTCCAAGGCGTCATCCAGGCCCTCGAAGAACTCGCCGCCGAGGAGGTCACCCACCGCGGCGAATGGGGCAACGGCTACCGCGACGCACAGAACGACCTGCGGGAAGTCCTCGACACCCTCCAGTCCAGCCACTGACCCACCGCACACCTAGCAAGGGAGCCCTCATGTCCGATCCCCGACAGCCCGCCTACGACGCCGTGTACGCCCACATCTGCGAGCTCGGCGACCACATGCCGCCGGACCCCGTCCACCGCAACGCCATGATCTGGCGCGCCGTCCACGCCGCCCTTGAAGCCACACCCGTCGGCCGCTGCGTCTCCTCGCACTGCGTCGACGGCGACCACGTCATCGACCTCGGGCCCGTCAGCGGTACGGAGGGCGAGCGATGACCCCGCCCGACCCGAACCCCGCCGTCCAAGGCCGATGCCCCGCCTGCCGAGGAACCAGCCTCTTCCTCGGCACCGGCGGACACGTCACCTGCGCACGCATCGACTGCCCCAACCCCTGCGCCACCGACGACCTCCTCCACGGTCAGCCCGCCAGCCAGTGCACCACCGAGACCCCCACGAAGGACCGCTGTATCCGGCCCGCCCAGCACGCCGGCCCCCACACCGACGCCTACGCCATGCACTGGGAGCAGACGTGAGCTACGACATCAGCCTCTACCTGCAAGTCGACACCGGCGACCCCGAGCCCATCGACTACTGCGCCGCCGAAATCGGCAACTACACCACCAACGTCGCCGGCATGTGGCACGACGCCCTCGGCCACCGCCTCGCCGACCTCCACGGCCGACGCGCCGGCGACTGCAGCGACGCCCTCACCCGCGCCGTCCACGACATGCAGCAACGCCCCGACCACTACCAGGCCATGAACCCGCGCAACGGCTGGGGCGACTACGAAGGCGCCCTCGACTACCTCGCCCGCCTCCGCATCGCCTGCCTCGCCCACCCCGCAGCCGAGATCCACATCAGCCACTGACCCACCGCACCGCCAGCAAGGAGAGAGCCGCCGTGGACCACAACCCCGCTTGCACGATCTGCAACCGCGACCTCTGGAACGACGAGCAGGGACGCCTCATCTGCCGGCTCTGCCAGCAGCACGTCGACCGGAACCTGCAGTCCATCGCCGGACCCCGCGGCCTTTATGCCCGGCTCTGCCTCCGCACCACCCCCGGCAAGAGCAGCGGCGGCCCCGCAGTCTCCGGCACCCGCGGATCCAGCATGCCGCCCAGCGAACACGTCCTGAACCTCGTCGCGAACGGCGGCATCGTCAGCAACCTGGAATCCTGGGTCAAGGACTGGGCCACCTACGGGCTCGCCGACATCGGAGAAGGCGGCCGGCTGCAGCACCGCATCGACCACGCCGTCCGCACCCTCCGGCTCAACCTGGGCCAGGCGGCACTCAAGCATCCCGCTCTCGATGAGTTCGCTCGAGAGATTCACAGCATGGTCCGCCAGTGCTCGGCGGTTGTCGAAGGGGAGAAGCCCCCTATCCGCGTCCGAGTCCAGTGCCCCTGTGGCGCCACCCTCGGTGTCACGCTTTCCACCGATGGGGAAACATGCCGGGCCTGCGGCGCCGAGTACGGGCACACGGAGGTTCTCCGGCTACCCCTCGCCGACAGGCGGGCCGCGGCATGAGCGACTATCAGGGCCTCCGCGTCGGCGACGTCATCCCCATGGCGCCCGCCTCCGACGGGCAGGCATGGATCCCCGCCACCGCAGTCGTGCAGCTCCTCCGCGCCATAGCCGACGGACACCGCGGCCTCGCCGACGACCCCGAATGCGACCTCCGCAGCGGCGCCGACGCCATCGAAGCCGAAGCCGATGCCATCGAGGTCCGGGCCATCATGCAGACGCGGGCGGGTGGGCTGTAGGCGGGTCGGGACGCGGTAGAGCCCTTCACTCGAACGAGTGGGGGGTTCTCCATTGACACCTCGCCGTACGTACGGCAAGGTTGGGGGTGTCGAAAAGGAGGGACCCCGATGAACACCACCGCAGCCGCCACCGAAGCCCGCGTCACCACCGCCACCATTCGCATCTGGTGCCGCCGCGGCGTCATCGCCGCCACCAAGCACGCCGGCCGCTGGATCATCGACACCGCCTCCCTCGCCCGACGCATCGCCATCGGCGCCATGAAGACCCCCATCCGCAAGGCCGCCACCTTCACCATCGAGACCATGACCGCGATCGGCGGGCGGCGCTGGCAGAAGAACGGCATGGACCGCGTCTACCTCAACGCCTTCGAGACCGTCCCCGGCCTCGAACTCAGCCACTACAAGTCCGGCAGCATCAGCGGCGCGTCACTCGACGGGAACCTCATCTCCAACGCCGAAGGCGCCCGCCTCGCCACCGCCGTCGACAAGGTCTACTTCGACGCCGCCGACAGCAAGGTCCACATCAAGTGGGGATGGGGCCGGCCCCGCGACCTCAGCCGCGACCAGATCGCCGACCGCATCTTCACCTCCGTCCGCGCCGCAATCACCGCCCTCTGACACCCACCTCGGGAAGGACGACATCACCATGGTCACCACCATGAACTACGGCTCCTGGTTCAACCACCAGGGCCACGAGCTCACCATCAAGTCCAGCGTCATCACCGCCCTCGGCGACTACGGAAACGACTACGACGTCGACGCCATCGCCGACGAATGGGCCAAGGCCATCAACGACGCCCTCCCCACCCACGTCTTCCTCACCGGCGACGAGTTCATCGGCCCCGCCTACGAAGCCGACAAGGACTGGGAAGGCGACCTCGACATCAAGGAGATCATCGAGGGCATCGACTTCTGGGAGATCGTCGCCCGCTACGAGTTCCTCACCCTCGACGCCATCGGCCGTGACGAGCTCAAGTCCCAGGCCAAGGAGCCCGCGAAAGCCGCTTCGAAAGCGATGTCCCGACTCAGCGTGCAGCCTCACAGCTACCGCCCCCACCCCGACTCCGGCCGCCCCCAGGCCATCTACCTCGCCGGCGACGTCCGTGAAGCCCTGGCCAGCCGCCCCGGGCAGGGTGCACGCACCGACAAAGCCGGAAAGTAGCCGCGTGACCCCCAGCCTCCCCGAACCCGCCTCCCGCCTGGTCACCAGGAGGGAGGCGGAACCCCTCCTCGGCTACGCACCCGGCAGCCTCAAAGCCGTCATGCAGCAGCAGAAAAACCGCTGGCCCGCCCCCGTCGCCTGCCGCGTCAAAGGCCGCGCCCTGCTATACGAACTCGCAGCCCTCCAGGACATCAGCCAGCGCGGGGAAGTGCGCTCCCGGCGACGCGCCGGCTCCGACCCCGACGGACTCGTCACCTGCCTGACCTGCGGCCGCCGCTACCGCTCGCTCGGCCCCCACCTCGCCCGCACCCACCAGATGACCGCCGCCGAATACCGGGCCGAGCACCGCCTCCCCGCCACCACAGCACTCATGGCCGACGACGTGCGAGCCTCCCTCTCCCGCACCCGCACCGCCGCCATGGCCGACGACCCCGACCTCGTAGGGCGCATGCGCACTGCGGCACTCCCACAAGAGGAACTCCTCCGCCGCAGTGCCAAGGCACGGGCCGGCACCGACAACCTGCCCACCATCCAGGCAGCCCGGGCCGCCGGAGCGCACCGCACCCTGCCAGCCGCACAGCAAGCCCGCCAAGACGCCCTAGAAGCCAAGGCCCACGCCTCAGGATTCACCTCAATGCAGGACGCCATCAACAGAACCCGCAGCATGACGAACAAGGCAGCAGCGGAACGGATCGGTGTTGGCATCACCACTGTCAAACGCTGGCGCCGAAAGCCCACTGACGACTGATCGCCCCCGCATCCGAACCCGCCCCACCCGCAGAACCCCCACCGAGCGCCCGCTGGCCCCGACGGCGGGCGCTCGCCTGCGGGCGGGTACGACGAAGCCCGTCGGGGGTGGGCCGGCGGGCTGGGGGCGGGTGCGGTTCAGGGGCACTAGAACGGACAGGCCGCGTCCAGCACCCTCAATGCCTCATCAAGAGCCCGTGCGGCCTCCCCAGACGTCCCCTCCCGCAGAAGCCGATCCGCCTTCACCAACAGCCCCCGGGCCTCGGCGTAAACAGCATCGTCGCCAATCGCGTCCAACGCCTCGGCGACAGCCTCATCGATCCTCAAACGGCACCTCTCATCGACAGAACAGCACTCGAACCGAAGCCCGCCGGGGGTGGGCCGGCGGGCTTCAGGAGTGGGGCGGGGTCAGGCGGACATGCGGAGCTGGCCGCCACCCTCGAAGTCGTCGATGATGTCGGCGATCTCCTGGTAGACCTGCTCCAGGATCGGACGGTCGTCCTCGGTGTACGCGGCGACCTGGTCGATGCGCGAGCCGGCCGGGCCGGGGATCTTGCCGGGGCGGCGGCCGTGCACCTTGAAGTACCGGTTCGAGACCCGCGAGCCGAAGCCGGACTGGAACTTTGCGACGGTCTTCGGCTTGTGCCCCTTCTCGGCGAGGAACGTCGACGCGTACAGCGGCGTCTCCGACGACTCCAGCTCCGGCCGCTCGCCCATCACGCGCGCCATGATGACCTTGCCCGTCGCCGTCGCGTAGGCCTCCGGGAGGACCGGGCGCAGGATCGACAGGATCTCCGCCTGCTCCCGGTACGGCACCGGGCCCGCCGCGGCCGTGATCTCGCGAGGCTGCGGGGGCTGGCCGTAGCCGCCGGTCTTGCGGATGGCAGGGAGCACTTCGTGAGTGACCCAGCGCTTGAAGGTTTTCGCCTGCGGCTTCCGCGAGCGGAGGATCAGCGAGTACAGGCCCGGCTCGTTGATGGTGACCACCTGCTGGACGCCGCCGAGGGTGTCGGTAGTGGCGACCCCCCTTTCGTCATCGTCCAGGCTGGCCACCGCGTCGGCGACGTTGCGGATGGCGAGCACCGCACAGACGTCGCGGGCCACCCACCAGGGCTCGCCGTCGCGGATCACTGTCCGGACCTCCGACCCTTCGAAGCTGAAACGCTCGACGGCCCCGCTCTCGCTGGGGCCGTCGGGGGATGCGACCATGGGCATGGTCTCTCCTGTCTGTACACGCAGTGGATTGATCGCAGGGCCCACTCCGAACCGCCAAGTACCGGGTGGGCCTGTCGCGCTAAAACTAAGCTTTAGATGGTCACTGTGCAAGTAGTTCTCTACTTTCTGAGGCTTTAACTTGGCATAGGCCATGCTCCTGTGCACCATGGGGGCATGCAAGAGAACTGGCAGAGCGTGGCCGATGCGCTCAGGGCGTCGCGTCTCGCAATGGGGCTGTCGCAGGAGGAGCTGGCGGAACGAGCTGGCACCTCTCGCTCCACGATCCAGAACCTTGAGAGCGGCCATCCACGCAAGAGGATCAGCCGCAAGATGCAAGAGATCGCGACCATCCTCGGCTGGCCGGACGCGCACATCGAACAGCTCCTTGCAGGTGCGGCGTCCGGACCTCCCGCGAAAGAACCGCCGTCCGCGAAGCCCGAGGCATCGGCGCCCCATGCCGACCTGCCATTTGCCGTGGCTCACGAACTCGGCATCGGAGACCTTGTCGACTCGAAGGTCATCGAGTTGGGGGATTCTGACGCGCGGATCATCGTCGTCGTGCGCGCCGCAGAGGGGGCGACACCCGAGCAGTTGAGCCAGGCCCTTGAAGAGTGGAAGCGCATGCAGCTACAGATGATCAATAATGAGGAAGTGGGCGGCTAGCCGCAGTACAGCGAAGGCCCCGCCGGACATCCGGCGGGGCCTTCTCGCGCGCGGCTGAGGTGTTGCTCATCCGCTGACCGCACTACTCGACGGGGCGTTCGTCGACCCAACTACGCCGCGGCGCGTGCCAGTCGACGGCGTACTCCGTCGGCTCGCCATCCTGGTCGACGTAGCGGTTGGTCACCTTCAGGACTCGCTCGCCGGCCTCAGCGTCCAGCTGCGCAGAGATGTCCTCGGGTACGGAGTCGACGGAGTGCGTCTCGCGCTGCTGCGTGGCCCGACGGCCGGTCTGGTCCTCGATGTAGCCCATCGTCATCTTCGGCAGCTTCTCGGGCTGCGTGAACGCGGGCAGCCGCTCGGCAAGCGCGGACGTGACCCACGTGGTCGAGACGACCGAAACACCTGCGCCGTCGATGTAGCGCCGCCGGCGCAGTACGACGTCAGCGCCGACCTCGACGCCGAGCGCGTCCGCGACTTCCTGGCTGGCCGGTTCGGTACGGGCCTCAACGAACTCGACCGTCTCGCCGTCGAGCAGGCCCGAGCCACCGCCGCGCACCATGCCGATCCGGCTCGCGCCTTGGGTGAGTGGCTGTCGCTCCTTGACGATGGTGCCTACCCCGGGGATGGCGTTAGCCCACCCCTCATCACGCAGGACTGAGATGACGCGTGCAGCCGTCGCGCGGCTCACCTTCTCGGTTCGCATGATCTGGTCAACAGAGGGAGTCGCCTGACCGGGCTGCAGAGCGCCTGTGCGAATTCTCTCGATGATTTGTTCGGCGATTCGGCGGTAGGGGGGCAGGTGGGAGAGGTCTCGGGTCATGGAATCTCTCAATCTCCTAGAATCTTCTGGAAGCTTGTTGACTTAGCAATCCTTCTAGAACATCCTAGTCCTACGCCGAGCCCGGGAACAGGGCAAGGCAGGCCAAATCATGCAAAAGGCCCCGACGGGGGTGTCTCAGTGCTGCGAACACTGAGCCCGTCGAGGCCGCGCATCGTGCCCCTTAGGAGAGAACCGATGCAGGAGAACTCTACCGTGGAGGCGGTCGTAACCGCCCCCGGCATCGCTCCGTTGAGAGCGAAGGAAGTTGCCGCCGCCCTGCGTGTGGACGTGTCGACGGTCTACCTCGCCATCCGCCAGGGCGACCTCCCCGCCTACCGCGTGGGCGCCGGCCGCGGCACGATCCGCATCAGCCGCACCGCCTTCGACCAGTACGTCGCCGACCGCGGCATCCCCGCCAGCGACCTGGCGGTGGCGTCATGAGCGACCAGCCCCTCACCCCCGCCCGTCTCCTCTCCGTTCCTCTGGCTGATCTGCTGGCCGAGGTGGACGCGGAGGTGCTGGATGCCCCGGCGGAGTACGACGTCTTCGAGGGTGTCGCCCTGAAGCCCCGCTCGGGCCGGATCCAGATCGTCCTGCCGAAGGCCCGTTCGGCGGCGCACCGGGACGTGATGGCCCGCGTGCTGGTCGGCCGGCTGCTGGGTACCGACCTGGCCCCGCTGCCCGCCTCGCTGGAGTCCCGCTCGTTCGGCGGTGTCCGGTGAAGGCGGCGGCGCCGGAGCGCCGGCTGGTCCTGGTGGGCCGGAAGTCGGGCCGTGGCCCGATCGTCATCCAGATGCCCGCCCCGGCCCCGCAGCCGGCCCGCATCCCCTCGGCCCGGTGATCGCCGTGTTCGAGATGTCTGCGGCTGACATCGCCGCCCACGAGGCCGCCTCCTATGTTCGGCCCTCCGCTTCGATCCGTCGCACGGCTGCTACGCCGCTGACGGACGAGGAGCGCGAGGAGCTGTCGCGGAAGCTCGCCGAGCGCAACAAGAACAGCCGACGGTGAGCAGGTACGTCGGCACCCTGCCGACCCGCCTGCTGAACGACGACGCCATCCGCCCCGGCTCGTACCCCACGTGGGGTCACGCGGCCCGCGACTTCGACAGCCGCAGCAAGGACCGGAAGGTCCTCGCCGGGCTGATGGAGTCGCTGCCGCAGGGCCAGCGGAAGCCGATCCTCCTCGGTGTCGACGACCGCTACCACGACATCTACGTCTCGGACGGGCATCACCGGGCGCTGGCTCTGCTGAAGCTCGGCATCGCCGACTTCTCCTTCCGCTGGTGCTGGCTGCGTGCCTGGTCCGTGGATCACCAGTCGGAGCGCTTCCCGTACCACCTGCTGGGCCTGTAGCCCGCACCCCTGTACTGCCGGGGCTGGCAGTCCTACCCCCTGCTGCCGGCCCCGGCTCCCCACCCTTCCACCTCTGCCACGAGGAGATTCGTCATGCCCAAGTTCGTCATCCGCACCACGAGCGGCGACGTCTACTCCGAGGGCCAGAAGGCCCACTTCGTCCCGGAACTCGCCGCGATCGGCGCCGACTCCGAGACCCTCGACACCTTCGAGTGCGACATGGACTGCGTGGTCCTCCACTACGGCGACTACACGCTCACCATCCCCGACGCCCGCATCGCCAGCATCGCCGAGCGTGACGGCGCGAACACCGAGCAGCGCGGGACCGGCCCGAATCCGCTCGCCTGCCGCTGAGACCTCATCGTCGAGGTCCGTCGCCTCTCCAACTAGCCCACCACAGCCCCGGACCCGGCGTGATGCTGCCGGATCGGATCCGGCCCGGGGCACTCCACCAGACCATCCCACGCACCTGAAGGAGCCCTGCCATGACCACGTTTGCCCTGCTGACGATGCCGCTGGAGTCCGAGCTGGCCTGGGCGGAGCACGACGCCCGCCTCCAGATCATCCACTCCTACGTCACGGCCCAGACCGAGCGGGAGGCCACCGCGGCCCGCTGGGAGGCCGTCGCCTACGACCGCGCCAACCCGACCGCCTCGTCGCTCGTCGCCGAGCTCGACGCCCACGACTACCAGCCCGCCGCGGCCTGACGTGCACGTCGTCGACGAGTCCGCGATCTGGCCGGAGCTCACACGCACCGGCACCACGATCCGCGTCCGGGTCCTCGCCGACAACGGCCGGACCGCCGAGGTGCAGGTCGAGGACTGCGGCGTGTGGGCCCGGCAGGGCCAGATCCACCACGTCCCGTCCAGCGCCGTCCGTCTCCGCTAACCCACTGAAGGGAGCCCGTCATGGGCCTGTTCAACCGCAAGAGCAAGAACTCCGAGTACGTCGGCCGGATGCGCCAGCTCGCCGCCGGGCTGGAGGCGGGCGAGGAAGCCGCCGCCAAGGCCGCCGCCGACGCCCGCCGAGAGATCGACAAGTGGGACCGCATCGTCCGCAGCATGACCAACCGCGGCGAGGACCACGAGGGCCGGGACTTCGCGATCCGCGCACGGGACGAGGCGAAGAACGAGCTGCGAGAGGCCGAGACCCGTCTGCTGACCGCGAAGCGCGAGCGCAGCAACTTCAAGCCCACCTTCTAGCCGAAGAGGAGTCCCGTCATGGCCCTGTTCTCTCGGAAGCCGAAGCACCCGAAGCCCACCGTTCAGCTCGCTGATGTCGCCGCCGGCCTGACCACCTTCGCCGCCGACCTGCTCTCCGGGGACCGCCTGGCCGTCGACATGGCCGGCCCCGATGGCGAGATGCCGTTCACCGGGGAGGACTGGGCGGCTTACCCGACCGGCCAGTACCGGCTGGACCGTCTCGCCCACTTCGGCGGCCCGTCGCCCCTCGACCTGCCCGACGCCTGACCACCCCACCGAAGGGAGCCCGTCATGGGCTGGTACATCTCGCACGGCGGCACCCGCCACGGCTACTCGTACAGCGACGTGGACGAGCTCGTCCACCGATGCAGTGGCATCCTCACCCGCGGCGATCAGTGCACCATCACCTCCGTCATGCGCCCCGGGTCCGGGGACTCGTTCGAGGTGAAGCCCCGGCAGGCCCGGAAGGTCGGCGAAGCGCTCCTCCTCGCCGCCAGCTACCTGCCGTCGGAGTGGGCCGCCATGGCCCGCCAGATCGGAGAGTCCGCGCTCCGTGCCGCGTCCGCCAACGAGCAGTGGCGGTGGTCCTGATGGGCAACGTCTGGCGTGACGCCCGCACGATCGCCGACCTGGGCCAGAACATGGCCGGCTGGCTGGAGGGTCGGATCTCCGCCCGGCCCGGCTATCTCGACAGCCGGCCCGATTCGGAGACGCTGCACCTGGTCCCCAGCCTGGTCGTGCTGAACCGAGGTGGAATCGTCACCGTCGACAGCCAGCCCGGGCTGGCCGGCCGCGGCTACGACGGGGCCCACTGGCGGCAGAAGGCCTACGTGGAGACCTTCATCGACGACCGTGGCCCGCTCCTGAAGCGGGCGATGAGGGCTGCCGAGTCTGCCGGACTGGGCGTGATCCGCAACAACCGGGTGCCGGCGGTGCCGGTGCCGTTCACCGACCGCGATGGCCAGCCGATCACCGGGATTACGGTGAAGTACCCGCGGAACCAGCTCGCCCGCGAGTGGGAGGGCATCGGCCGGCAGGCGTTCCGCGAGCTCCGTTCCCACGGCGTCCACCTGACCTTCTACGACCCGGTCTGGGGCCGCGACGACCGGCTGTGGTCCGTGCTGATGGGGGCGGTCCGGTGACCGTCGACCGCCCCCAGGCCGTCCGGATCCTCCACGCGTTCGCTGTCCTCGGCTGCCTCGCCTGGGTCTTCGGCCCGCAGGTGTCCGTCCTGTGGCGGATCACCCTCGTCGCCCTCGCTGTCAGTGCCGCCCTCGCCACCAGCCTCACCGAGACGCCGACGACCGTCCGCCTCCTCAAGCCCACCATCCCGTCGCAGCGCGCCAACACCTGAAGGGACTGATCCATCGTGAGCGGCACGTCGTTCACCGAGCAGTCCGCGAACGCGGACAAGATCCGGACCGAGACCGCGGTCAGGGTCGCCGACGCTGAAGCGAACCGGCGCCGGCGCGAGATCCTCGACGCCCCGAAGCTCGCCGCCGCCCAGGCCGAAGCCGACCGCATCGCCCGAGAGGCCGCAGCAGCGGCTGAGGAAGCCGAGCGGGCCCGTGCCGCCAAGGCCGAAGCCGACCGCGCCGCCCAGGAGGAGAAGGACACGGCCGCCCGCAAGGAGGCCGCCCGACTGCGGGAGTCCGACAAGCGCGACAAGCGGGCCGCGAAGGCCGTCAACGTCGGCGTGGTCGCCGCCCTGGTCGTCGCTCTGCCGCTGCAGCTGCGGGCGTTCTGGACGCCGGAGCGCTGGTGGGAAGTTGCCATCCCGATCTTCCTGGAGGGCCTGGCGTGGGTGTTCATCCGCCAGGCGGAGGCCGCGATCTCCGGTCGGCGGATGGTGTGGCACTACCTGCTGGGTGTCGGCCTGTGCGCCTCGTTCGCCGCCGGGGTCAACGTCTACGACGGGTTCGCCCACGCCGAGATCGGCGCCGCGTTCGGCATCGTCGGCGGGTTCGCGTCGATCGCCGGGCCCGCGCTGAAGGTCATCCACGAGTTCGGGGCCCGCGCTGCCGGCGCGAAGGCCACCCGCATCGAACGGAAGATTGCCGAAGCTGCGGCACGGCAGGCCGAGGCCGAGCTGGCCCGGCGTCGGGCCGAACTCGACGCCGAGGCGGTCGAGAAGACCCGGCAGGCCGACGAGAAGCGGACTGTCGAGGCCGAGCGCCGGGCCGCACACGAGGCGAAGGCCGCCGCGGACAAGGCCGCTGCCGACGAGGCGCTCGCCGCGCAGGACGAGCAGCGCCGCACCTTCTACCCGGAGGCGTGGACGCAGTACGAGCGGATCCTCGCCGCGCACCCGCTCGGCGCCATCAGCCGGGACCGGGCGTGGGACGAGGCCCGCCGCGCGGCCGACCACCCGGACGTGTACGCCCGCTACCAGATCCTCACCCTCAACGGGCCGGCGAACGTGAAGGCGGCCGACCTGTGGGCGGAGGCGTGGAAGTCCGTGAAGGGCCTCCCGCTGGGGCAGACGATCGAGACGCTTGCTGTCGAGCTCGCTGCCCGCGAGTACGTCGAGCAGGTTGTCGCCGAGCACCTCGACACCGCCGGACACCTTGCCGTCGAGGAGCTCATCGCCGACATCTTCGGACGCGGCGGTGAGGGCGGCGGAAGCCCTGCGAAGAACGCCCCCAAGAAGCCGTCCGGAGGCCCCGCCAAGGGCCCGGGAGCCCTTGGGAGGATTGGGAAGGAGGGTGATTCCGCGCCGCGCTACAAGGAGGCCACGGAGCCCCTCGCGGAAGCGGACCTCGACGCCGCCCGCAAGCTCCACGCCGCCGCCCCCGAGCAGTTCTCCACGCCCGCCGTTGCGAAGCTCCTTGGCCGCTCCAAGGTGTACGCCCAGCGCATCCGTGACGCCGTCCAGTCCGAGCAGAGCTGAGGACCACGACCATGACCACCGCCCCGCAGCAGTCCGTCGAGCGGCCCACGCTCACCCTTGTCACGGACAACGCCAGCGAGCCCCTCAAAGGCACGGTCGTCGAGCACCAGGGCGCCACCGTCGCCACCCGGCCCGACTGGATCCTGTCCATCGGTGACCGTGCGAAGGCCGCCCGCAAGCACGCCACCGAGAACTGGCTCTACCTCGGCTGGGCCGCCCGCGGCTACGGGCGCCTCGCCGGACAGTGGTACGCCGGCCTGGACGACGACTACCGGCAGATGATCCGCACCGCCCGCGCCGACGTGAAGGCCGCCCGCGGCGACAGCGACGCCGAGCAGGCCGCCAAGCGCCGCGTGGACCAGCTGCGGGCCGCCCGCAAGCAGCACCGGCTCATCTACAGCGCCAAGACCGGCGCCTGGACGGCCACCGCTGGAGCTGCCGGCACCGTCACTGTCGTCACCGGCGGCGTGTGGACCAGTCTCCTCCTCGGCATCGTCACCATCGCCTACGGTGCCTGGCGCGGCCAGCCCGCCGTCGTCGCCACCGAAGACGACCCCGGCCGCATCGAGATCCTCTCCGAGGAGGGTGAGCCGTTCCCGATCGCTGACGCCACCAACCGCACCGAGGCCGCCGAGTGCGTCCGCCGGGCCCTCGTCTCCGAAGGCATCGCGGTCGCCGAAGTCGAGGCCGGCCGCCGCTACGACTGGGGCTGGGAGATCAACGTCCGCCTCAAGAAGGGCACCCCCGCCGACCTCATTGCCAAGGCCGGTGACCTGGAGACGCCGCTCGACCTGCCCGTCGACGGCCTCCTGTGCCAGCCGCTGCGCACCAGCCGGGCCCGCGCCGTCCTCCGGCTTGTCGAGGGCGACCCGTTCGTGAAGATGCCGCCGCTGCCCGACCGGGCGCCCAACAGCGGGCGTCTGCGGGACCGGGCCCTGCTCGCCCTGCGGATGGACGGGCAGCCGACCGAGCTGTCGTTCCTTGGCCTGCACTTCATCGTCATCGCCAGCAGCGGCGGCGGTAAGTCGGTGACCATGCGGTCCATCGGCGACGTCCTCACCGCCTGCGAGGACACCGTCGTCATCGACCTCGACCCGGGCGGCAACGGCCTCGAACCCCTCGCCGATGCTGTCGGTGTGCGGGTCGTCGGCGCCGACCAGATGCACGTCATCGAAGCTGTGCTGGAGAAGCTCCTCAAGGTCGCGAAGGCCCGGGCCACGCTCCTCGGCCGGCTCGGCATGGACGACAACTGGGTGCCGTCGCGGCAGTACCCGGCGATCGTCGCCCTCATCGACGAGTACCCGCAGCTGTCCCCGAAGGCCAAGGCCCTCGTCGTCGCGATCCTCCGTGTCGGCCGTAAGGCCCGCGTGCAGGTCGGTCTCGCCGCCCAGGAAGCGACGAAGGACTCGATCGGCGCCGCGATCGCCGACAGCATCGCCCTGAAGATCCTCGGCCCGTCCCGGCACCAGGACATCGTGCAGGTCTTCGGTGCCGGGGCGGGGGCCAACGGCTACCGGCCCGACCGGCTCCACCCCGCGGAAGGCGAGGACCCGGCGGACGCCGGCAAGGCCTACATCATGGGCGGCGGCCAGCGCGACCCGCTCATCCACAAGTTCATCTCCATGACCCCCGCCGAGGGCAAGGAGCGTGCCGCCGCCCGTGCTGCCGCCGGCCGCCCCTGGATCGACGACATCAGCCTGAAGACCGCGGGCGTCACCTTCGACGATCTCGACACCGTCAAGCCGAGTGCCGCCCTGCCCGAGGCCGTCGAGCTCGCCCGCCTCGCGTTCACCGCCAACGGGGACCCCGAGCGCATGACCAGCGAGGAGATCTACGAGTACGTGTCCTCCGCGTCCGAGACGTGGGCGCCGCAGGACGACGAGGACCCGGCGAAGGCCATGGCCCGCTTCCAGGACGCCCTGCGCAAGCAGGCCGCAGAGCTCGACCCGAACGCCGACATGAAGACCAAGCAGTGGCGCGGCGGCCGCGGCTACTACCTCTCCACGATCGACGCCCTCGCCGCCGAAAGGCCCGCCTAGCCGGGTGTGACGCCGCAGGTCACGGCCGTGACGACCCCCGTGACGGGGGCGTGACAGCCCCCTGAAGGCCGTTACGCGTCACACCCCCGTCACACCCTCCCGCAACGCGCTGACCTGCAGCGTCACGGGCCGTACCAGCCCACATCACGCCCTATATGCGAAGAACATCACGATCTGGAAGGAGCCCTCCGACGGACGCCCTCCGGCCCACCTACCACCGCACCCGAGCCGACGCAGCCGCCCTCACCGCCGCCATCCAGCCCGGCGCCACCCTCTACATCCACCACGACGGCCGCACCCACGCCTGGACCGTCACCGACCAGACCGGCGTCCTCCGCAGCCCCATCCTCACCCCCGCCGACGGCCACCCCGGCCGCGTCACCCTCCACCAGCTCCTCGCCCGATACGGCGCCATCCACACCCAGAACCCCACCGAAAGGACCCCGACATGAAGACCGTCTACAAGGCCACCCGCGGCGACAAGAAGGAACTCCTCCGCGACATCACGCCCGGGACCCCGCTCTACGTCATCAACGAGCACCGCGGCGGAGGCCTCAGCTACAGCATCTGGGTCGTCACCGACGAGCGCATGCCCTTCACCAGGAACCCCATCGTCAAGTCCCCCACCCACAGCGGTTGGGACAGCCTCGAAAGCCTCCTCGCGCGAGAGCGCGAGATCTACACCCAGGAGCCCGCAGGCATCAGGCTGCGCGGCCCCGAGCGCGAGGACTACGCCGAAGCGAAGCGAGCGGAGGCCGGAGTCCTCGCCGCTGGGAAGCAAATGATCGACCACTACCGGGCCCAGCACGCCAAGAAGCTTGCCAAGGCCGACCGCTGAGCCAGGACTGCTCGCTGCCCGATCCGCCCGACACGCACGGGCGGTGAGGGGAGCCGGGACAGCCCCGAGCCCAGAAAGGCCCGCCATGCCCAAGCCCAGCCTCCGCGGCCGCCTCGTCGCCGCCGTCCACAACGCCGGAGCCCGCGTCGCCGGCGACAAGGGAACCAAGGCCGCCGGCACCATCACCGCCACCCTCCTCGGCGTCGAGATCGTCGAATGCGGCCCCACCTGCGGCGACCACTGCGCCGACTACGAGCACACCGACACCCTCCGCCGCCTCAAGTAACCCGCCCCCACCACTCGAAGGAGAACCCGAGATGGCCGCGTCCACCGCCGTCCGGCCCGCCGATCTGACGGTCGACGCGGCCACCCTCATCCGCGACATCGAGCAGTACCTCGCCACCCAAGCCCCCCGCACCGCACACCCGCTCGTCACCAAGACCACCGCCGAACTCATCGCCGAAGCCCTCCAGCAGCCGACCGTCGAGACCACCACCGCGGCACCCGAACTCACCGCCCCCGCACGCTGGTGGCGCATCATCCCCGACTGGGCCCTCGCCATCACCCCCGCCCGCCGCCTCCACGGCGCCGGACGCCCCATCACCGTCACCCAGCACCTCCAGCTCACCGCCCTCGTCATCGAGCAGTACGGACACCACCGCGGCGGACTCCGATCCCTCAGCGGACGACGCTGCATCCTCGGCGCCCAAGCCGTCCTCTACCGCCTCGGCTACGGCGACGAAGAGACCGCACAGGCCGCCGGCCAGCAGATGCAGAACGTACTCCGGCGCCGCGGCATCAACGAGCCCTACCACCGGTGGAACGACCGGCCCGAACGGTGCGCCGGCGACGCACTCCAGCTCATTCGCGAAGCCATCGCGCGCACGCAGGCCAGCCAGTGAACGACGACGCGCTCTGGGACGGGCGAGGAATCATCCACCAGCCCGACGGGCCCACCATGGATGGTGACGACGACTGGTAGGGCGCCCCCGGCCAGAGGGTACGAAACAGGCAGCAGAGAGCCGCGAACAGACAGAAGAGGCATCAGTGGTTCAGCCCCGCAAACCTCGCGTATCCGCAAGAGATCCGTTCTCGACCAAGCACTCCAACAACTCCGGACGCCGCATCCCCCACATGGACAAGGTGGACCCCAACGACCCTGATCGAACCGACATCCTGCTCATGGTCCACCGCTTCGAGCTCGCCGGCGTCGAGATAGATGAGCGAGCCGTAGAGATCGCCGCCAAGTACATGAGGTGGGAACGGGCCAGGAGAGCCGAGCAGTCCGCCGCGCAGACAGCCGAACTGGAGCGGCAGCGGGCGATGCCCGATACTCGCGAGTGCTGGGTGTACTTCATTCGCATCGGACAGCTGGTCAAGATCGGGATGACCACCAACCTCGCCCGCCGTTTCACCAGCCTGCGCCCCAACGAAGTCCTGGCGATACAGCCGGGCGGACTGGATGACGAGACCGCGCTGCACAGCCAGTTCGCCAGCATGAGAGCGGGAGGCGAGTACTTCCACCCCGGACCGGCACTGCAAGACCACATTCGAAAGCTGCGGGACGAACTCGGCTCTCCGAAGTGGACGAAGTCCATTGTTCCGGATGGACAGAACTGGTTCGACGCATAGTCGCAGAAAGTGACACTTGCTGGTAGGCCGGGTCCGAGCATACGATGTGCTTCGTTGGACTCATCGTGACTTCCGAAGGCCGCCCTCCCTGGGCGGCCTTTCGCGTTCCTCTGGGGGTGACGATGCCCGGGAAGCCGGCTCTCATCGATGACAAGATGGCCGCCTACTACACAGCCCGTCCGAGTTCCACGATTCGTCGATGGGCGGCAGAAGGACGCATCACGCGGTACAAGACCGAGGGCGGAGAAACTCGATACGACGTCTTCGAGTTCGTCCCCGCGCTGCGCGACCCGGATACGAGCAAGGTGGAACGGATCGGCGGCATCCCCTCCTTGATGGAGCACATTGCCGACGCCGCGTAGGTAACAGCACGGCTACACCGGCCCGAGACGGTCCTCAGCTCCGGCAGCCTGGCCCGATGCACATCAGACCCATCACGACCATGGCCAGCCTGCTCTTCGCCTTCACGCTCACCGCGTGCGGCGCCGCCGACAACCCGCCCGCCACGCTTTCGGACAAGCAGGGTGCCGAAGCCTCCACGGCCACGCCCACGGCTACAGTCGACGTCGAAGCCGCCGCCCAGGCATGCAGTGACGCCGTCTACGCCGTCGTCAAGGACACCGCCGCCACTGACGCTGCGAGCCTCACCAAGCCGCCCGAGTGCGCGACCATCAGCGACGCCGACTACCTGGAAACCGTCCTCGCCGTCATCCAGCAGCAGAACAAGGACGGCCAGGACGCCCTCCGCAAGGCCATCGAAGACGCCGCCACACCCACCCCCTAATCTCGAAGGGGCGTCCGTGGCTGGTAACCCCGCGACGGGCGCCCCTAACGATCGGGGGCCGCGTAGACCGCAGCGCAGCCACCCCGCCCCGCTCCGGCAGGCGGTCAGATGCTGCTCAGGATCGCCGTCCGCCGGTCCTGGTACTCCGCATCCGTGATCGCCCCGGTCGCCCGCAGCTGATCCAGCGTCGCCAGACGCGATGCCACATCCTGCGCCGGCGCAGCCGCAACCGGCGCGGCCGCAGGCGGAGCAGCGAGCAACGCCCGCAGCCGCGCCGACAGGGCCTCACCGTGCGGCTTCGGAACCGCCTTGATGTCCGCCCGGTTCCCCGACGCATACACCGACAGCGTCCCCATCAGCAGGCCGGCCGACCACTGCACCGACGAGATGTTGCCCAGCGGGAAATCCTCCAGCGCCTGCGACATGAACCCGTGCTTCAGGAACAGCAGCCGCCGGTCGGTGAGCGCGACCAGACCCATGCCGTTGCCGTACTGGCCAGCGGCAAGCATCTCGACCGTCTCGCCCTCCCACAGCACCGTCGGCAGATGCCGGATCTCCCGCTTCGCCCCGACCGCCGGCTTCACCCTCTGAGCGGCCGCCTCAATGTCCGGCCGATCACTGAACTTGCCCATTCCCACCCCTTCTTCGGTGCCCCGGATCGTATCCGTCCGCCCCATGCGCCCGAAGGCGAACGTGCAACCCGAAGGAGGCCCCCATGCCCACCAGCATCGCCGAAGGCAAGGACTGGTCCCTCGGCCACTTCGCCCGCCACCAGCCCAACACCGTGACGGACGTCGGCCCCGGCGAAGGCACCTACGCCAAGCTGTTCCGGCCCGCACACAACGGCATCTGGTGGACCGGCATCGAGATCCACAAGCCCTACGTGGCCAAGCACAAGCTGAAGTCCACGAAGACCCGGGCCATGTACGACGAGCTCCACGTCGAAGACGCCCGAGAGTCCGCCGAGCACCTCTTCCACCGGGACCTCGTCATCTTCGGCGACGTCCTGGAACACATGCCCCGCGAGGATGCCGTCGCCCTGCTGGCCAAGGCCGAGGCGGCCGGCTGCTGGCACATCCTCATCTCCCTGCCCATCGTCGAAGCCCCACAAGGCGAAGTCGACGGCAACCCGCACGAGGCCCACGTCCACCACTGGGACGCCGACGACATGGACAACGTCCTCGCCCAGCTTGGTGGCAGCGTCGAGTCCATGCGAGGCGAGACGCTCGGCGTGTGGTGGTGGAGTCGACGCCGATGAGCGGCGGCTGGCAGAACTCGAACCGGGCCCGCCGGCTCCCGCCGAACTGGCAGCGCATCCGGGCCCGCATCCTCACCCGCGACCCGATCTGCAAGATCTGTGGGGTCAGGCCCAGCCAGTTCTGCGACCACATCGTCGCCAAGGCCGACGACCACAGCGAGACCGGCCTGCAAGGCGTGTGCGGACCATGCCACGACCAGAAGAGCAGCGCCGAAGGGAACGCCGCCCAGCGAGCGAACCCCCGGCCCGGAAGAACCCGGCCCCCCGAACAGCACCCCGGGATGAAGTGATGCCCGCCTACCTCGTACAGCACCCCGCCGCGCAGGCGCAGGAGGACATCCTCATCGAGGACCCTCGCCTCCAGCTCACCTTCCAGGCCGGCTGGGCAGTCTTCACCGACCCGAACGGCGTATGCCTCGCCATCCCGGCAGGCCAAGGCGCACACATCCAGCGCATCGACCCCGACGAAGAACAGCCCGCGCCGACGAAGGAGTGATCGCCATGGCACGAGCCGGCAACGCGGCCACCCTCAGGAGGTACTGGGCGACAGGCCCAGGCGCAGCGAAGATCCGATGGGGCACGGCCGGAGACTTCACCAGGTGCAGCCGGCAGCTCCAGAAGTACCTCGGCCCCAGGGCCAAGGGGTACTGCGCGCGGCTCCACAAGGCGAGGACCGGGGCCTGGCCGGGGGCCGGCCGGAGGCGACGGTGAAGCGAGGAGGAAGAGACGATGACAGAGGCTGAGGCAGCACACGTCCACTGTCCCGACTGCGGCGTCGCCATCCCGATCGCCCTCCAGACCAAGGGGATGACCAGCCAGGCCGGCGTCCTCCAGCTGGTCCTGGAGCCGGACCTCACCGACGTCTGGGCCCACTCCTGGACCCACCAACCATGATCACGAACCGGCTGGTAATGATCACGCCGGCCGGACCGGGGTGGGGGGAGATCCCCCTCCCGGCGATCTTCCCGATCGGGGCCGTATAGCACCTGAGGCCGCCCCCGGGTTTCCAAGGCCGCTGACCTGCGGAGATGCGCGTCCCGCTTTGCGGGCCGCCTGTTGGCGAGGCATCACGGGAAGGTAACGGTGCAGGTCAAGCACTCGTAGCCGTTAACAGCAGGCGATACCCTGGGGCACATGGAGACGATGGAGCGGGCATGCGAGCACTGCGGTGGCCCGCTGCCGATGGTGCATCGCTCCGATCGCCGCTACTGCTCCAGCAGTCACCGCGTCCTCGCGGCCCGGGCCAGGAAGCGCGCCCGTGAAGCCGCCCTTGCCGGCGAGCAGGCCGCCCGGGTGCCTGTGGAACTGACGTCACGCCCCCGGTGGGTTCGGTATAGCTCGCGGAAGGTGCCGCTGAGGGTCGATGGCCGCTTCGCCTCGGTCAACGACCCTTCGTCCTGGTCGGACTTCACTGCCGCGGCGGCGGCCAAGCCGGGGGCAGGCGTCGGGTTCGTCCTCACAGCCTCGGACCGCATTGTCGTCCTCGACCTGGACCATGCGGTCGAGGACGGCCGGGTGGCACCGTGGGCGAAGGCGATTGTCGACAGGCTGCCGGCGACGTACATGGAGCGCGGCCGGTCCGGTACGGGCCTGCATCTGTGGTTCCGCGGGGAGGTCCCTGCGGGGCGCCGTATCCGCCGGGGCGGGCGGGCTGTCGAGTTCTACAGCGACCGCCGCTACATGATCGTGGGCGACCGGGTTCCCGGGACGCCTCTTGAGCTCGCCGAACTGCCGGATGCGGCGGAACGGTTGGTCTCGCTGGCTTGACGCCCTGGCGGCGCGCCCGGTGGGACTCTAGTTACCCGCCCGGCGCCCTGGTGGCGCCTTGGACCCTGGAGGTCGATATGGGCGCTCGTGGACCTGTGGGCAAGCGTTCCGAGGAGCGCATGGGCCACCGCTCGAAAACCGAGAAGGACGCGATCACGAAGGCACCTTCGGGGCCGCCGGCCGACCTGCCGGATCTCCCGGAGCCCAGTCCGCTGTGGCATCCCATCGCCACCGACTGGTACCTGTCTCTGCAGGCATCGGGGCAGGCGGCTTTCTACCAGCCGTCGGACTGGGCGGTTGCCCGCTACGCGGCTGAGCTGATGTCGCGTGGCTTGTCGTCCGACCGGCCGCCGAACGGGCAGTACGTGGCCGCTCTGAACAGCCTGATGGGCACTCTCCTGACAACGGAGGGCGATCGTAGGCGGGCTCGGATGGAGCTGGAGCGGAAGAAGCCCCCGGCTGCTACCTCGGCGAAGGTGACGGCGCTCGATGACTACCGTTCCGCCTTCGGTGGCTGAGCAGCCCGTCGAGGAGGTTCCGGACGAGATCACGCCCGTTGTCATCGGGCCGACGTGGACTCGCGGCGAGGACGGCATGTTCGTCCGGCCGGCTTTCACGTTGGGCTGGCACGTTCTCGTGTGGACGGGCGCGTACCTGCAGCACCGCGGGAGCGAGTGGCGGTATACGAATGAGCAAGTCCGCCTGATCCTGTGGTGGTTCGCACTGGATCCCGTGACGGGCGAGTTCGCGTACCGGGACGCGGTGCTGCAGCGCCTGAAGGGCTGGGGTAAGGACCCTTTCGGGGCGACGCTGTGCGCCGTGGAGTTCGTCGGTCCGTCTCGCTGGTCGGGGCGTATCGCGGGCCCGGGTGACGAAAGCGGCGTTCCGGAGGGGCAGCCGATCGGCGAGCCGCACCCTGAGCCTTGGGTGCAGGTGGCGGCGGTCTCGAAGGACCAAACTCGCAATACGATGATCATTTTCGGGTCGCTCTTCACTCCGAAGGCGCGAGCCGAGTACGGCATCGACATCGGTAAAGAGGTCGTCTACGCACACAAGGGGCTGGCCCGGATCGAGGCTGTCACCTCGTCTCCGCGAGCCCTTGAGGGCGGTCGCACAACGTTCACCCTGTTGAACGAGACGCACCACTGGATCGAGTCCAACCAGGGCCACGAGATGGCCGCGACGATCGAGCGAAACGCGACCAAGTCGGCGGACGGCTCGGCCAGGACCTTTGCGATCACCAACGCATTCGAGCCGGGCGAGGACTCGGTTGCCGAACAGACTCGTGACGCCTACGAGGCGGCCGAAGCCGGCCGCGCCGAGGACACAGGGATCCTCTACGACTCGCTGGAAGCTCCTCCCGAGGCGAAGCTCACCAAGCCGTGGCTGGCGAAGGTGCTGGAGGCGGTCCGGGGAGACTCGGACTGGCTGAACATCCCGCGCCTGATCAAGTCGATCCTGGACCCTCGTAACCCGCCGAGCCGGTCTCGACGGTTCTGGTACAACCAGATCGTCGCGGCCGAGGATGCCTGGATGGCCCGCTACGAGTGGGACGCCTGCAAGCGCGATGACCTGCAACTGGCGGATGGCGACGAGGTCGTCTTGTTCTTCGACGGTTCCAAGTCGGACGACGCTACCGGGCTTTGCGCTTGTCGGGTGTCTGACGGGTTCGTGACCGCGCTCGGCGTGTGGCAGAAGCCGCCCAACTGGCCGGCTCCGAACACGCCTGGGTTCGTTCCGTACCGGGTGCCGCGCGAGGACGTGCACGGTGTCGTCGAGAACACGTTCGCCCGGTTCAAGGTTTCGGCCTTCTTCGCGGACCCGGGATCGGGGCAGGACGACGACGGCGAGATGTACTGGGACACCTACATCGATCTTTGGGGCCAGAAGTGGGGCGCAAAGCTGGCTCTGCGGTCAGTCTCGTCAGGCGCGAAGGCCCATGCGGTGCGCTGGGACATGCGCGATTTGCGCAACCAGGAGACGTTCACAGAGGCGGTGAAGCGAACGCACGCCGACGTGCTGGAACGGACTCTGGCGCATGACGGGCACAAGGTGCTCCGCACTCACGTGATCAACGCTCGTCGCAGGACGAACCGGTGGGGCGTCACGATCGGCAAGGAGCACCGTGAGTCTGCTCGCAAGATCGACCTCGCTGTCTGCATGGTCGGGGCGCGGATGCTGCGCCGCATGATCCTCAACTCACCGAAGCGCGCCAAGAGGCGCTCGCCTGGCAAGGGAAGGGTGGTGGTGCTGCGATGACGATCCCCATCCTGCCTTTGGTGGGCTTGTCGGACGAAGAGCTCCAGATCCTGACGATGCTGCGCTCGGACCTGTTCAGCCAGCGGTTCAAACTGGAGCTGTTGGACGCGTACTTCAACGGCGAGCAGCTGATCCGGGATCTCGGAATCTCGATCCCGCCGCAGCTCAAGGGCCTGCATACGGTGATCGGCTGGCCGAGGACCGGTATCGAGTCGCTGGAGGAGCGTCTCGATCTGGAGGCGTTCCGCTGGGCGGATGGCTCGGACTCCTCGGACCTTGAGGAGATCGCCGAGGCCAACGACTTGTTCGACGAGTCGAGCTTGGCGCATCTTGATGCGCTGACCTACGGCCGCGAGTACGTGACGGTGGGCTCGTCGGACGACCCGGATCTCCCGCCGCTGATCACCTACGAGTCACCGCTCGACATGACGCTCGACTGGGATGCCCGGCTGCGGATCCCTCGTTTCGCGCTGCGGGAGTCGCTGGATCAGTTCGGGTACGGGTTGGCGCCTGAGGAGCGGCTGATCACCCTCTACATGCCGAACGAGACGATCTTTGCAGTCGAGGTGAATGGCGGATGGGAGGTCATCGACCGCGACCAGCACCGTCTGGGGGTGCCTCCGGTGCTGCGGATGGCGAACCGGCAGCGCACTGCGGACCGCGTCGGCAAGAGCGAGATCACCTCGGAGGTCATGTCCATCACGGACGCGGCTTGCCGGCGGCTGATGGGCATTGAGGTAGCTAGCGAGTTCTTCGGGGCGCCGGCCCGGTACATCCTGGGAGCGTCTGAGAGCGCGTTTCAGGACGCCGAGGGCAACACGAAGAGCGCCTGGGAGACGTACATCGGCCGTGTCTTGGCGCTGGAGCGGGATGAGGACGGCAACGTGCCGGAGGTTGGCCAGTTCTCCTCGCACGACCCGTCGGGCCAGACGAAGATCATCGATCTGTACGCGCGGATTATGGCATCGCAGCTTTCGGTTGCCCCGCATGTTCTGGGCTACAGCAGCGACAATCCGGCGTCCGCAGATGCGATCCGCTACGCCGACAACCGGCAGATCAAGAAGGCGGAGCGCAGGATCCGGCGCTTCTCGGTGACGCACCGGGACTCGATGCGGCTCGCGCTGTGGTTCCAGAACGGGGAACCGCCTCCGAAGGAGCGTCGCATTGAGTGCGTGTGGCGCAATCCGGCAACGCCGACGCTGGCGGCCCAGACGGATGCCACCGTCAAGCTGGTTCAGGGGGGCATCATCCCCGCTGACTCGGACGTGGCATTGGAGATGGCAGGTCTGACCGAAGACCAGCGGAGGCGAGTTCGAGCGGACCGGCGCCGTGCTCAAGGCGCGGCGTTGATGGACCGCCTGTTGCAGTCCGCGGGGGCTCCCGCGGACGAGCCGGAGGAACCCGATGGCGACGACGGTCTCTGATGCCGCTCCCGCCGCGGCCCGAGACCGCGCCCGCCAGGCACTGCTGACCCGCCTCATGGTCCGCGACCTGAACCGCCTCCAGAGGTTGATCGTCCCGAGCCGCCTGGAGGCGTCCCTCGGGCTGTGGAGGGCGGCGGTCGCTGCGCTAATCGACCGATACGGGGCGGCGGCGGCGACACTGGCCGCCGACTCCTACGAGCGGCAGCGGCTGATGGCGGATGTGGCGGGGTCTTTCGACGCCCGCCCGGCGCCCGACGCTCCCGACGAGCAGGTCGAGGAGAGCCTGAGGTGGGCCACGGCGAACTTGTGGCCGACCGAGGAGGAGCAGGAACCGTTCGACGTCCGCCTCGCGGCCGCTCAGGCCCGCGCGGAGGGCGTGGCGCAGAAGCTGGTCGCGGACCGGGCCCGGGCGACGATGCGGGAGTCGGCAGACCGCGACCGCGGCGCCGTCGCCTACGCGCGGGCCGCGGCTCTGGGCGCCTGCTCTTTCTGCAAGCTCATGGCCTCCCGAGGCGCCGTCTACAAGGACGCGGACCGCGCCGGCCGTGACGCGAACGAGCGCTTCTCCGGGGACGACTCGGTCGTGAAGTTCCACGACAACTGCCACTGCACGATCGTCCCCGTCTTCCGTGGGCAGCGTTTCGAGCTGTCCTCTCATGCTGCCGAGTGGAACCGCCTGTACCAGGAGTACGCGGCGGGCCACCCGGGCGACCAGCTTCGCCGGTTCCGGCGGGCGCTGGCCGAGCACGACAGCAATCCGCTGCCGGGCTCCACTCAGTAACTCGGCCGCCCTGGAGGTGGCCTTTCTCAGCCCCAGGAGGGCGAAACAGTCATGCCCGAAGAGACCGAGGTCGAGCAGGCCGAAGAGCCGCAGGAGCCGGACGTGTCCCCCGAAGGGGACAGCAAGACGGACCCCTGGGCGGACCCCGAGGCGGCCCGCAGGGAGATCGAGAAGCTCCGGCGGGAGAACGCCGGCCACCGCACGAAGGTGCGGGAGCTGGAGCCCCTGGCCGCCAAGGCGAAGGAGCTGGAGGACGCGCAGAAGTCGGAGGCGGAGCGGCTCACCGAGCAGCTCACCGCCGAGCGTGAGCGTGCCGCCAGCGCTACTCGTGTCGCGGTCACGGCCAAGGTCGAGGCGCTCGCCGCCACCACCTTCGCGGACCCGACGGACGCGGCCGGAGCCCTGGACCCGTCGGCTTACGTCGACGAGTCCGGCTCGATCGACGAGGCCCGCATCCAGACCGATCTGGCAGACCTGCTGCAGCGCAAGCCGCACTGGGCGAAGCCGGCCGAGGGCCCCCGCCGGCCGGCACCGGACCGCACGCAGGGTTCGTCGGGCAACGGCAACCGCACCCCCAACGATCCGGCGACCGTGTTCGCCGAGTTCATGAGCCAGGGCCTGAAGCAGGGCCGCTGAGAAAGGTAGCCTCCGATGGCAGCCACCAATCCGATCAAGCTGTCCGCCGTCGACCCGGTCTTCCTGCCGGAGACGCTGGTCGGCCCCATCTTCGAGAAGTCCGTCGAGAGCAGCGCGGTCATGTCGCTGGCCCGGCGGGTGCCGCTGTCGATGACGGCGAACACCGCGGTCCCGGTGCCGCTGGACGTGCCGACAGCGGACTGGGTGTCCGAGGGCGGCCGTAAGCCGCTGAGCTCGGGCGGCACCGAGGTCAAGCAGATGAGCGGCAAGAAGGTCGCCGTCCTCATCCCCGTGTCGATGGAGGTCGCCCAGTCCAACGCGGCCGGCCTGTGGACGCAGCTGCAGCGCGACCTGCCGACCGCGTTCGCCCGCGCCTTCGACATGGCCACGATCCACGGCAAGAACATGAAGGGCGGCGGTGGCCCGTTCGCCGACTACCTGGCTGCCACCTCAAAGGCGGTCGCGCTCGGTACGACCGCGCAGAACCAGGGCGGGATCTGGGGCGACTTCGTCGCCGGCATGGAAGAGATCATCGACGACGACTGGGACTACACCGGCACCGTCGCCGACAACCGTCTCAAGCCGAAGCTGCTGGCCGCGACGTCCACCACGGGCGAGCCGCTGTTCGTGGCGACCCGCCAGCCGGGCGCCGGCACCGGTGCGGCTCTGCAGGGCGAGCTGATCGGCGAGCCGCTCGCCTACTCCCGCAGCGTCTCCGGCAAGCTTCGCCGGCAGTCCACCAGCACTGACTCCGGGCTGCGTGCGATCGGCGGTGACTGGTCCCAGGCTGCTTACGGCGTCGGTATGGACATCACGGTCAAGCTGTCCCGCGAGGCGACGTACATCGACGAGGACGGCGGCGTGCACTCGGCGTTCCAGGAGAACCTGGTCCTCCTGCTGGCCGAGGCCTACTACGGCTTCGTCCTGGGTGACGTCGAGGCGTTCGTGAAGTTCACCGGCACCCCGTCGGGTACCTGATGGGCAGGGCTGTCCCGGCTTCCGCGCCGGGCGGGACGGCCAGGCCGCTGTCGGTCGTGGCCCGCGTTCACCTCATGCCACCGCAGCACAATGCCGGGGCCGAGCACATGCTCGTCTCGATGCTGCGGCCGCTGGTGGAACGCGGCCATGACGTGCAGGTGTGGCTGTCCCGGTACGGGAAGGCGAGCGAGCCTTACGACTACCGTGGCATCCGTGTGGTGCCGCTGGAGGCCCGCCTGGACTTCCCTTCCGCGGTCCGCAAGGCCGATGTTCTGCTCTCGCACCTGGAGTGTGTGCCGTCTACGTCGGCTCTGGCCCGCGGCTTCGGCAGGCCGATGGTGACGATCTGCCACAACACGCACCGGCCGACGTTCCGCGACATGGCCGCAGGGGGCACCGCACTCGCGGTCTACAACAGCCGGTGGATGAAGGCGGAGGCCGAGCTGTTCTTCGCCGAGTACCCGAAGGCGGTCCGGCCGGCCGAGTCTCTGATTGTGCGGCCGCCGGTGTTCGCCGACGAGTACGCGACGAAGCCCGGCAAGGCCATCACGCTGATCAACTGCAATCCGGAGAAGGGCGGGCATGTCCTGGCGGCCCTCGCCCGCCGCATGCCGGACCAGCAGTTCCTGGCGGTCAAGGGCGCTTACGGCGAGCAGGTGCTGCCCGACCTGCCGAACGTGGAGATCGTCGAGCACGTCGACGGCCAGCAGATGCGCGAGCAGGTCTACGCACACACCCGCGTGCTGCTGATGCCCTCCTCGTATGAGTCCTGGGGCCGCGCCGGCGTCGAGGCGCTGGCGTCTGGCATTCCTGTGGTCGCTCACCCCACGCCGGGGCTGTGCGAGTCACTCGGCGAGGGCGGCCTCTTCGTCGACCGCAACGACCTTGACGGCTACGAGGTCGTGCTTCGCAAGCTTCTGGCGCCGGCCGAGTACCGGCTGGCCGTGAAGCGGGCCCGCGCCCGATCTGCCGAGCTGGACCCGGCGCCGGATCTGGCCGCTTGGTGTGAGGCCGTGGAGGCCCTGACCCGCTAGGAGGCGGCCATGGCGTTCACTCCTCCCACAGCCGAGGACCTGGCCCTCTATTTGGGCCTGGGGGAGATCGACGGTCCCCGGGCGGACCTCCTGATCACACAGGCGATCGCACTGGCCGAATCGGTCGTCAAACCCCTGCCGGACCAGGCCACCGCGGTGGTGCTGTCTGTGGCGGGACGCGCCTACGTCAACCCCCAGCAGGTCACCTACGAGACAATCGGCCCGCAGACCGTGCAGCGGCCCGCCGGCTCGGGCGGTCTGTATCTGACGAAGGCCGACAAGGCGGCTCTGAAGTCCCTGGCGGGCCGGGGCGGCGCGTTCACGGTCGATCCGACACCGGCGGACGCGGATCCGTCTCCGACGTGGCCGATCGACGACCTGTACACGGGCGAGCCCTACGAGCCCGGCTGGGGGTGGCCCTGATGCCCGGTCCGTACCCGTTCGGGGAGGACGTCGTCCGATTGCGTCGCGGCCCTTCTCCGGGCCGGGATCCACGGGGCCAGCCGATCCCGGGGCCACTCACCGAGACGACTGTCACCGGCTGCGTGGTGACCCCTCGCCAGTCGGCGCCGGATGTCGGAGGCGACGAGCAACAGGGCCGGGACACGGTGATCGTCGGCTGGACCGTGTACGCGCCGCCGGGCTCGGACTGGCGCACCACGGACCAGGTCCGGATCCGCGGCGAGCTGTGTGAGATCACCGGCGAGCCGGGCGACTGGGGCCACAGCGTCTTCACGGGCACTCCCGGCCCTGTCCAGTTCGCAGCAGACCGGGTGACCGGATGAACCGTCCAGGAGGTGCACATGGCCGCACGATTCCGGATGTCGAGGCGAGGGGTCGGGCAGCTGCTGCGTAGCCCTATGGTGCTCGCCGAGATGGTCCGCCGCGCCGAGGCCATCAAGACCGCCGCCGAGGGCATCGCTCCCGTCGGCGGCCCCGGCGACCCGCACCGGGGCCACTACAAGGCCTCCTTCTTCGTCCGCCCCGTGTCACGCGGCGGCCGGCGCCGGGACCGGGCGATCGCGGTGGTCGGCAACTCGTCTTCCTACGGCGCACACGTCGAGTACGGCACCGAGCGGGTGCCCGCCCACCACGTGCTGCTGCGCGCAGCCCAGGCGGCGGGAGGCGACTGATGGCGCCTGTCGGCAGCGTCGACATCGAGCTGGCCCTGATCCAGTGGCTGCAGGCCAAGGCGGGTTCCGGGGTTGTCGTGCGCGACGAGCTCGACAACAGCTTGCTCAATGAACTGCCCACCATTCAGGTGCAGCGTCTTCCGGCGGGCGCTGACGACGGCTTCCGACTGGACCGTGCGTTCGTCGATGTCGACGTCTACGCCGCATCTCGCGCCGAGGCGATCGCTCTGGCTGCCACGGTCCGCGGCTGGCTTCTGTCCGAGCTGCCGGGCGCCACCACCGGCGGCGCCGTGGTCGGCCGGGTGACGACGACGTCCCCTCCGGCGATCCGCCCCTACGAGAACACCGCCCTGCGCAGGGCCGGAGCCACCTACCAGATCTACAGCCACCCGGCGTGAGCCGGTGCGGGCCCGCGCCAGCCACAGTCACCCGCCCGAGCGCGGGCCACTTCCATGTCTGGAGACACCATGGTCAACATCACCCGCGCGGCCGACCTCACGATGGTCGGCGCCAACGGAGGCGCCTGGGTAGCCCCTGTCGGCACGGCCGCACCCGACTCCCCGCTCACTCACCCGCTGGCCCCCTGGGCGGCGCTCGGTGCGATCTCCGAGGACGGCCTCACCAACGGCTGGGACGAGGAGTCCCAGGCCTTCACGCCGTGGGGCCTCACCAGCCCGTTCCGCACTCAGATCACCCAGTCGGTCCGCACGTTCAGCCTCACCATGTGGGAGACGTCCCGCAAGTCCGTCATGAGCCTGCAGTACCGCATCGACGAGACCGAGTTCACCGCCGACGTGGAGGGCATCACCCGCTTCGCGGAGACCGCGTCCCCGACCCCGGACCGCCGCGCCTTCTGGTTCCTCGTCGTCGACGGCGAGAACTACCGGGGCTTCTACGTCCCCGACGGCGAGATCTCCGAGCGCGGTGACGTCGAGTACAAGCAGGACACGATGTCCGGCTTCGAGTGGACGATCACCACCTACCCGGACGCCTCCGGCAACACCGTCTACCACGCCGACAAGATCCCGGTCACGCCGGCGGATCCGCTGTCCTGAGCTGGATGAGCGGGCCGTACACACCGTTGGCGCGGGCCCGGCCCGCTCATCCTTACCCCCTCTTCGCCCGCGCCGCGACCTTGGAGGCCCGCGCCATGACCGACCAGACCGACACCACCCCCGCCGAGGCCCAGGAGATCGAGGCGTCCGGCCACTACCTGACCGCCACTCTGTGCGGCCAGGAACTGCAGGTGATGCCTGCCGGCGCCTGGCGCCAGTCCACGATGCGCATCCTGCGCAGCGGCGACATGGACGCCTTCCTGGAGGACGTCCTCAGCCCCGAGTCCTACGACGTCTACCTCGACCTCGACCCGACCAACGATGACCTGAACGCCTTCATGGAGGAGGTCGACTCCGCCGGCGGGGAGCCGCGGGGAAAGTCCAGTGGACCCAGCAGGTCGTCGAGGAGTACGCGGAAGCGGTAGAGGCTGACCTCTGGCGCTACTACCACCGCGATTTGCTCGACGTCCACCGCGGGTCAATGACGTGGCGGCAGCTGCGGGTTCTCATCCAGCACCTGCCGCCGGAGTCGGCGACGATGACGGCCCTGCGGAACTCTCTGACCGACGAGGAGTACGAGCAACAGGCCAAGGACGGCCGGCCCGAGGAGGGCCGCTGGTCGATGACGGACCAGCTCCTCGCCGGCATCACAGACGCTGTGCGGGAGCTCCAGCACATCCTCATCCTCGTCAACTCGGACAAGAAGGCCCGCAAGCCGCGGCGCCCGGAGCCGATCCGCCGGCCGGGGACGGCCCGGCAGAGGCGGCGCGAGCCGATGTCGGAAGCGGCCGCCGAGAAGTTGTTCACGCTGATCAACGGGGGCGCGGCCTGACGCGCGGAAGGGAGGCCTTCCGTGGCGATCCAGGTCGGTTCGGTCGAGGTCGATGTCGTCCCGAACACCCGGAACATCTACGCCCGGCTCCGGTCGGGGCTGACCGCTCCGGCTGAGCAGGTCGGCACCGAGATGGGGAACATCATCGGCCGCCGGGTGGCCAACTCGGTGGCGGGTGCGGTCCGCAGCGGGATCCAGCGCGGTGGCCAGCAGGCGTCGGCCGCCGCGTCCCGGCAGGGCTCGGATGCCGGCGGTACGTTCGGCCGGACATTCCGTACCCGCGTGGAGGCAGCGGTGCGCAGTCTCCCCGACATCGTCATCGGCGCGGACACGTCGGAAGCGGAGTCGGACATCCGGGCTCTGCGCTCGCAGCTGGAGCGGCTGTCGACGCAGCGCGTCGGCATCGACGTGGACGCGGCGACCGCGCGACGTCAGGTCGAGCTGGTCGAGCGGCAGCTCAGGGACCTCGGCCGGCGGCACCCGAATGTCGACGTCCGCATCAACACTGCGGCGGCGATTGCGGAGCTGGCCGCGCTGCGAACCGAGATCAACCGGCTCGATGGCCGGGACATCAACATCCGGGTCGATCCGTCCATCAACGGCTTCCGGCTCCTCACCGCGGCCGCTGTCGCGTTCGGCCCGGCGATTCTGCCGGTGCTGCCGATCGTGGCCGCAGGCCTCGGCTCCGTCGCTGCTGCGGGCACGGCCGCCGCCGTGGGCCTGGGCGCCCTCGGTCTGGCTGCCGTGCCGGCCATCAAGGACATCGCCGGCGCCCTGCAGGCCCAGAAGGCTGCGCAGGATGCCGCGAACGTGTCGACGAACGCGGGCGCCAACGCGGCCGCGCGGGCCCAGCAGAAGGCCCTGCAGCAGGAGGGCGCCGCGCAGGCTGTGACTGCGGCAACGGAGTCCCTGGCGAACGCGCGCCGGAACCTGGCCTCGTCCGAGCGGGACGCGGCCCGTCGCATCGTCGACGCCGAGACGGAGGTCACGCGGGCCCGCGAGCAGGCGGCCCTCGTGGCCGAGCAGGCGGCGGTGCGCGCAGAGGATGCGGCCCGCCGGGTCGCGGATGCCGAGAGGGCCCTGCGGGATGCCCAGCGGGATGTCCTGCGGGTGCAGGAGGATCTGACTCGGGCCCGGCAGGAGGCCGCAGACCAGCTGCGTGACCTCAACGAGCGGCTGTCGGATGCGGCTCTTGACGAGCGGGGCGCTGTCCTGCGGGTGCAGGAGGCCGAGGCCGAGCTGACCCGGGTGAGGAAGCTGGGCGCCAAGGCCACCGAGCTGGACCGCGACCGGGCCCAGCTCGGTTACGACCAGGCGGTGGAGGCGCTCGCCGACCAGCGGGACGAGCAGTCGCGGCTGAAGGCTGAGGTGGAGCAGGCGAACCGGGCCGGTGTCGACGGCTCAGACAGTGTCCGCGCGGCCCAGGAGCGGCTGCAGGAGGCACAGCAGAAGGTTGCCGACCGCACGGTGGACGTCACGGACGCCCAGACCGAGCAGGCGCGCGCCGCAGAGCAGAATGCCCGCGACATCGTCGAGGCCGAGGAGCGTGTCGCCGACGCGGTGGAGAAGGTCTCCGAGGCCCAGGTGCAGGGCGCGGAGTCCGTTGCTTCGGCCCAGCGGCAGGTGGCGGCTGCCCAGAGGCAGGTCGCATCTGCTCAGCGGCAGGTTGCGTCGTCGTACATCGAGACGGTTCCGGCCGTGTCCGCCGCGGCGACCGCTCAGCAGAAGTACCAGGACGCTCTCGCCAAGCTGACTCCGGCGGCCCGGGACACCATGCGGTCCTTCGAGGGGCTGCGCACGGCGTTCGGGGGCTGGTCGCGGTCGCTCCAGCCTGCGATCATGCCGATCTTCACGCGCGCGCTCGACGGGCTGAAGAACTCCCTGCCGGGCCTGACGCCGATCGTGCTGGCGGCCGCGGACGCAGTGTCGGGCCTGCAGGACAGGGTGTCGGCCGGGTTCAAGTCGCCCTGGTGGGAGTCGTTCAAGGAGGACTTCACCGACGCTGTCGGGCCTGCGATCGAGGGCATGGGCATCACCTTCGGTCGCGTCTTCAAGGGCATGGCGGGCGTGATCCAGGCCTTCCTGCCGCACATGGACTCCATCAGCCAGCGGATGCAGGACATCGGCGGGCGGTTCGCCGACTGGGGTACGAACCTGAAGGGCAGCCCCGCGTTCGAGCGGTTCCTCTCGTACTCGTCGACGATGCTGCCGGTCGTCTCCACCACCCTCGGGCAGGTCTTCAGTGCCCTGTTCGCCATCTCCCAGGCGCTCGCTCCGATCACTGGGCAGCTGCTGCGGGGCATCGGCGCCATCGCGACCACGGTCCAGTGGCTTGCCGACAACGCGCCGTGGGTGATCCAGGGCATATACGGCATCGTCGTCGCGATGGGCGCCTGGCGGCTGATGATGCTGGCCTGGCGGGGTGCGATGCTCCTCGCGGCGGCCGCGATGGCCGCCTTCAACCTGGTCTCCATGGCTGGCCCGTGGGGCTGGATCGCGCTGGCGATAGGCGCGGTCGTGACCGCGATTTTCTTCCTGTACACGAAGTGCGAGTGGTTCCGCGACGCGGTCCGCGTGGTCTGGAAGGGCATCAAGGACGCTGCAGCCGACGTCAAGGCATGGTTTGCCGGCCCCTTCGCCCGGTTTTGGACGGAGACGCTGCCCGGCGTGTTCCGGGCGGGCTGGCGGCTTGTTCAGGAGTGGGTGCTCTTCCCGATCCGGGACTTCTTCACGAAGACGATCCCGGGGTGGGTTCGCACTCTCCGCGAGAAGACGGTCGCCGGCTGGAACGACATGAAGGCCGGTCTCCGCGACGGCTGGGAGCAGATCAAGACGCAGATCCTGTTCCCGATCCGGGACTTCTTTACGAAGACGATCCCGGGGTGGGGCACCAGCCTCAAGGACAAGATGGTCGGCGCGTTCGAGGCGGCCCGGGAGGGCATCAAGGGAGCCTGGAACGGCCTCAAGAAGATCGCTCGTGCGCCGATCCAGTACGTCGTCGACATCGTCTACAACAAGGGCATCGTCGGCGTCTGGAACAAGGTGGCGACGGCCTTCGGCGCCGATGAACTGCAGGAGTTCAGGTTCGCGCGGGGCGGCGTGATGCCGGGCTACACGCCGGGCCGTGACGTGCACCGGTTCGTCTCCCCGACGGGCGGTGCCCTGGAACTGTCCGGCGGCGAGGCAATCATGCGGCCCGAGTTCACCCGCGCGGTGGGCGCCGGGTTCGTCAACAGCATGAACAGCATCGCCCGCTCGCGGGGCGCGAGCGGCATCAAGGCGGCACTGGCGCCTGCGTTCGGCGGCAACCCGGACATGCCGACGCAGCGCTATGCGGACGGCGGCATCTTCGACTGGATCGGCTCGGGTGTGAACCTGGTTGCCGGCGCCGGCACCGCGGTCTGGAACGGGGTGAAGAAGGGCGCCTCCTGGCTGAAGGACGGGCTGGAGGCCTCGGCTCGCGCCGGTGTGAACCATGTGGTCGACCCGCTGCTGCGGTCGTTCCCTGGCATGGACACCGCGCTCGGGCAGTCGATCCGCCGCATCCCGACCCGGATCATCGACGCCCTGTTCGGCTACTCGAAGGAGGCTGACAAGCGGGGCGGTGGCGGTCTCGGAGGCCCGAAAGTGCAGGCCGCGCTCCGGTGGGCCCGCACGCAGAACGGCCTGCCCTATCAGTGGGGCGGCAACGGAAACCCCAGCTGGGACTGCTCCGGTTTCATGTCGGCGATCGAGTCCGTGCTGCGGGGGCAGGATCCGCACCGCCGCTGGTCCACCATGGCCTTCAGTGGCGACACGGCCCCGCCCGGATGGGTCAGGGGCGCGGCCAGCCCGTTCCAGATCGGCATCACCAACGCCGGCGTCGGCCACACGGCCGGGACCCTCGGCGGGGTGAATGTGGAGTCGCGGGGCGGGGACGGCGTGATCGTCGGTTCCAGGGCCCGCGGAGCGAAGAGCTCGCTCTTCACCGATCTCTACGGCTTCGTGCCGGCCGCGTCCTACGACTCGGGTGGCTTCCTCCAGCCGGGCATGAACCTCGCCTACAACGGCACCGGCCGCCCCGAGCCGGTACTGACCCGGGCCCAGTTCGGGGCGCTGGCCAAGGGGTCGGCCGGCGGGGGCCTCGGGGACATGTCCCTGCAGGTGCTCATCGACGGTGAGCCGGTGCGGGCTATCGCCCGCGCGGAGATCCGCAGTGCCAACGGCGAACTCATTCAGGTTC
>NZ_BNBE01000002.1 GCF_014654895.1 Streptomyces filamentosus | reverse complement strand
GGGGGTGGCAAGCGGGTCTGTGCCCGCTGCTTTCTGACGATCCATCATAACCATACTCGATGACTGCTCGCAACTGGTCTACACCACTAGAGTAATAGAAACGGTTCGATGGTGCTTGAAACTATGCCTCAGGGTCCTGTCTGGATGAAATCTGACAGGAAATCAGAGAAAGCGGCAACAATGCAGCGCAGGCCGCCGCTTAATCTCCGTCAGAAGCCGCTCCAGAAAGCGTAACAAACTCAACCGGAAACCTGTTACGTAATCCCCCTTGGATTTCAACACGTAACACCGGGGCGGGAAAGGCGAATTACGCCTTAGCCCGGCGGCCCGGAGTCAACGGCGCCGGACCGGGGCGGATGGGAGGACGTGCGCACACGGGCACGGCACGGCGAGCGCGCGGTCGACACCGCACAGCACGAGCTCGGCGGGCGGACACGAGCGCGGCCAGGCCGCCGGCTGCACGACACGGCGACGAAGCGATCAACCACGACCGGAAGCACGGCACGGCACGGCACGGCACGGCACCAGGCCCGGACGACCACGCGGACCCAGCCCGCAAGCCGGCGCCCGCCGGGCCGGCACCACACAGGCCGCAGGCCGAAAGCAGGCCCGTGCCGGGGCCACCGCCCGCGACGGAAAGCAGCCCCACCAAGGCGGCCCACGCCGGAAAGCAACCCCACAGGGGCAGCCCACGGCCAGCCGGCGGAACGGCCCCGGGGACGCGGCCGCGGACGCCCGGAGAGCACGACCCTCCGCCCCGCGGCCGGAACAGGCCGCCGGCGGACAGCCAGACCACGGACGCAGCCCTCGAACAACCAGCCCACGGACGGCCGCCCAGCGAGCCCTCAACGCCGGTACCGGGACGCGGCACGCGGCCGGAGCGCCGGGGCGCAGCAGGCACGACGAGCGGGCGCGGGGCCCGGGCGGCGGGCGGCGGTACGCACGGCGAGGACGGCGCCCGGGGGCCGGGCGGCGGAGCGCGGGTGCCGGAGCCGGGACAGCTCGGCCGGGCGGACTGGGGCCGGACGGACACGGAGCGCGGCGCTCATGCCGCCGGCACGGCGCCAGAGGCGCGGCGCCACCGGCCGCGGACAGCAAGCGGGCGGCGCGGCGGATGGGCGGCGGACACAGCAGGCCAGCTCCTCACCGACGTTCACCAATGTTCGCCGAACAACGGCGAACAACGGCGAACAACCCCGAACAACCCACCGCCCCCGGCCACAGCAGACGGCGAGACGCAGGCCGGCCGAGGCCGGAAAGCAGGCGCCACCGGACCGGCCACCTAAGCCAGGTCCGCCTGGGCCGGGTCCGCCTGGGCCGGGGTGTACACAGCTCGGCGCCGGACGCAGCAGGGGCGCGACTCGGCGACCGGGGGGCGGGAACGGCCCGGCTCGGGCGACGCGCGCGGCCGGGCCCGGGGGAAGCGGGACGACAGGGTACGGCGCGGGCCCCAGGAGGAACCCGAGCTCCCAACCAGACACCACGCAGGCGCGGCGCGCGGAGGCGGCGCGGCTCGGCACGGCGCCGGGGTGGGGCCGGAGGGCGCCGCCGGGGCGGGCGCGGGCGGCGCCGGAGGGCGGGTACGGACAGCCGGGTACACCGCGGAGGCGGGCCCAGCCGCGGACCGGGGCGGGGCGGTGGACGGCAGCCAGGCCCGGGACCAGAGCGGCGGGCGGCGGCGCGAGCCCGGGACGGGGCGGGGAGCGGCAGGCAGCGGGGCAAGGGACGGGCGGGCGGGGCCGGCCGGAACACGCGGCGGGGCGGGGCGGACGTCCCGGTCGGCCTGGCGGACCACGGCGCGCACCGTGGCGGTGTCGAGGGCCTGGAGGCCGCTGTGGGCGAGCGTGGCGAGTCGGCGGGTGATCAGCTCCGCGACGTCCTCCGCGCGGCTGGAGACGGCAATCAGGGCGCGCTGGGACAGGCCGTAGTCGAGCGCGGCCGCGGCGGCCGGGTCGCTGTCTCGCGTGCGAGACAGCTCGGTGCCGGCGGCGACCGCGCCGTGGATCGCGGCGAGGGAACGGGCGACGTCCAGGAGCCGGTACGCCTGGGCGCGGCTGATGCCGAACTCCGCGGCGCAGTACGACTCCCAGCTGCTGTGCCCGAGGGGCACCCAGACGCGGGCGGCGTGCGCGTCGCGGACCCGGGCGGCGAGGGCCGCCACGGAGCGCCGGACGTCGTCCATCGCCTCGCGCAGCCCCGCCGTCATCTCCCGGGCCTGGGCGGTCGTCAGCGGCGGCCGCGCCGGTTCGGCGCCGTGCTCCTGGTCCTCGTCGTGCTCGCCCACGACTCCATCGTCCTCCGGGCTGGCGGGCACCACCAGGGCGCGCGGAAGCACCAGCGCGCGCTCCGCCTGGCAGCCTCATAACCCACCCGTTCACCTGGGAAAACGCCCTGTGAGCCTCATAGACCTCACAGCGTGACAGCTCGCGGGGAGCGGTTCTGTCACGCTGATCCGCGACGGCGGGCGCGGGCCTGCCGCACGATGCGAGAGGGGCCCGGTGGCGGGGGTCGAGCGGGAGCCGGCGGAGGTGCGGATACCCAAGACGGCGCTGGACGCCTTCGCCGCGGCGCTGAGCGTGCGCACGGTAGCGACGCGGACCTGGCCCGACGGCATC
Source organism: Streptomyces filamentosus (assembly GCF_014654895.1). Lineage (GTDB taxonomy): Bacteria > Actinomycetota > Actinomycetes > Streptomycetales > Streptomycetaceae > Streptomyces > Streptomyces filamentosus. Next base: position 1,814,005 of record NZ_BNBE01000002.1, on the reverse strand, counting down.
GATTGGATGTATCCGCTGGGCACGTGGGACGAGCCGCACCTCGAGGTCGCGCTCATGCCCGGCGGCGAGGAAGTGTGGCTGCGGATGTCCACCGACCGCTCCAGCGCCGTCGTGTGGACCATCGAGCAGTGGTGGGACTTCGCCGGGCGGCTGCCCGGCGCCATGCCACCGCAGGACTGAGTCGCGGGGTACTCAGCTGTTCTTGATGACTCTGCTGATGTCGAACGGGACGTCCTCGGCCAGCTGGAACAGCGGCTCCAGGGCGCCGTGGTAGACGGGGTCGGTGTGGGGCGGGCAGTGCTCGGTCAGCAGACAGCCGGCCGCTTCGTCCTTGGTGCGGGGGTGGGCCGCATCCTCGTCCTCGGCGATCTCCAGGACGAGGTCGATCGCGTGGTCCACCCGGTCACGCGCCTGGGCCCACTGCTCCGCTGTGCGGGTGCGGTGATCGACGAGGTCGTGCTCCAGCACCGGCACCAGGTCGGCCACCGGCACCGACAGCGCCTCGTGCAGCCGGCCTAGCGTCGGCTCCTGGCACAGCTTCTCCACCGTCGCGGCCGACAACGGCGGCTTCGTCTCGGCGACGCGCTGCAGAACGGCGACGCCCAGGACGACCGCCGCGGCCGTATACCTCCAGGCGGTCAGCGCCACGCGCCGCTCGTGCGCGGCCGCGCTGCGCGCGATCTCGTGGATGGCCTCCCCGTAGAACGGGAACGTCGTGGCCGCCTCGTGCACGTCTGCCACGTCCCCGCGGCTCTCCAGCCGGTCCCAGACGGCGCCGGCCGACTCGAACTCGTACCGAGAGGTCAGGACTGCCGCGTTCAGCGACCGCAGCGCCCCCAGCTCGGTCGACGTCAGCGGGCCGTTCTCTTCCAGCCGTGCGAACCGCATCGCCACTCCCCACCCCGGGTCCGGATCAGTCCCTGGCACGCTACCCGGCTCGGCGGCAACGAAAGGCTGCTGCGCATGGATACGCGTTGCCGTCCGGGTGGCAACGGGTGGATACGGCCACCCGGCCCGCGCGTTCCCGGCACACTCGGGCCCACCAGCGTGCGTGGACAAGGAGCAGTGCGATGCCCGTGAAGATCACCCCCAACGACGAGTACGACGACGCGACCGACACCCTGCGGGTCGGGCGGCACGACCTGGAGCGGCTGCTGCTGGAGTTCCGTGAGCTGATGCGGAAGCAGGAGCCGGGCACCTGGCGTCACATGGAGGACTACGACCTGTCCTTCGAGCGCCTGGCCGACGCCGTCGACGCCGCGACCGAGGCCCGGCTGGGTGCCCGCCGGCGGGGTCCCCGCTGGGAGGGGCCCGACCTCCGGATGCGCTGCACAACCACCGAGGCCGTGTACGAGTGGCCGGAGGGCGCTCCCTACGAGGGCGGCACGACGGTCACGTGGAACGTGCCGGGCCACGACTCGCACGCCACCGACCCCGAAGAGGACGGGGCCCTGTCGTTGTGCGGCTTCAGGTGGGCGGAGGGAGAGGGCCGGCGCGTGAGCGGCTTGCCGGACTGCCGCGAGTGCCGGCGCGAGGTCCAGCTCGGTGCCGAGCGGTCCCGGGGCCGCTGGTGACTACCGGGCGGCTACGGGTTGCCGCCCGGGTGGATACGGCGGTGACTACGCCGTGGAAACGGCCCGGTGCGGCCTGGACGGGGCCGAGGACGACAGAGCCTCAGGGGGTCCAGGCGGCCAGAGCGGTGGCGATGTCGCGGACGTCCAGCCCGTTCGCGGCCTGCTCGATCAAGTCCCCGGCCTGCTGGGTGCTCACCTTCACCGCGCGGCCGCTGGCGCTCAGGAAGGCCGCGGCAACGACGGCCGAGTACAGCTCATTGGAGTGCTCCAGGGCGGGCAGCCGGACGAGGGACTGCAGGAGGGCGGCGGCGCGGTGGTGCGGCTCGGGGTAGACGGTCGTGCCCATGACGACCGCGCAGTGGCGGGCCCGGGCGGCCTCCAGAGCTCCGAAGTCGACGACGTCGGGATCGCCCGGAATCTTCTCCTGGGCGACCTGCAGGAGCCAGATGAGGTCGACGGTCAGGTTCACGCAGCCTGGTCTCCAGCGGCGGGGCGGGGGCCGAAGCGCTCGGCGAAGCCGAGGGCGTGCTCGGCGACGAACTCCTCAGCGCCGGCAAGGAACCGGGAGCGGGTGATGTCGTCGGTGAGCATCCGCGCAGCGTACTCCTCCGCCGGGACAGCCTTGTCGGCCGCGAGCGCCTGGAGCTGCTCGTAGACCTCGTCGGTGACGGTGACGCGCAGCTCGCGGCGGCCGGGGTGCGAAGCGGATGTGCTCATGACGGTCTCCTGGCGGGTGGAGAACAAGAGGCCCGGGGGCCTGTGGCGGTCACCCGAGGTGGCGGCCCCCGGGCGTGTAAATCCTGTGTCTCCTACCGTACGGGCACCCACCCCCGGGGCTCACGTCCTTCCCCGGAACCGGTGCGGGCCGACCGCAGTCCGACCGGGTCTTCGCGAGGCGGGGAGGTCGGCACGACCGGCGCTTTGCGGTCCACCCGATCGTGGGACATCGGCGGCGGAACACCGCCAGGTCCAGGTTCGGCCGTGGTTCGTCCCGCTGCACCTCACAGCCTTCCAACCGTGCGGTGTGCCGTCTCACCTGGGGAAACAGGGTGTGAGTCTTACATCTGGAGGGCGGTCAGTACGGCTCTACGATCCGCGCCATGACTATCGAGATCGATACCGTTCAGGTGGACCCGGAGCAGTTGCCGGCCGACAGCTTCACCGAGTCCGACATCGCCAGGATCCAGCTGGTGAACCTGATCGAATCTGCCGCGTCACGCCTGGGTGTGTACGCACAGATGGTGGGTGAGGACCTGGCTCGGGCGGGTGACTACGTGCGAGCGCTGCCTCGCGGTGTGGATGCTTCGGTGATTACGCAGGCGGTGATCACCGAGAGGGTTCGCGGGACGAGCTGGGAGACCATCGGCGAGGCTCTTCGCATGAGCGCGACGGACGCCGAGGAGAAATGGGGCGCTGCCGAAGCGACGTGGTCTCGGGCGAGCCGTGCGACCACCGTCTACCGCAAGAACCCGGGGGGATACGCCGCATCGGCTGACCGGTACATCACCACGGACAAGCCGTATGTCGGCACTTCCACGCGTCGTCCGCTGTCCGCCTCCCTGGACGCGGCCGCGCACCTCACTGGCCGTGATGTCGCCGCAGCCGACCGCGCCTTCGCCGGCACCCCTGCCTGCACGCACTGCGCTCCCTGACACCTGGGAGACTGAAGAGCGCCTCGCCCCGGCAGCTGCAATGCCGGGGCGAGGCGCTCTTCGCGTACGGGGCGTGTGCCGTCAGGAACGGGGCGGGAGGCCGCCGGCGATCCGGCAGGGGTTGCGGGTCAGGTGGTAGACGGGCACGTCCAGGCGGTCCTGGCCCGGCTCGGGTACGGGCCCGAACCAGGTGTCCCCGGGCCCGTCGGCAGAGGTGATGCGCTCGCCGCAGTGGCCGCAGCGGGGCGCGGCCGGCAGTGCCCAGGACGCCTCGAGGGAGTCCTGCTCCGACCCGGGCCGGGTCACTGCCCGGCCTCGTCGGTGGTGCGGGCGTAGGGGTCGGGGAGCGGGGTGGCCCTCGCCCAGGTGCCGTCGGGGCGCTGGTAGGCCATGGACGCGGTGGCGTGGCAGACGGTGGTGTCGGTGTCGCCGTCGAGCAGGACGCGCAGGTACTGGCCGGCGGTGTCGGTGATCGTGCCCTCGCGGTCCTCGTGGCGGACCCGGACGCCGAGCGCGGCCGTGACGCCCAGGCGTTCGGGCAGGCGGTAGTAGGTGTTGATGTGGTCGAGCTGACCGGCCTGGCGGCGCCGGGCGAACGCGGCCTCGTCCAGGTCCTCGTCGTGGTCGAGGTAGTCGGTCACGGGGTTCTCCCAGGGGTGCGGGGCTCCGCCGGGACGGAGCCGGACGGCGGGGTGGGGCTACGGAGCGGTGCGGGGCGGCTGGACAGTGAAGCCGGTGCCGAACAGCGGCCGGCTGGTGCGGTAGCCGAAGGCGTGCAGCACGGTGGCGAGGGCGGTGTTCATCGTGGTGCTGACGGTCTCGTAGCGGGTGACGACGTCCTCTTCGAGGCGGTCGGCTTCCACCATGTCGAGGGCGGCGGCGTCCAGGCGGTGGTGGGTGAGCCAGTCGACCGTGACCTGGTGGTCGTCGTCGAGGTGGACCACGACGCCGCCCTGGTGCTCGTCGGTCAGCGGCCCAGGCGGCGCTACGTGGAACCCGGCGCTGATCAGGTCGAACCGCACCTGGTCGAGCAGGAGCTCGGCTTGCTGCCCGTCGTCATCGCGGGGCATGGGGCCTTCCGGAAGAGTGGCGGAGAGGGGGAGGGATCCGTCCCCGGCAGTTGCAGTGCCGGGGACCGGAGCGGGGTCTAGCCGATGAGAGTGCGGGCGACGGCATGGGCGTGCTCGCGCAGCGGGGCGTCGAGGCTGTCCCAGGTGGCGGCGACGTGGTTGAGCAGGCCGGCCATCGCGCGGTCGGAATCGGTCGCCTGGGGGTGCAGGAGTCGCTCGGCGGCAGTGGTGAGGTCGGCGGCCGGGGAGACCGGCCTGCGCTCGGGGCGCGGATCGCCGGGCAGCTTGAGCGTCAGCTTCAGCGTGTACTCGGTGCCGGTGCGGGTGTAGACGGTGACGGTGTCGAGGTTGAGCGGACCGAAGGACCGCTCCTCCAGTACCGAGCGGGTGAAGTGGGGGTGGCTGCCGATCGCGGCGGCGACGGCGTCCCAGGTGTAGGCCACGGACGGAGCGTCCGAGATCGGCTCGGAGGAGACCAGGGCCAGTTCGTGCTCAAGACCGTCGGCGTCCTTGAACCAGACCGCGGTGTCGCCGGGTTCGACCGGGGTGACGGAGCGGATGTGCGGGCTGCTGCGCAGCGCGGCAGCGATGTGGACGACGTCGTGGCGGGCGGTTTCGGACGGTGCGGCGGCTGGGGCCGGCTGCTTCAGCAGGGCGGTGTCCTCGTCGGTGGCGATGCCGATGACACCGAGGTAGCGCTGGCCGTCGCGGGTGTGGATGGTGATGTCGCCGTCGCTGGGGTAGTCCGGGGTGGCGGCGACGAAGTCGGGGTGATTGAGGACCGCGGCCGCCAGGGCCTCGTGCAGGACGGGCATGCCGAGCATGTCGTCGTCGGAGGGGGCCGGGTCCTTCAGCGTGAGGAGCCAGGCCCGGCCGTCACCGGTGTCGGAGGTGGCGAAGACGACGTCGTAGTCGCCGGGGTTGGCGTACGCGGCGGTGAAGTGGGGGCTGCGGCGCAGCGCGTCGGCGATGCGGACGCTGTCGTAGTCCGCGTGGATCAGGTGGCTCTTGTCGCAGTCGATACCGAAGACGTCGACGGCGTCAGAGCTGGTGTCGGTCACGGTGTTCCTCGCTTCTTTAATGGCACCGCTCGGGCTTTCCCTGCTCAACGGATTTCGGGCTGGAAGGTTCCGGTTTTCTAGTACTCGACGTCGAGGTAGTCGATATTCGTGAGGTACACGTCGGACAGTCCCACAGCGCGGGCGCCGTTGTCCTGGAAATAGGTTTCCTTGAATCCCTCGGCGACAATTTCGCGCAGGAGCTGGTCGGTGGTGCCCATTTCCTGGGCCTCGAACAGGCGGCGGGTTTGGTAAGTGGAGGGCTTGACGGTGAGCCGGCGGAAGCGGCCGTCGTCGGTGGTGCCGGCAGCGGCCTTGTAGCCGAAGCGGGCCCGGGTCTCTGGGGTTGACCTGGCCTCTCGTCACTACTACCAGCGCCAGTTCGTCACCACCCGACAGTAAGAACTAGCAGGTCACCCGGCTACACCACTGACATCCAGGTGCCGATTCTCTGCTGACAGCCGCATGCAGAAAATCAGGACAGCAGGTGCCGCAACGATCCACACAAGGAGAACTGTTTAATTGGATTTATTCAGGTAGAGTTTACGCCATTGGCGTGGAAGCGCAGTCCAACCAACCATTCGAGGGCGGCGCCGAAGACGCCTAGGCCGTGTGTCGAAAGTGGATCTTGGGCTGTGAATGATCACGGTTCATGGGTCGGAGAGATCTCACGGACGAGCAGTGGGCGGTGCTGGAGCCGTTGTTGCCGAAGGGCACGAAGGCGGGCCGGCCGCCCGTCTGGCCTCGGCGGCGGTTGATCGACGGCATACGGTTTCGGGTCCGGACCGGTGTTCCGTGGCGGGACGTGCCCGTCGAGTACGGGCCGTGGGGCCGGGTCTACGACTTGTTCCGCCGGTGGCAGCGGAACGGCATCTGGCACCGGATCCTGACCCGGCTGCAGTCCCTGGCCGATGCGAAGGGGGCGATCACGTGGGACCTGAGCGTCGACTCCACGGTCTGTCGTGCTCATCAGCATGCGGCCGGGGCCCGCAAGCAGGGTGACCTGCAGAAGGAACCGCCGGGCGGTGTGTTCACCGAGCCCGATGACCACGGACTTGGTCGCTCACGCGGCGGGTTCACCACCAAGGTGCACCTGGCCGTTGAGCAGGACCAGAAACCCATGGCGATCGTGATCACGGCCGGGCAGCGCGGCGACTCGCCGCAGTTCGAACCGGTGCTGAAGAAGGTCCGCGTGCCCCGTATCGGGCCGGGCCGGCCACGCGTCCGCCCCGATCGGGTGCGTGCGGACAAGGCGTATGCCTCCCGCAGAAACCGCGCCTACCTACGCCGCCGCGGGATCCGCTGCACCATCCCGGACAAGGCCGACCAGGCACGCAACCGCCGAAAGCTCGGCGCCCGCGGCGGCCGGCCGCCGCGCTTCGACCCGGTCGACTACCGCGAACGCCATGCGGTCGAGTGCGGGATCAACCGTCTTAAAAGGAACCGGGCGGTCGCCACCCGATTCGACAAGCTCGCCGTCCGCTTCGAAGCCACCGTCCTTGTCGCCGCGATCGGAGAATGGCTGTGACGGACGGAGTTGGCGATGCCGCCTGCTCGCGTTGGCCATACCCCTCGCCGACGATCACAGCCAGCCGGCCCAGCCGAAAGCCAAGAGGTAAGCGCGCTTGGCTGCGGCCCACCCGCGGCGACCGCCACCGACAACCGCGATAAGGGCGACGGCGAACCAGAACGCAACCGCTCCGCCAACGATCAGAGCCCATACGGTGCCGCCAATGGCAGCGAACAAGACCACGATGAAGACCGTTATGACGAGCCCTGCATGGGCACCGCCGATGCTCACACGGAACATCTCGCGCATGACGCGGCGGTCCTCTGCGAGAACCTTCTCGTAAGCGTTCAGCTCTCGCCCTGGACCGTCCTGCTTCCCCATACCCCGCTCCACGAGCCCCCCTCAACACCCTGCCCAAGCCGAATCCGGCAACCCCATGGACGCTCCAGCCCGCCACAACGTTGCCTCTCAGCGACTTTCGACACACGGCCTAGCCCCACAGGAGGAAGCCACCATGCCCATTAACGCTGCAGTCCGACGCGCCCAGGACGCTATCGCCCGCTACCGCGAGGCGCGCGATCGCTGCTGTCCTTCGTCGCCCGCCGGTAGTGGGCGACGAAGGACAGCGCGGCGGGCGCGGCCGAGGGGAGGGAACATCGAGATTGCATAATTGGATTTATTGTAGTAGTGTGGCGTTGTTGGCATGGAGAGGTTGAGTACCTCTGACATCGAGGGTGGGAGAAAGCATGGACCTCAGTCCCGCACAGGAGGCCGTCCTCAAGAAGGTCAGGGCCCGAGTCTCGCACCGGTTGACTTTTAGCAAGACCACCGAGCCTCGCGGGTTCCTCGCCAGCGAGCTCCTGGGCCCGGCCATCCCCGACGCCTTCCAGGACGGCGCAGTGCAGGCCGGCGAATGGCAACAGACCCCCGAGTTCTGCATGAACGGCCAAGTGCTTGAGGAGCCGACCGAGCAGCACTGGCTTGCCCACTTCCTCTCCATGGCGATCAACGAGGCCGTCCACGAGGCTCTGGAACACTTCCAGGTCGACGGGAAGCCCTACCTGAACCCCCACGGCAAGAACGAGGCGCTGATCTACATCCACGTCAACGAGCTGGCGGCCCAGCTAGCCGAACTCGCCGAGGAGGAGGAATCCGCATGACCAAGACCCGATTCGCCCGGCCCGGCGAAGCCGCCGCAGCGACCGCCCTCCCCCTCTGACACAGCCCGACTTCAACGCGAAAGGCGGCACCCCATGCCAGTTCTGGACTACAGGCCCTTCAGCCACCGCCGCGACGAGATGGACCACCTCGTCGGGCCCCGGCCCCGTGGGGAGCGCCGCCGCAACAGCCGCCGCGCCCACCGACGGAAGATCAAGCGCCTCGAAACCCGCACCTGGCGCCTCGAGGCGCTCCACCAGACCACAGAAACCAACTAGGCCCACAGCCGACAAGCAACAGAACGCGCCCGGGCCCCGGACGGCGCCGCGCCGCGCGGCCGGACAGCCACACGACCGGGCGAAGGGCTGCGGCGGGGCGCTACCGGTCCGAACGCGCGGCCGGACCGCAGAACCACGGACAGAGGGCCCGATGACATGCCGCCCGGAGGGCCCGGTGTCAGGGTCGGCAGCGGGCGCTGCCGTAGAGCAGCGGCCAGGAACCGGGCCGGTAGGCGCTCCTGGGCCGGGGGCTCTGAGTATGACCCTCGGACGGTTCTGTTCAGCGAACAACCCCGAACATCCCAGGGCGGCACTGGCATGCGGCAGCCTGGCCGCCGGGCGGGGCGGCGCAGGCGGCGGCAGGCATGAGCGGCCCGCGCGCCAGGGGGCGCCGGGGACGGAGGCATGCACGGGCGCACCCCAGACGGATGAAACTTTCATAATTGGATTTATTGCGTTAGGGTTTGCGGCATCGCGGTGTCCGACAGCCCCAGCAGAGACCCGACAGGAGTACCCCCGGTGGCACGCATGCTCGCCAAGTCCGTACGCCGCCACGCCGGTCACCCTTGCCGCTACGCCGGCCGTCGCGGCTGCACCTGCTACTACTTCTCCGTCCCTCCACGCGGCTGGCACCAGGCCATCGAACGGCGTCAGGCGCGAGCGGCCGAGAAGCAAGCCTGGCGCCACGCCCTTGAGAAGGAAGACTGAACGTGCCCCAGCTCGTCGCCAGCCCGACGCACATCCTCGCCCTGGTCAAGGGAGCCGCTGAAGGCGACCCGATCAAGCACATCACCCCGATGGGCTTGGGGGTCCACCTCGACGACGCCGTCGCCTGTGGCCTGCTCGCGACGAGGAGCAGCCCCTACGACCTGCATGTGACCGACACAGGACTTGCCTTGTACGAGGCGCACTTGAAGGATCTCCCAGACGGCCGAGCCAACCACTGGGGCAGCGCCGTCCCGACTGTCGCCGTCGACCAGGTGATGCGACTGCACCTGGAAGCCACCGGCCGTCTCGCTGTAGTCGAGGTCACCCTGACCGCGCCGGGCAGCGGTGTCGTGACCGTCTCCCAGGGCACCCGCTCTCCCAAGCAGCCTCAGGGCACTCTGGGGCGCACCCGCAACGCTGCAGGCCGCGCCACCGGCTGGTACGTGGACGACGCGTGCGGCCACGACGGCCGCAAGCCGATCCGCGTCACCGGGCGCACCAAGGACGATGCCCTCCGAAAGTATCTGCGCGCGCTCGGCCTCTGGCGCGACGCGATCACCTATGCCCACTTCCACTACACGTCGCAGCGAGGCAACTGATCAATCGGCGGAGACGGGGCGGGGTGGTCAGGGGCATGGCGTGGAGCTCGCCAAGCCCCGCTACGCCAGCCGTCGTAGCTGCACCTGGGCCACTGCTTCATGCCCGGAGCCCAGGCTGACCCTGAGCACCAGACCATCGAACGGCGACGGGTACGAGTTCGCCGTCATCCTGAGAGAGGACCACTTGATGTGTAGTACGACGTCCCCAGTGGCGGAGGGACCGAGCGGCGGAGCGGAGCCGGACTCGGTGGGCGCGCTGCCCGAGTATGCCCAGGATCCTGCGGTGGCCGCAGCGCTGAAGGTGCTACGGGCGGGCGGTGTAACGCTGGCGACGGTGCCGGGCCGGAAGATGCTCTACCGGGAGTGGCACAGCGCGCAGGGACCACAGGGCGCGTTCGTGTGGCCGGGAGCGGCGGCCCGGATGCTGGAAGTGGTTTGGTTCATCGACGGAGCGCAGGACGAGGGCGGCATGAGGACGCGGGACACCCGGATCGTGCGGACCGCCCGGAACCAGGCCCTCGACGGCGTCGCCGCCGTGTTCCAGGCTGCCGGCTGGCACGTGTGGCGGGTGGAATGCCGCCGGACGGCCACGCGGCGCGCCCTTCGGATGGACGTGACGCCACCGGCCGAGGACGAGCCTCAGTACGTCATCTCCGATGAGGAAGCCGAAGCCCTGGTGGCCGAGTTCGGCATCAGGGAAGGCGACCTGGACGAAGCCGTGTACGACGCGGCCAACGAGGACGGGGCCACGGAGTACAACGACGGCGCGCACCCGGAAATGAGCGATAAGGACGCGTACGAGGAAGTCCATATGGCGGCCGACGCGCGAGCGAGCACCGTGAACAACCAGGGGTCCACGGCGCAGGTGCGGTTCCTCGCCGAATCCTGCGGCACCGTAGAGGGCCTCCGGTCGCTCCTCGGGGACCTGACGTCGTCGCCGGCAGCCGCAGGGTCCACGCCCGCCTCCTGAGCCCCGGCGCACGGGCGGCCGTGGCGATGGGCCTGGCCAGCGGACCATCGGACGGAGGCTGCGGCGGCGGGAGCGCAGCCAGGCCCGGTGGACGCGCCTCTCATAGACCGCTGCGCAGCAGCGAGTACAAGGAGTTGGGCGCCTCCAGGACGCCCCAGTAACGCGGCCCTTGCGGCCTCAGGGCCGAGGGCAGGGCTATGCCCAGGTACGCACTGCCTCCGAGCTCCGACCATGTCGGGTCGATCACCTGGCCGTCCCCGTCCGCGCACCAGGCATGGAGCGTCGGTAGGGGGCTGTCGCCCCCGAGCGCGAGGCCCTCGATGTAGGCCAGGCCCGGGTGCTCCAGCTCGGTCTCCGCCGCGTTGACGAAACACTGCCGCTCTGGGAGCACCCGCACCCCGGTCGGGAGGGCGGCAGGGGTGAACCAGCGGCCGTACGCAGCGATGAGCTCGTATACCGACTGGTACTTCCACTCTGCGGTGCCGTCGTGAGCCAGCCGGGTCTCCGCAGCGAGGGTCGTCTCCAGCCAGTCCGAGAGCGCTTGTTCCGCAGGGGAGATCGGGCGGGCGGGGTCAACGAGACCGCCGAACTCGGCGGCCGTCGTCATGTCAGCCGGGGCGCTCTTGTTGTCTACCCCATTCGACATGGTTCCCCTTTCCTGCCGGGAATTTCCCAGCTTCTCTGGTCCAGTTCCTATCAGCACGCGAAACCTACGTCCAAGGTGACGTGGGCCTCGGGCGTGAGCGCGAGGTGAGGCGACGGCAGCGGGCACAGTCAGCGACGCCGCCCACCCTCTTTGACCACCAACCGCACGAGGCCCGCCAGACACGTCAGGACAGCGGCGCCCACTGCAAGGGGTTCGGCCAGCCTTGGATAGGCGAATGTCAAGCAGACGACCCCTGCTGTGGTGAGCAGGCCCACCGCCGTGGCCAGCAGGAGCACAAGGGTTCGCAGCTCACGGTGTTCCGCGTTCCTGGTCATGGGTGAATCCGTCTCCTTCGTCTCGGGTCGCGGCCCAGCCTGATTCGGGTGGGCCGGCTCTTCGCCAATTGCAGCGGACCGGTAGCACGGTGGCCGGGCGAAGGTGGGGGGTCTCCAAGAACCGCCGACTACTGTGGATCGGCGCCGGTAGGGTCGCAGGGTGAACACCACGAAGGTGCCCAGCCGGGCGGACCAGCAGCTCATCGATCATGCCCGCAAGCACGGCTTCACGGTGACGGGCAAGCAGTTGTCCGGATGGAGGCGCCACGGGCTGCTCCCGGCGAACGCGCATGGTGGAGGGCTCGGTCGCGGTCGGGGGAGCACTTCGCAGCCGGTGGCCGCCAGCTTCGCTCTGGTGCTCGGTCTCGCCCGGCTGGCCGGGAGGGGGAGGCGGCCGGCGGACGTGGCGCTGGCCCTGTTCGGAGAGGGCCTGCCGGTGCCGGAGCCGACCGTCCGGGCCGCCTTCCGGACCGCCGTGGGATCCATCCGCCTTCCGGGCACCGTTCCGGGGCAGGACGTCGATGAGAAGCTGGACGCCGTCGACTCCTATATCGGCCGCGGCGGCCAGGCTGCGATCATGGTGCCCGCGCGCGCACGCCGGGTTGACGAGCAGATCGCCGCGTTCTTCGAGTCAGCCGGTGTCCCCTGGCCGCCTGAGGAACTTGTCCCGCTCGACGAGCACTTGAACGAAGAGCGCTTGACGCCGCAGGGCGCCACGTTGTTCGCCGCCGACGCCTTGCTCACGGGCAGTGCGCCCCTGCCGCTGGTGGGCGCGCTGCTGCGTGGGATGGCACCCGGCCTGGGCACGAATCCGATCGCGTCCCTGGTGGAGACCACGGTGCGCGACGTTCCGCACTCTCCCGTCCTGGGCCCCGACGGCAGCCTGACGATGCCAGCCGGCGACGTTCGCAGCGTCCTCCGCACGCTGGCGGAGACGACCTCGCCGGAGGACCTCGCCGCCGCCTGGCACGTCGCCCAGGGTGTGCGCTCCTGGGCGCTGGACCTGTGTGCGCGGACGGAGGCAGAGCTTGCCGCCCGGGCGCCCGGCGACGCCACCACGGAGTGGTGGATCAGCAGGCAGCTGCCGGCCGGGCTCTACCTCCTGGAGGAGCTGCGCACCCGGCATGAGAAGGCCACCACGACCGCTCTGTCGGCTCTGCTCCTGCTGTTGCAGCGCGAAACGTTCGCCGAGCTCGACCGGGTGCAGGAGGGCTTGCAATGGGACCTCGCACAGACTCCGGGCTTCCTTCCCCCGCCTGTCCGGGCCTTCCTCTCCCTGCCCTCGGCCGCTCCGGCTTCCTCGTAGGTTTCCTCACTCCCGGGCTCGGCTTTCGGTCAACTCCGCACGGTGTGGACCTGCTCGGGAGAAGATGGGGTCATGAGCCTGATCAACCGTCACGCATTCGCCCGCGCCCGTCTCATCGAGGATCTGGCGGGCGCCGCAGCGAAGTGGGGCTACGAGGTGCCCGAGGACCCGGGCGTCACCGAGCTCGCCGACGGATTGGCCCAGGCTCTCGACCGGCTCCAGGCCGATCCAGACGGGCACGTTGAGGCAGCATCCCACCTGGGGACGGCTGTCGAACATTTGAAAGCGGTGGCCCGCCTGGGCGGGCTGCTGCCCCTCGTCGTCGGCCATCATCTCCGTCGTGCTCTGCAGCACGAGCAGAGCGCGTGTTTGAAGGTAGGGCAGTCCGCTCGCCCCACGACCTGACAGACACGATCTCCGGCAGAGGGCCGGTCCTCGGGCGGATGGTCTGATCGGCATACGCGACAGGTGGTTGCGACGGTCAGCTGGTTACCGGCACGTGCAGAGGGTGCTGGGGCACGGCGGTGGGTTGGCTGGGCATCGGAGCATGTTCGGCGAAGAAGACTCGAAGGCGCGTCGGTGGATGGGTGCGCAGGCCGCGGGCCGTCGCCCAGATGCGGGGCCAAAGGGAGCGGGCGCGGTCGCGCTCGAGGTCCTCGCGCCACATCTCGGCCACTGCGGACCGGCCGCAGACGCGGACAGCCGCGAGGTCGCAGGCGAGTTCGCCCCACCAGTGGAACAGGACGGTCAGCATCCAAGCGGCCGCAGCGGTCAGGGAGAAGGCGGGGAAGGGCAGGAGGCCGGCCGCCAGGCTGACCGACATAACCGCGGTGGACTCGGCGACGATGCCCTTGCCGGTGTCGCGGCGCTGGAGGTGGGCGAACTCGTGCTCCAGGACCGCGGGGAGGTGGGCGGTGTGGCGGGGGTGGAGCCAGCGCATGCCGAGCCAGATGTGTCCGCGGCGGCCGTGGCCGGTGGAGCGGGCGTCGGCCCAGCTATCGGGCTCGCTGGAGACGGCCAGCGTGACTTTCTCCAGTCCGCGCTGTGCGGTCGTTCGGCGTACGTGCTCGGTGGTCTGCCGCATCCTGGCGGCCAGGTGGCGGTACGTTTCGCTGTCAGACTGGCGAGGCTCTTGCCCTGCGTGAACCTGCCAGGTGAGGGCCTGGGCCACCGGTCCCATGTGGATCGCCGATCTCTGTCGGGCGCGCCCCTGCGCGGCCCACAGAACGCCGGTGGCCACCGCGAGGGCGACGGCGGCCCCGGCCGACGGTCCGCGTAGCTGCGTCATGATGGTCTGGCTGATGATCGCTGTCGCGGCGACGGCCTGCCCAGCGTGGCGTTGCAGGATGTCCCCCAGATTCATGGTGATCACCGTAGTCGGCGTGTGCCGGTCGTGGTTACCGCGTTGGCCTCGGCAGCGGCAGCAGGGGCCGTCGCGCCTGGTCCGAGGTGGACGTGGCAACCGGACGACGCGTACGTAACCGCCGGCGCAGCTCCAGCGGGGTCATCCGCCCCAGGGAACGCGCGCGAGAACGAGTCCGCGGACGTCAGCGGCGCCGGTTGCCCGAAGCCTGCGTGCGACGTGCTGAAGCTGCGACCCGCTGGTGAATACGTCGTCGACCAGAAGGATGGTGGCTCCTTTGATGTCGCGAGTGTCTCCGGTCCAGGTCAGGGCGGCGGCATGTGCGGTCGCGGCCGCGCGTTTCTCGTCCAGGGTCCGGGTCGCGGAGCGGGCGGTCTCGGAATGCTTCACCAGCCGGTGGCTGCCCGGCGGGCTGAGCGGGTGGGTCCGTGTGACGTCCTCCGTAAAGGCCGCGTCCATGATCGCCTCGATGTGCTGGATGGGCTGACGCCCACTGTGGGTGGGATTGCCGACGACATAGTCGACGCCCCGCATGGCCTCGGGGTGGCTCTCCATCCAGCCGACGAGGAGGCGGCCGAAGATCATCGCCCAGCCCGTCTTGCCCTCGTACTTCAGTTTGTGGATCTTGTCGCGCAGGGCTCCGGAGTACATGGCCACCGCGTCGACGCGGGAGAACCCCCGCTCGGCCTCCGGCAGCGAGCACACCGCGTTGCTGCACGGCCTGCCGGGTGCGAGGCCCTGGGAGCAGACCGGGCAGTGGGGTTCGGCGACGGGCTGGAGGGTGCGGCCGGCGCAGTCGGAGCACAGGCGGGCGGTGCCGGTGATGCGGTAGGCGCACACCGGGCAGTCGGGGAAGCCTGCCGGATCCGGGAGACCGGCCGTCACAGGCCGGCCAGGGCGAGCTGCTGGCGCTGCTGTCCGGCGGCCTGGATGTCCGCGGCCTGGCCGAGGCGGTCGGTGATGTCGCTGGAGTCGGTGACCAGGATGGCTCGGCCCTCGTCCAGCATCTTCTTGGCCCAGGGCTGGGTGTCGGCGAGGGACCGGATCAGGAAGACGAGCTTGCCGTGCTCGGCGGCCAGGCGGGCCTGCATCTTGGCGCCCGACGTACTCGAGGCCTCGATGACGACGCTGCCCAGCGTGGTGCCGGAGGTGACGACGTTGCGGCGCGGGAAGGTGTGCCGAGCTGGTGGCTGGGTGGGCCAGAACTGGCTCAGCAGCGCTCCGCCGGAGGCGAGGATCGCCTTCGCGAGCGGACGGTTCTCGGCTGGGTAGATCGGGGCGGCGATGCCGGTGCCCATGACGGCGAACGTGCGGGCTCCGGCGGTGAGCGTGGCCTGGTGGGCGGCGGCGTCGACGCCCTTGGCGAGACCGCTGGCGATCACGACGTCGTGGTCGACGAGCTCGCGGGCCATCCGGGCCGCCCGGCGCAGCCCGGCCTCGGAGGCCTGGCGGGTGCCGACGATCGCGATGGAGCGGGCGTCGCGCTGATCGAGTTCGCCGCGGTAGAAGAGGAACGGCGGCAGGTTGCCGATCACGCGCAGGTTCGCCGGGTAGTCCTTGTCGAGGACCGTGACCAGGCGTGCACCGATCTTGTCGGCGGCGGCGAGCTCGTCGTCGACTCGGGCGCGGGCGTCGTCGAGGCCGGCGGTCAGGGCCTGCTGCAGCAGGGGGCGGTTCTTGGTCGCGGCACGGGAGTCCTCGTGCAGCTGTCCGTCCATGAGCGCGGCCAAGCCCTCGGGGCTGTGGGCGCCGCGGGCCAGCAGGCTCCAGTCGAGGGTGGCGTCGCCGGTGCGCAACGCGCACAGCGTCAGCAGATCGTGCTGCTCAGCGGTGATGTTGAGGTCCATCAGGGGTGTCCTTCTACTCGTGGCCCCGGGATGTTCGAAGGATGAAGCGAGGTACTCGGGCCACTTCCATCATGGCGCACGCGGTCCGCGTACGGGAGGCAAGGGCACGGTCGACTCGATCCGCGGTGCCGGTCGCCCGGGCCGCGCCGACTCCGAAGGCCGGACAACGGGCAAAGATCATTCGGCGCTTTGCACGGCGGCGATGAAGTGGGACATCGTGGCCTTCAGCGCGTCATCGGGGCCCTGGCCTGCGGCGCCAGTGACGGACGTCGTCACGAAGTTCGTGGCGGCCAGGTGGGAGCTGGCTTGGAAGGGGTCGATCGTCGTACCGGGGCGCAGCTGGTAGGCGGTGTGGCGGGAGGCGCGGTACTTGCCGATGGTCAGGGCGATGACCTGCTCTGCCTTGGCGCTGGTCAGAAGGGTGCGGGCCCATTCGATGGACTTGCCTTCGGTGGTGAAGTCGTCGAAGACGATCACGGTCTTGCCTTTGAGCTTGCCTTTGTACTGGGGGTTGATCCGGACGGTGCGGGCCTGGGCGCCGATCGAGATGTCCGCCGTGCTTGCCGGGCCCCAGTTCTTCTTCGCCCGCTCCCAGCTGGTGTCCGGGGCCTGGGCGACGCGCTCGAGGAGGTCCTCGCGGTAGTAGGAGCCGACCATCACCTTCGCATTGGTGAGGAAGCCGGCGAGCTGCTGGCTGACCTTGCCCGGGGAGCTGCTGGGGTAGACGCAGAAGAGGCTGCGGTGGGGCAGGGTGCCGTCGAGGTAGGCGGAGGAAAGCAGGCGCAGCATCAGGATGTCGCGGGCGTCCTGGGTGCCGACGGTGATGGTACGGCCGCGGGTGAAGACGTCCTGGAGCTCGAAGGTCCGGCCGGGGGCCTGAGGGAAGCGCACGTTGGGAGGCAGCAGCGAGCGGATCTTGAATGAGCGGGCGTCATCGTCGTGGCTGAAGGCCCAGCGAGGCTCGTCCAGGAAGAAGTGCTCCAGGAGCTCACCGACATCGGCCGGCTGGTCCACCGACATGGTGATCATGCCCTTCGCGTTCCGCACATGGTTGGCCCAGCGGGCGAAGATGTGGACGACTCCGGCGTTGATGCCGGTACGCCAGTCCCATTCCGAGGTCCCCACGATGACGAGCTGATTCGGGCGCAGCTTGAGGCGGTCGGCGACCGTCGTCAACCAGGCCCCGCTGCCACGGGCCGGCTGGCCGGGGATGTCGTCGCGGCACAGGTGGAGGGCGGGCGTGGGCAGACCGGCGGCCCTCATGGCGGCTTCGGCGTCGAGGGAGTCGGTCGTGAGCAGCACGAAGGAGATGCCGCGTTCGCCGAGCCACCGCAGGAAGTCGGCGATCCCGTCGTGTGCACGCCCAGGCGAGCGCAGCACCGCCTTGTAGTCGATCGCGACCGCGCGCACCGTGTTCGTCTCGTCCATCGCCGCCCCCACTGCTGTGCCATGGTCATCAGCTGACCCTCTTGCCATGATCTCAGCCGGCATGACCGCGCGCCCTCAGTCTCCGAATCCCTGCTCCCATCCCAGCCGCCCGTGCGGCTCCGTCATCGGCGGATTCACTGCCACATGCGTCACACCCGCCTCGACTTCGTCAAGAAGTCCACTCCTCTGCCCCGGGCGGCTTGTAGGGCGAGAGGGCCACACCGGCCCCCGGAACGGAGGCATGGACGATGGAAGAGCGCAATGCCCGGGCGGTACCCGTCGAGAAGATCGTGGTGGGGCTGGCCCAGCGGCCTGGGACGGAGCCGCCCTGCGCGGACGGAGCCGACGTGCAGCGCCTCGGGGAGATGGTGTGCGCCGCGGTGGTCGACGGGGCCGGCCATCGTCCGGAGGTGGTCCGGTACGCGGCGATCACTCCGGCGGTTATCACCCACATCGGGGCCGCGGTGGGCGGCCTGGCCGGCCTGATGGCGGCCGGGCAGATGGCCGCAGCCTACGACCGGCCCCCGCACGCGTCCGCGGTCTTCGCCGGCGCGCAGCCGGGACAGCCGACGAGCGTCCACTGGATCGGGGACTGCAGGGCCTACGGGTGGGATGGGCGCGTGCTCAGGCAGTGGTCGACCGATCAGACGATGGGGAACTGGCTCCGGTGGAACGGGGGCGCCGCCGTGGAACTCGACGCCGTCAAGCACGACAACTGGTCGAGGCTCGGGCTGGCCCAGGCCGGGGCGGCGACGTGCCGACAGGTGCAGATTCCCTCGGAGGTCGCGCTGGTGCTGCTGATGTCCGACGGGGTCTCCGACCAGGTGCCCCCGGAAGTGCAGGCCCGGCTGTGCCTCGAGCACGCGACCGCCCCCCAGTTGCTCGCCGACTCCTTGGTCGCAGCGGCGGCGGAAGACGAGAGCGGGTACCGCGACGACGCCACCGTGATCGCCCTGCTCCGGGCAGAGGGGTGAGCACCCGCCCTGACCTGGACGGGGACGGCTTGTAACGTTGACGGCATGTCTGTAGATATTCGTACCGTCCTGCGTAAACAGGAGGAGGAGCTGCGGCGCTTTCGCCGTGGCCTTTTCTCCACGGACCCGGCCGACAGCGGCCTGGCCTCCGTAGTGCCCACAACCGTGCTGAAGCAGATGCAGGCGGAGGGAAAGATGGTGCCGCACAGTTTCGGACCGGTGCGTTCAGTGACCGACCGGCATGCCGTCCTGACCATCGTCGGGGACATCACGGACCAGGCCGTACTCCTGGAGCGGCCGGGCCGGGAAGGGAGCGTGCTGACGCTGTCGGTCGCAGCGAAGCACAAGCAGCTCGGCACACGCCAGGCCGTTGACCCGGCGGAGGCGCGGGCCTGGGTGGAAGCGATCGTGGGCCCGAGCTGGCTGCCGCACGTGTACTCTGCCGGCAACCTGAGCACCGTGGGCGGGACCTCAGCTCCGCGGCAGCTGACAACGGCGTACTACTACCTGTTCCTCGGCGCGGACGGTGTCCCGCACGCCGAGCCGGAGCACGAGCTAGGTGTGGCGCTGTCCCTGCTCACCGACCTTGGCTGATGCGCCACTAAACGGCCGCATGTCTAGGGGATCACCACAGACCTCGATTGTTGCTTAATTGGATTTACTGCTGTAATATTGAGGGCGAGTTGCGGCGAGACGAGCCACCGAGGGCCCATCGTCGGCCCGCTCCGCAGCTCTCACCACTTGCCCCCGGCGGCCGCTCTCCCGAGCCGCAGGCCGCCCCTCAGGAGCCCTCGTGACCAATACGACGCCCATCCCCCCGATCCCCGCCCCACATCCCACCGTCACCGGGCTCGCCCGCCACGCCGAGCGCATGCGTGCACGGCTCGCCGATTTCTGGGGCAAGCCCGTCCGCGGCGTGCCGCGCGGCATGGACCTTTTCCAGGCCATGCACATCACCATGACCGGCGAGGAACCGACCAGCGACGCCCTCAGTGCCTATCGGGCCCAGTGCGCAAACTTCGCTGCCGCCTACCGCACCAGCGACGTATGGGTCGCCCCTCACAGCATGGGCAAACGCATCGCCGCGCACCCCTTCGTGAACAACGACAGCGTCGTCGCCGGGAACTTCGAAGACGTGGCCCCCGTCCGCGACGGGCTCGTCCACTTCCCCACCCCGATCAGCCTCGACGACCTCCACCCGCCCTACGGCATGGCCTGGCACATGGAAGGCACTGGCGACGAACTCGTCCTCGACGTCGAGACCATCACCGCCACCCGCCTGATTCCCACCCGCCTCCCGCCCCGGCTCGCCGCCTCCATCGAGCTGCCGCGTGGCCCGTACTGTCCCAACGGCGTGATCGCCCTCCACCAGGGGAGGCTCGGCGGCTACAGCAACTACCGCCTTTTCGGAGCGCCGGACCCGGCCAGCAGTCTCGCGATCCTCCTCGCCTTCTGGGATCTCCGCCGTCCCACCGAAGCGCCGGACATCACCACCCCGGACGAGGACGTGGTCAGCGTCCCCCAGAACGACAGCACCGGCGCCAAGCCAACCGGCCGCAGCCGGAAGAACAAGCGCGGCAAACGTACTGTCCGCAAGCGCCACATCCGCATCATCTGCGAACCCGTCCATGCGCAGGCCTCCAGCGACCCCAGCGCCCCAGCCCGAGCGACCACCGACGACTCCGGCCCCAAGTGGAAGGACAACACGCTCCGCTGGGAGGTCAGCGCGAGGTACCAGAACCGCTGCCCCAACCCCCACCAGCACCGCGCCATCATCGAGGCCGGCGGCGAGTGCAAGCCCATCCGGGTCCCCGTCCAGGCGCACGTCAACGGCCCCAGGGGCCGCGACGTCGACCCCCGCCGAGCGGTGCGAATCGTCCCCCACCGCTCCGGCACCCGCTCGTAACAGCCTGCCCCGGTCCGGCACCGACGCGCGGGCCGGGGCCGTCATCGGACAACACCCTCACACTCCGACGCAATCTCACGACCCTCCCCGAGCACACCCACCTCGTGTGGCCGGGGTACGTGAAGTCCCTCACCAGCACTCGCTTCCGCGACTACGCCGCCCACATCTGCGAACTGCTCCTGGCAATCGCCTTGTTCGAGCACCGCTGGTCGCGGATGTGCTCGCCGATGTCCGCGACCTTCCCGCTACCGAAATCCCGTGACTCCAGGAAGAGCTTCCCCATGGCCCCCGACGAACTGACCGTGACCGGCCCGTGCTGGTCCTGTGCCGCCCTCACGACCATGTGCGCCCGGTGCGCCACCGTGGTGGAGATCGATCCCGCAACCGGGCAGCCGACTCTTGGCCGCACACCGACCTCGGTGCCGCGGCTCGTCTGCTCAGCCTGCGTGACCGCCGCCAACAACCGCGCCCGCGAGCACGGGGGGCCGACCGTCGCGACCGAGCCCGAGCGCCACGCCGGCCACCGACAACACCTCTACATCTGACGGACCGGCGCCGCGGAACCCGGAAGACGGGGCCTGAAGGGCGCCGTCTGCCGCCGAGCACGCTCACCCGGTCGAGGCCTGGCGCCGGCACAGCCGATCGTGGAGCCGCCCGAGGGAGCGGCGCGGCGTCGAGCCGCGACGCGGGAGGCGTCGCGCCGCCTCCCGGTCAGCGGGGTCAGAGCGACCGGGGCGTATTCATCAGGAGCGCCGGGGGCTGGAGCGTCATGCCGGCTCGGGGACCCGGTGCCGCAGGAAGACGCAGGACTGCAGGCTTGCCAGGGCCGGGTGCGCCAGGACGTTCTCCAGCTCTCCGCTCCGGCCGGTCAGTACCCACGCGAACTTCCCAGGCACCAGGTGTGCCCACATGCCGTACAGCATCTCCAATGCAACGGTGCGCAGTTCGTGGGCGCCGAGCACCACGACCAGGCGTGGCGTGCGCGTGAGTTCGGCAACGATCAGGTTCTCGGCATCCGCCAGGCGACGTGGCCGCGGGCCATGAGCACTGTCCAGGTGCAGCGCGGTGTACAGGGCCTCCACCGCCGCGGCGCGATCCCGCGGAGCCTTGGCATCGATCCACGCGACTTCCGGCGCCTCTTCGGACAGCTGTACCACCGCCCGGGTGACGGCCCCGGTGTACTGGAGTGCTTCCGGCCCTTCCACACACATGATCGCCCTCATGGTGACGATCTCCTTCAGGTCTTCGTGCAGCTCCGTGTCGAGCACCGCGGGCCTCCCCTGCCGGACGTCGTTTCACGGACGAGCCTGCACGTCGGAACAGGCCGGCGAGGGGTGAACGGTCAATGACCACCCGCACGAGGTGGCCAGCCCTTAGACTGTCCCGCGGGCAGCGCCGAACCGGGATGCTCGCACGCCCGACGCTCTCCGACCATGTCGAGGAGCGCCAAAGCGCTGATCACTGGATCAGGTGTCTTCGAGTCCATCGCTCGTCAGCCAGGCGATCCACGCGCCGTCGGGGGCTCGGCCCAGGTGAAGGTCCGGCAGGTGGCCGGCGGTGCGGGCACAGATACGGCCGTAGGCACCATGCCGATCAGGGCAGAGTTGGGCCAGGTCGCCGTCAGACAGTGCTGTCAGGTTGTCCGGAAGCTCTTGGCCCATGGCGGTCGCGCGAGCCTGTGCGCCGCGGCGCCTCTCGGCGGTGTCCACGCGCTCGGCGATCAGGCGGGCCCAGCGCAGATCGGTGTCCTCTTGGTCTCCGGCGGGGGTGTAGAGGCACTGAGGCTGCCCGTACTCCTCGAACTCGTCGACGAGCGTCATCCCGATCGACTCCAGCAAGCGGCGCGACCCTGCGTTCGCTGCCTGGGTGACCGCGACCATGGGGCCGCCCTTGGGTGCGGCCTCCGTCCACCAGCTGACGGCCGCGGCCACCGCTTCCCGCCCCAGCCCTTTACCCCAGGCAGAGGGGAGCAGCTGGTAGGAGATCTCGGCGGCGCCTTCACACCGGTGGTCGGGGCCAATGGTCACCAAGCCGACCGGCTGGTCGTCGGCTGCCCGGACGACGGTCCAGGCGCCTGCTGTCGTCGGGTACGTGGTCTGCCGCGCGGCGACGCGCTCCTCCGAGGCCGGGCCGCCGAGGTGGGCGCGGACTGTGGCATCGGTCAGCAACTGGCGTACGAGGGGAGAGTCATCTGTGGTGACCGGCCGCAAGTGGAGACGGTCGGTGCGCAGCTCGGCTGGCCACACGAGCCTCAGGGCGTCGTCGACGGAAGTCATGTCGTCAGCCTGCCAGGTGGCGGCCCGTCACTGGGCCTGCGGCGGAACACGTCCCACTGGCCGAGGGACCATGAGCAGGAGCATCGATATTGCCTAATTGGATTTACTTCGGTAGTCTCTAGGCATTCGGGCAGCGGGCTCCTCTCGCGCCCACTCGCGACGCTTGATCGAGGAGCGCGCCTTCGGCGCCACCGCCGACACCGAGAAGTGCAAAACGGAGTAATTCAGTGAACGGTTCCTGGCGCAGTGCGCCCATGCCGCAGCACGTCGCCCAGCTGCCCCGCAACACTGCGGGACGTCCAGTCCCCGGCAACGTCTCCTGGTACGAGGCGGATGACGACGGTTCGATCCTCGTAACGTCGAACGACGAGCTGGGGGGTCACATCACCTGCTCATGCACGCCGGGGCGCGGAACTCCCGCTTTCGGTGAGCAATGCCCGGTTCGGCAGCGCGAGTTCATGGTCCAGCGACTGTGCGGTCTGTGCACGAAGGGTATCGCCACCATGGAACAGCTGGCGTTCGTCGGCGAGACGGACGCCGGGTACTACCTGGAGCCGCCGCTCCATCAGGACTGTGCGGCGTATGCGCTGCAGGTGTGCCCGCGGCTTCACGCCGCCGGCGACCGCATCGAAGTCGCCCTTGCCCAGACGTACACGCTGATGGAGGACCGGATCGTAGGCATGACGGCCGGGGGCGAGCTGCGGCGCGCGAGGTTCGCCTTCGGCGATCCGGTGGCTCGACACCTGGCGGTCCTCGAATTCTACCTCGCCGTCCCGGTTGCACCCACCCGGCAGACCGGGCCGGAATGGGTGGCGAACCGAACCCAGGATGCTGCATAATTGGATTTATTCAAGTAGCGTGTGAGCATCTTCGAGAGCTGATCGCTCTCCTTCACACACCGGCCTCCTCACAGGCCGTTTCCCGGACGCCCACGTGGGCCCGGCACCGATGATTCACCCGGCGGTCTCCCGCCTTCTGGACGGAACCCATGCAGCACGACGCTTCTCCTGAACCCACACCCCCTGTACGTATCGGACGCGCCCGCTTCCGCGATCTGGACACGGTCTGTGATCTGCTGTCGCTGGTCAGCCCTGGCGAGCCGGTCCCGCGCACGGTCCCGGTGGCCCTCTCCTTGCCGCCGGGGCGGCTCACGCACGGAGACTGCCTGTGCCTGACGGCCCGACGCGGCGACCGCATCGTCGGCGTGCTGATGGCCAGCCCGCCTCACTGGACCGAGACCCACCCCCTACGCATCGAACTGGTGCGCAGCGTCCTGTACATCGGGGGTGTTGCGGTCGCGCCCGACGTCCGGGGACAGGGCATCGCCAGCGAACTGCTGCGCGCGGCCGAGCATCACAGCCGCCTCGCGGGGCTTCGCCTGCTCGTGCTGGAGCATCCGCCCGGGCTCGCCGGCTTCTACACCCGGCACGGCTACACGGCGGGGCAGGAGCGGCTGCTCGTCGCACTGCCCAACGGCATGCAGGTACGCAAGATGCCCGGGCACCAGAGTGCTGTGAAGCCCCTCGTCCCCGGGGTCGGGCTCACTGAAGTGCCGGGGGCTCCGGCAAGGGTCGTCACCGGTCTGCTTCCCGGGTGTGCGGTGCCGCCGTCCGCCCGCTACCGCCACGGCCGCCTTGTCCTTTGATCCGCCCGGCCCCGGCCGCTCACCACGCCGCCTCCCGCCTCCCGCCTCCCGCAGTCAGGCCCGTCGACTCCCGGAAGGACGCTTCCTTGATCACAACGCCCTCCCAGCACGCCGCGCTGATCGCCAGTGCACTCGCGGACGTCATCCGCAGCGGTGCCGGGCAGCACCCCGACCGCGGGGCTCTGGAGCGCATCGCAGATCTGCTCGACACGGTGGTCATCGCCTTCGTCGACGCTGAGCCGGACGCGGACGCCGTCGCGGCTCCAGCGGACGCAGTCCTCGCGCTCCAGGACGCGGAGGTCCTTGCCTCCCGGTCTCCGGCGGCCGGCCTGCCCCTGGGATTTACCGCGGCCGTCCTTGCGCCCGTCACGGGCCAAGCTCCCGAGTTGCCTGTCCCTGTCGGCGTGGCCTCCCCACAGCTCGCTGAACAGGATGCCCGGCTGCGGGCGCGGCTGGCGCTCGTTGAGGAGTGGCTGCTCGACACGCAGCACCCCGACATGGTGTCCGCGTACGCCTCCATGTCCCTCACCCTGCGCACCAAGCTGGCGCACATCGCCGCGGCCGTCGCCGTCGGCAGCCGGGCCTGACACCTCGGCTCTGCACCCTCCCTCTACGGCCCGCCGCCCGGCGGGCCGTCCCGCGGCGGCACGTTGATGCGCCGCCACATCACCACATCTCATATGAATCGGGATTCTTCATGACCACCCTTGCCTCAGAACCGGTGCTGTCCAGCCGCGACGACTACCTGGCAGCGGTCCGCCAGGCGGTCGAGGCCGCCAAGGCGTACTTCGGCGACGGGGACAGCCCGCTCGACGACGTGACCTACGACCGGCTCATCCGAGCCATCGCGGCCTGGGAAAAGGGCCACCCGCAGGACGTTGCCGCGGACTCTCCGACCGGCAAGGTCGGGGCGGGCGCGGCACCGACGGGCGATGTCCCCCACACGAAGATGATGCTGTCGCTGGACAACGTCTTCAGCCGCGAGCAGCTGCTCGACTGGGGAGCCTCGGCGGACCGGAGGCTGGGCCGCCCTCTCGCCGGTGGCTGGGCAGTGGAGGCCAAGCTCGACGGCAACGCCATCGCCGCCCGCTACGTCCGCGGCCGCCTGACCCAGGTTCTCACCCGGGGAAGCGGCAGCCACGGTGAGGACATCAGCCACGTGGGCGGCACGATCGTCGGACTGCCCGTCCGGCTGACGGAGCCGCTGACGTTCGAAGTGCGCGGCGAGGCCCTGTTTACCCGTGACCAGTTCCAGCGCGCGAACGAGGTGCGTGCCGCACACGGTGCGAAGCCGTTCGCCAACCCGCGCGCTGGGGCCTCCGGCACGCTGCGGGCCAGGGACCGCGACTACACGCTGCCGATGACGTTCTTCGCGTTCGGCGCGGTCGACCTTCCGGGAGAGACGTTCGTACCCGGGGGAGCCACGCACCTGGAGGTCCTGAAGGCGGTCGGCGATGCGGGGGTCCAGACGATCAGCGACACGCCGACCGGCAGCGTCGTGGTGGACACGCTGGCCGAGGCTGCACGGCGCGTCGAGGAGATCAGGGAACAGCGCGGCTCGCTGCCGTTCGACATCGACGGTGTCGTCGTCAAGGCCGTCAGTGCGGCTGAGCAGGCCGCACTGGGGGCCGGGAGCCGGTTCCCGTACTGGGCGGTCGCCCACAAGCTGCCGGCCGTGGAGCGCATGACCGTGCTCACCGCTGTCAGCTGGGAGACGGGCCGGACCGGCATGATCGCGCCGACCGCCGAGCTGGAGCCCGTCGAGGTGGAAGGAAGCATGGTGTCGCGTGCCACGCTGCACAACCCCGGCGACATCCGACGCAGGGATCTCCACCTGGGCGACACGGTGACCGTGCACAAGGCCGGCGATGTGATTCCCAGGGTCGAGGCCGCGGTGGTGGCCCGCAGGCCCAAGGACGCCGTGCCGGTGCCGCTGCCGGAGCGGTGCCCGAACTGCGGCGGAGAGATCGACAAGAGCCAGGAGCGGTGGCGCTGCGTCAAGGGCACCGCGTGCCGTCTGCCCGCCCTGATCGAGTACGCCGCCGGGCGCGACCAGCTCGACATCGACGGCCTGGGCGCCCGGTACGTCAAGGCCCTCGTTGACGCCGGAGCCGTCCGGGATGTCGCCGACCTCTTCACCCTCAGCACCGAACAGCTCACCGAGGCCTCCGGCAGCGCCAGGCGCGGAGCCAAGCTGGCCGAACAGATCCAGCAGGCCAAGTCACTGCCGCTCAACCGCATCCTCTGCGCTCTCGGCATCGTCGGCACCGGGCGCAGCATGTCCCGCCGGATCGCTGCCCACTTCGGAACCATGGAGGCCATCCGCCGCGCGGACGCGGCGGCCCTGCGCGAGGTGGACGGCATCGGCGCGGAGAAGGCGCCCGTCATCGTCCAGCAGCTCGCCGACCAGGGGCCGGTCATCGACAAGCTCGTGGCCGCGGGCGTCACCCTGACGGAGCCCGAGGCCGCCAGCACGGGTCAGGGGCCGCTGACCGGCAAGGTCGTGGTCGTCACCGGAAGGATGACCGGCTTCCTCGAAGGCCTCGGGCGCAGCGACATGACCGCGCTGATCCAGAAGGCCGGCGGCCAGGCGGGCAGCAGCGTCACCGCCAACACGGACTACCTCGTCGCTGCTCCGGCGGCCGGTGGCAAGCTGAGCACGAAGGCTGTCAGGGCCCAGCAGCTGGGTGTGGAGGTTCTCTCGCCGGACGCCTTCGCCGCACTGGTCATGGACTACCTCGGCTGATCCGGTGGACGCGGTGGCGGGGCGGGAGGCCGGGCTTCTCTCCCCGCCACCGCGCTCTTCCGGGGCTCACTCCACCCCTATAGATTGCTTAATTGGGTTTATTGCAGTAATCTTAGGGGAGTTGGGCGAGCGGTGGCGCCACGAGCGCCTCTTCGAGCACGCCGACTTCATGAGCAGAAACGAGAAGTACCTTGAACAAGCAGCAGCTGATCAAGGAGATCGCGGCCAACGGCAGCATCTCCACCGCCCGGGCCGCTGAGGCCCTGGAACTGGTGCTGGACACGCTGGTCCGGCGCGTCCTGGACGGCGACGCCGTCTCCGTGACCGGGTTCGGCAAGCTCCAGGCGGTCCACACCCCCGCGCGCCGCGCACGCAATCCGCAGACCGGTGAGCGAGTCCTGGTCCCCGCAGGCAGGCGGATCGTGTTCCGCCCGGGCGCCGCGTTCACCGCGATGGCGCGCGGCGAGCGCCCCGTCCCCGAGGCCGGACGCAGCGCCGCGCGCAAGAGTCCCAAGAGCGCGTAACGCCCAGTCCGTGTCGTGATCCCGCCGGGCCGGGTCTTCCGGCCCGGCGGGACCACGAACGGCGCTCCTCCTCCTCTGAGGACAACGTCAGCCGCACGCCTGTGCAGAAAGCACCGCTTCCATGACCGCCTCCGTCCACGACGCCACCACGCACGCACTCGTCTCGATCCCGGCCGCGCACCGCGGGCGCGCCACCGTCACGGCCGTCCCGGAGGAAGGCGTGCTGATCACATTCGCGCCGCGCTACCTGACCTCCGAGGAGCGCGCCGCCGTCGACCAGCATGAGCTGGGCAGCAAGGCCCGGCGCCGTGCCGAGCACAAGCTCATCACCACACTCGCCAGAGAGGCCCGCGCGGTGCGCGGCGCGTGCGAGGGGGCCTTGCGGGCCGCCGGGTACGACGTCGCCCATGAGGGGCCCGCGGACGACGTGCTGGGGCTGCTGGAGGGTTTCGTGCTGCGCTCCATGCGTGCCGTGCCGGTCGCGTACGGGCAGGCGTTCTCGTCCGCCGGACGGGCGTGGCAGTCGGGGGTCGAACACGGCTGGGACCACGCCGCCTTCGTCAGGGCGTACGGCACGGAGCACGACCGCCGCCACCCTGCCGTGCCGAGCTACCACCGTGACCAGCACGAGGCGTACGAACACGGCTGGCGTGAGGGCCGGAAGCGGTTCAACCGCGGCTGCTACACCGACAACACCCCGCGGTCCTAGGCGATGGGCCAGGCACTACGCGCCGGCCGCAGGGCCACGCACGCACCATCAGCCCGGCCAGGGGATCGGCCCCGGCCAGGCGGGCCGTCTCGCTCCGGCGCGCGTCCGAGCCGCAAGCCGGCACAGCCTGTCCGGCACGAGGTTCACGGATTCGTCCCGGCTGCGGCCGGTGAGATGCCAGATGGCGCCCGCTCCTTCGTCCGCGCCGAGGAGGACCCGGCGCTCGCCGCGTGCCGGGCCACGGCAGAGGCTTTGTCCGCGTACGCCGCTGAGCGCCCCGGGCGCGAGGCGGCGCAGTGGGCCTTCGTGGCGCAGGAGCGGGTCGCCGAGTGCACGTACCTGATTGACGAGGGGGCCAGACAGGACGAGCTCCAGGGCCTGGCCGACGCTGCCCGCGGCGAGCTCGCCGCGCTGACGCTCGGCTTGCTCGACGAGGCCGGTCCCATGACGGCCGAGCGGCTGGCGGCGCTGGACGCGGATACCCTCGCGCTCCTCACCTGGTACGCGGCGCCGTGGCCGGTTCGCTGGCTGTGGCCTCCTGACACCGATGCGCACGGGGTGGCGCTCCGGCCGCGGATCGTGAACCTGTTCCACGGCCCGGGCGGCTGGAGCGAGGGGATCCGCCGTGTGCTGGGGGCGGACGTCGACATGATCGGCGTCGACCTGGACCCCGGCGCAGCCGCTACCGCGAATGCCGCCGGACACCTGTGCATCGTCGCCGACATCGCTGCCCTGGACCCTGAACACCCAGCGCTTCAGTGGGTCGTCGGTGTCATCCTCTCCCCGCCGTGCCAGGCATTCAGTCCCGCAGGGCGCCGCCGGGGGCACGAGGTCGCGGCGATCGAGCTGGTCTGCTCGGTGATCCGGTCCGTGGGAGGCGCGGCCGGCTACTTGCAGACCGTGCACGCCGACGGGTCCGATGCCGGGTGCGCCCCGCGCTCGGGTGAGACGTGGCCCGAGGTACGAGCCCGGCTCGCCGGCCTCGAGGACGAGCGGGCCGGGCTGATGGCCGAGGCGGCCATCTGGCCGCTGGCCATGCTGTGCAGCAACGGATCGGTCGAGTGGGTCGCCGTCGAGCAGTCCAGCGCCCTACCGGCCGAGATCGAGGAAGCGATCTTCTTCGAGTTCGAGCAGGCCGGATGGCGTACCACGGAGGCCATGACCTTGGACTCCGTGGAGCACGGGTCGCCCTCGCACCGCAAGCGGCGCTTCCTGACCGCCTACCGCAACCAGACGCCTGTCATCAGCGTTCATCCCGAAACGCCCTTCCCTGTAACGACATTCGCCCAGTGCGTCGGCTGGGGGCCGGGACGCCGGGTCAACACCCGGGGGCAGCGCGGGATCGACCCGCGCACCGGCCGCCCCAAGGGCGGCGGCGGCTTCTCCGCGGACCGGCCCTCGAACTGCGTGACGGCTACGGCCTACGGCTGGAAGGACGAGGACAGCGGACAGCGTATCCACCAGAACGACATCGGCCGTCTGGTCGGCTTCCGCAGCGACTACCCGTGGACCCATATCGGGCGCGGCGAAGGCATCAGGACCCGAGCCCAGCAGGCCGCCGATGTGGTGTGCCCGATGACCGCAGCGGCCGTGATCGGCCGCGTTCTGAACCTACACTGGGAGGAGCAGACCCGCACATACGTCACCAAGCTGTACGACACCGCCGGACCCGCGTAAACCCCCGGTTCCACGGGCTCGCGCGGCCCTATAGACAGCACCAACTTGCCCAAAACCTCTATGTTCAGCCGCAGTTGCTTTTCCTCTTCAGGATCGTCGGCTGGTGCGCTTCTGCCGATGCCCGGCCAACTGCGCCCGCTGTTCGGCATCATGCGAAGTACCTCGTTGGTGCGCCTGCCTTGCACCGGCGCCCGACGACACTGTGTGGCCCAGGAAGGAACTCCTCTTTTGTCCCGCGTTCAGTTCACCGCCGGCTCGCCCGTCGGTGCCCTTACCGACCCGGTCATGATCGACAGCAAGGAGACCATCGACCGCGACGACGCCATCGCGGTCCACCCGACGAGCGACGGATGGCGGCTGACGGTCTATGTCGCCGACGTCGCCTCCGGGGTCGCCCTGGGCAGCGACGCCGACCGCGAGGCCCTCCAGCGGCGCGAGTCGGCCTACGGCGGCTGGCGCGGCCGGGCCAAGATGCTTCCACGGCCCGTGGAAGACCGCCTGACACTGGCACCCGGGCGCGCGTGCCCGGCGTTGGCGGTGCACATGAAGATCGGCCAGGACGGATCCGTGAATCACGTCGAGGTCGAGCGGGCCACGGTGCGCGGCGCCCTGGCCATGGACCACTCCGAGGTCGCCGCCGCGGTCCGCGACTCCGGCCACCCGCTGCACGACGGTCTGCGCCAGGCCGCCGCGGTGAGCGAAGTTCTCCTCGCGCGCCGGCGGGAGCACGGGGCACTCGCCCTGTACGACCTGCTGTCCGGCTGGGCCACCGACGAGGACGGCACCGTGGTGCGGCTGGCATCCTTCGAACGGAACATCGCCTATGTGATCGTTCAGGAGTGCATGATCGCCGCAAACACGGCGCTGGCCGGGTGGGCTGCCGAACGCGACCTTCCGGTGCTCTTCCGCAACCACTCCGCCTCCAAGGTCGCCCCGCCCCGGGACACCCTGCTCCACGACCTTGACCTCGCCTTCACCGCCCGCTCCGACGCCCGGCTGGCGGCGCTGCAGCAACGCACCCTCATGACCCTCAGAGCCGCCGAGTACGCGCCGTTCATGAGCGGACACTGGGGTCTGAACCTTCCCGGCTACCTCCACGGCACCTCGCCGCTGCGACGCTATGCCGACCTGGTGGTGCAACGGATCATCCTCAGCCACCTCGACAAGACCGCCAGCCCCTACTCCGCCGACGAGCTCCACGCCGTCGCACAGGCCCTGAACGACGGCGCGCGCCAGGACCGAGAGGCCGAGAGCGAGTCGAGGAAGTCCGTCACGCACTCCCGCACACGGCGCGCCGCGGCCGCTGGCTCAGCCGACTACTCCAGGCTCGACACCGCGGCCTTCCACGCCATCCTCAAGCGAGGCTGCAAGGAGCAGATCGCCGGGCCCTCGCTCGTCGACGAGGCTGCCCGACGCGCCGCCGACCAGAAGCTCACCTCCCTGGAGCAGCAGCTCGTCTTGCTCGTCGCGAGCGGGGCCGGATGGGAGCCGGCCCGCGTCGCGTGCCTGCAAGCCATCGCTGCGTCACCGGAGACGGCCGTGTCCGTCCTCTCGGTACACGCCCAGGTCAACGGGTGCGAGCTGCCCGAGTTCACCGTCGAGGCCCGGGGCCAGGGGCACGACGCCGTCTTCCGTGCCCAGGCCTCCTGGTCCTCCGGCGACGACCAGGCCACCGGTGCCGAGCGCTCGGGCTCCACGAAGAAGGGAGCCCGCCACCAGGCCGCTCTGAGCCTGCTCGCCCGCCTGGCCGACCTGCCCGACCCCTCGCGTGATCTTGCATCCTGGGGCCGCACCGGGGCCGCACCCGCCTCGAAGGCGCTCCCGCCCGCTGAGGACCGTTCCCCGGTGTCGGTACTCAACGAGCTCGGACAAACCCAGGTCATCACCGGCCTGACGTACGGAATGTCCAGCGACGGCCCCGGCCACCAGATGGTCTTCTCGTGCACGGCACGCGCCGATATGGGCGGCCAGAGCCTGTCCGCCACCGCTTCTGCAACGAAGAAGGCAACTGCCAAGGCGCACGCGGCAGAAGGCCTGCTCACACAGATCCGTGCCGCACGGACGGATTCGCACATGTAACACCGCCGAGGGCGCCGCGGAGGCCACGAGCCACCGCGGCGCAGTGCCCGCTGCACCGGCTCAGGCCGCCGGTGCCGCTCCCTGGGCCGGCACGACCTCCCTGATCGCGCCATGGCCGGGGTGTCCGGGCGATCCCTCAACTGGCTTCGGGCAACCGCGCTCCAGGGCCCGCAACGCGCACGATGTGGGCTCGGTGTTCCTGACGTGCGGTGTCCAGTAGCCGCCGCCATGAGGTGACTGTCGGGCGACGGCGCAGCAGGGCGCGCCGCTCGCGCTCGGTCATGCCGCCCCACACGCCGTGCTCGACGCGGGTGTCGAGGGCGTGGGCGAGGCATTCCGTGCGCACCGGGCATCCGAAGCAGATCGCCTTCGACCTGTTCTGTCCCGCCCCATCGGCGAACAGTTCCTCGGGGTCGGCGGCCCGGCAGGCCGCATGATCACTCCAGTGTCCGTCCGTTCTCACCCCGGTGCCGTCCTCTCCCCGTTCTGGCATGTGCCAGCAACCTTACGCAGCGCCAGGTCAGAAGCGGTACGGCCAATCCGTGAGAGCCGACACGAACGGCGCGGGATCCGCAGCACCGTGCCGCCTGGTCCTGATACTGGTCGTCCGCTCATTCCATGTCGAGGACGTGCCGTAGCACCCGGTCGCCGTCCGCGCCGACCGTCCGGCCCTCGGCGCCGTCGAGCACATCCGCGCCTGCGCCCGGGTGCCGTCCATCGGGACGGACTCCTCGCGGGCGACGCCCGGCGGGCGTCCGGGACGCCACCAGCAGCGCCCCGGCCCAGGCCCCATCTGCACCGCGCCGGACGGGTCGACCGACTCAGGGACCGCACCGACGGCGGTCCAGCGTTGCTGCGCCGATCAGGTCGAGGACCTCTGCGGTGGGGCGCTTCGAATCGCGTCCGCCACCGTGCCGGGGTCGCCTTCCTTGGCGCCCCCGGCACGGTGCGGGTCAGGCGTCCTCTCCGAAGATGTCGTCGACCCAGGACTCGACCTCGTGCACCTCCAGTGGGAGGGTCGCCACGATGCTCAGGAACTCGTCGCCGCAGCCGGGTCGCCACCGCGGGTCGAGGTCCCTCAGCGCGGCGAGATCTGCTGTCCGAAGGGCCTGGGCCCCGGCGCGGTGGCGTTCGGCCACGTCGTGTCGCCCCGGCATCTCGTCGGCTGCGGCCAGGTAGCACTCGACGAAGGGGTCGAAGGCCGCGCGGTGTGCCGCCAGATGCCGGCGGTAGGCGGCACTGCCCACGGCGGCCTGGTTGGCTTCTTCGCCGACGAGGGTGCAGGGCTGGCCGTACCAAGTACTGATGTACCCGGTGAAGCTGTTGGGGAAGTCCCCGTCGTCTTCGAGGCTGCGGTGTCCGTCGGGAAGGCCGGCGGTGGAGTGGACGCGGTAGCTGAAGTAGGTCAGTGCCTGGACGAGCGCGCGGAAGTCGAGCACGTCGTGCGCGTGGGCGGCGAGGATCAGGTCCGCAATCGTCGGAGCGCTCTCGGTGGCGACGGCATCCGGCTTCGAGAGGCGCCACGTGTCGTGTTCGCGCCGGAGTTCAGCCGCACCGACGTCTTCGATGGCTTCGTGCACAGCGATCATGTGCGATGCGGCTTCCTGCGCCGCCCTCTGGAGTGTGCGGCGGGGGGCTGGGTGTTCTTGAGCATCGGCAAGGGGCGGGCTGGTCGCGGCGGCCAGCGCCCAGTTCAGCAGTTCGATCAGCGTGTCCACGCCCCACCACAGGGGGACCTGGTACTTCTCCAGGCCCCGGAGGTCGTCCAGTTCCTTCTGAGACAACTGGGCGCGCAGCGCGAGAGCCCCGAGTTCGAGGAGGTCGATTCCGGGAGCGTCGAGCAGCCGCTCCGTTCCGGGTGGCACCAGGCGGTCCTCGTGGGTGGAGTATTCACCGCGGGCCGTTGAGCGACGGCAGGTGCCGACCCAGCCCCCGGCGTCCCAGATCGAGGTATGGGCCGGATCGTCGAGGACCGCCTGTGCGATCTTCAGCGCGTGCGTGGCCGCGCGCCGGGTGACCGCGGTGGCCTCCAAGTCCATGAGATGGCACAGGGACTGTGCCGGGTCGGTGGCGGTCGGCTGGGGCTTGAAGGCGTTCACGGCGTCGAGTACGGCTGCTCCCGCGTCCGCCCTGCGCGGTGCGGGGCGGGCCGGCCACAGCTGCAAGGGCATGGAGAGGGCCTGCCACAGGGGGATGACGCTCAGGCTGTGCCGTCCTGCCGAGGCGTCGAGAAGGTGGGTCTTGCCGGCGTGCTCGGTGAGCATCAGGTGCACGCTGGAGTGCCGGTGGGCCACGTCCCAGAGAAGGCCGATGCGCCGCAGCGTGGCAGAGAGCAGCGTCGCCAACTCGTTCTCGGGGGTGGCGTGATCGTTGCTGGCGGGCGGGGCCGGGCGCTGCGCTGCGCTGTCGGCCGCGTCGTGCCAGGCCGAGGGCGTGGCGGGGGCGAGGTTGATGCGTGCGCCGTCGATGGCGAGCGTGACCCCGGCGGTCGCCGTGCCGGTGTTCTGGGCGGCTGCTTCCGCGCGGATGTCGATTCCTGCAGCTGTGAGGGCACGGGCCCAGCGTTCGAGTTCTCGGTCGGCGATGTGGATGGTGAGCTCGTCCGAGCGGGGCGTGATGCTGGTGATCCCGTACGGGCCGTCGGTCAGTTCGGGCCGGTGCATGCCGTACTCGCGGATGAGCGCGGTCAGGATGCGGGCCTCGGCGCGAGTCTGGGGCGTGGTGGGTTCGGGGATGAGCGGGCCGGTGTCGGAGATTTCCTGTCGGGCCGTGTCGTAGGGCTCGCGGGTGGCCCACTGCCGCCATGCCGCAAGGGTGGAGGGTCCCGGCGGCCAGTCCGGGAAGTCGAACGGGTCGTCGCGTCGGGGCGGAGCCGTGAAGTCGTCGGGCACCGAGTCTCCTTCGTCCGGGGAGGGAGCGGATGTCGCCCATAGAGGTGTGAAGGGCGGTGCCCGTGTGACATGTGGCGGGCCGATTTCTTGCGCGGCGCCCGGCCACACTCGAACTGTATTGCTTAATTGGATTGCATCATGTAATGTGTAGTTAGCAATCGGGGCGCGGCACCACGTCAGCGCTCCTCGCCGATCCCGCCCTTGCCGATGCGGGACGCGGCACACCGGCCCGCACCCCCGCGGGATCGATGACCGCCACCCCAGAGACCTCAAGGTGCGGGGTGGCGGGCCCCTTTTGACTCTGGACTGGAGCAGCCTTGGCCGTACTCAACTACCGGACCGGACCCTGGTTTCACGACGAGACCCGGCCCTTCCCGCGACGTCGCGGTGCGAACCGGCGCAACCAGCGCCGCAACGCCCGCCGTATGGCCAAGCGTGCCGACGAGCGCCTCGCCGCTGCCGAGATCCGCGAGGACCGCACGGAGATCGAGGAGTGAGTTCCGCCTACCTCATCGACGGACGGGGGCCGGTCGTCGGCGAGGCGGCGCCGGGCGGCAAACTGCACCGCGCCGTCGTCTACCGCAGTGGCCCCGCTCCCTGGGCCGGATGCGGGCGCGCCCAACGGCTGGAGACCACGTCGCTGACTCTGGCCGATGACGCAGACCCCAGCCGGTTCTGCCGGCACGCCGGGTGCATGGGTCCGCGCGCCGGCTCGTCGAGGCCGCGCCCTCCGCAGCACCGCCATACCTCCATGAACTGAACGGATCAGACAGTGCGCACTCACGACGGCCCACGAAGTCCGCAGCGGCCCTTCCTTGCCTCCGAGTTCGACGACACCTGTGAAGGATGCGGTGCCCCGCCCAGTGCGTACTGCCGCCCGAACTGCGACAGCGGCTACACCGCTGAGGACGCACGTGCCCACGCCGCACTCCTGAGCCGACGCCCGCCCGACCTCGCCTGATCTTGCAACGCCCCGCCCCGCCCCGCCCGTCACCGACGGGTCACCGCACGAACGGAACAGCATCCCCATGCCCGCGAACCCGCCGAAGCGCCTTCTCAACGATGTCCGAGCCGCCCTCGGTCTCCTCGATGAGAACGGCCCCCTCGACGCGTACCGCGACGCCTCACCCGTCGCGCTGAGCGCGCTGCAGGGCCGCGCCGTACGCGCGGTGCGCCGTCTGCGCGATGCCCTCTCCGAAGACACCGGGGGCTACGTCGACCCCATCGACTGGCGCCAGGCCCAGAAGGATCAGCAGGACGACGCACAAGGGCTTTCCCTCCTGATCGCCGACACGCTGCGCGCCCAGATCCCCGGCGCCGCCTATCTGGTGTTTCACGTCGACGACAGCTACGACGCCGAGACCGGCCGTGACCTGGAACTGCACAGCGTCCGCGCCGCCGACGGCACGGTCCTTCACACCTTCCACGATCTGCTTCCCGTCCCCGACGCAGGCCGTCACCGCGAGATCGCCCGCGCCTGGCGGGATGCACGACTCCCGCGGACCGGGCAGGACCTGGCCGGCCTCATGCAGCCGATGCGCGCCGCAGGCCTCGTGCTCGACGACTACCCCGAGCAGCTCCATCTGTACGGGCACCCCGTCCTCGGAAACGATCCCGAGCACGTGCTGTGCATGCTCTTGTCGGACTCCGCGCATCCGGAGCAGTGGGACCTCAAGGACGTTTTCGGCCCCCGGCTGCTGCGTCCGTACGGCACCCCCCTGCCCACCTGAACCAGGCCGCCGCATGCGGCGGCAACCGCTCACCGACCAACGGCCTTGCGCCCTCCATGCAGCCACGCCCCTGTGTCGCGGCATGAAGCCCCTGCCCGAACCGCCTTCCGGTGCCGCGATCCCGGCGCCCCGTACTCACACCAGAGCCACATGACCCACCAGAGCATCACTGTCCGGGCGAAAGCTGTCGTTGTCGCCGTACACGACGTCTCGCTCGCCGTACGAGTGCCCGGCGACCGTGCGCCGAGCCGCGCCGAGGCCCAGCGCCTCCTTGAGGAGCTTGGGCCGGGCGTTCTCGACGCCGCGTGCACGCCCGACACCATCGATCATCACCGACGGGCGGAAGTGCTCGACGTCCTGGACGTCCAGGTCCTCGCCGCCGGAGCGGAGGCCACCCGTGTCCTCTAAGGCCCATGGCCCCTTCGGGCGGGTAGTCCGCGTCGGTGATGAGACCGACGAGGCGTACCGCGCCCTTCTGCCGAACCCTCGTCTGCGGAGCGGACTGGCCGACTTCCTGTGCTTCCTTGTCCCTCTCGCCATCCAGGAACAGAGCCGTATGTCGGCGGAACGGATCGATGCGCTACGCGAAGAGCTCATCGACATGATCGCGGAGCACGGGGACGATCTGCAGTTCGGTGGAACCCATCAGAAGTCAGCCCGAGTCGCGCTGGCCAAGGCCCTTGCCGTCCTGGCCACCGCGGAGGGTGGCGTCATGATTCTGGGCGTCCACGCCTGTACGGCGGAGCACGAAGGCTGCCCAGGTTCCACCCGTCCGGCCGCCGACATGGGCGCGACCCAGGCCCGGTGATGCGGCACGGGGCCGCAGGGCGGGCCCGCGCCACGGCACGAGGCGGGCGCCTTTCGCGCCCACCTCTCTCGCGAATATCTGGAGAACCCACATGGCACGAGACCCTGGCAGTTCGCCGACCGCGGGGCGATCCCCCGGCAGGCCCGGAGCGACGCCGCAGGGCGTAGCTGTGCGCCCCACCCGCAGTCACACGGTTGCGCGGGCACTGGCAGCTCTGGACGTCGACCGGCTGTCCGCGTACGAGGTGAAGGGGCTGCCTACCTCCGCCCAGCCGGCCGGCTTCACACTCCGGGACACCGCGCACCCGTCCGGCGCCGTCGTTTCGGTGCTCGGCGCGTACGGTCCGGACTGGAGCGCGCTGCTGGCCAGGCTCGGGGCCCACCTGGAACAGCCCTCGGTCGGCTACACGGTGGAGGACCTCGAAGGGCTCGACGAGCACGAGGTGATGGTCCGACGGGCGAACGCGGACGAGCTGCAGGCCCGCCGAGCCCTCGAACCGCCACCGCCCGCAAAGGCACCGACCCCCTCCCGCGCAGAAGTCCTTGAGGCAGCGGGCCAGGAGAGCCTCTTCTGAGCCGGCCGCCCGCCCCGTCCCTACCACCGCATTCCGCACCCGTGATGAATCCGGACCCATGACCGTCTACTTCACCTTCATCCCCTCACGCGAAAAGCGCCCGGTGCGCCTCGATCCCTTGGAATTCGCCCCGAACCAGGCCGTCCCCGAATGGGCCCTCAAGCAGCGTGTGCGCAGGCAGCACGGCCCGACGTACTACGACGGCGTGAACCGCGCTGTCGCTCTGGCGGACCGGCCTACCGCGGACTTCCCCGACACCGATCACAGTGCCTGCCTGCTCGTGTGGAAACGCACGGCAGCGCAGCCCGTTCCCCAGCAGGACGAGGCACCGGATGAGGTGTGGGCGCTCACCCCCCGCGGCCGCGTGGTCAGAAGCCCCTGGGCCGGCACGCCCGGCCACACCCCACCGCCCGCCAGGAAGAAATCGGAAGGTCGCCATCATCATGGGAAACTCCTCGCGCCCCGGAAGCATCGTGATCCGTGAAATCGGCCACGCACCGTTCACCGTGCTCGGGGAGCAGTACGCCGTCCTGGAACTGGTCTGGAACGGCGATGTCGGCGGGTCGTTCGACCTGGTGCGCGTCAGTGACAGCACTGTGCTCACCGAGGACGAGTCCTTCGACAGCTACCCCACGGACGAACAGATCGCCGACACCCTCGCGGAGCACGACATCGACGCCGAGGTGGCGAGCTGCAGGTTCTGCCGGCAGAACGTCTTGCTGGCCACCGCGCACCGGCACGGCGGCGGCTGGGTCGGCGATGCCTGCTGCTGGGACGAACGGCTGTGTTCCACGCAGTAGGGCCAGCGCCCCGAGAACCCCGCCCGTGTCGTCGCTTCGGCCCTGGGCGCTCCCGCTCGCGGCGGTCAGGCCCGGTCTGACCGCCGCTCCGACACCACCATCACCCTCAAGGAGACCCCTCGTGACTGCCACTCGGTCCGGAGTCCGCATCGACGCCGACTCCACGACGATGAACACTGCCGTACCCGGCCCCTGGGCCCTGAAGAGGGCGGTGCTGCACGGCGAACTGGGCGGTGAACCGCACTTCGTGCGGTATGCGGCAGCCGACGGCACGGCCCTGCGAGTGATCTGCCGGGCGGCCACGGATTCCGGCACGGCGTTGCCGGCCAACGAGCTGGCCACCGCCTTCGTTCGCCGCGCGACCGGGCAGGTCCTGGCCCGGCCGCTGCGCGGGCCCGTCGTCGTGCTCGGCGCGGGCCGCGTCGGCGGGCTGTGGCGCTCCGGCGACCTCACCGACTTTCACCGCGCGCTGCTGTACTCCCTCGCCCGTGAGCGAGGCTGCCCGGGTGACTGGGAGGTCACGCTGTGACCGCCGGTCTGCCGAGGTATCCGCGTACGCCTCATCTGCCGGGGTCTCCGGGGGCGACGGACGACGACGTCTGGTGCGACTGGTCGCGTTTCGTTCCCGAGCCGGGGCGCGAGCTCGTCGCCACGCTCAAGATGGACGGGGCGAACACGACGTTGCACGCGGGCGGGATGTACGGGCGTTCCTCCACCGGGCGCAGCCGGCCGTGGCAGAGCCGGATGCGGGCCTTCGCCGCAGCGGTGTGTCCGCTGATCCCTCAGGGAGTGCGGGTGTGCGGTGAGGACCTGACGGTTGCGCATTCGATCGTCTACGAGCGGGAGCTCCCGCCGTTCATGGTGTTCTCGGTGTGGGACGGCGACGTCTGCCTGCCGTGGGACGAGACGGTGGCCTGGGCGGACATGCTCGGTCTGCCCACCGTCCCGCTGCTCGCCCGCGGACCGCGGCCGGACGAGCCGCACCGCCTACGCGAAGCCTTCGACCAGCGCACGGACGTCGAGCGGGACGAGGGGTTCGTGGTGCGCGACGCGCAGGGCTTCGCGCGAGGGGAGTTCGCCGGGCGGGTGGCCAAGTGGGTCCGCAGCGGTCATGTGCGGACCGGTGCGCGATGGCCGACCAATCACTGATTGCATAATTGGATTTACCGCAGTAGAATTGAGGTGTCGGTTGCGGCATCGGTCGCACCGTCTCTCCCGGTGCCACACCGCGCCCGCTTCGCTGCCACTTCTCAGGACACCGCATTGTCTTCTCGACGCTCCCGTTCCCCGTTCCGCCTCCGCGACGCGGGCCAGCGCGATGTGGAGGTCTTCATGGACCTGATCCGTCACGCCGATCCCGACGACCCCTCGCCGTTCCACGCGGTCCGGCGCACCCTGAGCCTCCCGCCGGAACCGCCCCTGTCCCACCAGCTCGACCTCTGTCTCATCGCCGAGGACCGGCGCGGCAAGGCCGTCGGCGCACTGGTGGCCGGCCCGCCGCAGTGGCTCATGGCGCATCCCGGGCTGCAGAACTCCTCGCTGATGCTGGACCTGGTGCACCGGATCATCATGATCCACGGGGTGGCTGTCGCACCGCGCTATCGCGGACGCGGACTCGGCCGGGCGCTGATCCGCCAGGCCGAGCAGCGCTACCGAGCACTCGGCTGGGGCCTGTCCATGCTCATCCACGCCCCGTCGCTGGCCACCTACTACGAGCGGCTGGGCTACGTGTCGCACCCGGCGCTCATGATGAATCTCCCCAGCCCGCACCCCCTCATCGGGCAGGACTTCCTCGACATGCTCACCGCGCTCAAGCCTCTGTCCCCCGACGTCCGCCTGGCCGACGTCGCGTTCGCGCCCGCGCCCGTCGTCTCCGGTGTCCTGCCCGGCAGCCAGGTGCCCGAGCACGCCTGGTTCGACGGCGCCGGGCTGTGCTACTGACCTCGCCGTTCCTACCGCCTCCGAGAGCCACCCCATGCCCAACTACGAAGCGGCCGTGCGCGTCCTGACCCAGGACGCGCTCGGCAACCAGCGCTGGAACGGCCTGACTCGCGAATGCGAATCCATGCCCACCAGCGCGTACCACGAGATGCGCAACGGCGCGGCAGCGATCGTGCAGCGCCTGGCCGGAGCCGTGAACTGGCCCCGGCTGCTGTTCGAGGCGGCCTCCCGTCACCTACGGCTTCACCCCGACCTCGAAGCCGAGGACGACCCGCACTACCCCGCCCCAGTGGACGGCGTGTGCGGCGAATGCCTTCGCGAGGCATTCCTCGCCGACGACACCGGGGCCCAGAACTGGGACGCCCGCCCCATCGCGCCCCGCGAACACCTCGACACGGACTGGCCCGCGATCGTGGCGGCCGTCTTCCGTCACCGCGCGGCAGCGCACTGGCACCCGTTCAAGGACCAGTAGCCGCCCTCACGCCCCCTCCCTCCCACCGCCTCACCTCTTCAGGAGCTTCTCGTGCCCGTCGCCCGCTACGCCCTTCAGTACGCCGCCCAACTCGCTTCCCTCCTGGGGCCGCAGTGGCGCGCGGCGAGCGCTGACTCGTCGACGTTCGCCGTACTCGAAGGCCCCGGCGTCGAATTCGACATCCGGACCACCGCACCCGTACGGGCGCACACTCCGGTCACGGTGTCGACCCGCCCGCGGGGAGATCTGGTCTGGAGCAGGCGCTCGGACTACCGCGGAGAGGCATCAGGGGTCATCGGGGCCCCGGGGCCGGTCGCCGATGAGATCCGCTCTCACATCCTGCCCGCCTGGCAGGAGCTGGTCACCGAGCTGGAGGCCCGCACGGCCCGGACGCGGGCGGCGATCCGGCACTTCGCTCCCCTCGCCGCCGAGATCACCGGGGCCACCGTCTCCTACGGCTCGCGCCCCGGTGTGGCCGACATCCGCTGGGAGGGAGGCCGCGCCGTGCTGTGGGCGAGCGACGAAGGACTCATCTCCTCCCCGTCCATCGAGATCACCAGCGCGCGTGATGCGGCCACCGTGGTCGCCGTGCTGCACAGCGCGACAGGGCACCGCACGGCGACGGCCGGACCCGGGTTCGCTGTACCCGACCACATGATGGTGCGACTGTACGAGTCACTGGACTTTTACGCCGATGCGGGCAAGGTGACCGAAGAGGAGTACCGCGACATGCGTACCGCCCTGGACGCGGTGGCGCAGATGGGGAGTGAGTGATCACGATCGCGGTCGCCTGACTGCTCGGCGGCGGTCGGAGCGCAACGTCGTCACCGTGGGGCCGCACATCGAGCACCGGAATCTCTGGATGCGCTCGGCGCCCGCGTCTGCGCCGCCTCCATAACGACGGCTGATCTCCCCCGGCCGGGGCGCTGTATTCGCGCCCCGGCCCCACGTCGACTCTCCTCCGGCATGACGGACAACGGCAGTCTGTTCGGGCCGGCTTCTACACGAAGGCTTCTTTATGCGTCCTCCTGTGCTCCTGGGCCTCTCCCCCACCCGTACCGCGCCGTTCGCCGGCCAGACCATGGGGCAGTGGCTCACCGGCATCCTCGAAGAGATCCGCGATCTGTACCGGGCGGATCAGGTGCCCTGGGTGGTGGGCTACAGCGGCGGCAAGGACTCGACGCTGTGCCTGATGCTCGTGTGGATGGCGCTGGCCGGCCTGCCTCCGGCCGAGCGCACCAAGGTGGTGCACGTCATCAGCACCGACACCGGCGTCGAGAACCCAGTGGTCGCGGCCTGGGTGAACGCCTCGCTCGACTCGATGCGGCGGGCAGCCGCAGAGCAGGGCCTGCCGATCGAGGCGCACCGGCTGACGCCGGCGGTCGAGGACTCGTTCTGGGTGTGCCTCATCGGCCGCGGCTACGCCGCGCCGAGGCCCAAGTTCCGGTGGTGCACAGAACGATTGAAGATTAAACCTTCGAATGCGTTCATCCGCGCTGTGGTGGCCGCGTTCGGCGAGGTCATCTTGGTGCTGGGCACCCGCAAGGCCGAGTCGCGGGCGCGGGCTCGGACCATGGCGCGCCACGAGAAGCGCAGGGTGCGCGACCGTCTCAGCCCCAACGGTTCGCTGCCCAACTCCCTGGTGTACTCGCCGATCGAGGACCTCAGCAACGACGAGGTGTGGGAGCTGCTCATGCAGCATCCCAATCCGTGGGGGCACAGCAACAAGGACTTGCTCACCATGTACCAGGGGGCGTCTCCGGACGCCGAGTGCCCGCTGGTCGTCGATTCCACGACCCCCTCGTGCGGCGACAGCCGGTTCGGCTGCTGGACCTGCACGCTGGTCTCCGAGGACAGGTCCATGCAGGCCATGATCAGCAATGACGCGGAGAAGGAGTGGATGCTGCCGCTGCTGGAGCTGCGCAACGCCCTGGACGTCGACGATGACCGGGATCTGAGGGACTTCCGGCGGATGAGTGGGCGGCTTCATCCGTTCAAGGGCCGTCTGGTGCACGGCGCCTATCTGCAGCAGGCCCGCGAAGAGTGGCTGCGCCGGCTTCTGGAGGCGCAGACGTGGATCCGGGCGAACGGGCCGCGGTACGTCCGGGACCTGACCTTGATCACCTTGGAGGAGTTGCGGGTCATCCGGCACGAGTGGGTGTACGTCAAGCACGAGATCGAGGACTCGCTTCCCGGCATCTACCGGTCCGCGACCGGTGAGCCGTACCCCGACCCGCCGGTGGACAGCGCCCTGGCTGTGAACGGCGCCGAGATGGTCGGCATCCTGCGCGAGGTGTGCGGGGACGACGAGCAGCAGTTCCTGATGATCCGCGAACTTCTGGGCGTAGAGCGGCGCTACCGGACGATGACGCGCCGTGCGGGTTTGTTCGACGCTCTGGAGAAGGTCGTCGGCAAGTACGCGTTCGAGGACGAGGAGGACGCTCTCGACTTCGCGCTCAGGCGTGAGCGGCATACGGCCGAGGTGCGGGACCGGCCCCGGTCCGACATCCTCGCGGCCGGCAAGTCGCAGGCGTCTCCGCCACCGGAGGAGCGTTCCCCTTCGGAGGCGGAGACGTTGGCCGCGGACCTGCGTGCCGCCGGACTGGTGCCGGCCGACACATCGTCGGATGAGCCGTAGGCCGGAACCTCATGGCGTTCGCCGTACGGCTCCGGCGCCGGGAAGGCGGCCCGGAGCCGCTCAGGCCCCCTTGGCGGCTTCCTTGAGCTTGGATCCGGCGGAGACCTTCGCGCTGTAGCCGGCCGGGATCTGGATCGGCTCGCCCGTCTGCGGGTTCCGGGCGGTGCGCGCCGAGCGGTGGGTGCGCTCGAAGGTCAGGAAGCCGGGGATGGTGACCTTCTCGTCGCCCTTGGCGACGACCTCGCCGACCGTCTCGGCGAAAGCGGTCAGGACGGCATCGACGTCCTTGCGGGCCACCGAGGCTCGGTCGGACAGTGCGGCGATCAGCTCGCTGCGGTTCATGCTGCAACTCCATGTCTCGTGACATCGCACCGCGGCGTAGCGGTACGAAGGGTCGGTCAATCCTTGCATCCACCAGCGAGCGCCCCTGTCGCCTACGGGGCGGGGCGCCGCGGCGGCGTCTGCGCCGTCCGCTGGCTCAGCCGAGCAGCGTCTGCTCGTGCGCCGGCGGACCGGCCGTCGGGGTGTACATCATCTGGTTGGCCATCTGGCGCAACCCGTCGGCTTCGGAGTGTGGGCTGGTGTTTTCGTCAGTGGCGCTCTTGAACTGCTGGAGACCGCCGGGAAGTGCCCGGTAGCCGCGCTTGACTGCCCACCTCGAGCCCGGCAGGTCGCCGGCTTCGAGGTAGCGGTGGGCCAGTTCCCGCGCCGCGCTCACGATGGCCTCGGTCATCTCCCGGACGTAGG
Source organism: Streptomyces filamentosus (assembly GCF_014654895.1). Classification (GTDB taxonomy): domain Bacteria; phylum Actinomycetota; class Actinomycetes; order Streptomycetales; family Streptomycetaceae; genus Streptomyces; species Streptomyces filamentosus. The sequence continues at coordinate 1,769,366 of NZ_BNBE01000002.1, read as the reverse complement.
GGGCGGCCCACCCGTACCAGCCTGGGCGTATGGCATCGGCGAAGGGCGGGCCCTCGACGACTTGCAGGGCGGCGCGCAGGCAACGTGTGCCGGTCGGTGAGTCGTCGCTCTCGCCCAGGGCAGCCAGTGCGCGGAACTGGCTCCAGTCGCTGGTGACTGATGGGCCCAGGACGTACCCGCTCTCTTGGGTCCACTTGGGGAAGTGGGCGACTCCGAGCCAGGCCCGCAGCCGGCTCATGGCGGTGTTGCGGCTGTCCGCCCTCGTCACCTGCTCTGGCCACAGGGCTGCGTCCATGGCGTGTCGGTCGGTGCCGGGGTTCAGGTGGAGCCAGGTCGCGTACTCGGTCAGCCGCGAGAGGCGCTGGGTCTCGACGCGCCCGTGCGCACCGTGCACCTGTGGGCTCCCCAGCAACACCAGGTAGATGCCGGCCGACGGCTGGGGGAAGGTCGCCGTGGCCCAGTCGATCGCCTGTTCCCGCTCGGCAGGGACGGGGGGTTCTGCTGGCTCCGGGCGGTCCTGTTCTGGCAGCGGCAGTGTGTGGAGCAGGCCTTCCAACACTCCGGACGTGATCGCCCACCCCTCGGCGAACACGTCCTCCCGTGCGTCGCTGTCGGCGGCGCTCGGCATGATCCACGGCGCCCCGGGGCGAAGGATCTGCCATGCGGGGTCCTCGGGCCGGCAGAGGGACTGGATGACAACCAGGGCGGCCGCTCGCCAGCGGGCGAGGGCGGAGATCGGACTGTTGGCGTCGAGTGTCTGGGCCTCCTCAAGAAGGCGATGTGCGATCTGCCTCAGGCGGTACGCGGAACCCGGGCGAAGGAGCTCGGGGTTCCGGTGGACCGGCAAGGGGGTGGCGGTGGGAGAGGGGAGCGTGGAGAGAGTGGTCATGGTGTTCCAGATCAGATCCCTTGCTGGAATGTGGTGTTCACTGCTGCCGGACGCCATGGCTGATGACTGCTTGGTTCAGCGGGCCGGTGGTGTGCACGTGGTGCTCCGCGTAGCTGCGGCGGGCACACCGGGACGAGAGTCTCGGCCGCCTGGCGGCGAGGGACGTCTCGGGGAGGCCGGCCGGTGAAGCCGAGCAGGTTGTGGGTGATGAAGCAGCGGGCATGTCGCCTCCGTGGCCTCGGGGAGCCCGGGTCGGGTATCTACGTGCTTATAGAGGCGTGAAATGGGGTGCCCGTGTGACATGGACGTCCGGGTTTTTCTGTGCCACCGCATGACTCAGGCCCCGGCGGACGCGCCGGGGCCTGAGCGAGAAGTAGCGGGGACAGGATTTGAACCTGCGACCTCTGGGTTATGAGCCCAGCGAGCTACCGAGCTGCTCCACCCCGCGTCGGTGCCCTCGACTATACGGGATGGGCGAGAACCTCACTCCGATATTGCTTAATTGGTTTTATTGCTGTAAACTTGAGATCGCTCCGGGCGGATGACGCACCACGCCGGCCACGGCCCTACACCGCCCGAGGAAACCGCTGATCCAGGAGAACCTCTTGTCCTTCCACTCACCTACCGAGCTGCGGCTCGTTCTCCGTCAGGACGTCACCGTGCCCGCCGTCGGGACGTTCGACCGGTTCACTGGGCACGCCCGCTACCAGGTCACTGGCGACGACATCCGTGGCACATTCATCGTCGTGCCCGAGACGGCCCCCGGAGGCGACACCTGTCTCGTCCGGGTCATCTACGGCGACCACCCCGAGACGCCGCAGCGCGAGCGGGTGGACGAACCTCGCATCCGCCGGACCCGCGTGCGCGGCGAGTGCGGGCCGCTCGCGGTCGACGCGCTGCCGGATGCGTCCCGCCTGGACGCGCGTGGCGAGTGGGTCAGGTCGGACGGGACACTGCGATCCGTGCCGCGCAGCACGGGGCGGTCGCTGGCCGAAGTTGTCCGCGCCGTGGTCGCGCACTGGGCCACCCGACCCAACAGGATCGGGCTCGTCCGGGCCGCCGCGCGCCATGCCCAACAGCAGCCCGACACCCCCAGCCAGGCGGCGCGGGAGGCCGTGGAGCGGGAACTGGACAGCATTCGCGCCCAGATCAGGCGCCATTGGTCCTTCCTCCAGGAGTTGGAGGCGGTCGCTCAGGCCGACACTCCGGCACTCCCGGTTCTGCCGCCGCTCCTCCACGTCGACTACCTGGACCCCAGCAGCGGCACCACCGGCATCCTCACTGCCCGCCCCCGGCTCAACCCTGACGACGGGACGATCACGTACAGCGTGACGGGGGGCGCCCGGGTGCGCGGGGACTTCACGGTCGGCCCGGTGCGCCTCAGCCGCGATGCCCTCCCTGGCGGCGTGAGCGTCCAGCTCGGTGCCGGTCTGCTCCCCGACGGAGCGGGCCGGGAGGGCGAGCCGGTGGTCAACGGAATCCGGCTGCGCGGCTCGTGGAACTGCACCGATGCCGGGTCATTCACGCTGGCACTGCCCGAGTCGATTCCGGGTGTCCGGCGGGCCGACCACCCCGACCGTCCGGTGCCCGCCCACACGGCCGCGTGGATCGGCAGTGTGGTCCGGGCTCTCGCAGTCGCGTACCGCGACCGCAGCGACGTGGACGTGCTGCGCCTGGTCGCCGGAAAGAACCGGGTGGACCAGCTGCGCCAGGCTCCCGCTCAGGCCGTCGTCGAACTGCGCCAGCATGAGGCGGCCGCAGAGGCGCGTCTCGCCGCCGCCCGGGAGGCCGAAGCCGCCTTCGCCTCCCTGCCCGCCTGACGCCGGGCGGGGCTGCCGCGCCCCCGGGCACGGGACAACACAGCCCCGCCATCTTGCTTAATTGGATTTACTGCGGTACTATCGTCTTGCTGCTTGCGTGAGACACCTCATGCCCCTCACATGCCGAAGGTCAGCGCCAGCGCCCGGCCGGCAGGCGGCCCGCACCGAGCATCAGGAACATCTCGCGAGCGCACCCATGACCATCTCGTGGTCACCGCCGATGACCTCTGGGCAGCAGCCTCAGAGATCGAGCAGCACGGCCGGTCGACGGGGCAGACCAGGGCGGCAGTACCGTCCGCCTGGAGCTCCCCCGCACGACGGCCTCCGACTCGTAACAAGGAAGAACCATGGACACACCCGATGCGGCGGAAGTCATGTCACTCGCCGCCGAGGTCGCCGCACTGCTCCCCCGACGCCACAACGCCGACTGGACCGTCAGCCCGGTCTCGGCCGCTGCCCGTCCGGCCGCCCGCCTGAGCGACGGCCCCCGCCACTTCCTCCTGGCGACCGACAACGGCCACACCACACTGACCACGGGGACACCTCACACGGCCGACGTGTCGCTCACCGTCGCGGGCACCGCCCCCGCCGTGGTGGCGAGCGCGGCACTGCGTTCCCTTCTCCCCCGCATCGACGGTGGCGTCGATTCACCCACGGCGAAGCAGCCGCACCGTCTCGCGTACCTCGCCGAAGTCGATACTCGACTCCGTGAACTCGGCACGCCGACAGAGCAGTTCGACCGCGCCGACAACACCACAGGGCTGGCCTGGCGGTTCGATGACGCGTCCGTGAGTTTCACCCTCCACGGCGCGTGCGTCACGGGGGCGGTGAGCTTCGCAGGAGGACTCGAATCCCTGGAACGGTTCCTTGCCCCGTTCCTCCCGCCACATCCCGGGCCGGGCCGTGTCCGCGCCACTGTGCAGCGCGGCTGCGGCGGCGTCGCCCGGCGCATCGTCGCCGCCTACCCGCATGCCGTCGAAGCCGATGCAGACGGTCTCGCCCGGTTCGCGGACGCGGACGGCGGGCCGCTCCAGGGCTGGGTGATGCCCCGTGACGTGAACGGGCCGGTCGGACCGAGGACACCGGTCACGGCCGGAGTCATCGGCGCCGGCGTCGACCTCGTACTTTCCGCTCTGCCCACGATCACCTGAGCCACGCCCTCGCGCGCCAGCGGGGCCGGTCCGTCACCGCCCGGCCCCTCGTCCACCAAGCAGCACCGCAACACCCTCGAGGAACCCCGAAGTGACCACCGCAGTCGTCACGAGCACGCTCGCCCATCCCGACGTCGTGGCAGCAATCGACGCCGGGACGAAAATGGCCGCCGAGGAGTCCGGCCGTTCCCTCTCCTCCGAACGCTTCACCTGGGCCACAGCAGCCGCCCTGACCTACCTCGACAACACCGAGGCGCCGTGGGCAGACGTATGCGCCCGACACCTGGAGATCACGGCCGCGCAGGCCGCCGCCTGCCGGGGCGACGAGGTCGAGGACACGTCGGACCTGTACGAAGGCATGCGCTACAGCCGGGAGCAGGTCTCGGCCGCCGTGAACGCCGGAGTCGACGCCGCCGCCGAAACGATCCGCGAGTGCGCGGACGACATCGACAACCTGACGGTGAACGCGATCCTGACGCTTCTGGACCACCCCGACGCCTCGTTCGCCGAGGTCGTGGCCGAGTGCTACGACGGCGAAGGCGTCGATGACGTCAGTGGCTGGCTCGCCGATGTCCCGGCCGACAGCGAAGCCGACTTCGATGCCGTCCGAGCGGCACGGATCGACGCCTATCTCCGATCCGTCGACCTCTGACCGCTCCGCACATCCCTGGCGCCGGGCGGCAGCGCAGTCGCCCGGCCCACCGAAGGAAGGAATCTGTCGTGTCCGTAGTCCTGATCGGCCGGTGGGACGCCGAAACCCTGGAGATCGAGGAATCCCACACGGTCGGCGACGGAGACCAGGAAGCGATCGACGCCCTGCTCAGCGGGCGCACCGGCGACTGGTGGTCATGCGAGTACCTGGTCGACCGTCACCGTGACGCCGTTCAGCTCGCCTACGAGGGCCTTGCCCCCGGGCAGGCTCTCGTCGACGAGGCCGAGGGCTTCGATCCCTCGCCTTGAGTCCGGCCTGCCGGCGCTATGGGCGCCGCGCGGCGGCCCCGCCTTCTCCCGGTTCACGCTGTCCACGGTGACCGTGCAGCGCTGCCCGTCAGGACGCCTCGATGGCGCGCGGCAGGGCACCCGCAGCGCCGCGTTGTAGGTGACCGTCTCCATCACCCTGAAGGCGATGAGGACCGCGAGCCCGGTGACCGCGAGCGGCCAGAGCAGTTCGATGCCGCTGTGCAGCGCCTCGAGCATGTTCCCCGCCGTCTCGTGCAGGGCGTCGGAGAGGCTGGCCGCCGGCAGGTCGTCCGGAGGCTTCTGCGTCTGGTCCGCGCCGGTGGCCCGCCACAGCAGGGTGACACCCGCCGCGACGACACTCCCACGTACGGCCTCGGGCGCCGCAGCCCGCCACGGGCTTCTCCGGCAGCCGCTGTAGCGGTGCGGATGCTTCTCCGCCTCGCGCAGCAGCTTGCGGGCTGACTCGGGCAGTTGCGGGTCGGCGACCGGTTCAGCCGCTTTGCCCGGTGACACTGCCTTCGTCACGGCCCTGATCCTTCTCTCGTACGCCTCCGCCGGCGCATGCGTCCGTGCTCCCCGCCGGATGAGGCGCGCTCGTCTGAACGTCCGCCCGCTGTCCCCTGTGCCTGCTTTCGCGGCGGCAGGCCGGGGCGCACCCGGCCTGCGCACGATGCCCTTCGGCAGAGACCGGGTGCGCCTGGACGTCCGGCGGGCCCCGCCCTTCATGCGTGGGTGATCATTCCGGTGACGAACCACACCGCCCAGATCAGGGGCAGGACCGCGACGTACGCCATCGGCCGCTGGTGGACGGGCTTTCCCTCCTGGATGCGGGAGGCGTCGTGGGCCGGCGGACCGGGCGTCGGCAGGGCGGCGAGCTTGCGGCTGGCCAGGAGGTTCCAGACCAGGGTGAACGAGCTGAAGAACACCAGCGAGAACGGAGACCACCAGCCCTACCACAGGGTCTTGGTCGTCAGCTCGCGGACCAGCGCCGTGCCGCACGACCGACAGAAGGGCCCCTCGATCTTGTGGAAGCGCATCATCAGCAGCAGTCCCTGGTGCGCGCGCACCGTGACGGCGGCGGCCGGCTGGGCGCCGCAGATGCGGCAGGCCAGCACACCGCTGTGCCAGCCGGGGTGGGGGGATGACGCGGAAGCCTGCGCTGCGTCGGGGGCGGGCATCGTCCACGGCGGGGGCGTGTACGCGGAGGCGTGGGGGTTCGGCTGTGCGGCCGGGGTGCTCATAGGACGGTCTCCTGGAATGGGGCCGGTTCTGAAGGGACAGAGCCGGTCCACCTGTGTCGGGTGGCCGATGGGCGGAAGGGGTTGCTGAGCCAGTCGCTGCCCGTCGGTCTCGCCGTGGCGGTGACAGCGGTCCCGGGAGCTGTGACGGGCTCGGTGAACGGAGCGGAGCTGGGACGGGGGGCTTGCAGCACGAGCCGGGGCGGTGCCGCGGCGGCGTGTGAGAAGCGCGGCTTCAAGACCTCGGGCGGTGTACGCGGGGCCTGGCGAGCAGGCCGTGCCTCGTGGGCGCGGCTGCGGCCGGTGAGGTTGCGGTACCGCGGCTGGACTGCGGGGCGCGTCGGGGAGAGCGTCGTCATGTGCGGTCCCTGGTCAGTCGTTGCAGCAGGCCCGCGAGGGTGGCGTGGTCGTAGGGGGTGATGCGGATCAACGCGTGGGCGGCCGCGAAGCCGGCCCCGCCGGGGCTGGTGTCGCGGTCAGAGTGGAGCCAGGCGGCGACGGCGTGGATCAGGCAGCGGCGGCTCTGCTCTTGAGGCCCGCCAAGCCGGTGGGTCGCGACCGCGGCCTCGGTGTAGAGAGAGGCCGCGACGGCGCGGTCGTTGGCCATCGCCGCAAAGTACGCCTGTAGTTCGGTGCCCATCGCCACGTACGGGTGATCGCGGCCGTGCTGGGTGATGAGGTGCTGGGTGGCGCGGCGGGCGGCCTGCTGCGCGGCGCGCCACTGTCCGGCGCGCTGGGCTGCCCGGGCGGTGGCCAGCAGACCGGTTTCCTCGGGGATGCCCTGGTTCCAGAGCGGGTCGACGGCCTTGGCGCCGGTGGGCGGGTTCTGGTCGGCATGGATCGTGCCGTCCTCGGTGATCTGCTGGCGCTCGACGTGCCCGTTGGGGTGCCCGATGGACAGCCGGATCGGTCGGTTGTGCTGTGCGGCGGCGGCGCACAACGGACCGCGCACGCGTTCGATGAGGGCCTCGAGCTGGTCGGGCGGACCGTCGTGGAGGAGCCCTTGGGCATGGATGCCGCCGCGGGGCAGGACGATGAGCGTCTCGTGGATGTCGGTGGTGGGTGGCGGGCCCAGGTGCATGGTGGCTTCCTCGGTTTCCTCGGTCGCGGTAGCGGGCTGACGGGGGCTTGGGCCGTCAGCGGGAGTCGACCAGGGCGTAGCGGTAGTCGAGGATCTCCGGCTTGCCCTGACGGGGCAGGTGGACGACGGCTTCTCCTTGGAAGCTGTCCACCACCAGGGAACGCGGCGTCTTGTTGTAGACCGCCTCCTTCTCGCTGGGGGAGATCTGCAGGCCGGCGTTCGTGACGAGGGACTCCTCCTTGTGAGCGAGAGCGGTGATCACCAGGACCCCGGAGGAGGTGGTCAGGGTGTACGTCTTGTTGTGGGTCGGCGCGATCGGGAAGAAGTTCACCGTGGCCTTGGCCCCGAGGTGGTCGCGGCGTTCTTTGTATGTCTTGAGGATGGCCTTGGCGCTGGCGTTGGCGTTGGCGTGGGAGAGTTTGCTGCCGTCCTTGGTGCCGCCGGTGGTGAAGAGGTCTTCGATGGCGTCGGTGACGCCGCTGGGTGCGAGGTTGCCGACCGGGGTGCCCTCGTCGGCGGGGACGGCCAGGTCATCCTTGATCTGCGGATCCGGAAGCGGTTGCTGCGGGAACAGGGAGACGACCTTCTTCCAGGTGCCGCCGGTGTCGGCGGACTTCTCGAAGATCATGAAGGTGTGATTCGTGCCGTTGGTGGAGGCCGCGGCCGCGAACCAGTTGTCGGCGGGCGGGATGTAGAAGGTGCGCCTGGTGAAGAAGAAGGGGGTGGCGGCGTCCTTCTTCTCCTGCGCGCTCAGGGTGTCGAACTGCTCGTAGTCGGCCTTGCTGCGGGCGTAGAGCTGGCCGGCCTCCACCGTGGCGAGGAGGCCCGCGTCGCGGGCCTTGTTCGCCTTGTTGTTGATCTCCTGGTAGCGGTCGAGGATCCGGTCGGCCTCAGCGCGGGTCACTGCGCCCCGGGGCGCCGCCGTGGTGGCTGATGTGCCGGTCGGACCGTCGTGGGCGCTGGTGTCGCTGGGGCTGCAGGCGCTCAGTGCCGCCGCTGTTGCGGCGAGCAGCAGGGTGATGCGCTGGGATCGTCGGTGCGTCGGCAGGATGTGGGCCATGGCCGGGGTTCCTTCCACGGGTGGTGCGGGTCTCAGCACCTCGGCATTGGGTATCGTCATGACGTCTCCCTTGGGTCAGCAGGCCGAGCCGTCACCGGGTCCGCACGGCTCCGAGCTCCGTGCCAGCTGCAGCTGAAGGCAAAGCCCGGAAACCGGCTTGTCTCCGGCACGGCGGGCGCTGCTGAGTAGAGCTGGCCGCGGGTGAGGGAGCCTGCCCGCCTGCCCTTCTTCCGTGCCAGAGACGTTCAAGTTGGTCAGCCGCAGTGCTTTCCGGAGTAGCTGCTCCACGCCTCCGAGGGGTCCCAGGTGGCGTTGTAGGAGAAGCCGCCCTCGAAGTCGATGCACGCGTTGGGGGCGGAGACGTAGACAGGTCCCGCGTACTTGGTGAAGTTGGCCTGGTATCCGTCGAGTGCGGCCCAGCCGGACCCGCTCTTGCCGATCTTGACCTTGATCCCGCGAGGCAGGTAGACCCCATCGACCGGCCTGGCGATGGCGCAGTTCTTGCCGGTGGAGCGGGAGTAGTAGATGTCGATGTAGCCCTTGGTCTTGCCGGCGTCGTACGTCCAGTACATGGCTTTGATCGGCCACGACTTCAGGAACGTGTAGCTGGATCCACAGGCGTTGATCCGCGGGGTAGCGGCGGCCTGCGTGGTGGTTCCGACGACGAGCGCGCCGGCCAGCATGGCCAGTGAGGTTGCCGTGAGGGCCGCCTTGCGGAGAGTTACTGACATTTGACTGATCTCCTTGATCGAGCCATGAAAGCGGGCGGTGCGCCGCTGTAGGGGGCCGGCGGCACGCCCACTGGCGTTCCGGGGCGGGCTGTTCAGACGGACGTCGGTCTAGGCAGCACGGGGCAGGCGGCGCACGCCGAGGGCCAGGTCTCGGGCGAGGGTGAGGGCGGCGTGGACGCCGTCGGGTCCCGGGGTGGCCTGGATGTGGCGGAGCAGGGCCGACCCGACGACGACGCCATCGGCGTACTCAGCGGCCTGGTGTGCCTAGTCGGCATTGGAGATGCCGATGCCGACGCTGATCGGGAGCCGCGTGTATGCGCACAGCCGGTCGACGAAGGCGGGAAGGTCTGGGGCGAGGGGGCCGGTGTGGCCGGTGACTCCGGAGGTGGCCGGGGCGTAGATCATGCCGCTTGCTGCGGCGCAGATCCGGGCGAGGTGTTCGTCGCTGGCGGTGGGCGGGGCAAGGGGAACTGCGTGCAGACCGTGGCGGCGGGCGGCGGCGAGCCAGGTGCCGGCTTCTTCGAGAGGGAGGTCCGGGATGAGCGCGCCGGCTGCGCCGGCTTCGGCTAGGTCGGCGGCGAACCGGTCGACCTGGTCGGCGACGGGCTGCCAGTACGTCATCACGAGCACGGCTGCCCTGGAGGCTGTCCGGATGGCGCGTACGGCGGTGAAGAGGTCCTTCATACGGAATCCGGCGTCCAGGGCCTGGCGGGTTGCCTGCTGGATGGTCGGCCCGTCGAGGACCGGATCGCTGAACGGCAGGCCCACTTCGACGACGTCGGCGTGCTGTGCCAAGGCTTGGAGGTTGACGAGGCTCTGCTCGACGGTGGGGAAGCCGACGGGGTAGTACGCCGCCAATGCGGCTCGCCGCGCGGCGCGAGCGGTGCGGAAGGCCCGGTCGAACGCGGCGGGGCCTGGCGTGAGGGTCATGGTGGTGTCCGTTGCTGTGGCGACGTACGGCGGGTGGTGCGTGGCGTGAAGCGGCTGGGGCCGCGTGGCCGGGCGGGGGGTCTGCCCGGCCACGCGATCAGCGCCTTGCGGCGGGTGCGTCGCTTGAGACGCGGTGGTTGTTCGCGCGGAGAGCGCTGGCGGTTACGCGAAGCCCCAGAAGTAGGCGCCGTACATCCAGCCGGTCCGGCCGGCGTTGGGGCCGCTGGTGACCTTGACCTGGTACCACTGGTACCGGGACTTGCCGTCCCACCAGAGGCACTTGGAGGTGACGCGGGTGCCCTTGCCGAGGACCCCGAGGGCCGTCGAGCTGGTGGAGTGGTTCGACCGGAGCTTCACGGCGGCAGTCGTCTTGCCGTTCTGCGTCCAGGAGTTGCACGAGGCCGCCGCCGCTTCCGGGGCGGTGGCCGCAGCTCCGCCCAGTGCGGCGATGGTTATCGCCGCTGCCGCGACGGCGCTGCGGATCTTGTTCTTCATCATCTGATGAGCTGCCTTCGTCTTGGGTTACGGATGGGTGGTGGGTGGTACGGGCGTTGGCCGGAGGACCTCGGGGTGGCGGGGGATGGGTCATGGCGCCGGTGTCCTCGGTGCGGCGGCCGGGGTGAGGTGTGGACGCAAGGTGGCGGCGAGCAGCAGGGCGGTGGCCGCGGCGGCGGCTGGGACGAGCCAGGAACCGTCGGCCGCTCCGGCGAGGGCGGCTCCGGCTGCGGTTCCGATGCCGAAGGCACTGATCAGCCAGCCGAAGGACGACCAGGACACGGTCGTGGCTGCCGCTGCGGTGGCGGCTGCAGTCAGGGTGTTCGCCACCGGCTACCCGCCGAGCGGTGGACGGCCGGTTGGGCCCAGGGGCCGTGGATGGCGCTGGCCGGCAGGGCCGCCATGCGCAGGTCGTCGCCGAGCGTGGCGTGGAACTGGGCGAGGTCGTCGGCGGACACCGGGGGGTGCGGGGCTCGGGCGGCGGCGGCGTAGAGGGCGGCCTGTGCCTGCTCGTCGAGGCCCAGTCCAGCGCCGCACCAGCGCACGGCGAGTATGCCGTCGCCGGTGCGCTCGGGGGGCATCTGTTCCTCGGCCGCGTCGGACCACAGCGGCATGGGGTCGAGGACCACCAGGGGGAAGGGTAGGCCCAGGCCCTGGGAGGCGGACTGTACCGGCGTGCCGGGGGCGGTCGGTGCGGGGAGAAAGGATGGCGGTGTCATGCGGGGCTCCCGTACAGGCCGAGGTTTTCGGCGGCGCGGATCACTTGGTGGTCTTGGTTGATGGCGCGGCTGTCGTCAGCCACGAGGAGGAGCCATCCGGCGATCCGGCCCGCGTGTACGGGTGTGGTGGCGGTGAGCTCGGTGGTGGCGGCCACGGTCGGCAGGGTGGCGATGGTGCGCAGCAGTGCTTCGTCCAGAAGGCCGTCGTGCCGGGGCAGCAGGGCGACCTTGGTGACATGGGTGCGCGGGGGCTGAAGGGTTTTGTGGCGTCGGCCGGTGGCCAGCAGCAGGACAGTGTCGCGGATGGGGTCGTAGTCGATGGCTCGGCGCAGTACGTCGGAGGCGAAGTCGTCATAGGGGTCGGTGCGCAGGGACAGCAGGGCCGGTCCGCGGTCGGGGATGAAGGTGACCGTGGCGTGGGCGGAGCCGTAGCGCACGCCGAGGGCGGTGAGGGCCTTCATCGTGTACAGGGCGAGGGCGCGTGCCAGCAGCCCGTGGCGGCTCAGCAGATCGGATCGGCAGACCAGTTGGTCGGCGGTGCGGATCTCGGACCAGATAGCGGTGATGGTGTGGTCGGGAGTGCCGTCGGGCCCGGGGCCGGTCAGGGTGTGGATGCGGTACTGCGTGCCAGCGAGGCCTTCACGGAGCACGAGGGGCTGGTCGGCGGTGGTCTGGAGGCGGGCCCAGGCGCGGCGGATGTCGTCGGCGGTACGGCAGAGGTAGGCGGGGTGCGGGTGTGAGGGGTCGGGGTGCTGGACGACGAGGTCGCTGATCTGGGTGAAGGCGGCCCAGGTGAGGGCGTCGGACAGGCGTGAGGTGCGGATGCTGCGTGGGGCGGTGATGCCGGCGTCGAGCAGTGCGGCGCTAGTGAAGGCGATGTCGCGTCGGATGTCTGCGGTATCGGGAGTGTTGCCGGGCAGGTGGAGGCGGTCGGCGAGGCGGTCGGCGAGTTCGGTGCCGGCGGCTGATCCGGCGGTGACGGCCTGGACGCCGAGCTGCTGCAGTTGTGCCGCGGTGCGGCGCAGGCTGCCGCGGTGCGTGATGTGTCGGAGGTAGCCGTCGCCCGGCGAAGTGGCAGCGGGCATGGTGACGGCGACGGAGGCCCAGCCGTGCCGGGCCAGCACGGGCAGGTACCGGTCACCGGGGCCGGCCGGGGCGATGATGGCGGCCGTGCCGCTTCTGAGTGCGGGCGGGGCCGCCGCGGGAAGAGGGGCGGCGAGAGCCATGATGCGGGGCTCCTGAGATGGGTCGGGGCGGACGGGTCAGGCGACGCAGGCGGTGTCGGCCTGGATGTGGGCGCCACTTCGGTCTTCGGCCCTCTGAAGTCGGCGAAGGCAGGTGTCGGGATCGGGGCCGGTGACAACGGCGAGGGCGATCCGGTCGCGCACCGTGGCGCGGGGCGGGGCAGTGACGTAGCTGCCGGGTGCGGCGGTCCACTCGAAGCGGTCGAGCCAGGAGGCGAAGATTCCGGTGCGCACGGCCGTGACGTGGCCGGTGACGGTCGGGTAGAGGAAGCGGACGGCGGCGCTTTGGCTCTGGCTGGGGAGCAGTTCGAGGTCGGCGCCGACGGCGAGGTCGGCGGCGATCTGCGGCAGGTTGAGGCCGGTGGCCAGATGGACCAGGTGCGGGATGAGATCGCCGCCGAGGCGGGCGTTGATCTCGACGATGCGCGGCCCCTGCCGGGTCAGACGCATTTCGACGTGCAGCACGCCGTTGGAGATACCGACGGTGGTGAGGGCGTCCAGGGCGACTTCCCGGATCCGGGGGTCGGCCAGAAGCGGATCAGTGGCGTCGACGAGGTGGCCGGTCTCGAGGAAGGCGGGCTCGTCGCCGAGGTACTTCCGGGTGATCGCCGCGATGTGCACGTTGCCGTGGTCCAGGGCGATGCACTCGACGCTGATCTCGGGACCGTCCAGGTACTCCTCAATGAGCACGCCGGAGGTTTCGGCGTGCTCCACGCCGAACAGACTGGCTGACCTGGCGAGGTGGAAGGCATCGCGGACCTGATCGGGGGTATCGGCGCGGTGGACGCCAGCGCTGCCTCCCATGGAGCGCGGCTTGAGCACGACCGGCCCGCCGAGTAGCACCGCGTACTCGACGGCGGTCTCAGCATCGGCCACGACGTAGGAGCGGGCGGAAGGAACGTGGGCGGCCGCAAGCAGGGAGCGGGTGAGGTACTTGTCCCGGCATGCCTCCGCAGCGGCCGACGTGTTGCCGGGAAGTGCGAAGTACTGGGCGAGGCGCGCCGCGAGCACGACGTGCTTCTCCATATAGGTGAGCACTCCGGCAATGCCGCGGTCGACATCGAGGTCTGCTACGGCTTCGGTGACGGCTTCTCTGTTGGACAGGTCGGCGGTGATGGAGAGGTCGACGTGCTCCTCGGCCCAGGCAGGCGGATCGTCGTCGATCAGCGCGACGGGGTGGTGGGAGGCGATGTGCTTGAGGTCGTAGCCGTGGAAAGTGCGGGTGCCGGCGCCCAGTACGACGAGCAGTGGTGATCGTGAGGAGTGTGGTGTGACGGGCACGGGGTTGTCCTGACGTGTTGGGTGGAGACGGGGGCAGGTGGCCGGACGCGGTGGCCGGCAGGCGACGGGGTGGTCAGGCCTTGTTCCAGGCGCGGAGCACACGCTGGTTGAGGCCGGTGTGCAGCGCGCCGAGGCGGCTGATGAGGTGGGGGTTGGGCCGTGTGAGGTAGACCGCGGAGGTCAGGGCGACCGGGAGCATCCCGAGGCGGGCCTTGTAGGCGTAGTTGCCGCGGCCGGCGTCGAGGACGCTCGCTCCGGTGGCGATGGCGTACTGGACGCTCTCGTACATCAGCCAGCCGTAGGTGTGCAGGTCGCTCTCGCGGGTCTGGTCGATGGCGGGGGTCCACAGGTAGAGCGCCGAGCCATAGCGGAAGCAGAAGAGACCGCCCGCGAGGGTGCCGTCGGCGTGCTCGGCGAGCAGCCCCACGGCGCCGGGGACCCAGGTGAGGGGGGTAAGCATGTCGGTGCCGTACAGGGCCAGCCCGTGGCGTTCGCTCGTGGCGCGGGCCTGGCTTGTGAACTGCGCCAGATGCGGCAGGAGTTCGGTGCCACGGGCGACCTTGAGGGTGAGGCCCGCGTCGGTGCCCTGGCGGTGCTGTCGGCGGAATTCTCGGCCGGCATCGCTCGAGGGGAAGTTCGCGATGAACTCCTCGACCGAGGAACCGACGCGGGCGCGGTGGGCCCAGGACAGGACGACCTCGGCGTCGGGGGTTCGGGCCTCGCGCCACAGGCTGCGCTCGGCGGGCGGGAGGTTCGCGATGACCAGGGCCTCGGTCCCCAGTTCCTGGGCGAGGCGGCGGCTTCGGTCGACGGTTTCGGCGAGCACAGGCACGGATGCGCCGGGCAGTCCCCCGTATTGGCCGTAGATCGAGGGTCCGTACAGGACGTCGGCCTCGAAGGTGGGGCGGGTGACGCCAGCGTCACCCTCCATGGCGCGCCACAGCGGGCTGTCGTTGACCTGGTAGAAGGACATGCGGTGCTGGCGCGTGCCGTCCTGGAGGAAGAGGTGGTGGCGGCCGCGGACGAGTTCGGTGCGCACCGTCTGCCAGGCGGCGGCCCATTCTCGGCTGTGGAAGGGGGTGGCGGCGCGGTACACGGCGGGAAGGGCAGCTACCGAGGAGTGCCAGGAGCTCTTCACGGTGCGGGCGTTGGGGCGCAGGGCGGTCAGGCTCATGAGGGTTCTCCGGGCAGATCAGGACGCGGCGGGCGCGGGGATGCGGGGTGTGCCGAGGGCCGGCCGGCGGGTGAGGCCGATGAGCGGCAGGCCGATCGCGGCTCCGAGCGCTCCGGCGGCGAGGGTGGTCAGGGCAGCGAGGCTGTCGCCGCCCGAGGTGAGGGAGGCCGCTGAGAGGACGGGGGCGGTGATCACGGCGACGGCGAGCGTCGAGCCCCAGATCCCGGCGTACAGGCCACGGGCCTCGGGCGGTGAAATCTTGGTGACGATGTCGTTGGCGGCGATGAAGAAGACGATCTCGCCAGGGATAGCGGCCGCCACGGCGATGCTGTAGCCCACGGTGGTGTCAGCAAGCCCTGCGCCGCCCATGCCGACGCCCAGTAGGAGGGAGCTGACGGCGAGCAGGCCGCTACTCGGCTGGGGTCCGTTGCAGCGGCGGCGCAGCCACGGGTTGAGCAGTGGGGTGAACACGACGACAGCAGCGGCATTGGCGACCTGTGTCCATCCGTAGGCGTCGGCGGCGAGCCCGTCGTCCTCCATCAGCATCGGCAGCGCGGTGAACATGCTGGCGGCGCAGGTCAGAGCAGCCACGCTGGCCAGCCACAACAACCACAGGCGTGCGTCACGGACGGCCAGCTGCAGCCGGGGCCGATCGACGGAGGTCCTCGGGAAAGAAGCGGCTGGGCTGTCGTCGTCGAGGTAGTGGCGGGCGAGCAGTGCGCAGGCCGCGCATGCGGCTGCGTTGAACCAGAACAGTGCCGGGAAACCGAGCTGCTCGGCCAGGAGGCCACCGGCTGCGCCTGTGATCGCCGCGCCGATGTTCACCGCCCCGTGGCGCCAACCGTTGACCGCGGTGCGCTGCCCGTCGTCGGTGATGAGGTCCGCGATGGCGACGGAGACAACCGGCCTCGGCGAGTCATACACGATGCCCGCGATCAGGGCTCCGGTGCACACTGCGGCGAACGCGTGCGCCTGGGCCATCACAGGCAGGCAGACGGCGGCGGTGAGCATGGCCGCCACCAGGGTGCGGCGCCGGCCGAGCCGGTCGGCGGCCCAGCCGGTAAGCAGCTGTCCGACGAGCCAGCCGATGCCGAAGACCGCAAGGGCCTGGCCGACGGCCTGGGTGCTGTAACCGAGGTCCTTGAGGTGGTAGCTGAGGAAGGGGTAGGCGAAGCCGAAGCCGCGCGCGACCAAGGTGATGACGAGCAGCGCCCAGATCGCCCGTGGCCAGTGCCGCGGTCCAGATGGTTCGGGTTGCTTGGTGGTCGTGATGGGCAAGGTGGTGGCTGACACAGACGCTCCGGGGAAGGCAGGGGCGAGACGTTCCTGATGGGGCGGCCGGCGTCAGCTGGTTCGGGCGCCGGACGGGAGGGTGGAGTGGGTGGGGGCGTCGCCGTGGGCGGACGACGCCCCCACCAGCAGCCGGGCCCCTGCCGGTGCCGAAAGGGCACGGGGTGTCGCCCCAGGGGGATAGAGCGAGGGCCGAGCTGCGCCTGATGCCGGACCGGCGGGAGCAGTCGCGCTCGGCCGGGCCGTTCTGTGCGGCTACATGGGCGGGGAGCCGATGAAGGGGTCGGGAACTTGCAGTTCCTGCCGTCGTCCGGTCAGCCCCGGCCGGATGACCTCGGGGTGACTGAGGCGACGGTCCAGCTTGGGGAGGCCTCGAAGCGGGTCATTCACCCGGTCCGTTGGGGTACAGGACGAGCAGACGGCAGCCGGTCTTGGACTGCGGCCAGTGCACGCTGCCCTCCTGCGCGGTGATCAGGGTTCCCGCCCGGTGGACGCGCTCGCCGTCGCCGAACTCGCCTTCGAGAACGAAAAGGATCTCCTGCTTCTTGTGGGTCTCCTCGCCGAAGGTGGCGCCGGGGGCGAACTCGATGATCATCGCCGACAGTTCGTCGGCGGCGCCCTCCTGCAGCATCGCGACCGTGATGCCTTCGGTCACCTGCTGCAGTGGCGCCTGGTCGGCACGAGCGACTTCGAATCCTGCGAGCATGGGCGCAGGCTCCTTCCGTTTCTGAGCGGAACTTCACGTGTGGAGAGTTCTGGGGCCGGAGTCCTGGGGCACGGGATTCCCTTCGTGCAGCCGCGTTGAGCTGGCGATCGGCATCTTTGGCCAGTGGTTTCGTAGGCGGCCGGAATGCTCTTCCGATTGCATGCGTCCCTCTAGCCACGCGGTGGATTTCGTCTACAGGACAGGAAGCGGAATCACGGACCGCGTAAAGCGCCGGAAACTGGTTGGCAAGTCGGCCAGCTGGTAGAGGCCAGTGCTACGTACGCATCCGCGGGTCTTCTTGGTCGGTCCGGCCTGTAGGTTGGCCGGCTACACCGTCGGGGAGGCGCTGAAGTACGTGTTGCGTTAGCCCTGGCCGTCGTTGTTCCAGTCCAGCTGAATCAAGCCGTCAGCCAGGTACAGGCCCGAGCCGGCCCTGTACGAGATCGTCCCGGTCGTGTAGCTGCCGTTGCCGGCGAGGTTGCCGTGCTCGAGCTTGTACTCGAGGCCGGAGTAGTTCGCCCACCTGACGACCGGGTCGGGACCGGAGACAGACTTCTTGATCTGCAGGTGGAAGCGGGCCGCATCGAAGATGCCGGTCTCGTTGACGTTCATGACCGGGCCTTCGAAGGCGACCTTGGCGTAGGCGTAGATGTAGCCGCCGGAGCGCTTGGCACACAGCGTCACATCAAAGTTGATGTCGTCGGACCACGGTCCGGAATAGGCCGGGTTGTCGACGGAGGCGCTGCTGGTCCTGCAGCGGTAGTCCGCGGCGGTTGCCGTGGTGGCGGTAGCCAGCGTGGTGCCAACGACGGCGCTGGCGGCGAGCAAGGTGACGGCGATGCGCTTGAGAGTAGGCATGCGATGTTTCCTTAGGATCGGTATAGGGCGGCGGCCCGTCTCAGCTGGTAGCGCTTGGAGTGCTCGTCGCGGCGTGGGCGGCGGGAGCAGGGGTGACGGCGAGCCTTCCGCTCACGACGAGGGCGAGGGCGGCGGAGGCGGTCAGACGTGCCGGCGCGGCGGGACTCCAGGAGCCGACGGCCACATCGGGCATGCGCGGGGCCACGGCGACTGGGTTGAAGCTGCCGGGGCGGATAGTGAGCGCACGGCAAAAGAGGCGGCGTACGGGCGCCAAGCGGCGGGGTACGTGCGGCGCGGCAGGAGCAGCTGCTGGGAGGCCGCCTGGCTCCTGCCGCGCGCGCCACTTCGCTCGGGGGAAGTGGATCCTTCTTCCCCGGGCGGGGACCGGCCGGGGATCTGGTAATCCGTGGCCGGCTCGGACGCGCCGTCGGGCGTGATCGGGTGCTAGCCGCTCAGCCCGGCTGCGCCGAGGTCCTGCGTACGAGTCAGCTCCGCCCGGGAGCATCGGCGGTGAGCCGACGCGGTGGTGCGTGGTGTCGGCTGGTCCGTCGTGTACTCGGAGGTCATAGGGTTCGCCCCGTCTGGCTCAGGGGGGCCGTGTCTCAGCAAGATCCAGTGGTCAAGCTGTTTTCGCGTGGCGCACTGGTCTATCCTGAGCACCGTCGGCGTGCTCCAACACGCAGACGGAAGGCCCCAGTGGGTTCCTTAGATCTGCTGGTGGTGACTCTGCTGAGAGTCGTTCTTGCACAGGCCCTGGCAGGGGCCTGCTTTGCGCTGGCGAGAGCGGGTGCCAGGACGGTGGCTCCAACCACCTCCCGGTGCCCGCCTCCTGGTGCATGCGGTGGTTTTCGCCACCGTGCACCGGGCCAGCTCGCCGCTGACCTGACCGACTTCCCCTCGCGGGCGGGTTCGGCTTGAGCCTCACTCGTCCTGTGGTTGGCCGGGCTTGCATCGGCAACGCTAGACATATGCGTGAAGCGGTGCCATTTCGCCGGTGCACAAACTGACCAGTGACACCTGTCGACATTGCACCAGTCGGCCTCACATCGACACGGAAGTGCACCTTCATCGTGATGCTCGTTTCGGGGGTGCACACTTCCCGAGGGGCGCGGCTGGCTCAGCTACCACTCAGCAAACGTCGGGCATCGACCTCAACACCGCAGTTCACCAAGGGCAGTTGGTTGAATGGGAGACAGCTTTTGCTGAGCCTGCACGGCGGGGCGAGCTTACCCCCAGTTGACGAGCTCTTTTCCTCGTGTCCTCTTTGGTCCGGCGAGGTCTAAGCGATAGCCCAGATGTGATCTGCCTCACGGGCGTGCCGATGCTGACCACTGTTTAAGGCGTTTGCACTTCCATTGATTTGGTTTGCCGCTGGGATGAGTAAGCGAGCTGAACGGCGTCACGGTGACGATCAACCAACCACCTTGCCCGGAGCTCCGGCTCAGATCATGGGCAGACTCTTACTGATCGTTTCAGAATGAGTTCGGCGCGAGGCCTTGGCGATCAGGTCTGGTGGCGGCAGAGTGGTGCGAGTGTCGGATGATCTTGTTTCTGATGACCTGTGGGACCGCATCGCTCCCCTGCTGCCACCCCAACCTCCGCGGCACCACCGGTATCCCAGACGCCTGCCCGCAGACGACCGGGCCGCCCTGCGAGGCATCGTGTATGTGCTGCGCAAGAACGTGAGCTGAAGGGACGTGCCGGCCGAGCGGACCGGCTGCAGCGGGGTGACGGCCTGGCGGCGGCTGCGGGACTGGACCGAGGCCGGCGTCTGGCCCCGCTTGCACGAAGTCCTCCTGGCCGAACTGCGCAAGGCCGGCCTGCTGGATATGGACGACTACGCGATCGACGGCCCGCACATCAGGGCGTTGAAAGGGGGGCTCACACCGGACCTTCGCCGGTCGACCGCGCCCGGCCGGGCAGCAAGCACCACCTGATCGTCGACCGACACGGCACACCTCTCGCCATCACCCTGACCGGAGGAAACCGGCACGACGTCACCCAACTGACACCGCTGCTGGACGCGATACCCCGCATCCGCGGCCTGATCGGTAGGCCGCGGCACCGGCCGGGCCGACTGTTCGCCGACCACGGCAAGTACCGCCGCATCCTCCGGGCCCGCGGCATCACACCGAAGATCGCCCGTCGAGGTGTCCCGCACGGCTCCGGTCTGGGCAAGGCGCGCTGGATCGTGGAGCGGACCTTCACCTGGCTCCACCAGTTCAAACGCCTCCGCAACCGCTACGAGATACGCGCCGACCTCCACCTCGGCCTGCTCCAACTCGCCTGCAGCATCATCTGCTTGCAACGACTCCGAACCTCATTCTGAAACGATCAGTTACGCCCGGTACAGGCGGATCACCCATGGGCCGGGCGGTCGATCTCCGCCGGGTGGAGATCGCTGGAGGCGCTGGAGGCGTCCCCGGAGACCATCGAAGCCAGCGCAGGTATCTTCCGGGACGCCCACGGCCGACTGCGCACCCTGTGCGGGTGCGTCCAGACAGGACCGTCTAGGACGCGTCACCCGATTCGAGACAGGGAGGCAGTCGGCGGTCGGCTGAGGGAAGAAGAGCGGGTCCCGCGCTGAACGCCGAAGGTCGCGGCGATCAGCAGGCGACCACGGACAACCCCCGTTGACCTGAGCACAGGTCAGGCTGACCCGTGACGACATGCAGTGAGAACTGCAGATCGCGTACACCCGCGAGGGTGGACAGATCACGCTGCATATGGTTCTCGACCGCCCGAAGGTGGGAACGCACCGTAACCTCGGAGAGACCGAGCGCGCGAGCTGCCGGCTCGACGTGCGTGTCGAAGTTGAGCCAGGCGAGCGCCGTGGACAGGAGGTCACGTCGGTCTGCCTGTATCGGTCTGACCAGGGTCTGCGCCCAAGCATGCACATGGGGGGTGGTCAGCAGCCGCGCTAAAGAGGGCGGTTCCAAGCCGGTCAGCCGTGGCGCAGTGGAGTCCTCTCGCTGCGTGACCAGTTCCATGGCCAGCGCAACGGCTATCCGGTCACTGATGGACGTGAAGTCCATGCGCAGGAGTTCAGCAGCTCGTGAGACGCGGCGCATTACCGTGTTGCGGTGCAGGCACAGCCGACGGGCCGCCACCGTGTATGGGTAGGCGAGGGCAACCGGGAGCGTCTCGCGCATGGGCTCCCACTGCGACTCGTCACGCATCAGCGGGTGTAGCAGCCGGCGGGCCCAGTGCTGCGCCTCCGCCTGGGGCAGGAGACTGACAAGGTCGGCGCCGTGCACGGAGAGGGCGACGGGGTCCGGTTGCAAGGCGGCGAACGTCTGGGCGGTGGTGGCCTCGCGAAGTGCGTCTGCGAGAAGGCGCATGGAATAGACCCCACTGCCACCCAGCGAGGAGGACGGTCCAAGTGCGCCTACCAGGCGGGTCAGTTCGGCAGACACTTCTGCCCTGGAGTCTTCATCAAGGCGAATCGGATGCACGATCAGTATCCGCCGGTCGTTTCTCGGGTCGGGAACGACGAGAGCCTGCTGACCGACGGATGCGCTGAAGCGGCGCGCAGCCAGGTCTCGGGATGTCGGCCGCGTCTCCACAACGAAGATGCGAGCGGTTTCGGTTTCCAAGAGTCCTGGCGCCAGATTCGCCATGACGCGCCGGGCCTTGTCGACCTCGCCGTCCATAAGAAGCTCGAACGCCGCGCTGCGCGCCGCGTGAGAGGCGTCCGAGGCTGCACGGTACTCGCGGTGCGCCTGGTCTACGAGACCCAGCAGTTTCGCCGCATGCCGCAGCAGGCGCAGGTCCGCCTCATCGAAAGGGGTCCTGCGGGCCACCGCAAGGACGGTGTCCGCAGCCGAGGCGGGAGCCAGGGAAATCAGCTGGGTGTGGGGGCCGGAGAGCGTCTCGGGGAGAACTCCGTCGACGGACTGGCGGATGATGGCCTGTGCCAGCTGCTCAGCAGCTGTGGCCGGTGAGGCAGCGAGGACGCGCTCCGGCTCACTGACCAGAACCTGACAGTCGAGGACCCTGGCGAGCCAGTCCGCGATGCGTTGCATGGCCCTGGGATCGGCCAACTGAGCTGGCAACTCCTGTACGAGTGAGCTCAGTTGGGCAGCACGGCGCTCAGCAAACATCAGGCGGGACTGCTGAATTTCCTCATGAACACCCTCCCAGCACTCGGTGGGCGCGGACGTGACCAGGAGGGCGATGCCCAGGCTGGCGGCCTGATCCACGATTGCCGGAGGGAACATCTGGCGTGTACCGGGAGCGGCGCTGACAGCCAGACCTGCGCTGCCGTGCTGGCTCATCCGCTGGAGGAGCTGCTCAAGCACTGCTGTTATGCGTCCGCGGAGGCGGAAGGGCGACGCGCCAGTGATCAGGACGAGCGAGCCATCAACCAGAGTTGGTGGGACTCCGTTCTCCAGCAGCCCCTCCGGCGTCAGCGTTACCACTCCGGATATCTCCGCAGAGTGGGACCGCGGAGAACCGTTTACCACGAATGTCAGTTCGAGTTTAGGCTTATCTGTGGGCAGTGAGCCCAGGGTCGGCATGTGTGCTCCTCGAGAGATGGGACGAGGTCGTGAAGTGCCCTCGGCGCCAACGAGTCGGCTCGGACACGTGGTGATCACGGCCTCATGGGTCCACTCCCGTCGATCCGCCCCGCCAGCTCCGGAGGCGCACTGCGGCGCGCTCGTCTTCCAGCACGGGAAAGCCGGGGGCGCAGCCCAGGCCCGTACTCACGTCGGCGCCTCGCCTGAGGTATCGCGGTTCGCGCGAGGAGCTCTCGCCGACGGGTCCCTTCGCACCGAGTTGCAGGCACCTGGCGGTGGGCCGGGCGACGTCGAAGACGATCCAGCCACCCCGCCATGAGAGCCACCGCGTCGGATCGGTGGCGCTCTTGCAGAGCGCGTGGCATCGCCAATGCCCCGTTTCCGATTATCCCGCCAGCATGGTCACTGCCGCTGGACGCCAGCTCCATCCCCAACACTTCCCCCCCCGCCAGCGAAGGGCCCATCACCACAGATGTAACTCTCAGTAGTCAATCCGCTGCTTAGGGTTCCCTTTTCCCTATCGCGATCCTGCCTTGCGCTCTCGATCATGTCAACTAAAGTACACAGCAACGAATTCCCAACTGAGTGAGAGATCGATACGTGGTGGTGTGCAGTTTTGAGCAGGTTGGCTACCAGCTCGCGTCCGGTCACCCCTGCCAGTGCTGAGGCGCAGCCACCGCCCCTTGGCGGAGAGACTCAGTGCCCTCATGGCCAGCCGGCGGGACGCCAACGGCCGTACTTTGTCGTCTCGTACGCTGTCTGCTGCCGTGGACGCACTGCCAGGCGATCACCCGTCCGTGTCTCACGCTGCTATCGCCAAACTGGCCAAGGGTTCCCAGGACAACCCGACCGTGGGCACCATCTTGGCGCTGTGCGAAGCTCTGGGCGGCGTACCACCCGCACACCTCCTGCCGCATGAGAGCTACGGCGATCTCAGGGCGCTGGAGGCGTTCGAGGACCCTAAGGCACGCCGCGTTCTGGCACTCCTGAACGACCTTCCTCCCGATGAGATACAAAACGTCATCGCGGACCTGGAGCAGCGTCGGGAGGACCTCGGTCTGGAGCCGGTTCCGGACAACGAGGCCTCGGCGCGGGGCAAGCCTCAGCGCCGCCGGAGTATGGACGATGCCGCACAGTATGCGGCAGATTCACTGGAGGGGCTGTAAGTGGTTGACGGCATAGTCTTCGGGACGTGCACCGCGGCCGGGTTGGTAGTGACGGGCCTCTGCACACGTAGAGCTGTGGGCAATCCGCGTGTCTCCACGTGGGCGATCGCCCTCGCTTTCGGGGTGTGCACGCTGGGTGTCCTGTGCGCTGTCCCCTCTGTGGCCAATGCGCTGCAGAACATTACGGGCCTCGACAACGCCGGCAAGTTGGTGGCCCACATCTGTGCGGTCCTATGGTGCGCTTTCCTTCAGATCGCGATGGTGGATCTGGCCTACCGGCCCGAGTACCTGAAGGCCGCGATGTTCCAGCGCGGCTTCGCAGCCTCAGCAGAGCTGGCGGTTCTGGTGCCACTCTTCCTGGCGACGAACCGGCCCGACGTGGAGTTCACGACCGAGTACGTCGACGACCCAAAGGTCGCCGCCTACTTGCTGATCTACCTCTTCTACGTCCTGGTCACCTGTGGTGAGCTCGCGTTCATGTGCGGCAGGACGGCTCGGCGCAACTGGGGCATCAGACCGTGGAGCAGCGTTGGCTTCGCCCTGTCCTGCGTGTCGGCGGCCCTTGGACTGGCATACGCGTTCTCCAAGGGCTCATACATCATCTTCTACACTCTCGACAATCCATGGCCGCTGAAGGCCGAGGAGGTCGTGAGCCCCACGCTGAGCGGATTGGCCGTGTTGTTCCTCTTCTCCGGACTGACGATCCCCATGATCGGCGCCTTGCGTGAGCGCCTTCGCCAGAAGAAGGCCCTGGCCGGTGAGTAGCTGCCCGGCCCAAGCGGGTCCGGGCAGCGGGACCCTCGGGAAGCGTCTCGTTAGAACGAGGGTCTGGTGGCCCGGTAGCGCACCGGCAAATCGAGGAGTCCACGGGCGCGCAGCGACGGACGCCACCGCGTCTTCTCCTCGGTGAGCTCGAGTTCCTCGAACCGCTCCAAGAGCGCTGCAAGGGCGATCTCGGTCTCGGCTCGTGCCAGGGGCGCGCCCAGGCAGTAGTGGATGCCGTGTCCGAGCGCCAGGTGCCCGGCAGCATCGCGGCCGAGGTCCAGACGGTTAGGGTCCGGGAAACGGTCCGGGTCGCGGTTGGCAGCGGACAGGGACAGCAGGACCGTTTCGCCCGCAGGAATCTGGACGCCGCCGATCGTCACGTCCTGGGTGGGAAAGCGTCGGATAGCGAGTAGGGCCGGGCCCTCGTAGCGGGCGAACTCCTCCACGGAAGCGTGTATCCGGGACGCGTCCTGCCGCAGTAGGGCCGCCTGATCGGGATGCTGCAGCAGGGCCAGGATCGAGTTGCCGATCAGCTGGACAGTGTTCTCGTAACCGGCGAAGAGGATTAGGAAGGCCAGGGACATCAACTCGTCCTCGGTGAGCCGGTCGCCCCCGATGTCCCGCACGGCGATCAAGTCGGACAGGAGGTCGTCGGCCGGCTCGCGTCGCTTGTGAGCCGTGAGCTCCTGAAAGAAGCCCAGCATGGCCACCATGGCCTCCTTGGCGGCCTGAGGACGGCCCGGATCCGGGGAGATCAACGCGGTTGTCCAAGCGCGAAAGTCCCGTCTGTAGCTGTCCGGGACACCGACAAGATCGCAGATCACGATAATTGGCAGGGGGGCCGCGTAGGACGTGATCAGGTTGGTGGTGCCCTCCTCTCCCAGAGCGTCCAAAAGCCGGTCGGCGGTGGCGCGAATCGGTGCGCGCAGCTGCTCGACCCGCCGCTGAGTGAAGGCCCGTCCGACAAGGCGACGCAGACGAGTGTGGTCGGGCGGATCCATGTTCAGGAGGTTGGCGTCCAGGGCTGGCGGCAGGGACAGCCCTCGGTAGTTGCCCTCACGCGCATGCGCCTTGTCCAGCGACAGGCGCGGATCGGCAAGGGCGGCGCGAACATCGTCGAACCGGGTAACGAGCCAAGCAGGTTGCCCATCCGTTCCCGTGATGCGACACACCGGGGAAGTGGTCCGCAACCGGTCGTATATATCGTATGGGCGGGTCATCAAATCGTCCGCGAAATCCATGTGCCCACCCTAGGACGCAATCGACCAGGAGCCAGGCCTGGAGGACAAGGCCAAGGTGACCCGCCACACCTGGTCCACGATGCGCGAAGACGGGAACCTGGGCGGCGTAGGCGTCCTGTCCGTGCTCTCCCGCACCCACGATGCCCCTCCTGCCGACGGCGCCCGCGGCCTGCTCCTCGGTGTCGGCCCGGGCTTCGCCGCCACCGCCACCTGGCGGACCTGAGCCAGCACCGGCCCGCTCCGAGCCCCACCGCTCGCGACGGGCTCCCCTCCCCCGACCTGCTGCCCCCTCGCAGGGTCCAACCTCTTCAGTCCCCGCACCACTGCGGGCCGCCGAGCCTGCGCGCGGTATGGGCGCAGAGTGGTCGGCGCTTTCGGGAGCGGCCGGGCTGTGGGGGCAGCTGTCGCTGTTCACCGGAAAGCCCGGGTGGGCGGCGGCGGTCCTGGCCGCGGTGGTGGGCATGTCTCTATGGGTGCTGTGCGGGCTGCATGACGAGGAAGGGGCCGCCTCGGGCGGAACTGTACTGATGGCTCTGACGGCAGACGGCGTGCTGAGCCCGTACCTGGCGTTCTGGTCGCGGGAACCATGGTAGGTCGCGCTGACCATCCTAGTAGTCGCGGGCTCGGTGCTACTCAGGGGCTCGCTGGTCGGAAGGCTGATCTCAGGTTGATCACCGGACAGCGGGCCCACGTGGAAGCCGGCGCCAGGCGGGTATAACCAACGCGGACGGCACGGGCGGCGGACGACAGAACCAGGGTCCGAAGCGGGCGCGGCCCGCACGGGGGACAGCGGACCGGAGAGAACACCCCACCCAGAGGCAAAGGGGGCGCGCGGGGCGGCAGACCGAACGACCATCCTGGCCAGCCCGAACACCCCAGCGCACGGTCGCCCCGCACGCCAATAGGCCGCTGTCCTCCCCCGAGGGGCCGGGCACGCACCCAGACCACCCGCCGCTCCCACGCAACGCCGGCTTCGTCCCACTGCCATACGCCCCTCCGGTACCTCCGGCCGCCGGAGTCGTTGACCCGGTATGAGCGTCCAGCGTCTCCTCGACACCGCCTTCGCCCGTCCGGCCTTGCCCGGTGCCCGTGCCGGCCGGTTCGACGTGGCCGACATGGGCACGGGCCCGTGGAAGCAGTTCCTGCTCGGCTCCCACAGGGGATCAGGCAGGACGGGCTCCTGGGACGAGCAGCTGGGCATCCTGTGGCGGCGGGTCGTCGCGGAGTGCGGCGTCGCGCAGCAGCTCGCGGCCGAGTACGACATCGGCTGGGAACAGCTCCCGCACGAGACGCAGGCGGTCCTGGCGGTGGCCGGGCCGGGCGACGTCGTCATCGACGTCGCCGCGGAGGTGCTGGCGACCCGGCACGCGGACTGGAAGCGTGAACGGCGCTACGCCCGCATCCACCGCCGCCTGCCCGCCGACCTGACCGGGCTGGTGCCCGCGGACGTCGGTGCGGTGCGATCCGGCCTGCTGGACGAGAACGACTTCCGCGCCAGCGACTACCAGGACCCGCGCGAGAGGTTCCCTCGGTGGGTTCGCACCCTGACCGGCACGGCGGCCTATCTCGCCGCCGCACACCTGGTGCCCGCCGACCTCGCCCTGGACGTGGCCACCACCGCCCCGCTCGACGAGCAGACCCGCGCCGCCCTGCGGCTGCCGGCCCCCTGGTCGCTCGTCGTCCACGAACCCGTCACCCTCCACGCCCTCGAGGCCGATGACGACGAGCTCGCCGCGCTCATCGACGCCGGCCTGTGCGCAGGGCCGCAACCGGCCGTCCTCGGCGCTCTGCTCGCGGCCCGGCCTGACGGACGGATCGACACCACGTCCGGGTTCCTGCTCCTGTCCTCTCTCAACGACGACGGCGCACGGAGCTGGGCGCTGCAGTCGGCCGCGTACGGCGACCACGCCGCCGGCCGCGCCCTGTACGGGTACGCCGCGCAGCTCGCCTTCGGCCGGTGGACGCCCCCGCCCGTACTGCCCGACCCCGGACTGCGGCCGATGTCGCGCAGCGCCCTGGGGAGGATCGCCGCGAGCGAAGCAGGCCGCGCGGGTGCCTTCCACGCCGTGCGGGTCCTGGACTTCACCCCGCCGCCCGAGGAGCCGTCCGAGCCGCGCTCGGCGCCGGCCACAAGCCGTGGCCCGCTCATGTACGGCACGTTCCGCCGGGCGTTCTGGAGCCCGGGGAAGCGGATCGGGATCCGCGACAGCACCGGCAAGCTCGTCGGTCCAGTCTACAAGGACGGTGCGGTCGAGGGCGTCACGTTCACCCGGGAGCGCCGGTTCTTCCGCCGAACCCGGATCCGCCCCGACCTTCCCCTGGCTCCCTCCACCGCGGTCTACCGCATCCCGGACCCGAAAGCCGAACGCCGGTGACCCGCGCGGGGCCCGCCCCGGCTGAGGAAGACAGGCCAGAAGCCACGTACCGCAGCACCGGAAATTGCGTATATTGTTCGCTATTTTCCAGGCCGCCACAGGCCACCGCCGCGCTCTTGACCGGCCACCAGCGGATCCTCGCCGGGCCGCCGCGGCCCCGTGCCGCACCTGTGCGCGGCGGCCGAGTGGGCCGAGGACCGGCGCATGGCGGACGCCGCGGCCCGGCGCTGGCAGATCGAGCCGGACCTGGGATGGGACGACCATCAGCGGGTCGCCGAGGAGAAGCCGACTTCCGGCGCCGGGCCGCCGACGCCGAGACCCTCCTACGCGAGGCCCTTGGCGAGCTCATACGCCGAGCGGTACTTCCATCCCTTGGTGCCGTCGCGTCGCCGTTGGCTCTCCTGAGCGATGAAGCGTTCCAGCTGGGCCAAGAGCGTCCGCTCGGCGGGGGACTCGCGGTGATCGCGGCGGCCAGGAGCGCGAAGCGCGGATGCGTCGGCCGGAATGCTCGCACCGTCTGGGGTATTCAGCATGCCCTCCCCTTTCGCTGTCGCGGCCCTTACTGCGTACGCCGAGGGCCAGGTACATAGTTCCTCACCGGCGGTGTTCGGTGGTCTTCGCGGGTGTCCGCCGGAGGGCGGAGATGGTGGGGCGGCCGCAGTCAGGCCCCAGCGATCCAGATCGGGCTCCCGATGCAGACCACATCGGCGGCTGTGGTGCCGAAGAGGACAGGGCCGGCGTGGTGGGCATAGAGCTCTGTCCCGACCTGTGTGGCGGCGCCGTCAGCGGGCTGGCTGGGTGCCCGTGCGGGCCTGGATCGCGGACTGGCAGTCCGGGCACCAGCGCTCGCCCGGAACGTCGAGGTCGAGCGGAACGACGATGGTGGTGCTCTCGGCGCTGTGGATGAGCTTGGACGTGGCCAGCGTGGTCAGATCTCCTCGGTCGTGGTGTGCAGGGCGCCTGGCGGAAGACCGTGGCGCAGGATCTCGGTGTTGTGGCTGGTGTAGGGGAGGCGGCTGAAGGGCCCGGCGGTGATCAGCGCTGTGCCTGCCCGCTCCGGCATCGCGTTGCGGAAGGCGTTTGTGTAGGGGACTCCGAGGTATCCGCCTGCCCAGCCGTCAGGCACAGCGGGATCGGCGATGGTGCCGTCCGCGGTCAGGCACCAGGCGTGGTCGAAGACGTGCGGCATGCCGGGTGGAACCTCAGGCAGAAGGACGAGGCCCTCGACGTAGGTCCAGCCCTCGCGGTCGGCCCACTCGTGCGCGGCCGCGAAGCACTCGCCGAGCCGCTTAGGATGTTGGGCGTGTGGCCAGGGGGACGGTGTCCAGAACACGCCATGGGTGAGTACGAGGTCGGCAGGGCTCTGGTGGACCCACGTGTCGTCGCCCAAGGACAGGGTGGCCAGCAGCTCCGCATCCCTCGCCAGCCACGCTTTCGCGTGCTCGGCGGTCATCGCGTGTGCTGTCCTGTCCGGGGTGTTACTTGGGTGGGCGTTCATCATGACGCGCCCCTCCCGGTCTGGCCGTGGTCGCGCGGTGTCGTGTGCATCGGAGCGTTTCCTCCGTGGTCGGGTCGAGCGTAGTAGTGGTGGCTGCCGGCGGTGGTGGTGTGGGGATCTCCGGGCCGTCAGGTCTGTGGTGCCGTCTGGTGGCCAGTGGTGTTCTGGGGTGTGAGGCGCAGCAGGTCTCGAACGGCGTTGGTGAGCTCGTCGATTCGGCGTCCCAGGGTCGCGCACTCGCAGGGGTCTGCGGTGGCTGTGTCTTCGGCGGTCGGCGGCGCTGCGACGAAGGAGCCTCGGCCCTGCCGGGTGTACACCAGGCCTTCGTCTTGAAGGACTTTCAGGGCGGACCGGGCGGTCGCGATGCAGATGCCGTAGTGCCCGGCCATCTCGCGGAGAGGGGGAAGCCGGTGGCCGGGCGGGAGGTGACCGGAGTCGATCTGCCGGCGGAGGTCGGCGGCTGCCTCCAGGAAGGGCGGCAGGGAGGGGTGCCTGCCGTGGTGCGCTCTCGTGGGCGGCGGCGTGCTGGTCTGGAGCTGCGTCACGTGGTCTCCCCCTCGCGCTCGTCAGCGATGCGCCGGGGGGTGCGGCCGATCTCGCCCTGGACCTGCGCGATCTCCTGGTCCCCGTAGGCGGTGCGCACGCCGGAGAAGGTGTAGCCGGAGGCTTCACCGAGCTCGTTGAGGGAGTAGCGGCGCGGGGGGTGGAACTCCCGGGCGTAGGCCAGGAGGTTGCGGATGCGCCGGTCTGCCTCCTCCTTCTCGGTCTTGGCCTTCTGGAGGGCCACGATGAGCGGGTCGGTGTCGGTGCCGAAGGCGGTGGCTTCGAGGTCGTCCGCGTACTCCTTGCGCTTGCGGTCCACGTCCTCGCGCATGTCGGCGAGGATGTCGTCCGGGTCGGGGGTGCCCGGAGCGGGCATCGGGTGGATCAGGGCGGCGAGTTCAGCAATCGGATGCATATTGCGATAGTCGCAACAAATTGCGACTATCGCAATAGCTGGAGATGGGTTCTCTGCGTCGCGGCATCCGGCGGTCGACACCCCTGAGGGCGCCGACCAGCCCGGCGTGCGGCGTAGGGCGGGCTACTGCCGCCTGCGCAGGTACTCCTTGCCCTGCCGCTTGAGCTTGCGGCGCACGGTCTCGCCCATCGCCTCCTCCTGTCCGGTCTTCAGCGCGGCCTGCTTCCAGGTCAAGCCGGTCTGCGCGTAGCAGCGGGCGACCGCCAGCTCGTCGGGGGTGAGCTTGGCCAGCACGGTGTCAACCTCCTCCTTGAGCCCCGGGTCCGTGTCGGCGGCGCCTGCGATGAGGTCGGCGTCGTCCAGCCGGACCACCCGCCGCCGGCGGACGGTGCGCTCCCACAGCTCGGTGTCCGCCGTGGTCGCGGAGTGGACGGCGGCGCGCAACCGGGTCTCGAGCTCCTCGTTGGTGCGCACCTGCTCGTCCCAGCCCTCTTCCAGCAGTCCCTGGGCGACGCGCCGGCGCGGGCGGTCGAGGTCGAGGTAGCGGGTCAGGTTCTCGACGAGGACGTCGTCCGGGCCGTGGTGGAGCGAGGCGTGGCGGGCCTGGAGGGCGGCGGCGAACAGCGAGCGCGGCGCGTAGCCGCGCCACCCCCACACATGGGGGCCGCGGGGCGGCATCTTCAGGTGGTCGTGGAGCCGGAAGAGAGCGGCCCGGCCGTCCATGTCGGCGGGCTTGAGCTCCAGGACCAGAGTGGTCAGCGCGCTGCTGGAGGCGCGGGCGCGCTGGGCGGGTCCGTCGCGGCCGATCACCAGGATGATGGGGCCGATCATGCCCGCCTCGATGCGGCCGAGGGACCTCACGTCCACGGGCTGGGGGCGCCGGTGCTGCAGGAGATGGTCAGGCAGGTGGTCCACGGCACGGGCGGTGCGCCAGCTCCACGCGGCCCAGGACTTCGCGCGCCAGGCGGGCACCGGCCCGGTGGGGGTGCGGCAGTGGTCGTGCAGCCGGCGCCCGAAGGGGTCGCGGCCGCATCCGGTGCCGTCCGTGCTCCCGCGCGGGCACAGGGGGTACGTGCGGGGCGGGCGGCGGCGGGTGAAGATGCTCTCGATGACGTCGGTGAGGGCGCGCAGCATGTCTCCTCCCCCGTCGGCGGGAAGCGTGAGGTCGCCGAGGACCGGGCCGATGCCGTAGGGGAAGAGCTGCTGGGCGCGCAGTCGGGCCCGGCGGACGAGAGCGGCCGCCAGCTCGACCGTGGCGGTGTGCTCCTCGTACCCGACCAGGGTGCAGGCGAGGGCCAGGCGCCGGGTGTCGGGGGCCGCGGTGGCCTCCAGCCAGCGCCGGGCGCTCGGGCCGCGCTGCCGGTCGCGGGGGCGGCAGGAGGAGCAGGAGCGGCCAAGGGCAGCCGTGAGCAGGGGCGCCCAGTCGCACTCCTGAGACGACGCGGGCGCGGCGACGGGGTGAGCGGGGCTCTTCACGGGCGCTCCAGCAGGTGGTCGGCGAGCAGGGTCGCCGCCACGGCGCCGCCGAAGGCCTCCGCGGGCGACGCGCCCGCGGCCCACAGGCCGCAGCCCGCGATCCCTCCCACCACCATCGCCACCACCGAGTAGATGTTCATCAGCCGAGTCCGTTCGCCGGGCGGGATCGGGCCCGATGCCCTCTCCTCACCCTTGCGGGACGGCCGGACCCCACACCGACACAGATTCTTCCGCGAGTTCATCCGGCCGGGCAGCGCGTTGCGCGGAGCAGTTCCGCGATTCCTCCCTGCCCGCCCTGCGGGGCTGCCTACGCTCGGGACGTGGTCGTCTACGAACCTGGACCCCGAGGCGAGTGTGGAGGAGCGCGGGGAGAGGGCGGAGCCGGGCATCAGCGCGGCGACGATGCTCGTGGCCCTGGTCAACCTGTGCGGGCACCGGATCGAGGTACACGGTGGAGACCCCGGTCCGGGGCCGGCCGCCCGGTGTTCCTGCCGATAGTCTCGGGGCGGCAGAAGTTGAACAGCGGCTTCTCGTGCGGCAGCGGGCCGAGAGAAGGAGTTCCGTGGAGGGTCTGGAGGATCTAAGGGGTCTCCTCGCGGAGGTGGCGGGCCGGTACGCCCGGGAGGACGGGGACAGCGGACCCGCCCTGATGGCGCTCGGCGGCATCGGGGGTCAGGAGGGCGAGCGGGTTGTGGACCTGGATGCTCCGCTGCTGGGCCATGCCACGCGCGAGATCCGCGACCTGCTCAAGCGTGGCGACTCCTTCGGAGTGCGCGTCCAGGACGCCCAGCGTGCCGTGCACCTGGACCGGGAGCGTTGCCTGGCGCTGCTGGCCGCCCTCGTCGGCGCCGGGTACCTGACCCGCGCCCGAGGACCTCGACCAGCCCCAGCACTGCTACGACTGCCGCACCGAGGACTGCGAGTACCACGACTACCGGACCTGGACGCTGACCCCTGCGGGGCGGAGCCTGGCCCACGCCTCTGGCCGCAGGCCGTCCACCCGCAAGAACGCCGATGCGCTGGCCGCCAAGGTCGTCAAGGCTGCCCGGGCGGTCAACGCTGATCCCGATGCGACGCTGTGGTGGGTCAAGGAGATCCGCGCGGTGGGCGCCTACGCCGATCCCGCCCGGGAGTCGCTGCTGCACGTCGATCTCGCCGTGGAACTCCGTCCGCGCCTGGACGATCCGCTCGAGCAGCGCAAGGCCGAACAGCGCCTTCACGATGCCGCCCGCGACCGCGGGGAGCGGCAGCGGGTGCTGGACATGGGCGGGTACGGCCACTGGCGTACCCGGCTCGCGCTCGCGGGGCGCAGTAAGGTCGTCCGCCTGTTCAGGTCCGCCCAGGGAGTTGAGGGGAGGGTGCTGTTCGAGGAGGAACGGGAGCTGACCGTCTCCACGACGGCGACCGTGCCTTATCAGCGGCCGGTGGAAGTGCCGCTGACGAGCTGCTCGTGGTGCGGGCGGCAGGGTGAGGCGGCGCGCGTTGCCCAGCGCGGCGCCCCGCTGGCCTCCTCCCCCGTCGGGCTGTGTGAGCAGTGCCTGTCGCTGGGCTGGGCCGATGATCTCCAGTCCCAGGGTTCGGCCGATGTGTGGCCGTGGGGTGCGGTGCGCAGGCTGCGCACGTCGCTGGCCGAGGAGCCGATGCACTCGTCCGGGTGCGCGCTGTGCGGCCGCGAGGACGCGGTGGAGCAGCCGTGGTGGCCGGGCGATCACCGCGACGGGTCCGGCCGGGGCGAGCCGGTCGTGCTCCGGTTGTGCGACGTGTGCCCGGGACTGCTGGAACTGGCCGACGCCCCCGGCCGGGACGGCATGTGGTGTACCCGGCACGAGCACGCGTGCATGGTCGGAATGCGCGCCCTGCTGTGGCGCCGGGCCGGCGTCGAGGAGGTGCCCCCGAGCGCGCGGAAGGCTCGTAAGCGGCCGCGGCTGACCGCGCTGCATCGGGACGTGCTGGCCCGGGTGGAGGATCACGGGGCGCTGTCGGCCGTGGACCTGGCCTGCGCGCCGATCAGCCAGAACCACCAGGACTCCCGCTGGTGGATGGTGCGGCTGGCGCACCTGTTCGACCACTGCCTCATCGCCGAAGTGCGCGATGGCGGCAAGGAGGCCCGGGGGCTCGTGCGGGCCACCAGCAACCTCGAGCGCGACCTGGCTGCCCAGTTGGATGCGCTGCACCAGTCGGGACCGGTCTGGGACGGGGAGCGGGTGCTTGAGCCCGCGCCGCCCCCGGGCTGGACCGAACTGCGCGACAAGGCCGGCCAGGAGGCCATCCGGCTAGACCGGAAGGCGCTGCGGCGGCGCGCGGATCACCCCGTGCCGCAGGTCGACCGAGGCCGTTGGGGGTAGTCACCGGCGCCGTCCTGCTGCGGGTGACGATCGGGCGAAGTGGCCGGCTGCCGCTTCGTCGCCTCCCATGCCGGTTGCTTCCTTGTCCGGCCGCAAGAGCCCGCAAGCGTTCAGGACCCGCGAACGAGTTTTTCCGCAACCTTCCGCGACTTCCTCGTGTCCCTAGGCTCTGGGCATGGTCTTCGATGCCCCCCGTGACTGGGCCAGGAGTCGGGCCCGGCCGGCGGCCGCGACCGTCCGCGCGGTGCTCTGTGTGAGAGGGAAGCGGACGACCAGCGGTGTCCGCACGTCCTGCGGAACGTCCACGAGGTAGCGGCCGATATACGGGCCGACGTAGTGGAGGTCGACCTCCAGTAGCGACAGCAGCAGGCCGTCGGCGTGCTCGTCGATCTGGTGGGCCACACCGATGTCGGCGAGTACGCCGGCCAGGCCCTCGCGGGCCGCAGACGATCTGTCTTGCGGACTCACGGCGCCGTGGTGGTGTCGGAGCAGGACGGCTCGACGAACTTCTTGGCGAGCTCCGCCTTCCAGTGGGTGGCGAGCGCGTCCACTGTCTTCCCGGACGGGACCGGGCGAGTGAAGCGGGCGATCCACGTGCCGGCCTCCGGCCCGAGGACGGACACCTCGTAGCGGCTGCCGGGCTGCAGCTTCGCCGCCGACGCCTTCGGCAGGCCGATTTCCGCCTCGGCGGGCAGCGTGCCCTTGTAGACGGCGAGGGTGCGGACCTGGAAGGTCTGCACACCGTCGTCGCCCTTGGTGATGTACCGGCCTTTGGAGACGACGTCGACCAAGGCGAGGTTCTGGGCGCGGGCGGCTTCGGCGGCGTCCGTCTGCGTCGGCGTGCACAGCGCCTCGAGGTGCACCGGGTCGTCCTGCTGCATCCAGGCGTAGCCGCCGGCGCCCAGCGCGGCCGCGACGGCGAGGCCGGCGGCGCCGAGGGTGAGCTTGTTCATGGTCATCAGCCCCACAGTTTCTTGTAGTTGGCCTTGTCGACCTCAGGGATCCAGGTGATCTCGTAGCCCGGCGACGGTGCGTTCTTCCACATCAGGGAGACGATCGAGTCGGACTTGTGGCACAGGCCCAGCGCGTGGCCGAGCTCGTGCAGGGCGACGTACCGCAGAAGCTCCTTCGTGGCGCCTCGCAGCTTCTGCCGGTTGAAGATGATGTAGTCGGTGGCGCCGATCGATCCGTGGCGTTCGTACCGGCCGAGCGGGTCGGAGGCCCGGGTGCCGAGGTCGGCGTCCTTGAACTCCAGGTCGTTGGAGGTGATCGCCGAGTCTGCGACGATCCTGATCTTCGAGCCGTTGTACTGCCAGGCCGAGATCGCGTGCTTGCGGGCGTCGTCGTAGCCCGTCTTGTCCGTCCAGCGGATCTCACCGTCGTCGACGGCCGAGAAGCTTCTCGTCTCGGTCACGCCGCCGACGCAGGGGGCGGGCCGGACGGCGGCGAACGCTGGCGGAGGAGCGGCGACGGTGAGAAAGGCCGCTACGGCGAACGCCAGTGGTAACGATCGGTGAGACACGCAACGGAGCGTAGCGGTCACGGCTCCGGGTCGGTGGGCGTGTTGACGGCGATCACCCTTGCGGGGGTGTCCCCCGGCCGGAGCTCGGGGTGACGCGCCTTCGCCACGAACAGATCTGCAGCGCTTTGGGCAACGCTCACCCCGAGGAACTGGCACGGGTGTGCTGCTCGCGACCGTCCCGGCGTGCGGCGACGTCAGGGCCCTTCACACCTGGCGCCAGAGGTCTACGAACACTCCCGTCTCCGTTGCCGTTTCCCTCACAGCAGGTCGGAGACGGCTTTCAGTGCGGCGGGCCAGGGGTAGGCGGACCGGTCGCCCTGGCCGGGCTCGTTCGGCACGAACCCGCCCTCGCCGTAGACCACGGTCACGCCGGCGCCGCGGAGGGTCTCGATCGACCGCTCCCACTGGGGGTGGGCGGTGTAGGCGCTGTTCACGCACGGCATCACCGCGATCGGGATGCCCTTGCCGATGCCTTCGGCGACCACGCCGACGAGCCATTTATGCGTGATGCCGAGCGCCCAGGCGTTGACGGTGTTGAAGGTGGCGGGGGCGACGAGGATGGCGTCCGGCTTCGGCCACACGTCCGGGTCGCCGGGGAGACGGTAGTCCCAGCGCACAGGCCTGCCGGTGAGCGCGGCCAGGCCGTCCAGGGACTCGTGGAGCCAGCCGGCCGCCGTCGGGGTGAGCCCCAGGCAGACGTCCCAGCCGTCCGCCTGCGCCTCCTCGATGACCCGGGCGATGTCGAAGACCGGAGGCGCCGCGCTGCTGAACAGATACAAGGTCCGCGTCATGGGGCCCATCCGATCACACGGACTTGCCCTCGGGTCACGGCAGTCTGGGGCGAATCCATCTCGCACCAAGCCGGGCGCGAGTAGCGTTTTCTGATGAGGAACCAGAACGGAGCACCAGCATGCCGACACGGGACGACGGTCACACCGGCAAGCGGATCGCGGAGCAGCGCAAGCTCGCGCGGCTGACGCAGCGCGAGCTCGCTGGCCGGATCCCGTATTCGTACAGCTGGCTGACCCAGGTCGAGTGCGGGGCGAGACCGGCGTCCGTCGACTTCACCGCCGCCGTCGCCCGGGCGCTGCGGATCGACGTCACCGTGCTGACCGGGCAGCCCTACGTGACCCAGCTCCAGGAGGACCGGCTCGCGGAGCTGATCCGGCCGGTCCGAGAGGCCCTGGACCTGTACGACCTCGGCGACGACCCGGAGGTCACCACCCGTCCCGCCGCCGAGCTGACCGCCGCCGCGGAAGACCTGTGCGTGCAGGTCCGGGCCACACACCTGCACGCCGCCGCGGCCGCACTGCCGGACGTCATCACCGAGCTGACCGCGCTGTGCTGGCGGGCGCCGGCGACGGAGCTGTGGCGGGCGCTCGCCTCGGCCTACCGGACCGCGCACGACATCACGGTCAAGCTCGGCTTCTTCGACCTCGCGAGCGTCGCCCTGGACCGGCTCGGGTGGGCGGCAGAGCGGGCATCGGACAGCTGTCTCGCCGGCATGCGGCAGTACTTCCGCGCCCTGGTGTACTTCCGCGAGGGCGAGTACACGATCGGTCTGCGCCTGATCCGCTCGGGCCACTCCTTCCTCGACGCGGCAGACGCCTCCCGGGAAGCCCTCGCCGTGGCGGGCCAGCTCCACCTCGGCGGCTCCGTCCTCGCCGCGCGGGCCGAGGACGCGAGCGCGGCCGCCGCCCACATCGCGAGCGCGCGCGAGTACGCGGGGCGGGTCGGGGACGCCAGCCGGGTGCACTGGCTGAACTTCGGGCCCGTCAACGTCGACCTGCACGAGATGAGCGTCGCCATGGAGATGCGGCACTACGACGAGGCACTGCGCCAGGCGAAGGCGATCACCCTCCCGGCCGGTATCGCCACCTCCCGCCGGGCGCACTACTTCATCGACCGCGCGCGCGTGGAGATGGAGCTCGGGCATACCGAGGCGTCTTTGAAGTCCGTGTGGGCGGCCCGCCGGGCGGCTCCGGAGCAGACCCGCTACCACCCCGGCGCCAGGGAGACGGTGCGCGGCCTTGTTCATCTGTCCCGGCGGACGCCGCAGACCCTGGGCAGCATGGCGGCGTGGGTGGGCATGTAGGAAGGGTCGGGGACTCTTTCTCAGGTGAAAGAGTTCGCCGCCTGTGTGTTTGCCACGATGGACCCGGCATTGTTCAACAACGAGGTCGGGGACTGTATGGCGAGTCACGACGGTGTGCATCTCCACCCCGTCTTCCGTCCCGGTCAGGCTGCCTTGGATGACAGCTCGACTGGAAAGGGTCTGGGCGACCCGGTGACCGCGGCTCTCATGACGCAGCCTCTGGCACTGGCTCCGGGAGTGCTCGTGCACTCGGGGCGGAGCCGGGAGGCGGCTGCCGAGACCTGGCTCCTGCTGGCTGCTCCCGACCGGCGTACGGCCCTGGTCGAGTGGGAGCGGGAAGGGCTCACGCTCCTGCGCTGCGGCGGCCTTTTCTCCGCCGTCCGCATCCCGGCCGCCATCGTCCACGCCGCGGCCGGCACCGAGGAGCCCCGCGAACTGACGGCCGCCCTCCGTCAGGCCCTGGACGGCCCCGTTTTCTACGACAGCAGCGGTCGGCACTTCTACGCCCTCACCCCGCACAGCACCGCCCGGCTCTGGAAGGTGCCGGAGAGCGAGTGCTTGGGGTCGGACTTCTTCCTCGGGGTTCCGGCGACGAGCGTGACGGCGCCCGACCCGCGCTGTCGGGCGTGGTGGGTCGTGCCGATGGACGGCCCGGCCGCACTCTGCTTCCCGGCCGCCGTCGCGGGCTTCGTGCAACACGGCCGGCGCCTGATCGCCACAGCACAGGCGGAGCAGGCCGCAGATGCTTGAGACTCCCCTGCGCCGCCGGCCGGAGTTCTACCTCTGCGCCGGCCCCACCCAGTCCCGCGTGCTGCCGTGCGAGCTGGAGTCGGCCGCCGTCGCACGCCGCCTGGTCGCAGCCGTCCTGGACCGCTGGGAGCTGCCGGAGCTCACCGAGCGCGCCGAGCTGATCGTCTCCGAGCTGGTCACCAACGCCGTGCTGCACGCCCGTACAGGCGGAGCCTCGGTCCGGGTCGTCGTCACCCGCGTCCACGGCGACCGCGTCCAGGTCGCCGTGACCGATCTTGACCAGCGCCCGCCAACCCTGGTGGAGGCTGGGCCGGACGAGGAGAGGGGGCGTGGTCTGGCTCTCGTCGCTGCGGTGTCCGAGAGCTGGGGCTGCGAGCGGCGGGCTTGGGGGAAGCGGGTGTGGGCCGAGCTGGCCCGCTCGTAAAGCCGCCCGCTCGTAGAGTCGCCCGGCCTGTTACTGCCCCGGCCCTGACTCGACCGTGACAAGGCGGCGGAGGGCGGGGCCTGGTGCTGCTCGGGGGGGGCGACCGGCTTGGTCTGCGGGAGGCTGTCCGGGTCCCGGGGCCGTCGTGGTTCCTCCCTGGCAGAAGGAGACCGTCCGGGCAGCCCGGGCAGTGCCGGGTGACTGTGCGCTGTGCACTTCCGACGGCGGACTGTACGCCGAGACGCATGGGGTACGAGCGGGCGGCGGAACCCCCTTGGCGTCGGATGGCGGTTATCGGTCTCCTCGGCTGGTTGGAGTGCCGTGCGCCCGGCCTCCTGTTCTCGGCAAGGTCGTGGCGGTCAGGCGCAGCCTGTGAATGCCCCGGTCCCAGGTTTCTGGCTGCTGTGATTGACTCCCCTTCACTGGGATTGGGGGAACGTGTGAGCGACGAGGCGGCGCCGGACGAGACGTGGGAAGAGGTCGCGTGCAGTTGGCGGCTGGACGAACTGCTCGCGGGCCGGATGTCGCCCACCACGAAAGACGACGTGCAGACGCTCATGGTGATCGGGGCGTTGCGCAGTCGGCGGCCGCTGAATGCCGATGCGCGGCACAGTGCCTTCGAGGCCATGATGGCGGCGGCTGAAGGCCGCGCGGTAGCCGGGGCGGACCAGGCAGGACGCGATCCTGCACGGATCGAGCAGACGCGCCAGGCCATGCTGCGCGCTTACGAAGCAGCCCAGGAGCCGCGTGAGGAGCGGCCAGGCGGAAACGGGTAGATCCTCGCGGGGGTCTTGGTATCCGCACGCGCTGGGCGGTCAGCGAGGACCGTCTGGCGCCGGGCAGGTGCTATGGAGCGATGGCGAAGGGTACCTGGGCGGCGATGAGTCGGCCGGTGGGCAAGGTTTTGCGCGTATCGGGCTGTTCGCCTCGTATGGCTGTGTCATCCTGATCGGCTGGCCTGCGCAGGACGGGCCGAGGGAAGGGTGCGTGATGACCACGGCGAAGAAGACGTTCGATCCCTGGCCCGCCGCCACGGTTACCGCTGTCGCGGACGTCCTCGCTGACACGGTGGAAGGCCTGTCCGGTCGCGAGATCGGCCTTCTGCTCGAACGGATAGGCATCGCGGACGCCGATGGGTCGAACAAGCGCGAGCGTCTGGCACGGGCGCTGCTCGTACGACAGGATCGCGACCGGGCCTCAAACTGCGTGGTCAGGTTCATCACCGAGGCGATGGCCCCCGTGCGCTATGCGCGGCAGCCCGGGGTGTTCTCCCGGCGCCGCGACGATCTCAACGAAGTTCTCGTCCATGTCGGACTACGCGTCAACGACGCGGGCAGACTGGCCCGCGGCACGGCCGCCAGCACCCTCGACGAAGCGGCGCAGCACGCCAACTCCCTGCGCGCGGAACTCCGCCGGCGCGGAACGCACCCGCGGGTCCTGGCGTACTGCACCCAGGAGATCCTGGCCAAGAACGCCTTCCACGCCAGCCTGGAAGCGGCCAAGTCCGTCTTCGACCGCCTGCGGCAGCTCACCGGCGAGCAGCTCGACGGGTCCCGGCTCGTCGACGCCGTCCTGATGCCCGGCGCCTCCGGAGTGCCGCAGGTCGCCATCAACACCGGCGTCACCACGACGGAGAGGGACGAGCAGAAGGGTTTCGCCTCGCTGATCAAGGGGCTGGGCAGCATGTACCGCAACCCAGCAGCGCATGATCCCCGGCTCAGCCGCCCGGTCGCCGACGAGGAGCTGCTGGAGTTGCTGACCACCTTGTCGATGGTCCACCGCCGCCTCGACACTGCTCGTACCCAGCCCTGACCGTCCAGGCCGCTTCACGGCGCGGGCCCTCGTGGTCGGCACGGCGTACGGGCTGCGGCCGAGGCGCTGAACAGGTCCGGGCCACTGAAGGCGGATCAGAACCTGCGCACTGTGGCGGGTGCGTCGTACGGTCGCCATGGCTCCCACAGGACGGGCGTCCA
Source organism: Streptomyces filamentosus (assembly GCF_014654895.1). Lineage (GTDB taxonomy): Bacteria > Actinomycetota > Actinomycetes > Streptomycetales > Streptomycetaceae > Streptomyces > Streptomyces filamentosus. The sequence goes on along the minus strand of NZ_BNBE01000002.1, from coordinate 1,728,631 downwards.
CAGCCGGTCCCGCGTCCCTTCGCACGTACGCGGGACCGGCCCTCGACCGGCGGCACGCCGCTGCTTCCCCGCTTCAGGGAGACCCGCCCGCACAACACGACTGGTGCGGGCCGGTCCTCCACCCGGTCGGGTCCCGGCAGGAAGGGGAAATCCGCGGGCCCGGCCCGCTCGACACCCGCCTACCTGCACTCGGCCGCGATTGCCTGGAGGGTGGCGGCCTCCGCGGGGTCCACTCTCAAGCTTCAGCGCAGCTTCGTCGCGGTCCACTCGGTGGCGTACCGGCAGCGGGCACTGGGCGCCGGCAGGATCCACTGCGCCGGATCCTTGCCTGCTTTGGCCCGGTTCGAGCGGGCGGTGACCGCGTTCCTTGGGCAGGGCGTGCCCGCGGCCGCGAGAGCGGTGATGACCGGGCAAGCGGTCCGGAGGTCGTGGCCGGTCATGCCGGCGGTGGTGAGGAGCCGTGCGCGGTGATGGTGGGTCCATCGGCCCGGACTCGCTGCCGATGATGGCGGTGAGCACGGGCTGGGGTCCGGCGGGGAAGCGGGGCGAGCGCGCCGCCGTCGGTCGAGACGAGCCGCCAAGGATTCACCCCCCACCGGGGCATTGCTCCGTGCCGCCGTCGCCCGTGCCCTCGCCGGGGGGATGGCGAGGGTACGGGCGAAGGCGGCACGGGGAGCGACGGTCAATCGGCTCACAACACCTCTCCGCGAGAGTAGCCAGGACCCGCCACGCGTGCCGGACGGTCGGGACCTCTGCGCGGATCAGAACTCGAAGGCGAGCCCGTCCGGTAGCCACCCGGAGCGTGCTGCGCCCCCGTACCGAGGTGTGGGGGCGCAGGGGAGAGCGCACCAGTCAGGTCAGGCGGCCTGGCCTCCTGCTGTGTTCACCGCTGGTTGTGAAGCTGGGTGCGGTCGTGGGCGAGTTGCTCGAGGAGGTCGGTGTCGCTGGAGGGCAGGGGGCGGCCCAGGAGCCGTGAGATGTCGCGGTGGAGGTTGATGGAGGCGCTGTCGTCGTCGGTGACGAGGAGGGTGGACAGGAGGGGGGTTTCAGGGGTGGTGTCGGCCTCCACCAGGGCGAGGAGCTCGACCTTGTCGCCGTGGTTGAGCTGGCCGAGCTGGCGGATACCGGTCTTGTCGCGGAGTTCGGGCCAGGTGGTGACGCGGTGCTCGCGGGCGGCCTTCTTCAAGGCTCCGCGGACGGCCGGGGCGAGCGGTGCGACCTTGCCGGCATGCGCTTGCCGGTCCTGCTGGTGTCGCTGTTCTGCGGCCTGGGCCACGCGCTGGGCAACGAGGGCCTTCCTGGCGGCCAGCTGTCGTTCCCAGGCTTCCTGTCTGTCAATCATCTCCTGGAGCCACGCGTCACGTCGCTCTTGCTCTGCCCGGCGTTTTTCCTCCCGGGCACGTTCCTGTGCGGCACGCCGGGCGGCTTCCTTCACGGCACGTGCTTGTTCGATGCGGGCGGTGTGGGCGGCGACGACGTCCTTCTCCTCCTGCGGAGCCTCGGGGTCGTCCTCCAGCAGCCTGACGGCCTCGTAGTACAGGGCCTCCGTCGGGTTCTCACGTAGCTGCTGCACCGCCTTCTGCCGGCGCTGCGCGTTCGCCTCCAGCCGCCGCAGGCATTTGGGAAGGGCGACCCGCAGCCGGTTGGCGTCGTCCGGATGGAGGTCCGTCTCCAGAAGACGCGGGATCGCCTCGATGGCGTCCTTGATCTTCCTGGGGCTGTCGTGGTCGATGTCGAGGTGGCGCAGCAGTTCGTGGGCGGGGTCGGTGCGCCGGGGGTCGCGAGAGGTGCCCCGGGTGATGGTGACGATCTCCCGGTCTGTCGGCGCGTCCGCCGGCCGCGGTGCGGGAGCCGGTGCGCGGACGGGGGCGGGCCTGGTCCTGGAGACGAGGCTGGCGGGGGTCAGGACGATGTCGTCCAGGGCGTCCCAGTGTTCCGTTCCCCGGCCGTGGAGTTCGGTGCCGAACTGCATGACGCGGCCGCCGCCGGGGCGGTCGACGAAGCGCACCCGGTGGAGGTAGCCGCGCTGGATGAGGGCGTGAGTGTCTCGGACGCCGGGGCCCAGGATGGTCTCCCACGTGGCCGGGTCCCAGGTGACGGGCTGGTTCCGGTCGAGGTGGACGAGGATCGTCCGCCCATCGGGAAGATGCACCATGACGGCGGATCCCAGGGGCTCCGGGAAGGTGAACTCGGCCTCGATGCCCTGGGTCCGCAGCCACGACTTGACATGGGCCTTGGCGAAGAGGTGGTTGGCGTCGTCCTTGCCGCGGTCCTTTCGGCCGCAGGGACCGCCCGTGCCGCCGCTGCCGTAATGGGCGAAGTGGCAGATTTTGTCGGTACACAGGCGGGTCGTCAGCTGCCGGCCGCAGCCGCCTTCGAACTGGGTCCCGCACCAGATGGTGACGCCGGCGTGCTCACGGCGGAAGGCTTCCAGCTCCTCGGGGGTTTCGGGGCACAAGGCCGGCTCGTCAGAGTCGGGGTTGCCGAAGACCGCGGTCTGGATGAGGCGTCGGTCCATCCTGCTCCAGTTGCTCCAGAAGGGTGACTTCTCCTCATTGTGCTCCCAGGCACCGACAACGCAGGGTTTTCCGTAAGCTGCGCGGCGCCGTACAGGCCTAGAGGCGGGAGCTTCGCGCTTCCGGACGCCCCCTGGTGCCGGTCTTCGCTCCGGCGCGCTGGCTTCGGCGTGCGCCGCCCGCTCACATGTCTGCGCCGTCCGTACCTAGCCCTGGCCGTCCGCAGTGGTCTTTGCCGCCGTCGGAGTCGCTCGGCTGCCCGGGGGTTGTCGTCTGCGCTCGCGTACTGCCGAACTCCGTGCAGGTACCGGCCTCAGCAGGTGCGGGGGGAGGGGCGCTCCTCCGGCGGCGGCCTACGATCTGTCTATGACCGTGATCACCGAGGCCGAGGCTTTCCCTCTCACTGTGCGTGTGGGGCCGGAGCTGATGCTGATGCAGCCAGTGGGCCGGAACGCTGTCGAAGGGCTGGACGAGGCATACACAGAGGCCTGCCTGGACTTCGCCTCAGGCGTCCAGTCCACCGGCACCACCATCGATGCCCGGTGGAAGGTCGCGCCTGATCACAGCCATGTTCTGCTCCTGCTTCACGGCAGGGCTCCCAAGCCCTTCGAGTTGGCGGTCCGGTTCACGCTCAAGACCGACCGGGAGCGGCGCTTCTTCGTGGACGTGGCGGGGCACGCGGATACCGGGCGGGTCAGCCTGTGGATCTACCCAGGCAAGGAGGATGCCGCGCGTGCGGCGGTCGCGCTGCAAAAGCAAGACCTGTCGCTCTTCGCCGGCCTGGGTATCGGCGTCGAGAGCGACCTGCACTGCCGCACCCTGCATCGGCTCGGCCGGGAGCCCCGCCCGGCCGCCTGACCTTCCCTGCAGTTCCACGTACCGCGATGTCGGCGCCGCGCCGTTGCCTGGTGAGCAGATGTTCCCGCGCACGATCTGACCGCGAAGTCGCGACTGCGTTCCGCCCGTTTAAGGGGGCGGCCGGTGGGCGGTGGCCGGTGCCCGAAAACCTTACCTGCTGGCAGACTGCTCTTTCAGACCGCCTGTCGGCGATTCCGATTCCCACATCCAGGGGTTGAGACCATGAGCAGCAGCCCGGCAGACCTTCACGCGTGGTGCTTCGATCACGGGCGTGCCCATGTCTTCGCGGCGAGCACGACGCCCTGGTGTAGTGCGGCGTGGGTGGGGTTCGTTGCAGCCTCTGCCGATCAGGCCCTGGAGGCCAAGCAGGCCGCCTACGGCGACGCCCAGTTCTTCGACCAGCTTTCCGGAGATCACCAGCTAGAGGTCATCGAGATCTGCGCGGCCCGCGCCGAGAAGCCGTCGGAGCCGGAGGTGTGACGTTGACGGCCTCGGCCTGGCGGTCACGGACTGCTGGAGCGCGCCCGGACGATCGCCATGCCAACACGGCCGGCTGATGGATATCAGCGGTCTGTGGTGCGGCCTGTCGGCGGTCGCCCGGGCGGCCGGTCAGGGGTGATGGGTGATCGGAAGCGGAGCCCGTCCGTGCCCCTTTCGCACGTGCCACGGACGGGCCGCCTGCTCCACCTCCCCTGTCACCGTGGGAGGCACGGTTCCCGGGGCCGCCCGGGAAGTCACCGCCGTGGTGAAGCCCGCCCCGTCCAGCCGTGGGCGTGTCGGCAAGGCATGCGTCGCCGACGGGCCGGGAGAGGTCCAGTAACCGGCTCTGCCGTCAGCGGCGGGGTCACCAGTCGACGTGGTCGGTAATCCAGCGGTTCAAGGCGTCGGTGTCGTGTGCCGGCGGCAGGTCCGGTGCGCAGGCCAGCGGTGTGAGGGACAACTGGAGGTGGGTGAGGTAGCCGTAGGGGCCGTTGTCGGCGTGGGGTCCGAGGACAAGGGCATGGGAGGGGGTGCGCCAGATCCGGTGGGTCATGGCGGGACCGGTCACGACGGCAGCGTCCGACACGATCGTGCGTTCCGGGGTGGACCCCAGGCATACGGTCACGGCCTGAGCGGCGCGCGTCAGGACGCCCTCGCAGTCCTCCACCGTGGCCGGTCGTTTCCCGGTCCAGCCCGGCTGCTTCTGCCAGTCGTCCAAGATGGGGAACAGCCACGGACCATTGGCCATCTCGTCGTCGTCCTTGTCGACGGGGTAGACCTCGCCGAAGACCAGAAAGTGGCGTGTGCCAGGGAACCCGAAGGGCACGTGATGCTCGCTGAACAGTACGTGGCCGTGATCAGTGAGCAGGGATTCACAGACGAGGTCGTCCGCCCAGCTCCATCCCCGCCGCTCCACCACTTCCTCGACGGCTTCCTCAGGGACCTGTGGTTCGGATGGGTAGCCGATGAAGTCAGCGACCGCTAAGACTGTCAGCGGTTTGTGGGCCAAGGCATGGACGTGAGCAGACACCCCCACAGCCTAGACACCTGCTCGGCAGGCTTCCTGCGGCCTGGGGAGTTCGTTGCCGTGGTCGGCCACCCCACGCTTCCGACATCTGTGACCGGCAGCCCGTAACCGTGCGGCGAGAACGCCGTCAGAGGACAACACAGGCTCGGCCCTGCCCGGAGGAACACTCGAACGGAGTGGAGAAGCCGGGAGAACACCGGCTCGGATGCGCCGCAGGACGAGTAGCAGCCCGCGAGGCGCCACCCTCAGGGGCGGGGCACAGCGGCCCGCAGTATCAACGCCAGCGGACCCCGGCGCTCCTGCCGGGAACAGCCAACACCCGTAACAAGCCGTGGGGGTTGCCAGCACCGCAACACCTCGCGGGCGGGCGGCGTGGGACCGGCAGCCGGGGCATCGGCGGCTCCCCTCGCAGGTCACGGTCACCCAGGGGACACCACGGTGCGGGCCACGAAGTCGCCCAGGCCCGGCAGTCCGGGGCGCAGCCTGGCGACGTGTGCGGTCAGCGCGCGGACCGCGGGCCGGCGGGCCTCCAGCGGGGCGGCGGCCTTGACCAGGCGGAGCTGGGTGAAGGCGCCGGCCGCGTCGCCGGCGTCGAGCAGGGTGCGGGCGGTGTCGGTGGCGGCGCGGGCGCGGCGTTCGGCGGTGGGCAGACGGTCGGGGCGTAGCTGGCGGGCGTGGGCGAGGGCGGTGTCGATGTCGCCGAGGTGGCGGTGGATCCCGATCCCGTAGAGGGCGCACTGGCCGGCGGTCAGCTCCCGGGGGCGGCCGGGGGTGTGCGGGTGGCGGGCGAGGCGGAGGGTGTCCTCCTCGGCCTGGGCGGCGAAGTCGCGGGCGGGGGCGGGCCGGTGGGCCTGGGCGGCGGTGTAGGCGGCGGTGAGCGCCGCCAGGCCCGCCTCCTCCAGGTCGGCGGCCGTGGCCCGGGCGCCGGACAGCAGGTGGGCGCGCGCCTCGGCGAGCAGGAGCAGGGCCTCGTCCGTGCGGCCGGTGCGGCGCAGCGGGGTCGCGGCCGCCCGGGCCGCGGCGGCGAGCACCACCGGATCGCCGGAGCGGCGGGCCGCGGCGCCGGCCTGCTCCGCGAAGGCGCCGGCGGGGCCGGTGCGGCCCTGCTTGACGGCGAGCTGGGAGGCGAGCACCCACACCCCGGCCGCGCGGGCGGCGCCCGCCGGGCCCTGCTCGGTGCTGCGCGCGGCGGCCTGGAGCAGCGGCAGCACCTCGCCGAGCCGCGTGTAGGCGCCGGCGGCGAACAGCCGGCGGGCCGCGGCGACGTCACCGGCGGACAGTCCCGGCTCCGCGGCCGCCCACGCCGGAACCGGCCCGGTGGCCACACCGGCTCCGAGGGCAACTCCCGCCACCAGTACGCTCCGTCGCTTCACGCCCGCCCCTTTCCTCACGCCCCGAGCCCACGCGGCCGACCGCGCGGGCTCGTCACGACGCTACGGCCGGCCGGGCCGGCCCGACAGGGCGCGCGCGCCGGGCCGCGCGCCCCCGCCATGGTCCACTCCGAGACGCCGGACCTGCCGGGGCTGGGCGGCGTGTCCGTACCGGGGCCGTAACCGGGCGGCCGGCCCCTCGTTGAAGGGGCGGAGTCCTGCCCGCCCGCCGCTGGAGTTGCCCGTGCCGGTCCTCACGGCCCCGCCCCCGACCGCGCGGCCCGCTCTCGCGCCCACCGGGGGCCGCGGCCCGGTCGAACAGGCCGTCGTGGCCGGCGCGCTCGCCGCGGCCGGGCCCGAGACGCTGGTGCGCACCGACGTGCCCCAGCCCGACGGCTCGGTGCGCCTGTACGCGGCCTGGACCGACCGGGGCGGGCCCCTGGCCGACCGCATCGACCGCTTGGCGCTCGCGCGCGGGCTGGACGCCTGGTCCTGGGTCGAGATCCTCACCCACCACCAGCACACCACCCACCGCGGCCGGATCGAGGTACGCACCCACCCGCTGCGGCAGATCCTCGCCGACGTCGAACGCGGGCACCGCGGCAACGAGGAGTACCGGGCCGGCTTCGTCCGGCTGCTGGCCCACGACGCCGAGCGGTCCGGCCGGCCGCCGCTGCCCGCGCCCGGCCTGCCCGCCTGGCCCGGCGTCGGCCCCCAGCTGTGGCACCGCTACACGGGAGGCGACATGGTCCTCGAGCGGCACTGGCTCGGCCGCTGAGACCAGGCGCGCCGCAGGGGCATCGTCAGCCCGGATCCCGACCGCGCCGCCCCGACCGAGCCCGGTTGGAGGCGGCGCCTGCGTGTGGAAGAAGGGGCTTCACGAGCGGTGCGGACCTGGCATCCTGGTGCCGAGCCGGGCAGCCCCGGCCCTTTCTGCCCCGCGTACGCGGGAATGGCTCCCGCTAGGAGCACTGCTCTTCTGCTTCCCGCTTGAGCGGGGACGGCGTCACCAGGCGAACGCACCGGCCACCGTGTGCGGCCTGGACGCGTACCCACCCCGTCGTAGCCAGGAAGGCCGCCATGCCCGAAGAGACCGTCCCGCCCAGCTCGCCCAGTCCTCTCGACCAGACCCTGGCCGCGCTCGCCGCGGCATACCCCGGCCTGCGGCAGTCCGAGCCGTACAAGATCGCCGCCCAGCTCGCCGATGTGAGGCTCACCTCGCAGCGCACCGCCCGCTTCACGTGGGCCGGCTACGAGGTCCACGTGCGCGTCGGCGAGGAGGATCACCTCGACCGCGACAACCCCGACAGCACCGCCCTGTACCGGGAGGTCCGCGCCTTCGCGACCCTTCTCGTCCCCGGGACGGTCGCGGTGGACGGGATCGGGCATGTCGAGTGGGAGATGGCCAACTCCCGGGCGGAGATGGCGTTCCCGGCCGCGTTCGCTGTGGCGGCCGCGGACCGGAGTGACCCGCGGTTCGCCGCCGCCGTCCTGTCGACCGTGGGCAAGGCCCTCGGCTATGCCCGCCTGGCGACCGAGCACGCGGTCGTCCAGGCGGAGCAGGCCGCGGACGAGGTCCGGTGGGAGAGCGAGCGCCCGGAGGGGATCAACCCGCGCAAGTGGCTCCGGGACAAGCGGGCGGAGCGGGACGCAGCGGCGTCGTAGGCCCCGGGGCGCCGCCGCCCCCTGTCCGCTCCTCGCCCTCCGGGAAACGGCCGGCGTGCCCAGCCAGCTGGGCGCGGGGCCGAGTCCGGCCCGGCGTCCTGCGGGTGGGGCAGGTGGGCATCCGGTGGTGCCGCGCCCAGCTGCTCGGCATGCACCGATCCGTTCCTTCCCCCGTCTTGAGAGCCGGCCGTGCTCACCGCGGCAGCCGGCGACGTGGGGCACAGCCTCTGCCGATGGTTCAGCCGACGCCCGTTTCCTCCGGCGCTGCAGGCGAGTTCTGCTGGTGTTCAGGGCCTTCATGCGTGGTGCGTGACACTGGGTGTGACGCCCGCCGTCCGGGACAGCAGGGGGACACCACACGAGCACCGGCGCGGGCGCGGAGACGCTGCTGCCCGGTTGTTCCGTCTCACCGAAGTTTGAGCAGTCTCCACGAAGTTTGGCGACCACTATGAGGTCTCTCGATCGCGACTTGCAGTGGGGTGGACGCCAGTACGGTGACAGCCGTCCACTGGCTCAGGTGTCGGTGGGTTCGTCCTCTGCCGTTGCTGGCTGCATCTCCGCGGCGAGCGCTGGGAATCTAGGCCAGGTGATGTGCTCGATCAGCCATGCCGGGAGAGACCAGATGCCATGGCGTTCGTGCAGTTCATCGCCGTACACGGCTATGGGGTAGGCGTCGGGTCCCTGGAAGCCGTCCCTGCTGCCGCCCCACCAGGTGTCCGCGTTGTACTCGCACTCCACGCCGATCGTGCCGACAAGATCCTCCTCGTCGTTGCCGTGCCAGAGGTTGATCTCCGCGGTCCAGTCCTCGCCGTCACGAGTCACGTCGATGACGACGTGAGCGCTCGTTCCCGGTATGCCGAACCGCTGCCGGTCCCCGAGAACTCCGTCTTCCAGCACGATGCCGGGGACGGTGTTCAGGGCGTCGATGAGATCAGTCTCCGCTTCGTCGCTCTCGTCGAAAGCACGCTCAAGGAGTATGGCGGTGGCGTCGGTGTCGGCCGACATTGAGACGATGACCCCGTCAGCGAACTGGAACGTAAGGTTGGCGCGCACCAGTACGTTGCTGATCGGAACGACCGCAACTTCAGGGTCGCCGCCGTGCAGCAGCCTCTGGATGGTTGCCTCGCCGGTCGCCAGGAAGAACACCATCGCGTCGGCGGTCTCCCGATTCACGGTGCCGGGGTCGGTGGGTTCGCGCCTCCGGTCGGGTAGCGCCTGCTTTGCGCTCTCGCCCGCTTCTACGTGGACGACCCCGATGCCGGCCAGGGCGACGAGGCCGGTCACGGAGGCACCGTAGCTGCTGGGGCTGAGGCCGGTGTCTTCCTCCTCCAACTTGCGGGTGAAGGCCGCTTCCAGTCCCACGATGCGGCCGATGTCGAGCGCATCTTCGTCCTGCTGATCGGCGGGAAGACGAGCGGTCAGGTAGCGGATGATCGCAGAGCGCGCGTGCCCGTCGTCCACGCTGAGATCGAAGAGCGTCGGGCGCAGTTCCTCCAACTTCCGCAGATTGGGTACGGGCTTCTTCCATGCCTCAAACGCTGCGCGGACGTCACCGTCGCTGGTGACGATGAGGACCTCGTCTGGGTCAGCGAGTTCGAGGATGTCGCGAAGCCAGGCGCTGTCGCTCGCGCCCGTCTTGATGGCCTCGGCGGGGTCTTTCGCTCCTTTTCGCTTCGCTGGGGGGCGGAGGAGAACCTGGTCCTTCAACCCCTCGATCGCGCTGCGGCCGGTGAGCTTGATGATCTTCACGTTAGGGATCTTGGCGAGGTTTTCCAGCACCGCTGTGATCACGTCGTCGCGAGTGGCGTATCCGGCCGGCGCCGGTATATCGAGGCCCGCACTCTGCAGACGCTTTCGTTCGTTGCGGGCCGCGCCCTTCAGAACCTGCCAGTCGCTCGCCAGGTGTTCCGCCCATTCCCAGGCGACGGGTTCAGGCACCCAAGTCTCGACTCCCATACCAGCGAGGCGCTGAGCCCAGCGGCCGAGTTGGTCGAGGTCGGGCCGCGCGTGGCCGTAGGCGTTCGCGTCGAGCACTACGGCCTTGAGCTTCTCAAGGTCTTGTGGGGTGAGGCGGACCTGCGCTTGGTCCGCCGGTCGCGGTCGGGGGGTGCGTGCCATGCCGGGATTCTTCCAGGACGACGTGGCTGTGCTGTCCAATTAGTCAAGATCACCTGACATTATCTCTCCTGCAGCCTCCGCGACCCCGACGCCGATCTCGCCCCAAACGGAAACCCCAGCGCCATCGAAGACGACACTGTCTGAACCAGTGGTCGAACTTCGATGAGACGAATCACCGGTGTAATCATCCGGTCGCTGGCGTCTGGGCGAGGTCCACCTCACCGGCTTCGACCAGGGCCCGGCGCAGTTGTTCCGCCTCGGCGGGGCGCTCGGCTTCGGGCAGCGCTGCGGCGGCCTGGAGCAGGGCCCGAGCGTGCTGGCGGACGTCGGCGTCGTACTCCGGGGCGCCGGGGCGGGCAAGCAGGTGCGTGGCCAGGAGCAGGGCATCGGGCTCACGGGGGTGGGCAGCGGCGCGTTCGGCGATCCGGTCGGCGTCCTTCTGGGCCGGGGTGTGGGCGGCGCTGCGCCGGGCCAGGGGCAGCCATACCTCGTCCGGCAGCGCCGCGGCGAAGTCGCCGGCGCCCGCGAGCGCGCCGGGCGGCAGGCCGGCCTCCAGGGCGGCGGTCCACCACACCTGTTCGGTGTCCGCCGCGGTCCGGTCGGCCGGGCTCATCGAGGTGAAGAGGGCGAGGTACCCGAGGAAGCCGGAGGCGGCCTCGGCGCCGCCCGGGCCGGCGGCCAGCTCACGCCAGGCGGCCGTGGGGTCGCCGAGCAGGTCGGCCTGGCCGGTCAGCAGCGCGTGCACCACGCGGAACGCCGCGCCGCCGGACGGTTCCTCGCGCAGGACGGCCAGGAGCTGGCCGCAGTCCAGGGCGGTGAGCAGCAGCGGATCGTGGCGGCCTTCGTGCAGCCACGCGGCGGCCGGCGAAGGGCGGCCGGGGGCGAGCGCGTACACCTCGGGGTGGGCGGCGGTGAAGGCGGTGGCGCGCCGGTGCAGGAGGGGAAGGTGTGCGCCGAGCACGCCGGCGACCGCCTGGTCGCCGCCGCGGGCGGTCAGGACGGCGGCGACCAGGTCCAGGACGTCGCCGGGCATCTGGCCGTCCCGGGAGGCATGGGAGGCGGCGTAGTCGAGGAGGCAGTCCAGCGCGCGCACCGCCGGGTGGGACTCCAGCAGTCCCGCGGGCAGCTCCTGTTCCTCCCCGGCCGTGCGGCCGGCCGGTCGGTCGGCGGGGGTTTCCGGATCGCCGGCCACCACCGGGGCGGCAGGGCGGGTGAGGGGTTCGGCGAGGGTGAGGAGCCGGTCCAGGACCGTCGGGAGGTGACCGCCGAGGTCGCCGCCGGTGCGCCACACGAAGGTCAGCAGGCCGGACCACGCCCGGCCGGCGTACTCGCCCGCGTCGGGGATGTGCGGGTCGGCGGGGGCGGGCAGGGTGCGGCTGAGCGTGAGCGCGGCGAGCACGGCTTGGGCCGGGCCGGCGGGGAAGGCCCCGGGACGGCGCGCAGCGGCCGCGGCGGCGGCGAGGTAGAACGCGCCGAGCTCCGCCCCGTCGTTCAGGGCGGTGAGTACGGCGGGGACGTCGGCGGTCCAGGCGGCCGGGTCGGCCGCCACCAGGCGCTGCAGCACGATCGCGTAGCCGGCGGCGCCCGCGTCCGGGGCGCCGGCCAGGGCGGCCGCGGCCGCGAGCGGGCCGGCCGCGGCGGCCAGGTCCCGCAGGTCCTCCAGTTCGAGGGCGGTGTGATGACGCGACCGGGGGCGGGCGGCACACCGGGGGTCGGGCGGCCCGCCCGGCCGGGCCCGTGGCAGCGCGGCCGGCAGCGGACCGAAGTCGGCCAGCAGGGGCGCGGGCAGGACCGGGGACCAGGCCCCGGCCCGCTCGGCGCCGGCGGGCAGGACCTGCTCCCCCTCGGCGGCCGCGGGCGCGGAGAGCGCCTGACGGGCCCGCCGGTGAAGGTCGGCGGCGCGCTCGGGCGGGCAGGTGGTGAGCACGAGGTCGACCAGGCGGGCGCCTTCCGGCGTCGGGGAGCCGGCCAGCAGCCGCACCGTGGCCTCGACCGCCAGGTCCCACCACTGCCCCGCCCCCTCGTCCCCGGCGTCGGGGGGCGGCGGGTGCGCGGCCAGGTGGGCGGCGAGCACCCGGTCGTGCACTGCTGCGTCCGCAGCCGCGATCCTCGTCCACGCCCGCAGGCGGTCGGCGAGCGGCAGGCCGGCCGCGGCGTCCGCCGCGGCGAGGTCGAGGACCGCGCGGGCCAGCAGCGGGCCCATGTCCAGGACCGGGCCCAGGAAGAGCGTGGCGTCAAGGACGCGGACCTCGTCCAGGTCGACGAACTCCGACCAGGGGAGCCGGCCCGGCGTCTCGAGGTCGCGGCGCAGCAGGCCCGCCAGCGCGCCGCGGACCGGGCGGGCCCACCGGAACGACTCACCGCCGGCGTCGGCGTGGACGGTCACCACCAGCTCCCGCAGCAGGCCCGTGATGTCGTGTTCGGGCAGGCGGGTCGCCCACTCCCGCGTCAGGACCTCGGTCAGCTCGGGTAGCGGCCGGCGCTCGGCGTGCGCGCGCCGGCGCTCGTCCCGGTAGGCCCGGTGGCCGGCGTGGGTGAGGTCGACGGCGTCCTTCAGCAGCTCCTCGGCGACCAGGACCCAGTCCCTGTCCCGGACGGGCAGCGGGAGGGTGCCCGCCCAGCAGGCCATGAGCCGGCGCGGCACGTCCGCGTCCTCGGCCGGCTGTCCGGGCCGGGCCGGGGCCAGGACGTGCGGGAGCAGCCGGCGCACCCCGGCCGGGGGGAGGGCGCCGGCGTCGGCCAGGCGCAGCAGCGCGCCCAGCACGTGCGGGCCGGCCGGGGCGAGCTCGGCGGCGTGCCCCGCCAGCCACCGGCCCGCGGTCTCGGGGGCGGCGGCGGCCAGGTGCTCCAGGAACGGGGCCGCCGGCCAGACGCCGGCGCTCTCGTCGGCGAGCAGCAGGTGCGGCGCGTGCTCCTCAAGGGCCCCCAGCCACGCCGCGGCCGGGGCGGAGCCGAAGAAGTACGCCTCGGCGCGCGGGTCCGCCCAGCGGGCGAGCTCGGCCGCCTCGTCCGCGCCCGGCTGCGTCAGGGCGGCCAGCTCCAGGACCCGGGCGGCGCGGCCGTGCAGCGGCACCAGCAACTCCCGCGCCAGCAGCAGGACCTCCCGGTAGACACCGGCCGCGGCGGCCAGGTCGGCCTCGCCGCCGTGCAGCGTGCCCGACGTCCTGGCGTACACCTCGCCCCACCCGGCAAGGGCCTGCTCGTGGTAGCTGCCCAGCGCCACGCCCATCAGCCGCTCGGCGATCCCCGCCGCCCGCGCCCGGTGGAAGCCGCCCGGGCGCGTCAGCTGCCCGCGCAGCACCTCGGCGGCCACCCGCAGGCGGCCCATGCCGGCGGATGTGTCCGCGGCCCGCTCGGCCGCCGGTGAACCCTCGGGCGGGCCGCCGGCGGCGGGCTCACCGACCGGGGGCACGGCGGCGGCCGGCGGGTCGGGGAGGGTGTCGACCGCGGCCAGCAGGTCCTTCGCCGCGGACTTCAGGCCCACCGCGTCCGGAGCGCCCGGCAGGCTCAGCAGGGCGTCCGCCGCACCGCGCAGGCACGACTCCGCGACCTCCGCCGGCCGCTCCAGGTAGGTGCCGGCCAGGACCCGGCGCGCGTCCCGGAGCAGACCCAGCGCCCGCACGCCGCCGGCGCCCTGCGCGGTCAGGGCCGCGGCCAGGACCTCGTCGACCACCGGCAGCTGTACGGAGGGCAGTTCGCCGCCGGCCGGCGGCATCATGGTGCTCACCGGTGCACCGTAGAGCCCGCCGGGCAGAGCGCGGGCGCGAACCGGCCGGCCCGCGGCCGTTCCCTGCCGCCCTGCCGTCAGCGTGCGGCGTGGCGGCGGGTGTCCCCGCCGCGGGTGCGCAGGGTGGTGCCGGCCTCGGTGAGCAGGCGGTGGACGAACCCGTAACTGCGCCCGCAGCCGTGCGCGAGGGTGCGGATGGAGGCCCCCGCGGTGTACGCCTTCTTCAGCTCGGCCCCGAGCTTGAGCCGGGCCGGCCCGGTGACGTGGACGCGGCGCCCCAGCATGGCGACTCCCTTCTCTCCCTCTCCTCGGCGCCTGGGAGGGACGGCTACTGATGGCGGGCGGCGTCGACGTCGCCGGCGTTGACCAGCGCCCTCCTCAACCCCTGCCACGCGGCCGGGCGTTCGGCCGCGGGCAGGGCGGCCGCCGCGTCCAGCAGGGCGCGGGCGTGCCCGCGTACAGCCGGGTCCGTCCATGTCCCGGGCGCGTGGGTGACCAGCAACTCGGCGAGCAGCAAGGCGTCGTGGCTGCCGGGGTGGGCGGCGGCGCGTTCGGCGACGAGGTCGGCGTGTTGCAGGGCCGGGGAGTGCTCGGCACTGGAACGCGTCAGCTCCAGCCACACCGGCTCGTCGACGGCCGTCTCGGCGAACGCGCCCACCCCGGCCAGCGCGCCGGGGGGCAGTCCGGCGGCCAGCGCGGCACGCCACAGGTCCACAGCAGCCCCCACCCGCGCCTGCTCGGCCGACGGGAGCGGGCGCGCGGCGCCGGTCCGCGGCGTGGAGAGGGCGATCGCCTCCAGCAGGCACGAGACCGCAGCCGCCGCGGCCGCCGCGCCCTGGTCACCGTCGGCGCCGGCCAACTGCGCCCACCAGGCAGTGGGTTCGCCCAGGAGGGCCGGATCGGTCAGCAGCGCGGCCGCGGTGTGGCCGGCGGCTTCGCGCGCCAGTCCGGCATCGCCGCGCAGCGCGCCGATCAGGTCGGCCCGGTCCAGGGCGGCGAGCAGCGGCGCACTGGGCGGTCCCCAGCGCAGCCACGACGCGGCCGGCGAGGGCCCGGGCGACGGGATCCGGTACAGGGCGGTGCGGTGGACGGCGGTGAAGTCGGGGGCGTAGCGGTGCAGGGCGGGCAGCCGTACGCCGATCGCGGTGGCCACCGCGTCCTGGGCGGCGGCCGCGGGCAGCGCGCCGGCCACCGCCTGGAGGACCTCGGCCGGCATCTGTCCGCGGGCGCGGGCCTGGTGGACGGCGTACTCGAGCAGGCAGCCCAGCGCCCGCACCCGCGGATCCGACCCCAGCAGCGCCGGCCCCCCGGGGCTCCCGGCCGCCGGGTCCGGGTCCGGGCCGGCGGTGTCGCCGGCGGGGGCCGGGTCGTCCCCGGCCTGTCCGGTGCGGGCGGTGCGGGCGGTGCGGGCGGTGCTGTCGGGTGCGGGCCGGGCCAGGGCGGCCGCCAGAGCGTGCAGCCGGGCCAGGGCCTCCTGTTCCTGGCCGGCGTCCAGGGCGGTGTCCGTGCGCCAGGCGGTGGTGAGCAGGTCGAACAGGGCCTGGTCGGCGAAGAGCCGCCCGGCGGCCCGGCCCGCGGCCGCCGGGCGGTCGGCGGCCGCCGGGCGGTCGGCGGCCGCCGGGCGGTCGGCGGTGGCCGGGCGGTCGAGGGTGCGGACGAGGCCGAGGGCCGCAGTGACGGCGCCGGCGAGTGCTCCGCCGGGGAAGGCGCCGGGGCGGTCGGCGTGGCCGGCGGCCGCGGCGAGGTAGAACGCGCCGAGCTCCGGCAGCTTGAGGGCTTTCAGGATGGCGGGCACGTCGGCGGTCCAGGCGGCCGGGGCGGCGGCGACGAGGTGGTGCAGGACCATCGCGTAGCCGCCGTCGCCGGCGTCCGGTGCCGCGGCCAGCTCTGCGGCGGCCGCCGCCGGCCCGCGGGCTTGGGCCGGCTCGGCCAGGTCCTCGGCGGTCAGGGCGGTGGTCGCCGTGACCGGCACCGGCGCGGGGACGGTGCGCGGGTCCGCGGGGCCGACGGGCTTCAGGCGGCGCACCCGCTCCAGCAGCGGCTCCCAGCCGGCCAGCACGCGCGCGGGCAGGAGCGGCGACCAGTCCCACACCCGCAGCCACGAGGCGAGCGGCTCCTTGGTGCCGTCCACCCGGTCGGCGCCGGCGGGAAGGACCTGCTCCAGCTCGGCGGCCGCAGGGGGCGCGCCGAGCGCGGTGCGCACCCGTGTCTCCAGCTCCCCGGCGCGCTCGGGCGGGCAGGCGCCGAAGACCAGAGCGGCCAGGCGGGCCGGCTCCGGTGCGGCCCCGGCGGCCACCAGGCGCGGTGTGAGCGCGATCGCCTGCTCCCACCACTCGTTCACGTCCCCGGCACCGCCTTCAGCGCCGGCGGGCGCCGGGGAGGAGCCGGCCGCGGGTGCGGGCGGCCGGGCGGCGAGGTGCGCGGCCATCAGGCGGTCGTACAGCCGGGCGTCGACGGCGGCCAGCCGGCGCACGGCGCGCGTGCGCACGCCCAGGGCGACGCCGGCGTCCGCGTCGGCCGCGGCCAGGTCGAGCAGGGTGCGCGCCAGCCGAGGTCCGCCGTACGCGGCCGGATCGCCGGCGTGCACCAGGGCGAGGTCGCCGCCGAAGACCAGCGGCCGGGACGCGGCCGGCAGCAGGGCGACGTCGCGGGCGAGCAGGCCGGCCAGTACCGCCCGGATCATCGCGACGTCCCCGTGCGCGGGGTTGCCGCGGCCGGCCGGGTAGGCGGTCACCGCGAGCTCGCGCAGCAGCGCCGCCACCTCGGAGCCGGGCAGCCGGGCCGCGGTCTCCTCGGTGATCTGCTCCCGCAGCACCTCCTCGTGGGCCAGCGCGGCCGCCATCGCCGCTTCGGCGGCGGCCGGATCCCCGGCTGCCGCCTGCTCCTTGGCGGCGGTCTCGGCGGCGGCCACCCGCTCGGCGACGGCCCGCAGCGACAGATGCCCGGCGTGCTCGTCCTCGACCGCGCCGGCCAGCAGCCCCTCCACCGCGATGACCCAGTCCCGGGTCCGCCCCGTCCGTGGCACCGTGCGGGCCCAGCGGGCCGCCAGGCGCAGCGTCTCCCCCGCCGCCGCTCCCCCGCCGGCGCGCAACCCCGCGGTGTCGGCCAGGACGGCGCGCACCGAGGCGGCGCCGACGACGTCGCCGTGGCGCAGCGCGAGGCCCAGCAGCGCGTCCAGGGCCGGGCGGCCGGCCGTAGCCACCTGCTGTGCCCGGGTGAGCGCCGGGTCCTGGTCGTCCGGCGCGGCCAGCCACGCCCGGACGGTGTCCGGGTCGGCGGCGGCGACGTGCTCGAGGAACGGCGCGGCCGGCCACCGCCCGCCGGCCGACCGGTCCGGCAGAAGCAGGTGCGGGGCGTGCTCGGCCAGGACGCCCCACCACACCGGCGCCGGGCCGGAGCGGAAGAAGTACGCCTCGGCGCGCGGGTCCGCCCAGCGGGCGAGCTCGGCCGCCTCGCCGGCGCCCGGCTGCGTCAGGGCGCAGAGCTCAAGGACCCGGGCGGCGCGCTCGGGCAGCGGGACCAGCAGTTCCCGGGCCGCGTGCAGGAGTTCGGTGTAGAGCAGGACGGCGTCGTCGGGACCGGCCGCGCGGCCGTGCAGGATGCCCGACGCCAGCCCGTAGACGACTCCCCACACGTCCAGTGCCGTCTCCTGGGCCGCGCCCAGCGTCACGCCCGTCCGCCGCTCGATGACGCCGCGGGCCCGGCCCCGGTGGTAGCCGCCCGGGCGCTTCAGCTCGTCGCGCAGCACCGTTGCCGCTCCCGCGACCCGGTCCCACGCCGCGCCCGCCGCCGCCGAGTCCGGCGGAGCACCCACGTCACCGGTGGCGCTGGTGGCCGGCGGCCGGAGGGCGTCCACCGCGTCCAGCAGGTCCTGCGCCGCGGCCTGCAGGCCCACGCTCTGCGGGGCGCCGGGCAGTTTCAGCAGCGTGTCCGCCGCGGACCGCACACATGCCGCGGCGACCTCCGCCGGCCGCACCAGCCCCGTCCCGGTCAGGGCCCGGTGCGCGTCCTGCAGCAGCCCCAACGCCCTCGCGCCCGGCTCTCCCTGGGCCTTCAGGGCCGCGGCCAGCACGTCGTCGGCCTGCGGCAGCTCGGTCAGGGCTGGTCGGCCGCCGGTCGGCGGCATCTCGGTGTCCACCGGTGCACCGTAGAGCGAACGAGCCGGCACCCGGGGGCGAACCGGGTGACTACTCCCAGGACGCGCGCGGTGAGCACCTGCGAGGCCGGCCGCTACCGTGACCGGGTGAACACCTCCGACGGCCGGTACGATCCCGCGCGGGACGCCGCCGCGCTGACACACGAAGCGGCCGTCGCCCGCGTCCAGGACGCCAACCTCGCCCGGCTGCGCCGGGAGGACGAGGACGCCGACCGGCTCTTCCCGCCCGGGCCGGCCTTCACCGACGCCCTCGTCGACGACGACGCCATGCGCCGGATCGGTGTCGCGACGGAGGCCTACGGGACGGCCAAGCACGCCGCGGGCCGCATGGACCTGTTCCACCGCCTGTTCGACGGCACCGGCGACGACCTCCCCTGGGCTGGGTAGACCCGACCGCGCCGCGCGGGGCGGCCACGACGTCGACCGGCCGGCAGAGCGCCCCGACGGGCCCGGGGCCCGGCGACGGGGAGACGGGGCGACGCACGGAGCCTCTCCGGAACGGTGGTGCCCGGGAGTCCCGCTGGGCACCGCCCGTGCACTGAATTACGGGTGCACTGAATTCAGTACACCCGCTAGGCTGGTCCCATGGAAATCAGGAGTGAACTGCGCACCGAGCTCGACAACTTCACCTCCAGCAGGAACGCGCTCATCGACATCCTCACCAGGGAGTTCCGCAGCGGCACGTCCGCAAGGATGCTCTCCAACTCCTTCGCGCCGGCCTTCAGCCGGGACCAGGTCGTCCAGTACCTGAGCGCGGTCGCCCTGCATGATTCCGCCCGCAGCGCCCTGAAGGGGGCGGGCCTCAACGCGGCCGCCGACACCCGCGTCACCGGAATCGACGCCCCCCGCGAGGCGACCCTGAACATCGCCGTGGACCCCGCCGAAACCCCCGACTACGCCGACCTGCCGGGGCGGATCCGCGCCGCGCTCCGCGACTCCCACCTCACCCTGGCGCTCACCCGCGGCTTCCCCACGGACGAGGACACCCAGATCACCGACGACTTCATCGACGATGTGCTGCTCGACGGCGAACCCGTACGCATCGTCAAGGCCACGCCCGCCACCTGACCGGTCGCACCGCGCGCGGACTTCAGGGGCGGCGGCCGAGGGTGGGCAGCCCGGCCGAGGCGGCCCGTACGCTCCGCCCGCGACGAACGGCACGGCCGTCCTTGAGGATCCGGCGGGCCCGGGTGCGCCACAGCCGGGCCTCCTCTTCCCGGCCAGCTTCGCGGTGCGGATGGGGACTGACGCTGCCATACCCCGGCCGACTCAGCCTGTGACCCGGACGGCGAACGCCCTGCGCTGCCTTCTCTCTGACATGGGCGCGCCGCAAGCGGTCTTGTCTAGCGGACATGCTAGGCACACGGGGCCTATAGACGATATGCAGGGCGTCACACCGACGAGAGTCACTGTCGTCTTGCGCGGCAAAAGGAGCTCAAAATGTGGATTATCAGTGAACGTGTACGGGCTACAGACCCCCGCGAGGATGAGCGCGTCGTGCACCAGGCCGTCGGCCCGATCGAGAACGACTACCAGCGCCTGTCGTGCAGCAACGGCCCCGAGGACGGCATCCACGTCCCAGGACAGAAGCGCCAGGTGCGCGGAGAGCACACCCTGGAAGAAGGACAGCGGTGGTGCACCGGGTGCTTCCCCGAGAAAGCGCGCGGGATCTGATCTCCACCAGTCCAGGAAGCGGTCTCTGCTAGATCGTTCATCGCGCGTGGCCGCAACCTGTCCCGCGTACGCGGTCGGTTTGCCCGTGCACCACCCTTCGTAGGTTCGCTCGAGGCAGGCTGCACAGTCTCCTCGATGCGCGGTGGCCGCATGTTGAAGCGGTGGGGTGGCTGGCGCCGGGGGGCTATTCGTTCAGGTGACGCTTGTGGCACCACGGCGCGGGCCGGTGGCGCCTGACCGTAGGGTGCGTGCATGCCCGACCTGACCGAACAGCAGATGAGCGAGTTGAAGGCGGCTGCCGCAGCCGCGGCCGTGGTCCCGGCCCATCAGGCGGTGGCTGCGGTGATGTGCCGGATGGCCTCCGTGGACCCCGTGACCGGGCGGAAGGAGAGCACCGCGTCGCTGCTGAATCTCGTGCGGGGCGATGAGACGGAGATGCGGGCCGCGTTTGAGGTGGCCGGCCGGATGCTGGCTGGTGATACCCGGCCTGATGGTCAAGTCGTGCCAGTAGGAAGTGCCGCTGGCGATCCGATGATGACGCTGGCGTGCGACGTCATCCGGATGGGCATGCGCGGGGAGCCTGAGCGCGCATGGGCTCAACTCGGGCAGCAGCATCCCGCCCGGCGGGCGGCTATCTTCTCCATTCTGATCTCTTTCATCAACTACCACTTCGCCGGGCTCGACCCGCTCGCCCTGGCGACTGCGGAGTAGGTCTTGCCGTGCGCGGCCGACTCAGCCTGGAGATCCGCCAGGCGGGCGCGGGGCGTCGGCGGACAGACTGCCACCCGAAGCAACCAGCACACGCGCTCACATGTTCACATACTTTCACGCACGCACCCCTTCATGCGGGCGCACACATCCTTTTGCCTGCACCTTTGCGCTTTCGCGCCGAGCCGCACGGGCGTCATCGCTTCGCTTCCATCGGGTCATGCCGCACACTCGATCCATCTCCTGATTCACAAGTTCACATACTTTCACGCACGCACCCCTGCACGCCAATGTGCAGACTTTTACTCTTCCATGCCTTCTAACCTCTTCCGTATCACGCTTTGTCACTTGCAGTGCCCACTATTTACTTTCACGTACACTCTCTCCCTCCTGACCTTCCTTACTTCTAAACTTGCGACAGTCTCCACCTTCACTCTTGCTTCTTCATGTACTTCACTTCACTATTACACTTCTACTCATTTGCACGCTCACTCCCCTCGCCTCTCGTGCACATTCGGACTTCAACGCAACGTCTCTTACCCAATTCACCACCTCCTTCAGTCCTTGCTACTTCTCTCTCCTGCGCTATTACTTACGTCACTCTTCACTTGCAGGCCCACTTGCTTGCCTTACGTCTCGCTCGCTTGCTTGCGCTTACATAATCAGTCAGACTTCTCTTCAAACTCGCTTGCGCCCACCATGTCCAACCTGCAACACCCCGCGCGCGCTCTACCCCTTAGCCACTTGCTTCTATCGGCGCGCACAGTCGACCACCCACCTCTTGATGCAACCGACCTCTCGCATTGAACTACTCTCACCAAGACCTCGATGCTTATAGACGAGCGCTCTCGCCTCGAACCATGCTCTCTTGCGTTAGCACTCCGGCCCATACCTAGAGCCGTACTCTCGCAAGGTCTCACTGCTTTGCGACCTTCCGCGCAAATGCGCCACAACATGCACGCGTCACCAGGCATGCGACCTGGCAGCGGCAACCGCCCGCTTACGTAGGCCTCGTAGCACAAAGGCACACCCTCACCACAGGCGTGTCACCGTTCAGCGCGAGCTCCCACCCGCCGCCACCACCGAACAACCCGCCACTCCCCAGCCCGAGCCCACAAGCAGCCGGCCTCACCACAGGCGTGTCACCGTTCAGCGCGAGCTCCCACCCGCCGCCACCACCGAACAACCCGCCACTCCCCAGCCCGAGCCCACAAGCAGCCGGCCTCACCACAGGCGTGTCACCGTTCAGCGCGAGCTCCCACCCGCCGCCACCACCGAACAACCCGCCACTCCCCAGCCCGAGCCCACAAGCAGCCGGCCTCACCCGTCCGTGCGAGCTCTCAGCAACCATCGCTTTCCGCCGCAACGACTCGGAATCGCGAAAAGCGACCAAAATCGCAAATCCGACATTAAGGCACGCAGTTCACGCGGGTGCGAGTCTGACAGGCTCGGCCAATCCCAAGGAACCGGCAACCGACACGCTGAAAGTCCCAGCTTCCATGCGGAGCGCACCCCTACTGCTGTTAACCTTTTGGCCGTCACCGTGAATCTGTCAGTCCCAACCCCCATCGACGTCGGCAGGAAGCGAACAGCTAGGGCGAGGCATCTAGGGGGATGGGAGAAAGGCACCCATGAAGGTCATCGTCCTCGCCAGCCAAAAGGGTGGAGTGGGTAAAACCACGACGTCCGCCAACATCGGTTCAAGTCTTGCCAGCGGGGGAGCCCGCGTTGGCATGGTCGACCTTGAGCTCCAGGGTCAGCTAGGTGTTTCCTTGGGCGCGTTCGCGCGTAAGCCTCAGGACATCGGGAGCGCCCTGCTCGACTACATCGATGCGGTCGATGCAGACGATCTTGCAAGCATGACGCCCCTGGGAAGCCGCATGGCGGACAGGAGCGTCCTACTCAAGGACTTCGAGAACCCCGGCACGCTCAGCGTCATCGGCTCGGTGATGAACGTAACTGACCGCGCTCGCACCGAAATTGCCAAGCGAGGTTGGGAGGCGGTGTCAAGCCTTCGCCATCTCCTTCTCACGCTGCAGGACGACTTCGACTTCATCATCGTCGACACCCCGCCCTCCGCCGACGCCCTAGCCTCCGTGGCCCTTGCTGCCGGCGACTACGTGATCGCCGTCTGCAACCCGCGGCTCGCAACGGCGGACGGGGCGCGCGTGGTTCGAAACAACGTGGCCAAGGTCCCAGAGCGCACGGGAGGCGCCTGCCGCCCCGTCTTCCTCGGAACTGTGATCAACGAGGCCCAGCCTCCGTCGAAGCGCACTGACGAAGCAGACGCCGTTGACACCTTCCTCAACAAGCACGACCTCGCACCCTTCACGAAGGAAATCAGGACGAGCCCGCAGATCTCCGCTTCATACGGCATCAGTCGGCCCATCGTCATTGATGAGCCCAGCTACGCCGCAAGCGGCTGGTTTGAAGACCTCACCGTCGAGATCATCGACCGGATTCGAGGCCTGTCATGACATCTTCGTCGGAGGAGTCAACGGCAAAGCCCTCCCGGAGGAAGGGGCGCGGTAAGGCGCGCGCCTTCGACTTCAGCGCCATCGAGCACGTCGGCAACGACGCCACTGAGGGGGGATTCCTGGGAGACGACGCTGCCGAGTCCGAGCGACGAGAGGGTGCGGCTACAGCCATCGTGCCGCCCAGCCTCTCGCTCGACAACTACTCTCCTGAGTCGAACGATGGGGACGACGCCGGCACTCCCGGGCTGCCGGTGTTGGCATCGGGCGCCCCTGAGGCCCGGCATCTCGTTCCCTCACCGTTCCTGTCTCGTGAGAACGAAGCCATCCTCCAGACCGAGACCCAGGTCGAGACTGAGGCCGAGACCCAGGTCGAGGCCGAGACCGAGGCCGAGACCCAGGACCAGGTCGAGGTCGAGGCCGAGACCGAGGCCGAGACCCAGGCCGAGACCCAGGCCGAGACCCAGGCCGAGACCCAGGCCGAGACCCAGGCCGAGACCCAGGCCGAGACCCAGGCCGAGACCCAGGCCGAGACCCAGGCCGAGACCCAGGCCGAGACCCAGGCCGAGACCCAGGCCGAGACCCAGGCCGAGACCCAGGCCGAGACCCAGGCCGAGACCCAGGCCGAGACCCAGGCCGAGACCCAGGCCGAGACCCAGGCCGAGACCCAGGCCGAGACCCAGGCCGAGGCCGAGACCCAGGCCGAGACCCAGGCCGAGACCCAGGCCGAGGCCGAGACCCAGGCCGAGGCCGAGACCCAGGACCAGGTCGAGGTCGAGGCCGAGACCCAGGTCGAGACCCAGGTCGAGGCCGAGACCCAGGCCGAGGCCGAGACCCAGGCCCTCAAGGCAAGCCCTGCCAGCGAATCTGCGGAGGTGGCCTCAGCACCTGACCGACTGCAGGCTGCAGTGATGCCGCCATCTGGGAGCCGCCGCCGAAACGATGGTTCCAGATCTTCGGCAGAGTCGGCGCTGAGGGCACGCACTCGCAAGAAGGCTGCCGACACGAAGCCTCCGATGCAGGCCGCCGTATTGGCTTCGTTCATAAAGCACAGGACAGCCCGTGACTGGCCCACCTGGTCTGGCCGCATCGAGGGAGAGACCAAGACGCGGCTCCTCAACAAGGCTGATGATGATGCGCTGTCTTCCGAGCGCAATCTCATGCCTGGGCACTACCTCGACGCCGCACTGAAGTTGGTGAAGGACAAGAGTCCCGAGGAGCTTGCGGCCATGGCCAACGAGTGGCTCATCGACAGGTGGTCCGGCGAGCACCCGCCTGGTGTAAGCATCCAGGCCGGTGTATCGCCCGAGATGTATAAGTTCCTCAAGGGGCTCAAGCGTCATCTGCGCGGTCAGCGCGGCGCCGGAAGCGGAGGTCTCATCCTCGACGTCGTCTCGGCAGCGGTGGATCGCTTCCTTGATGATGCCGACAGGGAGGGGCCCTTCCTCCCCACTCGGTAAACGTTACTCAGCAGGGGTGGCCCGACCCAGAAGGTCGGGCCACCCCTGCTGCCATCTGCTCACTTATTCACATACTTCCACGCACGCACTAAGTCATCCGACCTTGCATGCGTCGATACACATCGCCTGGCGCTCTTCCGGACTTCTTCGCCGCCTATCGACCGTCTCCCCAGCATCACTCGCTATGGCACTGTCACTCTCACCCCAGGTCCAACGCGCCTCTGACACTCCCAAGCATTCACATCGCGACCGCACCATCTATGCAGGTTTGAGCTGATTTTGCGCGCGAGTGCCGGGGTAACTGATCTGAAGATCCGACACACGGTGGTTCTGTCATTACCACTCCATGCCTGATCGGCGAGTAGGATGCTCTTGATTGAAAGCGAGGACTGTTCATGAGCACGGCGCCCAGCGGTTGGTCACTCCGCGCCCTGGCCCAGGAAGCACATGTCCTGCCCAAGGTGGCCCGAGATGCCGCAGAGGAAGGAGTGATCGATGCTCAGCACACCGTGGAAACGGACATTGTTCTTGTGCGCCTCTACGGGGCCTTGAAACGCCTCGTCTGGCCTGAGGAGCGCCGGCCGGCGAACAAGGACCAGGGCCTGCGGGTATGGGAAGCCATAACGATCGAGACCGCTCGAGCAGCGCTTCCAGACGATATGCACGACGACACTGGCCTCTTCGTTCACCAGACGGGGTGCGAACTCGTCTCCGGCCCAGGACCCAAGGCCTTGGCGTTCTTCAAGCTGGCCGAACAACCGTTCTACTACGCGCCATTGGGTCGGTGGTTCAACGAGCTACCGAGTCAGCGTCTTCTCGCAAGCGAGACCTCAGAGAAGGCTGACGCGTGACATCGCCGTCACATCTCAGGTAACTCGGTCGAGATCGACCCGAATCATGCACAGAACTGGCCCGGGACTCCTCAATCCCGGGCCAGTCACGTCGAGGAGGTGAGCTTCGCTCCCCATCCCTAGCTGAATACCCGTCGCGCATCCGGCCTCCCAACCTCCGCAGGCGGTGCCGGTCGGCGATGAGGGTTTCCCTCGTACCTCCTCGACTGGAGCAGATCATAGCTACCCGCACGAGGGGCGGCTCAGTCATGCCTAAAGCAGGCCGAAGCCCCTCCGAAACGTCTCAGTACCCAGCATCGCAGCCTTCGCATTCCGGCGCTTGGTCTGGGAAGCTCCAGCTGGCCGCTCGACCGGAATCCGCCCTACGGCTTGGGCGCGGGATGCAGGTCCGGCTGTTGACGGCCGTCCGCGCTCTGCTTACCGATCCCAAGCTCATCGGTCGTAAGGATGTTGTGCGTCTCGGCATCCTGGTGCTGATGGCGAAGGCCAGCCACGGCAGATGCCGTGTTGAGATCACGGCACGTGAGTTGGGCCGGTGGCTCGGTGTGTCGAAGTCGACGGTCGATCATGAAGTGCTCAGCGTTCTCCGCGAGGTTGATGCTGTCGCCTCGCGTGTACTGCGGGGCAGCGACGGTCTGCCAACCGGTGTCGAGTACCGGGTGGAGCCTCTGTGGGAGGTCCGGGGGGACGTTGGTGCGCCGTTGGCGTTGTCGAAGGTGGAGTTGGCGACGCTTCTGCGGTTTGTGGAGGGCCTATTCGCACCGGGTTGGGGTGAGAGGTGTGCCACGCCTCCAGGTCTACTGGTTGAGCATCGGGGGAGGGGGGCGGCTTCAGATCGCCTGGCTCTGGTCCTGTTGGCTCTGCATGCGCGGCCAGATGGTCGGGTGCCGTTGGTGGGCGGTCCGCTGGCGAAGTCGGTGGCTCGTTACGGTCGCGCGGCCGTGACACTGGCGCGGATGCTCGGATGCAGCGTGCCCGTGGCCGCGGCGGTGTTGGAGCGGCTTCGAGCTTCTGGAGTCGTGACAGGTGCTGCAAGCGAGCTCCGGCTGCCGGCCGTGGCGGCCGCGCACAGCTCCGCGGCCGCAGTTCAGGATGCTGCTGACCTCGCGAGTTCCGCCTCACCGGGTCTGGTGACTGCTGATGATGCGGCGGGTTATGCGCAGTGTGCCTGCCACGAGGGTGTCGGTGACGAGCTTGTGGTGGAGGGAGATGGCTGGCGGCAGATGTCCTGGGATGATCTGGAGACGGCCGAGGAATCTTCCGGAACTGCACCCAGAGATCTCGACGACGTTGAGATCGATCTTTTCGCAGGTCAGAGCGTCTTTGAGACGTTCGAGGCAAGTCGTGTTGCTGCAGACTCTCACACCGATCACGCGGTTGTGGCTGATGTATGTGGTGAAGGTGCTGGTGGTCTTGGGTTTTCCGGCGAAGCCGCGTCGGGGTACTGCCGTCAGCCGGTACGCACGTGCGAGGACGGGAACTCCCCGGCATCGGAGCCCGATCTTCAGGGTGACGTGTCGGTCGTCGGCGGTGAGGATGGCCCGCTGCGCGGGGAGAACCCGGATCTGCTGCTGGCGGAGAGGGAGTCGGAGGCGTCGGCTGCGGTGTGGACTCTCCAGGCATGGAGGGCTGTGTCGGGTGGGCCGCCGCCTGTGTGGGCTCAGGTGCCCAAGGGGCTGGAGCGCGTGCTGGAGCCGGTGGCCATGGTGTGGGGGCGGCTGGACCGGCTGACGACTCGGCGGTACGTAACGAAGGTGGTGCGGGCCCAGCTCTACGAGATCTCGGGAGCGTGCGGGCCGGAGGTGGATGCCGAGCGGATCCTGCGGGAGAGGTTCAAGCGCCGGCTGGCCGAGCAGGGCACGGTGCCCATCAACGACCCGGTGGGCTGGCTGGTCGGCCGTGCTCTGCCACGCCGGTCGGTGTGCCCCGATCGCCGGTGCGACGACGGGCGGCGGATGGATACCCGGGCCGACTGCACCGCGTGCCAGATGCTGGTCCTGGACGGACGAGCGCTGCGGGCCCGCGCCTTCACCAAGGCCACCACGGCCTTGACCGGTGGGCGGGTCGACCGGTCTGCGTTCGAGGCGGAGCTGAACGCGTGCTGGCACCAGGAGGCCGCTTTTGCGGCAGTCCGCCATGAGCAGGCTCTCCAGGAGAGGAAGGCTCGTGAGCGGGTTTGGGTCGAGCAGCGTGATCGGTACGTGGTTCAGGAGGCTGCGCGGCAGGCGCTCGCGTGCGAGGTGTGCGGGAAGCCGGAGTCGGCCGGGATGTGCGGCCGGTGCCGTGATGAGCGGCGCGTCGAGGAGCTGGTGACCGAGGCCGTCGACGTGGCCGTAGCCACTTGGGGGATGAGCGGTGAGGCTCGCCAGCTCGAGGTCGTTCGCAGGACCGAGGGTGAGATGCGTGGCGCGGTCGACCAGGCGGTAGGGGATCTGCTGGCTGCGGGCGGCAGCGTCTTCCCCGAATCGGTGGCGCTCGCGGCCCGGCTGGCCGCGGAACTCCAGCTGGCCGCCCTGCGGCGGCGGGCGGTGAACAAGTTCGCCTACCAGGCGCCGGTCCAGGCCGAGTACGAGAAGGTCTTCGCCACCGAGATGCGGCGCAGCCATCTCCACGGCAGCCTCGACGAGGCCCGCGAGGTTGCGGAGGAGACGGCCCAGAGGGTGCGGTTCAACACGGCGCAGACGCTCCTGGACGCCCGGTTGCGCATGCTGCGGTCCGCCCGGTTGGCGGAGGTGGATGCGGAGCCAGACTGGCATGCGCAGGCGGCCGCTCAGGTTCGTGCCCTGATCCGCCCGGCGCCACGGGAGCGCGCTGTGTCCGTACGGCGGCCGTCCTCCGCGGCCACGCCGGTGATCGGCGGAGAGCTGGCGGGGGTGGGGGCATGAACCGTCCCGGACGCGTCCTCGCGCAGCGGCCCGTACGGCGGCCGTCGTTGACCGAATGGGTGGAAGCGTTGCCCGGCCTCTCGGGGAGGGCGCGCCGACTGCTGCTGGAAGGCGACACCGAGGGCCGCTACGCGGGCAGGACGGCCGCCGATTCCGGGTACCGGTTGACGATGGCCCTGGCGGTCGCGGTGTCCCAGCCCGGCCGGGAGTGGACCTTCGCGCAGTGGTGGGAGGCGCTGGTGCTGCGCCCGACCGCAGGCGGCACCTGGGCGCGGTCACTGCGTTCACGCAAGGGCGAGCGGTACGCCGAGGGCAAACTCGCCGGAATGCTCGACAAGGCGCGCGTGTTCGTCGGCACCTCGGGGGCGATCGTGTGCCGGGCCGATGCCATGGTGGCGATCGCCCGCCTTCGAGCCGCCGTTGAGGCCGTTGTGTGGCCGGGGCTCCGCGGTGGCACGGATCAGAAGAACCTCACCGCGCGGCTGCAGCTCGCTGAAGAGGCCGGCGGACTCGAGCACGAGGTGTCGGTGCGGCAGCTGGCCGAGCTGATGGGCTGCGCCCGCTCGACCGTGGAAGCCAGCAACGCCCGCCTCCGCGCCGCCGGGTGGCTGTCCCTGGTCACGGCCGGCGCCGGTGAGCGCAGCTCGACCTGGTCCCTGCAGATCCCAGGAGAAGCCGAAGAGTCCTGTGCGCGCCCGGGACACCGTTCAGCTCCGGGGGAGAGGGGGGCAGAGGGTGTCCCGGAGGCGCACACGGATCGGGAGGTCAGCACCCGCGCGCTGGGCACGGTGATGGGCTCGGACGCCTGTCACCACTACGCCCACGGCACGTCCGGCGCCCGGATCCTCGCCGCCCTCGACCCGCTTGACGGCCTCGACATCGTGCACCTGGCCGCGGTGACCGGCCTGCACCGCACCACAGTCCGCCGCCGCGTGGACAAGCTTGTCGAGGACGGTCTGGCCGAGGAAGCCGACGGCCTGGTCTACCTGCCCCGCCACCTTGCCGGCGACGGAGGCCTTCGCCCTGACCCCGACCAGCTTCGGCAAGTCGCTCGCGACCGCGGCACCGCGGGCCTGGGGGAGCGGCGCCGCAAACGCCACGGCGATCAGCGGCGCTACTACCGGGAATGGCTCACCGCGCGCGCACAGCGCGCCGTCGAGCGTCACCGGACCGGACGGGCGCGGCTGCGGCTGGTGCCCGAGGGCGTGGTCGACGAGAACACCGGAGAGCTCCGCGACCCGGCCTGGCATGGGTGGATCGTCGACGACCCGTACCGCCCGACCTGGCCCACCCCATCATGGTCCGGCAACGGATCGCCCGAGGCGGTGTACGGATGACCACTGCTTCCAGGACCTGCACATGGCCGGCCGGCTCCCGCTCAGCCTTCGCCCATGGGTACCGGCTCTCCGGCGAGCGACAGCCGGCGATGTGGCGCGGTGCAGCAGTCCGAACGGCCGGCGGTATGGCGGGTTGGGGCGAGGCCGCGAGACGTCTGCGCCCAGCCGGTGAAACGGCAGCGCCAAACGTCGACGCCGTACCGATGGTCGGGAGATCCAGATGCCAGGTCAGCCGCCGAGGCCCCAGTCGCGGACGGCTTGAGCGAGTTCCGCCTTGGTCATTCCGGTGGCCTTCTGGAGCTCTTGGAAGCGCTGCTGCAGCGGGATGTGGGGGATGTGGCGTGAGACTGGTGAAGTGCCGTTCAGTTCGGCCTCAGCGGGGATGCCCGCCGCCGACGTCGTCGTGGTGTCGGTCTGGGTGAGGGCGTGAAGAAGAGAGTGGGCGCGCTGGGCAGACTCGGCAGCGAGTCCGGCAAGGGTCTGACCGTCGAGCCCACCGACATCAGGGAGCACCGGTGTGGCCGGCTGCTCGGGAGGAGGCCACACCGGAGGAAGGGGTGGACGGGCAGTGCGCTCCCACTCGTCGAAGACGGTCTGAGCAGAGGTGACCGGCGGGAGCGGCAGGCTCTTCAGCCCGTGACTGCGCAGGCTGGGATGATCGGCGTTCTGGAGGCCGGCGAAGAAGTCGACCGGGGCACGGCCGCGGAGAAGCAGCAGGACGAGAGGCATCGCGTCGAGGCAGCGGGCGGCCTGGAGAAGGGCCGTGGCGGCGTGCTTGCACAGGGCCCTGCGGCTGGAGCAACTGCACGAGGCACGGCACTCGTCGAGGGTCGGCAGGAGGCGGATGCCGTTGCGGACGCCCGTGCGGGTGAGCTCCTGGAGGACGTGCTCGGCGGGCAGGCGCGCGAGCTGGTCGGCGAGGTGGCGGGTGATCACGGTGAGGTCGCGCCACTGCCCGTGGTCCAGGACCGGGATGTGGATCGTCGGGCAGGGCTGAGGGGTATACGAGCGCGCGGACGGCGCGGGGTGGGTGTTCTCGTTGATCCAGCACCGGATGGCGCCGGGTTCGATCACGAGGTGGGTCACCGCGGCGGTGCGGGCGTACGCGCGGGCCCAGCCGAACGGGCTCTTCGTGGAGCCCTTGGCGCGGGGCGAGAGCGCCTCCAGCCAGAGACGGCCGCCGACGCCCTCGCACAGCTGCTCGTCCGGGAGCGGGGCGAACGGGGTGAACCGCATGCGGTAGGGGTTGTGGTCGGTGAGGGTCACCTGCTGCTCCTGAGGGCGATCAGGTCGAAGAGCTGCTCGTCGTTCAGCTCGGTCAGGCCGCTGCTCACGTCGGACAGGACGGAGTCGGCGAGGTCCTTCTTCGCGGCCAGGAGCTCGGCGATCCGTTCCTCGACGGTTCCTTCGTTGATCAGGCTGTGAACCTGGACGGGATGGCGAGTACCGATGCGGTAGGCGCGGTCGGCGGCCTGGTCCATGACAGCGGGATTCCACCACTGGTCCAGGAAGATCACGTGCTGGGCCCGGGTGAGGGTCAGGCCGGTGCCGGCGGCTCGCAGTGACAGCAGGAACACCTTGAAGTCGCCGTTCTGGAAGGAGTCGACGAGGGCGGGTCGGCTGGCGACCGGCGTGCCGCCGTGGAGAGTGCGGTGGTCCACGTGCTGCTGGGTGAGGCGGGCGGAAACCAAGCGGACCATCTCGACATACTGGGTGAAGACCAGCACCGACTGTTGCTCGGCGAGCATGACGCCGAGCAGGTCGTCGAAGAGGTCGAGTTTTCCCGAGCGGCCGGCGAGCCGCCTGGTGTCGGCCTCCTTGAGGTACTGGGCCGGGTGGTTGCAGACCTGCCGTAGCGAGGTGAGGAGCTTGAGGACCAGGCCGCGGCGGGCCATGCCCTCGGCGGCCTCGATCTTCGTCATGGTCTCGCGTACGACGGCCTCGTACAGCATGGTCTGCTCGCGGGTCAGGCGCGCGTACTGGGCGGTCTCGGTCTTGGGGGGAAGCTCCGGCGCGATCCCGGGATCGCTCTTGCGGCGCCGGAGCACGAACGGTCGGATCAGTGTCGCCAGCTGAGCGGTGGCAGCCGGGTCGCGGTGTGTCTCGATCGGCTTGGCGAAACGAGCCCGGAACGCCTTCAGCGGGCCAAGCAGCCCGGGGGTCGCCCAGTCGAGCACCGACCACAGTTCGGAGAGGTCGTTCTCGACCGGCGTGCCGGTGAGCGCGACGCGGCCGCGGGAAGGGATGTTCCGCAGGGCGCGAGCGGTGGAGGAGGTGGCGTTCTTGACGTGCTGGGCTTCGTCCAGGACCACCAGCGACCAGTCCACGCCGGCGAGCTGTTCGGTACTGAGCCGAGCGGTGCCGTAGGTAGTCAGGACGAAGCCGTCCTCATCGAGGCCGGCCAGGGTGCGGCCCGGGCCGTGGAAGCGGCGTACGCCCGTCGAGGGAGCGAAACGACCGATCTCGCGTTCCCAGTTCCCCAGGAGGCTAGCCGGGCAGACCACCAGCGTCGGCCCGCGAGTCGCTCCGGACTCCTGCCGGGTCAGGTGCAGCGCGATCAGGGTGATCGTCTTGCCCAGGCCCATGTCGTCAGCGAGGCAGCAGCCCAGTCCGTTCGAGGTGAGCTGCTGCATCCAGGACAGGGCGTGCCGTTGGTAGGGGCGCAGCGTGCCGGCCAAAGCCATGGGGGGTGCCGTCTCGATGACCGGGCTGGTGAGCACGGTGCGCAGGGTGGCGAGCCACCCGGCCGGCTCCACCTCGATCACCTCGCCCTCCACTTCGGCCTGGCCGATCAGCGCCGCCGCGACGGCATCGAAGCCGGCGAGGTCGGCCATCTTCCGGCGGCGGACCCTGCGCAGGACGGCCGCGTCGACCCGTACCCACTGATCGCGCAGCCGCACAAAGGGGCGTTTCGCCTCCGCCAGCCGGTCCATCTCGCCATCGGTGAGGTCCCCGTCCTCCCCGAGCGCCGCCTGCCAGCGGAAATCCAGCAGCGCCTCCGGGCTCAGCCGGCCGGACGGCGCGGCGCCCGGTTTCTTCGGCCCCAGGACCGCCCGCACCGTCAGGGAGCGCACCAGATCCCGGGGCCAGTGCACCGCGCAGCCCGCTGCGACCAGGTCGTCCACCGCATCACCGAAGAGGTCGTCGACTTCCTCGGCGCGCACCTCTAGCACATCCGGCACGGGCGAGTCCAACAGGCGCTCCAGCGGCGGCCACGCGCGCGCGGCACCGCGGAGGGCCACCATCGTGCCCTCCTGCCGGGCCGCGTCCGACGATCCCGGCGGCGCCGGACGGCGCCACAAAGCGCCGGCGTCCACCAGGTCCCGCGGCGGGTCGACGTCCTGCACCTGGACGACGGCCCGTACGCCGGAGTCCCCCGCGTCCTCGATCTCCAGCCGCAGGGAGATCTGCACACTGACCGGCGCAGTGGTCGGCCCTCCTCCCGCTCTCAGCACCAGGTGCGGAACGTGCTGCGGAGCGCGGGCCGCATACGGACCTGAGCCGTCCGGGGGACGCGCGAAGGAGTCGGCGACCGCGTCGAGGAAGGCGCCGAGCAGGGACGAGCGCTTCGGAACGGACGGCGGATAGCTGTTCGCACCGAACGGCAGAGCACGGGCCTGCGGAGGCATCGCCTCGGCGAGGACTCCGAAGTGCTCCTCCTCATCGGGCAGATGAGCGGCGCTGTGCCAGGCATCGAAGCCCGATGCCGTCACCTTCGGGCTCAGCCGGCCGCGCGCCAGTAGTTGGAGGGCGAACAGCGAGGCTGCCCCCCAGAACTGGCAGCTCTCCTCGCCTTCCGCGTCGAGACGGCTGCGCGCGAGGACCGGCAATGCGATGTCCAGAGGCATCCACCAGTACGGCGCCCGGGCAGAGCGGACCCCATCACGGCGCGCCCGCACCACCGTCGTCTCTCGCTCTCCGAGCACGGCGCCCTCAGGAACGGCCACCTTCTCAGGCGACCCCATCGATGCCACGGGCCTGAAGAACACCATCCGGCCCGAACGCGGAGGATCAGCGGGTTCGAACACCGCCGCGTAATCGATCAGGCGGTAGGAACCCACAGCAGACGAACTCCCCTCAACCACCACACCCTTGCGCACAAGGGCATACGACAGGTCGGAGTTTGCCGTGCCGGCTGGCCTCACCGCGTGAAATGCCGCGAAGCGGACCCGATCGAGTGACAAGAACGCCGCGTGACCCACTCTCCGCGCTTCGCCGCGGTGATGCGGAGCCGCGCCCAGGTGCTCAGCGGAGCTCACACCGGCAGTGGATCAGCGCAGGTGCACGGTCACTGTTGCGCGACGCCAGGCCCGGCCGGGCGCAGGAGCTGGAACTCCGCACCGGTCCAGCAATCCCGAGTTCGGATAAGAAGCGCGCACGGCCCCTCCGGCGCTGGCAGGCTGTACCCCGCACCTGTGCACGGAGAGGCGAACGATGCCCGAGAATGACCGCCGTCAAGAACACCTCAGCGTCTTGGACGCGGCCTTGGAGCCCTACTCCAGCGTCTCGGCGCTCGCCCTGCTGAGGGCGGCGCTCGACTCCCCGGGATGCGCTCGCTTCCACGACCACCTCTTGCTCGCCTGGACCCGCGCTCTGGCCGGTCCCGACCGAGACGGGCGGTCCGCGGCCGCTGACGATCTACGGGCCGTCCTGCACGCTGCCCTACAAGCCGCCCCGGACCGCGGCATCACGACCGACCGCACGCCCAACAACCCAACCCAGAGCGTGCACTTCACGATCGGCGAACGCGGACGGTTCCTTGTCCACCCGGGCGAACTCGACCACCCGCTTCTCGTCCTGCGCAGCCTCCACGATGTCGCCGATGCCGTCGACGACCACCTCGTCCACACGTGTGGGTTCGGCATCGGTGACATCCTCGAACTCGCGCTGCGCCACACCGACCACACCGTCGAGAGCCTCGCCCCGGCCTGGCCACAGGCCTTTGAGGCCGAACCAGTACCGGTGCAGATCACGTGCGAGGTGACCGATGCGGAGATCACGGCCGCGGCTGGCCTCGGCACCGCCCACCTCGCCGCGACCGCGACCGGGTCCGGTGGGCCGGACCGGACAACAGCCGCGCTCGCCTACCTCACCCGCGATCTGAACGACCTGCCCCTCACCTACAACCCCGGCCAACCTCTGCTCGGCCCCACCCTCCTGATCAGCAGCAGCCATCGCACCGTGCCGGTGCCGGCCTCCACCGCCCTGGAAGCAGCCACCGCCGCGGCCGGCGACCTGCTCCAGCGCCACCCGGCACCACCCGAGGCCCAGCACCGGCTTCGCCACCGCACGATCGCCCGCGTCGCGCGCCTTCTCGGCCTGGACCACATGCCCTACGACCCGGGGGAGGTGTGCCGGATCACCTCACCGTCGCACCGTCTGGAGATCGCGATCACCGCGACCCTCGCCGACGACCTCGCCGCCCTGATCGAGAAGGCACGCGCCGAGCTGTCCACCAGCCCCGCCGGCGCAGGCCGGCTCGTCATCTACGCAGGCCCCCGGTTCCTGGGCCGGGAAGTGATCACAGACACCCTCTACCTCCACGTAGAGGAACTCACCGAGATCTTCACCGCCGCCGGCGGCGACCTGACGATGCTTGCGCTGTGGGTACTGGAACTCACCCAGCACCCGGGCACCGACGCCGTCGCCTACTACGACGTCCTCGACGCCTGGACAACCTGGTACACCCAGGCCACCCTCCTGCCGCCCGGGCCGTATGAAGAAGGCGTCGCCGTCGTCGAACCGTACGGACGGGACGTCTCCTGGGACCGGGCCGCCATGTGGGCTCCCGTTGACGGCATTCTGGCTGCGGCCGGCCTGCTGCCCGCCATCGACTGGACCGAGTGCCGCCTCACCGAGGCATCGGCGGGCACCGGCCTGTGGGCCGACCTTGCCCAGAGCGTCGACGGACAGCTGACCCTGGCCTGCGTCAGCAGCCATCCGCCGTTCATCGTCCTGACCACCGTCAACCCCGACGGGCGGGCGGTGCTGGACGCTGCCGCCTTCGCCGGTCTCGCCGACGGCATCCGGGGCACCCTCGCCGCGCACCCTAGCCTCGCCCAGCACTTCACCCTGCCCGGCCGCCGACCGGTCCTGCTGCATCTGACCGAGACCGTCGAGCCTCACCAGGCACCCAACCAGACGAAGACCGAACCGCCAGGCGACGTCCTTCCGCTGCTCATCGCCACGGACAAGGACACCGCGCGCATCGGCATCGTCCTCGATCCGCCGCTCCTGGACCGCTTCACCGACGACGGCCACCACATCCTCGGCCTCGCCCTGCACCACGCCATGGGCCGTCTCCACTCCACCGACGACGCCGAGCATCCGCCTGGCGCTGCCGAGTTCAGCGCCGCATGGGACGCCGCCGTCCCGGTTCTCACCTGGTACGGCACCGACCCCTACGCGCCGCCGCCCGCACCACCCCACTCCCTCCCGAACCTCACCCCCTACGTCAG
The DNA here is from genome assembly GCF_014654895.1 of Streptomyces filamentosus. Lineage (GTDB taxonomy): Bacteria > Actinomycetota > Actinomycetes > Streptomycetales > Streptomycetaceae > Streptomyces > Streptomyces filamentosus. The sequence continues at coordinate 1,692,867 of NZ_BNBE01000002.1, read as the reverse complement.
AGCCCGCGCCATCCGTGTAGCCGCCGACGCCGTGCGCGCAGCCGGTGTCCCGGCCGGCACGTTCACCGGACCCGAGGCCCTGCGCCGCGAAGGCCCCGCCGAACAACTCCTCCACGCCCTGGAGAAAGAGCTCGCCGAGCAGCTCCGCTCCCACCACCCCGACCTCGTACACGCCCTGGTCCGCCACCTCAACGCCGCTCTCGCCACGCGGGCACACGGCCGCCGCGAAGCCGTCACCGGTATCGCCCGCACCCGAGACGAGCCCTGGCAGGAGGAGGCCCGACGCCGAGAGGCCGACGGCGCCGTCAGCACCACCGCCCTGCAACTGATGCTCCAGCAGGCACTGATCACCCCGCCCGCCGGCGACAAGACCGCCGACCTCATCACCATCGCCGACCTCGTCGCCCTGGCCGAACTTCTCCTGCGCACCGCCCTGGTCGCCCTCCCCGCCAGTAAGCGGCTTCACCCAGTAACCCTCACCATCCACCCCACCGGCGTGTTCACCCTCGATGACACCCTCGAGACCGCCGATGCCGGCCCCGAGGGCCACCTCGGCTTCGACACCGCGGCCTACCGCCACGCCCAGGAACAGCACTGGCTCACCCGAGCCGGCACGGCCGAGCCGCAACGCCTCACCCCCGAGGACCTGTTCACCGCCCGCAGCGGCTCCCGCACGCCCATCGCCTTCACCCAGCTGCACCCGCCGGCCAGCAGCACCCTCGCCCGCGCCGACGCCGCACTCACCGCCCAGTGGGGCTGCGGCCTCGACGCACTCGCCGCCGTCCTCGCCACCGCCTCCGACTGGCCCACCCGCCCCGACGGCACCGCCCTCACCAGCCGAGACGAGCTCGCCCGCGAGACGGCCGCATGGTCCCAGCTACCCGAAGCCCAGACCCGAGCCGCCGTCGAGCAGCTCGTCCTCCACCCGGGCAACGCCGCAGGAGGCCACACCCACGCCTACACCGAGGTCGAGCGCCGCATCCGGCCCCTCACACACCCGCTCATCGCCCACAACGACGACGGCATCCTCATCGCGCCCTGGCTCGTCCACACCTCCCAGCAGCTCTACGCCACCTATCTCGCCGACGGACGCCTGCCCCGCCCCGACACCCCGCCCGAGGCGAAGGACCTCCTCGACCGCCACCGCCAGCAGTACAACAACCAGCTCGAGACCGACCTCGCCCAGGCCGCCGTCCACGCCGGCCTGCCGTACCGCTCCCGCCTCGAGCGCGGCCCGGCGGCCGCCGCCGGCATCCCGGGCCTGTCCGGCGAGATCGACCTCCTCGTTGCCGACCCTGGCCGGAAGCGGCTGTGGGTGATCGAGGCAAAAAACCCCCACGGCGCCATCGGCATCCACAACGTCGCCCAGAACCTGGGACGGTTCACCAGCTATCGCACCAAGCTCCTGGCCAAGGCCGCCATCATCGACGAGCACGCCACGGCAGCCGCGCTCGCCTGCGGGGCCGAGGCAGCACAGGGCTGGAGAGTCATCCCCCTGTTCGTCACCCGGAGTATTGACCCGGCCGCCTTCACCACGACCCCGGGCGTCGCTTTCACCACGATCGACCACCTCGCCACCCTCCTGACCGGCCACACCGAGCCGGAGCACGGATGGAACCACTAGGGCGCCCGGGTCTCGAAGAAGCATCTTGCGGTGGGAGCAGCCCGCCGATCCCTCGCCGCCCTCACCCCGGAGTAGCCCCCGTGCCGCCGACACCGTCACCCGACAACTGGGCCGCCACCCTCTTCGACGACGGGTTCGAGACGCGCTTCACCGAGCTCGGCAAGTACGACACCACCGGGCAGGACCTCGCCGCCCTCAGGGCGCAGTCCTCGTCACGCCGCAGTTGTGGCCGGCGTCGTGGATCAGGTCGCGGCCGAGTACGGTCGGGGCCCCGACGTGGTCGGTGTATACGGTTCCCGGAAGCCGGGTGATGGCCCAGCTGACGAGGGTGTCGCCGAGCGCCTTGCGTCGGAGCAGGCAGGTGACGACCGTGTGGTCCGCCAGCAGATCGCCGAACTCGTGCCGAGCTGCCGTGGCGACGGCGGCCGTGGTGAGGGCGAGTTCGTCGGCCGAGGCGACGGTGGTGTCGGGGCCCAGGACGTAGTACGCGGTGTCGGAGATCGGGGACCGCGGCATGCGGCCCGGGTCGGGCGAGACGACGATGCGGGGGCCGACGACGGTCGGCGTGGTCAGGGCGGTCCCGTTGGAGTCGGGGCGGGTCTGATACCAGCCCAAGGTGAGGGTGTCGCCGGCCCGGGCGGCGCCTTCGAGGGCGTGATGGGCCAAGCAGTAGGCGTCGGCCGGCCGTTCCGTCTCGCCGACGGTGGTGCGGAAGAGATCGTGGATGCGCCGGGTGCGGTCCTGGTGCAGGTCACGGATGGGAGAGAACGCGAAGTCGAGGGGTGTGGACACGAGGGTTCCTTCCCGGGGCTTGGGCCTGGGGCCGACGCCGTCGGGGTCGGCCCCAGGATGACTACCGGCGGGGCGCCGCCGGCGTCAGATGGGTGTTTCAGGCGTCGGTGCCCTCGGGGGCGGAGGCTGGCTCGGCGGCCGTCCAGCCGTCGGCGGAGACGCTGGAGGTGTGGGCGGTGGCGCGGACGGTGCCCTCGCCGGCGCGGAGGGTGTCCACGGTGGCGAGGAAGGACTCGGGGGACGTCAGGTTCTCGGTCATGGTGAGCCGGAGAGCAACGGCCGGGACGCGATGTCCTCCGCGTCAACGGAGGTGACGGACGCCGCGTCCGAACGGGGTTGGAGCCTCACCAGGAGGCGGGACAACCGTAGCGCGGCAGTGCGCGCCGTCGGAGAGGATGCGTCGATTCGGGACGCGGGTGCATCATCGCCGCCAGGGGGTGGTCAGGCGCCGCGCTGCCTGGGCGCCTGCGTCTCCGTGGTGATCTCGGGCGCCGCGAGGCGGGGGCGGCGGCGCGGCACTTTGTGCCGTGACCTTCGCCGCGCATGCTCCGCTCGGCCAGCACCGCCGCGCCGACCGTGCGGAATCCAGCCCCTTCTGGTCCGAACTTTGGTTTCACGCAGATTCACACAAGCGATCCTGCGTTCACGGCGTTCACGCTCTTGACCTCTGTGCTCGTCCGCACGCCCGCGGTGTGCTTGGCGAGGAACACAGTCGGCAGCAGCGGAGGGAGCGCGGTGACGACATCGGTCAGGACGGCGGCGACCATGGGGCAGGGGTGGGCGGACATGCCCGCTCCTGCCCCGAACCGCCTGACCCGAGAGCCGGAGAAGGCACAGCACTATGCCTTCGACCCGCTGGTGCGGGAGGGCTGGGCGACGCTGGTGGGCGTACTCGGCGCGGGCGAAGCGGAGCGGTTCGCCTCCGAGACTGCACTGCTGTGGGTGCGGCCGGATGCCATGGCGGCCGGCACCGCGGCGGACGTGCTCGCGAGGGTGGAAGCCGACGGCTTCACACCGGTGGGCGCGAGCGCCGTACGGCTGGAGCGGGCCGGAGTCAGGCTGTTGTGGTGGTGGCAGCTCCGTCGCGCGACCGCGGAGCGGCTGCTGCTGCTGGACACCGTGGTGGGGCTGGGGCCGGGGTTGCTGGTGCTGTACCGCCACCCGGGCGGTGACGCCGCGCGACGGCTGACGCGCTTGAAGGGCGGGAACGACCCGGCCGGCCGGGAGGCGGACTCGCTGCGATCGGTGGCGGGGAGTCCCAACCGGTTGCTGACCATGGTGCACACCAGCGACGACCCGCTGGATGTGGTCCGGGAGCTTGCGGCGTTCCTGCCCTGGCGGGAGCGGGCCGCGTTGGTGGCATCCGCGCACGCGTCCAGCCCGAGCGCACCGCAGTCGGTCGTGCAGGCCCCGCTCGCGGCAGTCATGGCGGCCTACCCGGATCCCGCGAAGGGACGGGCCGCCGCGGACAGCCTTCCGGGTCGAGTGCCGGCGCAGCGGGGGGCGGCGTTCGCGGAGCTCGTACGGGATATCACCGCGGCGGGCGTCGGCCGGCGGTGGGAGGCGGTGGAGCGGTGGTCGCGGCAGGTCCCGCTGCTGACGGGCGGGGCCGTGCGGTGAGCGGAGTGATGAGGTCAGCGAGGGGCGGCCAGCGCGGTGGCGAGCTTGGTCCACCGGGCGAGCAGGTCTGCGGCGGCTCCGCTGTCGATCGCGACGCGGGCCCGGTCCAGGCCATCGGCGAAGGCGTCCTCGAGGCCGGCCGTGGCGTTGTGGGCGGCGAGGGCTCCGGCAGTGTTGGCGAGGACGGCGTCGCGGGCGGCCCCTGGGGCGCCGGAGAGCACGGTGTGGACGGCGTTGGCGTTGTAGCCGGCGTCCCCGCCGCGCAGCGCGTCCGCACCGGGGCGGGCGAGGCCGAAGCGGGCGGTGTCGAACGTGGTCCGGTGCACACCGCTGTCGTCGGCGTGCCATACGTCGGTGACGGCGGCCGTGGTGATCTCGTCCAGGCCGTCCTGGCCGCGGACGACCAGTGCCCGGGTTCCGCGGGCGGCGAGCACGGTGGCCAGGTGGGGGGCGAGCTGGAGGTTGGAGCAGCCGACCAGAGCGGTGCCGGGGCGGGCCGGGTTGGTCAGCGGGGCAATGTAGTTGATCGCGGTGGGCACGCCGAGGGTGCGGCGCACGGGGGAGGCGTGGCGCAGGCCCCGGTGGAAGGCGGGGGCGAAGGTGAAGCCGATGCCGAGGTCGTGGACGCACTGGGCGACCTGCTCGGGGCTGAGGTTGAGGGGCACGCCGAGCTGTTCCAGGACGTCGGCGGAGCCGCTCTTGCTGGAGACGGAGCGGCCGCCGTTCTTCACCACCGGGGCTCCGGCGGCGGCGGTGACGATCGCTGCCATGGTGGAGATGTTGACGGTGTGCGCGCCGTCGCCGCCGGTGCCGACGATGTCAAGGACCCCGGAGCCGTCGACGGGCAGCGGGACGACGCGCTCCATGAGGGCGTCGAGCAGGCCGCCGAGCTCGGCGGGGCTCTCGCCCTTGGCGCGCAGCGCGACGAGGAAGCCGGCCAGGGCGACCGGCTCGTGGTCGTCGTCCATGACCGCGCGCATTGCCCACCTGGTGTCGTCCGCCGTGAGGTCCTCGCCGCGCAGCAGGGTGGCGAGAAGGTGCGGCCAGGTACGGGTGGGTGCGGTCACGGGGTTCCCCTCGAAGCGGCCCGGCGCCGGGTGCCGGCGCGGGTGTTTGCTCCGAGCCTACAGACTGACGAAGCGTCATACGGCCAGGTTCGCGGGGCCGGTGGCGCCGGGGCTGTGCACGTGGAGCGTTCGTGCGCCCGGGAGTTGGCGCTGCGGGCCGTCGCCGTGGCCGGCGGGGGAGTGAAGGGCGACGGCGGGCTGGTGATGGTGATCGGCGGCTCGCGCGAGTACCCCGGCCCGCCGTACGTGGCGGCGCTGGCGGCCCGGCGGGCCGGGGCCCACGGGGTGCGCGTCGCGGCCCCGCCCGCCCCGGCGGCGCAGCAGGTGGCCTTGGAGGCACATCTGATCGCGGGACTGGGGTCCGAGCTGGATGCCGCCGCGGTGGCGGCGGCGGCCCGGGTCTCGCGGCGGATGGCGCGGCGCCTGATCGAGACGGGGGCCCGGGGCCGGGTGGTGTGGCTGGTCGGTCCGGGGCTGGGCGGCAGTCCGGTGGCCGGGAGGGTGCTGGATGCCCTGCAGGAGGTCCGGGACCACGACCGGGGTGCTGCGCTGGTGGTCGACGGCTCGCTGGGCGGCGGCCCCCGCGCCCGGGAGCGGCTTCGGCACTTGGGCGCGGACCTGGTCCTGCTCAACCGGGCCGAGGCACACGCCCTGCTCGCCGGATCCGGCCCGGTCGGCCGAGCAGGGCGCGGTGGGGCGGTCGACCCGGCGGCACTGGCGCAGTCGGCCCGGGAGACCGGCGCGGTGATGGTGGCCAAGGGCGATCCGGATCTGATCACCGACGGCACCCAGACCCTGCTGGTGCCCGCCGGGTACCCGGGGCTCGCCCGGCACGGCTCGGGTGACGTGCTTGCCGGCGCCGCCGCCGCACTGCTCGCCCAGACGCTGGCACCCGCCGAAGCGGCGGCGCTGGCCTGCCACCTGGTCGGCACCGCCGGACAGGTGCTGGACCGCGAGGTGGGGCCGGGCTGGCTGACACGCGAACTCCTGGACGCGGTCGCCACCGCCCTGCGCGACCTGCTCGCCGCCCCCGCCCGTCACTGACCCGGGCCACCCCTCCCTGCTTCTTCGCCGCCGTCGGCGGCACCTTCACCTTGTTCTCGACCTGATCCGAGTGGAGATTCGTGATGACCCTTGTCCAAGAGCGCCCTGCCCTCGCGGCCGTGGAGCAGCTGTGCCGGGCTGCCGCGGATCACCGGGAGTTCGGGGAGCGGACCGGGACCTTGCACCCGCAGGTGTGGGAGGCGCTGACCAGTTCGGTGTTGCCCCGGGCCGCGCTGCCGTCCCACTGCGGGGGCCAGCAGTGGGATGTGCCGCAGATCCTTCTGGCGGTGCGCGAGGTCGCCCTCGCGGACCCGGCCGCCGGGTGGGTGACGGCGATCCACGCTCCGGCCGGGGCGTTCCTGTCACGCCTGGACGTGCAGACGGCCCGCGACCTGGCCGGCCCCGCCCTGGTGGTTGCCGGCTCCTCGGTGCCGATCGGCCGGGCCGCGCGGGAGGGCGACGGGGTGCGGCTGCGGGGGCGCTGGCCGCTGGTCACCGGGGCACCGGCGATGACCTTGGCCGCCCTCGCGGCCCCGGCCGACAGCTCCGGCATGACGGGTACCCGCTGGTGGCTCGTCCCGCGTGACCAGCTGACGGTCGAGGAGGACTGGGACGCGCTCGGGCTGCGCGGCAGCGCCTCCTACACGGTCGCCTGCGACACCCTGCTGCCGCCCGCGCACAGCATCAGCCTGACCGACCCGCCGCTCGCGGACGGGGCGCTGTACCGCTACCCCCTGTACGGGCTGCTCGCCGGATGTATCGCCGAGGTCGCCCGCGCGACCGGCGAGCGGGCCCGGGCCGCGTTCACCCGGCTCGTCTCGACCACCACCAGCCGCTACGGCACCGGTCCGATGGCCGGACAGCCCGCGGTCCAGGCCGCTTTCGACCAGGCCGACGGCCGCCTGCGCGCCGCGGCCGCCCTGCTGGACGCCGCGACCGACGCCGCGTGGAGCAGCGCGCTGACCGGCCACGTCAGCCCGGGACAGCGGGCGCTGCTGCGCACCGCGTGCTGTCAGATGGCCGAGGCCGCCGAGGCCGCGTGCCGGACGCTGTTCGACGCCGCCGGGGCGGCCGCGATCCACCGCGCCGCGGGCCTGGAGGGCTGCTGGCGCGACGCCCTGACCATCTCCCGCCACGCGCTCGTCGCCGCCCGCGGCCGCCAGCTCGCCGCAGCCCACCACCTGACCGCGACCACCGCCCTGGACCTGTGATGGCCGACCGTCTCCTTACGCGCTTCCTCACCCACCCCGGCAACCGGCCGGCCGTCGTCGACCTGAACGGCACCGTCTGGACGTTCGACGAGGTCCTCGGCCGGGCACTGACCCTCACTCAGCAGTTGCGCGCCACCACCGACGTGACCGGGCGCGTCGTGCTGCTGCGCACCGGGCCGGGCCCGCTGTTCTCCGTCGCGGACCTGGCCGTCCTTCTGGCCGGCGGGGTCCCCGCCGTTCTGCCGGACCTGCCGCACGACCAACTCGCCGCGCTGTGGCCGGTGGTGCAGCCCGCCGTCGTCCTGGACACCGTCGGCGACGGCGCGCCCGCCGCCGTCGCCGGCCACGCCCGGACGCCGGTGCTCACCGTGGACGAGCGGAGCACCCGGCCGGGCGGCACCCCCGCGCAGTGGCGCACGGCAGCCCACCGCCTGGCCGGACGCCGACTGGAACAGACCGCCACCATCGTCTTCACCTCCGGCACCACCGGCGTGCCGCGCGCCGTCGCCCTCACCGAGGCGGCCCTGGTGCACGGCACCGACACCTGGACCGCCCAGTGGACCGGCCGGCCCGTGCGCACCCTGTCCTACCTGCCCGTCTCCCACATCGCCCAGCGGATCATGGGCCACACCCTGATGTGCCTGTACGGGACCACCGTCATCGCCTCCACTCCGGCCCGTCTCGAACAGGACCTGTGCCAGCACCAGGCGGACACCCTGCTCGGCGTCCCCCAGGTCTGGGCCCGCCTGGCCGCCGCCTGCCAGCAGCCGGGCGACAGCGGACAGCGGCTGCGGCAGGCCCTGGCCCAGGTGCGCACCGCCGTCAACGGTGCCGCCGCCCTCGACCGCACGGTCGCCGACACCCTTCACCAGCACACGGGACTGCGGATCTGCGGCGCCTATGGCGCCACTGAGACCACCGTCCCCGCCTTCCACCAGGACGACGCCACCACCCCCGGGCTGGGCCGGCCGGTCGGCGTGGACCACCGGATCGACGACGACGGCCAACTCCTGCTGCGCGGCCCCCATGTGGCCGCCGGATACGTCGAGCAGTGGCCGCGGCTGAGCGCGGTCACCGACGCGGACGGCTGGCTGCACACCGGCGACCTTGTGAGAACCGTCGAGGACGCGTCCGGCGGGCTGTGCCTGACCGGCCGGATCGGATCGGCGTTCAAGACCGGCGCGGGCGAGATGCTCCACCCCGAACCGATCGAGGCGCACCTGCTCACCCACCCCGCCGTCGACGCCGCGTGCCTGCTCGGCCCCGGTCTGCCCCGCGCCGTCGCCCTCGTCTCCGCGCCCACCACCGCCGACTGGCTGCCCGACCGGGTCGCTGCGCTGGAGGGCGAGCTGTTCCACGGCATCGAGACGGCCCGGCGCGAAGGCGAACTGCCCTACTGCGACCTGGAGGCCGTCCACGTCCTGCCCGACCGGTGGCCCGACCTCCTCTTGGTCACCTCCACCGGTAAACCCCGCCGCGACCTGATCACCGTCCACTACAGCCACCTTCTGCCGACCCTGGAGACCACCCGTGCCACCCATGCCCTCATCTGACCGACCCCGCCGCGTCCTGCTCGTCGACATGGGCGGCGTCTTCTTCAGCTACTCCTTCCTGAAGGCCCTCGACGCATGGGCCGACGCCGCCGGGCAGGACCCCGAGCAGCTGCGGGAGCGCTGGCTGATCGACGCCCCCTTCGACGCCTTCGAACGCGGCGAGATCGAACCCGCCGACTACCTGGAGCACCTGCGCCGCCTCCTGGCCGTGGACCTGAACGACGAGCAGCTTGAGGCGGGCTGGAACTCGATCTACGGCACCACCGACCCCGCCCTGCTCACCCTGCTGGCCGCCCCGGCGGTCCGCCGCCGCTTCGACGCGGTCGTCGGGGTCTCCAACACCAACGTGCTGCACGCCGCGTTCTGGCGAGACCTGTTTCGCGAGGAACTGCCGGTGCTGGACACGGTGCACTGCTCGCACGAGATCGGGGCCACCAAGCCCGGCGCGGCGTTCTTCGACCACGTCGCCGCCGCCCACCACACCACCCGCGAGCACCTCGTCCTCATCGACGACATCGCCCTCGTCACCGACGCCGCGACCGAGCTCGGCATCCGCGCCCACACCTACCAGGACCCCGCCGCCCTGGCCTCCTACCTCGACACCCTCGACCCCGCCAAGGACCCCTCGTGAACCTGCTGATCACCGGCGCGGCCGGCTTCATCGGCTCCGCCCTCACCACCACCCTGCGCGCCGCCGGGCACGCCGTCACCGCCCTGGACGACCTGTCCGTGAACTCGCCCCGGCCCCGCCCCGAGAACCTGGTGGAGCGCGACGTCCGCACCCTCACCCCCGCCGACCTGGACGACTTCCACACCGTCGTACACCTGGCCGCCCACAAGTCCGTCCCCGCCTCGTTCGATCCGGGCGGCTTCGAGCACAACACTGCCGTCGACCGGCACATCATCCACACCTTCACGGCCTCCGGCGCCGGCCGCCTGCTCCTCGCCTCCTCCTGCGAGGTCTACGGCGAGCAGAACGGGCCGCTGGCCGAGACCAGCCCGCACCGGCCCCGCTCCCCGTACGCGGCCGGGAAGGCCACCACCGAGTACCTGGCCGACATCTACCGGCCCCGCCTCGGCCCCGGCCGGCAGATCGGCACGGTCCGGTTCTTCAACACCTACGGCCCGTGGGAGGACCCGGACGCGGTCGTCCCCGCCTTCATCGACGCCGCCCTCGCCGACCGACCCCTGATGATCGAGGGCACCGGCACCCAGGCCCGCGACCTGACCCACATCGACGACACCACCGCCATGCTCGGCCGCATCTTGCAGACCGACCGGCTGCTGCCCGTCGTCAACGTCGGCTCCGGCTACGCCATCACCGTCCTCGAGCTGGCCCAGGCGGTTATCCGCGCCACCGGCCGCGGCACCCTCGCCCACACCCGCCCCCGGCCCAACGAGATCCGCTCCTTCACCGCCGACACGTCCCTGTTCACCGCTACCTACGGGCCGCCGCCCACCCGGCCGCTCGAAGGGGCCCTCGCCCACACCGCCCGCACCCGCGCTGCCGTCTGGACCCCGGCCGGGGCACCCCAGTGACCCCCGCCCCCACGGGCGCCGCCACCCCGCTGACGGGGGTGGCGGCGCTGGGCACCTTCGAGTTCGGCACCCGCGCGCTGCCCGCCGACCTCGCCCACCATCTCCTCGACACCTACCAGGAGCTCGGCGGCCGGCTCCTCGACACCGCTCCCACCTACGGCCCCCACGACGGCGCGTTCCTGGCCGAGCCGCTGATCGGCGCCTGGCTGCAAGCCGCCGGCGCCCCCGGGATGCGGGTGATCACCAAGGCCGGACTCGACCCCGCCCGCCCCGACCAGGGAGACCTGCGCCCCGAGGCGATCCTCGCCTCCGCCCGCCGCAGCGCCGACCGTCTCGGCCGGCCCATCATCCTGGTGCTGCATCGCGACGACACCGCCGTGCCGGTCGACGAAGTCGCGGACGCCGCCGACCGGGCCGTCCGCGAAGGCCTCGCCGAACGGGTCGGCGCCTCCAACTGGACGACCGCCCGCCTGGAGGCCTGGGCGACGTACGCCGCGGCGATCCGGCTCACCCCTCCGACGCTCACCGCGCCGCTGTGGAGCCTGGCCGCGCGCGCCGATCCGCCCGCCGAACCCTGGCTCGTCGAAGCCGACCCCGCACACTTGGACATGGCCGCCCGGCACGGCATGACCATCACTCCGTACCGCACGCTCGCCGCCGGCTACCTGGCCGCCCGCCACAGCGGCCGGCACAGCGCCCACCACAGCGCCGCCTACGACACGGCGGCCGGCCGCGAGCGCCGCGCCCGGCTCCACCAGACGGCGGCCGCCCTGCGGATGACTCCGCACGGGCTGGCCCTGGCCTGGCTGCGCGCCCACCGCCCGGCGCCGGTGATCCCCGTCATCGGCCCGCGCACCCATCAGCAACTGTCCGAGAGCATGGCCGACGCCGCGCAGGCCGACCGCGTCACCCCCGCACTGGCCGCCTACCTTCAGGCCGGCCCGTGACCGGCGCCGTCCAGCAGCCGCGCGAACCGCTGCGGCATCAGGCCCTGGCTGTTCGATTCGTACGGGAACAGCCACGTCGCCCTGCGGCAGTGATCGCGCAGATCATGCCCGAGCTCATCCAACACCCCGCGCACCGTCAGCGGCTCACCGAACCCGAACACCACCATCTCGCCGCCGTCCGGCCGAAGTTCGACGCTCACCTCCCCGGCGCCGACCGTAAGGAGGACCGACCAGCGTCCGCCCCGGCCCGTCACCTCCCATCCGGCCCGGCCCTCACCGCCCGGCACCGAGCGCACCGCCAGGCCCTTGAACGCCAGGCGCTCGATCCAGCCCTCCACCAGGGCGGACACCATCTCGCGCCGTTGCGTCGCGTCCAGGGCCCGCGGCTGAAGGTGGCGCTTGACCGTCGCGGGCACGCCGGCCGCGAGCACCCTGGCGGGCAGCGGCCGGGTCACCGTGGCGCTCGCGGCGACCACGGTGCCCGCCCCCACCCGTACTCCGGGCAGCAGCACCGACCGGAAGCCCAGCCACACCCCGTCCTCGACCCCGACGCCGGCGAACGCCGCCGCGTGCCCGTCGCGGACCGGGTGCCCGGCGTGGTAGCCGTGGGTGAAGACCGCCACCTGGGCGCTGATGCCCACCTCGTCACCGATCACGACCGGCTCCGTGCAGTTCAAGGTCACGTCCGGGGCGATCTGGCACCGGGCCCCGATCCGAACCAGCGAGCGCTCCTCCATCGTCGCCCCCGCGCCGATCCGCAACCGGTGCCCCACGTAGGTGCCCTCGGCGATCGTCAGCTCCCGGCACACCACCTCGGCGCCCGCGTCGACGACCGTCCCGGCTCCCAGCCGGGCCAGGTCCGCGACCAGCCACCGGCCACCCTCGCCGACCCGGACCCCGGGGCCGAACTCCAGACGCGCCGAACGCAGGTCGCAGCCCGGCCCGATCACCGCCCCGGCACCCAGGACCAGGTCGTCGGCCACGATCACCGTGCCCTCACCGATCCGCACCCCCTCGCCGATCTCCATCCGGCCCACCCGCAGCTCGACACCGGGAAAGCACGCCTCCCGCATAACAGTTCCCACCCCTTCTCCAGCGGGCCGCGACGCGACCCGAACCGATCCGCCGACAGGAGCCCCATGAACACCGCCACCGCCCGCACCGTGCTGGCCGTCGCCGCCCACGCCGACGACGAGACCCTGGGCGCCGGCGGCACGCTCGCCGAGCACGCCGCCGCCGGGGACCGGGTACGGATCCTGGTGCTCAGCGCCAGCTCCACCAGCCGCCCCGGACACGACCCCGACCAGGCCTTCGCCCACCGCAGCGCCTGCGTCCACCGGGCCGCCACCCTCTACAACGCCCAGGCCGAGATCGCCGTCTTCGACGACAACGCCTTCGACACCGTGCCCAGGCTGAAGATCACCCAGGCCGTCGAAAACGCCGTCCGGACCTGGCAGCCCGACATCGTCTACACCCACAGCAGCGCCGACCTGTCCCTGGACCACCGCATCACCGCCGAGGCCGTCGCCGCGGCCACCCGGCCCCAGCCCGGCTGCCCGGTCACCACGGTCCTTGCCTGGGAAGTCCGCTCCGCCACCGAATGGGCGCCCCAACGCCCCTTCCACCCGACCTGGTTCCAGCCCATCACCCCCCACGCGCTGGCCGTCAAGGAGAAGGCCCTGGAGGTGTACGCCACGGAGATGCGGCCCTGGCCGCACACCCGCTCCCCGGAAGCGGTACTGGCCGCAGCCCGGCTGCGCGGTGCCCAGATCGGCCACGACGCCGCGGAAGCGTTCGAAGTGCTGAGGCACACCGTCCTCACGCCGGCCGGAACCACGCCCGCTCCCGCTCCTCCAGGCCGAGCCTGAGCAACTCGCCGGTCCGCGCCCGCATCGGCGGCAACGCGTCCACCTCGAACCAGCCGACCTCCAGCGACTCGTCATCCGCGACCCGGGCCACCTGGCCCGGCCTGTCCGGACGGCACGCGAAGACCAGCTCCAAGTACTGCGCCCGGTGCCCGTTGGCGTGCACCACCGGCGGGGAGACCGTCACCCCGGCGAGGCGTTCGACCACCACCCGGATCCCGGTCTCCTCCGCCACCTCGCGCACCACCCCGGCCGCCGGCTCCTCGCCCGGGTCGAGGATGCCGCTCAGGATCGACCAGTCCCCGGTGTCGGAGCGACGGTGCAACAGCACCCGCCCCTCGTCGAGAACGACCGCGTTCACCCCCGGCAGCCAGAGCCGGTGGTCAGGGCCGACCAAGGAGCGGAGTTCGGCAACGTACTCAGGAATCATGAAGGCCACCGCGCGATGTGAAGGAGCAGGAGGAACGGCATCGTCCCAGCCCACCATCCCCACCCTGTAGACGCTCGGGCCGTGAAGGACGTGAAGCGTTCACCGGAAGTGTGAAATCCCGTGAAACCTCCCACGCTCACAGCTTGTGACCTACCGTCATGGCGTGGTGACTGATCTCGTCCCCTCGTCCGTGCTCGCCGACGCCCTGGACCGCGCCAAGTGGTCGGCCCGCGGGCTGGTGAAAGCCATCAACCCGCGGCTGAACGCCATGGGCCAGCCTCCGGTAGACCTGACCGCGGGCTACAAGTGGCTGCGCGGGCACCGGCCCCGTTCCGCCGCCGTGCGCGACGTCGTGGCGGTCGTCCTGACAGAGGCGACAGGCCTGCGCTACACCTCCGCGCAGCTGTGGGGCCTTGACCAACCCGCCACCGAGGCCGCCGAGACCGAAGACTTGCTCGGCCCCCTTCCACTCGAACACGTGCTGCGCACCGCGTCCGAGTGGACCAGCGGCGCCGTCGAGCCCGCACTCGTCCACTCAGCCGCCGCCGAGCACCTCACCGCGGCCGTGTGGGACGCCACCCGCCAAGCCCCCGCCCCTCCCGCTCCCGGCCGGGGAGACGGCAACCACGTCGCCCCCGAGTTCGTCGACATGCTCTTCGAGCAGCTCGCCGCACTGCGACGCCTCGACGACCGCACCGGCGGGGGGCCCCTGAGTCAGCGCCAAGCCCGCATCGCCCTGCACGAGGCCCTGACCCTCATCCACACCGGCCGCTACAACGCAGCCACCGGCAACCGGCTCCTCCGGTACGCCGCCAGCGCCGCACAGCTCGCTGGCTGGATGAGCTTCGACGCGGGCCTGGACCCTGCTGGCCACCGTTACCAGCTCCTGGCCATCCGGATCGCGCGCGCCGCCGGCGACACCACCACGGTCTCCAACGCCCTCGGCATGCTCGCCTACCAGCACGCCGCTGGCAGCAACCCGAGCCTGGCCCTGCGCTTCGCTCACGCCGCGGTAGAACACTCCGCCAAGGCCGTCCCACTGGTCCAGGCCCGGGCGTGGGGGCGTCTCGCTACCGCCCAGGCTGCCGCCGGGGACCTGGACGCCTTCCGCCGGGCCACTGACCGATGCCGGCAATTGATCGGCCAACGCCACAGCGACGACCCGCCCTCCCTCTACTACTTCACCCCCCAGCAGATTGACGCCGAGTCGGGCCAGGCACTCGTCGATCTCGCCAGCCACGCTCGGGGGCGACGCTCTCTCCTGCTCAAGGAGGCCGCCCAGCTCTTGAACCCGATCGCCGCCCAGGGAACGGCCACCGGCTATCGTCGATCCGGTCTCCTCCACGGAATCCACCTCGTCCGCGCCAGCATCGGGGCCCGGGACACCGAAGCCACCGCCCACTGGATCACCGCCCTGACCACCACCCTCCCGCAGGTCCAGTCCATCCGATGTCGCACCCTCCTCACCGGAGTCCGTGCAGCCGCCGGTCGGCAACTGCGCGCCGCCGGGCACGGGGATGCGCTGGACGCTCTCCACACGGCACTATCGACACCATGACGCTGCTCCAGGCCGGCTTTCAGTGGACGCTCGCCGCCGTCCCGTACGGCACCGCCGACGCCCGCGCCCTCACCCGAGCCCTCCACCAGGAGCAGCTGGCCACCTACGGCACCGCCGACGACCCCGAGGCCACAGACAGCGCGGAATTCGACGCCCCCAACGGCCAGTTCCTCCTCGCCCGCCTCGAAGACGGACCAGCCCTCGCCTGCGGAGGCTGGCGCACCCTCGGCCCCTCGACAGCCGAGATCAAGCGGATGTACGTGGCCCCGGCCGCCCGCGGGAAAGGGGTCGGCCGCCGGATCCTCGCCGCGCTCGAGCAAGATCTACTCGGTCGCGGCCACACCGAGGTTCTGCTGGAGACCGGTGTCCACAACATCGCAGCCCTCGCCCTGTACACCGCATGCGGCTACACGCCGGTGCGTTCGTACGTCCCCGGTCGCAACCCCGACATCAACCGGGCTCTGAAGAAGATCGTCCTGCAACCCGCGGTGCGCCACTCGCACACCGACCTGCTCACATAGCTCGGACTGCCAGAATGGCTGCGTGAAGTGGAACGTCGAGGTGGACATCCCCGGCATCGGCCCGCGCATGCTGACCGTTGATCAACCCCGTGCGTCCGACGCCCTGGAACACACCAGGTCGCGCATCAACGACATGTTCCTGCAGCTGCCCTCCGGCATCGCCAGCTACACCGTCGCGGTGTTCGAGCCGGGGCACCGGTCGGGAGACGCGTCCGTCTGCGCTGAGCGCATCACCTTGGTGACGGCGACAGATCCCGTGCCTCCTGGCTGACGAACACCACGGTGCTACCAGCGCCGCCACACCGGCCAGAAGCCAAAGAGGTCCCGCCGACGGGGGATGCGGCGGAACCTCACCCCTGACCCTACGCCTCCCGCCCCCTGAGGACTTCCGATTACGCGCGTTGGCTGGCCCATAGGCGCCCCTGTGGGGTGAGAGCGGTCACCATGAGAGCGTCAGCTTGCTCCCTTCTCGGGAACCGTTCGCAGCACGAATCTCTGGATCTCCGCCATGCCGGGCGCGTAGCCGTCTGAGGTGTCCACCAGTAGCTTCGGGGCGTCCAGGCTGATGGGGACGAACTGATCGGGGTCGTACACGCCGGCCGCCATGTCGGCGAGCAGGGCCTTGTCGCCGTGAGCGACTCGGTGGCTCTCGGTACGGGCTCGGTCGGTGATGCGTTGGGCGATGGTCGGCGCTGGGGTGGTGCACCGGATGATCCGGGGATCGGCGAGCCCCGTGAGCGGCTCCAGTCCTGGGCGCCAGAGGCGGTCCTGGAAGGCAGCTTCGGCGACGACTGTGGTGCCGGCCCGCAGGAGGACGGTGATCGCCGCGAAGAACGCCTCCAGGGCCGGAATGTTGAGCGGGTCGTTCTCGTCGGCGTCGTGACCGGGATGGTTCATGACCATCCCTTGCTTGATCTCGTCACGCAGGATGGCGGGGCAGCCCAGGGACCGTGCAAGTTCCCGGGCGAGAGTGGTCTTCCCGGTCGCTGGCGGGCCGCTGACCACGGCCAGGGTCGGGGGTCGGATGGGCACGGGTGGACTCCGAGGAGGGTGGCGGCGGGGCGCAGAGCATCGGTCCAAGGTTGCCGTGTGCGGAGCCGGAGGGCCATGAGGCCAGGCTGACGGATTGCTAGCGCTGGATGACTTCGCCGGTTCGCAGCCGGACGGTGGTGCGCCACGGCCGGGTGCGCAGGTGCTCGTCAAGGAAGCGGTCGACGAGCTGGGTTTGGTGAGGGTGCCGGGGCCGTGGCGGACATAGGCGCGTAGCGCGCGGGCGAGTACGGGGGACACGGGCGGCTCCTTCGGGTGGCGGTGGCTGGTTCCACGAGATCCGGGTGGGTCGGCGGTGGCAGACTGCCGCGGAACGCGGGAGACAGTGGAGGGAGTGGGCGGTGGCCGAGGGCGGGACTCCGGTGGTGTTCCTGCTGGTGGGTCTCACCGGCTCGGGCAAGACGACGTACGCCCAGCGGGTGCTGGAGCCCCGGGGCGCGGTGCGGCTGTCGGTGGACGAGGTGGTCTTCGAACGGCACGGCCGATACGGCGTGGACTACCGGGAGGACACCTACTTCGAGAAGGAGGCCCCGGTCGTCGACGAGATGCACCGACGGTTGGCGGAGCTGGTCGCGGAGGGCCGGGATGTGGTGTGGGACCACGGACTGTGGCCGCGCAAGGACCGCGAGGCGTTGAAGGAGCTGGTGGAGTCGGCCGGCGGGCGGTGGAGGCTGCTGTACTTCCCGGTCGGGAGTGAAGAGTTGCTGCGGCGACTCGCGGAGCGCAACGAGCGCGGGGACGCGAACTCGTTGCTGGTGACGCCGGAAGCCCTGGGCGACTTCTTCGCCCGGTTCGAGGTCCCTCAAGGGGAGGGCGAGGAGATCGTGGAGCCGGGCTGGTTCTGAAGCGCGGGCGGGCGCCAGGCGGTGGGGATCGTGGCCGCCTCGGTGGCCCAGCCGCCAGGGAGGTGGTCGTGGGTTACGCGGCGGAAGGCCAGCCGAGGGTTGGACACGTCGATCCGGCCGGAGTGTTCCAGCAGGCGATGCCTCGCTGCGGACGGCCGGGGACGGCGCCCACCTCACCCTCGGCGACCGGATCTCCATCCACCTCGGCTCCCAACCACGTTCACCGTGGCGCCGCAGTTATCGTTTTCCTCGCCAGCCCTAGCGCATCGTTCATCACCGCATAGTCGTTGAGCATCGACGGTGGCTGGATGCCCCACTGAACCATCACGACCATCAGGGAGAAGCCCATGACGGAGCGCGTCCGCGCCATCCTGCTCACCGCCACGGGCACCATGCTCGTCATCAACCGCATCCATCCCGGCAAGCAGTGCGATCACGTCGTGGTAGCAGCCACTGACAGTCCTGTCTGACCTGGGGCGAAGCGTCAGGGGCCTGCGTCCGCGGCACCAACCGAGGCATTCGAGGGAGCAGGTGACGTGGCCGTCCCGTGCACGGGCGGTCAACCGGCCGTGTTGTGCTCGGTTGCCGGTACCGGGGGCAGCCAGTGCACGGCGTTGTCACGGAAGGACGCGTGGATCGGCACGAGGTCTGGGCCGCTGGTGTCGTCGAGGGCGGTGACGTTGATGCCGATCTCCGGGATGTCGCTGTCGATCGCCGCCAAGCGGGCGCCGCAGGTCGGGCAGAAGCCGCGCTTCGCCTCGCCTTCGAAGGTCTCATACCAGGTCGGCTCGCCGCCCTCCCCGGTCCAGGTGACCGTCTCGAAGCCCACCCACCACATCACGGGTGTGCCACCGAGCTTTTGACAGTGGGGACAGGCACAGGTGTGGGCAAAGACTGCCGGACCCCGAGCGGTGAAGCGGATGCGACTGCACAGGCAGCCGCCGGTGCGCTCCCCAGCTGTTTCGACTCGCTGGGCGTTGGCGGTGGGGGTGGCGTTCATAAGGTGATCTCCCGGGCGTTATAGGCGAGTTGGTTCCATCAGTGTGTCATCGCCTCCATGATGGTCAGGACGTTGTTGGCGCCTCTGGTGTGGCCCGGTGACGTGACCGGCGGCTGCACCAAGAGCGACCGGGCGGCCGAGCTGCTGGGGTGGACGCCGAAGCTGTCCCTGGAGGACGGGATCCGCTCCGCCCTGGACTGGATCCCGGTGCGCGACGAACTGCTGAAGGACTGATCCGCCCTTCCCGCCCTCGCTCCTCCCGGGCCCGAGCACCTGGGAGGAAGCCGGCTTCGAACGCGAGCAGGTGTCGGAGGGCGCGAGCGAGCTCGGCAGGGGTCAGGACCCGGAGGCAGGGCGGCGGGGGGAGGGGACCGCGCTCAGGAGTTCCCACAGAGGAGTGGAGCCAGCGGCCCACCGGGCGAGGAGGTGACGGTCGACGAGGTGGAGTCGCTGGGAGCGGGCGAAGGCGACAGCTTTGTCCGTGAAGCGGCCGTTGGTGACCAGTACGACGACGTCCCCGTGGTGGACGGGCCGGCCGGTGCCGTTGAGGACGTGCAGGTCCGGGGTTCCGACCGCGGAGCCGGCCAGTCCGGCCTTGCGGTGCTTACATTGGATCACCCACAGGCGGCCGAAGGGGTCCGTGGCCTTCACATCAGCGCCGTTGTCGCCGGCACCGCCGACTCGGACCGCCTCGGGGCAGCCGTCACGGCGCATCAGGTCCCGTACGGCTTCTTCGAACTGCCGGTGGTGCAACGCGTCGATCTGTGGCATCGCGTAGCGCAGGCCCTGCTCACGCACCCGGTTCCAGCGGGCGGCCTCCCGGCGCCGGTGCACCCACATCCCGCCGGCCGCCGCCGCGACGAGCAGCAGCACGATCGGCACCCCGGGGTGTGCAGCCAGCCACCGCAACGCGCCGATCAGCAGGCTCCACACCACGGCGAGCACCAGGAGCAGCAGACCGACCTGCTCCCTTCCGGAAGCTCGCCTTCGGCGGGATGAAGCCGGGCGTCGCCTCGGTGTGGGCCGTCGTCGGGAGGCGGGAGACGTACGGCGTGGGCGTCGGGCGGGGGAGCGGCGAGTGCCCTGCCGGGGTCGTGGGCTCATGTGCCGGCCTGCGAGATGCCGCTCACCAGCTGCTTGATCACGTTGAAGATGCCTTGGCCCAGCGGGGTCGGCGCGATCACGATGCCCAGGGCCAGGACGAAGAGGGCGGTGTTGCGTTCCTCGACGCGACTTCGGGCCTGGGTCCTGCGGCGTAGCCGCATCACCACGATGATCGCGAGCAGCACCCCCACGTTGATCGTCATCATGCGAAAACCGCTCCCGCCCCGCCCTCGTCTCCTGCACTGTTCCTGGCCGCCCTGAAGGGGACGGGGAACAGTGCAGCCGATCAGGCGACCGGATCGCAGCGGGTCAGTGAACGTTGGCGGAACGTCGCCGGATGCTGTCCGGTTACCGCCCGGACACCCGTTCCCACAGGTGAACGAAGTAGAGCGCCCCGACCGGCCGTTCCGGCTCGGCGACCGCACTCGCGCCGTGCCCACTTTGCCTGAACACGCCGCTGCCCCGGCCGGGAACCTTCCTCCGGCCGGGGCAGCGGCATGCTCGCCCGGTTACGGCCGTCCGATGGACATGTAGGTGAAGCCCCATTCCCGCATCCGGGCCGGCTCCAGCAGGTTCCGTCCGTCGAAGACCACCGGCCGCCGCATCAGCTCCGCCACCGCGGCCCAGTCGACTCCCGCCAGCTGCGGCCACTCGGTGACCACCACCGCCGCGTCCGCGCCCTCCAGCGCCTCCTCCACGCTCGCGTACCGGACTGCGGACGCCCACGGCTCCACGTCCCCGGGGCGGGCCAGCGGATCCCAGCACCGCACCCGCGCGCCCTCAGCGAGAAGCCGGGAGGCCAGGACTGTCGACGGCGCCTCGCGCATGTCGTCCGTGCCCGGCTTGAACGCCATCCCCAGCAGCACGACCTCCCGCCCGGCCAGGTCGCCCAGGGCGTCCTTCAGTCCCTGCAGGGGCCGGCGCCGCTGGATGTTGTTCACATCGATCACCGCTGACAGCAGCATCGGGTGGAAGCCCGAGTTCGACGCGATCTGCCGCAGCGCCTCGACGTCCTTCGGGAAGCACGACCCGCCCCACCCGATCCCCGCGTTCAAGAAGTACGGGCCGAGCCGGTGGTCCATCCCCACCGCCGCCAGCACCTTCGTCACGTCCGCGCCCGTCCGGTCGCACAGGTTCGCCATCTCGTTGGCGTAGCTGATCCTCGTGGCGAGCAGTGCGTTCGACGCGAGCTTCACCGTCTCCGCGGACCGCACGTCCATCGTCACCACCGGCGCGTCGATCCCCGCGTGCAGCCCCGCGACCAGAGCGGCCGCGGTCTCGTCGCCGTCCGTACCGATCACGATCCGGTCCGGGCCCATGAAGTCGCGCACCGCCCGGCCCTCCGCGGTGAACTCCGGGTTCGACACGTACCCGGCCCCCGCAAGGCCCACCTCGTCCAGCAGCGCACGCGCCCGTGCTCCGGTGCCGATCGGGACGGTCGACTTCATCACCACCGCCCGCAGGCCCTCCGCCCCGGCCAGGGACCGGACGACCGACCACACCCGTGACAGATCCGCGTCACCCGACGCCGACGGCGGGGTGTCGACACACACGTACGCCACTTCCGCCTGTGCCAGGGCCTCACCGAGGTCGAGCGTGAACCGCAGCCGCTCCTTGTTCCGGGCGATCATGTCGCCCAGGCCCGGCTCGTAGATCGGCACCTCACCGGCCTGAAGGGCCTCGACTTTCGCAGGGTCGATGTCGCGTACGACAACGTCGTGCCCCAGCTCCGCCAGACACGCACCTGTCACCAGCCCGATGTAGCCGGCGCCGAAGACAGTGACTCGATTCGGCCGGAACGTCATGGTCATTCGTCCAATCTCGACAGCCGAACCGGCATGTCGGCAGGGGAAGTTCCTTCGGAATCCCGCGCAAGGAAGCATTCGCCCTATCCCTTGCCGGGTACTGCCCGGACGGCGTGCGAGGCCGGCCGGCTGCTGACGGGATGCGGTCGTAGGCTGCTGGTGGAACCGACCGGCCACCGCCTGGAGAAGACCCGTGACCGACACAGCCCCGCTCGTCCGGCACACAGCACCGGCTCCCGCCCGGTCCCGGAGCATCGTGCGCGTGGCGCTGTTCGATGAGACGGATCGCGTCCTTCTCCTGCGACACGCTGCAGGACGCACCCCGGGGCTGGGGGACCTGCTGTCCGGCACGAGCTCCGGCCGGGAACAGCCTGAGGAAGCGGCCCGGTGAGTCGTGACGGAAAGGACCGGTCTCGCCTGCGCCGACGTCACATGGGCCGGCCACACCTTCGTCCGCCTCGCCACGAAACGACCGCAGTACACCAGCGACGGAATCAAAGCCCTGGAAGAAGCCCGAGCCGCCTGGCCACGAGGGGCACGCCGCGGCTCCGTCGAAGTCCTCACTGCTAGCGCCCGGATCCACCTCGCCAGCGGCGACTTCGACCAGGTAGCCCGTCACGCTGCCGACGCTGTCCGCATCGCGACCGACACCGACTCCTCCCGCAACCTCACCGCCGCATTCGCAGTCCAGAGCGCCATCACCACCCGCCCGCAAGGCCTCTGAGCCGACGACCGTCAGGATCCTCAGGCCAGGCGCCGCCGCAACTCGGCCGCGATCCTCGCGGTCTCGGCCGGTGCCACATCGGCGACCCCATGCTCCGCCATGAGCGCGTGGAACTGCTGCTGCTCGTAGGGGACCCCGGGCGGCAGGGCAGCGACGTGCCAGTGCACATGCGGATTCCCCTGCCGGGACCCCAGCGACAGCAGATACACCCGCTCCGGCGCCAGCACCTCCTCGACCGCGAGCGCCACTCGGCGCACAGCCTGCATCATCTGGACGTAGCCGTCCTCGGAGAACCCGCTGACGACATCCTCCACGTGCGCCTTGGGCGCGACCAGGACCTTGCCCGGGAGAGTGGGCCACCGGTCCAGGAACGCCACATGGTCGGCGTCCTCGTAGACCAGCTCGTGCTCGTAACCAGGCTCCCCCTTCAAGAACGCGCAGACGAAGCAGGGCCCGAGACGAGCCCTGGCCTCGTACGCCTCCAGATCGAACAGCTTGCGCTCCACGGACGACATGACACTCCTCCACCAGAACGGGAATCCCCGCGGCGCAACGGCCGACCGCAAGAACTGCTTCCTGTAGTGGACACAGTGTGCCCGCCCCTGCCGGAAGACACGCGCGTCAAGAACCCCCGCTTCGGGCTCCACAAGCACGGAGCGACCGAAAGCCCCACACCTGGGACTTCGACAACCAGACCGGCCCGGAGTTCGCTCAGACCGACTGCGGCGAGTACATCCTCGAAGGAGTCGCTCTCACCACTAAGGTCATCGCCGACCTGAACCGCCTGCCCGAGGAGATCTCCACCGTCTTGTGCCGGGCCCTCGAAGGAGAAAGCCTGGTCGCCATGTAGACGGGGACCGGTGCTCGGCTAGGCAGAGGCCCCACGAGCGGAGGAGGACGCGATGCAGGATGCTGAGACGGCCCCCCGGGTCTGCAAGTTGGTACGGGACAGGATTCCGGAGATCATTCGGGAGAGCGGTGCAGAGCCCGTCACCTACATCGCGGGGCCGGAAGAGTATCGGGAGCGGCTGCGGGAGAAGCTTGGCGAGGAGTACCGGGAGGTACTGGAGGCTAATGACGCGGATGTGCCCGACGAGGTCGCCGACCTCGTGGAGGCCGCATTCGCGTACGCCGCCGTCCTGGGGGTCAGCGCCGAGCGGGTGGAGGAGATCCGCGCCGCCAAGGCGGCTGAGCGCGGCGGTTTCGCCGGACGGATCATTTGGACGGGAAACCGTTGACCTCCTGCCTTCTCCCCAGGGCAGGTCCATGAACCCGCGTCTATATCCGGAAGCGTGGTTCGGGGCGCCCGCTTTGGCCTGACGAGGGGGTGCGGGCGCGCCCCCGACGGCCAACTGCGGCTGTACGGGGGCGCGATCCGGAGTACCGTCCTGGGTGTCTAGGTCAGAACGGAGCACGTCATTATGCACCTTTCCAGTGATGAGCACATCGGCACACGAGTGCAGATCGCCCGAAACGCGGCCGGGTTGACTCAGGTCGAGCTCGCCGGGTTCATCGGCCGTACGGAGTCGTGGGTCGCCAACGTGGAGAGGGGCCGGCAGCCCCTCGACCGGTACAGCGTCATCACCGCCATCGCGGACCGCTGCGACGTGGACGTGGTGTGGCTGCTCGGACAGCCCTACCGGTTCAAGCGCAACGGCGGCCACCTTGCCCACGCCCACATTCCCGCCCTGCGCACCGGCCTGCGCCGCTCCAGCCTCATCCTCTCCGGGCATCCCGGTCTCGCCCCACAAGGCATCCCGGCCGAACTGGAGGACCTGGCCGGCCGCGCCCGGAAGGCCAACCACGAGCGTCAGGCGGCGAACCTTCCTGCGGTCGCCACCCTCCTGCCGTCCCTGATCGAGGACCTCAACACAGCTGTCCTCGTCCTGGAAGAGCGGTCCCGCGAGGAGGCGCTGCGGCTTCTCGCGGACGCCGCGCGTACGGCCCGGATGTGCCTCAATCAGCTGGGCTACCCGGACCTGGCGTGGTCGGCGGCCGAGGTCGCCGCCGGCGCCGCGACGCAGCTCGGCGACCCCGTGGTCCAGGCCGCGGTCGCCTGGGACCGGTGCGGTGCTCTGCTGCACCAGGCGTCCCTCGGCGAGACGATCGCCGTCGCGGAGGCCGCCCTGCGGGACCTCGACCCCCTCGCCTCCGGTCGGAACGCCGACGAGGCCGCACTCTCGCTACGCGGGGCTCTGCACCTTCGCTGCTCCGTCGCCCACGCACGGGCAGGCCAGGGCGACGACGCGTGGGCGCGGATCACCGCGGCCCTGGAGGACGCCGACCGGCTCGGCCCGGCCTGGTACGACCTCGACCGGCACACGGTCTTCGGCCGGGGCACGGTCGCTGTGCATGCCGCCGAAGTCGGCGTCGAGGTCGACCAGCCCGACACGGGCCTCAGTCTGGTGCCCCAGGTGGACGTCAGGGAGGTGCCGAGCAAGGAGCGCCGTACCCACTACGCGATCGACGAGGCCCGCTCGATGCACCGCATGGGCAAGAGTTCGTCCGCCGTGACGAAGCTCAAGGAAGCCGCCAAGGCCGCGCCGTACTACGTCAACGCCGATCCCATGGCCCGGGCCCTCGTCTCCGACCTCGCACGCATCGGAGTTCCCTCCCAGGCGTCGGCCCTCTCCAGCCTCATCCGTGACATGGAACTGGCCAGCTAACCTGCCGCCGAATACGAACAGTTGACGCCCCCTAGATTTTCTAGGGGGCGCGCTCGCGCTCGGGGTTCATCCTCGTAGGGTCACTGCGAGTAGGTAGGTGATCACTATGGGAGCGGCAGCGGTAGAGCTGATCGACCCTCGACGGCCGGACGACGCGGTCCGCATCTACAGCGGCACCTTCGGATGGCCGCTGTCCGTAGGCCACCGGCACAGGCCCCGGCAGGGCTGCACCTGCCAGCAGGCCCGCGAATGCCCGGTCCCCGGCGCTCACCCCGTTCCCAACGCCCCGGTCTTCCACGCCGGCGAGGACGTCGCCCGGGTGCTCGGGCAGTCGCCCGGGGCCGGCCTCATCGCCTGGACGGTCACCTTCGACGCCCTCGTGGTCCCGCGCACCATCGGCATGGCCGCGATGATCACCCTCGACCGGATCGCTCCTGTCCCCTGCCTCCTCTCCGAGGAGAAGGCAGTGCTCCTGGTGCTTCCGGCCACCGGCCGGTACGCCGTCGCCACGGGGCCGTGCGAGGTCCGCTCCGGACAGGACCAGTGGATCGCCTTGCCGCCCTCGCACGGCGTCCGCTGGGACACGACCCCGTGGATCGAGCAGACCTCCGAGCCCGTCGGGCTCCTGCACGGCATGGACGTCGGACGGCACCTGCGTGCCGCGATGAGGCTCGATGCGGGGAGAGCCCGGTGACCCACGCCCCGGAACCACGCGAAGCAACCCCTGGTGTGCTGGTGCATACACGCCAGGAGCGGGAGGCGGCCGCCCGGACGTGGCTGCTCATCTCCGCACGAGATGCCGCGACAGCCCGATCCGACTGGAAGAACTACGGAGTCGCCCTCCTGCGCTGCGGGGCCCTGTTCTCCGCCGTCCGTATCCCGGCCATCCTCGTCCACGCGGCAGCCGGCACGGCAGACAGGCCTGCCGTCGCGGACTTCCTTGCCACCGCCCTCGACGGCGGCCCGGTCTTCTACGACGGCGGCGGCCAGCAGTACTACGCCCTCACCCCAGGCAGCGCGGCCCGGACCTGGAACGTGCCGGACACCGAGTGCCTTGGCTCTGACCACTTCCTCGGCATCCCGGCGACCGACATCACCGCCCCCGACCCACGGTGCGCCGCCTACTGGTGCGTCCCGATGGACGGCCCGGGAACACTGTGCATGCCGGCCGCGGTCGCACACCTGGCCCGCCACGGCCGACACCTCGTCGCCCAGCAGCAGAGCGAGGAGGCCACAGCGCGTGCTTGACACCCTGGAGACCAGAAAACGGCCCCGGTTCCTCATCCCTGCTGACGAATCCCGCTGCTCCCGGACCCTGCCCAGTGCCCCGCAGTCCGCAGCGGTCGCCCGGAGCCTGGTGCGAACCGCACTCGAGACCTGGCAAATGTCGGACACGGATGCTATCGACACGGCCCTTCTCATCGTCTCCGAACTGGTCGCCAACGCGGTCGAGCACGCCAACACTGATGGCTCGTCCCTCCGGATCATCGTCACCCGGGCCGAACCCGGCCGGATCAAGGTCGGTGTGACCGACTTCGACCGCACACCGCCGATCCCCGCCACGGCCGACGCGAACCAGGAACACGGCCGGGGTCTCGCCCTCGTAAACGAAGTCGCGGAGGAATGGGGTGTCACGCTCTACCGGTGGGGCAAACAGGTCTGGGCAAGCATCGCGGCATAAGACGCGAACGCAGAGACACCCACCCCGTCACGGCTGTCCCTCCGTCGGCACACCCGCGTGTCCGAATCCCCGCCGAGGTCACCGAGCTCGTGGACCGGACGCGTCGCTCGCTGAAACCGCTCCTCGACCTGCGCCCGGCCTGGATCGCACACCTCACCTCCCGCGTGGAGGGCCGCCGGCTCTCCGCGGAGGAGCAGCAGAGCGCGCTGGGCATGGATCTCGACTTCGGAGGCCTTTCTCTCGAGGACTGGCAGCACGAGGAGAGCGCGATCAGCGCGGCCCTCGCCGCCCTCGCCGCCGCGCCACTCCTCGAACGGGTGCACGAAACTCTCGTCCCGTACTCGGGCGTCACCTGGACCGTTTCGGCGAATCACTGACTGCCTGCCCGTCCTGGGCTCGATGACGGAGAGGCCGATCCCTCCCTCGGATCCCGTTGCCGCCCACGGCACTCGGGTCCGCGCCCACGGCAGGCGGACGGAAAGCTGCTCACGCCCGGCCTCTCGAAGTGGCCGGTCCAGGGACGAGGATGATTCGCCGACACATCGCCCGGAAACCGCTGTACAGCGGGATCGCTTCCCGAGAGGGACGGTCGGCGGCCCGCAGTTGCTCGCTGGACCGGGAATCCTTCTCCCGCCCCGAGTTATCGTCGGCGCTCATGACAACCGCCCCCCACCCGGGCCGCCCCGTCGGGCCCGACTCATCGGCGCAGCCCGTCGCCCTGCTGGCCCTGGATGACACCCTCACCGACCGTGCCGCCGCCTTCGCCGCCTGGGCCAAAGAGTTCGCAGCCGCCCACTCCCTACCCGAGCAGTGGCTCCACGACGCTGACGCCGAGCACTCCGGGCGGCGACGTGACTTCTTCGCTCTCGCCAAGACCACCTACGCCCTGCCCGGCACCGTCGAGGAGCACTACACGGCCTTCCGCCGCCGCACCCCCCAACTCGTCCCGCACCGGCCCGCCGTCAACGCCGCCATCCAGGCCCTGGCCGCCCACGGCTGGCAGCTCGCGGTTGTCACCAACGGCGACCACGACGCCCAGCACGCCAAGCTCGCCGCCGCTGGTCTCGCCGACCTGCTGCCCACGGTCGTCGTCTCCTCCGACCACGGTGTCCGCAAGCCCGACCCCGCCCTCTTCCACGCCGCCCTCGCCCGGCTGGGCGCCACCACGAAGGAAGCGTGGGTCATCGGCGACTCTCTCGAAGCGGACATCGCCGGAGGCAACCGCGCCGGATTGCGCACCCTGTGGCTCTCCCACGGCCGCCCCCACCCCGGAGGCCCACTGCCTCAGCACACGGCCGACGACATCGTGGAGGCATGCGCCTGGCTCCTCGCCCAGGAGAGATAGAGCACCACCACAGGCCCGGGCCCACACCGTCCCAGGGTTCAGCGCTTCGGCTCATCCCGACCACCGTCGAGGGGGACCGATGAAACGCAGGGCATCGCACCGACGAACCTCACTATCGTCTGACGTGGCAGGAGCAGCCCGGTCAGCGCGGCGCCGTCGGCCGCCTCGTCCAAGATCTCTTGGACGGCGAACCCACCTACAACCAGGCCGGACGTTTCGGGCCGAGCGGATCTACGACTCGGATACGGCACAGGGAGCCGGCCGGAGCCCAGACTTGGGCAGCCTGGCATATTCGCTATGGCTCGATCCTTGTGGCTACTGTGTTGCCGCGAAGCCCGTATGGTCTCGTTTAAGGACCTGACCCGCGAGCGGCGCAGATTGTCGCCCACGGATGAGCACGGAGCCGATGACCATGCGAGCACCTCGGTGACATCGAGGACCGACCGCGAGGGCGACGTCCTGGTTGGGAACCGCCTTGCCCAGTGGCGGGAACGCCGCGGAACCACCGTGGGCGACCTCGCGTTGTGCACCGGGCTCACCGAGCAACTGATCGTCGACATCGAGACCGGACACGACTGGGTGGACCGGCATCGTGTCTTGTGCTCGCTGGCCGGCGGTCTGCACCTCGATCCTGTCGATCTGACCGGCCAGCCGTACGTGCCGCATGGCGAGCAGCATGCGGCAGTCCGGGCCGCCGCCTGGCATCTGCGTCGCCATGTCCTTCAACCCGGCCTCTACACTCCGGCCGACCAGCAGAAGGAGCAGAGCCGTCTGTTGGCCGGGGCTGAGAAGGCCCGGGGCGCCCAACGTACCGGCGACGAACACGCCCTCGCCCTTCTCCTGCCCCAAGTGCTCGATGCCGCCGACCGCTCGGTCAGGTCAGGGGGCGGTGACCGGCAGGCGGTTGTGACGGCGCGGAACTTCACCTACGCCGCGGCAGCCGGACTGCTGCGCCGCCTGGGCTACCGTGATCTGGCCTGGAGCCTGCTCCAACGAGCCCGTCCCACGACCGCTGACCGGCAGGTCGTCGAGGCTGAGGAGGTACGGCTGCTGACGAGCATGGGCATGCCCTCCGCCGCCGTCAACCGTGCCGAGCAGTACTTTGCCGGAGCCCGGTCCGTCGCTCTGCTGTGCGCGGCCGCGCTCGCCCACGCGAGTGCCGGTCAGCGTCTGCACGCGGAACGGCTGCTGGACGAGGCGGACAGCCGTGTCTCTGGGGACGAGGAGGCAGCGGAGGTGACGGTGGCCAGGGCGAGCAGCGCGATGCAGTTCGGCACCTGGGATCAGGTTCTGGAGCAGAAGGAAGCGGCTGCCGTCATGCCGCAGGCCCGGCGAGCCGATCTGCTGCTGCTCGCCGCAGGGGCGTGGGCCAGGCGCGGCCGGATCGGCCGGGCCGTTGACAGTCTCACGGCGGCCGAGAGGGCGGCCCCGCTCTACATCAGGCTGGATCCACTGGCCCGTGAACTCCTGCACGCTCTGCGGGCTCGTGTCCGAGATGCGGCCAGCGCGAGGGAGCTTGAGCGCATGGCGGGCAGGTTCGGGGTGAAGTGACCCGCGTGCTTTCGGGGGAATACCCGCCGAGGTCGGGCAGCACCGGTCTAGCCTGTTGACCTTCTGTATGCGGGGGCGGGGTGTTGATGGACGAGCAGCAGTCACACCGGGCGGAGACGATCGGAGCGGGCCTGCGGGCCCTGCGGCGCCAGCGCGGGGTGAGCCTGCAGAATCTGGCGGAGCAGACCGGGATCTCGAAGAGCTACCTGAGCATGGTCGAGAACGGCAAGCGGCTGCTGACGAGCACGGTGTTCATCGACTCCATCGCCGAGGCTTTACGGATCTCTCCCGCCGAGCTGACCGGCCAGCCGGTCGCGCCGACGGACCCGAGCACCGGCGGGGCGCACGCCATGATTCCCGCTCTCAGGCTCTCCCTCATGGGACTGTCCGTCCCCGCCCCATCCCAGGGCGGCCGGCTTCCGGAGGATCCCCTCCAGCTCCTGACAGCCCGGGTCGCACGGGCCAACGCCCTGTACCACGCCTCCGACTACGGCACGCTCGCCGCCGAACTCCCCGGTCTCCTGTCGGACTTGCGCGCGGCGGCCGACGCCCGGCAGGGCTATGTGCGCCGCCGACTGTTGCAACTGCTTGCCGGCGCCTACCATCCCGCGTGCGTGCTGCTGCTGAAGTACCTCGGCTACCCCGACCTGGCCTACGTCGCGGTCACACGCGCGGCCGAGGTGATCGCCGAACTCGAGGACCCGCACTACACGGCCCTGTCCGACTTCTTCACCGCCCACGTACTGCTGGCGGTCGGCAGCCCCGAGCAGGCCATCGCCCACGCGGGAACCGCGATCTCCGCGCTGGAACGGCGCCTTGGAGGCGGCCGCGCCCCCCAGGCCCTGCTGGGCGAACTGCACCTGATCTCGGCCACCGCCGCCACCCGCGACAAGGCTCGCGCGGGCGAGACACGCCGCCTGGACGCCGAGACCCACCTCGCCGAGGCCCGGCGCCTGGCCCAGTACACCGGCGAGAGCCGGGACTGGCACCTCAACTTCGGTCTCACCAACGTCAGCATCCACCACGTGAGCCTCAACACCGCCCTGGGCCGGCACGGCGCTGCCGTGGACGCGGGCAGCGCTCTGGACCCTGAGGCGATCACCGCCCCCGGCCGCCGCATGGCCTACCACGCCGACCTCGGCAGATCCCTCGCACATCTGCGCGGCAGGGAGAGTGACGCGACCCGCGAGCTGCTGCTGGCCGAGTCGATCGCGCCGCAGCGGCTGCGGGTGGACCCGCTCGTGCGGGACTGCATCATCTACCTCCTCGGCCGGCCGACACCCCCGCACACCCGCCGTGACCTGCGCGGCCTTGCTCACCGGGTCGGCCTCCTGTCGTGAACCACGCCGCCGCAGCGCGCCGCGGACAGACGAGGGTTCACCACGGTGAACCCCATGAGTAAATGCGCCGCTACTTTCGGTGTCCGCCCTGAAAGGCGGCCGGACAAGCGCGAGGCGGTCTTCCCGCCGTCGGCATCTCCCGGTCTCCTTGAGGGGTTTCGTGACGGCCGCGCCGCGCCTCCGGTCCGCGCGCACGCCCGACTTGCCGACCGGGGAACGAGGGGACTCTTCATGCCCGAGCACGCGTCCGATACGCCGATACAGGTGCGCGATCTGCGCCGGCGGATCGGTGACCTGTCCCTGCGACTGCGTACCGCCGGCACCCAGATCAAGCCGGCCGAGCCGCGGTTCACCGACTACGACAAGATCCGGCTGCCCGGGGGCGAGCTGGTGGGCCGCAAGAAGGTCATCGTCATGTCGGGCGGGTGCAGCGTGCCGACGTGCACGATGTGCCCGTTCACCAACTTCAACAACTACGGCCTCGACGACGGCTCCTCGAGCGAGAGCCTGCTGGACCAGGTGCGGCGCACCCTGACGCGGACGCAGGACGAGCCCGCGTACGAGGTCCTCTCCCTCTACAACGACGGGTCGTTCTTCGCCCCGAAGGAGATCCCCCGCGACGTCCAGGTGGAGATCGCCCGTCTGGTAGCGGCGGCCGGGGTCAAGCACCTCGTGGTCGAGTCGCTGCCGCAGTTCGTCACCGAGCCGGTGCTGGCCCCCTTCGTCAAGGCGCTCGGCGGGGTGCGGCTGGAGATCGGGATCGGCCTGCAGTCCGCCGACGAGCTGGTGCGCGAGACGCTGGTGAACACCCGCATCTCCCAGAAGTCCTTCGAGCGGGCCCTGTCGGTGATGGCCGGCCTCGGGGTCGACCCGAAGATTTACCTGCTGATCAAACCGCCGTTCCTGAGCGAGGGCGAGGCGGTCACCGACGTCGTCAAGTCGGTGGACTACCTGACCGGGCTCGGCGTGCGCGGGATGACGCTGTGCCCCACGCGGGTCTCACGCCACACGGTGGCCTGGGAGCTGTGGCAGGCCGGCCAGTACACGCCGCCGAACCTGTGGACGGTGGTGGAGGCGGTACGCCGGGTCCACGAGCGGCTCGCGGTGCGGGTGGCGTGCGTGAACCTGCGCGGCACCGACTTCGAGTCGGTCTTCCCCGACGCCTGCCCGGCCTGCGCCGACAAGGTCGTCGACGCGCTGATGCGGTTCGGGGAGAGCGGCGACGCCGGCGACCTGCCCGCGGACTGCTCCTGCCGGCCGCCGCTGAAGGTGACCGCCCTCGACCACGCCGCCATCACGGCCCGCGCAGCGCAGCAGCTCAACGCCCTGGAGCGCGCCGGTGTCTGACCAGCACACCGCGCCGACCCCCGCGGCCGTACTCCCGCGGCATCCGGCGGACGGCTTCACCGCCGACCCGCTCGGCGTGCTGGACGAGGGGCATCGCCGCCACGGGCCCGTCTTCCGCATGCCCGTTGACGGCGAGGAGACCGTGCTGGTCGGCACCTGGGCCGGGCTGGGCGAGCTGTTCGCGGCCGAGCGCAGCCGCCTGGAGGTGCTCAACACCCCACTGGTGCACGACCTGTTCGGCCACGCCCTGTTCAACCTCGCCGCGGACGGCCACGGCGAGGCCCGCCGCCGGCTGCGCCCCGCGCTGTCCGGCCGGGCGCTGCCCGGCTACGTGCCGTCCCTGCTGGACGTGATCGGCCCGGCCACCGACCGGTGGGCGCTGCACGGCACCGCGGATCTGCACGGGCAGGTGCGCGAGCTCACCGGGGCGATGAGCGCCCGCGTCCTGCTCGGCATCATCCCCGGGGAGGCGGACGCGGCGCGGTTCGCCGCCGCCTTCGAGGAGTTCGTTGCGGCGACCGGCGCACCGCCGGGCCCGGCCCGGTACGCGGACCGCCGGTACTGGGCCGGCCGGTCGGCCCGCCGGGACCTGCATGACCTGTTCGCCCGCCGGGCCGCCGGGGGTGCGCCGGGCGGGACGGCGCTTGCCGGGCTGGTGGCGGTGTTCGCGGACGCCCCGGCCGAGGCGGGGCCGTTGGAGGACCATCTGCTGGCGCTGCTGATCGCCGCGCGGGAGACGACGGCGAGCCTGCTCACCTGGTGCCTGGTGGAGCTGGCCGGCCATCGCGAGCACGCCGAGCTCGCGGCGGCCGAGGCCCGCACGGTGGCCGCCGATCCGGACCGGCTGGTGGCGCGCGACGGGCTGCCGGTGCTCCGGTCGGTGCTCGCCGAATGCCTGCGTCTGCACGCGCCGAACCTGCTGTCGATGCGGGAGGCGGTCTGCCCTCTCACGTTGGCCGGTCACCGGATCGAGGCGGGCACACGGGTGGCCTACTCCCCGTCGGCCGGGCACTTCGATCCCGAGGCATTCCCGCGGCCCCGGCGGTTCTGGCCGGGCCGGTTCCTGGCCGGGCAGGCCAGCGCCTCGCGGCTGTGGGCGTTCGGCGGGGGCGCGCACGCGTGCCTGGGCCGGCCGCTCGCCGAGCTGATGGCTCTGGGCGTCATGGCCTGCGCTCTGCAGCGGGGGCTCCCGAGCCTGCCCGCCGGCCCCCCGGACCGGATCAGCTTCCGGCCCGCCAAGGCCCCCATCGATCCGCTGCCGTTCGCCCTGGAGTCCGTTTCATGACCCGCACCCCTCCCGTCGACGCCCTCGCCGCGCTCAGCCAGGCGGCCGCCCACCATGCGGCCGGCCGGCACCGGCTGCACCTGGTGCCCAGTGAGAACCGGCTGTCGCTGGCCGCCCGCCTCCCGCACCTGATGGACGCCGCCGTCCGCTACGCCTTCCCCGGCCCCGAGGACGGCAGCGAGAACTGGGCGTGGCCGGGCCGCCAGGACCTCGTCGACATCGAGCACGCCGCGGCCGCACGGCTCGGCGCGCAGCTGGGCGCCGACTTCGTGAACCTCAAGCCCGTGTCCGGGGTGTCCGCGCTGACCGCGGCGCTCTCGGCGCTGGCGAAACCGTGGACGGTCGCCTACAACCTGGCCGAGCGCGACGGCGGCCACGGCTCGACCCGCTTCATCGGCACCCGCCTGGGCCTGCAGATGAAGGACCTCCCCGTCGACCCGGCCACCTGCACCCTCGACTTCGACGCCCTCGCCCGCCGCCTCGGTACCGGGCCGCGCCCGGAGCTGGTGTACCTGGACGCCTTCATGTGCCTGTTCCCCGTGGACCTTCAGGGTCTGCGGGAGGTCGTCGGCCCCGAGACGGTGATCCACTACGACGCCTCGCACACCCTGGGCCTGATCGCCGGCGGCGCCTGGCAGAACCCGCTCGCCGAGGGCGCCGACACCCTGGGCGGCTCCACCCACAAGACCTACCCTGGCCCGCACAAGGGCCTGCTGGCCACCAACGACGCCGGCCTCGCGGCCCGGCTGGACGAGCACGCCTCACACTTCGTCTCCCACCACCACCCGGCCGACGTGGTCGCCCTGGCCGTGGCCGCCGCCGAGATGGACGCCCGCGGCCGGGCGTACGCGCACGCCACCGTCGCGAACGCCCGCCGGCTGGGCGCGGCGCTGGCCGGGCGCGGGTTCACGGTGTGCGGGGAGAAGTCCGGGTTCACCGACTGCCACCAGCTGTGGATCGACATCGCCCCGCTCATGGACGCCGAGGAAGCCTCCCGCCGCCTCTTCGAGGCCGGGATCGTCGTCAACGCGATCCCGCTGCCGCACATCACCGCACCGGCCGGGCTGCGCCTGGGCGTGCAGGAGCTCACCTGGGCCGGGATGCGCGAGGACGGCATCGACGAGCTGGCCGAGGTGTTCACCGCGGTGCTGCGCGACGGCCAGGACCCGGCCGCCACCGAGGCTCGCACCCGCGCCCTGGCCGAAGCGCTGGCGCCGGAGACGGGGCCGGGGGAGCGGGTGCTGCGCGTCGCGCTCGCCGCGGCCGGGATCGGCGGCGCCGCGTGATCCCCGCCCAGATCCCCGGCAAGGGCACCTTCCTCGGCCCCCTCCACACCACCGACTCGTTCGAGATCCGGCCGGACTGCCGGCACTTCGCCGGCGGGATGCCGTGCCGGTACTGGCGGCCGTGCCACGGCTGCCCGCACCACGACCCGGTCGATCACCGGGTGCTGATCGTGATGCTCGGCCTGCTCGGCGACATGCTCATCGCCTCCCCGCTGCCCAAGCGGATCCGCGACGAGCACCCGCACGCGCACGTCACCTGGCTCGTCGACGAGGCGAACGCTCCGATCCTGCGGATGAACCCGTACGTGGACGAGGTCCTCGTCCACGACTGGGAGGCCGCCGCCCAGCTGCCCTCGCGCCGCTTCAACGCCGTGTACTCCTTCGAGCGGACCCCGTCGGCGGCGGCCCTGGTCGACCGGATCGACGCCGGGCACAAGGCCGGGCTCGCCTACGGCGGACCCCACCACGGCCTGTACGCGATGGGCCAGGCCGCGCAGCAGTTCTTCCGGCAGAACACCTGGAACGACTACCGAACTCTCACCAACGAACAGACCTGGACGGAGCTGTACTTCGCCGTCGCCGGATACACCTACGCCGGCGAGCCGTACGTCCTGAAGGTGCCGGAGGAGGCGCGGCGGAGGGCGGCCGGGCTGCTCGGGCAGCGCACCGGGCCGCGAGTGTGCCTGAACCTGGGAGGGTCGCTGCCCACGAAGCTGTGGCCCCAGCGTCACTGGGCCGACCTCGCCGACGCGCTCCTGGACCACGGGGCGCAGCTGGCGATCCTGGGCGGCCCGACCGACCGGGCGGCCTGCGAGGCGCTGGTGCGGCACCTGCGGATGCGCGGCGCCGACGAGACGCGGGTGGCGTACGCGCCGCTCACCCTGGAGGAAGCCTCCGCGCTGCCGGGCCTCGTCGACGTCGTCGTGACCGGTGACTCCTTCGGCTTCCACCTCGCGCTCGCCCACGACCGGCCGACCGTGCTGCTGCTCGGACCGTCCAACGGCGCCGAGGTCATCCCCAAGCACGTCACGAACATCACCGCGCTGCGCTCGACGCTGCCGTGCTCGCCGTGCGCCCACCAGGTCGCCTGCGGCGGCGTCGGCGGCTGCATGGACACCATCGACCCTTCGGCCGTCCTCAAGGCGACCCTCGACCACCTGAACTGACCACCCCCGCACCGTCCGGCCGCGACGCCCCGGCGACGGACCGGAACGTGAAGAGAAGGATGTGATCCTGTTGGCCATCGTGCTGGGGCTGGGCGGCCCGTACTACCACGATGCCTCCGCCTGCCTGGTCATCGACGGGAAGGTGGTCGCCTTCGCCGAGGAGGAGCGCTTCTCCCGCCGCAAGCACCACAAGGACTCCCGCTCCTGCGCGGTGGCCGCGGCCTACTGCCTGTCCGAGGCCGGCATCACCCTGGACCAGGTTGACGAGATCGCCATCGCCTTCAACCCGACCTGGCCCACCCCGAGCGAGATCTGCACGGACGCCGAGCTGATCGCCGAACTCCTCGACCCCGCCCTGTTCGGCCACCACCGGCCCCGGCAGGTCACCGTAGTCGAGCACCACCTCGCGCACGCCGCCTCCGCCTTCCACCCCAGCGGCTTCGACGAGGCCGCCGTCCTGGTGGTCGACGGCTCCGGCGACGGCGTCTCGGCCACCCTCGCCCACGGCACCACCAACGGGCTCAAGGTCCTGCGCCAGTTCCCCTTCTCCCAGTCGCTGGGCTGGTTCTACGAGACCGTCGCCGAACACCTCGGCCTCGGCGACTGGACCAGCTCCGGCAAGCTCATGGGCCTGGCCGGCTACGGCAACCCCGACCGCTACACCCTCGACTTCCTCACCCCCCGCGCCGGCGGCTACCACCTGGACCTGTCCCGCTACGGCATCCGCCCCGACGAAAGCGTCGACGACCAGTACACCGACCTGCGCTACTACCGCCGCCTCAAGACCGCCTACGCGACCGCGTACACCGACCTCGGCATCCCGCCCCACCGCCGCGCCCGCACCTACACCGGCGGCCGGATCATCCCGGAGACCGGCTACCGGACCGAGCACGCCGACCTCGCCGCCTCGGCGCAGCGCCTGCTGGAGCAGTGCCTGACCGAGCTGGCCCGCGAAGCACTCGCCGCCACCGGCACCACCCGGCTGTGCATCGCGGGCGGCGTCGGACTGAACTGCTCCGCCAACGGCCGCCTCGCCCAACTGCGCGGCGTCAAGGAGCTGTTCGTGCAGCCGGCCGCCGGAGACGCCGGATGCGCCATCGGCGCGGCGCTCGAGGTCGCGCTGCGCCGCGGCGACCTCACCCTCCCCGGTCCGGCGATGACCAGCGCCGCCCTCGGGCCCGCCTTCACCCCGGGCACCATCCGCGCCCTCCTGGACGACTACGGCCTGCCCTACCGAGACCACGGCGACGACCTGCCGACCGTCGCCGCCGGGCAAATCGCGCTCGGGCGTACCATCGGCTGGTTCCAGGGCCGCATGGAAGCCGGTCCCCGCGCGCTCGGCCGCCGCAGTATCCTCGCCGACCCCCGCCACACGAACACCCGCGACCACATCAACGACCACGTCAAGCACCGTGAACCGTGGCGCCCGCTCGCCCCGGTACTCCTGGACGAGGCCGCACCCGACCTGATCGGCACGAGCACCCCGCACCTGTTCATGATCGTCGCCCGGCAGGCCACCGCCACCGCCCGCACAGCCATCCCGGCCGCCGTGCACACCGACGGCACGCTGCGCCCGCAGACCGTCGCCCGCGACGACACCGACCCCTACGCCGCGCTGCTCGCCTCGTTCGCCGTCCAGACCGGCCGCCCGCCCGCGCTGCTGAACACCTCCTTCAACCACGAGGCCGAGCCGATCGTGTGCACCCCGCGCGATGCCATCGCGACGTTCGCCGCCGGCCCGCTCGACGCCCTCGCCATCGGCCCGTTCCTCGTCCGCAAGGAAGGCCGCAACTGACTGTCCGACATCACCCGCTCACTGCCGGTACGTTGAGTCCGGCCCCGGCCACCCCCGCCAAACGAAGGACCGAGATCCTGCGATGACCAGTACGACTGAGCCCCGCCCGTCCGCGGCCGAGCGGCTGCGTGCCGAGCACGGCCCGGCACTCACCCTCGGCGACGACTGCGACCTGCCCGACGACCTCCAGGTCGAGATCGACCCCGGCGCCCACCTGACCCTTGGCAACCGGGTCTCGATCCGCCGCGGCTCCACCATCCAGGTCCACCGCGGCGCCACCGTCGCCATCGGCGACGACGTCGCCATAGGAGAGCACACCTTCATCTCCGCCATGGCCGGCATCCGCATCGGCACCGGCGCGGCGCTGTCGAACATGGTCGACCTGCACGACCACAACCACCGTGCCCGCACCGCCGAACACGTGCCCACCGGACAGCTGGTGCCCTGGGCCTCCGGGTTCGAGGCCGCCCCGATCATCATCGAACCCGGCGCGATCCTCTCCAACAAGGTCACCGTCACCGCCGGCGTCCGCATCGGGGCGAACGCGCTGGTCGGCGCGAACGCGATGGTGTCCCACAGCATCGCCCCCGACACCGTCGCCACCGGCGTCCCGGCCACCTCCCGCCGCACCTTCGACGGTGCACCCGCGCCGCGCGAAGAGCCCCGCACCCTGACCGTCGGCTTCTTCGGCACCTCGATCATGGAGCACCTGGAGGCCGTCAACGCGCAGATGACCACCCAGGCGAACCTGCCCGAGATCGGCTCCAAGGTCACCGTCGAAGGCTGGGTCCAGCGCGGCTGGGTCCACCGCCTGGCTCGTCTCTCCCTGCGCGCCGCCTGGCCGCACATCGCCTTCGACATCCACAACCACGGAGAGGGCGGCGCCACCAGCCGCGACATCGCCAAGATCGTCGAAGCCGACCGGGCCACCACCGGCACCGACTACGATCTCGTGTTCCTCGGCTGCGGCATCAACGACGTCTGGCGCCACTTCCAGGGCAGGACCGCCGAGGCGGTCGACCTCGACGAGTACACCCGGCACCTGAACGCCATGCTCGGCCAGCTCAGCGGCTACACCCGCCGGATCGTCGTCGTCTCCGAGACGCCGTTCGGCCCCGTAGAGGACCCTGACACCGTCACCGCGATGAACCAGGAGCTCGCCCGCTACAACGCGGCCGCCCGGGCTGCGGCCGCCGAGCACGGCGCGCAGTTCCTGGACGTGTGGGGCCCGTTCACCGCCGCCGCGCGGTACCTGACCGGCGAGCCGGCCGCCCTGTGGAGTGACGGGGTCCACCTGACCGAGCTCGGCGACACCGTCCTGCTCCAGCAGGCCGAGCGACTCCTCGCCGAGCACCGCATCGTCGAGAAGCTCCTGGACTACCCGCTCCTGGAGCGCGACGCCGCGCTGACCGCGTACGGGCCCATGTTCGACCGGTACCGGCCGACCGGATCCTGAAAGCCCCGGGGCGTCCGGCGCTGGTCGGCCACCGCCGGACGCCCCGGTCCAGCACCGTTGCCCACTTCGTTCGTGATCTTCGAGGGAGCTGACCCGTGACCCTGCCGGGCCGCGCGCACATACAGGCGCTCACCGCCGCGTTACCCCTGCTCGACACCGACCGTCTGACGGCCTTGGGCCGTCTGCTGGCCGAGAAGCTCCCCGCGGGTGGGAGGCTGCTGGTCGCGGGCAACGGCGGCTCGGCGGCCGAAGCCCAGCACCTGACCTCCGAACTCGTCGGCCGCTACCAGGCGGAGCGGGCACCGCTGTCCGCGATCGCGCTGCACGCCGACACCTCCTCTCTCACCGCCATCACCAACGACTACGGCCCCGAGCAGGTCTTCGCCCGGCAGGTCCGCGCACACGGCCGCCCCGGCGACGTCCTGCTCCTGCTGTCCACGTCCGGCACCAGCCCCAACGTGCTCGCCGCCGCACAGACCGGCCGGGAACTCGGCCTCACCGTCTGGGCACTGACCGGCCCGGCCCCCAACCCGCTCGCCGACGCGAGCGACCAGGCCGTGTGCGTGGACGCGCCCGCGGTCGCCACCGTCCAGGAATGCCACCTGGTCGCCGTGCACCTGCTGTGCGCAGCCGTCGACACCTGCATCACCGCGGCGGCCCCCGCCACCGGCACAAAGGAGGCCGGCGTACAGCGGCTCGTGATCGTCGGCGACGTCCTCCTGGACCGCGACATCACCGGCACCGCCGACCGGCTCTCCCCGGAAGCCCCCGCCCCCGTTCTGGCCGGCGCCCGGAGCACCGACCGGCCCGGCGGTGCCGGGCTCGCCGCCGTCCTCGCCGCCCGCACCCCCGGCTGGCAGGTCACCCTCGTCTGCGGCATCGGACAGGACCGGCCCGGGGCGCACCTGCGCGCCCTCCTGGACGAAGCCGGCGTCGAGGTCATCGACCTGGCCACCAGCGGCACCACCCCGGTCAAGACCCGGATCCGTGCCGCCGACCGCACCCTGCTCCGCTTCGACACGGACGCCGACCCGCTCCCGCTCGGGCCGCTGCCCGATCCGGCCCGCGCCCGGCTCACCGAGGCCGCGGCCGTCCTGGTCTGCGACTACGGGCGCGGCATCACCTCCCACGACGACCTGCGCCAGGCCCTCACCGCGGCGGCCGGCGGCCGGCCGCTGGTCTGGGACCCGCACCCCAAGGGCACCGCCCCCACCCCGGGCACGGCCCTGGCCGTCCCGAACACCGACGAAGCACTCCACTTCACCGGACACGGCGGGCCGCGCGACCTCGCGGGCGACACCGCCCGCGCCGTCCAGCTGCTAGCCGCGTGGCCCGTCAAGCAGGTGGCCGTCACCCGCGGCCGCGACGGCGCGGTCCTGGTCGCCGACGCCGACGGCCACCCCCTGGCCGTCCCGGCCCGGCCCGCCGCCGGAGACACGTGCGGCGCCGGCGACCAGCTCGCGGTCACCGCGGCCATGACGCTCGCCGCCGGACGCCTGCCCTCCCACGCCATCGCCGCAGCCGTCGACGCCGCCACCGACTACGTCCAAGCCGGCGGTCCCGCCTCCCTGACCACCCCACCCACCCACTACCCGTCCGACACCACGGGGCCGCTGGAGCTCGCCGCCCGTGTCCGGGCACGGGGTGGAAGGGTCGTCGGCGCGGGCGGCTGCTTCGACCTCCTGCACGCTGGACACCTCTCCCTGCTGGACCAAGCCCGCCGCCTGGGCGACGTGCTGATCGTGTGCATCAACTCCGACACCTCCGTACACCGTCTCAAGGGCGCGGACCGGCCGGTCGTCGGCGAGCGCGAGCGCGCCGCGCTGCTGACCGCTCTGGACTGCGTCGACGGCGTCCTCGTCTTCGCCGAGGACACTCCCGAGAAGGTGCTGGCCGAACTGCGCCCCGACATCTGGGTCAAGGGCGGCGACTACGCGGGCCGGCGGATCGCCGAGGCCGACCTCGTGGAGAGCTGGGGCGGCGAAGTCGTCACCGTGCCCTTCCTGGAAGGCCACTCCACGACCACCCGGATCCAGCACCTCGCCCAGAAAGCAGGCACCCGATGAGCCCCGCAAACGTCCTGGTCACTGGGGCTGCCGGGTTCATCGGCCGCCACACCGTGACCGCCTTCCACCACGCCGGCCACCACGTCACCGCCGTCGACCTGCGCCCCACCCCCGCCCACCTCGCCGCCGCAGCCCACTGGCGCCGCGGCGACTTCGCCGACCCAGCCCTCCTCGCCGAGATCGCATCCGGCCGCTTCACCACGGTCGTCCACCAGGCCGGCAACAGCTCCACCCGCGCCCCGGCTGGCCCCGAGCTGGAAGAGACCAACACCCTCGGCCCGCTCCGCCTCGCCGACGCCTGCCGCACCGGCCGGGCCCGCCTGATCTACGCCTCCTCCCACTCCGTCTACGGCACCCTGCACCACCGCACGCCCATCGCCGAGGACGCCG
Source organism: Streptomyces filamentosus (assembly GCF_014654895.1). Taxonomy (GTDB): domain Bacteria; phylum Actinomycetota; class Actinomycetes; order Streptomycetales; family Streptomycetaceae; genus Streptomyces; species Streptomyces filamentosus. Next base: position 1,651,194 of record NZ_BNBE01000002.1, on the reverse strand, counting down.
ACACCGACCCCTCCCGCTGCTCCGGCCCCCTCAATCCCTACGCGGCCTCCAAGCTCACGCTCGACCAGCACATGCGTGCCCGCCACACGGTCGGCCTCGACTGGATCGGACTGCGCTACACCAACGTCTTCGGCCCCGACGAAACCGACAAGGGCCCCATGGCCTCGATCCTGTCCCAGCTCCTGCAGCAGGCCGCGAGCACCGGACACATCCGCCTCTTCGACGACTCCCTCACCGCCGCCCGCGACTACATCCACATCGAGACCCTCACCACCACCCTTGTCCACCTCGCCACCGCCCAGCCCCCGGCGCCCGCCGCGGTCTACAACCTCGGCGCGGGCTGCGCCGTCACCTTCGCCGACCTCACCCAGTGGTGCGCCCGGCTGCACCGGCAGGCCACCAGCAGGCCGCTGCACGTCGAACTCGTCCCGAACCCTGTGCCCGGCGCCTACCAGTACTTCACCTGCGCGGACATGACCGCGCTCGACAAGGCCCTGCCCGACAGGCCGACCGAGTCAGCTGATTCCATCGAAGCGCACGTCGCCGACCTGTTCACGGCGTTCCACGGCCGTGCGATCCGGTGAGACATGCCCGGTCCGCCGCCGCTGGAGCCCGGCGACGCAAGGCCGTGTTCCTCGATCGCGACGGCACTCTGACCGAACCCCGCCACTACCCTTCCCGCCCAGGCGACCTCGTCCTCCAACCGGGCATCGGTGCGCCGCTGCGTGCCCTCCAGCACGCGGGATGGGCCCTCGTCGTTGTCACCAACCAGAGCGGGGTGGCCCGTGGGTTCTTCACCGAAAGTTCCCTGGACGCGATGCACGAGCGGCTTGCCGAACTCCTCGCCGCCCAGAAAGTTCGCCTTGACGGCATCTACGCCTGTCCCCACCACCCCGAAGGCACGGTGCCCGAGTACCGCAGGACCTGCGAGTGCCGGAAACCTGCTCCCGGCATGCTCTACCAGGCGGCCCACAACCTCGGGCTGGACTGCAGCCGGTCGTGGACGGTTGGTGACTCGCCTTGCGACATCGCCGCCGGCCAAGCGGCCGGAACGCGCACCGCGCTCGTCGGAACCTGCCCGTCTGAACCCCCCGACGCTCACTGCCCGACGACGGCCGAAGCGCTCTACACCGTTCTACGCTCATCCGGCTGAGGCGTACGCGCGTCCATCGACGATCCTCGGCTGCGCCTCGGCCCCTGCGAGACCAGCGGACACGAGGGGCAAGGTCTCACGGAGGGGGACGGGCACGAAAGGACGGCCGGACGTCGATCAACTACCGGTGACCCGCTGGACGCGGTCATCAAGACGCACGGTGACGAGCACTAATCGCGGGTCACCGACCCGGAGGCCGTGCCACTGATCCTCGGCGCGCTCGACTGCACGCCGATCACGGTCGTCGACAAGACCCGCGAGGAGTGGGTCACGGCAGACGGCCGATCGCCGCCGCCATCGACGAAGCGGCGGCCGGGGCAGGTCCGTGTCACATGACGGCGCGGCCGGTCAGGAGGAGGTGCGCGGAGGAATCGGCGAACTCGCAGAGCTCGTCCGCCAGCCTGGCCGTCTCGATGGCGCCGGTCAGCAACGGTGAACCGTGCAGTGCTTCCCCAGCGACGCGTTCGGCCGCGCGGAGGTACGCCCACCCGGGCCCTTCGATCCCAGCAACGGTGATCCCGCTCAAGCTGGCGTCCGCGGCCTCGGCGGCAAGCTCGGCGGCCGTGTGGAAGTGCGCGGTGGTGAAGCCCCGGCTGCCGTCGTAGGAGCCGGTGCGCAGCACGGTGGCGACCTCGCCGTGAAGGAGTTCGGGGGTGAGCTCGGCATGGACGGTGTAGTCCTGGAGCAGGCTGTAGCGGCTGATTCCGGCGGCGGCGACCAGACCGCCGGGCTTCACGACCCTGGCTGCCTCGGCGAGGGCACGTACACGGTCGGCGCGGGTCGCAAGGTGGTACAGCGGGCCGAGCAACAGGACAGCATCGAACGAGCCGCCGGGGGCGTTCAGATGCCGGGCGTCGCCGAGTTCGGTGCTGCAGCTGGGGGCGTGAGCGGCGGCCTGTTCGAGGTGGCGGGGGACCGGGTCGAGGATGTGGACGCTGTAGCCGTCCTCGATGAGCCACTGGGCATGGATGCCAGGCCCTCCACCGACATCAAGCACCCGGCCGGGGGCCGCCGGGAGGTGACGGCGCAGAAGCTCCCGGGTGCGGAGCAGTTCAAGACGTCCGCTCGCAGTGGCATGGAGCCGGTCGGCTTCGTCGTACTCAGCGGCGTAGTAGGCGACGATCTCGGGCGACGTCTGCAGACGATTCGATGTCGACATGACCGGAGACTAGGGGTGCTGGGGCGGGTGGGCATCCGGGTTTCCGCGCTCGTCGCCTCCCGCAGTACCGGCGTGTCCCCGGCGCGCGAGCGGTAGCGTTCCCCCGTCATGCCCTACGACACGTACAGGAAGGCACCGGGACGATGCCACAGGAGCGGTCCGGACAGAGCTGGGAACCCGCGCACTTAGCCGAGGTCGTCGACCTGTTCTCGCAGACCTCGTGCCCCTGGTGGATCGCCGGCGGATACGCCGTGGAGCTCGCCGTAGGACGCCCGTTCCGGGAACACGAGGACATCGACGTCCTGCTGCTGCGCCGGGACCAGTACGCCGTGCACGATCTCCTCGCCGGGTGGGAGCTGTGGGCTGCGGACCCACCAGGCACTCTGCGGCCGTGGCTCCGCGGGGAACTGCTGCCGTTCGGTGTCCACGACGTGTGGTGCCGCCCTGGGCCCGACGCACCATGGCAGATCCAGGTGATGCTCGACGAAGCCGACGGCGAGACCTGGGTGTCCCGCCGCGACGCCCGGGTCCGCCGACCGCTGGACCGCCTCGGAACGACGGCCGCGGACGGCACGCCGTACCTGACGCCGGAGGTTCAGCTGTTCTACAAGGCGAAGGCGCCCCGGCCGAAGGACGAACAGGACTTCACCGAGGTACGGCCCCACCTCGACCGCGAGGCGTCGGCGTGGCTGGCCGAAGCGCTCTCTGTCGCATACGGCCCGCACCCATGGGCCGAGACCCTGCAGAACGGGAAGGGAGACTGATGCCGCAGAAGACCGCCTCGTCCGGCCGCTCGTACGCTGCGCACTACGCGGACGTGCACCTGATCGTCCGCCAGGGCGACGAGATACTCATGGGCCGCCGCGTGGAGTCGCAGCGCGTATTCCCTGGCCTGTTCCAGGTGCCGGCCGGGCTCATGGAGGAGGACGAGCCCGCCGCCCTGGCGGCTGCCCGCGAGTTCGCTGAGGAAACCGGCGCCACCGTCGACCCGGCCGACGTCCGGTTCGTGCACTTGATGCACCACGTATCAACGCACGCCGGCGACCCGCGCATCGCGTTCTTCTTCGAGGCAGACCGGTGGCACGGCACGATCGGCAACCCGGAGCCGGACAAATGCGAGGGATGGGCCTGGCACAAGACGGCGGCGCTGCCCGAGCCGATGCCGCCGTACCTCGCGGTCGCGATGCAGCACATCGCCGACGGCATCCCCTACAGCCAGTACGCGTGGCCCTCGGCGTAGTGCTGAGGGGCTCCTTTTCGCGTGTCGCCTGCCGCGGAGGGGGCAGTGGAGTCTGCCACTGGATGTTAGTGGTTCTGCCATGAGGCGTATCAGTAGGTTCTGGCGTCGTCGGCGTCGGTGAGGCGGAGGCTGTACCGGACGTCGTCGGCGCGGACCAGGAGGCCGGCGCCGATCAGCCCGGCGACGGTGGCCGCAGTCGTCTCCTGGGGGTCGGTCGATACGCTTTCCCCCTCATCCAGACCTCCGGGGGGAGTCGACATGGCCAACACCTGCGTGTTCTGCGGGGAGAAGGCGGGCAGCCGTGAGCACGTGCTGCCGCAGTGGCTGCGGCGCCAGGCTCCAGAGAAGTTCGCGAAGGCGGGCGGCACCCGCACCATCCGCACCAAACAAGGCGAGTATCGGCAGATCGCCGAGCTGTTCGCCACCGCCACCGTCAAATGCGTCTGCTCCACCTGCAACAACGTCTGGATGTCTGACATTGAGCAGAGGGTTCAGCCGTTCCTGTACCACGTGATGCTCGGACGACCCGTGACTCTTGGCGCCGATGAGCAGACCGCCCTCGCCACGTGGGCCATGAAGACGTCGATGATGATGGTGCAGTCGAGCGTGCTCGATGACCTGACGATGATCCCGCGCGCCGACTACCTCCAGCTGCACCGTCACGGCCAGCCGTCCATGCGCCGCACCACAGCCCGAGCCCTGTACGTCGAACCACCCGGCGACGAGCATCAGCACGAGTGGGGGACCTTCCACGGCCGCAGGATCGGCGGGAAGACCAACGGCTACTCGGTCATCCTGCGCACCGGCGCTCTTGCCGTGCAGTTCACCTCACTGCGTCTGGAGCCGGGCTACGAGATCGCCCGATACGGAGAGAACGGGCAGCAGCTGAGGCTGTGGCCGACCACCGAGGCGTTCTCCTGGCCGCCGCCCACACCCACGCCCAACGACGAGTTGGCCTCTATGCACCCGGCCCGGGTGTGGGCGAAGAAGCGGAAGGCCTGACGACGCCAACGTGAGGGCGGTGAGCGCGACAGCCCCGCCCTCACCGCACCTCACCTCGGTGCCGCTGCCTCCTTCGCCACCAGGACCCGTTCACGATGGGGGATCTTCGCCTCCGCGCTCGCCCCGTTGCTGTACTGGACCACGCACCGCTGCCCCGGCTGCCCCGGCTGCGCCGGGCACTGCGTGCACGAGAGATCGATCCACGCCGTCGCCAGGTCCGCGCCCGGAGCCACACGGCCACACACCGGTGGAGGTGTCAGGGGCCGCGCCCTCGGGCGTCGGCGGCCACGACCAGGGTCTCCAGGGCGCCGACACGGTCGTCGAGCTTCCACGAGCCGGCCGCCGCGATGACTCGTACGAAGGCGTAGCCCAGGAGCCGGTCGTGGTCGCGGATGGTGAGGATCTTCGCGTGGGACTCGTCCAGCCAGGCGCGGCACTCCGCCCGCCGGATCTGCCAGGACTCGTCCGCCGAACGCACCCCGCCGAGGTGGCCGAGGTGCGGCGCGGACGCCACGTGGTGGGCCAGAACGGCGACATGTCGTACGTGGCGATCCCCAGCTTCCGCACGATCGAGAAGCTGCTCAGCCCCGTCTCCTCCCCGGCCTCCCGCAAGGCGGCAGCCTCCGGCGACTCACCTGATCGGATGCTGCCCGCCGGAACCTGGACCCCGACCTTCTCGAAGCTGTAGTCGACGTGCCGGAAGACCAGAAGCCGGCCTTCACGTACCACGTAAACGATCACCTTCTCCTTGGTGGCCTTCTCTGTCATCACATCAACCTTCAAGCAGCCGTGGTTGGTTGGCAGTTCGCTCTGGCAGGATCGGCTGGGTCGAGCGTCCCGAGCAGCAGGAGACAGGAGGCCCCGGTGAGCCTTGACGAGCTGGGCCAGAGGGCCATGAGCATCCACGCACTCTACGACCGGATGAACCTGCACGAGCGCGGTCGGGTCTGGACCAGGGAGGAGTTCATGCTCGGCTTCGTCGGCGACGTAGGCGACCTCGCGAAGCTCGTGATGGCCCAGGAAGGAGCCCGGAAGGCGCGCGGAGGCCCGGACGCCCTGGACCACGAGCTCGCCGACTGCCTCTGGTCCGTACTCGTCATCGCCAAGCTCTACGGAGTCGACCTGGAAGCCGCCTTCCATCGCACCATGACGGAACTGGAACACGTGATCGCCTCCAAGATCCCGTGCGAGCGCGACTAGTTGGGCCGCCGGACCGGATTCCTCGGGGCGACCCCACGAGCCATGAAGTGCTGCGAAGATGGGTAGGGGTGATCGGCCAAGCGGAGGAGGTCCCGGTGAGCGAACCGATGGAGGCGAAGGGCCCGAAGGTCCCGCCGAGCTACCCGCCCCGCTCGACCCCTCCGCCGAAGAAGCCGGTGGAGGCGCCCCGGCCGGAACCCAAGACGAAGCCCGTCACGACGTCGCTTCCGCTGCCCGGCCCTGCCCAGGCCCGCCTGGAAACCCGGCGGCCGAGCATGACCGTCCGAAACCGCCGCGTCTCCAGCTGGCCTTATGAGGCGAATCGCTGGGCCGCGAAGAAGGCCACCGCGGCCGTCACGGAGACCGTACGGAAGTGGGAGTACGCCCACCCGGCCGACGCCGTGCTGGAGGAGACCGTCAGCCTCCTCGTCGGCGCCGCCGTCCTGGACGGCGGCAAGCGCATCAGCGTCCACCTCGCCGACGAGGACGACCTGCTCCTCATCGCGGTCCTCAGCCACACCGACGCCCAGCCCGACGCCGAAGTCCTCGCCCAGCTCCACGCCGTCACCGGCACCGTGAGCTGTGGCACCGACGCATCCGAGGACGGCCGACGGGTCTGGGCCCTCCTGTCCACCGAACCCCCGCACCGCCGGACCGCCGTCGCCTGAGGCGCCCGCGCCCACGCGCGCCGGCGAGGTGCGGCGCAGCACCTCGCTGATCGAAGCATGACCACCCTAGAATCGCAGGTCAGGAAGTGCCCGCCCCACATCAGTGGGGGGCCGGAAAGGCTGGCCCGAGCCCGTGCGTGATCCCGTCCCACGCTGACAAGCTGGTGTCGGTGCCAGGTGACACGATCTGTTCATGCCGCCGAAGATCGACGCGTTGTATGCCGCCGCCGTAATGCTCGATCGGTTCCTCGTCCCGCAGGTCGAGTACCCCGGCTCTTCAAAGCCATGGAAGTGCCTGCACCTGCTGTGCGGAAGGATCGTGGAACCCACATACAACTCGGTCGCGAACGAAGGGAGCGGCGGCTGCAAGCCGTGCTCGTACCGGTGGCGGCGCCTTCCGAAGAAGCGGGCCCCGCGCCCGTATCAGCGCGGTTTCAAGGGTGATCAGCAGAAGGTCCGGGCGTGGGTGATCCGCGAAAAGCGATTCCTGCCCATGGAGGAATGTCCGGGCGTCAGCCACAAGTGGCGCGGCTGGTGCATGGACTGCTGGCAGGAGACGACGACCCGCGTCGACTCGATGAGGAGGCCCGGAGCCGGGGTCTGCTTCGGCTGCGGGAAGAAGCGCGGCGGGCAGAAGCGGCGCACCCCGAAGGCAGTCGTCATGGCGAAGCTGCGCGAGCACGGCGTCACCCCCGACCCCGACCACCAGTTCACCCGGACGACCGACCCGTGGCCGAGCATCTGCGCGGCGGCCGGCCACCCATGGAATGCCCGTCCGGCGGACGTCTTCTCTGGGCACGGTTGCCCGGGGTGCGCGGGGATGGCGGCGATCACCGCCGAGGACGCCGTGGCGGCTGTGATACTGCTGGGTGTCGAGCCGGTCGATCCGTACCCGGGGAGAATCCACGCGCGGTGGAGGGTCCGCTGCACCACGTGCGATCACGTGTGGTCTCCTACCTACTCGAATCTCGTGCACGTCGGCAGTGGATGCCCGGCCTGCGCCTCGCATGGGTTCGCGCCCGACCGGCCCGCGTACGTCTACGTCGTTGTCCATCCGCGCCACCAGTCCGTGAAGGTGGGTCTGCGCGGCGCGCACACGAATCGGCTCGCCGACCATTTCCGGCAGGACTGGGAGTTTCACGCTGAGCTGTACTTCGAAGTGGGCGCCGACGCACGTACGGTGGAGCGCCTGACCCACGAACACATCCGCGCCGTGCTCCGGCTGCCTATCCACCTGACCAAGGAACAGATGCCGCAGCGCGGGTACGAGGAGACCGTCAGCCGAGCCGAGTTGGACGAGGTGGCAGCGTGGACGCTGGTGCAGCGGTTCGCCGCCCCGTACGCCACAGCCACGCCGCCCACCCTCGTGCTGCCGCAGCCGGCCTCGTCAAATCGTGGGCAGGTTCTAGTGAAGCCGGGCGATCAGCTGGCGCTCGACTTCTAGTTTGCGGGCGGTGTCGTCCATGCGATCTACACGACGCCGTACAGGCCGTTGAAACAGGCGGGACGGCGAGTGTACCCAGGACGACCCCGTCTCCCACTTCGCTCTACGTGTCCTCGACGTCACCCTAGCTTGATCTTTAACCTGTGCGGCGAGGTCGTGGGGTCGTCGACTTCGTCTTCCTGGACGCGGTGGTGCCCGTTTTGCGTGGTGTGTGGACGTCGTGGCGTGGGGTGGGCCGGGTGTTCTTTCGACCCGGTGGTCGTCCGGGGCCGGGGCGGGTGGGTTTCGGTGCTCTGGCGGGGCAGGCGGCTGTCGGGCGGATGTGCCGAAAGTCGCGGCGGACACGTGCCGGGGTCAGCCTGTCCGCAGGAACGGGCCTCTCCCACGGACGGCGCCGGTCTGCTGCCAGTGGCCGGGCCAGTCGCAGTTGGGTATAGGCCGCGAGGACCAGCCAGGTCCAGCGGTCCGCCCCCTCGGAGGTGCGGATCTTCGGGCAGGTCCAGCCCAGGGTCTGTTTGAACAGGCGGAAGGTGTGCTCGATGTCGAAGCGCCGCAGGTATGCCTGCCAGAGCCGGTCGGTGTCCGCTGCGTCTGCGTCGGTGCCGGACCACCACAGCCAGACCGGCTTCGGGGTCGCGCCGCTGGGCAGGTGGTCGATGTCCAGGCGGATCACGGTCCCCTCGACGATCGGGAGGGTGCCGTCGGCCGCGGCCCAGGACGAGCGGTGGGTGAGCTTGGGGTGGAGCCGGTCCCACGAGCGTGCTCGGGCGGTGCCGTAGAGGCGTGTGTCGGTGACCGTGTGAGTGTCCGGGGTGCCCCAGGTGTTGGGCTGTCCGAAGACGAACTCGCCGCCGTGCCGGGGCGGCCGGCCCCTGGTGTGCGGCTCCCGCGGCGGGACGGCCCGACGTAGGACTCGGTCTGAACGCATCCGGGCCAGGACCTGCACCGGCAGGTCCCGCAGGAGGTGGGCCAGGCGGGGTGCGTCGTATCCGGCGTCCGCGATGACCAGGATGTCCAGGTCACCGGTCCGCCACTGGCCTGCGGTGATCAGCCGTTCGACCAGGTCGCGCAGTTGCCGGGCGGTGACGGTGGCGGTGTCGTCCCCGGGCGCCAGGCGCAGAGCATCCAGCGGGGCGGTCCACGAGCTGCGGCCCGGCTCCAGCGCGCAGACGATCGAGTAGGGCCAGCCCGGCACGGGGATGTGCTGGTCCTTGCCCCGGCCGTAGGTATGACACAGGATCCGATCCGGTGAGGTGTGGGCGTTCGGCCGCAGCCAGCAGGTGACATCGACGGCCAGGACCAGCCGCCCGTTGACTGCTCGTGGCAGCGGCACGGAGGCCAGGGCCTGGCGCATCCGGTCCGCGTCGACCCGGCCCTGGGCGAGAGCTGCGTAGAGCCCTCCGTGCCCACGGCGGTGTTCGCCCACCAGTGACAGCTCGGCCAGCGACCTCACCGGTCCGTCACCGCACAGAACCGCGTCGGCAAGCTCGAACAGTGCGTCCGAACGGGCGGTCAGGCAGGAGTAGAACTCGCCCCGGAAGCGTGACAGTTCGGCCAGCGACTCTCGCCGGGCATCGTGATGCTGCAGACTCATCCTCACGGCCTTCGTGCTGGACGTGTGTGTTCCTTGGTCGGAGCACATGTTCAGACGAAGGCCGCTTCCGTGTACGGCGGATACCGAACCGGGTGATCAAGTACGACGCACCGTTCGAGGAACGGCTTCTACCGGCGCTGCAGGGATCCGGGCCCGCAACGAGTAGACCAGTCGCCGGCCGGTGACAGCCGCTCTTCACTGGCCCGCACGACGACAAGCCTGTCGTCTTCGAAAGCGATTCGATCACCGGCAGCCAGGAAGAGCGGGCTCTCCAGCTCGAAGGCATACCCGTCGTCGGTTTCGAGGTCCTTGACCAGCGTCAACCGCGAGGTCGGCGTGGCTCCGTCAGCTACCAGGCGCATGCTGAGATGGTCCCACGCGGCTTGAGGTCACCTCGACCCTATTCAGCGGCTGACCAACGGCCCAGATGTTAAAGATCAAGCTAGGCCGTGTATCGGAAGTGCAGTGAAACGGCTGTGCCGTCCTTGGTGCTCCCCGTAGCCTTGTGGGAGAACAGGAGGTACGGGATGTATCGCATGTATGGGACAGCGAAGGGGTCTCCTGGCGACGAAGACTGGGAGCTGATCCTGGAGACACCTGATGTCGTTGAGGCGACGAGGTCGGTCCACGAGTCCGAAGGGACTTTCTGGCGACGACTCACCGAGGACGACCAGATCGTCCTCGACCGGGTGTGAGCAATCGCGTCTGGGCAAGTTCCCAGCATGCCAGCCATGATCACAGCCATTCGTTGATCGCTGCGATTAGCACGGTCGCCTCGTACCGGACTGCGAGCTTGTCGTATCGCGTGGCGACAGCGCGATGTCTCTTGAGTCGATTGATCCCGCACTCAACCGCGTGGCGCTTGCGGTAGTCGGCCGGGTCGAAATGTGGTGGCCGGCCGCCGCGAGAGCCTAGTTTTCGGCGGTTGCGCGCCTGATCGGTCTTGTCCGGGATGGTGCAGCGGATGCCGCGGCGGCGCAGGTAGGCGCGGTTCCTGCGGGAGGCGTATGCCCTGTCAGCGAGCACGCGGTGGGGACGGACACGTGGTCGCCCTGGTCCGATGCGGGGCACTCGGACCTTCTCCAGCACGGGTTCGAACTGCGGCGAGTCCCCGCGCTGTCCGGCCGTGACCACGATGGACATGGGCTTCTAACCTTGTTCGACGGCCAGGTGCAACTTGGTGGTGAACCCGCCACGTGAACGTCCCAGCCCATGATCATGCGGCTCCGTGAACATGCCGCCAGGTGGCTCTTGTTGCAGCTCGCCCTGCTTGCGGGCCCCGGCCGCGTGCTGATGGGCGCGGCACACCGTGGAGTCGACGCTCAGGTCCCAGACGATCGCACCTTTCGCATCGGCCAGGGACTGGAGCCGGGTGAGGATCCGGTGCCAGGTCCCGTTCCGCTGCCATCGGCGGAACAGATCGTAGACCCGGTTCCATGGTCCGTACTCGATGGGGATGTCCCGCCACGGGACACCGGTACGGACCCGAAACCGAATGCCGTCGATCAACTGTCGCCGAGGCCAGACGGGCGGTCGTCCCGCCTTCATGCCCTTCGGCAACAACGATTCGAGCGCTGTCCACTGCTCGTCCGTGAGATCTCCCCGCGCCATGAGCCGTGATCATTCCCAGCCCAAGATCCACTTTCGATACACGGCCTAACCACCCGCCTGGACGACACCGTCCGCTATACGAGCCGGTGACCGCACCGGACGATGACCGCCCCTCTAGTCGACTCGGCTTCAGTTAGTGCGGGAATTGCGGAGGTGCTCGCCTATATGCCCGACATAGATTCGCCCGTTTCCTGACGTGTTGTCGTAGAGGTGGAGGCGTGGGGCCGGGGGTTTGCCGGATCCGATGCGGATGTGCTCCGCCATGAGGACGCGGCCGGAGGGATGAACCTCACGGGGAACGGGCAGCATGCGCTCCTCGCGCAGCTTCGGGGTGTTGAGCACCAGCTGCGACTCGGTCGCGGAGTACCGGCTGCGCGGCAGCGGGACGGGCGCGTCCTTCCACGACAGGTACGCGGTCAGGTGCGGCAGCAGTTCGGGGCCGTGCTCGGTTTTCGCGCGGGCGTACGCGTCCAGGGCGCGAAGGGCCTCCCAGGTGCGCTGGCGCCAGGTCGCCTCCGCTGTGTGGCCGCGCAGCGGCCGGACGGTCGCCAGCACGTCGCCGAGCACGATGCGGTCGAGCTCGGACGCGGCTCGCTCGACAAGCTCCTCCCAGGTGGCCGGGTGGGAGCCCTGCGGCGGCGGACCTTCGGACGGCTGGCCGGCGGCCGCGAGCTGCGAGCGCAGCCAGGCGATCTCGCGGGCCTGCTCGTCGAGCAGATCCTCGGCCGTCTCCGCCTCGCTCTCGGCGGCGTCCCGGCGGGCTTCCGCATCGCGGAGCGCCTGCCCGAGATCGCTGGTGGCGACGGTGGTGAGCAGCTGCTCGTGGGCGGCGTGGGCTTCCGCGAGGGCCGCGCGTGCCTCTTCCACCGCTTCCAGTGCCTCGGTCTCCCGGGTTCGGTGGATCTGCACCTCCTGCTGGGCCGCGTGCAGCAGCGCGGACGTCTCGGCGAGTTCCCCGCGCAGTCTCTCCTGGGCCTGAAGGGCGGCGGCGAGCTGCGCCTCGGCGGCGTCCAGGCCCTCCTCAAGGTCTTCGACGGCTTCCTGGTCGGTGGTCAGGGTGAACTGCTCGCGCAGCAGCGAGACGTGCCGATGCAGATCTGGCCCGGCATGCCGCGGGAGGGGGGCGTGGCGGATGACGGCGTCGATCAGCGCTTGCGGGCGCCCCAGACTGAAGCGCGCCTCGGCGATCACCAGGTCTGCCGGGCGGATCTGCGCCGGGCGGGGCCGCTGGGGGACGATGAGAGCGCCGGCGGGCGGGAGCCGGAGCCCGAGGGGCTTCAGCTCACGGTTGACCGCAGTCAGCGCCCACGGCGCGACGCGGTGCTCGACGAGCCGTCCCACGAAGCTGGCGGGCAGGTAGCGCACCAGAGGCATGAGCGGACGATCGCGGTCCTGCAGTTCATCGTCGATGGTGAGCACGTGGATGTCTGCCTGCGCGTCCAGGGCGGCCCGGACCGCCTCGCGCGTCGACGCCGCGGAGTCCACCGGGTTCGCGGTGCGGTAGCGGAACAGCGCGCGGGCTCCGGCGAGGTCCCAGGACAAGTCGCTCGGCTTCGGCCAGAACATCGTCGCCGGTGAGGGCCACGACCAGTCCCAGGGCTTGGACGCCTCGGCGATGATCTCCCACGTGCTGAGCGGACCGTCGTCGAACCCGGTGAGCATCATGCGGGCGCGGACGATCACGTCCTTCTCTGGGCGCCACCGGGCCTCGAACATGCGGCTCGGCCGCTTCACGTCGTGGTAGTCGTGGCGGACGAAGCTCTCGACCGTCCCGGCGGACACCAGCTCGTCCAACCGTTGCTCGATCAGCTGCGGCGACTGCTTCACCACACTCCTGCCCCCTGAGTACCAGACGGTGTCGGGCAGCGGGGACGGGACTTTCTTCTGGGAGGCCATGTTCGCTCGGGGGACGGGGGCGGGGGACCGGCCCAGTATCGCCCAGCCCACCGACATCGGGCCCGGGGCGTTCGCTGTGCAGCATCGCGGCCATTACCCCGCTGCTGCGATTCCAGGCTCGTTCGTCTCCCGGCCCAGAACCAACCCCGAGACAACCAGGGCGTCCGCTATCTGATCGGGCAGCTGCAGACGGGCCGGCCCTGCTACCAGCGCACCAAGGCATAGAGCTCCGCGGCTCCCGGTGAACAGCCTCCTCGCGGCCCGATGTGGTACGTGCAGCCGGTGTCGGAGTCACCCCCCTTCTGTACCAGGACCTTGCCCTGCTCGTTCGTGATCAAGATAGAGGTGCCGGCCCGCAAGGCTGCCGACGCGCGCAGTGCCCCGTATGCCCCGTCGGTCAGCTTCTCCGCGGGCTGCTGGCCGTCGGTGCTTGTCGTCATCATGTCTCCGGTCGGTGAGAGGCGTGTCGAGGTGAGGGAGGACCGGGTTCAGGCCGTGAGCTGGTCTGTGGCGGTCGGTGCGGGACCGAACCCGATCCGGGTGAACTGCTCGAGGCAGATGATCTGCCGTCGCTCTGCTTCGGACAGGCGGGCGAGGATGCCGGGCAGGGGCCGCTCGCGGGCGACCTCACCGCGGTGAGCGAGAACCGCGGCCCATTTGATGTCGGCCCATGGCGTGACGTCGACGCGCGCGGTCGCCAGCGTGTCGTCGACCGCGAGAACGCTCTTGCCCACCCGCTCCAGCAGCGGACCTAGCAGCCCCACGCCCGACTTGGAGTGGGTGGCTGCGTACAGGGCGGACACCTCCCATGGTGGCCCCGCCTCGGGGTACAGGCAGCCGTGAGCAGCGGCTTCGACGGCGAGCAGGGTCACCTGGTGCGTTCGGACGTGGTCAGGGTGGCCCGTCAGCTGGCCGACAGCGTCATGCGTCACCACGACGGCCGGTTTGAAGGAACGCAGGTGCGTGACGAGACGGCCGACGACCTCGTCGAGGGGCGCGTCGACGAGCCGGGGCTGACCGGGCGCCGCCTCGGGATTTCGGGCGTCACCGTAGCCGAGCAGCCGCGGGGCACCGGCGCCCAGGACGGCAAGGGCTGCCGCAAGCTCCGGGGCGCGGCGGCTGCCTGGTGCCCAGGTGGCGGTGACGACGGCGGTGCGAGCGCCGGCGGCGTGGTGCTGCGCGAGCACCCCGCCGGCGAGGAGACTTTCGTCGTCCGGGTGCGCGAACACCCCTAACAGGGAAGGCAGCGACGACTGATTCATGGTGAGACGGGCTCCTTGAAGTAGCTGGGTGGGGGGCAGGTCAGACGATGGGGGGCCGGCCTGCGGCGGTGAGCCGGTAGACGGTGCGCCAGCTCATCGGGCGGCGCGGCTGCGTACGCCGGGTCGTCCAGCCTTCACGCATGCCGCGCAGCGTCTCGCCCAGCCCGCCGCCGCGTACGGCCCGGAGCAGCGTGATCGTGGTCCATACGCTCAGGTAGAGGGGGATGAGCGCGGCGGGGAGGTTGCGGTAGGCGATCCAGATCCGGTTCCGGGCGGCGAGCCGGTGGTACAGCGCGTGGCGGGCCGGCGTGGAGAGCGGGTGGTGCATGCGGATGCCGGCTGCGTACCAGCCGCTCCAGCCCGCCGCGTACAGCCGCCAGGCCAGGTCGGCCCCCTCGTGGTACAGAAACAGGGAGCTCTCCCAGCCGCCCACCGCGTCGAAGGCGTCGCGCCGGACCATGACGATACCCTCAGTCATCGAGGTGACCCGCCCCGGCCGCCCCGGGTCCGAGGCGCGCAGCCGGGGCACCCAGCGGCGCGGCGTGGTGGAGTCGTCCGGTCCTGTCAGCCGAGGCTGCACCCAGGCGGCCTCCGGATGCTGCTCGGCCTCGGCGACCAGCCGGGCCAGGACGTCGGGGCAGGGAAAGGACGCGTCGTTGTCGAGGAAGAACAGCCAGTCGGCAGGGTCGCCCGCCTGGCGGAGTGCGTCGGCGCCGGCGTTGCGGCCGCCGGGAATGCCGACGTTCTCGGGCAGGCACACCGTGAGAGCGCCGGACGGCACGACTTCGGGTCGGCAGCCGTTGCCGACCACGACCACCCGGATGTCGACGTCGCTCTGCGCGAGGAGCGTCGCCTGCGCGGCGGCCTCTTGAACTGGGCGGTCGTTCATCGTCAGAACGACGACATCGATACGCGGGTGGGGCACGGGTTCCTCCAAACCAGGCGAGAGGCCACTGGTCAGTGCGGGGGGGGGTGCCCCTATCTCTTTGGTCAAGGTCGTGGGTCAGGATGGCGGCATGACGGATCGGGATCGGTTGGGGCGGACGGCAGTGCACTATGCGGCTGTCGACGGGGACGTTGAAGGCCTGAGGGTGCTGTTGGCCGGGGGCGCCGCCCATGAGGCAGCCGATGCCGCCGGCTGGACGCCGCTGCATTTTGCGGCTCAGGCCCAGGCGCCATCGGTCATCGAGGTTCTCCTGGCCGCGGGTGCGTCGGTCGATGCCGTGGATGGCCACGGCAATACGCCGTTGTGGCGGGCGGTGTTCTGTTCGCAGGGCGAGGGGGCGGCGATCCGGCTGTTGCTGGAAGCTGGTGCCGACCCCGACCGGGTTAACGCTCATGGTGTGAGTCCGCGGGCACTGGCGGGACGGATCGCCAACTATGACGTGGCTGCCCACCTTCCGGGCGGAGACGGGACCTCCTCCTAGGCTCCGCCGACTGCCGTGACCGGACGGGGCTCGTAGAAGGTGCCGTCGCGGAGCATCGCGAAGAGGACGTCTGCCCGCCGTCGGGCGAGGCAGAGCAGGGCCTGCGTGTGGTGCTTCCCTTGGGCGATCTTCTTGTCGTAGTAGGCCCGCGATGCCGGGTCGGCCAGGGCCGCGAATGCGGAGAGGAAGAAGGCCCTCTTGAGCTGCTTGTTCCCTCTTCGGGAGGGCTGTTCGCCGCGGATCGAGGACCCGGAACTGCGGGTCGCGGGTGCGAGACCGGCGTAGGCGGCAAGGTGGCCGGCGGTCGCGAAGGTGCTGCCGTCGCCGACCTCGATCAAGATCCGGGCTCCGGTCCTGACGCCGATGCCGGGCATGGACGTCAGGACCTTCGAAAGAGGGTGGGCCTCCAGCAGTTCTTCGATCCGTGCGGCCAGCAGTTTCCGCTGGTCAAGGACGGCGGCCAGGGACCCGGCCAGGCTCGGGACGATCAGCGCTGCCGCCTCGGTCCCCGGAACGGTAACGGTCTGCTCGTCCAGAGCGGCGAAGATGTCCTCGACCAGCCGCTCGGCCATCCTGGGCGCCTTCGGCCGCAGCAGCGTCACCAGCCGGCGCCGTCCGGCCTTGCGTATCTGGGCCGGTGAACCGAACCGCTCCAGCAGGGTGAGGACAGCCGGGTGCTGCAATCGCGGTCCCAGGACCCGTTCCAGCGATGGATGGATCTGCGTGAGCAGGCCGTGGAGACGGTTCGCGACCCTCGTGGCCTCGCCGGCCAGGTCGTCGTCGAACCCGACGATCATCTCCAGCTCGGCGATCGTCTCGTCCTCGCTGTCGATCGCCCGCAGCGTGTGCGGCATCGCGCGGGCCGCGTCCGCGATGATGAACGCGTCCTTCGCATCGGTCTTGGCCTCGCCCGGGTAGAGGTCGGCGATCCGCCGCATCGTCAGCCCGGGCAGGTAGGCGACGGGGCAGCCCATGTCCCGCGCGACCGCCAGCGGCAGAGCCCCGATCGAGGCCGGCTGGTCGACCACGACCAGCACCGTTCCGTGCTTGGCCTTCAGCTTGGCGAACAGCTCGCGGAGCTTGGGCTCGGTGTTGGGCAGGCGCTTGTCGAAGGCCTTCTTGCCGGCCGGGGTGACGGCGGTGGCGTGGTGTTCGCCCTTGCCGACGTCCAGGCCGAGGAAGACGTCGATGTCGCCGGTGTCGATCACGTGCAGGCCCCTCCATCACGCTTTCGTCCGGCCTTGCCACGGCACCGAGCTGCCACATCCACGTTACGGAGAGCTCTTCCAGCTCGGGTGAAGCCGGTGCTCAAGCCCCTCATCAGCGGTCCGTCGATGCCTCCGGGCCCGGTGACACCACCCCCCGGATCATCAACCGCAACAAGGGGGGGAAGTCATGCCGGACCCGAAGGCCGGTAGCCCCATTGCGGAGCCACGAAGAAGGTAACGGGGGGGGGGGCAGGGAGCGCAACTTCGTGAGCACTGGCTCCTGCGAAAACGCCGAAATCCGCGCGTGATAAGCACCATTTGTGTAGATAGATCGCGAGCAAAAGCCCCCGCCGGGCTGTCATGGCGCTCACCATGTGTAGCGGTTGTCGGCCTCGGCAGCAGAGTGGTGTCCTCGACGGTGGCGGTCGGACCCGCGGCGGAGCCCAGTTCAGGGTTGTCGGTCTTGCGGGCGTCGTCGAGAGGTCACTGCGGCGGTCGGGCGAACCAGTCCATGAAGTCGGTGAGGCCAGGAGGCGTCCAATTCCGCCACTCCTCGATGAGAGTGACCAGGTCAGGGCTGCTGCTCGTAATTTCGGCGGTGCGATCGGTAGCGGCTTTGGCATCGTCTTGGTCGAGGACACCGGCCTGCCTCGCTACTCGGAGCGTGGCGCGCAAGTCTTCTGCGCAGGTTTCGACGCGTTCGGCCAAGAGATTGATCAGGTAGACGTGTTCGGTGAAGGCGAGCTCCCGCAGTTCTTCATCTGCCTTGCTCTGAGGGCTGAATCCGAGGGCGAGGACAAGGTCCGCTTCGGCCTGGATCCTGGTTCCCATGTTGAGGAGCCGCTGGAGCTCGTCTCCGAGGCTGTGGATGCGCTTGGTGGCGAGGTTGGTACTGCGGGCGGCTTTCTGGTTGGCCTTCTCACGGTCCGGGGCGCTGATCCATTCGAGGTGGCGGCTTCGAATGACGTGGACGGCGTGGTTGATCAGCGGCAGGGGATCGATGTCTTTGAAATTGAACCATTCGCCTCGATAGCGGCCAGTGTCGAGTTGCAGACCGATGCGGCGGGACTGAAACCAGGAATGGAGCGCGTATTCCAGGTCTTCGGCGCCGGGGTAGGTGGCAATGATGGCGATGGGGTGAGGGCTCGCGGTTTGGAAGGTCTTGGTCCGCTTGTCAATGTCCTCGGCTTTTCCGATCTTCACTCGTTCCTTTTCGATGGGGCCTTCGCGGTCGAGGTCCATGATGCCGATAACGTAGACAAAGGACTCGTCGGTGCTGTTCACAGCGCTCCTATGCGGGAAAGGTGGGTCTTCTGAACGGCTATACCAGCGAGCGTATTTACTCACCGCAGCCAGTGCCCACGGAATGGCGAAAGTGCCCAATCGCTGTCCATCTCGCATGGTCAGTGTCCATTAGAATGCGGAACCTACAGGGGAACGGGGACTCCGGTGAGCTCCTCGGCCCGGCGGGCGACGAACGGGGCGAGGAGGGGATGAACCCCTCGGGAGCATGCCTGGAGGAGCTGACCGAGGGCGACGAGCTCTCCAGCCCGGCCGACGGGAGTGTCGAGAACGTGCGCGAACTCCCGGCGCACGCGCGCGGCGACGGCAGGAACGGGAAGGGAGTAGGCGTGCAGGAGGCCCGGATCGTAGCCGACCGGCATCCGGCCCCACCCCTCCCAGTCAAGGATGGTCAAGGTGGGGGAAGTGACGTTCGCCCAGTGCAGGTCCGCGTGCCCAGTGGTGAAGTCACTGACGCGGATGGGGTCGATGCCCAGGAAGGTGCGGAAGTTCCGGTCGACCCATGACTGCCGTACCGCTTCACGGCCGGTCGGGACCGCGGCGAGCGCGCGGGTTGCCGCGCGCAGCTCCTGCCACCAGGCATCCGGCAGGGCGGGGTCGTGCTCGAGGACCGGACTGCCCGCGGTCACAGCGGGGGTGGTGATGAGTTCGGTGAGCTCGGCCCGGTACGAGTGCGGCCCGTCCGTCCAGTCCAGGAGGTTGCGGAGCCGGGGACGCGGGATCGCACGGGGCAGGACGGTGTCCGCGAGGGCGGTGCCTTCCCACAGCCGCCCTCCGGCCTTCTCGGCCGGGACGGAGACGACTCGCAGCCAGCTCGCTCCGGCACGGCGCCCGAGAGTGCGGCCCTGCCAGCCCCACACCTCCGGGCCGGCCGGTACGACGTGCAGGCCGCGAGCCGCGGCCGCCAAGGCGTGCCGCATCCGCGTGACGTCCTTCGTCGCCGCCGGCGCCGTGAACACCGCTGCGCTCATGCTCGGTTCCTCAATTTCGTGTCGTGTCGCTCAACGGACGAAGGCCAGGGCGTGTTACGGCCGACGACGGTCAGCCGAGGCCGCGCCCGCAGATCGGCGCGGGCTTCTCGCAGGACCTGGTTCAGAACAGGCACGCCTGCTCTTCCCCAGGGGCGGAGGGCGGCCGCCGGGGCTGCAGGCCGGCCGCCATGTCCAGCTCCAGCAGGGTGCGCCATCGCCTCTCCCGCTCTCCGTCCCGCAGCAGCCGCACCAGAACCTGGGCGGTGGCCTCGACGTCCGGCATCGCCCGGTGCCGGCCGGCGGGCTGGGGGATCCCGTAGAAGGCGAGCAGGTGGTCCAACCCGTAGGAGCCGAGAGAGGGCATCACGGTCTTGGCCAGCCGCAGCGTGTCCAGCAGGGGTGTGGCGGCGAGCACGGGACAGTGCGCTGCCTGCCGGGAGATGATCCCGGCCTCCGTGGACGCGTGGTGGGCGACCAGGCGGTACGGCGGCGCGGTCAGGTACGCGTCGAGCCGGGCCATCACCTCGGCGGCCGGGGCCGCCCCGGAGAGCATCGTCCGCGTGATGCCCTTGAGACGGACGTCCCGGGCGGTCACCGGCACGTCGGCGGGCGGCCGCATCAGCTCCTCGAACCGTCCGACCTCCTGCAGCCGTCCCCCTGCGGGGCGCAGCGCCAGCGCGGCCACCTCGATCGGTTCGGCGGGCCGCCCCGCCGGGGTGAGCCCTTCGAAGTCGATCACTACGAATGTGGCCACGGCGAAGCGGGGGTCCCTCAGCAGCTCGTCCACGGGGTTACCTCACGCCCGGGTGCTGCCGGTCCGCGGCCGTCGTCCCGGTGCCAGCAGGACGCGCACCGCGCCAGAGGAGGAACGCGAGCTGGTCGGCATCGAACCGCTCTGCCTGTTCCCACAGCGCGGACAGGGCACTGATCTCGTCCTCGTCCAGCGCGATACCCCGCCGCTCGGGCGGGGTGTGCTCGGCCACCGGCGTGATGACGACGACCGCGCCGCCCGGGCGCAGCCGCTCACCAAGACGGCGCAGGACCGATGTGCGCTCCGTGAGGAAGGGGACCACAAGGCGGAGTACGACCAGGTCGTAACCGCCCGGATGAAGGCCCGCCGGGTCGTCCCGCTCGATGTCCATGCAGATCCAGCGCACCTCGCCGGTGTCCGGGTGCTCTTTCCGGGCGCGGGTGATGGCGCTGTCGGCGTAGTCGACGGCGTCCACGCGGTAGCCGAGCGTCGTCAGGAACACCGATAGAACGCCGGTCCCGCAGCCCACCTCCAGTGCCCGCCCGCCTTCTGCGGGAGCCGGGACATGTTCGCTCAGGAGCCGGCGCTCCTTGTCCCCCAGCGGCCGGAAGCCCTTGCCGTCGCTGTAGTGCTCCACCCACTCGGCACGCTCAACGTACTCCAACAGATCTCTCCTCGTAGGACGGTGGGGACAGGAGCGGCGGCAGCCCGACAGCGGCCGCTCGGGCCGCACAGGCAGGGGCGGGTGCGGCGGGGCGCTCATGAAGCGGTCTGCGGACGGGCCGGGGGAATCCTCGTCATCCGCATCAGCGCGCGGTCGCGCCGGAAGCCGAGCTGTTCGTACAGGGGTGCAGCCATCTCGCTCGTGTGCAGCTCGTAAAGCGTGACGCCCTCGCCCTCCAGGCACTTCAACAGAGCGGTGAGAGCGGCCCGGGCGAAGCCCTGGTGCCGGTGGGCGGGCTCGGTGGCGACGGCGTGGATACGGGCGGCCAGGCCGCGGGGGTAATTCGGGGCGGGCAGGACGGGGTGGATGAAGGCGAGCGCGCACGCGGCGAGTCCGCCGGCCGGGGCGTCGATCACGCAGGCGCGGGCGTCGCCGCCCGGCTGGAGGCGGGCGGCGATCTGATCGCGGCAGGTGGCCAGCCAGGCGGTGTCGAGAGGCTCGGAGAGGATGAGGTCGGAGCGCAGGCGGGCGATCTCGGCCGCGTCGTGCGGCGTCGCCGCCCTCGCGGTCGCTGCTGCGGCGGTCGGCGGACCGGGCACGGGATGCGTCATGAGGCTCCTCCGGGACGGGCGTACGGCCAGGTGGTGCCCGCTCGCAGGCGGGCGAGGATGCGGCGGCCGCGTTCGACGAGCTCTGGATCCCCGGATCGCGTTCCGAAGGAGATGCCGGAGACCGAGTCCAGGGCCGCGGCCGCGGCCAGGTGTGCTTCCTCCGCGCCGGTCAGCGGGCGGCCGTAGCCGGCGAAGAACGCGGCGGCGAGGTCGTCCCGGCCGTCGAAGTGGTCGACGATGCGGGCGAAGTCCCTGACCCGGGGCTGGGGTTCGCTGCGTTCGAAGTCGATGACGCGCACCGTGCCGTCGGCGCCGAGGAGGAGGTTGCGCAGCTGCAGATCGCCGTGGGTCACCACCGGGTCGAGCGGCCCGAAGCCCCGGGCCACGGCGACGGCCTCGCGGACATGTTCCTCGTCGCCCGGCTCCAGCAGGGGCCGTGCCGCCTCCAGATGGCGTTCCATCCGGTCGTACGGACCCACAGGCACGATCCCGTCCGCCGCGCCGTCCAGGGGGAGGGGGCAGGCGTGGATGCGGGCCGTGAGCGCGCCGATCGACTCGAACACCGTGCGTTCCTCGGCACCGGTCAGCACCGCCCCGTGCAGGGAGCGGCCCTCGACCGCTGTCACGACGACCGCCCGCAGCTCCGGGTCGGCGGCCACGAGACGCGGCCCGGCGCCGCCCAGACGAGGTACCCAGCCGCGCAGGGCGGCCACTTCACGGCGGTGGAACTTCTCGCTCGGGTGGGCCTTCACGAACCACGTGCCGCCCGCCGACCCGCGCACCTGCCACGCGTTGCTGTTATCTCTCGCCCAGGCCGCGTCAGTCCAGGTGGCGATCCGGCCGACCGCCCGCTCGACGAAGTCCCGCACCGTCCGCGGCGGCTCGCAAGCGGCGGGCCCCGGCCCTCGTACGTGGCGCAGCCGGTCGCGCGCCGGGTCGTATGCGATCGGATCGTCCGGCTCCTGGAAGTGCAGGGCCAGCGCAATGCCGGCCCGGTAAGCGTCCAGCCCGGCGCGACAGTAGGCCACCATCGGCTCCGGCAGCGCGTCGAACGCGAACCAGCCCATCCCGTCGCACACGGCCTTCTCCCTGATCTCCGGCGTGCCGGTCCAGCGCCGCACCTCGAACAGGACCCCCACCCGAGCGCTGCCGCCCGGCGCGCGGTGGTGGACGGTGACCGCGGCACGCACCTCGGCGGGATCCACGACGAGGCCGGTCTCCTCCGACGTCTCCCGGGCAACGGCGGTGACGACGTCCTCGAAGGGCCCGTCGACGTGCCCGGACGGCAGGTGCCACATGCCCGACGCGTAGACACCGCCCGCGCGGCGCGACAGCAGCACCTCCGGGCCGCTCTCCCCGTCCCGGACCGCGAGCAGGTGCACGTCGATCGGCACCATGTGCCGCCCGCCGCTCACCGGGACCCGCCCGGACGCCGCGCGAGCAGGACCGTGAACACCGCGTCCTCGACGAGCCCGGCCCCGGCGGCACGCTGCTCCAGCAGCCGGCGGGCCTCGGTCTCGAACTCGGCGTGCCGTTCGGCGAACTGCTCCGCGCCGGCGAAGCTGGTGCTCCGCAGGTAGCCGAGGACACGGTCGGGCGTCCAGGTGCGCCGGTCCGGGAAGCGGTATGTGGTGACCTCGCTGAATGCTGACTCGGCGAGGACATCCTCGTGGGAGCGGGCCGGCTCCTTGTAAAGGGAGGTGCCCGCGCGGCGTTCGGTACCCAGGTAGGACCGGATCAGGGCGCGCAGGTCCACGGTCCACGGCGCTTCGTGGGTCCACAGGCTGCCGTCGCCCATGATCGCGACTGCGGCCGCGGGAGTGGTGACCTTGTCGGCCATCGCCAGCACCGCGGGCAGGTCCATCCAGTGGGCGGCCCGCGCGCAGGTGACCAGGTCGGCCCGGTAGCCGTCGTAGGGCGGGATGAAGTCCTGAGCGGCCACCTGGTGGAAGCCGGCGATGCGGCCCTTGAGGAGCGGAACAAGGACCCGGGTGGCTTCGTCGAGCATGCCGCGGCTGGTGTCGACCAGGTCCACACGGCCGAGGCGGGGGACGGCCGGCAGCAGGGCGGCCGGTACCTGCCCGGTGCCCGTGCCGAGATCGAGCAGCACCGGTCGCTTGATGTCCCTCACCGTCTCGGCGAGGAGGCGCACGGCTTCGGCGGGAAGCCCGGGCCGGTGCACGGCGTAGTGCGGCGCGGCGACACGGAACGGGTCCTCGGGCCGCTCGGCCGTTCCCGCCACCGGTTCTTGCAGCAGCGTGCGCAGCGAGGCCGCGTCGGCCTGGAGCCGCTGCTCATCCTGACCACCCTCGTCGAGGAACTCCCACGGCAGGGGTCCCCCGGGCGCCGGGTCGCCTTCCTCGTAGCGGGGGAAGACGTGCGTGTGCAGGTGGGGCACGACGTTGCCGAGGGTGGAGTAGTTGAGCTTCAGCGGCTCGTAGAACGCCGTCAGGGCCCTGCCGAGCGCCAGGGTGTCGCGCCAGTAGGCGGCGGCGTCGGCTTCGGACAGGTCGGTGGGCTCGGTCACGTGCGGGGGGCCGCGGTGGATCAGCACGCAATAGCCCCGCACCCGGCCCTGGCGCCACAGGTAGGCGTTGGCGACCTCACCGCGACGCAGCAGGATGCCCCAGCCGATGTCGTCGCAGGTGTAGTCGTTGTGGCACATGGGACATCCGTCTCCGGCGATGTGCGCCAGGAAGCCTTCCGGCCAGCCGCCCGCCGGGGTCGCATCGGGGGCAGCAGAGGAAGACTCTTCGTGGTCATGAGGCATGAACAACTCCATCCAGAGCGAGGAACCTTGGGCTCAAGCCGGCGACGGATCCCGGGCGCGGCAGGAAGTCCCGGCTGGTGCGACGGACCTGGACGGCGAAGCCGCCGAGGCACGATGGAGAGGGGCCAGCGCCCCGCACCGTCCGCTCTCCTCCTGGCGACGAGCTCGACCGGCTCAGCCGGTACGTCCGTGCGGGCGGCCGACGCCCGCGTCATATGAGTCCCCTTTCAAGCGCGTAGGCGACGGCATGGATGCGGTTTCGCAGATGCAGACGGGTGATGACTGCAGTGATCGCATGCTTGATCGTGCGTTCGGAGTAGCCCAGTTTGTCGGCGATCTCCGGTGTTTCGAGCCCCTGAGCGGATAGTCGCAGGACTTCTACCTCGCGTTCAGACAGACCGCCGGCGTGCAGCCCGCGAGGGCCGAGAACCTCGCTCTGGAGGCGGGCGACCGTGCACATGAGTTGGCTGACGAGGTCCTCAGGCAGATCCCCGCCTCCTCGGGCGACTCTGCGGACAGCGTCGGTGAGCTTGTGCACGGTCGCATCCGAGCGGCGAACGATGCCGGTGACGCCGCATTCTGCCGCCTCGACGAGCGCTCGCTCGTCGATGTCGTTCGGCACGAGAAGGCATCGGGCATGCTGGGAGCGTTTGATGAACCGCATCTGGCGGCGGGCGGGCTCATCGACCTTGTCCACGACGAGGACCACGACATCGGGCTTCTCGCTCTCCACGTCGCTGTCGGAGACCGGGGGGTGGAGCAGCCTGAGCCCCGGCTGAGTGCGCAGCTGACTGGTCACGCCAGCAAGGGAGATCGGGTCGTTGGCCTGTATGGCGACGGTGACGAGGTCGGTGGTCATCGGGATTCCTGCCGGGGGACGCTGGGCAGAGGCGGCAACGCCCAGCCGAGGGCCTTCGTGTGTGCCGCGGAGACGACGCGCTGTTCTGCGCTGCCGTCACCGAGGTCCACGTGGTACGCGTCCGGGCGTCCGGCCTGTTCCCAGCGAGCGTGGAGGGCTTCGAGCTCGGCCCAGATGTCGCGCGGTCCGTGAACACGGACGGTGTCGTCACCGGGACCGGCGACGGCCCAGGAGTCGCTCTCGGGAGCCACGAGGGTCATGGTGTCGGCCTGGAAGTCCCGCACCACCCCGCCGACCAGGTAGGCGGCGGCCAGCCAGAAGCCGTACGCGTCGTCCGCGGGTGGGGCGAGCCATGTGGCCCGCGGGGTGCCGGGGTCCGCCTTGATACGGGCTCTATGGTCGATCGCGTTGAGCCACCGGTAGCCGAGCAGGGGCCGATACCCGCGCGGCCCGCCCCGCAGGGTCGCCTCAAGGCGGCCCGTGGGGGTGCGGATGACCTCGAGGCGTCCGGGCCAGCTCGGTGTTCGGGTCGTGAGGGTGGTGAGCAGTCGCCCTCCGGGCGCGAGCTGTTCCAGCCAGGCGCGCGGGACGCGGGGGACACCGATGCCGGAGTGGATCCGGTCGTACTGTCCGCCCTGCGGGTGCCCGTCGAGGGCGTCGCCCTCCAGGACGGTCGCGGCCAGGCCGAGCCGGTCGAGGTTGCGCTGGGTGAAAGCCGTCATGTGCGCGTCGCGCTCGACGCCGACGGCGCGGTGGCGGCCGGTGACGGCGGCGGCGAGGGTGAGCGAGACCCCCGGCCCGGGCCCGAGCTCCAGGTACCGCAGCCCGGGTTCCAGCCGGAGATTCTGGAGGATCTCGACGGTGACGAGGAGGTTCGTGGACATGGAGGTCATGTGCCCGCCGGTCACCGGCCCGCGCGGGAGGGTGTCCAGCGGCTCGCCGTCGCGCTGCAGGAGGACCGAGTCGTCGCCGTGGATCAGGCCGAGCCACTCCTCGCGGTCGTCCGGGTGGGCGCCGTCGAGCAGGCGCCACTCGATCGGGTCGGCGCCCGGACCGCTGACCCGTACGTACGCGTGAGGCATCAGCACCTCGCGAGGCATGTGCAGCAGGGCGTCACGCAACCGGGGATCGGTCAGGACCCCGGCCTCGGTGAGGCGGTCGACCATGGCGGTGCGCAGGGTGTTCATCGTCTCGGCCTGGAGGTCAAGGGACACGGGGACCGTCCTTCGAGGGGGAGGGGGCGGGCATGGCGGTCATGCGGCGGATGGGGGAAGCCCACAGCAGTCCGGCGGGGACGAGGTGGAGCAGCGTTCCGACGAGCAGCGCGGTGTGCACGGAGAAGGCGGCGGCGAGGCCGCCGGCGGTCAGGGCGGCGGCCGTCCGCAGGCCGGTGACCAGCCAGACGGACGTCTGCTGCGCGCGGGACTGCAGCTCGGGCGGGCACAGCTGCTGGCGGATCGACCGCTGGGTCGTGCCGGCCGCGACCGCGGCCGCGGTCCGTACCGCGCCGGCCAGCGCGATCACCCCCAGCCACACGGGCCCGGGGCGGGCGATGAGAAGGGGCGCTGCGCATATGGCGTAGGCGAGAAGCCCGGCGAGGATCACGCGCGCTGGACCGTACCGGTCCACGAGGCGGGTGGCCAGGGCCGCACCCACCAGGCCGCCGACGGCGGTGACGCCCATGACCAGGCCGAGCCCCGTGCTGTCGGCGCCGAGCCTTTTCAGCAGCGTGTACGCGAAGTAGGTGACCACGATGCCGTCGGCGTACGCATGGCAGACGAGCGAGAGCACCATGGGGCGCTGGATCGGATCGCGCATCACGTAGCTGAGGCCCTCCCGGATCCCGGCGAGCATCCGCACCGGCCGGCCGGCCCTCTCCCGCCGCACCGCGCTGGGTCTGATCCGCCAGGCGCACCAGGCGCTCACCAGGTACGACAGGGAGTCCAGCCACAGGGCGCGGACCGCACCGACGAGGCCCACGACGAAGGTGCCGCCGTAGGCGCCGGCCGTGTCCGCCAGGGAGAACGCGCTGGCGATCCGGGCGTTCGCCTGGTGCATCTGGGCGCGGTCGACGAGCTCGGGCAGGATGGCGATCGAGGCGGCCTGATGGAGCACGGTCAGCGTCCCCAGCAGCAGCGCGACCGTGTAGAGCACGGGCACGGACAGGACACCGGCGGCCCAGCAGACCGGCACCGCGGCCACCACCGCGGCCGCGGCGAGATCGGTACCGACCATGACCGGCCTCTTCGGGTAGCGGTCGCCCACCACTCCGGCAGGCAGCGCGAAGAAGAAAGCCGGTGCCGTCGCCGCGGCGGCCAGCAGCGACACCTGACCAGGAGACGCGCCCAGCACCTGGACCGCGACCACCGGGAGCGCAACGCCGTGCACCGATGTGCCCGCGAGGGCCACCGCTTCGCCAGTCCAGTAGGAGCGGAATGACCGGTTATATCGTAAAGGGGTAGCGGTCTCGGAAGGCGCGGCTGCGCTGCGGGTGGTGCTGGTGGCCGTCACGGGCGTCCCCGCTCCGGCCGGCTGGCCAGGGCATGCACGAGGTGACCCATCTCCCGGTACGGGCTGCGCCAGGACGCCTCCCACTCCACCTCCAGCGCCGCCTCGTACGCGGCCGGTTCCGGGGCCCAGGTGTCGTCGAGGTGGTCGTGGAAGATCCGCACTCCCTGCCACGGCAGCGGGACCAGGCCGTGCCCGGCCGCGAGACGGTCCAGGGCCTCGGGGGCGTCGCCACGGGTCTCCCGGCCGAGGTTGCCGGTGCTCCGGTCCGTCTCGGAGACGATGAGCCGGTGCGCGCTCGGGTAGTCGCCGGCCAGGGCCTCGCGCACGCCGATGGCCCGCCGGTTCTTGGCCAGGACGCTGAGCAGGCCGCCCGGCGCGACGAGCCCCGCCAGACGCGCGACCGCCAGGCCGGGATCGTCCAGGTACATCAGCACCCCGTGGCAGCACACCGCGTCGAACCGCTCCCTGTCGAACGGAAGACGCTCGAGACCGGCGTCGACCAGCTCGATGTGGCCGGCCAGGTCGGGGCGGGCCGAGAGACGATCGGCCGCGGCGGCCAGCATGGCGGCGGACGGATCGACACCGGTCACCTGATGCCCGGCCGCGGCGAGACGGAGCGTCATCTCGCCGTTCCCGCAGCCGACATCGAGAACCCGCGCAGGACGCCCGGGAAGCTCCGCGAGCAGCCGGCGCTCGACCAGGTCGTGACGCAGCCGGCCCCGCGCGCTGCCGGAGTGGGCGCTGTACGCCGCGCCGACCGCGTCGAACCCGCTCATCGCGTCCAGCCGAGCTCGGTGAACGGACGCCCCGCCCGGATGCCCTCGATCGCGGCACGGGTGTACGGGACCAGCTGCTCGGGCAAGTCCTTGGCGCTCCACCACTCCCAGCGCAGACACTTGTCCCGCTCCCGCCGCTTCGGTGCGCCCTCCCAGTGCCGGGCCCGGAAGAAGAGCTGGATCCGGGGCGGATCCGAGGGGTGCTCGCGCATGTGCACGGTGTGGACCAGGTCGACGTCGGCCGGGTCGAACACCAGTCCTGCCTCTTCGCGCGCCTCTCGTACGAGGCACGCGGTCGCGGCCTCCGCCTCGCAGTGACCGGCGAGCACATGCCAGAACCCTCCCGCGTACGCCGAGTCCGGGTGCCGCAGCCCCAGCAGAACCTTTCCGTCGCGTTCCAGGTAGAGGTGGACGCCGACCACGTGCGGCACGGTCCCGGTCGGCGCCTTCGCCGACGTCGTCTCCACCGGCGGCGCCGGACCGGCGGCCGGCGCGGGCTGCTCGGCGGCGTGCCGCTCCAACAGCTCCCGGGTGGCGGGCAGCATCGTCATGTGCGGGAACTGATCGGGGCGCACCCAGGCGAGCATCACCCCCTCGGTCAGCTGCAGCTGGGCCGGGTCGCCGTCCCAGCAGCCGGAGAAGATCTCGATGGGTACACGAGTCTGGTCGGTGCCGATGACGGACTCGACCGCGTACGGCTCCAGACCGCCGACGGTGAGGCCGGCCTCCTCGGACAGCTCGCGGACGATCGTCTCGCGCAGGCTCTGGTCCTGCGGCTCCCGGCCGCCGCCGAGCAGCTCCCAGCACCCCGGGGCCCAGATGCCGGGCTTGTCGGCATCCCGGAGATGCAGCAGGTACCTCCCACGGCCGTCGTGGAGGATCGCGGAGGCGTTCAGCGGCACGATCGCACCATCCAGAGCCGAGGCGGTGAGCTTGCCGCGCAAGGTCGGGGAGGAGACTTCCTCGACCGGCAGCCAGACCGCTCCCGCGACTTCCTCGGCCTGCAGCGCGAGCTCGGGCGCGTCGTCCGCGAGGTAGAAGACGAAGCGGAAGTCGTAGTGCTGGTGGGCCTCTTCACCCTTCGCCGGGCTGGGGCCGATCTCGTGGACGTCGACGTCGATGGGCCTGCCCTGGAACTCGGGGGTCAGGACCAGGCAGGAGGGGGGGAGCCCCGCCTCTTCCACGGCCTCCCGCAGGGCCGCGGCCAGCAAGGTGTCATCGTCGGCCTCGACGTGCCCGCCCGGGCAGAGCAGCTGGTCCCCAGAAGCCTTGTGGCGGATGTGAAGGACGCGCCGGTCCCGGTCGATCACCACCGCGCTGCACGTGACGTGCCCGGGAAGAACAGCGCGGCCCGTCGGATCGCCCCCGGCCTCCAACGCGTCCAACAGGGGCCTCAAAGCCGTGCGTTCGCCGGGATTCCGGTCCAGGTAGCCGGTGAGCAGAGCGCGGATGTGAGGAAGGGAAGGCGGCATGTCAGGACCTCGCGAAACGAAGAAGCGGACGGCAGACAGACGGACCGAGGGCGACGGGCGTCGCCGGGCGACAGCGCGGCGCGCGGGGTTCAGGTGAGGTGGTCACACAGGACCTCCTCGGCCTCGTCGAGGCGGTCGCACAGGACGGCTGCGGCCTCGTAACGGTCGCGGGCGTACCGCTCCAGCGAGGCGTCGGCCGGCCCCGGGCCGTCGAGGACCTCATCGAGCGGGTACACCGACATCAGCAGGGCGGCGGCGGTCACCCGCACCACGCCCACCAGCTCCTGCACCGGCACGACCGGGTGGAGAGCGTGGTAGGCGGCGGCCAGCCGGCCCAGTCCTTCGGGCCAGTCGGGCTGGGCCAGGACGGTACGCGGATCGAGCGCGAGGCGGCCCAGCTCCCAGACCGCGCCCCTGCGGACCGGCGGGTGGAAGTCGATCACCGCCGCCACGCCCTCCCCGCGCAGCAGGACGTTCGGGCCGGACAGATCGCCGTGGACCAGCTGCGACACCATCGCGCGCGGAACGGCGGCCAGCAGGCGTTCGGCCTCCGGCACGCGTGCCAGTTTCTCGCGGACTGTCTCGGCCGCCCACCGTCCGAACGCGGTGGCCGGTGGTGTGGCCGCGTACCGGGAGACGAGGTTCTCCAGCCGGGCGGTGGCCCGGGCGAGGTCGACCGCCTTGTCTGCCGGGCCCGGCCGGGGCGGCCCGAAATCGTGCCGGGCGAAGGCGCGGTGCAGCCGCCCGACGGCCTCCCCGACCGCCTCCCAGCGCCTCCCGGTCAGCCGCCCGTTCGCCGTCACCGCATCCGGGACGTACCGGGTGACCGTCATGACCAGTTCCCGGTACGAGGCGGTGAGCCGGCCTTCGTGTGTAGGGCGGGCGGGGGCCACCGGCACTCGGCACAGGCGGGCGTACTCGCTGAGCCGGGCGGCGGCGTCGACTGACTCCAGCACGGAACCGGCCGGGTAGGTCTTCACGAACCACTGCGTGCCGTCGGCCTCGGCAGCGAGGTAGTTACGGGTCGCGGTCCCCGACGGTCCCTGCTCGACCGAGACGGGAACGATGCCGAAGTCACTGGCGAGCAGCAGCGTGACCCGCGCGATTTCCGTCTCGAAAGCCGACAAGGGAGTCATGACACCACCTGCCCCTCACCGGCCGCGCCCGCCGGTTCGTCCGGCATCCCGTCCGTCGCGCCGGCCTGGGCCGGCAGCTGCGAAGCGGGCAGGAACTGCCGGGCCTGCAGGAGGTACGCGTCACGGAACGCGCCCGTCCCGACAGTGGGGTCCATGAGCTCCTCGAACGTTCCGTGCTCCGCGACACGGCCTTCGTCGAGGACGTAGATGAGGTCGGCGTGACGCGCGCTGGCGAGCCGGTGCGTGATCAAGACGACCGTCTGCCCTTCATCGGCGAGCCGGTGGATCTGGTCGAAGACCCGCTGCTCGGCCGCGGCGTCGAGGGCGCTGGTGGGTTCGTCGACGATCAGGACCTCTCCCCGGCGCAGCCGGGCGCGGGCGAGCCCCAGCTTCTGCCACTGCCCACCGGAGATCTCTTGCCCGCGCTGGTAGCCACGGGCGAGCAGCGCGTCGAGGCCCTGCGCGAGCCGGGCGACGACCTTGTCGGCGCCGGAGTACGCGGCGGCATCCCAGATCTCCGCGTCGTCCCACGGGGCGGCCGAGCTACGGCCGATGCCGATGTTGAGGCGGAAGGTAAAGGGCCACCGGTAGAAGTCCTGGGCCACCATCGCGACTCGGTCGAAGATCTGTTCCCGGTCGGCCTCGGTGGTGCTGACCCCGCCCCACAGGACCCGCCCCCCGGTGGGCTGCCGCACACCGCTGAGGAGGCTGACCAGGGTGGACTTGCCGGCCCCGTTCGTCCCCACCAGGGCGACGGTCTTGCCCCGGGGGATGACGAGATCGACATTCTCCAGGGACGGCGTGTCCTTGCCGGGATAGGTGTAGGTGACGTTCTCGAAGCGGATCTCGTCGACCACCTCTGGGAGGTTCCGGCCGCCGTCCGGGACGGCGCGCCGGGCGGCCTCGTCGCACAGGCGCTCCAGGTCCGCGATGTACAGGGCCTCGGCCTGGAGTTCGGTGACGCGCAGGACGAGGCTGGTGATGCTGGCCGAACTGGACCGGATCGCCAGGACCGCCGTGCCGGCGATGGCGAGGTCCATCCGCCCGGCCCACAGCAGCGCCCCGAGCACGCCGTAGGTGGTGACGGTCGCCAGCCCCCTGGCGGAGTCGGCGAGCAGGCTCACCTTCACTCCGGTCCGGGCCAGCCTCGTCTGCTCCTCCTCGCTGGTCTCGGCCATCAGCCGGAAGTGCGTGAGCAGCAGGGGAGCCACCCCGTGGACGCGGACCTCGGCCGCGGCCTTCTGGTCGATCAGCAGCTGGCTGAGCAGCTTGGCCGCCCGCGCGTGCTGCGCGAAACGGTGGAAGCTCACGTAACGGTGCCGGGCCATGCTGATCGAGCCCCACGCACTTGGCAGCGCCATCAGGACCAGGAGCGGAAGCAGAATCGGGTGGAGCACGGTCAGAACGCCGGCGGCCGCGATCAATGAGATCAGGGAGGTGACTACGGCGGTGCAGTAGCCGACCATCCTCCGCGCGGCGTCCGCGCCCCACTGCGCGGTGTCCATCAGCTTGTGGAAGCCGTCGTCTTCGATCGCCTCCAGCTCCACCCGCGCCACCAGCCCGAGGTAGCGCTCGGTCGCCGCCCGCTGCACCTTCGGCTCCAGGACGCGGGTGGCGGCAAGCGAGGCCGACCGGCAGGCCGCGCCGACCGACGACAGGACGGCCACGGCGATGATTGCCGGCAGCGCGGCATTCAGTCGTCCGGGGATGTCTCCCGGAGCGAGGAGCCGCACCAGCAGGGCGTTGACCATGATCAGGGAGACGGCCTGGGTGATGCCCTGCACGATTTCGCTGAACGCGACCGTGGCGAACGCCCGGCGGTCGACCTCGCGGGCGAGCCGGATGGCGAGGCGGACCTGCCGGGGGAGCGACCGGGCCATCTCCCACATCCCGAGCACCGCCCAGGCGTCGGCGTGGACGGCGAAGCCCTGGTCGTAGGTGAGCTTCCCCCCGAACAGCAGCCGCTCCGACTCCGACGCCTCCTTCTCGGCGGCCGGCTGTGCACCTGTCGTGTCGGTCATGCCCCCCACCTCGTATCCGGACCAGACGCGTGACGGCAAGGGCCAGCCACAGCGGGGCGAGCTCCGCACCGAAGCTGATGGACCCGCCGGAGGGAAGTAGGAAGGGGGTACATCACGGCCTCCAGAAGGGCGAGTTGGGATGTCGGATGGCTCAACGACTCAAGGCAGTGGAGCGAGGACACAGGATTCGGACGGCGTTCGAACCCCGGAACTGGGCGAAAATCAGTTCGTGCTGTGTGCACCGATCCACACAGGACATGGGAGCGGTGGATGGCGAAGGTGGCCGAAACGCCGTGGTTGACGGGCATTGCGGACCGGTCCTTCCAGCCGCCGGTGACCCCGACTACGGCCGACGCGCGGCCAGCCGTCACTGTCGACGGTGTCAACCGCGCGGTGTTCGGGACGGTGGGGCTCTTGGCCGCGTTGAACTGGGCGGTCTGCTGGGCGCGGGTGCAAGCCTGGTGCAGGCCGCGGAGGCCGCCAGCCAGGGCGGATGAGGGCCATGAAGTCAGACAAGAGCGTCGCGCAGGGCCTCCTCCAAGGCAGGTAGCTGGTCCAGCAGCATCAGATCGGCCTCGTGCCGCGCCCTGCCGTAGGACTCCAGCGCGGCGTCGACGATATGTGGACGCTTCACTGGTGCCGAGAACGGAAACGTTGAGCAGAGCACGGCTGCACAGCCCACACGGAGCGAGGACACGAGGTCGTTCGCGGACGCCTTGGGGTTGGCGTCCCGGTAGGCCAGGGTGAGATCGGTGTATCCGGCAAGCCAGCCCTCCACACCGTTGGCCAGCACGCTGCTGGGGTCACAGCCCAGACGTGCGATTTCCCAGGCGAGGTACCCGGCTGTGGGCGGTCGGAAGTCCACGAACGCGGCGGCATCGTCGTCCTTGAACAAGACGTTGGGTCCTGACAGGTCGCCGTGCAGGATCTGGACAGTCAGCGGTGGAAGCGAAGCAAGGATGCGCTCGACGCGCCCCAGGAGAGCTTGCCGCTCACACGTCGCCTGCAGCGACCATGACTCGAACTCCCCGAGCCCGGGCTTGCTCTGGAAAGCGCGGATCAGACCCTTGTAGCTGTCTCGTGCGGTGGCCACGTCACATACCGCAGCACCAGGTTCCAGGGCAGGTACGGCGCTGGGGTGAGCGGCGAGCCGACGGTGGAGATGGCCCATCGCTGTGCCGACGGCTGCCCACCGTGCGCCCATCAGGCCGCCTTCGCCAGTTGTGGTATGCGGCACGTACGACCACAGGGACATCGGCAGGCGGCCGTGGGTCGCGATGAGCTCGTGCTCGCGCGTGCGGGTTGCCCGCGCGGTCGCGACACCTCCGTCGGCGCAGTACTCGGACAGTTCGACCGACGCCCGCTCCAGATCCAGGTGCTCTCGCGTGCGGTAGACCTTGGCGAAGTGCCACCGGCCCGCCTGGTCCACGACGACGTAGTTGTCCGTCGCGGTGCCCTCCGGGATGCGCGTTACCTCTGCCGGGTGCAGTCCGTACGCGAGCACCAGCGTGTCGGCGATCGCCCTGATCTGGTTCCCCGCCGCGGTATGGCCGGGCGGGGTAGGTGCGGTGGCGGGATGGGCGACGGGCTGCTGAGATGGGGTGGACATGGTCTCCTCGTCGAGGCGCACAGCGATAGCGGTCAGATGATGGGCGGGCGGCGGGCGGTCGGGGCGATCAGCATGCGGGCGTGGACCGTCGTCGCCAGACGCTCACCGAGCTGCGGCGGGCCGCGCCGGGTGCACAGGGGCCGCACGCCGTATAGCGCTCTGTCAACGCGGTCATCTGCCCGTGCCTCCCTCGTTCGGGGTGTGGCAGTGCCCGAGCCCGATCGGGCACTGCCACAGTTGCCGGCGGGGGCCAGCCCACCAAGTCGACATCGCGGCCCCCGCCTCGTGACTCGGCCGATCGAGGAGGCGAACGCGGTATCCGGCGCCGGTCTTCCATGGCGAGAAGGACCGGCTCGGCATCGGGCAGGCGGGGCGTAGGGGCGGCGCCGGCGGGCGCCGCGGCAACAGGCAGGGGGCTTTCGCCGCATAGAGTGAGCGCGCGTGGGTGTCCACGCCGTCCACCCGAAGATGATCTTGGGCGTCTTCGTTCTCGTCCCCGCAGGCCCCCTCGGGCCGCACCACCAGGAGGAACCAGTGTCGTCGCCGCAAGTGATCAGCCCCGCAGAGAAGCTCGCCGAGGCGAAAAAGCTGCTGAGCTTCCCTCGAATTGTGGCGATTTGCGGCTCCACTCGTTTCATGGCCGAGATGGTTGAGGCCGATGTGCGGGAGACCAAGGCCGGACGGATCGTCGTCAAGCCTGGTTGCGACCTGAAGTCGCCGCACGAGCTCTGGTCCGATCCTGTCGAGGCTGAGGCGCTGAAGATTCGGCTCGACGAGCTGCACCGGTCGAAGATCCTGCTGGCTGATGAGGTACTCGTGGTCGGCGACTACATCGGTGACAGCACCAGGGCCGAGATCGCCTACGCCCGTTCGCTCGGCCGGCCTGTGCGGTTCACCCACCCCGAAGTCGACCCCGACGCCTGAGAGCCCACCCGGACACTCTCCGCGGGGACGCTGTTGGACTAGGCCGTCCAGCGGGTGGCGTGGTGGGGAGAACGCGCTCATGCGGCGGAGGAGCGCATCGCGGCCGTGATGGCGGCAGCGAGATGTCGCCGGTGGCTCGTCAGGTAGAAGTGGTCGCCCTCGTACAGCTCGAGTCTGCGGAAGTGCGTGGTGAACGCTTCCCAGGAGAGCAGACTGTCCTCGCCGGTCAGCTTGTCG
Source organism: Streptomyces filamentosus (assembly GCF_014654895.1). GTDB lineage: Bacteria > Actinomycetota > Actinomycetes > Streptomycetales > Streptomycetaceae > Streptomyces > Streptomyces filamentosus. The sequence goes on along the minus strand of NZ_BNBE01000002.1, from coordinate 1,615,716 downwards.
CGGCGGCCCCCGAATACCGAGAGCGGAACGGGCAGCGGCTCGGGGGCACGGGGAGGAGCCCAGGTGTCCAGGAGCTTGAAGTCACCACGGAACACCGGGGCGAACTTGTGCCAGATGGCGTCGTCGTCGAGGAGCTGCGGCTGGCAGCCGCCCACGTTTCGCAGCCAGCCGCGCAGGTCGTCGTCGGACATCAGGTGAGGGCGGTCGTCGGCGCCGGCCTCGCCTCGCGGGGCGCCGTAGGCGGACACCCCCAGCCAGTCCGGGAGCGGGTCCCCTCCGTGGTGAAGGCGGCGGGTGAGCTGGTAGGCGATGAGTGCGCCCATGCTGTGGCCGAAGAACCCGAAGGGCCGGTCGAGCAGGGGTGCGATCGCGGTGTGGAAGTAGTCGACCAGCCGGTCGCAGTTGTCGATCAGCGGCAAGGACTGCAGCCGGCCGCGGCCCGGGGCCTCCACGAGGCAGAGCTCCCAGTCCTGGGGGAAGAGTTCCGCCCAGCCTCGGTAGAGCAGGTGAGAGCCGCCGGCGTGGTGGAACAGGAACAGGCGCGCCGCTGGGTCGCGCAGCGGTCTCGGGCGGATGACCGGCTGGGTCGACGTCTCGCTGACGAGCTTCGAGACGACGACGGCGTGCAGTTCGGCGAGGGTCCTGGCACCGCTGACGACCACGGTGTTCTCCGGGACGCCGAACGTGTTCTCGACGCGGGTGGAGATTTCGAGCATCAGCAGCGAGTCGATGTCGAGCTCGTCGGTGAAGTGCGCCTCGTCGGTGACCTCCTCGGGCTCGATCTCCAGTGCTCTGGCTATCAGAGCGCGGAGCTCCTCGATGTTCACGGGCGCAGTGGTCATGGTGTTCCCCTGGCTCCTACGTGGATGGACGAGTGGTTGGTCAAGGGGTTAGCAGCAGAGCGGCTGCCGCGTCGTGGCGAGGGCCTCCGGCCGTGGCGAGCACGTTTCCGGGGGCGTCGCTCTCCAGGAAGGCAGCTCCGGCAGCGCACTGCAGGACGCCCAGTGCCCCGGACAGCGGTCCTAGCTGGGCCTCCAGGCCGATCCGGCGAGTGCCTGCGAGCAGATGGCCCGCCCCGGCACCCGCCTCGTCCCCGAGCCACAGTCCGATGGATTTCTCCTCCGTCACACCGGCGCCGGTCAGCGCTGCGGCGAGGTCTCTGGCCCGTGCGTACCCGGCGATCGTGGCGCGAGGCCGCGCGCCACGGGAAGCGACTGCGTCCGCCGGTTCGAGGACGACGGCGACCGCCGCGTCGGTGGACGGCTCCCCGAGCAGCTTCGCCGTCACGTCGTTGGCCGGTTCGACGCCGACGACGACGGCTGCTTCGGCGCGCCCGGCCACGATGAGGTTGCGGGCCCAGGCGAGGGCGTCCAGACCGCTGGTGGTGCCGTTGCAGAGGGTGAGGTTGGGGCCGCGCAGCCCGTAGCCGATGGCCACCCAGCCGGCGATGACGTTGCTTGAGGTCTGGGGCAGGCCCAGCGGGCTGAGGCCCCTGACGCCTTCCCTGGCGATGGTGTCGGCGGCTTCGCAGACGCTGTCCACGTTGCCCAGGTTGGTGCTGACCACGACGGCGGTCGTATCAGCCGCGCCCGTGAACGTCGCGTCGGCGTCGGTCAGGCCCGCGTCGTGGAGGGCGAACTCGGCGGCCCGCAGGGCGAGCCGGGACGCGCGGTCCTTGTGGCGCATCTCGCGTCCGCGTAGTCCGGTGGCCGGGTCGAAGCCGCCCTCGACGGGCAGCGGTCCGAGGAGATGGCCGTACGTCGCGACACCAGGGAGCGCCAGGCCGATGCCCGTGACGACGACCTTCCGGGTGCTCGGGTTGCTCATCCGTTCGGTACTCGTCCCGCTCATCGGGCTGCCTCCACGATCGCGACGGCGTTGATCCCTCCGAAGCCGAAGGCGTCGATCTGTGCGATGGTCAGGTCGCCGACCGCGGGGGCGCCCTGCACCAGGCCCAGTCCCGTGGCCTCGGGGATCGGATCGATCAGTCCCAGGACCGGGGGGACCTTCCTCTCCTTCATGGCGAGCACCGCCATCACGAGGCTGAGGAGTCCCGAACCGCCCAGGGTGTGGCCGGTCATCGCCTTGATGGCGGTCATCAGCGGCCCGGGTCCGGCGCCGTCGAAGACGCGGCGCAGGACGCTCGACTCCGTCGCGTCGTTGCGGGGGGTGCCGCTGCCGTGCAGCATCACCAGGTCGATGTCCTGCGCCTGTACCCCTGCTCTGCGGTAGGCGTCCTGGATCGCACGGGTGATGCCGTCGGGGTCGGGCGCGGTGGGGTGGTGGGCGTCGCAGTTCATGCCCACACCGCGCACCCGGGCGTGCACGGGGCCGTTCCCCGTGCCGGTGCGCTGGACGACGACGGCTGCCGCGCCCTCGCCCATCAGCATGCCCTTGTGCGTGGTGTCGAAGGGGCGGAGCGCGTCAGGGATGTCGTTCTGCACTCGGTCGAGCGTGCCGAAGCCGCTCTCGGTGGCGGCGTCGGTGCCGGCGACGACGACCGTGTTGGCCATGCCGAGTTCGATCATGTCGGTGGCCATGCCGAGCGCGTACAGGGTGGCCGAGCAGGCGTTGGCGAAGGTGTAGGTGGTGGACGCACCGAAGGCCGCCTTCAGGGCGGTGCCGAAGTGCAGGTCTTCGAGGGCGACGTCCGCGTTCTCGCGCCACCACAGTTCGAGGCTGCGCTGCTCGCGCATGGTGGTCCCGACCAGCACGGGTATCTGGGACAGGTCCTCGTCCAGGCCCGCGTCGGCGACTGCCTCACGGACGACGGTGGTGAGCCAGCGGGTGGCGCGGCGCGGGATGTCGCCGCCGCCCTCGGGCCGGTCGTCGATCTCGTAGGCGTAGACCGCCCTGTACTTGTCGGGGTCGAACACTCGCAGAGGCGTGCGGCTCTCCTGGCCCGCGCACAAGGCGGTGAAGATCTCTTCGGGGCTGGCGCCGATGTTGGCGACGGCGGCCATGCCGGTAATGTCCCAGGTCACGGTTGTCCAGCCGCCCTTCGCAGCTGGAAGGCGGCCAGCTTGCCGGTCGACGTGGTCGGGAGCTCGTGGCGAAACTCCAGACGGGCTGGCCGCTTGTAGGCGGCAAGACCGCCGCGGATCGCGGCCATCACCGCGCGCCGCACCACGGCCTCGTCGCATCCCGGCCGGGCCACCAGGTACGCCACGGCCTGCTCCAGGCCGTCCGCATCGCGACCGCCGACCACCGCGCAGTCCTGGACCCCGTCAGCGTCGCGGATGACGTTCTCGATCTCTCCCGGCGCGACCTTGTAGCCGCCCAGGTTGAGCAGGTCATCGACGCGGCAGAGATGGACGAATGCCCCGTCCGGGTCGCGGCGCACCATGTCGCCGGTGTAGGCGCCGCCGTCGGCGAAGGTGACTGCGGCGGCCTCCGGGCGGCCGATGTAGCCGAGGGCGACGGTCGGGCCGGCGATGTGGAGTCGGCCTTCCTCCCCGTCGGCGACGGGCGTGCCGTCCGCGGCGCGGACGGTCGCGGATATCCCGGGCACCGGCACCCCGAAGGTTCCCGGACGGTTGATTCCCGGCGGGGTGCCGACGACCGTGTAGAGCACCTCGGTGGCGCCGAGACCGTTGAACAGCCCGGCCTGGAAGGCGGTGCGGATCCGTTCGCTGAGGGAAGCCGGCAGATTCTCGCCCGCCGACACGCACAGCCGCACGGAGTCGACCGCCGCCGTCTCGGATGTGTTCAGCAGCGCGGCGTACAGCCGAGGGACGGAGAACAGGACGGTGGGGCGGTGGTGTTGCAGAGCGGCGGTGAGCGAGTGGACGTCGACCGGGCCGCGGAGGAGTGCAACGCGGGCGCCGGCCGCCAGAGGGCACAGGACGGAGTTGCCGAATCCGTAGCCGAAGGACATCCGGGCGCTGGAGAGCACGGTGTCCTCGGGAGTCAGCGCCAGTACGGTGCCGATGCCGTCGGCCATGGCCGTGATCGCTCCTGCCGAGTGCCGGACTCCCTTGGGCATGCCGGTGCTTCCGGAGGTGTACTGCACGAGCGCCTCACGCCCTGCACTCCACGCGGCCGGGGGCCCGGCGTCCTGCGGGCGGCGTGCGGGGCCGGGCTCGGCCGTGGCCAGAGCGGCGAGGACGTCCGCGCCGGTGAACCGGATGGTCGTCTCGAACAGCCCCTCCAGAGCGCGCTGTCGCGCGGGGGCCGCGTCGAGGTGCACCATCCCGGCGGCACAGTCCGCGGCGATGTAGCGGACTTCGTCGTCCTTGAGCATCGGACTGATCACCACGGGGACGCAGCCGTGCCACCACAGGCCGAGGACGGCGACGACGGTCGCCACGGAGTCGTCGGCGACCAGCAGGCCGCGGGCGCCCTCAGGCATACCTGCTGCCCTGAGGGCGCCCGCGTACCCGCGTGCCGCCTCCAGGAGGGCGGCGTAGGTGATCGCCCCCGCCTGGGGGTCGAGGTAGCTGACCCTTTCGCCCCGGCCGGCGGAGACATGCCCCGCCACCAGGTGACCGAGCAGGTCGACCCCGCGAAGGCGTGTCGCCCGCTCGCCGAGCACGGACACCGCGGCGTCCAGGCTGGTGAGGGCCGCCGCTTCCTCCGCGGACAGGGGACCGAACTCGCGCTCGATCGCGACCGTGATCGCGACCTTCTCCAGGGAGCTCATACCGAGCTGCTCGTACCACAGGGCACCGGACTCGATGCCCTCCTTCTCGACTTCGAGAACAGACGCCACGATCTCTCGCAGCCTGTCGAGGACTTCTGCATCACGCACCGGCTGGGGTCCTTTCCGTATCTTCGTTGTCGAGAAGTGAGACCTGGCTAGGCCGTGAGCGAGCCGGAGACCTGCTTTCGCCTCTGATCCAAGCGCCGGAACGCCGCTTGTTTCCGGTCAGAGATCTGGATAGGGCGCCGCAGCGCTCGGCGGAACGCTCAGAATTGCAGGCCGACCTCACAGGGGAACAGGACGGAAACGTCCTGGGGCTTCTCCGTGAAGATGACCCTTTTGGAAAGCGCGGACATGAAGCCGAGCTCGAACATGGTTCCCTGCCCGACATGGCCGCCGGGGTTGCATACGACCACGGCGTCGGCCTGCCTGAACGCGTCCAGGTGCATGTACTTGTGCCGCCATGTGTCGCGTTCGTTCTTCAGGAAATCCTGGTAGTCGAAGAGGATGAAGTCGGTGCCCACGGTCTCCGGCTTGACCCTCGTGGAAGGGGGACTCAGCACTGCGGCACCGTTTCCGCGCAGCCGGACGATGACGTCCTCGATATACTCCAGAGAATTCTGGAAGCTGCCGCAGACAACAGCATTCCGGAATTCCCGGCGGGTCAGGCCCTCCATCATGTGGTTCGACCCGCACGTGGATCTGCTCGTTTCCAGGTAGAACTGTTCCAGCTCAGGCCCGACTATGTTGAAGTAGAGGCCGGTGTCGACGTAGAGGCTGTTGACCAGCGCGGCCGCTTCCGCCTGCGGGAGCTGCTGGAAGACCCCGGTGGCGTGCAGGCGCGTGGTCCTGTTGTCAACGACCTCGTTGAACTCCGTGAGCCCGGTGCAGAACCCGCCGAGCTTTTCTGCCAGCTTCTCATGCGTGCGACTGCCTTCGAACGCGAGCCGCTCCCTTTCGAGCAGTTTCAGCTCGCCGCCCTGGAAACGGTAGACGCTCGCGTCTTCCGAGCTGAAGTGAACCAGGATCCTACCTGCTGCCGTCAATTTACTGCGCTCCTTCTTCTCGTTCCAGAACGATCGGATCTAGGGTCTTCGCCTCTTCAGACCGAGAGGTCGGCGAGTCTTCCGGAGGACGCGGCGACTAATCGCCTTTCCTGCGGAAGGCGCTGAGGTACTTTTCGGCGAATTCTTCCTTCCTGCCCCCGTTGTATTGGGTGATGAAACGAGGGTGCTCCAGAGGCACGATCTCCCGGAAGAAGCACTGCCCCTCATTCACCTTCGACAGGTACGCGAAGTTCTCGCCACTGCCGATGCAGTAGCAAACCGAGGTGTCGATTCCGAATGCCAGCTGGCGCTCCAGGGTGTCAACAAGGAAAGAGCTGAGGAGTTCCAGCAGCTTCTTGGTCTCGTAATAGTTGCAGTTGACCTCTTTCCCCTTGGAGTTCGCTCTCACCAGGCCAAGGGGACACACGAAACTCATGACGAAGTCGGCATAGAACTTGCTACGACCCCCGTAGCGGCTGATGACGTCGTGCAGAAAGTCGGCGGAAGGTCGGCTCACCGCGTAGCCGTGGACATCGACTCCCGTTTCGTCTTCGAGGAGCCTGGCGTCTTCGAACGGGACCCCGGTCACGGCCGTGCCGCGGCGCGCCGGCGAGCTCCCCAGTACGAGACGGCGCGGCTTATCGTCGTCGTAGTACTTGTGGTAGAACCTCGTCGTCACTTCCCGGACACGGTCCTTCTGGGGGCCGTTGAACGGGTTGACGACCGTGTACCCGGGAGGAAGTTCGAGGGTCGTTTTCGCGAGTTCCTCGTTGAACTGCAGGATCCGATGGGCAACAGTCGTTCGCCCGCTCATTTCAAAATTCCTTCCTTCGTGCTGGTCGCTCCGAACACTTCGGTCGCCCCGACCGTCCGCCGACGAAACGCCGCAGACCCGCGTCCTGCTGGAGAGGCGGTGGAAACGTCAGGCGACAACAGCCGACAGGTAGATCTCGGTGCTTGTCGGGAACATCCGAACATCTTTGAACCCGGCACAGTCGAGCTCCGCACCAATCTGATTGGCTGTGTCCATTCCACGGTAGAGGTCGACGAAGTCGGTGCCGGGGATGATCAGCCCTGGAACGACGCAGCGTCGCTGAGCATACAGAAATCCGTTGGCCACGGAGACGATAATGACCGAACCGGGCTTCAGCACTCTATGCGCCTCTGCCGCTGCTGCGGACGTACTGAAGAACGACGAGTTGTACGTTCTCAAGGAGACGTACAGATCGAAACCGTTCTCAGGCAGAGCGGACAGGTCTTCGGCACTGGAGACGACCGTTCTCGACGAGGGAATGCGGCGGCGTATGTTGGCGAGTCCCCGTGCCGCGATGTCGACAAAGGTGGTCCGCGGGCAATCCGAGAACAAGGCTGCCGCCTCGTAGCCGGCCCCGACGCCGACGTTGAGGATGCTGACGGAAGACAGCGGCCTTGTGGACGACCTCTCGTAAACCGACTTGAAATCGTCGGTCCACCCCGCGTTAGCCGCGCGAGCGTCGTACGCGTAGTCATAGGTGCCGTACTTCGCGTCAAACGCTTCGGAGAGGGCGTCGCCTACGACGCGATCAGCCTTCTCGTACTCGACCTCATACCTCTGGCAGATCAGCGAAGCGAGCGCGACCCTCCCCCTGTTTGCGTTGACATCCTCCCTGGAAAGCGCGAACCCCCTTGCCTTCAACCCTGAGGAGACACTTTCACTGATGCGATGTGTGGAGTAGTGGGGGTTGCACTCGATATTTTGCTCGCTCACTGCGTAGAAGTCCTGGTTCTGCTCCAGGATCTCGCGCTGCAGATCTTCGGGGAAGCGGTGTACGTGACCTCGAGCGGTGACGGGATCCTCATCGAGGTATCTCGTCAGCGCGGGGTCTGGCAGGCCGATGTAGACCCTGTCGATGCGCACTTCCTTCAAAAGCTCGGCGAGCTCAAACGATCCAGCCGCGGACAGGGTGTTGATCGTCAGGTAAATGCTGTGGGCGCTAAACGCTCCGAGTTCTTGCACCTTGCCTCGCAGAGTGCGATACCAGGATGCGCCGGGCACTTCCCCCTCGAAGGCGGAGGAGATCAGCTCGTCGCTTTCTGATACAAGCGCAACACCGACCCGGAGACCCGATTCTGGCGCCCTTTGTGCGACGCGAATGGCGTGGCTCATCCAGTAGGTGCTGTCCGGGCTCATGCGGGCCTCTTTCCCTTGGTGGCACTACGTCTTCTGTTGGTCTGCAGAACCAAACGGGTGATCACCTTTACGGGCGTTCTTTGTGGTGATACGGAACGTGAACTTTGGATGGGGTCGCCGAGGCAACGGTCGGAGGACGACGAGCACGCAGTTTCGGAGGTTCGCAGCCGCTGCCTAGCGCCAACGACCGAAAGACTGCGGAGCAGGTCACGGGCCAGGCCGGTCATGAGATGGGAAGCTGGCGGTACGCGGTCGGCGTCGCGCGGGTTGAGGTTCGTGTAGATGTGGAGCGACTGCTCGAATGCAGCGCGGGGAGCGGACCGCCATGCACTCGGTGACGGCCTGCCGGCCTTCACGTTCGGCGACTTCGAAGTCGCCGAACAGGGCGTGTTCGGTGCCCAAGGTTCGGATCTGTTCGAGCATCGCCTCGTACTCCCTGTCCATGTCGTCGTTCTGGGAGCCGGCAGGATGCCGTGGATCTCCCAGCAACGGACTGCGGCAACCAGCCGGGCGAGTCGGGTTTGTGTGGCCGGAGGAGTCGGCCCCATGAGGTCGAAGGCGCGGACTAGCCAGAGAGGGCGCCGCGATCGTAAGAGATCCGGTTGGCGCTAGTAGCCCTGGTCGCTGCCTCCGAGGCTGCCGTGGAAGAGGTCACGGCTGGGCAGAGAGTTGTTCCGCCGCTACAGCCCTATGGCACTTTCCCTGAGGAGGCATGCCAGGCGAGCTCGGCGTGCAGAGTCGAATACGCGCGCTCAGCGAGGGCGTAGTCGTCGTCACTCACCACGGCACTGAGGTCCTCGAAGTTTCTGTTCACTTGTTCTGGGCTGGAGACCCCGGCCAGCACGATGGAGTCAGGGCAGCGCCTGAGGCTGTAGTGCAGGGCCATCCGCGCGAGGGCTTGCGGATCCTGCCCGAAGCGGCTGCGGAGAGCCTCCAAGCCGCGGTCGACGATCTGAAGGATCGTCGGGGTGTACCGGGTGCGGACGTCGCCGGAGGAGAAGGCTGCGTCGGGACCGTACTTCCCGGTGAGCAATCCATGCAGGAGCGGTTCGTGGATCATGGTTGCGGCACCATGCCGGCGTGCGAAGCGGAAGATGCTTTCTCCCCTTCCGGCGCCGACCGTGGCAGCGTCAACGGTCTGCGGATCAAGGGGGTGGGCTGCGGTGCTGAGAACCTGCAGGTTGAGCTGCTCCAAGAGGAAGTCGTAGCGCGGCTGGCTTCCCTGGCATTCGGCGCTCGGGTCAGAAGCGGCCGGACTCGCCGGCAGGGTGCCCGGCATGCGCATCCCGATCGCCGTGACGTCGCCGGAATCGCGCAAGGCCTGCAAGGTGTCCCGCGCCTCTTCGAGGTAGCGGTCGCGCGGCCCGAAGTCGGCGTGGGCGAGGACCAGCACATCGAGCTGCTTCACGCCCAGGTTCTCCTGGGTCTGCTCCACCTGGCGGAAGAGGTTGAGGGAACTGTAGGCATGCTGACCGGTCCCCTTGTACGTGCCGATAGTGCACGTGATGCGCACGCTTGAGCGCGGCACTTGGGCGAGCATCCTGCCGAGCAGCCTCTGGGAGTGGCCCAGTCCGTAGACGTCCGAGGTGTCGTACACGGTCGCACCCAGGGCGTGCGCGCGAAGGAGGGCATCGACCGCGCTGCTGTCGGCCACATGGGCCCATCCGATCGGACGGCCCTCGTTGGTCGTCGGTCCACCGATGGGCCGGCAGCCAACCCCCAGGGGATGTTCGTCCCGCCCGGCCATCAGGCGCCGGGGGGAGAGGTATGAAGCGGTCACGAAGGCTCGCTCTCTTCGCGGGGATCAGGGCGCCGCTTCGGCCCGCTGCGGCGGGCGCGGGCGCGGCGGCGCGAAAGAAGTTGGTGGGCGGCGGTGCTGCCAGCCTGCCGCCACTCACCGTGGCATTCGCCCGGTACCCGCGTCCAGGAGACCCGTGTGTCACTCCGGTGGTCACTTTTCCAGCAGACAGCCCTCAACGACCTCAAGATTTGTAAGGGTTATGCCGTTTTCGCCGCCCCGGGTTGACGGGGCGGGACAGGAAAGTGACCACCGAGGTGACACACCCGCACCCTGGCGGAACCCTCCAGGAGCGCGGCAGGGTGTTGATCAGTTCCAAACCGGCCTGCTGAAGCCGGACTTGGAGCTGACGACGACTGCACCACCCCTCACGTCCCCTCAGGCGAGGGCCCCGGAGCACTCGACCACTCGCCTGTCACCATCCGCCGCTTCCCCGGATGCCGAACATCCCCCAGGGTGACCCTGACATCACCCCACGGTGTCCGGGGAGGCGGCCTCGATACCCGAGGACCTGACCGTGACTGCGATACACGAAGTGGCCATCGCGGCCTTGAGCGCCACAACCGTTGGCAGCCTCGCCACCGTGGCGCTCGTGGCACGATCGCGCCGGACTCTCTCGCGCAGTCTCGCCCAGGCCCGGGCAGGCGCTGCGGTCGAGCAGCAGCGGAGGGACGAGGCGCTGCAGCACCTCGTGAGCGGGCGGCTGCCCAGCCTGGCTCTGCATCTGCGCAGTGACCACTACCCCGTTCCCGGCTTGGGGGACACCAGCTTGTCCGGCACCGAGTTCGCGGCCCTCCTCGACTCGGTCCAGGAGCTGTTCGCGAAGGTAGTCCTCGAAGAGCGGCACCGTGTGGATGCGGCGGCCCGTGCTGCTCTGCGCGGCGCCTTCATGGAGGTCCAGGCGAAGTCGTACCAGCTGCAGACCGATCTCGACGCTCTGCAGCAGACGTGCGAGGACGAGGAGACCCTCAAGAACTACTTCCGCCTCGACCACCTCAACGAGCAGCTGGTGCGCCTGGTCCAGAAGGGAGCGATCGTCGCCGGCTCCTGGCCTGGTCTCGTTCGTGCGGACACCCATCTTCCCGACCTCGTCACCGGGGCGAAATCCCGCCTGCACGGCTTCGAGCGCATCAGCGTCCACTCCAAGCTGCGCACCGAAACCGTCGGTGTTGTCGGACGCGCTGCGGAGCCGATCGCGGTGGCCTGCACGGAGCTGCTGGCGAACGCTCTGGAGTCCTCACGCGCGGACCTCATGGTGGAGGTCACCCTCCTGCAGCCCGACAACGGCGCGGTCTGCATCCAGATCGACGATGCCGGCAAGGGCATGACCGCCGAGGAGGCCAGCCGCGCGGCACAACTGCTCGCCGGCAGGCAGCAGGCTCTGCTGACCGAACTGGGTGATCCTCCCGCCCTCGGCTTCGCGGCCATCGGCAAGTTGGTCGCCGACCACGGCTTCCAGGTCACCGTCGATCAGGCATCCCCCTACTCGGGCGTCCGCGCGATCATCACCATCCCTCCGGCCCTGGTCACTTCGATCGACCCTCACACGGACCCCCTCTCCGCCATGTCCCCTGTGCCGGCCCCCGCCCCTCGCACACCGCGCAGAGCGATCACCTCCGCCGGTCCCGGGGCCGTCGGCCCGGACAGCGATGCCTTGCCCCAGCGCCACCGCCGCGGCCGCAGGGCGGCCGGCTTGGAGGAGCGAACCGCCGCGGGAGGTCATCCGCCTGAGCCGACGCAAGCCCGCTCGACCTGGGACGACTTCGAACAGGGGATAGCCGCCGGACGAGCCGGAACCCCTTCTGACATCCGAAACGAGGACCGAACATGAGCAGCTCCACCCTCGCCGCGCAGATCACCGACCCCTCCTGGGTCCTGGACCCGATCACCACGATCAGCGGGGTGCGCATCGCACTGATCATCTCCTCCGACGGGATCGTCGTGGGGGTGTCCGAAGGCACCACCAGCGGCTCGGCCCACCGGGCCACGAGGGACCTGGACGAGCGCGCCACGAGGGACATGGCCGAGCGGGTCTCCGCGGCGATCTCGTCCCTCCACGGCGCGGGCCGCGCCGCGGCGGTGGAGGCCCTCGGCGCTCACGAGAAGACGCCCATCTCGACCATCACCGTGCAGCTGGACGTCGACCCCACGGCGCAGGACGGTATGAGCGCCGGCACCCTCATGGTCATGCCCGTCGGCGGAGGGAGCAACGCCTACCTCGCCGCCGCTTTCGGCCCGGCGACGCCGATGGGCATCATCGCGCAGACCATGGCCACGCAGGCGAAGAAGCTCGGTGAGAAGGTCATGACCGTGTCGTCGCGGAACGACGGCCCCGCCTCATGAGCCGAGGCCAGGGGCGCAGGCTCGTCCCGAGCTACCTGGCGCCCGGAGGCAGCAGCGCACCCACCCGCAACTCCCTTCAGGCGCTCACCGTGCTCATCGCCACGGGCCTGTCGGCCTCGCCCCACCACACCCCGGCGCAGCAGCGGCTGCTGGACCTGACCGCCAAGGGGCCGCTGACAGTCGCGGAGTCCGCCGGCTACCTGCGACTGCCGATGGGGGTCGGCAAGATGATCGCCTCCCAGCTCGTCGACGACGGCTACCTGATGGCACGAGCGCCCCTCACAGGGCTTCCCGACGGCATTCGGACACCCGGGGCCGAGCAGCCCACTAAGTCTCTCCTGGAAAGGGTCCGCGATGGTCTCCTCGCCCTCTAGCAGCCCGCCGTCACCGGTGTATCTGCCCGACGGGGACTTCGACCTGGTGAAGATCCTCATCGTCGGGCCGTTCGGGATCGGAAAGACCACGGCCATCGAGACGGTGTCCGAGATCCGCAGCCTGCACACGGAAGAGCCCATGACGCAGGCCGCAGCGTCGGTCGACGACCTGGTCGTCGACGGCAAGACCACCACCACGGTCGCCCTCGACTTCGGACGCATCACGCTTTCCGGCGCCCGCATCGTCCTGTACCTGTTCGGGACGCCCGGGCAGGAGCGATTCCGGGTCATCTGGGACGAGATCACACAGGGAGCCCTCGGTGCCCTGGTCCTCGTCGACACCCGCAGACTCGACGCCTCCTTCGAGGTGATGGGCCTCATCGAGGAGGCCGGCCTGGACTACGTCGTCGCGCTGAACCGGTTCCCCGACACCCCCGAGCACGAGCTCGCCCTCGTACGCAGCAAGCTCGACCTGGAAGACCACACCCCCCTGGTCACCTGCGACGCGCGAGACCGCACATCGGTACTGGACGCGCTCAGAACACTGGCCGACCACCTCGTATCCCGCGCCGGAGCCGAACTGCCATGACAACCGCCCCCCAGCAGTCCGCCGTGCCGCTCTACACCGCCGAGCACGCCGCCGACCCCCAGCGCAGCTTCGCCCGCCTGCGAGAGCAGGGCCCTGTGGGACTCGCCGAGATCGACGCCGGCGTCCTCGTCTGGGTGATCACCGACTACCGGGCCGCCCTGGACCTCTTCCACGACCGGACCGGCCTGTGGACCAAGGACACCCGCGGGTGGATGGAGCACGTCCCCGCCGACAGTCCAGTCATGCCGATGCTCCAGTGGCGCCCCAGCCTCTTCTTCGCGGACGGACAGGAACACGCCCACCTGCGCCGGGTCATCACCGACAGCTTCGCACTCCTCGACCCCCGTCACGTGCGGGACACGACGCTGCGGCACGCCGACACGCTCCTGGCCGAGTTCTCCCACGCCGGCCGCGCCGACCTCGTCAACCAGTACGCCCGGCGACTCCCCCTGATGGTGCTCAACTCCCTCTTCGGGATGCCCGACGCCGATGCCGCCCAACTCATCGGCGCGGTCGAGGCGATGACGAGCACGGGCCTCGTCCGCAAGGCCCAGGGCGAACAGTCCCTCGGCGCCTACCTCGGCACGCTGTACCAGACGAAGGCCGCCCAGCGAGGTCACGACCTCACCTCGTGGTTCATCGACCACCCCAACGGTCTGTCCCCCGATGAGGTCATCAACCAGATCCTGATCACCCAGGGCGCCGCCTGGGAGACACTGGCCGGTCTCATCGCCAACACCGCCGCCCGCATACTCTCCGACGAGCGCTACCGCGGCACCCTGACGACCGGCAGCCTGCCCATCCGGCACGCCATCGACGACGTCCTGTGGAACGACCCGCCCCTGGCCATGTACAGCCTCCACCGGCCGCGCCAGCCCGTGCGCTTCCACGGGCGTGACATCGACCAGGGCCAGCCGGTCTTCGTCGCCTACGCCGCGATCAACACCTGCCCGTACACCGGGCAGAGCCGTGAGGGGTTCCGCTCTGACCGCAAGGCGCACCTGGCGTTCGCCGCCGGCCCGCACGAGTGCCCCGCGCAGTCCATCGCCCTCGTCGTCGCGATCGCGGCGATCGAGCGGCTCACCGCCACCCTGCCGGACATCGAACTCGCCGTACCGGCCGAGCATCTGACGCACCGACCCGACCCCATCTACCGCGTCCTCACGGCTCTTCCCTGCCGTTTCACCCCGCTCGTGCCGGCACCGAGCGCCCCGTCTCGTCCGGCGAGCACCGAACCGCGACGGCCCGCGGCCGGGCGGCTGCAGGCCTCCGCCCGTGCGCGCTGAACTCGCCCTCCCTCCGGCACCACGCAGCAAGCAGTGAAGCCGCGCCACGGGTAAGTCCGGCCCGGCCACGTCGCCCCGCACCTCACAGCCGCCCACCTCGGTCCGCTCTGAAGAAGAAGGAGGCTCCCATGACGGTCCTCGACCAGACGGGGAAACGCCGGCCGGCACCATCCACCACCGCCCTGCCGGATCCGTCCGCCCTGCGGGACGAAGTCGACGCGATCCTCGCCGACTTCCTCGCCCAGAGGGCCCAGGCCGCGCCTGGGCCGGAGATGACTCCGCTGTTCACGACGCTGAGCAGTCTCCTGGACGGCGGCAAGCGCCTGCGGGCGCTCCTGTGCGTCGAAGGCTGGTACGCCGGCGGCGGGGGATCCGGCGACCGGGACCGGGTTCTGCGTGTGGCCGCGTCCCTGGAGCTCTTCCATGCCTTCGCCCTGATCCACGACGATGTGATGGACGGCAGCGACCTGCGCCGCGGCCGCCCCACGGCGCACCGCGCGCTCGCCACGGCGTACATCGCCGACGGGCGCCCGCCGCACCGGGCCACGGCTCACGGCCTGGCCGCCGGCCTTCTGCTTGGCGATCTCGTCCTGACGCTGTCGGACGACCTCATCCGCACCGGCCCCGGCGCGGAGGCGATGTGGCGGATCCAGCCCCTGCTGGAGACCATGCGCAGCCAGCTCGTGTACGGCCAGTATCTCGACCTGGTGGCGACCGGCCGCCCCTGCGACGACGTCGAGGCCGCGCTGCGGATCGTGCGCTACAAGACCGCCTCCTACACCGTGGAATGGCCGCTGCGCATCGGCGCGGCGCTCGCCGGCGCCGGACCCGATGTGCACAGCGCCTGCAGCGAGTTCGCCATCCCGCTGGGGGAGGCCTTCCAACTGCGCGACGACCTCCTCGGCGTCTTCGGCGATCCGTCCAAGACCGGCAAGCCGGTCGGTGACGACATACGGGAGGGCAAGGCCACCGTGCTGATGGCGCTCGCCCTGCAATCGGCCTCCGCCGCCGACAAACGGCTGCTGCGCACGGCGGTCGGCAACCCGGACCTGTCGGACGAGGACTTCGGGCGCGTCCGTGACGTCATCGAGCACTCCGGCGCTCGCCGGCAGGTCGAGACGATGATCACGGCCCGGCGCCATGCGGCCCTGACCGTACTCGACCGGGCCCCGTTTCCCTTCCCCGCTGCCGAGGCCCTGAGGGAGATCGCCGGCATAGCCACGGTGCGGCAGTCGTGACCGGCACCCGGGCCAGCACCGCTGTCATACCGCAGGCGCTTCGGCGGTTCGACTCCCAGGCCGTCCGCCTGATGGCGGACATCGACGCCGACCCGTGGGGCAGCGTCCGCGCGTCGGTGTACGAGACGGCGCGCGTCATCTCCCTGGCACCGAAGCTCGACGGGCACGGTACCCGGCTCGGATGGTTGCTGGACCAGCAGCTGCGGGATGGCACCTGGGGCGAAGGGCCAGCGCGGTACCGGCTGCTTCCGACGCTCAGCGCTGTCGAAGCCCTGCTCGCCACCATCGTCCGGGACGAGACCCCCGCCGTCTCGACCCGAGGCCGGCTCGCGTCGGCTGCGGCCGACGGCGTCGCCGCGCTGCGCGCCCTGCCGGCCGATGGGCCGTGGCCGGACACCGCAGCCATCGAAGTCCTCGTCCCCAGCCTCGTCGCCCGCATCAACGACCTCCTGGACCGGCCCGTGTTCGGCACGCTGCCCCGCCTCGGGCCGGTGTCGCGCGGGGCGCGCCTGAGCGTGCCGCCCGGATTCCGGCCCGATCGGCACGAGGAGATCGCGCAGCGGTGCCGCGCCGGTGTCCCAGGCAAGCTCCACCACACCTTCGAGGGCGTCGCTCGGCATCTGCCCGGCGGCGTGGTGCCCGTGCCGGACGGCCTGCTCGGTAGCTCGCCCGCGGCCACGGCCGCATGGCTCGCCTCTCAGCCGGACCGTGCGCAGGGAGAGCAGGCGAGGGCGGCCCTGTCGGCTGCGGCCCGCCGTTATGGCGGGCTCCTGCCGGAGGCGGCACCGGTCCGTGTCTTCGAGCGGCTGTGGGTTGCCGCCGCCCTCGCCCGCCCCGGCCTGCCGCCCGCGTGCCGCGCCGCGGCCGAGGGCTGGGCACACGACATCTACGACCCGGCCGGGGTCCGCGGTGCCCCGGGTCTCCTGCCCGACGCCGACGACACCTCGATGGCCGTGCTGGTGGCCGCCGTCACCGGCACAGCCTGTGACCCGGCCCCGCTCGCCGCGTTCTGGGCCGACACCCACTACCGGTGCTACATCGGCGAGGACACCGGATCCGTCACGGCGAACGCCCACGCCCTCCAGGCCCTGACAGCCCACCTCCGTCTGCGGCCGGCCGCGCGCCCGGTCCACTACCCGCGCATGGACCTCGTGCGCGACTGGCTGGTGAAGCAGCAGACCGACGGCGCCTGGACGGACAAGTGGCACGCCTCCCCGTACTACGCCACCGAGCGGTGTGTTCGAGCCCTCCTCGGCCACCCCGGACCCGGCACCCGCCGAGCCATCCAGACGGCCGTCGACCGGGTCCTGGCCAGCCAGCACGACGACGGAACCTGGGGCGTCTGGGGCGGCACGGCGGAGGAGACCGCGTACGCGGTGCAGATCCTCCTCGCCGATCCCGCCGCCGCCACCCGGCCCGGGTGGCGCACAGCGCTCCAGCGCGCCGAGAACGCCCTCGACGACCGTGGCAGCCGACACCGGCCCCCGGCGCTGTGGCACGACAAGACGCTCTACGCCCCCACCGCGATGATCCAGGCCGAGATCCTTGCCGCCCGCGAACTGCTGACCCGGCACGGCCCCGGACGGCACACGGAAGGAGTGGCCTCGTGACGGCCGACCACCGGCTCGCGCCGATCGCTCCGGGCAGGCGCCCGCTCATCGGACACGCGCTGCCGCTCCTGCGCGACCGGCTGGGCTTCCTCCAGCAACTGCGCGCCCACGGCCCCACCGTGCGGATCATGCTCGGTCCGAAGTCCGTGAACGTGGTGAACTCGCCCGAGTTGATCCACCAGATGCTCACCGCCCAGTCCGGTCACTTCACCAAGGGGCTGCTCTTCGAGAAGCTGAGGCTCTTCGGCAAGGACGCCCTTCCCGTCGCCGAAGGCCCCGGGCATCTCGCGCGCCGCCGGCTGATGCAGCCCGCCTTCCACCGCGAGCGGGTCACCGGCTACGTCCGGACCATGCGCGACACCACCGCCTTCGCCATCGGAGCCTGGAGCGACGGCGGCGAACTCGACCTGAAGACCGAGATGCAGATGATGGCCCAGAACATCGTCATGCGCGCCGCGTTCTCCGCCGCCCCCGAACCTCAGGCCGCCCGCGCGATTCTCACGAGCGTGGACACCCTCTTCAAGGCGGCCCTCCGGCGTGCCCTCGTGCCGCTGCCACTGCTCGACCGGCTGCCCACCCGCCACAACCGCAGGCTCGCCCGCGCCAGCAGCATCCTGCACCAGGCGGTGGCCGGCATCATCACCGACCACCGCACACGCCCCGACGACTACGACGACGTCGTCTCGATGCTCCTGGACGCCCGGGACGAGACCGGCGCCCCGCTCCCGGACGACGAGATCCTGTCCGAAGTCACCGGCCTGCTCGCCGCCGGATCTGAGACGACGGCCGTCGTCATGGCCTGGCTCTTCCACGAGATCGGCCGCCACCCCGACCTCGAGGCACGACTCCACACCGAAGTCGACACCGTCCTGGCCGGACAGGAACTCACCGCCGACCACCTGCCCCGGCTGACGTTCACCCGCGCCCTCGTCCAGGAAACCCTCCGCCTGTACAGCCCCGGCTGGCTGGTGACCCGGCAGGCCACCGCCGCGGTCCGGCTCGGCGACTTCACCCTGCCCGCCGGCACTGACGTCGTCTGGAGCCCCTACACCCTGCACCGCGACCCCGGCCTCTACCTGGACCCGTTGCGGTTCGACCCCGACCGCTGGCTGCCGGACCGGCCCCAGCCGCCGAAGAACGCCTTCATCCCGTTCGGCGCCGGCAAGCGCCGGTGCCTAGGCGACGCGTTCGCCTGGACCGAGATGACGGTCATCACGGCCCTCATCGCCTCGCGCTGGCGGCTGCGACTGGCCCCCGGGATCCGGCCCGTGCCGGTAGGCGCGATCACGGTCCACCCGTCCGTCCTGCGGATGAGAGCTGAAGCCCGGGAGGCGGCGTGAACAGCGGCCCCGGCATCGCGCCCGTCCCCCTCACCCTGCCCGATCTCGGTGCCGCCTTCCCCGGCCCGTTCCCGACCAGCCCTCACGCTGTCACCGCGGACAGGCACCTCCGGCGCTGGGCCGCCGAACGAAACCTCCCCGTGCCGGCCGACGAGCTCCGCACCCTGTGCGGCATCACCAGCCAGGGCATCGTCCGCGCGCTGCCCACCGCCGATCTCGACAGTCTGCTGCTCGCCGCCGAGCTCTTCCTGTGGCTCGTGGCCTTCGACGACACCCATGGCGAGACGACCGCCGCGGCCGACCCCGCCGCCCTGGTCGGCCACATCGACGAGCTGACCGGCGTCCTGGCCGACAACACCCCAACGTCACCGCCAGGACCGTTTACGACAGCGCTGCGCGACCTCCTCGACCGCATCCGGGACAGGGCCACGCCCAGCCAGTACCTCACCCTCACCGGACACCTGCGTGGAAATCTCCGCGGGCTCATCTGGGAGGCCCACCACCTGAACGACCCCAGCCGCGTCCCGCTGCACACCTACCGCACGATGCGGCCCCTCACCGTCTTCGCCCGCACCCTCACCGCCATCACACCGATCGCCCTCTCCTACGAACTGCCCGACCGGCATGGCGCTGCGCACCTGGTGGACCGGTCGGAGTCCGCGGTCGCATGTCTGGCCGGGTGGGTCAACGACCTCGCCTCCTACTCGCGGGAGGCGAGCCGGAGCCCCGTGCCGCCGCTGAGCCTGCCGACACTGCTGATGCGCGAGCACCGCCTGCAGCTTCCCGAGGCGCTCAGGGCCGCCGCCCGGTTGTGTGACGAGCAGGCCGTGGCCGCCCGCACTCTCATTGACGAGCTGTCCGCCAATGGTCCCTCGCCGCTCACGTGCCACGCCCAGGCCCTGGAACACATCGTCCATGCGTTCATCTGGCATATCGACCACGACCGGTACACCACCCCGTGACCTGAGCCGACGTACTCACCTCACCACCGAAAGCACCTCCCATGCCTGTGAAGATCCGCACCGCACAAGCGCTCACCCAGCTCACCCCCGCCGAGAAACGGGCCGCCGAACAACTGGTCGCCGGCGCGTCGAACGCCGAGGGCGCCCAGGCCCTGGGCATCAGCACCACGACGTTCACCGGCAACATCGTCGCCATCGGCAAGAAGTTCGGTATCACCAGTCGGCGCGGGCGGGCGGCCCGCGCCCACGCCGTACTGGCCAGCGGACAGGTACCTCCGCCACCGGCCCCCGAGCGCATCCCCGACGTCACCGAGCGGGACCTACGGCTGCTGCGCGCGCTCGCCGAACACCCGGAGACCCACGACATCGCCCGGGCGGCCGGGCTCGCCCCGGCTGACGTCCGCCCGATGATCGCCGACCTCGTCGACAAGGCCGGGGCCGCCAACGAAACGCACCTGATCGGCCTCGGTCACGCCTGGGGGCTCCTCAAAACTGGCCCCAGCCAGTTGGCAGGCTCCGCGCGGTTCCACGCCGCGGACCTGCCCCTGCAGGCGGGCCGGTCGCCTTGGGGCGCAACGCCTACGACGGCGGGATCGTCTCCGGCGATGGTGCGAAGGTGAGCGTCGGGACGCTGTGCGGCCCGCACGCGGGCCGCAGCATCGACGGCGCGATGACCTCCTGCAACGCCATCTCCTGGATGAACTGGACCTCCGCCCACAGCAGATGGGACACGCTGCCGGCGGCCTTGAGGTCCTTACGTCCGACCGCGACGTGAAGATGAGGGGCCAGGGAGTCCGTGTCCGGGCTCCAGGCGAGGGTCCCGGCGCCCACGGCCTCCACCGTCTCCAGGACCGTCTCGTCCCACACGGGAGCCTCCGGGTCCTGCAGCGGACCGACCGCCCCCACCAGGTGCACCCGCCGGAATCCGCCGAGGAACATCGGGATGATCGCCTGCCGGATCCCCTGCTCCGCGCAGAAGCCGGTGAGCTCCTTGACGAAGTCGTCGCCGTCGTCGAAGGCCAGCGCGAAGGAGCGCCCCAGGGTCAGTTCGGTGGCTCGCATCAGCCTCGCCCCTCCGCGGTCGTTCCGGCGGGAGCGAACGTCGCGCGGATTGTGTCGTTGTCGGCGCCGCCGCGCAGTAGCACCGTCAGGAGGTGGCGGGCCTTGTACGGGTCGAGGTGTCCTGCGCCGATGAGACCGCGGGAGAGCAGGTCCTTCTCCGATCCGTCGAACCCGTACGCGCGCGTGAGGGTGGTACCGGCTCCGGTGCGGGAGGCGAGGACGACTGGGATCCGCCGGGCCGCCTTCGCGAGGACGGGGACCCAGGTCTCGGGGACGTGGCCGACTCCGAAGCCGGCGATGACCATGCCGTCGACCTGGTTCAGCATCGTCTTCAGGAGAGCGCCGTCGTCGCCGAGGGCGGCGGGGTACAGGGCGACGCGAGCTGGCCTGTCGAGGGTCGCGGCGAGGGGGCGGGGCGTGTGCGCGGGGACGGCGAGCAGGCGGAGGGCGCCTTCCGCGACGATGCCGAGGGCCCCGGTGTCGGGGGCGGTGAACGCGCTGGTGCTGGTGCTGTGCGTTTTGCGGACACGCGAGGGGTCGAAGACCTGGTCGTTGAAGACCACGAGGACGCCCAGGCCGCGGGCGTGGGCGCTGGCCGCGACGGTGACGGCCGCGAGCAGGTTGGCCGGCCCGTCGGCGCCGGCCAGGTGCGGGGCGCGCATGGCTCCGGTGACGACGAGCGGGGCCTGCTCCGCGTACAGCAGGCTCAGCAGGTAGGCGGTCTCCTCCAGGGTGTCGGTTCCCTGGGTCACGACGATGCCGTCGACGGCGCCTTCGCCGGCCATCGCCCGGAGCTGGTTCGCGAGGCGGTCGATGTCGTCCAGCGTCAGCGAGGCGCCGGGCTTACTCGCGAAGGACAGCGTCTGGATGTCGACGTCCGTGGCGTCAAGCTGGGGTACTGCGGCGAGCAGGTCCTCCGCGCTCAGGGTGGGGCGAGCCGCTCCATCACGGTCGGAGGGCATCATGGCGATGGTGCCACCGAGGCCGACCACGACAACGGTGGGACGGGTGCGGTCGTTCGTCAACGCTGATTCCTCAGATCACCTTGAGAGCAGAGCGGGTTGAGCCTATCGACCTCCACTGCGGCTGCCTACATGGCGCCGAGGAAGCGCAGAGTCTGGTCGAGCGCCGTGAGCGTGAGATGGCGGCTGCGGGGCCGCAGCATGCCGGTGATCCCGCTCTCGCCGAGCGCGCGGCACCGGGCGACCAGCCATGTCCAGTCCAGCTCGAGGTACTCGGCCAGCGCCTGCAGCCGGGCGGCAGGAGTGGGCGCGTCGACGATGCTGTGGGCCTGGGCGTGCGCGATCGCCTCCCGGTAGGGGGCGACATCCTGTGCGGCGCTCGTGGTGGCAACTCGCCACACGGAGGAGTCCTCGCGTACCCAGTTGGCCAGGATGGCCCGGTTCTGGGCCAGGACGAACCCTTCGGTCTGGGTGTAGGCCGGGTCGTTGGTGATCCACACCGTGATCCGGTGCATCTCCATCATGGCGACGGTGAGGAGCAGCAGGATCCGCTCGTGGGGCTCGGTGCTGTGCACGGCCTGTTCTGGGACGCAGAAGGCGCGTCCCAGAGGGCTGGCCGCGCCGGCGAAGCGGCTGGCCACGGCCTGGAGGTACTCGTGCTTGTGACGGAACAGGAGCCAGGGAGCGCACTCTTCGCCGGTGGCTTCCCGGGTCCAGAACACGGGGATGGCAGGCAGTTCGTCGAGACGCCGGGTGATGTACTGCGCGCACAGGGTGGAGCCGAGCCACGCGGCGCCAACGGGGGAGAGTTCCGGCATGTCCGACCTCGGCGGTGCCGAGTCGCCGGTCTTGACGTAGTAGCCGAGCTCCTCTGCCCGGTCGGACAGCGGCAGATCGTCGGCGAGCATGCCGTCGTCCAGGACGTACAGCGCCCGCGTGAGCGAGAAGGTCAGGTCGTCCAGCTGGTAGGCGGCAGGGATGCGAGGAACCTGACCGGTGGTGAGCTGACGGCGGGCGTGCGCGGCGTCCAGTAGATACAGGCCTGTCTCGCCCGCGGTGCAGAGGGAGGCGAGGACCACGCCACGGCGCGACGATCGGACGTAGGACTGCAGGTGCGGCAGGTCGGCTTCCTTGAGCTCGACCTGATCGCCGTCGGGCGCGGCCTCGTACAGCTGCAAGCCGATGGCCGTCCCGTCGAAGTGCCGGCCGCCGGAGAGCTCCCAGGTCCCGATGACGCCGGTGTTCGGCTCGCCCGGCACGTACCGGGAGGTGTTCCAGGTGTAGTCCAGGGCCCGCGTGGCGGCGGTAAGGGTGCTCGGGCCCAGCGGGCTGGGCCGCACGATCTCCCGGCGGGGTACGGGCCGGGCCAGCTCGGCAGCGCTCTTGCCGAAGTACCACTCCAGGATCACCGCCGTGTCGCCCTTGGTGACGTGGGCGCCGGAGAGCCACCGCTGGTAGCTGGAACGCGATACCCGGACATGGGCGAGCTTCGGGAGTCCTAAGCCCTGTGCTGCCTCGCTCGCCATGCGTCCCCACAGAACCTGAAACCGGGCCCATGTCGTGCAGTTCAGCCCGGGGGTGGTCTCCAGGAGATGCTGCAGCAGGGTACGGGGCTGCGGCTGCGTCATTCCGGACTCCTTGACGGCCACGGAGTTGTTGAGGTGGGTCATGATGCCTCCGTGCCTGACATCGCGATCGGGCGGTTCTGGGCAGCGGTGAGCTGTGTCCAGGCCAGGGCGACGAGGTGCGCGTTGTTCCTGGCTCCGGCCGCCTGTCGAAGCCGCGCGAGGTGGTCCTCCTCGGCGTCGCGCAGGTGCATCGGCACGCTGGCCGGGTGGGAGAGCTCTGCGACGGCTCGGATGAGGGCCAGGTCGTCGGAGGTGAAGTCGGACGTGGCCATGGCGGTCTGAGGCGGTGGGAGATGCCCGCTGGCCAGGAGGGCGGCAGCTCGGCCGGCCGGGGTGGTTCCGCCGGCCCGGTAGCCGATGCCCTTCAGGTGATCGCGCACGGTCGTCACGGACACCTGCAGTTCGGCGGCGATCTCCTGATTGGTGTTCCCGGCGAGCAGGAGTCGGCCGGTGCGCAGCTGCGTCGGTGTGAGCGGCCGGGGATTCAAAGGCAGCGCTGCTGTGTCCGGCACCGGGGCCAGAGGACTCGCCGGTGAGACGGGGCGGTTCACCGGGCGGAGCGCGGGGAGGGAGGGGGCGGTCTCGGCAGCGATCAGGGCCTCGCGTAGCCGGGTCGCGGAGGTGGTGTGGATTCCGGGTGTGACGACCCAGTGGACGTCCTTGCCTCCCGTGACCTCACGCGGCGGTATGCCGATGACGGTGCCCCGGCGCAGGACCCGGACCCCGGCCGCCCACAGGCCGGGCTCGGCTTCCCCGAGCGGCAGGAGGTACCACCAAACGCGGGTGACGTCGTTGGCCAGGACCGGCCCCGTACCGTTGCTGAGGCGCCGGAGTACGGGCGCGGCGATGTCGGCCGGCATGCGGACGGCGTCGAAGTACGTCCCACAGGGGACCGGAACGGTACGGGACTGAGGAAGCCACGACCACTCCGGGTCGCCCTCGTCCGCCCACGGCCAGACGTCGTCGGCCGAGTCCGTCGGAACACGAACGGTACCGGGAGCGAACTGTGTCGGTGACGCCATGCTCATGGGAACTTGCCCTTCTCAATGGGTTGTCGATCAAATACTGGGGCCGCGTGGGAAGGTGCCGCTTCCGCTCCGCAGAACGATCACCAGGCTGCTGGTACGAAACGGCTGCCATTCCGGTGGCCGGGGGCCCTCACAGGCTCTCGGTGCCCAGGACGGGGTGCCCGAACGGGCGTGTTGTCGCGCCGTACCTGAGCTGGGCTCTGGCGTGTGCCCCGTGGCGGGGAGGGTCTTCACGGACCAGGCGATCCGGACGGTTGGAGGACTATCCCCACCCGACGGTTGAACCGGAACACGTCCCGCACATGCCAGCCGTCACTGCCGAGGGAACCGATCTCCTCCTCGCTCATTCCGCACTCGAATGGAGAGAGATTCCCGGCGTGCGGATCGGTGACGTTGGTGAGGATGTAGAGCTGGCCTCGTGGAGTCAGCCACCGCCGCGCGTTCGGCAACAGCCGGGACCGGTCGAAGAACGAGAAGGAGAGCCGACAGGAGACGATGTCGATGCTGCCCGGGAGCAGCAGGCCCGGGGTCGCGTTGCTGTCGATGTCCCACAGTTCGTAGCGGGCGTGGCTCACTGCCGCGCGGGCCTGCTCCAGGGCGACCTGGGAGAAGTCCAAGCCGATCGTGTCCAGGCCCCAGGCGGCGAGCTGTCGCGTCCACTTCCCGGTGCCGCAGCCGAGATCGACCGCTCTCATATCGCGGACCAGGGACAACCTGCTGTGGGCGGACCGGCTCTCACCGTCGCCGATGAGCCGGGGTGTCGCCTTCCCGGAGGCATAGAGGCCGTTCCAGTCCTTGGCCGTCAAGGACGGTGCGGCCGTCCTGGTCATGCTGATCTCCTGAGTCTGCTGGGGGAGTGCGGTGTACCTCGTGGCACGCACGGAGGAGTCTCCGCGCGTTCTGAGCGAAGCAGAGGACGTCAAGTCGGACCGGCCGGATACAGCGGCTGCGCGGACGGCACCAAGAAGGATGTCCGCGCAGGGAACTGCCCGAGGGCTTCCGCCCTTCCACCATCGGTTGCGTGGCCGGTGCCGCCAGGTGCCGCCGTGGCGTTGGTCGCCGCGAGGGGCGACTGCACTTCGGCAGCGAGGTGGTCCGAGGCCGCGGGGGTCGATCCAGCGGGTGTGGCGGCGGCGTCAGCGGTGATCACGACGACCAGTACCAGGCCGCCGATGACGGTGCCGACCCATAAGAGGGACAGGACCGGCTCGAGGTCCGGGGCGAGGCGGCGCCTGCGGGACCGGGGCTGGCGCTCGTACACCCACGCCACGATGCCGACGGGCAGATGGAGCGTGGCGAGGTAGACGCCGGTGTGGAGTATCTGTCGCAGCCGCCGCACCAGGACCTTCACCGGCGGCCGGACGAGGACGGCCGGTCCGGCCCCTGCCTGGCACGGCACGACGAGCGTTGCCGACGATCGGCGGGTGGGGACAACGTCGTACGGCGCGTATGCCGGGGGGCTCAGGGTCTTCACCGGACTGCCACCCCCGCCGAATCCGGCTCCGCCGCGGTGGGTGTGACCGCCAGCGCCAAAAGGGCGGCGATGTGCGAAAAGGCCTGTGGGAAGTTCCCGAGCTGCTGCTCGGCGTGCGGGTCCCACTCCTCCGAGAGCAGTCCGACGTCGTTGCTGGCATGGAGGAGGGCGTCGGTGAGGATCTCCGCCTCGACGAGGCGGCCGATGCTGCGGAGCGCGACGATCTGCCAGCCCATCCCGATCAGGAAGGTGCCCTCGTGGCCGGTCAGGCCGTCGACGCCCGGTCCGTCGTCGCTGGTGCGGTAGCGCAGCAGGTAGCCGCCCTTGATGGACAGATCCCGCTGAACCGCTTCGATGGTGCCGATGACCCGCTTGTCGTCGGCGGGCAGGAACCCGGAGTTCAGGGCGTGCAGGAGGGCGGCGTCCAGCTCGGTGGAGCCGTAGTACTGGGTGAAGGTGTTGCGCTGCGGGTGGTAGCCCTTCTCGCAGACGTCCCGGTGGATCTCGTCGCGCAGCGCGCGCCAGTGCTCCAACGGCCCGTCCATGTGGCCGGCCTCGGTGAACCGGACGGCCCGGTCGAGGGCCGCCCAGGCCATGATCTTGGAGTGGACGAAGTGACGGCGCGGTCCGCGGATCTCCCAGATCCCCTCGTCCGGCTCCCGCCACAGCGTCTCCACGCACTGGACGAGCCCGGTGATGAGCGGTGCCACCGCCGGCGCCAGGTCCGGATAGCGCTGCTGCGCCTTGTACAGGGCGCAGACGACTTCGCCGAACACGTCGAGTTGGAGCTGCCCCGCCGCGCCGTTGCCGATCCGTACAGGACGGGAACCGGCGTGGCCGGGCAGCCAGTCGAGTTCCTCCTCGGCCAGGTCCCGCTCGCCACCGACTCCGTACATGATCTGCAGGTTGTCGAAGTCGTCGCCGATGACGGTGGTGAGCCAGCCGATCCAGTCCTGCACCTCCTGCCGGTAGCCGAACTCGGCAAGGACTTCGGCGGCGAACGCGGAGTCGCGCAGCCAGCAGTACACGTAGGACCAGTTGCGGGTGCCGCCGATCTCCTCGGGCAGCGAGACGCTGGGGGCGGCCACCATGGCGCCGGTCGGCTCGTAGGTGAGCGCCTTGAGCACGATCAGCGAACGGATGACCTCGTCGCGGCGGGCGCCGGTGTGGGTGCAGCGCGAGGCCCAGGTGGTCCAGAAGTCCGCGGACTGCCGCAGCAGGGCGGCGGGCGCGGGCAGCGCCGGCGGGGTCTGGTCCGGCTGCCACGACAGAGTGAAGGCCACCTGCTCGCCCTCGGACACGGCGAACTCGGAGTGCAGGTCATCGCCGCGCGCGCCGAGGTGGACGTCCGCGTCGAGCCACAGCCTGCCCTCGTCCAGGCTGGCGCTCACCCGGCGCCCGCCGAAGACGAGTTGCGGCGTCGTGCGTCCGTAGCCCGTCCGCGCCCGCAGAACGGAGCGCATGGCGACGCGGCCGCTGACGCCCTGGACGATGCGGACCAGCTGCGCCGCGTCGCCGGTGGTGGGCATGAAGTCGATCACCTTGACGGTGCCGGCCTCGGTGGTCCAGACGGACTCGAGGATGAGGGTGTCTTCGAGGTAGCGCCGCCGGTCCGCCGCGGGCGCCGCGCCGTCCGGGCCGACGGGGCCGATGCGCCACAGTCCGTGGTCCTCGGTCCCCAGGATGCTGGTGAAGTGCGTCTTGGAGTCGAAGCGCGGCAGGCCCATCCACGCGACGCTGCCGTCCCGGTCGACCAGCGCGCCGGTGCGCATGTTGCCGAGGTAGGCGTGGTCCTCGATCCGGCCCGCACGCCGTTTCGGCAGGGGCATCTCGGCGGGCTTGCGGGGGGCGGGGATGAGGCTCACGCGGCCACCGCCCCGTTCGGCATGGCGCGGTGCGGGGCGACGACCTGCCCGTCGGGGAGGAGCTCACCGGTGTCCTCGAAGAGCAGGACGCCGTTGCACAGCAGGCTCCAGCCCTGCTCGGGGTGGTGCGCCCGCAGGAGCGCGGCCTCGCGGTCGGCGGCTTCGGCGCCGGGGCAGCGCGGCTCGTGGATACACATGACAGTTCCTTGGGTTACGGGGCGGTGATGATGGCGGCGTAGGCGTGGGAGTAGTCACCTGGGGGCAAGCGGTGGCTCTTCTCCGCCGAGGGGCCCATGCCGGGCGGAAGTTTCTGGTCCCGGCGCCACAACCCGGTCGGCAGGGCACCGGGCGAGAGGACGGTCCACGAACCGAGCAGCGACTGGATCTGCTGCAGCGTCCTCGGCCGGTAGAGGATGCCGGCGTCCGCGTAGTGCCCGACGAGCGCCGCCATCATCCCGGGCGCCACGTCCGTGGTCGCGTGGGTCACCGAGATGGCGCTGCCGACCGGGAGCTGCCCGCGCAGCGCGTGCATCATCTCGGCCGCGTCAGCATCGTCCATCCACGGCAACAGGTCGTGCGCGAGGACGGCGACGGGCTGGTCGAAGTCGAGGACCCGGCAGGCGTCCGAGGCGAGCAGCGCGGTCACGTCACGGGCGTCGGCGTGCAGGTGCCGGGTGCCGGGCTCTTCGGCCAGGCTGACGTTGGCGTGACCCGCTACGCGGGGGTCGTTGTCCACATAGACGACCCGGGGCTTGTCATGGAACGCCCGCGCGACGTCGTAGGTGTGGGCCGGCCAAGGGAGTCTGCTCTCCCGGGGCTGCCGCGTGGATGGCAGGCCGTACGAGGACAGGCCGCACCCCAGCTCGATGAACTGCCCGATCCGCAGCTCCTGTGCGAGCACGGCCACGGCCCGGGGCCGGAACTCGCCGCTGATCTGCACCGTTGCCCGCAGTGGCGGGGCGACGGCCAGGAGCCGCTGGGTGAACTCCCGGTCGACCTCGTAGTTGTCGGTCCCGCCCATGAGGTAGTCGGTGACCCGGGCGACGGCGGGGCGTTGGGTCCAGTCGTCGCTGCCGTACGGGCCAGCGGGCCCTCCGTGCAGCGGACGGCACAACCTCAGGTGCGGGGAACCGGCCTCGTGGTCCGGGTCATGCGGGGGCATCGGGCATCTCCTGTACGTACGGGGAGCGAGAGAGGAAGTCGTTGATCGCCGTCTCGCTGTAGCCGTAGAACCGGCCGCGCGCCCTGTCGCCCTCTTGCGGGGGTTCGGCGCCCCAGATGACGTTGTGGCACATCGCGAGATGGCGGGACCAGCGGATCCGTGTCCGGGGAAAGCCATGCCGGTGCCGGATGCGGAGCCAGACCTGCAGGGTGGTACTCCAGGTCGCCGCCGGGTAGTAGCCGCCTCGACGCCGGCCGCCAACCGGAACGAGAAGCAAAGGGGAGCCCCAGGTCTGGACCGCGACTCCCTCATCCGCCAGGGCGGGATCATCCAGGATCGAACGGAACTGCTGGTAGTCGCTGGCCCGGGCTGCGGGAAGAAGGCGTACAAGCACGCTGCTCACCCCTCTTCCTGATTGCAGGGGACAGCGTTGAGGCAGAGGTCCGGGTCGGAAAGATCGACCGGGGTCATGCCACGAAGGTGCCGCACCAGATGACGGGCGAGCATGAAACGCGGATCAACGGTGTTCTCGGGCTGCTCCTCCTGGTCGGACGGGTCCAGCTCGCACACCGCTCCTTTGAAGACGTGGATGCCACCGGCAGGCGACGGACGGTAGACGGTGCCCTCGACGGCGACGAGCTCCGCCTCGCGGACGAAGAAGGCGCCATACCCGAAACGGCGCATCCGCTTGCAGTCGCGAGCGGCGTGCGGCGCGTGAAAGGCGCACACCGGGGGCTCGGTCGTTCTTATCTCCGGCCACCGCGGGTGGACCGGATCCTGGGCCGTGCCGATGGCCTTGGGCACGAGCCACAGCACGCCGGCCGCGGTTCTGGTCGCCGGGCCCATCCCGACCTGGCACAGCAGCTGGCGTGGACTCTGCATCGCGAGGCGCTGCTTGACCGGGTTGACGTCCGCGTAGAGGTAACGGCCGGTCTCCGGGCCGATGACCTGCGGCCACAGGAACCCTTCAGGGTCGCGGTCTGCCGGCCCGGCACCGTCGTAGGTGAGGCCGTCCCGGCTCACACGGAGCCTTGGGGCGTGGATCCGCTGGTTGGACCGCATCACGATCGCGGGCTCCGGCCGCGGTGGGGACACCGGGCAGTGGGAGGCTTGGGCGCTCAGCATCGCGGTCATGGCGTGCGGCCTCCAGCCGAGGTAAGGAAGGCCCAGGCGCGGGGGGCCGTGCCTGCGCCCCTGTGCCCGGAGCGCCGGATCTCAGGACCGTCGCTGTCAGCGTGAGGCGGGGTACGGACACGCCGTGTGAAGGCCTCTTCATCGAGGAGGAGAAGCCGGGCCATGGGCACGTCAGGCGGCGTGACGGCGAGCAGGTGGGTGAGCAGCCGGGCGAGGATCACGAGGTGGCCCTCCGCTGCATGGTGTCGGCCGCGCGTACGAGCCGGTCGTAGGTCTCCTCGCGACTGCACGCGGCCGCCACGGCCTCCCGCAGCCCGGCGCTCATGGTCTGGGCGGCGCCGGAGCCGGTCTCGTAGAAGGGGAAGAGACCGACGCTCGTCACCAGACGGTGCCCGTGGAGCGTCACCTCCGCGTACGGGCCGACCGTGTGGACGAAAAGGAGCGGGCTCATCGGCAGGATGCGGACGACCGGGCCCCGGACGCCGGATTCCTCCCGGCTCACGAGGTCGGCCAGATGCCGAAGCTGGCCGGCCACTACTTCGGGCTGGCTGCCGCCACTGGTCAGCTCGGTCTCGTCTAGCAGCACGGTGCGCTGCTGGCCTGCGGCCCACGGAACCCGGTGCACCCATGGCGGCAGTCCGAGTACGGGCTCATCGGGGGTGGCACAGACATCGGGGGCCAGCACGATCTGCTGGTACGTCGGGGTGCGCAGGCCGGCCGGGACCGCCATGCAGAACTGGGTCACCTCGCTCGCTGTCCGCATTACCGCGATGTAGCGGGCCGTCGCCTCGTGGTCGGCCACATCCGCCCAGCAGTCGTGCGGGGCTCGCCGGGCGAGGCCCTCCTCGTCGCGCTGGTCGCGGCTGTAGCTCTGCGGAGGCATGTGCAGCATCAGGAAGTCGGCGTGCTTCCCCACCACCCTGTAGCGCGTCAGCAGCGTCTTCAGCGCTTCCTTCCGAATGGGGGACTCGGCACGCTCCCACCGACTGACGGCGGAGGACGACACCCCTACCGCGTGGGCCGCGTCCTCGAGCGTGGTGCCTCTCGCTTCACGCAGGCACCGCAGGTAGAGGCCCGTCACGATCCGGGCGGGCGCTTGCGGCGCCTCAGTGGGTGACGCGGGAACGGCGTGAAGCATGGAACTGGGTCCTTGTGGCGTCGTTCGGATGAGTCAGGACAGGTCGCGTGACGGGGAGGGACTGTGGTGATCGGGGCGCTCGTGCGGTTGCGGCGAGGGCTTCTGGTCCGGCCGAGGCGGCCAAGGCCGGCCGGTTCGCGCTCCGAAGTGGATGAGGAGGCCCATGACCGTCACGATGAGAAGGGTGATGATCAGACCGGGGGTGGTCACCACGGTGTCGGCCCGGATCCGGCATAGCTGATGGTGATCATGGCCAGGACGAAGACCGCGATGCGGACCTGAAGACGGCTCGGTCGCCACGTCCTTGATCGCTTTGCCGACGGCGGTCTAGGCATGGCGCACCTGCCATTGGTAGGCGGTCAACGGCCGGTTCTGGGGCTGTGCATGAAGGCCGAAGAACTGGCGTCGGGCATCGGGGGGCAGGTCCTGGGGGACCGGCTCGCCCCATACGACGTCTGTCCCTACCGCTGCGACGCCGTGGAAGCCCGGGCGTCCGTGAAGCTCGCGCGCGGCGAGTTCCGCGTAGCCGGCGAAGCCCATGTCCATGCGACCGCCGCGGCGTCCCATGCCGGCCGGGACCGCGAGGAGGGGGAGCCGGTACAGGGCCACCGCTACCGCGTTGCGCAGAAGCTCAACGTGGACGAGCCGCGCGGCCCAGTACTCGAAGTCGCACGCCTCCTCGGGGGCGAGGAGCCGGACTCCCAGATCCTGCCCAGCGGGAGAAGCCAGGCGCGTAAGGATCACGACGTCACCGCCTTTGGGCCGGTTTTGACCAGAGGCAGAGGCCGCCGCGGGGCGACGACCTTCCCGGACGGGAGGAGACATCCGGTGTCGTCGAAGACGAGGACATCGTTGCACAGCTCACTGCATCCGATCTCGGAGTGGCGAACACGTACCTGCGCGGCCTGGAAGTCATGGTTCTCAGCGGAGGGGCATTCGGGTCGGTGACCGCACATCGCGCCGGCGTTGGTCAGCTCGGTGATGACCAGGTTCACCGCTTCGGCCAACTGTCGTAGATGAACGCGAGCCTGGACGTGCCCCGTCGCCACGTCGATGTCCGCAAGCTGCCGGGCTGCCTTGAACGCCTTCTCGATGGCCGGGCTTGGCGGCTCGGGCATGGCATGACCGAGTTCCATGAGGTGGCCGCGCAGCCGGAGGACGACGTCGTCGATGTCGCGGTCGCCGTCGAGAACGGGCGCGTTCTCGTCAAGCACCAGGGCCAAGGTTTCCCTGACAGGAGCTGCAACAGAGCGGGAGCTGCCAGCCACCTCAGCGGACATCCGGCGAATGGTGACTCGTGACAGACGGAGATTCACGACGCGGCCTCCTCGTCTGCAGCGTCCAGTTCCATCCACACCGTCTTGCCTTGGCCCTTGGCCGGGCCCGGGCTGGACCCCCCAGCGCGTGGCCACCTCGTTGACGAGAACCAGTCCTCGGCCTCCCTCACAGTCGTCGCTCGCAGAAGGACGGAGCGGTAGGTCGGGGGAAGGGTCCTGCACTTCGACCCGGACACGTCCACGTTGGCAGGACGCCTTCAGCGTGAACTCCCTTACCGCCCGTCCGCGGCAACCATGGGTCATTGCGTTCGCCATCAGCTCCTGGGCGCCGAGTGAGAGGTCGTCCGCGACCGACGACAGTCCGGAACTGCACATCAACCGGTGCAGCTGTCGGCGGGCCTGGGGCACAGCGGCCGGGTCCGCCGAGACCACGGCCACCGTCTCGAAGGGGCGCCACTCGCGCAACGTCAGCGAGACGCAGCCCGACACCTCGGCCATAACCCCTTCGGCGATGTCAGGCCCCTGCACACCACGGGCGACCAGGGTGGCAGTGGCCGGCAAGTGGAGGTCGACCACGGAGTCGTGCACGTTCATCAGCTCCCCTTCTCAGCCCCAGAGGGGCCAATTCCGGTCACCGTCCGAGCTCGTAGGCATGACGTGGCCGATTCCGTTGCAAGGCAAGAGCGGTGGAGGAATATCGTCTTTACGAGACAACCGCGTGCGAGGGTCGACGGGAATCCCGGCCGGCGCGCCGATGTGGTGCACGTGGTGCAAGATCGTTTCGGGGACAGGGGCGCACACATATGGGGCGCACACGCAACACTCGACTGGAAGCCATCGTCCAGGAATGGGGCCTGTCGCAGAGGCAACTGGCCGCTCGTTTCCGGGCTGTCGCCGCAGAAAACGGCGCGACCGAGCTCCTGCGCTACGACCATTCCCGCATCGCCCGCTGGATCGGTGGCGCCAGACCGGAAGGCCGTGCAGCGCATATCTTGGCCGAGACGCTCTCCCGTGGCCTCGGCCGCACCATCACGCTGACCGACATCGGGCTGGCAACGGATGATGCCGCCGACCCGCAGACGCCGGTGTGGAGCGTCGACACCCTCGCGACGCTGGCGACCCTCGGGAGTACGGACATGGACATTGCACGGCGCCAGGTGCTGGCACAGTCGGCCTACTCGGTCGCCGGCCTCGCCCTGCCCACCGAAAGCTGGTGGCAGGAAGCCGCCGAACGCGCCCGCACTCGCAAGCCCTTGTCGCAGCACACGGTAACGGCCGAGGACGTCGCCAGCGTGAGAGAGATGACGGCCTTCCTGTCCCGACGGGACCAGCAGCGCGGCGGCCGGGGTGTGGGGCGCGCCGCCCTGGTCGCCTACCTGCGCACCGACGTCGCCGAACTCCTGGGAGGACGCTTCCCGTCCGATGGCCTGCGCCGGGACATGACGTCGGCCGCTGCCGAGCTCGCCTACCTCGCGGGCTGGACGAGCTTCGATGCCGGGGAACATCCGATCGCGCTGCGGTGGCTGACTCTCGCGATCCAGCTGGCCGAGGAGGCCGGCGATGCGCCGCTCGCCGGTCACGTGCTGCGGGCCATGGCCCACCAGGCCGTGGACCTGCATCAGCCTCAGGAAGCCGTACGCCTGGCCGAGGGATCTCTTTCCAGCCGCCGTTACACCGAAGCCTGTTGGAGGGAGAAGGCCCTCCTCGGCGTCGTCCACGCCCGCGGCCTGGCTGCCGCCGGCTCCAAGAAGCAGGCCGCACAAGCGCTCAACCGTGCGGAGTCCGATCTCTCGCGCGCCTCCCAGGATGGCGACGAGCCCGCCCGGGTGTGGTTCTTCGGCGAGGCGAGCCTCGCACATGAGACCGCCGCCGCGCTGCGGGACATGGGCGACCTGAAGGGAGCCGAGCAGCAGTTCAAGCGAAGCGTCCGTACCCGCCAAACGCCGTTCAAGCGGACCCACTCCGTCACCCTCGGATACCTCGGGGAGGTACAGGTCCAGCAGGGGCAACTCGAAGCGGCCTGCAGCACGTGGCATCAGGCACTCGACACGATGACCGGGGTCCAGTCCGGGCGAGCCCGAGAGACCGTTGTGCAGATGCGCCGCGCGCTTGGCCCCGTCCTCCGTCGAGGCGGAGGTCCGGCCGCCGACCTCGACGCACGAGCGCGTGCCGTCCTCGCAGACAGGTGACCCGTACGGTAATGAATCCCGGAGCGGAACGCGCCTGCGTCGGCGCCGGAGGAGAAGGCCCAGGAGAGGGGCAGCGTGTTCAACCAGTACATCCAGGTGCCGGTGATCGCTACGGTCGTAGGGGGCCAGACCGGTCGCCTTGACGACTACAAGGGCGGAGTCGAGTCGATCATCCGCCTCGTGCCGAGCATCCCCGAAAGTGCCCTTCAGGGCATCGAGGAGTTCAGCCACCTGGAGGTGGTCTGGCACTTCAGCCTCGGATCGGACAGCGACATCGAGCTCGAACCACGGAGTCCCCGCGGAAACCCGGACTGGCCGGCCACCGGTGGCCTCGTCCACCGCAACCATAGGCGGCCGGCTCGGATCGGAATCTCCTACCCGCGGCTGCTGGGAGTGGAGGGACGGGACCTGCGCGTCACGGATCTGGACGCGGACGCCGGCACCCCCGTCGTCGACCTGGCGCCGGTCTTCCAGGAGATGCTTCCCCGCGGAACGGTGCACCAGCCGCCATGGCCCGCCGACATGCTTCAGAACTACTGGAAGAACGCTAGCGAGCGCCCCTGAGCCATTCTGTTCCCCAGGAAGTCGCCCCGATACAGCCGTACGCGGCGTCTGTGCTGGTGTCGTCGCCATCACGACCTCCTGGAGGACGGCAGAGCGGACCTGACCACTGCCACGGCACGGCGCAGTGGCGTTGGCTCTGCGGGGGCGTGGAGGGTGAGAGCCTCGGCGAGGCATCGGGCGAGCGGCGCAGGGCTTGTCAGCAGCGGCGCTCCGCCGATCGCCTGCCCTTCGTCGGGCGGGACGAGCCACTGTGCGACTCCGGTCGCCAATCGGGGGGCGGGGGCGGGCACGAGGATGGCGTGGCCTTGGCCGAGGCAAGCCGGCCTGGGGTGCCCACTCGGCCACTGGGAGGCGGCCACCAGACTGCTCCAGCTCTCAACTGTGCCGCTCGGCACCAACACGGCGGCGGAGCGGAGGCTGGTGAACCTCACAGCGGGCCCAAGGGGCTGCTCGTACTGATCAAGGAGCCGGTAGGCAGCTTCGATCAGCTGCCGATCTGCCATGACGACGTCGAAGGTCACACCGCACTTAAGACGGCGTGGAAGGTGAGGGTTCTCCTGCCACCAGCTGGCCGCCGTATCCGGGCACGGGGTAGCCGTGGAGAACCACACGGACAGAGCCGTGCTCTCGGCGACCTCGCCGACCTCCATGAGCTCTCCCACGTATCGCGATGAAACACACGGTGTCTATAACGTCACCTAGTGCAGCGAACGACTGGAGCGGTGAACAGGTCTTTTCCCCGGAACTCTGGCCGCCTCCTACACGCCCTTTGGCCGCCCTTTCGCCTGCCTTTTCCCTCTGACCTGGGGATAGAGGTGACGAACCCTCACGCGAGGTTGCCGAAGTCGCTACCGTGTGGCCATCCAGACGGTGAGGAGGTGGCCATGCGTGAACTCAAGCGGTTACGCACCCGTGCAAACCGCACGCAAGAGGACGTCGTACGGGAACTCTCAGCCCTTGCCCGACGCCTTCGGGCAGAAGGGCGCTTGAGCAAGACGCCTACGTTCACGATCCGCCAGTACTCCAAGTGGGAGAACTCCGACCCTCCTCCCTGGCCGCATCCTGACAGCCGGGCGGTATTGACCGCCTACTGGAACTGCCCCGTCGAGGAACTGGGATTCCGCCCGCCAACGGATGAGGAGGCGGGTCCTGCGGTTCTCACGCCGGTGCCTTTGGTGAGCCAGGCATCACCCGGTCCTCTCCTGCTCGCCGCCGGCTCCAGTCCTCTCACGGATGAGGCGCCACCCCCATGGCTGGCCGAGACGACTACCGGTACCAACCGCAGCGGCGAGTGGCGAATCTCGCCGGAGGAGGTCGAGCTGCTGTCCGGCGCAGCCGACGACAACTACGCGATTGACCAGCAGTTCGGCGCGAATCGACTGTGGCGACCGACCAGGGCTCATCTGCTCTGGACACACCACATGATCGACCGGGGTATCTACGACGAGGCTCTGGGCCAGCGGCTGCACGCGCTCGCGGGGAAGCTGACGACCTCGCTCGGATGGTTCTGCTACGACGCAGGACTGCAGACCCAGGCCCGCCAGTACTTCTCCGAGGCACTCAATGCGGCCAACTACACCAGCGACGACGTGCTGGCCAGTCGCACCCTGAGCAACATGGCCCGCCAGGCCGTCGACCTGAACAAGGGACGGGAAGCCGTGCGGTTCGCCAAGCTCGGACAGCGGCATGCTGAACTCTGGAACGCGCCGAGCCGCGTTATCGCACTGCTGGCCATCCGAGAGGCTCAGGGCCACGCGCGCATCAGGGACGTCTTCAACGCCGAGGCTGCCATCAGGCGCGCCTGGCAGGAGTGGGAGCGCGGAGACCACGAGCTGGACCCGGACTGGGCGCACTTCCTCAACCTGGCCGAGCTGACGTGTCTGGAGGGCATGTGCCGGCTCGACCTCGGACAGGTGGCTCGAGCTCAAGAGCTTCTCGCACGGTCTGAGACGCTTCAGGACGTCGCCCACTCCAGGAACCGCGGGATGTGCCTTGGCCGGCTCGCGGTCGCGGCTGTGCAGAACGGCGACATCGACCACGGCCTGGCCGCCGCGACGCAGGCACTCCAGCTCGTCGAAAGCGGGATGTCGTCCACCCGGACGACTGCGCAGTTGACGATCGTTCATGACGGCTTGATTCCCCATCGACGCGCCCGCGGCGTGGGGGACCTACTCGAACAGATCCGAACTCACGTCGCGTGAGCAAGCAGAGGAGAGTGCAGACGGTGGACCCGGAGTTCCAGCGGCACGACGCGCAGTCAGCGAAGGCGATGCTCACCGAGCTGGTCGACGTCTACGCCACGGTGTACGACACACCGCCCTACATCGGCGACCCCTTCTTCTCCGTCGACTCCTTCCGGAGCCGACTCGAGGCCGCATTCGA
Source organism: Streptomyces filamentosus (assembly GCF_014654895.1). Classification (GTDB taxonomy): domain Bacteria; phylum Actinomycetota; class Actinomycetes; order Streptomycetales; family Streptomycetaceae; genus Streptomyces; species Streptomyces filamentosus. Next base: position 1,578,453 of record NZ_BNBE01000002.1, on the reverse strand, counting down.
CACCGAAGGCTTCGAGACGGTGACAGCCCGCCTGGACGGGCGGATCGCCGGATACGTCCACGGCGCCACCCTGCCCCACGACAAGCCCTGGTGGACGTCCCTCGGCAACCGGCGTCCGGCACCGCTGCAAGAACTCGCCCACTCCGGCGACATCTTCTGGCTGCGGGAACTGATGGTGCTACCCGCTCAGCAGAATCGCGGTCTCGGCCGCCAAATCCACGACACGGTCATCTCCGGCCGACAGGAGAGCGTCACAGCCCTGACCTGCATCGCGGACAACCAGCCTGCCCACGATGCCTATCTCCGGTGGGGGTACACGGTCCTGGGCCAGATTAAGCACGCCCAAGAGTCACCCGTCTACGACGCGATGTACCTGACCTCCCACTGAGACCGGAAAACACATGACACAAGCCATAACCACCTCCGCTGCGGAAGCCACTCAGCACCGGAACCGACTCTCGCAGAGCCCCGACGTGCTGTTCTGCTACGGAACGCTCCAGTTCGATGCCGTGCTTCGGGGTCTGCTGGGCCGAGTTCCGCAGAAGTCCTCGGCGTCCGCGCCCGGCTACCGTGCTGCCGCGCTCGAAGGCCGCGTCTACCCAGGCCTCGTCGCTGGAACGTCCGCCGACCTTGCCTCCGGGTTGGTACTGACCGACCTGAGTAGCGAGGAGTGGCGCATCCTTGACGCGTTCGAGGACGCTCGGTACGAGCTGCGGCAGTTGCCGCTGGCCAACGGTGGGCGGGGTTGGGCGTACGTCTGGCCCGGAGGCGATGTGCGGGTGGACGACTGGGACGCCGCCGAGTTCGAAGCGCAACACCTGGCTGCCTACGCGGCCCGCTGTGCGCGTCTTGCCCCTGGGCTGGCCGCGGGGCGGCCGAAGGGCGAGTAGGGCGTCGTCTCACCTCGGCGCTCTGCCCCTTCACGCCACTGAAGCGGTCCTGCCGCTGAGCGTTCACAGATGGCCCGTCTCTGGAGCGGAGACGGGCCTTTCTGGTTCTCATCTCCCGATCGCGGCCTCCATCGAAACAGATACCGCAGCCGTGCCGCTCAATGACCGTGATAGAAATCGAGCTGCTCCCACCGAATTCGATAGCGCATTTCTGGCGGGGGGTGTCATCGGATTCTCCGGGGGTCCTGGCACCGGAATGCCTGAGACAACACGAGCACCAAGCTCGGGAATGCGTTCTGCCTTACGTTCTAAGGCGTACGAGGGGAGGCCTCTTGGTGGCGACACCTTTCGAATGAGCTGGAAATTCTGCTGCTGGTAATAGGCAGCGAGTGCTGGGGAGCTGCAGTCCCGGCGTACGCGGCTGACGCCCTCGTGTGCAGCGCGGTCGACGGCCCATTCGGCGATGAGCGTGCCGAGCTTGCGGTGGCGTTCGGCAGGGTCGGTGACGGTACCGTTGAGGTAGTAGGCAGTGTCGGCGGCTTCGGCCGCGGTCCAGGTCCAGGGCGCGGACGTCCCCAGGATCGTGGTGCAGCCCAGGATCCGGTTGTCATGTTCGGTGAGGACCCACATCTCGCTTTGGCGCCGTGTGCAGTTGCTGGTCGCGACGCGGCGGGTGAGGGTTCGTCGGCCAGAATTCGCTCGCCGGCGGCTTGCGCGAGGCCTTTTCCATCGCGGTGCCGATGAGGCTGGCGAAGGCGGCGAAGAATCGATTCGTCTCGTTTCGGGATTCGATTTTCGTGTCGCGCAGAAGCTTTGGCCAGGCTTGGTTCATTCCGGGAAAACGTATTCCGGAACATCGGGGCCAGGCGGAAGCCGCTCAGGAAATTGATATACAGGAAGACAAATTACAGGAAGCGGTGTTTCCGGAAATTCCGGGTGAGGTCAGGACGTGACGGAGACCGCCAAGGCCCCGATGGCCATGTAGGGGCCGAAGGAGACGTGCGAGCGGCGGGCGCGGCCAGCCGCCATCCGCGCCACCTCCGAGACGGCACCGACGATGAAGCCCGCAGCCGCTCCCCGAAACAGGACCGTCCAGCTGTTCCAGCCCAGGAGCGCCCCGATGGCCGGGGCGAGCTTGACGTCTCCGAGTCCCATGGCACCGGCGCACGCCATGAGGAGGAACACGGCGGTGAGTACGGCGGCGGCGGCCGCTGCGCGGCCCAGGCTCCCCGGCTCGCCCGCCAGCGCGGCCGCGGTGAGCAGGGCGAGTGCCCCGCCGCAGGCAGGAAGGGTGAGGACGTCGGGGAGCCGTTGTACGGCGAGGTCGATCAGCGCCAGCGCGACCCCGCACGCGGCCACACAGTACTGAGCGGCGGCGTCGGGACGATGGTCACCTTGGCTCCGCGGATGGGGAGGTCTCCGTCGACGGTGAGCCAGGTACGGATGCGATTGAGTCCGTCCCACAGCCGCCGGCGTCCGCCCTGGTGCACGGTCGGTGAGTCCCGGCACCCGGGGCAGGGTCGTGAGTTGGGTGGCGCCGGCCGTCGCCAGGGGGCTACGACACGCAGACCGACACGCCGAGCGCACCAATGATCATGTAAGGGCCGAAGGCGATGCGACCGCGGGTGCGCCCCTGAAGCAGGTTCACTACGGCGCCGAGGGCGAACATCGTGAAGGTGCCCAGGAACACGGTGGTCCAGTTGTGCCAGCCGAGCAGGGCCCCGAGTGTGGGGGCGAGTTTCACGTCGCCGAGTCCGATGCCGCCGAAGGTCATGAGGGCGAACGCTGAGCTGAGCGCGGCTGCAGCGGCAAGGGAGCGGGCGAAGCTGCCGTGTTCTCCGGCCGCTGCTGCGGCTGCCAGCAGGGTGATTGTCCCGGCGAAGGCGGGAACGGTGAGGACGTTGGGGAGCCGGTGCACCTTTGCGTCGATCAGGATGAGCGCGGTGCCGCAGGCGGCGATCCAGTAGTGCGCAGCGGCCAGCCAGCCCGTCAGGCCGGTGGTGGCGACGAGGGCGAAGGCGAGCGCGGTCATGGCCTCGGGGAGACCGCGGGCCGGATACCAAGGCGTGCGGCATGACGCACAGCGGTCTCGGGGCGGTGCGAGGAGCCGGATGGCCGTTGGGGCTGGTGCGCCACACGAGGGGCAGGCGTGCCGGAGCGGTGCGCCGGCGGGAACGGTCCTGGTGAACAGCAGCGGACGGGCGACGGTGCCGGCCAGGGCGCCGGCGATAAGAGCGACGGTCGTGGTCAGCGCGGTCATCACGGCGGCTCCCGGTGTCGTTCTGCCCCGGCATATGCCGGGATCTCGGAGCCTATGCGAGCCGCCCCTACGGTTCGACGGGGTATCGGGGACCAGGTCGAAGGCAACGACCAGGTCACGGCGCGAGCAAGGGCCCTGATCGCGGTGGATGAGCTGGGGCGGCGCTCCTACCGTTCAGATTCAGAAGCGCGATCACCGAGAACCGCGGAGGGGCGGAGTGTCACACGGCGGCGGCTGATCGCACCTCTATAGGCGACAGCGCCGAGCGCACGGGCACGACGAAGGGGGCATGGGTCCATGACGATCACCGCCGATCTCGGGAATGCGGGGGCGGTCGGGGGCGGCCGTCGCCGAGTCGTGTGGACACGTGGCCGCCGCATCACCTTCGGGATCATCGGGTTCGGGTCCCTGCTGATCGCCCTGACCGGCTTCGTCGGCTCCTACACGGCCGTACGCGACCTTGCCGAGGAGAAGGGTTTCGGCTGGTTTGCCACTATTTTTCCGCTTGGGGTCGATATTGGCATCATCACGATGCTCGCCCTCGATCTCGCCCTGACCTGGGTCGACTTGCGGTATCCGCTCCTGCGGCACATCGCCTGGCTGCTGACCGTGGCAACGGTTGCATTCAACGCGTTCTCGTCTTACCCGGACATACTCGCTTCCTTTATGCATGCGGTGATCCCGCTGCTGTTCATCGCGATCACGGAGGCGGTCCGGCATGCGGTCGCCGTCGCGACGGCGCGCGAGGAAGGGCGAGAGGACTATGCGCTCTCGCTGGGCCGGTGGCTTCTCGCCCCCTGGTCGACCTGGCTGATCTGGCGCAGCAGGAAGCTGTGGCCGAGCACGATCTCCTCGTACGAGGTGGCCCTGGCGCTGTACCAGGAGAAGCTCGACTACCGCCGGGAGTTGCAGGACGCCTACGGCTGGCGCTGGCGGAGGAAGGCCACACGCGACGAGCTGCGGCCGTTGCGCCGCAGCCGTCTGGGATACGCCGTCCGTCCGGCAGCAGAACTGCGCCGTCCGGAGCCGGAGGACCTGGCCGCGCAGTCCGCGCCTACTGTGCCCACCACGCCGGGGGTCGTGCTGAAGAAGGTGCCGGCCGGCCATCCGCCTGCCCTGGCGGCATCCTCCTCGGCGTCGCCACAGCCGGAGGATGCCGCCGAGCACGAGCGCGCGCAGTGCCCGCCGACGGACCGCGCACGAGCCGGCACCGAGCCTGCGGAGGAGCCGCTGCTCGAGCACCCGCGCGAGGACCTCTTCGCCGACGGCACACCGGCAGAGCAGGAAGCCGAAGCAGCCGAAGCCGAAGACCCTCTTGAGCGGCGAGAGCCCGACACGGGGCAGGCCGGCCACACGGCCGGGGGCCAGGCCAACGTGGACGAGACCGAAGACGAGGAAGACCCCGCAGAAGACGAGGAAGACTCCGACGAGGGGGATGATCCCGCCGCCCCGCCGCCGACGATCGAACTGGGACCTGCTCCGGCGAACGAGAGCAAGAAGCAGCGGGCCGAGCGGATATACCTGGCGCACCAGAAGGCGGGCGTCGAGCTCACCCGCAAGGACCTGACCCGGTGGGCCGGATACCAGAAGGAGGGGTCGGGACGGAGCGCCTACAACGACCTGGAGCGCAAGCACGGGCCGATCGTGGCCGACGAGGCGGCGTGGGAGACCGGTGGCGCCGAGCTGGCCACGGTGCCGTCGTAGAGAGCGGCCGCGCGCAGCAGGCGGCACCTACTGGCGATCATGCCAGCCGCAGCAGGTCATCCCCCGGGACGGCGCCGAGAACCGGCCCACGGCGCTGACTGCCCCGCCCGTGGAGGGGCACGCTCTTCGCCGGTGCGGGAAGCCTTAGTCCGTCGGCCGGTTCACGTCTCGGGTGCCGCGCTCATGGGGCCGCACGACGGCTGGGTCTCGACCCATCCGCCGGCTGTGTGCTCGACCAGGTACCGGCGGGAGAACGGCGCCTCGCGCAGCGCGTTGAGCACCTCCTCCTGCGCGATGATCGCACTAGGCTGACGTGCACCCAGTACAGTCAGCATCACGTTCTCCGCGCGAGCGGAGGTGGGCCGCAGGAGTACGACTACGCGTGCCAGCCCAAGAAGTTCTCTCCGCGCAGGCGGAGGTGGGTCGCCTGCCGCTACCGGCAACGCCCAGCACCAGCAACGTTCTCCGCGCGGTCGTAGGATGAGGCGATGACGCGCTCGTCAGCGAACTCGTCCTCCTGTACAGCGACGCCGTACAGCACCAGGTCCGTCATCCCGTCCCTCCTGGGCAAATCCCACCACGGTACTCCGGCACGCTTGTGCGCGGTCCGGTCCACTGCTGCGCCGGGCAGCACCAACTACCTCTGGGCCGTCCTTGGTTCAGCCATCGGCGCGCATCGGCACGATGAAGCGGCGCATCGCGACCATGAGCAGGCTGGCAGATGCGAGGCCGACCAGCAGCCCGGCCGCACGCACCGCCAGGTCCGCCCCACCGGCAAGGTCCAGGGTGTTCGGGACCGAGACGGCGCCGGTCCATCCGGCACCCACAGCACCATGCAGCCCAGGAACAGCAGGGTGACCCGCATGCCGAGCGATACCCGGGACGCGGGCCCGAGGCAGCGCCGCGCGTGAGCGACATACGCCGCCCACGCCTGCTGCGGTGTACCTGGACGGTGGGGAGGCAGACGGCCGCACGAGCACAGCGCCCGGTGCTGGGCCTCGCCGGCAGCCGCGGAGGCGTCCTCGTCGATGACGAACTGCGGCTCATGCCGCCCGTCGTCGACGACGAACCGGGCATAGTCCAGCACGATGTGACGTCCCTTCGGTGAGGAGGACCCCCGGGCCCCGCCCACCCGCCTTCAGCGGGGGCAGGCTCGGCGGAGTCAGGGCAGTTGGCAGCCGTACCGTTCCAAGACCTCGCGGGTGCGGTGGTCACGCGGCCGGAGCGGGTGTGTCCCGCCCTCCTCGGCCGGGCCGAGGCGCAGCGTCGTACCCCCGCTGATCGGGCGGATCACCAGGGTCCTGCCCGCGACCTCGGACTGGATCGCGTCGTGGCGGTAGGGACTGGCGGCCAGGCAACCGTCGCTGAACTCACGCTCGTAACGCTCGAACGGGCCCGCGAAGAAGTAGCCCGCGACCGGCCCTTGCAGCTGCATCACCAGGTAGGCCGCCACCCCCGCGGCAGCACCCGTCAACGCGATCGTCCGGCCGGGCAGCCGCACCAGGCGCGGCCCGGCCCGGTGGACCCTGTAGGCGCCGATCCCTGCCAGAACGAAAGCGCTGAGCAGTATCGGCTTGAGGTGATCGGTGAGCACCCGGGCCTTCAAGGCGACCGACAACGGGATCGCGGCGAGCACGAGCACCAGCCAGCCGAGTACCACGAGGGTGACCCCCTGGACGGCGGTCAGCTTCTGCGGCCACGGCGTCAGCCGGGGCACCGCCTGCTGCTCCCGGCCGATCCAGCGGGCCGCGCCCTTGAGACGGGCAGACCGTTCCAGGGCCGCGGGCCCGTGATGGTGCTGCAGCAGCTGCAGCACTGTGGCACCGAACGCCTCCACCCGCTCGTGCACGGCACGCTCGTTGTCCTCCAGGGTGCGCAGGGTGCCCTCGCGGCCCGGCTGGATGCGCCAGCCGTCACCGCGGGCGAAGTTCTGGTTGACCCAGTGGCCCGGATCGGGAAACCCCGGCAGCGTTCGTGCCGTGCGGCCGTCGGAGAACCCGAGGGACGAGCGGGACGAGCGGTCGGGGATGTAACGCTCGTACAACCGGCGGCTGGTGCGGTGGGCGTGGTGACTTGCCTGCAGATCCCTGATCGCTTCGATGACGTCCACGAGGATCTCGTCGTGGCCGGCGGCCTCGGCCTGGGAGAGCAGCGATGCTCGGGGGATTGCCCGCCACACACCGCCGCTGCGATCGTGCGCGTGTTGCCTCCACATGTGTCGCCACGGACGCGGCCACACGACCGCAACCGGTCTGCGCAGCGGCGGCCGGTCCCGGGACAGATGGGCGCGCAGCAGGGCGGTGGCACAGCGGAGGTAATCCGCCTCGCACACCTGCCACACGGCCTTCGCCGTGGCCAGCCGATCCCGGTGCTCGCCGGGGTCCGTGAGGTCGTCGGCGAGGGCGTCCATGAACTCCTCGGCACGGCGGCGTGCCTCGCGTACGGCTTCACCCTGGGCGCGCAGTGATGCGATCGCCGTCCCCCACCGGGCGTGTGTCATCTCCGCCTGCCCTCCCTGGCTGCCTGGGCCGACAGTACCCAACGGCATCCGCCCGGGTCAGGTCTGGTCGCACTGCGGACCGGACCCGAACGGCCGGGCGCTCCCGGGTGGCCGTCAGCCCGCCAGAACGGGCCGCCGTCCCCGTGCTCACCGGCGCCGGGCGAGCCGGACCAGCCGTTGCCACAGTCGGGGCGCGGGCACGGGTGCCGACGGAGCCGACACGGGCGGCGGAGGACCGATTGGCCGCGGAGGCGGCACGATGCCCGCTGACGTCCCGGTCCCCGCGGGCGGCATCGCGCCGGCCGGGTGCTCCGCCGCCCCCGTCGCCGGCAGGGAGGCGGGCTCCGGCTCCGGCTCGGGCTCTGGGGGCGTGCGCAGTTCGGCGGCCTCCCCATCCGCGACCGCGACGGGCGAGGGCGCGGGCGACTGCTGTGGCTCGACTTCTGCTTCCGGTTCTGCGGGCGGCGTGGCGCGCGCGGCGTAGACCGCACGCGCGTGCTCGTTGCGCCAGCTGATCCGGCGCTCCTGGGCGGCGTAGAGGTCGTCCATCACCTGGTAGGCGTCGACGGGCCGGAACGCGCCCCGGGTACGGGTGAGCGAGACGAACGCGACCGGCACCAGGCCCCAGGTGTCGGCGTCGAAGGCCGGGCGCGGTTTGCTGATCCGCCAGTCGTCGCGGGGGTCCGACCGCCACTCCCAGTTCGTCCAGTCCTGGCCTGGCTGTACCGGGTGCTGGAATCGGCGGATGCCGTAGGGGACGAGGACTGCCTTCCCGTCGAGCCAGTACACGTGGCCGCCGGCCTCGTTGATGGCCTTCTGCCGCTCGTTGGGCGCCACCTGCTCGTGCAGTGCCTTCTGCCCCCGCAGCCACACGGGGTGCGGGGCAAGCTGCTGGAACTGGGCGAGGTCGCGTTTGAGGAACCACACATGCGCGGCCCCCGCGTGCTCATCCCGCACCGCGTGGATCCTGCGCCGGATCGCCTCCGGGCCTGGCAGTGCCGACGGCGCCTCGATCACCACCGTCGTGGTCCCGCACTGGGCCAGGACGGCAGGCGGCAGACCGGATGGGTGCTCAGGGTCCTCTCCTGGGGAGGCGGTGACGCAGTGCGTGACACCGGGAAGCGCGTGGATCTGCTCCCGCAGCTGGATGACAACTTCGTCGGCGGCATCCAGGAGCGCCTCCTGCTCCGGTCTGCTGCAGCCGTCGTTGCTGCGGTGTGCGAAGTGCGGCTGGACCTTCGCGCTCGGGCGCGCCCCCTTGAGGATCAGCCGCTCGCCGCAGGCGCGGCACCGATAGCGTCCGCCGGCCATGCCGGGCGGCAGGCCCTCGACGCCGTCGTCGACCCATACGGTGGTTCTTCTCTCGGTATCCCAGGCGCTCCTACCCATGCGGCTGATCATGTACGGCGTGGGCCGGCGCGCGCCAGAGTGCTCTCCGCCCGGCGGGCGCCACCACATCCCCGGCGCCGCAGGGCGGGAGATGAACTGCCGTGGCGTCCCGCCCGGCGGGCTCGTGCCAGTCGCAGCGCCGCCGATGGCCTCCAGGCTCGGCGCCGCCCGCGTCGTCCGTAGCAGGGCGGTCGGACCGGCCGGACTAGGCCGGGTCGCTGGCGCGTTGCGCTGAAAAGGGGATGTGGATCAGGCGAGCGCCGAGGTCGCGGCGCGGGCGCATGAGCATGTCTGCTGTCCTCGGCCCGGGGCAGGCCGGCTCGGAGACTGCGGTGGCGTGCTCGAGGTTCTTGACCAGCTCCCACATCTCGTCTTGCACGACGAGCGTGTTGGCAACGGCAGGCGACTGTTCCACGAGGACTCCTTCCGGAGGGACGGCAGGGGCCCGGGCGGGGCGGCTGGCGACGCGAAAGCCGGCGCCCTGGGAAAAGCTCTGTCAGGGTAGTTCGTCAGTGGCACCAGGTCCGGTGCTGCCGGGAGCGTGCTCGACCCGGCCTCGGCCCCGGCACGGAAGCGCGGGCTTTGCTGTTCACCGTTCCGTTCTGTCGGCCACCCCGCGAGAAGGCGGCGGCAAGGCTGGCGCGGTCGGCACGCAACGGCCCCGGCCGTCATGCACGGGGGAACGTGACGGCCGGGGCTCGTTCGCTCCAGCTTAATGATCACAGGGCGTACGGGAGGGCATTTCAGTCGGATTGGCGTATTTTCTCTGGCGGTTGATCGGTTCGGCCGGTTCAGGCCCGTGCTGCCCTCCTGCCGTCCGGAGCCTGCCCGCTCCGCGCTGTTCAGCAGCGTCGCGGGCCGGATCCCCCGGCACCCAGGGTGAACGCCGGCCGTGTGTGTGCGCCATGGATCCCGAACGCCTTGGGCTCGGCGGTCGGCGTCCTGCTCTCGATGGCCGGAACGCGCCGGGTCAGGGCTGACCGTACGGCTACGCGTTCTGGATGCCGGCGGCTGCGGGGTGCTGGAGGTAGGCGGACAGCGACCGTTCCAGGTCCAGGACCACATCCGTTGCGTCTCCGGTCACCGGCGGGTCCTGCACATAGCCGTGGGGCGGGCGCCAGTTCCGGCCGGGCTCTTCCAGACCCGGCAGCGGCTCACCCACGGGTGCTCCTCCCCACAGGTGGGCGACCTCGGCGGCGACGTCCTCCGGCAGTGCCATGACAGGGCAGGCCAGATCGCTCAGGCAACTGCCGAGAGATTCGTCCGGTGCTGCTTCGCGAAAGGTGAACCAGCCGCTCGTGTCCATCCACCCCACCACCCAGCGCAGCGGCTGGTCTTCGCCCGGCTCGCGGTCCTCGTTGTCCTCGCCGAGGGTGATGTAGATGCGGCGGTCCTCATCGACGTGCACGTCCCAGTCGGCGATCCGGCCGCCGCGGCCCCGGATGGCGGCGACGACGGCCAGGGCGTAGGCGTCGGCGGTCTGGTGGAAGGGCACCGTGCCCCACAGCTCCGTGGCCTGGTCCTCGAGCATGCCCCGCTCGCTGCGGATGAGCTGCAGCTGACCGCCGTCGGGAAACAGGTCCTGCAAGTCCTGGCCGGCCGCGACGTCCCAGCCCGTCCAGGACAGGCTGTTGCGCAGGCTGTCCATGTTGTACACGCTGCGGGTGTGGCCGTCGAGTGACATCTCCAGGGCGCCCCGCTCGCCCGGGGTCAGCCGGACGGTCGCGGGGCGCGGTGTGCGGTGCTGGCGCAGAGCCGATGTGTACTTCGCGCCCTGGTGGGCGGCACGGCGGGCCTTCTTGGCGGCGGTGGACTGTTTCTTCGGCATGACGTACTCCTCGGCGCGACGACCCCACGCTGCCGTCGGCGGTCAGTACTCACACCAGGCAGGGACCAGCGCGGGCCCCGGGAGACCTTGACCGGCAAAGTCACCGTGCGGCGTGGGGCGCCAGTGACGACGGCGGACGGCAGTACGCGGCTAGCCGTTGGATCATCAACGGTAGCGGGGAGCACTGACACCGACCCCGAGTGGGCGATCAGCCTGCGGGAACATCGGTCAGCCGCCGGTGCGTCGGCATGTACGGATGAGGCCCGCAGTGGCTTCGCGCGTGTCGCCGTCGCCTTCTTCAACCACCGGGTCGTCCGGGCAGGGATCGGCCCGCCCATACCCGGGGGCAGGCCTGCCAGGTATACGCGCACAAGGCGTCAAGCCGCCCCGCCAGCGTTCCCGCAGGCCCATCCCGCCACCGAGCGGCTCGTGCGCAGCCGGCGGCCCGGGGGAGCCTGTCGGCCGGGCGGCCCCGGTCAGAGGCTGCGCAGCACGGCGACGACTTTGCCGAGGATGGCGGCGTCGTCGGCCGGCAGCGGCGCGTAGGCCGGGTTGTGCGGCATCAGCCAGACGTGGCCGCCCTCGCGGCGTAGGCGTTTGACTGTGGCCTCACCGTCCAGGAGCGCGGCGACGATGTCGCCGTGGTCGGCGGAGTCCTGGCGGCGGACCGTGACGATGTCGCCGTCGCAGATCGCGGCGTCGATCATGCTGTCTCCCCGCACTTTCAGTGCAAACAGCTGGCCCTCGCCGACGAGGCGGCGGGGCAGGGGCAGTATGTCCTCGACGGACTCTTCGGCGAGGATCGGTGCGCCAGCGGCGATCTGGCCGACCAAGGGGACGTCGGCCGTCTCGGGGGTGGTGCCGGTGGGCGCCTGGTCGAAGCCCGTGTCACGGTGGGACCGGACGCGGTAGGCGCGGGGGCGGTGGGGGTCGCGGTAGAGGATGCCCTTGCGCTCCAGAGCCATGAGCTGGTGCGCGACGGATGAGGTGCTCTTGAGGTGGACCGCCGCGCCGATCTCGCGCATCGACGGAGGGTACCCCTGGCGGGCGACGGTGCGCTCGATGAAGGTGACGATGTCCGCCTGTCGGGTCGTGAGTCCGTTGGGGCCGGTGACGATTCCGGGCGGGCGTCCGGCCCGGCCTGCTGGTTCGGTGACGTGCATGGTGCTTCCCCCCTGGCGGGATCTTGCTTGACGTGGACCGTAACCCCGAAGCCGCATCAAAGGGAACACCAATTCGATGAATCGCCCCCGGTACTGGTCAGAGGGCGGCTCGGTAGGCGGCAGCGCGCAGATCGTCCTCGTGCGCGGAGGGCTCGGGCAGGCGGTGGCTCGTGCTCCAGCGGCCGGTCCCGGCGAAGGACAGCGTCAGCGTCAGCGCCTGGGGTGATGGCCCGCGGTGACGCAGCATCCGTCCGAGCTGCACGACCAGGAGCAGGGCGGAGCACACGTTGGGGCCGTCCAGCGCGTGCCGGGCCAAGGAGCAGCCGACGCTCGCGGAGTCGGGCGGGGGCGCGGGACGAACGGACGGCGGTCGGCGCCGCGCGCCCGGTCGCGGGCCAGGCGGCCGGCGTGTCCGCCGAGCAGCCGCTGGACCCGGCCAGCAGGAGAATGTGCTGCGCTCCTACGCCCGCCTCGCCGACCGCGCCGTGCCCGCCGTGTCCAACGCATGGGGCCGGGGCTGGGCCCGTGAGATCGTGATCCTGGTCCCCGGGTCGCTCGACGGCATGGACCAGCTCCTCGGCGCCCCCGCCTCCGGCTACCGGGCATCGCCGCCGGTCACCACGGGCGAGGCGGGCGGCTCGGGCGCGGCCCCCGCCGACCGCGTGATCATCAACCCCCGAGGCGTACAGGGTGCTCGGCTCGGTCGGCAAGCAGGTCGTCCTGGGCGGGGACGGCAGCGAGCAGACCTGCGGTGTGGCTGCCGTAGTCGTGGAGCACGCCCGCCTGCCGGGGGCCGCCGTGCAGGGCTTCCATCGGCGGCCCGCCGAGCCACTCCGCCGCGCGGTCGGGGGGCCGCGACCAGCGCCCCTCCGGGCTCGGGGACCTGAGCGGATGCGGTCGCGGCCACGCTGATCGTAGAGCCGATGCCGATGCGGAGGCCGGCGCCACAGCGGGTCAGCGTTCGCACGGCGCAGTATCTGGCCCAGGCGGTCCACGTTCGTGCCGACGCCGTGGTAGCGCGGGGCGCCCTTCAGCTCGGCGAGGGCTGTGGTGGGCGGCGGTACCTGCACGACCGGGGGCAGCTCGGCCAGCTGCTCGAGGGCGAGGCGGTACAGCTCCTCCGGGAGACGGTCCGGGCAGCGCACATGCATCACGGTGGGGGCCCGCCCCGTGAGCGCCTGGTCGATCGTCGCGTCGTCGTCTCCTCTTTCCCCAAGGGAATCGAGCGAATGGCCGAATGGCCTGCCCCGCCCGCCCCGCTCCGGCTGACGGACCCATGGCCCTGCGGGCCGGCGGGCGGCTACGCGATCGCGGTCCCCACCACCGAGTTCGCTGCCAGGAGCGCGTTGAGCAGGGCCACGGTCTCGGGCGAGCTGTCGAGCCCGGTTTCGGTCGAGATCCTGTTGAGCTGATGAGCGGTGCGTTCGAGGCCGGCCCGGTCGCCGGTCTCGCTGTAGATCTGGAACAGGTCGCGGTAGAGCAGTTCGGCCTGGATGTCGCAGGTGAGTCCGATGGAGGCGGCGCTGGCCGCGGCGCGGTAGTCGCGGGCGGACATCCGGCGCACCGCCAGCTCGTGGGCGACGTCGACGCTGGCGGAGATCATCTCCTGGATGTTGTGCTCGGCCCAGGCGTAGCGGCTCTGGTCGATGCCGGAGAACGGCCGGCCCCGTACGAGGGCCAGGGCGTGCGCGAGCGCGGTGTCGGCGTCCTCACCGCGGTGGTGCATGCCCTTGGCGTACAGGTCCTGGAACTGGTGCCAGTCGGCGGTGACGTCGGCGTTGAAGCTGTAGACCCCGTCGGTCACCGGCAGCAGGTAGGTGCTGTCGGGGGCGTCGGCGGGCAGGCGCGGGTCGCGTCCGAGCCAGGTCCGCAGCTTGCTGATGGAGGTGTTGCGGGTCTTGGCGTTCACCCGCTGGCCGGGCCAGATGGCCTCGTCGAGTTCGTGCCGGTTGCGTCCGGGGTGCAGCACGAGCCACGCCGCGATCTCGGTGAGGCCGTTGCGGCGATAGGACTCGACACGACCCAGCGCACCGACCACGTCGACGGTTCCCAGGACCCGGATCTGTGGTGCGGCCGGCGGGTCGGGCGGGGTGTTCAGCGCCGCGAGGATGTGAGAGGTGACGGCGGTGACCCGGGCCAGGGTCGGCTTGGAAGCCTGCACGGCTGCAGCTTCGGGCAACGGGTTCTGCCGCGGCGCCTCGTCGGCCGGCGGGTCTTCGGGGTGGGCGGGGCCGGCCGCGCCATCGCTGGTCTCGTCGAGCTGGTCCGGCATGTCGGTGTCAAAGGCGGTGGTCTGCTCGTCGAGGACTTCTGCGATCACCTCGTCGAAGTCGAGGGGGGCTTCGCCGTCCGGGGCAGAGGGCCTCACCTGCTCGTCCAGGTCTTCCGACGTAGGAGCGGCCGCGCTGCTGACGGCGGGGTTCAGGGCGCTGTCCTCGTCCGCCTGCCAGAGGTCCTCGGAGCCCTCTTCTTCCCCGAGGTCTTCGAGGGAGGGGGGTTCCCACTCGGGCTCGAAGCCGTCGTACCCCGACTCCTCTTCCGGGTGCGTGGTCGCGTCCGGTGCGAGGGCGCTGTCGCCGGGGGCCTCGGGCGATAGGCCGCTGTCGGTGGCCGTGTCCGCCTCGCCGGGTTCGGCCGGAGCGAGGGCGCTGAAGTCGGGCAGCGCCGTGGCGAAGTCGCCTGCGGTGGTGGAAGAGACGTGGACCGGCACCGCGCGGGACGGATGGCCGGAGGCCTGCACCACGCCATCGGCTGTCTCGGCCGCGGGGGTGTCGTCGGCCTCGGTCCATGCCGGGGCAGGGACGTCGTCGGTGCGGTTGGCCGTCCCCAGCAGATCCAGGAGAGGGCCGTAGGCGTGGGGTTCCAGGCGCTGCAGGGTGACGGTCAGGTCGAGGCCTGGCAGCTGGACCTCGGCGCCGGGGGCGGCGGGGACCAGCCAGGCGCCGGGCAGCTGGAGGGCTTCCTCGGCGGAGGTGATCACGGCCAGGGCGGTGCGAGGGCGTGAGGAGAGCAGGTCGGACAGCGTCTCGGCGTGCTGCCCGCTGGGGGCGGTCGGGCACATGAGGACCCGGGGGATCCAGGTGTCGCCGCCGTCGGCGGACAGACGGGCGGCCAGCAGGCTGTCCGCGCCGGCCGCGTCCAGGGCGCCTCGCTGGAGGGCGTCGTGCGCGCGCAGTTCGTCCAGCGCGGCGGCGAGCTGAGCGTGGTGCTGGATGCGGGCGGGGAAGACGGCCTCAAGTTCGGCCCCGAGCCCGGACAGCAGCAGGGCCGTGTCGTCGGTGAGTGCGGAGGAGGCGAGTTCGACCGCCATCCCGAGCATGACCGAGGTCACGTCTTCGGTGCTGCCGTGGAGTTGGAGCAGGCCGATGGTTTCGAGGTTGACCAGGACGGGGTCGCCGGCGGGGGTTTCGCCGATGCTGACCAGGGCCGGGTAGGGGGCGGTGATGTCGCGGCCCTCGTCGGGGCCGAGCAGGGAGGTGCCGCGGGCAGGGCACCACCACACGGCGGGGTCGGACTCGCTCTCGGTGAAGGGAGCGATCGCCGGGGCGGGCGCGGACAGGTGCAGTTCGAGGCCGCGCGCATCGAGGCGGGCGGCCTCGATCTCGGGCAGGGGCCGCCCGCTGCGGGCGCAGTTGGCGGCCAGGGTGCGCAGGGCCTGGTGGAGGAGGTCGAGGCCGTCGGCGGAGGAGTTGGCGCGCATCTCCTGCTCGAGTTCGGCGCTGGGGGTGTTCGCCTCGGGCATGGGGATACGCCGCTTGTGGCGCCGGCGGCGCTGCTGGTGGGCGCGGCGTGCGCCGAGCACGGCCAGGACGGTGGCGGCGAACAGGCTGGTGACGGCGGCTGCCGTGACGCCGACGCTCGGCCCGGCGTCCTCGCCCGCGGGCTCGGCGTCCGGGGTGTCGTCGTCGGCGGGAGCCGGCGAGGCCTGCTCGGGCGCGGTCTGCTCGGGGGCGGGGGTGGAGGGCATGGTGTCCCGGTTGGTGTCGGAGCCGGCCGCGTCGCGGTCGGGGGCGGCGGGCTGCTCGGGCGGGGCCGTGTCGGACGGGTCCTTCGCGCTGTTGTCCTGCTCGGCGGGGGAGTCGTGGTCGCCGGCTTCGTGTTCCTCGGCGGGCTTGTCCGGGGCGGGGGAGCCGGTGTGGGGCAGGGCCAGCTGCCATCCGGGGTGGATGTTGTCCGGGTCGGTGAAGGTGCGGCCGTCGGCCTGCTTCTTGCCCTGGTTGAGGCGGGCGATGTCCATGTAGTCCGCGGCGTTGCCGAGTTCGTCCTCGGCGATCTGGGAGAGGGTCTCGCCGGAACGTACGGTGTGCTCGCGGTGCCCGGCGTCCTCGGTGTGCTGCGCGTCCTGGGGCTGCGTGTGCTTCCAGTCCTTGGGCATGAGCAGCTTCCAGCCCGGCTGCAGGACACCGCGGGCGGAGAAGGTCGTGCCGTCAACCATGGTGCGCCCGTCGTTGGCCTGTGCGATCTCCGTCCAGCGGTTGGCGTCGCCGAGTTCCTGCAGCGCGATCTTCGTGAGGCTGTCGCGGGGCTGGACGGTGTAGCTGGACGCGGACGCGGACGCGGCGGACTGCGGGGCGCCGGCGGGCGCGCTCTGCGGCGCCGCGGCGGTCACCGAGGGAGCGTGTGCGGGGGCTGTGTGGGACGGGGCGGCCATGGCGGCCTGGGCCGGCAGCAGGAGCAGGACGCCGCCGACCAGGGTGGCGGCCAGCCGCTGAACGCCCAGCGACGGCATGGACAGGCTCGGCCGGCCGCGCAGCTGCGCGGGGATCTCCAGCAGGGTGCACACGGCGAAGACGGCCCAGCCGGCCCACCCGCCGGCCATCACCACGGCGAAGAACGGCGCACCGAGGTTGCGGGACGTCATCAGGGCGGTGATCTCGTCCAGGGAGACCCCGTGCGGGAGCAGCACGCCGGTGAGGAACCACAGCAGGGCGGGCAGCCCGGCCAGCAGGGCGAGCAGGGCCAGGAGGCTGGCCAGGCCGCGCGCGAGGTTCGCGGCGAGGCTGCCGGAGCGGCGGGGTGTCATGGCAGGCCTCACTCCTCAGGGGCGCCGACGCCGTGGAGCAGCTCGGCCGAGGCGTGGCCTTCGACGTCCAGCGAGGGCTGGCCGAGGATCTGCAGGAAGACGGTGGGGCGTTGGGTGGTGACGTCGACGGTGATGGTGGTGCCGTTGCCGGCGACGGTGACGGTGCCGTCCACGCCGGCGGCGGACAGGTAGCGGCGGGCCTCGGCTGCGGCCTTGCCCGGGTCGAGGACGACGGCGTCGCCGGGAACGGCCTGGCTCTCGTCGATGGCCTGCGCGCCGGCCCGGGCGGCTTCGGCGGCGAGCGCGTCGGCGTGCTCGATGTCGCGGAGTTTGCCGCCCAGGTCATAGGTGATCCCGAGCATGATCAGCAGGGGGATCACCATGAGGATCCACCACAGCGACAGGGAGCCGTCATCGGCGCGCAGCTGGGCGCGGAGCGGGTGAAGGCGCATCGGGAGTCTCATCGCTGGCGGTACCTGTCGATCACGGAGGTGAAGGACGACTCGACGGTCTTGGAGCCGAACCCGCTGCCGAGGTCGGCGAGTTGGACGGTGCACCGTACGCGTGCGGTGACCGCTCCGTACGCGCCGAGCGGGGCGGAGAAGCCGGAGGTGTCCACGGTCACGGACGTGCTCGAGCAGTGGAGCTTGCGTTCGGCGAACGCCGCCCGGGCCGCTGCCACGGCGCGTGGGTGGGCCTGGCCGGCGGTGCGGGCGAGGGAGGCCTCGCGGGCGGCGTCGGCGGCCGCGGCGTCGACCGCGTTGTCCGCGGTGATGATGCGCCCGGCGGTCATGGCCAGGGCGAAGAACACAAGCACGGCCGGGACCCAGAGAACGAACTCGAGCGCGATACGGCCCGAGTCGTCGGCCAGGTCCCGGCGCCACGGCGCCATCACGGGTTGGACCACCTCTCCACCGGGCCCGCCGCGTGCTCGGTCACGGTGATGTTCAGACCGAGCACGGACTGGGCCTTGCCGGTCACGGTGAATTCGATGCGGTCGGCGCTGCTGTGCGCGCTCACGCTGGGGGCGAGGAGGGTGTCTCCGACGCGGTCGAAGACCGCATCGGCCCGCCTGACGCCCTCGCCGGTGGTGCTGCCGTAGCCGCGGGCGCCAGCCACCGCCTCGCGGGCGGCGGTGGTCGCTGCGGTCTTGGCGTAGTAGATGTTGCAGGCGTCCACCACCAGGAACAGCAGCATCAGGACCGCGGGAAAGCAGATGAGCATCTCCAGCGATGCGTCACCGTCGTCCTGACGCAGCCGTCTCGCCTGGCGGCGGAGCCAGCTGGGGCACCGGATCACAGGTCACAGACCCGTCATGCCGTCGAGCTTGCCCTGGCCGAGGATCTTGAACGCGGCGATGGCGGCGCCGGCGAAGACGACCACGGCGACGATCCACATGATCATCGAGACGTCGTTGTTGCCGCGGTCGTTTTCCTCGCGCAGCTCGTCCAGGTGCCGGCCGAGTCGCTCGGTGAGGTGGAGCACGGCGGCGTGGGCGTGGACTGCTATCCGCAGGTTCAGGTTTCCGGTCATGATGCTGCCTTCCTTGCGTGGATCAGATGGCGAAGATGCGGGCGAAGGCCGGGAATCCGAAGAACACCAGCAGCACCATGGACAGCAAGCTGACGGGCACTACGAGACTTTCGGATGCGGCGTTGGCGCGGGCCTGGTCGTCGGCGGCCTGCTCGGCAGCCAGGCTCTCGGCGCGGCTGCGCAGGGTGGCGTAGATGGCGGCGCCGTCGGTGCCGGCGCTGGAGACGATGTCGGCGATGTCGTCGGCGGCCGGCAGGTCGAGCTCGTCGGCGATCTGACGCATCGCCTCCCAGGCGGGCGCACGGTCGAGGCGTGCGCGCAGCAAGGCGGCCTGGATGCGCTGGAAGACCCAGCCGCTGCCGACCTCCGCGGGCCGCTCCAGGGTGTCCTGCGCGCCGGCGCTGGAGATCCGTTCCATCGCGGCGAGTTCGGCGTACGCCATGATCGCCTGGGTGGCCTCGGCGCGGGCGCGCGCGGCGCGCCGGGCGAGCTGCCGGTCGGGCAGGAACCACATCGCCGCGCCGGTCAGCAGCCCGACCAGGCCGGACAGGGCGATGGGGAACTGGATGCCGGCCATCGCGACGATCAGGGTGAACAGGGACGGCAGCAGCAGGCCCACGGTGAGGTGGAGCAGCTTCGCGCCGAACAGTTCACCGACTGATTCGCCCACCAGGTTCAGGTTCTTGACCGGGATGGTGATGCCGGGCCAGTGGCGTACGCGCTCGGCCACCGCCTCGCCCGTGCGGGTGAGGAAGGGCGCCTCGTCCTGGTCGCTCTTGCGGGAGCGGGGGGCCGGGGTGCCGTGCAGGCGTTCCAGGGCGGGGCCGAGAGCGGGCCCGGACGGGAAGAGCTCGCGCACGAGCAGGAACAGGCCGGCGCCCATACCAGCACCGATGAGCAATGACAGGGCGAGCGGGGTCACTTGGCTCCCTCCGGCTGCACGGCCGGCGCGGCCGCGGGTGTGGCGGGGACGGCGCTGCCCATGAAGCCCGGCAGGGTGACCGTGGCTCCGAGCCGGTTCATCCACCAGAACAGGGCGATGACGGCGGCGACCAGCAGCAGCATGACGATCATCCCCAGGGGGGTTCCGTAGGGGGCGACCTGCTCCTTGTTGAAGGAGGAGGCGATGACGACCACGACGGTGATGGCGCAGATCCAGCGGACCGTGGTGCGGTGCTTGGCCCGGTGGGCCTCGGTGTCACGGCGGCGGCGGACGATGTCCTTGGTCCGGGCCGCCATGTCGGACAGGACATCGGCCAGGCCCGGGCCGCGGTCGCGGATGCGCAGCAGCAGGGCCGCGGCGACCAGGTCGGCCCGCGGGTCGCCCAGGGCCCGGGCGAACGCGGTCAGGGCCTCGCGCGGCTCCATGCGCGAGTGCAGCCGCACGGCAAGGTCGGCGACCTCCCGCTCGATCGCCTTGGGCGCGGTGCGTACCGAGGTGGCGATCGCGTCCTCGATGCCGGTACCGGTCATGACCAGGTCGGACAGGCGCTGGGTCCACTGGGCGAGCGCTTCGAGGCGCTCGATCTGCTCGGTCGCGGTCCGGTTGGGGTTCAGCAGCCACGGCAGGAAGAACACCGCCAGAGCCGTGAGCAGCGCCGAGGGCAGCCAGCCGGTGACCGTCCAGGTGAGCATGGCTCCGCCGGCGGCGCCGGCGAGCTGCAGGCGCAGGACGCGGCGGGCCCGGGGCGGACGGGCGGTGCGGACCTTCACCGGGCGGGCGGCAGCCGGGGCGCGAGTGCCGCGCACCCCGGCGACGACCAGCAGCAGGCCGGCCACCGCACCGGCGGCGGCGAATCCGGCAATCAGCATCCCCATCTCAGGCCACCTTGCCGTTCGGGCGGGCCGTCCAGGCCCCGATGTTCTGGTACGTGGACAGCCACTCCGGGTGGAATCCCGCCTGGAGCAGGTCGTCGAGGCAGGCGGGCTGGATGCCGGTGGGCACCGCGCGCCCGTCGGGGCCGGGGCTGTAGATCCGGTTGAAGGACGGCGCGCCGGTCAGTTCGCTGAACTCGCCGGTGACTTCCAGCACCTGGTGGACGAACCGTTCCTTCGTGCCGCCGTGCTCGGTGCGGTCGTCCATGTGGATGTGCACGACGAAGTCCAGTGCCATGGCGGCGGTGAGGTAGGCGAGTTCCTGCGTCATGCCGCCGCCGTGCTGGATGCACAGCTGGGCGATCCGGGCGAAGACCGCGTCGGCCCGCTTGACGTGGATGGTGCACATCGAGCCGCCCTCGCCGGCACTCATGGCCTGCAGCATCGGCACGATCTCCCTCGAGCGGACCTCGCCGACGATCATGCGGCGCAGCATCATGCGCAGCGACGGCGCGATCAGGTCGGCCAGCTCGATCTCGCCGGCGTCCCGCCCGTCGACCCGTTCCCCGTTGCCCTCGCGGGCCTCCATCGGCACGACCTGCTGAAGGTGGCCGATCTCGTGCAGGAACAGCTCGTACTCGGTCTCCAGGGTGCCGACCCGCTCCTGGGGGTCGATCTCGCGGGCGAGCGCGATGAGCATGGTCGTCTTGCCGACGCCCTGCGTCCCGCTGATCATGATGTTCTTGCGGGCGGCCATCGCGGCCTTGAGGAAGTGCATCAGGCTCGCGTCGATGGTGCCGAGTTCCACCAGCTTCTCCAGGCTGGCGTCGCGCACCCGCTGCTTGCGGATGACGACGTAGGGCCGCGGCGTGACCTCAGTCAGCGCCTGCAGACGCGAAGTGTCCGACAGGCGCAGGGCCAGCGTGGGCGAGGCCTTGGACAGGCTGCGCTCACCGGCTCCGTGGCGCCGTGCAAGCATCTGCAGCAGCTCGACGAGCTCCTCGTCGGACTCGGCGATCGGAGCGACCTTGCGGTTGGGCTGGTCCGCGTAGTCCACCCACACGTCATCGCAGCCGTTGATCAGGATGTTCTCCACCGCGTCGTCGTCCAGATAGGGCTGGAGCCGACCGTGGGCGAACTGCAGGTCGAAGACGGCCTGGGCCAGGCTCGTCTCGTCCGCGGACGTCGGCGAGATCTGCCGAGCCGCGGAGAAGTCGGCGGCCCAGCGCGCCACGAGGTCCTGGATGATCTCCCAGCCGCGCTGCTCGGCCTCCTCGGCCGACATCTCCGTGCCGGCCGACTCCTTGTACGTCTGGTACTCCGGCGCGATCCGCGCGCTGAGCTCGTCCCGCAGGGACCGCACCGTGGCCCAGTCCCACAGCGCCGCGCGGCCGGCGGCCCTGGGCGCGCCGGGCAGCACCGCCGGGGTGTGCTCGGCCGGCGCGGCCGTTCCGCCGTCCGCTGCGACGGGAACGTCGGCCGGCGTGCCGGAAGGCGAGAGGGACGCAAACTGGCCCGGCCCGGGGGAGGTGGCCCCCGGGAACAGCGGCCTACCGCGCTGAGTCATGAGCGGCTCCCTTCGTCAGACGGCGCAGGACGGTGGACGGGCGCAGCTCGGCCGGGGCGTGCAGCCGCAGGTGCTCCTGCACGGCCAGGGCCTGGAGCATGCGGGCCATCTCCGCGCCCTTACGCATCAGCGGCGCGCCGGCGAAACCGCGGCCGCCGTCGCCGCCGTGGGTCAGGACACGGGCGGCCTTCTCGTCGAACGGCAGCTCCGCGAAGATCGGCAACTGGAGCTGCTCGGCGACATCGCGTGCCCGGTAGGGGCCTTCGCCGATCACGACGAGGCCGATGCGGCTGCTGTCGCGTCCGTGCAACTGCAGCGCCGCGCGCAGGGCCTCGACCCTGGGCTTGGCCGCGTGGACGGCGCGCAGCGTGGTGCGGACCACGATGGCGGTCAGGTCGGCGCTGCGGGCCAGGGCGCTGGCGGCGCCCGCGGCGCCGGAGCGGCCGAGGTCGACGAGGATGTCGTATCCGCTCTCGCGCTGCTCTAGGTCGCGGAACAGCTGGGCAAGGCGGGGCCAGGTCTGGTGCAGGCCCGCGGCCTGGGCCGGGCTGGCCAGTCCGGGCAGCAGCAGCCGGTTGGCGTCCGTCTCCGGCTCGGACAGGTTCAGCAGCTGCTGCCAGAACACCTCCTCCAGGTGGCCGCGGCGGTCGGCGATCTGCAGGTGGTGCAGGCCGTGGTCGCCGAAGACGCGCGACTCGAGGTAGCCGGCCGCCACCGACCCGCCGTCCGGGTCGCATTCGGCCAGCACAACCCGCCGGCCGCCCTGCAGCGGCCAGGTCAGCAGGGCGGTGAGGGCGGTTGTGGTGGCGCCGGGCCCGCCGCTGGCGCCGCAGAACGCGATGACGGCCATCTCAGCCCTCCGCCGGGACGATCGACAAGGTGACCTCTCCGGCCGCGGCCCAGATGGCCAGCCGGGTGCCGTCGAGCTGGGTGACGGCGAGGTCGACCACGCGGGCGCCGGAGTTGTCCGGGCGGCCCACCTCGATCACCGTGGCCTGCATCGACTGCCCGGTCGCCTTGTCGTCATCGTCTGCTCCGGCCGCCGAGTCCTTCGGCGTGTGGATCACCTTGACCTTCTGGCCCGGGCTCAGCCGGGTCGCCAGAAGCCGCGAGGGGGTGAGCGAGACACCCACCAGCTGCTCCCCGGCCTTGACGAGGGGCTCGTCCGTCACCGACGCGCGGGTCAGCAGGCTGCCGCGGGCCAGGCCCACCGTGGTGCGCTTGCCGATCAGCTTGGTCAGGTCGCGGGCCGGAACAGGGGTGAGCGCCGGATCGGTGGCGATCTGTGCTTCGACGAGGTCTTCGGCCTTCAGCTCGGCGCCCATGGGCACGTCCCGGGCGACGGCGACGACCGGCTCGCGGTGGCTGGTCTCCGTGTACAGCCAGCCGCCTGCGGCACCGGATATGCAGATCACGGCCACGCCGAGCGCTATCCAGCTGGAGCGGCGCCGGCGCACGACGTGCTGGCGCACCAGGGACTGGGGAGCCGGCGCCGGGGGCGCAGTGTCGGGTGCTGACGGCTTGGCGGTGGTGCTCATGGGCGGCTTCCTTCGCGGTGCGGGAGCATCAGGGCTTGGCGACGGCCTGGGCCTCGCCGATGGTGATCTGAGCGGGCTCGGCCTCCCGCGTGGTGGTGATGTCGCCTTCCTGGCCGCCGCCGGCCCAGTGGACGACCCAGGTCGTGGTCGCCTTGACGGTGAAGGCGTTGTCCGGCTGGGAGGCGGATGTCTTGGTGTAGCGGTAGCCGCAGTCAGGGCTGGTCCGTCCGCCGAACCGCTTCTCGTACGGTGTGCCTGCGGTGGTGCACACCTCGGAGCCGCCGTCCCCCATCACGTATTCGATCTTCTTCACGGTGGCGGTCGCGGTGACGGTGATGCCGGGCGCGGAGGCGCTGTCGGTGACGGGCCCCCAGGTGCGCGGGGTCTTGTTGTTCCAGATCCACACGGGCATGCCGACCAGGCCGGTCTTGCCGGCCCCCGGTGCGGTGCGGATGTCGGCGCCCAGCAGGCGCATCTTCTTGATCGCTTCCTGGGCGAGTTCCTCGGGGGTGGGACCGCCGCCGAACCCGGGCGGCGGGTTCAGGGACCAGGTGCTGCCGCCCATGAGTTCCCGCCCCGCGCCGGGGCAGGTCACGTTGTAGACCTTGCCCTTGGCCCGCTCGGCGCCGCTGTCGGGCGCCGCGGTGCCCCATTCCCAGTCGGCAGCGTCCTTGGCCGGCTGCGGTTCGAGGAGCTCCCAGTAGCACTGGCCGACCGGGTTGAACCAGCCCATGTCCTCGTCGTGGCAGGGCACCTCACCGATGTTGTCCCACTCGATGTAGCACTTGGCGGACCCGCCGCCGCCCCCGCTCGGCTTGCCGCCCGGTCTGGGCTTGTCCGGCTTGCCCTGGCCGCCGCCCCCGCCCGCGTTGATGTCGCAGTCGGGGACGAGCTCGGGGCACGTGACGCCGCCGCTGGGCTTGCCGCCGCCCTCGGCGGAGGCCGGAGCGGCGAGAAGGCCCAGGTGGAGGGGAACGGCCGCGGCGGCGGCCGCGAGGAGCACCCCGCGGCCGCGCAGGCTCAGCATGTCGACCCCTTGTCGATCGTGGAGTCGGTGATCATCCACCTGCCGCTGCTGTACTGGGCCTTGGACGTCTGCACCTTGCGCCGGCTGGTGCTGTCGAGCTCGGACTTCTCGCCCGTCTTGCGGTTCTCGGGCACGAAGTTCGTGCTGTCGACGCAGTCGACGATCACCGCGCTCTTCGACGCGCCACCGAGGCTGAGCGTGACCTTCGGGTCGTCCTCCAGCTTCGGCTTGCCCTTCACCACCAGGTCGTTGTTCTGGTAGTAGAAGGCCGCGGCGCGCACCTTCGCCAAGGCCTTGTCGGCGGCGTACTTCTCCAGCTGCGAGCCCTTGAACGACCCGCTGCCGTAGATCTTCACCTGCTCCGCCCACATACCGCGGTAGGCCGCAAGAACCTGCTCCCTGGCCTGCTGTTCCGGATCGGCGGAAGGAGACGCGCTGGTGGCGGGTGCGGCAGACGTCTTCTTGGCGACCGGGGTGTCGGAATCGGTGCCACAGCCGGCCAGGAGCACGGCGGCACCCAGACCCAACGCGGCCGCCGTACGGATCTTCTCGGCCTTCGAGACGCCTACCTTGGACAGTGCCATTGACATATCCCCCTCATTCGTGGTCGTGGAAGTGCACCGTTCGGCTCTCCGGACAGGCCCGGGTCAGCCGGCGGGGCGCGTGCGAGCTAAGGAGCGTACGCGGCCAACCTGCGCCCCGGCATGGTCATTTCTCTCGCCGCACGTGTCCCGCGGAGCTTGGGCCGCGACGGCGCCGCCAGGGCGCGGCGCCGGGTCTGGAGAGACGAGCGGGCCACCACGTCGAGGGGTCTGCCGAGAATCTCGGCCAGCTCGCGCAGGAGCGCCGGCCCTGGTGGGAGGAGGCCCCGTTCGATCCTTGACCAGCGGGCCTGCGGCAGGCCGAGCGACCGCGCAAGATCGCGCTGCCGGATGCCGGCCTCCACCCTCAACCGGGCCAGGTCCTCGGTCTCGACCGGCACCAGCAGCGACCGAACCTCCACGCCGAGCGCCCGGGCCAGCGCAACGAGCGTGCTCAACTGCGGCACTCGTGCCCCGACTTCGTACAGGCTGACATGGGCAGCACTCAGACACGGCTCGTACCGCGACGCGGACCGGGCCAACTCCTCCCGTGACAGATTCACGCCTGTGCGTTCGCTCAGCAGCGCGGCCGGAGCGAAGTCGGTCACCCCGCGACCGGCCACCGTCACGTCCTTCCTGGGCCCGGGCGGCCGCAGGGGCCTGGGCGCCCTGCCCCGACGCGGACAGCTCAGACGCTTTTATGCCCATGTGACACCCCCTCGGCACGCAACAGCACAGCCTTCAACCACCACCGCCCCTCGTGAATCTGAGCGGTGATCACCCCGAATCTGACACCGGACCCCTAACCCGTCAAGATCGTTATGACCCGGTATTTCCGACTTGCTCCACCGAGTATTTGCGGAACGGCAACATGCCGGGAGCAGCCCTGCCGTCACTTCGGTGCCGCCGCCGCGCGGGAACCCCGCCGGCGCGCGGCAGACCGCCGCAGCGCAGCGCCTGCTGCGGCAGACCGCCGGTGCGCCGCCTCGACGACCGCGAACGAGGCGACGAAGGCGTGAACGCATGCGACCAGTCCCGCGCAGAGCGCCCCCACCGCGGCCGGCAGCACCAGCAGGCGCCCCCACGGGGCGGGCAAGTAGATCGTCGTCATCAAGGTGCCGACGAGGCTGACGGCAAGGAGGGTGAAGAGCATGGCCCGGCCAACCGCCCGCCCCGTGGTCATCTCGGCGCGTTCTACACCGCCCCCGGCCGCGCGCCACAGCAGGCGGCGCAGCCGGGCGAACCGGCGCCGCCGCCGAGGAGCTGCCGGGGTGTGCTCGGACGTGCGCATGGAGAACTCCTTCGGGAAGCCGCGGCCAGGAACGAACATCCATAGAGGTGTGCCGCAGGACGTCCGTGTGACATACGGGCGAGGAGATTCTGCGGGCCGGCTCGACGCTCGGCACCTGTTGGGCTGTGGCAGTAACCCTGGACCGAAGGCGGACCGAACGCAGTTTCTGACAGCGAAGATGGACCGCCGCGGGTCAGGAACACAGTGCACGTCGGCAGCCACGGGGAAATACGGTGGAATGCCCCGAGAGGGCCGATGCAGGGGCGAGGTATGACGATGCGTGAGCAGTGCGCCATGCTCTAAGGTTCTGCCCGATGCGTGGGCCCTCAGCTGACGCGTCACCGGGCACCGCTGGAAGACCGCCAAGTTATTCCTGCGGTGCCCTTTTGAGCGCGTCAAGAGGCTGATGTGTCTCGTCGGCAGTACGGCCGGCTCCGGATTCGACACCCTCGGTGAGATGGCTGGCCCGGATGCGTCCGTTGTTCGTATACGAGCCACCACCTCAGTCGCTTCCATCGCGCTGACCTGCGGCGGCCCATCTTCGGGGACGCGGTCAGCCGTCAGTCGGTGGCGTGGGAAGTCGTGTTGCCCCGGGCTGCGGCCTGGCACGCAGCGGTGCCGACCCGTCTTCGAGTCAGGCCCTACCGCCGGGCCGGGCTACTGCGGGTCGTCGGAGGCGAGTCGGCGCAGCAGTTCGTCCTTCTCCTGCGGCGTCAGCTTGGGGGCGCGGGAGGGAAGGGTGTCCACGTCCACGAACACCGGCTCGTACCCGGGCTCCGGCAACAGCGCGGCCGCCTGCCTCAGCCAGTCCAGAGAGGAGGCGGGCGGGTCCACGTCGACTACCGGGTCCCGCCCCACCCCCTGCTGCTCGGCGAGTAGGCCAGTCAGCTCGGAGAACTCGGTGACAGTCTTGCCCACGCCACCTCGCTCCAGCAGCCCCTCCAGGACCTGCGGCATGAGGTACGGGTTCAGTCGTTGGTCCCGCTGCGCCCGCATGGCCGCGACGGTGCGCTCCTTGTCCCGCAGGCCCCGGAGCCTCTCCATCGCCCGGTGCGCCTCCATCAGGTCGGCGGGCGGCACGTTGAGCAGATCGCCCACCTGGTGCTCCGGCCGGGCGCCGGCGGCCTTCTCGCCCGGCACGGCCGCCCGGGCGGGCTGGGCGTGGTCCTCGGCGAGCATCCGCACGGCCTGGTCGCGGCCCGCCTGGTCGAGCTTGGCGGGCAGCCGGCCGGCGGCGGCCGCGGCCCTGACCCGTTGCAGGGCCTTCTGGTACCCGCAGCCGGTCGAGCGGTTCAGCGCGCGGGCGATCCGCTCCTGGTTGGTGGTGTTGCCGGAGGACATCCTTCTCCTTCGTCGCGCCCTGACACCTGCTGTTCGTCCCACCACGAGCATGGCCAGGGTGCACGGTTCAGAAGAGGGCACCGGTCGTCGCTCGCCCCCGCGCGGCAGCACAGTTCACCGGTGTCCCGGGGGTGGGCCCGGGTCGGCGCGCACAAGCGAGGTGCGCTTTGCGAAGCCTACCAGTGGGCGCATACCACACGCACCTGTTGATGCGGCACAGCACATCGAGGTCACGGCGCCTACGCGGCCCCGAGGGGCGGAGGGTTCACGGACGGAGTCTCGGCCTCTGCCGACGTGGCGGCGCTCGCCGACGGCTGACTTCGAACGGCGGGTCGGCCCCTCGGGCATCGGTACTGTGGCCGGACCGTTGGTAAAGCGTGAGGACAGAAGGGGGCGAACGTGCTGGACGCGGCGTCTCACGCGCTGACCGGGCGGCTCTACCGGTCATGCCGGGCAGGCAGTGCAGCGGTCGTACGGATCACCGGCGAGGACGCGGACGAGGTGACGGCAGTCGACGCGTTCACCGGCGGACGGGTGCGCACACTGTCCCGGTCCAGCCTTCACGCCGAGGACTACCGGCTGTCCCGCCGCTCGGGATACGTCTCGCTGCGCGAGCGGGACTTCGTCGCCGAGCTCCTCGAGGCCACGCTCGACAAGCACGCCGACAGCGAGGAGCACGGGGCTCTGCACAGCGTCTGGGCCCACGAGGACTGGCGCAGCGGAGGGTTCGCCCGGCTCACCTGGGACTACGAGCACATCGGCCGTCCCTGCGAGGAGGCGCTGCGCCGCGCGGGCTACGGGGCGGAGCCCTTCCCCCGAGCGGTCAGCGGGGCCGGGTTCGCCCTGCGCTTCCGCCGTGCCACGGAGCAGCCGCTGTGCCCGGAGCTTGAGATCCCCCGGGGCAAGGACGGTACATGGGAGCCGTGGTCGTGCGATGTGGAGCGCGATCACGACTCACCGCACCACAACGTCGCGATGCGGTACTCCTGGGTGGATGACGACGCACCCGAGCTCTGCGGAGCCTGGGTCAGCGCAACGCCCGGCCTCCGGCTCGGCTCCTGCTCGCTGCCTGCCGGTCACCCGCGCAAGGAAGACCATCGCGACCTTCTGCTGGAGTATCTGCTGGGCGGCCCGGGGCGCGGCAGATCTGGGCGATGCTGAGGTCGACCAGGAGCGCGGGACCCCGTCTCGGCTGCCGGCTCCGGCGTCCTATCCGTCCCTGCGGCTGCAAGTGACCACAAGCGGTCGACTCCCGTTCAAACCCAAGGCGAAGGCGAAGCCGTGTGCGCGCATTCCGGTGGGTTGCGGTCGGTGTCGTTCCGGAGCGCACGGGGGTGGGGACACTCGAATCGGCACACGTGTGTCCTGTCCGACGGGAGCAAGCCAGCGGTGAACGTTGTCGACCATCGTCACGAACGAGATATCGCCGCCGAGCTGGTGGGGCCGGCGCCCTACGACGCGGCCTGGCTGAACGGTCAGGGCCGCGCCCTGAACGTGGACAGCGTCGCGATTGCCCGGATGTACGGGGCGGCCCGGGACGACTGCGGCGTCTGCCGCGAGGACCTGCTGGAGGAACAGGGCCGAGCCCCGGCCCAGGTGGCCGCGCTGGCCCTGTGGGCGTGCACGCGCGTGATGGACACCTTCAACGATCTGCCCATGGAGATGCTCGAGCGCGGTGAACTGGGCTTTCGGCGGCTGGCGCGGGCCTACTCGGACAGCACCTTCCGGCATGGCTTCGACGTGCGCGAGCTGACTGACCTGCACGATGTCTGCCTGAACCTCGCCCCGGACGTCCTCCAGGCCGCCGCGGAGCAGGCGTTGAACGTGCTGCTCGCAGACGCGGCAGACCCGGACCTGTTCGGCTCCTTGACCGGTGCCTACACACCCGGCGACGACGATCCCCAGGACTACACCGTCACGAGGCAGATCATCGGCTCGGAAGCCGTCATCACCATCGCTCCGCTTGCTGGCTGAGACCACGCGCGCCGTGACCGCCGGGCAGCGCGAATTCCGGCGTCGAGTCAGAAGCGACCGGGCTCGATGATCTTCTCGTCTTCGTCCTGAGGGGGTTCGAACCGGAGCGGGTATTCGTCCTGCGTCCGACGCCCACCGCGGGGCAGGCGCCTGAGATCCCGTCCGTCGGTCTCAGGCCACCAGTCGGCGCAGCCCGCTCATCACGTCGGCGTCGGCGCCGTCGAGGAGGACGGCGAGCTGTGGGAACAGCAGCAGAGCGACAACTTCGGTGGGGGCGTGGAACCACGCGTCGTCCGGGGGCAGGTGGGTGAGCCGGGGGGCCTGCAGTGTCAGCCGCCCGTGCCGGTCGGCGTACATGGCGGGAGCGGGGGGAAAGTCGACGGAGCCACCGCGGCCGAGGGCCTGCACGAGGCGTCCGCCGCGGCCGCAGCGCACCGCGGTGGTCTTGCCGGCGGCCAGCTGCTGCTGCAAGGCCTCGTCGGCGCGACCGTGGGCGGGAGCGGGGGACAGCTGGATCTGCTCGAAGATGGCGGCGTTCACCGATTTGGTGATCTCTGGTGCGCTGTCGAGCACGGTGACGGGCTTGACAGCGATGCGGGCCTCCGCCTTCGTCAGGACGACGTCCTGCTGCAGGGCTTGCCGGAGCACGTCGACGATGTCCGTGCGGACCGCGGCCTCGGAGGGCTTTGTGCCCGACGCCTGCGCCCACGTGGCGGAGCCGACGGTGACGGTGACCTGTGCGGATGCCTGGATGCGTTTGTTCGGTCCAGCCGTCTTCCCGTCGTGGCCGGTTCTCTGGACGGCTTGGTGTTGGCCGGGAGCCGTGGCCGGGACGGATCCGATCACTTGAGAGCCCCCTCGAACGTGAGGCGGTCCCCGCCGCGCTGTTCCGCGTCGACGGTCACGGGGCCCGGGACCGAGCGGGAGGGAACGGAGACGTCGACGGTGCTCGTGGCGGTGCGATGAGGTGCGATGGGCGCGTCGTGGTAACCGAGGCCGGCCGACGCAGTGTCCGCGGTGGTGAGCTCGGCGCCGACCAGGACCCGCACGGTGATGCCCATGCCGGGGCGGGGGTCGTCACTGTCGTTGCGCACCGACAGCTCGAGGGAGGCCGCGCGGCGTCCGTTGTCGTCCGCGGCGAGTTGCAGCGGGGAGATACGGACGCCGTCTGGGGACCACTGACCGAGCGAGAGCCGCCCGCCTGCAGCCGCGGTGGCCGCGGGCGGAGGCGAAGCGGCAGTGGTGGCGCCCGGAACCTTGCCTTCGAAGAACACCGCGTCGGCCTGGGCCAGGCCGGCCTGCGTCACCTCGAGGGTGACGGTGGCCCGCTGCCCTGCACTGCGCGGTGGAACGGCTATACCGAAGTCGGCGGTGAACGTGGCTCCGGGCTTGACCTTGGCGCCGGCGTCCGGCTCGGGGAACCCGGCAACGCCCTGGCCGGTGATCGGCTTGGTCTCAAGGCCGAGCTCACCGACGCGGACGGTCACCGAGGTCTCGGGCAGGAGAGCGATATCCGTTCCGGTGTTGGTGAGCGCCACCTTTACACGGGCCGCGGACCAGCCGGAGGGCACCGAGTCCTTCGCGGGCGGTGTCATCTCCTGCAGCGAGCGGACCGTTGCTGTCCACGAGCCGCTCTCCAGCGGCTGGGCGGCACCGAAGGAAGCTATCCCAGCCGGCAGTTCGGCCGAGCCGGCCGTGGCCGGCTGCCGGGACCCGGAAGGAGCAGAGGGCTCCGGGGCGTCGTTCTGGCCGCATCCGGTCAGGACGAGGGCCAAGAGCACCGAGGCGGCGCCGAGCAGCGGGGCGGTCTTCATGGGTAAAACTCCGTTGATGTGGGCGAGGCTGAGGCTGCGATAGGGATCATGCCAAAGCACCTGATCCGCTCGACAGGCTGTCCGCCCTGCATCAGGTCCCACGCGCCGATCTTGGCCGGATAAGGCCTACACGGCACAGGGCGGTACGGGAGGACGTCCAGGCGGGGTGCCGGGGGGCTTTCCGGAGATGGTGCTGCTCCTGGGGTGCAGATGGTCCGGTTGGGTGGAACGGCCATGGGGAGGCTGCGCCGGTGCGCAGCCTCCCCATGGCGGAGGGGGCAGGGAGTCGTAGCCGTCAGGGAGTGGCGGGGATCGCGATGAGGTAGAACTCGTTTCCGTCCTCATCCGAGACGAGGACCGGGTGCCCCTGGTCGACCGCGGTGAAGACGCGGTCCTTGATGTCGTCGGCGCGGTCCGCCACGGTCAGCGGGGCCTTGAGGCCGGACCGCACCGCCTCGTAGGTGGCGGGCTGCGGCCTGTAGCGGTACCGCTCGCCCTTCACCACACGGAAGCACGCCTCGATCTCCTCGGTGCTGATGGTGTCGTCGTAGCCCTGGAGCCGGGCGACCTGGCACGTGTTGACCGCGAGGAGCTGACGGTTGTGCTTGTTGCACAGGGTTCCCGGAGTGCCCTGGGGGTGAAAGTGGACGGCGGTGTCGATCGACGTGGGCAAGAGTAATCCTCCGCGATGGACGGGTAGTTGAGGCTCTGTCGAGCTCATGACACACAGACTACTCTAGTAAATCCAATTAAGCAATCTCTGGGAGGGTCTTCCCGCGGGAACAGCCCGAGGTGGGGTCCTCGGCGCAGTTGACGACGCAGGTGCACTCGCCGTCGGTCGGCCCCGGTTCCGGCTCGGGGGAACCGGCGTCCGTGGAGTCTGCCGGCGCCATGTCCTTGAGTGAGGCGAGGATCGTCTTGACCTGGCGTCGTGGCGTGTCGGTGGCGATGGCGATGTCGCCCATCGTCGCCCGCCGCAGGGACAGCGCCTTCACCGCCTCCACGAGTGCAGCGGTGCGGGCCGCGTCCGCCGCGCGCAGCTCCTCCAGCTCCGGCGAGACCGCGACGAGCCTCACCGGGGTGGTGATCCCGATGAGGGCGAGCCCCTGCTCGACGCTCGCGCAGGCCCGCTTCAACGTGCTGCCATGCCCGTACACGCCGTACTCGGCAGCGTGGACCGCCCAGCCCCGCCCACGCCTGACGGCCCGGCACTCGATGATCTCCTCGCTCATACTGAGCTCCTCAGGTCCTCGATGATCTGCTGCACCAGGGCTTCCGGAATCGGGGTCGGCAGCACGATCCGCTGCGACCCGACCCGGTAGGTCGAGTGACTCCCGTGCTCCTCGACCAAGGTGACCGTGAGCCCGAGACGGCCGGCCTCGGCACGGATCCGCGTCAGCGGGCCGCCCTCCGCACCGCCGCGGAGGCCGGCGGTGACTTCCTGGGCCTGCTTCCACTCATCCAGACTGACGACGGCGTCGTGCACGGGCCGCGGCGACCACACCCACTCGCTGATCGGGTTCCACCGGGAGTAGCCCGCTCGCCCCGTACGGGATGCCTTGCGGTTGTACACCTGGTACCCGGCCAGTTTCGGGTTCGCGATCAGCCCCTCGACGAGGTTGTGCGTCCACTTGCCCGGGTACCGGTCCGGCTCGGCGGACAGGACCGCGATGATGTCCGCTGCCTTGAGGTGCTCCTCGCGCCGCAGCCGGTGCAGCTCCGCAGCGGCGGTGAAGCGTCGACTGTCCGGGTGCGGGATCAGCTTCCTCTTCGGCCGCGCCTCGCCGAACCGGTTCCGGGCTGAGGCCGGGGCGTTCTCGTCGATGGCCGTCGTGTAGGGGTACGGCGGGTAGCCGTGGTTCCAGCCGTTGATGGCGTGCTGGATCTGGCCGCCCATGGACATCTCCAGCAGGACGGTGCGGTACACCTCCGCTTCGACCTGGCTGTAGCGGCGGGAGCGCAGCTGGCCGGACTTGGTGCCGCCCGTCGGCTCGTTGGCGTAGATCACCTCCACGCCGGTCTTCTGGAGCTCGTGTTCCACGGTGAGGCTGGTCAGCATGGCGCGTGCGATCCGGTCGGCGCGTTCGGCCAGGACGTGGGTGATCCCCATCATCTCGGCCCGGTCGAGGAGGTCCTGGAGGCCGCCGTCCCGGGGGGTTGGAACCTGCAGCGCGTCGTACATCTCCTTGGGGCCGAGGCCGCGGGCCTCCGGCGGGAGCATCCCGGACTCGACGTCCCAGAAGTACGCGCCGAACTCCTCGCCCTCCTCCAGGCGCTGGGCGGCCAGGGCGACCTGCCGGGGGATGGACGAAGAGGGGTTCTGGTTGTCCTTGGTGGAGACGCGGCCACAGAAGACGGTGCGGCGGGGGCGGGCGTCCACCTGGGCAAAGTTCGCCAGGCTGCTGAGGTCGATGGGTGGACCGAAGGGCGTGTACATCGGTGGCTTCCTTCCTGCCCGGCCGTCGCCCTGGCCGGGCGACGGGGCGAGGGGTGGGGGTCAGTCGGCGTTGCCGCGGGTGTTGGTGCGGCCCATCTCGTATGCGGTCTGCCGCACGAACTGGACGGGCCAGGGCAGGCACAGCGGTCGGTGGCGGCGGTCGTCCTCGGGCCGGTGGACGAGGTAGCGGGTCGCCGGCCGCCAGACGTGCGATTCCGGGAGGTCCTCCAGACCGTGGCCGTCCCGGGTCCGGGTGGTCTCGATGGCGAACACGTCGCCCTGGCGCC
Organism: Streptomyces filamentosus; assembly: GCF_014654895.1. GTDB lineage: Bacteria > Actinomycetota > Actinomycetes > Streptomycetales > Streptomycetaceae > Streptomyces > Streptomyces filamentosus. The sequence goes on along the minus strand of NZ_BNBE01000002.1, from coordinate 1,544,491 downwards.
GGACCCTCAGCCCTTTGGCGAGGGCCCTGTGAACGGGGGCGGGCGTCAGCCAGTCCAGTGCGTCGGTGACCGTGGTGATGCTGCCGGGCACCCGGACGGCCCACGGGCCGGATCCGGCGTCGTCCCGGCCCCACAGGTAGCTCAGCCGGGCCATCCGGGCGGGGGCCTTGCCGTACGAACGCCACCCCTCGGCGTGCACGAGCACCAGGCCGTCGCGCTTGTCGGTGGGCTCCAGGTACGCGGTCTTGTACTTGCCCTCGATCCAGGTCTCGCCCCCACGGCGGTGGATCTCGTCGCAGATCCGCTGCATCAGCCGGTGGTGCGCTCGCACTTCGACGGGGAGCAGGGCGGGCAGCGGCGCGTTCCGCTTGGCCCGCTCACGACGGAGCAGCATGATCGAGGTCTTCGACCGGTAGCCGGGCAGCCCGTGCTCGGCCAGGTGCATGGACAGGTTCACCGGGGAGGGAACGACGTGCGCCGGTGGGCGTGCCTTGGACATGGGGCTCCTTCCGGGAGCCCGGCTCAGGGGCGAGCCGGGCGGCGAGCGGGTCAGAGGGCGGTGCGGCGCCGGTCGGACGGCCGACAGGTGCGGCGGATGAGGCCGCAGCCGGTGACTTACCGGGCCGGCATCACGGCGTCGGCCTCGTAGATGGACGGCTGGGTGAAGAGCTCGTGGGCCATGTGCTCGGCGAGATCGCGGCGCAGCGGGCCCCGGGGATCAGGTCCCCGGACGGCGGCCCACTTCGCGCGGCCGGCGCTCAGGCGCCACGGCATCGCGTCAGCCGCTTTCGGAGCTAGCGCGCGAGTCGGCCGAGTGCGTGGCGGAGTGCGCCCCAGCGGGGGCGTGCCGCGTACTCGGTTGAGGCGTTGCGCGCGTCGAGGTAGGGATCGCCGGTGGACTGGGCGGGGTAGGGGTTGAGCCGGCGCCGGGAACAGAAGGAGTCCCAGGCGTCGATGAACGCCTGCTCATAGGCGTCGTAGTCCTCATCGGGGCGACGAGGGCGGAAGCGGAACGAGGACATGGCGCTCTCCGGGAGGGGCATGCGGGGCGTGGGTGGGGCCGCTTCGGGGGCTAGCGGGCCTTCGGGGTCTCGGCGGCCTCTGGCCCGTGGACGATGCGGATGGCGTCGCTAATAGGTCCTAACAAAGGCGTTGGACGTGGCGGTGGGTGATGAGGCAGGTCGCGAGGCCGAGGAAGGCTTCGTGGATGTCGTCGCGTCGTTCCCAGCGGACGCGGAGACGCCGGAAGCCGTGCAGCCAGGCGATCGTCCGCTCGACGACCCAGCGGTGGACGCCGAGGCCGGATCCGTGCGGGACGCCACGGCGGGCGATCACCGGTTTGATGCCCTGCGCCCAGACGAGACGGCGGTACTTGTCGTGGTCGTAGCCCCGGTCGGCCAGCAGCGTGTCCGGACGTCGCCTGGGTCGGCCGACCAGGCCGGCGACGGACGGGATCTTCGCGAGCAGAGGCATCAGCTGGGTGACGTCGTTGCGGTTTCCGCCGGTCAGCGACACGGCGAGTGGGATTCCCCGTCCGTCGACGAGGACGTGGTGCTTGCTGCCCGGCCGTGCACGGTCGACCGGGCTGGGTCCGCTTTTGGGCCGCGTCGAGCGGCCCGGACGTGGCTGGAGTCGATCACCGCCCTCGACCAGTCGAGCTGCTTGGCCGAGCGCAGCTTCTTGAGCAGGACCAGGTGCAGCTGGTCCCACACGCCGGCCTCGTTCCAGGTCGCTAGACGCCGCCAGCACGTCATGCCGGACCCGAAGCCGAGCTCCTGGGGCAGGTACTCCCACTGGATCCCGGTGTGCAGCACGAACAGGATCCCGCACAGGGCCTGCCGGTCGGGCACCCGCGGCCGTCCCGCCACCAGCTTCGGCGCCGGGACCGGTAGCAACGGCTCGACCAGCGACCACAGTTCGTCTGACACGATCCACGGCCGGGAGTTCCTCTTCGCCACGAACGGACCAACGAGCAACCAAGCCGACAGTCACATGATCAACAGCTTCTGTTAGGACCTCTAAGCGCCTGGTGCTGTTCCTCGCTCAGCATGCCGAAGAAGGCGATGAGAGCGGCAGTGGGGTTGCCGCTCTGCGACCACGCGTCGTTCATCAGCGAGGCGGCGTAGGCGGCGCGCGTGGAGACTGCCTCGTAGCGGTAGGCCCGGCCTTCCGGCTGGCGGCGCACCAAGCCCTTCTGGTGGAGGTTGCCGAGAACGGTCATCACCGTGGTGTAGGCGATCAGTCGTTCCTGCTGAAGGTCTTCCAGGACTTCTCGAACGGTCACCGGGCGGTTCCACTTCCACACCCGCGTCATGACCGCGTCTTCGAGTTCTCCCAACGGGCGACGCGGCTTCACCACTCAAGTTCCTTGGTGTGGTCGGACGAAGGGAGTTCGTTCAGCCACGGGCCGGAGGCCGAGTCCGTGACTGCATGAGGGATGTGCATGGCACCTCCAGGGGAGGCCGGGCCACGGGCGTGAGGGCCGCGGCAGGAGGAGATGTGCGTTGCGTCTTGCGTAGCGCTGACGGGACTCGAACCCGTGACCCAGGACTTATAAGATCCGCGCTCTTCCAACTGAGCTACAGCGCCGGGGGGGGCGGCCCGTACCCGGCGGGGGGGGGGTACCGGATACGGGCCGTGAGGGCGGTGGCCTCTCGCCGACCGCCTAGATAAACTTTACAGCATGAATTCCAATTAAGCAATCTCCGGTTGGGTTGGATGCATGGACCCCGGTGCGAGCCCGGACGCTGCCTCGCGGGACGCGGTGTGCGGGCTCGCCGGGCCGCACGGGTGCTTGGGGTAGGGGCGCGGGGTGAAGCCGATGACCGTCCGCGTCCGTTCTGCACGCGTACGGCCAATCCGCAGCAGGTAGCGATGGTTTCCTGGGTGCGCCTGGCGTCGGGCCCCGATCTGGGCGAGGGCCTGTTCCAGCCACTGCTTGAGCGCCTCACCGGATCCCGGGGGAGGTGGTGGCGCCCCCATCTCCTCAAGGCGCCGAGCGACGCCGGCGGCCCCCGATTCCTGGCGCAACAGCTTGGACCGCGCCCGCGCGAAAGCGCGCGGATTCGCGGATTCCCGGACTGGTGGAGCGAAGAACCCGCTCGTCAGATCACCGTGGAGAGGGATCTGGGAGCGGGTTCGCAGCGGCAGTGGTCCTCCGTCAGCTCGGCGATGAACGTGGCTCCCTGTGCGCCCCGGCGGGGTCTGAGCAGGTGGCGATGAGCGCGGCGAGGAGTGATGTGGTGGCCAGCAACCCGAAGAGGTGGGGATAGCCGCCGAGGAGGGGCGCGAGTGAGGCGCCGGCGAAGGGTGCGAGTGCGGCGGCGGTGGTAGCCGGGGCCGCGAGGAGGCCGGAGAGACGGCCGTAGTGGGTGTGGCCCCAGCGGTCGGTTACGGCGGTGGCCTGGAGCAGGGTGAGGTTGCCGCGGACCATGCCGGCTGCGACCGATACGGCGATCAGCAGGACGTATGGGCCTGGCGTCACGGCGAAGGCGATGGTGGTGATGCCGCCCAGGGTGATGAGGACCGTGGTTCGCCTGGTCGCGGTCGTTCGTCGGGCGAGGGCGGCGTACAGGGTGCGGCCCAGGGTTTGTCCGGCGCCGCCGATGCCGAGGACCCAGGCGGCCTGGGCGGTTGAGTAGCCGCGTTCGAGCAGCAGCGGGACGAGGGAGACGACGACGGCGTACATCGCGAACGCCGACAGAGTGAATGCTGCGGCGAGGAGCCAGAAGGAGCGGCTTCTGGCGACGGGCGTGGTGCCGTCGGCATGTTTGGGTGCGGCAGGTGGGGCGGGTGGCCAGGGTGCGCGCAGGGCCAGGGCGTGCGTGGGGATGGTCAGGACGGCGAGCAGTCCGGCGAGGGCCAGGTAGGTGTGCCGCCAGGAGAGGTGCTCGGCGAGCAGGGCGGTCAGGGGTGCGAAGACGGTAGATGCGAGTCCGCCGGCGAGGGTGACGATGGTGAGCGCGCGGACATGGTCGGGGGCCCACCAGCGGGTGAGGGCGGCGAAGGCCGGCTGGTAGAAGGTGGTCGCCATCGCGAGTCCTGCCAGGGCCCAACTGGCAAAGAAGAAGGGCAGGTTGGGGGCGGCGGCCACGAGTAGCAGGCTGGCGGTGCCGAGGGCGGCACCGGTGGTCATGACGGCGCGCGGGCCGTGCCGGTCCAGGATCCTGCCGACGCGGATTCCGGCGAGGGCGGAGACGACGAGGGCGAGGGAGAAGGCCGCGGTGGTTGCGCCCGCCGGCCAGTCGGTCGCATGCGTGATCTCGGGATTCAGGACGGGGAACGCGTAGTAGACGATGCCCCAGCTAACGATCTGCGTCAGGCAGAGTGCGGGCAGGGCGGCGCGGGGCCGCGACCGGTCCCCCGATCCGGTCGCGGCCCCGCGGGCTGAGGTGTTGAGGTCAGTCACGAGCCGCAGCAGCCGCTCGCCGGAGCCTCCTCGGCCGCCGTGGCGCCGTCGGTCAAGGCGGCGGGGGCGCCGAGCTGGACGAGCTGGGGCGTCGGGGCGCAGCAGCCGCCGCTCTGGTCGGATTCGGGGGCGTCGAAGAGGCCGGCGCCGCCGCAGACTCCGGTCTCGGGGAGGGTGAGTTCGACGCGATCGGCTGCTTCGATGTCGCCGGCGATGGCGGCGGCGACGGAGCGGACCTGCTCGTAGCCGGTCATGGCGAGGAAGGTCGGGGCGCGGCCGTAGGACTTCATCCCGACCAGGTAGACGCCCGTCTCCGGGTGGGAGAGCTCACGGTGGCCGTGCGGGTAGACGGTGCCGCAGGAGTGCTGGTTGGGGTCGATCAGCGGGGCGAGGGCGACGGGGGCCTGGAGGCGCTCGTCGAGGCCGAGGCGGATTTCGTCGAGGAAGGACAGGTCGGGGCGGAAGCCGGTCAGCACGATCACTTCGTCGACCGGGTCAAGGCGGCGGCCGTCCTCGCCGATGAGGACCAGGCGGCCGTCGTCTGCCCGCTCGATCGCCTCGGTGCGGAAGCCGGTGACTGCGTTCGCGTGGCCCTCGTCGACGGCGGCCTTGGCTGCCAGACCCAGGGCGCCGCGGGCGGGGAGCTGGTCGGCTTCTCCGCCGCCGAAGGTGGAGCCGGAGATGCCGCGGCGCAGGATCCACACGCCCTTCGTGCCGGTCCCGCCGTTGGCCTTGGCGAGGTCGGCGAGGTAGGCGAGGGCGGTGAACGCGGAGGCGCCGGAGCCGATTACGGCGGTGCGCTTGCCCGCGTACCGGGCGCGGACGGCCGGGTCCTTCAGGTCCGGGACGCGGTAGGTGATCCGGTCCGCGGCGGCCTTCTCGCCGAGCGCGGGCAGTCCGCTGCCGCCTGCCGGGGACGGTGTGATCCAGGTGCCGGAGGCGTCGATGACGGCGCGGGCGAAGAGGCGCTCCTCACGGCCGTCGGCGTGGGCGACGTGTACGACGAACGGCTGGGCCTCGCGGTCGGCGTCCACGATCCGGTCCCGGCCGGTGCGTGAGACACCGGTGACGGTGGCGCCGGTGCGGACACGGTCGCCGAGGACGTCGGCGAGCGGCTGCAGGTAGAGCTCGGCCCAGTCGCCGCCGGAGGGGTAGGTGGCCGGGTCGGGGCGGGTCCAGCCGGTGGGGGCCAGGAGCTTTTCGGCGGCGGGGTCGACGACCTCGCCCCAGGTGGAAAACAGGCGCACGTGCGACCACTCGCGTACCGCGGCGCCGGCGGTGGGCCCGGCTTCGAGGACCATGGGTTCGATGCCTTGGTCGATGAGGTGGGCGGCGGCGGCCAGGCCGGCGGGTCCGGCCCCGATCACGACGACGGGCAGCTCGGTGGTGGCGGGCGCGTTCACGGCGACTCCTTGCGTGTTTCGACATCCGTCGATGGCTTGCGCGGCCCAGCGTGACACCTGTATTGATAAACGTCAACATAGACGTTCATTGAATCAAGGGGGGTGCGCTGGTGGAGCACATCGACGTTGCCGTGATCGACGTCGCGGTGATCGGCGGCGGCCAGTCCGGCCTCGCCACCGTCCACGCGCTGCTGCGGCGCGGGCTGCGGCCGGTGGTGCTGGAGGCGTCCGATCGTGCGGCCGGGTCGTGGCCGCGCTACTACGACAGCCTCACGCTGTTCTCGCCCGCCCGGTACAGCTCCCTGCCTGGGATGCCGTTTCCCGGAGCCGACCGTGACCGCTACCCGCATCGCGACGAGGTCGTCGCCTACCTCACCGCCTACGCCGACCGCCTGGACGCCGAGATCCGCACCAACTGCCGCGTCACCGCGGTCCGCCGCGCCGGCGAGGCTTTCGAGGTGGAGCTGGAGGGCGGCGGCCGGCTGTCCGGGCGGGCCGTCGTGGCGGCCTCCGGGACGTTCGGCCGACCGCACCGGCCCGCGCTGCCGGGCCTGGAAGGGTACGCCGGGCAGGTGCTGCACGCCGCCGACTACCGCAGCCCGGCCCCGTTCACCGGCCGCCGGGTGGTCGTGGTCGGGGCCGGGAACTCCGCGGTGCAGATCGCCGCCGAGCTCGCCGCCGCGGCACGGGTCACGCTCGCCACCCGCGCCCTGGTGAAGTTCGCGGCCCAGCGCATCCTCGGCCGCGACCTGCACTTCTGGACGGCCCGCACCGGCCTGGATGCCGCACCTCTCGGCCGGCTCCTTGCGCGCCCGCCGGCGTAGCCGGTCCTCGACGACGGCCGCTACCGGGCCGCCCTGGCCGCCGGCCGACCCGACCGGCGGCCGCTGTTCACCGGCGCGGCCGGGTCCAAGCTCGTCTGGCCGGACGGGGAGCGGGAGAAGGCCGACGCGATCGTGCTCGCCACCGGCTACCGCCCCGACCTGCCCTACCTCGCCACTCTCCACGGCGCTCTCGACGCCGACGGGAACCCCCGGCACCGTGACGGCCTCGCCACCGGTGTACCGGGGCTGGCGTACGTCGGGCTGGAATGGCAGCGCAGCCTGTCGTCGAACTCGCTGCGCGGCGTCGGCCGGGACGCGGACCGCGTCGCCCGGAACCTGGCCGCCCACCTCGCGCGCCGGTGGCGGACCTCCCCGTACTGATTCGACATGTGTCAACATAGACGCATGTCGAATGCGAAGGTGCTGCCGCTGCTCGAGGCCGACGGTCAGGGTGTGGTGCCGTGCTGCCCGCCGCTGACCGAGCGCCCGATGACCGCCGCCGAGGCCGAGACGGCCGCGCGGATGTTCAAGGCGCTCGGTGACCCGGTGCGGCTGCGGCTGTTCTCCGCCGTGGCCTCGCACGACGGCGGGGAGGCGTGCGTGTGCGACATCTCCGACGTCGGCGTCTCCCAGCCGACCGTCTCCCACCACCTGAAGAAGCTGAAGGAGGCCGGGCTGCTCACCTCCGAGCGGCGCGGCACCTGGGTCTATTACCGGGTCGAGCCGTCGGTGCTCGCAGCGATGGGCAAGCTGCTGACGCTACCCGCCGCAGCCTGACGGCCCGCAGACGCGCACGGGCGGGACACCGTCGCGGCGTCCCGCGCGACGGCAGCTTCGTCGAGCGCCGCAGCCCAGCGGTCGATGCTGATGCTGGGAGGTCTGGACGAAGCCTCGGCGGACCTGCGGTGCCTTCGCCCGAAGAGATGGCCGCACCGTAGCGGGCGAGGCGGCTGCCAGCGAAGATGCCCGTCATGCCACTGATCAGAGCCCTGTCCCGCTGCGCGCGACGCTTTCGGCACCCTTGGTGTTCGGCGCGGGAGGAGCCATCGGAGTGCTGGGCGGAATGATCGGGCTGGGCGGGGCGGAGTTCCGCCTGCCCCTGCTCATCAGCCTGTTCGGATTCGCGGCGCTCTCGGCCGTCATCCTGAACAAGGCGATGAGCCTGGTTGTGGTCCTGGTCGCGCTGCCGGCCCGCCTGGCCGCGGTCCCGGCAGCCGAGGTAGCCGCACGGTGGCCGATCACGGTCAACCTGCTGGCTGGCAGCCTGCTCGGTGCATGGGCCGGAGCGAGCTGGGCGGTGCGCATGCGCAGCTCCACCCTCTACAAGGTGCTGGCGGTGCTGATGGTGCTGATGACGGCCGCCTTGGTGGTCACCCACACCACCGCCTTGGACGCGCTCGCCCTGCCGCTGTGGGCCCAGGTGCCCGCCGGCGTCGTCGCCGGGTTCGGCATCGGCGTGGTCGCCGCGATCATGGGTGTGGCCGGAGGCGAGCTGCTGATCCCGACGATCGTGCTGCTGTTCGGCCAGGACATCAAGACCGCCGGAAGCCTCTCCCTGCTGGTCTCCCTGCCGACCATGCTGGTCGCGTTCGCCCGCTACAGCCGCGACGGCAGTTTCGCCGTCCTCGGCACCAACCTCCGCTTCACCGCCACCATGGCCGCGGGCTCCATCGCCGGCGCCGTGCTGGGCGGCCTGCTCCTCGGAGTCTTCCCCGACCTGGTCCTCATCCCCCTCCTGGCCGTGATCTTGCTCGCCTCCGCGTTCAAGCTCGCCCGCCACGACTGAACGGCGGCGGGCGAAGGGCAGCGCACCCTCCTCCTGCGGGGCGGGGCGAGGTCCAGCGCTTGACCTTCGAGTCGGGTCGAAGGTTTACCGTCGGTGGCGTGACGACCTACCGCATCTCGCAGCTGGCCGAGCGCTCCGGCGTCCCGGCCACGACGCTGCGCTTCTACGAGGACGCCGGGCTGCTGCCCGCCGACCGGACACCGTCCGGGTACCGGATGTACGGCGAGGACGCGGTGGAGCGCCTGGCCTTCATCTCCTCGGCCAAGCTCCTGGGCCTGGCCCTGGAGGAGATCCGCGAACTCCTTGACGTCCGCGAGGAGGGGGTGTGCGCGTCGGTGCGGGCGCGGATGCTGCCGCTGGTCGCCGACCGGATCGCCGAGACCGACGGCCGCATCGCCGAACTGCGCGCGTTCTGCGCCCACCTGGCCGGTGTCCACGCCGAGCTCTCGGGCCCGGCCCCGGCCGGGGCGTGCGGTCCCGAGTGCGGCTGCACCACGACCGGCACGCCGGCCGCGGCCGGACCGGTGCCGATCGAGCTGTCCCCGACCCGCCGCACCCCGGCCGCTGAGGCGTGGCGGGAGGTCCCGGTCGCCTGCACGCTGGGCGGAGCCGAGCTGGACGAGCGCACCGAGCAGTGGCGGGTCCTGGCCGGCAAGGCCGAGCGCCGCGAAGAGATCCCCGACGGCCTGAAGTTGTCCTTCCCGGCCGGCGCCGAGCTCGCCGGCGAGCTCGCGGCGCTCGCCGCGGCGGAACAGGGCTGCTGCGCGTTCTTCGACTTCACCCTGCACCTGACCCCGACCGCGCTCCAGCTGGAAGTGCGGGCCCCCGAGGCCGCCGCCGGGATGCTGGCCGACCTCTTCGGAGCCGCCGCATGACCACCACGTCCTCTCCCCGTCGGTCCCGCCCTTGGGGCACGCTCGGCGCCGGCGCGGCCGCGGTCGCCGCCTGCGCGGTGTGCTGCGCGGGCCCGGTCCTGGCCGTCCTCGGCTCCGTCGGCGTCGCCTCCGCGATCGGCGCGCTGTGGATGCCCGCCCTGACAGTGCTCGCCGTGGCCGCCGGGCTCGGCTTCCTCCTCGTACGGCATCGGCGCCGCACGACGTCCTGCCGAACGGTCCCGGCCCGGGCCGACCTCGGCATGCCCACCCTCGGCCCGCCGCCGGAGGACGGCAAGGCCGCCCGCTGAGCAGGACTGCCGGCCAGGCCCCGCACGGGGTCTGTGAGGATGAACCGTCCGGCCCGCCATGGGGCGGCCGGCACCGTATGCCGCCTCGACGCCCCCGCGGGGAGGGCGATCGTCTTCACCGGCGCGACCCGCAACTCCCTCGTCGTCCTCCCCCTGGCCCTGGCCCTGCCCGACTCCCTCGCCGTCGTCTCCCTCGTCGTGGTCACCCAGACCCTCGTCGAGGTCCTCGGCATGGTCGCCTACGTACGTCTCGTCCCTCGCCTGGTGCCCGAGGAAGAGCAGACCGAAGCCGCCTCCCGCTGACCGCCCGCTCCTCACCGGGCAGCTTCACAGTCCGGTCGGAGTGCGCGGTGGTGACGTAGCACATGGCGGCGCCGTTGCTCAGGCCGAACAGGCGCATGAGGTGGAGAGGGCGTGCTGTCGGGCCTCGAAGAGGATCCGGTGCGGGCAGACCAGCTGCATCGTCAACCCGGCGCGAGTGAAGGTGCGATGGATGGCTCTGTTCACGAGTTGTGGTTCTGGCTCGACGGAAGCTGAGCCAGAACCCGAGAATCGACAGCACCTTGGTCAGGTCCGCGGTGAGGACCAACGGCCAGTGCCGGCGCCAGCCACGGCCCCAAGCCCTCCGAGCTCGCGACCAGACTGCTCGGGTGGCGGCACTGGCCTGGGCCCATGGCGGCGCTCCTACCGGGCCGGTGCGCTCATGAGCGGGCCGAAGATGTCCGCGCCGAGGCGTTCGGCCTCGGCCTGGTCCAGGACGGCGCCGCTGAGGTCGGCCTGCTGGCAGCTCCACTGCTCAGCGGTGGCGCGGGTGGTGAAGAAGCGCAGGTAGCCGCAGCACACGGCGGCGGCCGGGCCGGTGCCGGGGCGGGCGCCGTAGTAGACCACCGCGGTCGCCGGCTGCCAGGTGGTCTTCCCGTTGGTGAACTCCACACGGACGGGCTCGCCAGTGACCGGGTCGGTGGAGGTGATGAGGGCGTCGGTGTCGAGCATGACGGGGATTCCGAGCGCGTCGATCGCGCACATCGACCACACCGTCGGCCCGTCTGCGATCTGCACGGCGTGCTCGGTGGGGACGGCGGAGAACGGGTAGGCGGCCTGGATATGCCCGGCGTCGTCCAGCGTCAGGAAGTCCTCGGAGGCAAGCTCGGCGAGGACCTCGGCAGCCGGCACGCCGAAGGGCACGGCCGCCGACTCCATCTCGGCCGCCGCGGGTGGGGCGCCGGTGGTGGCGAAGGACCGCAGGACCGCCTGCTGCACCGCTCGCAGACCACCCTCGGGCGGGGCGAGACGGCCCTGCCCGGCCCGTCCGGCCGCCCGGTCCGCACCGCCAGTGGCGGGAGTGCCGAGCACCCGCCGCAGCTCCTCGACGGAGGGTGCTCCGCCGATCCGGCCGTCGGCACCGGCGTAGAGCCGGCAGGAGATGGTGGCCGCAGTGCCCGGCTCGGCGAACGGGTCACGGCCGTCGACCAGCAGCGTCGGCGAGCCGTGCATGCCCCGGCGTTCGGCCTCCGCCTGGTCGGCGACCACGCGCTCGGCGAGCTCCACATCGGTGCGGCCCGCCAGGGCGAGCTCCAGCCGCTCCTTGAGCACCGGGCCGTTCGGGCAGTCCGGAACGATCAGCATCTCCACGCGCATCAGCGCCACCTCCAGGTCACACGCCGCACGCTAGACCTTCCACTGCACTGGAAGGTCAAGGGCTAGCGTGGAGGTATGCGCATCGGAGCCCTCGCCACCGCCACCGGCACCACCACCAAGACCCTGCGCTTCTACGAGCAGGCCGGGCTGCTGACGGACCCGCCCCGCACCCCGGGCGGCTACCGCGACTACCCGGCCCACACCACGGCCCGGGTCGACTTCATCCGCTCCGCCCAGGCCGCCGGTCTCAGCCTCGCCGAAATCCGCGACGTCCTCGCGATCCGCGACGGCGGCCAGCCGCCCTGCACACACGTCACCACCCTGCTCGGCCGACACCTCGCCGATGTCGAGCGTCGCATCGCCGAACTGGAGACAACCCGCGCCATGCTCCGCGAGCTGACCCGCACCGCCTCCACGATCGCCCCCGAGACCTGCACCGAAGGCGACATCTGCCGCATCCTCGCTGCCGACTGAGCTGAACGCTGCCCGCCGACGCTGTCCGATTCTCGTCCTGCGGGAGGCCGGGCCTGCCGGTGGGGGCACAGGCGGGCCGCCCACTGCGGTCAGTGACTGCGCGGTTCGTGCTCGGGCAGCCGAGCGCGCAGCGTGGCGGCGAAGTCCTCCGCGCGGGAGAGCTGAGTGCGGAGCTTGTCCACCTGCTCGGCCGCGGCCTGCTCGTACGCGCGTACGCGCTCCAGGAGTGCTTCGCGCTCGGTGGCGTCGAGGCCGGGGCCGTCGTCGAGGCGGTCGGTGGCGTCGAGCAGGTCACGCATCTGGTCCAGAGTGAAGCCGAGGGGCTTCATGCGGCGGATGACCATGAGCCGGGCAACGTCCATCTCGGTGTAGAGGCGGAAGCCGCCCTGGGAGCGGGCAGAGGGGGTGACCAGGCCGGTCTCCTCGTAGTGCCGGATGGTGCGCAGGGACAGCTCGGTGCGCGCGGCTACCTCGCCGATCTGCATGTGCTTGCCGTCCACGTCCGCGCTCCTGGCCCTTCGCCTTCGGTCATGGCAGCCACCCCTGCCGGAACCCGCCGAACCCTACTCTAACGTTAGGGTAGAGTTGTTGGGTGTGAGGGCAGCGTTCCGCGGCCCCGCCGTTGCCTTGTCGGGGCCGACGACGCCCCCGGTGAAGATCCTAATCTTGCGGGAGAGAAGCGTGCGCGAGCCCATGACGCCCGGCGCCGCCGTCTGCCCGCCGTGATGCTTCGCCTCCGGATGTGAACTCCGGCGCCCTCGCGTCTGCCGGTTTGCGTCCGGACCTGCTCTCCTCCGGTTCCGCGCTGACGGGGCCGTCCGCGGGGTGCCGACCCGGCCCCTCCGCCTCCTCCCGCACGCCCCGGCCTGCCCCGTGAGGCGTGCCCGAGCACGACAGGTACCTGTTTCCTTGCCCTCTTCCGCTGTCACCGCATCCCCGGCCGCGCGCCTGCGCGGCCTGAAGCCCGACTGGCTGAACAACCCCAAGGTCTGGCGCACCGAGGTCCTCGCGGGCCTGGTCGTCGCCCTGGCCCTGATCCCCGAGGCGATCTCCTTCTCGATCATCGCCGGGGTCGACCCGGCGGTCGGTCTGTTCGCCTCCTTCACCATGGCCGTGGTCATCTCGATCGTCGGCGGACGCCGCGCGATGATCTCCGCCGCGACCGGCGCGATCGCTCTGGTCATCGCCCCGCTCAACCGGGAGCACGGCCTGGGCTACCTGATCGCCGCCGTCATCCTCGCCGGCGTCTTCCAGGTCATCCTGGGCGCGCTCGGGGTGGCGAAGCTGATGCGGTTCATCCCCCGCAGCGTGATGGTCGGCTTCGTCAACGCCCTCGCCATCCTGATCTTCATGGCCCAGGTCCCCGAGATGACCGACGTGCCGTGGGCGGTGTATCCGCTGATCATCGGCGGGCTGGCGCTGATGGTGTTCTTCCCGAAGGTCACCACCGTGATCCCGGCGCCTCTGGTCTCCATCGTCATCCTGACCGTGATCACCGTCGGCGCCGCCATCGCGGTGCCGACCGTAGGCGACAAGGGCGCGCTGCCGTCCTCCCTGCCCGTGCCGGGTCTGCCCGACGTGCCGTTCACGCTCGACACGCTGACGACGATCGCTCCGTACGCGTTCGCGATGGCGCTGGTCGGCCTGATGGAATCGCTGATGACCGCCAAGCTCGTCGACGACATCACCGACACCCACTCCAACAAGACCCGCGAGTCCATCGGCCAGGGCGTCGCCAACATCGTCACCGGCTTCTTCGGCGGCATGGGCGGCTGCGCCATGATCGGCCAGACCATGATCAACGTGAAGGTCTCCGGCGCCCGCACCCGCGTCTCGACGTTCCTGGCCGGCGCGTTCCTGATGGTGCTGTGCATCGCCTTCGGGCCGGTCGTCTCCGACATCCCCATGGCCGCCCTCGTCGCCGTCATGATCATGGTGTCGTTCGCAACCTTCGACTTCCACTCCATCGCCCCCAAGACGCTTCGGCGCATGCCCGCCGGTGAGATCGCCGTCATGGTGATCACCGTCGCCTGCGTCGTGGCCACCCACAACCTCGCCGTCGGCGTCGTCGTCGGCTCCATCACCGCGATGGTGATCTTCGCCAAGCGTGTCGCGCACCTCGCCGAGGTCACAGCCGTGGTCGACCCGGACGGCAGCACGGTGGTCTACCGGGTCACTGGCGAGCTGTTCTTCGCCTCCTCCAACGACCTCGTCGGCCAGTTCGACTACACCGGCGACCCGAAGAAGGTCGTGATCGACCTCTCCGCGGCGCACGTCTGGGACGCCTCCTCCGTCGCGGCTCTGGACGCGATCGAGACAAAGTACGCCCAGCGCGGCAAGAGCGTCGAGATCACCGGACTGAACGACCCCAGCGCCCAGCTGCACGGCAAGCTCAGCGGCGAGCTGGCGGCCAGCCACTGACGCGACCGAGACAACCGTGCCGGGTCGGTGTCCACCCTGGGGTGTGGGCACCGACCCGGCGGTCGTTTCGCGCAGCGGCTAGCTGTGCAGAAGGTGTGCGATCTCCCCGGCAGCGTCCCGGGCGGTGCGGCCGACGCCGATCAGGGTGGCCGACGCCGGGCCGGTCCAGTCGCCGTATCCGAGCAGGTGCAGCCGCGGCTCGCCGAGGGCGCGTGTGCCGTCGGTGGGGACGTGGCCGCGCGGACCGCGCAGGTTCAGCGGTGCCAGGTGGGACAGGGCTGGGCGGAAGCCGGTGCACCAGATGACCGCGTCGGCGCCGGTGTGGCTGTTGTCGGCCCACCAGGCGCCGTCGGCGGTGAGCCGGGCGAACATCGGCTTCGCGGTCAGGAGGCCGGCGTCACGGGCGGCCCGAACCGGGGGTACGGCGACGATGTCGCCGAGCGAGGCGACCCCGCCGGTGTCGCTGCGGCCTGCGTCGAGGGCGCGGCGGCGGGCGGTGGCGACATCGAACAGGGCGCGGCCGTCGATGTCGTCGGGGAGGAACCGCGGCGGGCGCTGGGTCACCCAGGTCACCTCGACGTGTTCGTCCAGGGCGAGGTCGGCGGCGATCTGGGCGCCGGAGTTGCCGCCGCTGACCACGACGACACGCTGGTCGGCGAAGTCGGCCGGACTGCGGTAGTCCACGGTGTGCAGCTGGCGGCCGGTGAACACCTCGCGGCCGGGGACGGCGGGGATGAAGGGCCGCGTCCAGGTGCCGGTGGCGCTGATGACCGCGCGGGCCCGCCAGGTGCCGGTGTCCGCCTCGACCAGGAGCCTCTCGCCGCCTGGGCGTACGGCGTTCACGCGGGTGCCGTGCGCCACGGGCAGGTCGTAGCGCTTCTCGTAGTCGGTGAGGTAGTCCACCACATGCCCGGCGTCCGGGTAGGTCTCGCCCGTCTGGACGGGCATGAGCCGGCCGGGCAGCGAGGAGTGCTCGGCCGGGGAGAACAGGTGCAGGGATTCCCACATGTGCTGCCAGGACCCGCCCGGCGCCGTCTCCGCGTCCAGGATCACGTGGTCGAGGCCGCGCCGGCGCAGGTGGTAGCCGGCGGCGAGCCCTGCCTGGCCGCCGCCGACCACCACCACATCCGTGTGCTGCGTCACGGAGCCGTCGTCACCGCGCCCGGGGCGAACTTCCTGCGCCAGGCGAGCGCGACGTAGACCAGGCCGATCAGGACCGGGACTTCGATGAGCGGTCCGACGACGCCGGACAGGGCCTGGCCGGAGGTGACGCCGAAGGTGGCGATGGCGACCGCGATGGCCAGCTCGAAGTTGTTGCCCGCCGCGGTGAAGGCCAGGGTCGCGGTGCGGTCGTAGGCCAGGCCCAGGCCCTTGCCCAGGAGGAAGGTGCCGAAGAACATCACGGCGAAGTACACCAGCAGCGGCATCGCGATCCGGGCCACGTCCAGCGGCTGCGAGGTGATCGTCTTGCCTTGCAGGGCGAAGAGGATGACGATCGTGAACAGCAGCCCGTACAGGGCCCACGGGCCGATCTTCGGCAGGAACTTCGCCTCGTAGCCAGCGCGGCCGAGCTTCTTCTCGCCCAGGCGGCGGGTGAGGAACCCGGCGGCGAGCGGGATGCCGAGGAAGATGACGACGTTGAGGGCGATCTTCCACATGGAGATGTCGAGGTGCTCGCCGTCGCCGAGGCCCAGCCAGCCGGGCAGCAGGTCGAGATAGAACCAGCCCAGCAGGCCGAACGCCAAGACCTGGAAGACGGAGTTCAGCGCGACGAGGACGGCGGCGGCCTCACGGTCGCCGCAGGCGAGGTCGTTCCAGATGATGACCATGGCGATGCAGCGGGCGAGGCCGACGATGATCAGGCCGGTGCGGTACTCGGGCAGGTCCGGCAGGAAGATCCACGCCAGGGCGAACATCACCGCCGGTCCCAGAACCCAGTTGATGACAAGGGAGGAGATCATCAGCTTGCGGTCGCTGGTGACGGCGTCGAGCTTGTCGTAGCGGACCTTGGCCAGGACCGGGTACATCATGATCAGCAGGCCGAGCGCGATCGGCAGGGAGATGCCGCCGATCTCCACCTTGGCCAGCGCGTCGTTCAGTCCGGGGATGAGACGGCCGAGGCCGAGGCCGACGGCCATGGCGATGAGGATCCACACGGCGAGGTAGCGGTCGAGCGTGGAGAGCTTGGCGACGACGGATGCTTCCCGGGTCGTCGCGGGCGCTTCGGTGCGGGTCACGGGCAGGCCCTCTTGTTGTCGGCGGCGGTACGGGCCTGTTCGGCCAGGTCGGCGAACTGCCCGGCGAGCTGGGCGATGACATCCGGGCGGAGCTTGTAGTAGGTGAAGCGTCCGCACGGCTCGGTCTCGACGACCCCGGCCTCACGCAGGACTCTCAGGTGGTTGGAGAGGTTGGTCTGCCGGGCGCCGGTCTCCTCCACCAGGTGCGTGGTGCACAGCGTCTCGCGGGCGAGCAGGGTCACGATCTGGAGCCTGAGCGGGTCGGCCAGCACCCGGATCAGATCAGTGTCGACTGACGTCATCATGGACTGATACTGTCACATCACCCGGCGCTGATACCAGCCGGGGCTGACCCGTAGGCCCGTCGAAGGGGTCTTTCCATGTCCGCCGCTTTCACCCCCGCCCTGCCCGATGAGCGCCTGGCCGCCGGCGCCGCACGGCTCGCCACCCGGCACGCCGGCCGCTTCTCGGCCGAGACCGTCCAGGGCCTGCTCACCGACTCCTACCGGCGCCTGGCCGAGACCGCCTCGGTGACCACGCACCTGGTCGTGCTGGCCGAGCGCTTCACCGCCGAACGCCTCGACGCGCTCGCCCATGTCCAGGGCGCGCCGGGATCGGGGCTGGCGCGGGTGCTGTTCGTGTGCAGCCACAACGCCGGCCGCTCCCAGCTCGCCGCAGCCCTCCTTCAGCACCGGGCGGGAGGCCGGGTCACCGTCTCCTCCGCGGGCACCCACGCCGGGCCCGGGATCGAGCCGCACATCGTGCAGGTCCTCACCGAGGCCGGCGCCGATGCGGCAGGCGCGTTCCCCAAGCCGCTGACCGACGAGGTCGTGCGCGCGGCGGACATCGTGATCACCATGGGTTGCGGCGACGCCTGCCCCGTCGTGCCCGGCCGCCGCTACCTGGACTGGCCCGTGGCCGATCCCGACGGCGCCCCGATCGCGGTCGTCCGCGCCATCCGCGACGACATCGACCGCCGCATCACCGACCTGCTCGCCGGCCTGCCGAGCACCTGACCCCCCTCTGCATCACCTGCCACTCACCTTGTGAAGGAAGAACGCATGTCCTCCGCCCCGCTCGCCTCCGTGCTGTTCGTCTGCGTCCACAACGCCGGCCGCTCGCAGATGGCCGCCGGATTCCTCCAGCACCTCGCGGGCGACCGCATCGAGGTCCGCTCCGCCGGCTCCATCCCCGGCGACCAGGTCAACCCCGCAGCCGTCGAGGCGATGGCCGAGGTCGGCATCGACATCTCCGCCGCCACGCCGAAGATCCTCACCACCGAGGCCGTCCAGGCGTCCGACTACGTCATCACCATGGGCTGCGGCGACGCCTGCCCGATCTTCCCCGGCAAGAAGTACCTCGACTGGGCCCTCGAAGACCCCGCCGGCAAGGGCGTGGAGTCCGTCCGCCCCATCCGCGACGAGATCAAGACCCGCATCGAGGACCTCATCGCCGAGATCGACGCGAAGCAGGAGGCGTGAGCCCCGTGACCCAGCCCGACCAGGTGCGCGAGGTCGTCATCATCGGCTCCGGCCCCGCCGGATACACAGCCGCCCTCTACACCGCCCGCGCCCAGCTCAAGCCCCTGCTCTTCGGCAGCTCCATCTTCGTCGGCGGCTCTCTGACCACCACGACCGAGGTCGAGAACTTCCCCGGCTTCCCCGAGGGCGTCGACGGGCCGGTCCTGATGGAGAACATGCGGGCCCAGGCCCAGAAGTTCGGCGCCGAGATGATCGACGACGACATCGTCGAGGTGGACCTCACCGGCGACATCAAGCTCCTCACCGACTCCGCGGGCACCGTCCACCGCGCGAAGACGGTGATCATCGCCACGGGCTCCGGCTACCGCAAGCTCGGCCTGCCGAAGGAGGACGAGCTGTCCGGCCGCGGGGTGTCCTGGTGCGCGACCTGCGACGGGTTCTTCTTCCGCGATCGCGACATCGTCGTGGTCGGCGGCGGCGACACCGCGATGGAGGAGGCCACCTTCCTCACCCGCTTCGCCCGCTCGGTCACCGTCGTCCACCGCCGCTCCACCCTGCGCGCCTCCAGGGTCATGCAGGACCGGGCGTTCGCCGACGACAAGATCTCCTTCGCGTTCGACAGCGAGATCGCCGAGATCAAGGAGACGAACGGCATGCTCGGCGGCGTCGTCCTGCGCGATGCCTTCACCGGCGCCACCCGCGCACTGGACGTGACGGGCCTGTTCATCGCCATCGGCCACGACCCGCGCACAGAGCTGTTCACCGGCCAGCTCGAGCTGGACGGCGAGGGCTACATCCAGGTGGCCTCCCCGACGACGCGTACGAGCCTGCCCGGGGTGTTCGCCGCCGGCGACGTCGTCGACCACACCTACCGCCAGGCCATCACCGCCGCCGGCACCGGCGCGGCCGCGGCCCTGGACGCCGAGCGCTACCTCGCCGCTCGCGGCACAGCCGAAACTGAGCCGGCAACCGCTGCCGTCCCGGCCTGAGCGGTACTCGCAGGCGGGGCCGTCCGGAAGCTCTGGGCGGCCCCTCGAGCTCGGCAACCGGTGACGGCATGCTCTCCTTAATCGCTAGAGGGGCGGAGCGGGATGACGTTGTCGGGGACAGGCTGGTCGTGGTGGCCGGGTCGCCGAAGGATGAGGACGGCTGCTGCGAGGGCCATCTGCTCCGCTCGATGCCGGGAGGCAGCCTCGGCAGCCTGGGAGTCCTTGAGGGCTTCCTTCAGGCGGACGACCTCTTTGCGAAGCCGCGTTTCGATTTCCGGCGTCTGGTTCGTCTCTGTACGCACCCGCGCGTAGAACTCCTCCTTGAGGTCGGCGTGGCGCTTTTGCAGCGCCATGCGGTGGACACCGGCCTCTGCGGCGAGCGCGACCGCCGTGAGGCTGCCGTTGGAGCAGGTGGGCTGGCCGGCCAGGAGACGGTCCATGGCCGCGCGGATGCGGGAGCGTTCGTCCTCGTGCTGCTGGTTCATGCGATGGCCTCCTCGGCGGGCTGGCCGGCGGCGTCGTGCGCGTCGGCGAGTGCACGGAAGCGGCCGGCTGTTCGGCGAAACCGGTCACCCAAGGGCTGTGGCACGAGGGCTGCCTTCGCATCGAGCCGATCAGCGCGCTCTCGAGCGGCCTGCGCGTGGCTGTCGGTGCGGATCGCGTTGCCGCACCCGAGCTGGCAGGCGAACTGGTTGGGTGCCGTCGCCCCGGGGTCCGGGTCGCACAGGGCGGTGTCGCGCTTGAAGGCGCAGATGAGGAACGCGTCCGGATTGTCGAAGAGGACGAGGCCGTCGCGCGCGAGGAACTTGGCGGCGGCCTTCGGGGTGGTCAGGGCGCCTTCGAAGCCGGGGATTGAAGCGGCTCCGATGAGAGCCCGCCGAGCAGCGGGACCGGAGATCTTCTCGCCGGCCGCTGCGGCGTCGCGCAGCCGTGCTGCGGTCTGCGCTGCGGCGAGTGCGGTCTCGACGTCGAGCTCCCCGTGGAACCCCCGGCGCTCGCGGCTGCCATAGCCGGTGGAGGTGCGGGCGTCCAGGGCGGTGCGCATGTGTCCGTACTGGATGGCGAGGGCGACCAGGCCGCCGGGGCGGCGGGCAATGTGCCAGGCCAAGGTTCTACGCAGACGGCTCAGTCCCAGGTTGCCGTGCGGGTCCTCCGGCACCGTCTGGGCGGGCACGCCCTGGGCGGTGGCCTCCTGGTTGATCCATGACACGAGATTCTCGACGCGACGGCCGAGGCTGGCGCGCTTCAGCGCGCCGTGGTGCTTGCGCTGGCCGACGATGTCGTGGTGGGTGGAGCTGAACAACAGCTCGCCCTTGGGGACGAGGCGTTCCAGGACACGGATGGCGTTCACGACAGGGGTGATCGCGACCCAGGGGACGGCACGCTCCTCACCAGCGGAGATGTGGTGGCCGTCGGAGTCGCGGACGTTCTTGTAGTGGTGGGCTCGGATCAGATGCCGCGGAATGGAGCCGTCCTCGTTGGGTTCCGGATCGGGGCAGCAGCCGGACCGCAGCGATTGGGCCTCCTGGGGGCGCATCCCGGTCAAGTACAGGATCACGATGGCGGCGGCCGTGGCCAGGTGCCGTACCAGGATCGGCGTCTCCTCGTAGTCCATGAACTCGCGCCAGGGCCGCCCCTCGATCCGGCCCGTCACCGGCACCTGCATCGGGCTGGGGCCGGGCCGCCGGGCGACGAGAGCACGCAGCCCTTGTCGAAAGGCGAAGTCGTGGACCTGGTTCCAGCTGGCTCCCGTGACCGCGGCGACGTAGTGGTGGGCCAGGGTGATGCCGTGCTTTCGGCTCACGGTGGCGGGTAGGAGGGCCCCGGAATCGAGGAGTGGCTGCAGATAGTTCTTGACGGCTGCCAGGCCCCCTCGGGTGCTCGGGGTGGCCTTCACGCGGGCGTTCATGCGGCGGCGCTCGTTCCAGGCGGCCAGGATGTCGTCGGAGAAGTCCTCGACCAGGCGGATCGACCAGGTCAGCAAGGGGCCGATCACGGTCGGGTCCAGCGGCTCGGTCTTGTTCTCCCCGCCTGCCTTCCCGGTGGCGGCCGGCAGGTAGTCGTCGATGCCCTCACTCTCCCAGGGCGGCTGCGTAATGCCGCAGGGGCTGAGGGACAGCTGGTCGAAGGCCCACAGGTCCGAGAGCCAGCGCAGAATCGTCTGGGCATGATCGCGCGAGCAGCCGCTGGTGCACTTGGCGGCGTACGCCTTCCAGTGCTCCACGGTGCAGTCGCTGAGCCGGGACACCTCTTGCCGGTCGAGCCAGCGCGCGAACTTCAACCACTGCAGGATGTTGTCGCGCATGTTGGTCACGCCGTCGCGTCCCCGGTTCTGAAAGCCCCGTTCCTGTACGTAGGTGGGGCGCAGCTCGCCGTTGATCAGGATCCAGATGAGGAGCCTGAGCTCGCTGCGCAGGGAGGCGGGGCACCTCCTCAAATTGATCTTGTGGATGCTGTCCCCGGGATTGTCGATCAGCGGTCCCATCGACCAGACGTCATCGCTGTAGCGGGAGTTGGGGTGGGCGTTGCCGGCGCTGATCCACCAGTCCAGGACCACCGGGCTCTCCGGCCCCGGCAGAGGAAGGATGTAGGGATCGGCCTCGAGGGTCAGAGCTGTTGTCACGGGGCGAGGTCTCCCTTGAGCAGGTGGTCGACGATCATTTGGTCGCGGTCGGTGATCCGGGCCAGAGCGACGTCCCAGGTGCTCTCGTTGACCTTCGTCCGCAGGTCATCGAGCCGTTGGAGGTGCTCGTCCCACCGCTTTCGCCAGAGCTTCTCCGGCCAGCTGGAGCGGAGCGATATCAGCTGCCGGCGCAGGAGCGCGAGGCGCGGGTGGTGGCCGGTGTGGACCCGGGAGTTCTCGCAGGACAGGCAGAGCAGGAAGTCGGCGCCGCAGCCCCCGCTCGGGTCCGGCCAGGGGCTGGTCTCCTCGTCCGCGCAGTCCGCGGTCGCGGTCTCCTGGTGGGTCGCATCGGCCGCGTCCGTGAGCCGCCCCCTGAAGGTGTAATCGCGGGCCTGTTCGAGGGCTTCCTCGGCGCCGGCAGCGATCACGTCGACCGCGGCCTCCTGGACGTTCTCGTCGGGCAGGACGTAGACGCTCTCGTGGGTTCCGCGTTTGTGCTGCAGTGGCTGGCCCGTGGTGGTGATGGTGGTCCTGCGGGCGCGCTGGAAGGGCGAGCCGATCTTGTGACTTCTCGCCCATACTCGCGCGTCGGCCTTGGACACCCCGAAGCACAGCGGGCCGACGTTCCGGGGCCGGTCCAGGTTGGAGTCCACGTCGGTGCGGCGCCGGTTGCGCGCGACCATCAGAAGGTCGTGGCCGGGTGACAGGGCAGCGGCCAGGGCTCGCCCGTGCTGCGTGGCTTCCATGGCCTGGGTGATGAGCCGGCCGGGCGAGTCCGCGCCGGAGTCGGTGTAGTTCTCCGTGTCGAACCAGCGGCCCTCGCCCGAGCGGCGCTTCTCCACCAGGACCTCGTAGGTGACCGTGGCCCTCTCTCCTGCGGACGGGGTGGTGACGGGCACGTGTAGACGGTCATAGACCGACAGATTCCAGCCGTAGCGGTCCGTCATCATCACGGCCAAGGCCGTCAGCTCCGCCCGGCTCAGGAACAGCCGGCCGGTCGTCTTCCCGCCGTTCTTCCCGCGCAGCAGTCCTTCGGCTCGGGTGTAGACCTTCCCCTCTTTGTCCGGGTACCCGGGCAGTTCGCCCGTGGCGGCGACGCACTCGAGGACCGCCCCGACCCTCCAGTCACGGCTGTCCGGGTCCAGTACGCCCGACCGGTAGCGGGCAAGCAGCGCGGTGTTCTCCCGGATCCGCAGCAGCGCGGCCCGGAACTGCCGTTCGGCGGCCAGCAGCACCTGGTCGCGCTCCGATGGCCGGTAGGACTGCTTGGAGGGCTTGCCCTTCTTCGGAACCGGGCGGGCCAGCTCCTCGGCGGCCAGACCCTGCGCCAGCTGCGGCTCGCGTTTCAGCAGCGTACGGATCTTGGCCAGGGCCTCGCGCCCGCCAGGAGTGTCCATGTGGTTGTTGCGCCAGAGCCGGAGCGTTGCCGAGGTGAGGTCGCCGAGATCGTCGGCCGGGTGGCCCTGCGCCTTGAGGAACCGGGCGAAGACCTCGATGGACCGCCAGTACGACTCACCGCTCGCGTGGCTGTTCCACCCCATGGACTGCGCGGCGAACGCTCGCGCAAGGGAGGAGCGCATCGGCTGGGGCACGGCGATCTCGGCGAAGTCGAAGACGCGCTTGAAGCCTTCCTTGTTCAGCACGGTGACCCGCAGCCCGTCGGCGGCTATCCGCTCGGCTGCCTGGAAGTCCGGCGGCGGCAGGACCGCCCGGCGGCCCCGCCCGCTCAAGATGCCGCCGCGACGGGCCGGGCCTCGACCAGCCGCTCGATGTCCTGGATCCCGGAGGTCTCCCGGGCCAGCCGGGCGAACAGACCGTTCAGGTTCTTCGTCTCGTCCATCTCACCGTGCTCGTCCTCGTGTCGAAGGCGAGGATCGACTCCAGCTGCAGATGCATGACCGGGCGAAGGTAGTGCTCCTTCGTCGTCTCAACGTCCTTGTGCCCCAGCAAGGTCTTGACCAGCCACCACGGGTCGCCGTAGAGCTGGGCGAAGTCGCGCCGGTCCGCGGCGGTCAGCCCGTACTTCTTATCCATCAACTCGTTGAGCAGGATCAACATGTAGAGCGCCATCGAGTGCCGCAAGGAGTGGGGTGTCGCGTACGGGACCTTCCCGCGGATCTCCGCGACCCGGAGCAGCCGGGGCGCCTCTCGTTCTTCCGGGGTCAGCAGAGCCTGTTCGCAGCGTTGGTTGGCCTGCCGGAACACGGTGTTCCAGCGGTCCGGCAGCATGGGCATGCCCTGCTCGGTCAGCCACAGCCACGCCGGCTCCGGGCCCTGCGGTCCCTCGACGAACAGCCACTGCCGCTCGCGCCAGTCGAGCAGGCTCAGGTCATGTCGCCCTGGAACGCCGTCGCGGTCGACCCAGTGGACCATCGGGGTACGGCCCGTCGTGACCTTCGTGATCAGCCGCATCAGCGGCAACCTCTCGTACCGCCCCTGGGCTTGCGCCCGTGCGACCGCCCAGGCCCTCTCCGACTCCGCGTAGGCGCTGACCTGGCGCAGTGAGTCGACCGAAGCGTAGAAGGTCCGGTCTCGCTTCGACCGTGACAGCGCTCGGGCCATCTGCCCGTGGCAGTAGCGGCCCGAGCGCAGTGGGCGGGACGGCACCTCGAACGTCAAGATGGCGCCGGACTCCTGCCGCCGCAGCCCCGAGCTGAGTGTGAACCCGACGAACGAGGTGTTCCGCAGCTCGGTCCGCCCGTCCCAGCCCGGCACCGGTGTCCCGTCGGGACCGAGGCCGCGAAGACCTACGTCCTGCCAGAGGCCCCACGTTCGCGGTGTCAGCCACGACACCCGCGAGCTGCGGGCGTCCGCGGCGCGGTCCGCCCGGCGCTGGCTGTCCACCGGCAGCGGCGTGACCTTCGCCCACCGGTAGAGCCGTGTGAAAGCCGACGCTTCCCGATCCCACTTCGTCCCGCTGATTCGGCTCGGGTTGAGTGACGAGTCGCACCGAAACTCCCTGTACGCGCGCAAGTCGCTCTCGGTCGCCTGTCGCCACGGGATCCCGCGTCGCCACAACCAAGTCAGCAACAGTCGGATATCCAGCGCGTAATTCCGCCGAGTTTCCCGCTCCAGCGAATGGAATTCTGCGGAGAGCGCGAATTCCAGCAGCTCGGGATCGACGACGAAATCAGGCCGTACAAAAACCGGATCGCCCGGCTGAAGCCCCACCGCGGCCACTGCTGCCGGCAAGTCGTGGACCCCCAGCACTCCCTCCTCCGGCAGCGGCCCCCACCGCTCCGGATCCGGCACGAACACCAGCCACCACTCGTCCATCTGCCACCCCTGTGAGTCCCTTGAACTCACTCAATCATCAGGGAAGCACAGGTGCGGGTCGATCGGGTCACCGACAACCCGGTAGGCATGCGAAGGCATAGACAATGTCTGGTCCGGACGGTCTCGGATCGGGTGGAGTCCGAGACGAGACCTGGGACGGCCGGCAAGGAGGGCTGGCCGGTCGAGGAGGCGGCTGTCATCAGTTGCTCGATTCGTTGCAGGGGAGCGTTGCTACCAGGAGGTGCTGTCAGCGAGTTCGGTGACGGGCTGGCGACCCGCCTGGGGAATGCCGAGGAGGACGCGGGCCTGATGGACCGCCTGGAGCTGCTCGGCCGCGGGTGGCCCCCAGTCGAAGAACTGCAGGGCCTGCTCCGGGGTGGCCAGGATCCGGACGTAGGTGCGACCGGTGGCCGGATCGACAGAGGCCGGGCCGAG
Source organism: Streptomyces filamentosus (assembly GCF_014654895.1). Taxonomy (GTDB): domain Bacteria; phylum Actinomycetota; class Actinomycetes; order Streptomycetales; family Streptomycetaceae; genus Streptomyces; species Streptomyces filamentosus. The sequence goes on along the minus strand of NZ_BNBE01000002.1, from coordinate 1,519,313 downwards.
GCTCGTGAGGGCGGCGGCGTAGCGGACGCGCGCACAGGGTTCGTCGGCGTCGGACAGGTACCCGAGATACCGGGTGTCGGCGAGCTCGGCGGCGGCCTCCTCACGGGCTTCACGGATCAACGTGGTCTCGGGGTCTGCGTGGTCCGCGGGTTCCGGTGTGCCGCCGGGCAGGCAGGCCGCGCCGCTGTCGGGGTCGAGCAAGACGAGGACTCGCCCGTCCGGGGCGAAGGTCCACGCCCAGGACTGGCGAACCGCGAGGTCCTTGGGAACGGGGACGGAGTGGAAAGGGAAGTGGTGACGGGCTCGGGCGGTGCGCAGGACGCCGACCCGGTCAAGCACGGTGGGGGCGATCGGGAGCCCGTCCTCAAGGAACGCCGGACCGGCACCGCTGATGCGAGCGCGGAGCGCGGACAGGGCGCGGCGGGCGTCGCCCGGAGACATCAGAGCGGGCAGGTCGGCGGGTTCGACGAACTCGACGGCCTCAATCTCGCCTGGTGCGGGCCGGATCGCCGCGATCTGCTCCTCGTCCCAGACGCCGCCGTCGAAGACGTGCAAGAGCTCGCCGGGGAACTTCATGGCGGGGGGCGTTGTGCGGCCGGCGGGGGAGACCCAGTCGAGAGCCAGCCCGCGGGTGACGGTCGCCGTGACGCCGAGTTCCTCCTCCAGCTCTCGGGCGGCGCCCTGGGCGGGGGATTCGCCCTTGTCGACGGCGCCGCCGGGCAGCAGGTGGGTGGGGCGGTAGGTCACGCGCTGGAGCAGGACCTGCCCTCGCTGGTTGGTGATCAGGACGGAGGATCCGGCCCACAGGGCGGCCGAGGCGCGCAACGCTCCGTACGCAGCCTCGTTCATCGCCACACTGGGACGTTCGTCGGGCGCAGAAGTCGTCGTCATCTCTCTCCGATCAGTGAGTACTTGCTCGTGGGCGGCTGACACGCGGGCGGGGTGTCAGACACTCAACTGGGCTGGGTTGCCCTTCGTGGGGCCGGGGGTGAGGCGGGTGAAGTGCTCGGTCTGGATGATCTGGTTGCGGTCGGCTTCGGGAAGGCGGGCGAGGATGCCGGGCAGGGGCCGCTCGCCTGCGACCTCGCCGCGGTGCGCGAGGATCGCTCGCCACTTCACGTCGGCCCAGGAGGTGACGTCGACGCTGGTGGTCACGTATGAGTCCGGTACCGCGAGGACGGCCTTGCCCGCCCCTTCAAGCAGCGGGCCGAGAAGGCCGACACCGGACTCGGGGTGCGTGGCGGCGTACAGCGCGGCCGGCTGCCAGGGCAGGCCCGCTTCGGGATGCAGGTGGGCGAGGCCGGCCGCTTCGACGGCGAGCAGGGTGATCTGGTGCGTGCGTACGTGGTCGGGGTGGCCGGTCAACTGGCCGACCGCGTCGTGGCCGATGACCACGTCGGGCTTGAAGTCGCGGAGGTGGGCGACGAGGTGGCCGACTGCCTCGTCGAGGGAGGCGTCGACGAGCCGAGGCCGGCCGGGGGCCGCCTCGGGGTTGCGGGCGTCGTTGTAGCCGAGCAGGCGTGGGGTGCCGGCGCCCAGGACGGCCAGTGCGTCGGCGAGTTCGGGAGCCCGGCGGCTGTCCGGCGCCCAGGTGGCGGTGACGACCGCCGTGCGGGCCCCGGCCGCGGCATGCTGGGCGAGGACGCCCCCGGCGAGGAGGGATTCATCGTCCGGGTGTGCGAAGACGGCAAGCAAGCTGGGCAGCACGGGGACCTCCGGGGGCGGTCACGGTACGGGGACTGGGGAGCCGGTGAGGTGCTCGGCGTGGCGGGCGAGGTGGGGAGCGAGCTCCGGGTGGCCGCCGCGACCGGCGACCTGGAGGAGCTGGGCGAGCGCGACGAGTTCGCCGGTCCGCCCGGCGGGAGTGCCCAGGACGTGGGCGAACTCGGCGCGGATCCGGGCGGCCGTGGCCGGCCGGGTGAGGCTGTACGCGTGGAGGAGCCCGACGTCGAACCCGACGGGCACCTGGCCCCATCCCTCCCAGTCGAGGATGACCAGCGGTGGGCCGGTGAGGTTGGCCCAGTGCAGGTCGCCGTGGCCGGTGGTCCAGGAGATGGCTGCGGGTGTGGGGATGCCGAGGAAGCGGGTGAAGTTGCGGTCGATCCACTGCCGGCGTACGGCTTGGCGGTCGGTTGGCACCGTCGCGGTGGTGGCGAGGGCGGTGCGTAGATCACCCCACCATGAGTTCGGCAGGTTGGCCTCGGAGGTGAAGACGGGGCCGCCGGTCTGGAGGGCCGGTTGAGCGATGTACTCGGAGAGCTCGGCGCGGTAGGCGTGGCCCCTACGGGTCCATTCGCTGACCTGATGGAGGCGGGGCCGTGGCACTGTGCGGGGAAGGGACGCGTCGGCGGAGGCGTTTCCCTCCCATAGCCGGCTCCCGCGTTTGTCCTCGGGCGCGCAGACCACGCGGAGCCACCAGCGGCCAGCCCGGCGGCTGAGAGTGCGGCCCTGCCAGCCCCATGCCTCCGGCCCGCCCGCCCTCACCGCGAACGCCCGGGCCGCGGCTCGGTGTGCCGTACGCATCCGTACTCGGTCGGCCTTCTCGCTGGGCGGCGTGAACACCGCCCGGTCGGTGGGTGGTGCGCTGCGGTTCATGGACGGGCTCCCAGGAGGTGCGCGGCTCCCGCGTCGAGCAGCTGCTGAGCGGCCAGTTGGCCGACGGCGTCGGGGTAGTCGGCGTGACCGGTGGTGGTCGTGCGGATCGGGGTGCCTCCTTCCGGGTCGAGGACTACCGCGTGGACAGTGACGAAGTCGGCTGCCGGGTTGAGGGTGGCGTAGGCGGAGGCGGCGGTCAGGCAGTTGCCGTGGAGGGCGGCGAGGGTGGCGCGTTCAGCGTTGAGGAGGATCCGGGTAGCGGAGTGGGTGAGTGGGGCGAGGACGTTGCCGGTGGCGTGGTCGTCGGTGCGGTGCTCGATGACGACGATCCCGGCGCCGGAGGCGGGTAGCCACACGGTGGGGTCAAAGATCTCGGCGGCGCGGTCGGCGAGGTTGAGGCGGCGCAGACCGGCGAGGGCGGCGATCATCACGTCGGCGCCCAGTACGCCGGAATCCAGGTCGCGGAGGCGGCTGTCGGCGTTCCCCCGGATCGGCACCGCGATCAGCTTGGGGTGGAGGGCTTTGAGGAGGGCGGCGCGGCGGGGAGCGCTGGTACCGACCCGGGTGCGGGGCGGTAGTGAGGCGAGCGTGGCGGGTGGGTGCCCGGCGGGCAGTACCAGGGCGTCGCGGACGTCTTCCCGGGGCAGGACCGCGCCGGTTGAGATTCCCGGCTTGCGGTCGTGGGGGCCTGGCAGGTCCTTCGCGCAGGCGATGGTGGCCGCGACGCTGCCGTTGAGGAGGTGTTCGTCGGCGCGACGGGTGAAGGCGCCCTTGCCGCCGATCTGGGCGAGTGGGCCGCGGTGCTGGTCCCCTTCGGAGGTGATGGTGACGATGTCGAGGGGGACGTGCGGGTACCGGGTGCGGAAGGCATGGGCGAACCGGTCGGTCTGCTCCATGGCCATCGGGCTCGGACGGGTGCCGAGCCGGAGGGAGCGGGTGGAGGGGCTGGCGGTCATGACGGGTGCTGGTCTCCGTGAGCTTGTAGTGCGTGCGCGTTGCCGTGTGGCGGTGAGCTGCGGTCGGGAAGCGCTGTCGATCAGGTGGTGTTGCGCGGCCTGGTCACCTGTCTTCCAGCACCGGTGCAGGTGCGGGGGCCCGGTGGTGCCGAGCCGGACCTGGCAGGTGCCCGTCTCGGCCCGGCCACTGGAACACCAGGCGGCAGTGCTCCTTGTCCAAGACGTGCCCGGCGGGCAGCAGAGCGTCGGGGGTGCCAGCCGGGTGGACGGTCAGGACGGGATCGGCGTGCTTGTCGTTTTCGTCGGCGCGTACGTGGCGGTCCCACGCCCGCACCGTGGCCGCCAACTGCTCAGCGAGCTGCGGGCCCTGCTCACCGAAGGCGTGGACGAACCACTCCCACTCCTTGTCCTCGGGGAGCTCGCCGTGCCGGGTCTGGACGTGGATCAGGTAGGCGAGTGAGGCGTCGCCGACGACGGCCGGTGCGTCCTGGTCCTTCGCGATATCGGTGACGCCCGTGTCCTGGTGGGCGGCCAGCCGGCAGAAGCCAGGCAGGGTGGTGGCTGCGTACAGCTGCAGGGAGCCGAAGTAGGCGCCCGCCCCCATGGTCACGCCGGTGGCGATCTCGTGCCGCGGTCCGCGTAGCGCCTCCCCCAGGCCCGCCGGCTCGGCGGCGTCGCCGTGCTCGAAGCGGAGCGTCAGCTCACCGTCGAGGAGGCCGGTGACGGGAATGGTGCGGGCTTGCTGTCCTTGGTCCCGCACGAAGCCGCAGTACGTGAAGCGCCGGGCCTCCAGCACCTGCCCGCGCCGCTCGAAGGCGATCGCCCGGGTGTAGCCGCCGATCTCCAGCGGCAGGACCAGGCGTCCGCCCTCGGCCAGCTGCTCCCGCCAGGCCGGGGAGATGTCCCAGCAGTTATAGGTGATCACGCTCGCGTCGAAGCCGCCGCGCGGCACGAGGTGTGCGGGGGCGCCGAGGGCCGCGTCGGCCTCGACGGCGGTGACGCGTCCGCTGCCGGCCTCCGTGGTGAACCGGCGGGTGCGGCGTACGACCCACGGGTCGATGTCGACGGTCACCACGCGGCCCTCGGGGCCGGCGATGTGGGCGATGAGTTCGGCGTTGTAGCCGCCGGATCCCGCCTCGAACACGATCGCGCCCGGTGTCAGGCACAGATTTTCGATCATGTCGGCCTGGAGCCAGGCCGCGGACACCGCGCTGATCGCTGTCCCGGTCTCGTCGTGCCGGGTGATGACGGCCCGGTCGCCACCGTCGTACGCGGCCGCCAGGTTCGCTTCCGGGGCGAAGCGGTGGCGGGGCACGGTCCGCAGCGCGCTGCGGACCGGCTCGGAGGGGGCCCAGCCGCCGTCGATGACCGTCTTGGCCATCGCGTGGCGCAGCCGGCCGGCTTCGGCCGGCTCACCTGGTACGGCCGGCTGGTCGACGGCGATGGGATAGGAGGCTACCGGCGGTAGGTCGGGAATGACCGCGGGCCAGACGGCGTCCAGCGCCTGCGCGGCAGGGGTGAAGATGTCGCCGACGCAGGCGAGGGCGTGCAGATCATGCCACTCCCACCGGTCGAACAGCCTCGGCTCACCGTTGGCCAGGACTCCCGTCCAGGCGGCGATGCGGACGACCGCCGTGAGTCGGGGGATTCCGTGGCTGTCGTCGACGAGCATCATCACCACGTACGCGTCACCCGGCTCGGCGACCAGACCTGTCTCCTCGGCGAGTTCGCGCACCGCCGCGGCGGCGAAGTCCTCCGGGCCGGTGGTCTTGCCGCCGGGCAGCTCGAGCATTCCGCGCCGGGACTGGCCGAGCAGCACCCGGCCGGCATCGTCGGTGACGACGGCGAGAGCGCCGGTCAGGGCATGGCCCGTGGTCGGCCTCTTCTCGACGGCCCGGGCGTCGGCGTGGCAGGGACCGCGCAGGACCAGGAAGGCCAGGCCGTCCGCGTCCAGCCGCTCCACCGCCTTCCAGCCAGCGGAGAGCAGGGCGATCTCGTCATCGTCCAGGGCGATTCCGCGCCGCTCCTCAGGCGTGGTCTCCACCACCGGTGTGATGACGACGAGAGCGCCGCCGTCCCGCAGCCGCTCGCCCAGCCCATGCAGGACGCGACCGCGGTCCTTCAGGAACGGGTACATCAACCGCATGACGACCAGGTCGTACCCCTCCTCGTCCAGCGGGGCCGGGTCGTCGCGCTCGACGTCCAGATGCAGCCAGTGCACGCCCTCGACGTCGGCGTGCTCCTCGCGGGCCCGGGCGATCGCGCTGCCGGCGAAGTCGACGGCGTCCACGGTGTAACCGAGGGAGGTGAGGAAGACGCTCATTTCCCCAGTCCCGCACCCCACGTCGAGCGCCCGGCCATCGCCGCCGGGGGCGGGGGCGTACTCGGCGAGCAGCTCCCGCTCGCGCTCACCGACCTGCCGGAAGTTCTTGCCGTCGCTGTAGTGCTTGTCCCACTGATCGCGGGCCGTGTACGTCAACGTGCTGCTCCTCAAATGCGTAGGTGCGGTGGTGGTCAAGGGCGTTGCGCGGCACGGAGCCGGGCCAATGCGCGGCGGCCGCGCTCCACCAGCTCGGGATCGCCGTGAGCGGCGCCGTAGGAGATGCCGGAGACGGCGTCCAGCACGGACAGGATCGTGAACTGGGCTTCTTCCGCCGGGGTGAAGGAACGGCCGTAGCCGTCCATCACGGCCTGAAGGAGGTCGGGACGGCCGTGCCACGCATCGGACAGCCGTACGAAGTCGCGTACCGCCAGACCTTCCTCCGAACGCTCGAAATCGATTACATACAAGGCGCCGGCGTCCTCGTCCCAGCGCAGATTGCGTAGCTGGAAGTCGCCGTGCGTGGGCACCACATCCGAATCGGGCAGGTCGGCGGCCTTCTCGGCCATGGCGCGGACGAACACCTCATCCCTGGGCGCGAGATGGAGCCGAGCTCCGTCCAGGTGCCGCTCCAGATTCCCCAGGGGCAGCGTGCCGGAGGCCGGCCGGGACGGGGCGCTTGTGTGGATGGCCGCCGCGAGCTGCCCAATGCGGTGGAAGATCCGACGCTGCTGCTCAGGCGGGTACGTGGCGCCGTGCAGGGAACGGCCCCCCACGGCAGTGAGGACCACCGCCCGAAGGCCCGCGTCGGCGGCCACCAGGCGGGGTGCGGCCGCGCCGAGGGCGGGGACCCAGCCACGGAGGGCCGTCACTTCGCGCTGGTAGAAGCGCTGGTTCTGGTGGATCTTGACGTACCACTCGCCACCCTCGGCAGCGCGCGCCCGCCAGACGCGGCTTTCCTCACGCGCCCAGGAGACGTCTGTCCAGTCAGCGATGCGGCCCACCGCCTGCTCAGCGAAGTCGCGCACGGCATCCTCCGGGACGGCGTCGTGGCTGCCGTGGTCTGGGACCAAGACGAGCCGGTCGACTGCCGGGTCGTAGGCGATCGGATCGCCGGGCTCCTGGAAGTGCACGCCCATGCGTGCGTCGGCCCGATAGGCGTCCAGCCCCGCCCGGCAGTACGCGACCATTGGCTCCGGCAGCTCGTCGAACGAGAACCAGCCCATGGCATCGCACACCTTGTGTTCCGTGACCTGCGGGGTGCCATGCCAGCGTCGCACCTCGAAGAACATTCCGACGCGTGCTCTGCCGCCGGGTGAGCGGTGGTGAACGGTGACGGCCGCGCGGACATCGGTCGGGTCGACCACGACGCCGGTCTCCTCGCGGGTCTCGCGCACCAGTGCCGTGACCATGTCCTCCCACGGGCCGTCCAGATGTCCGGACGGAAGGTGCCAGCAACCGGCGGCGTAGACGTCGCCCGCCCGTCGAGAGAGCAGCACCTCGTGCCCCGCTGTGCCGTCGCGCACCGCAATCAGGTGGACGTCGAGCGGCTCGGTGTGCCGCTGGCTGCCGGTCATGCGTCACCGCCAGGCCGGCGGGCGAGCAGCACGGTGAAGACCGCATACTCCTTCAGGACACCGCCGCGGGCATGCGCGTGGAGCAGCTGGAGTGCCTCGGCCTCGAAGTCCTGCTGGCGGTCGGCGAACAGGGCGGCGCGGGCGAAGCTCGTGGTGCGCAGGTAGCCGAGGACGTCCTCGGGCGCCCAGGAGCGGGCGATGGGGAAGCTGTGTTCGGCCACGTTGCTGAACGCGGAGTCGGCGAGGTCGTCCTCGTAGGAACGGGGTGGCCCGGTGTACGTACCGTGGGTGCCGGCGCGCCGGTCCGGGCCCAGGAAGGTCTGGATCAGCTCCCGCAGGGCGGCCGTCCAGTCCGCTTGGTGGGTCCAGAGGCTGCCGTCTCCCATGATCGCCACAACGGCATGCGGCGCGGCCACCCGGTCCGCCATCCGCAATACGGATGGGCGGTCCATCCAATGGAAGGACCTGCAGCAGGTGATCAGACTGGGTGCCTGGTTGGGCCGGGCGGGAACGAAGGTGTGGGCCTCACCAGTGAAAGCGGCCACTGTGCACGCGCCGCGGACCGGCTCGAGCGCGGCGAGGGCCTGGTGGAGCATCTGCAGGTTCACGTCGACCAGGTCGATGTGCACCAGCCGGTGCAGAACGGGCCGCAGCGCGAGGGGCACCTGGCCGGTGCCGGTCCCCAGGTCGAGCAGGACAGGGTCGGGCACACCATGCTGAGTGGCGGCCAGGAGGCGGACCGCCGCGTCCGGCAGGCCGGGACGGTAGCGGGCGTAGCCAGCGGCCGCCGTGCCGAACAAGCTGTTCTCCGAGGAGGAAGCACTGGGGACTTGAGGGTGGGTCATCGTGTCTCTCCGTTGTCACAGCGTGGGGTGGGCAGGAGCCAGGACAGGGCGCCGCTGTCGGTGGTCACCCGCTGCGTGCCGTCGGCGCCGATCTGAAGCCGGTACGTCTGTGGTGATCCGGCAGCTCGCCAGCGGCTGGCGATGTCCTGGATCTCCGCCCAGATGTCGCGAGGCCCCGCCACGGTGACGTCCCAGCGGCGGTAGCCGGCCGGACGCACCCGCATCCACGAACCGCACTCAGGCGCCCCGATCGTCAGATCCTCGGCGCCGAAGTGCCGGACCAGCCCGGGGAAGTGGTGATCCAGGGCCAGCCACAGGCCCCGCGCGGTGTCCGGCGGGGGCTCCAGTCGGGTTCGTTGGGTCCAGTCGCCGCGCGAGGTGGCGATACGGTCGCGGAACTTGCGTGAGAGGAACAGCCGGTCGAAGCCCCACCCTCCGCGGTGCCCGAACTCCACCGCGACCAGCGTGCCCTCCACCGCCCCGGCTAACGTCCTGGTGACCACAGCCAGGTCCGGCCAGGACGGCGACGAAGTTCCCAGAGTCATCAGCGCCCGCCCGCCCGGCGCGAGCTGGCTCACCAGGGCAGGCGGGACCCGGGGCACGGCGAAGGACACGAAGATCCGGTCGTATGGCGCGGTCTCGGACCATCCTGCGGTGCCGTCCCCGGTCCCCACGGCGGGCCGGTAGCCGAGCTCCAGCAGCCGGGCCCTTGCGGCCTCGCTGACGTGGAGGTCGACGTCGACGGTGACAATCCTGTCGTGGCCGCACACGAAGCACGCCACCGCGGCAGTGACCGCCGCTCCTGTGCCGACGTCCAGTACCCGTTGCCCCGGCCGCAGGTCCAGCCTTTGGAGCAGGTCGGCGGTCATGCCCATGGTGCTGGACATCGCGGTCATGGCGCCCCCGGAGCGCGGCCCGGGGATCCGGCCGAGGACCGGCTCGCCGTCGTGCTGGATTGCCACGCTGTCCCCGCTGTAGAGCAGACGCAGCAGCTCGTCCCTGTCGTCCGGCCGCGCCCAGTCCAACGCATCCCAGCGCGGCGGCGTCTCGTCGGGCGCCGAGCGCCGCACGTACGCCTGCGGCATCAACATCTCGCGCGGCAGCGCCAGCAGGGCCTCACGTACGGGACCGGGCCCCACGTCACCACATTCCTCCAGCCGGGCCACCATCGCTGCCCGGGCGGTCGTTGCCTGGGAGTCGTCGACGGCGGACTCCGGATCCGTGCGGGGTGCTACAGACGCGGTGTGGTGCGACGGCACGGTGATCTCCAGGGGATCTGGCGGTTCGGGAGGAGCGGAGGACACGACCGCTGCCGCCGCGTTCGCTTCCTCGCTCACGCCACATCACCGCCCCGTGAGCTGTTTTGCCAGGCGTCGTCAGTACATGCGGGCTCCGGCACGGCTGGGCTGGATGGCGGGGGCGCGAGCGGGGACTGCGCACGGGCGTCGGCTGGGCCGGCCGGTGGGTCCGGCATCTGTCGCAGCGCGCGTAGCGGGGACCAGGCGAGGACGATGAGGGGGACGAGCAGCAGGGATGTCCCGACGGTGAGTGCGGGCCGCACACCGATCCAGGTTCCGAGTCCTCCGGCCAGCAGCGCGGCCACGGGGCGGGCGCCGGACGTCAGCCAGGTGCTCACGGCCTGCATCCGCGCCTGCATCTCGGTCATGGTGATGATCTGACGAATCGATCGCTGGGTGGTGCCCGCGGCACCGGCGCAGGCCAGCTGCAGGAACAGCGCGGCACCGATTGCGATCTGCCAGCCGAGGCCGGGGGAGGCGAGCAGCAACGGCAGCTGGGTCAGAGGGGTGATGGCGAGCGCGGCCAGCATCATCGGTCCCGGGCCGTGCCGCCGGGCCAGCGCGGGGGCGGCGAGCGCCCCGGCTGCCGCGCCCAGCGCACCGAGCCCCAGGACTAGGCCGAAGGCGGTCGCGCTCATCGCGAGGGACCTCAACAGGTACAGCGCCCACAGGGTGTTCAGGAGCCCGAGGGCGAAGGAGGTTGTGGCGTTGACCAAAGTCAGGGTCCGCAGCCGTTCGTCACCGTGCACGTACCGCAGACCTTCGCCGATCTCGTCGCGCAGTCGGCCACTCTGCGGGCGGTCGCGTTCGGGTTCGCGGGCCTGGATGCGGGCGGTGCATCCGGCGCTGACCAGGTAGGAGGCGACGTCGCCGAGCAGAGCCCGGGCGGGGCCGAGCACTGCGGTCAGCAGGGCGCCGAGGTGGCTTCCGCCGGTCGCGGCGACCGCGAACAGCGCGCCCACCCGGCTGTTGCTCCGCTGGATCAGGGACCGATCGACGAGGCTGGGCAGGAGGCTGATGGCCGCAGCGTCGTGCAGCACTCCCGCCGCTGCCTGGACCACGGCGACGATCATGAGTTGTGACAGCGTCAGCCTGCCGAGCGCGGCCGACACCGGGATGGTGGCGAGCACCGCGGCGCTGACCAGGTCATTGCTGATCATCTGCCGGCGCTTGGAGTATCGGTCAGCGAGCGCGCCGGCGTGCAGGGCGAGCAGAGCGGGCGGGAGCTGCCCGAGGAACGCCAGCCACGCGACCTGAGCGGTCGTGGCGTCCAGGTGGAGCACGGCCAGCACCGGCAGCGCCATCTGGGTGATCGAGCTGCCGGCCACGCTCGCGGTCTGGCCGGTCAGGTACCGGCGGAAGTCGCGGTGCCGCCACAGCGAAGCTCCGGAGGGAGCGGGTGGGGCGGGGGGCTCAGCGCAGGACGTCACGAAGCACCTCCTCGGCTTCTTCCAGGCGCTCCCACAGCACGCCCGCGGCCTCGTGCCGGGCGCGCCCGTACGCCTCAAGCGCCGGCGTGACCGCGTCCGGGTCGTTCAGCGGCTCGGACAGGGGATAGACCGAGCAGGCCAGGTACCCGGCGGCGACGCGAGGCACGGCGAGGAGATCTTGGGCCAGAAGGTGCGGGTTCGCCGCCCGGTAGGCGCCGACCGCACGGGCCAGGCCCGGGACCCATCCGTCCGGGTGGGCCAGCACGGTGCGCGGGTCAAGCACAATTCGGCCGAGCTCCCAGGCGGCACTGCGATGCCCCGGGGGCCGGAAGTCGATCACCGCTGCGACCCTCTCACCGCGCAGCAGCAGATTCGGTGAGGCCAGGTCCCCGTGCACGACCTGCGCCGTCAGCGTGACCGGCAGCTTCTCCAGTCGGGCCGCCACATCGGGAAGAGCGGCAAGCCGCTGTTTCGCGGTCTGAGCGCACCAGGCGTCGAACCCTCCCGGAGCCGGCGGTGCGGCGGACCAGCGGGCGAGCAGCTCCTCCAGCCGCCGTCCGGCCCGCGCGACGTCGCAGACCTTGCGGGCCGCAACAGGGCGCGGTGGCCCGGCAGGGTGGCGGGCCAGGGCCCGGTGCAGACGGCCCACGGCCTCGCCCACCGCATCCCACCGGCCACCGGACAACCCGCCCTCGGCCGTCTCCGCGTCCGCGACGTACTCCGCCACGGACACCGACAGCGCGCCGGCCGACGCGATCACCTCGTCGGACACCGACCGCCGCACGGCCGGCACCGGAACCCCGGCCGCCCTGGCCGCCTCACCCAGGGCCAGCGCCTGCTGCTCCTCGGCCAGGTCGGTCCCACGGGGGTACGCCTTCACGAACCACCGCACGCCTTCGCGGTCCTCGGCCAGGTAGTTACGGGTCGCCGTTCCCGCCGGGCCCTCGACGACCGCGGCCGGCGTGATCCGATACAGCAGCGCCAGGACCCCGGCCACGGCCGTGACATCGGACTCGGCACTCATCCCGGCACCCCCAGCGGCCCCGGCCCGCGGACAGACAGGGCGCGCCCCGCTCCCGGTAGGCGTGCTCACGCCGTTCACCAGCCCAACTGGGAGTAGACGCGGCCTTCGGCGATGCCTGCCAGGGCCGTCCGGGTGTAGGAGACGAGCCGGTCCGGGAGCTCGTGGGGTGGCCACCACTTCCAGGCCAGGCACTTGTCGGTCTCCAGGACCTTCGGCTCTCCTTTCCAGCGGCGGGCGCGGAACACGAGCTGCATCAACGGCGGTCCGCCCGGGGCGTCGACGACGTGCACGATGTGTGCGAGATCCACGTCCGCGGGGTCGATGACCAGACCGGCTTCCTCCCGCGCCTCTCGCACCAGGCACGCGACCGCGGACTCCTGTTCGCACTTGCCTGCCAGGTAGTGCCAGGTGTTCCCGGCGAAAGCCGAGTTGGGGTGGCGCAGGCCCAGGAGCACCCGTCCGTCGTCGTCCTCCAGGTGGAGGTGGACGCCGATGCCGTTGAGCACGGGCCGGCTGCCTCCCTCGTGCAACGGAGTGGTGGCGCCGGGCGCACCGCCCGGAGGGTTCTCGGCCGCGTGCCGGCGGATGAGGTCGCGCGTCGCGGGGCTCAGGCGGAGCCGGTCCAGTACGTCGGGGGTGACCCAGCGCAGCAGCACGCCCTCGTGCAGCCGGAGCCGGTCTGGGTCGCCGCGCCAGATGCCGGTGAACACCTGGATCGGGACGCTGAGGCCGTCGACGCTGGTGGCCGTCTCCACGGCGTACGGCTTTACGTCCTCCAGGAGGAGGTCGGGGACCTCCTCGGACAGCTCCCGCAGCAGCGTGCTCTCAAGGTCCTGGTCGACGTGCGTGCGGCCGCCGCCGAGCAGGGCGAACGCTCCCGGCTGCCAGATGACGCCGGGCTTGTGGTCGCGCAGATGGAGCAGGTACCGGCCCCGCCCGTCATGGATCAGGGCGGACGCGTTCACCGGCTCCGGCTGCCCGTCCAACTCCGTCTGGATGAGCTTTGCGCGCAGCGTTGGCGAGGCGACGTCCGGCACGGCGATCCACTGGACGCCGGACACCTCCTCGTCCTGCAGGGTGATCGCCGGCGGCTCGTCGCCGGCGAGGTGGAACACGTAGCGGAAGTCGTAGTGCCGGTGAGCTGGTTCGTCCTTCGAGGGATTGGCGTCGATGTCGTGGACGTCGATGTCGACCGGGGAGCCGAGCGTCTGCCGGGTCAGGCACAGGGCCCCGGGCGCGATCCCGGCCTCCTCCGCCACCTCACGCAGCGCCGTGGCGAGCAGCGTGCGGTCCTCGGGCTCGATGTGGCCGCCGGGGGCAAGCATCAGGCCGGTGACCCGGTGCCGGATGTGCAACACCCGGCAGTGGCGGTCGATGATGACGGCGCTGCACGTGATGTGGCCGGGCAGCGTCGTGCGGGCGGTCACGTCGACGGGCAGGTCCAGGGCGGCGAGCAGCCCGGCCAAGGCATCACGCTCATCAGGGTGGCGGCCGAGGTACGCCTCGATGGTCTTGCAGATCGAGGAGGAGCTGGGGGGCATGAGCGTCGTCTCGCCTTCGACGTAGGGGCGGGGTGCTGCGGGGCCGGGCTGGTGGAGGTCGCGTAGGTGGTCAGCTCGCCGTCTCGTGGTCGGGCGCCTGGGCGCTGCGGGGGCCTGGAAGCATGTCGGCGGCGGGCGCGAGTCCGTACTGAGCGGCCTGGGCGGAGAACATCCCCTGGTACAGGCCGCCCTCGCGGGCCATCAGGTCCTCGTGGGTGCCGTCCTCGACGACGCGCCCCTGATCGAGGACGTAGATGTGGTCGGCGTTCATGGTCGCGGCGAGCCGGTGGGTGACGAGGACGACCGCGTGCCCTTCCGCGGCCAGGGACCACAGCCCCTGGAACGCGGCGATTTCCGCATGGGGATCGAGCGCCGACGTCGGTTCGTCGACCAGCAGGAACGGCGCCTGCCGGTACCTTGTTCGAGCGGTCCCCAGTTTCTGCCACTGTCCGCCCGAGAGCTGGACACCCCGCTCGTAGCCCTTGAACACGATCGAGTCCCAGCCGTGCGGCAGGCCCTCGATCAGGTCGAGCACGCCCGCCTCGTTGGCGGCCTGGCGAACGCGGTCCATGTCCCGTGGACGGTCGCCGATCCCGATGGCCACGTTCGCGGCTGCCGTCATCTCCCAGCGCGGGAAGTCCTGCGCCAGCAGACCCACGGCGCCGAAGACCTGGGAGCGGTCCGCCTCACGAAGCTCGACCCGCTCGCCCGACTCACCCACCCACCACACGTCCCCTTCGGAGGGCAGCAGCACTCCGGCCAGCACCTTCGTGAGCGTGGTCTTCCCCGAGCCGTTCGCACCCACCAAGGCCGTCACCTTCCCCCGGGGAACCCGCACGCTCACACCCTTCAGCGAAGGACCATCGGCCCCCGGGTAGGTGAACGACACGTCCTCCGCCAGCACCTCCCGAGTAGGTGTGGGCAGCGGCGCACCGGCGGACGGGATGGCGTTCTCGCCTGCCACCTTGATGGCGTCCTCGGTGTCGGTGAGGAACAGCAGCTCCTCGTACAAGCGGTTGACCTGCTGTACCAGTGACGTGAGCCGTGCCGTCGAGGTGCGGATGGCGATCACCGCCGTGCCGCCGACGGCGAGCGGCAGACCACCGGTCGCCAGGAGCCACCACAGCACCCCGTAGCAGGCCAACGACGCGAGCCCCGCGAAGCCGCCAGCGATCAGGTCTGTGGAAGCCTGTGCCCGGGCCAGGCGCCGCTGCTCCGCCTCCGTCTGCCTCGACATCTCCTCGTAGCTGGACAGCAGCTTGGTGCCAGCGGCGTGTACACGGATCTCCCCGGCGGCGTGCGGGCGGGTCAGGTAGGCGAGCAGGGAGGCGATCGCCCTGCGGTGGTCGACCCAGTTCAGGCGGGAGAGGTACTCGCGGCGCGCGGAGCGGACCGCTCCCCATCCCTTGGGGAGGGCGATGGCCAGCAGCATTGGCAGCAGCGCCCAGTGCAGCGCCGCGAGTACGACCGCGGCCGCCGCCATGCCGATCACGACGCTGCCCACGCCGACCGAAAGCCGCAGCATGCTGCGGGCCGAATCCGTGCCGAACTTCCCTGCCTCCAGGACCCGCTGGACCTCCGGTCGCTCGGTCGCCTCGACCTCGACGTGGGTGACGGCCGTGTAGTACCGGGCGGAGACCGCCCGCTCTACCTGCGGCTCCAGCCGGCCTGACATGGCTGTCGACCACGCCGACAGCACCGCGGTCGCCACCGCTGTGACTGCGAGCACGGCCAGCGACGGCAGGGCGTCGCGGAGCTTGTCCGCGGTCGGACCGTCGGCGAACAGCTGGGTGAGGACGCTGTTGACCGCCACCAGCCCCCAGCCCGTCGTCAAGCCCTGCCCGAGCTGGGCTGCCACGACCCCAGCGAGCGCCCGCCGGTCCGTCTGCCAGCCGGTGCGCAGCACCATGCCCACCATGCGGGGCAGCGCCGCTGCCATGTGCCCGAAGCCCAGTCGGGTCAGCGGCCCTTCGTGCCGGACGTAGGACTGGTCGTAGCGCAGCCGGCCGCCGTACAGCTCGCGCTCGGCGTCCGAAATGTTGGTCGCGGCCGTCGCGGCTGCCTTCGACGGGTCCTTGGTCTCGTCGGCGCCTGGTTCGACTTGCGTCAATGTGTTCCCTCTCGGAGGCGTGGTGGTGGCGTCGGCGTGTCCAACGACGCCGCCGCGATTTCGAACACGTGTCTTTCGGTCGGGTTGCGCACCCCGGGGTTCAGCGGTTCTTCGAAGGTGCGCAGTGCACCGACCCTTGCCGCGCAAGAGCGCGTCGGCGGGGGCGGGTTGGCCGAAACGCCGATGCTCGGTCGTTGCGGCTGTAGGCGGTCAGCAGGAGCGCTGCGAACGCCTCACTTTGGTTGCCCGAAGCGGCTGGCAGGCGACCCGGACGTCTCCTGTGTCCTGGTGTTCAGAGCGGAAGCCGCCGCCAACACGTCGGCACCAGGAGTTGGTGATCTTGTCTGGTGCAGGTGACAGGTGCCAGCAGCGGGGAGGGTTCATATGAGCGACGGCAGCTTCCCGCTCTGCCAGTGGTCGAGCCAGAAGGCGATGGCGGATGCCTCCTGGTCTTCGATGGAGCGGTCGTGCAGCAGGGCTCCGTGGGGGGGTGGTGATGTGTCCCCGGCCGAGAGTGGGACGCTCCCGGCCGGGGCCTGGTCATGGGGCGGCAGCCGTCAGTCGCTTCGCGTCCCGCTTGGTGTTGCCGAGCAGTTCCCCTTCTTGACGTCGATCACGGGGGGCGAAGGCGGCTGACCGTCGGCGTCAGGCAGAAGTCCTCTCCGACCTGCCGATGGGCTGGGCCATGTCGTTCTTCGGATGCTGCGGGTTGAGGAACCACTTGCGGGCGGAGACGAGCCACCAGGTGCCGGCGAAGGCGAGCACCACGCCGACCGCGACAGGGGAGTAGTTGAAGGTGTCGACGGTCACCGGGGCGGACTGCGGCAGCATGAACAGGACAGTGATCACGGCGACCCACGCGACGGCGAGCACGCCGACGGGCTTGGACCAGCGGCCCAGGTGCCAGGGGCCGCGCTGGAAGAGCTCTCCCTGGCGGAGGCGGAGGAAGGTGGGGATGACGTAGGCGATGTACAGGCCGATCGTCGCGATCGACGTCACGGCCGCGTAGGCGGTGCTGTTGAAGAGGTAGGGCAGGCCGAGGACGAATGCGCCGCCGGCGGCCAGCCAGACCGCGTTGGTCGGCGTACGTGTCCCGGGGTTGAGCTTGTGCCACACCGTGGAGAAGGGCAGCGCGCCGTCGCGGGAGAAGGCGTAGATCATGCGGGAGTTGGCGGTGACGGAGGCCATGCCGCAGAACAGCTGGGCGCCGATGACGACGAGCAGCATCAGCTTGCCCGTGCTCGCGCCGAGCGCGTCGAGGAAGATCTGCGCGGGAGGCACTCCTGTTCCGGACCCGAGGGCGCCGGTGTACGACTGGATGGCGAAGGTCAGGCCGAAGAGCAGGACGAAGCCGGCGGCCCACGAGACGAGGATGGACCGGACGATGCCCTTCGGCCCTTCGACGGAGGCGTTCTTCGTCTCCTCCGTCATGTGGGCGGACGCGTCGTAGCCGGTGAACGTGTACTGGGCCATCAGCAGGCCGATGAGAGCGACGTAGACGGCGGAGCCCCAGCCCGTGTTGTTGACGAACTCGGTGAACACGAACCCGGGGGACTGGTGCCTGCCGGGCACGGCGAGCAGCGCGCCGACGATCACCACCACGCCGATCAGGTGCCACCAGACGGACACGGTGTTGAAGAAGCCCACGATCCGCACGCGGAAGGTGTTCACGAGGGCGTGGAGCAGCAGGATGAGGCCGAAGAGGACGATCGTGTGGCCGGGCGTGGCGGCGTAGCCGAATTCGAGGTTCAGGTACGCGTTGAGGAACGAGGCGGCGCCGAAGTCGATGCCCGCGGTGACGGCGACCTGCCCGAGGGTGTTGAACCAGCCGGTGAACCAGGCCCACGCGGGAGCGGACCTGCGCGGGGCGAGTTTGTGGGCCCAGAAGTAGAGGCCGGCGGACGTCGGGTAGGAGGAGCAGACCTCCGCCATGGACAGCCCGACGAAGAGGGTCATCAGGCCGACGAACGCCCATCCCCACATGATCAGGGCCGGCCCGCCGGCGTTCATGCCGAACCCGTACATGGTCAGGCAGCCGGACAGGATGCTGATGATCGTGAACGAGACGGCGAAGTTCTGCTTCCCGGACATGGAGCGGTCCAGGGTCTGGGTGATGCCGAGCTCGGCGAGGCGCTCCTCCTCGGAGGGAGTCACGCTGGGTATGTCCAAAGGCATAGGGGTGCCCTCTCAGGGTCAGTGATTTAGGGGATTCGGCGCCGCCCGCGGACACGAGCGGCGCGCTGATCAGCGCCGATGCGGGTACGGTGCGGACGCTTTCACCGCCCAGCCGCGATGCCGCGAGAACAGCGTCCGGGCGTCGCCGCAGTAGCTCCACGGCACATCTGTGGCGTACGGGCCGATGGCGTCGAAGACCTCGGCGGCTTCCCGATGCCGGTTCGCGAACGACAGGGCGTGGGCAAGGTAGTTGGCGTCCTCGTGGAAGCCGGCGTGCAGGCGGGTCGGGGCCCGGTAGGCCCACCAGTTGTCCCACGCCTGCCAGGTGGAAGGGTTGTCGGTCCACGGATGCACGGTCAGCCCGTATCGATGCCCGTCCTTCTTCATCCGTTGCCGGTGGGACTCGGCTAGGGCGACCAACGGGAGGACGTGCAGCGGCAGGCCCTGGGGCGCTTGCGCGCACCGCTCCTGGGCCCAGTGGAACATCTCGCCGCCCGTGCCGTGCCAGGCGGGGAACATGTAGGTAAGCAGCTCGTGGTGCGCCTCGCGGCTCCACCGGTCTCGTTGCTCCACCTGCTCCCACACCTGCCGTACGGTGGCCCGCCAGGCCGGATCACGGTCAGGAGAGTGGAAGCGGAGCAGCGCGAGCATGACGATGTACGGCGACGGGTCCGGCGGCAGGGCGTCGGCCGCGGCGTCGCACGCCTCCCACGCCCGTTCCATCGCCTCGCTGCGGCCACGGGCCCGGCCGTCCGCCATCGATCGCAGGGCCTGAACATGGGCGAGCAGGGCAAGAGCGTGCGGCGAGCGGGGTTCGGCCTGCGCCCAGGTGTCCGCGAAGGTCAGTCGCACTCCGGCGCGGGCGAGGACCTGGAGCCGGAAGACCCGCCGGTCCCAGTCCGCGCCCGTCGCGGCCAGAAGCTCCCGGGCGCCTTCCCAGCGACCCATCGCCGCGTCCTCGACCACCTTGCGCAGCGGGCCGTCGTCGAACGCCGGATTCCGGTCAAAGGCGGGGCGGGGGCTCACCGCTGCCTCACTCGGCCAGCCTCGGACGAGTAGGACAGCGCAACCGCATACGAGGCAGGGATGCCGACTGTCACCTTCGTACCTCCGGAAAGGGAGTCCACCCGCTGGGGCGGTAATGGGGTTGGGGACGAACGACTCGCGGGACGGCGTGAGCAGCCTTCTCGACATGAGCGCGGCTCTGGCCGGGCGGGGGTCTAACGGCCGCGCAGGAACCGGCCTTGGCCGAGATGCTTGCCTGTTCGCCGTGCGTGGGGTGGTTCGGCGGCTGAGGGCTCGTCCTGCCACAGGAGCCAGCCGCCGCGTTGCCGAGGAGGATGGACTGCCGGACCAGCTATTGGAGCGTGTTGATGCACGGCTTGCAGGCGCACATCGGTGCTTGGGGGTGGCGATGGTTGCCGGGCCGCTCCAGAGAACGCGCGTCCCCCTCCGCCCGCAGTAGAGCCAGCCGAAGCCGCCCGACGTGTTGGCATCGTCCGTGGCTGCCGGGGCCGGACGACCGCCGCGGGCGAGGTCGGCGATGTCGGGGGATCACCGATGTCGTAAGGCGAGTTCCGTAAGCACGTCAGGCTGCCTACTTGGTCGCGACGACGTAGACACTCGCCCACTGCCGCTTCGGGTTGGCCACGCTCGGGTCGAAGCTCCAGGGCTCGACAGCGGCGAAGCCGACCTCGGTGAAGAGTTGGCTGAGCTTTTCAAAGTCGTAGGCCCAGTAGTGCGGGTTGTACGTGGGGTCGTCGTCCTGGTCGCGGAAGACGTAGTTGATCAGGTCGAGGTAGGTGTTGATGTCCTTGCGGCAGTCCCGCTTGGCGTACCAGCGGGCGATCATCTCCTCGGCCTGCTCCGGGCCGGCCGGGTACTGGCTGAGCACGAAGGCCGCGTCCGGGACCCCGGTGATGAGACGGCCGCCGGGCGTGAGCACGCGGAACGCCTCGCGGGCGTAGGTCTTGGCGGAGCGGGGGTAGTCGATGTGCTCCAGGAAGTGCTCCGAGAAGATCTCCTGGGTGCTCTCGTCGGCGAGAGGCAGGCCCTCGCGGACGTCCCACAGAAGGTCGGCCGGCGGGACGATGTCGATGTTGAAGAAGCCGTCGATGCGGTGACCGCCGCCGCCGATCTGAACCTTGGCGGGGCTGGCCTGGAGGACGCCGTCGGGCAGGCCAGCGAGGCTGGCTCGGTGGTGGCGGTGCAGCTCGGCCTCCTTGGCGGCCGCCCTGAGCGTGCGCGCGAGGCCGTGCGTGGTCGCCGGGGAGGCGAGGGCGAGGGCGAGCTGGTCGAGGAGAGATGCTATCTGGGCGTCGTGCGTGGCCATCGTGTCTCACTTCCTGGGTCGCCAGTGATGGGTGGTTCAGGTCGTGCGGGTGGCGAGCTGCTCGATCCTCCACAGCCCCAGACCGTTGCCCGGGTGGTGTCGCCCGTTGTCGGTGAAGTCGGTGTCGAAGTGCTCGATGGGCGACGGGAGGTGGAAAGGGGCCGCCTGGAGGTTGAGCGGGCGCCAGTGGCCGTCCGTGGTGTCGCGGTTCTCCGTCAGATCCGTGTACGTGGTGGCAAGGAGGTAGGTGGAGCCGCTGGCGGCGATGCGGGCGAGGAACGCCAGGACCTCGTGATGGGTGAGGTGGACCATGCAGTCGCGGGTGAGGACGAGATCCGCGGCCGGGATCTCGTCGCGGCTGAGGTCGGCCTGCTGGAAGGACATCCGCTCGCTGCCGTACCGCTTCTGGTTCAGCTCGACGAGGTCAGGGACGACGTCCAGGCCGACGTACGCGTCCAGCCGGTCGAAGCCGTCGACGTGGCGGATCCAGTTGACGTCTCCGCAGCCGGCGTCCGTGATCGTACGGATCGGGTACCGCGCCAGGACGGATGCGAGGGCGCCGCGGACCGCTTCGGTCTGTCGCAGCTCGGATCCGGGCCCGGAGACCGACTCCGGCGATCCCCAGTGGTTGGTGCGGAAGACTTCGGTAAAGATCTCCTCGGCGGTCTGGGTGGGGGCAGGCCAGGCGCGGGTGGGGCTTGCGTGTTCGTGGGTCGACATGCCTCTCCACTTCGGCGGGTTGAGGGGGGCAGGGGATGGTGCTCTGCGGTGCAGGTCGGCACGGATCAGCGGCTGTTGTTGCGCATGAGCGTGTACTTGATGTCCACCAGGCGCGGGGTGATGGTCAGGGCGAGTTCCTCGACGGGGTGGAGTCGTCCGTGGTCGTCTTGCTCCGCCCGCCAGACGCGGTAGTCGAGATCCGGGTACGCGGGGTTGATGCCGATCTCGCCCTTGGGGATCGTGCCGTTGAAGGGCGCGATGATGTCCATGTGGTTCCAGTAGTTCCACGCCTGGAGCGCCTTGTGCTGGTCGTAGTAGAAGTAGAAGTCCGGGTACCGGCCGAAGGTCCGGAGCTCGCGGTGGATGAGGTGGCCGAGGAGCGGTCCGAGCTGGGTGGAGAGGCCGTCGAACTCCCAGCGGGTGCGGTGCCAGGCTTCGGGGATCTGGCCGGGGGTGAAGAGGCGGGCCGCGACGAGGTGGCTGATCCGCTCGGTCAGGTAGGCGCGGGCGTGGCGCGCGTCGAGGCTCGGGTCGATGCGGGCCAGGAGCGTGTCCAGGCCGGTGGGAGAGGGCCGGAACTTCGCGAGGTCGAACCTGCCGGCCATATCCGGGAAGGACGCGAACAACATGTCCTTGTAGAGCCAGTTGTTGAACTCGCCGTGCTCGGCCCGATCGCGCGTGTCGTTCGTGGTGGAGTGCAGCATCAGGTACTCAGCGAGTGCCTCGAAGTACACGTAGCCGAGTATCGGTAAGCGGGGGATCGTCTCGTCCAGCAGCCGGAGGAAGTTTTCCGGCAGGACCGTGGCGCCCTGGTGAGCGATGGCAGCCGCCAGGGCGAGCAAGGGCGCGGAGTTCTTGATCCGGCTGACGATCGTCTCGCGCAGTTGATGGCGCTCGGCCTTGGAGAGCAGGTACTCCAGGCGGCTGTAGATCTGCAGATGGATCGAGCCGAGACGGAGGTAGTCCACGCCGGCCAGACCCCTGTACACCTGCGGCGGGAGGGAGACCTCGAAGATCAGCGGGGTCGGCTCCCGCTTCGGAGCGCCGGCCTTCGCCACGAAGGCCGGGGCCTCCTTGGTCAGGATGTACTCGCCGAGGTTATGCATGCGGAATCCGTGCTCGGAGGAGGTGAGGGGCGCGCAGTAGACGCTGCCGACCAGGCAGCCGCCGGAGGGGTACAGCGTGCCGTGCTCGCTGATCTGCTCCAGAGCGTGCGTGACGTGGAGCAGGTGGAGCTTGTTGCCCGTCGCCAGAGCCCGGAACATCGCGTTGTCCCGCAGGAGTCGGCCGTTGGGCGTGTCGGCCAAGCGCTGGTCCCAGGACGCGGTCTGCGAGGCGAGCGGGTCCTGACTGTCGGTGGGGCTGGGGATGAGGGTGGTGTCGAAGAAGGAGTGGGCGTCGGCCCACTGCTCATAGGCGTCGAGAAAGTCCATCAGCCGATCAGCTCCATGCTCGCCAAGCTGGTGAGAACGGCTTCCGCGCTGTCGGTCCCGGCCAGCCACGCGGACTCGGATCGGACGACGAGCTCGAAGGCGGTGGGCTGGAGGATGGTGAACGCCCTGGAGCGGACGCGGGCGGGGTCGGGCCACCAGGTGAGCTTGGGCAGGCGGTATCGGTCCAGGGCGTCGGCGGCCTTGAGGAGGTCGGTGATCGTCCTAGTACGGGCGTGGTCGGCGTGGTCGTCCGGCGAGAAGTGCTCGTACGGCAGGTCGTGGAGCCGGACGGCCGTGCCGGCGGCGGTGAGGCGGCTCGGCGTCGCGGTGAGGCCGAAGTGGTCCCAGACCGTGCCGGCGTTGTCCGTGAGCCAGATGGCGGCGCGGGCGCCGTGGCCGGCGTCGTCCTTGTCGTGGAGCCGGCGGCAGTCATGGACCGCGGCGGCCAGGACGAGGGTGGCGGTGTCGTCCTCGCCCAGGTCGGTGGCCTCGGCGAGGAGGGCGGCCATGGCGGCTGTGCGGACGGCGTGCCGGATGCCGTGGAGGGAGTCGTGGCACCTGGCCTCGGCCAGCCAGTCGGCGGGCAGGGCCGCGCAGGTCACGAGCTGTCGCGAGCTCGGTCTCAGGGTGGGAGGAGGCGGGCCGTCGGGGAGGTCCGGCCGGTTGGCGGCGATCCAGCGGACGGTGGCGGGATCGGTGTACTGGTGGTGCGGGAGCTGCTTGCGCGCGGCCAGCTCGACCAGACTGTCGGCCGGCAGGGTCGTGCTCATCGGGCCCACCTCCTCATGGTGGTCTGCGACAGCGGATGCCTAGCTGGCGGTGGCGGCGGTCGCCGCCTCCTTCTCCCTGCGCTCCTGCTCGGCGGCCTCGAAGGCGGCCGTGAAGTCGGCGAGCTCCTGTTCGGTCATCAGATGGATGCCGAGCTCGTCGGCGACACTGCGGATGCGGGCGGTGGCCTCCTCCTGGGCGGTGGCGCCGGCACCCTCGTCGAGGAGGACCTCGAACTCGGCGTGGTGCCCCCACGCCTCGCTCCACTTCACGGCGATCTCGACCCCGCGGAAGCGGAAGTTGTGCCGCTGGTTGAACGCCTGGTGCATGGTGTCCTCGAAGCCGAGGGCGTTGAAGATCCGCACGGCGGCGGGTACGTCGTCCCGGGCGATGGTGAACTCCGTCTCGGGGAAGGCGGCGCCCTGGCCGATCTTGCTGGCCTTGAGCGTGATCTTCGCGGAACCGGCGGCCGTGTTGTCGGTGACCTTCAGCAGCTGGTCGGGCAGCACGTAGAAGTAGATGTTCTTGTCGTCGCAGCCGAGGTCCTCGGCCTCCGCCGTGAGGCGGGCGAGGAGCTTCTTGTACGTCTCCTTGTCGAACCGGGCGCGCATCTCGATCTCGATGGCCACAGGGGCTCCCTTCTGGAATCAGGCATGGGGGATCCGCCCGAGCCGCCCCGCGCATGGGGCTGGCTCGGTTGGATGTGATGTGTGGTTGGTCAGCGGCCGACGGGGTGCGGCCCGTCACCGGGTGCCGCACCGCCGCCGGGACGTACGTCAGTCGAAGTCGCCGAAGCGGTCGCGCAGGACGCCCTCGTGCAGGTAGTTCGGCAGGAGGACGCCGCCGACGGCCACCCTCTTGGTGGCGACGTCGCCCTCGGTGTCGCTGGGGAAGCCGGCGAGCAGGGTCAGGCACTGCCTCGCCCACTCGCGGGACTTGTCCCAGTCGCCGGTGTCGCGGTTCCGGATGGCGAGGGCGAAGGCAGTCTCCGCCGCGGCCCAGCGGTCGGTGGCCAACTCCTGCTGGAAGATGCTCTCCAGCTCGGCTGCGGAGGCGACGCGGGTCGGGATGGTCATGGGTCTTCTCTCCTACGTTGGTGCTGGGTGGTGTTCAACGCGTCGACTGCCGAGAGGTGACCTCGGTTCGTCCGGGGTCAGTACGTGAAGATCTCCGCGAGGGTGCGGTAGTCGTGCAGCTCGTCCTTGTCGAACCAGAGCGCCACCTCCTGGTCGGCCTCCTCCTTGTTGCCCGAGGCGTGCACGAGGTTCGCCACAGCCTTCCCGGAGGCGGCGCTGGCACCACGGCTGTAGTGCGAGAAGTCGCCCCGGATGGTGCCGGCGGGAGCCTCGTTCGGGTACGTGCTGCCGACGATCTTCCGTACGGTCGCGACCGCGTCGAAGCCCTCCAGGACGAGCGCGATGACGGGGCCCTGCTGCATGAAGGTCGCGGTGAGGTTGTAGACCTCCGGGCCGAGCCGCTCCTCCAGGTCGAAGTAGTGGCGCCGCGTGAACTCGGCGTCCATCTGCTTCATCTTGACGCCGACGATCTTCAACGCCGCGTCCTCGAACCGGGCGATGATCTTCCCGCCGAAGCCGCGGACCAGAGTGTCGGGCTTGAGAAGGACGAGCGTGCGCTCCACGGTGTTCTCCTGATCCTGGGCCATCGATTCCCTTTCAGCTTTCAGGCAGGCCGGATGGCGGGCGCTCCGCGCCTCGCCCGCCCGAGATTACCGGTGCTGTAACCCCGTTTCGCGCAAGGCAGTTGAGCGATAGAAGGCTTATCGGCCAAGTGGCCGAGACCATCGCCCAATGGGGGCGTCCCGTCAATGGCGGGCCCGGCTGCTGTCTCTCGTCCCAGGTCACGTCGCAGGGGCATGGGCGGTATCGGCGAAGAGGAGGGTGGGCTCGACCAGTACATTGCGCTTGGTCGCGGTCAGGTAGATCTGCTCGATGCTTTCGGGCTGGGCGTCGCCGAAGTCGAACCCGATCAAGGCTGAAGCCTGCCGGACGGACGGCTCGTCGGGGCCGGCGACCGCGACGAGCACGGGGAGGTCGGGCCATGCCTCGATCGAGAACGCGGCTTCGCCCCGCTGCCACTCCTCGCGGAAGTGCTCCTGATAGCGGGTCTCGCGCAGACCCAGCTTGCGAAGGATCTCCACCGCGGCCACGCGGTCGGACACCGAAGTCTCGAGGGCAGCGCTGCCTTGGAGCCCCGAGGAGGTACAGGACGGGCCCAGCGCGAGGCTGACGTGAGTGCCCTGACCGCATAGGCGCAGGCAGAGGCTGGGGTCCAGCACCTCCCCGTCGAAGATCCAGCACGTACGCAGCGCCCAGGGGAACCTCTGGACGGCCTCCACCCGGCTGAGCCTGGTGCGGATCTCGGCGGCGTCGATATCCAGAAACCGGACTTCGTACTCGCGCTTCATGGCCCCCTTCTCCCATCGTGAGGCGAGCGACCACCCGTTCGAGCGATCACAGGATTGCGATCCGTGCTGAGACAGATGATGGGAGAGGAGAAGGGGACACCGTCACCGCGTCTGCGGACGCCAGGCAGGACGTCCTGGGACGTTTCACCGTCGCGTGGCGCGCTCCAGCAAATCCAGCACCCGAGAGGTCTCGGACAGGTCCCTCAGGACCACCGAGGCCCCCGCCGCTCGCAGCTCGGCTTCGCTGTGGATGCCGGACGCGACCGCGATGACC
This sequence comes from Streptomyces filamentosus, assembly GCF_014654895.1. GTDB lineage: Bacteria > Actinomycetota > Actinomycetes > Streptomycetales > Streptomycetaceae > Streptomyces > Streptomyces filamentosus. The sequence continues at coordinate 1,493,490 of NZ_BNBE01000002.1, read as the reverse complement.
TGCGAGCCGGTCGTGAGCGCGGCTTCGACGTCCCGAGGCGTGTCACCTACGAGCACCACCGGAACGTCCTCGCTAACCCCTCGGAGCCGGCGCGCCCGCTCGTGAGCTACTTCCACGAGGTCCGGTCGCAGATCCGCGTCGGCGCCGTACGCGCCCACGGACAAGTCGAGGAGCGTGTCGAGCCCGAAGGCGGAAAGCTTCACGACGGCGTTGGCCGCGATGTTCCCCGTCAGAACGGACGAGATCCAGCCAGGTCGGTCAGCCGCTGCAGCGAGTGCCTCCTGCACCCCAGGCAGGGCGCTCCCGCGACGGCGCAGATCCTCCTCGCGCCCTTCCCCGGCCTTGGTGAGAGCCGCTTCCACGACGGCCCAGTTCGGCACGGGGACACCGTGCCGGACAAGCAGCTCCCGCATGATCAGGCGATCTGTACGGCCCTCCGTCCGTGCTGGCCCGTCCGGATCCTTCCCCGCGAGGAGGGAGAACGCGGTCGCGTAGATCTCCTTGCTCACCCCGGCGTTCTCGATGAGTGTGTGGTCGATGTCCCACAGAACAATGAGCTGCATGGCGCCAGCGTAGGGAGACGGTGGAGAGCGGCCCGGTAAGGACGTCCCAATACGTCCTTGCCCTGCCTCCCCAGCTCAGGCTTGCATGACCAGCGTGAACGAGCGACTGCATTCCGTACTCGCCCAGCGGGGCGTCTCGATCGAGTCGCTCGCCGAGATCTGCGAAGTGGACCCCAAGACGGTAGGTCGCTGGCTCGGCGGGCGCGTCCCTCACCGGCGCCACCGATTCACCGCGGCCCAATACCTGCGCGTCGAGGAGTCCTTCCTCTGGCCCCCGCAGCAGTCCCGGGCGACGCGGGCCGCGCCGGCTTCCGACGGTGAACTCGTCGGCACCTACCTGAACCGGGCGAGCGTGCCTCGGGAGATGTGGATCTCACTGCTTCGGGGAGCACAGAAGGAGATCAGCGTCCTCGTGTTCTCGGGCACCTTCTTCGCCCAGTCCAACCCCGACGTGGCCCGGATGCTCGCCGAGCGCGCGCAAGCCGGCGTCCGTGTACGACTGTGCTTCGGCGACCCCAACGGCGGGGCGGTCGCAGTACGGGGCCGGGAGGAAGGGATCGGCGACACGCTCGCGGCGAAGATCCGCGCCTCCCTGACCTACTACCGTCCCCTTCTGGGCAAGCCGGGGTGCGAGGTCCGACTGCACGACACCACCCTGTACACCTCGCTCTTCCTCTACGACGAGAACCTGCTGGTCAACCCACACGTATGGGGACGCCCGGCCAGCGCCAACCCGCTGCTCCACCTCAGACAGGGCACCGAAGGCGGCTGGTTCGACAACTACGCTCAGAGTTTCGATGCCGTCTGGGCCGGCGCACGGCCGTGGACACCCGACCAGGAGGGGACCGCCGCACATGGGCAGGACTGAGTACTACAACGACCCGAACGCTCCCAAGGCCAACACCCTCATCCCCGCCAGCAACCTGCTGGTCGTCGATGACAGTGGCGCCATCCTGCTCCAGCGCCGCCGTGACACCGGGCAGTGGGCACTGCCCGGCGGCGCCCAGGACATTGGCGAGACCGCCGCCGAGTGTGCGGTACGCGAGTGCCTGGAGGAGACGGGGATCGTCGCCGAGATCATCGGCTTCCTCGGCGTCTATACCAACCCGAACCACATCGTGGCGTACACCGACGGTGAGATCCGCCAGCAGTACGAGAACACCTACATCGGCCGCCCCGTCGGCGGCGAGCCGACAGTCAACGACGAGGCCGACGGTGTCCGCTTCGTCCAGCCGGCCGACCTCGACCGGTACGACATCCACGCCAGCATGCGCCAGCAGATCGGCGACTACCTCGCCGGTACCTACCCCTACCTCGGCTGAGCCGCCAGCGCGGCCTCCACTCGCCCCGCGGCGCCGAAGATCTTCGGCGCCGCGCGGCGGATGAACCGCCCGACCACGCTGTCATCCCCGTAGCGGCCAAGGATCTCCGCGACCCGCTCCTCGGCGGTGGTCCGTCCGCCGTCGGGGGTCGTCGTCATGTCGCAGTACACGAGCGCGTCCACCAGCAGCGGCTCCTCCAGCAAGGGGAACTCGGTCGCGAGCTCCTGCCGGAGCCCTCGCTCCTCAGCCTCCATGAGCGCGAACGAGTGGTTGGCAACCAGCCGCGTCAGCCTCGCGTCGGCCCCGTGCTCGCCCCGAAGGAACCGCGCTCCGTCTAGTGGGTGGAACCCCGTTATGGCCAGCCGCGGCGCGTACCCGACGTCGTGCAGCGTGGCGGCAGCAACGAGGAGGCCGGCGTCCTGGCCGAGAACCTGACTTACTTCGACTGCGCGCTTGGCCACTCCCTGTGTGTGCGCCCACCTCCGCGGAAGCGTGCTGCTGAGCTCGGCCTCCGCGACCTGCGTCGCCCATTCCTCGGTCAGATCACCCATGCGAGCTCTCTGCCCGGCGCTTGGCCCGCACAAGCCTGGCCAAGGCTGTACTTCGTCTCGGCTCCGGCTGGCAACGGCGCAGCGGGAGATCAGTGATGCATGGAAACGGCGCTCCTGCCGTAGCCCCCCACCGGCGGCTTCCTGCGCCCTCACGCAAGCGGCAGCGCGGGGCCATCACTGACATGCGATGGCCGAATCTGTATCTGACCAGCGGGAACCCGGTGATCACGCTCGAAGGTAAAGATCTTCAGGAACCCCACTCCCCCTCTTGTTGTCAGTCCTGCCCTCTAAGATTCATCCAGCGGGGGCAGCCCGACGTTTCTGCGGACGGCGGCAGGGTCGCGGTACGCGCAAATATGTGCAAACGGACACAGGCGGGGAGTCGCATGCTGGAAGATCGGTGGACGACGGTCACCGAGTCCGAGCACGAGCACGAGCGCCGCGGCCTGGAAGCGATCCGCAGGCGTATGCCGGACGAGGAGCCGTGGCGCGCCTGGTCGAACTTCACGTTCACCGCGAACAGTGGCCATGTCCGCGAAGTCGATCTTCTGGTGACCGCACCGGCCGGGGTCTTCCTCCTCGAGCTGAAGGACTGGCACGGTTCGGTACACGGCGGCGGCAACGACTGGGTGCAGACCACGCCTGGAGGGACCCAGCGGCGGCACGGCAACCCCCTGCACCTGGCGAATCGGAAGGCCAAGGAACTGGCCGGCCTGATCAACGACGTCTCTGGTCGGCCCGGGGACCGGCCGAAGATCTGGGTGGGCGAGGCGGTCTGCTTCACCGATGACAAGCTCCGCTTGAACCTGCCGGCTGCCGATCTGAACGGCGTGTTCACGGTCAAGCAGCTCGTGGAAATGCTGGCCGAACCGCCGGGTGACGCCCGGCGCCGGATAACGGCAGAGACGTCCCGCCGCGTCGGCGCGGCCCTGAAGAAGCTCGGCATCGCACCGATCCGCCGCCAGCATGAGGTGGGCTCCTATCTCCTGGACGCGAAGGCGTTCGACTCCGGGCCCACCTGGGCCGACTACCTGGGGCGTCACTCCCAGCTGCATGATCTGGCGCGAGTGCGCGTCTTCCTCAGCGAGCGCGGTGCTTCGGACGCCGAGCGGCGTTCGGTGGAGCAGGCCGCTGCCCGCGAGGCGCTGGTGCTCAGCCGGTTCCGGCACCCGGGTGCGGTACAGCTGAAGAGTTACCTGCCGTCAGGGCATCCGGCTGGGCCGACGATCCTGTTCGACTACCACCCGGAGACTCTGCGGCTGGACGACTTTCTGGTGCAGCACGGGAAGCAGCTGGACCTGCGGGGTCGCCTTGCGCTCGTACGGCAGCTCGCGGAGACGGTGCGCTCCGCGCACTCACGCCGTTTCCATCACCGCACGCTGTCGGCGCACGCGGTGCACATCATTCCGCGGGATCGCGGCCCGCGCGGGCGGGAGCTCAGCGAGGAGCAGCGCTGGCTGAGCCCTTGGCCGCAGATCGCGGACTGGCAGATCGCTACAGGCCAGAGCGCCAGCCGTGGCCGGCCACTGACCCTGGCTCCTACAAATGTGTCCGGGTTCCACGTCTCGGAGCAGGCTGATCCCTATCTGGCGCCGGAGCTGAGGATTCCCAAGGCCGATCCGGTGCGCCTCGATGTGTACGGGCTCGGCGTCCTCACGTATCTGCTGGTCGCCGGGCAGGCACCAGGCGCAAGCCAGAGCGACGTCATGGCCCGCCTGGAAGCCGGTGAGAGCCTGCGCCCGAGTGCCTTGGTCGACGGACTCAACCCGGACATCGACGACCTGGTGGAGGCATCCACCGCGTACGAACCGGGTCGGCGCCTGTCAACGGTCGACGACTTCCTGGAGATGCTGGAGTACGTCGAGCAGGCATTCACCGAAAAGGACTCCGTCGGCTCGGCCACAGCCGCAGGCACGGGCGGGGACGGCGGGTCGGGATCGGAAGCGGACGAGGATCGGGGCGAGCCGGAGAAGGACCCGCTGGAGGCTGTGGCCGGGGATGTACTGGCCGGGCGCTGGGAGGTTGTTCGCCGGCTCGGCACCGGCTCGACCTCTCGGGCGTTCCTGGCGAGGGATCTCGCTGGTGAGCCGCGGCGTAGCGGCACCCTGCCGGTGGCTGTGCTGAAGGTCGCGCTGAGCGAAGCCAAGCACGCGGTCCTCGACCGGGAGGCCCAGATCTTGGGTCGCATCCACCGTGATTCCAGCATCATCGCGCTCTACGAGCGGGAGCCGATCACTCTCGCCGGACGTCGCGTGCTCGCTCTCGAATACGTCGGCGACAGCCGAGAGCTGAAGGACCAGGACCGTGGTGACGGGAAGGGACCGAGGCGGCGTGAGGACACCGTCGCCCGACAGCTGCGGGACAACGGCCGCCTGGGCATGGACCAGCTGGAGGCGTACGGGAAGTACCTCTTCGGCGCGGTGGAGCACTTGGAGGCGGAAGGAATCTGGCATCGGGACCTGAAGCCGGACAACATCGCAATCCGGATCCGTCCCAACGGCACTCGACAGCTGGTGCTGATCGACTTCTCGCTCGCTGGCTACCCGGCGAAGGAGATCGATGCGGGCACCGAGGGCTACCTCGACCCGTTCTTGGGCATCATCACGCGCGGCTCGTACGACGGTCATGCCGAGCGGTACGCGCTCGCGGCGACATTGCACGAGATGGCGTCGAACGAACTGCCCCGATGGGGCGACGGTGCCGTCACAGCCCGGCAGACCGATCCGAAGGAGTGGCCGTACCCGCAGCTCGCCGCCGACGCCTTCGAGCCGGCTGTTCGCGACGGCCTGGTCGCCTTCTTCCGCAAGGCTCTGGCGCGGGACGTGAAGGACCGGTTTTCGGACCTGAAGCCTATGGAGCGTGCTTGGCAGGCAATCTTCCTGGATGCGCAGCGGACAACGGCTCCGAGCTCCGGGCACGGTACGGCGGAAAGCGTAGGTACCACGCAAGAAGCCCGGCCACAGATCGGACGCGAGGACGACGATGCCTCCGCCGAGCAGGTCCGTGACCAGCAGGCGGCGAGGGCTGACCGCACGACGCCTCTGTCCGTGGCAGGTCTGACGCTCTCCGCGCAGTCCCAGCTGTTCGCCATGGGACTGAACACCGTCGGGGACGTACTGGAGTACTCGGTGAGGAAGTTCCTCACCGCGCCCGGCATGGGCTCGCGCACCCGGGAGGAGATCCAGCGCCGGCAGAAGGAGTGGAACCTCCGACTCGGCAAAGCGGCCCCCGCACCACTCAGCGCGGAAGCCCGCAAGGCAGCCGGCCAGGAAATCACCGAGCTGGAACAGGCGGTCGCCGAATCAGTCGCCGCCGGCGGTGGAAATGTCACTGACCCGCAGCTGCTGGGCGCGCTGAGCCTGGACGCGCTGGCCGCTCGCCTGGTCCCGAAGCCATCCAGCGGCAGTGCCCGCTCCAACGCCAAGGAGCGCGAAGCGGTCCGGCTGCTGCTGCGGCTGCCCAACGAGGCCGGCAAGCTGCCCGAGGGCCTGGCATGGGTTCGGCAGCGGGACGTCGCTGGCGCGGTGGGCCTGACCGCGGGCCGTATCCCGCAGATCGTGAAGAAGGCGCGCGAGCGCTGGTACGAGGACATCGCCCTTGGGCTGCTGCGCGAGGAGGTGGTGGAGCTCCTGGCTGAGCGCGGACGGGTGGCCCCGGTGATCGAGCTCGCCGACGCGCTGATCGCCCGGCGCGGCACCCAGCACGTGGAGCGGCGCGACCGGCGCGCGCTCGCCCTGTCGCTGCTGCGTGCGGTGGTCGAGCGAGAGAGCTACAACAACGAGGCCCCGCCGCTCTTCCGCTACTTTCATGCCCGGATGCCTAAGGGTGCCGATCCGGTGCTGGGCCTGCTCGCCCTCGATGTCCGAGAGGGCGTGGACGGCCCGGACACGCCGACGCTGCCCGCTCTGCAGGAATACGCGCTCAACCTGGGCGCGCGGGCCGACCGGCTCGCGGACCTGGAATCTCTGCCGACGGCCAGCACCGTTCTTACCGAGCTGGACGCGGTGCGACGGCCGCCGGGAAACCTGGGCTGGGACGAGCGGCGCACCGCCGAGATCGCGGTGGCAGCATCCACCCGAGCCGCTCTCACCCCCCGACTGGAGATCTACCCGCGCGACCTGGACCTGGTGCGAGCGCTGAGGATCACCCAGGCCGGTGTGGTCGCCGTGCAGCCGAGCGTCGAGGAGGAGCGACTGCCTGGCCTCACGGTTGACGCCCTGCACAAGCGAGTCACGACCCGCTTCCCTGACCTGGGCACAGACTCGTTGGTGCCACGCGAGTTGCCCACCGGCAGCGCACTGGTCCGCTACCTGAAGCAGGCGGGCTTCGAGCTGAAGCTGGCGACGCGCTACGACAAGGTGCTCCGTCTCATCCCGGACCGTCCGGCCGGGGACGCCACAGCCGGCCTGACCTCGGCGAGCTGGAGAGCCTCGGCGGCCCGTAGATCCGCCCCCACCCAGTACGACGCGGACGCGGCCGTCGCAGCCGCGGTCAAGGCCGAACAGCGACTCAGGCACTCGGCGCGACAGGACGGCTTCCGGGTCCTGACGGTGCCCCACCGGGGTGCTGAGAACGCGGTGCGCCACCTGGCAGACGAGCCGTACGGTGTGCGGCCGGTGTCATTGACCGGGCTTTTCGTGAACGAACTGCGCAGTGTGATCGGCGAGGCGGCCAGACCGACCTGGGAGACCGTCCTCAAGGCCGACGCTGCCGAACCCGGAAGCCGGGCTCACCAGCAGCTGCGCATCCGTACAGACAAGGCGTGGGGGCGCATCGAGCCGCAGCTGCGAGAGCGACTGCGGCAGGGGCGGGGACCGCTGCTCCTTACCGACACTGCGGTGCTCGCCCGGTACGACGCGCTGGACCTGCTCGTAAGGCTCGCGGAGGAAGCGCGGCAAGGTGGCAGCCCGCTGTGGCTGCTCGTCGCCCAGTCCGACCCGGCGAAGGCACCGCGGCTGGCCGGGCAGAGCGTGCCGTACCAGGCAGGGTTCGACGAGTGGATCGTCGTGCCCGATGCCTGGGTCGCGCGCAAACACCTCGCACCGGACGCCTGACCCTCTTCTCTACCTGAACCGGCCTTCTTCCGCCCTCTCCGATTCTCCACAGGAGCCGTTCCGTGATCGACCGCAAGAGCCTCCTCGCCGACCTGCAGAAGCAGGTCAAGGCGGCAGAGACCGACCTTGAGCAGCAGGTCAAAGCTGTCCCTGAGGTTGGGGCGCGGCTGCGCGGTGAGTATGAGCAGGCCCGGAAGCTGGGCCGTACGGCGGCGACGTGGAACGCCTGGCTCGGGGAGCGGATCACTCAGGTTGCGGTGGCCTGGGTCCTCGGCACCGTCTTCGTCCGCTTCAGCGAGGACAACCGGCTGATCGCTGAGCCGTACATCGCCGCCCCGGATGTGGCGGGGCGCGAGACCGCTCAGGCGCGGTACGAGGAGTACCTGGAGAAGGACGCCGACCCGACGTACCGAGGCTGGCTGGAGACGGCGTTCGCAGAGCTGGGCGCCGGGCAGGCCGGCCGACTGCTCTTCGACCGCGACCACAACCCGCTCTATCAGATCCCGCTTTCGCACGACGGGGCGGGTGCACTCATCGCGTTCTGGCGGGAGCAGCAGGCCGGGGCAGATGGCGGGAACGAGGGGGAGAGCGGCCCGGTCCTCGTGCACGACTTCAGCGACCCGCTGAGCGAGGACGGCACCGAGGGCTGGGACACCCGGTTCCTAGGTGACTTGTACCAGTTCCTGAGTGAGGCGGCCCGCAAGACGTACGCGCTGCTGCAGACACCGGAGTTCGTGGAGGAGTTCATCCTCGACCGCACGATGACCCCGGCAGTACGGGAATTCGGCTTCGAAGAACTGAAGATGATTGACCCGACCTGCGGATCCGGCCACTTCGTCCTCGGCGTATTTCGACGGCTGGTGCGGATGTGGGCCGATCAGCGGCCTGAGATCGGATCGTACGAGCGTGTTCGTGCCGCTCTCGATTCGGTGCACGGCGTTGACCTAAATCCGTTTGCGGTCGCCGTGGCCCGTTTCCGACTCCTGGTGGCAGCGATGGCCGCGAGCGGCATGCGGACCTTCGAAGATGCAAGGCGCTATGAGTGGCCCATCCAGCTCGCGGTGGGCGACTCCCTCATCAAGGACCGCCAGCTCGAATTGCAGTTGGGGCTTGGAGGTGTGGGAGAGGAAACTGCAATCGGTGACCCGCTCGCCGACTTCTCGTACGCGACTGAGGACGTCCACGAATACCCTAGGATCCTGGAAGAGGGACGGTACCACCTGGTAGTGGGAAATCCGCCGTACATCACGGTCAAGGACAAGAAGCTCAACGAGCTGTACCGGCGGCTCTACGATGCCTGCGCGGGAACATACGCACTGTCTGTGCCGTTCGCTCAAAGATTTTTCGAGCTGGCTAAGCGGGGCGGTGCCGACGGCAACGGCTACGGCATGGTCGGCCAGATCACGGCAAACTCCTTTATGAAGCGCGAATTCGGAACCAGGCTCATCGAGGAGTACTTTGCGCACAGGGTGGAACTCACTGAGGTCGTTGACACCTCGGGAGCTTACATTCCAGGGCACGGGACGCCGACCGTAATCCTCGTGGGGCGGCCGAGGGACGGTTCGAAGAGACAGACCACAATTCGAACGGTGCGGAGCGTACAAGGGGAACCTGCGGCCCCAGATGATGCGGCAGAAGGACTGGTCTGGCGGGCGATCGTAGAACAGATCGACCGGCCCGGGAGCGTAAGCCAGTGGATCTCCGTGGACAACCTGGAACGTAGACGCTACTTCGGCAAGCAGCCGTGGATTCTGGCCGATGGTGGACTGGAGTTGGTCGAAGCCCTGTCAGCGGCAACCGGAAAGTCGCTGGCGAATGTCATTGACCCTGGTATTGGTCGCGCCGTCCGCGTAGGCGCAGATAGTGCCTATGTTAGACCGAGTCGTCGGACATACCAGACCAGGGCCGACAGGTCGGGTCTCTTTCCCTTTCTGACTGGTGATGTCGTTCGGGATTGGCATGCTGCGGCAGAGGAATCCATTTGGTTTCCGTACGCGGAGGGATTGGAAGCGGAACAGCTCCAAGAGGAACTCTGGCCTTACCGGACCCTCCTCAGGGAGCGGCGCACCTTCCAGGGAGATATGGCTGCCGCCGGCCTCAACTGGTGGGATTACATGCAATTTACGGCATCGGCATACGCCACGCCTCTGTCGGTCATGTTTGCATTCGTCTCCACTCATAACCACTTTGTTCTTAATCGAGGTGGGAGTGTCTTCAATCGCCACGCGCCCGTAATTAAGCTGCGAGATGGGGCGACGGAGCAGGACCACGTGCGACTGCTTGGGCTGCTCAACAGTTCTACGGCCGGGTTCTGGCTCAAGATGGTCAGCCATGACAAGGGTAGTCAGGGCGTCAATGAGGGATACAAGTCGCAGGCGTGGGAGCGCTTTTACGAATTCACTGGAAGTAAGGTCGGAGAATTCCCGCTTCCTGCTGAGTATCCCGTAGTACTCGCTGCGGAGCTCGATTCGCTTGCCCAGAAACTCGCCGCTACGACTCCCGCCTCTCTCGCCGCAGAGGCCACCCCGTTTGCTCCCGTCCTCCGTGCTGCTCAAGCCCGCTACGACTCGATTCGCGCTCGGATGATCGCCCTCCAGGAGGAGCTGGACTGGCAGGTCTACTTCCACTACGGCCTGCACTCCGAGGATCTCAGCCTGCCTGACATCACGGCTGTGCCCGGGCTTGCCCTTGGCGAGCGGGCTTTCGAGATCGTTCTGGCGCGTCGGGTTTCCGCTGGTGAGGCCAGCGGCGAGTGGTTCAAGCGGCACGGGTCCACGCCGATCCGGGAGATCCCCTCGCACTGGCCAGCTGAGTACCGGGCACTCGTGCAGAGGCGAATCCAGGCCATTGAGTCGAACCGTGCCATCGGCATGTTGGAGCGTCCGGAGTACAAGCGGCGCTGGTCTACCGATGGTTGGGACGCGATGCGGCAGAAAGCGTTGAAGTCCTGGCTGCTCAATCGGGTCGAGGACCGCGCGCACTGGTTCGACGCCAACGGCAACCCCACGGTCTCCACACTCGCCCGCCTTGCCGAGAGTCTGTCCGCCGACGAGGATTTCACGTCCGTGGCCGAGCTGTACGCGCCTCGACAGGACCTTGCGAGGACCGTACGGGAGCTGTTGTCGGAGGAGCACGTGCCGTTCGTGTCCGCGCTGCGGTACAAGCCGGCCGGGCTCAAGAAGCGTGCCGACTGGGTACAGGTATGGGAGCTGCAGCGGGAGGAGGACGCCGCGCCTGATGAGCCCGCCAAGCGGAAGGTCCGTGAGCGGACGCCTGTGCCGCAGAAGTACTCCTCGGCGGACTTCCTCAAGCCGAGCTACTGGCGTGCGCGAGGCAAGCTCGACGTGCCCAAGGAGCGGTTCGTGTCGTACGGCACGGTTAACGCGCAGTCGCCGGAGCTTTATGGGTGGGCCGGCTGGGACCACTTGGAGCAGGCCCTCGCGCTCGCCTCCCATATCCAGCAGGCCGGGCTCGGCGAGGACGACCTCGTGCCGTACCTGGCCGGGCTGCTTGAGCTGCAGCCGTGGCTGGAGCAGTGGCATGGCGAGTACGACCCGGAGTTCGGGGCGTCGCCGGCCGGCGAGATCCTGGCATTCCGGCAGCAGAAGCAGGGCGAGCTCGGGCTGACCGACGACGCTCTGCGGGCCTGGCGCCCGGCCGCGACCACCCGCGGAGGCGCGAAGAAGGCAGCCGCGCCCAAGAGGCGAGCGGGCGCGAAGGCCGCCGTCCAGATGTCCGTCACGGACAACGTCACCGATGCCGTCGCCGGCGCAGAGTCCGACTGATCAGGGCGAGGAGCTTAAACACCATGGCGTTCATGAGTAGGAACAACTCTCGCCCCGAGGACCGGCCGTTTCTGCGGGAGCTGATCGACATCCCGGAGTCGGTGTCCACCTCCGACTTCGTGCTGAAGCTGAACGAGGCGGTCACCGCCGAGGGGGCTGAGGCGGCCCTGAAGGATTACGTCGTCACCGACCGGCTGCTGGGTAACTTCGACGAGGCCCTGGACCTGATCAAGTCGGCGCTCGACAGCCACTCGTCGAAGGCGGCATATCTGCACGGTTCGTTCGGTTCCGGTAAGTCGCACTTCATGGCGGTGCTTTACGCGCTGCTCTCGCGCAACCAGGCCGCTCGGAACCGTAGCGAGCTCGATCCGGTGCGGGCCCGGCACTCTTGGCTCGATGCGGATGACCGTAAGTTCCTGCTGGTGCCGTACCACATGCTGGGCGCCAAGTCTTTGGAGCAGCGGGTGCTCGGCAAGTACGTGGAGCACGTACGCAAGCTGCATGAGGATTGCCCGCTGCCGCAGGTCTACCGGACCGACGGGATCTTCGAGGACTTCGCCGAGCAGCGCCGCCGTAACGGCGACGACTGGGTGATCGCGCAGCTCGCCGATGCCGGTGGTCAGGAGGACGAGTGGGGTGATTCTTTCACCTGGACCAGCAGCCTTCTCGACGAGGCCATGGACGCGGTGGAGGAACACGAGAACACCAAGAGCCTCGATCTGGACAATCCCTCCACGCCGAGGGAACTGCGTGCCCGCCTCGTCCAGGACCTCACAAGAACGCTGTTCCCCGCCTTCGCGCGCAATGCTTCCGAGGACGCCAGCGGCTTCATCTCCCTCGACAGGGGGCTCAGCGTCATCGCGGCGCACGCCAAGGCGCTGGGCTACGACGGGCTCATCCTGTTCATGGACGAGCTGATCCTGTGGCTGGCCACTCTCATCCACGACCAGAAGGTGCTGGGCAGGGAATCCAGCAAGGTGACGAACTTCGTGGAGGGCGGTGACGAGCGGCGTGCCATTCCCGTGGTGTCGTTCATCGCCCGTCAGCGTGATCTGCGTGAGCTGGTCGGTGAGGAGATGTCGGGTGCCGCCGAGGCGGCAGTGCAGGACACCTTGAAGCTCAACGGCGGGCGTTACGACGAGATCGTCCTCGAGGACCGCAACCTTCCTCAGATCGCGCAGGCTCGTCTGCTCAAGCCCGTGCCGGGGGCCGAGGCGAAGGTGGACGCGGCGTTCGCAGAGGCCAAGAAGCTCGGCCCGGATGTGTGGGACACCCTGCTGGGGCACGACAAGTCCACCACCGGCGCGGACGAGGATGCTTTTAGGCGGACGTACCCGTTCCCGCCGGCGTTCATGGACACCCTGGTGCACATCTCTGCCGCGCTGCAGCGCTCCCGCACCGGCCTGAAGCTGATGAGTCAGCTGCTCGTCGACCACCGTGACGACTGGCGGCTCGGACAGCTCGTGCCGCTCGGCGATCTGTATCCGGCGATCGCGGGCGGCGGCGACAAGGCGTTCAGCGGGGAGACCAACGTCCACTTCGAGGCTGCCGACAAGCTGTACCGGGACAAGCTGCGCCCGTACCTGCTGAAGACCAACCAGGTCACCGAGGACCAGGTCGAGGCGTACCGACGCTCTCCCGAGAGCCTGGGCGACCCCCAGCTCGCGGCCCGTTGCCGCGACTTCACCGGTGACAGCCGGCTCCTGCAGACCCTCTTGCTGTCGGCGCTCGCGCCCAGCGTGCCGGCGCTCGCCGACCTCACGTTGGCGCGGCTGCACGCCCTCAACCACGGTTCCATCACCACGCGCATCGCGGGCACCGAGGTCGGCCGGCTCGAGCAGAAGGTGAAGGAGTGGGCGGCGACCTTCCCCGAGATCAAGGTCGCCGGTACCGGGCCGGGCGCGGTGGTCCGACTGGAGCTCACCGGCGTCGACCTGGACGCCGTCCTTGCCAATGCACAGGTCCACAACAACCTGGGCAACCGGCGCGCCAAGATGCGCAGCCTGCTCAAGGACGCGCTCGGGGTTGGCGACGGGCCCGGAGGCTTCGACGCATACGACGTGCTTGACCTTGTGTGGAAGGGCACCGAACGACAGATCGAGGTGGTCTTCGGCCACGTCGCCGACGTCGACTCGCTGTCCGAGGCGACCTTGCGGCCCAGCCAGGACGACGCCTGGCGGCTCGTCGTCGATTTCCCGTACGACGAGGGCGAGTTCGGTCCGATGGACGACCTGCAACGGCTGCGTGCCCTGCGGGAGAAGCCGGGCGGCGACTCACGCACCCTGGCCTGGCTGCCCACACACCTGACTGACGCCTCCCGCAGTGACTTCGAGCGTCTCGTCGTCATCGACAAGGCCCTCGCCGACGAGGCCCGCTTCGACTCCGAATTCGCACGCAGCCTCAACGCTGACGACAAGGCGCGCGCCAAGAGCATGCTGCAGTCGCAGCGCAACATCCTCACCGAGCGCGTCACCCAGGCGCTGCGGCAGGCGTACGGGCTCGCACAAAAGCAGGAAGGGGTCGTCGACCTCGGCTTCGACACCCACCTGGTCGCCCAGCAGGATGTGCCCGAGCTTCGGCTTCCGCTCGGTGCACCGCTGGACGCCGCCGCTCGCGACCTGGCCGGCAAGCTGCTTGCCCACCAGTACCCCGCCCATCCCGACCTGGACCCTGAAGGCGCCAGCAAGCCTGTGAAGCCTGCCGAGATCAGGACCGTCTTTGAGTACGTGCGCAAGGCAGCCGAGGACCGCGACGGACAGGTCGAGGTCGATGGCAAGGACCGCAAGACCATGGCGCGGATCGCGGGCGGCCTCGGCCTCGGCACCATGCGGGAGGCGTACTACCGGCAGTCCACCACCTGGCCTGACCACTTCACCAGCCAGGCCCGCCGGGACGGAACCGCCGAGCCGACTCTGGTCAAGCTCTCCGACTGGAGCGACCTTCCCGAGCCGCGCGGACTGCCCGAGCCGCTTCGCCGGCTGCTCGCCGCCGCCTACGCGGAGATGACCGACCGGGTGTGGGTACGCGGCGGTGTCCCCGTCGAACCGGCACCCGCACCGCATGAGCTGAAGCGGGACTACGCCCTGCGCGAGCAGGCGCTGCCCAGTGAGGAAGATTGGACCGAGGCGCGCAAGCGGTACGAGACCGTGCTCGGGGACCGGGCGCCGCAACTGCGTCGCGGGCGGATCGTCAACCAGTTCGCCGGACAGATCAAGCAGGCCGCCGCCGCGCTCGCCCAGGACGCAGGACGGCTCGTCGGGGAACTGGAGAAGCACCGTTCCTTCCTGCGCCTCGACGACGACTCGCCCCGTCTCGTCCTCGCCCGGCGGGCGCAGGAGCTGGTGAAGTCGGTGACAGAGGCCGGCATAGACGCCAAGACCGTCGTTGACCGGATCGCACGCTTCGACCTCGGTGACTTCACCGCACACCGCTACGCCATGTCCCTCAAGGGCGCGGGGAAGGTCGCTGCCGCGCTGCAGAACACCAGCTGGGACCAGCTGGGCCTGGCCGACACCCTCGGGGTGGACGGCGCGGCCGTCCTGGAGCGGGTGCGAGATGCTGCCGCCGGCGATCCGGGAGACTACCCCGACCTGCCGGGCGTGTTGCAGGCCAGTGGACGGGAGGTGCTGTCCCTGCTGAGGTCCCGACAGACCACGGCCGAGCAGCCCCAGAGCCCTGTCACCTCGTCGCCGAGCTCGGACGACGTGGACCTGATCGGCGGCTCCGCCCACCCGCAGGTGCTGCCGGAGCCGGTGGCGCAGCCGGGGCCCCGCACGCCGTCTCGGCCCGTTGTCCGCTCCGGCGGCGGGCGGACCACCGCCTCGCGGGCTGCCGCCGAGCTGCAGGCGGAGATCGCGGCGCTCGCGGCCGAGAACCCCAACGCCACCGTCGAGGTCGTCTGGAAGGTTGTCGACTGATGTCCGACACCGTCACCACAGCGCCCGAGTCTGCCGGTCTCGCCCGGCTGCCAGCGGGGACCGTCCGCCAGTATCTCGCCGCCCGCAGCCGGCTTGGCGACGGCACGGTCCGCGTCCTGCTGCTGCGGGCCGATCCGGCCTGGGACGGGCCCGCAGTGCAACAGACAGCGGGCGGACTGCGGGCGCGCGTGGCCGTCGGGCCCTCGGTATTGGCCGTACACGAGCAGATCCTGGGCCATCTCGACGCGGCAACTGCCCCCGACCCCAAGGTCCTGGTCGTCCTCACCGACTGCGAGGACACCGACCTCGACCCCGGGCTGCTCGCCCGCGTCTACGGTGGCGGGATCCGGTCCGTCGACAACTGGGAAGTCGTGCAAGAGGCGTTCGACGCGCGCGGTCTCGACGGGCGACTGCGCAGCGAGACGTGGGCGGCCGAAGCGCTCCTGGACGCGGCGGCTACCCGCGGCTGGCCATCGTTGGGTAAGGGAGTGCTCTCCCGAGACGAGGCGCTCACCCGGCTGGCCAGGCGCCGTCTCAGGATCGGCCGTCACGACACGGATGCGCTGGGCGGGCCGGCCGCACACGACGACGGAGACCGCATCGACCCCGTCGCACTGTTCCGATGGACCCTCACCCCTGGCGGCCCCGCCCTCCTGCGCGACCTGCGCGGACCGGAACGGGCCGGCTTGGCCCGCTTCCTCGCCGAACCCGAACAGGGCGGCTCGACCGGAAAGATCATCACTGCCCTGGTGAACGCCGAACACGGGGCAGACGCAGCCGCCTACGCGGTCGTCTGCGCCGCCTTGTGGGGGCATGCGGAGGCCGACCACGACTTGTACCGGGCACGAGGGCGCGCCGAGCGGTGGCTCGGTGAACAGCCTCCTGCCCAGGGCGACGACCTCGACAGACTCCTGGCCTCCTTCGGATCGAGTGGCGAGGCGTTCGTCCGCGGGCTTGTCGACCGAGGCGAGCACCGGCTTGCCGACCCGGTCCTGACTCGGGCCGCACAGCTCGTGGCACAGTTCGGGGCACAGGCTGCCGCGACTTCCAGCCCGCTTCTCTCGGCCGGACTCGATGCCCGCTTCACTGCGGCTGGTCGTGCCCTTGCCGACGGCGGCACCGACACGATCACCGCTGCCGTCATCGCGCTGGCCGACCATGCTCTTGCCGCCGACGGCGCCACCCGCGCGCGAATCGAGCGGGTGAGGATGGCGACGCGCTTGCGGCAGTGGCTCGCCGGCTCGCCTGAGGCCGATATCGCCTCGGTCGCTGACGGCACCGCCCGTCAGATCTGCGAACTCGGCTGGGTAGACCGGGCCTTGGAACACCTCGAAGCGGGCGGCGACCCGGACGACGTACTCGCCGACGCGTACAGCCGGATCGGCGCGCAGGTGCGGGACAAGCGCCGCGAGCTGGACCGTGCATTCTCCGAGCGGCTCGCGGTGTGGACCGCGGGTGGCACCGCCCCCGGCGCCATGCTCACCGTGGAGAGCTTGCTGGACCGTGTTGTCGCACCCGTCGTGGCCAGCCCCGGCCGGCGGGTCCTGCTCCTGCTCGTGGATGGGATGAGCGCGGCGATAGCTGCGGAGCTTGGCGAAGAACTCCGGGGACAGTGGGCGGAGTTCGACCCGTTGCCCACCGTGGCCGGACCGCCCGTCCGGCGCGCCGTGGCTGCCGCGCTGCCCACCCTCACGACCGTATCCCGGACCTCGTTGTTCGCGGGCACCCTGATGAAGGGCGACCAGAGCGACGAGAAGCGGCTCTTCCCCCAGCACTCCTGCTGGAACGGGGCACCGGCGGTCGTCTTCCACAAGGACGACCTGCGCGGCCCCGACACCGGCTCGCCGTTCTCCACCGCCCTCACCGAAGCCCTCGCCGATGAGCGCACCCATGTCGCGGTCGTACTCAACACGGTCGATGACCGCCTCGGCAAGGAGCAGAAACTCGGCGACGGTGCGTGGCGGGCCAGGGAGATCGGCGGTCTGGAACCGTTGCTGCGGGCTGCCCGTGCGCATGGCATGACCGTGTTGCTCACCTCCGACCACGGCCATGTAGTCGAGCGGCGCGGCACCAAGCTCGACGCGGCCAGCGGCACGATTGGCTCGGCCCGCCACCGCACTCCTGGTGGACCCGTCGCCCCGGCCGAGATCGAGCTGTCCGGACCTCGGGTGGTCTGGCCGGATCCCGGATCGCGGATCGTCGCGTTGCGGGACCACGACACCCGGTACACCGCGCTCAAGGCGGGCTACCACGGCGGGGCAACTCTCGCAGAGTTCACCATCCCGCTCCTCGCCCTGCTTCCCTTCGGCGCCGAGCCGCCGATCGGATGGCGGGAGCTGGGCGACCCGACCCCCTCCTGGTGGACCGAGGACGGCGAGGGTCGTGGCGTCGTCGAGGCCGGCGCCAAGAACGAAGCGGACGCAGGTGCCGTGCCCGACGCCGCCGTGGCGAGCCCGCGCCGGAAGCAGACCAAGAAGGCCGCCCCGCCCCCGCCCGAGGGCGCCATCAGCCTGTTCAGCGAGGACGAGGTGGTACCCCCCGTACCGCAGGAACCCGGGGAATCGGCAGCCGAGTCCGAGCCCTCGCCCACCTCCAACCAGTCCGAAGACCCTGCTGTTGCCCTGGTCGAGCGGCTCATGGCGACTGAGCTGTACCAGGCACAGCTGGACCTGCTCGCCCGTAAGCCACGCGACAAGACCGTCCTCCCGAAGGCACTGGTCGCGCTTGTCGAGGCCGGCACCCTGCCGATGACCGCTCTTGCCGAGCGAGCGGGCCAGCCCGCCACCCGTGCACCCGGCTTCGCAGCGACCCTCGCCCAGCTCCTCAATTACGACGGGGCCCAGATCCTGGAGATCCTCCCTGACAACCGCACCCTTCGCCTGCACCGCGCCCAGCTGATCGAGCAGTTCGGGCTGTGAACCGGCGCAGTGTGCCTGCATCGGGCGGGCCGGTCTCCCGGCCCGCTCAGTCCGCGTGCTGGATGTCAGGCTTTGGCGTCGGAATCCGGCCAGGTGGGCGGCCGGATGGGAGACTGTTCGGGTGAACGCGTTTGGATCCTCAGCTTCAGCGGCCGCCCCGGTCGGCGTCGTGCGACGGCGCGCCGTCGTGGATGCGCTGCGGCGCGGCGCCGTCCCCGAAAGCGGCCTCGACCTGCTCGCGACCGGCCTGGGCCGCTTCGAAGGGGCAATCGACGAGGAGCTGGACGCCGTCGCCGGCGGAGGTTCGGTGTTCAAGGCCGTGCGTGGCGAGTACGGATCCGGCAAGACCTTCTTCACCCGCTGGCTCGGCGAGCGCGCCAAACGACGCACCTTCGCCGTAGCCGAAGTACAGGTGTCGGAGACCGAGACCCCCCTACACAAGCTGGAGACCGTCTACCGGCGGCTCACCGAACGCCTGACCACCGTGAGCTTCCCGCCGAGCGCACTACGGCCGGTCGTCGACGCGTGGTTCTACGCGCTGGAGGAGGACGCACTCGCCGACGGCGCGAGCGAGACCGAGCTGCCGCAGGCCGTGGACCGGCTTCTCACTGCCCGGCTTGCCGAGGTCTCCCGGCATGCCCCCGCTTTCGCCACCGCCCTCCGTGGATACAAGCAGTCCCTGGACGCCGGAGACGAGGCCACCGCGGCCGCGGTCATGGCATGGCTCGGTGGCCAGCCACACGTCGCCGCAGCCGCCCGGCGCAGCGCAGGCGTCCGCGGCGACCTGGACCACTTCGGTGCCTTCGGCTTCTTGCAGGGCCTGCTCACCGTGCTCCGGGACGCCGGGCACGCCGGACTCGTTCTCGTGCTGGACGAGGTGGAGACCCTGCAGCGGGTTCGTTCCGACGCACGCGACAAGGCACTCAACGCGCTGCGGCAGCTCATCGACGAGGTTCACTCCGGCCGCTTCCCTGGCCTCTACCTCGTCATCACCGGAACGCCCGCCTTCTACGACGGACAACAGGGCGTACAGCGACTCGCACCACTCGCCCAGCGCCTTGCCACCGACTTCACCACCGACCCCCGCTTCGACAACCCACGGGCCGTCCAGATCCGGCTGCCCGGATTCACCGAGCAGTCACTGACCGGCCTGGGCGCCACCATCCGCGACCTGTACGCGGACGGCTCCCAGTCCCCGGACCGGATCAAGCAGCTCGCCGACGACGCGTACCTCACCGACCTGGCACGGGCCGTGGGAGGTGCTCTCGGCGGAAGGGTCGGAGTAGCACCCCGGCTGTACCTGAAGAAACTGGTCGGGGACGTGTTGGACCGGATCGACCAGTTCCCCGACTTCGACCCGCGCACGCACTACAAGCTCACGGTCTCCAGCGGCGACCTCACCGCCACCGAACGGAACTTCGCCGCGCCCACGCCAGCCGCCTCCGCGGACGATCTCGACCTCGAGCTCTGAAGAGCCATTCCTCGAAGCCCCGACCTCTGACGACCAGCGCAGGAGCCATAGACGTGCAGGATCAGCCGCGCGGCACCGACCCGGTGGAACGCCTTGACCCGGTAGTCCTGCACCACATCGTCAACACACTCGGGTGGCCGGATCTGCGCCCCCTGCAGAAGGAGGCTGTACACCCGCTGATGGACGGCGAGGACGCGATCCTGCTCGCGCCGACCGCCGGAGGGAAGACGGAGGCAGCCACCTTCCCGATGCTGTCCGCAATGCGGGAGAAGCACTGGACCGGCACTTCCGTCCTCTACCTTGCACCGCTCAAGGCACTCCTGAACAACCTGGTGCACCGGGTCGACAGCTACGCACAGTGGCTGGGCCGCCGAGCCGCGCTCTGGCATGGCGACACCCCGGAGTCCGTGCGCCGCCGCATCCGCACAGAGTCCCCCGACTTCCTGCTGACGACGCCCGAGTCCCTCGAAGCGATGCTCATCAGCGTCAAGACCGACCACACGCATATGCTGGGCCGCGTACGCGCCGTCGTCGTCGACGAGGTGCACGCCTTCGCGGGGGACGACCGCGGCTGGCACCTGCTCGCCGTACTCGAACGCCTGGAGCGACTGACCGGCCAACGGATCCAACGCATCGGCCTCTCCGCCACCGTCGGCAACCCCGACACCCTGCTCACCTGGCTCCAGGGCGCCAGCCCCGCCGACCGCCCAGGCCGAGTCGTCGCCCCCGGAGTGACCCTGCCCGCCAGCGGGACCGCATCGGCCGGCGCCGAAAATCTCCCGCGCCCCGCTGGAGAGGTGGAACTCGACTACGTCGGATCTCTCGCCAACGCTGCCAAAGTGATCTCCGCCCTACACAAGGGCGAAAAACGGCTTGTCTTCTGTGACTCGCGCAAGCAGGTGGAAGAGCTCGGCGCGGCACTACGGGCGCGCGACGTCACCGTGTTCCTCTCCCATGCCTCCCTCTCCGCTGACGAACGTGCTCGCTCCGAGCAGGCATTCGCCGAAGCGCGCGACTGTGTCATCGTCTCCACCTCAACCCTCGAACTTGGCATCGACGTCGGCGACCTTGACCGCGTCATCCAGATTGACTCACCCAGCACGGTGGCCTCTTTCCTGCAACGCATCGGCCGTACCGGACGCCGTGCCGGCACCTCCCGTAACTGCCTGTTCCTCGCCACCCGGCCCGACGCCCTCCTCCAAGCCGCTGGCCTGCTCACTCTGTGGTCCCGAGGCTGGGTAGAACCTGTCACCCCGCCCCCCTCGCCGCGCCATCTCGTCGCACAACAACTCCTCGCTGTCACCCTGCAGGAACACCGCCTCGGCGACCGCCTATGGCCCGAACAGTGGAACGGTTTGGCTCCCTTCGACCGCTCCGCCGGCCCTCTCTTGTCCCACCTCGTCGAAGGCGGGTTCCTCGACAGCGACGGCGGCATGCTGTTCATCGGCACCGAAGCCGAGAGACACTTCGGCCGACGCCACTTCATGGAGCTGACCGCTTCGTTCACGGCACCGCCTGAGTTCACCGTGCTTGCCGGACGCAAGGAGATCGGGACCACTGACCCCACTGTCCTCACCGAGGAACGCCCAGGCCCGCGACGCCTGCTTTTGGCCGGCCGCAGCTGGCAGGTCACCTTTATTGACTGGGCCCGACGCCGCGCCTTCGTCGAACCGGTCGAAGATGGCGGCATCGCCAAATGGCAGGGAAGCGAAGCCCGCGGCCTCTCCTACGCCCTCACCCGCGCCATGCGCGACGTCCTCCTTGGCACCGACCCTGACGTCCGCCTCACGCGCCGCGCCACCGCCACCCTCGCCGAACTCCGCATGGACCGCGCACCCCACGAAGTGCACCCTGCAGGCACCCTCCTCGTCCGAGACGCAGATGCCACCCGCTGGTGGACCTGGGCCGGCTACCGCGCCAACGCCACTCTCACAGCTTCCCTCGGAAACCTTGCTGACCCCGTTCAGCGCCCCACAGACACCCACGTCCGCCTGCGCCAGGACCTCAGTTCGAAGGACTGGAAGGTCGCCCGCTCCGAATTGGCCGAGTCCCTCACCCTGCCCACTGTTGATCCGCGTGCCGTCCGCGGCCTCAAGTTCTCCGCTGCACTCCCACCCCGACTCGCCTCCGCCACGCTCGCTGAACGTCTAGCCGACTTCGATGGCGCGCTCGGCACCGCCCGTGAGCCTGTGCGAATGGAATGGGGCAGCTGAACACCGCGGCGTTTGCACCGCTGCGGTTAGCTCCTGACCGAAGGAGTAGTCCGCACGCCACCCCCTCTGCAATCGAACAGTCTGCGACAGCTCTGCGAGGTCTTGCGCTTGCTGCCAGGGCCGTTGAGGCTGGCGAAGGTCAAGGTCTCCGCTATCCCTCACGCCTCACGGATCAGGGAGTCGACGACGGAGACGATGGCCTCCGTGTTCGCGGCGATGAACTCGGCCAGCTCGGGCGGCATCAGGTTCAGCTCGCGCATGGCCTCGGCGGTGAACGGTACCCGGACCACCTCGTACGTGCCCCGCTCTGGCTTGGCGAACTCCGTCCCCGTACGTGCGGCCAGGTCCATCGACGCCAGGCGCGCGGCGAAGATGTGCTGGACGGCAATGCCGTCCTCCAGCTGGTCGGTGATCAGGTGGACGAGCTCGGCGCGCTCCAGCTTGCCGCCCAGCTCCTCGAACACCTCCCGATGCAGGGCCGCCTCGATGGTTGCGTCGTCCTGTTCCACCCCGCCGCCGACCGACACCCAGTACGGCTCTCTGTCCGGCTTGATGCGCTTGATCAGGACCAGCTCGTCGCCGTCAAGGAGGATGGCGCGGGCGTTGCGCTTGACGATGTTGGGCATGCCTTTGGCTCCTTCTGAACGTGGCATAGGAGAGAGCGGGCGGAGGCTCGTCTGGTGGCGGTGAGCATCTCCCAGAGCGGGGGACCCAGCACGGTGCAGGCCGAAGGTGGGGTGCGTGCACCGAGTACTGCACCCAGTGTCACACCACTGCCGAACGCTGCCGACTAGGCTGGACCTTTCGGCATGCCGTTCACGGAGGACCCTCCATGGCGAGCGAGACCAAGCGGGAGTGGACCATGACGGAGAGGAGCTCTCGCAACTTGGGCGAGAAGGCCGTTCCCGGCCCAGCCCCGGCCGCCGCGGCCAGCGCGCCGGTCATCCTGAGCAACGAGCCCGGCTCATTCGCTTGGGGTGTGCTGGCCAAGCGTCACCCTGCCCCATCCAGCAGGTACGAGATGCATTCCCGTACGGTCGCCGACAGCATGAAGCGCTCGACGCACTGCTGGACGAGATCACCAACGGTGTCGTCCAACCACTCGCCCCCGCGGATCACGACCACGAGCGCTGGACTGCCTGGGGACAGGAGCACTTCGGGCGCTCGTGGTACGACGTCCCGTTCCTGTGGGCGGAGAGCTACTTCTACCGCAGGCTCCTCGGCGCGGTCGGGTACTTCGGTACCGGTCCGTGGCAGAGAGCCGATCCGTTCGCGCCATTCAAGCAGGCCGAACTACGAGGCGACGCGGTAGAGGAGGAGCTGCAGGCCCTCGACGCGCTCGCCAGTGTTCCGGCCGAGGAGCGGGCTACGGCGCTCCTCCACGCCTCCCTCTGGGGCAACCGTGCGGACCTCGGCTTCCGGGTCTCGGCGGGGGAGCCGGCAGTGGCTGACGCCGCGGTCCCGGTCCTGGTCAGCGACGACAGCGCCACGCTGTGGCAGCTCCTGCCCGCCGGCACCTCGGCCACCGTGGCCGTCGTAGCCGACAACGCGGGACGTGAGCTGATTCCCGACCTCGTCCTCATCGACCACCTCCTCGCACACGGGCACGCCGAGCGGGTCGTGCTTCACGTCAAGCCATACCCGTACTACGTCTCCGACGCGATGACCGCGGACGTGGTCGACAGCCTCCGCCGTCTCATCGAGGCATCCGGCGAAGCGGGCCGGATCGGCGGCCGACTCTGGAAGGCCATGGCGGCGGGAAGCCTGGAGGTCCGCACCCACCCGTTCTTCTGCGCTCCGCTGCCGTACGAGGAGATGCCCGAGGACCTGCGGAAGGAGTGCGCGGGTGCCACGCTCACGATTCTGAAGGGTGATCTCAACTACCGTCGCCTGGTGGGAGACAGGCTGTGGCACCCGACTGTGCCGTTCGCCGAGCGCACGGCCTACTTCCCCAGGGCCGTCGCAGCGTTCCGGACCCTGAAGTCCGACGTCATTGTCGGCTTGGAGCAGGGAACGCTGGACAGCCTCCAACGGTCTGTGGCTGCCTGGCGTACGAGCGGCACTCACGCGCTGATCCAAGTGCGACCGTAGACCTGTGCGGGAGAGGTCTTCGCGTCCGTACCCGGTCCCGCATCCCCGTGAAGGTTGCCCGCTTCATGCTTATGCGGAACGATCTCCGTCCGTGCATATGCAAAAAAGGGGGGCGCAATGCCGTGGGAAGATGGGAAGACCCGGTACGTAGGTGAGGGCACGGTCACGCTCGCCGATGGACGCGAGGTACCGGTCGTCGCGGCCCTGATACTCAGCCTCGATCCCGAGAAGGTGCCGGACTTCACGTACGACCGTCACACCACCTGGGTCGGAAGCCTCCACACAGACACCCTCGACGACCTACGGGGCGCCGCGCCAGGCCGGCTGGCTCTCCCCGACGGCCGGACGGGAACGTTCATGTCTACCAGTGGATCACCCGACCTTGTCGGCGTCTCCGGCCTGGGCCCGGCCCCATTCGGTCCGGTCCACGGCACCGAGACAGAATGGGAGGAACCCGAGCTCGCCTTCGACGATGCATCTCCCCCCGATGGACTCGGGCTGGATGCCGAGCAGCAGGCCGCCGAGCAGCAGGAACGCGCGCAGCGGCGGGGCATGACGGCCGGCGACCTCCAGGCCCGCTATCGCGTCCGATGGATCCCGGACTGACCGACGAGTCGAACGGGTCGGCTGCTCGTTGTCGGTGCTCCCGCTTCAGCGAGGCAACTCAGGTAGTTAGCGCCCAGCGGCACTCCGTCGAGACCACAGGCCGATGGGACGGGGGCTGTGGCACCAGGTGGCGAGCTCCGCGGGGGTGTGGAGTACGAGGTCGGGGCCGGCGGTGGTCAGGTCGGCGATGTCGGCGTATCCGTAGCTGACGGCGATGGCCCGTAGGCCGGCGGCACGGGCGTGGCGTACGTCGCTGCCGGTGTCTCCGACGTATGCGGTTGCGCCCTGCTGCCGCTGCAAGAGCTGGAGTTTGAGCGTCTTGTTGCCGTCCTCGTCCCGCGTGAGCAGTATCCGTGGCATTGCTTCCGTGTCGAGATCTCGTCGCAGCAGGCGATCGACCGTGGTGCGGTGACTGCCGGTGACGATGCCGTACCCGGGACCGCTCGCGAGTTCGCCGAGGATGCCGACAAGGTCGGGGATGACGCCGCGCTCTTCCTTGCCGGCCGTGAGGTCGGTCAGCCGTGCGTGCCGCTGCCAGAACCGCTCGGCCGTCTCGTACGGGATCCAGCGGGTCAGCGACTGGCTGAGCACGCCCCGGTAGATCAGCGGCAACTCCCCCGGGCCTGCCAGGTCTGGCAGCTCCCACAACTCCATCTCCCCTCGGACGGTCTGGTAGGCGCTCCAGGCCCGTTCGCGGGAGTCGTGCAGGACGCCGTCGAAGTCGAAGATCAGCACGTTTCCTCCAGCTGAACGAGGGGCACGCCGCACCAGGCGAGGAGGTGGGGGTGGGGGAGCCGGGCAGCGAGGTCACCGAGCTCGGCGGTCGCGTGCTGCCAGGTCGAGGCGGGGCCGAGCGGCGCCAGCAGCAGGGCGCTGCCGGCCTGTACCGGCTCGAACCGGCCCTCGGCCCAACGGGTGACCGCTTCCTCGACGTTCCGGGTATCGATCCGCGGAGCCTTGGGTGCCGGACGGCCTCGGAAGGGCAGCATGGGCTGGAGTAGAGCCGCGGGCTGGCGACGCCACCGGCGAAGCACCGGCGTCCGTGAGCTCACCGGAATGTGCAGCGCTTCCTGCAGGACGAGCGCGGCGTCGATCATGGCCCGCTGGAGACGGTGCGCCTCTCGCGCCGTGGCTGCAGCTCGCTCCGGGTTGTAGGTGCGGGGCAGTTGTTCGCCCCGGGCGACGCCGTAGCAGAGCATGGCCGTGGCGAGTGCCGGCAGGCAGGATTCATCGTCGGAAAGGCGCTGGTCGACGGCGGCGGCCACCGTCTTCAGGTCGGTGCCGAACGCGACGATGATGGCGGCCAGGTCGACGAGTGGGGTGAGCAGTTCGTTGTCGCGGCGGTAGGCGTGGGTGAGGTGGCCGGTCTTGCGCAGGCCGCCTTCGGCGTCGATCAGCCACTTCTCTGCCTCGCACCGGCCGTCCGGCACCGAGGACCCCATCGACATCACCCAGCGGTGCAGCCGGGGCAGAACCATCCCTGGGTTGCCGTTGGTGAGCGCGGTGGCGACCGTCTTCAAGGCCGCTGGGATGGGAGCGGGAGCGCGCAGGCTCATCGCAACGGGGAGCTGGACGGAGCGGTCGAGGGCATAGCCGACTGCGTCGTCGAGCCAGCAGTCCCCACGCGGGGTCAGTTGGGCGGACATGCTCAGGTCTTCGCTGATCACCATGGCCGGTGCGACGCCCACGGTGGCCGGCGTCAGAGCGCTCGACAACGCGGTGGCCGTCGCGCGGGCAGTGTCACCGAAGATGCCGGGCGGAATCCAGGACGCCACCACCGGTTGCCGGCCGTGCCGGGTCGAGAGGGTGAAGGCGGCCCGGGCGGGCGAGCGGCGCCGCAAGCCCGGCCATGCGGCCAGCGCTGAGTTCTCCCTCCCCGGCCGGAAGCCCACCACGCTCACCGGCGCTTCGGCGCGGCCGATCCACGTGGCCTCCTTGGACAGGTACGTGTCGAGGGCGCCCGAGGCGAGGCGGCGGGTGGAGGCCCAGCGGGATCGCGGCAGGACGGTGACCGAGATGCCGGCGTCCCGCAGCGGTTGGACGTCGTCGTCACGGAAGGCCGGCACCAGGACGTCGGTGTTGCCGGGTTCGGCCAGGCGTTGGGCGAGGGACACCAGGGTGCGGCCGGTCAGCGGCGGGTCGTCCACCAGCAGGATCCTGCGCCGGCCCGGCGTGATTCGCTCGCCCGGTCGTACGGAGGCGAGGTGGACGTCGAGCCCTTCGCGGGCGAGGCGGGCGGCGACGAGAGGAGCGAGATAGGCCCCGCCCGTTCGCACGCCCACCACCGCGACCGGCCATCCGTCCGACCTGGCTGACAGCCACCGCTCGGAGAGCTGGACGATGTCGGGCCACTCCACGCCCTGGACTGCCAGGGACGCCGGGAGGCGCACGATCGACTCGTCGCTGGTCAGCTCACGTGGCACGAGATCTGCGTCTGGGGCCGCCACCTGCATCTCGCCGCGGATGAGCCGCCCGGCGGCGCGCAGGGTGGAGGCCCGCAGCCACTCGGCCGTCGGCAGGCGACGGTCTTCGGACCGGACCCAGAGTGCGGCGAGCGTCTCGTAGCAGCGCAGGGCGCTGACCGCCTGGCCCGCACTCGCGACGAGGTCGCGAGCGAGGGCGCCGACGGTCAGCGGCCTGACAGGGACCGTGGTCATGCGGTGGCCTCGCGGCGGGCGACGGCGTGCACGAGACGGCCGAGCTCCCGGTAGGGGCTGCGGATGGAGGCGGCCCACTCCGTGGCCAGCGCCTTCCGGAAAACGTCCTCCTCCGGTCGCCAGTCATTGCCGAGGTGGTCGTGGAAGATCCGCACGCCCTGCCAAGGCAGCGGGACCAGGCCGTTGTCGCTGGCGAGCTGGTTCAGGCGGTAGGGGGCATCGCCACGCGTGACGATGCCAAGGTTGCCCATGCTCGCTGCCTGGGTGGTCTCGATCTGGGCCAGGGCCGTGTCGTACTGGCCGCGCAGGGCTTCGCGCACTCCGACAGCGAGGGTGTTCTTGGTCAGAACGCTGAGGATGCCGCCGGGGGCGACGAGCCGGGCGAGATTGGCGATGGGCTCGGCGGAGTCGGGCAGGTACATCACGACGCCGTGGCAGCACACCGCGTCGAAGACCTCGCCGTCGAAGGGCAGGTCGTAGATGTTGGCCTCGACGAGCCTCACGCGCTCGGCCAGGCCGGCCGCGGCCAGCTTCTCCTCGGCGCGCTTGAGCATGTCGGAGGAAACCTCGGCCCCGGTGACGTGATGCCCTGCCGCGGCCAGGCGCAGCACCATCTCGCCGTCGCCGCAGCCGACGTCCAGGACGCGGGCGGGCTTGTCGCCGAGCTCCTCAAGGACGCGGCGCGCCACGATCTCGTGCCGCAGCCGGCCGCGCCCGCCCTTGGAGTAGGCGGCGTAGTCGGTGCCGACGGTACCGAAGTCGCTGGATTCGGTGTTCATGCGGAGAACTCCTTCTTGATCTGGGGCCAGTGCTCGACGAAAAAACGGAATGAGGGGTAACGGTCGCCCGCTAGCGCGGCGCCGACCTCACCCGAGGGGGCGAACGCGCCGGCGCGTAGGGCCTGCCGGATGCGGACGAGGCTCGGTATCCGCTGGGCCAGCTGCGGCACGCGCGCGCGGGTTTCGGCGTACGGGAGCCACGCGGCGAGCTGGGCGGGGCTCATCTCCTCCCACACCACAACGTCGAGCAGCCCCTCGCCCAGGCGCAGGGCGACCAGATGCGGTACCGCAGTCTTTCCCGGCCCGGCACCCCGGTGTCCCAGAGGCGTGGCCCGCCCGGGATACCCGGTGCGCAGGTCGGTCAAGTGCTGGGCGAACACGGTGCCCAGGTGACACGACAGGCAGGGGCAGACCGAGTCGGTGCCGGTCAGATCGTTGAGGGTAAAGATCCGCTCACCCATGCCCGCTCCCCGTCGCCGTGGTGATGGCGGGGCCGTAGAGCTGGTAATAGGCGTCGACGATCCCGGACTCGGCCAGGATCTCGTTGGTGGCGGCGAGGTTGTGTCCGGGCTGCAGCCGCTCGCCTCCCTGGGCCACCGCGACCGCGCCGACGGCGAGCCCGGCCATCACCAGGTCCACGTACCTGTTGGACAGGCTCTCGGCGAAGTGGAAGTTGATGGGCATGCCGTGGCCCACGACGACGATCTCCGACCCGTCGGGGAACAGGTAGCTGGTGCCGAGCACGCCCCGGTCCGTCACCGCCGTGCTGCCCTCGCGCAGCTCGTCCAGCGCGAACTCGTAGTTCCGGCTCGTGGTGCTGACCAGGAACGAACGAGGGGGCAGGAGCCTGGCCTGCTCCAGACCGAAGCTGCGGCTGCCGACGCAGCCAATGACCAGCCGCGGTTGGTGGGAGTCCACCAGCTCGGTCAGCGACCGGCCGGTGAGGAAGCCTTCCTCGTGTGCGGCGACCAGGCGGGTGATGTCGGCGTCGAACACCGCCACCCGCATCCGCCGGCTGTCCAGGACACGGGCCACCTCGCGGCCGATCCGGCCGAAGCCGAGCACGAGTGCGGCCTGGCCCTCGAACTTCTCGTCCGGCAGCAGCCGCAGGGTGTTTCGGACCGCGGCGTCGGCGATGCCGTAGGACTCGATCATGCCCTTCATGTCGCTCTCGGCCACGCTGAACAGCGGGAGCGGGAGGCCGAACCCGGCCAGCTTCCGGATACCGGAGGTGGTCTGCTCCACAAGACCGATGAAGTGCCCGGCACTCTCGGGAAGTTCCCTCAGCACCATCGGCAGGACGTATCCGCCGTCGTCCATGACGATGCTGCGCTTGCCCGCCGCGGTCACTCGCGACACATGGTCCTCCAGCCCCGCACGCAGGTCCCGGTAGCGCCACACCGTGATCCCGAGACGCTGCACGAGATGGGCGTCGACACGGCGGGAGTTGGCGTACTGGTACTCCTTGTCGATCACCGTCATGTGCGCCGGATCGACGCCGAGCTCGACCAGGCTGTTGACCAGGACGAGGAAGTCACGCATGTGGTGGATGGTCAGTACCAGCCCGACGTCGGCGAGCGGCTTGTCCGGCCAGCGCTCTGGCAGCGTGCTCGTCAAGGGCAGCTCCGAGGTGACGGCGGTCATCTCCGAGTCGGTGAAAGGTAGATGTGTGACGGCTTGGAAGAAGGACGTCCGATCGCGGAGGTTGCCCTTTTCGAAGGTCGCCACGATCCGGTGGGTCCGGTCCGCGACCGCGGCGGGATCGGCTGGCGCGGCCAGCGCCAGACGCCCCCGCCCGCCGTTGGCGAGCGTGCACACCCACGATCCCTGCTCGTCGTCGAAACACACCTCGCGTACGAAGGGAGCGGCACGCAGGCGCTCGACGAGCATTTCGGTCAGCTGCTGGGCCTCGGTCTTGCGGCCGACGAAGTCGACCGAGTGGACCACGGGCGACTCCAGACAAAGGGACATGGATTTCCTCTCAATTCAGATGCGGCCGATGGTGATGGCGTCGGTCTAGCGGTCGCCGGGCGGTGTGAAGATCAGGCAGCGGCCCGCGACGGTCATGCCGCAGGCGACGAACGGCGTCGGATCGTCACGGGTCACCGCGCGCACGGCCTCCAGGCCCTGGCGGGCAGCCAGCGTGTGCGCGGCCCGGATCAGTGGCCGGCGTGCGGCGGGTGTCGCCCACAGCTCCGCCAGGAGCAGTTCGCTGCTGGCCCCGTTGTGCTGGGCGAGGGCCAGCAGCAGCGATCCGGTCGGCGGGTCGAGCAACAGGTGGTCGGGCTGGAACCGCGCGTCGTCCCGCCATCGCGGGAGCGTCGCCTCAGCGAACCCGGCCGGATACCCACCGAACTGGCGCGCCGCCGCCGCAACGTACCCATCCAGGTCGGCGAACCCGACGCTGTTGTCGGCGGTCGCCATACCCCGCGGGACTGGGACGCCGCGCAGGACGGTCACTTCGTGCAGCACACGCCACTCCGCTCCGGCGAAGAACTCGGCGGCGCCCGGCCGGTCCACCGGCACATCCGTGGTCATCAGCGGCCACACGACGAGGCCGGTGACCTCTCGCAGCAGCTGCGAACCCAGCCCGGACCGGCGTACGCGCGGATCGACGACCGGCCCCCACAGACGGGCGCGAGCCTCGTGGGGTTCGGGGTGCCGGACCGCACACCACCCGACCAGCTCTTCGCCGGCCCTGGCGAGCACGAGTACTGGTGGTGCGCCGGTCAGCGCGTTCGTCAGTCTCGACCGCACCAGCGAGGCACTGACCGGGCGGTCGTCGCTGAACCCCCCGATGCCCCGCTGGCTGACGACGGCGATCTGCTCACACAGCACGTCCGACAGGGCGCCACGATGTACGGTGACGTCGATGGAATCGGTGCTCATGCCGCCTCCCCGGGGCCTGCGAGGCCAACCGAGCGGGAGGTGAGGTCGGATGCTGCCGTGGCGTTGGCCGTCTTCGACGGCTGCTCTTCGGCAGAAGCCATGTCCGGGATCGTCACCGCTGCTCCAAAGTCGCGGGAGTCGTTGGACTCGTCAGTGACCATGCAGCCGACCAGCGCCAGACCGATTAGGTTCGCCCCGATCAGGACGAGGCCGGAGGTTCGGCCCTGCGAAGCCCGGTGTCGCCCCCGGGTCTGGCTCAGCCCACCCGCCGGTAACGAAGAAGAAGCACTCACCGCCCGATCACCCCCGCAGCGATCCGGCGCCCCTGAGAGGCGCGGGCGGTTGCGACGGCCCGGATCGCCTGAATGACAGCGATGTGGGAGAACCCCTGCGGGAAGTTGCCCAGCTGGCGCTGGTGCTGGACGTCCCACTCCTCGGCGAGCAGGCCGAGGTCGCTGCGGATCCGGAGCAGGCTCTCCAGGAGGATCTCGGCTTCGTCGACGCGGCCGATGGTGCAGAGCGCCACGATCAACCACCCGGAGCCGATGAGGAAGGTGCCCTCGTCGCCGGCGAGGCCGTCGACGCCCGGCACCTGGCCCCCGGTGCGGTAGCGCAGCAGGAACCCGCCCGTCGTGGACAGCTCCTGCTGGATCGCCTCGACCGTGCCGATGACCCGCTTGTCGTCCGGAGGCAGGAACCCGGTCGTCACGATCTGCAACAGGGAGACGTCCAGCTCCGTCGAGCCGTACGACTGCGTAAAGGTGTTGCGTTCCTCGTCGTATCCGCGCTCGCACACCTGCTGGTGGATCGCGTCGCGCAGCTCACGCCACCTCTGCAGTGGCCCGTCGGTACGGCCATCTTCGATGAGCCTGACCGCACGGTCGACCGCGCACCAGGCCATCACCTTGGAGTGCACGAAGTGCCGGCGCGGACCACGGACCTCCCAGATTCCCTCGTCCGGCTGCTCCCAGAGGATCTCCAGGCACGCGACGAGGTTCGTGATGATCGGGGCTACGACAGGAGCCAGCTCCGGACCGTGCTCCTGGGCCGCGTACAGGGCGCCGACGATCTCGCCGTACACATCGAGCTGCAGCTGCTTCGCGGCTCCGTTCCCGATGCGGACCGGGGCGGAGTTCTCGAAGCCAGGCAGCCAGCCGAGCTCGGCCTCGGTCAGCTCTCGGCTGCCATCGACCCGGTAAATGGCCTGCAGGTTCTCGGGCCGGCCGCCGATGGCTGTTCGCAGCCAGCCGATCCAGGCCCGGGCCTCCTCCCCGTAGCCGCAGCTGAGAAGGGCTTCGACCGTCATGGCGGAGTCACGAGGCCAGCAATAGCGGTAGTCCCAGTTGCGCTCGCCGCCGATTTCCTCCGGCAGCGAGGTGGTCGGAGCAGCCACGAATCCGCCAGTCGGTCCGTGCTGGAGCGCCTTCAACGTGATGAGAGAGCGCTCGACCGCCTCCCAGCGAGGGCCGGAGTATGTGGACTTGGCCGTCCAGCCCGCCCAGTAGTCCTCGGTCTGCTTCAGCAGTCCTTCCGGTGCAGGAAGCGGTGGCGGCTCGTCGCCTCCCGGCTGCCACGCGAGCGCGAAGGCCAGTTGCTCATCCTTTGCGACGCTGAACTCGGAGATCAGGTCGCCGCCGGACGCGCGGCTGGGGGCGTCGGTGTCGAGCCAAAGGCGGCCGTCGCCCAGGCCGACGTTCGCCCGGCGGCCGGCGATTTCGAGCCGCGGAACAGCCTGGCCGTAACCGGGACGGGCCCGAAGGACGGACCGCATCGGGACCCGGCCGCTGACGCCCTTGACGATCCGGACCAGCTGCGTCACGTCGTCCATTTCGGTGAACGGCATGAAGTCGAGAAGCTGGATGGTGCCGGAGGAAGTGATCCAGGTGGATTCCAGGATCAGCGTGCCGTCGAGATAGCGCCGCCCGTCGGCGGGGGGCGCGGTGCCGTGCGGCCCGGCGGGCCCGATGCGCCACATGCCGTGGTTCTCGCTGCCCAGCAGCGCGGTGAACGCGGCTGCGGAGTCGAAGCGCGGCAGACACATCCAGTCGATGCTGCCGTCGCGGTCGACCAGCGCGCCGGTGCGCCCGTTGCCGACGAGGCCGTGGTCCTCGATCCGGCCCGCCCGCCGCGGAGGGTGGGGGATCTCCGCGGGGGGACGCGGGGAAGGGAGCTTCACGCTGCCACCGCCGTCGGCAGGGCGCGGTGAGGGGCGACGATCTGACCGTCGGGGAGCAGTTCGCCAGTGTCGTCGAAGAGTAGGACGCCGTTGCACAGAAGGCTCCACCCCTGCTCGGGGTGATGAGCCGAGAGACGGGCCGCCTCACGGTCTACGGAGTCTGCGCTCGGGCACGGGGGTTGGTGCTGACACATGGTGGGAGTCCTTGTGGGTACGGCAGGAGACGGGGGCGGTGGACGAGCAAGCCAGCGGCTTCCGGTGGTCAGTCCCCAGGGGCGGGTGCCCGAGCGAGGTTGCGGAGCGCTCGGAGGCGGGGAGGGGCCAGGGGGCCAGACGGACGTTCGCTCTACTCCGTGCGTCGTGCGGCTAGCAGTGGCAGGAATGAGCCGTCGGAGGCTCGCTGGCGTAGGGATGCGGGGCGTGCGGAAATCGCTCAGTTCCAGGGGAGCCGGCGAGTGCGTGCAGAATCTCCGTGATGCACTCGGCCATGGGCTGTTGGGTGTCCACGACGATCTTCGGAGCCAGAACCGAACCCGCGCTCCCGGCATCTCCCGGGGGCCCTTCAGCGTCCTGGTGGGCCTTTTGAGCGGGATCCTCCGACACAGGGGCTGTGCGGACGCATTCGATGACGTGAAGGCGGTGGCCTATACCGCCGGCGAGATGTCGGAGCGCTCGCACATCGCGGGCCCGTGTGAGGGGATGAGCATCGAGGACTACTGGGGAAGTGGGGCGCTGGTGGAGATTCCACACCGCGGCCTGCAACAGCCACTCGTAGAGGCGGGCCGCTTGCTCGTGCGAGGTGGTGCGGGACGTAGGGAACATCACGGTTCGCAGTTGGGCGAGGTCGAGCAGGACCCCGCCGATGACGATCGCGAGATGTCTGGCCAACTCCGACTTGCCCGTACGCGGCCGACCGCCGACGGCGACGATCACCGCGCCTCCACAGCCGTGCATCCGCTCGAGGCGACCTCGCGCTTACGAGCGGGTACTTCCGCCTCGCCCGGCCAGCGGAAGAAGGCCCACACTCTCTTGCCGACAACCTCTCCGTCACGTGTCGCGGGAGCCGCCGTCCAGTGGTCGGCAATCGCGGAGACGAGCCGGAGACCGCGTCCACCGTCCGCGGTGTCGGGCCGGAACACCGGCGCGGGAACATTCGGCGAGTTGTCAGTCACCAGGATGCCGAGTGCCGCGCCGGGTTTGACGGAGAGCGACAGCCCGAGCGTCTCGGTCTCGCCCGCTGGCCGAGTTCGACCATGAAGCACGGAGTTCGTCACCAGCTCGCTGGCCACGAGAAGGACGCGGTCCGTCAGCTCGTCTTTGCGGCTGAATCCCCAGCCCAAGAGCTCTTCCTGGAGGAACTGCCGCGACTGGGGCACGGCCTGTCCCGAGTTCGCGAGATGGATCGTAGCCAGTTCCGTCTCGACATCGTGCGCCAGGACAGCGAGGAACTGTCCGGTCTTCCGAGTCGACGTCATTGAGCGCACCCCCAATCCTGGATGGCGGGTGCCGCCGGCCGATGTCCGGAGCGCGGCGGCACCCGCAGGCTCACGAGCCAAGACCGTCAGGTGTCGTGGCCGGCGAGCCGCTTGTGGTCTCGGGAAGCCCGAGGAGGGCAAGAGTTGCCCCCGTGCACCAGGAGCGGCAACGGTGACGGTTCACGTAAACGTGACCGGCTTGCGTGACGCTTCACGTATTTCCAGGGCCGTACATGACGGAGCCGCGTTTTCTTGAAACAGAGCGGACAGCATGTCAGTACGCTGGTCGGCGAGTTCGAAGGGAATCAACTCCATGCGACGTGGCCCTGGACCCCATCGTCCGTCCTGCGCAAAGCGGTTACGCGAGAGCGGTGCCGAACGCGGACAGTCAACCGACGAGATCGCCCGCACGATTCAGACGCACTGCTCCGTCTCCCCCTTGCGCGCACAGCGTCTGGCCATGGGCCTCACCCTGACCGAGGCAGCGGACCAGATCCGCGAGCTCGTCTCTGACCTGGACAGGGCCCCCCGGGTCACCGTGGAACAGCTGCGGCTCTGGGAAACGGGAGGGCATCAACCGCTTCGTTCCACCGTGCTCGTGCTCGCCGCCTTCTATGGCTGCTCGCCCGGGGGGCTGGGCCTGGAAGACACCGAGGCCGTCGCTGGCATCGTCCTCCGGGCAGAGTCCCGGCATGGGCACCGCGCCGAGATCACCCCCATGTCCGCCATCGGCGAGCGGATCCCGACGGCTGCCGAGCACCTCTCGCACAGGGTCGACGCCGCGCGGCGTGCGGTGGACCGTACCCTGGCCTCCGCGACGGTCAACTCCAACCAGCTGGACCACATCGACGAGATGGTCCTTTGGGCCAGCCAGGAGTACATCTCCACCCCGCCGGCCCTGATGCTCACCCGCCTTCTGGACCTCCTTGCCGAGGTCGAGGAGCTGGCCGCATGCCGACAGCCAGCCGCCGTCCAAGTTCGGCTCTCGGAGCTGACTGCGATGCTCTCCACGCTGACTGCCGACGCACTCATGAAACTTGGAGACCTCACGCGGTCGCGATCTTGGTACGCCACAGCGCGTACCGCTGCGGACGACAGCGGAAACTCGGAGCTTCGAGCTCGCGTCAGGGCTCAGGCCGCGATGCTGCCCTTCTACTACGGTCCGATCACCCAGGCGGTGAATCTGTGCCGGGAGGCCAGGGTGATCAGCAGCAGAGCACGAACCAGCGCCACGCACGCCTTCTCGGCAGCAGCAGAGGCGCGGGCCCTGGCCAAGCTTGGCGCCGAGGCCGAGGCCGAGGCCGCACTACGCTACGCGACGAAGGTGTTTGAACAGTTCGGCGGAGACTCGGCGGACGATGCCTTCGCCTTTCCGGAGCGCCGCTACCTGCTCTACAAGAGCGGGACGCTGACCGCTCTCGGGCACACGCGCGAGGCCCGCCAAGTCCAGGATCAGGCGCTCGTCCTCTACCAGGACAAGACAGGGATCGATCCTGCCCTCCTCCGGCTTGAAGCAGCCATCTGCTACGCGCGGGACCGAAGCCCTGACGAGGCGTGCCAGCTGGCCGGCGCCACCTTCCTGCGGATGGACCCCGCCCACCGCACACCGATCGTGGAGGAAAGAGCCCGCGAGGTTGTACAGGTCCTTCCGTCGGTTATACGGACAGGCCGGGCGGCGCGCGAGCTTCTTGAGATCATCGAGCTTCCGCCAGGCCGGATGTGACAGGACGGGCCCGTGTCGGTAAGCCTGTGCGACATGACAATCACGCCGGCCCCGGGTGGGTTCGACGAGTTCGAGATGTACCAGGTACTAGAGCGGGCCTGCGCGAAGGCCGGCCTCGACAGCCGTGATGCGCGTCTGCTGCGCGGTCACACCAACGCGGTTCTCCTCCTGGAGAAGGAGCAGGTGGTGGCCAAGATCGCTCGGAAGGGAACGGACGTCGAGAGCGTTGCGCGCACAGTTACCTTCGTACGCTGGCTCATCGAAGCAGGCTTTCCTACCGCCCCGCTGCACCCCTGCGATCAGCCGCTGATCGTCGATGGGCACTCTGTCACCTTCTGGACCTACCTGCCACAACCCGAGCACCCGGTGGCGGCCGGGCAGCTGGCCGGTCCCCTCAAGGCGCTCCACTCGCTGCCTCCGCCCCCGATCGCCCTTGCTGAGCACGACAACATCCGTGCGATCCGCCGCTCACTGACCGCGATCACATGTCTCCCTGCCGCAGCCATCCGATACATGGAGGAGGAGGCAGACCGACTCGAGGGGGCATTGTGGGGAGTCGACTTCGCGCTTCCCCCCGGACTGATACAGGGCGACCCACAGCACCGAAACGCATTGCACACCACCGACGGATCTGCGGTGCTGTGCGACTGGGACACGGTCGCCCATGGTCAGCCGGAATGGGACCTCGTCACGGTCGAAGTCCACTGTCGGCGGTTCGGCTACGGCCAAGCTCACTACCAAGCCTTCGCGAGCACCTACGGGTGGGACGTAACGAAATACGCCGGCTACTCGGTTTTGCGTGATATTCGGGAGCTGCGCATGATCACCACTAACGCACGAAAAGTTCGACATGCTCCTGAGTCTTTGAGTGAGATCCGGCGGCGATTCGACGGGCTCAGGAGGAGGGACACGCAGCTCCCCTGGAACATCCTCTAGCGTTCGGCCTAGAGCCCTGCTGCCCCGGCAACGACCTCTGGCTGATCGACGGCCGTCTCATGCTGTTCCACTGGTTCACCGGTGTTGGCGAGTGGGCGGGACACGAGTTCAACGAGGACTCGGCCACGGTCAAGATGGTGATCGCCGCGTTCGAGGCCGTCTGGGAACGGGCCATCCCGCACGAGGAGTTTACGACCTAGCCTTACCGTCCCACCCTCACCGGACTCAAGCACGGCGCCTCCAAGCCGCCTTACCGCCTCGGCAAGCTCACGGTGTCCACAGAGGAGAGACCCGCTGCGGCGTCGAAGGGTCGGCCAGCAGCGATGCGACACCGTGGGGAACACCGAGCTTCCCCAGAGCCCAGTCGAGCGCATTAGCTTCGGCGTCGCACATTCGGGCGATCAGACTGGTCTGTTCAGGCAGAAGGATTCGTCGGGGGATCATGATCGTTTCCCGGACCCGGTCGAGGGGCAGTCCTCGCCGGAAGCCCTGTGCGGCGGGGCGGAGCGCGTCCTCGTTCGGCGGAAGCGGCAGGCGTCGGCGGGCCGCGTTCGAGACGACGATCCCGGCGACGTGAACGTACTCCGCCAGGAGCGGCCCCAACAGGTCCGCGAGCGCATCGGTCTTGGCGGCGAGCGACATCTCGGCGAAGGGAGTCGGGAAGTGGAAGAGACCGCTGTGGTCCTCCACCCAGATCCAGGCGGTGCCTGCCCCCGCCGTTTTGGCGCACTTGCCGTGCACCTTGCTTAGGAGCCGCCTGCCCTGGTCGCTCTCCACGGTGTCCCCGGTCAGGGTGGTGCCCTGGGGAGCCGTGCCAGGGTGGACGGTCAGCCGCCTCCCGGCGCTGCTGAGGACATCGACCGCGGCCTCCAAGGCCGCGCACTGTTGGGCGGCCTCCTCGGTCCGCTTCTTCCAGGTCTCGAAGTCGCCGCCGCTGAGGAGTTCGGGGAGGTCACCTTCCCAGTAGATGTCACGGCCCCTGTCCAGGGCGAAGAGATGAGCCCGGACGTTCTCGCGGAACCTCTCGTAGTCCTGGAACTTCTGATCTTCGGCGAAGGTGACGACCTCGATGAAGACGGGGCCGATACGAACATCGCCGGGGCCGCCACTGGCTTTTGCCGGCTCCAGCTCGACCCTGAGTCCGTGGGCCGCCCCCATGAGCGCGAGCCGGGCCTGTGTCTGGGAATGCAGGAACCGGGACAGGGTGACGTCGCAGCGTGCATCCCGCTTGACCGAGGCAATGCCCGGCACCGCGGCTTCCTCCAGATAGGCGTATGCGGCCCACCACCGCACTGCTTCCACCCATGCTCCCGGGGCGGCTCCGTCCATGAACTGGAGCACCGGGGCGTGTCGGCCCAGACCGACGAAGGTGTCGCTGGCCCGACCCGGGGCGGGGGAGGGGACCACGGCCTTGGGCAGCCAGCGGCTGTTGAAGAACGCGGTGAGTCCGGCCACGGCGCGTGCGGTCACCTGATGACCTGCGGGGGAGAGGTAGCCGGCACCCTCCGGGCAA
Source organism: Streptomyces filamentosus (assembly GCF_014654895.1). Taxonomy (GTDB): domain Bacteria; phylum Actinomycetota; class Actinomycetes; order Streptomycetales; family Streptomycetaceae; genus Streptomyces; species Streptomyces filamentosus. Next base: position 1,454,851 of record NZ_BNBE01000002.1, on the reverse strand, counting down.
CCGAACCACGCCTCCCAGTCGATCGCCCGGCGGCCCTGGTCGATCGCCCGCCATATCTCTTCGTCACGAGGGTGCATGCCCGTGATCATGACGCATCCGCAGACGAGGATGCGGGGATTTTCCCGAACATTCGGCGCTTCCTCCCGGCTGGCCCCGGACCAGTGCCTCATCCGGTCCGCATCACAGCAATAGCGGACAGCGACTGCGGATCGCGACCGGCGCCCCCCCGCATGCTCATTTGGAGGGACTTCCTATCGCGCCCAAAGTGGCCGACTTCCCGGCGGGGTGGTAGCGGGCATTCGCTTACGGCAGACGAGGATTGACGGCAAGAGACTGGAACCTAGGCCGGGAGCATGTCAACGTACAACATCCCGAAAATGCCAAGGCGGACGAGGAGGTGATCGACAGGAATGGAGGGAGAGATTGCAATCTCAGACTTGTGGGATTGGCGGCCTGGAGTGGTTTCTGCGTAGGAGGTCCGTGCGTCTGGTATCGCGACCGCGCAGTTCTCGTGCATATTGCAGCGCACCCGGGCCGCGAGGAGGTACGTGGCCCGGGCCGTGAATGTTCCCGAGCGCCGCGTAGCGTGAAATCTGGATCGCCTAGTAGCTGACGGTTCGCTGGTGCTCGTTGCAGACGGTGCCTCACCGGCCCTGAGCTCGTACCGGTTGGCTTACTGACGGAAACCCATCCGAGGTACTGCGACCTCATCGGCGGGGCGCGCGCAACATAGCCGACGATCGCCGGTTAGCCAAACCGGCGATCGTCAGGACCATTCAGGTGTTCGCATCCGGCTGTGCTTGGCGGTGGAGCCGTAGTGGACGTGGGCTGCCCGTGCCCGTTCTCTTTCGTCTCTCACAGGAAGCGCTCCATGCCTACTCGATCGCTGCTCGCTCCCTCAGCTGTGCCTGACCCCGCCAGCGCGGGCCGCGCCTGCTTTCTCAACGTAAAGGATGCCGCCGCGTACCTCGGCATATCACCGCACACCCTCTATGTCTGGCGGCATCGACGGCAGGGCCCGCCGAGCTTTCGCATGGGTCCTCGTGGTCGCGTCATGTATCGGCGGACGGCCCTCGACGCCTGGATTCATGACCAGGAACGAGCGGACTCTCGCTCCAACCCTGCTTTGAACCCACTCAGCGCGGCTCCGCAGCGACGTGGGAACCCCGGTGCTTGACGCATCGAATGTTGTCGGACGCGTTCGTACCCTCTTGAAAGGAGACTTGTTTGGCCGGCTATATCGAGGATCGGTGGCTCAAGAAGAAGAAGGATCCGGTCACCGGGAGAAGGGAGAAGACCGCTCGCTACGGTAAAGGCAAGCGGTACAAGGTCGCTGGCATACCTGGGGTGCGAGACCGATCCTTTGAGGTGCTGGAGGATGCCAAGGCGTGGCTTCGCCGCGCGGCCACGGACGAGGAGCGAGGCGAGTTCGTAGACCCGCGCGACGGGTCCATCACGCTGGCCGAGTACATCGCGACGCACTGGGCACCAGGGCGAGGCGGTGCTCCGAAAACCCAGGACAGTCAGGAGCGTAGGTGGCGTCTCCATATCGTCCCGCACCTGGGCCAGCTTCCGCTCAGGAGCATCGCCGCAACGGATCTGCGCGCGTTCATAACCAAGCTGGAGTCGACAGTCTCGTCAGTCGACTACCAGCGCGGCATCCTGTCCGAGCTTTCCTCCATCCTGGAAGCGGCCGTCGACGACAAGCGCCTCGCGCGCAACCCCATGCACGCGAAATCCGTGCGGTGGCCCAAGTCGTCACGGGAGCCGCGCGACGCGTGGCCGATGGACACGGCACTGCGAGTCCGCGATGCCATCAGCGAGCGCAACAGGATCGCCGTCGTAGTCGGCCTGGGGTGCGGACTCCGCCAGGGGGAGGTCTTCGGGCTCAGTCCCGAGGACATCGACTATGGACGCGGGCTGCTGCACGTTCGGCGCCAAGTACAGGCGATTCACGGAAGGCTGTACTTCGCCCTGCCGAAGGGGAAGAAGATCCGCACGGTAGATCTGCCCCCATCGGTAGCCGAGGAACTCAAGCGTCACATCGAAGCGTTCCCGCCGGCAGAAGTGGAGCTGCCGTGGGGGAAGCCGGAAGGAGAGCGGAAGAAGTTCTCCCTGCTGCTCACCACGCGCTTCGGCAACGCTGTCGCGGTGAACACATGGAACACCTACACCTGGAAGCCCGCCTTGGCCAAGGCGGGCGTCATCCCGCCGCGCGCCGAGGGGTCGAAAGCCTGGCAGTGGGCGGCGGCCCCGAAGCACGGCTTCCATGTGCTTCGGCACACCTACGCCTCGATCATGTTGGAAGCCGGAGAGTCCGTTGTGACCCTGGCTCGGTGGCTTGGACACTCCTCGCCTGCGATCACTCTCGGTTACTATGCTCACTTCATGCCGGAGGCCGGCAGCAAGGGGCGCGGCACCATCGACGGTCTGCTTGGGGAGCGCGGGAGATCAGCTTGCTAGCCGAAACTCCCCAGATTCTCCCCAGCGCTGTCGACCCGTGTTCCCGGCCTCTACGCTCCGGAGAAGTCTTCCGTGGATTGCAAGGTTGAAGAGATGGGTGGCCTGGGAAAGTGTTGCAAGAGGTCGTAGCGACCCGCTATGTCACGCCCCTGCGGGAGGGTGGATCGCTCCCGGGGATCGTCGAGGCCGACGATCTCGGCACGTACGTCATGAAGTTCACCGGCGCTGGACAGGGGCGCAAGACCCTCGTCGCCGAGGTGATCTGCGGGCAGCTGGCCCGGCGGCTGGGGCTGCGGGTGCCCGAGCTGGTCACCATCCAGCTCGATCCGGTCATCGGGCTCTCCGAGCCCGACCAGGAGGTGCAGGAGCTGCTCAAGGCGAGCGGCGGCCTCAACCTGGGCATGGACTTCCTGCCCGGCTCCCTCGGCTTCGACCCGCTCGCGTACGAGGTCGACCCCGCCGAGGCCGGCAAGGTCGTCTGGTTCGACGCGGTGATCAACAACGTCGACCGGTCCTGGCGCAACCCGAACATGCTCGTCTGGCACGGCGACCTCTGGCTCATCGACCACGGCGCCACCATGATCTGGCACCACAACTGGCCGGGCGCCGCCGCCTCCGCCGCCAAGCCGTACGACGCCTCCGACCACGCCCTCGCCCGCTTCGCGCCGGACGTCGCCGCGGCCGCCGCCGAGCTCGCGCCGCTCGTGACCCGCGAGCTGCTCGACGAGGTCGCCGCCGACGTGCCCGACGAGTGGCTGGTGGACGAGCCGGGCTTCGACTCCGCCGACGCCGTGCGCGCCGCGTACGTCGGGGCGCTGCTGCCGCGCGCCGCCACCATCCACGAGCGGATCACCCTCGGCCCGCGCACGGACCGCGCCCCGCAGCAGCCGCCCGGCTGGCTCGCCGAGCGCCTCGCCCCCCGGCCCACCCAGAAGGACAGCACGACGTGACCGACCGCGATGTCTTCGAGTACGCGCTGCTGCGCGTGGTGCCGCGCGTCGAGCGCGGCGAGTGCTTCAACGCGGGCGTGGTCGTCTACTGCCGCGCCCGGTCCTTCGTCGCCGCCCGCACCCACCTCGACGAGGTCAAGCTGGCGGCGCTCGACCCGGCCGCCGACGTCACCGGCGTCCGTGCGGCCCTGCGGGCCGTCGAGGGCGTCTGCCTGGGCGGGGACGCGGCGGGACAGGCCGCCCACGACGACGCGGGCCGGCGCTTCCGCTGGCTGATCGCACCGCGCTCCACGGTGGTCCAGCCCGGCCCGGTCCACACCGGCCTCACCGGTGACCCCGAGGCCGAGGTGGAACGCCTGCTCGACCTCCTCGTGCGCTGACCCGCGGCCCCCGCGCGCCGCGCGACGGCGCGGTGACGGCGGAGTGACGGGGTGCACCCGGTGGGCCGTTGACACCGGGTGCCAGGGCTTCTAGCGTCTCGTTCTGCGGTCGATACTAAGCGGTCGCTCATGTCCCGGGGGAGAGCCCGGGACCCCCTGAGGGCGAGGAGAAGCAAGCATGTCCACCACCGAGCAGCGCGTAGCCGTCGTCACCGGTGCCGCACGGGGCATCGGCGCCGCCACCGCGATCCGTCTGGCGGCCGAGGGCCGCGCCGTCGCCGTCCTCGACCTCGACGAGGCGGCCTGCAAGGACACCGTCGAGAAGATCACCGCCGCCGGCGGCCGCGCCCTCGCGGTCGGCTGCGACGTCTCCGACGGCGCCCAGGTGGAGGCCGCGATCGCCCGGGTCGCCGCCGAGCTCGGCGCCCCGACGATCCTCGTCAACAACGCCGGCGTCCTCCGCGACAACCTGCTCTTCAAGATGTCGGAGGCCGACTGGGACCTCGTCATGAACGTGCACCTCAAGGGCGCGTTCCTGATGGCGAAGGCCTGTCAGAAGCACATGGTGGACGCAGGCTTCGGCCGGATCGTCTCGCTCTCCTCCTCCTCGGCGCTCGGCAACCGCGGCCAGGCCAACTACGCGGCCGTCAAGGCGGGCCTCCAGGGCTTCACCAAGACCCTGGCCAAGGAGCTCGGCAAGTTCGGCGTCACCGCCAACGCCGTCGCCCCCGGCTTCATCGTCACCGAGATGACCGCGCAGACGGCCGAGCGCGTCGGCATGGGCTTCGAGGACTTCCAGGCCGCCGCCGCCTCCATGATCCCGGTCCAGCGCGTCGGCCGCCCCGAGGACGTCGCCAACGCCATCGCCTTCTTCACGGGCGACGACGCCGGCTTCGTCTCCGGCCAGGTCATGTACGTGGCCGGCGGCCCGCTCAACTGACCCGGCAGAACAGGAGGAGGAGCGCGATGACCGCACAGCAGCCGCCGGAACTCTCCGGCAAGGTCGCCCTCGTCACCGGCGCCAGCCGGGGCATCGGCTACGGCATCGCCGAGGCGCTCGTCGCCCGCGGCGACCGGGTCGTCATCACCGGGCGGGGCGAGGACGCCCTCAAGGAGGCCGTGGAGCGCCTCGGCGCCGACCGGGCGGTCGGCGTCGCGGGCAAGGCCCACGACACGGCCCACCAGGCTGCCGCCGTCGAGGCCGCGATGGACGCCTTCGGGCGCGTCGACCACCTCGTGAACAACGCCGGCACGAACCCGGTCTTCGGTCCCCTCGCGGACCTGGACCTGGAGGTGGCCCGCAAGGTCTTCGAGACCAATGTCGTCTCGGCGCTCGGTTTCGCGCAGCGGACCTGGCACGCCTGGCAGAAGGGGAACGGCGGCACGATCGTGAACATCGCCTCCGTCGCCGGAATCTCCGCCTCCCCCTTCATCGGGGCGTACGGCGTGAGCAAGGCCGCCATGATCAATCTCACCCAGCAATTGGCGCACGAATTCGCGCCGGTCGTCCGGGTCAACGCCATTGCGCCCGCCGTCGTGAAGACGAAATTCGCCCAGGCGCTCTACGAGGGCCGGGAGGCCGAGGCGGCCGCCGCCTACCCGATGGGCCGGCTCGGCGTGCCGGAGGACATCGGGGGCGCCGCGGCCTTCCTGACCTCGGAGCAGTCCGGCTGGATCACAGGTCAGACGCTCGTCGTCGACGGCGGCATTTTCCTGAACGCCGGAGTCGGGTGACCGATTACCGGACACTTTCCGGATGGTCGTGTCCGGATTGGACCCGGTTGCATCTCGATTGACTCAAGTGCCCCGCCGGGCTCGCCCATTGACCTGGCGGGGTACTGCGGTATCGTCGGCCGACCCCAGGCTGAACGAGGAGCGTGCACGTGTTCAACCGGACGAGTCTGCAGGCCGCTGCAGCCCTTGCGTCCATATCCCTGGTATCCGGATGCGGTGTTTTCTCGGATACCGAATCCGCCGGGGAGCAGAGGATAACCATCGGGACGACGAGTTCTCCTTCCACGCTCGATCCAGCGGCTTCCTGGGACAATTCCTGGGAACTTTTCAGAAACGTCTACCAGACGCTCCTGAGCTTCCCCACCGGCACCACCACGCCGAAGACCGACGCGGCCGACTGCAAATTCACGGACACGTCCAGCCGGGTCTTCGAGTGCACGCTCCTGGAGGGACTCAAGTTCTCCAACGGCCACGCGCTCGACGCCAAGGCCGTGCAGCACTCGATCCAGCGCATCCGCACGATCGACGCCGAGGGCGGCCCCAACGGCATGCTCGGCTCGCTCGACTCCATCGAGACGGTCGGCGACCGCACGGTGGTCTTCAAGCTCAACAAGCCGGACGCCACCTTCCCCTTCGTCCTCGCCACCCCCGCGATGTCGCTGGTCGACCCGGCCGAGTACCCGGCCGACCAGCTCCGCAAGCAGGACGGCAAGGTCATCGGCTCCGGCCCGTACGTCCTCGACGGCTACGAGGTCCGCAAGCAGGCCGAGCTGTCCCCGAACCCGAACTACAAGGGCTTCGCCGCCCGCAAGAACGGCGGCGTGACCATCAAGTACTTCGACGGCTCGGAGGCGATGGTCAAGGCGCTGCGCGCCGAGGAGATCGACGCCACCTACCGCGGCCTCACCGCCGAGGAGGTGACCTCGCTCCAGGAGGGCAAGGAGGAGAACAAGGGCCTCCAGATCGTCGAGTCCACCGGCGCCGACATCCGCTACCTGGTCTTCAACACCCAGGACGAGTCCGTCGCGGACCCGGCCGTCCGCAAGGCCATCGCCCAGCTCATCGACCGCGACGAACTGGTCAGCAAGGTCTACCGGGGCACCGCCGAGCCCCTGTACTCGATGGTGCCCAAGGGCATCGCCGCCCACACCACCAAGTTCTTCGACACCTACGGCCACCCCGACAAGGAGAAGGCCGGGAAGATCCTGCGCAAGGCCGGGATCACCGAGAAGGTCGAACTGAACTTCTGGTACACCACCGACCGGTACGGCTCCTCGACCGCCGCCGAGTTCACCGAGCTGAAGCGCCAGCTGGAGGCGTCCGGCCTCTTCAAGGTGACCATCCAGGGCAAGCCGTGGACCGAGTACCAGGCCGCCTACCAGAAGGGCGAGTACGCGGTCTTCGGCCGGGGCTGGTTCCCCGACTTCCCGGACCCGGACAACTTCGTCGCGCCCTTCCTGGGCCAGAAGAACGTGCTCGGCACCCCCTACCTGAGCCCGCGCATCACCAAGGAGCTGCTGCCCAAGTCCCGCCGCGAGAGCGACCGCGGGGCCGTCACGGACGAGTTCGTCGAGGCCCAGTCGATCATGGTCGACGACGTCCGGCTGCTGCCCCTGTGGCAGGGCAAGCTGTACATCGCGGCCCGCGAGGACATCGGCGGCGGCGAGCGCGCGCTCGACCCGCAGACCGTCATGCAGCTGTGGGAGCTGCACCGCCGGGCCAGCTGGTAGCAGGCCGGTACGGGAGGGCCGCCGGGGCCCGTTGTCAGTGGGCCCCGGTAGGTTCCGTACCCGGAACTGACGAACCACCGGAGGTTGTGGACCGTGACCGACATCAACATGCTGCCCGAGTCCTGGCGGGGCGTCCTCGGCGAGGAGCTCGACAAGCCGTACTTCGCCGAGCTCACCGAGTTCGTCGAGCAGGAGCGGGCCGCCGGGCCGGTCTACCCGCCGAAGGACGAGGTCTTCGCGGCCCTGTCCGCCACCCCGTACGACAAGGTGAAGGTCCTGATCCTCGGTCAGGACCCCTACCACGGCGAGGGCCAGGGCCACGGCCTCTGCTTCTCCGTCCGCCCCGGCGTGAAGACCCCGCCCTCGCTGCGGAACATCTACAAGGAGATGCAGGCCGAGCTGGGCCACCCGATCCCGGACAACGGCTACCTGATGCCGTGGGCCGAGCAGGGCGTCCTGCTGCTCAACGCGGTCCTCACCGTCCGCGCCGGCGAGGCGAACTCGCACAAGAACAAGGGCTGGGAGAAGTTCACCGACGCCGTCATCAAGGCCGTCGCCTCCCGCCCCGACCCCGCCGTCTTCGTCCTGTGGGGCAACTACGCGCAGAAGAAGCTGCCCCTCATCGACGAGGAGCGGCACGTCGTGGTGAAGGGCGCCCACCCCTCGCCGCTGTCGGCGAAGAAGTTCTTCGGCTCCCGGCCCTTCACCCAGATCGACGAGGCCGTCGCCGCCCAGGGGCACGAGCCGATCGACTGGCGCATCCCCGACCTCGGCTGAGCCTCGGCGGGATCGGGCCCGCGGCCGGTTAGCGTCGGACCTCCACGCAGTGCGAGCGCCGGGAGGCCGCGGTGACCGAGCAGCAGCGGACGTCGGACGAGGGGGTCCTGACCAGGATCGGGCAGGCGAGGATGCTGCTCCACGGCGGTGACCGGGAAGAGGCGCGCAACCGCCTCGGCACCCTGTGGCAGCAGCTCGGCCCCGACGGGGACCCCCTGCACCGCTGCACCCTCGCCCACTACCTGGCGGACGCCCAGGACGACCCGGATACCGAACTGGCCTGGGACCTGCGCGCCCTGAGCGCCGCCGAGGGGCTGGAGGACGGGCGGCTGGCCGCCCACGACTCGGCCGCCGCCCTGCGGGCCCTCTACCCCTCGCTCCACCTCAACCTCGCCGCCGACTACGCCAAACTCCGGCGGCCGGACGCCGCGCGGGCCCACCTGGACCGGGCCCGCGCCGCCTCCGACACCCTCGACGACGACCGCTACGGGCAGGGCGTCCGCGCCGCGATCGACCGCCTCGACCGGCGGCTGCGCGAGGGCTGACCGCCGGGCGGGGGCGAGCGCCGCGGCGCCTGAATCTCGCGTGGGCCTGAATCTCGCGTGGGGACCGGGCCTCGCATGGGGCCTGAGCCTCGCGTGGGACGACGGAGGGATCAGCGTCCCGGATACGCGTCCCGGCACAACCCCGCCTGCACGCTCGCAGGGTCCCAGCCGCCGTACCGCTCGCCCAGGGCGCACACGTCCGCCCCGGCGACCGGGGGGACCTCCCACGACGGCTCCTCCTCGCGGACCTCGGGCACGGGCGCCGAGGACGGCGGTACCGGAGTCGCCGCGGGCCGCGGGCGGGCCGTGGGCCGTTCGGCGGCGGGGGAGGGTTCCGGGGCGGGGGTGCGCGGCGGGGCGGCGTGGCCGGTGGCGCGGCGGGTCCCGCCGCGGGGCGCCGGTGGCGCGGCGGACGCGGGGGAGGGGAGCGCCGCCTCCAGGGCTTCCCTGGCCGGGCCCCTCAGGACGGTCTGCGGTTGCACGTCCTGGGTGGGGCGTACGGGTTCGGCGGCGGGCGCGGGGGACGGCGCGGGCGTCGGGGGCGGCCCGTCGACGGCCACGCACCCGGTCAGGGCGGCGGTCGCGGCCGCTGTGAGCAGGAGCTGCGCGGGGGTTCGGATTCCTTGCACCGCGCCACTCTGCTGGTGCGGTGGCGATCTTCGAACCCCTACCGGCGGGGAATGCCCCGCACGGGTGAGCACCCGGCCGCCTCCCTTGACCGGCACCCCGGCCGGAGGAGGGCGTCAGTCGCCGGTGGCGCCGTCGACGCGCTCGCGGATGAGGTCCGCGTGGCCGTTGTGCCGTGCGTACTCCTCGATCATGTGGAGGTAGATCCAGCGCAGGTTGAACAGCTCGCCGCTGCGGTGGGCGCCCGCCCCGAGATCGTCGAGGGAGTACTTCGCGGCCAGCTCGCGGGCGTGCGCGATCTCCTCCTGCCAGGCGGCGTACGCCTCCTCGTAGGTGTCGCCCTCGGTGGTGTGGATGTCCCGGTCGTAGTCCTCGTCGGTGGCGTACAGCCAGGCGGTCTCCTCGCCGCCGAGGACCTTCCGGAACCAGCCGCGCTCCACCTCGGCCATGTGCCGCACCAGACCGAGGAGGTTGAGGTCCGAGGGCGGCACGGAGGCGGTGCGGAGCTGCTCGTCGGTGAGGCCGGCGCACTTCACCGCGAGGGTCGCGCGATGGTATTCGAGCCACTGCTCCAAGGCCTGGCGCTCCCCGGTGTCGGAAGCGGGCCAGACGCGCTCGGGTGCTGCCGTGTGATCGTTCGTCATGTGAGGCATCGTCGCGGACGCCCGTGGCGGCACGCCAGCCGTTTAGGGCCTGTCCGGCGATTCCCGCCGGGTCCGGCGCCCGTCGCCGGACAAGTCCTGACGCGGGGGCCCCGTGAGCATCCCGCGCAGCAGCTCGTCGAAGCCGGTCCGCAGCTCGGCGCGGCTCGGCACGGCCGCGTGGAAGGAACCGGCGGCGCAGGAGAACATCAGCCCCTCGCACCAGGCGATGACCGAGAGGGCGTGCCGCCCCGGGGCGGGCGAACCGGCGCCGCGCATCATCGCGGTCACCGGGTCGTGGAAGGCGGAGCCCGCCCGGTCGAAGAAGCCGCGCAGCTCGGGGCGGCGGGTCGCTTCCAGGGCCAGCTCGTAGCGGGAGACGAGCAGGGACCGGTGGTCGGTCAGATACCGGTGCAGCGCGAGCGCGAGGGCGTCGGCGAGGTCACCGGGGGACGCGCCGGGCGGCGGCAGCTCGTGCGGGGCGAGGACCCGCGCCTCGCGCTCGGCCTGGCGCCGGACGGCCGTCTCCAGGAGCGCCTGGCGGGTGCGCGCGTGGTTGGAGGTCGAGCCCTGCGGCAGCCCGGCCCGCTCGTCCACCGCGCGATGGGTCAGCCCGCGCATCCCGCGCTCCACCAGCAGGTCGAGCGCCGCGTCGCCGATCCGCTCGGCACGGGTCGGGGCGGGTTCCGGGGACTGGGCGGGGGTGCGCGCGGTCATGGGGACAACCTACCTACCGCACTGAACTACACCTGTAGTACGGTCGGGGCGTGCGGTCGACTACAGCTGTAGTGACGGTGGTCGCCGCCGCCCACGACCCGACCGACCCGGGGAGCAGTCATGCCGCAGCCGACCGCAGCCGCGCCACAGCACCGTGCCGTCGTCCTGGGGGCGGGCATCGGCGGCCTCACCGCCGCCGTCGCCCTCCACCGCCGGGGCTGGACCGTCACCGTCCTCGAACGCGCCGCCGACCTCGCCCCCGTCGGCGCCGGCATCGGCCTCGCCCCCAACGCCCTGCGCGCCCTCGACGTCCTCGGCCTCGGCGACCGCGTCCGCGCCCTCGCCGCCTGGCAGGGCGACGGCGGGATGCGGACCCCGGACGGACGCTGGCTCGCCCGCACCGACGCCCGCGCCGCCGCCGCCCGCTTCGGCGACCCCCTCGTCCTCCTCCACCGCGCCACCCTCGTCGAGATCCTCGCCTCCGCCCTCCCCGCCGGCACGGTCCGCACCGCCGCGCCCGCCGCCCTCGCCCACCCCGGCGACCCGCGGACCCCCGCCCGGATCACCACCCCGGACGGCACCCTGGAGGCCGAACTCGCCGTCGCCGCCGACGGCATCCGCTCCGCCGCCCGCACCGTCCTCTTCCCCGGCCACCCCGGCCCCCGCTACTCCGGCTGCACCACCTGGCGGCTCGTCGTCCCCGCCCCCGCCCGCCCCTTCGCCCCGCACGAGACCTGGGGCGCCGGACGCCTCTGGGGCACCCAGCCCCTCAAGGACGGCCGGATCTACGCCTACGCCATGGCCGCCGCGCCCGCCGGCGCCCACGCCCCCGACGACGAACGGGCCGAACTCCTCCGCCTCTTCGGCGACTGGCACCACCCCGTCCCCGAGATCCTCGCCGCCGCCGACCCCGCCCGGGTGCTCCGGCACGACGTCCACCACCTCGTCGACCCGCTGCCCGCCCACCACCGGGGCCGCACCGCCCTCCTCGGCGACGCGGCGCACGCGATGATGCCCTCCCTCGGACAGGGCGGGAACCAGGCCGTCGAGGACGCCGTCGTCCTCGCCCACCACGCCCGCGTCCCCGCCGCCTTCGACCCGGACCGTGACCTCGCCGCGTACACCGCCGACCGGCTGCCCCGCACCACCGCCCTCGTCCGCAAGGCCGCCCGCACCGGCGCCCTCACCCTCGTGACGGCCCGCCCCGCCGTCGCCCTGCGCGACGCGCTCGTGCGGACCGTCTCGCGCCTCGGCCCCGGCTTCGTCCTCCGCGGCTTCGACGGCATCGCCGACTGGCGCCCCCCGGCCGCCCCGGACCCGGACCCCGCCCGCGTAAGCTGACCAGCGGAAACGGCCCCCGTGCCCGGGACCGTCGGACCACCGCAGAGGGAGAGACCCCGTGAAGATCGGCTGCATCGGACTCGGCGACATCGCCCAGAAGGCGTACCTGCCCGTCCTCGCCACCCTCCCCGGGGTCGAACTCCACCTCCAGACCCGCACCCCCGCCACCCTCGACCGGGTCGCCGACACCCTCCACCTGCCGGCGACGCGCCGCCACCGCGACCTCGACTCGCTGCTCTCCGCCGGACTCGACGCCGCCTTCGTGCACGCCTCCACCGCCGCCCACGCCGAGATCGCCACCCGCCTCCTCGACGCCGGCGTGCCCACCTACGTCGACAAGCCGCTCGCCTACGCGTACGCCGACTCCGAGCGGATCGTCGAACTCGCCGAGAAGAACGACGTCTCGCTCGCCGTCGGCTTCAACCGGCGCCTCGCCCCCGGCTACGCCCAGTGCCTCGACCACCCGCGCGAGCTGATCCTGCTCCAGAAGAACCGCGTCGGACTCCCCGAGGACCCCCGCACCTTCGTCCTCGACGACTTCATCCACGTCGTCGACACCCTCCGCTTCCTCCTCCCCGGCGAGGCCGACCACATCGACGTCCGGGCCCGCGTCCGCGACGGCCTCATGCACCACGTGGTGCTCCAGCTCTCCGGCGACGGCTTCACCGCCATCGGCATGATGAACCGGATGAACGGCTCCACCGAGGAGGTCCTGGAAGTCTCGGGGCAGGACACCAAGCGCCAGGTCCTCAACCTCGCCGAGATCGTCGACCACAAGGGCCAGCCCACCGTCCGCCGCCGCGGCGACTGGGTCCCGGTCGCCCGCCAGCGCGGCATCGAACAGGCCGTGCTCTCCTTCCTCGACGCCGTCCGCGAGGGCCGGACCCTCAGCGCCCGCGACGCCCTGCTCACCCACGAACTGTGCGAGCGCGTCGTCCGCGACGCCCTGGAGCAGACCGCCTGAGCAGCCCGGCGCCCCCGGCCGCGCACACCGCCCCGATCACGGCGAACGCCCCGTACACCGGCCAGTCGCCCCACCTGGCGTAGACCGTCACCGCCCCCGACAGGGGCAGTTCCCGTACGACGGCGACGCTCGCGTCCGTGCCGACGGGCGGCCCCACCCGCCTCCCGTCCGGGCCGTACGCGACGCTGATCCCGGTCAGCGTCGCGTGCACCACCGGGCGTCCCGTCTCCGCCGCCCGCAGCGCACCCAGCGAGGCGTGTTGTGCGGGTGCCCAACTGTGCTGGAAGGTGCTGGTCGCCGACTGGACGACGAGCAGACCGGCCCCGTCCCGGACCAGACGCCGGCTCATGTCGGGGAACGCGGACTCGAAACAGACGAGCGGGCCGACCGCCAACCCCCGCGGGTCCTCGGGCAGCCGCATCACCACCGGTTCCGTACCCCGGCGCCGGTCCTCCTCCGCCGCCTCGCCCACGGACGTCGCCCAGCCGAGCAGCCCCCGCGCCGGCACGTACTCGCCGAAGGGCACCAGCCGCATCTTGTCGTACCGGTCGCCGGTCGGCCCGTCCGGCGCGAAGAGCAGCGCGCTCTTGTAGATGCCGGGCCGGTCCACCCGGCGCGCGTCCACGTTCACGAGCAGCGGCGCGTCCACCGCCCGCGCCAGCGCGGTCAGCCGGGCGGCGAGCGCCGGATCACCGGCCGGGTCCCGGCCCACCCCGCTCTCGCCCCACACCACCAGGTCGAGCCGCTGCCCGGCGAGCCCGCGCGTCAGCTCCGCGGCCCGGTCGAGCCGCCGCTCCGCCCCCTCCGCCCCTCCGAAGACCCCCGGCTGCACCATCGCCACCCGCACCGTGCCCGCCGGACGCGGCGCACCGACCCCCCACGCGGCCGTCCCCGCCACCAGCGCGCAGCCCGCGAGACCCGCCACCCCCACCGACCGCGGCGCGGCGACCAGCAGTACCACGGCCGTGTTCACCGCCACCACCAGCAGACCCACCAGCCACACCCCGCCCAGCGACGCGAGGCGCAGCGCCACCGGCACCTCCCCCTGGCTCGCGCCCAGCAGTCCCCACGGACCCCCCAGCCCCTCCCACGACCGCACCAGCTCGACCAGCAGCCACCCGGACGGCACGGCGAACAGCGCCGCGACGGCCCGCAGCGGCCCCGGCGTCCCGCCCAGCAGCGCCCGTACCAGCACCCCCCACGGCAGCCAGAGCACCCCCAGCAGCACCGCCATCACCAGCAGGAACACATGCACGCTCGGCAGCAGCCAGTGGTGCACGGCCAGCAGGAAGCCGGCGCCCCCGCACCACCCGTCCAGCGCGGCCCGCCCCGCCCCCGGCGCCGCACGGACCAGCAGCAGCCACGGCACGAGGCACACGTACGCCCACCACCACAGCCCGGGGGAGGGGAAGGCGAACGCGGGCAGCGCGCCGAGACAGACGGCGAGCAGCGACCGCGGCACCCCGGACCACCGGCGCCGGCCCGCGCGCGCACCCGGGACGGAGTCCGGCCCCGCGCCTCCGAAGGGGTTCCGCATGGCCTGCCTCCCGCCGGTCGCCTCCAGTCTGCGCCCCGCCCGCGGCTACGGGTCCGCACCTGGTCACGCGTGTCGGTCCGTGCCCGCCCCCGGGTGTCGGTCCGCGTCCGGTCGCGTGGACCGGTCCGTGTCCGTGTTCGTGTACGTGGGCCGGTTTGTGTCCGTTCACATGGGCCGGCGCCAGCGCTCCTCGACGACGACCGAGCGCAGGCGCCAGCCGTCGGCGGTGCGGCACGCGGCGAAGGCGTACCGGCCGCCGCAGACGAAGTCGTCGCCGGAGGTCATCCGCATCGGATTGACGTAGTCCGCGCGGACGTCGGCCGCGCCGTCCGGCTCGGCGTAGCCGCCGGGAAGGTGAAAGGTCACCCGCCGGTTGACGATCAGGTGCTGGCGCACCGGGAAGAGGGTCATCGTCGCCGCCAGCCAGTCGGCCACCTCGGCCGCCGGCCCCTCGACACCGCCGGAACCGGAGTAGTCGGCGCGCCCGTCGGCGGTGAAGAGGGCGCGGTAGGCGGTCCAGTCGGCGTCGTCCACGGCCGCCGCGTAGCCGGTGATCAGGTCGTCGATGGCGAGCCGGTCCATCACGTTCGCGAGGTCCACGCGCTGCGTCATCGCCTCAGTGTCGGGCAGCGGACGCGCGCCGCCAAGAGGCGTGCGTTCCTCCATCCCGTACGGGGACCGCACCGGCCTCCGTGCGGGATCGCCCTCGCCGTCGCGCGGATTCCGCACCCGCCTCCGCACGGAGATCGCACCGGCTTCTGTGCGAGGGCCCAAGGGGACTCAAGGAGGGTGCGACGAGAGGACAAGAGGAGGGCGCAGCAGGAGGGCGCAAGAGGGGCGGCGGCGAAGGTCATACTGGCCGGATGCGTATTGATGTCGACCCGTCCCTGACCGATCCGACCTCCGTCTACCGGCTGCTGACGGCGACCGTCGTCCCCCGGCCAATCGCCTGGGTCTCCACGGTCTCCGCCGACGGCACGGACAACCTCGCCCCGCACTCCTTCTTCACCATCGCCTCGGTCGACCCGCCGGTGGTGCAGTTCACCTCCGTCGGCCGCAAGGACTCGCTGCGCAACGTGGAGGAGACCGGGCAGTTCGTGGTGAACCTCGCGCCCGAGGGCCTCTTCGAGCAGATCAACGCGACGGCGACGGACTTCCCGCGCGGGACGAGCGAGTTCGACGCGTGCGGCGTGGTGCGCGAGCCGGGCCTCCGCGTGAAGGTGCCGCGGGTGGCGGCGTCCCCGGTGGCGCTGGAGTGCGAGCTGCACAGCACCGTCAGGATCGGGGACTCGACGGTGGTCTTCGGGCGGGTCGTGCACCTGGCCGTCGACGAGGCGTACATGACGGACGGCCACCCCGAGATCACGCTGATGCGGCCGCTGACCCGGCTCGGCAAGGACGAGTGGGGGACCCTGGGCGGCATCCGGGAGATCTCCCGCGTCCCGTACCAGGGCCAGGGCTGAGGACGGCCCGGCCCGACCCCCGGTCGAGTCCGGACTGGAACGGACCGGACAGGACCGAACTGAACCGAACGAGATCGGGCTGGATCGGATCGGATCGGTTCCGGGAACGCGTCGGGGGCGGGTCCGTCGTACGGACCCGCCCCCGGTCGGTCGCGGCGTGGCGCGGCGGTCAGCCGGCGGACTCGCCCGCGTGCGGGCTGAGGACGTCCGTGCCGACCAGGACGAACAGCAGGATGCCGAGCGCGACGCGGTAGTACACGAACGGCATGAAGGACTTCGTCGAGATGAACTTCATGAACCAGGCGATCACCGCGTAGCCCACGCCGAAGGCGACGATCGTCGCGAAGATCGTCGGCCCCCAGGAGACGTGCCCCTCGCCCGCGTCCTTCAGCTCGAACACGCCGGAGGCGAGGACCGCGGGGATGGCGAGCAGGAACGAGTAGCGGGCGGCGGACTCGCGGGTGTAGCCCATGAGCAGGCCGCCGGAGATCGTGGCGCCGGAGCGGGACACGCCCGGGATGAGGGCCATCGCCTGGCAGAAGCCGTAGATCAGGCCGTCGCGCACGCTGAGGTCCTTGAGCGTCTTGCGCTCGCGGACCACCCGGTGGCGGCCGCCGATCTCGTCGCGGGCGGCGAGCCGGTCGGCGACGCCGAGCACCACGCCCATCACGATGAGGGTGGTGGCGATGAGCCGCAGATCGCGGAACGGACCCTCGATCTGGTCCTTGAGCGTGATGCCGAGGACGCCGATCGGGATGGAGCCGACGATCACCAGCCAGCCCATCTGGGCGTCGTGGTCGGAGCGCATCGCCTTGTCCGTCAGCGAACGGAACCACGCCAGGACGATCCTGCCGATGTCCTTGCGGAAGTAGATCAGGACGGCGGTCTCCGTACCGATCTGCGTGATCGCCGTGAAGGCGGCTCCAGGGTCCTCCCAGCCCGCGAAGGCCGCGGTCAGCCGGAGGTGCGCGCTGGAGGAGATGGGAAGGAACTCCGTCAGCCCCTGGACGAGTCCGAGGATGAACGATTCGAACCAACTCATGGGGCTTGGGCCGTCCCGTTTTATGTAGGTGTGCGGTCAGAAGGTCGTGCGCAGCGTACCGTTCCGAAGTGACGGCCCCATGATCAGGTCGCGTCGGCGTCCGGAAGGTGTCGGGACGGTGTCGTGGGGGTGGCGGACGAGCGTCGGGTGGGGGCCGGTGCCCGTGTCGCGGACGGGCCGATGGGCGGGGACACGGGCGGGGATACGGGCGGAGACACGCGTACGGGTTCGGACCGGAGGGCGCCGTGCCCAGGAGGTACGGCTCACGCCGCGGCCACCGGCCGCCTCTCCAGCGCCGTGCCGGTGACGGCCGTCTCCGTGCCCGCGTCCGCCGCGGGGGACGGGCGGCGCAGGGCGTGCCGCTTCCGCCAGGCCACCACGGCCGCCCCGAGCCCCGACAGCACGATGAACCCCGCGGAGATCAGGAAGGCCGGAGAGCCCGGCCGGTCCGCCTGGGCCCCGGCCACCACGTACGCCGCCGTGTTCGGGACCGTCCCGATCGCCGTCGCCAGGAGGAACGGCACGTACCGCATCCGGGAGACCGCGGCGCAGTAGTTGGCGGCGGCGAACGGCACGCCCGGAAAGAGCCGGATCGCCAGCATCGAACGGAAGCCGTGCCGGCTCAGCTGGCCGTCCGCCGCCCGCAGCCAGCGCCCCTTGAGCAGCGGCCGCAGCGCGTCCTGCCCGAGGAAGCGGCCCAGTGTGAAGGAGATCCCCGCGCCCAGTACGGTCCCCGCGACCGCCGCCGTGAGTCCGGCGGCGGAGCCGAAGAGCGCGCCCGCCGCCAGGTTGAGCACCGGACGCGGCACGAACGCCGCCGTGCACACGCCGTACGCCAGCCCGAAGAGCAGCACCGCGCCCGCGCCGCCCGTCTGCGGCCAGCCCGAGGCCAGCAGCCGCTGCGGCTCGTAGAGCACCACCAGGGTGGCGGCGGTCAGCAGGACGAGCGCGAGCAGCGAGAGCCGCGACCAGGGCGAGAGCAGGGCCCGGGAGCAGCGGACGGCGAACGGGTCCGTCGGCCGGGGCACGGGAGCGAGCATCCCGGGAGAGTAACGGACACCTCCGTATGATCGCCGTAATGTGCGCCATGTCCGCTCCCGAATCCGGCCCCGGTCCTGCGGCCGAGCCCGCGCCCGTCGCTGAGCCCGCGCCCGTCGTTGAGTCCGAGATCGCTGCTGAGTCCGGGCTCGCCTCCGCTTCGGTGTCTGTGTCCGGTGTGGATCCTGCGTCCGCTTCAGAATTCGTGTCCGTTTCAGGTTCCGTGTCCGTTTCGGGGTCCGCGGCCGCTTCGGGGTCCGTGTCCGGCGAGGTCCCGGACAGCGTGCTCGCCGACGCCGTCATGGAGCGGCTGACCGCGCTCTACCCCGCCGCCGGGAACCCCTTCCGGGCGCAGGAGATGGTCGCGTACATGAAGGGCGTGGCGCCCTTCCTCGGCATCCGGACGCCGGAGCGCCGCGCCCTCTCCCGTACCGTCCTCGCCGGCACGCCCCGCCCCGGCGAGGACGACTGCGCGGCCGTCGCCCTGCGCTGCTTCGCCCTTCCCGAGCGCGAGTACCACTACTTCGCCGTCGACTACCTGCGCCGTCACGTGAAGCGCTGCTCGTCCGGGTTCCTGCCGGTCGCCCGCCGGCTCGTGACCACCGTCTCCTGGTGGGACACCGTCGATCATCTCGCCGCCCACGTCGTCGGCGGGCTCGTCGCCGCAGATCCGGCGCTCGCGTCCGAGATGGACGTCTGGATCGACGACGCGGATCCCTGGATCGCCCGCACCGCCCTCCTCCACCAGCTGCGCTTCAAGGGGGACACGGACGCGGACCGGCTCTTCTCGTACTGCCTGCGGCGCGCCGCCGACACCGACTTCTTCCTCCGCAAGGCGATCGGCTGGAGCCTGCGCGAGTACGCGAAGACCGCCCCCGGGGAAGTGCGGGCCTTCGTCGCCGGCAACCGGTCCCTCTTCTCCCCGCTCTCCGTCCGCGAGGCCCTCAGACACCTGTGAAACACCCCCGCCGGAACCGCCGTTCACCGGCTGCGCGAGACTCGGTCCATGAGCGACAAGGAGACGCCCATGGGTGACACGGCGGGCACGGCGAACACGGCGGGAGGCGGCAGGACCGCCCTGGTCCTCGGGGCGGGCGGGCTGGTCGGCGCCGCCTGGGAGACCGGGATCCTCCACGGCCTCGCCGAGGCGGGGACGGACCTCTCCGACGCCGACCTGGTCGTCGGCAGTTCCGCGGGCGCCGTCGTCGGCGCCCTCCTCACCTCCGGCACCCTCACCCCCGCCGAACTGTACGAGCGGCAGCTCGACGGCACCGACGCCGAACCGGCCGTCCGCTTCGGCGCCGGCACCCTCCTCCGCTACACCCTCGCCGTGCTCACCTCCCGCACCCCGGAGGCGTACGGCCGCAAGCTCGGCCGGCTCGCCCTGCGCGCTCGCACCGTCGACGAGGCCGCCCGCCGGGCCACCGTGGCGAAGCGGCTCGGCGACCTCACCGACTGGCCCGCCGCGGGCCGGCTCCGGATCACCGCCGTCGACGCGGAGAGCGGCGCGCTCGGAGTCTTCGACGGCGGCGGGGGCGCCGGCGGAGGCACCAGTGGTGCCGGGGACGCGGGGAGCTCCGGGGGCGCCGCGGGCCTGGACGGTGTCGGGCTCGTCGACGCGGTCACGGCCAGCTGCGCCATCCCGGGGGCCTGGCCGCCCGCGAGCCTCGTGGGACGGCGCTGGATCGACGGCGGCATCCACTCCACGGCCAACGCCCACCTCGCCGCCGGCTGGGAGCGGGTGGTCGTCGTCGCGCCCACCGCGATGGGCAACAAGGCCGTGCACGCCCCGGCCCGCCAGGCCGCCGACCTCGTCGCCGCGGGAAGCCGCGTCGTGGTGATCACCCCCGACGCGGACGCCAAGGCCGTGATCGGCGCCAGGGTGCTCGACCCCGCCCAGCGGGGCGCCGCGGCCCGCGCGGGCCGCGCCCAGGCCGCCGCGCACGCGAAGGCGGTCGCCGCCGTCTGGACGGGGTGACGAGAGCGGACGGGGCGACGGGAACAGACGGGGTCGGTGGGCGGGGGAGAGAGGAAGAGGCCCGGACACGGGCGGCGCGAACGACTTCTGTGCGGTTGCACAATGAAGGGGTGAACGAGCAGATCCCCGTCCTGCGCGAGGTCGACCACGGCACCGCGCGCCTCATGCCCGACGTGGACCGGGAGCGTGCCTGGCTCCTCACGGTCGACGGCGCCCCGCAGTCGTACGTCGACCTCGACGCCCCCGACCACCTGGAGTTCGAGTACGCCCGCCGGCTCGGGCACGTCGTCGACGGCGCCGCCCTCGAGGGCGTGCCGCTGGACGTGCTGCACCTCGGCGGCGGGGCGCTCTCGCTGCCCCGGTACGTCGCCGTCACCCGGCCCGGCTCGCGCCAGGACGTCGTCGAGGCCGACGGCGGACTCGTCGCGCTGGTCGCCGAGCACCTGCCGCTGCCGGAGGGCTCGGGTGTCACCGTGCACACGGCGGACGCGCGCGCGTGGCTCGAAGCGGCGCCGACGGCCTCGGCCGACCTGATCGTCGGCGACGTCTTCGGCGGCTCGCGGGTCCCGGCGCACCTGACCTCCCTCGCGTACGCCCGCGAGGTGCGGCGCGTCCTGCGCCCCGGCGGGACCTACGCCGCCAACCTGGCGGACGGGGCGCCCTTCGCCTTCCTCCGCGGCCAGCTCGCCACCTTCGCCGCCGTCTTCCCCGAGCTGGCGCTGGTCGCCGAACCGGCGGTGCTGCGCGGCCGCCGGTTCGGGAACACGGTCCTGGTCGCCTCCGCCGAGCCCCTCGACCTCCCCGCCCTCACCCGGCGCGCCGCCGGGGACGCCTTCCCCGCGCGCGTCGAGCACGGCGGGGCGCTGACCGCCCTCACCGGCGACGCGGCTCCGGTCGACGACGCGGATGCGGTGGGCTCGCCCGTCCCGCCCGAGGGCGCCTTCGGCATCGGGTGACGCCCGCCGGACGACTCCGGGCCCGCGGCGCCCGTACCCGCACTCCGTACGGGCACCGGCCCTGCGGCGCCCGTACCGGCACTGCGGTACGGACTCCGGCCTCGCGGTACCCGTACCGGTGCCGGCACCGCGGGCGGAGGCCGGCCTACGCGTCGACGACGGCCCCCGCGCCGGTTCCAGCCGTGGTTCCGGTCCCGGCCCCGGCACCGCCCCCGTCAACTCCGGTCCCCGCGTCACCCTTCGCCGTCGTCACGCCGTGGGGGCGGCGCGTCATGTTCCGTACGTCCGGGACGAGCAGGACGAGGGCGGTGACCAGGGTCATCAGGGCCGCCGCGCCCCACAGCGAGGCCGTCCGGCCGAAGGCCGTCTCGGCCGGGCCCGCGAGGGCGGTCGACAGCGGCAGCAGCGCGGTCGAGCCGAACCAGTCGTAGGCGGAGACCCGGGACAGCTTCTCCTCGGGGATCTCCTGGTGCATCGTCGTCATCCAGGAGACGCCGAAGATCTCCATCGCCACACCGCTGACGAACATCACCACGGTGAGCCCGACGGCGTGCAGCGGCACGGCGAGCGCCACCGAGGGCAGCGCGATCGGGAACACGCCGAGCGTGCCGACGAGGAGCATCCGGCGCGGCTTCCACCGGGTCATCAGGACGGCGCCGGCCACCGTGCCCACGCCGTACCCGGCGAGCGCGATGCCCCAGGGGCGCGCGCCGCCCAGCTCGTCCCGGGCGACCAGCGGCCCGTACACCGCCTCCACCGCGCCGATGAGCGCGACCACGACCGAGAACTGGGCGACGATCGACCACAGCCACGGGCGGCCGACGAACTCCTGCCAGCCCTCGCGCAGATCGGCGAAGAGGCCGCCGCCGGGCTTGCGGTCCGGGATGCCGCTGACGTCGAGGAAGGCCCGCAGGCCGCCCGCGACGGCGAACGCGACTGCGTCGACGGCGAGGACCCAGCCGGGCCCGACGAAGGCGACGAGCGCGCCGCCGAGGGCGGCGCCGCCGATGCCCGCGCCGTGCATCGCCATCCGGTAGAAGGCGAAGGCGCGGCTCGCCTGCTCACCCGTGACGCTGGACATGAGCATGCCCTCGGCCGCCGGGTTGAAGAACGCCTGGCCGGTGCCGCAGAGCGCGGTGAGCACCATCATCTGCCAGATCTCGGCCGTGCCGGAGAGCACCAGGGCGGCGAAGACCGCCTGTGAGACGAAGTTGAGGGCGTTGGCCGCGACCATCACCCGGTGCCGGGGTATCCGGTCCGCGACCGCGCCGCCGATGAGCAGGAAGAGGACCAGGGGCAGGAAGCGGGCCATCGCGACGAGGCCCACGTCGCCCGCGTCGCCACCGGCCTCGAAGACGGCCCAGGTGGTGGCGATGAGGGCACCGTGGGCACCGAGGCTGGTCACGATGGTGGCTGAGGTGAGCAGCATGTAGTTGCGCCCGGCCCATTCGGGGCGGCGGCCGCTGCGGGAGGAGGCGGAGCGATTCGTCACCCCGGGACTATCCCCGCCCCCTCCCCTTCCTGCCAAACCGATTAGAGGAGGGGAGGAGGAAGGAGAGAAGCGGGGGAGAGGAGAAGCGGGGGAAGGCGGGAAGCGGGGAAGAGGTCAGGACTCGGAAGTCAGGACTCAGAAGTCATGACTTGGGCGTCAGGACTTGGGCGTGAGCCGGACCGTGGAGAGGATCTTCTTGATCGTGGCGTCCGGCAGCTCGTCCTTCACCCCGTCGACCGCGTAGAGCACGAAGGACGCGTAGTCGTTCTCGCCGTTGAGGAAGGTGAAGGCGACCGACTTGCCGTCGGTGTCGCACTTGTTGCGCTTCTTCACGTTCGGGGCGGTGGCCGTGGCCATGCTGCCCTTGAGCCCGGACGCCGTGGTGTACGGGACGGCCTTGGTGACCTTGATGGTGCTGCGCGGCATGTGCTGGGCGAACGCGCCCCACACCCACACGCCCGCCAGGCCCTCCGCCTCCGGCCCGGCCTCCTTCGCGCCCCGGTTGCCCTTGGAGCCCGCGCCGGCGAGGCCCGTGGTCTCCTGGCGGCCGTCCTTGTTGGAGTCGACGGAGCACCACTTGCTCTTGAGGTCGGCGGGGCCCGACATCACGACGAGCGGCATGCCGTCGTCCCGCTTGGCGTCCTCGAACCCCACCTGCATGGTGGGCTTCTGGACCTCCCACTCCGGCGGCACGTCGAAGAGGGTGCCGTGCGCGGGGTTGTGGACGACCTTCCAGCCCGGGATCGTCGGCTGGAAGGCCGTCGTGCCGTCGCGCGGGTTGTCGATCTCGGTGGTGGGCGGCGCGGAGGGCTCGGCGGACCCCGTCGTGGACGCGTCGGTGCCCGGGGCCGTGGAGCTCGCACCCGTGGTCGGCTTGTCGGCGACCTGCTTCTCGTCGTCCTTGTCCAGGAGGAGGATGCCGGTCACGCTCGCGGCGATGACCACGGCGGTGGCGGCCACGATCGCGATGAGCTGCGTCCGCTTCTTGTCTCCGCCCCCGCCGGGACCCTGCGGCGGCGCGGGCACCTGGTACTGCGGCACGGTCGGCTGCTGGTACGGGTTCGGCTGGGCGTACCCCTGCTGCGGATGGCCCTGCGGGTACCCCTGCTGCGGATATCCCGGCTGGGCCTGTCCCGGCTGCTGGGGCCATCCGCCCTGCTGGGGCGGGCCCGGCGGCACGGCCGGATGCTGCCCCGGCACGGTCGGCTGCTGGTACGGGTTCGGCTGCTGGTACCCCGGCTGCTGGTACGGGTTCTGGTTCTGGTCCTGCGGGTTCTGCTCGCCCCCGGGCGGCTGCTGTCCTGGCCACATGGCCCGTAACGATAGAGGGGCGGGCACGGGCGGGCCATGGCCGGGGCCGGGCGCCGGGGCCGTGCGGGGCTCGGGGGAGGGTATGGCCAAGCTATCTACTCGCGGGTAACATCACGGCGCATGAGCGCAGACCAGAAGTCCGTCGGCGAGATGCTCGCCGCCACGGTCCCCATGGCCGGAACCCTCAACCTGGAGTTCCTGGAGACCACCGCCGAGCGCGCCGTCGTGCGCCTGCCCGACCAGCCCGCCTACCACAACCACGTGGGCGGCCCGCACGCCGGCGCCATGTTCACCCTCGCCGAGTCCGCCAGCGGCGCCATCGTGCTCGCGGCCTTCGGCGACCAGCTCGGCCGCGCCGTGCCGCTCGCCGTCAACGCCGAGATCGCGTACAAGAAGCTCGCCATGGGCGTCGTCACCGCCACCGCGACCCTCGGCCGCCCCGTCGCCGACGTCGTCGCCGAGCTCGACGCCGGAGAGCGCCCCGAGTTCCCGGTCCGCATCGACATCACCCGCGAGGACGGCGCCGTCACCGGCGAGATGACCGTCCTGTGGACCCTGCGGCCCAACAACTCCGGCAAGTGACCCCCGGGCCGCCAGGAGCCGGCCCGTCCGACGGCCGCGGACCCCGCACGGGTCCGCGGCCGTCCCGCTGCCCGGGAGCGGCCGGTGACGGGCGGCGGGCGAGGGGCCGCGAGGCGTTCGGTGCGGGGACCGGCGGGGTTCGGCGGGCGTTCGGGCCGCCGGGGTAGGCTTCCCCGGCGCGCCCGACGCGGGGCGCGCCACCGCAGCGGCCCGGGACCTGGGCCGCGCCGGTCCGACGGGAGGAACCCGCGTTGCACGTCCAGGAATGGCTGGAGACGATCCCGGCCGTCGCCATCTACGCGCTGGTGGGGGTGGTGATCGGACTGGAGAGCCTCGGCATCCCGCTCCCCGGCGAGATCGTCCTCGTCAGCTCGGCCCTGCTCGCCTCGCAGCACGGCGACATCAACCCGTACGTGCTCGGCACCTGCGCCACCGTCGGCGCGATCGTCGGCGACTCGATCGGGTACGCCATCGGCCGCAGGGGCGGCCGCCCGCTGCTCGCCTGGCTCGGCGGCAAGTTCCCCGGGCACTTCAGCGAGGCGAACATCGCGCTCGCCGAACGCTCCTTCCAGAAGTGGGGCATGTGGGCGGTCTTCTTCGGCCGCTTCATCGCCCTCCTGCGGATCTTCGCGGGGCCGCTCGCGGGCGTCCTGAAGATGCCGTACTGGAAGTTCCTCATCGCCAACGTCCTCGGTGGCATCCTCTGGGCGGGCGGGACCACCGCCGTCATCTACTCGGTCGGCATCGTCGCCGAGGCGTGGCTGAAGCGGTTCTCCTGGCTGGGCCTGGTGCTCGCCGTCCTCGTCGGCGTCGCCTCGATGCTCATCATCAAGAACCGCGCCAAGAAGGCTGCCGCCGCCTCCGCGGAGCAGCGCCCCGAGGCGCCCCTGGAAGCGGCCACCGCGGACTGAGCGCTTCCGTTCCCCGTCACGCGCGCGTGCCCGTACGGAACGAAACGAGAGGGCGGCCCCCGGAAGAGATCCCGGGAGCCGCCCTCGTCGCGTACGGGGGTCTTGCGCGGCCGGCGTGCGGCTGTGGTGTACGGGGCCCTGCGGTGGCAGGCGTACGGCTTTCGCGTACGGGGTCCTGCCGTCAGTCGGCGTACGCCTCCGCGTGCCCCTTGGCCAGGTGGAGGTACATCTCGGCGTTCAGCCGGATGCCCGCGCGCTCCTCCTCCGTCAGTGGCCGGCGCACCTTCGCGGGGACGCCCGCGACCAGCGAGCCGGGCGGGACCTCCATGCCCTGCGGCACCAGCGCCTGCGCCGCGACGAGCGAGCCCGCCCCGATCCGGGCGCCGTTCAGCACGGTCGCGCCCATGCCGACGAGCACGTCGTCCTCGATGACGCAGCCGTGCACCGTCGCGTTGTGGCCGACCGTCACCCGGTCGCCGATCGAGACGGGGAAGCCCGGGTCGACGTGGACGGTGCAGTTGTCCTGGATGTTGGAGTCCTCGCCGACGGTGATGGGACCGCAGTCGGCGCGCAGCACCGCGTGGTACCAGACGCTGGTGCGCGCCCCGAGCGTCACCTCGCCGAGCACGACCGAGGTCGGGGCCGTGAACGCGGTCGGGTCGACGCTCGGCTCCTTGCCGCCGACGGCCTTGATCAACGCCTCTGCCATGGGGTCACTCCTGAGGGTCCGTACGGCCCGTGCGGCCGTGGGGGTGTCGCGCCTTCCGGTTGTCTGCCCGCACCCTATGCCGAGCCCATGACGGACATCACAAGGGACCGCACTGATCAGGTCCGACACCGCCGACTACGGTGTCGGTGTGCCCAAAAACGGAAACACGTTCTCATCCTTCGCCGCCTGGCGGCGCCGGGCCGTCGCCCACGCCCTCCAGGGCGGCTGGCGCTGGGCGCAGCAGGCGGGCGCGGTGACCGCGGAGCACCCCGGACGCCTCCGGTTCCGTCGCCTCGGCGCGGGCACCCGGCTTGCTTTCCCGCAGGGCACGGTCTTCGGCGAGCGGTGGATCGAGATCGGCGAGTGCTGCATCATCGCCGAGCAGGTCACCCTGACCGCCGGCATGCTCCCCGGCCTCGACCTCGGCACCGAGACGGTGCTCACCCTGGGCAACGGCGTCGTGCTCGGCCGCGGCAGCCACGTCATCGCAGACACGACGATCACCATCGGCTCGGACACGTACTGCGGGCCGTACGTCTACATCACCTCGACCAACCACAGTTACGACGACCCGCACGAGCCCATCGGCCGCCAGTGGCCCCGCTCCGAGCCGGTCTCGATCGGCCCCGGCTGCTGGCTGGGCACGGGGGCGGTGATCCTGCCGGGCGCGCGGATCGGCCGCAACGTCGTGGTGGCGGCCGGCGCGGTGGTACGCGGCGAGGTGCCCGACCACTCGGTGGTGGCGGGCGCTCCCGCCAGGGTCGTACGCCGCTGGGACCCGGAACAGGGGTGGCAGCCGCCCCTGCGCACCCCGGCCCCCAAACCGATCCCCGAGAACGTCACGCCCGAGCAACTGGCGGCCCTGGCGGTCTGGGAACTCGAACAGGCGGCGGCGGAGTCGGAGGAGGTCGCGGAGAAGACGGCGCAGGCGGCGCAAGCCGTGGAGGCGGGGAAGGCGGCGGAAGCGGTAGAGGCGGTGAAGGTGGCGGAAGCAGTGGAGTCCGCCGAGGCGGCCGTCGGGACGTCAACCTCCTGAGCGCCGTCACCCTTCACCGGATCGCGGCCGCTTCGGCCGCTGCCGCGTGTGGTCGTGCGCGGCGGCGCGCCGGTCGTCGCCCGTAACCGCCGACCTCAAGTCCCTGCCCCCGGCCGTTTGTCTTCCGTCAGCCGCCCGCGATCAGCGCCGTGCCGACGAGCGCGAGCCCCGCCCCGGCCGCCTGGATCGTGCGCAGCCGTTCCCTGAGGACCCCGAAGGCGGCGAGCGCGGTCACGACCGGGTAGAGGCTGGCGAGCACCGCGGCCAAGAGCATCGGGCCACGCTGCGCGGCCAGCGCGTACGTGCCGTTCGCCGCGACGTCGGCGAGGCCCACGAAGGCGAGGGCGGGCAGCGCGTCGCGGATCACCCGGAACCCCTCCTCCGGCAGCGCGCGCCCGCCGCGCCGGACGGAGAGGAGCAGCGCGCCGCCGCCGACGGCGACGTTGGTGACGCGCTGCACGAACAGTGCGAGGAACAGCCCGGTGACGGTCGTCGACGCCTCCGCGATGAGGGCCATGACCGCGCCGAACCCGAAGGCGGCGAACAGGGTGAGGAAGATCGCCTGTCGCTGGACGGGCGCGCCGCGCAGCTCCGGCCCGCCCGCGAGGACGATGCCGACGACCGCCGCGACGATGCCGCCGGCCTGGAGCAGGTTGGGACGGTCGCCGAGCACCAGGCCGACGGTGACGGGGACGACCACGCCGAGCGATCCGAGCGGAGAGACCACGCCCATCGGGCCGAGCGCGAGCGCCTTGTAGAAGGCGAGCATGGCGGCCGGACCGACGACGCCGGCCGCGACGGCGTACCAGAGCTGCGGCCCGGCCTCGGTCCAGGCGGCGGTGGTGAGGACGACCGCGCCGAGGACGAGCACCGCGAGGACCTGCGAGACGACCACGACGGTCAGGGCCGGGATGCGCCGGGTGAGCAGGCCGCCCCCGAAATCGGCGAAACCCCACAAGAGGGCGGTGGCCAGGGCGAACACGGCGGTCATGGATCCTCGCAGGCAGGTGCGGGTGGAGCGGGGCAGTACAGTGCAGTGCACGATCGGGTGCATCTCACCGTAGTGCAGTCTGTTGAACTATGTCATCCAGGATATTGGACGGAATGTGTCGGACCTCGACCAGTTGACCCAGTCGCTCGCCCGCAACCTCAAACGCTGGCGCAACGAGCGGGGCTTCACCCTGGACGCGCTCGCCGCCCGTTCCGGGGTCAGCCGCGGCATGATCATCCAGATCGAGCAGGCCCGGACCAACCCGAGCGTCGGGACCACCGTCAAGCTGGCCGACGCCCTCGGCGTCTCCATCACCACGCTCCTCGACTACGAACAGGGCCCCCACGTCCGGCTCGTCCCGCCGGAGCAGGCCGTCCGCATGTGGTCCACCCCCGCCGGCAGCCACACCACCCTCCTCGTCGGCACC
The DNA here is from genome assembly GCF_014654895.1 of Streptomyces filamentosus. GTDB lineage: Bacteria > Actinomycetota > Actinomycetes > Streptomycetales > Streptomycetaceae > Streptomyces > Streptomyces filamentosus. The sequence continues at coordinate 1,426,509 of NZ_BNBE01000002.1, read as the reverse complement.
GAGGCCCGCGGCCCCCTCGAACTCTGGTCCTGGTCCCTCGTGCCGGGCGAGGGCAGCGCCTCCGACCCGCACCCGCAGGGCACCACGGAACTCCTCCACGTCGTCGCCGGCGTCCTCACCCTGACCGTCGACGGCGTCGAGCACACCGTCCCCGCCGGGACCTCCGCCGTCTTCGAGGCGTCCGCCCCGCACGAGTACCGCAACGACGGGGAGGAGACGGTGGAGATGACGATGGCCGTCTCGATCCCGCCCGCCCGCTGAAACCCCCGCACGACCGGTAAGCGGCCCTCGCCGCTCCTGCCGCTCCTGCCGCTCCTGCCGCTCCTGCCGCTCCTGCCGCTCCTGCCGCTCCTGCCGCTCCTGCCGGTCCCGCCCGGTCCTGCCGTCCGCCCGGGCGGCGGGCCCGTACGGTGAGACGGCCGACCGCGCGGGGGACGGGAGTCGTTAGCGTGGCGCGCATGCGCGCACCCATCGGAGACTTCGACGACGTCCGCCCCGCCCCCGACTGCCTCGACCTCCTGACCCCGCCCGTAGCCGAGGCCGTCCGCGCCTGGACCGGTCCGGTGCCGGCGGACCAGATCCTGTACGTGGACACCGACCCGGCCATCGCCGACACCGCCGTCTTCGTCGAGCACCACGGCCCCGGCCTCCTCGACGCGTCCGCCAACTGCGTCGTCGTCGCCGGCCGGCGCGGTGAGGCGACGACCCTCGCGGCGTGCCTGGTCAAGTCCGCGAACCGCGTCGACGTCAACGGCGTCGTACGCAAGCACCTCGGGGCCCGCAAGGCGAGCTTCGCCCCGATGGACACCGCGACCGGCGACACCGGCATGGAGTACGGCGGCATCACCCCCGTCGGTCTCCCCGCCGACTGGGCCCTCCTCGTCGACGCCGCCGTCGTCGACACCCCTTGGGTCCTGATCGGCAGCGGCCGTCGCCGAGGCAAGATCATCATGCCGGGCAAGGCATTCGCCCAGCTTCCGAACGCCGTCGTCCTGGAGGGCCTGGGCCTGCCGACGACGTGACAGCCGGCCGGGAACACTTCCCGGCCTGCGCACATCCCACTCCGACCGGCGGCCCGGCCCCGTTCGCGCTGCTCCGGCCGCCGCCCGCCCGGCTCGCACGCCGGGCCCGCCCGTTGGGCGTCAGCCCAGTCGCGGGATCTCGATCGCGGGGCAGCGGTCCATCACCATGTCCAGGCCCGCGTCCGTCGTCCGGGCGTACGCGGCCTCGTCGACGACGCCGAGCTGGAACCAGACCGCCTTGGCTCCGACCTCCCGTGCCTGGTCGGCCACCTCACCGGCCAGGTCACTGTTGACGAAGACGTCCACGACGTCGACGGGGAAGGGGACGTCGGCGAGCGAGGCGTACCCCGGCTCGCCGTGGACGGTCTCCGCCTTCGGGTGGACCGGCACGATCCGCTTGCCGAAGCGCTGGAGAACGGCGGCCACCCCGTACGCGGCGCGTTCCTGGTTGGAGGAGAGGCCCACGATCGCCCAGGTGTCGCCCGTGCTCGTCAGGATCCGCCGGACGGTCTCCTCCTCGGAACGCTCCGTCGCCTCGCTGGTCGTGATGTCGACGCTCATCCCTGATGCCTTCCTTCGTGCCTTCGTCCCGTACGGGGTCTTCCTCCGGTACGAACCCCGCGCACCCCGCGATCCTTCCCGTACAGCACCCCGGCACCAGCCCCCCCAGGACTCGGCGGCCTGATCAGACGTCCCAGGAGCGCCGTTCGTCCTCCCGCGGGGCCAGGACCAGGGACGGCCGCCCCGGGCCGAAGGTCATCACCGGCCGCTCCGCGTCCCACGCCCGCCACCCGGGATCACCCTCCGCCGCGAACGCCACCCACGCCGCGTGCATCGCCGCCGCCAACTCGCGCGGCGCGTCCGGCCCCGTCATCGCCTTCGCCTCCGGCGTGTCCAGGGTGTCGAAGACGAAACCGAGCTCCAGCGCGTGGCAGGCGCCCAACCCCCGCACCGGCGAGGGCCAGCCGAACTCGTACAGGTACGTGCGGCCCGCCGCCCCCGACCGCAGCCGCGCGTCGGCGAGCCGGTTGAGCGGAACCCGCAACAACTTGTCGGTCGCGAGCGCCCCCAGCACCTCGCCGGGCCGGGCCTGCGGCCGGTTCGCCCGATAGACGCGCGCCGTACGGGACGGCACCCCTGTCTTCCACAGCGCCAGCTGCAGCATCAGCGGCGACAGCCGCTCCACGAGCCCGCTCGGCACGAACCAGAGCCGGTACTCCTCCGCCGTCGTCCCCAGCAGCAGGTCGACCTCCGCCCCGTCGGGACCACGCCCCGAGCCCTGCCCCGAACCCCGTCCCTTGGGCAACCGCCCAGAAACGCGTCGACTGGAACCTCTCTCGGCACTCTCAGCGACACCCTCGCCGGCACTCCTGCCGACGCCATCACCGAAGCCCCTCCCGGGGCCACCGCCCAGCAACGCCTCCGCCGGATCGCACGGCAGCACGTCGCCGTCCACCACGATCTGGAACGAGTGCCCGCCCAGCAGCGGCGACCCCTTCGTCGTCACCTCCGTCTGAGCCGTGAGCAGGCGGTCCCGGTCCACCGCCGCGAACGCCTCCGCCGTGGCGGGGACCCCCAACCGCTTCGCCACGGCCTCCGTCGTCCGCCGGGCCCGCTCCAGCGGCAGCGCCATCGGCGCCCCGCTCTGCACCACCGCCCGCCGGAACAGCCCGCGCGCGAGCGGCGAGGCGAGCAGCGCGGCGATCGAGATCGCGCCGGCCGACTCGCCGAACACCGTCACCCGATCCGGATCGCCACCGAACGCCGCGATGTTCTCCCGCACCCACGTGAGCGCGGCGATCTGGTCCCGCAGCCCGAGATTGGCGGGCGCGTCGGGAAAGACCCCGAACCCCTCGATCCCGAGGCGGTAGTTGACGGAGACGAGGACGACGCCGTCGCGCGCGAACGCGGTCCCGTCATACACGGGCACGGCGTTCGAACCGTGGATCAGCGACCCGCCATGGATCCACACCATCACCGGCCGCCCTCCACCGGCCCTGAGGACTGGGCCGCTGCCCAAGCAGGCACCTGGTCCGGCACCCGGTCCGGTGCCCAGTCCGGCATCCGGTCCGACATCCGGTCCGGATGCCGGACCGCTGGGACCCCATGGAGCCCAGACGTTGACATGGAGACAGTCGTCACCCTCGACCGTGGGGTCCGGCAACAGGGCGTCCAACGGCGGCGCGTACGGTCGCTTCGGCGCGGTCGGTCCGAACTCCGCAGCCTCCCGCACCCCTTCCCAGGGCTCCACCGGCTCCGGCCCCCGGAACCTCAGCGGCCCGAACGGCGCCCGCGCGTACGGCACACCGAGGAAGCCGGCCACGCCGCGGGCCACCAACACCCCGCTCACCCTCCCGCAGGCGAGAGCGACCTGAGGAACCCCTACCCCGTACACGGCACCCCGATCTCGATCCCGGCCCCGATGCCGCTCCTGTCCCTGTGCCGTCATGGCGCTGCGTCCTTCCACGTCGAGAGAGAGGAGGGGGTGCCCTCCGACCGGGTCCATGAACCGGGATCCAGGGGCCGGGGTCCAGGGGCCGAGACCCGTGGACCCGAGGCCCATGAATCCGGGGCAGGCCTGGGGTCAGACCCCGGGCGTCAGCAGGGCGCGCTTGAGGACCTTGCCGGTCGGGCCGAGGGGCAGCGCGTCGACGAAGCGGACGACGCGCGGGTACTTGTGGCGGCCGAGCCGTTCCCGCGCCCAGTCGACGAGTTCGTCCTCCGTGACGGGGGAGGCTCCCTCGCGGCGTACCACCACCGCGCACACCTCCTCGCCCTTCGCCTCGTCGGGAACGCCGATCACGGCGACCTCCGACACGGACGGGTGACGGACCAGGACCTCCTCGACCTCGCGCGGGTAGATGTTGAAACCGCCGCGGATCACCAGGTCCTTCTTCCGGTCCACGATCCGCAGGAAACCGTCCTCGTCCCGCGCGCCGAGGTCGCCCGTGCGGAACCAGCCGTCGACGACCGCCGCGGCCGTCGCCTCCGGATCGTCGAGGTAGCCGGCGAAGACGTTGTGCCCCCGCACCACCACCTCGCCGACCTCCCCGTCCGGCAGCAGCCGGACCTCGCCGTCGAGCGCCGCGTCGGCGATCCCGACCTCCACACCCCACACCGGATGCCCCACCGTGCCGGGACGCCTCCCGAGGTGCGGCTGGTTGAACGTCGCCACCGGCGAGGTCTCCGTCAGGCCGTACCCCTCCAGGACCGGAGTCCGGAAGGTCTCCTCGAAGCGCTCCAGGACGGCGACCGGCAGCGCCGCCCCGCCGGAGACCGCCGCCCGCAACGCCTCCGGCCGCCGGTCCGATCCCGCCGCGGCCTCCACCAGTGCGTGGTACATGGTCGGCACGCCCATGAACACCGTCACGCCCTCGTCGGCGAGCACCTCCAACGCCGCCGGGCCGCTGAACCTGGGCATCAGCACAAGCGTGGCGCCCTGACGCAGCGTCCCGTTCATCGCGCACGTCTGACCGTAGCTGTGGAACAGCGGCAGACAGCCCAGGACGACGTCGCCCGCGCCGAGACCGAGCAGGTCCTGCGAAGTCACGGCTGCGTTCATGACGATGTTGAGATGCGTCAGCCGCGCCCCCTTGGGACGGCCCGTGGTGCCGCTGGTGTAGAGGATCACTGCCGTGTCCGACGGCTCGGCCGGCTCCGCCGCGGGCAACCCTTCCGGCGCCGACGGTGCACCCTGGAACGCCCGCACCCCGGCCGCGCGCGCCGCCTCGTCGGCGACCGCCCACAGGGGGCCGCCGCTCACGATCGCGACCGCGCCGCTGTGCTCCAGCACAAAACGGACCTCGTCGGCGACGAGCAGCGCGTGCACCGGCACGACGGTGGCACCGGCGGCGAGCGCCCCGTAGTAGACGCGCAGGAACTCGACGGTGTTCGGCAGCAGCACCGCCACCCGGTCACCCGGCTTCACCCCTGCCTCGCGCAGCCCGGCGGCGCAGCGCAGCGCCGCGTCCCACAGCTCGCGATAGGTGAACCGGCTCGCGCCCTCGACGACGGCGATCCGGTCGGGGAAGTGGCGGGCGGACTCGCCCAGCACGCCGGCGACGCTCAGTGACATGACACGCTCCAGAAACGCGGGGTTGACGGCGGTGTCAACATTCCGTGACACGGCACAGAATCGATCGTGGGAGCACCGCGAGGCCATGTGCAGACGCCCACCATGTACGGTTCCGAGCTGGGCATCGGCCCCTCCGCCGCCACCGGAGCGTGGCATCCGCCAAAGCGCGGCGCTACGGTGCGACCCATGACGCCCAGCCCGCCCGGCGCCCCCGACCCCTCGCCCGTTCCTCCGCCCGGCCTTCCGCGCGATCCGGCACCCGACCTGTCACGGCCCCCGTCGCCCGGCCCGTCGTCCTCGGCGCCGAGACGCCGGGAACCGAGGAGCGTCGCCGGCCCGTCCCGCGAGACCACCTCGCGCGGGGCGCACACCCGGCTGGGATCGGCGGGCGGCTCCGGCGCCCTGCGCCGCTCGCTCGCGACCGCACTGCTCGTCGATCTCGACGGGCTCACCGACCGGGCCGTGGACGACATCCACGCCCACTCCGGCACGTACGCCTCCGGGAATCCCGTCACCCGCGACGACCTGTGGACGATCTGCCGCGACAACCTGCTGCGGGCCCTGGAGGACTTCGGCGGGCTCGCCCCGACCGGCGGCGACTTCGAGGGCGCGGCCCGCGAGACCGGCCGCCGCCGCGCCGAGCAGGGCGTTCCCCTGGACACCGTCCTCCAGGCGTACCGGCGCGGCGGCCGGGTCCTGTGGCAGGGCATGGCCGAGCACCTGCGCACCACCCGGACCGGCCGCGAGGCGGACAGCCGCGACCTGGAACTCGACGTCGCCGGCGCCGTCTGGGAGACCATCGACCGCTACTCGGTCGCGATGGCTGACGCGTACCGCCTCGCCCAGCTGGAACTCCAGAACCGGCAGGACACCCGCCGGACCGCGCTCTTCGAGGCGCTCCTCGACGGCCGGGCCGAAGACCCCGCGGTCGCGGCCGCAGCCGCGACCGCCCTGGGAGTACCGGCCCAGGACCGGTACGTCGTCGTGGTGACCACCCAGGACCCGGCCGCGCCGCCGCACTCCGCGCCCGCTCTGGAGGCCCAGGGGTTGTGGTCGTTCTGGCGCCCGCGCTCGGGACGGTACGCCGGCCTCGTCCGCCTCCCGCACTGCGACCTGCCCGCCGGCCGGATGCCTCCGCCCGGCGAAGGCCCCGACCCGGCGCTGCTCCGCCTCCTCGACGCCCTGCGCGAACGCACCGGCGCCACCGCCGGAATCTCGCCCGAGTTCGAACGCCTCTCCCAGGCCGGTCGCGCCCTCCGCCTGGCCGAGCAGACCCTCCGCACCCTCCCGGCGGGCAGCGGCGAGGCCGCCCTCTTCGACGAACGGCTCAACGAGATCCTGCTCAGCGGACGCCCCGACATCGCCGAGCGGATCGTCACTGTCCACCTCGGCCCGGTCCTCGTCACCGGCGGCGAGCGCGCCGCGCTCCTCACCACCCTCCGCGTCTGGCTCGACCACGGCTGCTCCGCCTCCCGCGCGGCGGAACTCCTCTACTGCCACCGCAACACCGTGCTCAATCGCATCGGTCGCGTCGCCGAGCTGACCGGCCGCTCCAGTGAATCGGGCGAGGCCCGCCTGGGTTGGGCACTTGCCCTGCGAGCCCTCCCGTACGCCGGTCTTCCCGACCCGCCGGGAACCTCTCCGGTCGCGGGCGGTCTGCCCGGCCCCGGTGACGCGGAACGCGACCCGTACGGCACGTAGGCTGGCGGGATGCAGGAGCAGTACCGCACGATGGCCCACGAGGGCGTCCACGAGACCGAGATCAACCGTTCGCGCTTCCTCTGTGCACTCGCACCGGTAGCCGACGAACGCGAGGCCCAGGAGTTCGTGGCCCGGATCCGCCGGGAGCACCCGACGGCCACCCACAACTGCTACGCCTACGTGATCGGCGCCGACGCGTCCGTGCAGAAGGCGAGCGACGACGGCGAACCCGGCGGCACCGCCGGCGTCCCCATGCTCCAGATGCTGCTGCGCCGCGAGATGCGGTACGTCGCCGCCGTCGTCACCCGCTACTACGGCGGCGTGAAGCTCGGTGCGGGCGGCCTCATCCGCGCCTACGGCGGCGTCGTCGGCGAAGCCCTCGACGCGCTCGGCACCATCACGCGGCAGCGCTACCGGCTCGCCACCGTGGTCGTCGACCACCAGCGGGCCGGAAAGCTGGAGAACGACCTCCGGTCCACCGGCCGCGCCGTCCGGGAGGTGCGGTACGCCGACGCCGTCACCATCGAGATCGGCCTCCCCGACACCGACGTGCCCGCCTTCCGGGCCTGGCTCGCCGACGCGACGGCCGGCACGGCCACCCTGGAACTCGGCGGCGAGGCGTACGGCGACGCCTGACCTGCACTCGTCCCTCCGCCCGTCCCGCCCCTCCCGTACCCGCCCGTGCCGGCCCCTCCGCCCACCCGCCTCTTCGCAGGTGTGGCCCCGGCCGCCCCTTCCGCCGGGTTAGCGTGGGGGCGGACGGGAGTGGATCCGGCACAGGGCCAGATCCAAGATCCAAGATCCAATACCCAGGATCCCGAATCCGAGATTTTGGATCCAGGATCCAGAACAACCAGGGGCGAGGAGCAGCACGCGCATGCGGGGTGGGACGACGACGTGAGGTTTCTGCACACCTCGGACTGGCACCTCGGCCGGTCCTTCCATCGCGTCGGCCTCCTCGACGCCCAGGCCGCCTTCCTCGACCACCTCGTCGCCACCGCCCGCGACCGCGAGGTGGACGCCGTCCTCGTCGCCGGCGACGTGTACGACCGCGCGGTGCCCTCGCTGCCCGCCGTCGAACTCTTCGACCGCGCGCTGCACCGCCTCGCCGAAGCGGGCGTGCCCACCGTCATGATCTCCGGCAACCACGACTCCGCCCGCCGCCTCGGCGTCGGCGCCGGACTCCTCGGCCGCGCCGGCATCCACCTCCGTACCGATCCCGCGGGCATCGGAACCCCCGTCGTCCTCACCGACGCGCACGGCGAGGTCGCCCTCTACGGCCTGCCGTACCTGGAGCCGGCGCTCGTCCGCGAGCAGCTCGGGGCCGAGAGGTCCGGCCACGAGGCGGTGCTCGGCGCCGCCATGGACCGTGTCCGCGCGGACCTCGCCACCCGCCCCGCCGGAACCCGTTCCGTCGTCCTCGCGCACGCCTTCGTCGCGGGCGGGGCACCCAGCGACAGCGAGCGCGACATCACCGTCGGCGGCGTCTCCGCCGTCCCCGCCGGCGTGTTCGACGGCGTCGACTACGTGGCCCTCGGCCACCTCCACGGCTCCCAGACCCTCACTCCGCGCGTGCGCTACTCCGGCTCGCCGCTCGCCTACTCCTTCTCCGAGGCCGACCACCGCAAGACCACGTGGCTGATCGACCTCGGCGCCGGCGGCGAGGTCACCGCCGCCGAGCGCGTCGACTGCCCCGTGCCCCGCCCGCTCGCCCGCCTCCGGGGCCACCTCGACGACCTGCTCGCCGACCCGGCGCACGACCGGCACCGGGACGCGTGGATCGAGGCCACCCTCACCGACCCCGTACGGCCCCACGACCCGATGACCCGGCTCCTCGAACGCTTCCCGCACACCCTCAACCTCGTCTTCGAGCCCGAGCGCGCCGACACCGGATCCCTCGCCTCCTACGCCCAGCGGCTCAAGGGCCGCAGCGACCGGCAGATCGCGGAGGACTTCGTGACCCACGTCCGCGCCGGCGGCGGACTCGACCCGGCCGAACGGACCGTGCTGTACGGCGCCTTCGACGACGTCCGCGTCGACGCCGCCACCACCGAGCGCGAGGGGAACCGATGAGGCTGCACCGGCTGGAGATCACCGCCTTCGGACCCTTTGCCACCACCCAGACCATCGACTTCGACGCCCTGTCCGCCGCGGGCCTCTTCCTCCTCCACGGTCCCACCGGTGCCGGCAAGACCTCCGTCCTCGACGCCGTCTGCTTCGCCCTGTACGGGAGCGTGCCCGGCGCCCGCCAGGCCCCCGGGACCACCCTCCGCAGCGACCACGCGCCCGCCGGCACCCCCACCGAGGTCCTGCTCGACCTGACCGCGGGCGGCCGCCGCCTGGAGATCGTCCGCAAGCCCGCCCAACTGCGGCCCAAGAAGCGCGGCGGGGGTTTCACCACCGAGAAGGCGCAGAGCACGCTGCGCGAGTACGACCCCGCCACGCGCGCGTGGACCGGCCTCAGCAAGTCGCACCAGGAGATCGGCGAGGAGATCACCCAGCTCCTCGGCATGAGCCGCGACCAGTTCTGCCAGGTCGTCCTCCTCCCGCAGGGCGACTTCGCCCGCTTCCTGCGCGCCGACGCCGAGGCCCGCGGCAAGCTCCTCGGCCGGCTCTTCGACACGCGCCGCTTCGCCGCCGTCGAGGAACGCCTCGCCGAACTCCGCCGCACCGCCGCCCACCAGGTCGAGGAGGGCGACGCCCGGCTCCTCGCCCTCGCCCACCGCATGGCCCAGGCCGCCGGCGGACTGCCCGCCGCCCGCACCCCCGTCGACGGCCGGCCCGGCGAACCCGGCCTCGCCGACGCGGTCCTCGGCTGGGGCGCCGTCGCCCGCACCGAGGCCCGCGAAGCCGCCGACATCGCCGCCGTACGCCTCGCCGCCGCCGAACAAGCGGAGGCGGAGGCCCGCGCCGCCGCCGCGACCATCCGGGACCTCGCCGCCCGCCAGGCCCGGCACGCCGACGCACTGCGCCGCCGCGAAGCGCTCACCGCCCGGATCCCCGACCGGGACCGTGACCAGGAGGCCCTCGACCGCGCCCTCAAGGCCGACCGGGTCGCCCCCGCCCTCTCCCTGCGCCGCCAGGCCGAACGCGAACACGCTGCGGCGCTCGCCGCCCGCGCCTCCGCCCGCGCGCTCCTTCCCCCCGACCTCGCCGAAGCCCCGGCCGAACAGCTCTTCGCCCTGGAGAACCGGCTCCGCGAGGAGCTCGGTGCCCTCGGCTCCGCACGCCGCGCCGAGAGCCGCGCCGTGGCGATCGCCCAAGAACGGGCCCGCCTCGACCAGGAGGTCCATGCGGACGAGGAGGCCCTCCAGGAGGCCGCCGCCTGGCTCGCCGACTGGGAACCCCGGCGCGCCGCGCTCCAGGAGCGCGTCGACACCGCACAGGACGCCGCCGCCCGCGCCGAACAGCTCGCCGGCCGGCTCGAACCCCTCCGCCTCCGCCTCGACGCCGCCCGCCGCCGCGACGCCCTCGCCCACGGTCTGGCCCGGGCCGAGGAGACGTACGCGACCGCCCGCGAGCGCCGCAACACCGCCCACGAGACCTGGCTCGAGCTCAAGGCCCGCCGCCTGCGCGGCATCGCCGCCGAACTCGCCACCACCCTCACCGACGGCGACCCCTGCCAGGTCTGCGGTTCCACCACCCACCCCGCCCCCACCCCCACCACCGCCGACCACGTCGACAAGGCGGCCGAGGACGCCGCCTACGCCCGCTACACGCAGGCCGACGAGACCAGCCGCGCCGCCGAACGCGACCTCGCCGGCACCCGCGAGGCCCTCGCGGCGGCCCGCGAGGAGGTCCAATCCCTGGCCGCTCCTCTTGGGCAGACGCACAGTCAGCCGACCGTCGCCGAACTCACCGCCGAGACCGGGGAACTGACCCGTCTGCACGCCGAGGCGCACGAAACCGCCGCCCGCACCCACGCGGCCCGCGAGGCGCTGGCCCGCGCCGAGCGCGAGCACGAGGAACGGGTCGCCGCCCAGCGAGAGGCGGAGCGACGCGTCGCCGCCCGTACCTCGCACCGCGAGGCCCTGGAGCGGCAGCAGGCCGAACTCGCCGAGGAAGTGGCCCGGGGCCGCGGCGCGTTCGCCACCGTGGCCGAACACGCCGACCTCCTGGAACGGCGCATCACCCTCCTGGCCGACGCCGCCGGAGCCGTACGCGAGGAGGGGGCCGCCGTCGACCGCCTCAAGAAGGCAGATGCCCAACTCGCCGACGCTGCCTACCAGGCCGGGTTCGCCACCCCCGACGAGGCCGCCGGGGCCCTTCTCGACGCGCACGGACAACAGGCCCGGCGGCACCGCCTCGACCTCTGGCAGGCCGAGGCCGCGGCCGTCGCCGACCGGCTCGCCGAACCCGGCATCGAGGAGGCCGCCGCGCTCCCGCCCGCCGACCCGACCGCCGCCGAGACCGCCCACACGGCCGCGGAGCGGGCGCTGCGGGCCGCCGGCGCCGGGCTCGCCGCCGCCCGCGAGCGCGTCACCGGCCTCGCCGCCCTCGCCCGGCAGGCCGAGAACGAGGTACGGCGCCTGGGCCCGCTGCGTACCGCGCACGACCGGGTGGCACGGCTCGCCGGCCTCGCCGCCGGCACCTCCGCGGAGAACGAGCGCCGGATGCGCCTGGAGTCGTACGTCCTCGCCGCCCGGCTCGAACAGGTCGCCGCGGCCGCCTCCGCCCGCCTCCAGCGGATGTCCTCGGGCCGCTACACCCTCGTCCACTCCGACGCGCGCGCGGGCGCCCGGCGCAGCGGTCTCGGACTGCACGTCGTCGACGCCTGGACCGGCAACGAACGCGACACCGCCACCCTTTCGGGCGGCGAGACCTTCTTCGCCTCGCTCGCCCTCGCCCTCGGACTCGCCGACGTCGTCACCGACGAGGCCGGCGGCGTGCGCCTCGACACCCTCTTCATCGACGAGGGCTTCGGCAGTCTCGACGACCAGACCCTCGACGAGGTCCTCGACGTCCTGGACTCGCTGCGCGAACGGGACCGGAGCGTGGGCATCGTCAGTCACGTCGCCGACCTGCGCCGCCGCATCCCGGCCCAGCTGGAGGTCACCAAGTCCCGCCACGGCTCGGCCGTCCGCCTCCGCGCGGGCGGCGACGGGCTCAGCGGCTGACGGAACGCCGGGGGAGCGGCGAGGAGTAGACGACGCTCGTCGTCACCGAACCGAGCGTGCCGATCTTCCCGGAGACCTCCTCCAGGTGCCGCATGGAACGGGCGGCGACCTTGATCACGAAACAGTCGTCGCCGGTGACGTGGTGTGCTTCCAGCACCTCGGGCGTGACGGCGACCAGGTCGTGGAACGGCTTGTAGTTGCCGGTGGGGTAGCGGAGCCGTACGAAGGCCAGGATGGGCAGCCCCAGCCGCTCGTGGTCCACCACGGCGGCGTACCCCGTGATCACCCCGGCCTCCTCCAGGCGGCGCACCCGCTCGGTCACGGCCGACGGTGACATGGAGACGGTACGGGCGAGCTCGGCGTAGCTGGCCCGGCCCTGGGCCTGGAGGGCGTCGAGGATCCGCCAGTCGGTGGCGTCCGGGGCGTAGTCGTTCATGAGCAGAGCCAACAGGGGTTTCCCCGGCGGATCAAGCCGTCCGCCGGGGAAACCCCTCGTCGTGCGAGGTCAGAGCCGGGAGATCTCGTCCACGAGATCGTCCAGGCCGAGCGGTCCCTGGCTCAGGGCGGCCATGTGCCAGCGCTTCGCGTCGAAGGCGTCACCGTATGCCTCGCGGGCCCGCTCGCGGCCGAGCAGCCACGCGCGCTCGCCCAGCTTGTAGCCGATGGCCTGCCCCGGCATCGACAGATAACGCGTCAGCTCGCTCTCCACGAACGCCGGCGGCCGACTGCTGTGCCGCTGGAAGAACTCCTGGGCCAGGTCCGGCGTCCACCGCTCGCCCGGGTGGAACGGCGAGTCCGCCGGGATCTCCAGTCCCAGATGCATGCCGATGTCCACGATCACCCGGCAGGCCCGCATCATCTGCGCGTCCAGGTAACCGAGCCGGCGCTCCGCGTCGGGCAGGAAGCCGAGCTCGTCCATCAGCCGCTCCGCGTACAGCGCCCAGCCCTCGGCATTGGCGCTGACCATGCCGATGGTGGCCTGGTAGCGGGAGAGGCTGTCGGCGACGTGCACCCACTGCGCGATCTGGAGGTGGTGCCCGGGCACGCCCTCGTGGTACCAGGTCGACACCAGGTCGTAGACGGGGAACCGGGTCTGCCCGTCGACCGGCAGCCAGGTGCGGCCGGGACGCGAGAAGTCCTCGGAGGGACCCGTGTAGTACGGGGCGGCGGCCCCGCCCGCGGGCGCGATGTGCGACTCCACCTTCCGCACTCGCTCGGCGAGTTCGAAGTGGGTGCCGTCCAGCGCGTCGATCGCCTCGTCCATCAGCTGCTGCAGCCAGGCACGGACCTCGTCGACGCCCTCGATGTGGGTGCCGTGCTCGTCGAGGTGGGCGAGCGCCGCCCACGGGTCGGAGCCGGGGAGGATCCGGTCGGCCTCGGTGCGCATCTCGCCGAGGAGCCGGTGGTACTCGGACCAGCCGTAGGCGTACGCCTGGTCGAGGTCGAGGTCGGTGCCGTTGAAGTAGCGGCTCCAGCGCTGGTAGCGCGCCCGGCCCACGGTGTCGGGGGCGTCGGCGACGGCGGGGACGTACACGTCGCGCATCCAGTCCCGCAGCACGGCGAGCGCATCGCTCGCCCCGGCGGCGGCCTCGGCGAGTTCGTCGCGCAGCTCCTCGGGCAGCGTGTCGGGACGGGAGCCGGCGTACTGCTCGAACCAGCCCTTCCCGTCCCCGCCCCCCGCCCAGTCGGTGAGCTGTCCGACGAAGGTGGCGGTGGCGCGCGGCCCACCGAAGAGCTTGCGCTCCAGGCCGAGCGCGAGCGAGGCCCGGTACCCCTCCAGCGCGGCCGGAACGGCCCGCAGCCGCTGCGCGATCGCCGCCCAGTCGTCCTCGGTGTCGGTGGGCATCACGGTGAAGACGATCCGGATGCTGTGCACCGGCGAACGCATGTTGCTCACCGCACACAGTCCCTCGTCGGCGTCGTGCACGGCCAGCTCGGCCGTGAGCCGCTCCCGGAGCAGGCGGGCGCAGCGCCGCTCGGCGTCGCTGTCCGCGCCCGGGGTCCGCTCGGCCTCGTCGAGCAGGGCGAGGGTCCGGCGGGCGAGCCCGGCCACGGCCTCCTGGCCCTCGGGGGAGAAGTCGGGAAGGCGGCCGGCGCTCTCCCGAACTCCCAGGTGGGTGCCGGTGATCGGGTCGAGGGCGATGAGGTCGTCGACGTAGGCGTCGGCGACCTGACGGGGCAGGTTGCTGCGGGAACTCTCTGGCATGTGTCTCATCCTGATGCCTCCGTCGGCCTCCCGTCACCTTCGACCGGACTCACACGGCTGACAAGGACGGTCCCGCGCCGGGCGGCATCAGAGGACCGCACTCCCACTGCTGGAAGATCAGCCTGGTTTCCACCCGCGCCACCTCGCGCTGCGAGGTGAACTCGTCGAGTACGAGTCGTTGCAGGTCTGCCGGGTCGGCGACGGTTACGTGCACGAGGTAGTCGTCGGGGCCGGTGAGATGGAACAGCGCCCGGGACTCGGGCAGGGCCCGGATCCGCTCCACAAACGGACCGATCAGTTCACGTCGATGGGGCCGGACCTGTACGAGCAGCAACGCCTCCAGGCCACGACCGAGTTTGGCTGGATCCAGCCGTAGCTGGTGCCCGAGGATCACGCCTGTGCGGCGGAGTCGGGTCACCCGGTCCAGACAGGTGGAGGGGGCTACGCCGACTTCGGCGGCGAGCTCGCGATAGGTGGTCCGGGCGTCGTTCTGCAGGAGGCGGAGAATCTGCAGATCGACCGTGTCCAGTACGACAGATTCGGCCATTGGGCGAACGTAGCACGGAGTTTCGGCGTTACTTTCCGGTATCCGTTCACAGTGCGGCCATGGACGCCATGGATCACGCCCCTTCGGCCACCCCGAAGGCGCTCGCCACCGAAGCCGTGCACGCCGGCCGGGAAGACCTCGCCGCGCTCGGACTGCACGCCCCGCCGCTCGACCTGTCCACCACCTACCCCTCGTACGACGCCCGGGCGGAGGCCGCCCGCATCGACGAGTTCGCCGCCACCGGCGCCCGGCTCGACGGCCCGCCCGTCTACGCCCGGCTCGACAACCCGACCGTGGCCCGCTTCGAGGAAGCGCTGGCCCGGCTGGAGGGTGCCGAGGCCGCCGTGGCCTTCGCGAGCGGCATGGCCGCCCTGACCGCGGTCCTGCTGGCCCGCGCGAGCCAGGGTCTGCGGCACGTCGTCGCGGTCCGGCCGCTCTACGGGTGCAGCGACCACCTCATGGACGCCGGCCTGCTCGGCACCGAGGTGACCTGGACCGACCCGGCGGGCGTCGCCGACGCGATCCGCCCGGACACGGGCCTCGTCGTGGTCGAGTCCCCGGCCAACCCCACCCTGGCCGAGGTCGACATTTGTGCCGTCGCCCACTCCTGCGGCTCGGTCCCGCTCCTCGTTGACAACACCTTCGCCACCCCGGTCCTCCAGCGCCCGGTCGGCCTCGGCGCCCGGATCGTCCTGCACAGCGCCACCAAGTACCTGGGCGGACACGGCGACGTCATGGGCGGCGTCGTCGCGTGCGACGAGGAGTTCGCCCGCGAACTCCGCCGCGTCCGCTTCGCCACCGGCGGCGTGCTCCACCCGCTCGCCGGCTACATGCTGCTCCGGGGCCTGTCCACCCTCCCGGTCCGTGTCCGGGCGGCCTCGGCGACGGCCGCGGAGCTGGTACGCCGCCTGACCACCGACCCGCGGATCGCCCGTGTGCACTACCCCGCGATCGGCGGGGCGATGGTCTCCTTCGAGGTGTACGGAGACCCGCACGAGGTGATCGCCGGGGTCCGGCTGATCACCCCGGCGGTGAGCCTCGGCAGCGTGGACACCCTGATCCAGCACCCGGCCTCGATCAGCCATCGCATCGTGCACGAGGGCGACCGCAAGGCCGCGGGCGTCAGCGACCGGCTGCTGCGGATGTCGGTGGGCCTGGAGGACGTCGAGGACCTGTGGCGGGATCTCACCCAGGCACTCAGCGCTCGCTCTGTCGAGCCTGCTGCGGCTGCTCGCTCCGTCGCGGGGCCGAGGCCAGTCGGGCGGTGATCACCAGCGTCCCCTCCTCGATCTGGTAGTCGAGGGGGAGGTTGAGCGCCCGCATCGCCGCGACCATGCCCGTGTTGGACGCCTGGGTCACGGCGTAGACGCTCTCGCATCCGGCCTCCTCGGCCATGGCAACGAGCCGGCCGAGGAGCTCGGAGCCGATGCCGCGCCGCTGCCAGTCGTCCTCGACCAGGAGCGCCACCTCGGTCTCGTCCCCGTCCCACAGCAGGTGGCCGAGGGCCACGAGCCGTCCGGACGCGGTCTGCACGGCGAGAGTGCGACCGAAGCGGGGGCTCAGCAGGTGGTCCAGGTAGCGGTCCGCGTCACCGACCGGCCCGTGATAGCGCAGGCCCAGGGTGCGCGTCGAGCAGCGGCCGTGCATTGAGAGGGCGGCCGCGCGGTCGCGCTGGTCGGCGCGGCGTACGGTGATCTCGTTCCCCTCAGGGAGAGTGAGCACGTCCTGGCTGCGCGGGACGCGCGGGCCGAGCCGGGCGTCGAGTTCGACGAGCGCGCGGGCACGGGCGAACTCGGTCGGGGTGAAGGGGGGGTACGGCCGCTCGATCAGCAGAGTGCCCCCGCTGGGGTCGCGCAGCTTCATCACGGTCTCTTCAAGCACACCTTCGACGGGTGCCTGCTCTCCGGTGGGACGGCCGGTCAGGGAGACCGCCGGCACCGAGTGCAGGGTGCACCGGCCGAGGAGCTGGCGCAGCGCGAGCGGCAGCTCGGCGGCGTCGAGCGCGGTGCGGGCGGCGAGTCCCAGGACTCGCGTGGGGGTGTCCACGAGATCGTGGGCGTCGGCCCGCTCGGTCCAAGTGTCACGTCCGCCAGCGGCCTCGATCTCCCGGGCCAGGTTGTCAGCGGAGAGGGAATCCGGGGCGCGGAGCAGGAACTCGTCGACCGTTCCGTCCGTCAGCGGATGCGTCTGGAGCGTCAGGATGTCGACGCCGAGCCGGGCCAGCACCGTGCACAGTGCGGCCAGGCTGCCGGGAGCGTCGTCGACGGTGGTCCTCATGCGCCACAGCAGGGTCTCGGCGGTCCGGCCGTCCGATCCGGAAGCCGCCGCGAGCCCGGCTGCTGCTGTGGTTGTGCTGGGCGGAGCATGACTGTGCCTTCGGGCCCACCAGGTGTGGAAGCCCGCGGTGGCGATCAGCGCGATGGCCGAGAACACCAGGAGGTAGGGGCCGTCAGGGCCCTTGACGATGGTCTTGGCGATCGTGTCCGCCACCACCACTGCGGTGAACAGAGCCGCGAGCTCGATCAGGTCGTGCCGCCAGTGGTGAGGACGGCGGGTGCTCTTCGAGGACGTCACATCGGTCATGGCTTCACTGTGACCCAGAGGTGTTGCGTGATCACGAACGCTTTGTGACTGGCGGGTTAAGTGGCGATCTGGAAGATTTATGACGGATTCAGGACGTTTCTGTCGTGCTCTGATCGGCCCCCTGACGGAGTGCGCTCCACAGTCGCTTCGCCTGCGTGACCAGCTGCGACGTTCCCCGCGCCGTGGCATGCCGTTCGAGTCCCGCCAGCTCTCCGGTGGCCCCGCACCGTTCCGCACAGTCCGCCGCGATGGCCAGCAACTCACCCAGACCACGCATGGGAGTCTCGGCTTCGAGCAGGGGCGGAAGCGCCGCTGACAGGATCGTCCACACGGTTCCGTAGGCACCCGTTGCGGCCGCGGTCCGAGCCGCGTCCGCGAGACGGTTCGGCTTCATCGACCGCTCGGCGAGCAGCCAGGCCACGTCCCTTCCCACCTGCGCGGCATCGAGATCACCCCGTGCGGCCAGGACGAGCAGCGCGTCCACGGCGCGCAGCCGGTCGTCCGCGTCCCGGCAGCCGAGCCCGAAGGCGAGCACCAGGGCCACCGCCCTGCCCACCTGCCCTTCGCCCTCGGCGAGAAGGGTCAGAGGACCGGTCACGTCCCGCGTGGAGTCGCCGTCCACCGCACTCGCCATGGAGGACAGGAGGCAGGCGGCCAGCAACTCGCGGTCCGCAGGAAGCAGCGTGGCCCCATGCTCGGGGACCTGCTCCCAGTGGTAGCAGCGGCGGGCGTTCGGCAGCAGGCTGCCGCCGAGCCAGTGCAACGCCTTCGGGAACTCCTTCCGCAGCGTCGCCCGCTTCGTCATCTCGACCAGGATCCGGTCGACCAGCCACCAGCGTCCCGACTCCTTCTCCCCGCGCGGATGGAACCGTACGGTCGCCTCCAGGGGGCTTTCCGACCGTAGCCACGCGGCCAGCCGGGCTCCGCCGGCGCTCCCCAGCGACTCCGCCTCCTCAGCCGCCCGCGCGGCGGACGGATCCTGCCGGCGGACGCGCAACAGGGCATGGCCCAGGTCCACCGGCGCGGGTTCGAGCCCCGCGTCCGCGTACTCCCGGAGCCGCCGCACCAGCTCCAGCGGGTCGATGCCACCGGTGTGCCGGCTGGGCGTGGACAGGAGCAGCGGCAGCGTCCCCCCGCCGATCAGATGCGCGATCTCCCAGATCCGGATGTCCTGCGTGGCCCCCATCGCCCCGTGCACACACGACGTCATCGGAACGGGCTGGTTCATTCCTTTCTTGATCCGCTTCTGTTCCACCTTTCCCACAAGAGAGGCGAGGACCGCCTCCGTGCCCCGCGGACCGTGCCGGAAGTGGTCGTGGTCGAGGTGGAAGGAGGAGGCGTTGTCCTGCCAGTACGCGTCGGCGAACGTCTCCCGCACCCGCGACGCCACGCCTTCCCGGTCCTGGTGCGCATGCCGCACCAGGCCGTCGAGGGCCAGCTCGAACTCCATCGTCCCGCCCGAACGCCGCTGCACCAGCAGGTCCTCCATGAGCTCCTCGACCGTTCCCACCGGGCCCGGAAGGAACTGCGGCTCCGGCACAGGCGGCAGGATCTCCTCGTACGGCAGGTGCTCGCCCTCCCCGAGATCACCGCCGAAGACCACCTCGGCGGTGGCGCGGTGGGCGGGACCGAGGAGTGAAGCCGCCTCGGCCAGCTCGCGACGTACCCGCCCGTCGACGGCTTTCAGATGACGGGCCACTACCTGCAGCGCCCGTTCCTGCACCTCGGTGTCGTCGTGACCGAACGCCTCGGCCACCACCGGCAACACTTCGGCTGCCAGGGCCGGATTCTTGGCCAGCACCTTGTTCACCAGTGTCAACTGGGCGCGCAGCAGCTTCTTCTCGGTGCGGAACAGTACACCGGCCGTCATCTCCGAGAACGCACCACCCGGCAACGCCCCCTCGAGAGCCAGCCCCGTCAGGACCTTCTGCGCGTATCCCGCGACCGTGGACGTCCCGTCGGCGGTCATGCCGATCCAGTCGGCGATCCGGTCCCGCCGTTCCTCCGCGTTCGGCGGCACCAACTGCAACATCCCCAGCGGGAAACGCAGATCACGCGGACGCCCGCCCCGCAGCAGCCGCGACACGCACAGGTCGACGACCTCGGCGCGGTCGATCACTCCTTCCTCGGCGAGCGCCGCGAGCGCGGCCGACCAGCGCTTCGCCGAACCGTCCTTCCCCGGCTCGGCCAGCAGATCAGGAACCTCCCGCATGGAAAGGGCGTGGGCGACCAGCACCGGAGTCTGCGGGTCCGCCCTCAGCCGCTCCAGCAACTCGCCCTCCGCGATCCTCCGCGTCCAGCCGACGACGTATCCGTCCGTCGCCGGCACCGGCGCCCCCGACCCCTCCAACAGCCCCCGGATCAGGTCGTAACTGCCCTCCGCCACGGTCGGCTTGGCCGCGAGCCGGTGTGCCACGTCCGCACGCCAGTCCGCCTCGCGGTCCACGAGCACCCGCAGAGCCAGGAAACCGTCCTCGGTGCGCCAGCTGAGCAGATCCCGCCCACCCAGCCAGGCTGCCGCCGCTGCGGAACCGGTGTGACAACCGGCTCCCGCCACGTAGAGCGCCCGCCGCACCCGGGTGGCCTCGACCCATCGGCTCCAGTCCCAGGAACGCACTTCGGAGCGCAACTCCTTGAGTCGGTTCACTGCCTCCTTGCGTGCGTCCGCGTCCAGTGGCTCCAGAAGCGCCGGGACCTCGGCCGCACGACCCGCGCGCACCGCCTCCATCAGTGCCGTGACGCCCATGCCGTCGCCGGCCCTTGCCTCCGCTGCCATTTCCGCCCCCATCGATTCCGTCCTTCCGTCCACGACCGCTCCCCCGAGCGGCTCGATCCCCGTCGTCATGACGCTGCTCTCACCACCACGCCCCGGCGGGCCATCCGTACCGCCAGCGCGTGCTTGCACGGCCCACGCCGCCCGCGGTAGTCCGTCCACCATGTACAGGTGCAGCTCAGCACCCCGTCCGCCTCCCGCACCCGATAGTGCTGCTCGCCGGAGACCACCGTCGCCAGCTCCCCGTCGAGCGTCACCGCCTCCTCCGAGACCAACCGCCGTGCGGACACCAGTCGTGGGTTGTGCCGCTCCGCCCGGTCCGCGTCGTAAGGGAGTTCCCGGTGGAAGTACGTGGCGTCCGCGACGTCGTACCCCACCCGGCCCGCCGTGCCGAGCCGGGTGAGAGCGGCACGCACCCGGTCGGCGGCGAGCCCGGACTGTTCGGCGAGATCGGCCGGATCTATTCGCGGTTCCCACGCGAGGAGCACGGCGATCAGTTCCGCGTCCGCCGCGGCTTCGTCCGTGGCCAGGGCTTCCAGCACACCGCCTTCCCCGGAGAAACCACGGGCCGGATCGGGCGAGAGCGTGAGCGTCAGCCGCATGCCCGGGAGGGTCACCTCCCAGGCACTGGGCGTGGCCAGGCCATCGGGAACCGGACCGTACACCCGTAGCCCGGTGGCGAACCGGAGCACGCGTTCCAGCGCGATCAGCCGGTCCGGTCCGGGCAGACATACGGCCCCCGCTCCCGGACGGGTCGTCGGGCGCAGCGTCCGGCCGGCCTGGACCACCCACAGCGGAGCGCGGCCACGCCCCTGCGAGCGGGGAAGCCCACGCAGGAACCGCACCGCCTCCGCACCGGTCAGCTCGGCCCGCAGATCGAACCGCGCCGAGGCGACCTGCGCCTCCGCGAAGCCCCGCAGCCAGCGGTCCGGCAGCGGAACCCTCTTCTCCACCACCGACCCGCCGAGCGTCGTCACCGCCATCTCGTCGGGCCCCACCCGCAGATGCATCGGATCATCGCCGGTCATCCGCGAAAGCGCTTCACGCAGCGGATCGTTCACATCCACGTTCGTGGTGCCGTGACCGGTCTCCGTACCACCCAGGCCTTCGTCGAGCACGTCGAGCCGCGCGTACACCCCTCCACAGCCGGAGAAGGACTCGAACCGCAGCCGGTCGCCGTTCCCCGTCACGACAGGATCCAGCGAGCCCGGTCTCGCCCGCTGGTGATAGCGGGCCACGGCCACGTCGGCCACCGCCAGCAGACCGCGCGCGGCAATCTGGGGAGAGGCCAGGAAGCCCGCGAAGAAGCGAGGGTGGGCCTCGGCCCCACGAGGGGTCAGACCTCCGGCCGTCTCCAGACCGAGGAGCCGGCCGGAAGCCGTGGACTCAAGGGAAGAAGGGCGTGCGTAGGCGAGCGCCTGTACGGATCGCGTCATGGAAACGACCGTAGGGCCCGACACTGACATCCGCTCGTATCCACAGGTCGGCCTGTGGATAACCTCCTTCCGTCAGAAGATCGGTTACTGTCCCACCAAGCCCGGCCGCAACACCTTCGTGAACAGCACCGAACCGTCGTCCGCCCGCAGACGGACCGCCAGGTCGCCGCTCTCCCCGTCGATGTCCACCTCGCCGAAGTACTGCGGACTCTCCATGGGCGACACGTTCGCCCGCTCCGGCGCCCGCACGAAGACACGCTCCGGGCCGAACGTCGCATCCAGCCTGTTGGCCGGGAACCCGCCTGCGGCCAGTGGCCCCGAGACGAACTCCCAGAAGGGGGCGAAATCCTGGAAGGCGGCCCGCTCCGGCGCGTAGTGCTGCGCCGAGGTGTAGTGGACGTCGGCGGTCAGCCACACCGTGCCGGTGATACGACGGTGCTTGATGAACCTCAGCAGTTCGGCGATCTGCAGCTCGCGCCCGAGCGGCGCCCCGGGATCGCCCTGCGCGACGGCCTCGAAGTCGGCCGCGCCGTCCGGGACGACCAGCCCGAGCGGCATATCGGCGGCGAGCACCTTCCACACCGCTCGCGACCGGGACAACTCCCGCTTCAGCCAGGCGAGCTGCTCCGCGCCGAGGATCCCGGTGGTGTCGTCCGCCTGTCGGCCCGGAGAGTTGGCGTTGCGATACGAGCGCATGTCCAGGACGAAGACGTCGAGCAGCGGCCCGTACCGCACCACCCGGTGCATCCGACCGTCGGCACCTTCCCCGGCCCGCAGCGTGGAAACCGGGAAGTACTCGGCGAACGCCTGTGACGCGCGGGCCGCCAGCACGTCCACGTTCTTCTCCGTGTAGCGCGCGTCGTCGAGGATCTGCCCCGGATACCAGTTGTTGCGCACCTCATGGTCGTCCCACTGGGCCACCGTCGGCACCTGCGCGTTGAACGCGCGGACGTTCCGGTCGAGCAGGTTGTAACGGAAGGTACCCCGGTACTCGTCGAGCGTCTCGGCGACCTTCGCCTTCTCCGGCGTCACCACGTTGCGCCACACCCGGCCGTCGGGGAGCGTCACCGTCGGCTGCAGCGGCCCGTCCGCGTAGACGGTGTCACCGCTGCACAGGAAGAAGTCGGGGTCGAGCCGGCGCATGGCCTCGAAGGCGCGGAAGCCGCCGATGTCCGGATTGATGCCCCAGCCCTGCCCGGCGATGTCGCCCGACCAGAGGAACCGCACGCCGTCGCGGCGCCGCTCCGGAGCCGTACGAAAGGTCCCGAGGACCGGCTCGCCCGCGCGGCGCGGGTCGTCGGGGTCGGCGAGGAGAACCCGGTAGTGGATCTGCTCACCGGCCGGCAGACCGCGGAGGGCCGTCGTGCCCGTGAAGTCGGTGCCCGCGCCCAGCAGCGGGCCGAAATGGCGGTGGACCCGCCGGAAGGACTCCGTCGCCGAAGTCTCGACGATCATGCGCGCGGGCCGGTCCGACCGGACCCACACCAAACCCGAGCGTGCGGTGACGTCACCGGTCTGTACCCCCCACCGTGCCTCGGGCCGCCCGGACAGGGCGAAGGCCGGGACCGAGAGACCGCCGGCGCCCAGGGCGACCCCTGCGGAGACGGCGAGCGAGCCGCGCAGCACGTTGCGGCGCGCGGGCGCGGAAGCGGCACCCGAGGACGGCCCGACAGGCAAGGGGCCGTGCGGATACGTGGACATGCGGAGCCTCCGGGAAAGGAAAGGGGCCGTGACCGACGCGACATGACGCGATGCCATCGACAAGGCGTCAAGGGCGTCGTCTGGTACGAGAGTTCGCACCAGCCACCTGCCTAACGGCCAGGAGCGGCGCCCACACGAACCCCACGTGAACAGATCGCTCCGGTCGGTCCGCCTTGCGCCGAGGTCTTCCGCCACCCGTCTTTCCGGACTGGCGCGAGCGGTTCGCGCCTGACACCCCGGCGTACCGAAGTGGTCCCCGTCGACGCCATGGAAGTGGACCTTCACCCGGGTCGCGCGCCTTTCTAGCGTCGAGGACATGAACCCGAACGCCTTCCGCGGGGTCCTGCTCGTGACCCTCGCCTATGCCCTCGTCGGCGCCTCCTTCACGGCCAACGGCCTGCTCGGCGACTACCCGTACGCGGGCGGGCAGGCCCTCCGTTACGGTGCGGCCTTCCTCCTGCTGCTCCCTCTTCTCGGCCGCGGTGGCCTGGCTCCGCTCCGTCTCCTCGGCATCGGTCAGTGGGTACGGATCGCGGTCCTGGCCGCCGTCGGCATGGTCGGTTTCAATCTCGCCATTCTCGCCGCCGAACGCACTGCGGAACCCGCCGTACCAGGAGTGGTCGTCGGCTGCGCCCCGGTCGTGGTCGCCGTCCTCGTGCCGATGCTCGAAGGCCGGAGGCCCGCGCCGACCGTGCTGTACGGGGCCCTGCTCGTCGCGGCCGGCGCCTTCACCGTGCAGGGCTGGGGGCGCACCGACACGGCGGGGCTCGGCTGGTCGGCGGCGGCGCTCGCCGGGGAGGTCGGGTTCACCGTGCTCGCCGTGCCCGTACTGCGTCCGCTCGGTCCCCGGCTGCTCACGGCGGCGGTCTGCGGGGTCGGCGCGGTGGAGTCCACGCTGCTCGGCCTCGTCGTGGACGGTTCCGGGTTCGTGCGGATGCCGACCGCTGTGGAGACGAGTGCATTGCTGTGGCAGGCGGTGCTCGCGACCGTCGTCGGGTTCGTCCTTTTTTACATGGCGGTCCAGCGCATCGGGATGGAACGCGCCACGCTCTATACCGGCGCCATCCCGATCGCGGCCGCGTTGAGTGCGGCCGCGATCGGGGAGGCCACCCTCGGGCTGCCGCAGGCGGTCGGCGGCCTTCTCGTGGGAGCCGGTGCCGCGCTCGGTACCGGCCTGCTGACCTCGCGGAAGGCGCCGGCCGGGTCAGCCGGAGAGGGCGCTGCCGTCGAGGAGGACACGCGCGACGAGCGCGGGATCGTCGTTCATCGGGACGTGACCGCAGTCGGGCAGCCGTACGAGCCGCGCGCCGGGAACGGTCCGCTTGGCGCGGAGGCCTTGGCGGCGCAGCAGCAGCCGGTCCCGGGTGCCCCAGGCGATGGTGACCGGCAGCGACGGGAGGTCGTCGCGGAAGAGCACGTCGCGGCCCGAGGCGAGGGTCTGGTGGAAGCCGGTGGCCTCGCGCAGCGCGAGCGTCTCGGCGACGACCGCCTCGGGTGAACGGCGAGCGGGCCGGGCGTAGATCGTGCTGGTGAGCGCGGTGCGTCCGGCCGCCGTCCGGGACAGCCGGTCGATGAGGGGGGCGGGTAGGGCCAGGGCGGCGCCGCGCATGGCCCGCAGGGTTCCGAAGGCGTATCGGCGCTCGCTCTCGGACCAGAAGCCGGCGGGGGAGAGGGCGGTGACCGAGCGGACGGCCTTCTCCCGGCCGAGCTGGAGGGCGAGCAGTCCGCCGAGGGAGTTGCCCGCCACGTGCGGCCGCTCGACGCCGACGGCGGAGCAGAAGGCGGCGAGGACGGAGGTGACGGTCGACAGGTCGTAGGCGCAGTCCTGCGGGAGCGCGTCGGAGGCGCCGAAACCCGGCAGGTCGACGGCGATGACGTCGCGTTCGCAGGCCAGGACGTCGAGGACCGGTTCCCAGGCCTGGCAGTGGTGCCCGATGCCGTGGAGCAGGAGCAGAGGCTCGCCCGTTCCACGGCGTTCGTACGTCAGGGACGTGGTGCGGTGGCCGTGCGGGGTCTCGAACTCGAACATGATCCGTGTCGACATGGAGGCTCCCTCGTACATCTTCTTAGACGTGCTGTCAGCAAGAATTACTGCTCGGTAGTCACGAGTTCAAGAGTCAGGAGGAAACTGGCGTCCGGGAGGAAGGAGCCGCCCCCCGGGGGATGTGTCCTCCTCGTCCCGGGTTCCCCGAAGCAGCCCTGAGCCCCGCCCGCCGGTCCGGCAGGCGGGGCTCAGGGCTTCGTGCGTCTCACGAGGGTGCGAACGTCCTGTGAACGATCAAGGTCAGAGGGTCACATTTCCGGACGTTCGGCGGAGGATTGGTCTTGACCAAGGGGGTGGCTCGCCTTATGGTCGCAGAGTTAGTGCAGGAACCTTTAATAAACAAGGGCGCGGAAACGCCGCGGGACACGGCGAAATGCGGAGGACAGGGTGGGGACCACGCAGCTGGAATCGGTACAGGAACCGAAGTACCAGCACCTCAAGACGGTGATCGGCGAAGCTCTCGACTCCGACTTCGCGGTCGGTGAGATCCTGCCCAACGAGCGCGAGCTCGCGGCACGCTTCGGCGTCGCCCGCGCCACGCTCCGCCAGGCGCTGGAACAGCTGGAGCTGGAAGGACGCCTCCAGCGCCGACGCGGTGTCGGCACCACGGTCGCGCCCCCGCGCGTCGGCGTCGACGTCTCCACCACGCAGCAGGCGTGGCCCGGTGTCGGCGACGACGCCTGGCAGGCCCAGGACTCCGTGCTCGGTACGGCGCCCGCCGCCGTAGCCCGTCTGCTGGAGGTTCCGGCCGACGAGGACGTGCACCTGGTGCGCCGACTGCGCATCGGTCAGGACCAGGCCGTCGCCGCGGAGCTGCTGTACGTGCCCGCAGCCTCGGTCGCGGGACTCGTCGGCGTCGAGGCCCCTGCCGGGCCCGCCCGCGCCCGCGAGGTGCTGCGCGAGCTCCAGCACCTCGCCCTCGACGGCCAGGATCGTTCGGTGGAGCTGGGTTCCGCCCGTGCCGACGACGCCAAGGAGTTGGACCGTCTGCCCGGTTCGCCGGTACTGGTCGTGACGACCCGTTACCTCTCCGGCGGCCGTACCGCTGCCGTCTCCGTCGCCACGTACCGTGCCGACACCTGCCGCCTCACCTTCGGCGACTCCGTCGACCTGGCGATGGCCTCCTGACGCACCGACGCACTGACGCACACCAAGGCTCACCGTGTACGACGCACGGTGAGCGAACCGCAGGGTGGTGATCGGATCCAGTCGACGCGGCCGAATCGAACGACTCGACTCGGCCTGATCGGATCCGGTTCGATCCGAGACCCGGCCCTCCACGGCCGGGTCTTCGGCTTTTTCGGCGAGGGGCCGGAACGGTGCTCCTGTCCGGTCTACCGTCGGGCCGTCACGCTGCCCTCGACCACGAAGAGTTGTTCCTCCACGTGGTCGAGCGCGAGCCGCAGCGCACCCGTCCCCACGGCGGCCTCGCCGAGCAGGGAGAGCACGACCCGCGGCGGGCGGAGGCAGAAGCGTGCCAGTTCCTCGCGGAGCGGCTGCAGCACTCCGTCCAGGCCGGCCGCCCAGCCGCCGATCACGACCAGTTCCGGATCGAGGGCGAGGACGAGCGCGCCGACGTCGTGCACCAGTCGCTGGGTGAACCGCTCCACAGCGGCCTCGGCCCGCGCGTCACCCTTCCTCGCCAGCGCGAAGACCTCCGCCACCGCCTGCTCGTCCAGCGGGTGCAGCGGCTCGTCGGTCGTCGACAGCAGGTGCTCCGGAGTCACGCCGCGGCCCAGCAGGTGCAGCGCGCCGATCTCGCCCGCCGCGCCGCCGTAACCGCGGTGCAGCCGGCCGCCGATCATCGAACCGGCCCCGGGACTCAGCCCGGCGAGGACGAAGACGATGTCGTCGGAGTCGGTCGCCGCGCCCTTCCAGTGCTCGGCGACGGCCGCCGCGTTGGCGTCGTTCTCCACGATCACCGGGCAGCGGAAGGAGCGGCGCAGCCGCTCGCCGAGCGCGAGGCCCGTCCAGCCGGGGAGCGCGGTGCCGAGCCGCACCGTCCCGTCGGCCTCCACGATGCCGGGGGTGCCGACGCCGACGGCCCGCAGGTTCGACCGGGGCACGCCCGCCCGGCGCAGGACGTCCGCGACGACCGTGCGCACCTTCTCCAGGCGCTCGTCCTCGGGCGCGGTCTCCGACACCTCGCGGGCGCCGGCGCCGATGATCCGGCCGTCCAGACCGGAGAGGAGGGCCGCGACGCGGTGCGGGCCGATCTCGATGCCGAGCAGATGACCGGCCTCGGCGCGGAACCGGAACCTCCGGGCGGGGCGGCCCTGGCGCCGGGCCCCGCCCTCCTCGGGCGCGGCCTCGACGACGAGCCCGCCTTCGATGAGCCCTTCGACGACGCCCTCGACGGTCGGCCGGGAGAGACCCGTGATCCGGGTCAGGTCCGTGAGCGTGCGCGCGTCGGAACCGCGCAGAGCATGGAGTACCACCGCGGAATTGATCCGCCGCAGCAGAGACGGATCCCCGCCGGTCAGCCGCCCCACCGTGTGTCCTCCCAGCTCGTGCCCGTCTCAGGCGGATCGTACTCAATGGTTCCGGAAGCGGCGAGGGCCGCCCCCGGGCCGTGTCCGGGCCGTGTCCGCGCCGAGACCCGAGCCCCGCCGCCGTACCCGCACGGAAGGCGGGGCGGACTGACGTGCCGTCGGCTGCCGGAGTCGCGCGGTTCCCCGGCCTCACGAGCCGTGCGCGTCCTCCGGCGGGTCGGTGGCGGGCGGCAGTCCGGCGGCCACCCGGAGGCGCGCGTACTCCTCGGCCATGGTCTCCGCCGTCCAGTGGGCGTTGAGCCCGCTCGGATTGGGCAGCGCCCAGATCCGGGTCTCGCCGATCGTCCGTTCCTGCGGACCGATCGCCGCCTTCGGTTCGCCGAAGGCGGTGCGGTACGCGGTGACGCCGACGACCGCGAGCCAGCGGGGCTTCAGCCGCAGGACCTTCGCGGTGAGGAGACGGCCGCCCTCGACGTACTCCTCGCGGCTCAGTTCGTCGGCGCGCGCGGTCGGCCGGGCGACGACGTTGGTGATGCCGAGCCCGTACGAGAGCAGTTCGTCCTGCTCGTCGGGGCGCAGCAGGCGAGGGGTGAAACCGGACCGGTGGAGCACCGGCCAGAAGCGGTTGCCGGGACGGGCGAAGTGGTGGCCGGTCGCGGCGGTCATCAGCCCCGGGTTGATGCCGCAGAAGAGAACGGCGAGGCCGCCCTCGGCCACGTCGGTGACGACGCGGTCGCGGGCGGCCTCCAGCTCCTCGCGGGTGAACCGGGGGGTCCGGGTCAGAGGATGGCTCCGGGGGTGTACGCGGCGGCCTCCGGGTGCTGCTTGACGAGCTCCTCGATGCGGGACACCACGGTGGCGACCTGGTCGGCGGCGGCGCCGGTGAAGGAGAGCTTGTCCGCCATCAGGCCGTCGAGCTCCGCGCGGTCCAGCGGGATGCGGTCGTCGGCGGCGAGCTTGTCGAGCAGCTCGTTGCGCTCGGCGCCCTGCTCACGCATGGCGAGGGCGGAGGCCACCGCGTTCTCCTTGATCGCCTCGTGGGCGAGCTCGCGGCCCACGCCGGCGCGGACCGAGGCCATGAGGACCTTGGTGGTGGCGAGGAAGGGGAGGTAGCGGTCGAGCTCGCGGGCGACGACGGCCGGGAAGGCGCCGAACTCGTCCAGCACGGTCAGGAAGGTCTCCAGCAGGCCGTCCAGCGCGAAGAAGGCGTCCGGCAGGGCCACGCGGCGGACCACGGAGCAGGACACGTCGCCCTCGTTCCACTGGTCGCCGGCCAGCTCGCCGGTCATCGAGGCGTAACCGCGCAGGATGACCATGAGGCCGTTGACGCGCTCGCAGGAGCGGGTGTTCATCTTGTGCGGCATCGCGGAGGAGCCGACCTGACCGGGCTTGAAGCCCTCGGTGACCAGCTCGTGGCCGGCCATCAGGCGGATCGTCTTGGCGATGGACGACGGCGCGGCGGCCAGCTGCACCAGGGTGGTGACCACGTCGTAGTCGAGCGAGCGCGGGTAGACCTGGCCGACCGAGGTGAAGGCGTGCGCGAAGCCGAGGTGACCGGCGATGCGCTGCTCCAGGTCGGCGAGCTTGCCGGCGTCGCCGCCGAGCAGGTCGAGCATGTCCTGGGCGGTGCCGACCGGGCCCTTGATGCCGCGCAGCGGGTAGCGGCCGAGCAGCTCCTCCAGGCGGGCGTACGCCACGAGCAGCTCGTCCGCGGTGGTCGCGAAGCGCTTGCCGAGGGTGGTGGCCTGCGCGGCGA
The DNA here is from genome assembly GCF_014654895.1 of Streptomyces filamentosus. Lineage (GTDB taxonomy): Bacteria > Actinomycetota > Actinomycetes > Streptomycetales > Streptomycetaceae > Streptomyces > Streptomyces filamentosus. The sequence continues at coordinate 1,397,056 of NZ_BNBE01000002.1, read as the reverse complement.
CGTTGTGCGAACGCCCAGCCATGACCAGCTCGCCGTACTCCGCGGACAGCTTGCCCAGACGGGCGAGGACGGCGACCGTACGGTCCCGCACCAGCTCCAGGGAGAGGCGGATCTGGAGCTGCTCGACGTTCTCCGTGAGGTCACGGGAGGTCATGCCCTTGTGCACGTGCTCATGGCCGGCGAGGGCGTTGAACTCCTCGATGCGGGCCTTCACGTCGTGCCGGGTGACCTTCTCGCGCTCGGCGATGGAGCCGAGGTCGACCTGGTCGAGGACGCGCTCGTAGTCGGCGATCGCCGCGTCCGGAACCTCGATCCCGAGGTCCTTCTGGGCACGCAGCACGGCGAGCCACAGCTGGCGCTCCAGCTTCACCTTCTGCTCGGGGGACCAGAGGACGGCGAGCTCCGCGGAGGCGTAGCGGCCGGCCAGGACGTTGGGGATACGGGGCTTCACAGTCGCAGCAGTCACGTGTCCAGAGTTTACTGGTGATTTCTGCAGGCCAGCGCCGTGGTCCCGGCTGGAGCTTGCTACGAGACGCAGCTCACGCGGTCCGGGCGCGCGCTCGCCGCCGTACCCCCGTCCGTGTCCGGTGCAGGAGCCCCGTGTCCCGGGGCCCTGGCCGGGTCAGGCCTCGGAGCGCGCCTCGTACGGCAGCAGCTCGGGGCGCTTCGGCGGGCGGCCGTCGCCGGACGAGCGGCCGGTGAGCCGGCGGCCGATCCACGGCCCGAGGTGCTCCTTCGCGAACCGGGCGTCCGCCGCGCGCCGCGTCACCCACCCCACCCGCGCGGCGTCCGGCAGCGGCGCCTGCCAGTCCTGCTCGGGCGCGAGGCCCAGGGTCTGCCACACCGCCTCGGCGACCCGCCGGTGCCCGTCGGCGGTGAGGTGCAGCCGGTCCACGTCCCACAGCCGGGGGTCGGCCAGGACGGGCGCGCCGTACAGGTCGACGACGAGGGCGCCGTGCCGGCCGGCCAGCTCGTCGATGTGGGCGAAGAGCTCCTCCATCCGGGGACGGAAACGATCCAGCACCGGACCGTTCCGGCCGGGGCTGCGCATCAGGACGAGCTGTCCGCAGGAAGGTGTGAGGCGTTCCACGGCCTCCGTCAGGAGACCCTTCACGCGGCCCATGTCCACCTTGGGGCGGAGGGTGTCGTTGAGGCCCCCGACGAGGGTCACCACATCGGCCTTCATCTCTGCGGCCAGGGCGACTTGCTCCTCGACGATCTGGCCGATGAGCTTCCCGCGGACGGCGAGGTTCGCGTAGCGGAAGCCCGGCGCGCGGGCCGCGAGCCGGCTCGCGAGGACGTCCGCCCACCCCCCGTAGGAACCGTCGGGCCTCAGGTCCGACATACCCTCGGTGAAGCTGTCCCCGACGGCGACGAGACTGTTGTACGTGGCATTGATCTCCATGGCGAAGCCGATCATACCGCGCGGTATGCGCGGGTGCCGTGGAGAACCCGGGAGGGGAAACCCCGATGAGCGACGCGCTCCTGAACGCCCTGGCCGAGGCGCTGGCCAGGCTGGTGACGGCGGTCGAGACCAGCGACGAGGAGGTGCTCGACCCCGACACGGCGGTGAAGTGGCTGGAGCACACCGGACACGTCCTTGCCGGACTCGACGCCGCCGACCGCCGTGCCCTCGACGCACTCTTCCGCGAGGCCGCCCTGCGGGAGCCGCCCGGCCCCTGGCGCGAGGAGCTGCTGAAGGTCTCCGCGGGCTTCGGGCTCGACGAGGACACCCACCTCACCACCGTCGACGCCGTCGCCGACCACGCGCGGCGGTACGCCGCCACCGTCCGCGGCAACGATCCGGCGACGCCCGTCCCGACCTGCCCCGGCTGGAACCTCGGCGACCTGACCCGACACCTCGGCACCGTCCACGGCTGGGCCGAGCACCTCGTGACCGCCCGCCCCGCCACCCGCGTCCGCGCCGGCGACCTCCCCCTCGACCCGCCGGCCGACCCCGCCGCGTACCCCGACTGGTTCGCCGCCCGCGCCGAGGGCTTCGCCGGGGCGGCCCGCGCCGCCGACCCCGAGGCGCCGGTCTGGTCGCCCGGCGCCGACCCGCACGTACGCCACTACCCGCGCCACGTCCTCGCCGAGACGCTGGTCCACCTCGCCGACGCCGAGATCGCGCTCACCGGAACGGCCCGGCCGCTCGACCCGGACACGGCCGCCGACGCACTGGACCACTTCCTCACCACGGCCCCCTACGTCCCCTGGATCGCCGAACCGCTCGCCCACCTCGACCGCGACGGCGCGGTCCTGCGGCTCTCCGCGCGCGACAGCGGCGCGGTCTGGACGCTCGTGCTCGGCGGGGGCGGCTTCGCCTGGAGCCGGGGGAGCGGCGACACTGAGCCGACGGCGGACGTGACGGCCGACGCGGGAGAGCTGCTGCTCCTGCTGCACCGCCGCTACGGAGCCGACGACCCGCGCTTCACCCTCACCGGCGACCGCGACCTCCTCGACGACTGGCTCGCGGCCGGCAGGCTCTGACGACACCGCCCGCGGCCGGGCGAGTGCCTGCCGCGTCAACCGCGCGTGCGGCATCACCCTTCACCGAAACGCGGACGTGCGGAGAGGTGGACGTGCGAAGGCGCGAACGCGCGGGGCGGGGGTGGGGATCCTGGGGGAGAGGCGCGGGAAGGGCCCCGGGACGCGAGGTCCCGGGGCCCTTCCGTGGGGTGTGCGGCGTTACGGTGCCGCCGGGCGCCCCACCAGTTCGCGGAGCACGTCCTCCATCGTCACCAGACCGGCGAGCTTGCCGTCCTCGTCGAGGACGGCGGCCAGGTGGGTCCGGCTGCGGCGCATCGCCGTCAGCACGTCGTCCAGCGGGGTCGCCGCCCGTACGCGGGCGATCGGCCGCAGCGCCGAGACCGGGAACGGCAGGTCGCGCGGCGTGATGTCCAGGGCGTCCTTCACGTGGAGGTAGCCCAGGATCCGGCGGTCCGAGTCGACGACCGGGAAGCGGGAGAAGCCCGACTGGGCGGACAGTGCCTCCAGCTCCTCCGGGGTGGTGCCGACCTGCGCGTACATCACCTTCTCCACCGGCATGACCACGTCCCGCACGGGGCGGCGGCCCAGCTCCAGGGCGTCGTGCAGCCGCTCGGTCGCCCGGTCGTCGAGCAGGCCGGCGTCGCTCGCGTCGGTGACCATCCGGGCCAGTTCGTCGTCCGAGAACGTCGCCGACACCTCGTCCTTCGCCTCCACCCGCAACAGCTTGAGCAGGGCGTTCGCGAAGGCGTTGATGGTGAAGATCACCGGGCGCAGGGCGCGGGCCAGGGTGACCAGCGGCGGGCCGAGGACCAGCGCGGTCTTCGCCGGTTCGGCGAGCGCGATGTTCTTCGGCACCATCTCGCCCAGCAGCATGTGCAGGTAGGTGGCCACGGTCAGCGCGATCACGAAGGAGATCGGGTGGACCAGGCCGTGCGGCACGCCGACCGCGTCGAAGACGGGCTCCAGCAGGTGCGCGATGGCCGGCTCGGCCACGATGCCGAGCACCAGGGTGCACAGCGTGATGCCGAGCTGGGCCGCCGCGAGCAGGGCGGAGACGTGCTCCAGACCCCAGATGACGCTGCGGGCCCGTCGGTCGCCGGCCTCGGCGAGCGGTTCGATCTGGCTGCGCCGGACCGAGATCAGGGCGAACTCGGCGCCGACGAAGAAGGCGTTCACGACCAGCGTGAGCAGACCGATCAGCAGCTGGATCGCGATCATCGGCGGGCCTCCCCGGTCTCGTCCTCTTCCTGGGGGAGCGGCGCGTGCAGCAGGGCGCGCGCGGCGCGGCGCCCGGAGGCGTCGACGACGTCGAGGCGCCAGCCGCCCAGTTCCACGCTGTCGCCGACGGCCGGGATGCGGCCCAGCTCGGTCGCGAGGACACCGGCGAGCGTCTCGTACGGTCCGTCCGGCACCTTCAGACCGATGCGTTCCAACTGGTCGGTACGAGCGGCTCCGTCGGCCGACCACAGCACGCGGCCGTCCTCGTCCTCGCCGGCCCGCGCCAGGTCGGGGGTCTCGTGCGGGTCGTGCTCGTCGCGCACCTCGCCGACGACCTCCTCGACGATGTCCTCCAGGGTCGCGACCCCGGCCGTGCCGCCGTACTCGTCGATGACGACGGCCATCGTCTGCTTGCCGGACAGCCGGTCGAGCAGCTTGTCCACGGTCAGCGTCTCCGGGACGAGCAGCGGCTCGCGCACGAGGTCGCCGACGCGGCGCAGACGGCGCTCGTCCGCCGGTATCGCCAGGACGTCCTTGATGTGGGCGATGCCCACGACCGTGTCGAGGTTGCCCCGGTAGACGGGGAAGCGGGACAGGCCGGTGGCGCGCGTCGCGTTCGCGACGTCCTCGGCGGTGGCCTGCACCTCCAGGGCGGTCACCTGGACGCGCGGGGTCATCACGTTCTCGGCGGTCAGTTCCGCGAGGTTCAGTGTGCGGACGAACAATTCGGCCGTGTCCGCCTCCAGCGCGCCCTCCTTCGCCGAGTGGCGTGCGAGCGCCACCAGCTCCTGGGGCGAGCGCGCGGACGCCAGCTCCTCGGTCGGCTCCATACCGAGCCGGTGCAGGATCCGGTTGGCGGTGTTGTTGAGGTGGCTGATCAGCGGCTTGAACGCGGCCGTGAACATCCGCTGCGGCGTCGCCACGACCTTGGCGACGGCGAGCGGTGAGGAGATCGCCCAGTTCTTGGGGACCAGCTCGCCGACCACCATGAGGACCACGGTGGACAGGGCGGTGCCGATGACCAGGGCGACCGAGGAGGCGACCGTGGGGGAGAGGCCGAGCGCCTCGACCGGCCCCTGGATCAGCTTGGAGATGGAGGGCTCGGAGAGCATGCCGACGACCAGGTTGGTCACGGTGATGCCCAGCTGGGCGCCGGAGAGCTGGAACGTGAGCGACTTGACGGCCTTGAGGGCGCCGGGCGCGCCGCGCTCGCCGCGCTCCGCCGCGGCTTCGAGCTCACCCCGTTCCACGGTGGTCAGGGAGAACTCCGCCGCCACGAACGCGCCGCACGCGAGCGAGAGCAGCAGCGCCACCAGGAGCAGAAGCACTTCGGTCATCGGTTCACCTCCGTCCCATGATCAGTCAGCTGGGGACGGAACGCGCGATGTCGGTCGCCGGAATCGGAACCGGGGCAATGCCGGATGGCGGCATCAGTGCTACTGGGGGGCTCGCCCATGGGCGGACGTTCACACCTTTCGGTCGGTCGGGCCGTCACGGTCGTCGGACGGAGATCCCATGGTAAAGGATCGGCAAAACGGCTGTTGGGTCACCCTGCGAAGGGTTTCACCCAGCGGCGCCAGCGCTCCTCCCGCTCGTACCCCGCCGCGGCCCAGGCATGGTGCGCCCGCTCGTTCGCTTCCAGGACCATCGCGTCCGCGCGGCGCCCGCCGAGTGCGGCGAATCGTTCCTCCGCCGCGTTCAGCAGGACCTTCGAGATGCCGCGCCTGCGGTGCGACGGGAGCACCGCGAGCCGGTAGAGCGAGGCGCGCCAGCCGTCCCAGCCGGCGATCACCGAGCCGACGATCACGTCGTCCTCCACTGCGAGGATCAGCGCACCGGGGTCGCGGGCGAGAAGGCGCCGCACCCCGTCGACGTCGTCGGAGATGGAGGTGCCTTCGGCGGCCTGCTCCCAGAAGGCGAGGACGGACTCGGCCTCGGACGGTTCGGCGGTACGCAGCTGTATGTCGATCACGGCCCGATCCCACCACGCGGGTACGGACGTCGCCAGCACATTCCGCACCCTGGACGCGCGTCAACCGGAGACCCCGCCGTCACCCGTCGCCGAGTACGGGACGGTCCGCCGGCACACGGCCGCCATGGGGCGGCCGTCAGCCCGTGACGAAGCAGAACTCGTTGCCCTCCGGGTCCCGCATCACCTGGAAGGAGCCCTGAGCGTCGGTGACGAGGCCCCCGACGCGGACCGCCCCGAGCGGCGCCGCGGCGTCGGCCGCCACCGCCGGGTCGGGCACCTCCAGGTCCAGGTGCAGCCGGTTCTTCACGGTCTTGCCCTCGGGCACCCGCTGGAAGGCGAGCCGTACGAAGCCCGGCGGGTCCACGTACGACCAGTCGGCACTCCGGTCGACGGGGTCCCCGCCGAGGAGCTCCGCCCAGAAGCGGACCAGCACGGCCGGGTCGCCGCAGTCGAGGACCAGTTCCTGTACACGTGCGCGCATCCCCTCACTCTAGGGAGTGATGAGACTCCAGGAGCGAAAGGGATGCGCCGGGGTGACGTACGGGGGAGGGCGGGGCGGCGGCTCAGGCCCCGTTCGCCCGGGCGAAGGCGTCCGCGTCCCACGTGCCGCCGAGCGCCGGGGCGAGCCAGTCGCCCGCCGCCGCGCGGAAGGCCGCGGGATCCAGCGCGCCGGAGCCCTCCGGCACCGCCCCGAGGAGCGGGGCGCCCGCGGCCTCCGGCAGGTCCGCCAGGTTGCACCGGGTCGCGAGGTCCGGGGCCGCCGGCCAGCTGCCGACGACCACGCCGAGTTGCTCGATCCCACGGGCGCGCAGCGCCTCCGCCGTCAGCGCAGTCGAATTGAGCGTCCCGAGACCGGCCGGCGCCACCACGAGGACGGGAGCGCCGAGCAGTCGGGCCGTGTCGGCGAGCGTGCCGCCCTCCTCGTCGAAGCGGACGAGGAGCCCGCCCGCGCCCTCGACGAGCACCAGGTCGTGCTCCCCGGCGAGCGCGCGGGCCTCCCGCGCGACCCGCTCCGGCCCGACCGGTGCCATCGAGGCGCGCCGGGCCGCCGTGCCCGGGGCGAGCGGCTCCGGGTAGCGGGCCAGCTCGGCGGAGGTCTTGGCGCCCGAGAGGCGTACCGCCTCGTCCGCGTCGCCCGTCTCCTCGGGCGCGAGGCCGGTCTGCGCGGGCTTGAGGACCGCGACCGAACGGCCGGCGGCGACCGCGGCGGCGGCGACGGCCGCCGTGACGACCGTCTTGCCGATCTCCGTCCCCGTCCCGCTGACGACGATGATGCTCATGCTTCTTCTTCCTTCCGGGGTCCGCCGGGGGAGGGCGGAGTGGCGTCAGCCCGCGGTCGCCGCGGCGCGCACCGCCGCGCAGATCCGGGCGAGGTCGGCGTCCTCGGTCACGTACGGCGGCATCGTGTAGACGAGGTCGCGGAACGGGCGCAGCCAGACGCCCTCCCGGACCGCAGCCCGCGTCGCCGCCGCCATGTCGACCTCGTGGTCGAGCTGGACGACGCCGATCGCGCCGAGCACCCGCACGTCGCGGACGCCCGGGATGTCCTCGGCGCCCGCGAGGCCGTCGCACAATCCGGCCTCGATCCGCTTGACCTCCTGGGCCCAGTCCTGCGAGAGGAGCAGGTCGATGGAGGCGCAGGCGATCGCGGCGGCGAGGGGGTTGCCCATGAACGTCGGACCGTGCGCGAGCACCGGAACCTCTCCCTGGGAGATGCCGTCGGCCACTGTGCGGGTGCACAAGGTCGCCGCCATCGAGAGGTACCCGCCCGTCAGCGCCTTGCCCAGGCACATCACGTCGGGGGAGACCCCGGCCTGGTCCGCCGCGAACAGCGTGCCCGTCCGGCCGAAGCCGGTCGCGATCTCGTCGAAGACGAGCAGCACGTCGTGCGCGTCGCACGCCTCGCGCAGCACCCGCAGATAGGCGGGGTCGTGGAAACGCATCCCGCCCGCGCCCTGCACCACCGGTTCGACGATCACCGCGGCCAGTTCGTCCGCGTGCCGCGCGATCGCGGCCCGGAGCTCCTCCGCGTACGACTCCTCGTACGCGGCCGGCGGCTCCTCCACGAACACCTGCCGCTGGAGCACGCCCGACCACAGCTGGTGCATCCCGCCCTCGGGGTCGCACACCGACATCGGCTGCCAGGTGTCGCCGTGGTAGCCGCCGCGCCAGGTCAGCAGTCGCTGCTTGCCGGGGCGGCCGAGCGAACGCCAGTACTGCAGGCACATCTTGGCCGCGACCTCGACCGCGACGGAGCCGGAGTCGCTGAGGAAGACGTGCCGGAGCGGCTCCGGTGTGATCTCGACGAGCCGGGCCGCGAGACGTACCGCCGGCTCGTGGGTGAGCCCGCCGAACATGACATGGCTCATCCGGTCGAGCTGGCCGCGCGCGGCCTCGTTGAGCACGGGGTGGTTGTAGCCGTGCACAGCCGACCACCACGAGGACATGCCGTCGATCAGCTCGGACCGTCCCTCGGCCGGCTCGGCGAGGTGCAGTCGCACACCGGACGCGGACGCCACCACCAGCGGCTCCGCACGGCCCGGCATCGGGCCGTACGGATGCCACACGTGCGCCCGGTCCAGGGCGAGGAGTTCGTCGTTGCGCATCGTCGGCCGTTACGCGTTCGGGGCGAGGTCCGTGCCGGCGCCGCGGCGGCGCACCGCCACCAGGTCGGTCCGGGCCTCCGACGCGGCGGACGCCGTGGCCGGGGACTCGGCGGGGGTCTCCGCATGGCCGCCGCACGGGCCGCAGCCGCCGCCCGCCGCGTCCGCGTGCGAGCCGCAGCCGGCCGCCGCCCCGGAACCGCAGCCGCCCGCCGCGGCGTGCGAACCGCAGCCGCCGGCCGCCGCCGCGAGCGCGTCGGCGCGGTGGGCGGGGAGCGTGGTCGTGCCCGCGCCCTCCACCTCGAAGCCGGCGTCCGCGATCATGTCGAGGTCGGCCTGGCCGGCCTGGCCCTCGCTGGTGAGGTAGTCGCCGAGGAAGATCGAGTTGGCGATGTTCAGCGCCAGCGGCTGCATCGACCGCAGGTGGACCTCACGGCCGCCGGCGATCCGCACCTCCACGTCGGGGCAGACGAACCGGACCATGGCGAGGATCCGCAGGCAGCGCTGCGGGGTGAGGTTCCACTCCTTCGCCAGCGGCGTGCCCTCGAAGGGGATCAGGAAGTTGACCGGAACCGAGTCCGAGTCCAGCTCGCGCAGCGCGAACACCACGTCGACCAGGTCCTCGTCGGTCTCGCCCATGCCCGCGATCAGGCCCGAGCAGGCCGAGAGGCCCGCCGCGTGCGCCTTCTGCACGGTGTCCACCCGGTCGGCGTACGTGTGGGTCTTGGTGATCTCCCCGTACGTCGCCTCGGAGGTGTTGAGGTTGTGGTTGTACGCGTCGGCGCCGGCCGTCTTCAGGCGCTCGGCCTGGCCGTCGGAGAGCAGACCGAGGCAGGCGCACACCTCGACGCCCTCGTTCTGCTCCTTGATGGCCTCGATGGTCCTGCCGACGCGCTCCACGTCACGGTCCGTCGGACCGCGGCCGCTCGCCACCAGGCAGACCCGCTTGGCGCCGCCCGCGATGCCCGCCGCCGCGGCCTGGGACGCCTCGTCCGGCTTCAGCCACGTGTACTTGAGGATGTCGGCCTTGGAACCGAGCCGCTGCGAACAGTACGAGCAGTCCTCCGGGCACAGCCCGGACTTCAGGTTGACGAGGTAGTTCAGCTTCACCCGCCGCCCGAACCACTGTCGGCGCACCTTGCCGGCGGCCGCCACCACATCGAGCAGGTCGTCGTCGGAGGTCGCCAGTACGGCGAGCGCTTCTTCACGGGTCGGCGACTCGCGCCGCAGCCCCTTCTCCACCAGCGTGTTCAGCAGGTCCATAAGGGCTGATCCTTGCCTACGGCACGCCCCTCGGCCAAGGAGGATCTGAACAAACGGTCATGATCGAGGTGTGTGTATGGCCACATCCCGACCTCGACCTCCTGCCGTTAGGGTCTGTGCGCTGCCTACAAAAGGTGCCGACAAAAGGAGCGCCGCATGCCCCAGGCCCGGCCGACCCCGCCCCCGCGCCGTTCCGCCTTCGACTGGACCGGGGCCGAGGCCCGCCGCAGGGCCGGGGCCGGGCTAGTCCGGACGCTGCGGCCACGGCCGGCCGAGTCGGACCTGCTGGACCTGGCGAGCAACGACTACCTCGGTCTGACGCGGCACCCCGACGTCATCGGGGCGGCGGCCGACGCCGCCCGCCGCTGGGGGGCCGGGGCGACCGGTTCGCGTCTCGTCACCGGTACGACCCTGCTGCACGCCCGGCTGGAGGAGGAACTCGCCGCGTTCTGCGGCTTCGAGGCAGCCCTCGTCTTCTCCTCCGGCTACACCGCCAACCTGGCCGCGCTCACCGCGCTCGGTGGCCCCGGCGTCCTGATCGTCTCCGACGCCGCCAACCACGCCTCGATCGTGGACGGCTGCCGGCTCGCCCGTGCGGAGGCAGCCGTGGTCCCGCACGCCGACCCCGAGGCCGTACGCAAGACGCTGGAGGCGCATCCGGGGCGGCGGGCGCTCGCGGTCAGCGACTCCGTCTTCTCCGTCGACGGCGACCGGGCCCCGCTGGAGGAACTCGCCGCGGCCTGCCGCGACCACGACGCCGGGCTGGTCGTCGACGACGCCCACGGTTTCGGTGTGCTCGGCGCGGGCGGCCGGGGAGCCCTCCACGGCGCGCGGCTGGCCGGCGACGAGGACGTGGTGGCCACCCTCACCCTCTCCAAGTCCCTGGGCAGCCAGGGCGGGGCGGTCCTCGGCCCGGTCCGGGTGATCGAGCACCTGGTCAACGCGGCGCGCACCTTCATCTTCGACACCGGTCTGGCCCCGGCCGCCACGGGCGCGGCGCTCGCGAGCCTGCGGCTGATCGCGGCGGACCCGGGCCTCGCCGAGCGGGCGCGCACGGTCGCTGTCACTTTGCACAAGATGCTCACCGAGGCCGGGTTCACCTCCGCCCGGCCGGACGCAGCCGTGGTGTCGGTCCGTGCGCCGGGACCGGAAGAGGCCCTGGCATGGGCCGCCGACTGTCGCGAACAGGGCCTGTCCGTGGGCTGCTTCCGACCCCCGTCCGTGCCGGACGGCATCTCGCGACTGCGGCTGACTGCCCGCGCGGACCTCACGGACGCCGAGATCGAACGGGCGGTCGCGACGATCGTCCGGACCGCGCCCGCCGGGGCGCGCTGAGCACGGGCGGGCTGAGTACGGATGCGCTGAGCACGGATGCGCTGAGGACGGGGGTCGTGCGCGCGGGGCGGTGTGCACGGGGTGCGGGACTGTGAGCGCGGTGCGATGTCGCGCGGTGCTGCGCCCTCCACGTACGGCTCCGTGCGCGGCCCAAGGCTGTTCCGGAGGGCGAGAGTTCACCGCTTCGGGCGACAGAACGGGGCATATCTCGGGAGAACGGCCCACTCGGGTCCGCGATCGGTGGCAGTGTGACGCGCAGCGCGATCCGGGGCGACGGCCCCGGCGGAAAGGGACGGCGTCGCCATGGCAGATCTCCAGGAAGCATCCGTCACGCTGCCGAGCGATCCCGCCGAGGTCGCCACGGCACGGAGGTTCGTGGCGGAGACGCTCGGCCGCTGGGGCCTGGACGACGACGGCGACGCGGCGGACTCCATCCGGCTGATGGTCTCGGAGCTGACGACCAACGCGGTGCAGCACACTTTTGGGCAGTCGCCCACCTTCACCGTCGAGCTTCGGCTCGACCGGGAGGAGATCCTGCGGATCGGCGTCACCGACAGCCACCCGCGCTTTCCGCGCCGGCTCCCGGCCGCCGTCCAGCAGGACAACGGCCGCGGCATGGTGATCATCCGGGTTCTCGCGGCGGAGGCCGGTGGCAGGCTCTCGGTGTCGCCCACCGCGGAGGGCGGCAAGACGGTGTGGATCACCCTGCCGTGGACCGCGGCCGCCGTTCCCGCCTGCTGAGGCGGCTGCGCATGCAGGGCCCCGTACCAGTCCCGTCTCCGGTGCCGGGTTCCGGACGTGACGTCAGGTCGCGTCGCGCGTGATGACTTCGAAGCCGAGGTCGCCCAGCAGCTTGGCGGCGTGGTTCCTGCCGCCGGAGAACTCGCCGCTCTCCAGGGGGTCGAGACCGGGGAGGTGGCCGTGGGCGGCCCCCACGATGGCCTTGGAGTCGTACTCCTTGCCGTCGATCACGAGGACGTAGGTGCGCGCGGGGCCGAAGCCGTACTTCTCCAGGAACGCGTCCCGGCCTCGGTGGTCGTACTCCTCGACCGCCAGCAGGACTGCGGACCGGGTGATGTCGTTCAGAGCCATGCCGCGAAATCTAGACGAGTCCGCTGACAACGGCCAGGCATCATCGCCCCGCACTCGGCCCCCCACCGCCCACCGTCGCCCGCCGTAGGCGTTCGGTGTTCGGCGGCCAATGGTCAGGCGGGAACCTCCTTGTTTTCGGACGGTCTTGGCCGGTTGCCGAGTCCCCGGGCGGGCATTCCGCCGTGCTTCCGCGGGCCCGCCGAGGGGGCACTACGATGCGGGTGGTCGTGAGCCCTGTGAACTGATCCGGAGAAGCTCGATGGTCCTTCCGCTGGTTCCGTTGGTGTTGATCGGCGTCGGGGCCGTCAGTGGTGCGAGTGGTGCGGCCCTCGGGATCAAGGGGGGGTACGAGATCAAGCGGGCCAACACCCGCATCCAGAAGGTCGGAGCGCGCTACGACGAGGAGCGTGGCGAGCTGGAGGCGCACGAGGCGCTCACCAACGAGAGGCTGAAGGCGCTCGGCGGTTGCCAGGAGCACGCCGTTCGCGTGGTCGTCGAGCGGATGGCCGACTTTCTGCGACGGCACGAGAAGCAGGTGGCGGAGAGCGAGAAGCTCCTGGTGGACGGGCTCGACTCGACGACCGGGCGGGTCGAGCTCGACCGGAGCCTCGGCCAGGACGCCATCGCCTGGATGCGCGGGATCGTCGGAGCGGCGGTGACGGGAGCGGGGATCAACGCCGGGGTCACCACCGCGGTCACCTCGTTCGCCGTCGCGAGTACCGGCACCGCCATCTCGGCCCTCTCCGGAGCGGCCATGACGAACGCGACCCTGGCCGCGCTCGGGGGTGGCAGCGTCGCGGCGGGCGGTGGTGGAATGGCGGTCGGTGCCGCTGCCCTCAACTTCGTCACGGTAGGGCCCGCGATCCTGGTGAGCGGCCTCATGGTGGCCGGGCAGGGCGAGAAGGCCAAGACCAGAGCACGGGAGAACGAGGCCGAGGTCAACGTCGCCATCGCCGAGATGCGGGCGACGAAGGCGAAGTTCGACGGGATCATCGCGCGGGCCGGGGAGCTGGAGACGCTGCTCGACAGGCTTGTCGCGCGGGCGGTCCTGGCCCTCGACCTGCTCGAGTCCGAGCCGTTCGACCCGGCGGCCCACGCGGCTCCCTTCCGGCGGGCCCTGACGCTGGCCGTCGCCGTGCGCGACGTGGCGTCGACGCAGATCGTCGACGCGGCCGGGGAACCGAACCAGCAGACGGCCGGTTTCACGATGAGGTATCGCACCCTGCTCAAGGAGGACGGAGATGGCTGACACGGTGCACGTGGGGAAGGTGCTGCGGTCGGGATCCGCGTCGATTCCCGCCGTCGACGCGTTCGCCGCGCTCAACGAGATCGTGGCGGCTGCTCGGGAGTACGGCAGGATCCGGCAGGAGGAGCAGACGAAGCGCGCGGTCGTCGCGGCGGCGGAGCGCGTCCAGGTCGATCGTGTCCACGCGGCCGAGGAGACTCTGAGGCTCTACTTCGAGCGGGTCTTCACGGAGCGCGCGCGAACCGGTGAGGAGATGTTCGTCCGCCTCGACCGGGCCATGGACTCGGGGGATCCCCAGATGGTCCACGCCGTCGTCCGGGGCATCGTCGACCTCGCTCAGGCCTCGCCGCTCGCCGGTCTCGACGACTTCGGCGCGTTCTGGGCAGAACTGGGGACGGACGACAGTCCGGTCGAGCTCTGACACCTGGGGGCGGGCATCTCGCCGCCACCGGGGCCGTGAGGTTTCGGACGACCGCGATCTTTCGCGCGGCCGTGGGGTTCGGGGAGGAGCACCGTCCGGATGGATCCCGGGGTTCCGTACCGGAAGGCCGTGAGGCGATGCCGGTTCTCCGGTGGTCGTGCCCGGCGCCTGCGGGAGGGGTGCGGCGGCGCCACCGCACCCGGGGACACGCCCGCAGGCGCCGTGGGTCAGCGCACGCGGCCGTAGTAGACCTTCGAGGACCAGATCTTGTCGAGCTTCACCCAAGAGCCGGTCTTGGGCGAATGCCAGATCTTGCCGCTACCGGCGTAGATCCCCACGTGGTAGACCCTGCCGCCGGAGTGGAAGAAGACCAGGTCACCCTTCTGCCGGCTGGAGGCGGAGATGTGCCGGGTCTTGTTGTACTGCTGCTGCGCGGTGCGGGGCAGCGACTTGCCCGCCTTCTTGTACGCGTAGAGCGTGAGCCCGGAGCAGTCGAAGCGGGTGGGTCCCGCGGCGCCGTACCGGTAGGGCGCGCCCTTCTTGGACGCGGCGACGCCCAGTGCCTTCGTCGCGTGGGAGGTGGCTGCCTGAGCCTCGGGTGCCGCTCCGGGGGCGAGGAGCGTGCCGCCGACGGCGGCGAGGGTGAGAGCCGAGACGGCCCCCGCCCGGGACAGCAGGGACGGGACATGCATCTGCGCAGTCATGCGCAACCCTTCGTCAGCCGCCTGTGAAGGATGACCTGTCGGGTTCGGGCAGGCGAAGATGCCCGGCCGCGGCTGCGGCTTCACCCCGAGGGACGGCCGCGCTGGGGATTCAGCGCGGTCGACCCGTACTGCTCGGGTCCTCCACTCCTGCCGATCCAATCCTGTCGACCAGACGTCCGGGACGGCGGCAGGACTCGGCGTCCGCCCGGACCGCCCCGCCTGGGTGGCGGGGGCTTGTCGTCGTCAGGGATCTTGACCCACGGTGCGGGTGAAAACCGAGCGGAAACGGCGTTATGTGAGGCTCCTCACGACTGATCCATACGGGTGGACAAGAGGGTTTCGTGATCGTCGTAGGTTTGGCCGACGAGCCCCTTACCAGCGTCGGAATGTCCTATTCCGCCAAATGCGTACACCTGTTGCGCAAGTCGCCCACTCCATCTGTCGACTACGGAACTACGCCGAACGGGGGACCATTTCTGCGTTCCGTGTCGGCCGTCCGGAGCTCGACACGACACGTCGGAATGTCAACTGGCCCGTGTTCCGGGCACGGTGACCCGGGTCGTCCGTCGCTCGCCGTCCAACACCCGCAGCGCGCAGGCCAATGTGTCGGCGTGGACCTCGCTCTCGCCCCGCATATGCATGAGCGTCAGGGCTTCGCGAAGCGCCTCCACGCGTCCGACCAGCGCTTGTGCGGCGCGCAGGGCGCCATAGGTATGCGAGGACCTGGATGGATTGATTTTCCCCAGGAGGTCGACGACTTCGAGGTACGCGTCGATGAACTGCCCCTCGGCCCGGGTCAGGGCGGGCAGCGGCGGAAGCTCGGGGACCATCGCGGCCTCACCGGACCGACGCGTCAGAGCCGGAGCCGGAGCCGGAGCCGGAGCCGAAGTCGGAGTCGGAGTCGAGGTCGCGGCCGGAGCCGAAGTCGGAATCCGAGCGGGAATCTGAGCCGGAACCGGAATCCGGGCCGGCGCCGAGGGCGGGGTCCGGATCGGAGTCGTATACGGGGACGGAAGCGGTGCGGCGGTCGTCGATCACGTGGTCGATCAGGCCGTACGCGAGCGCGGCCGGCGCGTCGAGCACGGTCAGGTGCTCGGTGTCGGCGGCGATCCGCTCCTCCTCCAGGCCGGTGTAGGCGGAAAGCAGCGCGTTCATCACCCCGCGCAGTCGCAGCAGTTCGCGCGCGTGGATCTCCAGGTCGGAGGGCTGTCCGGAGAGAGTTTCGTCCAGGGTCGGCTGACGCAGGGTCACGCGGGCGCCCGGCAGCATCATGCGCTTGCCGGGGGTGCCGGCGGCGAGCAGGAGTGCGGCCGTCGAACCCGCCTGGCCGAGGCAGGTCGTCTCCACGTCGCTCGCCAGGGAGCGCATCGTGTCGTGGATCGCGGTCGTCGCGGTGATCGAGCCGCCGGGGGAGTTGAGGTAGAGCGAGATGTCCCGCCCCGGGGCCGCGTGGTCGAGGTGGAGGAGCTGGGCGATCACGTCGGTCGCGGCGATCTCGTCGACCGGCGTGCCCAGGAAGACGATTCGGTTCTCCAGGAGCTTCGCGTACGGGTCGAGGGTCCGGGTTCCGTACGAGATCCGCTCCGAGAACTCCGGCAGTACGTGGCGTGCGTCCATGAAGAGCGCCTCCTTCTGTAAAAAATGTACAGGACGTACAGACCGTAAGATGAGGAGCATGACCTACGAGATCCCGGTGACGCAAGCGCGGGCGGAGCTCGCCGACCTCATCAACCGCGTGGTGTACGGCAGCGAGCGGGTGGTCGTGACCCGCCACGGGAAGCCGCTCGTCGCCCTGGTCTCGGCCGCCGACCTGGAGCGACTGGAGAAGCTGGAGGCGGCGGAGCCGGACGGGACCGGAGAGCCGGTCATCACCTCCCTGTCCGGCCTGTCCGGTCCGGGCGTGCTCAATTCCCCCAAGGGCGAACAGGGCCGCTTCGGCATCGCCGCCCGTCACCGCGAGCCCGGCGCGGGCTGACCCCCGGGCCCGCCCCCCGCATCCCACCCCGCCCCGACTTCCAGCCCTACGACGACCGGCCCGCCGCATCCCGGCGCGCGATCGTCTTCGCGCGCCGGAGCGTGGAGCAGGACGTGGAGTGAGGCGTAGAGCGGGGGCGTGACCCGAGACCGGGGCGACCCACCCCCGCCCAGCCCCACCCCGGTCCGATGATCATCGAATCGCAAAGCTCGAGTTAACGAGCCGGAAAAACTTCCGCCCTAACGTGCAATGTCCGGCCCTCCAGCGCATCTCTCCAGTTCAACAAGGTGTTGACGGTCGGTAGGGTCCGCAGCTGTCCGGGTCAGGCCCGGCCGACGACTGTGAGGTGGAAGAGTGCAATTGAGCCCGCACGAGCAGGAACGCCTGCTCATCCACGTGGCCGCCGACGTGGCGGAGAAGCGTCGCGCTCGCGGGGTGAGGCTCAACCATCCCGAGGCCGTCGCCCTCATCACGGCGCACATCCTGGAGGGCGCGCGGGACGGGCGGACCGTCGCCGAGCTGATGGCCTCCGGGCGCAAGGTCCTCTCCCGCGACGACGTCATGGACGGCATCCCCGAGATGATCCACGACGTCCAGGTCGAGGCGACCTTCCCGGACGGCACCAAGCTGGTCACCGTCCACGACCCGATCGTCTGACGGGGGACCGCGCCGATGATCCCCGGAGAGATCCTGTACGGGGACGGGCCCGTGCCCCTCAACGAGGGCCGCCCCGTCACCCGCCTCACCGTCCTCAACGCCGCCGACCGGCCCGTCCAGGTCGGCTCCCACTACCACTTCGCCGAGGTCAACCCCGGTCTCGACTTCGACCGGTCGGCCGCGCGCGGCAAGCGCCTGCACATCGCCGCCGGCACCGCCGTGCGCTTCGAGCCCGGCATCCCCGTCGAGGTCGAGCTCGTCCCGATCGCCGGCCGCCGGGTCGTCCCCGGCCTGCGCGGCGAGACCGCGGGCCCCCTCGACACCCCCACGACCCCGGCCGCTCCCCCCGGTCCCGCCCCCACCCCCGCGCCCACACCCGTCCCTTCCTCCACCCCCACCCCCACGCCCTCCCCCTCCTCCACCCCCGCCCCCGGCGCGCCGAACGGAGACCCTCGTGCCTGACCTCCACCGCGCCGTGTACGCCGACCTGTTCGGCCCCACCACCGGCGACCGGATCCGGCTCGCCGACACCGACCTGCTCGTGGAGATCGAGGAGGACCGCTCCGGCGGTCCCGGCCGGGCCGGCGAGGAGGCCGTCTTCGGCGGCGGCAAGGTCATCCGCGAGTCCATGGGCCAGGCCCGCACCACCCGTGCCGAGGGCGCCCCCGACACCGTGATCACCGGTGCGGTGGTCATCGACCACTGGGGGGTCGTCAAGGCCGACATCGGCATCCGCGACGGCCGGATCACCGCCCTCGGCAAGGCGGGCAACCCCGACACCATGGACGGGGTCCACCCCGACCTCGTCATCGGCCCCGAGACGGAGGTCGTCGTCGGCAACGGGCGGATCGTCACCGCCGGCGGCGTCGACACCCACGTCCACTTCATCTCGCCGACCGTCGTCGAACAGGCCCTCGCCACCGGCATCACCACCCTCGTCGGCGGCGGCACCGGCCCTGCCGAGGGCACCAAGGCCACCACCGTCACCCCGGGCCCCTGGCACATGGCGCGGATGTTCGAGGCCCTCGACACCTTCCCGGTCAACATCGGTCTCCTCGGCAAGGGCAACACCATGTCCCGCGAGGCCATGCACTCCCAGCTGCGCGGCGGCGCCCTCGGCTTCAAGATCCACGAGGACTGGGGTGCCACCCCCGCCGTCATCGACGCCTGCCTCGGCGTCTGCGAGGAGACCGGCGCCCAGCTCGCCATCCACACGGACACCCTCAACGAGGCCGGTTTCGTCGGCGACACCCTCGCCGCCGTCGCGGGCCGCACCATCCACGCGTACCACACCGAGGGCGCGGGCGGCGGGCACGCGCCCGACATCATCACCGTGGTCTCCGAGCCGTACGTGCTGCCCAGCTCGACCAACCCGACCCGGCCGCACACCGTCAACACCATCGAGGAACACCTCGACATGCTGATGGTCTGCCACCACCTCAACCCGGCCGTCCCCGAGGACCTCGCCTTCGCCGAGTCCCGGATCCGGCCCTCCACCATCGCCGCCGAGGACGTCCTCCACGACCTCGGCGCCATCTCGATCATCTCCTCCGACTCCCAGGCCATGGGGCGGATCGGCGAGGTGATCCTGCGGACCTGGCAGACCGCCCACGTCATGAAGAAGCGGCGCGGTGCGCTGCCCGGGGACGGCCGTGCCGACAACCACCGGGTGCGGCGCTACGTCGCCAAGTACACGATCAACCCGGCCGTCGCCCAGGGCATGGGCCACCTCGTCGGCTCCGTCGAGCCCGGCAAGCTCGCCGACCTCGTCCTGTGGGAGCCGGCCTTCTTCGGCGTGAAGCCGCTCGTCGTCCTCAAGGGCGGGCAGATCGCGTACGCCCAGATGGGCGACGCCAACGCCTCCATCCCCACCCCGCAACCCGTGCTGCCCCGGCCGATGTTCGGTTCCCTCGGCAGGGCGGCCGCCGCGGGGTCGGTCAACTTCACCGCCGAGGCGGCCGTCGAGGACGACCTGCCGCAGAGGCTCGGTTTGGCCAAGGAGTTCGTCCCGATCCGTTCCACTCGCCGCGTCACCAAGGCGGACATGCGGGAGAACGACGCCCTGCCCCGCGTCGAGGTCGACGCCGACACCTTCACCGTCACCATCGATGGCGAAGCGGTCGAACCCGCCCCCGCCACGGAACTTCCCATGGCCCAGCGTTACTTCCTCTTCTGATGGCGCGCTTGACGACGCGCTCGGCCCTCCTGGTGCTCGCCGACGGGCGTTTCCCCGCCGGTGGGCACGCGCACTCCGGCGGCGCGGAGGCCGCCGTCAAGGCCGGTCGGATCCGCGACGCCGCCGACCTCGAAGCGTTCTGCCTTGGGCGTCTGCACACCGTCGGCCTCACCGCGGCGGGCCTCGCCGCCGCGGCGGCCCTCGGCCTCGACCCGTACGAGCTCGACGCCGCCGCCGACGCCCGCACCCCCTCGCCCGCCCTGCGCACCGCCGCGCGCCGGCTCGGCCGCCAGCTGATGCGGGCCGCCCGCGCCGCCTGGCCGGACCCGGAACTCGACGCGCTCGCCGCCGCCTTCCCGGGCGGCGCGCACCAGCCCGTCGTCCTCGGCGCCGCGGCGCGGGCGGCGGGACTGGGGCCCGAGGACGCCGCGCACTGCGCCGCGTACGAGACGGTCGGCGGTCCCGCCACCGCCGTCGTGCGTCTCCTCGGCCTCGACCCGTACCGGGCCACCGCCGTCCTGGCCCGGCTCGCGCCCGTGATGGACGAGGTCGCCGCGCGGGCCGCGACCGCCGCGCACGGCGGGGTCGACGCGCTGCCCGCCGCCTCCGCGCCGCTGCTCGACATCACCGCCGAGCAGCACGCGGCCTGGCCCGTCCGCCTCTTCGCCTCGTAACGCACCAAGGAGAGCCCCATGCACCTCGACCACGGTCACTCCCACCACGGCGCCGTCTCCGCCGACGCCCACCGGCCCGACGGCACCCGACGCGCCCTGCGCATCGGGCTCGGCGGCCCGGTGGGCTCGGGCAAGACCGCCACCGTCGCCGCGCTCTGCCGTCAACTCCGCGACACGCTCTCACTCGCCGTCGTCACCAACGACATCTACACGCGCGAGGACGCCGAGTTCCTGCTCCGCGAGGCCGTGCTGCCGCCGGAGCGGATCCGGGCGGTCGAGACCGGCGCCTGCCCGCACACCGCCATCCGCGACGACATCTCCGCCAACCTCGAAGCGGTCGAGGAGCTGGAGGACGCCGTCGGCCCGCTCGACCTGATCCTCGTCGAGTCCGGCGGCGACAACCTCACCGCCACCTTCTCCAAGGGCCTCGTCGACGCCCAGGTCTTCGTCATCGACGTGGCCGGCGGCGACGACATCCCGCGCAAGGGCGGCCCCGGCGTCACCACCGCCGACCTCCTCGTCGTCAACAAGACCGACCTCGCCCCGCACGTCGGCTCCGACCTCGGCCGGATGGCCCGCGACGCGGCCGAGCAGCGCGGCGAGCTGCCCGTGGCGTTCACCTCGCTGCGCTCCGCGGAGGGCGTCGGCCCGGTCGCCGAGTGGGTGCGGGAGCGGCTCGCCGCCTGGACCGCCGCCCCGGCGCCCACCGCATGAGCCTGCGCGCCACCGCCCGGATCGCGGCCGGGGCCGACGGCTCCCTGCCGGTCCTGGAGAGCGACGGGCCGCTCGCCCTGCGCCGTACCCGCGCCGCCGTCCCCGGCTGGGCGCGGGTGACGGTCGTCGGGGCGATGAGCGCGCCGCTCGGCGGGGACCGGCTCGCGATCGAGACCGAGGTACGGGAGCGGGCCCGGCTGCGGGTCGACTCCGCGGCCGCCACCCTCGCCCTGCCCGGCCGCACCGCGGACCCGGCGGACTACGAGCTCCGCCTCCGGGTCGGTCCGGACGGCGTGCTGCGCTGGCTGCCCGAGCAGCTCGTCAGCGCCCACGGCTCCGACCTGCGGGTGCGCACCACCGTCGAACTCGCCGCCACCGCGCGGCTCGTCCTGCGCGAGGAGCAGGTCCTCGGCCGGCACGGCGAACCGCCCGGCACCCTCGTCTCGCGCCTCACCGTCCGCCGCGCGGGCCGTCCGCTGCTCGACCAGGAACTCGCGTACGGCCCCGGGGCCCCCGGCGGCTGGGACGGCGGCGCGGTCCTCGCCGGTCACCGGGCCACCGGCCAGCTCCTCGTCGTCGATCCGGCGTACGGGGCCGGACCGCCGGCGGCGCGCCCGCTCGGCGAGCACGCGGTGCTCACCCCGCTCGCGGGACCCGCCGTCCTCGTCACCGCCGTCGCCCCCGACGCGCTCGCCCTGCGCCGGGTCCTCGACGCGGCGCTGGACGAACTCGCCCCGGAGCCAGCCGGATCCGGGTGTACCGCTCAGCGGATTCCGCACTCCGGTTATGGGTTCGGCAAAGAAACACGCGTTCGGAATGACGAGATGGCCCCTCTGGCGAAAGGATCGCCCGAACATGTGAACACCTAGCAGGGGGAGGACCTGTGAGACGACGCACGGCAGTGCTCGGCTCGGCCGGCACGCTCGTCGCCGGAACCCTCGTCGCGGGCGCGCTCGCGGCTCCGGCGGCCACGGCCGACAGCGGCGCGCGCCACGGCCGCGACACCGCGGCGGCCGGGGTCGCCATCGCCGCGGCCCAGGCCGCCGCGGCCGGCATCGACTGGCAGGACTGTCCGGCCGACTGGGGCCTGGAGAAGCCGATCCAGTGCGGCTGGGTCACCGTGCCGGTCGACTACACCAAGCCGTACGGCAAGAAGATCAAGATCGCGGTCGACCGGATCGCCGCCACCGGCACCCCGGCCGAGCGCCAGGGCGCCCTGCTCTACAACCCGGGCGGCCCCGGCGGCTCCGGCCTGCGCTTCCCGCGCCGCGTCACCACGAAGAACAAGATCTGGGCGAACGCCGCCAAGGCGTACGACTTCGTCGGCTTCGACCCGCGCGGCGTCGGCCACTCGGCGCCCATCTCCTGCGTCGACCCGACCGAGTTCGTCAAGGGCCCCAAGCTCGACCCGGTCCCCGACAGCGAGGCCGACAAGCGGGCGCAGCGCAAGCTCGCCGCCGAGTACGCCGCGGGCTGCGCCGAGAAGAGCGGCGACATGCTCCCGCACATGACGACGCCCAACACCGCGCGCGACCTCGACGTCGTCCGCGCCGCGCTCGGCGAGAAGAAGCTCAACTTCGTCGGCGTCTCCTACGGCACCTACCTCGGCGCCGTCTACGGCACCCTCTTCCCGACGCACGTCCGCCGCATGGTCCTGGACAGCGTCGTCAACCCGTCGACCCGCTCCATCTGGTACGAGGCCAACCTCGGCCAGGACATCGCCTTCGAGGGCCGGCTCACCGACTGGATGACCTGGGTCGCCCAGAACGACGCCACCTACCACCTCGGCGACACCCTCGCCGAGGTCCGGCAGCAGTGGGAGACCCTGCGCGCCGCCGCGAAGAAGGCGCCGCTCGGCGGCAAGGTCGGCCCGGCCGAGCTCATCGGCTTCTTCCAGAACGCCCCCTACTACGACTCCATGTGGGCCCCGGTGGCCGAGGCGTGGAGCGCGTACGCCGCCGGCGACCCGCAGCCGCTGATCGACAACGCCGCCGCGGACCTCACCGACACCGCCGGCAACATCTCCTCGGAGAACGGCAACGCCGTCTACACGGCCGTCGAGTGCGCGGACGCCCCGTGGCCGACCAGCTGGAAGAAGTGGGACCGGGACAACTCCCGCCTCCACGAGCAGTACCCGTTCATGACCTGGGCGAACGCCTGGATGAACCTGCCCTGCGCCACCTGGAAGGCCCCGAGCCAGAAGCCGGTGCAGGTGAAGACCGGCAAGGGCCTCCCGCCGGTGCTCATCACCCAGGCCGAGCGCGACGCCGCCACCCCGTACGAGGGCGCTGTGGAACTGCACAAGCGCTTCAAGGGCTCGCGCCTGATCACGGAGAAGGACGCCGGCTCGCACGGCATCACCAACCTGGTCAACCCGTGCCTCAACACCAAGGTCGAGGACTACCTCCTGACCGGCCGGGTCGACGCCGCGGACCAGACGTGCGCCCCGCACGCCACCCCGCAGCCGTAGCCACGCGGTGACGGAGGAGGGGCGGACGCACAACGACCGCCCCTCCTCCTCGTGCGGCGCCCCCGCGCGTCACTCCGCGGGCCCCGCCGCCTTCGCGACGGCCGCGTACTCGTCCACGTACTCCTGCCCCGACAGCCGCATGATCGCGTACATGATCTCGTCCGTGACCGCCCGGACCACCGCCCGCTCGTCCGCCGAGCCGGCGAAGCGCGAGAAGTCCAGCGGCTCCCCGAAGCGGATCGTCACCCGGCGGATCCGCGGCACCACCCGCCCCGGCGGCTGGATCTCGAAGGTGCCGACCATCGCGCACGGCACCACCTTCACCCCGGCCGTCAGCGCCATCACCGCCACCCCGACCTTCCCCTTGTACAGGCGGCCGTCGTGCGAGCGGGTGCCCTCCGGGTAGATCCCGAGCAACTCGCCCCGGCCGAGGACGCCGAGCCCCTCCCGGATCGCGGCCCGTCCCGCCTCCTTGCCCGAGCGGTCCACCGGGATCTGCCCGGCCGCCCGGAAGAACGCCGCCGTCAGCCTCCCCTTCAGGCCCGGCCCGGTGAAGTACTCCTGCTTCGCCAGGAAGGTGATGCGCCGGTCGAGCACCACCGGCATGAGGAAGTGGTCGGAGAAGGAGAGGTGATTGCCCGCGATGATCGCCGCACCCTCCTCCGGGACGTGCCCGATCCCCTCCACCCTCGGCCGGAACAGCAGTTTCAGCAGCGGTCCGAGCAGTACGTGCTTCAGCAGCCGGTAGAACACCGAGGCCCCCGTTCGTCGTCCGTCACGCCCGTTGTAACCCCCCGGGCGCGCGTGGTCCACTGGTAGGAGTGGTCCGACTCACCGGGAGGCCGACATGCCAGGTGCGCGCGGACCCCGGCGCCCCGGGCGCGCGCTCACCGCCCTGCTGTGCGCGGTGGCCGCGGCGGGACTGTACGGATGCACAGATCCCTCCGCGCACGACCCCGCGCCGACGCGCCCGCCCGCCACCGCCCCGGCCGGGACCTCGCCCCTCACGGGACTGCCCGCCCGCACCGGCCCCGTCCTCGCCGTCAAGATAGACAACGTGGCCCCGGCCCGCCCCCAGACCGGTCTCGGCGCCGCCGACCTCGTCTACGTCGAACAGGTCGAGGGGGGCGTCACCCGCCTGCTCGCCGTCTACTCCTCCCGCCTCCCCGAGACCGTCGGCCCCGTCCGCAGCGCCCGCGAGTCCGACCTCTCCCTGCTGCGCCCCTTCGGCCACCCGGCTCTCGCCTACTCCGGCGCCCAGACGAGGCTGAACCCGCTCCTCGAAGCCGCGCCCCTCGACCTGGTCAGCGAGTCCACCGCGCCCCGGGCCTTCCGCCGCTCACCGGACCGGCCCGCCCCGCACAACCTCTACCTGGACCCCGGGCGGGCCCTCGCCGCCGCCCCGGACGCCTCCGACGTCCGCCCGATCGGCCTGCGCTTCGGCGCCGCGCCCGCCGGCGGCACCGCGACCGCCACCGAGACCGTCCGCTTCCCGGCCACCCGCTACGCCTTCACCTGGTCCGCCGCCGACCGCGGCTGGCACGTCGCCATCGACGGCCGCGCCGTCACCGGTACGGACTCCGGCCCGCTCGCCCCCGCCACCGTCGTCGTCCAGCGGGTGACCGTCCGCCCCTCCGCCTTCCACGACGTCAACGGCGCCGTCTCCCCGTACACCGAGACCACCGGCTCCGGCACGGCGACGGTGCTGCGCGACGGCCGGGCGTACGAGGCCCGCTGGTCGCGTCCCGACCCGGCCGGCGGCACCACCTTCACCGCCCCCGACGGCAGCCCGCTCGCCTTCGCCCCCGGCCAGGTCTGGTTCGTGCTCGCACCGCGCTGACCGGGCCGTCGGCCGGCCCGGTCGAGACCCCGGGGCTCAGCGCGCCGCCGGACCCGCCCCGCCCGCGCGCGGTCCGCGCGGGACCGTGACCGCGTCGGCGCTGTCCGCCGCCGCCATCCCGAGCGTCGCCACCCCGAGCACGATCCAGCCGAACCACAGCCAGCCACTGCTGCCGAGCGCCACCGTGTATGCGGTGATCAGCACCAGCGCGACGCAGGTGACGATCGTCATCGCCTTCGTGGAACCGGACATCCGCCCGCCCTCCTCCGTGGCCCGTGCCGAGACCCCGGCCGGAGCCCGGGGGGCCGCCCTCCCATCGTGACCCCCCACCGGGGGCGCGCGCTACTCCCCGGACGCTCCCGGCGCGCGCCGGACAGCACGAAGCCCCCGGGACCCGAGGGTCCCGGGGGCCGGAGCCGCCGGTTCAGCGCCCGCGCGCCTGGAGCGAGGCCAGGTAGGCGTTGTACTCCGCCAGTTCCTTGTCGCCGTCCCGGTCGGCCTGCCGGTCCTTGCGGACCGCCTGCCGCTGCTCGGAGTGGTACCACTGGTAGACCAGCGCGATCAGCACCAGCACCGAGGGGATCTCGCTGAACGCCCAGGCGATGCCGCCCGCCGCGTTCTGGTCGGCGAGCGCGTCGATGCCGAGCGAGGCCGGCGGGTTCTCGTACGCCTTCACCATCGGCTGGGTCGCCATCATCATGGCGATGCCGAAGAAGGCGTGGAACGGCATGCCGGCGAAGAGCTCCAGCATCCGCATCACGTAACCGGGCCGGTGCGGGCCCGGGTCCACGCCCATGATCGGCCAGAAGAAGACCAAGCCCACGGCGAGGAAGTGCACCATCATCGCGATGTGACCCGTCTTCGACCCCATCAGGGTGTCGAAGAGCGGGGTGAAGTAGAGGCCGTAGAGGCTGGCGATGAACATGCCGATGGTGAAGACCGGGTGCGTGATGATCCGCATGTACCGGCTGTGCAGCAGCTTCAGGAGCAGTTCGCGCGGCCCGAGCGAGCCCCGTCCGGCCACCGGCAGGGCGCGCAGCGCGAGCGTCACCGGGGCGCCGAGCAGCAGCAGGATCGGCGAGACCATGGAGATGACCATGTGCTGCACCATGTGCACGCTGAACATGACCATGCCGTAGTCGTTCAGCCTGGTGCACATCACCAGGGCGATCGTCAGCACGCCGGCGGTGAAGAGGACGGTCCGGGACACCGGCCAGGCGTCGCCGCGCCTCCGCAGCCGGGCGACCCCCCACGCGTACAGGCCGAGCGCCGCGAGGCACCCGAAGAGGAAGAAGAGGTCGGGAGAGAACTCCAGGCCCCGTCCCAGCGTGAACGGCGGCAGGTCCGTGGTCATGCCGTGCCCGCTGTGATCCATCGCTTACTCCTGGAGCCCATTGCGCGCCGAGCCCGTTTCGCGCTTGTTGTCCGCACCAGACTAGAACCGCCCCCGGCCGCGCTCGCGACCGGGGGCGGGTGTCGTGCGACGGGCCGTCCGGGGCGCGTCCGACGGGATGCTCAGAGCACGGACTGGGCCTCGGCGTAGCGCTCCTCGGGGACCGTCTTCAGCGTCTCCACGGCCTCGGCCAGCGGCACCATCACGATGTCGGTGCCGCGCAGCGAGGTCAGCATGCCGAACTCGCCCCGGTGCGCGGCCTCGACCGCGTGCCAGCCGAAGCGGGTGGCGAGGACGCGGTCGTACGCGGTGGGGGTGCCGCCGCGCTGGACGTGGCCGAGGATGACCGGGCGGGCCTCCTTGCCGAGCCGCCGCTCCAGCTCCACGGAGAGCTGGTTGGCGACGCCGGTGAAGCGCTCGTGGCCGTAGATGTCGGTGCCGGCGGTCTTGAAGTCCATGGAGGAGCCCTCGCGCGGCTTGGCGCCCTCGGCGACGACGACGATCGCGAAGCGCTTGCCGTCCTCGAAGCGGGCGCCGACGCGCGCGGTCAGCTCGTCGATGTCGAAGGGGCGCTCCGGGACGACGACGGCGTGGGCGCCGGCGGCCATGCCCGAGTGCAGGGCTATCCAGCCGGTGTGGCGGCCCATGACCTCGACGACGAGGACCCGCTGGTGCGACTCGGCGGTGGTCTTGAGCCGGTCGAGGGCCTCGGTGGCCACGGTGACGGCGGTGTCGAAGCCGAAGGTGACGTCGGTCGACGCGATGTCGTTGTCGATGGTCTTCGGGACGCCGACGATGGGGAGACCGGCCTCGGAGAGGAGGTGGGCGGCCTTGAGGGTGCCCTCGCCGCCGATCGGGATGATCGCGTCGAGGCCGAGGTCGGCGACGTGGCCCTTGGCCCGCTCGACGCCGCCGACGAGGTGCGCCGGCTGGACGCGGGAGGAGCCGAGGATGGTGCCGCCACGGGCGAGGATGCCGCCCACCGCGTCGAGGTCGAGCTTCCGGTAGTCGCACTCCAGGAGGCCCTTCCACCCGTCGTGGAAGCCGATGACCTCGTCCCCGTGGTCGACGACGGCCCGGTGCACGACGGAACGGATGACGGCGTTCAGACCGGGGCAGTCTCCGCCGGAGGTGAGCACACCAATGCGCATAGCCCAAAAACCTTTGCAACGTGGGCCGACTCCCGGACCACGTCGTCCGGCTGGATCCCCGCCACCCTATCGTTGCCGGGTGGCGGGGCCGAACCGGATGTCCGCAGATTGGACACCGTATTTACTTACGAATCCAATGTGCGCTAGGCCGCTCAGAAGTGCGGCCCCGCGGGCGTCCTGACGTCGGGTCAGGCGGGCTGCGACGCGGCCGCGATGCGCTCGGCGCGCAGCGCCTCGTACCACCGGTCGTCGGTCGGCGGCAGCGCGTTCACGTCGAGGGCCAGCTTCAGGAGCAGGTCCGCGATCTGCGGGTTGCGGGCCATCACGGGACCGTGCATGTAGGTGCCGAAGACGGTGTCGTTGTACGCGCCCTCGGTGCCGTCGCCGGTGCCGTTGCCGTTGCCGAAGACGGTCCGCGCGAAGGGGCGGGCCGTCGGGCCGAGGTGGGTGACGCCCTGGTGGTTCTCGAAGCCGGTCAGCTGGGGGAGGCCCAGGTGCGGGTCGATGTCGGCGAGCACGTCGCCGACGCACCGGGCGCCCTCGCCGCGGACCGTGGTCACGTCGAGCAGGCCGAGGCCCGGCTCGCGCGCCCCGAGGTCGTTGACGAACTCGTGGCCCAGGATCTGGTAGCCGGCGCAGACCGAGAAGATGATCGCGCCGTTCGAGGCGGCCCGGGAGAGGCCGCCGTCGCGGCGCAGCCGCTCGGCCGCGAGCCGCTGGGGCCGGTCCTCGCCGCCGCCGATCAGGTAGATGTCGCCGGAGGTGGGGACGGGCTGGTCGCTGCGGACGTCGACGCGCTCGACGTTGAGCCGGCGCTGGCGGGCGCGGCGCTCGACGACGAGCACGTTGCCCTGGTCGCCGTAGGTGCTGAGCAGGTCCGGGTAGACCCAGACCACGCGCAGGCTGCTCTCACTCATGCTGCAAGTCCTTCTGCGAGTCGGGACGGGGTCAGTTGCCCACGCGGCGGCGGACGTCCTGGAAGGCGGTGTAGTTGGCGATCAGCTCGATCTGCCCGGGCGGGGCCATCGCGACGGCCTCGTCGAGGGTGTCGCAGACGCGGAAGTCCACGCCCGCGACCTCCAGGCGGACCGCCAGGTCGAGCCTGCGGTCGCCGATCACCATGATCGGGTGGCCGGCGAGCCGGCCGTAGTCGACGTCCCACAGCCAGGAGGTGTCGGTGCCGTCGGCGCCGCGCGCGTTGACCGACAGGATGACCGGGGTCGGCGGCGGGTCGATGAGGGAGAACGTTTCGAGCCAGCCCGCCGGGTTCTTCGCGAGCAGCAGCCGCAGCTGCCGGTTCTGGAAGGAGACCACGTCGTAGCGGCCGGCCACGGCCTGCACCTGGTACATGCGCTCCAGGGCGACCTGCGGCGGGACGCCGAAGACGGCGGCGACGGCGGCCGAGGTGGCGGCGTTCGCCTTGTTGGCGCGGCCGGGCAGCTGGAGCCGGATCGGCCAGGCCGAGCCGTGCGGGTCGAGCACGTGGTCGCCGCTGAGCGCCCAGCTCGGGGCGGGCCGGCGGAAGCCGCACTCGCCGCAGAACCAGTCGTCGCCCGGACGCTGGAGGACGCCGCCGCAGGAGGGGCACGACCAGGCGTCGTCCTTCCACTCCTGGCCGACCGCGACCCACACCACGTTCGGCGAGGAGGAGGCGGCCCACACGATCAGCGGGTCGTCGGCGTTGGCGATGACGACGGCCTTCGAGCCGTTCAGCCCCTCGCGCCACTTCTCGGCGAGCATGCGGGTCTCCGCGGCGCGGTCCAGCTGGTCGCGGGAGAGGTTCAGCAGCGCGATGGCCTTGGGGGTGGTGTCGCGGGCGACGCCGGCGAGGTACTTCTCGTCGACCTCGATCACGCCGTACCGGGCGTCACCGCCGCCGGCGAGGGCGGAGGTGATGCCGGCGGGCATGTTGGCGCCCAGGGCGTTGGAGACCACCGGGCCGGCGGCCCGCAGTGCCTCGGCGATCAGCCGGGTCGTGGTGGTCTTGCCGTTGGTGGCGGACACGAGGACGACGTCCAGGTGCTGCGCGAGCCGGCCCAGCAGGTCCGGGTCGAGCTTGAGCGCCACCCGGCCGCCGATCACCGATCCACTGCCGCGGCCGGCTGCCCGCGACACCGCGGCGGCCGCCTTGCCAGCGGTCACGGCCAGCTTGGCGCGCGGCGACAGCGGCTCTGGATTACCGGGGTGTCCTGACATCGTCCTTGATCCTCCTTGCGTCGGTCCGGGCTCAGCCTATCGAGAACCGGCCAGGAGCCCGAACCACGGCACCGTGCCGACCGTATGAAATGAGGAGGTCACGGCGGACCGTACCCTTACGGCCATGCGAAACCGTCCCCTTCCCGGCACCTCCGGCACCGTCCGGGCGATGACCCTGCTCGGCGACCCCGTGCTGCACGCGCCCTGCGCCCCCGTCACCGAGTTCGGCCCCGAACTCGACCGGCTGGTCGAGGACATGTTCGCCACGATGTACGCCGCGCACGGCGTGGGCCTCGCCGCCAACCAGGTGGGCGTGGGGCTGCGGGTCTTCGTCTACGACTGCCCGGACGACGAGGACGTGCGCCACCTGGGACACGTGGTGAACCCGCGCCTGGTCGAGGCGGACGGCGACGCGTACGGCGGCCCCGAGGGCTGCCTGTCCCTGCCGGGCCTGGAGGCGCCGGTGGCCCGTTTCGACCGGGCGGTGGTGGAGGGGGTCCGCACCGACGGCACCCCGGTCCGCGTCGAGGGCACCGGCTTCTTCGCCCGCTGCCTCCAGCACGAGACCGACCACCTGGAGGGCCGGGTCTACGCCGAGCACGTCACGGGGTGGCGCAGATCACGTCTCCTGCGCGCCATCCGCAAGCAGCCCTGGGGCGAAGGCGTGACCGCCCTCACATAAAAAGACGAAGCGGAAGCCGTACGACTCCGATCCGCCCCCTTCCGTCATCGCCCCGCCCCGCCCCACCGGCCCCGCCCCGCTCCGGGGTCGCTCCCACCCGGGACCCCGGCCGGTCCGCCGGGGGTTCGTCCGGAAGGCGCGGAATCCGTCAGAAGCCCGGTCCGCCGGGGCGGTCCTCGGCCTCGGCGAGGCGGCCCCAGAGGAGGTCCGCGAGGGAGCGGACGAGTTCGGCGCGGGAGCAGGGGCGCTCGCCCAGCCACCAGTCGCCGGCGGCGTGCATCATGCCGACGATGCCGTGGCCCCAGATCCGGGCCTGTGCCTCGGCGGCCGGGCCGAGGTCGACGCGCTCGGCGATGACCTGGCCCAGCTCCTCGCCCATGCGGCGGAGCAGCGGGGCGGAGTGGCGGCCGACGTCGAAGCCCTGCTCGGACTGGTGGGACTCCTCGGCGGGGTGCATGAGGAAGCGGTAGACCTGCGGCATCGCCTCGATGGACGCGAGGTAGGTGTCGAGGGTGGACTCGACCCGGCGGCGCCGGTCGGCGGGGGCGTCGAGCGCGGCCCGCAGCGAGGCGAGGAGGGCGTCGGTGTGGCGGGTGGCGAGGGCGCGGTAGAGGCCGCCCTTGTCGCCGAAGTGGCGGTAGAGGATCGGCTTGGTGATGCCGGCCTCGGCCGCGATCGCGTTCATGGATGCCTTGGGACCGTCGCGCAGCACCACCCGGTCCGCCGCCTCCAGCAGTTCGCGCCGCCGCTGCTCGGCGGGCTTCTGCTGGTCGGTGGTCCGGTGTGCGATGTCCATAAGCGTGTCTCCCCGCCCGTGCGATGACCTGAGGCTCTCGCAACGTAACACCCGAGTGGTGCCCCGCGCCGAACCGTCCGATCCGCTTCGTCCGCGCAGACCCGCAGGTTGACAGCCGTACCCACCGGTAACAGACTGGTGTTACCGCAAGTAACGTACTGCTGGGAGGGAACATGGCCGAGTTCACGTTCGAGCTCAACGACGACCAGAGGGAGGTCCGTGACTGGCTCCACGGCTTCGCCGCGGACGTCATGCGGCCTGCCGCCGCCGAGTGGGACGAGCGTGAGGAGACCCCCTGGCCCATCATCCAGGAGGCGGCCAAGCTCGGAATCTACTCCCTCGACTTCTACGCCCAGCAGTTCTTCGACCCGACCGGCCTCGGCGTCCCGATGACCATGGAGGAGCTCTTCTGGGGCGACGCCGGCATCGCGCTCTCCATCGTCGGCACCGGCCTCGCCGCCGTGGGCGTCCTCGCCAACGGCACCGAGGAGCAGATCGGCACCTGGGTGCCCCAGATGTACGGCGACGCGAACGACGTCAAGGTCGCCGCCTTCTGCTCCTCCGAGCCCGATGCCGGCTCCGACGTCGCCTCCATGCGCACCCGGGCCGTCTACGACGAGGCCAAGGACGAGTGGGTGCTCAACGGCACCAAGACCTGGGCGACCAACGGCGGCATCGCCAACGTCCACGTGGTGGTCGCGGTCGTCGACCCCGAGCTCGGTTCCAAGGGGCACGCCTCCTTCATCGTGCCGCCGCACACCCCCGGCCTCTCCCAGGGCCAGAAGTTCCAGAAGCACGGCATCCGCGCCTCGCACACCGCCGAGGTCGTCCTGGAGGACGTGCGGATCCCCGGCTCCTGCCTGCTCGGCGGCAAGGAAAAGCTGGACGAGCGCCTGGCCCGCGCCCGCGAGAAGGCGAAGGCGGGCGGCGGCGAGCGCGTGAAGAACGCCGCCATGGCCACCTTCGAGGCGTCCCGCCCGGCGGTCGGCGCCATGGCCGTGGGCACCGCCCGCGCCGCGTACGAGGTCGCCCTCGACTACGCGAAGACCCGCGTGCAGTTCGGCCGCCCCATCATCGAGAACCAGGGCGTCGCCTTCCAGCTCGCCGACATGGCCACCCGGATCGACGCGGCCCGCCTGATGGTCTGGCGCGCCTCCTGGATGGCCACCGCGGGCAAGCCCTTCACGAAGGCCGAGGGCTCCATGTCGAAGCTGTACGCGAGCGAGGTCGCCAAGACCGTCACGGCCCAGGCGATCCAGATCCTCGGCGGCAACGGCTACACCCGCGAGTACCCGGTGGAGCGGATGCACCGCGACGCCGCCATCTACACCATCTTCGAGGGCACCAGCGAGATCCAGCGCATGGTCATCAGCCGCGCCCTCGCCAAGTAGCC
The DNA here is from genome assembly GCF_014654895.1 of Streptomyces filamentosus. Classification (GTDB taxonomy): domain Bacteria; phylum Actinomycetota; class Actinomycetes; order Streptomycetales; family Streptomycetaceae; genus Streptomyces; species Streptomyces filamentosus. The sequence goes on along the minus strand of NZ_BNBE01000002.1, from coordinate 1,364,595 downwards.
GGGCCGCCCGGCCGGGCCCTCAGCCGAACCAGACGACCAGGCGGACGTTCTCGTCACCGTGGACGGCCGCCAGATCCCGCATGGCCGCCCGGACCGGGCCCCACGCCGGGCCGTCCGGCGGGGCGAACATCCGGGGCGTGTACACCACCGGGCGGTAGACCGCCCCCGCCCGGCGGACCTCGCCCCCGGGCGGCCACTCGAAGGGCCACAGGTCCTCGCCGAACAGTTCCTCCGCCGCGTCCAGGACGGCGGGCGGCGTCCCGGTCACGTGGTCCAGGACGAGCCCGCCGTCCGGTCCCGGCAGCCACACCCCGACGTGGTTGCCGTCGGCGCGGTCGTTCAGCGGCGCGTCCCGGTCGACGGCCGCCACCTCGGCCCGGGTGGCGTACGAATGGCTGTGGTCGACCTCGTCGTCGAGCACGTCCTCGCGGGCACCCTCCGGCACGCCCCGCCCGTCGAACAGCGGCCGATCCACCTGGAGCCCCCCGGGACACCCGAACAGGCACTCCCGCGCGCGCCGGTCGCGCGCCGTCCGGCGCCCGTCGGGCCCGCGCACCTCGATCACACCGCCGACGTCGGTTCCCGTGTGCGGGATCGTAGACACCGGAACCGGCCGGCGGACCGGAACCAGAAGGGCGCCGGCGGAAGCTACCCTCCGGTCACCTCCTGCGGGAGAATCGCCCCGGCGCCACGACCAAGGGGGAAGACGCATGACCACCGAAACCCGTACCGGCACCGAGGCACCCGTCCTCGCCGGACTGCCCGTCCTCGGCTCGCTGCTCGACCTCAAGGGCGACTCGCTCGGCACCTTCCTGCGCGCCCGGCGCGAGGCCGGCGACGTCGTCCGCCTCACCGCGGGCCCGCCCGGGCTCCGTTCCCACATCTACGCCGTCTTCTCCGCCGAGGGCGCCCAGCAGGTCCTCGCCGGCGAGTCCGCCAACTTCCGCAAGGACAACACCTTCTACCAGGAGGTCCGCGAGTCCTTCGGCAACGGCCTGCTGACCAGCCAGGACGAGGACTACCTGCGCCAGCGCCGGCTCGTCCAGCCCCTCTTCACCAAGCGCCGCGTCGACGGCTACGCCGGGGCCGTCGCCACCGAGGTCGCCACCCTCCTCGACGAGTGGGAGAAGGCCGGCGCCACCACCGTGGACGTCCTCCACGAGACCACCCGGCTCGCCCTGCGGGCCGTCGCCCGCATCCTCTTCGGCACCGACGTCGACTCCGCCGTCGAGGTCGTCGAGCGCTGTTTCCCCGGCGTCGGCGCGTACGTGCTCAGCCGCGGCTACGCCCCGCTCAAGCTGCCCCGCGCCTGGCCCACCCCCGGCAACCGCCGTGCCGCCGCCCTCCACCGGGAGCTGTACGAGGAGTGCGACCGGATCATCGCCGAGCGGAAGGCCGCGGGCCGGGCCGGCGAGGAGGGCGACGACCTGCTGACCCTCCTCATCCGGGCCGAGAGCGCCGAGGACGGCGCCTTCGACGCCACCGAACTGCGCGAGCAGGTCCTCGTCTTCCTGCTCGCGGGCCACGAGACGACGGCCACCTCGCTGGGCTTCGCCCTCCACCTCCTCGCCCTCCACCCCGAGGTCCAGCGGCGCGCCCACGAGGAGGTGGACCGGGTCCTCGCCGGCCGCACGCCGGGCGCCGCCGACCTCGACGCCCTGCCCTACGTCACCCGGGTCCTCAAGGAGACGATGCGGCTCTTCCCCGCCGCGCCCCTCACCGGCCGCCGGGCCGTCGCCGCCACCGAGATCGACGGCTTCACGATCCCGGCCGGCTCCGACGTCGTCGTCGCCCCCTGGGTCACCCACCGGCACCCCGCCTACTGGGAGGACCCCGAGCGCTTCGACCCCGACCGCTTCACCCCCGAGGCGGAGGCCGCCCGGCCCCGCTACGCCTGGTTCCCCTTCGGCGGCGGACCCCGGGCCTGCATCGGACAGCACTTCTCCATGCTGGAGTCGGTGATCGCGCTGGCGATGATCCTCCAGCGCCACGGCTTCGAGGCCGTGGACACCGAGGTGCCGCTCACCTCGGCGATCACCCTCCAGGCGGGCGGCCCGGTCCGCTGCCGGCTGATCGCCCGGGAGGGTTAAGGAGCGGGCTTGCGGCCGTGGAGGTGGAGCGAGCGGAGCGCCGCCTCCAGGGCGAAGCGGCGGTCGGGGTCGAGGAGCCGGTCGCCGAAGTGGTTGTCGAGGTTCCGCAGCCGGTAGCGGACCGTCTGTGCGTGCACGCCCAGGAGTTCGCCGACCTGCTCGGCGGGGGCCCGGGTGGAGACGTGCACGCGCAGGGTCTCGATCAGCCGCTCGCGCCGGGTGCCGGACAGGCCGTCGAGCGGGGCCAGTTCGCGCCGGGCGAGCTGGTCCACGAGGGCCGGGTCGGACAGCAGCCACAGGGTGGTGAGGTGGTCCTCGCAGCGCACGACGGGGGCGTCCGCGACGACGCCCTCGTCGATCAGCTGGAGGACCCGCCGGGACCAGCGCAGCGAGTGCGTGGCCTGCGCGGTCGGCACGGTCAGCCCGAGGACGGCGGGCGTGCCGGACAGTGCGGCGTCGAGCATCGCGCGCCGCGCGCCGGTCAGCGGGCCGGGGACGAGCAGGTGCGGGTGCGGGAGGCCGGGGTCGGCGAGGACGTCGCGGTCGAGCCGGGCCTGGAGGACGCCGGTGGCGGGCGGCCGGAGCACGACGACGGTGCACTCGGCGGGGAGCTCCCAGGACGCCTCCTGGCAGAGCTCGGCGATGGTCGCGCGGGGCAGCGGCGGGCCGGCGACGATCAGGTGGAGCAGTTTCCTGCGCAGCGCGGTGAGGTCGGAGACCGCGCGGGCCTGGACGCTGGAGTACCCCTCGCGGGAGAGCGACTCCAGCTCGTCCACGTACGCGAAGAGGGCGTCGGCGAAGGCGAGGATGAGGGTGGGGGAGAGGTTGTAGGTGCGTCCGATGCTCTTGGCCCGGCGCAGGGCGATCCGCGCTCCGAGGCGGTAGGCGCCCAGTAACGTGTCGAGGTCCCGGCCCTCGTACGCCTCCACCCGGCCGAACTGGCGCAGCAGTTCGTCGCGGAGGGCGGACTTGGTGCCGGGGTGGTCGACCCGGTCCACGAAGGCGGCCAGGGCCTGTTCGACGCCCTGGCGGATGGCGTCGGAGTGGGGTCCGTTGAAGAGGTGGGCGTAGACCGGGTAGGCCCGCTCGATCTCGACGCCGATCTCCTTGATGAGGCCCGGGATCTCCGGCCTCATCAGTGCGGCGAACTCTCTGGGCAGCGGGTCGAGCGGTTCACCGATCTCCGGTGACTGTGCGATGGAGGGCATGGACCGATCCCTTGCTCTGCTACGCGACCGGTGGGGGAGCGGCACGGCGGCGCCCGGCCTGGTGTGGTGGGCGCCGCCGTGACCGTCAGGTACGTACCGATGTGGACTGCTGAAAGCTAGGGCAACTGTTGTGTGCTGTACACAACTTGAGCAAGAGTCATGTCTTCAGGGAGGGGCTGCGTGGCCGAGTCGGCCGGTAATCGTCCCTGGGTGGCCGTTAGTTGACGGCGGAGTGCCAGTTCTGCGAGAAGACCTTGCCGGCGTCGGGGGCCAGGACGCCGGGGGCGAACAGGCCGGTCAGGTGGGTCCGGGTGTCGTTGAGGACGAGCTTGTTCTTCCCGGCGGCGGCGGGCAGGCCCGTCTTGAGATTGACCGCCGCGTCGATGATGCCGAACCAGCCCAGGCCGCAGCCGCTCGCGCCGGGGACGGCGAAGGTGTCGTCGTACTGCGTGGAGCCGAGGAGGTCGAGGCGGCTCATGTCGCCCTCCTCGTTCGCGGTGCCGTTCCCGTCGAAGCGCGTGACGCCGAACTCGGGCCCGTTGAGGTTCCGCGGGCGCAGCAGGATCGGGTCGGCCTTGGTCCCGATGTAGCAGTTGTCGCCGAGGAAGGGGTTCTGGAGGCGGATGCGGACCGGGATGGTGACGATCGGCTGGTCGGTGAGGACGCCCGCGATCTGGTCGAAGGACGAGGGGGTGCCGACCGACTCCATGGTGGCGGTGATCTTGTTGAGCCTGGCGTCCGACAGCTGTCGGCAGATGTCGGTGATGAAGGGGATGTCGCTCGGGCACATCAGGCCCATCAGGCCGCCGGGGACGGTGGCGGAGTCGGCGATGAGCGCGCCGCCCGCCGGCGCGACGACGCTGTTGGTGCCGTCGGCGTTCTGCACGACGCCGATCTGGAGGTTGGTCTTCCCGGTCGGCACGGTCGTGTTGCCGAGCTTGATGGAGCCGCTGAAGGAGTACGAGACGACGCACTGCGGCGAGGTGTCGAGGCCGTCCGAGGAGACCATCGGGGCGGCGTCGACGGGACAGCGGGTCGACGGCTCCCAGCCGCCGTTCAGCACCGGGGTGGCCGCGGTCGCGGTGCCCATGGAGGCGAAGGCGCCGAGCGCGGTGAGGGCGGAGACGGTGGCCAGTTTCGTGCGGGCGGAGACGAGGGGCATGGCGATGCCTTCCTGGGAGACGGGGAAGCGGGGGTGCGGTGGGCGTGGTGCGGCAGGGTGCGGTGCGCGGCGTGGTGCGGCGGTGCCGGGGCGCGGTGCGGTGGTGGTGCGGGAGCGGGTCAGCGCTCGGCCTCGGGGACCACGTACGGCTGTCCGTCGTCGGTGCACTTCGGGTTCAGGGGGTCCGGCGGGGTGAGCACGCCGCAGGTCTGGCCCTGGATCTGCTTGACGTGGTTGCCGGGGCCGGAGATGGCCGCGGTGAAGAGCCGGTCGAGGCTCTCGCCGTTCGCGCCGCAGCCCTTGAAGGCGGGGATGGTCACCTCGCCGGTGAGCGGACCGCCGCCGGTGAGGATGTAGCCCTCGGCCTCCTGGCCGAACTTCATCATCCCCAGCCCCAGCAGCACCATGTGGTCGCCCGGGTACGTGGCGGGGTCGGGCTCGCGCGAGGTGAGCGGCGTCGTCGTGCGGCAGGAGCGGCCCACGTCCAGCTTGACGCCGTTGACGTCGGCTTCGAGGACGTGCAGGACGAGCGGGGCCCGGACCGTGTTCGTCAGATAGCTGTCGAACGCGGGGAAGACGGTGCGGACGAACGTGTGGACGGAGATGGGCCCGGCCTGCTCCAGGACCATGGTCGCCCGGACCGGCTGGAAGCCGAAGGCCAGGAAGGTGGAGGTGAAGGGCGGGGTCCGCGTGCGGCCCTTGTCGTAGAGCTTGGCCGGGGACAGGTTGGAGAACTGGAACTCGTCCGGCGGCGGGCTCGGGTTCATGATCATGTCGCCCTGCTCGATCAGCATGCAGAACGGCGGGAGGAACGCGGCGCCGTTCAGCTTCCGCACGTTCGAGTAGCCGGTGACGTACGCCGACAGCGACGCGGGGGTCGGCTTCCTGGTGATGCAGTCCGGGGCGTCCGGCCGGGGCGGCGGGGTGGCGGGCGTCTCGCCGTCCGCCGGGTCCCCCTCCTCCAGCGGTCCGACCCGGGGGCCCTCCGGCGTCCCGCCGGCCGTGCCGTCCGGGGTGCCCGGCCGCGCCGGGACCGTCCGGTCCGGCCGGCCCGTGGAGAACGACGGCAGGGGGAGGCCGGTGACCGGGGCGGACGGCGAGGGGGCGGCGGAGGACGAGGGCGAGGACGGGGACGCGGGGGGCGTGGCGGGCGCCGTGGGGGTGGCCTCGGCGCCGACCGGGACCCTGGCGAGCACCGTACGGCCCTCCGCGTCCTGGCCGGGGACGCAGGCGACGGAGAGGGACGCCGGGTCGGTGGCCGCGCCGTCGGCCGTGCTCAGGGCGAGGTCCACGGTGAACCCGCCGGCGGTGAGGGTCAGTTCCCCGGCGGTGTCCGTCGTCAGGGACGGCACGTCGCCGGTGGTGGTGAGCACGAGGGGGCCCTCGGCGGGGACGGCGACGGGCTGGCCCGTGCCGCTCCAGGTGGCCTCCGCCCGCTGCTCGCCCTGTGCCACGCCGACCGCCAGGCGGGTCTCGGGCCGTACGGTGGCGGCCTTGAGCGCGGTGAGGTCGGCCAGGGCCGCCGCGGGGAGCTCCACCGTCGTCGTGACGTCGGTGGGCACGATCTCCTCGCCCACGTCCGCCCGTTCGGGGAAGGCCGCGGAGATCCGCACCGTCACGGGCTGCCCGCCCGAGGGCAGGGTGCAGACGTAGGGCAGCGCGGCGTCGACCTTCAGCGTCCCGAGGGCGACGGCCGCGGCGGGGAGCAGGGGGGCGAGCGCCACGAACGCGGCGATCGTCGCCCCGCGCACGCGCGTGCGCGGGGTTCGAGGGGTGGGCCGTTGGCCTCTCATCTGGTGCTCCGCTCGGGTCGTTCGCGAACGCGGGGGCGGGTGGGGGCGAGGGGGTCTCGCCGGTCGTGCCGCCACCGGGGTGCGGGTGCGGGGTGCCGGGTACGAACAGGCCCGCGTCCGTCCGGCCGGGGTCACCGGCCGGACGGACGCGGGTTCCCGGTCCCTTACGGGTTGGAGCCGACGATCTTCGGGATGGTGGTGGTGCCGGTCACCTTGACCAGGTAGTTGCCCTTGAAGGTCGGCTTGGCGCCGACCGGGACGGCCGTGCCGCAGCCGGAGGCCGAGACGACGGTGAGCTCGCCCGCGGTGCTGTTGACGGCGAGCGTGCCCGACGAGTTGGTGTAGGTGCCGGACGCCTTGCCCGTCACGCGGAAGGTGCAGGCGCCGACGGACACGGTGGCGTCGACGTTGTCGATGTAGCCCTTCGAGACGCCGGTCGCGGCGGTGTAGTCGAACACCTTCACGGCCCACGGCAGGGTCGGGACGGCGCTCACGGGGCCCAGCACGCTGGTGCAGGGGGCGCCGGAGGCGCCGAAGGCCATGCTGGTGATGGAGCCGACGGTCGCCGGGTTGCCGGTGGCGCTCTGCATCGTGCCGCCGGCGGTGGACTTCGTACACGTCATGGCGAGGCCGTTGACGGTCAGCACGATGTTTCCGCTGTTGACGGCGGAGAAGTTGGCCGGGGACGGGGTGACCGTCCAGACCGTCGAGGCCACCGCGGAGGCGGGGCTCACGGCGAGGGCGAAGGCGGCGGAGGCGCCTCCCGCGACGACGGCCAGGTTTCTGAGGGTCTTCTGCATGGCTCTGGGGTTCTCCTTGGGGATCGTCCGGCAGAGGGTGCTTCGTGGGGGTGCCGCGGCGGAGTGGGGAAAGGGCCGGCGTACCGGCCGTCCTCCCGCCGCGAACCAGACGTTACTTGCGGGAAACTTAGCCGAACAATGGCGCGAACCATGATTCTTTGAAGAGGTCCGATTGCCTGTCAAGAGGGTGAGCGGCAGCGGGAACAGGCTTGGTTCCGAAGTGCGCAATGTCGACAATTATGATCGATCATGCGAGGTCGGGAAGGGGGTGAACCGGCCAACCGGCCGCATTTCTAGGGTCAGTGACAAAAGCTGGTCGCGCATTGTCTCCCGGCTGATAAAAGGCCCCGGTGGACGCCCTGTTCCCGGAAAACTCGGGATCCGGTATTGCCCCGCGAGGTTACTCAGCCGTAGCGTTCCCGGAGCCGGCGCTCAGTCGCAGGTCGGCGCACCACTCTGTCGCGGCGGAGACAAAAACATCCCCCGACTTTGTCTTCGTGGTGACAAACGCGGGAGCGGATCGATGAATGTGAGCCACACCTATTGTCCGGGTGATCCAGAACGGCCTACCGTGCGCCCGCGGTGCACGCGTCACGCACGTCTGCTGGAGGTGGGATGGGAATCGAAGTAGCCGTCGAGGGACTGACCATGTCCTTCGGCAAGCAGAACATCTGGCAGGACGTGTCGCTGACCTTGCCGGCCGGAGAGGTGAGCGTCATGCTCGGCCCTTCCGGCACCGGAAAGACCGTCTTCCTGAAATCGCTCATCGGACTGCTCAAACCGCAGCGCGGCCGGGTCCTCATCAACGGCGTCGACATGGTCGGCGGACGCGAGAAGGACATCTACGAGACCCGGAAGCTCTTCGGCCTCATGTTCCAGGACGGCGCCCTCTTCGGCTCCATGTCGCTCTTCGACAACATCGCCTTCCCGCTGCGCGAGCACACCCGCAAGCGGGAGTCCGAGATCCGCCGCATCGTCATGGAGCGCATCGAACTCGTCGGCCTGCTCGGCGCGGAGGGGAAGCTGCCGGGCGAGATCAGCGGCGGCATGCGCAAGCGCGCCGGCCTGGCCCGCGCCCTCGTCCTCGACCCGCAGATCGTCCTGTGCGACGAGCCCGACTCCGGCCTGGACCCGGTCCGCACCGCGTACCTCTCCCAGCTGCTGATCGACCTCAACGCGCGCATCGACGCGACGATGCTCATCGTCACCCACAACCTCGACATCGCCGCCACCGTCCCCGACAACATGGGGATGTTCTTCCGGCGCGAACTCGTCACCTTCGGCCCCCGCGAGGTGCTCCTCACCAGCGAGGAACCGGTCGTCACCCAGTTCCTCGCCGGCCGCCGCGAAGGCCCCATCGGCATGTCCGAGGAGAAGGACGCCGCCACCCTCGCCGCCGAGGCCGACGGCGCCGCCGCGAGCCCGCCGCCCGGGCCCCGCGCCATCGCCCCGCAGCTGGAGCCCTCGCCGGGACTGCCGCCCCGCGCGGCCGTCGGCCGCCGCCGCGAGCGCGTCCTCGGCATGCTGGACACCCTGCCGCCCGCCGCCCGCGCCGCGATCGAGGACACCTACGCGCGCCACGCCGCCGCACCGACCGTCTCCCTGCCGGCCGCCGGGAGCGGCTCGTGATCGGCGGCGCGCTGCGGCAGACCGGCCGCCTCTTCGCGCTCGCCGCCGAGGTGAGCCGGGCCGTCTTCCGCAGGCCCTTCCAGCTCCGGGAGTTCGTCGAGCAGTTCTGGTTCGTCGCGAGCGTCACCATCCTGCCTGCCGCGCTCGTCTCCATCCCGTTCGGCGCGGTGATCGCCCTCCAGGTCGGCTCGCTCACCCAGCAGCTGGGCGCCCAGTCCTTCACCGGCGGCGCCTCCGTCCTCGCCGTCATCCAGCAGGCCAGCCCGCTCATCGTCGCCCTGCTGATCTCCGGCGCCGCGGGCTCCGCGATCTGCGCCGACCTCGGCTCCCGCAAGATCCGCGAGGAGCTCGACGCGATGGAGGTCATGGGCGTCTCGCCGGTCCAGCGCCTGGTCGTCCCGCGGGTCCTCGCCACCATGGCCGTCGCCGTCCTCCTCAACGGCATGGTCTCCGTCGTCGGCACCCTCGGCGGCTACTTCTTCAACATCGTCCTCCAGGGCGGCACCCCCGGCGCCTACCTCGCCAGCTTCTCCGCCCTCGCCCAGCTGCCCGACCTCTACATCAGCGAACTGAAGGCCCTGATCTTCGGCTTCATCGCGGGCATCGTCGCCGCCTACCGCGGACTCAACCCGCGCGGCGGCCCCAAGGGCGTCGGCGACGCCGTCAACCAGGCCGTCGTCATCACCTTCATGCTGCTGTTCTTCGTGAACATGGTGCTGACGGGCATCTACCTCCAGATCGTCCCGCCGAAGGGAGGCTGAGGCCGATGGCCTCCCCGTTCGTCTGGCTCGACCGGTCCGGCGACCAGCTGCTGTTCTACGTCAGGGCCCTGCTCTGGGTCCCCCGCACCCTGCGCCGCTACCTCAAGGAGGTGCAGCGGCTGCTCGCCGAGGTCGCCTTCGGCTCCGGCGGCCTCGGCGTCATCGGCGGCACCATCGGCGTCATGATCGGGATGACGCTCTTCACCGGGACCGTCGTCGGCCTCCAGGGCTACGCGGCCCTCGAACAGATCGGCACCGCCGCCTTCACCGGCTTCGTCTCCGCCTACTTCAACACCCGCGAGATCGCCCCGCTCGTCGCCGGCCTCGCCCTCTCCGCGACCGTCGGCGCCGGCTTCACCGCCCAGCTCGGCGCCATGCGGATCAACGAGGAGGTCGACGCCCTCGAAGGCATGGGCATCCGCTCCATGCCCTACCTGGTCACCACCCGCATCATCGCGGGCGTCGTCGCCATCGTCCCGCTCTACGCGGTCGGCCTGCTCTCCTCCTACCTGGCCTCCCGCTACGTGACGGTCCTCTTCAACGGCCAGTCCCAGGGCACGTACGACCACTACTTCAACCTGTTCCTGTCCCCGACCGACGTCCTCCTGTCGATGCTCAAGGTGCTGATCTTCAGCGTGATGGTGATCGTCGCCCACTGCTACTACGGCTTCCGCGCCTCCGGCGGCCCCGCCGGCGTCGGCGTCGCCGTCGGCCGCTCCGTGCGCAACGCCATCGTGCTGATCAGCGTCACCGACTTCTTCCTGTCGCTGGCCCTCTGGGGCGCGACCACGACCGTGAAGGTGGCGGGGTGACATGAACGCTCCACGAGGCCAGACCCTGCGCCGCCGCGGCGCCGGCGTCGTCTTCCTGCTGGTCCCCGCCCTGCTCGCGTGGCTGGCGGTCGCCGTATACGACAAGCGGTTCACCGACTCCGACCCGGTCACCGTCGAGACTGGCAGCGTCGGCAACGAGATGCACCTCGGCGCCGAGGTGAAGCTCCGCGGCGTCGTCGTCGGCGAGGTCCGCGCCATCGACGCCACCGCCACCGGCGCCCGGCTCACCCTCGCCATGCGGCCCGGCGCCCTCGACCACGTCCCCGCCGACGTCCGCGCGCAGATGCTGCCCACCACCCTCTTCGGCGAGCGGTTCGTCGCCCTCGTCCCGCCGGCCGCCCCCTCGGCGCAGCGCCTCGGCCCCGGCGCCGTCATCCCCGAGGACCGCTCCGGCAACGCCGTCGAACTCCAGCAGGTCCTCGACAACGTCCTGCCCCTGCTCACCGCCGTCCAGCCGCAGAAGCTGTCCGCGACCCTGTCCGCCGTCTCCCAGGCCCTCGAAGGCCGCGGCGACAAGCTCGGCGACACCCTCGCCCGGCTCGACGGCCACCTGAAGCGGTTCAACCCCCAACTGCCCGTCCTCAACCGGGACCTCAAGGAACTCGTGAAGGTCAGCCACCTCTACGCCGACGCCGCCCCGGACATCCTCACGGCGCTCACCGACTTCACCACCACCAGCGGCACCCTCGCCGAACAGGAGGCGGCGCTCTCCGGCACCTTCGGCGCCACCACCCGCACCGCCCGGGACCTCACCTCCTTCCTGCGGAAGAACAAGGACACCCTCATCCGGCTCAGCGCCTCCGGCCGGCCCACCCTGGAACTCCTCGCCGAGTACTCCCCGTCCTTCCCCTGCACCCTGCGCACCCTGGCCCAGTTCGTCCCCGCCATGGACAAGGCGCTCGGCAAGGGCACCGACCGGCCCGGACTCCACGTGAACGTCACCAGCGTGCCCTCGCGCGGCGCCTACCTGCCCGGCCGCGACACCCCCCGGTACGGCTCCGGCGGCGGCCCCCGCTGCTACGCGGTGCCGTACCCCGGCGTCCCCGTCCGGCCCGCCGTCCGCGCGGTCGCCGCCGCCGACCAGGACCTCGGCCCCGCCAACTCCCCGCAGGAGAACGACCTCGTCACCGAACTCCTCGCCCCCGCCGCCGGGCAGCGGGCCGGCGACCTGCCGGACTGGAGCAGCATGCTCGCCGGCCCCGCCTTCCGCGGAGCGGAGGTGACCCTCCGATGACGAAGCGCCCCGGCCTCACCGGCACCGTCCTCAAGTCCCTCGTCTTCGTCCTGGTCACGGCGGTGGCCACCGCCGTCCTCGGCATCAGCATCGCCAACACCGGCGTCGGCGCCGACACCCGCTCCTACAAGGCCCTGTTCACCGACGTCACCGGCCTCGTCGCCGGCGACTCCGTGCGCATCGCGGGCGTGAAGGTCGGCGAGGTCACCGACGTGCGCGTCGTCGACCGGCGCACCGCCCAGGTCACCTTCGCCGTCCGCGAGGACCGCACCCTGCCCCGCTCCGCCACCGCCGCCGTGAAGTACCTCAACATGGTCGGCCAGCGGTACGTGTCCCTGGGGCGCGGCACCGGCGACCTGGCGGGCGACCTGACGGAGGGGGAGACCATCCCGCTCGACCGCACCACCCCCGCCCTCGACCTGACCCTGCTCTTCAACGGCTTCAAGCCGCTCTTCGAGGGCCTGTCGCCCGCCGACGTCAACGACCTCGCCGGCTCGCTCGTCCAGGTCCTCCAGGGCGAGAGCGGCACCGTCGACAGCCTCCTGCGGCACATCGGCTCCCTCACGAAGACCGTCGCCGCCAAGGACAAGGTCATCGGGGACGTCGTCACCAACCTCAACACCGTCCTCACCACCCTCAACGACCGCGAGACCGGCTTCGAGGACCTCGTCGTCACCCTCCAGAAACTCGTCACCGGCTTCAACACCGACCGCAAACCCCTCGGCGAGGCCGTCGCGGCCATGGGCGACCTCACCACCACGACCGCCGGCCTCCTCCACGACGGCCGCGCCCCCCTCAAGAAGGACATCGGCGAGCTCGGCCGGCTCTCGGGCACCCTCGGCGACCACACCCCCGAGATCGAGCGCTTCCTCGCCCGCACCCCCGACAAGCTGACGGCCCTCGCCCGCCTCTCCTCCTACGGGTCGTGGCTCAACCTCTACCTCTGCGAGGCGCGCGTGACCGACGTGGGGACCTCCGACGGTTCGAAGCCCCCGACCGGCATCGCCGTGACCGAACCGAGGTGCCGCGGATGAGCCCCTTCCCCCGGATCAGGCCGGTCAAGGAACGCAACCCGATCGCCGTCGCCGTCGTCGGCCTCGTCCTCCTCGGACTGCTGGCCGCCCTCGCGTACAACGTGGACCGGCTCCCCGTCGTCGGCGGCGACACCACCTACAGCGCCGACTTCACGGAGGCCGCCGGGCTCGACGCCGGCGACGAGGTCCGCATCGCGGGCGTCAAGGTCGGCGAGGTCACCGAGGTCTCCCTCGACGGCCCCCGGGTGAAGGTCGCCTTCCGGGCCGGCGACGCCTGGATCGGCGACCGGTCCACCGCCTCCATCGCCATCAAGACCCTCCTCGGCGAGAAGTACCTGGCCGTCGACCCGCTGGGCTCCGCACGACAGGACCCCGGCACCCGCATCCCGCAGTCCAGGACCACCTCCCCGTACGACGTGACGCAGGCGTTCCAGGACCTCGGCGGCACCATCGACGACATCGACACCGCGAAGCTCGCCGAGAGCTTCCGGACGATCTCCGACACCTTCAAGAACTCGCCGCCGCACGTCCGCAGCGCCGCCGACGGCCTGTCCCGCCTGTCCCTGTCGGTCTCCAAGCGCGACGGCGAACTCGCCCGGCTCCTCACGAACAGCGCGAAGTTCACCAAGACCCTCAAGGACCGCAAGTCCAGCTTCGAGATCCTCCTGGAGGACGGCGGCTCCCTCCTCGGGGAGCTTCGGAAGCGCCGCGACGCCGTCCGCGCCCTCCTCAAGGGCAGCAGGGCGCTGAGCACCGAACTCGCCGGCCTCGTCGCCGACAACGAACGGCAGCTCGGGCCCACCCTGAAGGCCCTCGGCCGGGTCACCGAGGTCCTGGAGAAGAACAACGGCCAGCTCGACAAGACGCTCGCGCTCGTCGGCCCCTACTACCGGCTCGTCGGCAACACCCTCGGCAGCGGCCGCTGGTTCGACAGCTACCTGTGCGGCGTCGTGCCCCGGAACTACCTGCCCGAGAACTCCCAGCCCAAGACCGGATGCCGGCCTCCGCAGCAGCAGACCACCGCGAAGGGGAACGGTGCCCCATGACCAGGACCAGAAGACCCCTCGTCGCCGGCCTCGCCCTCGCGGTGCTCGCCGCCTGCGGACTCGTCGCCGTACGGGTCCTCGACGAGGACGGCATCCGCGTCACCGCCTACTTCGACCGGGCGATCGGCATCTACGCCGGATCCGACCTGCGCGTCCTCGGCGTCCGCGTCGGGGAGGTCGAGTCCGTCGAACCGCAGGGCACCCGGGTCCGCGTCGCCCTCCGCCTCGACGAGGGCGTCCGGGTCCCCGCCGACGCGCGGGCCCTCGTCGTCGCCCCCAGCATCGTCGCCGACCGCTACGTCCAGCTCACCCCGGCGTACGACACCGGCCCCGCCCTCGCCGACGGCGCCGAACTGCCCGCCTCCCGCAACCGCACCCCCGTCGAGATCGACCAGCTCTACGCCTCGATCACCGACCTGAGCGAGGCCCTCGGCCCCGACGGCGCCAACTCCGCCGGAGCCCTCTCCGACCTCCTCGACACCGGGGCGCGGAACCTCAAGGGCAACGGCGCCGCCATCGGCACCTCCATCGACCGCTTCGGCAAGGCCGCCAAGACCCTCGACGGCAGCAGCGACGCCCTCTTCACCACCCTCGGACAGCTCCAGACCTTCACCACCATGCTCAAGGAGAAGGACGGCGACGTCCGCACCGCGCAGGAACGCCTCGACGAGGTCGTCGGCTACTTCGCCGAGAACAAGGACGACCTCGCCGGCGCCCTCGAGGAACTCGGCAGGGCCCTCGCCCAGGTGAAGACCTTCATCAAGGACAACCGCGGCGAACTGAAGAAGAACGTCGACCGGCTCGTGCCCCTCACCCAGACCCTCGTCGACCAGAGGGCCTCCCTCACCGAGGCCCTCGACGTCGCCCCGCTCGCCGCCGACAACCTCACCCGCGCCTACGACGAGGACACCCGCACCCTCCACGGCCGCGCCAACCTCAACGAGATCAGCATGGGCGGTCCGCTGCTCCCGCTGCCCGTCACCGGGGACGCCGCGAGCGGCGGAGCCACACCGAGCACCGGACCCTCGACGGCCGGCGGAGAGGAGGAGCGGTGAGACGCCCCCGCCTGCCCTCGGGCAGGAGCATCGGCGCCGGAGCCGCCGGCGCGGCCGTGATCGGCCTCGGCGTGGCCGTCGTCCTCGGCGCGCTCCCCCCGGTCCCGGTCCGCTTCGACGGCATCGAGGACCTCCCGCTGCCCGGCGGCGCCGACCTCGGCTCCCACCCCTACACGGTCACCGCCGAGATCGCCGACGTGCTCAGCCTCGTGCCGCAGTCCGCGGTCAAGGTGGACGACGTCGCCGTCGGCCGGGTCACCGCCATCGACCTGGAACCCGGCACCTGGACCGCCCGCGTCACCCTGGAGATCAACGGCGACGTCCGGCTGCCCGCCGACACCGGCGCCCGCGTCGAACAGTCCAGCCTGCTCGGCGAGAAGTACGTCCAGCTGGTCGCCCCGGCGCCCGCCGGCCCGGCCGTCCGGCAGGCCGCCGCCCGCCGGGACGCCGGCGACCCGCTCGCCGACGGCGACGTCATCCCGCAGGCCCGCACCAGCCGCGACACCGAGGTCGAGGAGGTGTTCGGCGCCCTGTCCCTGCTCCTCAACGGCGGCGGCGTCAACCAGCTCAAGACCATCACCCGGGAACTCAACGCGGCGCTCGGCGGACGCGAACCCGAGGTCCGCTCGATGCTGAAGCGGGTCGACACCCTCGTCACCGACCTGGACGCCCACCGCGGCGACATCACCCGCGCCCTCGACGGCCTCAACCGCCTCTCCGCCACCCTCGCGGGCCGCAAGAAGGACGTGGACACCATCCTCACCGACCTCTCGCCCGGCCTGAAGACGCTGGAGGACCAGCGGGGTTCGCTGATCACCATGCTGCGCGCCCTCGACACCCTGTCCGGCGTCGCCGTCTCCACCGTCGACGCGAGCAAGAAGGACATGGTCGCCGACCTCAAGGCCCTCGCGCCGACCCTGACCGCCCTCGCCGACGCGGGCGCCGACCTGCCCGCCTCGCTCCAGGTCCTGCTGACGTACCCCTTCACCGACGAGGTGATGAAGGGCATCAAGGGCGACTACCTCAACACCTACCTGTCCATGGCGGCCCTCCCCGGCACCGACGTGACCCCGCCGATCGTCCCCCGGCCCGCCTCCACCCCCACCCCCGCCCCCGCGCCGACCCCGGCACCGACGGACCCGGAGGCCCCCGCGAGGCAGCGGGCCGGCGCCGCCCGGGGCACGGAGACGACCCTCCCCCTGCCCCCGGTCCGGACGGCGACCCCGCCCGGACCGGCCACCACCCCGCCGAAGGACGGAGGCGAGCACCGGTGATCACCCGCACCGTACGGCTGAAGAACCTCGCGTTCCTCGTCATCGCCGTCACCGTCCTCGGCTTCGTCGGCGTCCGCTACGCCGACCTCGGCCGCCACGTCGGCATCGCCGACCACTACACCGTCCGCGTCCACCTCGCCCGCACGGGCGGCCTGTTCCCCCACTCCGACGTCACCTACCGGGGCGTCTCCGTGGGCCGCGTCGGCGCCATCGACCTCACCGCCGACGGCGTCGTCGCCGAACTGCGCATCAAGAAGTCGGCCCCGCGGATCCCCGCCGACGCGCGGGCCGTGGTGGCCGGGCTCTCCGCCGTCGGCGAGCAGTACATCGACCTGCGGCCCCAGAGCGACGGAGCGCCGTTCCTCGCGGACGGCGCCCGCGTCGAGCAGTCCGACACCGAGGTCCCCGCCCCGGTCACGGACGTCCTCAGCAGCATGGACGAGCTGACCCGCTCGGTGCCCCTGGACTCCCTGCGCACGGTCGTCGACGAACTCGGCAAGGCCTTCGAGGGACACGGCGACGACCTCCAGGTCCTCCTCGACAGCGGCAGCGCCTTCGTCGAGGCCGCCGACACCTCCCTGCCGGCCACCACCCGCCTCATCCGGGACGGCGAGGTCGTCCTGCGCACCCAGGCCGAGGAGAGCCGCGCCATCCGGGGCTTCGCCACCGGCGCCCGCGAGCTCGCCGCCGCCCTCAAGGGCTCCGACGCCGACCTCCGCCGCCTCCTCGCCGTCACGCCCGACGCGGCGGGCCAGGTCAGCGGCCTCCTCGACGACCTCGACCCGAGCCTCGGCGTCGTCCTCGCCAACCTCCTCACCACCTCCGACATCGCCCTCACCCGGCAGCGGGGCATCGAGGAACTGCTCGTGAAGTACCCGGCGGCCGTCTCGGCCGGCGCCAGCGCCGTCGACGACGGACACCTCAACGCCGGCCTGGCCGTCACCTTCTTCAAACCGCTGCCCTGCACCTCCGGCTACGGCGGTACGCGCTACCGCAACGGCCTCGACCTCGGCACCGCGCCCGCCCTCAACACCGGGGCCGCCTGCACCGCCCCCGCCGGATCCGGCACCAACGTCCGCGGCTCCGCCCACGCCCCCCGGGGCGACGCGGCGCGCACCCCGGCCCGCCCCGGCACCCTGCTCCCGCGCGGCGAGCGCGAGGCGTTCGACCCGGCGGGGCTCCCCGGCCCCCTCGCGCTGCCCGGCGAGGACGACGGCCCGACGGACATGGCGGGGCTCCTCGGCCTGAAGAGCGGGGGCACCCGATGAGGCGGGGCCGGCTCCTCGCCGCCGGGGCCCTCGCCGTCGCCCTGGGGTTCTGCGGCACCGGCGCCTGGACCTACGCGCAGGCCCGCACCGACCAGGAACTCGCCTTCGGCCGCGCACGGGACACCGCGCTCGCCGAGGGCCGGCGCCACCTCGCCGTCCTGAACACCCTCGACGCCTCCACCCGCGAGCGCGCCGAGGCGGGCGTCCGGTCCTGGCGCGACGCCGCCACCGGCCCGCTCCGCACCGAACTGGCCCGCACCGAACCGGCGGTGGGCGCCTCGGCCCGCGGCACGGTCACCGAGGCCGCGCTCACCTCGCTCGACGAGCGGGCCGGTACGGCGAAGCTCATCGCGACCGTACGCGTCGACGTCACCCCCCGGGGAGGCGTCGCCGCGACCAGCGACCGCAAGCGCCTGGAGGCCGTCCTGGCCCGCACCGGCGAGAACACCTGGAAGGTGGCGGCGCTCAGCGCGGTGCCCGTCGCGGGAGCCGAGGAGAACGAATGACCCGACTGCTGAAGACCGGAACCGAAGCCGAAGCCGAAGCCGACATCGACGCCGACGCCGAACTCGAACCCGACGGGAGGACCGGGGCGGAGCCGGAGACCGGGACCGGGACCGAGACCGGGGCCGAGGAGGCCGACGGCGCCCGCCGTCCCTCCGCCGCCCGCCGCAAGGCCGTCGTCGCCGTCCTCGTCACCGCGTTGCTCCTCGCCGGCGGCGGGTTCTTCTACGGCGCCCACCAGCTCCGCTCGACCCCCTCGGCGCGCAACCACGCCCTCACCGACACCGCCGCCACCACCCGCGTCGGCGGTGACGTCGGCGAGGGCCTGGCCCGGATCTTCTCGTACACGCCCACCGGCCCCGACGCCGCCGAACGCGCCGCCGGGACGGTCCTGGGCGGCCGCGCCGCCCGCCAGTACGCGGACCTGTTCGCCCAGGTCCGGGCGAGTCTGGTCGAGCAGCACATCACCCTCTCCACCCAGGCCGTCCGCACCGGCGTGATCGAGCTCGACAAGGACCGTGCGGTCCTGCTCGTCTTCCTCGACCAGGTCTCGCGGCGCGGCAAGGGCGCCGCCGCCTCCGCGGCGGCCCAGCTCACCGTCACCGCGCAGTTCCAGGGCGACCGGTGGCTGATCGTCGACATCAAGGCCCGCTGAGCATGCGCGGGAGACGGGAGCACCCCATGGCACGCGCGGTCCGCACTCCGGCCGGTCTCCGGCCGGTCCTGGCGGTGGCCCTCGTGTTCACCCTCGTCGCGGCCGGCTTCGCGGTCTGGACGGGCCGGGACTGGTACGCGGCGGCCCACGACGACTCCGCCGGGTACGCCGAGCAGCGCGACCGGGCGCTCGCGGCGGGGGAGCAGGCCGTGCAGAACCTCAACACGCTCGACCACCGGCGGGTGGAGCAGGGGCTCGACCTGTGGGAGTCCTCCACCACCGGCGAGCTGCACGACCAGCTGGTGGAGGGCCGCGAGGAGTTCGCGACCCAGGTGAAGGGCGCGAAGACGGTGACCACGGCCCGGGTGCTGTCCGGCGCGGTCACGGAGCTGGACGACCGGGCGGGGCGGGCCCGGCTGCTCGTCGCGCTGCGGATCACCGTCACGACGCCCGACAGCAGGAGCACCGACAAGGACAGCCGCATGCTGGGCGAGCTCACCCGCACCGACGGGCAGTGGAAGCTCAGCGGTCTGGGGCAGGCCCCCGTGGGCGGCACGGCGGCCGGCTGACCGGAGCCGTACCGCGAGAGCCGCCCGCACCCGAAAGGACACCGCACCATGTCGACGACCACCCGCCACCACCTCAACCGCCAGCGCCGCCGCCAGGCCCGGGGCCGGACCCCCGCTACGCCCGGGGAGGCCGGGCCCGCGCCCCGGCAGGAACGGCGACCGGCGGCGAAGCCCGTACGAGAAGACCGGGAGGACCGGGAAGAGCGGGAGGAACGGGAGGAACGGGCGGCGGGGGAGGCCCCGGCGGCGCGCGGGGCGCGGCGGCCCCGGGTCCCCCTCCTCGCCGTCCTGTGCGCGCTGACGCTGCTGCTCGGAGGGTTCGCCGGGTGGGCGGCCCACCGGGCGGGGGAGCTGCGCGACGATCCCGCGCGGGCCAACACGGCCCTCACCGACCTGGCCCGCACCAGCGAGGTCAAGGCGCGGACGGCGACGGCGGTCGCCGCGCTCTTCTCCTACGACCACACCGACCCGGGCGCCTTCGAGCGGGCCGGGAAGACCCTCCTCACGGGCAAGGCCGTCGAGCAGCACCGCGCGCTGTTCGCGGGGGTGCTCGCGGGGGCGGCCGCGCAGAAGCCGGTGATCACGACGACGGTCACCGACAGCGCGGTCGAGCGGATCGACGGCGACCGCGCCCGGGTCCTGGTCTACGCCGACCAGACCAGCGTGAGCACCGCGGGCCCGGCCGCCGCCGGCAAGAAGCCCGCGAAGGGCAAGGCCCCGGCGCGGGACCAGGGCGTCTACGCGGGCGCGATGTTCGCCGTGGACGTGGTGCGCCGGGGCGACGTCTGGCTCGTCGAGGGCATCGACACCTTCGGCCGCTGACCGTCAGCCGGTCCGGGTGGCGACGAGGACGGTCGCGTACCGCTCCTCGCAGGTGAGGACCTCCGGCGCGAGGCCGTGGGCGGCGACGGCCCCGGCCGCCGCCGGGATCTGCCGCTCGCTCGTCTCGAAGAGCAGCCGGCCGCCCGGGGCGAGCCACTCCGGCGCCTCGGCGGCCACCCGGCGCAGCACGCCCAGGCCGTCCGGGCCGCCGTCGAGCGCGACCAGCGGTTCGTGTTCGCGGGCCTCGGGCGGCAGCAGGCCGACCTCGTCGGTGGGGACGTACGGCACGTTGGCGATCAGCACCTCGACCCGGCCGCGCAGCTCGCCGGGGAGGGGCGCGAACAGGTCGCCGCCGTGGACGAGGCCGCCGCGCGGCTCGATGTTGCGGCGCGCGCACGCCACGGCCGCCGGCTCGATGTCGGCGGCGTGCACCCGGGCGCCGGGCACGGCGGCGAGGAGCACCGCCCCCGCCGCGCCGGAGCCGCAGCACAGGTCGACGCAGAGCGCCCCGGCCGGGGCCAGGGCCACGGCCCGCTCGACGAGGAACTCGGTGCGCCGCCGGGGCACGAACACGCCGGGGTCCACGGCGATCCGCAGCCCGCCGAACTCGGCCCAGCCGACGACGTGTTCCAGGGGGAGACCGGAGGCGCGCCGGTCGACCAGGACGTCGAGCCCGGCTGGGTCGTCGGCGGCGGAGAAGAGGAGTTCCGCCTCGTCCTCGGCGAACACGCAGCCGGCGGCGCGGAGCCGGGAGACGGTGGTGTCACGGAGGGGGGCGGAGGGGTTCAGCGGCATGGGAGAGACCTTTCGGGAAGCCGTGGGGAGCTCCCCGGTCCACTACGACCGGGCCGCCGGAGCGGCCGCCGAGCGGGAGCGTCCTGCCTGTACGGTGCGGATCGGACCCACCTCCTTCGGTCGCCGTGTGCGAAACGCGATGATCATACCCCGGGCCGGTCCGGGGGCTCCCGCACCGGCCCGGGGCGCTCCGGCTCAGACGAGGAGCGCCTCGATCGCGGCGACGACCTCGGCGGCCTCCGGCTCGGTGCGCGGACGGAAGCGGGTGACGGTGCCGTCGGCGGAGATCAGGAACTTCTCGAAGTTCCACTGCACGTCACCGGCCTCGCCCTCGGCGTCCGCGACCCGCGTCAGCTCCGCGTACAGCGGGTGGCGGCCGTCGCCGTTGACCTCGGTCTTCTCCAGGAGCGGGAAGGTGACCCCGTACGTGGTCGAGCAGAAGCTCCGGATCTCCTCCGCCGACCCCGGCTCCTGCCCGAGGAACTGGTTGCAGGGCACGCCGACGACGGTGAGGCCGCGCTCGCCGTACGTCTTCTGGAGCCGCTCCAGGCCCTCGTACTGCGGGGTGAGGCCGCACTTGGAGGCGACGTTCACGACCAGCACGGCCTTGTCCCGGTAGTCGGCCAGGGAGACCGGGTCGCCGGCCAGGTTCTTCAGCGGGATGTCGTACAGACTCATGGGGGAGCTCCTCGTCGAGACTAGGGTGAGATGACAACATGAGTGACGAACCACTGGCAATCGCCATCGATTCCGCCCCCGGCGCGTCGCGGCGGCTCGTCCGCTGCCGACTGTGCGGACGCCCCCTGACCGGCGCGGACTCCCGCCGCACCGGCCTCGGCCCCACCTGTGACGCCAAGCTCCACCCGCCGGCCCCCGACATCCGCACCCGCCGCCACGAGGTCGAGCAGGACGCCCTGCCGGGCCTGGAGCCGTCAGCCGGCTGAGGCGGTCAGCTCCTCGTACGCCGCCCACCGCTCCTCCTCGCCGAGCGCCAGCAGCGCCACCTTCCGGGCGAGCAGCGGATCGGGGTGACCGGCGAGCCGGGCCGGGGCGTGCGCGAGGAGCCACTGCTGGAGTTCGGCCAGGTGCGACCGCTCCGCCGGCCAGCCGATGACGTGATCCCCGAGCAGGTCGTCGATCCAGCCGGCCGTGAAGTCCGCCAGGTGCCGGTCCTCGGCGCCGCCCCGGGGTGCGGCGGCCCACGCGTCGAGCAGCGGGGCGACCTCCTGGCGGAAGTCCACGGACAGCCGCCACACCGCGTCCACGCCGGGCGACGGCGCCGGATCGGCGAGCGTCTCCCGCCACCACACGTCGAGGAAGCCCCCGATCGCGTCCGCCTGCCCGGCCGGCCACTCCCGCCAGGCGACCCGGCCGAGCGCGGAGGGCAGGACGCCCATCCCGTCGATCCGTCCGGCCGCGACGCGGGCGAACACCTCCGGCAGCAGACGCCGGACCACCGCCGGATGGTCGGGGAAGTGGCCGGGCACCTCGTGGAGGAACGAGCCCAGCAGGTCGTCCCCCAGCGGCGCGTCCGGCACCGCGAGCAGCGCCAGGTGCTCCTCCCCGTAGCAGTGCCCGCACCCGTCGGCGGGGGCGGTCGTGCCGCCGAAGGCGGCGTCGACGCGGTGCAGGGCGGCGGTCAGCGCGGGAGAGGCCACGGCGTGGTCCTGACGGGACTCCGTCCGGGGCGGCGCCCGGCGAAGATCGCGACGATACCAGCCGGCAAAAGCGTTGGTCAGGGATTTCACGGCCCGTCAGGGTGGGCCGTGATGAGAGCGAAACCCGAGCCAGCCGAGCGACCGGAGTCCTGACCATGTCCACCCTGCGCGTCACCGCCGAAGTCCTCACCGTCCATCCCCACCCGAACGCCGACGCCCTCGAACTGGCGCAGGTCGGCCTCTACCGGGCCGTCGTCGCCAAGGGCGCCTACCGGACCGGTGACACCGCCGTCTACATCCCGGAGCAGGCCGTGCTGCCCGCCGCGCTCGTCGCCGAGCTGGGGCTGACCGGGCGGCTCGCGGGGAAGGCGTCGGACCGGGTGAAGGCGGTGCGGCTGCGCGGGGAGCTGTCGCAGGGGATCGTCTGCCGGCCGGGCGCGCTCGCCGGGACCGACCTCGACCGGGCCGCCGCCGAGGGCACCGACTTCGCGGAGGCGCTCGGCATCACCAAGTGGGTGCCGCCGGTCCCGCCCACCATGAGCGGGGACGTGGAGGCGGCGCCCGAGCTGCTGCCCTGGGTCGACATCGAGAACCTGCACCGCTACCCGGACGTCTTCGAGCCCGGCGAGCCGGTCGTCCTCACCGAGAAGGTCCACGGCACGGCCTGCCTGCTCACCCACGTCGCCGACGGCGGCCGGACGCACGTGTCCTCCAAGGGCTTCGGCGCCAAGGGCCTCGCCCTCAAGGAGGACCCGCGCAACCTGTACTGGCGGGCCGTCCACGCCCACGGGCTGCCCGCCGTCGCCGCGCGGCTCGCCGCTCGCCTCGGCGCGACCCGGGTCGGCCTCTTCGGCGAGGTGTACGGCTCCGGCGTCCAGGACCTGGCGTACGGCGCGGACGCCCGCCGCGAGGCGATCGGCTACGCGCTGTTCGACGTCTCCGCCGAGATCGGCGGAGAGGTCCGCTGGCTCGATCCGGCGGCCGTCCTCGACCCGGACGAGGTCCCCCTCGTACCGCGCCTGTACGAGGGTCCCTACGACCTCGGCACCGTCCTCGCCCACGCGAGCGGCGCCGAGACCGTCTCCGGGCGCTCCGCCCACCTCCGGGAGGGCGTCGTCGTCCGCCCGGCCGTGGAGCGGTACAGCCCGGTCACCGGCGGCCGGGCCGTCGCCAAGGCGGTCAGCCCGGCCTACCTCACCCGCAAGGGCGGCACCGAGTACGAGTGACCCGGGCGGCCGTCACAACTTCCTGAACAGGCCCTCCTGGACCACCGAGACGAGCATCCGGCCCTCCCGGTCGTAGATCCGGCCCCGGGCCAGTCCCCGGCCGCCGGCCGCGACCGGGGACTCCTGCTCGTACAGGAACCACTCGTCGGCCCGGAACGGTCGGTGGAACCACATCGCGTGGTCCAGCGAGGCCATGTCGAAGGAGCGCGGGCCCCACAGCGGTTCGACGGGGATCCGCACCGCGTCCAGGAGGGTCATGTCGGAGGCGTAGGTCACCGCGCAGGTGTGCACCAGCGGGTCGTCGCCCAGCGGCCCGACCGCCCGCATCCACACCGCGCTGCGCGGGTCGGCGTCCTTCACCTCCTCCTTCGTCCACCGCAGCCGGTCGACGTAGCGGATGTCGAAGGGCATCCGCCGCGCCATCCGCTCCATCGGCTCCGGAAGCCCGCCGAGGTGGTCGCGGACCTCGTCCGCCAGCTTCGGCAGGCTCTCCGGGTCCACCAGGTGCCTCGGCGGCAGCTGGTGCGCGAAGGCGCCCTCCTCCGGCAGGTGGAAGGAGGCCGTCAGATTGAAGATCGTCCGCCCCTCCTGGACCGCCGTGACCCGGCGGGTCGTGAACGTCCGGCCGTCCCGGACCCGCTCCACCTGGTAGACGATCGGCACGCCCGGCCGGCCGGGCCGCAGGAAGTAGGCGTGCAGCGAGTGCACCGGCCGGTCCGCGTCCACGGTCCGCCCGGCCGCCACCAGGGCCTGCCCGGCGACCTGCCCGCCGAAGACCCGCTGGAGCGACTCCTGCGGGCTGCGGCCCCGGAAGATGTTCACCTCGATCCGCTCCAGGTCGAGCAGGTCGACGAGCCTCTCGGCGGGATTCGTCACGACTGAACTCTCCTCTACAGCTGTCCGACCGACGTCACGCGGACGACCGCCCGCCCCTCCTCGTCGGAGGCGGCGAGATCCACCTCCGCGCCGATGCCCCAGTCATGGTCGCCGTTGGGGTCGGCGAAGGTCTGCCGGACGCGCCACAGGCCGTGCGCCGCGTCCTCCTCGATCGCGAGGAGCTTCGGGCCGCGCGCGTCCGGCCCGGTGCCCAGGTCGTCGTACTCGTCCCAGTACGCGTCCATCGCCTCGCCCCACGCGTCCGCGTCCCAGCCGGACTCGGCGTCCATCTCGCCCAGCTCCCCGACCTTGTCGAGCGCCGCGAGCTCCACCCGGCGGAACATCGCGTTGCGCACCAGGACCCGGAAGGCGCGGGCGTTCGCCGTGACCGGCTTGACCTGGTCGGCCTTCTCCTGCGCCTCCTCCGCCGTCTGGACCTCCGGATTGGCCAGCTGCTCCCACTCGTCCAGCAGCGAGGAGTCCACCTGGCGCACCATCTCGCCCAGCCAGGCGATCAGGTCCTCCAGGTCGTCCGTCTTCAGGTCGTCCGGGATGGTGTGGTCGAGCGCCTTGTACGCGCTCGCCAGGTACCGCAGCACGATGCCCTCGGTGCGCGCCAGCTCGTAGTGGGAGGTGAACTCCGTGAAGGTCATGGCCCGTTCGTACATGTCACGGATGACCGACTTCGGGGACACCGGGTGGTCGCCGACCCACGGGTGCGACTTCCGGTACACGTTGTACGCGTGCCAGAGCAGCTCCTCCAGCGGCTTCGGGTACGAGACGTCCTGGAGCCGCTCCATCCGCTCCTCGTACTCCACGCCGTCCGCCTTCATCTGCCCGACGGCCTCCCCGCGCGCCTTGTTCTGCATGGCGGCGAGGATCTGGCGCGGGTCGTCCAGCGTCGACTCGACGACGGAGACCATGTCCAGGGCGTACGAGGGGGATTCCGGGTCGAGCAGGTCGAAGGCGGCCAGCGCGAACGTCGACAGCGGCTGGTTCAGCGCGAAGTCCTGCTGGAGGTCGACGGTCAGCCGGATCGTGCGGCCCTCCGCGTCCGGGGTGTCCAGCTGCTCCACCACGCCGCCGTCGAGCAGCGAGCGGTAGATCGCGATGGCCCGCCGGATGTGCCGCAGCTGCGCCTTGCGCGGCTCGTGGTTGTCCTCCAGGAGCTTGCGCATCGCCTCGAAGGCGTTCCCGGGACGGGCGATCACCGACAGCAGCATGATGTTGGTGACCTTGAAGCGGGAGGTCAGCGGCTCCGGCTCGGCGGTCTGGAGCCGCTCGAAGGTGGTGTCGCTCCAGGCGACGAAGCCCTCGGGGGCCTTCTTGCGGACCACCTTGCGGCGCTTCTTCGGGTCGTCGCCCGCCTTCGCGAGCGCCTTCTCGTTCTCGATGACGTGCTCGGGCGCCTGCGCCACCACGAAGCCGGCGGTGTCGAAGCCGGCCCGGCCCGCCCGGCCCGCGATCTGGTGGAACTCGCGGGCCCGCAGCGTCCGCACCCGGTTGCCGTCGTACTTCGTCAGCGCCGTGAACAGCACCGTGCGGATGGGCACGTTCACACCCACGCCGAGGGTGTCGGTGCCGCAGATCACCTTCAGCAGGCCCGCCTGGGCCAGCTTCTCCACGAGGCGCCGGTACTTCGGCAGCATGCCCGCGTGGTGCACGCCGATGCCGTGCCGCACGTAACGGGAGAGGTTCTGGCCGAACTTGGTGGTGAAGCGGAAGTTGCCGATCAGCTCGGCGATCCGGTCCTTCTCCTCGCGCGTGCACATGTTGATGCTCATCAGCGACTGCGCCCGCTCGACGGCCTGCGCCTGCGTGAAGTGCACGATGTAGACCGGCGCCTGCTTGGTCTCCAGGAGCTCGGTCAGGGTGTCGGTGATGGGCGTCAGCCGGTACTCGTAGGAGAGCGGCACCGGCCGGGTCGCCGAACGGACCACCGAGGTGGGCCGACCGGTGCGCCGGGTGAGGTCCTTCTCGAACATCGACACGTCGCCGAGCGTCGCCGACATCAGGACGAACTGCGCCTGGGGGAGTTCGAGCAGCGGGATCTGCCAGGCCCACCCCCGGTCCGCCTCGGCGTAGAAGTGGAACTCGTCCATGACGACCTGGCCGATGTCGGCGTCCTTGCCGTCGCGCAGCGCGATCGAGGCCAGCACCTCGGCCGTACAGCAGATGACGGGCGCGTCCGCGTTCACGGAGGCGTCGCCGGTCAGCATGCCGACGTTCTCGGTGCCGAAGAGCTTGCACAGGTCGAAGAACTTCTCCGACACCAGCGCCTTGATCGGCGCCGTGTAGAAGGTGACCTGGTCGTTGGCGAGCGCGGTGAAGTGCGCCCCGGCCGCCACCAGCGACTTCCCGGACCCCGTGGGGGTCGACAGGATGACGTTCGCCCCCGAGACCACCTCGATCAGCGCCTCCTCCTGCGCCGGGTAGAGCGTGATGCCGCGCTCCTCGGCCCAGGCGGAGAAGGCCTCGAAGAGGGCGTCGGGGTCGGCGGTCGGCGGCAGCTGATCGATAAGGGTCACGCTCCCATCTTGCCTGCATTCCGCCCGGATGAGGGAACCGGCCGTCGAACGGGATGATCACGCCCGATAGGCTGCTCCGTCGACCGGCCGTCAACACGGCGCCGGCAGGGGAGAAACGGGGCGACACCGACCATGATGGGACCGGCGCACTCGCTGTCCGGCGCGGCGGCCTGGCTCGGCGTGGGAGCGGCCGCCGCCGCCTCCGACCACCCGATGCCCTGGCCGGTGCTCCTCGTGGGGGCCCTGCTGTGCGCGGGCGCCGCCCTCGCCCCCGACCTGGACCACAGGTCGGCGACCATCTCGCGCGCCTTCGGCCCCGTCTCCCGGGGCCTGTGCGAGATCGTCGACAAGCTCTCGTACGCCGTCTACAAGGCGACCCGCAGCCCCCAGGACCCGCGCCGCTCCGGCGGCCACCGCACCCTCACCCACACCTGGCTGTGGGCCGTCCTCATCGGCGGCGGCTGCTCGGTCGCCGCCGTCACCGGCGGCCGCTGGGCCGTCCTCGCGATCCTCTTCGTCCACCTCGTCCTCGCCGTCGAGGGCCTGCTGTGGCGGGCCGCCCGGATGTCCAGCGACGTCCTGGTGTGGCTGCTGGGCGCGACCAGCGCCTGGATCCTCGCGGGCGTCCTCGACCAGCCGGGCAACGGCTCCGACTGGCTCTTCACCGGCCCCGGCCAGGAGTACCTGTGGCTGGGCCTGCCGATCGTCCTCGGCGCCCTCGTCCACGACGTCGGCGACGCGCTCACCGTCTCCGGCTGCCCGATCCTGTGGCCGATCCCCATCGGCCGCAAGCGCTGGTACCCGATCGGCCCGCCCAGGGGGATGCGCTTCCGGGCCGGCAGCTGGGTCGAGCTGAAGGTCCTCATGCCGGCCTTCATGGTCCTCGGCGGGGTGGGCGGCGCCTCGGCGCTCGGCTTCCTCTGACACGGGCCGGCGCGCGGGTATAACGCGGCGTTATGGCCGAACGGGATTACCCCCGGCCCCCGCGCGTGACGACCCTGGTTCCACCCACTCCCCCCACGGGCGGCGCTTCCGCGCGCCGTCGGAGACGAGGAACCTTGCGCACGCACCGCGTATGGGCGTCGGCCGCCACCGCCGCGCTCTCCCTGCTCGCCCTCTTCGCACCCACCGCCACCGCTTCGGAGCAGGCGCCCGCCCGCACCGCCGCCGTCCAGCCCATCATCGGCGGAGGCTACGCCCAGAGCGGCCCCTGGGCTGCCCGGCTCTTCTCCAACGGCAGGGAGACCTGTACGGCCACGATCATCGCCCCCACCTGGATCCTGACGGCCAAGCACTGCGTCACCGGGGGCGGCCTCTCCTTCCGGATCGGCAGCCTGGACCAGCACAGCGGCGGCACCGTCGCCAACGGCGTCCAGACCTACACCCACAGCTCCGACCTCGCGCTGGTCCGCCTGGACCGCTCCGTTAGCGCGACCTACGCCCGCCTCGGCCAGCCCGGCCCCGTGACCGTCGGACAGAACGTCCAGGTCTACGGCTGGGGCGCCACCTCCCAGTGCGGCTCCGAGGCCACCTGCCAGTCCCGCTACCTGAAGGTCGCCAACGTGACGGTCACCAGCGGCTGCCGCGACGCGTACGGCGGCTCGGCGATCTGCGCCCGCCGCGGCGACGGCATCACCGCGGGCGGGGACTCCGGCGGCCCGATGATGGCGAACGGCGTCCAGGTCGGCGTCGCCTCCACCAGCGACCGCCAGACGACCACCGCGTACACCAACGTGACGGCCTACCGGTCCTGGATCCAGTCGATCGCGGGCGTCTGACCTCCGCCCGGGGGGCGTGACCCGCGCGCCGACGCGCGGGTCACGCCGCTCGGCTCCCGGCCCGGCTCAGCCGTGCCAGGACCGCCACAGCGCCGCGTACGCGCCGCCCGCCGCGACCAGGTCGTCGTGACGGCCCAGCTCGCTGATCCGGCCGTCCTCGACGACCGCGATCAGGTCGGCGTCGTGGGCGGTGTGCAGCCGGTGGGCGATCGCCACGACCGTCCGCCCGTCCAGGACCCGCCCGAGCGAGCGCTCCAGATGACGGGCCGCGCGCGGGTCGAGCAGCGAGGTCGCCTCGTCGAGGACCAGCGTGTGCGGATCGGCCAGGACCAGCCGGGCCAGCGCGACCTGCTGCGCCTGCGCCGGGGTCAGCGTCCGGCCGCCCGAGCCGACCTCGGTGTCCAGGCCCGCGTCGAGGCCCCGCGCCCAGCCCTCCGCGTCCACCGCCGCCAGCGCCGTCCACAGCTCCGGGTCCCCGGCCCCGGGCCGGGCCAGCAGCAGGTTGTCCCGGAGCGTGCCGACGAAGACGTGGTGCTCCTGGTTGACGAGCGCCACGTGCTCGCGGACCCGCTCGGCCGGCATCCGGGCCAGCTCGGCCCCGCCCAGCGTGACCGCCCCGGAGCGCGGACCGTAGATGCCCGCGAGGAGCCGGCCCAGCGTCGACTTGCCGGCCCCGGACGGGCCGACCAGCGCGAGCCGGGTGCCCGGCGCCACCGCCAGGGACACCCCGTGCAGCACGTCCACGCCCTCCCGGTAGCCGAAGCGCACGTCGTCCGCCGCGACCGACCGGCCCGCGGGCCGCACCGACGCGTCGCCCGGCTCCGGCTCGATGTCCCGCACCCCCACCAGCCGGGCCAGCGACACCTGCGCCACCTGGAGCTCGTCGTACCAGCGCAGCACGATCCCGATCGGGTCCACCAGCATCTGCGCGAGCAGCGCGCCGGTGGTCAGCTGCCCGACGTCCATCCAGCCGCGGAGGACGCAGAAGCCGCCGATGGCGAGGACCCCGCACAGCACCGCCGTGTGGGTCAGGTTGACGATCGGGAAGAGCACGGCCCGCAGGAAGAGGGTGTACCGCTCCCACCGCGTCCACTCCTGGATCCGCCGGTCCGAGAGCGCCACCCGGCGCGCGCCGAGGCGGTGCGCCTCGACGGTGCGGCCCGCGTCGACGGTCTCGGCGAGCGCGGCCGCGACCGCCGCGTACCCGGCGGCCTCGGAGCGGTACGCGGCGGGCGCCCGCCTGAAGTACCAGCGGCAGCCCGCGATCAGCAGCGGCGCGGCGATCACCACGGCGAGCGCGAGCGGCGGGGCCGTGAGGGCGAGTCCGCCGACCAGCAGCCCCGCCCACACCACGCCGATGACGAGCTGCGGCACGGCCTCCCGCATGGCGTTGGCCAGCCGGTCGACGTCGGTGGTGATGCGGGACAGCAGGTCGCCGGTGCCGGCCCGCTCCAGGACGCCCGGCGGCAGGCCGACGGCGCGGACCAGGAAGTCCTCCCGGAGGTCGGCGAGCATCTCCTCGCCGAGCATCGCCCCGCGCAGCCGGACGAGGCGCACGAAGAAGGTCTGCACCGCGAGCGCGACCGCGAACAGCGCGACCGCCTCGCCGAGCCGGAGCTCCCGGGCCCCGGCGGCCAGCCGGTCCACCACCTGCCCGAGGACGTACGGCCCCACCATGGACGCGGTGACCGCGACCGCGTTCACGCCGACGAGCAGCGCGAAGGCCCCGCGGTGCCGGCGCAGCAGCTCGCGGACGTAGGCCCGGACGGTCGCGCCGGCGGCGACGGGCAGGGTGGTGGCGGTCGTGGGGGCCGCCGGGTCGTACGCGGGCGGCGCCAGGCCGATCATGCGGTCTCCCCTTCCAGGGCTTCGGTTCCGGCCGTCACGGCGGCCGGTTCGTCGTCGGTCTCCCGGGTGACGACCGCCCGGTAGCGGGGTTCGCCGGCCAGCAGCTCCCGGTGGGTGCCGTGGGCGACGGCCCGGCCCTCGTGGACCAGGACCACCCGGTCCGCCAGGTCCAGGAGCAGCGGCGACGAGGCCAGCACCACGGTGGTGGCGCCCGCGCGGAGCTTGCGGACGCCGGCCGCCACCCGGGACTCGGTGTGCGAGTCGACCGCAGAGGTCGGCTCGTCGAGGACGAGCACCTCCGGGTCGGTCACCAGGGACCGGGCGAGGGCGAGGCGCTGGCGCTGGCCGCCGGAGAGCGAGCGGCCCCGCTCGGTGATCCGGGTCCGCATCGGGTCGCCGTCGCCGTCCACGGACGCCTGGGCGAGCGCGTCGAGGACGTCGCCGCACTGGGCGGCGGAGAGCGCGTCCTCCGGGCGGACCGCACCGGACGCGGGCACGTCGAGCAGTTCGCGGAGGGTGCCGGACAGCAGCACCGGCTCCTTGTCCTGGACGAGGACGGCGGTCCTGGCCGCGTCCAGCGACAGCTCGTCGAGGGGCACCCCGCCGAGGCGCACGGACACGTGGTCGTCGCCGGGCTCGGCCGGGTGCCCGCCGAGCCGGTCCGCGAGCCGGCCGGCCGCGTCCGGGTCGCCGCACACCACGGCGGTGAGCAGCCCGGCGGGGGCGATGAGGCCGGTCAGCGGGTCGTACAGGTCGCCGGACGCCTTCCGGTCGCCGGCGTCCGCGGCCGGTCCGGTGACCCGGGCCAGGGCCAGGACCCGGGCCGCGCGCCTCGCGGACGGCCGGGAGAAGGCGTACGCCATGGCGATCTCTTCCACGTTCCGCAGGGGGTGATGGGTGAGGGCGACCGCGCCGTAGACGGTGACCAGCGCGCCGACCGTGATCCGCCCGTCGAGCACCAGACCCGCCCCGTACGCCACCACGGCGATGAGCAGCAGGCCGGGCAGCAGCACCTGGACGGCGGCGATCAGCGCCCACATGCGGGCGCTGCGCACGGCGGCCCTGCGGACCTCCTGGGAGGCGGCCCGGTAGCGGCCGAGGAACAGCTCCTCGCCGCCGATGCCGCGCAGCACGCGCAGTCCGGCGACCGTGTCGGAGGCGAGTTCGGTGGCCTTGCCGGCCTTCTCGCGCTGCGTGTCGGCCCGGCGGGTCGCCCGGGGCAGCAGCGGCAGCGCGGCGAGGGCGAGGGCGGGGACGCCGACGGCGACGACGACGCCGAGGGCCGGTTCGTACACGACGAGGCCGACGCAGACGGCCAGGAGGGTGAGGACGGCGGCGGCGAAGCGGGAGAACGCCTCCACGAACCAGCCGATCTTCTCGACGTCGCCGGTGGACACGGCGACGACCTCGCCGGCCGCGACCCGCCGGGTCAGCAGCGAGCCGAGCTCGGCGGTCCGCCGGGCCAGGAGCTGCTGGACCCGCGCGGCGGCGGTGATCCAGTTGGTGACGGCGGTGCGGTGCAGCATCGTGTCGCCGACGGCGATGCCGCAGCCGAGCGCCGCGACCACCCCGCAGCCGAGCGCGAGTCCGCCGCCGTCGCGGTCCACGACGGCCTGCACGGCGAGGCCGACGCCGACGGGGAGTCCCGCGATGGACAACTGGAGCAGCAGTCCCCACAGCAGTGACCGCACCTGCCCGCCGAGCTGCATCCGTCCGAGCCAGACCAGGAACCGGGTGCCCGAGCGGACGTCGGGCACCCCCGGGTCTGCGTAGGGGAGTTGACTGATCTGCATGACGTCCCCAGGGGTGCTCGGGGGCGGACGGGGGTGGGGCCGGGCACGCGGGCGTGCGTCGGCGGAGGTCCCTCGTGGGACCCCGGGGCGGGGGCCCCGGTGCCCGGGACCCCCGCCAGGTTCGCCCTCCGTCCGGGCCGGAGGCAACGGATTTTCCGGCCGTCGCCCCGGCCGCCCCGCCGTCAGGGGCGGGTCGCCCGCTCCAGCGCGAGCAGCGCCGACCGGTAACCACGGCCGGTGGCGCGGTCCATGCCGATCTCGCACATCCGGTTGGCGGAGAGGTGCGCGTCGAAGGGACGGGCGGTGACCTCGGCGGCCTCGCGGGCCGTCGCCGAGGCCGTCAGCTCCGGGTGGAGCATGCCCCGGTCGCCGGCGAAGGCGCAGCAGCCGGCGTCGGCCGGCACGACGACCTCCTCGGCGCAGAACTCCGCGACGGCGGTGAGGTGGCCGGTGTCGCCGAGGTGCCGCATGGAGCAGGTGGGGTGCACCACCGCCGAGCCCTCCTTCCGGCGGGCCTCCAGGCGGGGGAGGAGCGTGTCGGCCGCCCACACCAGGGAGTCCAGCACGGTCAGTTCGGCGTGGAGGGCGCGGTTGTCCTCGGTGAGGTACGGCACGACCTCCTGCGCGATGCCGAGGGTGCACGAGGAGGCGTCCACGACCAGCGGGAGCCGGCCGCCGGCGGTCCAGCCCCAGGCGGCCTCGACGATCCGGTTGGCCATCAGCTCGTTGCCCTCCGCGTACCCCTTGGAGTGCCAGATGGTGGCGCAGCAGGTGCCGGCCACGTCGTCGGGGATCCACACGGGCCGCCCGGCCCGCGCGGAGACGGCGACGACGGCCTGCGGGAGGGAGGGGCCCGGCGTCCCGTCGGGATTGCCGAAGATGCGGTTGACGCACGCCGGGTAGTAGACGGCGACGGCCGCCGGGCGGTGGGTGCGGGGCAGCCGCCGGGGTGCCGCGCCGGGGATCTCGGGCAGCCACTCCGGGACGAGGTCGGGCCGGACGGCCTTGCGGGCGAGGCCGGTGGCCCGCTCCAGGAAGCCGTCGCCCAGCTTGTCGGCGACGCCCACGGCGAGCCGCGCCGACGCCTCCACGGTCCGGAAGTGCCGTGCGGCGAGGGCGGCGGTCCGCTCCTCGCGCGGGGAGTGCCGCCGGTGCCGGAAGTCCTTCATCAGCGCGCCGGTGTCGATGCCGACGGGGCAGGCCAGCTTGCAGGTGGAGTCGCCCGCGCAGGTGTCGACGGCGTCGTAGCCGTACGCCTCCAGGAGCCGCAGCTCGACGGGGGAGCCGTCGGCCTGCCGCAGCATCTCCCGGCGCAGCACGATCCGCTGGCGCGGGGTGGTCGTCAGGTCGTGGCTGGGGCAGGTCGGTTCGCAGAAGCCGCACTCGATGCACGGGTCGGCGATCCGCTCCACGGACGGGATGGTCTTCAGTCCCCGCAGGTGGGCCTGGGGATCGCGGTCGAGGACGATCCGGGGGGCGAGGATCCCGTCGGGGTCGACGAGCTCCTTGGTCCGCCACATCAGCTCGGTCGCCTTCGGCCCCCACTCCAGCTCCAGGAAGGGGGCGATGTTGCGGCCGGTGGCGTGCTCGGCCTTCAGGGAGCCGTCGAAGCGTTCGACGGTGAGCTTGCAGAAGTCGTCCATGAAGGCGGCGTAGCGCCCCACGTCGGAGGGGTCGGCGGCGTCGAAGGCGAGCAGGAAGTGCAGGTTGCCGTGGGCGGCGTGGCCGGCGACGGCCGCGTCGAAGCCGTGCCGGGCCTGGAGGTCGAGGAGTTCGGCGCAGGCCTCGGCGAGCCGGGACGGGGGGACCGCGAAGTCCTCCGTGATCAGGGTCGTGCCGGAGGGGCGGGAGCCGCCGACGGCCGTCACGAACGCCTTGCGGGCCTTCCAGTAGCCGGCGACGGTGCCCGCGTCGCGGGTGAAGGCGTTGGCGACGGAGGGCACCGGGGCGACCAGGTCGAGCCCGGCGAGGACCGCGCCCGCCGCCGCCTCGTACCCGGCCAGGGCCGCCTCGTCGGGGGCCCGGAACTCGACGAGCAGCGCCGTGGTGTCCCGGGGCAGCTCCGCCCAGTCGGCGGGGACGCCGGGGACGCTCACCGAGGCCCGCAGCGTGTTGCCGTCCATGAGCTCGACGGCGAGCGCCCCGGCCTCGTTGAAGCGGGGCACGGCCGCGGCGGCGGCGGGCAGGCCGGGGAAGAAGAGCAGGGCGGTGGAGACCAGCCGGTCGAGGGGGAGGGTGTCGAGGACGACCTCGGAGATGAAGCCGAGGGTGCCCTGGGAGCCGACCATCAGGCCGCGCAGGATCTCCACCGGGGTGGCGCCGTCGAGGAAGGCGTCGAGGCGGTAGCCGTTGGTGTTCTTGATCTCGTACTTGGCCCGGATGCGGGCCGTGAGTCCGGCGTCGGCCTCGATCTCGGCCTTGAGCGCGAGGAGCCCCGCGCACAGCCGGGGCTCGGCCCGCGCGAGCTCGGCGTCGGCCTCCGGGTCGGCGGTGTCGACGACGGTCCCGCTCGGCAGGACGAAGGTGAGCGAGGAGAGGGTCCGGTAGGAGTTCCGGGTGGTGCCGGCGGTCATGCCGGAGGCGTTGTTGGCGACGACCCCGCCGAGGGTGCAGGCGACCGCGCTGGCCGGGTCGGGGCCGAGGACGCGGCCGTACGGGGCGAGGGCGGCGTTGGCGCGGACGACGGTGGTGCCGGGGCGGACGCGGGCCCGCGCGCCGTCGTCCAGGACCTCCACGCCCACCCAGTGGCGGCGGACGTCCACGAGGATGTCCTCGCCCTGCGCCTGGCCGTTGAGGCTGGTCCCGGCGGCCCGGAAGACCACCTCGCGGCCCTTGCCGTGGGCGTAGGACAGCACGGCGGAGACGTCGTCGACGTCCTCGGCGACCACGACCACCTGCGGCAGGAAGCGGTAGGGGCTGGCGTCGGAGGCGTACCGCACCAGGTCGGAGATGCCGGAGAGCACCTTCTCCGGTCCGATCAGCGCCGCAAGCTCCTCCCGCAGTCGCCGGGGGGTGCCCCGCGCCTGGAGGTCCGGGACCCGGTCCGGGGCCGGGGTCCGCTTCCGGCCCGGACGGAGGGACCGCGGGTTCGGTTCCAGCAGCGGCATGGCACGGCTCCCCTCGGCGCGGGCGCCGGCGGCGTCAGCAGCCGCTCTCCGGGGCGGGCCCGGCCAGGGCGGTCAGCAGGCCCCCGAGCACCTCGCGCTGTTCGACGGTCAATGGAGCCAGGATGTCCTCTGCGGCCGCCCGGCGCGCGCTGCGCAGCTCCCGCAGCGTGGCGCGGCCCTCGTCGGTGAGCTCGATCCGGATGACCCGGCGGTTGGCCGGATCGGGCACCCGGCGCACCCGCCCGGCGGCCTCCAGGCCGTCGACGAGGCTGGTCACCGCGCGCGGGACGACCTCCAGGCGGGCGGCGAGGTCGGCCATCCGGGGCGGGGCGTCGCCGTAGTGCGCGACCACGCGCAGCAGCCGGGACTGGGCCGGGGTGATGCCGACCGGCTCCAGGTGGCGCTTCTGGATGCGGTGGAGCCGGCGGGTGAGCCGGAGCAGCTGTTCGGCGAGGAGCCCGTCGGGGTCGGGGGTGCTCACGGCGGGGGAGTTCATGCGGGAACATTATCAGGACCATGCTCATTGTGAACATAGGTAAGAATGAGTTACAGTCCGATTCCGTACGCTCCGGGCCGGCTCTGTGGATCGGGCCGGGCGTCGCGAGCCCGGCCCGATCCACAGAGCCGGCCCGTCCCACCCCGCCCCGCACCTCGCGAAGGAGCCCATGCGTCCCCACGACGAGTCCACCTGGACGCCCCCGCCGCGCGATCCCGCGCAGCCGAAGGAGCCCGCCCAGCTGCGGCGCATCCTCGGCCTCTTCCGTCCCTACCGCGGCCGCCTCGCGCTGGTCGGCCTCCTGGTCGCCGCCGCCTCGCTGGTCTCGGTCGCCTCCCCGTTCCTCCTCCGGGAGATCCTCGACACCGCGATCCCCGAGGGGCGCACCGGGCTGCTCGCCCTGCTCGCCCTCGGCATGATCGCCACCGCCGTGCTGACCGGCGTCTTCGGCGTGCTCCAGACCCTGATCTCCACCACGGTCGGCCAGCGCGTCATGCACGACCTGCGCACCGCCGTCTACGGCCGGCTCCAGCAGATGTCGCTGGCCTTCTTCACCCGGACGAGGACCGGCGAGGTCCAGTCCCGCATCGCCAACGACATCGGCGGCATGCAGGCGACCGTCACCTCCACGGCCACCTCCCTGGTCTCCAACCTCACCGCCGCCGTCGCGACGGTGGTCGCCATGCTCGCCCTCGACTGGCGGCTCACCCTCTTCTCGCTCCTCCTGCTCCCCGTCTTCGTCTGGATCAGCCGGCGGGTCGGCGGCGAGCGGAAGCGGATCACCACCCAGCGCCAGAAGCAGATGGCCGCCATGGCGGCGACCGTCACCGAGTCCCTCTCCGTCAGCGGCATCCTGCTCGGCCGCACCATGGGCCGCGCCGACTCGCTGACCGCCTCCTTCTCCCGGGAGTCCGAGCGCCTCGTCGACCTGGAGGTGCGCTCCTCCATGGCCGGACGCTGGCGGATGTCCGTCATCGGCATCGTCATGGCCGCCATGCCCGCCCTGCTGTACTGGGCGGCCGGCGTCGCGATGCAGGCCGGCGGCGGCGCGATCTCGCTCGGCACCCTGGTCGCCTTCGTCTCGCTCCAGCAGGGCCTCTTCCGGCCGACCGTGAGCCTGCTCTCCACCGGCGTCCAGATGCAGACCTCGCTCGCGCTCTTCCAGCGGATCTTCGAGTACCTCGACCTCCCGGTGGACGTCACCGAGCCCGCGGAGCCCGTCCGCCTCGGCCCGGTCCGCGGCGAGATCGGCTTCGAGCGGGTCACCTTCCGCTACGACCCCGAGGGCGGGGGCCGGCCCACCCTCGACGGGATCGACCTCACCGTGCCCGCGGGCGGCAGCCTCGCCGTCGTCGGCCCCACCGGCTCCGGCAAGTCCACGCTCAGCCACCTGGTGCCCCGGCTGTACGACGTGACCGGCGGCCGGGTCACCCTGGACGGCGTCGACGTCCGCGACCT
Organism: Streptomyces filamentosus; assembly: GCF_014654895.1. Lineage (GTDB taxonomy): Bacteria > Actinomycetota > Actinomycetes > Streptomycetales > Streptomycetaceae > Streptomyces > Streptomyces filamentosus. The sequence goes on along the minus strand of NZ_BNBE01000002.1, from coordinate 1,327,295 downwards.
GGGCTTCGACACCCTCGCCGCCGCGATCGGCGTCGTCTCCCAGGAGACGTACCTCTTCCACGCCTCCGTCGCGGACAACCTGCGCTTCGCCAAGCCCGACGCCACCCCGGCGGAGATCGAGGCCGCGGCCAGGGCCGCCCAGATCCACGACCACATCGCGTCCCTGCCCGACGGGTACGACACCCTGGTCGGCGAGCGCGGCCACCGCTTCTCCGGCGGCGAGAAGCAGCGCCTCGCCATCGCCCGCACCATCCTGCGCGACCCGCCGGTGCTCATCCTCGACGAGGCCACCAGCGCCCTCGACACCCGCACCGAGCACGCCGTGCAGCGGGCGATCGACGCCCTGTCCGCCGGCCGCACCACGATCACCATCGCCCACCGCCTCTCCACCGTCCGCGACGCCGACCGGATCGTCGTCCTGGACGCGGGCCGGATCGCGGAGAGCGGCACGCACGAGGAGCTGATGGCGCAGGACGGCCGGTACGCCGCCCTGGTCCGCCGCGACGAACAGGCGAACGTGGGAGCGGTTGTTCCCACGAACGTGTGATCGTTCCGGGATTCGTTGCCCAACTCCCGTACGGCGTCGGATGATTACGGTGCGCAAGCGACGGGCTGCAGACCGCGATCGCGCTGTCCCACGAAACACCTGTACGAGGAGAAGCACCACCATGAACGTCATCACCGATCTGCTCGCCGGCGTCTTCCACTTCCTGGGCTGGCTCATCTGACGCGAGCGGTTCCACGGCGCCGCCGGTTCCCCGTCCCAGGGGACCGGCGGCGCCGCCGTGTGCGGGGAGGGAGGGGGAAGGGGCATGGTGGCCATATCGACCGATTTGTGCGGTATCGAGAAGGGTGCTGGATCGTTGGGCAGCGCATGAAGCACCTCAGACGACGTCGCTGGATCTGGTCCCCCATCACCTCCTGGCAGGCCAGGAGACTCACCCGGGTGACCGGGGTGGACTTCGACGATGCCTGGGTCGAGATCCGGCTGACCACCCATCCGGACGAGCGACATTTCGCCCTCGCCCACGACGTCCTCACCCAGGTCCTCCTCAGCCGGAGCGGGGTCTACCTGGAGGAGGGGCTGCGGTACGGCGCGGAGGGCGGAGCGCGGTACGCGCCCGAGCCGGCGCCCCGGACGCCGGAAGGGGGATGGCGGCCCCGGGACGGATCGCTCAGACCGTGACCGGCGACGGCGCCCCGCGCGCCGGGTCCGCGACCGCGGCGGATCCGGCGCCGAGGAGGCGGCGGATCCCGGCCGCCGCGGCGCGGCCGGCCCGGTTGGCGCCGATCGTGGAGGCCGAGGGGCCGTAACCCACCAGGTGGACGCGCTCGTCGAGGGCGGCGCGGGTCCCCTCCATCAGGATGCCGCCGCCCGGGGCCCGCAGCCGCAGCGGCGCCAGGTGGTCGATCGCCGCCCGGAAGCCGGTCGCCCACAGGATCACGTCCGCGTCGACCGTGCGGCCGTCCGCCCAGACGACGCCGGTCGGCGTGATCCGTTCGAACATCGGCTGCCGGTCCAGGACGCCGTTCGCGAGCCCCGCGCGGATCGCGTCGTTGAGCGGGAGCCCCGTCACCGAGACCACGCTGCGCGGCGGCAGCCCCCGGCGCACCCGCTCCTCGACCAGCGCGACGGCGGCACGGCCCTCCGCCTCGCCGAAGGTGCCCTCCCGGAAGACCGGTTCGCTGCGGGTCACCCAGGTGGTCGCGGCGGCGTGCCCGGCGATCTCCAGCAGGTGCTGGGTGGCCGACGCGCCGCCGCCCACCACGATCACCCGCAGCCCCGCGAAGACCTCGGGCCCCGGGTACTGCGCCGTGTGCAGCTGACGCCCCCGGAAGGTCTCCTGGCCGGGGTAGCGGGGCCAGAACGGCCGGTCCCAGGTGCCGGTGGCGTTGACCAGCGCCCGGGGCGCGTACACCCCCTCCGAGGTCTCCACCCGCAGCCGGCCGCCCTCGCCCTCGCGGACGGCGGACACGTCGACGGGCCGGTGCACCCGGAGGCCGAAGCGCCGCTCGTACGCGGCGAAGTAGTCGCCGATCACCTCGGAGGAGGGGCGCGCGGGATCGGCGCCGGTCAGCTCCATGCCCGGCAGGGAGTGCATCCCGTGCACCTTGCCGTAGGTCAGCGAGGGCCACCGGAACTGCCAGGCCCCGCCCGGCCGGGGCGCGTGGTCGAGGACGACGAGGTCCCGGTCCGGCTCCAGACCGGCGCGCCGCAGGTGGAAGGCGGCGGAGAGCCCCGCCTGCCCGGCGCCGACGACCAGGGCGTCCACCGGCCGGACCGCCGGTCCCGCCGCCGGGTCCTCTTCGCGTCCTTCGGTCTCTCCGCCTTCTTCGGCCCCGTCGACCTCTTCGACCACAGAATCGTTCACGTTTCTACCAACCGGGGCGGCCTCCGGGATCTTCCCGGGAGCCGGGGGGCGGGGCCGCCCCCGGGGAAGGGCTTCCGGAGGCCGCCCCCCCGGGGGGCTAGCGTCCGCCCCCGACGACCGCCGCGCCCGCACCCGCGCCCGCGAGCGGCGGGGACGCCTGCGGGGCCGGCAGCAGGCCGCGTTCCGCGAGCAGCGGCGTCACGCCCTCGCCGAACCAGTACGCCTCCTCCAGGTGCGGGTAGCCGGAGAGCACGAAGTGCTCCACCCCCAGGTCGTGGTACTCCTCGATGCGGTCGGCGACGTCCGCGTGGCTGCCGACCAGCGCCGTGCCCGCCCCGCCCCGCACCAGCCCCACGCCCGCCCACAGGTTGGGCGCGATCTCCAGCCGGTCGCGGTCCAGGGTGCCGCCCCCGTGCAGGGCGAGCATCCGCTGCTGGCCCACGGACTCGCTGCGGCCCAGCGCCGCCTGCGCCGCCGCGACCGTCTCGGGGTCGAGGTCGTCGAGCAGCCGCTGCGCCGTCGCCCACGCCTCGCGGGCGGTGTCGCGGGAGAGGGTGTGCAGCCGGATGCCGAAGCGGACCGTCCGGCCGCGCTCCTCCGCGAGCCGCCGGATCCAGTCGATCTTCTCCTTCACCTGCCACGGCGGTTCGCCCCAGGTGAGGTAGACGTCCGCGTGCTCGGCGGCGACCGGCCCGGCCGCCGCCGACGAGCCGCCGAAGAAGATCTCCGGCAGCGGGTCCGGCGGCAGGGCGGTGAGTCCGCCCTCCACCTGGTAGTGCTCGCCCCGGAAGTCGTACGGCCGCCCGCTCCACACGCCCCGCACCACCGACAGGAACTCCGCGGTGCGCGCGTACCGCCGGTCGTGGTCCAGGTGGTCGCCGAACCGCCGCTGCTCGGCGGAGTCGCCGCCGGTCACCACGTTGAGCAGCAGCCGGCCGCGGGTGATCCGCTGGTAGGTGGCGGCCATCTGGGCGGCGAGCACGGGGGAGAGCACCCCCGGCCGGAAGGCGACCAGGAACTTGAGCCGTTCGGTGTGCTGCGCGAGCGCGACCGTCGTCAGCCAGGCGTCCTCGCACCACGTGCCGGTCGGCGTCAGCACGGCCTCGAAGCCGAGCCGCTCGGCCGCCTTGGCGATCTGCGCCAGGTACGCGACGTCGGGGGCGCGGACCCCGGCGGCCGCCCCGGAGCGGTTCCGGGTGATGCCGCCGTCGGTGTAGGCGTGCCGGTCGACGAGGGTGCGTCCGTCGCCGCCGGTGGGCAGGAACCAGTGCAGGTGGACCGTCATGGTCAGTCGTCCTTTCCGTAGGAGCGCGCCGGAGTGGTCGACGGCGGCAGGTCCTGGTCGAAGCGGTCGTCGACGAAGTCGGCGAACCGGAAGGGGTGCGGGATCAGGCCGAGGCCGGCGAAGGTGTCGGCGATCTTCTGCTCGGAGGCGATCGCGGCCGCGTCGAGGGCGACCGGGATGCGGGTGCCGCTGCTGCGCCTCACCGCGGCGAGCGCCACCTCGTACGGCAGCCCCGTCTCCTTCGCCCAGACCTTCGCCCACTCCTCCGGGTGGTCGAACACCCAGTCCTGGGCGCGCCGCAGCCGCCCGACGAAGTCGCCGACCGCCTTCTCCTTCGCCGGGTCCGCGAGCGCGGCCGGCGCGGCGACCTGGAAGCCGAGCCCGTTGACGACCCCGCGCCCGTCGGTGAGGATCCGCCCGGAGCCGGCGTGCAGCACCTGGGAGGTGTACGGGTCCCACACCGCCCACGCGTCGACCTTGCCGCTCGTGAAGGCGGCGAGCGCGTCGGCCGGCTGCAACAGCGTGACCTGGACGTCCTTCAGCGTCAGCCCGGCCTTCTCCAGGGAGCCGATCAGCTGGAAGTGCGCCGAACTGCCCTGCGCCACCGCGATCTTCCTCCCCTTGAGGTCGCGGGGGGAGCGGAGCGGCGAGTCCTTCGGGACGAGGATCGCCTCACCGGCCGAGTCGCCGTGGGTGGCGGCGATCACGGTGATCCGCGAACCCGCCCCGGCGGCGAAGACCGGCGGGGTGTTGCCGACGCCGCCGACGTCGACGGCCCCGGCGTTGACGGCTTCGAGGAGGGGTGGTCCGGAGGTGAAGGTGGACCACTTGATCCGGTAGGGCAGGTCGTCGAGTTCCCCGGCGGCGCGCAGCACCGCCTCGGAACCTCCCTTCTGGTCACCGACGTTCAGGACGAGTTCGCCCTTGCCGTCGGTGTTCCCGCCGGACCCGGCCCCGGCGGCGGGGGTGCAGGCGGTGGCGGCGAGCAGGGCGAGGGGCACGAGGAGTGCGGCGAGGGGCAGGCGGACGGACTTCACGGCGGTGCTCCTAGGGGTGGGAGGTGAGGACGGGAGGGATGGGGGAGGACTTCGGGGCGCCCGCGACCGCGATCGCTTCCGGGCCCCCGGCGCCGGACCCGCCCTCCCCCGTGCCGGACCCCCCTTCCCCCACGCCGAGTTCGGCGAGGAGACGGGTGCGGAGGGCGGCGAGCCCCGGGTCGGCGGGGGAGCGGGGCCGGTCGAGCGCGACCGGGGTGTCGTACGCGATGACGCCGTCGCGCATGACCAGGGCCCGGTCCGCCAGGAGCAGCGCCTCGTCCACGTCGTGGGTGACCAGGAGGACGGTGCAGCCGCGCCGCCGCCAGAGCTCGGCGACCAGCCGCTGGGCCTTGATCCGGGTCAGGGCGTCGAGCGCGCCGAACGGCTCGTCGAGCAGCAGCAGGTCCGGGTCGCGTACCAACGCCCTCGCGAGGGAAGCCCGTTGGGCCTCGCCGCCGGAGAGGGTCTTGGGCCAGACGTGCGCGCGGTGACCGAGCCCGACCTCCTCCAGGGCCCGGTCGGCGACGGCCCGGTCGGGGCGGCCCGGCAGCCCGAGGAGCACGTTGCGCCACACCCGCTTCCACGGCATCAGCCGGGGCGCCTGGAAGGCGACCGCCCGGCGGCGCGGGACGAGCACGGTGCCGGAGATCTCGCGGTCGAGCCCGGCGAGCACCCGCAGCAGGGTCGACTTGCCGCAGCCGCTGTGTCCGAGGAGTGCGGTGAACTGCCCCGGCTCCAGGGTGAGATCGAGTCCGTCGACCACCGGCCGGCCGTCGAAGGAGCGGGTCAGACCCCGGACGGTCACTGTCCGGTGAAGGTCGGTCGCCATTGCAGCAGCAGCCTTTCGAGAGTGCGGACGACGGCGTCGGCGAGCAGGCCGAGGAAGGCGTAGACGACGAGGCAGACCACGATCACGTCGGTGCGGAAGAACTCGCGGGCCTGGTTCATCAGGAAGCCGATCCCGGCGTCGGCGTTGATGGACTCGCCGAAGACCAGGGCGAGCCAGGCGGTGGCGAGCGCGTACCGCAGTCCGGTCATGGCGCCCGGGAGCGCGCCGGGCAGCACCACGTGCCGGACGAGCCCCCACCGCCCGAGCCCCAGCGACTGTCCGGCCTCGACGAGTTGGGCGTCGACGCCGCGGATCCCGGCGTACACGTTCAGATAGAGGTGGAAGGCGGTGCCGAGCGCGATCAGCGCCACCTTCGGCGCCTCGCCGATCCCCAGCCAGATGATCAGCAGCGGGATCAGCCCGACCCAGGGGACGGTCCGCAGCATCTGGACGGTGGCGTCGACCAGGTCCTCCCCGAGCCGGGAGAGCCCGGACACCAGCGCCAGCGCCGTGCCGACGCTCCCGCCGATCAGCAGCCCCGCGGCGACCCGGCGGAGCGAGACCCCCATGGCGGTCGGCAGGGTCCCGTCCGCGACCAGCCCGGCGGCGGACCGCGCGATCGTCCCGGGCGAGGCCAGCACCTCCGGCGCGAGCACCCCCGTCGCGCTCGTCACCTGCCACACCAGCAGGAGCAGCAGGGGCCCGGCGGTCCGCCGCAGCCAGCGGGGGACGGCGGTGCGGCGGCCGGGGCGCCGCAGCGGAACGAGCGATTCGACGTCCGGCACGGGGGAAATGTCCGGTGGGGCGGACGGGGGTGGCGCGTGGCCGACGGCCATGGCGGGACTCCGGGGGAGGAAGGAGACGGAAAAGGGGTACGCGTCGGCGCCGGCCGGACGGCGCGGACGTGCGCGCGTACGGTCGATGCGGAGGCGTCAGGACGCCGGGACGGCGGAGCGCCGGGGCGTCAGGGCGTGGAGAGGGGCACCGGGCCGGAGAGGGGCCGGGGCGGGAAAGGCGTCAGCAGCCGCGGGAACAGGTGGCGGAGGCCACCCGCAGCAGGTCGATGTGACCGCGCGTGGTGAGCAGGGCTGTACGCAACATGGCGCGAACGTAGCGACCCGCCGCCGACACGGTCAACGGCGTCTCGGAGCGTGGACGCGCGATCCCGAGCCCCGGACGGCAGGATGACTCCATGTCATCCTCCTTCACCACCCGCGTCATCGACCTCACCACCGGCACCCGCGAGACGGTCACCGACCTGACCCGCGCCTGCGAGGACTTCCTCACCGAGATCGCCCCCGGCCGCGACGGCCTCCTCAACCTCTTCGTCCCCCACGCCACCGCCGGCCTGGCCGTCCTGGAGACCGGCGCGGGCAGCGACGACGACCTCCTGACCACCCTCCACCACCTGCTCCCCGCCGACGACCGCTGGCAGCACCGCCACGGCACCCCCGGCCACGGCCGCGACCACGTCCTCCCCGCCTTCCTCCCGCCCCACGCCACCCTCCCCGTCGTCGCGGGCCGCCTCGCCCTGGGCACCTGGCAGTCGGTCTGCCTGGTCGACACCAACAAGGACAACCCGGACCGCCAGGTGCGGCTGTCGTTCCTGGGGTGACGGGGGCCGCCGCCCCGGCTCCGGCGGGGGCCGGTCCGGTGGTGTTCTCCGTTCCGCGTGAGCCGTGCGGGGATCCGGCGCGCGTTCCGCTTGAATGCGGTCGTGGGACCGAGTGGGCGTGCGAGGCGGTGCGAGGCACGGGTGACGGGTCCCCGTCGATGTTGTGTGCGCCTCATCGGCGGACGCTGTTCAAGGGGAGCTTCCGGCCGCCAAGCTGAGCGGCGTGCTCCGCATGGTGGCGGGCGCACTCCCGATCGAGCCGGGCACACGTCGTCGACGGCCAACGCAGCGAACGGAGAACACGCGTGATTGTCGGAGTCCTCAAGGAAGCGCGGGCGGGTGAGAGTCGCGTATCGGCCACACCCGCCACGATCGAACAGATCCGCAAGCTGGGGTACGAGGTCGTGGTCGACTCCGGCGCGGGCGCCGCGGCCGGTTTCCCCGACCCCGCCTACGAGGAGGTCGGTGCGACCGTCGGGGACGCGGCGGCGGCGGACGTGGTGCTCGGGGTGAACGCTCCCGCGCCGGAGCAGCTGGACCGGGTGCGGCCGGAGGCGACGGTGATCGCGCTGTTCGCGCCCGCCTTCGACCCGGCGATGGTGGAGGAGCTGGGACGGCGCCCCTTCACGGCGCTGTCGATGGACGCGGTGCCGCGGATCAGCCGGGCGCAGTCGATGGACGTGCTGTCGTCGATGGCGAACATCGCGGGGTACCGGGCGGTGGTGGAGGCGGCGCACGAGTTCGGCCGGTTCTTCACGGGCCAGGTGACGGCGGCGGGCAAGGTCCCGCCGGCGAAGGTGCTGATCGCGGGCGCCGGCGTGGCGGGCCTGGCGGCGATCGGCACGGCCGGTTCGCTGGGCGCGGTGGTCCGCGCCACCGACCCGCGCCCCGAGGTCGCCGACCAGGTGCGGTCGCTGGGCGGCGAGTACCTGTCGATCGAGTCCCCCGAGGTGGAGGTCTCGAAGACGGGTTACGCCAAGGAGATGGGCGACGACTACAAGGCCCGCGAGGCGGAGCTGTACGCGGCGCAGTGCCGCGACGTCGACATCGTGGTCACGACCGCGCTGATCCCGGGGCGTCCCGCGCCCCGGCTGATCACGGCGGAGATGGTCGCCTCCATGAAGCCGGGCTCGGTCATCGTGGACATGGCGGCCGCCAACGGCGGCAACGTCGAGGGCACGGTGAAGGGCGAGCGGACCGTCACCGCCAACGGCGTGACGATCATCGGGTACACCGACCTGGCGGGTCGGCTGCCCGCGCAGGCGTCGCAGCTGTACGGCACGAACCTGGTGAACCTGCTGAAGCTGATGACGCCGGGGAAGGACGGCCTGCTGGTCCTGGACTGGGACGACCCGGTCCAGCGCTCCATCACCGTCGTCCGCGCGGGCGAGTCGGCCTGGCCGCCCCCGCCGGTCCAGGTCTCCGCCGCCCCGGCCCCCGCGGCCGCGGCGCCCGCGGCGGAGCCCGCGCCGAAGAAGGCGCCGATGACGGCACGGGCGAGGTTCACCTCCGTCGCCCTGGGCGCGCTGGCGCTGTTCCTCGCCGCCGCGTTCGCCCCGGCCGCGCTGCTGCCCCACGTGACCGTCTTCGTCCTCGCGATCGTGATCGGCTACTACGTCATCGGGCACGTCCACCACGCCCTGCACACGCCGCTGATGTCGGTGACCAACGCGATCTCCGGGATCATCGTCGTCGGCGCGCTCCTCCAGATCGGCCACGCGAGCACGGCGGTCACGGTGCTGTCGTCCGTGGCGATCCTGCTGGCCTCCATCAACGTCTTCGGCGGCTTCGCGGTGACGCGTCGCATGCTCGCCATGTTCAACCGGAGCTGACATGACTGCGACCATCGCCGCACAGGCGGCCTACCTCGTCGCCGCGCTGCTGTTCATCCTCGCGCTGGCCGGACTCTCCAAGCACGAGACCGCCCGCCTCGGCAACGCCTTCGGCATGCTCGGCATGGGCGTCGCCCTCGTCGCCACCGTCGTCCTCGCGGTCGACGGCGACGTCAGCTCCGCCGGCCTCGGCCTGATGGCCGTCGCGATGCTGGTCGGCGCGCTGATCGGCCTCCAGCGGGCCCGGGGCGTCGAGATGACGGGCATGCCCGAACTCATCGCGCTGCTGCACTCGTTCGTCGGTCTGGCCGCCGTCCTGGTCAGCTGGAACGGCTTCCTGAACGTCGAGCACGACCCGGCCGGCCACGAGGCCCGCGCCCTGGACGCGCTCGGCACCCTCGGGATCCACCACGCCGAGGTGTTCATCGGCCTGTTCATCGGCGCCGTCACCTTCACCGGCTCCGTCGTGGCGTACCTCAAGCTCTCCGCGAGGATCGACTCCAAGCCGCTGATGCTCCCGGGCAAGAACGCCCTGAACCTCGGCGCCCTGGGCCTCTTCGTCGCCCTGACGGTGTGGTTCGTGATCACGCCGGAGCTGTGGCTGCTGATCACCGTGACGGTCCTCGCCCTCGCGCTCGGCTGGCACCTGGTGGCCTCGATCGGCGGCGGCGACATGCCGGTCGTCGTCTCCATGCTGAACAGCTACTCCGGCTGGGCGGCCGCCGCCTCCGGCTTCCTCCTCGGCAACGACCTGCTGATCATCACCGGAGCCCTCGTCGGCTCCTCCGGCGCCTACCTGTCGTACATCATGTGCAAGGCGATGAACCGCTCCTTCTTCTCGGTCATCGCCGGCGGCTTCGGCATCGAGGCCCCGGCCGGCGCGGACGTCGACTACGGCGAGCACACGGAGATCACCGCCGAGAGCGCGGCCGAACTCCTCGGTTCCGCCCGGTCCGTGGTCATCACCCCCGGCTACGGCATGGCCGTCGCCCAGGCGCAGTACCCGGTCGCCGAGCTCACCTCCAAGCTGCGGGCGAAGGGCGTCGACGTCCGCTTCGGCATCCACCCGGTGGCGGGCCGGCTGCCCGGCCACATGAACGTCCTGCTGGCCGAGGCCAAGGTCCCGTACGACATCGTCCTCGAAATGGACGAGATCAACGACGACTTCGCCGACACCGACGTCGTCCTCGTCATCGGCGCCAACGACACCGTCAACCCGGCGGGCGCCGAGGACCCCAGCAGCCCCCTCGCCGGCATGCCCGTCCTCACGGTCTGGGAGGCGGGCAAGGTGATCGTCTTCAAGCGCTCGATGGCCTCCGGATACGCGGGTGTCCAGAACCCGCTGTTCTTCCGCGAGAACACCTCGATGCTCTTCGGCGACGCCAAGGCGCGGGTCGAGGACATCGTCGGCGCCCTCTGAAGCCTCGCCGAGAGGTCGGGGGCCGGGCCCGGGACGGGGGACGGGGCCGGGGCCCGGGCCCGGGGAGGTCAGGGCGGCAGGAGGGGGCCCAGCGGCCCGAGGTCGATGTTGAGGTCCTCCAGGGCCAGGCCGTAGTGCTCGCAGAGCTCGGTCATCCGGTCGTGGAGGAGCATCAGGGTCAGCCCGAGCCGCTCCTCCTGCTCCTCGGTGAGGTCGCCCCGGTCCGCGCGGTGCAGGGCCTGGCGCTCCATCAACTGCCGCAGCAGTTCGACGACGGTGAGCACCAGGGCCACGAGGTCCCGCTCCACGGTGTCCGGGTCCGCCCGGAGCCGCCGCGCGGGCACCCGCGCCCGGCCGCCGTCGCCCGCCGGCGGGTCCGCTTCTTCCGGCCGCTCGGTGAGTTCCGGTCGCGGAGGCAGCAGGGCGCGGGCGCGCCGCGCCGCGTCGGCGACCTCGCCCAGCCGGTCGGCGGGGCTGCCGGCGGGGACGTCAGCCGGGCGGCCGGTCATCGTACGGCTCCTCCCCGCGGCGCACGGCCTCCGCCAGCGGCGGGCCGAAGGACCAGCGGGCGTCCTCCCGGACGGCGACGACGACGGCGCGCAGGGAGATCCGCACCAGGTCGACGTCGGCGATCGACAGGACCAGGTCGCCGGTCAGGACGGCGCCGCCGCTCAGCAGCCGGTCCAGGAGGTCGATGAGGGCGACCTGCCGCCGGGGGAGCGCCTCCTCGCCGCGGCCCGTCACGGGCGGGCCGTCCCTCCGGGCGCCTCCGGTCCCGTGAGGACCGCGAAGGAGTAGGGCGCCCACGGCCCGGTGATCTCGACCCGCACCCCCGGCAGGCCGCGGGTCGCCCGCCGGACGCGGTCGCGGAACTCCTCGGACCGGCCGCCGGGCACGAGGTAGGAGTCGTTGGCGACGTTCTCCCCGCTCCCGGTGGCCAGTTCGCCCTGCTGCGGCCGGTGCCGCGCCAGCTCCACGGCGATTCCGTCCGCCGCCTCCTCGATCCTGCGCGCCGCCTCGGCCGCCGCGGACCGGACGGCCTCCCGGTCCTCGCGCTCCCGGCGCCGCATGCGCAGGTACGAGCGGCCGGGACCGGCATCGGCGTCGGGGCCGGTCCCGGAGGGGCCGGAGGCGTCCGGGTCGGCGAGGTCGCGGGGGAGTCCGGCGTAGACCTTCACCCCCCACTCCACGTGCCCGGCGAACCGGTCAAGGAGACGGGCGAACGTCCCCGCGCCCCCGCGCAGCACCTCGCGGACCCGTTCGTCGTCCACGTACACCGTGGCCAGCCGGAGGGGGAGGACGGTCGTCCGCGCGGCGAGGAACTCCACCACCCCGTGGTGCGCCCGCGCCACCTCCTCCAGCCACTCCAGGTCCTCCAGGTGGTGCCGGAGGGCCGCCTCGGAGAACTCCCTCCCCGGTACGGAACCGACCGCGGCCGCCACCCCTCCCGCGCCGACCAGCCGGACCGGCCCCGACGCCACGCCCTCGACCTCCCGCAGGGCGTCCCCGTCCAGTCCGGCGGCCGGGCGCACGACGGCGTAGGCGTAGCTGAACTCCGTGTCCCGCGCGCGTCCCGTGCGCTCCGCGCGTTCCGGGTCCTCCGGGAGTTCCGTGTGCTCTGCGTGCTCCGTGGTCATGTGGCCTCACCTCCGCCTGCCCTCGTCCTTGTCCTCGTCCTCGCCCTTGTCCTCGTCCCGGGTCCGGCGCCGGGGGGCGGTGGCCTCCCGGCGCCGGCGGCGCGGGGCCGGGTCCTCGGTCAGCGCGGCGCGGGAGCCGGGCTTCGCCCGGAGCTCCTGGATCTCGGCCCGCAGGCGCCGGTTCTCCCGCTCCAGGTCCCGCGGGGGCTCGGCCCGCGAGGACAGGGCCGGATCGTGCTCCCACCAGTCGATCCCTATCTCCCGGGCCTTGTCGACCGAGGCGACGAGGAGCCGGAGCCTGATGGTCAGCAGCTCGATGTCGAGCAGGTTGATCCTGATGTCCCCGACGATGACGATGCCCTTGTCGAGCACCCTTTCCAGGATGTCGGCGAGGTTCGCGCCCTGCGTCTGCCCGTAGGGGGAGAGGGGGTGCGCGCCCGAGGGGCCGATGGGGTCCGATGCGGTCACGGCGTGTTCGACCTCGCTCCCTGTGTGTCGGCGTCGGTCTCGGTGTCGGTATCGGTGCCGACGTCAGCGTCCACGGCTCCGGCGGGTGCGGGGCTCGTCGTCCGCCTCCGTGTCGTCGGCTTCCTCGTCGTCGGCTTCCTCGTCCTCCTCGTACGCGTCCTCCGGTTCCTCCCGGTCCCGGTCCTCCTCCTGTTCCTGGTCCTCCTCCTCGTCCTCGTACGCGCCCTCGTCCTCGTCCTCGTACTCCTCACCCTCGTACTCCTCGTCCTCCCCGTCCTCCTCGGGCCCGGCGACGACCTCGCCGTCACGGATCTCGCCGCGCCAGCCACCGGAAGCCTCGCCCCGCATCATGACGAAGGTGCGGAACGCCTTGAGGTCGAGCCGGGCGCGGCGGCCCTGGGCCCGGACGAGGGCGCCCGTCTTCTCGACGAGCCCCTTCGGGTGGTACTCCATGACCAGCAGGACCTTGGTCAGGTTCTCGCCCAGGGGGTGGAAGGTGACCACTCCGCGGGTGGTGCCCTTGGCGCCCTCGGAGGACCAGGCGATGCGCTCGTCGGGGATCTGCTCGGTGATGGTCCCCGTCCACGCCCGGCTCGACCGGGCGACCTTCACCCGCCAGTGGGTGGTCGTGTCGTCCTCCTGGTCGACGGAGACCACCCCCTTGGCGAAGCGGCCGAACTCCTGGAACTGGGTCCACTGGTCGTACGCCTCCTCGACCGGGACCCCGACGTCGACGTCCTCGACGATCGTCAGGCTCTTGCCGCCCGCGTTCGACGCCGACGAGCGGGGTTCGCCCGACGAGCCGTCCGACCCGTCCGGCTCGTTCGACCCATCCGAACCGTCCGACCCGCCGCCGGGCACGACCTTGTCCAGGACCGCCCGCTTGGCGCCGTGCAGCACGGTGCCGGGGCCGACGCGGCCCTCGGCCACCCGCTCCGCCACGTCGCCGACGCGGTGTCCCACGCCGGTGAGCACCTTCTCCAGGCGTGCCTGGAGGTACGACTCGAACTCCTCCGCCAGGCGGTGGGCGCCCGGGTTCCGGTCCAGCACCTTCTGCGCCTTGGAGCCGCCGGAGGAACCGCCCGAGCGGCCCTTCGTCCTCCGTGGCGCGCCCTTCGTCTCAGCCATCGTCCTGCCTCCCGGTCTTCTTCGCCGCGCCCGCCGGAGCGCCGCGGCCGGAGGAGGACCGGCTCCGCCGGGACGGGGAACCGCCGTTCCCGCCCCCGGCCCCGTTCCGCTCGTCCTTCCCGTCCTTCTCCTCGTGCTCGTCCTTCTCCTCGGCCTCGTCCTGCTTCTCCCCGCGCAGTTCCTCGGTCCGGTCGTGCAGGGTGTCCGCCAGGCGGCCGGCCCGGGCGTTGAGCACCGTCGTGGCCGCGGCTTTCCCCGCCGTCATGAGCTCTCCGCGGACCTGCTCGTTCACGCTGTTCAGGAACGGCGAGTGCGCGAGGGTCTTCCCCAGCTGCCCGGGCTTCACCCGGGACCCGGCCAGGGCCATCGCCAGGCCGAGCGCCAGCTTGGCCTTCTTCGTGCGCCCCAGGACGTATCCACCGACCAGGGCGGTGCCGATCTTGGCGCTGTCCATGATGTTCCTCCGCTTCTCCTCTCCCGTTCCGCTACGCGCCGGGCGGCGGTCCGGCGCCGCCGAGCCGGTACGCCCGGATCTCCTCCAGGCGCCGCAGCAGCGGTGCTTCGCGCCGCTCGAACTCGGCGTCGTCGACGCGGCCCGCCTCCCGGTCCCGTTCGAGGGCGACGAGCGCCTCCTGGACGGGCCCGGGGTCGTAGTACTCCTGCTCGGCGGCCCGGACGACCTTGTCGAGCACCCACAGGGTGCCCCGGAGCGGGGCCGCGGGCAGGGCCAGGATCTCCGTCACCAGTCCCACCGTCTCCCACCCGCCTTTCTTCTCGTCGTGTCGTCGACGGTCGTGGCGTGGACGCCGGACGGACCGGCCGCGCCGGACGCATCCGACGCGCCGGACGCGTCAGACGAAGCTGTACGGGGGCAGGGGCCCCCGGACGCGGATCTCGACCCCGTCGGACAGGTCCCCGGCCGCCTCCTCGGCGGCCCGGACGAAGTCCTCGGCCCGCTCCCGGTCCACCAGGAACGAGGCGCTCAGGAAGTACTCCTGCGACGGTTCCGAGAGGCGTTCCGCACGCGCGTGGGGCCGCAGGGCGGCGAGGACGGCCTCGGCGAGCCCGACCTGGCGCGCCTGCACCTCACCGAGGAGCAGCCTGCCGAGTTCCAGCCGGTCGTCGTAGGTCCCGCCGCCGTCGCGGGTGACCTCGTTGAGCCGGCGCACCTCCTCCACCTCGTCCACGACCTCCCGCAGGGCGGTCTCCTCCTCCTGGATCCCCTTCACGCTGAACTCCGCCCGGCCGGCGAGCTCGTCGAGGCGCGCGGCGAACTGCTCGGCGCTCTCGGCGAGGACGGCGCGGACGGCGTCCTCGTCCTGGGCGACGAAGCCGAAGCCCAGCGGCAGCGTGGTGCCGTCGTCCCACAGCCGTTCCTGCACGGTCCGGTGGGCCTCCAGGTCGGGGCGCGTGAGGCCGATCTCCTCCGGCGCCTCGCTGACGACGGCGCGGAGCTCGCCCTCACGGACCGGCCGCAGGGGCGTCCGGCCGTCGCCCACGCCGGTCAGGCCGTCGAGGCGGAGCGGGTGCGACGCTCCCGTGATCGCGTACACATAGAGAGCCATCACTCCTCATCCTCCTCCTCGGAGGACCGCCGTGCGGAGGACCGCCGCGTGCCGCGGCCGCGCCGGGACCGTCCTTCCCGCTCCTCGGACTCTTCTTCTTCCTTCTTCCTCGCCGCCCGCTCTTCCTCCCGTTCGTCGTCCCGGCCGGTGAGGGAGTCCGTGAAGGCTTCCACCGCCCCGGTCAGGGCGCCCTTGGTCTTGCCCTTCGCCCCGCCCTCGGTCGTCTTCTCCATGACGTCGGTGAGCTGGGCCGGGGCCTTCTTGCCGCTCTCCAGGTCGAGGCGGTTGCACGCCTCCGCGAAGCGGAGGTAGGTGTCGACGCTCGCCACGACCACGCGGACGTCGACCTTCGCGATCTCGATGCCCACGAGGGACACCCGGATGAACGCGTCGATGACGAGACCGCGGTCCAGGATCAGGCCCAGGACGTCGTAGAGGGTGCCGGTGGTGCCGCTCTGTCCGGGCGTCGCGCCGCCCTGCTGTACTACGGATACGTTTCCCTCCTTGGGTTCCGAGGGAGCGGCATGCTCAGCCGCCGTCCTTGTCGTCGATCTGAGCCCGCGTGTAGCGCTTGCCGCGCTCGTAGCCCAGCAAGTGCCCGTCATGGCCGAGCGCAACCTCGTAACTCGCCAGGACACTGGTGGTCTCCGGAACCCGCTCGACCTCGACGAACTCGATCCGGGCCGTCCAGCCGGTCTCCGTGGGCGTCAGCGCCGACACGGTCTCGGGCGCCCGGCCCAGGAGCTCGGTGAGCTGCTCCACCGCGCCGCGGAGCGCCTCGGCGGCGGACACCCGGCCCGGTTCCCCGCGACCGTCCCTCTCGCCCCGTCCCCCCTCCTCGTCCTTTCCCTCCCGCTCGTCCCGTTCCTCCGGGTCATCGAGTTCGTCCTGCTCGTCGAGCTCGTCCCGGTCGTCGAGTTCGTCTCGCTCGTTCCGCTCGTTCCGGGCGTGCTTCCGGTGTCCGTCGGTGGTGTTCATGACGGCCTTCAGGGCTTGAGGAGTGTCTTGATCATGCCGTCCTCCTTGGCCTGGAACATCGCATAGGCCCGGGGGGCCTCCTCCAGCGGCATCGTGTGGGTGGCGAAGCCCTCCACGCCGAGGGGGTCGGAGTCGTCCAGGAGCGGCAGGAGGTCGTCCACCCAGGACCGGACGTTGGCCTGTCCCATGTGGATCCGGAGCTGCTTGTCGAAGATCGTGAGCAGGGGCAGGGGGTTGACCGCCCCGCCGTAGACGCCCGACACGGAGACGGTGCCGCCCCGGCGGACGATGTCGACCGCCGCGTGGAGGGCGGCGAGCCGGTCGACGCCCGCGTGCTCCATCAGCGGCCGCGCCACGGCGTCGGGGAGGGCGGCCGTCACGCGCTGCGCGATCGCCGCGAGCCGCGGCCCGTGGGCCTCCATGCCCACGGCGTCGATCACCGAGTCCGTGCCGCGGCCGTCGGTCAGCCGCCGGACCGCCCCGGCCAGGTCCTTCCCGTGCTCCGCCGGGTCGAGGACGTGGACACCGCGCTCCCGGGCGCGGGCGCGCCGGGCCGCGACCGGGTCGACCCCCACCACCAGGCCCGCGCCGCGGTGCAGCGCGACGCGCGCGGCCATCTGGCCGACCGGGCCGAGACCGAGGACGGTCACGGAGCCGCCCGGCGGCACCTCGGCGTACTCCACGGCCTGCCAGGCGGTCGGCAGGACGTCCGAGAGGTAGACGTAACGCTCGTCGGGCGGCCCCTCGGGGACCTTCACCGGCAGAGTGTTCCCGAACGGGACCCGCAGGTACTCGGCCTGGCCGCCGGGCACCTGCCCGTACAGCTTGGTGTAGCCGAAGAGCGCCGCGCCCATGCCGTACGCGCGGACCTGGGTGGTCTCGCACTGGGACTGGAGCCCCCGGTCGCACATGAAGCAGTGCCCGCAGGAGATGTTGAAGGGGACGACGACCCGGTCGCCGGGGCGGACCGCGGTCACCTCGGGGCCGGACTCCTCCACGATGCCCATGGCCTCGTGCCCCAGGACGTCCCCGGGATCGAGGAAGGGGCCGAGCACCGTGTAGAGGTGGAGGTCGGAACCGCAGACACCGGTGGAGGTCACCCTCACCACGATGTCCGTAGGTTCCTCCACCCGGGGGTCGGGTACGGACAGCACGCGGACGTTCCGCGTGTCCTGCCAGGTCAGGGCGCGCATGGCTCTGCCTCCCGTGCAAGGTGCGGGAATGGGATCAAGGGGCGGCTGCCCCGCCCTCCTCCGCGTACTCGCGTCCGCCCGCCCCCGGATTGGGAGCCCGGCGGCGGGGCAGTCGCCGTCGAGACGAGGAGGCGCGCCATGACACCCGACGAGGAGCGGACCGCACGCACCGGTACCGGCGGACCCGCCCGGCGCACGTTCGTCGTGCGGGTGGCCGGTGACATGGACCTGGAGCACGCGGCCGGGCTGAGGTCCCTGCTCCTCGACGGCGTCGCCCGGGCCCCGCGCGGTGCCGACGTCGTCGTGGACCTCCAGAACTCGTCGTTCTGCGACTCCACGGGCCTCACCCTGCTGCTGGCCGCCAGGCAGGCGCTGCGGGAGACGGGCAGCCGCCTCACCCTCGCCGCCCCCAGCCACCAGATGGTGCGGCTCCTGGAGCTCACCGACTGCGTCGGCCTCTTCCGGCTCGGCCCCGCCACGCGCCCGTCCCCGCAAGCCGCCGGAGAACCCCGCACCGCTCCGGCCCGGTGAGGATCCGGCCCGCCGGGAATCCGGGCCGCCGGAAATCCGACCCGATGAGAATCCGGCCCGCTGGGAATGCGGGTCGATGAGACAGAGCACCGACCCGATGAGAAAGAGCAACGATCCGATCCGACGGAGGCGTCATGACCGAGTTCGGCTACTTCCTGTCCTGTGAGGAGTTCGGGCCCGCGGACCTCGTGGAACAGGCCCGCATGGCCGAGGACGCGGGCTTCGGCTCGCTGTGGATCTCCGACCACTACCACCCGTGGAACGGCGAGCAGGGGCAGAGCCCCTTCGTGTGGTCCGTGATCGGCGCCCTCTCCCAGAGCTGCGGACTGCCCGTCGAGACCGCCGTGACCTGCCCGACCGTGCGCATCCACCCGGCCGTGATCGCCCAGGCCGCGGCCACCTCCCAGGTCATGCTGGACGGTCGCTTCCGGCTCGGCCTCGGCAGCGGGGAGGCGCTCAACGAGCACATCCTGGGCGACGCCTGGCCGCCCGCCGACGTCCGCCTGGACATGCTGGAGGAGGCGGTGGAGGTCATCCGGCGGCTGTTCACCGGCGAGGAGGTCACCCACCGCGGACCCCACTACACCGTGGAGAACGCCCGCCTCTACACCCTGCCGGACTCCCCGCCGCCCATCGACATCTCGGCCTTCGGGCCGAAGGCCGCCGACCTCGCCTCCCGGATCGGGGACGGCTTCGTCTCCACGGCCCCGGACGCCGGCCTCGTCGACCGCTTCCGTTCCCGCGACGCCGGCCGGCCCGCGTACGCCGCGACCAAGGTGTGCTGGGCGGAGTCCCGCGAGGAGGCCGTGCGCACCGCCCACCGGCTGTGGCCGACCGAGCACCTGCCCGGCGAACTCGACCAGATCCTGCCGACCCCGGCCCACTTCGAGCAGGCGTCCACCCTGGTCACGGAGGAGACCGTCGCCGACGCCGTGGCCTGCGGCCCCGACCCGGAGGAGCACGCCCGGCAGCTGCGCGCGTACGTGGACGCCGGTTTCGACGCCGTCCACGTCGGCCAGATCGGGCCCGACCAGCGCGGCTTCTTCGACTTCTACCGCAAGGAGGTCCTGCCCCTCCTGCGCGGAAACGGCTCCGCGTGAACGGCTGCGCGTGAACGGTTCCGCCCGAGCGGCTCCACGCGCGTGGGCCGCCTCCCCGCCGCACCGGGACGCGCGCCCGCGTGATCCCCGCCCCCGGCTCCGGGCGCCGGCGCGGGACGTGCCATCGTTCGACGGCGGGCGGTCCGCGGGGGAGCCGCGGACCCGGAGCCGTGCGCGCCCGCGGCGAAGGAGCTGAGGACATGACCGCAGGACGCCTGTTCAGGGCGCAGGACCGGACGGCGACCAGCTGGCGGAACGGCGGCGGGGTGACCCGGGAGGTCGCCGCGGGCCCGGCCGGCGCGGGCCTGGACGACTTCGCCTGGCGGGTGAGCCTCGCCGACGTCGCGGCCGGCGGCCCCTTCTCGTCCTTCCCCGGCGTGGACCGGGTCATCACGGTCGTGGAGGGCCCGGGGATGGAGCTGACCGTCGACGGGACCCCGCACACCGTCGCCGAGCCCTATGCGCCCTTCCCCTTCTCCGGCGACGCCGTCACCGAGTGCCGGCTGCTGGGCGGTCCCCTCGTCGACTTCAACGTGATGACGCGCCGCGCCACCACGACGGCGCGGGTCCGGACGGAGCGGGAGGCGTTCTCCGTCGCCCCCGAGGAGGGGACCGAGGCCCTCGTGATCGTCCTGGCGGGCACGGCGACCGCCACGACGACCGACGCGTCGCCCGCCACGACGACCGACGCGAAGGGTGACGCCACCGCCACCGCCACCGCCCCCACCGACGCGTCGCCCGCCGGGACGGCCGACACCCTCGCGCCCACCGACGCGAACGGTGACGCCTTCGTGCCCACCACCGCGAACGGCACGGCCGGGACCGCCCTCGGCCGTTACGACGCCCTCCTGCTCTCCGGCGGGGAGACGGGCGCCTTCCGCGTCGACGGCGTGGCCGCCGTCGTCACCCTCACGCCCGCCGGGACCTGACCGCGCCCGCCCGTCACCGGGACCCGACCGCCCGCCATCGGCACCCGGACGCCCCGGCCCCGCGGGTGAGGCGCGTCTCATCGGCCCGTGCGCGCCTTGCTATGCAACCCGTTGCATAGCAAGATCGGAGGCATGGCGCTCGAACACGCGATCCTCGTGTCCCTGCTGGAGAAGCCGGGCTCCGGCTACGAGCTGGCCCGGCGCTTCGAGCGGTCCATCGGCTACTTCTGGACCGCCACCCACCAGCAGATCTACCGCGTGCTCAAGCGGATGGAGAACGACGGCTGGGTCCGTGCCCGGGAGGTGCCCCAGCAGGGCCGCCCGGACAAGCGGGAGTACTCCGTCGCCGACCTCGGGCACGCGGCGCTCAGCTCCTGGCTGCACGAGCCGATCGAACCCGAGAGCGTCCGGCACGACCTCGCCGTGAAGATCCGGGGCGCCGCCTTCGACGACCCCGCCGGCCTCGTCCGCGAGGTCGAGCGGCACCGGCGGGCCCACACCGACCGCCTCGCCCACTACCTGGCGGGCGAGGAGCGGGACTTCCCGCCCGTGCCGGACGACGGCACGCCGCCGGACGCCGAGCGCGAGCTCCAGCACGTCGTGCTGCGCGGCGGCATCGCGTACGAACGCATGATGATCGCCTGGCTCGACGACGTCCTCGCCACCCTCCGCGGGTTCTGAGGCCCCGGCCCCGCGAGCGCCCCCCACCCACCCGACCTCCGACGCCCCAAGGTGGTTCCCCATGGCCGACGCCCTGCTGTTCAACCCCCGCACCTATGACCCCGCGCACTTCGACCCCGAGACCCGCAGGCTGCTGCGCGCCACCGTCGACTGGTTCGAGGAGCGCGGCAAGCGCCGGATCATCGAGGACTACCGCACCCGCGCCTGGCTCGGCGACTTCCTCGAATTCGCCGCGAAGGAAGGGCTCTTCGCCACCTTCCTCACCCCCGCGACCGAGGCCGGCGAAGGGTCGGGCGACAAGCGCTGGGACACCGCCCGCATCGCCGCCCTCAACGAGATCCTCGGCTTCTACGGCCTCGACTACTGGTACGCCTGGCAGGTCACCATCCTCGGCCTCGGCCCGGTCTGGCAGAGCGACAACGCCGCCGCCCGCGCCCGCGCCGCCGAACTCCTCGGCCAGGGCGAGGTGTTCGCCTTCGGCCTCTCCGAGAAGGCGCACGGCGCCGACATCTACTCCACCGACATGCTGCTCACCCCGGACGGCGAGGGCGGCTTCCGCGCCACCGGCTCCAAGTACTACATCGGCAACGGCAACAAGGCCGGCCTCGTCTCCGTCTTCGGCCGCCGCACCGACGTCGAGGGCCCCGACGGCTACGTCTTCTTCGCCGCCGACAGCCGCCACCCGGCCTACCACCTGGTCAAGAACGTCGTCGACTCCTCCAAGTACGTCAGCGAGTTCCGCCTGGAGGACTACCCGGTCACCGCCGACGACGTCCTGCACACCGGCCGCGCCGCCTTCGACGCCGCCCTCAACACCGTCAACGTCGGCAAGTTCAACCTCTGCACCGCCTCCATCGGCATCTGCGAGCACGCGATGTACGAGGCCGTCACCCACGCGCAGAACCGCATCCTCTACGGCCGCCCCGTCACCGCCTTCCCGCACGTGCGCCGCGAACTCACCGACGCCTACGTCCGGCTGGCCGGCATGAAGCTCTTCAGCGACCGCGCCGTCGACTACTTCCGCACCGCCGGGCCCGACGACCGCCGCTACCTCCTCTTCAACCCCATGACGAAGATGAAGGTGACCACCGAGGGCGAGAAGGTCATCGACCTCATGTGGGACGTCATCGCCGCCAAGGGCTTCGAGAAGGACAACTACTTCGCCCAGGCCGCCGTCGAGATCCGCGGCCTGCCCAAGCTGGAGGGCACGGTCCACGTCAACCTGGCCCTGATCCTCAAGTTCATGGGCAACCACTTGCTCGCCCCCGCCGCCTACGAGCCCGTCCCCACCCGCCTCGACGCCGCCGACGACGCCTTCCTCTTCCGCCAGGGCCCCGCCCGCGGCCTCGGCTCCGTCCGCTTCCACGACTGGCGGCCCGCCTTCGACGCGTACGACCGGCTCCCCAACGTCGCCCGTTTCCGCGAACAGGCCGACGCCCTCTGCGACTTCGTCCGCACCGCCGCCCCCGACGAGGCCCAGAGCCGCGACCTCGACCTGCTCCTCGCCGTCGGCCAGCTCTTCGCGCTCGTCGTCCACGCCCAGCTCGTCCTGGAGCAGGCCGCCCTCACCGGCCTCGACGACGACGTCCTCGACGAGCTCTTCGCCGTCCTCGTCCGGGACTTCTCCGGCCACGCCGTCGAACTCCACGGCAAGGACTCGGCCACCGAGGCGCAGCAGGCCTGGGCGCTCGGCGCGGTCCGCCGCCCCGTCGTCGACGAGGCCCGCACCGCCCGCGTCTGGGCCCGCGTCGAGGCCCTCTCCGGCGCGTACGAGATGAAGCCCTGACCCCGCCGGTCCGGGCGGTCCGCCCGCCCGGACCCCGGCTGTCACCGGGGACCCCTACGATGATCGCTCATGAGCACGAATGACGACGACGGCAGACCCCTCGTCGACGGACGGTTCCGGCTGGTCTCCCGGCTCGGCAGCGGCGGCATGGGCACCGTGTGGCGGGCCCGCGACATCGCCCTCGACCGGGACGTCGCCCTCAAGGAGGTCCGCCCGCCGGACCCCGCCGTCGAGGAGGCGAACCCCGGCCTCACCGCCCAGCTGCGGGAGCGGGCCGTCCGCGAGGCCCGTGCCCTCGCCCGGCTGACCCACCCGCACGTCGTGACGGTCCACCACATCGTGGAGCCGGCCGACGGATCGGCGCCGTGGATCGTCATGGAGCTGGTCGAGGGAAGCTCCGTCGCCGACCGGCTCGCCGCGGGCCCCCTCTCCGTCCCCGAGGCGATCGTCCTCGGCCGGCAGGTCCTCGGCGCGCTGCGCGCCGCCCACGCCTCCGGCATCCAGCACCGCGACGTCAAGCCCGCCAACGTCCTGCTGCGCGCCGAAGGCGGCGCCGTCCTCACCGACTTCGGCATCGCCGTCTTCGACGAGGCCACCTCCCGGCTCACCGCCTCCGGCGACCTCATCGGCTCGGCCGAGTTCATCGCCCCCGAGCGGGTGCGCGGCGAGGAGGGCAACCCGGCCTCCGACCTGTGGTCCCTCGGCATGCTCCTGTACGTGGCGACCGAGGGCCACCACCCGCTGCGCCGCGCCACCAGCCTCGCCACCGTCGTCGCCGTCCTGGACGACCCGATCCCGCCACCGGTCCGCTCCGGCGCCCTCGGACCCGTCCTCCTCCGGCTCCTCGTCCGCGACCCGGCCCTGCGCCCGGACGGCGCGGAGCTCGACCGGCTCCTCGCCGCGGCCGAGGCGGCGGCCGCCGTCCCCGCCGACGCCGTCCCCGCAGGTTTCGGCCCGCCGACCCCGCCCCCGTACGGCTCCGTCCCGCCGCCGTACCCCCACCCCCACCCCGCCCACCAGGTGCCCGGGCCGCCGACCGTCGCGGCGGGCCGGACCCCCGACCGTCGCCGCCGGATCGCCACGGTGGCCGGCGCCCTCGTCGTCTCCGCCGGACTCCTCGCGCTCGCCCTCCAGCAGCTCCTGCCCCTCGGCGGCGACGGCGGGACCCCGGACGCGAAGGGCACCACCACCGCCCCCCGGACCCCCGGAGGCGGCACCGGCGGCACCACGGGGGACACCACCGGAGCCCCGTCCTCCGCCGCGCCGTCCAAAGCGGCCGCGCCCGACTCCCTCCTCACCCCCGCCGGGATCCGCACCGCCGTCGCCGCCTTCGCGGAGGCCACCGGCACCCCCACCGTGAAGGCGATCTACGTCTACGACGACTACGCCATCGCCGAGATCCCCACGAAGGAGGGCGCCAGGACCTACGACCGCTACCAGTACCGGGACGGCGAGGTCAGCCGCCAGGGCATCGGCGGCACCATCAGCTCCTCCCAGCCCGACCAGCAGCCGTTCGACCCCACCCGCATGCCCTGGGACGACCTGCCCGCCCTGGCGAAGCGCGCCGACCGCGAGCTCAAGGTCGAGGAACCCTTCAACCGGTACATGATCGTCAACCGCTGGTCCTTCAACGAGAACCGCCCCACCCTCCTCGTCTACCGCACCAACGACTACTCGGCCACCGGCTACCTCGCCGTCGACCAGAGCGGGAAGGTGGTCCACAAACTGGTCGCCGACTGACCCCCGCCACCGGCCCGGACCGGGGGACAATGGCCCGCGTGAACCATGACGACCCGTACCTGTGGCTGGAAGACGTCGACAGCGAGGCCGCCCTCGCCTGGGTGGCCGAGCGGAACGCGGAGACGGAGGCCGCGCTCGCCTCGGACCCCGGCTTCGACGCGTTCGCCGAGCGCCTGCGCGAGGTGCTCGACGCCGTCGACCGCATCCCCTACACCACCCGCCGCGGCCCGTACCTCTACAACTTCTGGCAGGACGCCGAGCACGTACGGGGCGTGTGGCGCCGCACCACCCTGGAGCAGTACCGCAAGGACGCGCCCGAGTGGGAGACCCTGCTCGACGTGGACGCGCTCGCCGCGGCCGAGGACGAGAAGTGGGCGTGGGCCGGGGCCCGGGTGCTGCGGCCCGGCCACGACCGCGCCCTGGTCAGCCTCTCCCGCGACGGCGGCGACGCCGTCGTCGTCCGCGAGTTCGACCTCGCCGCCCGCGCCTTCGTCGCGGACGGCTTCACCGTGCCCGAGGCCAAGACCAGCATCGGCTGGATCGACGCCGACACCGTCTTCGTCGGCACCGACCACGGCCCCGGCTCGCTCACCGACTCCGGCTACCCGCGCACGGTCCGCCGCTGGCGGCGCGGCACCCCGCTCGCCGAGGCCGTCACCGTCTTCGAGGGCGAGGCCGGCGATGTCTCCGCCTGGGCCTGGCACGACTCCACCCCCGGCCACGAGCGCGACTTCGTCGGCCGCTCCCTCGACTTCTTCCGCAGCGAGACCCACCTCCTCACCGCCGACGACACCCTCGTCCGCATCGACGTCCCGGAGGACGCCGAGGTCTACGCCCACCGCCGGCACCTGGTCGTCACCCTCAAGTCGGAGTGGCTCGGCCACCGGGCCGGCTCCCTCCTCGCCTTCGACCTCGACGCCTTCCTCGCCGGGGACCGCACCGCCGAGCCGCTCTTCACCCCCGACGAGCGGACCGCGCTCGCCGGCCACTCCTGGACCCGGCACCACCTGATCCTGGAGGTCATGCGGGACGTCAGCACCCGCATCGAGGTGCTCACCCCCGGCGAGGACGGCGGCTGGTCGCGCGCCCCGCTCGCCGACGTCCCCCCGCTGTCGGCGGTCGGCGTCACCGACACCGACCCGGACGTCTCCGACGAGTACTTCCTCGACGTCTCCGGCTTCCTCCAGCCGTCCACGCTCACCCGCGGCACCATCGGCGGCGACAGCGAGATCCTCCGCCAGGCCCCGGCCCGCTTCGACACCACCGGCCTCACCGTCGAGCAGGCGTTCGCGGTCTCCGACGACGGCACCCGCGTCCCGTACTTCGTCATCGGCCCCGACCGCTCCGCCGGCCCCGGCCCCACCCTCCTCTACGGCTACGGCGGCTTCGAGGTCTCCCTCACCCCGGCGTACGCGGCCCTCACCGGCCGGGGCTGGCTGGAGACCGGCGGCACGTACGTCCTCGCCAACATCCGCGGCGGCGGCGAATACGGCCCCGGCTGGCACCAGGCCGCGCTCGGCGCCCACCGGCACCGGGCCTTCGAGGACTTCGCGGCCGTCGCCCGGGACCTCGTCGCCCGCGGCATCACCACCCCGCCGCAGCTGGGCGCCGCGGGCGGCAGCAACGGCGGCCTCCTCATGGGCGCCATGCTCACCCGCTACCCCGAGCTGTTCGGCGCGATCGTCTGCCAGGTGCCGCTGCTCGACATGGTCCGCTTCCACAAGCTGCTCGCCGGCGCCTCCTGGATCGCCGAGTACGGCGACCCCGACGACGAGGCCGACCTGCCGCACCTGCTCGACCTCTCCCCGTACCACCGGCTCGACCCCGCGGCGGCCTACCCGCCGGTGCTGCTCACCACCTCCACCCGCGACGACCGGGTGCACCCCGGGCACGCCCGCAAGGCGGCGGCGCGGCTGCGGGAGCAGGGCCACCGGGTGCTCTTCCACGAGAACACCGGCGGCGGGCACGCGGGCGCCACCGACAACGCGCAGGCCGCCCGCAACAAGGCGCTCATGTACAGCTTCCTGCGCGAGCACCTGGGCTCCTGACCCGACGGGGCCGGAGCCGGCCGCTCGGAGCCGATCGTTCGGGGGTGATGGCCCAGGGGCGATCGGTCAGGGGCGGCCGCTCAGGGGCGGCCGCTCAGGTCCTGCCGTTCAGAGCCAGCCGTGCCGCTGGGCCTGGAGCGCCAGCTGGAAGCGGTTGGACGCGCCCGTCCGGGCCATCAGCACCTGGACGCGGCGGAAGAGGGTGCGGCGGCTGACGCCGATCTCCCGGGCGATCACCTCGTCGGCCGCACCCCCGGCGAGCAGCCACAGCAGCCGCCGGTCGGCCGGCGCCAGCCCGCCCGGGAGGGCGGTGCGGCCGTGGAGGGGCAGCGCGTCCCGCCAGGACTGCTCGAAGAGCGCCACCAGCGCCGACAGCAGTCCGCACGGCTGCACCACCAGCATCGTGGTGAACACGTCGGCCTCCCGGATCGACAGGGAGACCAGCGCGTACGCGTCGTCGATGATCACCAGCTTCACCGGCACCGACGGCAGCACCCGGGCCTGCTCGCCCGCCGCGACCACCGGCTCGATCGACCGCTCCAGGTGGCCCGGCTGCTCCAGCGAGGCCCGCGAGTAGACGACCCGCTGGGTGACGCCCCGGGCGAGGGTCGCGAGCGCGTCGTCGGTGGCGCCGGGGACCTTGAAGTACGGCGGCGAGTCCAGCTGCCGGATCTGCTGCCGGGCGCTCGCCCACGCCTGCCGCATCCGCGGCCCGATCGCCTCCCCGGTCACCACCTCCACCAGGTCGTCGCCGTACGCGGCCAGCCGCTGCCGCCGGAACGCCTCGAAGGCGCCGCCCACCGTGATCCGCGACTCGTCCAGCTCCGCCGCCCGGTGCCGGCCCAGGATCTCCAGGCCCGCCGCGGGCGGCACCGGCGCCACCGTCGCGCCCCCGTCGGCCGCCGGGCTCGCGAGCCCGGCGTCGACCAGCTCGCCGTACGCCGCCACCAGCGCAGGCCCGTCGAGCCCGACCGCCGCGCCGATCTCGGCCAGCGGCGCCGGGGCCCGCTCCAGGAGGGCGCGGTAGACCCGCGCCGCCGTCGCGCCGAGGCCCAGGAGCCGCAGGGCCTCACCCAGTTTCGCGTTCGCCATGCTCCCATTCTGGGCGCCGCCGGACGCCCCGGTGTCCGATCCGTGCCACTGGCACTCCCGTGCCCCCACGCGCCCCGGGAGCGGGCTACGGTCCGTGGGCCGCCGACGACCGGCGGTTCTCCCGCAGGGACTCTCGACGAAGGAGCACGACGTGGCGAAGGGTCGCAAGAACGGTCTGTACGGCGGCGTTTCCGAGGAACTCTCCGCGCTGATGCGGACCGGCTGGGCCGACACCGAACGGCACGACCTGGAGCAGGCCGAGCAGGCGCCGTACGCCGCCGCCCGGCGCGCCGCGCTCTCCGCGCGCTTCCCCGGCGAGCGCCTGGTGGTCCCGTCCGGCAACCTCAAGGTGCGGTCGAACGACGACACGTACCCCTTCCGTCCGCACTCCGCCTACGTCCACATGACCGGCGACCAGGCCCGCGACTGCGCCCTCGTCCTGGAACCGCGCGAGGACGGCGGCCACGACGCGTACGGCTACGTCCTGCCCCGCGACGGCCGCGACGACGACACCTTCTGGATCGGCTACACCGCCGAGCTGTGGATGGGCCGCCGGCTCTCCCTCGCCGAGGCCGAGCGGGTCCTCGGACTGGCCTGTCGCGACGTCCGCGAACTCCCCGGCCGGCTGGCCGCCGGCGCGGACGTGCCCACCCGGATCGTCCGCGGCGTCGACCCCGCCCTGGAGGCGGCCGTCACCACCGACGAGGAGCGGGACACCGAGCTGGAGGACGCCCTCAGCGAGCTGCGCCTCGTCAAGGACGCGTGGGAGATCGGCGAGCTCCGCAAGGCCGTCGACTCCACCGTCCGCGGCTTCACCGACGCCATCGGCGACCTCTCCACCGCCGTCGCCACCTCCGAGCGGTGGATCGAGGGCACCTTCTTCCGCCGCGCCCGCCTGGAGGGCAACTCGGTCGGCTACGGCTCCATCTGCGCCGCCGGCGAGCACGCCACGATCATGCACTGGACCTCCAACGACGGCCCGGTCCGCCCCGGCGAGCTGCTGCTCTTCGACGCCGGCGTGGAGACCCACTCCCTCTACACCGCCGACGTCACCCGCACCCTCCCCATCAGCGGCACCTTCACCCCCGTCCAGCGGCAGGTGTACGACGCCGTGTACGAGGCGCAGCAGGCCGGCTTCGACGCGGTGAAGCCCGGCGCCCCCTACCGCGCCTTCCACGAGGCGGCCCAGCGGCACCTGGCGGCGAAGCTGGTCGAGTGGGGCTTCATCGAGGGACCGGTGGACCGCGCGTACGAGCTGGGCCTCCAGCGGCGCTTCACCATGGCGGGAACCGGCCACATGCTGGGTCTCGACGTGCACGACTGCGCCTCCGCGCGGAACGAGGAGTACGTCGACGGGGTCCTGGTGCCGGGCATGGTCCTCACCGTCGAGCCCGGCCTCTACTTCCAGCCCGACGACCTGACGGTGCCCGCGGAGTGGCGCGGCATCGGCGTCCGGATCGAGGACGACCTGCTGGTCACGGAGACGGGCCACGAGAACCTGTCGGCCGGCCTGCCCCGCACCTCCGCCGAGGTGGAGGAATGGATGGCCCGCGTCGCGGGCTGACCTCCCCGGGACGCACGGGCCCGGATGTGCGGCCGGGCCCGCGCGCTCCGCCCCGGGGCGCTCCGCCCCCGGGCGCGGGGCGGCGGAGCCGCGCGTTCCGTCGTCCGGTTCCCGCCGCCGAGGACACCGGGTCGGACCGGCTGCATCATGTGATCATGATGCAGTCCTTCCTGCCCGTGCTCGAACGTGTCTTCGAGGAGATCGGGGGCCTCGCCGACCGCGGCCGCCCCGCCGACTACATCCCGGCGCTCGCCGCCGGGGACCCCGGCCTCTTCGGCATGGCCGTGGCGGAGCTGGACGGCAGCGTGTACGGGGTGGGGGAGTGGCAGCGGCCCTTCTCCACCCAGTCCGTCACCAAGGTCTTCACCCTGGCGCTCGCCCTCGCCAAGGAGGGCGACGCGCTCTGGGACCACGTGGGCCGCGAGCCCTCCGGCAACCCCTTCAACTCGCTCGTGCAGCTGGAGTACGAGCAGGGCATCCCCCGCAACCCGTTCATCAACGCGGGCGCGCTCGTCGTCACCGACCGGCTGCACCGGATGACCGGCGACGCCTCCGGCAGCCTGCGGGACCTCCTGCGCGCCGAGAGCGGCAACGACGACCTCGACTTCGACCGGGACGTCGCCGCCTCCGAGGGCGAGCACGGCGACCGCAACGCGGCCCTCGCCCACTTCATGGCCTCGTACGGCAACATCGCCACCCCCGTCCCCACCCTGCTGCGCGAGTACTTCCGGCAGTGCTCGATCGAGGCGTCCTGCGCGGACCTCGCCGTCGCCACCGGCTTCCTCGCCCGGCACGGCATCCGCGCCGACGGCAGCCGGCTCCTCACCCGCAGCCAGGCCAAGCAGATCAACGCCGTCATGCTCACCTGCGGCACCTACGACGCCGCCGGGGACTTCGCCTACCGGGTGGGACTCCCCGGGAAGAGCGGCGTCGGCGGCGCGATCATCGCCGTCGTGCCCGGCCGCTGCACCCTGTGCGTGTGGAGCCCCGGTCTCGACGCGCGGGGCAACTCGGTCGCCGGGGTCGCCGCCCTCGACCGCTTCACCACCATCACCGGCCTCTCCGTCTTCTGACCCGGTACGGCGGTCCGTTCCGGCACCGCGATCCGGCCCGGTACGGAAGGGGCGCGGCCCGGTGCGGCAGGGGTCGCGGCCCGGATGCGGAGCCGGGCCGTACGGGGTACACCTCCGGTGGGGCGCCGTGAGCGCCCGGAGCGAAGGAGGTCGCCGTGGACAACCGCACCACCGGATTCGTGAAGTCCTTCAACCGCCGCGCCGGCTACGGGTTCGTGCTGCCCGTCGGATCGGAGGAACCCGTCTTCTTCCGGGCCGAGGACGTCGAGGGCGGCGTCCGCGCCCTCTCCGAGGGGCAACAGCTCTCCTTCGTCCTGGTCCTCGGCGAGGGCCGGTTCGAGGCGCGGGAGCTGCGCACCTGACACCGGGCGGCCTCCCCCGGACGGAGCAGCGCGACGAGGCGCGGGGGCGGGAAGCGGGGGAAACGGCGAGGGCGGGGAACCACCGGTTCCTCGCCCTCTTCAACGTATAGCGCACGGGGGGCCTTGCGGCAAGGCCCCCCGAAGGGCGCAGAATCGGCGGCCTCACCGCACGACCGATGGGGGAAACACCATGTCCGACACCGCTTTCGACGCCGATGCCGCTCCGGAGCCCGGCGCCCCGTCCCCCGCACCTCGTCCCGACGCCGACCTCGATGCCGGTCCCGATGCCGGTCTCGACGCCGACGTCCTCGTGATCGGCGGCGGACCGACCGGGCTGATGCTCGCCTCCGAACTGCGCCTGGGCGGCGCGCGCCCGCTCCTCCTGGAGAAGGAGGCCGGGCCGAGCGGCTACAGCCGCGCCCTCGGACTGCACGTCCGCAGCATCGAGGTGATGGACCAGCGCGGCCTCCTCGACCGCTTCCTCGCCCGCGGGCAGCAGTACCGGGTCGGCGGCTTCTTCGCCGGCCTCGGCCCCGCCTGGCCCGAGGGGCTGGACACCGCCCACTCCTACGTCCTCGGCATCCCGCAGACCGTCACCGAGGAACTCCTCGCCGAGCACGCCCGGGAGACCGGCGTCGAGATCCGGCACGGCCACGAGCTGACCGGCCTGGCCCAGGACGCGGAGGGCGTGACGGCGGAGTTCGCCGACGGCACCCGGCTGCGCGCCCGCTGGCTGGTCGGCTGCGACGGCGGCCGCAGCACCGTCCGCGCCCTGGCCGGGATCGGCTTCCCCGGCCTGCCCGCCCGGCACGAGACGCTGATCGCGGAGGTGCGGATCGGGATCCCGTGGGAGGAGGTGGTCGCGGTGATGACCGAGGTCCGCAGGACACAGCTGCGGTTCGGCGCGATGCCGCTCGGGGACGGCTTCTTCCGGGTGGTCGTGCCCGCCGCCGGACTCTCCGGCGACCGGTCCGCGCCGACCCTCGCCGAGCTGAGGGAGCGTCTGCTCGCGGTCGGCGGCAACGACTTCGGAGTCCACGAGGCCCGCCGGCTGGCCCGCTTCGGCGACGGCACCCGGCAGGCCGAGCGGTACCGCGCGGGCCGGGTGCTGCTCGCCGGCGACGCCGCCCACGTCCACCCGCCGACCGGCGGCCAGGGGCTCAACCTCGGGGTGCAGGACGCCTTCAACCTCGGCTGGAAGCTGGCCGCCGAGGTGCGCGGGCAGGCCCCGGAGGGGCTGCTCGACACGTACCACTCCGAGCGCCACCCGGTCGCCGCCGCCGTGCTCGACAACACCCGCGCGCAGATGGAGCTGATGTCCGAGGAGCCCGGGGCACGGGCCGTGCGCCGGCTGGTCGCCGAACTGATGGACTTCGAGGAGGTCAACCGGCACCTCATCGGGAAGATCACCGCGGTCGACGTCCGCTACGCCTGCGGCGGGGAGGGGGAACACCCCCTGGTCGGCCGGCGGCTGAGGGACGTCCCGCTGAAGGAGGGACGACTGTACGAGGCGGCGCGCACCGGCCGCGGCCTCCTGCTCGACCGCACCGGCACGCTCGCGGCGGAGGGCTGGGAGGACCGGGTGGACCGCGTCGTCGGGGCGGACGGAGCGGCGGACGCCGGGACGGAGGACGGGGCGGACGCCGGCGCGGGGGACCCGCTGGCCGGGGTGCCGGCGGCGCTGCTGCGCCCGGACGGGCACGTCGTCTGGGTCGGCGACGACCCGGCGGAGCTGCGCGCCCGCCTGGAGCGGTGGTTCGGGGCCCCGGCCGCGTCCTGAGCCCGTACGCCGGTCCGCCCCCGTTCTCAGGGGAGGGGCGGACCTCCCGGGAGGGTATGAACCTCTCGGGAAAGGACGAACATCTCAGGAGATGACGAACATCTCGGGAGGGGGCGAACATCTCGGGAGAGGGCGGACCTCCCCGGAAGGGGGGGGCGGACCGGCGTACGCCTGTCCGACAAACCCACGGGCGCCCCTTCACTGGATCAGGTGACTGAGGGGGAGGCGAAACGTCCCTTCCGCATCTCCTCCGGCCACGCTCGACCTGACACTTGGACCCATCCCTGTGGAGCGTCCGATGCAGCTGATCCCCCGCCACGACCCGCACCTCACCGTCCGCACGGCCGGCGGACTGACCGTCGCCGTCCTCCGCGGCGAACTGGACCTCGTCCTGGTCCGCCACCTGCGGCCCGAACTCGACGCCCTCGTCCGCGAGGCCGCCGCCCTCGCCGTCGACATCCGCCCGCTCGGCTTCTGCGACGCCACCGGCCTCGGCCTGCTCGCCCACTGCGCCCGCAGCGCCCGCGGGCGCGGGGCGCACTGGCAGCTCGTCTGCGACCAGCCGTGGATCCTCCGCCTGGTCCGGCTCACCGGCCTCGACGAGCTGCTCCGCCCCCGGCCCCTCCTGGCGCCGCCGCCCGCACCGCCCCTGCCGGCCGGTCCCCGCGCCCGCGCGGAGCACCCCGTCTGAGGCCCCCGATACGGCCGCCGCCCCTCGCGGAGGAGGGAACGGCGGCTCCGCGCGGCCGGCCCACCGCCCCCTCCTCCGCCCCGGTCGAGGCCGGACCCTCGACCGCCGCATCGCACCGCACCGCCGTGCGGGGCCGGGCCCGCCAGTGCCTGGACGCCTGCCCCCCGCTCCCCGCCCTCGCTCCCCGCCCTCGCCTTCGTGGTGCCGCACGCCGCCACGTGCGCCGTCGGTTCCACCGTTCCGCCGGTGCTGCTGGGGGGAAACTCCGTGGAGCGGCCGGGGCGGGCACGTGATGATGACCGGATGACCGCGCAGACGCTCCCGCCCGTGGACACCCTCATCGTCGTCGACGTCCAGTCCGCCTTCGTCACCGGCGACGGCGCCGTGCCCGACGCCGCCCGGCTCGTCGACCGCACGGCCGGACTGCTCGCCCGCGCCCGCGCCGCCGGCGCGCTCGTCGTCCACCTCCAGAACGACGGGCCGCCCGGCGCCGAGGACGAACCCCACACCCCCGGCTGGGAGTTGCACCACCCCGTCGTCCCCGGGCCCGCCGAGGCCGTCGTCCGCAAGCCGTACGACGACGGCTTCCGGGAGACCGGCCTCGGCGACCTGCTCGCCGGACACGGCACCCGGGCCGTCGCCGTCTGCGGGGTGATGTCGGAGATGTGCGTCCAGGCCACCGCCCGGACGGCCCTGGAGCGCGGCTACCGGGTCGTCGTGCCCTTCGACGCCCACGCCACCCAGGACTGCCCGGCCGTCCCCGGCGTCGCGGACGCCGTCCCGGCGGCCGTGGTCTCCCGGGTGGCCGCCTACGCCCTCGGCTCCGACGCCGAGGTCACCGCCCCGGCCGCCGCCGTCTCCTTCACCGCCCCGGGGGCCTCCGGGGACGGTGTGCGAGGATCGGCCGCGTGACCGCCCCCCTCCAGCACCGCCCGGCCGGCGAAGCCGACCTCGCCACCCTCGTACGCCTCCGCGACGACGCGGCCCGCTGGATGCTGGCCCGGGGCGTCACCGGCCAGTGGCGGCCCGGGGAACTGGGCGAGGACCACTTCCGGCGGATCATGGAGCACGGCGAGGTCTGGCTCGCGGAGGGCGGCGGACGGGTCGTCGGCGCCTGGGAACTGTGGTGGGACGACGAGGCGGCCTGGGGGCCGCAACCGCCCGTCGCCGGCTACGTCCACCGGCTCATGGTGGACCGCGCCGCCGCCCCCGGCACGGGCCGACTGCTGCTGGCCGCCGCCGAGGCCCGGGTGGCCGGGACCGGCCGGACCCGGGTACGCCTGGACTGCCTCGCCTCCAACCCGAAGCTCACCGACTACTACCTGCGGGCCGGCTACCGGCTCGTCGGCCGCAAGGACGGCAAGCCCCAGCCGGGCGGTCCCGCGAAGTCCTTCGCCCTCCTGGAGAAGGAACTGCCCGCCCCCGCAGCCTCCTGGGACCTGTCCGGTCGAACGAGTCCGTAGCCGGACGGCCGGGGCCGCCGCTGTAGCGGTGCCGAGGCGGACGCGGCCGCGCTTGTCGTGGCGAGTGGCGACGGCCCGGTGCCGCTTCAGACGCTTGACCGACGGCCGCAGCCGTTCCCGCTCGGCATCACCCCGCTCACCCCGACGGAATCGGGAGCCTCACCTGGGCCACGGTCTCATCCCGTGGGAGGCGTGAAGGCAGACCAGTGGGCGATTCGCACTCACCATGAGGTCCAGCGCCTCGCCGGGCGTACTGCGGAGGTCCCAGATCAGGCCGTCCGCGTACGCGACCACAGCTCCGTCCTGGCGCATGAACACGTGCGAGTAGCTGAGCCACCAGCCGAGGGGGAACCACGAGCCGCCCAGGACGGAGCCGATCTCCAGGGACTCGTCCCGGTGCCTGCTTCCGGCGCCGACCGGGTCGACGAAGAACGGCTCCCCGTTGATGAAGTTGGGGCCGTCCTCACGGGCCGGACCGACCTTCAGACCCCGGAACTCCTCGAGGAAGGAGGTCGCCACCGCACTCGGGACGTACCCCTGTGTCTCCAGGGACCGGATCTCGGGGGTCACATCGAGCCGCCGCTCGGGCGTCCAGCCGGCCAGCCGCAGGGCGGTGACCGTCTCCGGACACAACCCGGAGGTGAAGCCCGCCGACTCCCCGCGCATCAGCAGATCACCTCCAAGGCGTCCAGTACGCGACGGCACCCCTTGCGCGGACCGGCCGGGGAACCGCGGTCGCCCTTCTCGGTGTCGCTGACGTGCGCCGTGGTCATGTTCCCCCCCCGGGCGCCCGCCCGTGCCCTCGCGCGCGAACGCCTTGCTCAGGCACTGCATCTCCGCGCGACCACCGTTCTTCGGGCGGCCCTGCTCGGCGAAGGGCTTCGCCATCTCGCCCGGAGGCGTGACGGGTTCCTTGTCGTCCGGCCGACAGACGTGACCGGTCTGCGAAGTGTATTCGGCCGCGTAGTCGCTCCCCCCTCTCACCACGGTCGGCCCGCTCCTCGAGCGACGCCTCTCCGCAGTCGTGGACGAGGACCGGCCGGCACCGGCACATCACCCCGGCCATGCCGGCCCCGGCCTTCCCGACCGCTCTCGCGCCGGACGTACACCGCCCCGCACCGGAGTACTAGCTCCCCTCCTCGCTCTCCTCCCCGGCGTCCGGCTGGATGCCGGCGAGGAGGTTGAAGGCGCCGGTCAGCAGGTTGAGGCTGACCACCCCGACCACCTCGGCGACGACCCGGTCGCTCCAGCCGTGCGCCCGCACCTCGGCGACGTCCGCGTCACCGAGCGCGGAGGGCTCGGCGAGCACCTTGAGCGCGAGGGCGATGAGGGCGGCCTCGCGAGGATCGGTGGAAGTGCCCTGGCGGGCCAGGGCGATGTCGGACCCGCTCAGCCCGGCCGCCCGGCCGGCCGCCTCGTGCGCCTCGCGGCAGGTGCCGCAGCCGATCCACTCCTGCACCGCGAGCGACAGCTTCTCGCTCAGCGCGCGCGGGATCTTCACCCGCTTCATCGCGCGCGACAGGCTCAGGTAACCCTCGATCATCGCCGGCGAGTTGGCCATCGTGGACACCATCTCGCCCGCCGAGCCGTGCCGTTCGACGATGTCCCCGAGCAGTTCGCGGGCCCGCCCCTGGGCCTGGTCGGGGGTGAGTGCCGGCAGGCGGCGGGTGCTGGTCGTGGTCATGCGCTCCTCCTCTTTATACCCGTGGGGGGTATAACGGGGGAGGGGTGGAGATCGTTCCCGGCTCCGGGATCCGCCTCCGGAATCCGGAGCCGGCACTCGGATCCGGGATCCGGGATTCGCTCTCCCCTGCGGCGGCCGTCACGCGGCGTGCGCGTCACGGGGTCTCAGGACCAGGCGGGACGGGCCGTGGAAGGCCCGGTCCGGGCCCTTCGGGGAATCCCCGGGAACCTGCGCGCAGCGCCCACCGGACCGTCCGCCACCCCGCCGGAATCGGCCCCCGGGTCACTGGTCCCGGCCCCGCCCGGAGCCCCCGGTGCGGCGGCTTCACGCCGCCGGCGCGGGGGTGGAGGCTGGCGAGTCCTTGCCACCGCCCCGAACCCTGGGCCAACGCCTTTCCCAGTGACCGCCGGGGCGCACGGCTCGTTGACCGGACATGATCACGCACCTCCCCGCCGCCCTCCTGTCCGCCCTCCTCCTCGCCGCTCCCACCGCGGGCCCCGCCCCCACCACGGGCGGCGCCCCCGCC
This sequence comes from Streptomyces filamentosus, assembly GCF_014654895.1. GTDB lineage: Bacteria > Actinomycetota > Actinomycetes > Streptomycetales > Streptomycetaceae > Streptomyces > Streptomyces filamentosus. The sequence goes on along the minus strand of NZ_BNBE01000002.1, from coordinate 1,290,886 downwards.
ACCACCCTCCGCCTGACCGTCACCGGCCCCGCTCCCGCCACCACCGCCCCGACCCCCGAAGGCGCCGCCCCGGCCGCGCCCGCCTCGCGGACCGTCATCCTCCGCTGCGACCCGGCGGGCGGCGGCCACCCCCGCGCCGAGGCGGCCTGCGCCGACCTGCACGCCTCCCAGGGGCGCGTCGACCGCGACTCCGACATCGCCTGCGTCCTCCTCTACGACCCCGTCGAGGTCCGCGCCGAAGGCGTCTGGCGCGGCCGTCCGGTCTCCTTCGCCCGCGAGTACGGCAACAGCTGCGAACTGGGAGCCCGCACGGGCGCCGTCTTCTCCTTCTGAGCCTTCCGCGTCGGGAAAACGGCCCCCGGCCCCTATGTCCACTCCCCCCGCCCCACCGCCTCCCCGCCCCACCGGTGCGCAGCCGATCGGCCGCGCACCGCAAGCCCCCCGACGGCACCTCGGCTAGGGTGATTCGACAGGGATTGCCCTCCGGGGCCAGGCCGATGCGTAGGTCGATGCGTGGACGCTCATCAGTCGTCACCGAGCAGGGTTCCGCAGCCGCCGCGGGCGGCCGTCGGGGACGCGGGCGTGCTCCGGGAACTGCTCCCGATCGCCCTGTGGCGCGAGGATGCCGAGGGCCGCATCGTCGAGTGGTCGCTCGCCGCGCAGGACCTCCTGGGCCACCGCCCCGAGCACGTCCTCGGCGTCCCCGCCTCCCCGCTCCTCGTGCCCGACGCCAACCGCGAGCTCGCCGAACGGCTCACCCGCCGGGTCCAGGCGGGCGAGACGATGGTGGGCACCCTCCCGGTCCGCCACCGCGACGGACACACGGTCCCCATGGAGATGTGGATCGTGCCCGCCGCCGACCCCACGGGGCGGCCCGGCGCCATGCTCATCGCCGTCGAGACCTCCGAGGTCCTGCGGATGCGGGAGAACCTCGCGGCGATGGAGAGCCTCTTCACCCAGTCGCCCATAGGGCTCGCCCTCCTCGGCCCCGACCTGCGCTTCCTGCGGGTCAACGACGCCCTGGCGCGGATGAACGGCGTCACCGCCGCCGAGCACGTCGGCCGGCGCCTCACCGAGGTCGTGCCCGGGGTCAACGCCGTCGCCCTGGAGCACCTGATGCGGCAGGTCCTCGCCACCCGCGAGCCCGTCGTCGACGCCCGCCGGGTCGGCCGCACCCCCGCCGACCCCGACCGCGACCACATCTGGTCCTGCTCCTACGCCCCCCTGATCGACCGGGGGGCCCGCCCCGGCACCGGCGCCTTCCCCGGGACCGCCCCCTCCGACGGCCCCCTCGACGGCTCCGCCGACCCCGCCGCCGGGCGGTCCGGGGGCCGTCCCCTCGGGATCATCGCCTCCCTCGTCGACATCACCGAGAGCCAGGAGGCGCACATCGAGGTCGAGCGGGCCCGGCACCGCTTCGCGCTCCTCGCCGAGGCGGGCGCGCGCATCGGCACCACCCTCGACCTGCGGCAGACCGCGGAGGAGGTGGTCCGCTTCCTCGTGCCGCAGCTCTGCGACTCCGCCGACGTGCAGATGCTGGAGGCCGTCCTCGAACCCGACGACCCGGCCGCCTCCTCCCGGGGCGTGCTGCGCCGCATCGCCGCCGTCTTCCCCGAGCCGGTGCCGCCCAGCCCGCTGCTGGGCCCCGGCCAGACCTTCCAGCTGCCCGCCGGCTCCGCGTACGAGCGGCTGGTCCTCGACGGCCGGCCCACCTTCCTCGGCGACGCCGACATCCCGGTCCTCTTCCCGGGCAAGGCCGCCGAGTCGCTGCGCGACTACCTGTCGACCCGCTTCGGCTCCGCCCGCACCGTGCCGCTCGTCGCCCGCGGCCAGGTCCTCGGCGCCGTCACCGTCACCCGGCTCAGGACCCGCGAGCCCTTCGACGACCAGGACGCGGTGCTCATCGACGAGGTCGTCGCCCGGGCCGCGCTCAACATCGACAACGCCCGGCTCTACACCACCCAGCGCGCCGCCGCCCTTGCCCTCCAGCGCAGCCTCACCAACAGCGAGCTGCCCGCCGTCACCGGCCTCGAACTCACCGGCCGCTACCTCCCGGCCAGCGCGCACGACGTCGGCGGCGACTGGTTCGACGTGATCGCCCTGCCCGGCGGCCGGACCGGGCTCGTCATCGGCGACGTGATGGGCCACGGCATCCACGCGGCGGCCGTCATGGGCCAGCTCCGCACCGCCGTGCGGACCCTGGCCCGCCACGACATCCCGCCCGCCGAGATGCTGCGCTCCCTCGACGCGGTCGTCGCCGACCTCGGCGAGGACACGATGGCGACCTGTCTGTACGCCGTGCACTCCCCGGCCACCGAGAGCTGGACGATCGCCCGCGCCGGCCATCTGCCGCCCGCCGTCGTCACGCCCGGCGGGGAGGTCTCCTTCCTCCGGAGCCCGCCCGGCACCCCGCTCGGCACGGGTGCGCACGCCTTCGGCACGGAGGAGCTCCTCCTGCCGCCCGGCGGTCTGCTCGTGCTCTACACGGACGGGCTGATCGAGGCCCGGGACCGCGACCTCGACGAGGGGATGCGCCAGCTGGGCCTCGCCCTCGGCCGGGCCGACGGCCCCCTGGAGGAGGTGTGCGACGGCGTCCTGGCCCGGCTCCTCGTGGGCCCCGCCCAGGACGACGTGGCCCTCGTCCTCGCCCGCACCACCGCCTGAGGGCCGGCGGCCTCGCCCGACCGCCGTCCCCCCCGGGGCGGTCCGGCCGTCAGACGGCGAGGATCCGGTACAGGTCCCGCAGGAGCGCGATCTCGGCGCCGTGGTGCAGGAGTTCCTGGTTGACCCACCACACGACCTCCAGGAACGGTTCCTCGGCGTCGCCCCCGTGCGGATAGGTGCAGTGCCCCACCCGGTCCAGGGCCTCGTCGTCGGCGGAGAGCAGCGCCGCGCGCCACGCCCCGGCGGCCCGGTCGAAGGCGGCGATCGCGCCGGCCGCGTCACCGGCCGCGCGGTAGTCGTCGCGGGTCAGGGAACGGGTGCCGTTCGTGTGGTCGGCGCGGAGCTCCAGCAGCTCGCTCAGATGGGTCAGCCGCCAGGCGAGGGTGGTGAACGGCGGCGGCACGGGGTGCGGGTACGAGGCGGTCTCCCGGCCCCACTCGCCGGCACCGGTCAGGAACTCGCCCGCCGGGCCCGGCCCGTCCGCCCACCGCCGCACCGACCAGCAGCCGGGCGCGGGCTCCCACAGGTACTCGGCGTCGGTCATCGGCCCCACCGGCACGTCCGTGCCGTTGCCGCTGTTCACCACCGGCCCGGACAGACGGTCCGTCAGCCGCTGCCGGGCGAAGTCGAATTCGGCGAGGAGGGGGAGGAGACGGGAGGGTATCGCCACGGTACGGCTCCGATGCGCGGGGGACAGGCCGCCCGTACCCTGCCACGCCGCCCCCGGCCCCCGCACCCGGATTTACGGTCCCGGGCGGCGCCCGCCCGGCGACCGCCGCCGTCCCGGCCCCGCTACTGCCGCCGCCCCGGGCCCCCGCTCCGCCCCATCGACTCCACCAACGGCAGCATCCGGTGCGCGACCCGCTCGCGCAGCGCGATCTCGGTGCGGGTCCTGACCACCCCCGGCAGCCGGATCAGCCGCTGGATGACGTCCTCCAGGTGGCCCGCGTCCCGGGCCACCACCCGGGTCAGCAGGTCGCCCCCGCCGGTGATGGAGAAGGCCTCGACGATCTCCGGGACGGAGGCGAGCGCGTCGCCCACCTCGTCGAGGTGGCCCTGGGTGACCTCCACGTGCACGAAGGCCAGCACCGGATGCCCGAGCGCGGCGGGAGAGAGGACCGGTCCGGTGGCCGTGATGACCCCGTCGCGTTCGAGCCGGTCGATGCGTGCCTGTACGGTGCCCCGGGCGACGCCCAGGATCCGCGCGTACTCCCGCACGCTGGTGCGCGGCTGTTCGATCAGGAGCCGCAGGATGCGGGTGTCGAGTTCGTCCACCGCCATGGCGTGCCGGCCTCCCCGTGCCCGCCGGGGCGGAGCCGTCCCGGCGCGTCGTGTCGCCCGGCGGGACGATCCGCCGGAACGGTCCCGACTGTCCGGAACGGAGCCGACTGTACCGAGCGGGGGACCGGCCGCCGCCGAGGGGCACGCCCCTCCGCGCACCCCGGGACGCTCCCCCTCCGCGCACCCCGGGGTGTTCCCCTCCGCGTACTCCCGGGGCCCCTCCTCCTCGTCCCCCCCCGCGTACCGCCTCCGGACCGCTCCGGGGTCGTCCGATCGGTCGACCCCCCGGTCCGCCGGGCGGAGCCGCACGGGCAGCCGCCGGGCCGACCGTACGGGCCCCTCCCCGCACCCAGGATGGATGTCGGAGCGGGACGGCGAGAACGGCCTCCCGGCCTCCCGGATCCCGGTGACCGCCGGCCGATCCCGCCCCCCCGTCCCGTCCCGTCCCGTTCTTCGCGAGGAGTGTCCGACCATGAAGCAGATCTCGAAGCGTGCCCGTGTCCTGACCGGCGGCGCGGCCCTGGTCGCCCTGGGCGCCGGCGCCTTCGGCGCGGTCTCGGCGAACGCCGCGACCCCGGCCGCCGCCCCGGCCGCGGTGGTCAAGGCCGACGCGAAGAACAAGAACACCACCACCAGCACCCACCTGACGATCGACGCCGCCACCAAGGCCGCCCGGGCCGCCCTGGACGCCGCCGAGAAGGAGAACCAGCGCGTCTCCGTCGCCGTCGTCGACCGCAACGGCAACACCCTCGTCACCCTGCGCGGCGACGGCGCCGGCCCGCAGTCCTACGAGTCCGCCGAGAAGAAGGCGTACACGGCCGTCTCCTGGAACGCGCCGACCACCGAGCTGGTCAAGCGCCTGGAGCAGGCCCCGAACCTGAAGGACATCCCCGGCACCCTCTTCCTCGGCGGCGGCGCCCCCGTCACCGCGAAGAACGCCCCCATCGCCGGCATCGGCGTCGCGGGCGCCCCCTCCGGCGACCTCGACCAGAAGTTCGCCCAGGCCGGCGTGGACGCCCTCGCCGAGTAGGCGCCCAGGGCCCGCCCGCCCGACGGCGTCCGGTCACGCCCGACCGGACGCCGTCGGCCCGCGCCCCGGGGCCGTGCGCTCCGTCCGCCGCACGGCCCCGGTCCGGCGCGCCCGCGCGCCCCCCCGTACAGCCTCCCCGCCCCCGTACGACCTCCCGCGCCCGCCGACGATCCGGAGGAGACCGCCGTGACCGCTGTGACCGCCGCACCCCACCACCGGCTCCTCGCCGCCGCCCGCCGGGGCGACGCCGCGGGCGTCCGCGCCGCACTCGCCGACGGCGCCCGGACCGAGACCCGCGACGAGGAGCTGCGCTCCCCGCTGCTGCTCGCCGTGCTCGGCGACCACGTCGAGGCCGCCCGCGCGCTCGTCGCCGCCGGCGCCGGCGCCAACGCGCGGGACGCCCGGCACGACAGCCCCTGGCTGGCCACCGGCGCCACCGGCAGCGTCGCCATGCTGCGGGTGCTGCTGGCCGCCGACCCCGCCCCCGACTTCCGGCTGACCGACCGCTTCGGCGGCACCAGCCTCATCCCCGCCGCCGAACGCGGCCACGCGCCGTACGTCCGGGCCGTCCTGCGGGACACCCCGGTCGACGTCGACCACGTCAACGACCTCGGCTGGACCGCGCTCCTGGAGGCGGTCATCCTCGGCGACGGCGGCCCCGCCCACCAGAAGGTCGTCGCGCTGCTGCTCGCCGCGGGCGCCGACCCCGGTCTCGCCGACGCGTACGGCACCACCGCCCTGGAGCACGCCGAGCGGCGCGGCCACACCGTGCTCGCCGCCCTCCTGCGCAAGGCCCCGGTGGCCCCGGCCGGTCCCGTCCGACCTGGTCCGTCGGCCCACCACCGGGCCAGTTCGACGCGCGAGGACCAGGCCAATGGCACAGTCCCCCGAGGGCGATTTGAGCCATGAGCCCGGTCGGTGTTTCTCTTGGTCCATCAGACAACTTCGGCGCCGCAGCGCCGGGACGGCGACGAGGCCGCCCGGACCGCGGCGCCTTCGTCATGTCGTGCGCGCCCCACCACCCCCGGGGCAGGGCGCACGGCGGGCGACCGGCAAGACGAGGGGGCGGCCGACCGCCGTGAAGAGGATTTTCGTGGCTCCGGACCCGGGGCTCCTCCGGCTCAGGACCGGTCTGCGCGCCGTGCTCGGCATCGCGCTCGCGGTGACCGTCGCGGAGCTGGCCGGTTTCTCGCTCACCGCGTCGATCACGGGAGGACTGGCGGCGCTGCTCGCCCTCTTCACCGTCACCGACGCCACCGTCCGCCGCCAGGCCGTCACCACCCTGCTGCTGCCGCTGGCCGGCTTCCCGGTCCTCGCCCTGGCCACCCTGCTGCACGACCACGCCCCGCTGCGGGACGCGGCCTTCCTGCTCGTGGTCCTCGGCGGCGTCTACGCCCGGCGCTGGGGCCCGCGCGGCCACGCCCTCGGCATCTTCGCCTTCATGAACTTCTTCAGCACCCAGTTCCTGCACGCCGTGCCGGGCCAGCTCCCCGAGCTGTACGCGGCCGTGGGCATCGCCCTCGCGGCGGCCGGGACGGTGCGCTTCGCGCTCTGGCCGATCGAGCGGCGCACCCCGCCGCCCGCCGCTCCCGCCCCGCTGCCGGGCACCGGTCTCGCCCGGATCACCACCCGGCAGGCGATCCAGGCCACCGCCGCCTGCGCCGTCGCCCTCGGCATCGGCCAGGTGCTCTCCGAGGACCGCTGGTACTGGGCCGTCGGCACCACCTGGTGGATCTTCGTGAACACCGTCTCCCGGGGCGAGACGCTGGTCCGCGGCTTCCGCCGCTTCCTCGGCACGCTCCTCGGCATCGCCGTCGGCATGGTCGTCGCGCTACCGCTGCACGGCGCCCCGCTGCCCACCGCCCTCCTGGTGGCCGTCTGCGTCTTCGGGATCTTCTACACCGCGCCGCTCTCCTACAGCTGGATGATGCTCTCGGTCACCGTGATGGCCGGCCTGCTGTACGGGCTCCTCGGCGTCCTCGACCCGGCGCTCCTCGTGCTGCGCCTGGAGGAGACCGTCGTCGGCGCGGTCTGCGCGGCCCTCGCCGTCCTGCTGATCCTCCCGGTCACCACCCACGCCATCAACGACGCCTGGATCCAGCGCGCCCTGCGGGCCGTGCACGCCGCCACCGCCGCCTCCGAGCGGCGCCTCGCCGGCGAGGAGGCCGCCGACCCTAGCCCGCACGTCGCCGAGCTCGACCTGCTGCTCGGCCGGGTGCGGCTCTCCGTCGCCCCGCTGGTCCATCCGCTGAGCCCCTTCCGGGAGCGCAAGGAGCGGGCCCGCCGGGTCCTCGCCCTGCTCGACGAGTGCGCGGCGGAGGTGCGCGGCCTCGCGGCGGTCGCGGCCGACCCGGACGCCAGCCACGACGCCCGGCTCGCCGCCGCCTGCTGGCGGGTCGAGGCGGCCGTCGAGGGCCTCACCTCGCCCCGCACGCCGAAGCCCGCGCCCGCGGTCGCCGTCGAGCCCGAGACCACGGCCCACCCGGCGCCCGCCCCGGCCGCGCTCGGGCACGTCAGCGGTCTGGAGCGGCTGCTCGCCGCCCTCGACGAGCCCCTCAAGGCCCCGCCCGGCTCGCTCCTCGTCCGGTCCTGACGGAGGCCCGCCCCCGGCGGACCGGGCGTGGGCCGACGGGTGATCGAACTTGGTCTAGACCGCCTGCTAACGTCGCCCCGAGACGGCCGGTCACCGCGACCGGCCCGGGGCAGGGAGGCGCCGTGGGCGGGACCGACGAGACACGTGGGCAGGGAGCGACGGAGCGGGTGCGGGCCTACCTCGGCTCCTTCACCTCGGCCGGCGGCCGAGGGGTGCTCGCCGCCGACGTCGACCCGGAGACCGGCGCGCTCACCGTCACCGGAGCCACCGACGCCGTCGCCGACCCGTCCTACCTGACCCTCGCCGACGGAGTCCTGTACGCGGTCTCCGAGACCGCGCCGGGCGCCGTCGCCGCCTTCGCCCCCGGCGGGCCCGCGCCGCGCCCGCTCGGCGCCCCCGCGCCCGTCGACGGCTCGGGCCCCACCCACCTGTCCCTCGCCGGGGGCCACCTCCTCACCGCCAACTACACCTCCGGCAGCGTCAGCGTCCTGCCGCTGGCCGGGGACGGCACCCCCCGCCCCGCCGCCGCCGTCCTCCACCACGAGGGCGGCGGTCCGGTCGCCGACCGGCAGGAGGCGCCCCACGCCCACCAGGTCCTGCCGGACCCGAGCGGACGCTGGGCGGTCAGCGTGGACCTCGGCACCGACTCCGTGCGGGTCTGCGCCCTCGACCCCGCCACCGGCGCCCTCCGGGTCCACCGGGAGACCGCCCTGAGGCCCGGCTACGGCCCGCGCCACCTCGCCTTCCACCCGGCCGGCGGCCACGCCTACGTGGTCGGCGAGCTGGAGCCCGCCGTCACCGTCTGCCGCTGGGACGCCGAGGAGGGCGAGCTGACGCCGCTGGCCGAGATCCCGCTCGTCGCCACGGGCTCCGCCGGACCGGCGTACCCCTCCGCGATCGTCGTGGCGCCCGACGGACGGTTCCTGTGGGTGGCCGTGCGCGGCACCGACACGATCGCCGTCCTCGTCCTCTCCCCGGCGGGCGACGAGGCGATCCGCTCCGCCGCCGTCCCCTGCGGCGGCGCCTGGCCCCGTGACCTGGCCCTCGACCCGTCCGGGCGGCGGCTGTACGCGGCGAACGAGCGGTCCGGCGACGTCACCTGGTTCGACGTCGACCCGCAGAACGGCACCCCGGTCCGCTCCGGCTCCGTGGAAGCCCCGGCGGTCACCTGCGTCGTCTTCGGCTGACAGCAGCACAAGCCGCACAGCCCCACCGTCGGCCGTCAGCCACCGGTGGGTCCCGGCCGCCGGGAGGCGCGCGCGGGCCGCGCGGAGACGCGGGAAGGGCCCGTGCCGGACGGATCGTCCGGCACGGGCCCTTCCTCGTGGTGCGGGGGCGTCAGAGCGCGGGGGCCGCGCCCTGCTGCGCGAGGCCCAGTGAGGCCGCGTACTGCGACGCCACCAGCTTGCCGAGCGCCGGGTAGGCGCCCAGGGCCTCGGCCGCCGGGCAGCCGGCCTCCTTCGACGCCTCGTCGAGCAGGCCCTCGGCCAGCTCCGGGCCGATCAGGTACGGGGCGAGCGCCAGCTGCACCGAGCCCGCCTCGCGCAGCTGCTCGGCCACGGAGGCGATGGAGCCCTCCTGGTCGAGCGCGGCGGCCATCACCGGCACGGCGAGCCGGGCCGCGAGCAGCATGCCCGTGATGCCGGCGGCCTGCACGGCCTCCTCGCCGCCGACCGTGGCCAGGACGATGCCGTCCGCGGCGGTGGCGACGGTGAACAGCCGGGCGCGGTCGGCGCGGGCCAGGCCCGCCTCCGACAGGCGCACGTGCAGCGCCTCGGCGAGCAGCGGGTGCGGGCCGAGCACGTCGGCCAGCTCGGCGGTGTTGCCGCCGTCCATGACGGCCTGGCGGATCTGGCGCATGACGGCGCTGTCCGGGCCCGCGAGCAGCGGGACGACGACCGCGGCCGGGCCCTCCGGGGCCCCGACCTCGCGGCCGGCCGCGACGGCGATCCGGTACCGCTCCTCGCGCAGCTCCGCGGCGGCGGTCAGCACGCCGGCGAGCGTCGGGTACTCCGCGCCGTCACCGTCCACGAAGCCGATCGCGGCCTCCAGGCCGGGCAGCTCGGACCGGGCGATGCTCACCAGCTCCTCGGCCAGCGCGCGTATGGCGGCCGAAGGCGTGCCGGGGACGGCGAGCACCAGGGCGGGAGCGCCCTCGGGCGCCGCCGCCGGGTCGGGGCGACGGTGCCGCCCGGACGGGCGGGGGCGCGGCATTCGTACAGGCAGGCCGTTGGCGGGCCCAGTGGGGGAGCTCATGGCGCCGCATGCTACTGGCTTTGCGGACGGCGGCGTTCGGTGAGGTACGACCCCGTGCCTTCTGTCCACGTATGTCCGGTCCGACATGTACCGAATATCGGACTGGCCCCTTGCCGGACCCCTCCGCACCCCCCGGGACCAGCGACGATGCCCCTGGGGCCGGTCCGCGGGGTCAGGCGATCCGCAGCAGGTCGGGGTCCTCGGGAAAGCGGGTGCCGCCGCCCGCGAGCGAGAAGGCGAGGGACACCGCGCCGTCCAGCGGGTCGCCCGCCGGAGTGACCCCGCGGACCCCGGGCAGCCGGTCCGCGAGCGCGGCCCGCAGCGGTGCGAGCAGCGGCTCGCCCAGCCGGAACAGGCCCCCGGTCAGCGCCACCACGGCCTCCGGGACCGGCGGGCAGGCCGCCTCCGCGGCGTCGGCGATGTGCTCGGCGGCCCGCTCCAGGACCGCGGCGGCGACCGGGTCGTCCGCCGCGCAGGCCGCGACCTCCGGGGCGAAGGCGGCGAGCACGGCGGGCCGGTCGGTGCGCGGGTAGAGCGCGGCCGGCAGCCCCGCCGCCGGGCCGTGGAGCTTCTCCGCCCGTGCCAGCAGCGCCGCCGAACCGCCGCGCCGTCCGTCGTACGCCCGCATCGCCGCCTCCAGGCCCGCCCGGCCGATCCAGGCGCCGCTGCCGCAGTCGCCCAGGAGGTGGCCCCAGCCGTCGGCCCGGCGCCAGGAGGACAGGTCGGTGCCGAGCGCGACCAGCCCGGTGCCGCCCGCCACGACCGCGCCGGGCCGGGGGCCGAGCGCCCCGGCGTAGGCGGTGACGGCGTCGGCGGCGAGCACGGTCCCGCGCACCCCCCAGGCCGCGGCGAAGGCGCCCGGGAGGACGGCCCGCAGCTCCCCGCCGAGGGTGGCCATGCCCGCGGCGCCCACCGCGGCGGCGAGCACCGGGCGCTCCTCCCCGGCCCGCGCCCGCAGCGCCGCCACGGCCGGCAGCACCGACTCCAGGAAGTGCTCGGCGCAGATCCCGTCCGGTCCGGTCCGTACGGGGCCGGGCGCGGCCGTCCGGCCGAGCACCGCCCGGTCGGCCGCCCTCGCGAGGGCGACCCGCAGTCCCGAACCGCCCGAGTCGATGCCGACGACCACCGCGTCCGCCGGGCCGCCGGTGCGCTCGCTCACGGACTCCACGCTGCAACCGTCCTCTGGAGTGGGGGTCTGGGGGCCGCAGTCTAGGACCGGAGGGCGTTGTCGGTGTAGGCCGCTAGAGTGACGGACCGTGACTGCGAGACCGTTGAGCGAACTGGTGGGGCCCGGCTGGGCCGAGGCGCTGGAGCCCGTCGCGGGCCGGGTGGCCGCGATGGGCGACTTCCTGCGGCAGGAGATCGCCGCGGGCCGGACCTATCTGCCGGCGGGGCCGAACGTGCTGCGCGCCTTCCAGCAGCCGTTCGACGACGTGCGGGTGCTGATCGTGGGTCAGGACCCCTATCCCACGCCGGGGATGGCGATCGGTCTGAGCTTCGCGGTGGCCCCGGAGGTGCGGGAGCTGCCGGGCAGCCTCCTCAACATCTTCTGGGAGATGCACCAGGACCTGGGCCACCCCCGTCCGTCCAGCGGCGACCTCACCCCGTGGACCCGGCAGGGCGTCCTGCTCCTCAACAGGACGCTGACGACCGCGCCGAGGAACGCGGGCGCCCACCGCAACAAGGGCTGGGAGGAGGTCACCGAGCAGGCCATCCGGGCGCTCGCCGCCCGTGGCAAGCCGCTGGTGTCGATCCTCTGGGGCCGTGACGCCCGCAACGCCCGGCCGCTCCTCGGCGGTCTGCCGGCCGTCGAGTCCGCGCACCCGTCCCCGCGCTCCGCCGACCGCGGCTTCTTCGGCTCGCGCCCCTTCAGCCGGGCCAACGAGATGCTGGTCGCCCAGGGCGCCGAGCCGGTGGACTGGCTGCTGCCCTGAACGGGAAGGGGGCGCCGGCCCGGCCGGCGCCCCCGCGTGGACACCCCGCTTCCGGCGGGGTGTTCAGATCGCCCAGGCGTACTGCGGCGGGGCGGACGCGGTGGCGTCCAGCTCGCGCGCGGCCCGGCGCGGCCAGGAGGCGTCGCGGAGCAGTTCGCGGCCGAGGAGCACCGCGTCGGCCTCGCCGTTGGCGAGGATCTTCTCCGCCTGCGCGGGCTCGGTGATGAGGCCGACGGCGGCGACCGGCAGTCCGGTCTCCGCCCTGACCCGCGCGGCGAACGGCACCTGGTAGCCGGGGGCGGTGGGGATCCGGGCGGGGCCGCCGTTGCCGCCGCTGGAGACGTCGAGCAGGTCGACGCCGTGCTCGCGCAGCAGGGCGGCGAGGCGGACGGTCTCGTCCGGGGTCCAGCCCGCCTCCTCCAGCCAGTCGGTGGCGGAGACGCGGAAGAAGACCGGCAGGTCCTCGGGCCAGACGGCGCGGACCGCGTCCACGACCTCCAGGGCGAGCCGGGTCCGGTTCTCGAAGGACCCGCCGTAGCCGTCGGTGCGGCGGTTGCTGTGCGGCGAGAGGAACTCGCCGATGAGGTAGCCGTGGGCGCCGTGCACCTCGACCACCTGGAAGCCGGCGGCCAGGGCGCGGCAGGCCGCGTCGGCGAAGAGGCCGACGACCTCCCGGATGTCGTCCTCGGTCAGCTCGGTCGGGACCGGGTAGCCCTCGTCGAAGGGGACGGGGCTGGGGGCGACGGGCTGCCAGCTCTCCTCCGCCGGGGCGGGCCCGCGGCCGAGCCAGGGGCGCTGGGTGGACGCCTTGCGGCCGGCATGGGCGAGCTGGATGCCGGCGACGGTGCCCTGGGCCCGGAGGAAGGAGGCGATCCGGCGCAGGCCCTCGGTCTGGGTGTCGTTCCACAGGCCCAGGTCGGCGGGGCTGATGCGGCCCTCGGGGGCGACGGCGGTGGCCTCGACCAGGATCAGTCCGGCGCCGCCGGTGGCGCGCGACCCGTAGTGGGCGAGGTGCCAGTCCGTGGCGACTCCGGCGTTCGGCCCGAAGACCTCCGCCGAGTACTGGCACATCGGCGCCATCCAGACGCGGTTCGGGACGGTCAGCGAGCGGAGGGTGTAGGGCTCGAAGAGGGCGGCGCTCATCGCGGACTCCGTTTCGGGACGGCGGGATGCCGGGCGCGGGACGCCGGGCACGGAGGACGCCGGGTCCTGGGCGGGCCCGGCGGGACACTCGTACGGTACCCATCGTAGTACGGTGAATGTCAAACTACGAGGGTCCTCGTACAATGAACGCGTCCGCCCCGGACCGCCGCCGCCCCGGACCGAAGTGGAGAGCCGCCATGACACCCCCCGCCAGCCCCCGCCTCCTGGAGCACCCCGCCCGCGAGGAGATCCTCCTGGAGTCGGTGCTGCACGCGCTCTCGGACGCCGTCCGCCTGCGGATCGTGCGCGAACTGGCCGCCGCGGAGACCGCGTTGAGCTGCTCCCACTTCGTCCTCCCGGTCACCAAGTCGACCACCACCCACCACTTCCGGGTGCTGCGCGAGGCCGGGGTCATCCGGCAGGACTACCAGGGCACCGCCAAGCTGAACGGGCTCCGCAGGGAGGACCTCGACGCCCTCTTCCCCGGCCTCCTCGACACCGTCCTCGCGGCGGCCGAGGCGCAGTCCGCCCGCGCGGAGGACGCCCCGGCCGGCCCGCTCACAGCGACCGCATCCGATTGATCTCGGCGGTCTGCTGGGCGATCACGTCGTTGGCCATCTCCTCCACCAGGACGTTGTTGCCCGCGCCCAGCACCTCCGCCGCCATCGTCACGGCGCCCTCGTGGTGCGTGACCATCAGCTCCAGGAACAGCTCGTCGAAGGCCCGCCCCTTCGCCGCGCGCAGCCGGGCGAGCTGCTCCTCGGTCGCCATGCCCGGCATCGCGTGATGGTCGTGGGCGCCCTGGTCGCGCGGCCCGCCGTTCGTCCTCAGCCAGCCCTCCATGGCGCCGATCTCCGGCTGCTGGGCCGCCGCGATCCGCTCCGCCACCTTCCTGACCTGCGGTGACCCCGCCCGCTCGGGCGCCAGCGCGGTCATCGTCAGGGCCTGGCGGTGATGGACGACCATCATCTGCACGTACCGGAAGTCCGCGCCGTTCGGCCGCTCGTCGGGGAGCAGTCGCGCCGCCTCCTCCGGCGACACCCGCCGGGCCGGCTCGCCCGGTCTGCCCGGCACCACCACCGAGTCCGCCCCGGTCGCGGCGGGCCGGGGCGCCGCCTCCCCGGAGCCCGATTCACAGGCGCCCAGGGCGAGCGCGGCCAGCACGGAGAGGGACGCGGCGGCGACGGCGCGCCGATGGCGTATCAGCAACGGGACCTCCAGGGGGATTTGCGGGTACAGGGGCCGTTCCTAGCAGTTCTTGCCGGGGATCCGCGCGAGATCCTTCATTACATCTGTGTTGCCATCTGTTGGGATGTGCACGCCAAGGAACATACTGCCGGGGTCCAGCACCGTTCAGCGTTGAACGGAAAACACGGAGGACGGAGTGACTTCGTTGCATACCCCGCACAGTCCGCGCTCCCGGAAGAGACGCCTCGGCGCGGCCACCGCCGCGGCCGGCCTGCTGGCCGCGCTGCTCGCCACCGGCACGGCCGCCGCCACCCCCGACCCCGGGGACGCCCCGGCCGGGGCCCCCGTCTCCGCGGCGCAGGCCGCCGAGGCGCGCGCCGCGATCGAGAGCGGCGAGATACCCGGCGTCGACGAGATCGTGAAGACCGACAACATCCAGCACCTGGCGAACGTCCCCAAGGACGCGCTCAAGGGCCTCAACACGGACCTCGCCTTCCAGGGCAGGTACGCCTTCGCCGGCAACTACGACGGCTTCCGGATCTTCGACATCAGCGACCCGAAGACCCCGAAGACGGTCGCCCAGGTGCTCTGCCCGGGCTCCCAGAACGACATCTCCGTCTCCGGGGACCTGCTCTTCCTCTCCACCGACTCCTCCCGCAGCGACGACTCGTGCGCCAGCACGACGCAGCCCGCCTCGGTCAAGGAGTCCTGGGAGGGCATGAAGATCTTCGACATCAGCGACATCGCGAACCCGAAGTACGTCGCCTCCGTCGAGACCGCCTGCGGCTCCCACACCCACACGCTCCTGCCGCAGCGCAAGGACGTGTACGTGTACGTCTCCTCCTACTCGCCCAACGACGCCTTCCCGGACTGCCAGCGCCCGCACGACGGCATCTCGGTCATCAAGGTCCCCCGCAAGGCGCCCGAGCAGGCCCGCGTCGTCAACTTCCCCGTCCTCTTCCCCGGTGAGGGCCCGGACGGCGGCGGCAACCCCGGCGCCCCCACCAACCCGGGCGTCTCCAAGACCACCGGCTGCCACGACATCACCGTGCTGCCCGGCAAGGACCTCGCCGCCGGCGCCTGCATGGGCGACGGCATCCTCTTCGACGTCTCCGACCCCGAGCACCCCCGGGTGATCGACCAGGTCCAGGACAACGTCAACTTCGCCTTCTGGCACTCCGCGACCTTCAACCAGAAGGCGAACAAGGTCGTCTTCACCGACGAGCTCGGCGGCGGTGGCGGCGCCACCTGCAACGCGGCCGTCGGCCCGAACCGCGGCGCCAACGGCATCTACGACATCACCGGCAAGGGCAAGAACCGCAAGCTCGTCTTCCGCAGCTACTACAAGATCCCGCGCCACCAGGCCGACACCGAGAACTGCGTCGCCCACAACGGCTCGCTGATCCCCGTCAAGGGCAAGGACCTCATGGTCCAGTCCTGGTACCAGGGCGGCGTCTCGATCTGGGACTTCACCGACTCCGCGCACCCGAAGGAGATCGGCTACTTCGACCGCGGCCCGCTGTCCGCCACCACCCTCTCCACCGCGGGCACCTGGTCCGCGTACTACTACAACGGCCACATCTACTCGAACGAGATCGCCCGGGGCCTCGACGTCCTGAAGATCTCCGACCGCCGCACCGACCCCGCGAAGCGGATCCGCATGGACGAGCTCAACGTCCAGACCCAGCCGGACTACTTCGAGGACTTCGGCGACCGCGACTGATCCCGGGCGCGTCAGAGCGCGCCGTCGGGCGGACCCCCGTCCGGCGGCGCGCCGCTCTCCCACGCCAGCCCGTACCGGTGGAACAGCTCCGCCCGCAGCCGCGCCGCCGGCATCGGCGCGCCCGGCAGCAGCACCGCCACCACCGCGCCCATCAGCAGTGCCCGCAGCAGCGGATAGTCCCGCTCCACGTCCTCGGAGCCGTACCGCTCCACCGTGTCCCGCAGCAGGAAGGCGAGCTGCTGCTGCTCCTCGCAGCGCACGAAGCCCTCGTCCTGGAGGATCACCGCCATGTGGGTCCGCATCACCATCGGCCGGTCCACCGCGAGCCCCAGGACCGCGTCGATCGCGCGGGCCAGCCGCTCCGCGCCGTCCTCCGTGCGCGGCTCCCGCTCCAGCGCCGCGGCGAGCGTGCGGTGCATCAGCCGGTGCACCGCCGACTGGAGCAGCGGCCGCTTGCCGGGGAAGTAGTACGAGACGAGGCCCCGGGCCACCCCGGCCCGCCGGGCGATGTCGGCGAGGGTCGCCGCCTCGAACCCGCCCTGCCCCACGACCTCGACGGCCGCCTCCAGGATCCGCTCCCGGGAGCGTCGCCGAAGCTCTTCGTTGACCGATGGGCTACGTGGCGTCATGCTGGGGCTCCCGCGTTGACTGGCTCTCGGCCAATATACTCAGCGCGGTCCGCCGTCCGCCCCCGTGGTGCGACGGCGCGGAGACCGCCGATCCTGGGCGACACGGGGGATCGTCCAGGATCGGCGGCCTTCCGTCAGGGGCCCTCGCGCCGGGACTCCCCACGGGCCCGCGCCCGCCGGGGGAGGGGGCGGCGGTCGAGGCTCCCGCGGTACGTCACCACCGCGACGGCCACGCAGCACCAGCCCAGCAGCCAGCCGGCCAGCACGTCGGACGGCCAGTGCACCCCCAGGTACATCCGGGTCCAGCCGACCCCGAGCACCGAGACCGCCGCCACCCCGGCCGCCGTGCCCCAGCCCCGCCACGGCTCCCGCCCGACGAGCGCGAGCACCCACAGCAGCAGCCCGCACACCACCGCCGCCGTCATCGCGTGGCCCGAGGGGAAGGCGGAGTAGGAGGCCGAGTCCACCGGATCCGGCCAGACCGGCCGCTCCCGGCCGACCAGGGCCTTGACGCCCTGCTGCACCCCGGCCGCCACCGCACAGGTCCCCGCCACCCACAGCGCCAGCCGCCGCCGCCCGTACCGCAGCAGCGCGAGGGCGACGGCGAGGGCCAGCGCCCGCAGCGTCCACGGGTCCCACACCCAGTCGCTCAGCACCCGGTTGAGCCGGGTGAACCCCGGATGGGCGACGGCGCTGCGGTGCAGCGCCTCGTCGACCGCGCGGTCGAAGGAGAGCAGCGGGGACCAGCCGGTCACCACGAGCACGAGCAGCAGCAGGGCGAGGCCCCCGGAGACCACGGCGGAATTGCGCATTCCACGATCCTGCCGGACCACCCGCCGCGCACCCTCGTGCGCAACACCGGGACGGACCCGCGTCGTCGTCCCGCCCGGACGCCCGGGCCGCGTCCTCCGGATCGGGCCGGATCCGGAAGACACGGCCTAACCGAGGGCGGCCAGACCGGGGGAGAAGGCGACCAGCACCGGCAGGACCGGGACCAGGGCCGCCGTCGCCGTCAGCCGCAGGCGGCGGCCCGCGGTCAGCCGGGGCGCGGCGGTGAGCAGCCGGTCGACCCGGTGGGGCAGCCCGGCCCGCAGACCGCCCGGCACGCGGCCGAACACCCCCCGCTCCTCGTTGAGTTCCACCAGGGCGAGCGCCACCGTGAGCCGTCCGAAGCGGCGCGAGGCCACGTCGTCGGCGGCCAGCTCCACCAGCCGGTGCATCTCCTCGCGGAAGGCGGTGAAGACCGGGACGCCGGGGAAACCGGCGGCCAGCGCGCCCGAGCAGTGCAGCAGCCAGTCGTGGCGGGCCCGGGCGTGGCCCTGCTCGTGGGCGAGGACCGCGTCCAGCCGGCGGCCCTCCAGGCGGCGGAGGGCGGCGGTGGTGAGGACGAGCCGGGGCACGGCACCGGGCAGCCGCCAGGCCTCCGGACGCTCGCCCTCCAGGACGACGAGCCGTCCGCCGTCCGGCTCCTCGCCGGGCAGCCGCGGGGCGCGGATCCGCAGTTCGTCGCGGCGCTGCCGGCGGCGGGCCCTGGCCAGGCCGATCTCCCGGCCCAGCATCGCGCCGGACCACAGCCCGCCCGCAGCGAGGACCACGGCGAGCACCGCCGACCAGGGGCCGCCGCCGGTGGAGAGCTCGTACGCGTCGACCACCGCGCGCGGCGCGGGCGCGAAGACCTGGCCGCGCACCGCCTGCCAGGCACCGGCCGCGCTGAAGGTCATCGAGAGCGCGAAGCTGACCAGGACCGCGGCCACCACGCACTGCCACACCCACAGTGCCACGACCGGTTCTCGCTCCGCCCAGTCGCCCCGGGCGAGCAGCCGGGGCGCGGTGAGAGCGGTCACGAGGCCGAGCAGGAGCAGCACGAGGGAGACCCACATGCCGCCAGACTATGAGCGGGGTGCTCCCCGGGGGTATGGCCTCACACGCCAAGTGACGTACGCCACGGTTTCGGCGCCGTGAACCCGAACGTCCTTGCGGGAGGCGGGACTCGGGCCCCGCCGGGGTCCGGGGCGCTTGCTCAGAGCGCGAGGAGCATCGCCAGCATGGCGAGCCCCGTCGACAGCCGGCAGACCAGGGCCAGTTCCGGCCGGGCCGCCCAGGCGGGCGCGCCGGCGGCCGGCCCGGCCGCCGTGACCACGCGCGCGCGGGGGGCGGCCGGGACGAGCCGGGCGCCGGAGCGGAGCACGTACACCGTGTAGTAGAGGAGCAGTCCGCCGGTGAGCAGCGGCACGCCGCCCGCCGCCGAGGGGCCCGCGCCCGCGCCGTGCGCCGCGTGCACCCCCTGCGCGCCCAGCGCCGGGGCCATCGCGAGCGCCATGTAGACCATGGCGAGGGAGTCGACCGCGTGGCGCAGCCGGTGCCCGTGGCGCCGCGCCGCGCACAGGTCCCGCGCGGCCACCGCACCGAACAGCACCGCGTACCCCGCCCAGCTCCAGGGCGGTGGGGTGAGGACCGCCGCGGGCAGGGCCATCGCGGCCATCCCGAAGCCCATCACGGCCTCCGCGCGCGCGGCCCGCCGCTCCTCGCCCGCGCAGACCCGCGTCCGCAGCAGGCAGTACGCCCCGCCGGCCGCGCAGAGCGCGACGAGCAGCCACCCGGACAGGGCCGGTCCGTGCACGGCACACCTCCCCCTCGACTCGTTCCCCGGGCAGGACCTGCCCGCCCCCGGCCGCGCGCACGCGGGCGCACGGTTGCGCACGGGCGTACGAAGGGGGGTGCGGCGGCGCGCGTTAGGCTCGGGGTGATCGCGCACGCCGGTCACCGCGCCCGAGGGGAGCCCCCGCACGATGGACACCGCCACGCCCGTTCCCGACACCGCCGCGCCGCAGGAGCCCGGCACCGTCACGTACCGGCGGGCGGTGCTGGACGACGTGCCCGTCGTGGTGCCGCTCGTCGAGTCCGCCTACCGGGGCGACGCCTCCCGGGCCGGGTGGACCACCGAGGCGCACCTCCTGGAGGGGCAGCGGACCGACCCGGAGGGCGTGGCCGCCGTGATCACCGCCCCGGGCAGCGTGCTGCTGCTGGTGGAGCGGGACGGCGCGACGGTCGCCTGCTGCCAGCTGGAGCACCGCGGCGAGGCCGCCTACTTCGGCATGTTCGCGGTCCGGCCCGAGCTCCAGGGCGCCGGCCTGGGCAAGCGGATCATCGCGGAGGCCGAGCGGCGGGTCCGCGAGCTCTGGGACGTCCGCGAGATGCACATGACGGTGATCAGCGCCCGCGAGGACCTGATCGCCTGGTACGAGCGGCGCGGCTATCGCCGGACGGGCGAGACCCAGCCCTTCCCGTACGGCGACGAGCGCTTCGGCGTGCCCCTGAGGGACGACCTCCGCTTCGAGGTCCTGGTGAAGCCCCTGGTCTGATCCTTACGGCGGAAGCACGTCTTCACCCCCCGGCCCGCAGGAAAAAATGCGGTCGGGAGGGTGTCGCACGGGAGAATTTCTCTTGCTCCTCTTGCGGGGATCACCCCTGCGTGGATACGGTTTCTTGACGCAAGGTTCTCCTGTGGAGGAAGAGGCATGACGGAAATTCTTGTGCAGGACGTGACCGGTGGGGGGATAGCCACCGACGCCCGCGTGATCGACCACCCCGCCTGGCCCGAGCTCAAGAAGGCCGTGGAGGAGATCCGCGTCTGGCAGCGCGCCGACGGATCCGTCGACTTCGACGCCGAGGACGCCCCCGCCCGCTCCCTCGTCGAGCTGACCGTGGACCGCATGGTGGCCGCCGTCGAGCAGCTCTCCCCGCTCGTGCCGCACGACGCCGAGTACCACCGCGCCCTCGTCGCCGACCTGCGCGCCTGGTCCGAGGGCGGCTTCGCCGTCCCCGACTTCCTCGACTCGCTGATGGTCTTCCACCCGGCCGCCGGCCGCGCGGACGGGCTCCAGCACCTCGTGCTCTTCCCCATGTACACGCAGAACGGCAACCCGGACCGCAACTTCGAGGCCGTCGTCCTCCGCATGGTCTGGCCCGAGTGGCTCTCCGAGCTGGAGGGCACCCGCTACGACAACCCGGGCTTCTGCGGCATCACCTTCGAGGACTTCACCGCCGGGTACGACACCAACTCGGCCGTCCTCTTCCCGGAGACCGTCGCCGTCCGCGAGGTCCCCGAGCGCTTCACCTGGGGCGGCATCTTCTGCGACCGCGAGGCCGCCCGCTTTCGCAAGGTCACCGAGGCCGCCGTCGACACCCTCGGCCTGGAGCTGCCCGCGGACATCGCCGCCATGCTCGGCGACCAGACCCGCTGCGAGCAGGCGTTCGTCCTCTGGGACCTGGTCCACGACCGCGCCCACAGCCGCGGCGACCTGCCCTTCGACCCCTTCATGATCAAGCAGCGCCAGCCGTTCTGGATGTACGGCCTGGAGGAGCTCCGCTGCGACCTCACCGCCTTCAAGGAGGCCGTGAAGCTGGAGGCCGAGGGCAACGAGCACGGCCGCGACGTGCAGTACGCGGTCCTCTTCGACCGGATGTTCCGCTTCCCGCTCACCGGCGACCGCAACCGCAACTACGACGGCCTGGGCGGCCAGCTCCTCTTCGCGTACCTCCACAAGAACGACGTGGTGCGCTGGACGGACAACGTCCTCACCATCGACTGGGAGCGCGCCCCCGAGGTCACCAACCGCCTCTGCGCCGACATCGAGAAGCTCTACCGCGACGGCATCGACCGCCCGAAGCTGGTCCACTGGTTCAAGGCGTACGAGTTCGTCTCCGGCTACCTCGCCCCGCACCCGGGCTCCAAGTGGGCCAAGGGCCCCGACGCCCTGGACCTCACCCTCCCGCCGCGCAAGCTCGTCGACGACGTGCTTCCCGACGAGTTTCCGCTCAGCATGTTCTTCGAGGCGCTTTCCAAGAAGATGAAGGGCGTGATCGCCGACACCAAGGGGATCACCGCCGCGGACATGCCCGAGCGGGCCGCCGCGTGACCGACGCTACGGAACACACGGAGGAGGCGTCCATGAACGCCAGCGGAAACGGTGGACCCCTCGACGGGGCGGTCGTCGCGGTGGCCGGCGCGGCGGGCCCCGCCGGCCGGGCGGCCCTGCTCCGCCTCGCCGGCGCCGGCGCGACGGTGGTCGCCGCCGACGCCGACCCGGCCCGTCTCGCCGAGGCGGTCGAGGCCGCCCGCGAGGTCCACGGCGCCAAGGTCGTCGGCGACACCGTCGACCTCCTCGACCTCGACGCCACGCGCTCGTGGGCCGACAAGACGGAGAAGGAGTTCGGGCGCGTCGACGGCCTCGTCCACCTCGTGGGCGGCTGGCGCGGCAGCTCCTCCTTCACCGAGACGGACCTCAAGGACTGGGACTTCCTGGAGAAGCTCCTGATCCGCACCGTCCAGCACACCTCGCTCGCCTTCCACGACGCCCTGCTCCGCAGCGGCGGCCGCGGCCGCTACGCGCTGATCAGCCAGGTCGGCGCCCACAAGCCGCAGGCCAACAACGCCGCGTACAACGCGGGCAAGGCAGCCGCCGAGGCGTGGACCCTGGCGATGGCGGACTCCTTCCGCAAGCTGGGGGGCGAGGACGGCCCGCAGGCCGCGGCCGCCGTCCTGGTGATCAAGGCGCTGGTGCACGACGCGATGCGCGCCGAACGCCCCAACGCGAAGTTCGCGGGCTTCACCGACGTCGAGGACCTGGCCGCCGAGATCGCCGGCCTGTGGGACAGGCCCGCCCAGGAAGTGAACGGACAGCGCCTGTGGCTGACCCCCGCACCGTGACCGCGGCCCTCGGGCACCGGACCGACGCCCGTCGTCACCACGACCCGTCGGTCCGGGGCTTCGCCAGCGACAACTACGCCGGCGTCCACCCCGAGGTCCTCGCCGCCATCGCCCTCGCCAACGAGGGCCACCAGGTGGCCTACGGCGAGGACGAGTACACCGACCACCTCCAGCGGATCATGCACGGCCACTTCGGCCCGCTGGCCGAGGCCTTCCCGGTCTTCAACGGCACCGGGTCGAACGTGACCGCCCTCCAGGCGCTCACCGACCGCTGGGGCGCCGTGATCTGCGCCGAGACCGCCCACATCAACGTGGACGAGGGCGGCGCGCCGGAGCGCATGGGCGGCCTCAAGCTGCTCACCGTGCCCACCCCGGACGGCAAGCTCACCCCCGAGCTGATCGACCGGCAGGCGTGGGGCTGGGAGGACGAGCACCGGGCGATGCCCCAGGTCGTCTCGATCACCCAGAACACCGAGCTGGGCACGGTCTACACCGTGGACGAGGTCCGCGCGATCGTCGAGCACGCCCACTCCAAGGGCATGAAGGTGCACCTCGACGGCGCCCGGATAGCCAACGCGGCCGCCTCCCTCGACGTGCCGATGCGCGCCTTCACCAACGCGGTGGGCGTCGACGTCGTCTCGTACGGCGGCACGAAGAACGGCATGCTCTTCGGCGAGGCCGTGGTCGTCCTCAACCCGGACGCGGTCAGCCACATGAAGCACCTGCGCAAGCTGTCCATGCAGCTCGCGTCGAAGATGCGCTTCCTGTCGGTGCAGCTGGAGGCACTGCTCGCCAAGGACCTGTGGCTGCGCAACGCCCGGCACGCCAACACGATGGCCCGCCGCCTCGCGGACGGCGTGCGCTCCCTGGACGGGGTGGAGATCCTCTACCCGGTGCAGGCCAACGCGGTCTTCGCGCGCCTCCCGCACGAGGTCAGCCGCCGGCTCCAGAAGCGCTTCCGCTTCTACTTCTGGGACGAGGCCGCCGGCGACGTGCGCTGGATGTGCTCCTTCGACACCACGGAGGACGACGTCGACGCCTTCCTCCAGGCCCTGAAGGAAGAACTGGCCCGCAGGGCATAGCTGAATAGATATGCGGCCGAGTGGAAAAAGATTGACTCCACTCGGCCGCATTCCTATGCTCGCGACCCATGGAGCTGATCCAGCAGAACCCCGACATCGCCGCGTACCTCGCGGCCGGCGAGGCCGTCGACCACGACCATCCGCTGGTCCGGGCCAC
This sequence comes from Streptomyces filamentosus, assembly GCF_014654895.1. GTDB lineage: Bacteria > Actinomycetota > Actinomycetes > Streptomycetales > Streptomycetaceae > Streptomyces > Streptomyces filamentosus. The sequence continues at coordinate 1,267,496 of NZ_BNBE01000002.1, read as the reverse complement.
GGCCGACCGCATCGCCGCCGCACACCCCGATGCATACGCATACGCCGAAGCGGCCTATGTCTTCGTCCGGGACGCCATCCCGCACTCCCAGGACTCCGGCGACCTCCGCGTCACCTGGCGCGCCTCCGACGTGCTGGAGCAGGGCACGGGCATCTGCTACGCCAAGTCCGTCGCGTACGCCGCCCTCCTGCGGGCCCGGGGCGTCCCGGCCGCCCTCTGCTACCAGCGGCTCGCGGACGACGACGGGTCGAACCCGGTGGTCCACGGCCTCGTCGCGGTGCGGCTCCCGGGCGGGGATCGCTGGGCCCGGCAGGACGTGCGGGGAAACGTGCCGCCGGGCGTGGACGCCCAGTTCTCGCTGGAGGAGGAACGGCTGGCCTGGACCGTGCGTCCCGAGTTCAATGAAGTGGACTACCCGGTCCTTTATGATGAACCTCATCCGGTGGTGCTCCGGACCCTCCAAGCCGCGCCCGACCGACCGCACCTGTGGCGGACGCTCCCCACGGAACTGTGAGTTCCGAAGAACCGAACGGCGGAACATGACCCTCACGCTCACCGTCTCCGACGAGGTCCGCGCCCTCGTCCCCGGCTTCACCCACCTCGCGATCGAGGCCCGCGGGCTCGTCAACGGACCCAGCGACGCGACCAGCGCGGCCCTCCTCGACGAGGCCGCCGCCCGGCTCGCCGCCCGCCTCGACGGCCGCACCCCGGACCAGGACCCGCACGTCGCCGCCTGGCGCGCCGCGTACACCGCCTTCGGCGCCAAGCCCTCCCGCACCCGCAACTCCGCCGAGGCGCTCGCCCGCCGCGCCCTCGCGGACGGCGGACTGCCCCGCATCAACCGGCTCGTCGACGCCTACAACGCGATCAGCGTCGCCCACCTCGTCCCCGTCGGCGGCGAGGACCTGAACCGGATCGAGGGCGGCATGCGCCTCGTCCGGGCCACCGGCGAGGAGGACTTCGTCACCGTCGCCGGCGGCGAGGAGACCGTGGAGCACCCCGAGCCGGGCGAGATCGTCTGGTGCGACGAGCGGGGCGCCACCTGCCGCCGCTGGAACTGGCGCCAGGGGCCGCGCACCCGCATCGACGACGACACCACCGACGCCCTCTTCCTCCTGGAGTCCCTCGCCCCCATGACCCGCGGAGAACTCCTCGCGGCCGGGGAGGAGCTCGCCGAAGCGCTCCTCAAGGTCAGCCCCGGGGCGCGGATCACCGTCCGCGACCCCGGGTGACCGGCGGCGGGGGCTAGCTCCCGGAGGCCTTCAGCTGCTCCGGGGTCGGCGCCGTGCCGCCCAGGTGCGCCGGGATCCACCAGGTGTCCGCGGCGTCCTTCGGGCGCACCGGGTAGGCGCGCTGCGCGGCCTCCAGGAGCTCCTGGACGCGCTCGCGCAGCCGCCGGGTGATCGCCCCCGCGTACTGGTCGGCGGGGGCCTCCACCGGCTCGCCGACCCGGATCGTCACCGGGATGTGGGCCCGCTTGAAGTTCCGCGGCCGGCCCTTCGTCCAGATCCGCTGCGTGCCCCACAGGGCCATGGGGATCAGCGGCACCCCGGCCTCCTGGGCGAGCCGGGCCGCGCCCGACTTGAAGCTCTTCAGCGTGAAGGACTCCGAGATGGTCGCCTCGGGGAAGACGCCGACGATCTCGCCCGCGCGCAGCGCCTCCAGGGCGTGCCGGTACGCGTGCTCGCCCTGGGAGCGGTCCACGGGGATGTGCTTCATCGCCCGCATCAGCGGCCCGGAGACCTTGTGCCGGAAGACCGACTCCTTCGCCATGAAGCGCACCAGCCGCTTCTGCGGCAGCGCGGCCAGGCCGTCGAAGATGAAGTCCAGGTAGCTGATGTGGTTGCTGACGAGGACGGCTCCGCCGGTCCGCGGGATGTGCTCCGAACCCTGTGTGTCGATCTTGAGGTCGAGCGCCTTGAACATGGTGAGCGCGGCGCCGATCACCGGTCGGTACACGAGTTCTGCCATGGGAGGAAGTTACCCCTTCGTCTGTGCCTTCTGGGAGGGCTCTCCCGGCGAAGTTACGCGGCCGTAGGTTTTCGGCTTTGGGCAGATCGTGCCGCATGTGCGCCCCGGTGACCAGTCCAGACGGCTTCGCACGGGGAGATTCTCGTCACTCGCGGTGGTCGTGGCGGGAATTCGACGACTCCGTGCGACGCTTCCGTGGGGGACGGGCGAGAGGGAAGACGCGGGAGCGGGGAAAGCGGGATGACGGTGACGGGCGCGACGGACGCGGCAGGCGTGACGGACGCGGCGGAAGGGGCGGGCGCGGCGGCACCGGCGCCCGTACGACAGGACGCCGTGCGACCGGAGTCCGGGCCGCAGGACGCCGTACGACCGCAGTCCGGGCGGCAGGAGCCGGGGCGGCCGGGGCCCGGGCGCCTGGGGCCCGAGTCGCTCGGTGCCGCGCTGGGGGAGCGGGCCACCTTCGTGCAGTTCTCCACGGCCTTCTGCCAGCCCTGCCGGGCCACCCGCCGGATCCTCGCCGAGGTCGCCGCCATGGTGCCGGGCGTGGCGCACGTCGAGATCGACGCCGAGGAGCGCCTCGGCCTCGTCCGCGCCCTCGGCGTCACCCGTACCCCCACCGTCCTCGTCCTCGGCGCGGACGGCGGCATCGTCCGCCGGGCCGCCGGGCAGCCCCGCCGGGCCGACGTCATCGCGGCCCTCGGCCGCGCCCTGTGAGGACGGTCCCCGGGTCCCGGCGGGGCCGTCCCTGACGCGGTGACGCATCTCCCACATGCCGGTACGCACTTGACCCGGACCGTCACCCGTCGTCACCCTGACGGAGTGACCGGTGAACTCCTTCTCTACGGCCGCGCCCATGTGGACCTGGGCCGCCATGCGAGCGCGCGCTGTCCGGGCCTCTGACGCCCCCGGACCCCGCACCATGCCGCCCCGCACGAAGGACAACTCCATGACGGTTTCGCCCGAGCTCCGTACCGTTCCCACGATCGGCGCCCCCCGGTCGGCCTCGCCCGACCTGCTCCGCTCCGTCTTCCGCCGCCACGCCTCCGGCGTCGCCGTGATCACCGCCCACGGCGAGCGCCCCGTCGGCTTCACCGCCACCTCGCTCAACTCCGTCGCCGCCGAGCCGCCGCTGATCTCCTTCGGCGTCGGCACCGGCTCCTCCAGCTGGCCCGTCGTCGCCGAGGCCGAGCACATCGGCGTGCACATACTCGGCGAGCACCAGGAGGAGCTGGCGGCCACCTTCGCGCGCAGCGGCGCCGACCGCTTCGCCGAGCCGACCCGCTGGAGCCGGGGCCCCGAGGGCGTGCCCGTGCTCGACGGCGTCCTGGCCTGGCTGGTCTGCCGGGTGGTGGCCCGGGTGCCCGCCGGCGACCACCGCATCGTGATAGCCCAGGCCGTCGCGGGGGATTTTGATGGCGCGGGCCGTCCGCTCCTCTACCACCACGGGCGCTTCAACGCGCTGCGCGACTGAGAGAGTTCCCGTGAGGGCCACGTCCGCCGCGTTGGCCAGATCACAGGGATGAGCGCTTGCTCATTGGTCACGAACTGGGTGTACTGGCGAGTAATATTTCGGTCGGGGCGTCCGGACCCCGACCGGAAACCCGCCCTTCAGGCGCCTATGCTGCGAGCAACAAGGCAGCCCAGTTATGACGATGCAGTAGGAGAGCCGGCGTGAGCTTGAGGATCGTTGTCTGTGTGAAGTACGTGCCGGACGCCACTGGCGACCGGAAGTTCGCCGACGACCTGACGGTCGACCGCGAGGACGTCGACGGTCTCCTGTCGGAGCTCGACGAGTACGCGGTCGAGCAGGCGCTCCAGATCGCGGAGGAGGCGGACGACGCCGAGGTCACCGTCCTCACCGTCGGCCCCGAGGACGCGCGCGACGCCCTGCGCAAGGCGCTGTCGATGGGCGCCGACAAGGCCGTCCACGTCGACGACGAGGACATCCACGGCTCCGACGTCATGGCCACCTCGCTGGTGCTCGCCAAGGCTATCGAGAAGACCGGCTACGACCTGGTCATCGCCGGCATGGCCTCCACCGACGGCACCATGGGCGTCCTCCCGGCGATCCTGGCCGAGCGCCTGGGCGTCCCGCAGGTCACCCTGCTCTCCGAGGTCAAGGTCGAGGACGGCAAGGTCACCGGCCGCCGTGACGGCGACACCGCCTCCGAGACCCTGGAGGCCTCCCTCCCGGCCGTCGTCTCCGTGACCGACCAGTCGGGCGAGGCCCGCTACCCGTCCTTCAAGGGCATCATGGCCGCCAAGAAGAAGCCGGTCGAGGAGCTGGAGCTCGACGACCTGGACATCGACGCGGACGAGGTCGGCCTGGAGGGCTCCTGGACCGCCGTCGACACCGCCGACGAGCGTCCGGCGCGCACCGCGGGCACGATCGTCAAGGACGAGGGCGAGGGCGGCAAGCAGCTCGCCGAGTACCTCGCGAGCCAGAAGTTCATCTGAGGCTCCCGCGAGCCCCTCAGACCGCCCCTTTTTCGTTCGCAGGAGATTGAAGTCCCATGGCTGAGATTCTCGTCTACGTCGACCACGTCGACGGAGCCGTCCGCAAGCCCACCCTGGAGCTGCTGACCCTCGCCCGCCGCATCGGCGAGCCGGTCGCCGTCGCCCTCGGCAACGGCGCCGCCGACACCGCCGCCGTCCTCGGCGAGCACGGTGCCACCCGCGTCCTGACGGCCGAGGCCGCCGAGTTCGCCGACTACCTGGTCGTCCCGAAGGTCGACGCCCTCCAGGCCGCGTACGAGGCCGTGTCCCCGGCCGCCGTGCTCGTCCCGTCCTCCGCCGAGGGCAAGGAGATCGCCGCCCGCCTCGCGGTCCGCATCGGCTCCGGCATCATCACCGACGCCGTGGACCTGGAGGCCGGTGCCGAGGGCCCGGTCGCCACGCAGTCGGCGTTCGCCGCCTCGTACACCACCAAGTCCCGCGTCTCCAAGGGCACCCCGGTCATCACGGTCAAGCCGAACTCGGCCCCCGTGGAGGCCGCCCCGGCCGCCGGCGCCGTCGAGGCCCTCGCGGTCTCCTTCGGCGAGCTGGCCACCGGCACCAAGGTGACCGCCCGCACCCCGCGCGAGTCCACCGGCCGCCCGGAGCTGACCGAGGCCGCGATCGTGGTCTCCGGCGGCCGCGGCGTCAACGGCGCCGAGAACTTCGCGGTCATCGAGGCCCTCGCCGACTCGCTCGGCGCGGCCGTCGGCGCCTCCCGCGCCGCCGTCGACGCCGGCTGGTACCCGCACTCCAACCAGGTCGGCCAGACCGGCAAGTCGGTCTCCCCGCAGCTGTACATCGCCGCGGGCATCTCCGGCGCGATCCAGCACCGCGCCGGCATGCAGACCTCGAAGACCATCGTCGCCGTCAACAAGGACGCCGAGGCGCCGATCTTCGACCTCGTCGACTACGGCGTGGTGGGCGACCTCTTCGACGTCGTCCCGGTCCTGACCCAGGAGGTCCAGGCCCGCAAGGGCTGACGACCCGCCCTTCCGCAGGTCCAGGGGGCCGCACGGCGCATCTCGCCGTGCGGCCCCCGGTCGTTCCGGTCAACCATTGACGCGGGCCCGGCGGACTATTAACTTCGCTATGCGGATTGTTGATTCCGTGAAGCGGAAAATAGGAGGGATCTGGGATGGGTCAGCAGGAGAAGGTGTCGACGAGCCTCGCGGGTGCGGTCAGCGAGGGCATCAGCGCCTCCCTCGCCGCGGTGGACGCCGAGCTCGACCGCCGCTATCCGGGCGACCCCGGCACCCGCCAGCCCGTCCACACCGTCTACGTGCCCGGCAACGTCTTCGACGCCGGCACCATCCGCTCCTGGGGCGACCAGGCCCTCGCCGCGCTCGACGAGCACGCCCCCGACGCCGCCTCCTTCGCCGCCGTCCTCGGCCTCTCCGACGCGCTCGCGGAGGACGTGTACGGCCGCGTCCGCGCCAAGCTGGAGCGCGAGCCCGTCGAGGACCTGCGGGTCGACTTCGAGGACGGCTACGCGGGCGCCGACGAGGACCAGGACGCCGCCAAGGCCGCCCGTCTGATCGGCGAGGCGTACGCGAACGGCACCGCCGCCCCGTACATGGGCATCCGGATGAAGTGCATGGAGTCCGCCGTCCGCGACCGCGGCATCCGCACCACCGACGTCTTCCTCACCGGCCTCCTGGAGAACGGCGGCCTCCCCGACGGCCTCGTCCTCACCCTCCCGAAGGTCACCTACCCCGAGCAGGTCACCGCCTTCGTCCGGCTCCTCGAAGCCTTCGAGAAGGCCCACGGCCTCGACGCCGGCCGGCTCGGCTTCGAGATCCAGATCGAGACCAGCCAGTCCATCCTGGCCGCCGACGGCACCGCCGCCGTCGCCCGCATGATCGACGCCGCCGAGGGCCGCGCCACCGGCCTCCACTACGGCACCTTCGACTACAGCGCCTGCCTCGGCGTCTCCGCCGCCTACCAGGCCAGTGACCACCCGGCCGCCGACCACGCCAAGGCGGTCATGCAGGTCGCCGCCGCCGGCACCGGCGTCCGCGTCTCCGACGGCTCCACCAACGTCCTCCCGGTCGGCTCCACCGCCCACGTCCACGAGGCGTGGAAGCTGCACTACGGCCTCACCCGCCGCGCCCTGGCCCGCGCCTACTACCAGGGCTGGGACATGCACCCGGGCCACATGCCCACCCGCTACGCCGCCGTCTTCGCCTTCTACCGCGAGGGCTTCGAGGCCGCCGCCAAGCGCCTCTCCGCCTACGCCAACCACGTCGGCGGCGACGTCATGGACGAGCCCGCCACCGCCAAGGCGCTCTCCTCCTACCTGCTGCGCGGCCTCCAGTGCGGCGCCCTCGACACCGCCGAGGTCGACGCCCTCACCGGCATGACCCGCGCCGACGTGGAGCGCTTCGCGGCCCCGCGCCGCGGCGACCTCACCGCCGCCGAACGCTGACCCCGCCGCGCGGACCGGTCACTTTTCCGCCAACTGCCCCGTACTCTTGTCGAGTTCACATGATCGACAGGGGAACGGGGCAGCGGTGTCTTCGGGGGAGAACGGGCGGCTCGCGGGCCGCTACAGAGTCGTGCGCCGACTCGGGCGCGGAGGAATGGGCGTCGTCTGGCACGCCGTCGACGAGGTCCTGGGCCGCGAGGTGGCCGTCAAGGAGCTCCGCACGTACACGGACACGGCCGCGGGCGAACTCGCCGACCTGCGGCTGAGGATGACCCGGGAGGCCCGCGCGGCGGCCCGCGTCCGCCACCCCGGGGTCGTCGCCGTCCACGACGTCACCGAACACGAGGGCCGCCCGGTCATCGTCATGGAACTGGTCGACGGCCCCTCGCTCGACGACGTCCTCAAGGAGAGCGGCGTCCTGGAGCCGTACGAGGCCGCCCGGATCGGCGCCGGCGTCCTGGAGGCGCTCGCCGCCGCCCACGACGCCGGGGTCCTCCACCGGGACGTCAAACCCGGCAACATCCTGCTCGACCGCTCGGGCCGGACCGTCCTCACCGACTTCGGCATCGCCGCCATGGAGGACCCGGACGACGGCTCCGCCACCCGCCTCACCCGCAGCGGCGAGATCATCGGCTCCCTCGACTTCCTGGCCCCCGAGCGGGCCAGGGGCCAGGACCCCGCCCCGGCGGCGGACGTCTGGGCCCTCGGCGCGACCCTGTACGCGGCGGTCGAGGGCTCCTCGCCCTTCCGCCGCACGTCGACCTGGTCCACGCTCGCCGCGATCGTCGCCGACCCGCTGCCGGAGCCCCGCCGCTCCGGGCCGCTCGCGCCGGTGCTCCTCCGCCTCCTCGACAAGGACCCGGCGGCCCGCCCGGACGCCCGCGAGGCGGCCCGGCTCCTCGCCGGCCTCGCGGCCCCGCCCCCGCCGGACCCGCGCCTCCCGTCCCCGGCACCCGAACCGGCGGCCGGGGCCGGGGCCGGCGAGTCCCTCGCATCGGTCCCCGACGCGGTGCCCGGCGTGGCCCCCGACGCGGCTCCCGAGCCGGTGGCCGGCTTCGGGCCGCCCGTGGTGCCGCCTGTGGCGCCCCCCGCGGTGTCGCCCTCCGGCGGCGACCCGGCGGCGGTCACGCGTCCGGCGTCCGGGCGGCGGGCGGCCCGCCGGGGCGACCGGGGCCGGAAGGGCAGCCGGGCGAACGCGGTCGTCGCCGCCTCCGTCGCCGCCGTCCTGCTGGCCGGCGGCGGCATCACGTACGCCCTCATGGACCGCGACGACTCCGCGCGGGCCTCCGGGGCGAGGTCCGGCGGCACCGGCGAGGGCGCGGACGGCGCCTCCGGCGCGGCGGGGGAGCCCGGGCACGTCCTGGAACCCGGCGGGACCGGCACCGCCCCGGCCTCCGTGTCGCCCGGCACGGCCCCCTCCGCCACCGGCCCGGACGGCTCGGCGGCCCCGTCCGGCGGCGACGCGGGCGGCACGGCGGCCTCCGGAGGCGCGTCCCGCGACGGCACGGGCGGCGGTGCGGGCGACGGCGGTACGGACACGGGCTCCGGCGGCTCGTCGGGCCCCGCCGCCGCGACCTCGGGCGGCGGAGGCACGGACACGGGCTCCGGCACGGCCGGGGCCTCCGGCGGCCAGGGCGGGACGGCGACGGGCGGCGACGACTCCACGGCCTCGTCCGGCGCCACAGGCGGTTCCGGCACCTCCGGCGGTTCCACCAGTTCCGGCGGCTCCGGGGGAGGCGCCACCGCCCCGGCCGGCGCCACCACCGCCGCGCCCGATCCGACCACGCAGGCCCCGGCCCCGGCGGGCTGCGAGGCGGGCGGGGCCGGCACCGTCTGCCAGGTGGTGAGCGCGGGCGTCACGCGCCGCCACGACGGCGGGGAGATGGGCACGATCGGCACCGGCCCGCACACGTTCTACTGCCAGGTCGACCTCGACCACAGCGAGACCTCCGGCGGCGTCAGCAGCCGCTGGTTCGCCCGCACCGACGACGACAGCGGCAACACCAACGTCTACTTCAGCGTGCTCCACCTCGGAGGCGGCGGCTCCGGCGGCCCGGTGGACGGCCTGCGGATCTGCTGAACGGACACCCCCGGACCCGTCCGCCCCTCCCCGTCCGCCCCTCGCCGGGCGTTCCGGGGAGGGGCGGACGAGCGGGTCAGGCGGACGGTCCCGGCGGGATCTCGCCCGAGCCGCGGGCGAGGAGCCGCGTCCCGATGACCACCCGGCGGGGCGCCTCCGCCGCCCCGTCGAGGCGCCGGAACAACTGCTCGGCGGCGGTCCTGCCGAGCGCGGCCGGATCCTGCGCGATCACCGTGACCCCCAGCACGTCGCCGAGCTCCACGTCGTCGAAGCCGACCAGCGCCACCGGCGCCCCGTCGCCGCGGGCGGTCCGCGCGGCGAGGAGCCGGACGGCGGTGACGGTGACCCGGTTGTTGCCCGCGAAGAGCGCCGTCACCGGCTCGGGACCGGCCAGCATCCCCTCGACCGCCTCCGTCACCCGCCGCGGATCCGTCGGGCCCGGCGCCACCCACCGCTCGTCGACCGGCAGCCCCGCGTCCTCCATGGCCGCCCGGTAGCCGCGCAGCCGCTCCGCCGCCGTGTGGATCCGCGGCCGGTCGCCGACGAAGCCGATCCGCCGGTGCCCGTGGGCGATCAGGTGCGCCACGCCCTCCCGGGCCCCGCCGAAACCGTCCGACAGGACGGCGTCCGCGTCGAGCAGCCCCGCCGGGCGGTCGGCGAAGACCGTGGCCACGCCCGCCCGGATCTCCGGTTCCAGATAGCGGTGGTCGTCCCCGGCCGGGATCACGATCAGCCCGTCCACCCGGCGCGCGCACAGGGCCAGCGCCAGCTCCTGCTCCCGCTCCGGGTCCTCCGCGCTGGAGCCGTTGATCAGGAGCGTGCCGTGGGCCCGCGCCACCTCCTCCACGGCCCGGCCGAGCTGCCCGTAGAAGGGGTCGGCCAGGTCCTCCAGGACGAGCCCGACCGTCGCGGTGCGCCCCTTCCGCAGCACCCGCGCGCCGTCGTTGCGGCGGAAGCCGAGGGCGTCGACGGCCTCGCGCACCCGCCGTTCGGTCTCGGGGGTGACCCCCGGCTCGCCGTTGACGACCCGCGAGACGGTCTTGAGGCCCACGCCCGCGCGGGCGGCGACGTCCTTCATCGTGGGCCGGTTGCCGTAGCGGGGCGCGGAGCGGGTGGTCTCGGCCACGGTGCGGGATTCCTCCAGGGTGGGTGTGCCGGCGGGCGCCGTCCGGCGGATCATGCGCCCCGGGACCGAGCATAGAGCCTGGAAAACGTTGTCAGGCCGGGGTCGTCCGGTACGGCCCCGAGGGCGTCCGGTACGGCTCCGAGGGCGGCGCGCGGCGCGGCGGGAACGGCGCGAGAACCTCCGCGCACGCCCTCGGCCCGCGAGGGCACGCGCAACCCGCGCGCACGTCCTCATCCCGTGCGCGCGTCCGTCGCCCCGCGTCTGCGTCTGCCGCCGCCGTCGCGGCCCGCGCGCTCCCGCGGCGCCCCGGCCTCACTCCCGCACCGGGGCCGCCTCGGGCTCCCGGGTGCGCTCCGGTGCGCGCTGCTCCACCACGACCAGGAAGGCGTCGGACGCCAGGTCCATCACCACCCGGGCCGGCACCCCCTCCTCGCGGCGGGCGCCCGCGTACTCCTCGGCGGGCCAGTGGCCCCGCGGTCCGCCCGCCGGAAACCTCTCCAGAACCGTCCGGTCCATCTCCGCACCCCCTCGTGCTCGCCGTTCCCAACGACGGCGGGGCCCGAAGCGTCACGCAAGGGGGCCGGACGTGTGTTCGTGGTTTTCGTGGCAGGGTGTTGCGGGCAAGCCTCAGGGGGCCGTCGATGAGGGGGGAATCGTGATCGTCTGGATCAACGGTGCTTTCGGCGCGGGCAAGTCCAGCACCGCGCGCGAACTGATCGGTCTGATCCCGCACAGCACGCTGTACGACCCCGAGACGACCGGCGGGGAGCTGCGCAGGCTCCTGCCCGCCGGACGGCTCGCCGAAGTGGACGACTACCAGGACCTGCCCATCTGGCGCAGGCTCGTCGTGGACACCGCGGCGGCCCTGCACGCCGAGGTCGGCGGGGTGCTCGTGGTGCCGATGACCCTGCTCCGGCAGGAGTACCGCGACGAGATCTTCGGCGGCCTCGCCGCCCGCCGGATCGATGTCCGGCATGTGCTCCTGGCGCCGGAGGAAACGATCCTGCGCAAACGGATCGACGACCGGGCCGACTACGGCGACCCGGCCGTCGACGCCGACGTGCGCCGCTGGTGCCACGCCCACCTCCCGCTCTACCGGGAGGCCGTGGCCGGCTGGCTCGGCGCCGACGCCCACGTGGTCGACACCTCCGCCCTCACCGTCGCCGAGACCGCCCGGACCGTCGCCGACGCGGTCCAGGGCGGCCGCGCCGAACCCTGCGGGATCGTCCAGACGCCCGAGCCGACCCGCGAGACCCTGGCCGCCGGCGTCCTCCTCTTCGACGAGGAGGACCGCTTCCTGCTCGTCGACCCCACCTACAAGCCCGGCTGGGAGTTCCCCGGCGGCGTCGTCGAGTCCGGCGAACCGCCCGCCCGCGCCGGGATGCGGGAGGTCGCGGAGGAGATCGGCCTCGAACTCGACGCCGTGCCCCGGCTGCTCCTCGTCGACTGGGAACGGCCCCAGCCGCCCGGCTTCGGCGGCCTCCGGCTGCTCTTCGACGGCGGCCGGCTCGCCGCCCGCGACCGGGACCGGCTCCGGCTGCCCGGCGCCGAACTGCGCGCCTGGCGGTTCGTCACCGAGGCGGAGGCCGCCGACCTCCTCCCGCCCGTCCGCTACGACCGCCTCCGCTGGGCCCTGCGCGCGCGGGAGCGCGGCACCGTGCTCAACCTGGAGGCGGGCGTCCCGGTCGGCTGACCGCCCCGTCAGAGGGCGACGGCACCGGCCGCCGCGGCCGCCGCCAGCTGCTCCGCCGTGTCCGAGGTCACGGCGGGGCCGTGCCCGCAGCACAGCACCGACGGGCGCAGCTCCGCGAGGCGCCGCAGCGACTCCAGGGCGAGCGCGCGGTCCACGTGGAACACCCCGAAGGTCACCCCCTGCACCGACGCCACGGTGTCGCCCGTGAAGAGGACGCCGTGGCGGGGGAGGTGGACCGCCATCGAGCCGGGGGTGTGCCCGGGGGTGTGGACCGCGACCGCGCCGTCCCCGAAGCCCAGCTCCTCGCCGTCCCCGACCTCCCGGTCCACTCGCGTCGGCGGCGCCTCGGGGACGGTCAGGCCGTGCTCCCAGAGGGGGAGTTCCCACTCCAGGAGGTCGGGTTCGGGCACCGGCAGCTCGCCGCGCACGTACGGCGCGTCGAGCCGGTGGGAGACGATCGCTGCGCCGTGCCGGTCGGCCAGCTCCTGGGCCGCGCCCACGTGGTCGCGGTGGCCGTGGGTGAGGACGATGCGGGCCAGCCGGTCCGGGTCGAGGCCGGCCGCCCGTATCGCCGCGGTCGTGACGTCCGCCGAGCCGGCCCAGCCGGCGTCCACCAGGGTCAGTTCGTCGTCGTCCCGCCACAGGTACGACTGCCCGATCGAGTGGTCGAGCAGGTGCAGCCTGGGCGTGATCCTCAGGGGTTCCATGCGCCGAACGTAAGCGCCCGCGCGGCCCCGCGGGGCGTTCTACGCTCTCGGCGAGCTTCGCCCAGCGCTGAACCCGCCGGACCGGCCGCCCGTGCGGCCGGTCCGGCGGGTCCGATGGCCCCGGCGACCTGTTCCGTGTGTTCCGTGCCGTCAGGCGCCCTTGCCACCCGCGTAGTTCACCAGGAACAGCGCCTCGGCGACGGCGAGCCGCTCCAGCTCCTCGGGCGAGACGGACTCGTTGACCGCGTGGATCTGCGCCTCCGGCTCGCTCAGGCCGATGAGCAGGATCTCCGTCTGCGGGTAGAGCGTGGCGAGCGTGTTGCAGAGCGGGATCGAGCCGCCCATGCCGGCCGCCTGCATCTCCTGGCCGGGGTACGCCACCCGCATCGCCTCGGCCATCGAGGCGTACGCCGGGCTGGAGGTGTCCGCCTGGAACGGCTGGCCCTGGCCGACCTGCTCCAGGGTCACCCGGGCGTTCCACGGCGTGTGCTTCTCGATGTGCGCGAAGAGCAGCTTCGTCGCCTCGGCCGCGTCCTGGCCGGGCGGCACCCGCAGGCTGATCTGCGCACGGGCGGTCCGCGGGATCGACGGGGTGGCGCCGGCCACCGGGTGGCAGTCGATGCCGATGACGGTGACGGCCGGACGGGCCCAGATGCGGTCGGCGACCGTGCCGGCGCCCGGCAGGTCCACGCCCGGCAGCACCTTGGCGTCGGCGCGGAACTGCTCCTCCGGGTACTGGAGCCCGTCCCACACGGCGTCGGCCGGCAGCCCGTCGATCACCGTCGAACCGTCCTCGGCGCGCAGCGAGTCGAGGACCCGGATGAGCGCGGCGAGCGCGTCGGGCGCGGCACCGCCGAACTGGCCCGAGTGGAGGTTGCCCTCCAGGGTGTCGACCTGGACCCGGATCATCGTCATGCCGCGCAGGGTCGCGGTCACGGTGGGCAGGCCGACGCGGAAGTTGCCCGCGTCGCCGATCACGATGGTGTCGGCGGTCAGCAGCTCGGGGTGCTGCTCGGCGTACCGCTCCAGACCGCCGGTGCCCTGCTCCTCCGAGCCCTCGACGATCATCTTGACGGTCACCGGTACGCCGCCGTTGGCCTTGAGGGCCCGCAGCGCCAGCAGGTGCAGGACGAAGCCGCCCTTGCAGTCGGCGGCGCCGCGGCCGTACCAGCGGCCGTCCTCGCGCTCGGTCAGCTCGAACGGCGGGGTCAGCCACGCCGACTCGTCCAGCTTCGGCTGCACGTCGTAGTGGGCGTAGAGGAGGACGGTCGGGGCGCCGGCCGGGCCGGGCAGCACGCCGTACACCGACTGCGAGCCGTCGGGCGTGTCGAGCAGCGCCACGTCCTGGAAGTCCTCGGCGCGCAGCGCGTCGGCGACCCAGTTCGCGGCCCCCTCGCACTCGCTGCGGGGGGCCACGGCCTCGTCCGCGACCGACTCGAAGGCGACCAGTTCCGCCAGCTCGGTCTTCGCCCGAGGCATCAGGGACCGGACGGTCTCGGCGATCGGATTCGGCGTCATGGGCACGCTCCTCGTGGGTGCGACGTTGAGTCTGGGGGAGCGATCGGCGTATCTGGTGGTACGGCGTTCGCACCCTCGATCCTACGACCGGGCCGCGGCCTACCGAGCCGTAGGATGCGTGGAGCAGACGCCGGTCGGATCAGGAGCAGAAGCACATCGTGAGCAGCGAGCACGCAGAGAACGCCGGTCCGGAGTCCACCGAGCCGCTCGTGCCCGGCGGACCGGCCGCGGCGGCCGGATCCTCCGGCGCGGAGCAGGGCCCCGTGGTGGACGCGGATCCCGGCGCGGACCTCGGTACGGATTCCGGTGCGGAAGCCGGTGCGGACGTCGATGCCGACGCCGGCGGGGAGCGGGCGGACGTGTGGGACGTCGTGGTCGTCGGTGCCGGCCCGGCCGGCGCGTCGGCGGCGTACGCGGCGGCGGTCGCGGGCCGGCGGGTGCTGCTCCTGGAGAAGTCCGAGCTGCCCCGGTACAAGACCTGCGGCGGCGGCATCATCGGCCCCTCCCGCGACTCCCTGCCGCCCGGCTTCGAACTGCCCCTCCAGGACCGGGTGCACGCGGTCACCTTCTCCCTCGAAGGCCGCTTCGCCCGCACCCGCCGCTCCCGCCGGATGCTCTTCGGGCTCATCAACCGGCCCGAGTTCGACGCCCAGCTCGTCGAGCACGCGCAGAAGGCGGGCGCCCAGCTCCGCACCGGCGCGACCGTGAGCCGGGTGGAGCAGCACGGCCCGTCCGTGCCGGACCGGCGGACGGTCGCGGTGGTCCTCGCCGACGGCGAGACGGTGCTGGCGCGGGCCGTGGTCGGCGCGGACGGCAGTGCCAGCCGGATAGGGGCGCACGTCGGGGTGAAGCTCGGCCAGGTCGACCTGGGCCTGGAGGCGGAGATCCCGGTGCCGCCGTCGGTGGCGGAGGACTGGAAGGGCCGCGTCCTCATCGACTGGGGCCCGATGCCCGGCAGTTACGGCTGGGTCTTCCCGAAGGGCGACACCCTCACCGTCGGTGTCATCTCGGCGCGCGGCGAGGGCGCGGCGACCAAGCGCTACCTGGAGGACTTCGTCGCCCGGCTCGGCCTGTCCGGCTTCGAGCCCACGATCTCCTCCGGCCACCTGACCCGCTGCCGCACCGACGACTCGCCGCTCTCCCGCGGCCGGGTCCTGGTCTGCGGCGACGCGGCGGGCCTCCTGGAGCCGTGGACCCGCGAGGGCATCTCGTACGCGCTCCGCTCCGGCCGGCTCGCCGGCGAGTGGGCGGTCCGGGTCGCGGAGGCCGGCGACGCGGTGGACGCCCGCCGCCAGGCGCTCAACTACGCCTTCGCGATCAAGGCCGGGCTCGGCGTGGAGATGGCGGTCGGGCGGCGGATGCTCGCCGTCTTCGAGCGCCGCCCGGGACTGCTGCACGCGGTGATCACCGGGGTCCGCCCGGCCTGGAAGGCGTTCGCGGACATCACCCGCGGCTCGGCCACGCTCGGCGGCATGGTCCGCTCGAACGGTCTGGCCCGGCGGGCCCTGGAGGTGCTGGACCGACGGATGGACACCGAGTCCGGCGTCGGCACGGCGGGCCGGGGCGTGGGCCGCAAGGACGACGGGGCCGACGCCGGGACCGGGACGGGCACTGACGCCGACGCCGCTCCGGAGGCGGCGGCCGGAGCCTCCTGACGGCGGGCCGCACCGGAGCGGCGCCGGAGGCAGTGGCGCCGGCCGCAGGGGCGTCGGACGGAGCGAGGACTGGGGGAGCGAGGGCGGGTGCGGACCGGTGGGTCCGTGTCCGCCCTCACGCGTCGTCGTCGGCGGCGGACGCGATGCGGAAGACGGGGTGCTTGGGGGCGATGGCGCGCAGCTCCGCGTCGGTGGAGTCCGGGCCCACGCCGGCGAAGAAGACGCCGACCTCGGCCTTCCACCGCTTGAGGTAGGCGCGCAGCACCTCCACCTTGGCGTCGTCCCCGACCTCGGTGGCGGTGAACGCCTCGACCTGCTTGCCGAGGTGCAGCTCGCCGCCGCCGACCGCCCGCATGTTGCGGGTCCACTGGACGTGACCGCGCGGGGCGACCAGGTAGCGGGCGCCGTCGAGGGTGAGCACGTTCACCGGGGTGGTGCGCCAGGCGCCGCTCTTGCGGCCCCGGACGGCGAGGACCCGCGAGCCCCAGACGCTGACGCCCCGGCGGGTGAGCCAGGCGACGGCGCGGTTCATGACGTTGACGGTGAACCAGCCGGGCTTGACGACGTGGGCGGCGGTGGCGGACATGGGGACCTCCTGGGCGGTGTGGGTGGCGCGGGCGGGACACGTGGGGCGTGCGGTGCGTGCAGTGCGTGCGGGGTGTGCAGGGTGCGTGGGGCAGGTGGGATGTGCGGGGTGCGAGGACCTGTGACTGCGTGAGCTCTGCTCTCGGCTCGTATCGCTTCCTTAAATCGTGAGCACTGCTCTCGCTTGAGAACAGTCTGCACGGAT
The DNA here is from genome assembly GCF_014654895.1 of Streptomyces filamentosus. GTDB lineage: Bacteria > Actinomycetota > Actinomycetes > Streptomycetales > Streptomycetaceae > Streptomyces > Streptomyces filamentosus. The sequence goes on along the minus strand of NZ_BNBE01000002.1, from coordinate 1,251,035 downwards.
CGGCGCTCGCATGCAAGAGCAGTGCTCTCTTTTTAGTGCGCCGATCCGATACGTGGCAGACTGTTCTCCATGACCACCGTTCAAGGAGCCCGTGCCCGTGCCCGGGCCGAGATCACCGCCGCCATCAAGGACGAAGCCCGGCGGCAGCTGGCCGCCGAGGGTGCCGCCAAGCTCTCGCTGCGCGCCGTCGCCCGCGAGCTCGGCATGGTCTCCTCCGCGCTCTACCGCTACTTCCCCAGCCGGGACGACCTGCTCACCGCCCTCATCGTCGACGCGTACGACGCCGTCGGCGCCGCCGCGGAGACCGCCCACGCCGCCGCCGTGCGGGCCGCCCCCGGGGGCCACCTCGCCCACTGGACCGCCGTCTGCCGCGCCGTCCGCGCCTGGGCCGTCGCCCACCCACACGAGTACGCCCTGATCTACGGCTCCCCGGTGCCGGGCTACACCGCCCCGCAGGACACGGTCGGCCCGGCCGCCCGGGTCGGGCTGCTCCTCGTGGCGACCGCCCGCGCCGCCTACGAGGCCGAGGGGGTCGCGCTGCCGCCGCTGCCGGACAGCCTCACCCCGGAGGCGGAGCGGCTCGCCGCCGACCTGGCGCCCGACCTGCCGCCCGCGCTCGCCGTCTCCCTCGTCTTCGCGTGGGCGCAGCTCTTCGGCCTGGTCTCCTTCGAGGTCTTCGGGCAGTTCAACCGGATCGTCGAGGACCGGGACGCCTTCTTCGCCACCGCCGCCGAACGACTCGGCCGCGAGGTCGGCCTGCTCCCGGGACGCTGACCCCGGGAAGCCGAAAGCCGAAAGCCGAAAGCCGGAAGCGGGAAGAGAGAAGACGGGAAGCGGACCCGGCGGGCCGGGTCAGCCGATCGCCGAGGTCTCCCGCCACAGCCGCAGCAGCTCCGGGTCGCCGGAGGCGGTGACCGCCGAGGCAGGCAGCCGGTTCCACAGCGTCAGGTAGAGCCGGGCGGCGGTCCCCGTGAGCTCGGCGTCCACGGGACCGCCGGCCGCCGGGTCCCCGGTCGCCGGGCCGCCGTCCGCGGTGCCGCCGTCCGCCGTGCCGCGCTCGGTCACGGGCGGCGCGGCCGAGAGCCGTACGGTCCACACGTCCCCGGTGTCCGTCGCCCGGATCCGCAGGGTGCGCGGGACGGCGGTCCTGACCCGGCTGCGGTCGAGGCCGTGGAAGCCGGCGAGGAGTTCGTCGACGCCGTCGGCGGCGAAGGCGGCCCCGACCGGCCCGGGTCCCGTGCCCGCCGCGAGGGCGGACTCGGCGTCGGCCCGGTGCACGGCCGTCTCGTGGGCCTGCCGCCGGGCCCAGAAGGCGAGCGGCGACGGGGCGGGGAAGAAGGTCCAGGCGGCCAGGTCACCGGGCGCGGCGCGCAGGGCGGCGACCAGGGCGGCGTGGCCCTCGCGGTAGTGGGCGAGGAGCGGGGCGCCGTCCAGCGGCGGTTCCGCGCCCTCGGGGCGGTACTCCGCGTGCCCCTCGGTGACGAAGCCCGTCGCCCAGCGGTGCACCGTGGTGGTGTGCCGCAGCAGGTCGCGGACCCGCCACCCGGGGCAGGTCGGGACCCCGGCGTCCGGTCCCGCCGCCTCCGCCGCGTCGGCGAGTCCCCGCCCGGCCGCCTCCAGCGCGTCGATGTGCTCCGCGGTCCTCATCCCGTACCCCCTCCTCCGGCGGGGCGCCTCCCGGTGGCCGCGCCTCCGCCGGGATTCTGGCATCCCGGCCGCCGTCGCACCCGCGTCCGGCCCGATCCGCCCGGGTCCGGCCGGCGGCCCCGATCATGGGAGACTCGGGCGCATGAACGGCAAGGCGACGACGACGCGTACTCGGCTGGACAGGGGGCGCAGCGCGCTCGGCCCCGCGCTGGAGCTGGTGCACACCGGCCGGGCGCCGACGCGGGCCGTCCTCACCGCCGAACTGGGCGTCACCCGTGCCACCGCCGGAGCCGTCGCCGCCGAGCTGGAGGCCCTGGGCCTCATCCGGGTCGACTCCAACCCCGGGGCCGCCGCCGGCTCGCAGGGCCGCCCCTCGCACCGGCTCGCCGTGGACGAGAAGGGGCCCGTGGTGCTCGCCGGGCAGGTCCACCCCGACGGGTTCCGGGCCGCGCTGATCGGCCTCGGCGGCACCCTCGTCGCCACCCTCCCCGGCGCGGTGACGGTCTCGGCCGACCCGGCGCAGGTCGTCGGCGCCGTCGTCGACGCGGGCGCCGCCCTGCTGCGGGAGACCGGGCGGCGCTGCGTCGGCGCGGGCCTCGCCGTGCCGTCCGCGGTCGCCGAGCCCGAGGGCACCGCGCTCAACCCGCTCCACCTGGCCTGGCCCGCCGGGGCCCCGGTCCGGGAGATCTTCGCCGAGCGGATCCGCGGCGCCGGGATCGAGGGTCCGGCCTTCACCGGCAACGACGTGAACCTCGCCGCGCTCGCCGAGCACCGGCACGGCGCCGGGCGCGGCGCCCGCGACCTGCTGTGCGTGGCCACCGGCCACCGGGGCGTCGGCGGGGCGCTCGTCCTCGACGGGCGGCTCCACACGGGCAGTTCGGGCCTCGCCCTGGAGGTCGGGCACCTGACGGTCAATCCGGAGGGGCGGCCCTGCCACTGCGGCGGGCGCGGCTGCCTGGACGTCGAGACCGACCCGCTGGCCTTCCTCACCGTCGCCGGCCGGGAGCCGGGCCCCGAGGTGTCGCTGCTCCAGCAGGCCCGCGACCTGCTGCGGACCGCGCCGGACGACCCGGGGGTACGGGGCGCGGTGGAGGAGCTGATCGACCGCCTCGGCCTCGGCCTCGCCGGACTGGTGAACATCCTCAACCCGGACCGGATCATCCTCGGCGGCCTCCACCGCGAGCTGCTGGACGCCGACCCGGAACGGCTGCGCGCGGTGGTCGCGGACCGCAGCCTGTGGGGCCGCAGCGGCGGAGTCCCGATCCTGCCCTGCACCCTGGACCACAACAGCCTGGTGGGCGCGGCCGAACTGGCCTGGCAGCCGGTCCTGGACGACCCCCTGACCGCGCTGGGCGGCGCGCCCGTCTGACCGGACGGGAAGGCACGGCGCGGGCACGCGCACGCGAAAACCCATGGGGAGGGGCGCGTACGCGGAAACGCAGGGGAGGGACGCGTACGCGGAAACGCGCGGAGGACGGGAGCGTACGCGGAAACGCGCGGAGGACGGGCGCGTACGCGGAAACGCGCGGAGGACGGGCGCGCGTGCACGGAAAAGAGGTGGGCGCCACGGGCCGCGGCCGGTAACGTCCCCGTCCATGATCGATTCCGATGCCGAGCTCCCGCCCCGCCTGGGCAGCCTCACCTTCCACGGCCCGCTCTCCGAGGACCGGGCCGAACGCCTCGTCCGCCGGATCGCCGCCTCCGGCCCCGCCGACGTCCTCGACATCGGCTGCGGCTGGGGCGAACTGCTGCTCCGCGTCCTCGACGCGGTGCCCGGCGCGAAGGGCACCGGCATCGACATCAACGCCGAGGACCTCGCCCGGGGCCGGGCGCTCGCGGCGGAGCGCGGTCTCGCGGACCGCGCCGTCTTCGTCGAGGAGTCCGCGCGCGGCACCGCCCGCGGCCCCGTCGACGCGGTCCTCTGCCTCGGCTCCAGCCAGGCCCTGTGCGACCCGGAGCTGCCGTACGACCCGGCGGAGGTGCTGCGCGAGCTGCGCCGGCTGGTCCGGCCCGGCGGCGTGGTGGTGCTCGGCGAGGGCTTCTGGGAGCGGACCCCGACGGAGGCGGAGCTCGCCGGGATGTGGCCCGGCGCCCGCGTCGACGACCACCTCCCGCTGGGCGACCTGGTGGACCTGGCGCTCGGGGCCGGGTTCCGGCCGGCCTGGATCGAGTCGGCCGGCCGCGAGGAGTGGGAGGTCTTCGAGTCGGGCTACCGGTACGACACGGAGCTCTGGCTCGCGGCCCACCCGGACCATCCGCTGGCCGCCGAGACCCGCGAGCGGGTGGACCGGCAGCGCTCCGGCTGGCTGAACGGCTACCGGAACGTCCTCGGCATCGCGTACCTGACCCTGGTCGCCACGGCCTGACGCGCGACCGGGGGCCTCGCCCCGCGGACCCGGCCCCGCCCGGCGTCAGGCCGGGCGGGCGCCGCTCGCGGCGAGGGCCGGGGCCTCGGCGGGCGGGCGGAGGGGGACGCCGGCGAGGCGGCTGTACGAGACGATCGGGGCCAGGGGCACCGGGGCGAAACCGAAGCCGAACCCGGCCTCCGCGCCGACCGCGGCCGGTCCTTCGGCGCGCGGCGGCGCCGTCAGGACGAACCAGACGACCTTGCCGCTCGCGCCTCGCGGACGCACGCCCCAGCTGTCGCTGAGCGCGTCCACGATGGCCAGGCCGCGGCCCGAGGTCGCGAGGGCCTCCGGCCGTTCGTCCCAGAGGTCCTCGAGCGCGGCCCCGGACGCCACCGGCATCCGGGGGTCGTTGTCCCGGACCGAGACGGTCAGCCGGTCGAGCAGCAGTTCCAGCTCGACCGTGCACTCCTTGTCGGGCTGCGCGTGGCGGTGCACGTTGCTCAACAGTTCGGTCACTCCCAGTTGGACGGGATCGACCAGGTCGTCGAGATGCCAATGGCGCAGATGGGCGGAGACGATCCTGCGGATCCCACCGATCCGCGACGGCAGGGCCTGAAGCTCCACCGCGTAATACCTGCTCGGCTCGCTGATCACGGCTGCGACTCCCCGAAGTGGTCTGAAGTAGACGGAGATTCGGATCTGTCCTGCGGTACATCAGGGCGGCGCACTGAGCACAGTGTCACCACCGTTGAACCCTCAGTGAGGTCCCTCCAGCCTGAACCAGCCGTCACCGCCCCGCAACCCGCCGCGAGCTTCCCCAGGTCAGCGGCGTGCGGGGACGGTCAGCCGCCGGCGGCCGCCCGCTTCAGGGCGGCGAGGAAACGGCCCGCCTCCTCGGCGTCCCGGGCGTCGTCGTCCCCTGCGCCGTCCATGGTCAGCCGGTAGCGCGTGCCGTTCACCTTCGCCACCGTCTCCTCCGCCTTCGCGAACCACGGCCGGCCCGCCCGCACCGCCCGGACCGGCGCGCTGTCGATCTCGGAGCCGTAACTCGTCAGGAGCGCGAGCCGGCCGTCCTCGATGCGCACCTCCCCGGCCCGGGTGAGCGAGCGCGGCCAGCGCGCGATGCGTACGCCCCTGGCGCTGAACTCCGGTTCCGGCATGCCGGTCCACCCCTTCCGTCCGCCTCGTCCCTCCCAGTGTGCCGGGCCGTCGGCGCGGGCACCAGTGACCCTCGGACGGCTGTTCCCCAAGGGGATCCTATGGAGCGTCAAAGGGAACGTTTGCCCAGGTGGGAGGGGTATCGTCGGGTGCGGGAAGCCAGGGTCCGCCCCGGCGGGACAGCGAGGAGAGAACCGTTGAGCACCACCCCCCACCACACCGTCGAGCCCCTGGTCACCGTGGACGTCGACCGCAGCGACCCGGCCTACCGCGCCTGGCTCAAGGAGGCCGTCCGCAAGGTCCAGGCCGACGCCAACCGCTCCGCCGACACCCACCTCCTGCGCTTCCCGCTCCCCGAGAAGTGGGGCATCGACCTGTACCTGAAGGACGAGTCCACCCACCCCACCGGCAGCCTCAAGCACCGCCTCGCCCGCTCGCTCTTCCTCTACGCGCTCTGCAACGGCAGGCTCCGCCCCGGCAAGCCCGTCATCGAGGCGTCCAGCGGCTCGACCGCCGTCTCCGAGGCGTACTTCGCGAAGCTCATCGGCCTTCCCTTCGTCGCCGTGATGCCCCGCACCACCAGCCCCGAGAAGTGCCGGCTCATCGAGTTCCACGGCGGGCAGTGCCACTTCGTCGACGACTCGCGCACCCTGTACGAGGAGTCCGCCGCGCTCGCCGCGCGCACCGGCGGCCACTACATGGACCAGTTCACCTACGCCGAGCGGGCCACCGACTGGCGCGGCAACAACAACATCGCCGAGTCGATCTACCAGCAGCTGCGCCTGGAGCGGTACCCCGAACCGGCCTGGATCGTCGCCACCGCCGGCACCGGCGGCACCTCCGCCACCATCGCCCGCTACGTCCACTACACCCAGCAGGACACCCGGATCTGCGTCGCCGACCCGGAGAACTCCTGCTTCTTCGACGGCTGGGTGCAGGGCGACCCCGACGCCACCGCCGACTGCGGCTCCCGCATCGAGGGCATCGGCCGGCCCCGGATGGAACCCAGCTTCGTGCCCGGCGCCATCGACCGCATGATGAAGGTCCCGGACGCGGCGAGCGTCGCCGCCGTCCGCGCCCTGGAGACCGCGATCGGGCGCAAGGCGGGCGGCTCCACCGGAACCGGCCTGTGGAGCGCCCTCAAGATCGTGGCCGAGATGGTCGCCGAGGAGCGCACCGGCAGCGTCGTCACCCTGATCTGCGACCCCGGCGACCGCTACCTCGACAAGTACTACTCGGACGCCTGGCTCGCCGAACAGGGCCTGGACATCGCCCCGTACGCCGCCGCCGTCACGCGCTTCCTGGAGACGGGCGTCTGGCCGGAGTGAGCCGCAGGTCCAGCGCGGCCGCCGCCCGCCGGAAGGCCAGGCCCAGGCCCGGCGAGCCCAGCCGCAGCCCGGCGCGCAGCGGCGCCGGGCCGTCGGCCGCCATCGTCCAGCGCAGCCGGGTCCCGGCGCCCCGGGGCGCCAGGGCCCACTCCTCGGCCAGCGCCGCTATGCCGGGCGCGTTGGTGGCGTCGACCCGGTAGGCGTAGCGGAGGTCCGGCTCGGCGGCCAGGATCGTCTCCTCGAAGCGGATGCCGCCGCGCAGCCGGATCGTGCGGCGCGCCCCGTCGTCGGCGGGGACGGCCGAGGCGACCGCACGGAACCAGGAGGGCAGGCTGCCCACCTCCACCGCGAGCGAGCGGTAGACCGCCGGGGGCGGCGCCTGGAGCACCGCCTCGAAGGCGAGGCGGACGGGCGCGGTGGCGGTGAAGCCGAGCTCCACCGGCCGCAGTCGGCGTGGCATGGACCGGACCTCCCCGGGACGGGACGCGTGGGAGCAGCACCCTAGCTGACGCACCGTCAGTGCGAAAGTCCGTTCGAGCCACGGGAGTCCGGGGCGGGACCGGAGCCCAGCAGGCCGTCGAGGGCGCGACCGAAGACCACCCGGCCCGCCCGCGCCAGCACCCCGTCGAAGAACGCGGGGACGCCCCGTACCGCCAGCTCCTCCGTCCACACCACCCGCGTGCCGCCGCCCTCCGCCGCCACCTCGATCCCGGCCCGGCCGCGCACCAGCCGGCCGCGCTTCTCCAGCAGGCACACCCCTGGGCGGCCGTCGCCGGGCGGCTCCCAGCGGACCACCTCCATCGGGTCGTCGAAGGCCAGCGGGCCGAGACCGGTACGGGCCGTGAAGCGGGTGCCGACCCGGTTCGGGCCGGGCGTCAGGACCGTCGTCCGCGTCAGCGGCACCCGCCGGCCGTGCGCCGGCCAGTCGGTGAGGCGCCGCCACGCCTCCTCCGGCGCCAGCGGCACGCGACGGACCACCCGGAAGCGCCTCATCCCGCCGCCTCGCCCGCCACCAGCAGCCCCGGCACGTGCTCCGCGACCTCCGCCCGGACCTCCGGGGCCATCCCCCGGTCCGTCACCCAGGTGTCCACCTCGCCCAGCACCCCGAACGAACTCAGGCCCACCGTCCCCCACTTGGTGTGGTCCGCGACCACCACCACCCGGCGCGCCGACCGGATCAGACAGCCGTTGGTCTCCGCCTCGGCCAGGTTCGGCGTCGACAGGCCCGCCTCCACCGAAAGCCCGTGCACCCCCAGGAACAGCAGGTCGAAGTGGAGGGAGCGGACCGCCCGGTCCGCCACCGGCCCCACCAGCGCGTCCGACGGGGTGCGCACCCCGCCCGTCAGGACCACCGTCGCCGCCCGCGCCCCCTCACCGACCGCCGGCCGAGCCTCGTGGAAGACGTCCGCCACCCGCACCGAGTTCGTCACCACCGTCAGGTCCGGCACGTCGAGCAGCCGCCGGGCCAGCGCGTACGTCGTCGTCCCGCCGGAGAGCGCGATCGCCGAACCCGGCAGCACCAGCGCCGCCGCCGCCCGCGCGATCTCGTCCTTCGCGCTCGGCTCCAGCACCGACTTCGCCTCGAACCCCGGCTCGTGGGTGCTCGCCTCCGCCACCGGCACGGCCCCGCCGTGCACCTTGGCCACCACGCCCTGCCGCGCCAGCGCGTCCAGATCGCGACGGATCGTCATGTCCGACACGCCGAGACGCCGCGTCAGCTCGTTGACCCGGACACCGCCGCGCCGCCGCACCTCGTCGAGGATGAGGGCGCGCCGCTGCTCCGCGAGGAGGTTCTGATTGTCGCTCACCGCCGGGGCCGGTCCTTCCGCAGGGAACAAGGGGATGAGTGTCGGATTCCGTGAGGGACCGTATGCGGACGGTCATCCGTCCGCGATCCTGGAACCGACGTCGCATCCTCCCACTGACGAGAGGAAGACCCCTAAGTGTCCCCTGCCACACCCGCCCCGGAGCACGGGGGCACGGCGCTCGAACTGCTCGTCCACGGAGTCGGCGGAGCCACTCCCCAGTCCATGCTCGACGACCCCAGGACCGTCCGGGTGACCGGCGACGACACCGCCGCCGTCCACCGCCGCGCCGAGGACCTCGACGCCGAGGAGGACCCCGGCCGGTACGGGGACCGCCCGGTGCCGGAGGCGTACGTCTGGTCCAACCTGACCTCCGGCGACGGCGCCCGCGCCCTGTGGCTGCTGCTCCTGCCCTTCATGGTGGTCAACCTCGCCCACTGGATGCGGCCCCCGGCCCCCGGCCGCCCCGGCCTCGTCCGGCTCTACGGCGTCCTGGTCCGGCTCCTCGCCCTCAGCCTCACCGTCCTGCTCACCGCCGCCGCCTGCGAGGTCGCCCTCGACCTGACGGCCTGGCAGTGCGCCGGAACCCCCGCCTGCGCCGACGGCCGCGCCTGGCTCGGCTTCCTCGCCGCCGACCGGGGCGGCTGGTGGTCGGGCCCGGGCCGCCGCCTCGCCCTCGCCGCCGTCCTCCCGGCCGCCCTCGTCGGCCTCCTCTGGTACCTCTCCCACCGCACCTGGAGCGCGTACGAGGCCCAGCGCCCGCCCACCGACACCGCCGCCGTACCGGCCGGGGACCCGCGCCCCGCGCTCGGCAGGCCCGGATTCTGGTACGGGCGCCGGCTCGTCGCCCGGCTGCGCGCCGCGCACACCGCCGCCGGCTTCCTCACCGTCGCCGCGGCCCTCGCCGCCGCCCCCGCCCGGCAGGACACCGGCACCCTCGCCGCCGGCGGACTCGCCCTGCGGGCCGCCCTCGCGGCCTGCGCCGCCCTCGTCCTGTGGGCGGTCTGCGGACGCGGCCGCAGCGAACGCCGGCTCGACCGGCGCGCCGAGCGCTCCCTCTTCACCCGCCTGCCGGCCGCGGCCCTCGTCCTGCTGGCCCTGACCGCCGTGCACACCGCCTGGGACCGGCCCGGCTGGACCTCCGCGGGCACCCTCCCCGGCGACGCCGTCTTCGGCGCGCTCACCCTCGCCCAGGGCGGCCTCGTCACCGCCCTCGGCGCCGTCGCCCTGCTGCTCCAGCGGCCCCGGCGCGACCCCCGCACCGCCCTCGCCGGGCTCGGCGGGCCCGCCACCGCGATGCTGGCCTGCGCGCTGGGCTGCGTCATGTCCGGCGGCGTCTCCCAGCGGGTCGCCGACTGGCTCGACGGGGCCGCCACCCCCGGCACCGCCGCCAGCGCCCTCGCCGGCCCGCCGGTCCTCCTCAGCTGGCAGGCGTCCGTCATCCCCGTCCTGATCCTGCTGCTGCTCGCGCCCGCCGCCCTCCTCGGCGTCCGTACCGCGCTCGCCGCCCGCCGGCTGCGGCCCGCCGTCGAGGCCGACTACGCGGGGGAGGACCCGGACCCGGTCCGCACCGGCCAGATCGCGGCGAGCCGGGCCCGCGCCTCGCTCACCGACTCCGCCCCCGTCCTCGTCGCCGTCGTCTCCGGCACCGCCCTGCTGCTCGGCGCCGCCTCCGTCGCCGGCGCCTGGGCCAGCGGCGAGGTCCCCGGCCGCGCCTTCTCCGGCGCCCACCCCGCGATCGCCGCCCTCGCCACCACCACCCAGGCCCTCGGCTCCTGGCTCGTCGGCTTCGGCTTCCTGCTCTTCGTCACCTGGGGCCGCCGCGCCTACCGCGACGCCTCCGCCCGCCGCACCATCGGCATCCTCTGGGACGTCGGCACCTTCTGGCCGCGCGCCGCCCACCCCTTCGCCCCGCCCTGCTACGCCGAACGGGCCGTCCCCGACCTCACCTGGCGGATGAGCTCCTGGACCCGGGACACCGGCGGCCGGCTCGTCATCTCCGGCCACTCCCAGGGCAGCGTCCTCGCCGCCGCGGCCGTCTGGCAGCTGCCGTCCGCCACCCGCGCCCGGGTCGCCCTGCTCACCTACGGCTCCCCGCTGGAACGGCTCTACGGACGCTGGTTCCCCGCCTACTTCGGCCCCGAAGCCCTGAGCGGACTGCACCGCGCCGTGCACTGCTGGACCAATCTGCACCGCGCCACCGACCCCATCGGCGGCCCCGTCCGCGTCCCGGCCGAGGAGGGCCGCCCGGCCGTCGACGCCCCGGTGCTGCGCGACCCCGTCGCGTACGGACGCACCCGCGCCCACCCGCTGCCCGAACCGGTCCTCGGCCACTCCGACTACCAGGCCGACCCGGCCTTCGCGATCTGCCGGGCCGCGCTCCTGGACCGGCTGCTGCCCGCCCTGCCCCGCCAGCGGACCGCCGGGGAGGCGGACGACCGGGACGGCAGCGGTCAGGGGAGCTCGGGCAGGTCCTCCGGATAGAGCAGGGTCAGGTCGTCGGTGCTCGCCTCCGCGAGCCCGGCGACCCGGCCCGCGTGCCGCTCCACCATCGACTCGAAGGTCTGGCGCGCGGTCCGCCCGTTGCCGAACGCCGGCCCCTTCGGCAGCTTCTCGAAGTACGCGAGGAGGGCGTCGTCCGCGCCCTCCGCGAGCCGGTACTCGTGCTCGTCCGTCTGCTGCCGCACGATCCGCAGCAGCTCCGCCGGCGTGTAGTCGCCGAAGCTGATGGTCCGTGAGAAACGGGACGCCACACCGGGGTTGACGGTGAGGAACCGCTCCATCTCGGCCGTGTACCCGGCGACGATCACCACCACCGCGTCCCGGTGGTCCTCCATCAGCTTCACCAGCGTGTCGATCGCCTCGCGCCCGAAGTCCCGCCCCGAGTCCTCCGGCGACAGCGCGTACGCCTCGTCCACGAAGAGGACCCCGCCGCGCGCCTGCTCGAACGCCTCCTGGGTGCGGATCGCCGTCGAGCCGATGTGCTCGCCGACCAGGTCGACCCGGGAGACCTCCACCAGGTGACCGCGCTCCAGCACCCCCAGGGAGGCGAGGATCTCGCCGTAGAGACGGGCGACGGTGGTCTTGCCGGTGCCGGGGTTGCCGGTGAAGACCAGGTGGCGGCGGACCGAGGCGGCCTTCAGACCGGCCTCCTGCCGCCTGCGGCCCACCTCGATCATGTTGGTGAGCGTCCGCACCTCGTGCTTGACGCTGTCCAGGCCGACCAGTGCGTCGAGCGCGCCGAGCACGTCCTCCGGGTTCCGGGCGGCCGGGACGGGCGCCATGGGCGCGGCCGCCGGTGCGGCGGCGGTACGCGGCGGGGGGAAGGCGCCGAGCAGGCCGGGGGAGTGCTGGGTGGCCGTCAGGACCGGCGCGGGCGGGACGGTCACCGGCGGGGTCCGGACGGCGCTCTCGTCACCGGTGCACTCCTCGGCCACGGGCCCGTCCTCGGGGAGTTCGTACCCGCCCCGCGCGCACCGCTCGGTCCGGCAGCGGCGCAGCACGGTCCGGCAGCCGTCCATCACGTGGAAGCCGTACCCGCCGCTGCCCGTGACCCGGCAGCCGTGGAAGGTGCCGCGGCCCTCCGCCGACACGTAGAAACCGGCCTCGGCCGGCGAGGTGACCACACAGCGCTCGACCGTGGGATCGGCGCCCTTGGTGACGATGACGCCCGTCTGCACGCTGTCCACGGTGCAGTTGGCGAGGGTGCCGCCGCTGCCGTGGTCGCGGAACCAGGCCCCGGTGGACGCCTCCTTGATGCGGCAGTCGTCGAGCTGGGCGGTCGCGCCGTCGCTCACCGACACGGCGGTGTTCCGCACCTGCGTGAGGTCGCTGTCCACCACGTCCACCCGCGAACCCCGGTCCAGCACGAACAGCGCGTCCGGCACGTCGTGCACCCGGCAGGCGTCGAGGACCACGCTCGCCCCGTCGCTCACCCACACCGCCGGGTAGTCGCCCGTGCTGTCGTGGATCTCGCACTGGTGGGCGTCCACGCGCGTGCCCGGATCCCACACCGACAGGCCGTTGCGCCCGAACCGGCGCACCGTCGACCGGGTGAGCGTCAGCACCGAACGGGACCGCAGGTCCACGGCGTTCTCCGGCACGTCGTGGATGTCGCAGTCGGAGAGCGTCAGCACGGCGTCGGTGTCCAGGGTGACGCCGTCGGCGGAGGTGCGGTGCACGACGGAGTCCACCAGGTGCGCGGCCGCGCGGGCCGCGATCTGGAGGCCCGCGCCCTTGATCTCGTACACCTCGCAGCCGACGCCCTCCAGGCCGCTGCCCTCGCCGGTGACGGCGATCCCCGCCCCGGAGGCGTGGTGCACCCGGCAGCGCTCCAGACGCGGATGCGCCCCGCCGCGCACCGACACCCCGGCCTGACCGGCCGAGACGACCTCGCACTCCTCGAAGACCCCGCCGGCGCCGTCCACGGCGGCGATGCCGACCCCCGCCGGATTGTCGACGGTGCAGCGGCGGACCGTGGGACGGGCCAGGCCCCGGACCTCGATGCCGGCGGCCGAGCGGGTCATCACCCGCAGGTCGAGAAGTTCGGGCGTGCCGTCCTCGATCAGCAGGGCGGGCGCCGCCACGTCCTGGCCCTCGATGTGCAGGTCCCGCACGACCGCCGAGGCGCGCAGGGTCAGCGGCACCCCGTCCGGCGGCGCGATCCGCACCGGCCCCGCCCCGTCCTCCGGCCCGCGCAGGGTCACCGCCCGGGTCACGACGAGGTTCTCGCGGTAGGTGCCGGGCGCGACGGTGAGGACGTCGCCGTCGCCGGCCGCCTCCAACGCGGCGGCGAGGGAGGCGTACTCGCCCGTGCGGCGCCGCCACCGCGACGTGCCGGTGTGCGTCACCTGGACCGTGCCCTGTGCCATGGGTGTGCTCTGCCCCCGCCTCGTGCGTTCGCCGCTGACCCGGATCCAGGATCTTGGATCCGAGATCCTGGACCTTGGATTTTGGATCCGGGATCCGGGATCCGAAATTTTGGATCCAGAATCCAAGGTCCAGGATCCAAAATTTTGGATCGTGGATCGTGGATCCGCGGTCTTGGATCCCCTCTTCTGGACAGTGGATCCGATGCCCCACCGTAGCGCGCGCGGCGACGCGGGGTTGACGGGTCGTCGAGCCGCACCCGTACGGGGCACGGAAGCGCCGGTTCCGGGAGCGGTGGCCCCGGGCACGGTGGTTCTGGACGCGATGGTTCCGGCCGCGGATCAACTGCCGGTGCCGGTGCGTCCCCAGTCGGGGCCGACCGAGGCCCACGCGCGGTCCAGGCGGGCGTAGCGGTGGAGGAGCAGGCGGCGCATGACGAGCCGGCGGACGGTCTCCACGCCGAGTCCGGCGAGGAGGGCCGCCGTCAGGCCGGCGATGAAGGCGTGGGCTCGGGCGGTGTCGCGGGCCAGGGGGGCGGGGACGGGACGTCCGGCGCGGTCGGTCCAGAGGGAGAAGGTGTCGCCGGGCGAGGCGCTTCCCCGGGAGGTGGTGACGGTGCCCGTACGGGGGGTGCCGTCGGGGGCGGTCCAGTCGGCCACGACCGCGCGCCGGAAGCGTTGTTCGGCGGCCTGCTCGCTCGACGCGGCGGCGCCCGGCGGTGTCGGGGCGGGCCGGAGCACCCGGGCGGTGGTCTCCGCCCGCCCCTGCTGCTGGGCGTGGATGGCGCGCTGGAGGGAGTGCTGGGCGGAGGATCCGGCGGCCCAGCCCGCCAGGGGCACCGCCAGGCACAGCGCGACGGCGGCCACGAGCGCCACCCACGCCTCGACCAGGTCCGTCGTGCGGCGCAGGGGATTGTGCCGCCAGCGCCAGAGGCCGGTGACTGCACGCATGGGGGAACCCCCTCGTTCGTCGTTCCTCGGACGAGTCTGCCCGCGCCGGGGCCGGTCCGCCTGTCGAACGGGGAGGCCGGGGGATCAGTCGAGGACCTTCACCGGGTCGCCGACGCGGACGGTGCCGGTGTGTTCGGGGACGAGGTTCTGGCCGAAGACGAGCTTGCCGTTCAGCCTGCGGTGGCGGCCCAGGGTCCGCAGGGGCTCCTTGCCGCGCTCGGCGGTGGCCTGGTCGGTGGTGGTCACCACGCACCGGCCGCACGGCTTGGCCACCCGGAAGGTCACCTCGCCCACGGAGAGCCGGGTCCAGCCGTCCTCCGCCCACGGCGCGGTCCCGTCGACGACCAGGTTGGGCCGGAAGCGGCTCATGGGCAGGGGGCCCTCGTGGGCGTGGTCGCCCTCGGCGATCAGCGCGTTGAGGGCGTCGAGGGAGGCGCTCGCGGCGATCAGCAGCGGGTAGCCGTCGGCGAGGCTGACGGTCTCGCCGGGGAGCGCGTACGCGGGGTCGATCGGGCGCCGGTGCTCGGGCGCGTCGAGGTGGACGAGGCGCGCGTCGTCCTCCAGCCAGGCGGAGAACCAGGCGGCGGCGGCCGCGCCGGCCGGTACCGTCTCCACCGCCTGGTCGAAGATGTCCATGGTCAGCGTGGCGGAGGGCACCGGCACCGGGACCGTGAGGGGTTCCCGGCCGGGCGCGGTCAGCCGCAGGCCGCCGTCCGGGAGGGGTTCGGCCGACACCAGCGCCATCCGGGGGTGACGGCGCTGGGTCATGACCGTGCCCTTGGCGTCGACGACCGCCCAGCGGCGGTCGTGCGCGAGGCCCCAGGGCTGCACCTCGGCCTCCGTGAGGGAGAGGGCGCGCAGTGACTTCACCGGGTGGACGTGGACGGAGCGGATGACGGGATCGATCATCCCCTCATCCTGCCAGCCGCTCCGCCGGGGCTGCGCCGGGTCTTCGGGGAGGGATCAGTAACCGCCGCCCTGGTAGGGGCGGTTGTACGGGTCCTGGTACTGGGCGGGGGCCGGGACCGGCGCCGGTGCGGGGCGCGGGGCGGCCGGGCGCATCGCCTCGTAGCCGCCGGCCGGACGGGCCGGCTGCGGGACCGGCTGCGGGTAGCCGCGCTGCGCGGGCTGCTGCGGGATGTACGGCGTGGGCGCGGCCTGGAGCGGCGCGGCCTGGAACTGTGCGGGCTGGAACGCCGGGGGCGCCGCCTGCATCTGCGGGGCCGGCTGGGGGTAGCCGTATCCGCCGCCGTGGTAGGCCGGTGCCGGCTGGGGGGACGGCGCGGACGGCAGGGCGGGCAGCGCCGCCGGGAGCGCCGGCAGGTAGGAGCCGGTC
This sequence comes from Streptomyces filamentosus, assembly GCF_014654895.1. Taxonomy (GTDB): domain Bacteria; phylum Actinomycetota; class Actinomycetes; order Streptomycetales; family Streptomycetaceae; genus Streptomyces; species Streptomyces filamentosus. Next base: position 1,235,594 of record NZ_BNBE01000002.1, on the reverse strand, counting down.
GGCGCCGCGGGCGCCGGGTAGCCGACGGGGGCCTCGTACGCGGCGGGCACTCGGATCGGGGCGATCTGAGGCATGCCCCGCTCCGCGACCAGGGAGTCGTAGATAGGGGTGTCCGGGAAGGACGGCGCGGTGTGGTAACCGCCTCCATAGCTGGAGCGGGGGGAGGTCATGGCACATAAGTTAAGCCCACGATCTGCCGATTGGGGAGTCCGCTCAACACCTTCTTTGACGGGCTTCTGACGACGGCGGATCCTCAACCCGAGCGAACGGGTCAAAAACGGGCATGCCCTCATCCCAAGATCACGCAAAACGCGAGCTGAGAGGGGGTTACCGATGGGTCGGTCGGGTGGCCCCGAACGGCCCGCCCGGTATGAAGAACGGATAAAGAAAAGGCGACCGGAAGGAGTGGGAGAAGTGATCTTGGGTATGTCGAATCGTCAATCCCGCACCGAACACCGGGATGCGCACACGCCGAATTCGCCGCGTTACTCCCCGTGGCGGGGAGTGAATTCCCCGTTCTCCGCAGCGCGCCCTCCCGTGTGGATCCGCCCCTTCCACGCCCCGCCCCGCCCCCGGTGGTGCCGCACCGCGGAGTCCACCGTCATCAGCAGGTAGAGGAGGGCGGTGAAGGGCAGCAACGGCGCCGTCCACCAGGACTGACGGTAGTAGCGGAGCATCGGCACGTACGTCCCCGCCATCACCGCCCACGCCAGGCCGCCCGCCCACGCCGCCGCCGCGTCCCCCGAGGCGAGCCCCGCGACGCACGCGACGGGCGGCACCAAATAGACGAGCACCAGCCCGGCGACCGTCCCCAGGAGCAGCAGCGGGTCGTACCGCAGCTGGGCGTACGCGCTCCGCGCCACCATCCGCCACAGCTCGCCGAGGTCCGGGTACGGCCGCACCGAGTCGACCCGCTCGGCGAGCCCCAGCCAGATCCGGCCCCCGGCCGCCCGCACCGCGCGCGCCAGGGACACGTCGTCGATCAGCGCCGCGCGGATCGCGTCCGGCACCCCGGCCGCCACCGCCGTCTCCGTCCGCAGCAGCACGCAGCCGCCGGCCGCCGCCGTCGCCCGGGGGCGGCGCGCGTTGACCCGGCGGAAGGGGTAGAGCTGGGCGAAGAAGTAGACGAAGGCCGGGACCACCAGGCGCTCCCAGGAACTCGCCACCCGCAGCCGGGCCATCTGCGAGACCAGGTCACGGTCGTCGTCCCGAGCGGCGGCCACCAGCAGGCGCAGGCTGTCGGGCCGGTGGGCGATGTCCGCGTCCGTCAGGAGCAGGAACTCCGGCCCCCGCGCGCGTGCCAGCGCCATCCCGTGCCGCAGCGCCCACAGCTTCCCCGTCCACCCCGGCGCCGGTTCGCCCGGCGACGTCACCGTGAGCGGCAGCCCGCCGTGGGCCGCGGCCAGGCCGGCCGCGAGCCGGCCGGTGCCGTCCGTGCTCCCGTCGTCGACGAAGATCACCTCGGCCCGGCCCGGGTACTCCTGCGCCAGCAGCGACGGCAGGCTCAGCGGCAGGACCCCGGCCTCGTCCCGCGCGGGCACCACCACCACGACGGCGGGCCACGTCTCCCCGCGCGCGGGACCGCCGTCGTCCCCGCCGCCACGCGCGCGCGTGCGGGGCGAGGCGTCCGGCAGGCGCTGGTCCGTGCGCCAGAAGAAGCCCTGGCCGAGCAGGAGCCAGACCCAGACGGCCAGCGAGGCGGCGGCGAACCAGGCAAGGGTGCTCATTTGCCGCAGTCTGCCCCAGAAAGCCGGGGATGAGGGGCCCATCGGCTAGGGTGACCGGGTGAAGATCGCGCTCATGGACTCCGGAATCGGCCTCCTCCCGGCAGCCGCCGCGGTGCGCCGGCTGCGTCCGGACGCCGAGCTGCTGCTCTCCAACGACCCCGACGGCATGCCGTGGGGACCCCGTACCCCCGAGGACCTCACCGGGCGCGCCCTCGACGTCGCCCGCGCCGCGGCCGCCCACCGGCCCGACGCGCTGATCGTGGCCTGCAACACCGCCACCGTCCACGCCCTCCCCGCGCTGCGGGCCGCCCTCGAACCGGGGATCCCGGTCATCGGCACCGTCCCCGCGATCAAGCCGGCCGCCGCCGCGGGCGGCAAGGTCGCCATCTGGGCCACCCCCGCCACCACCGGCAGCCCCTACCAGCGGGGCCTCATCCGCGAGTTCGCCGCGGGCGCCGAGATCACCGAGGTGCCCTGCCCCGGCCTCGCCGACGCCGTCGAGCACGCCGACCCCGACGCCGTCGACCGGGCCGTCGCCGCAGCCGCCGCGCTCACCCCGCCGGACGTCCGCGCCCTCGTCCTCGGCTGCACCCACTACGAGCTGGTCGAGGACCGCATCCTCGCGGCCCTGGGGCCGCGCCGCCGCCCCGGACTGCCGCCGATCGCCTTCCATGGCTCCGCCGACGCCGTCGCCGCCCAGGCACTCCGCCGCCTCGGGGCCGCCCCCGCCCCCGGCGCCGCGCCGACCGGCACCCTCTCCGTGCTCCTCAGCGGGCGCCCCGGCCCCCTCCCGGCCGCCGCCCTCGACTACGCCGCGGGCCGGCTCCTCGCGGGCGCCCCGGCCCCTTCCCGCTGATCCCGGGGGCGACCTCACGCGGAGTGACCGGATGACTGCGGCCGGACGGGCCGAACCGGACATATCTGAGTAATATTCCCGATATGAGGAAGGAATCCGGACGGCCGAGCGCCGACGGCCACCAGCCCGGCGACGGGCGGCCCGAGGTGTGGACCGGCCGCGCGACCAACCGCTTCCAGTGGATCGCCGCCGGCGCGGGCGCCGCCTGCGTGGCGCTCGGCGTCACCCTCGCCGTCGGATCCCCCTGGACCTCCGGCATCGCCGCCCTCGCCATGGCCGTCTTCGGCTGCGTCGCCGTGGGACTCCTCGTCCTCTTCGGCACCCTCGCCTTCGTCCACGTGGAGGTCCGCGTCGACGACCGGGCCATGCGGGTCCGCTGCGGCCACATCGGCGTCCCCCGCCGGACCATCCCGCTCGCCGAGGTCGTCGACGCCGACTACGACCCCCGGGTCACCCCCCGCCACTGGGGCGGCTGGGGCTACCGCTGGCGCCCCGACCGGGGCACCGCCGTCGTCGTCCGCCGGGGCGAGGGCCTCGTCCTGCGCCTCGCCGACGGACGGACCTTCACCGTCACCGTCGACGGCGCCGCCGGGGCGGTCGCCTCGATCCGCCGCCACCTCCACCGCCCGGCCCCGCCCCAGACCCCCGCCGGAGCCTGACCCCCGCACCCGCCCCCGTACCGTGCCGGACCGGGCGTCAACAGGCACGCCCCGTACACTCCGCAAGGTGAGCACCACCATCACCCCCGACGCGGCCGGAGCCGCCGACACGCCCGCGACCGACGCCCCGGCGCGCCGCTTCGGCCGGGCCGCGCGGTTCGTCCGCCCCGCAGCGGCACTGCTCTCCGGCGCCCTGCTCTACCTGAGCTTCCCGCCGCGCCCCCTGTGGTGGCTCGCGCTGCCCGCCTTCGCGCTCCTCGGATGGACCCTGTACGGCCGCCGCCTCCGCGCCGGCTTCGGCCTCGGGTACCTCGCCGGCCTCGGCTTCCTCCTGCCGCTCCTCGTCTGGACCGGTGAAGAGGTGGGGCCGGTGCCGTGGCTGGCGCTCGCCGCGATCGAGGCCCTTTTCGTCGCCGCCGTCGGCCTCGGCGTCGCGGCCGTCTCCCGGCTGCCCTGGTGGCCGGTCTTCGCCGCGGGCGTGTGGATCCTCGGCGAGGCGGCACGCGCGCGCGTGCCCTTCGGCGGCTTCCCCTGGGGCAAGATCGCCTTCGGCCAGGCCGACGGCGTCTTCCTCCCCCTCGCCGCCGTCGGCGGCACCCCGGTCCTCGGCTTCGCCGTCGCCCTCTGTGGCCTCGGCCTCTACGCCGCGGTCCGTCCGGTCCTCCACCACCGCGCCACCGGCACCCTCCCGCGCGGCCCGCTCGCCGCCGCCGCGCTCTGCGTCCTCGCCCCGGTCACCGGCGCCCTCGCCGCCCTGCCGCTCGTCAGCGACGCACCCGAGGACGGCACCGCCACCGTCGCCGCCATCCAGGGCAACGTGCCCCGCCTCGGCCTCGACTTCAACGCCCAGCGCCGCCAGGTCCTCGACAACCACGCTGCCCGCACCCGCGAACTCGCCGCCGAGGTGAAGGCCGGCACGAAGCCCCAGCCGGACTTCGTCCTGTGGCCCGAGAACTCCTCCGACATCGACCCCTACGCCAACGCCGACGCCGCCGCCGTCATCACGGACGCCGTCGACGCCGTCGAGGCCCCCACGGTCGTCGGCGCCGTGATCGCCCCGCCCACCGGCAAGCTCCGCAACACCCTCATCCAGTGGGAGCCCGGCGAGGGGCCCGTCGCCACCTACGACAAGCGGCACGTCCAGCCCTTCGGCGAGTACATCCCGATGCGGTCCGTCGTCCGCCTCTTCAACAGCGACGTGGACCGCGTCGCCCGCGACTTCGGCCCCGGCAGCGCGGTCGGCGTCTTCGACCTCGCCGGCACCAGGGTCGGCCTCGCCACCTGCTACGAGGCCGCCTTCGACTGGGCCGTCCGCGACACCGTCACCCACGGGGCCCAGCTGATCACCGTCCCCAGCAACAACGCCACCTTCGGCCGCAGCGAGATGACCTACCAGCAGCTCGCGATGTCCCGGGTGCGGGCCGTGGAACACAGCCGCGCGGTCGTCGTCCCCGTCACCAGCGGCGTCAGCGCCGTCATCCGCCCCGACGGCGAGATCGTGGCGCAGACGAAGATGTTCACCCCCGACTACCTGGTCGAGGAGGTGCCGCTGCGCTCCACGAAGACCCCCGCCACCCGGCTCGGCACCCTCCCCGAGGCCCTGCTCGCCGCCGTCGCGGCCGCCGGACTCGGCTGGGCCGCGGCCCGCTCCGTACGCGCCCGCCGGGCCCGGCCCTGAAGCCACGGGCCCGCCCCCTGAAGGCCCGGGCCCGCCCCGGGAGATGATCTAGGGTCGACCGCATGGCTACCCCTGACTTCATCCTCGAACTGCGCAAGACCGCCGGGCACCAGCTCCTCTTCCTGCCCGGGGTCAGCGCCGTCGTCCTCGACGACCGGGGCCGGGTCCTGCTCGGCCGCCGCGCGGACACCGGCGCGTGGGCCGTGATCGGCGGCATCGTCGAACCCGGCGAGCAGCCCGCCGACTGCGCGGTCCGCGAGGTTGAGGAGGAGACCGGGGTCCTGTGCGTGCCCGAACGGGTCCTCCTGGTGGAGACCCTGCGCAAGCCGGTCGTCTACGCCAACGGCGACGTCTGCCAGTACATGGACGTGGCCTTCGTCTGCCGGGCCGTCGGCGGCGAGGCCCGCGTCAACGACGACGAGTCGACCGAGGTCGGCTGGTTCGAGATCGGCGCCCTCCCTGAGATGAAGCGTTTCTCCCACTGGCGGATCGAGAAGGCGCTCGCCGACGGACCCACATGGTTCCGCACCACACCGTCCGCCTGAAGTATGGGCCGGACGCACATCGGTGGGGGAGGGGCCCCTTCGTAGGGTGCGGAGCATGAGCGCCCCCACCACCGCCCCCGCCGCCCCGGCCGCACTGCCGCACCCGGCCGCCCTCGCCCTCGACCTCGCCGGCCGCACCGCGGTCGTCACCGGCGCGGCCGGCGGCATCGGGCGCGCCTGCGCGCTGCGGCTGGCCGCCGCCGGGGCCCGGGTCAGAGCCGTCGACCGGGCCGCCGAGGGACTGGAGGAACTGGCCGCCGGGGCCGCCGGCCTCCCCGGGACCGTCGAGCCGCGACTGCTCGACCTCACCGACCTCGACGCCGCGGAGGAGACCGCCGCGGGCGCCGACATCCTCGTCAACAACGCGGGCCTCCAGCTCGTCCGCCCCCTGGAGGACTTCCCGCCCGAGGTCTTCCACACCGTCCTCACCGTGATGCTGGAGGCCCCCTTCCGGCTCATCAGGGGAGCCCTCCCGCACATGTACGCCCAGGGCTGGGGCCGCGTCGTCAACCTCTCCTCCGTGCACGGCCTGCGGGCCTCCCCGTTCAAGTCCGCCTACGTCGCCGCCAAGCACGGCCTGGAGGGCCTGTCCAAGACCGCCGCCCTGGAGGGCGCCCCGCACGGCGTCACCTCCAACTGCGTCAGCCCCGGCTACGTCCGCACCCCCCTCGTCGAGCGGCAGGTCGCCGACCAGGCCGCCGCCCACGGCATCCCCGAGGAACGCGTCCTCACCGAGATCCTGCTGCGGGACTCGGCGCTCAAGCGGCTCGTCGAACCCGAGGAGGTCGCCGAGGCCGTCCTCTACCTCTGCTCCCCGCAGGCCGCCTTCATCACCGGCACCTCCCTCGTCCTCGACGGCGGCTGGACCGCCCACTAGAACCGCTCCGCCCCCGTCGTCCACAGGAATCGTCCACAGGGGTGGTGCGGCCACACCTCCGGCAGGTATCCCTGTGTCCATGTCCCACGAACACGTCTCCTACCTGGAACTCCTCGCCCGGGGAGCCGCCACGGAGGCCTACGACCGGCCCGTGCTCCTCGCCCGCGCGAGCGGCGCGGGCCCCGAGGCGCTGGCCGGCCTGGAGGAGGCCAAACAGCTCGCGCTGCGGGTCCGCGCGGAGCTGGAGGGGCGGCGGCGGCGCGAGGCCGAGCTGTCCGCGCTCTTCGCGACCGCCCACGACCTCGCGGGACTCCGCGACCTCGACGCGGTGCTGCGCGCCATCGTCCAGCGCGCCCGCTCCCTCCTCGGCACCGAGGTCGCCTACCTGAGCCTCAACGACCCGGCGGCCGGCGACACCTACATGCGGGTCACCGAGGGCTCCGTCTCCGCGCGCTTCCAGCAGCTCAGGCTGGGCATGGGCGAGGGCCTCGGCGGCCTGGTCGCGCAGACCGCCCGGCCGTACGTCACCGCCGACTACTTCGACGACGAGCGGTTCCAGCACACCCGCACCATCGACACCGCCGTCCACGACGAGGGCCTCGTCGCCATCCTCGGCGTGCCGCTCAGCCTCGGCAGCCAGGTCATCGGCGTGCTCTTCGCCGCCGACCGCCGGGCCCGCGTCTTCGAACGCGAGCAGGTCGCCCTCCTCGGCTCCTTCGCCGCCCACGCGGCCGTCGCCATCGACACCGCCAACCTGCTCGCCGAGACCCGCTCCGCCCTCGCCGAACTGGAGCGGGCCAACGACATCATCCGCGAGCACAGCGCCGTCATCGAGCGCGCCTCCGAGGTCCACGACCGGCTCTCGGAACTGGTGCTGCGCGGCGGCGGCGTCCACGACGTCGCCGAAGCCGTCTCCGAGGTCCTCGGCGGCACCGTCGAGTTCACCGAGACCCCCGCCGGCGCCGTCCGCCGCGCCGGCGGGCACGCGGTCCGCGCCGGCGACGACTGGGTCGCCGCCGTCTCCGCCGGCGGCGAGCACCTGGGCGCGCTCGTCCTGCGCGGCCGGCCCGACCTCGACCCCGTCGACCTGCGCACCCTGGAGCGGGCCGCGCTCGTCACCTCCCTGCTGCTGCTCGCCCGCCGTTCGGCGGGCGAGGCCGAACAGCGCGTCCGCGGCGAACTGCTCGACGACCTCCTCGACGCCCCCGACCGGGACCGCAGCCTGCTGCGCGAGCGCGCCGCCCGGCTCCGCACCGACAGCGACGCGCCCCACGTGGTGCTCGCCGCCCGCATCGACCGGGCCGGACCCACCGGAGGCGCCGAGCCCTCCGGCCGCGAGAGCGCCGACCGGCAGCGCCTGTGGTCCGCCGCCTCCCACCTCGCCGCCACCCGCCGCGGCCTCGCCTCCGCCCGCGACGGCGGTACGGTCCTCCTGCTGCCGCTGGGCCCCGGCGAGAGCGCCGCCGAACTGGCCCGGCAGACCGCCCGCCACCTGGGCGGGGCCCTCCGCGAGCCCGTCACCGTCGGCGCCTCCGCGGCCGTACGGGCCCCGCTCGACCACCCGGACCAGGTGGCGGGGGCGTACCAGGAGGCCCGCCGCTGCCTCGACGCGCTCCGGCTGCTGCACCGCGCCGGGGAGGGCGCGGCCGCCGAGGACCTCGGCTTCCTCGGCCTGCTGCTCGCCGACAGCCGCGACATCGGCGGCTTCGTGGAGCGCACGATAGGCCAGGTCGTCGCCTACGACGGCCGCCGCGGCACCGACCTGGTGCGCACCCTGGACGCCTACTTCGCCAGCGGGATGAGCCCGGCCCGCACCAAGGACGACCTGCACGTCCACGTCAACACGGTGGCCCAGCGCCTCGAACGGGTCGGCCGGCTCCTCGGCCCGGACTGGCAGACGCCCTCCCGCGCCCTGGAGATACAGCTGGCGCTCCGCCTGCACGCCCTGTCGTCGCCGGTCGCCCCCGGCTGATCGCCGGGAACCGGCGCCGGGGAGAAAGGGGAAGGCCCCGCACCCCGGGAGGGGGTACGGGGCCGGGTTCCGGCCGCGGGTCAGGCGTCGGCGCCGACCCGGGAGGCCGCCGGGCTCGGCTCGCCGGCCTCGGTGAGGTCGGCGTTGCGGGTCTCCTTGGCACAGGCGATGGCCACGACCGTGAGCAGCGCGGCGGCGATCACGTACAGGGCGATCGGGGTCGAGCTGTCGTAGTCGGCGAGGAGCGCGGTCGCGATCAGCGGGGCGGGCGCACCGGCCGCGACGGAGGAGAACTGGGCGCCGATGGAGGCACCCGAGTAGCGCATCCGGGTCGCGAACATCTCGGAGAAGAACGCGGCCTGCGGGGCGTACATGGCGCCGTGCAGGACCAGGCCGACCGTCACCGCGAGCAGCAGGCTGCCGAACGACCCCCGGTCGATGAGGGCGAAGAAGGGGAACATCCACAGGCCCACGCCCACCGCGCCGACGAGGTACACCGGGCGGCGGCCGATCCGGTCGGAGAGCGCGCCCCACAGCGGGATGACGGCGAAGTGCACGGCCGAGCCGATGAGCACGGCGTTGAGGGCGGTCTGCTTGGAGAGGCCGACGGAGGTCGTCGCGTAGACGAGGATGAAGGCGGTGATGACGTAGTAGGAGATGTTCTCCGCCATGCGGGCGCCCATCGCGACGAGGACGTCCTTCCAGTGGTGGCGCAGGACGGCGACGAGCGGCAGCTTCTCGACGGTGCCGGCGGCGGCCTTGCGCTCCTCGGCGGCGGCGAGCGCGGCCTTGAAGACGGGCGACTCGTCGACGGACAGCCGGATCCACAGGCCGACGATCACCAGCACGCCGGAGAGCAGGAACGGGATCCGCCACCCCCACGAGGTGAACGCCGACTCGGACAGCAGCGCGGTCAGCGCCGACAGCACACCGGTCGCCAGCAGCTGCCCGGCCGGGGCGCCGGTCTGCGGCCAGGAAGCCCAGAAGCCGCGCCGCTTCGCGTCCCCGTGCTCCGACACGAGCAGCACGGCCCCGCCCCACTCGCCGCCCAGCGCGAAGCCCTGCACCAGCCGCAGCGCGGTGAGCAGCAGCGGCGCGGCGGACCCGACCGTCGCGTGCGTCGGCAGCAGACCGATCGCGAAGGTCGCGCCGCCCATCAGCAGCAGGCTCAGGACCAGCAGCTTCTTCCGGCCGAGCCGGTCACCGTAGTGCCCGAACACCAGCGCGCCGAGCGGCCGGGCGGCGAACCCGACCGCGTAGGTGAGGAAGGAGAGCAGCGTGCCGACGAGCGGATCCGAGTCGGGGAAGAACAGCTTGTTGAACACGAGCGCCGCGGCGGACCCGTAGAGGAAGAAGTCGTACCACTCGATGGTCGTGCCGATGAGGCTGGCGGCGACGATGCGCTTGAGGGATCCGGGCGGCGTCGGAGCGGTTCTTGCGGCGGCCATGTGCACCACTTCCAGGCAGGGCGGGGACGTTTCGGTGTCGCCACACCGTAGGAAGCCGCAGGTCAGCGGCGTATGTGGTGGGACACCATAGTTCAGCACTCCCGCATGCGCCCGGCCGCCATGACCTGCCTGCGCGGCCTCGCGGAGGTCTGCGGAACAGCCGGATCAGCGCCTGCCCGTGTTGTGTCGACCGGGGACGGCACGAGGTGGCCGTGCCGGCTTCCGTGCTGCCTGAAACCCCATGTCGGCACCCGTGTCCACCCCTCCCGGGCCGACTCGGTGCTGACTGCGGAGAGCGGCACCTGCGCAGGTGGGACGGATCGGGGTGAGACGCCCCGGGGCGTTCGCGCGGGACGGACGGAACGCGCCAGGGGGAGACGCTCCGGAATCTGTGATCGTGGCGTGGGGGCGCCACGATCACAGGACTCACGAGAGCCGTGGGCGGTGGTGCGGGGCGCGCGGTCTGCCGCGAGGCCGTGGTCTCAGGCGTGCTCGAGGGCGGTCACGTGCACGGAGAAGACCTCGTTGCCGGTCTGGTGCCCGGTGACCTTCGTGCGTATGACTCCGTTCCTGCTGCGACGCAGCGGGGTCGCCTCGACCCAGCAGGGCGAGTCCAGCTCGACGTAGCGGACGAACCGGGCGTCGAACTCCGTGGGAACGGTCTGGGCGGCGTCGGACAGGGCGTGTGCGGCCTGGGCGGCGGCTTCGAGGAACACCAGCCCCGGTATGTGGTCGTGTGCGTGGTCGAAGAAGGAGCGGTTGGCGGTGTTCACGCGCAGTTGCCAGCGATGCGACTCTCCGAGCGGGCTCAGGACGGCGTCGTCCAGAGAGGTCTGCCGGCCCCGGGTGGCGTCGTCGAGGGCCGGCCCGAGGGGGAGGGCGCGCGCCGTGCTGGCCCGCGCGTCCGCGTAGGACCCGCGAAGCCTGTCGTATATCGCCGGGGGGTGGGCGGTGTAGCGGACGCGGGCGATGCCGAGGGGTTCTCCGTCGCGTGTCGCCGTGATCTGGGCGGCGAGGCGGACGGATCCGAGGCGGTGACGGGTCACCTCGGTGTGGGAGGCCGTCAGGTGCACGACGGCCGGAGTCGACCGGGTCCGCATGGCCGCCGGGACGACGGAACTGTCGTAGGACTCCCAGCCCAGGCGGAAGTCGAGGGGTACGTCGTGGGCGACGTGTGACAACAGGGCGAGGGACTGGCGGATCGTCTCGGAGAGGAGGAGGGGGTGATAGTGCCCCTTGTGGGAGGTGTAGAAGGGGTGGTGCGCGGGCCAGTTGGCGATGACGGTGTGGGAGACGCCGTCATCGTGGCGCCGCCACCCCGACAGGAACGCCTGACCGGGTGCGGTCTTGCGGGTCAGGGCCTTGGGGGCGGGCTGGATGCCTTCGAGAGGCACGATTAAGCCAGTTGTGATGTTCACCGGTAGTTTCCCTTGGAAGGACGGGAGTTGGGGTGCAGTGGCTACGGCACCCCCACGAGGCGAATGAACCCTGCGCAGTAACATAGAGATGACTATGTTTATTGTCGAGGGAGTGGGGGGTAGGTGCATGGCTCAACAAGAGCGGAGTGCCCGGACACGAGCGGCCATCCTGAAGGCGGGCGCAGAGGTCTTCGCCGAACTCGGTTTCGCCGGGGCGAGCGTCAGCAAGATCACGAGGCGGGCGAACCTGACGCTGGGGGCGCTTTACTTCCACTTCGAATCGAAGGAGGAGCTGGCCCGCGAGATCGTGCGGAGCCAGCCGGATCTGGTGACCAGGTCCATGGCCGCCGGCGTGCAGGGTGCCGTGGACGTCACCGTGGCGTGGGCGACGCAGTTGAGGGAGGACCCTTTACTGCTGGCGGGTGCCCGACTGGTGATGGACCAGGAGTACTTCGTCTGCGACGAGGCGGGCAACTCCTACCGGCAGTGGGCGGAGGTGCTCCAGCCGTTCCTGCACGAGGCCAGCGAGAACGGTGAGCTGCGGCCGGACGTGGAGGTGCGGTCGCTGGCGCAGCTCCTGGTCAACGCCTGCACCGGGGCGCAGATGAACGCCCAGCTCGACAGCGGTCGAAAGGACCTTCCGGACCGCATCCGGCAGATGTGGGTCCTCCTGCTGCCGCTCATCGCCAGCGAGGAATGCGCGGGCCGGGTCATCGAGACGCTGCGCTTCGACGAGGGCGCTTCCCTTCCGGATGGCGTGAATCGAACCTGATCGCTCCGGAGGGGCTGCCGTGCCCGCCGGATATGGCGTTGAATCTGGCTATGTCACACATGGTGGGAGCGTTACAGGGTCGCACAGTCATGATCACTGGAGCGTCGAGCGGCATCGGGGCCGCCGCTGCGAAGCTCTTCGCCAGGGAGGGCGCGGCCGTCGTGCTGGTGGCCCGGCGCAAGGACGCGTTGCGTGAACTGGCCGAGGCGATCCGCGGAGACGGGGGGAGGGCGCTGGCCGTGCCGGGAGACGTGCGGATCCCCGAAGAGATGGAGGAGGCCGTCGCCCGGGCGGTCGGGGAGTTCGGCGCACTGGACGCCGCCTTCAACAACGCCGGGGTGGGGGCCTTCGGCCCCGTCCTGCACGAACTGGACGAGGACGCCTACGACACGGTCATGGACGTCAACGTGCGGGGCGTCTGGAACTGCATGCGCCAGCAGATCCCCGTCATGCTGCGCCAGGAGCACGGTGGCGCGATCGTCAACACATCCAGCGTCGCCGGGCATTCGGCGACGGGCGCCACGACGCCGTACATCGCCGCCAAGCACGCGGTCCTCGGTCTCACCCGAGCCGCCGCGGCGGAGTACGGCGCCGCTGGAATTCGGGTGAACGCGCTGACGGTGGGAGCCACCCGCACGCATCAGCTGGAGCCGTACCTGGACGGCACCCCCGAGGCGGTCGAGAGGCTGACCAGACGTGCGGTGCAGAAGCGGCTGGCGGACCCGGAGGAGATCGCGCAGGCCGCGCTGTGGCTGTGCAGTGGCCGGGCGTCGTTCGTCACCGGCGGAGCGGTGGCGGTGGACGGCGGGTGGAGCGCGGTGTGAACCACGTCGAGCAGTGATCCGCACCGCGCCGGAGAACCCCGGTGACCCGAGCGGGGCCGGAGCGCCCGTCGGCCGTGTGCCAGGGGCAGTGCGCGCGACCCCCGTCCCGTGGCACGGGTCCTCCCGTGCCACGGGACCTGTCGCGCGGTATTGCGCGGGGTCAGGCCGGAAGCTGCGCCGGACGTCGGGGCGCCCTGATCAGACGGGCGGGGGGAACCGTGCCGGGAAGGCCGGCCGGATCGACTTCCGACAGTTCCTGGAAGCCGCAGGCCGCCGACACCAGCGTCACATGGCGATGCCAGCCGGGATAGGACCTGCCTTCGAAGTCCTGGAGTCCGAAGCTGCCCTCCAGGCGGCGCAGCGCCCGGGGGATGGTGGCCGGCAAGGACGCCAGCTCCAGCAGTTCCTCGAGCGACAGGTGAACGAGGGTGGTGAGCCACAGTGCGGTGGGCTGGTCGCCCTCGCGGGGGACCTCGGCGAACAGCCGGTAGAAGCGTTGCGGCTGCGGACCGCGGGGCAGGCGCACCAGTCCGGTGACCACACGGGTCAGGCCCGAGGGGCGAAGGTGGCTCGTGCCCAGGACCGAGCGCAGCAGTTCACCTTCTGTCTCCAGGAAACGACGCGCGCTGATCGGCGAAGCAGAACGGTCGGCGGCCGGACCGGAGGGCCGGACCGCCCCGGGAAGCTGGACCGCCAGGCTGTCGGGGACGGCGACGACGAAGTCGCGGGCGCGCTGCCGCAGCCCCAGGAGGAGCCGATCGGGCTCCGTGTACTCGCGGAGATCCACCACGAGCGGCAGGGGAGGGGACGCGTCGGCAGCCATCGTGTCGGCGAGGTCGAGCACTTGTGCCCAGGCCGGAACGGGGTGGACGGCCTCGGGAATGCGAGTGCGGCGGCGCAGCTTCTCCTCGCTCCATTCGCCGGGCAGGTGCAGACGCCAGTCCACGGGAATCGGACCGCGGCTCGTGGCCAGGAACTGCCCGATGCCGACTTGGCAGTTGATGGTCCGGCCCAGGGCCGGCACGAACCTGCGGTGCACCCCGCACGACTGGTCGCCACGCTTGGGCACCACGGCGACACCGATGGTCCACGCCTTCGGCCGCGTCCGCTCTTCGACCCAGCGCCTCAGCTGGCCCCGGACCGGCTCCCACTCCCACGGGCTGGCGTTGACGAAGCGGTGCAGCGACTGCGAGGCGGTGGGGGAGTCGGTGATGGCGGCAGCCAGGCTGCGCATGGACTTCCTGCCCGAGACCGCCAGGAGTCCCAGCAGATACGCGGCGGCCCAGCGGCGCTGGTCCGCCCGTGGTAAGTGGGTGAAGAGCTGATCGGCGAAACCGGCGACTCGATGCTGTTCTCCCAAGATGGACAACCGATCGTCATCGCATGCGAAGTTGATCATGATGGGCTCCGGGGGGGGTGGCTCAGAGATCGACGACCAAAGAATAATAGAAGCTGCTATTTTTCTGGCGGAGCGAACCGGCCAACCCGCCCTCGAAGTCCGCGCCTTCGGGGCCGGAGGCCTGACTCTGTGTGAACCGGCCAACCGTGATCGACGGGCTTGTCGACGTTGACCTGCGGCGCCACACTTGCCGCCACGACTGCCGGGCAACGAGGTCGGCCCCTCGGTAGCGCCCGCAGGAAGGGGGCCGCAGGTACGTTCCGCTCCCGTGGAGGGCCGTCCGAGGCTCCGCCGTCGGACCGATCCGGGGGCGGGCCGGGCGGCGCACTCCGCCTTCGCGGCGCCTGTAGTACGCGTGGTGCGCTTATCTGCCGTCCTCGCTGGCGGCGCCGGAAGGGGCCGTTGTTGACCACCAACCAGCGCACCGGAGACATGCATGGCGAGGCAGTTACGGGCGGTACGCACCCGGCAGGCCCTGGTGGACGCCGCAGCGACCGAGTTCGATCGGAGCGGCTACGCCGGCGCCGCACTGAACCGGATCTGCCGGGCCGCCGGGATAACCATGGGCGCCCTGACGTTCCACTTCTCGACCAAGGGCGAACTCGCCGCCGCCGTACAGGCGAAAGGGCAGACCGTCACCCGGGCGGCCCTCGCCGCCCTGCCGTCGGGCCCGGCCCCCGCGCTGCACCGGGCCATCGACGCGACGCTCGAACTGGCGCGGTTGCTCGAGGAGGAGCCGACCGTCCGCTCCGCGGCACGGCTCAGCCGCGAGCGGCCGGACGGAGAACTCGCCTGGACGACGTCCTGGATCACCGCCGTACAGGATCTCTTCAGCCAGGCGTACCGGGACGGGCAGTTGCACGCCGCGGTCCGTCCGGAGGACCTGGCGATGCTGTCGCGGTTCTTGATTCTCGGCGCCGAGCACCGGGCGCGCGCTGCCGGTGAGCAGAGCGTCGAGGAGCCGCGAGAAGCGAGCGCGGTGGAAGAGGTCAGGCAGATGTGGGACATCATCCAGCGCGGCATCTGCGGTCCGTCCAGCCTCGCGCCTTCGTGACGCGGGCTGCTCGGCGAAGGGGGCGGCAGGCCGTGAGGGCCGCCGGCCGACAGGGACAGGAGCCGTCCGGGTGCGCCGGTCCCCGCCCCGGCCGATGACGGCGCGGGGTGGACGGGGGCGGCTGCGCCGGGTCGGCCCCGTCCAGGCGTACGGGCCCGGCGCGTTGTCGACGCGGCTGATCGGCGGGTGCCCGTCGAGCGGGATGTGGTGGTGATTGTGGTCACCGGCCGCCTTGCCGACGGTCCGACGGCCGCCGCCGTCCGGATGTCGCCGAGCTTCTCGAGGTCGGCGTGGACCGGCTCGCCGGGTCCGGCGCGTTCGTAGCGGCGGATCGGCTCGCGGGTGGGCCGGGCGTCTCAGGCCGTTGCGCATCAGGGCGCGGGGCACGGTCGAGGCCGGGAGGCCGAGGGCCGACCCGACCCGACCCGACCCGGGCCGGGCTTGCGCTCGCTCCGAAGCCGGCGGCACCGGCCGCCGCCGGACCCGGAAGCGTCCGTGAACGAGTGGTTCACGGCCCGAACTCGGCCGGCACCTCCCGAAACCGGCCGCCGGGCCGGAAGCGTCCGAGCGCGCGCCCGAACCGCCCCCCAGACGCTCGATGAACTTCCGCCGAACACCGGAGATTTACCGGTCTTCTTGATCGTCGTCCTGTCGCGTTTCCCTCTTGAGGGAGCCGGCAGCCGGGGAACGGAACATCAAAAACACTCTCCCGTCGGCCCTCGATCTTTGCGGAAGAAGCGACATTCGCATCTTTGCCCGAATCGGGGCGCGATTTTCGCAAGTCGGCATTGCCGCTCCCCGCTCCGGCGCGGATCGTGGATGCCGCAACCGACACTCGTACCAAGGGCGGACCGGTGAGGGAGGCGGAGCCGGCGTGTGTGATCAGTACGCGGGCGGCGTCGGCCTCCACGGGTCCTCAGGGTCGTTCAATCTGCGACCGAAAGTGTCCGCTCGGCGATCCAGGGCGGCGGCGCTTCCCCCTTAGCGACCTGAAGAGCCCCGAGGCGCAAGGGCGTCAGCGGGTCTGATCCGTTCCAACGGGCGCGGGCCCGGGGGTTCTCCCGTCAGTGACCCCTCTTGCATTGCCGCACTCCCCGTCCCGCGGCAACTCTATCGATTCGACCAGCTCGGACTTCCGGCTGCCCATTTCAGGGGTGGTCAATACGGCAATGCCCTGAAAGGGCTTCTGCGGAGGATTCCATGGCGACAGTTGAGCGTGCGGACGCAGTGGTGATCGGCGGAGGAATAGCCGGATCCGCCCTGGCGGCGGCGCTGGCGGGCGACGGGTACGACGTCCTGCTCCTGGAACGGCAGACCGTCTACCGGGACAAGGTGCGCGGTGAGGTGATCAACTGCTGGGGCGTGGTCGAACTCCTCGCGCTCGGCCTGGAGAAGCAGTTGCTCGACGCGGGGGGCACCTACATCGACCGCTTCGTCGGATTCGACGAGATCACCGATCCGGCGACCGCCTGGGCCAACGCCCTCCACCTGGACGAGATGCTTCCCGGCGTCCGCGGCGTGCTCGACGTCGGTCACCCCGAGGCGTGCGAGGCACTCGCCACCGCCGCCGCCGAGGCCGGGGCCACGGTCGTGCGGGGGATCGGCGACGTCACGGTGACGGGTGGCCCCCGTCCCAGCGTGCGCTACGAGTACAACGACGTCGAGTACGAGGTGCCCTGCCGCCTCGTCGTCGGAGCGGACGGCCGCACCTCGACCGTACGGCGCCAGCTCGGCGTCTCCCTGACCCAGACTCCGCCGAACTCGTTGGGCGGCGGCATGCTCGTGGAGGACCTCCACGACTGGCCCGCCAACGTCACCTCGATCGGTACCGAGAAGGACCTGCTCTACTTCGTCTTCCCCCGCGCGGGCGCCAAGGCCCGGCTGTACCTGCTGCACGACGTCGCCCAGAAGGGCCGCTTCTCCGGCCCGACCCGGCAGGCCGACTTCCTCAAGGCGTTCCAGCTCGACTGCATCCCCAACAGCGAGATGTTCGCTGCGGTCACCCCCTCGGAGTCCTGCGCCTTCTACCCGATGAACGACGCCTGGACGGACGGCCCCGCCGTCCCCGGCGCGGTGCTGATCGGCGACGCGGCCGGCTGGACCGATCCGGTCGTCGGCCAGGGCCTGTCCATCGCCCTTCGGGACGCCCGCCTGGTCTGGGAGGCGCTGCGGTCCAGCACCACGTGGTCGCCGGGGATCTTCAAGCCGTACGTCGACGAACGCGAGGAGAGGATGCGCCGCCTGCGCATCTCGGGCTCCGTCCGGACCGCGATGAACATGACCTTCACCCCCGAAGGCGCCGCCCGTCGCAAGGCGTACGCCAAGGCGTGGCCCACCGACCCGGCGCTGGCCGGCTCCCGCCTCGCCACCTTCAAGGGAGCCTACGGCGTCTCTGCCGAATCGTTTCACCCCGACACCATCCAGCGACTGCTCTCCCTCGGCTAGCCCCCGGCTGGCACCGACGCACCCATCGAAGGGACCTCCACCATGCACGTGAAGACCGACGCCGACGACGCCCGGATCCGGAAGAACGGCTGCGACATCCGCGAGCTCTACCCCTGGGACGGCGTCGTCGTCCCGCCCTGGAACAGCACCCTGTGCTCCATCCGGCCGACCGAGTCCAGCACGCCCCACGGCCACGCCACCGACGAGACCTTCATCTTCATCAGCGGTGAGGGCCACCTGCGCGTCGCCACCGAGGAGCGCCGGATCACCCCGGGCGACGTCGTCTACATCCCGCACGGCACCGACCACGAGGTCACGAACACCAGCGAGTCCGACCCGCTGACCTTCGTCAGCATCTACTGGCTCCAGCCCGCCGAGCACGACAAGGACGCGTGATGACCGACTCTCCCGCCCCGCGCCGCGTCAACGTCACCTTCTCGCCTCCCACCCCCAACGGCGACCTGCACCTCGGCCACCTCGCCGGCCCCGTCCTCAACAGCGACGTGTGCGCCCGGTCCCAGAAGGTCCTCGGGCACGACGTGGCCTTCGCCACCAGCACCGACGACAACCAGACCTACGTCGTCACCACCGCCGAACGGCTCGGGACCACGCCGGAGGCGCTCATCCAGCACGCCCTGGAGAGCGTGACGAAGTCGCTTGAACTGGCCGGCGTCGACGTCGACCTGTTCGAACGGCCGGACGAGGACTACACCGCGTTCGTCCGCTCCTTCTTCACCCGCCTCTGGGAGCACGGCGCCTTCGACCTCCGCGAGGTCGAGCTGCCGTACGACGCCGACACCGGGGAGTACAAGGCCGAGGCCTTCGTCACGGGACGCTGCCCCACCTGCCTGGCCCACGCCAGGGCCGGCGTGTGCGAGGCATGCGGCCTCTACAACCTCCCCGGCGCCTTGCTGCCCGTGACCGACACGGCCTCCGCGCTGCCCCGGCGCACCGTCTCGATCTGGGTCCTGGACCTCGAACGCCACCGGTCCCTGATCACCAACTGGTACCGGACCACCGACGTCCGGCTGCGCCCGGACCTGGCCAAGGTCGTCGCCGACACGCTCGCCGGACGGCTGCCCTACATCCCCCTCACCTACCCCACGGCCTGGGGCATCACGGTCGAGTGGGACGGCCCCGACATCCAGCCGCAGGCCATCAACGCCTGGCCGGAGATCTACGTCGGCCACCTGTACTGGCTGCAGCAGGCACGGCTGGACACCCAGGCCGAATGCGACGAACTCGTCCAGTTCATCGGCATCGACAACGGCTTCTACAACGCCTTCGTCTACGTGACCCTGGCGCTGCTCGCGGCCCGCCACGGCATGCCGGTGCCCCTCCCGAGGACGCGCACGCTCACCAACCAGTACTACATGCTGGAGGGCCGCAAGTTCTCCACCAGCAAGGGCGACGTGCGCTGGGCGCGCGACTACCTGGAGGCCGTCGGCCGCGACCGGGCGCGGTTCGTGCTCGCCCTGACCAGTCCCGAGCTGCAGCAGGCAGAGTTCAGCGAGCCCATCGCGGCCGACACCATCGCCGCACGCTACGACGCCCCCCTCACGGCGATCGTCGAACAGCTCGGAGCCCTGACCGGCCGCCACATCGACGCGACGCCCTCGCCGTGGTGGGACGCGGCCCTGCAAGCGTCCCGGCGGCGTTTCGAGGACGCCTACCGGCTGGAGAACTTCAGCGTCCGCAAGGCCGCCGAGGCGGTCGCCCTCCACCTGGAGGTGCTGGCCCTGCGCTCCGCCCGGATCCAGGCCGACGACGCGAGCGAGGTCTCCGGCGCGCTGCGGTTCCTGTGGGCCCTGCGCACCCTGGCCTGGCCGATCACCCCCGACCTCGCCGAGAACATCTCCACCGCCTTCGCGGGCCCCACCACCGTCGGCAAGGCCCCCCTGCTCGCCGACCTCTCCAGCACGCCGGAGAACCCCTTCCGCGGCCTGGAGATCCCGCCCGCCCCGACCGCATGACCGTGCGGGGCGACCCGCCCCGTACTCCACTCCCGCACGGACGACACCTTCACCCCCCGAGGAGAACCGCCATGCTGCGCACCTTCATGAACGCCAAGATCCACCGCGCCACGGTCACCGACAGCAACCTGAACTACGTCGGGTCCATCACCATCTCGCCGGAACTGCTGGACGCCGCCGACATCGGCGTCCACGAGCTGGTGCACGTCGTCAACGTCAACAACGGCGCGCGCTTCGAGACGTACACGATCCTCGGCGAGCCGGCAGCCAACCAGGTCATCGTCAACGGCGCCGCCGCCCGCCTCGTGGAGACCGGCGACAAGGTCATCATCATCAGCTACGCGCAGCTCACCCCGGACGAGGTCGCCGACCACAAGTCCCGCGTGGTCCACGTCGACGACACCAACGCGATCACCGAGACGGCGCTCCTCGGCGCGTGACCTCCGGACCCGTCCCTCCCGCAACGACGTTCCTGCATGCACGACGAGTCGAGGATGCGTGAACCGTGACAACCCATGAGATCCACCCGGTGCTGGGAGTGGGGTTCGGACCCGCGAACCTCTCCCTGGCGGTCGCGCTCGAAGAGCGCGGCCGCGCCGGCCTCGCCCACTTCATCGAGCGGGCCCCCGAGTTCCAGTGGCAGCAAGAACAGCTCCTCCCGGGCGCGGACATCCAGAACAACCCCTTCCGCGACCTGGCCATGCAGCGCAACCCGGACAGCCCGCACACCTTCGTCAAGTACCTCGCCGCGCGCGGTGATCTGACGGACTACCTCCACCTGAACGCCAAGTTCCCGCTGCGCAGGGAGTACTCGGGCTACCTCGCCTGGGTCGCCGAGGCGTTCCGCGACCAGGTGGACTACGGCCGGTCGGCCGTGAACCTCTCGCTCGTCGAGGGCGACGACGGCAGCGAGCTGTTCTGCGTCGACACCGACGACGGCGGCCGCTACCTCGGCCGCAGCGTCTCCGTGGGCACCGGGCGCTCGCCCCGGATCCCCTACGCGTTCCAGAAGGGCCTGGGGGAGAGCGTCTTCCACTCCACCCAGTACCTCTCCTCCATGGAGCGCTTCAAGGACAAGGCGATCCGGGTCGCCGTCGTCGGGGCGAGCCAGAGCGCGATCGAGATCATCCTCGACCTGCTGGGCCGCCCCAACGTGCGGCAGGTGACCGCGGTCCACCGCAGCATCGGGTTCCGGCTCAAGGACACCAGCCCCTACAGCAGGCAGGTGTTCCTGCCCGAGTTCGTGGACTACTTCCACCCGCTGCCCAGCGCCAAGAAGCGCCGCCTGCGCGACGAACTGAGGTCCATCAACTACGCGGCCTGCGACCAGGACGTGATCGACCGCCTCGTCGGCGTGCAGCGCGAGTACGACCTGACCGGCTCCGACCGGCTCGTGATGCGGCCCTTCCGGGAGGCCGTCATCAGCAGGCCGCACGGCCAGGGGCACCGGATGGTCCTGCGCGACATCAACCACCTCACCGAGGAGACCCTCGACACCGACGTCGTCATCCTGGCGACCGGCTTCAGGGACTTCGGCGCCGAACCGGGCGACGAGCCGTACCACCCGCTCCTGGAGGGCATCGCCCATCGTCTGCCGCTCGACGAGGAAGGAACTCCCGTCGTCGCGCGGGACTACTCGATCGAGCTGAAGACGGAGGCCGGCACCCCGAGGCCCCTCAAGGTCTACCTCAACGGGCTCTGCGAGGCGAGTCACGGCATGGGCGACGCAGGCGCGCTGGCCATGCTCTCGGTGCGGGCGACCGACATCGTCGACTCGATCCTGAGCCACGACCACGAGAAGCTGCTGGCCGCCGGGATCGCACCGTGACCCGGTCCGCCCCCACCGCCGATGTCGCCGTCGTCGGTGGCGGGATCATCGGGCTCGCCACGGCCGAGAGGCTGGGCGCCCGCGGTCTCGCCGTCGCCGTCATCGACCCGGCAGGCATCGCCGGAGGCGCCACGGGCGCCTCCGGCGGGCTGGTCCGCGCCTTCGACCTGTCCGCGTCCCGGCGGCGGTCGGCCGCCGCCGGCTTGGACCTCTACCTGCGCCGGGGCCACCGTGGGACCTGGCCCGCGATCCGGCGGCAGGGCAGCCTGAGCCTCGTGGCGCGCGGCGACCTCCCGCAGGCCGCCGCCGCGGTCGCGGACCTCCGCAGCGCCGGACACGAGGCGGAGATCCTCACCGCGCACGACCTCGCCACCCGCTTCCCCGCCCTCGACGTGCCCGACGACCTGGTCGCGGTCCACGAACCGAACGCCGGCTGGCTGCCCGTCGGACCGGTGGCCCACGCCATGGCACGCGACGCGGGCCCCGGGCTCCAGCTGGTCCCGGCCCGCGCCACCCACCTGCTCACGTCCGGCTCGCGCGCCACCGGAGTCCACACCACCGCCGGGCCGGTGCACGCCCGGGCCGTCCTGCTGGCGGCAGGCACGGGCAGCACCTCCCTGGCCGCGAGCGCCGGCGTCCACCTGCCCCTGCGCACCAGGGCCGTCCGCTACTGCCTGTTCCGGGTCGGCGAACCGGCGGGTCTCACCACGCTCCCCACCCTGGTGGACGCCACCACGGGCGCCTGGCTGCGCCCGTGGGGCTCGGATTCCCTGGTCCTCGCGGGGGTCTCCTCACAGGAGACCGACGTCCCCGAGACCGTCCGGCCGGGCGTGACGGCGCAGGAGGAGGAGCGCGTCCGCGCGGTCGTCCGCCACCGCTACCCGCACCTGGCCTCGGCCCCGGTCGCCGGCGGCGTCACCGCGTACGACGCGACGTCGCCGACCGGGCTCGGCGAGGTCACCGTCCGAACCGAACTCGGCGGTCTCGTCACCGCGACCGGCTGGAACGGCGGCGGATTCAAACTGGCGCCGAGCATCGGTGAACTCGCGGCCGCCCGCCTCCAGGAGGTGGCCGCCCGATGACGGCCACCGTCCGCCTCAACCCCACCGACGAGATGCTCCACCGCGCCGCCGACACACTCGGCTCCAGCAGGATCGTGCAGGTGCTGTGGACCTTCCGGGACCCGGTGCCCGTCACCGCGCTGAACGCCGCGTGGGACGGGCTCGACCAGGGGTGGCTGAGCCGCCGCGCCCGGAGCTCGACCGTTCCCGGGGGCCGCCGCAGCTGGGTGCCCGCCAGGAACCAGGAAGCCCTCGCCACCACGTCGACGCCGCTGACCGACGCCACCCTGACCGACTGGATCGACATCCAGGTCAAGGCGCCGCTCCCGCCCGGGAGTTCCGCCCTGTGGCGGCTCGCCGCCGCCCCGTACGGCGAGGGCACACTCGTCTCGCTGACGGTGCCCCACTTCCGCTGCGACGGGCTCGGCATCTTCCGCGCCATCGGCTCGGGCGGGGACGGCACCCACCGCCCGTCCGCCGGGCCGGGACCGCTCGACGACCTGGTCGACCTGGCACGGCAGACGCTCCACGGCGGCCTGGCCGCCGCGCGCTGGCTCCCGGCGACCCTGGCCGACCCTGACCGGCTCGCCCGCATCAGGACCGCACTGCGGCCCCCGGCCCCGGCCCGCCCCGAACTCCCGGCCGCGCCGCGGTTCTTCACCTCGGCGATCTTCGAGACGGACGCCGCCCGGTGGGAGCAGCAGGCGGACGCGTTCGGCGGGACGACCAACAGCCTCTTCGTCGAGATCGCCGCCAACCTCGTCCGGGCGGCGGGGGAGGGCGACCCGTCCGAACCGTTCGACGTGGGCATCCCCGTGAGCCTGCGGCGGTCCGGCCAGGACGCCCGAGCCAACGCCCTGGTCGTGATGCCGTTGACCGTGCCCGGCGGCCCCGCCCGGCACCGGAGCCTCCGGCGGACCCGGCAGGCGACGAAGGAACTGCTCCGCGCCACGGGCGAGCACAGCGGCACCCTCGTCCCGGAACCCCTGTGGCACCTCCTCCCGGAGCGCCACGCCCACCGGCTCAAGAACCCCGGGGCACAGCAGACCACCGTCGTCGCCTCCAACTTCGGCCGGACCCCCGAGGCGATCGCCCGGTTCACCGGGCAGGAGGCCGCCGGCATCGCCGTCCGCACCATGAACGTGCCGGGCGTGCTGCCGGACCGGGCCCGCCTGCGCGCCTCGCTCTGCCTCCTCCGGACCGGCGACCGGCTGACCGTGACTGTGACCGGCATCCCCGACCGCTTCGGCGACGCCACGTCCTTGCGCCGCCTCGTCGGCGGGGAGCTGGAGTCCTGGGGACTCACCGTCCAGCGATGGTGGGGCGATCCCACGTCGCCCCCCGTGAAGGAGTCCTGACGCGATGCCCACTGTCCCCGCGGCGGCGCTGCCGGACCGCTGGTTCCGCACGACGCCCGATTCCGCCCTGCTGCCGGGCCCGCGCCTGCTGGCCCGCTCCCTGATCCACGTCTCGGTCCTCGACGAGCGGATCCGCTCCTACGAACGGCTCACCGGGACCCCCGCGGACCTGAGGATGCCGATCCCCGACTTCGGCGGGCTCGAACTCGCCGCGGTCGGGAACATGCTCCTGATCGCCAGCGCCCGGCCCTTCACCGACATCCAGCGCCGGACGGCCTACTCCGTGATCGTGCCCTCGCTCGACGGCGCGCTGGGCCGGCTGGACCAGGTCGGTGCCACCGTGCTGGAGCCCCCCGAGCGGATTCTGCCGGGCGCCCGCGCCCGCGTCCGCTTCCCCGACGGGGCGATCGCCGAACTCGTGGAGCACCGTCCGAACCCGGGTGAGCAGCCCCGTCCCCCGGAGCTCCGGCGATCGGGACGGCCGGGGGCGCGGCTGCTCCTGCGCAAGGCGGTGAGCCGGAGCATGTTCGCCTCCCTCGTCCGCCTCTACGAGACGGCCCTCGGTCTGGACCGCGACACCCGCCTCCAGGCGGACGCCCCCGACGGCATCGAGCTGGCCACCGTCGGGAACCTGCTGGTCGTCGGCACGGACGGCCCGGAGTTCACCCGCGCGTCGGACGTCCGGCTGGCTCTGGTGGCCTCCACGCCGCGGGACATCCCGGGTGCTCGGCCGCTCGGAGCCCCTGCCGGCCACCGGCTCGTCCGGCTGGAGGACGGCTCCGTCGCCGAGGTCTGGGACAGTGCCGCCGGATTCCACGAGACGCCCGCGGCTTCTCCGCGGGGCACGACCGGGACCGGTGCCGCATGAGCGTCGACCACGAAGTCCGTCGTCTGGACCGGGTGATCATCCGGTTCGCGGGGGATTCCGGTGACGGCATGCAGCTCACGGGTGACCGGTTCACCTCGGAGACGGCGTCGTTCGGGAACGATCTGTCGACGCTGCCGAACTTCCCGGCCGAGATCCGGGCCCCCGCGGGCACCCTGCCGGGTGTGTCGTCGTTCCAGCTGCACTTCGCCGACCACGACATCCTGACCCCCGGCGACGCGCCGGACGTGCTGGTCGCGATGAACCCGGCCGCGCTGAAGGCGAACATCGCCGACGTGCCGCGCGGCGGCGAGATCATCGTGAACACCGACGAGTTCGCCAAGCGCGCCATGGCCAAGGTCGGCTACGCCACCTCGCCGCTGGAGGACGGGTCGCTGGACGGCTACCGGGTGCACCCGGTGCCGCTGACGACCCTGACGATCGAGGCGCTGAAGGAGTTCGGGCTGTCGAGGAAGGAGGCCGAGCGGAGCAAGAACATGTTCGCGCTCGGGCTGCTGTCCTGGATGTACCACCGGCCGACGGAGGGCACCGAGGCGTTCCTGCGGTCGAAGTTCGCGAAGAAGCCGCAGATCGCCGAGGCGAACGTGGCCGCTTTCCGGGCCGGCTGGAACTTCGGGGAGACCACCGAGGACTTCGCCGTCTCCTACGAGGTCGCCCCCGCGACCCGCGCCTTCCCCGCCGGCACGTACCGCAACATCTCGGGGAACCTGGCCCTGTCCTACGGCCTGATCGCCGCGGCGACCCAGGCGGGGCTGCCGCTCTACCTGGGCTCGTACCCGATCACCCCGGCCTCGGACATCCTGCACGAGCTCAGCCGGCACAAGAACTTCGGTGTGCGGACCTTCCAGGCCGAGGACGAGATCGCCGGCATCGGCGCGGCGCTCGGCGCGGCCTTCGGCGGCTCGCTGGCCGTGACGACGACCTCCGGCCCGGGTGTGGCGCTGAAGTCCGAGACGATCGGTCTGGCGGTCTCCCTGGAGCTGCCGCTGCTGGTCGTGGACATCCAGCGCGGCGGCCCGTCCACGGGCCTGCCGACCAAGACCGAGCAGGCCGACCTGCTCCAGGCGATGTACGGGCGCAACGGCGAGGCCCCGTTGCCGGTCGTCGCCCCGAAGACGCCGGCGGACTGCTTCGACGCCGCCCTGGAGGCGGCCCGGATCGCGCTGACATACCGCACGCCGGTCTTCCTGCTGTCCGACGGCTACCTCGCCAACGGCTCCGAGCCCTGGCGGATCCCCGAGACCGGCTCCCTGCCCGACCTGACCACCGCCTTCGCCACCGGCCCGAACCACACCCTGGCCGACGGCACCGAGGTCTTCTGGCCCTACAAGCGCGACCCCGAGACCCTCGCCCGCCCCTGGGCCGTCCCGGGCACGCCCGGCCTGGAGCACCGCATCGGCGGCATCGAGAAACAGGACGGCACCGGCAACATCTCCTACGACCCCGCCAACCACGACCTCATGGTCCGCACCCGCCAGGCCAAGATCGACGGCATCACCGTGCCCGACCTGGAGGTCGACGACCCGGACGGCGCGGACACCCTGGTCCTCGGCTGGGGCTCCACCTACGGGCCGATCACCGCCGCCGTGCGCCGCGTCCGCCGCGAGGGCGGCCACATCGCCCAGGCCCACCTGCGCCACCTCAACCCCTTCCCGAAGAACCTCGGCGAGGTCCTGGCGCGGTACGGGAAGGTCGTGGTCCCGGAGATGAACCTCGGCCAGCTCGCCACCCTCGTCCGGGCGCAGTACCTCGTCGACGCCCGCTCCCACACCCAGGTCAACGGCATGCCGTTCAAGGCCGAGCAGCTCGCCGCCGCCCTCAAGGAGGCCATCGATGAGTGAATCGCTCCTGAACCTCGTGCCGAAGGCCGAGGCCGTCCAGACGATGAAAGACTTCAAGTCCGACCAGGAAGTCCGCTGGTGCCCCGGCTGCGGCGACTACGCCGTCCTCGCCGCCGTCCAGGGCTTCATGCCCGAACTCGGCCTGGCGAAGGAGAACATCGTCTTCGTCTCCGGCATCGGCTGCTCCTCCCGCTTCCCGTACTACATGAACACCTACGGGATGCACTCCATCCACGGCCGCGCCCCCGCCATCGCCACCGGCCTCGCCACCTCCCGCCGCGACCTGTCGGTATGGGTGGTCACCGGCGACGGCGACGCCCTGTCCATCGGCGGCAACCACCTCATCCACGCCCTGCGCCGCAACGTCAACCTCAAGATCCTGCTCTTCAACAACCGGATCTACGGCCTCACCAAGGGCCAGTACTCCCCCACCTCCGAGGTCGGCAAGATCACCAAGTCGACCCCGATGGGCTCCCTCGACGCCCCCTTCAACCCCGTCTCCCTC
The DNA here is from genome assembly GCF_014654895.1 of Streptomyces filamentosus. Taxonomy (GTDB): domain Bacteria; phylum Actinomycetota; class Actinomycetes; order Streptomycetales; family Streptomycetaceae; genus Streptomyces; species Streptomyces filamentosus. Next base: position 1,208,468 of record NZ_BNBE01000002.1, on the reverse strand, counting down.
GCGATCGGCGCCGAGGCCACCTTCGTCGCCCGCACGGTCGACTCCGACCGCAAACACCTCACCGAGGTACTGCGCCGGGCCGCCGAACACGACGGCACCGCGCTGGTGGAGATCTACCAGAACTGCAACATCTTCAACGACGGCGCCTTCGAAGCCCTCAAGGACAAGGACCAGGCCAAGGAAGCCGTGATCCGCCTGGAACACGGACAGCCCATCCGCTTCGGCGCCAAGAACGACAAGGGCGTGGTCCGCGACCCGGCCACCGGCGACCTGCAAGTCGTCACCGTCACCCCCGACAACGAGGACCGGATCCTCGTCCACGACGCCCACACCCCCTCACCCACGACCGCCTTCGCACTGTCACGCCTCGCCGACCCCGACACCCTCCACCACACCCCCATCGGCGTCTTCCGCTCGGTGGAACGCCCCGTCTACGACACGCTGATGGCCGACCAGCTCGACCACGCCGTCGAACAGCACGGGAAGAGCGACCTCACCGCGCTGCTCACGGGCAACGACACCTGGTCCGTCGCCGGCTGACACCCGACGGACCAATGACACCCGACGGACCACTGACACCGGAGAAAACCCTCATGGCATATGTCATCGCTCAGCCCTGCGTGGACATCAAGGACAAGGCATGCCTGGACGAGTGCCCGGTGGACTGCATCTACGAGGGCCCGCGCAAGATGTACATCCAGCCGGACGAGTGCGTCGACTGCGGGGCGTGCGAGCCGGTCTGCCCGGTCGAAGCGGTCTTCTACGAGGACGACCTCCCGGAGGCGTTCAGCGAGTACCGCGTCGCGGACCGCGAGGTCTTCGACGGTCTGGGTCTGCCCGGCGGTTCGCGTGACCACGCCCCGCTCGCGGCGGACCACGCGGTGGTCGACGCCGTGCCCGTGCCGTCCCGGACCTGAGCCGTCCCGCGCGGTCCCTCCTTCCCCTTCCGTCCCACGAGCCTTCCACGGATCGAGTCCTCCCCATGGCCAAGCCCATCGTCCTCATCGCCGAAGAGCTCTCGCCCACCACGGTCACCGCGCTCGGTCCGGACTTCGACGTCCGGCACTGCGACGGGACCGACCGGCCGGCCCTGCTGTCCGCCGTCGCCCACGCGGACGCCCTTCTGGTGCGCAGCGCGACCCGTGTGGACGCCCAGGTGATCGATGCCGGCCGCCGCCTCAAGGTCGTCGCGCGGGCCGGCGTCGGCCTGGACAACGTCGACGTCCCCGCGGCAACGAAGGCCGGCGTCCTGGTCGTCAACGCCCCCCTGTCCAACGTCGTCAGCGCCGCCGAACTCACCTGCGGACTCCTGTTGTCCACGGCACGCGCCATCCCGCAGGCCGACTTCTCGCTCAAGAGCGGGGAGTGGGACCGGCAGAGGTACATCGGCGTCGAACTGGCCGACAAGACCCTGGGAGTCATCGGTCTCGGCCGCATCGGCACCCTGGTGGCCCGGAGGATGTCCGCGTTCGGCATGCGGGTCCTCGCCCACGATCCGTACGCCACGGAGGAGCGGGCCCTGCACGCGGGCGCACGCCTCGTTCCGCTCGACACGCTCCTGCGGGAGTCCGACTTCGTCACCGTGCACCTGCCGAGGACGCCGGAGACGGTGGGCTTCGTCGGCGAGCGGGAGCTGGGTCTCGTCAAGCGGTCCGTACGGATCGTGAACGCGGCGCGCGGCGGCATCGTCGACGAGGAGGCGCTGGCCGCCGCGTTGAAGGACGGACGGGTCGCGGGGGCCGGGATCGATGTCTTCGCGGTGGAGCCGTGCACCGCCTCCCCGCTGTTCGGCCTCGGCAACGTGGTGGTCACCCCGCACCTCGGCGCCTCCACCCACGAGGCCCAGGAGAAGGCCGGGACCTCCGTCGCCCACTCGGTGCGCCGGGCCCTCGCGGGGGAGCTCGTGCCCGACGCGGTGAACGCCCCGGGAGGCCCCGTCGCGGAGGAGGTCCATCCCTACCTGGCACTCGCCGACGACCTCGGCCACGTCTTCACCGAGCTCGCGGGGCGCCGTGCCGCCACGCACCTGGAGATCGAGGTCCGCGGCGAGGTGACCCGACGTGACGTCACGGTACTGGAGGCCGCCGCGCTCAGAGGGGTCCTCGCCGCACTCGTCCCCACGAAACCCTCGCTGGTGAACGCGTCGGAACTCGCCCGTGAGCTCGGCGTCTCCGTACGCTTCTCGACCAGCTCCGAGAGCTTCGACCACCGCGACGCCGTCGCCCTCCGCGGTGTGCTGCCGGACGGCAGCCCCCTGGTCGTCGCCGGCGCGCTGTCCGCCCGGAAGGGCACCCACAAGCTGGTCGAGATCGGCGAGTGCGTCATCGACCTGGACCTCACCGAACGCATGCTCTTCCTCTGGTACTCCGACGAACCCGGGGCGATCGGAAAGGCCGGGCAGATCCTGGGCGGTGCCGGCGTCAACATCGCCGACATGGAGGTCGTCCGGTCCGGCGGCCGGGCGATGGCGGCCATGTCCGTCGACGTCGACGTCCCCGAGACCGTGGTGAGCAGCATCGTGTCGGCGCTCGACGAGGCGTCCGCAGGCTTCGTCCGCCTCATGCCGTAGCGGACGGCGCCCGCCGTCCCCCGCCCGCGGCCGGCCCGCGGCCCCTCCCCCCCCCCGCCCCGGCGCCTGCCGCACCCGTGCTCCCCCGCTCCGCACGCGGAGCGGGGGAGTCGCGCGTGCGGGCCCGGGTCCGCACGGGCGGCCGCCGTGTCCCGGCGACCGCCCGCCTCCTAGCGGAGGGGTGCGAACGTGCGGCAGAACGCGCTGAACGCGTCCGCCCGACGTGTCAGCCGGACGCCTGCCGGACGCGCCAGGACGACGTCCAGCGGCAGTATGTCGTCCTTGATCCGGCGGATCACCACACCGCGTCCCTCGTAGCTGACGTCCGCGATGGGGCGCTGGATGAGCAGCGAGTAGCCGACGCCCCGGGCGACGAGACTGCGCACCATCTCGAAGCTCTCCGTGCGGTGCCGGATGCGGGGGGACACCCCGGCGGAGCTCAGCACCTCGTTGAAGTAACGCAGGCTGGGCGGGACGTCCAGCGCGATCATGTCGTGATCGGCGAGGTCGGCGAGCCGGATCTCCCCCTTCTCGGCCAGCGGATGGGAGGGCGGCAGCAGGACGTACGGCTGGGTCGGGTACAGCGTGTCGTACTCGATGCCGGCCTGGATGTCGACGCCGTAGAGGACGGCCAGCTCGCACGTCCCGTCGAGCAGGAGCTGTTGCAGGTCGGTGAGCGAGCCCTCCACGAAGTCCAGGGTCACCTGGGGGTGGGCGGCCTGGAACTCCTCCAGGACGCGGGGGAGGAGGAACGGGGCGATGGTGGTGAAGCAGCCGATCACCAAGCTGCCCGAAGGGGCGTTCCCCAGGTCGCGCATGCCCGTCTGGAGCGCGTCGGCCCGGGCCAGCAGGGACCGGGCCTCGGGCAGGAGGACCCGGCCGGCCTCGGTCAGCGTCAGCCCCTTCGCCTTGGAGCGCAGGAGCAGTTGCACACCGATCTGCCGTTCCAGCTGGGAGATCGCGATCGACACCGCGCCCTGGGTCACGAACAGCCGCCGTGCCGCGCCCGTCATGGTTCCGGCCTCGGCGCACGCCACGAAGGCGTGCAGCCGGCGAAGGCTGATCCGTTCAGTCATTAGGGAATCCCATAACGCACCTCACAATTCCTTCGTTTTCAATTCGGCACTCATGGCGGAGACTTGGAGCACCAAGTCAAGGAGGTTTCGCAATGATGCCGACGAACGAAACGGCCGGGTGCCCGGTGCACCACGGTTTCGACCCGCTTGGTGACGCCTACATCGCCGACCCGTATCCGATCCACACCGCGGTGCGGGAGGAGACCCCGGCGTTCTACGCATCGGCCATCGACATGTGGGTGATAACCCGGTACGACGACATCGAGGCCGTTCTCAAGGACCCGGGTACCTTCTCCGCGCAGGTCGGTCAGAAGCCGGTGTTCCCTCTTTCGGAAGAGGCGCAGGAAATTCTGAAGAAAGGATTCCGCGCCTACCCGGTGATGTCGGACTGCGACCCGCCGCGGCACACCCGCATTCGCAAGCACAACATGACGGGCTTCTCGCCGCGGCGGATCGCGTCGCTGGAGCCGAAGGTCTGGGCCAAGGCCACGGAGCTGGTGGACGCCATCAGGCCCGGACGGGTGGACCTGGTCAACGCGCTGACCTACCCGCTTCCGGCGTACATGATCTTCACGTTCATCGGATTCCCCGACGAGGACATGGACATGCTGAAGAGCTGGTGCGGAAACCGCATCGCCTTCAGCTGGGGACGCCCGAGCGCGGACGAGCAGCGCGAGATCGCCACGAACATGACGAACTACTGGGAGTACTGCGAGAACTTCGTCGCCAAGCGGGCTGCGGAACCGGTGGACGACTTCACCAGTGACCTGATCCGGATCCGCCAGGAGAATCCCGACAGCCTGTCGCTCGAAGACATCACCAACGTCGCCTACGGGCTGAGCTTCGCCGGCCACGAGACCACGACGAGTTTCACCGGGAACGCGATCCGCCAGCTGCTGTCCAATCCCGAGCAGTGGGCCGCGATCTGTGCCGACCGCGGTCTCATATCCAAGGCGGTCGAGGAGATCCTGCGGTACGACAGCAGCATTCCCGCCTGGCGGCGCATCACCACCAGGGCGGTGGACGTCGGTGGTGTCGAGATTCCCGCCCGCGCCAAGGTGCTGATCCTGCTCGGCGCGGCCAACCGGGACCCGAAGCACTTCGAGGAACCCGAGACGTTCGACATCCACCGGGGCGACGCCCGCCGCCACCTCGCCTTCGGCAAGGGCATCCACTACTGCATCGGGGCCCCGCTGGCGCGGATGGAAGCCCGGATCGCCCTCGACCTGCTGGCGCAGCGAGCGCCGGACATGCGGCTGGTGGAGGACCAGGACTTCGACTTCCCCGCGAACGTCTCCTTCCGCGGCCCCCGGAGCCTGCTCGTCGAATGGCCCGGATGACCCTCCGGGGCCGGAGCCGGAAGGCATCCGGCGTGGCGCGACGCGCGCCCCGCCGGATGCCGCGTTTCCGGCGCGGCCGGTCACGGCCGGCCGCGCCGCTCGGTGACCAGCAGGGTCTGCAGGACCTGCCCGCAGCTCCCCGCCGAGTCGTCGAGCTGCCCGAGGGCGAGCCCCGACCCGTTCGGGCTGGCCGCGGTGTGGGAGCGCAGGCACAGCCACTCCCCGACGGGGTCCCGGTGCAGGGCGAGGGTCACGTCGGTGTTGATGACGAGGTTCCCGTGGTGGTCGAGCTCGAAGCCGACCGCCCAGCTGCTGTCGGCCACCGTGAGCGCCCGGGTCAGCGGAGAGTCCGGGGAGCCGGCCACCAGGGGGATGCGCTGACGGGCCCAGGCGGTCCCCGGACCGAGCGTGTCGAAGCCCGCACCGTCCTCGAAGCGCCACTCCATGGCCGCGATGTAGCCGTCCAGATGGGCGCCCGCCATGGTGTGCGGCGGCTGCGCCCCGGGCAGGGCGGGGGCGGGCGGGAGGGGCCGCAGCACCGGAGTGTCCCCGGGGCTGGCCACGAGCCTCCAGGCCCGGGCCAGCAGCACCGGAACGCCGTCGGCGGTGATCTCCCCTTCCAGGATCTCGACGCTGCCGCCGGACCGGACGGTCCGCACCTCGACCCGCAGGTCCGTGACCGGGACCGGGCGCAGCAGCTCCACGGTGACGCGGGCGATCCGCAGGCCCGGCCGGGGGTCGTGCCGTTCCAGCGCGCGCCCGATCAGGGCGGACGGCGGGCCGGCGTGCTGCGACTTCGGGCTCCACGGCCCCGCCGTGGCCGGGGTGCTCTCGTACCGGCCTTCCCCCAGCTCGTGGTAGAAGGCCGGGGGCAGCGCGCCGGGGAACGGAACGGGCTCTGGATTCACGGGTGTGCCTCCGAGTCGGGCCTCAGCGGTCTGAGGCGCTGTGGATGATGTCCGCCTGATGCACCTCGGCGAGTCCGCCCGTGTCCGGCAGCGTGTCCTCGAGGGCGGTTCCCACCCGGAAGAGGACGGGCTCCGCGAACGGGGCGGCGATCAGCTGCGCGCCGATGGGGAGGCCGGCGGAGTCCCGGCCCACCGGGAGCGAGAGGGCGGGGAACCCGGTGATGTTGGCGGGGGAGGAGAGCCGGACGTAGGCGTCGGTGACCGTCTCGGTGACACCGTCCGGCCAACGCACGGTCTCCTGTCCGCGTCGCGCCGCCGTGATGGGGGAGGTGGGGGCGACGAGCACGTCGATGCCGGCGAAGAGCCGGCCCCACGCCCGGCCGATGAGGGACCGGGTGCGCTGGGCGCGCAGGTAGTCCAGGGCGGACACGTGGCGTCCCGCTTCCAGGAGCAGCCGGACGTCAGGGCCGTAGAGGTGCGGTGTCGCACGCAGGGTCTCCTCGTGGACCGCCGACGCTTCGGGGGCCATCAGGCCCCACTGCGTCGCCTCGACGTACTCGGTGAGCGGCGGGTCCACGTGCGTCACCGTCGCGCCGAGCTCCCGCAGTCGGCCGATCGTCTCGCGGACGGCCGCCTCCACCTCCGGGTCGACGCGATCGAAGTAGTAGGTGCCGGGCACGCCGACGCGCAGCCCGCGCACGTCCGCCGGGAACGACGCGGGCGGGCCCGCCGGAGCGGAGACGCTGGCGGGGTCCGACGGGTCGTGGCCGGCCAGGGCGCTCAGCACGAGGGCGGCGTCCCGCACGGTCCGGGTGAGGGGACCGACGTGGTCCAGGGACCACGACAGGGGCGCCACCCCGTGGCGGGAGACCAGGCCGTAGGTGGGCTTCAGGCCGACCGTCCCGTTGAGCGCGGCCGGAATGCGGATCGACCCTCCGGTGTCCGTCCCCAGCGAGAACAGCGCGGTCCCGGCCGCCACGGCCACCGCCGAGCCGCCGCTGGAGCCTCCGGCGACGACGTCCGCGTGCCACGGATTGGCCGTCTGCGGGGTGAGCAGTCCGTAGGCGAACTCGTGGGTGTGGGTCTTGCCGATCAGGATCGCCCCGGCGTCCGTGAGCCGCGCGGCCACCGTGCTGTCCTCGCCGGGCATCCGGTCCGCCCACGCGCGTGAACTGGCCGTGGTGGGGACCCCGGCGACGTCGACCAGGTCCTTGAGGCCGTACGGGATGCCGTGCAGCGGCCCGCGGTGGACGCCCTCGCGGATCTCCCTCTCCGCCTGCCGCGCGGCCCGGCGCGCGCGATCCGCCACGACGGTGACGTAGGCGTGGAGCCGGTCCTCGACGGCGTCGCACCGGTCCAGGACGGAGTCGACGAGTTCCACGGGGGACAGGGTGCGGGCCGCCACGGCCGCCGCCGCGTCCGCGACGGTGAGCTCAAAGGGCTGCAACGAAGGCTCCCGGGGCCGCGGGGGAGGGGGCGGCCGCCGGCCGGAAGACCGGGGCCGGTGCGACGCCCGCCAGGTCCAGGGTCCGCAGCCGGCCGAACAACCGCCCCAGCCGGGCGGCCAGTTCGGCCGTCTCGCCGGGACGGAGGTCCGGTGGCGGAGCGGGTCGCACGGACGGACGGGACGGTCCCGCAGCGGCCATCATGGTTCCCTTCCGGGTGATCGGAGCCGGATACCTTGGATCACGTGCGGAGCGGGGGACGGCGGGGCCGTCCGCGGCCCACCTGTGCCGGTGTGCCGCTTCCCCGCCGACGCGAAGGAGCCCGGTGGCCCCGACGGGGGATTCGAGGGGCCACCGGGAGAGCGGGTGCCGTGCGCGCCGGCCGTTCGCAGCCGGAGCGCACGGCTGTGCGGAGCCGTTCCTACAGGTCGATCGTGACGCCGTAGGACTCCAGCCAGGCGTTGAGCCAGAGCGGGACCTCGAGGTCGATCCGGGTGATCTGGGTGCTGGCCGTGCTGACGCTGCCGTCGAGCCGGCCGCGGACCCGCTCCTTGTCGAGGAGGGGCAGGATCGGCGCGTCGCCACCGCCCAGCACCTCCGCGAGCCGATCGCGGAGCTTCTTCTCGTAGCCGGAGTCCTGCGTGCTCGGGTACGGCGCCTTCACGCGCTTCACGATCGACTCGGGCAGCACGTCACGGGTGGCCGCGCGCAGCAGGCTCTTCTCCCGGCCGTCGAACGTCTTCATGGCCCAGGGCGCGTTGAACACGTACTCCACGAGGCGGTGGTCGCAGAACGGCACGCGGACCTCCAGCCCGACGGCCATGCTCATGCGGTCCTTGCGGTCGAGGAGGGTGTTGAGGAAGCGGGTCAGGTTGAGGTAGCTGATCTCCCTCATCCGCTTCTCCAGGCCCGTCTCGCCCGGGAGCACCGGCACTTCGGCGATGGCGTCGCCGTAGCTCGACCGCCGGTAGCCGGGGATGTCGAGCTTGCCCAGCAGTCCGCCGTCGAACAGCGGCGTCCCGTCGTAGAAGGGGCCGGGAGTCGAGGTGAGCCAGGGGAACGTCTCGGCCGTGAGGACCTCGGGGTCGTGGAACCAGCTGTATCCACCGAAGAGTTCGTCCGCCGACTCGCCGGACAGGGCCACGGTGGACCGCTCCCGCACCGCCTTGAAGAGCAGGTACAGGGAGGGCCACAGGTCGCCGTACCACATGGGCGGCAGGTCGGTGGCGGCGAGGACCGCGGCCCGGACGCCGGGGTCGCTCAGGTCGTCGCTGTTGAGCAGGATCTCCTTGTGCTCGGCCGCCACGTGCTGGGCCAGATCGCGGACGAACGGGGCGTCGGGGGTGCTCCGCAGGGGGTCCGGGACGAAGTTCTCGGCGGCGCCGACGAAGTCGACGGAGAACGACCGCACCGGCCCGCCGCCCTGGGCGGCCAGCGCCTTGGCCGCCAGCGCGGTCACCGCGGAGGAGTCGAGTCCGCCGGACAGGAGGCTGCACAGCGGGACGTCGGAGATCAGCTGCCGGCTGACGGTGTCGTCGAGGAGCCCGCGGACCGTCTCGATGGTCGTCTCCAGGGAGTCCGTGTGCTCCTTGGCCTCGAGCGCCCAGTAGCGGCGCTTCAGGAGCCCCTGGCGCCGGACGCGGACCGTGTGGCCCGGACGGATCTCGTACATCCCGGTGAAGATGGCGTGCTCGGGGGTCTTCACCATGTCGAGGAGCTCGCGCAGGCCGTTCGCGTTCACCCGGCGCGGGATCTCCGGGTGGGCGAGGATGGCCTTGGGCTCCGAGCCGAACAGGACGCCGTCCGCCGTGGGGTAGTAGTACAGCGGCTTGACGCCCATCCGGTCACGGACCAGGAGCAGCTCCTCCTTCCGGACGTCCCAGATGCCGAAGGCGAACATGCCGTTCAGCTTGTCGACGACGCCCTCGCCCCACTCCAGGTACCCCCGGAGGACCACTTCGGTGTCGCTCTCGGTGCGGAAGCGGTGTCCGCGGGAGATCAGGTCCGCGCGCAGCTCGCGGTAGTTGTAGATCTCACCGCTGAAGGTCAGCACGGCCAGCGTGCGCCCGTCCTGCTCGGCGGTCATCGGCTGACGCCCGCCCTCCAGGTCGATGACGGAGAGGCGCCGGTGACCGATGGCGGCGTGCTGATCGATCCACACGCCGTCGGCGTCGGGACCGCGGCACGCCATCGTCCGGGTCATGGCGTCGACGACGGCGCGCTCCTGGGTGAGATCGCGCCCGAAATCTATCCAGCCCGCAATGCCGCACATAAGCGACGTTCTCCTTAGGTAGGCGATCGTGAGCACCTGGCTCATCGAAGGTGGTCCGGGAAAGGGGGACGGAGGCACCCGCCGCCGGGTCGGCCCGCTGGCGCGGGCACGACCGGGCGAGGGGGAAAGCGGTGGGGCGGGTGGCCGGGGCGGACCGCCGCCCCGGTCACCGTGCGGCTAGGAGGACTTGGGCCACGTGAACCGCCCCGCCCAGTGGGCCCAGGCCGCGAGGACCATCAGGACGGCCGCCAGCCCGCCCAGCACCATCACCGTGGAGGGCGAGGAACGGTCGAGGACGGCCCCTCCGGCCAGGGCCCCGAAGGAGATGGTGGCCTGGAAGGAGGCGGTGAAGAGGACGGAGGACGCCTCGGGGGAGTCGGGGGCGGCCTTCGAGAACCAGGTTTGTGAACAGACCGGGACGGCGCCGTAGGCGACGCCCCAGACGACGAGCAGCGCCACCGCGCCGGCGTCCGACCGTCCCAGGACGGGCAGGAGCAGGGTCGCGGCCGCGATCAGGGCAGCCGCCGCGGCGAAAGTGGACCGCGGATAGCGTCCCACCGTGGATCCGCCGAGGAAGTTGCCGGCGATGCCGGCCGCTCCGTAGATGAGCAGGTAGAGGGTGATGAGGCCCGAACTGGCATGGGTCACCTGCTCCAGGAAGGGGGTGACGTACGTGTACGTGCCGAAGTGGGCGAGCACGACGAGGAAGGTCATGACCAGGGCGAAGCGGGTGTTGACGCTTCGGAGCATGGTGCCGAGGACGTCGAGGCGCGTCGCCTGGTCGGAAGGGAGGGGCGGGACGACCGCGAGGAGCAGCACGAGGACGGCCAGCGTGAAGCCGCCCATGACGAGGAACGCCGTCCGCCAGCCCGCGATGTCGCCGATGAACGTGCCCAGCGGTACGCCGAGGACGGAGCCGAGCGGTACGGCGGAGAAGATCACCGAGGTCGCCCGGCCCACGGACTTCGCGGGAACCAGCTGGCCGGCGAGCCCGGCCCCGATGGACCAGAAGCCGCCGATGGTGATGCCCACCATGACGCGGGAGACCAGGACCAGCCAGTAGCTCGACGCGGCGGCGGCGAGGAAGTTGGCCAGCGCCAGCAGAAGGATGAACACGCCCAGCATGACCCGCCGGTCGATACGTCCTGTGGCCACCGTGACCACAGGGGCCGAGACCGCGGCGAGGAATCCTGGCATGGTCATCATGAGACCAGCCATTCCGTCCGAAATGGTGAAACTCGATCCGATCGACGTGAGAAGGCCGATCGGAAGAATTTCGGTCGTGACGATGGAGAAGATCCCCAGCATTACCGAAGTGACGGCCAGCCAGGAGATGAAAGGCGAGCGGTCGGGCGGTGCGGGGGACTGGACAGAAGGGGTGGTTGCTGTGGACATGAATCCCGTCCTGAGTTGGGCATCACATGGAGAGCGTGACCTCTAGTCCAGCAGGAACGGGCACCATCTTCTGGCAGGTTCCCGACGCCGACAACCGGCCCCGTGGGACGCCGAGAGCGGCCGTGGTGCGCACGCGGAGTCTTCTGTTCCGATGTTTCCGCAGGTCATGGGGGTGTCTCGGAGGCCGGACGGGGCCGGCCGCGTCGACGCGGCGCACGGAAGGCCCGGTGTGATCCGCGACGACTTAGCCAAGTCGAGAAAACGGCCGCCCAGGAAAGCCGTCACGGGACGGTTCACGTCGCGAACCTGCTAGACGGCGGCCCGGTCCGGTGTTGTTCTGGTTCTTCCTCGTCGCATACCGTCCGATGCGCCGCCGCGGTGGACGCGTCGGTCCGACGGGGCCGTTCATCGAATTGAGGGGAAGAATGTTCGAATCCGATGAGGTAATCCGGAAGAATGTGCAGAACGAGGCGGTGGGACTCGACCGCGACGGTGTCGCTGCACGGAGGAAGGAGGCACAGCGCAGGTACGACGCCAGTACGCCGGGGTACTGCATGGACCTGATCATGCGACGGGAAGTGCTGGAGCGGTACGTCGGGGAATGGCAGCGCGTACTCGACGAGATGACCGCTCGCGGCATCGAGCGCTGCCTTCCCGCCGACGAGAAGGAGCGCTTTCCGTCCTCGCGTTGATGCGTGGTGAAGGGCGAGGGCGGTCCTCGCGGCGTCGGTGATCCGGTTCGTGCCGCGGCGGAGCTTCCGTAGGAGCCGTCGGCCCCGAAGGGTGACCGGGCCGGGCGGCCGGCGCCCTGATACGCCCTGTCCGCCCCAGCACTTCATCCCTGCGGCGGCGAGCGCGTCGACGATCCCGTGCGTCCGGGCAGTTGTCAGGTCGTGGGGGAGCCGGGCAGTGCGGACGACGCCCGCAGCGGGGGGCCGAACGGGCCGGTCGGGACCCGGACGTTCATGGCGTGCCGCCTGTGTCCGACGGAGCGGTACGGGGTGTCCGCGGCGATCCGGTCGATGGGCCGCAGGGTGCCGTCGAGGATCACGAAGGCCGGCCGGCGGGGCGCCGACACGTTTACCTCTCCGTGTACGGGTACGAGATCGACTCCGTCGTCTGTGGTGGGGTGGTGCCCGTGGATCAGGGTCTGGTGTTGCTCGCGGCGTGGGCGCAGCTCGGGCTGCTGCTCGCCACGGGTGCCTATTTCATCTTTCGGGGCCGGTGAACACCGGATGCGCGGAGAGCGGCGCGACTGGTGCAGGACCGTCCTGGTGACGCTCGTGGTCGGAGCGGTGGCGTCCGGGTGCGCGGGGTCCTCCCGTTCGGACGAGGACTACCGGCACAAGGCTGCCAACACCGCGGAGGCCGCGGCTTCCGCGGTGTCCACGGCCCGGCTCGCGGTGGAGGCGGCCGGAAGGGGCCGACTGACCGGCCCGTACGCGTCGGTGCTGCTCGGCGAGGCGGAGACCGACCTCCTCGCCGCCCAGGCGACGTTCGAGTCCCGGCAGCCGCCGGGCGAGGCGGCCGACACCGTGCGCGAACGCCTCGGCACCCTCCTCGACGACGCGGCGGACGCACTGGCGGAGGTACGGATCGGGGCCCGCCGCGGCGAGGTGCGCGAACTGGCTGAGCACACCGGGCAACTGCGCCAGGCGGCTGAGCGGCTGGAGGGGTTCGAGGAGGAGATGTCGTCGTGAAGCGCCTCCTGGCCTTCACCCTCGGCATCCTTACCGCCATCGGCGGCTTCGTGGACATCGGCGACCTCGTCGCCTCCTCCCTCGTGGGCGCCCGGTTCGGCTTCTCGCTCGTCTGGGTGCTCCTCGTCGGCGTGGTCGGCATCTGCGTGTACGCGGAGATGGCGGGCCGGGTCGCCGCCGTCGCCGGGCGCCCCACCTTCGACCTGGTCCGGGAGCGCCTGGGGCCGCGGACGGCGCTGGCCAACCTGGTGGGCTCGCTCTTGGTCACGGGACTGACCCTGGCGGCGGAACTCGCGGGTGTGGCGCTCGCGATCGAGCTGATCAGCTCCGTGGCCCACCTGCTGTGGGTCCCGCTGGTGGGTCTCGCGGTCTGGCTGGTGATCTGGCGGACCCGGTTCGAGACCATGGAACGGGTCTTCGGCCTGGCCGGCCTCGCTCTCGTGGTCTTCGTGGTCGCCGTCTTCCGGCTCGACCCGTCCTGGGGCTCCGTCCTCGAACGGATCACGCACCCCGAGGTCCCCCACGGGGAGGGCCTGCCGACGTACTTCTACTACGCCATCGCGCTGTTCGCGAGCGCCATGACCCCGTACGAGGTGTTCTTCTTCTCCTCCGGCGGCATCGAGGAGAAGTGGAAGCGGAAGGACCTGGTCACGGCCCGGGCAACGTCTTCCTCGGTTTCCCCCTCGGCGGCCTCCTCGCCCTGTCGATCATGGCGACGGCGGCGCTGCTGCTGCACCCGGCGGGGATCGCGGTGGACCACCTGTCCCAGGTGGTCCTCCCGGTGGGCTACGCCCTGGGGAAGCTCGGGCTGGGCCTCGTCCTGATCGGTGTGTTCGCGGCCACGTTCGGCGCGGCTCTGGAGACGGCGCTGTCCTCGGGTTACACGGTGGCGCAGTACTTCGGCTGGACCTGGGGGAAGACGACCGCCCCCCGGACGGCGTCGCGGTTCCACGCCGTGGTGATCGTGGCCCTGGTGGCGGGCATGATGCTGGTCCTCACCGGGGTCGACCCCGTCATGGTGACCGAGTACTCGCTGGTCTTCGCGGCGGTCGCGCTGCCGCTGACCTATCTGCCCATCCTCGTGGTGGCCAACGACCCCGAGTACATGGGAGAGGCGAGGAACGGCAGGTTCGCCAACCTCATGGGCGGCCTGTACCTCGTCGTCGTCCTGACGGCGGCGGTGGCCGCCATTCCCTTGATGATCGCGACAAAGGCGGGCCTGTGATGCCGGACGAAGAAGCGGACGGACGCGGGAAGACCCGGCCCGGCCCGGAAGAGCGGTGGGCGGGGCGCGCGTACAGTGCCCGCTTCCACCTCCTGGACCGGCAGGTCGTCGACGGACACGACCGGCCGGTGTGCAAGGTCGACGACCTGGAACTGGAACCGGACCCCGGCGGCCCCCCTCGGGTCACCGCCGTGCTCGTCGGGCCGGCCGCGCTCGCGCCGCGACTGGGCGGAAAGGCGGCCCGGTGGCTCGCTGCGGTGCAGCGGCGCCTGAGCGTCGGCGAGGGCGAGGGTCCGGCCCGGCTGGACTTCGGCCGCGTCAGCGGCATCGGGGCGGTGGTCCGCGTCGACCTGCCGGAGGAGAACATCGAGGTGCACGCGCTGGAGGACTGGATGCGCGAGAACGTCGTCGGACGGCTTCCGGGAGCCGGTCATGCGTCTGGCTGACCTGATGGGAGCCCTCGTCGACGACCGCGACGGCCAGGAGGTCGGACACGTCAGCGACGTACGGCTGCGCGAGCACCCGGCTCCGGACGGCGATCCGACGGGCACCCTCCTGAAGGTCGAGGGCCTCGTCGTGGCCACCCGTGCCCGCGGCCGGCTGATCGCCTACGACCACCGGCCCGTCGACGGACCGTGGCCCCTGGCGCGTCTGGCCCGCCGAGCCGCTCGCGACGCCCGCTGGGTGCCCTGGTCCGCCGTGGCCGGCCACGAGCCGCCCGACCGGCTCGGCGAACCGGGAACGGTGCGGCTCACCGTCCCCGGCGCGGAACTGGACCTGTTGACCGACGCCCACGACGCCTGGAACTTCACGAAGTAGTCGTCTCCCCGGGGCGGTCGCGTACCGCACGGACGCCACGAGCCCTGGTGCGCCCGGGTGGACACCCACCTTGCCGAGGACCTGGTGACCGGCGCGGCGGACAGCGCGGTGGAGTACCGCTCCCTCGACCCCGACGGCAAGGCCATGCCCAAGGCCGCCGCCTATCTGCCCCCGCACGAAGAGCCGAGCGAGGAGTACCCCTTCCAGCTGACCACGAGCCGGAGCGTCCACCACTTCCACACCCGCACCAAGACCGGCCGCGCGCCCCAGCTGAACGCGGCGGCCCCCGACGTGTGGGTGGAGGTCTCGGTGCAGGACGCGGAACGGACCGACCTGCGGGAAGGGGACCCGGTCGAGGTCCACACCCCTCGCGGCGCCCTGCGGGGGCGGCTGCGCGTCACCGGTCTGCGGCCGGGGGCGCTCTTCGTGCCCTTCCGCTACGGGTACGGGGACACCCCCGCCGGCTCCGGCCCGGAACCCGGCGTTCCGGGACGTGCGGCCAACGAGACCACGATCACCGAATGGGCCCCCCGCGTCCAAGCAGCCGGTGTTCAAGACCGCCGCGGCCTCGCCCACCCTCGTCGAGCGCGGCGACGGGACCCCGTCGCCGGCACCCACCACCGCCGCCTCGGCCCCGGCGGACCCGCACGGCGTACCCACCACTGCCGGAGGGCCGACTGCGCGCGTCACCCAGGAACCCCACCACGCAGGGGACCACGTGCGATCCCCGTCCGGTACGCGGCGAAGACGAGCCGCCGGTGGGCGGACCGGCTGCGGAGGTCTGCGGCACGGGCAGGGAGAGCGCGGCCGGTGAGTACGGGTGGGCGCCGCTCGGGGAGGGCCGCCGCGTCCTGGGGCACCGGCCGTCGGGCCGGGTCCGCGAAGCTGTGCCGGGCAGCGGGTTCGGGGCCGGGGACCTGGTGGTGGGCGTGGTGTGCCGGCCGGATCCCGAACCGTGCGGCGCGTGCGCGCGGGACGAGTCGGACATGTGCGGCGACGGCCGCTGTGCCGAGCGCGGCACCGAGGAGCGCCACGGCCGCGCCGGCCGTCCGAAGCAGACCGATGCCCGAAGATCGCCCATCAGGCCTACGCGCACGTGATGCCCGACGCCCCTGAGCGGTTGAGGTCGCTGATGGATGGCGTCTTCACGACGAAGACGGAGCTCGACCTGCCCCTTGAGTCCGAGGCGGTGGTGGAGGCGGCCTGGCCCGGCCCGTGAACGGGTGATGCCCTCAGCCGGGGTTTCCTGCCGGGGGCATCACGCGTTCCGTTCGGCTGTCCGGCGGGCTCGGCGACAGGCGATCCGGGACGGTCGTGTGCGCCCGGCCTCCATGGCTTGCCGTGGTGACCCCACGAAGGCCTTCGAGAGGTCTGACGATGGGCCGTCCGGGTTGAGTCGACCGTGCGGCAGACCGAACCCCTGCTCGGCCCTCGACCTCGACCGGACACACAGGGGTCCCCGCCGCGACCGCTGTTGCTCTCTGCCCTGCCGCAGCCCTCGTCCCCCGGGGGGGCGACGCCGCCGACGCCGCCGGGTGCCGCGGGGTCGTCGCCGAGGTCGGAGGGACTCCGTGAGCACCCTCGCGCGGGGTCACCTCGCAGGCGAAATCCGGACGAGGCCGAAGGGAGGGACGGCTGCGGTGTCGGGCCCGTGGATGTCGTGGGAGGAGCCGAGGTCCGGCGGGAGGACCGCGTCGTGGGCCGGTGGTGCCCCCGTCGGCCAGTTGAGTAATAGGTGATTCTAAATACGCCTTGCAAGCCGTTGTTGTAATGGACGATACTTCCATGGGTTCGGAAAGAACCGATCTTCAAGGGCGAAGGGGCCGCTATGCAGCGCGAGGAGCACGACCTGATAGGCGGGAGGGAGGTGGGGGCCGAGGTGTACTGGGGCATCCACACGCTGCGGGCGGTGGAGAACTTCCCGCTCACCGGGATCCCGCTCTCGTCGCACCCCGAACTCGTCGTCGCCCTCGCGGCGGTGAAGGAGGCGGCCGCGCTCGCCCATCGGGAACTGGGGACGCTTCCCGAGGAGAAAGCCGGGGCGATCGTCGGCGCATGCCGGGAGATCCGCGGCGGTCGCCTCCACGACCAGTTCGTCGTGGACGTCTTCCAGGGCGGGGCGGGCACGTCGGCGAACATGAACGCCAACGAGGTCATCGCCAACCGTGCGCTCGAACTCCTCGGACACGCGCGGGGAAGCTACGCACATCTCCATCCCCACGACGACGTGAACCGGTCCCAGAGCACGAACGACGTGTACCCCACGGCGGCCAAGCTCGCCCTGTACGCCGCCGCCGGGCGGCTGTCGGACGCGATGTCCGCGCTGCGCAACGCCTTCGCCGAACGGGGCGGGGTCTTCGCGAAGACCGTCAAGCTCGGCCGCACCCAGTTGCAGGACGCGGTGCCCATGACGCTGGGCCAGGAGTTCGACGCGTTCGCCCTCACCGTGCGCGACGACGCAGAGCTCGTCCGCCTGGCCTCCGAGGACCTGCTGGAGGTCAACCTGGGGGGAACGGCCATCGGCACGGGCCTCAACGCCGATGCCGGGTTCGCGGCGCTGGCCGTGACCCACCTCGCCGCCGTCTCGTCCGCACCGGTCAGGCACGCCCGCGACCGGGTGGAGAGCACGCAGGGAGTGGGCGGGTTCATCCGGCTCTCCGGTGCCATGCGGCAGTTCGCGCTGCGCCTCTCGAAGATCTGCAACGACCTCAGGCTCCTGGCCTCGGGCCCGCGCGCGGGACTGGGCGAGATCAGGCTGCCGGAGCTCCAGGCCGGGTCGAGCATCATGCCGGGCAAGGTCAATCCCGTGATGCCCGAGGCGGTCAACCAGGTCTGCTTCGACGTCGTCGGGGCGGACGCCGCCGTCTGCGCGGCGGCGCAGGCGGGACAGCTGCAGCTGAACGCCTTCGAGCCCTTGATCGTCCACCACCTGCTCAACTCGGCCAACCGGCTGGAGGCCGCCTGCGTGCTCCTCGCCGAGCGCTGTGTCGCGGGCATCGAGGCCGACGAGGAGCACCTGCTGGTTCTGGTGGAGAACAGTTCGGGCCTCGCCACCGCCCTCAACCCCGTCATCGGCTACCAGCGGGCCACGGCGCTGGCTCGCCAGTGCCAGGCGACCGGCGTTCCCGTCCGGGAGCTCGCGGCTCGCGAGGGGCTGGTCCCCGAGGAGGAGCTCGCCTTCCTGCTGGACCCGCGGAGGCTCGCTCGGCCGAGTTGAGCCGCCGGGGCCGCGCGCGGGTCGTGGGGAGGTGCCGGGCCGCGCGCGGGGCGTTCGCGGGTCGTCCGGAGGTGCCGGGTCCCTGGAAAGGGGGTGACCGGACCGCGGGGTCCGGTCACCCGTCATGCGGGCCGGATCAGCTCTTCGTCACGGTGCAGCTGTAGGACGCGGTTCCGGATCCGCTGTAGGCCTCCATGTCGAGGTAGTAGGTGCCGGTTCCGGAGGCGGTCCTGGTGAAGGACAGGGACTCGTCGGTGCCGGCGCCGTTGTTGACGGAGCGGGTCAGGGTGCTGCCGTTCGTGTCGAGCCAGTACAGGTCGGCGTCGTAGGCGGACGGGACGGCACAGTTCACGGAGGCCTTCTGGCCCGAGGACAGGGTCAGCTTGAAGTAGTCGCGGTCGGCGGTCGACTGCATGCTGCCGGTGAGGGTGCCGGGGGAGGGGAGGGCGGTGGCGTCGTCGGCCGTGTCGCGGGTGTCGTTCGGCTCGCTCTCGGCGAGCGCGCCCCCGCCCCCCTGGGCGCCGCAGTCGGTCACCGGAGTGCCGCTGTAGAGGTTGGGGTCGGCGACGCCGTTGGTGACGCTGCGGAGGTAGTAGCCGCAGGTGGGGCGGTTCTTGAAGTCGAAGGTCGAACCGGGCGTCAGGCGCCAGATCTTGAAGCCCGAGTAGGTCAGCGGCTTGCGGTCGACGGCCTGCTCCGGCTGGTGGTCGGCGAGGACGACGTAGGCGTCCTTGCCGTACTGGGTCGCCGTGCCGTTGCGGTCGAGGTACAGCGAGCCGCCGCCCTCCTCCACGCCGACGCCCCAGGCGGCGCCTCCCGGTGCGAGGCCGTCCTTCACCGCGCGGGCGAGGAAGGACATCGTGCGGCCCATGCGGTCGCGGGTCACGAAGTGCGAGTCGTTGATGACGGAACCGTAGTTCGCCCACTCGAACATGCCCGTGGTGAAGCTGATGTAGCGGTCGTAGGGGTTGGCGAGCGCCTCGGCGCTGGTGACGCTGCCGTTGCAGGCGTCGTAGACGATCGGACTGTTGACGTGGTGCCCCGCGCTGCCGCCGCCGGAGCCGCCGCCCTTGGCCACGACCGACTCGACGGAGGCCTCCAGCGCGGTCCCCTTCCAGGCGGTGTAGCGGCACTGGTCGCCGCCGGCGAAGTAGACGAACTCGGCGTTGCGGACGTCGGTGTTGACCTGGCTGTTGTTGCCGTCGCCGGCCGTCGTGAGCGTCCACGTCGTACAGGAGTTGACCCCGGCGAGTCCGGTGATCGTGTCGCACTCGGGGGTCTTGCTCCCCGAGGTCGGCGCCGAGCCCGCCAGGACGACGACGTCGAGTGCTCCGGTCCCGCCGCGGATGTCGTCGATGGCCCGTGTCATCGAGGCCGCGACGATGCCGCCGGCGCCGTTCATGGTGAAGGCCGGGCCGTTCCACGCGCTCCTGCTGGCGTCGGCCGTGTTGCCCAGTCTGATCCTGTCGGCCGCCGCGTGAGCGGGCTGATGCGCGATCAGGGCCGAGGCCATCGCGGTGAGTACGACTGCCGCCGAAGCGAACCTGGGTGAACGGAGTGGCATCTGCGCTCCAAGAAGAAGGGATTGATCGATTCCGCAGCGACCCACCGAGGGGGTGGCGGTTGGTAGCGGAACATACAAGTAACGAGAAGCCGTAGGAAGATGTAAGGCTGTTTCAGCTCGCATCGATCTTCCAGTCTCTTGAAATGTCCTGCTAAAACGCCCAAAACAACCACGTTCGAGATGGACGAGGGTGTGTTACGTGAACGTAATGAGACTTACATCTAGTCAATGGGCGTGCCTATATGTAACTTCTTTGCTGTGCCGGGCGGCCAGAATCCGTCGGCAGAAAATCACCGAGAGGTTCCACGCGATGAACGCTCGTATCGCACGCCCCGCAGCGGCCGCCGCTGCCGCGGCGATCATGCTCGCCTCCCTGTCCGCCTGCGGAGGCGACGACGCCGCCGCCCCGTCCGGCAAGGCCGTCGTCGCCGGCGTGGAGGTCGTCAAGGACCAGAAGCTGCACGACCTGCTCCCCGAGAAGATCAAGAAGGCCGGCGAGGTGCGCGTCGCGACGGACGTCCCGTACCCGCCCTTCGAGATGTACGTGAAGGAGGGCGGGACCGAGCTGACCGGGCTGGACTACGACCTCGGCCAGGCGCTCGGCGCCAAGCTGGGCGTGACCTTCGCCTTCGCCCCGCAGAAGTTCGACGGGATCGTCCCGGCCCTCCAGGCCGGCAAGTTCGACGTGGCGATGTCCGCCATCACCGACAACAAGGAGCGGCAGAAGGTCGTCGACTTCGTCGACTACTCCCAGTCCGGCTCCGGCATCCTCGTCGGCGACGGCAACCCGGCGAAGATCACCACCCTCGACGACCTGTGCGGGCGGAAGGTCGCCGTCCAGGCCGCGACCAACCAGCTCGACCTGCTGAAGTCCCACCAGGACGCCTGCGCCAAGACGGGCAAGGGGAAGGTGGACATCCAGACCTTCCCCAAGGACTCCGACGCCCAGCTCGCGCTGCGCTCCGGCAAGGTCGTCGCCCAGGTGCTGACCAAGCCCGCCGCCGGCTGGGTCGCCAAGACGGCCGACGGCGGCAAGGCCTTCGACCTCGTCGAGGACCCCGCCGCCCCGGGCGGCTACAACGCCTCGCCCAACGGCATCGCGGTCAGCAAGCAGCTGCCCGAGCTGACGGACGCCATCCAGAAGGCGCTGCAGTCCCTGATCGACGACGGCACCGTGGTCAAGATCTACGAGGAGTACGGCGTCACGTCGATCGCGGTGAAGGAAGCCACCAAGAACGCGGCGGTGGACTGAAGATGGCCGGCACGACCAAGGTCCCGCAGAGCAGCACCGCCACGGACCAGCTTCCCGCCGGGGAACTCGACATCGTCCCCGTCCGCAACTACGCGCGCTGGATCGCGGCCGTCGCCTCGGTCCTCGCCCTCGTCGGACTGGTCGGCTCCCTCGCCAAGAACGACAACCTCCACTGGGACGTGGTCGGCGAGTACCTCTTCGCCGACCTCATCTTCGACGGGCTGGCCACCACGCTCTGGCTGACGGCCGCCGCCATGCTCCTCGGCCTGGCGCTCGGCACGCTGATCGCCGTCATGCGGCTCTCGTCCAGCCCCGTGCTGTACGGCCTGGCCAACGCGTTCGTCTGGGTCTTCCGCGGCACCCCGCTGCTCGTCCAGATCATCTTCTGGGGCTACGCCGCGGCGCTCTACAAGTACGTGAAGATCGGGATCCCCTTCACCGACGTCACGTTCTTCCAGGCCGAGACCAACAGCCTGCTGACCCCGGCGATCGCGGCCCTGCTCGCCCTGGGCCTCAACGAGGCCGCCTACGCCTCCGAGATCGTCCGCGCCGGCATCCAGTCCGTCGACCCCGGCCAGGCCGAGGCCGCGCACTCGCTCGGCATGCGGCCCGCGCTCACCATGCGCCGGATCGTGCTGCCCCAGGCCATGCGCGTGATCATCCCGCCGATGGGCAACGAGACCATCAACATGCTCAAGATGACGGCACTGGTCTCCGTCATCTCCGCCCACGACCTGATGTCCAACATCCAGGACGTCTACGCCCAGAACTACCAGGTCATCCCCATGCTGGTCGTCGCCAGCATCTGGTACCTGGCCCTCGTCACCCTCCTCAGCGTGCCCCAGGCATGGCTGGAACGACGTTACGGACGCGGCACCACCCGCGCCGCACACGTCTCCCCGCTCCGGCGCCTCCTCGGCGGAACCATGGAACGGCTCGGCAAGAACAGCAAGGAGCAGAACCGATGAGCACCCCCATGGTGCGCGCCGAAGGCGTCCGCAAGCACTTCGGGAAACTGGAGGTCCTCAAGGGCATCGACCTCACCGTGGAGCGCGGCCAGGTCTGCTGCCTGCTGGGCCCCTCCGGCTCGGGCAAGTCCACGTTCCTGCGCTGCATCAACCACCTGGAGAGGATCGACGGCGGCCGGCTCGCCGTAGACGGACAGCTCGTCGGCTACCGCCGGCAGGGCGACAAGCTCCACGAGCTGCGCGAACGCGAGGTCGCCGAACGCCGCCGCGACATCGGCATGGTCTTCCAGCGGTTCAACCTGTTCCCGCACATGACCGCCGTCGAGAACGTCATGGAAGCCCCCGTGAAGGTCGGGTCGGTCCCCAAGGCCGAAGCCCGTGAGCAGGCGCAGGAACTGTTGACACGCGTCGGACTGGGCGACCGCGCCCACCACTACCCCGCCCAGCTGTCCGGCGGCCAGCAGCAGCGCGTGGCGATCGCCCGCGCGCTCGCCATGAGGCCCAAGCTGATGCTCTTCGACGAGCCGACCTCCGCCCTCGACCCCGAACTCGTCGGGGACGTCCTGGACGTGATGCGGCAGCTCGCGGCCGACGGCATGACCATGGTCGTCGTCACCCACGAGATCGGCTTCGCCCGCGAGGTCGGCGACACCGCCGTCTTCATGGACGAGGGCGTCGTCGTGGAAGCGGGGGACCCCCGCAGGGTGCTCGTCGACCCGGAGCAGGAGCGCACCCGCGCCTTCCTGTCCAAGGTCCTGTGAGCGCCCCCGCCCGCCGGCAGGACCGGCTCGGACACTTCCTCGACCTGGCCCGTGCCCGCCGCCCCGACTACCTGCGCGACCTGGAGGAGCTCGTCTCCATCGACTCCGGCTCCTACAGCGCCGAAGGCGTCGACGAGGTGGCCGACTGGGTCGAACGGCGTCTGGAACGGATCGGGTTCGACGTCGAACGCGTCCGCTTCCCGGCCTCCGCGGACGGGCACCGGACCGGCGACGCCCTCGTCGGCCGCAGGCGCGGCGGCCTTCCCGAGGCGGAAGGAGGCCGCAGGATCCTCCTCGCCGCCCACATGGACACCGTCTTCGAGGACGGCACCGCCGCCGCCCGCCCCTTCCGCGTCGACGGCTCCACCGCGTACGGCCCCGGGGTCAGCGACGACAAGGGCGGTCTGCTCGCGGGCCTCACCGCCCTGGAGATCCTCGGGGAGTGCGGCGCGGACGCCTACGCCGAGCTGGTCTTCCTCGCCACCCCCGACGAGGAGATCGGCTCCCCGGCCAGCCGCCCCCTGATCGAGAGCACCGCCAGGACCGCGCACTACGGCCTCGGCCTCGAATGCGCCCGGGAGAACGGAGACCTCGTCATCGCCCGCAAGGGCGTCGCGGACTTCCGCCTCACGGTCACCGGCCGGGCCGCGCACGCCGGCATCGAACCGGAGCGCGGCGCCAACGCCGCCCTCGCCGCCGCCCACCTGACCGTCGCCCTCCAGGCCCTCAACGGCCACTGGGACGACGTGACGGTCAACGTCGGAGTGGTCCGGGCCGGCACCCGCGCCAACATCGTCTGCCCCGACGCCGAGCTCCGCATCGAGGTCCGCGCCGCCACGACGGCGGACATCCGGCGCGTGACCCGGGCCATCCAGGAAGCCGCCGACCACCCGAGCGTCCCGGGCGTCACCGTGCAGGTCGAACAGCTCGACCTGTGCCCGCCGATGGAGGACACCCCCGCCTCCCGGCGCATGCTCGACCACGCGCGCCGCGCCGCGCACGCGGCCGGGATCGAGCTCGGCGCCGCGGCGACCGGCGGAGTCGGAGACGCCAACCTCATCGCCGGAACCGGAATTCCGGTCCTGGACGGCCTGGGCCCCGTCGGAGGCGCGGACCACACGCCCCAGGAGTGGCTCGACACCACCAGCGTCCCCCAGCGCGTCGCCCTGCTCGCCGACCTGATCGTCTCCCTCGGCGACAGCAGCACCTGAACGGCATCGACGCGCCGGCGGAGGGAAGGACCACTTCCCTCCGCCGGCGGACTCGGCGACCCCGCCTGCTCGACCCGCGTCCGCGCCGCACGCCGGACACGCGGGCTCATCGACCCCCTCTCCCGCCTTCGGAGGCATCATGCGCGTACCTTCCGCTCCAGCCCGCCGCACCGTCCTCGCCGGCGCCCTCGTCGTGGCCCTCCTCACCGCGGCCGCTCCCGCGAGCGCCGACGCCCGGCCGGACCGGCACCCGACCGGATCCCTCGTGCTGATCGGCGGAGCACTCAAGGAGAGCAACACCCAGGTCTACGGCGAGATCATCGAACGGGCAGGCGGCCCGCGGGCCCGCATCGGCGTCATCACCGCAGCCTCCGTGCCGGAAAGCCAGGACCCCCACGCCGGCGATCCCGCCCTGTGCAGCAACTCCGCCTGCAACGGCGCCTATTACGCCGATCTCTTCAAGCGCCATGGCGCCGCCGACGCCCAGTGGATCCCCCTCGACACCGACCACGTGGCCAACGCCGACTCGGACGCCGTCGTCGCACAGGTCGAGTCCATGACCGGCTTCTTCTTCGGAGGAGGCGACCAGTACCGCTACGTCACCACCCTCCTGCGCGGAGACCGGCACAAGGACTCCAAGGTCCTCGCCGCCATCCGCGCCAAGCTCGCCCGCGGGGCCGTGGTGTCCGGATCCTCCGCGGGCGCCCAGATCGCCTCCGGCCCCGACATGGTCACCGGCGGCGAATCGTACGAGGGGCTCCGGGACGGCAGCGCCCCCGGCTACTTCGACGACCCGACCCGCCTCGGATACCTCCCCCGGGGCGGATTCGGCTTCCTCCGCTCCGGACTCGTCGACACCCACACCGGCGCCTACGGACGCGAAGGCCGGGCGCTGCGCCTCGCCTCCGACACCGGCCACGACCGCGTCTACGCCCTCGAGGAGAACACCGCCCTGATCGTCGACCGGCCCGGCAGCGCCAGCGAGCACATGACGGTCCTCGGCCCCAACGGCGTCGCCGTCCTCGACCTGCGGGACGCCCGCGCACACGACTCCGCGAACGGCTGGTCGCTGCGCCGGGCCCGGTACAGCTACCTCACCGACGGGGACCGGTACGACGCCCGCACGTGGACAGCGCGCGTCCACCCGGGCAAGCAACCCCTGGTCCCCGCCGCCACCACCCCGGTGCCGGCCAACACCGACGTCTTCCACTCGGCCGCCGACCCGGACGGCACCCCCTACTCCTTCCGCACCACCGCCCGCGCCCTCGCGTCGACCCGGGCACAGAACAGCGCCACCGCGACGACCTTCGAGACCGGACCGCGGTTCACCGTGACCTTCACCAAGGCGCGGGGGTTCGCCGCCTTCACCGGAGACGGCACCGGCGCCCGCACCCTCATCGCGCTGCGGATCGACATCGCGCCGCAGTGATCGGCCGGGTGGCGGAGCCGGCCCGCCCGGTGGTGCCGGCTCCGCCGCTCTCCCCCGACCAGCAGTCGGATGCGAGACCGCCGCCCCTCGCCGAGCGCGCGGCCTTCGGCGATCCCGACCCCCGAGAACAGCCGCCCGGTCCTCATCTCAGAGAAAGGCCGCCTCGTGCCGGTCCACCCCCGCTCCACGGTCGTCTCCGTCGCCCTCCTGACGCTCCTCGTCTCCGGATGCGGCACCGGTGACGACGCCTCGTCCCCCGCCCGGTCCCGGATGGCCGGCCCCGTGGCCGTCCTGCCCGACCTCACGATCAAGCCGAACCCCGCGTTCTACGACATGCTCCCTGCGGACATCCGTGCCGAAGGGGTCGTCCGCGTCGCCACCGACGTCCCCTACCCGCCCTTCGAGATGTACACCGAGGAGGGGAGCGACCGGATCACCGGCATCGACCACGACCTCGGTCAGGCCCTGGGGGCCCGCCTCGGGGTCAGGTTCGAGTTCGCGGCGCAGAAGTTCGACGGGATCCTGCCCGCCGTGCAAGCGGGGAAGTTCGACGCCGTCATGTCGGCCATGACGGACAAGAAGGCCAGGCAGAAGTCCGTGGACTTCGTCGACTATCTCAACGCCGGCCCCGGCTGGCTCGTCAAGAAGGGCAATCCCGAGAACATCGCGGTCGTGACGGACGTGTGCGGAAAGCCCGTCGGAGTGCAGACCGGAACCAACCACCAGAAGCTCCTTCAGCAGCGCCAGGAGCTCTGCAAGGCGAAGAACCTCGAGCCCATCCGGATCCTCGCCTTCTCGAAGGACTCCGAGGCCCAGCTGGCCCTCCGGAGCGGCAAGGTCGTCGCCGACTACCTGGACGAGGTCACCGCCGCGTACGTCGCCGCGAACGCGGACGGCGGCAGGTCGTTCTCCACGGTGACGGGGCGTGCGGCGGTCGGAGAGTACAGCGCCTCCCCGATGGGGATCGGGCTGTCGAAGGACCGTCCGGGCCTCAAGGAGGCCGTTCAGGCGGCCCTGCAGTCCCTCATGGACGACGGCTCGTACCGCAAGATCCTCACGAAGTACCAGGTCCCCGGGATCGGGATCCCGAGGGCCACCGTCAACGGAGCCCTCGACTGACCCGTCCCGTGGAAACCCCTCCGCACCCTTCCTCCCGGCCGCGGGGTGCGGAGACCGGACCTCCGTCGACCAGGACCGACGCCGGCCCCGCCCTCCGAGCCGCTTCTCCGCAGGGGCGGGCCCGCACGCGGAGGCCCTTCCGCGGCGACGCTTCGGCGCGCACCGCGGAGGGACGGGATCCGACCTCGCAGGGACCGCTCACAGGAGGCCGGTGCGCCGGGCGATCCCTTCCGCCTCCTTCATCCGCTCGTGGCCGTCGCCGCCGATGCGGTCGAGGACCTCGGCGACGAGCGACTCGACGACCGCCAGGGCCGGAGTCAGGCTGTCGTAGGGGGACGGGGAGGACACCTGGGTGATGAGGACGACGTCCGCGTGGGCGGCGGCCGGCGAGAGCCACGGGTCGGTGAACACGATGACCTTGCCGCCGCGCTCCCTGGCCAGTTCGGCGATGAGCGTCTTGTCGGCCTCGTAACGCCGGTGGTCGAAGAGCACGGTGACGTCGCGTCGGGCGAGCTGCGTGAGGAACGACGTCCGCTCCACGTCCTTGTGCGGCAGGAGGCTCACCTGGTCGCGGAACTGCATCAGGTGCAGGCCCAGGTACTCGGCCAGGAGGTGCGTGAACCTCCCGCCCCCCAGGTGCACCCGGCGCCTGGGGTCGGCGAGGAGGCTCGCCGCCTCCTCGAACTCGTGCTGGGCCACCTCGTCGAAGGTCCGGGAGACCGCCTGCTGCACGAGGGCCGAGCGCTCGCCGAGGGGGGTGGCCGCGGAGTCCGGCCGGGCGGTCGTCTCCCGCTCCGACGTCTCCGGGGCCGTGTAGAGGGTGATCGGCGAGGCGTTGCGCGCGTCGAGTTCCGAGCGGAGCGCGGCCTGCAGATCGGGGAAGCCCCTGTAGCCCAGCCGCGACGCGCACCGCAGCACCGTGGGCGCCGAGACGCCCGCCCGCTCCGCGATCGTCGCGACCGTCTCGAACACCGCGGCGGGGTAGCCGGCCAGCAGGACCCGCGCCACCTTGCGTTCGGCGGGGCTCAGCTCTCCGAGCCGGCTGCGGATCTCGTCGGCCAGCGTGGGGCTCATGGACTTCCCTTCTGCGGTGGGAGGCCACCGAAGCCCGCACACGGTCTTCACGACCGTGCTATCTGGCCTCCCACGTTTCATTTCATGGACTTTCAGGCTGTAAATGTACCGCCTATTACGAGATCTGGACAGGCCTCCCGGTGCGACGACGAGCGCCTCCGGAGAGTTCGCGCAGGCCGTCTCCCGCGCCGCCGAGCCGAGGGAAGGGCCGGCCTGCTGTGCTCGGGGTGCGCGCCGGCCACCATCAGGACCACGTCCCCGCACCGGATCCCGGCCCGGGCGAGCGAACCGTCCTCGGCGTCCTGGCGCCGCACGAGCCCGAATCCGGCCTCCGAGAGCCACGCCGGCGCGGCCTCGGCGTCCCGGTGGCCGAGGTGGGCGCGGAGGTCCGCCGTCATGGCAGCGGGGCGGTCCGGATCCTTCACGGCCCCGGCGCCCCTGGTCGCCCGCGCCGCGTTCGCCAGACGTCCTCCTCCGTTGCGGGCGGTCACCAACCCCAGGTGCCGGGACCGCCCTTGAAAGGACCTTCGATCTCGTGCGTGATCCACCCGCCGTAGAAGTCGCCCTCCTGGGCGGTCACCGGCTCGCCGTCGACCGCGCAGCGCAGCGCGGACGGGTAGAAGGCCAGGTGGCCGCGGAGTGCTGCGTAGGCGCCGAGGGGCCGTTCGTAGCTCCAGGCGGCCCGGACCACCACGAGGTCGCCGACGACGACGTCCCAGTACGACGCCGCGCCCTTCCACTCGCAGTGGGTCCGCCCCGGCCGGGGGCGCAGGAACGAGGCGCGCACGTCGCGCCGGGGCAGGTAGAAGACCGGCGGGTGGCTCGTCTCCAGGACCCGCAGGCTCGCGCGCGTGTCCGCCACGACCTGTTCACCGAACGCCACCGTCACGTGGCGGTCGTCGGCCCTCAGCTCCGGGGGCCGCGGATAGTCCCACACGGACTCCGTCGGCCTCTGCCCGGACCGTACGGGCCCCCCGGGGCCGTCCGGTGCGCAGTCGGCGTCGTTCATGAGCCTGCCCTCGCCGTTCGTCGGTCCGTTCGTACCCCTGCTTCTCCCGCGGGCCGCCCCGCGGATGCGACGCGGTTTCCGTTCGTGGTTCGAGCGGGGCCTCGTGGTGGGCCGCGCGACGTCCCACCGGTTCAGGCACCCTCCAGCTCGCCGCACCCACAAGGCATGCATATACAGTTCCGGTTCATGCCATAGAAATCGGGAGGCTGCACTACATGCCATGGCAGGACACCCCCCACTCCACTCCCCATGACACTCCCCACACACCTCGTCACGACTCCGCCCACCGCTTCGCCCACGAGGTTCCGCCCCTCGCCGGCGGGCCCGGCGGCGCGCCCGCGGACTCCCCGCCCGGACCGGGGCGGGCCGAGCGCCGCCGGGCCGCGGCCAAGAGGGGACGCCGCGGCAGGACCACCCCCGGACGTGCTTCCCCCCGGAGACGACAGGGCGCCCAGGCCGCCGCCGTCCCCGCGCGTCCGTCGTCCCGGGTGGAGGCCCGCCGTGCCGCCCGGCGGGAGGCCAAGGCGGCCAAGGACACCACGGGGGCCGTCGTCGGCGAACTGTTCATCACCCTCGGCGTCGTCATGCTCCTCTTCGTCGCCTACCAGCTGTGGTGGACCAACGTCCTCGCCGGCCAGGAGACCGACCAGGCCAAGGCCAAGATCGAGGACACCTGGGCCAAGGGCGAGAGCAAGCCGGACGTCTTCGCCCCCGGCGAGGGCTTCGCCATCATGTACATCCCCAAGCTGGACGTCGTCGTCCCCGTCGCCGAGGGCATCAGCAAGCCCAAGGTCCTCGACAAGGGCATGGTCGGCCACTACGGCGAGGGCAAGCTCAAGACCGCCATGCCCTCCGACAAGCAGGGCAACTTCGCCGTCGCCGGCCACCGCAACACCCACGGCGAGCCGTTCCGCTACATCAACCGGCTCAAGCCCGGCGACCCCATCGTGGTCGAGACCCAGGACGCCTACTACACCTACGAGATGGCGAGCATCCTCCCCCAGACCGCACCCTCCAACATCTCCGTCATCGACCCCGTCCCCAAGGGATCCGGCTTCACCGGACCCGGCCGGTACATCACCCTGACCACCTGCACGCCCGAGTTCACCAGCACCTACCGCATGATCGTGTGGGGAAAGCTGGTCGAAGAACGGCCGCGCAGCAAGGGAAAGCCGACCGCGCTCGTAGGCTGACGCGCCGTCAGCCCGCCGTCGCCGCGTCGGGCTCCGGGGCCTCCAGCTTGATGCCGACGTGGCGGACCGTGTGCAGGTAGCGGGGCAGGGCCGCCGACTCGCCTAGCTTCCGGCGGAGCCACGAGAGGTGCACGTCCACGGTGCGCTCGCCGCGGTACGTCCGCAGCCACACGCGCTTGAAGAGTTCGCCGCGCGGCACGACGACCCCCGGCCGCCACGCGAGGAATTCCAGGAGGTCGAACTCCTTGCGGCTCAGGTCGAGGGGAGTGCCGTCGAGGAACGCCTCTCTCCGCTTCGTGTCCACGACCAGTCCGCCCACCCGGGCGACGTCCGTGGACACGACCCCGGCCGCCGCCCGCCGCAGCACCGCGGTCATCCTGGCCACGAGGTGGGCACCGGAGAACGGCCCGGCCAGGAAGTCGTCGGCACCGATGTCCAGTGCCCGGACGAGGTCACGCTCGTCGTGCCGGTCCGTGACGGCGACGACGGGGATGTCCGAGACGGTACGGAGCATCTTGAGCATTTCCAGGCCGTCGACGTCGGGGAGGGCGAGGCCGAGCACCATCACGTCGAAGGGCTCGTCCAGGACGGCGCGCAGGCCGCCCAGCGCGGTGCCGCACCCCCGCACGGTGTGCGAGGCCTCCGCGAGACACATACCCAGAACGGAGCGAACGGAGGGATCGCTTTGGACGAGAAGCACCTTTGCCATGCGGGCACGGTACGCGAGACATATGTCTACAAGAAGATGGGGGTGCTGACGCCCTAGGACCGTGCATGGCATATTCTGCGGGGCGCGGTCGGACGGCCGGCCGGTTAAAGATCTTTAAGGCATCAGCAAGGTCTCGTTAACCCCGCCACCCGGCCAGGAAACCTAAGATGGCATGAACAGCCGGTGGTGACAGGCCGCCGGACAGGGCTTCCGTCGGGCCGAGGGCTGTCCCGCTACTCAGGGCGAAGGCGGGTGGGTCACCAGGGGCGGATCGGCTTGTCCGGTCGTGTTCCGGACCGCGCCTCCGTCGGAGCCGGGGGGCAGGTCGAAACGGACGTCGCCAGGCGGTGACGGGAGGTGCGGGACAGCCCTCAGGGTGCGGGAGTGGCCGCGGTGTAGAAGACGGAGGAACCGCGCTTGGTACGGCTGGCGCGCCCCTTCGCGACGAGATTCTCCAGGGACGTGCGCACGACGGTCGTCTGGATGTGGCGATCCGGGTGTTGTGCGCTCAGCGCGGTGGTCACCTCGGAGGCGGAACAGGGGGCATCGCTCGCCGCGAGGTGATCGCGGATCAGTTCGACGAGGGTGATCTTTCCTCCCCTGGAATTGCGTGCGCCCTTTTCGGCATTTCCGTTCTTCTGCCGGGGAACCTTGCGGTCCGATTCCGGAGTGCCGGCCTGGAGTGCCTTCTTGAGATTGAGCAGCACGCCGTGATCGTGCATCAGCTCGTCGAGTTCCGCCGTGAGGCGCGCCACCTCGGACCGGATGCGCTCCTGCTCCGCCACATTGCGTTCGAGATCTCCGGCGACCTTGCTGCTGTAGGCGGTCGTGAGTTCCGTTTCTCCCGGCATGACTTCCTCTTCGTCGCATGTGGTCGGTCGCGCCGGCGACGTCATGCGAGGGCGCGGTTTCCGAGTGCGCCGGGCGGGACACGGGACATGACTGACGGCTTCGGCCGACGACCACTCTAGGGCATGGGCCTCGTGTCCTGGGATTTGGTGATCGGCATGCCGGAGGAGGGGGGCCGCCGGCATCTTATTGGTCAATTGACCAATTAATGGCCGGGGAATTGCGGGACAAACAGCGACGCCCGCCCCGCCCGGATGGCCACCGGGGAGCGGGCGCCGTCGCGCGGCGGGGAGGGTCGCCGCGCGACGGGGGCAGCGGAGGACGGCACTCCGCGGGCGCCGGTCGAGGTCCGCTTCGTCGTCCCCCGGAATCAGCAGGGAATCGAGCGCGACCATCGCGCCGGCCGCGATGAGGAAGACCAGGGGGGCCACCGGCATCGGCAGGACCGCGGTGGCCGGCGCCCCGGCCGCCGGGGGTTCGGCCACGTGGGTGTGGAGCCGTACCGAGAGGACGGCCATGCCCGTGCAGTGCGTTCCCGCCACGCCCAGGCCGGTGAAAAGACCTGCGGTCAGCAGGACGGAAGGGCGGGTGCCCGGGTAGGCGACGGCTCCTGCGCCGAGGCCGACGGAGACCACCGCGTACAGCGGGCTCGTCGGAGTCGGCAGTCCGTCGTCATCGATTCCGGTCTCCCGCACCGTGAATCCGGGCATCCCGATGAAGTGCACGGTCCGGATCCCGCATCCGACGGAGACCGCCCCGAGGAGGAGCCGGCCCGGCATTTTCCGTCCGCTGCGCACCGACCGGACCGTGCACCGGAGCCCCCGGTGCGGAACCGAGGCGGGCCATGATGTACCCCGCCACGGGAGTGATCAGCCCCTGACCGAAACCGTCGATCGTGCCGTTCATGGATTTCCCTCGGTCCGTTCATGAGGTGCGAGTGGGCCTGGTCGGAACTCGCGAAATCCCGGCGGACTCTATCTGACATATGTCCCTCCTGAATCACGCACGGCGCTGCTGTCCGGTGTCGAGGTGTCGATTTCTTAAGAAAGTCCTAAGCGCGTGTTCTTCAGCGCCTCGAGCGGGTTTCCCTGTGTTTGCATGTGACGGCGGCGCGGGGCGCACGACCGGCGACGAGCGGGTGCCCGGGCGTTCCCCGACATCGCCGCGAGAAGCCGCAAGACGCGAGAGGAAGCGGGTGGAGGGTGTTCGGCGTGCCCGGCCTCTCCGCACGAACGGGATTCCACGGTCCGCGCGACAGGCAGGAAGAGAACAGCGGTGAACTTCGACAGCGGCCCAGCGGTGCGTCTCCCCGGCGCCGTGACGGGCATCGCACCCCTCCACCACACGGGCGTGGTGGACTTCGTCCCCGACGCCGTACTGGTCATCGACGACAACGGCACCGTGATCAGGGCCAATCCGGCCGCGGCGGACCTCCTGGGGTACGACCGGCAGACGATCGAGGGACGCGGTGTTCTCGACGTCCTCCCGACCTTCGACTGGAACCTCATGCGCGGGCCGGCGGACCCCGGACGCCCCGGAGCGGCTCCCGCGCGCCGACTCCGAACCACGGCCCGGACGGCCGACGGCGGAACCTTTCCCGTCGAGATCAGCACCGTACGGCTCCACGGGGGCACCCCGCACGAGGCACTTCCACCCGGCTCCTCCCTGGTCGTCTCGCTCCACGACGTCACGGAGGCCGAGGAGGCGCGGGCGGTCCTCCGCCGCTCCCTCCTCCAGGCGGAAACGGTCCTGCGCACCACCGGCGAGGCGCTCATCGGGATGGACGCCGACGGCCGGATCGACCTGGTCAACCCGGCCGCCGCCCGTCTGCTCGGAGGCCGGGCCGCGGATCTCGCCGGCTGCGACCTGCTCTCCCGCCTGGTGCCCGTCGGGCCCGCGGGCGACCCCGTCGACGCCAAGCACGCGCCTCTCGCCGAGGCCCTCGGAAACGGGCGACCGAGCCGGCTCACCGGCCTGGAACTGGAGCCGGTCGACAGCCCCCGCCTCACCGCCGACATCGCCGTCCGGCCCGTCATGGACGACGGCAGGACGGTCGGCGCGGTCGTCGCGCTCAGCGACCGCCGCCCGTACGAGCGGCTGGCCGACGAGTACATCGCCGCACAGAGACGCACCCTCCGGCAGCACCGGACCGAACTCGAACGGCAGCGGCAGCTGACCGACCGGGCCACCGAACGCACCCGCGAACTCACCGACTTCCTCGCCGGCCCGCTGGCGGGAGCACTGCACCACCTGCACGTCCAGCTGGTGGGACTCGCCGACGACGGCTCGCGCCCCCTGTGGCCCGAGGCGACGCTCAGCCTGGAAGCCCTGGCGGCCGACCTGCGCATGATCATGGCCCTCGTGAACGACAGGGCCGCGCCTCACGTCCACGACAGCGCGCCGGCGGGAGCGCGGCGGCGCACCGTGCTCGCCGACGACGTGGTGCAGGCCGGGGCACGGGCGGCGTCGTCCTCCACCGGCCCGAGCCGTGTGCAGTTCTCCGTCCACGTGGACCCCGACGACGTCTCGACCGCCGTCGCGCGGCTCATCACGGACGTCGTCCACGCCGACGACGAGCAGGCCGGCTCCGCCCCGCATCACGTCTTCGCCGCCGCCCTCCACCGGCGCGGCCTGCTGCGCATCGAAGTCCGTGGTCCCAGGGACGGCGGCACGCGGGAGCACTTCGACGTCGTACGGGGCATCGCCGAGGCCCACGGCGAGACGCTCCGCGCGCACCGGGCCGCCGAGGACGGCGGCAGCACCTACGTCCTGGAGGTGCCCCCGGCCCTCCGGCCGACGGGACGTCACCGCTCGCCCAGGCCCGTGGCCGCCCTCCCCGCGGAACAGTTCTCCCCATGACCGGGATGTGTCTCAGCCCGCCCCGATCATGGCATGAAGGCACCCTCGAGAAACATCAAGGCAGCGACCTTGCCCCCACCTGTGCCATCGCCAGGTGGTGAGGTCCCCGTCAGCCGGACCGACGCCCCACGAACCCACCGCTCACCGCACCGATTCCGGTCCCGGTGCGCCGGCTCGGCCCCGCACTCCGCACCACGCCGAACCGCGCGGCCCCTTCGCCCGGCACCGCCGCACACCCCCGCCTGTGACCCCAGCCCGGAAAGGAAACGTCGCCATGGTCCTTCCGCTCTCCCGAGGCGTTGCTCGCCTCGCGGCCGTACTCGACGCCCTGCCGGACGGCCTCGTGCTCGTCAACTGCAACGGCACGGTCGTCAACGCCAACACCATCGCCCTGGGCATGTTCGAGACCCCCGGCACCGCGCTCGTCGGGCGCGGTCTGCTGGACCTGCTGCCCACCTTCGACTCGCGCCTGATCCCCGGCTCGATGCGCCGGCCCGACCCGGCCGACGAGCGGGGCCGGACCAAGCCGATGCGGATGGTCGCCCGGCGCACCGACGGCGGCGAGTTCCCCGTCGAGGTGACCAGCGCCAGCCTGGAGGACGGGCGCGAGGCGTACGACTCGTACAGCGGCTACACCGGCGACGAGCTGCTGATGCTCGTCGTCCGCGACCTCACCGGCACCCTCGACACCGAGGCGGAACTGGCCCGCTCGCAGCGGCAGACCGAGATGATCCTGCGGGCCGCGTCCGAGGGCGTCGTCGGCACGGACACCGACGGCCGGGTCGTCCTCGTGAACCCCGCCTTCGCGCAGATCCTCGGCTACCGG
The DNA here is from genome assembly GCF_014654895.1 of Streptomyces filamentosus. Taxonomy (GTDB): domain Bacteria; phylum Actinomycetota; class Actinomycetes; order Streptomycetales; family Streptomycetaceae; genus Streptomyces; species Streptomyces filamentosus. The sequence goes on along the minus strand of NZ_BNBE01000002.1, from coordinate 1,173,679 downwards.
GCCGGCGAGCTCGGCGGCGCCGAGCTGCACCCCCTGATCCTCGCCAGGCGCGCCGACGGCACCCCCTTCCCGTACGAGGAGTCCCCGCTCGCGGACACCCTCAAGTCCGGGCGCAAGCACCGCGTGCGCGGCCAGGTGCTGTGGTCGAAGGGCGGCGAGCGGGTGCCCGTCGACCTGACGACCGCCCCGGTGCGGGACGGCGACCAGCTCGTCGGCGCCGTGATGACCTTCACCGACCGCAGACCGTACGAGGAACTCGTCGTCCGGCACGAGGCCGAACTCGCGGAACACGCGGAGCGGTACGCGGCGCTCGCCGCCCGCCACGCCGAACTGACCGCCCCGCGTCCCGCATCCCGGACCGCAGGCCCTGACCCGCTCCGGACGGGCACCGCGGAACCCCCGCGGCCGGCGGGCGCGGCGCCCAGCGTCGCCCGCCACCCCACGACCTTGGGCACGATCCTGACCGCCGCCATCGACAAGGCCGTGGTGCTCACCGGCCCGCACCGCACGCGATTCGCCGTACACGCACCGCCCGTCGTGGTCTCGCTCGACCCCGATCGCGCGTCGACCGCCCTGGCACACCTGATCGCCGACGCCTCCGGCACCGCGTCCACGGGGACGGCCCGTCCGCAGGCGCAGCCCTCGCCGCGCACCGACACCACCGTCGTCATCACCGCTTCGCCGTTCGCCGACCGCCTGCGCATCGAGATCAGCGGCCCCCAGGCCGTCAACGACCCCACGCACGTCCTCGTCGCCCGCGGGATCGTCGACGCGCACGACGGGGAACTCGCCGTACGGCACCATCCCCGCGGCTCCGGACTCACCTACGTCATCCAGATCCCCCACACGCCCCTGCCGCCGCTCCTGCCGGCCGCCGCGCGCGCCTCGGTCCCGCGCACGGGCCGGCCCGTCCTGTCGTCCGCGGCGTCCTCCGCGGTGTCCCTGCCCCCGTCCCCGGTCCGTGCGCCGGTCGCGGGCTCCTGGATCATCGGCGCGGCGGTCGACGCGCGCCGGGACCGTACGGCCGCACGCACCCGCCCCTATGCCGTTCCGCCGCTCCCGCGGAAGGCGTCCGACGGCGAACAGCAGCGCCTCGTCGACCTCCTCGCCAGGATCAGACAGCACCCCGCCTGAGCACGGGGCGAGGAGGCGACGGCGCGGCGGACGGGACCACGGTGCCGCGCGACCGCCGTCGGGGGCGGAGCGGAAGCGGCCGCGGCGCTCCACGGCGGCCCGCCGCCGCGCCACCCCACGCGGACCGGCCACCCCGAGGTCGCCGCCGGGCCCCTCGCGGAGTCAGCCGGGAGCGTCCTTTGAAGGACCCTCCCCGGGCGGCAGCAGGGCGATGCACTCGGCGTCGATCAGGTCGGCCACCTCCATGAGCGACGTGGCCAGGGCCAGGACGGTGGCCGGATCGTGGTCCGCCTCGCCCCGGTCCGTGGCCTGGAGCCAGACGGCCGCGACGTGCCGCAGCAGACCGGTCATCTCGTCCGCGGGGACGAGGAGACGACCGTTCGCGAGGAGCAGGAACCCGGGTGACACGGTCATGGCGCGCCGCCTCCCTTTCCGCCGGTCGGGATGCGGCTACCCCTTCGCCGGGACGGTACGCGCGGGTCCGCGCGTGAGGACGGAGGCGTCGGGTAGGCGCCCCGGGACAGGAAGGCCCCGTCCACCGGAAGAACCATGGACCACTCGCGTGCACCCGTCCTCGAAGCGCTGGAGGACTTCCGGCGGCGGGGAGACGTCGTCTACGGCCCGCCGGGACACAAGCAGGGACGCGGAGCGGACCCACGGGTGGCCCGCGTCGTGGGACAGGACGTCTTCCGGTCCGACGTGCTGCTGCTCAACGGCCTCGACGACCGGCGTGAGTCCCAGGACGTCCTGGAACGGGCCCAGGAGCTGATGGCGGACGCCGTCGGCGCGGAACGGGCCTTCTTCTCGACCTGCGGCAGCTCGCTCTCGGTCAAGACCGCGATGCTGTCGGTCGCGGGCCCCGGTGAGAAGCTCCTGCTGTCGCGGAACGCGCACAAGTCGGTGATCGCGGCCGTGGTGGTGAACGGTGTCCGGCCCGTCTGGGTCCACCCCAAGTTCGACGCCGACCGGCACCTCGCCCACCCGCCGGAGCCCGACGACGTGCGCCGCGCCCTGGCGGAGCACCCCGACGCGAAGGGCATGCTGCTCATCACCCCCACCGACTGGGGGACGTGCGCGGACGTGCGCGGCGTGGCCGAGGCGTGCCACGACGCCGGGGTGCCGCTCGTCCTCGACGAGGCGTGGGGCGCCCACCTGCCCTTCCACCCCGGACTGCCGGTCTGGGGCATCGACGCGGGCGCCGACCTGGTGGTCACCAGCGTCCACAAGATGGGCGGGGCGATCGAGCAGAGCTCGGTCTTCCACCTCCAGCACGACCGGGTGTCGCCCGAGGTCCTCCGGCAGCGCGAGGACCTCCTCGGCACGACGAGCGCCTCCTCCCTCGTGTACGCCACGCTCGACGGCTGGCGGCGCCAGATGGTCGAGCAGGGCCGCGACCTGCTCGGCGGCGCGCTGCGCCGGGCCGGCCGGATCCGCGAGGCGGCGGCCGCGCTGCCCGGCCTCGCGCCGATGGGGGCCGAGGTGGTCGAGGCGGGCCTCGCCGCCGACTTCGACCCGCTCAAGATCGTCCTGGACGTGCGGGAGCTCGGCATCAGCGGGATGCAGGCGGCCGAATGGCTGCGCGAGGAGCACCGCGTCGACGTCGGCGGCTCGGACAGCTGCCGGATCAGCCTGTCCGTCACCCACGCGGACGACGACGAGACCGAACGGATCCTGCTGGACGCGCTGACGGCCCTCACCGAACGGGCGGACGAGCTCGAACGACGGCCTCCGGTCCGGCTGCCGGAGCCCTCGGCCCTGGAACTGGAACAGGCCATGTCGCCGCGCGAGGCGTTCTTCGCCCGCGCCGAGCACGTGCCGGCCCGGGAGGCCGTCGGCCGCGTCTCCGCCGAGACGATCAGCCCCTACCCGCCGGGGGTGCCCGTGGTCACGCCGGGCGAGGTGATCGGCGAGCAGGCCGTCGCGTACCTGCGCAGCGGCGTGGCGCACGGCGTCCTGATCCCCGACGCCGCCGATCCCTCGCTGGAGACCTTCCGGGTGGTGGCGCGCGACGCCGCCTGATCGTCCCCGCCGGAGCGCCCCGCACCTCGGACGCGGGGCGCCCCGGACGAGCTTCCGGTGCTCCGCCGCCGACCCGCCGGGCGGCCCGGTCGCCGCGCACACGGACGCCGCGCGCGGACGGGGCGGCGGGCCCGGGGGCCGGGCGGGCCGCGAGTGGACCCGCCCCGGCCCTCACTCCGGGAGCGGGGACGGCTCGTGACCGCCGTCGACCGCCGTGTCGCGGTGCATCGCCGCCTCCTCGGCGGCCCTCGTGTCCTCGGGGCCGGCGTCGCGCGCGGCGACGCCGCCCGGCACCGCCGTGTCGGCCCGGACCAGGCGCCCGGCGGGGGCGGCGCCGGACTCCTCGTCGAGCGGTTCGCCCTCCCCGCCGGGGAGGTCGCCGATGCCGTCGCCCGGTTCGGGCGCCACGTCGGGCCGTTCCTCCGCCAGCCGTTCGTCCAGGGACGCGCCCTCCCGCTGCTCACCGGCGGTGGTGCCGGTCCGGGTGACGGCGGTCGGCCGGTCGGGCGGGGAGTAGCCCGGCTCCTCGGGATTCCCCGTCGTCCCGGTCTCCAGGGCGTTCTCCGGGTCGAGAGGGTCGCCGGGCCGGTTCGAGGCGTCCGAGCCGGTCGGCTGGTACACGTCGTCGCCGCGCGCGTCCGTCTCCGCGGCGGCTTCCTCGGGTGACGTCATGTCTGCTCCTCGTCCTCGCAGGGGGGGCGGGCGGGCCGGCGGCCCGGGGCCGGGCGGCTTCTCGGCCCGCTCCGGTGCCCGGCCCGGGACCGGTCCTCGGCCTCCTGCGTGCGCCTCCTCCGGCCGGGGCCGGAACGCGCCGCTGCGGCGCCGGGGTGTCGCCCCCCGGTCTTCCGCGGCCGGCCCTTTCCGCTTTCCGCTGGCGCGCCTACCCGGCCGGGGCGGAGGAAATCACGGGCGACCGTCCCGGGTGCCCGTCGGGCGCCGGGGCGGTGGTCGGCGCCCGGTGGGGACGCGCCCAGGGCCCGTCGGGGGCGGCTGCCCAGGGGCCGGGGAGGGAGTGCCAGGGGAAGGGGGCAGGGGCGGACGGCCGGCATGAAGGCCGGGGCATCGCCCTGGAGGTCGTCACCGAGGGTGCGGGTCCGGCCGGCCGCACGGCCGGGGACCCCGTCGGCGGCGGCACGGTCACCGTGGGCGCCGGGGACTCCGCCGGCGACGTCCTGGGGTGACGGGTGAGCAGCGCGTCCGCCGCGTCCCCGTCATCGAGGGGCACGTCCTCGTCGGCATCATCGCCCGCGCCGTCATCGCCCGCGCGGTGCCGGACCGGAAGGCGGACGACCTGGTCGGGCCGGTCTCCGAGGTGTGCCGGCGTTCCAGGGCCTCAGGGGGCGGTCTGATCCTCCCCGGTCGGCGGGAGCACGGGGCGGAGACGGGCGAGGGTGGGTTCGCCGCGGTCCCGGGCGCCCCGGTCCTGGGCGGTGCGGAACGCCTCCGGGGTGAGGGAGGCGCGCAGGGCGGCCGTGACGCGGTCGACGTCGCCGCGCTCGGCGGCGGGCAGGGGGGCGTCCACGCTGCGGCGCTCGGCGTCCGCGGCGCCGAGGAGCGCGGCGGCGGCCTCGGGGGAGCGCGGGGCGAGGGCGCCCGCGATGCCCTCCAGGCAGAGGGCGAGGGCGCGGGGCTCGGCGAGGACGCGGGCCACCGCGAGGCCCCGCAGATGGTGCCGGGCCGCCTCGTCGTGATCGCCCCGGAGCTCCGCGAGGAAGCCGAGCTCGGCGAGGCGCAGGTGCTCCCCGGCCGGTGAGGACGCCTGGGCGAAGCCGTCGCGCAGCCGTATCAGGTGGTGCTCGGCCCCAGTCAGGTCGCCGGACCGCCGCGCGCCGAGGGCCAGCCCCATCCGGGCGTGGATCTCCGCGTAGGCGTAGCCCTGTTCGGCGGCGATCGCGAGGGCCCGTTCGTGCAGGGTCCGGGCCCGGTCCCAGTCGCGGGCGAGGAGCGCGAGGCGTCCCAGGCCGGAGAGCCGGGCCGACTCCTCGGCGGTGAGGCCGAGTTCGCGGGCGATGCGCAGTCCGTCCCGCTGCCGGCGGGCGGCCTCCTCGTACGCGCCCTTGATCTCGGCGAGCGTCGCGAGCGGCGGAACCGTCTGCAACTCGCCCCACCGGTCGCCCTGTTCGCGGAAGAGGCGGGCGCTGTGCAGCCCGTCGCGGCCCAGGCCCGCGAGGTCGCCCCGGTCGAGCGCGAGGCGGGCCCGCAGGCTCAGCGCGGCGGCCGTCCCCCAGGAGTCGCCGAGCTCCTCGAAGAGCCCGAGCGCACGGGAGTTGAGCGCCTCGCCCTCCTCCGGCGCGCCCGCGCTGAACAAGCCGTACGCGCACAGCCACAGGGCGCGCGCCCGGCGGGCCGGGTCGGGAGCGCCGGGCGTGCAGCCGTCGGCCGGCACGGGGGCGGGGCGCGGGCCACGGCCCTCGGTCAGGAGGGTGAACGCCCTGTGCAGCAGAAGGAGTTCGGTACGCTCCGGGGTGGCTTCGGGGCGGGCGTCGAGGACCGTGCGCAGGGTGCGGCGGGCCTCGGTGAGGCGACCGCGCAGCAGCCACCACCAGGCGAGCGCCCGGGCCAGGCGCGCGGCGGACGGATCGCCGGCGGGCAGGCCCAGCGCCGTGTCGAGCGCGGTCCGCAGATTGCCCGCCTCGGCGTCGAGCCGGTCGAGGTGGTCGCGCTGGCCGGGGCCGCGCAGCCCCGGCTCGGCGCGCTCGGCCAGGGCCAGGTAGTGCGCCAGGTGCCGGGCGCGCACCGCGTCGAGGTCCTCCATCTCGTGCAGCCGCTCCAGCGCGTAGGCGGCCACGGACTCCAGGAGCCGGTAGCGCGGCCCCGCTGGACCCTCCGCCACGGCGACCAGGGAACGGTCGACGAGCCGGGTGACCAGGTCCCAGACCTCCTCCCCGGCCACGCCGTCGCCCGCCGCGACGACCGTGACCGCCGCCAGGTCGCAGCCGTCGGCGAAGGCCGCGAGGCGGCGCAGCACGATCCGCTCGGGCGCGGTGAGCAGCTCCCAGCTCCAGTCGATCACCGCGCGCAGGGTCTGCTGCCGGGCCGGGGCGCCGCGCCGCCGGGCGGTCAGCACCTGGAAGCGGTCGCCGAGCCGGGCGGCGAGCTCCCGCACCCCCAGGGCCCGCACCCGCGTCGCGGCCAGTTCCAGGGCGAGCGGGATGCCGTCCAGGCGGCGGCAGATCTCCTCGACGGCCGCGCGGTCCTCCGGGGCTGCGTCGGCCGGGTCGGCGGGGAAGCCCGGCGCGGAGGCGGCGGCCCGCTCGGTGAAGAGCCGCACCGCGTCCCCGGCGGCGAGCGGTTCGACCAGCACGACGGCCTCACCGCTCACCCCCAGGGGCTCCTGACTGGTGGTCAGCACCCGCAGGCCGGGCGCGGCGGCCAGCAGCAGCGCGGCCAGTTCGGCCGCCGCGTCGACCACGTGCTCGCAGTTGTCGAGCACCAGCAGGCCGCGGCGGTCGCGCAGCGCGGCGGCGAGGTGGCCGACGGGGGAGGGGGCGGCGTCGCCGGGGCGCGCGGTCCGGTCGTCGTCCCGCAGGCCGAGCACCCCCGCGACGACCTGGGCCAGGTCCGCCGCGGCGCCGGACCGCACGCCGGCGAACTCCACCAGCCAGGCGTCCGGCGCGGTCTCCCGGGCGGCGGCGACGGCGAGCCGGGTCTTGCCGACCCCGCCCGGCCCGGTGAGCGTCACGAGCCGCGCCCCGTCGAGCGCCCGCCGCACACGGGCGAGCAGCGGGTCGCGGCCGATCAGCGGGGTCAGCGGCGCGGGCAGGTTCCCGGCGGGCGGGGCGGCCGGCGCGGCCGGCGCGGCGGGGGAGGAGGGGAAGGAGGGAGCGGGGAGGGCGGCGGGGGCGGTCAGGGACGGGTCGTGGCGGAGGAGGGCCGTGTGCAGGGCGGCCAGTTCGGGGCCGGGGTCGACGCCCAGGTCCTCGGCGAGCCGGACGCGGACCTCCTCGTACGCGGCGAGGGCCTCGCTCTGGCGCCCGGCGGCGTACAGGGCGCGCAGGCGCAGGGCGTGCAGCCGTTCGCGCAGCGGGTGCGCCCCGGCGAGCTCGGCCAGTTCGGCGGCGAGCGCCGGGTCGCCGCCGAGGGCGAGCCGCGCCGCGGCCCGTTCCTCCAGGGCGGTCAGCCGCTCCTCGTCCAGCCGGGCGGCGGCCGGGCGGACGAGGTCCGCGTCCGCGAAGTCCGCGTACGCGGGGCCGCGCCACGTCTCCAGCGCCTCGGTGAGCAGGGCGACCCGGTCGCCGGGGGCGGCCGCCGCGCCGGCCCGTGCGACGAGGGCGCGGAACCGCGCGGCGTCGACCTCTTCAGGGCGCAGGTCCAGGAGGTAGCCCGGAGGGCGGCGCACCACCCGCTCCCTGCCCAGGACCGCGCGCAGCTGGGAGACCCGCGCCTGGAGCGCGCCGGACGGCCGGGCGGGCGGCCGGGAGGGCCACAGGACGTCGATGAGCCGGTCCGCCGGGACGGTCCCGCCGTCGTGCGCGAGCAGCACGGCGAGCAGGGCGCGGACCTTGGCCTCGGGGACCGTGACCTCCTCGCCGTCGTCGTTCCGGACCACGAGTGGCCCCAGCACCCCAAACCGCATGCCGGTCACCCTATCCGCCCGGCGGCGCCCCCACGGGGCGGGACGCCGCGCCGGACCCGCCCCCGGACCCGCCCGGAACGGATCCGGACCCACCCGAAGCGCCCCCGGACCCGCCCGGACCCGCCCGAACCGCCCCCCGACCCATCCGAAGCGCCCCCGGACCCGGCCGGAGCGGACCCGAAGCGGACCCGAAGGTTTCCCGAAGGGCCCTCCCGCACAGTCGGGGCATCGGACGGAGGACCCGGAGAGGCCGAAGGCCCCGGAGCCCCCGGAAGACCTGACGCGAGACCCGGAGGCCCGAAAGCTCCGGCGCAAGACCCGGAGGAAGAGAAAGGGGCAGGGACGCATGACCAGGTACGCGGGCCGTCGCGCCGTCGTCGTGGGCGGGCCGCCCGCGGTGGACCTGGCCATCGCGAAGCGGCTCGTGGAAGGCGGCGCCCGCGTCGTGTTCGCCGCCCCGGCGGGCGAGCGGGCCCGGCTGCGCGCCGAACTGGGCTCCACCGCCGAGGTGGTGGTCCCCGGCGGGCTGGATGCCTCCCTCGGCCCCGGCGCCGAACCCACGGTCGACCTGCTCTTCGCCGGCACCGCCCCGACGGCCCGGCCGCTGCTGCGCCGGCTGCGGGCGGGCGGCGCGGTGGTGCTGACCGCGGGCCCGTCCGGTACGGAGCTGCGCGCCCTCGCGGCGGACCCGGGCGCCCGGGGGATACGGGTCAACGCCGTGGTCCCCGGCTGTATCGCGGCCTCCGGCGGGGCTCCCGTACCGCTGCCGCCGCTCGGGCGGCTGGGCGCCGCGGAGGAGGTGGCGCGGGCCGCGCTGTTCCTGGCCACGGACGCCACCTTCACGACCGGGGCGCGGCTGCCCGTGGACGGCGGCCGCTCCGCCGCCCCGCCGCCGGACTGACCCCGCGCCCCCGGGCCCCGCGTCCCCGGGTACCCGCGCCTCCTCCGTACCCCTCTCGCGTCTCCTCCGCACCCCCTCGCATCCCCGACACCGTCCCCACCCCATGGACTTGGAGCACAACATGAGCACCGCACCGGACACCGCGGCCGAAGCGACCGCGCCGCCGGACGCCCCGGCGGCCGAGGGACGCGAGAAGCTGCCCCTCCTCGCGCTGCTGGCGCTGGCCACCGCCGTCTTCATCACCAGCCTCACCGAGACCCTGCCGGCCGGTCTGCTGCCCGCGATGAGCGGTGACCTCGGCGTCAGCGAGTCGGCCACCGGGCAGACGGTGACCATCTACGCCCTCGGCACCGCGCTGACGGCGATCCCGCTCACCGCCGCGACGGCCGGCTGGCGCCGCAAGCGGCTGCTGCTGACCTCCATGGCCGGGTTCGCCGTGGCCAACACCGTCACCGCCGTCTCCTCGGTGTACGGCCTGACGATGGCGGCCCGTTTCGTCGCGGGCGTCGCGGCCGGTCTCGCCTGGGCGCTGCTCGCGGGCTACGCGCGCCGGCTGGCCCCGGAGCGGTTGCAGGGCCGGGCCATCGCCATCGCCATGGCCGGCATCCCGGTCGCCCTCTCCCTGGGCGTCCCCGCCGGCACGTACCTGGGCAAGGTCACCGACTGGCGGGTCGCGTTCCTGGTGATGACCGGTCTGACGGTGGCGCTGCTGGTGTGGATCGCTGCGGCCGTGCCCGACCACCCGGGCCAGCGGGCGGGCGAACGCCCGGGGATGCTGCGGGCGCTGAAGGTGCCGGGCGTGCCGGCCGTGCTCTTCGTGACGCTGGTCTTCGTGCTGGCCCACACCGTCCTGTACGCGTACGTCGCCACCTTCCTCGGTGACCTGGGCATGGGCGACAGCACCGACCTGGTGCTCCTGGTGTTCGGCGCGGCCTCGCTCGCGAGCATCTGGATCGTGGGGGCCCGGATCCACCGCCAGCTCCGTCAGCTGACCGTCGCCAGCACCCTGCTGGTGGCCGTGGCGGCCGCGCTGCTGGGCGTGTTCGCCGAGCAGACGGCCTTCGTCTACCTGGCGGCGGTGCTCTGGGGCCTCGGCTGGGGCGGGGTGCCGACCCTGCTCCAGACCGCCGCGGGCGAGGCGGGCGGCGAGCAGGCCGACGGGGCGCAGGCCATGCTGGTGACGCTGTGGAACGTGGCGATGGCGGCGGGCGGCGTGATCGGCGGGGTGCTCCTGGACACCGCGGGCAGCGAATCCTTCCCGTGGACGCTGGTGGTGCTGCTCGTGCCGGTGCTGCTGGTCGTGCTCCGGGCGCGCGCGCACGGCTTCCCGGCCCGCCGGGCCGACGCCTGAGCACCCGTCCCGCCGGCGTCCGTCCGGCCGCGCGGCCCTGGCGGCCCTCCCCCTCCGGGAGGGCCGCCAGGGCCTTTCCGTGCCCGCCGCACCGGTCCCCGTTCCCTTTCGGACCGTCCGGCCGAAAGGAGGCGGAAAGACGGCGGCAAAGATCCGCCACGAAACGTTCATACGGTTTTGACACGTCGTGAAATCCCCTGGCCGAAGGGCCCGGACACCAGGCCGGATAACGGTTGCAGCCGTTCCGCCCGACTCCGCCGTTCCCCCGCCGCGCGCCCGTTTCCGCAGCTCACGGGGCGAAGTCGGAAACTCTCCGGAGAGGCGTCGGGAATGCCGGGGGCAGGCGGTACTTTTGCGTTCGAACAGGCGTTTCTGACCAAGGGATTCACCGCCGCGGACACGAGGGGGATGGCGTCACATGGCGTCGAGCAGGACGCAGGGGACGACAGGGCACCACCAGACCGACGACTTTCGGCCGATCTCGGGGGCGGGGGACTTCACGGCGGACGTCTTCGGCTCGCTGCACCGGGCCGAACAGCTCCGCTGGGCGCGGGCCTGTCTGTGGGCCCTGGCCAGGACCGAGGGGCGCAGGACCCCGCACGGCCTGGCCCGCACCCTGGACCTGCCGCCCGCCGCCGCCCGGGGCCTGCACCAGTTCGTCAACGTCAGCCCGTGGGACTGGCGGCCGGTGCGGGCCCGGCTCGCCGAACGGGTGGCCGGACACGTCCGGCCGTACGCCTGGACCGTCGAGGAGCTCGCGGTGCCCAAGGCGGGACCCCACTCGGTGGGGGTGCACACCTGGCCGGATCCGGACACCGGACGGCCCGTCAGCGGGCAGCGGGCGCTGGGTCTGTTCCTGGTCGCGCCGGACGAGGCCTTCGCCGTCGACTGGCAGCTGGTGCTCGGCGGCGCCTGGGCGTGGGACCGCGGACTGCGGCACCGCGCCCGGGTGCCGCACGCCGAGGGCGTGCGGCCCGACGGACCGCCCCTGCTCGACCTCGCCGCCCGGGCGCCGGCCCGCACGGGGCCGGCCGGACTGCCCTGGGTGCTCGACCTGACCCGCTGCGCACAGGCGGCCGGGGTGCTCGACGGCCTCGCCCGGCAGGGCGCCGCGGTGCTCGCCGAGGTCCCCGCGGAGCTGGAGGTGGCGCTGGAGGGGATGCCGGGCCGGGCGGCGACGGTCGGCGCGGGCGCGCTGACGGAGCGGCTGCTCGCCCGGCGGCCGTACCCGGCGGCCCGCTTCCACCCCGGGACGGTCCGGCCGCCGGGCGCCGCACGCGCGTACCGGCTGCTCGGCCGCGCCGCGCCGGACGGGCGCGGTCCGGCCCGGCAGTGGCTGACCGACCTCCCCGACCGGAGCCTCGACCGGGTGGTCCCCCTGCTGCGGGCCCGCACCCGCTCGGCCGCCGCGCTCACCGTGCTCCGCGAGCGGTACGGGCTGCTCGACTTCGCGGGCCGCTCCTTCCCCGGCTGGCACCACCACATGACGCTGGTCTCCGCCGCCCACGCCCGCCACCGGCTCGCCGGGGACGCGGAGGTGGGACGGTGAACGCCCGAGGAGGGGACGGCGCGGGAGGGCGGAGCGTCCTGGTGGTGGAGCGGGATCCGGACACCGCCGAGGAGACGGTGCGCAACCTCGGGCGCCACGGCTACGCGGCCCGCGGCGTCGGCACCGGGGCGCTGGCGCTGCGCGCCCACCGGGGCGTCGACCTGGTGCTGCTCTCGCTCGACCTGCCCGACCTGGACGGCCTCCAGGTGTGCCGCGCCCTGCGCGACGGCGGCGACGTGCCGCTGATCGCCGTCGCGGACCGGGACGACGAACTCGGCCGGGTCCTCGCCCTCCAGGCGGGCGCCGACGACTGCGTGGTCCGCACCTGGGGATTCCGGGAGGTCGCCGCCCGCATGGAGGCGGTGCTGCGGCGGGCCAGGCCCGCGCCGCGCGGCCCCGCGCCCATTTCGCTGAGCCCGCTCCACCTCGATCCGCGCACCCACGAGGTGCGGGTCCACGACCGGCTCGTCCCCGTCACCACCAAGGAATTCGAACTCCTCTACCTGCTCGCCGGAAGACCGGAGACCGTGGTCTCCCGGAGGGAACTCATGGCCCGCGTATGGGGCAGCGAATGGGGCCATCCCAGCCGCACCATCGACACCCACGTGAGCAGCCTGCGCACGAAACTCGGCGCTGGCAGCTGGATCATCACCGTCCGGGGCGTGGGCTATCGGATGGGGCACGTGCGCCCGGCGCCCCCGCACGCCGGACGCACGGCCGGTCAGGCCGCGGCGGGCGGGGCGGCGGAGCGGCCCTGAGCGGCGCCGGCGGCCCGCAGCGCCCAGCGGGCCGACGCCTGGTTGGAGGTGAGCGCGATCCGGCCCGGCCGGCGCCGCTCCAGCTCCTCCAGGACCGCGAGCGTGCCCATGCCGGTGCCGGTGAACAGCAGCGGTCGGTCGTCGTCGGGCAGCGCCGCGTCCAGCCGGTCCAGGAGCCCCTGGGCGGTCACGCGGTACGGGTCGTGGCCGCCGTCCGGCAGCGGCACCGGCACCACCGCGTCCACCCGCAGCCCGGCCCGCTCCCAGAAGGCGCGGGAGGTCTCCGTCAGCCACGGCACGTACGGCGACACCAGGGTCACCGCGTCGAGCCCCAGCTCGGCGCCGACCTCCAGGACCGCCCGGGTGGAGGAGGCCACCGGGAAGCCGGCCCGCGCCGAGAGCCGCGCGCACAGCTCCCGGTCGCCGTCCGGCCCCAGCAGGTAGTGCGAGGCGCTGCACGCCACCACGGCGGCGTCGAGGCGCATCGCCCCGAACAGCCCCAGGGTGTCGGGCAGGACGTCGTTGTACGTCTCCAGCATGCGGCGCAGCCCGACCCCGGGGGTGAGCGGGAAGCGCGCGGCGAACACATTGACACGGCCGCCGAGCAACCGCTGGAACTCCGGTTCCGCGGTGGGATTCTCCGGCGGCACGACAAGGCCCAGTCGAGGCAACGGGAAAAGGTCCATGACGGCACATTAGGAAGCCCTTCCGGCGAACGGGCGGGTGGCCGCGGAGATTTGTCGGAGGCGGGAAGCTTCCGCATGCTCCTTTTCCTTCCCTGACGTTTCCTGACACTTCTCCGCAAGCCCTGACGGGAATGCCCTTGCTTTCCCTAGTCGTTTGGTCGGAAAGTGATTCCGGAACCGCGTCGCACCCTTCGATCGACAGCACGGAAACGAAAAGGAGTGAGAGAAATGGCAGAAGTGGAAGACGCCGGAAAGCCCTATGTGTCGCCCCGGGTCTCCGATGCGACCCTGCGCGACTCCGCACACATGGCGGGCGTCGAGTTCGGCCCCCGCGACGCCGCGGACATCGCCCGCCTGCTGGTCGCCACCGGCGTCGACCTGGTCGAGGTCGGCATGGTCTCGGGACCGGACTCCAAGGACGCCGACCTGATCCTCGCCACCCACGAGGCGATCGGACCCGAGCGCAGCATGACGCTCGTCGTGGTCCGCGACCGCCGGCAGGTCGCCACCGCGCTCGACGAGGCCGAACGCCTCGGCGTGCACCACGTCATGTACTCCATCCCGACCTCCGAGGAGCACGCCGCGCTCAAGCTCGGCACGCCCAGCGCCAAGCTCCTCGGCGCCCTCGCCCGCTCGGCCGTCTCCCAGGCCAAGGAGCGCGGCTTCCACGTCACCTTCAGCGGTGAGGACGGGGCCCGCACCCCCCGCGAACGGCTCGTGCCCTACGTCACCGCCGGGTTCGGCGCCGGCGCCGACCGCTTCCGGCTCGCCGAGACCGTCGCCGCCCTGTCCCCCTGGCGGATGGAGCGGGTGATCGGCGACCTCACGGAGATCGACGGCGCCGAGATCGAGATCCACTCGCACAACATGCTGGGACTGGCCGTCGCCAACTCCCTGGCCGCGGTCCGCGCCGGAGCCCGCTGGGTCTCCGCCACCGTGGGCGGCATCGGCGAACGCGGCGGCAACGCCCCGCTGGCCGAGTTCCTCACCGCCCTGCGGGTCGTCCACGGCGACGACCGCTTCGACCTGACCCACCTCACCGAACTGTCCCGCCTCGCGCTGCACGGCGCCGGACTCGGCGAGGCCTTCCAGTCCGGCCCCACCACCCCGCACGCCTTCGCCTACGAACTGCCGGGCCAGCTCGTCAACCCGGAGGCGTACGAGACGCTTCCCGCCGAGCTCGTCGGCAACCGGCGCGAGCTCAGGGTCCGGACCCGGATCACCCCGGCCCTGGTCGACTGGGCGCTGGCCGACTCGGGCGTCGACATCGACGCCGACGCCTTCACCCCCTGGCTGATCGCCCGCCAGGAGGAGACCGGCCGGCCGCTGCTCGACCGCGACGACGTCCGCAAGGCCGCCGTCGACTTCGCCGCGGCCTGACCCGGGGGCGCACCCGCGTCCCTCCCGTACCAGGGACCAGTCCCGTACCAGGGACCAGTCCCGCATCCCGGGCCCGTCCCGTACCAGGGACCCGTCCCGCTACCCCGGGCCCTTCCGTACCCCTCGTCCCTTCTCCACCGAACCCCTCACCCCAGAACGGAGCCCTCCCATGACCACCGCCACCCTCTCCGGCGCCTGCCCCGAGTGCGAGACCGACCTCACCGTGCCGCCGGTCGGCCCGGGCGAGACCCTCTCCTGCCCCGAGTGCCTGCTGACGCTGCGCGTCGAGGCGGTCGCCGACGGGGTGCTCACCCTGGAGGCCGTCGAGGTCCAGCTGCGCGACTGGGGCCAGTGAGATGCCCCTGAGAATCGCCGTCGTCGCCGACCGGATCGCCTGGGAGGAGCGCCGTCTCATCGACGCCGCCCCCGGCCTCGGCCTCAGCGTCGAGTGGGTCAACGACGAGTCCCTCTGCCTCGGCGCCCCCGACGCGCCCGCCCTGCGCGACTTCGACCTGCTCCTCGTGCGCAGCCGCAGCTACACGCGCGGCGGACTCATCGCCACGCTCGCCGAGGCGGCCGGGACCGCCGTCCTCAACACCGCCTCCGCCATCCACGCCTGCGAGAACAAGGCGGCCCTGCGCGCCGCCCTGTCCGCCGCCGGCGTGCCCGTCCCCGACCACCGGCTGGTCCTCTCCCGCAAGGACTTCACCCGGGCCCTGGCCGAACTGCCGCCGCCCGCGGTCCTCAAGCCGGTCTTCGGCGGCATGGGCAAGCGCGTCACCCTGCTGCGCGACGCCGACACCGCCCAGTCCGTCTACGACTACATCGAGGACCTCGGCCACGCCTTCGAGCAGGCCGCGCTCGTCGAGCCGTACCTGCCCGGCGGCTCGGTCCGCTGCTTCGTCGTCGGCCGCGAGCTCGTCGCCGCCGCCGAGTTCGAGTCCGGCGGCACCGACTGGCGCAACAACGCCGCCCTCGGCAACCGCAACCGCGCCCTCGGCCACGACCCCGAGGTCGCCAAGACCGTCGACGCCGTCATCGACGTCCTCGGCCCCGGCATCTACGGCGTCGACCTCTTCCGCACCCAGGACGGCCTCCTCGTCAACGAGGTCAACCACGCCCCGGCCTTCCGGGCCGTCGCCACCGCGACCGGGATCGACGTCCCCTCGGCCATCGCCCGCTACGCACAGGAGCTGCTCGCATGATCCGCGCAGGAGTCGTCGGCGCGTCCGGACTGGCCGGCGGAGACCTCATCCGGCTGATCACCCAGCACCCCGACCTGGAGCTGACCTTCCTCGGCGGCTCCTCCCACGTCGGCCGGCGCCCCGCCGAGCTGCACCCGGGCCTCCGCCAGGACCTCGGTCTCACCGTGGAACCCGTCACCGAGGAGGTCGCCGACCGCGTCGACGTCCTCTTCCTCGCCACCCCCGCCCCCGTCTCGGCCGACCTGGCCGCCCTGCTCGCCGACCGCGTCCCCGCGATCGTCGACCTCAGCGGCGCCTTCCGCATCCGCACCCCCGAACTCCACGACCGCTGGTACCCCAAGGTCCAGCGCCGCCCCGACCTCGCCGAACGCTTCGTGTACGGCGTGCCCGAACTCCTCGGCGACCGGCTGAAGGACGCCGCGCTCATCTCCCTGCCCGGCTGCTACGCCACCGCCCTCACCCTGGGCCTCGCCCCGCTCACCCTGGGCCTCGGCCTCGACCTGGGCACCGTCCTCGTCGACGGCAAGAGCGGCTCCAGCGGCGGCGGACTCCAGCTGCGCACCTCCGAGCTGCACGCGCTGCGCAACGGCGCCATCGCCCCGTACTCCCCGACCGGCCACCGGCACGCCGCCGAGGCGAGCGACTTCCTCGCCCGCGAGGGCCGCGGCTCGATCGCCTCGCTCAGCATGTCCGCGTACGGCGTCTCGCACGTGCGCGGCCTGCTGACCAGCACGTACGTCTTCCCCGCCGGGCCCGTCGACCAGCGCGAACTGCACCGCGCCTACCTGCGCTTCTACAAGGGACACCGCTTCGTGCGGGTCCGGCGGCACAACGAGACCCTCATCCCGGTGCCCGACCCGCAGGCCGTGCTCGGCTCCAACTACTGCGACGTGACCGTGCTGCACGACCCGGAGGCCGACCGGATCGTCGTGCTCGCCGCCCTCGACAACCTCGTCAAGGGCGCGGCCGGCCAGGCGGTGCAGGCCGCCAACCTCCGCTTCGGCCTCCCCGAGGAGAGCGGGCTGACCATGCAGCCGGTGATGCCCGCATGAGCACCGCGCCCCTGGTGGTGAAGCTGGGCGGCAGCGCCCTCGACGACCTGCCGGACCCCTGGTGGGACGACCTCGCGGAGCACGCCCGCCACCGCCCCCTGCTCCTCGTGCACGGCTGGTCCCGGCCGCTCAAGCGGCTCGGCGGACGACACGCCGACCCCGCCGCGCTGCTGCGCGACCGCTACGGCAACCAGAGCCGCTGGACCACCCCCGAGGTGATCGCCGACATCAAGACCGTCAGCGAACGGCTCGCCGCCGACGTCCTCGGCCGGCTGGAACGGCGCGGCGTCACCGCCCGCCGGCTCCTCGGCAGCGACGGCCTGGTCGCCGCCGCCCCCGGCGAACGCTGGTGGTGGCGGGAGAAGCAGCTCGTCGAGCTGGAGAACCTCGTCGGCCCCATCACCGGCGTCGACCCCGCCCCGCTCGGCGAACTCCGCCCCGGCCAGGCCCACCTCGTCACCCCCCTCGCCCGCAACTCCGCGGGCCAGGAGGTCAACACCGACGGCGACCGGGCCGCCGCCGCCCTCGCCGCGGCGGTCGGCGCCGCCACCCTGGTGCTCGTCACCGACGTCCCCCACCTCCTGGTCGACGGCGCGCCCGTCACCCGGATCACCGCCGCCGAGGCCGCCCGCTTCCGGGACAAGGGCGCGACCGGCGGCATGCGGAAGAAGCTCCGGGCCGCGGGGGAGGCCCTGGACGGCGGGGTGCCCTCCGTGGTGCTCGGCAGCGGGACCGTCACGGACCTGCTCGCCGCCCGCACCGGCACCCTCCTCGTCCCGGGGGAACCGTCCGAGCCCCCCGTCCCCGCCCCCACCGCGACCGCGACCGCCTGAGAACCCCCAGGCCGCACGCCCGAATCAGGAGCACCCGTGCCCCAGCCCCGTGTCCTCCTCGTCAACAACGGCACCCTGTCCCTGCCCCAGCTGAGGGCCCGCTTCGAACAGCTCGGCTCCACGACCGAGACCACCGACACCGCCACCCTCCCGGACCGGCTCGACGGCCGCTACCAGGCGGTCGTCCTCAGCGGCACCAAGGTCCGCGCCTACGAACTCGACCACTACAAGCCCCTCGTGGACCTGCTGCTCGACTCGCGCGTCCCGGTCTTCGGCATCTGCGGCGGCATGCAGCTGCTCGCCACCCAGGCCGGCGGGCGGCTCGTCGAGGGCCCGCAGCGGGTCGGCGGCCACGAGGCCGAGGTCGACAAGAGCGAGGCACTCTTCGCCCACGTCAAGCCCACGGTGACCGTCTTCCACCGGCACACCCTCTACCTGGAGGCCGCCCCGCCCGGCTTCCGCTCCATCGGCCGCTCCGCGCAGGCGCCCGTCGAGTTCCTGCGCTCCGACGACGGCCGCATCCACGGCTCCCAGGCCCACCTGGAGTTCCGCAGCGACGGCCTGGAGATCCTGCGCGGCTTCGCCGACCTGTACCGCTGAGCCGCCGGCGCGCCACCCGTACGCCCGCGCCCCACCCGTACGACCCCACCCCGACCCCACGAAGGACCCGAACCATGACCCTCGCGGAAGAGAACGAACGGCCCGCCTTCACCACCCACCTGAACGGCAGCGGCGGCACGCTGCGCGGCTGGGTGGTGGTGGACACCCTCGTCGACGGCCTCGCGATGGGCGGCACCCGGATGACCGGCGCCGTCACCGAGGAGGAGGTCGCCGGCCTGGCCCGGGACATGACCCACAAGTTCACCCTCGCCCGACTGCCCATCGGCGGCGCGAAGGCCGGCATCGTCGCCGCGGACGGGAACGACCGCGGGGACGCCCGCGAGGAGACCTTCCGCACCTTCGGCCGCACCGTCAAGCCGCTGCTGCACGGCGGCATCCACCTCGGCATCGACATGGGCGTCACCCCCGCCGACCGGGCCGTCTTCTTCGCCGAGGCCGGCTACGACCCCCGCTTCCGGCTCGGCGCCCCCGACATGCCCATCGACTGGCGCACCTACTACGAGCCGCTGATCGACGCCACCGGCCACGGCGTCGGCACCGCCGCCCTCACCGCCCTGGAGGCCCGGGGCAGCTCCCGGCCCGCCCGCGTCGTCGTCCAGGGCTTCGGCGCCGTCGGCCGCGCCGTCGCCGCCTTCCTGGAGGAGCGCGGCCACACCGTCGTCGCCGTCGCCGACGTCGAGGGCACCATCAGCGCCGACCGGCTGCCGGTCGCCGACCTGATCGCCGTCACCGACGTCCACGGCCGGATCGACCGCACCCGGCTGCCGCAGCACGTCACCCTCTCCACCGGCCCCGACGCCTGGCTCGACGTCGACGCCGACCTGCTGGTCCTCGCCGCCCAGAAGCACGCGCTCACCGAGGAGAACGCCCACCGGCTGCGGGCCCGCTTCGTGGTCGAGGGAGCCAACCTCGCCTCCACCGACGCCGCCCGCCAGAAGGTCGCCGCCTCCGGCGCCCACCTGGTCCCCGGCGTGATCGCGAACATCGGCGGCGCCGCCTCCGCCGCCCTCGCCGTCACCCGCGTCGTCCCCTTCGACCTGGAGGCGGAGGCCCGCAAGACCTGGGTCTTCGACTGGGTCGCCGACCGGGTCCGCACCAACACCCGCGACCTCCTGGAGATCGCCGAGGGAAGCCCCGGCGACCCGCTCGCCGAACTCCTCGCCGTGCGCCGCGCCGAGCGCGCCGCGGAGCGCCGGTGAGCGCCCCGGCGGCGGCCCCGGCCCGCTCCGGAGCGCCCGGCGGCCCCGCCCTCCCCGACCACCACGACGAGGCCCGCGCCGCCACGTACCGGGACCGCGGCTGGTGGCGCGCCGAGACCTTCCTCGACGACCTGCGCCGCCAGGCCCGCGAGCGGCCGCGCAAGCTCGCCGTCGCCGCCCGGCGCCTGCGGGAGTCCCGTACCGACACCCTCGACTACGCCGAACTCGCCCGGCTCACCGACCGGTTCGCCGGAGCCCTGCTCGACCTCGGGGTGCGGCGCGGCGACGCCGTCGCGGTCCAGCTGCCCAACCGCTGGGAGCTGGTGGCGCTGATGTTCGCCACCATCCGGGCCGGCGCCGTCGTCGTCCCGATCTCCCCGGTCTGCCCCGAGGACGAGCTGCGCCACCGGCTCGGCCTCACCCGGGCCCGGGTCGCCGTCACCCTGCCCGACTGGGACGGCGTCCCGCTCGCCGCCACCACCGCCGCCCTGAAGGACGAACTGCCCGACCTGGAGCACGTCCTCGTCGTCGACGGACCGGCCCCCGAGGGCACCCGCCCCTTCCACGGGCACTTCGGCACCACCCCCTGGGAGGAGACGTACGCCGAGGAGCTGAAGGGCCGCGAACTCGCCGCCGACGAACCCTTCGTGGTGCTGTTCACCTCCGGCACCACCGGCGAGTCCAAGGGCGTCCTCCACAGTCAGAACACCGTCCACGCGGCGGTCCGCGGCTACGTCGACGCCTTCGGCCTCGGCTCCGACTGGGTCGTCGCCGTCTCCACCCCGCTCGTGCACTACTCCG
Source organism: Streptomyces filamentosus (assembly GCF_014654895.1). Lineage (GTDB taxonomy): Bacteria > Actinomycetota > Actinomycetes > Streptomycetales > Streptomycetaceae > Streptomyces > Streptomyces filamentosus. Next base: position 1,153,614 of record NZ_BNBE01000002.1, on the reverse strand, counting down.
GCTTCGCCCAGGGCGTCCTCGCCGGCGTCCTGCTCGGCGGCACCGTCGCCTTCCAGGACCTGCGGGACAACCCGGCCCTGCTCGACCTGGTGGAACGCTACGGCGCGACCCTCCTGTACGGGCCGCCCGCCACCCTCGCCGACGTCGCCGCCGCCCAGCGGGCCGAGCCCCGCGACACCGGCACCCTGCGCCACGTGGTGATCGGCTCCGCGCCCGTCCTGCCCGCCCTCGCCGAGGAGGTCCACGACGCCCTCGGCGCCCGCGCCCACTCGCTGTGGGGCATGTCCGAGAACGGACCCGTCACCACCACCCGGCCCGAGGACCCCGACGGCTGGGCCGCGCACAGCAACGGCCGCCCCATAGACGCCATGGAGACCCGCGTCGACCCGCTGCCGGACGGCGGCGCCCCGGTGGGCCGGCTGCGGGTGCGCGGCGCCTCCCTGGCGCTCGGCTACCACCGCCGCCCGGAGGCGTTCGCCGCCGAACTCGACGCGGACGGCTGGTTCGACACCGGAGACCTGGCCCGCGACGACGGCCGCGGCGGCATCCGCGTCCTGGGCCGGGCCCGCGACGCCCTCGTCCGCGACGGCGAGATCGCCCCCGCCGCCGAACTGGAGGAGCTCGTCGGCAGCCACCCGGCCGCCGTCGAGGCGGCGCTGGTCGGACTGCCCGACGCGGCGGGGAACCCCGGCGCCGTCATCCTCGCGGTCGTCGTGCCCCGGGGCGGCGCCGGCCCCACGCTCGCGGAGGTCCGCGAGCACCTGCGGGCCGCCGGACAGCCCGAAAGGTTCCTGCCCGACCGGGTCGAGACGCTGCCCGCGCTGCCCAAGACCCTCACCGGCAAGGTCCGCAAGGCCGTGCTCCGCGCCCGCTTCGCCCCCACGCCCTGACCGGAGAACCCATGCCCACCCCGACCACCGCCCCGGTCCCCATGTCGGCGACCCTCGCCGCCGACGAGATCCTCGCCCGGCGGCAGCGGGCAGGACAGCGCGTCCTGCCCATGGCCAGCGGCGAGATCGGCCTGCCCGTGCTGCCCGAGCTCGCCGACCGCCTCGCCCGCGCCGTCCACCGCACCGCCTACGGCCCCGTCACCGGCAGCCCCGGGCTGCGGGCCGCCGCCGCCGGCTACTGGACCCGGCGCGGCCTGCCCACCGACCCGGACCGGGTGGTCGCCGGACCGGGCAGCAAGGCGCTGCTCTTCGCCCTCTTCCTGGCGATCGGCGGCGACGTGGTCGTCCCCGTGCCGGGCTGGGTCAGCTACGGCGCCCAGACCCGGCTCGCCGGCGGCGAACCGCTGCCCGTGCCGGTGGCGCCCGGCCGGGGCGGGGTGCCCGACCCGGACCTGCTGCGCGAGGCGGTCCGCCGGGCCCGCGCCCTCGGCCGCGACCCCCGCGCGGTGGTGGTGACCGTCCCCGACAACCCCACGGGGACCGTCGCCCCGGCCGGCACCGTCCGCCGGCTCGCCGAGGCGGCCCGGGAGCTCGACCTGACCGTGGTCTCCGACGAGATCTACCACGACCTCGTCCACGACCCGGCCGCACCGCCCGACTCCCCGGCCCGGTACGCGCCCGAGCGCACCGTCGTCACCACGGGCCTCACCAAGAACCTCGCCGTCGGGGGCTGGCGCACCGGGGTGGCCCGGCTCTCCGACGGCGAGCCGGGCCGGGCCCTGCACGCCGCGCTCGCCGCCGTGGCCAGCCAGATCTGGTCCAGCCCGCCCGCCCCCGTCCAGGAGGCCGCCGCCTACGCCCTCGCCGAACCGCCCGAGGTCCTCGCCCGGGTCGGGGCGAGCCGCCGGCTGCACGGCACGGTCGCCCGCGCCGTCGCCGCCCGGCTGACCGCCGCCGGGGCGCTCCTCGCCCCCGTCACCGCCACCTGCTACCTCTACCCCGACCTCACGCCCCTGCGCGACCGGCTCGCCGCCCACGGCACGACCGGCGGCACCGCCCTCGCCCACCGCCTGCTCGACGAGCACGGCATCGGCGTCCTGCCCGCCGAGGCGTTCGGCGAGCCGGGCGACCCGCTCCGGCTCCGCCTCGCCACCAGCCGTCTGTACGGCGCCACCGCCGAGGAGCAGCAGGCCGCGCTGGACGCCCCCGACCCGCTGCGGCTGCCGTGGATCCGTACCGCCGTCGACCACGTCGGGTCCGCCTTCGACGGCCTCGCCGCCCTCCCCTGAACCCCCCGCCCCGCCTCCGCCCCATCCCACGAACCGAGGAGAGTCCCCGTGACCCAGCCCCCCGCCCCGGCCCCGCTGCCCCCCGTGCTCTTCGAAGCCACGTACCGGGGCGCGCGGCACGTCGGCTTCGGACTGCCCGGCACCGGCACCCGGCTCACCCTCCACCCGGTCGCCGAGACCGCCGTCGCCGACGCCTTCCGCACCACCGACGGCTCCGCCGACGCCGTCCGCGCCGCCCTCGCCACCGGCCCCGGCACCGACGTCGCCGTCGACGACCCCGCACTGCGCCTCCTCCCGCCGCTGCTGCCCACCGGCACCGACAACGCCCTGCTCAGCGGCTTCATGGGCACCCACACCAAGAAGTGGGGCGGCGAGAAGGCCCCGGCGGACGGCCCCTTCACCCCGCCCAAGTGGTTCTTCAAGGGCTTCGGCGACTGGGTGCGGCTGCCCGGCGAACCCCTCGTCGTGCCGGCCGGGCCCGTCGCCCTCATCGAGGAGCCCGAGGTCGCCCTGGTGTACGTCAACGACGCCGACGGCACCCCGCACTACGCGGGCTACACCTTCGGCAACGACCTGTGCGACATCGGCCTGCACCGCCAGGACCCCGGCTACAACCCGTACTGCAAGCTGTGCGACACGGCCCTGGCCCCCTGGCTCTTCCTCGGCCCGCCGCCCGCCACCGTCACCGGCCGCGTCACCATCGTCCGCGACGGCGCCACCGCCTGGGAGGGCCCCTTCGACTGCGGCGGCGACGCCCTGTACTTCGACATCGCCGACATGGCCGCGCACTTCTTCTCCTTCCCCGCCGCGCGCCGCCCCGGCCTCGTCAACTACCTGCTCCTCGGCGCCGACGAGGCCAGCTTCCACGACGGCTTCCGGATCGCCGACGGCGACCGGATCTCCATCGACGTCAAGAGCCACGGCGTCGCCTTCGCCAACACCGTCCGCTTCACCGCGCCGACCCCCGTCGCCCCCTTCCCCGGGGCCGCCCCCCGGCCGTGAACAGCTCGTGAAACGAGGGCCCCGGGCCTGGCCCGCCGCGCCGGCACCCGGGCAGGCTCGGGGCATCCCCCTCGTACACCCGTACGTCCGCCACCCGCACGCCCGCGCATCCGCACGTCCGTCGCCCGTGCGTCCGCGCATCCGCACGTCCCCGTTCCGCAGGAGGAAGAGACCGTGTCCACCCCGGCCAGGAAGCACCGGAAACAGGTGCACCTCGCGGTGCAGCTGCCCGCCATCCACAACGTGACCGTCTGGTCGGACCCCCGGTCGCGCAGCCAGATCGCCTTCGAGTCCTTCGCCGCCCTCGCCCGCACCGCGGAGCGCGGCCTCTTCGACTTCTTCTTCCTCGCCGAGGGACTGCGACTGCGCGAGCACAAGGGCGAGCTCTACGAGTACGACGTCGCCGGCCGGCCCGAGAACCTCACCGTGCTCGCCGCGCTGGCCGCCGTCACCGACCGCCTGGGGCTCGCCGCTACCGTCAACGCCACCTTCAACGAGCCGTACGACGTGGCCCGCCGGATCGCCTCCCTCGACCACCTCAGCGGCGGCCGGGCCGCCTGGAACGTGGTCACCAGCTTCGACGCCTTCACCGGGGAGAACTTCCGCCGCGGCGGCTTCCTCGCCGAGGCCGACCGCTACACCCGCGCCGCCGAGTTCCTCGACGTCACCCGCCGCCTGTGGGACAGCTGGGCCGACGACGACGTCCGCCCCGACCCCGCGCGGGGGCACTTCGTCCGGGCCGACGCCGGCCGCTTCGCCCACACCGGCCCGCACTTCGACGTCTCCGGCCGCTTCACCACCCCCCGCCCCCCGCAGGGCCACCCCGTCGTCATCCAGGCGGGGGAGTCCGACGCCGGCCGGGAGTTCGCCGCCGCCGACGCCGACGTCATCTTCAGCAAGCACAACCGGCTCGACGTGGCCCGAGCCTTCTACGCCGACGTCAAGCGCCGCCTCGCCGCCTATGGCCGCACCCACGACGAGCTGAAGATCCTCCCGACCGCCACCGCCGTGGTCGCCGACACCGACGCCGAGGCCGCCGCCTACGCCGACGAGATCACCCGCGCCCAGGTGGGCCCCGAGACCGCCATCGCCCACCTGGAGGCCGTCTGGGGCCGCGACCTGTCGGCCTACGACCCCGACGGACCGCTCCCCGACGTGGACCCCGACCCCGACGCCCTCGTGCTGCGCGGCCACTCGATCTTCCGCACCGGCCGCGCCGAGACCGCCCGCCGCTGGCGGGCCCTCGCCGAGGAGCGCGACCTGAGCATCCGCGAACTCGTCATCGAGGTCCACGGCGGCCAGAACTTCGTCGGCAGTCCCCGCACCGTCGCCGACGCCCTCGACCACTTCGTCCAGACCGACGGCGCCGACGGCTTCATCCTCGTGCCCCACCTCACCCCCCACGGCCTCGACGACTTCGTCGACCGGGTCGTGCCCCTCCTCCAGGAGAAGGGCGTCTTCCGGACCGCGTACACCGGAACCACCCTCCGCGACCACCTGGGCCTCGGCCCGGCCCCCACCCGCCGACAGGAAGGCGCGGCCTCGTGACCACCACCCCCCTGCACCTGGCCGTCGCCCTCGACGGCGCGGGCTGGCACCCCGCCGCCTGGCGCGCCACCGGCGCCCGGCCCGCCGACCTCTTCACCCCCGGCTACTGGGCCGACCTGGTCGCCGAGGCCGAGCGCGGCCTGCTCGACCTGGTCACCCTGGAGGACTTCCTCGGACCCCAGTCCGCGGCCTTCCACCGCCCCGACGACCGCACCGACCAGGTCCGCGGCAGCCTCGACGCGGTCCTGCTCGCCGCCCGGCTCGCCCCCCTCACCCGGCACATCGGCCTCGTCCCCACCGCCAACGTCACCCACACCGAGCCCTTCCACCTCTCCCTCGCCGTCGCCACCCTCGACTTCGCCGCCACCGGCCGCGCCGGCTGGCGCCCCCAGATCGCCTCCCGGGCCGCCGACGCCGCGCACTTCGGCCGCCGCACCACCCCGCAGCTCACCGACGAGGAGGCCCGCGACCCGGAGCGGATCGCCGCCCGCCTGCGGCCCCTCTTCGACGAGGCCGCCGACGTCGTCGAGGTGGTCCGCCGGCTCTGGGACAGCTGGGAGGACGACGCGGAGATACGCGACGCGGCCACCGGCCGCTTCATCGACCGCGACCGCATCCACCACATCGACTTCGAGGGTCCCCACTTCAGCGTCCGGGGCCCCTCCATCACGCCCCGGCCGCCCCAGGGCCAGCCCGTCGTCGCCAGCCTCGCGCACGCCTCCGTGCCCTACGAGTTCGCCGCCCGCGCGAGCGACGTCGTCTTCGTCACCCCCCGTGACCTCGCGGGCACCGCCGCCGTCCTCGCCGAGGTCGACGCCGCCGCGAAGACCGTGGGCCGCGACCGCGAGGACCGGCCCCTGCTGGTCCTCGCCGACCTGCTCGTCCTCCTCGACGACGTCCCCGGCGAGGCGGCCCGCCGCCTCGCCCGCCTGGACGAGCTGGCCGGCGCGCCCCTCGCCTCCGACGCCGAGATCTTCGCCGGCACCCCCGACGAGCTCGCCGACCTCCTCCTGGACCGCCACGCCGCCGGGCTCGACGGCTTCCGGCTGCGCCCCGCGGTCCTCCCGCACGACCTGACCGCCGTCACCCGCGGCCTGGTCCCCGCCCTCCGGCGGCGGTCCGCCTTCCGCGGCGCCTACACGGCCTCCACGCTCCGGGGCCACCTGGGCCTCGCCCGCCCGGAGAGCCGGTACGCGCGGAAGCGATGACGGACGGGCCGGAGGGGGACACGCCGACACGCGCGTCCCCCTCCGGCCCCGCGGGCCGGATCGTGCTACGGTTGACGTGTTGCAGTTGTGGTACCCATGAACCTATGTGCGCCTGACCGGAATGCTTTTCCGCAGGCGCATTATTCGTTTTACCGGCATCTCCGGATGGGGCCTCTGCCTTACAGAAGGAGAACGTCATGGCACAGGGAACCGTGAAGTGGTTCAACTCGGAGAAGGGCTTCGGCTTCATCGAGCAGGACGGTGGCGGTCCGGACGTGTTCGCGCACTACTCGAACATCGCCACCCAGGGCTTCCGTGAGCTCCAGGAAGGCCAGCGCGTCAGCTTCGACGTCACGCAGGGCCAGAAGGGCCCCCAGGCGGAGAACATCGTCCCCGCCTGATTTGCCGGACACCAGTCCGTCGCTCGCCGGGGTCCGCACCGTCACGGTGCGGACCCCGGTTTGTGCTGTTCGAAGAAAGGCAGAGATTTCCATGTCCCGCAGGCCCCGGAAGCCGGCCAGGCGTGCCGCCGCTGCTCCGGCTCCGTCCTCGGCGCCGTCCCAGGAGTTCCGCATGCCGGAGAGCGCGACGCCCGCCCTCCCCGCCGTGGAGGAGTTCGCCGGGCTCGACATGCCCGCGGGACTCCTGGCGACCCTCACCGCGCAGGGCGTGACCACGCCCTTCCCGATCCAGGGCGCCACCCTGCCCGACTCGCTCGCCGGCCGCGACGTCCTCGCCCGGGGCCGCACCGGCTCCGGCAAGACCCTCGCCTTCGGCCTCGCGCTGCTGGCCCGTACGGCCGGACTGCGCGCGCAGTCCAAGGCGCCCCTCGCGCTGGTCCTGGTACCCACCCGCGAGCTCGCGCAACAGGTCACGGACGCCCTGACCCCGTACGCGACGGCGGTGAACCTCCGGATGACCACCGTGGTCGGCGGTCTGTCGATCACCAAGCAGGCGGCCACGCTGCGGCGCGGCGTCGAGGTGGTCGTCGCCAGCCCCGGCCGCCTCAACGACCTCGTGGAGCGCGGCGACTGCGTCCTCGACGACGTCCGGATCACGGTCCTCGACGAGGCCGACCAGATGACCGACATGGGCTTCCTGCCGCAGATCACCAAGCTGATCCGGCAGGTGCGGCCCGACGGGCAGCGGATGCTCTTCTCCGCCACCCTGGACCGCAACATCGACCAGCTGGTGAAGCGCTTCCTGACCGACCCCGTGGTGCACTCCGTCGACCCCTCGGCCGGCGCGGTGGTCACCATGGAGCACCACGTGCTGCACGTCCAGGACGCGACCGACAAGAAGGCCGTCACCACCCGCATCGCGGCCCGCGACGGCCGGGTCATCCTCTTCCTCGACACCAAGCGGTCCGCCGACCGGCTCGCCAAGCGGCTGCTGTCCGTCGGCGTCCGCGCGGCGGCCCTGCACGGCGGCCGCACCCAGCCGCAGCGGAACCGGACCCTGGAGCAGTTCAAGACCGGCCAGGTCACCGCGCTGGTGGCGACGAACGTCGCGGCCCGCGGCATCCACATCGACGACCTCGACCTCGTCGTGAACGTCGACCCGCCGGCCGACCACAAGGACTACCTGCACCGCGGCGGCCGCACCGCCCGCGCCGGCGGCTCCGGCAGCGTCGTCACCCTGGTGCTGCCCGAGCAGAAGCAGGACGTCACCCGGCTGATGCGGGACGCGAACATCCAGCCCCGCACGACCCGCCTCCGGTCCGGCGACGAGGAGCTCGCCGCCCTGACCGGCGCCCGCGAGCCCTCCGGCGTCGCCGTCACCATCGAGGTGCCCCAGCAGCAGGCCCCGGCCTCCCGCCCGGCCCGGAAGACCGCGGCCGAGGGTTCCGGCCGCCCGCCGCGCCGCCGCCGGAGCGGCTCCGGAGCGGCCCCGGCGGGCGACGCCCCGGCGAAGACCGGCACCCGGGGCTCCGGCCGCCGCTCCGCCGCGGCCCCGAAGGCCGCCGGCGACACCAGGACGGCCGGTGGCGCGAAGGCCGCCGGCACCCCGGCGGGCGGTCGCGGCGCGGCCCCGGCGGCCGGGCGCTCCACCGCCCGCCGCTCGGGCGCGCCCTCCGGCGCCACCGGTGACGGCGCGGCCAGGACGGGACGCGGCGGCGAGCGCCGCCCCCGCCGGCGCACCTCCGCGCCCGGCGGCTCCGACCGCTGACGACACGCCCGAAGGACGGGGCCCCGGCACGACCGGGGCCCCGTCCGGCGTTTCCGGGGCCGGCATGCGCCGAAGGGGGGAGCTCAGACGGTGAAGGCGGCTCCGTCCAGGGTCCAGTGGGGGTCGGGGACGACGCCGAGCGCGGTGTAGACGTGGGCGGCGACGTCCGCGTGGTGGAGGACGGGGCGGACCGTGCCGGGGGAGAGGCCGGGGCCGCAGGCCGCGATCCAGGCTGTGCGCTCCTCGGGGCTGCGGCCGCCGTGGCCGCCCTCGTCCCGGTGGCCGTGGTCGGTGACGACGACGACCGTCCAGCGGCCGGGGCGGGCGCGCGCGGCGGCGAGGAGCCGGCCGAGGCGGCGGTCGGCGGCCTCGACGGCCCGGCGGTACTCCGGCCCGCAGCCGAGGAAGTGGGCGGTCTCGTCGACGGCGCCGAGGTAGACGAAGCCCGCGTGCAGCTCCTCGTCGAGGCCGAGCAGGTGCTCCGCCTCCGCCGTCACCAGGTCGTCCACCTCCTCCCAGCCCTCCGGGGTGTCGGCGCCCGGGGCCACGTACCCGAGGCGGGTCGGGGCGGTGAAGAGCGGGCCGCCCTGCCGGGCCAGGAAGAGCGGCTCCCAGCCGCCGACGGCGAAGGTGCGGCGGCCGCAGTCGGCGGCGAGCCGGGTGGTGAAGTCCGGGAAGACGTCGAGGCGGTTGCCGTCGAGGCGGTTCCCCCAGACGCCGTGCTTGGCGACGCCGACGCCGGTGGCGATCGTCGTCCAGCACGGCCCCGACATGGTGGGGGTCGCGGCGTCCACCTCGACGGGGGCGAGGAAGCCGGCCCGCGCGACCCCGTCCAGGTGCGGGGTGCCCAGCGAGGGCAGCAGGTCGAGGCGTACGCCGTCGATGCCGACCACCAGGACGCGGTCGGTGTCCGCGGCGCGGGGGGACGGGGCGGTGGCGAGGGTGGTCATGGGACGTCCGTGGGTGTCGTGGGCCGGGCGGCCCGGGGCGGGGGTGCGGCTCCGGGGGCGTCAGGGGCCGATGCGGCGGAGGCGGATCAGGGTGCTGGCGTGGTCGCCGGGGGGAAGGCGGGGGTCGAGGCCGCGGTGGACCAGTTCGGCGCCGTCGTACTCCCGGCCCAGGTCCTCGTCGCGGTAGCGGGCCGCGGGATCGAGGGCGGGCAGCCGGACCGGGTCCGGCGGGTGGCCGAAGCGCGTGGCGGGCCGCCAGACGAAGAGGGCGTGGTCGCGGCCGTCGGGGGAGGCGTGGTGGACGGCCGTCACGGGCCCCGGCGGGGTGAGGCGGTACTGGTGGCCGTGCTGCACGAGGGGCCGGACGCGTTTGTACGCGGCGACGAGGGCGGCGGCCTCGTCGAGCTCTGCTTCGGTCCAGGCGGTGAGGTCCCCGCCGATGCCCAGGGCCCCCGCCATGGCGACGTGGAAGCGGAAGCGCAGCGGGGTGGTCCGGCCGGTGGCCGGGTTGGGGCTGTCGGTGACCCAGGAGGCCATGGTCTGGGCGGGGAAGAGCTGGCTGTAGCCGTGCTGGACGGAGAGCCGGTCGACGGGGTCGGTGTTGTCCGAGACCCATGCCTGGTCGGTGCGGGCGAGCATCCCGAGGTCGACGCGGCCGCCGCCGCCCGCACACGCCTCGATGCGCAGGCCCGGGTGGGCGGCGCGGAGCCGGTCCATGACGCGGTGGACGGCGCGGACGTGGTCGGTCCAGACCCGGTCGGGGTCGGGCCGGCCGGGGCGGCCCGCCTCGGTGAAGGGGCGGTTGGCGTCCCACTTGAGCCAGTCGACGGCGTGCTCGGCCACCAGCCGGTCCAGCGTCGCCAGGACCCACTCCTCGACCTCGGGGCGGGACAGGTCGAGGACGAGCTGGTTGCGGAGCTCGGTGGCGTCCCGGGTGGGCGCGTGCAGCACCCAGTCGGGGTGGGCGCGGTACAGGTCGCTGTCGCGGTTGACCATCTCCGGCTCCACCCACAGCCCGAACGCCATGCCCAGCCGGTGGACCTCGTCGGCGAGCGGCCGCAGTCCGGCGGGGAAGGCGTCCGGCCGGGGCGTCCAGTCGCCGAGTCCCGCGGTGTCGTCGGCGCGGGCGCCGAACCAGCCGTCGTCCAGGACGAACAGCTCGGCGCCGAGCCGCGCGGCCCGCTCCGCGAGGCGGAGCTGGCCGGCCGCGTCGACCGCGAAACCGGTGGCCTCCCAGGAGTTGTAGAGGACGGGCCGGTCCCGCCCGGGGTCCGGCAGGACGCAGGAGCGGACGTACGCGTGCCAGGCGCGGCTCGCCCCGCCGAAGCCGCCCCGGGTGTGGAGTCCGGCGAGGACCGGCGTGCGCAGGGTCTCGCCGGGGGCGAGCCGCCGGCTCAGGCCCTCGTGTCCCCAGCCGCCGGTCCAGGTGACGCGGCCGACCGGGTCGCGGTGGACGGTGACGCGCCAACTGCCGCTCCAGGCAAGGGCGGTGCTCCACACCTGCCCGTGCTCCTCGTCCGCGGTGCCGTCGTCGAGGGCGAGCCAGGGGGAGGCGTGGTGGCCGGTGAGGCCCCGGCGGCTGGTCAGCACGGTCTCGGCGACCGGGAGGGGGTCGCGCCGCAGCTGGAACTCGCTGTTCCAGCCGCCCACCAGATGGCTGAGCCGGGCGTCGGCGAGGTGCGGGACGGTCCAGGCGGCCGAGTCCAGGCGGTCGACGGCGACCGGTCCGTCGTCCGGGGTGCCGGTGTGGGCGAGTTCGGTCCAGCGCTCGACGACGTCGTGGCCGGGCCGGAGGCGGTAGCAGAGGTCCGCGGCGAGCGGATAGCGCCGGTCGGCCAGGTGGAGGCGCAGTTCGTGGCGGTCCTCGTGGAGGGAGTGGCCGAGGAAGCGCCACTGCGCCCCGATGGTGCCGTCGGCGAAGCGGACCTGGAGGCCGGCCGGGCCGAAGCGGGCGCCGGTCTGGATGCCGAGCTCGTCGGCGGCGGCCTCGTCCTCGAAGCTGCTGTCGGCGGGGGAGCGGGGCACGGGGAGCGCGGCGAGGTCGAGCTCGGGGCCCCAGTGCAGGTGGCGGGGGCTGCCGTCGGCCCCGACGCGTACGGCGTAGACGCTGTTCGGGGTGCGCAGGACGGCGACGCCCCGCTCGGCGTCGAAGGAGAGGGCGGGAGTGGCGGCAGGCACGGTGGTCCCCCGGGACGGTGAGACGGAGGCGGTAAGTGCCCCTGCTCGGAAGGGAGTTGCCGACCGGAGGGGCGTCCCGAACCGTAGGGGTGACCCGGACCGAAATCAATACTGGACTAAGTTATTTATTTGTCGGTACGTTACCGCCGTGTTTCCGAGCCATGCGTCACCCCTCGTCACCGCACCGGCAGAGACGTCGGTGCTGGCCCTGCTGCTCGCCGAGGGCCCGCTCAGCCGGGTCGAACTGGCGCGCCGCACGGGCCTGTCGTCGACCGCCGTCACCAAGGCGGCCCGGCCGCTGCTCGACGACGGCTATCTGCACGAACTCCCGCCCGAGCGCACCGCTCCCGGCGCCGGCCGGCCGGTGAACCCGCTGGCGGTCACCGCCGACCGGGAGTTCTTCGCCGGCGTCAAGATCAGTGCCGACGCGCTCTACGGAGCGGTCTGCGACCTGCGGGCCGGCATGCGGGCCACCGCGGGCCGCCCCCTGGGCGACGACCGGGGTCCCGCCGCCGTGGGCGCCCTGCTCCACGAGCTCGTGGACGAACTCCTTGACAAGCGGCCGGAGTTCCGCGACCGTACCCGGCACCTCGGCATCGCCGTCTCCGGCGACGTGGACCGTACCGCAGGACGGGTGCGCTACTCGGTGCTCCCCGGCTGGCGGGACGTGCCGCTCGCCGAGACGACGGCGCGGGCCACCGGCCTGTCCGTCGTCGTGGAGAACGACGTCAAGGCCCTCACCGCCGCCGAGCACTGGTTCGGCGAGGGCATCGGCGCCGAGTACTTCGCGCTGGTCACCATCGGCGCGGGCATCGGCTCCGGACTGGTCGTCAACGGGCGTCTGATCGCCGGCGCGTACGGCGTCGCCGGCGAGATGGGGCACATCGCCATCGACCCGGCGGGCCCCCGGTGCCACTGCGGCCAGGTGGGCTGCGTGGAGGCGATCGCCTCCACCGGCGCCGTCCTCGCCGCGGTCCGCACCGGGACCGGCCGCCAGGACCTGGACTTCGACGCCGCCGTACGGCTCGCCCGCGAGGGCGACCCCGTCGCCCGGCCGGTCTTCGCCCGGGCCGGGCGCGCCATCGGCACCGGCATCGCGATCCTGGTCAACCTGCTCGGACCCGAGCGCGTCGTCGTCACCGGCGAGGGGCTCGAAACCTACGACCTCTTCGGGGAGCACATCAAGGACGCCTACGCGGCCCACTGCTTCAAGGCCGCCGCCCGGTGCCCGCTGACCCTGCGCCCCCTGCCCTGGGAGGAATGGGCACGCGGCGCCGCCGTCCTCGGCATCGAGGCGCTCTTCCCGTAGACCCGGCACCGGGGGAGCCGGAGCCGTACCCCCGCGGTCCCGCACACCCCGCGTACACCCGCACGCACACGCACACCGTCACCGCGCCCGGTCGGCGTCCGTCCCCATGCCTGGCAGCGAACGAGGCGGACCCCGACCGGGACGGAGGCACCCGTCCCGTCACACCCACACCTACGAGGATGCGACATGAGCGCACGCAGAACCGAGCTTAGCCGACGCGGATTCCTGGCCGGCTCCCTCCTCTTCGTCGCCGGAGCGGCGACCGCCTGCATCAGCGACCCCATCGGCGGCGGCGCCAAGGGCGCCGGGACCACGCTGAACGTCTGGTACCACGCGTACGGCGAGGCGGGCACCCAGCAGGCCGTCGTCCGCTACGCCGAGAGCTTCACGAAGGCCCACCCCGACATCGCCGTCAAGGTCACCTGGGTCCCCGGCGACTACGCGGGCAAGCTCAACGCCAGCCTGCTCACGGACGGCGCCCCGGACGTCTTCGAGGTCGGCGACTTCAGCGAGGGCCTGGCCCGGCGCGGCCAGATCGCGCCCCTCGACGACGTGTACGGACCGGCGAAGGCGTCCTTCAACAAGACCGCTCTCGGCTACGTGACCGTCGACGGCAAGCCGTACGGCGTCAAGATGATCGACGACGTGATCATGCTCCACTACCGCAAGAGCGTCCTCGACAAGGCCGGCATCGCCCCGCCCGCCGACTTCGCCGCGCTCCGCGCCGCCGCCAAGGCGCTCACCACGAAGAAGGCCAAGGGCCTCTTCGTCAGCAACGACGGCGTCGGCGAGGCCGCCCCCGCCATGGTGCTCTCCCACGGCGGCGAGCTCGTCTCCGGAGGCGAGGTCGGCTACGGCTCGCCGAAGGCGGTGGAGGCGATCACGGCCCTGAAGGGGCTGCACGACGACCGGTCGCTGCTGCTCGGCTTCACCACCGACTGGTGGGACCCCTCCGCCTTCGCCCAGGGCGTCGTCCCGATGCAGTGGTGCGGCCTGTGGGCGATGCCCGCGATCAAGACCGCGCTCGGCGACGACTTCGGCGTCCTGCCCTGGCCCGCGTCCGCGGCCGGCGGCACCCCCTACGTCCGCGTCGGCGGCTGGGTGAGCTGCGTCAACGCCAAGGGCCGCAAGGTCGAGGCCGCGAAGAGCTTCGTCCGCTGGCTGTGGGTCGAACAGACCGACCTCCAGAAGGACTTCGCCTCCGCCTACGGCCTCCACGTCCCGCCCCGCACCGACGTCGCCGCCGCCACCGGCAAGCTCGCCGAGGGCACGGCGAAGGAGGCCGTAGCCCTCGCCGCCCGCTACGGCCGCAGCAACCCGAGCACCTGGGACGCCTCCGTCTCCGGACCGCTCGTCACGGCCGCGGCCAAGGCCGTCCGCGGCCAGGGCGACCCCGCCCGGCTCCTCGCCGACGCCGCCCGGCAGGCCCAGACGGCCGTGGACGAGCAGCTGTCCTGATGACCACCGCCTCGGACACCACCGCGCGCGCCGCGCGTGCCGGGAGCCCCGCGGCCGTGCCGCGGGGCCCCGCCCCGGCCCGGAAGCGGCGCACCGACCGCCGCGCCTGGGGGGCCTTCCTCCTCCTCACCGCCCCCGTCCTGATCGGCCTCGGCGTCTTCAAGTACGTGGCCATCGGGTGGAGCCTCCTGCTGAGCTTCAGCGAGGCCGAGGGCACCATCGCCCTGGGCGACTGGGTCGGCCTGGACAACTACCGGCGGCTCTTCGCGGACCCCGCGTTCGGCGGCTCCCTGGTGCAGATCCTGCTCTTCACCCTGGCCGTCGTCCCGGTCACCTTCGCCTCCTCCCTCGGCCTCGCCCTGCTCGTCCACCGCGTCCGGCGGGGCCGGGCGGTGGTGCGCACCGCCTTCCTGATCCCCACTGCCGTCTCGTACGTGGTGGCCTCGCTGCTGTGGAAGATGAGCCTCTTCAACGGCCTCCCGGCGGGCATCGCCAACACCGTCGGCGGCTGGTTCGGCATGGAGGCCGTCCCCTGGCTCCAGACCACCGAACCGCCGCTGTTCTGGATCGCCCTGATCACCCTCCGGCTCTGGCTCCAGGTCGGCTTCTACATGGTCCTCTTCCTCGCCGGCCTCCAGGCCGTCCCGAAGGAGCTGTACGAGGCCGCCGCCCTCGACGGCGCCACCGGGTGGCGCCTGCTGCGCCGGATCACCCTCCCGATGCTGCGGAACACCTCGGTGGCCGTCCTGATGCTCCAGTTCATCGCCGCCTTCCAGGCCTTCGACGAGTTCTACAACCTCTTCTACGGCGGCATCTCGGGGACCAGCTCCGCCCCCGTGCAGACCCCGCTGCTCCACCTCTACAACACCGCGATGGGCGCCCAGAACTACGGCCTCGGGTCGGCCGGAGCCTTCGTGCTCACCGCCCTGATCGTGCTCGTCACCCTGGCCCAGGGGCGGATCACCGGCTTCGGCAGGGGCGAGGAGTGAACGGGCCCATGAAGACGAACCGTCCCCCGCGCCCCGCGACCGGCGCCCCGCGCCCCGCCGTCCGCGCCCCGCGCCCTCCCGCCCGGGGGCTGCGCCCCGCCGTCCGCGGCCTGTCGATCGGCCTGCTGACCCTGCTCTTCCTGGCGCCGTTCTACCTGATGCTGCGCAACGCGCTGATGGAGTCGGCCGCGCTCACCTCGCCCGAGTGGACCTGGTGGCCGGACGTCATGCGGTGGGAGAACTTCACCGCGCTGTTCGACGACCCCGCCCTGCACATGGGGCAGGCGCTGGGGAACTCCCTGCTCATCGCCGGGATCACCGCCCCCGTCTCCACCCTCCTCGCCTCCGCCGCCGGCTACGCCCTCGCCCGGATCGAGGTGCCCGGCCGGGGGGTCGTCCTCGCCCTGGTGGTCGCCACCCTGATGATCCCCGGCTCGGCGACCTTCCTCCCCACCTTCGTGGTCGTCGGCTCGATGGGCGGCGTCAACACCCTCTGGGGGCTGATCGTGCCGGGGCTCTTCAACCCCTTCGCGGTCCTCCTCTTCCGCAACTTCTACCTGCGCCTCCCCCGGGAGATCGAGGAGGCGGGCCGCCTCGACGGGCTCGGACGGCTCGGCCTCTACGGGCGGATCGCGCTGCCCACCTCGGGCGCCATGCTGGCCTCGCTCGGCGCGCTGTCCTTCATCGAGAGCTGGAACGCCTTCCTGTGGCCGCTGGTCATCGGCCAGGACCCGTCCGCCTGGACCGCGCAGATCGCCCTGTCGACCTTCCTCACCTCGCAGACCATCAACCTGCCCGGCCTGTTCGCCGGCGCCGTGGTGACCATCGCCCCGCTCGTGGCGATGTTCCTCATCGCCCAGCGGTACATCGTCGAAGGCATCGCCACCAGCGGCCTCAAGGGCTGAACCCGGCCCCGCCGCGGCCCCTCGTCTCCCCGGACGTCCCGTCCGGGGCACGCGGTCCGCACCACCGCGTTCCCTCGCCCCACACTCCTTCCGGAGGGATACCCCGTGCGACTCCAAGGACCACCCCGCCCCGCGACCCCGCCGAAGCCGGCCCGGCGCACCCTGCCCGTGCTCCTCGCCGCCGCGGCGCTCCTCGCGCTCGCCGTCCCCGGTGCCACCGCGACACCCGAACCCGCCCCAGCACCAAGCACGGTGACGGGAGACCGGCTCGCCGCGTCGTGGACGCCGCCGCTCTCCACCCGCGGCCGGTACGTCGTCGACGCCGACGGCGACCGCTTCAAGCTGAAGTCCGGCAACTGGGCCGGGGCGCAGGGCACGTACGAGGGCAGCGGCGACGTCACCGACCCGGCCAACCACCAGGCCGACCAGATGTCGAACAACATCCCGCTCGGCCTGGACCGCACCCCGGTCGACCGGATCCTCGCCGACTTCCACGCCCTCGGCCTCAACAGCATCCGGCTGCCCTTCGCCAACGCCCTCGTCCACGACACCGCCCCGGTGCCCGACGCGGCGGTCGCGGCGAACCCGCAGCTCAAGGGCAAGACCCCGCTCCAGATCATGGACGCCGTCGTCGCCGCGCTCACCGCCGACGGCTTCGCCGTCATCCTCAACAACCACACCACCAGCTACCGCTTCTGCTGCGCCCTCGACGGCAACGAGCGCTGGAACAGCGGCCAGACCACCCGCCAGTGGATCGACGACTGGGTCTTCCTGGCGAAGCGGTACCGGGACAACCAGCGGGTCGTCGGCGCCGACCTGCGCAACGAGGTCCGCCGCGACACCTGGGACGACCCCAACTGGGGCTGGGGCGACGACCACGACCTCCACCGGGCGTACGAACAGGCCGGAAACGAGATCCTGAAGGCCGACCCCGACCTCCTCATCGTCATGGAGGGCATCAACTGGCAGGGCATCCCCACCGACCTCACCCCGCACGGCCGCCCCACCCTCACCCCCGTCGCGACCCTCTCCCACACCCTCGTCCGCTCCGGCAAACTCGTCTACGCCGCCCACTTCTACGGCTACACCGGCCCCCACCACTCCGGCGCCACCGGCATGGGCGAGACCACCGACCCGCGCTACGAGGACCTCACCCCCGAGCAGCTCGTGAAGGTCGTCGACGACCAGGCGCTCTTCGTCACCCGCTCCGGGCAGCACTTCACCGCCCCCGTGTGGATCAGCGAGTTCGGCGCCGGCGGCCGGGGCGACCTCGACGCGAAGGAACGCGACTGGTTCACCCGCTTCACCGACATCCTGGTCCGCAACGACAGCGACTTCGCCATCTGGCCCCTGGTCGGCTGGACGGGACCCGACGGAAAGCCCCAGGACACCTGGGCCCTGATCAACTACAGCAGGACCGGCGAACGCCTCAGCCTCCTGGAGCCCGGCGACTGGCGCACCCCCGACTGGAACAAGCTGACCGGCGCACCCGGCCGCTCCGGACCCGTCCCCGTGGAGCCCCGCTGGAACATGCTCGACCTCGACCACACCGACCACGACGCCTCCGCCACCATGCTCGCCAAGGCCGACTGGTCCCCCGGCAACCGCAAGGGCAACTGCCCCGACACCCAGCGCCTCGCCGGCCTCGGCCGGGGCTCGGGACGCGGCCTGTGCACCGACGCCGGCCAGCCCGCCAAGGCCCCGGGCGACTGGACCGTCGTCACCGACGAGCGGTACGTCACCGTCGACTGGGCGAGCGGCTACGACAAGCTCCAGTGCCCCGCCGGGGCCTTCGCCGTCGGCTACAGCGTGCGGAACGACGCCATGGCCGCGCTCCTCTGCGCCCCCGCCGCCCGCGCCCTGCCCGCCGCCGGCCGCGTCGTCTGGTTCGACCGCGGCGACAACCGCCCCGCCACCGGCGGCGCGACCGCAGGCGACTGGGCCCCAGGCTCCTACAAGGGCCAGTGCGCCGACCACGAGTACGTCGCCGGCGTCGCCCACACCTGGAAGTGGCTCCACTACGGCGTCCCGGACGCCCTCCTGTGCCGCCCGCTGAACTGACCCCCTCCTCCCGCACCCACACCTAGGAGCACCCGGCATGCCCCGACTGGAGATCGCCGACGACGGGTTCCGTCTCGACGACCGGCCGTTCCGCATCCTCTCGGGCGGACTGCACTACTTCCGCGTCCACCCCGGACAGTGGGCCGACCGGCTCCGCAAGGCACGCCTGCTGGGGCTCAACACGGTCGAGACCTACGTCCCCTGGAACCTCCACGCCCCCCGGCCCGGAGCGTTCCGGCTGGACGGAGGTCTCGACCTGCCCCGCTTCCTCGACCTCGCCGACGCCGAGGGCCTGCACGTCCTCCTCCGCCCCGGCCCCTACATCTGCGCCGAGTGGGAGGGCGGCGGCCTGCCCGCCTGGCTGCTC
The DNA here is from genome assembly GCF_014654895.1 of Streptomyces filamentosus. Lineage (GTDB taxonomy): Bacteria > Actinomycetota > Actinomycetes > Streptomycetales > Streptomycetaceae > Streptomyces > Streptomyces filamentosus. Next base: position 1,135,291 of record NZ_BNBE01000002.1, on the reverse strand, counting down.
GCCGACGACGACATCGTGCTGCGCAGCCGCGACCCGCGCTTCCTCGACGCCGTCGACGAGCACTTCGCCGCGCTCCTCCCGCCGCTGAAGCCGTACCTGGCCACCGAGGGCGGCCCCGTCATCGCCGTCCAGCTGGAGAACGAGTACGGCGCCCACGGCGACGATCCCCGCTACCTCGCCGACCTCGCCCGGCTGCTGCGCGCCCACGGCGTGGACGTCCCCCTCTTCACCTGCGACCAGCCCGGCGACCTCGCCCGCGGCGGCCTCGACGGGGTGCTGCGCACCGTCAACCTCGGCAGCCGCGTCGCCGCCGGCCTCGACGCCCTGCGCCGCGCCCAGCCCGCCGGGCCGCTGATGTGCTCGGAGTTCTGGATCGGCTGGTTCGACCGCTGGGGCGGCGTCCACACCACCCGCGACGTCGCCGACGCCGCCGCCGACCTGGACCGGCTGCTCGCCGCCGGAGCCTCCGTCAACCTCTACATGTTCCACGGCGGCACCAACTTCGGCTTCACCAACGGCGCCAACGACAAGGGCACCTACCGTCCCACCGTCACCTCCTACGACTACGACGCCCTGCTCGACGAGGCCGGCGACCCCACCCCCAAGTACGAGGCGTTCCGCGGGGTCATCGCCCGCCACGCGCCCGTCCCCGACGAACCCGTCCCGGCGCCCGCCCCCAAGCTCACCCCCGTCGTCGTCGCCCTCGACTCCTGCGGCGCCCTCCTCGACCAGAGCGCGCTCCACGGGCCGGCCGTGCGCGCCGAGCGCCCGCTGAGCATGGAACGCCTCGGCCAGACCTTCGGGTTCGTCCGCTACGAGACCGCGCTCCCCGAGCCGGGCCCCGCCCTGCTGCGGTTCGGCGAGGTCCGCGACCGCGCGCAGGTCTTCGTCGACGGACGGCCCGCCGGCGTCCTCGAACGGGAGAACCACGAGCACGCCCTCACCCTCCACGTCCCCCGGAGCGGCGCCCGGCTGACCGTCCTCGTGGAGAACCAGGGACGGGTCAACTACGGCCCCGGCATCCACGACCGCAAGGGCCTCCTCGGCCGGACCACCGCCAACGGCACGGAACTCACGGACTGGACCAGCAGCCCGCTGCCGCTGGACACCCTCGACGGCCTCGTCCTCGCCCCGGCCGCCCCCCTCGTGGGCCCCGCCTTCCACCGGGGCACCGTCGACCTCCCCCGGCCCGCCGACGCCCACCTCGCCCTCGACGGCTGGACCAAGGGCCACGCCTGGATCAACGGCTTCCCCCTCGGCCGCTACTGGTCCCGGGGCCCGCAGACCACCCTGTACGTCCCCGCGCCGGTCCTGCTCCCCGGCCGCAACGAGATCACCGTCCTCGAACTCCACGCCTCCACCACCCGCACCGTCGAACTCCGCGGCCGCCCCGACCTGGGCCCCACCGAGGACTGACCCCTCGGCGAGGCCCGCCCAGGCCCCCGACCGACCCCACCGAGGACCGACCCCGTCCGGAGACCCCGATGCCCGCCGAACGCCCCGACCCCGCCGGCCCCGTGCCCCGCGCGCTCCGGGCCGTCCTCCTCGACATGGACGGCACCCTCGTCGACACCGAACGCCTGTGGCTGCGCGCCGTGGAGGAGGAGGCCCGAGAGCGGGGCCTCGGCCTCACCGCGGAGGACCGCCGCTTCGTCCTCGGCCGGTCCGTCGAGGACTGCGCCGCCCGCCTGGCCGCCCGGACCGCTGCCCGGCCCGACCCGGCGGGACTCGCCGGGGCCCTGCACCGCCGCTTCGCGGAGCTGGTACGCCACGGGGCCGTGCCCCTCCCCGGCGCCGTCGAACTCCTGGCGGAACTCGCCGCGGCGGGCGTCCCGACGGCGCTGGTCTCGGCCTCCCCCCGTCCGGTCGTGGACACCGTCCTCGACGTCCTGGGCCGCGACCGCTTCACCACCTCCGTCGCGGCGGGCGAGACCCCCCGCACGAAACCCTTCCCCGACCCCTACCGGGAGGCCGCGCGCCGGCTGTCCGCCGCTCCGCCCGCCTGCGTCGCCGTGGAGGACTCCCTCACCGGCGTGACCTCCGCCCAGGTCGCCGGCTGCCCCGTCCTCGTCGTTCCCTCGCCCGTCCCCGTGCCGCCCGCCCCCGGCCGCACCGCGGTGCGCGGACTGGCGGAGGTGGACCTCGCGCTCCTGCGCGGCCTCGTGAGCGGCGGGTGAGACGCCGGACGGGGTCCCTGGCGGGGCGTCAGACGAGGAAGTCGGCGACGAGGGCGGCGAACTCCTCCGGGGTGAGGACCGGCACCCCCAGCTTCTCGGCGGCGACCGCCTTCGAGCTGGGCTTGCCGGTGGGGGAGGGGGCGCAGACGAGGTAGGAGGTCTTGGCGTTGACGCCGCTGCCCGCCCGTCCGCCGGCCCGCTCGATGAGCTCGTTCATCTGCGAGCGGCCGAAACCGTCGAGCCGTCCGGCCATCTTCCCGGTGACCACGACGGTCTTCCCGGCGAGCGGGCCCGCCGCGGACTCCGCGGACTCCCCGCCGTCCGCGTCCCCGGCGCCTCCCGCCGCGGCGGACCGGCCCGGCCGCTCCGGTTCGGTCATGTTCACCCCGGCCGCGACCAGCTTGTCGACGACGGGGGCGAGCGCGGCCAGTTCGGCGACGATCACGGGGGCCTTCTCCGGGCCGATGCCCTCCACGGCCAGCAGGTCCTCGGCGCTCGCGGCGCGGATCGCCTCCATGGTGCCGAAGTGCTCGGCGAGCCGCCGCGACATGCGGCGGCCGGTGCCCCGGATGCCGAGCGCGCAGAACACCCGGCTCAGCGGGCGGGTCCGCGCCAGGGCGAACTGCTCGACCAGCTTCGCGCCCCGCCGCGCGCTGCCGGAGGCGGCCGTCAGCTGCTCCTCGGTGAGGACGAACAGGTCCGCCACGTCCGCGACCAGGCCCGCGTCGATCAGCGCCCTGACGTACGTCCTGCCGAGGCCGTCGACGTCGAGGACGTCGCGCCCGGCCGCGTACTCGATCAGCGGGGCGAGCGCGCAGCCCGCGCCCTTCGCGCACCGCCACCGCTCCTGGCTCTTGTCGATGTCGCCCCCGCAGTTCGGGCAGGCGGCCGGCAGCGGGACCGGCACGGCGCCGTCGGGGCGGAGTCCGACGACGGGCGCCTGGACGCGCGGGATGATGTCGCCGGCCTTGTGGACGGTCACGGTGTCGCCGAGGTGGAGGTCGCGGCGGGCGATGTCGGCCGGGTTGTGCAGGGTGGCGCGGGAGACCGTGGAGCCGTCGATCTCGACCGGGTCCAGGACGGCGGTCGGCGCGAGGACGCCCGTGCGGCCCACCTCCCAGACCACCTCCCGCAGCACCGTCTGCCGCTCCACGGCCGACAGCTTGTAGGCGATGGCCCAGTACGGGAAGCGGCTCCCCAGCCCCGCCTCGGCCTGCTCCGCCGCGCTGTTCGCCTTGACGACCACGCCGTCGATGCCGAAGGGGAGGCCGGCGCGCAGTGCGCCGATCGCCTCCACCCGCGCCTGCGCCTCGGCGATCGTGTCCACCACGTGCAGTCCGGCCGGGGTGTCGGCCGTGGTCCGGACGCCCGCCGCGGCGACGGCCGCCAGGGTCTCGGCATGCGTCGCCCCGACGGGCAGGAACGATTCACCGTCCAGGTCGACCGCTCCGTACGCCCAGAACGACATCTCCAGCCGGTACGGCCGGTCCTTCGCCCGCAGCGTGCCGGCCACCGCGTTCCGCGGGTTCGCGAACGGCGCGCCGCCGTGCGCCGCGCGCACCTCCTGCGCCGTCACGAACTGCTCCTGGGTGAACAGCACTTCGCCCCGGACCTCGAACGTCACCGGATCCGCCAGTACTTCGGGGAGTCCCGCGACCGACCCGACGACGTGGCTGACGTCCTCCCCGTGCGCGCCGTCGCCCCGGGTGACGACCTGCACGAGCCGCCCGTCCCGGTACCGGGCGGCGACGGCCGCGCCGTCCAGCTTCGGCTCGACGGTGAACCCGCCCGCCGGCTCCCGGCCGAGCCGCCGCCGCAGCGAGCCCTCCCAGGCGAGCAGCTGCTCGGGCCCGAAGACGTTGTCCAGGCTGAGGAGTCGGGTGGTGTGCGCGACGTCGCCCCCCGGTGCCGCGCCGTCGGCGACCAGCCCCGTGGGGGAGTCCGCCGCGTCGTCCGGGTGCGCCGCCTCCCACGCCAGCACCGCCAGCCGCAGCGCGTCGTACGACGCGTCGTCCAACGGGCTGCTCCCGCCCGCGTAGTAGGCGGCGGACGCGGCGCGCAAGCGGTCGAGCGCGTCCCGGTAGGAGGCGGGGGTGGACAGGGCGAAGTGCGCCTCAGCGGCGGGAAGTGCGGTCATGGACCCATCTTGGCGGGAGGGTCTGACAACGCCCTCCGGCCGCCGCCCCGCGCCCGCCGCCCACCCGCGTGCCACCCGGACGCGCCGATGCGGCAGGATGCGGGGCGGGAGGGATTTGAATGCGTTCAGAAAAGCGGTCGGGGAGTGGGGAGCGGTACGGCGACGCCGTCGCGGTCGCCACGGCGGTGCTGCTCGTCGAGGCGGTGATCGGTGCGATCGCGGCCCATGCCTGGGGGGAGACGCGGGAGGACCCCGGGGCCCCGACGGGCGCGTTCGGCCTGGCCGTCCTGGTCGTGACCGCGCCGTTCGCCCTGATGGCGGCGGCGATCGTCCTGGGGGCGGTGTCCGCCGGGCTCGTGCTGCCGCTCCTGGAGGGGGGCCGGTGGCTCGGGCGGCGGTTCTCCGGCCGCGAGGCGTGGGGGTGGGTCCCGCTCGCGGTGGGCGCGGCGAGCGCCGTGGCCGCCCTGGCCGGGTGGGCGCGGTGGGAGGCGGGGGCCGGCGACGTCCTGGCCGGGTGGGCGGTGGCGACGGCGGTCCTCGCCGTTCCCGCGCTGATCGTCCGGCGGGCGGTCCCGGCCGGACGGCCCCGCCTCCCGCTGCGCGCGCTGCTCGGCCGGGTGGCGCTGTGCGGCACGCTCGCCGCCGCCACCGTCTGGGCGGGGGCCGGGGCCGTCCTGCACGCGGGAGCCGCGTACGAACCCCCTCGGCTGGACGCCGCGCGGATCGCGGGGACCTGGTCCGACGGCGCGGGCGGCGTGCTCGACCTGGCGGCGGACGGCGGGGCCACCGCCCACCGCCTCGGCTCCTTCGTCCCGGTGGACGACGGGTGCAGCGGCACCGGCACCTGGACCTACGCCCCGGGCGGGGGCCCCTGGGCACAGGAGGTCACGGTCGCGGTCGACGGCTGCGAACCGGTCCCGTGGAGCGTCGGCGGCACCCCCGGGAGACCGAAGCTCTTCGTGTACGTGGGCGACGCCGACCTGGGGGACCGCTACGTCCTGCGCAGGGCCCCGGACGCCTCCGGCGGGGACCGTACGATGCGGGGATGAGCCCGACGACCGCCTCCCGTCCGCGCCCGAACCCCCTTCCGCCGGTTCCCGCGAGCCCCGAGGAGGCGCTCGCGGCGGCCGGGGGCGACGGGGCCCCGGCGGGGTGGCGCGCGTGGCCCGCCGACGTGCTGGTGCCGGCCGTGCGGGTGGCGCTGCTGCGGGCCGAACTCGTGCGGGACCCGGGGACGGTGGGCCGCGAGGAGCACGGCGAGGAGCTGTACCAGGCGGTCCGGGGCGTCGACGGGGGCGCCGTGGAGCGGGCCGGGGCCCTCGTCGAGGCGCTGGCGGGCGCCGGGGACGCCGTACTGGCGCGGGAGGCGCTGCGGCTGGCCCGCGAGGGGCTGCGCGCCGGAGCGCTCGCGCCGGCCTTCGTGCGCGGGGTCCTGACCGGACTGCTGGCCCCGGGCTCCGGACGGCCGGTGGACGCCGCGCTCGCCGAACTCGCCGAGCCCTGGGCCGCCGTGGAACCGCTGCCGCCCGCGCTCCTGGCCGGACTCCTCGGCACCCCCGCCGCCGGACCCGCCCTCGCCGTCGCCGCGGCCCACGGGCACGGCGGGCTCCTGTGGCGGGCCGCCGCGGACCCGGCCGCCGAACCCCTGGTGCGCCGCCGGGCCCTGGCCCTGTACGGGGGGACGGCGCACCGCGACGACGTGCCCGCCGTCCTCGCGCTCGCGGCGGAGGACCCGCTGCTGCTCGGCGGCCCCGCCGTGGACTGCCTGCGCGCCCTGCACCGGCGCGGCCACTTCGCCACCGGCCCGGACGTCCCCGCCGTGCTGGCCCTCGCGCTCGCCGACCACACGATCCCGGCCCGCGCCGTGGCCACCGTCCTCTTCACCGTACGGGGCGAACTGCTGCGCCTGCTGGTCGACACCGCGCCGGACGACCCGGCGTGGCCGCGCCGGCTCGACCTCCTCGTCGCGCTGGACGGCCAGGGCGCCCAGGACCTGCCGGTGGCCGAGGAGATCGCCCGCGTCCTGCCGCGCGCCGCCGCCCCGGCCCCCTTCCTGCGGGCCCTGCGCACCCTGCGCGCCCCCGGCACCGAGGACGCCGTCCTCGGCGCCCTCCCGGGCGCCCCCGCCGAGGCCCTCCGCGCCCTGGAGGCCGTGGGCGGCGCCCGCACGGCCCGGGTCCTGGCGGCGGCCCTCGGACTCGACGCCCCGCAGCCCGACGAAACCCTCCCGGAGGCCGGTGAAACCCTCCCGGAGACCACGAAGACCACGAAGACCAAGGAGGTCCTTCCGGAAGTCGAGCGCGCGCTGCGTCCCTTCCGGCACCACGCCCTGGAGCTGGTCTGGCTGCTCGGCACCGACCCCGGCGTCCGGCGGCGGCTGCTCGCCCGGATCGACGCGGCCGCGCTGCCCGCCCGGATCGCCGCCGGGCTCGGCGGCCCCGACGCGGACGAACTCGCCCTCCTCACCGCTCACATGGACCCGGCCGAACCCGTCGAGGCGCTGTGCCGGATCGCCGCGCACGCCGGGCCCGGCACCCTGCCCGTCCTCGCCGACCTGCTGCTGCGGATCGCGGGGGAGCGGGCCTCGGCGTGGGAGCCCGGCGGCGCGGGGGCCGTGCCCGACGCGGAGCCCGCCGTGCCGGAGGAGGCCGTCGAGGCCCTGTGCGGCCTCGGACGGCGGCTGCACGCCCGGGGCGGGATCCGGCCGGTGTGCCTGCTGGACGCCGTCGACGCCCGGGCCGCCGGGGAGGCGTTCGCCGCGGACCTGGCCCTCGGCCTCCTCGACAGGCCCGGCCTCACCTCGGGCGAACGCACTGTCCTGCTCCGGATGCTGACCGGCCTCCCGAAGGCGCCGGGCCGGCCGATCAGGGCCCGGACCCACCGGCTGCTGCGCGACCCCGACCGGCACGTGCGCAAGCACGCCGTCGCCCTCCTCGCACGCGCCGACCCCACGGACGGCGGCGAGGACGACGGCGTCGAGGCCCTGTCCGCGACGCTGCTCACCCTGACCGGCCCCGACCGGGACCCGCAGACCGTCCGCCAGACCCTGGACGCCCTCGGCGGCGCCGGCGCGCGCTGGGCGTCGGACGCCGTCACCGCCTGCCTCGGACACCCCGTCATGAACGTCCGCAAGACGGCCGCCCGCGCCCTCGCCACCACCGGGACGGCCCGCTCCGTGCCCGCGCTCCTCGACGGTCTCGGCCAGGGCGACAACCCCGGCCTGCGCGCCCTTCTCCTCGACGCCCTGCGTGCCCTCCTCGGCGACACCCTCGCCGCCGCCCTCACCGCCGCCGCGGCCCGCGCCACGGACCCCCGGACCCGCGACCGGCTCCTCGCCGCGCTCGACGAGGGCCCCGGCGAGGACCCGGCCGCGGCGGACCTGCGCCGCCTGGCGGAGGAGGGCTGGGACCCGGACACCGCCCTCCGCCTCGCCGAGCGCCGCGCACCCGGCGGCCGGGCCCCCGACCTGAGGGAGCTGCGCCCGTACCTCGCCGACTGGCTGGACCTCGCCGCCTCCTCGGCGCGGGCCCGGCGGGCCGTCCTCGCCGCGCTGCCGACCCGGATCTGCCCCCGCCCCTGGCAGGAGCACGAGCGCGGGGCGCTCGCCCGCCGCGCCACGGTCCTCCTCGACGGCCTCGCGGAGGCGGAGGGCGCGGAACGGGACGCGCTGATCGAGCTCCTGGAGGCGGTCGTGTCCCACCCGAGGCCGGGCCTTGCCGCCGAGGTCACCGCCGCCGTGCGGGCCCTGTCGCCCCGCCGCCCCGGCCGCCGCTCCACCCTCCCGCTGCTCCGGCTCGCCGGCGCGGTCGTCGTCCGCGCCGACCTCGACCGCGAACTCGCCGCCACCGCCTCGGCCCCCGACCCGGAGGCCGCCCGCGGCCGCCTGCTGCACGAGACCTTCGGCGTCGCGCCGCAGGCGGAACGCCCCTCCTGGTACGACGGACTCGCCGCCGCCGCACGGAGCACGACGGCGCTCGCCGCCCACCGGGAGCGCCCCGCCCCCGCCGGGTCGCGCGCCCTGCTGGCCGCGCTCGTCGACGTACAGGCCGACGCCCCGCCAGACGTCCGGGCCGCGCTCGTCACGTGGATGACGGAGCTCCAGCCGCTGGGGACCCCGCCGTGGACCCTCGCGGAGGACGCCCGCACCGGGGCCGCCGCGCCCCCGCCGCGCACCGCCCGCCCCGCCGACCTGGACCAGCCCCGCTCCGCCGCCCAGCGGGAACGCCTCCTCGCCCGGCTCGCCTCCGACGCGCCCGACCGGCGCGCCGCGGCGGCGCGGACGCTCCTCGCCTGGCCCGAACCCGACGCCCGCGCCGCCGTCCTCGACGCCCACCTGCGCGGCCGTGTCGACGCCCCCGCCGACCCCGCGCTCCGGGCCGCCCTGGGCCGGGCCCTCGCGGAAGCCGGCCCGGCGGCCCTGTCCGGCGACGGCGTACGGCCCGAGCGCGTCGCCCGGACCGCCGCGGACGTCGACGCGCGGGCGCTCCCGGCCCTGCTGCCGGTCCTCCTGCGCCTGTGGGAGCACGGCCCGCGGGAGGCCCGCGGGGACGCCTTCGCCGCCCTGTGGCGGATGCCCGCCGACGTCCTGGCGGCCCGTCTCGAGGACCGGATCGCGGCGGGCGCCACGGGCCTGCTCGTCCTCCTCGCCGGCCGCCCGCTGCACCGCACCCCGCTCCTCGACCGGCTGGCCGCACACCACCCGCGGGCCGGGCTCGTCCTCGTCGACGGCCCGCTGCACGGACCGGAGGCCGCCGCCCGGCGGGCCGACGCGCTCCGCGCCCTGCGCGAACGGGCCCCCGCCCCGCCGCCGGCCGCCTCCCCGCCCCCGTACGAGGAGCTGGTCGCCCTGCTGCGGTCGCCCGAGCCCCGGCGGGTCCGGCGCGCCCTGGCCCGGCTGGCCGAGCACCCCGGGGGCCCCGACCCCGCCCGCCTCGAAGAACCGCTGCGGGAGCTGCTGACCCACCCCGAGACGGGCGTACGGCTCCACGCGCACCGCACCGCGCGGGCACTGCTCGACCGGGACGCCCACCTGCGGCTGACGGAGGTCCTGCTCGACGACGCGCGGCCCGAGGTGGTGCGCGGCGCGGTCCGGGTCCTGTCACGGGCCCGCTGGAGCCCGGCGGTCCCCGCCTTCGTCGCGCTCCTCGGCCACGGCCGCCCCGTCGTGCGGAGAGCGGCGGAGGAGGCGCTCCTGCACGCGGGGACGGAGGCCGTCCCCGCGCTGCGCCGGGCCGCCTCGCACGCCCGCCCGGACCGCAGGGCCGCCTACGAGAGGCTGCTCACGCGGATCCGGGAGGCGGAGGAGAGGGGCGAGGGGACTTACTTGGGGTCCTTGGTGAAGGTCCTGCCCGACCAGACGTAGCCGAGGACCGTGAGGCCGGTGCACCAGGCGACGGCGAGCCAGCCGTTGTGGCCGATCTCCGTGCCGAGGAGGAGGCCGCGGAGGGTCTCGATGGCGGGGGTGAAGGGCTGGTACTCGGCGATCGGCCGGAACCAGCCCGGCATGGAGTCGATCGGGACGAACGCGCTGGAGATCAGCGGCAGGACGACCAGCGGCAGGGCGTTGTTGCTCGCGGCCTCCGCGTTCGGGGAGACGAGGCCCATGCCGACCGCGATCCAGGTGAGCGCGAGGGCGATCAGGGCCGTCAGGCCGAAGGCGGCGAGCCATTCGAGGGGGGTGGCGCCGGTGGAGCGGAAGCCGATCGCGACGGCGACCGCGCCGACGAGGAGCACGCTCATCAGGCACTGGAGGACGCTGCCGGCGACGTGGCCGACGAGGATCGAGGGGCGGTGGATCGCCATGGTGCGGAAGCGGGCGATGATCCCCTCGGTCATGTCGTTGGCGACGGACACCGCCGTCCCCACCGCCGTGCCGCCCACGGTCATCATCAGGATGCCGGGCACCACGTAGGCGATGTACGCGGAGCGGTCCGCGCCGCCGCCCATGCCGGCGCTCATCACGTCGCCGAAGACGTAGACGAAGAGCAGCAGCATCACCACGGGCGTGAGCAGCAGGTTGAGGGTGAGCGAGGGGTAGCGGCGGGCGTGCAGGAGGTTGCGGCGGAGCATCGTGGACGAGTCGCGGACGGCGAGGGACAGGGTGCTGCTCATCGGGCGGTCTCCTTCGGCTGGGCGGGGGCGGTGGGGTCGGTCGTGCCGGTGAGGGCGAAGAAGACGTCGTCCAGGTCGGGGGTGTGCACGGTGAGTTCGTCGGCCTCGACGCCGGTGGAGTCCAGCCGGTCGAGGACGGCCCGCAGTTCGCGCTGGCTGCCGCCGCTGGGGATCTGGAGGGTGAGGGTCTCGTCGTCGCGGGTGACCTCCCGGAGGGCGTCGGCCGCGGCGCGGTAGGTGTCGGGGTGGGTGAAGCGGAGGCGGACGTGGCCGCCGGGGATCTGTCGTTTGAGCTGTTCGGGGGTGCCTTCGGCGACGATGCGGCCGTTGTTGAGGACGGCGACGCGGTCGGCGAGTTCGTCGGCTTCTTCGAGGTACTGGGTGGTGAGGAAGACGGTGACGCCGTCGGCGACGAGTCCGCGGATGATCTGCCACATGTTGTGGCGGGAGCGGGGGTCGAGGCCGGTGGTGGGTTCGTCGAGGAAGATGATCCTGGGGCCTGCGACGAGGGTCATGGCGATGTCGAGGCGGCGTTTCATGCCGCCGGAGTAGGTGGAGGCGGGCTTGTGGGCCGCGTCCGTGAGGTCGAAGCGGGCGAGGAGTTCGGCGGCGGTCCTGCGGCCCTCCTGCCGGGGCAGGTGGTGGAGGTCGGCCATGAGGAGCATGTTCTCCTCGCCGGTGATCAGGCCGTCGACGGCGGAGAACTGTCCGGTGACGCCGATCGCGGCGCGGATCCGGTGGGCTTCGCCGGCGAGGTCGTGCCCGGCGACGCGGACCCGCCCGGCGTCGGGGGTGATGAGGGTGGAGAGGATCTTCACCGCGGTCGTCTTGCCGGCGCCGTTCGGGCCCAGCAGGGCGAAGACGGTGCCCTGCGGGACGTGGAGGTCGACCCCGCCGAGGACGGCCTTGTCGCCGTACGACTTGCGCAGACCGGTGGCGGCGATGGCGGCGGGGGCGGATCCGCCACCTGCCTGACTGGGCATGGGCATGACAGAAGAAGGCATGGGGCCCTCCGATCGAAGGGTGGAAGGGGAAGGGGAAGGGTAAGGGGGAGCGAGGGGCGGGCCCGTGGGGAGAGAGGGGTCAGGCCCGGGCGCGGCGGATGTCGATGTTGCCGTGGCGGGTGCGGGCGCGGACCTTGACGGTCTCCTCGCTCTCCTCCGGGGCGCCGGACGCGGTGAGGCCGTTGCGCACCTGGCCGGAGCCGGAGACGGCGTCGAGCCACGCGGCCGTGCCCTCCCGGACGCCGACCTCGATGGCGCCGTAGCTCGTCTCCAGCTGGACGGTGCCGCGGACGACCTCGCCGATGCGCACGGTGCCGTGCGCGGTGGTGGCGGTGACCGAGTCCTCGGCGCGGTCGACCGTGATGTCGCCGTGGGCGCCGCTGACCCGCAGCTCGCCGGTGACGGCGCCGACGGTGGTGGTGCCGTGCGAGTTCTTCAGGACGGCGGGGCCGTCGACCAGGCCGACGCGCACGCTGCCGGAGCTGGTGGTGATCTCGGCCGGTCCGTCGACGCGGTCGACGCTGATCGAGCCGTGCGAGGCGGTCAGGTGCAGCGGGCCGGTGGCGTCGAGGCGGACGTCGCCGGACGAGGTCTTCACGCGGACCTCGCCGAACCGGCCCTCGCCGAGGACCTGGGTCCAGGCGCCGGTCAGCTCGATCCGGGAGTCCGCCGGCAGCTCGACCGTCACGTCGACGACGCCGGTGCGGCCGAAGAGGTTCGACTTCGGGGTCCGGACGGTCAGGACGCCGTTCACGCAGGAGACCTCGGTCTGGTCGGCCGCCCGCACGTCCAGGTCCTTCTTCGGGTTGCGCGGCACCACCTGGACGACCGTGTCCGTGCGGTCGCCGGCGATGAACTGGATGGAACCGGCTTCCACGCGCGCCGTGGCCGAGATCGGTGCGGGAGTGTCGTAAGAAGGCATGGCTGTCCCGTCCTCTTGGGTCTCTGGGGCGTCCCTGCTGGTGGGACGTGGTGTGGGTGGAGTGGTGCGGGTGGGGCGACGGACCGGCGGGGCGGGCTAGCGCACCCAGCCGGTGATGCTCTGGCCGATGGTCCGGGGCTTCTCGGCCGGGCGCGGCCGGGCGCCACCGCCGTCGACCGCCGCCGACACGGCCCGTACCAGCCAGGCGTTGACCGACAGGCCCTCGCGGCTCGCGGCCTCCTCGGCCCGTGCCTTGAGGTGGGCCGGCAGGCGCAGGTTCACGCGGGCGACGGCGCCCTCGTCCCCCTCGGGGACGGCCGGCGCGGCGAACGGCCCGGCGGGCTCCGCGGGTTCGGCGGGGGCGCCGCTGTCGGCGGGCGGCCGCGTCACCACGAAGTCCGGGTCGAGACCGCGGAGCCGTACGTCGACCGAACCGGGGGCGATCTCCCGGGTGATCTCGTCGGTGGCGGCGGAGAGCACGTGGAGCATGGTGAGGCGGGCCGCCGACTCCAGGGGGGCGGTCAGTCGCTCGGCCAGCTCGCGGGCTTCGTCGCCACCGGCTTCGGCGGCCACCGCGAGTTCGCGGCGGAGGCTGTCGACATACGGGGTGAGGTCCATGACGTCATCATGGCACCTTTATAGCGCCATGTGCAACCCCAAGTGACGCCACACGGCGCCGAATGGCGTCAAATGGCGCCAATGGTGGCGTCGAGTGGTGTCGGATGGCGCCAGGGGGGTGTCATGGGGCGCCAGGGGATGTCATGTGCGGCGGCGCACCGGAAGGGCTCGGCGGGCCGGAAGGGTTCGGCCGGCCGGGAGGGGCTGGGGCTCCGCGGCAACGCCGGGCGGCTCCCGGGGCGTTGGGCCCGCGCGGCGGCCGCCCCGCCCTCGCGTGTTACCCGTGGGTACGTCATGATGGCGGCATCCATCCACGACCCCGGGGGCTGAGGCAGCGGTGAGCGACGAGAAGCGGAACACGGTGCACGCCTTCCGGGACGACTCCCTCGGGGAGCACGACGCCGTCGGGCTCGCGGAGGCGATCCGGCGGCGCGAGGTGAGCCCCGGCGAGGCCGCCAGGGACGCGGTCGCCCGGCTGCGGGCGGTCGCGGAGCTCAACGCGGTGCAGGTCCCGCTGGACCCGCCGGAACTGCGCGGCGGCACCGGCGGGGTCTTCGCGGGCGTCCCCACCCTGATCAAGGACAACACCGACTACGCGGGCCTGCCCACCGGCCACGGCAGCGCCGCCTTCACCCCGCGCCCGGCCCGCCGGCACGCGCCCTTCGTCCGGCAGTTCCTCAGCACCGGCGTCACCGTCCTCGGCAAGACCCGGTTGCCCGAGTTCGGCTTCAGCCCGGCCACCGAGTACGAGGACGCCGAGCCGGTCCGCAACCCGTGGCACACCGGCCACTCGGCGGGCGGCTCCTCCGGCGGCGCCGCCGCGCTCGTCGCCGCCGGGGCCGTCCCCCTCGCCCACGCCAACGACGGCGGCGGCTCCATCCGCATCCCCGCCGCCTGCTGCGGACTCGTCGGCCTCAAGCCCACCCGGGGCCGGGTCGTCGGCAACGACCAGAGCCGGCGCCTGCCCGTCGACCTCGTCGCCGACGGCGTCGTCACCCGCACCGTCCGGGACTCCGCCGCCTTCCTCGCCGCCGCCGAACGCTACCGGCGCAACCCGAAGCTCCCCCCGGTCGGCCTGGTGGAGGGCCCCTCGGACCGCAGGCTGCGCATCGGCTTCCTGCTGGACTCGCCGAACGGCGTCCGCTGCGACGACGACACCCGCGCCGCCGTCACCGACACCGCCGCCGTCCTCCGGGGCCTCGGCCACGACGTCACTCCCGTCGGGATGGACCTCGACCCCCGCTTCACGGAGGACTTCCTCACGTACTGGGGCATGCTCTCCTTCCTCCTCGGCGCCACCGGCCGCACCCTCGGCGAGGGCTTCGACCGGCACCGCATGGACGGCCTCAGCCGGGGACTGCGCGAGGAGTACGTGAAGCGCTGGCGGGACACGCCGGGCGTGCTGCGGCGGCTGCGGCGGACCCGGGAGGCGTACGCGGCGGCCTTCCGGGGCCTCGACCTCGTCCTCACCCCGGTCCTCGCCCACACCACGCCCCCCATCGGCCGCCTCAGCCCGGCCGTCCCCTATCCGGTGCTGGTCGAGCGGATCCTCGCGTACGTCGCCTACACCCCGGTCGACAACGTGGTGGGCACCCCGTCGATCTCGCTCCCCAGCGCCCGCACCACCCCCGACGGCCTGCCGGTCGGCGTCCTCCTCTCCGGCCGCCCCGGCGCCGAACGCACCCTCCTGGAGGCCGCGTTCGCCCTGGAGGCGGAGCGCCCCTTCCGCCGCGTCCAGGACATCTGACCCCGGGGGCTCAGGGGGCGGTCCCGAGCAGCGCGGCCAGCGTCCGCGGGCCGCACACGCCCGGCCGCTCGAAGATGCCCCGGGACCACTGGAACTGGATCACTGCCTCCTGCACCTCCGTGCCGAAGACGCCGTCGAGCGGACCCCCGTACAGCCCGGCCCGCCGGAGCGCGGCCTGGACCTCCACGACGACGGGCCCGCTGCTGCCGAGGCCGGGTCCGTCCTCCGGGCCGGCGGACGGCAGGGGAGGCCCCGGGTCCGTGACCGGAGGGGAGACGGGCGGGGCGGCGGGGGTGTGCGGCACGGAGCGCGTCGGCGGGGGAGCCTGCGGGGGCGCGCTGCTCGCCGGCGCGGCCGGGGCCGTCGTGCGGACCGGCGGCGCGGTCGCCGTCCGGGTCGCCGGAGGGGGAGTCGTACGGGGCGGGGCCGGGCGGGTCGGGGGCGTACGGGTCGGCGCGGGGGTCGGCCCGGCCGTGTCCGCCGGGTCGGGTGCGGGGCCCGGCGGGGGCGGCAGGGGCAGGTCCGGCATCGAGACGGTGGGATCGGCGGGACCGGGCGCGTCCGGCCGGGCCGCGAGGTAGACCGGGAGGGCCGCGCCGATCCCGGCGACCAGCACTCCCACGAGCAGCGACGGGAGGGGGAAGGCGCGCCGCCGCGCGGGCGCGTGCCGGCCGCCCCGCCGGGGGGCCGCGGGCACGGCGGACGGCGGCTGGGTGCGGTCGAAGAGCGCGAGGTCCTGCTCCCGTGCCTCCGGGCCCCCGTGCCCGCTGGTGGCGACCTGGCCGAAGACGGGGTGAGGGGGAGGGGTGACCGCTGGGGGCGGGACGGTCCGGTGGCGCATCGAGGGCTCCAGGGGAGGGGAAACCGTGCGGGATGCGGAGAAGCCGTGGCGGAGTGGCGAATCCACGGAGATTTTGATCGCCGGTCAAAGAGAGCGTCAACTGTGGACGAGGGGGCGGAAAAAGGGGCGTTCGCGACCTGACTCCTTAAACGATTCTTAACGCGTGACGCAGCTCACAGGGGAAGGGGGCTCGTGCATGCGCACGAGCCCCCGTGCCGGTCCGGGCGTCGCCCCCGCTCCCCGGGGGCCGGCGCCGGAGGGGCCGTCAGTCCTGTTCCGGGAAGTGGCAGGCCACCTCCCGGGGTTCGCCCGCCGCGAGCGGACGCAGGACCGGCGCCTCGGCGCGGCAGACCGCCTGCGCCTTCGGGCAGCGCGGATGGAAGGTGCAGCCCGGCGGGGGAGCGGCCGGGCTCGGCGGGTCGCCGAGGAGTGTGATGCGCTCGCGGGCCCGTTCCGCCGCCGGGTCGGGCAGCGGCACGGCGGAGAGCAGCGCTCGGGTGTAGGGGTGGGCGGGGGTCCCGTACACCCGGTCCTTGGCGCCGATCTCGACGATCCGCCCGAGGTACATCACCGCGACCCGGTCGCAGACCCGCTTCACCACCGACAGGTCGTGGGCGATGAACAGGTAGGCCAGGCCGAGTTCCGCCTGGAGCCGCTCCATCAGGTTGACGATCTGCGCCTGCACGGAGACGTCGAGCGCGGAGACCGGCTCGTCGGCGACGACCAGCCGCGGCCCGGTCGCGAGCGCCCTGGCGATGCCGATGCGCTGCGCCTGCCCGCCGGAGAACTCGTGCGGCCTGCGGTCGGCGTGCTCGGGGATCAGCCCGACCAGCTCCATCAGCTCCACCGCCCGCTTGCGCGCCTCGGCCGCCGAACTCCCCTGCACCAGCAGCGGATCGGCGATGATCCGGGCCACCGTCTGCCGGGGGTTGAGGGAGGAGTGCGGGTCCTGGAAGACCATCTGGATCTCGCGGCGGAGCGGTTTGAGGGCACGCTGCGAGAGGTGGGCGATGGGCCGGCCGTCGTACTCGACGGAGCCCGCGGTCGGCTCCAGGAGCCGGACGATCATCCGGCCGGTGGTCGACTTGCCGCAGCCGGACTCGCCGACCAGGCCGAGGGTCTCGCCCGCCGCCAGGTCGAAGCCGACCCCGTCGACGGCCCGCACCGGCGCCGAACGGCGCCGCCCCGGGAAGGTCATGGCGAGGTCCCGCACCCGCAGCAGCGGCGCAGCCGGCTCCGGGTCGGGGAGGGTCGTCGTGGTCACGGGGCGGTCGTCCCTTCGTGCGCGGCGACGGCCGGGAAGGCCGCGAAGTGGCAGGCGGCGGTGTGGCCCCCGAGGACCCCGGGTGCGCCGGAGACGCCAGGGGCCCCGGGGACTCCCCCGCCCCCGGCGGCTTCCGGGCCCCCGGCCCCGCCGAGCGCCGGCCGTTCGGTCGCGCACCGGGCGCGTTCCTCCTCCGTGCCGGCCGCCGCGCGGGCGCAGCGGGGGGCGAAGGCGCAGCCGGGCGCGGGGTCGAGGAGGGACGGCGGGCTGCCGGGGATGGCCCGCAGCGGCACGTCGTCGGGGTCGTCGAGCCGGGGCAGCGAGTCGAGCAGCCCGCGGGTGTACGGATGCGCGGGGGAGGCGAACAGGGCTTCCACCGGGGCCTGTTCGGCCGCCCGCCCGCCGTACATCACCAGCACCTCGTGGGCGACCCGGGCCACCACCCCCAGGTCGTGGGTGATCATGACGACGGAGAGCCGGCGCTCCTGCTGGAGCCGGGCGAGCAGGTCGAGGATCTGGGCCTGCACGGTGACGTCGAGCGCGGTCGTCGGCTCGTCGGCGATGAGCAGGTCCGGTTCGCAGACCAGCGCCATCGCGATCATGACCCGCTGGCGCATGCCGCCGGAGAACTGGTGCGGGTACTCCCCGGCCCGGCGCCCCGGCTCCGGGATGCCGACCTCGGCGAGCGCCTCGACCGCGCGGGCGCGGGCGACGGCCCGCCGGGTGCCGAAGTGGACCCGGTGGTGCTCGGCGATCTGCTCGCCGACGGTGTAGTAGGGATGGAGGCTGGACAGCGGGTCCTGGAAGATCATCGCCATCCGCCGGCCGCGCAGCCGGTTCAGCTCCCGGTCGGGCAGGCCGACGAGTTCGCGTCCGTCGAGGGCGACGGAGCCGGTGACCTCGGCGCCGGTGTGCAGGCCCATGACGGCGAGCGAGGTCACGGACTTGCCGGAGCCGGACTCGCCGACGATGCCGAGGGTGCGGCCGTGCGGCACGTCGAAGGAGAGGGAGTCCACGGCCCGGACGGGGCCGCGCGGGGTGGCGAAGGTGACGCCGAGGTCCCGGACGGACAGGAGCGGGGCGGGGCCGGCCATCAGTACCTCACTCGCGGGTCGACGACGGCGTACAGCAGGTCCACGGCCAGGTTGGCGACGACGATGAAGGTGGCGGCGAGCAGCGTCACCCCGAGGATGACGGGCTGGTCGCCGGTGGTGAGCGCGCCGTAGAAGAGCCGTCCGACGCCCGGCAGTCCGAAGAGGGACTCGGTGATGACGGCGCCGGCGAGGAGCCCGCCGAGGTCCATGCCGAAGACGGTCAGGATCGGGGTCATGCCGGCCCGCAGACCGTGCTTGACGACGACCGTGCGGCGCGGCAGGCCCTTGGCGCGGGCGGTGCGGATGTACGGCTCCGCCATGGACTCGATCATCGAGCCGCGGCTCTGCCGGGCGTACATGGCCGCGTAGAGCACGGCCAGCGCCAGCCAGGGCAGCAGCAGGTTGGCGGCCCAGGACGCCGGATCGGAGGTGAAGGGCACGTAACTCGGGTAGGGCAGCAGGCCGGTGAGCCGGATGAACCCGTAGATGAGCAGCACCGAGGTGAAGTACACCGGCAGGGAGGCGGCGGCGACCGCGCCGACCATGAGGGCCCGGTCGGTCAGGGTGTCCTTGCGGAGCGCGGCCGTCACCCCGGCGGTCAGGCCGAGGGCCAGCCACAGCACGGCCGCGCCGACGGCGAGCGAGGCGGAGACCGGCAGCCGGTCCACCAGCAGGTCCCAGACGCCCTCGCTGTTCTCGTACGAGTAGCCCAGGCACGGGAAGTCGCAGCGCAGGGCGTACTGGCCGGTGCCCGTGGTGCGGCCGGTGAAGATGCCGGTGACGAAGTCGGTGAACTGGCGCCACAGCGGGGCGTCCAGGCCCATGTGGGCGCGGATCGCCTCCAGGCGCTCGTCGCTGCACGCCTTGCCGCAGGCCGCGGCGGCCGGGTCGGAGGGCAGCACGTAGAAGATGGTGAAGGTGACGGCGGCGATGGCGAGGAGGACGCCGGCCACGCCGAGGAGCCGGCGGCCGAGGTAGAGGATCACGTACGGCCCCCTCGCGGGTCGAGGACGTCGCGCAGGGCGTCGCCGATGAGGGTGAACGCGAGCACGGTGAGGAAGAGGCAGAGGCTGGGGACGAGGAAGTACATGGGGTCCGTGTCGTAGTAGGCGACGCTCTCCGCGATCATCTGGCCCCAGGACGGGGTGGGCGGCCGGACGCCGACGCCGAGGTAGCTGAGGGCGGCCTCGGTGGCGATCATGCCGGGGACCATCAGCGTGGTGTACGCGATGACGGGCCCGGCGACGCCCGGGAGGACGTCGCGGGCGAGGATCCGCCAGGGGCCGGAGCCGCCGACGCGGGCCGCGTCGACGTACTCGCGGTGCTTGAGCGAGAGGGTCTGGCCGCGGACGACCCGGGCGACGCCGGGCCAGCCGAAGAGGCCGATGACGAGGATCATCAGGAGGGTCCGGTTCGCGTCCCGGGCCACCGACATCATCGCGATCATGAAGATGAGGGAGGGGAAGGACATCGTCAGGTCCATCAGCCGGGACAGGACGGCGTCGGCCCGGCCGCCGAAGTAGCCGGCGGCGATGCCCGCGGCGACCCCGGCCACCACGACGATCGCGGTGGCGGCGAAGGCGATCAGCAGCGAGACCTGGGCGCCGTGCACGACCCGGGCGAACAGGTCGCGGCCGGTGATGGGTTCGACGCCGAGCCAGTGCTCGGCGGAGACCCCGCCGAGCGGCCCGATCGGCAGGCCGCCGAGGTAGGGGTCGACGGCGGACTTGTCGAACTCCTCGGGGCCCCAGCCGCCCAGCGCGCCGATCAGCGGGGCGGCGACGGTCATCAGGGCGAAGAGGACGACGACGGCGAGGGAGACCTTGAGGGAGGTGCGGCGGCGGAGTTCCGCCCGGACCGCCCGCCAGGCCCCGTCGCCCCCGTGCACCGGGGGTGGGGTGGTGGTCGTGGTCATGGGAGGGGCGTCCTTCAGTTCGCGCTCTTCGACGGGTCCTTGAGACCGACGGTCGCGTAGTCGATCTGACCGCCCCAGGAGGTGTGGCCGTAGGCGCCGGCGACGTTGGTGCCGACGAGGAGGGTGCGGCGCTTCGAGGCGGCGGGGGCGACGGGGGCCTTGGCGAGGATCCGTCCGTCGAGCTCCTGCCACGCCTTGTTGGCCGCGTCGCCGTCGGACATCGCGGCGATCTCGTCCATCCGCTTCATGGTGGCGTCGTCCTTGAAGAGGGACTGGTTGCCGGTGTTGCCCTTCTCCTTGATGAAGCGCGCGTCGAAGACGAAGGGGAGGAAGGTGGAGCCGGAGGGGTAGTCGGGACACCAGCCGGTGTAGACGAGGTCGGTGCGGTTCCTGGTGTCGCCGATGGTGTCGTAGAAGGCGGACGGGTCGACGGTCTCGATGGTCACCTCGATGCCGGCCTTGCCGAGCGACTGCTGGATGGCCTCGCCGATGGCCTTGTCGCCGGTGGAGACGGTGAGGCCGGTGGAGAAGCCGTCGGGCTTCCCGGCCTCCTCGAGCAGCTTCCTGGCCTTCTCGGGGTCGCCGGCGAGCGGGATCCCCAGGGTGTCGGGCTGCTTGCCGCCGGTGAAGAGGGAGCCGGGCATGGCGGCGCTGGAGGCGTCGGTGACGGCCGGGCCGCCGGCGGCGGTGACGATCGCCTCCCGGTCGAGGGCCCACTGCACGGCCTGGCGGACCTTCAGGTCGGTGAAGGGGGCGCGGCCGGTGTGCATCTGGAGCATCTCGGTGCAGCTGCTGGACTCGGCGAGCAGCCGGGCCTTGACGTCGGCCTTGGTGAGGACCTTCGAAATGGACTCCGGGCGCAGCTGGGCCCAGGAGACGGCGGAGGCGTCGCCGCCGGAGGAGGCGATGAGCCGGTCGTCGATCTGGGTGCCCTTGAGGCCCATGGTGACGACGATCCGGTCCGGGTACGCCTTGCGGACGGTGTCGCTCTTCGGGTCCCAGTGGGTGTTGCGGACCAGGACCATCTGCTTGTCGCGGGCGTACGACTCGATCTTGTACGGCCCCGAGGAGAAGGGGCGGCTGTCGTACTGGGGGCCCTTGTCCTGCTTCGGCGGCACCGGCGCGAAGGTGGGCAGGGTGGCGGCGAAGGGGAACTCGGCGAAGGGCGTGTGCAGTTCGAAGACGATCGTGCGGGCGTCCGGGGTCCTGATCGAGTCGAGGTGCTTGCCCTGGCCGGGGCCCTGGTAGCCCTTGCCGCCGACGAGGTAGCGGGCCGCGTAGTCGGGGCCGCCGGGCAGGTCGGGTGAGAAGGACCGCTCGACGTTGTGCTTGATGTCCTGGGCGGTGATCGGGGTGCCGTCCTCGTACTTCAGGCCCGCCTTGAGGCGGAAGGTCCAGGTCTTGGCGCCGTTCGAGGGGGTGCCCAGGTCCTCGGCGAGGTCGGGGACCAGCTCGCTGCCCTCGGCGCCGGGGCCCGCCTTGTAGGTGACGAGGGTGCGGTAGAGCAGCCGGGTGCCGAAGTCCATGTCGGGCATGACCCAGTTGCGGGCCGGGTCGAGATGGGTGAAGTCCTGGTTGGACAGGACGGTGAGGGTGCCGCCCTTCTGCGGGGTGCCGCCGAGGACCGCGCCGGCGTTGGCCGCGGCGGGGTTCTTCCGCTCCGGTCCGCGGGACCCCTCGCCGGACGGGCCGGTGGAGCAGGCCGTGAGGGCGAGGGACAGGGTCGACACCAGGGCGGTGGCCAGGGTGCGGGTGCGCTTGTTCATGGGGTCACTCCGAGGAGGGCGGAAGAGCGGTCGGACAGCCAGAGCGGCCGGAATGTGACCCGTAACATAGTAATGTGAAATTGCACTGACAAGGTGTCGGGTCCCGTCAGGCCCGTCCGTTACCCATCCGTGTCCCTTCCGGCCCTCCGGGTGCTCACTCTCCTTCCTCCTTCGCGCCCCAGCGATCGCCCCTTCCTCCTCCGCACCCCGGCGGTCGCTCTGTTTGCGTAGGGACCGCAAGGAAACGTCAATCTCTTGCGATCCTTGCGCTAGTCTTGCGCGCATGACGCGACGACTTGCTCAGGTGGCGAAGAAGGTGGGGGTCAGCGAGGCCACGGTCAGCCGGGTCCTCAACGGCAAGCCGGGGGTCTCCGAGGCGACCCGGCAGTCCGTGCTCACCGCCCTGGACGTCCTCGGCTACGAGCGCCCCACCCAGCTCAGGGGCGAGCGCGCCCGGCTCGTCGGCCTCGTCCTGCCCGAGCTCCAGAACCCCATCTTCCCCGCCTTCGCCGAGGTCATCGGCGGGGCGCTCGCCCAGCAGGGCCTCACCCCCGTGCTCTGCACCCAGACCAAGGGCGGCGTCTCCGAGGCCGACTACGTGGACCTCCTCCTCCAGCAGCAGGTCTCCGGCGTGGTCTTCGCGGGCGGGCTCTTCGCGCAGGCCGACGCCCCCCACGACCATTACCACCAGCTCGCCGAGCGCAACATCCCGGTCGTCCTCATCAACGCCTCCATCGAGGGTCTGGACTTCCCCTGCGTCTCCTGCGACGACGCCGTCGCCGTCGAGCAGGCGTGGCGGCACCTCGCCTCCCTCGGCCACGAGCGGATCGGACTGCTCCTCGGCCCCGCCGACCACGTGCCCTCCCGCCGCAAGCTCCAGGCCGCGCGGGCCGCCGCCGAGGCGGCCGGCGTCCCGCTCGCCGACGAGCACGTCGTCCGCTCGATCTTCTCCCTCGAAGGCGGCCAGGCCGCCGCGAACCGGCTGCTCGAACAGGGCGTCACCGGCATCGTCTGCGCCAGCGACCCCCTCGCCCTCGGCGCCATCCGGGCCGCCCGCCGCCGCGGACTCTCCGTCCCCGGCGACGTCTCGGTCGTCGGCTTCGACGACTCGGCGTTCATGAACTGCACCGAGCCGCCGCT
The DNA here is from genome assembly GCF_014654895.1 of Streptomyces filamentosus. Classification (GTDB taxonomy): domain Bacteria; phylum Actinomycetota; class Actinomycetes; order Streptomycetales; family Streptomycetaceae; genus Streptomyces; species Streptomyces filamentosus. The sequence goes on along the minus strand of NZ_BNBE01000002.1, from coordinate 1,112,555 downwards.
CTCCACGGTCCGCCAGCCCATCGAGGCCATGGGCCGGGCCGCCGTCGAGCTGCTCTGCGCCCAGATCCAGGGCGTCCACTCCCACCCCGGCGAACTGCTCTTCGAACCCGAGCTCGTGGTGCGCGGCTCGACCGCACCGCCGGCGGCCCGCGCGTAGCGGAGTCCGTACCGCTTCCTCCCCTCAGGCACCGGTTCCTCCCCCGCCCCACGGCGGGGAGGACCGGTGCCTTCGTCGTTTCTCTGCGCTTTCCGTTGACAAGGACGTCATCCGGGGGAAACCTGTGGCCGCAACGACCGCAAAACTTTGACTGAATCACTCAAAACACTGCGAGTCACGCGTCAGGCTCACGGAGAGGCCCCCCATGAAACCCCTGCGCCACGGCCTACGGCTCACGATCGGCCTGCTGATCGCCGCCCTGGTCGCCCTCGGGCTGCTGCCCGCCTCCGCCCACGCCGCCCCGGAGGCGGCCCCCGACCTCGCCCTCGGCAGACCCGCCACCGCGTCCGGCGCCCACGGCGCCTACCCGGCGGGCAACCTCACCGACGGCAGCCAGGCCAGCTACTGGGAGGGCCCGGCCGGCGCCTTCCCACAGTGGGCCCAGGTCGACCTCGGCGCCGCCGTCCGCGTCGACCGGGTCGTCCTGAAGCTCCCCACCGGCTGGCAGGCCCGCGACGAGACCCTCGCCGTCCTCGGCTCCACGGACGGCAGCGCCTTCACCACCCTCGCCGGCTCCCAGGCCCGCCGCTTCGACCCGGCCGCCGCCAACGCGCTCACCCTCGACCTGAACGGCGCCCAGGTCCGCCACGTCCGCGTCCAGATCACCGCCAACACCGGCTGGAACGCCGCCCAGCTCTCCGCCGTCGAGGTCTACGGCGAACCCGGCACCACCGAACCCCCCGTCGGCGGCACCGACCTCGCCCGGGGCAAGGCGATCGAGGCCACCTCGGTCACCCAGAACTACCAGGCGGCGAACGCCAACGACGGCTCCACCGCCACCTACTGGGAGTCGGCCGGCTTCCCCGCGAGCCTCACCGTGAAGCTCGGCGCGGACGCCGAGCTCGCCGGTGTCGTGGTCAAGCTCAACCCCGACCAGGCGTGGGGCCCGCGCACCCAGTCCTTCGAGATCCAGGGCCGCCCCGCCGGCGCCACCGCCTTCACCGCGCTCAAGCCGCGCGCCGACCACGCCTTCAGCCCGTCCGCCGGGCAGAACACCGTGACCGTCCCGGTCACCGGCCGCTTCGCCGACGTCCGGCTCGTCTTCCACGCCAACACCGGAGCCCCCGGCGCCCAGGTCGCCGAACTCCAGGTCCTCGGCACCGCCGCCCCCGCCCCCGACCTCGTCGTCACCGACCTCACCTGGACCCCCGCCGCCCCCAGCGAGACCGACGAGGTCACCGTCCGGGCCACCGTCCGCAACTCCGGCACGGCCGCCGCGCCCGCCTCCGCCGTCCGGGTCGGCGTCGAGGGCGCCGTCGCGGGCACCGCCCAGGCCGCCTCCCTCCCGGCCGGGGCCTCCGTCACGGTCGACGTCCCCGTGGGCCGCCGGCCCGTCGGCGCGTACACCGTCTCGGCCGTCGTGGACCCGGCGAACACGGTGCCGGAGCTCGACGACACCAACAACAGCCGCACCGCCGCCGCGAAGCTGACCGTCGGTCAGAGCCCCGGCCCCGACTTGATGGTCACCGGCATCACCGCCAGCCCCTCGGCCCCGGCCGTCGGTACGCCCGTCTCCTTCACCGTCGCCGTCCACAACCGCGGCACCACCGCCGTGCCGGCCGGCACCGTCACGCGGCTCACCGCCGGCACCACCACCCTGAACGGCACCACCGGCGCCGTCGCCGCCGGCCAGACCGTGACCGTCGCCGTCGCCGGCACCTGGACCGCCACCAGCGGCGGCGTCACCCTGACCGCCACCGCCGACGCCACCGGCACCCTCGCCGAGACCGACGAGTCCAACAACGTCCACACCCGCTCGCTGGTCGTGGGGCGCGGTGCCGCCGTCCCCTACACCGAGTACGAGGCGGAGGACGCCCGCTACCAGGGCACCCTGCTCACCGCCGACCGGCTGCGCACCTTCGGCCACACCAACTTCGCCACCGAGTCCTCCGGCCGGAAGTCGGTCCGGCTCGACGCGAGCGGGCAGTACGTCGAGTTCACCTCGGTCAACCAGGCCAACGCCCTCACCGTCCGCAACTCCGTCCCCGACGCGGCGGCCGGCGGGGGAGCGGAGCACACCCTCAGCCTCTACGCCGACGACGTCTTCGTGCGGAAGCTGACCCTCTCCTCCAAGCACTCCTGGCTGTACGGCACCACCGACGACCCGGAGGGGCTGACCAACCGGCCCGGCGGCGACGCCCGCAGGCTCTTCGACGAGTCGCACGCGCTGCTCTCCCGGTCCTACCCGCCGGGCACCCGCTTCCGGCTCCAGCGGGACGCGGGCGACACCGCCGCCTTCTACGTCCTCGACCTGATCGACCTGGAGCAGGTCGCCCCGCCCGCCCAGCAGCCGGCCGGCTGCGTCTCCATCACCGAGTACGGCGCGGTGCCGAACGACGGACTCGACGACACCGACGCGATCCAGCGGGCCGTCACCGCCGACCAGAAGGGCGAGATCGGCTGCGTCTGGATCCCGGCAGGACAGTGGCGCCAGGAGCGGAAGATCCTCACCGACGACCCGCTGGACCGGGGGCAGTACAACCAGGTCGGCATCCGCGACGTCACGATCCGGGGCGCCGGCATGTGGCACTCCCAGCTCTACACGCTGACCCCGCCGCACCTCGCGAACGGCATCAACCACCCCCACGAGGGCAACTTCGGCTTCGACATCGACGCCAACACGCAGATCTCGGACATCGCCGTCTTCGGCTCCGGCACCATCCGCGGCGGCGACGGCAACGCCGAGGGCGGCGTCGGCCTCAACGGCCGCTTCGGCAAGGGCACGAAGATCCGCAACGTCTGGATCGAGCACGCCAACGTCGGCGTCTGGGTGGGCCGCGACTACTCCAACATCCCCGAGCTGTGGGGGCCGGGCGACGGCCTGGAGTTCAGCGGCATGCGGATCCGCAACACCTACGCCGACGGCATCAACTTCGCCAACGGCACCCGCAACTCCACCGTGTACGACTCCTCCTTCCGCAACACCGGCGACGACGCCCTCGCCGTCTGGGCCAGCAAGTACGTGAAGGACACCTCGGTGGACGTCGGCCACGACAACCACTTCCGCAACAACACGGTCCAGCTCCCGTGGCGGGCCAACGGCATCGCGGTCTACGGCGGGTACGGCAACACCATCGAGAACAACGTGGTCTCCGACACCATGAACTACCCGGGGATCATGCTGGCCACCGACCACGACCCGCTGCCCTTCTCCGGGCAGACGCTGATCGCGAACAACGCCCTGCACCGCACCGGCGGCGCCTTCTGGAACGAGGACCAGGAGTTCGGCGCCATCACCCTCTTCGCCCAGGGCCCCGACATCCCGGGCGTCACCATCCGGGACACCGAGATCCTCGACTCGACCTATGACGCCATCCAGTTCAAGACGGGCGGCGGCGCCATGCCCGACGTGCGGATCAGCAACGTCCGCATCGACGGCACGGTCAACGGCTCCGGGGTGCTCGCCATGGGCGGTGCCCGTGGCAGCGCGACCCTGACCGGGGTCACCTTCGCCCACACGGCCGAGGGAGACGTCCTGATCGAACCCGGCTCCCAGTTCACGGTGAACCGGGGCTGACCCACCCCGCCGGAACGGCGGTCCGCACCCCGCGGACCGCCGCTTCGGCATGCCCGCGCACGGCCCTGACGCCTCCTCAACTCGCCCTGTCCGAGCGGTAGACGACCCCACGATCCTCTGGAACTCTCTGAGCGTCCCGCGCAAAGAATCAACATTCGAGCGCGAAATCTGGACATGCCCCCATGCAGAGAACGAGGAGCGATGACCATCCGCAACTGGAGATCACGGTGCCTGAGCGCCGCGGTCGCGACGAGCCTCCTGGCGCTGGGCGGTCCCCTGATGACCGCCGAGGCCGCCGGAGGCCCGAACGTCGCCCTGGACGACGCCGCCGCCGCGAGCAGCGCGCACACCGAGTACGGCGCCGGGAACGTCACCGACGGCCGACAGGACTCGTACTGGCAGAGCGCGGGCCCGGCCTTCCCCCAATGGGTCCAGGCCGACCTGGGCAGCGCCACCCGCGTCGACGAGGTGGTGCTGAAGCTCCCGGCCGGCTGGGAGGGCCGGAACCAGACCCTCTCCGTCCAGGGCAGCGCCGACGGCACGAGCTTCACCACCCTCAAGTCCTCGGCGACCTACGCCTTCACCCCCGGCGCCGGCAACACCGTCACCATCGCCTTCCCGGCCGCCCAGACCCGCTTCGTGCGCGTCGACATCACCGCCAACACCGGCTGGCAGGCCGCCCAGCTGTCGGAACTGGAGGTGCACGCCGCCGACGGCACCTCCCCGAACCTCGCGGCGGGCAAGACCCTCACCGCCGGCAGCCAGACCCAGACCTACGTCCCCGCCCGGGCGAACGACGGCAACCGCGCCACCTACTGGGAGAGCGCCGGCGGCGCCTTCCCGCAGTGGATCCAGGCCGACCTCGGCGCCGCCCTGCGCGTCGACCGGGTCGTGCTCCGGCTGCCCGACGGCTGGGAGGACCGCAGCCAGACCCTGAAGATCCAGGGCAGCACGGACGGCACGGCCTTCACCGACCTGACCACCGCCCAGGCGTACGCCTTCGACGCGGCCGGCGGCCGCAGCGCCACCGTCACCTTCGGCTCCACCACCACCCGGTACGTCCGCGTCGTCTTCACCGCCAACAGCGTGCAGAACGCCGCCCAGCTCTCCGAACTGGAGGTCTACGGACCGGCGACCGGCGACACCCGGGCGCCGACCGCCCCCGCGAACCTGGCGTACACCGAGCCGGGCGCCGGGCAGATCCGCCTCACCTGGACCGCCTCCACCGACGACACGGCCGTCACCGCGTACGACGTCTACGCCGACGGCACCCTCCTCACCAGCGTCGCGGGCGATGTCACCACCTACACCGACACCCGCCCGGCCGACCGGACGGTGACCTACAAGGTCAGGGCCCGTGACGCGGCCGGCAACCAGTCCGCCGACTCCGCCCCGGTCACCCGGCCCGGGGCCACCGGCGACACCCAGGCCCCGACGATCCCCGCGAACCTGGCGTACACCGAACCGGGCCCCGGCCAGATCCGCCTCACCTGGACGGCTTCCACCGACGACACGGGCGTCACCGGCTACGAGGTCTACGCGAACGGGACGCTGCGCGCCACCGTCGCCGGGACCGCCACCACCTACACCGACACCCAGCCGACCACCAGCACCGTCACCTACCGCGTCCGCGCCAGGGACGCCGCCGGCAACCGGTCCGCCGACAGCGGCGCCGTCACCCGCAACGGCTCCGGCGGCACCGGTTCCAACCTCGCCGTCGGCAAGGCCATCAGCGCCTCCTCCACCGTCCACACCTTCGTCGCCGCCCACGCCAACGACAACAGCACGGCCACCTACTGGGAGGGCGCGGGCGGCGCCTACCCGAACACCCTCACCGTGAGGCTGGGGGCGAACGCCGACGTCGACCGGCTCGTCCTGAAGCTCAGCCCCGACGCCTCCTGGGGCGCCCGCTCCCAGACGATCGAGGTCCTCGGCCGCGCCCAGGACGCCACCGGCTTCACCGGCCTGGTCGCCGCGAAGAGCTACTCCTTCGACCCCGGCACCGGCAACCAGGTCACCCTCCCGGTCGCGGCCCGGACCGCCGACGTGCAGCTCCGGATCACCGCCAACACCGGCGCCCCGGCCGGCCAGATCGCCGAGTTCCAGGTGATCGGCGTCCCGGCGCCCAACCCGGACCTCAGGGTCACCGGCCTGACCGCCGCACCTGCCGCGCCCGTCGAGTCCGACCCGGTCACGGTCTCCGCCACCGTCCGCAACGACGGCACCGCCGCCGCCCCGGCCAGCAGCCTCGCCGTCCGCCTCGGCGGCACGAAGGTCGCCACCGCGGCGGTCGGCCCGCTCGCCGCGGGGGCCCAGACCACCGTCACGGCCTCGATCGGGGCCCGCGAGGCCGGCTCGTACGAGCTGAGCGCCGTCGCCGACGAGGCGGAGGCGGTCGTCGAGCAGAACGAGACGGACAACACCTACACCAGCCCCACGCCGCTCGTGGTGAAGCCGGTGGAGAGCTCCGACCCGGTGGTCGACTCCCTCGCCACCTCGCCGTCCAGCCCCTCCGCGGGCGACGCCGTCACCTTCAGGGCCGTGGTGCGCAACCAGGGCACGGTGGCCACCACCGCCGGCACCCACGGGGTCACGCTCACCGTCCTGAACGAGCAGGGCGGCACCGTGAAGACCCTCACCGGCTCCTACGGCGGCGCGCTGGCCGCCGGGGCGCGGGCGGAGGTGAGCCTGGGCCCCTGGACGGCCGCCGACGGCTCGTACACCGTCCGCACGGTCCTCGCCGACGACGGCAACGAACTGCCGGTCAAGCGCGGCAACAACACCGCCACCCAGCCGCTGTTCGTCGGGCGCGGGGCGAACATGCCGTACGACACCTACGAGGCGGAGGACGCCGTCACCGGCGGCGGCGCGACCGTCGTCGGTCCCAACCGCACGGTCGGCGACCCCGCGGGCGAGGCGTCCGGCCGCAGGGCCGTCACCCTCGACGCCACCGGCGAGTACGTCGAGTTCACCACCCGCGCCGCGACGAACACCCTGGTCACCCGCTTCTCGATCCCCGACGCCCCGGGCGGCGGCGGGATCGACTCGACGATCGACGTCTACGTCGACGGGGTCTTCAAGAAGGCGCTGCCGCTGACCTCCAAGTACGCCTGGCTGTACGGCTCCGAGACCGCCCCCGGCAACTCCCCGGGCGCGGGCGGCCCCCGGCACATCTACGACGAGGCCCAGCTGATGCTGGGCGAGACCGTGCCGGCCGGCAGCCGGATCCGGCTCCAGAAGGACGCGGCGAACACCTCCACGTACGCGATCGACTTCGTCGACCTGGAGCAGGTCGCGCCGGTGGCGAACCCGGACCCGGCCGCGTACGCGGTCCCGGCGGGCTTCGGGCACCAGGACGTCCAGAACGCCCTGGACCGCGTCCGGACGGACACCACGGGCACCCTGGTGGGCGTCTACCTGCCGCCCGGCGACTACCGGACGGAGAGCAAGTTCCAGGTGTACGGCAAGGCCGTGAAGGTGGTCGGCGCCGGGCCCTGGTACACGAGGTTCCACGCCCCCGCGACGCAGGACAACACCGACGTCGGCTTCCGGGCCGAGGCCGCCGCGAAGGGCTCGCTCTTCAAGGGCTTCGCCTACTTCGGCAACTACACCTCGCGGATCGACGGCCCCGGCAAGGTCTTCGACTTCGCGAACGTGTCGGGCATCGTCATCGACGACGTCTGGAACGAGCACATGGTGTGCCTCTACTGGGGCGCCAACACCGACCGGATCACGATCAGGAACTCCCGGATCCGGAACCTGTTCGCCGACGGGATCAACATGACCAACGGGTCGACGGACAACCTGGTCAGCAACAACGACGCCCGGGCCACCGGCGACGACAGCTTCGCGCTCTTCTCCGCGATCGACGCGGGCGGCGCGGACATGAAGAACAACGTCTACGAGAACCTGACCAGCACGCTCACCTGGCGGGCGGCCGGCGTGGCCGTCTACGGCGGTTACGACAACACCTTCCGCAACATCCGCATCGCCGACACCCTGGTCTACTCGGGGATCACCATCTCCTCGCTGGACTTCGGCTATCCGATGAACGGATTCGGAACCGGACCGACGACCTTCGAGAACATCTCGATCGTCCGGGCCGGCGGCCATTTCTGGGGCTCCCAGACCTTCCCCGGCATCTGGGTCTTCTCCGCCTCGAAGGTCTTCCAGGGGATCCGGGTGAACCACGTCGACATCGTCGACCCCACCTACAGCGGGGTGATGTTCCAGACGAACTACGTGGGCGGGCAACCGCAGTTCCCCATCAAGGACACGGTCTTCACGGACGTGTCGATCACCGGGGCGCGCAAGTCCGGTGACGCCTACGACGCGAAGTCCGGCTTCGGCCTGTGGGCCAACGAGATGCCGGAGGCGGGCCAGGGGCCGGCCGTGGGCGAGGTGACCTTCAACGGCCTGCGGACGAGCGGCAACGCCGTCGACGTCCGCAACACCACCAGCACCTTCAGGATCCACGTCGAACCGTAGCCGTACGGGCTCCGGAGAGGCCGGTGCGAACCGTTTCACGCGGTTTGCACCGGCCTCGCACGCATGCAGGGTTGCGCTTCACTGTCGAGCATTTACGAAATCAGCGCGATATCTTGCGTTCACTTGTCGGGGGTGGTTGAGTGTGCCGCGCCCCGCCCACACATCACCGCCGGGGCCACCTCCCGCCCATGCCCGAAGGGGACCACCCATGAGAAGTGCCCGGCTCCGCCGTACCCGCAGACCGGCCGCGGTCGCCCTCGTCTCCGCCCTCGCGCTGACCGCGCTCGCCGCCTGCGGCACCAGCAGCAGCAGCGACGACGGCGCCGGCGACGGGGCCGAGCGGAGCGGCTCCGCCGACCCCACCACCCCGCTCGACCCCCAGACGAAGGTGACGCTCACCATCGACTGCATGCCGCCCGCGGCGAAGGCGGCCGAGCTCAAGGAGTGGAAGGAGGACGTCGCCGCCTTCAACAAGACCTACCCGAACGTCACCATCGAGGGCCGCTCCACCCCCGGCCAGTGCCTGGAGCCCCCGCGCTTCACCGCCATGCTCAAGGCCAAGTCCCAGCCGGACGTCTTCTACACCTACTTCACCGACCTGCCGCAGGTCCTCGCCGAGGACGGCGCCGCCGACATCAGCGCCTACGTCAACCCCACGTCCGTCCCGCTCCTCAAGGACATCGACCCCACCGTCCTCGACTCCCTCCGGCACGACGGCAAGCTCTACGGCCTGCCCACCAGCAACTACACGATGGGCCTGCTCATCAACCGCAAGCTCTTCAAGGACGCCGGACTCGACCCCGACGCCCCGCCGCGCACCTGGGACGAGGTCCGCGCCGCCGCCAAGAAGATCGCGGGCCTCGGCAACGGCGTCGCCGGCTTCGGCGAGTACAGCGCCGGCAACACCGGCGGCTGGCACTTCACCGCCCAGATGTACAGCCTCGGCGGCGACGTCGTCGACGCGAGCGGCACCAAGGCCGCCTTCAACGACGAGATCGGCAAGCAGGTCGCGAGGAACCTCCACGCCATGCGCTGGGAGGACGACAGCATGGGCAAGACCCAGCTGCTCAAGTGGGGCGACCTCCAGAAGCAGATCGCCACCGACAAGCTCGGCATGTTCCTCGCCGCCCCCGACGACATCGCGTACATGGTCCAGCAGCTCGGCGCGAAGTACGAGAACTTCGGCATGGGCCCGATCCCCGGCGCGAAGAACACCCTCGCCGGCGGCAACAACTACATGATCAAGAAGGGCATCCCGGCCGACAAGATCAAGGCCGCCGTCGCCTGGCTCAACTTCAAGAACCTCACCGTCGGCAAGGGCCAGTTCGACTGGGCCCGCACCAAGGCCGACGGCCTCCCGGTCGGCGTCCCCCAGCCCAACTTCTGGCTGAACGGCTCCAAGACCACCGACGACGCCGCCCGCGCCCGGCACGCCACCATGCCGGTCGCCAACTTCAAGGCGTTCATGGACAACCCGGTCCCCGGCAAGGCCGAGCCGCCGAAGGCCCAGGAGGTCTACAAGGTGCTCGACAACGTGATGTCCGGCCTCCTCACCAACAAGGACGCCGACGTCGACAAGCTCCTGGCCACCGCCGAGTCCCAGGTCAACCAGGTCCTGGCCAACCAGTGACCCGGCCGGGCGGGGCGGACCCCACCCGGTCCGCCCCGCCCGCCGGCCCCCTCACCGACGGCAGCACAGCACCAAGGAGCGACGATGCCGGCCCTCACCACCGCCCCGCCCCCGGTGAAGACCCCCCACGGCGGTCCACCGGACAGGACGGCGCGCTTCCCCACCGCCCTGCGGCGCAACCTGACCGCCCACGGCTTCCTCCTCGGAGCCGTCCTCTGCTTCGCGGTCTTCTCCTGGTACCCCATGGTCAGGGAGTTCCTGCTCGCCTTCCAGAAGACCGAGCGCGGCACCAGCACCTGGGTCGGCCTCGACAACTTCCGCACCGTCGCGAACGACCCCGCCTTCTGGCAGGCGTGGAGCAACACCCTCCTCTACACCGCCCTCGCCCTGGTCCTCGGCTTCGCCGTCCCCTTCGTCGCCGCCCTCGTCATCAACGAGTTCCGGCACGGACAGGGCTACCTCCGGCTCCTCGTCTACCTTCCCGTGATGCTCCCGCCGGTCGCCGCGGTCCTCCTCTTCAAGTACCTGTACGACCCCGGCTACGGCCTCCTCAACGAACTCCTCGGCGCCCTCGGCCTCCCCGCCCAGCAGTGGCTCCAGGACCCCGACCTCTCCCTGCTCGCCGTCGTCGTCGCCTCCACCTGGATGAACATGGGCGGCGCCACCCTCATCTACCTCGCCGCCCTCCAGTCCATCCCCGGAGAGCTGTACGAAGCCGCCGAGCTCGACGGCGCCGGGCTCCTCCGCAAGATCTGGCACGTCACCATCCCGCAGACCCGGCTCGTCCTGTCGCTGATGCTCCTCATGCAGGTCATCGCCACCATGCAGGTCTTCGTCGAACCGTTCCTGCTCACCGGCGGCGCAGGCCCCGAAGGATCGACGACCACCGTCGTCTACCTCATCTACCAGTACGCCTTCAACTTCAACAACTACGGCGCCGCGGCCGCACTCGGCCTCATGCTGCTCGTGCTCCTCGCCGGCTTCTCGGCGGCGTACGTCAAGCTCAGCCGCGCCCAGGACGACTAGGACCGGGGGAAGCCACACATGTCCACACGCACGCTCGTCCCACCGGCCCGGCTCGCCCGGCCCCGCGGCAGGGCCGCCTACCGCGCCTCCCTCGCCCTGGTCCTCGTCCTCTTCACCCTGGTCTTCCTCGGCCCCCTCTACTGGCTGGCGTCCAGTGGCCTCAAGGACGCCCAGGAGGTCATCCAGACCCCGCCCACCCTGGTCCCCGGCACCTTCGAACCGGAGAACTACACCCGGGCCTGGGAGGTCATGGACCTCGCCACCCTCCTCCTCAACACCCTCTACTACGCCTTCGGCGCCCTCGCCTTCCAGCTCGTCCTCGACGTCGCCGCCGCCTACTCGCTCTCCAAGCTGCGGCCCATTCTCGGCAAGGCGATCCTCGGCATGATGCTCGCCACCCTGATGATCCCGGCGACCGTCCTCGTCGTCCCCCAGTACCTCACCGTGCTCGACGTGCCGATCGTCGAGCGCAACCTCCTCGACAGCCCCTGGGCGATCTGGCTGCCGTCCGTCACCAACGCCTTCAACATCTTCCTGCTGAAGCGCTTCTTCGACTCCATCCCCAAGGAACTCCTCGACGCCGCCTCCATGGACGGCGCCGGCCCCCTGCGGATCCTGTGGGCGATCGTCCTGCCGATCTCCCGGCCGATCCTCGGCGTCGTGTCGATCTTCGCGGTCGTCGGCGTCTGGAAGGACTTCCTCTGGCCGATGCTCACCCTCCCCGACCCGGCCAAGCAGACCCTCAACGTCGGCATCTACTCGCTCTCCAACGGCGTCCCGGTGAACGTCCTCATCGCCGCCCTCACCATCGCCTCGCTGCCGACGCTCCTCGTCTTCCTGCTCTTCCAGCGGAACATCATGAGCGGCCTCACCGCCGGCGGCCTCAAGGGTTGACCCGCCCCTCCCCGGCCCCACCACCGCACCCCTCCCTGCCCGAAAGGACCGTCACGTGGCAGCCCCCATCCCGACCCGCACCGCCGACTGGTGGCGCGACGCCGTCATCTACCAGGTGTACCCGCGCAGCTTCGCCGACGGCGACGGCGACGGCACCGGCGACCTCGCGGGCGTCCGGGCGAGACTGCCCCACCTCGCCGGCCTCGGCGTCGACGCCGTCTGGTTCACCCCCTGGTACGCCTCCCCGATGGTCGACGGCGGCTACGACGTCGCCGACTACCGCGCCATCGACCCCGCCTTCGGCACCCTCGACGAGGCCGAGAAGCTCATCGCCGAGGCCGCCGCCCTCGGCCTGCGGGTCATCGTCGACATCGTCCCCAACCACGTCTCCGACCGGCACCGCTGGTTCCGTGAGGCCCTCGCCGCCGGTCCCGGCAGCCCCGAACGCGCCCGCTTCCACTTCCGCCCCGGGCGCGGCGAGCACGGCGAACTCCCGCCCAACGACTGGCCGTCCCAGTTCTCCGGCACCACCTGGACCCGCGTCCCCGACGGCGAGTGGTACCTCCACCTCTTCACCCCCGAACAGCCCGACCTCAACTGGTCCCACCCCGACGTCCGCCGCGAGCACGAGGACGTCCTCCGCTTCTGGTTCGAACGCGGCGTCGCCGGCGTCCGGATCGACTCCGCCGCCCTCCTCACCAAGGACCCGGACCTGCGGGACTTCACCGAGGGCGTCGACCCCCACCCGTACATCGACCTCGACGAGATCCACGAGGTCTACCGCTCCTGGCGGGCGATAGCCGACGCGTACGGCGGCGTCTTCGTCGGCGAGGTCTGGCTCCCCGACGCCGAACGCTTCGCCCGCTACCTCCGCCCCGACGAACTGCACACCGCCTTCAACTTCAACTTCCTCGCCTGCCCCTGGGAACCGGACCGGCTGCGCCGCACCATCGACGACACCCTCGCCGAACACGCCCCCGTCCACGCCCCCGCCACCTGGGTGCTGTGCAACCACGACGTCACCCGCACCGTCACCCGCTACGGCCGCGCCGACACCGCCTTCGACTTCGCCGCCAAGCGCTTCGGCACCCCCGCCGACCTGGACCTCGGCACCCGCCGCGCCCGCGCCGCCGCCCTCCTCACCCTCGCCCTGCCCGGTTCCGTCTACCTCTACCAGGGCGAGGAGCTGGGCCTGCCCGAGGCCGACGTCCCGCTGGACCGCATCCAGGACCCCATGCACTTCCGCTCCGGCGGCACCGACCCGGGCCGCGACGGCTGCCGCGTCCCCCTTCCGTGGGAGGCCGACGCCCCCGCGTACGGCTTCGGCACCCGGCCCGGCACGGACCCCTGGCTGCCGCAGCCCGCAGACTGGGCCCGCTACGCCGTCGACCGGCAGGACGCCGACCCCGCCTCCATGCTCGGCCTCTACCGCGCCGCCCTCGCCCTGCGCCGCACCGAACCCGGCTTCGGCGACGGCGCGCTCGACTGGCTCCCGGCCCCGGACGGCGTCCTCGCCTTCACCCGCGACCACGGCCTGACCTGCGTCGTCAACCTCTCCGCGGCCCCCGTCGAGCTCCCCGCCCACCGCACCCGGCTCCTCGCCAGCGGCCCCCTCGACCCCGCCGGCGCCCTCCCCCCGGACACCGCGGTCTGGCTGCGCGCCTGAGCCCCGGCGCCCCGACCCCCCGCGCCCCGGTCCTGACCCCGGGGCGCGGGAATCACCACCCGAAACGGCGGTCCACGACGGCGGCGAACTCCTCGGGGCTGAGGACGCGGTCGCCGTTCTGGTCGGCGGCGTCGAAGAGCGCGGCGGACGCGTCGTCGCCGCCCACGCCCCAGAAGGGGATCACCCCGCGCGCCGCCAGCGTGGGCCCCTTCTCCCGCAGGGCGACGATGACCTCGGTGCGCGTCAGCGTGCCGTCGTGGTCGAGGTCGAGCGCGTCGAAGAGGGCGCGGGCCTTGTCGCTCATGACATGTCCTCGGGTCGGAAGGGGGGCCTCGTACGGCTCCGTACGGGAGAGGACGCCCCGGACGCCGTCCGGGTTGCCTAGGCTCTGGTCCATGGCGAACCCCTCCACCCCCGAGCTGCTGGTCCTGCACGCCGTGCGGCTGCGGGGCATGACCGACGAGACGGAGGCCGCGGCACGCTTCGGCCTCGATCCGGAGACCGTGGCCGAGCTGCTGCTCGACCTCCAGGCGTACGGCCGGGTCACGCGTTCCTCCTTCGCCGGCACGTCCGGCTGGAGCCTCACCGACGCGGGCCGGGCGGAGGGCGAGCGGCTGCTCGCCGAGGAGCTGGCCGCGAGCGGCCTCGGACCGTACGTCCGCGAGCGGTACGAGACCTTCCTCGCGTACAACGGCCGCTGCCTGACCGCCTGCACCGACTGGCAGCTGCGCCCCGACGGCACCGGCAGGCTCGCCGTCAACACCCACGGCGACGCGGCCTGGGACGCCCGGGTCCTCGACGAGCTGACCGTCCTCGGCGGGGTCATCGACACCCTCTCCGACGAGCTGGGCACCCGGCTGTCCCGCTTCGCCGGTTACGGCGACCGCTTCACCTCCGCCCTCGCCCGGGTCCGCCGCGGCGAGTTCTCCTGGGTCGACCGGCCCCGCGCCGACTCCTGCCACACCGTCTGGATGGAGCTTCACGAGGACCTGCTCGCCACCCTCGGCATCCGCCGCGGCGAGGAGCCCGTCCCGTAGGCCAGGACGAAGGTGACGGTGATGAGGAGCGCCCAGGCGCCGAACTTCGCGACGGAGACCGGCTGCCAGCCGTCGAGCTGGTCGGGATAGCTCCAGGCGCCGACGTAGGTGGCGGCGTTCTCGGCGACCCAGAGGAAGAAGCCGATGAGGGCGAAGGAGAGCGCGAGCGGCATCCGGTGCTCCTCCTCGCCGACCCGGAAGCGGACCCAGGTGCCGGCGGTGGCCAGGAGCAGCAGCGCGGCGAGCACCCAGCGGGCGTCGGGCAGCCAGTGGTGGCTGAAGAAGTTGAGGTAGACCGCGGTGGCGAGGACGGCCATGGCGCGCGGCCGGTAGCCGGTCAGCCGCAGGTCGAACAGGTGCCAGGCGCGGCACACGTAGCTGCCGACGGCCGCGTACAGGAAGCCGCCGTAGAGCGGGACGCCGCCGAACTTGGTGACCGCGTCCTCCGGATAGCTCCAGGAGCCCATGCGGACCTTGACCAGCTCGAAGACGAGCCCGATCAGATGGCAGACGGCGATCACCGCGACGTCCCGCGCGCTGTCCCAGCCGAGCACCCGGGCCAGGACGGTGAGCGCGATCCCGTAGCAGAGCAGCAGGTCGTAGCGGGCGACGGGCAGGTCGGGCAGGAGGTTCGACACCCCGATGCCGCCGACGAGGGCGACGGCGAAGGCGCAGCAGCGCGCCTCCAGGAGGGCGAAGCGGAGGAGCTGGCGGAGGCCGTGCGTGATCCGTTCCATGCGGGAGGGGACGCCTCGTCCACATGTGCGGTTTCCGGCCGCCCGGAACGGTCAGGAATGGTCGTGGTGGTGGCCGCAGCGGGGCGCGGTGAGCAGGCGGCGGACCATGTCGCCCGCCTCGGCGGCGTCGCGGGCCGGGCCGGGGAAGAGCAGGCGGAGGTCGCAGTGGCCCTCGCCGTACTCGCAGCGCAGCGAGACGGCGTGCTGGTCCATCGCGAGCGGGAGGGTGCGGACGACCCCGTGGGGGAGGCGGGCGCCGGCGAGGACGACGAGGTCGCCGACGAGGTCGGCGTGGGCGTCCGCCAGGTGGCTGAGGAGCGCGGCCTCTTCGAGGGCCAGCGGGTCCGGGGAGGCGAGGGCGTACGCGCCGGGGGCGACCTCCGCGGCCCCGGCGTGGGTGCGCAGGACGACGCGGGCGAGGTCGAGGCGGAGCGGGCCCGGGGCGCCGGGGACGGCGGGAGCACCGGGGGTCGCGGGGACGAGGCGGCCGGTGAGCGCGACCCGGGCGCGGACCCGGTCGCGCAGCGCGGTCGGGGCGATGTCGGTGAGGTCGAGGCGGACGTCGGGCGCGCCGAGGGGGAGGCGGGCGAGGTGGTCGGCCAGGTGGTCGGCGAGGGGGGTGTCGGCGGGCGGGTGGAGGGTGATGCGGCCGCGGGCGCCGACGGTGTGCGCGCCGAGCAGGTCGTAGGTCTCCCCGTCGAGGGTGAGGGAGAGGGAGACGGCCCGGGCCAGGACGGAGCGGACCTGTTCCGCGGCGGTCTGCTGGGGCAGGGCGGGGGAGGGGGCGACGCGCACGGGACTCTCCTCATTCGGATTTAGGTAAGGCTAACCTAACCATTGCTGAGCAGGTGCTGTCCAGGACCCCCGTAAGCGGAGGGATTTCGGGCGTTGTCGGTCGGCCCGGCTACTGTGCACTCCACAGAACGGACGAATGACAACGGGAGGGACCGTGCGCCGCTGGGAGCACGCCGGGGACGGCGCGGGGAAGTTCTGGGAAGCCGGGGCCGAAGGCGCCTCGGTGACCGTCCGGTTCGGGCGGATCGGCACCGGGGGCCAGGTCCGCGTCAAGGAGTTCCCCACTCCCGAGGCCGCCGGCGCCCACCTGCTCAGGGCCGTCGGAGAGAAGGAGCGCAAGGGGTACGTCCCCGTCGCCGGCGCCGCCGTGGTCCCCCCGCCCGCCTCCGCCCCCGGAGCCGAGTCCGCCGCGCCCGCCGCCTCCCGCGCGCCCGAAGGCCCCCCGGCCGTCGGGGCGGCGCCCGAACTCCCCGTCGTCCGGCCCGAGGAGACCGTCTTCACCCTCCCCGAGGAGTGGAAGCGGAATCTCCGGCCGCGCCGCGGCGGCACTCCCGTCCGGGTCGAGGCACCCGACCCGGAGGCCCCCGCCCGCCTCGCCGAGTGGCGCCGCCGCTTCGCCGCCGAGGCCGACCGCGCCCTCGACGCGGAGCGGAGCGACGCCGCCCTCGTCGACGCCGCCCGCGCCCACGACGCCGGCAGCACCGGTCCCCTCGGCGCCGCCGTCCTCGCCGCCCTCCTGCCCCAGGCGGCCGACCGGCGCACCGTCGCCGACGCCTGGACCCTCGCGCACGGACTGCCCTTCGCCGCCGCCGCCGCCGTCGAACTCCTCGAATGCCGCCGGATCTGGCTCCAGGTGGGCCGCGACAGCGTCCTCGGCGGCGTCGACACCGCCGCCGAGGACGAGCGCGGCTGGGAGCGCGGCGAGGCGTACGCCGCCCTCGACCGGGTCCGCGCCCTCCTCGCCGTCACCGACGACGCCACCTACGCCGCCGCCGTCACCGCCCTCGCCCGCCGCCGCACCACCCCCCGCCGCCGCGTCGCCGTCTCCTACCTGGTGCCCACCGAGCGCGCCTGGACCGACGAGTGCCTCGCCGACCCCGCCACCCGCGACCACCCCCAGGTCGCGGTCCGCGACATGCTGGCCTGCTCCCTCACCGCCGACCAGACCGCCGTCCTCGGCGGCCGCCTCGACCTCGGCTGGCGCGGCTGGGGCGCGGCCACCGTCGCCACCGTCGCGGACGGCACCGGCACCGCGACGGTCCCCTTCCTCGTCACCGAGACCGACCGCCAGTACCTCGGCGCCGACGACCTCAAGGCGTTCGCCGCCGCCCTCGCCGCCTTCCCCTCCGACGAGGCGTTCCAGGCCCTCGTCGACCGCGTCGGCGACAAGCACGTCCGCGTCGAACTGGCCGAGGCCGCCCGCCGCTTCCCCGTCCGCGCCCTGCGGCTCCTCGCCCCCGCCTCCCGCGCGGCCGGCGCCGACGCCGCCCTGGTCCGGCGGATGCTCACCCGCCACGTCGCCACCCACCGCCCGCTCGCCCTCGCCGTCCTGCCGGAACTGCCCGCGGACGCCGCCGAGGTGGTGGAACCGCTCACCCGCGCCCAGGACACCTCCGAGGACGCCCCCCTCGCCGCCCTCCCCGACGTCCTCGTGACCCCGCCGTGGACCGCGCCGCGCACGACGGCCAGGCCCCGGGTCGTCACCGGCGCCGCCGCCCCGGACGGCACCCGCGTCTCCTGGCGCGACGGCGAGCGGAGCGCCTGGGCCACCACCGAGTCCTGGGTGACCGGCTGGCAGGCGTACGAGCCGCTGGACGTCCTCGTCGACAAGCTCCTCCGGGGCGACCTGCACCCCTGGCACACCGTCGGCGTCCTGGTCAACGGCCCCGCCGACCGCGTCCGGCCCTTCCTCGCCGACTGGGACGGCATGGACCACTGCTACGACGGCGCCGAGGTCTTCAAGCCGCTCGTCGCCGCCCACGAGGAGGCCGCCCTGCCGCCCCTGCTGCGGATGGCGCCCCATCACCCCGCCGCGATGGCCGAGGTGATGCTGCCCTTCCTCGACGTCCGGGTCGCCCGGCTGATGGCGCACTGGCTGCACCGCCTCAAGACGGCCGGCCGCACCGCCCGCACCTGGCTGCTGCGCCACGGCACCGACGCGGCCCGGCTCCTCGTGCCCGACGCCGTCGGGGCCGCGGGGGCCGGGCGGACCGCCGCCGAGGGCGCCCTCCGGGCGCTCGTCGCCGCCCAGGGACCCGAGGGCGTCCGCACCGCCGCCGGGGAGTACGGGCCCGGCGCCGTCGAGGCCGTCGAACAGCTCCTCGCCACCGACCCGCTGGTGTCCGCCCTGCCCGCCCGGATGCCGCAGGCCGCCGCCTGGATCGACCCCCGCGTGCTGCCCCGGATCCGGCTGCGGACCGGCGCCACCCTGCCCGTCCCCGCCGTCTCCCACCTGCTCACCATGCTGGCCGTCTCCAAGCCGGGCGCCCCCTATCCGGGCCTCGACCGGGTCCGCGAGGTGTGCGAGCCCGGCTCGCTCGCCGCCTTCGCCCGGGGCCTCTTCGAGGAGTGGCGGGTCGTCGGCATGCCCCCGAAGGAGGCGTGGACCCTCCAGGCCCTCGGCTGGTTCGGCGACGACGAGACGGTCCGCGCCCTCACCCCCGTCATCCGCGCCTGGCCCGGCGAGGGCGCCCACCACCGGGCCGTCGAGGGGCTCGACGTGCTCGCCGCCATCGGCACCGACAGCGCCCTCCTCCACCTCCACGGCATCTCCCAGCGGGTCAGGTTCAAGGCCCTCAGGCAGCGGGCCCAGGAGAAGATCGCCGAGGTCGCCGACGAACTCGGCCTCACCGCCGAGCAGCTCGCCGACCGGCTCGTCCCCGACCTCGGCCTCGACGCCGAGGGCGCCACCACCGTCGACTACGGCACCCGCCGCTTCACCGTCGGCTTCGACGAGGCCCTCCGGCCCTTCGTCCGCGACGCCGAGGGCCGCCGCCTCAAGGACCTCCCCAAGCCCGGCGTCCGCGACGAGAAGGAACTGGCGACCGCCGAGCGCAAGCGGTTCCTCGCACTCAAGAAGGACGTCCGGGCCATCGCCGCCGACCAGGTCCGCCGCCTGGAGGCCGCGATGGTCGACGGCCGCTCCTGGACCGGCGCCGAGTTCCGGCAGCTGTTCGTCGAGCACCCCCTCGTCCGGCACCTCGCCCGCCGCCTCGTCTGGAGCGCCGGGCAGGACGGCGCCGCCGTCACCTTCCGGGTCACCCCGGCCGGCGTCTGCGCCGACGCCCGCGACGAGCCGCTGACCGTCGCCGACGACGCCACCGTCACCCTCCCGCACCCCCTCCGGTTCGCCGGCGAGCTCGGAGTCTGGGCCGAAATCCTCGCCGACCACGAGCTCGTCCAGCCCTTCCCGCAGGTCGCCCGCCCGCTCCACGCGCCCTCCGCCGAGGAGGCCGCGGGCGCCCGCCTCACCCGCTTCGAGGGCGTCACCGTCCCGGTCGGCCGGCTCCTCGGCCTCCAGAAGCGCGGCTGGGAGCGGGGCGTCCCGCAGGACGCCGGCGTCGAGCGCTGGTTCTCCCGCCGCGTCGGCCCGGAACGCCACCTCGTCGTCCAGCTGGAGCCCGGCATCGCGGTGGGGGTGCCCGACGAGGCCCCCGAGCAGACCCTGAGGACCGTCTGGCTGGACGCCCACCCCGGCGACCACTGGGAGAGCCGCACCTATCCGCTCCGCTTCGCCGACCTCGACCCCGTCCTCGTCTCCGAACTCCTCACCGACCTCACGGAACTGACCTCGCAGAACTGACCGCACGGAACCGACCGCACGGAACCGACCGCACGGAACCGACGGGGCGGAAGCGGTCCCGCGAAACCGCCTCCGCCCGGGGCCTGTTGGTCCGACGACTTCGCCCCCGTTCGTGATACTGCCTTACCAGGACATGAGAGGTTCGTCCCATTTGGCAGGGAAAGGGGATGCGCGGTGCACGACGAAAGAGAACCGGCGGGGGACCGGGGCGGCGGCAAGGACGGCACCGGGCGCGGCCTCCTGCCGGTGACGGCGGACCTGCCCGACCACGCGGGCCGCCACCCGGCCCGTACCGATCCGGTCGTCTTCGGCGTCACCGCCGTCCTCACGCTCGCCTTCGTCGTCTGGGGCGCCACGGCCACGGACAGCCTGGAATCCGTCTCCAGCAGCCTCCTCGACGGCCTGATCCGGGACGGCGGCTGGGCGTTCATGCTCGCCGCCTCCGGCTTCGTCGTCTTCGCGCTGTGGCTGGCGATCAGCCGCTACGGCCGGATCACCCTCGGGCAGGAGGGCGAGGAGCCGGAGTTCCGCACGGTCTCGTGGATCGCCATGATGTTCAGCGCCGGCATGGGCATCGGCCTGATGTTCTACGGCGTGAGCGAACCGCTCGCCCACTACGGCACCCCGCCGCCCGGCACCTCCCCGGCCGACTCGGCCGAGCGGATGGAGACGGCGATGGCCACCACGCTCTTCCACTGGACGCTCCACCCGTGGGCGATCTACGCCGTCGTCGGCCTGGCCATCGCCTACTCGACCTTCCGCCGCCGGCGCCGGCAGACCATCAGCGCCGTCTTCGTGCCGCTGATGGGGAAGCGCCGGGCGCTCGGCGGGCCCGGACGGGTCATCGACATCCTCGCCATCTTCGCCACGCTGTTCGGCTCGGCGGCCTCGCTGGGGCTCGGCGCGCTCCAGATCGGCAGCGGCGTGGAGGAGCTGGGCTGGATGGAGAAGACCGGCACCGGCCTGCTCGTCGCCGTCATCGCCGTGCTCACGGTCGCCTTCGTGATGTCCGCGGTCTCCGGCGTGGAGAAGGGCATCCAGTGGCTCTCCAACATCAACATGGTGCTGGCGCTGCTCCTCGCGGTCTTCGTCTTCGTCGCGGGACCCACGATCATCGTCCTCGACCTGCTGCCGACCTCGATCGCCGCCTACCTCGGCGACCTGCCCCAGCTGGCCGGCCGCACCGAGGCCACCAGCGGCGACGACATCCACGACTGGCTCGGCAGCTGGACCGTCTTCTACTGGGCGTGGTGGATCTCGTGGACGCCCTTCGTCGGCATGTTCATCGCCCGGATCAGCCGGGGCCGGACGATCCGTCAGTTCATCGGCGGCGTCATCCTGGTGCCGAGCACGGTCAGCCTGGTCTGGTTCGCGATCTTCGGCGGCACGGCGATGCGGCTGAGCGAGCGGGGCGAGCTGGCCGGCGAGACCACCCCGGAGGGGCAGCTCTTCGGACTGCTCCAGGAGTTCCCGATGGCGGGCGTGATGAGCCTGCTCGTCATGGTCCTCGTCGGGATCTTCTTCGTGTCGGGCGCGGACGCCGCCTCGATCGTGATGGGCACCCTGTCCCAGCGCGGGGCGATGGAGCCGACCCGCCCGGTGGTCGTCTTCTGGGGCGTGGTCACCGGGGCCGTCGCGGCGATCATGCTGCTCATCGGCGACGGGCAGGGCGACGCCCTGGCGGGCCTCCAGAACCTCACGATCCTGGTGGCCGCCCCGTTCGTCCTCGTCATGATCGGCATGTGCGTGGCCCTCATGCGCGATCTGCGCGAGGACCCGCTGATCGTGCGCGGGCGGGTCGGCGAGGAGGTCGTCGGCGTCGCGGTGATCGCCGGACACGAGAGGTACGACGGCGACTTCGAGCTCCGCATCGGTCCCGGCACCCCCGGCGGAGACCCGGACGGCGCCTCGGGAAGCACGGACGGCGCCCCCGGCGGGGACGCGGACGGCCCGGCGGTCCCCCCGGCGGACCCGGTGGCCCGCTGAGGCGGTGGTCCGCTGAGGCGGTGGTCCGCCGGTGCCCGGTGGCCGTCGGTGACCGGCGACCGGCGGCCCGCCGGACTAGTCGCCGCCGGAGTCCCCCTGGTTCTGCGACGACCCGCCTCCCTGGGACCGCCGCGGCAGGCGGCGCACGCCCTCGCCGGCGGCGAGGGTCGCGCGGGCGACGCCGCGCACCCAGCGCGGACCGCCCCGCGCCGCCCACACCACGCACCCGCACCCGACGACGGCGAGGCCGACCATCCCCGCCAGCAGAACCGTGACCATGACGTTCCCCCTTCGATCACCCGAGGTCGGGGGTCATTTTCGCAGGCGCCGGCGGCTCCGGGCGACCGGCCCCGCAGGGGAGCGTCAGGGGCCGACCGAGCGCCAGATGCGGTCGGGGAGGACCCGGGCGGCCTCTTCGAGGTCGACGTCCCCGAGGGTCAGCCAGCGGCGGGCCATGCCGATGACCGGGCCCAGCACCAGGGCCTCGATGACCGGGGTGGGGAGGTCGGCGAGCTCGCCGGCCTTGCGGTGCCCGTCGAGCCACTGCTCGATCGGGGTGAGCCGGGCCTCCTGGTTGTCGCGGATCTCGGCGGCGCGGGCCGTGCCCTCCTGGTCGGCGAAGGGGGAGTGCAGCAGCCGGGCGGCGGCCGGCCGGGTGCGGACGAACTCCAGATAGGCGCGGACGACGGCCTCGATGCCGGAGCGGGCGTCCTGGTGGGAGGTCAGGGCGGTGGCCAGTTCGCCGAGGAGGCGGCCCAGCCAGCGCAGGGCGAGGGCGCTGATCACCCCGTGGAGGTTGCCGAAGTGGTGGTAGAGGCTGCCGGTGCTGACGCCGCTCGCCCGGGTCAGGGCGGAGACGGTGACGCCCGCCTCGCCCTCGCTCGCGTAGAGGTCGAGCGCGGCGTCGAGGACGCGCTCGGCGGTGACTGCTCCGCGCTGCTGCTTCGGGCTCATCGAGCGGGGTGCCCCTTCGGTCGCGGGCCATCCCTGGCCTGGTTGTTCCGTACCTGGTCAGCATAGGAGGCGCGGACGCCGCCGGACCCCGTCGCGCGGCGTCCGGGCGGCGGGGTCCGAGGGGGTGGGGCGGGGGAACGGGCCGTAATCGGAGGGGGATCCGGGTGGGGATCCAGGGGGGGATCCGAGGCTGGGGATCCGGGCGGGGCCGGTCGGCGTCACGGGCTCAGGCGAGCGCCAGGAAGAGCTTCTCCAGTTCGGCCTCCGACATGGGAGGGGCGTCCGGGGAGTCGTCGGCCAGGCACTGGCGCATCCCGCTCGCCACGATCTTGAACCCGGCCCGGTCCAGGGCCCGGGAGACGGCGGCCAGCTGGGTCACCACGTCCTTGCAGTCACGGCCCGATTCCACCATGGAGATGACTCCGGCCAGCTGTCCCTGGGCGCGCCGCAGGCGGTTGAGCACCGGCGCCATCGCTTCCTCGTCGACCTGCACGGCCGTCCTCCTCTCGTCTCCCCCCCGGCTTCCAGTATACCCCCTAGGGTATTAAATCGGCTGGTACCGGTCACTCGCGGGCCGTGACGGCCCGGTGCCGCGTCCGCCGCACCGCCCGGCCCGCAGCCGTCGCCGCTCCGGCCGCGCCGAGCACCGCCCAGGTGGCGGGGTGGGTCCAGACGGCGGAGTCGAGCTGCTGGGCGAGCACGAAGACGCCCATCACCACGACGAACCAGCCGAAGGCCTTGCGCAGCGCGTCCTGCGGGATGCGTCCGGCGAGGCGGGCGCCGATCAGGCTGCCCGCGACCGCCGCCACGGTCACCGTCAGGGCGACGCCCCAGTCGATGGACACCCCGGAGAGGTGTCCGGCGAGTCCGGCGAAGGACTTCATCGCGATGACGAGGAGCGAGGTGCCGACCGCGATGCCCATGGGCAGTCCGCCGAGGATGGCGAGGGCGGGGACGACGAGGAACCCGCCGCCGGAGCCGACCAGGCCGGTCACGGCGCCGACGACGAGTCCCTCGACGGCGATGTGCTTGAGCGGCAGGTCGCGGTGGGCGGGCCGGGCCGCCCTCTTCGCGCCGTCGCGCGGCTTCCGGAGCATCGCGAAGGCGGTGGCGAGCATCATCAGCGCGAACGCGACGAGCAGGACCGTGCCGGGTATGTACTCGGCGAGCCGTCCGCCGCCGTACGCGCCCGCCATGCTGAAGGCGCCGAAGAGCAGGCCGGTCCGCCACCGCACCCGGTGGGCGCGGGCGTGCGGGACCAGGGCGGCGAGGCTGGTGACGCCGACGACGAACAGCGAGGTGGCGATGGCCTCCTTGGTGTCCTGCCCGGCGAGGTAGACCAGGATCGGGACGGTGAGGATGGACCCGCCGCCGCCGAGGATGCCGAGGCTGACGCCGATGAGCAGGGAGGCCGCGACGATCAGGGCGGTCACGACGCGCTCCGCAGCTCCGCGATCACGGTGCGGAGGTCGGTCCGGGGGCCGCGGTTGTAGGGGAGCTTGGAGAGCAGGACGCCCATGGCACAGGAGTTGCTGAGCGCGGCGTAGGTCAGGCCGGCGCCGACGGCGGTGCCGATGAGGTGGGCGCCGGGGACCAGGAGGCCGACCAGACCGGTGGTCAGCACGATCGAGCCCGCCACCAGACGGACCTGGCGCTCCATGTCCCAGCGCTCGGCGCCCCGCTCCACGGGTGCGCCCGCCGCCTCCCAGGCGTTCATGCCGCCCTCCAGGACGCGCAGGCCCGGCAGGCCGGCCTGGCCGAGGGCCTGCTCGGCCTCCCGGGCGCGCTGGCCGGAGCGACAGACGAGCACGACGTCCTCGTCCAGGTGCGACAGGAGCTCGGCGCGGTGCTCGCGCAGGGTGTGCAGCGGGACGTTGTACGCGCCGGGGATGTGGACGGTGCGGAACTCGCCCGGGGTGCGCACGTCGAGCAGGCGCGGCGCGCGGCCCTCCTCGGTGAGGGCGCGCAGTGCGGCGGGGGTGAGGGACAGGGCGGTGCGCGGGGCGCTCATGCGTGACTCCGAAGGGAAGGGAAGGGATACCCGAGGGGGTATGCAGGGGGGTGTGTGGGGCCCGGGGCTTCGCCGGGGCGGGGGAGGGGGGTCGCGGGCCGGGGCAGTGCGGCCCCGGCCCGCGACGGCTGATGGCCGGACCGGAATGGTTCCGGGGGAGGGCCTGGATGGGCCGGGGGTCGGACCTGGGTGGTCCGGAGCAGATCCCGGGGGCCGGGGGGTCTGGGGGGCTGGGGGGCAGGTCCGGACGGTCCCGGAGTCGCCCCCCCCGGGCGGTCCCGGGCTCAGGCCCGGGCGGGCTCGGTCGCGAGGGCCCAGGCGGCCCAGCCGCCGAGGATGTCGGAGACGTCGCCGAAGCCGCGGTGGCGCAGCAGGCTGGCGGCGACGGAGGACCGGTGGCCGCCCGCGCAGTGCAGGACGAGGGGCCGGTCGGCGGGCAGTTCGCCGGTACGGGCGGGCAGCTCGCTGAGCGGGATGTGCAGGGCCTCGGGGATGAAGCCGTTCGCCTCGCGCTCGCCGCAGGTGCGCACGTCCACCACGAGGGGCGGGTTCTCCCCGCCCAGGGCGGCCCTGAGGTGCGCGGCGGTGAGGCGACTGGCCGGGACGACCTCGCCGGCCAGTACCCGCAGCGCGTCCTCGGGGTTGCGGACGTAGCCCGCGACCCGGTCGAAGCCGATGCGGGCGAGGCGGGTGACGACCTCCTCCTCGCGGTTCTGCGGGGCCATGACGACCAGTTCGTCGGCCGGGTCCAGGACCGTGCCGGCCTGTTCGGCGAAGCGCCCGTCGGCGGGCACGTTCACCGCGCCGGGCAGGTGCCCGGCCGCGAA
This sequence comes from Streptomyces filamentosus, assembly GCF_014654895.1. Classification (GTDB taxonomy): domain Bacteria; phylum Actinomycetota; class Actinomycetes; order Streptomycetales; family Streptomycetaceae; genus Streptomyces; species Streptomyces filamentosus. Next base: position 1,086,968 of record NZ_BNBE01000002.1, on the reverse strand, counting down.
CTCCTGCGGGTCGCGGGCGTCGACGACGACCGCTCCGCCGTCGCGCAGCGCGGTGAACTCGCCGAGCGCGAGCGGCCGGGCCGCGGCGGTCGCGTCGTACAGGGTGCGGTCCTTGCGGTTGAGGTCGGCGTCGTAGGCGAAGTAGCCGGGCGCCGCCGACTGGCCGGCGGTGACCAGGGCCACGAACTCCTCGCGGCCCATCGGCGCGCAGGCGTAGTTGGTGGCGCGCTGCTCGCCGATCGTGGAGGACTTCTCCGTGGACAGGTTCTTGCCGCAGGCGGAGCCCGCGCCGTGGGCGGGGAAGACCCGGACCTCGTCGGGCAGGCCCATCAGCTTGTTCTGCACGCTGTCGTGCAGCATCGCGCCCAGCTCCTCGGCGGTGACGCCGACCGAGGCGAGCAGGTCGGGGCGGCCGACGTCGCCGATGAAGAGGGCGTCGCCGGTCAGGACGCCGTACGGGACGGTGTCGCCGGCGTGTTCGTACACCAGGACGCTGATCGACTCCGGGGTGTGGCCGGGGGTCTCCATGACCTCCAGGACCACGTCGCCCAGGGCGATCCGCTCGCCCTCGGCGAGGTGCCGGACCGGGTACTCGGTCTCGGCGCGGGCGCCGTAGCCGATCCAGGCGCCCGTCTCGTCGGCCATCTCCAGGTGTCCGGCGACGAAGTCGGCGTGGAAGTGGGTGTTGATCACGCCGACGACGGTGAAGCCGTGCGCCCGGGCGTCGGCGAGGTACTCGGAGACGTCCCGGCGCGGGTCGACGACCACGGCCTGCCCGGTCCGCTCGTCGGCGATCATGTACGACGCCTGGGACAGGCAGTCGAGGTAGTACTGGGCGAAGAACACGGCGAACCTTTCGACGGAGGGGTCGGGCGCGGAGCGGAGCCCCGCGGGAGTGCGGTGGGGGAGCGGCCGGGCGCTCAGGCGGTCCTGGCGTCCGCGCCCCGCACGACCGGGCGGCCGGTGCGGGCCCAGCCGGAGGTGCCGCCCGCGACCGAGACCGCGTGGAAACCGGCGGCCTCCAGGTGCTCGGCGGCCCAGGCGCTGCGGTTGCCGCTCGCGCAGATGACGTAGACGGGCCGGTCCGCGGGGAGCGCGGCGAGGTGGGCGCCCAGCTCGGAGAGCGGTGCGGGGCGGACCCCCGGCACGTGGCCCGCCGCGTACTCGTCCGGCTCCCGCACGTCGATGGCGAAGGCGCCCTCCGCCAGTTCGGAGGCGAAGACGTCCAGATCGGCTTCACGCATGGAGATCACCTTTCGAATACCCCCCGGGGTACTTACGCCGTCGACTGTAGGCAGGGCCCGAAGGGGAAGTCAAATACCCCCCTGGGTATCTTGAGTCACAGGGGGGTGCGGTGAAAAAATACGGGTGGGGGTATGGCGACCTGTGGCGGAGGGGGAAGGGGAAGGGGAAGGGCACCGACGGATCCGTCGGTGCCCTTCCCCTTCCCCCTCCGCCGGGCGGCTGCCCGGCGGCCGGCCGTCAAGGCTCGTGACCGTGCGCGGCCACCGCGAAGGTCTGGGAGAGCAGGATCCGCTCCGCCTGCTCCTGGAGCCGGTCCGCCAGCCCGCGCAGCCGCGCCCCCTCGGCGGCGGGGATCGACAGGGCCACCGCGGCGGTCCCGGTGCCCACGGTGATCGGCACCGCCGCGCACGCCGTCCCGATCGCGTACTCCTGGTGTTCCAGGACCGGCAGCCGCCGCGGCATGCCGGCGAGCTTCCGGTCGAAGTCGCGCCGGACCTCGACCGTGTGAGGGGTGAGCGCGGTCACCGGGTGGCGGCCGAGGTGTTCGGCGCGCTCCTCCGGCTCCAGCTGGAGCAGCAGGCTCTGCCCGGCGGCGTGGGCGTGCGCGGTCGCCCGGAAGTCGGCCCACTCCTCGACCGGCGGGCGCCCGGGATTGTCCGAGACCGCGCCGACCTCGACCTCGCCGTCCCGGTACCGGACGAAGTACACGGCGGCGTCCAGGTCCCGGCTCAGCCGGTCCACCCACGCCTGGAGCCCCAGCGCCGGACGGTGGCCGGGATCGGCGCCGCCGTCGAGGCCCGCGTCCCGGCGCAGCGGCGAGACGAGCGCGTAGACACCGTTGTCGTTGCGTACCAGACCCTCGTGGACCAGGGTCCGCAGCAGGTGGTACGCCGTGGGCAGCGGCAGCAGCGCCTCGCGGGCCAGCTGCTTGGCGCTGCCCGTGCCGCCGCGGCGCTCCAGCTCGTCCAGCAGCCGTACGGCCCGGCGCACCGACTGGATCAGGGTCGGTGCCGCGCCGCCTCCCCCTTCGTGGTGGGGCATGCGTGTCCTTTCGGTGTGGCCTGTGCTCGTGCGGCCGGTGTGCTCGTGCGGCCGACGCCTTCGGTGTGCGTGTGTTCCGTGCTTGTGCGGTCGTGCACCGGATGTGGTCGATCTCCGGAGCACTGTGCTCCGGTCCATGATCGGACAGTGAACCCCGAATCACATAGCGTCAGGTGACGGGGTGTCGGAACCGGCGCCGTCGCTTCCGGCGTGGTCCGAGACGGAAACGCCCGCCCACGAAAGGACGTCCGTGTCTTCCCGGAACCCCGGAACCTCCCGCCGCACCGCCCTCGCCCTCGGCTCCGGCACGGTGCTCACCGCCGCCCTGGGGCTCGGCGCCGCCCCCGCGCACGCTTCGGAAGGCGCCGCCCGGGGACCCGCGACCCGGGCCGAGGCCCGCTTCCGCGCCCTGGAGGAGCGGTACACCGCCCGCCTCGGCGTCCACGCGTACGACGTGCGCACCGGCCGCACCCTCGCCCACCGGGACCGCGAGCGCTTCCCGATGTGCTCGGTCTTCAAGACCCTCGCCGTCGCGGCCGTCCTGCGCGACCTCGACCACGACGGCGGCTTCCTCGCCCGCCGCGTCCACTACACGGCCGCCGACGTCGAGCGCTCCGGCTGGTCCCCGGTGACGGAGGACGCCGGGAACATCGCCCGGGGCATGACCGTCGCCGAACTCTGCGACGCCACCCTCCGCTTCAGCGACAACACCGCCGCCAACCTGCTCCTGCGCGACCTGGGCGGCCCCACCGCCGTCACCCGCTTCGCCCGCTCGGCCGGCGATCCCGTCACCCGCCTCGACCGCTGGGAGCCCGAGCTCAACAGCGCCGAGCCCTGGCGGATCACCGACACCACCACCCCGCGCGCGATCGCCCGCACCTACGGCCGGCTCCTCCTCGGCCGCGTCCTGGACCCGGCCGACCGCGCCCTCCTCACCGACTGGATGCTCCGCAACACCACCAGCGACGCCCGCTTCCGCAAGGGCCTCCCGGCGGACTGGACCGTCGCCGACAAGACCGGCGGCGGCGACTACGGCGGCAACAACGACGTCGGCGTCACCTGGCCGCCGGACGGCGGCCCGATCCTCCTCGCCGTCCTCACCACCCGCCCGGACCGGGACGCCGAGGGCGTGGACGAACTGGTGGCCGCCACCGCGGCGATCGCCGCCGACGAGCTCCGCTAGCGGACCTCGGACCCCGGGGCCATGTCGTACGTGATCCACATCGTGCGCGTGGCCACCTGGTCGTACTTGGAGCGGGCGCGGTGGTTGTCGTCGGCCGTGATCCAGCGGACGACGCTCCAGCCGCGCTCCGCGCCGATCCCGCGCAGCGCGGCCAGCAGCAGGTCGGCCGCGCCCGTCCCGCGGCTCTCCGGGTCCACGAACAGGTCGTCGAGCCAGCCGCCTACGGTCGCGGACAGCGGCCGGGCGAAGGCCCGGAAGTGCGCGAGCCCGACGAGCCGGCCGCCGGCGTCCTCGGCCACCAGCCCCTCCACCTCGTGCGCCGGGTCGTGGAGCCACGACCAGACGAGCCGGGCGGCCTCCTCGGTCTGCTCGACCCGGTAGAAGTCGGCGTACCCCCGGTAGAGGGCGCGCCACTGGTCGAAGTCCTCCTCCCGGACGGGACGGACCAGGACGGCGGCGGTGTCGGACGTCACAGCTCTCACTCTCCTCGGTGCACCGCGCCCTGCGGTGCACCGACAGTGGATCATGGCGCCGCTCCCTCGGCCGCGGCGGTACTCCCCGGCCGCCTTCGGGTGGCGCGGAGGGCGGTGGGCCGGATGGCGGGACGAACGGGTGCGCGCGGGGTGCGCGCGGAGGCGGGGGCGGAGTGCGGGGGGAGCGGGTGGGGCACGCTCCCGGTGCCGACGGGAGGACGCCCGCCGCGCCCGGCACGCCACCGGGCGGCCGTGCGGGTGCCGCCCGTTCGACCCGCCGCGCCCGTCCGGGCGGGCGGCCGTACCCGAGGGACCGAGGTGAGGATCCGCATTGGCGACCGACCGCTACGGCAACACCCTGCACGCCTGCACCGCCGAGGGCGCCGGGCACCTGGACCGGGCCGTGGAGGCCCTGCTCTTCTTCCGGCCCGAGGTGGCCCCGGCCGTCGAGGACGCCCTCGCGGCGAGCCCCGGCTCGCCCGACGCCCAGGCGTTCGCCGCCTACCTGGGCGTGCTCGGCACCGAGCACACCGGCGCCGCCGCGGCCCGGCCGCGCTTCGAGGCGTACCTCGCCGGGCTCGACGCGGACGCCCTGCCCGCGCGCGAGCGGCTCCACCTGGCCGCCGCCGGGGCCTGCCTCGCCGGGGACCTGCACGGCGCGGGCGACCTGCTGGAGGAGCTGTCCCTCGCGTACCCGAGGGACGTGCTCGCGCTCTTCGCCGGACACCAGCTGGACTTCCTCACCGGGGACGCCGTCCGGCTGCGGGACCGGATCGGCGGTGCCCTGTCGGCGTGGGGGAGGGCCGACGAGCACCGGGGGCCGCTGCTCGGCATGTACGCCTTCGGCCTGGAGGAGTCGGGGCACTACCGGCGCGCGGAGGAGACCGGACTCGCGGCGGTCGAGCGGCACCCGAGGGACGTGTGGGCGGTGCACGCCGTCACGCACACCTATGAGATGCAGGGCAGGATCGCGGACGGCGTCGCCTTCCTCGACGCCCGCGCGGACGACTGGGCGCGCGGCAACTACCTGACCGTGCACAACTGGTGGCACTACGCCCTCTACGCGCTGGAGGCGGGCGCCGAGGACACCGCGCTGCGCGTCTACGACGCGGCCGTGCACCGCGCGGAGTCGGCGGGCCTCGCGATGGAACTCCTCGACGCCTCCGCGCTGTTGTGGCGGATGCGGCTCGCCGGCCGGGAGGAGCCGGAGCGCTGGGCGCGGCTCGCGGACGCCTGGGCGGAGCGGGCCGACCCGCCGTTCTACGCCTTCAACGACGCCCACGCGGTGATGGCCCAGGTGGGGGCGGGCCGGATCGCGGAGGCGGAGGCGCTGGTGGTCGACCGCCGCCGGTGGCTGGCCGAGGGCGAGGGCGATCCGGCCCGGCGGACCCTCTCCAACCACGCGATGACGGCGGAGGTCGGACTCCCGGTCTGCGAGGCGCTGGTGGCGCAGGGCCGGGGCGACCACGCGGCCGTGGTGGGGCTGCTGTGGCCGCTGCGACGCCGGCTCCAGGTCTTCGGCGGCAGCCACGCCCAGCGGGACGCCGTCCAGCGGACGCTGCTGGAGTCGGCGCTCGTCTCCGGGGACCACGACCGGGCCCGGCTGCTGCTGAGCGAGCGGGACGGGCTGCGCCCGGACAGTCCGTACAACTGGCTGGGGCGGGCCCGGCTGGCCGACGCGATCGGCGACGCGGCCCTCGCGGCGGTGGCGCGCGGGCGCGCGGAGGGGGCGGCGAAGGGGCTGCGGCCGGCGGCGCCCGGCCTCGGAGCCGTACCGGAGCCGCCGCGTTGACCTCCGGCGCCCCGCGCGCGGCCGGTGCGAGGGCCCGCTGCGCGGGGGCGGCCCCCCGGGCCACCGGAGGGGACGCCCGGTGCCCGGGTTCGCAAGGGTCTGGGCACCGGCTGAAGTATGTGACATATTACTGCCGTGCCCAACAGACACTCCCCGGACGTCGTGATCATCGGTGCCGGCGTCGTCGGCGCCGCCTGCGCCTACTACGCGGCCCGCTCCGGACTCACCGTCGCCGTGGTCGACCGCGGTCCCGTCGCGGGCGGCACCACCGGTGCCGGGGAAGGCAATCTGCTCGTCTCCGACAAGGAGGCGGGCCCCGAGCTCGACCTCGCGCTGCTGTCCACGAGACTCTGGCGCGAACTCTCCGCGGCACTCCCGCCGGAGACCGAGTACGAGCCCAAGGGCGGGGTCGTCGTGGCGTCCGACGAGCCCGCCCTCAAGGCCCTCCGCTCCTTCGCGGAGGACCAGCGGGCGGCCGGCGTCACCGCCGCCGAGATCCCCGCCGACCGGCTCGCCGAGCTGGAACCCCACCTCGCCCCCGGCCTCGCCGGCGGCTTCCACTACCCGCAGGACGCCCAGGTCCAGCCCGCGCAGGCGGCGGCCCGGCTGCTCGCCGCCTCCGGCGCCGCGCTCCACCTCGGCGAGGAGGTCACCGCGGTCCTCCGGGGCCCCTCCGGAGCCGTCCGGGGCGTGCGCACCGCCCGCCGCGAACTCCTCGCCCCCGCCGTCGTCAACGCTGCCGGCACCTGGGGCGGCGAGGTCGCCCGGCTCGCGGGCGCCCACCTCCCGGTGCTGCCCCGCCGGGGCTTCGTCCTCGTCACCGAACCCCTGCCGAGGGTCGTCCGCCACAAGGTCTACGCCGCCGACTACATCGCCGACGTCGCCAGCGGCTCCGCCGCGCTCCAGTCCTCCGCCGTCGTCGAGGGCACCCCCGGCGGGCCCGTCCTCATCGGCGCCACCCGCGAACGCGTCGGCTTCGACCGCTCGCTCTCCACCGAGGCCCTGCGCCGGCTCGCCGCCCAGGCCGCCGCGCTCTTCCCGGTCCTCGCCGGCGTGCAGGTGCTCCGCGCCTATCACGGTTTCCGTCCCTACCTCCCCGACCACCTCCCGGCGATCGGCGCCGACCCGCGCGTCCCCGGCCTCCTCCACGCCTGCGGACACGAAGGGGCCGGCATCGGCCTCGCCCCCGCCACCGGCGTCCTCGTCGCCGCCGCCCTCACCGGTGCCGAACCCCCGCTCGACCCGGCCCCGTTCCGTCCCGAGCGCGACTACGGCCCCGCCGATCCCGTCCCCCCGCAGGAGCAGCAGAGTTGAGCCGCCGCACCCCCCGCGCCCTCGTCGGAGGCGCGCCGCAGGAGACCTTCACCTTCCGTTTCGACGATCGGGAGATCCCGGCCGCCGCCGGGCAGACCGTCGCCGCCGCCCTCTGGGGCGCGGGCGTCCTCGCCTGGCGCACCACCCGGGGCACCGGCGAACCCCGCGGCGTCTTCTGCGGGATCGGCCAGTGCTTCGACTGCCTCGTCACCGTCGACGGCGCCCCGAACCGCCGCGCCTGCCTCGTCCCCGCCCGCCCCGGCGGCCTCGTCACCAGCCAGGAGGGAACCGGCCATGACGACCTCGCCGTCTGACCCCGCCGAGGCCGCCGGCCTCGCGATCGTCGGCGCGGGACCCGCCGGTCTCGCCGCCGCCGTCACCGCCGCCTCCCTCGGCCTCCCCGTCACCCTGCTCGACGCGGGCGCCCGTCCGGGCGGCCAGTACTACCGCCACCCCGACCCGGCCCTCGGCGCCGAACGCCCCCACGTCCTGCACCACGACTGGGCCGCCTTCGCCGGTCGCGAGGCCGAGCTGCGCGCCCACGAACGCGCGGGCCGCATACGTCATCTGCCGGGCCGTCAGGTGTGGAGCGTCACCGGGTCCGGCACCGACTGGACCGTCCACTCCCGCACCGAGGACACGGCGGGCGAACCCGTCCGGGCCCGCGCGGTGCTGCTCGCCACCGGGGCGTACGAGCGCCAACTGCCCTTCCCCGGCTGGACCCTGCCCGGCGTCGTCGGCGCCGGGGGAGCGCAGGCCATGCTGAAGGGCGGGCTCGTGCTGCCCGGCCGCCGGGTCGTCGTCGCGGGCAGCGGACCGCTGCTGCTCGCCGTCGCCGCCTCGCTGGCCGCCGCCGGCGCCCGGGTGCCCGCCGTCGTCGAGGCCGCCGGGTACGGACCGTACGCCCGGCACACCGGGACCCTGCTGCGCAACCCGGCCAAGCTCGCCGAGGGCGCCCTCTACGGCGGGGCGCTGCTGCGCCACCGGGTCAGACCGCTGCTGCGGCACGCCGTCGTGGAGGCGCACGGCACCGGCCGGGTCGAGGCGGTGACCGTGGCCCGGCTCGACCGGGACTGGCGGCCCGTGCCCGGCACCGGCCGCCGTGTTCCCTGCGACGCGCTCGCCGTCGGCCACGGCCTGGTCCCCGAACTCTCCCTCGCCACCGCCCTCGGCTGCGCCACCCGCACCGCCGCGGACGGCACCGTCGCCCTCGTGCTCACGCCCGGCCTGCGCACCTCGGTGCCCGGCATCTGGTCGGCCGGCGAGACCGGCGGCGTCGGCGGAGCCCGACTCGCCCTGGTGGAGGGCGAGATCGCGGCCCTCTCGGTGGCGGGCCGGCCCGTCCCGGCCGGTCTCGCCCGGCGCCGGGAGCGGCTGCGGGCCTTCGCCGACGCCATGGGCGCCGCCCACCGGCCGGGGCCCGGCTGGACCGGCTGGCTCCGCGAGGAGACCGCCGTCTGCCGCTGCGAGGAGGTGCCCGCCGGGCGCGTCCGCGAGGCGGTGGAGGAGCTGGGTGCGACCGACGCCCGCACGGTCAAACTGCTGACCCGCGCCGGGATGGGCTGGTGCCAGGGCCGCATGTGCGGTCCGGCGGTGGCCGCGCTCGCCGGCGACGGACCCGCCCCGGACCGGCGTCCGCTGGCCTGCCCCGTACGGCTCGGGCAGCTCGCGGAACTCCCCGCCGACTAGCCCCTTTCCCCGGCGTCCACACCCTTGTGGCCGCCGTGCACCCCTTAGTAAAATGTCACACACTACAAAGGAGTACGTCACGATGACCGACACCCGCATCCGCCCCTGGCACGGCATCATGGTCGCCACCACCCTGCCGCTGCGCGAGGACCTCTCCGTCGACCTCGACGCCTACGCCGCCCACGTCCGCTGGCTCATCGACAACGGCTGCGACGGCGTCGTCCCCAACGGCTCCCTGGGCGAGTACCAGACCCTCACCGAGGCCGAGCGCGCCGCCGTCGTCCACACCGCCGTCGCCGCCGCCGGGGACGGCAGCCGCGTCATGCCCGGCGTCGCCGCCTACGGCTCCGCCGAGTCCCGCCGCTGGGCCGAGCAGGCCGCCGAGGCCGGCGCGGGCTCCGTCCTCCTCCTGCCGCCCAACGCCTACCGCGCCGACGAGGAAGCCGTCCGCGCCCACTACGCCGAGGTCGCCCGCGCCGGAGTGCCGGTCGTCGCCTACAACAACCCCATCGACACCAAGGTCGACCTCACCCCCGCCCTCCTCGCCCGCCTCCACGCCGACGGCAGCATCGTCGCCGTCAAGGAGTTCAGCGGCGACGTCCGCCGCGCCTACGAGATCGCCGAACTCGCCCCCGGACTCGACCTCCTCATCGGCGCCGACGACGTCCTCCTGGAACTGGCCGTCGCGGGCGCCGTCGGCTGGATCGCCGGCTACCCCAACGCCCTCCCGGAGTCCGCCGCCACCCTCTACCGGGCCGCCGTCGCCGGCGACCTCACCACCGCGCTCCCGCTCTACAAGGCGCTGCACAGCCTCTACCGCTGGGACTCCAAGACCGAGTTCGTCCAGGCCATCAAGCTCTCCATGGACCTCGCCGGCCGCCACGGCGGCCCCACCCGCCCCCCGCGCCTGCCGCTCACCGGCGCCACCCTGGCCGCCGTCCGCGCCGCCACCGAGAAGGTCCTGGCCGAGGGCCTCCGCTAGCCCGGGGAAGAGAGGAGAAGACCAGCCCATGCGCACCCGACACGTCTACCACGCGGTGGACTCCCACACCGAGGGCATGCCCACCCGGGTGATCACCGGCGGAGTGGGGGTGATCCCCGGCGCCACCATGGCCGAGAAGCGCCTCCACTTCATCGAGCACCGCGACTCCCTGCGCACCCTGCTCATGTACGAGCCGCGCGGCCACGCCGCCATGAGCGGCGCGATCCTCCAGCCCCCGACCCGGCCCGACGCCGACTACGGAGTCCTCTTCGTCGAGGTCTCCGGCCTGCTCCCGATGTGCGGCCACGGCACCATCGGCGTCGCCACCGTCCTCGTCGAGACCGGCATGGTCCCGGTCGTCGAACCGGTCACCACCGTCCGCCTCGACACCCCGGCCGGCCTCGTCTCCGCCGACGTCCGCGTCGAGGACGGCGCCGCCCGCTCCGTCACCCTCACCAACGTCCCCGCCTTCGCCGTCGGACTCGACCTCAAGACCGAGGTCCCCGGCCTCGGCACCGTCACCTACGACCTCGCCTACGGCGGCAACTTCTACGCCTTCGTGGAACTCGACGCCCTCGGCCTCCCCTTCGACCGCGCCCGCAAGCAGGACCTGCTCACCGCCGGACTCACGATCATGGACGCGATCAACGCGGGCGACGACCGGCCCGTCCACCCCGAGGACCCGGCCGTCGCGGGCGTCAAGCACGTCTACCTCACCGCCCCCGGCTCGGACGCCACCCGCTCCCGGCACGCCATGGCCATCCACCCCGGCTGGTTCGACCGCTCGCCGTGCGGCACCGGCACCAGCGCCCGGATGGCCCAGCTCCACGCCCGCGGCCTGCTGCCCCCGCACACCGACTTCGTCAACGAGTCCTTCATCGGCACCGAGTTCACCGGGCGGATCGTCGCCGAGACCACCGTCGGCGGCCGGCCCGCCGTCGTCCCCGCCGTCACCGGACGGGCCTGGATCACCGGCACCGCCCAGTACTTCCTCGACCCCACCGACCCCTTCCCCGCCGGATTCCTGCTGTGACCGTCCTCCCCGCGGACGGGATCCGCGTCACCGACTACCACACCGCGGGCGAACCCTTCCGGATCGTCACCGAGGGCCGCCCGCCGGCCCCCGGCGACACCGTCGCCGAGCGGTACGCCACCGCCGTCGGCGCCGGCGGTTCCGGCACCGCCCCCCGCCCCGGCCCCCTGGACGCGCTGCGCCGCTTCCTCGTCCAGGAACCCCGCGGCCACGCCGGGATGTACGGCGGCTTCCTCGTCCCGCCCGACGACGACGGCGCCCACCTCGGCGTCCTCTTCTGGCACAAGGACGGCTTCTCCACCGCCTGCGGGCACGGCTCCATCGCGCTCGCCGCCTGGGCCGTCGACAGCGGGACCGTCCCGGCCGGCCCCGGCGACCGCGACGTGCCCGTCCGCATCGACGTGCCCTCCGGACGGATCACCGCCACCGTCCACCGGACCGCCGGCCGCACCACCGGCGTCACCTTCCGCAACGTGCCCGCCCGGGTCACCGCCCGCAGGGTGCCCGTCGCCACGAGCCTCGGCATCGTCGAGGTCGACCTCGCCCACGCCGGCGCCTGCTACGCCTCCGTCCGCGCCCGCGACCTCGGCCTCGCCGTGGAGAAGGCCGCCCTGCCCGAACTCACCCGGGCGGGGCGGGAGATCCGCGCCGCGCTCGCCGGCCACCCCGCCACCTGGAACCCCGACGGGCCGCTGCTCTCCGGGGTGTACGGGACGATCCTCCACGAGGACCTGCCCGACACCCCCGAAGGGCCGCGCCAGCGGAACGTCACGGTCTTCGCCGACGGCCAGATCGACCGCTCCCCGTGCGGCTCCGGCACCTCCACCCGGATCGCCCTCCTCGCCGACGAGGGCCGCCTGGACGGGGGCCTGACCCTCACCCACGAGTCGGTCACCGGCACCGTCTTCACCGGCCGCGCCCTCCCCGGCGGCGACCCGGCGCACGGCATCGTCACCGAGGTCACCGGCACCGCCCACCGCACCGGCGAGGCCCGCTTCACGCTCGACCCGGACGACGCCCTCGGCGCGGGGTTCCTCCTGTGAGCACCGCCCCCTTCCCCCACCTCGACGCCGGCGCCGTCACCCGGCTCCTCGCCCCGGCGGCGGCCGTCGAGGCCCTCGCCGAGGTCCTGCGGGACGGCCTCGACCCCGAGACCTGCCCGGCGCGCTCCGCCGTCCCCGTCCCGGCCGGCGAGCTGCTGCTCATGCCGGCCGCCGCCGGGGACTGGGCCGGGGTGAAGATCGCCGGGGTGGCGCCCGGCAACCCCGCCCTCGGGCTGCCCCGCATCACCGGCGGCTACCTCCTCCTGGACGGGGCCACGCTGCGGCCCCGCGCCCTGCTCGACGGCGCCGCGCTCACCGCGCTGCGCACCCCCGCCGTCTCCGCCCTGGCGGTCCGTCACCTCACCGCGGGGGACAGGCCGTTGCGGGTCCTCCTGTTCGGCGCGGGGCCCCAGGCGTACGGACACGTGGACGCGCTCCTCGCGGTGCGGGAGCTCGCCTCCCTCACCGTCGTCGCCCGCGACCCCCGGCGGGCCGCCGGGCTCGCCGCGTACGCCCGGGGGATCGGCGTCCCCGAGACCCGCACCGGCACCGCGGCGGAGGTGGCGGACGCGGACCTGGTGGTGTGCTGCACCACCGCCCGCGAACCCCTCTTCGACGGGCGGCGGGTGGCGCCCGGGGCGGTGGTCGTCGCGATCGGCTCGCACGAGCCGGACGCCCGCGAGACCGACACCGCCCTGGTCCGCCGCGCCGAGGTGTGGGTCGAGGCGCGGACGGCCGCCCCGCGGGAGGCCGGTGACCTGCTGATACCGGAGGCGGAGGGGGCGACGGGACCCGGCCACCTCGCCGGCACCCTCGCCGACCTCGTCCGGAGGCCGGCACCGGCCGCCCCCGGACCCGCGCCCCGCCTCTTCAAGAGCGTGGGCATGGCCTGGCAGGATCTGGCCGTGGCCGTGGCGGTCCACCGGGCAGCCTCTCTCGGCGAAACGTGACATTGTACGCTGGGCGCCTGCGGATTCTCGGAGGAACGGCGTGGGTGACCTGAAGCAGCACAGCCTCATCAAGGCCCAGGAACGGCTTCGCGACCAGGTGGGCCACGCGCTGCGCGCGGCCCTCACGGCCGGCGAGCTGAAGCCCGGGACCGTCTACTCGGCCCCGGGCCTCGCGGCCGAACTCGGGGTCTCGGCCACCCCGGTGCGCGAGGCCATGCTCGACCTGGCCCGCGAGGGCCTGGTCGAACCGGTGCGCAACAAGGGCTTCCGGATCACCGAGGTCAGCGAGCGCGAACTCGACCAGTGCACCGAACTGCGCGCGCTGATCGAGGTGCCCACCGTCGGCCGGGTCACCGAGACCGCGACGACCGAGGAACTGGAGGCGCTGCGCCCGCTGGCGGAGGAGATCGTCTCCAACGCCCGCGAGCACAACCTCATCGGCTACCTGGAGGCGGACCGGCAGTTCCACCTCACCCTGCTCGGCCTGTCCGGCAACGACCGCCTCGTGCAGACCGTGGGCGACCTGCGCAAGCGGTCCCGCCTGTACGGCCTGACGGGGCTCGACGAGGCGGGCAAGCTGGTCTCCTCCGCCGAGGAGCACGTCGAACTCCTCGACCTCATGCTCGCCCGGGACCGGGCGGGCGCCGAGGCGTGCATGGCACGCCACCTCGGCCACGTCCGCTCGCTGTGGGCCGAGGCCAGGGACGAGCCGGTCGAGCCGGCGACGGGCGCGCTGCGTCCGGTGCGGGGGAAGTGACCGCGTGACGCGAACGGCGGCCCGCACCCTTCGAAGGGTGCGGGCCGCCGTTCGTCGCGGGCGCGGGCGGGATCAGACCGCCGGGGCCGGGAAGGTCGGGTACTCGACGCCGGAGACGTGCTGGACGACCCGGATGACCTGGCAGGAGTAGCCGAACTCGTTGTCGTACCACAGGTACAGGATCGCGTTGTCGCCGTCGACCTTGGTCGCGCCGGCGTCCACGATGGAGGCGTGGCGCGAGCCCACGAAGTCCATCGAGACGGCGTCGGGAGCCGTGGTGAAGTCGATCTGGCGCTTCAGCGGCGAGTGCAGCGACACGTCGCGGAGGTACTCCAGGACCTCGTCGCGGGTGGTCTCGCGGCCCAGGCGCAGGCTGAGGATGGCGATCGAGACGTCCGGGACGGGGACGCGGATCGAGCTGCCCGTGATCGGGGCCTTCAGCTCCGGCAGCGCCTTCGCGACGGCCGAGGCGGCACCGGTCTCGGTGATCACCATGTTGAGCGGCGCGGAACGGCCGCGGCGGTCGGCCTTGTGGTAGTTGTCCAGCAGGTTCTGGTCGTTCGTGAACGAGTGGACGGTCTCCACGTGACCGCGCAGCACGCCGTACTCGTCGTCCATGGCCTTGAGCGGCGGGACGATGGCGTTGGTGGTGCAGGAGGCGCAGGACAGGATCTGCTCGTCCGGCTTGATCGTGTCGTGGTTGACGCCGTGCACGATGTTCGGGACGTCGCCCTTGCCGGGCGCGGTGAGGACGACCTTGTCGATGCCCGGGCGCAGGTGCTTGGACAGGCCCTCGCGGTCCCGCCACTTGCCCGTGTTGTCGATCAGGATGGCGTTCTCGATGCCGTACGCCGTGTAGTCGACCTCGGAGGGGTCGTTGGCGTAGATCACCTTGATGGTGTTGCCGTTGGCGACGATGGTGCTGTTCGCCTCGTCGACCGTGATCGTGCCCTGGAACTGGCCGTGGATCGAGTCCCGGCGCAGCAGGGAGGCGCGCTTGACGAGGTCGGCCTCGCCGCCGCCGCGCACGACGATGGCGCGCAGGCGCAGGCCGTTGCCCGAACCGGCCTTCTCGATGAGGAGGCGGGCGACGAGGCGGCCGATGCGGCCGAAGCCGTAGAGGACGACGTCGCGGCCGTCACGGCGCTCGATCTTGTTCGCACCCGTGGCGCCGGCGACGGCCTCCGCGGTGAACTCCTCGACCGTCAGGCCGCGCGAGTCGGCCTTGTACTCGGCGGCGAGCATGCCGATGTCGATCTGCGAGGGGCCGAGGTCGAGCGTGGTGAGCGTCTGCAGGAAAGGCAGCGTCTCGGTGACCGAGAGCTCCTCGCCGGCGATCTGGCGGGCGAAGCGGTGCGTCTTGAGGATGCTGACGACCGACTTGTTCACCAGGGAGCGGCTGTGAACGAGGACGGTGACGTCCTGCTCACGGTGCAGCTTCCCGATGATCGGGATCATCGACTCCGCGATCTCCTCACGGTTCTTCCAGCTGGTGAACGAGTCATCATTGACAGTCACAAGATTTATCTTTCGAGCTAGACGGCGCTCATATGGTAACCCGCGGCCCGTTCGACCCCACAAGGGGGCTCGAACGTCTGTCCGCGACCTCACACCCCGAGGGGGCTCTTCTCGGCCAGATGGCCGGACCCGGCTCTGTCGTGGGGGCACCGGCTCCCCCCACGCTGGGGAACCGAAGCCGACGAAGGGACCCCCGTGACGCACCCCGCCGAACCGCTCGTCCTCGACCCCGCCGGGGCCGACCCCCACGCGGAGGGCGCCCGGCTCCGCGCCCGCGGCCCCGCCACCCCCGTGGACGTCCTCGGCGTCCGTGCCTGGTCCGTCTCCGACCCCGCCCTCCTCAAGCGGCTCCTCACCAGCCCCGACGTCTCCAAGGACGCCCGCCGCCACTGGCCCGGCTTCGAGGAGGCCGTCGCCCACTGGCCGCTCGCCCTCTGGGTCGCCGTCCGCAACATGTTCACCGCCCACGGCGCCGACCACGCCCGGCTCCGCCGCATCGTCGCCCCCGCCTTCACCGCCCGCCGGATCGCCGCCCTGCGCCCGGAGGTCGAGACGATCGTCGGCGGCCTCCTCGACGAACTCGCCGCGCTCCCCGCCGACACCGTCGTCGACCTGCGCGCCCGCCTCGCGTACCCGCTGCCCATCGCCGTCATCGGCCGGCTCCTCGGCGTCCCCGAGGAGGACCGCGAGGGCTTCCGCGCCCTCGTCGACGGCGTCTTCGACACCACCCTCGACACCGAGGCCGCCCGCCTCAACACCGAACGCCTCTACGGCCTCTTCCACGCCTTCATCGCCGCCCGCCGCGCCGCCCCCGGCGACGACATGACCTCCCTCCTCCTCGCCGCCCGCGACGAGGAGGGCGACGGCACGGGCCTCGGCGAGCAGGAACTCGCCGACACCCTCCTCCTCATGATCAGCGCCGGCTACGAGACCACCGTCAACGTCATCGACCAGGCCGTCACCGCCCTCCTCACCCACCCCGACCAGCTCGCCCACGTCCGCGCCGGACGCGCCGGCTGGGAGGACGTCGTGGAGGAGACCCTCCGCCACGAGCCCGCCGTCAAACACCTGCCGCTGCGCTACGCGGTCACCGACATCCCGCTCCCCGACGGCCGGGTCATCGCCAAGGGCGAGGCCATCCTCGCCTCGTACGCCGCCGCCAACCGCCACCCCGACTGGCACGGCCCCACCGCCGACGCCTTCGACCTCACCCGCCCCGGCAAGGACCACCTCGCCTTCGGCCACGGCGTCCACTTCTGCCTCGGCGCCCCGCTCGCCCGCCTGGAGGTCGCCACCGCCCTGCGCGCCCTCTTCGCCCGCTTCCCCGGCCTCGCCCTCGCCGTCCCCGCCGAGGAGCTCCGCCGCACCCCCTCCCTCATCACCAACGGCCACCGGACCCTCCCCGTGACCCTCGGCCGCCCGGCGGACTGAACCGCCGTCAGGACCCCTCGAAGACGTGCGCCCGGAACGCCTCCCGGACCCGGGCCAGCGGCCCCGGGTCCCGGGTCACGTACAGGCGGTTGGTCAGCAGGACCGCCCACCGGCCCCGCGCCGGCGAGATCCACATCGCCGTGCCGGTGAAGCCGAAGTGGGCCCACACGCCGCCGGCGGGGGAGGGGCCGGGGGCCGGGTGCCACAGCAGCCCGCGCGGCGGGACGAGGGCGCCCGTGCCGACCCGCAGCGAGGCCGCCGTCCAGGCCGCGGAGAAGGTCCCGGGCGGCGGGTCCAGCACCCCGCGCAGGAAGCGCCCGGTGTCCCCGGCCGTCGTGAAGACCCCCGCGATCCCGCACGCCCCGCCGAGGAGCCGGGCCGAGAAGTCGTGGACGGTGCCCCGCAGGTGACGGCCGGTCTCCTCGTCGTACTCCGTCGGCGCGCAGCGGGCCGCCTCCCCTGGCGGCAGCGGGCCGAACCGGGTCCCGGCCATGCCGAGCGGACCCCAGACCCGCTCCCCGGCCAGCCGGGCCAGCGGCCGGCCCGCCAGGTGCTCGGCCAGCCAGCCGAGGACCAGCGCCGCCCGGTCGGTGTACGCGACGGCCGCCCCCGGCCGGTGCCGCAGCGGCTCCGCGAGCACCCCGTCCCGCACGTCCTGCGGATCGGAGCCGTACAGGAAGCGCAGATTGGCCCGCAGCGGCATCCCGGCGGTGTGGGTGAGCAGCTGGTGCGCGGTGACGTCGCCCACCGGCCGCCCGGCCGCCGCCGGCCAGTACGTGCCGAGCGGCGCCGCGAGGTCCAGTTTCCCCGCGTCCACCAGCGTGCCCACGACCCCCCACACCGCGAGGATCTTCGTCAGGCTCGCCACGTCGTAGAGGGTGTCCGGCCGCACCGGCTCCCCGGGCCGCGCCGGGTCCAGCAGACCGGCCGTGCCCTCGTGGAGGGTGCCCGCCGCGTCCCCGACGGCCCACGCGGCACCCGGACAGATCCCGTCCCGGACCGCCCCGGCGAGCAGCCGGGCGGCGGGCGTTTCCTCGCTGAGCTGCGCCACGGCGGGCCTCCGGCGGGGGTCGGTGCGACCCGGACCGGCCGCGACCAGGCATGCATGCCCCGGCGGGCCGGGGAGGACACCCCTCCGTCCGTCCGGGTCAGTTGCAGACGACCTCGTCGCGCGGGGTGTAGTGGGTCTTGAAGGTCTCCCGCTTGACCTCCTCGCCGCCGTTCTTGAAGACCCGGTCGACCGAGATGTCGAAGCCCTCCAGGGGCGCCTGCGGCACGCAGCTCTCGCCGGTCGCCTCGCGCTTCTCCGGCTTCGTGATGTTCGTGCGCGGACCGGCCACGGCCTCCACGGAGTCGTACTTCTTGGTGCCGTAGAAGGTGATGGTCACCGAGGAGTCCGTCGCGCTCGCCGCGATGTAGATCGGCTTGCCCGAGTCGTTCCGGAACCGCTGGTCCAGGCTGCCCCAGGCGACGGTGGCCTCCCGGCCCGCCGGGTAGCGCTCGATGTAGAAGGAGTGGGCGCCGTACTCGACGGGCTGCACGCCCGCGAAGAAGACCGCGTTGAAGACGGTGGTCGCCACCGCGGACACGCCGCCGCCCGGCGCCTCCTGGTAGCGGCCGTCGAGGATCATCGTGCCGTCGACGAAGCCGTTCTCCTCGGTGCGCTCGCCCACCGTCTCGTTGAAGCTCCACACCTCGCCCGGCTGCACCAGCGAGCCGTTGATCAGCTCGGCGGCCCGGCCGATGTTGACCGTCCGGTACGGGGCCGCGGGGAAGTTCACGGTGAAGGTGGACATCTGCTCCCGGACGCCCAGCGAGGCCAGGTTCGCGGTGCTCACCTGCGGCTGGGTGACCTTGGTGGCCACCGTGGCGGTACGGGCGGCCTCCCCGGTGCGGGTGAGCAGCGGGTCCACGGCGGCGCCGAGCGACTTCGCGGTCACCTCGCGGCCCTCGCGGCCCTCCTTCACCACGACGACCTTGCCGTCGCGCACGCCGAGGACGCCCTCCACGGGGGCGCCGGTCATGGCGGCGAGGGGCCGCGCGACGTCCGGGTCCCGCAGCAGGGCGGTGGAGTCGAGGGAGCCGGTGAGCCGGCCGTTCTCGTTCTTCACGGTCAGGTGGTCGCCCAGGGTCTCGGGGGAGATCCGCAGCCGCTGGTCGCCCACGGCCAGCGTCACCGGGCCCGAGACGGCCGGCTTCGCGTACGCGTCGAGGAAGCGGGTCACCTCGGAGTCGGCCAGCTTCGGCTGGGTCACCGCCACCGGCAGGGCCACGGCGGAGGCGCCGGGGGCGGCCGGGTAGGCGGCCCGCAGGGCCTCGGCGGCCCGCGCGGTGTCCAGCTTCCGCCCGGCGGTGGAGCGGGTCGCGACGGCCTCGCCGTCGCGGAAGGCGACCGCGCCCTCCTTGACGGCCCGGTCGTTCTCCTTCGCCAGCGCGGCGACGGCCGCGTCGGTCTTCGCCGCGTCGTGGGCGAGGACCGGCTCGATCTCGCGGTCGCCGGGGGAGAAGAGCCGGCCGATGACGGTGAAGGGGTCGCGGGACGGGTCGGCGGCCTTCTCGGCCGTCGCCTCCGCGTCGACGGTCAGCCCGGCGTCGGCCGGTGCCACGTTCTCGGTGCGCTCGCCGACCTTCACCGGGATCGGCGCGGTCCACGCCGCCGGGGCCTGCGCCCGCAGCCGCTCGGCCGCCTCCGCCTTGCTCAGGCCGCCGATGTCGACGCCGCCCGCCCGGGTGCCGGCGGATATGTCGTCGCCGGTGGCCACGAGCCCGGCCACGTACAGCCCGCCCGCCGCGACGGCGACGACACCCGTCGCGATCGCGGCCGTCCGCCACCGTGGGCGGCGGCCGGCGGCGGGCGTCGGGGCATGGTCGGTCCTGGGGCGGGGCACACGCTCTCCCGGGTGCGTCGGTGACGGGGGATCCTCACGACGGTACGCCGAAAGAGTGTTAAATGCACATAAACCCATGATGACCTGGGATGATACGGCCCGAAACGGACCCGCCACGGGGCGTGGCCGTCCTCCGGGAGCCGGACCCCCGGCCCCCGCCGGGCCCCGCGCCCGCCGTTACGCTGGGCCGATGCCCGCCCCCTTCCCCGGCCCCGCCCGCGATCCGTTCGCCGCCGCCGGCCACCCGCACCCCGCCCCCGCCGCCGGGCCGCGGTCCGTGGAGCGGGCGCTGGAACTGCTCGACCTGGTCGCCGACGCCGGGCGGCCCCTGGGGGCCAAGGCGCTCGCCAGGGAACTCGGGTGCGCGCTGTCGACCGTCTACCACCTGGCCGGACCGCTGCTCGCGCGCGGCCACCTCGTGCGGACCGCCGGGGGGTACGCCCCCGGCCCCCGGGTCCCGGCGCTGCACCGGGCCCACCTCCGCCACCACGGCCTCGGCGCCCCCACCGGCGACCTGCTCGGGCGGCTGCGCCGGGCGACCGGCGCGGAGGCGTACCACACGGCCTACCGCGACGGCCTGATCACCGTCGTCGACACCACCGCGCCCGTCACCGACACGGCCCACCCCTTCACCCCGGGCCCGGAGGCCCGCGCGCACGCCACCGCGCACGGCAAGGCGCTGCTCGCCGCGCTGCCGAGGGCCCGGCGACGGCGCTACCTCGCCGCGCACGGCATGGCCCGCCTCACCGAGCGGACCATCACCGGCGCCGAACGCTTCGAGGCCGAGATGGCCACCGTCCGGGGCCAGGGATACGCCGTCTCCGTCGGCGAGGCGGACCTCGCCCACGCCTGCCTCGCGGTCGCCCTGCCCGACCGCGGCGACGGCATCGTGCACGCCCTCTCCGTCTCCCTGCCCACCGCCGACCTCGCCCGCCGCCAGGGCGCCGTGCGGGCCGCGCTCGCCCGCGCCGTGCCGGACTTTCCGGCCCTGCCGGAATCCTGACCGGGCCGTCTGGCCCGGACCCGCCCGCCCGGCGCAGCCTGACGGCATGATCTTCATCGCCGTCCGCTTCCCCGTCCGCCCCGACCTCGCCGACCAGTGGCTCGACCTGGTCGCCGACTTCACCCGCGCCACCCGCGCGGAGCCCGGCAACCTCTTCTTCGACTGGTCCCGCGGCATCGAGGACCCGAACGTCTTCACCCTCCTGGAGGGCTTCGCCGACGAGGAGGCCGGCGCCGCCCACGTCGCCTCCGCGCACTTCGCCGCCGGGCTCGCCGCCATGGCCGGGGCCGTCGCCGCCACCCCCGAGATCATCAACGTCCGCACGGACCAGAGCGGCTGGGGCCCGATGGCGGAGCTCGCGCCCGCCGGGGCCTGAAGCTCCGGAACCCGCCCGCCCGCCTGATAGGTTCGCCGCACACCCCGGGCGGGCGGCGCTCCGGGGCCGGCACGGGGAGCGGCGGCACATGGCGGTGAGCGGGCGGCAGACCGGCAGACCCACCCTGGAGGAGGTCGCGGCCCGGGCCGGCGTCGGCCGCGGCACGGTCTCCCGGGTCATCAACGGCTCCCCGAAGGTGAGCGAACAGGCCAAGGCCGCCGTCGAGAAGGCCGTCGCCGAACTCGGCTACGTCCCCAACCGGGCCGCCCGCGCGCTCGCCGGCAGCCGCACCGACGCCGTCGCCCTCGTCGTCCCCGAGACCGAGGCCCGGCTCTTCGCCGAACCGTACTTCCTCGACATCATCCGCGGCGTCAGCGGCGAACTGGCCGCCGCGGACAAGCAGTTGCTGCTCACCCTGATCCGCAGCGACCAGGAGCGGCAGCGCTTCGAGCAGTACCTCGCCGCCCAGCGCGTCGACGGCGTCCTGCTGGTCTCCGTGCACGCCGACGACCCGCTGCCCGACCAGGTCCGCGCCCTCGGCCTGCCCGCCGTGCTCAACGGCCGCCGCCGCGAGGACGAGCCCGTCGCCTTCGTCGACTCCGACAACACCGGCGCGGGCCGCACCGCCGTCGCCCACCTCGCCGCCGGGGGCCGCCGCCGGATCGCCACCGTCACCGGCCCGCTCGACATGTACGGCGCCCGCTGCCGCCTCGACGGCTACCGCGAGGGCCTGGCCGAGGCCGGTCTCGCCGCCGACGACGCGCTCGTCGCCACCGGCGACTTCACCGAGGAGGGCGGCCGCCGCGCCATGCGCGCGCTCCTCGACCGCGCCCCCGACCTGGACGCCGTCTTCGCCGCCTCCGACGTCATGGCGGCGGGCGCCCGGGCCGTCCTGCGCGAGACCGGCCGCCGGGTCCCCGAGGACGTCGCGCTCGTCGGCGTCGACGACTCCGCCGTCGCCCGGCTCATGGACCCCCCGCTCACCAGCGTCCGCCAGCCCATCGAGGAGATGGGCCGCACCATGGCCCGGATGCTCCTCGCCGAGATCGCCGAACCGAGCGGGCCCGGGGACCAGCCCCGCCGGATGCTCCCCACCGAACTCGTCGTCCGCGCCTCCTCCTGAACGCCCGACTCCTCCCGAGCGCCTGCCTCCTCCCGAGCAGCCGCCCCTCCGCCGGCCCGCCCCCCTCATGCCGGCCCGTTCCTCCCGGGCCCGTCCGTTCACCCGCCCGTGGCATGATCACGCCCACGCCGGCACCGGGCCGGCGACGACCGGGGGATCCTCATGGACTGGTATGCCGTCCCGGGGGCGTTCGCGCTCCTCTTCGCCGTCAGCGGCACCGTCACCCTGCGCACCGGCTTCGTGCCGCCCTGGCTCCGCCACCGGGTCCGCAAGGTCGCCCTCTACGGCTGGGCCCAGGTGATCATGGCCGGATCCTTCGCCCTCCAGAGCGCCGGCGGCTTCGCCGGCGAGCCCGCCGCCGGCTCGCTCCTCGGCATCGCCGCGCTGCTCTCGCTGCTCGCCGGACTCGTCCTCCTCCTCGTCTCCCAGCTCGCCCGCGACTGAATCCCCGCCCCGGCGTGTCGTTCGGGTGAGCCCAGCGGGCGGCCCCGGCGCGCGTGGGTTCGAATCGGAGCATGGCTCCCTACGACAGGCGGACAGGCGGCTCCCCGAGGCCGCTCAAGGCCGGTGACACCTGGTGGTACGCCGCCGTGGCCGGCGAGGCCGCGGACTCCTTCAGCACCCGCGTCCGCGCCCGGACCCGCCGTGCCTGCCTCGGGGCCGTCCTGCTGCTCACCCTCGTCTACGCCGGCCTCGTGCTCACCGCGACCGGCCGCCGCTGGAGCGACGCCGCCGTCACCGGGCGGCGCGCCGACACCCGGGTCGCCGAACTCGTCCGCGACCACCCCTCCCTGGCCGGGGCAGCCACCCTCTCCCTCGTCCTCGCCTGCCTGGTCCTCGTCGGCACCGGCCTGGTCCGCAGGCGGTACGCGCTCACCGGCGCCGCCGCCGGGACCGTCGCCGTCTCCCTGGCGCTCGCCGGGCTCCTCCAGCGGTACGCGCCCCGCCCGCCGGCCGACGGCACCGCCGGGGCCCTGGCGCCCAGCGGCTTCCCCAGCGTCCCCGCCACCCTCGCCTTCGGGACCGCCTTCGCCCTCACCGTCCTGGTGCCCCGCCGCTCCCGCGGGCTCGCCGTCGGCGCCGCCACCCTGTGGGCGGTCGCCCTCGGCGCGTACTCCGTCGCGGCCGGCGACCACCGCCCCGGCGACGTCATCTCCGCCGCCCTGCTGGCCCTCGCCGTCCAGTGCGGCCTGATCGCCCTCCTCGCCCGCCGGGGCAGGGTCCGGCCCGGCACCCGGCGCGGCACCACCCTGCGCGGCCTCCCCGCGACCCTGCCGCTCGCGCTGCTCGCCGCCGGCGGCCTGGTGGCCGGATTCCTGCTGCTCGGCGACACCCTCGGACTGCCCGCGACCGCCCCGTACGACCCCGGCGAGCTCCGCCTCGCCCACCGCTGCGGCCAGGCCCTCGCCGCCGGGGCCGGCGCCGCCGCGGGACTGGTCCTGCTCGCCCTCGTGCGCCACGTGGACCTGGACGGCGGTCCGGCCTCGTACCGGCTCGGCGGGCCCTTCGTGGAGGACTCCGGAGCCCCCGAGCAAGGTGAGCTCGTGGGGCCCTTTACGGAGAACCGCGATCACGAGATATCTTGATGTCGAGCAATCTCGCATACGCAGACGTGGAGCGGAGCACCCGGTGACTGACTCGACCATCATCTACACCCACACCGACGAGGCGCCTGCCCTGGCGACGTACTCGTTCCTGCCCGTGATCCAGGCGTACGCCTCCACGGCCGGCGTCACGGTCGAGACGCGTGACATCTCGCTCGCGGGCCGCATCATCGCGAACTTCCCCGAGTTCCTGGAGGAGGGGCAGCGCATCGGCGACGCCCTCGCCGAGCTGGGCGAGCTGGCCAAGACCCCCGAGGCCAACATCATCAAGCTGCCGAACGTCTCGGCCTCGATCCCGCAGCTGAAGGCCGCGATCGCCGAGCTCCAGGCGCAGGGCTACGCCCTCCCGGACTACCCGGACGACCCGAAGACGGAGCAGGACGAGGACGTCCGCGCCCGCTACGACAAGATCAAGGGCTCGGCCGTCAACCCGGTCCTGCGCGAGGGCAACTCGGACCGCCGCGCGCCGGGCTCGGTCAAGAACTACGCCAAGAACCACCCGCACCGCATGGGCGCCTGGACCGCCGAGTCCAAGACGAACGTCGCCACCATGACGGAGAACGACTTCGCCTCCACGGAGAAGTCCGTCGTCCTGGCCAAGGACGACACCCTCCGCTTCGAGTTCACCGCCGCCGACGGCACCGTCAGCGAGCTCCGCGCCCCGCTGAAGGTCATCGCCGGCGAGGTCGTCGACGCCTCCGTGATGCGCGCCGCCGCCCTGCGCACCTTCCTCGGCGAGCAGGTCGCCCGCGCCAAGGCCGAGGGCGTGCTCTTCTCCGTGCACCTCAAGGCCACGATGATGAAGGTCTCCGACCCGATCGTCTTCGGCCACGTCGTGCGCGCCTTCTTCCCGAAGACCTTCGCGCAGTACGGCGAGGCCCTCGCCGCCGCCGGCCTGTCCCCGAACGACGGCCTCGGCACCGTCCTGAACGGCCTGGGCGCCCTCCCGAACGGCGCCGAGATCAAGGCGTCCTTCGACGCCGAGCTCGCCGAGGGCCCGGCCCTCGCGATGGTCGACTCCGACAAGGGCATCACCAACCTGCACGTGCCGTCCGACGTCATCGTCGACGCCTCGATGCCGGCCATGATCCGCACCTCCGGCCACATGTGGGGCCCGGACGGCCAGGAGGCCGACACCCTCGCGGTCCTCCCGGACCACAGCTACTCCGGCGTCTACCAGGCCGTCATCGAGGACTGCAAGGCCCACGGCGCCTTCGACCCGTCCACCATGGGCTCCGTCCCGAACGTCGGCCTCATGGCGCAGAAGGCCGAGGAGTACGGCTCGCACGACAAGACCTTCGAGATCGCCCAGGCCGGCACCGTCCGCCTCGTCGACTCCGAGGGCACCGTCCTCCTGGAGCAGGAGGTCGCCGAGGGCGACATCTTCCGCGCCTGCCAGACCAAGGACCTCCCGATCCAGGACTGGGTGAAGCTCGCCGTCACCCGCGCCCGCGCCACCGGCGCCCCGGCCGTCTTCTGGCTCGACGAGAACCGCGCCCACGACGCGCAGCTCATCGCCAAGGTGAAGCAGTACCTGCCGGAGCACGACACCGAGGGCCTGGAGATCAAGATCCTGTCCCCGGTCGAGGCGACGAAGTTCTCCCTGGAGCGCATCCGCCGCGGCGAGGACACCATCTCCGTCACCGGCAACGTGCTGCGCGACTACCTGACCGACCTCTTCCCCATCCTGGAGCTGGGCACCAGCGCCAAGATGCTGTCGGTCGTCCCGCTGATGGCGGGCGGCGGCCTCTTCGAGACCGGCGCCGGCGGCTCCGCCCCGAAGCACGTCCAGCAGCTCGTCAAGGAGAACTACCTCCGCTGGGACTCCCTCGGCGAGTTCTTCGCCCTGGCCGCGTCCTTCGAGCACCTGGCCACCACCACGGACAACGCCCGCGCCCAGGTCCTCGCGGACACCCTGGACCGCGCCACCGGCACCTTCCTCAACGAGGACAAGTCGCCGACCCGTCGCCTCGGCGGCATCGACAACCGCGGCAGCCACTTCTACCTGGCCCTGTACTGGGCCCAGGAGCTGGCCGCCCAGACCGAGGACGCCGAGCTCGCCAAGGCCTTCGCCCCGCTCGCCGAGACCCTCTCGACGAACGAGCAGAAGATCGTCGACGAGCTGAACGCCGTCCAGGGCTCCCCGGCCGAGATCGGCGGCTACTACCAGCCCGACCCGGCCAAGGCCGCGGCCGTGATGCGCCCGTCCGCCACCTTCAACGAGGCCGTCGCGTCCCTCGCCTGATCCGGCGCGGTCCGCACCCCGCCCCGGCCGGAATCCCTCCGGCCGGGGCGGTCCCGTCGGTGGCGGATACGCCGTCCGGGTGTGACCCTGGAGGGCATGAGCTGGGCATCTTGGACGACCGCCGGTGTCTACACCGGGCGTGGTGGGGTGCTGACCGTCGAGGGCGGAATCGTCACGGGCGACCTGACCGTGCACACGACCTTCGCCGACGGTGAGGCACGCGTGGCCGTGCAGTACAGCGGCGCCTCCGACTGGTTCACCATGTCGGGAAGTCCCGTCCCCTGTCCCTCGGAGGAGGAGAGCCGCGAACTCCACGACGCCGTCGTGGAGGCCGTCCGGGAGGGCGGCGGGGCCACCGTGCCCCGGCTGCCCCATCCCACGGTCTAGGAAGGACCGCCCGTCCGGGCGGCGATGACCGGCCGGCCGGAGAGGACCACGAGAAAAGCGTTATCCCCGCCCGGTCCGCGGATCTCCATCAGCACGGGGACTCGGACCGGGGACAGAGGGAGCACCATCCATGCACAGCGACGAGCAGCGCACCACCGCCCTGGTGGAAGCGGCGCGCGCCGGCGACCCGCACGCCAGGGACGAACTGGTCCGTGCCTGCCTGCCGCTCGTCCACAACGTGGTGGGGCGCGCCCTCGACGGGCACGCCGACACCGACGACGTCGTCCAGGAGACCCTGGTCCGCGCCCTCGACGGGCTGCCCGGACTGCGGGACCCGGCCCGCTTCCGGTCCTGGCTCGTCGCCATCGCCATGAACGGCGTCCGCCGCCGCTGGCGGGAGCGCCGGCAGGCCCCCGTGCCCGGCCTCGACCGGGCCGCCGAGCTCGCCGACCCGGCGGGCGACTTCACCGACCTCACGATCCTCCGCCTCGGTCTGACCGGGCAGCGCCGCGACGTCGCCCGCGCCACCCGCTGGCTCGACGAGGACGACCACGAGCTGCTCTCCCTGTGGTGGCTGGAGGCCGCGGGCGAGCTCACCCGCGCCGAACTCGCCGAGGCCCTCGGCCTCGCCCCCGCGCACGCCGCCGTCCGCGTCCAGCGGATGAGGGAACGCCTGGAGACCGGCCGGGCCGTCGTCGGCGCCCTCGACACCGATCCGCGCTGCCCCGGCCTCGCCGGGGTCCTCGCCTCCTGGGACGGCCGCCCCTCCCCGCTGTGGCGCAAGCGGATAGCCCGCCACCTGCGCGACTGCCGCACGTGCGCGGCCGGCCGCGCACGCCGCGGCGGCCTCGCCCCCGTCGAGGGCCTCCTCGTCGGCCTCGGCCTGGTCCCCCCGGCCGCCGGCCTCCTCTCCACCGGCCCCGACCCCCTGGCGGCCGACCCCGTGGGCTGGACCCAGCAGACCGCCGCCCCGTCGCAGCACGGCGGGGCGGCCCCGGACCCCGGCCCGGTCCCGGGATCCGGCGCGGACCAGGGCCCGGTCTCCGGTACGGACCAGGGCTCCGTCTCCGGTGCGGACCTTGGTTTTGCCGGCGCGGGCGGCGCCGACCCCGGCCTCACGACCGTGCCCGTCCCCCTCCCCGGAACCGGAACCGGGACCGTGGCCGCGGCGGGCGCGCGCGGGCACGCCGCCCCGTTCTGGTCGCCGGCCCGGAGGGCCGGGGCCGCCGGGGTCGCGGCCGTCGCCGTCCTCGGGGCGCTCGTGCTCACGCTCCCCGAGCGGCCGGAGCCCCGGCGGCCCGCCGCCGCCCCGCCGGTCACCACCCCCGCGCCCGCCCCCACGCCGACGCCGACCCCCACGCCCGCGCCGAGCACGGCCGCGCCGGCCGCCACCCGCCCACCGGCCCGCCCCGCGCCGACCACGCCCGCGCCGCCCCCGACCCCGGCCCGCACCGTCACCCCGCCCGACCCGGGGGAGCGGGTGACGGAGCTGGTCAACCGGGAGCGGGCGCGGGCCGGCTGCGCCCCGCTGCGCACCGATCCCCGGCTGGTGGCCGCCGCCCGCGCCTACGCCCGGGACATGACGACCCGCGGCTACTACGGCCACGCCAGCCCCGAGGGCGAGTACGCGGACGCCCGGATCACCGCCGCCGGCTACGACTGGTCGGCCTGGGCGGAGAACCTGGCCCAGGGCCAGACGGGTCCGGCGGCCGTGGTCGACGGCTGGATGGGAGACGCCGGCCACCGGCGCAACCTGCTCGACTGCTCCTACCGCGACACGGGCGTGGCCGCCGTCCCCGGCCCGCGCGGCACGGTCTGGGTGGAGAAGCTGGCCGCGCCCGCCGGCTGAGGCCGGGCGCACGCCCCCGGTTCAGCCCTTGGTGCCGAAGTCCTGCACCCACCACCGCCCGTCGGCGGTGAGGGTCACCCCCACCCCGATGTCCCGGAACGAACAGTTGAGGACGTTCGCCCGGTGGGCGGGGCTGTCCATCCAGTCCTCCATCGCCCGCTCCGGCGTCTTCGGCCCCTTGTGGATGTTCTCGCCCCACGCCGACCAGCTGTAGCCCGCGGCGCTGATCCGGTCGCCGCCGTCGCGCCCCTCCGGGTTGTCGTGGGCGTAGTAGTCGCGGGCGGCCATGTCGTCGGCGTGCCCCTGCGCGGCCCTGCTCAGCCGGGCCTCGGCGCGCAGCGGGCCGCAACCCGCCCGTTCCCGCTCGGCGTTGACGAGGGCGACGACGGCCTGGACGTAGCGGGCCGCGCGGGCCGGGGCCGTCACCGGCGCCGTGAGGACGGCCCCCGTCTGCGGGGCCAGCCCGTCCGCGCGCTCCCCGGCGCCGTCGCCCCGCGGGGCCCGCGGGGAGGTCCGGGCCTCGGCGCGGGCCGGGGGCGGGGTGGGGGCGGGGGTGGGACGGGCCTGGGTCGGGGGCGGGGAGGCGGGGCCGGCCGCGCGGGGGGCGGGGGAGGGGGCGGGGCGGGCCGCGTACAGACCGAGGAGGACGGTGAGGACGGCCGCGGTCGTGCCGACGGCGAGGACCACGCCGGGGAAGGACGGCCGGAGGGGCGCGCGGCGGCGGACGGGGCCGCCGCGGCGGTGGCGTCCGGTGCGGGGGGCGCCGGGGGCCGGGGGCCGGGGGTCGGATGGTTCGGGGCCGGTGGGACCGTCGTACCGCATGGGGCTCCGCTCTCTCGCCTGCGCCGCCGTCCGGTCCGGCGCTCGGGCGAGCCACCGGGGCGACGGGGTCAAGGCTTTCCGCACTCCGCCGCCCCGACACCCTCCGTCAACCCCACGGGTCAACTCCGCGCGTCAACCCGCCGCGCCCGCTTGACGCGGAGCCGGACGGGTGCGTCGCCCCGGCCCGGGGCCCCGTTCCGAGCCGGGCCTCGTCCCGCCCCGGGATCCGGACCGAACCGGCCCCGGCCCGGTCCTCACCCCTGGGGGACCACCGCCACCGGGCACGGTGCCAGGTGGAGCGCCGCGTGCGCCACCGAGCCGATCCGCTGCCCCAGCGCCCCGCGCTTCGCCCGGCGGCCCACCACGAGGAGCTGCGCGGCGCCGGAGGTGGTGAGCAGGACCTGTCCGGCGCTGCCCAGTTCGACGTGCTCGGTCACCGGCACGTGCGGGTAGCGCTCGCGCCAGGGTGCCAGGGCCTCGCGCAGCGCCTTCTCCTCGAAGGGCACCAGACCGCCGGCGTCGTCGGCGAGCCGCATCGAGGCCGGGCTGTACGCGTAGAGCGACGGCAGGCTCCAGGCGCGCACCGCGCGGATGGCGGCGCCCCGGGCGTCCGCCGTCTCGAAGGCGAAGCGCAGCACCGCCTCGCTGTCCTCCGGGCCGCCCTGCTGGCCCACCAGGATCTCGCCGCTGGGCGGTTCGGCGGCCCGGTCGTCGTGGGCGCGGACCGCGACCACCGGTCGGGTCGAGGCGGCGATGACCTGCTGCCCGTACGAGCCGAGCAGGAAGCCGGCCACCGCCCCGTGTCCGCGCGAGCCGATGACCAGCATCTCGGCCTCGTCGAGGGTGCCCAGCAGCGCGGGGACCGGGGTGTCGGGGAGCACCTCGGAGGTGATCGCCACCTTCGGGTGACGGGCCGTGAGTTCCGCCTCGGCCGTGCGCACGACCTCCTCGGCGACCCGTTCCTGCGCCTCCCGGTCCTGGACGAGCGGCAGGTCGAGCGGCTCCCACCGCCAGGCGTGCGCGAGCCGCAGCGGGAGGCCCCGGTGCTCCGCCTCGCGCGCGGCCCAGTCGGCGGCGGCCAGGCTCTCCGGCGAACCGTCCACCCCGGCCACGATCTCCCGGCCCGGGCGGGCCTCCCGGTCCCCGGTGCCGTCTTCTCCGGTCCGATCGGCCTCGCGAGTCATCCGACTGCCTCCCTGTGTCGTGACGGTGTGTCGTGCGATGGGTCTCTTCCCGTCTCCCAGCTTGGGCCCATCGGCCGTCCGGGAGGAGGGCCGGAGGTCCCGACATGCCGGTCCGTCCGCCCCACGGCCCCGAGTTGAACACGTTCAAGCATGCGTGACAGGATGCCGCCGGGGGTGATCGTCATGGAGACGAGGACACGGGCCGGAGCGGCACGGACGGGGGCGGCGCGGGTGGAGACTGCGGAGACGGCGGGGGTGGTGGCGGTGGCACCTGTCGGTCCGCCGTCGTTCGGCCGGGTCGTGGCGGTGGCCACGGGCATGCTCATGCTGGAGCTGACGCTGGTCCTGGTGGGGTACGCGCTGTACGGGACGACGCAGGACTCGTCCCGGGGCGGCGGTTACGGCGCCGCGCTGACCCTCCTGCCGCTGTCGGTCCCGTTCCTGGCGCTCTTCGGCGGCACGGGCGCGGCCGTCCTGGTGGCGCCGACGCTGATGCTGGCCGGTTCCCTGGAGCGGCGGTTCGGCCGGCCGGGCGGGGCCGGTGGCGACGGCGGGCACGGCGGGGTCGCGGCGCCGGGGTGGGTGGTGCCGGCGGCGGTCGTGGTCGCGGCGGCCTGCGCCCTGATGGCGGGGGTGTACCGGGGCTTCTCCCCGCTCGCGGCCCTCGTGGCCTGGCCGGCGGCCGTCGCCCTGATCGTCCCGGCCGCGCTGGTCGCCCGGCTGTCCCGGCGGTGGCTGCTGCGCGGGATCGCCCTCTGGGGCACGCTCGCGATCGCCGTCGCCGCCGCCCTGGGCGGACTCGCGCTCGGCAGCGGAGTCCTGGAGGAGTACCGGCCGCCCGCCGCGACCCGGGCGGACGTGGTCGGCACCTGGACGGACGGGCGCGGCGGCACGCTGGAACTGGCCGCCGACGGCACGGCGACGGCCGACGGCGTCCTGGACCCGCAGGGCTTCGCCCCGCTCCCGGGCGAGGCCGTGGAGACCTGCACGGCGCGCGGCACCTGGACGTTCGGGGCCGCCGCCGACAGCCGGGACCAGAAGGTCGTCACCGACCTCCCGGACTGCCGGGCCGACGTCTGGGAGATCGGCGGCGAGGACGGCCGGATCGCGCTCCACCGGTGGGACGTGGACGGCGAGGAGATGGCCACGCTGACGCGGGAGCGGTGAGCGCGGCAGCGGCGGGCGTGGGAGTGGTGGGCGTCGGGCCACCGGTGCCCGCCCGGTGGCCCGCAGTGTCACCGGCGCCGGTCCGGTGACGTGCGGTCAGGCGCTGCGCGCCAGCCGGGCGTGGCTGCCGTTGAGGTAGTGGTCGCCGATGTCCCGGAGCCGGTGGGAGGGCCGGGCGCGGGCGGTGAGCGCGCGGGCGTTGCGCCAGAAGCGGTCGAAGCCGGGGCCGCCGCCCGTGCCCGGAGCGAGCGGCGGCGCGTCCTCGACGAGTTCCAGGATCCTGGTGGTCAGCCGCACCGCCTCGCGGCCCGTGACGGTCTCGGCGGCGGCCACCAGGACCGCCAGGTCGGCGCGTTCCTCGACGCCGAGGGTCCATCCGGTGCGCAGGCCGCGGGTCAGCGCGTCGGTGGCGCGCTCGGCGACGGCGGCCGCGGTGTGCGCGGCCGTCGCCAGCTCCCCGTAGGAGAGCAGCAGGTACGGATCGTCCCCCGGGTCCGCCGGGGCGTCCGCCCGGTTCACGTCGCGGGCCTCGGCGAGCGCCCCCTCCGCGATGCCGAGCGCCACGTGCACGAGGAGCAGCCGCAGCACGAGCGGCGCGAGCGCGGTGAACGGGGCCACGGCGTGCTCGTCGGCCGGCAGGGTGCCGAGGACCCGCGCCCGGGGGACGGGCACGTGCTCGAAGACGACGGTGCCGGCGCCGGTCAGCCGCTGGCCGACCCGGTCGGCCGCGGCCCGCACGGACACCCCGGGGTGGGCCGGGTCCACGAGGACGACCAGCAGGTCGCCGGTGCCGGCCGGGCGGGCGGTGACCACGAGCCGGTCGGCCACGGTCACGGCCGAGTCGAAGGCGCGCCGTCCGTCGAGCAGCCAGCCGCCCCGGTCGGCCCGGGTGAGGGTGAGGCCCGGCCCGGCGTCGGACGGCGGGGGAGGCTCGGTCGCCCCGGCGAGCAGCCAGCCCTCGGCCGCGGTCCGGGCGTCGAGGCGCGGGAACGCTTCCGCGGCGCGCCGCCCCGGCGGCCCGTCGAGGAAGCGGCTCGTCCACGACAGGGCGTAGTGGTGGGCGAGGAGTTCGCCCACCGAGCCGTCGGCGGCGGACAGTTCCCGTACGGCGGAACACGCGGTGCGCAGGTCGGCGCCGTGCCCGCCGCCGCCGGACGCGGGGTCGGAGGCGGTGAGGAAGGCGGGGAGCCCCGCCTCCTGGAGCCGCTCCACCTCGTCGGAGGGGGCCGCGCCCGCCCGGTCCCGGTCCTGCGCGTCGACGGCCAGGTCGTCGGCGAGTTCCCGGACGACCCGCCGCCAGAGCGTGTCGTCCCTAGGCGCCGTCCGCTGCGTGCTCATCCCGCCCCCACCTGCCCTCCCGGAATCCCACTGAATCAGTAGGGATAGTGGCAGAGGCGGCCCGGAGCCCCCAAGGGGTGTCCGACATGTGGATGGGAGGATTTCGGTGGGTGGGACCCGATCGAGCCGTCGCAGGTGGGGAGGGGCTGACGGCAGGGGCGGCCTCGGGAGGCCGAGGTCCGACGGGGGCCGCCGAGGGCCCGTCAGGGGTTCGTCCACGCCTCCGGGTCGGCCGCCCGCGTGGTGATGCCGGCCGGCAGGTCGGCGGAGGCGACCTCCGCGAGCGAGACGCCCAGGACCTCCCGAACGCCGGCCCGCAGGGCGATCCAGAGCGGCAGCAGGGAGGCGGCCGGGCCCGTGTACGCCAGGTCCGGCGGCCGCTCGCCGCGCACCGACACCAGCGGGCCGTCCACGCAGCGGATGACGTCGGCGACCGAGATCGTCTCGGCGGGCCGCGCGAGCCAGTAGCCGCCCCGCCCGCCGCGCTGGCTCTCCACCAGCCCGCCCTTGCGCATGTCGCCCAGGATCCCCTCCAGGAACTTGTGCGAGATGCCCTGCCCCTCGGCGATCGCCTCGGCCTTCAGGGGTCCCGAGTCCCGGGCGGCGGCGAGCTGGAGGGCGGCCCGCACGGCGTAGTCGGCCCTGGCTGAAATGCGCATGCGGCGCATTATTCCGTACGGCTCCGAGGATTCCGTACGGCTCCGAGGGGCGCCGCCCGTCCGCCCGGGCCCCGCGCCTCCGCCGGCACGGGGCGCGGCCCGCCCGCCGCCCGCCCGTCCCCGGCTCCGCTCCCCGCCCCGGCGCGGGAACGCCCGAGACCGTCGCGTCCGCGCCCTTGACGGCGTCCGCCGCCGGTCCGACACTCGGACCAGGGAATCCGAGTGGACGGGTAGGGAACCATGCGACACGGCGACGGGCTCCGCGGCCACCAGGCCCGCTCCCTGCCGCGCCCCCTGCCCCTCACCTCGCGCCGCCACATCGACCTGCTGCGGGTGTGCAGCGCGGCCTGACCGTGCCCGGCCGCCCCGCCCCGCGGGCCGGCGGCCCTCCCCGCCCCGACTTCCCGTCACTCTGCTGCCGCCGCACGGGCGTTCCCGCACGCCTCGGATCCCGCACGCCCGGGATCCCGC
The DNA here is from genome assembly GCF_014654895.1 of Streptomyces filamentosus. Taxonomy (GTDB): domain Bacteria; phylum Actinomycetota; class Actinomycetes; order Streptomycetales; family Streptomycetaceae; genus Streptomyces; species Streptomyces filamentosus. The sequence goes on along the minus strand of NZ_BNBE01000002.1, from coordinate 1,053,401 downwards.
GCACCTCGGGGCCCCGCCTGCCCGGACCCAGCACCGAGCAACCCTGGGAGCACCATGCCCGTCGTCGTCCCGTCCTCGCTGCTGCCCGCCTCCGCCGCGCCCGCCTTCCGCGGCCGGATCGGCCGCGACGCCGCCAGCGGCCACTACGCGGTGCCGCACCGCTACCGCCTCCACGTCGCCCCGGCCGACCCCGACTGTCTGAGCATCGCCGTCACCCACGCCCTGCTCGGCCTCGACGACACGCTGCCGCTGCGCCTCCTCCCCGAGGTGCCCGACGCCCCGGACGGCTCGTACGACGTGCTCCGCCCGCTCTACGAGGCCAGCGCCCACCTCTACCGGGGCCCCGCCGCCGCGCCCGTCCTCGGCGACGGCTGGACCGGACGGATCGTCAGCACCCACGTCCCCGACATCCTCCGCGACCTCGCGCTGCGCTTCCGCGGCGACGGCCCCGACCTGCTGCCCGAGGAGCACCGCGAGGAGACCGACGCCCTCGCCGCCCTGTGCGCCCACGGCATCCACCGCGCCGCCCAGCGCGCCGGGGAGCTCGGCCTCGACCCGGAACCCGCCGCCCGCCGGCAGGCGGAGGAGGCGCGGGCCGCGCTCTTCGCGGCGCTCGCCGACCTCGACGCGCGGCTCGCCGGCCGCCCCTACGTCCTCGGCACCGACCCCACCCTCGCCGACGTGCACGTGTGGGGTGCCCTGGTGCAGCTCGACACCGTCCACCGCTGGCACCTCGACGCCACCGTCCTGCACCGCGTCGCGGAGCACCGCGCCCTCTGGGCGTACGCCGGACGGCTCGCCGTCCACCCGGCGTTCGCCCGCCACCTCGACGTCGCCGCCGTCCTGCGCCGCCACCGCGCGCACTGCAAGGGCAGGGAGGCGGCCGGCGCGGCGATCGGCGTCGTCGACTGGGCGGGCGCGGCGGGGCCGCGCCCCTGACGGGACGGGTGCGGGCGCCGGTCGGCGGCGTCAGGCGACGCGGCGCCCGGCCAGGGGCGCCGTGTCGTCGCCCGCGCCCGAGCGGACCCCCCGCAGGAACGCCTCCAGGGCCTCCACCGAACTCGCCTCCGGCCGCCAGTCCAGCTCCTCGCGGGCCCGCTCCGTGGACATCACCGGGATGTGCCGCAGCAGGTCGAAGAGGCCGGGGGAGGCGGGCGCGAGGCGCAGGTGCCAGGCCGCGGCCAGGGCGCCCCGCACCGCGCCCGCCGGGACCCGCACCGGCCGGGCGTCGAACAGCTCCCCGAGCAGCGCCGCGTCCACCACCGGATCCGCCGCCAGGTTGAACGCGCCCCGCACGTCCCGCAGCACCGCCCGCACGTAGGCGTCGGCGGCGTCGTCGGTGTGCAGCACCTGGAAGCGGAGGCCCGCAGGCTCCGGCAGCAGCGGCAGCAGATCGGGCCGGACCAGCTGCCCCGGCAGGAACCGGCCGGCGAAGATCCGTCGCTGCTCGCTCGCCGCCTCCTCCTTGAACAGGAACGCCGGCCGCATCCGTACCACCCGGGTCTGCGGGTGATCCCGCTCGAAGGTGTCCAGGACCCGCTCCAGGTACGCCTTCTCCCGGCTGTAGGCGGCGCCCGGCCAGCCGTGCGTCGGCCACGCCTCGGAGACCGGCGCGCCGCCCTCGGGGCCGGGGGAGTAGGCCCCCACCGAGGAGGCGCACACCAGCGCGGGCACCCGCGCCGCCGCGACCGCCTCGCACACCCGCAGCGTCCCCAGGACGTTGGTCCGCCAGGTCTTCACCGGATCGTGCGTCGGCTGGAAGCGCCACGCCAGGTGCACCACCGCGTCCGCGTCCGCCACGTACCGGTCGAGCCGGGGCCCGTCGCCGTCCAGGGAGAGGTCGACGGCGGCCCACTCGACGCCCGGCAGCCGCAGGCCCGGCTCCCGGCGGGCCAGCCCCAGCACGGAACCCACCTCCTCCCGCCGGGCCAGCGCCCGCACCACGCTCGTCCCCACGTTCCCGGTGGCGCCGGTCACGACCACCCTGATCCGAGTCCTCGCGTTCATGTCTCCGACCCTCCGCCCATCCGGCGGTCCCCGCACCTCGACCTCCCCGATGGTCACCCAGGGTGACGCTTTGGGTCGCGAAGGTGACCGGTCGCGAGCACCATGGAGCGACGCACGAGACGGGGCCGTCCACGGAGGAAAGAACATGCTGCTGCCCGACCGGAACACCGTCGAACGGCTCCTCCGGCACTACCGCACCCAGGAGCGCACCGTCCTGTCCTCCCCCTGCGACCTCTCCGTCCGCCGCCGCTTCGAGGACACCGCCTACACCCTGTGCGTCCTCATGGGCGTCCGCTCCACCCCCGAAGCGCTCCGCGCCGCCGAACGCTACGTCGCCCCCGGCTCCCCCCTGTGACCGGACCCCGGCGCGGGGCCCGCCCGGGGCCCCCGCGCGAGGGCCCCGCGTAGGGGAGCGCCGAGACGGCGCACGTCCCCGCCGCGAGCAGCAGCGCCGCCGACAGGGAGCGGGCCGCCACCGCCCCGCCCGCCGCCGCGCCCACCGCGAAGCCGGTGACCTTCAGCCCGGCGCCGAGCGCGAACACCCGGGCCCGCAGCCGGGCCGGGGTCTGCTCGTGCCGGACGGCGAACAGCGCCGCCAGCTGCGGCCCCTCGGCGGCCCCCGCCACGGCGAACGCCGCCACCAGCGCCACCGGCCCGCCCGCCGCCGCCGGCCACGCCCCCGCCTGCACCAGCGCCCCGCCCCACAGCACCGTCCCCGGCGCCGCCGCGCGGGGCAGCCGGGCGTACAGCGCGGTCGCCGCCAGCGCGGCCGCCGCGGCGACGGAGAGCAGCAGCGCGCCCCGGCCGGGGCCGCCCAGGGTCCGCGCCCCGAGCACAGGGACGCAGGCCGTGACCACGCCCTGCGCGGCGGCGCAGCCGACCGAGGCGGCCGTCGCCCGCAGCAGGGGCGCCCGCAGGAACACGGCCCGCACGCCCCCGCCCCTGTGCTTCCCGGAGGACGGGGGCGCCGGGTCCGCCGGCGGCAGCGCCCAGGCGACCGGCGCCGCCACCGCGACCAGGACCGCCGCCAGGACGACCGCCGCCGGGGCGCCGAGGAGCAGCGCGGCGCCGCCCGCCAGCGCCGGGCCGGCCAGCGCGGCGCAGGAGAAGGTGAGGGCGTCGAGGGCGTGCAGCCGGGGCATCCGGCCGGCGGGCGCGATCCGGGGCAGCTGCGCGGTCCAGCCGCCCGAGAGCGCCGGGGCCGCCAGCCCCGCCACCACGGCGAGCAGCGCCGTCACCCCGAACGGCAGCCGGCCGTGGCCGAGGAGCACCCCGCAGAGGCCCGCCGCGTGCAGGACGAGCGCCCCCGCCAGCAGCCGCCCCGGCCGCCGGGACCGGTCGAGGAGGGAGCCGAGGGCGGGGCCGCCCACCACCGCCGAGACCGTGGCGCAGGCGAGGAGCGTCCCGGCCCGGGACGCCGAACCGGCCGCGGCGAAGCCGACGAGGGCGAGCGCGGGTCCGGACGCCTCGTCCCCGGTCCTGGCCGCGAGCGCCCCCGCGAGATGGGCGGCGACGGACGGGCGGCGGGGGGCTCCGGGGCGCAGGCGCATGACGCCCGAGGCTAGAGAAGTAACTCAAACCTTCGCAATATGCGTTACATTCGGCCGATGCCCGTCCTCCCCGACCGCTCCGCCCGGCACTCCACCGTCGCCATGGCCCTGCGCACCGCCGCCCTCGTCAACGCGCTGGCCGACCCGGCGGCGGGACCCCGCGAGATCGCCGGGGTGCTCCTCGCCCACGGCGAGGACCCGCCCCTCACCGTCACGGCCGAGGACGTCCCCCCGATGCGGGCCGCCGCCGTGCGCCTGCGGGAGGTGTTCGCCGCCGCCTCCGTCGACGAGGCCGCCGCCCTCCTCGATCCGCTGCTCGCCGCCCGCACCGGCCCCCTCCGCCTCACCTCGCACGGCGGCGCCTCCCCCTGGCACCCCCACCTGGACGCCTCCGACGACGCGCCGTGGCCGGAGTGGTTCCTGGCCTCCGGCTGCCTCGCGCTGGCCGTCCTCCTGTGGGACCGGCAGGCCCCGCCCGGCCGGACCTGCGCGTCCGCCCGGTGCGGCGACGTGTTCGTCCCGCACGGCAGTGGCCCCGAACGGCGCTACTGCTCCCGGCGCTGTGCCACCCGGGAACGGGTGGCCGCCCACCGGGCCCGCACGGCGGCGGCCCCCGGCGCGGACTGAGACACCCGCCGGGGGCCGGCGCCGAGGGCGCCTCAGGGGCGGGGGACCCGGCGGCGCCACGCCCACAGGACGAGGGCCGCCGCGCAGGCCGAGCCCACGAGGGAGAGCGGCAGGGCCACCGAGGGGCCGCCGGTCTCCGCGACCGCCCCGGCCCGGGCCGGGGCGGCGGCCGGGGCGCCGGCGCCGCCGCGCACCGACACCGCCCGCGCGTCCGCGGCCCCCGCCTCCTTCGTCTCCGCCCGCCCCTCCGGTGACGTCGGGGGCAGCAGCGAACCGACCGGCCGCACCCGGCCCGCCGCCTCGAAGCCCCAGTCGAGCAGCTCGCGCGCCTCCTCGTACACGGCGAGCCCGCCGCCCGACTGCGGGTTCATCACCGACACGACGAGGGTGCGGTCGCCCCGGCGGGCGGCGGCGACGAGGGTGTTGCCCGCGTTGCTGGTGTAGCCGTTCTTCACGCCGATCAGCCCCGGGTAGCGGCCGACCCCGTCCGCGCCCGTCAGCAGCCGGTTGGTGTTGGCGATGCCGTACGACCACGAGCCCGCCGGGAAGTCGGCGTAGGCGGTCGAGCAGTAACGGGTGAACTCGGGGTCCCGGACGCCCGCCCGGCCGAAGACCGCCAGGTCGTACGCGGACGAGACCTGCCCCGGCGCGTCGTAGCCGTCCGGCGACACCACGTGCGTGTCCAGGGCGCCCAGCGACCGCGCCTTCTCCTGCATCTGGCGGGCCATCGACTCCCAGCCGCCGCTCATCGACGCGAGGACGTGCACGGCGTCGTTGCCCGAGCTGAGGAAGACGCCGTTCCACAGGTCGGACACCCGGTACGTGTACCCCTCCTTCACCCCGACGAGACTGCTGCCCTCGCCGATCCCCGTCAGTTCCTCGTCGGCCACCGTGTGCCGCTCGGACGCCTCGTGCTGCGGGAGCGCCGTGAGGGCGAACAGGGTCTTGAGGGTGCTGGCCGGCGGCAGCTTGCGGTGCGCCGCGCGGGCGGCCAGCACCTCGCCCGTGTCCGCGTCCGCCACCACCCAGGACAGCGCGGAGGGCGAGGGCACGGCCGGCGCGCCGGCCAGCGGCTGGACCTGCGTCCCGGGCCGGTCGAGCCGCGCCGGGTCCACGAACCGCCGCGCGGGAGGGGTCGGTTCGGTGGCGGAGCCCGGCGCGAGGAGGGGAGCGGCCGCCGGGGGCCGGGGCGGGGTCGCGGCGCCCGTCACGGGCGCGGAGAGCACGAGCAGCATCGCGGCGGAGCCCGCGGCGGCAAGGCGAAGAGCTGACGTGACGATCATTCGGTCACCGTAGGAAGCCGGGCGGGAGCCCGCAGGACGGAGTGCGCCACCCGGCCTACAGAACGCGGCGCGGGGCGGCGCGTCGTGCCGCCGGCCGGGTGGTCGTGCCCGGTCGGGCCGTTCCCGACGGAGCCTCAGGGGCGTTCGCTCCCGGGCCCTTTCCGGCGCGCGGGCGGAGGGGAGGCGTCCGGTGCGCACGGGCACCGCGTCCAGCGCGGAGAGCCGGCCGGGTCGCCGCAACCGGGCCCGCAGACCCGTGCATCGAGCCTAGGATGCGGGCGGCCGTCCGTCGCCCGTCGGCGGACTCACACGTCGTCAGGAGTGGACATGGACGCAACCCCCGGACCGGACGGGGACCGCACGCGGGAGCCGTACCGGCTCGACCCGGCCGGCGGCTGCCCGCACGCCGCCAACGCGCGGCTGCTCGCCGGGGGCGCCGTGGCCCCCGTGGTGCTGCCCGGCGACATCGACGGCATGGTCGTCCTCGGCCACGACGCCCTGAGGGACTTCCTCTCCCACCCCGACGTCGCCAAGGGGCCCCGGCACTTCACCGCGCTCGCCGAGGGCCGCATACCCGAGGGGTGGCCGCTGCGCACCTTCGCCACCGTCCCCGGCATGATCACCGCAGACGGCGCCGACCACCGCCGGCTGCGGAACCTCGTCAGCAGCGCCTTCACCGCCCGCCGCGTCGAGGAGCTGCGGCCGCGCGTCGAGGCGGTGACGGAGGGTCTGCTCGACGGGCTCGCCGAGGCCGCCGCCGCGGGCGACGGCGTCGCCGACCTGCGCCGCCACTACGCCCTGCCGCTGCCGCTCGGCGTCATCTGCGAGCTCTTCGGCGTCGACCCGGCGCACCAGGAGCGGCTGCACCACCTGTCCAGCCTGGTCGTGGCCACCGACACCGAGCCCGCGCGGGCCGTAGCCGCCAACCGCGAGCTGGTCGAGCTGCTCGCCGCCATCGCCGCGGCCAAGGCGGCGGCCCCCGGCGACGACCTGACCAGTGCCCTCATCGCCGCCCGCGACGAGGGCGGCGACCGGCTCACCCAGCCCGAGCTGATCGGCACCCTGCTGCTGATGATCGTCGCGGGCCACGAGACCACCCTCAACCTCGTCACCAACGCCGTCCGCGCCCTGTGCGCCCACCGCGACCAGCTCGCCCTCGTCACCGAGGGGAAGGCGTCCTGGGCCGACGCCGTCGAGGAGACCCTGCGCTGGGACAGCCCCGTCAGCTACTTCCCCTTCCGCTACCCCACCCGGGACCTCACGGTCGACGGCACCCTGATCCCCCGCGGCACCCCCGTCCTCGCCGGCTACTCGGCGGCGGGCCGCGACACCGCCGCGCACGGCCCGGACGCCGACCGCTTCGACCTCACCCGCGGCGCCGCGGCCAAGCACCTGTCCCTGGGCCACGGCCCCCACTACTGCCTGGGCGCCCCGCTCGCCCGTATGGAGGCGGCCGTCGCCCTCGAAGCGCTCTTCACCCGCTTCCCCGGCCTCGACCTGGCCGTCCCGGAGGGCGAACTGGCCCGCCACGCGGGCTTCGTCGGCAACAGCGTGCGCGCCCTGCCCGTCCGCCCGGGGGCGTGAGGGCTCAGGAAAGGCGGTCCAGGTCCGGCGCGGCGGGGGAGCGCAGCGCGGAGACGAGGCGGAGCAGCCGGTCCTCGTTCCCCGCGAGGCCCGCCGCGCGCAGCGCCTCGTCGGCCTCCGCCATGGGGTTCGTCAGCATCATCCCCGCGTAGGGGGCGAGGCCCGGGTCAGTCAGCACGGCCTGGGTGGATTCGAGGAGGCGGAGGTACGCCTGGGCCGCGGCGCGCTCGGTGGCGGTGATGGTCATGTCGGGGCTCCCTCTCTCGACGGCTGGACGCGCTCCACCCTCTCGCACGGGTCTGACAACGGCCCTCAGGCCCGCCCGCGCACCCGCGCGAGACCCCCCGTCGGGCCACCCGCCCGGCCCCTCACTCCCGGACGTCCACCACCACGGGGCCGCCCCCGGGGTCCGCCCCGCGCGTCCACCGGGCGTCCAGGCGCAGCGACCGCCACGCCGGGAGGACACCGGCCGGCCGGCCGCGGTGCAGGACCCGCCCGTCCTGCCGCACGGTCAGCAGGGGGCGCACGAGGGTGTGTTCGGCCTGCAGCAGGAGCGGGGCGGGCGCCGGTCCGAGGAGGCCCGGATGCACCCAGCGCAGCGGGCCCGAGGTCTCCACCGGCAGGCCCTCCGCCGCGCGCGGCGCGCCCCCGCCGAGGTGGGCCAGGACGGCGGTGGCGACCGCCCGGCCCTCGGCGGCGGCCCGCGCGGCCGGTTCGCCGCCGTGCAGCAGCCCGCCCGCCGCGAACACCCCGGGGACGGCGGTCCGCAGCGCGCCGTCGACCAGTGGGCCCCGGCCGCCGGGGGCGAGCGGCAGCCCGCCCGCGCGGGCCAGCGCGTGCTCCGGGACCCAGTCGCCGGTGAGGACCAGCGTGTCGCACCCGACCGTCCGGGGCCGTCCGTCCCGGCCCCGGACCGCGACCCCGGCGAGCCGGCCCCGGCCCGTCACCTCCGTGACCGCCGTCTCCGCGAGCACCGGCACGCCCCCGGCCCGGACGGCCGCCCGGGGCCCCTCGCCGACCACGGCCACGACCGCGACCCCCGCCCGGCGCAGCAGCCGCACGGCGTGTCCGGCCTCCGGCCCGTCGCCGGCGACCACGGCGCGCTGCCCGATCCGCTCCGGACGCGGCCCGAACAGGGCCACCGTCCGCTGGAGCTCACCGGCCGTCAGCACGCCCCGCACCCGGGTCCCCGGCAGCAGCCGGGCCGGCCGGGCCCGCTCGCGGGCGCCGGTCGCCAGGACCACCGCCCGCGCCCGGACCGCTTCGAGTCCGGTCGGCGCGGTCGTCTCCAGGACCAGCGGGCCCGCCCAGCCGGTGACCGACACGCCGGTGCGGACGGCGGCCCCGGCGCGTACCGCCGCACGCACCGCGCGTCCGGCGTACCCCGGCCCGTCCAGGGGACGCCCGCGCCGGTCCGCGCCGAACCCGGGATGGGCGCACAGGCGCGCCGCGCCGCCCGCCTCCGGCTCCCGCTCCAGGACCTCGACCCGCCCGGCGCCGGCCGCCGCGAGCCGGGCCGCCGCGGCGAGCCCCGCCGGTCCCGCGCCGACGACCAGCACGTCGACCGCGCGCGCCGCCCGCTCCTCCCGCGTCCCCTCGTGCCTCACCGCGCCCCGCCGTCCTTCCCGTACCGCCGGCGTCCGGCCGACCGCCGGTGCTCCTCGAACAGGGCCTGGAGGGCGGGCCGGCAGTGGCCGCCCTGGCAGCGGCCCGCCCCGGCCCGGGTGCGGCGGCGCAGCCCGTCCAGCCCGGCGGGCGGGACGTCCGACGCGAGCGCGGCCCGCACCTCGCCCCGGGTGACGTGCTCGCAGTGGCAGACCACCGTCCCGAAGCCGGGGTCCCGGGCGACGGCGGCGGCGTCCCGGTAGGGGCGGGGGAAGGCCTCGCCCAGGTTCGGCATCCGCACCGGGGCCAGGGGCCGTTCGGGTCCGGTCCGCAGCCCGCACTCGGCGAGCAGCCCGAGGACGTGCTCGGCGAGGGCCAGGGAGGCGGAGAGGCCGGTGGAGCGGATCCCGCCGACGGTCACGTACCGCAGGGCGGGGCGCGCCGCGCACCGGTAGTCCTCCCTGCCGGTGGCGGCGCGCAGCCCCGCGTACGCGGCCGTCACCTCCTCCCCGACGAGCGCGGGCACGATCCGGGCGCCCTGCTCCCGCAGCCCGGCGAGGCCCTCGGCGGTGGTGCCGGTGGCGGTGCGGTCGGTCAGGTCCTCGGCGGTCGGGCCGAGGAGCACGTTGCCGTACACGGTGGGCGCGACGAGGACGCCCTTGCCGAGGGGGCCGGGGACGGGCAGCAGGATGTGCCGCACCAGGGCGCGGGCGGGCTTGTCGTAGACGAGGAGCTGGCCCCGGCGCGGGGTGACGGCGAAGTCCTGTACGCCGAGCAGCGCGTCGAAGCGGTCGGCGTACAGGCCGCAGGCGTTGACGAGGAAGCGGGCGGTGAGCGGACCCCGGGTGGTGGACAGGCGGTGCGGCCCGCCGGGGGCGCCGGAGACCGCCGTCACCCGCCGGCCGAGCAGCAGGCGGACGCCGGAGCGGACGGCCTGGGTGGCGTAGGCGAGGGTGGTGGTCCAGGGGCAGATCACCGACTCGCCCGGCACGGCCAGCGCGCCGAGCGCCCCCGGGCCGAGGTGCGGCTCGCGGCGCCGGAGTTCGGCCGCGCCGAGGAGGCGGGTGGTGTGGTGGCCGTTGCGGGCGGCCTTCGCGGCCAGGCCGGGCAGCGCGGCCCGCTGCTCCTCGTCCCAGGCGACGAGCAGCGCGCCGACCGGCTCGACGGGGATCCCGGCCTCGGCGGCGTACGCGCCGAGGAGCCGGTGGCCCGCCCGGACGAGCCCGGCCTCCAGGGTGCCGGGGACGGCGTCGAAACCGGTGTGCAGGATGGCGGTGTTGGCCTTGGAGCTGCCCTCGCCGACGTCGTCCGCCGCCTCGACCAGCGCGACCCGCAGCGGGTACCGGGCCAGCGCGCGGGCGACGGCGCACCCCACGACCCCGGCGCCCACCACCACGACGTCGTACGGGTCGTCCGCCGCGCCGCCGCTCACGAGGGGGCTCCGGGCCCGGGGCCGGTCCGTTCGAGCAGGGCCGCCACCTCCGCCCGGAACCGCCCCATCCGCTCCGCCGCCTCGTCCGCCGGGATCGCGGGCTCGTACACGGCGGACGGCTTCCACTCCGGTACGGCCTCCGGCACGGACAGGCGCGGGTCGTGGCCGAGGCGGGCCGCCGCGCCGACCCCGAGCGCCGTCGCGTCGGGGAGGGCGGCGACCTCCACCGGGAGCTGGAGCAGGTCAGCCTGGGTCTGCATGAGCAGCGCCGAGCCGGTCAGCCCGCCGTCGGCGCGCAGCGCCTCCAGCGGGGCGCCCCGGTCGGTGGCCGCCGCCCCGGCCAGCTCGACCACCTGGGCGGCGATGCCCTCGACGAGGGCCCGCACCAGGTGCCCGCGGCCGGTGCCGAGGCCCAGGCCGGTGAGCGAGCCGCGGGCCTCGCCGCGCCACCAGGGGGCGGCGAGTCCGGCGAGCGCGGGCACGAAGGACACCCCGCCGCTGTCGGGCACCGAGCCGCCCACGGCGTCCAGGTCCCGGGCGCCGGAGACGACCCCGAGGTCGGTGAGCCAGCGGACGGCGGACGCCACGGTGTACACCTGCCCGTCGAGGCAGTGCTCGGTCCGTCCCCGCAGCCGCCAGGCGACGCAGCCGACGAGCCCGGTCGTGGTGCGGCGCGGCCGGGGGCCGGTGCGGGCCAGCAGGAACGCCCCGGTGCCGTAGGTGCACTTGGCGGCCCAGGGCGCGGTCGCGCTCTGCGCGAGGAGGGCCGCCTGCTGGTCCACGAGCAGCCCGGTGAGGGGGAGCGGAGGGCCGAACGCGGTCGTGGTGCCGACCGGTTCGTCGCAGTCGACGATCCGCGGCAGCCGCTCGCCGCCGAGTCCGTAGAGGTCGAGGGCGGGCCCGGACCAGGCGACGGCGGCCGGGTCGAGGAGCCCGGTGCGGCCGGCGGTGGCCGCGTCGGTGACGAAGGCGCCGGTGAGCCGGTGGACCAGCCAGGCGTCGCTCGTCGTGACCACGCCGGCGCCGGTCGCGTGCCGACGGATCCAGGCCATCTTCGGCGCGGCGAAATAGGGGTCCAGGGGAAGCCCCGTCAGCTCCTCCAACTCGGCCGCGTGCGGGGCCAGTCCGGCGCAGACATCGGCCGCCCGGCGGTCCTGCCAGACCAGCGCGTCGGTGAGCGGGGCGCCGGTGGCCGGGTCCCAGGCGAGGACCGTCTCGCCCTGGTTGGCGAGGCCCACCGCGACCACCGGGACGCCCGCCTCGGCGAGCGCCGCGCGGCCCGCCGCGACCACGGAGCCGTACAGCTCGGCGGGGTCGGCCTCGACCAGGCCGCCCGGCAGGTGGCGGGGGCGGACCGGCGCCGTGCCGCTGCCCAGGACCCCGCGCCGGGGGCACAGGACGAGGGCCTTGGTGCCGGAGGTGCCTTGGTCGACGGCGAGTACCGGGCCGTCCGTCATGAGCCGGCTCCCGTTCTGGGTCACGGAGAAGGATCAAGGAAAGGGGTCAGGTTCGCGGTTCGGGAGGGGCCCGTCAAGACCTTCCCCGCGAGCCTGTCAGGTCTCCGGGGCATACCTGACGGTAGCTCAAAAGCGAGCACTGGCCGGATAGTTACGGTCACGCGGGCGATCCGGACGGTCACCTTCGGTCGTGCCTATAGTGAGGGCGCCGCTCGCCGGGCCCGGCGGGAGCCGCCGACCGACCGCCGCGGGCACCGCCCGCCGACCGCGCCCGACCGAGGACCGATGACGACGCCCACCGCCCGGCTCACGCCCCGCCCCGCCCGCTGATGCCCGGCCACGGCTTCCGGCCCGTCTTCCACCCCGCCGGCCACGACCACGCCCTGCGCCACGCGCTCCAGGACCTGCGCGCCGGCCGCTGGGGCGAGATGGCGCGGCTGCTGGAGGAGACGGCCGCCACCGGCCACTGGGACGGTTGGACCCGCCGCACCCAGGTCCTCGCCACCGTCGCCGCCGGCACCGACGTCGTGCACGCCTGGCGCGCCGAGCAGCCCGACAGCGCCGCCGCCGCCGTGATGCACGGCCGGGTCGCCGTCGAGCGGGCCGTCCGCGCCCACCGCGCCGGCCACGCCGGCGGCCGCGCCCTGGAGCAGGAGGCGTGGACGGCCTGCCGGGAGGCCATCGAACGGGTCCCCGCCGACCCGGTGCCCTGGATCGGCCTCCTCGCCCTCACCGCGCTCGGCGCCCGCCGCCCCGGCGCCCCGCACCGGGTCAGGCCGCCCGCGCCGATGCTGCCGCCCGGCCCGTGGGGGCTGCTCGCCGAGGCGCAGCGGCGCGACCCGTACAACCGCGAGGCGTACCACCGGATGCTCCAGTTCGTCTACGCACGCAGCGACGGCCCGCTCTCCGAGGCGGTCAACTACGCCCAGTGGGCGGCCTCCGGGGCGCCCCGCGGCTCCGCCCTGCACGTCCTGCCGCTCTACGTACGGGTCGAGCGCTACCGCCGCGACCGCGGCCACGAGCACGCCCTCGACCTGCACTGGGTCGCGGAGGACGCGGTGCGCGAGGCCGGCCGGGCGATGGAGGACTGGTTCCTCTTCTGCGCGGTGCCGGAGGCATCCCAGCTCGACCTCAACCACCTGGCGCACGCCCTCTTCGGCGCCCTGCGCTTCCCCGACGCGGCCCGGGTCTTCGAGGCCCTCGGCCCGTACTACACCACCGCGCCCTGGGCCCACCGCACCCCGCGCCCGGCCGACCGCACCCTCGCGGAGGAGGTTTTCCTGCGGGCCCGCGCCCGCTGCCTCGCCGACTGAAGCCGCACCGTCCTCCCCTCCTTTCTCCTGCCCCGTCCCCACTTCTCCTGTCCCGTCCCCTGTGACCCGTCCCCGTCCGGAGGCTCCCCGATGTCCCGCACCGTCCCATCGGACGCGAAGCCGCGCCCGTCCGCCACCGCGTCCGCCGCCTTACCGGACGAGGAGGCCAGGCTGCGCGACCTCGGCTACCAGCCGGTGCTCGCCCGCCGGATGGGCGGCTTCGGCAACTTCGCCATCAGCTTCTCCGTCATCTCCGTCCTCTCCGGCTGCATGACCCTGTACGGCTTCGGCCTCGGCACCGGCGGCCCCGCCGTCATGCTGTGGGGCTGGGCGGGCGTCGGGCTCTTCGTCCTCTGCGTCGGCCTCGCCCTCGCCGAGGTCACCAGCGCCTACCCGACCTCCGGGGCGCTCTACTACATGGCCGACCGGCTCGGCGGCCGCCGCTGGGGCTGGTACACCGGCTGGCTCAACCTGCTCGGCCTGCTGGGCGCCATCGCCGGCATCGACTACGGCGCGGCCCTCTTCACCGGCGCCTTCCTGAACCTCCAGTGGGGCTTCACCCCCACCCCGGGCTCCACCTTCCTTATCTTCCTGGCGATCCTGCTGTTCCACGCGGGCCTCAACCTCTTCGGCGTCCGCCTGGTCAGCGTGCTCAACTCGATCAGCGTCTGGTGGCACCTCTCCGGCGTCGCCGTCATCGTCGGGGTGCTCGCGATCGTCCCCGACCGGCACCAGTCGGCCGGCTTCGTCCTCACCGAGTTCGTCAACGACACCGGTTGGGCCAACCCCTTCTACGTCGCCGCGATCGGCCTGCTCCTCGCCCAGTACACCTTCTCCGGCTACGACGCCTCCGCCCACCTCTCGGAGGAGACCGCGCACGCCTCCGTCGCGGCGGCCAAGGGCATCGTCCGCGCCATCTGGGTCTCCTGGATCGCCGGCTTCGCCCTCCTCGCCGGCCTCACCTTCGCCATCCAGGACTACGCCGGCACCATGAAGACGGAGACCGGCGTCCCGCCCGCCCAGATCTTCCTCGACGCGCTCGGCACCGACGGCGCCGTCGCCCTGCTCCTCGTCGTCATCGTCGCCCAGCTCTTCTGCGGCAACGCCGAGGTGGCCGCCGCCAGCCGGATGGTCTTCGCCTTCAGCCGCGACAACGCCCTTCCGGGCTCGGCGACCTGGCGGAAGGTCAGTCCCCGGACCCAGACGCCGGTGCCCGCCGTCTGGCTCTCGGTCGGCGCCGCCGCCGTGATCGCGCTGCCCTCGCTGTACTCGCAGACCGCGTACGGGGCGGTCACCGCGATCAACGTCATCGGCATCACGCCCGCCTACGCCATCCCGATCCTGCTGCGCCTGCGGCGCGGGAAGGACTTCGAGCCCGGCCCGTGGCACCTCGGCCGCTGGTCCCGCCCGATCGGCTGGATCGCCGTCTGCTGGGTCGCGGTGGTCACCGTCCTCTTCTGCCTGCCCCAGAAGAGCCCGGTGACCGTCGACACGATGAACTACGCGGTGATCGCCCTCGCCGTCGTCCTGGTCCTGGCGACCGCCTGGTGGTACGCGGCCCGCCGGTCGTACGGCACGCCGACCCCGTACGGCACCGCCCGCGAGGAGGCGGAGATCGCGGAGGGCATCGTCTGACGCCCCGGCGGCCGGGAGGTCAGAGGCTGTACTCGTACGTCCAGGCCGCCTCCTGGGCCGAGAAGTCGATGTCCGTGACCTCCAGGACGTGCCCGTGCTGGTCGCTCACCACCCGGTGGACGCTCAGCCGGGCCGCGCCGCCGGCCGCCGTCCCGGGGGCACCGGGCGGGACCCGCACGGACTCCCGGTGGGTGGCCCGCAGCCCCGCCTGGTGCATCCAGTGGTAGAGCAGCCGCAGGTCCGGCTGGTGCACCGGCTGCCGCACCCGGCGGTAGCGGGCCAGCTGCGGGATCTCGTCCAGCGCCTGCCGGGAGAACCAGGAGACCGCCCGCTGGAGCGCCGGTCCGTGCGGGGCCAGCACCGTGTGCCGGTGGACCAGGGTCGGTTCGCCCGGCGTGAGCTGGAGCCGGGGGGCCAGCGCCGAGGGCGGCGGCTCCCAGCCGAGCGAGGCCCGCACCAGGGCCTCCGCCGCGCGCGACCCGCCGGGGAAGGCCGGTCGGGAGACGGCCGGCGCCACCGGCCGGGCGACCGGCGGCCCGGCGTCCGGCGGGCCCGCCGCGGCGAAGGTGCCGCGCCGGTCGGTCACCACCAGCCTCTCCTCGCGCAGGAGTTGGAGCGCGCTGCGGACGGTCTGCCGGTTGACGTGGTACCGCTGCGCCAGGGAACGCTCCGAGGGGAGCCGGCTGCCGGGGGCCAGGGCGTGCCGGGCCAGGTCGTCCCGGAGGGCGGAGGCGATCCGCAGATAGCGCGGGACCTCCCCTCGCCAGGGTGCGGGAGCGGCCTCGGATTCGGCCTCTGATTCGGGTACGGGATCGGGTACGGCCATGATCAACCCCTTCTTCGCTCAGCGTGATCGCATGGGCCGGTTGAGTGATCAATTCCTACCATTGGTCTAAACCATTTCGCTAGGGCGACCGTGCAGAGTGGCCGAAACCCGCGCCGCACCCTGTAATGGGGACCAGGCGACAGGACCCGGCCCATGCCGGCGGTGGAACAGGGGTGAGGCCGGATGACGACGCCCTCGGAGCGCGCCGGGCGGGGCCGCGCGGCCCGCAAGCGGGTCCCCCGCTCCTCGCACGGCCGCTGGATAGCGAGCTCCCAGCGGCCCGACCCCGTGACCGTCCTGGAGCGGCAGGCGGCCGACCGGCTGCCCGACCTCGTCCCCGTGCGGTACGGACGGATGGCGGCCTCCCCCTTCGCGTTCCTGCGCGGCGCCGCCGCCGTCATGGCCGCCGACCTCGCCGCCACCCGCAACACCGGACTCACCGTCCAGCTCTGCGGCGACGCCCACCTGCTCAACTTCGGCGTCTACGCCTCACCCGAACGGACGCTCCTCTTCGACGTCAACGACTTCGACGAGACCCTCCCCGGCCCCTTCGAGTGGGACGTCAAGCGCCTCGCCGCCAGCGTCGCCGTCGCGGCCCTCCAGAACGGCTCCCCCCGGCCCAAGGCCCACCGCGCCGCGCTCGCCGCCGCCGAGTCGTACCGCACCACCATGCGCCGCCTCGCCGGCCTCGGGGAACTCGCCGTCTGGTACGAGCGGATCGACGCCGGCGAACTCACCGCCCTCGTCCGCCCCCGCGAACGCGACAGGCTGAACCGCACCCTGGCCAAGGCCCGCCGCCGCACCAGCCTCCAGGCCCTCGACAAGCTGACCGTCCCCGACGGCGACGGCGGCCGCCGCATCGCCGAGGACCCGCCGCTCCTCGAACGCGTCCCCGACCTCGACCGGGTCACCCTCGGCAAGATCTTCAGCGATTACCGCAGCTCGCTCTCCGAGGAGCGCCGCGCCCTCCTCGACCGCTACCGCTTCCGCGACGCCGCCCGCAAGGTCGTCGGCGTCGGCAGCGTCGGCACCCGCTGCTTCGTCGTCCTCCTCGAAGGCCGCGACGAGACCGACCCGCTCATCCTCCAGATCAAGGAGGCCGTCCCCTCGGTCCTGGAGGCGTACCTGCCGCCCACCGCCTACCCGCACCAGGGCCGGCGCGTCGTCTGCGGCCAGCGCCTCACCCAGGCGGCCAGCGACATCTTCCTCGGCTGGATGACCGGTCCCGAGCAACGCCACTTCTACTGGCGTCAGCTGCGCGACATGAAGGGCTCGGCCGAGGTCGAGACGATGACCCCGTCCCTGCTCCGGGACTACGCCCGGCTGTGCGGCCGCGCCCTGGCCCGCGCCCACGCCCGCTCCGGCGACCGCGTCGCCATCGCCGCCTACCTCGGCTCCTCCGACGTCTTCGACCGCGCCCTCGCCGACTTCTCCCTCGCCTACGCGAGCCAGAACGCCGACGACTACGCCGGCCTCGGCGCCGCCATAGCGGCCGGCATGATCACGGCGGCCCCGGGCGTCTGACGGCGGACGCGCGCGTTCCGGCGAGGCCGCCGACGGCATCGCGCCGTGGAGGCGCAGGGCGGGCGGCGGCCGCCCGCCCTGCGCCCGGCCGGTCGGCGGGAGGCACCGGCCGGACCTCCGCCGGACCCGCCCGGCCGGTCAGGCGTCGAGGTGCAGCGGCGGCTGCTCCGGGGTCTCGGGGACCGGGGTGAAGAGGGCGGCCCGCACCACCGAGGGCGCGAACAGCCCGCTGAGCGGGGCCGTCAGGGTCAGGGCGGCCCGGAACGGGACCCCCACCGCCGCCCCGCCCGCCGCGTGCGCCTGGATCCGCGCCATGTACCGGTCGGTCAGCCGGTCGAGCGGCTTCGACCGGGCCGCGTCGCCCCGGGCGCCCGGCATCTTCTTGTCCGCGCCGGCCGAGATGTCCCAGGCCTGCCGGGACGCGTCGAGGAGCTGCCGCTGGACCCGGCGCGTGGTCGGGACCCGCCGGGTTCCGGCCAGCGCGCGGCGCAGCGCGACCGCGCTGAGCGCGGCGACCGCCATGCCCTGCCCGTAGATGGGGTTGAAGGCGCACAGCGCGTCGCCGATGGCGAGGAAACCGGCCGGGCGGCGGCCCGGACGGTCGTACCGGCGGCGGATGTTGGCGGTGTTCCGGAAGCCGTGGACGGGCCCGTCCGGCTCGGCGCCGGCCAGCCACTCGCTCAGCACCGGGTGCGGCAGCCGCTTCGCGTACTCCTCGAACCCGCCCTCGTCGGTGGGCGGTTCGTCCCCGCGCAGCCCCGAGAGGGTGACGATGTGCCGCCCGTCGCCCAGCGGGACGATGACCCCGCCGTACGGCTGCCGGGGGCCCGGCACGATGTAGTAGCCGAGCGCGTCCGTCGCGGGCACCGCGTCCGTCGCCCGGTAGACCCGCGAGGCGTAGGCGAGGCCCGTGTCGAGGGTCTCCTCGTGCGGCGCCTCCGCGCCGATCGCGGCCAGCCAGTCCGGGGCCTTCGTGGACCGGCCGGAGGCGTCCACCACCAGGTCGGCGTCGAGGACGCGGGTCTCGCGCCCGCCGTTCCCGCCGCGCCCGCGCAGCCGGACGCCCCGCACCCGGGACGCGTCGCCGACCAGACCCACCGTCTCGGTGCCCTCGACGAGTTCGACCCGCGGGTCGGCCAGCACCCGCTGCCGCACCAGCCACTCCACCTGCGGGCGCGGGCCGCTGTAGAAGTGCGCGGAGGCGGGCAGCCGGGCGAACCACTGGCCGCTCTGCCACTGGACCATGTCGGTCGGCATGCCCACCTTCGGCGCGCCGAGCTCCCGCAGCTCGTCCATGAAACCGGGGAGCAGTTCGTCGAGCGCCGTCTGGCCGCCCGCGATGAGCACGTGCAGGTGCCGGCCCTGCGGCACCCCGGGGCGCTGCTCCGGCCCCTCGGGCAGCCGGTCGCGCTCGACGACCGTCACCTTCTCCGCGTGGTCCGCGAGGACCCGTGCGGCCAGCAGTCCGGCGAGACTTCCCCCGATGACCACCGCGTGACGTGTCCCGCGGCGGCCCAAGTCGTCGGCCATACCCGCCCCTTCCGTGTCTGGGATGCGCCTGATGCCGACCAGTATCCACGGGGTGCGGCGGCCGGACCCCTTCCGCTCCCCGGCACCCGGCCCGCCCTCACTCCCCGGGGCCCAGCTCCTCCAGCGCGGCGCCGAGCCATTCCAGCCAGAACCGCTCCAGCTCGATCCCGCCGCGCAGGACGAGGTGGCGCAGCCGGTCGGGCTCGGCGGTGCGCCGCCCGGCGGGGAAGTCCCGCTCCTCGATGGCGGCGTACTCCTCGAACTGCGCCCGGTGGAGCGCGAGATGGCGCTCCAGCTCGGCGCGCAGCCCGGCGGTGCCGACCACGGCCGCGGCCCGCATCCGCAGCAGCAGCGCGGACCGCAGCGGCTTCGGGTCCTCGGCCGCGCCCACCCACTCCCGCAGCGACTCCCGCCCGGCGGGCAGCACTTCGTACTCCTTGCGCTGCCCGCGGGCCGGCACGGGGGAGGGCAGGGCGCGGATGTGCCCCGCCTCCTCCAGGCGGCCCAGCTCGCGGTAGATCTGCTGGTGCGTGGCCGACCAGAAGTAGCCGATCGACCGGTCGAAGCGGCGCGTCAGTTCGAGCCCGGAGGAGGGCTTCTCGAGCAGCGCGGTCAGGATCGCGTGCGGGAGGGACATGCGCGCATCCTAGGTCGTGTCCTTCGGGTCAGGCCGGGTCCGTCCTCCCCCTCACAGGGCGGCGGCGAGCCGGGTGCCCTGGTCGATGGCCCGCTTGGCGTCCAGTTCGGCGGCGACGTCGGCCCCGCCGATGAGGTGCGCGGTCCGGCCGGCGGCGACCAGCTCCTCGTACAGGCTCCGCTGCGGTTCCTGGCCGGAGCAGAGGACGACGGTGTCGACGGGCAGCACCTGCGGCTCGCCGTCGACGGTGAGGTGCAGGCCCTCGTCGTCGATGCGGTCGTAGGTCACGCCCGCGACCATGGTGACGCCGCGGTGCTTGAGCTCGGTGCGGTGGATCCAGCCGGTGGTCTTGCCGAGTCCGGCGCCGACCTTGGTGGTCTTGCGCTGGAGGAGGTGGACCCGGCGCGGCGGCGCGTTCCGCTCGGGCTCGCGCAGTCCGCCGCGGTTCTCGTAGGAGGTGTCGACGCCCCACTGGCGGAAGTACGTCTCGGGGTCCTGGCTCGCGCCCTCGCCGCCGTCGGTGAGGAACTCGGCGACGTCGAAGCCGATGCCGCCGGCGCCGATGACGGCGACCCGCTCGCCGACCGGGGCGCCGTCGCGGAGCACGTCGAGGTAGGTGAGGACGCTCGGGTGGTCCTGGCCCTCGATGCCGGGGTCGCGGGGGGTGACGCCGGTGGCGACGACGACCTCGTCGAAGCCGTCGAGGTCGGCGGCGGTGACGCGGGTGTCGAGGCGGACGTCGATGCCGTGCTCGGCGAGCTGCACCCGGAAGTAGCGCAGGGTCTCGTGGAACTCCTCCTTGCCGGGCACCCGCTTGGCGACGTTCAGCTGGCCGCCGATCTCGGAGGCGGCGTCGAAGAGGGTGACGGCGTGGCCGCGTTCGGCCGCGGAGACGGCGCAGGAGAGGCCGGCCGGTCCGGCGCCGACGACGGCGATCCGCTTGGCGAGGCGGGTGGGGGAGAGGACCAGCTCGGTCTCGTGGCAGGCGCGCGGGTTGACCAGGCAGGAGGTGATCTTGAGGTTGAAGGTGTGGTCCAGGCAGGCCTGGTTGCAGCCGATGCAGGTGTTGATGGTCTCGGCGCGGTCCGCGGCGGCCTTGTTCACGAAGGCGGGGTCGGCGAGGAAGGGGCGGGCGAGCGAGACGAGGTCGGCGCGGCCGTCGGCGAGGATCTCCTCGGCGACCTCGGGGGTGTTGATGCGGTTGGAGGTGACGAGCGGGACGCCCACCGCGCCCATCAGCTTCTTCGTCACCCAGGTGTAGGCGCCGCGCGGCACGGAGGTGGCGATGGTGGGGATGCGGGCCTCGTGCCAGCCGATGCCGGTGTTGATGATCGTGGCGCCGGCCGCCTCGATCTCCTCGGCGAGCCGGACTACCTCCTCCAGGGTGGAGCCGCCCGGCACCAGGTCGAGCATGGAGAGCCGGTAGACGAGGATGAAGTCGGTGCCGACCCGCTCGCGGATCCGGCGGACGATCTCCAGCGGGAAGCGGACCCGGTTCTCGTAGGAGCCGCCCCAGCGGTCGGTGCGGTGGTTGGTGGCGGCGGCGATGAACTCGTTGATCAGGTAGCCCTCGGAGCCCATCACCTCGACGCCGTCGTACCCGGCCTCCCGGGCGAGCTCGGCGCAGCGGGCGTAGTCCTCGACGGTCTGCTCGACCTCGTCGTCGGTCAGCTCGTTCGGCACGAAGGGGCTGATGGGCGCCTGGATCGCGCTCGGCGCGACGAGGCCGGGGTGGTAGGCGTACCGGCCGAAGTGCAGGATCTGCATCGCGATCCGGCCGCCCTCGGCGTGCACGGCGTCGGTGATCAGCCGGTGCTCGGCGACCTCCTCGGCGGTGGTGAGTTTGGCGCCGCCGTCCCACGGCCGCCCGGCCTCGTTGGGCGCGATGCCGCCGGTGACGATGAGCCCGGCCCCGCCGCGCGCCCGCTCGGCGTAGAAGGCGGCCATCCGCTCGAAGCCGTGCTCGGCCTCCTCCAGGCCGACGTGCATCGAGCCCATGATCACCCGGTTGGGCAGGGTGGTGAACCCGAGGTCGAGCGGGCTGAGCAGATGCGGGTACGGGGTCGTCGCGGTCACGGGGCGCCTCCTCGCGCAGGGATCGTCGGATCCTGTTGTAGGCGACGTGCGACCGGTTATGCAACTAGTTGCAGAAGGATCGGGATGTGATGGTTACTACTCGGTAGAAAGGCTTCCCTCACCGGCGGGGACCTTGCCGGCCCGCCCGTCCGCCCCGGCACGGACTCCGGCGCGTCGCCGCCGGAGCCCGTACCGGGGGCGCGCTCAGCCCACCCGGTCCAGCAGTGCGTCCAGCTCCTCCGCCGTCCGCGGGCCCGGCGCGCCCTCCGGCAGCAGGCCCCGGGAGCGCAGCAGCCGGCCCACGGACACCGCCCACGGGCGGCGCAGGCGCGCCGCGTCGAGGAGGGCGTCGTCCGCGAGGAGGCCGGCGGCCGGGCCGGTGCGCAGTCCGGCGGGGGAGAGGACGGCCGCCTCGTCGGCCCAGCGCAGGGCCAGGTCCACGTCGTGCGTGGCCATGACCACCGTGGTGCCCGCCGCCCGCAGCCGCTCCAGGGTCTCCAGGAGCCGCTCCTGCCCGTGCGGATCGAGCCCGGCCGTCGGCTCGTCCATGATCAGGACCCGGGGGCGCATCGCCACCGCCCCCGCGATGGCCGCCCGCTT
The DNA here is from genome assembly GCF_014654895.1 of Streptomyces filamentosus. Lineage (GTDB taxonomy): Bacteria > Actinomycetota > Actinomycetes > Streptomycetales > Streptomycetaceae > Streptomyces > Streptomyces filamentosus. The sequence continues at coordinate 1,031,715 of NZ_BNBE01000002.1, read as the reverse complement.
GCGCTGCCCGTAGGACAGCAGGTGGGTCGGCCGGTCCGCGAGCGCCGTGATGTCCAGCGCCTCCAGCGCCTCCGTCACCCGGAGCCGCACCTCGTCCTCCGGCAGGCCCAGGTTCATCGGCCCGAAGGACACGTCCTGCGCCACCGACGCCGCGAAGAGCTGGTCGTCCGGGTCCTGCACCACCAGTTGCACCGAGGTCCGCAGCCGGGTCAGGCCCTTCCGGTCGTACGTCACCTCCGCGCCGTCCAGGAGCAGCGCCCCGCTCCCGCAGCGCAGCCCGCCGCTCAGCAGCCGCAGCAGCGTCGTCTTCCCGCCGCCGTTGCGCCCGAGCAGCGCGACCGCCCGGCCCTCCGGCACGGCGAGGCCGACGTCCGTGAGGACGGCCGGCCCGTCCTCGTACGCGAAGCTCGCGCGCACCAGTTCCACGACCGGGGTCGGGGGCGTCATGGCAGGAACCTTTCCAGTACGAGGGTGAGGGCGACGAGCCCGCAGAGCAGGGCGCCCGTCGCCGCGAGGAACGGCCGGGAGACCGGCGCCCCGGGCAGCAGGACCCGCAGGGTCCCGTCGTAACCGCGCCCGGCCAGACCGTTCTGGAGCCGCTGCGCCCGGTCGAAGGCCCGCACGAACGACGTCGCGCCGAGCCCGGCGAGCGACCGCCACACGGCCGCCCGGGTGGTCGCCCCGAGCCGGGCCGCCTGCGCCCTGCGGACCTTCGCCTGCGCGTCGAGCAGCAGAAAGACGATCCGGTACATCACCAGGGCCACGTCCACCACCGGCGCCGGCACCCCGGCCCGCACCAGGCGGGGCAGCACGTCCGACACCGGCGTGGTGAAGGCGAACAGCAGCACCCCGAGCGAGGCCGACGCCGTCCGCAGCAGCAGCTCCCCGGCGTGCACCGGCCCGTCCGGGGCCCAGGACACGGGTCCGCCGGGCCCGCCCACCGCGAACAGCAGCGGGACCGCGCCCGTGACGCAGAAGCCCAGGGGGATCCGGAAGGCGCGCCAGAGCTGCCGGCCCGGCACGGCGGCCGGACCGAGCAGCACGGCGAGCGTGGCCGCCGCGACCAGGGGAGCCCCCGGCCACGGCGGCAGACACACCGCGCAGAGCGTCAGACCGAGCCCGAGCGCGGCCTTCTCCACGGGATGGCGGCGGCGCCAGCGGCTGCTGTGCGCCGCCGCGTCGATGGGCAGCATCGGCGGTTACGCGTCCTCGTCCGGGGCGGCCGCGCCGGCCTCCGCGCGGGCCGCGGCCCGCTCCTCGCCCTGCCGCCGGCCGCGCCGCAGCCCGAAGTAGTAGGCGAGGAATCCGGCGCCCAGGGCCGCCTGGAGGGAGAACAGTGCCGACTCGATCTCGCCGGACGGCGGCTCGTAGAGCGGGCTGAACCACGGCTCGTAGTCCGGCTCGATCTCCGTGATCGCCGTCTCCGCCTCCCCGTCGGCGCCGGTGAACGGCTCCTCCTTGTGGTCGCCGAGACCGAGCGCCAGCGGCAGCACCGCGAGCGCCGCCACCAGCAGGAGCAGCAGGCCGTTGATCTTCGCATTCCGGCTCATCACGCCGCCGCCCCCTCGTGCCGCTTCGGCTCCGGCCGGCCGAGCACGCCGAGCCGCAGCAGGTCGCCCTTGCTGGACTGCGCGAGCAGCCGCATCACCAGGACGGTCAGCAGTCCCTCGCTCACGGCGAGCGGGATCTGCGTGAGCGCGAAGATCCCGCCGAACTTGGCGAGCGATCCCGCCACACCGCTGCCCGGGTCGGGGAAGGCGAGCGCCAGCTGCACGCTGGTCACGCAGTACGTGGACAGGTCGGCGACGAACGCGCCGAGGAACACGCCCACCATCAGCGGGGCGCCGGACCGCCGGCACAGCAGGTACGTCCCGTACCCCGCCCACGGGCCGACGACCGCCATGGAGAAGACGTTCGCCCCCAGGGTGGTCAGCCCGCCGTGGGCGAGCAGCAGTGCCTGGAACAGCAGCGTGATCGTGCCGAGCACCGCCATGATCGGCGGCCGGAAGAGGATGGCGCCCAGCCCCGTCCCCGTCGGATGGGAGCAACTCCCCGTCACCGAAGGCAGTTTGAGCGCGGAAAGGACGAAGGTGAAGGCGCCGGAGGCGCCGAGCAGCAGGGTGGACTCGGGGTTGGCGCGCACCTCGCGGGTGAGCGCGCGGACGCCGTGGACGACGAACGGGGCCGATGCGACGCCCCAGGCGGCCGCATGGACGGGGGGCAGATACCCCTCGGCTATATGCATGATCGGGAGACCCTCTCCAGCACCTCGTGGATGGACAACGCGCCCTGGCCGGTCTCCTGGCTGACGGTAGTGACGTCCGACTCCGCCTTCCCACCCCGCGACGGTCTCCCGCGGCGGAGCAGTGGCTTCCCCTGAGGGACGGAGCCCGACCTCCCGATCACAGTGGCGAGGGCCGCACCGGTACTGCACCGGTTTCCCGAACACCAAGGCGGTGTGACAGTAGTGGGTTGAGCAGCATCATCACAATGCGGGGTCGTCCCGTCGCGTTCCGGGAGACCCCGTCGTCAGGCCCGTTGTCAGACCCCGCGGCTAGCGTGGAACCCGTCCTTTGCAGGCTGCTGCTCGGACCCGGACCGCCCCGTCGGCGTGGAACCCAGACGGGGCGGTCCGCCCCTGTGCCGTTCGTCACTCCTCCGCGGTCCGGTGTCCTCCGGGTGCCCTCCGCAGGGCCACCCCGGCCGTCCGTCACTCCTTGCGGTAGGCGTACGCCTCCGAGGCCGCGGCCGCCACCGCGTCGAGGTCGCCGCCGGCGCTCGCCGTCACCAGCGCCGCCACCGCGCCCTCCACGAACGGGGCGTCCACCAGCCGCGCCCCCTCCGGCAGTTCGTCGCCCTCGGCGAGCAGGGCCTTCACGGTGAGGACCGCGCTGCCCAGGTCGACCAGGATCGCCACCCCGGCGCCCCCGTCGACGTCCTTCGCCGCCGAGGCGATCAGATCGGCGCTCGTGCCGAGCCCCCCGCCGGGCGCGCCGCCCGCCGCCGCCACCGGCGCCAGGTCACCGCCCCCGGCGAGACCCCGGGCCAGCGCGGCCACCGCGTCCGCGACGGCCGCGCTGTGCGAGACCAGCACGATCCCGACCCGCCCCCCGCCCGCCCGCTCCCCGCTCGTCCCTCCCCTGCCGATCCCTTCCCCGCTCATCCGGCGGCCACCTCCTCCAGCGCGTCGAACAGCAGCGCCGAGGACGCCGCTCCCGGATCCTCGTGCCCCACCGAACGCTCGCCGAGATAGGCGGCCCGCCCCTTGCGGGCCCGCAGCGGTACGGTCGCCAGCGCGCCGTCCCGCGCCGCGGCCCGCGCGGCGGCGAAGGACTCGCGCAGCCCCGCCACCGCCGGCTCCAGGGCGTCCAGCATCGTCTTGTCGCCCGCCACGGCCCCGCCGAGCTGCCCGACGGCGGCGACCCCGGCGGCCAGCGCGTCCGCGAGCTCCGTCCGCGTCACCTCCCCGGCCTCGCCGAGCGCCTTCCCGGCCCGCCGCAGCAGCGTCCCGTACAACGGCCCGGACGCGCCGCCGACCGTGGAGATCAGCAGCCGTCCGGCGGTCACGAGGACCGCGCCCGGTGTCGCGGGCGGCTCCTTCGCCAGGGCGTCGGCCACGGCGGCGAACCCGCGCCTCAGATTGGCGCCGTGGTCGGCGTCGCCGATCGCCGCGTCCAGTTCGGTCAGCCGCCCGGCCTCGCGCTCCACCGCTTCCGCCGTCGCCGCCATCCAGCGCGCCGCGAACCCGGCGCCGTACGTCCCGCTCATCGCCCGCTCACCGGCCCCAGCGCAGCGCGGCCGTCGCCACCGGCGCGTCCCACAGCCGCAGCAGTTCCTCGTCGGCCGTGCACAGCGTCACCGAACAGCCCGCCATGTCGAGCGAGGTCACGTAGTTCCCCACCAGCGTCCGCGCCACCGGCACCCGGCGCGCGTCCAGCACCCGCCGCACCTCGGCGTTGAACCCGTACAGCTCCAGGAGCGGCGTCCCGCCCATCCCGTTCACCAGCAGCAGCACCGGGTCCGAGGGCCGCAGGTCGTCCAGGACGGCGTCGACGGCGACCTCGGCGATCTCCCGCGCGGTCATCATCCCGCGCCGCTCCCGGCCCGGCTCGCCGTGGATCCCCACCCCCAGCTCCAGCTCGCCCGGCGGGAGGTCGAAGGTCGGACTCCCCTTCGCGGGCGTGGTGCAGGAGCTCAGCGCGACCCCGAAGGACCGCGACCGCCGGACCACCCGCCGGGCCAGCGACTCCACCCGCTCCAGCGGCATGCCCTCCTCGGCCGCCGCCCCCGCCAGCTTCTCCACGAACAGGGTGGCCCCCGTCCCGCGCCGCCCCGCCGTGTACAGGCTGTCCGCCACGGCCACGTCGTCGTCGACGAGGACCTTGGCCACCTGGATGCCCTCGTCCTCGGCCAGCTCCGCCGCCATCTCGAAGTTCAGCACGTCACCGGTGTAGTTCTTCACCACGAACAGCACCCCCGCCCCGCTGTCCACCGCGGCGGCGGCCCGCACCATCTGGTCGGGCACCGGACTCGTGAACACCTCCCCGGGACAGGCCCCGTCGAGCATCCCCGGCCCCACGAACCCCGCGTGCAGCGGCTCGTGCCCCGACCCGCCCCCCGACACCAGCGCCACTTTCCCCGCGACCGGCGCGTCCCGCCGCACCACCACCCGCCGCTCGACGTCCACGGTCAGCTCCGGATGGGCGGCGGCGATCCCCCGCAGGGCATCGGCGACGACGGTCTCCGGCACGTTGATGAGCATCTTCAATGCGGTCTCCTCGCGAGGCTGTACCGATGGGCGTCCGACCCGTGTCCGTGCGGGTCACCAGCTGTGCGCGTGAAACTCGGCCGTGGCGGTCCACGGCGCTCCGGGGCGGCTCCTCCCGGTACGGAGACCGGGGGCGCCGACGGCGACGACGGTGGGTCGGATGTGGATCCTCCTTGCCGCGGGCAGGCTCGACCGGCCCTCGTGGCCAGTATCGACCCCGCGGCGGCGAAGGTCACGCGGATCCGGCGGACGCGCCGGATCGCCTCGACAGGACCGTCCCGGCGCGGGCGTCCCGGGGCCGCCCCGGTCGTTCACCCGCCACGGGTGCGCCGTCTTCGCTTCCCGCCCCCATCCGCCTTCGCGGTCCTTCCTGAGGGTTCTCGCCGGACGACCTCCCGGCGCGGACGACCTGCGTCCCCGGCTGGTGCGGCCCGTACGAGGAGCGCCGGGCGGCGTCGCTCGCGGCGGCCGGAGGCCGGCGTCCGGCTCGGGGGCGGACGACCGGTGTCCGGGTCGGGTGCCGCCGCTCAGTGGCCGGGATGCTCCGGCAGGGCGAGCCAGTCCTGCCAGGAGGTCTCGCGGCCGATGAAGCGCGGCCGCTCGAACGGCCAGTCGGCGGCGATCCACCGCGGCACCAGCGCGTCGAGGGCCTGCTCGACCTCGCTGCCCACCAGTTCGTCCACCACCCACCAGGAGATCTCGCCGTCCGCGCCGGCCTTCTCCGGCGGGTCGATGTAGACGCAGCCGAGCAGGGCCGTCTCCGCCGCGTCGAACAGCGCGTAGTTGAAGGACTCGTGCGCGGCGATCTCCTTCTCGTGCCGCAACAGGTCGGCCCGGTCGGCCTCGTAGGTCATGGTGGCCGCGGGCCAGCCCCAGGCCGGGCCGAACATGGTCCACAGCCGCTCGCGCGAACCCATCACGGCGGGGTAGTCGAGCGGGGTGTCCGCCTCCCGGATCGGCCGCAGGTGATGGCCGCCGCCCGGCAGCGGTACCAGGACGGGGTGGACGAAGTCGTCGGGAAGCCAGCTCATGGAGCCCGACCGTAGCAGCGCGCCGCCGTACGCTCCTCCGGGTTTTCCCCGCGTACCGCTCACCCCGCCCCACCCCGCCCCCCCCGCCCCTCACCGGAACGGAGGGCTCTCGTCCATCGCCCGCAGCAACTTCCGGGCGGGCGCCGCCTCCTCGGGGCGTACGGAGGAGGCGAGGCCCTCGACGACCGACCGCCCCGCGTGGACGGCCGCCCTTGCGGCCGCCTCCCAGCCGGTCTGCCGCCGGTGGTCCGCCGCGTGCGCGCGGTTCCGTGCCGACGCGGCGGCGGAGTGCCACTGCTCGGTCCGGCAGATGCTTTCCAGCAGCTCCAACAGGTCTGCTGTGCAGGCGACTTGAGGGGAGCCGGCCAGTTCCAGGAGGAACGGGACCGCGGGCGCCGTCGCCTCGCCGACGACGAAGCCCAGCGCGCAGAGGGCGTCGCCGAGTTCCTCGACGGCGGTGCGGGCCGTGTCCTCGTCCCCGTGGGCGATCCGGGACAGGAGGGAGGGGACGCCGCCCGCCCCGGCCCCCGTCGCGTCGCGGAGTTCTCCCCAGCGGACCCCGGAGACCTTCGTCAACGGACTTCCCACGTTTTGCTCCTCGTCGGAAACTCGTGCCGTCCGACGGCTGTCGGTCGGCTGCCGGCCGGGCCGGGACCCCTACGGATCCCCGGCGGCCGGGTCGTGGAGGGCGAGGGCGGCGGAGGGACAGAGACCGACGGCGAGGCGGGCGGCGGTCCGGTGGTCGGCGGGGGGTTCGGGGTGGAGGAGGAGGACGAGGCCGTCGTCGTCCTGGTCGAAGACCTCGGGGGCGGTCATCGCGCACATGCCCGCGCCGATGCAGCGGTCCCGGTCGGCGGTCAGGCGGGGCGCGGTCACTTCGCGTCCCAGGTGACCGGGAGGCTCTTCACGCCGAAGATGTCCGCGCTCTCCGGGCGCAGGGCGACCTCCTCGGCCGGGACGGCCAGCCGGAGGGTGGGGAAGCGGTCGACGAGCGCGCGGAACGCGACCCGCATCTCGACGCGGGCCAGCTGCTGGCCCAGGCACTGGTGGATGCCGTGGCTGAAGGCCAGGTGCCCGCCGGCCTGCCGGCCGAGGTCGAGGGCGTGGGGGTCGGCGAAGCGCCCGGCGTCGCGGTTGGCAGTGTGGAACGAGAGGACGACCGTCGTCCCGGCCTCGATGGTCCGGCCGCCCAGCTCCACGTCCTCCAGCGCCGTCCGGTGGAACGTCTTGGCGACGCTCAGGTACCGCAGCAGCTCCTCCACGGCCCCGTCGGTGAGGGCGGGGTCGTCGCGCAGCGCGGCGAACTGGTCGGGGTTCCGCAGGAGGGCGTAGGTGCCGAGGGACAGCATGTTGGCGGTGGTGTCGAAGCCGGCCGCCAGGAGGATCAGGCTGATGCCCTTCAGCTCCTCGTCGGTCAGGTCGCTGTCGGTGAGCTCGCTGAGGACGTCGTCGGTGGGGTTCGCGCGCTTGGCGGCCACCAGCCGGGCCAGGTACTCCTGGGTCGCGGTGTAGGCGGCGATCAGCTCCTCGTCGCTGACCTCCCCGCCCATGAACGCGTCGATCTGCTCCTGGAAGGACGCCCGGTCCTCGTAGGGCACGCCGAGGATCTCGCAGATGACGATGGTGGGGATGGGCTTGGCGAAGGCGGCCACGAGGTCGGCCGACGGACCGGCCGCCTCCATCGCGTCCAGGCACTCGGCGGTGATCTGCTCGATCCGCTCGGTGAGCATCCGCATCCGCCGCACGGTGAACCGGCCGACCAGCGGCTTGCGGTAGCGGCTGTGCTCGGGGTCGTCCATGAGGAGGAACTCGCCGGGCGGCGCGGGCGGGAGCTCGAAGTCCACGACGTTCAGGAGGTCCTTGCGCGAGCTGAAGCGGGGATCGGCCAGGACCGAGCGCACCAGGTCGTATCCGGTGATCATCCAGCCGGGCTTCCCGCCGGGATGGGTGTAGCGGCTGATGGGCCCGTGCTGCTGGGCTTCGAGCAGCTCGGCCGGCGGGTCGAAGGGGCAGCCGGGCCTGCGCTCGGCCGGCAGCGACGGGACGGTGTGGAGCGACGCGCTCATGGGCTCTTCCTCAGCTATCTCGCGGTACGGGACGTTCGAAGACAACTGAAAGCTACGTTGCCTTTACGATCTCGTCAAGCAACGAATCGCGTTAATGCAGGTAGATGAAGGGTAATTGATGCAATGGCAGGAAGTTTGAAGGCAATGAAGCGTTGCAATGAGTGGGAGTCGAAGACCGGTCCCGCGTGCGCCGGATCGCCTGAACGGCCCGCCCGGGCGTGACAGGCGCGGGGGCCGGGATTTCGATGGGGGGCATGTCAGGAATCGACCGTGCGGGCCCCCGTCCGCTGCGCGTGACCGCGGCGGTGGGCCTGGTGGCGGCGCTGGCCGTCGGCTGTACGGGGGCCGACGACCGCGCCGCCGTCATGGGGCGGGCGGTCGTCGCGACGTCTCCGCTGCCCACCGTCCCGCCCGCCCGGCCGCCGGCGCGGATCAGCCGGGACGACGTGCGGGCCGCGGTGGACCGGCTGGACGGCGTCGTACGGGACGCCATGCGCCGCACCGGCGTGCCCGGGGTCGCCGTGGGCGTCGTCCACGACGACGAGGTGCTGTACCTGAAGGGGTTCGGCCTGCGGAAGACGGGCACGGAGGACGAGGTCGGACCGGACACCGTCTTCCAGCTCGCCTCGGTCTCCAAGCCCCTCGCGTCCACCGTGGTCGCCGCGGCCGTGGGCGAGAAGACCGTCGGCTGGGACGACCCGGTCGTCGAGCACGACCCCGGCTTCGCCCTGAAGGACCCGTGGGTCACCCGCCACGTCACCCTGGCCGACCTGTTCTCGCACCGCAGCGGACTGCCCGACCACGCCGGGGACGTCCTGGAGGACCTCGGCTACGACCGGGCGTACATCCTCGGCCACCTCCGCCACGAGCCGCTGGCGCCCTTCCGCGCCCACTACGCGTACACCAACTTCGGGCTGACCGAGGCCGCCGTCGCCACCGCGCGCGCCGCGGGGACCAGCTGGGAGGAGCTGTCCGCCGAGAAGGTGTACGAGCCGCTCGGCATGGACTCCACCAGCTCGTCCTTCGCCGACTACGAGAAGGCGGACGACCGGGCCTTCCTGCACGTGAGGGACGGGGACACCTGGAGCTCCGAGTACGTGCGCGACCCGGACGCCCAGAGCCCCGCGGGCGGCGCCAGCTCCACCGCCCGGGACATGACGAAGTGGCTGCGCCTCCAGCTGGGCGACGGCACCTTCGAGGGACGGCGGGTCGTCGCCGCCGACGCGCTGGAGCGGACCCACCTGCCGCACACGGTCTCCGAGCCGCCCCGCTCGCCCGCGGGCAGGACCGGCTTCTACGGCCTCGGCTGGAACGTGGGCTACGACGACCAGGGCCGGCTGAAGCTCGGCCACTCCGGCGGCTTCGCGCTGGGAGCGGCCACCAACGTGGCCCTGCTGCCCGGCGAGAAGCTCGGCATCGTCGTCCTGACCAACGGCGAGCCGATCGGCGTGCCCGAGGCGATCACCACCACCTTCATGGAGACCGCCTCCACCGGCGGCCCGACCGTCGACTGGCTGGCCTTCCTCGGCCCGGTCTTCCGGCAGACCCTCCAGGCGGAACGCTCCGAGACCGACTACGAGAAGCCCCCGGCCTCACCCGCCCCCGCCGAGGAGGACGCCGCCTATACGGGGACGTACGCCAACGACTTCTACGGCCCGCTGACCATCGGCGCCGAGGACGACGAGCTCACCATGCGGCTCGGCCCCGAGGAGCAGCGGTTCGTGCTGCACCACTACGACGGCGACACCTTCTTCTACCGCACCACCGGCGAGATGGCCGTCGGCCCGTCCGGCGTGACCTTCACCCTCGGATCCGGCGGACGCGCCGACAAGGTCCGCGTCGAGAACCTCGACACGAGCGGCATCGGCACCTTCACCAGGAAGGACGCGGACTGACCCGCACGGCGGGGCGGGCGGGGCGACGCGTACGACACGGGCCGTCCCGCCCCGGACGTGCGGGGACGGGTGCGCGGGGCCGGGGGACGGCTGCGGGGGACGGGGGGCGGAGAGGGGTGGCGACAGGACACGCCCCGGCGTCTGCGGTATGCCTTTTACGTGCACCCCTTCCGGCGAGACCACGCTCCCCGCCCCTCCCGGCGGTGGCTGCTCGCGGTGCCCTTCGCGCTGATCGCGGCCGTCACGGTCGTGGACGTCCTGGTTCCGCCCGAGGTGCACCTGGGCCCGTTCCTGATCGCCGCGCCGGCGGTGACGGCGTCCTTCGCGGGTCCCCGGACGACGGCGCTCGTGGGAGCGGTCGCGGTGGTGGCGCAGACGGTGGTGGCGCTCGCGCGGACCAGCGTCACGGACCTCAACCACACCTACCAGATCGTCGCCCTCGTCCTGATCTCGGTCATCGCCACCTTCTTCGCCCACCTGCGCGAACGCGACGAGAAGCGGATGGCGCGGCTGCGCTCGATCGCCCACGCCGCCCAGAGCGTCGTCCTGCCGCCGCTCCCCGAACGGGCCGGCCCCCTGCGCATCGCCTCGGTGTACCTGGCGGCGGAGGAGGAGGCCCAGGTGGGCGGCGACCTGTTCGCGGCGGCCCGCACGGCCTCCGGGACCCGGCTGCTGATCGGCGACGCCCGGGGCAAGGGGCTCGACGCGATCAGCGAGGCCTCGCTCGTCCTCGGCGCCTTCCGGGTCACGGCCCGCCGCGAACCGGGACTGCGGGAACTGGTCGGACGGCTGGAGGCGGGCGTCGGTCCGGCCGAGCGGGCCCGGGGAGCGGCGGCGGACGGCGTGGACGAGGCGTTCGTGACCGCCCTGGTGCTCGACGTCCCCGACCACGAGCCGGTGGTACGCCTCGTGAACTGCGGCCACCCGCCGCCGCTGCTCATCGGCCGGGGCCGCGTGACCCCCCTGGAGGGGACCGGCACGGGCCCGCCGCTGGGCCTCTCGGACGTCCTCGCGGCGGACGTCACGGTCGAGACCTTTCCCTTCGCCGCCGGGGACGTCCTGCTGCTCCACACGGACGGGGTGACCGAGGCGCGGGACCGCTCGCGCGCCTTCTACCCGCTGACGGAACGGCTCGCCGCCTGGGCCGCCGCGGCCGCCCAGGACGACCCGGCGGCCCTGCTGGAACGGCTGCGGGCCGACCTCCTGACGTACGCGGGAGGCCGGCTCGGTGACGACGCCGCGCTCGTCGCGGTGCGGCGGGCGACGGCCGGTACGGGCCGTCCGGTCCCGCCGCCCGCGCCGAGCGGGTGAAGGGGTGGGCGGACTGCGAGGGGTCCTACGGGTCCTACCAGCGGTACCAGCGGCCGTTGCCGCTGCGCAGCAGGAAGCCGAGCAGCCACACCACCAGCACCGCCAGGGCGATGTACCAGAGCACGTCGACGGCGAAACCCGCGCCGAACAGCACCAGGATCAGGAGGAGTACGAGAAGAAGGGGGACCATGGCGGCACCTCCGCTGCCTGCGGGGCCGGACGGCCGGGTCGGTGTCGGCACGGGAATCCGGTACCGGCGCGGGTGCCCGGCGTTCCCCGGAACATGCGCACCGGACCCGGAGGGATGCGCGGATACGTCCGGGAGCGTCCGGAAACGTACCGAAGATGTTTGGGGGACCCGTGACGGGTGAGGCGCGGAAGCGAAGGGGGAACGCGACAGCGCAGCGGAGAGGAGACGCACCGTGTCCCACCACGGAGAACTCGACGGACGGCACGTCCTCGTCCTCACGACGAACTACGGGACGGAGCAGGACGAGCTGCACCGGCCGATGACCGTCCTCCGGGAGGCCGGAGCCCGGGTCACAGTGGCCGCGCAGAAGGACGAGGAGGTCCGCACCCTCGTCTCCGACCGCCACCCCGGCGCCGCCGTCACCCCCGACACGACGCTCGCCGCGGCGACGGCGGACGGCTACGACGCCGTCGTCGTGCCGGGCGGCACCCTGAACGCCGACGTGCTCCGCACCGACGCCGACGCCCGCCGCCTGGTCGGAGCCTTCGCACGGGCCGGCAAACCGGTGGCCGCCATCTGCCACGGACCGTGGCTCCTCGTCGACAGCGGGCTCGCCCGGGGCCGCGAGCTGACCTCGTACCCCTCACTGCGCCCCGACCTGGAGAACGCCGGAGCCACCTGGCAGGACCGGGAGGTCGTCGTCGACGCCTCCGGGGACCACCCCCTGATCACCTCCCGCAGGCCGGGGGACCTCGACGCCTTCTCGGAGGCGATCGTCCGGGCCTTCGCCGACGGCGGGGACCGTACGCGACACGCCTGACGAGAAAGGAACCGCACCATGGCCAAGAGCGGAATGGAAAAGGGCAAGGGCAAGGTCAAGGAGGCCGCGGGCAAGGTCACCGGCAACCGGCGGATGGAAGCCGAGGGCAAGGCCGACCAGGCGAAGGGCGCGGCACGGGAGGCCGCCGAGAAGACCCGGGAGGACGCCGACCGGGCCCGCGACTCCCTGAAGCGACGCACCTCCTAGACGCACCTCCCGATACGCCCGGCGGACACGCCCAACGGGTACGCCGCCTGGACGCGTCGCCCGGGAAGGCCCCGCGGGTGTCCCCGTACCGCTCGGAGCGGTACGGGGACACCCGCGCGAAGGCTCCCGGGTTCGCGAGGTCGCGGGGGCGCGAGGTCGCGGGGAGGTGGGGGTGACCGCGAGACTGTGATGTCGTCATGTTCCCCGTCGGTCCGGTGGCGTCGAGCAGCAGGAGGGCGCTCGGACCGATCGCCTGCGCCAGGGGCGGCCGTACCGGGAAACGGCGGGGGTCAGGCGGGGTCCGGAAGGGACGGGCCGGCGGCCGGGGCGCCTGGGGTCCGCCGCTCTCGGGAGGCCCGCTCGTCGGCGTCCGCGAGCCACAACAAGAGGGGCGGGAGGACCAGTTCGATCACGGTCAGGGCCACCTGGAAACCGTGCGGCCACCCGTGTACCGCCAGGGACAGCAAGCGCCCCACACCGCCCAGCAGGAACACCGCCGCGAGCCACCGCACCGCCGTGGCCGGGACGGGGTCCTGCCGGGCCGCCCACAGCCAGGCCAGACCGTACCCGGCGAAGATCGCGCCGAAGAACCGGCCCAGGCTGTCCAGAGTGGGGCCGGCGTCGGCCTCGCCCGGGATCGTGGCGTTGCCGCCGACCACGTGGAACAGTCCGATCGCCGTGCAGGCGAGACCCATCGCCCATGCGAGCACCCGGAGTGTCTTGGCCATGGCTTCTGCTCCCCTGGTTGACGCGTGTCTACTTAGCTTCAACCTAGTCCCCCTTGGTAGACACATGTCAAGTAGCCTGGACGTGTGCCCCCTCGCCGACGTCTGACCCCCGCCGACCGCCGTGCCCAACTGCTCGCCGTCGGCGCCCGGCTCTTCTCCGCCGCCCCCTACGACGACGTGCTGATGGAGGACGTCGCCCGGCAGGCCGGAGTCTCCCGCGCCCTGCTCTACCGGCACTTCCCGAGCAAGCACGCCCTCTTCGCGGCGGTCTACCAGGAGGCGGCCGACCGGCTGCTGGAGGCCACCACGTTCGACCCCGGCGCCACGCTCGTCGAGCAGCTCGCCCAGGGACTGGACGCCCACCTCGACTACTTCATCGCCCACCGCCACGCCGTCCTCGCCGCCAACCGGGTGCTGGCGGGCGACCCCGTCGTCCGGACGATCATGACGGACGAACTCGACGCCCTGCGCTCACGCCTGCTCGGCGTGCTCCCGCTCGCCGACCCCCGCACGCGCGCCGCCGTCTCCGGGGCGCTGAAGGCCTGGCTCGTGTTCGTCCAGGTCCTGTGCGTGGACTGGCTCACGCAGGAGACCTGCACCCGCACCGAACTGCGGGACACCTGCATCGGCGCGGCGGTCGGCGCCCTGCGCCCCCTGCTGCCCCAGGACCCCGCCCCGAACTGGCCGCCTGCCCCGCCCGCCTGAAGCGCCTCGGTCGGCGAGACCGGACGCGGGCCCGCGGCACCGGCCCCCAGGAGGCTTCCGGGGCGGGGTAGTGTCCTCGGATCAACAGCGCGCAAGGGATCGGCCGTTGTGCTGAGGTGGGGGTTCATGTGAAGCGGGCCGTCGTCATGGGCGGAAGCTACGGGGGGCTGTTCGCCGCCCGTGTGCTGAGCGACCACTTCGAGGACGTCGTGGTGGTGGAGCCCGACGTCATCGGGGACGACGGGCTCGGGCGACGCGTCCCCCAACGGCATCAGCTGCACGCCCTGTTGTCCATGGGCCACACGCAGCTGGAGCGGTGGTTCCCGGGGATCACCGGCGAACTGGTCGAGGCCGGCGCCCGGCTCGGTGAGGGCGACGACGTGCAGTTCTACCTGGACGGCCGTCTGAAGGCTCCGGTGGCGGGGGCACGCATGCTCGGCGCCACCAGGCCGTTCCTGGAGAGCCGGTTGCGGCGCCGGGTCGCCGCGGTCGAGGGCGTACGGTTCAGCCGGGCGCAGGCCACCGACCTCGTACTCCGGGAGGGCCGGGTGGTCGGCGTGACCACCACGGTGCCCGGGACCGACGGCCGGACCGGGGAGGGCGAGACGCTCGACGCCGAGTTCGTCGTCGACGCGATGGGACGGAACAGCCCGCTCGAGGACTGGCTCGTCCGGCACGGCTGGAGCAAGGCGCCCGTCGACCGCATGCGGGTCGACCTCGGTTACGCCACGGCCGCGTTCCGCCGGGGCGACGAGCTGGGCAGCACCGTCATCGCCCACTCCAGCCCGGGGCCTGCCGGCGACTACCGGCCCACGCTGACCGAACCGGGTGCCCTGGCGGCGGTGGAGGGAGACCGCTGGTCGGTCGTCCTGGCCGGTTACGCCGATCACCGTCCCGGGTCGGATCGCGAGGAGTTCCTCCGCAGGATGCGCCGCTGCGTCGCCCCGATCAGGACGGTCGCCGAGGGCTGCGAGATGCTCGGCGAGGTCAGGACGTACCGGTTCGTCGAGAGCCGCCGCCGGGTGCACTCCCGCCTGAGCCGGTTTCCCGGCGGCCTCGCCGTCGTCGGGGACGCGCTGGCGAGCGTGAACCCCGTCTACGGCCAGGGCCTGACACTGGCGGCGCTCCAGGCCAACGCCCTCGGCGCCTACCTGCGCTCCACCTCTTCGCCGCGGGTTCCCTCCTGGGACTACTTCCGGCTCGCCGAAGCCGTCGTGGACGGCGCCTGGCAGCTTTCCACGGCCGCCGATCTCGCGCAGCCCCACGTGACGGGCCCCTACCCCCGTGGCTACCGTGCGCAGAAGTGGGTCGCGGACCGGCTCACCGAGGCGTCCGTCCGTGATGCCGAGGTGAACGCCCGGTACATGAGGGTCGTGAACATGGAACTGCCGCCGAAGGCCCTGACCGACGTCCGGTTCCTCGCCCGCGCCGCTCGCGTGCTGCTCAGCGGCTGAGACCGTGTCCTCGGCGGCCGGGCCGACGGAGCGCTCGCAGGGCGATCCGAAGGGAACGGCCTAGAGGACCGGGTCCGTGTCCCGGCCGTCGCCGTCTTGAGGGGTGCGGTGGTGGTGGGAGGGTGGGGCGGGGTGCCGTTCCAGGAGGGCGTCCAGGCGGGCGAGGCCCGTCGCGGTGCCCATCAGGAGCAGGGCCGTCGCCGCGAGTCCGATGCCGACGTGTGCGCCCCGCTCGGTGAGGAGCACCCCGGCGCCCAGGCCGACGGGGACCCCGAGTCCCGCGAGGGCGACCTGGAGCCATTCCAGGCGTCTGCGTGTGCCGAACCGGCCGGGCATGCGGTCTCCCTCAGTGCTCCGTCCCCGTCTCCGTTCCGGGGTGGTGCCCGCCGCCCCGGTGTGGAACACCCGCTTCCACGGCCCGGCCGCCGGTCCCCGTGCGCTCCAGGCCGGGCGGGCGGATCCTGGAAGGGAGGGGGAGCAGCGCCCCGGGCGTCGTGCGTACGGCACCGGCGGCGCCGTACGGCGTGCGAGGAGGCAGACCATGACGCGGACCCTGGAGTGGAAGGTCGGCCTGGAACTGGTCGAGGAGGCGGGCCGCACCGAGGCGGAGGCCCGGCTGGAGACGGGGACGGCGACCTGGACCGGACACGGTTCGGCCCGCCGCAACCCGGCCGACACGGACGTGCCGGCGATCGGCGACGAGCTGGCCGCGAGCCGGGCCATGAGGGACCTGGCGGGCAAGCTCATGCGGGAGGCCGACCGGGAGATCGAGGCGGCGGGCGCCGGTACCGTACCCTCCCGCACCGGCCCCGGGTACGGCTGGCCGGAGGCGGTCTCCTGAGGGCCGGATCCGGGAGCGGAGACCCGACCGGAGCCAGGACCGAAGTCAGGCCCAGGAGCTGCATCGGGACCGGGACCGAAGTCAGGCCCGGAACCGGAACCAGGCCCAGGACCAGGCCGGCGTACGAGGAGCCCGCCGCGCGCCCTACCGCGGCGGCTCCCCCGCTTCCTCGGGCTGCCCGGCCCGCCCCGCCTCCCCGGCTTGTCCGGTCACCCCGGCTTCCCCCGCCTCCTCCGGTGTCTCCACGACCAGGTGGTCGACGACCTCGACCACTCCGTCGACGGACTCGCAGAGGCGGACCAGGAGCGGGCCGAGGTCCTTGCGGTGGAGGGTGCCGCTGAGGGTGACGCGGCCCTCGTCGACGTCGATGTGGACGGCCGCGGGGGAGAGGCCGAGGATGCGCATGACGACGTCCTCGCGGATCTCCTCCTGGATCGAGCGGTCCCGGCGCAGGAAGAGCTGGAGCAGGTCGCTGCGGCTGAGCACGCCGATGAGCCGTCCGCCGGCGTCCACGACCGGCAGCCGTTTGACGTGGTGCCGCTCCATGAGCCGGGCCGCCTCCATGGCGGTCCAGGAGGGGCGGGCGGTGTGCACGGGGCTGGACATCATCGCCTCGGCGGTGCTGGGGCCGTCCTTGGTGGTGTGCCGGCGCAGCAGGTCCGCCTCGGAGACCACGCCCACCGGCCGGTCCTCCTCGTCGACCACCGGCACCGCCGTGATGCCGTACTCGTCGAGGAGCCGCGCGATCTCCTTGAACGACGTCCCGCGCTGGACCGCGACCGCCGTGGGGGTCATCAGGTCCGCGACACTGCGGTGCCTCATCGTCCGTTCCGTCCCTTCTGCGGGTGATGGTTCCATGATCCCGCATCCGCCGGGGGCGGGGCCAGGGAGGGGTGGGGGAGAAGGGGCGCGGGAGACGTCTTGTGGGTGCGCCGGGTCCGTGGTTACCTGCGGGTTACCTCCGGTAAGTCGCTCTCCCCACACGGAAGAAGGCGCCCCATGCCCTCGGCTCGTACGACCCGGACCCGCCGTCTCGC
Organism: Streptomyces filamentosus; assembly: GCF_014654895.1. Taxonomy (GTDB): domain Bacteria; phylum Actinomycetota; class Actinomycetes; order Streptomycetales; family Streptomycetaceae; genus Streptomyces; species Streptomyces filamentosus. The sequence continues at coordinate 1,014,662 of NZ_BNBE01000002.1, read as the reverse complement.
GGTCGCCCTCGCCGCCTCCCTCACGGCCTCCCTCTCCCTGCTCGCCCCCGCCGTCGCCGCACCCCCGCCCGCCGCGCCCGCCGCCGGACCCCTGCGCGAGGTCATGTTCGTCGGCAACAACTGGGACGGCACCGCCGATGTCATCGCCGCCCGCGGCGACTTCCACCGCGTCGGCCGGGTGAACGTCATCCCGGACAAGGCGGAACGCCTGCGCGAGATCCACCTCGACCCCGTCAAGCTCGCCTTCTTCCTCGGCGTCCGCACGGGTCCGGGCGAGGGCCACGACCAGTTCGTGGACGACATGTACGCCACCCCGGACGGCGCCGCCATGGTCGTCTCCCGCCCCAGCTTCGCCGACGTCGTCTCCCTCGACCTGCGCACCGGGAAGGTCAACTGGCGCTTCCCGGTGGCCGGTTACCGCTCCGACCACATGGCCGTCTCGCCGGACGGCACCCGCGTCGCCGTCTCCGCCTCCACCGCGAACACCGTGCACGTCCTCGACATCGCCACCGGCCGGCAGCTCGGCTCCTTCAAGACCGGCGACAAGCCCCACGAGAACGTCTTCACCTCCGACGGCCGGCTCTGGAACATGTCCATCGGCGAGGTCACCACCGCCCTCGACGCGCCCTGGCTCGACTGGACCAAGGGCGACCGGAAGATCACCGTCGTGGACGCGGCCACCTTCGAGACCGTCCGCGTGATCGACATGCGCTCCCGGCTCGACGCCTTCGGCCGCGACGACCTCTCCGACGCCGTCCGGCCCCTCGTCCTCACCCCCGACGAGAAGAAGCTCTACTTCCAGGTCTCCTTCCTCAACGGCTTCCTGGAGTACGACGTCGAGAGCGACCGCATCACCCGCCTCAAGACCCTGCCGGGCAGCCCCGACACCGACCCCGACCGCACCACCTGGGTCAACGACTCGCGCCACCACGGCCTTTCGATCAGCCCCGACGGTGCGAAGCTCTGTGTCGCCGGCACGATGGACGACTACGCCACCGTCGTCGACCGCGCCACCCTGGAGCAGGGTCCGCTGGTGCCCGCCGACAAGCCCTACTGGGCCACCGTGAGCGGCGACGGCACCGCCTGCGTCGTCTCCGAGAGCGGCGCCGACCGGGTCACCGCCATCGACTTCGCCACCGGCGAGCGGGTCGCCTCGGTTGCCGTGGGGGACCACCCCCAGCGCGTCAGGCTCGCCCGCGTACCCGCCGACTGGACTTCCCCCGGCGCGAACTGACGTCGCGTCGGACACGAGGAGGGGCCGGCCGGATCGCCTTCGACCCGGCCGGCCCCTCCCGTCACCCGCTCAGGCGCGGGTGACCGTCACCTCGTGGAGCGAGTAGCCCCACTGCGTGGCCCGCCGCTCCCCGTGGATCCGTACGTACCGGGCGGAGGCGGAGGCGAACTCGGCCGTGTCGTAGCCGCCGTCCCCCGCCTCCGTCGACCAGACCGTACGCCAGGCCGCGCCGTCCTCGGAGACCTCGATCCGGTACTGGCGGGCGTAGGCCCGCTCCCAGTCCAGGGTGACCCGGCCGACCCGCCGCACCTCGCCCAGGTCCACCCGGAGCCACTGGTCGTCCGACCAGTCGCTGGCCCAGCGGGTGCCGGTGTCGCCGTCGAAGGCACGCCCGGGGGCATAACTGGTGAAGGGGTTCCACTCGGCGGAACTGGCCGAAGCGGGCCTGCCCGAAGCCAGGTTCACGCCCGGCTCGTGCCGCTCGGTCGCCCGCCAGGTCCGCAGGTAGGACTCGGCGCCGAGCGCCAGGTCGCCGATGACGTCCGGGCCGCCCGGGGTGAGCCGGATCTGCTCGATCCAGTCCGGCACGAGCCCGGCGTGCGCGGCGCCGTCCTTGTTGAGGTCCCAGATCCGCTCGCCGGTCACCTGCCGGTCGAGGACGGTGCCGCCGTCGAAGCTGCGGTACGGGTACGTCACCGCGTTCGGCGCGTCCTCACCGACCGGACCGGGCCAGCCGCCGACGCCGTTCATGTCCGTGCCGTAGCCGAGGCCGACGCCGTACTTCTCGCGCAGCTCGGCCCGGCCGTTCGCCTCGCCGATGAAGCCCGCGGCGGCGTGCATGTACGGAGCGGTGAACCCGCCCAGCTTGTAGAGCCGTTCGGTCCAGTCGAGGTCCATCCAGCTGTGGGTGGACAGCACGCCCGGGTACTCCTCCGCCTCCAGCACGTCCAGCGCCCGTCCGGCCGCCTTCACGCTCATGTGGTCGAGCTCCAGCATCATGCCCCGGTCGATCATGCCCCGCAGGGCGTACTCGCCGAGCCGGGTCAGACCGCGGGTGTTGCAGCGGGCGTCGGAGGCGTAACCCGGCACGCTCACCCCGGCCGGCAGCTTCGCCGCCATCCCGGCCGGCGCGACGAGGCCGATCGGGTTGTCCTCCTGCGGGCCCGTGCACCGCTCGGTCGACCAGAAGGTGCCGGTGGACAGGAACTGGCCGATGTTCACCGCCACGCCGGTCGTCCCGCTGTCGAAGCGGACGCCGCACAGCGCGTTGTCGAACTTGTGGCACAGGAACATGCTGCGCACGCCCAACCGGTACAGCTCGTCCAGGCCGCGGTCGATGTCGGCCTTGTCGCACTGCGCCACGTCGAGGATCTGCTTGCAGCCGAACGGCTCCGAGGTCTCCACGCCGAGGACGACGGCGAGCTTGCCCTGCTCGACCACCGACCGGGCCTGGTCGGCGCTGGTCACGATGCGGAACCAGCCCTTGCCGGGGCCGCCGTACATCGTGTCGACGTAGTCCTGCATCTCGTAGGTCTTGCGGGCCTCCAGACGGATGGCCTCCATCTCGTCGCAGCCCCGGTCCCGCGGCATGATCGAGCACAGCAGGCCGTTGGAGACCAGGTCGTTGACGAGCACGCGCTGACCGCCGCGCCAGGCCCGCTCCAGCCAGGCGTAGTAGTTCTGCTGGTGCGTCAGCGAGTCGTGGGCCGGCCAGTCCGCGAAGGTGGGCCAGCCGTCGGGGTCGTGCTTGCCGTTCGCGCCGCCGGTCAGGTTCTCGAAGAGCGCGCCGGAACCGTCCGGGTAGTGCTCCGGACAGTCCTTCAGGGCGTCGGTCACGCCCGCCGGGGAGAACGGCTTGCCGCAGATCAGCCGGCCGCCGAAGCCCTCGTTCGACATCACGTGGTTGTGCGCGTCGACGAAACCGCGCACCCGGCCCTGGGCATCGGTGCCGGTGAACGGCGCTCCCGTCGCGTTGACCTGCGAATCGGTCGCCGGCCGGGCGGTCGGCTCCCACCAGGGGGAGTCCGCCGCCGGGACGGGGGACGCGCCGAAGAGCACGGCCGCCAGGGCGAGGAGGAGGGACACGAGGCCGAAGCCGCGTGTCCGGGAGAAGGAGGAGTTCTTCCTCGTGGTGCGCGGAGTCATGGTCGTGGGGCCTCCGGACGATGGGGGTGTACCGGGCGCCCCGAGGATCGCGGTGCCGGAGGACTGAGTCAAGAGTCCAGGACAAACGACCTGTTGACGATTTCGAAAGCCTGCTGCGGCTCCGTGCAAGCAATGTGACGGACTGTCAGCCTTCGATGAGGAGAACGAGCTGATCAGCCGTCAATTCCAGCTGCTCCTCAGCCGCCCGCTCGTCCCGGAGCACCAGGTACTGGAGCGTCATCCCGTCCACGGCGGCCGCCAGGTGGCGGGCCAGCGTCCGCACCGGAACCTTCGGCTCCACGCCGAGCGCCGCCGCGACCTGCTCCACCAGCGCCGTCGCCGACCGCACGTACTGCTCGTACTGCGCACGCGCCAGGTGCTCGAACCCGGGCTCGCGCAGCGCGTACTGGGTGAGGTCGTACGTGAGCATGTGCGCGTCCGGGTGGCCCGTCACGTCCTCCCAGTACGTCCGCAGCGCCGCCCGCACCGTCTCGCGCAGCGTCCCCCGCGGCTCGACCGCCTTCATCACCCGTGCCACGTAGTCGCCGATGATCGTCTCGATGGCGGCTTCGAGGAGGGCCTGCTTGGAGTCGAAGCAGTAGTGGAAGACGCTCAGCGAGACCCCCGCCTCGGCGCAGATCGACCGGGTGGTGGTCTTCGCCACCCCGTCCCGGGCCATCGCCCTGATCGACGCCTCGACCAGCTGCCGGCGTCGCTCCGCCGACGGCATCCGCCCCATGCTTCCTCCTCGGGTCCGGGCGTCAGGGTAACCGCAGCCCTCCGCACACCGGGCGGCACACCTCCCCGCCGGGCGTCCCCGCGCCCCGACCGTTGCGCCTCGCTGCCGCGCCGGGCGTGCCGGTGGCCCGGGAGCAGAACTTGTGCGGTGCTGGAAGCCCACGGGAGAGCGCCTTCGGCGTCGGCCGGTACGTCCGCGTCGAGCTCCGCGCGCTTGCGTCCGATGGCCTCGTCGAACTCCGGGGTGTCCATCCACAGGCTCATGTCGTCCACGTACTCGGGTTCCTCGACGAGGAGAGCCGCTGTGAGGACTCGGCACCTCTGCGGGCGATGGGGTGCCAGATCCCCCGCCGGTGGAGTCATCGACGCAGACGCTCGTAGTCGTAACCCTTGTCCGTATGCGGCTTCGCCGGCCTCCGGCGCTGGGGCCCGCGGTGCGACCGGATGGGCGGGATGCCGCGCACGAGCGGCTCCAGCCCCTGGCTGTCCTGCGTGTCCGCGCCGGAGTCGCCCGGGGACAGCGGCAGTCCGTTCCGGTCGGTGGTCAGGCGGGTCTTCGAGCCTGAGCTGTCGCGACCGGTCGGGTGCGGCCCGGTCGGTGGCCTCCTTCTGCGGCCCGCGGGCTGACCGGGTCGATCGCGCACCGCGACCGATCCGGCTCGCTTCGCGCTCCGAGTCCGTCGAGGACCACACGGTGGAGCCGGGCGCGGACCCGGTCCCGGCTCCACCGGGCGAACCGGCAGTAGGAGGTGCGCCGTGGACGGTCTTCAGCGCGCCTCGGGGGCCAGGACCCGCTGGAGGGCCGCCACCGCGTGGGCGCGGTGGTCGTCCAGCCAGTGGAGGACGCAGTGGGCGTCGCGGTCGCGGAGTGCGGAGAGGACGGCGCGGTGTTCGTGGACCGCTTGGGCGCGGTGGTCGGGGTCGGTGTAGTAGAGGGAGCGGTAGGCGTCGGTGGCGTCCCAGAGGGTGGTGATCATGCGGACGAGGCGGGGCATGCCGCAGGCGTCGATGAGCGTGAAGTGGAAGCGGCGGTTGGCCTCGGCCATGGCCGGCACGTCGCCCGCCAGCGCGGCTTCCTCGACCTCGTCCTGGATGGCGGCGAGGGTGTCGCAGAGGTCGTCCGGGTCGGCGTCCATGGCCTGGAGGACGGCCTCGGTCTCCAGGAGGGCGCGGATCCGGTAGATCTCCTCCAGGTCGGCCAGGGACAGTTCGGCGACGAAGTAGCCGCGGTGGACGTGGTGGACGACCAGGCCCTCGGCCTCCAGCGCCTTCAGCGCCTCCCGGAGGGGGACCCGGCTCACTTCGAGCCGGGCGGCGAGCGCGTCCTGCCGGATGGGCGCGCCGGGGCGCAGTTCGCCGCCGGTGATGGCGCGCCGCAGTTCCTCCAGGACGAACTGCTGGGCTGTTTGGGGCCGTCGCCTCTCCACCGCGCCGCCGCTCATCGATCCGACCTTCCGCCGCCGTTGCTCGTACACCGGGGGCCTTCGCCGCCGGTGCCCGTCATCTTCCTACGGATCACAGACCCGCGTTCGAGTTGTCCACAGGGGGTGTTTCGGCCAACACCTCGGCGGTGTGTTCGCCCAGTCGCGGGGGAGCGGAGCGGTACGAGGGAGGGGTGGCGCCGAAGCGGACCGGGTGCGCGACCTGGCCGGGACCCGTCGCCTCCTCGGGGACCCGGGTGCCGAGCCCGAGCCGGTCGGCGAGGGCGAACGCGCCCGCCAGGTCGTTGATCGGGCCGCAGGGCACTCCGGCGGCGGTCAGTTCCCCGAACCAGGCGTCGGCGGTGCGGGCGGCGAGCGGCCCGGCGAGCGCCACCGCCAGTTCCTCGCGGTGGGCGACCCGGGCCGTGTTGGTGGCGAAGCGGACGTCGTCGGCCAGCCCGGGGAGGCCGAGCCGCTCGCACAGGGTCCGGAACTGCCGGTCGGTGCCGACCGCCAGGACCAGCGGCCGGTCCGCCGCCTCGAAGACCTCGTACGGGGTGATGCTCGGGTGCCGGTTGCCCATCGCGCGCGGCACGACCCCGGCGCCGAGGTGCGCGGCGGCCTGGTTGGTGAGGGCGGAGAGCAGCGAGCCGAGCAGCGACACCTCGACGCGCTGGCCCTCACCGGTCCTTTCCCGGTGGCGCAGGGCGGCGAGGACGCCGAGCCCGGCGTGCAGGCCGGTGATGACGTCGACGAGGGCCACCCCCGCCTTCGTCCCCGTCCCGCCCGGCTCGCCCGTGACGCTCATCAGGCCCCCCACGGCCTGGACGAGCAGGTCGTAGCCGGGCAGCGAGGCGCCCCCGTCGGTGCCGAAGCCGGTCACCGAGCAGTAGACGAGGCCGGGGTTGGTGCGGCGGACCTCCTCGAAGCCGAGGCCCAGCCGTTCCATCGTGCCGGGGCGGAAGTTCTCCACCAGGACGTCGGCCCGGTCGACGATCGCCCGTGCCGCCGCCCGGCCCTCCGGGTCGGTCAGGTCGAGGGCGACGGACCGCTTGTTGCGGTTGACCCCCAGGAAGTACGTGGCCTGTCCGTCCGCGAACGGCGGCCCCCAGGCGCGGGTGTCGTCCCCGCCGTCCGGCCGTTCGATCTTGATGACGTCGGCGCCGAGGTCGGCCAAGAGCATCGTCATGTACGGCCCGGCGAGGACCCGCCCGAAGTCGGCGACGACGATGCCGGAGAGGGCGCCGGGGCCGGCCTCGTGGGGGTGGTCCGTGTGCATGCGGCGCTCCCTTGGTGGCGGCCCCGGGGAGGGGATCCGACGGACTGGATCCAGCAGATTGGATCCAAGAGAAAGGATCCGATCGAAGGGATCCCCTGGGCGGGATCCATGAGATTGGAGATTGGATCCAATCGGGACCGTAGGACCCGGAGGTCGGATTTTCAATACTGGATCCAAAATCCAATCTGCCGCTACGCTTCGCCACGCCACGCCGAGCACGACCCTCGCCCCAGCCGCCAGGAGGCCGCCCGTGAAGTCCTCGCCGTCCACCCCCGCCCACCCCACCCACCCCCTCGCCCTCCTCGCCGTCGACGGCCTGCTGAGCGACGAGGAGCGCGCGATCCGCGACACCGTCCGCGCCGCCGCAGACCGGGAGCTGCGCCCGCACGTCGCGGGCTGGTTCGAGGCGGGGGAGATCCCGGCGCGCGAACTCGCCCGTACGCTCGGCGGTCTCGGTGTGCTCGGCATGCACCTGGAGGGTTACGGCTGCGCGGGCACCAGCGCGGTGGCGTACGGCCTGGCCTGCATGGAGCTGGAGGCGGTCGACTCGGGGCTGCGCTCGCTCGTCTCGGTGCAGGGTTCGCTCGCGATGTACGCGATCTGGAAGCACGGCTCCGAGGAGCAGAAGCAGCGGTGGCTGCCGAAGATGGCGGCCGGCGAGTACATCGGCTGTTTCGGCCTCACGGAGCCCGACGCGGGCTCGGACCCCGGCGCCATGCGGACGAACGCCAAGCGGGACGGCTCGGACTGGGTCCTCAACGGCACCAAGATGTGGATCACCAACGGTTCCGTCGCCGACGTCGCCGTGGTGTGGGCCCGCACCGAGGAGGGCGTCCGCGGCTTCCTCGTCCCGGCCGGCACCCCCGGCTTCAGCGCACCCGAGATCAAGATGAAGCTGTCGCTGCGGGCCAGCGTCACCGCCGAACTGGTCCTGGAGGACGTCCGGCTCCCCGCCGACGCGATGCTCCCCGGGGCCCGCGGCCTCTCCGGTCCGCTCGGCTGTCTCAACGAGGCCCGCTTCGGCATCGTCTTCGGCGCCCTCGGTGCCGCCCGCGACTGCCTGGAGACCGCGATCTCCTACGCGCGGGACCGGACCGTCTTCGCCCGTCCCCTCGCCTCGTACCAGCTCACGCAGCAGAAGCTCGCGGACATGTCCGTCGAACTCGGCAAGGGCATGCTGCTGGCGCTCCACCTCGGCCGCCTCAAGGACGCCGGCGAGCTCACCCCCGAGCAGATCAGCGTCGGCAAGCTCAACAACGTCCGCGAGGCCATCGCCGTCGCCCGCGAGTGCCGCACCATCCTCGGCGCCAACGGCATCACCCTGGAGTACCCGGTCCTCCGGCACGCCAACAACCTGGAGTCCGTCCTCACCTACGAGGGCACCAGCGAGGTCCACTCCCTCGTCATCGGAAAGGCGCTCACGGGCGAGCAGGCATTCCGCTGATCCGGGCCGCCGCGGGAAGCGGATGACGGAAAAGAGGAAGGGGACGATCCGACAGGACCGTCCCCTTCCCTCACGCCTCGGCTAACCGGCCGTCACGCGCGCGAGGAACCCGTCCAGGTTCGCCGTGGCGCGGGCCACCCGTTCCTCCACGGACAGGGTCTCGTCGTGCCGGACGCCCCGCAGCTTGGGGACGCGCTTCCCGCGCATGTAGAGGGAGCACGCCAGGTCGGAGCAGATGTAGATGCCGACCGTGTTGCCCTCCCGGCCGCGGGCGCCCGCCAGCGGGGCGGCCAGCAGGGTGACGCCCGACGAGGCGTGTCCGGTGAGGCAGATCTGGCACAGGCTCGTCTTCACCGCGCTGGTCCGGCCCGTCGCCGGCACCCGCAGGCTCACCCCCAGCGGGCCGTCCTCGCGGGGCACCACCAGATGGGCCCGCAGCGGCGCCCCCGGGTCCACCCAGCCCAGGAAGTCCAGGTGCTCCCAGGGCGTCTCGGCGAAGTCCAGGGGCAGCTTCAGCCGTGCGGCGTCGCCCTTCGTGGCGTTCACGAACGACGAACGGATCTCTTTCTCAGTCAACGGTTCCACTTGTCGGACCGTACAGGCATCCCCGCCGGCCGGGCATCCGGATATTTCATCCCGCCGCTCACTCCACCGCTCCTCCCCCCCCCGCTCAGGCCACCCACTCCGGAAGCGCCGGGTCCACGAACCGCCCCGGTGCCCCCTCCAGCGCCGCCGCCAGCCGTTCCGCCGCCGTCTCGTACACCTCCTCCGGCTGTGTGTACGGGATCCGCAGCCGGTGCTCGTGGGTCCCCGGGTCCACCCCGAAGCGGGCCCCGCCCTCCACCCGCACCCCGTGCCGCAGCGCCCGCGCCGCGAGCTGCGTCGCCACCGGGCGGCCCAGGTCGATCCACAGGCACATGCCGCCCGGCGGCACCGTCCACCGCCACTCCGGCAGGTGCCGGGCCAGCGCGGCGCCCAGTGCCTCCCGGTGCCGCCGCAGCTCCGCGAGGCGCGCGGCCACGATCGGATCCAGTCTCCGCATCAGGGAGACCGCCACCAGCTGGTCCAGCACGGAACCCGCGAGGTCGGCCGTGACCCGGGTCCGCGTCAGCTCGGTCACCACCCGCGCCGACGCCCGCACCCAGCCGACCCGCAGCCCGCCCCAGCAGCTCTTGCTCAGCGAGCCCACCGACAGGACCTGCTCCCCGCCGCCCGCCCCGGCCCCCGCCGCGAACGGCGCAGGGGCGGGCACGTCCAGCGCCATGTCCGTCAGCGTCTCGTCGACCACCAGCCAGGTCCCCGTGGCCCGCGCCGACCGCGCCAGCTCCCGGCCCTGCTCGCGCGGCATCAGCCGGCCCGTCGGGTTGTGGAAGTCCGGGATCAGATAGGCCAGCCGGGGCGCGGTCTGCCGCAGCGCCGCGTCCACCAGCCCGGTGTCCCAGCCGTGCTCCGTGACCGGCACCGGCGTCACCCGCATGCCCCGGTTCCGCATCGCGTCGAGGGCGTTGGTGTACGAGGGGTTCTCGGCCAGCACCCGGTCGCCCGGCCGCCCGAACTGCGCGAGCACCAGCGACAGCGCCTGCTGCGCCCCCGTCGTGACCAGGATCTGCTCGGGCCGGGTCGGCAGTCCCCGCGCGGTGTACCGCTCCGCCACCGCGGCCCGCAGCTCCGGCAGGCCGTACGGGTGGTAGCCCGGCGCCGACGCGTACCTCGGCAGCTCCGCCGCGGCCTCCGCCAGCGCCTCCGCGAGCTCGGCGCGCGGCCCGGACGGAGCGGCCAGCGCCAGGTCGATCACCTCGCCCGCCGGGTCCTGGGAGGGCCCGAGCGCGATCGGCACCTGCCCGTCCGGCAGCGCCGTCCACGTGCCCGCGCCCCGCCTGCTGTGCGCGTACCCGCTCTCCCGCAGCAGGTCGTACGCCCCCGTCACCGTCGTCCTGCTCACCTCCAGGACCTGCGCCAGCTCCCGCTCGGCGGGCAGCCGCAGCCGCAGCGCCACCCGCCCGTCGAGCAGCGCCTCCCGCACCGCCCGCGCCAGCTCGCGGTAGCCGAACCGGCCCTCCGGGGGCGGGGTGAGCAGCGAGGCGAGCTGACGGCCCGACAAGGTCCGGTCCGCGGTGTGGACCACACGGCCATCCGCCATGCCAATCACTCCTTATTGGCTCTGCTGCCTGGGCCAATAAGGGTACAGACTCCTTCTCAGTGGCCTGGTGGCGCGTCTTTCTGACGGGGACGGACCGCCGGGCCGCCCCGATCCGCGCACCGGTCCCCGGTCCGCGCCGCCGAGAGGAGCACTCCATGACCGCGCACTTCACCGACCGCGACGAGCGCCTCTGGCAGCGGCACGCGGAGGAGCGGGCCGCCCGGCCGCTGCCCGCGGGCACCTGGCTGCGGGCCCTGCGCGCCGCCCTGCGCCCCCACCGGCCCGCCGCCCGGGACGCGGTGGAGGGGCCGGGGCCTCAGATCGTGGTGGCCCGCACCACGTGCTGACGGCCGGGACCGGGGGCCGGCGCCGAGCCCGGGGAGGAACCGGAGACGGAGGGACCCAGCGGGGACAGGCCGGAGGAGGAAGAGGCCGACGCCGAACGCCCGTCGGCCCCGCCGCCGGTCGTCGTGCTCGTCGTGTCCGTCGTCCCGTCCGTCGTCGCCCCGCCGGTCGTGTCCGAGGTGTCCGTGGCGCCGGTCGTCGTGCCGGTGTCGGACGGCGAGTCCGAGGGGGAGTCGGACGGCGAGTCGGACGGGGTCTGCGACGACGGGGTCTCGGACGTCGGCGAGGAGGAGTCCGTCGTGGGGGCCGACGTCGTCGGGGTGGGCGTCGTCGCCGTCGGCGAGAGCGTCGGCGGGCAGGGCGACGGCGTCACGCCGCCGCTCGGCGTCGGCGTCTGCCCCTCGGACACCGTCACGCAGGGCGCCGGCGAGGTCGTGGGGGCCGACGGGGACGCGGACGACGTCGTCGGGGTGGGCGAGAGGGTCGTCGGGGTGGGCCGGGGCGGTGGCGGGGTGGGCTTGTCGTGCCGTCCGGTGTCGCCGTGCTTCCGCGCGAACCAGGAGTCCTGGTCGGGGTCGTACACCACGAACACGTTCACCACCGTCACCGACGGGGCCACGACCACGACCCGGGAGGAGCTGTACCCCGGCCACGGGGTGCCCGTCGTCCGCGGCTGCTGCTGGGCCACCGGCCCGGTCAGCGGATTGCCGCAGGCGCACCGCACCCGGGGCACGCCCCGCCCGTCGACGAGGACCGCGGTCCCGGCCTGGAGGGTCGCCTGGTACGTGGTGGCCGCGCCGTCCTTGAAGCCGTGGTTGGTCACCCGGGTGTCCGCCCGGAGCTGGAGCGGGGTCAGGGAGCGGAGGTAGCCCGGCACCTGCTTCGCCTCGAGGCCCAGGACCGAGGCGAAGGCGGTGTTCTTGGCGGGCTCGGCGGTGAGGTAGCGCACCTGCTGCTCCACGTTGCAGCTCGCCACCTCCTGGGTGCCGCCGTACAGGCCGGGGGTGGAGCCCGAGACCTGCGGGGTGGCGCTCTCCGCCGTGCCGGTGCGCGGCGGCAGTGAGGCCGCTCCGGAGGCGTCGTCGGTGCGGGCGGTGGAGGCGGTGAAGGGGTCGGGGCCGGAGGCGGAGGCGTTCTGGAGGAAGACCTCCCCGCCGCCGGAGCCCGCGGTGTCGCCCTTGTCGTCCGAGCGGCCCACCAGGACCACGGTGAGGGCGGCGGCCGCGACGACGACGGCGGTGAGCGAGGCGACCTTCGGCACCGACCGCCACCACGGCGTCCCGCCGTCCTTCCCGCTGCCGGGCCCCCTGCTGGAGCCCCCGCCGCCGTCACCCCCTCCTCCACCCCCGCCCCCGCCCCCGCCCCCGGAGCCGTCGTGCGGCGGGGCGGGCGGGGACGGGGGAGAGGAGGACACCCCGGGGCGGGTGGCCGCGCCCGACAGCGGGCCCGAGGGCGGTCCCGTGGGCGGACCGGAGGGAGGGACCGACGGAGGGCCGGACGGCGGCGGCGGTTGGGAAGTCACGTTTCTCCCTTTCTTCCGTTCGGCGCCATTGTCGGCGCCGGACGGAGGGCCCGCACCCGCAGCGTTCCGCGCCCGTCGTCCCGGCGAGCCCCCGTCACCGCAGCGAGCGGAGGAAGGACCGGGTCCGTTCGTGCTCCGGGGCGTCGAGGAGCTCGTCCGGGGTGCCCGCCTCCAGCACCCGGCCCCGGTCGAACATCAGGAGCCGGTCGGAGACGTCCCGGGCGAAGCCCATCTCGTGGGTGACGCAGAGCAGGGTGATGTCCGTGCCGTCCGCCACGTCCCGCAGCACGTCCAGGACCTCCGCCACCAGCTCGGGGTCGAGGGCGGAGGTCACCTCGTCCAGGAGGAGGAGGTCCGGGCGCATCGCCAGCGCCCGCGCGATGGCGACGCGCTGCTGCTGGCCGCCGGAGAGCCGGGTCGGATGGGCGTCGGCCTTCCCGGCGAGGCCGACGAGGGCCAGCAGCTCCCGGGCGCGCGCGGCGGCCTCGTCCGCGTCGAGCCCCAGGACGTGCCGGGGCGCCTCCACGACGTTCGCCAGGACGCTCATGTGGGGGAAGAGGTTGAACTGCTGGAACACCATGCCGATGCGCCGCCGGCGCGGGCCCAGGTGGCGCTCGTCCGCCGGGACGAGCTTCCCGCCGGGGCCCGCGGGCATGTGGGAGAAGGGCTCCCCGTCCAGGTGGACGACGCCGTCCGTGACCCGCTCCAGGGTCATGAGCAGCCGCAGGATGGTCGTCTTCCCCGAGCCGCTGGGGCCGATCAGCGTCACGCGCTCGCCGGGCGCGACCGTCAGGTCGAGACCGTCGAGGACGGTGTGGTCGCCGAACCGCTTCGTCACCCCCTCGAACCGGACCTTCTCCGGCGCGCGTGCGCGTGGGGCCTCGGGAACGGTGTCAGTGGGCAAGGCGGGCCTCCAGCCGGCGGACGAGCAGGGACGTCGGCCAGCTCGCCAGCAGGAAGACGGCGGCGGCCAGGGTGAAGCTCTCCAGATAGGCGAAGCGGGTGCTGCCGAAGGCGCTCGCCTCGTGGACCATCTCGTTCACGGTGATGACGGAGAGGAAGGGCGTCTCCTTGAACATGGAGACCGCGTAGTTGCCGAGGGCGGGCAGCACCTTCCGCACGGCCTGCGGCAGGACCACGGCCCGCCACGTCCTGCGGCGCGGCAGCGACAGCGCCGTGCACGCCTCCCACTGCCCCTTCGGCACGGCGTCGATGCCGGCCCGGTACACCTCGGAGAGGTACGTGGCGTAGTGCAGCCCCAGGACGAGGACGCCGAGCGTGAGCGGGTCCAGGCCGGGGACCAGCACCCAGGCGGCGAACAGCTGCACCATCACCGGCGTCGAGCGGACGAAGGCGGCCAGGCCGCCCACGGGCAGGGCGATCCACCGGCGGCCGGAGCGCAGCAGCAGGGCGACGGCGAGCCCGGCGACCACCGCCACGGCGAAGCCGAGCACCGTCGCCAGCAGGGTGACGCCGAATCCGGACAGCACCACGGGCAGCGCGTCGCGCGCCGCGTCCATGTCCCACATCAGGCACTCCCTCCCGTCACGCCCAGCCGGGCCTTCGCCCGCCGTTCCAGCGCGTTCATCGCTGCCCCCAGGAGCACGGCCACCCCGAAGTACACGAGGAGCAGCAGCAGATAGGCGGCGGCGGTGCCGCCCGTCGCCGAACGCAGCTGGTCGATCCGGAAGGTCAGGTCGGCGACCGTGACCAGGGACAGCAGCGGGGTCGACTTGAGCAGCTGGACCAGCAGGTTCTTGAAGGGCGGCAGCATCAGGACGTACGCCTGCGGCAGCACGATCCGCCGCAGGCGCAGCCCAGGACCCATGCCCAGCGCGACCGCGGCCTCGGTCTGGGCGGCGGGCACCGCCGCGACCGCGCCCCGCACCACCTCCGCCCCGTACGCCCCGTAGTTGAGGCCGAGGGCGAGCACCCCGCAGGCCATCGGCTCCAGCCGGAAGCCGAGCATCGGCAGGGCGAAGAACAGCCAGAACAGCTGCACGTACAGCGAGGTGCCGCGCAGGAACTCGACGGTGACGCGGACGGCGCCCCGGACGGTACGGGAGCGGGACCGGGCGGCCAGGCCCAGGGCGAAGGCGACGAGCAGTGCCAGGGCCGCGCCGAGGGCGGTGGCCTCCAGGGTGACCAGGAGGCCCTCGCCGATCGCCGGCAGGGCCCGGCCGAGCGCGGGCAGGAAGGCGGTGGTGCCGGAGTCCGTCATCCCGCGCACAGCTCCGCGGTGCGCAGGGTGCGCGGCGGCACCTCGCGTTCGGTGAAGCCGTACTTCCCGATCAGCCGTACGTAGCGGGCGGGGTCGCCGGTGATGGCGGCGAGCCGCTCGTCGAAGGCCCTCCGCAGGGAGACGGCGCCCTGCCGGAACACGGCGCCGCCGGGACTGTACCGCTTCACCCCGTCGACGACCGGCACGAACGGTTCGAGGACCTCCACGGCGGCCCCCCGGTTGGTGCGGGCGAGCCAGCGCAGCGAGATGCCGGTGAGGGCGAAGGCGTCGATCCGGCCCGCGAGCAGTGCGTCCAGACCGTCCTGCTGCTTCGCCACCGTCACCACGGACCCGTCGGGGACGCCCGCCGCCTTCGCGTACGCGGCCTCCACGGCGGCCGTCAGGACGCCGACGCGGACCTTCCCCGCCGCACACGACGCCAGGTCGTCCAGCCCCTTCGGGTTGCCCCGGCGGACCATGAGCGCGGTGGGCGAGACGAACTCCGGCTCGGAGAAGGCCACTTTGGCGCAGCGCTCGGGCGTGATGGCCATGCCGGCGCTGACCACGTCGAACCGTCCGGCGAGCAGACCGGGCACCAGGGACCCGAACTCGGTCAGCGTGGGCCGGAGTTCGGGGACGCCCAGGGCGGTGAAGATCTCCCGGTGGAGGGTGGGGGCCTCCCCGGCGAGCGTGCCGCCGTCCTGGAAGCCGTACGGCGCCTCCCCGGCGAAGCCCACCCGGACGTGCCCCTGCTTCCGCAGCCTCTCCAGCAGGTCCGCGTCACCGGCCGGCGCCCCGGTGCCCGCCTCCGTACGGCTGCACGCGGCGAGGAACCCCGGCACGGCGAGGGCCCCGCCGAGGAACGCGCCCCGGGTCAGGAGGCGTCTGCGGGAGGGGTGCGTGGTCATGTCCGTCCTTTCGGCAGGGAATGCGGCGGAGAGGGGGGCGAGGGTTCAGCCGAGGGGGGTGGTGTCCCGGGCCGTGATGAAGGAGGGGCGGCGGACGGGCGCGGCGAAGGGCCGTTCCGGCGCGTTCTCCACGCTGTTGAAGACGAGGAAGACGTTGCTGCGGGGGAAGGGCGTGATGTTGTCGCCGGAACCGTGCAGGGCGTTGCAGTCGAACCAGACGGCGGACCCCGCCGCGCCGGTGAAGTGCTCGATGCCGCACGCCTCGGCGAAGGTCGCCAGCGCCTTCCGCGAGGGGGTGCCGGCGTCCTGCATCCGCAGCGACCGCTTGTAGTTGTCCTCCGGGGTCTCGCCCGCGCAGCCGAGGAAGGTGCGGTGCGAGCCCGGCATGATCATGAGGCTGCCGTTGGTGGTGAAGTTCGGGGTCAGCGCGATCGACACCGACACGGCCCGCATGAGGGGCAGCCCGTCCTCGGCGTGCCAGGTCTCGAAGTCGGAGTGCCAGTAGAAGCCGCTGGCGCCGAAGCCGGGCTTGACGTTGATCCGGGACTGGTGGACGTAGACGTCGGAGCCGAGGATCTGCCGGGCCCGGTCCACGAGCCGGGGGTCGGCGGCGAGCCGGGCGAACACCTCGCTGATCCGGTGCACCTCGAAGACGGACCGGATCTCCCGGGACCGGGGCTCGACGATCGCCCGCTCGTCCTCCCGGACGCGCGGATCGGTGACCAGCCGGTCCAGCTCGGCGCGGAGTTCGGTGACCTCGTCGGGGGTGACGAGGGCGTCGACGGCGAAGAAGCCGTTGCGCTCGTACTCCTCCAGCTCGCGCGGCCAGAAGGGGCCGGGGGTGCCGGGCTCGGACCAGACGACGGGCTCCTTCCGGTAGACGAGCGCCTCCTCGGCGCCGCGGGTGGGGTAGGGGTCGACGGGGCGGGCGGGGGCGGTGGTCATCGTGGGGGGCCTTTCTCGTGTCGTACGGCGGGGATGCGGGGTCCACGGGGCGGTCAGGCGTCGCCGGGTTCGGTGAGCAGCGGGTAGACGCCGTTCGCGTCGTGGTCCTCCCGGCCGGTCACCGGCGGGTTGAAGACGCACAGGCAGCGGAAGTCCTCCTTGACCCGGAGGGTGTGCCGCTCGTGGCCGTCGAGGAGGTACAGGGTCCCGGGGACGATCCTGTACGTCGCCCCGGTCTCGTGGTCGGTGAGCTCGGCCTCGCCGGCGGTGCAGACGACGGCCTCCACGTGGTTCGCGTACCACATGGAGGTCTCGGTCCCGGCGTACAGGACGGTCTCGTGGAGGGAGAAGCCGACGCGCTCGCGGGCGAGGACGATCCGCCGGCTCTCCCAGGTGCCGGAGGCGGACCTGACGTGCCGTTCGGTGTTCTCCAGCTCGGCGAAGGTGCGGACGATCACGGGGCGTTCCTTTCGGTGCGGGGGAGCGGGTTCAGGCGGTGTGGCGGACGGCGCGGGCGAGGATGCCGAGGCCCTCGTCCAGTTCGTCGTCGGTGACGGTCAGCGGCGGCAGCAGCTTCACCACCTCGTCGCGCGGGCCGGACGTCTCCACCAGCAGCCCCAGGTCGAAGGCGCGCCGGCACACCGCCCGGGCGCGCTCCCCGTCCGCGAACTCCAGCCCCCACACCAGCCCCCGCCCCCGCGCGGAGCAGTCGGGGCCGAGCTCGCCCAGCGCGGCGCCGACCGCCGCGGACCGCCGCAGGGTGCGGTCCCGCAGCGTCGTGTCCCGCCAGTAGGCGTCGAGGGCGGCGGTGGCGGTGACGAAGGCCGGGTTGTTGCCGCGGAAGGTGCCGTTGTGCTCACCGGGCTCCCACACGTCGAGCTCGTCGCGGAACAGGCAGAGCGACATGGGCAGTCCGTAGCCGCTGATGGACTTCGACAGGGTCACGACGTCGGGGGTGATGCCGGCCTCCTCGAAGGAGAAGAAGTCGCCGGTGCGGCCGCAGCCCATCTGGATGTCGTCGACGATGAGCAGCATGTCCCGGCGGCGGCACAGGTCGGCGAGGCCGCGCAGCCACTCCGCGCGGGCGACGTTGACCCCGCCCTCGCCCTGGACGGTCTCGACGATTACGGCGGCCGGATGGTCGAGGCCGGACCCCGAGTCCTCCAGGAGCCGCTCGAACCAGAGGAAGTCCGGGGTCCTGCCGCCGAGGTAGTGGTCGAACGGCATCTGCGTGGTGTGCGACAGCGGCACGCCGGCCCCGGCGCGCTTCCCGGCGTTGCCGGTGAGGGCGAGCGAGCCCAGGGACATGCCGTGGAAGGCGTTGGTGAAGGAGACCACCGTCTTCCGGCCGGTGACCTTGCGGGCGAGCTTGAGTGCCGCCTCGACGGCGTTGGTGCCGGTCGGGCCGGGGAACATCACCTTGTAGGGGAGGCCGCGCGGTTCCAGGACGGCCGAGCGGAAGGTCTCCAGGAAGCTCCGTTTGGCCGTCGTCGACATGTCGAGGCCGTGGGTGATGCCGTCGCTCCCGAGGTAGTCGAGGAGCGGGCGCTTGAGGACGGGGTTGTTGTGGCCGTAGTTGAGCGAACCCGCCCCCGCGAAGAAGTCGAGGAAGGGACGGCCGTGCTCGTCGTACAGACGGCTGCCCGTGGCGCGTTCGAAGACGGTGGGCCAGGCGCGGCAGTAGCTGCGCACCTCCGACTCGACGGTCTCGAAGACGGTCGGGACGGTTCCTGCGATGAGCGTCATGCGGGACTCCAGTGCATGGGGTGGTGGAATGGGCGGGCGGATCGCCTCAGAAGGCCAGCGGCGCGATGCGGTGCAGCACCTCGGCCTCGTGGCCGGGCGCCGGGAAGGCACCGGACGGGAAGAGCACCGTCCGGCTGACGCGGGCGCCGTGCCGCCGCGCGTAGGCGCCGAACAGCCGCTCGGACGCCTGGTTGTCCGGGGTGATGGTCGTCTCGACGGCGTCGAGCGGGTGCGCGGCGGCGACGCGCTCGGAGAGGTGGTCGAGGAGCGCCCCTGCGACGCCCCGCCCCCGGTACGCCGCGTCGACGGCGACCTGCCACACCAGGAGCGTTCCCGGCGCGTCCGGGCGCAGGTAGCCGGTCACGAAGCCCATCGGCCGGCCGTCCGCGTCCCGGGCGACGGCCGAGGTCCCGGCGAAGTCCCGGCACCACAGGAGGTAGCTGTAGGAGGAGTTGACGTCCAGCGTCCCGGACTCCCTTGCGAGCCGCCAGAGTTGGGCGCCGTCGCCGGTCCGGGGCCGCCCGACGGTCCAGTCCCGGACGGAGACCGGCGCTTCCTCCCGGAGGTGTTCCGGTGCTGTGTGAGCTGTTGTCATGGGCGCCGAAGTTACCCAGAGCAGCCGTGAACTTCCTCGCCCCGAGGGGTTCCGCGGGAGAGATGGTCCGTGTTATGGCCCGGCGGCGACCTGGTGAAGTCCGGACGATCATCGTCCGGAATCCGGGGGGTGTAATGCGCTTAAACCGGAACAAATCTTTCTTTTATAACGACGGCATAACACCTTCCGGCCGTCTCGCGGCGCTTCCGGAGCGTTATCGCATCGTCGGTCGGAAGCCCGTTTGGCGGCGCGGGATCGGGTTAGGGATGCCTCCTATGCGGCCGTGTTCACCGAACGTCACCGACCCGCGCGGCGGGCCGGCCGGCGCTCCCCTCCGACGGCCCGCCGACCGGTACGGACGAAGGGGGCAGGGGGAGGGACCGGACGAACGGAGGAGCCGGTCGGCACGGGCGGAGGGAGCGGGGAGAGGGGCCGGACGCACCGCACCCGCAGGCGGAGCCGCCCGGGCCGGACTAGCGTGGTCAGGGTGAGCAGTCGGCTCCCCACCACTCCGCCCCCCGCCACCGGCCCGGGCACCCCCGGCGCCGCCGGCGACCCGGTCCGGGCGGGACTCCGCATCGCCCTCCAGGCCCTCGCCGCCGTCGCCGCGGGCTACGCCGTCATGGCCGTCACCGCCGGACTCGGCCTCTGGGCCGCCGGCGCGGCCGACCTGCCCGGCGGCTTCGGCGCCGTCCTCGCGGCGGTCGTCGTCATGGCCGCCGGAGGACAGGTCGAGATCACCGGATCGGCCGGCTCCCTCGCCGGCGCCCAGGGCGAACTGACCGCGATGCCCCTCACCGTCACCCTCCTCGGCGCGCTCGCCGCCGGCGCCGTCTTCCTCCGCCCGCTCCGCCACCACGCCGTGGTCCGGGTCGGCGACCTCGCGGCCCGCGCCGCCGCCGTCACCGTCCTCTGGCTGGCCGCCCTCGCCGGACTGGCCGCCCTCGCCCGCCACGACTTCCGGCTCTCCCTCGGCGACACCGGCACCTCCGAGGAACCCCTCGCCGACCTCTTCGGCGAACTCCTCGACGCCGCGAACCCCACCGTCGGCTTCCGCACCCTCCTCGGCCCCACCCTCGGCCACGGCCTCCTGTGGATCCTCGGCGTGCTCCTCGTCGCCCTCCTCGTCTCCCGCGCCAGCCCCCTCCCCGCGCGCCTGCTGCGCCACCAGCAGGCGATCCGGCCCGCCGCCTCGGCGATGCTCCTGCTCCTCCTCGCGTACGTGGCAGTCGGCCTGGTCGTCGCCGCCACCAGGGGACACGCCGCCGAGACCCTCGCCGTCCTCCTCCTGGGCCTCCCCAACGTCAGCTGGCTCGCCCTCGGCGTCGGCATCGGCGGCTCCTGGGAGGGCCGCGTCGAGGGCCCCTTCGGCCTGCCCATGCCCCAGGTCCTCGACGCCGTCCTCCGCGACGGCGACGGCACCGGCCTGTCCACGGTGGACCTCTCCTCGCTCGCCGCCCAGGACGCCCGCGCCTGGTGGCTGCTGCCCGTCGCCGCCGTCCTCGTCCTCGCCGCCGCCCTCCTCGCCGCCGTACGGTCCCCGGCCGGCGTGCCGGCCTGGCGGCACGCCCTGCACCTCGGCGTCGGCTTCGGCCTCACCATGCTCGCCATCACCCCCCTCACCCTCGTCGAGGCGCGCTTCGGCCTGTCGGTCCTCGGCATCGGCGACCTGGGCGGTCTCGGCGGCGAGGTCGTGCTCCGGCCCGACGTGTGGCGCACCGCGGGCCTCGCCCTCCTCTGGGGCCTCGCCACCGGCTTCCTCGCCGGCCTCCTCGCCCCCCGCCTCCGCCACCCGGGCCGCCTCCCCACCGACGCCCCCGGCCCCCGCAAGGGAGCGCCGGAGAGCCAGGGGCCCACGGCAGGGGCCCACGGACCTGGGGCGCCAGGGATCTAGGGCGCCGGGGATCTAGGGACGGACGTCCAGGCGCCGGAACACCGGACGGGCCCACCCCGGAGGTTCCCGCGGCGGCCCCGGCGACCGGTGCCCCGGTCCGGTCGCCGGCGCGGGGCCGCCCGGGGCCCGGGCCAGGGCCGCCCGCAGCTCCGCGACGAACTCCAGGCACGTCCCGTACCGCTCCTCCGGCGTCTTCGCCAGCGCCCGCGCGAACACCGCGTCCACCGCCTCCGGCAGCCCCGGCCGGTGCTCGGCCAGCGGGGGCGGCGGGTCGTACTGCTGCGCCCACAGCACCGCCCAGTCCGTCTCGCGGCGGAACGGCGGCACCCCGGCCAGCGTCTCGAAGACCACGCACGCCAGCCCGTACACGTCGCAGCGCCCGTCCACCGGCTTCCCCGAGATCTGCTCCGGCGCCACGTAGTCCAGCGTGCCCACGAACTCGCCCACCGTGGTGAACCCCGTCAGCGACAGCGACTTCTTCGTCAACCCGAAGTCCGTGAGGTACACGTGCTCCGGATGGTCCCGGTCGGTGCCCTCCGCCACCAGGACGTTCCCCGGCTTCACGTCCCGGTGCACCAGGTCGTGCGCGTGCGCCGCGTCCAGCGCCGACGCCACCTGCGCCGCGATCCGCACCGCCGTCGGGGGCGGCAGCGGCCCCTCCCGGGCCAGCAGCGCCACCAGGTCCTGCCCCGCCACGTACCGCATCGCGATGTACAGGACGCCCTCCGTCTCGCCCGCCTCGAAGACCGGCACGATGTGCGGGTGGTCGATCGACGCCGCCACCCGGGACTCGTGCGCGAACCGCTTCCGGAAGGTGTCGTTGCGGGCCAGCTCCGGCGCCAGCAGCTTCAGCGCCACCGTCCGGTCCAGCCGCAGGTCCCGCGCCCGGTAGACGACGGCCATCCCGCCGCGCCCGATCTCCGCCTCCACCCGGTACCCGGCGATCTCCTTCCCCACGAGCCCCGACGGCCGCCCCGCCGGAAGCCCCGTGTCCCGCGCCCCGTCCCGCCCCGCCATCACTCCCCGCCCTCCGCCGCCCCGGGCGGCCGCTCCACGACCCGCGTCGGCGGCGGTGGCGGCCCGGCGTCAGCCGCCCCCGGACCGACCCGCGGCACCACCTGCGTCGGCTCGTACGCCACCGGAGCCCCGGGAGCCGTCGGCACCGGCCGCACCCCCGGAGCGGGCTCGGTCCCGGTCCCGGCCTCGGGTCCGGGAGCCGGCTCGGCCTCGGGGTCGGGCTCCGCAGCCGGCTCGGGCCCGGCGGCGGGGCCGGGGGGCCGGGGCGGGGCGGTCGCGCGGGAGGGCTTCGAGGAGGCCGCGTACGTCGCCAGGCCGAGGCCGTCGCAGTACGCCCAGCGTTCGTGCTCCGCGTCGTACAGCCACACGGACTCCCCGTCGACGACCATCCCGACCCGCAGCCCCCGGGTGCGCCGCCGGAAGGTCTCCCCGTCCGCCCGGCCCGCCGCCAGCTCCTCCACGGCCCGCCGGTAGCGGCCCAGGGCGTCCTCCGCGCGCGCGATGAGCGGCCGTGGGTCGGCCGTCCGCGCGAGCCCCGACCCCGCCGCCGGCGGATCCTCCGGGACCGTCACGAGCAGCCGCGCGTCCACCCACGCGGACCAGCCGTTCGAGCACAGCACCCGCCCCCAGTCACCGGCCCGCTCCGTCAGCCGCACCGGCAGGAAGGCGTCCAGCGGGGCCGTCGGGAATCCCGGGTCGGGGGCCTCCCAGGAGGGCAGGCCGCCGCGCGGCACCACATGCGTGGGGCGGAAATCGGATCCATGAGCCGAGATATCGAATCCACCCTCCGGAATATCGGATCCATTACTCGGGATATTGGATCCGTTACCTGGGATATTGGATCCAGCATCTTGGATCCGGAATCCATCGTCCGGGATGTTGGATCCAAAATCCCGCCTGCTGGATCCAAAATCCGACACGGGGTCGGGGACGCTCACGGCCCCACCTCCTGATCGCGGGTCAGCGACGCATGACGACGGGTTCGTGGCGGCGCAGCAGCCGGGACACGGCCAGCCCGAGCACCAGGCAGAGCACGACCATCATGCCCATGTCGAAGAGCCAGGCCGTCGCCGTGTGGTCCATCAGGGGGTCGGTGGTCTTGTCGCCCGGTGCCACCGCCCCGATGTCGATCGTCGCGCCCATCGCGGCGAACGCCCACCGCGAGGGCACCAGCCAGGCCAGCTGTTCCAGGACGGGGGTGCCGCGCACGTCCAGCAGCGCGCCGCAGAACACCACCTGGACGATCGCGAGGAGGACCAGCAGCGGCATCGTCACCTCCTCCTTGCGGACCAGTGCCGACACCAGCAGGCCGAGCATCATCGCGGTGAAGGCGAGCAGGGCGACGGCGAGGGTGATCTCGACCAGCGGGGGCATCAGCACGCCCTTGCCGCCGGGCGCGTTCAGCGGCACGCCGATCAGGGCGACGAGCGTCAGCACCACCGCCTGCACGACGGTCACCGTGCCGAGGACGACGACCTTGGAGGCGAGGTAGGCGGAGCGGGAGAGGCCGACGGCTCTCTCGCGGCGGTAGATCGAGCGTTCCTTCACCAGTTCGCGGACCGCGTTCGCGGCGCCGGTGAGGACGCCGCCGACGCAGAGGATCAGGAACACGTTCAGGGTGGACTCGGGGTTGAGCTCGCCCTCGGAGAGGGCCCGGGCCATCGCGCCCATCACGAACGGCAGGGCGACCATGATGGCCAGGAAGGTGCGGTCGGCGGAGAGCGCGGCGGCGTACCGCCGGACCAGGGTCCGCAGCTGCCCGCCCCAGCTCTGCGCCTTCGGAGGCGGCGGGGGAGGCGCGGCGGGGACCCCGGACGCCCCGGACGCTCCGGTCGCCCCGGCCTGCGGCGCGTAGGGCCGGACCGTGGCGTCCTCGATGTACCGCCGGTGGAAGCGGGATTGCCGGTACCGTCCCGCCCAGTCCCGGTCCCGGTCGGTCTCGAAGGCTTCGAACGCCTCGGGCCACTGCGCGTAGCCGAAGAAGCCCAGGGCGTCTTCGGGCGGCCCGTAGTAGGCGACCCGGCCGCCCGGGGCGAGCACGAGGAGCCGGTCGCAGACGTCCAGGCTGAGCACGCTGTGGGTGACCACGACGACCGTGCGGCCGTCGTCCGCGAGCCCGCGCAGCATGTGCATCACCGAGCGGTCCATGCCCGGGTCGAGGCCGGAGGTCGGCTCGTCGAGGAAGAGCAGGGAGGGTTTCGTCAGCAGTTCCAGGGCGACGCTGACCCGTTTGCGCTGCCCGCCGGAGAGGCTGTGGATCGGCTGGTCGGCCCGTTCCGCGAGGCCCAGTTCGCCGATCACCTCCGCCACGCGCGCGTGGCGCTCGGCGGGCGCGGTGTCGCCGGGGAAGCGCAGTTCGGCGGCGTACGCGAGGGCGCGGCGGACGGTCAGCTGGAGGTGCAGGATGTCGTCCTGCGGGACGAGTCCGATGCGCTGGCGCAGTTCGGCGTAGTCCCGGTACAGGTCGCGGCCGTCGTAGAGGACCGTGCCCCGGTCGGCGGGCCGCTGTCCGGTGAGCGCCCCGAGCAGGGTGGACTTGCCGGCCCCGGACGGGCCGACGACGGCGAGCAGCGTCTTCTCGCCGACCGGGAACGACACCCCGTCGAGGAGGGTCTTGCGGCCGTGGTCGACGGTGACGGCGAGTTCCTGCACGTCGAGGGAGACCTCGCCGGTGTCGGTGAACTCGACGAGCTGCCCGCCGGCCAGGCAGAACGCGCTGCGGCCGATGCCGACGATGTCGTCCGCCGTGACCCGGACGGGTTCGACCACGAGACCGCCGTTGAGGAAGGTGCCGTTGTGGCTGCCGAGGTCGTGGATCCAGTACGTCCCGTCCGGCCGGGCGATCAGCTCCGCGTGGTGGCGCGAGACCACCAGGTCGGCGACGACGACGTCGTTGTCCGGCGCCCGTCCGATCCGCACGGTGTGCTCGGGCAGTGGCCGGATCGCCGTGGGCCGCCGGAAGGTCCCGGTCGCCCCCGGCCGCGACACCCCCGCGAGCCGGGGCCCGTCCCCGGCCGCCCCGCCCCGGGCGTCTTCCCCGGGTACGGGCTCCGCGGGCGGGGGCGCCGTGGAGGAGCCCGGTGGGGGCGGCGGATCCGGTGCGGCCGCGGCGGCCTCGGGGGGAGACGGGGGCGGCGGAGGCGCGGCCTCGGGCGGAGGCGCCTCCGGCGGGGCCGCTTCCCACGGGGGCCCGGCCTCCGGCGGGCCCGTGCCCTCCGGCGCGGCCTCTTCCGGGACCGCTTCCCCGGGCACAGCGTCCCCCGGTACGGCCTCCCCGGGTGCCGCATCCCTCGGCGCCGCCCCTCGCGGGGCCGTCTCCGGGGGCGCGGTGAGGACCGCGCGGGGGCCGTCCTCGGGGTGGCCGAAGCGGACGACCGTGCCCGGGCCGACGACCCGGGGGAGCCGGACCCGCACGCCGTCCGCGTAGGTGCCGTTGGTGCTGTCCTCGTCGGCGAGGGTCCACCGGCCGCCGGCGGCGCGGAGCACCGCGTGGTGCCAGGACGCCCGGGCGTCGGCGAGCACGATGTCGCTGGTGGGGTCACGCCCGACGTGGTAGACACGGCCCGGGTCCATGCGCGTCGTGACCCCGTCGACGAGCAGGACCAGGCCGGGTGCGGCGGGCGCGACCGGCCGCTCTCCCATGCGTGAATCCTATCCGCAGGGGCCCCGGGCCGCCCGGCGCAGGACCCGGCGGGCGGTCGCCGCGCGCCGGTAGGGTGGGCGCCGGGCGCCGCGGGGAGCGGCGCCGGGACGATGGGAGGACGCGGACGTGCCGAAAGGCGTCACGAGACGGCGGCCGCGCACCCGGGCGGCGCTCCTGAGGGCCGCCCTGGAGACCTTCGCCGAGCACGGCTTCCACGCCGCCACCATCGAGCAGGTCTGCGAGCGCGCCGGCTACACCCGGGGCGCGTACTACTCGAACTTCGCCAGCAAGGAAGAGCTCTTCCTCGCCCTCTTCGACGAGCACAGCGAGCGGACGGTGAGCCGGCTCGCCGCCTCGATCGACGCGCTGACCGCCGAGGAGTACACCCTCACCCGGCTCGCGGAACTGGCCGCCGCCATCGAACCGGACGAGCGCGACTGGTACCTGGTCACCACCGAGTTCACCCTGCACGCCATCCGGGACCCGCAGGCGGCCTGGGTGCTGGCCCGGCACGACGAGCGGCTGCGGGCCGAGATCGCCCGCGGCCTCACCCTCGTCCTGCGCCGGGCGGGCCGCGAACTGACCGTGGACGCCGACCGGTTCGCCCGGCTCCTCATCGCCCTGCGCGAGGGCGGCCTCGCGCAGAGCTACGTGGAGCCGGAGGCGCTGCCGCCGGGCGACCTGGAGCGGCAGTTCCTGCCCGCGCTCCTGGAGGCGTCGACCCGGCCCGCGTCCCGGCCTCAGTCGAAGAGGTCGGGGTCGGACGCCGTGATCTGATCCCACAGCGGCCGGGCCTGGAACCAGCCGGCCAGGTGGCCGCCGATCTGCCCCCGGGTGAGCAGCGCCGTCTCCCGGTCGATGAGCTGCGGGGTCCCGGCCGCCATCGCGAGCAGCTGGGCCTGGCAGGACCGCTCCATGGTGACGAACCACCAGACCGCCTCGGCGACGGAGTGGCCCACCGTCAGCAGTCCGTGGTTCTTCAGGATCACCGCCTTGTGCGGGCCGAGCGCCTTGGCGACCCGCTCGCCCTCCTCGGTCTCGTTCACGACTCCCCGGTAGTCGTCGTAGATGCCGTGGTCCTCGAAGAACGCGCAGGCGTCCTGGGTGATCGGGTCCAGCGGGACGCCGAGGCTGGAGAACGCCTTCCCGTGCAGGGAGTGCGAGTGGGCCGCCGCGACCGCGTCGGGCCGGGCCGCGTGCACCCGCGAGTGGATGACGAACGCCGCCCTGTTCACCGGCCGCCGCCCCTCCAGGACCCGTCCCTCGTGGTCCACGAGGATCAGGTCGGAGGCCTTGATCTGGCTGAAGCTCATGCCGAACGGGTTGACCCAGAAGGCGTCCGGGTCGCCCGGGTCGCGCACGGTGATGTGTCCGGCGACCCCCTCCGAGAACCCGAACCGTCCGAAGATCCGGAACCCGGCGGCGAGTTGCTCCTTGCGGTACCGGCGCTCCTCCTCGACGCCGTCGAACGTCGGCGGCAGGGGGAGCTCCACCCCGTCGGGCAGCGGCCCGACGGCGGCGGCGAGGGCGGGCGGCACGGTGCTCATGGCGACTCCAGGGGGATGCGGAGGAAAGGGCACGGCGAGGCGAGAACATACCGACACGCATCCGATGCATCAATGCATCCGATGGATCGGGACGGCCCGAAAAACGATGGCGGCCCCCCCGCCGCCCGGGCAGGGTGGACCCCACGCGCGCGTGCGCCCCGTACGCGAGGAGGAGGACGCCCCGTGCCCGTTCCGCCCGGACCCCGACTGGCCCTGCTCGGCGGAGGGTTCTCCACCGACGACGACGGCCTCCTGGACGACTGGGTCCTCGGCCACGCCCGCGCGACGCGGCCCCGGGTGTGCTTCGTCCCCACCGCGAGCGGCGACGCCCCCGGCTACGCCGAGGAGTTCCTCGCCGCCTTCCGGCCCCGCCCCTGCGCGCCCTCGGTCCTGTCCCTGTTCCGGCGGGAGGGCGACGACCGGGCCCTGCGTTCCTTCCTCCTCGCCCAGGACGTCG
Source organism: Streptomyces filamentosus (assembly GCF_014654895.1). GTDB lineage: Bacteria > Actinomycetota > Actinomycetes > Streptomycetales > Streptomycetaceae > Streptomyces > Streptomyces filamentosus. The sequence continues at coordinate 987,421 of NZ_BNBE01000002.1, read as the reverse complement.
TCTACGTCGGCGGCGGCAGCACCGCGAACCTGCTGGCCGTCTGGCGCGCCCACGGCGTCGACCGGATCCTGCGGGAGGCGCTGGACGGCGGCACCCTGCTGTGCGGCATCAGCGCCGGGGCGAACTGCTGGGCGGAGGGCTCGCACACCGACTCCTTCGGCCCGCTGACCCCGCTGCCCGACGGCCTGGGGCTGCTGCCCGGCTCGGTCTGCCCCCACTACGACGGCGAGCCGGGCCGTCGCCCCTCGTACCGGGCCGCCGTGGCGGGCGGTGCGCTGCCGGCGGGATGGGCCGTGGAGGACGGGGTGGGCGTGCTGTTCGCCGGAGGGAGGCCCGCGGAGGTGGTGACCCGCAGGCCGGAGGCCCGGTTGTACCGCGTGGAGCCGGACGGGGCGGGCGGGGTGGTGGAGCGCGCCCTGCCGGGACGGCTGCTCGGCCGGGGCGACGGCCCGCGCTCCCCGTGAGGCGCGGCGGGGGTCCCGGGCGGGCTTGCGGCGCGGGGTTTCCGCTGGCTACGGTCGCGACCACCACGCCAGAAAGCGCTTGCTGACCCTCTGTCCCCAACCCTCCGCCCCCCGCCCTCGCCCCCACCCCCAGGAGCCCCCGTGCCCCCCGCCGACGTCCTCGTCTACACCCGCACCGCCGGCTACCGGCACGACTCCCTCCCCGACGGCGCCGCCGCGCTCGCTGCGCTCGCCGCCGCGCGCGGGCTCACCGCCGAGACCACCGAGGACCCCGCCGCCTTCTCCGGGGCGGGACTCGCCGGCCGGGCCCTCGTCGTCCTGCTCTCCACCACCGGCACCGTCCTCACCCCCGGGGGCCGCACCGCCCTGGAGGCGTACCTGCGGGGCGGCGGGTCCCTCCTCGCCGTGCACGCCGCCGCCAACGCCGAACCCGACTGGCCCTTCTACGGCGAGCTCCTCGGCACCCGCTTCGCCGGCCACCCCCCGCTCCAGCCCGGCGCCGTCCTCGTCGAGGACCCCGCGCACCCCGCCTGCGCCCCGCTGCCGCCCCGCTGGGAGTGGACGGACGAGTGGTACGAGTACACCTCCCACCCGCGCGTCCCGGGCGCCCGCGTCCTGCTGCGGGCCGACGAGACCGCGTACGAGGGGGGCACGCTCGGCGACGACCACCCGCTCGCCTGGTGCCGGAGCGTCGACCGGGGCCGCTTCCTCTTCACGGCCCTCGGCCACGCCCCGGAGGCGTACCGCGACCCGGTCTTCCGCGCCCACCTCGACGGGGCGCTGGCCTGGCTGCTCGGCTGACGCACGCGCGCGTGGCGGAGGGCCGCGTCACTCCACCGCACCCGCCCCCTTGCGCCCGGGGCCGGGAAGCGGGAGGTTTCCGGTGGGGGACGACGCAGGAGGAGAAGGCCATGGCCATCGCCACCGTGAACCCCGCCACCGGCGAGACGCTGCGCACCTACGAGGCACACGGGCCGGACGAGGTGGAACGGCGGATCGCCGCCGCCCACGAGGCGTTCCGCCACTGGCGCACCACGCCGTTCGCGGAGCGGGCCCGGCTGCTGCGGGCCGCCGCCACCCTCCTCGACGAGGACACCGAGGACATCGCCCGCACCATGACCCTGGAGATGGGCAAGCCCCTCACGGCCGCCCGCGCCGAGGCCGGCAAGTGCGCCAAGACCATGCGCTGGTACGCCCGGCACGCCGCGGAACTCCTCGCCGACGAGCACCCGGCCGAGAGCGACGTCCGCGACTCGGGCGCCGACCGGGCCCGCGTCCACTACCGGCCGCTCGGCCCCGTCCTCGCCGTCATGCCGTGGAACTTCCCGCTCTGGCAGGTGATCCGCTTCGCCGCGCCCGCCCTCATGGCCGGGAACACCGGACTCCTCAAGCACGCCTCCAACGTGCCGAGGACCGCGCTCTACCTCGGCGACCTGTTCCGCCGCGCCGGCTACCCCGACGGCTGCTTCCAGACCCTCCTCATCGGCTCCGCCGAGGTCGAGGGGGTGCTGCGGGACCCGCGCGTGGCCGCCGCCACCCTCACCGGCAGCGAACCCGCGGGGCGGGCCGTCGCCTCCGTCGCCGGCGACGTCGTCAAGAAGACCGTCCTGGAGCTCGGCGGCAGCGACCCGTACATCGTGATGCCCTCCGCCGACATCGTCCGGGCCGTGAAGACCGCCGTCACCGCGCGCGTGCAGAACAACGGCCAGTCCTGCATCGCCGCCAAGCGGTTCATCGTCCACGAGGACGTCTACGAGGACTTCACCGAACGCTTCACCGCCGCCATGAACGCCCTCACCGTCGGCGACCCGCTCGACGAGTCCACCGACGTCGGCCCGCTCGCCACCGAGAAGGGCCGCGCCGACCTGGAGGAGCTCGTCGACGACGCCGTGCGGAAGGGCGCCCGCGTCCTGTGCGGCGGCGCCCGGCCCGACGCGCCGGCGCTCGCCGGCGGCTGGTACTACCGGCCGACCGTCCTCGCCGGCATCACCCCCGCCATGCGGATCCACCAGGAGGAGACCTTCGGCCCGGTCGCCACCGTCTACCCGGTCCGGGACGCCGAGGAGGCGGTGACCGTCGCCAACGACTCGCCGTTCGGCCTGAGTTCCAACGTGTGGACGCGCCGCGACGAGGACGTCGACTTCTTCGTCCGCGACCTCCAGGCCGGCGGCGTCTTCGTCAACGGCATGACCGCCTCCCACCCGGCGCTCCCCTTCGGCGGGATCAAGCGCTCGGGGTACGGACGGGAGCTGTCCGGCCACGGCATCAAGGAGTTCTGCAACGCCACCACGGTCTGGCAGCGGGCCTGAGCGGCCGCGGCGCCACTCCGGAAGCCGCCGGAGCCCGCCGGGACGCCCGGGGCCGCCGCCGTCCCGGCGCGGCCCGCCCGGGCCGTCACGACAGCCACTCCCGCAGCACGTCGTCCGCGCCGTACTCCTCGGCGTGCGCCCGGCGCTGCCCGTCGCACGCGTCGGGCAGCCGCTCCGCGTCGCCGACCGCCGGCCGCCAGCGCGCGTCGCCCGCGGCCCGGCGGGGCTCCTCCGCCACCGCCTCCGCGGCGTACGCGGCCCCGGCCCCGTCCGCCGTCGGGAACAGCGACAGGGTGTAGCGGCGGCCCTCGGCCAGCGGGTCCCGGAACTCCTCGTGCGGGCCGGCCGTCCGCTCCACGTCCACGACGGAGCCCGGGGCGAGCCCGTGGGCGTCGGGGACCGCGTACTTGTAGGCGGAGTCGAGCACCACCCGGGCCCGCACCCCCCGCTCCTCGCGGCCCGAGGGATCCGGCCGCCGGTAGGCCCGCGCCTCCCGCACCGTCCCCGCCACCAGCAGGTGGGCGTCCCCGGCGACGTGCGCGGCCGAATCCCGGCCGTACGAGCAGAAGCAGAAGGTGGGCTCGACGTGCGCGGCCTCGTAGAAGGCCAGTCCGGTCGCCCCGCCGGCGGCCGGCAGGACCCCGCCGAGCGAGGAGAGGACGAGCGCGCGCTTCTTCATGCCCGTCCAACGAACCGGCCCCCGTCCGGTCGCGCCCCGTTCCGGCCCACCCGACCCCGGCCCACCCCCACCCCACCCCGTCCCGCCCCGGCCCGGATTTCTCGGCCGGCCCGGCCCGGATCCCTCAGCCGTTCCCGCCCCCCGCGTCCGCGCCCACCCGTGCCGGGCCGATCTCGCACCACACCGCCTTGCCCTCGCCGCGCGGCTCCACGCCCCAGCGGGAGGCCAGCGCGTCCATCAGGAGCAGCCCCCGCCCGGAGGTCGCGGCCTCGCCCGGAGTACGCCGTCGGGGCCAGGCGCTGGAGCGGTCCTGCACCGAGAGCCGGACCCGCCGCACCGGCTCCGGCAGCACCTCCAGGGTGAGCACCGCGCCGCCCTCGGTGTGCAGCAGCACGTTCACCAGCAGCTCGCCCGTCAACAGCTCGGCGTCGTCGGACAGTTCCGGCATGCCCCAGTCCCGCAGCGCCTGCCCCACCGCCGCCCGCGCGTCCGACAGGCCCTGCGGGTCGGCCTGGTGGATGTACTGGTGGATGCGCGGCGCCCGGGGCGTGCCCGGGTCGGGGCTGCGCCGCAGCACGAGCAGGGCCACGTCGTCGCCGGAGCCCCACCGCTCCCACAGCCGCTCCGACAGGTGGTCGGCCATCGCCTCCGCCTGCGGCGGGCCGCTGCTGACCGCCTCCGACAGCGCGGCGAGCCCCGCCTCGATGTCGGTGCCCGGCTGCTCGACCAGCCCGTCCGTGCACAGCACCAGCGTCTCGCCCGGCACCAGGTCCAGCCGGGTCTCCGGGAACTCCTCCTCGCCGAAGACGGTGGCGAGCCCCAGCGGCATCCCGCCGCGCAGCTTCGGCTGTCCCACCCGGCCGTCGGTGTGCCGGATCAGCGGCCCGAGGTGCCCGGCCCGCACCGCCCGCACGGTGCCGCTCGCCAGGTCCACCTGCGCGTAGGTGCAGGTCGCGAAGCGGTTGGTGTCCAGTTCGGCGAGGAAGCGGGAGGCCCGCGCGAGGACCGTCGACGGGGCGTGGCCCTCGCCCGCGTACGCCCGCAGCGCGATCCGCAGCTGCCCCATGATCGCGGCGGCGTGCGTGTCGTGGCCCTGCACGTCCCCGACGACGATCCCGACCCGGCCGCGGGGCAGCGCGATCACGTCGTACCAGTCCCCGCCGACCTGCCGTCCGCTCCACGCCGCGTGGTAGCGGACGGCGATCTCCCCGCCGGTGATCTCCGGGATCCGGCGCGGCAGCATCGTCTCCTGGAGCCCGGTGGCCAGTTCCCGCTCCTCGTCGAAGAGGATCGCCCGCTGGAGCGACTGGGCGACGATCGCCGCGAGGCCGAGGGCCAGGTTCCGCTCGTCGGCGGTGAAGGCGGTGCGGCCCCGGTAGAACAGCGCCATGCCGCCCAGCGACCGCGCCTGCGCCACCAGCGGCAGGTAGCAGGCCGCGCGGAACGGCAGCCGTTCCAGGTAGGGCGCCAGCTCGGGGAAGTCACGGCCCAGCGCGGCGAACGAGGACACGAACCGGGGCCGGCCGCTCAGCACCGCCTCCGCCAGCGGCAGTCCCCGGTCGAGGCGCCGGGTCCGCAGCCCGTCGAGCACCTCCAGGCGGTCGCCGCTCAGTGCGATCACGTTCAGCGAGCCGTTCTCGACGAGCCCCAGCGCGAGCCCGTCCGCGCCCAGCCGGGCGAGGCCGCCCGGGCCGGTCAGCGCCGCCGTCACGTCGTCCACGGTCACCGCCCGCGACAGCGCGTGCGTGGTCCGCTCGACGATGCTCGTCTGCACCTCGCGCCGCTTCTCCAGCTGCTGCACGAAGGCCGCGTGCGACACCTCGGCGGTGGTGTCCCGCACCGCCCCCACGATCCGGTGCGCCCGCCCGTCCCCGTCCCGCAGGATCCGCGCGAGGACGTGCGTCCAATGGGGTGTCCCGTCGTCCTGCGGGATCGGGAAGTGCGTGCTGTACGAGGTGTCGCCGCCGCTCACCGCGGCCCGGACCACCCGGTCGAGCCGCATCCGCTCGGCCGGCTCCAGCCGCTCCACCAGCGTCACCGGCCGCCCGTCGAAGCCGCCGGGGGACACGCCGAAGACCAGCAGCCCGGTGGCGTCGACATCGATGGTGCCCGTGTCGAGATCCCAGTCGAAGCTGCCGGTCCGGTTCATGGCGAGCCACTCGGCGGGCCCGATCTCGCCACTGCGCGCACGCGGGTCGTCATCGGTCATCCTCCTCATTGTCGAACCCGCGCCCCGCCGACGCCATGGCTGCGACACGGTGTGCCGCGTCCGGCCCCGGTCCCCGGCGGACGCCCGGATGCGGGGCGCGGGGGCGGACACGAGAATGGCGAGTGCCGGGACCCCACCCGCAGAAAGCATGGAGGAGACGGCATGAACACTGAGCCCGACGAGACGTCCTCGACGGACGTGCCGACGCCCGACCGGCTGTTGCACTCCGGCGCGGAGGGCGAGTTCACGGCGGAGGACCTGGTCCTCGCCTCCGGCCGGGACGTGACGCCGGAGACCCTGGCCTGGGCCGAACGCAGGATGGCGGAGAAGGGCCGCGCCTCCCTGGACGAACTCCTTCCGTAGCTCCCCGCGAGCAGGGACCCGGGAGCGGCGCGGCACGCGGCGCCGCCCCGGGCCTTCCACATTTGTGGAACACGTTCTACCGTGACCGCCGTCGTGCCGGGGATGCCGACGCCGACAGCCGTCACGGGAGGCCGGGATGCACCTTCAGTACACGCCGGAACAGAGCCGCCTGCGCGCCGAACTGCGCGCCTACTTCGCGGAGCTGGTCCCCGAGGACGTGCACGGCCGGTACGGGGACCCGGCAGCCCAGAAGCGCTTCTACCGCGAGACGATCCGCCGCCTCGGCGCGGACGGCTGGCTCGGCGTCGGCTGGCCCGTCGAGTACGGCGGCCGCGGCCTCACCCCGATGGAGCAGTTCATCTTCTTCGACGAGGCCGCCCAGGCGGGCGTGCCGCTGCCGCTCATGGCGCTGAACACCGTCGGCCCGACGATCATGCGGTTCGGCACGGAGGAGCAGAAGGCGTACTTCCTGCCCCGGATCCTCTCCGGCGAGCTCGACTTCGCCATCGGCTACAGCGAGCCCGACGCCGGCACCGACCTCGCCGCCCTGAAGACCCGCGCGGTCCGCGACGGCGACGCGTACGTCGTCGACGGGCAGAAGATCTGGACGACCAACGGCGACACCGCCGACTGGGTCTGGCTCGCCGTCCGCACCGACCCGGACGCCGCCCCCCACAAGGGCATCACCATGCTCCTGGTGCCGACCACCGACCCCGGCTACTCCTGCACGGTGATCAACACCCTCGCCTCGCACGACACCACGGCCAGCTACTACGACGGCGTCCGCGTGCCCGTCACCCGCCGCGTGGGCGACGAGAACAAGGGCTGGCGGCTCATCACCAACCAGCTCAACCACGAGCGCGTCACCCTCGCCGCCCACGGCACGATGGCCATCCGCGCCCTCCACGACGTCCGCCGCTGGGCCGCCGACACGCTCCTGTCCGACGGCCGCCGCGTCATCGACCTCCCCTGGGTCCGCCGCACCCTGGCCCGCACCCACGCCCGCCTCGACGCCATGAAGCTGCTCAACTGGCAGATGGTGAACGCCGTCCACCACGGCACCCTCACCCCCCAGGACGCCTCCGCCGTCAAGGTCTACGGCTCCGAGGCCCGCCGCGACGCCTACGCCGCCCTCCTGGAGGTCGTCGGCGCGGCCGGCGCCCTCAAGGAGGGATCCCCCGGCGCCGTCCTCCACGGCGAACTGGAACGCGGCTACCGCTCCGCCGTCATCTTCACCTTCGGCGGCGGCAACAACGAGATCCAGCGCGAGATCATCTCCTGGATCGGCCTGGGCATGCCCCGCGTCCGCCGCTGAGCCGCGCCGGGGCGGGCCTCCCGGCGGCTCAGAGGGCGACGATCGTCGTCTCGGTCGCCTTCACGCTGGTCCAGACGGACACGCCGTCGGCGAGGCCGAGTTCGGCGGCGGCCTGCGGGGTGATCTCGGCGACGAGGTCGGGGGCGGCGGGGGAGACGACGAGGACGCGGAGCCGGCTGCCGCTGCTCGTGATCTCGCGCACGGTGCCGGGCCAGACGTTGCGGGGACTGCCGGCGGGCCTCTCGCGGTGCAGCGAGACGGCCTCGGGGGCGACGATCGCGAGGGCCGGGGTGCCGGAGGGCGGCGGTTCGGCGGCGACGAGGGTGCCGCCCGCGTCGAGGGCGAGGCCGTCGGCGGTGGCGGTGCCGGGCCAGGCGTTGCGGCCGAGCATGCGGGCCACCCAGGGGGAGCGGGGGTGGCGGGTGACCTCGGCGGGGGTGTCGTCCTGGAGGGCCCGGCCGCCGTCGAGGACGAGGACGCGGTCGGCGAGCGACACGGCCTCGACCGGATCGTGGGTGACGATGAGACAGACGCCGCCGAAGCCCGCCAGGTGGGTGCGCAGGGTGTGGCGGACGTGGGCGCGGGTGGTCTGGTCGAGGGCGGCGAGCGGCTCGTCGAGGACCAGGAGCCGGGGGCGGGCCGCCAGGGCGCGGGCGAGCGCGACGCGCTGGGCCTGGCCCCCGGAGAGCTGCGCGGGCCTGCGGTGCCCCAGGTGGCCGACGCCGAGCCGGTCGAGCCAGCCCTGCGCCTCGCGGCGGGCCTCGGCCTGGCCGACGCCCTGGGCGCGGAGCCCGTACGCGGTGTTGGCGAGGGCCGACAGGTGCGGGAAGAGGGCGCCGTCCTGCGGCACCCAGGCGACGCGGCGGCGGTGCGGCGGGAGGGCGGTGACGTCCTCGCCGCCGAGCGTGAGGTCCGCGTGGGCGCGGGGGGTGAGGCCGAGGAGGGCGCGCAGCAGGGTGGTCTTCCCGGCGCCGTTCGGCCCGACGACGGCGATGGTGGTGCCCGGTGCGGCGTCGAGGGCGAGGGCGGTGAAGCCGGTGACGTCGGCGTGCAGCGCCCAGCGACCGGTGGACGGGGCGGGCAGGTCGGGGCCGGGCGCCGGCTCGGCGGGGACGGCGTCCCCGTCCGGCGCGTGCCCCTCGTGGCGGGGGCGGTCGGCCGGGGTCCCGGTCCACCGGCCGCGCAGGGCGACGAGCACGCCCATGGCGATGGCGAGGAGGAGCAGCGAGACCGACGTGGCGGCCTCGGGCTCGTCCTGGAGGAGCAGGTACACCTGGAGCGGCAGGGTCTGGGTGGTGCCGGGCAGGTTCCCGGCGAAGGTGATCGTCGCTCCGAACTCGCCCAGCGCCCGCGCCCAGGTGAGCGCCGCGCCCGCGATCACCCCGGGCGCCACCATCGGCAGCGTGACGGTGAAGAAGACCCGGACCGGCGAGGCGCCGAGGGAGGCCGCCGTCTCCTCGTACCGGGGGCGCAGTCCGCCGAGGGCGCCCTCCAGGCTGATGACCAGGAAGGGCATGGCGACGAAGGTCGCGGCGAGGACGGCGCCCGAGGTGTGGAAGGGCAGGGTGATGCCGAGGGCGGATTCCATCCAGGGCCCGAGGAGGCCGCGCCGGCCGAAGGCGAGGAGCAGGGCCACGCCGCCGACGGTCGGCGGCAGCACCATCGGGAGCAGCACGAGCGAGCGGACGAGCGCCTTGCCGGGGAACGGCACCCGGGCCAGCAGCCACGCCAGCGGCACGCCGAGCAGCAGCGACAGGCCGAGCGCCCAGAAGGACACGGTCAGCGACAGCTTCAGCGCCTCGACGGTGCCGGGGGAGGTCAGGTGGCCGGCGAGTCCGCTCCATTCGGTGCGGACGAGGATGCCGAGGAGGGGGAGGGCCAGGAAGGCCACGCCGAGCAGCGCGGGCAGGGCGAGGGCGAGGGGCGGCCGGGCCCCGGAGGCGCGTACGCCTGCTCGTTTCATCGAAGTTCCCGAAGTTCCCGAAGGGTCTCTGGTGTTTCCGGTGCCCGGGGTGACCGAGGCGCCTTTGGTGCCGGGGACGCCTGTGGTCCTGAGGCGTGCCGTCGAGCTCTCCCGCAGACGGGAAGGCCGTCCGTTCCCCCGGGACGGACAGCCTCCCACGTGCGGGGCGGCCTCGGGCGCTACGGCTTCTGGAAGCCCGCGTCCTGGAGGATCTTCTGGCCCTCGGGCGAGGACAGCCAGGCGACGAACGCGGCGGCGGCCTCCGCGTTCTTCGAGTCCTTCAGCGTGGCGGCCGGGTACTGGGCGACGGCGTTCTGGCCGTCGGGGATCTCGACGGCGTCGACCTCGTCCTTCGCGCTCTCGGCGTCCGTCCTGTAGACGAGACCCGCGTCGGCCTCGCCGAGCTCGACCTTGCTGAGCACCGCGCGCACGTTGGGCTCCTGGGAGACCGGCTTCACGGTGATCCGCTGCGCGTCGAGGATCTTCTGGCTGTACTTCCCGGCCGGGACCTCGGGCGCGGCCAGCACGACCTTCAGCCCGGTGTCGGCCAGGTCCTTCAGCTCGTCGATCCCGTGCGGATTGCCCTCGCCGGTGGCGATGACGAGCCGGTTCCTCGCGATGACCGCCGGGGTGCCGGTGTCGGCCTCCACCTTGTCCATGCTCTTGGTGTCGGCGGTGACCAGGACGTCGGCGGGCGAGCCCTGCGAGACCTGGGCGACGAGCTCCTGCGAGCCGGCGAAGGAGAACGTCAGCTTCGTGCCGGGGTGGGACTCCTCGTAGGCGGCGCCCGCGGTCTTGAAGACGTCGGTCAGGGACGCGGCGGCGAGCACCGTGAGGTTCGCCGCGGGGGCGCCGCCGGTGGAACCGGGGGCCGGGGACCCGGCGGCGTCCTTCTCCGCGCCGTCGTCGCCGCAGGCGGCGAGCGGCACGAGCAGGGCGGCGGTCAGCACGGCGGTGGCGGTACGGCGTCCGGTGAGGGTACGGGGCATGGGCCGGGGCTCCTTGGAGGGAACGGAAGGTGCGGGGCGGGCCGGTCGCGCCGACGGCCGGGGTGGTGCGGTCCTGCGTGAGGGGCGGTCAGGTGCGGTCGATGTGCACGCTGGTCGACTTCACGCGGGCGGTGGCCTGCACGCCGACTTCCAGTCCCAGCTCCTCCACGGCCTCACGGGTGAGGAGGGAGACGAGGCGGTGCGGACCGGCCTGGATGGTGACCTGGGCCGCGACGTCGCCGAGCTTGATCGCCGTGACGATCCCCGGGAAGGCGTTGCGGGCCGAGGTGTACGGCACCTCGTCGTCCTCGCCGCTCTGCGCGAGCTCCGTGGAGAACGCCGCGAGCGACTTCCCGTCGATGACGCGCCGGCCGCTCTCGTCGCGGTGGGTGGCGACCCTGCCCGCGTCCGCCCAGCGCCGCGCCGTGTCGGGGCTGACGCCCAGCAGACGCGCGGCCTGCCCGATGGTGTAGGACTGCATATGCGACACGTTAGGGCGGTGTCGCTCTCATCTGCAACAAGCTTGTGGGACCCTCCATCGCGTATGAGAGGGCGGTTGGAGGAAGCGACGAAGTGGACCGCCCGCCGGTCTCACGCCTCGGACGGAAGCCCTTCGGGGGGGCGGGGACGGGCCGGTGGGAGGCGGGCCGGATTCCGGCGGAGGCGTGCCGCCACGGCCCGCCGTCCGCCCGCCGGCGGACGGTCTCCGGGCCCACTCCGAGCAGCCGCGCGGCCCAGCCCCGGGCGCCGTCCCCAGTGCCGGCCTCCGTCCCCGCCACCGGCCGCCGTCCTCAGTGGACGTCGCGGACGTACCGCCGCTCCGCCGCCATCCGCTCCACGTACGCGGCCGCCTCCTCCTCGTCCGTCCGGCCGTGCCGGGCGACGACCTCCCGCAGCGTCCGGTCGACGTCCTTCGCCGTCCGGGCCGCGTCGCCGCAGACGGCGAAGTGGGCGCCGTCCCGCAGCCAGGACCAGAGGACGGCCCCGTGCTCGCGCATCCGGTCCTGGACGCAGACCTTGGCGCGCTGGTCGCGGGAGAAGGCGGTGGCGAGCCGGTCGAGGTGGCCGCTCGCCAGGTGGGCTTCGAGCTCCTCGCGGTAGTGGAAGTCGGTGGCCTCGCGCTGCTCGCCGAAGAAGAGCCGGTTGCGGCCGTCAGGTCGGCGCCGGTGGCGCCCTTCGTGCACAGCCGCCCCGCGTTCCGGGGATGCACCGCACGCACGGCGCCGTGCCGCGCGGAGTGATGTCAGCGGTACTCGCAGAGGTACGCGGTGTCCGCCGCGACCTCCAGCCGGAAGGAGCTGTCGCCGGGCACCTCGAAGCGCTCCCCGGCGGCGAAGGTCCGCCAGTCGTCCGCGCCCGGCAGCAGCACCCTCAGGGCCCCGCTGACCACGTGGATGGTCTCCGGGGCGCCGGTGCCGAACTCGTAGGAGCCGGGGGCCATGACGCCGATGGTCGCCCGGCCCTCCTCCTGGGTGAACGCGATCGACTTGACCGTGCCGTCGAAGTACTCATTGACCGTGAACATGGACATCCTCGCGGGAATCGAGCAGCTGGAACGCCCGGACCCTCGCGTGCCGGCCACGGGCAGGGGCACCCTAATGGGCGGGCGGCCGGCGGCCCCGCCCGGTCTCAGCTGCCGGACGGGCCGGACCGGGGCGAAGGCGCGGTCAGGCGGGCGGACGGCCGCCGAAGGACCAGTCGTGGACCTCGATGACGTCGTAGCGGGCGGGGGTCCGCAGCACCGCCCGGGCCGCCGCCGCGTCCGGGGCCCGCACCAGGGCGGCGGTGCCCAGCCAGGCCGTGCCGTCGTCGGAGAGCAGGGGGCCGTAGGCGATCAGGTCGTCGCGGGCGGCCGGCGGGTCGGTGTCGGCGGGCTCGCCCGCGCCGAGGCCCAGCACCAGGAAGCGGTCGCCGCCCTCGCGGCCGCCGGGGAACTCCCACATGGTCCGCCCCAGGGTGTTGCGCCACCGCCGCAGCAGGACGTCCCGGTACACCCCGGCCTGGTGGTTCGGCTCGTCGAAGGCGAACGCCCGGGCGGCGGCCGCGTCCGGCAGGTCCAGGGCGTGCACGCTCCCCGTGCACGTCTCGCCCGTCGCGTCGAAGGTCGGGCCGCGCGCGATGAGCTGCTTCTCGAAGCCGTCCATGTACGCCCAGTGGGCCTCCAGCAGTTCCTGGCGCAGCGGCATGGAGCCGGACCGGTCACGGTGGTAGCAGAGGAATTCCATGGACCCAGGATGGGCGGCGGCGGCCGGTCGCGTCGACGGAATTGCGGACGGCGGGGCGAGGGGAGGGGGGCCCTGCCGTACGGGGCCCGGCGCGCGCCCTCCTTCCGTACGGACCCGGCGCGCCCTCCCGTACGGACCCGGCGCCTCCTGCCGTACGGACCCGGGCGCGTCCGGTCGTGCGGGCGCCGCGTCGGCCGCCGCCCGCCCGTACCCGTTCCGTTTGCGGAGCCGGGGCGGGCGGGTTTGAGTGGCGGGGACCCCCCACGCCCTTCAGGAGTGCTCAGATGTCGATGGCGTTTGGTTCCCCCTTCGGCCCGTCCGACCCGTTCGGCGACCTGCTGAACCGCTTCTTCGGGATGTCACCGGCGTCCTCGCCGCCCGCCGTCCAGCGGGTCCCCATCGGCCGTCTCCTCACCGAGTCGTCCCACGAGCTCCTGAACGCCGCCACCCGCAAGGCGGTCGAGGACGGCACCAGCGACCTCGACACCGAGCACCTGCTGTGGGCCGCCACCCAGGTCGAGCCCACCCGCCGGCTGCTCGCCCGCGCGGGCGTCGACCCGGACGAGCTCGCCGGGAAGATCGCCAAGGTGCTGCCCGAGGAGTCCGAGGAGCCCTCCGCCGAGCCGGGCCTCACCCCCGCAGCCAAGCGGACCCTCGCGCTCGCCCACGCCACCTCGCAGGCGTCCGGCGTCTCGTACATCGGCCCCGAGCACATCCTCGACGCCCTCCTCGGTGACGCCGACTCCGGTGCCTCCCGCTTCCTGCGCGCCCAGGACCTCGACGTCTCCGGGCTGCGCGGCGCGGCGGACCAGGCCGCCCGGGGCGGCGGCGAGGCCGCCCCGGGCGCGGCCAAGCAGCCCGCCACCACGCTCGACGAGTACGGCCGGGACCTCACCGAGGAGGCGAAGGCGGGAAAGCTCGACCCGGTGGTCGGCCGGGCGGAGGAGATCGAGCAGACCATCGAGATCCTCTCCCGCCGCTCCAAGAACAACCCGGTCCTCATCGGCGAGCCCGGCGTCGGCAAGACCGCCATCGTCGAGGGCCTGGCCCAGCGGATCGTGGCCGGCGAGGTTCCCGAGACGCTGAAGGACAAGCGGGTCGTCTCCCTCGACCTGTCCGGCATGGTCGCCGGTGCCCAGTACCGCGGGCAGTTCGAGGAACGCCTCAAGAAGGTCATCGAGGACGTCCAGAAGGCCGAGGGCGAGATCGTCCTGTTCATCGACGAGCTGCACACCGTCGTCGGCGCGGGGGCCGGCGGCGACAGCTCCATGGACGCCGGCAACATGCTGAAGCCCGCCCTCGCCCGCGGCGAGCTGCACGTCGTCGGCGCGACCACCATCGACGAGTACCGCAAGCACGTCGAGAAGGACGCCGCGCTCGAACGCCGCTTCCAGCCCGTCCTCATCCCCGAGCCGAGCGTCGAGGAGACGATCCAGATCCTCGAAGGGCTGCGCGACGCGTACGAGGCCCACCACCGGGTCCGGTTCGCCGACGGCGCCCTCGCCGCGGCCGCCGAACTCTCCGACCGCTACATCAGCGACCGCTTCCTCCCCGACAAGGCCATCGACCTCATGGACCAGGCCGGCGCCCGGGTCCGGCTGCGCAGCGCAGGCCGCTCCACCGAGGTGGTCGGCCGCGAGGACCGGCTCGCCAAGCTCCGCCGCGAGAAGGACCAGGCCGTCGCCGCCGAGGAGTTCGAGAAGGCCAAGCAGCTCAAGGAGGAGATCGCCGAGGTCGAGGGCGAACTCGCCGGCATCGAGGAGCGCCGCGAGGGCGTCGTCTCCGTCACCGCCGCCGACATCGCCGACATCGTCTCCCGCCGCACCGGCATCCCCGTCTCCCAGCTCACCGCCAGCGAGAAGGAGCGCCTGCTCAGGCTGGAGGACGAGATGCACGCCCGGATCGTCGGCCAGGACGAGGCCGTCGCCGCCGTCTCCGAGGCCGTCCGCCGCAACCGCGCCGGCATGGGCGACCCGAACCGGCCCGTCGGCTCCTTCCTCTTCCTCGGCCCCACCGGCGTCGGCAAGACGGAACTCGCCAAGACCCTCGCGGAGCTGCTCTTCGGCGACGAGGACCGGATGATCCGCTTTGACATGAGCGAGTTCCAGGAGAAGCACACCGTCGCCCGGCTCGTCGGCGCCCCGCCCGGATACGTCGGCTACGAGGAGGCCGGCCAGCTCACCGAGAAGGTCCGCCGCCAGCCGTACAGCGTCGTCCTCTTCGACGAGGTCGAGAAGGCCCACCAGGACGTCTTCAGCACCCTGCTCCAGGTCCTCGACGACGGCCGCCTGACCGACGGCCAGGGCCGCACGGTCGACTTCCGCCACTGCGTCGTCATCATGACGTCCAACATCGGCGCCCACCGCATCCTCGCCCACGAGGGCGACGCGGCCGAGCTGAAGGACGAGCTGATGGAGGACCTGCGGGGCCGGTTCCTGCCCGAGTTCCTCAACCGCATCGACGACATCATCGTCTTCCACAGCCTCACGGAGGACGACCTGTCGGAGATCGTCGACCACCTCCTCGACCGCAGCAAGCAGCGGGTCCGCTCTCAGGGCATGACCCTGGAGGTCACCGAGGCCGCCAAGAAGCTCCTCGTCGCCCACGGCCACCAGCCGGAGTTCGGCGCCCGCCCGCTGCGCCGCACCATCCAGACCGAGCTGGACAACCGCGTCGCCACCCTCCTCCTCGGCGGCGAGGCCGACCCCGGCGACACCATCGTCGCCGACGTCGTCGACGACTCCCTCCACTGCACCGTCCGCAAGGGGGAGCAGGCCGCCGGACAGGAGGCCCCCGCCGCGGCCTGATCCCCGCCCGCACGCACGCCACCGCCCCGGGAACATCCTCCCGGGGCGGTGCCGCGCGCGTGGGCGGGCGGTTCAGCCCGAGGGCTCGATCACGACCTTGAGGTGCTTCATGATCGGCTGGTCGCTCTGGGTGCTGTAGTCGCCCAGTGCGCACAGCACGTTCATCTCCGGCATGTACCCCGCCGCGCAGCCGCGCGGGATGTCGTACGGCACCGCCAGATAGCCGTGCAGCGCGCGCGTGCCGCCGTCGCGGGCGGTGGCCGTGATGTCGACGGGGGCGAGGTCCGCGATCCCGCGCTCGCGCATGTCCGCCCGGTTCATGAACACCAGCGTGCGCAGGTTCTTCACGCCCCGGTAGCGGTCGTCGTCGGAGTAGACCGTGGTGTTCCACTGGTCGTGCGAGCGCATGGTGCCCAGCGCCAGCGTGCCCGGCTCCGGGACGACGTCCGGCAGGGGTGCCGAGGAGAACTCGGCCTTCCCCGACGGGGTGAGGAAGACCAGCTCGCGGGCCGGCTGCTTGATGCGGAAGCCCAGCGGCAGCCGCACCCGCCGGTTGAAGTCCTCGAAGCCGTCCAGGACGCGGGCCATGGTGTCGCGGATCCGGTCGTAGTCCTCCACGTACCAGGCCCACCGCGTCGGGCTGCCGGGCAGCGCGGCCCGCGCGATGCCCGCCACGATCGCCGGCTCGGAGAGCAGGTGCGGAGAGGCGGGCTTCTTCATCCCGCGCGAGAGGTGGACCATGCTCATCGAGTCCTCGACCGACGTGGCCTGCTCGCCGCCGCGCTGGTGGTCCTTCTCGGTCCGGCCCAGACAGGGCAGGATCAGCGCCCGCCGCCCGTGCACCACGTGGCTGCGGTTGAGCTTGGTGCTCACCTGCACGGTCAGCTCGCAGTTCCGCAGCGCCCCGTACGTGACCGGGGTGTCGGGCGCGGCCAGCGCGAAGTTGCCGCCCATGCCGACGAACACCGTCACCTCCCCGTCGCGCATCGCCTCGATGGTGCGCACGGTGTCGAGGCCGTGGGCGCGCGGCGGGTCGATGCCGCAGACCTCGCCCAGCCGGTCGAGGAAGGCGCCGGAGGGACGGTGGTCGATGCCGCAGGTGCGGTTCCCCTGGACGTTGCTGTGACCGCGCACGGGGGAGGGGCCGGCGCCCTCGCGGCCCAGGTTCCCGCGGAGCAGCAGCAGGTTGACGATCTCCCGGACGGTGTCGACGCCGTGCTCGTGCTGGGTGACGCCGAGGCACCAGCTGATGATCGACCGGTCCGCCTCCCCGTACACCCGGGCCGCCTCCAGGACCTCCGCGCGGCCGAGCCCGGACTGGCGCTCGATCTCCTCCCAGGAGGTGGCCTCGCACACCGCCCGGTACTCCTCGAAGCCGGTCGTGTGCCGTTCGATGAACTCCCGGTCCAGCGCCCGCGGGTCGGACGCGGAACGCTCCAGGACCGCCTTGGCCATCCCGCGCAGGAGCGCCATGTCGCCGCCGATGCGCGGCTGGAGGTTGAGCGTGGACGTGTCCGTGGCGCGGAAGGTCGCCATGTCCTTGAAGTCGTGCGGGATGATCGCGCGGGTCGCGGCGGCCTCGACGAGCGGGTTGACGTGCACGATCTGCGCGCCCCGGTCGTACGCCTCGGCGAGGGCGGTGAGCATGCGGGGCGCGTTGGACGCGGCGTTGACGCCGAGGATGAAGAGCGCGTCGGCGGCCTCCCAGTCTGCGAGGTCCACCGTCCCCTTGCCGGTCCCCAGCGAGGCCGTCAGGGCCCGGCCGCTGGCCTCGTGGCACATGTTGGAGCAGTCGGGGAGGTTGTTGGTGCCCAGCTCGCGGGCGAGCAGCTGGTAGAGGAACGTGGCCTCGTTCCCGAGCCGCCCCGAGGTGTAGAAGGCCGCCCGGTTCGGGTCGTCCAGCTCGCGCAGCGCGCGGCCGACCGTCTCGAAGGCGTCCTTCCAGCTGATCGGCACGTAGTGGTCGGTGTCGGGGTCGTACGCCATCGGCTCGGTCAGCCGGCCGGCGTCCTCCAGCGCGTGGTCCGTCCACCCGGCCAGCTCGGTCACCGAGTGCGCGGCGAAGAAGTCCCGCCCGACCCGCTTGCGGGTCATCTCCCAGGTGACGTGCTTGATGCCGTTCTCGCAGATGTCGAGGTGGAGGCCCTTGGTGTCGTCGGGCCACGCGCAGCCGGGGCAGTCGAAACCGCCGCGCTCGTGGTTCATCTTCATGATGGCCCGGGGCCCCTCCACCGGGAGGGCGCCCTCGCGCGCCATGAACCGGGTCACGCTCTTCGCGGCGCCCCAGCCGGCGGCGGGGTGGTGGTACGGGCGGACCTCCGGCTTCCCGTCGGGCACGGGGCCCACCCGGGCCCCGGAGGAGTCCTGCTGCTTGGCACGGTCGAGGCTCATGGGCCTGCCACCCTTCCGGCGCCGGGGCGCGAGGGAACGCGGACGCCCCCCTCCGGCAGGCTAAACCGGGCCCCGGACCGCCGCCATCCGGTCGCGCGGGCCGCCCGCGACGGGCTGCGGACCTGGCCTCCCCTGGCTACGCTGGCGCCGTTCAGACCCTTTTGTCCGCATGTACTTTCCGCCGTCCGTGCTTTCCGTGGTCCGCCCCTGTGGTCCGCATTCCCCTCCCGCTGTCCGCCCCTTTCCGCTGTCCTCGTCCGACGGGAGTCGCATGGCCGCCCCCCAGCCCGTCCCCCAGCTCGTCCTCGGCCCGCCCACCCGGGCCGCCCTCTTCCTCACCCTCACCGTCGCCCCCGGCCGGGAGACCGACGTGCGCGAAGGGCTCGGGGAGCTGTCCGGGCTGACCCGCTCCGTCGCCTTCCGCGCCCGCGACGACGCCCTCGCCTGCGTCGCCGGGCTCTCCTCCGACGCCTGGGACCGGCTCGTCGGCGGCCCCCGCCCCCGCGACCTGCACCCCTTCGCCCCCCTCCAGGGCCCCCGGCACCGGGCCCCCGCCACCCCCGGCGACCTGCTGCTCCACCTGCGGGCCCGCCGCGCCGACCTCTGCTTCGAACTGGCCCGGATCGTCCTGGACCGCTTCGGGGACGCCGTCACCGTCGTCGACGAGGTCCACGGCTTCACCTACTTCGACGAGCGCGACCTCCTCGGCTTCGTCGACGGCAGCGAGAACCCCACCGGCCCCGACGCCGCCCGCGCCGTCCTCGTCGGCGACGAGGACCCGGCCTTCGGCGGCGGCAGCTACGTCGTCGTGCAGAAGTACCTCCACGACCTGACCGCCTGGAACGCCCTGAGCACCGAGGAACAGGAACGGGTCATCGGCCGCAGGAAGGCCGACAACGTCGAACTCCCCGACGACGTCAAACCGGCCGACTCGCACGTCGCCCTCAACACCGTCGAGGACGAGGACGGCGAGGAGCGGCAGATCGTCCGCCAGAACATGCCCTTCGGCCGTCTCGGCACCGGCGAGTTCGGCACGTACTTCATCGGCTACGCCCGCACCCCCGACGTCACCGAGCGGATGCTCCGCAACATGTTCCTCGGCGACCCGCCCGGCACCACCGACCGCATCCTCGACTTCTCCACCGCCGTCACCGGCGGCCTCTTCTTCGTGCCGGCCGCCGCCCTCCTCGACGACCTCCCCGCACCCGACACCGCCCCCGCCGCGGCCGCCGCGGAGCCCTCCGCACCGGAGGCCGCCCCCGCCGACGCCGTACTCCCGGGGGCCTCCCTCGGGATCGGCAGCCTGAAAGGAGCCCCGGCGTCATGACCAGCCCCGGCACGCCCCCCACCAGCAACCTGCACCGCGAGCTCGCCCCGGTCACCGCCGTCGCCTGGGCCGAGATCGAGGAGGAGGCCCGCCGCACCTTCCGCCGCAGCATCGCGGGCCGCCGCGTCGTCGACGTCCCCGACCCCGCGGGCGCCGGACTCGCCGCCGTCGGCACCGGCCACCTCACCGACCTCGCCGCCCCCGCCGACGGCGTCCGCGCCCGGCTGCGCGAGGCCCGCCCGCTGGTCGAGCTCCGCGTCCCCTTCACCGTCGACCGGGCCGCCGTCGACGACGTCGAGCGCGGCGCCAAGGACTCCGACTGGCAGCCCGTCAAGGACGCCGCCCTCGCCCTCGCCCTCGCCGAGGACCGCACCGTCTTCGACGGCTACGAGGCCGCCGGCGTCCGGGGCCTGCGCACCGCCTCCTCCAACCCGGCCGTCGCCCTCCCCGCCGAACCCCACGACTACCCCGACGCCGTCAGCCGCGCCCTCACCGCCCTGCGGCTCGCCGGCGTGGACGGCCCGTACGCGCTCCTCCTCGGCGCCGAGGAGTACCGCTCCGTCAGCGAGACCTCCGACCACGGCTACCCCGTCGCCGCCCACCTCGGCCGGATGCTCGACGAACCGCCGATCTGGGCCCCCGCCCTCACCGGCGGCCTCGTCCTCTCCACCCGCGGCGGCGACTTCGAACTCCGCCTCGGCCAGGACGTCTCCATCGGCTACGCCCGGCACGACGCCGACACCGTCGAGCTGTACCTCCAGGAGACCCTGACGTACTTCACCTACACGGACGAGGCCGTGGTCGTCCTCGGCGGGTGAGCGGCGTGTCCGCCTGGTCGTGGCGGTACGCGGTCCCCCGGCTCGCCGGAGCCGGCGTCCTCGGCGCCGCCGCCGGGGCCGTCACGGCCGCCCTCGCCGACACCGGGCTCGGCGTCCTCGCCGGCATCGCCGTCGCCGAGACCGCCTTCGTCGTCACCGGCTGGGCCGTGCTGTGGCCGATGGACGCCGCCACCACCCGGCGCGACCTGCGGCGCGAGGAGTTCCGGCCGGTCGTCGAGGAACTGGCGGTGGTCACGGCGGCCCTCTGCGGCCTCGTCGCCATCGTCGCCCTCCTCCTCACCGGCTCCGGCCACGACCGCGCCGCCGCCGCGACCGCCCTGTGGGGCGTCTTCATGGCGTGGGCGGCCCTCCACCTCATGTACGCGACCCGCTACGCGTACCTCTACCACCGCCCGCCCGAGGGCGGCATCGACTTCAACTCCCGCGACCGCCCCCGATACACCGACTTCCTCTACTTCAGCTACAACCTCGGCATGACCTACCAGGTCTCCGACACGAACGTCTCCGACGCCGGGATCCGGGCGGTCGTCCTGCGCCACTGCCTGCTGTCGTACGTCTTCGGCACCGGCGTCCTCGCCACCGCGATCAACCTGGTGACGGGCATCGTCACCGGCTGACCCGGTGTGCGCGCGCCGCGACGGCCCCGGCAGACTCGCCCCATGAGCCGCACGCGCCCCGCCCGCCCCGCCGGATCCACCCCGACCGCCGTCGTCGTCGGCGCGGGCCCCAACGGGCTCGCCGCCGCCGCCCTCCTCGCCGAGGCGGGGCTCGACGTCACCGTCCTGGAGGCCGCCGGGCGGATCGGCGGCGGCACCCGCACCGACGAGGCGATCCTGCCCGGGCTGCTTCACGACCACTGCTCGGCCGTCCACCCCCTCGCCGTCGCCTCGCCCGCCCTCCGCCACCTCCGCCTCGACCGGCACGGGCTGCGCTGGCTGCTCCCCGAGGTCGACTGCGCCCACCCCCTCGACGACGGCACCGCCGCCGTCCTGCACCGCTCGGTCACCGAGACCGCCGCGGGGCTCGGCGCCGACGCGGCCCGCTACCGGGCCCTCCTCGGTCCCTCCGTACGCCGCTGGGAGACGCTCTCCACGGACGTCATGGGCCCCCTGCTCCGGCTCCCCGACCACCCGCTCCTGCTGGCCCGGTTCGGCCTGCCCACGGTCCTGCCCGCCGCCGCCCTGGCCCGTCTCTTCCGCACCCCGGGCGCCCGCGCGCTGTGGGCGGGCGTCGCCGCCCACGCGTACCGCCCGCTGACCGACCCGCTCAGCTCCGCCATCGGACTCGGCATCCTGACCGCCGGGCACGCGGCCGGCTGGGCGGTCGCCGAGGGCGGATCGCAGGCGATCGCCGACGCCCTCGCCGCCGTGCTCCGCTCCCACGGCGGCCGGATCGAGACCGGCGTCCGGATCACCGGCCACCGGCAGCTGCCGCCCGCCGACGTCACCCTCCTCGACCTCGACCCCGCCCAGGCCGCGGGGGTGTACGGCGACCTGCTGCCGACCCGCGCGGCCGCCGCGTACCGCCGCTTCCGGCGCGGCCCCGGCGCCTTCAAGGTCGACCTCGCCGTCGAGGGCGGCGTGCCGTGGCGCGCGGAGGCGGCCCGCCGCGCCGGGACCGTGCACCTCGGCGGCCCGTTCGCCGAGGTCGCCCGCGCCGAACGGCAGGTGACGGACGGCCGGATGCCGGAGCGCCCCTTCGTCCTGGTCGGCCAGCAGTACCTCGCCGACCCCTCGCGCTCCGCCGGCGACGTCCACCCCGTCTGGACGTACGCGCACGTGCCGCACGGCTACGACGGCGACGCCACCGGGGCGGTCCTCGCCCAGCTCGAACGCTTCGCCCCCGGCGTCCGCGACCGGATCGTCGGCCTGCGCGTCACCCGCCCCGCCGACTTCGCCGCCGCCAACCCCAACTTCGTCGGCGGCGACATCCTCACCGGCGCCAAGACCGTCCCCCAGCTGGTCCTGGGCGCCCGCCCCGCCCTCGACCCCTACGCCACCGGCCTCCCCGGCGTCTACCTCTGCTCCGCCGCCACCCCGCCCGGCCCCGGCGCCCACGGCATGTCCGGCGCGGGCGCGGCTGCCTCGGCCCTCCGCCACCTGGGCATCCGGGCGCCCTGGCGGTGACGGACCACCCGGGGGATCCGCCGCGGGACCCCGGGGCGTCACGGCCCTCCGGGGGCCCCGAACGCCCGGCGGGCGTGCGCGAGGAAGGCACCGACGGCCGGGGTGTGGACGGGCCTCCAGACCAGGGCGAGGAGGGCCGGCACGTCGACGTCGGCCAGCGGGAGCGCGGTGAGCCGGCCGGCGTGGACGGCGGCCATGGACTCGCTGAGGACGGCGACGCCGAGCCCGCGGACGGCGAGGTCGGCGATCGCGTCCGGGGCGCCCGCCTCCATGACGATCGAGGGGCGCAGGCCCTGAGCGGCGCACGCCTGGTCGAGGACCGCGTGCAGGCCCGTGCCCGGGGGCATGCAGACGAGGGGGCGGGCCACCAGTTCGGCGAGGGCCAGGCTCTCCCGGGCGGCCAGGGGATGGCCGGGCGGGACGGCCGCGACGAGCCGCTCGTCGACGATCGTCAGGGCGTGCAGGTCCTCGGGGGTCGCGACGGCCGCCCCCACGAGCGCCAGGTCCAGGGCGCCGCCGCGCACGCCCTCGACGAGCCGGTCGGAGCCGTCCTCCCGCAGCAGGACCTCCACCCCGGGGTGGGCCCCGTGGAACGCGGCGAGGGCGTCGAACAGCGGGGTCACCGTGCAGCCCACGACCATCCCGACCGTCAGCCGGCCCCGGACCAGCCCCGTCACCTCGTCCACCGCCCGGCCCACCGCCCCCGCCGCCGCGAGCGCCGCCCGGGCGTGCGCCAGCGCGGCCTCCCCGGCGACGGTGAGCGCGACCGCCCGCGCCGAACGGTCGAACAGCTCGGCGCCCAGCTCCTGTTCGAGCCGCCGGATCTGTGCGCTGACACCGGACTGGCTGATGTGCACCCGCTCGGCGGCCCGGGTGAAGTTCCGCTCCTCGGCGACCGCGACGAAGTACTCCAGCTGCCTCAGTTCCATGACTGGAGATTCTAGTAGGGAGCAGAACCATCTGTTGGACTTCTGATGGACGGACGGCGAGGCTGGAAGCACGGAAAAGACGAGGCCACCACCCCGGGAGGAACCCGATGCGGGAGCAGGAGAAGACGCAGGTACGGGAGGACGAGGAGTCTCAGGTGGAGAGGGGGGAGTACGAGAAGGCCATGCGCCCCGAGGACATCACCCGCTTCTTCGTCGAGCGGTCCAACGCGGGCGACGCCGCCGGAGTCGCCGCCCTCTACGCCGAGGACGCCGTCCTGGCCTACCCGCCCGGCGAGGTGACGGTGGGCCGGGAGGCGATCCGGGTCCTGTGGGAGAAGGTGCTGGCCCACCGGCCCCGCTTCGAGCCGGAGGAGCCGCTGCCCACGCTGGTCAACGGCGACGTCGCCCTCACCTCCACCCCGCCCCGGGACGGCTCCGGCGCCCGCGCCCAGGTCGTCAGGCGCCAGGCCGACGGGAGCTGGCTGCGGGTGCTCGACCAGCCGGAGTTCGTCTCGCCGGGCGCCTGAGGAGCGGACCCCGGGACCCGGGGCGTACGGGCAGGGGCGCTCGCGCGGATCGGGGTGAGGCGCGGGGGCGCGTGGCTATGAACCCCACCAGGGCTCCCGCACGTGGCGGCTCTCCGTCGCGGTGCACCCCAGGCCGTTGGAGATCTCCTCGGCGTCCAGGTTCCAGCCCAGCACTCCGTTGCCCTTCCGGCTCAGCTCGATCAGCCGGGCGTCGGCGGTGCGGGTCCCGTAGGCGACCCGGCACTCCACGATCGAGGTCCACGCCTGCCCGTCCACCGCCGACGCGAGGAACAGGAGCGGCAGGACGACGACGGTGAGCACCAGCGCCACCAGCTGCTCCGCGCTCGCGAACCGGCGCAGCCAGGGCGGCGGCCGGTACTCCGGATCGTGCGGGGCGCGGTGCGAGCGGTGCGGACGGCGCCGCCCGGTGCGGTACTCCACCACCACGCCCAGGCGGAGCGCGTACGCGGCGAGCGCGGTGGCCAGCCCCCACCACGGCCCGAAGAGGCAGAGGTCGATGAGGCCGACCGCGAGCGGGTTCGCCAGGGTCAGCGCCGTCCGGCGGAGGACCGCCAGGGGGCCCCGGCCCGAGGGGACGGCGCCGCGCGCCGCGAAGACGGCGAAGACGATCCGGGAGACCACGACGCCGAGCACCGAGCCGAGCAGCGGGTCGGTGATCACCATGCCGAGCAGCACGTCCGGCCAGTTCGCCGGCTCCATGCCGACGAACACGTCCCGCACCGCGTCCCCGCCGCCCACCGTGTACGAGACCTTGGCCACCGGCACGGCGAGCGCCAGCGCGAGCAGCACGGTGTGCCCGGCGCCGCCCTTCCGGTCGGCCCGCCGCTCCTCCTCCAGGTCCAGGTCCCGGCCGGAGGGGCCCGGAGCGGCGGGGGCCGGAGCGGAGGGGGCCGGGTGGGGCCCGTCGTCGGCCGGCCCGGTCAGGAGCCGCCGCCCGGCGCGCCCACCGAGAGGACGGTGACGCTGCTCCGGCCCAGGGGCGTCGCGTACGAGACGTCCTCCCCGGCCGTGCGGCCGAGCAGGGCCCGGCCGAGCGGGCTGTCGGCGGTCACCAGGCCGGGATCGTCCGCGTCCGCCAGCTCGCCGATGTGCACGGTCGACTCCGTGCCGTCGTCGAACCGCACGGTCACCGCGCTGCCCACGCCGACCGCCCCGGTCGACGACGGCCGGGCGTCCGGCGAGTCGCGCAGCGTCTCCTCGATCTCGTCGATCCGCGCGTCCAGCCGCTCCGCGTCCGTGGCCCGCTGCAACTCGTCGGCCTGATCGGCGCGGTCGCCGGGCTCGTCGGCGTCGCCGAGCGTGGCGGCGACCTTCGCCCGTTCGGCGCGCAGCTCGGACAGTTCGCGGTTCAGCGCCGTGCGGTCGGCTGCGCTGAGGGGCTCGGGTCCTGCGGTCATGACTGCTCCCGTCGTGCGGTGGCGGGGAGGAAGAAGGACGCTTCCATTCCGACATCCCTGTGAAATCCCGTCAAATCGCACGAAACGGCGGCGGGGGGCCGGGGACCCGGAAAACCGGTGGCGCCCTTCGCGAGCGGGGCGTTAGCGTGACCGCGATGATCGCTCACTCCTCACACCGATGGGGGGCCCTCACCACGCACGGTGCCTGCTGATGAGCATGCCCGAGCGGGAGGACACCCGCCTTTCCCTCTGGCGGCGCGTGCGTGCCCACGCCGTACCGCCCTCCATGATCGAGACCGCCACCGCCCGCCGCCTCGCCGGCGACTGGGCCGGTGCCTGCGCCGCCGCCGGCGTGGACCTCGACCTCGCCCCCCGGACCCTGGCCAGGACCCACGGCGCCGACCTCGCCGCGCGCGTGCGCGCCGACCTCCGCCGCCTCGCCCCCGACCTGCTCCGCTGGCACCTGCCGAGAACCGCCCCGGACGGCCTGCTCCGCCCCGGCCTGACCGTCACCCTGGCCGTCTACGACGACCTCGGGGACGGTGCGGGGGAGAGTGGTGCGGGGGCGGACGGCGCCCGGCCGGGACCGCGTCCGGTCCACCTCGTGGCCCGCACCGCGCCCGCCTGGGCCGACGCCGGACAGCGGATCTCCCTCGCCCTCTGGCACGGGCCGCCCGGCGGCGCCGCCAGAAGCGGCGACTGGGGTGGTGGTGCTGTCGGCGGCTCTGGTGGTCGCGGTGGTGGCGGTGGTGGCGTGTCCCGGTGGAACGCGTACGACCCCGCCGCCTCCGCACACCCCCACCCGCACCCCAGCCGCCGCTTCCGGTTCGACCTCCACCGGCACCTGTGGGACGCCACCCGCGCGGGGGAGCTCCGCACCCGCTCCGGCGCCGACCGGCTGCCCGTCGTCCTTCCCGTCCTTCCCGAGCTCCCCGGCCTTCCGCCCGGCCCCGGCTGGGCCGTGGACCGCTGGGCCGCCGAGGCCCGCCTCCTCCTCGCGGCGGACGGCGGGGCCGGCGGAGCCGGTGGGACGGACGGGAGTCATGGGGCAGGCAGGGCAGGCAGGGCAGGCGAGACGGACGGGAGCGGTGGGGCGGGCGAGGCCGCGGGGTCGGTCACCGTACGCCTCGGCGCCCGCCACCGGCTCCTCCTCACCCTGGACCCGGACGGCGGAGCCCGGACGCGGCTCGTACCGCCGGGGCGGGGACGGACACGGGGAGGGGGAGGACCCCCGGCGTACGCACCGGCCGATCGCCGTGACGCCGGTCCGCCGCTGCTCCCCGACGCGGCCACCTGGACGCCGCCGGACCTCGCGCTGCTCCGCGCCGGCCTGATCGCCCCCGGCGACCTGCACCCGCTCGTCGCGGCGGCGCTCGTGCCCGGCCACCGGCCCGGACCGGACGCGCGCCCGGCGAGGGAGAGGGCGGGGGCGGACCGGGCGTGGTTCGTGGAGTGCCGGGGGAACCGGCACCGCATCGGGCTCGTCGACGGCGTCCTCGCGGCGCTCGACCACGACCCGGCCGAACTCCGCCGGGAGGAACTCCTCGTCGCCCTCTCGGGGACGCCCCTGCCCTGCCTCCGGGTGATCGACGAGGCCCACCGCAGGCCCGACTGCCTCGACGGGGTGCGCGAACGCCTCGCCCACGGCGACGCGGCCGGCGCGCTCGCCGTCGTCGAGGCCCTGCTCGGCCCCGCCGCCGCCCTGCGGGACGGCCCGCTCCGCGAGGCCCTGGAACGCGCCGCCGAACGCAAGGTCCTCCACGGGCTCTACCGGGCGGGCCTGCGCGCCACGGGCCCCGGCGACGTCCCCGAACCCCCGTCCCCGTCCCCGTCCACGCCCACACCCGCGTCCGTGTCCGGGGCCGGGACCAGGTCCGTCCCGGCCCCCGGTCGCCCCAGACCGTCCCGCAGCCGCAGGTTCGCCGCCCGCGCGGCCCGCCGCCGCCTCGCCCACCGCGCCCACCCGCGCCACGCCCTGCCCAGCTGACCTGCCCTGTCCGGCCCGGTTGCCCCGTCCGGACCTCCTGACCCCTCGGACCTCCTGATCCGCCGGACCTCCTGGTCCGCGGGATCCGCTGGTCCGTCGTTCCGGCACGCCTTCCCGCCGGTCCTTCCCCACCCGTCTCCGTGCCCCGGCACGCCCGCACCCACCCCAGGTGATCACCCATGCGCACCCACGCCCCCGCCCGCCCCGCACCCACCACTCCCCTCGCGGTCCCCACCCCTCCCGCATCCCCCGCAGCCCCGGCGCCCGCCCCGCTCGCCGTCGCCGCCGACCTCCTCGCCCTGCTCGGCGACACCCGCACCGAACCCCGCGCCGACGACCAGCTGGAGGCGCTGACCCTGGCGGTCGCCGCCGACCTGCCCGTCCTCCTCTGGGGCGAGCCCGGCATCGGCAAGACCGCGGCCCTCACCCGGCTCGCCGAGGAACTGGACCTGCCGCTCACCACCGTCATCGCCAGCGTCCACGAACCCACGGACTTCTCCGGACTGCCCGTCCTCGGCGACGACCCGGCCGCGCGCGGGGTGACGATGGCGCCGCCCGACTGGGCCGTCCGCCTGGTCCGGGACGGCAGGGGCCTGCTGTTCCTCGACGAGCTGTCCACCGCGCCGCCCGCCGTCCAGGCGGCCCTCCTGCGGCTCGTCCTGGAACGCAGGGTCGGCACCCTCACCCTGCCGCCCGGGGTGCGGATCGTGGCCGCCGCCAACCCCCGCGCCTCGGCCGCGGACGGCTGGGAGCTGAGCGCCCCGCTCGCCAACCGGTTCGTCCACCTCCGGTGGACCCACGCGCACGAGGTCGTCGTCCGGGGCCTCGGCGGCACCTGGCCCCGCGCCGTCCTGCCCGGCCTCGACCCGCTGCGGCTGCCCGGGGCGGTGGAGCACGCGCGGCGTGCGGTCTGCGGACTCCTCGACGCCCGGCCGCCGCTCGTCCACCGGCTGCCGGCCGACGAGACCCGCAGGGGCGGGCCCTGGCCCTCGCCCCGCAGCTGGGACATGGCCCTGCGTCTGGTCGCCTTCGCGACCGCCGCCGGTTCCTCCCGCGAGGTCCTCTCCCTGCTGGTCCGGGGGACCGTGGGGGACGGGCCGGGATTCGAACTCCTCGCCTGGCTCGACCGGATGGACCTCCCCGACCCGGAGGACCTGCTCGCCGACCCGGCCGGCGCGCCGCTCCCCGAGCGCGGCGACCGCCGCCAGGCCGCCCTCGAAGGCGTCGTGGCCGCCGTCCGCGAACGCCCCGCCCGCGACCGCTGGGACGCCGCCTGGACCCTCCTCGCCCGCGCCGCCGAGACCGGCCCGCCGGACCTCGTCGTCGTCCCCGCCACCACGCTCGCCGCCCTCCGCCGCGACGACTGGAACGTCCCCGCCGCCATCGAACGCCTCGCCGGAGCCGTGGACCTCTCCCGCCGCGCGGTCCGCCCCGCCCCGACCCGGGGACGCCGATGAACACCCCCGCTGGCCCTGCCGCTCCCGGTACTCCCGCCGCTCCCGTCGGCCCCACCGCCCCCGAGGCCCCGGCCGAACAGGCCCTTGACCACGACAAGCTGTACGCGGCCCGGCTCTACGCCGTCCGCGTCCGCCCCTACCTGGCCACCGCCCTCTTCGCCCTCCGGGTCGTGCCCTCGCGCCGCGTCCCCACCATGGGCGTCGACCGGCACTGGCGCATGTACGTCTCCCCGGCCTTCGTCGACCGGACGCCGATGCGGGAACTGGCCGGAGTCTGGGTCCACGAGGTCGCCCACCTGCTCCGCGACCACCACGGCAGGGGCGACCGCGTCGCCCGCGACCTCGGCCCCGCGGACGGCGAGGCCGAACGCCTCCGCATCAACATCGCCGGCGACTTCGAGATCAACGACGACATCTACGGCGACGGCCTCCCGCGCCCGGCCGGCGTCCTCCACCCCCGGATGATCCGGATGGACACGGGACTGCTGATGGAGGACTACCTCCGCGCGGTACGCATCGTCCCCCGCACCCGCGAGATGGCCTGGCTCGACTGCGGCAGCGGCGCCGACGGCCGCGCCCGCGCGTGGGAGCTCGGCCCCGAGGGCGCGGACGGCCTCAGCCCCCAGGAACGCGAAGCCGTCGTCCACCGCGTCGCCCAGGGCATCACCGGCCTGCCCGGCACCACCCCCGCGGGCTGGCAGCGCTGGGCCGAACAGGTCTGCCACCCACCCCAGCCCTGGCGCGAACTCCTCGGCGCGGCCCTCCGCGCCGCCGTCTCCTCGGCGGGCACCGGCGAGGACTACACCTACCGCCGCCCCGCCCGCCGGGCCGCCTCCCTCCCCAGCGTCGTCCTCCCCAGCCTCCGCCGCACCCCTCCCCGCGTCGCCGTCGTCGTCGACACCTCCGGCTCCGTCTCCGACACCGAACTCGGCAGCGCCCTCCTGGAGACCGCCGCCCTCACCCGCGCCCTCGGCGGCCGCCGCGACCTCGTCACCGTCATCGCCTGCGACGCCGCCGCCCACACCGCCCGCCGCCTCTGCGCCGACGCCGACATCCCCCTCGTCGGAGGCGGCGGCACCGACCTCCGCGCCGGCTTCGCCCGCGCCCTCCGCCTCACCCCCCGCCCCGACGCCCTCGTCGTCTTCACCGACGGCCAGACCCCCTGGCCCGAGACCGCCCCCTCCTGCCGCACCGTCGTCGGCCTCTTCCCCCGCCCACCCGCCTCGGACGAGGACGGGGAGGACGAGGATCCGGTGCCGGACGGGCCACCGTCGTGGGCGCGAGTGGTGGAGATCGGATGACCGGATCCCACATCCGGAATCCGGCATCCGAAATCCAATGTCCTGAACCCGGCACCCGAGATCCCATGTCCTGGATCCGATATCCGGCATCCAATGTCCTGGATCTGATATCCGGGATCCAATGCTCTGGATCCAATGTCCTGGCTCCGGATCCCGCACCTGGTACCCCAGGTCCTGGATGTTGGATCCGATACAGGGGATCCCTTATCCGCCCTCCATGCGTAGCCTGAACCCCATGAGGCAGGACGCCGACCTCGGTCTCTTCGGCCCCCGTTCCGTGACCTGGCAGCTGCACGGCGACCCGGTGATGTGGATCGCCGGGGTGCGGGCCCTGTACCTCCAGGCCCTGCACCCCGTCGCCGTGCGCGGAGTCATGATCAACAGCACTTTCAGGGAGGACCCCTGGGGGCGGCTGATGCGGACGGCGAGCTTCGTCGGGACGCTCAGCTACGGGACGCGGGAGGCCGCCGAGGAGGCGGGGGCCCGGGTGCGGCGGGTCCACCGGTTGCTCGGGGTGGACGACCCGGAGCTGCTGCGCTGGGTGCACTGCGCCGAGATCGACTCGTACGTCTCCGTCGCCCGCAGGTCCGGGCTGCCGCTGACCGGGCGGACGGCCGACCGGTACGTGGACGAGCAGCGGGCCTCCGCGCGGCTCGTGGGGCTGGACCCGGAGACCGTGCCGGCCACCGAGGCCGGGCTCGCGGCGTACTTCGCCTCCGTCCGGGGCGAGCTGGCCGCGGGGGACGACGCGCTCGCCGTACTGGACTTCCTGCGCAGACCGCCCGTGCCGCCCGCGCTGGTCCTCGGGAGGGCCCTCGTGTGGCGGCGGATCAGCTCGCTGGCGTACGACACCCTGCCGGAATGGGCCCACGAGCTCTACGGCCGGCCCGTGCCGCCCGCCGAGGCCGTCACCCGGCGGCTCACCGCCACCGCGGGCCTGCTGCGCCGCGTCCCCGCGGGGCTCCGCTGGCGGCTGCCGCCCCGCCACATCCTGCGCGCCATGGACCGGCTTGGTCCCGACACCCGACCCGACCCGTACACACTGTCCGACCCTGCGGCCATACTGGACGGGCCGAAGAGCGTGCACGGAATCGACGGGGGCGACGGCACACGATGGGGGACATCAGACTGATCCAGGGGCGCTACCGCCTGCACGAGGTCATCGGCCGCGGCGGCATGGGCGAGGTGTGGCGCGCCACCGACGAGGCGCTGGGCCGCGGGGTGGCGGTCAAGTGCCTCAAACCGCTCGGCCCGCACCAGGACGCGGGCGTGCAGACCGTGGTGCGCGAGCGCTTCCGCCGCGAGGCCAGGGTCGCCGCCGCGCTCCAGCACCGGGGCATCACCGTCGTCCACGACTTCGGCGAGTACGAGGGCGTGCTCTTCCTCGTCATGGAACTGCTTGAGGGGCAGAACCTCAGCCAGCTCCTCACCGCCAACGCCCGGGACCCGCTGCCCGTCCACGAGGTCGTCGACATCGCCGACCAGGTCGCCGACGCCCTCGAATACACCCATCGCATGGGGATCGTGCACCGTGACCTCAAGCCCGCCAACATCATGCGGCTGAGCGACGGCACGGTGAAGATCTGCGACTTCGGGATAGCGCGCCTCGGCGCCGACATGGGGTTCACCTCGCGGCTCACCGGCACCGGCATCGCCATGGGCACCCCCCACTACATGTCCCCGGAACAGATCGGCGGCGGCGACATCGACCACCGCAGCGACCTGTACTCGCTCGGCTGCGTCCTGTACGAACTCGCCACCGGGGCCCCGCCGTTCGACCTCGACGACTCCTGGGCGGTGCTCGTCGGCCACCGGGACACGATCCCGAGCCCGCCGCGCACCCACCGCTCCGAGCTGCCCGACTACTTCGACCGGCTCGTCGTCGACCTGCTCGCCAAGGTGCCCGACCAGCGTCCGCGCGACGCCTCCGACCTGCGCCGCCGCATCGTGGACGGCCGCACGCTCGGCGCGGGGACCCGCCCCCTGCCGCACTTCCCGCCCGGCGGGACGCAGGCCACCGACGACGGCGCCGGGCCGGTGCGGGACCCCGGCGCCGCACCCGCCTGGGCCCGCGGCGTCACCGGCGGGCCGCGCCCCGCCGCGCCCGGCGAGCTGCCCGTCACCGGCCACGACCCGGCCGCGGCCGTCCTCACCACCGAGTGGACCACCGCGGGCCCGGACGCCGCGGGCCGCCCCGCCCGCCCCGCGGCGGACGCCACGCCCGAACTCCTCGCCGTCCTCGCGGCCCGTCACCGCGCGGGCCTCGGACTCGGCCGGCTCAGCCGCTGGGACGAGGCCGAGCAGCTGCACCGTTCCGTCGCCGCCGACCGGAGCCGGGTCCTCGGGCCCGACCACCCCGACACCCTGACCAGCGCGTACGAGACCGCCTTCGCCCTGGGCCGGCTCGGGCGCACGGCCGAGGCCCTGGAGGCGTTCGAGCGCGTCGCCGAGGTCCGGGGCCGGGTCCTCGGGCCGGAGCACCCCGACACCCTGGCCGCCCGCCAGGAGCGCGCCTACACCCTGGGGCGGCTCGGCCGGCACGCGGAGGCCCACGCGCTGTACGCCGACGTCCTCGCCGTCCGCGAGCGCACCGCGGGCCCCGAGCACCCCGACACCCTGCGCTGCCGCCACAACCTCGCGTACACCCTCGCCCGCCTCGGCCGGCTGGAGGAGTCGTACCGTACGGCCCTGGCGGTCGCCGACACCCGGACCCGGCTGCTCGGCGCCGACCACCCCGACACCCTCGTCACCCGTCACGAACTCGCCCACACCCTGGGCCGGCTGGGCCGCGCCGAGGAGGCCCTCGACCAGTACCGCGCGGTGGCCGAGGGCCGGGCCGCCTCCCTCGGCCCGGACCACCCGGACACCCTCACCGCCCGCTACGAGACCAGTGCCTGCCTCGGCCGGCTCGGGCGGGCCGCCGACGCGCTCGCCGTCTGCCGGGATCTCGTCGCCGTCCGCACCCGCACCCAGGGCGCCGACGCCCCGGAGACCCTGCGCGTCCGGCACGCGCTCGTCGTCCACCTCGCCCGGCTCGGCCGCTGGCAGGAGGCCCTCGACACCGCCCAGGCCGTGCACGCCGCCCGCCGCAGGGTCCTCGGCCAGGACCACCCCGACACCCTCCGCAGCCGCCGCGAGGCCGCCGCCCTCCTCGGCCGCCTCGGCCGCTGGGAGGAGGCCCTCGCGCCCTTCCGTTCGCTCGCCGAGGCCCGCGGCCGGACCCTCGGCCCGCTGCACCCGGACACGCTCGCCGCCCTCGCCGACCTCACCCACTGCCTCGACCGCCTCGGCCGCCACACCGAGGCCGACGCCGTCCGCCGCGGCGGACCCGGGGAGGCCGCCGTCCCCGGCTCGGCCTGAACCGTCCCACAGGCGCGCTGATTTAATGGCGAGATGATCATCGACCGCCCCGGTGGCCCGGACCCCGAGCCCCGCACGCCCGCTCCCGGCCGGATCGACGTCGACCTGTGGCAGCTCAGGGTGGACGACCTCGCCGAGGAGGACCTCGACGCCTCCGAACTCGACGCCGGGGAACGCGAGCAGCTCGCCCACCCGCTGCGCGCGGTGGACCGGCTGCGGTACGGCGTCGGCCACGTCGCCCTGCGCCGCCTCCTGGCCGACCGCCTGGGCCTCGCGCCCGCCGCGGTCGCGTACCGCAGGGAACCCTGCCCCGGCTGCGGCGCCCTCCACGGCCGCCCCGCCCTCGACGGCCCTCCCGGCGCCCCGCACTTCTCCCTCTCCCACAGTGGCGACGTCGTCCTCATCGGCATCGCCGACCGGCCGGTCGGCGTGGACGTCGAGACCTTCCCCCAGGCCACCACCGTCCGCGAGGTGACCGGCGCCCTCCACTCCCGGGAACGCGCCGAGATCGCCGAGGCGGGACACGCCCCCGAGGTGTTCGCCCGCATCTGGTGCCGCAAGGAGGCCTACCTCAAGGGCATCGGCATCGGCATGGCCCGCTCCCTCGACAAGGACTACCTCGGTGAGCGCGACCCCTCCGCCCTCCCCGAGGGCTGGGACGTCCAGGAGGTCCCCACCGCCGCCGGACACGCCGCGGCCGTCGCCGTCGCGGGGCCCATCGGACTGGTCCGTACGAGTTGGCTTCCGGCCTCGTTCGTGACCGCCGCCGCCCCTGGCACACCCTCCTGAACAGCGACGACGTCCCCGGCGTGAAGCTGAACTGCGAGCGCGCTTAAGAAAACCTCGATGGACCGCGAGCCCCCGGTACGGAAGATTCGTCCCCGAGGATCTTGGGCACGCGCGCGTGCCCTGACCCGTACATCACAGGACACGCACGTCGGGAGCCGTGGCATTGAAGGCATTGGTCAAGCTGAAGGCGGAGCCGGGACTCTGGCTCACGGACGTGCCCGAGCCGGAGACCGGCCCCGGGGACGTACTGATCAAGGTCAAGCGGACCGGCATCTGCGGCACCGACCTGCACATCCGCTCCTGGGACGGCTGGGCGCAGAAGACCATCACCACGCCGATGACCATCGGTCACGAGTTCGTCGGCGAGGTCGTCTCCGTCGGCCGTGACGTCTCCGACATCGCCGTCGGCGACCTCGTCAGCGGCGAGGGCCACCTCGTCTGCGGCAAGTGCCGCAACTGTCTCGCCGGCCGCCGCCACCTCTGCCGCGCCACCGTCGGCCTCGGCGTCGGCCGCGACGGCGCCTTCGCCGAGTACGTGGCGCTGCCCGCCTCCAACGTGTGGGTGCACCGCGTCCCGGTCGACCTCGACGTCGCCGCGATCTTCGACCCGTTCGGCAACGCCGTCCACACCGCCCTCTCCTTCCCCCTGGTCGGCGAGGACGTCCTCGTCACCGGCGCGGGCCCGATCGGCATCATGGCCGCCGCCGTCGCCAAGCACGCCGGAGCCCGCAACGTCGTCATCACCGACGTCAGCGAGGAGCGCCTCGACCTGGCCCGCAAGACCGGCGTCTCGCTCGCCCTCAACGTGGCGGAGAAGACCATCGCCGACGGTCAGCGCACCCTCGGGCTGAAGGAGGGCTTCGACGTCGGCCTGGAGATGTCCGGCAACCCGCACGCCATGCGCGACATGATCGCCAACATGACCCACGGCGGAAAGATCGCGATGCTCGGCCTGCCGAGCGAGGACTTCGCCGTCGACTGGGCGAAGATCGTCACCTCAATGATCACCGTCAAGGGCATCTACGGCCGCGAGATGTTCGAGACCTGGTACGCCATGTCCGTCCTCCTGGAGGGCGGGCTCGACCTGTCCCCGGTCATCACGGGCCGGTACGACCACACCGACTTCGAGGCCGCCTTCGACGACGCGGCCTCCGGCAAGAGCGGCAAGATCATCCTCGACTGGACTGCGGGAGCCTGACCCATGTTCGATTCCGTACGCGACGACATCCGCGCCACCCTCGACGAGATCCGGGCGGCCGGCCTGCACAAGCCCGAGCGGGTCATCGGCACCCCCCAGTCCGCGACCGTCGAGGTCACGGCCGGCGGCCGTCCCGGCGAGGTCCTCAACTTCTGCGCCAACAACTACCTCGGCCTCGCCGACCACCCCGACGTCGTCGCCGCCGCCCATGCGGCCCTCGACCGCTGGGGCTACGGCATGGCCTCCGTCCGCTTCATCTGCGGCACGCAGGAGGTGCACAAGGAGCTGGAGGCCCGCCTCTCGGCCTTCCTCGGCCAGGAGGACACGATCCTCTACTCCTCCTGCTTCGACGCCAACGGCGGCGTCTTCGAGACCGTCCTCGGCGCCGAGGACGCGGTCATCTCCGACGCCCTCAACCACGCCTCCATCATCGACGGCATCCGCCTCTCCAAGGCCCGCCGCTTCCGCTACGCCAACCGCGACATGGCCGACCTGGAGCAGCAGCTCAAGGAAGCCACCGAGGGCGGCGCCCGGCGCAAGCTGATCGTCACCGACGGCGTCTTCTCCATGGACGGTTACGTCGCCCCCCTCGCCGACATCTGCGACCTGGCCGAGCGCTACGACGCCATGGTCATGGTCGACGACTCGCACGCCGTCGGCTTCGTCGGCGCCGGCGGCCGCGGCACCCCCGAGCTCCACGGCGTCATGGACCGCGTCGACATCATCACCGGCACCCTCGGCAAGGCCCTCGGCGGTGCCTCCGGCGGCTACGTCGCCGCCCGCGCCGAGATCGTCGCCCTGCTGCGCCAGCGCTCCCGCCCGTACCTCTTCTCCAACACCCTCGCCCCGGTCATCGCCGCCGCCTCCCTCAAGGTCCTCGACCTCCTGGAGTCCGCCGGCGACCTGCGCGACAAGCTCAACGCCAACACCGCGCTCTTCCGCCGCCGCATGACCGAGGAGGGCTTCGACATCCTCCCCGGCGACCACGCCATCGCCCCCGTCATGATCGGCGACGCCGCCGAGGCCGGAAAGATGGCCGAGCTGCTCCTGGAGCGCGGCGTGTACGTGATCGGCTTCTCGTACCCGGTCGTCCCGCAGGGCCAGGCCCGCATCCGCGTCCAGCTCTCGGCCGCCCACTCCACGGAGGACGTGAACCGCGCGGTGGACGCGTTCGTGGCGGCCCGCGCCGAGCTGCGCGGCTGAATCCGGGATCCGGGATCCGGTCTCCTGGATCCGACCTCCAGGATCCGGCCCCCGGCCTTCAGGATTCCGGATCCAAGTTTTTGGATTCGAGATCCGAGATCCGAGATCCGAGATCCGAGATCCGAGATCCAGCATTCAGGAAACGAGATCTTGGATCCAGAATCCTGGATATCGGATCCAGAGCCTCCCGGCCGTGGGCGTGAGCGCTGCCCGCGGCCTGGGAGACTGGGCACATGATCGAAGCACGGCGGTTGCACATCCTCCGTGCGGTGGCCGACCACCGCACGGTCACGGCGGCGGCCGCCGCGCTGTACCTCACCCCTTCCGCCGTCTCGCAGCAGCTCGCCGCCCTGGAGCAGGAGACGGGGCACCGGCTGGTGGACCGCAGTGCGCGGGGCGCCAGGCTGACGCCGGCGGGCGAGATCCTGCTGGGGCACGCCAACGCGGTGCTGGCGCAGTTGGAGCGGGCGGAGGCGGAGCTCGCCGCTTACGGTTCGGGGGAGGCGGGGACCGTGACGGTGGCGGCGTTCGCCACCGGCATCGGTCTGGTCGTGGCGCCCGCGATCGCGGCGCTCGCGGGCACCTCGCCCGGCATCCGGGTCCGGGTGCGGGACGCCGAGGGCGACGAGAGCCTGCTGATGGTGCTGGACCGGCAGGTGGACGTGGCCGTGGCCGTCGAGTACCGGGGGGCGCCCGCCGAGGACGACGACCGGCTCACCCGGGTCCCGCTGTACGCGGAGCCCTTCGACGTGGTGCTCCCGCCGGGCCATGCGCTGGG
The DNA here is from genome assembly GCF_014654895.1 of Streptomyces filamentosus. GTDB lineage: Bacteria > Actinomycetota > Actinomycetes > Streptomycetales > Streptomycetaceae > Streptomyces > Streptomyces filamentosus. The sequence goes on along the minus strand of NZ_BNBE01000002.1, from coordinate 950,468 downwards.
CGGCGGCGAGCGGGTCGTACTGGCGGACCTCGCCAAGGACGCCTGGATCGGCCAGTCCGCGGGCAACCCCTGTCATGACGTGACCGTCCTGGCCTGCGAGTACGCCGGTTTCGCGCCTCTCTTCGAGCACGTCTCCGACGATTTCCGGGCGGTCGTCGCGCTCGCCGCCGCCGGCGCCGGCGTGGCCCTGGTCCCGCGCTCGGCCCTGCGCGGCATGGACCTCAGGGACGTCGGGATCCGCCCCGTCGAGGGCGTCGTGCCCACCCGCCGCGTCTTCGCCGCCGTCCGCCGCGGCGCCGAGGACCACCCCCTCATCCGCCCCGTCCTCGCGGCCCTCCGCACGGAGGCGGCCCCGAGCGCGGGAACGGGAACCCTCTAGGACCTCGGACCTCGGACCCCGGCCCGGCACCCGTACCCGTACCGAGAACACCGGGGACTCCGAAGGCTCCGTGGACGGCGTGGACGGCGTGGACGGCGTGGAGACGGAGCCGCCGGAAAGGGCTGACCCGGAGTCGTCCCCTTCGTCACGGCTGCTGTCCGGCCCGCTGCCGGACGGGGTTTCCGCCAGGGACCGGGGCCATGGGGTCCCGGCAGGGGCGCACGCGGCGATGCCTCGCCCCGCCCCTAGGGTGGCCTCCATGATCGAGACAGGACAGACCGAGAACATCAGGCCGCTGCGGTTCCACGAGACGTCAGGGCTGGAGGACTGGAGGGTCGTGGGGGAGGGCGCCTGCGCCTTCTTCCGTACGGAGACCTTCGCGGCCGGGGCCGCGTTCGTGGGAGCGCTCGCCGACGTTCCGGCCGACGGCGCCGGTGACGGCTCCGGCGACGGCCCGGACGTCGACCTGCGGCCCGGTGGCGTTCTCGTCCGGCTCGTCAGCGTCACCGAGGACTACTACGGCCTGACCACGCGGCACTTGGAGCTCGCCCGCCGGATCTCGGAGCTGGCCCGCGCGCACGGTCTGGCCGCCGACCCGTCCGGCGTCCGGACGGTGCAGGTGACGCTGGACGCGCTGGAGCTGCCGGCGGTGCTGCCGTTCTGGCGGGCGCTGCTCGGGTACGAGAACCGCGCGGGCAGCGACGAGGACCTGATCGACCCGCTGCGCCGGGGCGCGCCCTTCTACTTCCAGCGGATGGACGAGCCGAGGGGCGGGCGCAACCGGGTTCACGTCGACGTCTGGGTGCCGTACGACGAGGCGGGGGCGCGGATCGCGGCGGCGCTCGCCGCCGGCGGCCGGATCGTGAACGACGCCGACGCGCCCTCGAACTGGGTCCTCGCCGACCCCGAGGGCAACGAGGCGTGCGTGGGCGTCGCGGGCCCGCCCGGGGCGTAGCCGGTCCGGTGGCCCCCGGCTCGCTCCGGCGGGCCCCGGGCTCAGTCCGCCGAGCGGTGCCAGCCGGCCGGGGCGACGCGGGCGGCGTCCCGGGGCCGGGTCTCGTCGAAGAGCGCCCGGCCCGCGCCGTCCAGGACCCGGAGCCCGGTCACGTACACCCCGCGTCCGACGAGGCGGGCGGCGGTGGCGTAGCGGAAGCGGAGGCGGAGCCGGCCGGAGGGGGCGGGCGCGGGCGGGAGGGCGGCGGTGAGCCGGTGCCAGCGCCGGCCGGACCAACCGGTGGCCGTGCCGTCCGGGTGGTCGCGTTCCTCGCCGGGCCCGTCGAACGGGGCGGTGCGGAAGGGCACGGGGCGCCAGTCCGTGCCGTCGGCCGCGGCCTCCAGGACGAGGGGGTCGGTGGCAGGGACGGTGTCCCACCACAGGAGGCAGTCGAGGCGGGCGGCGTCGGGGCCCGTCGCCGGGAGGGTGAGGGTGGCGCCGTCGGGGGCCTTCATGCCCGAGAACCAGGCCGTGGGCCCCGTGCCCGCCGGGGGACGCACCGGGATCGCCCGCGCGAGGCGGTCGGCGGCGGCCGCGCGGGGGGCCGATCCGGAGCGCCAGGTGCGGACGGGGTGCACGGAGTTCGCGAGGAGGACGAGGAACGCGTCGGCTTCCGGGTCGAGGACCAGGCTGGTGCCGGTGAAGCCGGTGTGTCCGGCGGTGCGCGGCCCGGAAAGGGCGCCCATGTACCAGCGCTGGTCCAGCTCGAAGCCGAGGCCGTGGGCGTGGCCGGGGAAGGCCGCGTTGACGTCGGTGAGGAGGAGGTCCACGGAGGCGGGTGAGAGGACGCGGGTGGAGCCGTACGCGCCGCCGTTCAGGAGCGTGCGGGCCAGGACCGCGAGGTCGCGGGCGCGGGAGAAGATCCCGGCGTGGCCCGCGACGCCGCCCATCGCGTACGCGTTCTCGTCGTGGACCTCGCCCCGGACCATGCCCCGGTCGAGCCGTGCCCAGGGCCGGCGGGCGTCCTCGGTCGCCGCCGTCTCCGCCCGCCACGAGAGCGGGGGGACGAACCGCGTGCGGTGCATCCCGAGCGGAGCGGTGATCTCGTCGTGGAGCAGAATATCCAGACCGTGACCGGTGATCCGTTCCAGGAGCAGGTGCAGCGCGATCATGTTGAGGTCCGAGTAGCGGTAGACCGAGCCCGGCGGGTCCTCCGGCGCCTCCTCCCACAGCATCCGCAGCCGCCCCTCCCGGTCCGGCGCCCCGTACAGCGGCAGCTCCGCCCGCAGTCCCGAGGTGTGGGCGAGCAGCTGCCGGACCGTGATGCCCGCCTTCCCCGCCCGGCCGAAATCCGGCAGGTACGCGGCGACCCGCCGGTCCAGCTCCAGCGTGCCCCGCTCGACCTGCCGCACGGCCAGCAGGGCGGTGAAGAGCTTGGTGAGCGAGGCCACGTCGAAGACCGTGTCCGGGGTCATCGGGACCCGCAGCTCCGGCGGGAGTCCGACCGCCGTGTCGGTCGCCCCGTCGTACGCCGCCCAGCGGACCGCCCAGCCCATCGCCCGGTGCAGCGCCACCGTCCCGCCCCGCCCGGCCAGCAGGACGGCCCCCGCGCACCACGGGTGCACGGGGGAGGGCCCGAGGAAGCCGCGCACGTCGGCGGCCATCCCCTCCAGCTCCCGCCCCGACAGCCCCGCCTCCTCGGCCGTACCCCACCGCAACTCCCCGGCCCCGCCCGCGGCGCCCGCCCCCGGAGCGCCGTCCCCCGCCCCCTGGGCGCCGCCCCCCGCCCCCGGAGCGCCGTCCCCCGTCCCGCCGGCCCTTTCCGCCCTCGCCACGCCCATCCACCCGTCTCCCGGCCTCGGACCCCGTCGCCGTAGGCGCCCCCCACTCTCCTCCACTTTCTCCCGCCCTCCCCGCCGCCCCTCCCTCCACCGAGCCCAAACAATCTGACGATCCATCAGAAAACCTCTTCCCTCCGTCGCGCGGCTGCGGCATCCTGCGGCCCATGGAGACGGAGCTGAGTCGCACACTGGGGATCGAGCACGCCATCTTCGGCTTCACGCCCTTCCCCGCGGTCGCCGCCGCCCTCAGCAGGGCCGGCTGTTTCGGGGTGCTGGGCGCGGTCCGCTACACCGCCCCGGACGACCTCGCCCGCGATCTCGACTGGATGCAGGAGCACACCGACGGGCGGCCCTACGGCCTCGACGTCGTCATGCCCGCCAAGAAGGTCGAGGGCGTCACCGAGGCGGACGTCGAGGCGATGATCCCGGCGGGACACCGGGAGTACGTCCGGTCGGTCCTCGCCAAGCACGATGTGCCGGAACTCGCCGAGGGCGAGGCGTCGGGGTGGCGGATCACCGGCTGGATGGAGGAGGTCGCCCGCAGCCAGCTCGACGTGGCCTTCGACTACCCCATCAAGCTGCTGGCCAACGCCCTCGGGTCCCCGCCGCCGGACGTCGTCGCCCGCGCGCACGAGCACGGCGTGCTCGTCGCCGCGCTCGCGGGCAGCGCCCGGCACGCCCGCCGGCACGCCGAGGCGGGCATCGACGTGGTCGTGGCCCAGGGGTACGAGGCGGGCGGCCACACCGGCGAGATCGCCTCCATGGTCCTCACCCCGGACGTCGTGGACGCCGTCTCCCCCCTCCCGGTGCTCGCCGCCGGCGGCATCGGCAGCGGCGAACAGATCGCCGCCGGGCTGGCGCTCGGCGCCCAGGGCGTGTGGCTCGGCTCGATCTGGCTCACCACCACGGAGGCCGAGCTCCACTCGCGCGCCCTCACCGAGAAGCTGCTCGCGGCCGGTTCCGGCGACACCGTCCGGTCCCGCGCGCTGACCGGCAAGCCGGCCCGCCAGCTCCGCACCGAGTGGACCGACGCCTGGGACGACCCGGCGGGGCCGGGGCCGCTGCCCATGCCGCTCCAGGGCCTGCTGGTCGCGGAGGCAGTCTCCCGGATCCAGAAGCACGAGGTGGACCCGCTGCTCGGCACCCCGGTCGGGCAGATCGTCGGCCGGATGAACTCCGAGCGCAGCGTCCGGCAGGTCGTCGACGAGCTGACCCGGGGCTTCGAGAGGGCCGTGGACCGGATCAACCGGATCGCGGGGAGGGAGCAGGCGTGAACACCGTCGCCCCCCGGGGTTTCTGGGCCCAGGCCGCCGCCGACCCGGACCGCACGGCGCTGGTGGCGCCGGACGGCGAGGAGTGGTCGGCCGGCCGGCTGCTCGCCGCCGCGAACCGCATGGTCCACGGCCTGCGCGCGGCCGGTCTGGAGCGCGGCGACGCCTTCGCCGTCGTCCTGCCCAACGGCGTCGAGTTCTTCACCGCCCATCTCGCCGCCACCCAGGCCGGGTTCTACCTCGTCCCGGTCAACCACCACTTCGTGGGCGCGGAGATCGCCTGGATCGTCGCCGACTCCGGCGCCAAGGTGCTCGTCGCGCACGAACGCTTCGCGGAGGCGGCCGTCGCCGCCGCCGACGAGGCCGGGCTTGCGCCGAGCCGCCGCTACGCCGTCGGCACGGTCCCCGGCTTCCGCCCGTACGCCGAACTCCTCGACGGGCAGCCGGAGTCGGCACCCGGGGAGCGGACGCTCGGCTGGGTCATGAACTACACCTCGGGCACCACCGGCCGCCCCCGGGGCATCCGCCGCCCGCTGCCCGGCCGCCTCCCCGAGGAGTCCCACCTCGGCGGCTTCCTCGGCATCTTCGGCATCCGGCCCTTCGACGGCAACGTGCACCTGGTCTGCTCGCCGCTCTACCACACGGCCGTCCTCCAGTTCGCCGCCGCGTCCCTGCACATCGGGCACCCGCTGGTCCTCATGGACAAGTGGGCGCCGGAGGAGATGCTGCGGCTGATCGACGCGTACGCCTGCACTCACACCCACATGGTCCCCACCCAGTTCCACCGGCTCCTCGCCCTCCCCGAGGAGATCCGGGAGCGGTACGACGTGAGCTCGATGCGGCACGCCGTGCACGGCGCCGCGCCCTGCCCCGAGCACGTCAAGCGGGCGATGATCGGCTGGTGGGGCGGGTGCGTGGAGGAGTACTACGCGGCCAGCGAGGGCGGCGGGGCCTTCGCGACGGCGGAGGAGTGGCTGAAGCGCCCCGGCACGGTCGGCCGCGCCTGGCCGATCAGCGAACTCGCCGTCCTCGACGACGACGGCCGCCCGCTGCCGCCCGGTGAACTCGGCACCGTCTACATGAAGATGAACACCGGCGGCTTCCAATACCACAAGGACGAGGCGAAGACGGCGAAGAGCCGCGTCGGCGACTTCTTCACCGTCGGCGACCTCGGCCACCTCGACGAGGACGGCTACCTCTACCTCCGCGACCGCAAGATCGACATGATCATCTCCGGCGGGGTCAACATCTACCCCGCCGAGATCGAGGCCGCGCTCCTCTCCCATCCCGCCGTCGCCGACGCCGCCGTCTTCGGCGTCCCGCACGCCGACTGGGGCGAGGAGGTGAAGGCGGTCGTCGAGGCCGCCGAGGGGCACGCGGAGGGGCCGGCGCTCGCCGAGGCGATCCTGGCCCACTGCGCCGACCGCCTGGCGGGCTTCAAGCGCCCGAAGTCCCTCGACTTCGTCGCCGTGATGCCCCGCGACCCCAACGGCAAGCTCTACAAGCGCCGGCTGCGCGACCCGTACTGGGAGGGCCACGAGCGCCCCCTGTGACCCGTCCTTCACCCGGACGGGGTACGGCCCCGATTGGAGGTTCCCGGACGGGGCAGATGCGGGACGGACCGTCCGGCCGACCGGCGGCGGACGGCCGACCGCGACCGGAGGGAGCCGTGATGGACGGGATCGTGCTGCTGCGCGAGGACCACAAGACCGTGGAGAAGCTCTTCAAGGAGTTCGAGCGGGCCGGTGACGACGCGCGGGACCGCAAGCGGGAGATCGTCGACGAGGTGATCAGGGAACTCACCGCGCACGCCTGGATCGAGGAGCAGATCTTCTACCCGGCGGCCCGCGAGGCCGCTCCCGACACCACGGACCACGTCCTCGAAAGCGTCGAGGAGCACCACGCCGTGGTGTGGATGCTGTCCGAGCTGCAGAAGACCGACCCCTCGGACGAGCGGTTCGACGCGAAGATGACCGTCCTCATGGAGAACGTGCGCCACCACGTCGAGGAGGAGGAACAGGACTGGTTCCCCGAGGTCCGCAAGGCCATGGGCCGCAACCGGCTGCGCGAACTCGGCGCGCGGATGGAGGAGGCCCGCAAGAAGGCACCGGAGGACCCGCTGGCCGTCCCGAGCGCCGACGAGTGACCGGGGCGCGCTCCGTCGGGGCGCGCCGGCTCCTCAGGACTCCAGCAGGCGCAGCACGGCGCGTTCCACCGGGCCGCGGGTGGCGGGGTGGCCCAGGCCGCCGTCCTCGCCGAGCCCTTCCAGGGCGGAGGCGATCGTCACGCCCTCCTCGAAGCGCTCGACCACGAGCGGGTCGATGTAGGAGGCGCGGCACACCGCAGGCGTGTTCCCGAGGTAGTCGCTGACCTCGCGGACCGCCCGCCGCACCGCCTTCGACCGTGCCGTCCGCGACCGGTCGGCCACCGGCCGGGAGACCGCGAGGGCGACGGCGGCGAGGACCGTGGCGTGCCAGGTGCGGAAGTCCTTGGCGGTGAGGTCGCCCCCCGCGCGGTCCCGCAGATAGGCGTTCAGGTCGTCGGCGCGGACGTCGTGCCAGGCGTTCCCCTCCCAGTACGCGAACAGCCGGGGTCCGCCGCCGCCCCGCCGCAGCAGCGCGCGCACCACCCGGTACGCCTCCTCGTCGACGAGGGCGCGGGCCTGCCGGCGGCCGGTCTTCCCCGGGTAGCTCAGGCACACCTCGCCGCCTTCGCAGCGGGCGTGCTCGCGCAGCAGGGTGGTGAGGCCGTACGAGCCGTTCTCGCGCGCGTAGCGTTCGCCGCCGACGCGGAAGAAGCCCAGGTCGACCAGGCGCGCCGCGCAGGCGAGCACCCGGTCCCTGCACAGTCCGCGCAGGGCCAGGTCGCGGGCGACGGCGCGCCGCAGCCGGGGGAGGCGCCGGGCGGCCCGCCGCACGTGGGCGTGTTTCGCGGCCTCCCGCCGACGCCGGAACTCCTCGTGGTACAGGTACTGCCGCCGGCCCGCCGCGTCCGTGCCGACCGCCTGGAGGTGGCCGCCCGGCCAGGGGCAGATCCAGACGTCCCGCCACGCCGGCGGGATCGCCAGGGCGACGGCCCGGGCCCGGTCCCCGGCCCCGAGCGGGTCGCCGTGGGCGTCGAGGTAGCGGAAGCCGCGCCCGTGGCGGACCCGCCGCCAGCCGGGCCGTTCCGGATCGCTCGTCCTCAGCCGCATGCCTCCACTGTGCGGCCGGTCGGTGCCGTCCGCCCGCCGTCCGGCCCGGAGGGGTCACCCGGGCGGGGCGGGGTAGTCGCGGAGGGGACCGACCGCGGAGGGAACCGCGGAAAGGAAGCGTCATGCCCGGACACGACAGCTCGTACTGGATGGAGTCGGCACCGCCCGGCACCCCCCGTCCGCCCCTCACCCGCGACCTCGACGCCGACGTGGTCGTCGTGGGCGCGGGGATCGCCGGTCTGTGCACCGCCCGCGGACTGGCCCTGGCCGGGTGCCGGGTGGTGGTGCTGGAGGCCGGCCGGATCGCGGCGGGGGTCACCGGCCACACCACCGGCAAACTGACCGCCCTGCACGGCCTGTGCTACGACCGCCTGCGCCGGGAGCACGGCGCGGAGGCGGCGGCCCGGTACGCCGGGGCCCAGCGGGACGCCCTCGACGAGGTGGTGCGGATCTGCGCGGAGCTCGGCGCCGACGCCTGGATCGAGCACCGGCCGGCGTACACGTACGCGCTCGACCGGCGGACCGCGGGGCGGGTCCGCGCGGAGGCGGCGGCCGCCGCGGCGGCCGGGCTGCGTGCCTCCGCGGTGACCGAGACCGGGCTTCCCTACCCGGTGGCGGCGGCCGTGCGGGTGGACGACCAGCTCCAGTTCCATCCGCGCCGCTTCCTGCTCGCCCTGGCCGAGGACCTGGCCGCGCGCGGCGTGCGGATCCACGAGGACACCCGGGTCACCGAGGTCCGGGAGGGGCCCGACCCCGGCGTGACGACCGAGGGCGGGGCCACCGTCCGCGCCCACGACGTCGTCCTCGCCACGAACTTCCCGCTGCGCTGCCCCCCTGCCCTGCTGCTGCGGCTCTCGGTGCGCCGGGAGCTCGTGGTCGCCGCGGTCGTCGAGGAACGGCACGCCCCGTACGGGATGTACCTGACGCCCGAGGGCGGCACCCGCTCCGTGCGGACCGCTCCGGCGGACGGGGGCCGGAGGCTGCTGATCGTGGCGGGCGAGTCGTTCGAACCGGGCGCCGGCGGCGTGCGGCACCGGTTCGGGAGGCTGGAGGCGTGGGCGTCGTCCCGTCTGCCGGGGTTCGCGGAGGCGACGGACGTCCGGCGGTGGGCGGCGCAGGACGTCCACACGGCCGACGGGCTGCCCTGCGTGGGCCCGACGGGCTCCGGCGCCGGGGGAGTCCACGTCGCCACCGGGTTCGGCGGCTGGGGCCTCAGCAACGGGGTGGCCGCCGGCCGGCTCCTCACCGCCCGTCTGACGGACGCTCCGCTCCCCGGGTGGGCCGGACTCGTCGACCCGCGCCGGCACCTGCCCCTGCGCGAGTACCCCGGCGTGGCGCGGCACCAGGCCGGGGTGGCCCGCCATTACGCGGCGGGCTTCGGCCCCCGTCGCCGCCGCTGCACCCACATGGGCTGCGAACTGGGCTTCAACCAGGCCGAGAACACCTGGGAGTGCCCCTGCCACGGGTCCCGTTTCGCGGCGGACGGCACGGTCCTCCAGGGCCCGGCGACCCGCCCCCTGGAGGACTGACCCGCCCGGCCCCCGTGCGCCCGTGACTCCTCCGGCCCGCTCTTGCGACGCGGCCGCGACCGGGCCCTCCGGTAGCATCGATCACGACAGATCTATTTGCTTTGAAAGCAAATCCAAACCGGAGGAGTGAGGGTGTCGACCGAGCGCGAGGGGAGCGGGACCGCCGGACCGGACGTCGACGACGCCGTGCGCACGCTGCTGCTGCTCATGCCCCGCATGGTGGGGCGGGCCAAGCGCGTCAAGGTGCCGGAGGAGCTGGCGTCGCTGACGCTGGCGCCCCGTCACCTGTCCCTGCTCGCCTATCTCCTCTTCGACGGCCCCCAGAGCGTCAACGAACTGGCCGCGCGGCTGGAGGTCGCCCCCACCACGGTCAGCCTGATGGTCGGGGACCTGGCGAAGAAGGGGGTCCTGGAGAGGCACGAGGACCCCGCCGACCGCAGGAGGAAGATCGTTTCGATCACCCAGGAGCGCAGGGCGGCCATCGACGGCTGGATCGGCCGCGGCGCCGGCGCCTGGCGAGCCGCCCTCGCCCCCCTGGGACCGGCCGAACGGCGGATGTTCATCGACACCCTCGCGGCGTACGAGCACGGTCTGGCCGACGCAGAAGAATGACGGAAACGGGCGCGGCCCCCGCGGTACGGGGACCGCGCCCCCTAGGGCAGGAAGAAGATGATGAGTTCGAGCACCAAGGCGTTGACCCGGGAGTGGACCACGTGGGGGCCGGTGGTGGCGCTGCTTGCGCTGGTCCTCGCGTGGGGACGTGATCTACCGGCCCTCGCCGTGGTCCTCGTGGCGCTCTGCCTCGTCGCCGCCGTCCTCGCCGCCGTGCACCACGCGGAGGTGATCGCCCACCGGGTCGGCGAGCCCTTCGGCTCGCTCGTCCTGGCCGTCGCCGTCACCGTCATCGAGGTCGGCCTCATCGTGAGCCTCATGGCGGGAGGCGGCGAGAAGACCGCCACCTACGCCCGCGACACCGTCTTCGCCGCCGTCATGATCACCTGCAACGGCATCGTCGGCCTCGCCCTCCTGGTCGCCGCGCTCCGCAACAGGGTCGCGGTCTTCAACGCCGAGGGCTCCGGCGGCGCGCTCGCCACCGTCTGCACCCTCGCCACCATGACGCTGGTGCTGCCCACCTTCACCACCAGCCAGCCCGGCCCCGAGTTCTCCGGCGCCCAGCTCGCCTTCGCCGCCGTCGCCTCCATCGGCCTGTACGCCGTCTTCGTCGCCGTCCAGACCGTCCGCCACCGCGACTACTTCCTCCCCGTCACCCCCGAGGGCAAGGAATGCTCGGAGGACGACCACGCCGACCCGCCGACCAAGGCCGCCACCCTCACCAGCCTCGGCCTGCTCCTCGTCGCGCTCGTCGCCGTCGTCGGCAACGCCAAGGTGATCTCCCCGACCATCGAGGACGGCGTCGAGTCCGCCGGCCTGCCCAAGGCGGTCGTCGGCGTCGTCATCGCCCTGATGGTCCTGCTGCCCGAGACGCTCGCCGCCGTGCGCGCCGCCCGCCGCAACCGCGTGCAGACCAGCCTCAACCTCGCCTACGGCTCCGCGATCGCCAGCATCGGCCTCACCATCCCGGCGATCGCGCTCGCCTCCATCTGGCTGTCCGGGCCCCTGGTGCTCGGCCTGGGCCCCCTCCACATGGTCCTGCTCGCCCTCACCGGCGTGGTGAGCGCCCTGACCGTGGTGCCCGGACGGGCCACGCTCCTCCAGGGCGGCGTCCACCTCGCGATCTTCGCCGCCTTCGTGTTCCTCTCGTTCAGTCCCTGACCCGCACCACCTTCAGCGCGGGCGAGCGCAGGATGTCCTTCTCGCAGAACCGGGAGGTCACCCAGCGCTCGCCCGCGTACAGCCTCGTCTGGTCGGCGAAGTGCGGCGAGGCCGGGTTCGAGGACTGGGAGTACGAGAGCAGGGTGCGGGCCACTGGGCAGCGCCCGCCGTCCCAGCCGACCGCCTGCACGTGGCTCGTGCCGTGCGCGACCTCCACGTAGCCGCCGCCCGCCGCGTTCCACACGGCCTCCGTCTTGTTCCAGACGCCGAGGGACTCCGTCCCGCCGCCCACCGGGATCCGCTCCCCGCCGCGCACCACGAACTGGTGGTCCCGCAGCGGCGCGTCGAGCGCGATCCCCGCCGTACGCAGCTCCGCCACCGCGTCCGCCAGCGCCTTCGCGAACCCGGGGGTCTCCGTGACGAGCCCGCGCGGGGTCCGCACCGGATCCGCCGCGGAGAACGGCACCTTCCACTGCTGCGCCACCGGCACCGAGGCCGTGAACCGCCGCCAGAAGCGGTCGAAGAGCAGCGCGCCCCGGCTGTCCGGGTCCATCGTGCGGTCCCAGGCGGCGAGCACCCGGCACGCCTCCGGATCCGCCGGCAGCGCCGCCGGACAGGCCGCGGCCGCGTCCGCCGCGGCCAGGTCACCGGCCGGCACCCGGTCGGCGAACTGCTGCTCCTGGAGGTCCCGCACCGTCAGCCGGCCCCGCGCGGCCATCGCCGCCACGTCCTCGATCCCGCCCCGGGTCCGCAGCGAGCGGGGGGTCGCGATCGTCCCGAAGACCCGCTCGTAACCGGTCAGCGGCCGGTCCGCGTTGGTCAGCCAGGCGCTGTCGTTGGAGTTCACCGCGTACGGCGCGTCCTCGACCACCGGCATCCGGGACGGCCCGAAGGTCCCCGGCTGCACCGCGTCCGGGTCCGAGCCGAGCGCGCAATCCGCGCGCGAGCCGTCGAGGACGGCGACGCCCGACGCCGGGTAGACGACCCGGCCCAGCGGGGTGGAGCAGCGCTCCGCGAGCTCGTCGGTGATCCGGGGCAGCACCTGCGACTGGCTGAAGAAGCTGTGCCCGGCCGCGTCGGCGGCGACCGTGTTCACCCACGGCAGGCCCTGGGTGCGGCGCAGCGTCTCGGCGACGTCCCGGGTGGAGCGGGCCCTGGCGAAGCCGAGCGCCGTGTCGGAGCCGCGCAGGTTGGCGGCGTTGGGGTCGTTCAGGGCGTAGGCGGTGGCCGCCGTCCACGGCAGCGGCAGGCTCGCGCCGAGCCCGCTCGTCACCGGGCCGTACCGCGTCCACCACTGGGTACGGGTCACCGGGGCGCCGTCCCGGTCCGCCACCGTCACCGTCCGCGCGGTCATCCGCTCGGGCTTCCCGTCCACCAGGTAGGCCGTCGGGTCGCCCGGCACCAGCGTCAGCTGGTGCAGGTTCATCGGCACGCCGGTGGCCACGGTGTGGCTCCAGGCGACCTTGTCGTTGAAGCCGATGCTGACGACGGTGGTGCCGAGCAGCGAGGCGCCGGAGACGTTCAGCTTCCCGGGGATCGTCTGCTGCGACTGCCAGAACCGCCGGCCGCCCTGCCACGGGTAGTGCGGGTTGCCGAGCAGCAGTCCGCGGCCGTTCGCCGTCGTCGCGCCCGAGAACGCGACCGCGTTGGAGCCCATGGTGGCGTTCTCGGGCGCGAACAGCGCCCGCGCGGCCTCCGCCGTGCGCTCCGGATCGACGTCCGCCGGTTCCGGGGCGGCCGGGGCGGCCGGCGGGCGGGCCGTCGTGATGCCGTCCACCGCCCGGCCCTGCCCGCCGAGCACCGAGACGGCGAAGCCGCGCCGGGCCACGTCCAGGGCCGTCACCGGCCGGACCCAGGCGGCGCCCGCGCAGGCCGGGTCGGTGATCCGGTTCTTCCGCAGCCAGGCGTTGTACCCGGCGGCCCAGCCCCGCATCAGCTCCTTCAGGTCGTGGCTCGGCCCGGCGGGGGCCGGGGTGCGCAGCAGCTCCTCGACCGTGCCCGCCTCCCTGACGCCCCGGAAGTACAGGTCGCTGGTGAGGTTGGTGGCGGCGGAGGAGAGCGAGCCGTCCGGGGCGCCGGACGCGCCGAAGTGGCGCGAGCGTTCCCCGTTCACGGTCACGAAGCCGTCCGCGAGCACGCACACCTGGTCGGCGGCCTGGGCCCAGCCGGTGCCGAAGCCCAGGTCCGCGTAGTCCCCGGCGAGGATGTGCGGGATGCCGTACTCGGTGTAGCGGATGACGGCGCTCAGGCCCCCGCCGGACGGCCGGTGCTCCCGGCCCCGGTCGCCGGGATCGGCCGCCGCCGCGCCGGGCAGCAGCCCCGCGGTGACGGCGGCGAGCGACGCTGCCACCAGTGCGAGCCGCCCCCGCGAGCGGCGGGCGGAGAGGGTGCGGACGGGCAAGGTGCCTCCCAACGAGCGGACGGGCGGAGCCGGTCGGGTCATCCAGCCAGCAAGCGGACGCCCTGTCAACATGCCGTTCGGTATCCGAGGCAGGCCGCGTGCGGTCGGTGCCGGGGGCTTGACCCGCCGCACCGCCGCGCCGAGGATCCAGCCATGGAACGAGGACTCCTCACCCGTACCGTCGACGGCGTGCTGAGCGCGACCGCCGAGCGCGTCCCCGGCCGGACCGCCCTGCACTACGCGGACCGCGCCTGGACCTACGCCGAGCTGGACGCCGCGGTCTCCACCGCCGCCGCCGTGCTGCGCCGCGAGCCCGGACTCGTGCCGGGCGCCCGGGTCGCCACGTACGGCCACAACTCCGACGCGTACCTGATCGCCTTCCTGGCCTGCGCCCGCGCGGGCCTCGTGCACGTCCCCGTGAACCACCACCTCACCGGCGACGACCTCACCTATCTCCTGGACCAGTCCGGGAGTTCCCTCGTCCTCGCCGATCCCGGGCTCGCCGGCGCGATCCCCGCGGGCGTGCGGGTCCGGGCCCTGCGGGACGCGCCCGGCTCGCTCCTCGACGCGCTCGCGGACCCGGAGCCGTACGACTCCGACAGCGATCCCCGCGACCTCGTGCAGCTGCTCTACACCTCCGGCACCACCGCCCTGCCCAAGGGCGCGATGATGACCCACCGGGCCCTCGTCCACGAGTACGCCAGCGCGATCGAGGCGCTCGGCCTCGACGAGGGCGACCGGCCGGTGCACGCCCTGCCGCTCTACCACTCCGCCCAGACGCACGTCTTCCTGCTGCCCTACCTGGCGGTCGGCGCGGAGAACACGCTCCTCGAAGGCCCCGACCCGGACGCCCTGTTCGGGCTCGTCGAGACGGGCCGCGCGGACAGCCTCTTCGCCCCGCCGACCGTGTGGATCGGCCTCGCCGGCCACCCGGGCTTCGCGGAGCGGGACCTCTCCGCGCTGCGCAAGGCGTACTACGGGGCCTCGATCATGCCGGTGCCCGTCCTGGAGCGGCTGCGCGCCCGGCTGCCCGGCCTCGCCTTCTACAACTGCTTCGGCCAGTCCGAGATCGGTCCGCTCGCCACCGTCCTCGGCCCCGACGAGCACGAGGGCCGCATGGACTCCTGCGGCCGGCCCGTCCGGCACGTCGAGGCCCGGGTCGTCGACGAGGGCGGCAAGGACGTCCCCGACGGCACCCCCGGCGAGGTCGTCTACCGCTCCCCGCAGCTCTGCGAGGGCTACTGGGCCAAGCCGGAGGAGACCGCCGCCGCCTTCCGCGACGGCTGGTTCCGCTCCGGCGACCTCGCCGTCCGCGACGCCGACGGCTATCTGACGATCGTCGACCGGGTGAAGGACGTCATCAACTCCGGCGGCGTGCTCGTCGCCTCCCGCCAGGTCGAGGACGCCCTCTACACCCATCCGGCGGTCGTCGAGACGGCCGTCATCGGCCTGCCCGACGAGCGCTGGATCGAGGCGGTCACCGCCGTGGTCGTCCCGCGCGGCGAGGTCACCGAGGCGGAACTCCTCGCCCACGCCCGCGACCGCCTCTCCTCCTTCAAGGCCCCCAAGCGGATCGTCTTCGCCGACGCCCTGCCCCGCAACGCCAGCGGAAAGATCCTCAAGCGGGAGCTGCGCGACCGGTACGCGGGGACCTGACCGGCCCGACCTGCGCCGGCGCGGCACCGCACTGCCGCGCCGGCGCCGGGTCTCACCGGCGGCGCAGCACCTCCGCGACCCGGGAGAACCCGTCCGCGCCGTGGCCGAGCGCCACGGTGCGGCGGGCCAGCCCCTCGACCGCGCGCATCACGCCCGAGTCGATGGCGTGGTCCTCGGCGGCGTGCACCACGTGCGCCATCGAGGACACCCCGGACGTCAGCGGGTTGATCGCACCGGAGTAGGTGCCGTCCTCCACGTCCCCGGCGAACTCCTCGAAGAGCGGCGGCAGGATCTGCGCGATGCCCGCCGCGAACGGCGCCAGCTCGCGCGGCGAGACGCCCTCCGCGCCCGCGAGCGCCAGCGCGTGCACGTACCCCGCCATCGACGTCCAGAAGACGTCGAGCAGCGCGATGTCGAAGGCCGCGGCCCGGGAGATCTCCTCGCCGAGGTGGGTGTGGGTGCCGCCGAGCGCGTCGAGCACCGGCCGGTGCTCCTCGTACGTGCCGGCCGGGCCGCTGAACAGGAACACCCCGGCCGGCGAGCCGATCGTGCCGGCCGGCGTCATGATGGCGCCGTCGAGGTAGCGGACGCCGTGCTCCCCGGCCCAGGCCCCCGTGTCCCGGGCGCGGCCGGGGGTGTCGGCGGAGAGGTTGACCAGGACGCGGCCCTTGAGCGCGGCCGTGACCGCGTCCTGGCGCAGGACCGCGTCCGTGGCGTCGTAGTTGACCATGCAGATCACGGTCAGCGGGCTCGCGGCGACCGCCTCGGCGGCGCTCGCCGCCGTGACGGCGCCCCGTTCGGTGAGGTCGCCCTCCCGGCCGGGCGTACGGTTCCACACGGTGGTGCGGACCCCGGCCGCGAGGAACGCGCCGGTCAGGGCGCGGCCCATCGGGCCGAGGCCGAGCACGGTGACGGCGGGCTGCTGCGGGGTGACGGACATGTCGAGTGAACTCCTGTGCAGAGAAAGAGGATTAGGGTGGTGGGGGTACGGCGACGCGGCGGACCGCCGCGCGCGGAGGAAGACGGAGGAGGGAGGGCGATGGCACGCGTCCGCCTCGACGAGGGCGAGGGGATCTGCGGCGTCGCCGCCGCGATCTCGGTGATCGACGGCAAGTGGAAGACGCTGCTGCTGTGGCTGCTCGAATCGGGTCCGCACCGGCCCGGCGAACTGCGCCGGAAGGCGCGCGGGATCAGCGAGAAGGTGCTGACCCAGAGCCTGCGCGAGATGGAGGAGGACGGACTCGTGCACCGTGAGACGCACGACGTCGTGCCGCTCAAGACCGTCTACTCGCTGACCGAGCAGGGTCTCGCGCTCTCGCTGCTGCTGGCCCCGCTCTCCGACTGGGGCCACGACCACCTCGACCGGCTGGCCGAGGCGAGGGCCGCCTCCTGATCCTCCTCCTTCCCGGTCGGTGAGGCGCCGTCCCTGTGGACGTCCTCACCTTCTCCCGGGACTCCGGACGGCGACAAGTACCCACAAAAAAGTGGGTACCCGGCCGTCCCTCCGCTCTCCGGCGGCCCTCACTTCTCCCGCAGGTCCACGATCCGCCTGAGCTTGCCCACCGACCGCTCCAGCGTCTCCGGGTCCACCACCTCGACCCCGACCGAGACGCCGATGCCGTCCTTGACCTCCCGCGCGATCGTCCGCGCCGCCTCCGCCCGCTCCTCGGACGTGGCGTCGGCGCGGGCCTCCGCCCGGACCGTCAGGGAGTCGAGCCGGCCCTCGCGGGTGAGCCGCAGCTGGAAGTGCGGGGCCACCGCGGGCGTGCGGAGGACGATCTCCTCGACCTGGGTGGGGAAGAGGTTCACCCCGCGCAGGATGATCAGGTCGTCGCTGCGGCCGGTGACCTTCTCCATCCGCCGGAAGGCGGGCCGCGCGGTGCCCGGCAGCAGCCGGGTCAGGTCCCGGGTGCGGTAGCGGACCACCGGCATGGCCTCCTTGGTGAGCGAGGTGAAGACCAGCTCGCCCTCCTCGCCGTCCGGCAGCACCTCGCCCGTGATCGGGTCCACGACCTCCGGAAAGAAGTGGTCTTCCCAGATGTGGAGGCCGTCCTTGGTCTCCACGCACTCCTGCGCCACCCCCGGCCCCATCACCTCCGACAGGCCGTAGATGTCGACCGCGTCGATCGCGAACCGCTCCTCGATCTCCTCGCGCATCGCCTCCGTCCACGGCTCGGCGCCGAAGACGCCCACCTTCAGGGAGGTGGAGCGCGGGTCCACGCCCTGCCGCTCGAACTCGTCCAGCAGCGTCAGCATGTAACTGGGCGTCACCATGATGACCTCGGGCTGGAAGTCCAGGATCAGCCGCACCTGACGGGCGGTCATGCCGCCGGAGGCCGGGATCACCGTGCAGCCGAGCCGCTCGGCCCCGTAGTGCGCGCCGAGGCCGCCGGTGAACAGGCCGTAGCCGTACGCCACGTGCACCCGGTGGCCGGGACGGGCGCCGGCCGCGCGCAGCGAGCGCGCCACCACGTCCGCCCACACCTCCAGGTCGCCCTCCGTGTAGCCCACGACGGTCGGCAGGCCGGTGGTGCCGCTGGAGGCGTGCAGCCGGCGGACGCGCGAGCGGTCGACGGCGAACATCCCGAAGGGGTACTCGTCGCGCAGGTCGGACTTGACGGTGAAGGGGAAGCGGGCCAGGTCGGCGAGGGAGCGGCAGTCGTCCGGGTGCACCCCGGCCGCGTCGAAGGAGCGGCGGTAGAAGTCCACGTGCGCGTACGCGTGGCGCAGCGTGCTCCGCAGCCGCTCCAGCTGGAGTGCCGCCAGTTCCCCGCGCCCGAGCCGCTCGCCGCCGTCCAGCAGTTCCGTCATGCGCCGCCACTCCTCCGCGCTCGTCCGGCGGTCCGTCGCGTAAAACGGACGACCGATCATTCGGTAGATACGTGTGGGGGCCAGTAAAACGTTCCCGGGGAGGGGTTTGGCAAGGGGCGGGCACCCACTTTTCCTTCGGGGCGAGTGCCACCTTCCCCCGGGGCGGTCGCCCTCCCGACGGCGCCGCTTTCCCCCGGGGCGGCCACCGCGCCTCCCCGCGCGGGGCCGCCCGGCGAGTGGACGCGCCGGTGTCACCCCATGGGGTGGGTTCGCGGAGCCGTACGCATAGCGGCGGCGGGGCCCGGGGAACCCGTCGGACCATCCGGGGCCCGGCCCCGGAACCCCGCCCTCCCGCACCGGGACGGGCGGGACCGCCCGCGTGCCCGGACGAAAGCGAACGTCATGCCCCTGCCGACCCCTCCCGCCCCCGTGGGGGCGACGCCGTGACCACCACCGCCCCCGGAACCGCCGACACCCCCCAGATCCACTTCTGGGCCGTGCCCGACCTCACCGGCCTCGACTTCGACCCGATGCTCGCCCGGCTCCTCCACGAGGACCCGGTCACCCGCATCCGGCTCCCGCACGGCGAGGGCCACGCCTGGCTGGTCACCCGCTACGAGGACGTCAAGTTCGTCACCGTCGACCCCCGCTTCAGCCGCGAGGCCGTCTGGGGCCGCCCCGTCACCCGGCTCGCCCCCCACTTCATCCCGATGGCCGACGCCGTCGGCTTCGCCGACCCGCCGGACCACACCCGGATGCGCCGCGTCGTCGCCAAGGCGTTCAGCGCCCGCGCGCTGCGCTCGCTGCGCGCCCACGCCCAGGCCGTCATGGACGGGCTGCTGGACCGGATGGCCGAGCGGGGCCCCGACGCGGACCTCATGGAGGCGGTCAACCGGCCCTTCCCGCTCGCCATGGTCAGCGAGCTCATGGGGGTTCCCGAGACCGACCACGCCCTGATGGCCCACTGGTCCGACACCATCATCTCGGCCGGCGCCGGACGGGAGGCCAGCGAGCGCGCCAAGGACGAGATGGGCGCGTACTTCACCGACCTCATCGCCGGCGACCACGCCCCCGACAGCGACCAGCTCGCCGCCGTCCTCGCCGAGGCCGTCGCCGACGGCACCCTCACCGAGGAGGAGGCCGTCGGGCTCGCCGTCCTCATCCAGATCGGCGGCGCCCACGCCGTCCGCAACAACAGCGCCAACATGGTCTTCGCGCTCCTCACCCACCCCGAGCACCTGGCCCGGCTGCGCGCCGAGCCGGAGCTGGTCCCGCAGGCCGTCGACGAACTGCTGCGGTACATCCCGCACCGCAACGCCGTCGGCCTCTCCCGGATCGCGACGGAGGACGTCGAGGTCGGCGGCGTCCGCATCCCCGCCGGGGACGCGGTCTACGTCTCGTACCTGGCGGCCAACCGCGACCCGGAGGTCTTCCCCGAGCCCGACCGGCTCGACTTCGACCGCGTCCACAACCCGCACGTCGCCTTCGGCCACGGACCGCACTACTGCCCCGGCGCCACGCTGGCCCGCCTGGAGTCCGAGATCCTGCTGGCCTCCCTGTGGGACCGCTTCCCCGGCCTGCGGCTCGCCGTCCCCGAGGAGGCCCTCCGCTGGCAGCGCGGCGCCCTCATCCGGGGCCCCGAGACCCTGCCCGTGACCTGGTGACGGGAGCGGGCGCCCCGTGACAGCCATCGCCATCGGAGCCGCCGGCGGCCTCGTCGTGCCGCCGGGGTACGGCCGCACCCTGAACACCACCGCCCAGCACGTCACCTTCAAGGTGACCGGCGAGCACTCCCGTACGGCCTCCACCTTCGAGGTCGTCGTCCCGCCCGGCTTCGACGTCGGCGCGCACGCCCACGGGCACAGCGAGGAGCTGTTCTACCTCCTCGAAGGCGAACTCGACGTCCTCGCCTTCGAACCGCTCGTCCGCACCCGCGACAGCTGGCGGGAGTGGGAGTCCCCCTCCGGGGAGCGGGTCGTCCGGGCCACCCCCGGCACCCTCATCCTCGTGCCCCCCGGCTGCCCGCACGCCTTCGCCAACCCCACCGGGGAACCCGCCCGGATGCTCTTCCAGGCGTCCCCGCCGCCCGACCACGAGCGGTACTTCGAGGAGCTGATGGAGATCCTCGCGGACGCGGGGGAGGGCGGCGAGGTCGACCACGCCGCCGTCGAACGCCTCCGGATCCGCTACGACATCGACCAGATCACCCCGCTCCGGCACGACGCTGGCTCCTGAGGGACGGCTCCCGGGAGCGGAAAACGCCTTGCCCGCCCCCGGGAGCCGATCTTCAATGGCCGGGATGAACGACGCACAGCACCTCCTCGACCTCCACGACCGACAACTGCGCCGGGGCGCGCGCCCGGACGGCCCCGGCTGCCGGGTGGAACGCGACGGCGGGGT
The DNA here is from genome assembly GCF_014654895.1 of Streptomyces filamentosus. Lineage (GTDB taxonomy): Bacteria > Actinomycetota > Actinomycetes > Streptomycetales > Streptomycetaceae > Streptomyces > Streptomyces filamentosus. The sequence goes on along the minus strand of NZ_BNBE01000002.1, from coordinate 930,280 downwards.
CGTCCGCCACACCGGCCCCGCCCACGCCTGGAACGGCGTCCTCTGGTCCGGGCTCGACGAGCACACCGCGGACGCCGCCGTCGCCGCCCAACTGGCCCACTACCGCGCGGAGGGCGTCCCCTTCGAGTGGAAGCTGTACGGGCACGACGGCCCGGCCGACCTCGGCGAGCGGCTCGTCGCCGCCGGGTTCGTCCCCGAGGAGACCGAGACCCTGCTCGTCGCCGACGCGGCCGCCCAGGCGGGCGTCCTGACGCTGCCGGCCGGGGTCGAACTCCGCGAGGTCACCGACGCGGAGGGCGTGCGCCAGGTCGTCGAGGTCCACGAACGGGCCTTCGGCACCGACAGCACCGACCTCGGCCGCCGCCTCCTCGACCGGCTGGCCGCCGACCCCGGCACCGTCACCGCCGTCCTCGCCCTCGCCGACGGCGTCCCCGTCTGCGCGGCGCGCATGGAGCTGTACCCCGGCACCGACTTCGCCGGACTGTGGGGCGGCGGCACCGTCGAGGAGTGGCGCGGCCGCGGCCTCTACCGGGCCCTCGTCGCGTATCGCGCCCGCGTCGCCGCCGACCGCGGCCACCGCCTCCTCCAGGTCGACGCGGCCCCCACCAGCCGCCCGATCCTCCAGCGGCTCGGCTTCGTCCCGCTCACCACGACCACCCCGTACGTGCACGCCTGAGGACCGTTGTCGGTGCCGGGGTGCATGATCGGAAGCAGGGAGAGGAACACACGCACGGGAGGGGAAGCACCATGCCGATCACGAACCGGAAGGTGGGGGAGCACGCGTTCCTGCAAGGGCTGTACGAGGACGGGTACTTCCCCGACCACGTCGTCGACAAGGGCCGCGAGATCCTGCTCCGGCTCTGCGAGCGCGTCGAGGCCGTGCGCCCGGCCGACCTCACCGCCCTGTACGCCCTGACGCACGCTGCGACGGAGGAGTTCAACCTCCTGGAGGCCGAGTTCGAGGCGGCCGGGAGCGAGATCGAGACCGTGGCGCGCGAGGAGATAGGCGAGGACTTCCGGTTCGTCGCCACCGCCTACGGCTTCACGGACGCCGATCCGGAGGAACTGATCGCCACCCGCGAGTGGTGACCGCACCCGGCCGCCGCCGGGCCGGGGTCAGGACGCCCAGTGGGAGGGGCGCTCGAAACCCTCCGGGAGGACGGTCGCGGCGTCGCCGCGCGCCGAGTTCAGCTGCGGCTGGGTGAGGAAGAGGGCGTCCGTCAGGACGGCCCCGGACAGGTCGGCGTCGCGCAGGTCGGCGCCGATCAGGTCGGCGAGGGTGAGGTCCGCGCCCGTCAGGTCGGCGGCGATCAGCAGTGCGCCGCGCAGATCGGTGCCGCGCAGCTTCGCCCCGCGCAGCCGCTTCCCGATCAGGTCGGCGCCCCGCCGCCCGCGCGGCCGGCCGCCGGCCGTGGCGCGGACGAGCTCGCTGGTCCGCAGCAGCAGCGGGTTGACCTCCGCCCGCACGGGGGCGACGTCCAGTTTCTCCAGGTCGGCGGCCGGCAGCGCGGTCAGCTCCCTCACCCGGGCCAGGGCCGTGCGCAGCTCCCCGTGGACGGGGCGGGCGGCGGGCCGCTCCAGGGCCTCCGTCAGGTACCGCAGCAGCTCGTGGAGCTGGCGCACCACGGGAAAGACCTCGTACATCTGCCGGGCCGTCCCGGGCGCCTCCCGCCAGGACACCCCGCCGAAGGTCACCTGGGAGACGTGCTGGCCGGCGCCGAAGCAGTCGTACACCGTGCAGCCCTGGAAGCCGCTCGGCCGCAGCCGGGTGTGGATCCCGCACCGGAAGTCGTCCTGGAGGTTGCGGCAGGGATCGCCGGCGGACTTGTCCACGGCGAAGTCGGCCGACCTGGCGAACGGCAGCGCCACGCAGCACAGGCCGAAGCACTGCGCGCAGTCGCCGCGCAGGGCGGATTCCCGGGTGTCGGGCACGGTGGAACGGTTCCTTCGCGGCTCGGGGACGGTGCTCCCACCGTATCGCGCCCCGGCCCTGACCGTGGGCCCGCGGTCAGGGGGCTTTCCGGGAGCCCCCCTCCGCGTCGGCCTCCGTCGCCACCTTCTTCGCCCAGCGGTAGTCCGCCTTGCCGCTCGGGGAGCGCTGGATGCGGTCCGTGAGGACGAGCTGGCGGGGCACCTTGTAGCCGGCGAGGTGGCGGCGGCAGTGCTCCTGGACGGCCGTCAGGCCGAGCGGGGCGGAGCCCGCGCGCTGCTGGACGACGGCGGCGACGTGACTGCCCCACGTGGGGTCGGGGACGCCCGCCACCAGGGCGTCGTAGATGTCCGGGTGCGACTTGAGGGCCTGCTCGACCTCCTCCGGGTACACCTTCTCGCCACCGGTGTTGATGCACTGGGAGCCGCGGCCCAGGACCGTCACCACCCCGTCCGCGTCGACGGTGGCCATGTCGCCGAGGAGCACCCACCGCACCCCGTCCCGCTCGAAGAAGGTCTCCGCCGTCTTCGCCGGGTCGTTGTAGTAGCCGAGCGGCACGTGCCCGCGCTGGGCGAGCCGGCCGATCGCCCCGGTGGCGACCGGTTCGAGGGTGGCCGGGTCGACGACCTGGGTGCGTTCGTTGACGTGCAGCCGGAAGCCCTTCTCCGGGCCGGAGTCGTCGGTGGCCCGCCCGTTCGAACCGGACTCGGTGGAGCCGAAGTTGTTCAGCAGGACCACGTGCGGCATCAGCTCGCGCAGCTGCGCCCGCACCGTCTCCGACATGATGGCGCCGGAGGAGGAGAGGCTGAACAGCGCGGACAGGTCGGTGCCCCGGAGCGGACCGGCGAGCGCGTCGATCAGCGGCCGCAGCATCGCGTCCCCGACCAGGGAGATGCTCGACACCTTCTCCTTCTCGATGGTCCGCAGCACCTCCTCGGGCACGTACTTGCGGTGCAGCACCACCCGCTGGCCGTAGTGGAAGGCGATGAAGGTGGTGAGGGTGGAGGTGCCGTGCATGAGCGGCGGCGCCGGGAAGAAGGTGATGCCGGCGCCGCCGGCCGCCACCCGCTCGGCCAGCTCCTCGGGGCGCTTGACCGGCTCGCCCGAGGGGTCGCCGCCGAACAGGCCGGCGAAGAAGAGGTCCTCCTGCCGCCACAGCACGCCCTTGGGCATGCCGGTGGTGCCGCCGGTGTAGATGATGAACAGGTCGTCGCCGGAGCGGGGGCCGAAGCCGCGCCCGGGATCGGCGGCGGCCGTCGCCTCTTCGAGGGGCACGGCGTCGAGGGCGGCGGCCCCCTCGGGCGGGGCCCCCACCCGTACGAGGTGCCGCAGCCGCTCGCTCCGGGGCAGGGCCGCCGCCACGCGGTCGGTGAACTCGGCGTCGTACACCAGGGCCGTGAGGTCGGCGTCCCGGTAGAGGTAGACCAACTCTTCTTCCACATAGCGGTAGTTGACGTTCACCGGCACGATCCTGGCCTTCAGGCAGGCCAGCACGGTCTGGAGGTACTCGACGCCGTTGTACAGGTGGAGCCCGAGGTGCTCGCCGGGGCGGACGCCCGCGTCGAGCAGGTGGTGGGCCAGCCGGTTGGCCGCCTCGTCGAGTTCGGCGTAGGTGAGCCGGCGTTCGGCCCCCGTGCCCGGGTGGTCGACGTAGACCAGCGCCTCGCGCTCCGGCACCACGTCCACGACCGATTCGAACAGGTCGGCAAGGTTGTACTCCACCGTTCCTCCTGGCCTCGGCGCGTTCGGACTCGGGCGGTCATCAGAGCACCGACGGGCACAGGTGGGAAGGGGGCGCGCCAAAGAATCTGACTGGGTGTCAGAAAACTATTGAACTGCCCCGGCCGCTCCTGCAACCTGTTCCAGAACTGGAGACGGGAGATGCCCATGGCAGGCACCGAACACCTCACCGTGCGGCGCGAAGGCGCCACGCTCGTCCTCACCCTCGACCGCCCCGAGGCGAAGAACGCCCTGTCGCTGCCGATGCTCGTCGGCCTCCACGACGGCTGGACCGAGGCCGACGCGGACGACTCCGTCCGCTCGATCGTCCTCACCGGCGCGGGCGGAGCCTTCTGCGCCGGCATGGACCTCAAGGCCCTCGCCGGAAAGGGCATGGCGGGGGACGGCTACCGCGACCGGCTCAAGGCCGACCCCGACCTGCACTGGAAGGCGATGCTCCGCCACCACCGCCCCCGCAAACCCGTCATCGCCGCCGTCGAGGGCGCCTGCGTGGCCGGCGGCACGGAGATCCTCCAGGGCACCGACATCCGCGTCGCCGGCGCCTCCGCGACCTTCGGCCTCTTCGAAGTCCGGCGCGGCCTCTTCCCCATCGGCGGCTCCACCGTCCGGCTGCCCCGCCAGATCCCCCGCACCCACGCCCTCGAAATGCTCCTCACCGGCCGCCCCTACACCGCCGAGGAAGCCGCCCGCATCGGCCTCGTCGGCCGGGTCGTCCCCGACGGCAAGGCCCTCGACACCGCCCTCGACCTCGCCGAACGGATCAACGCGTGCGGGCCGCTCGCCGTCGAGGCGGTGAAGGCCTCCGTCTACGAGACGGCCGGGATGACGGAGGCGGAGGGGCTCGCGGCGGAGCTGGAACGGGGCTGGCCGATCTTCGACACGGCCGACGCGAAGGAGGGGGCGAGGGCCTTCGCGGAGAAACGGGCGGCTGTGTACCGGCGGGAGTGAGGGCGGGGCAGGGCCGCTGCGCGGGGCCTTTTCCCCACCCCGCCCCTTTCCCTTCCTGTTCCCGTGACCGGGGGGGTCCGCCCCGGGCCCCCGGCGCCTCACATGCCGGCGGGGCTGACTTTCAGCCCGTCCGGCGTTCGAGGACACGGCCGAAGGCCGTACGGGGGCCTGGGGGCCTGCCCCCGGTTCGGGAAGGGGCGGGGCGGGGGAGACGGCCCGCGCAGCGGCCCGCCCCGCACCCCCGTGCCCCCTCCCGCACGCGCACCCACCCCACCCACGCCCACCAAGGAGCGCCCCCACCCATGACCCCCACCCCACCCCCCGAGATCCTCCGCGCCCCCCTCGTCGTCGAGTTCCCCTTCACCCGCTCCCTCGGCCCCGTGCAGTCCGCCTTCCTCACCGGTCTGCGGGAGCGCACCGTCCTGGGGGTCAGGACGGAGGGCGGCCGGGTGCTCGTGCCGCCGGTGGAGTACGACCCGGAGACCGCCGCCGAGCTGCGCGAGCTCGTCGAGGTCGCGGCCACCGGCACCGTCACCACCTGGGCGTGGAACCCCGAGCCCCGGTCCGGCCAGCCCCTGGACACCCCTTTCGCCTGGGCCCTCGTCCGCCTCGACGGCGCCGACACCGCCCTCCTGCACGCCCTCGACGCACCGGGCCCGGACGCCGTCCGGACGGGGATGCGGGTGCGGGTCCGCTGGGCGGCCGAACGGGCCGGCGCGATCACGGACATCGCCTGCTTCGAGCCGTACGGGGGAGACGCGGAAGGCGGCGAACCGGCCCCGCACAGCGGGGAGTTCGACGACCCGGTGACCGGCATCGTCGCCCCGGCCCGCCTCGACTACACCTACAGTCCGGGCCGCGCCCAGACCCGCTACCTCCAGGCGCTCTCCGAACGGCGCACGGTGGGGGAGCGCTGTCCTTCCTGCGCCAAGGTGTACGTCCCGCCCCGCGGGGCCTGCCCGACCTGCGGCATCGCCACCACCGACCGGGTCGAGGTCGGCCCCCGCGGCACCGTCACCACCTTCTGCATCGTCAACATCAAGGCGAAGAACCTCGACATCGAGGTCCCGTACGTCTACGCCCACATCGCCCTCGACGGCGCCGGGCTCGCCCTCCACGGCCGGATCGGCGGCATCCCCTACGACCAGGTCCGCATGGGGCTGCGGGTGGAGCCCGTCTGGAGCGGGGACGGCCGCTATCCGGACCACTACCGCCCCACCGGCGAGCCCGACGCCGACTACGACACGTACAAGGAGCTGCTGTGAAGCCGGACCGAGAGGTGGCGATCGTCGCCTTCGCCCAGAGCGACCACCGGCGCCGCACCGACGACCTCTCCGAGGTCGAGATGCTGATGCCGGTCCTCCACGAGGTCCTGCGGCGCACGGGCCTGAAGACCTCCGACATCGGGTTCACCTGTTCCGGTTCCTCGGACTACCTCGCCGGCCGGGCGTTCTCCTTCACGATGGCCCTCGACGGCGTCGGCGCCTGGCCGCCGATCTCCGAGTCGCACGTGGAGACCGACGGCGCCTGGGCCCTCTACGAGGCGTGGGTGAAGCTGCTGACCGGCGAGGCCGACACCGCCCTCGTCTACTCCTACGGCAAGTCCTCGCCGGGTTCGGTCCGCGACGTGCTGACCCGCCAGCTCGACCCGTACTACGTGGCGCCGCTCTGGCCGGACTCCGTCGCCCTGGCCGCCCTCCAGGCCCGGGCGCTGATCGACGCCGGCGCCACCGACGAGGCGGCCCTCGCGGACCTCGCCGCCCGCCGCCGCACCGACGCCGCCGCCAACCCGCACGCCCAGGTCACGGGCGCCCGCCCGCAGGGCGACCACGTGGTGGCGCCGCTGCGGACCGGCGACTGCCCGCCGATCGGCGACGGCGCCGCCGCCGTGATCCTGGCGGCGGGCGACCGCGCCCGCGAGCTGTGCGGGCGGCCCGCCTGGATCCGCGGCATGGACCACCGGATCGAGGCCCACTCCCTCGGCGTCCGCGACCTCACGGACTCCCCGTCCGCCCGGCTCGCCGCCGAACGCGCCGGGGCCTTCGAACGGCCCGTGGACACCGCCGAGCTGCACGCGCCCTTCACCTCCCAGGAGGTCGTCCTCACCCGGGCCCTCGGCCTCGGCGACGGCGTCCGGATCAATCCCTCCGGCGGCGCGCTCGCCGCCAATCCCATGATGGCCGCCGGCCTGATCCGGCTCGGCGAGGCCGCCGCGGCCGTCCACCGCGGCGACTCCGACCGCGCCCTCGCCCACGCCACCTCCGGGCCCTGCCTCCAGCAGAACCTGGTCGCCGTACTCGAAGGGGACCCCCGATGAGCAAAGAGCCCGTCGCGATCGTCGGCGTCGGCCAGACCAAGCACGTCGCCGCCCGCCGGGACGTCTCCCTCGCGGGGCTGGTCCGCGAGGCCGCCGCGCGCGCCCTCGCCGACGCCGAGCTGACCTGGGCGGACGTCGACGCCGTCGTCATCGGCAAGGCGCCCGACTTCTTCGAGGGCGTCATGATGCCGGAGCTGTACCTCGCGGACGCCCTCGGAGCCGTCGGGAAACCGATGCTCCGCGTGCACACCGCGGGCTCCGTCGGCGGCTCCACCGCCCTGGTCGCCGCCAACCTGGTCGCCGCCCGCGTCCACCGGACGGTCCTCACCCTCGCCTTCGAGAAACAGTCCGAATCGAACGCCATGTGGGGCCTGTCCCTGCCGGTCCCCTTCCAGCAGCCCCTGCTGGCCGGCGCCGGCGGTTTCTTCGCCCCGCACGTCCGGGCCTACATGCGCCGCACCGGCGCCCCGGACACGATCGGCTCCCTCGTCGCGTACAAGGACCGCCGCAACGCCCTGAAGAACCCCTGGGCCCACCTCCACGAGCACGACATCACCCTGGAGAAGGTGCAGGCGTCCCCCATGCTGTGGGACCCGATCCGCTACTCGGAGACCTGCCCGTCCTCCGACGGGGCCTGCGCCATGGTCCTCACCGACCGGGCCGGCGCGGACCGGGCGCCGCGCCCCGCCGCCTGGGTGCACGGCGGCGCCATGCGCAGCGAGCCGACCCTCTTCGCCGGCAAGGACTTCGTCTCGCCCCGGGCGGGCCGCGACTGCGCCGCCGACGTCTACCGGCAGGCCGGGATCACCGACCCGCGCCGGCAGATCGACGCCGTCGAGATGTACGTGCCGTTCTCCTGGTACGAGCCGATGTGGCTGGAGAACCTCGGGTTCGCCGCCGAGGGCGAGGGGTGGAAGCTCACCGAGGCGGGCGTCACCGAACTCGACGGAGACCTCCCGGTGAACCCCTCCGGCGGCGTCCTCTCCACCAACCCGATCGGCGCCTCCGGCATGATCCGCTTCGCCGAGGCCGCCCTCCAGGTCCGCGGGGAGGCCGGCGCGCACCAGGTGGACGGCGCCCGCCGGGCCCTCGGGCACGCCTACGGCGGCGGCGCCCAGTTCTTCTCCATGTGGCTGGTGGGCGCCGAACCCCCGGCCGGCTGAGCGGGAGCCGATCCGAGCCGATCCGATCGGCTCGGATCGGCTCCTGTCGGCTCCGATCAGGCGCGCAGGGCGTCCCGCACCCGCGTCGCCAGCGTCACCGGGTCGCCCTTCGGGGTCACCGGGTAGGAGTCCCGCCGCAGGTTCCAGGCGTTCTCCCAGGAGAACCAGTCGATCGCGGCGGGCGCCCGCCCGGTGACCAGAGAGGTCTCCAGCGCGTCCAGGTACGCCGACCAGCGGGGCGCGTAGAAGCCCGACACGAGCCCCGACCACTCCCGGTTGGCGTAGTCGTGCAGCCCGGCCTCGCTGCCCGCCCGGTGCCCCCACGTCGTGACGAGCGAGCGGGCGTCGAACTCCAGCGCCGCCCGCTCCGCGTCCGAACGGGCCCAGGAGCGGGCGCCCTCCAGCCACGGCCCGAGCAGGAACCGCCGGTCGGTGGCGAGGACCGCGTCGAGCAGCTCCATCGACCGCCGCCACTCCGCCGCCCGCGCCCGGAACGCCACCAGGTCCTTCGCCTCGTACGCCGCCTTGATCCTCGGCAGCAGCACCCGGCTGCGGTTGGTGAGCGCCTGCCGGGCGGTGTCCACCAGGTCGAAGCGGTACGCGTCGGTGGACCGCAGCGCCGGGGCCACCCGCAGCAGCTCGTCGAGGGCCCGCTCGACGGTCGCCGCGTCGTACCGCATGGCCTTCGGCCCCCAGGAGGCCGAGGTCCGCACGGTCAGGCTCGGCCGGGCCGTGAAGAGGCTGTCCTGCGACTCGCTCCAGCCGTTCGACGCGGTGCCGTACGGGCCCTTCCGCAGCCACTCCCACGCCTGGGCCGCGTGCGGGTCGGGGGCGCCGTAGCGGCGGGCCGCGTACTGCGCGAACCACGCGGCGTGGTCCACCGGGGCGTCCCGCCAGGCCAGTTCGGTGAAGAGGGAGAAGGTCACCGGATTGGCGGAGGTCGCCTCCGGCAGGAAGGCGATGCCGCGCAGCGCGCTGCCCGGCTTCGTCCGCCACGCCTCGAAGCGGCTCGTCCACACCGAGGTGTTGGCGCCGATCGTGGTGTGCCCGCCGAAGTTGGGGATGGTGCCGAAGGCGTACGGCGTCCCCGCCCAGGCCGCCTCCCGGTCCAGGTTGTCGTACCGGTCGGACAGCCCGTCCACCACGAGGAGCCGCGAGGTGTCCACGCCCGCGAGCAGCTCGGCCTTCGGGTTGCGCTGCCAGCCCAGCAGCACCCAGGTGGCGCCCCGCCGGGAGGCGTCCAGCGACTCCATCACCCGGGCCGCCGCCTCGCCGACCGGCACGTCGCCCGGGTTCCCGCCCTCGTGCAGCAGGTCCATCTTGTACATCGTGGTGGTGCCGAGCAGCCGCGCCTGGTGGCGGTAGAAGGCCGAGGCGACGCGCGGGAAGAGCGGTCCGCGCGGGTCGAGCCAGTCCGGCCGGGTGAAGCCGATCCACCGGCCCTGCGGCACCACCCGGCCCTCGGGGTTGCGGGTCGCGAAGCCGGGCGGCACCGTGCCGAAGTAGCCCGGCAGCACCGGCGTCATGCCCAGCTCCCGCAGCCGCTCCACGATCCGCTTGCCCAGCGCGGCCCGGCGGGCGATCAGCTGCTCGGTGACCGGCCCGCCGAACGAGGCCATGTTCTGCATCAGCCACCACGGCTGGTGCGCGGGCCCCGGGATCCACTCGCGCAGCTCGGCGCTCGTGTAGCCGAACTCCTGGAACGCCGCGTGGTAGGCGGCCTCGGCGCCCATCTGCACGAACACCTCGTTGACCCCGTGGAGGGCGAGGAGGTCGATCTGCCGTTCGTACGAGGCCCAGTCGCGGTACGCCCCCGAGTAGCCGTCGTCCGTGTCGTTGAGCGCGAACCGGTGCGGCACCGACGCCGACCTGCTCACCGGGGCGGCGGGGGCGGGCAGCCGGTCGGGCAGCGCCGCCAGGCTGTCCCCGGGCGACCCGAGGTCCACCCCCGCCGTGTAGCCCAGGTACCACTGGACCCCGCGCAGCAGCACCGCCGGCGTGGTGCCCGTGACGACGATCCGGCCCGTCGACCCCGACACCGTGAACCGGTCGTCCGAGGAGGTCCGCGGCAGCAGGACGAGTTCGAACTGGCTCGCGTGCCGCGGCAGCAGCCGGACCAGCGCCGCCCGCGCCGCGCCCGCCGAGTACGGCGCCGCGGCCGGCGCGCCCGCCGCCCCGGCCGCGGCGGGCGAGCCCGGATCGGCCGAGGCGGGCGCCGTGGAGGGCAGGGCGGTCAGGGCGGTGGCGCACAGCGCCAGGGAGCACACCGAACGGACGGCCCAGGAACGGGCACGGGAGATCGGAGGTCGCATGATCGGTGTCTTCCCCTCTTCGGAACCGCTGGGACGATCATGAGCTGACCGTCCGTCATATGGGAGTATTCGGGGGGACACCGGTCAAGGACGACACGCTTCCCGCCGCCCCGCCCCGCCCTCCGCACATCTGTCCGTCGAACACCCCCCGACCTGCGGGTCGACGAGCCCTCCCGGGCCGCCCGTCCCCCCGAACTGCTTGCGCGAATGCGGTTACAGAGGGCCCGTTCCGGCGTACGCTGGGACTTTCGTGGGGTGATCGCCCCGGCGCCCTGACTCTGCGCCGGGCGTGCGCCCCCTGTGTGGGGGTGGAGCGTGGCACGACAGGACGGCAGGCAGACCCGCCTGGGTTTCGGCCTCTTCGAACGAGAGGCGGCGCTGGACGCCGCGGAGGAGGCACTCGACCTCCTCACCGGCCTCACCGGCGAGCCCCCGTCCCCGCCCGAGCGCGTGCCCGCCCCGCGCGACGCCGACAGCGCCCAGGTCATCCCCCTCCACCCGGACCGCGAGGACTCCCTCCACCCCGCGGAGACCCCGCTCCCGCGAGGCGGCGTCCTCGCCTACGCGGCGCCCGCCGGACTCGGCAAGACCACCCTCCTCGCCGAGATCCGCCGCCGCGCCGCGGCCCGCGGCTGCACCGTCCTCTCCGCCCGCGGCGGCGACCAGGAGTAGCGGGTCGCCTTCCACGTCGCCCGCCAGCTCCTCCAGCCCCAGCTCGCCCACGCCTCCGACGCCGAGCTCCGCGAACGGCTCGGCTCCTGGTACGACATCGCGGGCCCCGCCCTCGGCCTGCGCGCCGCCACCGCCGGATCGCCGCCCGACCCCCAGGGCCTGCGCGACGCCCTCGACTGGGTCCTCACCCACCTCGCCGTCCGCCGTGCCCCGCTCGTCGTCGTCCTGGACGACGCCCACTGGGCCGACCCCGAGTCCCTCGGCTGGCTCGCCTCCTTCGCCCCGCGCGCCGAGGACCTCCCCATGCTCCTCGTCGTCGCCTACAGGCCCGACGAACTCCCCGAGGAGGGCAAGGAATTCACCGGCCACCGGTCCGGGCAGCGCCCGCACGGCCTCGCTCCCCTCACCGCCGGGGCCGTCGCCCGGCTGGTCCGCGACCGGATCGGCGCCCACGCCGACGACGCCTTCTGCCGCGACTTCTGGACCGTCACCTCCGGCAACCCCTTCGAGACCGTCGAACTCGCCGCCAAGGTCCGCGACCGCGGCCTCGACCCCACCGCCGACGGCGCCCACGAACTCCGCGACCTCGCCGCCGCCCTCAAGGGCAGCGGCCTCGTCAGCCGCCTCGAACGGCTCGGCCCCGCCACCGTCCGGCTCGCCTGGGCCTGCGCCGTCCTCGGCACCGAGATCTCCCCGGCGCTCGCCGGCGCCCTCGCCGGCCTGGGCGACGAGGCCGTCGTCGACTGCGCCGCACGCCTGCGCGAGGCCCGCGTCCTCGCCGAGCCCGCCACCCCGGACGGTCCGCTCGAATTCGTCCACCCGCTCATCGCCACCACCGTCTACCGCTCCATCCCCGACGGCGTCCGCGTCGCCCTCCACGGCCAGGCCGCCACGTGCGTCATCGACGCCGGGCTCGGTCCCGCAGCGGCCGCCCGCCACCTCCTGGAGACCCACCCGGACGGCGACCCGTGGGTCGTCACCCAGCTCCGCGCCGCCGCCCGCGAGAACCTCCGCTCCGGCGCCCCCGAGGCGGCCCGCCGCCACCTGGCCCGCGCCCTGCGCGAACCTCCCGCCGCCGACGAGCGCGCCGCCGTCCTCTTCGAGCTCGGCTCCGCCTCGCTCCTCACCGAACCCGGCACCACCGTCAACCACCTGCGCGCCGCCCTGGAGGAGCCCGTCTCCGACCCGGCCCTGCGCCTGGGCATCGTCTATCGCCTCGCCCAGGTCCTCGCCCACAGCGACCGCCTCGTCGAAGCCTCCGAACTGCTGGAGAGCGAGACCCGGCGGACCACCGACGCCCGCAGCCGGCTGCGCGTCCAGGCCGAGAAGTTCATGTGGGACGCCCTGCGCGCCGACGAGCCCGAGTCGCCCGCCCGCTCCCGGCGCCTCGCGGCCCTCGCCGACCGGCTCACCGGCCGCGACGTCACCGAGCGCTACATCATCGGACTGCGCGCCTGGGACGCTACCCTGCGCGCCGAACCCTCCTCCGTCGCCCTCCGCTACGCCGAGCGCGCCCTCGACGGCGGCTTCAACTGGGCCGACGAGAGCCGCGGCTTCGAGGTCCCCGTCCTCGTCGCCCTCCTCCACCTCTACGCCGACCGGCCCGGCCGCGCCGAGGAGCTCTTCGCCGCGGGCACCGCCGAGTTCGAGCAGCAGGGCTGGCGCGGGGCGCACCTCTCCTTCGCCTACACCCTCATCGGCTACATCCGCTACCGCCGCGGCCGGCTCGTGGAGGCCGAGGACTTCGCCCGCGCCGGACTGCGCCTCGCCGAGCGGGTCGGCCCCGGCACCCCCGCCCTCTGGTACGCCACCGGCGTCATGATCGAGGTCCTGCTCGCCCGGGGCCGGACGGCCGAGGCCGAGCAGGTCGCCCGCGACCACGCCTTCGGCGAGCCCTTCTCCGTCACGGTCACCATCCCCGACTGCGAGACCGTCCACGCCGAGCTCCTCCTCGCCACCGGCCGCACCGAGGAGGCCGCCGCCGCGCTGACCGACATCGGCAGCCGCCTCGACCCGCGCGGCAAGCGCAACCCCTCCTGCTGTCCCTGGCAGCTGCACCTCGCCCTGGCCCAGGCCGTCACCGCCCCGGCGCAGGCGCTCGCCACCGCGCAGGAGGCCGTCGCCCGCGCCCGCCAGTACGGCGCCCCCTCCGGGATCGGCCAGGCGCTCCGGGTGGCCGCCGAGGTCTCCGAGGGCGCCGACCGGATCAAGCTCCTGGAGGAGTCCGTCCAGTGGCTGGACCAGTCCCCGGCCGCGTACGAGCTGGCCCGCTCGCTCGTCGCCCTCGGCGTGGCGCTCCGCCGCACCGAGCGCCACGCCGAGGCGGCCGAGCACCTGTACCGGGGCCTGGAGACCGCCCAGGACTGCGGCGCCGACGGCCTCGTCGAGGAGGTCCGCGCGGAGCTCGCCGCCGCCGGGCTGCGGCCCCGCGCCCTGCACACCGCCGACGGGGACTCGCTCACCGTCCGTGAGCGGGCCGCCGCCGAGGCCGTCCTCCGCGACGAGGACCCGGCCGCCGCCCTCGGCGTCGACCCCGCCGCCGCCGCCCGGCTGCTCTCCGCCGTCTACCGCAAGCTCGGCACCGACCGCTCCGGCCTCGCCGACGCCCTGCAGCACCCCGGCACCCCGGGCGCCCACGGGGAGGCGGACGAGCAGCGCTGAGCCGGGCCGGAAGCGGGCCCGGGGCGGGGTCGGGGCGGAGCCGGGCGCGGCGTCGCGCGCCCGGGCACGTACCATGGCCGTATGTCCTTCCTCCGCCGCCGCAGCGCCACTCCCGCTGGCCCGGACTTCGACGTCCTGGCCATGGACCCGGGCGACTGGCCCGGCAATCTCGGTGCCGGTCTGCTGCCCGCTCCCGACGGTTCCTGCCAGGGCGTCTTCCTGCGCTACGACCTCTTCGGCGGCCGCGGACCCGCGATGATCATCGGCAACCTCCCGGAGGGCTCCCCGGCCCGGGAGCTCGCCGAGGGCCAGATCCCCTTCGAGGTGGCCCAGCTCCTCGCCGCCCTCGAGAACGACGAGCCGGTCGAGGTCCTCGACACCGAGGACGTCCCCGTCATGCAGGGCGACAACCTCCTCATCGTGCGCCGCCTCAAGCTCTCCGAGAGCCGCATCTCCTGCGTCCAGTTCGACCGCAGCGACAACGTCCTGGTGACGATCGCCAGTTGGGACCGGCCGATCACCGACGACCTCTACGCGCTGCTGAAGCCGCTTCCCGCCGAGCTGTTCCAGCAGGGCTGAGCGGGGCGGGGGCCATGAGCGCACGCGTCGACGCCTGGATCTGGGCGGTCCGGCTGACCAAGACCCGCTCCCAGGCCGCCGCGGCCTGCCGGGCCGGACACGTCAGGGTCAACGGCGAGCGGGCCAAGCCCGCCCAGCCGGTGAAGCCCGGCGACGAGGTCCGCGTCTACGTCGCGGGCCGGGAGCGGATCGTCGAGGTCAGGCAACCGCTGACCAAGCGGGTCGGCCCGCCGGTCGCCGCCGAGGCGTACGTGGACAACAGTCCGCCCCCGCCGCCGCGCGAGCACGTCGCCCTCGCCGCCGTCCGCGACCGCGGTGCGGGCCGCCCCACGAAGCGGGAGCGCCGCGAGCTCGACGAGCTGCGCGGCCGCGACTCCCGCTAGGACCCGGACGGGGCCGCTTCCGCCACGGGGCGGGGGCGGCCCCGTCCCGCGTCAGGACGGGACGCCGGCGAAGGCGCTCGCGACCCGCGCCGCCGTGGTGCCGAGCCCGCGCGGCGTGGTCCAGTCGGGCGCCGGGAGCGCACCGCCGGAGCGGGCGCGGAGCAGCGGGGTCCCGGCCCCCGCGTGCACGTCCCCGGCGCCGTACCGCCGGACGCTCCGGTGCCAGTGGAGGACGCCGGCGAGCCACTCCTCCAGCTCCCGCAGCCGCTTCTCGAAGGCCGCCCTGCCCTCGGCGTCCAGCCCGAAGTGCTCGTACATCAGCGGCACCTCACGCCGCTTCAGGTGCTCGTACTGCCGCAGCCGGCCGCACATCAGGTCGTACACCATCCGGGCGGCGGTGTCCCGGTCGACGTCGAAGAACCGCTCCAGGACGAGCACGGCGTTGTGCAGCTCGCCCTCGACCTCGACCTCCTTCTGGTACGAGAAGAGGTCGTTGACCAGCGCCCCGTAGTCCGACACCGCGGCCTCCAGGCTGCGGACCGTGCCCGAGCGGTGCAGGGCCTCCGGCAGGACGTGCGCCGTGCGGAGCCTGCTCATCAGGAGGGTGAGCTCGGAGCCGAAGGTGCTGCGGCGCATCTCCACGTAGTCGACCGGGTCGGGGACGCGGTGCTGCGCCTGGTTGTGCAGCTCCCACATCCAGCTCTCCAGCATGGCGTCGAGGGCGCTCCACAGCTCGGCCCTGGCCCCGGGGGACATGGGCCCGGCGGTCCGCGCCCACACGTCGGCGAGTGCCCGCTCCAGCGCGTTCCCGGCGAACTCCGGCGCGCCGGCCGGGTCGTCCACCGGCAGGCACGCCTTGAGGCGGGAGGTCTGCTCGCGGGCCCCGGCCAGGTCGCGGGTCCGGCCGAAGACCATCGGGTAGTAGTCGTCGGCGTAGGTGCCCCAGGTCAGCCAGAGGGCGCTGAGCTCCAGCTCCTCCAGGGTGGCGTCGGGGTCGATGCCGGCGGAGCAGAGGGCGAGGTCGAAGCCCTCCATCAGCGGCCGGTCCCAGAGGTCGTCGAGCAGCCCCATGGCCTCGGCCCAGTCCTCGGAGCGCCGCTTGGCCTCCTGGTGGTGCGGGCTGACGGCGAGCGGGTAGGGGAGGTCGAAGTCGGGCAGCGGCAGGGGGCCGACGGGCCGGTGGGGGGCGTGGGTGTGGCTGCGCAGCCGCGCCTCGCCGGCCCGGCGGCCGAGCAGGGAGCGGATGTCGAGGACCCCGGTGCCCAGGGCCGGGACGCCGGCGGGCCCGGCGGCAGGGGTGGCGGTGCCGTCGGCCATGCCCTCGTTCATGTACCGGCTGGAGCGCATGTGCCATTCGTGGCCGCCGGACTGCCAGTCCTGGAGCCCCTTGGTGTAGGCGCCGATCGCCGCGCACTCCAGCGGGGTGAGGCCGTCCTGCACGGCCAGGGCGGGCACCTCGGTGAGGGCGGTGTTCTCGAACTGGTGGAGCCGCGAGGTCAGCAGGTCGTTGACGGCGTCCGCGGCCTCCTGGGTGGAGCAGCCGAGGAAGCGTTCCAGCACGAGCACGCCGTTGCTGTTCTCGCCCTCGTCCTCGACCTCGCGCTGGTACGAGAAGAGGTCGTTGCGCAGGTGGACGGCGTCGGAGAAGGCGTCGCGGAGGACCCGCAGCGGGCGGGAGCGGGAGACCCGGTCGGGGACCTCGGCCCCGGCGGCGTACTCGACGAGCCCGGCCGACCAGGGGGCGCCGCCCACCTTGCGGCGCATCTCGATGTATTCGAGGGGGTTGGCGATCCGGCCCTCGTTGATGTTGTCGAGCTCCCACAGGGACTCGTACAGGAGGGCCTCGGTGGCCTCGGCGAAGCGGACGCGCCAGCCGTCCGACATGGCGGGGACGGTGCGCCGCCACAGATCGGCGAGGCCCGCCTCGACGGGGTTGGCCGGCTCGGGCATGCCGGCCGCCGGGTCGGCCGGCATGAAGTGCGGCAGCCGGTCGAGGTACTCCTTGCCGCCCGCCCGGTCCTGGGTGCGCTTGAAGACCTCCAGGAAGTGGTCGTCGAAGAAGAAGACCCAGGTGTACCAGTCGGTGACGAGGTTCAGCGCCTCCTCGTCGCAGTCCGGGTGGGTGTAGGCGCAGAGCAGCGCGTAGTCGTGCGCGTCGAGGTCGGCCGTCTCCCAGACCCCGGAGCCCTCCAGCATCCCCATGGCGCGGGCCCAGTCCCGGGTGTGCGTCCGGGCGGCCTCCACATGGGTGTTGAGGCGTGCCGGATACGGGACGTAGAACTCCGGCATGACGAAGGGCTGAGGCATGTGCGGGCGGGCCTTTCCGGCGAAGGGGTGCTGTTCCGGCCCAGCCTTACCCCTGCCGGAGCCACCGAACCCGAGCTCCGGAACAGTCATATGAACACAAGAAAGGGTGGCGCCGGAAGGGAACCCCGGCGCCACCCCGCGACTTTCGGCCAGGGCCGCTCAGCCCTGGGAAACCCGCACGTCAGCGGCCTTCACGAAGGCGATGCGATGGCCGAACTGGATCTGGTAGTACTCCTCCTGTCCGCGCACGACCCGGTGGCCGCTGACATCGAACACCGGTGCGTAGTAGTACTCGCCGGGGGTCTTGAGCCCGACCACGTACCGCTGCCCCGCGAGCAGCCGGTACGGCAGCGGCGAGACCGCCTGCACCGGCACCCCCGCCGGGTACGCCGACGCCTCCGGGTAGGCCCGCCCGTACACCGGCACCTCCGCCAGCCCCTCGCGCGGGGTCAGCACCGTCCCGCGCGTGCCCACCGAGGCGGGCGCCGCCGCCGGGTCGTGGAACCAGGCCTTCTGGCCCAGGTACCAGATCGCCGTCCAGTCGCCACGGCGCTCTGCCACCGCGTAGCTCTGCCCGGTCGTGGCCCGCGCCCCGGTGTCGTTGACGCCGGTCGTCGAATCCTGCCCGCCGGGCCGCAGCCCGATGTCCTTCACCAGGGGCGCGTCGGCGCTCGGCGCGGTGTGCAGCCGCACGGCACCGCTGCCGTGCGGCGCGCACGCCTCCGCCGCGCTCACGCACCCCGTGTACACCGGCCGGTTCTCCGCGTAGTCCGGCCGGATCGTCACCACGCCCGCCCGGGGCCCGGCGGACGGCGTGAGCGGCCGGCCCAGCAGCCGGAAGTAGTGCGCCCAGTCCCAGTACGGCCCCGGGTCGGTGTGCATGCCCCGGATCGAGGAGGTCACCGTCCCTGGCACGTTGTCGTGCCCGAGCACGTGCTGCCGGTCCAGCGGGATGTCGTAACGTTTCGCCAGGTAGCGCACCAGCCGCGCCGAGGAGCGGTACATGGCCTCCGTGTACCAGGAGTCCGGGGCGGTCAGGAAACCCTCGTGCTCCAGGCCCACCGACTTGGCGTTCACGTACCAGTTCCCGGCGTGCCAGCCCACGTCCTTCAGCGGCAGGTGCTGGGCGACGTGCCCGTCCGAGGAGCGCAGCGAGTACTGCCAGGACACGTACGTCGGGTCCTGCACCAGGCCCAGCGTGACGTCCCAGGTCGCCTCGGTGTCGTGGACGACGATGTAGTCGATCGACTGAGAGGCCGGCCGGTCCGCCTTGTCGTGGTTGCCGTAGTCGCCGTCGCCGAACTCCTCGTACGGCGCCGGGACCCACTCGCACGCCACGGTCGGCGGGCACTCCACCGGGCCGCGCTCCGGCGCGCGCAGCCCGAGCGCCGCCACCTGGCCCGTCTCCGGGACCACGGCCGGCGCGGCCGGCAGCACGACCCGCTGCCCGCTGTCCGTGACCCGCTCCTCGCCGGTCCGGATCACGTCGAAGACGTCGTCCGCGTACGCCGTCGCCGTGGCGGTGTCGTCCGCGCCGGAGTACCGGGCCACCGCCCCGTACCAGTCGGCCGGATCCGGGCCCGGCGCGAGCCCCGCCTCCCGCTGGGCCGCCGCGAGCAGCGCCGCGCCGCCCTCGATGTTCGCCGCCGCCGAGGTCCGCAGCTCCTCGGCCGGGATCCCGGACAGCGCCGAAGCCCGCTCCAGGGTCCGCAGCCGCGCGGGCAGCTCGGCGGCCGTGGGGAGCGCCGCCGCGGCTCCCGCCCCGGTGCGGGCGGGCCGGGCGTCGTCGCCGCGCGCGTCCTCGCCGTCCTCCGAGTGGTGCGGCGCGGACCGGGCCAGCGCCGTCGCCGCGTCGGTGAGGTGCATCGGGCCGTAGCCGCCGGTCACGCTGGGCGCGCCGGCGTGCCCGTCCCAGCGCGACTGGAGGTACGAGACGGCGAGCAGCACGCTCTGCGGCACGCCGTGGCGCTCGGCCGCCGAGGCGAACAGGCGCTGGAGCGAGTCCGCCGCCGTCACGTCGGCACCGGCCGGCGGCGCGCCCGAGAGCAGCGGCAGGAGCAGGGCGGCGGACGCGGCGACGGAGAGCACACGTCCGCGGGACGCGGGTCGGGGCAAGACGGCCTCCAGGGGCGGGCGGTGACGCGGGGGGCTTGCGGGACCGAACCCGTACAGGGGTAGCGGCTCGCGGACCATCCGTCAATCACCCGCCCTCACGGGCGAGTTCCCACGTCAGCGGGGGCGTGCGCCCCTCCCGGACCGACTTTCGCGCTGACGGCCCGCCCACCGGCCACGCGTCGGTGGTCTCGACCAATGCACACCCCGGGGACGGCGCGCGCACGCCACCGGGAACGCCGCACACGCACCTCCGGGAGCGGTGCACGCTCGCCGCCGGAAGCCGGTGCGGGCACCCCTCCCGGGAGCGGCGTACGCCCCGGGGAACGGCGAAGCGCCGCACTCCCGGTGTGTCGGCACCGGGTGCGCGGCGCACACCCCCGTCTCGCGGCCGGGACGCTCAGCGCGTCCCGACCGCCGCGCGCACGGCCCGCCGTGCCATGGCGCAGTCGTCGTGCAGCCGCCTCAGCAGCAGCCGCTGTTCCTCCCCGGGCGTCAGCGCCCCCGAGGGCACCGGCACCGAGCCCGCCGGCGGTGCCTCCTTGATGGTCCGCTGCACGGCCGTCTCGTACGTGCGGATCTCCCGCGTCAGCACGATCATCAGGTTCACCAGGAAGGCGTCCCGGGACGCCGGGCCCGCCTGCTGGGCGAGCTGACTGATCTGGCGCCGGGCCAGCGGCGCGTCACCGAGCACCGCCCACAGCGTCGCCAGGTCGTAGCCGGGCAGGTACCAGCCGGCGTGCTCCCAGTCGACCAGGACCGGGCCGGCGGGGGAGAGGAGGATGTTGGAGAGCAGCGCGTCGCCGTGGCAGAACTGCCCCGCCCCCTGCCGCCCGCCCGCGTGGGCCACGCCGTGCAGCAGCTTCTGGAGGTCGTCGCGGTCCCGGTCGGTGAAGAGCCCCAGCTCGTGGTAGCGGGCGATCCGCGTCCCGTAGTCCAGCGGGGCGTCGAAGGTCCCGGCCGGCGGCCGCCAGGCGTTGAGCCGGGTGATCGCCCCGAGCGCCGCCCGCACGTCGGCCCGCGGCGGGGCCTCCACGGGGTGGCGCGAGAGGGCCGCGGCCCGTCCGGGCATCCGCTCGATCACCAGCGTGCAGTTCTCCGGGTCCGCGGCGATCAGCCGCGGCGCGCGCACCGGCGGACGGTGCCGGACGAAGGAGCGGTAGGAAGCTATCTCGTGCCGGAACCGCTCGGCCCACGCGGGGGAGTGGTCCAGTAAACACTTCGCCACCGCCGTCGTGCGTCCGGTCGTCCCGACGATCAGGACGGACCGGCCGCTGCGCCGCAGCACCTGCACCGGGTTGAACTCCGGGCAGATCCGCTGCACCGAGGCGATGGCGACCTTCAGCTGCGCCCCCTGCGGGCCGGACAGGTCGATCCTGCCGCTGACCCGGGCCCCGGGACCCGCGCCGGGACCGGCCGCCCAGGACCGCGGCCGCACCGCCCGCTGGGCGGGGGCGAGGTACGGTCCGGCACCGGCCGGCACCAGACGGGTCTGCGGCCGGGGCGGGGCGGACACGGAGGACGATGCTGTGTACATGGAGGTGACAGATCCCTTCGTGTGCCGACGTGTCGCGTGCGTCGCCCCGCCCGCTTCCGGTCCGCACCCTGGGGAAAATGAGGGCCGGTCGACGGGGCGGGGTGGCGCATACCTACCTGACACCCGCGCGCGGGTGGCGGAACATCGAGCGCACCCTGGCGAACCCTGGCGAATAGTCGCCAGCCCTATGACAGCGGGCTACTGTCAACTCAGCCGAGAACCTGGGGGCTTAGACGTGACAGGACAGACCAACACCCGCCTTGCGGACCTCTTCGGCCTGGCCGGCTGGTCCAAGGGCGAACTCGCGAGGCTGGTCAACCGGCAGGCGGCGGCCATGGGCCATCCCCAGTTGTCGACGGACACCTCGCGGGTGCGGCGCTGGATCGACAAGGGGGAGACCCCGCGCGATCCCGTCCCCCGGGTGCTGGCCGCCCTGTTCACCGAGCGACTCGGTCGTGTCGTGACCATCGAGGACCTCGGGTTCGTACGACGCGGGCGTGCCGGAACGCGGCAGGCCGTCAGGAACAGCGACGAGAACCCTGACGGAATGCCCTGGTCCCCCGATCGTACGGCTGCGGTCCTCACCGAATTCACGGGAATGGACCTCATGCTCAACCGACGCGGCCTGATGGGCGCGGGCATCGCGCTCACCGCCGGCTCCACACTCAACAGCTCCCTGAACGACTGGCTCCGCACCGAGCCCTCCCGCCCCGCCGCGGCCCCCCGCGCCGCCGATCCGTACCAGGTGGACCCCGCGGGGTACGACCGCTACGAGGCGGCGCCGATCGGCTCCGAGGAGATCGAGGCGCTGGAACAGTCGGTGAAGATCTTCCGCGCCTGGGACGCCTCCCGGGGCGGCGGCCTCCAGCGCAAGGCCGTGGTCGGCCAGCTCAACGAGGTCGGCGGGATGCTGGCCTACCGCCACGCCGACCACATCCAGCGCCGGCTGTGGGACGTCGCCGCCAACCTCGCGGTCCTGGCGGGCTGGATGTCCCACGACGTCGGCCTGGAGCCCACCGCCCAGCGGTACTTCCTCATCGCCGCCCACGCGGCCCGCGAGAGCGGGGACCGCCCCCGGGCCGGCGAGGCGCTCTCCCGCGCCGCCCGCCAGATGGTGCACCTGGGCCGTCCCGACGAGGCCCTCGACCTGATGAAGCTGGCCACGTCCGGCGCGGGCGAGCGGCTGCTGCCGCGCACCCGTGCCATGTTCCACACCATCGAGGCGTGGGCGCAGGCGTCGATGGGCCGCGGCCAGGCGATGCGCCGCACCCTGGGCGAGGCCGAGGACCTCTTCGTCTCCGACCGGAACGAGGAGACGCCGAGCTGGATGCAGAGCTTCGACGAGGCCGACATGCACGGCATGCAGGCCCTCGCCTACCGGACCCTCGCCGACCACGACCCGGCGGCGGCGGTCACCGCCCAGCACCACGCCAAGCGCGCCCTGGACCTGCGCAGCGAGGGGCACAACCGCTCGAAGCTCTTCGACCACATCTCGATGGCCTCGGCCTGCTTCATCGCCGACGACCCCGAGCAGGCCGACCGCTACGCCCGGCTCGCCCTCATCGCCATGGGCGAGACCTCCTCGCACCGCACCTGGCACCGGCTGCGCGAGATGTACCGGCTCACCGGCCAGTACGCGGGCCACTCGAAGATCGAGGAGCTGCGGGCCGAGCTGGAGGTCGAGCTGCCGAGGTCGCCGGAGGACGTGCGGACGGGGCGGGCCTGAGCCCGGACCCGCCCCGGAGAAGCGGTACGCGTGCAGAGGCCGGCGGACGTACCGGAACGGGCTCCCGCCCGCCCTCCATGCGCCTGTTCCCGCGCGCCTTCGGGGGTCAGGAACCGACGCGGACGACCATCAGGCAGGCGTCGTCCTCCCGGGCCTCCTCGCCGAACTCCTCCAGGACCGACCGCAGGCACTCCTGCGCGTCCCGCGCCTCCGTCAGCCGGGGGGCGAGCGCCAGCAGCCGCGCGGTGCCGGTCTCGTCGTCGAGGACGTCCGTGCCGCGGGTCAGGCCGTCGGTGTGGAGGAGGAGCACGTCGCCGGGGCGGAGCGGGGTGCTCGTCTCCTCGTACGCGACCCCTTCCGTCGCGCCGAGGAGCACGCCGTCCGGGCGGCGCAGGGGGCGTCCCGTCCCGCCGCGGAACAGCAGCGGGGCGGGGTGGCCGGCCTGCGCCCAGGTGAGGGTCTGGGCCACCGGGTCGTACCGGCAGCACATCGCGCTGCCCAGGACGGGCTGGCCGGAGCTCTCCAGGAGCTGGTTGAGGTGGCCCATCAGGGCGCCGGGACGGATCCCGGCCACGGCCATGCCGCGCAGCGCGCCGAGCAGCATCGCCATGGAGGAGGTGGCGGCCACGCCGTGGCCGGTCAGGTCGCCGACGGTCAGCAGGGCGTCGCCCGAGGGCAGCGCCAGCGCGTCGTACCAGTCGCCGCCGATGAGGCCGGTGGAGGCGGCGGGGAAGTAGTGCCCGGCGACGTCGAGCGGCGCGGGGCCGCCGTGGGCGAAGCGGAGCGAGCCGCGCCACGGCGGCAGGACGGCTTCCTGGAGCTCGACGGCGACCCGGCGCTCGGTGCGCTCGATCTGCCGGGTCCGCTCCAGGCTGTCGCGGCTCTCGCGGACGGCCCGCTCGCTGCGCCGCAGCTCGCTGACGTCCCGTAAGACGGCCCACATGGAGGCGGTGCAGCCGTCGGCGTCGAGGACCGGCTCGCCGGTCATGTGCACGGTGCGGACCCGGGCGTCGGAGCGGACGATCCGGAACTCGCCGTCGATCGGCTTCCCGTCGATCAGGCAGTCCGTCACCATCGACTGGAGCAGCGGCTGGTCCTCGGCGAAGACCATCGTCGGCATCTCGTCGAGCGACATGGGGCCCTGTTCGCGCGTGCGTCCGAAGATCTGGAACAGCTCCTCGGACCAGCTCACCTCGTCGGTCAGGAGGTTCCACTCGGCGCTGCCGACGCGGGTGAGGAGCGAGCCGGTCCGGGGCGGGGTCTCGCCGTAGGCGGCGCCGGCGTCGCTGGTGAACGCCCCGTCGAAGAGGGGGGTCTCCTCCCCGGGCGGCAGGTCCTGCGGGGCGGGCGCGGCCGGGGCGCCGTCCCGGAGCTGGCCGAATTGCGCCCTGAGCTCGTCGAGTTGATGCATCGCCAGGTCGCACAGCGCGCGCTGCCAGCGCAGCCGGGGGTCGTCGTCGTGGGCGGCGGTGTCCCGGCGGACGGCGTCGACCTCACCGCGCAGGCGGCTCGTCTGCGAGATCAGCGCGTCCACCGCACCCGGCTCCGGGGGCTGGGCGGGGCGGTCCGCGAACAGAGGGGACGGCATGTCGTACTCCGATACAGGCGCGGCGCGGCCCAGGTGGAAAAGGGGCCTGGGTACGACTGTGGCACAGGGTCCCGGGACCCGTAAGGGATTTGGCAACACTCGATCCGGTGGTGCTTCTGGCATATGTCAAAGGCCCGGCCGTTATCGGCCACGACACAACGGGTTACGGTGCAGCTGTGGTGAGCGACGAGGCGAACGGTACGACCGGCACGGCGGGTACGGGCACGGGCGAGGCGGCGGCGACGGCCCCGGGCCCCGCGGGGACGGCGGTGCTGCTCGCGGCGGCGCCCGCGGGACGGGGCAGGGCGATGGACGCGGCCTCGGTGCTGCCCGTCCTCGCGGCGGTGCCGCCCGGCGTCCTCACCGGCACGGCGACCGCGACGCTCGTCGAACTCGCCGACCCCGTCGACCCGCAGACCGTCCTCACCCGGCTCCGCGCCGCCGCGCAGAGCCCCGGCCCGCTGGTGCTCTGCCTCGTGGGCCAGCTCCACCTGGACCGCCGCCAGCGGCTGCCGCACCTCGCGCTGGCCCGCAGCACCTCGGCGGCCCTCCGGTACACCGCCCTCCCCTGGCACTGGCTGGCCCAGGCGGTGGCGCACCGGCCGTCCGGCGCGACCACGATCGTCGCCGACCTCGTCGCGGACGCGGAGACCTGGACCCGGCTCGGCGCGGACCCCGGCCTCCTGGCCCCGGGCCCCCTTCCCGCGCTCTACGCCCGCGTCGGCCCGCCCCCGCGCCGGGGCGAGCGGGCCGCCCCCGACTACCTCCGCGCCTGGGCGGACCAGTGGCGGGCCGGCGCCCGCCTCCCCTTCCCCGCCCTCCACGCCGAGGCCGCCGCCCGTACGCAGCCCTCCCGGGCGCTGTTCCTCGCGCCGGGGGAGCGGGAGCCGGCCGGGCGCGCGGCGCCGGTGCCGGGGACCTCGGCGGTGGCGGTGGCTCCGCCGGTACCGGCTCCGCCGCCGCCGCCGATGCCGATGCCGGTGCCGGTGGCGGCGCCCGCGGCGGCCCCGGTGCCGCCGCCGCGTCCGTCCGGGGTCCCGCCCCTGCCGACGGGGTTCCCGGCGGCGCCCGCGCCCGCCGAGGACGAACTCGCCCCCGGCACCATGAAGTTGACTCCGCCGAAGACGCCCGGGACGCCGAAGGCGTCGAAGGCGGCCGTGGCGGAGGGGAGGGCCGGGGAGGGCGCCGCTCCCGGCGCTGCCACGCCGATACCCGCTGCCGCGCCGGAGGCGTCCGCCGCGCCGGCCGCGCACGATCCGCATCCGGCGATCCTGGCGGCGGCGACGGCGGGACGGCACGCCGAGGCGGCGGAGATGGCGGCCGCGTGGGAGCGGGACGCGCTGCGGCGGTTCGGGCCGAGGTCGCAGGAGGCGGTGCACTGGATGGAGGTCCGGGCGGATCTCGCCCGGCTCGCGGGGGAGCCCGCCCGCAGCTGCGAACTGTGGCTCGCGGTCGCCGAGGCGCGGCTCGGGCTGCGCCAGCGGCCGGACGACCGGGACGTCGAGGGGGCGGTGGACCGGGCGCACCACCAGTGGGAGCAGATCGACGACCCGGCCCGGGCCCGCTCCCTCGGCCCCGCCCTGGTGGCCCTCCGCCGCCGCGTCCCCGGCCGCCGCCCGGGCGCCCTGGAGGCGCTGCGCCGCAGGATGCACGCCCGCTGACCCGTACGCGGCCGCCCGGCCCCGCGCCCGTATCCGATATCCGCACCCGTATCCCTGAGGAAGGTCCCCGTGACGTCTCTGGCCCGTGCCCAGCGGTCGCTCGCCGACCCGTCCGTGCGCCATCCGCTCTGGCCGCCGCTCACGGCCGGGTGCCCGGTGACGTCCACCGGCGAGGTCGCGTACCCGCTGGAGGTGGACTACGACTACGACGCGGTCCCGGCGGACCTCTTCGCCCGGCCGGCCGCGCACGGTCTGGAGCGGTGGGCGCCGCTGCTGCCGCCGCTGGCCGCGCCGGGACTCGGGGAGGGGAACACGCCGCTGGTCGCGCTGGCGGACGGGGTGTGGGTGAAGGACGAGTCCCGCAATCCGACGTGGAGCCACAAGGACCGGCTGAACCGGGTGGCCGTGAGCGCGGCCGTGGCCTCGGGCGCGCGGGGGATCGTCGTCTCCTCGTCGGGGAACCACGGCGCCGCGGCCGCCGCGTACGCGGCGCGGGCGGGCCTGCCGTGCGTCGTCTTCACCTCGCCGCAGGCGCCGCCCGCCGTCGCCTCCCACCTGCGGGCGTACGGGGCGACCGTGCTGGCCGTCCCGTACGCGTCCGTGCGGCCCCTGATGCGGCGGATCGTCGGGGAGCTCGGCTACCAGTCGGTCAGCAGCGTGACGGACTCCGCGCACACCGGGCACCCCTTCGGCCCCGAGGGCTACAAGACGATCGCCTACGAGATCGCCCTCGCGCTCGGCCGGGCGCCCGCCGCCGTCCATGTACCGGTCGGCTACGGGGAGTTGCTCTTCGGCGTGGCCAAGGGCTTCCAGGAGCTGGCGCGGCTGGGCGTGACCTCCGCCGTGCCCCGGATGTACGGCGTCGAGCCGGCCGCCGCCGGGGCGCTGACCGAGGCGCTGCGGACCGGCCGCCCGGCCGCCCGGGTGCCGGTGGGGCCGACCGCCGCGTACGCGATCGACTGCGAGGTGAACAGCTACCGGGGGGTGCTGGCCGTCCGGGCGACCGGCGGCGCGGCCCGTACCGTGACGGAGGATCAGTTTGCCTCGGCCCGCGAGGAGTTGGCGCGGCAGGGGATCTGGTGCGAGGTGTCGTCCGCCGCCGGTCTCGCCGGGCTGCGCGCGCACGGCCCCGATCCGGCGGGGGAGGACGGCCCCGTGGTCTGCGTGGTCACCTCCAGCGGGTACAAGGACGTAGCCACCGGGCGGGACCCGGTCGTCGCGGCGGACGCCGACCGGGAGACGGTCCGGGCCCTGCTGGAGCGGTGAGGCCGGGCCCTTCCCTCCCGGCGGTCAGTGGTCGCGGTGGTACCCGGCCACCGCGCCGAAGGCCGCCTTGGGGTCCCACGGCAGGCCGGGGCGGTGGGCGCCCTCCCGGTCCTCGTACACCTTGACCACGCCGTAGCTCGCCAGGTCCAGGTCCTCGCGGGGGTCGCCGCCGGGGCGGTGGACGTGGTCGTGGAGGGCGAAGGTGAAGACGAAGGTCGTGTCGACGCCCGCCGCGTCGAAGGCGGCGAGCAGCTCGCGCAGGTACGCGGCCTGGCCCTCCTCGTCGCGCTCGTACGCGCCCGTCAGCCGGACGGGGCCGGTCTCGTCGTACTCGACCACCTCGAGGCCGAGCGCGCCGCGGTCGCCCGCGCCCCGGTAGCAGGCCGCGCCGAACTCGGTGACCGCCACCGGCTTGTCCTGGGCGGCGACCATGGCCCGCACCCCCTCGGCGAAGCCGTCCGCGGTCGCCGCCGAGCGGTAGACGTCGACGGAGACCAGGTCGAAGGGGGTCCAGTCGACGGCTTCGAGGGGCACGGAGGCGTAGGTGACCGGGCCGCCGAAGCGGGCCCGGACGACCGCCGCCGCCTCGGCGAGGAAGGCGTTCACCCGGGCCCGGACCCTGCCGAGCGCGGCCCGGAGCTCGTCCGGGCGGCCGAGCAGCGCCACCCGCTCGCCGGTGTCGGCACCGGGCAGGAAACCCGGGTTCATCAGGCTGAGTTCGGCGCCGGCGACGAACACCACCCGCGCGCCGCCCCGGCGCAGCCGCTCCGCCCGCTCCGCGCAGTCGGCGAAGAGCGCGAGCATGTCCGCCTCGCTCCGTTCGAGCGGGTACGGCGAGAACCAGACCTCCAGGCCGAGGTCGGCCGCGTGCTCGGCGGCCCGTTCGATCCGGTCCGGGTCGCCGCCCATCACCCGTACCGCCGTGCAGTGCAGTTCGTCGCGGATCACCTCCAGGTCCGCGCGGACGGCCGCCGGGTCGAACTCCCGGCGGGAGTTCCGCCCGTGCCGGACGAAGCCCGTGTCGTAGCTGATGCCCTTGGCGCGCATGACCGCTCCCGCTCTCGAATTTAAGGTACGTGACGTACCCTAATTGGAGTGCGGCCGGGTGGGCAAGGAGGATGGGAGGGTACGGCTGGTACCGGGAGCGGACGGGAAGGGGCGGGCATGGTGCGGGAGGCGGCACCGGGGGAGCGGCGGACGGACCCCGGGCGGACCCGGCGGCGCGGCGCCGCGCTGGAGGAGGCGATCCTCGAAGCGGCCGCCCGGGAACTCACCGAGTCCGGCTTCGCCGGCATGACCATGGACAAGGTCGCGGCCCGCGCCGGCACCAACAAGAACACCCTCTACCGCCGCTGGCCGAACCGGCTGGCCCTCGGCACCGCCGCGTACAAGCGGCTCGCGACCACCGCGCCCGTCCCGGACACCGGCACGCTCCGCGGCGACGTCCTGGAGCTCCTGCGCCAGGCCAACCGCCACTGGAGCTCCCCGCTCGGCGCCGTCCTGCGCGAACTGCTCGCCGCCGCGGGCGGCGCGACCGAATTCCTCTCCGGTCTCCAGGACCGGTCCGGCGAGGCCGCCGCCGCCCCCTGGCTCACCGTCCTCGGCCGGGCGGTGGCGCGCGGCGAGGCCTCGCCCGAGGCGCTGCACCCCCGCGTCGCGACCGTCGCCGTCGCCCTGCTGCGGGGCGAGTTCGTCGTCCAGGGCGTGCCGAACGTTCCCGACGCCGTCCTCGTCGAGATCACCGACGAGGTCTACCTCCCGCTCGTCCGGGGCCGCGGCACCGCCCCGCGCGGGGCGGACGCGTGACCGCCGCCCTGCGCACCGGGCGGCTGCTGCTGCGGCCCGTCCGCAGCGCCGACCTGCCCGCCGTGACCCGGCTCTGGACCGACCCGGAGGTGCGGCGCCACCTCGGCGGCCCGGTCATCGACTCCGTCGTCCGGATCCGGCAGCGGCGGATCGTCGGGGCGCCCGGCTTCCACGCCGTGGTCCGTGCCGCCGACGGCGTGCTGCTCGGCCTCGTCACCGTCGAGACCGCCGGCCGCGGCGGCGAGACCGAGGTGTCGTACCAGTTCCTCCCCGAGCACTGGGGCAGCGGCTACGCCCGCGAGGCGGTCGCCGCCGCCGTGGCCCGGGCCCTGGAGACCGCCCCGAGCGTCGTCGCCGTCACCCAGGAGGCCAACACCCGCTCCCGCCGCCTCCTGGAGGCGGTCGGCCTCACCCACGCCGACTCCTTCGAGGAGTGGGACGCCCGCCAGGTGCTGTACCGCCGCCGGGCGCCGGGCGCACTCTAGGGGGTCACGAGCCGTCCGCGCGGGCGGCGAGGCGTCCGGCGGTCTTCCTCGGGGCCCGGTCCAGGGCGTGGAACCGGGGGAGGGCGGTCCGCGTGGCCGTCCGGCGTCCCGGTCACCCTGCGGGCGGGACGTGGACGCCCGGTGCCAGGCTCCTGACGACGTCGAACTCGTTGCCCTCGGGGTCGGCCATGACGATCCAGCTGCGGCCGGGGCCCTGGCCGACGTCCACCCGGGTGGCGCCGAGGGCGAGCAGCCTGGCCGCCTCGGTCTCGGTGTCGGTGTCGACGGGGCTGACGTCGAGGTGGAGGCGGTTCTTGGCGGTCTTGCCCTCGGGCACCCGGATGAAGACGAGGGTGGGCGGCATCTGGCCGGCCCTGACGGCCTCCACGGTCGGCTCCCAGGAGGCGATCTCGACCTGGCCCTCGGCGCGGTCGATCACCTCGAAGCCCAGAGCCGCGCACCAGAAGGCCGCGAGGCGTTCCGGGTCGTGGCAGTCGACGACCAACTCGGTGAACCTGCTCGTCATGACGTCTCCAGGGGGTGGTGCGGTTGTGTCGGCCGGGGAGGGGGAGGAGTGAGCGGGAGGGGGTGACGGGGACGGTGGTTACGGCCGGGGCCGCGGGGGCGCCGCCTTCTCCAGGTCGTCGACGCTGCCGGACATGAGGGTCCGCACGTGCTCGGTGATGTGCTCCGCGGGCCAGTCCCACCAGGCGATCGCCAGCAGGCGGGCGATGTCCCCGTCGCTGTGGCGGGTGCGGAGGAGACGGGCCGGGTTGCCGCCGACGACGCCGTAGTCGGGGACGTCCCTGGTGACCACCGCGCCGGTGGCGACGATCGCGCCGTGCCCGATGCGCACGCCGGGCATGACGGTGACGCCGTGGCCGAGCCAGACGTCGTTGCCGACGACGGTGTCCCCGCGTCCGGGCAGGCCGGTGAGCAGGTCGAAGTGGTCGGCCCAGGAGCCGCCCAGGGTGGGGAAGGGGAAGGTCGAGGGGCCGTCCATGCGGTGGTTGGCGCCGTTCATGATGAAGCGGACGCCCGTGCCCAGCGCGCAGAACCTGCCGATGACCAGGCGCTCCGGGCCGTAGTGGTAGAGCACGTTGCGGGTCTCGAACGCGGTCGCGTCGTCCGGGTCGTCGTAGTAGGAGTACTCCCCCACCTCGATCAGCGGGGAGGTGACCAGGGGCTTGAGCTGGACCACCCGCGGCTGGTCCGGCATCGGGTGGAGGACGGTGGGGTCGGCGGGGACGGGCACGGGGGCTCCCTCGGGGCGCGCGGACGGTGGGGACGGGGCGTGCGGGCGTGCGGCGACGGCGGTCGCCGCCCCGGCGTCCCCACGCTTCCCGTGAACGGCACGGCACGGCACGTGCCGTGCCGCTGTCCCGAAGCCTGCCCAGATCGGAGGAGCCTGTCAAGAACGGCACGTGCCGTGCCGTTAGTCTGGGGGCATGACCCCTGTCCGTCGTAGCGGCCCCGATCTCACCGAGGCCATCATGCGCACCACCCTGGAACTCGGGCAGGAGCTCGGCTACGCCAAGCTCAGCATCGAGGCGATCGCCGCCCGGGCCGGCGTCGGCAAGCACACCGTCTACCGCCGGTGGTCCTCCAAGGGCGCCCTGCTGCTCGACTCCCTGCTCTCGCGCGGCGGTTCGGCCCTGGACTACCCCGACACGGGTGACCTCCGCGCCGACCTGCGCCGGCAGATCCAGGAGGCCGTCGGCCTCCTGGCGAAGGGTCCGCTCAGCCCCCTCTTCAAGGCGCTGGTCGGCGAGGCCCAGCACGACCCCGGGATCGCCGCCGCGCTCAACGAACGGTTCATCGCCCCCCAGGCCGCCAAGACCGTCGCCCGCCTGGAGGCGGCGCGCGACCGGGGCCAGCTGGCGCCGGACTTCGACCTGGACCTGGCGATGGCGATCCTCTCCGGACCGCTGTACTTCCGGCTGCTGATCACCCAGGAACCGCTGACCTCCGACTACGTCGACCGCGTCCTCGACGCCCTCTTCGCCGGCATGGGACCGCGGCCGTGAGCGGAGGGCGGACGGCGGCCGCCACCCCGTGAGCGGGCCGCCGCCGACGGCCCCGGGCCGTCCGCGGGCCGCCTTCCGCGCCGCGCGTCAGACCGCGCCGTCCCCGGCCAGCCGGTCCACCGCCCGCTCGATCCGGGCCGCGCGGGTCTTCGCCGTCCGGGCCTGCCACAGGGAGAGGATCACCAGGTAGCGGTCGGTCCTCCCGAGGGCGTCGAAGGCCCGGGCCGCGTCGGGGCGGGCCGCGAGGGCGGCCGCCAGGTCGTCCGGGACCGTCGCGTCCTTCTGGGAGGGGTACGCGGCCTCCCACCGGCCGTCCGCCCGCGCGGCCCGGACCTCCGCGAGGCCCGGCTCGCGCATCCGCCCCTCCGCGAGCAGCTGCTCGACCTGGCGCACGTTGACCTGGGACCACAGGCTGCGCGGCCGGCGCGGGGTGATCTTCTGGAGGTACGAACGCGCGTCGCGGGCCTTGCGCTTGCCGGTGATCCAGCCGTACGCCAGCGTCACGTCGAGGATCTCGCCGGCCGTCGGCGAGGCCGGGCCGCCGTCCTTGCGGCCGAGCAGCAGCCAGATGCCCGGAGTGTCCCCGTGGTGCTCCGCGAGCCAGGACTCCAGCGCGCCGCCGTCCGCGAACGCCAGGACGACGAGCCCCTCGTCCGTACCGACCGTCTCCACCCCGACCGCCCTCCAGCCGTCTTCCCGGTCCCGCTCCGGGCGCGTCCGGGCACACCCGGAGCGGGGCCGGGCGCGTCCGGCCAAGATAGCGGCACCGGCTGGAGAACGGCCGGAGCCCCCGCACCGGGCCGCGCCGGCCCGGACGCGGGGACACCCGTGCCAAGGAGCTGTGAACCCCATGTCCTTCCTGGTGATCGGCGAGTGCGTCGCCGACATCGTCCGCGTCCCCGGCGCCGCCGACGTCGTCCATCCCGGTGGCAGCCCCGCCAACGTCGCCTTCGGCCTCGCCCGGCTCGGCCGGGAGACGACCCTCCTCACCCAGCTCGCCGACGACCCCGCCGGGCGGCTCGTCGCCGGCCACCTCACCGGCGCCGGGGTGCGGCTCGCGCTCGGCGGCGCCCCGGACCGCACCCCGTCGGCCGTCGTCTCCCTCGACGAGCACGGCCGGGCCGCGTACGCCTTCGACATCGCCTGGACCCTGACGGCCGGGGAACCGCCCGCGACCCCGCACCCGGTGCGGCACGTGCACCTCGGCTCGATCGCCGCCGTCACCGCCCCGGGCGCGGCCGCCGTGCTCGCCCTCGCCGAGCGGCTGCGGTCCGCCGCCACCGTCAGCTACGACCCGAACGTGCGGCCCGCGCTGATGGGGGAGCGGGCGGCGGCCGTGGCCAGGGTCGAGCGGTGCGTGGCCCTCGCCGACCTGGTGAAGGCCAGCGACGAGGACCTGGCCTGGCTCCACCCGGGCGAGCCGGCGGAGGCGGTGGCCGCCCGCTGGCTGGACCTCGGCCCGGCCGTCGTCCTCGTCACCCGGGGCGGGGACGGGTCGCTGGCGGTGACCCGGGAGCACACCGTGACGGCCGCCGCGCCGCCCGTGGAGGTCGTCGACACGGTCGGCGCGGGCGACTCCTTCATGTCCGCCGTCCTCGACGCCCTGGCCGGCCGCGACCGGGCCGGGCTCGCCGCGCTCGGCCCGGCCGAACTCGCCGGGCTGCTGGCCGGGGCGGGCGCCGCCGCGGCCGTCACCGTCTCCCGGTCCGGCGCCCGGCCGCCGGACCGGGCGGAGCTGGACGCCGCGCTCTCCTCCGGGTGGGGGGGAGGGAGGGGGAGACGGGGGAGTGAGTGACGGCCGGTGGTCACGTCCGGGCGTGGCTCGTGATGTCCGCCGCGAACCGCTCGACCAGCTCCGGCGTCACCGTCGGCCGGGCCTCGGCGATCGCCGCCAGGTAGTCCGCCGTGCTCGCCCCCGGCGCGGGGTCGTCCGCGCCCCGGCCGCCGGCGGCGAGGAGGTCCCGCTCGAAGGATGCCTGGGCGGCGACCCGGGCCGCGTGCTCGATGTCCGCCGGGGTGAACAGCTCGCTGGCCAGGACCAGTTCGTCGACGTCCACCTCCGGGCGGCCGTCGGTGTAGCGGGACCAGATCGCGGCCCGGGCGGCCTTGTCCGGCGTGCCGATCGGGATCAGGTAGTCGAAGCGGCCCGGCCGGAGGAAGGCCGGGTCGAGGGAGCGGACCGAGTTGGTCGCGCACACCAGCAGCCGCTCGTCGCGCTCCCGGAAGCCCGGGATCAGCTTGAGGAGTTCGTTGGTGACGCCGTGCAGACCGCCGGGGCCCGCGGGTTCGGTGCGCACCGGGGCGATCTCCTCGACCTCGTCGATGAAGACGAGCACCCGGTCCAGCTCCGCGATCCGGGCGAAGGCCGTGCGCAGCGCCGCCGCGAGGTTGCCGCCGTCGGCCAGCCGGGACGGCAGGATCTCGACGAACGGCCAGCCGAGCCGGGAGGCGACCGCCCGCGCGAACGTCGTCTTGCCGGTGCCGGGCGGGCCGAAGAGGCAGATCGCCCGGGGCGGCCGGACGCCGTGCCGGGCGGCCCGCTCCGGCTCGGCGAGCGGCAGCACCACCCGCCGCTCGATGAGGTCCTTCTCCCGCTCCATGCCGGCCACCTTCGCCCAGAGGTCGCCCGGGAGCCCGGCCGCCGAGGTCGTCGAGGAGCCCGGCGGCGGGCCCGTGCAGCGGCTCGGTCTTCTCGAAGTACGCGACCGCGGGCTGCCGGGTGTAGCCGGCGTTCAGCAGTCCCTCGCCGAGGAGCTCCTCCTCCGGCAGGACGTACGCGATCCGCCCCACCCGGGCGGCGACGAGCCGGCGTTCCAGCTCCACCAGGAGCGCGCTGGCCAGGCCCCGGCCGCGCCAGGCGGAGGCGATCGCGATCCGCATCACCCAGGCGCGCTCCCCGGAGACGCAGGCGAGCGCCGCCCCGATGGGGACGCCCTGGTGGACGGCGACGACGGCCGGCTGGCGGGAGGTGAGGGCGCCGATACACTCGGCGAGCGAGAAGACGGACTCCTGGCCGAGCTCGGCCGTGGTGTCGATCAGGTGGACGACGGCGGCGAGATCGTTCTCGCGATAGTCGTGGATGTGCCAGTTCACCGGTGGTACCGCCCCTCGTGCGCATGCCGGCGGGCATGCCTTGTGCGTGCCCTGCGTGCCCTGCGTGCCCTGCGTGCCCTGCGTGCCCTGCGTGCCCTGCGTGCCCAGCGCGGGCTGTTCGGCCCGTGCGGCTCGTGTGGCCGTTGCGGCGAGGCTAGGCGGGAGCGGTGCGGCGGGGCCTGCGCCATCCTGCACAAGGCGGGGCGGCGGAACGCGCCGCTTCGTCACTGGGCGGGGCGGCCCGCACGCGTACGGCGGCGCTCCCGGGGGAGCGCCGCCGCGGGGACGGGGAGCGGGTGCCTCAGGTCCGGCGCTTGCTCATCAGCAGTCCGCCCGCGGTGAGGGCGAACAGGCAGACGCACGCGCCCGCGATGACGTTGTTGAGGATCATTCCGGTGTCGGGGTTCCGCGTGACGACCCAGGGGGCGACGATCGTCCAGGCGCCGAGCAGCAGGACCACGAAGTTGAGGTCCTGGGAGCGCTCGGGGGCCATCGACGTGCACAGGCCGAGGACGGCCAGGGCGATGCCGACGACCAGGTTGGTGATCGCCAGTTCCGGCCGGGCGGCCGCGAAGTGGACGGTGTAGGCGGAGACCGCGATCCAGACGCCGGCGAGGATCACGAGTTCCTCGACGGCCGCCACTCCTCGGGTCTGCATGATCTGCGCGTAGCGTTCGCGCATCTCGGTCGCGTCGGGATGGCCCGAGATGTCACCGTGACGGTGAGAGACGTCGGCCATGTGACTCGCCTCCTTGCTGGCGTGTTGCGTGTCGGACCGCGCTCGCGGCACGAAGCCGCAGTCCCATTGTGCTCTTATATGTTCCTTATGTGAAGCGGGAACGAGAGCGGCCGTCCGGCCCGGCGTACGCTGGGAGAGGACTCGGGGTACCCCGCTCTCACCGCCGGGAGGCGGAGACGATGACCGGCATCGTACGAAGAAGCTTCGACTCAGCGGACGAGACCCGTCCCTTCGCGGACGGCAAGGGCAGGCTCGACCTGCTCAGCACCGACAGGGGCGCCGTCGGGCGCGCCGTGTTCGAACCCGGCTGGAAGTGGTCCGAGCACGTGAAGCCCCTCGCCGGAACGGACAGCTGCCAGGCCGCGCACACGGGGTACGTGGTCAGCGGCCGGATCCACGTCGTCATGGACGACGGCGAGGAGACCGAGTTCGGCGAGGGCGACTTCATGCAGGTCGCCCCCGGGCACGACGCCTGGGTCCTCGGCGACGAGCCCTGCGTGGCCCTCGACTGGGTCGGCTTCGGCGACTACGCCAAGTCCTCCTGAGGGCCGCGCCGCATCTCTCTGCGGGGCTGCGCCGCACCCCTCCTGAGGGCCGCGCCGAGCCTTCCGGGCAACCGCGGCACGTCTCCCGAGGGCTACGCCGAGTCCCGGGCCCACGGCGGCACGGAGCGCGCGACCTGCCCCGGCCGGGCGGCGAGTTCGTCCAGGACCTCGTCCAGCGTGGTCGCCGCCATGATCAGCGACAGGTGCGTGAACGCCTGCGGGAAGTTGCCCAACTGCTCGCCGGTGGGCCCGATCTCCTCCGCGAACAGGCCGACGTGGTTCGCGTACGTGAGCATCTTCTCGAACGCGAACCGCGCCTGCCGCACCCGCCCGGCACGCGCCAGCGCGTCCACGTACAGGAAGGTGCAGAGGCTGAACGTGCCCTCGGCGCCCCGCAGTCCGTCCGGGGCCGCCCCCGGGTCGTAGCGGTGCACCAGGTTGTCCCGGACCAGGCCCCGCTCGATCGCGTCGAGGGTGCTCAGCCAGGCCGGGTCCG
Source organism: Streptomyces filamentosus (assembly GCF_014654895.1). Taxonomy (GTDB): domain Bacteria; phylum Actinomycetota; class Actinomycetes; order Streptomycetales; family Streptomycetaceae; genus Streptomyces; species Streptomyces filamentosus. Next base: position 894,187 of record NZ_BNBE01000002.1, on the reverse strand, counting down.
TCGGACCCAGCAGCCCGGTCCGGGGGATCAGCAGCAGGGACGCGTCGAGCACGTCCCCGCCGAAGTACTGGGTCAGCGCCCGCCGCCCCCCGTCCCAGCCCCGCCGCATGACCTGCGCGAAGATCTCGTCCCGCGCCGCCCGCCAGGTGTCGAGCGCCGCCGGGCGGCCGAACTCCCCGGCCAGCCGCAGCCCCCGGTCGAAGGCCACCCAGGACATCACCCGGCTGAAGGTGAAGTCCTTCCGCCCGCCGCGCGTCTCCCAGATCCCCTCGTCGGGGGAGTCCCAGGACGCGGCGAGCCAGTCCAGCATCCCGGACACCGCCCGCCACCCCTCGTACGTCGGCTGGCGGTCCCGGCCCCCGCCCTGCGCCAGCGCGTACATCGCCTCGCCGAAGATGTCGAGCTGGAGCTGGTCCGCCGCCGCGTTCCCCACCCGCACCGGCGCCGAACCCCGGTACCCCTCGAACTCCGTCAGCACCTCCTCCGGCAGCCACGGGTCGCCGTCCACCCGGTACATGATCTGCAACGGCCGCCCCCCGCCCCCCGACCGCTCGGTGAGCCGGGCCGTCAGCCAGTCCGTGAACGCCGCCGCCTCCTCCTCGAACCCCAGGTCGAGCAGCGCCCGTACGGCCAGCGACCCGTCCCGCACCCAGGTGTAGCGGTAGTCCCAGTTCCGCTCTCCGCCCACCTGCTCCGGCAGGCCCAGCGTCGGCGCCGCGATCGGCGCCCCCGACGGCAGGTACGTCAGCAGCTTCAGGGTGATCGCCGACCGGTGCACCATGTCGGGCCAGCGCCCCCGGTACCGCGCGGTGCGCACCCACCGCTGCCAGAAGTCCACCGCGTCCCACAGCCGCGCCTCGACCTCCGCCACGTCCGGCAGCGGCGGCGGACCGGCCTCCGGGCCGTCCACGGTGAAGGACGCCCCGGCGACCTCCCCCTCCGACAGCTCCAGCCGCCCCCGCACGTCGTGCGGCCCGTCCCGCTCCAGCGGCACGTTCGACTGGAGGAAGCCCGCCATCGCCGCCGACCGGAAGGCCGCCGTGCGGCCGTCCAGCCGCAGCTCGTGCGGCGTCCGCCCGAAACCGAACCGCGGCCGGCACTCCAGCGTGAAGGCGACCCGGCCTCGGGTGCACCGCATCACCCGCATCAGCGCGTGCCGGTCCGTCGGCCGCCCGGTCCGGTCCGGCGGCATCCAGTCCATCAGCTCCCCCACCCCGTCCGGGGACATGAAGCGGGTGACCAGCATCGCCGTGTCCGGGTAGTAGAGCTGCCTCACCGTCACGTCCGGCCCGTCGACCGAGAGCCGGAAGTAGCCGCCCCGGTCGTGGTCCAGGAGCGCGGAGAAGACGCCCGGGGAGTCGAAGCGGGGCGCCGCGAACCAGTCCACGACCCCCTCGTCCGAGACGAGCGCGGCGGTCTGGAGATCCCCCACCAGGCCGTGTTCGGCGATGAGTGGATAGCGCTTCATCCCCTCACTATCGGGGATCCCGCCCCGGCGCGCCCGCCGCCGGGATGCCGCCCCGGGGCAGGGGGAGGACGATGGGCAGAGTACGGAGCACGGCGGGGAGAAAGGCGCAGGACCGGCTCGGGGACGCGTCTGTCCGGACACGGCGAGGTCATGGAAGCAACGCCCGCGGCCCAGCGGGGCCGCCCCGCGAAGCAGAGCGCGCTGTACCGGCTGGGCCACTGGTGCGCCCGCCACTTCCTCGTCGTCACGGCCCTCTGGCTGGCGGCGCTCGTGGGCCTCCAGATCACCGACCGGGCCGTCGGCGGCCAGTACTCGGACGACTTCACCCTCCCCGACGCCCAGTCCGCCCGCGGACTGGCCGTCCTGGAGGCGCACGACCCGGCGGCCGGCGGCTACGGCGCCCAGATCGTCCTCGACGACCCGGACGGGCCCCTCACCGCACAGGCCACCGCCGTGAACTCGACGGTCGCCGCCCTGGAGAAGCTGCCGGACGTCCTCAGCGCCCAGAACCCGCTCCCCCCGCCCGGCACCACCCCGCCCCCCGCCTCCTCCACCACCCCGAACACGGGCCCGCTCTCCACCGACGGCAGGACCGCCTACATCACGGTCCGCTTCGGCGTGCCCCCGTCGACGCTCGGCAGCGGCTACCTCACCGGCGTCGACAGCGCCGTACAGCCGCTCAGGGACGCCGGGGTGACCGTCGAGTACGGCGGCCCGCTCGGCGAACTCGCCCGGCCCGCCCCCGACGACCGCACCAGCGAGGCGATCGGCTTCGCCGTCGCGATCGTGGTCCTCCTGATCGGCTTCGGCAGCGTCATCGGCGCCGTCATGCCGCTGGTCACCGCCCTCCTCGGCGCCGTCTGCGGCCTCGCCCTCCTCGGCCTGACCGCCGCCGCCTTCACCTTCGGCACGGTCTCCCCGACCCTCGCCACCATGATCGGCATCGGCGTCGGCATCGACTACGCCCTCTTCCTGATCACCCGGCACCGCCAGAACCTCATGGACGGCCACGATCCCGCCGACGCCGCCGGCCGGGCGACCACCACCAGCGGCCGCGCCGTCCTCGTCTCCGGCTGCACCGTCGTCATCGCCCTGTCCGGACTGTGGGTCTCCGGCGTCACCTTCATCGGCAAACTCGGCCTGGCGGCGGCCTTCACCGTCGTCACCGCGGTCGTCGCCGCCCTCACCCTCGTCCCCGCCCTGCTCGGGCTCGTCGGCCGCCGCATCGACCGCTACCACCTCCGCCGACCGGTCGCCGAGACCGGCGCAGAACCCGGCGCCGCCCCCCACGGCGCCTGGCACCGCTACGCCCGGCGCGTCGAGCACCGCCCCTGGTACTTCCTCGCCGGCGGCGTCGTCGCCCTGCTCGTCCTCGCCTTCCCGCTGCTCTTCATCCAGCTCGGCCACATCGGCGACGGCGCCGACCCGAAGTCCTTCACCGACCGCCGGGCCTACGACCTGATCTCCACCGCCTTCGGCCCCGGCGCCAACGGCCCGCTGACCCTGGTCGTCGACCAGTCCGCCGTGCCCTCCGCCGACCGGGCCGCGCTCGCCACCAGCCTCCAGAAGGCGCTCACGGGCGTGCCCGACGCCGCCTCGATCACCCCGCTGAAGACCACCCCCGACGGCGAGGTCCTCCTCGGCACCGCCTACTCGGTGGCCTCCCCGCAGGACGAGCGGACCACCGAACTCACCAACCGCCTCGTCGACGACGTCCTGCCCGGCGCCGTCGCCGGCACCGAAGCGCGGACCTACGTCACCGGCACCACCGCCGCCCAGGTCGACTTCCTCGACATCGTCTCCAGCCGGCTGCCGCTGATCATCGCCGTCGTCGTCGCCCTCGCCTTCCTGGTCGTCCTGACCGTCTTCCGGGGCCTCCTCGTCGCCGTCAAGGCCGCCGTCCTCAACGTGCTCTCCATCGCCGCCTCCTACGGCGTCGTCGTCGCCGTCTTCCAGTGGGGGTGGGGCGGGCCCGCGCTCGGCGTCTCCGGCAAGGTGCCCATCGAGAGCTACGTGCCGATGATGATGTTCGCGATCGTCTTCGGCCTCAGCATGGACTACGAGATCTTCCTGCTCTCCCGGGTCCGGGAGGCGTGGCTGCGGACCGGCGATCCCGAGGCGAGCGTCGCCCACGCCCTGGAGATCACCGCCCGGGTGATCACCTGCGCCGCCCTCATCATGGTGAGCGTCTTCGCCGCCTTCGTCGTCTCCGACAACATCGTGGTGAAGATGCTCGGCCTCGGCCTGGCCGCCAGCGTCCTCATCGACGCGACCGTCGTCCGCCTGCTGCTGGTGCCCGCCGTGATGACCCTGCTCGGCCGGCACGCCTGGTGGACCCCGCGGTGGCTCGACCGGATCCTGCCCCACCTGGACACCGAGGGCGAGGAGGCCGTCCGGCGCGACGAGGCCGCCGCGGCGCCCCGCTGAGGGCCGGACGCGGGGGAGGGGCATCATGACGGGCATGACCGAGAACGACCCGGCCGAGCCCGGCAACCCCTCGCAGCACCCCGACGTCACCGAGGCCATCGTCCGCGAACGGCGCCTCCACGACCCCGCCGTCCGCCTCTCCGCCCCGCTCGCCGAAGCCCTCTTCGACCCCGAGTTCGTCGAGATCGGCGCCTCCGGGCGGCGCTGGACGCACGCGGCGATGCTCGCCGCCCTGCCCACCCTCCACACGGACGACCAGGCCGGCTCCACCCCCATCACCGCCGACCGCTTCGAGGGCACCGTCCTCGCCCCCGGCATCGTCCACCTCACCTACGAGACCCGCATCGAGGGCCGCCACGCCCGCCGCTCGTCGATCTGGCGCCGCGACGCCACCGGCGAACTCCGGCTCTACTACCACCAGGGCACCCCGGTGCCGGACGGGACCGCTCACACGTAGGCGTCCGTCACGCAGTCCGCCGCGCAGCCGTGGTGGTGGAAGCGGCGGCGCAGCGCCGCCGCCGCGTGCGACCGCTCGACGTGCTCGTGCCCGTACCGCTCCCGCACCAGCCGCTCCACGTCCGCGACGGTCACGATCGCCGGCTCGCCCTCCCCGGCGGCGCGCCGGGCGGCGCCGATCGCCAGGTCGGCGGCGCGCGACAGGTCCCGCACATAGGCCCGGTGAGCCATCGTCAGGGCGCGGCGCCGGGAGTACGGCCGCACGGCCCGGCCCTTCCACACCGTTCCGGCCACGATCAGCGCGAGGCCCGGTCCGATCAGGAGCACCCCGCCCGCGATCTCCTTGGCGGTCCACTGCACCGGCCGTCGCCTCCCCCCGTGTCGGCCGTCGATTCTACGGCCGACACGGGGCCCGCCGCCGCGCGGTCACTGCTGCACGAGGTCGCCGTGCCGGTGGACCACCCGCCAGGCGCCGTCCTCGCGCCGGTACGCCTGGGTGGCCCGCAGGGTGTAGACGCGCCGCTCGCCGTCCACCGCCGCCGCGATGTGCTCGAAGGCCGCGGTGTAGGCGGCGTCGCCCACGACGTCGCAGCTCAGCACCTCGATGCGGTAGTCGGTGCAGTCGGAGAAGCGCCCGGCGAGCGCCGTGAACAGCGTGTCCACGTCCGCCTGTCCGACGCCGTTGTACCAGGCCCCGAGCAAGCTCACCGGCTCGCGGCGCGACCAGAGCGCCCGGCGCGGCGCCGGGTCCCCGTCGTGCAGCGCCCGTTCGGCGGCCTGGAGCTCGGTCCCGACCCACCTCAGGAAGTCGTCCCGGTCGGTCATGCCTTCATGATGCCCACGCCGCCCTGCGCCCCGCACCCGCTGGCGCCGGTTCCCGGCCCGCCGCTCAGAGACGGGGTACGGAGGCGGGGTCGGCCAGCACCGTCTGGCGGGCCAGGGCCACCGCGCCCGCCAGGGAGGCGTCGGCGCCGAGCACCCCGGGCAGCGGGGACGGCACGGGGGCCGCGCCCGCGCCCAGCGCCCGGCGGCCCGCGAGCCGGGACTCCAGGCCGCGCTCCAGCCAGGGGTGCCACTCGGCGAGGTAGCCGCCCAGCACCACGTCGTCCACGTCGAGGAGGCTCGTCACGGCGAGGACCGCCGCGCCCAGCACCTCTCCGGCGGCGTCCAGGGCCGCGAGGGCGCGCGGCTCCCCGGCGCGCAGCGCCCGCCCGAGCGCGGCGACCGCGGCCTCGGTGCCCTCCGCGGCGCGGGTCCCGGCGAGCCCGGCCGCGTCGGTCAGGGCCTCGGGGCCCAGGTAGAGGGCGAGGCAGCCGCGCGCCCCGCAGGCGCAGGGCGGCCCGTCGAGGGCGACCGGCATGTGGCCGGGCTCGCCCGCGACGCCGTGGCCGCCGGCCCGGATCCGGCCGTCCACCACGAGCCCGCCGCCCACGCCGGTGTCGGCCTTGAGGTACGCGACGGAGCCCGGCGCGCCGCCGCCGCGCCGCACGGTCAGCTCGCGGTACTCGGCGAGCGCGGCGAGGTTGGCGTCGTTGGCGAGGACCACGGGGCCGGCGGTCCCCCCGAGCCGTTCCCGCAGGAGGGCGGCGAGGTCCACGGGCCCCGGCCAGCCGAAGTCGGTGGAGAAGACCAGGCCGTCGGCGGTGACGGGGCCGGGCACGGCGAGGAAGGTCCCGGCGAGGTGGACCCCGGGCCGGGCGGCCCGGGCGGCGGCCGCGGTCCGGCGGACGGCGTCCGCGAGGGCGTCCGCGAGCGCCCCGGGGTCGCCGTCGGGGGTGGCGTGGGGCAGATCGGCGCGGTGGTCCGGCCGTCCGGCGAGGTCGGCGGCGGTCAGGTGGAGCCGCTCCCGGGTGACCCGCCCCGCGACGGCCGCGACCCGGCCGGGCACGGTCTCCAGGCGCTGCCGGGGCCGCCCGCGCCCGCCGCCGGGGGCGGACCCGGCCTCGCGGACGAGGCCCCGGCCGACGAGGTCGGCGGCGAGCGCGGTGAGGGAGCCGTGGGCGAGCCCGGTCGCGGCGGCGGTCTCGCCGCGCGAGGAGGGGCCGTGGTCGGCGAGGTGCCGCAGCACGCGGGAGAGGTTGTGCCGCCGCACGTCGGCGGGGGACTCGGGGGGCTCGGGGGCGGGGCGCACCCCTGGATTCTGCCCGAATCCCGCGGGGGAGGGCGGCCGGTCCGGCGGCGGACGCGGGGCGGGGCGGAGCGCCCGGGACCCCCCTGTGATGACTCGTGTCAGTGACGCGTGTCACCTTTTTTATTTCAGCCCTTGACGTAAATGGGGGAGGGCCCCGACGCTGGCCCTGTCACCCGCCCGCCCCGCGCGGCGACCCGCCCGCACGGCGGCACGCCCGCGCCGCGCGTACGGCCCGCGCGCCGTGCTCGCACCCCGCCGCCGTGCCTCACGCCGGGCCCGCACTCCGCCGCCGTGCCCGCCCCGCCGTACCGCACCCGCCCCAGGAGCCGCCCGATGACCTCCACCGGCCCCCTCGCCGACACCACCCGAGGCCCCGTCCGCGGTGAGCGCCGCGCCGACGGCACGTACCGCTTCCTCGGCATCCCCTACGCGCAGCCGCCCGTGGGGGAGCTGCGCTTCGCCGCCCCCGTGCCGCCCGAGCCGTGGACCGAGCCGCTGGACGCCACCGCCTACGGCCCGACCGCCCAGCGCCGCCCCTTCGCCGACGTGACCACCATCCCCGAGCCCACGATCCCGGGCGCGGGCACCCTCAACCTCAACGTCTTCACCCCCGACACCGCCCCCGCCGAGGGCCTCCCCGTCCTCGTCTGGATCCACGGCGGCGGCTACGTCGCCGGCTCCGCCGCCAGCCCCTGGTACGACGGCGCCGCCTTCAACCGCGACGGCGTCGTCCTCGTCTCCCTCGGCTACCGCCTCGGCATCGAGGGCTTCCTGCACCTGGAGGACGCCCCCGACAACCGTGGCGTCCGCGACTGGATCGCCGCCCTGGAATGGGTCCGCGACAACATCGCCTCCTTCGGCGGCGACCCCGCCAAGGTGACGATCGCCGGGCAGTCCGCCGGCGGCGGCGCCGTCCTCACCCTGCTCTCCGTCCCCTCGGCCCGCGGCCTCTTCCGCGGCGCGCTCGCCGTCTCCGGCGCCCTGCTCCGCCCCGACGGCCCACGGGCCGCCCGCGCCGCCGCCCGCCTGTTCACCGCCCGCACCGGGCTGCCCGCCACCGCCGAGGCCCTGCGCGACCTGGCCGACGACGAGATCCTCGCCCTCCAGGACCGGATCGCCGAGGACGGCCCCGACCGCGAGGGGCTGCCCCCGATGCTGGCCCTCGCCCCCTTCGCGGACGGCGAGCTCGTCCCCGTGCCACCCGCCGAGGCCCTCACCGCCGGCGACGCGGGCGCCGACGTCCCGCTCCTGCTCGGCTTCACCGCCGACGAGTTCTCGATGATCCCCGCACCGGACGGGGTGCCGCTCCCGGTCCTCCTCGGCGCCCTCGGCCTCGCCCCGGACCGCGCGGACGCGTTCGCCGCCGCCTACGCCGACGTGCCCGGCCACACCCTCTTCGGCCAGGCGATGACCGACGTCGTCTTCCGCGCCCCGAACCTCGCCGTCGCCGACGCCCGCGCGGCCCGCGAACGCCCCACCTGGCTCTACGAGTTCGCCTGGCGACCGCCCGTCGGCGGGCTCGCCACGCACTGCCTGGACCTGCCCTTCGCCTTCGACCGCCTGGACGCCGAGGGCGTCCCCGAGGCCGTGGGACCCACCCCGCCGCAGGCCCTCGCCGACGCCGTGCACCGCGCCTGGGTCGCCTTCGTCACGGACCAGGACCCGGGCGCCGACTGGCCCCGCTACACCCCGGCCGGGCGCGCCACGAAGGTCTGGGACGCCGTGCCGCGCGTCGCACACGACCCGCACGCCCACGTCCGCGACCTCTGGTCGGACTGATCCGGACTCCGCCGGGCCGGCACGGGGGACCGGCCCGGCGGACGCTCAGCCCTCGAAGCCGACCGTGCCGTCCGGCAGGACCGCCTCGACCCGCGCCCCGTGCTCGACGGTGCGGCTCACCGTGCAGAACTTCTCGTGGGTGAGCCGCACTCCGCGCGCGAACACCTCCGCCGCCTTCGGGTTGCTGTCGGGCAGGTCGAACTCGTAGCTGACCCGGATCCGGCCGATCCGTCCGTCGTCCTCGGGGCCCGCCACCGACTCGACCACGATCCGCAGGTCCTCGTGGTCCACCGCCCGCGCGGTCCGGTCGATCACCAGCCCGCCGCAGCCGCCCATCGCGGCCAGCAGCAGCTCCACCGGCGTGAACGACGGCTGGGCGCCGTCGTCGTCGGCGGCGGCCATCAGGACCTCCGCCCCCCGTTCGTTGCGGGCGGTCCACCGCCGGTATCCGGTGCGGACGGTCTCGACGCGGTAGTCGGCCATGGCAGGGTGCTCCTCGGGCTGGTCTCGGACGTGTGCCCCCGCAACGCTACGGCGCCCGGCGGCCCCGGCCCGGCAAGCACGTGCTTGAATGCCGCCCATGGAGACCGTGGAGCCGGTGGAGACGCACGGGGAGAACCCCGTCCGCATGTGGATCCTGCCCTTCCCGCCGGTCGAACCGGACTCCGAAGGAGCGGTCCTCGCCGTCGACCACCTCTCGGCCGATCCGGACAAGCGCATGGTCGGCGTCCTGCTGGGCAGGGGACACGAAGCGGGCGGGGAAGGGGTCTTCCTCCTCCTCCCCACCGACCTGACGGCCCGCTACCGGCGCACCGGGGACCGGCTGTCCGTCACCCTCCTCGCCCCCCGCTCCGTCGTCGCCGCCGACCTGGCCGGCCGGACCGACGGCCTGCGCGACCACCTCGACGCCCTCCCGGCCGACGCCCTCGACCCCGACCGCGTCGCCCTCCTCCACCGCGAGGCCGTCACCGGCTTCGTCCCCGCCACCTCGCCCGGCGGTGACGAGCGGCAGCCGGTCCTCCTGGTCGACCACGCCGGCGGCACCCCCGGTCCCGGCGACCTGACCGCCCTCTTCGAGGCGGGCGGGGCGAGCGTCGCGGTCGTCGCCGCGGAGTTCCCGGACGACGGCGTCCCCGGCTGAGTACCCCGTCCCCGGGGCGTGAGTACGCCGGCGGATCCGCCGGACGCCCGGCGCGGCTGGAATGGACCCATGAGCCTTCGCACCCCGCGCCGCCCCCGCCGCCTCCGCCGCGCCTCGGCCACCGGCACCGCCCTCGTGGCGGCGCTCGGCCCGGTCGTCGTCGGCGCGCTGATCGCCCGCTCGGTCGGCGGCGACCCGATGGTCTCGGTCAACGCCCTCATCGCGGGCGGCGGCCAGCGCGCCCGGCTCTCCCGCGACCAGCTGCGCTCCTGCCGGAGCCGCCTGACCGGCCGCCGGACCAGGACCACCCGCCGCGCCTCGGCCACCCCCCGGACCCGGACCGCCCGCCGGATCCTGGGCGTCCGCCGGACCCGGACCGCCCGCCGGACGCCGACCGTGCGCGGCCCGGGGACCGTGGACGGCTTGCGGACCGTGCGCGGCCTGCGGGCCGGGACCCGGTACGGGAACGGGGCCTCCGGAGCGGCTCCCGGGACCCCCGGCGCCCCGGCGAGCCCCGGCGCCACCGGCGCGGGGTCCCCCGGACGACGGACGTTCCGCCCCGGCCGCGCCCGGCGATGACCGCTGCCCCGCCCTCGGAGCCGTACCCCTCCCCTCACCACCCCGTGCGGCGTCGGTCGTGCCGGGCGCCCCCGCCACCTCCCCCTCCCCGCCATGGGTCGAAAACCGGCAGACCTGACCGAAACCGCCTCTGACCAGCGTGGTTCCCGTCCCCTTTCCTCGCCGAAGTGGCTTCGGGGCGCTCGGGGATGCGCGATGATCACCTCCGCACCCGAGAAGGACCGGGCCCCCGGGGCCGGTACGGCAGCGTCGAAAGGCACCCCCACATGGCCAGGCGGCATCCCGCGCAGGACGACGAACAGAGCCCTCCGCCCGCCGGGGCGTCCGGCATCGGCCGCCGCCGCTTCCTGGGCTACGTCCTGGCCGCGCCCACCCTCACCGTCGCCGCCCAGACCGGCGTCGAGGCCCTCGCGCCCGCCACGGCCGAGGCCGTCGTCCCCTCGCTGCCGGGACCGGCCGAACTCCTCGACCTCAACGACCTGCTGACCACGGCCGCCCTCCCGACCAGCGGCCTCATCACCATCCGCCTCGACCCCGACGGCACCGCCCACTTCGCGCTGCCGCGCGCCGAGGTCGGGCAGGGCGTCACCACCTCCTCGGCCATGCTCATCGCGGAGGAGCTGGACCTGCCGCTGGAGAAGGTGCGGGTCACCCTCGCCGACGCCCGACCCGAACTGCTCTTCAACCAGCTCACCGGCGGCTCCAACACCACCGTCTCCACCTACACCCCGATCCGGGTCGCCGCCGCCGTCGCCCGCGGCCGGCTGCTGCACGCCGCCTCCCTCGTCCTCGGGGAGGCCGTCTCCACCCTCACCACCAAGGCAGGCGCGGTCCTCTCCCCGGCCGGCGCGGTCCTCGGCTACGGCGAACTCGCCGCCCGCGCCGCCGCCGTGGCCGACACCGCCGTCGCGGTCGTCCTCAAGGACCGCGGGGAGTTCCGCGTCATCGGCACCCCCCGCGGCCGCCTCGACGCGCTCGACGCCGTCACTGGCCGCAAGAAGTTCGCCATGGACCTCCAGGTCGACGGCGCCCTGCCGACCATGGTGTGCCGGCCGCCCACCATCAACGGCACCGTCCGCTCCGTCGCCAACCAGGCCGCCGTCCGGGCCATGCCGGGCGTCACGGACGTCGTCACCGTCTCCACCGGCGTCGCCGTCCGCGCCCGCACCTTCGGCCAGTGCGTGGACGCGGTCCGCGCCCTCGTCGTCGACTGGGCACCCGGCACCGCCGAGGGCGCCACCGACGCCACCGTCCTCGCCGAGCTGCGCCGGGCCGAACTCCCGCTCGTCGTCCCGCCGCTGCCGCTGCTCACCAAGGCCGTCGACGCCCGCTTCACCTTCCACTTCGCCAGCAACGCGGCCCTGGAGACCAACTGCGCCATCGCGGACGTCCGCCCGGACTCCGCCGAGATCTGGGGCTCGCTGAAGGCCCCGATCGTGGCGCAGGAGCAGATCGCGCTCCGGCTCGGCCTGCCGGTATCCGCGGTGAAGGTGCACGTCACCGAGGGCGGCGGCTCCTTCGGCCGCAAGCTCTTCCACGACGCCGCCCACGAGGCCGCCGAGATCTCGCACAGGCTCGGCAAGCCGGTGAAGCTGATGTGGCACCGCACCGACGACTTCCGGCAGGGCCGTACGCACCCCATGTCGACCTCGCGGGTCCGCGCCACCTACGCGCTCGGCGAGGTCCTCACGTACGAGCAGCGGCACACCTCGGTCGCCACCGACTTCGGCCACGGCATCGGCGAGGTCCTGACGGCGGAGGCGGCCCGGCTGCCGGTCGCGGACCTCACCTTCTCCGAGACGATGTTCCAGCTCACCCAGATCAGCCCCTACCACCTCGGCGTCACCACCCAGCTCCTCGCCGAGACCGACAAGGGCTACAACACGGGCTCGATGCGGAACATCTACTCGCCCGATGTGCGCACCGCCCAGGAACTCGTCCTCGACGAGCTGGCCCGGCAGCTGGGGGAGGACGCCCACGCGCTGCGCCGCCGCCTGACGAAGGAGCCGCGGGCCCGCGCCGTCCTCGACAAGGTCGCCGAACTCGGCCGGTGGGGCAGGCCGATGGCCCCCGGCACCGCGCAGGGCATCGCCCTGCACCCCGAGTACCACTCGTACGTGGCGGTGCTCGCCGAGATCGACTGCCGGCCCGCCACCACGGGCCGCACGGTCCCGAACGCGTACACCGGCCCCCGGGTCACCAAGGTGGTCTGCGCCGTCGACGTCGGCGTCGCCGTCAACCCGAAGGGGCTGGAGGCGCAGATGATGGGCGGGATCTCCGACGGCATCGCCCTCGCCCTCACCTCCGGACTGCACCTGAAGGACGGCGCCTTCCTGGAGAGCAGCTGGGACAACTACTTCTACACCCGGCAGTGGAACACCCCGCCGGAGCTGGAGATCGTCGTCATGCCGTCGAACGGCGACGAGCCGGGCGGGGCCGGCGAGCTGGCCGTCGCGGCGGCCATGGCCGCCGTCGCCTGCGCCTACGGCCGGGCGACCGGCACCATGCCGACCGTCTTCCCGGTCAACCACGGCGCGCCGCTGCCCTTCACCCCCGCCCCGGCCGTCCCGCCGATCCCCGCCTCCCCGACCGACGGCCGCGACCGCGTCCTCTGAACCTCCGGAGCCTCTCCGTGCCCCAGCACACCTTCATCCTCAACGGCAAGGCCGTCACCGCCGAGGTCGAGTCCGACGTGCGGCTCCTGTGGGTCCTCAGGGACGTCCTCGGCGTCACCGGACCCAAGTACGGCTGCGGGGTCGGCGTCTGCCGGGCCTGCACGAGCCACCTCAACGGCAGGGCGTTCACGCCCTGCGCCGTGCCCGTCGGCGAGCTCGCGGCCGACGACGAGGTCACCACCATCGAGGGCCTGCCCGACACGGTCGGCGCCGAGCTGCACCCCATGCAGGAGGCGTGGCTCGACCTCGACGTCGCCCAGTGCGGCTACTGCCAGCCCGGACAGATCATGGCGGCCGTGGACGCGGTCCGCCGGGCCCGCGAGGCGGGCCGCGAGGTCACCGAGGCCGACCTCGACGAGCTGCGCAACATCTGCCGCTGCGGCACCTACCACCGCATCCGGCAGGCGGTCGTGGAAGGGGCCCGGCGCATGCCGTGACGCGAACCACGTCGTCCTTTGCGGGACCCGGACGTCCGAAGGCCCCCGTCGCGAGCGCGGCGGGGGCCTTCGGCGGGAGCGGTCAGACGGCGGGCGGCACCCGCGACGGGCGGCCGGATCCCCTGGTGAGGGCGTATCCGCCGATGCCCGCGAGCGCGGCGAGGACACCGCCGGCCGCGGTCCAGATCCAGCGGTCGGACCACCAGCCGGAGGACCAGCCGTCCTCCGGCGCGGCGGCCTCCACCGCGGTGCGGCGCCCGGCCTCCTCGTCGGCCTGCGCCAGTTCGGCGGTGGTCGCGCCCGGCACCAGCGGCACGGCGAGCGCCCCGTCGGTGGCGTACGCGCCGCCCTCGTCAAAGACGCCGACGCCGACGCGGGCCGAGAAGGGCTGCCCCAGGTCCTCCTCGGGCAGCCCGGTGACGGTCAGCCGGACGTAGTAGCTGCCCGGCAGCGGCTCGTTCGACCAGGCGTCGGCGGAGGACCGCACCGGCCGCAGCACACAGGCCAGTTCCAGTGAGCCGGTGTCCTTCGCCGCGGTCCGGGACTGGGCGCCGTACATGCACGGCTGGCGGCGCCGCAGCCCGTCGTACACGTCGACCCGCCAGGTGGCCGCGCCGTGCCGCCGGGCGCTCTCCGGCAGCGTCACCGTGGCCTTCACGGTGGGCCGCTCACCGGTGTCGGCGGGGAACACCCAGTACAGGTAGTCGCCCGTCGACGCCTGCGCGGTGGCCTCCTGGCCGGGCCGGAAGGCGGCGGCGGTGCGGAAGGAGGTGCCGGCCTCCGTGGGGCCCGCGCTCGGGTTGGCGGACGGGGTGGGCGTGTCGGCGAGGGCGCCGGACGCGGCCGGGCCGAGCAGGGCCGCGCCGGCCAGCGCGGCCGCCGCGAGCATCCGTACGGTACGCATCAGTGGGTCCTCCAGACGGCGAAGCGCCAGCGGGACAGCCAGCCCCAGATCAGACCGGCCAGGAAGCCGGCGAGCACCAGCGCGCCGAGCAGCCACCAGCCGCGGCCGAGCCCGAAGGAGGCCACGTCCGAGGCGCTCGCCGGGCCGTCGACGACGTCCACGGTCAGCTCGACCGGCATGCCGGGCGTGGTCTTCACCGACGGGGGCGCGGAGAAGGAGTTGCTGACCTGGAGGCAGACGGTCTCGGCGGCCGGCTTGCCGTCGCCGTCCTCGTCCGCGTCGTCGGTCTCGGCCTTCGGGTAGCGCAGTCCGGTCGAGATGACGTCGGTGCGGCCGTCGCCGGCCTCCGAGCCGCGCGTGATCTCCCGGCCGTGCTGGGTCACGGCCCGCAGCAGCACGCCGTAGTCGTCGTTCACGGCCCGGTCGGAGGAGATGCTGACGGAGGCGCGCAGCTCCTGGCCGGGCAGCAGGTCGACCTTGTACCAGCGGTGCTCGCCGAAGGTCTCGCGGTCGGTGTAGAGGCCGGGCTTGAGCTGCGGGGCGTCGGCGCACTGCCGGGTGCCCTCGGTGGCGACCGGGGTCACCACCGGGTCGGCCGCGCGGTCCACCAACTGGCGGACCCTGCGGGAGAGGTCCTCGGTGCGGTGCACGGAGGTGTACGTGCCGCCGGTGGCCTCGGCGATGCAGGTGAGCTGCTGCCGGGTCTTGGCGTTCGGCACCAGGCCCAGGGTGTCGATCACGAGGTGGATGCCCTTGGCGGCGATCTCGCGGGCTATCTGGCACGGGTCGACGCCGCAGGTGTCCTCGCCGTCGGTGATGAGGACGATCCGCTTGGTCGCGCCGTCCTCGCCGAGGTCCTTGGCGGCCTCGGTCAGCGCCGGGCCGATCGGGGTCCACCCGGTGGGGGCGAGGGTGGCGACGGCGGTCTTGGCCTCGGTGCGGTCGAGCGGCCCGACCGGGTACAGCTGCCGGGTGTCCTTGCAGCCGCGCTTGCGGTCGTTGCCGGGGTAGTCGGCGCCGAGGGTGCGGATGCCGAGCCGGACCTCCTCCGGCACCGCGTCCAGGACTTCGTTGAACGCCTGCTTGGCGGCGCTCATCCGGGACTTGCCGTCGATGTCCTCGGCCCGCATGGAGCCGCTGACGTCGAGGACCAGCTCGACCTTGGGGGATTCCTGCGCCGGCGGCGCGTCGGCGGACGCACTCGCCGGCAGCAGTGCGGCGGTCAGGGCGACGAGCAGCGCACAGGCCCCGGTCGCCAGCCGTTTTCTCGTGATCATCGGCGGATCGTATTGAGGATCGTCCGACAAACCAAAACCGGGGCCGGTTTCCCGCCGGAGGGGGAGCCCGGCCCCGGGAGGTGACGGACTACCAGATCGCCTCGACCCACTCCGGGTGGTCGATGAACGGGTTCCGGTTGCCCTGGTAGGTCGAGAAGACGATGTCGTTGCGGCGCTCCTCGAAGGCGCTCGGCGGATCCTGCTCGTTCCACTGCTTCAGGACCGAGAGCCGGCCGTGGTACGGCACGCTGCCGTTGCTGGTCGATTCGTTGGGCTCCAGGTTCGGCCAGCCGTCGCCGCCCTCGTACCGCACGGCCATGTAGAGGATCATGCGGGCCACGTCGCCCTTGTCGGCGTCGCGCGGCTCGAAGGAGTCGGAGTCGGTGTAGCTGCCGGGGGCGCCGCTCACCGCGCTGCCGCCGTTGTCGAAGTCCTTGTTGCCGCGGGTGCTGTTGACCTGGACGTCGCAGGCGCGCAGGTGGTGCAGGTCGGTGCCGGGGCCGGCCGAGGTGCCGAAGTTCCCGTGCGACTGGGCCCAGGTGTGCTCGCGGTTCCAGTTGCCGACCGAGCCGCCGTTGAGGCTCTTGCTGCGCGAGGCGCCGCTGTAGAGGAGCAGGACGTTGGCGGTGTTGTTCGGGTCCTGGTCGAGGGTCTTGAGGGCGTTCCAGACCGCGTCGTACGAGATCTTGCTCTGGCTGCTGATGATGGTGTGCAGCGAGGACTTGAGGCTCGTGCCCGTCTTGCCGATCGCGTTCTTGTAGTACGTGGCGTCGTACGCGGTCGTGGTGGCGGCGGCGGGCGTCGCGGTGACCGCGGGGAGGGTGAGTCCGGCGAGGGCGGCGGGCAGCACCGCCCAGACCTTCCAACTGCGTATCCGTGCAACCGACATGGGGGGCCCTTTCCCGGGGACGGGCACGCGGGCGAACGCCGCGCCGGGGGTGGGGGCACGGCGTTCTACGCGTGTTGACTTCGTGTCATCCGGGAGAGTGGCACGCGCGACGGGGTTGTCGTGTTACGGACAAGAAGCCATTCGGTGACGTTCTCGCATACGGCGCGACCACGTGCGGGCGCTCCGCGTCGCTTCCGCCTCAGGCGCCCCTGACGTCCACCGGCATCCCCTTCGGCTCCTTGATCCGCTTCATGATGATCTGCGAGTTCACCTCGGTCACCCCGGCCAGCGCCGTCAGCTGCTCGATCCACAGCCGCTCGTACGCCGAGAGGTCCGCCACCGCGATCCGCAGCAGACAGCCCGGACTGCCGAAGAGCCGGTACGCCTCGATCACGTCCGGGATCGACTGGAGCGCCTCCTCGAACGCCTCCACCGTCTCCCGGTCCCGCTTCACCTCGACCGAGACCAGCACCTCGAAGCCCCGTCCGACCGCCTCCGGGTCGATGACCGCCCGGTACCCCCGGATCACCCCGTCCTGCTCCAGCTGGCGCACCCGGCGCAGACAGGGGGAGGGGCTCAGGCCGACCCGCTGGGCCAGCTCCTGGTTGCTCAGCCGGCCGTCCTGCTGGAGCTCGCGCAAGATGTGGAGATCGATTCGGTCCATGACGCGATTATCTGCCACGATGAAACATTTCTGCGGCCATATTGGCAATCGACTGCTCCCTCTTCTGGCCTACCGTTGCCAGGGGGAGTGCGTCATCGGGGCGGCACCCCGGACCGGCACACGGAGAGGCGGCGGACATGCAGCGGAAGAACGACGGAACCCCCCGCCGGATCGTCGTCGTCAGCACCGGCGGCACCATCGCCAGCCGCTGGCAGGGCACCGGCTACGTCGCGGACGCCTCCGGCGACGCCGTCCTCGCCACCGCCCCGCTCCCCGAGGGCGTGAGCGTCGAGGTCGTCGACCTCTTCAACGTCAACAGCTCGCGCCTCACCGCGGCCCACCAGCTCGCGCTGCTCCGCACGGTCCACGAGGTCCTCGCGGACCCCGGCGTCGACGGGATCGTCGTCACCCACGGCACCGACACCCTGGAGGAGACCGCCTTCCTCCTGGACCTCCACCACGAGGATCCCCGCCCGGTCGTCCTCACCGGCGCCCAGCGCCCCTTCGGCACCGGCGACGGTGACGGCCCCGGCAACCTGTACGACGCGCTCCAGGTCGCCGCCACCGTCCGCGAACTCGGCGTCCTCGTCGTCTTCGACGGCCGCGTCCACGCCGCCCGCGGCACGGTCAAGGTCCGCACCCTGGCCGCCGACGCCTTCGCCGACCCCTCGGCCGAGCGCCTGGGGAAGGTCGGCTTCTCCCGCGTGGACATCGAGCGCCTCCCCGAGCGGCCGGCCGTCCTCCCGCTGCCGTCCGCCGCCCGCACCGCCGACCCGGACGCCGCCGGCGGCCCCGCGCTGCCCCGCGTGGACGTCGTCTTCCACCACACCGACGGCGACCGCCTGCACTTCGACGCGGCCCTCGCCGCCGGGGCCCGGGGCATCGTCCTCGTCGCCACCGGCGCGGGCAACGCCACCCCGGAGATCGCCGAGGCCGTCGCCGAGGCCACCGCCCGGGGCGTCCTCGTCGCCGTCACCACCCGCGTCCCCTCCGGGCCGCTCGCCGAGATCTACGCCGGCGGCGGCGCCGTCGACCTGGTGGCGGCCGGCGCCCTGCTCACCGGCACCCTCCGGGCCGGCCAGGCCCGCATCGCCGTCCTGGCCGCGCTGCTCGCCGAGACCCACGGCGACGACCCGGCCCGCCGCACCGCCCTCCTCCGCCGTCTCCTCGAAGGTCCGGTCCGCGCCGCGCCCGCCCTCGCCACCGGCGCCTCCCGCGAGGCCGCGCCGGTCCCGGCCCGCGCCTGACGGCCCCGGCGGGCCCCACCGCCCGCCCCCCCGACACCGGCTCGCGGGCGTCGACGCCCCCTCCTCCGCCCGCGAGCCGGAAACGACCCGCCGCGGCCCGGCCGCTCCCGGTACGGTGACGGACCCCGCGTCCGCCCGCCCACCCCGGAGCCCCCGTGTCCCCAGCCGCCGACGTCACCGAACAGGCCCACCGCGTCGTCCGGATCGTCCGCGAGGTCCTCGGCGGCCCGGCCGTGCGCGCCGCCTGCGTCCACGGCTCCGCCGTCCTCGGCGGGCCGCGCCCCACCAGCGACGTCGAGGTCCTGGCCGTCCTGGACCGCCGCACCACCACCGCCGAGCGCCGGGCGCTCACCGACGCCCTCCTCGCCGTCTCCGGCGCGCGGGCGCACGGGGGCCCCGCCCGGCCCGTGGAGCTGAGCCTGGTCGTCCACGCCGACGTCCGCCCCTGGCGGTACCCGCCGGTCTGCGAGTACCTCTACGGCGAGTGGCTGCGCGACGACTTCGAGGCCGGACTCACCCCCGACCCCGCCCCCTGCCCCGACCTGGCCCCGCTGATCACGATGGCCCGCGCGGGAGACGTGTCCCTCCTCGGCCCGCGGCCGTCCGAGCTCTTCGACCCGGTCCCCGAGGCCGACCTGCGGGCCGCGATCGTCGCGGGCGTACCCGGACTCCTCGCCGACCTCGACGGCGACACCCGCAACGTCCTGCTGACCCTGGCCCGGATCCTCACCACCCTGCGCACCGGCCGGATCCGGTCGAAGGACGGGGCCGCGGCGGCGCTGCTGCCGGAGCTGCCGGAGGAGCACCGGCCGGTGCTCGCCGCCGCCCGGGCCCAGTACCTGGCGGGGGAGCACGGCGACTGGACGGACGCGCTGCCCGCCGCCCGGGCCCACGCGGCACACGTCGCCGGGGCGATCAAGAGGGCGTATCAGGACTGAAGTTACCCGTCGGTTTCTCGTGACTTCCACGGCGCCCGGTCGTAGAACGTGTTCCCATTCGCTTCCGAGTGAGGAAGATCACATGAGTGAACACTCCCCGTCCTCCCAGGGAATTCCCGGAACCAGCCGCCGCCGCTTCCTGACCGGAACGGGTTCCCTCCTCGGCGGCGCGGCCCTCGCCGGCGCCTTCGCCGCCCCCGCCCGCGCCGAGGTCCCCGGCCTGGACGTCCGTCCCATCCCCGACGGCTCCCAGGTCCGCGCCCTCGTCGTCGGCACCGGCTACGGCGGCTCCGTCGCCGCCCTCCGGCTCGCCCGCGCCGGCGTCGACGTCCACATGATCGAGATGGGCACGGCGTGGGACACCGCCGGTCCCGACGGCAAGATCTTCGCCAACACCACCACGCCCGACTACCGCTCCTTCTGGCTGCGCACCCGCACCAAGCAGCCGCTGAGCCAGTTCCTCGGCTTCCCCCTCGACAAGGACGTGCCCCGGTACACCGGCATCCTCGATGCCGAGGACTTCGCCGGCATCACCGTCTACCAGGGCCGCGGCATCGGCGGCGGCTCCCTAGTCAACGGCGGCATGGCCGTCACCCCGCTCCGCGAGCGCTTCCCCGAGATCCTCCCCACCGTCGACCCGGCCGAGATGTACGCCACGTACTACCCGCGCGCCAACGCGGGCCTGGGCGTCACCTCCGTGGACACCGCCTGGTGGGAGAGCACCGATGCCTACCAGTACGCCCGCGTCGGCCGCAAGCACGCCCAGCGCTCCGGCTTCCCCTT
Source organism: Streptomyces filamentosus (assembly GCF_014654895.1). GTDB lineage: Bacteria > Actinomycetota > Actinomycetes > Streptomycetales > Streptomycetaceae > Streptomyces > Streptomyces filamentosus. The sequence goes on along the minus strand of NZ_BNBE01000002.1, from coordinate 874,392 downwards.
CGTCTTCGTCCCGAACGTCTACGACTGGGACTACATGAAGCAGGAGGCCGCCGGGGCCGTGCCGAAGTCCGCCCTGGCGGGCGAGGTCATCTACGGCAACAACCACGGCAAGAAGAGCCTCCAGAAGACCTACCTCGCCCAGGCCGCCGCCACCGGCCGGGTCACCGTCTCCGCCCTCCACCGGGTCACCTCGGTCACCCCGGCCGCCGCCGGCGGCTACACGGTCGCCATCGACCAGATCGACACCACCGGCGCCGTCCTCGCCTCCAAGACCGTCCGCGCCGACCGGGTGTTCTTCGCCGCCGGCAGCGTCGGCACCAGCAAGCTCCTCACCCGCCTGAAGGCCACCGGCGCGCTGCCCGCCCTCAACGAGCACATCGGCAAGGGCTGGGGCGACAACGGCAACGTCATGTGCGGCCGGGCGAACCACATGTGGGACCCCACCGGCAAGCTCCAGTCGGCCATGCCCACCGCCGGCATCGACAACTGGGACGCGGGCGGCGCCTTCGCCGAGGTCGCCCCGCTGCCCACCGGCATCGAGACCTACGCCTCCTTCTACCTCTCCATCACCCGCACCCCGCGCCGTGCCGAGTTCACCTGGAACCCGGCCACCGGCCGGGTCGACCTCAGCTGGGACCGGGCCTGGAAGCAGACCTCCGTCGACATGGCGAAGTCCATCTTCGACAAGATCAACGCCAAGGAGGGGACGGTCTACCGCAGCGACCTCTTCGGCGCCTACAAGATCTGGGGCGACCACCTCACCTACCACCCGCTCGGCGGCGCCGTCCTCGACCGGGCCACCGACAACCACGGCCGCCTCCACGGCTACCGGGGCCTCTACGTCATCGACGGCTCCCTCGTCCCCGGCAACACCAGCGTCAACCCCTTCGTCACCATCACCGCCCTCGCCGAGCGCAACATCGAGCGCATCGTCGCCGAGGACTTCTGAGCGCGACCGGGAGCGTGCGAAGGGGCCGGCCGGTTCGCGAACCGGCCGGCCCCTCCGCACGCTCCCGGAGTTCACCCCGTCGGCAGCACGCACACCTCGTCGAGCCCCAGCACCCGGTTCAGCCGCCCGAAGGCCAGCCACGACCCCAGGCTCATCGTCAGCTCCACGATCTCCGCCTGGCTGTAGTGCGCGGTCATCCGCGTCCAGAACTCCTCGTCCAGGCCGTGGTGGTCGAGCGCGTACCGCTCCGCGTACTCCGCCGCCAGCCGCGTCCGCGCGTCGAAGGAGTCCGACACCTCCGTGGTCCGCCAGGCCGCGACCACCTCGTCGAAGCCCTCCTCGACCTTCACCCCGTCCCGGTCCGTGCGCCAGTCCAGACAGAAGCCGCAGCCGTTGATCTGCGCGATCCGCAGCCGCGCCGCCTCGAACTCGCGCAGCCCCAGGGTCGTGTGGGCGTACACCGACAGCGAGAAGTTCGCCGCCGCCGTCCCGATCTCCGGGACCATGTCGCCCCACACGTACCCGATCGGCTCCTGCCCCTCGGGAATGTCGATGATCACCCCGTGCTCCTTCCCAGCTTCCCCACCGCCGGCCGTATCGGCACGTCCAGCGCGTCGTAGAGCCCCGGCTCCGCCGCGACCAGCCAGTCGATCGCCCCGACCAGCCGCCCGACCGCCGTCGCGTTCCCGCCGGCCGCCCGGTTCTCGTCCTCGTCGGTGGCCGCCACCGTCACCTCGATGCGCGGCCGGCCCTCGACGATCACCCGGTGCGCCCCGGCGCCGTCCGGCGGCACCGGCCAGTCCGGCGCGCAGGACGGATGGATCCGGGTCACGTGCTCGATCACGATCCGCGGCTCGCCGCCGACGATCCCCTGCACCTCGAAGCGGACCGCGCCCTGCGTGCCCGCCTCGAAGACGCCCATGGTCCGCGTCTTCACGGTCGACGCGAGGGTCAGCCGCTCCACCGTCTCGCGGATCTCCTCCACCTCGGCGCCGAGCGCCCGCGCCATCAGCCGGATCTGCCCGCCCCACACCATCGTCGGGACGGAGGGGAAGAGCATCGGCGGCTCGTAGGAGAGCGGCTTGCCCATCCCGATCAGCTCGCGCACGGAGAACTCCTGCTCGTACGTCGAGTAGTCGAAGATCTCCTGGCAGCGGATCGCGTCCACGGTCGTGCCCAGGCCGCTGACCAGCAGCGGCAGCACGTCGTTGCCCCAGCCCGGGTCCACCCCGGACGCGAAGAGCGACCCGCCGCCCCCGGCCACCGCCGCGAGCACCGGATCGCGGAACTCCGGCGGAGCGTTCCGCGGGTCGTACAGCGGGTACAGCGACGGCGTCACCACCACCGCCCCCGCCGCGACCGCCCGCACCACGTCCTCCAGGGCCCCGTCGGGCCGCACGTCCCCGGAGGCCGCGTACACCACGGCCCGCGGCCGCGCCCCGAGGACCGCCCCGACGTCGTCGGTCGCGGTCACGCCCAGGTCGTGCCCGAGCCCCGCGAGCGCTCCCGCGTCCCGGCCCACCTTCGCCGGGTCGGAGACGAGGACCGCCGCCAGTTCGAGCCCGGGGTGGGCGGCCACGGCCCGGATGGCCGCCCGCCCGACATTTCCGGTTCCCCACACCACCGTCCGTATCATGCGCGGAGGGTAGCGCCGGGGACCGGAGGTTCCCAGACCCGCGACGAAACGATCTGACGTAGCGTCAGATAGGCCGTGCGGTACGGGATATCAGCCCAGCCTCAGGGTCACGAAGGGGATCGTGTCGCCCGGCAGCACGTACCGCTCCACCTCCGTGAAGCCCCGTGCCCGCGCGAACCGCAGCCCCTCCTCGTTCGAGGCGAGGACCACCGTCTCCACCCCGGCGCCGCCCAGCGTCCGCGCGTGCGCGAGCCCCCGCTCGTACAGCACCGTCCCGAACCCCCGCCGCCGGTGCCCCGGCAGGATCCGCGCGATCACCGTCGCCGCCGGCGTCTCCCCGTCCGGCGGCCGCACCGTCGAACAGCCCACCGCCACCCCGTCCAGGTACGCCACCTCCAGCCGGTTGCGCCCGGCCCGCTCCCGCACCTCGTCCTCCGACAGCACCGCCGTCGGGACGATCGCGTTGTGCACCGCCCGCCAGTCGGCCCGCTCCCGCGCACCCGCCGCCGGCACCACCCGCAGCTCCCCGGCACCCCCGGGACCGCTCGTCCCGACACCCTCGAGACCGCTCATCCGGCCACCCCATCCCACCCCCCGTCCGCCGGTCAAGCGCTTTCCCGCCCCGTCCGCTCCCCCGTACGGGTGGGCCGCCGCCGTTCCCCGGGCCACCGCCCGCCCAGCGGGTACGGATCGCTCCACTGCCCCCGGCCAGGAGGATGCCTTCCCATGCCCGCCTTCGTCCGCAAGGGCGCCCCCGCGCTCCTCGGCGCCGGCACCCTGTGCGCGGCCCTGCTGCTCACCGGCTGCGCCCGCCCCGACCCCGCCGCCCCGCCGGCCCCGACCCCGCCCGCGAGGAGCGCGGCGCCCGCCCCCACCGACGCCCGCCCCGCCGCCCCCGTCCGCGTCCCCGGCCTCGGCCCCCGCACCCAGGCCCGCGTCCCCGACGGCACCACCCAGGTCCTCGTCGTCTCCGGCGCCACCGCCGACAGCAACACCGCCACCGCCGTCCTCCACCAGCGCGCCCCCGGCGGCCGCTGGTACGAGGCCGGCGGCCCCTGGCCCGCCCACAACGCCCTGCGGGGCTGGACCGACGACCACCGGGCCGGCGACCTCCGCAGCCCCACCGGCGTCTACCGCATCGGTGACGCGGGCGGCCGGCTCCCGGACCCCGGCGCCCGCGTCCCCTACGACGAGGACCCCGAGTTCGCCATCAGCGGCACCGGCTTCCTCGGCGAACCCCTCGAAGGCTCCTTCGACCACGTCATCGCCATCGACTACAACCGCGTCCCCGGCCGCACCCCGCTCGACAAGGAGCGCCCGCTCGGCCAGGAGCGCGGCGGCGGCGTCTGGATCCACGTCGACCACGGCGGCCCCACCCAGGCGTGCGTCTCCCTCGGCCGCGACGACCTGCGCTCCCTGCTCCTCGCCCTCGACCCGGCCGCCGAACCCGTGATCGTCATGGGACCGGCCCCCGGACTCGCCCGCTGAGCGGGGGGAGTCCGGGGGCCGGCCGCCGGCGCGGGGGAGCGGCTCAGCCGACCGCTCCCCGGAACGCCCCGGTGTGCAGCCGGGTCTGCTCCGGCGTCAGATAGGCGTCCGTGTACTCGAAGTCCCGCAGCGTCCCCGCCTTCGAGGCGAGGAACCCGGTCCGCACGTAGTCGTCCCCGGCCACCGCGTTCAGCAGCCAGTTCGTCATCACCCGGGTCTTCGCCACGTTGGTCCGCAGCGCCGCCCAGTGGTAGCCCCGGGCCACCGCCTGCGCCGCGGGCCCGTGCAGCTCCACGCCCAGCGGCTTCGACACCCCGTCCATGCCGCCGAGGTCCACCACGAGCCCCAGGTCCTTGTGCCGGTAAGGGTGCGTGGGCTCCCCGCGCAGCGTCGCCACCAGGTTGTCGGCGAGCGCCTTGCCCTGCCGCATCGCGTGCTGGGCCGTCGGCGGGCAGATCGAGCCCGCCTCGTCCTTGGCGAGGTCCGGCACCGCCGCCGCGTCGCCCAGCGCCCACACCCCATCCGACCCGGGCACGGCCATCTCCGGCGTCACCACCAGCCGGCCGCGCAGGGTCTCCGTGCCGACCGTCCCGACCAGCGGGCTCGCCGCCACGCCGGCCGTCCAGATCAGCGTGCGGCAGGGCAGCACCCGGCCGTCCGTCAGGGTGACCGTCTCGTCGTCCACCGAGGCCACCGACACCCCCAGCGAGACCTGGATGCCCCGCCGGGTGAGGACGTCCATCGCCGCCTTGCCCAGCTTGTCGCCCAGCTCCGGCATGAGCTTCGGCGCGATGTCCACCAGGTGCCACTTGATCAGGGCCGGGTCCAGGCGCGGATAGCGCTTGACCGCGTTGTGGGTGAGCAGCTGGAGGCAGGCCGCCGTCTCGGTGCCCGCGTAGCCGCCGCCGACCACCACGAACTGGAGCCGCGCCGCCCGTTCGGCGTCGTCGTCGCTCGCGTCCGCCAGGTCCAGCTGGGCGATCACGTGGTCCCGGACGTAGACGGCCTCCGCCAGGGTCTTCATGCCCCGCGCGTGGTCGGCGAGCCCCGGGATGTCGAAGGTCCGGGTCACGCTGCCGGGAGCCAGGACCAGATGGTCGTACGGCTCCACGTCGTACTCCCCGGAGATCGTCCGGACCACCACGGCCTTCGCCGCCGTGTCCACGCCCACCGCGCCGCCCGGCACGATCCGCGTCCGGTGCTTCTGGCTGCGCCGCAGCGACAGCGCCACCGACTGCGGGGTCAGGACGCCCGCCGCCACCTGGGGCAGCAGCGGCAGGTAGAGCTGGTACGAGAAGGGGGAGAGCAGCGTGATCTGCGCCTCCCGCTCCGTGAGCCGCCGTTCGAGCCGCTTCACACAGCCCACTCCGGCGAACCCGGCGCCCACCACGAGGATCCTCGGTCGCGTCACGCTTGCCGCCTTCCGTATGAGCGTGCAAAGTGCGGTCTTCTATGACTGCATATGCACATGTGGCAATTTTTCGCTGACTATCCGTGGTTTACCCTTTTTATCGTCATTGCATCAGGATCGCTCTTCGGCATGGTCCGCTTCGGGCCCGTGAAGCTCGGCGCGGCCGGCGTGCTCTTCGTCGGACTCCTGGTCGGGGCCCTGGACCCGGACGTCGGCAAGGCCGTCCCCGCCGGACTCTCCGTCCTCGGCCTGGCCCTGTACGTGTACACGGTGGGCCTGGAGGCCGGACCGGCCTTCTTCCGCGAGCTGCGGCCCCAGCTCGCCGTGATGGTCGGCGCGGTCGTCGCGCTGGTCCTCACCGCGCTCGCCGTGGGCCTGATCGGCAGCGGGGTCTTCGGCATCGACGGTCCCTTCCTCGCGGGTGGCTACGCGGGCATCGGCACCACCACCCCCGGTCTCGCCGCCGCCCAGGCCGCCTCCGACGACCCCACCCAGGCCGCCACCGGCTACGCGATCGGCTACCCCCTCGCCGTCGTCCTCACCATCCTCTTCGTCGCCGGCATCGCGGCCGTGCGGAACTGGCCCGGCCGCCGCGACCCCGGCACCGGCCTCCCCGACCGGCTCGTCAGCCTGACCGTCGACGTCACCCGCCCCGCGCGCTGGGCCGACGTCCCCGGCGTCGCCTCCGGCGAACTCCTCGCCAGCGCCCACCGCCCGGCGGGCGGGACGATCCACATCGTCGTCGACGGCGACCCCGGCCCGCTCGCCCCCGGCGACGCGCTCGTCCTCGTCGGCGGCCCCGAGGCGGTCGCCGCCGGCGTCGCCGCCCTCGGCACCGAGGCCCCCGAACACCTCCTCGACCACCGGGACGTCGTCGACTACCGCCGCATCCTCCTCACCAACCCCGACCTCGCCGCCCGAACGGTCGCCGAACTCGGCCTCGGCGAACGCTTCGGCGCCCGCGCCACCCGGGTCCGCCGCGGCGACCAGGACCTCCTCGCCCACGACGACCTGCTGCTCCAGCTCGACGACCGGGTCCGCGTCGCCATGCCCCGCGAGCGCACCGCCGAGGTCACCGCCCACCTCGGCGACACCGAGGCCAAGGTCAGCGAGGTCAGCGCCGTCAGCATGGGCCTCGGCCTCGCCGCGGGCTTCCTCATCGGCATCCCCAAGCTGACGATCGGCTCCACGGTCCTCTCCCTCGGCACCGCCGCCGGACCCCTCGTCATGGCGATGGTCCTCGGCCGGCTCCGCCGCACCGGCCCCCTCGTCTGGGTCCTGCCCACCCGCGCCAACCTGACCCTGCGCCAGATCGGCCTGCTGGTCTTCCTCGCCTGCGTCGGCCTCACCTCCGGCTACGCCTTCCGCCGCGACGCCTTCTCCCTCTTCGGCCTGAAACTGCTCCTGGTCCTGCTCCTCGGCGCGGTCCTCAGCTACGCCCTGATGGTCCTGGTCTGCCGCCTCCTCGGCCAGAGCCGCCCCCGCACCATGGGCCTGCTCGCCGGGTACGTCGGGAACCCGGCCATCACCGCGTACGCCAACAGCCGGGTCTCCGACAGCCGGGTGAACACCGGCTACGCCACCCTCTTCGCCCTCGCGATCCTGGTGAAGATCGTCTGCATCCAGCTGATCGTCGGTCTGTGAGGCGGCCGTCGGCCTGTCGGCCTGTCGCCGGTCCCGAGTCGCCCGTCGGTCTCCGGCGGGCGGCCCCGCCGCGTGCGGGTTACGGTGCCCGAGGACCCCGCACGGAAGGCGGAACGGCACCATGAGCACGTACCAGGTCGGCTACTTCGTCGGCAGCCTGTCGACGAAGTCCATCAACCGGATCCTCTCCCAGGCCCTGATCCGGGTCGCCCCGCCGGGGCTGGAGTTCCGGGAGATCCCCATCAAGGACCTCCCGCTGTACAACCACGACTTCGACGCCGACTACCCGCCGGAGGGCAGGGCCCTCAAGGAGGCCATCGCCTCGGTGGACGCCGTCCTCTTCGTGACCCCGGAGTACAACCGGTCCATCCCCGGCGGCCTCAAGAACGCCATCGACTGGGCCAGCCGTCCGTGGGGCACCAACTCCTTCACCCACAAGCCGTCCGCGGTCATCGGAGCCTCCCCGGGCAAGATCGGCACCGCCGTCGCCCAGCAGAGCCTCCGTTCGGTGCTCAGCTTCTGCAACTCGCCGCAGATGAACGCCCCGGAGGCGTACATCCAGTTCACCCCGGGCCTCTTCTCCGACGACGGGGAGGTCACCGACCCGACCACCCAGCAGTTCCTGTCGGACTTCATGGAGGACTTCAAGACCTTCATCGAGCGGGTCCTGACGGTCCTGCCCCGGAGCTAGGGCGCCTCCGCCCCGACCAGCGCGGTCACCAGGCGGCGTACCGCCGGGCGCGGGTCGGGGGAGCCCGGCCAGGAGGTCATCAGCAGGTGGTGGCTCGCCCCGACGAGGGCGAGGGCCGCGGCGGCCGGGTCCAGGCCGGCGGGCACCCGGCCCAGGTCCCGCTCGGCCGCCAGATAGCCGGCGACGGCCTCCTCGATCGCCGCGAACCCCGGCGCGCCGCCCTCCAGGGCCTCGCGGACCCGGAGCGCGGCGGGGGGCCGGGCCATGACGAGGCCGGAGACCGCGGGGCCGCCGGAGTCGAAGAGGGCCGAGACGACCGCGTCGAGGTTCCCGGCGACCGTCCCCCGCCCGGCGAGCCCCGCGAGCGCCCGCGCCTTCCCGGCGGTCCGGGCGAAGCGGTCGAGGCACAGCTCGGCCACGAACTCGTCGAAGCCGGCGAAGTGCGCGTGCAGCAGCCCCTTGGCGCAGCCCGCCTCGGTGGTCACGGCCCGGCTGGTGAGCGCCCCCGGCCCGTCCCTCTCCACGACCCGCTCGGCCGCCGCGAACAGCCGCTCGCGCACGTCCGGCGTCGCCACTCCGCGCGGTGACATGGGCCCGCCGTCCTCTCCTGGTCCTCCGCCGGGGTCCGACCACCGGCCACTGCCGGCCGCCGACCATCGGGCGCCGGCCGATGACTCCCGACTGCCTGGATGGTAGACGGCATTGCCGAAATGGGCACACGCCCATACTCTGGGCCGCGCAAGAATGGGCAGCTGCCCATTCCCTTCGCCGCCCCGGGAGGCAACCATGGCGTCCGCCGTCGACCCCGCACAGGACCAGGCGTGGAACGGCCCCGAGGGCGTCCACTGGGCCCGCACGCAGGACCGCTGGAACGCCGTCAACGACGGCTTCAACGCACCCCTGCTCGACGCCGTCGGCATCGCCCCGGACCACCGCGTCCTCGACGTCGGCTGCGGCGCCGGGCGGACCACCCGCCTCGCCGCCCTCCGCGCCCCGCACGGCCACGCCCTCGGCGTCGACCTCTCCGCCCCGATGCTCGCCGAGGCCCGCGCCCTGGCCGCCCGCGACGGCGTCGGCAACATCTCCTTCGTCCGCGGCGACGCCCAGACCCACCCCTTCGACCCGGGCGCCCACGACGCCGCGATCAGCCGCTACGGCGCCATGTTCTTCGCCGACCCCGTGGCGGCCTTCGGCAACATCGGCCGCGCCCTGCGCCCCGGCGGCCGCCTCGCCCTCGTCTGCCCGTCCGACCCGGCGCTCAACGACTGGGTGACCGCCATGACCTCGCTGCGCGGCATCCTCCCGGTCGGCGACTTCGGACTCCCCGACCGTCCCGGCATGTTCTCCCTCTCCGACCCCGGCCGCGTCCGCGCGGTCCTCACCGCCGCCGGCTTCACCGCCGTGTCCGTCGAGGAGACCCGCGCGTACGGCACCTGGGGCCGAGGCGCCGCCGACGCCGCGGACTTCCTCCTGGCCACCGGCCCCGGCCGCCACCTCATGGACCGCTCCGACGCCCCCACCCGCACCCGCGCCCGCACCGCCCTCACCGACCGCCTCCGCCCCCACGAGACCCCCGGCGGCGCGGTCCGCCTCCTCAGCACGGCCTGGCTGGTGACGGCGGCCCGGCCCTGAGGACCGCGGCCGCGCGTCGTGGACCCCGGAACTAGAGGACGACCACGCCGAGCGGTCGCGAGCCCGCCGGGAGGCGCTTCACCCCGCCCGAGGCGAGGTCGACGACGCTGATGCCGTCCCAGTACCCGTCCCGGGTGAAGCCGCCGGTCACGTACGCGGTGCGGCCGTCCTCGGACACGGCGACGTCCTCGTGGGGGCCGTCGAGCGGATAGACCCGCTCGACGCCCTCGGGGGAGCGGACGGTCAGCGAGGGGCCCCGGTCCGCGCTCGGGTCGATGGGGCCGGTGCCGACGGCGAACAGCGTGCCGTCGGCCGTCACGGCCGCCCCGTGCTGGTGGGTGTTCGCGGTCATCTCCTCGATCTCGACCCGGCCGGTGGCCGGGTCGACGACCGCGAGCCGCTCGCCCTCGAAGGGCATCAGGAGCCTGCCGTCGGAGGGGCGCACGGCGGTGTAGTGCGGCTTCAGCCAGGAGCCGAGGCCGCCCTCGGTGCCGTACGGGGCGACCTCGACGCGCCGGGCGGCCAGCGAGTCCGCGTCGACGACGGTCACGTCGAAGGAGTCGTGGTTCGTGGCGTACACGGCGGAACCGTCCCGGCTGACGTCCACGTCGAACGGCCGGCGGCCCACGTCCACCACGTCCACGACCTTCGCGGAGGCGGTGTCGACCACCTCCAGGGTGCCGTTCCCGCCGGGCACGTTCACCCCCACGTAGACCCGCTTCCCGTCCGGGGAGAGCGCGATGCCCATCCCGCCGCCCCGGTACTCGCCGGTGGTCACCGGGCCGGTGTCGGTCCGGTACGGGACCAGGGCCAGGCGCTGCCGGGCGGCGGTGTCGACGACGGCGACGCCCTCGGCGGTCGCGACCCAGGCCCGGCCGTCCTTCCCGAGGGCGAGGCCGTACGGCGCGGTCCCCACCTCCACCGAGCCGGTGGCCCCGCGCGCGGGGTCGACGAAGGTCACGGTGTCCGACCCGAAGTCGCTGACGAGCAGCGTCCCGGCCTTCGGTGCCGCGGCCGGTCCGGTGGAGGGCGGCGGGGTCACGGTGACGGTGGGGGCCGAGGGCGACGGCGCCCCGGTGGTGGCGGTGGCGGTGCCCGCCGGCGCGGCGGCGGGAGCCGGATCCGCCTGGGCGCATCCCGAGAGCAGGACCCCGGCGACCGCCGCGGGCAGCAGGACGCGAGCGGTACGGGACGGGCGGCGGATCTTCGTCATCTCGGGCTCCTCGGTGCGGGACAGGAGGAGGACGCCGCGCGGACCCGGCCCCTCCCGTGTCCCGATCCTCCGCCCGCCGGGCGCCCGGACCCGTCGCCCGCCCGTCCACGGCCCCCGGCCCCTCCGGTGGACCCGGGGGTCGGCCGATCGGATGACCCCGGGTACGTCAGCGGGCGGTCGGGGAGGGGTACCGGGCGGAGCCGCCGTTCTCGGGCAGCTCGTCCTCGAAGTCGCACGCGGCGAGGGCCTTGAAGCCGATGTCCCACGGGGTTCGCAGCAGTCCGGCCACCGCCCCGGTCACCTCGGCGGGCGCGGCACCGGGGACGGCTTCGCACTCCAGGACGGTCGGCCACTGGAGGAAGTCATGGGGATGGGCCCGTTCGCCGGTCACGCAGTCGTCGTACGAGGCGTCCACCAGGAGCGGCCCGAGGCGCAGCTCGTGCGGCTCCCCGGCGACGGCTTCGACGCCCGGGACCCACCGGAGCCGGTCGGCGGCGGTCTCCGGGGCGGCGACGTCGACGTACACCGGGCGGTACGCGTACCCGTCGTCCACGAGGAGAGGGCTCCTGCTCCTCCTCCTCCCGGTACGGGCCCGTGCGGCGGGACCTGGGTCAGCCGCCCTGCGGGAGCGAGCGCATCGCGACGATGCCGGCGTGGCCGGACGGGCCGCCCTGGCCGGGGACCGGGCCGGGGAGCTGCATGCCCGCGGGGCCCGGCAGCCCCGCGGGGCCCGCCATCCCGGGCTGGCCCGGCGCCGGCTGGCCGGGAACGGCCGGCAGGCCCTGCGGCGGCATCCCCGGGCGGCCCATCGGCGGCTGGCCCTGGCCCTGACCGGGCATCCCCGGCTGGCCCTGCATCCCCGGCTGACCCTGCATCCCCGGCTGACCCTGCATCCCGGGCTGACCGGGCATCCCCGGCTGTCCCATCGGCTGCTGTCCCATGGGCGGCTGTCCCGGCATCCCCTGCATCGCCTGCATGCCCATCGGCTGCTGCGGCGCGGGCGCGGGAAGCTTGATGTACCGGCTCAGGTCCCGCAGCACTTCCTCCGCCGCCTGCCGCACGTCACCGGGCACGTCCCCCCGCTCTCGTATGAGCTGGGCGTAGATCGGTGCGGTGCCGTCCGCGTGGTTCATGGAGTCCGTCGCTTCCTGTCAGCTGGGTCGGTGCCGCCACCGGCGGGCAGACGGCGAGTCTACGGGGAAGCACCGACACCCCGTGGCGCGGGGAGCCCGCCCCCACCCGGCCGGGGGACCCCCGAAGCGCCCCCGCGACGGCCCGGAGCACACCCCCGTCCGTGTCAGGATCGAAGGATGCTGGAGAAGATCATCGCGGCGTGCGACGGCGCGTCCAAGGGAAATCCCGGCCCCGCCGCCTGGGCGTGGGTCATCGGCCGGGCGGACGGCACGGTCGAGCGCTGGGAGGCCGGCCCGCTCGGCCGCGCGACCAACAACGTGGCCGAACTCACTGCCCTCGAACGGCTCCTGGAGACACTGGATCCCGCCGCGCCCGCGGAGATCCGGATGGACTCGCAGTACGCCATGAAGGCCGTCACGACCTGGCTCCCCGGCTGGCGCCGCAAGGGCTGGAAGACCGCCGCCGGGACCCCGGTCGCCAACAAGGACCTGGTGGTGCGGATCGACGCCCTGCTCACCGGGCGGGACGTCGACTTCGTCTACACCCCCGCCCACCGCGCGGACGGCGACCCCCTCAACGACGCCGCCGACCGGGCCGCCAGCCACAGCGCCCGCACCCAGGAGCCGCTGGGCTCGGACGCCGGTTCCGCCCTGCCCGATCCCGAGCCCGCAGCCGCCCGCGCCTCCGCCCCCCGCGCGCCCCGGGCGCGCTCCTCCGCGCCGGGCGGATCCGCCTCCTCCGGGGCCCGCCGGAGTCGCCCGTCCGGCGGCACGCTGAAGGCCAAGTTTCCGGGCCGCTGCCGGTGTGGGCGTGCCTATGACAAGGGGGAGACCATCGCGAAGAACCCGGAGGGCTGGGGGCACCCCACCTGCGTCTGAGTCCTGAGGCCGTCCGAGGGGCGGGCGCGCCTGTCCGCCCCCTGAGACCGCCGTACGGGCCCCTCCGGCAGGCTTCACCCGCCCGTGGATCCGGGTTCTCCCAGGGTTCTGTTCTCAGAGCTGATGTGGCTGCATACTGTTCCTCCTCGCACCTGGTGGCGAACCGTTTTGCCTGCTCATCGGACGTCTTTCGACGTGACATCGGCACCCGGCGAGATTCCCCCTTCACTTCCGGCGCACAGCGTCGTGGCGGAAGTGACCCCTGCCCGTGAAAGACCCGAGGTTCCGTGCCAGTACCTGTTCTCCTGACCGGGCGTTCCGTGCGCCTGGAGCCGCTGGCGATGCGGCACGCCGAAGCCCTTGCGCGGGCCGGCGAGGCGGACCGATCGGCCTATGCCTTCACTCCCGTGCCGAACGGCCTGGAATCCGCGCTCGACTACATCGCCCGCGCCCTGGCCGATCAGGCCGCCGGGCGCTGCCTGCCCTTCGCCCTGGTCAGTACCGCCGACGACCGGGTGATCGGCTCCACCCGCTTCCTCGAACTCGACTATTGGCGGGGGCCGCTCGTCTGGCCCCCGGCCCCCGGCCGCCCCCACGGGGATCCGCTCACCGCGGTCCCCGACGCCGCCGAGATCGGCAACACCTGGATCTCCGGCGACGCCCGGGGCACCGGCATCAACACCGAGGCGAAGCTGCTCATGCTCCGCCACGCCTTCGACACCTGGGGCGTCCGCCGGATCACCCTCCGTGCAGACGCCCGCAACACCCGCTCCCGCGTCGCCATCGAACGCCTCGGCGCCACCTGCGAGGGCATCCGCAGGGCGCACTCGCGCGGCCTCGACGGCGCCGTCCGGGACACGGCCTTCTACTCGATCCTCGACGAGGAATGGCCCACCGTCCGGGACATCATCGAGCTGCGGCTGAGCACCCCCCGCCGGGCCCGGGTCCTCCAGGACCTCCTCCCGGCCTGAACCGCCCCGCGCCGCCCGCACTGCGGGCGGCGCGACGGGGTGGTTCCATGGAAGCGACGGGAAGGACTCCACGTGAGGACACGGAGTAGCGGTCCGCGAGGCCCGCGCACCGTGCAATCAGGATCCGCGAGAAGCGGGTGAGTCCTTCCCGCCCCCTTTTCCCCTGAACCCGGCCCCGGCCCTCCCTGGATCCGGGCCACGGCTCTCCCCCGGATCCGGCCTCGGCCGGCCCCGCCCGCGACGGGCACCGGAACGGGGGCGGGCGAGGGAGGCGGTCCCATGAGCGGCGGCGCGTGGACGGTCCTGGCCGTGGCGGGCGTGACGGCGGCCTACGCCCTCGGCTCGCGACGGCTGTCGACGACCCCCGTCTCCTCCGCGCTCGTCTTCACGGGCTGCGGCGTCCTCCTCGGCCCCGCCGTCCTCGGCGTCGTCGACGCCCACGACGCCGGACCCGTCACCGCCCTCCTGGAAGCGGCCCTGACGCTGGTGCTGTTCACCGACGCCATGACCGTCCGCCGGCGCGACCTGACCGTCGGCGGCTTCCTGCCCCGCCGTCTGCTCGGGATCGGCCTCCTGCTCAGCATCGCCGTCGGCTGGCTGCTGGCCTGGCCCCTGCTCCCCGGCCTCACCGTCTGGGAACTCGCGCTGGTCGGCGTGATCCTGGCACCCACCGACGCCGCGCTCGGCAAGACCGCGATCTCCGACCGCCGCGTCCCGCCCCTGGTCCGGCAGGGCCTGAACGTGGAGAGCGGACTCAACGACGGCATGGTCCTGCCGTTCTTCCTCGTCTTCCTCGCCGCCGTCCCCGGCACCTCGTACGCCACCGAGGGCGTGGCCGGCACCTTCTGGCGCTCCCTGCTGCTCAGCACCGTCCTGGGCCTGCTCGCCGGCGGCGCCTGCGGCCGGCTCCTCCAGGCGGCCCGTGCCCGCGGCTGGATCACCCGCGAATGGCGCCACGTCTACGTCCTCGCCGTCGCCGCCGGCTCCTACGAACTCGCCGTGGTCACCGACGGCAGCGGCTTCATCGCCGCCTGGGTCGCCGGCTTCGCCTTCGGACACGCCCTGCGCAACGTCCCCGGGGCCGCGCCCGGAACCGCCGCACCGGACGGCCCCGGGGAGCGGGACACCACCCCCGACCTCGCCGAAGACCTCGGCGGCCTCCTCGCCTCGATCGGACTGCTGCTCTTCGGCGCCCTCCTCCTCGGCCCCGCCCTCCAGCACCTGAGCTGGCGGATCGTCCTCTACGCCCTGCTCAGCCTGACCGTCGTCCGGCTCGTCCCCGTCGCCCTCTCCCTCCTCGGCAGCGGCCTGCGCGCCCCCACCGCCCTGTACGTCGGCTGGTTCGGGCCCCGCGGCCTCGCCTCGGTCGTCCTGGGCCTCCTGGTGGCCGAGGAGCACGTCGCCGGAACCGAACTGCTGGGCCGCGTCGTGGCCGTCACGGTGGCCCTCAGCGTCCTCCTCCACGGCGCCACCGCCCCGGCGCTCGCGGGGGCGTACGGCGCCTGGTACCGCCGTGCCGCCGCGGCCTCCCGCGGCACCCTCAAGGAGGCCGCTGAGGTCCCCGCGGGCGGGGAGCGCCGCCGCCTCGGGCATCCCGGCGGCCCCGCCGCCTGAAGGCCGGGGAGTCCTGCCGGTGCGCCGGTCACCGTCCGGGACGACCATGGAAGGGAGCTCGGGTGCCGGGCACCGGCCCGTACCCGCGGAACGAGAGCGAGGACCACGATGGCCGCCACGCACACCTCACACCGGACGGGCAGCTCACAGCAGATGTGGGCCGGGGGACTCACCGTCTTCGCCGCCGTCATGCTGGGGATCACCGGAGTCGTCGGGATCTTCCGGGGGATCATGGCGATCGCCGAGGACGACGTCTTCCTCACGACGCCCAACTACGTCTTCCAGTTCGACCTCACCGGATGGGGATGGATCCACCTGGTCCTCGGGGCCGTCGCCGTCCTCGTCAGCTTCGGCCTCTACCGGACGTCGATGTGGGCCCGCGTGGCCGGAGTGGCCATCGCCGCCCTCGTCATCGTCGCCAACTTCCTGTCCCTGCCGTACTACCCGGCCTGGTCGATCCTGATGATCGCCATGTCCGGCTTCGTCATCTGGGCCCTCTGCGTCGTCAAGCCCGACGACACCGCGGCGCTCTAGAACCTGCCCGAGGAGCCGGGGGAGCCCGTCACGGCGCGAGCTGGTAGAGGCTGCGGCTGATCAGCCACAGTCCCAGCAGCACGCAGAGGCCGAAGATCGCGGGCTCCTTGTGGCGGGTGAGCCAGCCCCGCAGCCCCGCCAGGGTGCGGTGGGCCCGCTCGGGGGAGAACACCACCGACAGCTCCATCGCCAGCAGCGACGAGGTGGCCAGGAGGCAGAAGACCACCAGCGCCACCACGTTCCCGGCGTCCGAGAGGTCCGCCTGGACCACCGTGGCCGCCGCGGCGCCCACCATCCCCCAGGGCTGGAGGAGCACCGGGAGCGCCGCGGCGGACCGGACGGAGACCCCGTCCGGCGAGGCCGCCTTCCGCGGGACCCGCTCGGCCGCCGGCTCCGCCGCCGCGCCGCGCCGGACGCGCCGCCGGCGGTACCACGCGTACCCGACCAGACCGATCCCGAGGACCAGCGTGACCACCTGGGCCGCCGTCGACGGCGGCGAGCGGGGCGCGGGCGGCTTCCCGCCGGTGAGGAGGACGACGGCCCCGATCACCGCCACCAGGCACGCCAGCCAGGCCGCGATGAACACCAGCCCCTTCCGCACGCCCCGGGGCGAGGCCACCACCAGCACGAACGCCATGACCGGCAAGGGGAACAGCGTCACCGCGAGGCCGATCAGCACCAGGTCGAGCACCATCACGCCACCCCCGGTCCGGGTCCGCCGCGCCGGCCGTCCCACCGGGCCCCGCCGGGCCCCGGGGACGGCCGCGCGGGCCGGCCGGTCAGGAGCGGCCCTTCCTCAGCGAGTCCCCGACGCCCCGGGCCCGTTCCCTGACGGACCGCCAGGACCTGCGCAGCTCGGCCCTGGCGCGGTCCGTGCGGCCCTCGGCCTCCCTGCGCTCGTCCCCGGTGAGGCGCCCGGCGAGCTCTTTGGCCCTGCCCCGGGCCCGGTCGACCTCGTGCCGGGCCCTGTCCTTCGCCCTGTCGATGGTGCCGCTCATGCCCGCGATCCCTCCTCGCCCCCCTGAGGACGGTCCCCGTCCTCCACGCTAGGCCGGTGCCGCCGCCCCCGCCCGTCGGCCCGGGACCCGGCGGGTAGCGTGGGCGGCGACACCGTGCCGTGCCCCGGGAAGGACCGAGTGACCGCCATGCCCGCCGACGCCCCCGCCGCCCCCGCCGACCGGGACCCGCACGTCCTGCGCCGCACCGAGGGCCGGGCCGGGCTCCTCACCCTCGACCGGCCCCGGGCCATCAACGCCCTCACCCACCCCATGGTCCGCGCCCTCGACGCGGCCCTCGCCGACTGGGCGGACGACCCGGCGGTCGCCGCCGTCGTCCTGCGCGGCGCGGGGGAGCGGGGCCTGTGCGCCGGCGGCGACATCCGCGCCATCCACGACGACGCCCGCGCCGGCGGCACCGCCACCGCCGCCTTCTGGCGCGACGAGTACCGTCTCAACGCCCGCATCGCCCGCTACCCCAAGCCGTACGTCGCCCTCATGGACGGCATCGTCATGGGCGGCGGCGTCGGCGTCTCCGCCCACGGCTCCGTCCGCGTCGTCACCGAACGCTCCCGGATCGCCATGCCCGAGACCGGCATCGGCTTCGTCCCCGACGTCGGCGGCACCTGGCTCCTCGGCCGCGCCCCCGGCGAACTCGGCACCCACCTCGCCCTCACCGGCGGACAGATCGGCGCCGCCGACGCCCTCCTCACCGGCCTCGCCGACCACCACGTCCCCGCCGCCGCGCTCGACGCCCTCACCGCCGACCTCACCCGCCTCCCCGTCGAGGAGGCCCTGGCCCGGCACACCACCGCCCCCGCCCCCGGCGTCCTCGCCGAACGGCGCGCGTGGATCGACGCCTGCTACGCCGCCCCCACCGTCGAGGAGATCGTCGACCGGCTCCTCGACTCCGGCGTCCCCGCCGCCAAGGAGACCGCCGACACCCTCCTCACCCGGTCCCCGACCGCCCTCAAGGCGACCCTCGCCGTGCTGCGCGCCGTCCGCGCCGTCGACAGCCTCGAAGCCGCCCTGGACCTGGAGTACCGCGCCTCCTGCGCCGCCCTGACCGGCCACGACCTCGTCGAGGGCATCCGCGCCCAGGTCGTCGACAAGGACCGGAACCCGCGCTGGAGCCCGGCGACCCTCGCCGAGGTCACCGACGCCGACGTGGCCCGCCACCTCGCCCCCGCACCCGGCGGCGACCTCGGCCTAGCGGGAGCCTGACGCGGCCCCGGCGGCCGGCTCGCCCAGCGCCCGCGCCGCCGTCCGCCACGCCTCCGTCACGGCCCCGTGCGCCAGCGCCGTCGCCGCCGGGACGTCCGCCGGCAGCCGCAGCGGCGCCCCGATGTGCACGTGCAGGCACGGGCGCCGCACCGGGGCCGTCAGCACCCCCGCGATCTGCTTCACCACGCCGCCCGAGGTGATCCGGCGCGCCCCGGCCTGTCCGACCGGCACCACCGGCGCCCCGGTGGCCCCGGCGAGCCGCGCCAGACCGGTGCGGAACTCCTCCGGCGGCGCCTCCGACGCCTCCCGGCGCGGCGGGATCCGCCCCTCCGCGTAGAGCATCACCGGGCGCCCCGAGGCGAGCGCCACCGCCGCCCGGTCCAGCGCCGCCGAGGCGTGCGCCGTGCCCCGGTGCACCGGCACGTACCCGTCCCGCGACAGCGCCCGCCCGAGCCCCGGCACCCGCCACAGCCCCGCCGCCGCGAGCAGCACCGGCTCTGCGCCGAGCCGCCGCCGCAGCGCGGCCAGCACCAGCGCCGGGTCGGCGAGCGAGGTGTGGTTGACGACGACGATGGTGCCCGGCTCGATCCGGGCGCCGGGGTCCGCGGTCACGGTCAGCCGCCCGAAGAACGGGACGAGGTGTGCGGCGAGACGACTGAGCACGGGCGGATCCTCCACCTTTCACGGACGGTCACGGACCCGCCCATCGTCGGCCGGAGCCCCCGCCTCCGGCATGGGCGCCCGTACTCACCCGGTACTCATCCCGCCCGCACCGCCCGGAAGACATGGCCTAGGCTGATCCGACGGGTGGTCACGGCGGAGGACGGGGGTGGGCGGTGCGCGTCACCGAGCGGGTCCCGGTCCGCCTCCTCGCCCGTCTCCTCCCGGCGCTGCTCTGCGCGCTCTGCGCGTTCCTCGCCGCGCCCGCCGACCCCGGCACCGGCCCCCGCACGCCGGTGGCCGCCGCCGAGGCCCCCGCCGCGCCCGACCCCCACGTGTCGTCCGCCGAGACCGCCGAACCGCCCGCCGTCGTCGAGCAGTCCGTGCGCTTCCCGGCGCCGCCCGCCGCGCCCCCGGCCGTACGGGGCGCGGACGGCCCGCCCGCCCCCGGGCGCTTCGCCGGGGACCCGCGCCGGGAGCGCGCGCCCCCCGGCGTCCCGTACGACCCCCGGGCCCCCCGCGGCCCGCCCTCCACCCGGCACAGCTGACGCCGTTCCACCGCGCCGCCGTCCGGGCCCCCGGCATGCCCACGGCCCGGCCACGCGCGCGTACCCCCAGCTCGCCCGTACGGACCGCCGCCCCGGCGCGCGGCCGTGCACCGCCCGTGGAGACCCCATGCCCTCGTCCGCCGTGCTCCGGCGCGCGCTCCTCGCGCTCGCCGTCGTCGCGCTCGCCCTCTGGACCGCCCTGACCACCCCGCCCCGCCTCGGCCTCGACCTCCGGGGCGGCACCCGCATCGTCCTGGAGACCCGGGACACCCCCGAGGTCCGCGCCGACGCGGCGGCCACCGACCGCGCCCTCGAAGTGCTCCGCAAGCGGGTCGACGGCCTCGGCGTCGCCGAACCCTCCCTCGCCCGCTCCGGCGAGAACCGGATCGTCGTCGAACTCCCCGGCCTGCGCGACCCGCGCGAGGCCGCCGAGGTCATCGGCCGCACCGCCCAGCTCACCGTCCACGCCGTCACCGGCACCGCCGCCGCCCCCGCCGAGCACCCCGCCGCCGACGGCACCCGCACCCTCCCCGACCCCGACGGCGGCGGCCTCCTCGTCCTCGCCCCGCCCGCCCTCACCGGCGACGGCGTGAAGAGCGCCGACGCCGTCCTCGACACCACCACCGCCCGCGGCTGGACCGTCGACCTCGCCTTCCGCGACGGCGCCGCCGCCGACTGGGCCCGCCTCACCGGCGCCGCCGCCTGCGCCCCGGCCGGCGACCCCGCCCGCCGGGTCGCGATCGTCCTCGACGACCGGATCGTCTCCGCCCCCGCCGTCCAGGCCGGGGTGACCTGCGGCGCCGGCATCACCGGCGGCTCCACCCAGATCACCGGCGGCTTCTCCGCCGACGAGGCCCGCGACCTCGCCGCCCTCGTCGAGGGCGGCGCCCTGCCCGTCCCCGTCACCACCGTCGAGCAGAGCACCGTCGGCCCGACCCTCGGCGCCGAGGCCATCCGCGCCAGCGCCCTGGCCGCCGTCATCGGCCTCGCCTGCACCGGCCTCTTCGTCATCGCCGTCTACCGGCTCCTCGGCCTCCTCGCCACGATCGCCCTGCTCCTCTACGGACTGATCTCGTACGCGGCCGTCGTCGCGCTCGGCGCCACCCTCACCCTCCCCGGCCTCGCCGGCTTCGTCCTCGCCGTCGGCATCGCCGTCGACGCCAACGTCCTCGTCTTCGAGCGGGCCAGGGAGGAGTACGCGGCCCTCGCCCGCACCACCGCCGTCCGCGACCCCCGCCGCCCCCTCGCGACCGCCTTCGGCCGGGCGTGGAGCGCCGTCGCCGACTCCAACGTCACCACCCTCCTCGCCGCCGGCCTCCTCTTCGCCTTCGCCACCGGCCCGGTGAAGGGCTTCGGGGTGACCCTCGCCCTCGGCGTCCTCGCCTCGATGGTCACCGCCATGGTCATCACCCGGCTGCTCGCCGACGCGGCCCTCGCCCTGCCCGCCGTACGCCGCAGGCCCGCGCTCACCGGCATGGCTGGCCTCGGCCGCCTCCGCACCCGGCTGAACCGCCGGGCGCCCCGGCTGATGGCCCGCCGGCGCCGCTGGTTTGCCGGCAGCGCCGTCCTGCTCCTCGCCGCCCTCGCCGGGATCGGCGTGCGGGGCGTCGAGTTCGGCGTCGAGTTCACCGGCGGCCGGGACGTCCGGTACGCCGCCACCCGACCGGTCGACGCCGACGCGGCCCGCGCCGCCGTCGCCGAGGCCGGCTTCCCCGACGCCGTCGTCCAGACCACCGGGGACGACGGCCGGGACGTCACCGTCCGGGTCGGGGAGACCGGCGACGCCGCCCACGACCGGATCACCGAGGCGCTCACGACGGCGGCCGGCCCCGTCACGGTCGAGCGCGACGACCTGATCGGCCCCAGCCTGGGCGGCGAGCTGCGCACCCACGCGCTCATCGCGCTCGGCCTCGCCGTCGCCGCCCAGCTCGTCTACCTGTCCGTCCGCTTCCGCTGGACGTACGCGACGGCGGCCGTCGCCGCGATGGTCCAGGACGTCCTGCTCGTCGTCGGCCTCTTCGCCTGGCTCGGCAAGCCGGTCGACAGCGTCTTCCTGGCCGCCCTGCTGACCGTCGTCGGCTACTCGGTCAACGACTCCGTGGTCGTCCTCGACCGGCTGCGCGAACTGCGCCGCAAGGGCGGCCGGATCCCGCTCGCGGACCTCGCCGACCGGGCCGTCGCCCAGACCCTGCCCCGCACCGTCAACACCGGCATGGGCGCCCTGTTCGTCCTCGTCGCCCTGGCCGTCCTCGGCGGCGACACCCTCGCGGACTTCTCCGTAGCCCTCCTCGCCGGCGTCGTCCTCGGCATGGCCTCGACGGTCTTCACCGCCCTCCCGCTGGCGGTCTCCCTGGAGTCGGGCAACCCGCCCCCGGCCCGCCCGGCGGCCCGCCCCGCCCCCGACCGCACGGGAGCGGTCGTCTGACCGGCCCGGCCGGGCGTCACCCCAGGCGCCCGGCCGCCCGCCGGTCCACCGTCGCCAGGGCCGTGTTCCCCGCGGCCACGACGGCGAACACCACCCCCGCCGTGCCGTGCCCGAGGTCCGCGAGCGCGAGCGCCGCGGCCCCGAAGACGAGCGCCTTCACCGCGAGGACCCCCGGCAGGGGCACCCGTATCCGGGCCTTCGGCGCGGCGAACAGCCCCCACAGCACCGCCGCCGCGCCGGGCACCGCCACCGCCAGGAGCAGCCGGAGCGGGGTGGGCTCCACGGCGCCCCACCCCCACCAAGCGAGGAGCCCGAGGGCCACCACCTCCAGCACGAAGGCCAGGAGTTCGTTGATCACGCGCGGCGTGCCCTTCATGGACGGTCCCTCCCTCGGGGGCCCGGCCGTGCGGCCGGGCCGAGAACGGGATCGTAGTGGGCCGAAGGGGCGGTTCGGGTGACCCCGGAAGCCCTGGGTCGTTGCACGCGTAAAACGATCACAAGGCGAAGACACGGAGGTGGTTCCCGTGAGCGTGCAACAGGCCACGGCGGTGAGGACCCTGGTGCTCGGCGACCCGGAGGACGTGCGCGAGGCGGCCGCGGCGCTCGCCGCTGGACGGGCCGTCGCCCACGGCTTCGGCAACGTCTACGCGCTGACCTGCCGTCCCGAACGGGACGCCGTCGAGGACGTGAACCGGCTGAAGGGCCGCCCCGCCGGACAGCCGGCGGACCTCACCACCGTCCCGGAGCGGATCCCGTCCGCCTTCGACTGGACCCGGCTCCCCGACGACGTCCCCCGGCAGCAGATCAGGTCCCTGGCCGAGGAACTCCTCGGACTCGGGCCGATCGGACTGCGCGGCCCCGCCGCCGACCGCGTCCCCGGCGCGCTCACCGCCGACGACGACGGCGTCCGCACCGTCCGGGTCGTCGCACCCGGCACCCGCTGCCCCTCGCACGCCTTCCTCGGCGCGGCCCTCGCCCTCACCGGCGGCGACTTCCTCGCCGTCACCTCGGCCAACCGCTCGCACCACGCCACGGGCCGCGCCCACGAACCCGCGCACTGGCGGGCCGCCGGCCTCGCCGGGGAGTTCGGCGCCGACCCCGGCGTCCGGATCCTCGCCCACGCCGACGAGGAGGCCGCCCGGCGGCGCCACCCCTTCCACCGGGCGACCTCCGTCAGCGTCCTGTCCTTCCACCGCACCGCCGGCCGGACCCGCTCCGGCCTGCCCGCGCTCGTCCTCGAACGGCACGGCTCGCTCTCCGCCGACCACATCCGGGCCGTCGCCGCCAACCACGGCTTCGGCCTCGCCCTCGCCCCGCACGCCACGCGCCCCCTGCCCCCGAGGCCCTACGCCGCCGGGTCCCCCAGGGCGACCTCCGCCCACACGGTCTTCCCGTCCGTCTCGTAGCGCACCCCCCACGCGTCCGCCAGCGTCGCGCAGATGTGCAGACCGCGCCCGCCCTCGTCGCCCGCCCTCGCGTGCCGCAGGTGCGGGGCGGTGGGCGCCCCGTCCCGGACCTCCACGGTGAGCGTCGACTCGCCGCGCAGCAGCCGCAGGGCGACGGGCGGGGCGCCGTGGCGGACCGCGTTGGTGACGAGTTCGCTCACGATCAGCTCGACGGTGAGCGGGTCCACGCCGAGCCCCCACTCCCGCACCCGCTCCTCGGCCGCGTGCCGGACCGGCCCCACCGCCGACAGCTCGCCCGGCACCTCCCACTCGGCGACGTCGCCGGCCGGCAGCCGCAGGGTCCTGGCCACCAGCAGGACGCGCTCGGGCGCGAGGATCCCCGCCAGGTCGTCCGCCATGGCGTGCGGGCCCCGGCCGGGCGAGGCGAGCGCCGCCGCCACCCGCGCCAGCGGCGGGCCCCCGCCGTCGCGCGGGGACGAGGCCAGGCCCAGGACGGTGCCCTCCGGCAGCACGTGGGAGGAGCAGGCGAACGGCGGCCCGTCCCCGCCCAGCAGCGGCCCCTCCTCCACCAGGTCCGCGTCGAGCGACCCGTCCGGCCGGACGGCGACGCACAGCGAGGTGCCCGCGCGGGCCAGGTCCAGCCGCCCGGTCACCGGATCGTGCAGGGCGATGGTGCAGCTCGCCGAGGGCTCGTCGACGCCGTGCCCGCCCGTCTACTCCCGGGCGAGGCGCTGGGTCACGCCGTGCAGCCGGGCGAGGAGCTCGTGCGGGGCGAGGTCGAGCGTCGCCAGGCTGTACACGGCGGTCCGCAGCCGGCCCATCGTCGCCACCGAGCTCAGCCCCGGCCGCTCCACCTGCCCCACCACCAGCGCCACCCGCGCCCCGGACAGCGGGATGACGTCGAACCAGGAGCCCGCGCCCGTCCCGCCCGGCCGGTGCCGCTGGGCGACCTCGACCGCGTGCCGGCTCTCGCCCTCGGGGCGCAGCGGCCAGGACTGGAGGGCCGTCATCACGACGTGCTCGCGGGTGAAGCGGAGCGCGTTCTCCAGGCAGGTCGCCGTGTGCGCCGTCACCCCGTCGGCCGGCGCGAGGTCGTCCTCGGTGTACGGGTCGGCCCAGGGCGGACGGCGGAAGGCCACGGCCCCCAGCAGCTGGCCCCGGACGGCCAGCGGCGCCACCAGCCGCACGTCCCCGTCCACGGACACCAGCTCCGGCCCCTCGGGCAGCCGCGCGCCGAACAGCCCCGGCAGCAGCACCTCCCCGGGCTCCGGCAGCGGCCCGTCCGCGCGGGCGTCCCCCGAACCGCCCACGGCGGCGCACCGCAGCAGCGGCGCCTCGCCCTTCCGGCGCAGCTCCGGCGGCTTGCCCCGCAGCACGGCGTCGGTCAGCGCGACGACGACCGACCCCGCGAAGCCGGGCACCGTCACCTCGACCAGCTCCCGGGCGGTCCGCTCCACGTCCAGCGTCCGCCCGATCCGTTCCCGGGCCTCGTACAGCAGCCCGAGCCGCTGCCGGGTCCTGACCCGCTCGGTGACGTCCATGACGGTGGCGACCAGCCCGATCGACGGCCCCTCCCGTCCGCCGGGCCCCGGGGCGCGCAGCGGGTACACGGAGACCGAGTAGACGTGCGGGCGGCCCGGGTCGCCCGGCGGCCGGCCCGGCACCAGGACCTCCCGCAGCGGCGTGCCGCCGTCCATGACCTCGCGGAGCACGCTCTCCTTCACCTCGATGCCGAAGACCCGGTACGCCTCCGCCGCCGGCCGCCCGACGACGTCCTCCACGGCGACGCCCCGCGCCGCGAGCACCGCGCCGGTGACCCGGACCAGCCGCAGGTCCCGGTCGAGGACGTGCAGGCCGACCTCGGCCTGCCGGAACACGGCGTCGAGGACGGCGCCGTCGAGCAGCGCCTCCGCCACGCCGCGCACGGCTCCCGTCCCCTCGGCGGCGGACGGGGGCGGAACGTCCTCGAACATGTGCACCTGCCAGCGGTCGACACCCGGTCCCGCCCCAGTCTGGCCGCTCGGGGCGGCCCGCGCCCGTCACGACACCGGCGGCGCGGCGGCCCTCCGGTCAGCGGCCCCGGGGGAGGAGGAGCAGCCCGGTGCCCAGGGAGCGTTCGCCGGTGGCGTCGGAGGGGTGGCTGACGACCCCCTCCGAGGTGGCGAGGACGCTGGAGCCGCCGCCGTCGAGGTTGAGGGCCTCCCGGGCGCCCAGGGAGACCATCAGCCGGGCGGCGCCGTCGATGCCCAGGCCCTCGCTGACGCCGGGGCGGCGGCCGTCGGCGACGACCAGGAGCAGCCCGCCCCGGTCGTCGACGCCGATCATGGACCGGGGGTTGGCGCGGACCGTCCAGTCGTAGGTGAAGGTCTGGTCGGGGCCGTCGCGGACCACGCCGTCGGCGACGGCGTTCACCGCCACCCGGCCGTCGCGCACCAGGGCCGGCCCGACCTGGAGGATCGTGGTGCCGGGGCGGAGCGGCACCGGACGGCCCCGGCCGTCCCACACCCGTTCGTCGAAGGCCAGGACCCCGCCGGTCCTGGCCGTCCGCAGCAGCCAGGCGGCGGCGTCGCCGGTGGCCTGGAGCGTGGAGCCGCCGGGCGGGACGGCCGCGCCGCGCGCGGCGCGGACCTCCGTGACCACGCCCCGGGCGTCGAGGACGGCCTCCGCGCCGGGACCGGCCGGGGGAGCGCCCCACTCGGGCGTGAACCGGACCAGCTCGGAGGGGTCGGTGCACCGCAGGTCGTGCTGGGGGCGCTCGGTGGGCAGGTCGCCGCCGACGCCGCCGCAGTTCCAGATCGTGCCGGGGAGCCGGTTGACGCCGTCGACCTCCGCCGTCTCGCCGCCCGCCGTGACGGTCACGCGGGCCGTGAAGGTGTCGACGGAGAGGGAGCGCCCGCCGCGCTCCAGGAGGATCCCGGCCCGCCCCCGGGTGGCGGAGCCGAGGAGCCGGCCGTCCTTCACGTACAGGCCGCCGGGGGCGTCGTCGTAGAACCACTGGGCGTTGATCCCGGCGAGGGCGCCGGCCGCGCCGATCAGCGCGGTCAGCCGCTCGGTGCCGTGGAGCGCCGGGCCGTGGTCCGCCACGAGGCGGCCCCCGAAGGCGTCGGGGTCGACCCGCAGGACGTGGACCCGCTGCGGGGCGTCCTCGTCCGTGCCGTCCTGGGCCGTGTAGCGGGTGCGGACGGTGAAGCCGGCCGCCCGCAGCCGGCCGGCGAGCTCCGCGGCCCCGGCCTCGTCCGCGTACCGCCCGGTCCGCACCGTCCAGCCGAGCACCCCCGGCGGCCGGTCCGCGTAGGCCGGGGCGGTGACCTCCTCGACGCGCGGCTCGAAGCCCCCGGCGCGCAGGGCCTCGGCGACCCGCAGCGCGGTCCCCCGCGGCCCGAGGGCCGTCGGCGCCCCGGCGAGCGGCCCGTCGGCCCGCTCCGGCAGGTTGACCTGGACGGTCCAGACGTCGTCGGCGTCCCGCTGCCCGTACGTGAGGGAGGTGAGCGTCACGCCGGGCGCGGGGGTGCGGGTGACCCGGGTGACGCGGGCGGTGTCGGGCGCGGCCGGCCGGGCCTGCGCGAGGGGCGCGGACGCGGCCGACAGCACCGCCGCGGCCGCCAGGAGGGAGAGGGACCTGTGCTGCCTGGGGGACCTGCGCTGCATGGGGGACCTTCCGTCGGCGGAAAGCACGGACGACGACAGTGGACGTACCGTAGGTGACCGTGCGGTTGCGGAGAGTTTGACGCCGGGGGCGGAGCGGCGGAAGGATCGCCCGGCCGTGCCGGTCCCCCCACCGCTATCCTTCGCGGGTGGAGATCCCCTCATATGACGAGATCCGGGCGCTGCACCGGAAACACGCCCCCAGCGACGCCGCCTTCGACCTCGTGTTCACCCACTGCGAGATCGTCGCGGCCGTCGCCGACCAGCTGATCTCCCGCTCCGGCGGCCGGGGCGTCGACGCCGGCCTGGTCCGCGCCGGCTGCCTGCTCCACGACATCGGCGTCTACCGGCTGTACGACGCCACCGGACGCCTCGACGGCGCCTCCTACGTCACCCACGGCGTCCTCGGCCACGAACTCCTCGCCTCCGAGGGCCTGCCCGAGGCCCTCTGCCGCTTCTGCTCCTGCCACACCGGCGTCGGCCTCACCAAGGAGGACGTCCTCACCCAGGGCCTGCCCGTCCCGCCCGCCGACTACGTGCCCGTCACGCCGGAGGAGCGGATGGTCATGTACGCCGACAAGTTCCACAGCAAGAGCACCCCGCCGCGCTTCGTCTCCCCGGACAGCTTCGAGGTGCGCATCGCCCGCTTCGGCCAGGAGAAGGCCACCACCTTCCGGGCCCTGCGCCGCCTGTACGGCGATCCCGAACTCGACGCCCTGGCCGCCGCGTACGGCCACGCCGTGACCTGACCGCCCCGGGCGGGGGCCCCGCCGGCCCCGCCTCAGCCGGTGACCGCGACGATCGTGGCCACCGTCACGGCGGCCATCGCCGCCTGCATGTTCCGGATCGCCTCCCGGATCCCCTCGGCCGCCCACCGGCCCTCCGCGATCTCCCCCATCCGGGCGGCGACCTCCTTCACCGGCTCCCCGGGGAACGCCGACCGGTGCAGCTTCGCGCCGTGCACCAGCGCGATCAGCCCGGCCGTGCGCTCGTCCGGCTCGCCGCCGTCCAGGACCACGGCCCGCAGCCGCTCCCGCAGCCCGCGCTCCACCGCCCCGTCCGCCTCCGGATAGCGCCGCACGGGGAACATGCCCAGGATCCGGTGGCGCTCCTCGGTGACGACGCCCCGCGCGCACAGCCGCGCGACCGTCGCGCCCGGCGCCTTCCCCTGGTCCTTCGTCAGCCAGTCCGTGACCTTCGGCGCCGTCTTCCGGCTCCCCGCCCAGTCCGCGATCCGCGCCAGCCGCTCGTCGAGCAGTTCCTCGCCCGTGGGGGCGGCGTCCGTGACCGTCAGCCGCCCGCCGGCCACCGACACCCGCCCGGCGAGCGCCAACTCCAGCAGGATCCCGCCCGCGACCGCCCACGAGGCCGCCTGCCGCTCCTCGGCCCGCCCGGACTCGTCGTCCAGGGACAGCAGCATGATCTCCTCGGCGAGCGTGATCGTCATCGGCGTCCTTCCCGGTGGAAGACCGGAACAACTCCGGCCGCTTCTCCCCGTGGAGACGGTCCGACGGCCCGTCCGGTTCCCCGCCGGGGCCCGTACGGCGCCGGCCGGCGGGCCGTTGTCAGTGGCGGCTGGCACGCTGGGGCCATGGACAGGCAGGACGACAGTCCCGGGGACGGGGGAAGGGGCGGCGGCATGGGCGGGGAGCGCGACGAGGAGCTGCTGCGGGGCCGGGTCTACGGCCAGGACCACGACGATCCGCGCCCCGGGCCGCGTCCCGGCCGGGCCTACGCGGAGCTGGTCGGCGGCCCGCTCGACGGCCTGCTGCTCGACGTCACCGACTGGACCGGCGAGGAGATACGCGCGGGCGCGGTCCTGGAGACGGAGCTGAGCCGCTACGGCTCCGGGGGGAAGGCGGTGTACGGTCCCCGGGCCGGCGACCCGGCACGCTTCGACTGGACCGGCGACACCCGCTGACGGCCGGGAGCGGGCGGGGCGGGGCACACGGGCGGACACGGACCGGGGCACGGGCCGGGACATGAGCCCGGACACACGAATGGCGGGAACACCTCCCGCCATGTTCAAGGTATAGCGCAAGGGGGGCCTTGCGGCAAGGCCCCCCGGATGCCGCACAATCACACCTCCAGGTCGCGTCCCCCGCTCCGGAAGACCCGGCCCGACCCCCGTCACCTGCCGAAACGAGATTGCGCGCGTGCCCATGCCTCTGCGGACCACCGGCCCCTTCGAGCTTCCCGACCGTCTCGCCGCCAAGGCCGACCCGGCGCTCATCGCCGACGACGAGAAGCACTTCGCCGCCGTCGCGGAGAGCCTCGACCAGGCCGTCGCCGAAGTCTCCGACCGGCTCGACGCCGTGCTCCGGGAACCCGGCGGCGCGGGCCGCGAGGCGATGGAGCGCGACCTGGAGGTCCACCGCCTCTCCGGCCGGCTGCGCGCCCTGCGCCGCTTCGGCCTCGACCTGTGCCTCGGCCGGATCGTCTCCGCCGACGGCTCCGGGCCCCTCTACATCGGACGGCTCGGCCTCACCGACAGCGACGGCAACCGGCTCCTCGTCGACTGGCGCTCACCCGCCGCCGAACCCTTCTTCGCCGCCACCCACGCCCACCCGATGGACCTGGCCAGCCGCCGCCGCTACCGCTGGAACGGCGGCCGGATCACCGACTACTGGGACGAGGTCTTCACCGAGGACGGCCGGGGCGAGCACGCGGCCCTCGACAACCAGTCGGCCTTCATCGCCAGCCTCGGCACCAACCGCTCCGAGCGGATGCGGGACGTGCTCTCCACCATCCAGGCCGACCAGGACGCCATCGTCCGCGCCGGCTCGCGCGGCGCCCTCGTCGTCGACGGCGGACCCGGCACCGGGAAGACCGTCGTCGCCCTCCACCGGGCCGCCTACCTCCTCTACTCCGACCCCCGGCTCGGCCACCGCCGCGGCGGCGTCCTCTTCGTCGGCCCCCACCAGCCCTACCTCGCCTACGTCTCCGACGTGCTGCCCAGCCTCGGCGAGGAGGGCGTGCGCACCTGCACCGTCCGGGACCTCGTCCCCGAAGGGGCCGCCGTCCGCCCCGAGAAGGACCCCGAGGCGGCCCGCCTCAAGTCCTCCGCCGCCCTGGTCCGGGGCATCGAGAAGGCCGTCCGCTTCTACGAGGAGCCCCCGGCCGGGGAGACCCGCGTCACCACCGACTGGGGCGACCTGACCGTCACCGCCGACGACTGGGCGGAGGTCTTCGACGCCCCCGGCCCCTCCACCCCGCACAACGAGGGCCGCGAGCTGATCTGGGACGAGCTCGTCGCCCTCCTGAAGGAGAAGGCGGGCGGCGAGGTCCCCGACGCCCTCTTCGAGCGGGCCCTGCGGCACGACCGCGAACTGGTCGGCACCCTCGACCGGGCCTGGCCCATGCTGGAGCCCACCGACCTCGTCGGCGACCTGTGGACCGTCCCCGCCTACCTGCGCCTGTGCGCCCCCTGGCTGGACCGGGACGAGGTGCGGGCCCTCCAGCGGGCCGACGCCCAGGCCTGGACCGAGTCCGACCTGCCCTTCCTCGACGCCGCCCGGCAGCGGCTCGGCGACCCCCGGTCCAGCGCCCGCAAGCGCCGCGAGAAGGCGACCCTCGCCGCCCGCAAGGAGCGGATGGCCGGCGTCATCGACAACATCGTGCGCGGCGACGACGACGGCGAGGGCGCCGTCACCATGCTCCTCGGCAAGGACCTCCAGGACAGCCTCGTCGACGAGGGCGGCCTGCCCACCGCCGCCGGAGACCCGCTCGCCGGGCCCTTCGCCCACGTGGTCGTCGACGAGGCGCAGGAACTCACCGACGCCGAATGGCAGATGCTGATCGCCCGCTGCCCCTCGCGCAGCTTCACCATCGTCGGCGACCGCGCCCAGGCCCGCCACGGCTTCACCGAGACCTGGCGCGAACGCCTGGAGCGGATCGGCCTCGACCGCGTCGAGACGGCCTCGC
Organism: Streptomyces filamentosus; assembly: GCF_014654895.1. GTDB lineage: Bacteria > Actinomycetota > Actinomycetes > Streptomycetales > Streptomycetaceae > Streptomyces > Streptomyces filamentosus. The sequence goes on along the minus strand of NZ_BNBE01000002.1, from coordinate 843,770 downwards.
TCAGCATCAACTACCGCACCCCGGAGGAGGTCATGACCGAGGCCGCCCCGGTCATCCGCGCCGCCCTCCCGGACGCCAACGTGCCGACCTCGGTCCGTTCCTCCGGCATCCCCGTCCACCACGGCACCGCCGGCGAACTGGACGCCCTCCTCGACGACTGGCTCGCCGGGAACGCCGACGGCGTCGCCTGCGTCATCGCCGCCGCCGGACACCTCCCCGAGCTCGGCGACCGCCCCCGGGTCAGGGCGCTCACCCCGAGCCTCTCCAAGGGCCTGGAGTTCGACTTCGTCGTCCTCCTCGACCCGCAGGAGTACGGCGAGGGCGTCGAGGGCGCGGTGGACCGCTACGTGGCGATGACCCGCGCCACCCAGCGCCTCGCCGTCCTCACCACCCCCTGACCCGGCGCCGGACGCTCAGGACGGCAGCCCGCCCCGCGCGATCACCTCCGCGTACCAGCGGGCACTGTCCTTGGGCGTCCGGCGCTGGCTCGCGAAGTCCACGTGCACGATCCCGAACCGCTTGCTGTAGCCGAACGCCCACTCGAAGTTGTCCAGGAGCGACCACAGGAAGTAGCCCCGCACGTCCGCGCCGTCCTCGATCGCCCGGCGCACGGCCGCCAGGTGCCCGTGCAGATAGGCGACCCGCTCCGGGTCGCGCACCTGTCCGGACGGGTCCGCGTAGTCCTCGTACGCGGCCCCGTTCTCGGTGATCACCAGCGGGACGCCCGGCAGTTCGTCGCGCATCCGGGTGAGCAGCTCGTGGAGTCCGTCCGCGTCCACCGGCCAGTCCATCGCCGTCCGGGGGCCCGGCGCGGGCAGGAACCGCACGTGCCGCTCCGCGCCCGCCCACGGCGACGGGGACTCCGAGGAGCCCGCCGCCACGACGGTGGGGGAGTAGTAGTTCAGTCCCAGCGAGTCGATCGGCGCCGCGATCGCCGCCAGGTCCCCGTCCCGTACGAAGCCCCAGTCCGTCACCCCGGCCGTGTCCCGCACCAGGTCCTCGGGCAGCCGGCCCCGGAAGACCGGGTCGAGGAAGATCCGGTTCGCCACCGCGTCGATCCGCCGGGCCGCGTCCCGGTCCTCCGCCGACTCCGTCAGCGCCCGCACCACGTGCAGGTTGAGCGTCAGCGACACCTCCGACCCGGCCGGAAGGGACTCCCGCAGGGCGCCCACCGCGAGGCCGTGCGCCAGGTTGAGGTGGTGGGCGGCGCGCAGCGCGTCCGCGTCGTCGGTCCGGCCCGGGGCGTGCACCCCGTTCCCGTACCCGAGGAAGGCCGAGCACCACGGCTCGTTCAGCGTCGTCCAGGTCGCGACCCGGTCGCCGAGCGCGCCCGCCGTGATCCCCGCGTACTCGGCGAACCGCTCGGCGGTCTCCCGGCGCGGCCAGCCGCCCGCGTCCTCCAGCTCCTGCGGCAGGTCCCAGTGGTACAGCGTCGCCACCGGCCGGATGCCCGCGTCCCGCAGCTCGTCGCAGAGCCGCCGGTAGAAGTCCAGGCCCTTCTGGAGGGCCGGTCCGCGTCCGGTCGGCTGGACGCGGGGCCACGCCACCGAGAAACGGTAGTCCGTCACCCCCAGCTCCCGCATCAGGGCGACGTCCTCGCGCATCCGGTGGTAGTGGTCGGCGGCGATGTCGCCGGTGTCGCCGTTGCGGACCTTGCCCGGCGTCCGGCTGAAGGTGTCCCAGATGGACGGCGTCCTGCCGTCCTCCGTGGCCGCGCCCTCGATCTGGTACGCGGCGGTGGCGGTGCCCCAGCGGAAGCCCTCCGGGAAGCGGAGCGTCGCGGTGGACTCGGGGCGTGCGTCGACAGCGGTCATGAGGAGGCGACTCCAGGAAGAGGGGAGGGAGGGGAGGAAGGAGGGGAAGGGGAGCGGGGGTCAGCCCTTGACCGCGCCCTGCATGATGCCGCCGACGATCTGACGGCCCAGCAGGCCGAAGACCAGCAGCACGGGCAGCGTGCCCAGCAGGGTGCCCGCCATGATCACCGACTGGTCGTGGACGTAGCCGCCGCCGAGCTGGCGGAGCGCCACCTGGACGGTCGGTTCCTGGGAGGAGAGTGCCACGATCGGCCAGAAGAAGTCGTTCCACGCGGCCATGAAGGTGAGCAGACCGAGGACGGCCATACCCGGACGGGCGATCGGCACGACGATCGACCAGAAGATCCGGGCCGTGGAGGCACCGTCCACCCGGGCCGCCTCGATCAGCTCGTCGGGCAGCGACTGCACCAGGTACTGGCGCATGAAGAACACGCCGAAGGCGGAGACGAGGCCCGGCAGGATCACCGACTGGAGCTGGTTCACCCACTGGAGTTCCGCGATCAGCATGAAGAGCGGGATGACGCCGAGCTGCGGCGGGATCATCATCGTGCCGACCGTGACGGCGAGCAGCGCGCCCCGGCCCCGGAAGCGCAGCTTGGCGAAGGCGAAGCCGGCGAGGGTGCAGCACAGCACGGTGCCGACGGTGATCGAGCCGGACACGATCAGGGAGTTGAGCAGGGCCTTGCCGATGTCGGCCTCGGCGAGGACCGCCTCGAAGTTGCGGATCAGGTGCGGGCCCGGCACCAGCGACGGCGGCACCCGGGCCAGGTCGGCGTTGGTGCGGCTGGCCGCGACGATCGTCCAGTAGAAGGGGAAGGCCGAGACGAGCACCGCCAGGATCAGCACCGCGTACGCGAGGGGCCCGGCCTTCAGGGTCCGCCCCGCCCCCGACCGGCGGGTCCGGCGCGTCCGGCCGGGCGGTCTCGGGCCGGGGGAGGCGGTCGGGACGGGCGGGTCGGCGAGCGCGGTCATCGGCCGGCCTCCTTGCGGGAACGGCGGCGCGCGACCAGGGCGTTCGCCCCGACCATCACCAGGATCAGCAGGAACATCACCCAGGCGATGGCGGCGGCGCGGCCCAGGTGGAAGAAGCCCCAGCCCTGCTCGTACATGTAGAGCCCGAGGGTCTGGTACTGGTGCGAGATGCCGCCCGACATGGAGCCCTCGAAGAGCAGCGGCTCGCCGAAGAGCTGGGTGGCGCCGATCGTGGAGACCACGACGGTGAAGAGGATCGTCGGCCGCAGCCCCGGCAGCGTCACGTGGAAGAACTGCCGCCACCGGGAGGCCCCGTCCATCTCGGCCGCCTCGTACAGCTCGGACGGGATGGACTGCATGCCGGCGAGGTAGATCAGCGCGTTGTAGCCGGTCCACCGCCAGACCACGATCGTGGAGACCGCGATCTGGGAGCTGAGCGTCCCCGACTGCCAGTCGACCGGCCCGGCGCCGACCAGCCCGAGGACGTAGTTGAAGAGTCCGAAGTCGCGGCCGAAGAGCTGGGCGAAGACGAGGGTCGCGGCGGCGACCGAGGTGGCGTACGGCAGCAGCATCGCCGTCCGCAGGAAGGTCCGGCCGCGCAGCCGGTGGTTGAGCAGGTGCGCCAGCGCCAGGGCCATCACCAGCTGCGGCACGGTGGACAGGACGCCGATGGTGAAGGTGTTGCGCAGCGCGGTCCAGAAGAACTCGTCGCCGAAGAGGGCGGTGTAGTTGCCGAGCCCGCGCCACTCCATGGTGCCGGGGTCCTGGAGCTCGACCCGGTGGAGCGAGACGTACGCCGTGTAGACCAGCGGGAAGAGCCCGAAGGCGGCGAAGAGGGTGAAGAACGGGGCGACGTACGTGTACGGCGACACCGCGCGCCACAGGCGCCGGAGGCCCGGCGGTCGTGGGGCGGTGACGGCTTTCGCCGGTGCGGTGAGGGTCACGGTGCGGCCCTTCGGGAGGGGGTCACGGGAAGTTCGCGGGGTTGGGGCGGGGGCGGCGCGGCCGGGGGCCGGGGCGGGGGGAGCCGCCCCGGCCGGAGCGGCCGGCCGGGTGCCGGGGGAGGGGCCGGGAGAAGGGGCCGGGGAGACGTCGGGGCCGGGGGTCAGCCGAGGGTGTTGGCGACGCCCTTCTTCGCGTTCTCCCACGCCTTCTCGGGGGCGAGGCCCTTGCGCTCGACCTCGCTCAGCGCGTTGGTGATCTGCTGGTTGATGTTCTGGTCGTGCACGCCGAGGACCTGCACGGGGGCCGCCTTGGCCGCGTCGCCGAAGATCTTCCCGATCGGGGCGCCGGAGAAGTACGGGTCCGTGGTGCCCGCGACCTCGGCGATGGCGCCGGTCGAGGAGGGGAAGTTGCCCTGCTTCGCGAAGATCTTGGCCTGCTGCTCGGGGGCGGTGAGCCACTTGATCAGCTCGTACGCCTCCTTCTTGTTCTTCGCGGCCTTGGGCACGGCGAGGTAGGAGCCGCCCCAGTTGCCGGCGCCGCCGGGCAGCGCGGCGACGTCCCACTTGCCCTTGCCGGTCTCGCCCGCCTGGCCCTTGATGTAGCCGAGCATCCAGGCGGGGCAGGGGAGGGTGGCGAAGGAACCGGCGGCGAAGGCCTGGTTCCACTGCGGGGACCACTGGTCGAGCTTGGCGCTCAGGCCGGCGCCGCTCGCCTCGACGGAGGCTTCCCAGGCGGTCTTCAGGGCGGGGTTGGTCTCCCAGATCAGGGCGCCGGAGGCGTCGTAGTACCGCTCCTCCTCCTGCCCGATCATGATGGAGAAGAGGCTGCCGACGCTGTCCAGCCAGGCGCTCTTGCCGGGGGCCTTCGCCTTGTACTGCTTGCCGAGCTCCAGGTAGCCGTCCCAGGTGGACCACTTCTCGGCGAGCTCGTCGCGGTCGGTGGGCAGTCCGGCCTGCTTCAGGAGGTCGGTGCGGTAGCACATGGCCTCGGGGCCGACGTCGGTGCCCAGACCGAGGACCTCGCCGTTCTTCCCGGTGGCGGCGGCCCACTTGGCCTCGGCGAACTGGTTCTTGAGCCCGTCGGCGCCGTACTTCCGCAGGTCCTCGAAGCGGTCGGCCTGCTGCTGGGTGACGGAGGCGATCCGGCCGACCTCGACGCCCTGCACGTCGGCGAGGCCGCCGCCGCCGGCGAGCCGGGTCTGGAGCGACTTCCAGTAGTCGGCCTCGTCCTCGGTGTCCGTCTGCTTGATGGTGACGCCCGGGTGGAGCTTCTCGTACTCGGCGTAGAGCCCGGCCTCCTTGTAGCCGAAGGAGCCGAAGAGGTCGACGGTGAGCGTGACCTTGCCGCCGGGCTTGTCGGCGGCGCTGTCGGAGGCGCCGGATCCGCAGGCGGCGAGCAGGGAACCGGCGAGCGCGACCGCTCCGAGGCGGAGTGCGGCCTGGGTGGCGGCTCGGGTGAGGGGCATGGACGGGCTCCCTTGGCGTCGGGGCGGGTCGGGGGAGTGGGACGGGCGGCGCCGGGGCTTCCCGGGGTCGCCCCGAGAACGCTTGAGAGCGCTCTCAAGAACGGTCTGGAGCGTGCCCCGACTCTCCCGCTCCCGTCAAGACTCGAAGGCGTAACGGCTCGGAATCGAAGCGTTCCTGCGGAATCCCCGTCCCAACTCCGCTTCGTGTCCCTTCTCTTGACGCCCAGGTTTCGGGAGTTTTACGTTGCGCACTGCTGAGAGCGCTCTCAAGAGCCGTCGTGCCGACGGACGAACCCCCACGAACCCCCCTCCTTCGAGCCAACGAGGTGCTGTACGTGTCAGCTCCCCGCTCCCGACCGGCCGCGTCGCTGGTCCTCACCGCCGCCCTGGCCGCCGCCGGTCTCGTACCGGCCGCCGCCGGTCCCGCCTCCGCCGCCACCGTCCCCGTGGGCGCGGGCGGTTACTCCGACACCCGCCCCGCCGGGACCTCCGGGCCCACCACCAACACCGGCACCCCCGTCACCCCCAAGGTGACCGCCGCCGCCAAGGACCGGCCCGTCCCCACCAACGACTGGTGGTCCTCGCTCGCCTTCCAGCGCTACGGCGACAACCCGTACTCCACCCCCATGTACGGCCATCCGCTCACCTACCAGGCCGTCGCCGGCGGCCTGGAGATCGGCTACCCCACCACGCCCGCGATCGTCGGCGACGGACGGCAGTACGAGTTCCCCCACAAGGCCGACCTCACCCTCGGCCTCACCGGGCTCAACTCGCCCGACGCCAGGGCCGACGACTGGTCCGACTGGACCGTCACCCCCCTCTGGTCCGACGGCGCCCGCACCCTGCGCACCACCATCGGCCACGGCCTGCCCTACGTGTACGCCAGGGGCACCGGCGGCGACGCCCGGATCACGACCGCGTCCCCGCCCACCGTCTTCGCCGACCAGGGCAACGTCCTCGGCATCACCGTCGGCGGCCACCACTACGCCCTCTTCTCGCCCGGCGGCACCGACTGGAACGTCTCCGGCACGACGGTCACCGCCGGACTCGGCGGCAAGGACTACTTCTCCGTCGCCGTCCTGCCCTCCACCGACGCGCTGGCCACCTTCCGGAAGTACGCCTTCAGCTTCGTCACCGGCTCCCGCGTCACCTGGTCGTCCCCGGGCGGCAGGTCCGACGCCACGTACACCCTCACCACCGAGGCGAAGGAGGGCACCGAGACCGGCACCCTCCAGGCGCTCTACCGCCACCAGTGGCTCCGCACCACGGACGCCCTCACCCCGTACACGTACGTCTCGCCGCGCGGCACCATGAAGGTCCGCGAGGGCCGCTCCTTCGCCACCAGTCGCCCGCAGGCCGCCGTCCTGCCCGGCCTGCCCGCCTCCGGCGCCGTCGACCAGGCCCGGCTGCGCGGCTATCTGAACGAGGTGGTGAACGCCGCCGACCCGTTCTCCGGCGCCACCGACACGTACTGGACCGGCAAGGCGCTCGGCAAGCTCGCCCAGCTGGTGCCGCTCGCCGAACAGGCCGGCGACACCGCCCTGCGCGACCGGCTCCTCGGCCTGCTCAAGGGCCGGCTCCAGGAGTGGTTCACGGCGGGCGGCGCGAGCGAGTTCTCGTACGACCGCACCTGGAAGACCCTGACCGGCTACCCGGCCTCGTACGGCAGCGACACCGAGCTCAACGACCACCACTTCCACTACGGCTACTACGTGTACGCCGCCGCGATCGTCGCCCAGTACGACCAGGCGTGGGCCGCCGACTCCGCCTGGGGCGGCATGGTGAAGACCCTCGTCCGCGACGTCGCCAACCCCAGCCGCACCGACACCGCCTTCCCCTTCCTGCGCGGCTTCGACGTGTACGCCGGACACAGCTGGGCCTCCGGCCACTCCGGCTTCGCGGCCGGCAACAACCAGGAGTCCTCCTCCGAGTCCACCAACCTGAGCGCCGCCCTCGTCCTGTGGGGCTCCGCCACCGGCGACACCTCCCTGCGCGACCTCGGCAGCCACCTCCTCGCCACCGAGTCCGACGCCATCGGCCAGTACTGGTTCGACGCCGACCAGCAGGTCTTCCCCGGCTCCTTCACCCACGACACCGTCGGCATGGTGTGGGGGAGCGGCGGCGCCTACTCCACCTGGTGGACGGCGAACCCCGAGGAGATCCACGGCATCAACACCCTCCCGGTGACCGCGGGCAACGCCCTGCACATGGGCGGCTATCCGGGCGCGATCCGGCGCAACCTCGCCGAGATGGAACGGGAGAACGGCGGCCCGGCCGTCGAATGGCGCGACATCCTCTGGGAGTTCGAGTCGCTCGCCGAACCGGCCCGCGCCAAGGGCCGCTTCGACGCCGTCGGCGGCGCCTACACGCCGGAGGCGGGCGAGTCCCGCGCCCACACCTACCACTGGCTGACCGTCCTGGACGCCCTCGGCGCCCCCGACGCGAGCGTCACCGGCTCCGTCCCGACCTCCGCCGTCTTCCTCAAGGGCACCGAACGCACCTACGCCGCCCACAACCACGGCTCCGCGCCGATCACCGTCACCTTCTCCGACGGCAAGTCCCTGACCGTGCCCGCCCGTTCCACCGCCACCGGCAAGGGCACCACCGGCACGATCCCCTGCGGACAGCCCGGCGGGCCCGCCTGCCCCGAGCCGGGCACCGGCGACACCTTCCGGCTCAAGAGCGGCGGCCAGCTGACCACCGCCACCGACACCACCGCCGGCGCCGACACGATCGCCTCCGCCGGCGGCGCCAACCACGACGGCACCCCGTACCAGCCGCTCGTCTACGAGGCGCGGAACGTGACCGGCACCCTCACCCCGGGAGCCGCCACCGCCTTCCGCCTCGCCGTGGACGCGGGCACCGCCGTCGGTCTCGGCCAGCAGGTCCGGATCGGCTACGACCTGACCGGCGACGGCACCTTCGAACGCACCGAGACCTACCAGTACTTCGCCACCGACCCGGTGCCCGGCTGGGAGCGCTACGACCAGACCCGCGGCCTGAAGTCCGCCACCGGCACCCTCGGCGACCTGCGCGGCGGCACCGTCCGCCTGGAGGTGTGGAGCGCCATCGGCAACGCCCCTTCGACCGTCAGGACCGGCACCGCGGACTCGGTCCTGGTCATCCCCTTCGACTGAGCGGGCGCTAAGCCGACGCCCGTCGCACCAGCGTCGTCGGCGTGATCAGCGGGTCCGGGGCGGGCGCCCCGGACCCGTGCTCGTTCAGCAGCCGCATGAGCAGCCGGACCATCAGCCGGCCCATCCCCTCGATGTCCTGGCGGACCGTCGTCAGCGGCGGGTCCGTGTGCTCGGCGATCGACGCGACGTCGTCGAAACCGACCACGGCCACGTCCTCCGGCACCCGCAGCCCCCGCTCCCGCAGCACCCGCAGCGCACCCGACGCCATCAGGTCGTTGGCGGCGAACACCCCGTCCACGTCCGGGCGCCGCTCCAGCAGCTCCGCCATCGCCCGCGCGCCGCTCTCCGCCGTGAAGTCGCCCTGGCACAGCAGGTCCGGGTCCGGCGCTCCGAGCGCGTCGCGCCAGCCGTCGGCGCGGTCCGCCGCCGAGGTCTGGTCGCGCGGTCCGGCGAGGTGCGCCACGGTCCGGCAGCCCCGGTCGACCAGGAGCCGGACGGCCTCGCGCGCCCCGCCCCGGTTGTCGCAGTCCACGTACGGCATGTCCGGGCCGATCCCGTCCGTCGGCCGCCCGCCGAGCACCGTCGGGATCTTCGCCCGGCGCAGCACCGCCGCCAGCTCGTCCTCGTCGTGGAGGGAGAAGGCGAGCGCCCCGTCCACGTGACCGCCGCCGAGATAGCGGGCGATCCGGTCGTGGTCGCCCTGGTCCTCCACCCAGAGCAGCACCAACTGCGAGTCGTGGGCGGTCAGTTCACGGCTGATGCCGCGCACCTGCTCCTGGAAGAAGGGGTCGGAGAAGATGCGGAACTCCGGCTCCGCGATGACCACGGCCACGGCGTCGTTGCGCCGGGTGACCAGGGTGCGGGCCGCGAGGTTCGGCACGTACCCGAGCTCCTCGACCGCCTGCCGGACCCGGTCGACCAGCGGCGCGCGCACCCCCGCGCCGCCGTTGACGACCCGGGAGGCGGTCGCCCGTGACACGCCCGCGAGGGCCGCGACGGCCTCCAGGGTCGGGCGGGCCCCCGTCGTCTGCTCGGCCACGTGGGCCCCCTTCATCTGCTCCGGTCCGGGGGAGCGGGCGGCTGCCCGGCCGGACCGCGTGAGGTTGCGGGGGTCAGGATATCCGTACGGGTGGACGGCCTGAGAGCGCTCTCGGGAGCCGTTCCCGTTCAGTCCGGCGCGGGGGCGAAGGAGAGGATCCGGGGCTGCCGCAGGGCGTCGTCGCCGCTGACGTGCGACGGCGCCAGGACGATCCGCCCGCCGGTGCGGAGGACGGTCCCGCCCTTCGCGCTGTACTCGGCCCCGGCCGCCGCCGCCGGGTGACGCAGCAGCACCTTCTCCCCGCCGGCTCCCGACCGGCCGAGGACGAAGGTGCGGCCCGGGAGGCCGGGGGTGGCCGACTCGTACACGACCGTGCCCGCCGCGGAGTCGGAGCCGACCGGGGTCAGCGTCCTGCCGTCGTTCCCCCGGACGCCCCAGAGGAGCTTTCCGGTCGCGAGGTCGTAGGCGCCGACCCGGTCCGTGCCGCCGACGTGGACGAGTCCGTGGCCGACGACGATGCCGGGGCAGGGCTGGAGGCCGGCGTCGATCCCGGCGTCCGAGCAGTGCGCGAAGCCCTTGGGGCGCGGGTCCAGGGTGCGGCGGAGCTCGCCGCGGGGTCCGAGGGCGACGATCCGCCAGTCGTCGGTGAGCCGGTCGTTGTCGACCGAGGTGTAGACCACGGGGTCGACGGAGACCACCCGCTCCACCCGCCGCCCGGCCCCCGTCCGGTGCCGCCAGCGCACGGCGCCGGTCCGCGGGTCGAGCTCGCGGAGCTGGGAGTACGACGCCCGGCGGTCGACGCCGATCGCACAGGAGGAGCTGAGGAGGAGCCGGGCGCCGCCCGCCACCTTGTCCGGGCGGCAGCCGCCCGGGTCCTCCTTCGGGATCTCGAAGAGCCGGGTGCCGTCCGACACGCGGAACGCGGTCGCCCGCAGGTTCCTGGCCACCGCGAGGGTGTCGCCGCTGATCGCGGTGTGCACGATGAAGGCGGGCTCGTCCCGGGGGTCCGTCCCCAGCAGCTCCCGCTTCCAGCCCGGCTTCCCGGTCCGCAGGTCGACCATCTGGAAGCGGTCGCAGCGGGTGCCGCGCTGCGCCGTGCCGGTGCTGAGGACGAGGACGATCCGGCCGTCCGGTGCCGGGTTCGCCGGCGCCTCGCAGACCGGGGTGGGCAGGGTCAGGTTCCACACCTCGGCGCCGTCCGAGAGGCGGTAGGCGGTGACCTCGCGGTAGAGCGCCTGGACGACGGTGTCGCCGACGATCCAGGGGCGCTGGACCGGGACGCTGCGCCGGGGCAGGTCGGTGCGGTCGTCGGCGATCCACGCGGCGGCCTCGCCGGGACGCCGGGCGTCGGCGAGCTCCCGGGCGCCGGGGACGCGGACCGGCTCGGGCGTGCGGGGGCCGGGCCGGACGGACGGGATGGGCGCCGTCGTCGCGGGGGAGGCCCCGCGCGCGTCCGCCGCGGGCGCGCGCCCCGCCCGGTACTCGTGCCACCCCGCCCCGGCCACCCCCGCGACCAGCAGCGCGAGCCCCGCGGCGAGCGCGGTCAGCCCGAGGTCGCGCCGCGAACGGCGGCGCGGCGCGGGCGCCCGCCCCGGCTGGGGCCAGGGCGGCGGCGTGTACGACATGGGTCCCCCTGAGGATCGCCGGCCGGCGGAGAGCTTTTCTAGAACCTAGTTCTGTTTTGCTCGTAGCATAGCGGCGGCGCCCGGACGGCGGGGCGCTCGGGTGGATCACCGCACGGCGGGCCCGGGTGACCCGTGGGCGTCCGGCGGATCCCGCGCCCCCGGGGGTGCGGAGCGGGACGGGTGTCCGCGCGCGGCGCAGGTCCGACCCGGCGCGGTTCCGCCCGTCGCCCCCGGGCCGCGCCGTTCACCCGTGGCGGTGGTCGCGGCCCGGACCGGCTCCCCGGCGCCGCCCGCCTGCGGCAGCGTGGCCGCCATGAACGCCCGCCGCATCGCCCTCCCGCTGCTCGCCGCCCTCCTGGCCGGCGGCTGCACGGCCCTTCCGCAGCCTCCGGCGCCGTCCCGCCCGGCGGCTCCGGAGACCGCGCCGCCCGCCTTCGCGCCCGCCGACCGGCGACCGCCCTCGGCACTGCCGGAGCGGCCGGTGGAGGCCGAGCCCCGGGAGGAGCTGGCGGACACGGAGGAGGGGGAAGGGGGAGGCGCACGGGAGCCGGGGCCCGCTTCCGTCCCCGTGCGGCCCCGGGCCGACGCGGCTTCGTCACCGCAGCCGGGCGGGCGCGGGACCCCGGGGAGCGGCGGCGCCACCGTCCGTGCGCCGAAGTCCCGGGCGGAGAACCGGGAGGCGGGGTCCCGCGCTCCGGAGGCCCGCGCGCCGCGGCCCCGTACGACGCCACGGACGTCCTCCCCGTCCCGCACCCGCGCCGCCGCTCCCGCCCGCGTGCCCGCGCCGCGGCCGGCGGACGGGCAGGTGCCCGAGATGCGGAGCCTGTGCCGCGAGGCGGCGAGGATCGAGGCGCCCATGGGGGCGGCGGAGCTGTGCCGGGACGTGTACGGCCGCTGACGGGCCCTCAAGTGGCCCGCTCCGACGACCCGTCAATGGACCAGGAAGCACGGGCCACCTCTCCGTACCGTCGTGCCCATGGCGAACACTTCTCCGGCGGACCCCCTCGCCGTACCGATCTCGGCGTCCGGACCCGCCGTACCGATCTCGGCGCCCGCACCTGCCGTACCGAGGGAACCGATCGCACCGACAGAGCCGATGGGGTCGACCGCGCCCGCCGGCCCCGCCGCGCCCCGCGTCCTCCTCCTCGCCCAGCTGAGCAACTCCGTCGGCGACGGAGCCTTCTACGTGACCTCGGCCCTCTACTTCACCGGCGTCGTCGGGCTCTCCGCCGCGCAGGTCGGGGCCGGGCTCGCGGTCGCCTGGGCCGTGGGCTCGCTCGCCGGGGTCCCGCTGGGGACGCTCGCCGACCGGCGCGGACCGCGCGGGACCTCCGTGCTCCTCGCGCTCGCGACGGCCGCGGCGGTCGCCTCCTTCCTCCTCATCGCCTCCTTCCCGGCCTTCCTCGCCGCCGCCACCCTCTACGCCTCCGCGCAGAGCGGCCTGGCCGCCGCCCGGCAGGCCCTCCTCGCCGGGACGGTCGCTCCCGCCGCCCGCACCGCCGTCCTCGCCCGCCTCCAGGCCGCCTCGAACGCCGGGCTCGCCGTCGGCGCGGCCCTCGGCGGCCTCGCCCTGCACGCGGGCACGCGCCGCGCCTACCTCGCGGTCCTCGCCCTCGACGCGGCCGGCTTCCTGCTCTGCGCGCTGCTGCTCGGCCGGCTCCCCGCCCCGGCCCCCGCCCCCGGGGCCGGCGCCGGACGCGCCCCCGGCGGCACCGTGCTGCGCGACCGCCCCTACGTGCTGCTCACCCTCCTCCACGCGCTGCTGCTGCGGATGCCTGTCCTGAGCCTCGCCCTGCCGCTGTGGATCGTGCAGCGGACGGCGGCGCCCGGCTGGACCGTCTCGGCGCTCTTCGTCCTCAACACCGCGGCCGTGACCCTCTTCCAGGTCCGCGCCGCCCGCTCGGTCACCGACCTGGACACGGCGGCCCGCGCCGTCCGGGGCGCGGGCGCGGTGATGCTCGCCGCCTGCGCGGTCTTCGCGGTGACCGCCCTGCCCGGCCTCGGCGCCGGTGCGGCCGTCGCGGTCCTGGTCCTCGGCGCCCTGCTCCTCGTCGTCGCCGAGATGCGGCACTCCGCCGGCTCCTGGCAGCTCGGCCTCGGCCTCGCGCCCGCCGGCCGGGTCGGCCAGTACCAGGGCTTCTACGGGGCGGGCGTCCCCGTGGCCCGCACCCTCGGCCCGCTCGTCGTCACGACCCTCCTCGTCGGCGGGGGCCCGGCCGGCTGGCTGCTGCTGGGCGGCGCCTTCCTCCTGACGGCCCTCGCCACCGGGCCGGCCGTCCGCTGGGCGGCCCGCACCCGGACCTGACCCCGGCCGCACGGGCCCAGGGGGTCAGGCGGGGGCGGGGCGGTCCCGCTCCGTGAGGAGGGCGAAGCCCGCGCGGTCCACCGAGACGCTCGCGGCGGCCAGGACCACCACCCCGGTGCCGGACGCCCGGTCCAGGCCCAGCCAGGAGCGGAAGCCGCCGGTGCCGCCGTTGTGCAGGGTGATCTCCAGGTCCCGGACCCGCAGGGTGATCCAGGCCGCGCCGATCCGCGTGCCGGCAGTGAAGGGGGCGACGGGGTCGAGCGCGGCCGTGCCCGGCGCCGTACCGTCGAGGAGCGCGGCGGTGAGGCGCGCCATGCCGCCGACGTCGGCCCGGATCCCGCCGGCCGGCCCCAGGGCCTCGCCCGTCCACGGCTCGCGCGGCCTGCCCCGCCGGGTCGTCCCCGCCAGCGCGCCCGGCAGCAGCCCGCCGGGCCCCGCGGGCAGGTAGAACCGCTCCAGGCCGAGCGGCCCGGAGATCCGCCCGGCGACCAGCTCCCCGTACGTCGTCCCGGCGGCGCCCGCCAGCGCGTGGCCCAGCAGCTCGAAGCCCAGGTTGGAGTAGCGGGGCCGGGGCGGGCCCGGCCGCACCGCGCGGGCCTGGCCGAGCAGGGCGGCGAGGTCCTCCCCGTACGGGTTGGCGCCGTGGCGCCACAGCGCGAACGTCCGCCGCCAGACCCCCGTCGACGGGGGCAGCCTCGGCAGCCCCGACCGGTGCGTGGCCAGCGACCCCAGCGTCACCCCCGCCACCGGGACGTCCCCCAGCGGCAGCAGCTCCCCGAGCGCCGTCCCCGCCGTCACCTCCCCGCGCTCCAGCGCGTCCGCGTACAGCAGCCCGGTCACGCCCTTGGACACGGACCCGATCTCGTAGTCGGCGCCGAGCCCCGCCCCGACCGAGGCCGTCGCCGTCCCCGCCGGCCCGACCACCGCCCCGGCGACCGGGAACCGTCCTCCCGTCAGCGCCCGTAGCTGCCCCGCCAGCCATCCGTCGCCCTGTTCCCCGAGTTCCCCGCCCATGCGGACCACCCTAGGGCCCGCCCGGACGGCCGTCCCCGTCCCCGCCCGTCCTTCCTGTGAGCCGTGTCACTGATTCCGGTTCTTCTCTTTCCGTTATCCCCCTCCCCGGCACAGGCTCTCCCAGGCGCAGGGAACTCCTGGAACGAGCGAGAGAAGGACGAACGGCGTGCAGAGGACGACGGTGAACAGCGGGACGAACCGGACGACGGAGCTGATACGGGCGGCGCAGTACGGGGACCCCTGGGCGTGCGACGAGCTCCTCGGCGCCCACCGGCCGCTCGTCCACGCCCTGGTGTCCCGCGCCCTCGACTCCGGCCCCGTCACCGCCGACGCCGTCACGCAGGACACCCTGCGCCGCGTCCACGGCTCGCTCCACACCCTGTCCGCGCCGGAGGGCTTCCGGCCCTGGCTCCTCGCGCTGGCCGTGGACACCGCCCTCGCCCACACCGCCGCCGCGGGATCCGACGCCGGCGGCTGGCTGGACGTGCGGGACGCCCTCCTGGCGGCCCTCGGATCGCTGGAGGACGAGGGCCAGGTCCTCCGGTACGAGACGGCCGCCGCGCTCCAGTGGACGCCGGAGTCGACGGCGGCGGCCGTGGAGACCGCCCGCGCCCGGTGCGCGGCGGCCCGCTCGGTGACCGCCGCACTGGCCCGGCGGCCCCGCTGCCCCGCCCTGCACGAGCTGACCGCCGGATGGGACGGCCGCCCCGGCCCCGGCCCGCTGGACCACCTGGCCCCCCACGTCGTCCGGTGCGCGACCTGCACGGCCCCGGCCCCGGCTCCCGCCCCCGCGTCCGGATGGCCCACCGTGCCCGCCCCGCGGTCCGCGCCGAGGGCGTACGGCACGCCCGAGGCGTACGGCGCGCCCGGACCCGGCGGCGTACCGGAGGCGGACGAGCCGACCCGGGCGTACGAGCTCGGGACCCCCGCCCCGTCCCTGGCGGCCTCTCCGGCCCCGGCTCCCGGCGGCCGGGCCGGCACGCGGGCGGCCCGCCGGGTGCGGCGCCGGGCCGACGAGCGGAACCGCCGCCGGGCCGCCGTCGCGGCCGGGATCGCGGTCGTCGCCGTGACGGGCGGGGCGTTCTCCCTGTACGGCGGCCGCGGCGGCCAGGAGGAGCTCCTGGAGGCGAACCGGGCGGCGGCCCCCGGCCCCGACCTCCCGCTCACCCACGACCCGGACTCCCTCACCACCACCCCCGCGACCACCGCCCCGGCCCCCTCCACCACCGCGCCCTCCGCACGCCCCTCCTCCGCGAAGCCCACCGCCGCCGGGAAGAAGACGGCGACCCCGCGCCCCACCACGGCGACCCCCAGCCCCCACCGCACCGTCGACACCCCGGCCACCACACCGCCGAAGCGGACCGCCGCCCCGGCGCCCGCCCCCACGACCGCCGCCCCGAAGCCCGCACCGACGACCGCCGAACCGACCGCCGGCACCGGCGGGGGCACGGGCGCCGGCACGCAGCACGACACCGGGCAGGGCACGACGGCCGACCAGGTGGTCGCCCTCGTCAACGCCGAGCGCGCCAAGGCCGGCTGCGGCCCGGTCACCGCGAACGCCACCCTCGCGCGCGCCGCCCAGGGCCACTCCGACGACATGGCGGCCCGCGACTTCTTCGACCACACCAACCCCGACGGCGACGGCCCGGGGGAGCGGGTCACCGCCGCCGGATACCCGTGGTCCACGTACGGCGAGAACATCGCGATGGGCCAGACCACCGCCGAGCAGGTCATGGAGGGGTGGATGAACAGCCCGGGCCACCGCGCGAACATCCTCAACTGCTCCTTCAAGGAGATCGGCGTCGGCGTCCACACCGACGGCGGCCCCTACTGGACCCAGGTCTTCGGCGCCCGCTGACCCTCCGTCCGCCGACCGCCCGCCCGGTCAGCCCCGGGCCTCCGCGACCAGGGCCGACAGCTCCACCCGGGAGCGGAGCTGGAGGCGGGCGTAGACCCCGCGCAGGTGGTGGTCGACCGTCCGGGGGCTGAGCGACAGGCGCGCCGCGACCTCCCGGTTCGTGGCGCCGTCCGCGACCAGCCGTGCGATCCGCTGCTGCTGCGGGGTGAGCGAGGCGAGGGCGGCGGGCTCCGGCGCCCGGCCGCCGGCCGCGCCCGTCGCGCGGAGCTCCGCCCGGGCCTGCCGGGCCCACCCCTCGGCGGCGGCCCGCTCGAAGGCGACCAGCGCGTCCCGCAGAGGGCCCCGCGCCTCGCCGGGCCGCCGCAGGCGCCGCAGCCGGACGCCGTACGCGAAGAGCGTCCGGGCCCGCTCGAAGTCGTTGCCGCTCTCCTCGTGGCACCGCAGCGCCTCGCCGAACCAGCGGCGCGCCTCCTCGCCGCGGGGCGCCAGCAGGGCGCGGCAGCGGGCCAGCTGGGCCGGGGCCGGCCGGTCGAGCCCGTACGCCGCCCACCGCGCGTACTCCTCCGTCGCCGCCCGCGCCTCCGCCTCCTGCCCCGAGGCCACCGCCGCCTCCACGAAGCAGGGCACGGCCAGCATCCGGAGCGCGAAGTGCCCGCCGCGCGGGCCGGGGCCGACGAGCGGCGCGAGGCGTGCGGCGGCCCGCTCGGCCAGTCCGGCACCGGAGTCCGCCCGCGCCAGCGCCCACTCGGCGAGCGTCACCGCCTGGGCGAGGCCGTGCGGCCGCCCGATCGCCAGCGCCCGCTCCGCGTGCCCGGCGGCGGCCGGCCCGTCGCCCGTCACCGAGGCCACCAGGGCCAGGACCGCGTGCTGGTGGGCGGCGGAGTTGTGCTGGCCGGTGGCCCGCGCCGCGCGCAGCCCCTCCCGGGCGGCGTGCCCCGCCCGGGAGTACCGCCCGGCCCGCAGCTCCGCGTACGCCAGGTGTTCGAGGATCCGGGGCAGCAGGGAGGCCCGCCGCTCGGCCCGCGCCCGCGCCAGCGCCCGGCCGTGCAGCCGGGCCGCCGCGGCGACGTCCCCGAGCACCAGCGCGGCTGCCCCCGCCCGCAGCAGCAGCCGGGGCTCCTCGCGGCCCGCGCCCCCCGCGACCACCCGGGCCAGGGGGGTGCGGGCCCGGTCCGGGCGGATCGTGAGCGCCGCGCGCAGCCCCTCGGCGAAGGCCCGCTCGGTGCCCCGGGCCGCCGGTGCCAGGTCGAGCGCGGCGAGGCAGGCGCCGACGTCCCCCGCCGCCCACGCGGCCTCCATCGCGAGGAACCGCGCGTCCGCCGCCTCGGCCGGGCACCGCTCCCCGAGCGCCTTCGCCGCCTGCGCGAACGACTCGTGGGCGTCCATGACCGGCCCGCCCGCGAGCGCCGCGAACCCCCGCGCCAGCAGCTCCCGCCCCCGCGCCGCCCCCGACCGGGCCCGCACGGCCGGCGGAGGCCCGAGCCGGTCCGCCCGGTGCCGCTCGTGCCGGGCGTCGGGGAGGGAAGGCAGGGAGGGGAGCGCGGGGAGGGAGGGGCCGCGGAGCGCCGGACCGGTGGGTTCGGCGGGGTGCCCGCCCGGCTCCGCGGTCCCCGCGGGGACCGCGCACCCGCCCGGCTTCGCCCCCTCCTCGCGTACGGCTCCGAGCAGTCCCGCCGCGCGGCGCAGGAACGGGTCGGGGAAGGCGAGTTCGTCGCCCCGGCGCCGGAGCAGCCCGGCCGCCACCAGCCCGTCCAGCGCCTCCACCGGCACCCGCAGGGCGCGGGCGAGGGCCAGTGCCGTGCCCACCTCGGTCCGGTACGCCTCCTCCCGGACATCGTCCGGCGGGTCCGCCGCACACGGACCGTCCGGCTCGTACGGGCCGTCCGGCGTGCCGCAGGCCCGTGCCACCACGCCCAGCAGCCGGCGGCCGTCCGCCGGGAGGGCGCCGAGCAGGCCGCCGTACACCGCCGCGAGGGTGTCGTCGCCCACCAGCCGCACCGGCGCGGGCGCCGTTCCGGCGAGCACGGCGGGCGGGAGCCGGCGGACGGCCTCGGCGAGGACGCCCGGGTGCCCGGCCGCCTCGTCGAGGAGCCGTTCGGCGACGGCCCCGCCGACGCGCCGGCCGTCCGGGCCTGCCAGCAGGGCGCGGGCGGCCGGCCGGGCGAGGCGCTCCAGGCGCACCAGCGGCGCCCGCTCGGGGACGGGCAGCGGCCGGCCCGGCGCCGCCGCCACGAGCCAGCGGACCCGGGCCGCCGCCCCGCGCGGATCCGGCGCCCGCCAGTGCGCGGCCAGCGCGGCGCGCGAGTGGGCGTCCCACAGCGGGAGGTCGTCGAGGCAGAGCAGCACCGGGCCCCGCCCGGGAAGGACGGCGGCGAGCGCCGCCGCGACCCCGCCGGGACCCCGGGCGAGCCGGCCCGCCCGCCGGGCCGCCGCGCCGGACGGGGCCAGGGCGGCGAGGAGCGCCCGCGTCCCGCTCCACGGCACCCGCCGGCCCGGCGCGCCGACCAGGTGCGCCGGGCCGGGGAAGTCCCGGGCGGCCCGGGCCAGCAGTCCGGACCGGCCCTCGCCGGGGCCGCCGGCCACGCACACCACCCGCTCGCCCCCGTCCGGCCCGGCCGCGTGCAACAGCCCTGCGAGGAGGGCGAGTTCGCGGTCCCTGCCGTACGGTGCGGGCGGTCCGGTGCCGGAGGTCACGCCCGCCACGCTAACGAGCCCCGCCGGGGACGGGAACGGAGCCGTACGGGGGTCTGGGCCGGCGCCCAGACCCCCGTACGCCGGACTGGGCCCGCGCACAGGGCGTCAGGAGCCCAGCGGGCAGCTGCCCCGGTACTCGTCGATCGTCAGACCGGGCCGCGGCAGCGGGCAGAGGAACTGCTCGTACCGGACGTCGTCGTCGACGAACCGCTTCAGCCACGAGAGGCTGTACTTCGCGATGGTCGTGTTCGACGTGTTGGGCGTGAAGTGGGTGGCGCCGTTCAGCTCCAGGTACGCCTTGTCCAGGCCGGCCGGAAGGCTCTCGTAGAAGGGCTCCGAGTGGGTGGCGACGGGCGCGATCGTGTCGCCGTCCGCGCCGATGACCAGCGTCGGCGTGCTGATCTCGGGCCAGGTCTTGTCCGTGTTCCAGCCGGTGAGCGGCACCGCCGCCTTCAGCGACGGCCGGCTCTTCGCCGCCTCCAGCGTGCCGCCGCCGCCCATCGAGTGGCCCATCACCGCGAGCCGCGAGGCGTCCACCCGGCCGCGGACCGGGCTCTTCTGCGTGAGGTGGTCGAGCGCGGCGAGCAGCTGGCGGCCCCGGCTGTCCGGCTGGTCCAGCGTGGTCAGCGTGTCGATGACGAAGACGACGAAGCCCTGCGAGGCCAGCCGCGGCCCCAGCCAGGCCACCGAGGACTGCGTGGCGGTGAAGCCGGGGGAGACCGCCACCGCCCCGAAGGTCCCGTCGGCGGTGCTCGTCGGGTAGTAGATGGTGCCGCCGCCGAAACCGGTGGCGGCGAGGGAGGAGACGGAGGTCTCCGCGACCGCGTACGGACCGCGCAGGGCCTCCACGCTCGCCTGGGTCGGCGCGGGGCCCCGCTCGTACGGGTTGCCGGCCGCGGCTCCCGCGCCCGGGGCGAGGAGCAGCGCGAGGCCGGCGGCGACGGCGGAGGCCGCGGCAAGGTATCGCTTCACGACGAAGTCGTCCTCTCGTGTCGTGGTACGGCCGTCCCGTGGGGAGGGCGCGGCCGGTTGCCGTGGGGTGGCCCCGCCACTGTGGGCGCGGCGCGCGGCGGCGTCATCGGCACAATCACCGGTCCCGCGCATCCGGGCGGGCCCGCCGGACGGAAGGAGGGGACGGTGGGTCCCGTCGTCCGGGCGATGCCGGTCCCCGGGGCCGCGCGGGCCTTCCGGACGACGCCCGTCGTCCGGAAGGCCCGCGTCGTCCCGGCGACCCTCCTCGTCCGGACGGTGCTCCTCGTCCGGACGGCGGGGACCCGCCCCGTCCCGTCCAGCAGGACGCCGTGCGTCCCGTCCGGAAGCGAACCGCCGCCGTGAACGATCCCGCCCCCGCCCGCGCCGCCGTGAAGGGTCCCGCCCCCGCCCGGCGGCGGGGCCGCACCGCCGTCGTGCTCCTCACCGCCGACCTCCGGGTCCACGACCATCCGCCGCTGCGCGCGGCCTGCGGGGCCGCCGACGAGGTCGTGCCCGTCTTCGTCCGGGACCCGGCCGTGGACCGGGCCGGGTTCACCGCGCCCAACCGGCTCGCGTTCCTCGCCGACTGCCTCGCCGACCTGGACCGCTCCCTGCGGGAGCGCGGCGGCCGACTGGTCGTGCGCACCGGGGACACGGTCGCCGAGACGTGCCGGATCGCCCGGGAAGCGGACGCGGACGAGGTGCACACGGCGGCGGGCTGCACCGGCTTCGCCCGCGCCCGGGAGACCCGGCTGCGGCGCGCCCTGGAGGAGGACGGCCGCCGGCTCTACGTCCACGACGGCGTCGACTCCGTCGTGCCGCCCGGCGACGTCGTCCCCCAGGGCTCGGACCACTTCGCGGTCTTCACCCCGTACTTCCGGCGCTGGTCCGAGCGGCCGGTGCGCGCCCCGCTGCCCGCCCCGCGCACCGTCCGCGTCCCCGAGGACCTGCGCTCCGACCCGCTGCCCTCGCGCGCCGACGTGCCCGGGGTGTCGGCGGGGCTCGCGGCCGGGGGCGAGACCGAGGCGCGCCGGCGGCTGCGGAGCTGGACGTCCCGCCACCTCGGCGCGTACGAGGACCGCCACGACGTCCTGGACGACCGGGCGGGCGACGGCACCTCCCGCCTCTCGCCGTACCTCCACTTCGGCGCGCTGTCCCCGGTGGAGCTGGTCCACCGGGTCCGCGCGGGCCGCGCGGGGGAGGAGGCCGGGCCCGGCGCGGCGGCCTTCGTGCGCCAGGTGTGCTGGCGCGACTTCCACCGGCAGGTGCTCGCCGCCCGCCCGGACGCGGTCCGCGAGGACTACCGGCCCCGCCACGACCGGTGGCGGCGCGGCGATGAGGCGGAGGCCGACCTGCGGGCCTGGCGCGAGGGCCGGACCGGCTATCCCCTCGTGGACGCGGGGATGCGGCAGCTCGCCCACGAGGGGTGGATGCACAACCGGGCCCGGCTCGTCACGGCCTCCTTCCTCACCAAGACGCTCTACGTCGACTGGCGCGAGGGGGCCCGGCACTTCCTGGCGCTCCTGGCAGACGGGGACGTCGCCGAGAACCAGCTGAACTGGCAGTGGGTGGCCGGCACCGGCACGGACACCCGCCCCAACCGGGTCCTCAACCCCGTCCGCCAGGCCCTGCGCCACGACCCCGACGGGACGTACGTGCGTCGCTGGGTCCCGGAACTGGCCGGGCTCGCCGGGCCCGCCGTCCACGAACCGTGGCGGCTGAAGGGCCCGGACCGCGCCGCGTACGACTACCCCGACCCCCTGGTCGGCCTCGACGACGGCCTCGCCCGCTTCCGGCAGGCCCGTGGCACGGACTGACGGCCCCGGAAGGACCCGCCCCGGGGACGGGACGCCTCCGCCCGGGGCCCGTCCGCCCCAGGCCCCTCCGCCGTCCCGTGCACCCGGGGCCCGTCCGCCGTCCCGTCCGGCTCCCGTGACAGACTGCGGACCCCACCGACGTCCGGCCGCAGGAGGAGCGATGCCCGCAGAAACCCGGACCTCCGCGTCCCCCGCGCCGGTGCTGAGGTCCGGGACGCGGGCCCCGGCCGGCATCGTCCTGCTGCTGCACGGCGGGCGGGAGGACGGGCTGGAGGCCCCGCCGCTGCTCAACCTGCCCGCGCTGCGGATGCGGCCCTTCGCCCGGGCCGTGCGGCGGGCGGCGCGCGGGCGCCGGGTCCTCGTCGCCGAGGCCCGCTACCGGCACCGCGGCTGGAACGGCGAGCGCGCCGACGCCGCCCGGGACGCCGGGGCCGCGCTCGCCGCGCTGCGGGCCCGCTTCGGGGAGCTGCCGGTCGTCCTCGTGGGCCACTCCATGGGCGGCCGGGCGGCGCTCGCCGCCGCCGGGGACCCCGCCGTCCGGGGCGTGGTGGCCCTCGCGCCCTGGTGCCCGCCGGGCGAGCCCGTCGCCCACCTTGCGGGCCGCCGGCTCCACCTGCTCCACGACGAGACGGACCGGGTCACCGCCGCGCGCGACTCCTGGGCCTTCGTCCGCCGGGCCCGGGAGGCCGGCGCCGACGCGACCGGCATCCCCATGCCGGCCGGCGGGCACGCCATGCTGCGCGGGGCCCGCCTGTGGCACCGGCGCGCCGCCGGACTGGCCCTGGACGTCCTGGCGGCGCCCCCGGCCTGACGGCCCGCCGCCCGCCCGGGAAGTGCCCTCCGCACCGGCCCGCCCCCGACTCCGGGCGGACGCCCCCGATTCGCGGGAACGGACATCTCGGGCAAGGATCGGGGCGGAGAGGAGACAGCGATGTCCGAACTCATCGTCATCGGATACGAGGGCCCCGCCGAGGCCGAGGAGGCCCTCGGCACGGTGCAGGAACTCCAGCGCGACCAGGTCGTGGGACTCAACGGCCTCGCGATCGTCTCCGTGGACGCGGAGGGACGCACCCACGTCGACACCTCGAACAGGGTCGTCGGGGTCACCGCCGCGACCGGCGCCCTGTGGGGCACCATCTTCGGCATCCTCTTCCTCGCCCCGGCGGTCGGCGCCCTCACCGGCGCCGCGCTCGGCGGCCTCGTGGGACGCCTCAGCAAGTCGGGCGTCGACGAGCGGTTCCGCCAGCAGGTCGGGGACCTCCTCAGGCCGGGTGCGGCGGCCCTCGTGATCATGGCCTCGAAGCTCACCGAGGACAAGTTCACGGCGGCGATGCAGCGCCACGGCGGCACCGTCCTGAAGACCTCCCTCAGCGACGAGGACGAGAGGGAACTGGCGGAGCAGCTCGCCGGCCCCGCGTGACCGGCCCACCCGCCCGCTCCCCCCTCCTTCCTCCCCTTCCCCTTGTCTTCCCTTCCCCTCCGTCCGGCCCGCTCGCTCCGTCCCGGCCGCCCGCTCCCCGATACGACAGGAAGGCCCCCTCCATGGACCCCGTGCTCAGCAGTGAGGTGCTCGCGAAGCTGCGCCGGCCCCGGCCCTATCCGGCCGTCTCGCTGGTGATGCCGACGCACCGCCGCGAACCGGACAACGCCCAGGACCCGGTGCGCCTGCGCAACCTGCTCGCCGAGGCCGAGAAGGCGCTCACCAGCGACCCGGACGTGCCGCGCGAGCGGCGGCTCGACGTCCTCGACCAGCTGAACCGCGCCGCCGCCGAGGTCGACCTCGCGCACGCGGAGGACGGCCTGGTCATCTACGCGGCGCAGGGCGAGCACCAGGTGTGGTCGCTGCCCAGGACCGTGCCCGAGCGGGTGGTCCTCTCGGACACCTTCCTCACCCGGAACCTCGTCGCCGCCCACGCCGCCGAGCAGCCCTACTGGGCCGTCGCCGTCGCCGCCGACCGGGTCTCCCTGTGGAGCGGCGACCCGGAGCGGACCGTCGAGGCCGCCCGGGACGGATTCCCGCTGACCCGCAGCCTGGAGCCCCAGGACGTCGAGCGGGAGCAGCGGGTCGGCGACGTCCCCAGCACCTTCAGGGACGAGGACACCCGGCAGTTCCTGCGCGAGGCCCACGAGAAGCTGCGGGCCGTCCTCGCCGCCGCGCCCCGCCCCGTGTACCTCCTCGGCACGTCCGAGGCTCTCGGTCTGGTGGAGGAGCTGGGCTCCCTCGGCCCCGACACCGTCACCGTCCAGCACGGCGGCCTCGCCGACGGGCCCGCCACCGCCGTCCACGCCGCCGTCGAGCCCGCCCGCGCGGCCCGCGCCGCCGCCACCGTGACCGTGCTCACCGCCGAGCTCGACGCGGCCCGCGGCCGGCGCGAGTACGCCGGCGGCATCGACGAGGTGTGGCGGGCGGCCAAGGAGGGCCGGGCCCGGCTCGTCGCCGTCGAGGACGACTACCGCACGGTCGTACGGGAGGAGGGCGGCCACCTGGAACCGGCCGGGGACGGCGAGGAGGGCGCCCGGGACGACATGGTGGACGAGATCGTCGAGCAGGCCCTGGAGACGGGCGCCGAGGTGCGCTTCGTCCCCGCCGGCACCCTCGACGGCCAGGGGCGCATCGCCGCCGCGCTGCGCTACTGACGGCGGCGGGACACCGGGCCGGGACGCTCCCCGAGGGCGTCCCGGCCCGCCCGCGTGCCCACCCCCGGGGATCAGGGCTCGTCGTCCGCCCGGAAGGCCAGCAGCGCCGTGTCGTCGCGGTGGTCCGACAGGCCCTGGAGGGTCCGGAGCAGGTCGGGGAGCGCCTGGCGGCGGCAGCGGGCGGCCTCGTTCGCCAGCCGGCGCTGCCCCTCGTCGATGGCCGCCGAGGGCGTCTCGATGAGACCGTCGGTGTAGAGCAGCAGGGTGTCGCCGGGCCCCAGGACGTGGGTGTGGGTCGTACGGAGGAAGTCCGAGGCCACGCAGAGGGGCGGGTCCGCCGCCCCGGGCAGGAAGTGGACGTCGCCGTCCACCGGCACCACCAGGGGCGGCGGATGGCCCGCGCTGGACCAGGTCAGCAGCCAGGTGGCGTCCGGGCGGCGGTTCAGGCTCGTGTGCAGCGCGGTGGCCAGCGGGGCCGTGCCCAGGCCCGCGGAGACGTGGTCGAGGCGGCCCAGGACCGCGTCCGGCCGGGCCCCGGGACCGCCCGCGTACGCCAGGGCCCGCAGCATGCTGCGCATCTGCCCCATCGCCGTGGCCGCCTTCAGGTCGTGGCCGGCCACGTCCCCGATGTCGAGGACGAGCGTGCCGTCCGGCAGCGTGAAGGCGTCGTACCAGTCGCCGCCGATCTCCTCGGCGGAGCTCGCCGGCTGGTAGCGCGCGGCCAGCGTCCCGCCGGGCACCGTCGGCGGCTCGGTCAGGTGGGCGCGCTGGAGGCCGAGGGCGGTGTGCCGGGCCCGCTGGAGGTCGAAGACCTTGCGGATCGGGCGCTGCGCGTGGTGCAGCACCTCCCGCAGCAGCTCCGTCTCGGCCGGGCCGGGGACCGGGGTGTCGCCGTTGCTGCTGGTGGCGGCGTAGCCGAGCACCAGGTCGTCGACGATCAGCGGGATCAGGGTGAGGCTGGTCGACCCCGAGGCGGTCAGCCAGCGTTCGCTGACCGTCGGGATCAGCCCCGGGGGCACGGGCGCGCCGGGGTCCAGCCGGAAGGTGACGGGCACCCGCCGGGCCAGGACCTCGCGGACGGTCCGCGTCACCGTCACCCGCTGGCCGCGCAGGGCGGGCGGGGCGGGCAGTCCCCGCCGGGTGGCCGACGCGATCCGGCGCGCGGTGACCTCCGCGCGGTCCGGCAGCGGCCACTCGTCGTGCGAGAGCAGCAGGATCAGGCAGGCGTCGGCGAGCTCCGGCACCACCACCTTCACCACCTCGGCGAACGCCTCGTGCAGGGTCTCCCCGGACACCGCGGCGACCTGCGCGAGCAGCCGCTCCCGCAGCTGCGTCCCCCAGGAGTCCTCGACGTCGGCGCTCGCCGACACCCACTCGGCGACGACGCCGTCCCGCAGGACCGGCACGGAACGGCTGGTCATGTGCCGGTACGAGCCGTCCGCCGCCCGCACCCGGAACGTCGCCTCGAAGGCCCCCGGAGGGCCGCCGGCCTCCTCGCCGCCCGCGGCCCGGCGCCACGCCGCGCCCAGCTCCTCCCGGTCGCGCGGGTGGATGTGCGCGTACCAGCCCTTGTCGGCGCGCGGATGCCAGGGACTGCCGGTCAGCTGCTCCCAGCCGGGGACGAGTTCCTCCATGGAGCCGTCGGGTCCCAGCACCCACACCATCTGCGAGATGGCCGAGACCAGCGCCTCGTAGCGCTGGAGCGTCTGCGTCTCGGCCGTGGTGTCCATGGCCAGGACGAGGATCCCTGGGCCCTCGACGGTGGTGACCGGGCTGCACGAGTACACGAAGTGCCGGGCCTGACCGGGGGCCCCGGGGTCGGGCCGCCGCTCGCCGACGACCTGCCGGGCCCGTCCCGTGGCCCGTACGGAGTCGATCACCTCCAGGAAGGGGTGCCCCTCCGTGTCCGCGAACGCGACGCGGGCCGGGAGGCCGGCCCGGCGGGGGCCGAACAGCCGGGTGAACGCGGAGTTGGTGTAGAGCAGCCGGCCCTCCGGCCCGGCCAGCAGGGCGACGGCGGCGACGGTCCCGTCGAACATCCGGGGGTCGACGGGCGCCCCGCCGGCCCCGGGCGGGGCCGCTCCGGTCCCGTCCGCTCCGGATCCGCCCACCCCCGTGCCGTCCGCTCCGGTCCCGTCCGCCCCCGGCTCCCCGGACGTGCCCGGCCCGCCTCCCGGCACGTGCGTCCCGTGCCCGGCCGGCCCGTCCGCGCCCGTACCGCCCTTCACCCGTTCATCATCGCGGTGCGAGCGGTGCCCGGCCCGTCGTCGTGCGGCCGTACGGCGGTGTCCGGCACGGTTGACGCGCGTCGACCCCTCGGGCCAGGCTTCCTCCCGACAGGCAAAGAGTGACGGATACATGACATGAAACGGTGCGGCGCGATCCCGCCGTGCCGTCCGTACCCGCCGAGGTGGAGGCCCGCCCGATGCTCCTGCACACCCGCGCTCCCGTTTCCCCCGTGTCCCGGCTCCTGCTCGCCCTCGTCCTGCTGGTCGCGGGGCTCGCCGGAGTCGTGGCCGGCGCCGGTCCCGCCCGCGCGGACGGCTGCTACACCTGGTCGCGCACGCTCTCGCAGGGCGCGACCGGGGCCGACGTGACCCAGCTCCAGATCCGCGTCGCCGGCTACCCCGGCTACGGCGCCGTCCTCGACATCGACGGCTCCTACGGCCCGGCGACCGCCGCCGCCGTCAAGCGCTTCCAGACCGCCTACGGCCTCGCCGCCGACGGCGTCGCGGGACCGGCCACCTTCAGCAAGATCTACGCCCTCCAGGACGACGACTGCACCCCGGTCCACTTCACCTACGCCGAGCTGAACAACTGCAACACCACCTGGGCGGGCGGCGCCGTCAGCGCGGCCACCGCCAAGTCCAACGCGCTGCGCACGATGTGGAAGCTGGAGGCGCTCCGGCACGCCCTCGGCGACCAGTCCATCCGGGTGACCAGCGGCTTCCGCAGCACCGCCTGCAACGCGGCGGTCGGCGGCGCCTCCACCAGCCGGCACCTGTACGGCGACGCGGCCGACCTCGGCGCCGGCCCGCACACCCTCTGCCGCCTGGCCCAGCAGGCGCGCAACCACGGCTTCAACGGGATCCTCGGCCCGGGGTACCCCGACCACTCCGACCACGCCCACGTCGACCACCGGCCCAGCCGCTTCTGGTCCGCCTCCTCCTGCGGGATCTGACCGGACCCCGGGGGCCCGGCCGCGCGGCCGGGCCCCCGGGGGGGGGGTCAGTAGGTGACGCCGACGTGCGCCAGGGCCTGCTTCAGGAGGACGCCGTGGCCGCCGGGCATCTCGCTCTGGACGGCGAGCGAGGCCGCCTCGTGCGGGGTGAACCAGACGAGGTCGAGGGCGTCCTGGCGCGGCCGGCAGTCGCCGCTCACCGGCACGATGTAGGCGAGCGACACCGCGTGCTGGCGCGGGTCGTGGTACGGGGTGATGCCGGCGGTCGGGAAGTACTCGGCGACCGTGAACGGCTGGAGGGACGCGGGCACCCGCGGCAGCGCCACCGGGCCGAGGTCCTTCTCCAGGTGCCGCAGCAGGGCGTCCCGGATCCGCTCGTGGTGCATCACGCGCCCGGACACGAGGGTGCGGCTGATCGTTCCGTCGGCGCCGATCCGGAGCAGCAGTCCGATGCTCGTGACCTCACCGCTGTCGTCCACCCGCACGGGGACCGCGTCGACGTACAGGATCGGCATCCGGGCCCGGGCCGTGTCCAGTTCGTCCGAGGTCATCCAGCCGGGCGTGGTCTCAGTCATGTCAGACATCGCCTGATCATACTTTCTGCCGGGGTCCCGGCGCTGTGATTCCCGCATCCGCCGGTCGGGTGGGTCCGCGGGTGCCGCGGGCCGCCCGCGCCGCCGACGGCGGGTCAAGGGGAGGAAAAATCACGGAAATTGGTCTAGTCCAAGATCCCTCCGGGTGGGCAGCGGAAACGGCCGACGCCCTCGCCGAAAGGTCTAGTCCAGCCTCGGTCCGGGCTGTTGACCCCCTTCCGCGCCGCCCACTATCTCCATACCCAGCACTCGCCCCGCTCCCACCGGGGCGGTCGCCTCCGAACCCCTCACACCCCTCGGGACCGACTGACATGAGAAGCATGCGACCCCTGCGCGCGATCCTCGCGGCCGTCACCACCGCCGTGGCCGCGGCCGGGCTGACCACCCTCGGAGCGGGCTCCGCCCAGGCGGCCACCCCGCTGCCCAACCGGGTCTTCGCCCCCTACTTCGAGGCGTGGACCGGCGAGAGCCCCGCCGCCCTCTCCGCCCAGTCGGGTGCCAAGCACCTGACGATGGCGTTCCTCCAGACCGCCACCAAGGGCTCGTGCACGCCGTACTGGAACGGCGACACGGGCATGCCGATCTCCGCCGCCGTCTTCGGCGCCGACATCAAGACCATCCAGGGCCGCGGCGGGGACGTGATCCCCTCCTTCGGCGGCTACACCGCCGACACCACCGGCACCGAGATCGCCGACAGCTGCACCGACGTCAACCAGATCGCCGACGCGTACGAGAAGGTCCTCACGACCTACGACGTCACCCGCCTCGACATGGACATCGAGGTCGACTCGCTCGACAACGCCGCCGGCATCGACCGCCGCAACAAGGCCATCAAGGTCCTCCAGGACCGCGCCGCCGCCTCCGGCCGCAAGCTGGAGATCTCCTACACCCTGCCGACCACCCCGAACGGCCTCGCGGCGAGCGGTCTCGCCGTCCTCAAGAACGCCGTCACCAACGGCGCCCGCGTCGACGTCGTCAACATGATGACCTTCGACTACTACGACAACGCCGTCCACGACATGGCCAAGGACACCCAGACCGCCGGCCAGGGCCTCTACAACCAGCTCGCCAAGCTCTACCCGACGAAGACCCCCGCCCAGCTGTGGGGCATGGTCGGCATCACCGAGATGATCGGCGTCGACGACTTCGGCCCCGCCGAGACCTTCACCCTGGCCAACGCCCGCACCGTCTACGACTGGGCCGTCTCCAAGGGCATCAACACCCTCTCCTTCTGGGCGCTCCAGCGCGACAACGGCGGCTGCCCCGGCGGCGCCGCCGCCGACAACTGCTCCGGCATCGCCCAGAACACCTGGGACTTCAGCCGGATCTTCGCCCCCTTCACCAGCGGCGCCACCGCCCCGACCGACGACTTCTCCGTCGCCGCCGCTCCCGCGAGCGGCACCGTGACGGCCGGCTCCGCCGCCACCGCCACGGTCTCCACCGCCGTCACCGCCGGCTCCGCCCAGACGGTCTCCCTCTCCGCGAGCGGCCTCCCGGCCGGCGTCACCGCGAGCTTCGCCCCGGCCTCCGTCACCGCCGGCGGCTCCTCGACGCTGACCCTCTCCACCACCGCGGCCGCCGTGTCGGGGACGTACCAGATCGCCGTCACCGCGTCCGGCCCCTCCGCCGTCCACACCGCGACCTACACCCTGACGATCACCGGCGGCACCACCCAGTGCACCGCCGCCCCGTGGTCCAGGACCGCCACCTACACCGGCGGCCAGCAGGTCTCGCACCAGGGCCACACCTGGAAGGCCAAGTGGTGGACGCTGGGCGAGGAGCCCGGCACCACCGGCCAGTGGGGCGTCTGGCAGGACCTCGGCGCCTGCTGACCACCGCACCCCTCCGGCGCCGCCCCCGTCCCCCCGGACGGGGGCGGCGCCCGTCCCTCACTTCACCGAACCGGCCATCACCCCCTGCACGAAGTGCTTCTGGAAGGCGAAGAACACCACCAGCGGCACCACCAGGGAGAGGAACGCCCCCGGCGCGAGGACCCCGATGTTGCTGCCGAACTGCCGCATCTGCGACTGGAGCGCCACCGTCAGCGGCTGGGACTCGCCGTCGGCGAACAGCAGCGCCACCAGCATGTCGTTCCACACCCACAGGAACTGGAAGATCCCCAGGCTCGCCAGGGCCGGCCGCCCCAGCGGCAGCACGAGCCGCCGGAAGATCCGCCACTCGCCGCCGCCGTCCAGCCGGGCCGCCTCCAGCATCTCCCGGGGGATCTCCGCGAAGAAGTTCCGCAGCAGGAACACCCCGAACGGCAGCCCGTACGCCACGTGGAAGAGGACGACCCCCGCCACCGTCCCGAACAGCCCCACCGCGCCGAAGAGCTTCGCCACCGGCAGCAGTCCGATCTGGACCGGCACCACCAGCAGCCCGACGACCACCAGGAACAGCCCGTCCCGGCCGGGGAAGTCCAGCCAGGCGAAGGCGTATCCGGCGAGCGCCGCCACCCCCACCACCAGGACGGTGGCGGGGACCGCGATCAGGACCGTGTTCCAGAACGCCTGGACGAGTCCCGAATCCGCCAGCAGCGCCCGGTAGTTGTCGAAGGAGAGCTGGGCCGGGTCGGCGAACGAGGTCCACCAGCCGCCCGCCGCGTTGTCCCGTTCGGAACGCAGCGAGGAGAGCAGCAGCCCGGCCAGCGGGGTGATCCAGACGAGGGCGACCAGCACGAGGAGCGCCTGTACGGCCGAACTCCCCAGCAGACGCGTGACCTTCGTGTCCCTCACCGGGAACCCCCCTTCCGGAAGCGCCGGATGTTGAAGACCATCGCCGGGACGACGAGCAGGAGCAGCAGCACGCTCAGCGCGCTGCCGAGCCCCTGGTCGTTGCCGCCGCCGAAGGAGACCAGCCACATGCGGGTGGCGAGCACGTTCGCCTCCTCCTGGACCGGTCCCGGGGCGATGACGTAGACGAGGTCGAAGACCTTCATGACGTTGATGACCAGGGTCACGAAGACGACCGTGAGGACCGGGGCGAGCAGCGGCACGGTGATCCGGCGGAAGATCTGGCGCTCGTTCGCGCCGTCCACCCGGGCCGCCTCCAGGACGTCGCGGGGGAGGGCGGCGAGCCCCGCCCCGATCAGCACCATGGAGAAGCCGGTCCACACCCACAGATAGGCGCCGATGACCGCCGGGGTGACGAGCGAGGGGCCGAGCCAGTCGACCCCGCCGTACCCGGCGGCGAAGTTCCCCGCCGGCACGCGCAGCCGGTACGACCCCTCCGCGAGCCCGTCGAGGCGGAAGGAGCCGTCGGCGGCCGTGCGGGTCTCGGCGACCGCCCGCCCGTCCCGGACCGCCTCGACGGTCATCCCGGGCAGCCCCTTCTCCCGGGCGTCCACGGCCCCCGGCCGGCCCCCGGCGCCCGGCGTGAAGTCCAGGTAGACGGTGCCGGACAGGGCACCCGGCGCGGATTCGGGGACCCGCGCCCGCTCCGCGTCCCCCGGCACGGCCCCCGGGGCGACGCCCACGAAGGGCAGGGCGACGGCGGAGCCCGGCCGGACCTCGCCGGTCGCGTACCCGCCGGCCGGGGTGCCGGTCAGCCCCTTCCCCTCCCGCGCGCGGGCGGTCGGATAGGGCGAGGGCTCGGCGAAGGCGTCGTGGACGCCGACCACCACCGCGTTGAGGACGCCCCGGTCGGGATCCTGCTCGTACGCCAGCCGGAAGACGATCCCCGCCGCGAGGAACGACACGGCCATCGGCAGGAACAGCACGAGCTTGAACGCCGTCGCCCACCGCACCCGCTCGGTGAGGACGGCCAGGACCAGGCCGAGCCCGGTCAGCAGGACGGGGGCGACGACCACCCAGACCGCGCTGTTGCGCAGCGCCTTGAGGGTGGCGGGGTCCCGGACCATCTCCGTGTAGTTGTCCGCGCCGACGAACCGGTCCCCGGTCGCGTCGAAGAGGCTGCGCAGGACGGAGAAGACCACCGGATACGCGACGAGCGCGCCGAGGAGCAGCAGGGCGGGCAGGGCGAAGAGGGCCCCGAGGAGCCGCCGCCGGCGCAGGGCGCGCCGCCGCGGGTCCGCCGCGCCGCGCCCCGCCGCCCGCCGGCCCGAGCCGGGACCCCGGCCGGTGCCGGGTCCCCGGGCCGCATCGGAATCCCGGGCCGCTCCCGGCCGCCCGGTCGTGTCAGGACGCCGGTCCATGGCGGGCCGGCCTCAGTTCCCGTACGCCTTGGCCGCCGCGGCCTCCAGGGCGGCCGCGGTCCGCCTCGGGTCCGAGGGGTCGCGCAGGAAGTCCTGGAGCAGCTTCCACTCTCCGGCGCCCTTGGTGCCGCCGAAGGCCGCGGGGGCCTGGTCGGACATGTCGAAGCGGACGGAGTCGCCCGCCGCGACGAGCGAGGCGGCGGTGGCGCGGGCGGTGTCGTCCGCGTACGCCTCCGGCCTCACGTCCTTGTTGGGGGAGAGGAAGCCGCCCGCCCCGGCCCACACCTCGGCGGCCTCCGGGGTGGCCAGGAACTCCAGGAACCGCATCCCGGCCTCCGCGTTCTCCGCGTCCTTCAGGACGACGGCCGCGTCCCCGCCG
This sequence comes from Streptomyces filamentosus, assembly GCF_014654895.1. GTDB lineage: Bacteria > Actinomycetota > Actinomycetes > Streptomycetales > Streptomycetaceae > Streptomyces > Streptomyces filamentosus. The sequence goes on along the minus strand of NZ_BNBE01000002.1, from coordinate 811,170 downwards.
CTGACCACCGGCGCCTTCCCGCCGCCGACCGCCGGGAACGGGAAGAACTTCGCGTCCTCGCCGGGCTTCTTGCCGTACTCGTCCTTGGCGACGCCGCCGACGAAGTCGCCCTCGTAGACCATGCCGGCCTTCGGCTCGGGTCCGAAGACCTTCTCCACGGAGCCGGGGAAGTCGGTCCGCAGCGCTTCGGCGGCGCCGCCCGCGACCAGCCGCTCGTCCTCGAACACCTCGGCGAGGGTGGTGAGCGCGGTGACGACGCTCGGGTCGGTCCACTTCAGCTCGTGGCGGGCGAGCAGGTCGTACTTCTCCGGCCCGGCCTGCGACAGGTAGACGTTCTCGAACCAGTCGGTGAGGGTCCAGCCGTCCTCGCCGGCGACGGCGAAGGCGGGCCGTCCGGAGTCGGCGAGCGTGCGCCCGGCGGCGAGGAGCTCGTCCCAGCTCTTCGGCTCCGTGACGCCCGCCTGCTCCAGGGCGTCGGGGGCGTACCAGACGGTCGACTTGTGGGCGGCCTTGAAGTACAGGCCGTAGAAGGTGCCGCCGACCGTGCCGTAGTTCTTCCAGACCGGCGCGAGGTTCCCGCCGGCGGTGGTGGCGGCCTTCTCGGAGAGCGGCTTCAGCCAGCCCGCCTTCGCGAACTGCGCGAGGACGCCGACCTGCGGGACGAGCACCACGTCGGGGGCGTTGCCGCCCTCGATCTTGCTGCCGACGAACGTGGAGACGTTGTCCCCGGAGGGGACGAAGACGGTCTTGGCCCCGGTCTTCGCGGAGAACGCGTCGAGGACCTTCTTGAAGTTCTTCTGCTCGCTTCCGGTCCACACGCCGGCGACCGTGACGGTGGTGCCGGCGAGTTCGCCGCCGGACTTCGCGCCGCCCCCGCCGTCCCCGCAGGCGGTGGCGGTGAGCGCGAGGGCGAGCGTCGCGGAGAGTGCTCCGGCGGCGCGGAGGGTGGTGAGGGAGGGTCGTCGCACGGGTCGTCCTTCCTTCGGTCTAATGCATTTATGTTAAGTAGCGAAGACGAAAGCGTGTCAACGGTGGCGACCCAACATGCTTGATTACGCCAGGACTTGGGAAGGCAGGAGGACGCGAGGAAAACCCCTCTACCTAACCTGTAGGTAGAGGGGCCGGAGGAAGGAGGGGCGGAGGTGACGTCAGGGACCGGACGCGATCGGCCCGTCGTGCGGGATCGCCGCCAGCTCCCGCGTCAGCCGCCGCACGCCCTCCTCGGGCGAGGCCCGCAGCGCCAGCACGTCCTGCGCCACCGCCTGCACCGCCAGGCTCACCTGGTCGTACCGCGCGCTCTTCGGCCGCGGCACCGCCGCCAGCACGCTCTCCCGGAGGATCGGCAGGTACGGATGGGCCGCCACCAGTGCGGGATCCGTGTACAGCGAGGCCCGCACCGGCGGCAGCGAGCCCCGCGTCAGCACCTGCCGCTGCACCCGCTCGCCCGTCAGGTACGCGAGGAAGTCCGCGGCCGTCGCCGGGTGCCGCGACCGGGCCGACACCGCCAGGTTCGAACCGCCCAGCACGCTCCGGCCCGGCCCGTCGGGACCCGGCAGCGGCGCCACGCCGAAGCGGCCCGCCACCTTCGACCCGGGCCGCCCCGCGTCCGCGTACACGTACGGCCAGTTCCGCAGGAACAGCAGCCGGCCCTCCGCGAAGGCCGCCCGCGACTCCTCCTCCTTGAACCGCAGCGCCTCCGCCGGGATCCACCCCTCCCGCACCCCGCCCGCGAGGAAGGCCAGCGCCTCCCGCGCCGCGTCCGAGTCCACCCCCACCCGCGCGTCCCCCTCGCGCAGCACCGTCCCGCCCGCCGACCCGATCGCCTCCGTGACGTTCACCGTCAGCCCCTCGTACGGCAGGAACTGCCCCGCGTAACCGCCGAGTCCGTGCCGCGGCGCCAGCGTCCTGGCCAGCCGCGCCAGCTCCGCCCAGGTCCGCGGCGGCCGCTCGCCCGCCGCGTCCAGCACGTCCTGGCGGTAGTACAGCAGCCCGGCGTTCGTCACGTACGGCACCGCGTACAGCCGCCCCCGGAACGTCGCCGTGTCCACCACCGGCGGCAGGAACGCCCCCAGGCCGAACCGTCCCCGCTCCAGGGGGGCGATCAGCCCCGCCGCCGCGAACTCCGACGTCCACGCCACGTCGATGTTCAGCACGTCGAACCGGCGGCTCCCGGACCGCAGTTCGCTCAGCATCTGGGCCCGCGTCTCGTCCGCCGACTCCGGCAGCTCCACCAGCGTCACCGGCTCCGCGGGCCGCTCCGCGTTCCACTCCGCCACCAGCGGCCCCAGGTAGTCCGTGAGGTCGCCCGCCGTCACGAAGGTCAGCGCCCCCCGCCCCCCGTCCGCCCCCGCACCGGCCGGACCCCCGCCCCCGGCCCACCCCGCGAGCAGCACCGCCGCCACCAGCAGGCCCCTGCGCACGGCCCGTACCCGTCCCATAGGTTCCCTCCCGTACGCGGTCCCCGGCGCGAGGCCCCATCGTGGCAGACGCGCGGCGACCCGCGGGTGATACTGGACCGGCGGACCCGGCGCCCGCCGGTCCCCCGGCCCCCGGCCCGCCACCACCGGGCCGGGAACGGCGAACGACACAGAAGGGGGAGCGCGTGCGGCAGCAGCTGCTGGCACTCCTCACCCGGGGCCCCGCCCACGGCTACGAGCTCAAGCAGGGCCTTGAACAACTCCTCGGCTCCGCCTACCCTCAGCCCAACGTCGGCCAGGTCTACGTGACCCTCGGCCGGCTGGAGAAGAGCGGACTCATCGAGGGCGAGGACGTCGAACAGGCGGGCCGCCCCAACAAGCGGATCTACCGCCTGACGGACGCCGGACGGGAGGCCGTCGCCGCGTGGTTCGAGGACACCTCCGAGGAACCCCGGGTGCGCGACGGGTTCTTCATGAAACTCGCCCTCGCCCCCCTCTCGGGCCTCGCCGACCCGATCACCCTCATCAACCGGCAGCGCCGGCAGCACCTCAACACCATGCGCAGCCTCTCCCGCCTCGCCGCCGGGGAGGACCGCGACAACAAGATCGCCCACCTCCTCATCGAGGGCGCCATGCTGCACCTCCAGGCGGACCTCGACTGGCTGGAGCGCTGTCAGGAGGAACTCGAATGACGACCGGGCCCGGCGCCCCGCCGGAGGCGATCGTGCGCGCCGAGGGCCTGACCAAGACCCACCACGGCGACCGCGCCCCCGTCCACGCCGTCCGCGGCGTCGACCTCACCGTCCGCCGGGGCGAGTTCGTCGCCGTCACCGGCCCCTCGGGGGCCGGCAAGTCCACCCTCCTCCACCTCGTCGGCGGACTCGAACGCCCCGACGCCGGCCGCCTCTGGATCGACGGCGAACGCGTCGACGGCCATGGCGAGGCCCGCTGGGCGGTGCTGCGCCGCCGCAGCGTCGGCATCGTCTTCCAGTTCTTCAACCTCGTCTCCCACCTCACCGTCGCCGACAACGTCGAACTCCCCGCCCTCCTCGCCGGCGCCACCCCCCGCGCCGCCCGCGCGAGCCGCGCCGAACTCCTCGCCGAACTCGGCCTCCACGGACGGGAGAACGCCCTCCCCGGCGCCCTCTCCGGCGGCGAACAGCAGCGCGTCGCCCTCGCCCGCGCCCTCGTCAACCAGCCCGCGCTGCTCCTCGCCGACGAGCCCGCCGGCAGCCTCGACAGCAAGGGCACCCGCGACGTCCTGCGCCTCCTCGCCCGCTTCCACGCCCGGGGCCAGACCATCCTGATGGTCACCCACGACGCCCGGATGGCGTCCGCCGCCGACCGCGTCATCAGCTTCTTCGACGGCCGCGTCGCCGACGACGCCGTCCTCGGCGACCCCGCCCCCGCCCGCCCGGGGGTGAGCGGCGTGCTCGACCTGAAGGACTGACCCGGAACCGGCTGCCCCGGAACCGACCGGCCCGGAACCGACCGGCCCGGAACCGACCGGCCCGGAACCGACCGCCCCGGGCCCGGCGGCCGAGACGACGAGGAGGCGACACCATGCGGGCGACCTGGCGATGGGTCCGCTCCGACCTCCGCACGCACCGGGGCGAGGCCCTCTTCGCGGTGCTCGCCACCGCCGGGGTCATCGCCTCCCTGCTGCTCTCCGCCGCCCTGCTCGGCTACGCGGCCGACCCCTGGCAGCGCGTCTTCAACCAGTCCCGGGGCGGCCACGTCTGGCTCCACGGGCGCGGCGGACCCGACGGCTTCGACCCGGCCGCCCTCGCCCCGCTCGCCTCCCTCGACGAGGTCGCCGCGGTCTCCGGCCCCTTCCGGACGGCCGCCGCCACCCTGGAGACCTCCGGGACCCGCGCCGACGTCGTCCTGCGCGCCACCGGCACCCGCCCGCCCGACACCGCCCGCCCCCTCCTCACCGAGGGCCACTGGCTCACCGCCGGGGACCGGCCGGACCAGATCGTCCTGGAACGCGCCCTCGCCCGGACCCTGTGGGCCGGACCCGGCGAGACCGTCACCGTCACCCTGGCGGGCCGGGACGGACCCACCACCCGCACCCTGTACGTCACGGGCGTCGCCGAGACCGCCGAACCCCGCTACCGGGCGGGCGGGGGCGGCGGCGTCGGCTGGATCCTCCCCGGCACCCTCGACCGGCTCGCCCCCGCCGTCACCGGACAGAGCGTCGGCCTGCGCCTGAAGGACCCCGACGACACCGGATACGCCGTCCAGCGCGCCGTCACCCTCCTCGGTGCCGAACGCGTCGACCGGGTCACCACCTGGCAGCAGGCCAAGGCCGACGCGGGCGGCGACGACCGGCTCCTCGGCCAGATCTTCGCCGCCTTCGGCCTGGCGTCCCTCCTCGCCGCGTCCGTCGCCGTCGCCGGCGCGGTCCGGGCCCGGATCCGGGGGCAGGCCGGCGACATCGCCGTCCTCAAGGCCGTCGGCTTCACCCCCGGCCAGGTGATCCGCGGCTTCCTCCTCCAGCACCTCGGCTTCGCCGTCGCGGGCGCCGCGCTCGCCACCGCGGCCACCCTGACCTGCGGGCGGTGGATCCCCGGCAGCGTCGGCGAGGCCGTCGCCCTCTGGCCGGGGATGCCCGGGCACCGGGCAGCCGTCGCCGGCGTGCCCGCCGCGGCCGTCCTCCTCATCGCCGCCGCCACCGCGCTCGCCGCCTGGCGGGCCGGCCGGGTGCCCCCGGTCCCGGCCGCCCGCTCCGCGCACCCCGCCGCCCGCCCGCTCTCCGCGCTCGGCCGCCGCGCCCTCGGACTCCGCCTCTCCCCGGTCCTCGTCCTCGGATGGCGCTCCGCCTTCACCGCCCCCGGCCGCGCCCGGGCCCTCGGCGCCACGGCCCGGCTCGCCCTCCCGATCGCCCTGATGACCGTGGCCCTCGTCGCCTGGTCCACCCTGGGGCAGTTCCGCACCGACCCCGCGCGCATGGGCCGGGCCGCCGCCCTCACCGTGCGCACCGAACAGCCGCCCGCGGCCCCCACCGCGCCCCCCGCCGACCCGGAGGCGGTGCTGGAGGCGGTGCCCGGCGTCGCCGACGCCGTCCCCGGCGCCGAGTTCCTCGCCCTCGTCCCCGGCCAGACCGGCACCATCACCCTGCGGGGCCTCGGCACCACCGGCGCCCCCTACCCCCACACGATCGCCGAGGGCCGCGCCCCCGAAGGGCCCGACGAGGCCGTCGCGGGCCAGGGACTCCTGGACCTCCTCGGCGTACGGGTGGGGGAGTGGGTCCGGATGACCGTCGAGGGCCGCCCGCAGATCCTGCACCTCGTGGGCCGCAGCATCGAGCCCGACCACGGCGGCCGGGTCGTCTCCACCACCCTCGACACCCTCCGCGACGGCGTCCCGGGGCTGCGCCCCGCCTTCCACGCCCTCGTGCTGCGCCCCGGCGCCGACCCCCGGCGGGTCGCCGCCGCCGTCGCCGCGGCGGGCCGGGAGAAGGCCGAGGTCCGGGGCGCCGCCGACCCGGCCGACGCGCCGGACGCGCCCCGGGGCGTCCTCGCCGCCCTGGTCGCGGTCCTCGCCCTCATCGCCCTCGTCGAACTCCTCACCCTGATCGGCACGGGGGTACGCGACCGGGTGCGGGACCTGCTCGCGCTGCGGGCCATCGGCCTGACCCCCCGCCAGATCGGCGCGGCCGTCGTCACCGCCGCCGCGCTCACCGCCCTGGCCGCCGCCGTCCTCGGCACCGCGGCGGGCGCGGCCCTCGGCCACCGGCTGGTCGACGCCGAGGCCGCCGCGACCGGCCTCGGCGCGGGCGTGGCCCGCCTCCCCGGCGCGGCCGTCCTCGGCGGCCTGGTCCTCGCCGTCACCGTGACCGGCGCGCTCGCCGCCCTCGCCCCGGCCGTCCGCACCGCCCGCCGGCGACTCGTCGACTCGGCGGGCGAGACCCTCTAGACCGGGTCTTCCGGTCCGGACCGGAAGCGGGAGGGGATCAGGGGCGCAGGACGATCCGGATCGGGTCGCCGGTCTTGTCCTCCAGGCGGCGGACCGCCTCGGCGGCCCGTTCCAGGGGGAGTTCGCCGCTGATCGAGCCGGAGAAGTCGAGCCGTCCGCCCTGGAGGAGGGAGAGCAGCTGCGGCAGCGCGACCGGCATGTCGGAGCCGTAGTGGCCGAGGATCCGCTGCTGGAGGTAGCTGAACCGGGTGCCGTCGGCGACGGTCAGCGGCTGGTCGGTGAGGCCCACCAGGACCAGCCGGCCCTGGGGTGCGAGGACCGACAGGGCCTGCGCGCGGACGGCCGGCACCCCGGCGAAGTCGAACGCGGCGGCGAGGCCCGCGCCGCCGGTCGCCGCGCCGATCCGCTCTCCCAGTCGCGGGTCGGCGGGGTCGAGCGCCAGGTCGGCGCCCCGGGCGAGGGCCCGCTCGCGGGCCGTCGGGTTGGGGTCGACCACGACGATCGGGCAGGCGCCGACGGTCCGCAGCAGCTGGACGGCGTGGACGCCGAGGCCGCCCGCGCCCCAGACGCCGACCGACTCGGCGGGCCGCACGGCCCCCGTGACGGTGATGGCGCCCCAGGGCGTGGAGACCGCGTCCGGGATGATCGCGCCCTGGTCGAAGGGGATCGCGTCCGGCAGTTCGACGAGGGCGTCCTCGGCGGAGAGCGCGTACTCGGCCCAGCCGCCGTCGTAGTCCACGCCCCGGGTGTACGTGACGCCGTCGCGGACCTCGCCCGCGTACAGCACGACCCGCTGCCCCGGGGTCCAGCGGGTGACGCCGGGCCCGGTCTCCGCGACGGTGCCGGAGACCTCGTGGCCCAGGGTGACCGTGTCGCCGGGCAGCAGCAGCGGGGTGAGGGTGCCGTCGATCAGGTGGACGTCCGACAGGCAGACGCCGGCGGCCTCCACCTTCACCAGCACCTGACCGGGCCCCGGGGCGGGCTTGGCGACCTCCTCGATCCGCAGGGTGCGGCTGGGGACGTGCAGCCGGGCGGCGAGCATCTGCTCCATGACGTGACCTCCTCGACACGGGGGCGACCCGGGGGCGGGGGCCCCTTAACGCAAGTCGCCTTGCGATGAAACGTACGTCCGGTCCTGGGGTAAAGCAAGTGGTCCTGCGTTAGCCTGGGTCCATGGTCCCCTCCGATCCGCCCGCGCCGCCCCTGCGCCGCCGCGGCGCGCGCCTGCGCTCCGCCGTCCTCGCCGCCACCGTGGACGTCCTGACGGAGCACGGCCTCGCCGGCACCACCGTCGGCGCCGTCGCCCGCGCCGCCGGCGTCCACGAGACCTCCGTCTACCGGGGCTGGGGGACCCGCGAGAACCTCATCCTGGAAGCCCTGTCCGAACAGGCCGACGCGGCCCTGCCCGTCCCCGACACCGGCCGCGTGCGCGACGACCTCGCCGGCTACTTCGGCACCCTGGCCCGGCTCCTCGCCACCCCCCAGGGCGAGGCCCTCCTCCGGCTGAGCGCCGAACGCGACGACACCCTCCCCGACCGCCGCCTGCCCTACTGGACCGACCGCCTCGACCGCGCCACCGTCATGGTCCGCCGGGCCGTCGACCGCGGCGAACTCCCCCCGGACACCGACCCCGTCCTCCTCGTCGAGGCCCTCGCGGGCCCCCTCTTCACCCGCGCCCTCATCAGCGGCGCCCCCCTCGACGAGACCCTCGCCACCCGCCTGGTCGACCTGGTCCTCGACGGCGCCTCGGCCCCGAAACCGGGTGCGTGACCGGCAACTCCGCTGCTCTACTGCTCCGGTGACCGAGACGCAGACCACCCCGCCGCCGCCCGCCGTACGTGACTCGCTGCACGGCCTCGCCTTCGGTGACGCCTTCGGCGACCGCTGGTTCCGCGTCCTGCGCAGGGACGGCGAGGAGCCCCTGGCCGCGCGCACCCTCCCGGAGGAGCGGCCCTGGCTGTGGACCGACGACACCGCCCAGGCCCTCGTCCTCGTCCGGGAACTCGTGCGAGGCGGCGGCGCCGTCGACCAGGACCGCCTCGCCCGCGCACTCGCCGACGCCTACGCCGGCGACACCCACCGGGGCTACGGGGCCTCCATGCACGACGTCCTCCGCCGGATCGGCGCCGGCGAGCCCTGGCGGGACGTCGTCGCCGGGCAGTTCGGCGGCCAGGGCTCCTGGGGCAACGGCGCGGCCATGCGCGTCGCCCCGCTCGGCGCCTGGCACGCCGCCGACCTCGACGCGGCCGCCGCGCACGCCGCCGACCAGGCCGTCGTCTCCCACCACCACCCGGAGGCGGTCGCCGGGGCGGTGGCCGTCGCCCTCGCCGCCGCCCTGGCGACCCGCAGCCGGGGCGGCCCCGCGCCCGCCCGCCCCGACCTCCTCCGGACCGTCGCCGACCGGCTCCCGGACGGCGACGTGCGGTCCGGCCTGCGGATCGCCGCCCGCCTGCCCGGCCGGACCTCCGTCCGGCACGCCGCGGAGGTCCTGGGCTCCGGCTACCGCATGTCGGGCCCCGACACCGTCCCGTACGCCCTCTGGTGCGCCGCCGGACACCTGGACGACCTGGAGGACGGCCTCTGGGCCACCGTCGCGGGCCGCGGCGACATCGACACCACCTGCGCCATCGCCGGCGGCGTCATCGCCGCCCGCACGGGCGTCGCCGCCCTCCCCCCGGCCTGGCACGAGGCCCGCGAACCCCTCCCAGACGCCCTCCGGTAGCACGGGCCCCGGAGACGCGCCGGACGCGCCGAACCTCCCGCGGGCTGTGAGGATGGGTCCGTCCGCCCGGCTCCCGGAGCATCAGGAGGCGCCATGTCCGGCCGGTTCGAGGCGACCGTCGAGATCGACCGACCCGTCGACGAGGTGTTCGCGTACCTCGCCGACGGGCGCAACGATCCCCAGTTCAGCCCCCGCGTGCTCCGCATCGACCGTGTCCCGGAGGGGCCGACCGCCGTCGGCACCGTCTTCCGCAGCACCGTCAAGGACGCCGGGATGAAGACCGCCCGCACCTTCCGCATCACCGCCTTCGAGCCGCCCCGGACGCTGCGCTGGGCCGAGGAGTCCCGGAACCTCGTCACGGCCGCCCGGGGCGGCTACGACCTGGAGCCGCTGCCGAACGGCGGCACGCGCGTCCGCATCCACAACGTCCTGGAGGGCCACGGCCTCGGCAAGCTCCTCGTCGGCCTCGCCCTCGCCGCCGCCCGCAAGGACGCCCCCGCCTTCGGACGGCGCATCAGGACGGCCGCGGAGGCGGCGATCCCGCGGGCCTGACCGACGCCTGCGGCCGCCCGGACGGCGGCCACCGCCGCGCCGCCGTCCGGCCTTCACTCGGCCAGCGGTTGACCATGGTCGATAGTATTGTCCGCAATGTCATATCTTGCGTGACCATCGGAGGCCGTCATGAAGGACTTCAAGTACGAGCGGAAGCGCTCGCTCTCCCGGACGGAGGCCGCCGACCAGCTCGCGGCCCTCGCCGCCGCCCTCCGCGCCGGCGGCGAGGCCGAACTCGACTGGGGCGGGGGCGTGCTGAACCTCCGCATCCCCGACGACCTCCGCGGCGAGGTCGAACTCTCCGTCGAGGACGGCGAGGTCGAGGTGGAGGTCGAGCTCAAGTGGCCGGTCGCGGGCACGGCCCGGAAGTCCGGCGCGAAGGGGGAAGTGAAGTCCGGCGCGAAGGACGGCGGGAAGAAGGCCGCCGGGAAGAAGACCGCAGGGGAGAAGGCCGGGAAGAAGGCCGGGGTCAAGGAGGCCGTGGCGAAGAAGGCCGTGGTCAAGAAGGCCATGGACAAGAAGGCCGTGGTCAAGAAGGCCGTGGTCAAGAAGGCTTCGGCCGAGAAGGCGGCGGCGAAGAAGGCCGCGCCCGCCAAGAAGGCCGCGCCCGCCAAGAAGGCCGCTCCCGCGAAGAAGTCCGAGCCGAAGAAGCCGGCCGCGAAGAAGGCCCCCGCGAAGAAGTCGGCGCCTGCCAAGAAGTCGGCGCCCGCGAAGAGGCCGACCGCGAAGAAGGCCCCCGCCGAGCGGTCCTGAGGACCGTGGCGGGGGCCGGGGCGGCAGGGGCGGTCAGCAGCTGACGGTGCCCCTGCGCAGGGCGTGGCCGCCGGTGTTGGAGTCGTCGGACCAGTAGACCGGCTTGGTGCCGGCCGCGCACTCGTCGGCGCCGGCGAGCGAGAAGCCCTCGTTGTTGAGGTCGGCCATGCCGGTGGGACGGGCGTACACGGCGTTCACGGCGAAGGCTCCGGAGGCGTCGACCTTCAGCGTCCGGTGCTGGCCGCCGCAGGTGTCGTCGCAGACGGCCCACAGCCGGGACGCCTGGGCCTCCCACTGGACCTCCATGACGCCCGCCATGCCGGTGGAGACGGTGGCGACGCGGGTGAAGGCCCCGGAGTCCTGGAGGACGTACCCGTGGAGCGCCCCGGTCCCCTCCACGCCGACGAAGAAGACCCCGCCGCCGTGGGCCCCGTAGCCCGCCGGGTCGTACGGGGCGCCGGTCGAGGCGTCCTTGAAGCCGGCGCCGGTGAGCGCGGTGTCGGGGACCCAGGTGACCGCCTCGAAGCCGGCGTTGGAGCCGGTCGGCGGCAGGTCGGCGGTGAGGTTCCACTCGCGGGTGGCGGTGAGGGCGGAGCCCGTACCGGAGACGTCGTACCGCAGGACGGAGAGGCGGCTCGTGCCGGACGCGTCGCCGTTCCGCTCGCTCGCGACGAACACGCCGCCCGCGGAGCCCGCGCCGGTGACCGTCACGCCCTCGCCGTCGGGGGCGCCGGAACCGCCGGGGAAGCGCAGGGTCTTGCCGGAGGCCCAGCCGTTCGCGGTGTCCGGGGTCCAGCCGCCGGAGCCGTCCCGGACCAGCCGCCACAGCTTGCCGCTGTTCTGCGCGGCCCACAGGACGTTCCCCTCCTGGTGGAGGCCGCTCAGGTCGCCGCCGAACACGTTCGGGGCGTCCGCGGTGGCCACCGGGGAACCGCCGGGCCAGGCCGCCGGCCCCGTGCCGCCGCCGGTTCCCCCGCAGCTGTTGGCGGCGCCGAGGGTGACGGCGGCCGCCTTGAACGCCCCGGTGCCGTCGGGGCAGCGGGACCAGGAGGGCGCGGAGTGGCCGGTCCAGGTGTGGCTGTCCACGAGGGTGCTGCCGTCGGGCAGGTACAGCCGGGCCTTGTCGCTGGAGCCGAGCCCGAACTTGCCGTGCACGTCGAAGGCGCGGAAGCCGCCCGGGGCCAGCGTGGTGCCGGCGGCGATCGTGTACTTCGAGCCGTTGTCGTCGTCCTTGAGGATCCAGCCGGAGACGTCGACGGCCGAGGTGCCCTTGTTGTACAGCTCGATCGAGTCCTCGACGGAGCCGGTGGTGACGACCTCGTTGATGCGGACGTCGTCGGCGGGCGCGGCCTGGGCCGGTGCGGCGGTCACCACGCCGAGGACGAGCGCCGGTACGGCGGCGAGGGCGAGGGTCAGATCACGGCGCCGGCGGCGTGCGCGCGAAACGGTCACGGAAGTCCGTCCTGGGGTTCGAGGAGGCAGGGCGGCACGACGGTCCCGGTCCCGTCCGAACACCGGCCCTCCGCCTCGGATTCCCTTCGTGAACAGCAGCCGAAGCCTCTCCTCACCCGAACGGCCCCCGTGCGGCTCCGCTTCCGAGCGCTCCGGGCGCGACCTCTCCCTCCAGAATGAATGTGTATACCAAAAAAGCTTCCCTTTGAACCCCTCACTTCCGGGATTAACGGCGAGGTGCTGCGGATTCCGTCGTTCTTCCGAGGTCGTGGCGGTACCCCTTGTTCCGCATCTTAAAGTTGGTATACAAAACGGGGACTCGTGGTCGCCCTCGCTCCAAGGAGTCCCCATGTGTGTCGACGCCACCCGGCCGCTCCCGGCCGGCCTGACCCGCCGCGGCATCCTCGCCGGTGCCGCCGTCCTCGCCGGCACCGCGGCCGCGACCGGCACCGCCACCGCTGCCACCGCGCCCGGGGGAGGGCGGGGCTCGGGGGAGCGCGGGGCGGCCGGAACCCGTACGCGGACCGGTGACCTGGTCGTGCGGGGCGGCACGCTGCTCGACCCCGCGACCGGCCGCGTCACCGAGGACGCGGTGGTCGTCATCGAGGCCGGCACCGTCACCGCCACGGGCCGCACCGGTTCCGTCCGGCTCCCGGAGGGCGTGGAGGTCCTGGAGGCGCACGGCCGCTGGATCCTCCCGGGCCTGACGGACGCGCACATCCACCTCAGCACCGCCGCCGAGGCCCGCGCCGCGCTCCGCCACGGCGTGACGAGCGCGCGCAGCGGCTCGACCTCCTTCTACCAGGACGTCGCCGTCCGTGAACTCGCCCGGCACAGCCCCGACCTCGCGCCGAGGCTCCGCGCCGCCGGCGTCTTCGTCACCCCGGACCCCGGCGACACGCTCCTGGCCGACCCCGACCTCACCCCGCTCGTCCGGTCGCGGGACGGCGTGCGCTCGGCGGAGGCCCTGCGCCGCATGGTCGACGTCAACGCCGCCCGGGGCGCGGACGTCATCAAGACCAGGGTCAACGAGCGCGCGGGCCTGCCCGAGCAGGACCCGCTCGTCCAGGTCTACTCGCACGACCAGCTCGCCGAGATCGTCGCGGCCGCCCGCCGCCACGGCAAGGGCGTGCTCTGCCACAGCTACAGCGAGCGGGGCTGCCACGACGCCGTCACCGCGGGCGTCCGCTCCCTGGAGCACGGCGTGTTCGTCGGCGAGCGCACCCTGCGCGAGATGCGGCGCCGCGACACGTACTTCACCCCCACCCTCACGGCCATCGCCGGCCTCGCCGAGGACCCGGACCCGGTCCTCGCCGAACGCGGCCGGACCTTCCTGCCCGTCCTGAAGCGGGCCGTGCGGGCCGCGTACGAGCTCGGCGTCCCGCTCGCCGCCGGCACCGACTCCTCCGGCGGCACGGTCGACCCCGTCGGCCGCGAGGTGGAACTCATGCACGCCGCCGGCCTCCCGGCCCTCGACGCCCTCCGCACCGCGACCACCGGCGCGGCCCGCCTCCTCGGCCTCGACCGCACCACGGGCCGCCTCGCCCGGGGCTACGCGGGCGACGTGATCCTCCTCGCCGGCGATCCGCTCGCGGACCTGTCGCTCCTGAAGACGCCGGTCCGGGTGGTCCGCGCGGGCATCCCCGTCTGACCCCTTCCCCGCCTCCCTTCCCCCTTCTTTCCCTCCTCTCTTTCCTTCCCCCCTTTCTCCTGAAGGAGTTCCCCCATGCAGCAGTCCCCGGCTTCCCCCGGTGCGCTGTCACGCCGTTCCGTGCTGGCCGGAGCCGCGGCCGCCGCGGGCACGGCCGCCGCCGCGACCGTCACCGCGGCCCCCGCCTCCGCCGCCGCCCCGGCGGCGCCCGGAGCCACGGGCAAGGCGGGCCGCGGCTCCCGGACGGTCGTCTTCCGTGACGTCCGCCCGTTCGGCGCGGCGGCCACGGACCTGGTGGTCGTCGACGGCAGGATCACGGACGGCCCGGCGCCCCGAGGGACGAGGACCGTCGACGGCGGCGGTCGCATCGCGCTCCCGTCGCTCGTGGACGCCCACATCCACCCCGACAAGACGACCTGGGGCGGCGCGTGGGTGTCGCGCCGGCCGGCCGACACGATCGCCGACTTCGTCGAGCAGGACGTGGAGCTCTTCCGGGCCCAGACCCGCTCGGTCGCGGAGCGCGCGTACGGCCTGATGAGCCACGCCGTCAGCCGCGGCACGCGGGGCATGCGCGCCCACGCGGACGTGGCCCCGGCCTACGGCCTGGCCGGGGTGGAGGGCCTGGCCGAGGCCCGCCGCCGGCTCGCCCACGCGCTCGACGTGCAGATCGTCGCCTTCCCGCAGCACGGCGTGATCCGGACGCCCGGCACCGCGCGCCTCCTGGAGGAGGGCGCCCGCCGGGGCGTCGTCGACATGATCGGCGGCATCGACCCCATCGGCTTCGACCACGCCCTCGACGAGCACCTGGACACCGTCTTCGGCATAGCGGACCGGCACGGCGTCGGCGTCGACATCCACCTGCACGACGACGGGGACGAGGGCGTACGGGCCGTCCGCGGCATCATCGACCGCACCCGGGCCCTGTCCCTCGCCGGCAAGGTGACGATCAGCCACGTCTTCTGCCTGCCGTTCCTGTCCGACCGCGACCTCGGCGCCCTCGCGACCGAGCTCGCCGCCCAGGACATCGCCCTCACGACCGTCGCCCCCTCCCGCGACCTCGTCCTCCCGATCGCCCGCCTGCGCGAGCACGGGGTCCGCGTCGGCCTCGGCTCCGACGGCGTCCGCGACTCCTGGAGCCCCTTCGGCAACGCCGACATGCTCCACCGCGCCCACCTCCTCGGCTGGGTCACCGACGTCCGCCTCGACGAGGAACTGGCCGACTGCTACCGCGCGGCCGCCCACGGCGGCGCCGACGTCATGGGCCTCCCGCACGCCGACCTGAAGCCGGGTGCCCCCGCCGACTTCGTCCTGGTCCGGGGCCAGAACCTCCCCCAGGTCGTGGTGGACATGCCGCAGCGCGACCTCGTCGTCCACGGCGGCGCGGTCGTGGCCCGGGACGGCGAGTTCCTGGACTGACCGAACGGGCGGCGCCGCTCGGGGAACTGACGTGACGTCGGGGTCGGGAACGGCCGCGGAATGAACGCGGGACGGCGGGGTACGCGCAGCACATCCAACCCACCAGGGAGGGAACAACCATGGGTCTGGGACTGTGCATCATCCTGATCGCCGTCGGAGCCATCCTCACCTTCGCGACCGACTGGGAGGTCGACACGGTCGACCTCGACCTCGTCGGCCTGATCCTCATGGCGGTCGGCGTCATCGGGATCGCCGTCTACACCAGCATCCTGCGCCGCCGCAGGATGGTCGTCCCGCCCGTCGCCCCCACGGTGACCGAGAGCGACCGTCGTGACCTGCTCTGACCCCGGCCCGCGCGGAGGGCGGGGTGTGGGGCGGGACGGGCGGGGTAGGCGCGGAACCGGCCGCGGAGATCCCGCGGCACGGACGCCCCCGGCACGCCGGACGGCTGGACCGCGTGGAGGACGCGCCGAGCGCGCGGCCACGCGGAGCACGCCGGCGCAGGGAACGCGTCGAGCACGTCAGGAGGGCCGATGAGCATCCCGCCCCCGAACGACCCCGTCCCCCCGAGCCCCACGCCCCCGCCCGGGCCGGGCCCGGCCCCCGAGCCCGGTCCGCTGCCGGGTCCGGCCCCCGGGCCCGGCGGACCGGATCCCGTACCCCCGACGCCCCCGACGCCCCCGGACCCGCCGTGGCCCACCCCGGGGCCGGTCCGGGAGGGGTGACCCGACGCCGGCCAGGTGGCCGACAGCGGCCCGGATCGCCGGGCGCTCCTGCCGGGGCCCCGCCGGGCGGGGTGGCCACGAGACCGGGCGCGACGACGTCGACGGCGACGCCCCTCTTCGCCGGACGCACCGGGGCGCCCCCGGAGTCGTCCGCCCCGGGGCGTACGGGGCAGCGGCTCCAGGGGCGCGGGCTGGGGCTCGGGAAGGTCCATCGGCGCGTAGAAGTGCCGGCGCAGCAGCTCGGCGACCGGCCCGGCTCCGAGGTGACGAACCCGGCGGGCCCCCGCCCCGACCGGTACGCGAATCGCCGGAGGCCCGGGCCCCGTCCGTGACCTCCTGAACGTGCCGACGTCGTGGCGCAACCGGCCCGTCCGCCGCGAAAGGCACCCCTCGGAGCGCGAGGAGGAGGATGGGAGGATGCGTCGATGGAGATGATCGAGGCCGGCGACGACACCGTCCACTACGTGCGGTTCCAGTCTCCGCACCGGAACGACCGAGGCCACTTCACCGGAGTTTTCGGACTCCTCAACAATCTCGCGAGAGAGGGAAGGCTCACGGACGAGCAGGAGTCGTTCCGCCGCCGTAACAACAGCTGGTACGACGCCGCGTACACCGACCCCTCGACCGTCGACCCCCGTGTCTACGACGACGGGATCAACCCCGGTGCGGCGGCCTGGTTCAAACCGACGGCCGTGCATCTCCTCGCCCGCGTCCCCGGTTATCTGCGGATCCTGGCCGCGCACGGCGTCGACTGCCAGGTCCTTCGCTCCGCGGACCCGGGACGGGTCGTCTACGAGGACGACGTACAGATCGTGGTGGTGCCCCACGCGCTGCACGCGACCGCTGTCCCGGGCGCTTCGGCGCCTGACGTGCGGGCCGTGGAGGTCCCGGAACCCCTGGCGGAATGACTCTTCGAGATCGGCTCCTCGTCGCGCAACGGTGTCGGACAGCAGGGGGGACGGCCTTCGGCCGGCCTCTGGCGCGCGAGCGAACGCGGTGCCTGACGGTGCCCGCTCCTTGTGGCCGGCCCGGTGGCACAGCCTGTCCCACCGCTATGAGGGGCCCCGTCAGCCGAGGTGCGAGCGGTTGATCACCGCCCGGAGTCGCGCGTTCGGTCTGCTCGCGGAGAGCTCGCCGCGTCAGGTCGCCGCGTGAGGTCGCCGCGATGGGGCGGTCCGGGGTTCGTGTCGGTCGGATGACCGATGTGGGGCGGGGGCGGGTCCGGCGAGGGTTCTCGGAGACCGTTCGTGGGCGCCGGTCGTGCGCCCGGTTTTCGAAAGGACCCTGCTGTGGGTACGTATGCGGATCTGGTGTTCGTCGGTGGGCGGGTGGTCACGGTGGACGCGGAGTTCTCCGTGGCGGAGGCGCTGGCGGTGACCGGGGCGGTGATCGGCGCGGTGGGTACGCGGGAGGACGTCGCGCCGCTGATCGGGCCCGGCACCCGCGTCGTCGACCTGGAGGGGGCCACGCTGCTGCCCGGGATCAACGACTCCCACCTGCACGGCTGCGCCTACGGGATGGCGTCCCCGCCGTTGTCGGTGGAGGTCGGGCATCCCGCCGTCTCGTCCCTCGCGGACGTGGCGGAGGCGGTGCGGGAGGCCGTGGGGCGGGTGCCCGCCGGGCAGTGGGTGACCGGGCACGGCTGGGACGCCGGCTTCCTCGCCGAGTGCGTGGCCGACCCGTCGCGGCAGCCCTCCCGGGCGGACCTCGACGCGGTCAGCCCGGACCACCCCGTCGTCCTGTACTCCTTCTCCGGGCACGCGACCTGGGTCAACTCCAAGGCCCTGGAGCTGATGGGCGTCGACCGGGACACCGTGGCCCCGCCCGGCGGCGCGATCGTCACCGACGCCGAGGGCGAGCCGACCGGGCTGCTCCACGAGGGCGCACAGGCCCTCGTCCAGAACGCGCTGCCGCCGCTCGGCCTGCGGGAGCGGACCGAGGCGATCCGGTCCACCCTGGCCTCGCTCGCCGCCCTCGGGATCACCAGCTACACCGAGCCGGGTCTCGGGCCCGGCGGTGACGGCATCATGCGCGGCGCGCTCGGGACGCAGACGCTGGAGGTCTACCGGCGGCTGCTCGCGGACGGCGAGCTGACCGCCCGCGTCGGCGTCCTGCTCCTTCCGACCGGGATGACGAGCACCGCCGAGGAGTTCGCCCGCACCCTCGACGCCCTCGACCTCCCCGGGGAGCCGGACCCGCGCCGCCTCGCCGTCCACGGCGTGAAGGTCTTCGCGGACGGCATCGTCCCCAACAAGACGGCCTGGATGCACGAGCCGTACGTCGGCGGCGGCTGCGGCTCCCTGTGCGTGGGCGGCGAGGTCGACGACGAGCGGGTCGCGGAGATCCGGGCCATGGTCCGCCACGCGCACGCCGCCGGGCACCAGCTCGGCGTCCACGCCACCGGGGACCGGGCCATCGACACCGTCGCGGACGCCTTCGCCGAGGCCGCCGCCGAGAACCCGCGCGAGGACGCGCGCCACTACGTCATCCACGGCGACTTCCTCACCCCGCACGCCATGAAGGTCCTCGCCGCGCACGACTTCGGCGTCAACATGAACCCGACCATCAAGTGGACGGTCGCGGACATGGAGGAGGAGTTCGTCGGGGCCGGACGGGCCGCGTACGCCTGGCCCTACCGTGACGCCCTCGACGCCGGGGTGCGGGTCGCGAGCGGTTCTGACGCGCCCGTCACCCACCCGGACTGGCGCCAGGGCGTGGCCACCATGGTGCTGCGCGAGTCGAAGGCCGCCGGCCGGGTCAGCGGTCCGGAGCAGCGCATCCTCCTGGCCGAGGCGATCCGCACGTACACGATCGACGCGGCCTGGCAGGACTTCGCCGAGGACTGGAAGGGGTCGCTGGAGCCGGGGAAGGCCGCCGACCTGTGCGTGCTCGGCGGCGACCTGCTCGGCGCGGACCCCCACGCCGTCCCGGAGATGCCCGTCCTCCTCACCGTCATGGACGGCCGGGTGGTGCACGACGCCCTGCCGGCCTCCTGAGCGGCGTCCCGCGCGACATCCCGCACGTTTGACGTATCCCGGGCGGATGATCATCCTGGGGTGCATGGCGGCACGGCACAGCACAGCGGACATCCTGGACGCCGCCGTCCACGTCCGTGAAGCCGCCAGGAGCGTCGCGGCCGGCGCGACCGGCGTCGACACGGTCCTGGCGGCGCTCTCGGAGGTGGTGGAGCACGACCACGCCTCCCTGACCCGCTGGGACCCCCGGCGGCAGCGCCACGCCACGCTGGCGGGCAGCTACCCCGAGGCCGCGACCTCCTACATCGAGACCCGCCTCCACCGCGATCCGGTGTTCTCCGTGCTGCACAGCCCGGCCCGGGGCGGACTCTGGCTCGGGGACGTCCCCGGGGAGCTGCTGGCCGTCTCGCCCGGGTTCCAGGACGTGCTGTCCCCCCTCGGCGTCGAGGACGGCGTGGCCCAGTGCCTGTTCGCCGCGGACGGCCGGTACGTCGGCATGCTGAACCTCAGCATCCGCGGCCGGCACCGCAGCCCCGGCCCGGCCCGTGCCGTGGTCACCCTCCTCACCGAGTCCCTCGCCGCCGCCGTGGCCTCCTGCGGAGCCGGTGCGGAGCGGGGACCGGGCCGCCCCGGCGGGCTGTCGCCGCGCGAGCTGGAGGTGCTGGCCGAGCTGACGACCGGGCGCACCAACCGGCAGATCGCCGAACGCCTCCACGTCACGCCGCGCACCGTGGGCACCCACATCGAGCACATCCTCGCCAAGCTCGACCTCCCCAACCGCGCGGCGGCCGCGGCCCGCGCCGTCGCCTGGGGGATCACCCCCGACCGCTGAGCCGGGGGCGGACCGGAGCCGTCCGGTCCGTACGGGACCCCGGTCCCGCCTCAGCCGACGGCGACGTCCAGGCGCTCCGCGACCGCGGTGAGGGTCTTGCCGAGGGGAAGGGCGATCCGGGCGGCGGCGAGCTTGTCGCCGCGCGTGGGGTCATGGTTGACGATGACCACGGGCGTGCCGGCCTGCGCGGCCTGCCGCACGAACCGCAGCCCCGACATGACGGTCAGCGACGACCCGAGGACCAGTACCGACCTCGCGCCGCGGACCAGCTCCCGGCAGCGTTCCACGCGCTCCGCCGGGACGGTCTCCCCGAAGAAGACCACGTCCGGCTTGAGGACCCCGCCGCAGACCACGCACGGGACCACGTGGAAGCCCGCGACCTGCTCGTCCGTGAGGTCGGCGTCCCCGTCCGGGTTGAGGGCGGCGGGCACGGGGTCGAAGCCCGGATTGGCCTCCTCCAGGCGCCGGGCGAGCTCCCGGCGCGCGCTCACGTCACCGCAGTCCAGGCACACGACCCGGTCGAGGCTGCCGTGCAGCTCCACGACCCCGTCGCTCCCCGCGGCCTGGTGCAGCCCGTCCACGTTCTGGGTGATGACCCCGGCCAGCAGCCCGTGGCGCCCGAAGGCCGCCACCGCCCGGTGCCCCTCGTTGGGCCGGGCCCGTCCGAAGGTCCGCCACCCCAGGTGGCTGCGCGCCCAGTACCGCCGCCGCGCCGGCTCCCCGCCCGTGAAGTCCTGGTAGGTCATCGGGGTGTGCCGGGTCAGGCTGCCGCCCTCGCCCCGGTAGTCCGGGATCCCCGACTCGGTCGAGATCCCGGCCCCGCTGAGCACCAGCACGCCGCCGCCCCGCACCACCTCCACGACGGGTTCCGGATCCGTCGTCCCCGGCGGGAGGTCCTCGGTCGGGGTCCAGCTCAACGTAGGCCGCATGCGCATGCAGCCAGCGTACGGAACCGGCCGCCCCACGAGAGGCGGGGCGGGGCCGGACGGGGACGGGGCCGGAGGGGGGCGGGGCCGGGACCCGGGATCAGAACCAGTGCAGGCAGTGCGGCGCGCGGTCGGTGCGGAACAGGGCGTCGGCGAGGGCGACCGCGGCCGGGTGGTGGGCCCGGACGTGCCCGGCGCGCACGAGCGTGCCGGGGGTGGTGCCGCCGAGGTAGACCGCGCCCAGGTCGGCCACGTCGAGGGAGAGGTTGGGCTCCCGGTCCGTGGGGACGCACGTGGCCCTGCCGTCCCGGACGGTCAGCAGGAGACGCTCGCGTCCGCCGAGGAACGGGTCGGTGACGTCGAGGACCAGCTCGCCGTCGGCGGACCAGCCCCGGGCGGTCAGCGCGCGCGGGACGTCCAGCAGCCGCACCCAGAGCCAGTCGGTCTCGCTCGCCTGCGCGGCACGGAGGTCCGCGAGCTGCCAGCGCAGCGGGTGCCCGGGCGGGAGGTGCTTGAGGACGACCTCGGTGACCAGGTCGTGCCCGAGCACGAAGCGGACGAGGGCCGTGAAGACGGCGTCGTCGAGGGCGATCGTCTCGTCCACGCCGAGGGTGGTGCCGTCGAGGGAGTACACCGCGTACCCGTCCGGGACTCCTGCCGCGTCCCGGTGGACCGCGACGTAGCGCGGCGCGGCGGCGACCGGCGGCTGTCCCGCGCCCCGGGCCCACCAGCGGTGCGGCCGGGACAGCGCGCCGTGCTGCGCGCGCCGGTACCGGTCGTAGACCTCCTCCAGGACCTCCCCGCACTCGGAGCGCCGCAGCACCTCCACGGAGCCGGAGTCGGGGGCGGAGCCGGGGGCCGTCTCCGGGGCGCCGCCGGCCGTCCCGTACGCCCGGGGACGGGCGAAGCCGGCCTGGTGGCGCGGCACCGTCATGCGCTGGGTGTAGGTCGCGGGGCCGTAGCCGTACCGGCCGTAGATCGGCGCCTCGGAGGCCAGCAGGACGGACAGGAACTCCCCGCGGGCCCGCAGCTCGTCGAGCTGGTGCCGCATCATCGCGTTGAGCACGCCCCGGCGCCGGTGCGAGGGCACGACGCCGACGGCGGTCACGCCGGGCGCCGGGACGACGGCCCCGCCGGGGAGGGTGAGCTCGAAGGAGTACGCGGCGGCGGTCCCGACGGTCCGCCCGTCCGCCGTCACGGCGACCAGACCGCGGTCCATCTCGAACGCCGACCACCAGACCCCGCTGCCGTCCTCGGCCGCGGTCTCCGGGAAACGTCCGAACGCGGTGTGAAGGGTGTCGACGAAGACGTCGAGGTCCTTCTCGGTCGTGGGACGGATCTCCATGCTGTTTCTGCCTCCCCGTGGACGGGCGCCGCGCGCCGCGGCACCCCCGCCCCAGTGCAGCGGTGATCGACTACGGGGTCAAACGAATTACGCCCGCGTCCCGTGGGAGCGCGGAGCCACCGGCCGGGCCGGTCCCGGGCGGACAGGACCAGCAGGCACCCGTCCGGGTCCCGGAGGACGACGCCCCGGATTCGTCCCCGCCTCCCGTGCCGGTGCGGCCCTCTCCGGGCCGGGGGCGGCACCGGGCCCGGGAAGCGCGCGCCGGTCGTGCGTCGGGCGCCGGTCCTGGAACCGTCGCCCCTCCCCGGGCGGGGCCGGAGCACACCGGCGGCGGTTATCGTCACCGGATGTCCGGAGCAGCCGAAGCACGCGAAGTCCCGACGGCCCCCGGGGCCCCGACGGCCCCGAAAACCCCCCGGGTGCCGGAAACCCCCAAGCCCCCCAAGACCACCGAAGCTCCCGAAGTGCCCGACCCGGCGCAGAAGTTCGGCCGGGCCATGTCCGTGTGGAAGGAGTGGCAGGAGGCGCCCTGGGGCCGTCTGCGCTACGCGATCGCCGAGGCCAACCTGGTGCGCCACTGCGAGGCGCTCTCCGACGGGCCGCTGCGCGTCCTCGACCTGGCCGGCGGGGACGGCGGCGACGCCGTGCGGCTGGCGGCCCGCGGCCACCACGTGACGATCGTCGACCTCGCCCCCGCCATGCTCGAAGCGGCGGCCGGGCGCGCCCGGGAGGCCGGTCTGGCGGACCTCGTCGACTGCGTCGAGGCCGACGTGGACCGGCTCCCCGCCGGGCTCGCCGGCGGCGGGTTCGACGTGGTGCTGTGCCACAACCTCCTCGCGTACGCGGACGACGCCCGGCACACGCTCGGCGCGGCCCTCGCCCCGCTGCGCCCGGACGGCCTGTTCTCGGTGATGGCCCTGAACCGGCACTCGCAGCCGCTGACCGTCGCCGTACGCGAGACGGACCTGCCCGCGGCGGTGGCCGCGCTCGACTCCGACCGGGCGGGGACGCGGATGTTCGGCTCGACGCTGACGCTGCACACGGCCGAGGAGGTCACCCGCCACCTGACCGGCCTGGGCTGCCGGGACGTGCGCCACTACGGCGTCCGCAGCGTCTGCGACTACCTCGTCGACGACGCCCGCAAGTACGAGCCCGCCTTCTACGCCGAACTCGAAAGCCTCGAACTCGCCCTGACCGACCGTCACCCCTACATGCACACCGCGCGCCTCTTCCAGCTCATCGCCCGGAAGGACGGCTGACCGCGCCCGGCTCGGGGACGGGAGGGGCCGGTCCGGCCCGGCACCGTGTGCTTCCGTCAGGCCGGAAAGGCCACCCGCCGGGGAGACCGCCTGGACACCGGCGGCGGCCCCGGCACCCCCGTCCCCGAGCCGGGCGCGCCCCGCCCTCTCCCGCTCCGCTTTCCGTACGGCTCCGACCCGCGGCGCCCTCCGTCGGCGTGGACTCGCCACCGCGGCGAACGGTTCGCGCCGGGAGGAGGCGAAGCGGAGATCCGCTCCCGCACCCGCACGCCCCCGCACCGCGCCGCGTGCGACCTGCCCCGCCACGGCCGTCCCCGGGCAGGGTTCGATCCGTGATCTTCCACGCCCCGCCCTCCCCGGGCGGGCCGACGACAGGAGTGGCGACATGGGACGGACCCCGACCCGACTGCGTCTCGCCGCGGCGGGCGCCGCCGTGCTCACCGCGAGCGTGCTGCTCGCCCCCACGGCCCCCGCGGCCGCGGCGCCCACCGCGCCCGCCGCCTGGAACTGCAACGACGGATCCTTCTGCGTCTACAGCGGGAGCAACGGAACCGGCTCGGTCTGCGCCTGGAGCGGCGACGACCCGGACTGGAACAACGGCACCAGCCGCTGTAGCTGGTCGCCCCGCACCCGCGTCCGGTCCGCCTACAACCACGGCCTCTCCGGCGCGTCGGTGTCCGCGTACACGGCCGTCGACCTCGGCGGCACGAAGGTCTTCTGCCTCCGCCAGGGCGGCAGGACGAACCTCCCCGGCTCCGGGACCTTCCTCCGCTCCCACACCTGGTCCTGCTGAGCCGTCCCGCGGCTCACGCGTCCGAGGCGGTGGCGTGCCTGTCGAGTTCGCGCACCGCCTCGGCGTGGGCGCTCATCCGGCCGCTCGGCGTGCCGAGGGCGAAGAGGGCGACACCGGCGATCGACACCGGCACGGACAGGCCCAGGACGGCCAGGGCCTCGGGCCAGTTGCGCTCGCTCGCGCACCAGGTGGCGGTGCGGCGGCCCCCGACGACCAGCCGGCGGACCATCCGCCCGCCCCCGCCCCCCTCCCCGCCCGGACCCTCTGGACGGGGCCCCCCTTCCCGGTCCTGCGACCGTGAGCGGCTTGCGGAGAAGGGCGGTTCGGCGCCGTGCGCGGGTGGCCGGCAGCCGGTGCGGGGCGGCGGCCGCCTGCGGACCCCAGGCGGGTCCGCCGCCGGGCCGGCCCCCACGCCGGGCGCGTCTCCGAGGAGCCGGCCGCCCCTGACGGAAGGCCCCGCTGTGCCGCCGGGCCGGATTCCCCGTGGCGCCGGAGCGGTCCGGGTCGGCATCATGCGCCGGTGACCCCACCCCTTCCCGACGCCCTCCCTGACGACGGAAACCCCTCCGCCCCCTTCCCCGTCCCCACGTTCCGCCGGGCGTGGCGGCTCCCCCTCGCCGACGCCGCCCGGGGGCGCCGGGCGCTGTGGTGGACCGCGGGCCCCGCGGGGGAGCTCGCGGTCCTCCTGGTCCACCGGCGGCACCTGACCCGCGCCCGCCACGTCAAGGGCTGGCCCGGCCGGAGCCCCCGCACCCCCTTCGACGCCGAACTGGTCACGGTCTCCGGGCGGGGCGGGGAGCACCGTCTCCCCCTGGCGGACGTCCAGGTGCGGCCCGGTCACCTGGCCGTGCTGCCGGACGGACGGTTCCTGCTGGCCGGAGGCCGTACGTTCCCCGGCGCCGACGGCGTGTGGGCGCCCAACGCCACGGTGTTCTCGCCGGAGGGGGTCCCCGAGCGGGAGTTCTGCGTCGGCGACGACATCGCCGCGCTGACCACCGACCGCCGGGGAGGGATCTGGACCGTCCACGGGGACGAGGGCGTCTACGGCGGCCACCCCGAGTCGGGCGCCGGCCTGGCGGGCTGGGACGACCGGGGCGGCGCCGTGTGGGGCCCGCGGGGGCGGCTCCCCGCGATCCCCCTGCAGGGCTGCACGGCCGCGACCGAGGGCGACCGGGTGTGGGCGGTCTGGTACTCGGGCGGCGGACGGAGGGGCGCGGGCACCTTCCTGACGCAGATCGACCCGCCCACCGGAGAGGTGACCACCTGGCCCAGCCCCGTCCACCAGCCGGACGGCTTCGCGGTCCGGGGGACCCGGGCCGTGCTCACCCGCCGCGTCCACGGCAGGCGCGCCGTCGACCTCACCCGCGCCGAACTGCACGGCTCCACCTGGACCGTGACGGAGCGTCGGAGGATCCGGGTGCCGGGGAGGGTGGTCCTCCGCTGCGCCCAGGGCCGCGACGGCTTCCTGTGGCTCCGCGCGGGAGACACCTGGATCCGCGTCGCGGCCTGACCCGGTCCCGGCTCATACGGGAGTGCGATTGTCGGTCGCACGTGATAGTCACTACACCCACGGGCGGGGAGATCATCAGCCGCCCCGTGTGAACACGGCAAGGGGTGGGGACATGGCGTTGCTCCGGAATCTGGGGACCACGCTGGGTAAATGGACGGGCAGGCCCGCGGCGCGCATCGACGCGGACGCGGGGGACCCGGACGTCCGGAGGGTCCGCGAGGCCGCCGAGGCGGCGGACTGGGCGACCGTGCGGGAGGTGCTCGAAGCGCGTCCCGAGAGCGAGGACCGGACCGGTCTGCTGTGGGCGGTGGGGGACGTCGCCGGAGCGGAGCGGTGGCTCGCCGAGGCGACGGCGGCGGAGCCGGACGCCCCGCTGCCGCGCCTCGCGGCGGCCGTCCGGCACATCGGCTGGGCCTGGGAGGCACGGACGGCGGCCAGCGCCAAGCACGTGTCCCGCGAGCAGTTCCGGATCTTCCACGAGCGGCTCGACACGGCCGAGACCTGGCTCTACGAGGTCGCCGAGCGCGAGCCGGAGTGGATCTCGCCCTGGTACGGCCTCCAGATCACCGGCCGCGGGCTCCAGGTCGGGCAGGAGACGGCACGGCGCCGCTTCGAGGCGGCGGTGCGCCGGGACCCGCACCACCTGGGGGCGCACCAGCAGCAGTTGCAGCAGGTCTGCGAGAAGTGGGGCGGCTCCCACGAGGAGATGCACGCCTTCGCCCGCGAGGCGGCCTTCGGCGCGCCCGGCGGGACGCCCCTCGGCCAGCTCGTCGCCCTCGCGCACCTGGAGCACTGGCTCGCCCTCGACTCCGGCCCGGACGCCCGCTACATCCGGCAGCCCCAGGTGGTCGCCGCCCTGAACGAGGCCGCCGACCACACGTACCGGCACCCGGACTTCGCCGGCGGACCCGGCCTGCTCCCGCTCCACAACACCTTCGCCATGGCGTTCTCCCTGGCGGGCGACACCGCCTCCGCCCGGGAGTGCTTCCGCGCCACGGAGGGCCGGGTCACCGAGTTCCCCTGGAACTACCTCGACGGCTCCGACCCCGTCCGCGCCTACACGGAGCACCGCGCCCGCGCCGGGCGCTGACCCCGGCCGAAAGGCGCCGGTCCCGGCCGACGGCTCCGACAGGCGGTGCCGGCCGCCGGTCCTGGTACGAGACCCGGTACGAGGCACCCGTACGGCTCCGAGGCCGTACGGGCCCGCCCGGTACCCACGTCCACGCCCATGCCCGCACCCACACCCGTACCCGCGTCCGCGAAGAGCCCGGGAGCCCGGGAGCGCCGCCCCGCCGCCGACCAGCGCCCGTCCCCGTACAGGCACCCGCATCCGCACCCGTACCTGTGCCCGCACCCGTCCCCGTACTCCTTCCGCACCCCGCCCCTCATCGAAGGACTGCCCCAGGTGTCCCACTCAGAGACCTCCCACACCTTCCAGGTCGACCTGCGCGGCCTGGTCGACCTGCTCTCCCACCACCTCTACTCCAGCCCCCGCGTCTACCTGCGCGAACTGCTCCAGAACGCCGTCGACGCCCTCACCGCCCGACAGGCCCTCGAACCCGGCGCGCCCGGGACCATCACCGTGCGGGCCGGGGAGACCCTGACCGTCACGGACACCGGCATCGGCCTGTCCGAGGCCGACGTGCACCGCTTCCTCGCCACCATCGGCCGCAGTTCCAAGCGGACCGCCGACGGGGCGCTGGACGGGGCCGGCCTCGACGCGGCCCGCGGCGAGTTCATCGGCCAGTTCGGCATCGGCCTGCTCGCCTGCTTCGTCGTCGCCGACGAGATCACCGTCCTGAGCCGGTCCGCCGCCGACCCGGCCGCGCCCACCGTCGAATGGCGCGGCCACTCCGACGGCCGCTACACCATCCGCACCCTGCCCTCCGGGACCCTCCCCGAACCCGGCACCACCGTGCGGCTCGTCCCGCGCGCCGACACCGCCGAGTGGACGACCCCCGAGCGGGTCGTCTCCCTCGCCCGGCACTACGGCGGGCTGCTGCGCCACGAGGTCACCGTCGTCGGCCCGCGCGGCGAGACCCACCGCGTCGACGAGGCGCCGCCGTGGGCGAGGACGCACCGCTCCCCGCTGGCCAAGCGCGAGGCGTACACCGCGTACTGCCGGGAACTCTTCGACTTCACCCCGCTCGACACGATCGAACTGGACCTGCCGGCCGCCGGACTGCGCGGCGTCGCCTACGTCCTGCCGACCGCCGTCAGCCCCGGCCGGCGCGCCGGACACCGCGTCCACCTCAAGGGCATGCTGCTCACCGACCAGGCACCCGAACTGCTCCCCGAGTGGGCGTTCTTCGTGCGCTGCGTCGTCGACACCACCAGCCTCCGGCCGACCGCCTCCCGCGAGTCGCTCTACGAGGACGGCGCCCTGTCCGCCGTACGGGACGCCCTCGGCGACCGGATCCGCGACTGGCTCACCGGGCTCGCCGCCAGCGACCCCGCCCTCCTGCACCGCTTCATCGACATCCACCACCTCGCGGTCAAGGCGCTCGCCCGCCACGACGACGAGCTGCTGCGGATCGTGCTGCCCTGGCTGCCGTTCGAGACCACCGACGGCAACGTCACCCTGGAGGAGTTCGCGCGGACCCACCCGACCCTCCTCGTGACCCGCAGCGTCGAGGAGTTCCGCCAGGTCGCGCCCATCGCCGCGGCCGCCGGACTCGGCGTCGTCAACGGCGGCTACACCTACGACCGCGACCTCGTCCACCGGCTCCCCGAGATCCGCCCCGGCACGTCCGTCACCGACCTCGACCCGGCCACCGTCACCGCCCACCTCGACGCCGTCGACCCGAGCGCCGAACTCCGCGCCGCCGCCTTCCTCGCCGTCGCCCGCGAGACGATCGGCGTCCACGACTGCGACGTCGTCCTGCGCGACTTCCAGCCCGTCACCGCGCCCGCGCTGCTCCTCGACAACCGCGACGCCCGGCACGAGCGCACCCGGTCGAGCCTCGCCGCCGAGAGCGACGGCCTGTGGGCCGACATCCTCGGCTCCCTCCGGAACGACACCCCGCGCGCCCAGCTCGTCCTCAACCACCTCAACCCGCTGGTCCGCCAGGCCCTCACGATCGGCGAGCGCGGCCTCGCCGTCACCACCGCCGAAGCCCTCTACGGCCAGGCGCTGCTGCTCAGCCGCCGCCCGCTGCGCGCGAGCGAGAGCGCCCTGCTCAACCGGGCCTTCATCGGCCTCCTCACCCACGCCATGCACCACCCCGCCACGGCGGGCCCCGGCACCGACGACTCCGCGCCCCGGAAGGAACTGTAGAGATGCTGGACACCCCCGAGGCCGTCGTCGAGGCGCTCCGCGAGAACCACGAGCGCCCCCACGGCCTGCCCCGCACCGTCATCGCCGAGGAACTCGTCGAGGCCGCCGAGGCCTTCGAGCAGCCCGACGTCCTCGTCACCGCGCTCCTCGAACTGATGACGGCGTACGAGTTCACCGGCGAGCAGCGCAAGTCACCGGTCGCCTTCGCCCGCATCCTGAAGCTGTGGGACACCGCCCCCGACTCCTTCAGCCCCTACGAGGCCCACCAGGTCTTCTGGCGCTTCAAGTGGGTGACGACCTCCCTCCTCCAGGTGCCCGACATCCCGCTGACCGCGATCGGCGGCTGGATCGACCAGATGCGCGCCCGGTACGAGGCCGCGGGCCACGGCGTCCAGCCCGTCGCCGCCATGCGCTACCACCTCGCGCACCACACCGGCACCGGCGTCGCCGACGCGTACGACCTCTGGGCCACCCGCCCCCGCACCGACCTCAGCGACTGCGAGGCGTGCGAGACCCGGCACCTCGCCTGGCACCGGGTCGCCGAGGGCGACGACGCCGCCGCGCTCGACGCCTGGCGGCCCGTCCTCACCGGCGAGCAGGGGTGCAGCGAGGAACCGCAGATGAGCCAGGCGCGCGCCCTGCTCCCGCTGCTGCGCACCGGCCGCACCGACGAGGCCCGCTCCCACCACCTCACCGGCTACCGCAAGGTGCGCGGCAACACCGGCATGCAGGACGAGGTCGGCCTCCACCTGGAGTTCTGCGCCCTCTCCCGCAACGAGGGCCGCGGCTTGGAGATCCTCGCGGAGAACCGGTCCCTCTTCGAGGCGACGGGCGCCCCGCTCGACCGCCTCGGCTTCCTCACCGGCGTCGAGGTGCTCCTCGCCCGGCTCGCCGGGACCGGCCACGAGGACACCGCCGTGGCCGGTCCGCCCGGCCGCTCCTGGACGGCGGCGGAACTCCTCGCCCACGTCCGCGCCGAGGCCGGGCCGCTCGCCGCCGCCTTCGACGCCCGCAACGGCACGAGTGCCGTCGGCGACCGCCGCCGTGCCCGGCTCGCCCGCCGCCCCCTGCTCGACGAGCCGCTGCCGCTCGGCCTGCGCACCGCCGCCGCCGCCGTCGCCCGCCCCGCGACCCCGGCCCCCGCGTCCGCCGCCCCGGCCACCGCCCGCACGGAGGTCCCCGACGACTTCACCGCCCTCGTGCGGGAGGCCCGCCGCATGGGCCGCGACGGCCACCCCGGCGACTCCCGGCTCTGGGACCGGATCGGCGAACGGCTCGCGGAGACCACGGCCCCGGACTTCGAGGCGTACGCGGACGAGCTCGGCCCCGAGGAGCTCCTCCGGGCCGAACTCGCCGAGCACCGGGCCCAGGAGCTCTGGCTGGACGACCGCCACAAGGCGTCCGCCGCCGAACTCGCCGCCGCCGTCGAGGGGTACGAACGGCTCCGCATGCCCTGGCACGCCCTTTCCGCCCGCGCCCGCGCCCTCGCCTGGACGACCCGCCCGGGAGCTCGGGACGGGGAGGACGAGGAGAGCGGTGGAGCGGGGTCGGGCACCGGCGGCCTGGACCGCGCCGAGGTCCGCGCCGCGCTCGACGCCGTGATGGGGGAGACGGAGAAGCTGCTCGCCGAGGTGCCCTTCGACGGCGCGTCGCTGGGTGACGCGGAGGCGGTGTTCGGCGCCGACCTGAGGACCGAGCGGACCCTGGCGTACCTCTCCGTCCGCTACGCCGACACCTTCGCCGCCTACCAGGAGCTGGTCGAGGCCGCGGAATCCGATGCCGATGCCGATCCAGACGCAGACGCCGGCCTCGACCTCGCGGGCCGGTTCGAGGAGCGTGCCGGGACCCTCCTGACGGAGGCCGAGCGCCTCGGCTTCCCGCACCAGAGCGCCAACGCCCGCCAGTTCCGCGCGGACGTCATGGGGCGCGGCGGCGACCTGACCGGAGCCGAGCGGGAGCTCCGCGCGGCCCTCCAGGACCTGGAGACCGCCGGGCGGCCCTGGCGCCGTCCGCGCCCGCGCGCCCTCCTCGCGCAGGTCCTCCTCGCCCGGGACGAGCCGCAGGAGGCGGTCGACCTCCTCCACGGCGCGATCGCCGACGCCGTCGCGCACGACGACGCCTCCTTCGCGCTCGCCCCGACGTACCTGCTGCTCGGCCAGGCATCCGCGCACCTCGGGGACTTCTCCGGCGCGGTCCGCCACCTGTCCGAGGCCGCCGCGCGGTTCGACCAGGCGGGGGACCCCGGCGAGGCCACGCAGGCCCGGCTCCGGCTCGCCGACGTGCTGTCCCGCTCCGGTCAGCCCGCCGACGCCGTCGCCGTCCTGGAGTCCGTCCTCGCCGACGACGCCACGGCCGGCGTCGACGAACGGATGCTCGCCCAGGCCCGTCTCACCTTCGCCCGGGGCCTGCGCGACCTGGAGGAACACCTGCCCGCCGCCCGGGAGTTCCTGGCCCTCGCGGACACCGTCGCCGGCTGGCCGCAGGAGGACCGGGCCGTCCTCACCCTCGTGGCGTCGGAGGCGGCGACCGCCCTGGCCACCGCCGACCACTGGGAGGCCGCGGACACGGCGTACGAACGCGCCGTCGCCGCCCACGCCGAGGCCCCGAACCCGCCCATGATCGCCCTGATGATGCGGGAGTTCGCCCGCCTCACCATGCGGGCCCGGGGCGCCGAGGGGACGGACGCGGCCCTCGCGCACCTGGACCGCGCCGACGCGGTCCTCGCCGCCCTGCCGGCCGACGAGGACGGCTTCGCCGTCTGGTACGAGCGCGGCGAGATCCACTACCGCCGGGCCAGGGTCCTCGCGGAGGCCGATCGCTACGAAGAGGCCCTGCCCCAGGCCGAGGCGGCCGTCGCCGCCCACGAGGAGGGCGGCCCGCAGGGCGAGTTGGCCCGCGCCGAGGCCGTCCGCGTCGCGGCCCTGATCGAGGGCAACGGCCTGGACCGGACGAACGAGGCCATCGCCCGCCTCACCACCGCGGCGGCCCGCTGCCGCAAGGCCGAACTCCCGGAAGCGGCCCAGGTCCTGGACGCCCTCCGCCAGGAACTCCTCTCCCGGTAGACGCGGAACACCGCCGCCCGGTCCTCGCTCAGTCCCCGCGCGTCCGGAGGACGGCCGGCGGGGGCGGCGGAGGAGGCGGGAAGGCCGGCGGGGGCGGGACGCGGGGCCCGGGCGGCCGCGCCGCCGGAGGCGGCGGCGGAGGCGGCGGCGGAGGCTCCGACGGGAGCCCGCCCCCGCCCCGCCGAGGCGGACGCCCCGGGGGCGGAACCGCCGGCGGAGGCGGGAGCGGGGGCGGCGGGACGGGCGGTTCCACGCCCAGGAGGAGGGGGCCGCCGGCGCGGAGCCGGGCGACGGCGAGTTCGTTGCGGCGGCGGGCCGGGGGACCGTCGTCGCGCTCGTAGACGAGCTTGACGCCGTAGAGGAAACCGAGGTTCTCGACGCCGGCCGGCCGGTAGCCGAGCGCATGGGCGATGGCTTCGATCCGCTCTCTGCCGGCCGTCGTGAGCCGGTTGCCCGGCCGCAGTTCGACCCGTCCGCCGCCGTCGAAACGCGCACGCACCTCGTCGTCGTCCACCCGGCTCCGCCCTCCCGCGAAGAGGCCCCGGCCGGGACCGCCCCGACCACCTCGCCCCAAGGCCCGCCCCCGGCCCGCCCCATGGCAGGCCAGGGTCTTTCCGTCGCCCCCTCCTTCTTCCCTTCCGGGGGACGACGCACCTTGTTATGGGGATGTTAGTGGCTTGTTCTCACCGCTCGGCAGGATGGTGATCAAGCGAGCGGGGCCCGCCGCACGCGGTGCGGACCGCGGGCCCGGCCCGCACGTGTCACCCGTGCACAGGAAACGGAGAACACCGGGCATGAAGCGCACGATCGCCGCCACGGGAGCGGCCGCGGCCGTCCCCGCGGGCCTGGTCGTCACGGCCCCCACGGCCTCGGCGGCCGGCGGGGCGTACGGCCCGAACACCCGCGACGCCGTCTCGTGGCGCCGGATCCACCATCCGTCCGGCGGCGGGACCCACGCCCGCCTCTGACGGACCGAACGCCCCGCACGGCCGGTGATCCTCCCCGGCCGGGGGCGAACCACAGCTCCGCCACCGGCCACCGTACCGGCGGCGGATCACGACGGGCCGTCCCCGCGCGGGCGGGGGAGCTCGGCGGGCGGCCCGTCGAAGGTGAAACGGGACCGGGCGGTCCGGGGCGGAAGGGGCCCCGGGCCGCCCTCTTCCGTGCCCGCCCCACCGTCTTCCCGCGCCACCCCCTGCCTTCCCGCGCCCACCCCACCACCTTCTCCCGCCCTGCCCCGCCCCCGCCGTCGTACGGTGGCCGGCCGCCCTCCGTTGTCAGTGGCGTCCGGCAGGATCGCGTCCATGACGCCCTTCCTTCTCTCCGACATCGAACGGGCCGTGCGCGGCAGCTGGAGCGCCGAGACCTGCACCCCCGAGTTCCGCGCGCACTGGACCGAGGACAATCCGGCCCGGGACCAGTGCGGGGTCACCGCCATGGTGCTCAACGACCTCCTGGGCGGCGAGCTGCTCCGGGGCGAGGTGCACGTCGGCGGGCGGCGCGTCGACTACCACTGGTGGAACCGTCTGGGCGCGGGTGTCGAGGTCGACCTCACCCGCGAGCAGTTCGGCCCGGAGGAGACCGTCACCGAGGGCGTCGTCGTGCCCCGCCCGCCCGTGACCCAGTGGTCCAGGCTCCAGGCGGAGTACGAGCTGCTGCGCGACCGGGTCCTGCGGGAGCTCGGCCGGGAGCGGACCGCCGCCCCCGAGGCCCCGTCCGCCTGACCGCGTCCGGGCCGGACCGGACCGGGCCGAGGTCCGGTCCGGAGGACGGTGGTCAGGACGGGGAGGCCCCGCCGAGGAGCGGCGCGAGGCCGTCGAGGAGCCTCTGGAGCCCGAACTCGAAGAGGTCGTCGAGGCCGAAGTCGTACCCGCGCTCCGCGAGGAGGGCGAGCATGGGGTAGGGCCCCTCGCCGAAGGACGCCACGACCTCGGGCTCCTGGGTGTCCATCCACTCCTCGCTGTCGAGCCCGCTCTGGGCCTCCGCCTCCCGCTCCGCCTCCAGGTTGACGGCGAGGCCGCGGATGTAGTTGAGCAGCATGAGGTGCGCGGTGAAGGCCGTCTGGAGGTCGAGCCCGTTCCGGTGCAGGGCGGACAGTCCCCACTCGCTGTACGAGAGGGCGGAGGTGATCAGCTGCGGCCGGGTCATCGACAGGGCCGGCGCCAGCCAGGGGTGGGCCCGGAACACGCCCCAGAGCTGCCGGGCCGCCAGTTCGAGCGGTTCGCGCCAGCCCGGGGGCGGTGCCGCGGGCAGCGGATGCCCGGCGATGACCGTGTCCATCATCCGCACCAGCAGGTCGTCCTTGTCGGCGACGTGCCGGTAGAGCGACATCGTCGCCACCCCCAGCTCGGCCGCGACCCGCCGCATCGACAGGGCCGCCAGCCCCTCCCCGTCGGCGACCGCGACGGCCGCCTCCACGATCCGCCCGAGCGTCAGCGCCCCCGGTTCCGCCCCGTCCCCCTGCCCGGCCCCCGTCCTCGGGGCCGACCGCATCACCGGTCCCGACTCCGGCCCTGACCGCGACCCCGGTCCTGACCGCGACCCCGACTCCGGTCCCGACCCGGCCCGTGAATCCGCCCCCGCCGCCCCCGGCTCCCGCCCCTGTGCCACGGCCGGGCGGGCCGTCCGCGCCGGGCGGGACGCCGTGGTCGCCACGACCGTGCCGACGCCGGGGACGGCGCGGACCAGGCCCTCGTGGCGCAGCTCGGTCAGCACCTTGGTCGCGGTCGCCATGGCGACGCCCCACTGCCGGGTGATCTCCCGGGTCGACGGCACGCGGTCGCCCGGCGCCAGCTCCCCCGTCTCGATCCGCCCTCGCAGCTCGGCGACGATCCGGCTGTACCGAGGCACTGATTTCTCGCCCACCGACACTCCTCCGCACTAGTGCACCTGGATGCCCGTCATCCTAGCCCTGACGGGCGGGAATCCCCGCGCGCCAGTGCGCCAACACCGCATTGCACTAGTGCGCGAACTGCCAACAGTACAGCAGAACGCTGTATTTAGTGCTTGCGCACTACCCTGCGTACGGCGTACGTTCAGTGCATGACGAACAACGAGATCCTCATCAGCGGCGCAGGCATCGCAGGGACCGCGCTGGCGTACTGGCTACGCAAGCGGGGCTTCGCGGTCACGATCGTGGAGCGCGCCCCCGAGCCCCGCCCGGGCGGGCAGACCGTCGACCTCCGCGGCGCCGGCCGCACCGTGATCGAGCGCATGGGCCTGATGAACCGGGCCAAGGCCCTCACCGTCGACCAGCGGGGCCTCGCCCTCGTCGACAGGGCGGGCCGGGTCACCGCCCGCGTCCCCGCCGACAGTTTCGGCGGCGAGGGCATCGTCTCCGAGATCGAGATCCTCCGCGGCGACCTCGCCCACCTCCTGTACGAGGCGACGCTGCCCGACACGGAGTACCTCTTCGACGACACCGTCACCGGCATCGACCAGGAGACGGACCCGGACGCGGTCCTCGTCACCTTCGAGAAGGCCGCGCCGCGCAGGTTCGCGCTGGTCGTCGGAGCGGACGGGACGCACTCCGTCGTGCGCGCCCTGGCCTTCGGACCGGAGCGGGACCACACCCACCCCCTCGGCCTCTACACGGCCTGGTTCACGGCCTTCGAGGAGGATCTGGACCTCGACGGCTGGTACCTGATGCACAACGCCCCCGGCGGGCTCGTCGCCTCCGCCCGTCCCGGCCGCCTCCCCGGCGAGATCAAGGCAGGCTTCAGCTTCCGCTCGGAGCCGCTCTCCTACGACCGCCGGGACGCCGCCGCCCAGAAGGAGATCGTCGCCCGCCGCTTCGCCGCCGCGGGCTGGGAGACCCCGCGCCTGCTGCGGGCGATGCGCACCGCCCCGGACTTCTTCCTCGACTCCATGGCGCAGGTGCGGCTCGACAGCTGGTCGCGCGGCCGCGTGGCGCTGCTCGGCGACGCCGGCTACTGCGCGACCCCGCTGACCGGCCTCGGCACCAGCCTCGCCCTGGTCGGCGCCTACGTCCTCGCCGGTGAGCTCGCCGCCGCCGGCGGCGCCCACGCGCCCGCCTTCCGCCGCTACGACACGGTGATGCGCCCCTACGTGACCCAGGCCCAGGAACTGCCGCCCGGCGGCGCCGCGGGCTACGCCCCGTCCGGCCGCCTCGGCATCCGCCTGCGGGACTTCTCCATGCGTTCCATGACCCGCTGGCCGATGCGGAACCTGATGGCCGCCCAGTTCGCCAAGGCCGGCGACATCGCCCTGCCGGAGTACGACCCGGCCCCGGCCCGCCCGACGGGCGCCACCGCCGAGCGGTGACGGCCGCCGGGAAGCGGACCGGGGAACGGAAGGCACGGAGGCCCGGGGAACGGAAGGCACGGCGGCCCGGGGAACGGACAGGACGGCGGCCCGGGCGACGGACCGGGCGACGGCCCGGGGCAGACCCCTCGGAAGGTCAGTTCATCAGCAGCAGGCGGGTGTTCGACACGAGCTTGCGGTTGACGCTGGTGCTCTGCACGAAGATGGTGAAGTCGGCGTTCTGGTCGGGCTTGACGCGGACCTCCTCGTCGGGCAGGCCGAGCAGGGCCCGGGCCTCGGGCCCCGCGTACACCCGGTCCGTCTTCTTCTCCAGCACCGCGATCCGCTTCCGCGCCTGGATCTTCTCCGACTTGCTCAGCTGGTAGAACGCGCCGCCGGTGCGGTACGTGTGCCCGGACTCGGTGACCCACTCGCGGATCGCCACGTCCCGGGACACGGGGATCAGGTGGTAGCCGGCCGGGTCCACCGGGGTGAGGCCGGCCGCCTCGATGGTCTCCTTGTTGACCGCGTCGGCCCCCGTGGAGAACACCGCCCGGGAACCCCGGATGCCCTTGGTGCGGCCCACCATGAACTTCTCGGTGGCCTGCTGGATGACCTGCGCGGCCTCTTCGAGGCCCCGGGTGCTCGTGGCGTCCCAGATGGCCACGTTGTCCTTGGGGAAGCCGCAGTTCATCGCCTCGCGCCGGCCCATCTGGTCCGGCACCAGGACGGCCAGCGTCCAGTTGTCGTCCTGCGTCTCGATCATCCGGGACACCGCCTCCACCAGTGCGGCCGGCTTCTTCGAGGGGGCGTCCGGGCAGCGGTGGCTGGCGTTCTCCTGCCCGTCGGTCAGCACGAAGGTGAGGAAGCTGTGGTCGCCGTACAGCTGGGCGGTCTGCGCGAGCTCCCGCTGCGACTTCAGCGCCGCCGCCAGCAGCGAGGTCATCCCCCCGACCCGGTACAGCTCCTTCAGGGACGGCATCCGCAGCACGTCCTTGTCGTAGATGACGCACTCCACCTTGT
The DNA here is from genome assembly GCF_014654895.1 of Streptomyces filamentosus. Classification (GTDB taxonomy): domain Bacteria; phylum Actinomycetota; class Actinomycetes; order Streptomycetales; family Streptomycetaceae; genus Streptomyces; species Streptomyces filamentosus. Next base: position 774,296 of record NZ_BNBE01000002.1, on the reverse strand, counting down.
CCGCGAACACGTACACCGTGACCCGCGTCTCCTGGTCCAGCTCCCGCGACCGGCGCGCGAGGTACGCGATCTGCTGGTCGGCGACCTCGACGACCTTGCCCCTCAGGTGCGACATGGACGAGCTCGCGTCCAGGACGAGCGCGACGTGATTGATGTAGTTCTGGTTTCCGGACACAGTCAACTCCCCGTCTCCGCCGGCGCGGTGTCCCGGCCGGCTCGATGGGAAAACCGTCTCACCCACCACTGACAATCGAGCCGCCCGAAGCCCCCGTGCGCCCGCACCGCGCACGACACGGGCCACCCCGCCGAGACCCCGCGCCGACCGGGACCGCGCCCCCGTCGGCACCCCGTCCCGCGTCCCCCGCCCCCGCGTCCGGTCCCCGCCCCCGCCCCGTCACACGCCGCCCGCGGCCTTGTCCTCGGCGAGGGTGTGGGCGACGAGGGCGTTGGCGTGGCCGTGTCCGAGGCCGTGCTCGGACTTGAGCCAGCCGACGAGCTCCATGTGCTTGGTGAGCGGCGAGGAGCGGATGGCCTCCTGCCATTCGGCGATCGGCCGGCCGTACTTCTTCTCGATGGAGGGGAAGTAGCTGGCGGGGCCCTTCACGGCGTCGGTCATGAGGTGTCTCCGTTGTGCAGGGGTGCGGCCGGGCGGCCGCACGACCATCGAAATGATCTTGATGGGGTCCATGGTGCCCCGAGGGCCGGGGGACCGCTACCGGTTCGCCGTCGTGCCGCCGGCCGGCCGGGCCGTCACCAGGGCCGGCCACAGCAGCCCGAGCCCCGCGGCGGGGGTGAACGCCAGGGCGGAGGCGGCCGACGCCATGAACCCGGCGAGGACGAACGCCGGAACGATCCGGCAGGCGACGGCCCAGCCCCGCAGTCCCCGCGCGGCGAACGCCCGCGCCAGGACGACGAACGCCGCGCACAGCGCCAGGTGGCCGACCGTCCCGTGCCCGCTCATCACCGTCTCCTCGGCGGCACCGGCCGGGAACCCCGCCCCGGCGTCGGCGGGGAAGCCCGCCGCCACCCAGAACGACACGCCGAACACCCCGACCAGCACCGGCCCCCAGGTCCCGCCGGGCCCGCCCCGCAGCACCTTCCGCAGCCCCACCGCCGCACCCGTCAACAGCACTCCGGCGAGCAGGAAGTCGACCGTCCGGATCCAGCCCGCCTCGCCGAGGGCGAGCCGGCTGATCGCGTTCCGGGTGGAGGAGAACCCGTCCCGCGCGAGGCCCTGGGCGACGCCCACCGCCAGGAACAGCGGCCCCGCCACCACCCCGCCGAGGGCGGCTCACGACACGCACGGGGCGGTGGCGGTGGTGGCGGTGGTCTGAAGGGGAGTGGCGAGCGTGTCGGTCATGACGGGCCTTCCTCGCGGCTCTGGTGGGGCCGCTGTTCCTCTTGCTTCGTTCTCGACACCGGTATGACCGTCCCCGCCCCGGAAACTCATCGCCCGTCCGGCGATCCGGTCACGTGGCGGCCTCCTCGTCCCACGGCCGGGGGAGCGACCGCCGGCAGCACGAAGCCCCGGGGCACTCGCCCCGGGGCTTCGGACTGAGACATGGGCCAGCGCGCCGGGACACTCTCCGGCGTCGTCGTCGCGACGGCGAAAGGGGCGCGCTTCATGCCGGGAGAGCCGACAGCGGGAGGAGACGCCCGCATCCGCTTTTCCGGCGGGCTCCGACCGGAGCCCCCCTCGTCCTGCCGTGCCCGGCCTAGCCGATGGCCTCGGCGGAGAAGCTGCCGTCGCCGTCACCGGTGGACTCGGTGAAGCCGTCCTCCTCGAAGCCGGCGCCCTCCTCGAAGCCCTCGTCCCCGAAGCCCTCGTCCTCGCCCATGGCGGAGCCGAAGCCGCTCATGAGCTCCTCCATGTCCAGCTCGGCGGCGCCGGCCGGGGCGACGGGCTCGACGCCCTCGCTCATCTTCAGGGAGAGGCCGAACTTCTTGATCTTCGCGTTCTCGGTCAGCTTGGCGAGGTCGATGTACACCTCGGCCAGATCGCCGTTCTTGAGCGTGAAGTCGGCCGTGACCTTGGTGGCCGGGGCGTCCTTCAGGTCGCTGTTCGACGGCAGGTCCATGCCGGGCGGCAGGTCCTTGGCGAGCGGGCGGATCTCGTCGAAGAGGTCCGTGATCAGGGTGCGGAACGGCGCCGTGGCGGTGATGTGCTCGGTGCCGTCCTTCCCGCCGGCCGTCGCGAACTCGACGTCCCGGGCGATGACCTTCCGCAGCGACTCCAGGAGCTTCTTCTGCGTCTTGGGGTCCAGCGACGGCTCGGGCGACGCCTCGGCGTCCGCGGCCATCTCCTCGCCGGCCTTCTGCATCGCCTTGATGTCGAACTTGACCCACTCGCCCTTGAGGAGGTTCTTCAGGGCCCCGGCCTCGGCCGGCAGCTCGTCGGCGGGCGGCATGGGGGAGCCCATGGCCTCGCCGATCGCCTTGGCGTCGGAGCGGAGGTAGGCGTAGTCGCCGATGACCCGGTACTCGACGAGGTCGCCCTTCGGCGTGTCGACCTTCATGGCGATGCCGACGAAGTCCTTCTCCCCGGACTCGGAGATCGGCTTCTTCGAGGTCATCGTGACGTTGATCTTCGCGCCGGCGATCAGGTCGGCGGCCTCGTCCGGGATCTCCTCGCCGGGCTCCGGGTCCGTGCCGGAGTCCAGCTGCTTGAGCGTCTCGGCGTCGGCGTCGAGGGCCAGTTCGAAGGAGACCGACTTCTCCTTGCTCAGCTTCTCGAAGGCCTGGTCCAGCTTCTTTCCTGCGGACAGCTGCTCCACCGTGCCACAGGCGGCCGAACCCACCAGGACGGCGCCGACGACTGCGGTGGCGGTGAGGGTCTTGCGGATGGCGGTGATGATGGTCTCCTCGAAAGTCCGATCACGAGACGGTGATCGCCCAAGGTGACTCACAGCGTCCGCACAGGGTTGTACGACGATCGCTTTTTTATTTTTCCTGTCCGGTTTCTTTCTTCCTTGGCTGAATCCCCCCTCTCCCGGATCTCAGGCGGGCGCCGGCGGAAGCCCGCGCGGCCCCACGCACAGGGCCCCCGTCTCCTCCACCCGCCGCCGCAGCTCGCGGTCGGCGGTCACCACCAGACACGGCCGCCCCCGCGCGGCCCGGGCCAGCTCGGCGATCAGGTCGTCGCCGCTGCCCGGCGCCTCCTCGACCCGCACGCCGGGCACCGACGCGACGCCCCGGGCCCGCCCCTCCACGACCAGGACGATCTCGTACGGCCCCGGGAACGGCCCGTCCACCGGCCCGCCGACCGCCGCGAGCCGGTCCCGCAACCGCTCCGCCGCCCCGCGCCGGTCACGCCACCACCCGTCCGGCACCGACCCCACGACATTGGCGCCGTCCACCACCAGCAGGGGAAGGACGGCCGGCTGCTCAGCACTCATGGCCCCAGCATGGCAGCCGCACCCCGCCGCCGCCCCGGCCGGCGATCCGGACGGGATGGTAGAACCGTCCGGTCACCCCTCCCGGACCTTCCGGAGGAACGACACCCACCGACGGAACGGCGCGGACGAAAAGGGGCTCAAGCGTGACCGATGGGGGACGGAACCCGTATGCCTCCGGGCAGGGTTACGGAAACGGCCACGGCTCTCACCGGAACCGACGGCGCGACGGGAGCCCGAACAACCCGTACGCCGCACCGACCTGGGGACCGGGCGTCCCGCCGCAACCTTCCCGCCCCCCGTACGCGCCCCGCTCGCCGTACTCCCCCCACACCCCGCCCCGCCCGCGCTGGGAACGCTTCCGCGAGGGCGACTGGCCCACCTCCCGGGAGCTGCTGGGACGGGTGCGCCTCGGCGGGTGCGTCTGGGCGCTGCTGCTGTTCTGCCTCTGGCCCCTGCTCCTGCTGCTCACCGTCTATCCGCTGGCCCGCACGGCGTGCCGGAAGGCCCACCAGGTGTTCCCGGGCCACGCCTATCCCCGCGTGGTGGACCCGTTCATGAAGCGCGTGCAGGACGCCAGGGCCTGGGCCGCGCTCGTGGCGAGCGGCCTGATCCTCGTCGCCTACGGGGCGGAGCAGACCTTCTCGGACCTCCAGGAGCAGTACTTCCTCCGGGTCACGACGACCCCGTGGCTGCTGCTCCTCACGGCGCCGCTGGTCGTGCTGGTGGTCTTCCGCCTGGCGCCTCCGGCCGCGCGCCCCGGCATGCGGTCCGGCCTCGCCTTCTCGGGCCGCGCGGCGCTCCGCTACTTCGGCGCCTTCACCGCCGTGCCGCTGCTCTTCGTGGGCGTGGTGTTCGTGAACGCGGAGTACACCTCGTCCGTGACGCTCGGACCGCTGCTCATGCTCGCCATGCTGGCGCCGGTGGTCTGGGCGCTGTTCTTCGTGGTCTTCGCCTCCCTGACCCTGGTCCCGTCCGTCTTCGGGATCTCCCGGGTCCACTCCGGCCTCCCCGCCCTGATCACCGGCGTCCTGGTCTGGGAGCTGGCCGCCGTCAACCTGGCGGCCTCCGGCCTGCCGCCGGGCCCCCTCCCCGTCCAGCTCTGCGCCGTCCTGGGCGGCCCCGCCTCGGTCACGGCCGTGGCCCACTGGGAGCTCAAACGCCTCCGGACCCACTACGGCGTCACCTTCAGGGCCCCGGCCGCACGCGGACCGCACGCGCCGAACGACCCGGTCTGATCCGGCGCCGGTCGCCGGACAGGCCCTAGGCGTCCGAGGACACGGCCCGGACGTCCTGCGACGCCTCCGCGTGCCGCAGTTCCGCGAGGAGTTCGCTCTGCCCCGCCAGCAGTTCGGTGAGGATGCGGCGGGCCGCCTTCAGGAGGTCCGCCACGTCACCGCCCGCGAGGGCGTAGCTGACCGTGGAGCCGTCGCGGATCGAGATCACGATGCCGGACCGGCGCAGCACCGCGAGCTGCTGGGACAGGCTGGACGGCTCGATCTCGATGTCCTTGAGCAGTTCGCGCACGGGACGGGGGCCGCCCTGGAGCAGTTCCAGGACGCGGATCCGGACGGGGTGCCCGAGCATGCGGAAGAACTCCGCCTTGGCCTGGTAAAGCGGCACCTGCATACGACAACACTCCCACCCGGATCGATCCGCCTGGACGCCGCCGGCCGGACCTGCCGGTTCCTCGTTCCACGGCCGCGGTCATTCTCCCGTCTCCCGGCCCCCGCACACCCTCAAGTGATCACTTTCGGATGTGACGAGTTGAAGACTTCTTCAAGTCGAGGGCGTGCGGAGCCGGGACGAAGGAGGACGACTACAGCTCCAGCTCCGCTTCGATGCGCTTGAGCTGGTGCCGGGCCATGGCCAGGTTGGACCTCTCCTTGTCCAGGACCACGTAGAGGAACAGGCCGTTCCCGCCGCGCCCCTTGAGCAGCCGGATGAGGTGGTACTGGGTGTCCAGGGTGATCAGGACGTCCTCGATGCCGTCGTTGAGGCCCAGCATCTCCATGGCGCGTATCTTCGCCCGGATCACGTCGGTGTTGCCGGCCGCCGCGACGGTCAGGTCGAGATCCTTGCCCCCGCCGAGCGTGCCGAGCGCCATCCCGCTCGTGTAGTCGACCAGCGCGACCCCGACGCTGCCCTCGATCGAGGTCATCGCCTCTTTCAGCGACGTCTCCACACTCATCATCTGTACGTGCTCCCTTGTTTCCCGACTGCCCCGGCCGGACTTCGCGTCCACGGCGGGGGGTTGATCTGACGCCTCCCACTAGACACCAACAGCGAAGGGAGTGAAGGGGTTTTGCCGGAAAGCGATGCCCCGGGCATAGGCCGAAAGGCGTGACGGCGCGACGGCCGCACCGCTCGACGCCCCTGCCCGCCGCCGCTACTCGACGACCCGGTCCCGCACCGGGGCCCGCGCCCCGCCGTTCTCCGCGCCCAGGTCCGCGAGCAGCCGCAGCCCGTCCTCGGCGGGACTGCCCGGCGCGGCGGACAGCACCAGCAGCTCCCTGCCCGGCGCGTCGGGCAGCGCGAAGTTCTCCTGGTGCAGTTCCAGCAGCCCGACCAGCGGATGCCGGTACGCCTTGCGCCCGTGGGTGCGGGCGCGCACGTCCGCGCGGGCCCACAGACGGCGGAAGCGCTCGCTGCCCATCGCCAGTTCGCCGATGAGCGAGGCCAGCCGGGGGTCGTCGGGATACTTGCCCGCGGCCAGCCGCAGGTGCCCGACCACGTCGAGGGTGCACTGCTCCCAGTCCGCGTAGAGCCCCCGCTCGGCCTCCTCCAGGAAGATGTGCCGGGCCGTGTTCAGCCCCGGCAGCGACCGGCCGAGGAGGAGCTCCGCGAGCCGGTTCCCGGCTAGCACGTCCAGCCGGTGGTCCATGATCAGCGCGGGCGCGCCGGAGACCAGGCCGAGGACGCGCAGCAGCTCCGGCCGGACCCGCCCGCCCGGCGCCTTCGCCGGACGGCGGCGCTGCCGGGCGAGCCGGCGCAGGTGCCCCTGTTCGGTCCCGTCGAGCCCGAGGACCCGGGCGAGCGCGTCGAGCACCTGCTCGGAGGGCTGGGTCGCGCGCCCCTGCTCCAGCCGCACGTAGTAGTCGACGCTGACCCCCGACAGGTGCGCGACCTCCTCGCGGCGCAGCCCCTCGACCCGGCGGCGGCTGTCGGCCGGGATGCCGACGGCCGCCGGATCGACCCGGGCGCGCCGGGTCCGCAGGAAGCCCGCGAGATCGTCCATGCCTCCCAGTATCGCTCCGGGGGCGCGTCCGAGGGTGGCCCTGCCGGTACCAGGAACCGCCGTCCGACGGAAACGGCGCCCCTGAACGACGGCCGCCGAACGGCGCAGGATCGACCGCGTCCGATCCGAGACCCCTGCCCCGAGGAACACCCCATGAAGACGCTGATCGTCCACGCCCACCCGGAACCGAACTCGCTCAACGGCGCCCTGAAGGACCTCGCGGTGTCCACCCTGGAGGGGGCGGGGCACGAGGTGCGGGTGAGCGACCTGTACGCGATGGGCTGGAAGGCCGTCGTCGACGCCGGGGACTACGGCCCCGAGGCGTCCTCCCCGCTGAAGGTCGCCCGGGACTCCGGCCGCGCCTTCGACGCCGGGACGCTCACCCCGGACGTCCGCGCCGAGCAGGAGAAGCTGCTGTGGGCCGACACGATCGTCCTCCAGTTCCCCCTGTGGTGGTACACGATGCCCGCGATCCTCAAGGGCTGGGTGGACCGGGTCTTCACCCACCACTTCGCGTACGGCGTCGGCGAGCACAGCGCCACCCGGTACGGCGACCGCTTCGGCGAGGGCACCCTCGCGGGCCGGCGGGCCCTCCTGTCGGTGACCGCCGGCGGCCCGGAGTCGCACTACGCCGCCCGCGGGATCAACGGCCCCATCGAGGACCTGCTGTTCCCCATCCACCACGGCATCCTCTACCACCCGGGCATCGAGCCGCTGCCGCCGTTCGTCGTGTACGGCGCCGACCGGATGGACGAGGACGGGTACGCGGACGTCGCCGAGGCGTGGCGGCGGCGCCTGCTCACCCTGGAGACCACCGAACCGATCCCGTTCCGCCGCCAGAACGCCGGCGACTACGAGATCCCGTCGCTCCACCTGAAGGAGGGCCTGGAGCCCGCGGGCCGCACGGGCTTCGGCCTGCACGTACGCGGCTGACCCCGGTGCGGGACGCGCCCGCCCCGCACCGGGGCCGCCCGCACCGGAGGCCGTACCCCGCCTCAGGCCGCGTTCGGACCCACGTCCGCCGTCGTCAGCGGGGCGCGGACCGGCGCCAGGGCGGAGTACTCGTCGGCACCGACGTCCCGGGCGGAGCCGCGGGCGTGTCCGTCCGCGTCCTCGGTCACCACGGCCGCCGTGGAGACGGCCGAGTCGATCGCCGGGCTGCCGGCGGTCAGGCGGTACACCCCGTCGGCGTCCTTGCGGAGCAGCGGGTCGACGCGCCGGAAACCGCCCGCCGGGATGGTGCCGTTGGCGGCCGAACCCCAGAGGATGTTGCCCTGCCAGACGAAACCGCTGGTGGTGCCCAGGTTCACCAGGCTGCCGCTGGACCCGACGAGGATGTTGTCGGCGACGGTCACGTCGCGCGGCTCGTAGGTCCGGCTCTCGCCCGAGATCGTGGCGGAGTTGCCGACCAGGGTGTTGTGGACGATGACGGCCCGGTCGCAGGCGTCGTTCCCGCGCCGCTCCTCCGTCGTCTCGCCCGCGTCGTGGTCGCGGGTCGTGCCGCTGCCGATGACGATGCCCCGGGAGGTCGTCCCGGAGATGTGGTTGTTCACCACGAGGTGGTCGTTGCCGTACAGCCGCACGCCGTTCTCGCCGCCGAGTACGTGGTTGCCCGCGACGGTGGTGCCGTTGCCGTGCCGCAGCACGATGCCGCCCCTGCCGTCGCGGAGCGTGTTGTAGCGCACGGTGTTGCCGGACGACTTCACCGAGATCGCCTCGGGGTCCCCGTCGCAGCGCTCGAAGAGGTTGTACTCCACGAGGGCGTCGGCGGTGGACAGGGCCCGCTGGCTGACGCCGAGCCGGATCGCCTCGCCGCCGTTGTCGCCGCTGTAGGAGTGGTCGGCGAAGTAGTTGCGGAAGATGTGGGTCCGCTGCGCCATGGCCGTGGCCCCCGGACCGTCGACCACGAGGAAGATGCCCTGCGAGGTCCGGTGGTGGAAGTAGTTCCGGTCGATCTTGGCGTCGTCGCCCCGCACCGTCACCCAGTCGAGCCCGGTGGTGTCGGCGAGCTTGAAGTCGTTGCGGGTCAGCCGGATGCGGGCGCAGTCCGCGGGGACGGCGAGCGTGCTGCTCTGCCGGAAGGCGAAACCGCTGATCGTGATGTTGCTGGAGGCCGAGAGGAGGAAGCTCACCGACCCGGTGAGCACGGCCCCGCCGCGGCTGGCGGAGACGATCGTGATCGGGGCGCTGCTCGTCCCGTTCTTGCCGGACACGCGGATGCCGGCCGACGGGACGGCGTAGGTGCCGTCGGCGAGGACGATCCGGTCGCCCGGCACGGCGGCGTCGATCGCGCTCTGGAGCGCGGAGATGCTGCTCACGGTCACGGTCCCGGCCGCGGAGGCCGCCCCCGCGGACAGGACCGACAGCGGGACGGCGGCCGTGGCCGCCCCCATCAGGGTCCCCTTGAGAAAGATGCGTCGTCGCATGGATGCCTCCTGGTGTGGTCCCCCCTACCCTGACCCGCACCCCTGACGTCTCGCTGACGTCCGGCTAACGGCGGAGCACCCTGTCCGGAACGCGCCCCCGGACACGCGCGCTGGGCCGCCCCGGCCGCAGGCTCCGGCGACCCGGATCCAGCGGTGCGGAACGGCCCAGCACCCCCCGTTCCCCGGCGGCGGACCACCGGAGAGATGCCTCCGAAGCTACGCGGAAGCCGCGCCTCCCGACGTCAACCCGCCGGTGGAGCCGGGGTAAACCCTGGCGGTACACGCCACCCCCGACATGGCCGGAAACACTCCGCGCAACCGGCCCCGGAACAGGCCCGGTTCCTCTCCGCCGCCCCCACCTCCCCGCGTACCGCGCACGGTTGACGCCCGCCCGGCACCCCGCCGCTAGGCTGCGCCGATGCAGCGTCAGCGCCCACGGCCCCGAAGACCGGCCAGGACCCCGATCCCCAGATCCCCCCTGGTCGCGGACACCGGCATCGCCGCCGCCGTCCTGGCCTGCGCGCTGCTCCTGGGCCGCCAGGACACCGGCGAGGGATACCCGCCCCTGGGCGTCACGGGCGGCCTGCTGACGCTCGCCGCCCACCTGCCCCTGTGCCTGCGGCGCCGGCACCCCGTCGCGGTGGCCGGAGCCGTCTTCGCCGTCTGGACGCCCTACATCGCGCTCGGCCACTGGCCGGTGGTCAACAGCCTCGCGGCCCAGCTCGCCCTCTACACCGTCGCGTCCACCCGCCCCCTGCGCACGGCCGCCGCCACCGCAGCGGCACTCGGCGCGATCTGGCTGTACTCGGGGTTCGCGGCCCCCGACGGCTCGGTGGCGGCGGCCGCCGCCCTGGCCCTCGTCGTCCCGGCGGTCCTGGTGAGATTCGGCCAGTCCGCGCGCGAGTCCGAACGCCGCGGCGAGCGACTGGCCGAACTCGCCGCCCAGCTCCAGGAGGAACGCGACGCCAAGGCGCGCCGGGCGGTCGCCGAGGAACAGGCCCGGATCGCCCGCGAACTGCACGACGTGATCGCCCACCACATCTCGGTGATCTCCGTGCAGGCGGGCCTGGCCGACTACGTCTTCGACACCGACCCCGGCACCGCGCGCAAGTCCCTCGGCACCATCGCCGACACCTCCAGCGAAGCCCTGGAGGAGATGCGCCGCATGCTGACCCTCCTGCGCACGGGCGACCGCACCCCCGAGACGCACGCCCCGGAGCCGTACGACCCCGAGCCCTACGCCCCGATGCCCACCCTGAGCGGCCTGGAGGAGATGGCCGCCCGCATGCGCGCCGGCGGGGTGCCCGTCGACCTCCTCGTGGAGGGCCGCCCCCGCACCCTGCCGCCCGGCGTGGAGCTGTGCGCGTACCGCGTGGTCCAGGAGGCCCTCACCAACGTCCTCAAGCACGCCCGCCCGGCCGCCGCGGTGGTACGCGTGCGCTACCGGCCGCACCGGCTCCTGGTGGACGTCACGGACGACGGCCCCGGCCCGGACCCCGCCCGGATCCCCACCGGAGGCGGCCACGGCTTGATCGGCATGCGCGAACGCGCGAAGCTCTACGGCGGCGCCGTGACGACCGGCCCGCGCCCCGAAGGGGGCTTTCAGGTACGGCTGGTGCTGCCGGCCCCCTCCACCCCGGCGGGGGAGACGGCGGCCGGAGGCTGAGACGAGGGAAGGGGAGCGGTCCGCCATGACGATCCGGGTGCTCGTGGTCGACGACCAGTACCTCATCCGCGCCGGCATCGTCGGCCTGCTGAGGGCCGCCGACGGCATGACCGTCGTGGGGGAGGCGGCGGACGGCACGGAAGCCGTCACCGAGGCGGCGCGCTCCCGGCCCGACGTGGTCCTCGCGGACACCGCCGACCCGCCGCCGAGGATCCTGATGCTGACCACCTTCGACCTCGACGAATACGTCTACCGGGCGCTCCGGGCCGGCGCGAGCGGCTTCGTCCTCAAGGACACCGGACCGCAGCGCCTGCTCGCCGCGGTGACCGCCGTCGCGGGCGGCGACACCCTCTTCGCACCGAGCGTGACGCGGCGGCTGGTGGAGGCGTTCACCCGGGCGCCCGCGCCCGACGGCCCCGCCGCCCGGCGGCCGGAGATCGACCAGCTCACGGCCCGCGAGACGGAGGTGCTGCGCCTGACCGGCACCGGCAGGTCCAACGCCGAGATCGCGGAACGCCTCTTCATCTCCGAGGCCACGGTGAAGACCCACCTCAACCGCACCATGGCGAAACTGGACCTGAACAGCCGGGCCCAGGCCGTGGTGCTGGCGTACGAGTCGGGCCTGGTGGCCCCGGGCCGCCCCCTCACCCCCGACACCCCGGACTGACACCACCCCCTCCCGTGCAGGCGGCGGGTCACGCCTCCGTGTCGAGGCCCCGCAGCGCCGCGACGGCGAGCCGCACGGCACGCCGGGACACCGCGTCGTAGTCGCCCCCCGACTCCAGGGCGCTGGTGGCGGCGTTGACGAAGCCCTGGAGCAGCCGGGCGGTCAGCAGGGGAGCGTCGTCGCCGAGCTCGCGGAGGGCGGCGACGAGTGGATCGAGAAGGGCCCGGTGGGCCGCGTCGGCCCCCTCGCGCAGGGCCGCTGCGTCCTGCGCGTCGGCGGTGGCCCGGGCGACGCGGTGCTCCCCGTCGCGGACCATTTCGAGCTGGGCGGTGACATGGGCGGCCACCCGCTCCTCGGGGGAGTCCCCGGCGGCGGCGAGCGCGGCGCGGATCCGCTCGGTCCAGCGCGGAGCCGCCTCGCGGACCACCTCGGTCAGGAGGTGGCGCCGGTCGGGGAAGTACTTGTAGACGCTGTTGCGGGCGAGACCGGTGCGGCGCGCCACCTCCGCGAACGTCACCCGTGACGCGTCGCCCTCCGCGAGCAGCTCCCGCGCCGCGTCGAGGAGCGCGGCACGCTGCTGGGAGCGGTGATCGGCGACCGTGGCGGCGTGGATCTTGGGCACCGGCCCAGTCTAGGCGCCCACCCACCACCCCACTTGGGGACGCTGCGTCGCCATCTTCTATCTTGGGGACGCCCTGTCCCTATCTTTGGAGAGAACGCCATGCTCCTCGCCCTGCTGGAGTTGAAAGCGGCCCGGGGCCGCTTCCTGCTGATGGGCAGCGTCGTCGTGCTCGTCGCCGCCCTCGTCGGCATCGTCTCCGGCTTCACGACCGGACTCGGGGACGACACCGTCTCCGCCCTGCGCAGACTCCCCGCGACACACATCGCCTTCGCCGCCGGCTCGGACTCCGACCAGTTCGCCCGCGGCCTGATCGACGACCGCACCGCCTCCGGCTGGAGCGGGGAGGACCACACCGAGGCCACCCCGCTCGGCGTCTCCCTCACCCGCGGCACCACCGGCCGCGGCGTCGAGGTGGACCTCGCCGCCTTCGGCGTCGACCCCGGCGCCTTCGCCGCCCCCGCCACCGACACCGGCACCCCCCTCGACGGCGCCGCGCCGAACGGCGTCGTCGTCTCGCGCCAGCTCGTGAACGAAGGCGTCCGCGTCGGCGACACCCTGACCGTCGACCGCCTCGGGATCACCCTCGACGTCGTCGGCACCACCGGCCGCTCCTCCTACGGCCACGTCCCCGTCGCCTACGTCACCACCGACACCTGGCGCCGCATCCGCTTCACCGTCCCCGGCGCGAAGGACCTCCCCGCCGACCTGCCGGCCCAGTACAGCGCCATGGCGCTGAGGCTTCCCGCGGACACCGGCACGGTTGAGCTCGCCGCCGCCGACCACCGCCACGGCACCACGACCGTCCCCCTGGAGGAGGCATTCGCGGCAGCCCCCGGCTACGACGGGGAACGCCTCACGATGACGTCCATCCAGACCTTCCTCTTCCTCATCGCCCCCCTGGTCGTCGGCGCCTTCTTCGCCGTGTGGACCGTCCAGCGCACCCCCGAGCTCGCCCTGCTGCGCGCCATGGGCGCCTCCCGCCGCCGCCTGCTCGGCCACACCCTCGCCCAGGCGGCCGTGGTCGTCGTCACCGGCACCGCCGTCGGCGCTGCCCTCGCCTCGGCGGTCGGCCTGCTCGTCGGCGAACAGGTCCCCTTCAGCCTCCCCGCGAGCACCCTCGCGACCACCATGGCCGCGGTGGCCCTGGTCGGCCTCGCGGGCTCCGCCCTCACCCTGCGGCGCGTCACCACCGTCGACCCGATGACCATGCTGGGAGCCGCCCGATGAGCCTCCACCTCCACGACGTCACCGTCACGCTGGGCCGGGGCGACTCCCGCACCACCGCCCTGTCCGGACTCGACGCCACCTTCAGCCCCGGCGCCCTCACCGCACTCGTGGGCCCTTCCGGCTCCGGAAAGTCCACCCTGCTCGCCGTCGCCGGCGCCCTGCTCCGCCCCGACGAGGGCCGGGTCCTCCTGAACGGCACCGACCTCGCCGCCCTCACCGACCGCGAACGGGCCCGCGCCCGCCGCGAGCGCATCGGCTACGTGTTCCAGAGCGGCAACCTCCTGACCGGCCTCACCGCAGAGGAGCAGCTCCTCGCCGCGGCCTCCCTCACCGGCCGCAGGCCCCGCACCCTGCGCGCCAGGATCCGGGAGCTGCTCACCGAGGTCGGACTGGAACACCGGCTGGCCCACCGTCCCGACCAGCTCTCCGGCGGCGAACGCCAGCGCATCGCCCTGGCCCGGGCCCTCCTCCTCGAACCGGAGCTCCTCCTCGTCGACGAACCCACCGCCGCCGTCGACCGCACCCGCGCCCACGACCTCACCGCCCTCATCGCCCGCGCCACCCACGACCGCGCCTGCGTCACCGTCGTCGCCACCCACGACCCCGTGGTCACCGCCGCCGCCGACACCACCGTCGACATGCAGACCCACCCGACCCCGACCCCCGCCTGACCCCCACCCCCGGCACACCCCACGTCGGAGTCCCGCAGGAGCCACCTGCGGGACGGGGGTTGACACGGCCGCGTCCGATCCGTAATGTCCTCCGAGCTGTCCGACGTGAGCACCGGCCCAGGCCGGCCCCGGACGGCCATTCCGCAAGAACCACAAAGCCTGACGGTTTCGATTCGTCGTCCCGTTCTGTCTTCCTGTGTTGTTCTCGCGAAATGAGGAATCCGTGTTCGAATTCTGGACGCGGCCCCCGATTCGCACCGGGGGCGGGGAATCCGCTAAAGTCTCACTCGTCGGAACGGCCCAATAGCCGGAAAGACGAAATCCCCTTCCGACGGGGAATCGGACACCGAAAGGGTCTGATAGAGTCAGAAACGAAGGAAGCGCCCGGAGGGCCCGGAAACGGGATCGAAGGAAGCGTCCGCACCTTGAGAACTCAACAGCGTGCCAAAAATCAACGCCAGATTAGTTGATACCCCGTCCAGCCGGTTCCGGTTGGTCGAGGTTCCTTTGAAAAGTCCATCCTCTTCGGGGGGTGGCGATGACACAGCGAGGACGCTGTGGACAGCGGGCCTTATTCCGGCTCGTCTGTCCCGCTCAACGCGAGTGTGACCGGATATCCGGTAAACATTCACGGAGAGTTTGATCCTGGCTCAGGACGAACGCTGGCGGCGTGCTTAACACATGCAAGTCGAACGATGAAGCCCTTCGGGGTGGATTAGTGGCGAACGGGTGAGTAACACGTGGGCAATCTGCCCTTCACTCTGGGACAAGCCCTGGAAACGGGGTCTAATACCGGATACGAGTTCAGGAGGCATCTTCTGGACTGGAAAGCTCCGGCGGTGAAGGATGAGCCCGCGGCCTATCAGCTTGTTGGTGGGGTAACGGCCCACCAAGGCGACGACGGGTAGCCGGCCTGAGAGGGCGACCGGCCACACTGGGACTGAGACACGGCCCAGACTCCTACGGGAGGCAGCAGTGGGGAATATTGCACAATGGGCGAAAGCCTGATGCAGCGACGCCGCGTGAGGGATGACGGCCTTCGGGTTGTAAACCTCTTTCAGCAGGGAAGAAGCGAAAGTGACGGTACCTGCAGAAGAAGCGCCGGCTAACTACGTGCCAGCAGCCGCGGTAATACGTAGGGCGCAAGCGTTGTCCGGAATTATTGGGCGTAAAGAGCTCGTAGGCGGCTTGTCACGTCGGGTGTGAAAGCCCGGGGCTTAACCCCGGGTCTGCATCCGATACGGGCAGGCTAGAGTGTGGTAGGGGAGATCGGAATTCCTGGTGTAGCGGTGAAATGCGCAGATATCAGGAGGAACACCGGTGGCGAAGGCGGATCTCTGGGCCATTACTGACGCTGAGGAGCGAAAGCGTGGGGAGCGAACAGGATTAGATACCCTGGTAGTCCACGCCGTAAACGTTGGGAACTAGGTGTTGGCGACATTCCACGTCGTCGGTGCCGCAGCTAACGCATTAAGTTCCCCGCCTGGGGAGTACGGCCGCAAGGCTAAAACTCAAAGGAATTGACGGGGGCCCGCACAAGCAGCGGAGCATGTGGCTTAATTCGACGCAACGCGAAGAACCTTACCAAGGCTTGACATATACCGGAAAGCGCCAGAGATGGTGCCCCCCTTGTGGTCGGTATACAGGTGGTGCATGGCTGTCGTCAGCTCGTGTCGTGAGATGTTGGGTTAAGTCCCGCAACGAGCGCAACCCTTGTCCTGTGTTGCCAGCATGCCCTTCGGGGTGATGGGGACTCACAGGAGACCGCCGGGGTCAACTCGGAGGAAGGTGGGGACGACGTCAAGTCATCATGCCCCTTATGTCTTGGGCTGCACACGTGCTACAATGGCCGGTACAAAGAGCTGCGATGCCGCGAGGCGGAGCGAATCTCAAAAAGCCGGTCTCAGTTCGGATTGGGGTCTGCAACTCGACCCCATGAAGTCGGAGTTGCTAGTAATCGCAGATCAGCATTGCTGCGGTGAATACGTTCCCGGGCCTTGTACACACCGCCCGTCACGTCACGAAAGTCGGTAACACCCGAAGCCGGTGGCCCAACCCCTCGGGGAGGGAGCTGTCGAAGGTGGGACCAGCGATTGGGACGAAGTCGTAACAAGGTAGCCGTACCGGAAGGTGCGGCTGGATCACCTCCTTTCTAAGGAGCACAGTACCGATTGCAGGCAAACGTTCTGCACGGTCAGCTCATGGGTGGAACGTTGATTAGTTGGCGTGATTCTTCAGAGTCTCCGGTAAGTACTGCTTCGGCGTGGAACACCGGACGAACCGAGAAGGTCACGCCTGGCACGTTGTTGGGTATCTGAGGGTACGGCCGCAAGGTTGTATCTTCGCGATGCCGGCCCCAGTGAAGCACCGAGTTTCGGTGTGTGATGGGTGGCTGGTCGTTGCTTGAGAACTGCACAGTGGACGCGAGCATCTGTGGCCAAGTTTTTAAGGGCGCACGGTGGATGCCTTGGCACCAGGAACCGATGAAGGACGTGGGAGGCCGCGATAGTCCCCGGGGAGCCGTCAACCAGGCTTTGATCCGGGGGTTTCCGAATGGGGAAACCCGGCAGTCGTCATGGGCTGTCACCCACTGCTGAACACATAGGCAGTGTGGAGGGAACGAGGGGAAGTGAAACATCTCAGTACCCTCAGGAAGAGAAAACAACCGTGATTCCGGGAGTAGTGGCGAGCGAAACCGGATGAGGCCAAACCGTATGCGTGTGATACCCGGCAGGGGTTGCGCATGCGGGGTTGTGGGAGTTCTCTTGATCAGTCTGCCGGCTGGTCGGCGAGTCAGAAACCGTATGGATAGTCGAAGGACATGCGAAAGGTCCGGCGTAGAGGGTAAGACCCCCGTAGACGAAATCTGTACGGCTCGCTTGAGTATTTCCCAAGTAGCACGGGGCCCGAGAAATCCCGTGTGAATCTGGCGGGACCACCCGCTAAGCCTAAATATTCCCTGGTGACCGATAGCGGATAGTACCGTGAGGGAATGGTGAAAAGTACCGCGGGAGCGGAGTGAAATAGTACCTGAAACCGTGTGCCTACAAGCCGTGGGAGCGTCGGACACAAGCTTGCTTGTGTCTCGTGACTGCGTGCCTTTTGAAGAATGAGCCTGCGAGTTTGCGGTGTGTTGCGAGGTTAACCCGTGTGGGGAAGCCGTAGCGAAAGCGAGTCCGAACAGGGCGGTTCAGTAGCACGCTCAAGACCCGAAGCGGAGTGATCTAGCCATGGGCAGGTTGAAGCGGAGGTAAGACTTCGTGGAGGACCGAACCCACCAGGGTTGAAAACCTGGGGGATGACCTGTGGTTAGGGGTGAAAGGCCAATCAAACTCCGTGATAGCTGGTTCTCCCCGAAATGCATTTAGGTGCAGCGTCGTGTGTTTCTTGCCGGAGGTAGAGCACTGGATAGGCGATGGGCCCTACCGGGTTACTGACCTTAGCCAAACTCCGAATGCCGGTAAGTGAGAGCACGGCAGTGAGACTGTGGGGGATAAGCTCCATGGTCGAGAGGGAAACAGCCCAGAGCATCGACTAAGGCCCCTAAGCGTACGCTAAGTGGGAAAGGATGTGGAGTCGCAGAGACAACCAGGAGGTTGGCTTAGAAGCAGCCACCCTTGAAAGAGTGCGTAATAGCTCACTGGTCAAGTGATTCCGCGCCGACAATGTAGCGGGGCTCAAGCGTACCGCCGAAGTCGTGTCATTGCAGTACATACCCCCAACGGGGACTGTGATGGGTAGGGGAGCGTCGTGTGCCGGGTGAAGCAGCCGCGGAAGCGAGTTGTGGACGGTTCACGAGTGAGAATGCAGGCATGAGTAGCGATACACACGTGAGAAACGTGTGCGCCGATTGACTAAGGGTTCCTGGGTCAAGCTGATCTGCCCAGGGTAAGTCGGGACCTAAGGCGAGGCCGACAGGCGTAGTCGATGGACAACCGGTTGATATTCCGGTACCCGCTTTGAAACGCCCAATATCGAGCCCATTAATGCTAAGCCCGTGAAGCCGTTCCGGACCCTTCGGGGAATGGAAAGTGGTGGAGCCGGCGAACCAAGGTGGTAGTAGGTAAGCGATGGGGTGACGCAGGAAGGTAGTCCAGCCCGGGCGGTGGTTGTCCCGGGGTAAGGGTGTAGGCCGTGTGGTAGGCAAATCCGTCACACGTTAAGGCTGAGACCTGATGCCGAGCCGATTGTGGTGAAGTGGATGATCCTATGCTGTCGAGAAAAGCCTCTAGCGAGTTTCATGGCGGCCCGTACCCTAAACCGACTCAGGTGGTCAGGTAGAGAATACCGAGGCGTTCGGGTGAACTATGGTTAAGGAACTCGGCAAAATGCCCCCGTAACTTCGGGAGAAGGGGGGCCATCACCGGTGATGACACTTGCTGTCTGAGCTGGGGGTGGCCGCAGAGACCAGCGAGAAGCGACTGTTTACTAAAAACACAGGTCCGTGCGAAGCCGTAAGGCGATGTATACGGACTGACGCCTGCCCGGTGCTGGAACGTTAAGGGGACCGGTTAGTGACCTTTCGGGGTTGCGAAGCTGAGAACTTAAGCGCCAGTAAACGGCGGTGGTAACTATAACCATCCTAAGGTAGCGAAATTCCTTGTCGGGTAAGTTCCGACCTGCACGAATGGCGTAACGACTTCTCGACTGTCTCAACCATAGGCCCGGTGAAATTGCACTACGAGTAAAGATGCTCGTTTCGCGCAGAAGGACGGAAAGACCCCGGGACCTTTACTACAGTTTGATATTGGTGTTCGGTTCGGCTTGTGTAGGATAGGTGGGAGACTGTGAAGCGGCCACGCCAGTGGTTGTGGAGTCGTCGTTGAAATACCACTCTGGTCGTGCTGGATGTCTAACCTCGGTCCGTGATCCGGATCAGGGACAGTGTCTGATGGGTAGTTTAACTGGGGCGGTTGCCTCCCAAAGGGTAACGGAGGCGCCCAAAGGTTCCCTCAGCCTGGTTGGCAATCAGGTGTTGAGTGTAAGTGCACAAGGGAGCTTGACTGTGAGACCGACGGGTCGAGCAGGGACGAAAGTCGGGACTAGTGATCCGGCGGTGGCTTGTGGAAGCGCCGTCGCTCAACGGATAAAAGGTACCCCGGGGATAACAGGCTGATCTTCCCCAAGAGTCCATATCGACGGGATGGTTTGGCACCTCGATGTCGGCTCGTCGCATCCTGGGGCTGGAGTCGGTCCCAAGGGTTGGGCTGTTCGCCCATTAAAGCGGTACGCGAGCTGGGTTTAGAACGTCGTGAGACAGTTCGGTCCCTATCCTCTGTGCGCGTAGGAATATTGAGAAGGGCTGTCCCTAGTACGAGAGGACCGGGACGGACGAACCTCTGGTGTGCCAGTTGTCCTGCCAAGGGCATGGCTGGTTGGCTACGTTCGGGAGGGATAACCGCTGAAAGCATCTAAGCGGGAAGCCTGCTTCGAGATGAGTATTCCCACCTCCTTGAGAGGGTAAGGCTCCCAGTAGACGACTGGGTTGATAGGCCGGATGTGGAAGCCCAGTAATGGGTGGAGCTGACCGGTACTAATAGGCCGAGGGCTTGTCCTCAGTTGCTCGCGTCCACTGTGTTTGTTCTGAAGTAACGAACTCGCCAAGTATCTGGCTGGAGTTCAACTTCATAGTGTTTCGGTGGTCATAGCGTTAGGGAAACGCCCGGTTACATTCCGAACCCGGAAGCTAAGCCTTTCAGCGCCGATGGTACTGCAGGGGGGACCCTGTGGGAGAGTAGGACGCCGCCGAACAATCATTGTGGGAAAGCCCCGCACCATCTGGTGCGGGGCTTTCCTGCGTTCCGGGGCCTTTTTCTCGGGGGCCCAGATCCTGTCGGACAGCTTTGCGAGTGCTGGTCATTGAGGATGAAGCGGCGCTCATGCCGTGCCTCCGGCGGCCCTCCGGCTGTTCTTCCGGCGGAAGATCGTCTTCGAGATGGGGAGAGGCGCGATGGAGGTCGGGAGCCCGGCCGTTTCCGAGTCCGCCCGGACGGCCGGTACGGCCCGTGCGGTGGCCGAGGAACTGCTCGGCCGTACGCTGGACGGCGCTTCGGCCGGCGTGGGTGACCGGCCGCAGTGGACCGTCGGGGGCGCCGGGCCCGTCGGCATCGACGCGGGGGACGAGCGTGCGGCGCAGGCCGCGTGCGGTGTCATGGAGGTGCACGGGCGGGCCACCGGGGCCCCCGCGCCGCTCGCCGTGGACTACGTGTCCACCGTGACGGGAGTGCTCGCCGCCCAAGGGGTGACGGCTGCCCTGCTGGCCCGTGCCCGGGGCCGTGGGCCGCTGAGGGTCGGGACCTCGCTCGCCCAGGGAGCGCTGCTGACGGTCACCCAGTACCTCGCCGCCGCCACGGCCGCGGACCACGACGACGAACTGCTTCCGCCCGGGAACTGCTCGGGGCTCGCCACGCTCGTCACCGCCGAAGGGGTGCGCGTCGAGGTCGAGACGCTCGACCCGACCGCATGGGCCGGGTTCTGGCGTCGGTTGGGAGTGACGTCCCGGGCGGCGGGGCGCGGCTGGCTGCCCTTCCAGAGCCGCTTCGGGACCGCGGTCTGCCCCCTGCCCGGCGAACTGCGCGCGGCCGTCCTGGCCCAGCCGCTGGAAGCCGTGCGGCAGGCGGGCGCCGCCCACGGGGTGTCCGTCGTCGAGATCGGGGAGACGACGCTGCCGCCCCGCCTCGACCCCTGGAGCATCGCACCCGCCCCCGTGCCCTCCGGCCATGCTTCCCCGTTGCTTCCGGCCGTGCCCATGCCCGTGCCCGTCCCCGGCGGGGGAACGGTCGGGCCGGGCGTGCTGCCGCTCGCCGGGGTGCGGGTCGTCGAGTCGGCCCGCAGGGTGCAGGGGCCGATGGCCGGGCACGTCCTGCGGATGCTCGGCGCCGACGTCGTACGCGTCGAACCGCCCGGCGGGGACCCGCAGAGGGCCCTGCCGCCGGTCGCCGGAGGATGCTCGGTGCGGTTCTCCGCGCTCAACCACGGCAAGTCCGTCGTCGAGGCCGACCTCACCACCCGCCGGGGACGGGACGCCGTCGGCGAACTGGTCGCCGGCGCCGACGTCTTCCTCCACAACTGGGCCCCCGGCAAGGCGCGCGAACTCCTGCTCGACGCCGACGCGCTGCACGCCCTCAACCCCCGTCTGGTGTACGCCTCCGCCTCCGGTTTCGGCACCGCCCTCGGCCCCGTACCGCCCATCGGGACCGACTACCTGGCCCAGGTCCACGGCGGACTCGCCGCCGCGCTGCGTCCCGCCGGGGAGGCCCCGGCTCCCTCCCTGATGACCGTCACCGACGTCCTGGGCGGACTCGTTCTGGCGCAGGCCGCGCTCGCCGGACTCCTCGCCCGCGAGCGGACCCGCCGGGGCTGCCGGGCCAGGTCCTCGCTGCTCTCCGCGGCGACGCTGGTGCCGCGTCCGGGGCGGAGGATCGAACCGGGCCCGCTCGACCTGCCCCTGGCCACCGCCGACGGACTGCTCCAGCTGGGGGCCGAGGCGCGGCTCCGGCCCCAGGACGTCGCCCGGACCGTCGGTGCCGCAGGGGCCGACTCCGTGGGGGAGCGGCTGAAGGCGTGCGCCACGGACGTGTGGCTGGCCGAACTGCGGGCGGCCGGACTGCCGTCCGTGGCCGTCCGCACCGACCTGGCCGGCCTCGCCGCCGACCCCGCCTTCGCGCGGGCCGTCCTCCCGCCGGACGCGGACCTGCCGTACGCCCGCCCGGCCGCGCCCTGGACCTTCACGGAGGAGACCGCCTGACAAGGCGGCACCCCGCGCCCCATCAGGCCGTGACTCCGTGCCCCCTGGTGAGCCGGACCCGCGCGCGGGCCGCTCGCCACGAGCCAGAAGACAGGAACCGATGACCGCGACGCACACCCTGCGAGAGGCGCCCTGGCGCTCCCGGAACGGCCTGGAACTGCCCGACCGGGTCCCGTCCGCCGACCGCAGGGCGTGGGAGGCGCGGGGACTGTGCCCCGACGCCGACCTCTTCACCCTCTTCCGGCGGCACGCCCAGGACGCCCCCGACCGGGAGGCGGTGATCGACGAGCGGGGCACGGTCACCTACGGAGAGCTGTACGCGGAAGTGCTGCGCGTCGCCGGGCTGTTCGCGGAGGCCGGGCTCGGCGCGCGGGACGTGATCGGGCTCCGGACGCCCAACGGGCGGCTCGCCGTGACGGCGGAACTGGCCGTCTACGCCCTCGGCGCGGTCGCCCTGCCCTACCCGCTCGGCGGCGGAGTCCGCGACACCCGCAGCCTCCTGGCCCGCTCCCGGGCGGGCGGCGCCGTCCTCAGCGAACCCGAGGACCTGGCGGCCGCGGCCGAACTGCCTTGGCTGCGGGCCGTGTTCACCACCTCCTCTGGGGCGGCCACCGGAGTGCGGCGGCTGGACACGGCCGTGCCCCGCCGGGCGTTCCGGCCGGCCGAGCCGCCGGCCGGGGCCGCCGACCCCGCGCGGCTCCTCGTCTCCTCGGGGTCCGAGACCGAGCCGAAGGCGGTCGCCTACAGCCACCAGGCCATGGCCGGAGGGCGGGCCGCCTACCTGCGCGCCCTCGCCGGATTCCCGGCCGACCCGCCCCGCTGCCTCGTCCTGGTCCCGCTGGCCTCCTCGTACGGCTCGCTGGGCGTCCCCGTCGCGCTCGCCGCGCTCGGCGGGACCCTCGTCGTCCGGGAGGGGTTCGACGCCGCCGAGGCGCTCCGGGCGGTCCACGACCACCGGCCCACCCACGTGTTCGGGGTGCCGACCATGCTGCGGCGGATGGCGGACCTGCCGCGCCTCCCCGGGGAGGACACCTCCTGCCTGAAGGCCGTCGTCTCCAGCGGCGCCGCGCTGCCCGCCTCCACCGCGACCGCCTGCCGGGAACGCTTCCGGGTGCCGGTCGTCACGGTGTACGGCTCCTCCGACGGCGTCAACTGCCACACCGTCGCCCCCGCCGGGGACATCGCCGGCACCCCGGACCCGGCCGTCGCCGCCATCCGCATCGTCCGGCCCGACGGCTCCCCGGCGGCCACCGGGGAACCCGGCGAGATCCAGGCCAAGGGGCCCATGACACCGCTCTGCTACGTGGGCGCGCCCGAACTCGACGCCCGCTACCGCACCGCCACCGGCTGGGTCCGCACCGGCGACCTCGGCGCGCTCGACGGGAACGGCCGGCTGCGGGTCCTCGGCAGGCTCAAGAACGTGGTGCTCCGGGGCGGCTACACCATCAGTCCCGCCGAGGTCGAGCACGAACTGGGCACCGACCCCCGGATCGCCGAGGTGGTGTGCGTCGCCGTGCCGGACGAGGAGTTCGGGGAGCGGCTGTGCGCGTGCGTACGACCCGCCCCGGGGGACCCCGCCCCGGCGCTGCACGCCGTCACCGCGCACCTCGGGGCCCGGGGCCTGGAGCGGCGGAAGTTCCCCGAGTACCTGCTGGTGCTCGACCGGATGCCGCTGCGGCCCACCGGGAAGGTCTGCCGCCGCACCGTCACCGCCTGGGCCACGGCAGCCCTGGGCACCGGCACCCCGCCCGGCACGACGGTCGTGGTGAACCCCGTGGCAGGCGATGTCACTCGTGCGAGGGAAGCAAGGCATTTGTAGCGTTGCTGCATCGAATCGCATGCAATCCTGTAACAGGAAGCGGAATTCGCGATTCATTTCTTTCGCGACAGGACCCTTCGGCGGCTTCCGAGACCGACGGCCGGACCGGGAAGGGTGCGTACGGAAAGCATGGGGGAGCACGTGTTAACAGAAGTCGCCGTGGTCGGCCTCGGCTACGTCGGCCTCCCGCTGGCCCGCAGGGCCTGCGAGGCGGGGCTGGCCACCGTCGGCTACGACATCGGTGCCGACGTCGTCGAGGGGCTGAACGGGGGACGGTCCCACATCGAGGACATCCGCGCCGAGGACATCGGCGCGATGCTCGACGCGGGCTTCCGCGCCAGCACCGACCCCGGCGTCCTCACCGGTGCCCACACCGTCGTCGTCTGCGTGCCGACCGGACTCACCCCGGCCGGCGAACCGGACCTGGGGCCGCTGGTCTCCGCCGTCCGCACCGTGGCCCGCCACCTGGAGCCGGGCACGCTGGTCTGCGTCGAGTCCACCAGCCACCCCGGCACCACCGAGGAGATCGTCCGCCCCCTCCTCGAAGCGCACGGCATGCGCGTCGGCGAGGACTTCCACCTGGCGTACTCCCCGGAGCGCATCGACCCCGGCAACCGCAGCTACACCCTGCGCACCACGCCGAAGGTCGTCAGCGGCTGCACCGAACTCTGCGCCAAGCACGCCACCGCCTTCTACGAGCAGCTCGTCGACGAGGTCGTCGTCGCCGCGGGGACCCGGGAGGCGGAGATGGCGAAGATCCTCGAGAACGCCTACCGGTACGTCAACATCGCCCTGGTCGACGAGGCCGCCGTCTACTGCGACCGGGTCGGCATCGACATCTGGGACGTGCTGCGCTGCGCGGACACCAAGCCCTTCGGCTTCTCCGCCTTCCGTCCGGGGCCCGGCGTCGGCGGGCACTGCATCCCCGTCGACCCCCGCTACCTGATGACCCGCGCCGCCGAACAGGGCTTCACCTTCCGCACCCTGGGCGCCGCCCGCGCCGTCCTCGACGCCATGCCGGAGCACGTCGCGGGACGCGCCCGCGACCTCCTCGTCGCGGCGGGCAAGGACCCCGCGCAGGCCCGGGTGACGCTGCTCGGCGTCGCCTACAAGGCCGACATCTCCGACACCAGGGAGTCGCCCGCCTACCCCGTGGCCCGGGCCCTCGGCGCGCTCGGCGCCCGGCTCTCGTACCACGACCCGTACGTCGGGCGCTTCGAGGTCGACGGCGTCGCCGTGCCCCGGCAGCCCTCGCGGGAGGAGGCCCTGGCCTGCAGCGACCTGGTGGTGCTGCTCCAGGAGCACTCCGAGTACCGCTCCGCCGACTGGGACGCCGCCGACTGCCCCGTCCTGGACACCCGGGGCGCGGCGGAGGGCAGACGCGTGGTGCGGCTCTGACGCCGCGTCACGCCCCACAGACCTCCGGCCCGGCCGCGCCCCCGTGGCCCGGGCCGCGGGAAACGCCGTCCGGACGACCGTCCGGCGGCACCGAGAAGAAACCACAAGGAGAACCACTCATGACCATCGCCCAGGAGCGTCTCGCGAAGCGTTTCGACAAGTGGGACGTGAACGGCGACGGTGTGCTGGAGCCCTCGGACTTCATCACCGAGGCCGCCAACATCGCCACCGCCTTCGGCGAGACCCCCGACTCGGCGAAGGGTGCCCAGCTGCGCGACGGCTTCATCGCCATGTTCACGACCCTCGCCGACAAGGCGGGCGTCGGTGCGCAGGGCCCGATCAACCGCGCGCAGTTCCTCCAGGCCGCCGGTGAGGTCGTCGACGGTGGCGCCGCCACCTTCAACCCGGTCCTCGGCCCGGTCACCAAGGGCATCGTCGCCCTCGCCGACAAGAACAACGACGGCGTCATCGACGAGGCCGAGTTCGCCGCCTGGCTCAAGGCGGTCGGCGTCGACGAGCAGGAGGGCCGCTCGGCCTTCCAGCAGATCGACACCGACAAGAGCGGCACGCTGTCCGAGACCGAGCTGCTCGACGCGGTGCGCCAGTTCCACACCGGTGAGCTCCACGTCGAACTCCTCGGCTGAGTTCACCACCCACGCCGATAGCGGCCGGCCGGCACCCTCCCAGGGCGCCGACCGGCCGTTTCGTCGTCGGCGCCCCCGCTCAGTCGGCGGGGACGAAGACCACCGGGGTCTCCGGCGCCAGCGCCAGGGAACGGCCGGTCAGCAGCCGGGCGGCGTGGATCACGATGTTGTAGTGGTTGGGCAGGTGGCAGCCGTCGAAGCCGAGGACGGTGCCCACCGGCTCGTCGCCGATCAGCACCGTGTCCCCGCGGTCGACGACACCGCCGTTCTCCAGCTCCACGAAGCCGAGGAAGCCGACCCGGTCCACCCGGGAGCCCGGCACGTCGGTCCACCGGTCGGTCGTCAGCAGCTCGTGCACCTCGCCCCGGCGGACGCAGCGGGCCGCGAACGGCTCCAGGACCATGCCCCGCTCCGTACGCTCGTGCAGCAGCACCTTGACCAGGGTGCCGCGCACCGCGCGCTTGGCGCCGTTCTCGTGCCGGCCGGCGTCCAGGGACGGCGCGGCCGAGGGGAGGGCGGGCGAGGTGGTCATCGGGACTCCGCTCGGAGGGCGGGGCGCGGGGCGCGGGGCGCCGGGAGGCCGGGGGCGGTCTCCGCGGCGTAGACGTCGGCGACGAGTTCGAGGGCGGCCAGGCCGCCGTCGACGGCCCGGGAGGGGTCGGGCAGTCCGCGCAGTCCGGCGAACGCCCGCAGGATGCCCTCGTACTCGTGCCACAACGACTCCTTGAAGCCGGGGCGGCCGTCCAGCATGTCCGCGAAGAGCTCGGTCCCGTCGTCGAGCCGCACCAGGACGTCCTTGACCTCTCCCGGGTACGACCAGTCCAGCTCCACCCGGCCCCGGCCGCCAGGACCGGCCAGTTCGACCACGGCCTGCCGGTCGGTGTCGGCCGCGTCCCTGACCACCTCCGCGGCGACGACCTCGGAGGGGTGCTCGCCCAGCAGCAGCCGGACCAGGTCGAAGGCGTTGGGGCCGTTGTCGGCGACGCAGCCGCCGCCGCAGCGGGCCGGGTCCAGGTACCAGGTGTCGGCGCCGATGTGCTCCTCGATCCGCTCCAGGTACCGCACCCGTACCGACTCCACCCGCACCGGGGCGTCCGGCGGGGGCAGCCGGCGCAGCAGCGCGAGGACCCGGTCGTTGTACCGGCGATGGAACGCGGTGAACAGCGGGACGCCGTGCTCCCGGGACAGGGCGGCGAGCCGCCGGCCGTCCGCCGGGTCCAGGGCGAGGGGCTTCTCGACGCACACCGGGACGCCGGCCCGCAGCGCGTCCGCGCACACCTCGGCGTGCGCGTGGTTCGGCACGGCCACCACCAGGGCGTCCAGCGCCCCGGCGGCGAGCATCTCCCGGTGGTCGGTGTGGCAGGCGACCCGGCCCCGGTGCGGGGCGAGGGCCTCCTCGCGCAGGTCGCAGACCGCGGTCAGCTCCCACTCGGGCAGCCGCTCGGCGGCGGCCAGGTAGAAGCGGGAGATCATGCCCAGGCCGGCGATCCCCAGCCGGCGGGGGGAGGCCGTCATCGTGTCCCCTCCGGGGCGGCCGGGAGCCGCAGGCCGAGGGCGGTCAGCTCGGCGTGGAGCGGGAGGGAGAGCGGTACGCCCGAGGCGCGCCGCTCCTCGGCGCGTTCGGCCTCGGGGTGCCCGGGGTAGCGGACCGGGCCCTCGCCCGGCAGCGGAGGACAGTCCGCCACCGTGCCGAACACGCTCAGGGCGTCCTCCTCGAAGCCGTCGCGCAGCGCGCCGGGTGCGATCGCCAGGACGAGGAAGCCGATGTCGTCGTCGCTGCCGCCGGGCCTGCCGTCCCCCTCCAGCGCCGCCGGGGCGGGGCCGGTGGCCGCGCCGGGCAGCACGGCGGCCAGCAGCTCCACCGCGAGGCCCAGGCCGAACCCCTTGAAGGCGCCGGTCGCGGGGGTGCCGCCGAGCCAGCCCAGCCACGCCTCGCCCCGGTCGTAGGCCGACGCGTCCCGCACCGGGCGGCCGGCGTCGTCGGTGAGCCAGCCCTCGGGGGCCTCCCGGC
This sequence comes from Streptomyces filamentosus, assembly GCF_014654895.1. GTDB lineage: Bacteria > Actinomycetota > Actinomycetes > Streptomycetales > Streptomycetaceae > Streptomyces > Streptomyces filamentosus. Next base: position 746,768 of record NZ_BNBE01000002.1, on the reverse strand, counting down.
CGTCGCGGGCCGCCGTGCGGACCCGGCCGGTGGGGACGACGGTGGTGCTCATGTCGAGGACGAACGGCCGTCCTTCGAGGGCGGGGGCCGCCACGCTCAGCGGGTTGGTCCCCAGCAGGGCGGCGGCGCCGAGCGGCGGACGGGCGATGCGCTGGCCGCCGCAGTTGGAGGCCACCACGCCGATCATGCCCCGGTCGGCGGCCCGGCGGGCGTGGACGCCCGCGCAGCCGAAGTGGGTGGCGCCCCGCACGGACACCAGCCCGATGCCGGTGCGGGCCGCGCGCTCGGCGGCGAGGTCCATCGCCTCGGACGCGGCCCACAGGCCCAGCGCCCGCCGGTGGTCCAGGAGCACGCAGGCGCCCAGGTCGCGCAGGACGAGCGGCTCGGCGAGAGGGTCGGCGCCGCCGGATTCGAGGAGCGGCCGGTAGAGCCGGCCCAGGTTGAACACGCCGTGCGAGTCCATGCCGGTCAGGTCGCCGTAACAGAGCGCCTCGGCGGCGAGCCGGGCCCGGGCCTCCGGGACTCCGAGCCGGCCGAAGAAGGCGGTGGTCTCGTCGAGCAGCACCTCGTACGGGACCCTCACCTCCCCGCCGCGGGGTTCCGGGACGGCGCTTCGGGTGGCGGCGCCGTCGGGCAGCGTGGACGTCATGCGGTTCCTGCTTTCTCGGTGGAGACCGGTGCGGGGCGGTCCGCCGCGCGGCACCGGAGGTCGTCGGCGAAGGCGGTCAGCAGCGCGGAGATCCGGGCCGCGAACGCCTCCAGGTCGGCCAGGTCGACGAACTCGCCCGCCGCGTGCGCCCGGTTGGCGTCCAGCGAGCCCGGTCCGAACACCGTGGTGTAGGTGTCCTCCGTGCCCGCCAGCCAGATCGCGTCGCAGGTGAAGGCGGGTTCGTCGGCAGGCCAGGGGGCGATGCCCGCCCGGGCGAGCAGCTCCTCGCCCCAGGCCGGCTGGGCTCCGAGCGCGGGCAGGCCGCGCTTGAGCCACTCCAGGCGGGTGATCCGGGCCGCGTCGGACGCGGTCCTGGCGAAGAGGGGGAGGCCCGAGAAGCGGGCGGTGAACTCCCGCAGCCCCTCGCCGAGGGCCCGGGAGAGGGCGTCCTCGGCGGCGGCGCCGGCCGCGGCGGAGGCGTACGGCAGGTTGAGCAGGAGGCTGCCGGTGCCGTGCACCTTGTTGTGCAGCGTGCCGGTGTGCAGTCCCGCGACGCAGACCGCGGGCGAGGGCCCGCCGCCGGCGGCCGGGCCGAGGGCGGCGGCGAGGTGCTGGGCGAGGAAGCCCAGCAGGACGGTGGCGTTGTGCCCGGCGCCGGGGCGGTCGTCGACGGCGTCCTCGCCGTCGACGGTGACACGGGCGGTGGCGGCGGCGGTCGCGCGGGGCAGGTGGCGCAGTCCCGTCGGCTCGCAGAACACGTTGAGCCGGCCCACGTGTCCCGCCTCCACGAGCGGCCGGGTGCCGAAGGTGCCCAGCGCGCCGCCCTCCTCGCCGGCCACCGCCTGCACCAGGACCGTGACGTCCCGGCCGATCGCCGGGCGGGCCGCGGCGGCGGCCGCGACCCCGGCGAGCAGCGCCACCGCGGGGCCCTTCGCGTCCACGGCGCCCCGGCCGGTGAACCGGGACCCGTCGAAGGCGGGGGGTTCGCCGCCGGCGACGGTGTCCAGGTGCACGTTGAACATCACCGTGTGCTCCCGGGGCCGTTCGGGGCCGAGCCGCAGCAGCAGGCTGGGCTGGCGCTCCAGGAACGAGGGGTCGGCGGCGACCGCGCGCCGGACGGGCAGCGGGGTGTCCTCGCGCAGGACGGCGGCGGGGGCCGGGGCGCCGAGGCGCACCGCCCTGAAGCCGAGCCGGGCCGCAGCCGTCGCGTAGGAGCGCAGGGCGGCGGTCAGCGCGTGGGGCGCGCCGGGGCCGGTCTCCAGGGGGCCCGCGGTGGGCGTGTGCAGCAGGTGCAGCAGCAGGCCGGTGTCGACTGCGGGCGGGTGCGGAGGCGAGGGGGGCCGGGTGGGGGAGGGCAGGACCGGGTCGGGGGGAGCGGGGGCGCGGTGGGGTGGCGGTCCCGCGGTCGGAGGGGTCGGAGCGGGCGCGGGAGGGACGGGGAGGCCGGCCAGGCGGCGGGCCGCCCGGACGAAGGGGAGGGCCGGGTCGTCTCCCCCGGCCGGCCGGATCCCGGCGTGCGGCACCACGGCGAGGTGGGGTTCGAGGGAGTACACGCCCCGGTAGCCGTGGTCCTCCAGGAGGCGCACACAGTCGGCGACCCGGGCGGCGCCCTCCCCGGGCAGGGTGTAGACGGCCTCGCCGGGGCGGTCGCCGGGCAGCGCGTCCTTCACGTGGACGTGGGCGACGTGCGGCAGCAGCCGGGTGAGGAGCGCGTGGGCGTCGTAGCCGTAGGGCACCCCGTTCCCGATGTCGAACAGGACGCGCAGCGCCGGACTGTCGACCTCGGCCAGCATCCGGAGGGTCCGGTCGGCGTCGGAGCCGGCCCAGCCCGTGCAGTTCTCGTGCAGCAGTTCCACGCCGAGCAGTTCCGCGCGGCGGGCGAGGCGGCGCATCCGGTCGATCGCCAGGGCCGCCCACTCCTCCTCCGGGAGGCCGCCGTCGGTCCAGGACATGACGCGCAGGCTGCGGCAGCCCAGTACCCTGCCGTGCTCGGCGAGCCGCTCCAGCTCCTCCAGGTCGGCGGAGAGGGGGCCGGTGACCGGGCGGGCCCAGTTGCCGATGCGGGAGTCGAGGCAGACCACGCCGAGCCCCGCCGTGTGCAGCAGATCGGCCGCGTCCCGTACGGCCGGCGCGGGGAGCTCGGCCAGCGGAGTGCCGCCGAGGGTGCGCAACTCCAGCGCGGACCAGCCCAGTTCGCGGGCGACGGCGATCTGGCCGGGCAGACCGGGGGCGGCCTCGTCGCCGATGCCGGTGATCCGGCCGGTCAGGTCAACGGGTCGGGACACGGGGCGCCTCCTCGGGCGGTCCGGCGGTGGTGGCGTCCGCGCAGCGCCGCTTGGCCTCGTCGAGGAGCCGGACCGCGTCGGCGTGCAGGGCGAAGTCGGCCGCCCAGGAGGGGTCTTCGGCGGGCACGGTGGCGAAGCGGGTGTAGGTGCGGTGCAGGAAGGAGGCGAGCGCGTCGTCGTGGAACACCTCGCGCCGGCCGGCGACGTCGAGCTGGACGTGGTCGTCGGCGTCGCTCGGGGCGAAGTGGCCGACGGCGGTGCCGTGTTCGAAGACGAGGGCGGCCCTGCGCTCCCGTACGGGAGCGGTGAGGTCGGAGAGGATCCGGGTCCGCACCCCGTTCGCGTGCCGCAGCTCCAGCAGCGCGGAGCCCAGACCGGGGCGGACCGCGCTGCCGACCCGCAGGTCGGTCAGCCGGGCGCCGGTCGCCTCGGCCGGGCCCGCGAGCGAAAGGACCAGGCCGAGGGAGTGCGGCAGCTCCACGTCGAAGGCCGTGGGATGGCCGTCGTCGGCGCGCAGCGAACGGGTGAAGCGCGGCTTGTGCTGGGTGACGTCGATGCGCAGCAGCCGCCCCAGCTCGCCCGAGCCGATCAGCCCGCGCAGGCGGTCGGCCAGGGCGGAGGCGGGCCAGTGCGCGACCACCGCGAGGCGCAGCCCGTGGCGGGCGCGCAGCTCCGCCACGGCGGCCAGTTCCCCGGCGTCGGCGGCGGCCGGCTTCTCCACGATCAGGTCGCGGTAGCCCGCGGCGCAGAGCTCGGCCAGGACGGCGAGCCGGGCGGCGGGCGGCGTGCAGACGTGGACGACGGCGCGATCGGGGGGCAGCAGCTCCCGGGCGCGGGCCGCCGACGGGACCACGGTGACCCCGTCCGGCACCGGGGCCCGCTCCCCGGGCCGGGGGTCGACGGCGACCACGGGGCCCCGCCACAGGCCCGGGGAGCGGTCGAGGGCGGTGCGCAGGGCCCGCAGGTGCAACCCGGCGCCGGAACGGCCCAGTCCGACGATCAGGGGCTGTCTCATGAGGTCGTTCCGTCCAGTGGTGCGGGTGAGGTGCGGCGAAGAATCTCTCCGTAGCACGTGACGGCGGTCAAGAAAATCGGAGGGGTTGTCACCGAAAAGTATGAAGTTCCATTGAGGATTCGGGACTTCATTCTTCCGGCTGTTACGTTCACTGCGCAGACTTCCGAGGGTGGGCCCCGCCCGCCCGCCACCCCTCTCGGGCCCTTGACCTGGCCCCAGTTGAGGCCGGCGCACCCGTCGGCAGAGAAGAATTGTTTCCGCGTGACGTCATCCAGCATTCCCTTTTTCTCCCAGGTGAAGACCTTCGAAAAGGTCTGGCCCGATCTCCGTGCCGGAGTGGACGAGATTTTCGCCGACGGAAAGTTCTCGCATTCCCGCCAGGTCGGCCGTCTGGAAAAGGCGCTCGAGCACTACACCGGCGCCCGCCGCGTGATCGGGGTGAACAGCGGGACCGACGCCCTGGTCCTGCTCCTGAAGGCGTGCGGGCTGCGCCCGGGGGACCGGGTCCTGGTCCCGGCGTACTCCTTCGTCGCCACCGCCACCTCCGTCGTCCTGGCCGGCGGGCGGCCCGTCTTCACCGACATCGACCCCGACACGTACGCCATGCGCACCGAGGGGATCGGCGACGAGGAGGCGGACGGCGCCCGCTTCGTGCTGCCGGTCCACCTCTTCTCCCGGATGGCGGACATGACGGCGCTGGCCGCCTTCGCCGCCGGACACGGGCTCGTCCTCCTGGAGGACAGCGCCGAGGGCATCGGAATGCGGCAGAACGGCGTCCACGCCGGCCTCCACGGACGCGGCGGCGTGCTGTCCTTCTTCCCGAGCAAGACGCTCGGCGCGCTCGGCGACGCCGGGGCCGTCCTCACCGACGACGAGGACCTCGCCGACCACGTGGCCGCGCTGCGCCACCACGGCCGCACCGGCCGCACCCTCGCGCACTTCCCCGGCATCTCCAACGAGACCCTGCACGTCGGCCACAACAGCAAGATGGACGACCTCCAGGCCGCCGTCCTGCTCGCCAAGCTGACGGTCCTCGACGAGGACGTCCGCCACCGGGCCGTCCTCGCCCGCCGCTACGACGAGGGACTGCGCGAGGTGCCCGGCGTCACCCGGCGGCCCGCGATCACCGGCGCCCCCGACGAGGTCTTCTACGTCTACCTCATCGAGACAGACCGGCGCGACGAGCTCGTCGTCCACCTCCATGAGCGGGGCATCGGCACCGAGACGTACTACCCCCTGCCGCTCCACCTCCAGCCCTGCTTCGCGGAACTCGGCCACCGGCCCGGCGACTTCCCCGTCGCCGAGGCCGCCTCCCGCCGCGCCGTCGCCCTGCCGCTGTACGCCGATCTCACCGAGGCCGAGGTGGACCGCGTCTGCGCGGCCGTCCGCGACTTCCACACCGGAAGGGTCTCCGCATGACCACCCTCAGCGACCGCGGCGCGGACGACGCCCTCGCCACCGGCGGACGCGTCCCCTTCTTCCCGCCCGACCTCTTCCACGAGGACCGCGACACCCTCCTGCGGCTCCTGTACGAGATCGGCACCGGCGCGGACCAGAAGTTCATCCTGGGCGACCACACCCGCCGCCTGGAGGACGCCCTGCGCGAACGGCTCGGCGCCGCCGACGTGGTCGCCTGCTCCAGCGGCACCTCCGCCCTCCACCTGATCCTCACCGCCCTCGGCATCGGCCCCGGCGACGAGGTCGTCGTCCCCGCCCTCGGCTGCGCCCCGCTCGCCGCCGCCGTGCTGCACACCGGCGCCGTCCCCGTCTTCGGCGACGTCGACCCCCGCACCCTCACCCTCGACCCCGCCGACGCGGAGACCCGCGTCACCCCGCGGACCAAGGCCCTGATGCCGGCCCACATGTTCTCCGTCATGGCCGACATGCCGCGCTTCGTCACCCTGGCCGCCGCCGCGGGACTGCTCCTCGTCGAGGACTCCGCCGTCGCCCAGGGCGCCGAACTCGACGGCGTCCCCGCCGGACTGTGGGGAGACGCCGGGCTCTACTCCTTCGTCCAGGTCAAGTCCTTCGGCATGCCCGGCGAGGGCGGCGCCGTCGTCACCCGCGACGAGGACACCGGCCGGCGGATCCGCATGCTCCGCAACCACGGCCAGGACGGCGTCCGGCGCGGCCTGCACCACGTCGTCGGCGTCAACAGCCGCTTCGACGAGATCCAGGCCGCCTTCCAGCTCCACCGGCTCCCCGGCCTCACCGCCCGCCTGGAACGCCGCGCCGCGATCGCCGCCCACTACACCGAGCACCTCGCGGGACTCCCCGGCCTCGACACCCCGCCGCCGGGCACCGAAGGCCGCTGCCACTACGTCTACACCCTGCTCGCCGACGATCGCGACGCCCTGCGCGACCACCTGTCCGCAGAGGGCGTCGACACCCACGTCTACTACCCGAAGACCCTGCCCGACCAGGCCGCCTTCGCACCCGTCACCGCGGGCCGCCCCGGGCCCGGCTGGCCCCGCGCCCGCGACGCCGCCCGCCGCCAGCTGTCCCTGCCCGTCCACCACCGGCTCACCGACGCCCAGGTCGAGCACGTCACCGACGCCGTCCGCGCGCACGTCCTGCGCACCCGCCGGTGACCGTCCCGCCCCGGACGGACCGCGCCACCCTCCCCAGCCCCGCACGGAGTGCCCTCGCATGACCCCTGATCTCGACATCGCCGTCGTCGGCGCCGGACTCGCCGGACTCGCCGCCGCCCACGAACTGCGCCGCAACGGCCACGAGGTGTGCGTCTTCGAGGCCGCCGACGCCCCCGGCGGCCGGATGCGCAGCCTCCGCCGCGGCGGCTACCTCATCGACACCGGGGCCGAGCAGATCTCCGCCCAGGGCTACCGCGCCACCTGGCAGCTGGTCCGCCGCGCCGGGCTCACCCCCGAGGACGTGCCCCGCATCGGCCGCCCCATGGCCGTCTGGCGCGGCGGCCGGCCCCACAACGGCGTCGGCGAACCCCGCGCCGTCCTCACCGGCGCCGGGCTCGTGCCCGCCGCCCGGCCCTCCCTGGCCCGCTTCCTCGGCTGGAGCGGCCGGCACCGCGCCGCCCTCGACCACGACCACCCCGAGGACACCCCGCTCGGCGGCGACACCATCGCCACCGCCGCCCGCCGCTACCACCCCGACCTCCACGACCACCTGCTCCAGCCGCTGTCCGCCGCCTTCTTCGGCTGGGACGCCGCCCGCAGCGCCGCGGCCCCCCTCGTGAGCCTCCTCCTCGCGGTCGGTCCGGTCTCCGCCTGGCGCACCTACCGCGGCGGCATGGACCTGCTCGCCACCCGCCTCGCCGTGGACCTGGACACCCGCTACGGCCGGCGCGTCGAGGAGGTCACCGACCACGGCGGCCACGCCAGGCTCACCGTCGACGGCACCACCCTCACCGCCCGGGCGGTCGTCCTCGCCGTGCCCGCCCCGGTCGCGCTCCGCCTCACCGACGGCGCCGACCCGGACGCCACCGGCTACCCCGCCGCCTCCACCTACCGGCCCATGTTCAAGGTCAGCTGCGCCCTCGACCGGCCGCTCGCCCCGCGCGGCGGCGCCTACGCCCTCCTCACCCCGGAGTGCGAGGAACCCCTGCTGTCCTGCCTCATCGCCGACCACCTCAAGTGCCCCGACCGGGCCCCCGCCGGACGCGGCCTGATCAGCCTGCTCGCCTCCCCGCGCCGCATCCCCGAACTCGCCGAGGCCGGCGAGGACGAGGCCGGCCGCCGGCTCGCCGCCGCAGCGGAACGCTACGTACCCGGCCTGGGCACGGCCCTCACCGCCACCCACGTGCACCACTGGCCCGAGGCCATGCCCGAGATCACCCCCCGTGCCCTCGCCCTGCGCGCTTCCTTCCTGCGCCGCCCCGCCCGCGCCGTCGAGTACGCGGGCGACTGGGTCGCCGCCCGGCCCTCCAGCGAGGGCGCCGCCCGCTCGGGAGCCTTCGCCGCCGCCCGCGTCCTCGCCCACCTCGCCCCGCACCGGGGCCGCACCGCCCGGCAGGAGACCGCCGCATGACCCCCCACGACCTCGGCGTCCTCTTCGACGAACTCGCCGACGCCGGCACCCCCACCCGCTTCCACCTCGACCGGCCCTTCGACCTGGCCCCCTCCGGGCCCGGCACCACCGCCACCGAGTGGACCGTGCCGGAACTCGCCCTGCTGGTCCGGGAGACCGCCGGGGCGCTCGCCGCCGCCGGCGCGGGACCCGGCGAACGCGTCGCGATCGCCAAGGCGAACCACTGGGACTACGACCTCATCGCCTGCGCCGCCGTCCGCACCGGCGCCGTCCCCGTGAAGCTCTCCGGCCACCTCCCGCCCGAGGCCCTGCGCGTCCTCCTCGACCGCTGCGCCCCCCGCGTCCTGGTCACCGACCGCGAGGTGCTCGGCCGCGACCCCGCGGCCGACCTCGCGGGGACGGCCCGCACCACCGTCGTCCTCGGCCCCGCCGGGGACCTCCCGCCCGGCACCGTCCACCTCGACGACCTGAGCGGCCACCCCGACCCCGGACCGCACCCCCGCGACGACGACGCGCCCCTGGTCGTCGTCCACACCAGCGGCACCACCGGCGTCCCGAAGCTCGTCTCGCACACCACCCGCACCCTGATCCACCACCTCGCCCGCTTCGAGACCAAGCCGGTGCCCCGCATCGGACTGCGCCGCGACGACACCCTCTTCAACGCCAGCTCCTACGCCCACGGCCGCACCATCTGCTGGACCGCCGTCGCCCCCGTCCGCGCGCCCCGGCACGTCACCCTCGACTCCCGGGGCCTGCCCGAGACCACCGACCTGCTGCTGCGCGCCCACCCGCCCACCGTCGTCGAGGCGCTGCCGTCCCGCTACGTACGGCTGCGCCCGCTGACCCGCCGCCTGGACAACCCCTTCCGGGACGTCCGGACCTACATCAGCACCTACGACGCCGTGCACCCCCCGGTCGTCCGCTCCTACCTCATGGCCACCTCCCACCGCAACCCGCTGTGGATGCAGGGCTGGGGCCAGAGCGAGACCGGGCCGCTCACCTTCGCCTTCCACACCCGGCGCTCCGTCGCCAGGGCCGCCGACGGCACCGCGACCACCGTCCGCGACCTCGGCCGCCCCGTCCCCCTGAAGACCCGCCTCAGGGCCGTCGACCCCGCCACCTTCCAGCCCGTGCCCGCGGGCACCCCCGGCCTCATCCTGTGCCGCACCAAGGCGCTCGCCCCGGACTACCCGGGGGAGCGGGAGCGCTGGACGGCCAAGCGGCACGGCGAGTGGTGGAACACCGGCGACATCGGGACGATCGCCCGCGACGGCAGCGTCCGGCTCCTCGACCGGGAGGTCGACCACCTCCCCGGCTTCAGCTGCCTGCGCGCCGAGGACATGCTGGAGGACCTGCTGCCCGAGGCCCTGGAGTGCGTCGTCCTCGCCCGGCCCGACGCCGCCCCGCTGCCCGTCGTGGTCACGGAGGACGGCACCCTGGACCCCGCGCGCTGGAAGCGGGCCGCCGAGGGCCTGTCGGCGCTCGACGAGCCCGTCGTGGTCGGCTGGGACGAGGTGCCGCGCACCGGCACCGGGAAGGTCCGCCGCGCCCCCCTGCTCGAACGGCTGACCGGCAGCACGGAAACCTGCGGCACCGGCCGCTGGACGTGACCGCGCCCCCGACCCCGCCGCAGGGGTACGTCTTCGACAACGACAGCCCGCACAGCGCCCGCCACCATGCCTCCCTCGAAGAGGCGCTCGACCCACTGACGCTCGGTCACCTCCGGGAGGCGGGCGTGGCCCCCGGCATGGACTGCCTGGAGGTCGGGGCCGGCGCGGGCAGCGTCGCGCGCGGCCTGCTCCGGCTGGTCGGCCCCGGCGGCACGGTCACCGCGACCGACGTCAAGCCGGGCCGGATCGCGCCGGAACCCGGCCTGACCGTCCTCGCCCACGACGTCGTCACCGACCCCCTGCCCGAGGCCGGGTACGACGTCGTGGTGGCCCGGCTCGTCCTCCAGCACCTGCCCGAACGGCAGGCGGTCCTGCGGCGGCTCGTCCGCGCCCTCAGGCCCGGCGGGCTGCTCCAGGTCGACGAGTTCGACGCCGGGCACGAGCCGTGCCTCCTCGTGCCCTCCCCGGCGGACGCCCGGCTGTACGAGCGCTTCACCGCGGCCAAGTCGGCGCTGATGCGCGCGGGCGGCGGCGACCCCACCTGGGGCCGCCGGGCGCCGGCGGCGCTGCGCGAGGCGGGCCTGACCGGCCTGCGGATCCGGCCGCACGTCCTGCTGCGCGCGCCCGGCACCCCCGCGCTCGGCCTCCAGCTCCACCACCTCGACCACCTCGCGCCCCGGCTCCTGGACGGCGGCTTCACCGCCGCCGAACTCGACCGGCTCCACGCGATGATGCGCGACCCGGAGTTCGCCGCCGCGACGGGCGTCCTCTACTCCGTGCAGGGCCGCCGCCCCCTCCGTACCCCCGCCGCCGACGGCACCCCCGCCGCGGCGCGCGCCACCCCCCGAGAGAACGACCCGAGTCCCGAGGCGACATGACCGACTCCACGCTCACGACGACCACCGCGCCCGCCGAGGAACGGCCCGCACCACCGCCCCCCGCCGACGGCAGGCTCACGACCTACGCGCGGCTCGGCAAGCTGGACGTCTACGACTACTACCTGGGCACCTTCATCGCCCTGTCCGCCGTGGTGCTGCCGCTCGGCTCGCTCACCGGCCGCACCGCCGCGCTCTTCGGCGTCTTCCTCGTCGGGCAGGTCCTCCTGCTCATGGCGATGACCGCCTTCGACGACGTCACGGGCTTCCGCGACGGCAGCGACATCACCAACTACGGCCCCGACCACCCGCTGCGCAACGTGCGGCGCAAGCCGCTGGTGTCCGGCGCGCTGACGGTGCCCGAGGCCCTGCGGTTCGCCTGGGCGAGCGCCGCCTCGGCGGCCCTGCTGTTCGCGGTGACCGCCGCCCTCGCCCCGCACCGCCCGGCCTGGACCGGGATCGGGCTGGTCGTCCTGTGGGTGGTGACCCTCCAGTACTCCTACGGCGTCAAGCTCAGCTACCACGGCTTCCAGGAGGTCTACCTCGTCGCCCTGGGCTTCGCCCTCGTCATCCTGCCGTACGGCATGGTCACCGGGCAGGCCACCGGCTTCCTCCTGGTCCAGGCCGTCCTCTTCGGCTTCGGGCCGCTGATGTTCGGCGTCTACTCCAACACCAACGACGTGGAGGGCGACCGCTCGGTGGGCCGCCCCACCGTCGCGGCGCTGACCTCGGAGCGCGGCAACGCCCGGTTCATCGGCGCGCTGTCCCTCGCCGAGTTCCTGACCATCGCCACCGCGAGCGCGGTGGGCGTCGCGCCGTGGTGGTTCGTCCTGCTGATGCTGCCGGCCTCCCTGCTGCGGATGCGGCAGTACCTGCTGGGCTTCCGCACCGGCGACATCATGCGGGCCCGGCGCACGGGCTTCGCCGTGCACCGGCTCGGCGTCGTCCTGATGATCGCGGGCAATCTGCTGGCGGCCGCCCTGGCGTGAGGGCGGGACGGTCCGGGCGGGCCGGGGAGCACGATGCCCCCGGCCCGTTTCCGTGCGTTTCCGGACGTTTTCGTGAGGTTCCGGCCGTCTTTCGTGTGGTCTCCCGTCCGCCTTCGTGCGGCTCCGTCCGGAGGGGGCGCCTCAGGGCTGCCGTGCGGAGTTGTCCGGGGCGACGTCCTGGACGTCGGCGGGGCGGGGGGCGAGGAGGGCGAGGAGGCCGGCGATCTCGTGGCCCGCTTCGGCGGGGTGCCGGAAGGGGGAGGCGGTGTCGATGCGGTACTGGTTGCGGCGGCCGTCGGCGGCCCGGGTGCGGGTGAGGTAACCGGCCGCCTCCAGGTCGGAGACGATGCCCTGCACGGTGCGCTCGGTGATGCCGCACTCCGCCGCGACGTCCCGCAGCCGCGCCCCGGGGTCGCGGGCGATCGAGAGCAGGACCCGCGCGTGATTGGTGAGGAGCGTCCACCCGGAGTGGTCGCCCCTGCGTGTGCGCATACCAGAGGCATCCCCCGTTCCGGTCCGATCATGCGCATTTCTTTTCGTGTAAATATTGACGCATATAGGGTGAAAGCGGACACTCATGGAGCAGGCTCTCCGACCCAGGAGGAGACCATGAACCCTTCCCCCGTGCTCCCCGGCCCCGAGGTCCGGACGAGGGTGCGGACGGAGCGGGACGGCGGGGGGACCGTCGTCCGCGCCGGCGGGGAGATCGCCCCGGACACCGCCGACGAACCGGAGGCGGTCCTCGCGCGGGCCCTGTCCGGAGGCGACGACGGCACCCCGCTCGCCCTGGACCCGTCCGAGGTCTCCCTCCGCGATTCCACGGGCCTCGACGCCCTGCTGCACCTGCGCCTGCACCCGCGCCTGCTCGCCCGGCGGCGCACCCCCTTCGCCGTCCCCTCGGCGAGCGCGCGGGTCATCCGGCCGCTCGGCCTCACCCGGACCGGTGGGCTCCTCGGCTTCCCCGTCCCGCCGGCCCGTCCCCCGGGACGGGACCCGTGAGGCCCGGCCCCGTCCAGCAGACCCGGAACGCCCCCTCGGGGGCCAGGTACGGATCCGGCGGAGGAAGTCCCATGTCCACCGACCACACCCCCCTCACCCCCGTGCGGTCCCGCCGCGTCCGCGGCGCCCGGTCGGGGGCCGAGATCCGGAGGCGGGCGCTCGGCGGCCTGTCGGCACCGGAGCGCCCGACCGCCGTCCCCACCGGCGAGGCCAGGACCCTCTCGGTGGCGCTCTTCGAACGGCTGCGCGCCCTCGACGAGGGGACCCCGGAGCACGCGTACGTCCGCAACACGCTGATCGAGATCAACCTCAGCCTCGTCCGGTTCGCCGCACGGCGCTTCCGGGGGCGGCCCGAACCCACCGAGGACATCGTCCAGGCCGGCACCATCGGGCTCATCAAGGCGATCGACCGCTTCGACCCCGGCCGGGGCGTCGACTTCTCCTCCTTCGCCCTGCCGACCGTCCTCGGAGAGATGAAACGCTTCTTCCGCGACACCGGCTGGGCCGTCCACGTCCCGCGCCGCATGCAGGAGCGCCGCATCGCCCTCGCCAGGGCCGCCGACGAGCTCGAACAGGACGTCGGCCACCGCCCCGGCCGGCCGGAGCTGGCGGAGCGCCTCCACCTCACCGAGGCCGAGGTGGCCGAGGCGGAGCGGGCGGCCCGGGCCCTCACGGCCCACTCCCTCGACACGCCGTCCGGCGAGGACGAGGAGTCCGACGGCCCGCGCGGCACGGACGACCGGCACATCGGCGTCGTCGAACCCGCCTACGAACTCATCGACGACCTGGAGTCCCTCCGGCCCCTGATGGACCGCCTCGGCGCGCGCGACCGCCGGATCCTCTCCCTGCGCTTCGGCCAGGACCTGACCCAGGGCGAGATCGGCCTCCGCATCGGCCTCTCCCAGATGCAGGTCTCCCGCATCCTCGCCCGCGTCCTCGGCGAGCTCAGGACGGGTCTGCTGGAGGACGGCGTCCCGGACGGGAACGGCGACGGCCGGCATCCGCGGTGAACCGCGGATGCCGGCCGGGACGGGACGGTCAGGCCGTCAGAGGCGCTGCCACAGGGCGGGGACGTTCGGGGGCTCCCAGCCCGGGTAGGCGGTGTGGCCCTGGAGGCAGCGGTAGCGGACGCCGTCGTACGTGACCACGTCCCCGGCGGCGTAGGTGCCGCCGAGCCGCCAGGTGGTCTCGCCGCCGCCGTCACCGGGGACGGTGAGGGTGTACGTGGTCTGGTGGACGGCCTCGCCGGTGCCGGTGAGGGCGAGGGTGTACGTGCCCGGGGCGGTGCCGGCGGCGACGGCGACCGTGGCCGTCGAGGACTGGCCGGAGGTGACCGACGCGGGGCTGAAGGACACGGTCACGCCCGACGGCAGGCCGGTGGCCGAGAGCCGGACGGTCTGGGCGCTGCCGCTGACGGTGGCGGTCGACACGGTGACCGCGGCGGACGAGCCGGGGGCGACCGTGCCGGCCGCGGGCGACGCGCTGACCGAGAAGTCGTTCACCGGGGTGGTCGTCTCGCCGACCGCCGTCTTCCAGATCGTGTGGGCGATGCCGTCCGCGCTGCGGTTCAGCGCGGTGGCGTTGACGTTGGCCGTGGTGTCGCAGGCCGAGTGGTAGCAGGGGTCGTACGAACGGCCCGCCGTGCCGCCCCACTTGGCGGCCTCGGCGGAGGACTTGGTCGCCGAGGCGCCGGTGGCGTAGCCCGAGGTGGGGATGCCGATCTGCTGGAAGGAGTAGTCGTCCGACCGGCCCTGGCCCTCGACGTTCTCCTGGGGGGCCAGGCCCAGCGAGTCCCAGTACGCCTTCATCGGGGCGGAGGCCGCCGAGTTCAGGTTGTTGATGAAGTAGCCGCCGTTGACCGAGGCGACCATGTCGAAGTTGTAGTACGCCCTGATCCGGGACCGCTCGGCGGAGGTGAGCGAACGGGCGTAGAAGTCGGAGCCGTTGAGGCCCTGCTCCTCGTCGGTCCACCAGGCGAACCGGACCCGGTTCTTCATGGTGGGGTCGGTCTTCGCCAGGGTGAGGGCGGCCTCCAGGAGCGCGGCGGAGCCGGAGCCGTTGTCGTTGATGCCGGCGCCGGCGGACACGCCGTCGAGGTGCGCGCCGAACATGTGGACGTTCGCCGCGTCGCCCTTGGGCCATTCGGCGATCAGGTTGTTGCCCGCGCCGACCGTGCAGCCGGAGGTGCAGGTCTGCTCGGTGACCGTGAAGCCGGCGGCCTGGAGCCTGCCCTTGACGTAGGCGAGCGAGGCCCGGTAACCGGCGGTGGTGGAACGGCGGTTGCCGCCGTTCTGCGCGGCGATCGTCGACAGCTGGGACAGGTGGGCCTGGACGGCGGCCACGTCGACGTCCGGCGGCGTGGTCGGGGTGCCGCCCCCGCCGACCCGCAGGGTGTACTGCGCGGTGTGGGTGTTGGCGCCGCCGCGGCCGGTGACGGTGATCGGGTACGTGCCCGCGGGGGTGCCGGCGGCCGTCGTGACGGTCATCGTGGCGGCCGAGCCGGAGGTGACCGTGGCCGGGCTGAAGGAGACGGTCGCCCCGGAGGGCGCGCCGGAGGCGCTGAGCGTCACCTGCTGGGCGCTGCCGGAGACGGTCGTGGTGCTGACCGTGGCGGTGGCGGTGGCGCCGGCCTGGACGTCGCCGGAGGCGGGGGAGAGGGCCAGGGAGAAGTCGGCCTGCTGCGAGGTGCAGGCCGGGTCGCCGGACTGCGCGGGCACGCTGATCGCGTCCCAGGCGGCCCGGGTGGCGGTGAAGAGGCCGCAGCTCGGGTCGAGGTTCTTCGCCGCCGTCAGGGTGGCGGTCCGGTAGCGCTTGTAGGTCATGCCGCTGGTCTTCAGCAGCATGGCGCCGTAGAAGACCTTCCCGGCGTTCTGGATGCCGATCCCGGTGACGGTGGAGCCGTTGCAGGTGGAGCTGGACGGCTTGCCGCCGCCCGGGTTCGAGCCCTCCGCCAGCAGGTAGAACCAGTGGTTGAGCGGGCCGGCGGCGGCGTGCTCCTCGGTGGTCGGGATGGAGGCCGAGTAACAGGCCGGGTCGCCGAGCGCCCCGGGGTTGTACATGTTGCGGATCGGGCCCCGGCCCTGGAGGTTGATCATCTCGCCGACGGTGTAGTCGGGGGTGTCGAAGGGCGCGGGCTGGTTGGCGTACGCCTCGGTGAGCGCGCCCATGATGTCGCCGGTGGCCTCGCCGAGACCGCTCTCGTTGTTGGCGCCGCCCGGCGTGTTGGAGTCCAGGCCGTGGCCGTACTCGTGGGCGACGACGTCCATGCCGGCGATCCACTTGTTGGCGGTGTTGCGGCCGATGGTGACGGTGGAGCCGTCCCAGTAGGCATTGAGCTCGTTGAGCCCCACGCGGGTCGGCCAGCTGCCGCCGCTGCCGTTGTGCCCGTTGCGGCCGAGCCACTCCTTGAGCATGTCCGACTGCTTCTGCGCCGCGTACATGACGTCGACGCAGCCGGTCTCGCGGCTGGTGGCGCTGCCCGTGCCCCAGTCGTCGGTGGCCTTGGTGAAGACGCCGCCGTTGTAGTCGGAGCACTGGAGGCCGGGCCGGGTGGTGTCGCGCAGGACGTACTGGCTGCCCGAGCGGGAGGTGTCGATGGCGAGCGGGCTCGGGCCGTTCCACTCGCTGCGGCCGGTGCCGGCCCGGACGTCGTCGTAGGAGTCGACGACCTCGCCGGTGAGCGCGTCGACGAAGACGTGCAGCCTGCTGGGCGCGTCCTCTGCGGTGCGGCCGGCGACCACGGTCTCCCAGGCGAGGACCGCCCGGTCCTCCTTGATCCGGACGACGAGGCGCGCCGGGTCGTTCTTCCCGGCCTTCGCCACCCGACCGCGGGCGGTGCGGACGGCCCGGCCGGCGGTGACCTCGGCGGTGGTGGTCACGGAGACGGGGGTCTCGGAGGCGGAGTGGACCGAGCGGACCCGGCCCTCGCCGTCGGCGAGGACCACCGCGTCGCCGCCCACCACGGGCAGGCCCCGGTAGGTGCGCTCGTACGCGACGGCGTACAGGTCGCCGGTCCAGGGGATGACCTGGTGCCGGTCGTACTGCTCGCCGGGGCCCTTGGTGAGGGCGTCGAGCCCACTGAGGGCCGCCCGGTCGGCGGCGACGACGGCCTTCGCGGCGGGGGTGGGCTGCGGGGTGCCGGTGGGGGGTGCGGTGACCGGCGCGGCCGTGGCGGCCGAGACCGGCGCCACCAGTCCGAGCGTCACGACCAGGGACACCCCGGCCACCGCCATCTTTCTCACCATCATGGCTCCTTGTGAGAGGTGATGAAGCCGCCCGGACTGTCGTGGCTATGACAAGCGCTTCTCCGGGTACGGACGCTCCCGTCGGGGGAACGCCGGTACGCCGGGCGCGTCGTGCCGCCGGGCTGGCCGCACCCTCACATCAGCCCGTGCCGGGGTCAACGCGTCCGGACGTGCCGTGCGGGGCTGGCAAATTCCGGCAAGCCGCGTCCCGCGCCCCGCACCCCGAGGTCGAGCAGCCGCTCGCGGTACTCGGCGACCCGGGGGACGTCCGGCCAGTCGCGCACCAGCCGGGCGTGCAGTCCGCCGAGCTCCGCGCGGACCAGGAGCTCGTCGGTGCCGGCCGCCTCGCCGAGCACCGGGGAGACGAGCGCGACCGCCGCCTCCGGGTCGCCGGCGCAGGCCCAGCCGTCGGCGAGCCGGAGCGTGAGCAGCAGATGGGTGTCGCGCATGAGCGGGGAGAGCCGGGCCCGGGAGCGGGCGACGGCCTCGACCGCCCGCCGTGCCGTCGTACGGTCCCCGGTCGCCGCCGCGAGGTCGCGCAGCGCCCCGCCGACGGCCGACTCCACGCGCATCTCGCCCTCGGCGCCGGTCAGCCAGGGGGCCTCCAGGGCGTCGTCCCGTCCCAGCCTGGCGAAGGCCCGCCGGGCCGAGGCGATGTGCCGCCGGCACGCGTCCGCGTCGTGGCGGAGCGCGTGGCCGCGCGCCTGGTAGAGGTGGGAGAGGGTTGCGATCCAGCGCCGCCGGGTGTCCACGGCGCCGATGGCCTCGGCATATCCGAGGGTCGGGCCGGGGTCGTCGTCGAGCCGGACCAGGGCGCAGATGTCGCTGAGGAGGGTGGCGCGGGCCGGGGTGTCGTGGGCGGCGTCCGCCCAGCGCAGGCCGTGGCCGAACCAGGCCATGCCGACGCTGCTCTGACCGCGCCGCATCCGCAGCCTTCCGGCGACCTGGGCGTACTGCGCGGCGATCCGCAGCTGGCCGTAGGGGGCGCGGCCGGTGGCGTCGACGGCGTCGGCCCAGCGGACCGTGGCGCGCAGCAGGCGTTCCGTGGTGGCCGTGCCGTCCAGGGCGGTCAGATGGAGGGCGCCCCGGATCACGCAGGCCAGGAACCCGGTGAGCGCGTGCAGCAACTCCGTCTCCACGGAGGCCAGTTCGACGTCGCGGGGAGCGGGGGCGGTCAGCCGGGCCAGCAGGTCCGCCGCGGCGTCGCGGTCCGGCGTCGCGCAGCCGGAACAGCCGTGCAGGGGGCAGGCGAGCCCTTCGGCGGGCAGTGCGGCGGGCCACGGCATGCCGTCCCACGCGGCTCGGGCGTCGCCGGTCTCCGTGCCCGGCGGCACGGCGAACAGGTCCGGCCCGGTGGGCAGTCCGCGCGGGCCCCGCGCCGGTCCGGGCGCCGGCCCGCACGGGTCGGCGAGCGCGGCCAGTTCGCCGCCGGCGCCGAGCGCCGCGTCGAGCCGGTGGACCAGGCCGGGCGGGGGCTCGCGGAGCCCCGCTTCGAGGCGGCTGATCTGGCTGTGGTGGTAGCCCACGGCCAGGCCCAACTGGCGCTGGGTGAGCCCGGACCGCCTGCGCCAGGACCGCAGGCCGTGCCCGAACTCCGCCCAGGACGCCCCGGGCCGTACCGAACCGTTCATGGTCCCTCCCCGGCGGAGGCGGTCGCCTCCGGCAGCGTGAAGCCCGGACTCCGTCCCAGACTGCCCGTCAGCACAGGGCAGACGGCGCGGAGCTGTCAATCGTGGTGGCCGAAAAATCGCCAAAATGGTCTGAACCAAGGGGCGTTGGTGGCTTCGGGGAGCGCGGCGAGTTGTGGTCGGGGGGCGGCGGGCCGCGGCCCGGGGGTGTGACGTGTCGTGGCCTGGGAGCGTGCGGGGTGGGTTCGCGAGGCGAGGGGCAATCGTTCGCGGGTGGCGGTGTCCGACCCCTTGACCGGATCCGGTGCGTCGCTAAGGTCTAGACCTGAGAGGGTGTGGCGCCCGGCCGCGTGCGGCCGGGTCCGGAGGCGCGTGGGCAACGGTGCCCGTTCGCGAGGTCGGAACCCCCGCCGTGCGGGCGGTCCGGCATCGTCGTGGCGCCGGATCCCGCTCCATGTCAGCAAGGCCCTCCCGGGCGAGGGACACGCCCCGGCGGGTCGACCGGACGGCATCACAGAGAGTGGAATGTCATGAACATGAAAAGGCGAACGGCCCTGATCATCGGGGCGCTGGTGTCCCCCGTGCTGGCCATCACCCTGCCGGCCGCCACGGCCGGCGCGCACGGCTGGGTCACCTCCCCGGCCAGCCGCCAGGACCAGTGCGCCGCGGGCACCGTCTCCTGCGGCCAGATCAAGTACGAACCGCAGAGCGTCGAGGGACCGCAGGGGCTGCGCAGTTGCAGCGGCGGCAACGCGGCCTTCGCCGAGCTCGACGACGACAGCAAGCCCTGGCGCGTCACCCCGATCGGCTCCACCTACACCTTCAACTGGCACCACACCGCGCGCCACGCCACCGCCAACTGGCAGTACTTCGTCGGCGACCGGCTGGTCGCCCAGTTCAGCGGCGGCGGCGCGCAGCCGGCCGCCGACGTCAGCCACACGGTGAACTTCGGCACCCTCACGGGACGGCAGAAGGTCCTGGCCGTCTGGAACGTCGCCGACACCACCAACGCCTTCTACTCCTGCATCGACGTCAACATCGGCGGTACGGGAGGCGGCGGGGGCGGCACCGGACCGGGCACCTGCGGCGTGACCGCCTGGGACCCCGCCCGCGTCTACACCGGGGGCGACACCGTCTCCTACGGCGGGCACACCTGGCGCGCCAAGTGGTGGGTGACCGGCGACAAGCCCGGCACCACCGGGGAGTGGGGCGTCTGGGAGGACCTGGGGGCCTGCGCGGTCTGACGCGCTCCCGCGTGCTGCGGGGCCGAACTCCGTCCGCCCGCTCGTTCCGGCTCGCCGGAGGACGGGCGGACGGATGCAGCCCCCCGTGTCAGGACCCCTCCGGGCGGAACGCGTAGGGGGTCACGAGCGCGGTGATCTCCTCGATCAGCTCCTCGCGCCGGACGGCGGGCCGGTCGAGGATCCAGCGCACGCTGAGCGCCTCCATCGCGGAGACCAGCACCCAGGCGCGGGTCGCCCCGTCCGGCCGGCCCGGCGCCCGCGCCGCGAGGTACGCCGCGCCCAGGTCGCGGACGCGCCGCCGGAGCCGGTGCAGGTGGTCCTCGTGGAAGCTCGGCGGCACCTCCTCGACCACGACGCGAAGGAGTCGCGAGTCCTGCTCCAGCGCGGACAGCAGCGCGTCGACCGCGTGGGGGACCAGGAGTTCGGGCGGCTCGGCGAGCCGGTCGGCGAGCGAGGCCGCCACGCGGTCCCCGGCCTCCGCCCAGTACCGCTCCATGAGCACGCCGAGGAGCTCTTCCTTGTCGCGGAAGTACTGGTAGAGGGAGCCCGGGCTGATGCCGGCCTCGGTGGCCACCCGGGTCGTCGCGAAGCGTGCGTAGCCGTCGCGCGCCAGGACCGTGCGCCCCGCCTCCACGATCCGCTCGACCATTTCCCGCGACCGCTCCTGACGGGGCGTCCTGCGCATACGCGAATTGTATGCGAACGATTATTCGCCTTACAACGGAATCATGACGCAGAGCAGCGAGTCCCCTGCCCTCGGTCCTTCCCCCACCCCCTCTTCCTCCGGTTCCTCCTCCGCTCCTTTCCCGAGCCGTTTCCGGGAGGCGGAGCGGCGCGGACGGGCGATCGCCCGCCCGCTCTTCCTCTTCGCCGACATCGGCAAGGACGTCGACGAGGCGCTCATGGAACGACTGGGCGCCGCCCTCCTCCAGGGCGACGAACTCGGCGCCGCCCTCGCCGGGGCGACACGGCTGCCCGCCGGGGACCCCGGCCGCGTCACGCGCTCCCTGATCGGCGAGGCGCTGCGCACGGCCCCCGGCGGACACCACGAACTTCCTCCCGCCTTACGGGATTTCATGGAACACGTCTCGACCGTCCCCGACTGGGTCGACTGGGAGCGGATCGAGCGGGGCGCGGCCGCCTACCGTTCTCTGGGCCGCAACAGCAGCGACGTCCTCCTGCTCCTCTCCCTCGTCGGCGGCTACCGCTTCGGCGGGCCGGCCGACCTGCTCGTGCTCACCGGCGGCCTGACCGGCGGGACGACCCTGCGGCGCCTCGGCGAGACGACCCTGTGGTCGCACGCCGTCACCCGTCCCGGCGGCCTCCGTCCCGGTGCCGAGGGCTGGCGCCTCACCGCCCACGTGCGCGCCATGCACGCCCTGGTCGACGCCCGCTTCGCACCCCGCTGGGACAGCGCGCGCTGGGGCCGTCCCGTCAACCAGGCCGACCAGGCCGCCACGCTCGGGCTCTTCGACGCGACGGTGATCGCCGGCTGCCGCGCGCTCGGCGTCCGGCTGACCCGGCGGCAGCGCGACGACCTCATGCACCTGTGGCGGTACGTCGGCCACCTGATGGGCGTCGCACCGGAGTGGCTCACCGACGACGAGAACGTCCGGCACCACTGGAACCACCACATCCTGCTCGCCGCCGCCGGACAGACCCAGGCGGGCCGCGACCTCGCCCGCCAGACCATGGACGCCCAGGCCCACCGCGACTTCGGCCACGCCGGCCCGGCCGTGGAGCGGCTCCGCCGGCGCTACGAGCACGCCCGCCAGCTGAGCCTCCTCACCGTCTTCATGGGTCCGGCGGGGATGCGCGACCTGGGCCTGCGGTCCCGGCTCCCGTGGGCGCTGCCGCTCGCCCTCGCCTCCAACACCGTCCGGTACCGGCTCCTCGGCGCGCTGCCCGGCGGACGGCGGCGGCTGGAGGAGCGGGGCGGACGGGCGCAGGAGCGGCAGCTCGCCTCCCTGTTCCCCCAGGGGTCCGGCGGCCCCGCCGGCGTGGCCGGCCTGCCGGAGGCCGGTTGAGGGAGCTCCTGCCGCCGCCCCGGTCTCAGGGCCGGTGTCGTACGAAGCCGAGGACGGCGTAGCCCTCGCCCGCGTGCGGCGCCCGGGTCCAGGAGCGGGTGGCGAAGGTGCGCAGACCGCCCAGGGTGAGCGCGAAACGGGGCAGCGAGAGCCCGAGTCCGGCGTGCAGGGCGCGCAGCAGCCGCCGTTCGACCTCCGTCTCGTCCAGCCCGTCCCCGTACTCCTCCCCGGTCCCGCCCCCGTCCCCGGAGCCGAGCAGCAGCGCCGGGTCCAGCGCCTCCGGTATCGCGCCGGAGCGCCGGACCTCCGTGCCCCGCACGGTGAACGCGTACAGTTCCTCGCCGTTCTCCGCCACCGACAGGTGGAACGCTGCCGGGGACCCGCCCCCGGAGACGTCCCCGGGCTCCCGCCACACCATCACCGCCCGGCCCGTCGCGGACGCGTCCACGGCGGGGGAGCGGAGCCGCTCGCCCGGGAGCCGGTGGGCGTGGCGGTCGAAGGCGAAGGCCCACCCCTCGTCGGTGACGCCGACGGCGACCACGGCGCGGTCCTCCCAGGGCTCCAGCCCTTCCCGCGCGCCGGGCCGGGAGCCGTACCCCCGGATCCAGGGGGCGTGCACGGGCTCGCCCGGCTCGGCGCCCTCCTCGCCGATCAGCGCGGACAGCCGGGCGGGGTCGAGGCCCTCGGCCCAGACGCAGCGGTAGCCGTCGATCGGCCGCCGCGTCCAGGGCGCCACCGGCTCCGTCAGCCAGACGAGACCCGGGGGGTCCAGATCGGGCGCCGGTACGGGTACGGGCCCCGTCCCGCCGGCCCGCGGGGTCGCCAGGAGCTCCCGCCCCCGCTCCGGGGTCACCAGCGGGCCCAGCACCGGGTCGGCGAGCAGCCCGAGCGGGGCGAGCAGGAGCGGACCGGGCGCCTCCCACCGCGGCAGCGCCTCCCGCAGCACCCGCCAGGCGGCGTCGGTCGCGCCCCGCAGCGCGGTCTCCCGGGCCTCGGCGACGGCCCGGCCCCAGGCACCGGGGGGCGCGTAGCGGTGGCTGCCGGCCCGCAGCGCGCCCAGCACGGCCTCGGCGTCCTCCCGGTCGGCGCCCCGGGCGACCGCCGTCGTGACCCAGCGCTCGTCCCCGTTCGGGCCTCCGTTCTGACGGACCGTCTGCACGGCTTCCAGTGGCAGGAGTTCGGGACCGTACGCCGGGTCGCCCACCAGGTGGCCGGGACCCCAGGAGGCGCCGGGCGCGAGCAGCTTCCGCACCTGGCCCAGGAGGAAGGCGCTTCCCGGCCGCCCGAAGCCGGCCGCCCCTTCGAGCAGGACGAGCGCCTCCTCGTACCGCCCGTCCAGGGTCAGCAGACGGCCCTCCTCCGCCTCGGCGTCCCGGGCCCTGGTGGTCGCGTTCACGAAGTCGCTCCGGTGCGCTCGGGAGCAGTGGAACTCCCGGTACATGGCCTCCATGTAGGCCCGGAACGACGGATGGCGGTCGGGGTACTCGCCGCTCCAGCCCTTGTACACGTAGAGCGCCCACTCGCCGTCCGCGTCGCTGTCGCCCGGATCGAGCAGGGCGTGAGACATGTCGGAGTCCGTCTCCAGGCGCAGCGCCCGCCGCCACATCCCGGCGAGCCGGACCTCCTCCTCGCCCGGATCGTCGCCCAGGTTCTCCTCGTACAGCGGGGCCATGCCGAACGGGTCCCGGAACCAGTCGACGTCCGCGGCGCCGCCCAACCGGTAGATCCCGGCCGACTGGCCCACGCGCCAGCCGTCGCTCGCCGCCAGGAACGCGCGGTACGAGGGCGGCAACCGCCGTCCCAGCCGCTCCTCGGCCGCGGCGACGGCCGCCTCGCCCCCGCCGGGGCGGCCCAGCGGGGCGAGCGCGGCCTCGTCGTCCGGGTCCTCGTCCTCGTCCGGAACCCACTCCTCCTGCCAACGCCGCAGGAACCCGTGCCAATCGAAGGAAACCTCGTTCATGCCCGGATGGTGCCACCCGGCACCGACAGGACCGCCCGCCGCCCCTCCCCGCCCGGAGTCGTACCGCCATCGGCCGATCGGCCGATCCCGGGTCGAGCGGGACGGCGGATACCGGGGGAGCGGGCCGCGGACGACCCTGGACACATGCCCATGATCGAAGTGCGGGACCTGCGCAAGGCGTACGGCGAGCGGAAGGCCGTCGACGGCGTCTCCTTCTCCGTGGAGGAGGGGGAGATCTTCGGGATCCTCGGCCCCAACGGCGCGGGGAAGACCACCACGGTCGAGTGCGTGGCCGGCCTCCGCGTCCCCGACGCGGGCCGGGTGCGGGTGGCGGGGCTCGACCCCGTCGCCGACCACGACCGGGTCACCCGGGTGCTCGGCGTCCAGCTCCAGCGGAGCGAGCTCCAGGCCAAGCTCACCGTCAGGGAGGCGCTGGAGCTGTACGCGACCTTCTACGAACGCCCCGCCGACCGGCGGGCGCTCGCCGGCCGACTCGGGCTCGACGCCCACCTCGACGCGCGCTTCGGCACGCTGTCCGGCGGGCAGAAGCAGCGGCTCCTCATCGCCCTCGCCCTCGTCGGCGACCCCCGCGCGGTCGTCCTCGACGAGCTCACCACCGGCCTCGACCCGCGGGCCCGCCGTGACACCTGGGACCTCGTCGAGTCCATCAGGGCGAACGGCGTCACCGTCCTCCTCGTCACCCACGTCATGGAGGAGGCCCAGCGCCTCTGCGACCGGATCGCGGTGATCGACGGGGGCCGGGTCACGGCCCTCGACACCCCCGCCGGGCTCATCGGGCGCACGGCCACGGCCCGGGTCATCTCCTTCGCCGCCGACAGCCCGCTGGACCCCGCCGACCTCGCGGCCCTGCCCGGCGCCGCGGAGGTGACCGGCCGCGACGGCCGCACGGTCGTCACCGGCACGGACGCCACCGTGGACGCCTTCGTGTCGCTGCTGGCCCGCCGCGCGGTCACCGCCCGGGGCCTGCGCATCACCGACGCCACCCTCGACGACGCCTACCTCGACCTCACCTCCTGACCCTCCCCGCGCGCCCCTCCCCGCGCCCCGCCCGCCCGGCCGCACGCCCTCACGACAGGAGCACAGCCCCCATGGCCAGCACCCCCGCACCGGCCTCCGCCGCGCGCGCGGTCCTCAGGACCGAGGCCCGCCTCTTCGCCCGCGAACCCGCCGCCCTGTTCTGGGTGATGGTCTCGCCGACCGTCCTCCTGGTGATTCTCGGCCTGATCCCGTCGATGCGGGAGGTCTCCGCCGGCCTCGGCGGACGCCGGGCGATCGACCTGTACGTCCCCGTCGCCGTCCTCTTCGCCCTGATCATGGCCGGACTCCAGGCCATGCCCCCGGTCCTCGCCGGCTACCGGGAGCGCGGCATCCTGCGCCGGATGTCGGCCACTCCGGTCCGCCCGGCCGCGCTGCTCACCGCCCAGTTCGTCCTGCACGCCGTCGCCGCCCTGCTCTCCGCCCTCCTGGTGACCGCGGTCGGCCGGACCGCCTTCGGCGTCGCACTCCCCGCCCACCTCCCCGGACACCTCGTGGCACTGGTCCTCGCCACCGCCGGGGGCCTCGCCCTCGGCGCGACGGTCTGCGCGGTCTCCCGCACTCAGAAGGCCGCCACCGCGGTCGGGACGGCGGTCTTCTTCCCGACCATGTTCACGGCGGGCGTCTGGGTGCCGGTCCAGGCCATGCCCGATACGCTGCGCCGGATCGTGGAGTACACCCCGTACGGTGCCGCCTCCCGAGCCCTCGACGAGGCCGCGCGCGGCGGATGGCCGGGTCCGGTCGCGCTCGGGGTGATGGTCCTGTGGACGGCCGTGCTGGCGGGGACGGCGGTCCGCCGGTTCCGCTGGGAGTGACGGAGCGGGGCGGAGCGGGTCGTGGCGGAGGATCAACGCGCGGAAGGAGCAAGGGTCGTGGCGACGGCGACGGTCGAGGAGCGCTGGCTGCAGTTCTACCGCTGGGGGCCGTACGGGTTCCTCGGCATCGGCACGGCGCTCGCGGGGATCACCGCGGGCGAGCTGATGACGCGGACCGACGTGGTCGTCGCGGGCGTCCTGGTCCTCGCCTCCCTGGCCCTCCAGCTGTGCTGGCACGCGCGGCGGACGGAGGGGGAGGGGGGTGGCCCGGAGAGTTGCGCGGAGGCCGGTTCCGGGGCGCCCGCGGCGATCCCGGGCGCTCCCGGGCCGGCCTCCGTCGCGTACTTCGCGCTGCGGACCGCCCTCGCCTTCGCGCTCACCGTCTGCAACCCCCTCTTCGCCGTCCACGCCTGCGTCGGGTACTTCGACGCCGTCGCGCTGCTGCCGCCCCGGCCGGTCCTCGTCCGGGGCGGGCTGCTCGCCGTCGCCCTCACCCTGGCCGGTTCCCAGGCGGGCGGGTTCCCGCCCGCCTCGGGTCTCCAATGGGTGGCTTTCGGCGGCCTGTTCGCCCTCAACGCGGGACTCGCCGTCGGCCTCGCCCACCTCGGGGCCAAGGAGGCGGAGAAGGCCGCCGAACGCTCCGCGACCATCGCCGAACTCGCCCGCGCCAACGCCCGCCTGGAGCAGGCGCTCGCCGAGAACGCCACCCTCCACGCCCAACTCGTCCTCCAGGCGAGGGAGGCGGGCGTCGCCGACGAGCGCCGCAGGCTCGCCGCCGAGATCCACGATACCCTCGCCCAGGGCCTGACCGGCATCATCGCCCAGCTCCAGGCCGCCGAGGCCGCCGACACCGGCCAGGCCCGCGTCCACCACCGCAGGGCCGCCGCCCTCGCCCGGCACAGCCTCGGCGAGGCCCGCCGCTCCGTGCAGGACCTCGGCCCCGTCGCCCTGGAGCACGACACCCTGCCCGAGGCCCTGGCCAAGACCGTCGAAGCCTGGGCCGAACGCACCGGCATCACCGCCGGGTTCACCCCCACCGGCACCGGCGCCCCCCTCCACGACGAGGTCGCCGCCACCCTGCTCCGCATCGCCCAGGAGGCGCTGGCCAACGCCGAGCGCCACTCCGGGGCCACCCGGGCCGGCGTCACCCTCTCCTACATGGACGACGAGGTCGTCCTCGACATCCGCGACGACGGACGCGGCTTCGACCCGGCCGCGCCGCCCGCCCGCGGCTCCCTCGGCGGCTTCGGGCTCGCCGGGATGCGGGCCCGCGCCGCCCGCCTCGCCGGAGCGGTCGAGGTCGAGTCGGCGCCGGGGGAGGGCACGGCGATCTCCGTTCGCGTACCGTTGGTGCCCCATGGCTGAGATCACCCTGCTCCTCGTCGACGACCACCCCGTCGTCCGCGACGGCCTGCGCGGCATGTTCGACAGCGACCCCGGGTTCCGCGTCCTCGGCGAGGCCGCGGGCGGCGTCGAGGGCGTCGAGCTGGCCCTCTCCCTCGATCCGGACGTCGTCCTCATGGACCTGCGGATGCCCGCGGGCGGCGGCGTCGACGCGATCGCCGCCCTCGCCCGGCACGGCGCCCGCTCCCGAGTCCTCGTGCTCACCACGTACGACACGGACGCCGACACCCTCCCCGCCATCGAGGCCGGCGCGACCGGCTACCTCCTCAAGGACGCGCCCCGCGACGAGCTGTTCGCCGCGGTGCGGGCCGCCGCCGAGGGGCGTACGGTGCTCTCCCCGGCCGTCGCGACCCGCCTCGTCAGCGCCGTGCGCCGCCCCGCCGGGCCCGTCGACGGCACCCTCTCGGCCCGCGAGCGCGAGATCCTCGTCCTGGTCGCCCGGGGCACCTCCAACCGCGAGATCGCCGCCGAACTCTTCATCAGCGAGGCCACGGTGAAGACCCACCTCACCCACATCTACGGCAAGCTCGCCGTCAAGGACCGCGCGGCGGCCGTCGCGGCGGGCTACGACCGCGGCATCCTCGGCCGCGCCTGACCCCCTCCCCGACGGCCCTGCCGCCACCGGACCCGCCGCCTCCCCGTTGCCCCTCGGCGGCGGCTGGGTATACCCGTCATGAACCGTCGCGGGGCGGCGGGGGAGGGGAGACCGTGGGGGAATTCCTGGTCCTGGTGGTCGTGCTGCTGGTCGTCTGGGGCATCGTCGACGGCTTCGGGGGCGGCGGGTCGGGCAAGAGCGGGGGCAGCGGCGGCAGCGGTTCCGGATCCGGCTCGGGCTCCGGCTCCGGAGGGGCCGGCGGCAGCGGCGGCTGCGGGGGCGGGTGCGGCGGCGGAGGAGGGTGCGGGGGCTGCGGCGGCTGCGGCTGAGACGCGCCCCGAGAGGACCCGCACGGATCCTCCCCGGGTCCTCGCGGTCAGCGCACCAGCTCCGCCGCCAGCAGGTCCATCAGCAGGCCGTCGTGCCAGGTGCCGTCCGCGCCCCGCTCGTACTGGCGCATCACGCCGACGGGCCGGAACCCGGCCTTCTCGTAGCAGCGGATCGCCGCCGCGTTGTCGGCCGCCGGATCGATGACCAGCCGGTGGTACCCCTCGTCGTCGACGAGGTGCCGGGCGAGGGTGCGGACGGCGTCGGTCCCCAGGCCCCGGCCGTGCACCGACGGGTCGAGGAACAGGTCGATCCCGGCGTGCTGGTACTCCGGGTCCTCCTCCGCGTACCACTGGATCATGCCGACGACCCGGCCCCCGTGCAGCACCGCCAGACAGCGGGTGCCGGGATCCGCCAGGTCGGCGGCGACCTCCCCGGCCAGGTCGTCCCCGCCGCGCCACCGCGCCCGCACCTCGGGCGTGGCCCGGACGGCGGCGAGGACGGGGACGTCGGCGGGGACGGCGGGACGCAGGACGACGGAGGCACCGCGCAGATCGGTCATGGGACCCAGCCTGCCCCAGGGCAC
Source organism: Streptomyces filamentosus (assembly GCF_014654895.1). Taxonomy (GTDB): domain Bacteria; phylum Actinomycetota; class Actinomycetes; order Streptomycetales; family Streptomycetaceae; genus Streptomyces; species Streptomyces filamentosus. The sequence continues at coordinate 718,458 of NZ_BNBE01000002.1, read as the reverse complement.
CGCCCGCGGCCAGGGAAAAAGGGGCCGCGGGGCGCACGGGGGCAACGGGTCCGGGGGGCGTACGGGATCACGGCTACCGCCGCAGGATCCGCGGCGCGGAGGGGACCTCGTCCCGCTCCGGGGCCTGTCCCGTGACGACCTTCGGCAGGGCGGCCGGGTGCTCCTCGGCCAGCCAGCGGACCAGCTCCTCGCGCACGGCGCAGCGCACCGTCCACAGATCGTCGGGGTCCTTCGCCGTCACGAGCGCCCGGACGGTGATGCCGGTGGGCGAGGTGTCCGTGACGGAGAGGTCCCAGCCGCGCCCGTCCCACCCGGAGCACTCGTCCAGGAAGCCGCGCAGGTGCGCCCGCAGCAACGGCACCGGGGTGGCGTGGTCGCAGTGGAGGAAGACCGTCCCCGTCATCTCTGCGCCGCCGCGCGACCAGTTCTCGAACGGCCGGGAGGTGAAGTACGACACCGGCAGCGTGACGCGCCGCTCGTCCCAGGTCCGCACGGTGAGGAAGGTCAGCGTGACCTCCTCGACGAGGCCCCACTCGCCGTCCACGACGACGGTGTCCCCGATCCGCACCATGTCGCCGAAGGCGATCTGGAAGCCCGCGAAGAGGTTCCCGAGGGTCGACTGCGCCGCCACGCCGGCCACGATGCCGATGATCCCGGCGGAGGCGAGCAGCGAGGTGCCGAGCGCCCGGAACGACGGGAAGGTCACCAGGGCCACCGCGCAGGCGATCACGCCGATGACCACCGACACCACCCGGGTGAGCAGGGTGACCTGGGTCCGCACCCGGCGCACCCGTGCCCGGTCGTGCGAGCGCCCGGCGTAGCGTGCGTACGAGGACTCCACGACGGCCGAGACGACTCGCACCGTGAGCCACGCACCGCTGCCGATCAGGCACAACGTCCTTACCCGGTCGATGAGTTCGGCGTGGTCGCGGGCCGGGGCCCAGTCGGTGAAGCGCACCGCCCAGCCGAGCAGGACGGTGAACGAGAGCACGAAGAGAGGCGTGCGGCAGCGGCGCAGCAGCCCCCACAGGGGGGTGCCGGGACGCCGTGCGCCGACGCGGCGGACCACGAGGTCCGCCGTCTGCACGACGGCGTACGCGACCGGCGCCGATCCGCACAGGGCGATCACGAGCCGTAGCGAATTCTCCATGCCTTTCGCCTCACCGTCCTCGTCCCCGGCCAAACAATCCGGCGCCGCGACGCCCCGGACGCGGAAACGGCGGGCAGGGTTCGCCCTCTCCGGGACGATTCCCGGACCGTCCTCTCCTCCTCAGGTCGTACGGCGATCGGACCCTGGCGGAGGTTCCGCCGGGCGGCGTTTCGCGAAAGGGTGCTGCGGACCGAACTCTCCCGCACCGCAGAGGAATTGACTGACCGTGCGAAACCGCATAGCACCCGTCGTGGCGCTCGCCGCCGTCGCGGCGCTCGTGCCCGCCCTCACGCCCGCGGTCGCCGTCGCCGGCACCCGGGCCGAGGCCGCCCGTCCCCCCGTCACGATCCCGCCCCCCACCGCCGGCGCCAGGACCGCGAAGCCCGCCACCGAGGCCGCGGCCCTCGCCCCGTTCGCGCGGCAGAAGCCGCGGTGGAGCCGCTGCGACGCCCAGGCGCCGGCGGAGTTCGAGTGCGCGACCATCGAGGTCCCGCTCGACTACGCCCGCCCGGACGGCAGGAGGCTCGACCTCGCGATCTCCCGCGTCAAGGCCACCAGCCCCCGAGACCGGCACGGCGTCCTCCTCATCAACCCCGGCGGCCCCGGCGGCCAGGGGCTCGACATGCCCCTCTACATCGGGGCGCAGCTGCCGGACACGGTGAAGCGGCGGTACGACCTGATCGGCTTCGACCCGCGGGGCGTCGGACAGAGCTCGCCCGTGAGCTGCGGCCTGAACGCGGAGGAGATGGACTGGCAGCGCCCGTACAAGGCCGCGACGTGGGACAAGGACGTGCGCTGGGCGCGGACCGTGGCCGAGAAGTGCCGGGCCCGGAACGGCGCGGTCCTGCCGCACCTCACCACCCGCAACACCGCCCGTGACATGGACGTCGTCCGCGCCGTGCTCGGCGAGAAGAAGATCTCGTACCTGGGCTACTCCTACGGCACCTACCTCGGCGCCGTCTACACCCAGCTGTTCCCGCGCCGCGCCGACCGCTTCGTGCTGGACAGCGCCGTCGACCCGGCGCGGATCTGGCGGGGCATGTTCCAGGTGTGGGCGGAGGGCGCCGAGCCCGCGTTCACCCGCTGGACCCGCTGGACCGCCGAGCGGGACGCCGCCTACGGCCTCGGGGACACCCCGGACGAGGTCCGAACCGCCTTCTGGGACCTGGTGGCCCGCGCCGACCGCGACCCCGTCGACCTCGACGGCAGGCTCTGGACCGGCGACGCCATCCGCGCCGAACGCGCCCTGTTCTTCTACCCCGCGTACGCCGCCGACGCCGTCGCCCGGCTCAAGGCGGCGGCCGAGGGCAGGACCCCCGCACCCGCTCCGGCGACCGCCCCGGACCGCGCCCTCCTGCCGTCCTTCGCCCGGGCCGTTCCCGAGGACAACATGGACGCGAGCTTCTGGTCCGTCGTCTGCGGCGACACCCGCGCCTGGCCGCGCGACCCGGAGCAGTACCGGCGCGACGCGCTCCGCGACAAGGCGGCGTACCCGCTCTACGGCGACTTCGCGTCCCACATCAAGCCGTGCGCCTTCTGGGGGAACGGCTCCGAGCCCGCGACCCGGATCGGCAACACGGTCCGCGCGCTCGTCCTCCAGAACGAGTGGGACTCCCAGACGCCCCTGGTCAGCGGCCAGGGCCTGCGCCGCGTCATGAAGGGCGCCCGGATGGTCACCGTCCTCGACGGCGAGGGCCACGGCGTGTACGGCTCGGGCTCCTGCGCCGACGCGACCGCCACCGCCTACCTGACGACGGGCCGGCTGCCCGCCCTCGACACGACCTGCCGGACCGCCCCGGCCCGGGCCCGGGGCGACCTCCGGCTCCCGCCCCGGGCCCCCCAGGGCCTCCCGGACCCGCGTTCCCGCTTCTGAGCCCGTCCCGGCAGCACCGTCCTTGACGGGCCGCCACGAAATCCGTACCCCCGCACCTGGAACCCTTCGGGGCCGGCGACCCTCATGATCGTTGGGTGCGGGGGCACGGCCGGCAGCGACGGCGCGTGCGTCCCGGCCCCGCGGCCACGGACGTCGTGCGCCGCGCCGAACGAAGCGTGAGAAGCCGAGGAACCACCGTGCCCCTGACGTCCCCCCGACGCCGTCCGGCCCTGAGCGCCGCCGTCACCCTGGCCGCCGCGCTCGTGGCGGGCCTGGCCCCCGCCACCACCGCCCTCGCCGCCCCCGACGCGGCGGCGCGTCCCGCGGCGCCCGCGGCCGTCGCGGAGCCCGCCGTCCCCGCCCCGGACATGGACGGCGTCACCGCCGCCCTGAAGGCGGCCATGGCCGACGGCGCGCCGGGGGCCATGGCGCGGTTCTCCGGTCCCGACGGGGTCGAGAGCCGGACCGCCGGCGTCCGGGACCGCGTGTCCGGGGCGCCGATGGACATCCACGCCCGTTTCCGGATCGGCAGCGTCAGCAAGACGTTCTCCACCGTCGTCCTCCTCCAGCTGGTGCAGGAGGGCAGGCTGGAGCTCGACCAGCCCGTCAACCGGTACCTGCCGGGCCTGCTGCCCGACGACCGCATCACCGTCCGGCACCTCCTCACCCACCGCAGCGGCCTCGCGGACTACACCAACGCGATGTTCGCCGACACGGTGCCGGGCTTCGAGGCCGTGCGGAACCGGGTCTTCAGCTACCAGGAGCTCGTCGACCTCTCCCTGAGCGAGCCCCGCACCACCGAGCCCGGCGTCTCGTACCGCTACTCGAACGCCAACTTCGTCGTCGTCGGCATGCTCGTCGAGGAGCTCACCGGGCGGCCCGTCGCCGACGCCTACCGGCAGCGGATCTTCAAGCCGCTGAAGCTGCGCGACACCTCCTACGTCCACCCCGACACCCGCATCAAGGGCCTGCACGTGCGGGGCTACCTGCACCCGGACGCGGCCGGCGAGCCGCTGGTGGACTCCACCGAGCAGACCGTCTCCTGGGCGCGGTCCGCCGGAGCCGTCATCTCCAGCCCCGCCGACCTGAACACCTTCACCGGCGCCCTCATGCGCGGCCGGCTGCTCTCCCCGGCCATGATGGAGGCGATGACGACGGTCACCCCGACCGACGCCACCAACACCCGCTTCTACGGGCTCGGCCTGCGCAGGTACGACCTGTCCTGCGGCGCCCAGGTGTACGGCCACACCGGCACCGTGCAGGGCTACTACACGTACGCCTTCTCGACCCGCGACGGCCGCCGCAGCCTCTCCGCGCTCGCGAACACCTCGAACCACGGCGCCGCCAACACCGCCCTCGGCCGCACGCTGGAAGCGGCCTTCTGCGGCAAGCCCCCGGCCCCGACGTCGGCCCGCACCGCGACCGCCGCCCCGGCCGCCGGCACCTCGGCCTCGGCCACCTCGCTCCCGGCGGAGCGCGACCTCCCCGAGCGCCACTGACGTCCCGCGCCGCGGGGAGGGACCGGCTGCTCCCCGGCCCCTCCCCGCGGCGCACCCGTCTAGGAGTTGAGGACGCGGGCCTTCTCGGCGGCGAACTCCTCGTCGGTCAGGAGACCCTGGGCCTTCAGCTCGGCCAGCGCGGTGAGCTGGGAGACCCGGTCCGCGCCGCCACCGCCGCCGGCGGCGGGCGGCGCGGGCGCGGCGGGCGGCTGCTGGGCGGCCGACCGGGCCGCGGCCTGGTCGACCAGCGCCTGCTGCTGCGCCTCGGCGGCCCACTGCTGCTGGGCGTCCCGCTCGGCCGCCCTGCGCTGCATGCGGTTGGAGACGGCGGTCGCGGTGCCGGTGACGACGGCGGTGCGGGCGGCGACGCCCAGCAGACCGGGGCGTCCCACGCGTCGGCGGATCATGCTCCTACCTCCTCGTCGAGCGCGGCGACGGCCCTGACGACGTCGTCGTGCGGGATCCGTTCCATGAGGACGACCTGGCCGCCGGAGGCGCGGAGGGCGGTGGTCAGCCGGGCCGCCCAGGTGTTCTCCCAGGCGATGACGAGGGCGGAGGACTCCGGGGGCAGGGAGGCGGCCACCGCGTCGAGGTCGTGGTCGCTGAGCAGGTCGAACTCCTCGCCGGTGAGCTGCTCGAACCGGCCGGCGACCTCCGAGTCCGCGATCTCCACGAACGCGACCTCGCCGGCGGCGTCCTTCGTGACGAAGGCCAGGTCGAGGACGCGTACGGTCCCGTTCGCCTGGAGGTCGTGCAGAGCGGGGGCGACGTCGCCGTTGAACCGGTTGCCGTCGAACGCGATGACCGCGACGTCGACCGGCCCGGCCGTCTCGGCGTCGAGAGTGGCGGGCATGGGGGCTCCTTCGGGGATCCGGACAAAGGGAAAAGGGAAGAGGGGAGAGGCGGGGGAGGGGGAGACCGGTCAGGCGGGGAGTTTGGCCGTGGCCCGCTGGAACTCGGCCTCGGTCAGCGCGCCGCCGTCCCGCAGCCGCTCCAGCCTGGCGAGCTCGTCGGCACGGTCCCGTACCGGGGCCGCGGGGCCGGAGGGGGCCGTTCGAGTGGTCCTGCGGACGTAGTCCTGGAAGGCCGCCTCGGAGGCCCTGGCCCGTTCCGCGTCGCGCCGGGTCATGTCCGGGCCGCGGGCGACGACGTAGACGAGGACGCCCACGAAGGGCAGCAGGACGCACAGCAGCAGCCAGCCCGCCTTGCCCCAGCCGCTCAGCCCGTGGTCGCGGAAGACGTCATTGACGATCTTGACCAGCAGGAAGATCCACATGATCCACAGGAAGAACCAGAACATGCTCCAGAAGACGTCCAGCAGCGGATAGTCGTCCATCGAAGCCTCCGACCCACACCGTGACCACGCTTCCGTTTCGAGAAGTATTGATCCGTTCGGCCGGGTGTGCGAGTCGGGTCAGGCCGGGGCCGCCCCGGCCGGGGACGGCACGGCGCACGGGCGGAGCACCATCAGCGAGCCTTCCCGGGCCGCCACCATGGCGAAGGGGAAGCGGTCGATCTCCAGGCACAGCGCGACGTCATCGGGGTGGACCCCCTGGCGTACGCCCTCCGTCAGCTCGCAGGCCGCCCGGGAGGCGCCGCCCCGGCGCAGGAACTCCTCCGGACCGGTCTCCGCGCCGCCGTCCGCGGCCCTCAGGGCGATGTACTGGGCGCACGCCAGGTCCTCGTCGGCGCGTCCGTCCTCGCCGGTCACCACGAAGGTCACGTCCTCGCAGCCACGGGCCCGCAGGAGCCGGGCCGTGGCCTCCGCCACCACGAAGCCTGCGCACAGCACCAGCGACGCGTCCTTGACCGCGAGGGCGCCGACGGTCCCCGCCGTGGTCTTCTGCACGACGGTCCGCCCGCCGAGGTCGGCCGAGCGCAGCAGCCCGGGAGAGTTGACGGCGTCGAAGCCGGGCGCCGGGGGGCCGTCCTTGAGCGCCACCCAGTCCGGATGGCGGGCCTTGAGGGCCAGGGCCTCGTCCAGCGACCCGGCGAGCACGATCCGCTCCGCGCCCCGGGCGAAGGCCCACGCGGCCACGGTGTAGGCGCGCATCACGTCGACGACGACCGCCACGGACGGGACCGGGGCTCCGGCCAGTTCACCGATGCCGAGGAAACGGGACTCCATCCGGCCATGATCACGCACTCCCGACCCGAACTCTTATCGGGAGTGACGCACTTCACGCCACCGGCGTCCGGTTGTCCGCACCGCGTTCGTCGGCGCGGGTTTCCCGGGAAGTCACCGGCACGGACCCGGTTGTTGGCCGACCGCTGGCACGCTCGCGGACGGAAACGCCCCGATGCGAGGACTGCCATGCGACTGATACCCCCGTTCCGCCGTACCGCGGCACTCGGCACCGCCGTCGTCGCCGCGGTGGTGGCCGCGCCGACCGTGACGGTCGCGCACGCCGCCCCCGGAGCGCCGGGCACCCGGCCGTCGTTCTGCGGCCACGACAACCGGAACACGCCGTTCGCGCGGTACCTGTGTGCCGAGACCGGCGACCTGCTCGACGTCCGCATCGGCGACGTGCACCCGACGCAGCCCTCGCTGGGCTACGACGAGGTGTACTACAAGCTCGGCCGGTACACGCTCGGCAAGGACGCGGTCAACAAGAAGTTCGACGACTGGTGCGAGGCGGACGGCCGCGGCGAGGCGGCGTCGGCCGCGCCCGGCGCGCGCCTGGACGACCCGTCCTCCTTCACCTGCGAACTGCCGGTCGGCGCGGAGACCGCCGAGAGCATCGCGCCGATGAAGACCGTGGTGATCGGACCCGGCGGCGAGCCGTTCCTCACCGACGGCCACCACACCCTGACCTCGTTCTTCGAGACCCCGGACGGCGGCGCGGACCTGCACGTGCGCCTGCGGGTGCTGGCCAACTACAGCACCCTCACCCGCAAGGACTTCTGGGACCGGATGCGGGAGAACAAGTGGGTGTACCTGCGCGGCCCCGAGGGCGCCCCGGTCAAAGTGAACAAGCTGCCGACCGGTGTCGGCCTGGCGAACTTCGAGAACGACGAGTACCGCAGCCTGCTCTACTTCGGCCGTGACATCGGCTACGAGCAGAACGGCCTGCCGTTCCAGGAGTTCTACTGGGGCAGCTGGGTCCGCGACGCCCGCCCGGTCGACCTGGCCGCCTGGAACCGCGACGACCTCGGCAGCTACCTCGCCACCGTCGAGGACCTGACCCGGAAGATGACCGGGCTGCCCCGGGACGCCGTCGTCGACAGCGGCTTCACCGCCGCCGGCCTCGGCGCGCTGGAGCAGTGGAACGGCGGGAAGGCCGCCACCAAGGGCGAGTTCGACAAGCTGGGCAAGCCGTACGCCGACGCCAAGCCCGGCAAGCTGGCCTATGCGCTGGAGTACAAGCGGACCCACGGCCTGGGCTGATCCGGACCGCCGCGCGACGAAGGGGCCCCGGACCGCACGGTCCGGGGCCCCTTGTCGTCCGGGTGGGCGGGGGAGAGGGGCGGGGGAGAAACGTCAGAGCGCGGAGACGTAGTACCGCTCGACCGTCATGCGGGCGTTGCCGGCGGCGCCGACCCGGCTGCCGGCGGTCTCCCGGGCCAGGGCGTAGAAGGAGTCGACGTAATCGGGGTCGTCGGTCCACCACGAGGCGGGCACGGCGTCGATGACCGCGTCGACGAGCGGGATGCAGGCCCCCTGGTCGGTGATCGTCAGCAGGACCGCGGCGACGGCGCCGGGATCGAGCAGCCCGATGAGGGTGGAGACGTCGCCGGCTTCCCACGCCTGTTTGAAGTCCCTCACCAACCGGGCCCGTCGGGCTGTCGAAGGCGGTGGGGTCCGGGCGGCGTCGAGGCGGCGCCGGGCGTGGTCGAAAAGCTCGTCATGGTCGTGCGGCCCCTTCGGCCGGATCCTCTGCCACTCGTACGACGGGGCGGCGCCCCGGATGGTGAGGTGCGCCCGGTCTCGTGATCTGTCCGGCCTCGTGGTCCGTCCGCCTCGTGATTCGTCCGGCCCCACGGCCCGCCCGCCTCGCGATCCGCCCGCCCGCCTCACCATCCGCCCGGCCGTCCCGTCGTACCCGGTGACGGAACACCGCCGAAGGAGCACCGACGGCCATGGCCGACCGCGCGTCCGCATCCGAGATCAGGGCGTTCCCGGCGCGCCGCGCCGATGCCCAGCAGGCGAAGGACATCGACGGACTCATGTCCTGCTACGCCCCCGACGTCGTCTACTACGACGTCGTGCCCCCGCTGCGGTTCGCCGGGACCGCCGCCATCCGCGGCAACTTCCTGCGCTGGTTCGACGGGTACGCCGGCCCCGTCGGCCTGGAGACCCACGATCTCACCCTCGCGGCCGGCGACGACACCGCGTTCGCGCCATGCTCCATCTGGACTCGGGGGAGTGCAGGGGCGGGCACCCGAGGGCGATCCGGGTGCGGGAGAGCGTCTGCCTCCGGAGGACGGGCGGGCGTGGCGGATCACGCACGAGCACGTCTCGATCCCGATCGACCCGGCGACCATGCGGATCTGGGTCCCGTCCGACAAGGACCAGCCGGCCTGATCGCCGTCCGACGACTCCCCGACCGCCCTCCGATTCCCCTTCGGCTGCTCTCCGGTCCTCGTCCGACCGCTCAGGCCGCCGTCACGAACTCCGGGCCGGGACCCGCGACGGGGTCGGTCGCCTCGGCCCACAGCACGAGCAGGCGCCGGTACTCGGCGGTGCGCTCCTCACTGCGCGGCTCGTCCATCAGCTCCCGGATTCTCGCGTTGATCCAGGGGGCCGCGGGCGTGCGAAGGGACGGGTCGTGGGGCGTTGACATGCCTTCACTGTACGGGGGTCCACTGACAGCCGTGTCCGGCCGCGGGCCGCGTGCGCGGCGGTACGGCCTCCGGAGCGTCACCCGTGCCGGGGCCGAGCGGCCTTCCGGGACCGCGCGGCATGCCACTTTCGAGTGAATAAGTGTCGTGCGGACATCCGTCCGATCGGCCCCGGCGGACCGTCGTGCAACCCCCGTGCCCGCCTTCTGCCTCCCCTCCGTTCCCTCTCCGCCCCGCCGTGCGCGAGCGCTTTCCCACCCATTGATCCGATTTATGAACGGCATTCGTTCCTGAGTGCCAAGGAGGCGGGCGGCGACCCGTCCCCGTCGCCGCTTTCCGGATCGAACGCGGTGCCGAAATGTCGGGTGAGGGCGCGTACTTCCGCATCCCCGATGATGGAACCCGCCCGGGGCAACGGATCGAGCACGGAACGAGCAACGAGAAGGGACGCGCCATGGCGGTGGAGACCGGCACGCAGCAGGAGAGCGTCGCGGGACGGGTGTGGACGGTGCGGCTGGACCCCCACGGCCGTCTCTCCGACGGCGTGGTGCGGCTGTCCTGCTCCCGCCCGTCCTGTGCCGACCAGCGCATCCCGGGCGGCGCCGCGGCGGGACGCCGGGCCGCGATCGAACACGTCAACCTGCACCTGGCCGGTATCAGGGCGGGCGGCGGTCCCCGGAGCGGAGTGTGGTGCGCCTGCCGCGCCGTCGACTGCGCGTGGCACGCCCCCGCCGCCCCCGCCGGACGCCGCGAGGGGGCACGGCCGGCCGCGGGTGCGGTGCGGTGCGGGGGGCCGGTGGTGCTGACGGCGTACGCGGACCGCTCCGGGAGGCTGTGGCGGATCGCGGAGACCTGCGCGCGGTGCGCCGCCGCCACTCCCGGCTGCCGCGTCCTCGACACCGCCGCACCGGGCGGTGCGGGGGGTACGAGCGGTACGGCCGGGGGGACCCGTACGGCGCCCGGGCGGCAGGCCGGGAGCCGGGAGAACACGGGCACCCCGGCCGCCGCGCCCCGGCCGGTGACCAGCATGACGCCGACGTTCTCCGACCAGGCCCCGCCCCCGCCCCGGCCCTCCTCCTCGCCCCCGCCTTCGCCTCCTGCCGCCCCGCTCCCGCCCCCTCCTCCCGTTCCTTCCCCCGCCTCCGCCGTCTCCCCTCCTCCCTCTCCCTCTCCCGCGCCGGCTCCCGAGCCGGCACGGGCTCCGGAACCGGTGACGCCCCTTTCCCGCCCCCGCGTCTACACGCCGCGCCCCGGGCCCCTGCGGACGAAGCCCTGGGGGAGGATCGCACAGCGGGAGGTTCCGTACGGCCTCGGCCCCGAGACCTTGCGGACCGAACTCGTCGAGCTCGGCGACGCGTTCAGGGCGTACCAGCGCAGTGCCGAACCCGACCTCGTCGTCCTCGCCGAGCTCCACGACCGCAAGGCCAGGGCCTTCCGCCTGTGGGCCGACGCGAGCGACGACGACTCCCTGCGCCACGACGCCGCCCGCGCCGAGGAGGCCGCCAGGACCACCCGCGAGATGCAGGCCAACCGCACCGGCCAGCTCCTCGGCGACGGCTCCGTCGTGAAGCGGATGCTGACCCGGGGGCAGGGCGTGCTGGCCCGCGTCGTGGTGGAGCACGTCGCCGCCCACGCGCCGTGCCCGGAACCCGAGGCGCGGCTCGTGACGCTGATGCTCACCCTGCGGGCCGCGCAGGCGGGCACGGGGAACGTGACGGGCCAGGACCTCACGGGCTGGCTCCAGGACGACGCCGTACGCGTGCTCCGGCAGCTCGTCGACGCCGGCTGGCTGCACCTGCCCTGCACCCCCGACGAGGCCCTGGCCTCCCGTCCCGAGAACGCCACCCCCCTCACCGTCCCCGAACTGCTGCCCGACCGCCCCCGCGCGTTCCGCCTGGGCAAGGTCAACCGCTCGCGGCTCTCCGGCTGGGCCCAGAAAGTGGTGGGCGACCGGAAGCTCCGCAAGAAGAAGCTGGGCCCCGCCACCCGCCTGCTGGCCCTGTACACCGCCGCCCACGCCCGCCCGGACGGCCACCTCGGCCCCCAGGACGGGGCCGGCCTTCCCCTGGACCGGGCCGCCCTGTTCTGCGGCCTGCCCCCCGGGCGGATCGCCCAGCACGCCGAACTGCTCGTCACCGCCGACTGGCTGGCCGAGGCCGCCACCGCGGACGGCCGCCTGCACGGCCGCCTCGCCGACCGCGTCCTCTCGCTCGGAGGACGTCTGTGACCCGGCGGTGACGGCGACGCGGTCGCCGGGTCGCCACCGGAGTCTCCGGACGGGCCGGTGTGCCGCCCGCGGCCGGCTCCTCGGGGCCCGGGGGTCAGGGACCGGCCGGGTCGTCCGTGACGGGCAGGCACTCGGCGAGCAGGGCGACGACGTCACGCCAGGCGCGCCGGGCCTGCCGGGGGTGGTGGCCGACGCCGGGAGGCGTGGGATGGTCGACCGGCGGGTGGTGGAAGGCGTGCAGGGCCCCTCCGTAGACCACGAGGCGCCAGTCGACGCCCGCGGCCCGCATCTCCGCGACGAACGCGTCCCGCTGCGCGGGCGGCATGATCGGGTCCTCCGACCCGACCCCGGCCCACACCGGGCAGCGGATCCGCGCCGCCTCGCCCGGACGGCCCGTGGTCAGCCCGTTGACCGTCCCGATCGCGCGCAGGTCGACGCCGTCGCGGCCGAGTTCCAGCGCGATCGCGCCCCCGGTGCCGTAGCCGACGGCGGCGGTCCGGTCGAGGTCGGCCCGGGGTTCGGCGCGCAGCACGTCGAGCGCGGCGTGACCGATCCCCCGCATCCGGTCCGGGTCGGCGAGCAGCGGCATGCAGCGGGCCAGCATCTCCTCCGGGTCGTCCAGGTAGCGCCCTCCGTGCAGGTCGAAGGCCAGCGCCACGTAACCCAGTTCGGCCAGCGCCTCGGCCCGGCGGCGCTCGACGTCACTGAGCCCCACTCCCTCGGGCCCGATCAGGACCGCGGGCCGGCGCTCGGTGCCGGCCGGGAGGGCCAGGTGTCCGGTCATCGTCAGGCCGTCGGCCGGATACGCGACCGTACGGGTGGTGACTGTAGGTGTGGTGACTGTCGTCATGTCATCGGACGGTACGGACCGGTGCGCCCGCGCGGGCCGGTGTTCACCGACGGCAGACGATCGGCGCACCGCCTGCGCCTGCGCCTGCGCACGGGCTTCGGTGGAAGGCTTCCGCGGCCGGGCTTCCTCGGGAACGTCCGTGTTGCGAGGTCACCGGGAGTCGAAGTACCTGCCGAGGAGTTGGGGGAGGTAGTCGGCCGTCGGCCCCAGGTCCGTGGCCTCGTCCGGTGAGGTGACGAAGGCGAGCGCGTCGAGCTCCGGCGGTGTTTCCGGGGCGGGGGCGGTCCGCGTCCCGGCGAGGGTCGCGTGGCGGCGCCGGACGAGAGCCTCGGCGGCGGCGGGGCACGCGAAGTGGAAGCCGAGGCTTCCGAACCGCCTGCTCCGCGTCAGGGCCCACAGCCGCAACTCCCCGGCGGGGAGCCGCGTCCCGGTCTCCTCCAGCAGTTCGCGGACGGCGTGGCGGCGCAGCCCGGCGATGTCCAGGTCCTCCCCCGGGGGCGGCGGTTCGACCGTCCCGCCGGGGAGCGTCCAGCAGCCGGGGTGCGCCGTGCCGGGAGAGCCGCGGCCGATCAGGATGCCGCCCTCCGTGGGGACGAGCGCGGTGACGTACAGGGAGCCGGGGACCCGACCGGGCGGGCGGAGGCGCCGGAGGGCCCGCATCCGGTACGTCGCCGGGGCCCACCGCACCACCAGCTCCCCGGCGCGGGGGCGGTCCACCCCGAGGGCGGCGGCGATCGGGCCGTCGAACGCGGCGGGGTTGCCCGCCCGGGTCTCCTGCCAGAGCCGGTCCACCTCGACCCGCTCCCGAGGGGTGAGGGCCGGCGGCGGATGCGCGGCGAACGTGATCCCGGCGGTGTCGAGGAACTCGACGGGGAGAAGTCCGGTCATGGGGGCACCTCCTGGAGGGGACGGACCGGCCACCGTCCGGCGGACGGCGGCGCCGGAACTGCGTGGCCGCCGGCGGCGTCGCCCCCGTACAGTGCCGAAAGCATGACGACACTCGCATCCTTCACCTTCGTGCGCCACATGGACGGGCTCCGCTACGACTTCGAGCGCGTCGGCGAGCGCGACGGCCGCCCCGCCTACCGTCGAACGGACGGGGAGGTGTGGTGCGTCTGGTCGCCGGCCGACGGCTGGCACTGCGAGATCGCCGACGGCCTCGTCACCGCCCACCCCCTCGACGGCCGCGCCGACGAACCCGAACCCCAGGCCACCGTCTGGCGCAGCTTCAAAGACGACCGCTCCTACCTCTACGACCTCCGTCCCCTCGGCTCCGGGCGGACCCCCGGGCCGGCGGGGGACGCGGGGGCGTAGTCGAACCAGTCGAAGCGCACGGTGCCGGTGGCGGCGTACAGGCAGACCACGCGGCCGGTGAAGCCCCCGGCGACCTCGGTGGACAGGTAGCGGCCGTCCAGGGAGGCGAGTTCGGTCGCCGTGCCGTCCGTCGTCTCGACGCCGAGGACGAGGGAGTCGGGGCCGGTGCGCGGGTCGCCGGGGAGCGGCGGTTCCCCGGTGCGGACGGTGAGGACGACGGGGCCCGGGGGGAGCGGGAGTTCGGCCGCGACCGTACGCAGGGAGCCGACCCGGGCGATCACGCGGACGGTTCCGCCGGCGGTGGCCTCGACGGCGTAGTGGTGCCGGTCGTCGAGGCGGACCGCGAGGCCCCCGGAGCCCTCGGCGGGGTCGAGGAGGGTGCGGGCGCGGAAGGAGTGGTGCTGCTGGCGGCGGCCGAGGAGGACGGCGTCGAGGTCGTCCAGGGAGCCGCCGCGCGCCCGCAGGGTCAGCCAGCCGGGGCGCTCCTCCGTGGTGACGTGCCCGGACGGCCGGTCCCGCAGCGAGAGCCAGGCCGGGGCGAGTTCGGGGGCGTCGAAGTCGTCCCGGACCGCCGGGGCCGGGACGGGGTGCAGGGGCCACGGCAACCCCGTCGGCTCGGGACCGAGTTCGCCGACCACGGGCCAGCCGTCCTCCCAGGTGACGGGGGCGAGGAAGGTCTCCCGGCCCAGGACGTGCCAGCCGGGCGTGCCGCCCCGGGGGCGGACGCCGAGGAGCACCATCCACCAGGAGCCGTCCGGGGCCTGCACGAGGTCGGCGTGGCCGGTGTTCTGGACCGGGTGGCCGGTGCCGCGGTGGGTGAGGATCGGATTGGCGGGGCACGGCTCGAAGGGGCCGTCGGGCGCGGGGCCGCGGGCGATGGACACGCCGTGACCGCGCTCGGTGCCGCCCTCGGCGATCATCAGGTACCAGTGCCCGCCGATGCGGTAGAGGTGCGGGGCCTCGGGCGCGCTCGCCCCCGGGGTGCCGGACCACACGGGCCGGGGCTCGCCGAGGGCGCGGCCGGTCGCCGGGTCGATCCGCACCTGCGAGACGCCGGCGACCGTGCACCAGCAGGTGCCGTCCTCGTCCCAGGCCAGGTCCGGGTCGATGCCGGGGACGCCGGGGAGGCGGACCGGGTCGGACCAGGGGCCGGCCGGGTCGGTGGCGGTGAGGAGGAGGTTGCCCTCGCCGGGGGTGACGTTGGTGACGGCCAGCCAGAACCGTCCGTCGTGGTGGCGCAGGGTCGGCGCGTACAGCCCGCCCGACGAGGGGGTGTCCGGCGGCAGCCGGAGCTGCCCGGGCCGGTCCAGGGCGCTGCCGATCTGCGTCCAGTGCACCAGGTCCCGGCTGTGGAAGAGCGGAACGCCGGGGAAGTACTCGAAGCTGGAGCAGGCGAGGTAGTAGTCCTCCCCGACCCGGCAGACGCTGGGGTCCGGGTGGAAGCCGGGGAGGACGGGATGGGCGGGGCGCGCGGGCGCGTGCTCGTCGGACACCTCGGCGGTTCCTTTCGGAGGGGGGAGGTGAAGCGCTTCGACGTTGACACGCGCCCGGCGGCCGGTCAAGAGATGATCTCCCGGAAACCCCTTGCGGGAAGGGCGAGTTGGAGCGGGCTGTACCCCTGTCCCGCCGGAGGAGGCGAAGCGCTTCGTCTCACGGCTCCGCGCGCTCGCCCGTTCCTTCGTGCGGGGCGTACGGCGCCGTCACGTGCCGCTCGGTTCTCGTACGCGGCGGGCGAGCGCGTGGACGAGCGGGGCGAGTCGGCGGTACGGGTCGCGGGACGAGGCCGCCCACTCCGCCTCCAGGGCCGCGGCGTACTCCTCCGGGCCGGGCGCCCAGTCCTCGCGGTGGTCGTTGAGGACGCGTACGCCCTGCCAGGGCAGGGGGCGCAGCCCGTTCTCCGCGGCGAGCCGGTCGAGGTCCCCGGCGCTGTCGCCGCGGGTGCGGAGGCCGAGGCGGCCGGTGCTCGTGTCCGTGCCGGAGGCGATGAGGCCGAGCGCCGCCGCGTGGTCGCCGCGCAGGGCCTCGCGGAAGCCGATCGCGCGGCGGTTCTTCGTCAGGACGCTGAGCAGGCCCTGCTCCGCCACGAGCCCGGCCAGCCGGGCGACCGCCTCGTCCGGCCGGTCCAGGTACATCAGGACGCCGTGGCAGCACACCGCGTCGAACGGCTCGTCGGTGCCCAGTTCCTCGGCCGTCAGGACCTCGACGTCCGCGCGGAGGAAACGCACCCGCGCCTCCGGTCCCGCGTCGGCGGCCAGACGGCGGGCCGCGGCCGCGAGCATGCCGGCGGAGGCGTCCACGGCGGTCACCTCGTGCCCGGCCGCGGCGAGCCGCAGCGTCGTCTCGCCGTCCCCGCACCCGGCGTCCAGGACCCGGACCGGACGCTCCGGGAGCTCCGCCCCCAGCCGCCGGTGCACGAGGTCGTGCCGCAGCCGGCCCCGCGCGCTGCGCCCGTACGCGTCGTAGGCGGCGCCGACGGCCGCGAAGTCGGGCACGGGGGCCGTCGGTCCGGCGGTGGTGCCGGGCGCGCCCCTCTCGGCCGTGCCGGTCGTCTCGTCCGTCATCGGGCCGCTCCTTCGGTGCTGCTGGGGTCGGGGCTGGGGTCGGTGAGGGCCGGGCCGCCCCCGGACGGCTGGTATCCGGCCGCCTGGAGGGTGAACATGTGCGCGTACAGGCCGTCGTGCGCCATGAGTTCCTCGTGGGAGCCCTCCTCGACGATCCGGCCTGCGTCGAAGACGTAGATCCGGTCGCAGCCGACGACACTGGCGAGCCGGTGGGAGATGAGGACGGTGATCCGGTCCTCGCGCGGCCGGTCGCGCAGGACCGCCTCGTACACGGCGTGCTCGGACGGCGGGTCCATGCTCGCGGTCGGTTCGTCGAGGAGCAGCAGCGGAGCGTCGTTGTACAGGCCGCGGGCGACGGCGATCTTGGCCCACTGGCCGCCGGAGAGGTCCTGGCCGCCGCGGAACCGCTTGGACAGCGGCGTGCCCCACTGCTCCGGAAGCCGCGCGACGACCTGGTCGGCGCCGGAGGCCCGGACGGCGGCCAGGGCCCGCTCCGGGTCGGCCTCGGTGAGGCTTCCGGTGGCCGCGGTGACGTTGGCCAGGGCGCTGAAGGGGAACCGTACGGGCTCCTGGAGGACGAACGCGACCTGCCGCTGGAGGGACGCGGCGTCCATCTCCCGCACGTCGAGGCCGTCCCAGCGGATGGTGCCCTCCTGCGCCTCGTACAGGCCGGCCAGGAGCTTCGACGCCGTCGTCTTGCCGCCGCCGTTCGAACCGACGAAGGCGACCGTCTCGCCCGCCCTGAGCGTCATCGACACCCCCGACAGGGCCGGTTCCGTCTTTCCCCGGTAGGTGAACGACACGTCCTCCAGCCGGATCGCCCCGACGTGCTCGGGCGCCGGCACCTCGCCGGTGCGCATCTGGAGGCCCCGGCACCGTTCCAGTACGGCTTCCAGGTCCGACACCCACAGGGCGTGCTCGTACACCAGGTGGGCGACCTCCACCAGCCGGGTCAGCGCGGTCTGCCCGGTCTGGACGGCGAGGACCGCGCCCGCGCCGGCCGCGAGGGGGAGCCAGCCGGCCACCAGCATGGCGGCGAGCGCGCCGTAGGTGACGCCGGTGCCCAGACCGCCGAGCCCCCGGCCGGCCAGGTGCAGCCAGGCCGCCTGCGTGCGGAGCCGGGTGTCCTCCGCGGCGATCCGGGTGATCAGCCGGTCGTGCTCGTCCAGCAGGGCCGTCTGCACGGTGTCGGAGCGCACCTCGGCGGCGGCGTCCTGGTCGAGCAGCAGCCAGGTGAAGACCCGGACCCGGCGCTGGAGGGCGTTCCACCGCTTGAAGGAGTGGAAACGGGCCCGGGCGCTGCGGACCGCCGCCGCGCCGACCGGCAGCACGGACAGCAGCATCAGCGGCAGCAGGGCGGGGTGCAGGAGGCCGAGGACGCCGGCGGTGCCGGCCAGGCCGAGGGCGGCGGAGGCGAGCGAGACGACCTGGCCGACCAGCTCGCGGGCGTAGAACAGCCCGCGGTCGTGGGCGCGGAACACCTCGTCGTGCCAGTCGGCGTCCTCCACCGCCTCCAGCCGCACGTGCGCCGTCAGCCGGAAGAGCTCCTTCTCCAGCGCGGTCCTGACCTTCGGGGTGACCCGGGCCTGCGCCGCCGCGACCCCCGCCTCCATCACAGCCCGCAGGGCGAGGAAGAGGACGACGAGCAGGATCCGCGGGACGGCGGCCCCGACCCGGTCGGGCGTCGGCCCCTGGGCGAACAGCTCCCGCAGCACCGCCACCGAGGCGACGAGCCCGAAGGCGGTCATGGCGGCGGACGCGAGCTGGCACACCACGACGGCGAGGGTGGCGCGCGCGTCGGCCCGCCAGGCGAGCAGCCCGATCCGGCGGGTGATCCGAGGCAGCCGGCCGAGGATCTCCCGGACGCCGGCCTGCGCGGCGGCCCCGTCGTGGACGGACCAGTACGCCTCCTCCATCTCCTCGGCGATGTCCCCGTCCTCCGATCCGGTGGACAGGCGCCGGGGCGGCAGATCGAGCGTCGCGGTGCGGGGCGGGGGGACCGCCCCGCCGGAAGCGGTGGGAAGAGGATGCAACAGGGCCTCCAGGGAGGTGAGTTGGGGGTTTCGGGGTGTCGGTCGGTTCAACGAGGGGGAAGGCCGCGGCGAGAACATGTGATTCGGACGGCGTTCGAACCCAGGCGGCAGGCGGAAGCGTGTTCGTGTCGTGTGCATCGATCCGTGCGGGGCGGGGACCGGCACGGACACGGGGCGTGGCCGAATCGCCGAGGGCCGAGGAGAGCCGCCCGGTGACGGACGGGCGGACACGGTGGACGCGCTGGACTCGGGTGTACCGGCGGCCGCCGGGCGCGCGCGGGGATCATGGATGATGGGAGGCGGCGGCCGGAGGGGGCGCCGGACGGTCGTGCGTCCGGCGCGGACGGGACCGGGTCCGGGAACAGGACCGGTAACAGGCCCGGGAACAGGGCCAAGAGCGGTGGGGAAGCGGAACGTGACGGACGACGGACAGGGACCGGCCGAGGCGCGGCGGGCGCACGGGCAGGACACCTGCGCGGCGCACCCCGGGACGGACGGAGGGCGGCCGTCCGCGCCGGCGGCCCACGCGGCCGCCGTCTTCCGCGCGGCCGGCGCCCGGGACGTCCTCGAACTCGGCTCGGGCCACGGGCGCGACGCCCTGTACTTCGCACGGGAGGGGTTCGCCGTCCGGGCCACCTGCTTCTCCGCCACCGGCCCGGAGCGGCTGCGCGCGGCGGCCGTGCGGCAGGGCGTGGACGGGCGGGTGACGGCCGAGGCGTACGACGTACGGGACCCGCTGCCGCTGCCGGACGACTCCGTCGACGCGGTCTTCGCCCACATGCCGCCGGCCACGGCCCTGTCCACCGGGGAGATCCGAGCCCTGGCCGGCGAGGTCCGCCGCGTCCTGCGGCCGGGCGGCACCTTCGTCCACACCGTGCGGCACACCGGCGACGCCCACGGCGGCGGCGGGATCCCGCACGGCGGCGACAGCCGCGAACACGGCGGTTCCGCCGCGCGGTTCCTCCCCCGCGACCTGGCCGACGCCCTCGCGGAGGGCTGGACCCTCGACGAGGTCCACGCCTTCGAGGAGGGCGACCCGCCCCGCCGCCTGTGGCGCGTCACCCAGAGCCTGCCGCCGGTCGCCGCCGCTCCGGACATCACCGTCGACGGCACGGGACTGCTCTGCGTCACCCTCCTGCTGCGCCTGCGCAAGCAGATCGACGACGCGGCCCCGGGCACCGTCGTGCACGTCGTCGCGACCGACCCGGCCGCCCCGCTCGACCTGCCCGCCTGGTGCCACATGACCGGACACGACTACCTCGGGCCGGTCCCCGGCGAACGGCCGGTGTACGCGCTCCGGCTGACCGCCGGCGCCGTGGCCACCCGGCCGGACGCCCCGTGGCACCCCGCCGGTCCGCAGGAGGCGGCGGACGGCCCCCGGGAGACGCCGAGGCGCCCCGGACCGCGGCGGTCCGGGGCGCCTTCCGGGACCGTACCCGACCGGTGACGGCAAGACCGTCGGTCGAGGGGCGGCCGGTGGGCGGGGCGGTCGGTCAGGCGGAGAAGGAGCCCGCGCCACCCGGCACGTGGGTGCCGTACCCGGGCTGGACGACCAGCGAGGGGCCGAGACAGAACGGGTTGCCGTAGACCCGCACCGGGCCGTCGGTCTGGTTCGTCAGGACGTGCGCGACCGTGGGCAGCTGCCGGCAGCCGGCCGGGTCCCGGTAGACGTCCAGCGGCTGCGCCTCCGTGGAGAACACGACGACGTCGCCGGAGGCGGCGGCCTGGGCGGGCGCGGCCAGGCCCAGCATCGAACCCGCCGCGATCAGGGAGACAAGTACCGCTCGTGTACGCATGACCGTCCTCACCACAGATGCTCCCGCGTCGGCGCGGGCTCGCTCCACAGCTATCGCGACGCCCCTTCCAAGATCCACTCCGACGGGGCGGTTTCACTCTCCAGGACCACCGTGACCATCCCGTACGCGCCACCCCGATGAGTTTCGGTCGCGGGAGCCGTCTTCCTTTCGTACGCCCGCACAGCCACGACCCGAGGAGACCGAAGAGATGCCCTACGCCGACGTCGACGGAGTGTCCCTGTACTTCGAGGAGCACGCCTCCGCCACCGGCCCCGGGGCGGACGGGGCGCCGCTCGTCCTCCTGCACGGCGGGTTCGGCGCCGGGGAGATGTTCGCGCCGCTGCTGGCCGCGGGGGTCGGCGAGGGCCGGCGGGTGATCACCGTGGACCTGCGAGGACACGGACGGACGCCGGACGTCGCCGGCCTGCCGATGACGGTGGAGGCGCTGGCCGACGACGTGGCAGGACTCCTCCGGCACCTCGGCGGGGAGGCGGCGGACGTCCTCGGCTACTCGCTCGGCGCGGGCACCGCCATGCGCCTGGCGATCCAGCACCCCGGCCTGGTGCGGCGGCTCGTCGTGGTGTCGATGCCGGCGCGGCGCACGGGCTGGTTCCCCGAGGTGACCGCGCAGATGGACATGATGGACGAGGGCGCGGCGGAGGCGATGAAGCAATCGCCCATGTACGAGCTGTACGCGCGGATCGCGCCCCGCGTCGAGGACTGGCCGACGCTGGTCGGGAAGGTCGCCGCGATGAACCGGCGGGACTTCGACTGGAGCGCGGAGATCACGGGCGTCACCGCGCCCGTGCTGCTCGTCTTCGGCGACGGGGACGCCGTCCGTCCCGCGCACATGGTCGAGTTCTTCGGCCTCCTCGGCGGCGGTCTGAAGGACCCGGGATGGGACGGCGGCGACCGCCCCGCCGCACGCCTGGCGGTCCTCCCCGGCGCCACGCACTACGACCTGATGCTCTCCCCGCTGCTGCCGCCCGCCGTACGGGCGTTCCTCGACGACGGGCCGGCCGGCCGGGGAGAGCCGGGACACGGCCGGTAGGGGTGGCCCCACCCCGGATGGGCCCGGACGCCGGATGGGGTGACGGGGCGTCGGGCGGAAGGCTGGGGGCATGACAACACGCCCCGCGCACAAGCCCCTTGCCGCTTCCGTCCTGCCCGTCTCCCTCGCCGTCTCCGTCGTCGCGGGGACCGGTCTCGTCGCCTCCGGCGGCACCGCCGCCGCCACCGAGACCGCCCCCCGCCCCCGTACGACCGCCACCGCTGTCGCCTCCGCCGGTGGCGCGCTCCAGTGGGGCGACTGTCCCGCCTCCGTGAAGCCGGCCGACGGGCAGCGGTGCGCACGCCTCTCCGTGCCGCTCGACCACGTCGACCCCACCGGGCCCCGCATCGAACTCGCCGTCTCCCGGCTGGCCGCCGGACGGCCCGGGGCACGCCGCGGGACCCTGCTCGTCATCCCGGGCGGGCCCGGCAGCCCCGGCCTGCAACGGCTCGCGCAGAAGGGGCCCGCGCTCGCGGAGGAGACCGGCGGGGCGTACGACCTGGTGGCCTTCGACCCGCGCGGGGTCGGCGGGTCCGCGAAGGCCCGGTGCGGGCTCGCCGAGGAGGACCGGTGGATGGTGACCCTGCGGTCCTGGCCCGCCGCGGACGGCTCGACCGGCGCCAACGCCGACCGGGCACGGCGCGTCGCCGACGCCTGCGCCCGGAACGGCGGGGCGATGCTGCGGAGCCTCACCACCGCCGACCAGGTCCGGGACATGGAGCTCCTGCGGCAGGCGCTCGGCGAGGAGAAGCTGTCGGCGTGGGCCAACTCGTACGGCACCTACGTCGCCGCCCGGTACGCGCAGGAGCACCCCGGGCGCACCGACCGCTGGGTCCTGGACAGCAGCGCCGACCCGGACCCGCGCCGGGTCGCGTACGGCTGGCTCGCCGACATGGCGAAGGGCGCCGACGACCGCTTCCCGGACTTCGCCGCCTGGGCCGCCCACCCGGACCGGGAGGCGGAGGGACTGCGCCTCGCCGACCGCCCCGCGGACGTGCGGACCCTCGTGCTCGGCCTCGCCGCGCGGCTCGACCGGGAGCCCCGCGCCACCGCCGTGCCCGGCGCCCCGCTCACCGGCGCCGCCTTCCGGCAGGCGCTCCAGTCCGCCCTCTACTCCGACGCGGCCTTCCCGGCCTTCGCCCGGCTCGCCGGCCAGGCCCTCGACCCGGCGGCCGTGCCCGTGCTGCCGCCCGAGCTCTCCGGGGCGATGCCGGACGAGGCCGCGGCCGTCACCGTGGGCGTGGTGTGCAACGACGTCGACTGGCCCCGTTCCGTCCCCGCGTACGCCCGGGCGGTCGCCGCCGACCGGATCCGGCACCCCCTCACCGGCGGCATGCCCGTCAACGTCACCCCCTGCGCCTTCTGGAAGGGCGGCGCCGTGGAGAAACCGGTCCGGCTCACCGGGAACGGCCCCTCGAACATCCTGATGATCCAGAACCTGCGGGACCCGTCCACCCCGCACTCCTCCGGCCTGAAGATGCGCGAGGCGCTCGGCCCCCGCGCCCGGATGGTCTCCGTCGACCGCGGCGGCCACGGCTCGTACCTGGTCGCCGCCGGCGGCACGGGCAACGCCTGCGGCGACCGGACCGTCACCCGCTTCCTCCTGACCGGGGAACGGCCCGCCACCGACGTGCTGTGCCGGTGACCTTCGGGGAACTCCGGTGGCCCCCGTGACCTGGGCGAACGGGTGTCCGGGCGGCAACCGGACAGGCCCCACGGCGTTCTCGCCATCCTTTCCCGTCCGGCTGCGGACCGACCGCGTGGCCCGGTGCACTGGTCCCATGCTGACGATCAACGTGGCGGTGCTGCTCGCGGTCATCGTGGTGATGAGGCTGCGGCGCAGGACCCAGGCCAGGAGCCGGGCCGAGGAGCGCAACACCGCCCTCCTCGTCCTGGTGCTGGGGATCCTGATCGCGCCCACTCCCGTGGGCCAGAGCGTCTTCGACGGGATCGGCCGACTCGTCCGGGGCGTTTCGGGGATCGGCCTGTGAGCCCGCGGTCCGGGCCGCGCCGGCGTCGGCCGGCCGCGCGGCGGACGGCGCGGGCTCCTGGCGGGGAGTGGGGCGGGATCCTGGTGGGCGGTGTGGTGGCGGTCGGGGTGCTGCGGTGGCTGGTCGCGCATCCTTGGGTGCTGGTGGTATGCGGATTGGTGCTGGCGACGGGTGCTGCCGGGTGGGTGTACCGACGGCGGGAGGCCGCCCGGTGGGAGCGGGTACGGGAACGGGGGCTGCGGTACGCGATGCCGCAGATCGACGCCCTGCACCACCGGCAGTTCGAGGACGCCGTGAGGGACCTGATGCGGCGCGACGGCTGCGCGCGGGCAGACCGGGTCGGCGGAGCCGGTGACAACGGGGCCGATGTGAAGGCCATGGACCCCTTCGGACGCCTGTGGGTCATCCAGTGCAAGCACCGCAGGGCCGGGGCGGACGGCGCCGCGGTCGGGACGCCGGACCTGCACGTCCTCAACGGCACCGGCCGCCCCGTCCACCACGGCGACGTCGTCGTGCTGGTCACCAACGGCCGGTTCACGGCCAACGCCGTCGACTTCGCCCGCTCCCAGAGGCTCCACCTGGTGGACCGGCACCTCCTCGCCGCGTGGGCTGCCGGATCCACTCCGCTGTGGGAGCTACTGGGAGGACTGCCCTCCCCGCGCCGCCCCTCCCCGGGCTCCTGAGGGGCGGCGCGTCGTCAGGGCGTGGGGGCCGGATCGAGCGTGAACTCCGGGTGGAGGCGGCGGTGGTGGTCGACGGGGCGGGGCGGGCCGGTGAGGGTGACGTGGGCGGTCAGGAGGGGGGTGGTGCTGGAGGGGCCGAGGCGCAGTTCCAGGGCGCCGGGTTCCACCGTGCGGAGGCCGTCGCGGCCGGTGAAGGAGGCCAGGTCGGCGGGGACGGTGACGTGCAGGCGGCGTTCTTCCCCGGGGGCCAGGTCCAGGCGCGCGTAGCCGATGAGGCGCTGGAGGGGCTGGACGACGGAGGCGACCGGGTCGTGCAGGTACAGCTGGACGACTTCGGTGCCGGGGCGGGCCCCGGTGTTGCGGACGGTGAGGGACAGGTGGAAGGTGCCGTCCGTGGGGGCCGTGGGGGACTCCACGGCGAGGCCGGACCAGGCGAAGCTCGTGTAGGTCAGGCCGTGGCCGAAGCCGAAGGCGGGCGTGGGGTCGATGCTGGAGACCTCGCCGGCGTGGCCGAGGCGGGCGGCCAGATAGGTGGACGGCTGGGCGCCGGGGTGCCGGGGCACGCTGACGGGGAGGCGGCCGCTCGGCTCGGTCCGGCCGCTGAGGACCGAGGCGATGGCGCCGGTACCGGCCTCGCCGGGGAAGAAGGACTGCACGACGGCCGCCGCCTCGTCGGCCGCGCGGCCCAGGGCGTACGGCCGGCCGGAGAGCAGCACGGCGACGACCGGGGTGCCGGTGTCGAGGAGGGCGTCGAGGAGCTGCTGCTGGGCGCCGGGCAGGACGAGGGACCCGGCGTCGCAGCCCTCGCCGCTGGTGCCGCGGCCGAAGAGCCCGGCGCGGTCGCCGAGCGCGGCGACGACGAGGTCGGCGCCGCGGGCGAGCGCCAGGGCCTCGGCGAAGCCGTCGGTCGCCGCGTCGTCGATGCCCGTGCCGGCCGCCACGGTGATGCCGGCGGCGGGGAACTCCGCCCGGAGCGCCTCGTGGAGGGTGGGCAGCTCGATGCCGGGGGCGACGTCCGGGTGCTGGCCGCCGACGTGGACGGGGAAGGAGTAGCAGCCGAGGACGGCGGTGGGGGCCTCGGCGGTGGGGCCGATCAGCGCGATCCGGCGGGGGGCCGCGTCGAGCGGCAGGACGCCGTCGTTGCGCAGGAGGACGACGGCCCGTTCGGCGACGCGCGCCGCCAGCGCGCGGTTGCGGTCCGGGTCCAGGGTGACCGTGCCGCGCAGCGCCTCGGCGGCGGCCGTGGTGTCCACGCCCTCCAGGACGGCGGGCACGGGACTCCAGTCGGGGTCGAGCAGGCCGAGCTCCGCCTTCTGGACGAGGACCCGGCGCACCGCGCGGTCCACGAGCTCCTCGGGCACGGCGCCCTTCTCGACGGCGTCGAGGAGGGGCGCGCCGAAGGTCTTCACCGTGGGCAGCTCGACGTCCACGCCGGCGGCGAGGGCGGTCGCGGCGGCCTCGCCGAAGGTCCCGGCGACCCCGTGCAGGGTCTTCAGGAACGCGATGCCGAAGTAGTCGGCGACGACCGTGCCGGCGAAGCCCCAGGTGTCGCGGAGCAGCCCGGTGAGGAGGGCGTCGTCGGCGGCGGACGGGATGCCGTCGGTGTCGGTGTAGGCGTGCATCACCGACCGGACCCCGCTCTCCCGGACGGCCATCTCGAACGGCGGCAGGATCACGTCGGCGAGCTCCCGGCGGCCCATGCCGACCGGGGCCAGGTTGCGGCCCGCCCGGGAGGCGGAGTAGCCCGCGAAGTGCTTGAGGGTGGCGACGATCCCGGCGGACTCCAGGCCCCGCACATAGGCGGTGGCGACGGTGCCGACGAGGTACGGGTCCTCGCCGATGGTCTCCTCGACGCGGCCCCACCGGGCGTCGCGCACGACGTCGAGGACCGGCGCGAGACCCTGGTGGACGCCGACCGCGCGCATGTCGCGGCCGATGGCGCGGGCCATCTCCCGGATCAGCTCCGGGTCGAAGGTCGCGCCCCAGGACAGGGGGACCGGGTAGGCGGTGGCGCCCCAGGCGGCGAAGCCCGCGAGGCACTCCTCGTGGGCCACGGCGGGGATGCCGAAGCGGTTCGCGGCGGCGATCCTCGCCTGGGTGCGCATCAGGGACAGTGCGCCGAGGGCCGGGTCGACGGGGACCGTGCCGAAGGGGCGGGTCAGCTGGCCGAGGCCGTCGGGGAGCAGGGCGTCGAGGTCGACGGCCTCCTCCATGTCGTGCTGGTGCGGGGCGACTTCGGCGCCCTCGTCGGAGGCGCCGACCCAGACGCCGAAGAGTTGGGCGATCTTCTCCCGGAGCGTCATCTCGCGGAGCAGCGCGTCGGCGCGGCTCCCGGGGTCCAACGCGGTGTCGCGCCAGCGGGGGAGCGGGGAGGGGGGCAGCGGGGCCACGTGGTCGGTCACTTTCCTCCGACTCCCATCAGCCCCTGGACCAGGGCACGACGGGCGAACAGATAGACGAGCAGGACGGGGAGCATGGAGAGGACGACGGCCGCGAGCAGGCCCGGGATGTCGACGCCGTGCTCGGTCTGGAAGTCGTACAGGCCCATGGTGATGACCTTGTTCTCCGAGGACTGGGTGAGCACGAGGGGGAACAGGAAGCCGTTCCACGCCTGGAGGGAGGAGAAGACGACGACGGTCGAGAGGCCGCCCTTGGACAGCGGCAGCACCAGCTGGCGGAAGATCCGCCAGGTGGAGGCGCCGTCGACGGTCATCGCCTCGTACAGCTCGGGCGTGATGTCGCGCATGACGCCGGTGAGGATCAGGACGCAGACCGGCATGGCGAAGGCGGCGGTCGGCAGGATGACGCC
Organism: Streptomyces filamentosus; assembly: GCF_014654895.1. Taxonomy (GTDB): domain Bacteria; phylum Actinomycetota; class Actinomycetes; order Streptomycetales; family Streptomycetaceae; genus Streptomyces; species Streptomyces filamentosus. The sequence goes on along the minus strand of NZ_BNBE01000002.1, from coordinate 691,839 downwards.
GATCAGGTTGTCGTAGAGCCCGGCCTCGTTGATGAGGTAGAACATCGGGACGATCACGGCCTGGGAGGGGATGGCCAGTCCGAGCAGGAAGAGCCGGAAGACCCTCCCGGTGGCCTTGCCGTCGCTGCGGACGATGGCGTACGCGAGCGGCGGCACGAGGAGCAGCACGAGGCCGACCACGGCGACGGTGACGACGACGGTGTTGAGGAAGTACTGCGCGAAGCCGTCGTTCAGGTCGTTGATGTAGTTGTCGAGCGTGAGGTTCTCCGGGAGCCCGAGGGGCCCGTTCGCGGCGTAGTCCGCCCGGGTCTGGAAGGTGGCGACCAGCATGACGTACAGCGGCAGGCCGACGACGAACAGCCACACCAGCGAGCCGAATCCGGCGAGGTGGTTGGGGCGCCTTCTCATCACACGCCCTCCATGGTGCTGCGCATCTTGTCGTAGCCGCTCAGGCGGACCATGACCAGGGAGACGAGGCTGGCGACGAGGACGAGCAGCAGGGCGATGGCGGAGGCCATGCCGAAGTCGAAGCTCTTGAACGCCTTCTGGTACATGTAGTAGGCGCTGTTCGTGGTGTCGGTGCCCGGTCCGCCCTGGGTGAGGATCAGCACGGTGTCGAAGGTGGTCAGGCCGCCGACGACCATGAGGATCGTCGAGGTCACGACGGTGTTGCGGAGCTGCGGCAGGGTGATGTGGAAGAACTGCCGCACCCGGCCGGCGCCGTCGATCTGGGCCGCTTGGTAGAGGACCTGGGGGATGGCCCGGGTGGCGCCCTGGTAGAGCAGGGTGTGGAGGGGCGTGAACTGCCAGGTGCTGACGAGGACGAGGACGCCGAGGGCGCTGGTCTGCACGCCGAAGAGGTTGCCGTCGCCGAACAGCCACGTGGCCTGGGAGGGGATGCCGAAGTTGGGATCGAGGAGGGCCCGCCACAGGACGGACACGGCGGTGATGGAGAGCAGCAGCGGGACGAAGTAGATCGCGGAGAGGACGGCCCGGTTGCGCTGGTGGCCGGCGGCCCAGACGCCGAGCAGGATGCTGAGGGGGGTCTGGACGAGGACGCCGAGGACGGTGAGGACGAGGCTCAGCCAGAGGCTCTTCACCATGACGGGGTCGTCGAGCAGCTTGTTCCAGTTCTCCAGGCCGGCGAACTCGGGGGAGCCGAGGCCGTTCCAGCGGGTGAAGGAGAGCACGACGACCAGGAGGAGCGGGACGAGGGCGAACAGGCCGAAGAAGACGGCGGCGGGCGCCGCCCAGGCGAAGCCCGGGCGGCCCGCTCCGGTCCCGGGGCGGGCGGGCCGCCTCCGGTTCCGGGTCGTCTCCTCGCTGTCCACGGCGGGTGCTGTGGCAGTGGTCATGTCAGGCGTTCCGGTGGTCAGGCCGCGGGCAGGCTCTGCATGGCGGCGATGAAGGCGTCGGTGTCCATCTGTCCGTTGAAGAACTGCTGGACGGCCTGGTGGATCGTGGTGGTGGCGGCCGGGGGGAACGCCTGGTCCCAGGAGAGCTGGAAGGAGGGGGCCTTCTTCACCAGGTCGTACTGGTACTTCGAGTACTCCGGGTTGGCGGCCTTGTCGAGGAACTTCGGGGTGTTGGCGGTGGTCGGCAGGTTGCCGACGGAGAGCTGGGCCTGGACGAACTCGTCGGAGTACATGAGCTTCAGGAACTCCGCGACGGCCTCGGGGTGCTTGGTGTTCTTGAGGACGGAGTAGAAGTTGTTGGTGTTGCCGGCGACGTTGGCGGGGTCGCCCTTGCCGCCCTCGACGGCCGGGAAGGCGCCGTAGCCCAGGTCGCTCTTCACGAAGTCGGGGTAGGCGTCCTGGAGGGTGGAGTACTCCCAGGAGCCCATGAGCTCGAAGGCGGCCTTGCCGGTGGCGAGCAGGGCGGGCGAGCCGCCGTCGGTGAACTTCACCGAGTCGTAGTTGGTGCCGAAGGCCCCCGCGTCGATCAGCTCCTTGAGCCTGCCGAGCGCCTTCTTGCTGTCGGCGCTCGCCCAGGCGTTCTTGTCGCCCTTGACGGCCTGCTCGAAGAGCTCGGGACCGGCGACCCGGTCGTAGAGGTACTGGAACCACATCTGGGTCGGCCACTTGTCGCCGCCGCCCAGGGCGATCGGGGTGATGCCCTTGGCCTTGAGGGTCTTCACCGCGGTCAGGAGCTCGTCCCAGGTGCGCGGGGCGGTGACGCCCGCGTCGTTCAGCACCTTCTTGTTGCTGAAGAGCAGGACGGGCTGGGTGCCGCGCATGGGCACGCCGTACGGCTTGCCGTCGACGACCGCGGTGTTGAAGACCGACGGCAGGAAGTCGGACTCGAGCCGGGGGTCCTTCGCGATGAAGTCGTCGAGCGGCATCAGCAGGCCGGCGTCGACATAGGGCTTGATGCTTCCGCCGCCCCAGTTGAAGAACACGTCCGGCGCCTGCTTGCCGCTGATGATCGTCTGCAGCTTCGACTGGTAGTCGGCGCCGGGGATGGTGTCGAGGACCGCCTTGACCTTGGAGGTCTTGTTGAAGGTGTCGACCAGTTTCTTCTCGACCTTGTTGGTGGCGTCGCCGTAGACCAGGACGTGGATGGTGCCCGAGTCGCCGTCGGCGGAGTCGGCGGAGCCGCCGCAGGCGGCGAGGGACAGGGTCAGGACCAGCGACGCTCCGCCGGCGGCGACCGTTCTCAGGAGCTGGGAGTGTCGGATCATCGCCTCGCCCTTCATTTTTTCGAAAATGTTTCGGTGAAGTCATCGAAACTTGACGAGTCGGGACGCTAGGCTTCGGTCGGCGAGACGGTCAACCCCCCGGTCGTGCGTTACCGAAGCGTGATCCCCGGCGGGCGGAGAGCGTGGTCCCCGCAGGGCGGAGAACGCGATCTCCGGAGGGCGGAAGGAGAGGCGGGGGCGTGGGGAAGAGGCTGCTCTATGCTGCTCGGATGCGAGATGACGAGGAGGGCCGGCGGATCACGCTGGCGGAGGTGGCGCAGCAGGCCGGGGTGTCGCTCTCGACAGTTTCGAAGGTCCTCAACGGCCGCCAGGACGTCTCGCCGGGCACCCGCGAAAGGGTCGAGGCCCTCCTGGAGGCGCACTCCTACCGGCGGACCACCCGCGCCGCCCGCGAGGCGCCGCTCATCGAGCTCGTCTTCCACGAACTCGACAGCGTCTGGTCCATGGAGCTGATCCGGGGCGTGGAGAACCTCGCCAAGACCCGTCGGGCGAGCGTCGTGCTGACCGAGAGCGGCACCCGGCACGCCCCGGCGGCCGACTGGATCGAGGGCGTCCTCCAGCGCCGCCCGATCGGCGTCGTCCTCGTCTTCTCCTCGCTCCCCGACGCCGTCAAACAGCGGCTCGCCGCCCGCTCGATCCCCTTCGTGATCATCGACCCGGCGGGCGACCCCGAACCCGACGTGCCCTCCGTGGGCTCGGCCAACTGGGCCGGCGGCGTCGCCGCCACCCGCCACCTCGTCGACCTCGGCCACCGCCGCATCGCCATCATCACGGGCCCCGAGGACGTCCTCTGCTCGCTCGCCCGTCTCGACGGCTACCGCTCGGCCCTGAACATGGCCGGCCTCGAAGCCGACCCCGGCCTCGTCCGCTTCGGCGACTTCCACGTCGACGGCGGATACGCGCGCGCCCTGGAACTGCTGCGCCTGCCGGACCGCCCCACCGCGATCTTCGCCGGCAGCGACCTCCAGGCGCTCGGCGTCCTGGAGGCGGCCCGCGTCTGCGGACTGCGCGTCCCCGAGGACCTGTCCGTGGTCGGGTACGACGACGTGATGCCCGCCCGCTGGTCGAGCCCCGCCCTCACCACCGTCCACCAGCCGCTCCGCCAGATGGGCGAGGAGGCCGTGCAGATGCTGCTGCGCCTGCGGTCCGGGGAGCCCGCGGTGACCCGCCTGGAGCTCGCGACCAGCCTCGTCGTCAGGAACAGCACGGCCCCGCCGCCGGCCGGTCCGCAGGCCCCCGCGGAGCCGCCCGCCCCGGTCGGCTAACGCTCCGAAAGACTTTCGGAGACGCCCTTCTCCCGCCCGCCGCCCAGGCTCGCGCGGAGCAGGGACGCCTCCTCGTCGAGGTGGTGGAGGAGCGCTTCGAGGGCGGGGGTACGGGTGCGGTGGGCGGCCTCGGTGACGCCCACCGTGCGCCCCACGGAGGGCAGTTCGACCGGAAGCGCGGCGAGCTGCTCGTCGTCCCGCAGCACCAGCTCCGGCAGCAGCGCCACCATGTCGGTCTGGAGCAGCAGCGCCCGCATCGTCAGGATCGACGTGCACTCGACCCGGTCGGCGGGCAGCGAGAGCCCCCGCTCGACGAAGAGGGCGCCGAGCTCCTGGCGGAGGGCGGTCTGCTCGACCGGCAGGATCCACGGATGGGCGAGGGCGTCCGTCAGCGAGATCCCGCCACGATCGCTTCCCCCGGCCCCTTCGCCGTCCGTCGGTGCGATCCGGTCGGGCCTGCTTCCCCCGGCCCCTTCGCCGTCCGTCGGTGCGATCCCGCCGGGCCCGCTCTCCCCGGGCCCTTCGCCGTCCGTCGGCGGTATCCCGTCGGGCCCGCTCCCCTCGGACCCTTCGCCGCCCTTGCCCCCGCCCGGCCCTTCGCCGTCCGCCGGAGAGGCCCCGTCGCGCCCGCCCCCGGTGAGCAGCGGGTGCCCGGCGCGGACCGCGAGCCGGATGGGCTCGCGGTAGAGCGTCCGCTGCCGCACCTTCTCGCCCTCGCCCTCGCCGGGCGCGGTCCCCATCCGGCCGACGATCACGTCGAGTTCGCCGCCGAGCAGTGCGGGATGGAGGACGTCGGGGGTGCCCTCGCGGACCACGACCGTGAGACGGGGCCGCTCCCGCTTGAGCCGGGCCACCGCCCGGGGCAGCAGCACGTTCGCCCCGGCCAGCAGGGTGCCCACGGTCACCGTGCCTTCCCGGCCCTGCCGCAGCCCGGTGAGGTGCTCCTCGGCCCGCCGGACCTCGGCGACCACCGCGCGGGCGTGGCCGACGAGCGCCTCCCCGTACACGGTGGGACGCATCCCGCGCGGGACCCGGACGAAGAGCGGCAGCTCCGCGACGGCCTCCAGCTCCCGCAGGGTCCGGGTCGCGGCGGGCTGGGTGAGGTGGAGCGACTCGGCCGCCCGGACGACGCTCCCGCACTCATATACCGCGATCAGCAGGGTCAGGTGCCGGAACTTCAGCCGGCCGTCCAGCAGGTCCATCGCGGGGGCTCCTCGGATCGGGATCGCCGTACCAGCAGTGCCATACCGGAATCGCTATGGGTCACGCACCGATCGGCATTGGATCGGCATAGCTGGGCGGGCGCACTATACCGGCACGCCCCGGGGACGAGTTTCGGACAGTCCCGGGCCCGGCAATGGAGGTCTGCAAGGTGAGTTCACCCGTGCGGCATTACGTAGGAGGCGGGTTCGACGCGTCCGGCGTGCCGTTCCCGCTCGTCGACCCGGTCACCGGGCGCACCGCCGGCGACGTGCCGGAGGCGCCCCGGGAGCTGGTCGACCGGGCGGTGGGCGCGGCCCGCGAGGCGCTGCGCGGGCCGTGGGCCGCGTGGAGCCCGGCGGAGCGGTCGCGGCTGCTGCACCGGATCGCGGACGGCATCGAGCGCCGCTCCGAGGAGTTCGTCGCCGCCGAGTGCGCCGACACCGGCAAGCCCCGCGCGCTCGCCTCGACGGTCGACGTCCCGCGCGCGGTCGCCAACTTCCGCGCCTACGCGGACCTCCTCGCCGGCCGGAGCGAGCGGTCCTGGCACACCCCGACCCCCGACGGGCGCGGCGCGCTGAACTACACCGTCCACAAGCCGCTCGGCGTCGTCGCCGTGATCTCGCCGTGGAACCTCCCGCTGCTCCTCCTCACCTGGAAGGTCGCGCCCGCCCTGGCCACCGGCAACACCGTCGTCGCCAAGCCCTCCGAACTCACCCCCGGCACCGCCTGCCTGCTGGCCGAGGTGATGGCCGAGGCGGAGGTCCCGGCGGGCGTCTTCAACCTCGTGCACGGCCGGGGCGCCGACGCGGCCGGCCAGTGGCTGACCGAACACCCCGGCGTGGACGCCGTCGCCTTCACCGGCGAGTCCCGCACCGGCTCGACGATCATGCGGGCGGCGGCGGCCCGCCTCGCCCCGGTCTCCTTCGAACTGGGCGGCAAGAACGCCGGACTCGTCTTCGCCGACGCCGACCTGGACGAGGCGGTGGCGGGCACCCTCCGCTCCTCCTTCACCCACAGCGGCCAGGTCTGCCTCTGCACCGAGCGCGTGTACGTGGAGCGGCCGGTGTTCGACGCCTTCGCCACCGCGCTCGCCGCCGGGGCGAAGGAACTCGCCGGCTACGGGCCGATGATCTCCGCCGCCCACCGCGACAAGGTCCGGGGCCACCTCGAACGGGCCGCCGCCGACGGCGAGGTGCTGGCCGGCGGCGGCACCCCCCGCTTCGGCGACGACCGCGACGGCGGCTTCTGGATCGAGCCCACCGTCCTCGCCGGACTGCCCGAGGACCACCCGGCCGTCCGTGACGAGATCTTCGGCCCGGTCGTCCACCTCGCCCCCTTCGACACCGAGGAGGAGGCCCTCGCCCTCGCCAACGCGAGCCCGTACGGCCTCGCCGCCACCGTGTGGACCGGCGACGTCCGCCGCGCCCACCGGGTCGCCCCCGCCCTCGACGTCGGCGTCGCCTGGGTCAACACCTGGAACCTGCGCGACCTGCGCACCCCCTTCGGCGGGGTCAAGGCGTCCGGCATCGGACGCGAGGGCGGCGACCACTCCCTGGACTTCTTCTCCGAACCCATGAACGTGTGCGTGAAACTGTGACCGAGCATCCGAACACCCCCGCGGTGGAGGCCGCCGCCGAACGCCTCGACCGGGCGCACCGCACCGGGGTGCCCTGCCCGCCGGTACGGGACCTCCTGCCGCCCGGCGACCTGGCCGCCGCCCACGCCGTCCGCTCCCTCCTGACCGGCCGCCGCCTCGCCGCCGGCCGCCGGATCACCGGCTGGAAGACCGCCCCGGCCCCGCCCGGCCCCGGAACACCCAGCCCCCGAACACCCGGCATCGACGCACTCGGCTTCGGGGCGCTCCTGGACGACACCGCCGTCCTCGACGGCGACGAGATCCCCTGGGGGACGGTCCTCCAGCCGAGGGCGGGGGCCGGGGTGGCCCTGGTACTGGAACACGACCTCGGCCACGAGCGGCACACCGTGGCCGACGTGATCCGGGCGACGGCCTTCGCGCTGCCCGCCGTCGAGGTGGCCGGCAGCCGGATCCGCGACTGGGACGTCACCGCCGTCGACACCGTCGCCGACAACGCCTCCGGCGGCGCCTACGTCCTCGGCACCCGGCCCGTGCTCCTGCGCGACCTCGACCTGCGGACCGCCGGCACGGTCCTGGAACGCCGGGGCGAGCCCGTCTCCACCGGCACGGGCGCCGCCGCCCGCCACGGCCACCCGCTGCACGCCGCCGCGCGGCTGGCCGACGCCCTCGTCCGGCTCGGCCGGCCGCCGCGCGCCGGGGACGTCCTGCTCACCGGGGCGCTCGGCCCGCTCACCGACGTCGCGCCCGGCGACGTGCTGGAAGCCCGCGTCGACGGACTCGGTTCGGTGCGCGCCGCCTTCGGACGCACCACCGAGACGGCGGAAGGAGACCCCCGATGAACCCGACCGCGCTCGCCGAGGCCCTCGACACGGCCGCCCGCGAAGCCCGCCCGCTGCCCGGCGGCGGCAGCGGCCTCACCGGCACCGCGGAGGCGTACGCCGTGCAGGAGGCGCTCGTCGCCCGGCGGCTCGCCCGCGGCGAACGGCCCACCGGCGTCAAACTCGGCTTCACCAGCCTCGCCAAGATGCGGCAGATGGGCGTGGCCGACCTGATCCACGGCCGGCTCACCGACCGGATGGAGATCCCCGACGGCGGACGGTACGACGTCTCCGGGCTCATCCACCCCCGGATCGAACCCGAGGTGGCCTTCCTCCTCGGCGCGGAACTCGCCCCCGGCGGCGACCCCGCCGCCGCGGTCGCCGCCGTCGCCCCCGCCCTGGAGGTCATCGACTCCCGCTACGACGGCTTCCGCTTCTCGCTCCCCGAGGTGATCGCCGACAACACCTCCGCCGCCGGCTACGCCCTGGGCCCCTGGACCGCGCCCGCCGCCCTCGGCGGCCTCCGCGCCCTCGCCAACCTGGGCGTGCTCCTGGAACTCGACGGCCGCACCGCCGAGACCGGCTCCACCGCCGCGATCCTCGGCGACCCGCTGCGCGCCCTCGCCGCCGCGGCCCGGCTCGCCGGACCGCTCCCCGCCGGGACGGTGCTCCTCGCCGGCGCGGCGACCGCCGCCGTACCCCTGCCGCCCGGCACGCACGTGCGGGCCGTGGTCGCGCGCCTCGGCGCCGTCCGCCTCACCACCGGGGAGGCGGCGTGATCGTCCCCGGCGCGGCCCCGCCGCGCGGCCGCTTCCCGCACCTGAGGCGCGCGGGCGACCTCGTCTTCGTCTCCGGCACCAGCTCGCGCCGCCCCGACGGCACCTTCGCCGGGGCGGCCGCCGACCCCATGGGCGTGACCGACCTCGACGTCCGGGCCCAGACCCGGGCCGTCCTCGACAACATCGCGGGCATCCTGGCCGCCGCCGGCGGCGGCCTCGACGACCTCGTGTCGGTGACCGCGTACCTGGTCTCCATGAACGACTTCGGCGGCTACAACGAGGTCTACGCCGAGTACTTCGACGAGACCGGCCCGACCCGCACCACCGTCGCCGTCCACCAGCTCCCCCACCCCCACCTGCTGATCGAGATCAGCGCGGTGGCCCACCTCCCGCAGGACAAGGACACGCACCGATGAACCTGAGACCGTTCAACCTCCAGGCGTGGATCGAGGAGCACCGCCACCTGCTCAGGCCGCCGGTCGGCAACGTGCAGATCTGGCAGGACGCCGACCTGATGGTGACGGTCGTCGGCGGCCCCAACCGCCGCACCGACTTCCACGACGACCCCATCGAGGAGTTCTTCTACCAGCTCAAGGGCGACATGGTGCTCCGCGTCATGGAGGAGGAGGGCCGCCCGCCGCGCGACCTCCACATCCGCGAGGGCGACGTCTTCCTCGCCCCCGCCCACCTGCGGCACTCCCCGCAGCGGCCGGAGGAGGACAGCATCGGCCTCGTCGTCGAGTTCGCCCGCCCCCAGGGCCACCGCGACGCCTTCGAGTGGTACTGCGTGGAGTGCCACCACCTGGTCCACCGCAGCGAGGTCCAGCTCACCTCCATCGTCGACGACCTGCCGCCGGTCTTCGGCGCCTTCTACGCCGACGAGACCGCCCGCACCTGCGGACACTGCGGCGCCCTCCACCCGGGCCGGGACTGGCCCGGGGAACTGCGCCCGCGCACCCGCCGCGACGAGGCGGCCGGCGCATGACCGTCGTCGACGTCCACGCGCACGTCTTCCCCGAGATCGGCCGCGCCGAGGCCCGCCGGATCACCGGCTCCGACGACGCCCCCTGGCTGCGCACCACCGACGGCCCCGACGCCGGGATGATGATGGCAGGGACCGCCGAGTACCGACCGGTCCGCCGCACCCTGTGGGACCCGGCCGCCCGCGTCGCCGACCTGGACCGGCTCGGCGTCGACGTCCAGGTGCTGTCCAGCACCCCGCTGCTCTTCGGCTACGGACTGGAGACGGCCAGGGCCGCCGACTGGTGCCGGACCGTCAACGACCACATCCTGCGGTACGCCGCGCACGCCCCCGGCCGGCTCGCCCCCCTCTGCCAGGTGCCGCTCCAGGACACCGAGGCCGCCTGCGAGGCGGTCAGCGAGGCCGTGCGGCAGGGCTTCCACGGCGTCCACATCGGCAACCACCTCGGCGACCGGGACCTCGACGACGGCGCGCTCCTCGAATTCCTCGCCCACTGCGCCGAGGAGGATGCGGCCGTCCTCGTCCACCCCTGGGACCTGCCGTCCGGACCGCGCCACGCCCGCTACATGCTGGCCTGGCTGGCCGGCATGGCGGGCGAGACCCACCTGACGATCCTGTCGCTGATCCTCTCCGGCGCCTTCGAACGGCTCCCCGCCTCGCTGCGCCTGCTGTTCGCGCACGGCGGCGGCAGCTTCCCGTACCTGCTGGGCCGCGCCGACAACGCCTGGCACCGCCGGGACATCGTCCGCGCCGACAGCCCGCACCCGCCCTCCTCCTACACCGACCGCTTCTCCGTCGACTCCGCCGTCTTCGACCCGAAGGCGCTGCGGCTCCTGGTGGACGTGATGGGCGCGGAGCGGGTGCTGCTCGGCTCGGACCACCCCTTCCCGCTCGGCGAGGAGTCCATCGGCCGGCTGGTGCGCGAGAGCGACCTCACCCCCGAGGAACGGGACGCCGTCCTCGGCGGCAACGCCGTCCGCTTCTTCGGCCTGACCCGGTCGCCCCAGAAGGCCGCCCGGTGAAGCCCCCCGCCCTTCCCGACCTCCGCCTTCCCGACCCCCACCTTCCCGACCACCACCGAGGACCCCGCATGCCCGACGGCCTCGCCGCCCGCGCCGCCGCCCTGGACGCCGCCGATCCGCTCGCCGCCGTCCGGGGCCGCTTCCTCCTCCCCGAAGGGGTCGTCTACCTCGACGGCAACTCCCTCGGAGCCCTGCCCGCCGCCGTCCCCGCCGCCGTCGAGGACGCCGTCCACCGCCAGTGGGGCACCGACCTGATCCGCTCCTGGAACGCCAACGGCTGGTGGGAGGCACCGGTCCGCACCGGCGACGCCATCGGCCGGCTGATCGGGGCGGCCCCCGGCCAGGTCGTCGCCGGCGACTCCACCAGCGTCCAGCTCTTCAACACCCTGCTCGCCGCCGCCCGCGCGCGCCCCGGCCGCCGGCTGCTCCTCACCGACCCGGACCACTTCCCCACCGACCAGTACATCGCCGACTCCGTCGGCCGGCTCCTCGGCCTCGACGTCCGCCGGGTGCCCGCCCGGGACGCCGCCGAGGTCCTCGCCGCCGAGGCCGGGAACGTCGCCGTCGCCGCGTACGCCCCCGTCGACTACCGCACCGGCGAGCTCCACGACATGGCCGCGCTCACCGCCGCCGCGCACCGGGCCGGCGCCCTGGCGCACTGGGACCTGTGCCACGCGGCGGGCGCCCTCCCCGTCGAACTCGACGCAGTGGAAGCCGACTTCGCGGTCGGCTGCGGCTACAAGTACCTCTCCGGAGGGCCGGGCGCCCCGGCGTTCGCGTACGTGGCCCACCGCCACCAGGCGGCGTTCGACCACCCGCTCACCGGCTGGCACGGACACGCCGAGCCCTTCGCGATGGCCGGGACCTACACCCCGGCGAAGGACGTCACCCGGGCCCGGATCGGCACCCCCGCGCTGCTCTCCCTGATCGCCCTGGAGGCCGCGCTCACCGCCTTCGACGGCGTCGACCCGAAGACCGTCAGGGAGAAGGGACTCTCCCTCACCGGTTTCTTCCAGGAGTGCGCCGACACCCTCCTCGACGGCCTCGGCTTCACCTCCGTCACCCCGCGCGACCCCGCCCGCCGCGGCAGCCAGGTCGCCCTGCGCCACCCGGAGGCGTACCCGCTGGTCGCCGCGCTCACCGCCCGGGGCGTGATCGGCGACATGCGCGCCCCCGACCTGCTGCGCTTCGGCTTCAACGCCCTGTACGTCACGCACGCCGACGTCCTGCGCGCCGTGACGGAACTGCGTGACATCGCGTCCCGGGGCGCCCACCTGGCCGCCGAGTTCCGGCGGCGCCCGACCGTCACCTGAGCCCCGCCCCCACCGCCCCACCGCCCCGCGCAGTCCCCCGAGCCGCCCCCGAAAGGACCGTCCGATGCGTCGTCCCACCCGCAGGAACGCGGTGCTCGCCACCCTCGTCGCGGCCGCCGCCACGGCCACCCTGCTCGCCCCCGGAACCTCCGGCGCCGCCGGCCCCGCCACCGCGGCCCCCGACCCGGACGTCGTCGACGTCTGCGCCGACCGCCGCCCCGGACCGGCCGACCCCGGCGCGTACGGCACGCAGCTCGACGGCACGTTCCGCCACCCCTCCCTCACCCCGGTCGACGAGGAGTCCGAGCACCCCTTCCCCGGCCGCGAAGCGGAGTACGACACCCGCTCGTACATCAAGAACATGAAGGTCGAAGCGGCCTACGAGGGGGCCGACTTCACCCCCGACTACTTCCACACCTGGCAGAACGTCGTCGACTTCGACGGCCGCCGCTACCTCTTCCAGTACGACCGCTCCGAGGGCCGCGTCTACGACATCACCGACGTGAAGAAGGTGAAGGTCGTCGAGAAGCTGAGCCGCGAGGACGTCGGCGGCGACGAGACCCGCGCCAACGGCGACTGGGCGGCGCACGACTACTGGGGCGCCTCCACCGTCCAGTGGAGCGCGAAGCTCGGCGCGTACGTCATGGTCCAGAGCTTCGAGAGCAAGCGGCAGATCTCCGAACTCTCCGACCACCCGCCGCTCGACAAGTACAACAACCCCGAAGGCGTCCGGAAGCTGAGGGAGAAGCCCGGTCTGAAGGGCTTCAAGGTCTACCGCCTCGACGGCCCGCGCAAGAAGGACTGGAAGCTGCTCGCGACGGTCTCCACCGACGCCACCCAGGCCGACCCGCTGCGCAGCGACCCGGCGACGGCGCAGCAGGGCTCCGGCTCGATCGACGTGCCCCACTGGACCGGCGGGAAGTACATGTTCCTCGCCACCGCCCCCGACGACACCTACTCCGGCACCGAGTACCCCACCAACCTGCACTCGGCCGGCTACCAGTCCTGGGACATGTCCGACCCCGCGCACCCGAGGCTCCTCGACACCTGGCACCTGCCGGGCCAGCGCACCGGCGAGGACGCGGCGTACCGGAAGAACCCGCGCTGCGGCAACCGCACCAGCTGGATGGGCGCCCGGATGCCGCTCTTCCTCCCCAAGCCCGTGGAGCAGGGCGGGCGCTACGCCTTCGCCGCGATGGGCGGCTACGGCCTGACCGTCCTCGACGTCTCCGACCCCGCGGACCTGCGGACCGTCGCCCACCTGGACCTGCCGGAGTCGGTCGCGGGCACCGAGGGCGACAACATCGACGTCTCCCAGTACGAGAAGACCGGGATGATCTACTACTCCGGCTACCCCCTCACCGAGGACTGCTACGAGCCGTACAAGGACGTCTACCAGATCGACGTCCGCGACCCCGCCCGGCCGCGCGTGGTCGGCACCCTGCCCCGCCCGGTCCCGCCGCGGACGGCCGGCTTCACCGACTACTGCCAGCGCCGCGGCAGCTTCGGCCCCAAGCGGACCGGCTACTACACCAACCCCGGCAAGCACGACGCCGGACTCCTCGGCTACGGCTTCTACAACGCGGGCGTGCAGTTCTTCGACGTCTCCGACCCCGCCGACCCGGAGATCGCCGCGTACTTCGTCCCGAAGGCGTACGGCCGGGACACGGCGGAGTACGCGTACGGCAACCAGACCCACGGGGTCTACGTGGAATGGGACCGGAACATCGCCTGGGCCCTGACCAACCACGGCATCTACGCCCTGTCGTCGAAGGTCCTCGGCAAGCCCGACCTCGACGCGCCCGCGAAGCCGTTCCGCACCAGCGAGTTCTGACGCCTCCGGCGGTCCTTCCCGCCGCCTTCCCGGCGGTCCCTCCCGCCGTCCTCCCCCTCCCCTCCCCGCCCCGTTCCCGCAGAAGGGTCCCCCGCCATGACCGCGACCGGCGAATCCGCGCCCCCCGCCCCGCCCGCCCCCGACGGCGCCAGACCGGCGTCCGAGGGCGGGGGACTGGTCCGCTCCCTCACCCACCGGCAGACCACCATGATCGGGCTGGGCTCCGCGCTCGGCACCGGCCTCTTCCTCGGCTCCGGCTCCGCGATATCCGTCGCCGGGCCCGCCGTCATCGTCTCGTACGTGATCGGGGCGGTGCTGGTGGCCGTCATCGCCGTCCTGCTCGGCGAGATGTCCGCCGCCCACCCCGTCCAGGGCTCGTTCGGCACCGTCGCCCACCGCTACCTCGGCCCCTGGGCCGGCTTCCTCAGCCGCTGGCTGTACTGGTTCAGCGCCGTCGTCGTCATCGGCACCGAGGTCGTCGCCTCCGCGCTCTACATCCGCTGGTGGTGGCCGGGCGTGCCGATGGCCGCGGCCATCCTCGCCGTCGCGGCGATCGTCCTCGCGGTCAACGTCATCAGCGTGAAGTCCTTCGGCACCACCGAGTTCTGGCTCTCCACCGTCAAGGTGGTGGCGCTGTGCGCCTTCATCCTCTGCGCGGCGCTGCTGGTCCTCTACGGCCTGCCGGACACCGAGGCGACCGGCTTCGCCCACCTCACCGACGACGGCGGCTTCCTCCCGCACGGCGCGGGCTCCATCTGGCTGGCCATGTCCGTGGTGATGTTCGCGTACGCCGGCTTCGAGGTCGTCGCCATCGCCGCCGCCGAGGCCGCCGACCCGCAGCGCACCATCCGCACCGCCATGCGCCAGCTCGCCTGGCGCCTCGCCTTCTTCTACCTGCTGTCCCTCACCCTCGTCCTGGCCCTGACCCCGTGGCGCGGCACGGCGGGCGGCGACGGCAGCGTCGAGCAGAGCCCCTTCGTCCGCGTCTTCACCGAGATCGGCGTGCCCGCCGCCGCGACCGTCACCAACGCGGTCGTCCTCATCGCCGCCATGTCCGCCGCCAACGCCCACCTGTACGGCGCCTCCCGGCTGCTCCATTCGCTCGGCGGTGACGGCCTCGCCCCGAAGCCGATGGCCCGGCTCAGCGGGCGCGGCGTCCCGGCGGTCGCCCTCGCCGCCTCCACCCTCGGCATCGCGGCGGCGGCCCTGCTCGCCTTCTACGACGTCAGCGGGCTCTTCGGCATCCTGATGTCGATCGCGCTCTTCGCCGTCCTGCTGGTGTGGCTGCTGATCCTCGCCTCGTACGTCGCCTTCCGCCGCCACCGCACCGCGCACCCCGAGGAGTTCACCGGCTTCAGCGTCCCGGGCGGCGACAAGCTCGCGGTCCTCGCGGCGGCCGGGGTCCTCGCCGTCGCCGCGACGGCGGTGAAGGTGCCCGACATGCGGCAGGCGGCCGTCATCGGCCTCGCCTTCACCCTCGCCCTCCTGCTCTGCTACGCGCTGACCGCCCGGCGCCGCCGCTCGTAGCGGTCCGCCGGACGAGGGGCCGTGGCGCGGGGGCGCCACGGCCCCTCCGCGCGCCCCGGATAGCCTGGCGGGATGGAGGAAGCAGTCTTCGTGAGCGCGTGTCTGCGCGGGGTGCCGTGCCGGTTCGACGGACGGCACAAGGCGTCCCCGGAGGTCGAGGAGGCGCTCGCGGGCCGTACGGTGGTCCCCTTCTGCCCGGAGGTGGCGGGCGGCCTGGAGACCCCGAGGCGCCCCGCCGAGCTCGTCGGCGGCGACGGGCACGACGTCCTCGACGGCACGGCCCGCGTGGTCGAGGACACGGGCCGCGACGTGACGGCGGAGTTCGTCGAAGGAGCCCGCCGGGCCCTCGCGGCGGCCCGGCACGGCGGCTGCACGGAGGCCCTGCTGATGCCGCGCAGCCCCTCGTGCGGACGCGGCACGGTGTACGACGGGTCGTTCACCGGCCGGCCGGCGGCGGGCGACGGAGTGACCGCCGCGCTCTTCGAACGCCACGGCATCCCCGTCCGGCCCGCGCCCGGGGCGTGATCCCCCCGCCCCGGCGGGGGAGCGACGGGATCAGCCGCCGGTGACCGCCCCGTCCGGCACCTCGACGACGAAGAAGAGGAAACAGGGCTTCGTCGCCAGGTCGTCGAAACCCTCGGGGAACAGCTCGCGCGCGGCCGGGTCGGGCCGCGGCTCGTGGATGCGGGAGAGCCGGAAGCCGGCGGCGGCGAAGGCCCCGGTCATGGCGTCCAGGGACTTGCGCCAGAACCGCATCGGCGCGGTGTGCCCGCCGAACGTCCAGTCGAACACGTAGTCGGTGGTCGAGAAGTAGTCGGGGCGGGGGTCCTGGAAGGCGTACGCCACGAAGGGGTGGTCCACCGAGGCGATCAGCCGACCGCCGGGCCCGAGCACCCGCCGCAGCTCCGCCAGCGTCGGCCCCCAGTCCTCCAGGTGGTGCAGCACCAGTGACGCGATCACGTCGTCGAAGGCGCCGTCCCCGAAGGGGAGCGGGTCGCGCAGGTCGGCCAGGTGCAGGGCCGCCCCGCCGCCGAGCCGCCGCCTGGCCAGCGCCAGCATCGCGGCGCTGGCGTCGAGCCCGGTGACGACCGCGCCCCGGTCGCGCAGCGCGGCGGAGAGCGGCCCCGCGCCGCAGCCGACGTCCAGGATCCGGCGGCCCGTCACCTCCCCGGCCAGGGCCAGCATCGCGGGCCGCTCGTAGAAGGCGTTCACGAGGCCGTGCTCGGTCTCCGCCGCGTACGCCTCGGCGAAGCCGTCGTAGTCGTTGCGGGTGTCGTGTCCGTGTCGTTCGTCCCCCCGGTCCATCGACGCAGCCTAGCCGCCGATGCGGAAGGGGGGAGGGGGCGAGGGGGCGGCCGGCCACGAGGATGCCGAGGCGCACAGGACTTGCGCAAGTTACTGAAAATTCTTTCACCAGGGGATTGACCCGTCTTCTCCCCGGGAGAGAGGGTCTGATCATGCCCGCACACGTACCGCCGGTCGCCGACGAACGCGACGGCCTCCTCGCCTACCTCGCCCAGCAGCGCCAGACCCTGCGCGCCACCGCCCACGGCCTGACGGACGCCCAGGCCAGGATGACGCCCACCGCCGGTGAGCTGAGCATCGGCGGCCTGATCAAGCACGCCGCGCGGTGCGAGGCCGGCTGGATCGACCTCGTCCTCCAGCGGCAGCGCGGCCCGCAGCGGGCGGCGGACGAGAGCGACGCCGCCGAGTTCGCGCTCACGGAGGAGGAGACGCTGGCGGGAGTGCTCGACCAGTACGCGGCGGCGGCCCGGGAGACGGACGAGGTGATCGCCGGGATCGCCGACCTCGGCCGGGCCGTGCCCGTCCCGCGCGGGCTGCCGTGGTTCCCCGCCGACGTGGAGAACTGGTCCGTCCGCTGGGTGCTGCTGCACCTGATCGAGGAGACGGCCCGGCACGGCGGTCACGCCGACATCATCCGCGAGACCATCGACGGCGCCACCCTCTTCCCCCTGCTGGCCGCCGCCGAGCGGTGGCCCGCCCCGTGGTTCGAGCCCTGGAAGGCCCCGGCCGGCTGACCGGCCGGCCGCCGGGCGCGGAGCCGTCCGGCCGTGGAGGCCGTTCGGTCCGCGCCGTTCGCGAGAAGGTCCTCTCGGCTCCTCTTCCCTTGCGCGGCAAGGGTGTTGGAGGATCTCCGCATGAATCCGGATCTGACCGAACCGGCCGCCGGCGCGGCGGAGGCGTACCTCACGAAGCTCCAGGCGCGGCTGGCGGCCGACGGCTGCACGACGACCTCGCCGCACTGGAAGGACCGCCGGGTGGTGGTCGGCTGCCGCGCCGACCGCAAGGCCCGCTGGTTCGGGACGAAGACCGAACTGTTCGTCCTCGCCGCCGCCGTCCCCGAGGTCGACACGGCCCTCCTGGGGGAGTTCACCGGCTGGGCCATGGAGTACGCCAAGGGCCTGCGCAGCGGCCTGCCCGGTGCCCGCAACGCCGCCACGGTGCTCCCGGCCCTGGTCAGCGCCCGCGTCCACCCCGAGGCGGCGCGGTGGGCCGCCCGGGACGCCCTGCTCCTCGGCACGACGCTCATCGGCCGCCCCCTCACGGTCGAGACCGGGCCCGGCGTCACGCGGACCACGATGTACCGGGGCGGGGTCGCCTGGGGCGGCATGTTCACGGGACACGTCCTGGAGAAGGCCGCCCTGTACTTCCCCTGACCCCGGCCGGCGGACACCGGAACCCCTCCCAGGGGGGTTCCGCACGGCCGGGTGGCGCAGGACCGCGCGCCCGGACCGGAGCCGTACGCCGAAGCTGGACGGGCCGGCGCACCAGGCCGCCGGCCTGTCCAGGAGGTCCCGCATGCCCCGAACCGCCCCGCGCCCGCGCCGGGCCGCCGTCACCGCCCTGCTCCTCGCCGCCGCGCTGACCGCTCCCGCCCTCCCGTACGCCACCGCCGACGGACACCCCGCGCCGCGCTCCGGCACCTCGGAGCGGGAGCTGCGGCGCGCCCTCGCTGACCTGGTCGCCGCTCCCGGCGGGCCGCCCGGCGCGATCGCCGTCCTCACCCGGGACGGCGCGGCGCGCGTCTACCGCGCGGGCACCGCCGAGACCGGCACCGGCCGCGCGCCCCGGGCCGACGACCGCATGCGGATCGCGAGCGTCGCCAAGGCGTTCAGCGGCGCCGTGGCCCTGAGCCTGGTGGACCGGGGCGCGCTGGGCCTCGACGACACCCTGGGCCGGAGGCTGCCGCACCTCCCGAAGGCCTGGCACGCCGTGACCCTGCGCCAGTTGCTCGGGCACACCAGCGGCCTGCCGGACTACAGCCGCAGCGCGCGCTTCCAGGCGATCGTCCGCGCCGACCCGCGGCACCGTTTCGTCTCCCGGCGCCTGCTGGAGTTCGTCGCCCGCGAGGGCCTCGCCTTCCCGCCCGGCAGCCGCTACGCCTACTCGAACTCCGACAACATCGCCGTCGCCCTCATGGCCGAGCAGGCCACCGGACGCCGCTACGAGGACCTCCTGCGGGAGCTGGTGTACCGTCCGCTCGACCTCCGCCGGACCGAACTCCCCTCCGGCTTCCGGCTGCCGGCGCCCTACCTCCACGGCTACGCCACGGCCCCGGGGGAGGAGCCCGAGGACGTCAGCGAGGCGATCAGCGCCTCCGGCGCGTGGGCCTCGGGCGGGATCGTCTCCACCCCGGCCGATCTGAGCGCCTTCGTCGGCGGCTACACCGGCCCCGGGCTGCTGTCCCCCCGCGCCCGGCACGCCCAGCGCCGCTTCGTCCCCGGCGAGTCCCAGCCGGCCGGCCCCGGCGAGAACGCGGCCGGCCTGGGGCTCTTCCGCTACGCCACCCGCTGCGGCACGGTCCTCGGTCACACCGGCAACACTCCGGGGTACACCCAGTTCGCCGCCGCCACCCCCGACGGCCGCCGCACCGTTACCGTCTCCGTCACCAGCCAGGTCCCCCTGGACCCCGCGCTCCTCGCCCGTCTGCGCGCGGCCGAGGAGCGCTTCGTCTGCGCCCTCCTGGAGGACGCGGACGAGGGCTACGGATCCTGACCGCGGCCGTCGTCAGGGGGCGAGCCAGCGGCGCAGGAGCCTGCTGACGGCGGGCATCGTGACGTAGGTCATCAGCACGTTGAAGACGCAGGCCGTGACCGCGCTGCCGAGAAGGAGGGGGAGGGCGGTGAGGTGGGGGAGGAGGAAGAGGTTGCCGAGGACGGAGATCGGATAGATCGCCAGGGTGGCGCTGATCGCCATCTTCCAGCGGGGCGGCGCGGGGCGGGGGGAGCCCGGCGGGGCGAACCAGGTCTCCATGCCGGTCAGCTTCCGGCGCGCGATCTCGGTGTGGTGGTGGCCCCGGCAGTCGGCGAACCAGGCGGCCCGCTCGGGGGACTCCTGCCAGGTCCGGCACGCCTCCGCGTCCCGGAAGCGGTGGACGAGGAACCAGGGCGCGTCGCCGCCGGAGGAGCGGAAGAAGCCGTGTCCGAGGTGGCCGGGGAAGCCGGCCGCCGTGTCGAGGATGCCCTTCGCCCACCGTTCGAAGGCGGCCTCGTGATCGGGTTCCACCCGGCGGGCTATCAGGAGGGTCACCTCGCCGGTGTCGGCAGGGACGGTGGTGTGTTCGAGGCCGGTCACGGTCACGGAGGACGCCTCAGTGGTCTCGCCGCGCCCGGCCCCACTCTACGCGTCCCCGCGGACGCCCGGGGTCACCGTCCGAGCTGGGCGTCGAGCCAGCTGAGGACCTCGGGGGTGACGGGGTCGGTGATGTCGGCGTACTCCTCGTGCTTCTTGAGGAACTTGGCGACGTACGGGCAGACGGGGACGATCCGCATGCCGGCGGCGCGGACGTCGTCCAGGGCCTGGGTGACGAGGATCGAGGCGAGCCCCTGGCCCGCGTAGGCGTCGTCGACCTCGGTGTGGAAGAAGACCCGCCGGTCCTCGCGGTCGCGGTACGCGGTCAGGCCGGCGCGCTGCTCGTCGACGAGGATCTCGTAGCGGTGGCGGGCGTCGACGCGGCGGACGACGGGGGTGCTGGTCTGCTCGCTCACGAGGGGCCTCCTGGTGCGGGAGGGTCGCCCCTCGCCGTTTGGTTGACTGTTCAACCATTATGGAGGGTGATCGCTCCGGCGGCAAGCCGTGGCGGCCCCGGCGGGCCGAGGGCCGGTGGCGCGACGGGCCGGTGGTGCGACGGGCGGGCGGTACGGGGGCGCACGGTGCGGGCGGGCGGTCCGCCGCCCGCCCGCACCGCGCCGGGGTCCTCTCCCTCCCCTTCTACTTCAGTCCGTTGTCGAGTGCGGTCATCAGCAGGCCGTTCGGAGTGTCGCCGGACATCTCCCAGACGAAGCCGCCCAGCAGGCCCTTCGACTTGATCCAGGCGGTCTTCCTGCCGATCGACCAGGTGTCGTCGAAGGACCACCACTGGCCGCCGGGTCCGGTGTAGCCGTATGTCGACACGGACTGCTCGTCGTGGCGGACGACCATGTTCGGGAAGCTGGTGATCAGGTTCTGGTAGCCCCGGACGCCGGCCTCGGTGTCGAACTGGCCGGGTGCGGCGCCGGTCGCACCCTGCCACTCGCCGGCGACGCCGCCGTCGGCGACGCCCTGCCAGCCGCGCCCGTAGAAGGGGAAGCCCACGGTGATCTTGCGCGGGTTCACCCCGGCGTCGAGGTAGGTCTGGACGGCGTTCTCGATGCTGAAGTGGAAGGGGTACGGGTCCTGGGCGTCCGTGAAGAGGTTGGAGGAGTGGCCGACGCGGTTCGGCTCCCAGGAGTTGTCGCTGCCCGCGCCGTGGAAGTCGTACCCCTGCACGTTGGCGTAGTCGAGGGAGTCGAAGATGCGGCCGAGGTCCCAGCCGGCCGCGATCTTCGCCGGATCGGCCGGGGTGAAGGCGGTGAGGAGCCGGTGCTCGCCGCCGAGCGCGTCGAGCTGCTTGCGGAACTCCGCGAGCAGGGCGGTGAGGTTGTTCTTGTCCTGCGGGCCGTAGTGGTTGCCCGGGTGGCCCTCGGAGCCCGGCCACTCCCAGTCGATGTCGATGCCGTCGAAGACGCCGGCCCCGGTGCCCGGTCCGCCCGCGCCGTTGTACGCGGGGAGGTCGCCCTTGATCCACACGTCGACGCAGGACTTCACGAACTTCTCCCGGGACTGCGGCGTGGCGGCGGCGTCCGAGAAGAACTTCGAGTACGTCCAGCCGCCGAGCGACACGACGACCTTCAGCTTGGGGTACTTGGCCTTCAGCTTCTTCAGCTGGTTGAAGTTGCCGCGCAGTTTGCCCCAGCCGTCGTCCGCGACGCCGTCCACCGACTGGGCGGCGGACATGGGGCGGGCGTAGTCGGCGTCGGCGTCACCGGCGCCGGTGCCCTCGTCGGGGTCCTGCGGGTTGCCGGTGACGCCCTTGGTGACGCCCGCCTGGCAGGTGAGGTTCACGGGGTCGATGTTCTCGAACGAGTAGTTGACGACGTCGAGCCTGGCCGCCGCGCCGGAGGTGTCGAGGTTCTTCACGAAGTACTGGCGTCCGTAGATGCCCCACTGCGCGTAGTACCCGACCTTGAGCTGCTTGCCCGCGCCCGCCACGTCGTCGGTGGTCACGGTCAGGGCGCCGGAGGCGGGCGACGGGTTGTCGGCGGTGTCCCGGGCCTTGACGGTGAAGGAGTACGCGGTGGCCGGGGAGAGCCCCCGCACGGTGGTGGCCAGGGTGTTCGCGCCGACGGACGCGACCGGTGTGGAGCCGCGGTAGACGTCGTAGGCGGCGACGGCGACGTTGTCGGTGGACCTGTCCCAGGCCAGGTCGACGGTGGAGGCGGTCCTGCCGGTGGAGCGGAGGTTGCCCGGTGCCGTCGGCGGCGTCGGGTCGGTCGCCGGGTCCACCGTCCTGAGGGACAGCGGGGCGCTCGCGGGGCCGGTGTTGCCGCGGACGTCCTTGGCCCGGACGGTGAAGGTGTGCTCCGTGGCCGGCGCGAGACCCGTGACGGTCGCGGAGGTGCCGGTGGCCACGGCGACGCTGGTCGTCCCGTCGAAGACCTCGTAGCCGGCCACCGGGTGGTCGCCCCTGGCGGCGGCGGCCCAGCCCAGGGTGACCGTGCGCGCGGTGACCGCGACGGCCGTCGGCGCCCCGGGGGCGCTCGGCGGGACGTCCGGGCTGCCGTCGCACTTGTCGCCGTTGACCGTGCAGCCGGCCGGGGTGCCGGGGGTGCCGCTCGCCGTGAACCAGTAGCTGTACGGCTCGGTGCTGCCGCCCGCCGGGACCGTGGCGTTGTAGTAGGCGTTCTTGACGGTGACGTGGCGGCCGGAGACGGTCACCTCGCCGTTGTAGTTGCCGGAGACGGTCACTCCGGCCGGCAGGTCGAACTCCAGGGTCCAGCCGTTGACCGGGGCCGTGCCGGTGTTGCGGACGACGTACGTCCCCTTCCACCAGGAGCCGTTGTCCTGGGTGGTGAAGGACGCGGTCAGGGTGCCGGCCGCCCGGGCGGGCGCGGCGAGGGCGGTGAGCCCCGCGAGCGGCAGCAGGAGGGCGGCGCCGAGGACGGCGGCCCGCTGTCGCAGCCGCCGGGCGGTCGTCGTCCCCGTGCCGGGGAGCGTTCTTCTTCCGGGAGGTGTTCTGCGCCTGTGGAACATGGTTCTCCCTGTGGTCGTGGGGTGGTACAGGGTGAGGTGAACCGTGCGCGTGCGCCTGCGGGTGCCCGGACGAAGGCGGGCCGGAGCGTGCGGCGGCGCCGGTGTGCGGACCGGGTGCCGCCTTCGGGCGGGGCGCCCCACAACGTAGAAGGTCTGGACCAATGCGTCAACAGGTCTGTACCACAAGGGGGTTGTGGGGATGCGCCGGGGAGCGGCGCCCGCCGCCACCGGCCGCTCAGGGCGTGGGGGAGGCCCCGGTCAGCGCCGTCCACGCGCGCAGGGTCTCCTGGTGGGAGCCGGTCGCCGTGCCCGAGGCGACGGCCGCGGCCTCCGGGCCGGAGGGGGAGCACGGGCGCTCCGCGCGGGCCAGCAGCACCAGCGGCCACCCGGGCCCCTCGCCCGCCGGCTCCCCGTCGAAGGGGGTCCAGTCCCACGGTCCGCCGAACCGCCACGCCCGCCCGGCGGCGTCGGCGACCTCGTCGCCCGGCACCAGGCACGCGTACGGCCGCATCAGCAGCTCGAAGGCGAAGGGGATCCCGTCGCCGGGGTGGAGGAAGTACCCGGTCCCGTTGAGGTGGCTGTCGTCGGGGAACTCGCGGTAGGACAGGCCGCGGGGCAGCACGGCCACCGTCAGGACGGGACGCGGCAGCCACGCCGTCTCCAGCGGCGGATCGTGGTGCTCGACGGCCGTCACGTGCACCACGGTGGGCGGCACGCCCACCCGGCACGGGTCCCCGGCCCCCAGTCCCTCGGGCGGGGGATCGGTGCGGAACAGCTCCGGCTCCGTCCCCGGCCCCTCGTCCCCGTCGCCCACCCCCAGGGCGACCACTCCGTTCCAGTGCCCGAACGCGCGGCTCTCGTCGATCTCCCACCACGGCCAGCGCACCGCCAGGTGCCCCCACCTGACCTCCCGCTCGACCCGCGCCGGCGTGAAGGGGCAGGAGACCGACAGCACGTCACCGACCCGGAAGTCCCCCTCGTCCCTCATGCGGACCAGCGTAGGCCGTGCCCGGGGCGCGCGCGGGAACGGGCTTGACCTCAAGCGGACTCGAGGTACGAGGATCGTCCGCATGACCACGGAAACCACATCCCGCGCGGCCGACGTCGAAGCGATCCGCCGGCTCGTCGCCACCGTCGAACACTCCCAGCGGAACAAGGACCCCGAGGAGTTCCTCGGCCTCTTCCACCCGGACGCCCTCTGGACGACCGCCCACGGCAAGGTCCTCCTCGGACTCGACGCGATCGCGGAGTTCACCCGCGAGGTCCTCCCCGCCGCCGACTGGGACGGCGAGGTCACCTACGAGGTGGTCCACACGCTCTTCATCCGTCCCGACGTCGCGGCGGTCAAGGTCCGCCAGCGCTACCTCGCCCCCGGCGAGGAGAGCGAGGGCGCCCCGCTCTACGTCGTCGCGAAGCAGGACGACGGCCGCTGGCTGCTGACCGCCTGCCAGAACACCGCGGTCATCGCCCGCTAGACCGGGTGCGCGCGGCCGTTCAGTCGCTGCCGGGGGCCGGGCCCCGGGCGATCGCCCCGGCCGCCGTCAGGGGGAACGCGTGGTGCGAGGCCCCCGGCAGGACCTCGGTCCGCGCCTCCGGGAGCGCCACGGCGACGGCCCGGGCGACGCGGACCGGGTCGTGGCAGCGGGCGCGGCCCGCCAGCAGCACGCGTACGGGGAGCTCCCGCAGCGCCGCGAGGTCGGGGCGCGGCCCGGTGACCGGGCGGACGGAGGGGAAGCCCGCGCCCTCCTCCTGGAGCCGCAGCCAGGTCGGGTCCAGGGCGGCTCCGCCGGACTCCCAGGCGAGGAAGGAGCGGATCCGCGCAGGGGTGGGCCGGGCCAGCATCGGCAGCGCCCGCAGGACGTAGGCGGGCCGGAGGCCCGCGAAGACCAGGGTCGGGTCGAGCAGGAGGAGTCCGGCGACCCGCCCGGGGCGCCGGGCCGCGTAGTGGGCGGCGATCCAGGCCCCGTACGAGTGCCCGCCGAGGAGCACCGGCCCCGCGCCGGGACCCGCCGGGCCGATCCCGTCGAGGACCGCGTCCAGCCAGCGGACGAGGTCGTCGACGGAGCGGACCGGGCGCCCGGGCCGGGGCACGCTGCATCCCGGGCCGCCCATCAGGTCGACGCCGTGCACCCGGTGGCGGCGGGCGAGGCCGGCCGCGGCGCAGGCCCCCCACACCGTGGAGGTGGCCCCGCCGCCCGGCAGCAGGACGAACGGCGGCGCGGCGGCCGGTCCCAGGCCGTTGACCCGGGTGGTCCCGTACGGCGTCGGGACGTCGGCGCGGTCGACCGGTCCGGGCCACCGGCCGAGGGCCTCGTCGTAGGCGGCGCGGAAGGAATCGGGCACGGGAACGGGCATGATGCCCCTCTTTTTCTCTCGCCACGCGATAATCTCGCTCGGCGAGAGACTTTAGGCGGAGGCGAAGTGGACGACAAGCGGACCGGCGGCCGTACGGGCACAGGCGGAAGGAGCGGCGGACCGGAGGAGCCGGAAGGGCTGCGGCTGGTGCACCTGCTGCGTGCCGTGTCCGTCGAATTCGGCCTGCGTCAGGCGGAGTTCGCCGCCCGCCACGGCATGCACCACACCGACGTACGGGCCCTGGTCTGCCTCCTCGACGCGGCCAGGGCCGGCGAGCCGGCCACCGCCGGCCTGCTCGGCGCCCGCCTCGGCCTCAACTCGGCCGGCACCACCGCCGTGATCGACCGCCTGGAACGTCTCGGGCACGTGACCCGGATCCGCGACGACCGCGACCGGCGCCGGGTCCTGCTGCGCGTCACACCGGAGGCGATCCACCTCGGACAGGACTTCTTCGGCCCCGTCATCGGCGGGCTGCTGGACGTGCTGGACTCTTTCGGCCCCGCCGAACGGGACGCCGTACGACGCTTCCTGTCGGCCGCCCACGCCGTCCTCGGCACGGAGCCGGGCGCGCAGGCGGAGTCGGGCGCTGAGACGGACACGGAGCCGGAGCCGGACACGGAACCGGAGCCGGTGACCGTCCGGGCGCCGGTGCGGGGACCCGGGCACCCCTGACGCGACCACGCGCGTCCACGCGCATCCGGCCGCATCCGCGCGCCCCCGTGGCGGCGAAGAACCCGCGGGGGACGCGTACTCCACGGCCCACGGTGAAACGGATCAGCACATGGACACTCCCACCCCGTCCGAAGGAGCCCGCTGCCTGGTGACCGGCGCGAGCGGATACATCGGCGGACGCCTCGTGCCGGAACTGCTCGACAGGGGCTACGCCGTCCGCTGCCTCGCCCGGCACCCGGACCGGCTCCGCGACTTCCCCTGGGCGGACCGGGCGGAGACGGTGCGCGGCGACGTCACCGACGCGGAGAGCCTCCGGCCCGCGCTCGACGGCGTCGACGTCGCCTACTACCTGGTCCACTCGATGAGCTCGACCCCCGACTTCGAGGCCACCGACCGGCGCGCCGCCCGCACCTTCGCCGCCGCCGCCAAGGCCGCGGGGGTGCGGCGCATCGTCTACCTCGGCGGCCTCTCCCCGCGCGGGGTGCCGGAGGAGGAACTCTCCCCGCACCTGCGCTCCCGCACCGAGGTGGGCCGCATCTTCCTCGACTCGGGCGTCCCCACGACCGTCCTGCGCGCCGCCGTCGTCATCGGCTCCGGATCCGCCTCCTTCGAGATGCTCCGGTACCTGACCGAGCGGCTGCCCGTCATGGTCACCCCCAGCTGGGTCGGCACCCGGGTCCAGCCCATCGGCGTCCGCGACGTGCTGCGCTATCTGGCGGGCAGCGCCGCCATGCCCCCGGACGTCAACAGGGCCTTCGACATCGGCGGCCCCGACGTGCTCACCTACCGGGAGATGATGGAGCGGTACGCCGAGACCGCCGGCCTCCGCAAACGCCTCATCGTCCCCGTGCCCGTGCTCACCCCCGGCCTCTCCAGCCAGTGGATCGGCCTCGTCACGCCCGTGCCGGCCTCCCTGGCCCGGCCCCTCACCGAGTCGCTCCGCCACGAGGTGGTGTGCACCGAGCACGACATCGCGCGGTACGTCCCCGACGGCCCCGGCAGGCCCGTCCCCTTCGCCGAGTGCCTCCGCCTGGCCCTCCGCAAGGTGCGCGACGCCCAGGTCGCCACCCGCTGGTCCTCCGCCTCGGCGCCGGGGGCACCGAGCGACCCGCTGCCGACCGACCCCGACTGGGCGGGCGGCAGCCTCTACACGGACGAGCGGTCCCGCCCCGTCGACGCGACCCCGGAGGCGCTGTGGCGGGTCATCGAGGGCGTGGGCGGCGAGAACGGCTGGTACTCCTTCCCGCTGGCCTGGGCCGTACGGGGATGGGCTGACCGCCTCGTCGGGGGAGTGGGGCTGAGGCGGGGGCGCCGGGACGCGTACCGACTCCGGGTCGGCGACGCGCTGGACTTCTGGCGCGTCGAGGCGATCGACCGAGGGCGGCTGCTGCGCCTCCGCGCCGAGATGCGCCTCCCCGGCCTCGCCTGGCTGGAGATGGCCGTCGACCGCGACGAGCGGGGCCGCACCTCCTACCGGCAGCGCGCCGTCTTCCACCCCCGGGGCCTGGCGGGACAGGCGTACTGGTGGAGCGTGGCCCCCTTCCACGCCGTGGTCTTCGGCGGCATGGCCAGGAACATCGCCCGGACCGCCGAGACGGAGAGCGGACGGAAGGACGGCGCGCCGGGCGGATGACGGGCGGGACCCCGCTCGGCGCTCCGGCGCACGGGGCCTACCGCCGGTGCACGGGGCGTACGGGGGGCCTGGGCGCTCCGGTGGCCCCGCCGGTCCGTCGTCCGCCCGGCGGGGTCACCGGACCGCGCCCGTACGGAGGTCGTCCAGGACCGCCCGCGCCGCCCGCGCCCCCGAGGCCAGCGCGCCCTGGAGGGAGCCGGTCGCCCGGTGGTCCCCGCACACGTACCGGCCCGGCTCCCGGCGCACGGTGCGGGAGAGCGGCAGGGGGGCCGGCATCGCCGGCAGGGCGTCGGCGACCGTGACGCGGTGGACCGGCTCCCAGTCGTCCGTGCCGACGCCGTACGCCTCGCCCAGGGCGTCCAGGACGGCCTTCCCGTCCGCCGGGCCGGGGGAGCCGAGCACCGAGGTGGACACCAGGGCCCGGCCGTCGGAGGAGAAGCCGGGCTGGACGGCGGTGAGGACGCAGGTGTTGAGGAACCTGCGCCGGGAGTCGACGACGAGGACGGGTTCCCCCAGCGGGGGCCGGGGCACGGCGTGGTAGAGCGTGGTCACGGTCCGGCCGTCCGGGACGCGGAGCCCCGGGAGCAGCTCCGCCGCGACCCGCTGCCCGGTCGCGACCACGACCGCGCGGGCCGCCGTCTCGCGGCCGTCCGCGAGGAGCACGCCCCCGGGCGTCAGGGCGGAGACCGGCGCCGAGGTCCGCAGCACGCCCGGCGGAAGCCGCGACGCGAGCTGGGCGGGCACCGCGCCGATGCCCCCGGCCGGCAGGCAGAGGGTGCCGCGCAGCATGCTCCGCCACACCAGGTGGAAGAAGCGCGCCGAGGTCTCCAGCCGGTCCTCCAGGAAGACGCCGGAGAGGAACGGCCGGAAGAAGGTCTCCACCAGGTGCGGCGAGACGCCGGCCCGGGCGAGGGCGTCGCGCGTGGTGCCGTCGCCGCCGCGCCGCAGCACCGCCGCCGGGGCCAGCGCGTCCCGGGCCGACAGGGCGGCGAGGGCGAGCAGGTCGCGGCCGGACGCGAGCCGACCCGGGAGCAGGTCCCGGCTCTCCCCGGGGCGCCGGGTCGGATCGGTGAACCGGCGCGGTCCGTCGTCGGTGTGCACGAGCACCCCGGGGGTGAACGGCCGCAGCCGCAGCGCTTTGAGGTCCACGCGTCGTTTCACCTGCGGGTAGGAGGTGTTGAAGACCTGGAAGCCGCGGTCCAGGGTGAAGCCGTTCACCCGGTCGGTGCGCATCCGCCCGCCGGCCTCCTCGGCGGCCTCCAGGAGCAGCACCCGAGAGCCCGCCGCGCACAGGTCGCCGGCGCAGGCCAGACCGGCCGCCCCCGCCCCCACGACCACCACGTCGTACGGCCCGTCGCCCGTCGTCCTCGCCATGGCGTTCCCGTCCTTCCCTGCTCGGTGATCCGTGATCCGTGATCCGCAGTGCGTCGTGAGGGGTGCACTGCCGCCCCTCCGTCCCCTTCGCCCCAAGGGCGCCCGCCGGATGCGGGGAGCGCGCCGGAAACCCCTGATTCGACGCGCGGGACCCTGCGGAAAATTCGATGCGGAAACGCTGCGTGTTGAGCGAAGCGATGCACGGAGCGGACGGTGAGGGAGCACGGGCCCGAGGCCCGACGCCCGCCCTTCCGGGGCGGGCGCACACCCGGTGGTCGTCAGCACCACCGTCCGGAGGAGGAAGCGCCATGACCGCACGACGGACGCACGGTGACCCGGCCCCCGTCCCCCGCGCGGCGGACGCCGTCACGGACGCCGCCGCGGCCACCGACGAGCGGATCGCCCAGGGCCTGGCCGGCGGGGAGGAGGAGTGCCTGGCCGTCGCGTACCGGCGCTGGGGACGCCTGGTCCACACGCTCGCCGCCCGGTCCCTGGGCGACCCGCGCGAGGCGGAGGACGTCACCCAGCAGGTCTTCGACGCCGCCTGGCGCGGCCGGGCGAACTTCCGCCCCGAACGGGGCACCCTGCCGGCCTGGCTGGTCGGCATCACCCGCCGCAAGGTCGCCGACGCGCTGGCCGCCCGCACCCGCCGCACCGAACTCGCGGCGACCCTCGGCGCCTCCCTGGAGCACGAGCACCGGAGCGACGCGGAACCCGAGCGGGTCCTCGACCGGCTGGTCGTCACCGAGGAACTGGCCAGGCTGCCCCGGGTCCAGCGGGACGTGCTGGAGCTCGCCTACTTCGCCGACCTGACCCAGACGCAGATCGCCGACCGCACCGGCATGCCGCTGGGCACCGTGAAGAGCCACGCCCGCCGCGGCCTCCAGCGCATGCGCCACAGCCTCGCGCCCGCGGGCGCCGGGCACTGAACGGCCCGCCCGGCGGCACGCCGGCGGGGCCCGCCGACAGGGACAGACACCGCCGCGCCCGCGCCGGTGCACACGACAGAAGCTCGTACGAGGGGTGGAGACGATGGACCGACGAAGCGTGGCCGTGGTGGGGGCGGGGGTGGCCGGCCTCACCGCCGCCCACCTCCTCTCCCGCGTGCACGACGTGACCCTGTACGAGGCGGACGACCGGCTCGGCGGCCACGCTCACACCCACGAGCTCCCCACCGCGGAGGGCGGCACCCTCCACGTCGACACCGGCTTCATCGTCCACAACGAACGCACCTACCCCCACCTCCTGCGCCTCTTCCGCGAGCTGGGCGTCACCACGCAGGACGCCGAGATGAGCATGTCCGTGCGCTGCGACGGATGCGGCCTGGAGTACGCCGGGGCACGCGGCCTCCGCGGCCTCCTCGGCGGCGGCAACGTCCGCAGGGGCCGCCACCTGCTGACGCTCGCCGACGTCCCCCGCTTCCACCGCGCCGCCCGCGGCCTCCTCGCCGCCGACGACCTCACCCTCACCTTCGGCGACTTCCTCCGGGCCCGCCGCTTCTCCGCCCACTTCGTCAGCCACTTCGCGATCCCCCTCGTCTCCGCCGTGTGGTCGTGCCCGCCCGACACCGCCCTGCGGTACCCCGCCGTGCACCTCTTCCGCTTCCTCGACCACCACGGTCTCCTCTCGGTCACCGGCTCCCCGCAGTGGAAGACCGTCACCGGAGGCTCCGCGGCCTACGTCGCCCGCATCGCCGAGCCCATCGCCTCCGTCCGCACCGCGACCCCGGTGCGCGCCGTCGTCCGGGGCGCCGCCCGCGCGACGGTCGTCACCGCCGACGGCGACTCCACCGAGCACGCGGCGGTCGTCGTCGCCGTCCACCCCGACCAGGCCCTGCGGCTCCTCGCGGACCCCACCGAGGAGGAACGGCGCGTCCTCGGCGCCTTCACCTACTCCCGCAACCCCACCGTCCTGCACCGCGACACCGGCCTGCTGCCCCGCTCGCCGCACGCCCGCGCCTCCTGGAACTACCGGCTGCCCTCCTGCACCGCCCGCCCGGGCTCCGTCCAGGTCAGCTACGACATGAACCGCCTCCAGCGGCTGCGCAGCGCCGAACCGCACGTCGTCACCCTCAACCCCGGCGACCGGATCGACGAATCGGCCGTCCTCGCCCGCATGACGTACGAACACCCCGTCTACACCCCGGAGTCCGTGGCCGCCCAGCGCCTCCTGCCCGCGCTCCGCACCCCCGTCACCGCCTACGCCGGCGCCTACCACGGCTGGGGCTTCCACGAGGACGGCTGCCGCTCCGGCGTCGAGGCCGCCCGCCACCTGGGAGCGGCACTCCGATGAACACGACCCCGAGGAGCCGGCCCCGGCGGGCCCGGGGCCCGCGCGCCCGCACCGGCCCGGCCTCCGGGACCGGACCGCCGGCCGGACCCGTCCCCGCCCTGTACGAGACCGAGATCGCCCACACCCGCACCGGCCCCGTCCGGTACGGGCTCCGCCACCGCACGTACATGTGGCTGGTCGACCTCGACCGGCTGCCCGTCCTGCCCCGCCCCCTGCGCCCGCTCGCCCGCTTCGACCCCGCCGACCACTTCGACGGCGACGCCCCGACCCTGCGAGCCGCCCTCGACGCCCGCCTCGCCGCCCACGGCGTGACCGGCGCCGACGGACGGGTCCTGATGCTCGCCCACGCCCGCGTCCTCGGACACGTCTTCAACCCGCTCACCCTGTACTGGTGCCACGCCCGCGACGGCCGCCCCGTCTGCGTCGTCGCGGAGGTCCACAACACCTACGGCGGACGCCACGCGTACGTGCTGTTCCCCGACCGCCGGGGCCGCGCCGAGACGCCCAAGGACTTCTACGTCTCCCCGTTCCTCGACGTCGCGGGCACCTACCGCATGCGCCTGCCCCTCCCCGGCGAACTGCTCGACCTGACCGTCCAGCTCCGCCTCCCGGACGGCACCAGGCCGCTGACCGCCACCGTGCGCGGCACCCGGCGCCCCGCCGGGCCGGGAGCCCTGCTCCGGGCCGCCGTCCGGCACCCGTGGCCCACCGCCGCGGTCTCCCTCGGCATCCGCCGCCACGGGATCCGCCTCTGGCTCAAGGGCCTCCGGCCCCGCCCCCGTACCGCCCCCACCCCGCAGGAAGGCACCCCGTGACCCTCTCGCTCCCCCCGGCCGCACCGCGCGCCGCCCGCCCCGGCGTCGTCCCCGTGGACCCCGACCGCTGGCCCGGCGTCGCCCGGCCGCCCCGTGCCTCCGCGGCGCGCACCGCCGTGGCCCGCCTGCTGGTGGAGTCCGCGTTCGCCCGGCTGCCGCTGCGGATACGGACGGACGGCCGCCCCACCGTCCCGGCGCGGCGGACCGGCGACGACGTCCCCCTGCCGACGCTCACGCTCCACGACCCGGCGGCGTTCCACCGGCGGATCGGCGCGGACGGGCTGATCGGCTTCGGCGAGTCGTACATGGCGGGAGAGTGGGACGCGGACGACCTCGTCGCCGTCCTCACCGTCCTCGCCCGCCACGTCGACGACCTCGTCCCCGCACCGCTGCGCCGGTTCAGGGGCGCCTGGGTCCGCCGCAGACCGCGCGCCGACCGCAACACGCCCGACGGGTCCCGCGCGAACATCCGCCGCCACTACGACCTCTCCAACGAGCTCTTCGCGCTCTTCCTCGACCCCGGACTCAGCTACTCCTCCGCCGTCTTCGACCCCCTGCCGGACGCGTCCGGCACCCTCGCCGGCGCGATCCTTCCCGACGAGGTCCTCACCGCCGCCCAGCACCGCAAGATCGACCTGCTCCTCGACCTCGCGGGCACCGGGCCCGGCACCGAACTCCTGGAGATCGGCACCGGCTGGGGCGAACTCGCGATCCGCGCCGCCGCCCGGGGCGCCCGCGTCCGCACCGTCACGCTCTCCGAGGAGCAGCTCGCACTGGCCCGGCACCGCGTCGCCCTCGCCGGATTCGCCGACCGCGTCACCGTCGAACTGCTCGACTACCGGCAGATCAGGGGCCGTTACGACGCCGTCGTCAGCGTCGAGATGATCGAGGCCGTGGGGGCCGACTTCTGGCCCGACTACTTCACGGCCCTCCGCCGCCTCCTCGCCCCGGGCGGCCGCGTCGCCCTCCAGGCCATCACCATGCCGCACGAGCGGATGCTCGCCACCGCCCGGACCCACACGTGGATCAGCAAGTACGTCTTCCCCGGCGGCCTCATCCCCTCGCCGGAGGCCATCGCCCGGGAGAGCGCCGCCGCAGGACTGCGCACGGTCCACGACCGGGGCTACGGCGACCACTACGCCGAGACGCTCCGCCAGTGGCGCGCCCGCTTCCTCCGCGAGGAGGCCGCTGTCGCCGCCCTCGGCTTCGACGGCGTCTTCCGGCGCATGTGGGAGTTCTACCTCGCCTGGTCCGAGGCGGGCTTCCGCTCCGGTTACCTCGACGTCCGCCAGATCGGCTTCACCGCCGGGGAGGACGGGGGGACGGCGCGATGACTCCCGCACGACACCGGGCGCCCGCCGACGGATACGGGGAGGAGACGTGAGCCCCGTCGACACCGGGGCCCTCGGCCCCGTCCTCGCCGCCTCGGCCGCCGCCGCGCTCGCCGTCATGCTGGTGGCCTTCGCCATCGGCACGGCGAAGGGCCTGCACCGGATCGTCGACGTCGCCTGGGGCGTCGCCTTCGCCGCCGTCGCCACGGTGGCCTGGGTCCTCGCGGCCGGTCACGGCGACGACGTCCGCAGGACGGCCGTCGCCCTCGCCACCGTCGTGTGGGGGCTGCGGCTGGCCGTCCACATCGCCCGGCGGGGACGCGGCCACGGGGAGGACCCGCGGTACGCGCGGATGCTCGCCAAGGGCCGCGGATCCCCCACCTTCTACGCCCTGCGGAAGGTGTACCTCCTCCAGGGCGCCCTGGTCTGGCTGGTCTCCCTCCCCGTCCAGGTCGCCGTCCTGCTGCCCCGGCCGCTGGACGCCACCGCCTGCCTGGGCCTCGCCGTGTGGGCGACCGGCCTCGCCTTCGAGGCCGTGGGCGACCGTCAGCTGGCCCGCTTCAAGGCCGATCCGGCGAACCGGGGACGCATCATGGACCGGGGACTGTGGGCCTGGACCCGCCACCCCAACTACTTCGGCGACTTCCTGGTCTGGTGGGGCCTGTACCTGACGGCCTGCGCCACCTGGCAGACCGCCGCCCTCACCCTCGTCTCCCCGCTCGTCATGACCGGCCTGCTCGTCTGGGGCAGCGGCAAGCGGCTCCTGGAGGCCCACATGGCCGACCGTCCGGGATACGCGGAGTACCGGGCTCGGACCAGCGGCTTCCTGCCCCGGCCTCCCCGCCGGAGCGCGTGAGCCGCCAGGAGCGGAGGGGAGGGGCCGGCGGTCGGGGGACAGCGGGGGATCAGCCCCCCGCGCCCCCCGCGGGCTCCGCGTACAGCCGGGAGACGGCGCCGATCGCCTCGCGCAGGCTCGTGGGCCGTACGGTCCCGGGGCCGACGGGCCGGCCGGCCCAGCCGGGACCCGCGAGGAGCGTCAGCGGCGTCCGGCGCGCGCCCCGCACCCCGAACGCCGTCCCCGCGACGTGCCGGGCCAGCGCGTGGTGTGCGGTGGACCGGGCCTGGGACCACAGCACGACGGCGGCCGGGCCCGACCGCCGCACCGCCGAGTCGAGGGCCTCGGCCGGCACGGCGGCACCGAACATCCGGGTGGGCAGGCCCTGCTCGGCGAGACCGGCGGCCAGCGCCTCCAGCGGCAGGGTGTGCTGCTCGCCGGGAACGCAGGCGAGGAGCGCCGGGGGGCCCGGGACGGAGGCGGAGCCGGTGACGGTCGCCTGCCGCAGCGCGGTGGAGATGTGCCAGGAGAGCAGGTGCTCCACCTCCACGTACCGGTCCCCCGACGTCTCCCACTTCCTGCCCACCGCGTGCAGCGTCGGCGCCATGACCTCCTCCCAGGCGGTGACCAGGCCGTACTGTGAGAGGACGTCCTGGAGCAGCCTCCCCATGGCCGGCCCGTCGAGGCGCACCGCCGCCCGCGCGAGCCCCCGGCACTCCTGCCGCACGTCCCCCAGCGGCAGGCCGCTCCCGCCGGCGCGCACGGGGGGAGCGGGGACGGAGGCGGGCACGTCCTCCCCGGTGCCCCTCTCTCCGGTCCCCTTCCCCACGACCGCTTCTTCCCGGGCCGCTTCTTCCCCGACCGGCTCTTTTCCGGTCTGCTCTTTCCGGGCCGTTCCTTCCAGGGCCTCCCGGGGCTCCTCCGCGGAGGACCGCCGCGTCCGGACGGCGCGGGCCGCTTCGGCGGGAGGCACGCCCGAGGCCGTGAGGCGGCACATCTCCTCCAGCATCGCGACGTCCGCGGGGCTCCACCGCCGGTGGCGTCCGTCCGCGCGCACGGCGGGCCCGATCCCGTACCGCTGGTCCCAGGAACGGACGGTGGTGGGGGAGACCCCCAGGCGCCGGGCCACCGCGCCCGTGGTGATCCCGTGAGCGACGTCGGACATGCCCCTCACCCTACGGTGCGGGGGCGACGCCGAAACGACGGGAAGGCGGCGAGGGCCGCCCGGCCGGCGCGGACGGGCGTGGAAGGACGCTGCCGGCGGCCTGCGGTCATGGGCGCCACGCCTCGGCGGCCCCGGGGAGCCGGTCGGCCACCCCGTCGCCGAGCCGTTCGAACTCCCCGCGCAGGAACGGTTCGGCCAGCCGGGCGAAGCCCTTGAACGACAGCGACGCCCGGTAGACCAGCCGCGTGGCCGTGCCCTCCTCGGCGAACCGGAGGTCGTCCAGGGCGTCCACCGTCCGGTTCCTCCCCGAGAACACCAGCCGGGCCGGCTCGCGGACGACCAGCTCGTACTCCAGCTCCGTCGTGCGCCCCCGGAAGCGCGAGGTGTTCCGCCACCGCGAGCCCGGCCGCGGCGCCCCCTCGCCGATCCCGACGCAACGGACGGTCCCGGGGTCCCATTCCTCGGCGTGGCCGAAGTCCTCCAGATACGCCACGACCTCCGCCAGGGGACGGCGCACCACGATCACGCGCTCCACACTGATCACCGGACGGTCCTCCTCCCACGTCTCCGCCGGGCACGCCGACGTCCCGGGCATCCGTACTTCCCGCCCCGGCACCCGGCCGGATGCACGCGGACGCAGGCCCGGACACACACCAGGAGGGGCGGCAGCGACGCACGAACGATGCGAAAGGGGGACGAGACGGCCCGTGCCGCTTCCCGGTGCCCGGACCGTCGCGACGGATCAGGTTTAGCCCGCGCGTCCCGGGCGAGACGATCTCCCATGAGTGCTTCGGAGAAGAGCGAGCAGAACCCGTCCGCCTGGACCGGCCCCTACGCCGTGCCGGACTATCCCGATCTGCCGCAGCTGGACGACTCCGTGGCGGAGGACGGCGACGAGCAGGAGGACGCGGGAGAGTTCGATCCGCTCGCGGCACCGCTCGCCCGGAAGGCCCGTACGGCCGTGCGGGCGGCCCGTGACCAGGGGAGCGGGCTGTGGGCGGCCGGGCGCGCGCATCCGGCCGCGTCGGGCGGCGCCGTCGCGGTCGCGGCGGGTGCCCTCGCCCTGGCGTACGCGCTGGGACGAAAGACCGGACGGGGGGCCGCGCGGCGCGACCTCGGGCCGGTGGCCCTGTTCCTCGAACGCCGCCCCTGACTCAGCCCCTCCGCCAGGACGCGGAGGAACGGCCCTTGCCGAGACCGCGCCGGCCCCGGGAGCGGCGCCACCGTCCTCCCACCGGTGTGATCCCGGTGACGGACGGTGTGGAAACCGAGAAGGGGGGAAGAGCGGAGAGGGAGGTGCCCCACGGCGGCCACCCGTTCCGGACGAGGGGAGCACGAGTGCCATGGCGGACGCGA
Source organism: Streptomyces filamentosus (assembly GCF_014654895.1). GTDB lineage: Bacteria > Actinomycetota > Actinomycetes > Streptomycetales > Streptomycetaceae > Streptomyces > Streptomyces filamentosus. The sequence goes on along the minus strand of NZ_BNBE01000002.1, from coordinate 655,401 downwards.
TCACCGCGGAGCGCGCGGCACCGGCATCCCTCCTGACCGCGAGCGTCGTCTATGACGCGGCCCCTCACGGGGACGCCATGGCCTCCGCCCGCGCCTTCACGGCCGACTTCCTGGCGGCCGCCCCCGCCGCGCGGCCCGTCCCGGTGGAGGACGAGCACGTCGAACTGGCGCAGCTGGTGGTCAGCGAGCTGGTGACCAACGCGGTCCGGCACGCCTCCGGCCTCTGCCGCCTGGTGCTGGAACTGTCCCGGGACGCCCTGGACATCTCGGTCCTCGACCGCGAGCCGGCCGCCCCCGTGCTCCGCGGGCACGACCCCGGGCGCATCGGGCAGCACGGCGTCGAGATCGTCGTCGCCGTCTGCGAGAGCCTCGTCGTCGAGCCCCACCCGGAGGGGAAACGGGTCCGCGCCCGCCTCTCCCTCCTCCGGTAGCCGGCCGGTACGGCTCCTGCCCGCAGGCCCCCGCCGCACCCCCGCCCCCGGCTTGCGGAGAGCCGCCGTCCGGGAAGGATGGAGCGGGGAGGGCCAGAGGATGCCCAGGGGGGATCCGGGTCCCGGCACGGGACCTCTCACACACGCTGGAGCGCACATGACGCAGTTGCCCCCGCCCGTCACGCCCTATCTGGAGCCGGCCGCGAGGGAGCTCGCCGAGGCGACGGATCCGCATCCGAGGATCTACGAGGTCCCGCCGGAGCAGGGGCGGGACATCCTGGCCGGTCTGCAGAGCGGTGAGGGGGTGTCCCGGCCGGAGGTGGACGAGGAGTGGGTGGAGGTCGACGCCGGTGAGTGGGGCACGGTCCGCACCCGGATCATCCGCCCGAAGGGCGTCACCGGGCCGCTGCCCGTCATCGTCTACATCCACGGGGCGGGCTGGGTCTTCGGCGACGACAGGACCCACGACCGCCTCTTCCGCGAGCTCGTCGTGGGAGCGGGTGCGGTGGGCGTCTTCCCGGTGTACGACCGGGCGCCGGAGGCGAAGTACCCGACCCAGGTGGAGCAGAACTACGCGGTGGGCCAGTGGGTGCGGAAGAACGGCGCGGACCACGGCATGGACACCTCGCGGGTGGCGGTCACCGGCGAGTCCGTGGGCGGCTGCATGTCCGCGGTCTTCGCGCTGATGAACAAGGAGCGCGAGGACGGTCTCGGCCTGAAGGCCCAGGTCCTGCTCTACCCGGTGACCGACGCGGACTTCGACACGCCGTCGTACCTGCAGTTCGCGGAGGGCTACTACCTCACCCGCGACGGCATGAAGTGGTTCTGGGACGCGTACACCACCGACCCCGCCGAGCGGCTCCAGCACTACGCCTCGCCGCTGCGGTCGACGCTCGACCAGCTCAGGGGCCTGCCCCCGACCCTGGTCATCACCGACGAGGCGGACGTCCTGCGGGACGAGGGCGAGAAGTACGCCAACAAGCTCCGTGAGGCCGGCGTCGACGTGACCTCGGTCCGGGTGGCGGGCATGGTCCACGACTTCCTGCTCCTGGACAGCCTGCGCGACACCCGGGCGGCGAACGTGGCGCGCAAGCTCGCCGTCGACGCCCTGCGCGACGCCCTCCACGACGACTGACCGCACCACGCCCCGGACGCGCACGCCGCCGGCGGACTGCTGCATGATGGCCGGTGACGCCGTCCGGGGCGAGGCGCGCCGGACGGCACGCCGATCACGCACGATGGAGGGCACATGGGCGACACGGAGAAGGCGGTCCTGGCCGGGGGCTGCTTCTGGGGGATGCAGGACCTCATCCGCAGGCGGCCGGGGGTCGTGAGCACCCGGGTGGGCTACACCGGCGGGGACACCCCGCACGCCACCTACCGCGACCACGGCGACCACGCCGAGGCGATCGAGGTGCTCTACGACCCCGCCGTCACGAGCTACCGGGACCTGCTGGAGTTCTTCTTCCAGATCCACGACCCCAGCACCGTCGACCGCCAGGGCAACGACGTCGGGCGCAGCTACCGCTCCGCCCTCTACTACACGGACGAGGACCAGAAGCGCGTGGCGCTCGACACCATCGCCGACGTCGACGCCAGCGGGCTGTGGCCGGGCCCGGTGGTGACCGAGGTCGAGGCGCTGGGGGACTTCTGGGAGGCGGAGCCCGAGCACCAGGACTACCTGGAGCGCTACCCCGACGGCTACACCTGCCACTTCCCGCGCCCCGGCTGGAAGCTCCCCCGCCGGGGCCAGGACGGCACCGACCCCGCCGGATGAGCACCCCCGCCCGCCCCGCCCCCGCCCCGCAGCCGCGGGCGGGGCGGGAGCGGGCTCAGTGCTCGCAGAGGGAGAACTCCCGCTCGTAGAGCTGCTCGTTGTGCTCGTCGACGAAGAACTTCCTTTCCTCCATGAGCTGTTCGCGGAAGTCCTCGGCCTGTGCGCGCGTCATGGTCGACGTCGCGGCCCACGGCTGCTGCGGCGGCACGTCGGAGGTGGAGACGATCCGCTCCGACGGGTCGACGAGGAAGAACGCGAGGATCTTGCGGTGTCCCGGGCGGGCGGGGTCCGCGAGGCGGAACGAACCGACGCGGTGCTGCAGGACGTTCGGGAACGCCAGGCAGCGGCCCGCCGGGGTCGGCGCCGAGCCGAGCAGCTGGTTCAGCGCGTCCCCGTCCTCCAGGTCGTAGATCTCCAGCACGCCCTCGTCGTCGCTCTGCTCGTACTCCGGGTCGTCGACCGCCGCCCGGAAGCTCAGCCGGCTCTCGGTGATGTTCTCGTTGTCCCAGTAGTAGATGCAGGTCGAGACGATCCGCTCGTTCAGCATCCCCTCGACGTGCCAGGAGCCGCCGTCGTACTCGGGCCGCTCCGGGGTGAGGTGGACGGTGGCGAGCTTGGCGACGACCTGGAGGCGGCGGCCGCGCAGATCGACCCGGGCGGACGCCCCGGGCGGCTCGGGCGGGGTGAATTCGGGGGCGTCCGGGACGACGGGGACCCGGTTGTCCCACCACTCGCCCATGGCCTTCCGCCACGCGTCGAGAGCCTTGCCGTAGCCTTCCTCGTCGTCGTGGTCGGACCTGACGGGGGCCTCCGGCTCGGGGCCGTACCACGCGTAGGCGTCGGCCTCGATCCGCGGGGGCCTCGGATGGCGCAGGTCGGTGAGCACGTTCTCCAGCAGCGGGCGCACGCGCGCGAACAACTCCGGCAGCACCGCGTTCAGTTCGCGGTGCTCCTCGGGGTGGACGTTGTTGACGTAGGAGAGGAAGGAGACCTCGCCGTCGTCACCCACCTCCACGTCCGTCGGCAGCCACTGGAACCTCTCCGAGAACTCGTGCTTCGCGTAGTACGGGCCCGTCGGGTTCCGCCACGTCTCCTCGGGCGCCCCGCTCACCCCCCTCACCAGGCAGAACATCGAGGGGTGCACCAGGTCCAGCACCTGGCCGCCGGAGCCCGGGTGCCAGTCCTTCTCCGCCTCGGGGACCTCCTCCAGGACCCGGACCGCCTCGCGCAGCCGGTCCCTGAGCGCGTCGTCGACCAGCGCGTCCGACTGCCACACCCCGTCCACGGCGGCCACCTCGACGCCGGTCCGCCCGTCCCGCAGCGCGGCGTAGTGCGCGAGTTCGGCGAGGACGTAGCGGATCTGCGCCTCGGTGAGCCCCTGCTCGACCGCCTCCCGCGTCCACCGGGCGACGACCTCGGCGTCGTTCCGCTTGTCGAACCAGCCCGGTTTCTCCCTCAGGTGCGCGCTGCACCGCATCATCTCCAGCTCCCGCAGCGTCCGGGGCGCCGTGAACGGCAGCGAACGGGCGGCTTGAAAGGGCAGCGGGAAAGCAGCCGGGCCAGTCACTTCTCTGGTCCTCCCAGTCGGGTGTGCGGTGCCGGGAACGATACTTCAGCGCACCGACACCGCCTCCCCGGCCTCCGAGGGGGCGGGGCCCGGTCATCCGCAGGCGGCGACGAGCGCAGCGGTGAACTCCTCGGCCAGGCCGGTGATCACGGGAAGGCCGAAGGCCAGCGCGTTGTACTGGAGCCAGCACCGCAGACCGCCGTCCGGCCGCTCGACCACGGTCAGTTCGGGCACCCCCCGGTCGCCGCCCGGCAGCGGCCAGGGCACGGTGCTCCCGCGCGGCAGCTCCCAGGGCGCGCAGGCCAGGCCGGGCAGCTGCGCGGGCGCGGCCCACGCCTCGTAACGGATCCAGGCCGCGAACGGCGCGGAAGGGCTGAACTCGGCGAACGGGTACAGCTGGTGGTCCAGCGCCTCGCCGTAGACCACCCGCAGCCGGTCCACCAGCTCCGCGAAACCGGGCCCCCCGCTCGCGTCCACCCGCAGCAGCAGCGACTGGACGAAGCAGCCGACCGTCCGCTCGGCGTCCGGCCGGGGACGGCCGGGCACCGGAGTCATCACCACCAGGTCGGGAGACCCGCCGCGGCGCGCCAGCAGCCCGGTCCAGGCCGCGGCGACGGCCAGGAAGGGCGTGGCGCCCAGCTCGCCCGCCCGGACCCGGAGGGCCCGCGCCACCTCCGCCGGAACCTCGAACTCGTGGGCCTGCGTCAGCACTTCGTCCACGTCCCGGCGCCCGTCGAACCGTTCGACGGCCTCCGGCGCACCGGCCAGCGCAGCCCCGAAGTGGGCGCGGGAGACCGGCCAGTGGCCGTTCGCCCATTCCACCAGCTCCCGGTAGCCGGGACCCGGCCGGGCCGGCGGCACCGGACGGCCCCGCCGCAGCGCGGAGTAGAACACCCCGAGGTCCGCCAGCAGCACCCCGGCCGACCAGCCGTCGAAGACCATGTGGTGCGCGGCGACCAGCACCACGTGGTCGGTCTCCGACCGGCTGACCACCAGGAGCCGGGTCATCGGGTCACGGGCCAGATCGGTGAGCCGGTCGCGCTCGGCCAGCAGCAGGGCGTCCACCTCCGCGTCCGTGGCCCCCGGCGCCCGGGTCAGCGTGATCCGCGCCCGGGGCTCCTCGTCGAGCACCGCCCGCACGACCCCGCCGCCCACCGGCTCGAACCGGGTGCGCAGCGCGGGATGGCGCCGGACCGCTTCGGTGAGCGCCCGGCCCAGGACCTCCGGTTCGAGCCGGTCGGTCACCCGGAACAGCGCCGACACCGCGCCCGCGTCCCGCCCCGGCGCCTCGGCCATCCAGCGGAAGAAGTTCTCCTGCTGCGAGGTCAGGGCGACGGCGTGCGGCTGCGCGCGGAGCGCGGCCAGGAACGGCGGCACGTCCTCCGGGCCGGCCGCCCCGGCGGCGACGGCGGCGGGCCGCCGGTCGCGGCGGTCCACCCAGGCCGCCTGGGCGCGCAGCGAGGGCCGTTCGAAGACCACGGCGGTACCGGCCCGCAGCCCGAACTCCTCGCCGATGGCGGAGGCGAGCTGCACCGCCCGGAACGAGTCGCCGCCGAGCGCGAAGAACTCGGCGGCCACGTCGGTGACCGGCCGCCCCAGCAGCCGCCGCCAGATCCCGGCCAGCCGGAGTTCCGTCGGGGTGGCCGGGGCGACGGCGGCCCCGGCGGGCCCCGCGGGCGCGTCGAACAGCGGACGGAGCCGGTGCTTGACCACCTTGCCGCTCGGGTTCCTGGGCAGGTCGTCCGCGAGCAGGATCCGGACCGGCAGCTCGGCCCGGCTCAGCCGGGAGCCCAGGTACAGCCGGAGCCCGTCCAGGTCCAGCCCGCCGGGCCCGGCCACCACGACCGCGACCGGGACGGCGCCCATCACCGGGTGCGGCAGGCCGAGCGCGGCGGCGTCGGCGACCCCGGGGTGCCCGTGCAGCACCTCCTCGATCCGCAGCGTGGAGACCTTCAGGGCCCCGCTCTTGATGACGTCGCTCTCCCGGTCGACCAGGTACAGGTGACCGTCCGGGCCGAGGCGGCCCAGGTCGCCCATCCGCACCCAGCCGTCCCGGAACACCCGGCCGCCCGGCCCGGAGGCGTCCAGGTAGCGGCGGGCCGGGCCGGGCTGCCGCAGCCAGACCTCGCCGACCTGCCCGGCGGGCAGCGGCGCCCCGTCCGCGTCGAGGATCCGGAGGCCGCGCGGATCCGCCGGGCGGCCCAGCGAGCCGGGGCGGCGCGGATCGACCACGGTGGAGACCTGCGCGGGCGACGCCTCCGCGGAGGTGTACGTGTTGACCAGCGTCACGTCCGGCAGCGCCGCGGCCAGTGCGGCCGCCACCGGCACGGGCAGCGCGGCGGCGGAGGAGTTGACCAGCCGCAGACTGCTCAGGTCGTACCGCTCCGGGGTGCCCGCGTTGAGCAGCTCGATCGCCATCGAGGGCACCAGGAAGGCGGTGCCGATCCCGAACTCCTCGACCGCCGCGCCGAACCGCCCGGCGTCGAAGCGCGGCAGGCTGAGGGTGGTGGGCGCGGCGGTCAGCGCGTTCACCAGCATCACCTGGCCCGCGTTGGTCCCGATCGGGAAGGCGTGCAGGGAGTACCGCGAGTGGGCGTAGGCGCGGTGCCGGGGACGGACGGCGAGCCCGGCGGTCAGGTTCCCGTGCGCGGCGACCACGCCCTTGGGCGCGCCGGTCGTGCCGGAGGTGCCGATCACCTGGGCCGGATCGTCCGGCCCGACCCGGTGCGGCGGTCCGGCCGGCGTCCGCGGGCAGGCCGCCACCAGCGCGTCCAGGTCCAGCTCCCCCAGGCCCGGCACGGCGGGCGGCCCGCCGTCGGCCAGGACCGTGACGGCCCCGGCCGACGCGGCCAGGGCGGCGACGTCCTCCTCGGACAGGTCCTCGCGGACCGGGACGGGCACCCCGCCCGCGTACTGGACGGCGAGGAACCCGACGGCGTACCGGTCCCAGCGCGCGCCGGAGAACCGCAGCACCACCCGGTCGCCCGGTCCGACGCCGGCGGCGGCCAGGCCCGCCGCGGCGCGCAGCGCCTCCTCGCGCCAGCGCCGGTAGGTGAGTTCCCCGCCGCCGACGACGTGCAGCGCGATGCGGTCCGGGTGTTCGGTGGCCCGCGCGTCGAGGAGCTCGGGGACGGTCGCCGCGACGGGCGGCACGGTGCTGGCGATGGCGTTCTCCGGTGCGATTCGTGAGGAGCAGGGAGCAGGGAGCGGGGAGCGGGGAGAGAGGAGGGAAGAGAGTGGGTGGGGAGCGGGACGAGGGGCGGAGCCGGGGTCGGACGGGGCGGCGGTCCCCGTACGCGACCCCGGCCTCGTACGCGGGGTCAGCGCAGCCGGCCGGCGGCCTCCTCCTCGCTGAGGGCGTCGATCTCGGCGATCAGGAGCGCCTCGATCCGGGCCGCCAGGGCGGCCGGGGTGGGGCTCTCGAAGACGTCGCGGATCGACAGGTCGAGGCCGACGTCGGCCCGGATGCGGGCGGCGACCCGGGTGACCAGGAGCGAGTCCCCGCCGAGGGCGAGGAAGTCGTCCAGGACGCCGACCTCCGGCACGCCGAGCACCTCCCGCCAGAGGCCCACGACCAGCTCCTCGGCCTCGGTGCGGGGCGCCAGGCGCCCGGCGGCGGCGCCCGCCGGGCCCGGGTCGGGGAGGGCCGCGGCGTCGAGCTTGCCGTTGACGGTGAGCGGGAGGGCGTCGAGCAGGACCACCGTCTCCGGCACCATGAAGGCCGGCAGCCGCAGCGCCAGGTGCTCGCGCAGCTCGTCCGCGCCCGTGGCGGGGCCTTCCTCCGGGGCCGTGCGCGGGACGGCGTAGGCGACCAGCCGGCGCCCGTCGCGGACCAGCACGGCCGCGCGGCCGACGCCCGGGTGGGCGGTGAGGGCGGCCTCGATCTCGGCGGGCTCGATCCGGTGGCCCCGGATCTTCACCTGGTCGTCGGCGCGGCCGAGGAACTCCAGTTGCCCGTCGGCGCGCCACCGGACGCGGTCGCCCGTACGGTACATCCGGCCGTCCGGCCCGTCGGCGAACGGATCCCGCGAGAACGCGTCCGCGGTCGGTCCGGGCCGGCCCAGATAGCCGCGCGCGAGCCCGGCGCCGCCGACGTACAGCTCGCCCTCCCAGCCGGCGGGCAGCAGTCCGCCGCGCTCGTCCAGGACGTAGAGCCGCACCCCGGGCAGCGGGCGGCCGAGCGGCGGCCGCCGCTCGTCGGGCGCCCCCGGACCGGCGGGCCCGCCGGCGAGGTCGCCCGCCGTGACGATGACGGTGGCCTCGGTCGGACCGTAGGTGTTGACCAGCCGGACCGTGCCGCCGTGCCGCTCCCGCCACCGGGCGACGGCGTCGGCACGGGCCTCGGAACCGCCCAGCACCACCAGGCGCAGCGCCGGCGGCCACGGCACGCGGTCCCCGAGCGAGACCAGTTCCTGCCAGTACGCGGTGGGCAGGTCGAGCACGGTGACGGACCTCCCCGCGTCCTCGCACAGCAGGTCGGGCAGGGTCCGCCCGCCGCCCGGCAGCAGGACGACGCAGGCGCCCGCCGTCAGGGCGGGCCAGATCTCCTCGGCGTGGGTGTCGAAGCCGATGGAGGCGAACTGGACGATCCGGTCGCCCGGCCCCAGCCCGTACCCCTCCGGCCCGGCCATCCACCGGACGCGCTCCGCCAGCGCGGCGTGCTCGACGGCGACGCCCTTGGGAGCGCCGGTGGACCCCGAGGTGTAGAGGACGTACGCGAGGCCGTCCGGGTCCGTCCCGGGCGGCGCGCCCTCCGTGCCCCGCCCCGGTGCGTCCCCGGTCCCGTCGACGGCCAGCACCGGGACCCCGAGGTCCAGGGCCTCCGGGGCGGGGCTCTCGCCCCCGGTGAGCAGCAGGACGGCGTCCGCCTCGCCGAGCATCAGCCGGCGGCGCTCGGCAGGGTGCGCGGGGTCGAGCGGCAGATAGCCCGCACCGGCCTTCCAGATCGCCAGCAGGGCGGTGACCAGGGAAGGGGACGGCTCGATCAGGACCCCCACCACGCGCCCGGCCACCGGACCCAGACGACGGGCCAACGCGTCCGAAGCGCGGTCGAGTTCGCCGTACGTCAGGACGCTCCCCGCGCACTCCAGGGCGGGCGCGCCGGGCCGGGCGGCGACCTGCTCGGCAAAACCGCGCAGGACCGGGCGGGCGGGCCCGGCGAGGACGGGCCCGGTGCCGAGGGCGAGCAGCGCGGCGCGCTCCGCGTCCGGCAGCAGCCAGTCGCCGTGCAGCGGGACCTCCACGTCCACGACGGCCCGGGCGAGCAGGGCGCGGACCCGGCCGGCCAGCGCCTCGACCGTGGACCGCTCGAAGAGCTCCCGGTCGAAGCAGAACGACAGCGTCATCCCGCCGTCCGGGGTGCGCCAGCTGTCCAGCAGCAGATCGGTCTTGGCCCGGTCGAAACCGGAGTCCATGTGTGCCGTCCGGACGCCCGCGGGCAGCACCTCCGGAGCCTCGCCGCCCGCCGCCCCGTACTGGCTCTGGTGGACGAACACCGCCTGGTGGAGCGGCCCGGAGCCGGGCAGCGCGGGCAGTCCCAGCGCGGCGGCCACCCGCTCGACGGGCACGTCCTGGTGGGACAGCGCCGCCACCGTGGCGGCGCGCACCCGGCGCAGCACGGTGCGGAAGCCGGGGTCGCCGGTGAGGTCCGCGCGGATCACGCCGGTCCGGGAGAAGTAGCCGAGCAGGGCCTCGTGAGCGGTCTCGTCGCGCCCCGCCAGCGGGGTGCCGACGACGAAGTCGTGACTGCCCGTCCAGCGGGCCAGCACGCACTGGTAGGCGGCGAGCAGCACCATGAAGGGGGTGCAGCGCTGCTCGCGGGCGAGCGCGTCGATCCCGGCGACGAGGCCGGTGCCGAGGGCGAGTTCGACGAAGCCCGCCGGACGGGTGGGCTCGGCGGGCCGGGGGCGGTCCAGCGGCATCCGCAGGACGCCGACCCCGGCCAGGCGCCCGCTCCAGTACCGGAACGCCTCCTCGGCCGCCCCGCCGTCCAGCCTGGCCCGCTCGGCGAGGGCGAAGTCGCCGAACTGGAGCGGGAGCTCAGGAAGACCGGCGGGGCCCTCGCCGGTCTCCTCCCGGTACAGGGCGAGCAGTTCGCGCCACAGGACGGTGAACGACCAGCCGTCCGACACGATGTGGTGGACCACCACGCTCAGGGCGTGCTCGTCCGGGCCGGCGCTCACCAGGACGGCCCGCAGCGGCGGCCGTTCGGCCAGGTCGAAGGGGGCGTTGACGAAGGGGGCGCAGGCCGCGGTGAAGGACTCCTCCGCGGCGTCCGGTATCGACACCAGGGCCACGTCCACGTCCCGTACGGGCTCCACGAGCTGGACGGGCCGCTCGTCCTCCAGGGCGAACCGGGTGCGCAGCACCTGGTGCCGGTCGGTGAGCCGGGTGAGGGCCGCGCCCAGCGCCCGCGGATCGACCGGACCGGTCCAGCGCCGGTTCAGGTACATGTTGAACCCGGCGTCCTCCGGATGCAGTTGCTGGAGGAACCAGAGACGGCGCTGCTCGTCGGTCAGCGGACGGCGGACGATCGGGGTCGGGGCGGTCATGCGTTCCTCTCGCTCTTCACGAGGTCCCGCGGGGCCTCGCTCTTCACACGGCCTCGCAGGACCTCCAGGCCGAGCAGGTCGTCGGACTCGGCGTCCGGGACCTCGTGGTCGAACCGGGCCAGGACGGGGATGCAGAAGCTGATCAGGACGAGCGCGGCCATGGCGAGGCCGAACAGCAGGTAGAGCAGGCCGATGCCGCGCCCGTCGCCGGTGCCGATCAGCGCGCCGACGCTGGAGGCCAGCGCCCCGCCCTCGTCCATCAGGGGCTGGAGCAGCGCGGGCCCCGCCGGGGCGACCAGGGCGAAGCCGATCGGCAGGGTGGACCAGGCGACCATGGTGTTCACCGCGATCACCCGGCCGTGGAAGCGCGTCGGCACCTTCGTCTGGACGACCGTCGCGTAGATGCCGTTGAGCAGCGCGAGCCCGTAGGTCATGCCGAACGCGCCGGCGGCGACCACGGCCACCGAGGGCCGCAGGCCGGTGACGACGCAGGCGGCGGCGAGGCCGAGGGTGGCGATCAGCACCCCGCGCAGCCGCAGCCGCCGGGGCCCTCCCCACACCAGCAGGGTGAGCCCGCCGAGGACCGCCCCCAGGCCCGCCGCGGTGGAGACCCAGCCGGCGGCGGCGGTCGTCGAGAAGGACAGCACCAGCGGGGTGACGAGGAGGAAGAGCGGGGAGAGGAAGACGTTCAGGGCCGCGAACCAGAACAGCATGGCCCTGAAGTGGCGGCTGCCGAGCGCCCGCCCGAAGCCCGCCCGGATCTCCGCGCCGACGCTCTCGCGGCGGGTGGCTGCCATCGCGTCGGGGAAGCGCACCGCGAGGGTGACGCCGGTCGCGATCAGATAGCTGACGACGTCGAAGACCAGGATGCCGCCGAGGCCGACGGCGTGCAGGATGCCGACCGCGATCAGCGGCACGAGGAACTGCGCCAGGCCGAGGGCCATCTGGACCACGCCGTTGGCCCGGCCGAGGAACCGCTTGGGCACCAGCTGCGGCACCGCCGAGCCCCAGGCGACGCGCTGGAAGGCGAGCGAGGCGGAGAGCAGGGCCACCAGGACGTAGCAGTGCCAGACCTCCAGCGAACCGGTCAGGTGGAGCACCAGCAGGGCCGCCTGGGTCAGACCGGCCGCGACGTCGCCCCACAGCATCACCCGGCGGCGGTCGCCCCGGTCGACGACGGCGCCCGCCAGCGGGGCGACCAGGATGCTCGGCACCAGGCCGAAGGCGGCGAGCAGACCGAGGTGGACCAGCGAACCCGTCTGGAGGTAGATCCAGATCGGCAGGGCGAACTCGGTGAGGGCCGAGCCGATCATCGAGAGCTGCTGCCCGGTGGCCACGGCGAGGAAACGGGCCATGGTGGGGCGGACGGGCCGGCGCGCGCGGCCCCCGGACGGTCTCCTCCGCGGCCTCTCTTCCGGTCCCGCCTCCGGGGCCTCGCCCGTATCCGTTCCCGGGACCTCAGCCGTACCCGTATCCGTGTTCGTCCCGTCGCGGGAGACGCCGGCCAGCCACCAGGTGGAGCCGGGGGCGCGTTCGTGGCGGGCCTCCTCCCCGGCGGCGAGCGAGCGGTGGACCTCCGTCAGGATGACGGCCAGCTCCGCCGCGCGGTACTTGAGGTAGAAGTGCCCGGCCTCGTCCAGGACCACCACGGCGGCGGTCCCGCTGATCCGGTGCCACTCGCGGAACCGCTCCTGGTGGAACTCGGTCGCCGGATCGCGGTCGCCGCAGACGGAGATCACCGGCGCCGCGAGGGTGCCGCCCTCGCTCTCGTACAGCTCGCCGAAGTAGCGTTCGGCGCCCTTGGTCCCGACCCGGCGGTTGTGCAGGATCAGCCGCAGTTGCTCCTCGTCGACGTCGGCGACGTCCAGGCCCGCCGCCGACAGGGTGTTGATCATGCCCTGGTCGCTGCGCAGCCGGGCGGCCAGCTCGGCGAAGCGCTCGGCGAGCGCGGCGCCGCGGCCCTTCGGACGGGCGAAGGGGAAGATGCCGCCGAGGTGGAGGGCGTCGATCTCCCGGCCGGCCGCCTCCAGCCGGCGGGCGGTCTCCACGACGAGCCGGACCCCGACCCCGCAGTGCCCGTAGAACACGAGCGGGCCGGGGATCCCTGCGAGGACCTCCTCGGCGCAGAGCCGGGCGACCTCGTCGGCGTCCATCGGCTCCTCGCCCAGCTCGTGGCCGGGGACGGCGAGGGAGTACAGGGCCCAGTCGGCGGGCAGGGCGTCGGCGAGCGGCTTGTAGATCAGCGCGCTGCCGCCGCCGTAGGGGGCGCAGATGACGCTGGCGGTCGTCCTGACGCGCTCGGGGGTGAGCCGGTGGAGCAGGCCGCGCGGGCCGTCGTCGCCCCCGGGGGCGGTGACCCGCGCGGCGAGCCGCCGGACCGTGGGGTGCTTGAAGAGGTCCATCACGCCGACCGGGACGGCCAGGCCGGGGAAGGCGCGGCGCATCCGCGCGACCACCTGGGTGGCGAGGAGGGAGTGGCCGCCGAGCTCGAAGAAGTCGTCCAGCGCGCCGACCCGGGGGAGCTCCAGGAGGTCCGCCCAGATGGCGGCGATCACCTGCTCGGTCTCGCCCTCGGGCTCGGTGTGCCCGCCGCCGGCCGGGCCGTCCGCGGGCGCGGGCAGCGCCTTCCGGTCGACCTTGCCGTGGGCGAGCAGCGGGAACCGCTCCAGCACGACGTAGCGGGCCGGGACCATGTGGTCGGGCAGGACCTCGCCCAGGACGGCGCGCAGTGCGGCGGCGGCCGGGGGTTCGCCGCCGGCGGGACGCTCCAGGTAGGCGACGAGGTTCTGCCGGACGCCCTCGCCCCGGGCCAGGACCACCGCCTGGGTGATGCCCGGCAGGGCGGTCAGCGCGGCCTCGATCTCCCCGGGCTCGACCCGGTAGCCGCGGACCTTGATCTGGTCGTCGCCGCGGCCGAGGTACTCCAGCGTCCCGTCGGCCCGCCAGCGCGCCAGGTCTCCGGTGCGGTACATCCGCGGGCCGTCGTAGGGGCCGTCGTGCGGGGCGGGGGACGGGGCGTCGTCATGCGGGGGGCCGTACGGGGCGGCGTGCGGACCCGCGTACGGGTCGTGCAGGAACCGTTCGGCCGTCAGGTCCGGCCGGCCCAGATAACCCCGGGCGAGCCGGTCCCCGCCCACGTACAGCTCGCCGGTGACGCCCGGCGGTACGGGGTTGAGGGCCTCGTCCAGGACGTAGCAGCGGCCACCGGCCAGCGGTCTGCCGATGGGGGTGCTGCCCGGCGCGTCCGGGGCGCCGGCGGTGACCTCGTGGACGGTGATGCCCACCGTCGCCTCGGTCGGCCCGTAGTGGTTGAACACCGCGCACCGGCCCAGCGCGGCGATGCCCGCCGCCCAGGAGAGGCTGCTCGCCTCGCCGCCGAGGACCAGCGAACGGCGCGGCAGCAGCCGCTCCATCGGCGCGTCGGCGGTCAGCGCGGCCAGGTGGGAGGGCGTCATCTTCAGGTGGTCGATGCCGGCCCGCTCGATCTCCGCCGCCAGCTCCACGCCCGCGATCCGGCGCGGCAGCAGGTGCACCCGGCCGCCGGTCGTGAGCGCCAGGTAGAGCATGGTCATGCTGAAGTCGAAGGAGAGCGACTGCAACAGCCCGAAGGAGGCGCCCGGTTCGATCCGCAGGCGCTCGCTCACGCCCGCCAGGTAGTTGAGGAACTGGCGGTGCTGCACGGCGACGCCCTTGGGTGCGCCGGTGGAGCCCGAGGTGTAGATCACGTACGCGAGGTCGTCGGGGCCGGAGACCTCCTCCAGCGGGGTTCCGTCCTCCCCGGCCCCGCCTTCCTGGCTTCCGTCCGCTCCGGTGCCGTCCGCCGCCGCGCCGCCGTCGTCGGTCAGCAGCTCGGCCGCCGGATGGTCGCCGAAGCGTGCCCTCAGCGCCGTGTCGGTGACCAGGACCTTCGCCCCGGCGTCGGTGACCAGACGGGTGAGCCGGGCGGGGGGCTGCTCGGGGTCGAGCGGCAGATAGCCGCCGCCCGCCTTGAGGACGGCGACCAGGGCGACCGCCAGCTCGGCCGACTGCTCCAGGCAGACGGCCACCCGGTCGTCCGCGCCCACCCCCAGCGCCCGCAGCCGCCGGGCCATGGCCGTGGCCCGGCGGTCGAGGTCGCCGTGGGTCAGCGTGCGGTCCCCGAAGACCAGCGCGGGGGCGTCGGGCGTCCGGGCCGCGGCGTCCGCCAGCGCCCGGGTGAGCGTGGCGGGCCCGTCGTCCGGCAGCGCGGGACCGGCGGCCCAGGTCTCCAGGACGGCCGTGCGCTCGGCCTCCCCGAGCAGCGGCAGTCGGCCGACCGGCAGCGCGGGTTCGGCGACGGCGGCCGAGGCCAGCAGTTCGAACCGCTCGACGAGACGCTCGGCGGTCCCGGCGTCGAAGAGGTCGGTGCGGTAGGTGAGCAGCCCGTAGAGGCCGCCGTCCGCCTCCTCGCGCATGTAGAGGGCGAGGTCGGCGTGGGTGGTGGTGGCCTCGTAGCCGAAGCCCTCGGCGGCCAGGCCCGCCGGACCCGTGGCGGGACCGGCGGCGCGGTCGCCGTAGTTCTGGAAGGCGAAGGTCGTCTGGAAGACGGCGGCGCGGCTGACGTCGCGCTCCACGGCGAGGTCGTTGACCATCTGCTCGAACGGCACCTCCTGGTGCGCGTACGCGTCGAGCGTCGTCTCGCGCACCAGGTCGACCAGCCGGCCGAACTCCAGGTCGGCGGAGAGCCGGGCGCGGATCGGCAGCATGTTGACGAACGCCCCGACCACGTTCTCGAGTTCGCGGTGGAGACGGCCGGCGACGGCGGACCCGACCGCGAAGTCGTACTGCCCGGTGTGCCGGCTCAGCAGCGCCTGGAAGGCGGCCATCAGCACCATGTACGTGGACGCGCCATGATTGCGCGCCAACTCGCTGATGCGGAGGGAGAGTTCTGTGTTCCAGCGGAATTCGACCGCGGCCCCGTCGAAGGTGAACAGCGGCGGGCGGGGCCGGTCGGAGGGCAGCTCCAGGGCTGGGACGCCGTCGAGCGCCTCCCGCCAGTACGCGCGCGAGGCGGCGAGATCACCGCTCTCCAGACGGGCCCGCTGCCAGGCCGCGTAGTCGCCGAACTGTACCTCCAGAGGAGGGAGTTCGCCGGGCTCGCCGTGGGCGTGGTGGGCGTAGCGGACGTCGAGCTCGCGGTTGAGGAGGTCGATCGACCAGCCGTCGCAGATGATGTGGTGCATCACGAGGGCGAGGACGTGGTCGTCCTCCCCGACGCGGACCACCAGGGCGCGCAGCAGGGGACCGGTGCGGAGGTCGAAGGGCTCCGCGATCAGCGCACCGAGCGCGGCGGCGGCCCGCGCGTCCGGAGGCGCACCGGTGTCGGTGCCCGGGGCCGTACCGGCGTCCGCGTACCGGGCGGTGAAGGGCGCGGGCTCGGCGATCCGGACCTCGGCGGTGCCGTCGTCGGTGGTGCCGAAGGTCATCCGCAGGCTCTCGTGCCGGGCCACCAGGTCGGTCAGCGCGGCGTCCAGCGCGGCACGGTCGAAGGGGCCCCGGAAGCGGCGGGCCGGCGCCAGCGTGTAGGCCGTGGAGCCGGGCGAGAACTGGTCCATGAACCAGAGCCGCTCCTGACCGCTGGAGAGCGGCGGCGCGGTGCCCGCCGGACGGGGGTCCACCACCCGGGCGGGGGTCGCTGCGCCGCGCAGCCGCCGGCTGAGCAGGGCGCGCTTGGTCGCGGACCAGTCGGGGGGCAGGTCCTGGAGATCGGTCATCGGGGTCCTGTTCGGGCGTTCGGGAGGACAAGGGAGGGAGGGAGGGGAGGGGAGCGGATGCGGGCACGTCGGGGCAGGGCACGGCCGGGCCGTGCCCTGGTGACGGGCGGGGGAAGGGGAGGGAAGAGGAGGAGCGGGCTACTGGCGCGCGCGGACGGCGGCGGCGATGCCGGCCGGGGTCGGGACGTCGAAGAAGACGTCGAACTCCACCTCCACGCCGAGCGCGTCGCGGATCCGGGAGGCGATCCGCACCACCGTCAGCGAGTGTCCGCCGAGGTCGAACAGATCGTCCTCGGGCCCGACGCCGGGCAGGTCGAGCACCTCGGCCCAGATCCGGAGCACCGTCCGGAGCGTCTCGTCCGTCCCTTCCGCCCCGCCGGTCTCGTCCGTCCCGGTTCCGGCGACCGTGTCGGTACCGGCGGGCCGCGGGGCCGGGGCCTCGCGCGCCGGTACGGGCAGGGCCCGCCGGTCCAGCTTGCCGTTCGGGGTGAGCGGCAGGCGGTCCACGGTGAGCCAGCGCTGCGGGACCATCGCGGCGGGCAGCGTGCGCAGCAGGTGGTCGCGCAGTTCGGCGGAGGCGGCCGGAGGGGCGCCGTCGGCCGGGACCAGGTAGCCGGCCAGGAACGGCTCGCCGTCCTCCTCGGTGTGGACGGCGACGGCGGCCTGGGCGACGGCCGGGTGCTCCAGCAGGGCGGACTCGATCTCGACGGGCTCGATCCGGTGCCCCCGGATCTTGACCTGGTCGTCGATCCGGCCGAGGAATTCGAGTGCGCCCTCCGGTGTCCGGACGGCCTGGTCCCCGGTGCGGTAGAGCCGGGTGCCGGGCGGGCCGAAGGGGTTCGGCACGAAGCGGTCGGCGGTGAGCCCGGGGCGGCCGAGGTAGCCGTGGGCGACGCCGTCCCCGCCGATCAGGAGCTCCCCCGGGATGCCGAGCGGGGCGGGGTTCAGCCGCTCGTCGACGACGTAGACCTGGGTGTTGGCGATCGGCCGGCCGATGCCGACCCGTTCGGGCCGGGCGGGGAGTTCGGCGCAAGTGGACCAGATGGTGGTCTCGGTCGGCCCGTACACGTTGAACAGCCGGGCGGTGCGCGCCCGGAGGTCGCGGGCGAGCGGCAGCGGCAGCGCCTCGCCGCCGGCCAGGGCCGTGACGGCGGCGAGCGCCGCGGTGCCGGGTCCCGCCGCGAGCATGACCCGCCAGCCGGACGGGGTGGCCTGGACGTGGGTGACGCCCTCGGTGCCGATCAGCGCGAGCAGCCCGGGACCGTCGACGGCGAGGCCGTCCGGGGCCAGGACCAGCCGGCCGCCGGTGACCAGCGGCAGGTACAGCTCCAGCGCGGAGATGTCGAACGAGAGCGAGGTCAGGCCGAGCCAGGCGTCCCCGGGGCCGGAGCCGAGCCGGTCGGCGAAGGAGGTGAGCAGGTTGACCAGCGCCCGGTGGCCGACCGCGACGCCCTTGGGGCGGCCCGTGGAGCCGGAGGTGTAGAGGACGTACGCCACGTCGTCCGGTCCGGGGGCCGTGCCCGGCTCGGAGGCGGCCCCGGCCGGGTCCTGCGCGGACGGCGCCGGGAGCCGCAGGACCGCGGGGGCGGCGTCGGCGACCGCGGGCGGCAGCTCGCGGTCGGTGAGCACCAGCACGGCTCCCGAGTCGCGCAGGACGAGGGCGAGCCGCTCGGCGGGGTAGCCGGGGTCCAGCGGCAGATAGGCCGCACCGGCGGCGAGGGTCGCGAGCAGCGCGGCGGGCAGGTCGGCGGTGCGGCCCAGGTGGAGGGCGACCAGGTCACCCGGCCGGACGCCCCCGGCGCGCAGCGCTCCGGCCAACTGGTCGGTCCGCTCCATGAGTTCGCGGTATCCGAGGCGGCGGTCGACGGCGCTGACCGCGATCGCTCCGGGGGTGGCGGCGGCCCGGTCGCGGACGAGGTCGAGCACGGTCCGGTCGGCAGGATAGGGGCGCTCGGTGGCGTTCGGGCCGGTGGTGACGGCCCGGAGCTCGGCGGCGTCCAGGAGCGGCAGGTCCGGCAGCGGCGTGCCGGGCGCGGTGACCGCCCCGTCGAGCAGGGTGCGGTAGTGGCCGGCGATCCGCCGCGCGGTGTCGGGGGCGAGCACGGCGGGGTCGTACTGGAGGCTGAAGTCGAGCCGCCCGCCCGGACCGCCGGGGCCGCCCGGACGACCAGGGGCACCGGGGCCGTCCGCGGTGCCGGGGGCCTCGACGATCTGGAGGTGGAGGGTGTTGCGGGCGGTGCGGTTGTGCACGGCCCAGGCGATCCGGGCGCCGGTGCCAGTGAAGTCCGGGTCCGGTCCGCGCCGGCGGTAGCCGAGCGAGACAGCGGTCAGGCCCACCCGGGGTCCCAGGCCGGCGACGACCGACCCGAAGGGCACGCCCCGGTACGGGTAGCCGCCCCGCAGCTCCGCCCGGACGGCGGAGGCGAAGGCGGCGAAGGTCTGCGGCGCGCCGTCCGGGGAGGCGCCGGCGGCCGGCGCGTGGACCGGCAGTTCGTTGACGAACATCCCTATCTCGTCACGGAGTTCGGGCGTGCGCGTGGAGAACGGTACGGACACCGGGACCGCCTCGCCGCCGTAGCGGCGCAGCAGTGCGTGCAGGGCCGCCAGCAGGAACTCGAAGACGGTGGTGCCGGTGAGGGAGGCCGCGGCGGCCAGCTCGCGGGCCGCCGGGCCTTCGAGGTGCCACTCGACCGCCTCGCCCGCCCCGGCGGCGGCCGGGGTGCGCGGCGCCCCGGGCAGGACCGGTTCGGTGGCGGCGGCCCAGCGCGGGCCGTACCACTCGGCGGCCTTCCGCACGGTGTCCGGGTCCGCGGCCGGAGGCGCGGCGGGGGTGGAAGGGGGCGCGGGGAGGGGTGCGGCGCGGTAAGCGGCTGCGAGGTCCCGGGTCAGGACGTCCTTGGAGTTGCCGTCGAAGACCGAGTGATGGGCGGTGACCAGCAGTTCGGCGCTCCCGTCGACGCGCCGGTACAGGGCGAAACGACTGAGGGGACCGGTTTCCAGCACGAACGGACGGGCGGCCTCCTCCTCCAGGGCTTTCTCCAGCTCGGCCTCGTCCGCAGGGGCTTCGAGGCTCGCCAGCTCGGGACGGCGTGCGGCGGGCTCCTGCCGGACCCGGCCGCCGCGCTCCACCAGCCGGGCGGCGAGGGACGGATGGCGCCCGACCACGGCGTCCACCGCGCGGGCCAGCGCCGTCGTGTCGACCTGGTCGAAGGAGATCCGCACGGGCACGTGGAACGCCTCGCGGGCCAGTCCCAGCCGATCGGTCAGCCAGACCCCCTGTTGGGCCGGGGAGGCCGGGACGCGGTCGGGCGGGGAGAGGACTTCGGACATCGGCAGCTCGCTTAGGACGTCGGAGCAGGGTCGAGGAACAGCGCGGACGGACGTGCGGGCGCGGGGGCGCGCACGGCGGTGCTTCGGTCGCCGGTGGCGTTCTGCGGCGGCCGGGTTCGGCAGCGGTGCGGGTCTCGCCTGTGGCCGGCAGATCCATCCCCCCGGGGACCTGCCGCGGCCGTGGACGGACAGGGCCGCAGGGCGCGCCGGGATGCCCCGAGGCGTCTGGTATCTGCGGTCCCGCCCGATGAAGGTCATTGGTCCAGACCTGTCGAGAGATTCGCACAACCTCCACACACCGTCAAGGGTCGCCCACCGTCCGGAATCGGCCAT
This sequence comes from Streptomyces filamentosus, assembly GCF_014654895.1. Lineage (GTDB taxonomy): Bacteria > Actinomycetota > Actinomycetes > Streptomycetales > Streptomycetaceae > Streptomyces > Streptomyces filamentosus. Next base: position 635,680 of record NZ_BNBE01000002.1, on the reverse strand, counting down.
CATGTCCGCGTCGCTTTCCGTCCGTCTGCGCGTCGGAATCCGTGTGTATGATCAGCCCTGACTGAGCGTCAACACCCTTCTGTACAGAGGTGGATCGGCGAAGTACGGATCTTCCCGCAGAGCACTGACGCGATCGTCGATACCCAGGTCAGCGCACCTGTGATCCGGATGATCCCGGCGCCCGGCCGCCCGCGGAGACCGGGCGCGCGCGGACGTCGCCCTCCATGCCTCCGTGGCGGGTTTCGGCGAGGACGACAGGGCACCAGAACCAGCCGAATCGCTGTCGTACGGAGTTTGGCCTCATGGCGACGGGGCAGACGAAAAGGCTCTCCGGCCGACGACCGAACCGCTCCCTCGGGAGCGCCCGGAAGCGCACAGGAGCGACCGGATCCGTGACAGGGGCGGCGGCGCGGGTGGGCCACCCGGTCGCGGTGGCCGCGCAGGAGGTCGTGAGGGGGGGCGGTCGCCCCGGCCGGGTGGCGCCGCGGCCGGAGCCCGCGAGGGGGCTGCCCCCGTTCCGTACGGGAACAGCCCCCGCTCCTCACCCGTACCGGAGGACCGTCACGGGGTGACGCAGACGATCGAACCGACCGGGTGGTCGTTTCCGGTGGACGTCGCGGTGAAACCGAAGGTGACGCTGCCGTCCGGCGGGACGGTCCGGTTGTAGTCGACGTTCCTGACGGTGAGCGTGCCGTCGGTGCCGGTGGTCAGGGCGCCGTTCCACAGACTGCTGATCCGGGTGCCGGTGCCCGGTGTCCACCGGACGGCCCAGCCGTCGCGCGCCGTCGTGGTGTGGTTCATCACCTCGACGGAGCCCTGGAAGCCGCCGCTCCAGGAGTTGACGACGGTGTAGACCGCCATGCACCCGGTGTGCGGATCGGTCGGCGTCGGGGTCGGAGTCGGCTCCGTGGGAGTGGGAGTGGGGGTGGGGGTCGGTGTCGGGGTCGGGGTGGTGCCCGAGCCGCGGATGCCGGTCACCTCGCCGTTGCCGCCGTCGAAGACGATGTCCGAGCAGGAGAAGAAGTTCTCCTGGCTGTCCGAGCGGACCCACTGGATGAAGAGGACCGCGTCGCCCGAACGCCCCGAGGGCAGGTTCAGGTCCCAGTGGTAGTGCCCGCCGTCCGTGCCCGGGGAGCCCGTCTGCGGCGGGTCGGTCACGGTCTGGATCAACTCCAGGTCGTCCCAGCCCAGTTCGGTGGCGGGGGAGTAGCCGGGCTTGGAGAGGTACACCCGGAAGGAGCCGGGGTGGGCGGCCCAGTTGCTGTGCTTGACCTGGATCGTCCGCCCCGAGGTCAGGTGCGTGCGGGGCCAGTCGGAGCGGGCCGCGTTGTAGCCGGTGAAGTCGTACGGCGACCGGTTTCCGGCGCTGCACAGCGTGCCGTCCGGCACGTAACCGGCGCCGCGTCCGCCCGCGTTGGAGTCGAGCACGGCGAACCAGTTGTACAGCGAGTTCGGCCCGCTCTCGGCGAGCGCCGCCTTGCAGGCGGGGTTGGTCGGGTCCAGGCTTCCGGTGCCGGTCTTGGCGTCCACCCAGCAGAGGTAGGTGCGCGAGCCCGGCATCATCGTGACGCCGTGCGCCTGCGCGCTGCTCTGGCCCAGCAGGGTCAGGCCGATTCCGGCGAGCAGGGTCGCGAGCACCGCCGCCAGGGAGGCGAGTCGTTTCTTGCGTCCAGCCATGGTGTCTCCTGTGCGTGTGTGAGAGGCGGGTGCGTCCGTTCGGTGTTCTCCTTCGGCGCTTTCCTTCGGGGAGCAGGGGGATCGGGCAGCCGTGCGGCTCGGGTCAGGTGCAGACGGTGCCGCCGAGGCTGAACCCGGTCGGTGGCGCGAACGTGCCGCTGTAGGTGCCCTGGAAGCCGAAGCTCTGGCTGCCTCCGGCCGCGATCCGCGTGTTGTGGGCGACGCCGGCCGCCGTCACGGTGCCGGAGGACGGGGAGACGGTGGCGTTCCACGCCTGGGTGATCCGGTGGCCCGGGGGCAGGGTGAAGGCCAGATTCCAGGGGTCGACGGGGGTCGGGCCGGTGTTGGCGACGGTGACGTTCGCGGTGAAGCCGCCGGCCCAGACGTTCGGAGTGAACGTGACCTCGCACGCCGTCGCCGGGCCCGGCTCCCCGGGGCCGGAGGGCGGGGTGCCGAGGTCCACCGTCGAGGAGAAGGAGTTCACGGAGAGCCCGGCACCGTTCTGCCAGGGCTCGAAGCCGGCCTGGACGCTCGTCAGGTACCAGTCGTTCCTGGCCATGCCGCGGGCGACGGTCTCCCGGACGAAGTCCATGACGTCGAAGCTCCACGCGGCGAGGGCCGAGGGCGCGACGAAGGAGATGACGTCGTTGGTGCCGTTGCCGCCCGTCCACACCTGCCAGGAGCGCCCGCCCACGGTGGCGGTGCCGACCGGCGAGCCGATCGGCTGGACCGGGCCGGTCCGGTGGAACCAGATCATGATCTCGGTCCGGTTCACCCCGTCGGTCCGGGGCGCCGGGTCCAGCCAGATGTCGTACGAGGCGTTGTAGACGGCGTCGCCGACGAAGCCGTACGCGATGCTGCTCGGGGCCCCGGCGATGCCGTCGATCCGGGCGGGGAGGGCGGTGCCGGGCGAACAGCGGGTGTAGTGACAGCCGTTGAAGAGCGAAGGGTAGGACTTCGGCGGGCCGTCGGTCGGCACGGACCCGTCCGCCCGGGTCACCCGGAAGCCCGTGTCGGTGGCGGTGACGCACTGGGCCGCGCCGGTGCCCCAGCGGTTGTTCTGGACGACGTACCGGCCCTGGACCGTGGCGGTGCCGTACTGCTCGCAGACCAGGGTGTCGGCTCTGGCCGGGGGCGCGGTCCCCGCGAGGGTCGCGAGCACGGCGACGAGGGCGAGGAGCAGCGCGCCGAGCGCGCCGGGGACGGTCCTGGGGCGATGGGGGGTCGCTCGCACGTGGAACCTCCTGGGGAGGAGTGGCCTGTGAGGGGACGGGGGAGCGGAAGAGCCTTCCGGGGAAGGGGCGTCCACCTTGTGGGAGCGCTCCCATTCGGTGGCACTGGTGGGCACTGTAGGAGCTGGGCGCGTACCTGACAACCCGTCGGGCGGTGCGGGTCGATCCGCCGTGGCGCGGGTCCAGATGGGGCAGACTGGCGGCGTGCGCATCGTGATGATGACGGCGGGGTCGCGCGGGGACGTCGCGCCGTACACGGGTCTGGGTGCCGGTCTCGTACGGGCCGGACACGAGGTGACGCTGGCCGCCCACGGCCTGTTCGAGCCGCTCGTCGCGGGGTCGGGGGTACGGTTCCATCCGCTGCCCGTGGACCCCCGCGCCGAACTGCACTCCGCCCGGGGCCGTGGGCTGCACCGGGCGAGGACCGGCGCGGGGAAGCTCGTACGGCTCGCGGCGATGGCCAGGGGAGCGGTCGACGAGATGACGACGGCCCTGGTGGAGGTGGCCCGGCAGGGCGAGGTCCTGCTGGTCGGCGGGGCACTGGGCCCGCTCGGGTACGCCCTCGCCGACGCCCTTTCCGTGCCCGCCCTTGGCCTGCACCTCCAGCCGCTGCACCCGACGGGCGAGTTCCCCGCCCCCGTCCTGGGCGTGCGGTCCCTGGGCCCGGTGGGGAACCGGCTCGGCGGACGGGCCGTCATGGCCTCGGTGGAGCTGATGTTCTCCGGAGCCGTACGCGCGCTGCCGCGGCACGGCCTCGCCGCGGCGGACCGCTCCCGGCGGCGGAGGTGGCCCGTGATGCACGGCTACAGCGAACTCGTCGTCCCCCGTCCCCGCGACTGGCCCGCCGGCCTGGAGGTCTCGGGATACTGGTGGCCGCACGAGACCGGGCGGCTGTCCCCGGAGGTGGAGGACTTTCTCGCCGCCGGACCCCCGCCGGTCTTCGTCGGCCTGGGCAGCGCCACCGTCCCCGACCCCGGGAAGGTCAGCCGGGAGATCGTCGCCGCGCTGCGCGCGGCGAAGGTGCGCGGGATCGTCCAGCGGGGCTGGGCGGGCCTGGACGCCGGGGGAGCGGGTGCCGCGAGCACCAGGAGCGGCGGGGACATCGGGGGCGACGACATCCTCGTCGTCGACGAGGCGCCGCACTCCCTCCTCTTCCCCCGGACGGCCGCCGTCGTCCACCACGCGGGAGCGGGCACGACCGGCGCCGTCCTGCGGGCCGGGGTGCCCAGCGTCCCCGTACCGGTCCAGTTCGACGCGGCGTTCTGGGCGTCCCGGCTCACCGCGCTGGGCACCGCCCCCGGAGCCGTACCGCTGCGCCGCCTCACCGCCGGGACCCTGGCCGGAGCGCTGCGCCGGGCGACCGGGGACGACTCCCACCGCGAGCGCGCCCGCGCCCTGGCCGACCGCCTGGCCCAGGAGGACGGCGTCGCCCCGGTGCTCGCCGCACTCGCCCGTCCGACCCGCTGACCACGCCCCCGGAACCGCTGCCCGCCCTCCCGGACGGCGGTGGGGCGACCCGCTGTACGGTGTCCGGCGGGTCGTCGGGGGAGCGTCGGGCGCAGGGCGGCGGCAGTACGGCCGGCGGGAGCGGAAGGAGAGTCCATGGCCGCGGTGATCGCGATGCTGGAGGAGCTCGGGGGCCTCGCCCCGCTGACCGCAGAGGGCGCGGCGGCGCGGTTCGCGGCTTGTGGATGGACACCCGGGGGCAGGCCCCGTGACGGCGTGGAGACCTCCTGGGACGCGGACGGCACCGGGGCGTGGATCCGGACGTCCGGCAGCGGGGCGGTCGACGTCTCGTTCGCCGTCTGGATCCGCGACGTCGACGAGTCGGGCTACTTCGACGACCTGGACGCCGTCTACGAGGAGGGGGAGCGGGTCCTGGCCGGTCTCCTCCCCGAGATCGAGCGGTCCTCCTTCGCCGGCCGCCTCGCCGAGGCCGGACGGGCGACGGAGGGCGAGGACGAAAGGGAGGGGGAGGGCGAAGGAGAGGGCGGGGACGAGTTCGTCGTGCGGAAGCGGTGGACCCTCGACGGTCACGTCCTGACCGCCGGCGTCGTCCAGCACGACACGGACTTCCCGGTGATGGTCGTGGTGACCCTGGAGACCATGCCCGCCACCGCCACCGTCCCCACTGTCGCCCCCGCCCCCGCAGGCGGCGGATGACGGGCGGAACGGGTCCCCGGACACCGCGATCCGCGCACTGCCCCCGCGAGCGGCGATCGGCAGAAGAGCCTGGGGACACGCCCGAGTCCACGGCGCCGCCCCCTCGTCGGCCTGTGGATCCGGCGCCGGCCGCCCGCGCGGACACCCCCGGCGGGTCCTTCGTCCGGGTGAACCGGGGACGGGTGCGGCCCCCTCGCCCGGGTGCGTACCGCCTACGGTGGGAATGCCCCCGGGGCGAGCGGACCAGGACGAGCGGGCCGGGGACCGCACGGGGGCGGACGTGAGGGAGGGGCAGGGGATGAGCGGCACGCCGTGGAGCGAGCGGTCCGTCGTGGTGACCGGCGGCACGCGGGGGATCGGGCGGGGCATCGCCGAACTCTTCGCCCGCAGGGGCGCGGCGGTGCTCCTGACCGGCCGGGACGAGGCGGCGGCCCGCCGGGTCGCCGCGGAGCTGGCCCGGACCACCGGCGGGCGGGTCGAGGGCACCGGAGCGGACCTGCGGGTCCCGGAATCGGTCGAGGCGATGGCGGCCGAGGCGGAACGCCGCCACGGACACGTCGACGTCCTCTGTGCCAACGCGGGCGTCTTCCCCGAGAAGCCGCTGCGCGAGATGACCGCCGCCGACATCGACGAGGTCCTGGCGGTGAACCTGCGCGGCTCCATCCTCTCGGTACGGGCCTGCCTGCCCGCGATGGAACGCGCCGGGCACGGACGCGTCGTCCTCACCTCCTCCATCACCGGCCCGGCCACCGGGTACGCGGGCTGGTCCCACTACGGGGCCAGCAAGGCCGGGCAGCTCGGATTCCTGCGCGGCGCGGCCCTGGAACTGGCCCCCCTCGGCATCACCGTCAACGCCGTGCTCCCGGGCAACGTCCGGACCGAGGGCCTGGACGCCCTGGGCGAGGACTACCTGCGCCGGATGGCGGCCTCGATCCCGCTGGGCAGGCTCGGGGAAGCCGCGGACGTCGCCCACGCCGTCGGCTTCCTCGCCTCGGACGAGGCCGCCTTCATCACCGGCCAGACCCTCACCGTCGACGGCGGCCAGACCGTCCCCGAATCCCTCGACGCCTTCGCCCCCGCCCCCGCCACCGCGCTCGTCCCCGCCCCCGTCACCGGCTGACGGAGTCCCCGGGATCCGGCCGGACGGTCCCCCGGGCGCCGAAGCGGGTCTGCGCCTCCAGGACGGCCCCGGCGTGCCGCCCCGCCCACGCGCCCATCATCCGGATCGGTTCCAGCAGCGCGGCGCCCGCCTCGGTGAGGGAGTAGTCGACGCGGGGCGGGGCCTCCGCGTACGCCCGGCGCACGACCAGGCCGTTGTACTCCAGGCGGCGCAGGGCGTCGTTGAGGACCTTGGCGCTGATGCCGCCGATGCGGGTGCGCAGCGCGTGCGGCCGCAGGGGGCCGCTCTCGCCGAGGACGTACACGACCACGCTGTCCCACCGGTTCGACAGCACCTCGAAGGCCACCCGTGCCTGGCAGTCCGCGGCGTACGGGTCGCCGCCCAGGTCCCGCTCCTCTTCCCGTACCGCTTCGTCGGCCACGGGCCCATCCTGCCCCGCCGACGCACACCATGTGGTGTGCGTCGGCATCCCTAGCGTCCTTCCCGTGCACACCCCGCACACCCCGCACCACGGACGACAGGAGCACGCACATGCGCATCGGCATTCTGGGAACGGGGGCGATGGCCACCGCACTCGGAGGGGCCTGGGTACGGGCCGGGCACGACGTCCTGGTGGGCGGCCGGGACGCCGCGGCGGCCTCCCGCACCGCCCGGCTCACCGGTGCCTCCGGCCACGGCGGTCTCGCCGAGGCCGCGGCCCACGGGGAGGTGGTGCTGACCGCCGTGCCGGCGGACGCCGCACCGCCGCTCGCGAAGGAACTGGCCGGCCCGCTCGCCGGGCGGACGGTGATCGACTGCACCGTCCCCATGGCGCCGGGCGCGGACGGCCCGGCCCTCACCACGGGCGGCACCACCTCCGTCGCCCGGCTCGTCGCGGACGCCGCCCCCGGCGCCCACGTGGCGAAGGCGTTCGGGCTGTGCCACGACAGCATCTGGACCCTGGACCGGCCGGCCTTCGAAGGGGCCCCGCTGGCGGTGCCGTTCTGCACCGACCGGCCGGAGGCCGCCGCACACCTGACGGAACTCGTCACCTCCATGGGCTGCACCCCGCTGCCCTGCGGCGGACTCGCCCGCGCCGCCCTGCTGGAGGCCACCGCCGTCTTCGCCGTCGGCGTCTGGTGGTCGGGCGCCGAGACCCGTTTCGCCTTCCCCTCCCCGGCCCTGGCCCCGGGAGCCGTGGACGACTGAACCGCGTCCCGGACCGGCCGCCCCCTCCGCCGGCTGACAGACTGTCGGGCATGACCGGACCGCACGCGCTCAAGCCCTTCCTCCTCGCCTTCCCCGGCCCCCTGCGGGACCGGCTGGTGGCCGCCGTCCTCTCCGGGGAGAAGGTCGCCACGACGGGACTCCTCGCGGAGTACGAGATCGAGGACGAGGAACTGCCCGAGCCGGGCGAGCGGTGGGGGCTCATCGACTCGGACGGCCGCGAGGTGGCGGTCGTGGAGGTGACGGAGGTGCGGGTCCTGCCGCTGGGCGAGGCGGACCTGCGGCTCGCGCTCGACGAGGGCGAGGGGTACCTCTCGGTCGCCCAGTGGCGGGAGGCGCACGAGCGGTTCTGGCACAGCGAGGAGATGCGGGAGGCGCTCGGCGACCCGGATTTCCTCGTGGACGACGAAACTCCGGTCGTGGTCGAGCGGTTCCACGTGGTGAGGGACTGAGAAGAGGGAACCGGAGGGGCGCGCGTGACGGGAGAGGCGGGCACGGCGGGCGTACCGGGCGCGTACCGGGGGGCCTGAGGGGACGCCCGCGCGCCCGGGGCGGTGGCCTGTTCCGGTCCGCGGCGAGGTGACGGGCCGGGGCACCGCCGGAGGCCCCCGGAGGCGGGTGCCTCCGGGGGCCTCCGGGGCCGTCGGCCGACGGTCAGCGCATCGAGTGGCCGAAGGCCACGCCGTTGGCGGGGAGGCCGCCGGCGCCGGGCCGGTACGTGGTGACGGGGGCGACCGTGCCGCCCTGCGTCACGTTGGACATCGGCAGCGCGTGGACCGCCCCGGTGGCCAGGGGGCCGTAGGGCATGCCCACGTACAGCCTGGTCGTGGTGAAGTGCATGTTCCTGCCCAGGTACTGGTTGGCGCCGGCGGGGCCGGGGATGCCGTCGCCGTCGCCGGCCTCGATCCAGCGGTCGTTCGGGCCGGCCGATCCGGCCAGCGAGAAGGTGTGGATCGCGCCCGCGTTGGCGACGGAGCCGACGTCCTCACCGGGCGTTCCCACGGCGAGCCGCATGGACGCCACGGTGCTCACCGAACCGGGGGCGGTGTTGACGGCGGTGAGGGACTCGCCCATCCGGTCGCCCACCTCCGACGTCCCGGACACGTCGTCCTCCGCGGTGCCCTGCTTGAGCTCGCGCAGATAGCTCCAGGTGCCGTCGGGCTTGATGCGGATCTGCACCACGCGGCCCGCGCCCGCGCGGTCCTCGGTGCCGACCGTCACGCTCTCGCCGGGCGAGCCGATCGCCAGGATCGACTCCGCCGCCGACGCGGTCCCACTGGCCCGGAAGGGCGCCATGGCCACCGCGTAGCCGAACTGGTCACCCGCCTCGGAGCCGCCGGAGATGGCCGCGTTGTCCTGGTCGAGCCCGGCGAGCGGCAGGGGTCGTCCCCCGGAGTCGAAGCGGTTGGCGTCGAAGATCGCGACGCCGCCGGCCTTCGTCGTGGTGCCGATGGCCTCGTTGGGGCTGCCGATGGCGATGTAGTTCTGGTCGGCGGCCACCGACCAGCCGTAGAGGTCGCCCGTCTCGGGGTCGCCGGGCACGCCCGGCGAGCCCTGGTTCACGGCCAGGCTGGTGGTGCCGTACACGTAGAACACGCCGCCCGCCTGGGTGGCGGAGCCGATGGTCTCGCCGGGTACGCCGATGACCAGGTACGGCCGGCCGGCGTCGTTCACCGCCGCGGCGATCCGGTGGCCCATGCGGTCGCCCGCCTCGGACGCCGAGGCCGCGAGGCCGCTGGTGCCGGCGCCCTGTTCGAGGTGCGTGGCCTTCAGCGTGCCGGTGCCGAGGCCGCCGGCCGCGCCGTAGAGGATGTCGACGAAGCCCGCGTCGGTGGCGGTGCCCACGGTCTCGCTGGGGGTGCCGGCGACCAGGTCGGTGAAGCCGTCCTTGTTCCAGTCGATGGTGGCCAGCGTCTCGCCGAAGTAGTCGTCGGGCTCGGAGCCGCCGGCCACCCAGTCCAGGTCCTGGCTGATCTCGGCGGTGCCCTTGCCGCCGCCGTACACGATGCGGATCAGACCGGCCTTCGCGTCCGTGCCGACGGTGGCCTGCGGGTCGGAGATGGCGAGGTCCTCCGCGCCGTCGCCGTTGAAGTCGGTCATCCCGGAGGGCTTCGGGGCGACGCCCCCGCCGCCGACGGCGGCGCCGAGGTCGATCCGCGGGGTGGTGGCGCCGGTGTAGGCGATGCCCCGGCCGCTGCCCTTCAGCAGGGCCGTCAGGTCGGCGACGCTCTTGGTGGGGAAGGCCTGCTTGAGCACCGCGTACGAGCCGGCCACGTGCGGCGCGGCCATGGAGGTGCCGTTCTTGGAGGCGTAGGCGCCGCCGGGCACGGAGGAGACGATGCCCGTGCCGGGGGCGAACAGGTCGAGCAGCGGGCCCCGGTTGGTGAAGGCGGACAGTTCGTCGTCGTCGGTGGTCGAGCCGACCGTGACGGCGGAGGAGATGCAGCCGGGCATGCTCACCGCGTCGGTGTGGCCGTTGTTGCCGGCCGCGATGACGGTGGCCACCCCGGCGCTCAGCAGGCTGTCGACGACCGGCTTGCGCAGGTCGCCGTCGCAGGCGGTGGTGTGACGGCCGTTGCCGAGGCTGAGGTTGGCCGCGATGATCGGCGTACCGGCCCGCTTGAGCTTCAGCACGTGCTCCAGGCCCTTGAGCTGGGCGCTCTGGTAGCTGCCCACGCAGGGCGCGATGCCGCCGCAGAACTCCTCGGTGGTGAACTGGCTGAAGACCTGGACGGCGACGATGTTCGCGCCGGGCGCCACGCCGTGCTTGGGGGCGCCCGTGAGGCCGGTGCCGCTGCCCGCGGCGATGCCCGCCACGTGGGTGCCGTGGTCGCAGGCGGCCATGGTCGCGCAGGGGCCGGCCGCGGTGTCGGCGGAGCCGGTGCCCTCCTGCTCGTCGGTGCCGTTCGGGCACAGGCTGACGACGCCGCTCTCGGCGTCGCTCGGCGAGAAGCACGCCTGGGCCACGACCCGGTTCTTCAGGAACGGGTGGCCGACCTCGACCCCGGTGTCCAGGACGGCGATCGCCTGGCCGGCGCCGGTCTTGCCCGCGGTGACGGCGTCGTCGCCGCCGATGAGCGGGACGCTCTGGTCCAGGGTCGCCGGCTCCACCCTGTCCTCGGTGACGCTGACCACGCCCGGCTTCGCGGCGAGCTGGTCGAGGCCCGCCCGGTCCACCTCGAGGGTGACCACGGGAACGGTCTCGAACTCCTGCTTCTTCTCGCCGGCGGTCGCCGCGTCGGCGACGTCCGCGAGGGTCTCCGTGACGACGTTGACGCGGACCCGGCCGCCGCCCGACGTCTGGTCGTAGAGCGGCGGGTCGACCGGATCGGCCGCGGCCCCGACCGCTGTCGTGGCGTTCTGCGGGGTGACGGCGTGGGCCGGTGCCGCGGCGCCGAGGGTCACGGCCGTCATCGCGGTGACGACCGTCGCCCAGATCTTTCTCTTCATGTTGCCTCGGTGAGCAGGGGGCGCGCCGTGCCCGGACTCGTGGGGGAGCGGACACGGCGCAGCCCGGCAGGTGGGTGCGAGGGAAGGTGCGGGTCCTGGCGGAACGGGCCGGACGGCGTGGGGTGTTCGCCGTCCGGCCCGGCCGCGTCCGGGGGACGCGCTCCGTCAGGAGGTCGTGCGGTACGTCACCGGAAGGGGTGCCGACCCGTGATCAGGTCTTGTTGGCGCCGTTCTTCGGGTTGCCCTTCCAGGCCACGGCCTTGAGGTAGACGTACGCGTACGAGTTGCACCGCCAGCGGATCAGGATGTTGTACGCCTTGCAGCTGTGCGTCTTCATCGTCGAGTAGAAGGCGTTGTCGACGTTCGACTTCTTGCTGCGGTCCAGGTAGTACTTGTAGCCCTTGTACGTGTTGCCGATCAGGCCGTAGCCGTAGTCGTGGGTGTCGCACGCGGCACGGAAGTTGAAGCCGCCCGGCCGGCTGATGTTCGGGCCGGGGGTGCTGCACCCGTCGTAGATGATGCCGGCGACGCGGAAGCCGGTCGGCGTGTACCGGAAGTACGGCCAGTGCCAGCCGTAGTGCGCGGCCCACGCGACGCAGCCGCGGTTGAGGTACCACATCCACTCGGTGGCGCGGTTGCAGTAACGCGGGTACGCCTGCGGGTCGTTGATCTCACCGGTGGTGAAGTCGCCGGCCGGGGGCGTGAGCGCGGTCCCGTCGCCGGCCGGGCCCTGGAGGGGCTCGGTGGCGGACGGCAGGTCGGTGCCGACGGGCGCGGCGTTCGGGGCGGCCGACGAGGCCGGGAAGGACAGGTCCCATTCGCCGCTGGTCGGCGAGGCGATGTCGGAGACGCGGCCCGTGGAGTCGTAGGCGTACGTCGAGACCGGGTCGGTGCCCTCGACCGGGTTGGTCACGTTGCGCAGCAGGCCCGAGGCGTCGTAGGAGTAGCGCGCCAGCGTCTGCGTGGTGGTGCCCGACGTGAGGGTGATCTGCTTGGCGCGGCCCGTGTACTCGCCGAGCGTCGTGCCGGTGGCCGTCGTGGCGGTCGAGTAGACGACCGTCAGCGACTGCGCCGGGGCGTCGGCGGTGGCGGGCTCGCTGACCTTGGAAACCCGGCCCTTGGTGTCGTAGGAGACCGTGGCGGTGGCGCCGTCGGCCAGGTTGCCCAGGCCGGTGACCCGCCACTTGTCGGTGCCCGGGGCGGCCTGCTTCCAGTTGTAGGTGGCCGTCAGGTTGGCCACCCCCACGGCCGCGCCCGCGTCCTCGTCGCCGGTCACGTCGGTGTCCGGGGTGCCGGTGGCCGGGGCGAGGGTCTCGACCGCGGTGGTCACCAGCGTGCCGGTCGCCTCGTTGTAGGCGGTGGTCTCGGTGAACTTGTCGCCGGCGGCGGTCTCGTACTTCTTGACGCCACCGCCGCTCGGGTAGTCGACGCTGCTCTTCAGGGCGTACGAGACGGAGACCTTCGCGTCGAGGTCGGTGACCACGACGGAGTCGGCCTTCTGCTCCAGCTTGCGGTTGAGCTGGCCCCCCAGGAACCCGGCCTCCCAGCCGGGGCCGAAGACGCCCTGGTCCGGGCGGGTCGCGGGCGCCGACTCCGGCCGGGCGACCCCGTCCGTGCCTTCGGTCACCGTGTGGGTGCGGCCCATGAGGCCCTCGGCCACATCGGTCTCGTACAGCTCGAAGGACTTCTCCGCGGTGGAGTACAGGCCGGGACCGACCTGCTGGATCTCCCCGTCGGCCAGCGGCGGGTCGACGGTGGCGGCCGCGGCCCGCGGCTGCTCGACGGTGATGGCTCCGGCGCTCTGCTGCGGGAGCATCAACGCCATGGAGAGCGCGGCCATGACAGGCAGGGCTGTCTTGCGCACGAGTTCCCCCCTCGTGTCGTAGGTGTGTTGCTTGATCGCTGCGGACCGTAGAACGGCGCCGATCAGGGCGACAAGTGGCTTGTGTATGGGGGTAGTTGGTTCCGCTTCCTTGCAGCAGTGAAGTCCCCGGACCGCCGCCCGATGTTGAGTACGCGTACTCATGTGGCGCGTGTGGTGCGGCCCAAGACTGAGCACATGAAGCGAACCCCGTTCATGGGCAAGGCAGTTGGCCCGACAGTGCGTCGCCTTCGATGTGCCGGGAGTCATCGAAAAGCTGTTCCGTATAGCAAATCTCAACCGCTCACCATGGACTGAATGTGACCGAGGTCACATGGAAACCCTCATTCTGAGTGAGGGATCGGATGCGTGACGTTACCCATGAATGGGAGACAGTGTCCTAAATCGGTGCTGTAGCGGCGTGTTGAGGGGGCGGCGGGTCATTGGGGCCGGTTGTCCGGGGAGATTGCAGTAATGATTGCACGAGCAATCATTACTGTGGCGTGCCCGGAAGTCGGGTGGTTCTTGGCACCCGTCCCGTTGGGAGGGCCCGCGAGTGGGGAGGAGAGGGTACGGAGCCGCGGCCCGAGCGCCCGCGGGACGACGAAGGAGGACACGCCCATGGCACGGAAGACCCACCGGCCGGCCGGATCCGACCCCGACGCCCTCCCCCCGGAGAAGGGCCCGGCCGGCCCGCCCGGCCGGCTCCTCCGGCTGGGCGGGCCGGCCGTCGCGGCGACCGCGCTGACGGCGACCGTCGCGCTGTACATGGCCCTGGTGGCCTTCGGGAACATCACGGACTTCGGGACCAACCAGCAGTTCGTCCGGCACGTCCTGAGCATGGACACCACGTTCCGCGACCCCGACCTGATGTGGCGCGCGATCGAGTCCCCGGCCCTCCAGAACGCCGCCTACGTCGCGGTCATCGTCTGGGAGGCGCTGGCCGCGCTGGTCCTCCTCGCCGCGACCTTGCTCTGGATCGCGGGACTGCGCGGCGCCGCGTACCACCGTGCCCGCGCGGCGAGCACGGTGGGACTGGTGATGGTGCTGCTGCTCTTCGGGATGGGCTTCCTCGCGATCGGCGGCGAGTGGTTCGCGATGTGGCAGTCCTCCGACTGGAACGGCCTGGACGCCGCCGCCCGCAACGTCGCCCTGGCGGGCTTCGCGCTCCTCGTGGTGCACCTGCCCGCCGAACCGCCGGGCCGGGTCAGGAGCAGGCGCCCGCGTTGAGCGAGAAGGAGTCGGGGGCGGGGTTGGTCCCGTTGTGCGTTCCCTGCACCCCGAAGCTCGCCTTCGCGCCGGGCGCGAGCGTCCGGTTCCAGTCGGTGTTGCGCGCGCCGACGGCGGTGCCGCTCTGGGTGACGGTGGCGTTCCAGGCGCTGGTGACGCGCTGGCCGTCCGGGTAGGCCCAGGTCAGCTGCCATCCGTCCACGGCCGTCCGGCCGGTGTTCTCGACGGTGACGTTCGCGGTGAAGCCGGTGTTCCAGGAGTTGGTCACGGTGTACGTCACCGCGCAGGCCGAGGCGGGCGGTTCGCCGCCGCTGCCGCCGTCGTCGGAGGCGCGCTCGGCGGCGTAGGCGGCGAGCCACGCCAGCGGGGCGTTCCAGTTCACGGCGACCTCGTTGGTCGAGTACGAGTCGATGTGGTCGATGTAGCAGGCGGCCGGGGCGCAGCCGGCCAGCCGCTGCGCCGCGATCGGGTCCTGGAGCCCGCTGTTCGGCCCGCCCGCCAGCGATCCCGCGGGCGGGTGCGGCAGCGAGGCGTCCAGCTGGTGGGCCCAGAAGCGGTGGTGCTGGTTCTGGGCGGCGGACTCGCCGTGGCCCGTCACGTACGACAGGCCCAGTGCGTTGCGGCCCAGCAGGTAGTCCATGGTCTCCAGCGCGCCCGCGCGGTAACGGGCGTCGCCCGTCAGTTCCCCGGCGACGGCCATGACCACCGCGTCGTTGGCGACCTCGCCGTTCGAACCCCAGAAGTAGCCGTCCGCCGGGACGGGCACGGCGTACCCCTGGGCCGCCATCCGGGACAGGTAGCCGTCGGCGGCCGCCGTCACCGAGGCGCGGACGCGGGCCACGTCGGAGGCGGGCAGTCCGGTGGGGACGGTGGCCAGGACGAGCCGGCCGAGCGCGGCCGTGTCCGCCCAGCCGAAGCCGTACGGGCTGAAGGCGTCGGCGGAGGTGTGCCAGGACGAGGAGGTGACGGCGTCCCGGTACGCGCTCTCGCCGGTCGCCGCGTACAGCTCGGCGGCGGCCCAGTAGAACTCGTCGGTGACCCGCGCGTCCTCGTAGGCCCCACCGCCCGTGCTGTCCGAACTCGGCGCGTACATCGCCGGGTTGGCCTGCGCGGCCGTCCAGGCCCGGCGGGCGGCGGACAGACAGCGGTCGGCGTAGGCGGAGTCGTACGGCCGGTAGACCCGGGCGCACTGCGCGGCGGCGGCCGCGAGGTTCAGGGTCGCGGCCGTCGACGGGCGGTGCAGCTCGCGCGGCTGGGCGTCCTGGTCGGGGCGCAGCGGCATGCCGGTCCAGGCCGCGTCGTGGACCTTGTGGAACGCCATGCCCGCGTACGGCTTGCCCGCGGGCACCTGCATCCGCATGAGGAAGTCCAGCTCCCAGCGGGCCTCGTCGAGGACGTCCGGTACGCCGTTGCCGCGCTCGGGGACCCGCAGCGTGGAGTCGCCGAGCGCCGCTCCCTTCCCCGCCCGCTCGGCCCGCTCGAAGGAGTTGACCACCAGCCAGGTCGAAAGGCCGCCGTTCACCACGTACTTGCCGTGGTCGCCCGCGTCGTACCAGCCGCCCCGCACGTCCTGGGTGTAGTCGCACACGGTGGCCTGGCAGGGGACGGAGACGTCGCCCTTGTTGGGGGAGACGCCGAGATGCCCGGCGGGGCGGGCGTAGGCGGCGCCCACCAGGGAGGCGTCGATCGCGATGCCGCTGCGCTGGTGGTGGAAGAAGGCCATCGCGTCGGAGCGCAGGGCGTCGTAGAGGTCCGCGCGGATGTCGAAGGGCACGCTGCCGCTGCCGTCCACGCTCAGGACGTAGCCGGTGCCCGTGCCCTGGTACGAGGAGAAGTCGGCCACCTGGACGGACTGCCCGGAGGGCGCGTCCGCGCCGCGCGGGACGGTCGGGCCGGAGGCGACCACCGTCCCGGCCGCGTTCCGCAGCTGCCAGGAGAGCGCCTGCGTCGCCGTGGTGACGACGGTGGCGCGCTTGGGTCCGTCGGGCAGGTAGCCGACCTGGTTGACGCGGACGGCCGTGGTGGCCGCGGTCGCGCCGGACGCGGCCGGCGCGACCGCGAGGCCGCCGAGCAGGAGCGTTCCCGTCAGGAGGGCGGCGGAGAGGCGTGGGAGGCGGCGGAGTGGTGGCGCCGTGGTGCGGGGCATGTGCGGCTCCTCTGGTGTCTGCTGGTGTCTGCGCGGGCGATGGGGACGCCGGCGCGGATGGCGACGTTTGTGTCACGTGCATGCCAAACCCCTGATGGTGGGAGCGCTCCCATCATGTGGAGCGGCGTACGGCCGCGGAAGGGGTCGGGGATCTGGGGCGAGGCTAGTGACGCCCACCGCCACCGTCAACGGGGCCGGAGGGGAAGGGAGTCGGGACGTCTCCGCCGTCTCCGCCCGAGGGCTTCGGGCCGCCCCCGCCCACGACTTCGCGGACGGTCAGGGAGGCGGGCGCGCCTCCCCCGCCGTGTCGACGGCCCGCGGGACCGCCCCGCCGGGGAGGCTTCCCGCCGGAAGGCCGTGCCGATCGACGCCAGGGGGGCGACTCCTGATGTTCGACATACCGGGCGTAGTTCGAAATCGTGTCGCGAAGGCACGAAAGCGGCGTGGACGTGTCGAAGGCCGCTCCTCCGCGAGGTCTTCGGCGACGCGGAGCGCTGCCGGACGGCACTTCCACCAAGGAAAGGACCGATGGTGTTAACGCTCACAACTTTCGGATCGACGTCCCAAGTCAGAACGGCTGCATCGACACCGAGGGAGGCGAGCGGACGCTCCGATCTTGGGAACTTCCTGCGATCAAGAACGAGTAACGGCCGACGGACCCTTGAGTTACAACTCTGTTAGCGCTCACAATGTGTCGCGTTCGCCGACGCCGATCGTCGAGACCGGCGCTTTCCCTGCCTCCCTACGGCTCGACCACCTCCGCACGGCAGCTCTTTCGCGGAGCCCCCTCCTCGGGGCCCCGCCCGTCCGACGCACGTCCCGAGAGGAACCCCGACATGGCCCACAGAGCCCTCCGCGCCGTCGCCGCCGCCGTCCTGGCCGGCAGCGTGATGACCGCCTGCACCACCGAGCCCGCGTCCACCGGCAGCACCGGCGGCACCGGCAAGGGCTCCTCCGACGGCAAGCTGGTGCTCGGGTTCGCCCAGGTGGGAGCCGAGAGCGGATGGCGCACCGCCAACACCAAGTCCGTGCGCGACGCCGCCGAGAAGGCCGGCATCACGCTCAAGTTCTCCGACGCGCAGCAGAAGCAGGAGAACCAGATCAAGGCGATCCGCACCTTCATCCAGCAGAAGGTGGACGTCATCGCCTTCTCGCCGGTGGTGGAGTCCGGCTGGGACACCGTCCTGAAGGAGGCCAAGAACGCCGGCATCCCGGTGATCCTCACCGACCGCGCGGTCGACTCGAAGGACACGTCCCTGTACCAGACCTTCCTCGGCTCCGACTTCGTCAAGGAGGGCGAGGAGGCGGGCAAGTGGCTCGTGAAGGAGTACGAGAAGTCCTCCGACACTGTCAACGTGGTCGAGCTCCAGGGCACCACCGGCTCCGCACCTGCCAACGACCGCAAGGCGGGCTTCGCCGACGCCATCAAGGGCGACCCCAAGTTCAAGGTCGTCGCCTCCCAGACCGGGGACTTCACCCGCGCCAAGGGCAAGGAGGTCATGCAGGCCTTCCTCAAGTCCCACGAGGACATCGACGTCCTGTACGCCCACAACGACGACATGGCCCTCGGCGCCATCCAGGCCATCGAGGAGGCGGGCAAGAAGCCCGGCACCGACATCAAGGTGATCTCCGTCGACGGCATCAAGGACGCCTTCGTCGCCATGAAGGACAAGAAGATCAACGTGGTCGTCGAGTGCAACCCGCTCCTCGGCGACCAGCTCATGGAGCTCGTCAAGAAGGTCGCGGCGGGCGAGAGCGTCCCCCGGCGGGTCGAGGTCGAGGAGGGCGTCTTCACCCAGGACCAGGCCGAGGCCGCCCTGCCCGGCCGCCAGTACTGAACCACCGCCCGCACCGGACCGGGAGCGGCCCCCGCGCCGCCCCGGTCCCTCAGGAGAGGAGGGCGGATGACAGCCCCACCCACCCCCCGCACACCCACCCCCGCCGGCCGTCCGGTCCTGGAGGCCCGCGGCGTCCGCAAGGCGTTCCCCGGCGTCCTCGCCCTCGACGGCGTGGACCTCCGCCTCTTCCCCGGCGAGGTCCACGCGCTGATGGGCGAGAACGGCGCGGGCAAGTCGACCCTCATCAAGGTGCTCACCGGGGTCCACCCGCCCGACGCGGGAACGGTCACCGTCGACGGCACCCCCCGCCGGTTCGCCGAACCCCTGGAAGCCCAGCACGCCGGAATCAGCACGGTCTACCAGGAGGTGAACCTGTGCCCCAACCTCTCCGTCGCCGAGAACATCCTCGTCGGCCGTGAACCGCGGCGCTTCGGTCTCGTCCACTGGTCGGCCCTCCATCGCCGCGCCGCGCAGCTCATCACCGAACTGGAACTCGACCTCGACGTCCGCCGGCCGCTGAGCGCCCACTCCCTCGCCGTCCAGCAACTCGTCGCGATCGTCCGCGCCGTGGACGTCCGGGCGAAGGTGCTCGTCCTCGACGAACCCACCTCCAGCCTCGACCGCGACGAGGTCGCCCAGCTCTTCGCCCTGGTCCGCCGGCTCCGCGACCGGGGCGTCGCGATCCTCTTCGTCACCCACTTCCTCGACCAGGTCTTCGACCTGTGCGACCGGGTGACCGTCCTGCGCAACGGCCGCCTCGAAGGCGAGTACCGGATCGACGAACTGACCCCCGTCACCCTGGTCCACCGCATGGTCGGCAGCGAACTGAACACCCTCGACGAGCTGGCCGAGACCTCCCACACCGGCACCGCCGCCACCCCCGAGTCCGCGGAGACGCCCTTCCTCAGCGCCCGCGGGCTCGCCCGGACCGGCTCCATCCAGCCGTACGACCTGGACATCCACCGCGGCGAGGTGATCGGCCTGGCCGGACTCCTCGGATCCGGACGGACCGAGGCCGCCCGCCTGCTCTTCGGCGCCGACCACGCCGACGGCGGCGAACTGCGGATCCACGGCGAACGCGCCGCCCTGCGCTCCCCCCGCGCCGCCATCGCCCACAAGATCGCCTTCTGCTCGGAGAACCGCAAGGCGGAGGGCCTGATCGGCGAACTCACGGTCCGCGAGAACATCGTGCTCGCCCTCCAGGCCGCGCGCGGCTGGACCAGGCCCCTCTCCCGAGCCCGGCAGGACGAGATCGCCGCCCGCTGGATCGAGACCCTCGACATCCGCCCGGCCGCCCCCGAGGCCCAGGTCCGCAACCTCAGCGGAGGCAACCAGCAGAAGGTGCTCCTCGCCCGCTGGCTGCTCACCGACCCCGAGCTGCTGATCCTGGACGAGCCCACCCGGGGCATCGACATCGGTGCCAAGACGGAGATCCAGCGACTCGTCACCCGCCTGGCCGCGGAGGGCACCGCGGTCCTCTTCATCTCCGCCGAGCTGGAGGAGGTACTGCGGCTGAGCCACCGGGTCGGCGTGCTGCGCGACCACCGGCTCGTCGCCACCCTCCCCAACGACACGACCCTGACGCCCGACCGGATCCTGGGCGCCATCGCCACCGGAGCCACCTCATGACACCACTTGACGACACCGGCGCCGGGGGGCGTCCGGCCCGGACGCGCGGCGCGCGGCGGCTCACCGAGCACCGGCTGTTCTGGCCCGCCGCCGTGCTGGCCGTGCTGCTGCTGGGGAACCTCGCGCTCACCCACGACTTCTTCGCCGTACGCGTCCAGAACGGACACCTCTACGGCAGCCTGATCGACATCCTCCAGTTCGGCGCCCCCCTGATCCTGGTGTCCCTCGGGATGACGCTGGTCATCGCCACCCGGGGCATCGACCTCTCGGTCGGCTCGACGGTCGCCATCGCCGGAGCCCTCGCGTGCGAGCACATCGCCACCGCGAAGGACCCCGGAAGCCTCTCCACCGTCCTGACCGCGATCGCGCTCGCGGTCGGCGTGGCCGCCGCGATCGGCCTCCTCAACGGCTTCCTCGTCGCCCGGCTCGGCGTCCAGCCCATCGTCGCCACCCTGGTCCTCATGGTCGCCGGGCGCGGCGTGGCCCAGCTGATCACCGACGGCCAGATCATCAGCGTGTCCAGCAGCGCCTACAAGATGATCGGCGGCGGCTACTGGCTCACCCTCCCCTTCGCCGTCCTCCTCGCCGCGGTCCTCGTCGCCGTCACCTCCCTCGTCACCCGGCGCACCGCGCTCGGCATGCTCGTCGAATCGGTGGGCGGCAACCCGGTCGCGAGCCGGCTCGTCGGCATCCGGGCGGCCGGACTCCTCGTCATGGTCTACGTGGTGAGCGCCGTGTGCGCCGCGGTGGCCGGCCTGATGATCAGCTCCAACGTCTCCAGCGCCGACGGCAACAACGCGGGCCTGTGGATCGAACTCGACGCGATCCTCGCCGTGGTCATCGGCGGCACCGCCCTCACCGGCGGCCGCTTCTCCCTCGGCGGCACCGTCCTGGGCGCCCTCGTCATCCAGACCCTCTCCACCACGATCTACACCCTCGGCGTACCGCCGGAGACCACCCTCGTCTTCAAGGCCCTGGTCGTCATCGTCGTCTGCCTCGCCCAGTCGCCCGTGTTCCGCGCGCGACTCTCACGCCGTCGCCGCCCGGCCGCCCCCGACCCGGCCCCCGCGGCCGGCGACCCGGCGGCCCGCCGGCAGGAGGTCCACTCGTGAGCACCACCCTCACCAAGCCGCTCCAGCGCTTCTCCGCGCGCCACGCCGCCCGCCTGCCGCTCATGGTGACGGCCACGCTCCTGGTCGCGATGTTCTCGGTCGGCTCCTTGCAGTACGAAGGCTTCTTCTCCGCGCAGGTCCTGCTCAACGTCCTCATCGACAACGGCTTCCTGCTCGTCGTGGCGATCGGCACGACCTTCGTCATCCTCACCGGCGGCATCGACCTCTCGGTCGGCTCCATGGTGGCCCTGTCGACCATGCTGACCGCCTGGCTCGTCGAGCAGAACGGCCTCCCGCTCGCCGCGGCGGTGCCGGTGGTCCTGCTGGTGGGAGCGGGCGGCGGCGCCCTCATGGGGTGGGTGATCCACGCCTTCGAGATCCAGCCCTTCATCGTCACCCTCGCGGGCATGTTCCTCGCCCGCGGCCTCTGCTACATGATCAGCACCGAGTCCATCTCGATCACGGACCCGACAACCACGACGATCGCCCAGACCCGGGTGCTGCTGCCCGGCGGCCTGTTCGTCTCGCCCGCCGTGGTCATCGCCCTGGTCGTCCTGGCGCTCGCCTTCGTCGTCCTCCACCACACCCGCTTCGGCCGTACCGTCTACGCCCTCGGCGGCAACGAGTCCTCCGCCCGCCTCATGGGCCTGCCCGTGGGACGCACCAAGGTCATGGTGTACGCCGTGAGCGGCCTGTGCTCCGCCCTCGGCGGCCTGCTGCTGACCTTCTACATGCTGTCCGGCTACGCCCTCCACGCCGTCGGCATGGAACTCGACGCCATCGCGGCCGCGGTGATCGGCGGGACGCTGCTGACCGGCGGTTCCGGTTTCGTCCTGGGCACCGCGCTCGGCGTGACGGTCCTCGGCCTGATCCAGACGATCATCAGCTTCCAGGGCACGCTCAGCTCCTGGTGGACGCGCATCGTCATCGGCGGGCTGCTGTTCGTCTTCATCCTCCTCCAGCGGCTCTTCGGCGGATCCCGGACAGAGCACTGACCGACCACCAGAACGACCACGGCCGGGGAAGCGGGGCCTCGCGCCCCTCCCCGGCCGTGCCGCACTCCCGCGAAGGAACCCCCATGAACCCGTCCACCCGCCGGTCCTCCACCCCGCCCTCCTTCACCGGCGGTCCGCCGCTCCGCCTCCCCGCCACCGGTCCCGGGGAACGCTGGATCTTCGGCTTCCCCGGCGGCCTCACGGCGGAGGTGCACACCCTCGGCGCCCGCCTCCACGCCCTGTGGGCACCGGACCGGCACGGCATCCCGGCCGACGTCGTCCTCGCCCCGCGCGACCCGGCCCGCACCGCCGACACCGCCCGGTACTTCGGCTCCACCGTCGGCCGCTACGCCAACCGCATCGCCCGCGGCCGGTTCTCCCTGGACGGCGAGACGTACCGGCTGACCACCCAGGACGACGGCCACAGCCTGCACGGCGGGACCGACGGCTTCGACACCCGGCTCTGGGAGGCCGAGAGCGTCCACACCCCCGCCCTGACCGGCGTCCTCCTGCACCTCCGCAGCCCCGACGGCGACCAGGGCTTCCCGGGCGACCTCCACGTCACCGTCGGCGTCCTCATCGGCCGCGACAAGGAACTCACCTTCTCCTACTCGGCGTTCACCGACGCCCCCACCCCGGTCAACCTGACCAACCACGCCTACTTCAACCTGGAGGGCGAGGCGGCCGGCGACGTCCTCGGCCACGAACTGACCGTCGACGCCGACCGCTACACGCCCGTCGACGAGGACCTGATCCCCACCGGGGGCCACCGCCCCGTGACCGGCACCGCGTTCGACCTCCGCCGCCCGCTCGGCATCGCCGAGGCCCTGGCCCGCCCCGGCGCGGACGGCGGATACGACCACAACTTCGTCCTGCACGCGCGCGACGGCGAGGCACCGCGCCGGGCCGCCGTCCTGTACGCCCCCGCCACCGGCCGCCGTCTGGAGGTGCTGACCACCGAGCCCGGGCTCCAGGTCTACACCGGGGGCCAGTTCGACGGATCCGTCCTCGGCAAGAGCGGCACGCCCTACCGGGCGAGCGCCGGCGTCGCCCTGGAGACCCAGCACTTCCCCGACTCCCCGAACCGCCCCGACGACCCGTCCACCGTGCTGCGCCCCGGCGACGAGTACCGGTCGAGAACGGTCCTGCGGTTCGGCACGCGCGACTGACCGCGCACGGACACGACGGCCGTCCCCGCCGGCGGGGGACCGCGGGCACGGCCGCCGCGCGGAGCGGCGCCGGACGCCCGCCCCGCGCACCACCGGAACGGCGCCGTTCCGGTCGGGCCACCAGGGGTGCCGACGCCCCGGCCGAGCTGGATTGTTAGCGCTCACAAACGCGTGATACAAGAAGCGCTAAGGTTTTTCTCGCATCGACAAGCAGCCGCAAGCAGGGAGAAGGGAGGCGAACGTGGCGCAGCCCGCGGAAGACGTCCGCCCGCCGACGATGGCCGACGTCGCACGAGAGGCGGGGGTCTCCCACCAGACCGTCTCCCGGGTGCTGAGCGACCACCCCAACGTGCGCGCGGCCACCCGGGAGACGGTCACCCGGGCCATCGAGCGGCTGGGCTACCGCCGCAACTCCGCCGCGCGCGCCCTGGTGACGCGCCGGACGCGGACCCTGGGCGTCATCGCCGTCAACACCGCCCTGTACGGCCCCGCCAGCACCCTCACCGGCCTGGAGGAGGCGGCGCGGGAGGAGGGGTACCTCGTCTCGACCGTCAGCCTGCGCTCGGGCTCGGGGCAGGGGCTCAAGGACGCCATCGACCACCTCGCGGCCTGGGGCGTGGAGGGCGTCGTCGCCATCACCCCGCAGCGCTCGCACGTGCAGGCGCTCGCCGAGCTGGACGCGCCCTTCCCCGTGGTCACGGTGGAGGGCGGACACCGGCTGGACCTGCCCGGCGTCTCCCTCGACCAGGAGCTCGGCGCCCGCATGGTCACGGAGCACCTGCTCGCCGCCGGGCACGGGACCGTGTGGCACGTGGCGGGCCCGGAGGACTGGCTGGAGAGCGAGGCCCGTACGGCGGGCTGGCGCGCCGTCCTGGAGGAGAACGGCGTCCGGCCGCCCCGCGTGCTGACGGGCGACTGGAGCCCGCTGTCCGGGTACCGGGCGGGCCAGGAGCTCGCGGGACTCGCCCTGGCCCGCCGCGGGGAGACGCCGGTCACGGCCGTCTTCGTCGCCAACGACCAGATGGCCCTCGGCGTCCTGCGGGCGCTGCGCGAGGGCGGGATCCGCACCCCCGCGCAGGTGGCCGTCGCCGGCTTCGACGACATCCCGGAGGCCGAGTACTTCCCGCCGCCCCTGACGACGGTCCGCCAGGACTTCGCCGCCATCGGGCGCCGCAGCATCGGACTCCTGGTGGACCACATCGAGGGGCGCGCCCGGAAGGCCGAGCACCTGCTGGTGGAGCCACAGCTGATCATGCGCGCGAGCACGCGCCCCTCCGGCGAGGGCTGACGCGGCGGACGGCCCCGCCGCGCCCGGCCGTCGCCGTCCCCCCGCCGCCACCTCGTTCTCCGGGGCCCGGGGTCTCCGGAGTCCCCAGGGTCTCCGGCCGGTCCGTGCGCCGGCCCTTCGGCGTGCGCGGACGTACGCCGTCCTCCTCCGCCGCCCTGCTCCGGGCATCCGGGTGAGCGCTCACTTGGAGCCCCCGATTTCTCGCGAATGCTCCGACAGAACTGCCCGCGCCTCTTGTTCTCCTCAATTGTGAGCGTTAACAATCAGGGTGCTCCCCCTCGGTCCGCACCTCCTCCGCCCCCCTCACCCCGCCTCCGCCCTCACCCCGTCCCAGCCTCTGACGAGAGAGACCGCATCGTGACCCCACACCCCCTCCCCGATCCCGCGGCCCGGCACCACCCCGAGGCGTGCACCATCGGAGTCGACTTCGGCACCCTCTCGGGGCGCGCCGTCGTGGTCAGGGTCCGGGACGGCGCCGAACTCGGCTCGGCGGTCCACGAGTACCGCCACGCGGTCATCGAGGACCGCCTGCCCTCCACCGGCGCCCCCCTGCCCCCCGACTGGGCCCTCCAGCACCCCGAGGACTGGCGCGACGTCCTGCGCACCGCCGTCCCCGCGGCGCTCGCCGACGCCGGGACCGACCCGGTCCGTGTCATCGGCATCGCCACCGACTTCACCGCCTGCACGGTCCTGCCGACGACCCCGGACGGCACCCCGCTCGCCCTGACGCCCGAGTGGGCCGACCGCCCGCACGCCTGGCCCAAACTGTGGAAGCACCACGCGGCCCAGGAGCAGGCCGACCGCATCAACGCCCTCGCCCACGCCCGAGGCGAGAAGTGGATCGCACGGTACGGCGGCAAGATCTCCTCCGAATGGCAGTACGCCAAGGCCCTCCAGGTCCTGGAGGAGGACCCGGCCGTCTACGCCGCCTGCGCCCGCTGGATCGAGGCGGCCGACTGGATCGTCTGGCAGCTGACCGGCGCCGAGTCCCGCAACACCTGCACCGCCGGCTACAAGGGCATCCACCAGGACGGCGCCTACCCGTCGCCCGCCTTCCTCGCCGGACTCCACCCGGACTTCGCCGACTTCCCCGCCACGCGCCTGGAACACCCGCTGTCCCCCCTGGGTTCCCGTGTCGGCGGACTGAGCGCCGGGGCGGCGCGCTGGACGGGCCTGCCCGAGGGCATCGCGGTCGCCGCCGGCAACGTCGACGCCCACGTGGCCGCGCCCGCGGCGGGCGCCGTCGAGAACGGCCGGATGCTCGCCATTATGGGCACCTCCACCTGCCACGTCCTCAACGGCGCCGCCCTCGCCGAGGTCCCCGGCATCTGCGGGGTCGTCGACGGCGGCATCGTCGAGGGCTCCTACGGCTACGAGGCCGGCCAGAGCGCCGTCGGCGACATCTTCGCCTGGTGGCTCCGCCAGGGCGTCCCCGAGCACTACCGGGCCGAGGCGGAGGCGGCGGGCGAGGACCTGCACGAGCTCCTGACCCGCAAGGCCGCCGGGCAGCCCGTCGGCGCGCACGGCCTGGTCGCCCTGGACTGGATGAACGGCAACCGTTCCCCCCTGGTCGACCACCACCTCTCCGGCGTCGTCGCCGGCCTCACCCTCGACACCCGCCCGGAGGACGTCTACCGGGCCCTGCTCGAATCCACCGCCTACGGCACCCGGACGATCGTCGAGACCTTCGAGGAGGGCGGCGTCCCCGTCGAGGAGTTCATCGTCACCGGCGGCCTGAAGAAGAACGCGCTGCTCATGCAGATCTACGCCGACGTGCTCCGCCGCCCCGTCTCCCTCGGCACCTCCGAGCAGGGCCCGGCGCTCGGCTCGGCCATCCACGCCGCCGTCGCCGCGGGCGCCCACCCCGACGTCCGTACCGCCGCCGCCGTCATGGGAAGCGTCCGGCGCCACGCGTACCTGCCCGACCCCGCGCGTGCGGACGCCTACGACGAGCTCTTCGGCGAGTACCGCGCCCTGCACGAGCACTTCGGCACCGGCCCGGACCTCCTCCTGCACCGCCTGCGCCGCATCCGCAACACGGCACGCCTCGCCGCCGACGCCTGACAGACGACCCCTTCCCCCCCCCTCCCGACCGCCCGACTTCCCCGTCCGCACCTCCGAGGAGCACACCCGACATGACGCTCGCCCAGCCCGACCGCGAGATCTGGTTCCTCACCGGCAGCCAGGGCCTGTACGGTGACGACACCCTGGCCCAGGTCGCCGACCAGTCCCGCTCCATCTGCGACACCCTCGCCGGCCAGCCCCGGATGACCGTCCGCCTGGTGTGGAAGCCGGTCCTCACCGACGCCGCCGCCATCCGCAGGACGTGTCTGGAGGCCAACGCCGACGACCGCTGCGTCGGCCTGATCGCCTGGATGCACACCTTCTCCCCGGCCAAGATGTGGATCGCCGGTCTCGACGCCCTCGCCAAGCCGCTGCTGCACCTGCACACCCAGGCCAACCGCGCACTGCCCTGGTCCACCATCGACATGGACTTCATGAACCTGAACCAGGCCGCCCACGGCGACCGCGAGTTCGGCTTCGTCCAGACCCGCCTCGGCGTCCCGCGCAAGACCGTGGCCGGCCACGTCTCCACCCCCGACGTCGTCGACCGCATCGCCGGCTGGGCCCGCGCCGCCACCGGACGCGCCGAACTCACCACCCTCAAGCTCGCCCGCTTCGGCGACAACATGCGCGACGTCGCCGTCACCGAGGGCGACAAGGTCGAGGCCCAGCTCCGGTTCGGCGTCTCCGTCAACACCTACGGCGTCAACGACCTCGTCGCCGCCGTCGACGCCGCGGACGAGTCCACCGTCACCTCCCTCGTCAAGGAGTACCAGGACCTCTACGCCCTCGCCCCCGAGCTGCGGCCCGGCGGCGAGCGCCACGACTCCCTGCGCTACGCCGCCCGCATCGAGGCCGGCCTGCGCGCCTTCCTCACCGAAGGCGGCTTCCGCGCCTTCACCACCAACTTCGAGGACCTCGGCGGCCTGCGCCAGCTGCCCGGCCTCGCCGTGCAGCGCCTGATGGCCGACGGCTACGGCTTCGGCGGCGAAGGGGACTGGAAGACCTCCACCCTGCTGCGCACGCTCAAGGCCATGTCCCACGGGCTGCCCGGCGGCACCTCCTTCATGGAGGACTACACCTACGACCTGACGCCCGGTCAGGAGCTCATCCTCGGCGCCCACATGCTGGAGGTCTGCCCCTCGATCACGACGGCCAGGCCCTCCTGCGAGATCCACCCGCTGGGCATCGGCGGACGGGAGGACCCGGTCCGCCTCGTCTTCGACGCCGACCCCGGCCCGGCCGTCGTCGTCGGACTCGCCGACATGGGCGACCGGTTCCGCCTCGTCGCCAACCGCATCGACGTCGTCGCCCCGCCCGAGCCGCTGCCCGCGCTCCCCGTCGCCCGCGCCGTCTGGCGGCCCCGGCCCGACCTCCGTACCTCCACCGAGGCGTGGCTGACGGCCGGAGCCCCGCACCACACCGTCCTGACCACCGCGTTGGTCGGCGAGGAACTCGACGACCTCGCCGAGATGCTGCGGACCGAACTCGCCGTCATCGACGAGGACACCACCGTCCGGCGGTTCACCCGCGAGCTGCGCTGGAACCAGGCGTACCACCGTCTGGCGCAGAGCCTGTGACCGCGTCCACCGCCCCCGCGAGGAGGGAGCCCTCCGTGAGCAGCGTCGTCTCCGAGGAACTGCGCCGCGAGGTGCTGGAGGCCAACCTCCGCATCCCCCGCGCCGGGCTCGCCACCCTCACCTGGGGCAACGTGAGCGGCGTCGACCGGGAGGCCGGAGTCTTCGTCATCAAGCCCTCGGGCGTGGACTACGACGCCCTGACCGCAGAGGACCTGGTCGTCGTCTCGCTGGCCGACGGCAGCGTCGTGGAGGGCCGGCTGCGCCCGTCCACCGACACGGAGACGCACCGCAGCCTCTACCTCGCCTTCCCCTCGATCGGGGGCGTCACCCACACCCACTCCACCCACGCCGTCGCCTTCGCCCAGGCCCGGCGCCCGATACCCGTCCTCGGCACGACCCACGCGGACACCTTCAACGGCCCCGTCCCCGTCACCGCGGTCCTCACCCCCGAACAGTGCGCCAGGGACTACGAGTACAACACCGGCCAGGTCATCGTGGACCTCCTCGGCCGCGACGACGTCCGGGCCCGGGAGGTCCCCGGCGCCCTCGTCGCCCACCACGGCCCCTTCACCTGGGGTGCCACCGCCACCAAGTCCCTGGAACACGCCGTCATCTGCGAGGCGGTGGCCGAGATGGCCCTTCACACCCTCGCCCTGGGTCCGGCCGACCCCCCGCAGCACCTCCTGGACCGCCACTTCACCCGCAAGCACGGCCCGGACGCCTACTACGGCAACGCGCCCTCCGCCTGACCGCGAGGGTGCGGCCGCGGTGCCGCCCACCGCCCCGCGGGCCACGGGAGCCCGAGCGCCGACGACCGCCGGGCCTCCGTCCCGTGCCGCGTGCCGAGAGCACGACGCCCAGCACCGTTCACCTCAAGGAGAGCCGCCTTGCGTCCACGCAACCGCACCACCAGAAAGGCCGGTGCCGTCACCGGCGGTCTGCTCGCCACCTCACTGGCGGCCGGCCTCCTCACCCAGACCCCGGCGGCGGCGGACCCCGCCGTCACCGACTACACCCTCTCCGTCGACGCCGCCGGCACGGGACCGGCGATCGACCCCACCATGTACGGCGTCTTCTTCGAGGACATCAACAACGCGGCCGACGGCGGTCTCTACGCCGAGCTCGTACAGAACCGCTCCTTCGAGTTCAGCCCGGTCGACAACCGCTCCTACACCCCGCTGACCGCCTGGCAGCAGACCGCGTCCGGCGGTGCCACCGGCTCCCTCGCGGTCGTCGACGACGCCGAGCGGCTGAACGAGCGCAACCGCAACCACCTGCGCGTCGACCTCGCCGGCACGGGCGGCACCGCCGGCCGCTTCGGAATCGTCAACAGCGGCTACGGCGCGGGCATGGCGCTCAAGGAGGGCAGGCGGTACGACTTCTCGGTCTGGGCGCGCACGGACAACGCGGCCGGCACCCGCCTCGCGGCCGAACTGCGCACCTCCGACGGCACCGTCCTGACCGCGCCGCTGGGCGTCACCGTGCGCGGCGACCGGTGGACCAAGTACACCGGCACGCTCGTCCCCAAGACGACCACCACGGCGGGACGGCTCGCGGTGACGGCCGCCGGCTCCGGGACCCTCCGTCTCGACATGGTCTCGCTCTTCCCCCGGGACACCTACAAGGGCCGCGCGAACGGGCTGCGCAAGGACCTCGCCGAGAAGATCGCCGCCCTCGACCCCGGCTTCCTGCGCTTCCCGGGCGGCTGCCTGGTCAACACCGGCAGCCACGACGCCTACGAGGCCCCGGACTGGGAACGCCGCCGCTCCTACCAGTGGAAGGACACGATCGGCCCGGTCGAACAGCGGGCCGTCAACGCCAACTTCTGGGGCTACCACCAGAGCTACGGCCTCGGCTACTACGAGTACTTCCAGTTCGCCGAGGACATCGGCGCGATGCCGCTGCCCGTCGTGCCCGCCCTGGTCAACGGCTGCGGGGAGAACCGGGCCACCGACGACCCGGCCCTGCTCAAGCGGCACGTCCAGGACACCCTGGACCTCATCGAGTTCGCCAACGGCCCCGTCACCTCCACCTGGGGCCGCAAGCGCGCCGAGATGGGCCACCCCAAGCCCTTCGGCCTGACCCACCTGGCCGTGGGCAACGAGGAGAACCTGCCCGACGCCTTCTTCGCGCGCTTCACCGAGTTCCGCAAGGCGATCGCGGCCCGGCACCCCGAGGTCAAGGTCGTCTCCAACTCCGGCCCCGCCCCCGACGGCGCCACCTTCGAACGGCTGTGGGACCTCAACCGCCAGGCGGGCGTCGACATGGTCGACGAGCACTACTACAACGCCCCGCAGTGGTTCCTGGAGAACAACGACCGCTACGACTCCTACGACCGCAACGGCCCCGAGGTCTTCCTCGGCGAGTACGCCTCCCGCGACAACCGCTTCGCCAACGCCCTGTCCGA
Source organism: Streptomyces filamentosus (assembly GCF_014654895.1). Lineage (GTDB taxonomy): Bacteria > Actinomycetota > Actinomycetes > Streptomycetales > Streptomycetaceae > Streptomyces > Streptomyces filamentosus. Next base: position 605,513 of record NZ_BNBE01000002.1, on the reverse strand, counting down.
GGCGGCGTTCATGACCGGCCTGGAGCGCAACGCCGACGTCGTCAAGCTCGCCTCGTACGCTCCGCTGCTCGCCGACGTGGACAAGAACCAGTGGCGGCCCGACATGATCTGGTTCGACAACGACCGCTCCTGGGGCTCCACCAGCTACGAGGTCCAGAAGCTCTTCATGAACAACACCGGCGACCGGGTCGTGCCGAGCCGCGCCTCCACCACCCCGTCCGTCTCCGGCCCGATCACCGGCGCGGTCGGCCTGTCGACCTGGGCCACCAGCGCCGCCTACGACGACGTCGAGGTCACCGCGGCGGACGGCACCACCCTCCTGGAGGACGACTTCTCCGCCGGGGCCTCCAGGTGGACGCCGGCGGCCGGACGCGGCACCTGGACCGTCCAGGACGGGGCGTACGTCCAGACCGACGAGGCCGCCGAGGACACCCTGGTCACCGCCGGCGACCCGGGCTGGCAGGACTACGACCTGAAGGTCAAGGCCACGAAGAAGTCCGGCAAGGAAGGGTTCCTGGTCGCCTTCGGCGTCCGCGACACCGGAAACCACTACTGGTGGAACCTCGGAGGCTGGGGCAACACCCGCTCCGCCGTCGAGAAGGCCGTCGACGGGGGCAAGCAGACCCTGCTGGACAACCCCGCCACCATCGAGACGGGCCGCACCTACGACATCCGCGTCCAGGTGCGGGGCCGGCAGGTCACCCTCTACCTCGACGGGCAGAAGTGGGGTTCGTTCACCGACGACAAGGCCGCCGAGCCCTTCCGTCAGGTGGTGACCAGGGACAAGGACGATCTGATCGTCAAGGTCGTCAACGCCCAGGCCGCCGCGGCCCGTACGAGCATCGACCTCGGCACCTCCGCGGTCGCCCCGACGGCCCGGCTGACCACCCTCGAAGGCGCTCCGGACGCGGTGAACAGCGCCGACGCCCACCCCGTCCAGCCGCGAGAGTCGACGCTGAAGGGCATCGGGCGGACCTTCACCCACACCTTCCCCGCCCACTCGGTCACCTTCCTGCGAATCAGGAGCAGGTAGGAGAAACCGGCGGCGCGGCGCGCCGCCGGATAGGGCGACCGTCCTCTCCGGCCGCGGGCCGTCCCGTTCCACCGCTCGCACGCACGGAAGCCGTTCGCCATGTCGAACGCGCCTCTTCCGCCGGGTCGTCGAAGGAGCTTTCCCATGGATGCCGGGCGCCCAGTCCGCCGTTGGACGGCTGCACTTCTGGACGTCGGTGCCGCGGCCCTCGCCTGCCCGGCCGCGACGGCAGGCCGGTGCCCGCCCGCTGGCGGCGACCGCCCGGCTCCCCGCACCCCTGCCCCACGAAAGGAAGTCATGACCCCCACCCCTGACCACGTCGCCCGGTTCACCCTCGACCCGGCGTTCACCGTCGGTGAGGTGAACCCGCGTCTCTTCGGCTCGTTCGTCGAGCACCTCGGCCGCTGCGTCTACACCGGTGTCTTCGAGCCCGGCCATCCCTCGGCGGACGAGGCGGGCCTGCGCACCGACGTCCTCGACCTCGTCCGCGAACTCGGCGTCACGGCCATCCGCTACCCGGGAGGCAACTTCGTCTCCGGATACCGGTGGGAGGACTCCGTCGGCCCCGTCGAGGACCGGCCCCGCCGTCTCGACCTGGCCTGGCGTTCCACCGAGACCAACCGCTTCGGGCTCAGCGAGTTCATGGCGTTCCTGAAGAAGGTCGGCCCCGAGGCCGAGCCCATGATGGCCGTGAACCTCGGCACCCGGGGCGTGGCCGAGGCCCTCGAACTGCAGGAGTACGCCAACCACCCCGGCGGGACCGCCCTCTCCGACCTGCGGGTCGCCCACGGCGACAAGGAGCCGTTCGGCATCCGCCTGTGGTGCCTCGGCAACGAGATGGACGGCCCGTGGCAGACCGGCCACAAGACGGCGGAGGAGTACGGCCGGCTGGCGGCCGAGACCGCGCGCGCCATGCGCCAGATGGACCCGGGCCTCGAACTCGTCGCCTGCGGCTCCTCGAGCCAGGCCATGCCCACCTTCGCGGCCTGGGAGGCGAAGGTCCTGGAGGAGACGTACGACCTCGTCGATCACATCTCCCTGCACGCCTACTACGAGGAGAAGGACGGCGACCGCGACTCCTTCCTCGCCTCCGCCGTGGACATGGAGTCGTTCATCGAGAACGTGGTCGCCACCTGCGACCACATCGGAGCCCGGCTGAAGTCCAAGAAGAAGATCAACCTCTCCTTCGACGAGTGGAACGTCTGGTACCAGAGCCGCTTCGAGGCGGAGGCCGCCGAGAACCCGCTCGACTGGCCGGAGGCCCCCCGCCTCCTGGAGGACAGCTATTCCGTCACCGACGCCGTCGTCTTCGGCTCGCTGCTCATCGCCCTGCTGCGGCACGCCGACCGGGTCACGGTCGCCTGCCTCGCCCAGCTCGTCAACGTGATCGCCCCGATCATGACCGAGCCCGGCGGCCCGGCCTGGCGGCAGACCACCTTCCACCCCTTCGCCCAGGCCGCGCGCCACGGCCGCGGAGAGGTGCTCGACGTGCGGGTCGACTCGCCCACGTACCGGACCGCCGTCCACGGCGACGTGCCGCTGCTCCAGGCCACCGCGGTACGGGACCCGCGGACCGGCGCCGTCACGGTCTTCGCCGTCAACCGCTCGCAGGACCGCCCGCTGCCGCTGCGCGTCGCGCTGGGCGGCATGGACCTCGGCGAGATCGTCGAGCACACCGTCCTCTCCGACGCGGACCCGGACGCCCGCAACACCCTCGACGAGCCGGACCGCGTCACGCCCCACCCGGGCGAGGGAGCCGTGCTGGCCGGCTCCGCGCTGAGCGTCACGCTCGAACCGCTGTCCTGGACCATGATCCGCCTGGCCTGACGGGCCGCCCCGCAGGAAAGCCGCCTTCGGGCGGTTCCCCACCGGAGGGCGGCCGACAGCCGCCCTCCGCCGCATCCCGGGAAGACGAGCCGCAATGCGATCACCCCACCCCAGCCGGCGCCGTGTCCTCGCCGGCTCCCTGAGCGCCCTCGCCACCGCCGGCGTCCTCGGACCGACCGCGGGCTGCGCCGCGCCCTCGGCCGCCGCGTCCGGCCGCACCAGAATCCGGTTCTGGCACCTCTTCGGCGGTGGCGACGGAGTCAACATGCAGACGATGCTGGACGCCTTCCGCGCCGCCCGTCCGGACATCGAACTGGAGGCCACCACCCTCCAGTGGGGCGCCCCCTACTACACCAAGCTCGGCATGGCGGGCGCCGGAGGCCGCGCGCCGGAGGTCGCCGCGCTCCACATGGCACGGCTGGCCGGGTTCGGTCCCGGACGGCTCGTCGACCCGTTCGACCCCGACCTGCTCGCCGAGGCGGGCGTCCGCCCGGAGGACTTCCCCGAGGACCTGTGGCGGCGCGGACAGATCGACGGACGCCAGTACGCCGTCCCCCTCGACACCCACCCCCTCGTGCTCTACTACCAGACCGACATCTGCCGCAAGGCCGGCCTGATGGACGGGAAGCGCCTCAAGCCCATCGGAGGAGCCGCGGAGTTCACCGAGGCCCTGCGCGCCGCCAAGAGGGTGACCGGCGCGGCCGCCCTCGTCACCGAGACCCTCGGCCCCGACTGCATCACCCCCTGGCGCCTCTTCTCCACCTTCTACTCCCAGACCGGCGGCACCGTCCTCACCCCCGACGGCAAGGGGCTGGCCCTCGACGACGCCAAGGCCCTGCGGGTACTCGAGTACATGGCCTCGCTCGTGGACGAAGGGCTGTGGACGCGCCGCGCCGACTACGGCGCCTCCGTGGGCATCTTCAACCAGGGGCGGACGGCGTTCCACCTCAACGGCGACTGGGAGGTCACCACCTTCCGCACGGGCGGGACGCCCTTCTCGATGGCGCGGGTCCCCGCGCTGTTCGGACGGGCCACGGCACAGGCCGACTCGCACGCCTTCGTCCTGCCCCACCAGCGCGGCCGCGACACCGGGACGGACCGGGCCGCCTGCGCCTTCGTCGGCTGGATGCTGAAGAACTCCGTCGAGTGGGCGGCGGGCGGCCACGTGCCGGCGTACCGGCCCGTCCTCGCGGACCCCGCCTACCTCGCGCTCGATCCGCAGTCCGCCTACCGCGACGTGATCGACGACGTCGTGCTCGACGAACCGGCCTGGTTCGCCGGCTCCGCCTCCCGGATGTGGATCGAACTCGGCGAGGTGTTCTCGACGCTGCTCACCGGCTCCCGCACCCCCCGCGAGGCGCTCTCCGAGGCGAAGCGCCGGCTCGGGCGCCTCCTCGACACCCGCAACCCCCTTCCCGGAGTCGCGTCATGACCACGCTCACCCCCGCCGCTCCGGCCCCTTCGGCCTCCGGAACGGGCCGCGGCGCCGTCACGGCGCGCTCCCGGACCGCCCGCAGGAAGTGGACCGAGCACGGCCTCGTCTTCGTGGCCCCCTTCCTCGTCGTCTACGGCCTCTTTCTCGTCTGGCCCCTCATAAGCGGCCTCGGTATGAGCCTGACCAGCGAGAACATCACCGGCACCGAGGCGGAGTTCATCGGCCTGGACAACTACGCGGAGGCGCTGGCCGACCCGCAGATGTGGTCCTCGCTGTGGAACACCGTCTGGTTCACCGTCCTCTCCACCGTCCCGCTCGTCCTGGTCGGACTCGTGCTCGCCCTGCTCGCCCACCAGCTGCGGGTCGTGCAGTGGCTCTGGCGGATCAGCTGGTTCGCGCCCTTCCTGCTGCCCTCCGGCGTCGTCTGCATGCTGTTCGCGCAGATGATCTTCCCGCCGGGATTCGGGCTCGCCGACCAGCTCCTCGCCTCCGCCGGACTGGAACCCGGCATCGGCTGGCTGAGCGACGAACGCTACGCGATGCTCTCCATCGTCCTGACCACGGTGTGGTGGACGGTCGGGTTCAACTTCCTGCTCTACCTCGCGGCGCTCCAGGCCGTGCCGCAGCACCTGTACGAGGCGGCCGAGCTGGACGGCGCCGGCGCGTGGCGACGGCTGCTCCACATCACCCTGCCGCTCCTGCGGCGCACCACCGGCCTCGTGCTCGTCCTCCAGGTGCTCGCCTCGCTCAAGATCTTCGATCAGGTCTACCTGATGACCGGCGGCGGCCCCGACGACTCCACCCGGCCGATCCTGCAGTACGTCTACCAGCAGGGCTTCACCGGCTACCGGATCGGCTACGCGTCCGCCGTCTCCTACGTCTTCTTCGCCCTCGTCCTGATCGTCTCCCTGGTCCAGCCCGTGCTGGCCCGGCGCAAAGAGGAGGCCGGCAAGTGAGCCTCGCCGCCGTCCGTGACCGCACCGTCCGATCGTCCCGTACCGAGAGCCGCCGGCCCCGCTGGACCACGGGCAGGCTCTCGCTGCTCGCCATGGCGCTCGTCCTGGCCGCCGCCTGGCTGCTCCCCCTGCTCTGGGCCGTCGCCACCTCGCTCAAACCGGAGGGGGAGACGACCAGGACACCGCTGGAGTGGATCGGCTCGCGGATCACCTTCGAGGCGTACGCCAAGGTGTGGGAGTCGGGCGCCCTGCTGCGGTGGACGGTGAACTCCCTCGTCGTCTCCGGTCTGACCACCCTGCTCACCGTCGGCCTGTGCGCCATGGCCGCCTACGGCTTCACCCGGACCGCGTTCCGGGGACGCAAGCTCCTGTACGGCCTGGTCCTCGCGGGGATCATGGTGCCGCCCCAGGTCCTCATCGCACCGCTGTTCACCCAGATGGTCCGCATGGGGCTCGTGGACACCTACTGGGGAGTGATCCTGCCCCAGGTCGCCGTGCCCGCCATGGTGTTCATCCTGGTGAAGTTCTTCGAAGGGGTGCCCAGGGAACTGGAGGAGGCCGCCTTCGTCGACGGCGCCGGGCGCTGGCGGGTCTTCTGGACGATCGTCATGCCGCTGTCCCGGCCGGTCCTCGCGGCGGTCGCGATCTTCACCTTCATCTCCACGTGGAACAACTTCCTGTGGCCGTTCCTCGTGACCACGGACCCCCAGGCCATGACGCTCCCGGTGGGGCTGGTCAACGTCCAGTCCGGCTTCGGAGTCCGGTACGCCCAGATCATGGCCTCCCTGGTGATCGCGGGCCTTCCCCTGCTGCTCGTCTTCGCCCTGTTCCAGCGGCAGATCGTGCGGGGCATCGCCCACACGGGTCTGGCCGGCCAGTGAGTCCGTCGCGGTGCCCCGCCGGCGGTCCGGCGGGGCACCACGGCACCCGGCCCGCATCGACCGAGACCATGAACGACGTTCGACAGCGCGAACGGGGGGACACGGGTCCCTCCGCGGAGGACGGACATGAGTGACACCACCACCAACTGGGCGGGGAACATCACCTTCGGCGCGGAACGCCTCAGGGCCCCCGCCTCGGTCGAGGAGCTCCAGGAGCTGGTGGCCGGCTCCCGTGCCGTACGGGCCCTGGGAACCGGCCACTCCTTCAACGCGATCGCCGACACCACCGGGGACCTGGTGTCCACGGCCCGTCTGCCCCGCGTGCTCGACATCGACAGACGGGCCCGTACCGTCACCGTGAGCGGCGGAACCCGTTTCGGGGAGGTCACCGGCCTCCTCCACGAGGCCGGGCTCGCCCTGCACAACCTCGGTTCGCTGCCCCACATCTCCCTCGCCGGTGCCTGTGCGACCGGCACGCACGGGTCGGGGGACGGCAACGGCACCCTCGCCTCGGCCGTACGGGCCGTCACGTACGTCTCGGCCTCCGGCGGCCTCGTCACGACGCGGCGGGGCGACGACGACTTCGAGGGCTCCGTGGTCGCCCTCGGCGCCCTCGGCGTCGTCACCACGCTGACCCTGGACCTGGTGCCGGCCTTCGACGTCCGGCAGTGGGTCTACGAGGGCCTGCCCGTCACCGCGCTCCGCGGCGCCTTCGACGAGGTGATGTCCGCCGCGTACAGCGTCAGCCTCTTCACCCGCTGGCGGGGGGAGCTGATCGACCAGGTGTGGCTCAAGCGGCGCGCGGACGCCCCGGGGGCCGGGGCCGGGCCGTCGCGGTGGCTCGGTGCCGTCCGGGCCGACGGCCCGAGGCACCCCGTCCCCGGCATGCCGGCCGACTCCTGCACCCCGCAGCTGGGGCTGCCGGGCCCGTCCCCGTTCCGGCTCCCGCACTTCCGGCTGGAGCACACCCCGAGCAGCGGCGACGAACTGCAGTCGGAGTACTTCGTCGCCCGCGCGGACGCCGTCGCGGCCTTCGACGCCCTGCACGCCGTACGGAACGCCTTCGCCCCCCATCTGCAGGTGGGGGAGATCCGGAGCGTCGCCGCGGACGGCCACTGGCTCAGTCCGGCCCATCGGCGGGACTCCGTGGCCTTCCACTTCACCTGGCTGCCCGACACCGCCGCCGTGACGAAGGCCCTGCACGTGATCGAGGACGTCCTCGCCCCCTTCGCGGCCCGGCCGCACTGGGGCAAGCTCTTCGTCACGGAGCCCGAGACCCTGCGCGGTCTCTACCCCCGGTACCACCGTTTCGAGCGCCTGACGGCCGATGTCGACCCCACGGGCACGTTCCGCAACGACTTCGTCGCCCGCTGCTTCCCGCGGTGAGACGTCCGCGGAACACGGCCGGGGCGGGCCCCGCCGCCCGCCGACGGCGCCCCGGACCGCAGCGGCCCTGGACCGCCCCTTCACCCGCGAGCATGGCCCGGACGCCCCCTACGGCAACCGGCTCTCCGCCTGAAACGCAGGAGGGGGAGCCGGGGCGGCCCCGGCTCCCCCTCGCGAGCGGTGCGGTGGTGCGGTGACGTGGCGATGTGGTGACGGGGTGGTGTGGCGGGGTGGCGTCAGCCTCGGGTCCAGCGCTGGTTGGTGCCGTTCCAGCAGGTGTAGAGCTGGAGGAGGGTGCCGTTGGCGGTGCCGTTGGCGACGGCGTCGAGGCACAGGCCGGACTGGACGCCGACGATGGACCCGTCGGAGTTCAGGCGCCACTTCTGGTTGTCGCCGCCCCAGCAGGAGTAGATCTGGACCTTGGCGCCGTTGCCGGTTCCGGCGGCGTCCAGGCACTTGTCGCCGTAGACCCTGAGCTCACCGGACGCGGTGGCGGTCCACTGCTGGTTGGTGCGGTTGTTGCAGTCCCACAGCTGGACCTGGGTGCCGTCGGCGGTCGCGCTTCCGGGCACGTCCAGGCAGCGGCCCGAGGCGACTCCCTTGATCGGGCCGGCGCCGGGGGAGGGGGTCGGGGTGGGCGTCGGCGTCGGGTTCGGGTTCGTGGAGGCGGCGTTCAGGGCGTTGAGCACGGAGGTGTAGGCCGGCTTCTTGCTGCCGTCGGCGTTGAACAGCAGCGGTGTGTGCTCCGCCCGCCACGAGTCGGTGTCGCGCACGCCCCACACGGTGATGCCGAGGCAGCGGGAGACGGCCAGGCAGTCGTTGGTCACGGCGGCGTACGTCGTGGACGAGGCGCCCTGGATGTCGAGCTCGGTGACGGCCACGTCGACGCCGAGGGCGGCGAAACTCTGGAGGGTGGTGCGGAAGTTGCTGTTGTAGGGGCTGTCGTTGTTGAAGTGCGACTGGAAGCCGACGCAGTCGATCGGCACGCCGCGCTGCTTGAAGTCCTTGACCATCGCGTACACGGCCTGGGTCTTCGCCCAGGTCCAGTTCTCGATGTTGTAGTCGTTGTAGCAGAGCTTGGCGGCCGGGTCGGCGGTGCGCGCGGTGCGGAAGGCGACCTCGATCCAGTCGTTGCCGCTGCGCTGGAGGTTGGAGTCGCGCCGGGCTCCCGAAGTCCCGTCGGCGAAGGCCTCGTTGACGACGTCCCACTGGGGGACCTTGCCCTTGTAGTGGGTCATCACGCCGGTGATGTGGTTGTTCATCGCCTGCCTCAGCGCGCTGCCGCTGAGGCTCTGCATCCAGCCGGGCTGCTGGGAGTGCCAGGCGAGGGTGTGACCGCGGACCTGCTTGCCGTTCTGCGTCGCCCAGGCGTGGACGCGGTCGGCGGCGGTGAAGTCGAACCGCCCCTGCTGGGGTTCGGTGGCGTCGATCTTCATCTCGTTCTCGGCGGTCACCGAGTCGAACTCGCGGGCGGCGATCGTCGTGTACGCCGAGTCGCCCAGCCGGCCCGAGGCGATGGCGGTGCCGAAGTACCGGCCGCTCTGCTTCGCCGCGCTGCCGAGCGTGCTCTCGGCGGCGTGCGAGGTGAAGGGCGCCCCGAGCACGACGGCGGAACCGAGGACGCCGACGGCCAGCGCCGCGGACAGGACGCCCGCTTTCCGGCGGCCGGCGGACGGGGGAAGGACGGATGAGCGCATGGAAGGACCTCCAGGACGGGAATCGCGGAAGGACGTGGAGACGGCGTAAGGAATGTGCGCCGAAGGCGTCATCGCGGATGGACAAAAGACGCGCGCACGGTCCGGGCGTACCGAAAAAGGGGGACGCCGCCTCGGGAATAAGTGTGGAAACGCGGCGGAAACAAGTCAAGAGTTTCGAATTTGTTTCGAAGTCGACCGGGATCGAAATAATTTCGATGCGAGGCGTTCCTGAGCTGCGCCTGTCGGCAGGACGCCAGAGGACGGCCGGAAAACGGGCGGAAAGCGGACGGGAAACCGGAGCCGGCGCGGACATTCTCCGCTGCACGCGGACGGGCGGGGCCGAACCGAGTGAAAAGGGCAAGCGGTCGAAAGGCGGCCGCGGGGGCTGGGGAAAGGCGGATGCGCGCGCAGAGGGAAAACGGGAAGAAAATGCCGCCCCGCTCTCCTAGGAACGGGGCGGGGCGGTGGAGAGCCGGACCTTGAGTTCGGTCGAGAGCTCCATCCGGGGGCTGACGAGGGGCTGGTCCTCCAGGAGCTGGAACAGCGCGCGGGCGGCGAGCCGGCCCATCTCCTCCAGCGGCTGGCGGACCGTCGTCAGCGGCGGCGACAGCCAGTCGCACATCGGCAGGTCGTCGAAACCGACCACGCTGAGGTCCTCCGGGATGCTCAGCCCGGCCCGCCGCGCCGCCTCGTAGACGCCCATCGCCTGCTGGTCGCTGCCCGCGAAGACGGCGGTCGGCGGATCGGGGAGGGCGAGCAGTTCCCGGGCGCACCGGAACCCGCCCTCGTGCTGGAAGTCGCCGAACCGGATCAGGTCGCGGTCGACCTCGATCCCGGCCCGCTCCAGCGCGGCCCGGTACCCGTCGATGCGGGCCTGGCTGCAGAGCATCTCCCGGCGCCCGCCGATCGCGGCGATCCGGCGGTGCCCCCTCTCCAGCAGGTGCTCGGTGGCGGAGAGGCCGCCGGCCCAGTTGGTCGCGCCGATGCTCGGCACCCCGTTGTCCGGCAGGTCGATCGGGTCGATGACGACCAGTGCCACCCCGGCCCGTTCGACCTGGGCGCGCTGGGCCCGGGTGACCGCGGAGGTGACGAGGATGACGCCGTCGCTGTGGTGCAGGACCGGCAGCGCGGCCCAGCTCGACGGCGTGGCCTCGCCCGGCGGGACGAGCGACACGACGGTGCCGACGTTCCGCTGGGCGCACTCGGCCTCGACGCCGCGCAGGATCTCCACCGCCCACGCGCTGTCCAGGCCGCCGAGGATCAGGTCGACCAGGCCCGATCTGCGGGCCCTGCCCTGGCGGCCGGGGGAGAGGTAGTGGTGCGACCGCAGCAGGTTCTCGATCCGCTCGCGCGTCGACGGCGCGACGTCGGAGCGGCCGTTGACCACCTTGGACACGGTGGCCTGGGAGACGCCTGCCTCCGCGGCGATGACGGCCAGGGTCGGACGCTGCTGGCTCAACTTCTCTCCTCTGCGCGGGCGTCTGCGGCCGGTGACGGGTAACGCAAATGTTTCGAAGAGTTTCGGATCGTGTGACCGGCTTGTCAACCCTGGAAAACGCGCCTGGTTGTGGAGAGTTCGGCAAGAAGGCTTGACCGGGGGGCTTCGGGTTCCTAGTTTGTGGCACCGCGGAATTCGAGAGTATTACGAAAAGTTTTCGGTCTCGAATCGGCATTCCCCTCCCGGAGGTCCCATGACCAGCATCCCCCCCGAGCCGGCGGAGCTTCCTCGTGCTCTCCGGCCTGGCCGCACTGTCCGTCCCGCTGACCGCCGCCTGCGGCGGCGACCCGGGCGACGGTCCGGCGGCCGACGGCAAGGTGACGTTCGACTGGTGGAACATCGCCACCACGGAGCCGGGCAGGTCGCTCTTCCCGCGGATCGCCTCGGCGTTCATGGCCGCCCACCCCGACGTCCGCATCGAGACCACCTCGTTGGAGAACGAGGCGTTCAAGTCCAAGCTGACCGCGACGCCGTGCCGCTGGTCTACGCGGTGATCTCCGGGTTCAAGAGCACCGGCGAGCTGACGAGCAATCCCTTCGGGCTGCCGGAGCGGTGGAAGACCGGCAACTACACCGGCATCCTCGGCGACGGGATGTTCTGGCGGCAGATCGCCAACAGCGCCGGCATGGCGCTCGGCACGACGGTCTGCACGGTGGCGGCCTCCGCCATGGCGGCGTTCGCGCTGGCCCGCTACGCCTTCCGGGGCAGGGAACTGTTCTACATGCTCTTCACGATCGGGCTGATGTTCCCGTTCGCGGTGGCGGTGCTGCCGCTGTTCCTGCTGCTGCGGGACTTCTCCCTGCTCGACAACCCGCTCGGGGTGATCCTGCCGCAGGCCGCCTTCGGCCTCCCCATGACGATCATCATCCTCCGCGGCTTCTTCCGGACCGTCCCGGCGGAGATCGAGGAGGCGGCCGTCATGGACGGCTGCGGCAAGTTCCGCTTCTTCTGGAAGATCCTGCTGCCGATGGCCCGCCCGGCGCTCGGCACGGTCTCGGTGCTGGCGATCGTCGCGAGCTGGAACAACTTCTTCCTGCCGCTGCTGGTGTTCAACGACCCCGAGTGGCAGACCGTCCCGGTCGGCGTCCAGCAGTTCCAGGGCCAGTACTCGACCGACTACGCCCTCGTCCTCGCCTACATCGTGCTCGCCATGGTCCCCGCCCTGGCCTTCTACGCCGTCGCCGAACGCCAGCTGATCGGAGGTCTCACCGCGGGCGCCACCAAGGGCTGACCCGTCCGGAACCCGCCCCGCCTCCCCGCCCGGCTCCCCGATCCCCACCCCCCGATCCCCGAGGAGACCCCGTGAAACGCCCGACCGCGAAACGTCTGACCGCTTGGACGGCCGTCATGATGTTAGCGCTAACATCCCCTGCGGTGGCCGATCCCGTGCACCCCGCCGCCGGACCCGGACGCATCGCCGTCGACTTCCGCGCCGCCCTCCAGCCCATCGACGGCTTCGGCTTCTCGATGGCCTTCCAGCGGGCCGACCTGCTGCACGGCGCACGCGGCCTCGGCCCGGCCAAGCGACGCGAGGTGCTCGACCTGCTGTTCGACCGGGAGAAGGGCGCCGGCCTGTCGATCCTGCGCCTGGGCATCGGCTCGTCGACCGACCGGGTCTACGACCACATGCCGACGATCCTGCCGACCGACCCCGGCGGCCCGGACGCCACCCCGGCGTACGTCTGGGACGGCTGGGACGGCGGCCAGGTCTGGCTCGCCAAGGAGGCCAAGGCGTACGGCGTCGAACGGTTCTTCGCCGACGCCTGGAGCGCCCCGGCCTTCATGAAGACCGACGGGAGCGAGAACGACGGCGGCGAGCTCCGGCCCGCATGGCGCCAGGCCTACGCGAACTACCTCGTCCAGTACGTGAAGTTCTACCGGCAGGAGGGCATCGGGATCACCGACCTGGGGTTCACCAACGAACCCGACTGGACGGCGGCGTACGCCTCGATGCGGTTCACCCCGCAGCAGGCCGTCGACTTCCTCGAGGTGCTCGGGCCGACCGTCCGCGCCTCCGGCCTGAAGACCGGACTGGTCTGCTGCGACGCCGCCGGCTGGGACCGGCAGGCCGACTACACCCGGGCCGTCGAGGCGGACCCCGAGGCCGACGCGGCCGTACGGACCGTCACCGGGCACCGCTACAGCGGCCCGACCGACGCCCCGCAGCCGACCGACAAGCGCGTGTGGATGTCGGAGTGGTCGCCGGACGGCACCACCTGGAACGAGAACTGGGACGACGGCAGCGGCTACGACGGCCTCACCGTCGCGGCCGACATCCAGCACACCCTGACCACCGGCAACGCCTCCGCCTACGTCTACTGGACCGGTGCGTCCCTCGGCGCGACCCGGGGGCTCGTCCGGCTCGCCGACCCCGGCGACGACTACCGGGTGTCCAAGCGGTACTGGGCACTGGCCGCCTTCAGCCGCTTCATCCGCCCCGACGCCGTCCGCGTCCCGGTCGAGAACCCCGACCCGGCCCTGAGCGTCACCGCCTTCCGGAACGCCGACGGCAGCCGTGTCATCGAGATCCTCAACACCGCGACCACCCCGCGCACCACCGAACTCGCCCTGCGCGGCGGGCCCGGCCGGCGTCCCGACGCCTACGTCACCGACGAGACCCGCTCGCTCACCCCGGCCGACGCCGTCACCACCCGCGGCGCGCACCTCACCGCGAAGCTCGCCCCCCGCGCGCTCACCACCCTCGTCCTCGACTGAGACCCACCACCCCACCAGGAGCTCCCATGTCCACGCCCCGGAAGCGCACCACGTCCCGGACGCGCACCGCGACCCGGATCCTCACCGCCCTCTCCGCCACCGCCTGCCTCGCGGCCGGCCTCGCCGTCGCCCCCGCGACCGCCGGCCCCCGGCCCGCGCCCCTCGGCGACCTGGCGAAGAAGCACCACCGCTACTTCGGCTCCGCCGTCGACGGCCCCGGCTTCGCCGACCCCGCCTACCTGAAGCTCCTCGGCAGCGAGTTCGGACAGCTCACCCCCGCCAACGCCATGAAGTGGTACGCCACCGAACCCGAGCGCGGCGTCTTCGACTTCACCGCCGCCGACCAGGTCGTCTCCTTCGCCCGGGCCCATCACCAGAAGGTCCGCGGCCACACCCTCCTCTGGCACAACCAGCTCCCCGCCTGGCTCACCGAGGGCACCTGGACCGCCGGCGAACTGCGCGCCGTCCTCAAGAACCACATCCAGACCGTGGTCCGGCACCACAAGGGCCGGATCATGCACTGGGACGTCGTCAACGAGGCGTTCGAGGAGGACGGCACCTACCGCGAGTCCCTCTTCTACAAGACGCTCGGCCCCGGCTACATCGCCGACGCCCTGCGCTGGGCCCACGAGGCCGACCCGCACGCCAAGCTCTACCTCAACGACTACAACGTCGACGGGATCGGCCCCAAGAGCGACGCCTACCACCGGCTGATCAAGCAGCTGAAGGCCGACGGCGTCCCCGTGGACGGCTTCGGCATCCAGGGCCACCTGGCGCTCCAGTACGGCTTCCCCGCCGACGTCCGGCAGAACATGCAGCGCTTCGCCGACCTCGGCGTCGAGGTCGCCGTCACCGAGCTCGACATCCGGATGCGGCTGCCCGCCACACCGGAGAAGCTCGCCACCCAGGCCACCTGGTACGCCGACTACGTCGAGGCGTGCCTGGCCGTCGAGAAGTGCGTCGGCGTCACCGTCTGGGACTACACCGACAAGTACTCGTGGATCCCCGGCGTCTTCCCCGACGAGGGCGCGGCGCTGCCCTACGACGAGCACCTGAGGCCCAAGCCCGCCTACCACGCGGCCAAGGCGGTGCTGGGCGGATGATCCGAACGGCGATCGTCGGGACGGGCGGGATCGCCGGCGCCTGCCACGTCCCCGCCCTCCGGGCCCAGGCGCACCGGGCCGAGATCGTGGCCGTCGTCGACGCGGACGCCCTGCGCGCCGAGGAGTTCGCGGCCGAGCACGGCGTCCCCGCGGTCCACACCGACCTCCACGCGATGCTCCGGGAGCAGCGGCCGGACCTCGTGCACCTGTGCACGCCCCCGTTCCTCCACGCCGACCAGGCGGTGGCCTGCCTGGAGGCGGGGGCATGGGTGTGGTGCGAGAAGCCGGTGGCGCTGTCGCTGGCCGGACTCGACCGGATCCGCGCCGCCGAGGGACCGGCCCGCGCCGGCGCGGTGTTCCAGCACCGGTACGGCACGGGGGCCCGCTACCTGCGCGACCTGATCGCGGCCGGGACGCTGGGCCGCCCGCTGGTGGCGCAGTGCGTCACGGCCTGGTACCGCGACGACACCTACTACGAGGTGCCCTGGCGCGGCACCTGGGAGCGCGAGGGCGGCGGCCCGACGCTGGGGCACGGCATCCACCAGATGGACCTGATGCTCGCGGTGCTCGGCGCCTGGGCCGAGGTCCGCGCGATGGCCGGCCGGCTGGAGCGCGACGTCCGCACCGAGGACGTGTCCACGGCCCTGGTCCGGTTCGAGAACGGAGCCCTCGCCACGGTCGTCAACAGCGTCCTCTCCCCCCGCGAGGAGAGCTACCTGCGCTTCGACCTCACCGGGGCCACGGTCGAACTGCGGCACCTGTACGGCTACTCCAACGCGGACTGGACCTTCACCCCCAGGTCGCCCGGCCCGGCGTGGGACCCGCCGGACGACCTCCCCAGCTCGCACACCGCCCAGCTCGCGGCCTTCCTGGACGACTACGAGGCGGGCGTCCGGCCCGACCTCGGCAGACCCACCATGGAACTGGTGACCGCCCTGTACAAGGCCGCCCTCACCGGCCGGCCGGTGAGGCGCGGGGAGATCGACGTGACCGACCCCTTCCACGCCTCGCTCCACGGAGGACGCCCGGAGGTGTTCCGATGACCTTCGCACTCGTCGAGGACGAGGACGCGCTGACCGTACGGACCCGCGGCACCGACCTCTTCCGGTACGTGCACCGGCCGGTCATGGACCCCTTCGAGGCGCCGAAGCCCTATCTGCACCCGGTGCGCACGCTCGCCGGCGACGTGGTCACCGGCTACCGGCCGCACGACCACCGCTGGCACAAGGGCATCCAGCTCACCGCGTCGTGGCTGTCGGGACAGAACTTCTGGGGCGGCGGCACCTACCTGCGCGGCCGGGGCTACGTCGACCTGCCCAACCTCGGCACGATGCGCAGCCGCGCCCTGTCCGCCGAGGCGGACCGCGACCGCGCCGTCGTCACCGAGGACCTGGCCTGGCACACGATGGCGGGGGAGCACTGGATCGACGAGCGCCGCACGCTCACCGCGTGCGACGTCGGGCCCGACGCATGGACCCTGGAGGTCACCACCGCGCTGACCAACGTCCGCGGCACCGCGCTGCTGTTCGGCAGCCCCGGCACCCAGGGCAGGGAACTCGCCGGATACTCCGGCCTCTTCTGGCGCGGCCCGCGCGACTTCACCGGCGGCGAGGTGATCGGCCCCGCGATGGGGGAGGCGGGGGACTGGCTGGCCTTCGTCGGCCGGCACGACGAGGTCGACCGCTCCTCCACCCTCCTGTTCCTGGACGATCCGGCGGCCCCCGGCCGGTGGTTCGTCCGCAGCGAACCGATCCCCGCCGTCAACCCCTCCCTGGCCTTCGACCGGGAACTGCCCCTGCCCCCGGGCGGCGTCCTGCAACGCCGCTACCGGATCGTCGTCGCCGACGGCGCGTGGACCCCCGAGCGCCTCTCCCGCCACGTCGGGGAGCACCCGTGGTGACCCCGTTCCCCGGCGGCGTGGGGATCTCCGGCGTGACCGTGTACGACGGGCGGGCCGCGGACGGACGGTGCGGGGGCACGCCCCATATGCACCTGGTCTGCTCGGAGGCGTACGTCGTCACCGGCGGCGCGGGCAGCGTCCAGACCCTCACCGCCACCGGCTTCGCCGAGACCCCGCTGCGCCCCGGCGACGTCGTCTGGTTCACCCCCGGCACGATCCACCGCCTCGTCAACGCCGGCGGCCTGCGGCTCGTGGTGCTCATGCAGAACAGCGGGCTTCCCGAGGCGGGCGACGCCGTCTTCACCTTCCCCGCTCCCGTGCTCGCCGACCCCGAGGCGTACCGCGCGGCGGCCGCCCTCACCGGCGACCCCGCCGCGGCGGTGCGCCGCCGCCGCGACCTGGCCGTCGAAGGGTTCCTCGCCCTGCGGGAGCGCGGGCTGCGGGAGTTCCACGCCGCGGCCCACCGCCTGAAGCGCGAGCTCCTGGACGACTGGCGGGCCCGCTGGCGCGACGGTCCGCTCGCCGCGGCCCTCACGACCGGCCGCCAGCTGGAACGGCTGCGGGCCGGAGACCTCTCGTACCTCCGCCGCGGCGAAGTGTCGCGGCGGGAGCGCCCGGAGCGCCCCCTCTTCGGCATGTGCGGCCTCCTCCACCCCTATACCGGCCCCGCCCTCCCGACGCGGTCCCCGCGCGGCCCGGCGGAGTCTTCCCCCGTCCCTCCCACGAAGGAGACCTCCTGATGAGACTGAGCCGTCCACCCCTGATCCTGGGCCTTGTCCTCGCGGTCCTGTCGTCCCTGCTGCTCGGGGCGTCCCTCCTGAGCGCCCCGCCCGCCGCCGCCGCGACCGTCGACACCGGCGCCTGGTACGTCCTGGTCAACCGCAACAGCGGCAAGGCCCTCGACGTCTACAACCTGTCGACCGCCGACGGCGCCCGCATCACCCAGTGGACCAGGAACGACCAGAACCAGCAGCAGTGGCAGTTCGTCGACTCCGGCGGCGGCTACTACCGCCTCAAGTCCCGCCACTCCGGAAAGGTGCTCGACGTCCAGGGCGCCTCCACCGCCAACGGCGCCGCGGTCACCCAGTGGTCCGACGCGAACGCCGCCAACCAGCAGTGGCGACTGGCCGACAGCCCGGACGGCCACGTGAGGCTCGTCGCGCGCCACAGCGGCAAGGCCCTGGAGACGCAGGGCGCCGCCACGACCGACGGCGCGAACATCGTCCAGTACGACGACTGGGCCGGCGCCAACCAGCAGTGGCGGCTCGTCAAGGTCGGCGGCGGCACCCCCGGCACGTGCGCCCTCCCCTCGACGTACCGCTGGTCGTCGACGGGCGCGCTCGCGCAGCCCAAGGCGGGCTGGGCCTCCCTCAAGGACTTCACCGTCGCCCCCTACAACGGCAAGCACCTCGTCTACGCGACCACGCACGGCGCCGCCGGGACGGGAGCGGGCTGGGGCTCGATGAACTTCACCCCGTTCACCGACTGGTCGCAGATGGCCTCGGCCGGCCAGAACTCGATGGCGAACTCCGTCGTCGCGCCCACCCTCTTCCACTTCGCCCCGAAGAACATCTGGGTGCTCGCCTACCAGTGGGGCAGGACCGCCTTCTCCTACCGGACCTCCACCGACCCCACCGACCCGAACGGCTGGTCCGCCGAGCAGGAGCTCTTCTCCGGCACCATCGCCGACTCCGGCACGGGCCCCATCGACCAGACGCTCATCGGCGACGGGACGAACATGTACCTGTTCTTCGCCGGTGACAACGGCAAGATCTACCGGGCGAGCATGCCGATCGGGAACTTCCCCGGCAGCTTCGGAAAGACCTCGACGGTCGTCATGAGCGACACGACGAACAACCTCTTCGAGGCCCCGCAGGTCTACAAGCTCCAGGGCCAGGACCGCTACCTCATGATCGTCGAGGCGATCGGTTCGCAGGGCCGGTACTTCCGCTCCTTCACGGCCACCAGCCTCAACGGCACGTGGACGCCCCAGGCCGCGACCGAGGCCAACCCCTTCGCCGGCAAGGCCAACAGCGGCGCCACCTGGACCGACGACATCAGCCACGGCGAACTGGTCCGCGCCGGCGCCGACCAGACCATGCCCGTCGACCCGTGCAACCTGCGGTTCCTCTACCAGGGCCGCGCCCCCGACTCGGGCGGCGACTACGGCCAGTGGCCCTACCGGCCGGGCCTGCTGACCCTCCAGCGCTGACCGGACGGAAGCGCAAGGGGCGCCCGGCGGCACCGCCGCCGGGCGCCCCCGTCACGCGCCTCGGACGCCGCGCACCTCCTGGACGGGGAAGCGGGGCTCCTCCCGGGGGGAGGAGGGGGACGGGAGAGGGGCGCCGGAGCCGGTCAGGCGTCGGCGACGGGGGAGGTGCCCAGCCGGATGTTGTCCACCGCCCAGAACCAGTTGTTGCCCGCGTGGTGGACCCGGAAGCCCACCTTCACCGAGCGCGCGTCGGCCGGCACCGGGAAGGAACAGGTCACGAGGCGGTTCTGCTGGTCGCGGCCGCCGTTGGTGTTCCCCGACGCCGCGCCGGAGTAGTGCAGCACCCGGGAGGTGGCGCCGGTGTCGAAGACCACGGTCACCTCGGCCTCCTGCGGGCTCTCCTGCCGGTAGTGGGAGTCGAAGCCCAGGTACAGCGTCGGGGTCCCCGCCGGGATCGCGACCGGGGGCGTCGTCAGCGTCGAGTCGAAGGCGCCGCGGCCGGACGGGCTGCCCGTGTCGTCCCAGTCGTCGGGGTCGGCGACGGCGACGACGCCCAGGGACCGGCCGAACGCGCCGCGCTCCTGCCCGGCCGGGAACCAGAACTGCCGGGACAGGAACGACCAGCCGTTGAGCTCCTCCGTGCCCTGCGGCATCCCGGCCGCGTTGGTGACCGTCCACCCCTCGGGGGCGGTCCGCGTCCAGCCCCGCAGCCCCGGACGGCTCAGGTCGGTGGCCGGGGCCAGCCGGTCGGCGAGGGACTCGAAGTTCTCGCCGAGCAGGTAGCCGGTCATCACCGGGCCCACCCGGACGGCCAGCGACCCGCTCCGCTCCACCGCCGCGCCGCCCGCCCCGCGCCCTCCGACGGTCGCCTTCAGCGTCGCCGAGGTGCGGGCCGCCGACGCGGGCGCCGTGACCCTCCAGACCACCTTCACCGACGTACGGGCCGGAACCGAGCCCGGGACGCCGGCGACCGGCTCGGCACGCCATCCGTCAGGGACCGCCAGCGCCGCCGACAGGGCGGTGAGCGGGACGGCCCCCGCGTTGGTGACGGTCGCGGTCACGGCCAGCGGCTCCCCCGGGTACAGCGCGCAGCCGTCGGTGCCGGGGGAACTCGCCGGCGCGGTCAGGGCGAGGCTCACCGCGCGGGCGACCTCGGCCCGGACCCGGGCGTCCGCGACCCGCAGCAGACCGTCGCCCTCGGCGCGGGCGACGACGGCGAGGGTGGCGGCGGTGGCGTCCGCCGCGGGCGTGACGAGGAACCGCAGCTCCGCCGACCCGCCGCCGGGCAGGCTCCGCGGGACCGGTCCGGAGGGCTCGACCGTCCAGCCGGCCGGTGCCGGCAGCGACACCACGAGGTTCCGCAGCCGGCCCGTCCCCTCGTTGCGTATGCGCACCGCGACCTCGGCGGGGCTGCCCTGCACGAACGGGGCGGTCAGCGGCGGCAGCGGCTCCGGCAGGGTGAACGCCGCGCTCAGCACCGGTCCGGTGCCGATCGCCGGGTCGGTGGCGCCCGGTCCGGCGTCCGCGGGCCGGCCGGACATCCGCCGCAGGAAGCGCGGGTCGTCCTCGTCGAGCACCACGACGTCGTACCAGCCGTGCCGGGCGAGCGGCACGGACACGGTCCGCGTCCGGCCGGGCGCCAGCCGGACGGTCCGCACGCCGCCCTCGCCGCGCCGCGGATGGGTGGACTCGCCGACCAGGAGCGTCCGGGTCCGCCCCGACGGGTTGTGGCACTCCACGTCCACGCTGCGGGCGTGGCCGCGCTCCACGACGTGCGCCTCGGCCCCGACGCCCGCGCCGCGCAGTTCCCACAGGGCCCAGCCGGGGCCGTGCACCTGGAGGTCGTAGCCCTCGGGGCCGTACGGCAGGCTGCCGTCGGCGCTGTCCCGGCCGGCCACGGTCCAGGTGCGCGGGGCGGTACCGTCCCCCGGGTACGCGGTGATCGCGGCGGCCCGCCGCCCCTCGTTGCCGAGCTCCAGCCGCACCTCGGCGCCGGTGACGGTGGCGCGTAGCGAGAGCCGGTACGGGGAGGGCCGGGTGGGGCGGACGCCGGGCTCCTGGACGGGCCGCTCCTGCGTCTTCGGCGGCACCGGGTTCCAGCGGCCGACCGGAGCCGGGACCGCGCCGGGCCGCTCCACCTCGGGCTGCGGGTGGGCGCGGTCGAAGTCGAACACGGAGGTCAGGTCGCCGAAGACGCCGCGCCGCCAGGCACTGATGTTCGGTTCTTGGACCCCGGTCCACTTCTCCAGGAACCGGATCACCGAGGTGTGGTCGAAGAGTTCGGAGTTCACGAATCCGCCGACCGTCCAGGGGGACACCACGGTCATCGGGACGCGCGGTCCCGGGCCGACGGGGCGGCCGCCCACCCAGTCGTCGCCGTCGCCGCCGTCGGGCCGGGGGGCGGTGGGGGCGGGGACGTGGTCGAAGTAGCCGTCGTTCTCGTCGAAGTTGATGAACAGCGCGGTTTTCGACCAGGTCTTCGGGTCCGAGGCGATGGCGTCCAGCAGGTCGTAGACGAGGCCGGCGCTGCCGACGGGCGTGGAGGAGCCGGGGTGTTCGGACAGCGCGGCCGTGGGCACCACCCAGCTGACCTCCGGGAGGGTCCCGGCCGCGATGTCGGCCTTGATCCGGGTGAGCAGGGTGCCCGGTTCGGAGCGGTGGGCGCCGCGCAGGAACAGCCGGCGCTCGTCCTCGGGCAGGGCGTCGACCGCGCTGCGGAACCGGGCCAGGTCGGCCCGCCGCTCGCCGTCGCCCTTCGCCCACAGCTTGTCGTAG
Organism: Streptomyces filamentosus; assembly: GCF_014654895.1. Taxonomy (GTDB): domain Bacteria; phylum Actinomycetota; class Actinomycetes; order Streptomycetales; family Streptomycetaceae; genus Streptomyces; species Streptomyces filamentosus. The sequence continues at coordinate 584,095 of NZ_BNBE01000002.1, read as the reverse complement.
AACTCCTCGGTGGTGGCGTACGGGAACCCGGCGGCGGTGAGGATCTTCCGGCCGATCCGCTTCCACGGCTTGAAGTACTCCACCGCGTTGTCGGTGAAGTTGTCCCACTCCTGGTAGATCTGCCAGGACACCCCGGCGGCCTCCAGCCGCTCCGGGTAGGTGGTCCAGTCGTAGCCGGCATGGCCGTAGGAGTAGGCGGCGTTGGTGACGGCCCGGCCCCCGCCGTTCGGCTCGAACCCGGTGGTGCCCGTCCACAGGTAGTTGCGGTTGGGGTTCGTCGAGCCGAAGACGGAACAGTGGTAGGCGTCGCAGATGGTGAAGCGGTCGGCGAGTTCGTACTGGAGCGGGATGTCGCGCCGGTCGTAGTGGGCCATGGTGCTCTGCCCCTTGGCCGCGACCCAGTCGTTCCACCAGCCGTTCGCGCGGGCCTGCACCCCGTCGGCGAAACCGTGCGGCAGCGAGCCCAGGTACTGGATGTCGCTCTCGGGCCGTCCGGCCTCCACGGCCGCCTGCCGCGCCGAGAACGGCAGGACGGCGGGCCCGCCGGACCGGGGCTGCTCGAACACGCTCGTGCCGTCGGGCAGCCGCAGCGCCCTCCGGTCGCCGAAGCCGCGCACACCCCGGAGCGCACCGAAGTAGTTGTCGAAGGAACGGTTCTCCTGCATCAGCACGATGACGTGTTCGATGGCCCGGAGACCGCCGCGCGGCATGGGGGCGGCCATGGCCGTCAGGAGGGAGGGCGGCAGGACGGAGAGCGCGGAGCCCGCGGCGAGGGTGCCGAGGACCTTGCGGCGTGAGAAGTCGGACATGGCGGGGAGGCTATGACGCGGCACGACGCCTCCAACACCCGTCGAGCCAGGGGTTCGCCCACTGTTCACGCGGGGGACGCGTACGAAATCCGCAGGTCAAGGCCATGATCGCGATGTCTGGACGGCCTGGCGGGGGCGGGACCGGCGGGGCGGGGCCGGCACGGGCGTGGCGGGAGCGGGCGTGGCGGGCGGTCGCGCGCGCCGGTTCGGTACGCCCGCCGCCCCGGCGGCCGTCGTGCCCTCGGGGAGCGCCCGGCAAGGGTCTCCCCGTGTCGGCGGGGGACTTTCCCTCTTTCCGGCGATCGCCGCTGGTCACTTGTGGTGAACAGGACTTCGGCGCCGTTCCCGGTGCCGTGGCGGGGACGTTGGGACGGGCGTGAGTACCGCAAGCGCATCTCCGATACTGACCGCTCCTCTCGTCGCCCCCGCCCCTCCTGTCGTGCACGACTCGGGCGCGGACTCCGCGCCCGGCGACATAGTCGTCGCCGCCTGCACCACCCTCGGCGCCACCCTGGTCGTCCATCTCGCCGGGGAGATCGACCACCACAGCGCCGCCCCGCTGCGCACCCTTCTGGCCTCGGCGGCCGACAACGGCTACACGGGCCTCGTCCTGGACACCGCGCACGTCACCTTCTGCGACTCCGCCCTCCTCGCCGTCCTGGACTGGTGGCCCCGCCGAGGCCGGCGCCTCAGCCTGGCGAACCGCTCCCGAGCCGTGCGGCACCTGCTGGAGGCGGCCGACTCCGTCTGGCGGCAGGACCCCCGGAGCGCCTTCCGTGACAGGAACGACCGGCGCCGCCGGCCGTCCCCTTCCACGCCGAAGAACACGGACGGCGGTGCGCCGGCGGCGCGGGCCGCCGGCGGGCGGTAGCCCCTGACGGACCGGCACGACGCCGTCGGACCGGTGCCGGGAGGCAGGGGGGCCGGTCCGACGGCTCGGCCGTCGGCGTGCTGCCGAGGGTGTGGCAGGGTGGTGGGCACGTGGGCCTCCGGGGCCCGTGGACATGAACGTGAACGTGAAAGAGGTATGCCGTGAACGAGACCGAACTCCGGGCGCTGTTCGACGAGATCGACACGGACGGCGACGGCCGGATCAACATCGTCGAGCTGGCGGAGGGCTTCAAGGCCGAGGGTGCCCGCGGGCACCTCGCGGAAGAGGTCAAGAAGGCCATGACGGCCGACGCGAACCACGACGGGGTCCTCGACTTCGACGAGTTCCGCACCCTGCTGAAGTAGCGTCGGTTCCGACGGCACGGGCGCCTGGACCCGCTCCGGGCGCCCGCCTCCCCGCCTCCCCCTCGCACGGACCTTGCGGCGGGAGGCGGCGCGCTCCTCCGGGGGGCGCCGGGCGGCGACGGCGGGACGGCGCTCAGAAGGGCTCGGCGACGACCCAGTGCTCGACCAGGAGGCCGTCGACCACCCGGACCATGTCCATGCCCATGACCTCGAACCGCTTCCCGGTCGGGGGCTGGCCGAAGAAGTCTCCGGTGTGGGTGCCGGTGATCCGGTAGCGGTTGGCCACCCACTCACCGTTCTCGATGCTGTGCAGCGTGGTGACGGTGAAGTCGGGGACTCCGGCGAGGATGCCTTCCCACTTGCGCCGCCACTGGGCTCGGTCGGACGCGACGCCCTGGTCGAGCGAGTGCGGGTCGATGTGCCGCAGGGCGGCGTCGAAGTCACCGGTGGCGCGCAGGGCGTTGATCGCGCGTACCACCTCGGCAGGGCTGTGAGACGTCATGGCTGGGTCTCGGCTCTCTGAAAGCGGGGAGACTCCCCGGATCGTTGTTCGTGGCACGATACGGGGAGTTTCCCCGGATCGGCAAGGAGGGCGCCGTGGCTGAGAGGCCGGCCCGCAAGGACGCGCAGCGCAACCGGGCCCGGTTGCTCGAGACGGCGACACAGGTCTTCCACGAGGTCGGCGCCGATGCCCCCTTCGACCTGATCGCCGTGCGGGCCGGGGTCTCGAACGCGACGCTGTACCGGCATTTCCCGACGCGCCGCCAACTGCTCACCGCCGTCTACGCGCAGACCATCGACGCGCTGTGCGCCGAAGCCCGGAGGCGAGTCGAGGACGGTGACGACGAGGCCCTGTTCGACTGGTTTGGTGTCGTCGTGGACCGGATGCAGGACAGCCGCGGACTGCGCGAGACCCTCGTCGCCGCCTACGCGCTCGCACCCGAGGAGCCGACCCCCGAGGTGGACGAGTGGCACGAACGCATCCGGGTCACCGCCGAGCCGCTGTTCACCCGGGCGCTCCACCGCGGCCGGATCCGCTTGTCACTGCCCTGGCCCGAGGTCCTGGCCCTGGTCACCTCCGTGGCCGGTGCCGCTGGCCCGGACCGGACGGCTGCGGCCCGTATGCTCGCCGTCGTCGTCGCCGGCCTCCGCACGCCCGAGTCGACGGCGCACCGGACCGTGCCCCCGCCGCGGGCCTGAGCCGCCGCCGGCCACCCGGCTGCCGGCGGAGCGGCGGCGGGCCGGGGTCAGGCCGTCTGCGGCCCCATGATCCGGACGAGGAGGTCGTCCAGGCTGACCAGGCCGGTGAGTTCGCCGTCGGCGTCGCGTACGAGGGCGAGGGAGGCGCGTCGCCGGCGGAGGTGCTCGATGGCGTCGGAGACGGTGTCGGTGGCGGTCAGCTCCGGTACGGGACGGGCGAGGTCGCGTGCGGTGAGGTCCCTGCCGCGGGTGCGGGCGACGAGGACGTCACGGGCGTGCACCGAGCCGAGGACGCGGTCGCCGTCCCGGACGAGGAGGCGGGAGCGGTCGGCGTCGGACGCCTGGGCGAGGACGGCGTCGAGTCCGGCGCCCGCGTCGACGGCGACGATGTCGGCGGCCGGGGTCTGGAGTGCGGCCACGGGGGTCTGCGGCTCGGTGAGGGAGCGGGTGATGAGCTGGGAGTCGGTCCTGTTGATCAGGCCGAGGCGCTCGGACTCCTCCACCAGGTGGGTGAGCTGCTCCCGGTTGTGGACGGCGGCCAGCTCGTCGCGGGGCTGGACGCGGCACATCCGTACGAGGGCGTTGCTGATCTTGTTGAGGAGCCAGATCAGCGGGCGCACGGCCTTGACGACGGCCCGGAACGGCGGGGTGAGCAGCATGGCGGAGCGCTCGGGATGGGCGATGGCCCAGGACTTGGGGGCCATCTCGCCGAGGACCATGTGGAGGAAGACGACGACGATCATGGCGACGGCGAACGCGATGCCGTAGCTGAGCGCCTCCGGCAGGCCGAGTTCGACGAGCAGCGGGTCGAGTTCGTGGGAGATGGCGGGTTTGGAGATGGCGCCGAGGCCGAGGGTGCACAGGGTGATGCCGAGCTGGGCGCCGGCGAGCATCAGGGACAGCTCGCGCATGCCGGCGAGGGCGGCCCTGGCGCCGCGCTGCCCGTCGGCGGCCGCCTTCTCGATGCGGTGGCGCTTGGCGGCGACGAGCGCGAACTCGGCGGCGACGAAGAATCCGCTGCCGACGAGGAGCAGGACGGTGACGAACAGGGCCATGGGGAAGCTCATGCCTGGGCCTCCTCGGCGGTGGTGGGGACGTGTTCGATGCGGACGCGTCCGGGGACGTGGCGGTCGAGGCTGAGGACGTCGATGCGGACGCCGTCGACGGTGAGGTGGTCGCCGATGGTCGGGAAGCGGCCGAGGCGGTCGATGACCAGGCCGGCGACGGTGTCGTAGTCGTCGTCCCCGGGCAGCGCGATGCCGGTGGCGTCCTCGACCTCGTCGAGGCGGCGGCCCGCGTCCACCCGCCAGCCGTTCCCGTCCGGGACGGCGAGCGCGACCACCGTGTCGCTCTCGTCGGCGATGTCACCGACTAGCTCCTCGGCGATGTCCTCGTACGTGACGATGCCGGCGACACCGCCGTGCTCGTCCAGGACCACGGCGAACTCGTCGTCCGCCTCCCGCATCCGCGCCACCGCCTGCGGCAGGGGCAGGGTGTCGGGCAGCAGCAGCGGCGCCCGGTCTGCCTCCCCCGCGGTGAGGGCGTCGAACCGGTCGGCGGGCAGCCGGGCGAGGTCGCGCACGCCGAGGACGCCGGCGACGTCGTCGGGGTGGTCGCCGAGGACGGGGTAGTTGGAGTGGCCGTGCCGTGCGATCAGCTCGACCGCCTCGGTGAGCGTGGCGTCCTTGCGGACGAAGACGGCGTCGGCGCGCGGCACCATCACCTCGTCCAGGGTCCGCTCGGAGAACTCCAGCGCGTGGTCCAGCAGCTCGGCGGTGTCGGCCGGCAGCTGACCCTGCTCGTGGGACTCGCCGATGAGATGGCTGAGCTCCTCCAGGGTGGCGCCGTGGTGCAGCTCCTCGACGGGCTCGATGCCGACCTTCCGCAGGAGCTTGTTCGCGGCGCCGTCGAAGACGCGGACGACCGGCCCGACGGCCTTCAGGTAGAGGAGGGTGGAGGGGGCCAGGGACTTGGCGAGCCGCTCGGGGACGGCGAGCGCGAGGTTCTTCGGCGCCAGTTCGCCCAGGACCATCTGGAGGACGGTCGCGATGACGAAGGCGAGGACGACGGAGATCGCCGACACCGCCCCGTCCGACAGGCCCGTCCCGTCGAGCGCGGGCTCGAGCAGGGCGGAGACGGACGGTTCGGCGAGGAAACCGACGACGAGGCCGGTCACGGTGATGCCGAGCTGGGCGCCCGACAGCATGAAGGAGAGGCGTTCGAGGACCTTCAGCGCGCGGGCCGCGCGCTTGTCGCCGGCCTCCGCCTCACGGGCGAGGGCGATCCGGTCGGCGGCGACGTAGGAGAACTCCTGGGCCACGAAGTAGCCGGTGCCGGCGGTCAGGACGAGGACGGCCAGCAGGCCGAGAGCGGCGTTCATCGGCTTCCGCACCCCGTTCGTACGGAGGGACGCGTCGTTCTGGCGGACAAGCAGGGGCTCCTTCGTGGGACGGCTGTCGGTTCCGAGTATCGGCGGGTGCGTCGCGTACGACGCGGGTCGGTGACGGCCCGGCGCGTCGGCGGGAAGCGGGACGGGCCGCTGGCGTACGAGGGGTACGCGGTGCCGTTCGGACGCCGGACGAAGGGGCCGGAGGCGGCGGTGAAGCCGCGCCGGGGCCCGGCGGCGGCCCCGGCGACGGGCGGCGCCGCGGCACCGAAGACGCTCGTGGCGAGAACCGCGCACGTGAGGATCGGCGCCGGCGCGGGCGGGAGAAGGGTCACCTCGTCACCGTGCCGTCCGCGCTCTCCGGCCCGGCACGTCGGGGCAGGCGGCGGCAGGGCGCGTACGGGGAGGCTCACCCATCGCGGGCCGCTCACTCCTTCTCGTTCCGGAACAGGGGATCCCGGCGGGATCGGGCTGGCGGGGACACGACCTTCTACAACACTGTAAAGGAAAGGCGATGTCCGATCGAGGGCCCGCCCCTCCCGCCCGGTTGCGGGGGGAGCGGCACGCTGCGCCGGGCCGCCTCCCGGCGACCGGAACGCCCCTGCGGCCGGAGCGCCCCCAGGGGGACTCCGGCCGCAGGGGCACAGGGGGATCGGTCAGCCGATGGCGATCTGGTCGACCAGGAAGACGGTCGACAGGTAGGTGTCCTCGGTGCCGGCGAACTCCAGCTTCACCGTCTGGCCCTTGTAGGCGGACAGGTCGACGGTCCTCTGGGCGTATCCCGCGCTCGCGTGGGCGTTGGAGTAGGTGGCCAGCGTGCTGCCGTTGACCTTGACCTTCAGGGTGTCGTAGGCGATGAGGCCGGACTCCTGGGTGGAGACCTTCAGCCAGAAGGTGAGCTTCGGGGTGCCGGTGGAGGGCACCGCGACGTTCGACTGGGAGAGGGACTCGACGGCGTCGGTGCCGTAGCCCATCATCCAGGCGTACCAGGACCCGTCACGCGCGGTCTGCAGGGCCGAGTTGGTGATGATGTCGGCGCTCTGGGTCCAGCCGCCGGTGCCCTGCTCGAAGCTGCCGTTGGCCAGGGCGTTGCCGCCGGGGGGAGTGGTCGGGGAGGGGGTGGGGGTGGACGGCGAGGGGGTGGGGGTGCCGGTGCCGGGGTCGGGCAGGGCGGTGCCGACGCCGACGGCCGCCCACGCCTTGGAGACGAGGTACCGCTCCTGGGAGCCGGTGCCGTACAGGTCGGCGGCGGCCTGCAGGGTGGCGGTGCGGGCGCCGGCGTAGTTGGTGGTGGAGGTCATGTAGGTGGACAGCGCCCGGTACCAGACGGCTGCGGCCTTGTCCTTGCCGATGCCGCTGAAGGTGTCGTTGTTGCAGGTGGTTCCGTTGTGCGAGCGTCCGCCGATGGTCTTCGCCCCGGTGCCCTCGGCGGCCAGGTAGAAGAAGTGGTTGCCGATGCCGGAGGAGTAGTGCACGTCCACCGAGCCGGCGCCGGAGGTCCAGCAGGACAGCGAGTTCCCGTCGGCGGCCGGATTGTCCATCCGGCGCATGTACCCGCCCGACATGTTGAGCTTCTCGCCGATGTAGTAGTCGCCCGGGTCGCCCGCGTTGGCGGCGTAGAACTCGACCATGGTGCCGAAGATGTCGCTGGTGGCCTCGTTGAGGCCGCCGGACTCGCCGGAGTAGTTGAGGCCGGCGGTGGCGGCGGTGACGCCGTGGCTCATCTCGTGGGCGGCCACGTCGAGCGTGGTGACCGGGGTGTTGCCGTTCTGCGAGGACCCGTCGCCGAAGAACATGCAGAAGCAGTCGTCGTCGTAGAAGGCGTTGAGCAGGCCGGTGTCGACGTGCACGTAGGCGGGGGCACCGCGGCCGTCGTTGCGGATGCCGGAGCGGTTGAAGGAGTCCTTGAAGTAGTCCCAGGTCTTCGCCAGGCCGTAGGAGGCGTCCACGGCGGCGCTCTCGCGGCTGGACGTGGTGCCGGTGCCCCAGGAGTTGGTGGTCCTGGAGAAGGTCCGGGCGTTCTGCTTCGGGTTCGACTGCGGGCTGTTGTAGGAGTCGTAGACGATCGTCCCGCCGTGCGCGGCGTCGGTGAGGGTGTAGCCGCCGGTGGTCTGGGTGGTCTCGATGGAGACCTGGCCGACGTTGACGCCGTTGCCGGTGCCCGTGACGTTCTGGTGCAGCTCGTACTGGTCCAGCGGCGCGCCGCTGGTGGCGTCGACGATCACCGTCTGGCGCGAGGCGGGGCCTGCTTCGCCCTCGCCGGTGACGGTCGAGCGGTAGGCGAGGACGGGGAACTTGCCGACCGCGTACACCACCAGGGTGCTGCCGTCCTTGCTGCCGGTCTTCGCCTTCTTCACGTGCCTGGCGTGTTTCACGGCCGCGGCCGAGGCGTCGGCCGCCGTCAGCTTCGGCGTGGTTCCGGCGACCCGGATCGCGCCCTGGTGGGCCAGGTCCGAGCCGGTGATCGTGCCGTTCTCGGAGAGGTGCACCACCAGGTCGCCGCCGATCACCGGCAGGCCCCCGTAGGTGCGGTCGTAGCGCACGTGCCGGGAGCCGTCGGCGTCGATCAGGACGTCCTTGGCCACCAGGCGCTCGTCGGGGCCCAGGCCGAGCTCGCGGGCGGTCGCGGGCGCGTTCCGGCCGGCCGTGCGTATCGCCTCGCCGCGCGCGTCGGCCGTCATCGCCCGGAACCCTGCGCCGGGTTGAGCGACCGAGGTGCCGGCGGCCGCGGTGGACTGGCCGGCCACCACGGTCACGGTGCCCAGGGCGAGGGCCGCCGCGACGGCGGCCGCGAGGGCGTTCTTGGGGTTCATCGAGATCCTTCCGCCGGGCCTTGTCGGGGATGTGCCGCAGAACGTCATCTGGGGTGCGGGGGACGTTCGGCGGCCGTTGGCCGGGCTGTGGCCATGAGGCTAGGGACGCGGGGCCCGGCCGACATCAGGGCAACCCCTTGATCTGGACCGGGGAGGACCGGGGGGCGCACCATGGCCCGATGCCAGACTCTGCGATGTGGACGAGCGCGTTCCACGAGGCCGGTCCCGTGCTGCCGGTGGTGCCTGAAGACGTGCCCGGCACCCGCCGGGTGGTCCTGTCCGGGCCGCCCGGAAGCGGCAAGACCACCGCGGCCGCGGCCCTCGGGCGACGGCTGGGCCTGCCCGTCCTGCGGCTGGCCCCGCGACCGCAGGACGCCCGGGTCCCCTGCGCCGGGCTCCTCGAACTCGCGCTGGCCCTCCCCGAGGTGCCCGCCGCGCGGGAACTGGCGGCGGCACTCGACGAGGCCGCCGGCCGGCCGGACTCGCCGGACGACGCCGGTTCCGCCCTGCGGCTGCGCCGGCGGACCGCCGCCGTGCTGCGGGAGGCACCGCCCATGACCCTGGTGGTGGACAACGCCCAGTGGCTGGACCCGGCCAGCGCGGCCGTCCTGGGCTGGGCACTGCGTCTGACCCCGGACCTTCCCGTCATCGCGGCCGAGCGCGGCCGGGGCCCCGGGCCCGCGGGCCACTGGTGCGGGGAGGACGCGCACGCGGTACGCGTTCCACCCCTGACGGCACCTCAGGTCGCGGCGCTGCTGGCCCCGTACCGGCTCACCCCCCGCGAGGTCACGCGCGTCCACGCCCACAGCGGAGGAAACCCCGCCCTGGCCCTGGCGCTCGCCCAGGCCCGGGCCGGCACCCCCGCCGTGCCGGCCTGCGAGGACGATCCCGTCCTTCCCTCCCCGGCCCGCCGGCTGGTGGGCGAATGGCTGGGCACGGTGTCGGAGGAGGTCCGGGAACTGCTGACGCTCGCCGCCCTCGACGACCGGCCCGGCCTCGACCTGCTGAGCGAGCTCACCGGCCCGGCGGCCGAAAGGCTCCTGGCCGAGGCCGAGGCGGCCGGACTCGTCGACCTCCGGCAGCCCGACGGGACGGTGCGGTTCACCGCCTCCGCGATCGGCACCGAACTCGTGGCCCGGCTGCCGGGCCACGCGCGCAGGCTCCTGCACGCCCGCCTGGCCGGGGCCGGCCGCGACGGCGTCCGCCGCGACCGGCACGCCGCGCTGGCGGCCGACGCCGACGACCCGCGGTCGGCCCACCGCGCCGCCCGCGCCGCCGTCCACGCCCGGCAGCGCGGCGACCACGCACTCGCGGCGGAGCTCTCCCTCCTCGCCGCCCGGCGCACCCCGCGCGACGACGGCGACCTGCTCACCGAACGGGCCCTGACCGCCGTGCGCGACGCCGCCCACTACGGCGACCTCCCCCGCGGCCGGGCCGCCGTCCGCCTCGTCCTGGACCACGACACCACCCCCGACCAGCGCGTCGACGCCCTCGTCGCCCTGATCGACGCCAGCGGCCAGCACCTGCACGGCGCGGACGAACTGTTCGCCGCCGCGCTCCACGCGGCGGCCGGACGGCCCGACCTCACCGCGCGGATCCTCATCCGCCAGTCCATCTGGGCCAACGTCAACGAGGGCGACCCCCACCGGGCGTGCGCCCTGGCGGGCCGGGCCACCGCCCTCGCCGAAGCAGCCGGCGACACCACCACCGCCGTCATGGCCCTCACGATGCAGGCGCGCCTCCAGCGCGTCCTCGGCCACCCCGGCGCCGGGACCACGCTCGACCGCGCACTGTCCCTGCCCCGCACCGCCCCCCTCCCGGCCAACGCCACCCCCCAGCACCTCGCCGCCCGGCACGCCCTCTTCGACGACCACCCGGACGAGGCCCGCACCGCGCTGCTCCCCCTGCTCGTCGAGGCCGAGCGGACCGGCGACGCCGAGGCGACCGTCGACGTCCTGCGCAGCCTCGCCGAGGCCGAACTGCGCGCCGGGCGGTGCGCCAGGGCGCTCGAGCACGCCCATCGCGCCCAGGCGCTGACCGACGGAACCGCTCTGTCACCGGCACCGGCGTGCTACACCTCCGCCCTCGTCGAGGGCACCGCCGGACGCACCGACCTCGCCCTCGCCCACGCCCGCCGCGGAGTCGACGCGTCCCGGCAGGAGGACAACAAGGTCTTCCTCTCCCGCAACCTCTTCGCCCTCGGCCACCTCCTCCTCACCACCGGCCACCCCAAAGAAGCCCTGGAAGCCCTGGAGGAGGTCCGCGCCCTGGAGGGACTCCAGCAGGTCCACGACCCCTCCGTCCTGCGCTGGCACCCCGAACTCGCCGAGACCCTCGTCGCCCTCGGCCGCCTCGACCAGGCCCAGCACCTCCTGGACGACACCCGCCGCACCGCGGCCGACCTCGGCAGGGACGCGGTCCTCCCCCCGCTCGAACGCACCCGGGCACTCCTGGACGCCGCCCGCGGCGACTACGACACCGCGGCCCGGCGCCTCGCCGGAGCGGCCGACCGGCTCCGCCACCTCCCCCTCGAACGCGGCAGGACCCTGCTGGCGCTCAGCCACACCGAACGGCGCGGGCGCCGCCGGGCCAGCGCCCGCGCCGCCGCGCAGAGCGCCCTCGACCTCTTCACCGCCCACCAGGCCCACCCGTGGGCCGAGACCGCCGCGCACACCCTCGGCCGGCTGGAAGCCGTTCCCGCGGGTAAAGACGCCCGCCCCCGCCTCACCTCCGCCGAGCAGCGCTGCGCCGAACTCGCCGCCGCCGGGGTGAGCAACCGCGACATCGCCACCACCCTCACCGTCAGCGTCAAGACGGTCGAGGCGACCCTCACCCGCGTCTACCGGAAACTGGGCCTGCACTCACGCTTCCAGCTCGCGCACGCCGTCGCACCCGCACAGGAGTGACCCGCCCGCGACCGGACCGTCCCCGCCGCCACGGCCTGCGGCCCGCGGCTCACCCGTTCGGCGACCGCGGGCAGCAGGGGGGTCCGGGCCCGCCGACGAACTCGCCGGCCGCCACCGCGCCTCGGCGGAGCGGCCGAGCGCCGGGGAACCGGACGCCGGGATCGAGGACCCGAAGCGGCGGTCGGACGCCGACGGGCCGGCCGGGGAACAGAGCGGTGCGGCCGGCGCCCCGGGCGGGCGCCGGCCGCTTCTGCAGCCCGCCGGACTACTGCCAGGCGCAGTGGACGTGGTTGCCCTCGTCCAGGGCCTCCGTCGCGCCGTACGCGCGGCAGGCGCTGACGAAGGTGGCGTTGCCGACGGACATGTTGTCCGCGTCGAACGCGACGCCCCGGTAGTGGTTCGAGTTCGACGAGTGGTCGCCGCCCGCGATCTCGGTGACCAGGAAGGTGTAGCCCCGTTCCGTGGCCAGCTTCAGCATGCCGTTGAGCATGGCCGTGGAGAGCCAGACCTCGCGCTCGCCGACGTCGCTGTAGTTGCTGGTCTCGGCGGTGGTGCCGTTCTTGGTGTCGGTGATGTTCGCCTGGGCCGTGGAGTCGGCGTCGACGACCCCGCTCACGTGGTAGGTGAGCAGGGAGATGCGGGAGTTGGCGTCGATCGCCGCCGCGAGCTGGGCGCGGCCGGTGCCGCCCCCGCCGCTGCCGGAGCCGCCGACCAGGGCGTTCCAGGTGTTCGGGCCCACGATGCCGTCCGCCGTCAGTCCGTGCTTGGACTGGAAGTCCTTGGCGGCGTTGGCCGACGCGGTGCCGAAGTCGCCGTCGACGGCGAGGCCGTACCCGTACCGGTTCAGCTGGGTCTGGGCCGCCCTGGCCGCGTTGCCGGTGCTGCCGCTCTGCACCGTGGCGACCAGCTTGGGCCAGGTCAGCGGGCCCACCGAGCCGTCGGCCGTGAGGCCGTTGGCGCTCTGGAACGCCGAGACCTTCGCCTCGGTCGCGGGACCGAAGGCGCCGTCGGCCGTGGTCGCGTACCCGCGGTGGTTGAGCAGGTGCTGGACCGTCGTCACCTGGGCGCCGCTGTCGCCGTTGGCGATGACGGGCCAGGTGGCGGCCGAGGCGGTGCCCGGCCCGAGCAGGACGGCCACCATCGCGGCGATGACCGCGGCGACCAGTGCCGGGAAGCGTCTGCGCATGTCTCTCCTTCGGGTGCTGCGCCGGTCCGCGTCAGCGGTAGCGGACGTGGAGGTGGTTGTCGTGGTTCGGGTACTGCGTGGTCAGGCCCTCGGAGATCAGCGTCGGGTCGTTGAAGTAGACGACCTCGATGTGCCCGGGGGCCGCCGCGCGGATCGCCTGCACGAGCCGGCGGGTGGCCGCCCGGTCGTAGGTGCCGGACTGCCAGGTGATCCGGCCCGCCGAGCACTGCGCGGAATCGGTGCGGATGGGCCAGAGGTCGATGTCGAGCCCGACCTCGTGGCTGGCGTGGCCCGGGATGTCGCCGCCGTGCTCGAAGCTCGCGTCGCCCATCGGCACCTTGCCCTGGCCGGTCGAGGCGAAGGAGGCGGCCGCGGCCTCCAGTTGGCCGACGGCCGCGGCGGTGGCCCAGTTCGCGGTCGCGTTGCCGTCCGGGTTCTGGTCGCAGACGTGGGTGAAGTTCACCAGCTCGTAGTGCCAGACCAGGTTGCGCCAGGTGTCGGGACCGACGACGCCGTCGGCGGACAGGCCCGCGTGGCTCTGGAAGGTCTTCACCGCGGCGGTGGTCGCCGGACCGAAGGCGCCGTCGACCGTCAGACCCGCCGAACGCTTGGCGTTGAGCAGGTACTGCACGGCCTTCACGGCCGGTCCGTTGTCGCCCTGGCGCACCGTGGCGACGAGCCTGCCCCAGGTGTTCGGGCCGACGATGCCGTCCGCCGTCAGGCCCTGGGAGCTCTGGAAGCTCTTGACGGCGGCCGCCGTGCCGGAGCCGAACACCCCGTCGGCGGCGACGGACTGGCCGCGTGCGGCCAGCAGGTGCTGGAGGGCGACGACGTCGCTGCCTCGGTTGCCCGAGCTCTGGAGGTGGTATGAGGCTCCCGCGAACGCCTGGGCCGGGGCGCCCGTCTGGACGAGCAGGGCCGTGGTCAGGGCGAGGAACAGGGCGATCCGGGCGCTCTTCTTGCGCGGACCGGACGATCGGAGCATGGCGCGATCCCTCTCGTGTCGGATCATGTCGCATCGTGTCGGACTGGACTGCGGTGGTTACGGGGGCGGGGGCGGGGTGCGGGGACAGGGGATGGGTCGTGGGCCGTGTGCGCGGGGCGTCGTGCCCGGCCCGTCCTCGTGGACGTTGACGAGGACGTCCTCATGACGGTACTCAGGGGACGGGGTGTCCGAAGGCCAGGCCGTGCCGGCGCTCCAGTTCCCGGATGCGCGTCGGCAGGACGCCTTCCAGCGCGCGGAGTTCGTCGCGGTGCGCCGCCTCGAAGGCGGTGCGGCGGGCGGTGCGCAGGGGTTCCCGGACCGCTTCCACCGGGGCCATGCAGGCGGCGTAGGCCGCTCCGAGTTCCCGGTCGGCGCGGGCCGCCTCCGCCCCGTCCTCGATGCCCTGGACGGTGCGGTCGACGAGGGCGAAGAAGCCGTCCTCGTCCTCCACCTCGACGCCGTACCGCGCGAGGCAGCCGGGCAGGGACCGCAGGGCCTCGCGGGCCCGCGGGTCGTCCCGGACCGCCGAGACCTCCGGCCACCACAGCGACTGGAGCGGCGAGTACAGGTCCCGGAACTCCTTGGCCGCGGTGCGGCCCTCCGTCCCGCAGCGCTGCTGCGCGGCCCCGTCCGTCCGGCCCGCCGCCCGGCCGCTCGGGGAGGCCGACGGCAGGGCCGACACGCTCATCGTGAGGCCGTGCCGCCCGATGAAGCCCAGGTCGGGCAGGTCGGACCAGCCGATGTACGCCGGGGGCGGCACCTCGGGGAGCCGTACGCCCGCCCGCTCCGCGCACTCCTGGAGCCGTGCGTGGCCCACCAGTTGGGCGAAGCCGTCGAGCCCCTGGGCCAGCCTGCTGTCCGCGCCGGTCGCGGGCAGCACCATCGCCGTCAGGTCCCGCTCCGCCGGCAGGCCCCGCACCACCGTCGGCGGCCGTACGGGGCCCTGCGCCGTGGGGAGGGGCGCCGCGGAGAGACCCGGCGCGGCGCCCCCGCAACCCGTCAGGGCAGCCGCCGCGACGACGGCGCCCAGAACCGCCGCGGTGATCGGCCTCTTCTTCACAGCGTCTCGTGCCTCTCGGTCGTCCGGGTGCCGCGGGACCGTCCTGCCGGTGGTCCCGCGGCGTACTGCCGATCCGCCGGGGAGCGGATCAGTGGGTGATCCGGACCGTGTCGCCGCCGTCGTACAGGCTGGCGACGCTGAACTGGGTGCCGGCGGAGAGGCCGGTGACGAGCCAGTACGTGGAGTCGTTGACGCTGTGGGAGCCGTCGTACGCCAGGACGTACCGCTTCGAGCCGGTCACCCAGCCGGACGACTTCTTGTAACGGCCGGCGTACTCGTCGTAGGTGCGGCTGCCGGCGTTGTACGAGTAGGTCAGGTTCAGGTCACCGCAGCCGCTGGAGGCCTTGGTGGCGATGGTGCCCTGCGACTCGTACGCACCCGTGGTGAGGGTGGTGACCGTGCACGCCTGGGCCGAGGCGGACGCCGCCGGGGCGAGCGCCACGCAGGTGGCGGCGACACCGGCGAGGGCGAGGGCACCTGCGGTGAGGGTGGTGCTGCGGATGCGACGCATGTCGTGACTCCTGTGGTCGGATGTCGGATGGTCGGTGGAGACCGGTGGTGCGCGAGGGGCCTGTTGCGGTGGCCGCCGTTTTCGGCCCAGCGGAATCCTGACCGTGCCGACCGGCGAATGCGTAGGTCCCGTCGCCCACTCGGGACACTCCCGGGACGCGCCCCCGCCGGGACGCACGGGAGGGACGGGACGGGAGCAGGGGAGGGACGGGGAGGGGACGGGCAGCGGGGGCCGGGGGCACGGGGTCCGGGATGCGGGAGAGGGGGGTGAGGCGGTCTTCCGCCTCACCCCCCTCTCCCGTACCGGGGCGCCGGTCACTCAGGCCAGCAGCCGGCTCCAGGTGCGGGCGTCCGCCACGCCGTCGGCCGGCAGGCCCGCCGAGGTCTGGAACGCCCGCACCCCCGCCTCGGTGCCCGGACCGAAGCTGCCGTCGACGACCAGCGTCTGACCGCGCGCGACGAGCTGGCCCTGAAGCGCCTTCACCGCGTCGCCCTGCGTTCCGCGCGCGAGCGGGTGGGCGAGCTGGTGCCAGGTCTGGTTCCCGGCCACGCCGTCGACCCCGGCGCGGTTGGTCGTCTGGAAGGCCCGCACCGCGCTCTCGGTCGCCGGCCCGAAGGAGCCGTCGGCCACGATCGAGGCCCCCCGGGAGGCGAGCAGGTACTGCAGCGACCTGATCCGCTCGCCCGAGTCGCCGAGCCGCGCCACCGGCCAGCCGCCCCACTCCGGGCTGCCGCCGATCCGGGCGGCGACGTCGGCCCTGAGCTGGGGCAGCAGCGCGTACAGCCGGTCGCCGGGGCACTCGGTGTTGTTGAAGTCCCGGTGCCCGAAGATCTGGTAGGCGCGCAGCCCGTACTGGGAGCAGATGTACGCGCAGAGGTCGACCAGCTTCGCGTACTGCGCCGACCGCGGGTCCACCGACGTGTAGGTGCCCTCGTTCTCGATGCCGACGGCGACGGTGTTCTGGCCGGTGCAGTGCGCCGACTCGACCTGCTGGACACCGGCGGCCAGCGCGGCGGCGCTGGAGTGACGGCCCTCGGTGATCCAGCCGCCGCGGCTGATCGTGAAGTGCTGGCCCGAGTCGATCCAGCCCCGCGCGTCCATGTGGTCGTTCTGGATCGACCGGGACAGCCCGAAGGCGTGCGCCTGCGAGTAGTCGGTGCTGTTCGGGGTCGCGGTGTGATGGACGATGATCTTCTGCGGCCCGGTGGCCAGCAGCTTCACCGGGCTGCTCGGCTCGCGGGCGCCCCAGGCCACGCACCCGGAGATCACCGGTCCGGCGAGCGCGGCCCCCGCGGCGGCGCCCGCGGTCCCCGGCAGCGCGGTCCCCAGGACCGCTCCCGCACCGAGGGCGAAGGCCCCGGACAGCAGCGCGCGCCGTCGCGGACGCGGTATCGGCAGGTCGCTCATCGTCTCTCCCCATGTGGTCGGCGGCCGCTCCGCACGACGCGGAGCGGCCGCCGAATGCTATGAGCAACTCAGATGTCCCATAAGGGAGTTGCTCGCCCCGGACTCGGCCGCTTCGGCTTCTCGGGACGCCCCGGGACCCCGCCGGGCGTCACCGCCTCAGGGCTGCGGGGCGTCCTGCGGGGGGTCGCACTCCTGCTCCTTGACCTTCGGGATCACCCCGCAGAGGGAGATGGTCGAAAGGGGGTACTCGGCCACCGACAGCATCCGCGTGTAGGTGTCGCGGTCCACCCGGATGGTGGACTCCTCCGTCCTGCTGCCCTTGTCGGTGATGATCACGCCGTCGCCGATCGCCCCGTTCTCCAGCCGCCCCCAGACCGCCTGGCAGGCGGCGCTGTGCCGGAGCTGGATCCGCAGCCCGCGCAGGTAGAGGAGCCGGACGGTCTTCGCGTCCCACTGGCAGTTCATCGTCTGCGGTTCGCGCCCGAGGCAGGACTCCCCGGAGCAGCCCGGCAGGGGGTGGTCGGACTCGGCGCCGGGCGTGCGCTCGGCCGCGCCCTGGGCCGTCACCCCCGAACTCTCCCCGCTCGCGGTCGACTTCCCCGCGTCCGACCGCGCACCGTCCGGATCGGACCTCACCCCGAGGACGGCGATCACGATCAGGGCGCCCACGACCGCGCCGATCGCCATGTGGACGAGCGGCCGCACCCGTCCGGCGGAGCGTTGCCCGGGTCCGAACCCGGCGGCACGGTACGGATCCGGCGCGCCGGGGCCGGCCGCGCCTTCGGCGGCCGCGCCCCCGGCGGCCTGCACGGCCGGACCGGCCCCGCCCCGCGCGGACCCGCCGACGCCGTCGTGCCCCTGGGATAAGGCCGGCGCGTCACTCGGCGCGCGCCGCTCCTCCCGTACGGGTTCCCTCTCCCGTACGGGGTCTCCCCGGCCTGCCGACTCCTCCTGCCCCTGCCCCGGCGCAGCCCTGCCCCGGCCCTCGCCCCGGCCTTCGCCCCGGCCCTCCTGACCCGGGCCGTCCGTCCCCTCTCGCTCTCCCCGCTCTGCCGACTGTCCCGGTCCGGGCTCCTGCTCCTGGTCCCTCTGGATCTCCGGCCCGGTTTCCTCGCGTCTGTTTCTGCGGGCCAGCCTCTCGGCGTGTTCCCAGAGGGCGATCAGGGGCGCGGGGTCCTGCCCGACCACGTCCGCGAGCTGCTGGACGGCGGCGCGGCTCGGCCACTGCTTCCCGTTGAGGAAGCGCTCCCAGGACGAGCGGCTGTAGTGCGTCTTCTCGGCGAGCCGGCCGTAGCTCAGACCGAATTCCTCCTTGATCCCGCGCATCCCCGCCAGGACCCGTTCGCGGACGGCCCCGAGTTCGGCGTCCCGCCGACGCCGCTCGTCCCGGGCCCGCTTCTCGACAGCAGTCATCCGAAGCCCTTCCCCCGTGTTGAACTCCCTTTGTCTCAAGCGGAGTTCATGAACAACTTGCCGCTACCTGCGGCAGGACTTTGTCACACCGGAGCCCCGGTGAGACAGGGGGCTCACAGACCTCCGGGGCCCGTGCGAGTGATCTGCGCCACAGGCGGCCGCGTGGTGCGAGCCGTCCCGTCTCGTCCCGTCCCGCACACCCCCGGCGTCCCGCGCGTCCCGGCCCCGTCCCGTATCGCCGGCGAGAGGCTCCGGAGCGGCCGCCCCGGCGGCACCATGACTTCGGCCGCTCCCGATCCACCGCGAAGACGAGGACTCCGAGTGACACCCACCCGAACGCCGGACCTCCGGCGCCGCTCACCGCTCGCCCGGGCGGCGCTCGTGCTGGCCGCCGCCCTGCTCGCCGTGCTGGCGCCCTCCGTCCCCGCGCACGCCCTGGACTCCACCACCTGGATCCAGCGCAACCTCGCGGGCATCGGCTATCTGCCGGCCGGAGGGATCGACGGCGTCTACGGCGCGCAGACCACCGCCGCGGTCCGCTCCTTCCAGCGCGACAACGGGCTCGCCGAGGACGGCGACTACGGCAGTCGCACCGAACTCGCCCTGCACGACAAGGTGAAGGAGGTGCAGCGCAAGGCCGGCGCCACGGCCGACGGCGCGTACGGCGACGGCACCAAGTCCGAGGTGACGGCCTGGCAGCAGGCGAACGGCCTGTCCGCCGACGGCGTCGCGGGCACCGCGACCATGAACGCGATGCGGGTGGCCCGTACCGTGAAGATCACCGCGCAGTGGAAGATCGCCGAGCACGGCTGGTCCGTGAGCGGCCAGTTCGGCTGCCTCGACAACCTCTGGATCCGCGAGAGCACGTGGAAGGTGTACGCGACGAACCCCTCGTCCGGCGCCTACGGCATCCCGCAGTCCCTGCCCGGCGACAAGATGGCCGTGGCGGGCCCCGACTGGCGGACCGACCCGGCCACCCAGATCGAGTGGGGACTCGACTACATCAAGTCCCGCTACAGCACTCCGTGCGGGGCGTGGTCCTTCTGGCAGTCCCACAACTGGTACTGAGGAAGAAGGAGTTCGCCACGGCATCGGCACCCGCCCCGCCACGCCGCGCACTGCTGCGCCTCGGCGCCGGAGCGGCCGCGGCGACCGCGCAGGAGAACGTGCGCCGCACCAGGTACGAACTGGATGCGCTGCGCAAGGAGTGCGGCGACCGGCCCGTCACGATCGACTCCGGCTTCCCCGGCATCTCCCACGACTCCTCGGTGGGCGGCGCCTCGAACTCCATGCACCTGTACGGCATCGCCGCGGACGTCCGCGTCTCGGGCTCCCGGCTCGCAGGGGCTTCCGGTCACTTCTCGGCGGGAGCCGGGGAGCGGGCCGCGACGCGTGCCAGGACGAGGGCCGCGAGGGTCAGGCCGCCGAGGGCCGCCGCCGTGCCGGCGAAGCCGCCGAGGGCCAGGCCGGCACCGCCCAGTCCGGCGCCGAGGAAGACGCCGAAACTCATCCCGGCGGCGTTGACGCCCAGCGCCGTGCCGCGCAGGGAGCCGCAGCGCCGTACCAGCAGGGTGGTGACACAGGCCGCGACCGTCGCGTGCCCGGCGCCGACCAGGGCCGTGAGCGGCAGGGCCAGCCAGAGGGCGGGTGCGAAGAAGACGCCGACGAGCGCTGCCAGTGCCACGACCAGCCCGAACGTCATCAGGCGTTCCGCCGGGACCGTCGCCCTGTCGGAGCTCAGCAGCCGTCCGGCGAGCAGGTTGCCGAGGAAGAAAGCGGTGCCGCTGAGCGTCCACACGATCGCGAACGGCTCCGGTGCGAGCCCGAACCGTTCGTCGTAGAACGCGGCGAGGTAGGCGAGGTGGCCCATGAACGCGGCCGTGCGGAGCATGGCGACCAGGAGGAGCGGCACCACGCCCGGCAGGGTGCCCAGAAGCCGGAAGGACTCCAGGTAGCCGGGCCGCTCCGTCGTCCCCGCGGTCTCCGTCCCGGCCTTGCGGCGGCCGCGCAGGAGGAAGTACAGGGCGAGGGCGGCGCAGAGCGCGGCGACGGCCCACAGGTCGCCGCGCCAGCCCCACACCAGGGCGGGCAGGGCCACGAGCGGCGCGGCGAGCAGGGCGGTCAGCGACTGGGTGGCGGTGATGAGGGTGGCGGCGCGGCCCGCCGCGGCGTCGTCGTCGAACCGGTCGGCCGCGGCGGCGGTCAGCGCCGGGTTGAGCACGGCCGTGCCGGCGCCGACCAGCAGGCAGAACGCGGCGAGCAGCAGGAGATCACCGCTCGCGCCGAGCGCCGCCGAGACCGCGAGCACCGCGAGGCCGCCCGCCGCGGCCCACTCCCGGCGCACGCGGTCGAGCAGCGGCGCGAGCGCGGTCCCCACCGCGAGGGCGGCCAGGCCGCCGAGGCCGCGCAGCTGCCCCAGGGCGGCGACGCCGCCGCCGGAGAATTCGGCCATCGGGACGAGGAAGGTGCTGTAGACGGTGAAGGGCACCAGGCCGACGGCGGAGGCCAGCATGAAGGGCCACAGGACGCGGGTCATCGCCAGGTCGCCGGGTACGGCGGCGGTGCCGGACGTCGTGTCCGCGTCCGCACCGCTCCCGTTCTCCGGCCGCGTTCCACCGGTCCGCACGACCGCCTCCGGGCCCTTGGTCTCGCTGCTCATGCCCGTGCCGCCCGGTACCGGTACAGCGTGGTGGTGTCCGCGCTGAACTGGGAGAAGGGGAACGGTTCGGCGGACAGCGCGGTCACGCCGGCGCCCAGGAAGGCCCGCGCGACGGCGCTGCCGCTCTGGGCGTAGACCACCAGCGGGAGCTCCTGCTTGCGACAGTGCTCGACGATCCGGTCGAAGCTGCCGTTCACGAGGGTCATACCGGTGGCGACGACCGCGTCGGCCTCCGCCAGCACCTGCTCCATGTCGTCGGTGACGGGGTCGCCCCAGTGGGTCGTGCGCAGGTTGAAGTCGCAGGGCAGCGGGACGCCGCCCCGTTCCCGTATCGCCGCGACCAGGGGGTTGACGACGCCGATCAGCGCCACCTTGGCCTCCGGTGCGATGTCGAGGAGCCCCGCGACGGCCGCGTCCCTCGCCTCGGCCCGTGCCTTCGGCGCGCCGGTCGGCAGGGTGACGGCCTCGGCGTCCGCCGCGTCGCGGTGCGGCCGTACGCGTCCGAGGTAGGCGTCGAGCGCGGCGATGCGCACCGGAGCGGACTCGTGGCGGATCAGTGCGTCCAGGGTGTGCCCGGAGGCGTCGGCGCAGAAGTCCGGGGCGACGTCGCCGGCCTCGAAGGAGCAGGCGCCGAAGGAGTCTCCGGAGCGCAGCAGCACGTACCGGTTCCGGTAGGTGACCTGGCTGCCGGCCAGGCGGGTGGTGTGGTGGACCCAGAAGGCGCTGGTGACGGTCAGCTCGCCGGGGAGCGGGCCGAAGGCTCCGTCGAGGACGGCCTGCTGGAGTTCCGGTACGGACTGCGGGGGCGCGGAGGGCATGGCTGTTTCCTTCTCGGGTGTGGACGGCAGGAGGGGGAGGAAGGGGGTGCGGGAGGCCGGACAGGCGGTCGGCGCGGCAGGGCAGCCCCGCGAGTCAGGGCCGGCCGGAGGCACGACAGCGGCGAACGCCGTTCCCGTCCCGTTCGGTCGGGGCCGAGCGGTGCACGGCGAGGCCGGGGAACATCAGCCGGTGGGTTCGGTCCGGTTCCGGGGGCACGGCGCGAGGGCTGCCCGGCATGAGCCGGAAGACGCGGCCTAGGCCGGCTCGCCCACGAGGGCGGGCACGCCACGCGGCAGCGGGCCGCCGGCCGGGGGCCAGTCCATGGAGGACCACGGGTGCTTGAGCTCGTCCTGCGCGGTCACCTCGTGGGGTCGCAGGGCACCGAGCCCCCGTGCTCGGGCGTGGTGGGCGTAGGCGCTGTCGACGTAGCGGTGCCCCGTGTCGGCGGCGAGGAAGACGTACGTGCGATCGGCGTCCCGCTCCCGTTCCCAGAGCGTCGCGAGGTACGCGGCGCCCGCGGAGAGGCCGGCGAAGATGCCGCTGGCCCGGAGGAGTTCGACGGCGCCGGACATGGCGTAGTCGAAGTTGACCCAGTGGATGCGGTCGTACAGGTCGTGCCGGACGTTCCGGAAGGGGATGGAGCTGCCGATTCCCGCGATGATCATGTCGGGGTCGGAGACGTGCTCGGCGCCGAAGGTGACGCTGCCGAAGGGCTGGACGCCGACGAGGGCGACGTCCCGGCCGGCCTCGCGCAGGTAGGTGGCGATGGCGCCGGTGGACGCGCCGGTGCCGACGCCGCCGACGAGCGACAGGGGGCCCTCCGGGACTTCCTTGCGGATGAGGTCGGCGACGTCGCGGTAGCCGAGGTAGTGGATGGCGTCGTGGTACTGCCGCATCCAGTGGTAGTGCGGGTTCTCGCGCAGCAGTTCGCCGATCCGCTCCACGCGCAGGTTCTGGTCGAGGCGCAGGTTCTTGGACGGGCGGACCTGCTCCAGGGTGGCGCCGAGGACCTCCAGCTGCACGCGGAGGGTGCGGTCGACCGTGGTGGAGCCGACGACGTGGCAGCGGAGGCCGTAGCGGTGGCAGGCCAGGGCCAGGGCGTGGGCGTAGATGCCGCTGGAGCTGTCGACCAGGGTGTCGCCCGGCTCTACCTGCCCGGTCTCCAGCAGGTGGCGTACGGCGCCGAGCGCCGAGTAGAGCTTCATGGTCTCGAAGCGGAGACAGATCGCGCCCGGCGGGACGGCGACGACGTCCGGTTCCTTGACGGCCTCGGCTATGTGCTCGTACATGTGGTCGTCCTTCCGGTCAGGCGGCGTCGCGGTGGATGAGCTTGAACAGGTACGCCTGGCAGTTGTCGCCCTCCCAGGTCTGGCGGTGCAGCACGACGGGACGGAAGCCGGCGTCGACGCCGTGGCCGACGATGCGCTTGAGCTCGGCCGTGTTGGACACGATCAGGTGGATCTCGCCGTCCGGGGCGAGCAGGTCGCGGGTGACGATCTGGTCGAAGAAGCGGGTGACGATCTCGGCGCCCACGCAGACGTTCCGCACCACGGTCGGGTCGTCGCTCGTCCGCGCGCTGACGGCGGGCGGGTTGAAGGTGACGACGTCGAGGCGCGAGGAGTCCGGGAACTCCTCGAAGAGGTTGGACACCAGCGGTCGGAAGACGGTGCCGGCCCGGTCCCCGACGATGCGCTCGTAGTGGGCGGCGGCGGTGGCCACGCTGTCCGGATGGACGTCGACCGCGTGGATCTCGCGCGCCCCGAGGGTGCCGGCGATCACGGCCTCGACGCCGAGGCCGACGCCCATCGCCGCGTAGGAGCGGCCCTCGACGGGGATCGTGCCGTCCAGGAGGCGGTCGTGGACGATGCGGCTGGTGTCGCCTGGCCTGAACACCCCGGGCGGCAGGGTGAAGGTCCAGCCGTTGTAGTCGTACGTCCGCTCGGTGTGGATGTCGGACCCGGAGCCGCTGTTGAGGGCCAGGATCTCGTCCCGGGGCAGGGTGTCGGGCAGGGAGTCGAGCAGCGCGCGCACGTCGTCCCGGGACGTGGGGGTGCCGTCGGCGGTTCGGTCGGTCATGGATCCTCTGCGGGTCGGACGGGAAGGGAAGTCGGGGGCGGGGAGCGGAGCACGGCCGGAGCGGCGGGGCCGGCCGTCGCCGGAGGCGTGCGGCTCCTTCGCCCGTGCGGAACGGCGGAGCCGGCTTCACGGGGGAGCGCCGACGTCCCCGGTGGGGGCGGCTGACGCCCGGCGGCTGCGAAGGACGGACACGCTGCTCCCCGGGGGATCACCTGGAGTGGACCCCGCACCACGCCGCCGGACGGAGTGAAAGGTGTGGGGCCCGAGCAGCATGAGACATGATGAAAATGATTGTCAACACCGACTGATGGGCTTTCAAGGTGCGCGCACCCCTGATGGCGGCTTCGATGCGAGCTCGCGACCGCCTGCCGTTGCGCGGCCGGCACCCCCTCGGAGGGAGGGGGTAGTAGTGATTATCGTTTTCATATACGCTCGATCCGCCAACCCCGGACAGGAGTCCGAGGGGCCCGTCCGGCGCGGGTCGGGAAAGGGCCCCGGGTCCCTCGCGGAGCGCCACGCGTGCCCTCGGCGCACGCCGGGCCCCGACCCCTCGCGCGGTCGGTCGCCCGGGGCGCGAGCCCGGCCCCCGCGCCCCGCGAGGGCCAGGAAGACGCGGGGGACGGCTTCCCTCCGCCCGCTCCATCGACGGCATGACCCTGCCGATCGACCTGCTCCGAGTCAGATCCCGCCCACGGGCGGACGTCATCCGCCCGACCCGCACGTCCCGTTCGATCCGGAAGGCCGAGTCCTATGTCACCGCCAGCGATCACCGCGCCCTCGGCGAGCAGCGCCGCCGATACGCCGCCAGACGAGATGCCTCCCGAACCCCCGGGAGGGGTGAAGGGCCGGCTCGCTTCCCGCAAGGGTCTGGCGCTCGCCTGCGCCGGCCTCTTCGTCGTTCTTCTCGTCTCGATCGTGGTGGCCATCGGTCTGGGGGCCGCCGTCATCACGCCGGGGGACACCGCCCGGTACCTGTGGGCGGCCGTGAGCGGCGGTCGCGTCGCCGCGGACGACGTGACCACCTATCAGATCATCTGGGAGATCCGTACGCCGCGGGTGCTGCTCGCGGCGCTCGTGGGGGCCGGGCTGAGCGCCATCGGCGTGGCCATCCAGGCCATGGTGCGCAACGCGCTCGCCGACCCCTTCGTGCTCGGCGTCTCCTCGGGCGCCTCCGCCGGTGCCGTCGCCGTCACGGTCACCGGAGGGCTGGCGGCGCTGGGCGTCTACGCGGTGTCGGCCGGCGCCTTCGTCGGGGCCCTGGTCGCGTCGGTCCTCGTCTACGCCGCCTCCTCCGGCCGGGGTTCGCTCTCGCCGCTGCGTCTCGTCCTGACGGGCGTCGCCGTGTCGCTGGGACTCCAAGCGGTGATGAGCCTGCTGATCTACTTCGCGCCGGACAGCGAGGCGACCAGCATGGTCCTGTACTGGACCATGGGCAGTTTCGGCGCCGCGAACTGGGGCGCGCTCCCTGTCGTGTCCGCGGTCGTCCTGCTCGGCCTCGCCCTGCTGTACCGGTACGGCCGGGCACTGGACGTCCTGGCGCTCGGCGACGAGACGGCCGCGAGCCTGGGCGTCGGCCCCGACCGGCACCGCAAGGCCCTGCTCGTCCTGGTCTCGCTCGTGACCGGGGTGATGGTCGCCGTCAGCGGTGCCATCGCCTTCGTCGGACTGGTCATGCCGCACGTGGTGCGCATGGTCGTCGGCGCCACGCACGCGCGGGTGCTGGCCGTGGCGCCCCTCGCCGGAGCGATCTTCATGGTCTGGGTCGACCTGGTGTCCCGGACGCTGGTGGCACCGCGCGAACTGCCCCTGGGCGTCATCACCGCCCTCGTCGGGGTGCCGGTGTTCGTCCTGCTGATGCGCCGCAGGGGCTACATGTTCGGAGGCCGCTGAGATGGAACTCCGACTCGACGGACTCTCCGTCGTCACCGACGGCCGGAGCCTGGTGCGCGACCTGTCCCTGGACGTGGGAAGCGGCCAGGTGGTGGGCCTGGTCGGACCGAACGGAAGCGGCAAGTCCACCGCCCTCAGATGCGTGTACCGTGCGCTGCGCCCCAGCTCCGGGACCGTCCGGGTGGACGGGAAGGACCTCTCCCGCCTGACGGTGCGCCGCTCCGCGCAGGTCGTCGCGGCCATGACCCAGGACGGCGCCCTCGAACTCGACTTCACGGTCGAAGAGGTCATCGCCCTCGGCCGCACCCCGCACCTCCGGGGCAACCAGGCGCTCAGCCGCCGGGAGCGGGAGCTGTGCGAACGGGCCATGGACCGGCTCGACATCCGCCACCTCGCCCGGCGCGGGGTCCTCACGCTCTCGGGCGGAGAGCGCCAGCGCGTCCTGCTGGCCAGGGCGCTCGTCCAGGAGCCCGCGATCCTGGTCCTTGACGAGCCGACGAACCACCTCGACGTACGCCACCAGGTCGAACTGCTCTCGCTCCTGCGCGGCTCGGGGCTCACCGTCCTGGTCGTGCTGCACGACCTCAACCTCGCCGCGTCCGCCTGCGACCGCATCGGGGTCCTCCGCGACGGCCGCCTCGTCACCGCCGGCACACCCGAAGAGGTCCTCACCGAGGACCTCGTCCACGACGTGTTCGGCGTCAGGGCCAGCGTCGTCTCCCACCCGCTGACGGGTGACCCGCAGTTGCTGTACTCGCTCGACCCCTCCCTGTGAAAGGCACCGCAAGCATGTCCATGACTCGATCTCCCCACTCGGCGCGGCAGTGTGCCGCCCTCGGCTCCGTGCTCTCGGCCGCCCTGCTGCTCAGCGGCTGCGGCGCCGACGTGGAGACGGACGCCGAGGCGTCCGCGAAGGTCACCGTCAACCGGTGCGGCGAGCCGGTCGAATACACCGTCCCCCGGCGCGCCGTGGCCTACGAAGGCGGAAGCGCCGACAAGCTGTTCAGCCTCGGACTGGTCGACCACGTGCACGGCTACGTGATGCCGCCGGCGAACCCGCCGGTGACGGAGTCCCCGTGGGCGGCCGACTACGCCAAGGTGAAGATGCTCAGCGACGACCTCCTCAACAAGGAGATCGTGGTCGAGGCCAAGTCCGACTTCGTCCTGGCCGGCTGGAAGTCGGGCTTCAAGGACGAGCGGGGCATCACCCCGGAGATCCTGGACAAGCTCGGCATCCAGAGCTTCATGCACGGCGAGAGCTGCTACAACTACCCCGGGTACCCGGAGAAGCTCACGCCGTTCGAAGCGCTCTACACCGACCTCGAGCGCCTGGGCCGGATCTTCCGGGTCGAGAAGAAGGCCGACGAGGTCGTCGGCGGGCTGAAGAAGAGGGTGGAGGCCGTCAAGGCCCGGGCGCCCCAGGGCGATCCGCTGCCGGTCTTCCTCTACGACTCGGGCACCGACCAGCCCTTCACGGCGGGCAACCAGGTCCCGCCCGACGACATCATCAAGGCCGCCGGCGGCAGGAACGTCTTCGGCGACCTCGACCAGCGGTGGACGCAGGTGAACTGGGAGGCCGTCGCCGAGGCCGAGCCCGAGGTCATCATCGTTCTCGACTACGGGGACCTGCCCGCCCGGAAGAAGATCGACTTCCTGAGGACGTCCCCCCACACGAAGGGGCTGCCCGCCGTCAAGAAGGACAACTTCTTCGTCCTCGACTACAACGAGGGCATCAGCGGGCCGCGCAACATCGACGGCCTGGAGAAGTTCGCGACGTACCTGAGGGGGCTCAGGCGCTGACACCGGGCCGCGGTGCGCCGGGACCGTGCACGTCCGCACGGCCCCGCCGCACCGCCGGTCGCGCCGATGGGGGCGCCGGGACGCGCGGGAGAGCCTTTGCGGGTGGACCGCGTCCTGCGCGTCCGCCCGACGCCGCACCCGGCCGCCACCAGGATCACCACCCTGCTCCACGACACCCGGCACCGCACCGCCCTCGCCCGGCGGAACACCGCCTACGGCCGGCCCCCGCCCCCGCTTCCCGGAGCGACCGGACTACGTCACCCTGCTCTCCGCCTCCCCCGCCGCCCTCCGCGCCGCCGACGACGGCACCTGCGCCCGCAGCCGGTCCGGCGGATAGAACTGCCGGGCCCAGTGGCGGAACGGGCCGATCGGGCCGTCGCCGCGGGCCAGCCGGGGCGGGGACACGTACCGCTTCGTCGACCAGACCGGGAAGTCCTGCGACACGAAAGCGCAGTTGCCCCGGAACATCACACCCGCCAGCAGCCGGTGCGCCGAGCCGCTCACCCAGCGGGCCAGCGGGGCCGGGAGCGAGGCCGGCCCGGCCACCTCGAAGCGGCTCGTCTGGCGCAGCTGGAAAGCCGCGGGCGCGATCATCGTGGTCGTGTACACGGCACAGGTGCGCACCCCGAACCGGGGGAGCGCCGTGCACACGTGCACCCGGCTGATCCCGTTGCCCTCCAGCGTCACCTCCAGCGGACTCGCGCCCAGCAGCGGCACCCGCTCCTCGGAGCGCACCGAGATCCGGAAGGACCGCCCCTCGAAGACCGCCGGCTCGGCCACTTCCGACGCGCCCCAGCCGTGCAGCGGCGTGAAGTGCCCGATGTCCACCGTGTTCTCGACCACGTCCTGGCTGTGCCCCGCCATCTCCCACGCCGCCAGCCGCGGCGCCCGCGTCCCGAGCGTGTGCCAGGGCGTGGGCTCCCAGTCCGGCGCCCGTCCGTCGTGGTGCCGCCACACGAAGACGGCACCGTCGACCTCGCGCACCGGCAGCAGGGTCAGGTCCGAGGACGGCGGCGGGGGCGTGCCGTACCCCGTCCGCGTGCAGGCCCCGTCCGGGCCGAAGGCGAAGCGGTGGAAGGGACACAGCAGTTCGTCGCCCTCCAGCGCGCCGAGCCCGAGGTGCGCCCCCAGGTGCGGGCAGTACGGGCGGACCGCCCGCACCTCGCCGCTGCGGAGCCGGTAGAGCACCACGTCCTCGCCCTGGAGCGGCCGGGTCAGCAGCGTCCCCCGCACCACCTCCGAGGAGAAGGCCACCGAGAACCAGCCGTCGGGGTACGGCAGGACCGGCTCGTGCGCGTCGGCCGGGCTCGGCCCCTCCGTGAGCGCCCGGGTGTGGCCGCGCCTCACAGCTCGACCAGCACCTTGCCGAAGGACGCCGCGCGGTCGGTGTACAGGCTGCGGTAGGCGGCGGGGATGGAGTCGAAGCCGCGGTGCACGGTCTGCTGGTAGCGGATCTCGCCGGCGCGCACCAGCGGACCCAGCTCCGCGTGCAGCGCCGCCCAGTTGTCCTCGGTGAACCACTCCAGCGCGAAGATCCCGCGGATCGTCGTGCGCGGGAACATGATGTACGGCAGCAGCCGGGGCCCGGTCCACTCGCCGCCGACCTGGCTCGACCACTGCCAGCACACCGCGACCCGGCTGTCCACGGTGAGCATCGTGAAGACGGTGTCGGTCATGACCCCGCCGAGGTTGTCGAAGTACCGGTCCACGCCGCCGGGAGCCGCCTTCGCCAGGTCCTCGCGGAGCTGCGCCGGGTCCCCGCCGTGCCGGAAGACGACGACGGCGTCGAAGCCGAGCGCCGCCAGCCGCGCCGCCTTCTCCGGCGAACCGGTCGTGCCCACCACCCGCGCCCCCGCCCGCTTCGCCAGCTGCCCGACCAGCGTGCCGATCGCGCCGGACGCACCGCTGATCAGGACCGTGTCGCCGGGCCGTACGGCCAGGAAGGTGGTGAGGGTGCCCCACGCGGTCATCCCGGCGCCGCCGAGGATGCCGAGCGCGGTGCTCAGCGGCAGCGCCTCGTCGTAGTGGGCCGGGTCCAGCTTCCGGTACGCGGGGAAGACCATCGGGAACGTGCCGGTCTGCCACAGCGCCTCGGCGCCGTTGCTGACCAGGTGGGTGCGCCAGCCGCCGAAGCCCTGCACGAGGTCCCCGACGCCGAACATCGCCCGCGGTCCGGCCGCCAGCACCTCCATGATCGAGTCGGCGCCCATGTGGTCGCCCACCGGGGTGTCCAGGGCGATCCCCTGGAGGTACGGGTCGACGGAGACGTACCGCGTGCGCAGCAGCATCTCGTCCTCGGCCAGATCGGTGTCGAGGTCCTCCACCACCTTCACGTACATCCGGTCCACGTCCGGCACGCCGTCGTTGTGCTCGCTGACGATCCACTTCTCGGTCTTCACGGGGTCGCTCCTGCGGGTTCGATGAGCTGGACGGGGAGGGGGGCGCTGTCGTCGACGGAGGCGGTGAACGGCCGCCCGTCGTCGCGGCAGACGAAGTGCATGACGTGCCGTCCCGAGGCCGCGGCCCGGATCAGGCCGCCGGTGGTGGCCCAGACGCCGGACAGGTAGAAGTCCGCGAGCCCCGGCAGCCCCGGGCCGTGCCGCTTGACCTCCTTCTCCACGGTCTCGCCGCTGTCCACGAACGGCTGCCAGCCGAGCACCGTGCCGTCGTGGCTTCCGGTGTAGCGGACCTGGGTGAGCGGGGTGGACACGTCCCGCACCACGATCGCGTCCCGCAGCCCGGGGTGCCGTTCGTCGAGGAGGTCCACGATCGCGTCCCGCGCCTGCCGCTTGGCCCGCTGGTACTCGCGTCCGCGCCCGACCGGCAGCGTGTGCAGCTCCTCGCCCCGGCGGATCCGGGTGGACCGCTCCGGACCGGTGCTCAGCTCCCGCCACGGCGCGATGTCGCAGAAGTACGTCGCGTACACCACGGAGGTGCCCGGCGGCGACAGCTCCGGGTAGTGGCGGCTGCGGAACTGCACGTTGACGCTGGGGTGCCGGATGCCGGTGAGCCGCTGCGCGACCGCGTCCTCCAGGAGGTACGTGGTGCAGGGCTCCCCGTCCGGGAAGGGCCGGCGCAGCCCCAGGAAGACCGTCAGGTAGCCCGGGAAGACCATGCCGGGTTCCGTGATGGTCCGGGTGTACAGCTCCCGGTACGCGTCGGTGAGGTAGCGGCCCTTCAGCAGGTCGAGGAAGGTGGTGCGCCCGTCACAGGCGGAGACCACGATGTCCGCCCGCAGCTCCGTCCCGTCGCTCAGCCGGACCCCGGCCGCCCGGTGGTCCTCCACCAGGATCTCCACGACCCGGGCGTTGTACGTGACCTCGCCGCCGAGCCTCCGGTAGCGCTCCTCGACCGAGCGGGCCAGGCCCAGCGAGCCGCCCTCGGGCACACCGGCCGAGGCGTCGGCGTGCGCCGCGAGCTGGAAGTAGAAAGGCAGCACGGGGAAGTTGGGATGCTTCTCGTACAGGATGAAGTTGAACGCCTCGCGCAGCAGCGGGTCCTGGAAGCGCTCCGAGTAGTCGCGC
Organism: Streptomyces filamentosus; assembly: GCF_014654895.1. Classification (GTDB taxonomy): domain Bacteria; phylum Actinomycetota; class Actinomycetes; order Streptomycetales; family Streptomycetaceae; genus Streptomyces; species Streptomyces filamentosus. Next base: position 553,415 of record NZ_BNBE01000002.1, on the reverse strand, counting down.
ATCAGCGTGCCGATGGAGCGCCGGATCACGTTGAAGTAGGGGACGAAGGACGCCAGCATCCGCCAGCGCTCCAGGCGGCCCATGAGCCCGACCGGGGTGAGGAAGGGGTAGCGGGCCAGCGCCTTGCGGAAGGTCCGCAGTCCGGCGCAGAAGTCGCGGATCACCCGGGCGTCGCCGGGGGAGAGGGCGAGCAGGTGCGCTTCGAGGCGGTCCGGGTCGGAGTAGAAGCGGACCGCCCGCCCGTCCCGGCCGCGCACCGTGTTGAACACGTCGAAGTTGCGCATCCGCTTGCCCTGGAGCGCGCCGAGCTCCAGCCAGATCTGGTGCATCTCGTTGCCCGGCCCGCTGCCGAGCAGCCAGCTCACGCAGCAGTCGAGGGTGAAGTCGCCCCGGTCCCAGGCCGTGCAGGAGCCGCCCGGGATCTCGTGCATCTCCAGCACCCGGCTGCGATAGCCGTTCATCTGGGCGTAGCAGCCGGTGGAGAGCCCGCCGAGCCCTCCGCCGACGATCAGCATGGTCCTTCTGGTCATTCGGCCACCGCCGCCTTCCGGGTGTCGTCCCGCTGTTCGAGTCGTGGCAGCCGGCCCAGCTTCCCGGGATGCCACGGCCCGGCACCCTCGCTCGGCCAGGCCCGGAACTCCCGGCCCAGCTCGTCGCACAGGAACTGGACCGCGTACCGGCCGCTGGTCGCGGCCCGGATCAGGCCGCCCATCCCGGTCCACTGACCGGCCATCGAGAAGCCGCTCAGCCCCGGCAGCCGCATCCGGTCCCGGTCCACCAGCGCGGTCGACACGTCGTCGGCCTCGGAGAACGCCTTCCAGGCCAGGATGCTGCCGTAGGTGTTGCCGGTGTACCGCTCCGTCGTCGCCGGTGTCGCCACGTCCACCAGCTCGATCCGCTCCGCGAGGCCCGGGTGGCGCTCGGCCAGGAAGCCCCTCAGGAAGTCGACGACCTCCTGCTTGCGCTGCCGGTACGCCCGCCGGTCCGCCTTCCGCAGCTCCTGCCAGGACCGGTGGTCGGTGAAGTACGTGCAGTGCAGCACCGACTTCCCGGCCGGCGCGAAGCCGTCGGCGTAGTCGGACCGCCGCTGCACCACCAGGCTGTGCTGGAGGCTCCCCGGCAGCGCCGCACCCCGCTCCGGCCCGAGGAGGTACGTGGTGCTGTGCGGCTCACCGGGGGGCAGCGGGCCGTCGATCCCGACGAACGCGGAGACCACCGCCGGGTACAGGTTGTCCGGCCGGTCCAGCAGCTCCTTGTACAGCCGCTCGGTGCGCGGGCTGCTCCACCGCCCCTCCAGCAGCCGGTCCAGCACCGTCGGCCCGTCGCAGGCGGCGATCACGTGGTCGGCGAAGTGCTCCTGCCCGTCCCGCAGGCGCACGCCGACCGCCCGCCCGTCCTCGACGAGGATCCGCTCCACCCGGGCGCGGTAGCCGATGTGCCCGCCGAGCCCCGTGTACCGCTCCTCCACCGACCGGGCCAGACCCAGCGAACCGCCCTCCGGGAAGCCCGCGTTGCCGTTGGAGGCGCAGGACATCGTGAAGAGGAAGGGGAGCAGCGGGAAGCCGGTCAGCTCCTGGAGGAACACGTTCGGGAACGCCCGGCGCAGCAGCGGGTCCTCGAAGCGGTCCGCGAACCGGCGCATGGGCGTGGCCGCGGTGCGCCAGTACAGCCGGAACGCCGGCAGGATCGCGAGCAGCGTCCGCGCCTTCTCCGACGGCGACTTCAGCGGCGGCGGCTTCAGCTCCCACCGCAGATCCAGCCCCGCGAAGCGCTCGAGGTCCCGGCAGAACGCCCGGATCGGGCGCGCGTCGCCGGGCGAGAGCTCCAGCAGGTGCTCCCGCAGCCGGTCCGGGTCGTTGTAGAAGGTGACGGACCGGCCGTCCTCGGTCACCACCCGGTTGAACTGGTCGAACAGGGTGATCCGCTTCCCGTCCAGCGCCCCGAGCTCGCGCCACACCTCGTTCGCCCCGGTCCCGGGTGCCGTGCCGATCAGCCAGTCGATGCAGTAGTCGAAGAGGTAGCCCTGACGGGCCCAGGCGGTGCAGCAGCCCCCCGGCAGCACGTGCTTCTCGAAGATCCGGCTCTCCAGTCCGCTCATCTGCGCGTAGCAGCCGGCGGCCAGACCCGACATGCCCGCGCCGATGATGATCACCCGGGGCCGCCCGCCGGGAGGCCGGGCCTCCCAGTGGGGCCCGCCGTCACGCACGCCCATCCGCGGCACCTCCCGCCAGCAGCGTCCGGACCAGTTCCGCGTTCCCGTCGAGGAACGGACCGTCGAGCATCTCGGCGTGCCGTCCGTGCCCTTCGAGCACGGTGCACCCGCCGGCGGTGACGCCGTGCCAGCCGCCGGGCTCGTCCGCCGCGAAGCGGAGCAGCTTGTCCTGGTCGGAGATCACCGCGATCGGAGCGCCGAGCACACCCAGCGACGGATGGGCACCGCAGTGCGCCAGGTACTCGCGGGCCTGCTCCACGGTCTCCCGGGCGACGATCTCGGAACCGGTGTGCCGCCGCAGGTGTTCCGCGAGCTCCGCCTCGAATCCGGCCAGGTGCTCCTCGCCGAGGGCGACGGCCTCGGCGATCCGGTACGAGTCCATGATCAGCACGAGGTCCACCACCCTGCCCCGCCGCTCCAGCTCCCCGGCGATCTCGAAAGCGAGGTTGCCGCCGAGGGAGTAGCCGAACAGCGTGTACGGCCCGCCCGGGTGCAGCTCCTCCGCCAGGTCGGCGTACCGGGCCGCCTTGTCCGGACTCGACAGGTAGTTGAACCCCGCGAAGCGGTGCTCGGGCAGCCGCGCCGCGAGCTGCCGGTACACCAGCCCGTGCCCGCCCGCGGGCGGCAGGCAGAACACCGTCGCCGCGGGGTCCGCGCCCGGGTTGAACCACAGGTACGGCTCGGCGCCGGGCAGGCGCCCGGTGACGACGTCCTCCAGGGTGCGGGCCATGCCGTGCAGGGTGCTGGTCCGGAACAGCCGCCCGACCGGCACGGACGCGTTGAACTCGGTCCGCAGGTGGTGGATCAGTTCGATCAGCTTGATCGAACTGCCGCCCGCCTCGAAGAAGTCGTCCCGCAGCCCCGGCCGCTCCAGCCCGAGCAGCGACCGCCAGTGCGCCGCCATCCGCGTCTCGTACAGCGTCACCGGCGGCTCGTACCGCTCCGGTCCCGCCTCCGCGCGCGGTTCCGGCAGCGCGCCCGGATCGACCTTGCCGTTCGCGGTCAGCGGCAGCGCGGACAGCTCCGTGAAGTGCGCCGGGATCAGATACGTCGGCAACTGCTCCGCGAGGTGGCGGCGCAGCTCCCGGGCGTCGGCCACCGCGCCCGGCACGGGCACGCAGTAGGCGCACAGCACGTTCTCGCCCGTCTCGTCCCGCCGTACCGTCACGCACACCTGGGCCAGCTCGGGCCGGGCGGCCAGCCGCGCCTCGACCTCCCCGGTCTCCACCCGGTGGCCGCGCACCTTCACCTGGCCGTCGGCCCGCCCGAGCAGGTGCAGCACCCCCTCCGCGTCCCAGTGCCCGAGGTCACCCGTCCGGTACAGCCGCACGGGCTCGCCGCCCGGTGCGAGGGTCACGAACCGTTCGGCCGTCCGCTCCGGATCGCCCAGGTAACCGTCGGCGACGCCGGCGCCGCCGATCCACAGCTCACCGGCCACCCCCGGCGGCACCGGTTCGCCGTGCCGGTCGAGGACGTACAGCTCGCTGTTGGGCAGCGGCCGGCCGACCGGCACCATCCGGCCCGGCTCCAGCCCCTCGGCCGACCCCTCGTAGTAGGCGCTGTCGATGGTGGCCTCGGTCAGCCCGTACGAGTTGACCACCCGGGTGCCCGGCCCGCACAGCGCGACGAGCCTCCGGTGCTCGCCCACCCGCCAGGCGTCCGAGCCGACGATCACCAGGCGCATGAACCCCAGGTCCAGGCCCTCCCGCTCGCAGTGCGCCAGCAGCCCGCGCGCCACCGACGGCACGAACTCGCCGCAGTCCACGCCCTCCGCGCGCATGGTCCGGTAGAGCCGCGCGGTGTCGAGGAGGAGGTCCCGGTCGACGAGGACCAGCGTCCCGCCCGAGCACAACGCCCGGACCAGGTCCCCGGTGAACACGTCGAAGGAGACGCCCGCCATCTGCAGGTGCACCCGGACGTCGGTGTCCAGCCGGTACTCCCGCTGCCAGGCGACGAACACCGAGGCCAGGCTGCGGTGGCTGACCCGCACCGCCTTGGGGCGGCCGGTGGAGCCCGAGGTGTGGATCACGTACGCCGTCCGGTCGAGGCCCACGGCCGGCTCCGGCCGCTCCTCGGCACCCGGCCGGTCCAGCTCGTCGAGGGTGACCGGCCGCCCCGGCAGCAGGACCGTCTCGCCCGGCCGCCCGTCGGTCAGGACCAGCGTGGCCCCGGCGTTCTCCATCAGCTCGGCCAGCCGCTCCGCCGGGTGGTCCGGGTCCAGCGGCAGGTACGCGCCCCCGGCCCGCAACACCGCGAGCAGCGCGATCACCAGCTCCGGCGACTTCGCGAGGCGCACCGCCACCACCGTCCCGTCGCCGACGCCGCGTTCGCGCAGCGAGGCCGCCACGCGTCGCGAGCGCCGGTCCAGCTCCCGGTAGCCGAGCCGCCGCCCGCCCGGTACGGACACCGCGACCGTCTCGGGGAACTGCGCGGCGATCTTCCCGATCAGCTCGTGCACCGGCACGTCGTGGTCGATCCGCCGGCCGGCGCCGCCGAACCCGGTGACGACGCGCTCCCGTTCGCCGGCCTCCAGCATCGGCAGCCGTCCCGCCGGACGCCCGCCCTCCGCGCGGGTCAGGCCGTCGAGGAGGGTCCGGTAGTGCGCGGCCATCCGGCGCACCGTCGCCGCGTCGAACAGGTCGGTGTTGTACTTCAGCACGCAGTGGAAGCGCCCGTCGGAGCGGTCCTCGTACGCGGAGAGCGTGACGTCGAACTGTCCTTCTTCCTCGGGCAGTTCGATGTACTCCAGCGCGTATCCGAAGCGCTCCACGGCCACCTTGTGGGTGAGCAGGATGAACATCGCCTGGAAGACCGCCGAGCGGCTCGGGTCGTGCTGGAGGCCCAACTGCTCCACGAGCAGCACGAACGGGTACTCCTGGTTGTCGAGGCCCCCGAGGACCGCGTCCCGCACCCGGCCCAGCAGTTCGGCCACCGACGGCTCCCCGGCCAGGCTCACGTGCAGCGGCAGCGGATTGACGAAGTAGCCGTAGACGGAGGCGAACTCCTCCTCGGTCCGCCCGGTGACGGGGCTGCCGACCACGATCTCGTCCTGCCCCGACCAGCGGTGCAGCAGCAGGTAGTACGCGGCGAGCAGCACCGTGTACACGGTGACGTTGTGCTCCCGGGCCAGCGCGTGCACCCGGGCGCTGAGCTCCTCGTCGAGCTGGAAGAACTCGGAGGCGCCGTTGTCGGTCTGCACCGGCGGGCGCGGCCGGTCGGTGGGCAGTTCGAGCGCCGGGACCTCCCGCGGCAGGTGCTCCCGCCAGTACTCCAGCATCCGCCGCGCCTCGGGCCCGGCCAGGAAGCGGTTCTGACGGTTGAGGAAGTCCAGGTAGCGGGCCGGGACCGGGGCCAGCTCCGCCGGACGGCCGGTGCGCAGCCCGTGGTAGACCTCGAACAGCTCCTCGATGAAGGTGAAGGTGGAGATCGCGTCCGACACGATGTGGTGGACGGCCTTCATCAGCACCCAGCGGTCCGGGCCCCGCCGGAACAGCCGCAGCCGCACCAGGGGGTCCCGCTCCAGGTCGTACGGCCTGCGGTACTCCGCCACCAGTCGGGAGCGGACCTCGTCCCAGGGCAGCCCGGACACGTCGAGAAGACCGGTGTCGGCGACGGCCTCGGGCCGCACCCGCTGGACCGGACGCCCGTCCTCGGTGGTGATGTTGACGCGCAGGCTCGGATGCCGGGCGATCAGCGTCCGGAAGGCATCGAACAGCAGCTCCGGGTCGAGCTCCGCACGGACCTCCACCGCGCCGCCGATGTTGTACGCGAAGCCGTCCGGGTTGAGCTGCCGGAGGAACCACAGGGCCTGCTGGTTGTGGGTGAGCGGGTGGCACGCCTCGTCGGTGAACGTCTCCACCGCCGTCTCCGCCACCGGACCCCCGGCCGCCGCGAGCTCGGTCAGCCCCGCGTGCAGCCGCTCGGTCAGCTCGCTCACCGGCCCGTTGCTGAGCAGGGCCACCACCGGCAGCGAGACGCCCAGCTCGGCGTGGACCCGGGCCCGCAGCTCCATCGCGAGCAGCGAGTCCAGACCGAGCGAGCCGAGCCGGGCGTCCGCGTCGACCAGCTCCGGCCGCACCCGCAGCACACCCGCCGCGAGGGCCGCGAACCGCTCGGTCACCAGCGCCGTGCGCCCCGGCCCGTCGGCGGCGCGGAACGCGTCGAGCAGACTGCCGCCCCGCCCCGCCGGGACCTCCCGGGCCGCCGCGGCGGCGAGCGCCGACACCAGCGGCGGCGGGGTGGGGTACCAGGACAGGAAGACCGGCCAGTCCACCACCGTGGCCACCAGCAACTGGGCCCGGTCCTGCCCGATCACCCGCTCCAGGACCGCCATGCCCGCCTCCGGCGCCAGCGAGCTCATCCCGCGCGCGTCCCGGTAGTGGGCGACCAGCCCGAGCTCCTCGATCATGCCGGTGGCCCACGGCCCCCAGTCCAGGCTGAGCGCCGGCAGACCGAGTGCCCGGCGGTGATGGGCGAGCGCGTCCAGGAACGCGTTCCCGGCCGCGTAGTTGACCTGGCCGGCGGTGGTCAGCAGCGAGGCGATCGACGCGAACAGCACGAAGTGCTCGACCGGCTCCTCGCGCAGCAGCCGGTGCAGCAGGTACCCGCCGTGCACCTTCGGCCCGTAGCCCGCGTCGAAGGCCGCGCGGTCCAACGACGGCAGCAGGACGTCCCGCACCTGCCCCGCGAGGTGGAACACGCCCCGCACCGGCGGCAGACCGGCGGCCCGGCGCCCGGCCAGCCAGCCCTCCACGGCCGCCGCGTCGGTCACGTCGACCGCGGCGACCAGCACCTCCGCGCCGAGCGCTTCGAGCTCGCGCAGGAACGCGACCCGCCGCCCCTCGGGGCCGTCCGGATCGAGCCCCCGCCACGCGCCGCGCTCCGGCACGCCGGTGCGGCCGAGCAGGACCAGGCGCCGGGCCCCGCGCCGCACCAGGGTGCGGCAGAGCAGCCGCCCCAGCGCCCCGAACGCGCCCGTGACCAGATAGGCGCCGTCCGCGCGCAGCCGCAGCGGCAGGGGACGGGTCAGCCCCGCGGGCGGACGCAGCCTGCTGAGGTGCCGCCGACCGGACCGCAGCGCGACCTCGTCCTCGCCGTCGTCCGCGGTGAGCACGCGCAGCAGCGCCTCGGCCTCGCCGGCGCCCCCGGCCGGGTCGAGATCGATCAGCTTGCCGCTGTGACCGGTCAGCTCCTGCTGCCGCAGCACCCGTCCGATGCCCCAGGCGGGCGCGCCGAACGGCTCCACCGGCTCGCCCGGCACCACCGCCTGGGCGCCCCGGGTGACGATGTGCAGGCGCCCCTCCGGGCACGCCTCGGGCAGCACCTGGGCGAGCGGGACGAGCGAGTAGCCGCCGAGCGTGCCGATCCCGTCGAGGTCCGCCGCGCCGACCGCGTCCAGCGGCGGCAGATCGAGGTTCCACAGATGCACCACGGCTCCGAACCCCGGCCCGAGTCCGTCGAACAGCCTGCGCAGATCGGCCGCCGAATCGGGCCGTACGGTCGCGTGCCGGCCCCCGCTGCGGTAACGGCTCCCCGGGCGGACCAGCCGGCACCGCCCGCCGCGCGCCACGACCGCCTCGGCCAGCCGCGCCCCGAGCCCGCCCCGGTCGGCGAAGACCACGAGGTCGGGGGCGGGGGAGCCGCCGGGGGCGTCCCCGGTCCCCTCGGCGGTCCCACCGTCCTCCGGCGCCTCGGCGGACGCCTCCTCCCAGACCACCTCGGCCAGCCAGCCGTCGATGGTGCCGAGCTTCACCGAGGAGGCCACCCGGTCCACCGCCGCCGCGCGGAAGCCACCGATCCGGCCGAGCGGCGTCCCGTCCTCGGCGTACAGGGCGAGGTCGGCGACCAGTTCCCCCTCGTTCTCCGCGGTCACCGTCGCGTGTGCCCACAGGGCCCGGTCGCCGACCGCGTCCAGCCGCAGCTCCGCGATGCCGACGGGCAGCCGGATCCCGGCGGACCGGCCGTCGTCCGGCGTCGTCGCGGTGAGCACGGTCTGGAAGCAGGCGTCCAGGAGCACGGGGTGCGCGTGGCAGTCCGCGGCCCCGTCGCCCATGCCCGGGGTGGGCCGGATCAGCGACAGTGCCTCGCCGGGGGCCGTCCACACCTCGTCGATCGCCCGGAACGCCGGGCCGTAGTGGTAGCCGAGCGCCGCCAGCTCGCCGTAGCACGCCTCCCGGTCGAGCCGGCGCCCCGCCCGTGCCCGTACCGCGTCCGTGTCCAGCGGTTCCCCGAGCCGGCGGGGCTGCCCGGTGCGGACGACCCCGCGCGCGTGGACCGTACGGTCGGGCGCCCCGGTCCCGTCCCCGGCGAGGGAGGCGATGGTGAACCCGGACTCCTCCGTTGCGAAGGCCAGTTGGACGGTCCTCGCCTCGCCGTCGGGCAGGAACAGGGCCCGGGAGAACTCGACGTCGGCCAGGGTGGCCGTGTCGCCGCCGGTCAGCGCCCGGACCGCCTGCGCGGCCATCTCCAGGTACCCGGCGGCCGGGAAGACCGTGCTGTCCTCGATCCGGTGGTCGGCCAGGTACGCCAGCCGCTCGGTGTCCAGGCGGCTCTCCCAGGTCGGCTGCAGCGCGGAGGTCCGCCGGCCGAGCAGCGGGTGGTCCAGCCGGCCGAGCCGGACCTGTTCCACCGGAGCGGGCTCCACCCAGTACCGCTCCCGCTGCCACGGGTAGCCCGGCAGCGACACCGGCCGCCCCACGGGCTGGAGCACCGACCAGTCCACGTCGACACCCAGCGTGTACAGCTCCGCGAGGGAACGGGCGAACCGCTCGGGCTCGTCCTCCCGGCGCCGGATCGACGGCAGCGTCACCCCCTCGGCGGCCCGGCCCTCCAGGCACTCCCGGATCGAGTGGCCGAGCACCGGGTGCGGACCGATCTCCAGGAACAGCGTGTACCCGTCGTCGACGAGCCGGTCGACCGCGGCACGGAACCGGACCGGCCGCCGGACGTTCTCCCACCAGTACGCGGCGTCCAGCTCCGGCCCCCGCGCACGCCCCTCGCGGGCGGTGAGGTACAGCGGGAGGCCGGCGGCGCGCGGCGCGATCCCGGCCAGCGCCTCGCGCAGCTCGGCCTCGATCGGGTCCATCCGCACGCTGTGATAGGGCACTTCTACGTCGAGGAACCGGGCGAAGACCTGCTCCCGCTCCAGCCGCCCGGCGAGCTCCCCGAGGGCCTCCCGGTCCCCGGACAGCGTCACCGACGCCGGGCCGTTCACGGCGGCGACCGACACCCGGTCCCGGTGCGGGCGGACCAGCCGCTCGGCCTCCTCCTCGGACAGGTTCGCCGCCAGCATCGCGCCGGTGCCCGCGAGCCGCTGCTGGAGGGCGCTGCGCGCCAGCGCGATCCGGACGGCGTCCTCCAGGCCGTACACCCCGGCCCGGTGGAAGGCCGCGATCTCGCCGGTGCTGTGCCCGACGACGGCGTCCGGCCGCACGCCGCGGTGCTCCCACAGCGCCGCGAGCCCCGCCTGGACGGCGAAGTTGGCGGGCTGGGCGAGCCAGGTCTCGGCCATCCGGGACTCCGCCTCGGGCCGGGTCAGCTCGTCGAGCAGCGACCAGCCCGCCTGGCGCCGGACCTCCCGGTCGCACCGCTCGACCGCCTCCCGGAACACGGGCTCGGCGTCGAGGAGTCCGCGTCCCATGCCCCACCACTGCGGTCCCATGCCGGTGAACACCCACACCAGCCGCCGCGCCCCGGCCTCCCGGAGGCGGCCCCGCACGGCGCGGGGGTGCTGCTCCCCGCGCTCGCAGGCGGCCAGCACCTCGTCGAGCGAGCCGGGCGGGTCGAGGGGGGAGTGGACGACGGCGAGGCGCTCCTCGAAGTGCTGGCGGCGGTGGGCCAGGGTGTGCCCGACGTCCGCGAGGGACGCTCCGGCGGCGAGTTCGCGGCGGACGCCCGCGGCCAGTTCGGCGGGGCCCGACGCGTGCCGGGCGCTCAGCGGGAGGATCGAGCGGGCGGGCCTCCGGTCCGTCGCGTGCGGCTCCTCCGGCGGGCGGGGCGGCGCCTCCTCCAGCAGGACGTGGGCGTTGGTGCCGCCGAAGCCGAAGGAGTTGACGCCCGCCCGCGCGGGTCCCTCGTGCTCCGGCCAGTCGACCGGTGCGGTCGGGATCTCGAAGGGCAGCGCGGCGAAGTCGATGGCGGGGTTGGGCCGTTCGAGGTTCAAGTGCGGTGGGATGCGGCGGTGCCGGAGGGCCAGCGCCGTCTTGATCAGGCCCGCGACGCCGGCGGCGGCCTCCGTGTGCCCGATGTTGGTCTTGACCGAGCCGACGTAGCAGCGCGCGCCGGGCACCCGGCCCTGCGCCAGCACCCGGCCCAGCGCCCGCGCCTCGATCGGGTCGCCGACGGGGGTGGAGGTGCCGTGCGCCTCGACGTACTGGAGGCTGCCCGGTGACACTCCCGCCTCGGCGCAGACCCGCTCGATGAGCGTGGCCTGGGCGTCGGCGCTGGGCACGGTGATGCCGTTGGTCCGTCCGTCCTGGTTCACCCCGCTGCCGATCACCACGGCGTGCACCGGGTCGCCGTCGCGCAGCGCGTCCGAGAGGCGCTTGAGCGCCACGACGCCGACGCCCTCGGCCCGTACGTAACCGTCGGCGGAGGCGTCGAAGGCGCGGGAGCGTCCGTCGGGGGAGAGGAAGCCGCCCTTGGTCTCGGCGATGGTGTACTGCGGCGCGAGGTGCAGCAGGGTGCCTCCGGCCAGGGCGAGTTCGCTCTCGCCGCGCCGCAGGCTCTGGCAGGCCAGGTGGACCGCGACCAGGGAGGAGCTGCACGCCGTGTCGATGGAGACGCTGGGGCCGCGGAGGTCGAGGCAGTGCGAGATGCGGTTCGAGACCATCGTCATCATCGTGCCGGTCGCGGTGTGCGCGGCCAGCGTCTCGAAGCCGAGGTCGGCGAACTGCAGGATCTTGTAGTCGAGGGTGAAGGCGCCGATGAAGACGCCGACGTCCCGCCCGGCCAGTTCGGCGGGCCGCTGCCCGCCGTCCTCCAGCGCCTCCCAGGACACCTCCAGGAGCTTGCGCTGCTGCGGGTCCATGTGCTCGGCCTCGCGCGGACTGATCCCGAAGAAGTGGGGGTCGAACTCGTCGAAGCCGTCGATGTAGCCGCCCCGGCCGCCGGTCAGCCGGCCCGGCTTGGCCCGGTCGCGGCTGCCGAGGGTCGTGATGTCGTACCGGTCCGCCGGGGTGGGCACGAGACAGTCCCGGCCTTCGATCAGATTGCGCCAGAAGGACCGGTGGTCCCCCGCGTGTCCGGGGAGCCGGCAGCCGATGCCGATGATGGCGACCTTGTCGTGGTGGGCGGAGCTGGGGGAGTCCGTCATGGTCCAATCCGGTGGGGGGCGACGCCTCGGTACGAGCCGGGCGGGGCGTGTGGGGGCACGACGCCGGTGCGGCGCGGTACGGGGCGGGGAGGTGCGCGGTACCGAGCGGGTGCGCGCGGTACGGGGGACTACGCGGTGCGGGGCGGGCGGCGCACGGGGTGGAGCAGGCTGGCGACGATCGAGCCGGTCTCCGGGAACGCGGCGGGGTCCTTGACGCCGACGATCGCGGGGCGGCGGTCCGGTCTCCAGGTGAAGCTGCCGAAGAGGCGGTCCCAGACCGAGAGGTCCACGCCGAAGTGACCGGCCTCGGCCAGGTCCGCGCTGTGGTGCAGCCGGTGCTGCTCGGGAGTGGCCAGGACGTGGTGGAGCGGACCGAGCCGGACGTCCACGTTCGCGTGCACGAAATAACCCTGGACAAGGGTGAAGAGCGCCACTGCGAAAAGGCAGTCGGCGGAGAATCCGAGAAATCCCAGTGTCAATTGGACGGTGCCCTGCTTGAAGGCGACGTCCAGGAGGTGGTTGACGCCGTTGTTGGCGACATTCACTTTTCCCGGGACGTGATGGATTCCGTGCACCTTCCACAGCAGTCGATTGGAATGCGCCCAGCGGTGGGCGAGGTAGCCGGCCAGCGAGGAGGCCAGCAGGGCGAGGGGCAGCTCCGCCCCGAGCGGCAGCTCCGGCCCCGTGAGGGGGGTCGCGGCCAGGACGGCCGTGACGACCGACTTGCCGAGCACGGCGCCGACCATGGTGAACCCGAAATATGCCGCGTACCAGCACAGTTCCGGGCCGCTGGGGTGCCAGTCGGTCCGGTGCGGGATCAGCCGCTCCAGTGCCGCGAGATAGGCGATGGTGCCGATGAGGAAGAACTGGACGGCCCGGCCGCGGTCCCAGCCGAAGTGCAGGACCGAGGTGAAGAGCCAGACCGCGGACAGGAGCAGGATCGGGTACGCGGCATAACGGAGACACTCGCGGGCGGACGCGCCGATGGTCCATGAATTCGCCGACAGCGACCCCGTATCGGGTCGATCTTCCATGCGGGGAATCTCCATCACATCCGAATGAGGAGTTCGCACAGTAGCAGCGGACATGAGGGGTCGTGAATGAGAGGGCGGCGCTTTTTGGACAGCGCAGAAAGGGGGCGCGCGAGGGGTATTGATAAGAATAGGTTCTTTTCGCCCTCCGGTGTTTCCGGGGGCGGGCTGGAGGGCGCGGGGCCCCGATGCCCGGAAGCAACGATTCCGCACTCGCGCGGACGGCACCGGCCCTGCCGGTCGGCACCCGCCCGGAGAGCGGTTGCCGCGGGACCCGGGCCCGGCGGATATGCCCGAAACCATCGCCCCGAGCCGCCGCGCCGTCCGCCGATCCGCCCATCTTCCCGCGCCGGGCTCACGGGGGAGTGCGAGCGCCGCCGCGGTCCGGCGGGCCGGTCAGCCCGACAGGCCGCGCAGGTGCGGCAGCAGGCGGTCCGGTGTCAGGGGCAGCTCGCGCAGGCGGGCGCCCACGGCGTGGTGCACGGCGTTCGCCACCGCGGCCGCCGTGCCGACGATGCCGATCTCCCCGATGCCCTTGCTGCCCATGGGATTGAGGTGGGGATCCTCCTCGTCCAGCCAGTGCGCCTCCAGGGAGGGCACGTCGGCGTTGACGGGGACGTGGTACGAGGCGAGGTCCCGCTCCACGAACTCGCCGGACCGGGTGTCGAGGGTGCTGCCCTCGGTCAGCGCCATGCCGATGCCCATGGTCATGCCCCCGATGAACTGGGAGCGGGCGGTCCGCGGGTTGAGGATCCGGCCGGCGGCGAAGACGCCGAGCAGTCGGCGCACCCGCACCTCGCCGGTCACCGCGTCCACCTCGACCTCCGCGAAGTGGGCGCCGAAGGCGTGCCGGGCGTACGGAGACTCCTTCCCCGCCTCCTCCGCGGTGTCGGCCCGTACGGTCAGGCCCTCGGACGGCAGCGGGCCGGAGTGGGCGCGCAGCCGCTCGGCCAGCCCGGTGCAGGCCCGGTGGACGGCCCAGCCCCAGGACGCGGTTCCCGAGGAGCCGCCCGCGAGCGGGGCGGCGGGCAGGGCACTGCTGCCGATCTCCACCCGGACCGAGTCCAGGGGGACGCGGAGCGCGTCGGCGGCGATCTGCGCGAGGACGGTGCGCGCCCCGGTGCCGATGTCGGTGGCGTCGACCCGCACGACGTGCGTGCCGTCGGATGCGGCGCGGGCGGTCGCCTTCGACGGGCCGAGGAGGTACGGGTAGGTGGCCGAGGCCACGCCGGTGCCGGTGAAACGGTCACCGGAGCGACGTACGCCCGGCCGGGGATCGCGCCCCTCCCAGCCGAAGAGCCGAGCGCCCTCCTGGAGGCAGCCGACGAGGTTCCTGCTGCTGAACGGCCGACCGCTGTCGGGTTCGAGGGCCGGTTCGTTGCGAAGGCGGAGTTCGACGGGATCGAGGCCGGTGGCGACGGCGAGTTCGTCCATGGCGGCTTCGAGGGCGTACATGCCGGACGCCTCGCCGGGGGCGCGCATCCACGACGGGGTGGGGACGTCGAGGGCCACCACGCGGTGGGTCGTGCGGCTGTGCGGAGAGGTGTACATGACGCGGGCGGGGACGGCGGCCTGCTCCACGAACTCCTTGACCGTCGAGGTCTGCGTGGTGACCTCGTGGGCGAGGGCGCGGATCACGCCGCGGGCGTCCGCGCCGATGCGGACGCGCTGGACGGTGGGGGCGCGGTGGCCGACGACGGCGGGCAGGTGACGGCGGGGCAGGGCGAGCTTGACGGGACGTCCGGTGTGCCGCGCCGCCATGACCGCGAGGACGACCTGGGGGCGCGGGGTGCCCTTGGAGCCGAACCCGCCGCCGACGTGGGCGGCGTGGACGGTGACCCGCTCCCGGGGCACTGCGAACAACGCGGCGAGGACGTTCCGCACGGTGGTGGACCCTTGGTTCGAGTCGTGGACGTTCAGGTCGCCGTCGGTCCACCAGGCCGTGGAGGCGTGCGGCTCCATGGGGTGGTTGTGCAGGGCGGTCAGGGTGTACGTGGCGTCGACGCGGACGGCGGAGGCGGCGAAGGCGGCGTCGAAGTCGCCCCTCTCGCGGACGGCGGGGTGGCCGCCGTTGGCCTCCTCCGGGGTGTAGAGGCGGGGGTGGCCGTCGGCCGGTCCGGCGTCGTGTTCCTCGGGGGCGTACTCGATCCGGAGGGCGTCGGCGGCCGCGCGGGCGTTCTCCGGCGTGTCGGCGACGACGAGGGCGACGTACCACCCGCGGTGGGGGACCCGGTCGTCCTGGAGCACGGCCAGGGTCGGGTCGTCGGCCTCGCCCAGCCGGGGCGCGTTCTCGTGGCTGAGGACGGCGTGGACGCCGGGGCGGCGCAGGATCTCGTCGGCGTGCACGGCGGTGACCCGGCCCCGGGCGACGGTGGCGGGCACGGGCGCCGCGTGGAGGCAGCCGGGCGGGGTGTGCTCGGCGGCGTAGCGGGCGGTTCCGGTGACCTTGAGCCGGGCGTCGCGGCGCTCGGCGTCGGCTCCTGCGACCGGTCCGGCGGGTGTCGGCGGAGGACACATGCGGGGTGGCTCCTCAGGTGGTGGCGGCCAGGTCGGTGAGCACGCGGACGGCGATGCCCCGGGCGAGCGGCACCTTGAAGCCGTTGTCGCGCAGCGGCCGGGCGGCCGCCAGTTCGGCGTCCACAGCCCAGGTGAAGGTCTCCTCGTCGGCGGGCGCCCCGCGCAGGGCCTCCTCGGCGGCGCGGGCGCGCCAGGGCCGGTGGGCGAGTCCGCCGAAGGCGAGGGCGACGTGCCGGACGCGGCCCTCCGCGACGTCGAGGACGGCGGCGACGGAGGCGAGGGCGAAGGCGTACGAGGCGCGGTCGCGGGCCTTCCGGTAGGCGCTGGTGCCGGCGGCCGGCGGGAGGGTGACCTCGGTGACGAGTTCCCCGGGACGCAGGACGGTGTCCTGTTCCGGCCGGTCGCCCGGCAGCCGGTGGAAGTCCGTGAGCGGGACCTCGCGTGCGCCGTCGGGACCGAGCAGGCGCACCCGGGCGTCGAGGGCGGCGAGGGCGACGGCCATGTCCGAGGGGTGGGTGGCGACGCAGTGCGCCGAGTGGCCGAGCACGGCGAGGTCGCGGTGGACGCCGTCCCGGGCGGGGCACCCGGTGCCGGGTTCCCGCTTGTTGCAGGGGTGGGAGACGTCCTGGAAGTACGGGCAGCGGGTGCGCTGGAGGAGGTTGCCACCGGTGGTGGCCGCGTTGCGGAGCTGGGGGGAGGCGCCGGAGAGGAGGGCCTGCGACAGCACCGGGTAGCGGGTGCGGACGAGCGGATGGGCCGCCAGGTCGCTGTTGCGGACGGTGGCCCCGATGCCGAGGCCGCCGCCGGACGTCTCGGTGACGGTGTCGAGCGGCAGCCGGCCGATGTCCACGAGGAGCGGAGAGTCGGCCACGCCGAGCTTCATCAGGTCGACGAGGTTGGTGCCGCCCGCGAGGTACTGGGCGCGGGGGTGGCGGGCGTGGGCGGCGAGGGCCTGCTCGGTGCGCTCGGCGCGCACGTGCTCGAAGGGCTTCACCGGACTGTCTCCTGGTGCACGTCGGTGACGGCGTCGACGATGTGGGGGTAGGCGCCGCAGCGGCAGAGGTTGCCGCTCATGCGCTCGCGGATCTCGTCGCGGGTGAGGTCCGCGGCGCCTTGGGCACGGGCGGCGTGCGGCGGCGTCACGTGCGAGGGGTGTCCGGCGGCGGCCTCGTCGAGGAGGGCGACGGCGGAGCAGATCTGTCCTGGGGTGCAGTAGCCGCACTGGAGGGCGTCCCGGGCGACGAAGGCCTCCTGGAGCGGGTGGAGCCGGCCGTCCCGGGCGAGGCCCTCGACGGTGGTGACGGGCTCGTCGCAGGCGACCGCGAGGAGCAGGCAGCTGTTCACGCGCCGGCCGCCGACCAGGACGGTGCAGGCGCCGCACTGCCCGTGGTCGCACCCCTTCTTGGCGCCGGTGAGGTCCAGGTGCTCGCGCAGGGCGTCGAGGAGGGTCGTGCGGTTGTCCAGCCGGAGATCGTGGGCGGCACCGTTGACCATGAGGGTCACGGACGACGTGGGCCCCTCCGGCCCGTCGCGTGCTTCGCCGCGACCGTCGTCGCGGCCGGCCGTTCCGTCGCGGTCCACGGTGTCCGCCTTCCGTCGGTGGTGGGGGTCGCGTACCCCCGTCCCTGGAGGGGATTCCCCGCCCGCCGCGCCTGCCCCGGTCGCCGGCCGGAGCCCACCCGTTCGGGGGAGGGCGGTCGTCCGGCCGTCCACCGGTGCCCGGCACGGTCCGTCCGGTCCGCCGGGGAGCGGCCGGGCCGGACGGTGCCGTGGCTGCGACCACCGTCCGGCCCGGAGCGGAGGCCCGCCGACACGACCGGTCTCCCGAGCCCGGCCTCCGGCCGTCTCCGCGCTCGACGGGAAGAGACCCCGGCCCGGTCGGCCGGGTCTCCGGATCAGCGCTTGGAGATGCGCACCACTCCGGTCTCGGTGCCCTGGTAGAGGGTGCCGTCAGGGGCGGCCGTCCCCCGCATCTGGAGCGGGTTGTAGACCAGCCCGATGCCCAGGAAGGAGCTGGTGAGCTGGGCGCCGGTGCCCGGGTCGATCACGGAGTGGTGGTACTGGGCGAAGGTGTTCAGTCCGGCGCTGCCCGTCGGCCCGGTCACCGAGACGGTGTAGATCTTCCCGTCGGCCAGGGAGAGCCGGGGCAGAGCGGCGGACTTCACCGGACTGTTCCACACCACCGAGCAGCCCGTTCCCTCGGCGTTCACGTCGATCCGGCTGAGACCGCCCTCGAAGCTCGCGGAGGAGGGCTGGCTCGCCGGAGCACCCTCGGGCAGGGCCGGGTAGGGGTAGCCGTAGGTGTTGGTGACGAAGACGCTGCGCCCGGAGGCGATGACGGCGTCCTCGGTGCCGCTGCGGGCGTACTGGGTCAGTACGGGGATCCGGCAGATCGGGTCCGGTCCGCCGGCCGCCCGGTAGACGAGCAGGTTCCCGTGCGGGGCGGCGTTGTCGACGATGGTGACGTACTCGGTGCCGTTGCCCGGCCCGAAGAAGCTCGGGGTGGTGCCGGTGCCCCAGCTGAGCTGGCCGGGCTTGCGGGCCGGGCCCCGGTCGTACGGCGCCCGCCACTCCACCACGGGGGTACCGTCCGGTCCGGCCGACAGCAGGTAGAGCGCGTGGTCGGTGGCGACGGCGGTCCGGCCCGGGACGGTGGAGATGCTGTTCTGGACGCCCTCGCCGGTGCTGATGCTGCGCACCGCCCCGGTGTCGGTGTCGACGGTGCCGATCACGCCGCCGCTGGTGGCGAACCAGACCCTGCCCTGCCAGTCGGGGGTCAGGCCGACGATGTTGTCCCCGGCGGGGACGGCGTCGCCGAGCGGGGTGGACTGCTCGGTCCGGAGGGTCCATCCGGAGTCGGTGCGGCGGTGGCCGACGCGCACGAGGTTGTTGTTCCCGTCGACGACCACCAGCCGGTCGGCGTTGTCGAGGTAGGCGTACACGCCGCCGAAGAGGCTGCCCTTGGGCAGGGCCAGGGAAGCGAGGTCGGCCCCGGTGACGGGGTCCAGCAGGTGCACGGTCGGCGTCTGCCCGAAGATGCTGGTGCAGAGCGTGATCACGTAGCCGTCGCCGCCCACGACCACGGTGGGGCAGGCCGAAGCCAGCGCGGTGCGGGAGTACTCGATGGCGGACGTCCCGGTCCCCGGGTGGGGCGTGGTGCCGCTGGAGGCGCTGTCGCCGTGCATGGTCGCGGCGCCGTTGGCCGCGGTGGCCGGGTTCTGCGGCGCCTGCGGGCCGAAGGGGGAAGCCGGGTCGGCGGCGGCGGGGGCGCTGCCGAGCGCCACGGTGAGGGAGAGGGCGAGCGCGGCGAGGCGCCCGCCCGCGGGCAGGGAGATCGGCATCAGGGGTGTCCTCGTGGCGGGAAGGGGGACGGCGGTTGCGGAGCGAGGGGCAGGCGACCGCACCGGGCGCCGCGGCACCCGGAGATCGGCCGGCGTGGTGGGAACGGCCGACGGGGCGGCTGCCGAGGGTGTGGCCCGGCCCTTGCTTCCGTGTGGCGGTTGCTCACCGGAACGGCTCTGGCCGCCACGCTATGTGCTGTCCCGGAGGTTCGGATCCTTTCGCGGCGGCCGGCCACAGCTTGTTCACGCCGTTCACGTTCCCGCAGCATGCGGGCAACACGTGGCGGGGCGCGCGGGCCTCCGTCGGTGAGGAGGGGCGGGCCGTTCGCGTCCGAAGCGGTCCGAGGCGCGCCGGGACCCGTCGCGCCGGCCGGTCGGCGCGACGGGTCGAAGGGCGGCGGGGAGGGCGGCCGGCCCTCGAAGATCACGTCGCGGGTCCGCACCCGCTGCCGATCCGTACGGCATCGGACCCGTCGACGAACTCGGTCGGCTTCCGGGGTTCGGGGCGGTCGCCCTGGCGGTCGGACCCCACCGGCCGGGCGGCGTCCCGGTCGAAGCGGTGGAGGGTGAAGCCGGCGCCGTCCGTGACGACCGGGCCCGGTTCCCCGCTCTTCCGGACGCTCGGGTGCCCCTCCTTCGCGAACGGGCGGGCGATCAGCGGACCGAACGCTCCGGCCGCGAGCACCGGCCCTTACACCGCCCGCGGAGGCCGTGCTCCCCGGCGACCGGCACCATCGGCGTCACCGCCGTGGACGCGGCCCCGCCCTCACCGGCGTCCGCACGCCGAGGAAGCGGCCGGCACCGGCGCCCCGGACCGTCGTGACGACGCCCGCGACGAGCAGGCGGCGTCGGGGCCGGCCGCGGCACCGAACGCCGGCGGCGCGGGCACACAGCCGGTGCACCTCACGAGCACGCGCCGGGGCCCCGGCACCGCGAGCCGTCCGAAGCGGGCCCGCAGGCCGTCCTCCGCGGGCATCGTCACGTCGTTCGCCCCCCTACCGGGCGAAGTTGGCAGCGATCCGCTGCTGGATGTAGTCGGCCGCGGTGATCGGCGGGTAGCGGCCCTCCGGGCCCTCGATCACCACGTCGCGGTCGGCCTGGGCGAAGAAGGCGATGCTGTGGCGGGCCGACCGGTCGTCGCCGGGGCCCGGCGACCTGACGCGGTGGAAGTTGGAGGGGAGCCGGTCGTCGCTCCACCGCATCAGCATGTCGCCGATGTTGCAGGTGATCACGGAGCCGTCCGGTTCGACCGGTGTCCACTCCTGTGCCTCGGCCTCCTTGCCGGGGCACACCTGCAGGCCGCCCTGGCCGGCCCGCTGGAACAGCAGGGTCAGGCAGTCGAAGTCGGTGTGGGCGCCGGCCCGCCACACGTTCGCGGGGACCACGGCGTCGGCGGGGACGGCGAAGTAGTGCAGCATCCGCAGGGTGGACTGGTAGTTCGGGCTCGCCGGGTCGTGGGCGCGGGTGAAGAACCCGTCGGGGAGCCCCAGTCCGTCGGCGAAGCACGACAGCACCCGCATCGCCAGGTCCCGGCAGCGCGCCTCGAAGTCCAGGACGCGCCCCCGGAAGCCGGGCAGGGCGTCGTCGGGCCACAGACCGTCCATGTGCGGGCGGGTGACCTGGTACGACTCCTTCTGATCGGGCGTGTTGACCGAGGGGCGGACCTGGGTCATCGATTCCCAGCCGGAGTTGAGGCCCTTCTTCAGGGCGTGCCGGGCCTTGGTGTGCTCGGGGAGGGCGAAGAACGCCTCGGCGTCGGCGAAGGCGCGGTCCACGACGTCGGGTCCGATGCCGTGGTTGACCAGCTGGAAGAAGCCGATGTCGGTGGCGGCGGCCCACAGTTCCCCGGTGATCTCCTCCTTGCGGCGGTCGAAGTCGGTGAGGTCGATGCGGCGGACCTCCCGGGCGGACGTCTCCGTCCCGGCCCCGCCCATGCGGGTCTCCTTGGCCAGCTCTTCGAGCGTGTGGGTGGTGTGCGTCATGGCGGCTGTCGCTCCTCGGACAGAGAGGGGGTACGGGATGCAGTCACCGCCCCTGCGATCCCCAGCGCGGGTGCTCAGACGCCCGCGTGCACGGTCGCGCGGACCCCTTCGTGGGTCCGGCGCCGTGGGCTGGCGCGGGCCCCGGTCGCCGGGGCCCGCGCGCGATGGGTTCAGCCTGCACGGTGGGTGTTACCGGTGGGGGTCGTGCTGTTACGCGGTGGTAAAGCCCGCGGGGGCCCTGTGCGGGGCCGCGGACCCGGTAGGCCGGCCGGAGCGGGTGAGGCCCGCCGCCAGCTCGTGCGAGAGGAGGCGGACGTGCTCTCCGTCGCGTACCAGCACCTCGCCGCCGACCAGTACGGCCGCCACCGTCCTGCTGCCGGCGCACGTCAGCAGCGTGGCGCCCGGGTCGTGGACGGGCAGGCAGGCGTAGTCGCGGTCGAAGCGGTGCAGGACGAGGTCCGCCCTCATGCCCGGCCGCACGCCGCCGTCGGGGTTCTCCTCGATGCCGAGGACCCGGTTCGCGCCGCCCGCCGCCATGGCGAACATCTCGGGGAATCCGAGCAGGTCCGCCTTGCGGTGTGCGGCGCGCTGCAGATAGGCCCCGATGCGCAGGGCCTCCAGGATGTCCTGGGTGTCGTTGCTGGCGGCCCCGTCGACGCCGAGGCCGACGCCGAGGCCGGCGTCGAGCATCTCGGGGACCGGTGCGATGCCGCTGCCGAGCCGCATGTTGCTCAGCGGGTTGTACGAGACGCCGACGCCGTGCCGGGCGAGGGTGGCGCGTCCGGCGGCGTCGAGCTCCACGCAGTGCACGGCGAGGAGGCGGTCCCAGAGGAACCCGGCGCGTTCCAGGTACTCGACGGCGCCGGTTCCCGTGCGCTCGCGGCACAGGACGTCGTCCGTGGTGGTCTCCAGGAGGTGCAGCGAGACGGGCAGGGCGCGCTCCTCGGCGTACGCGCGCACGGTGCCCATGCCCTCCGGGGTCAGGCACCGGGGATTGGGCACGGCGACGCCGATGTCCACCCGGCTCCCGCGGGTCCGCGCGATCAGTTCGTCGGTGTGGGCGAGGGCTTCCTCCAGCGGCTGCATCAGCCGCGGGTCGTAGCCCCATCTGCGGCTGGGGTCGGCGCGGTCGGCGACGCCCCGGCACAGCACGGCCCGTACGCCGCTGTCCTGGAGTGCCCGGAGCACCGCGTCGTGGACCTCGGGCGACGGGTGGGGCCACATGTGCTCGACGAGCGTGGTGGTGCCGCTGCGCAGTGCTTCGGCGGCGGCCGCGGCGGCGGTCGCGTAGGCCCGCTCGGGAGTGAGGAGCGCCGCCTCCTCGCCGACGGCGCCCAGCCAGGCGAGGAGCCCGAGGCCCTCGCCGATGCCGCGCAGTCCCGCCTGGAAGAGGTGGGTGTGGGTGTTGACGAGGCCGGGCGTCAGGTGGCCGCCGCGTCCGTCCAGGACCTCGCCGGCGTGGGGGAGTTCGCCGTGCTCCGAGATCGCCGTGATCCGTCCGCCGGCGAGGTGGACGTCCCTGCCGGGCAGCCAGCGGCCACCGGTGTGGACGGTGACGTCGGTGATGGTCGCGGGGTTCACCGGGCGGTCTCCTTCGGGTGGCGGGCGGCGCCCGTGTGGTGGAACAGGAGGTTGAGCAGGAACGCCACGATCCCGGTGACGGCGATGCCGCTGTCCAGGACGGTGCGCAGGTGGGAGGGGAGCGGCGCGTAGAAGTCCGGTGCGCCGACGGGGATCATGCCGAGCGCGAAGGCGAGGGCGACGGTCAGCAGGTTCCGCGGCTCGGTCAGGTCGGCGCGCGCGAGGATGCGCAGCCCGACCGCGCCCACGGTCCCGAACATGACGAGCGAGACCCCGCCGAGGACCGGGCCCGGGACGGCGGCGACGGCGGCCCCGAGGACGGGCACGAACGCGAGCACCACCATCGACGCGCCCGACAGGGCGACCACGTGGCGGCTCTTCACGCGCGTCACGCTCACCAGGCCCACCGACTGGCCGAAGGTCACGATGGGGAAGGAGGCGAGCGCCCCCGACAGCACCGTGGCGGCCCCGTCCGCGCGCAGCGCCCGTACGACGGTGGGCGCGTCGTCGCCGCGGCCGACGATCTGGCCGACCGCGAGGGTGTCGCCGACGGACTCCACCATGTTCACGAGCTGCACGACGAGCATCGCGGCGATCGCGGGCACCACGAAGGTGGGGGCGCCGAAGACGGTCGGGTCGGGGGCGGTGAGGAGGCGGGCGTCCGCGACTCCCGATCCGTCGAACAGTCCCAGCGGCAGCGCGGCGGCGGTGCCCGCGGCCATGGCGAGGAGCACGGAGAACCGGGCGAGCGCGGGCGGCGCGAGGCGTTCCACGAGGACCGCGAGCAGCACCGTCCCGGCGGCGAGCGCGAGCCCGCGGCCGCCGCTGCCGGCGGGCCCGTGCCCGACGACGAGACCGGCCGCCGAGGGCACCAGCGAGAACCCGATGACGGCGATGACCGTCCCGGTGACCAGCGGCGGGAACAGGTGCAGACAGCGGCCGAACCAGGGGGCGACGGCCAGCGTCACCAGGCCGGAGACGACGGTCGCCCCGAACACGGCGGCGAGACCGTGCTGCCCGCCGATGAGGATGGCGGGGGTGATCGCGGTGAACGTGGAGCCCATCACGATCGGCAGCCGCGCCCCGAACCACTTCAGGCCCAGCGACTGCAGCACGGTGGCGACCCCGCTGACCAGCAGGTTCGCGCTGATGAGCAGGCGTATCCGGTCCTCGGGAAGGTGGAGGGCGGTGCCCACGAGCAGCGGCATCGTGGCCATGCCGGCGTACGCGACGAGCAGGTGCTGCAGGCTCAGCGGCACGAGCCGCCGCCACGGGGGTCGTACGTCGACGGGATGGGGCGCTCGGGGCGCGGGCGCGACGGCGTGCTCGACCACGGCCATCGTTCCTCCTCGTAGCTCGGCGGAAGACGGCTGGTTAGCACCCGGGCAGGCTCCGCGTCCGGGCACGCACCGGCCGTTGCAGCCATGACCGGTGTGGGAGCGACGGTAGGGAGGGGGTGTTTCGGCGGCGTTGCGCCCAGGAAACCGCGGCGTACCCGCAGGGCGGGGCGCGGGCGTGAGGCCGGACGGGAAGGTGGGGCGTGTTCTGCTGCGCTGGTTGTAGGCGAAGGTCCAACCAGGAGGGGTCGCAGGCGCGGGTGGGCGCGGCTATCGTCCCTTCGGTCGGTCCCGGTCGTCAGCGGGGGACGGGGCCGTACGCGCGGGCGCCGTCCGGTGCGGCAGGGCGGGGGCGCTCTCCTCGCCGGCGCCCCGGAGCGATCCCCTGCTGTCCGCGTTCAGCGGGTTCGATCGCGCGTGTGGCGAAGACGGGGGACCAGTGGCCGACGACCAGACTTCCTACGAGCTCCAGCCGCCGGCGGGCGCCGGACCGTCCGGCGCGGCGCCGGCGGGGGTGCCGGAGCGACCGGTGGACGGTGGGGGCGGGGAGGCGGGCGCCGGGCGTCTCGTCGGCGGTCGTTACCGGCTGCTGGAGCGGTTGGGCGCCGGCGGGATGGGCACGGTGTGGCGGGCCCATGACGAGGTGGTGGACCGGGACGTGGCCGTCAAGGAGCCGCGCGTGCCCGAGCACTTCACCCCGTCGGAGCGCCGGACCGCCTGTCTCCGCATGGAGCGCGAGGCCCGGGCGGCCGCCCGGGTCGATCATCCTTCCGTGGTCGTCATCCACGACGTGGTCGGCGAGGACGGCAGGCCGTGGATCGTCATGGAGCTGCTGCGGGGCCGGTCGCTGGCCGAGGTCCTGGAAGAGGGGACCGTCGCGCCGCAGGAAGCCGCCCGCATCGGGCTCGCCGTGCTGGGGGCGCTCACCGCGGCGCACGAAGCCGGTGTGCTGCACCGTGACGTGAAACCCGGCAACGTGATGGTGGGCCGGCACGACCGCGTGGTCCTCACCGACTTCGGCATCGCCCAGGTCGAGGGGGAGCGGAAGCTGACGGAGACCGGCGGGTTCATCGGGTCCCCCGAGTACATCGCCCCCGAGCGGGTCCTCGGCCGCCACCCCGGTCCCGAGTCCGACCTGTGGTCCCTGGGCGTCACGCTCTACCAGGCCGTCGAGGGCGTCTCGCCGTTCCGGCGGCAGACCACTCCGTCCACGCTGCAGGCGATCCTGCTCGCCGAACTGCCCCCGCCGCGGCAGGCGGGAGAGCTGACCGCGCTCCTGAAGGGGCTGCTGCGCAAGGAACCCGAGGAGCGTCTCACCGCCCAGGGCGCACGGCCGATGCTGCACGCCCTCACGGCGTCCGCGCCGCCCCCGGCCCACGCGCCCACGACGGTCGACGGGGCGCCGGCGGGGCGCCCGGCCGGCGGGGCGTGGCGTCACCGGCTGCGCGGCCGGACCGGACCGGTCGCGGGCGCCGTCGCCGCACTGACGGCCCTGGTCGTCGCCCTCGTCCTGGTCCTGTCCCGCGACGGCGTGCCGGACGGGTGGAGGGCGTACGACGAGTACCGGATGCACCTGAGCGTGGCGGCCCCCGCCGACTGGACCATCGCGACCCACGACGACCTCGCCGACACCAGCGGGCCGTACCGGGCCACGTCGTACACCTCTCCCCAGGGGGACGCGTGGATCTGGGTGGACCGCAAGGAGAAGGCCACGGAGACCTCCCGTGCCGTAGCCGACCGGTGGAAGGACGAGCACGAGCGCGAGACGCCCCCGCAGGGCGGGGCGCCGCGCACCGCCAAGGTGGAGCCGGCCACGCATCAGGGCCGGGACGCGGCGGTCCTCACCGAGACGTACAGCGAGAACAGCGAAGGCGTGCCGCGCAGGTTCCTGAAGACGCTGGTCGTCGTGACCTCCGGCCAGGAACGGGTCACGCTCGCGGTCAACGTCCCCGACGGGAAGGACGCCCCGCGGACGGCCGAGGACCTCTTCGGAAAGGCCGTCGCGGCGTTCGAGCTCCGCAGCCTGTGAGGGCAGGGCCCGCCGGTCGGGCTCGGGCCGGCCGGGGCGCCGGCGGCACGGCGTGGGCCGGGGTCCCGGCCGCCGTCGGTCCCGCCGGGAGTCGCGTCGGCGGAGGCGGGAAGGGGACGGCAGGGCTCCGCCTCAGGGCGTGGGCGCCGCCCTCCGGGTGCCCGTCGCCTCGACGGCGTGGAGGAGGAGGGCGAGCCGGGGGCCCGGCCGGCCCGGGCGAGGGCTTCGCGGAGGGCGGTCTCGCCGGTGGGGCGGGTCTCCTCCAGGAGCCGCGGACCCTCCTGGGAGACGTCGGTGCAGGTGCCCCGGCGGTCGGGGGCCCAGGTGACGCATGAGCGGGCCCCGGTCCTCCGGACGGGTGACCAGGCGGGTGGTGGCGCTCTGGCCGAGGGCGACGGCGTAGGCCACCTGCTTCGTCCGGAGGTGTACCGCCGGGGCGGGCCGTCGTGCCGGCGGCTGAGGACGTCGAGCAGGGACGACCCGCGCACGCTCAGGCCGTGCTCCAGGGGGACTCGATCCGGCCGTGCAGCAGGGAGAGGGCGGTGGGGGTGGGGGCGGTTGAGGACGTGAAGGCCCCCTTCCCTCAGTGCTTGCATGCGCGCACTACATGCAAGGGGATTTTCATGCGTTTGCATTTATCCAGCGTCTGCAAGTACTGTTTTCCGCAGTAAGCGCTCCACGCAAGCATCCGGAAGGTCGTCCTCCATGCCTCTCGCGCTCCTGGCCCTCGCCATCGGGGCCTTCGGGATCGGCACCACCGAGTTCGTGATCATGGGCGTGCTGCCCCAGGTCGCCGGAGACTTCGGCGTCACCATCCCCACGGCCGGCTGGCTCGTCTCCGGCTACGCCCTCGGCGTCGTCGTCGGCGCCCCGCTCCTCACCGTCCTCGGCACCCGGGTCTCCCGCAAGAAGATGCTCATGTTCCTCATGGGCCTGTTCATCGCCGGCAACGCGCTGTCCGCCGTCGCCCCCGGCTTCGGCGTCATGCTGGCCGGCCGGATCGTCGCCTCGCTCGCGCACGGCGCGTTCTTCGGCATCGGCTCCGTCGTCGCCGCCGACCTCGTCGCCCCGCAGAAGAAGGCCTCCGCGATCTCCCTGATGTTCATGGGGCTGACCGTGGCCAACATCGTCGGCGTTCCCGGCGGCACGTACATCGGCCAGGTCGCCGGCTGGCGCGTCACCTTCGGGCTGGTCGCCGCCCTCGGCGTCGTCGGCCTCCTCGGCGTCGCCAGGCTCGTCCCCGAGGCGGGCCGGCTGGAGTCGGTGAGCGTCCGCGGCGAGTTCGCCGCCTTCAGGAACGTCCAGGTCTGGCTCGCGATGGCGATGACCGTCCTCGGCTACGGCGGCGTGTTCGCCGCGATCACCTACATCACGCCGATGATGACCGAGGTCGCCGGCTACACCGAGGGCGCCGTGACCTGGCTGCTCGTCCTGTTCGGGATCGGCATGTTCCTCGGCAACCTGCTCGGCGGCAAGTTCGCCGACCGCGCCCTGATGCCGATGCTCTTCACCGCCCTGGCCGCCCTCACCGCCGCCCTGCTCCTTTTCACCGCGACCGCCCACAACAAGATCCTCGCCGCGCTCACCCTCTCCCTCATCGGTGCCCTCGGCTTCGCGACCGTGCCGCCGCTGCAGAAGTGGGTCCTCGACCAGGCATCGGCCGCCCCCACCCTCGCCTCCGCCGCCAACATCGGCGCCTTCAACCTCGGCAACGCCCTCGCCGCCTGGCTCGGCGGTGTCGTCATCGCCGCCGGCCTCGGCCTCACCGCCCCGAACTGGGTCGGCGCGCTCCTCTCCGGTACGGCGCTGCTCCTCGCCCTCCTCGCGGCCCACCTCGACCGCCGCACCCGCAGGGCGAGCCGCGTCGTCACCGGATCCACGACCGCCGAGCCCGCCCCGGCGACCGTCTGACCCCCCCCGCACACAGCTACGACCCCCTCCGAGAAGGACCAGAAGGACCCCCCATGAGCACCGCCGCCCCCGTCGCCCCGCTGACCACGCAGGACGCCGAGACCCTCATCACCGCCGCCCACCGCGCCGCCGAGGCCGCCGGGGTCACCGTCAGCGTCACCGTCCTCGACGCCGGCGGCCACCTCCTCGCCTTCCGCCGGGACGACCGGGCAGTGCTGGTCTCCGGCGAGACCAGCACCCGCAAGGCGTACACCGCGCTCCAGCTGAACGCGCCGACCGCCGATCTCGTCGACCTGGTCAAGCCCGACGGCCCGTTCCACTCCCTGCCCACCGCCCTCGACAAGCCGCTCCTCTTCATCGCCGGCGGCATCCCCGTCCACCGCGACGGCCGCCTCATCGGCGCGGTCGGCGTCGGCGGCGGCGCCCCCGAGCAGGACCACGGCTTCGCCGCCGCCGCGCTCGCCGAGCTGGCCGTGACCGCCCGATGAGCCGCACCCCGCAAGAGGTCTTCGCCGACCACGGCACCCGCCTCGGCACCGGCGACCTCGACCTCATCAGCCGGAACTACACCGAGGACGCCGTCTTCCTCACCGCCGAGCACACCCTCACGGGCCGCGAGGGAGTACGGCGGGGCATCGGCGCCCTGCTCACCGACCTCCCGGACGCCGACTGGCGGCTGGACCCCCGCTTCGCCGGCGACGTGCTGCTCCTCCACTGGACCGCCGCCACCGACACCCACGAGGTCACCGACGGCGTCGACACGTTCGTCTTCCGCGACGGGCTCATCAGCGCCCAGACCGTCCGCTACACCCTCACCCCCCGCACCGCCTGAACCACGAAAGGCCGCACACCATGGCACCCGTCAGCATCCCCACCGTCACCCTGAACGACGGCGTCGAGATCCCCCAGCTCGGCTTCGGCGTCTTCCAGGTCCCCGACGCGGAGACCACCGCCGCCGTCTCCTCCGCCCTTGAGGCCGGCTACCGCTCCATCGACACCGCCGCGATCTACGGCAACGAGGCCGGGGTCGGCAAGGCCCTCGCCGAGTCCGGGATCGCCCGCGAGGAGCTGTTCGTCACCACCAAGCTGTGGAACGCCGACCAGGGCTACGACGCCACGCTCCGCGCCTTCGACGACAGCCTCGCCAAGCTCGGCCTCGACCACGTCGACATGTACTTGATCCACTGGCCCACCCCGGCCCGCGACCTGTACAAGGAGACCTGGAAGGCCATCGAGAAGCTCGTCGCCGACGGCCGCGTCCGCACCGCCGGCGTCTCCAACTTCCAGCCCGACCACCTCAAGCGGCTGATCGACGGCGCCGACCTCGTGCCGGCCGTCAACCAGATCGAGCTGCACCCGGGCCTCCAGCAGGCCGAACTGCGCGCCGTGCACGCCGAGCTGGGCATCGCCACCGAGGCGTGGAGCCCGCTCGCCCAGGGCGCCGTCCTGGGGGACGAGCCGATCACGGCCATCGCCGCCCGCCACGGCAAGTCCCCGGCCCAGGTCGTCCTGCGCTGGCACCTGCAGCTCGGCAACGTCGTCATCCCCAAGTCGGTGACGCCCGAGCGCATCCGCCAGAACCTCGACGTCTTCGACTTCGCCCTCACCGACGACGAGATGACCGCGATCGCCGGCCTCGACCGCGACCTGCGCACCGGCCCGCACCCCGACCAGCTCAACTGACCCCTCCCGAAGGGAGGCGGAACCGTCCCGCGGCCGAGACCCACCGCCCCTTCCACCGACGCCGGCGCCGGCCCCACACCGTTCGCGAGGACCTCGCGTCGGCCGCCCCCACGGGCGCGGTGGAGGCCGGCGACCGGAGTACGGGGTGCTCGTCATGGAGCACCTCGATCGCCGGCCGGTGCGGAGCGCCCGGTCAGGCGGGCATGGCCATCAGCAGCAGGGGAGCGGTGGTGGGCCGGGGGGATCCTCCGTCGGGTTCGAGGGTGAGTCCGACGGCGCCCGCGTCGGCGGGATCGCCGGTGAGGACCACGGTGCCGTCGTGGTCGATCAGACCGGCCGGGAGCATCGTGCCGTCGTGGTCGAGCCACAGCTGGTACGTCTTCCCGGCCCCCGGCGCGGGGAGATCGGCTGCGGTGAACACGGCCTTGTTCTGCCGGTCGGAGGAGACGACGGTGGTCAGGGCCCCGTTGGCGGCCTTGCCGTGAACGGTCCGGGCGTCCGGGGCCGCCAGGACGGCACTGACCTCGTCGAGCTGCTGCTGCGTCTGACGGGCCTGCTCTTCGAGTTCCTGGCCGTTCTGCGTCTGCCACACCGCGACGCCGCCCAGCACGGCGGCCGCCACACTGGCGGCCAGCGCCAGGGGAACGGCACGGCGGCGCAGGATGCCGCCGAGGACGGGCGCCGTACTGGCGGCGGGGACGCGTGGGGGCAGCTGGCGCACACCGTCGACGGCGGCCATGACCTGTGCCTTGACCGCGGCCGGGGGAGGCTGGGAGACGGCCGCGGCGAGCCGTGCCGTGGTGGCCTCGAACTCGGCGGCTTCCTGACGGCATGCCTCGCACGTCTGGAGGTGGGTGTCAAAGGCCCTGCGCTCGTCGTCGTCGAGAGCGCCCAGTGCGTAGGCGGCGGCGAGGGTGTGGGCGTCGGTGGCGTGGTGGTTCATGTGGTCACCCCCATGCAGTCGCGGAGCCGGACGAGCCCGTCGCGCATGCGTGTCTTGATGGTGGGAAGAGGCGTGCGCAGGGCTTCGGCGACTTCACGGTAGGTCAGTCCCCGGTAGTAGGCCAGGGTCACGGCCTGGCGCTGGAGTTCGGTCAGGCCGTGCAGACAGCGGCGCACCTGCTCGGACTCCAGCCGGGTCTCGACCTGTTCGCTGACCTCGTCGAAGGCGGTGGTGTGTTCGCGGGCGGCCTGGGCGTGCTCGCGGTCGGTGGCGGCCTGGGCGGAGCGGACCCGGTCCACGGCCCGCCGGTGGGCGATCGTCGCCGCCCACGTCTGCACGCTGCCGGCTTCGGGCCGGTAGCGCGCCGCCTGCCGCCACAGGTCGATCATGACCTCCTGGGTGACCTCCTCCGACTGGGCCCGGTCGCGCACCACTTTGAGCACGATGCCGAAGACCAGAGGGGCGAGGGCGTCGTAGAGGGCGGAGAAAGCTTGTTTGTCGCCGCGTGCCACTTTGCCCATGATCTCGGTGAGGTCGCTGGGGGTGGTGCGGCCGCCTCGGCCGGCGAAGGGAAGCGGCTGGTTCACCTGTGCCGCTCCGGCCGTGGGCAGAAGGCGAAGAGGCGGCCTGTGCCGACCGTCGGGGGGCGGGGCGTCCATCGCATGCCGGTCCTTGCGTCGTCGCTCGATCGGGCCGGACCGCCCGAAGGCGGTCCGGTCGCCGAAACCTGTGTGTGCTTCGTCCGTTCTTCGTAGCGGACGGGCGGACGGATGGGTGGCGCTTCGTCACCCGTGCCACCTGCGAGTAACCCTTTCGAGGGAATCCAGGTGCAGCGGCCGAGCCGGAGCGCGGACGGCGGCGAAGACGGTGCGTGAGGAGAGGGGAGCGACGTTCTCCCGCTCCCCTCACCGGCCGCGCGGGGTGCGTGGCCGAGGCACCCTCGTGGGAGGTGGTTCACATGGTTCGTGTGCGACACGGTCTGGCGGTGGCCCTGGCGGCCGGTGCGGCGGTCGTCGGCGGCGCGTCGATGGCATCGGCCGATGCCGGTGCGCAGGGAGCGGCCGTCCACTCGCCGGGAGTGGGGTCGGGCAACCTCGTCCAGGTTCCCGTCCACGTCCCGGTCAACGCGTGCGGCAACACCGTCAGCGTGATCGGGCTGCTGAACCCGTCTTTCGGCAACGTCTGCGCCAACGCCTGACCGAGCACGGCCAGAAGGGCTCCGGTCCGCCGCCACGAGGGGGTGGCGCGGACCGGTGATCCGTCCGGGAGGGAGCTTGCGCCGGACGGGTCGGCCGCGGGCGGCTGTCGGCACAGCCGCCCGCGGCACCACTTCCTTTCCACCCGGGCTACCAGGTGAGTACCGCGATGACCTGCTTGCCCCGGTGGCAGGGTCTGACGAAGAGGTCTCCCCCCAGCTCCCGGACGATCTTCAGCCCCCGGCCTCCCGGCTCTTCGCGCCGCGCGTCGTGGTGGTTCCCGGCCAGGTCCGCCGTGCCGTCGCTGAGGACGACGGCCGCCCGCCCCCGCTCCAGGACCAAGGTGAGCGCGTAGGGTCCGACTGCGTGGAGCACAGCATTGCCCACCAGCTCCGAGACGATCAGTACGAGGTCCTCGGCGACCTCGCGGGGGCAGGCGTCCGCCTCCTGCGCCAGAAGCCGTGCCGCGGCTCTACGAGCCTGGCGGGCGGCACGTCCGTCCGAGAGGAGCGGCAGGTGCAGCCCGGTCGGACATCCGCGGGGAGCGATGGCGGTGTCCATGGTGATTCCTCGCAGTGAGCGGTCTCCGTGGCAGGAGAGCCGGGTGAAAAGGAACGCCCTGGGGACGTGGTGATTCGTGGACTCCGCGACGGGTTCCCGGTCGTCACCACTCGCTCGGGCAGTCCCAGGGCCGGGGCCCCGGGGCTGATGCCGTGGCCGGCCGTCCAGAGCTGCTTCCAGTGATGATTCGTGACGACTGCCGCGATGGATTGCCTCGATCCGGGGGAGTCCCGGGCGGCGGGCAGGGTGACCCTCTCCCTCCCTGCCTGCTTCCGTGCCGAATCGGCCGAGAAAAGCGAACCCAGGCGTCGTACTACGCCGCTGCCGCTGCCGCCGGCCCCGCACTGTCCGTCGCGGCGGGGCCGCGCAAACCGACGACAACCCTTACGCAGACCTCGTCCCCGTCCCCGTACGCGTCCGCATCCGTGGTCTCGTCCGCCGCACCCGGTGGACCGCCGGCGTGCTCGGCGGTCGGCGCCGCCCGACCGAGAGCTCCGCTCCGCGCGCCAGTGCCCCTGGTCGCGCCACAGCGTCCGGGCCCGTCGCACAAGGCAACACCAGAAGGGATTTTCACTCTTTCGGGTGTGGGACCAATCCGCCGGACGGGGGGCTACCGAATGCATCAACGTGAGCAGCTTCCGCAGCAAACTCGTCCGCACCGCACTCGGCGCACTGGCCGGACTCCTGGCCGCCTTCACGGCGTTGGCCGTGGCCGAGCTGGCGGCCGGACTGGTGCGGCCGGCGGCCGGGCCGGTGACCGTGGTGGGCGGGGCGGTGATCGACCGGACGCCGGCCGCGGTCAAGGACTTCGCGATCCGCACGTTCGGAGAGAACGACAAGACCGTTCTCCAGCTGGGGATCCTCGCGATCCTCGCCCTGGTCGCCGTCGGCCTCGGCATCCTCGCCCTGTCCCATCGGCGTGCCGGTGCCGCGGGGGTGCTGCTCTTCGGGATCGTCGGCGCCGCCGCCGCTCTCAGCCGTCCGGACTCCACCGGTACCGGTGACGCGCTGCCCTCGATCGCCGGAGCGGTCGCGGGTGCCCTCGCCCTGTACGTACTGGCGTCCCGAGCCGTCTCCGTCCCCGCCCCGGACGGTGCGGACGGTCAGGCGGGCGCCGGGGCGTGGAACAGGCGCGGGTTCCTCACCGCGGCCGGTGCGACCGCCGTCGCCGCGGCCTCGGCCGGCGCACTCGGCCGGTACTTCACCGGCAGGCGAGGCCAGGGCGCCGTCGCCTCCCGGGAGAACCTGGTGCTTCCCGAGCCCGCCTCCCCGGCCCCCGCCGTCCCGGCCGGTGCCCGGCTGAAGGTGCCCGGCATCACCCCCTTCACCACCCCCAACTCCGACTTCTACCGCGTCGACACCGCCCTGACCGTTCCCAAGGTCGACGCCGGGACCTGGCGGCTGCGCATCCACGGCGAGGGCGTCGCCCGCCCCCGCACCTACACCCTCGACCAGCTCCTCGCCCGCCCGCTCGTCGAACGCGACATCACCCTGACCTGCGTCTCCAACGAGGTCGGCGGCCCCTACGTCGGCAACGCCCGCTGGCTCGGCGTACCCCTCGCCGGCCTCCTGGAGGAAGCCGGCGTCAGGCCGCCGTCGAAGGGCGGCCGGGCCGATCAGCTGGTGGCACGGTCCGTGGACGGCATGACGCTCGGCTCTCCCGTCGAGGACCTGATGGACGGCCGCGACGCCCTCCTGGCGGTCGGCATGAACGGCGAACCGCTGCCCTTCGACCACGGCTTCCCCGTCCGCATGCTCGTCCCCGGCCTCTACGGCTACGTCTCGGCCTGCAAGTGGATCGAGGACATCGAGCTCACCACCTTCGACGCCTACGACCCCTACTGGGTCAAGCGCAAGTGGGCCCGCCGCGCGCCGATCAAGACCCAGGCCCGCATCGACACCCCGAAGCCCTTCGCCCGCCCCGCCGCCGGCACCGTCACCGTCGCCGGCGTCGCCTGGGCCCAGCGACGCGGCATCACCCGCGTCCAGATCCGCGTCGACGACGGTCCCTGGCAGGACGCCGATCTCGCCGCCCAGGACACCGTCGACACCTGGCGCCAGTGGTCCTACCGCTGGAACGCCACCCCCGGTGGACACAACCTCACCGTCCGTGCCACCGACGGCACCGGCCAGGTCCAGACAGAACAGCGCACCCGCACGATCCCCGACGGAGCGAGCGGCCGGCACAGCGTCTTCGTGACCGTCCCCTAGACCACCCGGGCGGCCGCGAGGTCCGCACCGGGCAGCACAACCCACCATCTCGACAACACGGAACAGAACCCCCGAGGAGCACCTGATCATGAACAGCATGAAGATCCGCCGCACCGCGATCGCCGTCGCCGCCGCAGTCGCGCTGCCCTTCTCCCTGGCCGCGTGCTCCGACTCCGGCAACGACACCAAGGCCGCCGCCCCCGCCGCGGAGGCGACGGAGGCGAGCACTCCCTCCGAGGCCGCGATGACCGACGACCAGCCCTTCGGCCCCGCCTGCGCCGGGGTGCCGAAGGAGGGCGCGGGCTCCTTCGAGGGCATGGCCAAGGACCCGGTCGCCACCGCCGCGTCCAACAACCCGGCCCTGTCCACCCTGGTCACCGCGGTGAAGCAGGCCGGACTCGTCGACACCCTCAACAGCGCGGAGAACATCACGGTCTTCGCGCCCACGAACGAAGCCTTCGCCAAGATCCCGAAGGCCGACCTCGACAAGGTCCTCGCCGACAAGGCCACCCTCACCAAGATCCTCACCTACCACGTCGTCGGCCAGAAGCTGACTCCGGAGCAGCTGGAGAACGGCAGCTTCGAAACCCTCCAGAAGGGCATGATCACCACGAAGGGCTCCGGTGAGGAGTACACCGTCAACGACGTCTCCAAGGTCGTCTGCGGCAACGTGAAGACCGCCAACGCCAACGTGTACATCGTCGACACCGTCCTCATGCCCAAGTAGGGCTTCACCCACGGTCCACAAGCCAAGGCGGCCCTGCACCCGTCCCCTCGGAAGGGTGCAGGGCCACCGGCATGAGCACGTTCCGGCGGCACGACCCGAAGGCCGGACGCGGCAGGGTGTCGTACTCGGACCGCGTCCTGCGCGGTGAGGAGGCCGCCAGGACTTCGACGGAGCCTCTGCCGAGCCGACGGCCGGGCGCCGGACCATCGGGACGCGGCGGCGCAGGCTTCCCCGGCACGTCAGGCCCCGCCCGCCCTGGCCCGCCTGCGGCGCGGTGACACCTTGATCACACGACGATGGCATTGCCGGCGTCCCCCGCCCCCTGTCCCACGGAACGAGTACCCGCCGGGAGCACCACGCGACCCCTCGGACACGACCTGGCCCCTGGCGTGCGGTCCCGTCTGTGACGGAACGCGGACATGACCACTGACGGGCCGTAACCAACTGCGCGGTACAAATAAGTACGCACCACGGCACCGCCCAGACCACACCGCACCCCGGGGGAATCATGCTGCACACCCGCAAGGCCGTCGCCGCCGCAATCGGTCTCGTGGCCGCCCTCTCGCTCACCGCTTGCACCGGTGACGACAACGCGTCGGGCAGTACGCGGACCAGCCCCACCGCGTCGGCGGAAAAGGCGGGCGTAGCCGGCACCGGCGGGAGCGGTCAGAGCACGGACACCGGCACCGGCGGGGCGGGTGGGGCGGATCAGAACGCCGGTACCGCCACGGGCGGGAGCGACCAGAGCGCCGACAGCAGCACCGGCGGGAGCGCCCAGGACGCCGGCGGCAGCACCGGCGGCGACAGCGGCGGCAAGGTCGGCATCTGCCGCACCGACGCGCTTGAGGTCGCCGCCGTCGACAACACCACGGACAAGACGGAAGGCGTCGTCACCGTCTCCTTCAAGAACAGCGGCGGCAGTGACTGCCGCATCCGCGGTTTCGCGGGCGTCGACCTGAAGACGTCCCTGGGCGACACCTTCTCCGTGGACCGCAACGGTGAGCAGGCCCTGCCGCAGACCCTCAAGGAGGGGGAGACCGCCGCCTTCAACATCACGTTCCCCGTCAACGACAGCGGCGGCTCCGGCGTGCAGCTGACCGACCTCGTGGTGACGCCTCCGAACGAGACCAAGCACGTCACCCTGAAGTGGCCGGCAGGCACGCTCCCCGTCACCGACGGCCAGGACGGCGCGAAGATCGAGATCAGCCCGGTGGGCAAGGTCAGCGACTCGCCGGCCGGCTGACCCCGCCCCGCCGCCCCGGCTTCACCCCCCGCTCGGGAACCGCCGCGGGATCTCCATCCCGCCCGGGCCGGGGGCAGGGGTGCGGGAATCCCGGGTCGCCTACCGCTTGAGGCCGTCTCCGTGTCCGTCCGGGTGCAGGACCACCTTGGTCCAGCCCTCGTCACGGGCGTCGAAGTGCTCGTAGGCGCCGGGGGCCTCGTCCAGGCCGAGCTCGTGGGAGACGACGAAGCTCGGCTTCGCCTTCCCGCTGGCGATCAGGTCCCGCAGCGCCCGGTTGTACTTCTTCACCGGTGCCTGCCCCGTGCCCATGCGCTGGCCCTTGAACCACATCATGCCGAAGTCGATCGGCACCTTGCCCTGGGCCTCCAGCTCGCCCTGGGCCTCCGCGCCGCCGGGGTCCTCGGGCAGGAACACGCCCACCACTCCGATGCCGCCGGTGAACCTGACCGAGTCGATCAGGCCGTTGAGCGTGAGGCCGGCGTCCTCGTGTCCCTGGGGGTCGTGGGCCTGGTAGCCGACGCATTCGCAGCCGTTGTCGGCGCCCAGACCGAGGGTGGCCTCCTTGACGACCTCCGCCGGGTCCTGTTCCGAGGTGTCGATCGGGATGGCCCCGATCCCCTCCGCCATGCGCAGCCGGTCGGGCTGGTGGTCGGCCACCCAGACGCGGCCGGCGCCCTTGAGGAGGGCGGAGTAGGCCGCCATCAGCCCGACGGGACCGGCCCCGAAGACGATGGTCTGGTCGCCGGGCTTGACGTGGGCCATCTCGGTGGCGTGATAGCCGGTGGGGAAGATGTCGGCGAGCATCACGTAGTCGGTCTGCCGCTCGGCGGCGTCCTCACCCAGACGCAGCGCGTTGAAGTCGCCGTAGGGCACGCGCAGCAGTTCCGCCTGGCCGCCCTGGTAGGGGCCCATGTCGGCGAATCCGTAGGCGGCTCCCGCGAGGGCGGGTTCCGGCTGCATGGTCAGACAGTAGTTGGTCAGACCCCGCTCGCACTGCTTGCAGAAGCCGCAGGCGATGTTGAAGGGCAGGACCACGTACTCGCCGACCTGGACCTTGCGGACGGCCGGGCCGACCTCCACCACCTGGCCCAGGTTCTCGTGTCCCAGGGTGCGGCCGGTCTCGAACGAGGTGCGGCCCTCGTACATGTGCAGGTCCGAACCGCAGATGTTGGTGGCGGTGATCCTGACGACGATGTCGCAGGGGTGCTCGATCCTCACGTCCGGTACGTCCTTCACGGTGACCGTTCGCGGTCCTTCGTATACCGCTGCCTTCATGATGACTTCCCTCGGTGCCGCTGCGTGAGCGCGGCACTGCGATGATGAGACGGCGCGAAGAGCCCGGTGCCCCGGACGTCGCTGCGGCCGGGGCCCGTGGTTCCCCCGTGCCTCTCCAGACCGCCCACCCGGATCGGGAGGGACGGGTGGTGCCGCCACCGGCCCGCCGGACGGAGCTTCGGCACTCCGGGAGCGCGCCGTGCCGCTACCCGTCGCCCCCGGGCCGAAACACCCCCCAGCGAACGGCGGCCCCGGAACCGGACGGTCACCGGTCGGCGGTACGCTCCGCGTCCGTGGGCACCGGCCGGTCGTCGCCGGCGTCCTCCGCGTCGCCGTGCCCGCCCCCGCCACGCTTTCCCCGGGAGCGCCCGGGTCCTCCCGGACCCGACGGGCCGCGCCCGCCCCATCGCCACCGTCCTGCCCGGCCTCGGGGACGACACCGGAACCGCGCTCCACCACTGACGGAGGAAGCCGGCCCCTCCCCGCGGCAGGAGGAGGGACCGGCTTCCGCGATCCGCGGGAAGCGGCGCTAGGAACGGTCGAGCGCGCGGGCGAGGAAGCGCCGCGTGGCCTGCTCCCGCGGGGCGGTGAGGACCTGCTCCGCGGTGCCCTGCTCCACGATCACGCCGCCTTCCAGGAAGCAGACCCGGTCCGCGACCCGCCGGGCGAAGTCCATCTCGTGGGTGGCCATCAGGATGGTCAGGCCGCGCAGCTTCAGGTCGGCGACGACGTCCAGGACCTCTCCGACCAGTTCGGGATCGAGGGCCGAGGTGATCTCGTCGAAGAGCAGCAGCTCCGGCTCGGTGGCCAGGGCGCGGGCGATCGCCGCCCGCTGCTGCTGTCCGCCGGAGAGCCGGTCGGGGTGTTCGTGCGCCTTGTCCGCGAGCCCCAGCCGGTCGAGCAGCTCGCGGGCCGACGCCTCGGCCTTTCTGCGCGGGACGCCGTGGACCCGGCGGGGCGCGAGCGTGATGTTGTCCAGCACGCTCAGGTGCGGGAAGAGGTTGTACGCCTGGAAGACGATGCCGATCCGGCGACGGGCGACGTCGGGGTCGAGCCGGGGATCGGTCAGCTCGGTCCCGCCCAGGTGGACGGTCCCGTCGTCGACGACCTCCAGCAGGTCCACACAGCGAAGCAGGGTCGACTTGCCCGAACCCGAGCCGCCGATCAGGCAGACGACCTGGTGCTCGGCGACGTCCAGGTCGATCGAGCGCAGCACCGGCCGCTCCCCGTACTGCTTCCGGAGACCGCGGATGCGCAGCAGCGACTCGCTCATCGGGCGGCCTCCGCCCAGGTGCGCAGGGTCGCCTTCCGCTGGAGCCGGTCGGCGAAGCGGGTCAGCGGGATGGTGACCGCGATGAACAAGAGGGCCGCCCCCAGGTACGGGGTGTAGTTGAAGTCGTAGTCCGCCTTGATCTGCGCGGCCCTCAGGGCCTCCAGCGGACCGAGGACGGCGACCAGTGCCGTGTCCTTCTGCAGGGCGATGAAGTCGTTGAGGAGGGGCGGCAGCACGTTGCGCACGGCCTGGGGCAGGACGACGTGCCGCACGGTCTGCCGCTCGTTGAGGCCCAGGGCCCTGGCTGCGTTCCGCTGGGCCGGGTGGACCGAGTTCAGCCCTGCCCGGAACACCTCGGCGACGTACGCGGTGTAGGAGAGGGTGAGGGCGATCACGCCCAGGATCCAGGGTTCGGAAGGGGTGCCCTGCAGTTGCAGCGCCGGCAGTCCGAAGCCGACGAGGAAGACCAGCAGCAGGGTCGGTACGCCGCGGAACACGTCCACGTAGACCGTGGCGGCGAGCCGCAGCGGCTGGAGACCCGGGGCGCGGGTCACCCGCACCAGGGCGATCAGCAGTCCCAGAACGAGGATCAGGACCTCGGCGACGAGGAACATCTGGACGTTGAGCCAGAAACCCCGGAGGAGATCGGGGAAGGCGGAGCGGAGCTCGGCGCCGTCGAAGAACAGACTGTCGACGCGTTCCCAGCCCGGTGAGGCCACCGCGGCCGCGGCCACCGCCACCACGCCGAGGAGGGTGCAGAGGGTGGAGACCCAGGTGTGGCGGCGCTTGCGGGAGCGCCGGTACCGCTGTCGTTCCCGTTCGTGGTCGCTGGGTCGGTAGGCGCTGTCGAGCGCGTCCGGAGAGGTGGCCGACCGGTCCGGTACGGCCGTCTTGCCGATGTCCACGGTCGGCCCGCTATCGCTTCAGCTCGGGGACGTTCGCGGAGGCGGAAAGCCACTGCGTGGTGAGTCCGGCGAGCGTGCCGTCGGCCCTGAGCGCGTCGAGGGCCCGGTCGACGCAGGAGGTGTACCCGCTGTTCTTCGGCAGCAGCAGACCGAACTTCTCGGGGGTGCCGCCCGCGTAACCGAACTGTCCGACGATCTCGCCGTTCTCCAGCTCCGCCCCGGCCAGGTAGAAGACCGTGGGCAGGTCGGTGACGATCGCGTCGATCTGGCCGTTCCGCAGCGCGGTCACCTCGTCCTTGGTGGTGCTGAAGACGCTCGGCTGCTTCGAGGGCTTGATCTGGTCCAGCACGGCCTGGTAGCTGGTCGTGGCGACCTGCACGCCGATCCTGGCGTCCTTGAGGGCGCCGAGGGATCCGGCCTTCGCGAACGGGGACCCGTCGAGTGCCAGGACGGCCTGATTGGCCGTGTAGTAACTGGTGGAGAAATCCACTGCTTTCGCGCGCTGCGGCGTGATGGAGATCTGGTTGATGTCGAAGTCGAAAGGCTTGGGGCCGGGGGCGTAGGAATGGGCGAAAGGCTCGACGACCCATTTCACCTGATCGCGTTCGAATCCCAGCTTTTCGGCCACCGCATAGGCCACGGCGCTTTCGAACCCCTTCCCGTTCGACGGGGTGTTGCTGTCGAACCAGGGTTCATAGGCGGGGGAGTCGGTGGCGACGGTGAGTTGGCCGCGCTTGTGGAGGCTCGGGTGGTCGGTCGTGCACCGGGGGGCGTCCTTGGATCCGGCCGCTTCCGGCGTGCTTTGCGGCTGCGGCGCGCAGCCGGCCGCCGCGAGCGCGACAAGGGCGGCGGCGGAGGCCGCCAGGGTCATGCGGGTACGGGACATCAGAGGTCCTTCGAGAGGTCCGGGAAAGGTGTGGAGGAGAGGGCCGGTGCTGTGCGCTCAGCGACACAGATCGCCTGCGCAGCGCACGTTGTCCACGTGGCGGCGGCTTACCAGCAGGAGAGTTCCGGACATGCTTTTCAGCATTCCGGTCCACGGAGGCCGGCGTCAATCGGGAAGTGTGTTGCCGGGGTAACGCGTTGATAACATGTCAGCTGGTGAGATGGAATACGCGGTCGCCTTGGCGCAGCCCGAACGCCTCCGCCGCGGAACCTCCGCGGACCACCAGTTCGGCGAATCCGACCCCGGAACTCCCGACGGTGATTCCGGGCTCGCCGAGCGGGACGTCGGGGAGTCGGTCGTAACAGCGCACCCGGATGTCGCGGCCGTCGATCCGGTTGCGTACGAGAAGGCTTTCCGAGGTGTCGTAACCGGGCAGTTCGGCGGCCGGGCGGTCCAGCTTGCAGTTGCCGAAGTTGTCGACGACGGCGATCCGCACGTCTCCGGCGACGGGCGGCCGCACCGCTGTCGGCCGCGCGGGAACGGGGCGGCCGTCCACCAGCCAGCGGGCCAGCAGGGGTGCGTACCACAGGCTTCGGAACTGGGTCCGCACCATCTCCTCGATCTCGGCCGGCGTCAGCTCGGCCCAGTCGGCGGCGGCGGCTTCCAGTACCTCGCGGACATCGGTGACCTGGACGTCCTCCAGCCCCAGGTAGGTGGCCAGCGGGGCGAGGACCCGTTGGTTCAGCGTG
Source organism: Streptomyces filamentosus (assembly GCF_014654895.1). Classification (GTDB taxonomy): domain Bacteria; phylum Actinomycetota; class Actinomycetes; order Streptomycetales; family Streptomycetaceae; genus Streptomyces; species Streptomyces filamentosus. The sequence goes on along the minus strand of NZ_BNBE01000002.1, from coordinate 512,509 downwards.
CTGACGACCAGGTGGTTCCCGTGGCGGAAGGAGCAGAAGGGCACCCCGTTGGGCCAGTGTCCGTCCCTCGGGGCGATGTTGACGAGCACCACGACCGGTCGGCTCGGGCCGCCGATCAGGTCCGTGGAGCGGAGCAGGTCGAGCAGGGTCAGGGCGGCGGCGCCCTCCGGGTCCGGTCCGTCGAGCGGCAGGACGGTCGGTGTGGAGCCGAACAGAGCGGCGATCCGGGTGGACTGGCGGGCGAGCGCGTTGGGGTCGGCGCAGTCGGTGAGGGAGACGACCGGGGGAAGGGGCATGGCGGTGCTTCGTCCTTCTGTCGAGGGAGGGCACGGGACGGGTGGGGTTCGGGGTGCAGGTGTCGACGGGCTCGGTGGCGGGCCGGAACGACGAAAAACGGACCCTCCGTTTCCGGAGGGTCCGTCGCGTCCTGCGCGCACACGGCTTCGCTAGCGAAGCGCCTCCGGGGGCGGGGGCATCATTCGCATCATGGCGAGGGCGTCGGTGTGCTGCATGGGGTGCACGCTAGCACCAGGTGGAACCAGCTCCAGCACCTTTCCACATGGTGGACGTGACTTCCTGCTCCCCGCCCGGGCCGGCCGGAGCGTCGCCCGGACGGCCGTGCCGGACGGATCCCCGTGGGCGATGCCGTGCTCGCCCCGGATGCGGCGCGAGGAGCGCGCCCTGCGCTGCTGCTCGTACGTCTCCTCGTGCCCGTCCGGGGCGCCCTTCTCGAACGTGCGGTGCGATGGCGTCCCCACGCGTCCGCCGCTCTGGGCGCCGAGGCCCTGGCAGCCGGCCGGCGGTGCCTGGCAGCCGGCCTACGGTGGGGCGGTCAACTGCGAACCAGCAGGACGACAGGCCCGCGATCCGGCGATTGCCGACGGTCACCGCACGAGCCGCGCCACCACCACCCGGCCATGACCGGCCATCCCGGGCTCGACGTCTCACCGCCTGCCGCGCACGAGTTCGTCAGAAGGCGTAGCGCACCCGCAGCCACGGCGTCCGTTCCGCGATCATGCCGGTCAGCGCCTCGACGGCCTCGTGTTTGACCGGGGTGCGATAGCGGACGTTCAGCGCGCCGTTCTGCGACCTCTTGGGCTGCTGGAGGGCCGGCTGCCACAGGACGTCCTCGGCGCGCGGGTGCCAGCCGAGGTTGACCCCGTGCAGGTCCTCGTTGTGGGTGAGCATGATGATCTCCGCCGCGGCCTGTTCCTTCACCCGCCGCGGGAGCACGTCGTCCATCATCCGCAGCAGCTCGCCCCAGGCGTTCCGCCACCCGGGCCGGACGACCACCGGCGACAGGTTGAAGTGCACTTCGTACCCGGCGTCCAGGAAGTCGCCGGCGGCCTCCAGGCGGGCGGGAACGGGGCTGGTGCGGATGTCGAGGAGCCGGGAGTCGTCCGGCGGCATGAGGGAGAAGCGGATCCGGGTGCGCCCGCGGGGGGCGAGCCGCAGCAGGTCGGGGTTGACGAACTTGGTCGCGAAGGACGCCTTGGCGGTGGGCCAGCGACGGAAGGCGTGGACGAGGTCGGCGGTGTTGTCGCTGATCAGGTCGTCGACCGCGCAGTCTCCGTTCTCGCCGACGTCGTACACCCACGCCCGCTCGTCGCACTGGTTGGGTTCCTTCTTCGGTCCGGTCGCGGCGACGTGCCGGCCGATCGCGGCCAGGACCCGTTCGACGTTGGTGAAGACGGTGATGGGGTTGGCGAAGCCCTTGCGGCGCGGTACGTAGCAGTACGCGCAGGCCATGGCGCAGCCGTTGGACAGCCCGGGGGCGATCCAGTCGGCGGAGCGGCCGTTGGGGCGGACGGTGAGGGAGGAGCGCTCGCCGAGGACGAGCGTCTCCCGCTTCACCCGCACCCAGTGCTCGACGTTCCCCTCGTTGCCGTGCAGGTGCGGGATGCGCCAGTGGGAGCCGGTCTCGACGAGCCGGGCACCGGGGAACCGCGCGATGATCTGCCGCCCCCGCCAGGACGCCGCGGCGCCCGGTTCCGCGTGGATCTCCGCCACCCGCAGCAGCCGCGCGGCCTCGGGCCCGTCCCGGAACGCCCGCCCCTCGCGCGCCCCGGCCGGCGCGGACGCGGCGACGAGCTCCGCCACCCCGAACAGCCCTTCGGCCTCCCCGTCCGTCTCCTGAGGCCGCCCCATACCCGCTCCGCCGCCGATTCCGATTCCGATGTCTTCGCCCCAGTCTACGAGCCCCGCCCGTCACCCCTTCCGGTCGGACGAGGGCCACACGTACGGGAGATCGTCCGGTACGTCGGGGAAACGGCCCCGGTAGTGCGCCGGGTCCTTGCGCACCAGCGCCGAACGGTGACTGCGGTGAAACGCCGGGTTCCCCAGCCACGGCGGCAGCTCGCCCGCCCGTGCGAGCTCGGCCTGCTCGCGCACCGTGCCCGGGGGCCGCCAGGCGCGGTAGTCGTCCAGCAGGGTCACCGCGCAGGTGTCGGCCCACCCCTGCCCGGTCCACACGGCGCAGACGTCCAGCCCGTACCGCACCAGCGCCTCCTCGTACCCGGCCCACATCCGCACCGCCGGGTGCCGCCGCCACCCGTACGTCGGCACGGTCAGCCCCCGGAACACCTGCAGCGCCTCGACGCGCTGTTTCCCCAGGCGCTTCGGGTCCAGCACGGCGGCGGAGGCGGAGAAACTCTCGTACGGAAGGAAAGTCTGCATGCACACCTGCTCCCCGCCCCAGGGCCGCCTCCTCGACTCGATGAGCAGAAACCCCACATCTGCCCTAATTTGTGGGTGAATGTTCATCCCGGAAAGGAGTCGACCCATGGCGGACAAGGCCAAGGGCAAGATGGAGCAGGCCAAGGGCAAGGCCAAGGAGGCCGTCGGCAAGGCGACCGGCAACGAGCGGATGCGGGCCGAGGGCAAGACCGACCAGGCCAAGGGCAAGGCGCGAGAGGCCGCGGGCAAGGCGGAGGAACAGGCCAAGGGCGTCAAGGACTCCCTCCGAGGCCGCCGGAACCCCTGAAGGTCCTCCTTCGGGTTCGAGGCGCCCCGATGAGCGAACAGTCGGCCCGCTCGCCCCTTCCGCGGGGCGTGCGGGCCGCCGCATGTCCGCGGACAGCCCGCGGGTCCCCGGGCACACGGAGAGGACGGCAGCACTCGCGCGCCCGCAGGGCCTCCCGCCCGGCGGCAGCGCCCACGGAGAGAGAACCCCTCTCCTCCTCCCGGCCGGGGGAGACCCTCCGAAGGCCGGCCGGACGGCGACCTTCCCGCCGCGGCACCGTCCCGCGACCGGTGGCCAGTCCGCCCCGCCCCCTGGAAGTGACGGGGAGCATCAGTGACGTCCGGGCGACGCCCGGGGAGCGGAGGGCATCCGCCGCGTACCCGCATCGCTCGGCACGTGGTACGCGCCGGGCGTCGGCCCGCTCAGGACGCCGTGGTCACGGCCGGGGCGACGGCCTCGGGGCCGCCGCCGGTGCCCGGCTCCGTAACCCCGTCGGGGTCGTGGTGCGGCGGTTCCGACAACTGCTCGCGCACGTACCCCCACACCACCGCGATGAGCGCGGCGACGGGTACGGCGAGGAGGCTGCCGACGATGCCGGCCAGGCTGCCCCCGAGGGTGACGGCGAGCAGGACGACGGCGGCGTGCAGACCGAGCCCGCGGCTCTGGATGATGGGCTGGAAGACGTTTCCCTCCAGCTGCTGCACCACCACGATGACGGCGAGCACGATCAGGGCGTCGGTCAGGCCGTTGGAGACCAGGGCGATGAGCACGGCGACGAACCCGGCGAACAGCGCGCCGACGATCGGCACGAAGGCGCTGACGAAGGTGAGCACGGCGAGCGGCAGGACGAGGGGGACGTCCAGCACCCACAGGCCGATGCCGATGAGGACGGCGTCGAGGAGACCGACCGCCGCCTGGGAGCGGACGAAGGCGCCGAGGGTGTCCCAGCCGCGTTCGGCGATCGTGGTGGCGTCGGTGGCGAGGCGGCCGGGGAGCTGACGGGCGAGCCAGGGCAGGAAGCGCGGCCCGTCCTTGAGGAAGAAGAACATCAGGAAGAGCGCGAGCACGGCCGTGACGACGCCGTCGACGACCGTGCCGACGCCGGTGGCGAGCGTCGTCAGCATGGAGCCGACGCTGTTCTGGAGGCGGTCGGTGGCGGTGTCCAGGGTGCTGGTGATCTGGTCGTCGCCGATGTTCAGCGGCGGACCCGCTGCCCATTCGCGCAGGTGCTGGATGCCCTCGACGACCCCGTCGGTCAACTCGCCGGACTGCGAGGCGACCGGTACGGCGATGAGCGCGACGGCGCCGGCGGTGACGACGAGGAAGAGGACGGTGACCACCGAGGCGGCGAGTGCCGGCGGCCAGCCGCGGCGGCGCAGGAAGCGGGCGGAGGGCCAGGTCAGCGTGGTGATCAGCAGGCCGATGACGAGCGGCCACACGATCGACCACATCCGGCCGAGCAGCCAGATCACCACTGCGGTGCCCAAGAGGACCAGCAGCAGCTCCGCCGATATGCGGGCCGAGGCGCGCAGTGCGGCACGGGTTCTCGCAGGACTGAGAGAGGCAGACATGCCGATCACCCTAGAGCCGTCCGGGCGGCCCCTCCGCCCGCGCCCCGGTCCGCCACCGGCGGCGGAGCCCGCCCGAGCGCCGGCGGTGGACGGAGCCGCTGGGCGACCCGGAGGGCCGCGGCAGGCGAGACACCGAACAGCGGCGCCTGCTGCCGCACGGTGAGGTTGGTGCGGTCGTGCACGGCCACCGGTGTGGCTGCTGACCAGAGGAGACGGCCGCGACTCGGCCAAGCTGGAGGCGGCCGGTCCGCGTACGGCCCGGATCTTGGTCAGCCTCGTCGAGGGCACTCACTCGCGTACGGTGCGCGGCCCCCCGCACAAGCGGGGACCGGCTTCCGCCCCGCTCGGTGATCCATCGAGTCGCGGGGCGGGCCGGATCGCCAGGCGGGTGGGGCCCGCGGCCGGAGCGCGGGCCCCACCCACCACCTCGGGGGACCACGTTCACGGAGGGGCGACGCGGCGCTCCGCGGCAACCACCCTCAGTAGCTGTCGTAGCTGGGTCGGCCGGTCGGCCGATAGACACCGACCACGGTGCCGCCCTTCGTCGTCGAGACGCTGACCGGCTCCAGCGCCGTCGGGATCGCACCATCGGCGAACAGCCGCTTGCCCGTACCGATGATCACCGGGTGGATGGTCAGCCTGTACTCGTCGACCAGGCCGTGCCGCATGAGGGTCTGGGCGAGGTCGCCGCTGCCGACGACGTTGACGCTGCCGCCGTCGGACGCCTTCAGCGCCCGTACGGCATCGACGGTGTCGCCCTCCAGGAGCGTGGAGTTCTGCCACTGGACGGACGTCAGGGTCCGAGACGCCACGTACTTGTGCATGCTGTTCATCCGCTCGGTGAACGGGTTGTCAGGATCGGCCGTCGGCCAGTACGACGCGAAGATCTCGTACGTCTTGCGCCCGAGCAACATCGCGTCGGAGTGCTCGTACCAGCCGGCGACGGCCGCGCCGACCTCGTCGTCGTCCACCGGCTTCTGCCAGCCGCCGTGCCGGAAGCCGCTCTCCGCGTCCTCGTCCGGACCGCCCGGTGCCTGCATGACGCCGTCGAGCGTCAGGAACGTGCAGACGATGATCTCGCGCATGGTGTGCTCCCTTCCTCCACGGGTAGACCACACGACCGCCGGAAACTCATCGCGCCACTTCCGCGGTACAGCGCCACGGGGCCGCACCGCGACATCGGATCCGGTATCCGTGCGACATCGACCGTGACATCCGGACACGACATCCGAGACCCTGCAACTCGTGGGCAATCCCTCGTGGCGCAGTGAGGCCGGTGGCGGGCAGTTCGTCGGCCGCGGTCCGCAGGATGGGCCGGCGCGGCCGGAAATCCCACTCCCGCGGGTCACATCACGCCCTAGACTGCGACCGCTCCAAGACCTGGAGATCATCGGGAGGCGTGCAAGATGAGACGAGCACTGATCAGTGCATGCGCGGCCGCGGCGTTGGTGGTGTCCGGAGGGAGTGTCGCCACCGCTTCCGACAGTGCTCCGCCGCGCACCACGCACGGTCCTTGCCAGTACAGCCAGACCCCGGACGAGCCGCCGGCGCGCCGTGTTCCGCTGCCGCCCGACCCACGGCGCACCCCTGATCGCGGCACGGTCGACTTGGCCGTTCCGACCAGTCAGGGCCCGCTACCGCTGCGCTTGGACCGGGCCAAGGCGCCGTGCACGGTCCAGAGTTTCCTGCACCTGGCACGGCACGGTTTCTACGACCGCACGGTGTGCCACCGCCTGACGGCGTATCCGACGCTGAAGGTCCTGCAGTGCGGCGACCCGACCGGCACCGGTGAGGGCGGGCCCGGGTACAAGTACAAGGACGAACTGCCGGTGGACCTGCCGCCCGCAGCCACCGATCCCACGGGCGCGCGACGGCTCTACGGACGCGGCCTGCTGGCGATGGCCAACGCCGGCCCGAACACGAACGGCTCGCAGTTCTTCGTCGTCTACGGCGACTCCGCACTGCGACCGAACTACACGGTGTTCGGCACGGTCGGCCCCGCCGGTCTGGCGACACTCGACAAGGTCGCCGCCGGAGGCATCGAGCCGACCGCGGAGAACCCGGCACCGGTCGACGGCACACCCGCACTGCGGACCGAGCTGCTCCACGTCCGGCCGTCCTGCCGGCACTGACGCACCTCTGTCGCCGCGTCCACGACGAGCGTGCCCGGCGGCGTGGGGGGCGTGGCGACACTCGAAGACCCAGTGGGTCCCCCGGCCCTTCGCGGAGCCGGATCGGTCGCGTCGCCTTCGCGTCGCCTTCGCGTCGCCCGGGTCGACAGCGGGCCCGGGTCCCTGATCCGGTTCAGCTGCGTCTGCCCCTCGGTTCCGTGTCCGCCTCCGTGGTCCGCAAAGGGCCACGGAGGCGTGTCCTTGGTCCAGCGGTACCGGTTGCAGGGCGGGAACAGCATGGACGGGGGACAGGTCGGGTCCGCTGGCATCGGGGCCGGAGCAGCCGCCGAGCGGCAGGCGGCGGCGGGGGAGCGGCAGGCCGCTGCCGCCTGGGAGACCGGTCGGCAACAGGCGGCCGCCCACCTGGGACACGGGGCAGCTTCAGGCCGCGGCCCGGCTCGACCTGCCCCACCGGACGCTCACGGAACAGGCCGCCGGCTCAGGACCGTGCATCTCCGAGCCATCACGCACCAGCGTGTCAGCGCCGGACCGTTCTCATGCCTGGCAGTCGTCGTACGACTCCTGATCCCCGCGCCTTGTCCGGCGCGGGGATCACGGATTCCGGTGCCTGCCGGGCGGGGCTGCCCGGCTCTCGGCGGGGCCGGGTGGACCGGGTGAGGGCTCGCCCGCCTCCCGGATCGTCAAGATCCACGTCTCACATGTCCAAAATCCAGGGTCCAGACCCCTCGCGGGTACACCGATCGGCATGACACCACCGCTCCTTCAGAGCCTGCCGCGCCCCGACCGCCACCGCTCCGGCCGGCAGTCGGCGAGTCGACCGCCCGATGTTCCGTCAGGCGGCGTGGACGCCGGGCGTCGCGGCCGTCTCACCGCGCGTGCCTGCCCTTGGACGACTTCGGCTTCTTCTGCCGCGTCTCGCCCTTCCGGGGGCCCGGGCCGGCTGCTTCCGGTCCGGTCGCACGGCCACGTTGCCGCTGCGAGACGCCGGGAGCCGGCGGCTTCCCGCTGTCGACCGCAGCGCCCTCGGAGCCGACGGCCCGCCGGTCCCCGGTGTCCGAGGGGGACCGCTGCGCGGACGCGGAGACGGCTCCGGCTCCGGCCGGCGGAGCCGGCGAGGCGGTCGGAGCGGCCGGCTCCGTCGTGTCGGGCCGCGACGGAGCGGGCACGGCGTTCTCCGCCTCGGCGGGCGGCCCGCCCACCGAACCGGCCAGTCCGACGCCGAGGACGGCCAGTGCCGCACCGGCGGTCACCAGGATCCGACCGGCCCGGCGCGAGGCGGGCCGGTCGGAGGAGGATCGTGCGGGCACCTGCTCGCCGTGTGCAGGGACGGCGGCCCCGACACCGGCGGCCCCCACTGCCGCGCCCGCCCCGTTCGACCTCAGCGTGTCCGGATCCCGCTCGCCGGCGCCGTCCTCGCCCTTCATGGGCGAAGCCGCGAGCACGGAGCATCCCGTGGGCGGCTCGGCCGCTCCCGCGAGATCCTCCGATGCCAAGGCGGCCAAGGCGCGCCCACAGGCCCGGGCGTCCGGTCGGCGGCTCTCGTCCGCGGCGGTCATGGCTTCCAGCACTTCGGCGAGGGCCGGTGGTATGCCGGGCGGAATGACCGGGGGACGGCTCAGACGGGCGATCGCAGCCTCCAGCGGCGCCCCGTCGTACTCCAGTTCACCCTTGATCGACTCCATGAGCACCAGTCCCAGGCTGTAGACGTCCGCTGCCGGCCCGGCGCCCCGGCCCAGCACCTGCTCCGGGGCCATGTACGCGGCGGTGCCCACCAGGGCGCCCGTCGCGGTCTGAGCCGGGGTGCCGAGCAGCCGGGAGATGCCGAAGTCCGTCAGGCGGGGGACGCCCGCCTCGTCCAGCAGGATGTTCGCGGGCTTGACGTCGCGGTGGACGACTCCGGCCTCGTGCACATGGGCCAGCGCCCGGGACAGCGCGGCTCCGATGCGGCACGCCTCGGCGGGCGCCAGCGCGGCCGCCGCGATCCGCCGGCGCAGCGTCGTGCCCCTGACCAGTTCCATCACCAGGTAGGGCGTTCCGTCGTCCCGGCCGCAGTCGTACACGGTGATCAGACCGGGGTGCTGCAGCTGGGCCAGCAGCCGGCCCTCGCCGTCGAACCGCTCCTCCGTGTCGGCGGCACCGTCCGGGCGGAACACCTTCACGGCGACCGGTCGCCGCAGGCGCAGGTCCATGCCCCCGTACACGTCGGCGGCGCCGCCGCGGCCCAGCAGGTCGTCGAGCCGGTAGCGTCCGGCCACCACGTGGGCGGTGAGCCGAAGGTCCGGTCGGATCGGCCACGAGCGGACTTTCATCACTGCGCTCCCTGCGTCCTGTCGTTGCCTGCCCTCGTCCGCCCGCCCACGCGTGCGCTGCCGATGGCCCGGCGACCGCGTGGTTGCGAGCGCCGTGTGCACGTGTGCCCCCTCAGCCGCCGGGCATCCCCCGGTCCCGCACACGGTCTCGTGGAAGGAGAGACGGACGCCACCAGGAGCGCTGCTCGTGCTGCTCCGGCGCGGTGGGTCGCCCACGCCGTCCACCGGCTGGTGGCGGACCGGCGGCACCGGATGCCGGGTGGTACGGCGGCGTGCGCGGCGCCGTACCGCAGTGACCGAGGGTGACCGGAGTCGGGATGGCTTGCGCCGAAGGGGGTAGGTGAGGACGGCACACGACCATCGCGTCTGCGAAGGAGACGAACATGACCGACGACGCCTACCTGTTCCTCGTGGACGACCCGGCAACCCCGCTGGGCGCCTCCGCCACCGCTGTGGGGGACCTGGCGTGCCTGGAGACGCCCGCCGTACGGGCCTGGCTCGACGCGCACGGTGTCACCGCCGCCTCCCCGGACGTTCGGCTGCTGCCGCCGGAGGAGACGGGTGCCATCCCCCACGGAGCGGAGAAGCTGCCCGTCCCGTTGAGCGACGAGGAGCTGAACCAGCTGCGCCACGCGCTGACGCCGGGCGCCCTCGCCCGCGTGGAGGAAGAGCTGCTGGCCTACCGCGACTGCGCGGGCGAGCGGGACGCCCTGCTGGCGCGGGCCGTGGCCGCCGGGATTCCGCCGCACCGCATCGTCGAGCTCACCGGTGAGGACGCCCGGACCGTGGCATCGGCGGCGGCGCGGGGGCAGGGCGGCCCGTCGGATCCCGGTCCGCGACAGCAGTGAGGGGGAGACATGACGACCGAGGAGACGCGTACGAGGCTCCGACAGGTGGAGGACCGGCTCGGCGAGCGCACCCCGGCACCCATCGAGGGACAGACCCGCATCCCCCTCCCCCGGCCCACCCGGGCGGACGACGAGGACGAGAAGGCGTGAAGGCCGGACTCGGAGGAGCGGGACCCCGTCGGCTTCGGGGACGTGCCGGAACCGGTCGGGCCACACCCGCGAGACCGGCGTACGACTTTGACGCGGGGTCGGGCGGGCGGCAGCTGGACGGATGCCGCGTACGCACGCCTCCATGCCGCCGTCGAAGCCTCCTCCGACCGCAGGGAGGGAATCCGCGAGCGCTGCTGTGCCGATGGCTCACCGCGTGAGAGCCGACGCGTCCGTCTCCTGGTGTGCGATCGGTGCGAGACGCTCGTTCCGGAGCACGGCCGTCCCTCACCGGTACTGCGGGAGGAGGAAGGGGACAGGGACGCACGGCCTCCGTGGACGGTTGTGCGCTGTGGTGCCAGCCCCTGTGCACAGGGGGGCAACCCGGCCGGTTCGGCCGCTCGTAGCTTGCAGGGGTGCCGGGTCGCGACACGCGACGGGCGCGACACCGACAGCTCCGAAGGGACCCCTCATGTTCGACATCGCCACGGTGCAGGCCGCTCCGAGCGAGGACCTGCTCACGCCCGACAACGCGGTCATGCTCTTCGTGGACCACCAGCCGCAGATGTTCTTCGGCACCGGCAGCGGCGACCGGGCCGCGATCATCAACAGCACCGTCGGTCTCGCCAAGGCGGGCCGGGCCTTCGGCGTGCCGGCCGTCCTCACCACGGTCGCCGCCGAGTCCTTCTCCGGACCCCTGCTGCCCCAGCTCGCCGAGGTCTTCCCCGAGAACGAGATCATCGACCGCACCACCATGAACGCCTGGGAGGACGAGGCACTCGTCGCGGCGGTCAGGGCGACCGGACGCAAGAAGATCATCCTGTCGGGCCTGTGGACCGAGGTCTGCCTGGTGCTGCCCGCCCTCTCCGCCCTCGGGCAGGGATACGAGGTGTACGTCGTCGCCGACGCCTCCGGCGGCGTCACCCCGGCCGCCCACGAGCACGCCCTGCAGCGCATGATCGCCGCCGGCGCCGTCCCGGTGACCTGGGTGCAGGTTCTCCTGGAGCTGCAGCGCGACTGGGCGCGCCAGGAGACGTACGGCGCGGTCATGGAGATCGTCAAGGCACACGCCGGCGCGTACGGCCTGGGTGTCGTGTACGCGCAGGCCGTCATCGGCGCGCACGCGGCCGGCTGAGCTCCGTGGACACCGGCATTCTGACCCTGCGTCTGCTGGTGGGCCTGCTCGTCGCCGGCCACGGTGTGCAGAAGGTCAGCTCACACCTGGGCGGCAGCGGACTCGAGGGCGGGACCGAGGAGTTCCGCGCCGACGGCTTCCGCGGTGGTGTCCTCACCGCCCTGGCGGCGGGCGGCGGCCAGATCGGATCCGGTCTGCTGCTCGCCGCCGGCCTGCTCACCCCGCTCGCCGCGACCGGGACCATCGGAGTCATGACGGTGGCGCTCACCGTGAAGTGGCACAACGGCCTGTGGGTGCAGCACGACGGGTACGAGTACCCGCTCGTCCTCATCGGCACCGCCGCCGCCCTCGCCGCCACCGGTCCCGGCGCCTGGTCCCTCGACGCGGCCCTCGGCCTCACGCCGTACCCCGCCTGGTGGGCCGCCCTCGTCCTCGTGGCCGGTCTCGGTTCCGGCCTGCTCGCCCGGCTCGTCCTGCACCGTCCCGCCGCCCCGGCGACCGCCGGGAGCTGAGCGCCCGGCGCGACCACTCGGACCGGGCCCGGCCGCCCGCGTACCCCCGACCGGGCGGCCGGTCCCCTCCCCCCCTTCTTCCCCGACAGGAGCACTCGATGGACACCCTCACCACCTCGCACGGAGGCGGTCAGCCGCTGCTGCATCAGAAGGGCCCCGAGACACAGGCGTTCGGCACGCTCAAGCAGCTGCCGATCGGTCTCGGCCATGACACCCGCATGTACGCCTGTCAGCGGCTCAACCGCGTCCTCGCCGATACCCAGATCCTCTACTCCCTCTACAAGAAGCACCATTGGCTCATGCGCGGGGCGACCTTCTACTCGCTGCACCTGATGCTGGACAAGCACGCGGAGGCCCAGCTGGCCATCGTGGACGCGCTGGCCGAGCGGGTCCAGAGCCTCGGCGGCGTCGCCGTCGGGGACCCGCGCCACGTCGCGGAACTGACGGCGATTCCCCGTCCGCCGGACGGTGTGGAGCCGGTGCCCGTGATGCTGTCGAGGCTGCTCGACGCGCACGAGCGGATCCTGATCGACGCCCGTGACGCCGCCGCCCGGCTCTCCGGGGAAGGTGACGAGGGCAGCACAGACCTGCTCGTCTCCGAAGTCGTCCGCACCGGCGAGGCCCAGGTCTGGTTCCTCGCCGAACACCTCGTGGACACCCCTCTGGTACGCGGCTGACGGACACGTACGACGTCGTCGTGATCGGCGGCCGGCCGGGCGGCCAGGCCGTATCGAGATCGACAGCCGGTTCGCGGGTCAGGGCCCGGGCGGGCTGCTCGCCCGCGGCGCCCTCGACGACCTACGGGTCCGCGGGCTGCACGTCCTGCCGTACCGTCCGTTCATCCGGGGACGGATCGGCAGGCACCCCGAGTGCACCGGTCTGGTGCCCGAGGCACACCGCGCCCGCTTCGGACTCCGGCCTCGACCGCGCCGTGGCGCTCCGCTTCGACCTGAAGCGGAGCGCCACGGCCGTTGGCGTGCCGATATGACCGAGGTCGAGGGCGAGAGGATGCCGCGTGCCTTCTCGAACCGGGGGAGCAGCCGGGTCGTGCACCCTGGCGAACGGCGGACGACCGCATCCGCAGGAAGGCCGCAGAAGTGCCCCGGCCGGCCGGGAGGAGTCGGTGTCGGTCGTCGCGGCCCGCCGGGCGGGAACAGAACGCTGCGTCCGCCCGGAAGACCGACCTGCTCGCCCGTCCGTACCTGTCGGCCGGGCAGCGGGCCGCTCCCGTCCCACGGCGGAACCACCGTCAGGAACCGGTACCCCGCGAACACTGCACTCACGGGCAAGACCCAGTGCGTAACACGGCAAGAGAGGCCGATTCCCCGGCCGTAGCGTGACGGACATCCGCACCGCACAGAGGCGCGGACCAGCCGACACCACACCGAGGAGACGTTCATGCCGTACATCACCGTGGGCCAGGAGAACACCAGCCCGATCGAGCTGTACTACGAGGACCAGGGCACCGGCTGGCCGGTCGTCCTCATCCACGGCTTCCCGCTCGACGGCCACTCCTGGGAGCGGCAGACCGCCGCGCTGCTCGCCGCCGGACACCGAGTCGTCACGTACGACCGCCGCGGCTTCGGGCAGTCCTCCCAGCCGACCACCGGCTACGACTACGACACCTTCGCAGCCGACCTGAACACCGTGCTGGAGACCCTCGACCTGAACGACGCCACCCTCGTCGGCTTCTCGATGGGCACGGGCGAGGTCGCCCGTTACGTCGCCACGTACGGCTCGGGCCGCGTCGCCAAGGTCGCCTTCCTGGCCTCCCTGGAGCCCTGCCTGCTCAAGAGCGACGACAACCCGGACGGCGTCGCCCCGAAGGAGTTCTTCGACGGAGTCGTCGCCGCCGTCAAGGCCGACCGCTACGCCTACTACACGGCCTTCTTCAACGACTTCTACAACCTCGACGAGAACCTGGGCACCCGCATCAGCGAGGAGGCCCTCCGCAACAGCTGGGACACCGCGGCCCGGGGCGGCTCCTTCGCCGCGTCCGCCGCACCGGCGACCTGGTACACCGACTTCCGCGCCGACATCCCCGCCGTCGACGTGCCGGCCCTGATCCTGCACGGCACCGCCGACCGCATCCTGCCGGCCGAGGGCACCGCGCGCCCCTTCCACAAGGCGCTTCCTTCGGCCGACTACGTCGAGATCGAGGGCGCTCCGCACGGCCTGCTGTGGACCCACGCCGAGGAGGTCAACACCGCCCTCCTCGCCTTCCTGGCGAAGTGACGCCACACCACTGACCCGCCGGGGTGGCGCACGTGTCCCGGCGCCCCCCGGCTCTCCGGGCCCCCGACGCGGGAACCGTACGAGCTCAGAGAGCGGCCCCCCGTGCAGTTTCGCCCATCTCCGTGCCGTCGTCGTGCCCACCGCGGTATTCGCGGCCTCCGCGGACCGGGGCTCGGGTGGGGACGAGCACACCGGCGGCCTGCCCGGCCGCGTCCGCCGGGCGGCCGCCGAGCTCGCCGCGCTCATGCAGGCGCGCCCGCATGGAACCGGGCCCGAGGACGACGTCGGCGACCTCGAACAGCGGCTCGCCTACCTGCGCTTCGACCGAGACGCCGCCGACATCCCACGGTGCGCGGCGCAGCGCCGCGCACATCCCATCTCAAGGAGAAAACCCCATGACCGAACAGCCCGTGCTCGAGCCCGCCGCGCAGGCGTTCGCCGAAGCCACCGCGCAGCCGCCGTACCTCTACCAGATGCCCGTATCCGAGGGCCGCAAGGCGGTGGACGACGTGCAGAGCGGTGAGGGCGTCCCGCTGCCCGCCGTCGACGAGGAGTGGGTGACCGTGCACGGTGGTCCGACCGGCGACGTCCGGGCCCGGATCATCCGCCCGCACGGCAGCACCGGCATCCTCCCCGTCGTCCTCTACCTGCACGGCGCCGGGTGGGTGTTCGGCAACGCCCACACCCACGACCGGCTCGTCCGTGAACTCGCCGTCGGCACGGGGGCGGCCGTGGTCTTCCCCGAGTACGACCTGTCGCCCGAGGCCCGCTATCCCGTCGCCATCGAGCAGAACTACGCGACCGCCCAGTGGATCGCCCGCGAGGGCCTGCACAAGGACCTCGACGGCAGCCGGATCGCCGTCGCCGGCGACTCCGTCGGCGGCAACATGACCGCCGCCCTCACCCTCATGGCCAAGCAGCGCGGCGACGTGACGTTCGTCCAGCAGGTCCTCTTCTACCCGGTGACCGACGCGAACTTCGACAACGCGTCCTACGGGCAGTTCGCGACCGGCTACTTCCTGCGCCGCGAGGCCATGGAGTGGTTCTGGAACCAGTACACGACCGACGAGTCCGAGCGCGCACAGATCACCGCCTCCCCGCTGCGCGCCACCCCCGACCAGCTGGCGGGCCTCCCGCCGGCGCTGGTGATCACCGCCGAGGCGGACGTCCTGCGCGACGAGGGGGAGGCGTACGCGGCGAAGCTCCGGGCCGCCGGCGTCCCCGTCGTGGCCCTGCGCGTCCAGGGCGTCATCCACGACTTCGTGATGCTGAACGCCCTGCGTGAGACCCAGGGCGCCGAACTCGCCATCGGCATCGCCACCGACACCCTCCGCAAGGCCCTCGCATGACCGGGCCCTCGACCAGCATGCCGGTGGCGGGCCTCGTGCCCGCCCCGCGGCGGGAACCTGAGCACGCCGACCTCCTCGTGCGCAACGCCAGAGTGTTCACCGGCGACCCCCACCGTCCGCACGCCCGCGCCGTCGCCATCCGCGACGGCCGGGTGGCGTCCCTCGGTGACGACCACGAGCTGGGGTCCCTCGTCGGCCCGGGAACCAGGGTCGTCGACGCCCTCGGCCGCCGCGTGGTCCCCGGCCTCAACGACTCGCACCTGCACGTCATCCGGGGCGGCCTGAACTACGTGCTGGAGCTGCGCTGGGACGGTGTGCGCAGTCTCCGGCAGGCGCTGGCGATGCTGCGAGAGCAGGCCGGCCGGACCCCGAAGGGCCAGTGGGTCCGGGTCGTCGGCGGCTGGACCGCCGAGCAGTTCGCCGAGCGCCGGATGCCCACCGTCGCCGAGCTGAACGCGGCCGCGCCCGACACGCCGGTCTTCGTCCTGCACCTCTACCAGTCGGCACTGATGAACCGGGCGGCCGTCCACGCCGCCGGATTCACCCGTGACACCCCCGACCCGCGCGGTGGGCAGATCGTCCGCGGCCGCAACGGCGAGCCGAACGGAGTCCTGCTCGCGGCGCCCGGCGCACTCGTTCTCTACTCGACCTTGGCGGCGGCGCCCGCTCTGGACGCCGCCGACAAGCGCATCTCGACCCGGCACTTCCTGCGCGAGCTGAACCGCTTCGGGCTGACCTCGGCGGTCGACGCCGCCGGCGGTTTCCAGAACTTCCCCGACGACTACGGCACCGTCGCCGACCTGGCGGCGGACGGGGAACTCTCGCTGCGGATCGCCTACCACCTCTTCCCGCAGACGGCCGGGCAGGAACTCGCCGACCTGAGGCGCTGGACCGAGACGGTCAAGCCCGGCGACGGCGACGCGTGGCTCCGGCTCAACGGCGCGGGCGAGAACCTGACCTGGGCGGCCGCCGACTTCGAGAACTTCTCGGAGCCACGGCCCGAACTCGCGGCGGGCTACGAGGCGGAGTTCGAGCAGGCCGTTCGCACCCTGGTCGAGAACGGCTGGGGCTTCCGGCTGCACGCCACCTACGACGAGACCATCCGCCGCGACCTGGCCGTGTTCGAGAAGCTCGCGGCCGAGGGACTCTTCCCCGGCGGCGGACGCTGGCTGTTCGACCACGCCGAGACCGTCTCGGCCGGCAGCCTGGACCGGATCGCGGCCCTCGGCGGCGCGGTGTCCGTCCAGAACCGCATGTCATTCCAGGGCCTCGCGTTCCGTGACCGGTACGGATCCGAGGCCGCCGCCCACACCCCGCCGGTCCGGGCCATGCTCGACCGCGGTCTCACCGTCGCCGCGGGCACGGACGCGACGCGGGTGTCCTCCTACAACCCGTGGGTGGCGCTGCACTGGCTCGTCACCGGCAGGACCGTCGGCGGCACTCCGCTCCGTGGGCCCGCGAACCTGCTCGGCAGAGACACCGCGCTCGGCCTCTACACCCGCGGCGGGGCACGGCTCACCGGGGAAGAAGACGTCAAGGGCATGCTGCGGGAGGGGTACTACGGGGACCTCGCGGTCCTCTCGGACGACTACTTCACCGTGCCCGACCACGTGATCCCCGACATCGAGGCCGTCCTGACCGTCGTCGACGGCCGGATCGTGTACGCCTCCGCCGAGTACGAGGGCCTTGACGAGGCGCTGCCCCCGATCGCACCGGAGTGGTCGCCGGTGACCCGCTTCGGCGGCTACCAGGCGGGCGGCGCACGGCAGGCCGCGCTGGTGGCGGAGGCCGCCGCCGAGTCCGCGGAGCACCGACGGTGGCGTGCGGCGCAAGGGGCGGGCCCCGGCACGCCGCCGTCGCTCGTCGACCCCTGCTTCACCCACTGATCCCCGGAGGAACCCGTATGAACACCGACCCCGGCCCCGACCCCGGCCCCGGCCCCGGCCCCGGCCCCGACCCCGGTCCCGAATCCGCCCCGGCGGTCGGCGGTCGCCGCTTCGAGCCCGACCTGCGGTCCATGACCCGGATCACCCTCCGGCCCATCGCCTCGCCCATGCCGCTGGGCTTCTTCACGATCGCCATCGCGTCCGTGATGACGGGCTGCCTCCAGCTCGGCGTCTTCGACGAGACGGCCCGCGGCGCGGTCGCCTTCACCGTGCTGCCGGCCTTCGTCCTCCAACTCCTGGTGAGTCACCTGGCCTTCGGAGCGCGCGACGTGATCGCGGCGACCCTGATGGCGGTGTTCGCCGGCAGCTGGCTGCCGTACGCGCTCGTCATGCTCACCGAGGCTCCCGACGGCCTCGAGGTGCTCGGCGTGTTCAACCTGGCGCTGCTCTGCTTCGGGACGCTGATGATCGCCGTGACCCGGCCCAAGCGGGCGCTGTGGCTGGTCCTCGTGGTCTCCGCTCCCCGCTGGGCGGCCACGGGCCTCGCGGGAATCACGGGCGCCGAATGGCTGACGCGCACGTCGGGTGCCCTCGGCCTCGTGGTGGCGCTGGTGGCGACGTACGCGGCGTTCGCCCTGATGCTGGAGGACATGCGCAGCGAGGAGGTCCTGCCCATCGGCCGCAGCGGACCCGCCCACCTGGCGGTGGAGGGCGACCTGTCCGTCCAGCTGCGCAATCTGGAGCGCCAGGCGGGTGTTCGCCGGACGCTCTGACCGGGCCGGTCGGCGCCCCTCCTCTGCGCTCCGCTCCGGCGGCGGGTCCCGTGGTGATGTGGCACTGTGCCACGACGACGAGCCCCGCCGCCGGGAGCGACACCGGGACGGCGGGATCGGCCCACGCTGGGAGCGACCGCCTTACGTCACTCTTCCGTCGGCGTACCGTCGACGTCACCACGGTGTGCTCCGGATCGACCCTGGAGTTGCCATTCACGGGGCGTCGTACCGTAGGCCGCGCGAAAGACCCGGCTGAAATGACTGGGACTCACAAAACCCCAGCGCTGGGCGATTGCAGCCACCCCCGCCTGCGCGGCCCTGGGCCGGAGGAGTTCCCGGCGGCACCGTTCAAGTCGCTGCGTCCGGATCCACCCGCCCACGGTCAGGTCCTCGAGCTGGAACAGTCTGTGCAGGTAGCGCACCGACATGAAATGCGCTTCGGCGATCGTGGACGGTGACAGGCCGGGATCACCGAGGTTGCGCAGGATGTGTTCCTTCACGCGCTCGAGAGAGGCGGAGGCGACGTGCGCGCCCTCGGAAGCAGCGCGTCCGCGGCGCTCGTCGATGAGCATCACCATCAGATCGAGTGCGGTGGCGGCGGCCCGGCGGCCGACGCCCTCGTCGAACCCCTCGGCTTCACGCGCCACGCGCGCAAGATAGGTCGCCACCAGCGCGGCGCTGCCCTCCTCGCCGGTGAAGGTGGTGGCGGTCAACGCCTGCAGATCCTCGTCCCGCACGTGAAGTTCTTCGCGAGGGAAATGAAACGAGGTGAACGCGAATTCTTCGTCGAGTCCGATCCTGAACAGGCGGGACGAGTCACTGATGGAGAATTCGCCCGGCCCTATGACGGTTTCCCGCCCGTCCTGCTCCTTCGTCGCGGTGCCCCGCTGCTGGAGGCTGACGATCAGGGACGGGCGGTCGTCGCGCGAGATGTGGCGCTTGGTGCGCCTCACCACCTGTGGTCCCGCCTGGACGCGGGAGATGTGCAGGGTGCCGAGCCGGCTGCTGACGATCGTTCCGGGCGACGGCTTGCTCTCCAGCAGATTCACGTCCATCGGCATGAAGGTGCCGGAGACCACCTCGTGCCAGCGCTCCGCCCGGTCGGCAGCCGTCAGCGGCTCGGTGGAGAGAACAATGGGCACGGACTTCCTCCTGGAACGGGCGCTCGGTCGAAGATCCGTGCGGGAGTCGTTTGCCTACGCTGCCGGAGCGAACTCCGCTGGTCGGAGGCCGGACTGCGGATCGGATCCGGTTGTGCCCCAGCCTGCCGAGGGACCGGCGCAGGCGCATCAGTCAGTCGACTGGTCCGTACGTCGCGCCCGGCGGCGGTCACACCGGGCCGAGGCGAGCGGCCTTCGTCCGGAGGCGCCGCCCCGTCTCCATGACAGGCGCGTCGGGTGTCACCGCGCAAGCGTCGGTCTTCGACCACCGCTGCGGAGCACCGCACCGGGCGCGTGCAGAAGGTCTCAGCGGGTACGGACGATCGGGCACCCTTTCCGCCCTGTGACGGTCTCGGCGGAAAGGGCCTCCATTCCTGGCCTCGGTGAGGCATGAGTATGATTTATCTTCTGGACGGGGCCGGGAGCGCAGTGCGTTTCGGACGCTGCCGGAAGAGGGATCCACACCATGAACGAGCTGATAGGGCCTACCCGCGTGCCCGTTTCCCGACTGCCGTCGACCGGGGCACACCGTGGGCACTAGGCAGAGCACCATGAGCCGGCAGGGGCCCGGAGACGGGCTCGCGGGCCGTGAATCGGAGGTCGGCCGGATCCTGGACGCGATCGAGCAGGGTCGCGGCACCTCGCGGGCCCTGCTCGTCACGGGCGAGGCGGGGAGCGGCAAGACGTCATTGCTGGAGGTCGCTGCCGAGCACGCGCGGGTGACCGGAGCGCACGTACTGAGGGCTCAAGGTTTCGACGGTGAGTCGGAGCAGTCGTTCGCGGCCCTCCACCAGTTGCTGCTTCCACTCGTTCCGGGTGCCGCCGATCTCCCCGGCCACCTGCGGGAGGTTCTGGAGACCGCGTTCGGCCTCGCCCCGATCACCAGGCCCGCAGAGCCGATGCTGCTGCGCGTCGCCGTCCTCACGCTGCTGGTCGAGGCCTCGCGCCGTCGACCCGTCGTGATGCTCGGCGATGACGTCCAGCTCTTCGACCGGGACTCCCTCGACGTCCTGGGCTTCGTGCTCCGCCGTTTCGCGGACGAGCCGGTGACGGTGCTCCTCGCAGCCAGGGGACTGACGCCTCCGGACCCCGCCGTCGCACACCTGCCCCTCCTCACACTGGGACCGCTGACGGTCCAGGCCGCGGCCCGCCTGCTGGACGCCCAGCCCGATTCCCCCACCGGCAGGGCCCGGAGGGAGGTTCTGGACCAGGCTGAAGGCAATCCTCTGGCCATCATCGAACTGTGCCGTGCCGTGCGGTCGGGCAGCCCCCTCGGCCAGGCCGACGGCGCTCTGCCCCGGACCCGGCGGATCCAGGAGATGTTCGCCGCCCAGTTGCGCGCGCTGCCGACCACCACCCAGCGGATGGTGCTCTACGCGGCGGCCTCCTCGGACCAGGAGGACCTGCAGACCATCATGTCCGCTGCGGGAGTGGACGCGGACCTGTCCGTATGGGCGCCCGCAGAGGACGCCGGGCTGATCACGATCGCGGGCCGCCAGGTGGGTTTCCGGCACCCGCTCGTGCGCGCGGGCGCCTACCAGGGGGCCCCGCGCACGAGCGGCAGCGGGCGCACGTCGACCTCGCGGCCGTGCACCAGGACGATCCGGCGCGCCAAGCCTGGCACCTGGCCGCGGCCTGCATCGGCCAGGACGAATCCGTGGCGGCGACGCTGGAGGACACCGCCGAACTCGTCGAACAGCGTGGCGGGTTCTACGCGGCCGCACGGGCGCTCGAACGATCCGCCGAGTGCAGTCCCGCCCCGGAGGACCGGGCACGCCGATACGCCAAGGCACTGAGAGCCGCCAACAACGCGGGCGACACCTTCTGGGTACGCGAGCTCCACGCCAAGGTCACCGCACTGACCGAGGACCGCGACCTGCTCGGCGTCGCGGCGAACGGGGCCGGTCTGGCTCTTTCCATGTCCGGTCATCAGCGGGAAGCGTTCCAGCTCCTGATGGGCTCCCTGGAACCAGACCTGCCGCAGGACGCCAGGACGACGCTCGCGGTGACCGCCGTGATCGGCGCGGTCGCCTTCCAGTCAGGCCTGCCCGAGGTCAGGCGCCCTCTGGTTCCCCTCCTCGACGCCATCGAGACCAGTGCTGTCGGTACGCCCTATTCCGAGCTGGTCGCGGACGAAGCCGTCAACGCCCTGCGGGCCGTCATCCTTTGCGAAGCGGATCCGGTCAGGAACGCCCCGGCCCTGCTGAGCCGGACCCGGCGGCCGAGCTTGCTGGAGCCGCTGACGGGCATTGCAGAAATGATCCGACTGCAGACGCTGGGCGCGGTCGCCTGGTGGGCCGACGAGTCCGAGCTGTGCGTGGACACTTTCCGGCGGGCGTTCGCCATGCTCCGCTCGTACGGAGCCATCGGAACGGGCGCGATCGCCCTGTCGGCCATGTGCTCCGCCCTGATCGACGTCGGACGGTGGGCAGAGGCGGACGAGCTGCTGGACGAGGCGGCGACCCTGGCGGCCGTCCAGAAGATGAAGCACATCGAGGTCGACATCGAAGCCCTCCGCGTGACGCTCCAAGCCCTGCGAGGCAGCTCCACCGACGCCGGGATCGTGACGGACCCCGCCTGGACGGCGGTCAACCTGGAGGAAAACACCGCCACCCACGCACGGTTGCTGCGCGCCGCAGGCACCGTCGCCGCGGCAGCGGGCGACTACGACGGGGCGCTGCGCCACTTCCGGCGGCTGTTTCACCAGGACGGCACTCCCCTGCACTACTTCCTCTCCCACGGGTCCATCGCCGACCTCGCCGCCGTCGCCCGGCGGACCGGACGGCAGGCGGAGATCGAGCCCGTCGTCAGGGCGGTGCGCAAGGCGCTGGGATCGCATACGACGACCCGGATGACACTGCTCCTGCACCACGCCACCGCGCTGGTCGGCGACCCCACGCAGGCTGAGCACCACTTCCGCCTGGCCCTGGTCAACCCGGCCGGCGACCAGTGGCCGCTCGCCCGTGCGCAGGCCCGGCTGCACTACGCCCAGTGGCTGCGCCGACGCCGGCGCCCGCTGGACGCCCGCCCGATCCTGGCCTCGGCCATGGAGGCATTCTCGGGGCTCGGTGCCTCCGCCCTGGCCGACGAGGCGCGCGCCGAGCTTCGGGCGAGCGGCGTCGCCGCTCCGTCCGACCGGCCCGATCCGCTGTCGGAACTGACCGCCCAGCAGCAGCACATCGTACGGCTGGCGGCGCAGGGCCTGGGCAACAAGGAGATCGGGGAGAAGCTCCAGCTGTCCGCCCGCACGATCGGCTCACATCTCTACCAGGTGTATCCGAAGCTCGGCGTCAGCAGCCGCCACCAACTCCGCGACGTCCTCGGTGTCCTGTGACCGAAGGCATGCAGACCGGCGGACGAAGTTCCGATCGCTACGAGGAATGAGAGGTGGGGCGCGTGGAGTACGAGCCCGTCACCGACGGAGCCGGTCCCGAGCGCCCGGCCGTGGTCCTCGACCCCGTCGTCCAAAAACTGGTCGACGCCTCGGCGGACCCGCCGTACCTGCATCAGCTCGGCCCGGTCGACGCCCGGGAAGCACTCCTGGAAGCCCAGGGGCACCTGTTCGACGACTTCGCGGTGGACACCGAGTTCTGGACTGCGCCCGTCGGCCCCTCCGGACTGGTCGGCTTCTGGACCTTCCGCCCCGCAGCGCGGAGCGGCCCCCTCCCCTGGGTCCTCTACGTACACGGGGGCAGGTGGATGCTCGGTGACGCGCAGACCCACACGCGGATGATCTGTGAACTCGTGACCGCCACCGACGCCGTGTTCGTGGTTCCCGAGTACACACGCACTCCCGAGGCCCGGTACCCGGTGGCACTCGAAGAGCTGTACGCCGTATTGACCTGGCTGACCGACAACGCCCCGGACTTCGCACTGGAGGGTCGGAGGCTGGCGGTGGCCGGCGACTGCGCGGGCGCCACCATGGCCACGGCGCTCACCCTCATGGCCAAGCAACGCGGCGGCCCTCGCCTGCGCGCACAACTGCTCTACTACCCGACGACCGCCCCGCACTGCGACACCGCCTCGCGGAAACACTTCCGGTCCGGCTACCTCCTCACCGCCAAGGCCCTGGACTGGTACTGGCAGCAGTACACGGACGACGATCGAGAACTCGCCGAAGCCACGGCCTCCCCGCTGCTGGCGACAACCGCCGAGCTCGCGGGCCTGCCCCCCGCCCTGGTCGTCACGGCCGAGGCCGACGTCGTCCGGGACGAGGCGGAACAGTACGCGCGCCGGCTACGGCAAGCAGGAGTGGCCGTGGCCGCCGTCCGCTACCTCGGAACCGTCCACGACTTCGCGTCGCTCAACGCCCTTCGCGACAGTCCGCCCACCAAGGCCGCCGTCCGCCAAGGCGGCGCCTTCCTCAAGGCCGCTCTCACCGCTGGGCGGTGAGAGCGCGGAACGGAACCGCCCCGGCACCCGGTGGCGCTCCGGAACCGGGTGCCGGGGGATTTCCGGTCCAGCAGCTCGACCTGGCGCTCTGGAAGAACCCGATCCCCTTCGGGGAGCAGTTGCAAGGAACGTTCTTGGTCTGCTGGTGGTACGGGAAGCGCAGGCTGTCCGACCAGCTGAGACGCCCGATTGCGGGGCGGCCGATCGGCGTCGCGGTCCGGCAGAGCGAAGCGGGGATCGTCCGGAGGTTCCGGCTCCGCCCGGCCGTCCGTCGGGTCAGTCCGTCACGCGGACCGCGCGGGCCGGGCGGATGGCGGCTGCTCGGCGGGCCGGGCCCAGCGTGGCCAGGAGCGATGCGGCGAAGGTGGCCGCGCTCAGTGCGCCGATGCCGGCCCACTCGACGGGGAAGCCTCCTGCGAGGCCCTCGAACGCGGCGCTGTTCCGGTACATGAGCCATGTCGTCAGCACGCCCAGCAGGCAGCCGAGGGCGATTCCCTCGACCGCGACGAAGGCGCTCTCCCAGAGGAAGGACCGCCGGACGGTCCGGGCCCGGAAGCCGAGGGCGCGCAGGACGCCGATGGTGCGCCTGCGTTCGCGTACCGCGCGGACCATGACGACGCCGAGCCCGGTGATGCCGACTCCCAGCCCCAGGGCGAGGAAGCCCTGCATGAGGCGGAAGAAGGCCGTGCTGGAGTCGAACTGCTCGCGGATCTCCGACTCGATGGGCGTGGCGACCAGACTGGACGAGAGCTGCTCGCCCTGCAGTCGGGTCGCCAGTTCGTCGGCGGAGGTCCCGGGAGCGGTCCTCACCAGTGCGGAGGCGTTCTGCGCCTGTGTGCCGAAGAGCTCGCGCGCCGCGCCCTCGTTCATCACCACGGGGTACGTGGTGGAGCTCGCGCCGGTGCCGGGGTAGAAGACCATCCCGTTGCTGAGCACACCGGCGATGACCTTCTGTTCGCTGCGTCCGGTGCGTGGGTCGGTGACGACGATGGTGTCCCCGGGGTCGTAGTAGTCGCCGGCCGGGCCGCCCGTGCTGCCGAAGAACCCGTCGAGGACGACGTAGCGGGGATCGGCGGCGAGCGTCTCCCATACCGCGGGGTCGGTCGCGAGCCCGGGCAGCCGTTCCCGGAAGGTGATGCCCGTGATCGCGCCGTCCGGCACGCCGACGACCGCGACGTCCAGGGGCCGGGGATCGCGGTGCCCGGGATCGGTGGCCCGGCCGGTGGCGTTCAGCAGGGGAGTGACGGCCGAGATCCCGTACGAAGAAGGGCTGTTCCGCAGCTCGTCGACCAGGTCGCCGCCCGCCACCTGGGGGTTGTGGTCGAGCCGGAGCGAGTATCCGGCCGTGGCGTCGTCGACGACTCCGTCGACACCCGCGCGCAGGATCCCGGAGATCTCCGTGAGCAGGACGAGCACGAACACGATCAGGGTGTACATCACGAGTGTCGCGCCTGTCCGGAAGCGTTTCGCCAGCGGGTAGGCGACGGCGAGCCGTGCGGCCAGACCCGACTCGGACGGCCGCTCGAGGAGCCGCCGTACGGGGCGGAGGACCCACTTCTGGTTGTCGCTGACGAGGATCACCGCGGAGAACGCCGCGAGCGCGCCCTGGATGACGTAGACGGACATCGACGGCGTGTCGAAGATCCGGGGGCGCACCACGGGAGCCAGGAGGGTCCAGGCGAGAACCGCGCCCGCGACGAGGGTGGTGACGGCGTGTCGCGGCAGGACGAGCAGCAGGGCCGGGGCGGCGAGGGTGAGGGCGAGCGCCGGCAGGAGGTAGGTCGCCTCCGGCCGGCTGCGCGCCACCGCCGGGACGGCCGCGACCGCGCACAGGACGGCCAGGGAGGTCGCGACCGCCACCCGTCGGCGGCGCGGTCCCCGGCCGGGTGAGGAGGGGAGGTCGCGGATGGCGGAGATGATGTTGAACCTGCTGATGCGGACGCTGGTCGCCAGGATCGCGGCGAAGGCGATGAGCAGTCCCATGGCGAGCCCGTTGAGGACGCTCGTGGGCGTGACGTCGAAGGTGATACGGATGCTGCTGCCGCCGACCGACCAACCCTGGAAGATCTCCGCGGCCACCACGGCGACGCCCCAGCCGACGGCGATCCCGACGCCGACGCCCGGCAGCGCGGACATCAGGGCGTAGGCGGCCCCTTCGAGGGTGGAGGACCCTACCAGCCGCGAGCGTTTCATGCCGATCGCCCGCACCATGCCCATCTGGGCCTTCCGCTCCTCGCCGAGCATCACGAAGATGTTCACCAGGAGCAGGGCGCCCGCGATGATGCTGAAGCTGCCGATCATCAGGAACAGTGCGCCGAGCGAGTCCCCGGCCTGTTTCGCGTCCCGCAGTACCGTCTGCTTCGGGGTGTCGATCGCCGCCTGTCCGGCCAGGGGGCCCAAGGCGTCATGGATGTCGGCGGTGACCTGAGGGGTCAGGGCGTTTCCGCCTTCGACGCCGCCCCGGTTCGAGACGAAGGTGACCGAGCGGGCTTCCGTGCCCGCCGCGCGCGCGGCGGCGTCCAGGGTCCCCGGAGCCAGGAACGCGTTGCGGTTCAGGCGCCCTCCGAGACCTGTCCCGGCGAGGCCCTGCTCCGGCAGCACGCGTTCGACCCGGTAGGTGCCGGGCGTCCCGAACAGGTACAGGGTGATCGAGTCTCCGGGGCGTACGTCCAGGGACCGGGCCAGCGGTTCGTTGACCACGACCTGTCCCGGCTCGGGGTTCGGCCCGTCGAGACCCGGGTCGCCGCCCGGTGCGCCGAAGCGGGAGGCGTCGGCGAAGTCCACCTGCCAGGCGAGGACGCGCGGTTCGGCGACCGGGTGGCCCGCGGTGGAGCCGAGGGCGGACGCCTGCGCGGCCCGGACGGTCAGCACTCCGTCGACATCCGGGTCGCCGGCCAGGGTCGCCAGCCGCTCCGCGACGGCGTCTCCGGCCGGGCCGGGCGGGGCGACGACGCGCTCGTCCACCGGGCCCAGGGTCCGGTACGCCTCCTGCCGCACGGAGAAGTCGAGGGTGTCGCCGACGACCAGCGCCCCGATCACGATGGCCGTGCCGAGCATCGATCCGCCGATCACCAGCGCGGCCTCGGTGCGTCGCCGGGCCACCTGCCGGAAGGCCAGCCTGCGGGACACCGGTTGCCGGACGGCGATCAGGACGAGGGCGGCGAGGGCGAGCGCCAGTGCGACGAGCAGGGGGAGGAGCAGGTTCGGGTACATGATCAGCTCGGAGGGATGCCGCGGTCCACGGCGCGGCCGGCCACGGCCTGGCGGACGTCGTCGACCAGTCGACCGTCACGCATCCGGATCAGCCGGGGGACGCGCGCCCCGATGGCGCTGTCGTGGGTGACCAGGACGATCGTCTGGCCCTCGTCACGGTTGAGGTCGCACAGCAGGTCCATCACCTGGCCGGCCATGGCGCTGTCGAGGTTGCCGGTCGGCTCGTCCGCCCACACGATGGCCGGCCGTCCGACCAGGGCGCGTGCGATGGTCACACGCTGCTGTTCGCCGCCGGACAGTTCACTGGGGCGGTGCTCGACCCGAGGGGCGAGCCCGACCCGTTCGAGCGCGGTCAGAGCCCGTCGGCGCGCCTCGCGCGGCCGGACGCCCACGAGGAGCAGGGGCAGTTCGACGTTCTCCGCCGCGGAGAAGACCGGGATCAGGTTGAACGACTGGAAGATGAAGCCCATGGTGCGGGCCCGGTGCTCCGTGCGCGCGGCGTCCGACATCGCGAAGAGGTCGTGACCGTCGATCTCGACCCGTCCGCCGTCGATGTCGTCGAGCCCGGAGAGACAGTTGAGGAGGGTGGTCTTGCCGGAGCCGGACGGGCCCATCACCGCCACGAGTTCCCCGTGCCGCACGACGAGATCCAGATCGTCCAGGGCGGTGACCGCCACCGAGCCCGTCCGGTAGATCTTGCGGACTCCGGTGGCGACCAGAAGGGGACGGTCACCGTTCATACCCTCCATTCGAGATCCCGGAGGCGCCCGGCCGCCACGGCCGGTCGGCACCGTACGGGGGACCGACCGGCCCTGTGCTCGGCGCCCCGGGCGGCACACAGTGGGAGAGGAGGTCGGAGTGGCCGGGGTTCCGCTCGGCCGGGACCGAGCCGGCCCTCGGGAGCGTGAGTGGCCATGATGTTCTGGAACGGCGACGGCATGAACGGATGGGGCTGGTTCGCCATGTCGGCAGGAATGATCCTTTTCTGGGGACTCCTGATCACCGCCCTCGTGTTGATCTTCCGAGTGCTGGACCGGGCCGCTGAACGCCCCTCGCGGCAGGGCGGCCCCACGGGTCCGGAGCGGATTCTCGGCGAGCGGCTGGCCCGCGGTGAGATCGACGAGGAGGAGTACCGGAGGCGGCTGAGCGCTCTGCGGAGCGGAGAGCCGTAGGTCGTTCCGTGGGAGGCCGTCGGGATGCGGGAAGGCGTCCGCCCGGCCGGGCTGGGAACGTGCCCCGCCGGACGCCCGCCGAGTCGCGTGGGCGGCACGACGCGCTCCGTGAGCTGGTCGCACGGCACGCAGAGCGGGGGCGACCCGCTGCCCGCCGCGCCGGAGCGGGCCAGAGCGGCCGACGCAGAGGAGCCCGCCGCCTCCGGACCGCGGGGACGGGGCGGAGCCGGATTTCCCGTGGCGGCCGAAGCGACTTCGACATCGTCCACGCGGTGAGCGCGGCGATGGGTCACGCCCTCGGTTGCCGCACACCTGAGAGGACCCTTGCCGGGTACGGCCGTGTGGCCCCCGTCTTCGCAGGTGTCTCGCATGTCCGGCTCGACCGGCAAGGAGCCGTTCCGCGGCGCTGCCCCCGGCCCGACCGACCCCGCGAGTCCACCCTCCGCACCGAACGGTTCGCCACCCCGGACGGCCGCGCCCGCCTCTCCGCCGCGCCCCACCTGCCACCGGAAGAGGAACCGGACGCCGACCACCCGCTCCTGCTCGTCACCGGACGCCACTGGGCCCACTACAACTCCGGCAGCACGACCCGTCACGGCGCCACCTCGTGCTCGACCCCCATGACCATCTCGACCTGCACCCCGAGGACGCCGCGAGGTACGGAGTCGAGGACGGTGCTCCCGTCGTGGTGGACAGCCGCCACGGCCAGGCGAGGCTGATCGCCCGAGCGGGGAGCGACGTCGCCCCCGGACAGGTCTTCTGCGCCTTCCACTTCCCGTCCGACGGGGTCCACTCGCAGACCTCGGACCACGCCGACGCCGTGACCTCGTGCCCGGAGTACAAGGTCACGGCGGTACGGCTGCGCCCGGCGGCGCGGCCAGGGGCTGAACCGCGTCCGAACCGGCCCCCGAGCCCGGGTCCCGCCGGGATCAGTCGTGCGGTACGAGGACGACGGGGGCCCGGCTGTGGTGCAGCACGGCATGGGCGACGCTGCCGATGTGAGCGCCCATCGCCGAACGGCGCGTACGCCGTCCCACGACCACCAGACCGCCACCGGAGGCGGCCCGTACGAGTTCGGGGCCGGCCGGTCCGATCACCACGGAGGCCGCGGTGGCGACCTCGGGACACTTCGCGCGCCAGGGCTCCAACGTGTCCTCCAGCGCGCGCTCGACCTGCGACTGCACACTGATGCGCGGATCGGGCACCATGGCAGGTCCCCAGGCGTAGAACGGTAGTTGCTGGGCGTAGACGGCGGTCAGGCCGACACGTCGGCGGACCGCCTCTTCGAAGGAGAACGCGAGCACCGCGTCCGCGGGCTGCCGCGCGTCGACCCCGACCACGACGGGGCCCTCCGGAGCGACGCCGTCGGTCGCCCGGACCAGGACGACGGGACGCTCGACGACACCGGCCACGGCCAGGCCCACCGAGCCGACCAGATAGCCGGCCGTGCCGCTCAGCGCACGCGAACCCAGGGCCAGCAGGGCACCCGCCTCCGCCGCTTCGACCAGCGCCGGGACGGGGCCGGTGGTCGCGATCCGGGTGGACACGGAGAGGCCCGGACGCCGCTCGCGCAGTCCCGCCGCGGTGCTCGTCAGCAGTTCCTCGGCCCACGAGTCCTCAGACTTCCGGGCCGTGACCCGGGAGACGGAGTCCGGCCAGGGCTGCCGCGCGTGGAGCAGACGGACGCCTGTGTCGCGCAGCCCGGCTTCGTCGGCCGCCCACCGGGCGGCGGCCGCCGCCTCCTCCGAGCCGTCGATTCCGACCACGATGCCTTCGTCGTTCATGACCGTCCACCTCCTGGCGCCCCGGTGACGTCGTCGGTCCCGTGGACGAGGCGGGTGAGCGAGACCGAGACCACGCCGTCGACCGTCGCGCACATGCGCTCGATCACCGGAACCAGTCCTCGGTACGGCACCGTGCCGCCCAGCTCCACCTGCCCCTCCTTCACCTCGACGCTCACGGCGTCCGGCGCGAGGCCGAGCGTGCCGACGAGGACGTCCTCGGTGATCTCGCGGCGGATGCCGTCGTCGTCGCGGAGGAAGATCCCCAGCAGGTCCCGGCGGCTCACCAGACCGACGAGCCGGTCCTGGGCGTCGACGACGACCAGGCGCTTGACCCCCTGCACCTCCATCAGACGCGCGGCCTCCACGACCGTCCAGCCGGGACGGGCGCACACCGGGGGAGCGGACATCAGCTCCTCCGCGCGTGTTCCCTCCGCCTTCGCCCGCTCCCACGCCTCCAGTCCCGGCACGGGGGGCGTGTTCCCGGGGACGGCGGCCTGATCGGCCGCCTTCCGCAGGAGGTGGCCCTCCGACACGATGCCGATCACCCGGTCGGCCTCGTCCACGACCGGGGCGGCGGTGATGCGGTGCCGCGACAGCACACGCACGATCTCTTTGAACGGCGCGTCCCCGCGGAGGCTCACCACCTCACGGGTCATCAGCTCTTCGATCCGGCGGTGCCGCATCATCCGCTCCTCTCGTGTGCGGTCGTCGTCCCGATCACCAGGTGATCGGCTCGGCCGTCCTGGGCGACCGCGACCGGGGCGTCGTCCTCGGTCGGCTCTTCCGCCGAGTTCGGCGAGCGCCTCGGCGAAGTCGCGGTCCGGCGCGACGCGCTCCCCGTTTCCCTTCCGCAGACGCCGGTCGAAGGCGGTGCGCGCACGTCGGCGGTCGGCCATCACCGGAGCCGCGGGGCGGGCGTTCATCGGGGTGGTTCCACGTCGAGGGCCAGGTTGTCGTACGTGTAGTCGATCGACTGGTGCAGGGCGACGACCCCGTCCACGGAACGGCACAGCCTGACGATCACGGGGATGTCCGCGCGCTCCTCGACCCGGCCGGTCAGGGTGACGACCCCGTCGTCGACGGCGACCCGGAGCGTGTCGGGCGCGAGGCGCAGGGTGTCGCCCAGGACGTCGTGCTCGATCTCCTCCCGGATCGCGGTGTCTCCGCGGAGGAACGGCCGCAGCAGGTCGGTGCGGCTGACGATCCCGACCAGCCGACCCGTCTCGTCGATGACGGGGAGCCGCTTGACTCCTTTGCGGTCCATCGTCCTCGCCGTCTCGACGAGGTTCCAGCCGGGCTGCGCCGAGACGGCCGGCGACGTCATCAGATCGGCTGCCGTCTCCGCCTCGGGGAGGCCCCGCTCCCGGGACAGCAGCCGGACGCCCGCCCAGCGGCCCTCCAGATCCGGTAGTTCGGAGGTGTCCCTCAGCAGATCGGCCTCCGAGACCACGCCCAGGAGACGCCGGTCCTCGCCGACGACGGGAACCGCCGAGATGTCGTGCTCCACGAGAAGGCGCACGATCTCCTTGAAGGGCGTGCCGGGGGAGACGGTGACCACGCGGTGCGTCATCACCTCGAAAACGGTGCGGTGCTGCATGACGCCCCTCCTTCGCCGGGCGGACGTTCCCCGCCGATCCCACCCTGCGGCGCCCACGTCCACGGCAGGAGTGCCGAACGGGACCCTTCCGGGACCATTGGCCCCTATGGCGGGCGACGGGCATGCCCACAGGGTGAAGAGAGGCGACATGGCCGCGGCGCCGACGTCCCGTGGCCGCCCCGCCCGGAGGAGACAGCCATGAACCGCACCGCAACACGGAACAGCCCGGAGAGTTCCCGCCCCGGCCTGTGGGCCCGCGTGGGCGACCGGTTGATCGTCGGTGGTGCCACCGTCGGGGACGAGGGACGGGACGGCGAGATCGTGGCACTGCACCACGAGGACGGGACCCCGCCCTTCGACGTCTGCTGGTCGGACACCGGCCGGGTCACCCTCGTCTTCCCCGGCCCGGACGCCCGGGTCCAGCATTTCCCCCGCTCGGCGCGGACGGCTGCGCCACGTCGGTGAAAGCCGCCGTGGCGCCCACGACACCGGACACCGTCCTGGCCGGACGCACCGCCGGAGCAGCGGGCAGGGACTCCGGCATCCGGCCGGTGAGCGTCACCACGCCGTCCGCGACCTGTACGCCGCGCGTGGCATCGCCCTTGGGCACCAGCAACCCGACCGTTCGTGGCGCACCTCCTCGGCGAGCTCCGGGGCCGAGCGGAGGCGCGCCTTCGGCCGGCCCCCCTGCTCACGGCGCCGGCCGGCCGTCCCCGGCCACGACGGGAAGCCGCTTCAGAGGGCCGCGTCCCGACCGGGCCGGAGGGGACACGGCCTGGCAGAGCCCTGAAGGGGGACCGGTCGGCCCTGTCCCTCCCCTCCGACCGGTGCGAGCGTGACAACAGGCCCCCATACGACCGGAAGGCGGTGGGCAGGATGGAATCCCCCCTGGTAGTCGGCGTCGACGGGTCCGATCCCGCTCTGACGGCCCTGGACTGGGCGGTCGACGAGGCGGTGCGGCAGGGATGTCCCCTGCGGATCGTGCACGCCTCGCTGTGGGAGCGGTACGAGGGCGCCGCACCCCCCTGGACCGCCGACAGGCCGTGGGGCCAGGTCCTGGCCGACAACATCGTCGGCCAGGCCGCGGAGCGCGCCCTCCGGCGGGCGCCCGGGCTCCCCCTCAGCACCGACGTCGCCGCGGAGGACGCGGCGGGCGCCCTGCTCAGGGAGGGGCGGGGAGCGTGGGGCGTCGTGGTCGGCGCGCGCGGACGCACCGAACTCGGCGACCTCCTGCTGGGCTCGGTCGGCCTCGTCGTGGCCGCCCGCTCGTCGTGCCCCGTCGTCGTCGTACGAGGCGACCGGCAGGCCCTGGAAGCACGCCACGGGCGGATCCTCCTGGGGGTCGGCGACCATGACGTCGACTCCCCGGCCGTCGCCTTCGCCTTCCGCGAGGCGGCGGTCCGCGACGCGGAGCTGGACGCGGTGCGCACCTGGCGCCGGCCGCTCCACGACCCGCTCGACCATCCGCTCCTGCGCGGAGAGGCCGGGGTGTACCTCGCGGAGGAGGCGGCGGAGACCCTGGACAAGGCACTCGCCGTACGCGCGCGGGAGAACCCACGGGTACGGGTGCGGCGCAGCACCGTCGAAGGGGCCGCACACCGGGTGCTGACCGAGCGCTCCGCCGCCGCCGACCTCCTCGTGCTCGGCGCCCGCCGACGCGACGGCCTCGTCGGCCTCCAGCTCGGCAGAGCGGCCCACCGGGCCCTGCACCACTCGGTGTGCCCGGTCGCCGTCGTACCGCAGCTGTCACCCGCCACCGCGGAAGCCGCCCCGGAAGGGAGCGAGCGATGAACACCACCGGCGACCGGCGTCAGCAGAGCGACCTCGGCCGTCGCGTCGCGACGCGACGACGGCAGCTCGGACTGTCCCGCGAAGAGGTGGCGGAGCGGGCCGGATCCTCCCCCGGGTACATCGCCTACGTGGAGGAGCAGCTGTCCACGCCGGGCATCGAGTTCCTGGTCCGCCTCGCGCACGCCCTGGACACGACCGTCCAGCAGCTGACCGGGCTCACGGCCGACCTCGCTCCCGGCGGGGCGCCGCCGGGGAACCGGCCGGAACTCGTGGAACTCGACGAGGCGGAGTGCTGGTCCCTGCTCGACGGGCGGGGCGTCGGCCGGATCGGTGTCGAGGGGACCGACGGCCTCGCGGTCTTCCCGGTCAACTACCAGGTGCTCGACGAGAGCCTGGTCTTCTCCACCGCGCCGGAGTCCGCCCTCGGCCGGGCCGCCGCAGCCGGCGCCGAGGTCGCCTTCGAGGAGGACCGGCTCGACGAGGCGTTCCGCCGGGGCTGGAGCGTTCTGCTCGTCGGTCCGGTCCACGCGCTCTCCGACCCGGCCGAGGCGATGGGCATGAGCCGGGCCGTGACCGTGCGTCCCTGGTCGGGGGACGGGCGGGACACCGTCGTGAGGCTCGTGCCGCGTCGTGTCACGGGACGCCGGATCCTCGTGCCCGGCGCACCCGGAACGTGAACCGGGGAGGGGTGAGGGGCGGACCGGCCGGTCCGCCCCTCACCCGCACGCTCATCCCAGCGGGACGACCGCCACCGGTGCCGGGCTGTGGTGGACGACCGCGTGCGCCACGTGGCCGACGTGCGGGCCGGCCGGCAGCCGGCGGGCCCGGCGTCCCACGACGACGAGTTCCGCCTCCCGCGACGCCTCGGTCATCTGGTATGCGGCCGAGCCCACGACGGCCTCGACCGTGACGTCGGCCCCCGGATACCGGCTGCGCCACGGTGACAGCAGCTCGTCGAGGCCGACGCGTACGCCGGCGCCCAGCTCCTCGCCGATGCCCGGGTCCACCACGGCCGCGTAGCCGTAGGAGGCGGGCACCGTCCAGGTGCTGAGGAACCGCAGCGGAACGCGCCGTCTGGCTGCTTCCTCGAACGCGAAGGCCAGCAGGGGTTCGCACGGATGGTGGAGATCCACGCCGACCACGATCCCGTGTGCGGACGCCGCCGGGTCCGGGCGCCGCGCGCGCACGAGGACGACCGGCCGCCGGGCCGTGCCGACGACCGCGAGGGAGACGGATCCCACGATGAAGCCGAGGACGCCGCCGAGCCCGCGCGACCCGAGCACCAGCAGGTCCGCCTCGTCCGCCGCCGCGACCAGTTCGTCCGCCGCGCGCCCGCGCGCCCGCTCCGTGGTCACCTCCAGATCGGGGTGTTCCTTCCGGGCCCGGTCCGCCTCGTCGTGCAGGAGCGCCTCGGCCCGCTCGTACAGCGTCCGGGCGTAGGGGGCCGGGATCTCCGGAGTGTTCGGCCATTCCTCCACGTGCACCAGACGCAGCGGCACCCCACGGAGAACCGCTTCCCCCGCGGCCCACCGTGCCGCGGCGAGGCTTTCCTCCGAGCCGTCCAGTCCCACGGTGACCTGCGCTGCCATCACTGCCTCCTCGGCCGTCCGTCGATGACACCAGGCTCGTCCGGCGCACCGCCGCGCGGTGAGGGCCGGGCAGGTCCGCATCGGGGCCGAACGGCCCATCGCGGCCGGCGCGGGCCGGTGTCAGCGTGAGGAGTGACGCCCCTCCGGGCGCCGTACGCGCCCCGGGCGCACTCCCGAGGAGGAGCCATGAGCAGCGAGACCCCGGTCCGGCCCGAGCTGTCCGACGTCCTCGTGGGCGTCGACGGTTCCCCTTCGGCCCGGACGGCCGCCCTGTGGGCCGCCGCGGAGGCGGACCGGCGGTCCCGCCCCCTGCACCTCGTCCACGCCGCCGACACCGACCGGCGCGCCTACTGGAGCGATGCCGAGACGATCCAGGCCGTCCGGGAGACCGGTCGTGATCTGCTGGCCGGGACCGAGGCGGCGGTCAGGGAGCGCTTTCCCGACCTCGTCGTCACCCGACTGCTCGACCGGCGCGAACCGCTCGACGGGCTCCTGGAGGCCGCGGGCGGAGAGAAGGCGGTCGTCGTCGGCAGCAGGGGCCTCGGAGGCTTCTCCGCCCTCCTGCTCGGCTCCGTGGGACTCGGAGTCGCCGCCCGTGCGGACGTGCCCGTGATCGTCGTGCGCGGCGGGGCGGACCGTCCCGAGTCGGGTTCCGTGACCGCGGCGGTCCGCGATGCCGACGACCTGGGGTGGCTGCTCCTCGCCGCCGCGGAGGCGGACGTCCGCAAGGTCCCGCTCCGCCTCCTGAGCGTGTGGAACATCCTCACGCACGTCGGCGACGTGGCGACCATGCTCGACGACCTCGACGCCGCCGCGCACCGGCGGGTGCGCGAGGTGAAGACCCTCGCCGACCGCGTCCGCGAGTGGTACCCCGACCTCACCGTCGCCCCTCACGTCGAGACCGGGACCTCGACCCCCGGGATCCTCGTCGACGCCAGCGCCCACACCGACCTGATCGTGATGGGCCGGGGACACCGGCCCCTCGGCGTGGGCCCCTCCCTCGGGCGCGTCGCCCACGCCCTCATCCACCACGCCCACTGCCCCGTGGAGATCGTCCCGGTCGACTTCGGGACGCGCGGCGGCGACACCCCGTGAACGACCTCCTGTTCGGCGTGGACCCCGAGGAGGTCTCCGTACCCGCCCTCGTATGGGCGGCGGACGAGGCCGCCCGCCGACGTCTGCGGCTGCGCCTCGTCGTCGCCGTGCCCCCCGTGCACGACCGGCTGGGGTACGACGCCCTGGGGCACCGCACCGCCCTGCGGATCCGCGCGGAGTCCGCCCTCGCCGACGTCGAGGAACTCGTCCGAAGGCTCCGCGGCCCTCTGCCGGCGACCTCGGAACTCGTGGACGGGGCACCGGCCACGGTGCTGCTCGCCCGGGCGGCCGGGGCCGACCTGGTGGTGGTCGGGTCGCGCCGGCTCGGCAGGGCCGCCGAACTGCTCGGTGAGAACTCGGTCGTCGTCCCGCTCACCGCGCGCGCTCCCTGCCCCGTCGTCGTGGTCCGGGCGCCGGAGCACACCGAGGTCCATCCCCCCACCCTCGTGGTCGGCGTGGACGGCAGCGAACAGAGCCAGGAGGCCGTCGCGTTCGCCGTCCACGAGGCGAGCCTGCGCGAGGCACGGCTGAGAGCGGTCTGGGTCTGGCCCCGACCGCTCCTCGCCCACGAGGACACCGGGGCGGGCCTGGCCGAGCGGCGTCGCCTCCTCGCGGAGTCCGTGGCCGGCTGGGCGGAGCGCTACCCCGACACGGACATCGACCAGGACGTCGTGCGCGGGCATCCGGTCGCGGAACTCGCTCTGGCCGCAAGGGAATCCCTCGCGCTGGTCGTCGGTCGGACGGGGCGCGGCGGCTACTCGGGCATGCGCCTCGGATCGACGGTCCACGGCCTCCTGCACCACGCCGACTGCCCGGTGATCACCGTCCCCTCCGGCGCCCCGGTTCTCGGGGGCGACCGCCCCCGGGGCCGGGCCGAACGGCCTCCCCGCCTGGGGCCCGACCGGCCTCCACCGGGTTGACCCCCTCGGCACTGGGCACCGTGCACGCCGCCCCCGAGGCTGGTGGAAGCGCACGTCCCGAAGGCCGCTCCAGGCCCTGCGAAGAGGTGAGTGCCATGCAGCGCGTCCGCATCAGCGCCAAGCCCCGTCGGCCCCGCGAGCAGACCCCGCTGGACCTGCGCACCCCGTCCGGCCGCATCCTGCCCTACTGACCCGGCTCGCCCGCCGAGCCGTCCGGGGCCCGAGGAGACGCCATGGGATCCGTGCGACGCGTCGTCCCCTTCACCGACCCGGGCCGCCGGGACGCCGGCCGTGTGGGAGGCGGGAACGCCTCGCTCGGCGAGCCGGCCGACCGGCTCGGTGCGGCGGGAAACCAGGTTCCGCCCGGATGCGCCACCACCGCGGACGCCTACGGGGAACCGCTCGACACCCACCGTCTGCGTTCCCTTCCCGCCGCCCACGTCCTCCTGCGCCGCCGCGACCCCGCCCGGTGAACGACCCACCACGACGCCGGACCTTCAAGGGCCGGTCGGTCCCCTCGGGGACGGGACCGTTCGGCCCTCTCCGACAGCCCCTTTCGACACTGCGCCGCGCACCGGACGGACAGCAGCCTGGAAGTGCGGAGGCGGACCCTCCGCCACCCGCCGGGGCGGCGCCCGGCACCATGGAAGAGGAGCAGGACGATGACCGGAGCCAAGCCGGAACGCAGGCACAGCTTCTTCCCCGACTTCGACACCTGGTTCGGCCGGGAGTTCCCCGGTCTCCCCGGATGGCGCCCCGCCACGGCCGCCCACGCCATCCCGGTCGAGGTCACCAGCGGCGACGACGGCGTGTACACCCTGCGGGCCGAACTCCCCGGCATGGATCCGGACGACATCGCCCTCACGGTCGACGGCGACCTCCTCACCGTGCGCGCCGAGCACCGGGAGAGCGCCGGGGACAAGGACCATTCGGAATTCCGCTACGGCGCGTTCCGCAGGACCGTACGCCTCCCCGACGCCATCCCGGCGGACGACGTCGACGCCTCCTACGCGGACGGCATCCTCACCGTGCGCGTCCCGATGCCCGCCCCGGACACCCGCACGGCACGGACCATCCGCGTCAAGCGGGCCGCCGACGGCGAGGAGGACCGGTCATGACCACGAAGCGCGTCCTCGTGGCCTACGGCAGCAAGCACGGGGCGACCGCCGGCATCGCCGACGAGATCGGCAGGACCCTCCAGGCCGACGGATTCGACACCGACGTCCGGCCGGCCGACACCGTCACCGACGTCAGCGACTACGACGGCGTCGTCCTCGGCGGAGCGCTCTACGCCGGACGCTGGAACGGCAAGGCCCGCAAGTGCGCCCGGCGCAACGCCGAACAGCTCCGGCACCGTCCCGTCTGGCTCTTCAGCAGCGGCCCCGTCGACAGCTCCGCCGAACGGCACGACATCCCGCCCGTACCCGGCGTCGCCCGCCGCATGGAGCAGCTGGGCGCGAGGGAGCACGTCACCTTCGGCGGCGCCCTCACCGCGGACAACCCGGACTTCATCGCCCGGGCCATGGTCCGCAAGGGCAAGGGCGGGGACTTCCGCGACCCGGCCCGCGTCCGCGCCTGGGCCCACCGCATCGGAGCCGCGCTCGACGAGGACGGCTGAGTCCCGGCCTTCCCGCCCGAGGGGAAGACAAGCGCCCGGAGGCGTGTCATGACCGAACGCGAACCGTCCCGCACGGACCCGCGACCACCCCGCGGCGGCCCGGGCCACCGGACGGCCGTGGTCGTCGTCCTGGCCCTCGCCCTGGTCTGCGGTGCGATCGCCGCGGGATACCTGTGGAGCTTCGGGGCCCGGACGGAGCGCGCCCGCGCCGCCCAGCTCCACCGGGTCACGGCGACCACCACGGGGGCGGCCGGAGAGGCTTCCCCCCTGACGCGGAGCGGTGCGGCGAACCGCGCCGTCGCCCCCGCCCGGTGGGAGTACCCGGACGGGGTGCGCCGCTCCGGCACCGTCGAGGTCCCCGCCGGGACGCCCCGGGGACGGACCGTGGCCGTCACGGTGGACGACTCGGGCACCGCCGTCCGCCGGCCCGGCAACTCGTCGGACATCATGCTGATCTCCCTCGCCGGCGGCACCGCCACGGCAGGAGCCGTCGCGGCCACCGGAGCCGGGGCGCTCGTCCTCATGCGACGGAGGACCGACGGCCGTACGTCCGCGGCCCTGGAGCGCGAGTGGGAGCAGGTCGAGCCCGTCTGGTCCGGCCGCCTCCGGAGGGGGAGCGGCCCGGAGGGCGGCCCCGGGACGGACGATGTCTGACCACGGCGCCGACCGGACGGCGACCGGCCGCACCGGCCGTCGCCCGCGCACCGTCCGACCGCCGGCCGAGGCGCTTCCGTTCGATCCGAGCGAGCCCCTTCCCCGCCTCCGCCGGGAGCTGGACACCGGCCCGGACGGGCTGTCCGCCCGCGAGGCGGCCCGCCGTCTCGCGGTGCACGGTCCGAACGAGGTGCGCCGCAAGGCGAGCGCCCCGTTCTGGCGGGAGGCGGCCGCCCAGCTGGCGCATCCCCTGGCCCTGCTGCTGTGGGCGGCCGCCGCGCTGGCCTTCGTGGCGGACCTGGCCGTGCTCGGCTGGGCCGTCCTCGCGGTCATCGTCGTCAACGCGGGTTTCGCGCTGCTCCAGGAACGCCAGGCGGAACGCGCGGTGGAGACCCTCGCCCGCTACCTGCCCGAGCACGCCCTCGTCGTGCGCGACGGGCAGGCGCTCACCGTGGAGGCCCGTGACCTCGTGCCGGGCGACGTCATCGTCCTGGAGGAAGGGGACAAGGTCCCGGCGGACGGCAGGGTCACCGAGGGCGGCGTGGAGGTGGACCTGTCGATGCTGACGGGGGAGTCGGTGCCGGCGGAACGGGTGGCGGTGGCCGGATTGCTCGGCGCTCCCCTCCTGGAGGAGCCCAACCTCGTCTTCAGCGGGACCACCTGCGTCGAGGGACAGGCCCGGGCCGTCGTCTTCGCCACCGGGGACCGCACCGAGCTGGGACGGATCGCCGCCCTCAGCCAACGGACCGGACGGGAGCCGAGCCCCCTGGAGCGACAGGTCAAGAAGGTGGCCTGGCTCATCGCCGGCGTCGCCACGGCCATGGGCGTCCTCTTCCTCGTCGTCGGCGTGGCGGTCGGCCTGCCGGTGACCGACTCGCTCATGTTCGCCATCGGGCTCCTCGTCGCCAACGTCCCCGAGGGACTGCTGCCGACGATCACCCTCGCCCTCGCCGTCGGCGTGCGCGCCCTGGCCCGGCACGGCGCCCTGGTCAAGCGCCTCAGCGCGGTCGAGACCCTCGGCTCCACCAGCGTCGTCTGCACGGACAAGACCGGCACCCTCACCCGCAACCGCATGCACCTGCGTGCACATTGGACCCCCGGTCACGGAACGGACGCGGGGCCCTGGGCCCGGGCCCTGGTGCGGGCCGCCGCCGAGTGCACCACGGTCACCCGGGACACGGACGGCGAGCTGCACGGCGACCCCACCGAGTCCGCCCTCGTGGAGGGAGCCGCCGGCCTCGGAGCACCGGTGGACCCCGACCGGCGCGACGGCCGGCGGCAGACACTCTTCCGGTTCGACCCACGGCTCCGGATGATGTCCGTCGTCCAGGCCCCGGAGGGCTCCGGTGCCGCCCGGGTGGTGGTCAAGGGAGCCCCCGAAGCGGTTCTGGAGCGCGTCCTGCCCGGTCCCGACCGAGAGGCGGCCCGAGCGGCGGCACAGCGACTCGCCGAAGAGGGCACGCGCGTCCTGGCGGTCGCCGTCCGCGAGCTGGGCCCGGACGAGGGGACGCCCGCCCGGCGGCAGGACGCCGAGACCGGCCTGACCCTGTCGGGCCTGATCGGTCTGTACGACCCGCCGCGCGCCGAGGTCGCGGCCGCCGTCCGCCGCTGCCACGAGGCCGGGGTGCGCGTGCACGTCGTGACGGGGGACAACGGCGCCACGGCCGCCGCGATCGCACGGGAGGTCGGCATCGGTGAGCCCCGACTGGAGGTCGTCGCCGCCTCCGAATCCCTGGACGACAGCGAACTGGACCGGCTCCTCGTCGAGGACGACGCCGAGATCGTCTTCGCGCGCTCCTCGCCCGAGACGAAACTCAAGGTCGCCGACACCCTGCGCGCCCACGGCCGGATCGTCGCCATGACGGGCGACGGCGTCAACGACGCCCCCGCCCTGCACCGCGCCCACATCGGGGTGGCGATGGGCCGCTCCGGCACGGACGTGGCCCGCGAGGCGGCGGCCATGGTGCTCACCGACGACGACTTCGCCACCATCGTCACCGCGATCGAATCCGGTCGCCGCGTCTACGACAACGTCCGCAAGTTCATCGTCTACATCTTCGCCCACGCCACCCCGGAGATCGTGCCCTTCCTCGTCTTCGCCCTCTCGGCGGGCGCCGTGCCCCTCCCGCTCACCGTGCTCCAGATCCTCGCCATCGACCTCGGCACGGAGACCCTCCCCGCGCTCGCGCTGGGCAGGGAGCGCTCCGAACCCGGTGTGATGCGACGCCCGCCCCGCCCCGAGCACCAGGGCGTCATCTCGCGCGACATGCTCGTCCGCAGCTGGGGCTGCCTGGGCCTGGTCTCGGCCGTCCTCGTGATGACCGCGTTCCTCTACGTCCTCTGGCGCGCCGGCTGGCAGCCCGGCGACCCCACCGGCGAGGGGACCCCCCTTCACAGCGCCTACGTGACGGCGACGACGGCCACGTTCGCCGGCATCGTCACCTGCCAGGTCGGCACCGCCTTCGCCGCCCGCACCGACCGTGCCGCGCTCCGCGAGATCGGGCTCCTGTCCAACCCGCTGCTGCTCGCGGGCATCGCCTTCGAACTCTGCTTCACCGCCGCGCTCGTCTACGCGCCGCCACTGCGGCAGGCCTTCGGCACGGCACCGCTTCCCTGGGACGTCGTGCTGCTCATCGGCACCTTCCCCCTGCTGGTCTGGGGCGTCGACGAGGCGCGCCGTGCCCGGCGGCGTCAGAGGGACTTCTCCGCCGGTGCCGGCTCGTCCCCGCCCTGGTCGAGGCGGAAGGGCGGATAGACGTCCGTCATCAGGCTCGCGTAGGCGGCGACGCGCAGCACCCAGCGGTTCAGCCCCACGACGAGGTCGAAGAGATCCCGGGGGTAGCGGGAGGTGAAGGCGAGGGCGAAGCCGGCGACGACCGCGAACAGGGTGACCAGACCACCGCTCCACCAGCCGGCGCGCACGCCACCGGTGAAGAAAGCCAGGA
Source organism: Streptomyces filamentosus (assembly GCF_014654895.1). Lineage (GTDB taxonomy): Bacteria > Actinomycetota > Actinomycetes > Streptomycetales > Streptomycetaceae > Streptomyces > Streptomyces filamentosus. The sequence goes on along the minus strand of NZ_BNBE01000002.1, from coordinate 470,720 downwards.
CCAGGTAGTGCGGGATCGCCAGCAGCCACCACTTGACCAGCACCTGCGCGCGGGACAGCCGCTCCGGGTAGGCGATGTCCAGCCGGGCCGGGTAGCCGGGCTCCTCGCCCAGGCTGAAGGGCGGGTAACGGTCGGTGCCGAGCGCGCCGTAGGAGTAGTACGAGACCCGCCAGGACCAGCGCAGCACGCCGAGGCAGAAGTCGAACAGGGGTCGCGGGTACCGCTCGGTGAACAGGATCGCGAAGAAGGCGATCACCGTCACCATCAGGAAGGCGATCCACAGGAAGAACAGCACGATCCAGTGCGGGATCGCGAGGATCCATTTGACCAGCCACAGCCAACGGGAGAGCGGGGCGTCGAGCACGGCCGTCACGCGGACGGGCGGGGGGAGTGTCCGAGGAGCGTCCATGTCGCTACTTCCCTGTGCTGGAGGTGCGGTCGTCGCGCCGGAGCCGGTCCACGACCCCCACCACCCCGTCGACGCTGTTGCAGAGTCTGAGGAGGACGGGCACGAGCCCGGGACGCCGGACCGTGCCGCTGAGGGTGACCCGGCCGTCCTCGACCTCCACGGAGATGTCGGAGGGGTGCAGACCGAGCGTCCGGGTCATCACGTCCTCGACGATCTCCTCCTGGATCGCCCGGTCCCTGCGGAGGAACAGCCGGACCAGGTCGCTGCGGCTCAGGACCCCCACGACCCGCCCGTCGGTGCCGGTCACCGGCAGCCGCTTCACCTCGGCCCTGTCCATCACCCGGGCCGCGCGCACCACGCTCCAGTCGGGGTGGGCGACGACGGCGGGGCTCGACATGAGCGCGCCGGCCGTGTCGGTGCCGGAGCCGGCCGCGTGGCGGCGGACGAGGTCGGCTTCCGAGACGACGCCCAGGGGACGGTTCTCCTCGTCCACCACGCAGACGGCGGTGATGTCGAACTCGTCCAGAAGCCGGACGATCTCCTTGAACGGCGTCTGCCGCCCGACGCTGACGGCCGTGGGCGTCATCAGCTCGGCCACGCTTCGGTGCCTCATCGCCGGTCACCTTCCGTGTACGGATTCCACGCCCCCATTTCTCAGGATCGCCCGTGTCGCCCGGCGGGGGGAGGGCCGTCCGGCCCCCTCGGGCCGCCGTGGCGGCCGCCCGAGGGCAGAGCGGGGACAGCGGACACGTCTCCACCGGGCGGGTCTGCGGCAGCGGCTCTTCGCCGCAGACGAACCTGCCCTCCGGGACGTCGCTTCGAGCACGCACGGGGAGCTGCCGCCGGGGTCATGCCCCGGCGGCGAGGGTGAGCGCGCACCGTACGTCCACCACGCCCTCGACGGCCCGTGCCAGGCGCTCCGCGAGCGGGATGAGCGTGCTGTCGCGCACGTCGCCGGCCAGGGTCACCACACCGGCGTCGACGCGGACCTCGATCCGGTCCCGGGAGAGCGGGAACAGACGCGCCACGACGTCGCGGCGGACCTCGTCGGCGAGCTCCTCGTCCGGCCGGAGGAAGACCTTCAGCAGGTCGGAGCGGCTGACGACGCCCTGGATCACCCCGTCGGCGTCGACGACGGGAAGCCGTTTCACCCGGTGGGTGGCCATGAGCCGGGCCGCTCGGGGCAGGGATGCCTCCGGTCGTACGGTGACGGCGGGCGTGGTCATCAGCTCCACCGCCCGGTCGGAACCGGCCTTCGCGGTGGCGTCGCGTCGCCGCAGCTGCTCGACCATGCCGAGGCGGTGGTCGTGGAACTCCTCCTTGAGGAGCAGGTCCGCCTCGGACACGACACCGACGACCCGCCCTTCCCCCTCCAGGACGGGCAGCGCGGTCACCTTCCAGCGTTCCATCGCGGCGACGATCTCCTTGAAGGAGGTGTCGGGCCGGACGGCGACGACCTTCTTGGTCATCACGTCGGCGACGGTGAACGTCCGTGTGGTCATGGCTGTCTCCTTCAAGGGGCGTGGGGCAGGAGCTCGGGAGCGTGCGGGGGGGGGTGTCCACGGCGGCGTCACGACGGCCCGGGACGCGGACGTCGAGCCCCACACGGCCGGCCTGGACGATCCAGAAGCGGCCGGCCCGCGGCGCTGTCCGAAGATGCGGGTGCCGGGGGCGAAGCGGACCGGACGGGAGCATTCCAGGAGCCGTGCCCGTGCCTCCTGCGGGAGTTCGTCCAGCAGGGTCCGCCTGGTGGTCATGGCGTCCTCCAGCTCTCTTCGCCCAGAGTCCCGCCCGGCGCCCCGCGGCCGACAGGGCCGCGCGGGTCCCGCTCCGCGGGCCGAAGGGCCCGTCTCAGCGGACCAGGACGGTCTCTCCGGAGCGGGGCACGACGGCCGTCCAGCCCAGTTCGTGGTCGAGGCGGTCGCGCAGCGTCGCGGAGGCGGCCGGTTCACCGTGCACGACGTAGGCGGCGTGCGGGGCGGGGGCGTTTCGGAGCCAGCCGACGATCTGGTCCGCGTCGGCGTGGGCGGAGAAATGGGGCACGTCGGCGACCTCGGCCCGTACGGGCACGTACTCGCCGAACATCTTCAACGTGCGGACCCCGTCGACCAGGTCCCGGGCACGGGTGCCGGCGGCGGCGAAGCCGACCACGACGACGGCGTTGCGCGGGTCGGGCAGGAGACGGTGCAAGTGGTGCAGGACGCGGCCGCCGGTGGCCATGCCGGCCGAGGAGACGATGACGGCGGGGCCGCGCGTGCTGTTGATGTCGATCGACTCCTGGACCGTACGCGCGGCGAGGAACGGTGCCGGGCTCAGTGCGGCCTCGCCCCGGGCGAGGATCTCGGGCCGCAGCTCCGGGGACCGCTCGCGCACGGCGTCCCGGTAGACGTCGAGCGCGGCCAGGGCCATGGGACTGTCGACGTAGACGGGTACGGAGCGGGGCAGGACGCCCGTCTCGCGCAACCGGGTCAGTTCGTGGAGGACGACCTCGGTGCGGTCGACCGCGAAGGCCGGGATCACGACCGTGCCGCCCCGGGCGAGGGTCCGCTCGATCACCGAGGCGAACTCCGACCGGGCGGATTCCTGGTCGTGGCGGCGGTCGCCGTACGTCGACTCCACCAGCAGCACGTCGGCGCCGGAGAACGGCTCCGGAGGCAGGAGCAGCGGGTGCCCGGGGCGTCCCAGGTCGCCGGAGACGGCCAGGGTGTGCCCGTCCTCCAGGGTGAGGCGGGCCCAGGCCGAGCCGAGGATGTGACCGCCGTGGTGGAGCGTCAGCCGGGTGCCGGACATGATCTCCACGTCCGCCCCGACGGGAACCGGGTCGAAGAAGGACAGCGTCCTGTCGACGTCGGTCTCGTCGTAGAGCGGCTTCGCCGGACGGTGCTTGGACCAGCCGTGCTCGTCGGCGTGGCGGGCCGCCTCCGTCTGGAGCCGGGCGCTGTCCCGCAGCACGATGCCGGCGAGCCGGGCCGTGTGCGGGGTCGCGAGGATCGGGCCGCGGAAGCCCTGCCGGACCAGGCGCGGCAGATAGCCGCAGTGGTCCAGATGGGCGTGGGTGACGACCACCGCGCGGACGTCGGCCGCGTCCCGGGCGAACCGGTCCCAGTTGCGCCGCCGCAGCTTCGCGAAACCCTGGAAGAGACCGCAGTCGAGGAGGATCCGGGCATGGTCGCTCTCGACCAGGAACTTGCTGCCGGTGACCGTCCCCACGCCGCCCAGGAAGCTGAGCAGGGCGGGGCGCGGCACCGACGGGGCGGTGTGGGCTGTTGCCTCGGACATGGGAGGGCCCTCCTTCGCGCCGGGGGCCGGCCGCACCGGTCCGACTCCACCCTCGCGCCGCCCGGTGCGGTGTGCCAGGGGTCCGAGGGGCCCGGACCGGGGACCGACCGGCCCATGCGCGCGGAGGTGACGCGGGGCGAGCCTGACGGTGGGATCCGTGGGAGCAGACCCGCGGACCGGCCGGGAAGGCGGTCGTCATGAAGGCTCTCGTGTTCCAGGGAACGGGCCGGGTCGCGTGGCAGGACGTGCCCGATCCCGCGGTGAAGGACGCGGCGGACGCAATCGTGCGCGTCGACGCGGTCACCCTCTGCGGCACCGACCTGCACATCGTCAAGGGGGACGTGCCCGAGGTCGAACCCGGGCGTGTCCTCGGTCACGAGGCGGTCGGCACCGTGATGGAGACGGGCGGCGACGTCCGGGCGGTGCGGCCCGGCGACCGGGTCCTGATCTCCTGCATCTCCTCCTGCGGACGCTGCCGCTTCTGCCGCGAGCAGCGCTACGGCCAGTGCCGGGGCGGAGGCGGTTGGGTCCTCGGCCACCTGATCGACGGCACCCAGGCCGAGTACGTCCGCGTGCCCTTCGCCGACCTCTCCGTCCACCCGGTCCCCAGCGGCGTCGACAGCTTCGACGCCGTGCTCCTCGCCGACATCTTCCCCACCGCCTACGAGGTCGGCGTCCTCAACGGCGCGGTCCGGCCCGGCGACACCGTCGTCGTGGTCGGCGCGGGCCCCATCGGTCTCGCCGCGATCACCACCGCACGCCTTTACAGTCCCGGCCGGATCATCGCCGTGGACCTGGACGAATCCCGCCTCTCCGCCGCCCGCAGGCTCGGCGCCGACGCCACCGCAGCAGCCGGGGAGGAACCGGAACAGCTCGTCGCCGACCTGACCGACGGCCTCGGCGCCGACGTCGTCATGGAGGCCGTGGGAGTGCCGCAGACCTTCGAGATGTGCACCCGTATGGTCCGCCCCGGGGGCCGCGTCGCCAACATCGGCGTCCACGGCAAGCCCGCCGCCCTCCACCTGGAAGACCTGTGGATCAAGGACGTCACCCTCACCACCGGCCTCGTCGACACCTCCTCGACGCCGATGCTGCTGCGGATGATGGCCGCCGGCCGGCTCCCCACCGCGGAGCTGGTCACCCACCGCTTCGAACTCGGGCAGATGGAGGAGGCGTACGACGTCTTCGGCAGCGCCGCCCGGACCGGCGCGATCAAGGTCGCGCTCGGCGGGCCGCAGCACACGGCCGTCGACACCGCGCCGGCCACGGGCACCGGATGAACGACCGGGGAGCCGCATGAAGGGCCAAGGAGCCGCATGAAGGGCCACGGGGCCCGTCCCGCGCCCCCGCGCGCCGTCGTCCTCGACACCGACGGCGTGCTGATCGACTCCGCCGCTGTCCACGCCGCCGCCTGGAAGACGGCCTTCGACGGCTGCCTTCCCGGGTGGGCGGACAGGGCGGGGAACGGGGAACCGTTCGACGCGGACGCCGACTACCGGCGGTACGTCGACGGCCGGTCCAGGTACGAGGGAGCCGCCGCCTTCCTGGCGGCCCGGGGAATCCGCCTCCCCGCCGGGACGCCGGACGGCCGGCCCGGCTGCGACACGGTCCGGGCCGTGGCCGCGCGCAAGGAGCAGGCCTTCCGCGACGCCCTGCGCGTCCGGCCGGTCACCGCCTTCCGGGACGCCTCGCGGGCCCTTGCGGCCTTGAGGTCCCTCAGTGTGCCCGCCGCGGCGGTCTCCGCCTCCCGTCACGCCCGCGCGCTGCTCGCGTCCGCCGGGACGGACCGGCTCCTCACCACCGTCGTGGACGGTGAGGACGCGGCCGGGCTGGGGCTCGCGGGCAAGCCGGACCCGGCGCTCTTCCTCCACGCGGCGCATGTCCTCGGTGTCCGGCCCCAGGACTGCGCGGTCGTCGAGGACGCCCTCGCCGGCGTCCTGGCCGGCCGCCGCGGGCGCTTCGGCCTCGTCGTCGGCGTCGACCGCACCCCGGACCGGCGCACCACCGAAGCGCTGCGCGAACACGGCGCCCACCTCGTCGTCACCGACCTCATGGAGTGCGTGGAGGCGGTGTGGGGAGCGGGGCCGTGAACGCGGGAAGGAGCGGCTGGACCTGGGGGTACGACGCCTACGAGCCGGAGCGCGAGCGTCTGGTGGAAGCCCTCTGCACCCTCGGGAACGGCCGGTTCGCCACCCGGGGCTCCGCGCCCGAGTGCGCCGCCGGCCCCGTGCACTACCCGGGCACCTACCTGGCGGGCTGCTACGACCGGCGCACCTCGCTGGTCGACGGCCGCACGGTGGAGAACGAGGACCTCGTCAACCTCCCGAACTGGACGCTGCTGCGGTACCGCCGCCTGCCTGAGGGCGAAGCGGCCGGCCCGTGGCTCTCCCCCGACTCCGGCGAACTGCGCCACTACGCCGTCCGGCTCGACCTGCGGCACGGGACCCTTCACCGGGACCTCCTCTTCCAGGACGCCCGGGGACGCGGACTGCGCGTCGGGCACACCCGGATCGTCCACATGGGAGACCCCGGGCTCGCCGTCCAGCGCACCACCTTCCACGCCTACGGCTGGAGCGGCGAGATCGAGGTCGAGTCCCTGCTCGACGGCGACGTCGCCAACACCGGCGTCGAGCGCTACCACCACCTGGAGAGCCGGCACCTGTCCGGCCACCGCACGGTCTTCGCGCCCGGCGGCGTCGCCGGGCTGTCCTGCCGCACGGACGACCCGGGCCGCGTGGTCGCCCTGGCCGTCCGCACGGACACGAGCCCCGAACGACCCGCCCGGACCACTTCCACCTCCACCGGCACCGCACAGGCGTACCGCCTGCCGATCGCCAGGGGACGGCCGGCGTGGTGCGCCAAGACGCTGGCCCTGCGCACCTCGTCGGACCGCCCGCCGGGCGACCCGCTCGCGGCGGCCGTCGAGGCCGCCGCCCGCGCCGCGGACTTCCCCGCCCTGCGGGCCGCGCACGAAGCGGCCTGGCGGCGGCTCTGGGAAGAGGGCGAGCTGCACGTGCCCGGAGAAGCGGGCCGCATCCTGCGCCTGCACCTGTTCCACCTGCTGCAGACCCTCTCCCCGCACACCGCCGACCTCGACGTGGGCGTTCCGGCCCGGGGCCTGCACGGCGAGGCCTACCGGGGCCACGTCTTCTGGGACGAGCTCTTCGTCCTGCCCTACCTCGGCCTCCACTTCCCCGAGGTGGCCAGAGGGCTGCTGATGTACCGCCACCGACGCCTCCCTGCCGCCCGTGCGACGGCTCGGCGCGCGGGCCTGCGCGGAGCCATGTACCCCTGGCAGAGCGGCGGTTCGGGAAACGAGGAGACCCAGGAGCTGCACCTCAACCCGCGCTCGGGCCGCTGGCTGCCCGACCGCTCACGGCTCCAGCGGCACGTCGGGTCAGCCGTCGCCTACAACGTCTGGAAGTACGCACGGGCCACCGGCGACCGCGGCTTCCTGCACGGCGGGGGCGCCGAGATCCTGCTGGAGGTCGCCCGGTTCTGGGCGGCCGCCGCCGTCCTCGATCCCGCGCTGGGGCGCTACCGCATCCGCGGCGTGGTCGGTCCGGACGAGTACCACGACGCCTATCCCGGCGCGGAGGTTCCGGGCGTCGACGACAACGCCTACACGAACGTGACGGCCGCCTGGGTGCTCGCCCGCGGCCTGGAACTACTGGGCGAACTGCCCCCCGCCCGGCGGGAGGAGCTGTGCGGCCTCCTCGCCCTGGACGACGAGGGCCTTGCCCGCTGGGACGACGTGTCCCGCCGTCTGCACGTGCCCTTCCACCGGGGCGTGATCAGCCAGTTCGAGGGTTTCGGGGAGCTGGCGGAGCTCGACTGGGAGGCGTACCGCGCCCGCTACGGCGACATCCGCCGACTGGACCGGATCCTGGAGGCGGAGGGCGACACCGTCAACCGCTACCAGGCGTCGAAGCAGGCCGACGCCCTCATGCTCGGATACCTCTTCCGGCCCGACGAGCTCGTCGGGCTGTTCGCGCGGCTCGGGCACCGGCTGGACGACGAGACCTGGCGGAGCACGGTGGACTACTACCTGCGCCGCACCAGCCACGGCTCGACCCTCAGCAGCCTCGTCCACGGCTGGGTGCTCGCCCGTCTGAAGGGCGCCGAAGCGTGGAGGTACTGCGAGGAGGCCCTGCTCTCCGACGTGGCGGACGTCCAGGGCGGCACCACGGGGGAGGGCGTCCACCTCGGCGCGATGGCCGGCACGATCGACCTGGTCGAGCGCGGCATCACCGGCCTGGAGGCTGGTCCGGAGGGACTGCGCGTGGACCCCGTCGCCCTCCGTGAGCTGCCCCGCTTCGCCTTCACCCTGTCCTGCGGGGGCCATCGGGGCGTCCGCCTGCGCATCCTCCCCGCCCGCCTGGGGATCCGCGTCCCCGCCGGCCCGGGAGGCCCCTTCTCGCTCGTCCTGCCGGGAGGACGGAGGTTCACCCTCCTTCCCGGGGAGGAACGCTGGTTCGGGCTGTGAGCCGGTCCGCGTCGTGTCAGGAGAAGGAGAGGACGTCCGCGACAGCCCGTCGGGGCGTCGCCCGGCCGGCCGGTCCGTAGCCCAGGCGGACGATCATGTGGACGTAGCCGACGTTCGAGAGGGGGTCCCGGGCGTCGAAGCGGAGTTCCGGCCATTCCAGGGGTTGCGACATGAGGGAGGTGGCGAGCCCGTCGAGGGTGGCCTGGAGCAGGACGCGGTGCAGGGCCTGGCCGGCCATCAGCCACGCCTCCGGGGTGTCGGCGGCGGTTCCGAGCAGGGCGATCCGTGGCGTCTTCTCGAAGCGGGCCGACGGGCGGGAGGACATGCGGCCCGGGGCACCGAAATCCCGGACGGGCGCGGTCACGTCGTACTGACGGGGGCCGAAGGCGTAGGCGGGCACGCCGTCGGCGCCGGTCTCTTCGTCGTGCGCCCCCGTACGCGTCCAGGCCGCGATCTCGGCGCGCACGGCGTCGTCGGCGGCCTCGAACAGTTCGGAGGCGTGGACGAGGTCCATGACGGTGTCGGTGTGCCAGTCGCCGGGGACGATCAGACGGCAGCCCTCCAGCCGTGCGGCGGCGCAGAGGCCGTCGAGCAGTTCGGCGGGGACCGGCTCCTCGGTGAACGGGAACCGGCTGGTGTGCCGCCGCGCCAGCGCGGGGTGCAGCACGCCCAGATCGCCGGCGGCCTCCGCGGGGCCCTCGAATCGGACGTCGGCGAGGCGCCAGGGGTCGTCGGGGGAGGGCAGGAGGCGGACGTCGGGACGCAGGCCCCGGTGCTCGGAGGCCACCCGCAGACCGAACAGGGCGCCGCCGCAGCCGATGTGAAGGGCCCGGTGGACCGGGTCCTGGCGGGGCATGCCGCGTGCCGGGTCGCCGCGCAGTTCGAGGACACCGGACGCCTCCCGGTGCACGAACCGCCATGGCTGGGCGTTGTGCATCGACGGCGCCAGGACGGCCTCCTCCACCAGCGAGGTGACGAGGGGACGGGGGAGGGGAGCGGTGGGGGACACGGTACGTCCTGTCTGTGCGGGGGCGGTCATCACGAGAAGTCGTAGGCCGACCGCGGGGGCGGGGCCTCGGCGCGGGTTCCGTCGTCGGCTGCGGACAGCCGGTCCACGACGGCGACCACGCCTTCCACGCGTTCGGCGAGACGCCGGAGCATCACGGCCTCGCTCCGCAGCCGGACCCGTCCGTCGAGGGTCACCACGCCGTCCAGGACGTGCACGTCGACCGCGTCGGCCGGCAGGTCCAGGGCGTCCGCGAGAACCTCCTCGCGGACGCGGCGCCTGATCTCGGGGTCCGGGCGGAGGAAGACGCGGAGCAGGTCGCGGCGGGTGACGATGCCCACCAGCCGCTCCTCCTCGTCGACCACGGGCAGGCGTTCGACCCCGCGGCGCACCATGAGACGGGCCGCGTCCGCCGCGGCCTCCTCGGCGTGCACGGTGACGGCCGGAGCGCTCATCACGCCCCGTGCGGTCAGGGCCCTGCGGGCCAGGAGGTCGCTCTCGGAGACCACGCCCACGACGTGGTCGTCGGCGTCCACGACGGGCAGCCCGCTGATGTCGTGCTCGGCGAGGAGCTTCGCCACGTCCCGGAACGACGTGTCGGGGACGGCGGAGACGACGTCGTCGGTCATCAGGCCGCCGACCTTGAGGTGCTTCATCGCGGTCCCTCCCGTTCGGACAGACGGCAGACGGGTCTTCACGCCACCACCGTCCACCGCGCCGCCACGCGTCGGCGAGGGGCCGAACGGTCCACCTACGGGCCCGACCGGGCCCTGCCGGTTCGCGGCGCCGTCGCGTGGGACCTTTGGCCCCGCCTCTGCCCCCAGCGGCCCTCCGGTCCTCCGGCGCGGAGTGCGACGGTCGAAGGACAGTCCTCACGCACCCGGCAAGGAGGAGCCATGGCCGCAGCCCCGCGACTCCGGCACCCCGGAAGCGTCGTCGTCGGCGTCGACGGATCCGAGGACGCGCTGCTCGCCGCCCTGTGGGCCGCCGAAGAGGCGTTCCTGCGGAGATCGGCCCTCTTCCTCGTCCACGCGACGGACACGGACGCCCTCGCCCGCTACCTCTTCCAGGCCCAGATCGACGAGAGCCGCAGGACCGGCCGCGAAATCCTCGACCGTACGGCCGAGACCGTCTCCGCACACCACCCGGAGGTGACCGTCGTCAAGGAACTGAGCGACCGTCCGCCCTCCGAGGCGCTGCGGCACGCCGCCGCCCTGACCGGCACGATCGTCGTCGGCCACCGGGGCCGCGGCGGGTTCGCCTCGCTGCTCCTCGGCTCGGTCGGCCTGCGGACCGTGGCCACCGCGAGCACACCGGTGGTCGTGGTCCGGGGACACGCCGGGACGGAACACCCGGGCGCCGTCCTGGTGGGGACGCGGGACGACCACGACCTCGGCTGCGCCCGGGCGGCCGCACGCGAGGCCCTGCTGCGACGGCAGCCGCTCCGACTTGTGCACGTGTGGCGGACGGCCTGGGCACGGAGCGAGCGGACGGCACCGCGCGGACGGCCCTGCCCCCAGGCCGCCGACCGCGTGCGCGTCCAGTCCCGGACCACCGGACTCCTGCGTGAGGAGTTCCCCGACCTGAAGATCGAGACCGAGGGCGTGAAGAGCCCCAGCGTGCCCGGAGCCCTCGTCGAGGCGAGCCGGGACGCCGCCCTCCTGGTCGTCGGCGGACGCCGTGGCCCCGGATACCTGGGGCCCACCCTGGGCCGGACCACGCTCGCCCTGCTGCAACACGCCCACTGCCCGGTGGAACTCGTCCCCCGGCACGGACCCGGACACGGGAGCACCTCATGAGCACCACCCCGGAACACCGCGAGATCGTCGTCGGCGTCGACCCCGTGCGCGAAGGGGGCCTCGCCCCGGCCTGGGCCGCCGACGAGGCCCACCGCCGAGGGCTCGCCCTCCGCCTGGTCGTCGCCGTACCGCCCCCGCACGACACCCAGCACGTCGACGACACCCCCCGCCACCAGGCAGGGACCCGGCGCGGCAAGGACGCCCTGCGTGCCGCGGCCGACCTGGTCAGGGCCCGCCAGCCGGACGTGCACGTCGGCTCCGCGCTCGTCGACGGCTTCCCGGCGGCCGTGATGGCGGGCATGGCGCAGCGCGCCTCCATGACCGTCCTGGGCTCCCGGCACCTGAGCCGCACCGAGGAGTTCCTCAGCGCCGGCTCCCTCGTCCTCCCGGTCACCGCCCAGGCGCGCTGCCCGGTGGTCGTGGTCGGCGACGCCGAGCACATCACCCACGACCCGCCCCACCTCGTCGTCGGCGTCGACGGCAGCGAATCGTCCCGGGCGGCCCTCGCCTTCGCCTTCGAGGAGGCCGACCTCCGGCGCTGCGCCGTGCGGGCCGTCGCGGTCTGGCAGCCGCCCGTCTTCACCCTCCATACGGGGGACACGCTCTTCCACGCCGAGCGCCGGCTCCTCTCGGAGACCACCGCCGGCTGGGCGGAGAAGTACCCCGACGTCCGTCTCACCCACGAGGTGCTCGTCGGCTCGCCCGTGGAACTGCTCGCAGGCGCCGCCGAGCACGCCCTGGCCGTCGTCGTGGGCCGCCGGGGCCGGGGCGGCTACACCGGCATGCGCGTCGGCTCGGTCGTCCACGGACTGCTGCACCGGGCCCACTGCCCCGTGATCACCGTCCCCGCGGGGTGAGCGCGCGCCATGACGACGCCGGCCGGAGCCGAAGCGGTCCCGACCTCCCCGGCGACAGGACTCACCCCGGCGGAGGCGGCCCGGCGGCTCGCCGCCGACGGACCCAACGAGGTGGCCGCCCGCCGGCCCGTACGGCTGTACAGCCGGGTCCTCGCCCAGCTCCGGGATCCGCTGATCATGGTGCTCCTGGGCGCCGTCGCGCTGACCCTGGCGATCCGGGACCACCCGGACGCGATCGTCATCGGCCTGGTCGTCCTCGTGAACACCACGGTCGGCGTGGTCCAGGAGGTCCGCGCGGACAACGCCGTCGCTGCCCTGTCGGCGCTCAGCGCCCCGCACGCGCGCGTGCGGCGGGACGGCACGGTCCGCGACGTGGCGGCCGCGGAGATCGTCGTCGGCGACGTCCTGGTACTCGGCGAGGGCGACGTCGTCGCCGCGGACGCCCTGCTCGTCGAGGCGTCCGTCCTGCTCCTGGACGAGTCCATGCTCACCGGGGAATCCGTACCGCGGGACAAGAACGCCGGCGACCTCCTGAGCGCGGGAACCGTCGTCGTACACGGCCGGGGCGTGGCCACCACCACCGCGACGGGCCCGAGGAGCGCCCTCGGCCGCATCGCCGCCCTGCTCGACGACCGGCGCGAGGCGACCCCCCTGCAACGCCGCCTCGCCGCCCTCGGCAGGATCCTCGCCGCGGTGACGCTGGCCCTGTGCGTGCTGGTCTTCGCCCTCGGCCTCGTACGCGGTCTGCCGCCCGGCACCATGGCGGTCACCGCCATCAGCCTGGCCGTGGCCGCCGTCCCCGAGTCGCTCCCCGCCGTGGTCACCCTCGCCCTCGCCCTCGGTGCCCGCCGCATGGCCGCCCGCCACGCGCTGGTGAGACGACTGCCGGCCGTGGAGACCCTCGGCTCGGTGTCCGTCCTCGCCACCGACAAGACGGGCACCCTCACGGAGGGGCGCATGGCCGTCCAGCGGGTCTGGACGCCCGGGATGTGCGCCGAACTCACGGGCGTCGGCTACGAACCGGCGGGGGAGGCCCTGGTCGCCGGGAGACCCGCCACCCCGGACGAGCTCGCGCCCGTGCGGGGACTGCTGAGGGCGGCCGTCCTCTGCAACGACGCCGCGCTGCGCCCGCCCGACGCCACCGATCCCCGAAGCCGCTGGACCGCCGTGGGCGACCCGACGGAAGCGGCTCTCCTGGCGGCGGCGGCCAAGGCGGGATGCCCCCCGGAGCCGCAAACGAGAGCAGACCTCCCCCGGATCGGCGAAGCCCCCTTCGACAGCCACCGCAAGCGCATGACCACCCTGCACGAGGCGGCCCCGGGACGGGTCCTCGTCTGTCTCAAGGGAGCGCCCGAAGCGGTCCTCACCCCGGAGGTGCTGAGCGCGGATCCGCAGACCGTCGCACGAGCCGGGAAGGCGGCCGCCGACCTCGCCGGGGAGGGGTACCGGGTGCTCGCCGTGGCGTCAGGCGTGCGCGGCGACGTGCCGGAGCCGGTCGCCGCGGCCGAGTCGGGGCTGAAGCTCCTCGGCCTCGTGGCGCTGAGCGACCCGCCGAAGCCCCACGCGGCGCGGACGCTCGCCTCCTGCCGCGCGGCCGGCATCACCCCCGTCCTCATCACGGGCGACCACCCCGCGACGGCCCGCGCCGTCGCGGACGGCGTCGGTCTCACCGACGGGACCGGCGGCCCCACGCTCCACGTCGTGACCGGGGAGGACGTCGCGGCCGGCCGGGTCCCCGACCTCACGTTCGTCCGCGTCTTCGCCCGCACCGACCCCCGGCAGAAGCTCGACATCGTCGCCGCCTGGCGGGCGAGGGGCGCGGTGACGGCCATGACCGGCGACGGCGTCAACGACGGTCCCGCCCTGCGCCGGGCCGACATCGGCGTGGCCATGGGCGCCCGCGGCACCGAGGTCGCGCGCCAGGCCGCCGACCTCGTCCTCACGGACGACGAACTCACGACGGTCGTGTCGGCCGTCGAGGAGGGCCGGCGCGTCTACGACAACATCCGCCGCTTCCTCGTCTACGGGATGGCGGGCGGGGCCGCGGAGATCCTCGTGATGCTCGCCGGCCCCCTCCTCGGACTGCCCCTGCCGCTGCGGGCGGGGCAGATCCTCTGGATCAACCTCCTCACCCACGGCCTCACCGGGGTCGCCATGGGCGCCGAGCCGGCGGCGCCCGGGACGATGCGGCGACCGCCGCGCCCTCCTGACCAGCACATCCTCGGCGGTGGCGCCTGGCAGCGACTACTGGTCCTCGCTGCCGTCGTCACTGCGGCGTCCCTCGGCGCGGGGCTGGTCGCGCGGACGCGGGGCCTCGACTGGCAGAGCGTCCTCTTCCTCGCCCTGCTCGCCGCCCAGCTCGGAGTGGTCCTCGGACTGCGAGCCCGGCTGTTCGTCCGGGAGAACCTGTTCCTTCCCCTCTCGGTCATCGCCTCCGCGCTCCTGGCCCTGGCGGCGCTGTACGTGCCCTTCCTCCGTACCGCCCTCGACACGGACCCCCTCGGAGGAGCGGGGCTCGCCCTGGCGGCGGCGTGCGCGCCGACCGGATTCCTCGCGGCGCGGGCCGTCCGCACCGCGTTCCGGGAGGCGGCTCCGACAGGAACGGACCGGCCATCCGGACTACCGTGAGAGCGTGCGCCGGGGACGCGGTGTGCCCCGGACGGACCGGAGGTGGCGATGGGCCGGGAAGGCGCCGGACTGGCGAACACCAGGCTGCCGCGCCTGCGCCTCGACGAGCTGCTGGACGAGCTCCAGGCGCGCATCGACGAGGCGCGCGGCACCAGGGACCGCCTCGACGGCCTTCTGGAAGCGGTCATGTCGGTGGGACGGGAACTCGACCTGCCCTCGGTGCTGAGGGGCATCGTGGAGGCCGCGGTGTCCCTGGTCGACGCCGAGTACGGTGCGCTGGGCGTCATCGGCGAGGACCGGCGGCTCTCCGAGTTCCTCCCCATCGGCATCGACGGCGACCTGCGCGAACGGATCGGCGCCCTCCCGTCCGGACACGGCATCCTCGGCGAACTCATCCGGAACCCCGAGCCCCTGCGCCTGACCGAGCTGTCCGAGCACCCCGCCTCGTACGGTTTCCCGGCCCACCATCCGCCCATGCACTCCTTCCTGGGCGTACCCGTCCGGGTCCGCGACGAGGTCTTCGGCAACCTCTACCTCACCGAGAAGCGCGGCGGAGCGGACTTCGACGCGGAGGACGAGTCGGTCGTGACGACCCTCGCCGTCGCCGCCGGCATCGCCATCGAGAACGCCCGGCTCTACGAGGAGGGCAGGCGCCGGCAGCGCTGGCTCGCCGCGAGCTCCGACTTCACCCGCGCCCTGCTGTCCGGCACGGGGGAGACCGAGGTCCTCGACGGAATGCTGGAGCAGGCCGTGGACATCGCCGACGCCGACATGGGCGTCTTCTACCTCGTCGGCCCCGAGGGCGAGCTCCGCGGCTCGCTGGCCCGCGGCGACGGCGCCGACACCCACCGAGGGGTCGTCCTGTCCAGCAGCGAGGGCACCCTGGCGGCCGCGGCCCTCGCCGCGACCGACGGGCTGATCACCCTGGCGGACGTCTCCAGCGACGCGCGCGTCACGGTCCAGCCCGAACGCTGGCGGGGCTTCGGCCCGGCGGTCGCGGTCACGGTCGGCACCAAGGAACGCCTCAGCGGCGTCCTGATCCTCGCCCGGCGCGGCGGGCGCACGCAGTTCACGAGAGCCGAGACCGCCGCCCTCCCCGGCTTCGCGGGCCAGGCGGCCCTCGCCCTCGAACTGGCCGACCGCCGCCGCGACGCCGAACAGGTCACCCTGCTGGAGGACCGCGACCGCATCGCCCGCGACCTGCACGACCTGGCGATCCAGCGCCTCTTCGCCACCGGCATCACCCTCCAGAGCGCCCGGCGCTTCATCGAGCATCCGGAGGCGGTGGACCGGTTGACCAGGGCGATCGACGACCTCGACGCCACCATCAAGATCATCCGTTCGACCATCTTCGGTCTCCGGGAACACGACACCCCAGGCACCGCCCCGAAACTCAGAAGCCGTGTCGTCACCGCGGTCGACGCGGGCGCGGCCACCCTCGGCTTCGCTCCCGCGCTCCGCTTGGAGGGGCTCCTGGACACGGACGTGCCCGTCGACATCGCCGACGACGTGGTCGCGGTGATCGGCGAAGCCCTCACCAACGTCGCCCGTCACGCCCAGGCCCACAGGACAGAGGTCGCCGTCGTCGCCGACGACGGGACCTTGGAGGTGACGGTGGGTGACGACGGCATCGGTCTGACACCGGATCGGGTCGACAGGGGGCTCCGCAACCTCGCGGAACGGGCCGAGCGCCTCGGCGGCTCCCTCACCGTCCACTCTCCGCCGGGACCCGGCGGGGGAACCCGCCTCACCTGGCGCATTCCCCTTCCTCCGTGCGACGGACGAGAGGACTAACCGCTCTCCGCCCCGTGCTCGTGGGCCTGCGCGGCGATCACGGCCGCCTGCACCCGCCGCTCCACCCCCAGCTTGCCGAGCAGCCGCGAGATGTGGTTCTTCACCGTCTTCTCCGACAGGTAGAGCCGCTTGGCGATCTGCCGGTTGGTGAGCCCCTCCCCGATCAGCTCCAGCACGGACCGCTCACGTTCGGACAGCGCCGCGAGCCGCTCGTCCTCGGGCGGCTGCGCCGCTTCCGGATCCCGCAGCGAACGCATCAGGCGAGCCGTGGTGGCCGGGTCGAGCATCGACTGCCCCGTCGCCACGGTGCGTACCGCCGAGATGAGGTCGGACCCCTTGATCTGCTTGAGGACGTACCCCGACGCCCCGGCCATGATCGCGTCGAGCAGGGCGTCCTCGTCGTCGAACGAGGTCAGCATCAGGCACGCCAGCTCCGGCATCCGCGACCGCAGCTCCCGGCACACGGCGATCCCGTCGCCGTCGGGGAGCCGTACGTCGAGGACGGCCACGTCCGGGCGCAGCGCGGGCCCCCGGGCCAGGGCCTGGTCGGCCGTGGACGCCTCCCCGACGACCCGCATGTCGGGCTCGTCGTCGATCAGGTCCCGCAGCCCTCGGCGGACGACCTCGTGATCGTCCACGAGGAAGACCCGGGTGGGTCCCTCCGCTACCGGAAGCTCGGTCATGGCGACCCCTGTGCTCGGTGGATGTTCACCCGCCCCCACAAGGATTGTCCGTCACGAAGCGCCTTCATGGGCACCCAGCTCCATCCGGACGTCGACGACCCCCTCCACGGCACGGACGGCTCGCGCCAGCAGCGGCACCAGAGAGCGGTCGGAGAGGACGCCACTCAGCGTGGCGACCCCTTCCGCCACGGTCACGTCCAGCCCGGTGAACCCTGTTCCGTCCAGTACCGAGCGCCGGATCTCCGACGCTATCTCGCCGTCCTCCCGCAGGAACACCTTGAGCAGGTCGCTCCGGCTGACGACCCCCTCCAGCACGCCGATCCCGTTGACGACGGGGAGCCTCTTCACCCTTCGGCGGGCCATGATCCGTGCGGCTTCGGCGAGAGGGACGTCGGCGTGAACGGTCACGGCGGGACTCGACATGAGGTCCCCCGCACGCACCGCGACGGCCCTCGCGGTCTCCTCGTCCCTCCCGGGGCCGGGGTCCGTGTCGCGGAACGCCTCCTTCGGCAGCAGATCCGCCTCCGAGACCACCCCCACCACCCGCCCCTCCCCCTCCAGGACGGGGAGGGCGCTCACCTTCCACTCGTCCATGAGCACCACGATCTCCTTGTAGGGAGCGTCACGGCCGATCGCCACGGCGGTGCGGGTCATCACGTCACTGACCACGAGAGGCGCGGGGCCTGCGGAATCCATGATCCCTCCTCGACGATGCCCCTTCCCAGGTTCGCGCGGACCGAGGCGAGGCGGGAGGGCCGAACGGCCCCTGCCGGGTCTCCTCCCCGTCGCGCCACCCGGGCCCCCGGGGAAGCACGGCCGGCAGAGTCCGGCCGTGCGCCCCCTTTCTCAGTGTCAGAAGAAGCCGAGCTTCTTCGGCGAGTAGCTCACCAGCAGGTTCTTCGAGTGCTGGTGGTACACGCCTTGCATGGACGCTGACCAGCGGAAACGGCCGCGATTCGACCAGGCGGCAGGCGGTTGGTCCGCGTATGGCCCGGATCTTGGTCGGAACGGAGTGGGACCCTGACCGATGGCCCGTGGCGGCGGCGAGTCGGCACACAAATGAGGGGTGGGCAGGCAGGTCTCCACGGGACATGCCTCGATCCAACGCGCCACGAGAGCCGAGAACCCGAAGTTGCTGTCCGCAGTGACCAGCTGGGTTGATCAGTCACCATGCTGCGCCACCAGATCCAGGCGAGCTCACCCGCTCACGATCTCGGCACATACGTCATGAAGGTGTCTAGGGAGTGGCGCTGACCTGCGTTGATGCAGGCGCAGCCACTCCTGACCTGCACGGATGAGTCTTTCAGCTTCTTTCGAGGTCGGTCGGCGTTACGCGTTCGATTCTCCCCACGCGCTCCCCAGGGCCGTCGATACTCCCCAGATTCTCCCCAGGGAGTGCCGTAGCGGCGGCTGTGGTGGCACGCGAGGTCGATCCGCCGGAGGCGCCGCCAAGGGCATGCTGAGTCACCTTCTGTAGTGCGGTGCCGAAGCGCCGGGAGGGTGAGCGCAAGGCGCTAACGGAGTGCGCCCGCTGGACCTCCGGCTTGTCGTCGACGCTTTTCCGATGACCCGGGAAGCCCCGTGATGTTGGTGGTCACGGGCGGTAGACCAGTTCCAGGAGGACGGCTGCGATGAGTTGCCACGCACCGGCGGCGAGCAGCCACATGCTGTCGAGGGCCAGCCCGGTGGCGCTCGTGAGAGACGCGCCGACGAAGAGCGTGAGGGAGATGCGGCGCACGCGGTGGTCGGAGGGCAGGCGTCCGTCATGTGGGCTCATGGGGCGCACTGTAGGGCCGCGGTCGGGCAGGACTGCCGATGCCCGGGAAGTCTTCACACCACCCTGATGCCCTCCGCTCCGTGGAGGCCGGTGTCAAGGAGCTGTCAGGGGAAAGAGGGCTGGCGCCAAGAACGCGCCAGGAAGGGCGGACTAGCCTGCGGGACGGGCGGAAGCTGAGCGGAGCCCGATCCGAAGGAGTCCGTCCGCATGACCACCGTGACCGCCGAGAAGGACGCCGTACCCGGCGCCGAGGAACCGCCCGATACCGGCGCGCGGCACAAGCTGACCGCCGTCACCGGGCTCGCTGCCCTGTCCCTGGACGCGATGGCGTCGGTCGCCTATGGACCCGAGGCCATCGTGCTCGTCCTCGCCGCCGCCGGCGGGTACGGGCTCGGGTTCACACTGCCGGTGACGCTCGCCATCGCGGGGCTTCTCGCGGTGCTGGTCGCCTCGTACCGTCAGGTCATCGCCGCGTTCCCGGACGGCGGCGGTTCCTACGCCGTGGCGAAGGCGCACCTGGGACGTCGTACGAGTCTCGTCGCGGCGGGCTCGCTGGTGCTCGACTACGTGTTGAACGTGGCCGTCGCCGTCACCGCCGGTGTGGCCGCGCTGACGTCCGCCTTCCCCGGCCTGTACGACAACCGGCTGGCGATCTGCCTCGGCGTCCTGGTGCTCATCACGGCCGTGAACCTGCGCGGGATCGTCGACTCGGCCCGCGCCTTTATCGTCCCGACCGCCGTCTTCGTCGGCGCGATCCTCGTCGTGATCGCCGTCGGCCTGTTCCGCGACGCCCCCGTCTCCACCGCGGCCTCCGACGGTCATATCTCGGTACTCGCCGACAACGCCACCACCGTGGGTGCCCTGCTCCTGCTCAAGGCGTTCGCCTCCGGCTGCTCCGCGCTGACCGGTGTGGAGGCGATAGCCAACGCGGTGCCGTCCTTCCGGGCGCCGGCGGCCCGCAGGGCGATGCGCGCGGAGGTGGCGCTGGGCGGGCTGCTGGGCGTGATGCTGATCGGCCTGTCGGTGCTGATCTCCCGTTTCGGGCTCCAGCCGGTGGAGGGCGTCACCGTCCTCGCCCAGCTCACCGACGCCTCCCTCGGCCACAACGGGGCCTTCTACGTCGTCCAGTTCGCGACCATGGTGCTGCTGGCGCTTTCGGCCAACACCTCCTTCGGCGGGCTGCCCGTCCTGCTGAAGCTGCTGGCCCGGGACAACTATGCGCCGCACGTCTTCGGCCTGAAGGCGGACCGGCAGGTGCACCGGCACGGCGTGGTGTGGCTGGCGGTGGTCTCGGCGGCGTTGCTGGTCTTCTCCGGAGGTGACACCAACACCCTGGTGCCGCTCTTCGCGATCGGAGTCTTCGTCGGCTTCACGATCGCCCAGACCGGCATGGTCCTGCACTGGAGGGCCACCCGGCAGTGGGGCAAAGCCCTCCTCAACGGCCTCGGCGCCGTTCTGACCGGCGTCTCCGCGGTCGTCGTCACCGCCACCAAGTTCCACGACGGGGCCTGGCTGATCGTGATCGCCTTGCCGCTGCTGGTCCTCGCCTTCGAGACCGTCCACCGCGCGTACGGGCGGATCGGCGAGCGCCTGGGCGTGGGCAGGATCCCGGAGCCGCCGCACCGCGAGCGCTCTCTGGTCCTGGTGCCCGTCTCCTCGCTCACCCGGCTCACCAGCGAGGCCCTCACCACCGCGGTCTCCCTCGGCGACGAGGTCCGCGCGGTGACCGTCTGCCATCCGGACCCCGAGGATCTGGCAGCCACCGAGGCCCTGGAGCGGGACTGGGACCTGTGGAACCCGGGCGTCCAGCTCGTCCGGCTCCCTTTCGAACGCCGCTCGCTCGGCAAGCCCATCAGCGCCTACGTCCGCGCGCTGCGCGACGACGCCCCCGGAACCCGTGTCACCGTCCTGATTCCCGAGGCCGAACCCGAGAGCCTGTGGCAGAGGCTGCTGCAGAACCAGCGCGGCGCCGTCGTCGCCCACGCCGTCCGCCGGGACACCGACGCCGTGATCTGCCGGCTGAGGTTCCGGCTCGAGGGTCGCTAGCCGGCCGGATCGTCTCCGCCGCGCCGCCGACGCGGCCACGCCGCCGGATACGGACCTCGTCGCCATGGGATTCACGACGGGCGGCACGCCAGGGGCTATGGGGGGACGTTCGATCAGCCGACGTGGACGCGGGGGCGGCGGTCGCGGTCGGACTCCGCCTCGCGGAGGATCTCTCGGGTGACCGGGGCGATCTCGCCCTGGCCGAAGAGGAAGAAGCGGAGGAAGTTGGCGAAGGGGTTGCCCTCGGTCCACTCGAAGTAGACGTGTGGACGCACACCGGTCATGTCCCGGGCGTGGAGCAGGAGGGCCGCGAGGGCGTTGGGGACGGAGGAGGACTCGACGGTGAGGACCCGGTAGCGGTCGTGGAGGACCTCGCCGCGGACTGTGAGCCCGGCCTCGAACTCGGAGGGATCGGTGACGGTGACCTCGATGAAGACGAAGTCCTCGGTACCGGGCAGGTCGTTGTCGGCGCGGATCTGGTCCTTCTTCGCCCGGTACTCCTCGGCGTCGCGGTTGTCCGGCTCGTTGGCGATGAACCGCGGGGTCCGGCTGGCGACGTCACGGATGAAGCGCTCCGCCATGTCGTCGAGCTCGACGTGCGTGACCCGCAGCTCGAAGGCGCGGCCGAGCCGGGAGAGCAGCGAGATCAGGATGATGCCGGCGATGAAGCAGGCACCGATCTTCACGCCGTCCGGGCGCTCGATGACGTTGACGACGGTGGTGTAGAGGAAGACGACCGAGATGGTGCCGAAGCCGATGGTCCAGCCGCGCTGGCCGGCCTTGCGGGCGGCGATGGTGACGGCGATGGCGGCCGAGCAGATCAGGACGAGGACGCCGGTGGCGTAGGCGCCGCCCTGGGCGTCGACGTCGGCGTCGAAGATCCACGTCACGAGGAAGGCGACCAGGGTGAAGACGATCACCATGGGGCGCACGGCGCGCGCCCAGTGCGGGGCCATGCCGTACTTGGGGAGGTAGCGCGGCATCAGGTTGAGCAGGCCGGCCATGGCGGAGGCGCCGGCGAACCACAGGATCGCGATGGTGGAGACGTCGTAGACGGTGCCGAAGGCGTTGCCCAGGTACTCGTGCGCGAGGTAGGCCAGCGCACGGCCGTTGGCCTTGCCGCCGGACTCGAACTCCTCGTGGGGGATCAGCACGGTGGTGATGAAGCTGGTGCAGATGAGGAAGACGCTCATGATGAGCGCGGCCGTGGTCAGCAGCTTCTTGGTGTCGCGGATCCGGCCTGTCGGCCGCGCCTCGGTGTCACCGGCGTCGCCCTTGACGTGTGGCATGACCGCGACGCCGGTCTCGAAGCCGGAGAGGCCGAGGGCGAGCTTGGGGAAGACGATCAGGGCGACGCCGATCATGACGAAGACGTTGCCGTGCTCCTGGGTCAGGGCGGCCGTCCAGTCGGTGACGACGTGTCCCTCGGTCAGCACCTGGTAGAGGCCGGTCACGACGACGACGGCGTTGAGGCCCAGGTAGATGGCGACGAGGGCGACGGCGACGCCGATGGCCTCCAGGAAGCCCTTGAGGAAGACCGCGCCGAGCAGCGCGATCAGGATCATTGTGATGATCACCTGCTTGTCGTGGAGGGCCGACTCCAGGTGCGGGTTCTCCACGAGGTGGGTGGAGGCGTCGGCCGCCGACAGGGTGATGGTGATCAGGAAGTCGGTGGCGGCGAAGCCGAGCAGGGTGAGGACGAAGAGCTTGCCCTTCCAGAAGGACAGCAGCCGCGACAGCATCGCGATCGAGCCCTCGCCGTGCGGGCTCTCCTCGGCCACCCGCCGGTAGACCGGCAGCGCGCCCGCCAGGGTCACGATCACGAGCACGATGGTGGCGATGGGGGAGAGGAGGCCGGCCGCGAGGGCGGCGATGCCGGGCTGGTAGCCGAGGGTGGAGAAGTAGTCGACGCCGGTCAGGCACATCACCCGCCACCAGGGCTGGCCCTTGTGTCCGGCGTCCGGGGCCGTCTCCTTGGGGCGGGACGGCTTTCCCTTGCCCATGTCGGACAGGCCCTCCAGCATCTACGCGCGCAGCTTCCCGCCGCGCGTCTCGTCTGTGGTGGCCATGGGGTGCTCCTGGAGTCTGCTCGATGAGGGGGTTTTCGGCCGCCTGCGATGCGGCCGAGCCAGCGTAAGCAGGGTGCGGGGAGGCGTAGCCGGCGTGCGCGTCAGGGAAGCGTCAAGATCCGCCGGTAGGGCGTCACCTTCCTCACATCGGGTGCAGTCTCAATTGATAGTGAGCGCGTGTGGGCCGCTGAGGAGGCCGATGATGCGTATGCCGATCCGGGACGTGGTCGCCGTGACGGCCGCGGTCCTCGCACCCTTCCTGGTGGCACTGACGTTGCTGCCGCTTCGTAGGAGCGTCACTTCCACCAACCTCGCGCTGGTACTGGTCGTCGTGGTCGTCGCCGTCTCGGCGCTGGGGAACCGGTGGGCCGGTGCGCTTGCCGCGGTCTCGGCGGTGGCCTGGTTCGACTTCTTCCACACCGAGCCATACCAGAGCTTCGACATCCGGGACCGGGCCGATGTCGAGACGGCGCTCCTGCTTCTTGTCGTCGGACTGATCATGTCCCAGCTCGCCGCCCGGGCCCGCGTGATGCGGTCGGCCGCGGGCACGGACGCGGAGCACCTGGAACGCCTCCACCGCACGATCCGCCTGATGCGATCGGGTGGATGTGCGGCGCCGGAGCTGATCGACCGGTTTCGCCGGGATCTTGTGGACGTGCTGGAGCTGCGGGAGTGCCGGTTCACCTTCGCCGTGGAGCCTGCCGGTTCTCCGCCGCCCAGGCTCCAGACGGACGGGTCGGTGCGTGTGGAGGGCTGGATCTGGGACCTGGAGCGGCAGGGGTGGCCGGACGGGGAGATCGAGCTGCCGGCTGTGGCGGCCGGCAAGGTTCGGGGCCGGTTCCTCCTGACGCCCACTCCCGGAACCGTACCGGTCCCGGTGGAGGCGCGGCTCGTCGCCGTCGACCTGGCCGGCCTCGCGGCGGTCGCGCTCGAAGGTTCGGGGCGGCTAGGCCGTGTTTTGAAAGTCGGCTCTCTTCCTCGCCTCGCATCGTGATGATCTCGGTGTGGGGCGAGGGGATCTTTCTGACGAGCAGTGGGCTGTGCTGGAGCCGCTGTTGCCGGTCGCGGTGCTGGGGCGGCCGCCGTTGGGCCGGCGGAAGCTGATCGACGGGATCCGGTGGCGGGTGCGGACCGGTGCTCCGTGGCGGGATCTTCCGTCGGAGTACGGTCCGTGGCAGACGGTCTACGGACTCTTCCGCCGCTGGCAGCGCGACGGCACCTGGCCCGAACTGCTGACCCGGCTGCAGGCCCGGGCGGATGCGGCCGGGCTGATCACGTGGGAGGTCAACGTCGACTCCACGATCTGCCGGGCCCATTAGCACGCCGCGGGTGCCCGCCGAGACGGCCAGGCCCAGAACGAACCGTCGGGCGGAACCTCTACCGAGCCCGACGACCACGGACTGGGCCGGTCCCGGGGAGGCTTCACCACCAAGATTCACCTGGCCTGCGAGCAGGGCCAGCGGCCGCTGTCTTTGCTGGTCACCGCAGGTCAGCGTGGTGATAGCCCTCAGTTCGTCGCCGTTCTGGAAGGCATCCGGGTGCCCCGCACCGGGCCCGGCCGTCCCCGTGTCCGCCCCATCCGAGTGCGGGGCGACAAGGCGTACTCCTCCCGCGCCAACCGGGCCTACCTGCGAAAGCGCGGAATCCGCTGCACGATCCCGGAGCCTGCCGACCAGGCCGCCCACCGCAAGCGACGTGGGAAGGCCGGCGGGCGGCCGCCGGTCTTCGACCGCGAGGACTACAAGGCCCGGCACGCGGTCGAGTGCGGGATCAACCGGCTCAAGCGCAACCGGGCGGTCGCCACCCGGTTCGACAAACTCGCCGTCCGCTTCGAAGCCACCGTCCTGATCGCCGCGATCGGCGAATGGATATGACGAACCTGAGCGGTCGGTTCCTGCACGAGAACGATGCAGCCTGGCTCACTGCAGGCTGGGACCGGCACCGCTGCCCTCACGGTCGCGCAGTAGCTTCCCAGGCGGCAGTGACGCACCCTTCTTCCCAGTGCCACCACTCCTTCGTCTCGCCGTGCTCCAGCAGCTCGCGGATTTTCAGCAGGTCTGCCTGCGGCGGGACATCCAAGGCCACCATCCCGAACCGCTCGATGCCTTCGCCCGTCGTGCCGAGGCGATGGAAGACCTCCAGCACGCTCTGCCGGGCGGCGGCTGAGCCGTCGTCCTTCAGCACGATGAGCCGGATGGTGCAGTTCTGCGAAGGCTGCACCGTTTCTCCGGCCCAGAGAACACCGTCATCATCCGGTTGGACCCTGATGATGTCGCCACTGGCGACTCCGCGGACGAACCAGGGAGTGTTGTCCAGCCGCACCGTGCCATCGCCGAGGTCGACAGCCCACAGGCTCTCGACACTCGCCGGCGGCCATCCGTCCTCGTCTATGTCCATGCGGAAATGGACCTTCACGTGGTCGTCACTGATGTTCGTCACCGAGCCATCATCTACTTCGCATCCACCAGACCAGACTGCGGAGCACGAAGGCGCATGCCTCCGGACCCGGCTGGCAGCCCGCGCCGATCGCCGACCGCCGTCAGGTGCCCGGCTTCTAAAACACGGCCTAGGTGTATTGACCCGCAGGGTTGTTGACGCGGGTGATGGGTGGGTGTCCGCCCAGTGCGGTGTGGCAGCGGTGGTGGTTGTAGGTGTGGAGGAAGTCTGCCAGGGCCGCTGTCCGTTCCTGGTTCGAGGTGTAGGGCCGTAGGTAGGCCCACTCGTCCAGGAGCGTCCGGTTGAAGCGTTCGACCTTGCCGTTGGTCTGCGGCCGGTAGGGCCTGATCTTCTTGTGGGTGATGCCGGCCGCGGCCAGGGCCTGGGTGAAGAGCTTGGACTTGTAGCAGGAGCCGTTGTCGGTCAGGACCCGTTCGACGGTGATGCCGTGGCCGGCGAAGAACGCGTTGGCCCGCTGCCAGAAGGCGATCGCGGTGTGCTGGCGTTCGTCGGGCAGGACCTCGCTGTAGGCCAGGCGGGAGTGGTCGTCGACGTCCGAGTGGATGTAGCTGTAACCGATCACCGGAGTGCAGCTCTTGCGCTCCGTCGTGGTGGCCTGGCGGTTGCGGTCGCCGGCCGCCCTGCCGACGGTCCGCCAACCGCCGCCGTCGGGAATGTTGCCGAGCTTCTTGATGTCGACATGGACCAGCTCGCCGGGCCGGTCGCGTTCGTAGCGGCGAATCGACTGGCCGGTGGGCCGGTCGAGCCAGGCCAGACGGTTCAGGCCGTGCCGGACCAGGATCCGGTGGACCGTCGAGGCCGGCAGCCCCAGGATCGGGCCGATCCTGGCCGGGCCGAGTTTGCGGGCCTGGCGCAGATCGCAGACTCGGGCCTCCAGGGCGGGCGGCGTCCGGTGCGGCGTCCGGTGTGGCCTGCTGGAGCGGTCGTACAGCCCTGCGTCGCCCCCAGTCCGCCAGCGGCGGACCCATTTGTGGGCAGTGGGACGGGATATGCCCATCTCAGCGGCGACGTGCGCGACGGGACGGCCCGCGAGGACGCGTTCGACCAGGATCCGCCTGCCGTGAACGGTCAGCCGGGCATTACGGTGGGACACGAAGACCTCCGTGTGCGGTGAAGCCTAGACACCTCCACCACACCGGAGGTCTTCGCCATGATCAAGACCCAGTCGGCGTTAACAACGCTCGTGATCAATACACCTAGGCGAACGTGGCGCCCCAGGTGGCCGGTCCGACGACGCCGTCCACGGTCAGGCCCCTGTCCGACTGGAATCCGCGACAGGCCGAATCGGATCCCGGTCCGTACTGGCCGTCCACGGCGAGGGAGTAGCCGTGCGCGCTGTTCATCCGGTACTGCCAGGTCGCCACGCTGGCGTGCACTGTGGCCGGGGACTGCCGGAAGCTGACGCCGGGGTAGGGGAGGGGGCCTCCGCCGGGGTTCACCTCTCCACTGAGGACGCGGGTGTACAGGTTCCCCGGGCAGCCGGTCGCGTGGTGGTCGCGGTGGCCGGTGATGGCCTGTGCGGCCCCGCCCGACGTGCGCAGCCGGGCGATCCCGTACCGAAGGGCGTCGATCAGCCCGGCCGTGACGACGTCGTAGTCGTTGCCGGTGCCGCCCGTCAGGGCGCAGACCGCGTACCAGTCGTCATTGCCCTGAGTGGTGCCCTGGGCGGCGGTGCGGACGTTCTCGCCACGCCCCTGGAAGAGGTACCCGTGGACGCAGGCGAGATGGCTGTAGGCGATGTCCGACCAGCCGTTGGAGTCCATGTGGTAGTTCTGGATGCCCCGCACCTGGGCGGCACAGTCGCGGTGATCGGTTTCCGCGACCTTGACGGCGTCGATGTGGTGGACGACCACGCCGCCCTGATCCGGGGTGATGGTGCCGCTGACGCTCGTGGGCGTTCGAGCGCCCCATTGGGCGCGGGTGACGAAGGTGGCCATCAGCGACGACCTCCACGGTTCACGGCACAGCCGACGGCCGCGTTCAACGGTTCCGGGTGGGCGGTGCGGGGTGCGCTGGCGTCGTAGACCGCGCCGGGCTCGCGAGGGTTCGTGACGATCGGCGGTGCGCCGCTTGCCGAGGGGAGAGGGGAGGCGGCGTGTGCGGTTCCGGAGCGGACGACGGGCAGGGCGAGCGCACCGCCGACCGTCGTCAGCAAGACGACACGACGGGAGATCCTTCGGGTCAACAGTCCTCCAGGTGAGGCGAGTCGGTGATGGTCGTCGGAGCGGGACCGCGGTCTCGGCGTGCGGAGGGCGCGGTGCGTGCCGCGGGTGAACATGGGGCCGTTCCGTGCCCCCGGAGCCGGTGTCACCGTCCGCCGAGAGGTACGTTCGGCGGTGGAAGGGCGTGTGGGCTCCGGGGGTGTTGGGTGGAGCGGTCGGTGGTCAGCAGCCGCCGCAGTTGTAGTAGGTCACGTCCCAGTGGTTGCCCTCGTCGGCGTAGACGTTGCCGCTGGCGGACTGCCACTGGGGAGAGCCGTCCCCGCGAACGCCGATGTACGTGAAGTTGGTCTGGACGTAGGTGGAGAGGCACTTGGCCTTGCCGAAGTCGAGCTTGTAGCCGTTCCAGTGCGAGTAGGTGCCGCTCGCGTGGCCGGTCTCGGTGCCGCCGGTGATGTTGAGGGCGCAGCCGCTGGCGCTCTTGAGGGTCTGGGCGCCCTGGGCGGTGGCGAGGTTGAGCTGCTCGAAGGACGTACAGGTGGGGTTGTTCCGATCGGAGCAGTTGCCGGACGAGGACCACGTGATCCCGGACGCGGTGAACATCGAGGTCGCGGTGGCGTGGCTGATCTTGGTGACGGCGTGGGCCTCGCCGGCGGCGGTGAGGGCGCCGAAGCCGGGGGCGAAGAGGGCGCCGAGGACGAGGGCCAGAGCGGTCAGGGCGGAGCGGAATCTCATGCTGGTTCTCCTGTGTGTAGGAAAGGGGGAACGGTCCTCCGGCGCTGGTGCCGCGGGGAGGGGGCAAGTGCCTACCGGATCCGGCAGAGAGGTGTGACCTGGTAGCGGCTGTTCCGTGGGGGCTGACGCCGGGGAGAGGGAGTGCTTGTCCGGTTCGGCCGACGTCGAGGCCCGCTCTTCGGCCGTCGGTCCGAGCGTCCGTACGGCGGCGGTTTGAGGTGGGTGGCGTCAGTTCCCGCTGTCCACGCAGAGGCGCGGAACACGTGCGCCGATGCGGGTGACGATCTCGTACGCGATGGTGCCGGCGGCCGCCGCCCAGTCCTCGGCGGTCGGCTCGCCCCGCTCCCCGGACCCGAACAGCACCGCCTCGGCGCCGGGCTCGGGCGTGTCGCCGCCGAGGTCGACCACGAACTGGTCCATGGCCACCCGCCCCGCGACCGTGCGCACCCGGCCCCCGACCAGGACGGGGCCGCGGCCCGAGGCGTGCCGGGGCACCCCGTCGGCGTAGCCCAGCGGGACCAGGCCCAGGGTGGTCTCGCCCTCGGTGACGTAGTGGTGGCCGTAGCTCACGCCGTGTCCGGCGGGCACCTGCTTGACCAGCGCGACGCTTCCCTTCAGCGACATCACCGGTCGCAGTCCCAGCTCGGCGCCGGTGCCGAGCTTAGGGCCGGGCGACAGGCCGTACAGCGCGATGCCCGGCCGGACCAGGTCGAAGTGGGCCTCGGGAAGCGTGAGGGTGGCCGGCGAGTTGGCGATGTGCCGCACCTCGGGCTCCACCCCCGCCTTCTCGGCGTGGTCCAGCATCGAACGGAAGACGTCCAGCTGAGCGGCGATGGAGGGGTGGTACGGCTCGTCGGCGCAGGCGAAGTGCGACCACAGACCGGTCACCTTCACCAGTCCCCGAGCCTGGGCGTCCAGCGCCTCGGTGACCAGCTCGGGCCAGTCGGCGGGTTGGCACCCGTTGCGTCCCAGCCCGGTGTCGGCCTTGAGCTGGATCCGCGCCCGATTGCCGGTCGCCTCCGCGGCGGCGACGACCTCTCGCAGGGCCCACATGCCGCTCACCGACATGTCGAGACCGGCCTTGATGCCTAGGCCCCAGGGGTCGCCCGGCGTCCACAGCCAGCACATGACGGGCACGTCCGTGATCCCCGCCGCGCGCAGCGCGAGCGCCTCGTGCGGGGTGGCCGTGCCCAGCCAGTCCGCGCCCGCCTTCAGAGCGGCACGGGCGCAGCGCACCGCACCGTGTCCGTAGGCGTCGGCCTTGACCACGGCCATGATCCGGACGTGGGGGGCGACGCGGGCGCGCAGCGTGCGGACGTTCGCACGCAGCGCGCCGAGGTCTATCTCGGCGCGGGCTCTGCGGGGCGGCGGCGTCTCGGGCATGGCCGGCTTTCCCTTCGGGGGACTGCACAGGGGTGCGAGGCACGTGCTGGGGAGCGGTCGGCCCGTCGGGGCGCGGCCGGAGCGCGGACGGGACGCGGGGGATCGTTTCCCGGCGGTCGCCCCCCCCGGTCAGTAAGTGCAGCCTGACTCCGGGAGGGTCCACGGAGAGGGCGGAACGAGGCCGTCGTAGAGGGCGATCAGCATCTGCTGGGGGCAGACGGAAACGCCCTGCCGGAAGATGCCGAAGTGGAGGTGGGGCCCTGTGGAGTTGCCGGTGTTGCCGGTGCGGGCGATCGGCTGGCCCGCCGTCACCCGTGCTCCGTGGCTCACGTCGCGGCTGTCGAGGTGGCAGTACTGGTAGCTGACGCCGTCGTCACCGTCGATCGCCACGCCCAGGCCGCAGGAGTCGTCAAGGCCGCCGTTGAGCCGGGCGGTGCCGCCGGTGACGGCGTAGGCGGGTGTGCCGATCTCCACGGCGATGTCGCTGGCGGGGTAGTCGTGATGGGCCCACAGGAGGCTTTCCCGGCCGTCGAAGACGTCCTCACGCGGGATGATGAAGGCGTACGTGCCCTGGGGGCCGGATCCGGGCGGTGAACCGAGCAGGTGCTGCCAGGTGGTGGCCCCCACGGTCGTGCCCCCGGTGAGCTGGTGCCGTGCCTTGTAGCCCTCCACCGCGGCGGTCGTCGTCGGTCCGAAGACGCCGTCGGTCGCCACGTCGCGGTATCCGTGCTTGCGGAGCTGGAACTGCAGGGCCCGGACGGCGTCGGCCTGCGTGGAGCCGGGAGCGACGCTGATCACGAGCTTGCTCCAGGTGGCGGGTCCGACGATCCCGTCGGCCGCGAGCCCCTGGTTCTGCTGGAACGTGATGACGGCGCTGCGCGTCTGGGCGTCGAACTCGGCGTTGGCGGTGACGACGCCGCCGTGCTGGCGGAGGAGGAACTGCAGGCTGGCGACGTTGTTCCCCGTGGCTCCCTTCTGCAGCAGCGGCCAGGCCGGCAGGGCCGCGTGGGCTGGGGCCGCGGCGAGCAGTCCGAGGAGCAGTGCCGCGACGAGGGCGGTGATCAGTGTTCGCGCCTCTCTGAGACGCGAACTCGTCGTGATGGCCGTGGCGGACGCAGGGGGCATGGACGGTCCTCTCTGTTCCTGTGGCTGCCGGCCCAGGTACCCCCCGCGGGTCGGTGCGTCCGTGAGGGGAGGGATCTCGGCGAGCGTTCGCCGTGAGGTCCGGCCGGCAGGCGTACGGTAGGAACAGGCAGGCCTGTCTTGAAATGGACGTCATGTCGATCCGTCCGGAGGCGGCTTGGACCGTTTAGCCCTTGGAGGGAACGGGGTTCCTGTATTTCTGCTGGTGGGCGAGGGGGCCGCCCACCGCCCGAGCCGTCAGTGCCAGCCAGAGGTCGACCCGGTCCTCCGCCCGGTCCTGTTGCCTCCCCGTCAGTCTGGCCACCTTCTCGATGCGGTTCTGGACGGTGTGCCGGTGCAGGCCCAGCAGGGACGAGGTCTCGGCCCAGGAGCCGTTCGTCTCGAGCCAGACCCGGAGGGTTTCGGTGAGTTCCCCGCCCGGGTCCGCGGCATCGAGCGGTGCCAGTACGGTGTCGGCGAAGGCGGCCAGGGTCGCGGGACTGCCCAGGCTCAGCAGGAGCCTGACCGACCCCGCCTCGGAGGCGCTCACGGGTCGTCCCAGCTCGGTGCTGGAGGACAGCAGGGCGATCGCCTGGCGGAGCGAGAGCGCCGCGTGCTGCGGAGCGACGGCCGGACCTATGCCCGCCGGAAGGCCCGTGGCGAAGCGGCCGAGCACCGCTGAGGTGTCCACTTCTTCCGGAACGACCATCTCGACGGTCTCACCGGTCACGCGCGCGAGCCCTCCGGGCACCGCCAGGGCGAGATCGGCGGCGAGTTCCACCGGTTCGCCGGCCGCCCGCACGGCGACGGCCCGAACCGACGCCGAGGCGACGTCGGCCGTCCGCAGCAAGGACCTCGCCTGATCCGCGGTGACGTCGGGATGGAAGAGCCTGGCGAGGAGGGCCGCGCGGCGGCGGCGCTGCGGCTCGTCGGCCAGGTGACGGCGTTCCAGCTCGACGGAGAGCAGGGACACGAGGACGCTGATCAGCAGGCGGGCCTCCGGGGAGTCCGCGTCGAGCAGGACGAGGAATCCGCGCAGGCGTGTCGTTCCGAGGGGCTGCACCACGAGCCTTCCGCAGGGCAGGTCGGCGCCGCCGCTTCCCCGGAGGCCGTGCAGGGCGACGGTCTCGATCACCGCGGCGGCGTTCGCCAGCAGCTCCTGTCCGTCGGTGCCCGCCGATCCGAGGAGCCTTCCCGAGGAATCGCACACGGCCACGCCCGAGTTGACCGCCTGGTGCCAGGACGACAGCAGACCCGTCAACCCGTCCCCGGAGGCGGCCGCGGAGGACAGCCTGCGCTGTGTGCGGAGGGTGCGTTCCAGCAAGCGCCGTTCTTCGGCCGCCCGGGCGAGGAACACCGCCTTGGTGATGGAGGCGAAGGGGACGTTCGGGGGAGCGGTGAGCAAGGGCAGCCCGGCTTGCTCGGCATGGGTGCTCAGGGCGGCTGGAACCGTCTGCAGGGGCAGGCCCGGGCCTACTCCCACGATGAGAGCGGCGGCCTTGCCGCCGCTGAGCTCTTCCACGTAGGCCGCGCAGCCGGGCTCGTCGGCGGAGAGCAACAGCCCGTTGGTCATGACCACTTCGGCGCCTTCGAGCCAGGCGGCGGGCCGCGTGTTCTCGGTCGCGTGTGCCGCCTCGACCACTCGGCCAAGACCCGTGCCGCCTGCCAGGAGGCTGAGACGAAGGGAAGGGATGGCCAATAGATCACGAACGGTGAGAGGCATGGGACGCATGGTCCATGAAGTGCCTTCGCCTGTCGACCGTTTGTCGAGGACCGCGGTCCCCGCGACCGTTCCGCGGGGAAGGGAAGGTGCGCGGCGACCGCTGCCCGTCGGGATCGGTCGTCGCGCACCACGAGGGTCAGCGCGCGGGGTGGGACAGCCTGCCCTGGCGTTGGACGCGATCGATGGCGGACACTGCGTACCAGCAGTCTCCCGACGCGTCCGCATCGTAGTGGACGGCCTGCTTGCCGCCGGGGATCACCGCCACGAGGGAGGCGTACTCCGCCTCGGGGCGGCGCCCGGGATCGCGCGGGAACCGGTACACCGCGTAACGGAACGGCACGTCCTTCCTGCCGGGCGCCCCCGCGCTGATGTGCAGGGAGGCCGTGCCGGTGTGGGCGTCCCGCCGGACCTCGACGGCCGGCCGTCGAGGAAGCGGACCCTCCTCGAGGCGGGTCGGCAGGGGGCCGAGGACCGGTCGGTGCCAGTGGGAGGTCCGCATGGCGGCGAAGTCGCCCACGCGGTCGGCGCGGACGTCCTTGGCGCTGAAGAAGAGGTCGCCGCCTATGTCGGGAAGCGTGGCGTTGAGCGTCAGGTGGCGCGTCAGCTCCTTGCCGTCCTGCCACGGAGCGGGCTGCCCCGCGGCTCCCGACTTGTAGACCGCCTGTCCGATCCACAGTTCCGTGTCCGTGCCCCGGACCGCCTCGGCCCACCACGGTGCCAGGACGGCGTAGTCGGCCACCGGCAGTCCGATGTGCCAGTACACCTGGGGCGCGACGTAGTCGAGCCACCCCCGCTCGACCCATCCGCGGGTGTCCGCGTGCAGGCCGTCGTACGACTGGAAGGCGGCGGTCCGGGAACCGCGCGGATCCGTGGTGGCGTTGCGCCAGACGCCGAAGGGGCTGATGCCGAAGAGTGCGTCCGGCCGTACGGCACGCACGGCGTCCCGCATCTCACGGACCATGAGGTCCACGTTGTGCCGGCGCCAGGCCGCCTTGTCCGCGTGGCCCGCTCCGTACGTCCGGAACGTCTCCTCGTCGGGGAAGTCGGATCCCGCGACCGGATAGGGGTAGAAGTAGTCGTCGAAGTGCACGCCGTCGATGTCGTACCGCCTGACGGCGTCGAGCATCGCCTCCTGGCAGAAGCGGCGCGCGGCCGGCACGCCGGGGTCGTAGTAGAGCTTCCCGCCGTAGGAGACGCACCATTCCGGATGGACGCGGGCCGGGTGCTCGGGAACCAGTGCGGACGGGTCGGGCTGCATGGAGACGCGGTACGGGTTGAACCAGGCGTGGAACGCGAGGCCGCGCTCGTGCGCCGTCTCGACCATGAAGCCCAGCGGGTCGTACCCGGGGTCCCTCCCCTGCGTACCGGTGAGCCACTGGGACCAGGGTTCGAGGGGCGAGGGCCAGAACGCGTCGGCTGTCGGCCGGATCTGCACGAACAAGGCGTTGAACCCCCACGCGAGGGCTTCGTCCGCCAGCCGTACGAACTCGGCGCGCTGGGTGGCGGCGTCCAGGCCCGTGCGGCTCGGCCAGTCGATGTTGACCACGGAGGCGATCCACAACCCCCGCATCTGCCGCCGGACGGGATCGACGGCGGGCACGGCGGCGTGGACCGGCGACGACGCGAGTGCGGCGGCGCAGCCGGCCGCCGCGACGGCGGTGAGGAGCGTGCGGCGGGGGAGGGCTGGGGAGGCGGGGGAACCGGCGGTGCGTTTCGGTGTCATGGCTGTCTCTCCGCGGGCGACGTGACGGGGACGGGGAACACGGCGGGGGGCCGAGGGCGGGCGGGGGCGGGAGTGGCGTCCCCGGGGGCCCGACGAGCTCGTCCCGCAGGTAACGCACGTAACTCTGGCTGCATTTCATCAAGCTATGTATCTTCTGTTTCGAAGGCGAGAGCGGGTCGTGCCGCCGTGGCCGTCTCTCCGGCATGCGCGCCCGCAGGACCCCCGCCCGTGCCGGAGCGCCTCCCGCGAGCGGGAAAGGACGAGCGACGGTCCAGGCGCCACGGCCCATGCTCGTCTTCCCGCAGTCGGCGCGGCAACGACTCGATGTCCATCACACCTGAAGGGGCCTGGACATTCTGTCGATCGTCTCCCCACCGGCCGGATCCCTACCGTGTCGCCCCAGCCGCACTCCAAGAGCGGTCCGCGCGAACGCCGTTCGACGGCGTTTTCTCCGGACCGCCTTCCCGAAATGAGTACAGCGCACCATGATTCCCATCCGGTCCACCGCCCTCGCGGCGGCCACCGTCCTCACCGTCGTCGCATCCGCGACCGCCTGCGGTCCCTCCAAGTCGGCGAAATCGAACAACTCGTCCAACAAGCCCGGCGGCGCGTACTCGGTCGCGCTGACGGAGCCGGACCACCTCCTGCCGGGTCGGACCACCAGCAGCTACTCCCTCCAGGTCCTGCAGGGGCTCTTCGACCCGCCCGCCGCCCTCGACCCGAAGGACGGCACCGTCAAGCCGCTGGCCGCCGTCTCCTGGCTCACCGAGGACAACGTCGTCTGGACCATCAAGTTCAGGTCCGGAACCACCTTCCACAACGGCGAGAAGGTCACGGCCGCCAGCTTCGCGGACGCGTGGAACGCCGCCGCCTACGGACCCAACGCCTGGGACGCGAACTACTACTTCGCCCAGATCAAGGGGTACGACGCCCTCAACCCGGCGGAAGAGGGCGCCGAGCCGTCCGCGCGAACCCTGTCCGGCCTGAAGGTGCTCGACGAGACGACCCTCCAGGTCACCTTGAAGGCGCCCTTCGGCCAGTTCCCCATGCTGCTGTCCTTCCCCGCCTTCGCCCCCCTCCCCAAGGCGGCCACGGCGAACCCGGACGCCTCCGACATCGCGCCGATCGGCAACGGCCCCTACCAGCTCGACGGCGCCTGGGAGCGCAACCAGAGGATCCGGCTGAAGAAGTTCCCCGGCTACCGCGGCTCCCGCGAGCCCATGGCCGACCGCGTCGACTTCAAGATCTACACGAGCCGGGAGACCGCCTTCACCGAACTCCAGGCCGGCAACGTCGACGTCCTCACGACCGTGCCCGCCGCCAACTCCGCGCAGGCCAAGCGCCTCTTCGGCGAGCGCTTCTCCATCCGCCCCAGCGGCACCATGGACTACCTCGGCCTGCCCGTGAAGGACCCTCGCTTCGCGGACCCCCGGCTCCGCAAGGCCCTCTCCATGGCCATCGACCGCAAGGGCATCACCCAGGCCATCTACAACGGCGTCTACAAGCCCGCCACCTCCCTCGTCGGCGACATGATCCCCGGGCACCGCCCCGACGCCTGCGGCGAGACCTGCGCCTACGACCCGGCCGCCGCCAAGAAGCTGTTCGAGGAGGCCGGAGGGTTCAAGGGCCCCCTGGAGCTGTACTTCTCCAACTCCGATCCCACCTACGAGCAGTGGATGACCTCCGTCGCCAACCAGCTCAAGGACAACCTCGGCATCCAGGACGTGAAGTTCCGCAAGATGGCCCCCGCCGACCTGTCCTCCCTGCTCAACGACGGCAAGAACAAGGGCCCCTTCCGGCAGAACTGGGTCATCGACTACCCCAGCATCCAGAACTACCTCGACGGCCTCTACTACCCCGGCAACCGATCCGGCTGGAGCAACGAGGAGTTCGACGCCCTTGTGGCCGAGGGCAACGCCCTCCAAGGCGCCGACGCCGTCTCGGCGTACCAGAAGGCCGAGGACATCGCCCTGCGCGAACTGCCGTACATACCGCTCTGGAACTGGCAGGACCAGTCCGCGTGGAGCGACAGGATCGGGAACGTCGTCATCGACCCCTACGCCGCCGGCCTGCACCTGGACCGCGTCACCGTCAACGACTGAGACCGCAACCGATCCTCCGTGGAGCACACCCCTCGCGTGCTCCGCACAGACCTTCCTCTGGGGGCCGTCCGTCGTGTGGAGATTCGTCGCCCGCCGCCTGCTGCACGCCCTGCCCGTACTCCTTGGCACCACCTTCCTCATCTACACGCTCGTCTTCGTCCTGCCGGGCGACCCCATCCAGGGGCTCGCCGGCGACAAACCCGTCCCGCCGGCCGTCCTCGCCGAGCTGCGCGCCCGCTACCACCTCGACGACCCCCTGTGGATCCAGTACACGCACTACCTCACCGGCCTGCTCACCGGCGACCTCGGAACCACCTTCACCGGCCGTCGCGTGTCGGACCTGCTGGCCGACCGGTGGGTCGTCACCCTGCAACTCGGCCTCACCGCCTGGGTGCTGGAAGTAATCCTCGGCATGGCACTCGGAGTCTGGGCGGGCCTGCGGAAGGGCAAGTGGGACGACAGCGCGGTGCTCTTCGGCACCACCCTGGTCATCTCCGTACCGGTCTTCGTCGTCGGGTACATGGCCCAGCTGGTCTTCGGCGTACAGCTCGGCTGGCTGCCGGTGGCGGGCACCGAAGAAGGATGGCCCTTCGCCTTCCTGCTGCCCGGTCTCGTCCTCGCCTCGTTCGGTCTCGCCTACGTCGCCAGGCTCACCCGCAGCTCCCTCATCGAGAACCTGCGGGCCGACTACGTCCGCACCGCCCACTCCAAAGGACTGAGCGGCCGCCGCGTCGTGGTCAGACACACCCTGCGCAACTCGCTGATCCCCGTCGTCACCTTCCTCGGCCTGGAGCTGGGGGGACTCATGGCCGGCGCGATCGTCACCGAGTACATCTTCAACCTCCCCGGCGTCGGCCAGCAGCTCTTCCAGTCCATCCAGCTCCGCGAAGGCCCCGTCGTGGTGGGCACCACCACAGCTCTCGTCCTCATCTTCCTGCTCGCGAACCTGCTCGTGGACCTCCTCTACGGGCTGCTCGATCCGAGGATCCGCCATGACTGACACCGCCAGGGCCCTGGAAGCCGCGGGCGAAGCCGCCGAGCCCCCCGCCCCGCCCGACACGGCGCGCCCGCCCTCCCAGGAACGGGCGTCCCTCGGCAAGGACGCATGGCTCGAACTGCGGGCACGGCCCACGGTGTGGGCCGCAGTCGTCACCCTCTTCCTGATGACGGCGATGGCCCTGGCCCCCGGCATCCTCACCTCACTGCTCACCGAAGGCGGAGACCACTGCGACCTGGCCGACTCCAAGCTGGGCCCCTCCGCGGGCCACCCCTTCGGATTCGACCTGCAGGGCTGCGACTACCTGGCCCAGGTCATCCGGGGTACCCGCCCCTCCCTGATCGCGGGCCTCGCCGTGACCGCGGCCTCCCTCCTGATCGCCGTCGTGCTCGGACTGCTGTGCGGCTTCTACGGAGGCTGGCTCGACGCCCTCGTCTCCCGGGTGACCGAC
Organism: Streptomyces filamentosus; assembly: GCF_014654895.1. Classification (GTDB taxonomy): domain Bacteria; phylum Actinomycetota; class Actinomycetes; order Streptomycetales; family Streptomycetaceae; genus Streptomyces; species Streptomyces filamentosus. The sequence continues at coordinate 433,035 of NZ_BNBE01000002.1, read as the reverse complement.
GTCTTCTTCGGTCTGCCCTTCGTCCTCGGAGCCACCGTCATCCTGGTCGCCTTCCCCGACCACGGCCTCGGCGCCATGGTCCTGGTCCTGACGGTCCTGGGCTGGACGACCATGACGCGCATCATGCGCTCCCAGGTCATCGCCCTGGCCGACGCCGACTACGTACGTGCCGCCCGCATGCTGGGAGCGCGACCCGCCCGCCTCATGGTGCGCCACATCCTCCCCAACGCGATCACCCCGGTCATCGTGGTCGCCATGCTGAACGTCGGGGCGGTCATCTCGGGCGAAGCGACACTCGACTTCCTGGGGGTCGGACTCCAGTACCCCGAGGTCTCCTGGGGACTCCAGCTGAACGCGGCCCAGGCCTTCGTCCTCGACCACCCCCACCTCCTGTTCTTCCCCGCCCTCTTCCTGTCCGCGACCGTCCTGAGCTTCATCCTCCTCGGCGATGCCGCACGTGACGCCTTCGATCCCCGGCTGAAATGAGCGCTCATGTCCCCTGCCGCACATCCACTCCTGGAGGTCGAGGACCTCTGCGTCGAGTTCCGCACGCGACGCGGCACCATTCGGGCGGTGAACGGACTCTCCTACACCCTCCACGAAGGCGAGACCCTGGCCCTGCTCGGCGAGTCCGGATCGGGCAAGTCCGTCGCGGCACAGGCCGTCATGGGACTGCTCGACACACCGCCGGCGCACATCACCCGCGGCGCCGTCCGCCTGCGTGGCGACGACCTGCTTGCCCTGTCCCCCGAGCGCCACCGGGAGGTGCGGGGAACGCGCCTCTCCATGATCTTCCAGGACGCGCTCACCGCGCTCAACCCCGTACTGTCGGTGGGCGACCAACTGGCCGAGATGTACCGGGTGCACCAGGGCATGGGACGCAAGGCCGCCCTCGCGCGCGCCGTCGCGCTCATGGACCGCGTCCGGATCCCGGCCGCCTCCCGCCGGATCCACGACTACCCGCACCAGTTCTCGGGCGGGATGCGCCAGCGCGTCATGATCGCGATGGCGCTCGCGCTCGACCCGGAAGTCGTCATCGCGGACGAACCCACCACAGCCCTCGACGTTACCGTCCAGGCTCAGATCATGCGGCTGCTCAAACAGCTCCAGAGCGAGACCCGCATGGGCCTGCTGCTGATCACCCATGACCTCGGCGTCGTCGCCGAGGCGGCTGACCGGATCACCGTCATGTACGCCGGCCGCACGGTGGAGTCCGCATCGGCGGACGACCTCTACGCCCGTCCCGGACACCCCTACACCCGTGGCCTGCTCGACTCGGTGCCCCGCCTGGACCGCCTCGGAAAGCCCCTCGTGCCCATCACCGGCGCCCCACCCCTGCCGTCCTCGATCCCCGCGGGATGTGCCTTCCACCCCCGGTGCCCGCGCGCCGAACCGCGCTGCGGCAGCGAAGCACCACCCTTCCGAACGCTCTCGCCCGCAGGACACCGCAGTGCCTGCCACTTCGCCGAGGAGGTCCACCATGCCCCCGTCGGCTGAGACCGATCCGCCCCTCCTGCAGGCCACGGCGCTCACCCGCCACTTCCCGATCACCACGGGCGTGCTCTGGAAACACCGCACCGGGGCGGTCAGAGCGGTCGACGGCGTCGACCTGACCGTCCGCCGCGCGGAAACCCTCGGCATCGTGGGCGAGTCCGGGTGCGGCAAGTCCACCCTCGCCTCCCTCCTGATGGCCCTGGACCAGCCCACCTCGGGCACCGTGACCATCGACGGCCAAGACCCCTTCTCCCTCTCCGGACGCGAACTGCGCACGCTTCGCCGCCGTGTCCAGATGGTCCTGCAGGACCCCTACACCTCACTCGACCCGAGGATGACGGCAGGCCAGATCGTCGGGGAACCCTTCGCCATCCACCCCGACGCGGTTCCCCGGACCGACCGCGGCCGACGCGTGGCCGAGCTCCTCGAGACCGTCGGTCTGGACCCCACCCACCGGGACCGCTACCCCCACCAGTTCTCCGGGGGACAGCGCCAGCGCCTGGGAATCGCGCGGGCCCTGGCACTAGGCCCCCGACTGCTCCTGTGCGACGAACCGGTGTCCGCCCTGGACGTCTCCGTCCAGGCACAGGTCCTCAACCTGCTCCAGGACCTCCGCCGAGACCTCCGTCTCGCCTGCGTCTTCATCTCGCACGACCTCGCGGTCGTCCAGCACCTGTGCGACCGCATCGCGGTGATGTACCTGGGGAAGATCGTAGAGACCGGCACGCGCGAGCAGATCTACACGACGCCCCGCCACCCCTACACCCGTGCCCTCCTCGCCGCGGCCCCCGTACCCGACCCCAGACGGCGCGCACCCGATGACGCGCACCTCCTGGAAGGCGATCTGCCCTCCCCGGCCTCACCGCCGTCCGGGTGCCGCTTCCGGACCCGCTGCCCCCGGGCCCGCGAGCAGTGCCTGACGGAACCCGAACTGCGCACGCGCGACGGGGCCGATCATCCGACCGCCTGTCACTTCCCCATCGACACGACGACATGAAGGACGAACGCGTGACAAGCAGACGCATCCCGCGCAGACGAGCAGCGGGCCCCGTGGCCGTCGTGACGGCCCTGCTGACCGGGGCGCTCGCCATGGCCCCTGCCCAGGCACAGCCACCCTCCGGCCCGGAGGAAGCCGCCTCGGTGGGGGCCCGGCCCCGCGCCGACCTCTTCCGCACGGCCGGCGAACGGCACCACGTCCCCGAGACGGTGCTGCTCGCGGTGTCGTACCTGCAGAGCCGCTGGGACGACCACGGCGGCGCCCCGAGCGTGGACGCCGGCTACGGGCCGATGCACCTGACCGACGCCCGAGCGACGCTCGCCGGGGCATCCCACCACGCCGACGGGGACGAGGACCCCCGGGGCGACATCTCCCGCCCCTCCCTCGCGCACCGGGAGACGCCCGTCGACCCGGATCGCCTCCCCGCCGCGCTGGAGACCCTGGGGCGGGCCGCCGCGCTCACCGGACTGCCCGCGGACCGCCTCCGCACGGACCCCGGCGCGAACATCGAAGGCGGAGCGGCGCTCCTCGCCGCCCACCAGCGCTCCGCGGGCCTGCCCCTGAGCACCGACCCCGCACAGTGGTACGGGGCCGTCGCCGCATACGCGGGCGCCGCCGAAGCCGGGGCGGCGCGACGCTTCGCCGACGACGTCTTCCGCCTGATCAACACGGGGGAGTCGCGGCGCACCGACGACGGAACCGTCGTCACCCTGCCCCCGGCGCCCGTCGTGCCGGACACCCGGCAGCTGGACGGACTCGGGCTGAGACCCACGACCCCGGGCGCCGAATGCCCCCGTGAGCTGGGCTGCGACTGGACCCCCGCGCCCTACCGGATGCTCTCGGACGAGCCGGGCGACTTCGGCAACCACGACCTCTCCGACCGTCCCCACAACCAGACCATCGACTACATCGTCGTCCACGACACCGAGGCCACCTGGGACACCACCCTCAAGCTGGTCCAGGACCCCACCTACGTGTCCTGGCACTACAGCCTCCGCTCCGCGGACGGCCACGTCGCCAACCACCTGCGCGCCAAGGACGTCGGCTGGCACGCCGGCAACTGGTACGTCAACTCCAAGGCCGTCGGGCTGGAGCACGAGGGCTTCCTCGCCCAGGGCGGCCAGTGGTACACCGAGGCGATGTACCGGACGTCGGCCCGCCTGGTGCGGCACCTGGCCAGGACGTACGACATCCCCCTCGACCGGGCCCACGTCATCGGTCACGACAACGTGCCCGGCACCGTGCCCGGCACCGTCGCCGGCATGCACCAGGACCCCGGCCCCTACTGGGACTGGGACCACTACTTCGACCTCCTGGGCAAGCCGTTCAAGCCGGAGGGCGGACCCACCTCGCCGCTGGTGACCATCCACCCGGACTACGACTCGAACACGGAGCCCTACTACTGCGGTGCGACCCCGGCCGACCTCTGCCCCGTGCACGGATCGGCCTCGATCACCCTGCGCACCGAGCCCCGTGACGACGCTCCCCTGGTCATCGACGCGGGCATCCGTCCCTCACCCGGCACGTGGTCCGTCTACAACCACGCCGCCCGGGTGAGCACGGGTCAGAAGTACGTGGTGGCGGAGCGCCGCGGCGACTGGACGGCGTTGTGGTACCTCGGACAGAAGGGCTGGTTCAAGGAAGACCTCCGGCACCCCAAGACCCTGCCCGCCAGGGGCCTGGTGGCGCGGTTGCGCCCCGGACTCGACAGCGCCCCGCTCTACGGACGCGCCTACCCCGAGACCGAGGCGTACCCGGCCGAGATCCCCGTCCAGCCCCTCGTGCCGCTGCAGTACACCCTGCGCCCCGGCCAGACCTACAGCGTCGGACAGACGGTGACTGGCGAGTACTACCACTCCAAGACCTTCGAACTCACCGGCCACACCGTGGTCCGCGGCGAGCTCAGGTACCACCAGGTGCAGTTCGGCCACCGCATCATGTTCGTCAAGGCGGACGACGTGATCCTCACGGCGGCCTCCAGGATGCCGCGCGTGCCCCGCTGAGCGCGGGACCGTCCGAGGCGGCCCGGGGCTCCTGATCGGGAACCCCGGGCCGCTACCATGTGGGCCCTGTCCCGGCATCGGCGTCAGGCGGGGCCGTACCGGAGCTACAAGAGAGCGGCAGGACGACCGTGACAGGCGAGAACCGTGGGCGAAGCGACGACCCCCTCGTGCCGAGGGCGGTGCTGCACCGCTGGTCGGAGGCCCACGACTTCACCCGTGCCGTCTTCAGGGGCACCGCCTGGACCGACGGGGCCTTGCGCCTGGAGAGCGCCGAGGCCGACGAGACCTTCGTGGATCACCACGGCCACGCCACCCTGGAATGGGAGTACGCGACCTGCTCCACCGGCTGGCGGGACCTGCCGTTTCCCGCCGAGGAGCTCATCCCCTCCTGGACGGCCCTCACGCCGGCCGGCACCCGGCTGATGGTGCGGCTGCGCGTCCGTGACGCCGCGGGAGACGCCTCTCCCTGGTACGTGATGGCGCACTGGGCCTCGGACGACGCGGTGGTGCACCGCACCACCGTGCCCGGCCAGACCGGCCCGTTCGGAACGGCGGACGTCGACGTGTTCGTCGCCGCCCCCGGCAGGCCCGCCTCGGCGTACGAACTGGAGGTCCGCCTCGCACGCGCCCGGGGCGCCGTCGAGGGCCCCACCGTCCACGCCCTCCACCTCGCCGCCTCCTCCACGCCCCCCGACCACCATCAGGCGGTCAGCGGACCCGCCGGCGCCTGGGGCAAGGTCCTCGACGTCCCCCGCCGTTCCCAGGAGCTGCACACCGGTCACAGTCCCCAATGGGACGGGGGAGGCGAGGCATGGTCGGCCCCCGCCTGCACCGCGATGCTCGTCGAGTACTTCGGCCACGGCCCGCAGACCGCGGAGATGGCGTGGATCGATCCCGCCGACACCGCGCCGCAGGTCGACTTCACCGCTCGCGCGGTCTACGACTACGCCTACAAGGGATGCGGCAACTGGGCCTTCAACGCCGCCTACCCGGCCCGGTACGGACTCGGCGGAATGGTCACCAGACTGCGCTCGCTGAGCGAACTCGAACGCTTCATCTGCGCAGGCATACCGGTCGCCACGGCCCAGAGCTTCCGCATCGGCGAGCTCGCCGGCGCGGGCTACTCACCGGCCGGAAGCATCAAGATCGTCTGCGGTTTCACGCCCGACGGCGACGTGATGGTCAACGACCCCCTCTCGGCCACCGACGAAGAGGTGCGACGGGTCTACCGGCGCGGCGAGTTCGAGCGGGTGTGGCTGTCGGCTTCGGGCGGCGGGGGAGTGGTCTACCTCGTCCACCCCCACGACCTGCCCCTGCCGGCCAACGTGGCCGGCCTCGACCCCAACTGGTAAGCCGGGACACAGGACGGCCCCACCTCCACCGACAACGACGAAACGTCGTACCCCGCCCTCCGGGGCGGGACCTTTTGTTGATCGCCCGCGACCCCGGTGCCTCACTAGCGTGTACGGCATGAGAACGGCTCCGCCGCATCCGTGCGGTCCACCGGACGGGAACGCGCACACCCGGCGACCGCGGCCGGCCGGCCCGGCCCCGCGGCCCTGAGGCTCCCGCCCCGCCCCGGCCGTCGGCGCCGACCAGACACTCCCCGGACCCACCGCACCGCGGCGCGAAGCGACCGCACACCGCCGGCCCGCAGGCGCGCTCCCTCGCGCGCCGCAGTCGAACCGGCGGTGCGGCGCCAGGCCCACCTCCCGCTCCCCACCTCGCAGCACGGCCGCACCGCGTCTCGCTCCGGCCGTGCCTCTCCTCTCCTGACCCCACGGACGCCATTCGCATGGCCACAAGGCGGTGACCCCGATGCACCACCCCTCCTCCACCCAGGACACGCCCCCCGCATTCCGGGCCTGGGACTCCGATATCAGCGCTGCGGCCGTCGCCCGCCAGGACGGCACGCCGGGCTGGGTCTCGATCGTCGGCGACGAAGTGTGGTGGGACGAACCCCGCCCCCACGAGTCCGGCCGCCGATGCGTCGTGCGCGCGAAATCGGACGGCACCGTCGAGGACGTCCTCCCCCCGGGCTTCGACGCCCGCAACAGCCTCCACGAATACGGCGGCCGGTCCTGGCGACCCACCGACGCCGGCCTGGTCTTCACCCACTGGCACGACCGGCGCGTCTACCTCCACCACCCGGACGCCCAGGACGCGCCCAGGCCCCTCACCCCCGCGCGCGAAGACGTCACCTACGGCGATCTCTACGTGCCGCCGTCGCGCGACGAGGTGTGGGCCGTGCGCGAGACGCGCATCGGTGGTGCGCGCGACATCGAGCGCGCCCTCGTCTCAGTCTCGCTCAGCACCGGCACCGAGCGGACGATCTCCGCGACGCACCACTTCGTGACCTGCCCCCGGCTGTCCCCGGACGGCCGACACGTGTCCTGGATCGGATGGGACCATCCGAACATGCCGTGGGACGGCACCGAACTGTGTGTCGCACCCATGAAGGAGGACGGCACCGCCGGCGTCCATGGCGTCAGGGCGGGCGGCCCCCGGGAATCCGTCGTCCAGGCCGAGTGGAGGGACGGCGACAGCCTCTGGGCGGTCACCGATCCCGACGGCTGGTGGACCCTGCACGTCGTGCCCGCCCACGGAGGCCCCGCCCAGGCCGTCGCCGCCGTCGAGGAGGAGTTCGGCGGCGCCCTGTGGAAGCCCGGCTCCACCTGGTTCGCCCCTCTTCCCGACGGCCGGGCCGTCGCCGTCCACGGAACGGGCGCCGGACGACGGATCTCCCTCGTAGACCCCGAGGCCGGTCCCGAACGATCCGTACTCACCGATCTCGGCCTGCCCTTCACCGATTTCATCCAGAGCGTCGACGCCGACGCGGGCCGTCTGGCCACCGCCGGGGCCAGCCCGACCCTTCCCTACAGCGTCTTCACCACGGCCCTCCCCGACCCCGGCGCCACCCACGACCGCGACACGCGGATCCTCTCCTCCCGCGCGGCGCCGCCGGTCGACCCCGCCTGGCTGCCGCTTCCCACCGCCAGGTCCTTCCACCGCGACGCCGCGGCGCCGCCGGTTGACGACCCCTCGGGCGCCGGTTCGCCGGTGCACGCCCACCTCTACCCGCCCACTCATCCCTGTCACGCCGCACCGGACGGACGGCGCCCGCCGTGGGTGGTCTTCGTGCACGGCGGCCCCACCGGCGACTACCCGATGGTGCAGGACCTCGAGATCGCCTACTTCACCAGCCGCGGCATCGGCGTCGCGACGGTCGACTACGGAGGGTCGGTCGGATACGGCCGTGCCTACCGGGAGCGTCTGAACGGCGCCTGGGGACTCGTCGACGTCCAGGACTGCGTCACCGTCGCGCGGGCCCTGGTCTCCGAAGGGCTTGCCGATCCCGGCCGGCTGGCGATCCGCGGAGGAAGCGCGGGGGGATGGACCGCCCTCGCCGCCCTCACCCACACGAACGCTTTCGCCGGCGCGGTCTCCTTCTACGGCATCACCGATCCGCTCACCTGGGCGGCCACCACCCACGACTTCGAGTCCCGCTACCTGGACGGCCTGATCGGCCCCCTGCCGCAGAGCGCCACGCTCTACGAACAGCGCTCCCCGGTCCTCGCGGCGGACAGGGCCAGCGGTCCCGCCCTGCTCCTCCACGGCCTCGACGACACCATCGTGGACCCCGCCCAGTCCTCCGCCATGGCAGAGGCGCTTCGTGCCGCGGGCATCGCTTGCGAACACGTCGAGTTCCCGGGGGAACGGCACGGCTGGCGGCGTGCCGAGACGATCCGGGCGGCCCTGGAGGCCGAGATTTGCTTCTACGAGCGGATCTTCGCCCCTCCCGCTGGCCTCCCGGCGGACACAGCCGGTTCCACGGACGCGGCACCGGCCCCCGCGGAACGGTCATGACGGCCGACGGCGTGCCGCCCGGCGCGGGGAGGGCCACGCACCAGGCCCGCGCGTACCCTCCGTTGCTCCGGCGGGGCGACACCGTCGCCCTCGTCGCCCCCGCCGGACCGGTGACCGAACGCGAGACGACCCCGGCCCGGGACCTGCTGGAGGACTGGGGCCTCCGGGTACGCACCACTCCGCGGCTCCACGCCACCCACCAGGGCTACCTGGCCGGCTCCGACGACGAGCGCCTCGACGACTTCACCGAGGCCTGGCTCGATCCCGACGTACGGGCGGTCGTGTGCGTGCGGGGCGGATACGGGAGCCAGCGCATCGCGGACCGCCTCGACCACCGATGCCTCGCCGCCGCGGGACCCAAGTTCCTCGTCGGTTCCAGTGACATCACCTGCCTTCACCAGGCACTGGGGGAGAGCCTCCGCCTGGTGACCCTCCACGGTCCGATGCCCGGCTGCAGACCCCTCCACGAAGACGACGTCAGTGCCGGAAGCCTTCACGCGGCCCTCTTCGGACCGCCTCCGCGCTCGTTCGCCCTCCACGGCCCCGTCCTCGTTCCCGGACGCGCCGAGGGGATCCTCACCGGCGGGAACCTCACCATGCTGGCGTCCTCGCTGGGAACCGCCACCGCGCCCGACGCCGAAGGCCGCATCCTCCTGCTCGAGGACGTCGGCGAGGACCCCTACCGCCTGGACCGGTCGCTGACCCAGCTCGGACGCGCCGGCGTCCTGCGACGGACGGCCGGCGTCGTCCTCGGCGACTTCACCGACTGCGGCCCCCGGCACCAGGTGGAGGCCGTGATGCGGGACCGCTTGTCGGACCTCGGGGTCCCGGTGGCGGCGGGCCTGCCCGCCGGCCACGGACCGCGTCAGCTCACCGTCCCCCTGGGAGCACGCGCGGTCCTCCGGACGGACCCGCCCGTCCTCACCCTCCACCCGCACGAAAGGAACACGAAATGACGCGGGTGCTCGTCTCCGCCGACATGGAAGGCGCCACCGGCGTCACGTGCCCCGACGACGTCGAACCGGGAACCGACTCCTGGGAACGCATGCGCCCGCTCTTCACCGGCGACGTCAACGCCGCCGTCGACGGCCTCCTCGCCGGCGGCGCGACCGAAGTGCTGGTCAACGACGCCCACTACATGCAGCGCAACCTGCTCCTTGAGGCCCTGGACCCCCGCGCGCGCCTGCTCACCGGCCGACACAAGCCGCTGGGCATGATGGCGGGGATCGACCGGGCCGACGCGGTGGTCTTCCTCGGCTACCACACGGGCGCCGGAGAGCAGGGGGTGCTGTCCCACACCTACCTCGGAACCGGACTGGTTGCGTTCCGCATCGACGGCGAGCCGGCCGACGAGGGCCGCATGAACGCGCTGATCGCCGAGGAGCACGGCGTCCCCGTCGTCCTGGTGACCGGCGACGACCTCACCTGCGAGGCGGCCCGGCTCTGGGCGCCCGAGGCTCTCGTCGTGGCGGTCAAGGAATGCGTCAGCCGGTACGCCGCCATCTGCCTTCCTCCCGGCCGGAGCGCCGAGCTGCTGCGCGCACAGGCGGCCGAAGCCATCCGCCTCCTCCGCGCCCGAAGCGATCACGCGGCCACCCCGGAAGGACGCGGCACCCCCGGCCGGCCGCACCGCTTCGAGCTCGACTTCCACGCACCCCATCTGGCGGCCGCGGTCCTCGCCGTCCCCACCGTCGAGCCCCACGGCCCCCGGGGCGTCGCCTTCACAGCACCGGACGCGACCACCGCCGCCCGGACCTTCAAGGTGTGCACCTCCATCGCCGGCGCGGCGATGGAGGACCACTTCGACTGACCGCCGCCCCTCCCTCCCCGCCCGACCGATCCTCGTGGAGCAGCTTGTGACCGCCATCGGACAACCCGGTCTGCACGACGGCTACGCCACCGACGTCGCCGAACTGTGCTCGGACCTCCTGCGCATCGACACCACCAACCCCGGAGACGGATCTGGGCCCGGCGAGCGGCAAGCCGCGGAGTACGTGGCCGAAGCCCTGGAGGCGGCCGGTGTCCGTGCCACCCTGACCGAACCGCGGCCCCGCCGCACCAGCGTCCTGGCCCGGATCGACGGCGAGAACCGCGACCTGCCCCCGCTGCTCGTCCACGGACACCTCGACACCGTGCACGCCGAGCCCCGCGACTGGACGCTGCACCCCCTTTCCGGAGACCTCCACCACGGCTGCCTGTGGGGACGCGGCGCGGTCGACATGAAGGGAACCCTCGCCATGACCCTCGCCCTGGTGCGCGCCTGGGCGCGCACAGGGCAGAAACCGCGACGTGACCTGGTCCTCGCCTTCCTCGCGGACGAGGAGTCGACCGGCGAGTACGGATCCCGTCACGTCACGACCGCGCACCGGGACCACTTCGCCGGCGTCGAGGAGGCGATCAGCGAGTCCGGCGGCTTCTCGATCACGACCAGGACCACCCGCACCGGACCGGACGCACGCGTGTACCCCATCGCCGTCGGGGAGCGCGGCACCGCGTGGATGCGGCTCACTGCCCACGGCACCGCAGGACACGGCTCGGGGCCCGGACAGGACAACGCGGTGGCGGAGCTGGTCCACGCCCTCTCCCGGCTCGCCGCCCATCGCTGGCCCACCCGCCTCGTCCCCGCCGTCCACACCCTGCTCGACGCCCTTGACCAGACCCTCGGGATCCGGATCGACCGCGACCGACTTGAGGAGGAGGCGATCCGCCTCGGCGGGCTCGGCGAACTCTTCGACTGCACCATCCGCAACACCCTCAACCCTACCGTGCTGACGGCCGGCCAGAAGGTCAACGTCATCCCCTCACGCGCCCACGCCGAGGTGGACGGCAGGTTCCTGCCCGGCGAACAGAACGCCTTCGTGGAAACCGTCGACCGGCTCCTGGGCCCGAAGGTGGCACGGGAGTTCATCAACTGCGAGGAGGCCGTCGCCGCCGATCACGAAGGGCCGGCCTTCGGCGCGATGGCCGAAGCGATCCGCAGCCAAGACCCCCACGCCCACCCCGTGCCGTTCATCCAGTCCGGGGGGACCGACGCCAAGGCCTTCGCGAGGATCGGCATCAGCACCTACGGCTTCGCCCCCCTCCTGCTCGACCCCCACCTGCACTACTACGCCATGTTCCACGGAGTGGACGAGCGGGTGCCCCTGTCCGGCCTCGAATTCGGCGTCCGCGTCCTCCACCGGTTCCTCACCGCCCACTGAGCGCCATTCCGAAGGGCAGACCCCACCATGCACATCCCTCCGCACCTGTGGCCCGCCACGACCACGAGCGGCACCGACGGCCTGGAGATCGGCGGCGTTCTCCTGAGCGACATCGCCGAGGAGTTCGGCACCCCGGCCTTCGTCCTCGACGAGGACGACTTCCGCGCCCGCTGCCGATCCTGGCGCGCGGCCTTCACCGGCCACGACGTCTTCTACGCCGCCAAGGCGTTCCTCTGCCACCAGGTCGCCACCTGGCTGAAGGACGAAGGCCTGGGAATCGACGTCTGCTCCGCGGGCGAGCTGCGCACGGCGCGGCGCGCGGGGATCCCGGGATCCTCCGTGATCTTCCACGGCAACAACAAGTCGGTGGCCGAACTGGCGGAAGCCGTCGACCACGGCGTCTCCCTCGTCGTCGTCGACTCCCACGACGAGATAGCCCGGCTGTCGGACATCGCCACCCACCGGGGCACGCGCCAGCAGGTCCTCGTCCGCGTCACACCCGGCGTGGAGGCGCACACCCACGCCCACATCACCACGGGCACCGACGACCAGAAGTTCGGTTTCTCCCTGGCCACCGGAAGCGCCCACCGCGCCATCTCCCACGCCCTGGGCGCGCCCGGCCTGGAGCTCGTGGGCCTGCACAGCCACCTCGGCTCCCAAATCCTGCGTCCCGACGTCTTCGAGACGGCCGCCGACCGGCTCGTCGGCCTGATGGCCGACACCGCACGCACCCACGGCACGCTCCTACGGCGACTCGACCTGGGCGGAGGCCTGGGCATCGCCTACCTTCCCGACGACGAACCCCTCGACGTGCGGGACCTCGCCCCCACCGTCATCGATCGGGTGCGGAAAGCCTGTGCCTGGGCGGGCGTGCCGATGCCGAGACTCGCCGTGGAGCCCGGCCGGGCCATCGCGGGGCCCACGACGGTGACCCTGTACACGGTGGGCACGATCAAGCGCCAGCCCGGACTGCGGACCTGGGTCTCCGTCGACGGCGGCCTGAGCGACAACATGCGGCCCGCCCTGTACGACGCCTCCTACACGGCCGCTCTGGCGGGCCGGGCCACGGCCAGGAGCACGGACGAGCCGGTCACCGTCTGCGGACGGCACTGCGAGTCCGGCGATATCGTCGTGGACTCCGCCCGCCTGCCCTCTGATCTCGCCGTCGGCGACCTCCTCGCGGTCCCCGCCTCCGGCGCGTACCACCGCTCCATGGCGAACAACTACAACTCCCAGCCCCGCCCGCCCGTCGTCGCCGTCCGTGACGGTGCCGCACGCGTCATCGTCCGGCGGGAGACCATCGACGACGTGCTGCGCCTGGACGTTCGGTGACCCACCACCCGGAGACCCCGGAGCCGGAACCGACCCGACGCCCCGGGCCCGCGTGGCCCGGGCCCCCGGAAGAGGCCGTCGGAGGCAGGCACTTCTGTTCCACCCCTCCGGGACTGCAGGGAGCCACATCGCCGAAAGCGAGGAAGGAAGGCATGACGCACCAGAAGAAGATCGCGTCTGTACTGCGGCAGGCGACGGCCGACGGCGTGCTGGGGCCAGAGCACCCCGTCGCCGGCTTCATCGACGTCCAGGGCATCCGCGACAGCGTCACCGCGCTCCACAAGGCCTTCGCCCACGTGCCGGACGCCCTGCACGCCTTCGCGGTCAAGGCGTGTCCGCTCGTCCCGGTCCTGCGGCTGCTCGCGGACGCCGGAATGGGCTGTGAGACGGCGAGCCCGGGAGAGACCCGGCTGGCACTCGCCGCCGGGTTCGCACCCGAACGCATCGTCCTGGACTCCCCGGCCAAGACCCGCGCCGAGATCAGCGAGGCGCTCACTCTGGGGATCGCGCTGAACGCGGACAACCTCGCCGAACTCGATCGCATCGACGCCCTGCGTCCCGCCCGCTCCCGGTCCGTCGTCGGCCTCCGCGTCAACCCCCAGGTCGGCGGCGGCAGTATCGCGGCGATGAGCACGGCGACGCCGCACTCGAAGTTCGGGGTGGCCCTCGACGACCCCGGAGCCCGCGCACGGGTCCTCGACGCCTTCCTGCAGCACCCCTGGCTGACCCGCCTGCACGCCCACATCGGCTCGCAGGGGTGCTCGCTGCAGCTGATCGCCCGGGGACTCGCCACGCTGCACCAGCTCGCCGAGGAGATCGACGCGCACGTCGGCAGGCGCCAGGTCACCAGTCTGGACCTGGGCGGAGGGCTGCCGGTCAACTTCTCCGACGACACGGTCACGCCGACGTTCCAGGAGTACGTGCGGGCGCTCACCGACGCCGAACCGGCCCTGCTCGACGGCCGCTACCAGGTGGTCACGGAGTTCGGCCGGTCGCTGCTCGCGAAGAACGGCTTCACCGCGGCGGTGGTCGAGTACGTCAAACAGTCGGGCGGCCGACGGATCGCGCTTACCCACGCCGGAGCGCAGGTGGCCACCCGCACCGTGTTCATGCCCGACGCGTGGCCGGTCAGGATCACCGCGCACGGGCCGGACGGCCGGCCGAAGACGACCGCGTCCGTACCGCAGGACGTCGCCGGTCCCCTCTGCTTCGCCGGGGACATGGTGGCGCACGAGCGTCTGCTGCCGGAGCTCGCGGAGGGGGACCTGGTGGTGCTGCACGACACGGGCGCCTACTACTTCTCCGCCCCCTGGGCGTACAACAGCATCCCGAGGCCGGGGGTCCACGGGTTCCTGCACCGTGACGGAGCGGTCGAGCTGGCCACGGTGCGGACGCCGCAGACGCTGGCAGAAGTGGTGGAGGAGAGCGGCTCGTCCCACGGGCCGGCGCTCCTGACAGGGCTTGCCCCGGCCCCGCATGACGAGCACTCCGATTGCTCATGAGGGCCTGCCGGCCGGCCCGTTGGGTCAGTCCGGCCGGTAGGTCCCCACGCTCCGCTCGTGTCCCTCGGGGTCGAGGACCCGGCCGCGTCGCCCCGGTCGCCTCCGGCTCGCACACCGGGGCCTCGCCCGCGCACACCGCGTGGAAGTACCACCGTCCACCGCCCCCGGGGAAGGGAGGACGGATACGGACCGCGCCCCCATGCAGGATTGAGGGGTGGGCCGGTGGACCGTCCTCGTCGTCCTGGCGCCGTACGTGCTCGCATCCGACCGCCGAGAGCCGGGTCAGCGCGGCTGCGGTGCCCCGACGGCAGAGTTGGGAGGGAGATCCGCGGCCACGTCAGCGGGGCGGCCCGGAACCACCACGCTGTCACCGCCGACGAAGTCCCCGTGCGACGCCTCACCCTCACACTCGTAGTGGCTCCGGCCTCGCCCGGGCGTGGAAACGAGGCGTGCACGTCGTCCGGAGCCCGCGGTTCTCATTCGGGCTTCCGGGAGTCCCTCGCGGGTGAGCTCGCCCGTGTTTCCTGCAGGCTCACCAGCGGTCGCGGTGCACGACTTCAGAGACAGGCCGGCGGCGCACCGGTCCGAAGTTGCCCATCGGCCAGCCCACGGGTATGGCAGCAAAGGTGCGCATGTCCTCGGGGATGCCGAGGGCCTGCTTCCATTCTTCCTCCAGCATCAGGTGCCAGATGGTGATGTTCGCGGCGAGGCCGAGCCCTCGGGCGGCGAGCAGCAGGTTCTGGACGCCCGGGTAGACGCAGGACCCTTCCGCGAGCGCCATGAAGCGCTCCTGCGTGTCCATCATGCGCTGGGTCGCCACCGGGCCCAGGGCCTGCGCGGAAGCGAGGTAGCCCTCCTCCGTCACCCGCGGTGCGGGGAACTGGTAACAGGGGATGACCAGCACGGGAGTGTCCGCGAAGTGGTCGCGTTGGTACTCGATCGCGGCGACCATGCGACCGTAGGCGGCCGTGTCCATCCCTTCGGGAGCCAGCGCGCCCGTCGTGGCGAGATAGGCGTCCACGCAACGCTTCCACAAAGGAGCGAGACGGGCCATGACGTCCCGGTCGGTGACGACGACGTACTCGAAGCGCTGCATATTGCCACCGCTCGGTCCCCAGGTCGCGGCCTCGACCAGCCGCTCGACAAGACCCTCGGGGACCGGATCGGGCTTGATGCGGCGCATGGCACGCATGGTGGACATGATGTCGAAGAGACGGGGATCGGATTCCGCACCAGTGAGATCGATCATGATCGCGGAGTGTAGATCCCGCCCCGGCCTGGGTCGAGGGGTCTGATGCTCGGGACTCCGCCTTCTTCGTCTCGGCCGACAGAGGGCGGAGCAGCGTTCAGAGCCCATGGCCGGCCTCGTAGCTCAACGAAACAGACATGCCCTCCTTGGGCGGGTACGCCTCCCGGCCCGCTCAAACGAGTGCGAGCCTGGCTCGACACTCCGCCTCGCGAACCGTCGAGGAGGCTGGGTACGGGCTCTCGTGCCCGACGGCAGGGCTCCGGCGTCATAGGCGTGTGCGGCGTTGCGACAAGAGAACCCGCCGAAACCACGCGGGTGCGGGCGCGACGCCGGCGGCTGAGGGCAACCACAGCGGCCGAGGTCGACAGGAACACGACCGCGGCGAGGCCTGGACCGCCGTAGGTGATGAGCCGTCGGAGCGAGTCGGCTGCCGCGTATCCGGTGATGGCCTCGACGCCGGCCCACAGCAGGGCGGCAATCAAGCTGTACGGCGCGATGCGGCGGTAGGGCAGGCGGGCGGCCCCTGCAAGGTGGGGCATCAGGGTGCGTATCACAGGGACGAAACGGGCCAGGAAGACGGCTTGCCCTCCACACCGGGCCATGAGCGCATCGGTGCGATCCCATGCGGCAGCCGGGACGCGCCGTCCGAGGCGCCCGATGCGCAGGCGGCTGCCGAGGAGCCGTCCGGTGCGGTGCCCCAGGGCGTCTCCTGCCACGACCGCGCTCGCGGCGGTGACGATGACCAGGGCGAGATTCAGATCGCCGGCACGGGCCAGGGCGCCGGAGGCCAGCAGTAGGCTCAGCGTCGGGATGAACGCGCCGACGAGCAGCACGGACTCGGCCAGCACCGCTGCGGCCAGGATCACATAAGCGACCGGGCCGGGGACGTGGCCAAGGAAACCGGTCAGCGCGTTCACCGTGCTGCCGTGACCATGCTGTCCGGCGCTGCCGCGGTGTCCAGCGCTCGCGGGCAGGGCACGGCGGCGGGACGGCGGAGCTGCCAGACCTCAGCCGGGGGCAGGTTGCCCCACACGGTCCGACAGCCGACGGCATACCGGCGCTGGTAGCCGGCGAGGACCTCTTCGACCTCGCGGTGGCGATGTACCGAGGCACGCGAGGACGTCAAGGCGCGGGCGTACCGGCTGCCGCGATAAGCGAAGTAGGTGAGCGTTCCGCCGGGCTGGAGCAGTCCCATGTACCGGTCCATGATCGTCTCGACCTGGACGGGCGTGAAGTTGGTGAACGGCAGGCCGGAAACGATGACGTCGTAGGAACGGTCGGTGTCGAGCCGTTCGACGAGGGTGTGATGTACGGTGACCGGCTCGCTCCCGCCGACCAGGCGGGGATGGACCCGGACGAGGTGGTGCAGTCGGGCGGCGAAGCGGGCGTTGGCCTCGACGATGTCCAGGCGGCTACCCGCGGAAAGGCGGGGGACCAGGGTGCGGGTGACCGATCCGGTGCCCGCACCCGCCTCCAGGACGTTCAAGGGTCTTGATCCGTGCTTTTGGACGGGGTCGGTCAGCAGCCGGGCCAGGGCCTTTCCGCTGGGGGCGATGGCGCCGGTGGTGCGCAGGTCTCGGGCGGCTTCGATGAGGAACATCCAGCCCTCGGCGTTGCGCTGCGCGAGGACACGTTCGTGTGAAGTGGTCCAGTCGTCCATGTCTTCGACGCTATGGACACACACGACCTGGAGGATCCTCCCTTGTGCGACCGCCTTGCCCTACGAAAGTAGGGGGCCGGAAGAGTAGATCGTCGGTCGTGAGGAGACGGGCCGGCTGCCTACGCTTGGAGCGTGATATCAGAACAAATCCACCGATGGGTGGCGTATGGGCGCTCCGCCCTGGTGGTGCTGCTGACGCTGACGGCTGTCCAGAACGGAGCGTTGAGCGCGGGCGGAGACTACGTGGCCCTCCACAGCGCGGCGGCGCTCGCGTGCGGGCTGGCCCTGCTCCTGCCTCGGGGACCCTGGTGGCTCGCTCCGGCCCTGACGACGGCGGCCGCGAGCGTCTGGGGATGGCCCGTCCTCCCGCTGCTCCTGATCGCCCTGTTCGACCTCGCCGCCCGACGGCGCGTCCTGGCAGCCGGGGTCTGCTCGGCCGTGGCGCTCGCGGCCAATGCCGTCGTGCAGCCGACGGCATCATTGTGGACCCCACAGCAGTACGGATCGACGCTCTTTCTGGTGCTGGCCGTGCTCGGCGGCCTGTGGATGGGAAATCGACGCCGCCTGGTCCAGGCACTGCACGCCCAGGTGGAGCACCTGCGGACCGAGCGAGAACTGAGAGAACAGGCCGCGCGGATGGCGGAGCGCTCCGCCATCGCCGCGGAGATGCACGACGTGCTCGCCCACCGGCTCAGCCTGATCGCCCTGCACACCGGTGTACTGGCTACCCGGAAGGACACTCTTCCCGGCCCCGTCGTAGAACGACTCGGCCTGCTGCGCACCGCCTCCACCGAGGCTCTGACCGACCTACGCGACGTCCTGGGGGCACTCCGCACGACCGATGCCATCCTTGCCGCGGACCCGCCGGCCCCTGTCCTGCGCGACGTCGAGGAAATGATCGAGCAGGCTCGGGCGGCCGGGCAGGACATCAACACGACCGTGGAAGGGGGCCCGGAGCAGGCGCCCGCAGCGCACCGACTGGCTGTCTACCGACTGGTGCAGGAGGCACTGACTAACGCCCGCAAGCACGCCCCCGACGCACCGGTCCGCATCCGCATCACCTACAAGCCGCCGGCCACCCTGATCGAAGTGACCAACCCGCCCGGCCGCGGCCCCGGTATCCAGCAGGTTCCCTCCGGATTCGGCCTGATCGGCCTTCGTGAGAGGGTCGAAGCGCTGGGCGGGAGCCTGAGCGCCGGGCCCGGCGGCGCCGGATCCTGGCGTCTTGCCGCCCGCATCCCCCACCCTGTCCCCGACCAGAACGGCCCCCGCACGTGATTCGCGCCATGGTCGTCGACGACGACGCCCTCGTACGCCTCGGACTGACCGACCTCCTCGACAGTGACGACGGTATCGAGGTCGTCGCCCAGGCCACCGACGGGCTCCATGCCATCGAACAGGCGACTGCCCACTGCGTCGACGTCGCCCTGGTCGACGTCCGGATGCCCCGCATGGACGGCATCACCGCAACCGGACGGCTGCGCTCTCTGCCCCACCCGCCGAAAATCATCACCCTGACCACCTTCGACCTCGACGAGTACGTCTACAACGCCCTCGCTGCCGGCGCCGACGGCTTCCTCCTCAAAGACACGGACCCCGCCGAAATCCTGCGCGCTGTCCACCTCGTCGCAGCCGGCTCCGCCATGCTCCACCCCGCCGCCGCCCGACGCCTCATCGACCGCTACCACCACGCCGGTCAGCCCCAGGCAACAGCTGCTCGCGCCCGCCTCGAACGCCTCACTCCCCGCGAAGGTGATGTCCTGGTCCTCCTGGCCCGCGGCGACACGAACGCTGACATCGCCACCCGGCTCAACATGCGGGAAAGCACGGTGAAAGCACACGTCAGCCGCATCCTCTCCGCTCTGGAGGTCACCAATCGAGTCCAGGCAGCGCTTCTTGCCCGCGATGCCGACCTCACCTGATCCACACTCCTGACCGATACGCACCGCTGCGCGAGGAGGGACTGTAAATCGTTCGGGTCTGTTCCGTAGTCGGTGGTGACGGTGAGTGCTCACCTGTGATCATCGAGCGTGCATGATGCGAACGCGTTTGTGGGGACGGTGTTCTCGGGGTTGTCGGCGTTGGCCATCGAGGATGTGGTGGACGGTGGCGAGACAGTCCAGGTTTCGGCTCGGACCGGCATGTTCCCGTTCCCTGTCCGCTGTGCGGGGTGCTGATGGGAAGGGTTCACGGGTATCACGGCCGGACGGTGCGGGATGTGCCGGTCGACGGCCGGCAGGTCGTGGTCCGGGTGAGGATACGACGGCTGGTCTGTCCGGTCCGGGACTGCGGACGGCAGACCTTCCGAGAGCAGGTCCCCGGGCTCCTGGAGCGCCATCAGCGCGGTACCACACGTCTGACCGGCCAGCTCTCCGAGCTGGTCAAGGAGTTGTGCGGCCGGGCGTCCGCCCGGCTCACCCGGTCACTGGCCATGCCCGTGCCGTACGCCTCCGCCCTGCAGCTGCCGCGGCGGGTGCCCATGCCGGTGGTACGGATCCCGCGGGTGATCGGGGTCGACGACTTCGCCCTGCGACGCCGGCACAGCTACGCCACGATCATCATCAATGCCGAGACCAGCCAGCGGATCGAGGTACTGAGCCGTTTTCGTCCTGAATAGCTGCAGGTCAGCAGGGTGTGGACGGCTTGGGCGATGGTGCTGATGCGTCGGGTTGAGCATCTGGCTCGGCGGAGGATGCGCCAGGACTTCAGCTGTGCGAAGGCGCGTTCGCCGGGGGCTCTGAGCCGTGCGTGGTCGCGGTTGAACTGCTGATAGTGGGCGGGCTGTTCGCGATGGTGGTAGTAGGGGGTGCGGAAGGTGGCGCCGGCGCCCTGGTAGGCGCGGTCGGCGAGGACGAGGATCTGCCGGGTGAGGCAGGCCTGGACGATGCCGTGTGCGCGGGCCGCGGTCAGGTCGTGGGTGCGGCCGGGTGTCGCGCGCGAGAACCACAGCGGTGTGCCGTCGGGACGAGCGATGACCTGCACGTTCATCCCGTGCCGACGGTGCTTCATCGAGTAGTATGGCTCGTCCGCGCCGATCCGGTCGATCGGGATCAGCGTGCCGTCAACGATGACGTGATCGCCCTCACCGAGACCGGTGAGCGCTTCTTGGAGGCCCGGCGCCCAGCCCGCCAGCACGTCCAAGGTCTCGTCGACGTAGCGCCAAGCGGTGGCCTGGGATATCCCGAAACCTGATCCGAGCTGCGAGAACGTCTCGTTCTTCCGCAGGTGCACCAGCGTGAGCAACGCCTGCTGGAAGCAGCCGAGCTTGCGCCAGCGGGTGTTACGGGCCCGGCGCTGCTCGTGCAGCAGCCAAGCAACATGCTCGACGAGCTCATGGGGGACGTCGAGCGTGTCAGGATACGGAAACCTTCAGGGCTCCTTCGGTCGCCGGTGTGATGAGTGGAATCACCACGCCAACGACAAGGGGCCCTGCCTCGTCACCACACCCGCTGACCAGCCCATTTCACCCTCCAGCACAGGATGAAAGAGGCTCACTAAGGATCTTCAGCGTCGTCTCTCGAGGGTGAGGACGGCCTTGGTGATTGACGTGAGTCGGTTGGGGCTGATCCGGGCTTTGCGGAAGATCCGCCAGGCCTTGAGGCGGGCGAAGGCTCGCTCGACGGGGAAGCGGAGTCGGGCGTGTGCCCGGTTGACGGCTGCTTGTCTGGTGGTGAGGGGTCTTCCGAGGTGGCGTTTGAACGGCACCTGGAACGTGCCGCCGGCCCCGGCATAGGCCTTGTCGGCAAGCACGGGGATCCGCAAGCGTTCACAGACGGTGACGATACGGTGGGTGCGGGCCGCGGCGATGTCGACCGTGCGGCCGGGCAGCGCCGGCGAGTACCAGATGAGCTCGCCGGCAGGGTCAGTGACGGCCTGGATGTTCACGCCGTGCTGTCGAGTCTTGCCCGAGTAGTCCCGTTCGTGGTCGCCGACCCGGTCGCACTCGGCGATGGTGCCGTCCAGCAGAACGTACTCGGGACGCGCCCGGCGAAGGGCCCGGGTCAGGGACGGCGCCTTCGAGGCGAGGAGTTTGATCACGCTCTGTACGTAGGCGTGGGCGGTGCCCTCGCTGATCCGGAAACCCGCGGCGAGTTTCGCGTAGGTGGTGTGCTCGCGCAGGTAGACCAGGGCGATGATGACGCGCTGCGAGGGCCGCAGTTTGCGCCGGCGGTCACCCTCACGGGTGACGATCAGCATCGTGACCCACTCCACGAGCGCGTGCGGCAGGTCGAGTGCAGCAGGATAGATGACCAACGAGGCCTCCGGTCAAAGCGGTTGAGACGTCAGACCTCTCGAACCACTGCCCGAAGGCCTCGTCTGCTATCCGCCCTTGGCCGTCACCCGATCGGTGACCACTCTGAAGATCCTTAGTGAGCCGTTTTCATCCTGAATAGCTGCAGGTCAGCAGGGTGTGGACGGCTTGGACGAGGGTGCCGATGCGGCGGGTGGAGCATCGGGCCCGGCGGAGGATCCGCCAGGACTTCAGCTGTGCGAAGGCCCGTTCCCCGGGAGCTCTGAGCCGGGCGTGGTCGCGGTTGAACTGCTGGTAGTGCTCGGGCTGTTCGCGGTGGTGGTAGTACGGGGTGCGGAAGGTGGCGCCGGCGCCTTGGTAGGCACGGTCTGCGAGAACGAGGACCTGCCGGGTGAGACAGGCCTGGACGATGCCGTGAGCCCGGGCCGCGGTCAGATCGTGAGTGCGGCCCGGTGTCGCGCGGGAGAACCAGAGCGGTGTGCCGTCGGAACGGGCGATGACCTGCACGTTCATCCCATGCTTGCGATGTTTCATGGAGTAGTACGGCTCGTCGGCGGCGATGCGGTCGATGGGGATCAGGGTGCCGTCGACGATCACGTGGTCACCCTCGCCCAGGCCGGTAAGGGCCTCGTGCAAGCCCGGGGCCCACGCCGCGAGGACGTCGAGAGTCTCGCTGACGTAGCGCCAGGCTGTGGCTGTCGAGACGCCGAAGCCGGCTGCCAGGGCGGGCAGCGGCTCGTTCTTCCGCAGATGGACCAGCACGAGCAGGGCCTGCCGAAAGCAGCCCAGCTTCCGCCACCGCGAACCACGTTCACACCTTCGTGCGTAGATGAGCCAGGAAACATGCTCAACCAGCTCATGCGGGACATCGATCGTGGCACGATACGGGACCAAGCGAGGCTCCTCGGACGATGCGTGGTGCGTAGAGAACACCACCGCAACGACCAGGAGCCTCGTCTCGGCACACACCCATGCTTACCTGCCATTTCACCCCACAGAGACAGGATGAAAACGGCTCACTGACTCGTCACTCCGGCCTGAGATATGGGGTCTTGGGCCTGAAGGGCGACGGCGATGCGGGTCACGGTCATTTCGGCGGTGGCGTGGTGACGGGCCGGACGGTTGCGCGGCCGACGCTCATGTAGGTGAAGCCGTGCTTCTGGAGGAGCGGCGGGGCGAGGAGGTTGCGGCCGTCGAAGAGGAAGGGGGTCTTCATGGCCGATGCCGCTGATGCCCAGTCAACCTCCTTCAGCATGGGCCACTCCGTCACGATCATCGCGGCGTCGCAGCCGGTGACCGCTTCGATCACGGTCTCGGCGCGCTCCAGCCGGTTCCACGGGGCTTCGTCGCGCAGCCGGGCCATGGGGTCCCAGCCGGTGAGGGTGGCTCCTTCGGACACGAGCCGGGAGGCGATGATCGCGCTCGGGGCTTCCCGCATGTCGTCGGTGCCGGCCTTGAAGGTGAGGCCCAGCAGAGCGATCCGGCGTCCACGGAGACCGCCGAGTTCTTCCTTGAGCCGGGCGATGGCCCGCCTGGGCTGGAGGTCGTTGACGTCGATGACGGTGGTGAGGAGCTGGAACGGCAGGCCGCTGTTGGACGCCATCGCGCGCAGGGCGCGGGAGTCCTTGGGGAAGCAGCTTCCGCCGTAGCCGAGGCCGGCCTTGAGGAAGTGCGGGCCGAGACGGTGGTCCATCCCGATGGCGGCGGCGACCTCCTCGACGTCGGCGCCGGTCGCTTCGCACACGGCCGCGATCTCGTTGATGAACGTGATCTTCGTGGCGAGAAGGGCGTTCGACGCGAGCTTGACCATCTCGGCGGAGGCGACGCTCATAGTCTCGACCGGACCGGCGATGCCCTTGTGCAGGTCGGCGATCAGGTGGGCGGTGGTGGGGTCGGAGGCGCCGATCACGATGCGATCGGGGTTCATGAAGTCTCCGATGGCCCGTCCTTCGGCGGTGAACTCCGGGTTCGAGGCGTAGCCGACGTGATCGAGTCCTGCCGCGTCGAGCGCGGCGCGTACCTGGTCGCCGGTGCCCACGGGGACGGTCGATTTCATGACGACGGCCGTCAGGCGCGGAGCGTTCTTCAGGTCCTCGATGACGGACCAGACGCGCGAGAGGTCGGCGTCGCCGGAGGGCGTGGGCGGGGTGTCCACGCACACGAAGGCGACTTCGGCGTGCTCCAGTGCTTCCCTCGCGTCCAGGGCGAAGCTCAGCCGGCCGGCGTTGGCCTCCATCAGCTCTGCGAGGCCCGGTTCGTAGATCGGCACCTCACCCCGGCGGAGGGCGGCGACGCGTGCCGCCTGGATGTCCCGGACGACGACGGTGTGCCCCAGCTCGGCGAGGCACGCGCCGGTCACGAGGCCGATGTACCCGGCGCCGAAGACCGTGATGTTCCGCATGTTCACTTCCCGTGTCCGTGTGTCGGCTGGGGAAGAGGGCCCCAGGCGGCAGGCTGCCGAATTCCGGCAGGTTACCGACCAGGGCCCTCGCCCCTCGAACTGTGCAGGTAGACAGCCGACTTACGGGGATTCGTTTCGGTTATTCGGTTTCCTGAGGCGCTTCGGCAGGGGCGCCGGAGCGTTCGTGCACCGTACGGATGTGCTGCTGGAGGAGGCCGAGAAGGTCGGGCGTCCCGCCACAGGGGCTGCGGAGATGAGCGACTGCGCACAGCGCGGTCATCGTGACGTCGAGCAGTTCGTACTCGACGTGCTCCATGGTGTCGTGCACGCCCTTGCGCGGGTTGTGGCCGAGGGCCCCGACGAGTGCGGCGATCACCTCGCCGGCCTCTTCACCCACCTTGGCGACGCGGCCCCACAGGAGTGCTTCGGGAGCGCGGCCCTGGTTGGCCGGGGCGCTGTCGATCCACCGCGAGACGGCGATGAGCATCGCGTTGGTCTCGGCGTGCTCCGGGCTCATGAGGTCTCCGCTCGCTGGGCGACGACGATGATGTGCTGCGACATGCCCAGGATGCTGCGCTCCTCCTCGATCTGCCGCTGGACATCGAGAACGTGCTGACGACGCGCAGGGTCGGCCATGCGGTCCGCGACGTCACCCAGGAGTTTGGCCGGGCCCTCCACTGCGATGAGGGACCGCACGGTGAGCCTGGCGGCGCTGGCCTCGGCGGCGAGCTCGTCGGGGGTGTGGAAGTAGGCCGTGGTCCACAGCCGGGCTTCGCCGCTCGGGTTGCGGTACTCCCCGGTGACCATCAGGTCCGCCAGTCCCTCGGCGACTCCGGGCAGCGGCATGTTGTCCGCCGCGAGAGCCTGCCAGCCGGCGTAGAAGCGGGACACCGCGACCGCGACGGCCACGCCTCCGGGACGCAGGCAGCGGTGAGCCTCCCGCCAGGCGCGCGCCCGGTCCTCTTCGCTGGTGAGGTGGTAGAGCGGCCCGAGCAAGAGCACCGCATCGTGCTGCTCGTCCACAGGGACGTTCCGCGCATCGCCCAGGAGGACGCGGTGCAGTCCCCGGTCCTGCTGCCCGGAAGCGCGCTGGGCCTGCTCGACGTGCAGGGGCACCGGGTCGACCAGAGTCACGCGGTAACCCTCCTCGGCCAGGGGCAGGGCGTAGGCCCCGGGGCCGCCGCCGATGTCCAGGACCGTGGCCGGCGGCGGGGGCAGGTGGCGGGCGAGGATGTCGAGGGTGCGCCGGAGCTCCACCGAGCGGCGGGGGTCCTGGAGGCGTTCCTGCTCAAGGCCGAGGTTGTAGAAGCTGAGGACTTCGGGGTCGATCACCGGGACACCTCCGGAGTGGCGGGCAGGGTGGGCAGGACGGTGCCCAGACGGGCGAGGTAGGCGTCCTGGAAGGCACGGCGGCGGGCGAGGAGGGCGTCGTCCATCACGGGGCCGTGGTGCCGGTCGATGACGGAGGCGACGGCCCCGCCGACGGCGGGGGCGTGCCCCACGTAGCTGAACAGCTTGAACTGCATCACGAGGATGACCGAGCGGGACTGGGGCAGACCGGGCCCGACCAGGGTGGGGGTGAACAGCGTGATGTTGTAGCTGAGGTCGGCCAGGGTCAGGCACCGGTTGGCGAACGACCGGCGCTCCTGGAGCAGGTGGAGTTCCCGGTCGGTGACGTCGCGCAGCACGCTCCGCAGCCGCATCAGCGCGTTGCGGGAGACCGGCGAGAGCCACGTCAGGCGATCGAGCTGTTCACCGACCTGATCGGGAGGAAGGAGCGCCGGCCGGGTCCACGGAGGCGTGGGCTCCGGAGAGCCGGTGAAGGCGTGCCGCACCTGCCGGTAGGCGTGCTCGGTCGCCTGGTGCAGGGCCCGCAGGAGGTGTCGGCACTCCGGGGTGGACAGGAAGGGCCACCCGGGCAGGAGCAGCTTGAAGCCGACCGGGAGCCGGCGGGTGGCGTCACGGTGCGAGCTGATCGGAAGGAGTCGGCACCCCGCGGGCAGCGTGAAGCTCCTGAGAGCGTCGCGCACCACGTGCTGCGAGAGGTAGGCGACGGGATCGACCAGCGACCGGCGGAGCTCCACGTCGGCGATCTCCCCCAGCGGAACCGTCCGCACGGCCGCCCGGACCTCCCGGGGGTACAGGTTGAGGTGCCAGTGCATCGCCTTGTCCCACCACTGGCCGTTGTCCCGGTCGAGCGTCCGGTCATGGTTCCAGCCGATGGTGAGCTGTCCGCCGTCGAGCCCGAAAGCCCGCGCCGTCTCCGGGTCGGAGACGTGGTCGGTGTACGCCACGGCGCCCGCGAGCAGAGCGGCCAGCACCGCGTCGGGGGCGTCTTCGACGCTGGTCCGCCGGCCCTGATCGCTGGCGACCAGGAGCATGACGTCGGAGAGGGTGTGCGGCCACGCCTTGTCGATGACGGCGACCCGGTCGGCGCAGCCTTTCACGATGTACTCCGCCCGGACGTTGGGGCCGTAGTAGGCCCGGTAGTGCCCCTCGTTGGTCCGCTCGGCCGGTGCTGCTGCCAGACGCGGCGCCGGAAGGGCGGGATTCACGGGCAAGGCGAGTGCACCCGGCGGATACAGGCTGTCCGGCGTCCCGGCGACCGCGCGCTTCACCGGTCCGCTCCGGCAGGGGCGGCCAGCTCTTCGGCGGCGATCGTCCGCGCGGCTGCCGTGCCCATCATCGCGCCCTGCACGATGCCCTGGGCGATCCCCGCCGCGTCCCCGACGACGTACACCGGGAGGTCCGGCACCTGGCACCCGGCGTCGAGCGCGGGCTGTTCCCAGACGAACTCGATCTCCGGGGCGACGACGAGGACTTGTTCGGCCAGTTCGCGGACGGAGACCGCCTGGTCCGCGTGCTTGAGGATGGACCCCAGGACGCGGTCGAGTCCCGCGGTCAGGCTCGCGTGCTCTTCCGGGGTGAACAACTCGTGGACGGGGCCGGTGACCAGGTCGAGGACGGACGGCTGGTAGGGGAGGCTCGCTTCCAGCTCGGGCCAGGGCCGTGTCTGCGAGGACCGGTCCAAGAAGCTGCCCAGGGTCTGGGTGAACGGCCGACCGTCCGCGAGTTTGCGGTAAGTGCTGAGGAACGACTCCTGCGCCTGCGTGGCGTTGCCCCGGCCCTGGACCTGGCACAAGAGGCCGAAGTTCGCCGCGAGCGGTCGGCTGGAGGGGAGGCGGTCGGTCGTCTCGTGGCCGTCCAGCGTGATCACCGCCGGGCCGAAGGCGTCGTGGTAGTGCGTGAACTTCAGCCGGCCGCCGTTCGGGCCGCCGCAGAAGCAGAACGTCTTCACCTTGTGGGTGACGGCCGTGTCCCGCTGGCTGATCTTCAGGTCGGGGTGCTCGGTGCCGATCTCGGCGAGCAGACGCGCGTCCATCTCGAACCGGACCCCCACGGACAGGTCCGGCGGCGTCATCGGCACACCGAGCCGCCGCAGCAACGCCGTGGTGGCCGTCACCCCCCGGCGGCCGGTGGCGAGCACGACATGCCCGGCGTGCACCTCCTTCACCCCGTGGTGGGTCCTCACCGTGACCGTCATCCCGCCGTCGCGGTGCGGCTGGGCGTCCGTGAGCTCGCTCATGTGCAGGCACTCGGCACGCAGCCCGTCGTGACAGGTCTCGATGATCCGTTCGAGGTCCCGCTCGCCGACGACGGCGACCGGGTACTCGCGGATCGAGAGACCGAAGTCGCTGAACGAGGACACGGCCCGCTCGGACAGGCCCTCTCCGGCCAGGGCCGGCGGCTGCGGGAGACCCGAGGTGAGCCAGGCGTACGCCTCCGCGCACAGGCTCTGCGCAGTCTCCTCCCCGAAGTGGGTGATCAGCCTGCGTCCCGAGGGCAGGAGGCTGAGCTTCGCGCCGTCGCCGTAGTGGATGCTCCCGCCGAAGCCAGAGATCACGTTGCACACTCCGCCGCACCCCGTGCACCGCAGCCCGCGGTCCACCGGGCAGGGGCGTCTGCGGAAGGTCCGCCCCGCTTCGAGGAGGAGCACCCGCAGGTGGGGCGCACGCGTCTGGAGCGTCTGAGCGCAGGCGAGGCCCGCGGGCCCGGCGCCGGCTATCACGACGTCGTAGTGGAATTCCACGATGAACTCCTTCAACTCAGGGGCGTCCGCCGGTCATTTCGGCGTCGCCGTGGCAGGCTCGGTACGACAGGTGGTGGACCAGACGGGAGAGTGGAGCGAGATGGCGGCGCAACAGCCCACCTACGAGGAGTGGCTGGGCTCGATGGCGCGCAGCACGTCAGCCGCGGCGGTCGTTTTCTACGACGCCGAGTTCCGGTTGCTGCTGCTGCACGCCACCTACGAGGACTCGTGGCAGCTTCCCGGGGGGACCGTCGAGCACGGTCAGGACCCGTGGCAGGCCGCAGTCCGTGAGGTGGTCGAGGAGACCGGGCACCAGCTCGACGGCTCCCCCGGGCTTCTGGGGGTGGACTGGTACCGGCCGGACGGACTCGATCCGTACGCCCAGTTTCTCTTCCGGGGGCCGTGCATCGAACGCGAGGGCTTCAAGGTCACGCTGTCCGATGAGCACGACGCCTGGGAGCTTCGCAGCGTGGAGGAGTGGGAGCCGCTGATCGGTACGGCCCAGGCCGCTCGCCTCCGACTCGTCCGCGAAGCCCTGATCACCGGCACTGCCTTGTACCTACAGGACGGACGTCCGCCCCGTTCCTGACGAACTCGCTTCGCTCGATGTGCCGCGCTCACCCGCTCCCTCCCTTCTCCTGCTGGCGACGCTGCGTGTGAGGGGGCTCAACCTCCCCTCACGCAGAGGGCTGTGGGTAGTCAGCGCCTCCCCTGGGCCAGGCGGAACTTCGGTCCGGCCTCGGTGAGGAGCCGGTGGACGGTGCTGTACGACCAGTCCGTCACTGCGGCGATGCTGCGGATCGTGATGCCCTCCTCGTACAGCTCGCGCAGCTCGGCGGCGACCCGTGTCCGTTCGGGCCCCTTGGGCAGCGGTTCTTTGCGGGGCTTCCTCCGGCTGCCCCGGTCAGGCATCCGCGGGCGTCTTCTCGGAGGTCTGGGCGGAGATCGTGACGTGGGCGTAGTCGAGGACCTCCACGAACTCGCGGCTCTCTGGACCCTGGGACTCCTGGGAGCGGAAGTCCCGGGTGGCGGTCCAGAAGGGGCGGACGGCCGGACGCTCCATGAGGGCGCGGGCCCGCACGCCCAGCTCGTCCAGGTCGCACAGCCCCAGCTCGTAGACGGTCTGGGTGAGACTGATCTGCCGGTTGACCCGTACGTACTCGGCCATCTGCTCGGCAGACCTGTCGTCCTTGGCCCAGATCTCCTGGTGCTGGGGGTCGGTCGCGATGTCGGCGAGCAGCCGCTGGTGCAGAGCCGCGACGCCGAGCTGGAGCCGCTGCTGGTGCTGGAGCCTGGAAAGCGCGGCTTCCTCGCCGTGCCGCTCGGCGGCGCGCTGGATCGCCTCCCTGTGGTGCTTGTCGGCGAGGTCCTGGCGCTCCTGGTGCCGGCGCTCGGCACCCAGAGAGGCGAAGACGGTCGCTCCGGCGGCGAAGGCGATGGCGTGGCTGAGCTTCATGATTCGGCCTTCCGTGGGTCGGGTTGCTGGGGGGGGATCTGGTACTGGGAGAGAGCGCGGGACGGTGCCGTGGCATCGGTCGCGGGCGGGCGGCACGCGACTGCTCTTCGGCAGGCCGCGGAGATCTAGAGGGAGGCGCGGACCTGGTCCAGGACGGCTTCCTGCGGGTCGCGGACGTAGAAGGCGCGGCCGGCAGGGCCATCTCGGTCGGTCACAAGGTCGTCCCGGATGACGCCGCGCAGCGCCCGGGGGACCGCCTCGATGTCCAGGCCGTGCCGCTGGGCGAGGATGCCGGTGGGAAGCGCGTCGCCCGGCCGGTGTTTGCCCTCCCGGATGCCGTCGCGGACGGACCGGTCGAGGGCGACGTCGAACGGGTGCTGCTCTCCAGGGCCCAGGCGGTAGCGGTGGCCCCGGTAGCTGTAGGCGATCTCGCCTTCGAGGTCCAGCCGCCTCAGAGCGGACGTGAGGGACGTCTCGGTGATGCCGAGGACCGCCGAGAGATCCGCCAGCGTCGGCAGCTTCGTCCCGGCGGGAAGCGCCGTCACGTGCGCGCGGACCATAGCGAGGTGGAGCGCGTGCAGCTGGGCTTCAGGGG
Source organism: Streptomyces filamentosus (assembly GCF_014654895.1). Classification (GTDB taxonomy): domain Bacteria; phylum Actinomycetota; class Actinomycetes; order Streptomycetales; family Streptomycetaceae; genus Streptomyces; species Streptomyces filamentosus. The sequence goes on along the minus strand of NZ_BNBE01000002.1, from coordinate 402,937 downwards.
CCTGGTGCTCGGCCGCCGCCCGTAAGAACTCGATGGGCAGAGTCTCAGGCGGCACGAAGGGCCTCCTCGGGCCGGTGCGGCGGGACGATCGTCCCGTCCGGCAGCAGCTCGCCGGTGTCCTCGAAGAGCAGGACGCCGTTGCACAGCAGGCTCCAGCCCTGCTCCGGGTGGGGGGCCACCGGCAGGGCCGCCTCACGGTCGCTGGAGTCGGCGGCGGGACAGCGGGGGACGTGGCTACACACGACGGGGTTCCTCCAGGAGGGTCCTCGTACGCCGGACCGGCACCCGGGAGGCGGCGCGTCAATCCCATGCCGATGTACCAGGAGATCGGGGCGCGGCACGGCGCCGCGGATGGTCGGGAAGGCGGGGCAGATCAGCCGCCGGGCCCACGCAGGACGACGGCGATGACCTGCTGATGGGGGTCGACGGTGTACTGGTGGTGCTCGCGCCATCCCTGGGCGAGGGCGCGGACTTGGGCGTCGGGGAAGCCGGCCGCGCGGACGTCCGAGACGGACGTGGTCACGTGGAGGACGCCGTCCGGGCGCAGCCACCGGCGGATGTCGGTCATCAGGCGCGGGACGTCCATGAGGTGGAGGGAGTGTCGGCAGGACACGATGTCGGCGCTCCCGGGGCGGAGACTGGCCGGGATCGCGCCGGCGGTGAAGTCGTGCCGGGCGAAGTGGAGGCGGGCGGTGTGCTCCGTGTGAACCTCCCGGGCCCACTCGATCACGGCGCCGTCGCTGTCGTAGCCGGCGACGGCCAGCCCCAGGCGGGCGATCTCGCACGCCCACTCCCCGGTGCCTGTGCCGATGTCCACGACGGTCTGGCCCGGCGCGGCTCCGGAATGGCTCTGGAAGAGGCGGACTTCTTCTTCTGAGATCGGGGTGAACCCTGTGTCGGTGAGCGAGCACATGCTGGCCCAGAGGTCCTGGGGACGGCGCGGGGCGGGTGCTTTCACGCCTGGACCTCCTGCTGCGGCTCGGTGCCGTCCGAGAGGGGCGCGGGCCTGAGGTGCCGGGCGAGTTTGTCGTGGACGGGACCGTCCTTCGGACGGAACAGGTCCACCTGCAACGGGGCGGACGCGCGGGGCGTGATCGCCGCCAGGACTTGGCCAGGGAGGCGATGGACGAGCGGGGACACGAGCGTTCCTCTCAAGGGGAGGTAGTGCTGAGCAGGAGACAGAGGACGAGAGTTCCGACAGTGATTACGAAGGCAATCTGAGCGGCAATCTGCCGCCAGCCGATCCCCTTCTGATCAAGCCATCGCAGCGGACTCCTTCAGGGTTCGGACTCGGAGGCCAGCAGCCAGGTGAAGCCATTGCGGTACCCGACGAATTCGAGTTCCCGGATGTACGCGGCAACGTCGGTGCTGATGTGGTGCCGGTTCGGCACGAGGACACCATCGGCGAAGCCACCCTTGATCTGGTTCTTCGCAGCTACCCAGCCAGGCCACTCGTCCGGGGGCACGTTGGGGTTGCCGCCGAAGGGGAGTTGGTCGTGATGCAGGTAGGCCACAGCCCAGCCCTTCCGGGCGGCTATGTCCTGAAGCTGGGAGAACACCGGGCCGGGATCTTCCCCGTGAAAGGTGCGGACGTACAGGACAACGCGAGCCGCACGTGTGCCTTCAGCAGCTCGGGTCAAGCCGTTGTGGTTGAGGCGTCGACGTAACTGGTGCAGGGGCCGGCCGACCGGAGGCGCGTCGGCCTTGGAGCGGTGCACCCCCCGCGTGCGGGCGCTTCTGAGGATGCGGCCGAGAGCACCGCGAGTGTCTGTGTGCTCGCGGTCGACTCTCATCGCAGCCGGTACGTGCGTCATGGACGCGGAGTCTCTGTCTCCGCCGGGTGGTGGTGCCTCCTGGAGCCTGGTCATGCCCCCCATCGCACCGCTGGACAGGATCCGGGAACAGGGGAACCTGACGGGGGAAAAATCTGTCAAGGGGGGAAATTGCAGGGGGAGATGACGCCATGATGGGCTTCCGCCCACGGACAGAGGTCACACTCATGGAAGATCCGTTCGCCTTACTTCTCCTGCAACTTCGGAAGAAGTCCGGTAGGACACAGGAACAGCAGGCCGATGCGGTCAACGCTGTCTCCGGCCGGGTCACGGTCACGCGCCGTGAGATCAGCCGGTACGAACACGGCGAGACCATCCCGACAAACCACACCCTCGGGTACATTGCCGTTGCCTGTGGGGTGCCCTACGAGGAGTTGCTGAGAGAGGCGAAAGGAGCCCGCACCAGACGAGCTCAGGCTCGTCGCCGTAGAGAACACGAGGAGGACATGAAGCGTCGCATGCTACTGGAGGGCGCAGTCGCCGGAGTCACTGCGGCTGCCGCTGAACCCTGGGGCCGACTTGCTACTGCCCTCCGGCGAGGAACACGAGTCGATGAGATCTCCGCGAACGCATTGATCGAGCGTGCTGCCGACCTACACGTCCAAGAGCTCGACCTGAGCGCCCGGCTCCTGCAACACAAGGTCGAGTCACACCTCGACGCAATCACGGCGGCGTTACCGCACGCCGGCGAGCACGAACGCGCGCTCACCATCGCGGCCGGAGAGACAGCGGCGCTCGCCGGTTGGGTTGCCTGGGATCTCGGAGAACACACGAGAGCCAATTCCTATTACAAGGTGACTGCGGAGTGCGCCGCGTCGGCCGGTCACCCACCATTGCGCGCGCTCGCGCTCACGTACGCCAGCTACGGAGACCGCCCCTCTCAGCGCAAGCTCGGCCTCCTACGCCAGGCCGCGCAGGACGTACGGGGGCGCGGAAACGCGACGGCCACGGCGTGGGTGCACGGACGGTACGCGGAGGAAGCTGCTCTCCTGGGGGATTCCAGCGAAGCCCTCAAGGCCCTGGAGCGCGCCCGGTTCGCGTATGACTTCGCCGACCACACCCGTGAGCAGCCGTGGGTCCGCTTCGTGACCCCCTACCGGATGGATTCGCTGACGCTGTCCGTCTACGGGCAGCTACGGCGATCGGAGCTGTCGACCACTGCAGACGACGCAGTCGCTCGCCTCGGCAGCAGTCTGCCGGACGGCGGTGTCGTCGTCCTCGGGGATCTCGCTGTTGCGCTGCTCAGAGGAGGAAGCCTGGACCAGGGGCTCGACGTCTCGCGGAAGTTTGTGGCCGCTGCCCTCGCGAAGCCGAACACGATGGGCAAGGAACGAGCCCGGGTGGTGGCGTCGCTGCTCCCCATGGGCGAGCGTGATCTGGCCTACCACCTCTGTCAGCTCACGGCCTGAACCTCCGTCCACCCACTGCAGGGCGGACGGAGGCCCCAGCCCGCGTCAGGCCGTCGTGGTTTCGTCGGCCACCCAGGACAGGTAAGCGGCAGAGCCGCCGGTAACCGGCAGGGTGATCCACTCAGGCACCTCGTACGGATGCTGATCCGATACCCACGCCTCCAGCTCTGGCAGGCGCTCCGTCGTCGTCTTGAAGGAGATGCGCCACTCTGTGGCCGTCTCGATCTTGCCCTTCCAGCGGTAGACCGCGGTGAAGGGGGCGTCGATGTGTGCGCAGGCCGCCAGACGAGCCTCGACCGGCCCCAGCGCGAGGGCCTTCGCCTTCTCCTCGTCATCGATAGTCGTCTGCGCGATCACGATCTCAGTCGCCATTCGGCTGCTCCTCCTTGGGCTGTATGACTCGACCCTACCCACGCAGCAAGCACGACGGCCGGCGTCCGGCCGTGGGCCGCGGCTTACGAGCTGGTGCGTGATAGCGATGGAGTCGTGTTTGCCTGATCGGGGTCGTGGTCAGGCGTGGGCGGTGCGGTCGGAGACGAGGCCGACGATGGCCCGGTAGGTGGCGGGCAGAGCTTCGCGGCGGTGGGTCCAGCGGGTCAGCTGCTTCCAGCGTTTGTGGTCGGCAAGCGCGTGCTCGACGGTGATGCGCTTCGATGAGTGGCGGTGCCGGACTTCCTCTCTGGCTGCGTGCACCTGCGGAAGGGCGATCTTGTTCGGCTTCCTGGGTGGTGTGATCGCCTTGCCGGGGTGGTCGCGGCGGAGGCCGAGGCATCCGTCGTCCAGGAGAACCTCCATGTCGGGGAAGTGCTGGAAGCAGACGCCGATGCCCTCGGTGCGTGCGGCGGTCGCATCGTGCATCCGGCCAGGTCGCAGGGCATCGGTCCAGAGCGTGCGGCTCTGAGAGTCGGCGACGACGGTGGTCTTCATCGTGTTCTGCTTCTTCTTGCCCGAGACGAACGCGCGTCGTCCGCCGTGGCCTGCCACAGGCCTGCGGACCTGGACCTCGGTCGCATCCAGCCTCAGCTCGACGCCCTCGGCCTGGGCATAGGCGAACACATCGGCCAGGGCCCGCAGCCGCAGGCCAGGGCGGTCGGGGACCGCGCATCCCCTCTCGGCCAGAAGCGCTCGTATCTCCCCGACGGCCCGGGTGACGGTGGAGCGGTCGACACCGAACAGCAAGGCGAGAACAGAGTGCGGCAGATCGTGCCGCAGATGAATCAGGGTGGCGACCAGGCGGTCAACGAAGACCAGTTGATGTCGGGCGCCGGCCCCCGCGGCCCGTCTCCTGGCCCCGCCGCGTGCTTCATGACGGCGCCCTTCGACACCTGCCTGCCACGGCCCGGCCAACTCCTGAGCCAGGCAGGCGAGATGATGCCGAGAGATGCCCGTGAAGAACTGATGCGCGAGAACCGTCCGGTCGACCATGATCGTCACACCTGGATCATGCCAGCCACCAGCAACGACGCATCAGCCGCTATCACGCACCAGCTCGTTAGGGGGAGGTGAGCTCGGCGATCGCCAAGGATCTGAGGGTCAGCGTCCGCTCGGTGCAGCGATGTCGGCAGACCTTGGGGGCTGCGCCGTAGTTATGGCCGTTGCTCTCGCCGCATGGGTCCGCGGCCGTCGGGGTGCCCGGTGCGGCATCGCGCCGGGTGGATGCGCGGAAGCGGCGCGATCGGCTCGCACATACACCCTGATTGGTGAACGGGCTCCGGACGGCCACGCGGTCCTGCTCGCCAGCAGCTGGCCTGCCGGCACCGTCATCACCTGGCAGGAACCGGCCAGCGACCGTCGACAGCGGTTCCAACTGACGGACGCGGCCCTTTCCGACGGTACGTCCGCAGCGGAACCCCTCGACTGGTACCGCTGAGCTGTCTGGGGCCACCTACCTTCTTCCAGGAGTAGCTGGAGGGCATCGTGCCGACGTCGGCACGGGCAGCGGCGACCGCGCACGGCCGGCGAGTAGTGCTCTACGCGCTCTCGTTGCCCGGAGGCTGTCCTTGGCGTCCAGCTTCAAGGCGAGATCGAGGGGATGCCTGAGGGACGGTGCTGCCGTAACTGGCTGTCCGTGTTGCTGGCTGCCTTCCAGATGCTGCTGGGGGTTTCGGAGTCGTCCTGTTGATCTCCGTGAGCGTCGGCTTCTTTGGATATCGCCCGGTGAAATGAGGTCGGTCCCTATATCGCTCACGGCAGACGAATCTTCGGGATGAGGGGTGGAAATTGCTGCGGACGGATGTCAACCTATAGATCCGGCCCACTTATCTGTGATTCTCGCGTGGATGACTCTTGGGGGAATTTTGACAAATGTTTCGTTGCTCATCCGAGCTGCTTGTCCTCTCCTGTTCGCCCTCGGTGCGCTGCAGGCCGTGATATCTCAAGCGCGACATGATTTCTCGGGCGTAGCGAACGGCCTATTTCTGTGTGTGAGCGTTGCCGGGCTGATCGGAGAGGATTTTATACAATGCGACTACCGTCGGGATCGGTTTGTTCTTGCCTACGTCGCTAGGCACCCCGGAGTCGATTTTGAGCAGGTGGCTCGCTCCCTTGAAAGCCCGGAGCGGATCGTCGCGCGTAGCCTCGCGCGACTTGAGACGGACGGCCTTCTTGTTTGTGTTGTGGAGTGCGAATCGTCAGGTGGACGGGTCTACCACATCGCAGGATGACAGCGCCCGAGCGTCACGAGGGGGGCGCCGCAGTGGCCCGGAGTGCAGCGCAACATAGCCCATGATTGCCGGTTAGCCTAACCGGTGATCCTCGCGACAATTGATGTTCGTCCGCATCGGCCGTGCGTGGTGGTGCAGCCGGCGGACGCTCTATCCCAGGACTGCGCAGTGCTCTCTTGTGACCTGCACCTGTGCAGCCCTTCCTGTCCCCGGCTGAAAGGAAGAAATGTCTCGTCCCCCTGCGCTGAAACTCGCTGAGGTCCTGGCGGAGATTCGTATGAGTCCGTCGGCGTTCTACCGTCTGCGTGCGCGCAACCAGGCTCCTCGAATGATCAAGCTGCCGAACGGCGAGCTCCGTTGCCGTCGTGCCGACCTGGACGCCTGGTGGCAGGCGTGCGAAAGGGACACGCCTGAATGGCGATGAGTTACAAGGTCCGTTTCTGGGACATCCGAGAGCGGTCGAAGCGTCGCAAGCCGTTCGAGGTTCGATGGACGGTCAACGGCCGGGAGCGGTCGGAGTCCTTCATTACCAAGGGGTTGGCCGAGAGCCGGCGCGCGAAGCTCATGACAGCGGCGCGCGACGGCGAGGCGTTCGACGAGCAGACTGGTCTGCCGGCTTCTGAGATCCGTGCTATCAGGCAGCGGACCACCTGGTACAACCTGGCTCATGCCTACATCGACGAGCGGTGGGGCCGAACGCCTGGCAACACTCGTCGTACCCTCGCTGATGCACTTGCTACCATCACGCCCGCGCTGGTTGGGCCCAACGTCCGCTACTCGGAGCCGAGGGTTTTGAGACGAGCGCTGTACTCGTGGGCGTTCAATAAGCGTGCTTGGGGGAGTGAGCCATCTGCAGAATGGCAGCATGCCCTCGACTGGATGCAGAGGCATTCCTTGCCCGTCAGCGAGCTGACGGAACCAGACGTCCTGCGAAGGGCGTTGGACGCGCTCGGTCGTAAGATCGATGGTGAGGCTGCTGCGGCCAAGACCGCCTTGCGGAAGCGGTCCGCCTTCAGTGAGGTCCTCGGAGCCGCAGTTGACAAGGGATACTTCGTGGAGAATCCCCTCGCCAGGGTGAAGTGGCAGGCTCCTGGGGTGAGTGAGGAAGTAGACCCAGCTTGCGTGCCGAACCCGACCCAGGTCGCCCGCCTGTTGACTGCTGTGGGCAAGCAGCAAGGACGCGGCCCGCACCTTGAGGCGTTCTTCGGCTGCATGTACTACGCGGCCATGCGTCCAGCAGAGGTCATCCACCTGCAGATCTCACAGTGTCATCTGCCGAAGACGGGCTGGGGCATGCTCAACCTGAGCGGAGGCGTCGTTACAGCTGGCAAGGAGTGGACGGACGATGGCGCGGTCCACGAAGTGCACTCTTTGAAGAGGCGACCCGTCAAGGCCACGCGTCCCGTGCCGATACCGCCGTCGTTCGTGCACACGCTGCGAAATCACATCGACAGATTCGGCGTTGCGCCCGATGGCCGAGTGTTTCGCAATGCGGCCGACGGCTACGTTGACGCAGCGGCCTATGGTAAGACGTGGGAGCGGGCGCGTAAGAAGGCCCTGGCTCCCAATGAGCAGCCGACGCTCCTCGCCAAGAGGCCTTATGACCTCAGACACGCCGGAATCTCGTTCTGGCTGCACTCCGGCGTGGATCCTGCCGAATGCGCACGCAGGGATGGCCAGAGCATCCAAGTGCTCTTCCAGTACTACGCCAAGTTCCTGGACGGTCTTCAGGAGCATTCCAACCGGCTCATCGAGGAGTCGATGCAGGAGTGGAATCGGCGCAGCGAGGACAGCAGCCTCAAGGGCTGAGCCGCAATCTGGCCCGTGTATGGCCCGGAACCGCTGGTCAGGACTGGGATGCGGGTGGGATGAAATGGGAGAAGAGAGATATTTCGACGCTTCCCCTAAGAGAAGAGTCGGGCGCTTCCAGCAGGCGCCTGACCCGGAGAAACTCCCAGGTCAGGCGCCTGCTTTCGTGCCGTTAGAAGAAGCCGAGTTTCTTCGGCGAGTAGCTCACCAGCAGATTCTTCGTCTGCTGGTAGTGCTCCAGCATCATCTTGTGGTTCTCCCGGCCCACGCCCGACTGCTTGTAGCCGCCGAAGGCGGCGTGGGCGGGGTAGGCGTGGTAGCAGTTCGTCCAGACGCGGCCCGCCTGGATGGCGCGGCCCGCGCGGTAGGCGGTGTTGGCGTCGCGGGTCCAGACGCCGGCGCCGAGGCCGTACAGGGTGTCGTTCGCCGTGCGGATCGCGTCGTCGAAGTCGGTGAAGGAGGTCACCGCGACGACCGGGCCGAAGATCTCCTCCTGGAAGATCCGCATGCGGTTGTCGCCCTCGAAGATCGTCGGCTGGATGTAGTAGCCGCCCTCCAGATCGCCGCCGTGGCCCACCTGCTGACCACCCGTCAGGATCTTCGCGCCCTCCCGCTGGCCGATCTCCAGGTAGGAGAGGATCTTCTTCAGCTGCTCCGCCGACGCCTGCGCGCCGATCATCGTCGCCGGGTCCAGCGGGTGGCCCGCGACGATCGCCTCCGTGCGGGCGATCGCCGCCTCCAGGAACTCGCCGTAGTGGCCGCGCTGGACGAGGGCCCGCGAGGGGCAGGTGCAGACCTCGCCCTGGTTGAGGGCGAACATGGTGAAGCCCTCCAGGGCCTTGTCGCGGAAGTCGTCGTCCGCCGCCCACACGTCGTCGAAGAAGATGTTCGGCGACTTGCCGCCCAGCTCCAGCGTCACCGGCTTCAGGTTCTCCGAGGCGTACCGCATGATCAGCCGGCCCGTCGACGTCTCGCCGGTGAAGGCGATCTTCGCGACCCGCGCCGAGGAGGCGAGCGGCTTGCCGGCCTCCTCCCCGAAGCCGTTGACGACGTTCACCACGCCCGGCGGCAGCAGGTCCGCGACCAGGCTCAGCCAGTGGTGCACCGACGCCGGGGTCTGCTCCGCCGGCTTCAGCACGACCGCGTTGCCCGCCGCGAGCGCGGGCGCCAGCTTCCACACCGCCATCAGGATCGGGAAGTTCCACGGGATGATCTGCCCCACGACCCCCAGCGGCTCGTGGAAGTGGTAGGCCACGGTGTCCTCGTCGAGCTGGCTGAGCGCGCCCTCCTGCGCCCGCAGCGCCCCCGCGAAGTAGCGGAAGTGGTCGATGGCGAGGGGGATGTCGGCGGCCAGGGTCTCCCGGACCGGCTTGCCGTTGTCCCAGGTCTCCGCGACCGCCAGCGCCTCCAGGTTCGCCTCCATCCGGTCGGCGATCCGCAGCAGCACCCCCGCCCGCTCGGCCGGCGACGTGCGCCCCCACGCAGGGGCGGCGGCGTGCGCCGCGTCCAGGGCCCGCTCGACGTCCTCGGCGGTGCCCCGGGCGATCTCGGTGAACGGCCTGCCGTCGACGGGGCTCGGGTTCTCGAAGTACCGGCCGCCGGCCGGGGCGACGTACGCGCCGCCGATCCAGTGGTCGTAGCGCGGCTGGTACGCCATGAGCGCGCCCTCGGTGCCGGGTGCGGCGTAACGGGTCATCGGCAGACCTCCCTGCGGGTCGGACGGGTCGGGCTGGACGGGTCGGCGGGCGCGTCCGGCGTCCCGGCCGGCGCGCCCTCACCGCCGAGTGTGCGGAAGCGGACGTTGCAAGCCCGTTGCGGGGGAGCGGAGCGGGCGCGACGGGGCTCCCGGGGCGAGGGGCGGACGCCCCGGGAGCCCCGCGCCCGCGGGAAGGAGCGGGCGCCGCAACTCCGCCGTGCCCGCGGACAGTTCCGCCTCCAGGGCGTCCAGCCGGGCGCGTACGGGCGCCGCCTGCGCCGCCGGCACCGCCGCGCACAGCGCCCGCCACACCTCCACGTCCTCCTCGCCCCACGCGCTGTGCGCCCAGTCGGCGAGGAGCAGCGGATCCGCCCGTGCCACCAGTGCCGCCCGCAGCCGGTCCGCCAGCCGGTCCCGCAGCCGTACGACCCCGGGCGCGGCCGATCCCGGCAGCAGCGGGCCCGCGTAGTCCCCGGCGGCGGCCGCCACCGCCCCCGAGGCGAGCCGGCGGTCGACCGCCGCGAAGTCCGCGTCCACCGGACCGGCGAGGCGGTACGGGCGGGAGCACAGCAGTCCCGGGCCGAGCAGGGCCCGCAGCCGGGACAGCTCCGCGCGCAGCGTCACCGGGGTGACCGAACCGTCCTCGTAGAGGTGGGTCAGCAGTTCCTCGCCGGTCACGCCCTCCGGGCGGTGCGCGAGGACCACCAGGATCTCGCTGTGCCGCCGGCTCAGCCGCAGCCGCCGCCCGTCCACCACGAGCACCGCCTCGTCGCGGCCCAGCGCGGTCAGCCGGGGCCGCCCCGGCGCCGGGGTGAGCAGCGCCAGCCGGCCCTCCGCGGCCCGCGCCACCGCCCGCACCAGGCCGAGGCTGTGCGGGTGGGCGAGGTCCTCGCCGCCGGTGAGGTCGACCGCGCCGAGCAGCCGCCCGCTGTGCGGATCGTGCAGCGGCGCCGCCGCGCACGTCCAGGCCCGCACCGGCCGCCGGAAGTGCTCGGCCGACATCACCTGCACCGGCCGGCCGACGGCGAGCGCCGTCCCCGGCGCGTTCGTCCCCGCCGCGGCCTCGGCCCATCCGGCGCCGGCCGTGAAGTTCATCCGCCGGGCCCGCCGCAGCGCCGCCGGGTCGCCCTCCACCCACAGCAGCCGTCCGCCCGCGTCGCACACCGCGAGCAGGTGCCCGCCGTCCCGGGCGTCCGCGCCCAGCAGTTCCCGGATCACCGGCATCGCCGCCGCCAGCGGATGCCCCGCCCGGTACGCGGCCAGCTCCTCCTCGTCCAGTTCCGTGGGCGCCGTCCCGTCCCGGCTGACCCGGGCCCGCTCGGATCGCCGCCACGACTCCGCGACCAGCGCGCGCACCGCCGCCCGCGTTCCCGTCCGTCCCTCCGGCCGGGCCCCGGGACCCGGCCCGTACCGTCCGCTCCTCCGCGTCGTCACCTCGTCCAACTCGGCCTCCCCATCGAGGACGTACGGCTTCCCGGCGCACATCGTCGTGGCCCCGCCCGCCCCCGGCAAGGACCCCGGAGGGACCGCACGCGCGTTCTGACCGGGATCCGTCCCCGCCGCTTCCCGGCCCGGTCCGGTGCCGTCACGTCATCCGGGGGCCTTGACGCCCGGACCGTTCCCAGGACAGCTTGATCACTGTCCTGGGAACTGCTCCGGCGAACGGGTGAGGGGAATCTCGATGGCGGACCTGCAGGCACAGGTCGAGAGCGTCCTCCGATCGCTGGTCGACTCCGGCCGGGAGACGGGCGCGCAGGTCGCCGCGTACCTGCACGGCGAACTGATCGTCGACGCCCGGGCGGGCGACGGCGTCGGCCCCGACTCCCTCTTCCACAGCTTCTCCACCGGCAAGGGGGTGACGGCGACCCTCGTCCACGTCCTCGCCGAGCGCGGCCTGCTCGACCCCGACGCCCCCATCAGCGCGTACTGGCCCGAGTTCGGCGCCCACGGCAAGGACCGCGCCACCGTCCGCGACGCGCTGGTCCACCGCACGGGAGTGCCGCAGCTGCCGCCGGCCGTCACCGCCGAGGAGCTGTTCGACTTCGACGGCATGGCCGCCCTCGTCGCCGCCCAGGAACCCCTGTGGGAGCCGGGCACCGCGACCGGCTACCACGGCTGGACCTTCGGCTGGATCCTCGGCGAGCTCGTGCGCCGGGTCACCGGCCTCTCCGTCGCGGAGGCGCTGCGGACCCACGTCGCCGAACCGCTGGGCATCGCCGACTCGCTCCTCTACGGCGTGCCCGAGGAGCAGGCGCACCGCGTGGTGCCCCTGGTGGCGGGCTCCTGGGAGGAGCGGCTCGCGGAGATCCCGCCCGGGGCGCCCTTCTTCCTCGCCCTGCCGCACCGCGGGGTGTGGCCCGCCGCAGCCCTCGCCAACCGCCCGGACTACCTCCGCGCCGACCTCCCCGCCGCCGCGACCCTGTCCGCCCGCGCGGCGGCCCGGATGTACGCGGCCCTGCTCGGCGAGGTCGACGGCGTCCGCCTGCTCCCCGCCGAGGCCCTGCCCCGGCTGTACGCGCTCCAGACGGCGGAGCCGGACCGCATCCTCGGCGCGCCGGTCGCCAAGGGCATGGGCTACTTCCTCGACCTGCCCGCGATGGGCGGCGAACCGGCCTTTGGCCACAACGGCAGCGGCGGCAGCGTCGCCTTCGCCGACCACCGCCGCGGCCTGTCCTTCGCCTTCACCCACAGCCGCCTGACCGGCGGCCCCGAGTCCACCACCGCCGTCGAACTGGCCGCGGTGGTCCGCGCGGCGGTCGACCGGACCGAAAGGAACGCGCGGGGGACCGTCCCGCGGTGACAGGATGCCCGGCGGGGGACCGACGGGCGAGTGCACACGGGGGTGCGGATGACGGGCGTGACAGATGTGACGGGCGTGACGGGAGTGACGTTCGAGGAGCTGGACGCGGTCCGGTGGGAACTGCTGGAGCCCGCCACCGAGTTCCACCCGCCCGGGGAGACGAAGCGCGCCCTGCGCCGCCTGGTGCGCAGGGGCGACGCGGCGACCGAGGAGGACTGCCACCCCCTGTTCGAGTGCTTCGGGCTGGGCAGGGGACGGGTGCCCTCCGTCGCGACCGCCGCGCTGCCGTTCGTCGTCCGCCTCGCCCTCGCCCGCCATCCGGACCGGGGCGCCCGGGCCGCGCTCGTCGAACTGCTGGCGGGCGCGCAGAAGGAGGCGGCCGGGGCCGATCCGGCGCTGGTCGACGCCGGCTGGCACGCGGCGTGGCGGCTCCAGCGCCCCCGGTTCCCGGCGCTGCTCGCCGACCCCGCGCCCGAGGTGCGGAGGGAGGCCCTGGCCCTCGCCGAGGACGCCGACGCGCTCCTGGAGCGGTGGCGCGCCGAGACGGACCCGACGGTGCGCTTGCCCCTGCTGCTCGCGCTGGGGGGCGCCGCGGCCGCCTCCGGAGAAGCCGGGGCGGTCGACCGGGTGCGGGAAACGGTCACCGGGGTGCTGCGGACGGGGGACCCCGTCATGCGGGTCGCGGCCGTGTACGCCTGGGCCGCGTTCGACCCCGACGCGCCGGTCCGCGAGCAGGACCTGCTGGTGGACGTCCTGTCCGACCCGGCCGTCCGGCCCCGGTTCGAGACGGTCTGGTACCTGCCGGCCGTCGAGGACGCCTTCGGCCGCGAGAGCGTCGTCTCCTGGGCGGTCTCCCTCCTCGGACACGCCCCCGAGACCGCACTCTCCTTCTGCGTCCGGCTCATCGGCGCGGCCCGCGAGCACGGCGACCCCCTGCTGTGCCGGACCGCGCTGGACGAGGCCTGGCGGCTGCTCGTGGTCCGCCCGTCCGTGGCCGCCGCGCTGCTGCCGCTCGCGGGCGCGCTGCTCGCCGACCCGGACGACGGCGTACGGTACCGGGCCGCGCACCTCCTGGCCGTCCTCGGCCCGGAGGCCGCGCCGTACGCCGACGGACTGGCCGCGCTCCTCGACGACCCGGGCGAGGAGGAGTACCTGGAGGGCACCGTCGGCGACCACGCCCGCTGGGCGCTGAACCGCATCGGGGACCCCCGCGGCCTGCCGGACCTCGTCGAGCGGCTGTACGCCCCCTACCGGGACCGGTACTCCCGCGCCTACGTCCTCGGAGACCCGCGCCTGCCGGAGATCGAGGAGGTCCTGATCCCCCTGCGGGAGCACGCGCAGACCCTGCTGCCCGCGGTGCGGGAACTCCTCCGCGACCCCGGCGCGGACGGCCCGCTGACCCGCTGCTTCCTGGAGGTCCTCCAGGCATGGGGACCCGCCGCGGCGCCCGCGCTCCCGGAGGTCGTACCCCTGCTGGAAGACTCCTGCCTCTCCCTGAGCGCGATCGACGCCCTCGTGGCGATGGGACCGGCGGCGGCCCCGGCCGCTCCCGCCGTGCGCGGGGCCGTGGTCCTCGACCATCCCGCCAACCACCTCAAGGTGGCGTGGGCGCTCTGGCGCCTGGGCGGCGACCACGGCGAGGCGCTGCGTCTCGTCGGAGAGGCGGTGCCGAGGGTGGACGGACCCGGGTACGGGCCCGTCCACCTCCTCGGCACGTTCGGCCCCGCCGCCGCGCCCTACGCCGACGGGGTGCGGCACGTCATGGAGCACGGCGGCCCCTGGCTGCGCCCGCGCGCGGCGGTCGCCCTGTGGCGGATCACCGGCGACCCGGAGCCGAGCGCCTCCGTCCTGGAGGCGGACCTCTTCCCCGTGGCCGAGGGCGGCGACTCCTACGGCCCCTTCCTCGACGCCCTGCACGCCCTGGCCGACATCGGCACGCTCTCCCCGGCCGCGCGCGCCGCCCTGCACGCCGTACGGGAGTCCGACCGCCGCCTGGCCGGGTACCGGGACCACCGGGCCTTCCTCCAGGACGAGCGGATCCGCTCCGCGATCGACGCCGTCCTCGCCCGCTCGGAAGGCCCCCGGGACGCTTCCCGTACAGTGCGGTGACGGGGGAGCGCACCCATGCGCGCCCCCGCCGACGACGCGCGGGGTTCGGGGGGCGGACGATGGACGTGGCACGCTGGTGGGCCGAGGGCTGGGCCGTGTCCCGGCGGGCGCCCGCTCCGGTGGACGAGCCGTGGGGGCTGCGGATCGACGTCGGGCAGCCGGCCCAGAAGGTCCGGCACGTCCTGCTCGGCTCCGACGGCGGCACCGACGCCGACCCCGGCACCGCCCGCGCGCTCGTCGCCTCCCTCGGCGAACCCACCACGTGCGTCAAGGGATTCCTGCCGCAGGACGTCATGGCGGACTGGTTCCCCGCCGGATGGGAACCGGTCGAAGCCTGCTTCCTCATGGCCGTCGACCTGCGCCCGGCGTACGCCCGCGTCCCGGAGGGGTACACCGTCGCCGTCGAGACCGAGGGCGGCGTCACCCGCGCGCACGTCCTGACCGCGGACGGACGGCCCGCCGCGGTCGGACAGACCGGCCGGTCCGGTCCCGCCTGCGTCTACGACCAGATCGTCACCGAACCCGCCCACCGCCGCCGCGGCCTCGGCACCGTGGTGATGGGCGCGCTCACGGACGCGGCCGTCGAGGACGGGCTGTCCGTGGGCGTCCTGGGCGCGACCGTCCAGGGCCGGGCCCTCTACGAGACGCTCGGCTGGAAGACCCTCGCCCCGCTGTCGGGGTTCGTGCTCCGGCCCGCCGCCCCCTGATCCGGGGGCGGCAGGCGGTCTGCTGGTCCGTGCATGATGCCGGGACGGGCGGGCACTCGCCCGGGCAGGAGTCGAGGGCGGCGGGGCCGGGGCCGTCGACTCGGCGGCGTGCCACCGGCCGGGAGGCGATCATGGGTTTTCCGCTGCCCGACACCGTCGAAGAGCTCAAGGCCCTCATCGGGGAAGAGGTCTCCAGCCTGCGGTCCGCCGTCCGCCGCACCGCGGACCGGCCCGCCGGCCCCACCCCGGGGGACGAGGTCACCGCCTCCGTGCAGACGCTCGCCCCGATGCCCACGCTGCCCGTGCGCGGCGACTCCGGGACGTCCTGTCTCTGCAGCACCCACGACCCCGGGGCCACCGGCACCTGCTCCGTCCTCGACGCGATCCCCGCCTCCGCCGTCCTCCTCGAACCGCTCCACGACGAGACCGGGGCGGTACGCGACTTCCGCATCGTCGCCGGCAACAGGATCCGCTCGGCCGACTGGCTGGAGGCCCCCGACCGGCAGGTGGGGCAGAGGTTCCTGGAGGCCCGTCCGGGAGCCGCGGCGAGCGGCCTCCTCGCCGGGCTCGCGGACGTCATCGCGGGCGGCGGCCCCCTGGAGGGCCGGGTCGTCGACTACACCGAGCAGCGCCTGGGCCGGCTGCACCGCGCGCCGCTCCTCTACTCCGCCGCCCGCTGCGGCGAGCAGGTCCTCGCCACCTGGCGGCCGGTGCAGAGCCAGACCGAACTCCTGACGATCGACGCCCAGTACCTCGCCTCCCTCGGCTGGGGCAACTGGGACCTGCTGTCCGGGAAGGTGACCTGGTCGGAGGGGCTGAGCCGGATCTTCCACGCCGAGATCCGGATGCCCTGGACGCTGGACCAGCTCTGCGACGCCCTGCTCCCCGGCGACCTCACCGCCTTCTCCGAGTTCCTCACCTCCGTCCTGGCCGGGGAGGAACCGGCCTGGACCCGCATCCGCTTCCTCGTCCTCGGAGAGGTCCGGACGCTGGACCTCCTCGGACGGCCGGTCGCCGGGACCGACGGACGGCCCTGGGCCGTGAACCTGGTGGCCCGCGACCTCACCCCGCAGATCCGCAGCCGCCGCAGACTCGCCGAGACGGGGCGCGAGTCCGACCGGCTCCGGCGCCAGGCGCAGGCCGAGCGGCGGGTGGCCGACGCGCTGCGCGAGGCACTGCTGCCCACCCACTCCGAGGCCCTGGCCGCGGTCGGGCTGACCGTCGCGGCCTCGTACGGCCCGGCCGAACCGGACGCGGCCGTCGGCGGCGACTGGTACAAGTGCCGGCTCCTGCCCGACGGCCGCGTCCTCGTCGCCATCGGCGACGCCGCCGGCCACGGCCTGGACGCGGTGGCCCGCATGTCCCAGCAGCGGCACGCCCTCGCCGGGCTCGCCCAGACCGGCGCCTCCGCGGGCGAGATCACGACCTGGCTCAACGAACTGGTCTGCAGCGACCCCTCGGAACAGACCGCCACCGTCGTGGCCGGCCACATCGACGACGCCCGGGAGTTCCGCTGGGCCGACGCCGGCCACCCCGCGCCGCTCCTGCTGCGCGACGGGCGGGCCCGGCCCCTCCACACCGGCAGGCGCGGCCCCCTGCTCGGCGCCCTGCCCGGCTACGCGTACGAGACGGCCACGACGCCCCTGCACGCCGGCGACCTCCTGCTCCTCTACACCGACGGCATGGTGGAGCGCAGGGGCGAGGACGTCACCAAGGGCGTCGACCGCCTCGCCGACCTCGTCTCCCGCCACGCGGACGCCGCACCCCAGGACCTCATCGACCTGATCCTCGCCGACCCGGAGCACGCCGGTCACGAGGACGACGCCTGCATGCTGGCCGTCCGCCTCGACTGACCCCCGCCCCCGGAATCCGGCCGGCTCAGAAGTTGCCGTAGTTGACCTGCCAGGTCGGCAGCCCCATCCGGCGCCACACCGCGACCACCCGGTCCCGGTCGTCGAGCGACACCCGCACCGCGTAGCGGTTCCGGACGTGCGCGTCGAACAGCTCGGCCTTGACGATGTCGTCGGAGCGGCCGTCGCCGGAGGCGCGCATCCACAGCTCGTCGTACGGGACCTCGTACCGCTCCAGCCACGCCTCGGTCAGGGCCCGGTGGTCCTCGCTGCGCCCGGAGAGCAGCACGAGCCGGTCGCCGTGGGAGCCGCGGAAGGCGCGCAGGGCCTCGCGGACCGGGACGTTGAGCAGGTCGAGGTCGCACCGGCCGAAGTCGTACGGCCCGCGGTCGCCGCGCAGCGCGAGGGTGCCGTCGATGTCGCACAGGACGGCCGGGGGCAGCGCGGCGTCCGGGACGTACGGGGTGGCGGCGGGCCGGTCGTTCAGCCACTCGGCGGTGAGCCGCCAGCCGCCCCGGGTGGCCTTCGCGTGCTTCTCGGCGAGGACGCGGATGATCTCCTCGCCCACGGACCGCTCGCGGGCCGCGTCGCGGCGCACGCACTCGTCGACGGGCACGCCGGTGAAGTCGTGCACGGCGAAGGTGGCCTCGCGGCCGGTCAGGGCCGCCTTCAGCCGCCGCGGGACGTGCGGGGTGAGGTGGGTGTTGTCGACGACGACGTCGAAGCCGTCGTCGACGGCGGCGCGCACGGCGGCGTCCTGGATGCCGAGCACCGTCTGCTCGTGGGCGCGCGAGCGGCGGTCGCCGCCCGGCAGGTCGAGCATGGCGCGCAGGTCGTCGAGGTTGACGCGGCGCATGCCGCCCCCGGACCGCTCCTGGAGGGCGCGGGCGGCGGTCGTCTTGCCGGACGCCGGCAGTCCGGTCATCACGTGGACCACGGGCACGGTCAGTTCTCCTCGTCGGTGGTGAAGGGGTCGCTGGTTCCGGGGCGCAGGGAGCGCCACACGAAGAGCGCGGTGGGGCGGCCGTCGAGGCGCAGGAACATGGCCGACCGCAGGGTCGGGTCGGCCAGCTCCCGGACGGCGCGGGCGAAGGCGGCCCGGTCGCCGGCGAGCGGGGCGAGCCGCCCGTACGCCTCGTCGATGGCGCGCTCGCGGGCGGCGAACGCCTCCTCCAGGTCCGCCACGACGGACCGCACCCAGGTGTCGAACTCGTCCGGCACCTGCTCCAGGAGGGCGTCCAGGGGGCGCCCGCCCTGCGAGCGGATCCCGCCCAGCTCCGCCACGGACAGGCCGAGGCCCTGGGCGAGCTGCTTGGCTGCGGTGCCGGCGAAGCGCTGGACGCCGTGCCCGCGCCAGATGTCGCGCGCGGTGACCCCCGTGAGGACCTTGTGGAGCCGCACGTACTCGGTGAGCTTGGCCTTGGCCCGCACCCCGGACGCGAAGCGCAGCACGAAGCCCTCGGCGTCCGTGCCGGTGGCGGCGGAGCCGTCGGGCAGCGTGTTCGTCTCGGTCAGCTTGACGAGCGCTTCGAGCGGCATGGGCGGGTGCACGGTGACGACCGACCCGATGCCGTCCCACGCGGCCCCCGCCTCCGCGAGCCCGGTCTCGGTGCCGTCGGGGCCGAACGCGGCGAGCAGGACGAGGTCCCGCCGGTCGCCGTAGTCCACCACGATGCGGTTCCGCGGGTAGACGATCTCCGCCACGTACGTCACCCCGGGCACCAGCCGGGAGGTGTCGGCGGCGTCGAGCCGGCGCTGCGCCCAGGTCGCCTGGGCGCTGGTGAAGGAGCCCTTCGAGGCGACCCGCCAGCGTCCCTCGTAGTGGAAGACGATGCCGAGGCTGCCGTCGACCTTCTCGTACACCTCGAACGGCTCGTCCGGCAGTGCGGGCGCGTAGGGCCGGCCGGACTCGTGCTCGGAGACGTTGAAGAACTTCGGCAGCGGATGGGCGACGATGCGCCCGGTGCGGTCGTCGGCGACGAGCCCCCGGCAGCGGACGGTGACCCGGTTCCAGACGCCCTCGTACTGACAGCCGCGGGTGTACGTGTAGAGGGACAGCGGCAGCTCGGGGTGCGACTTGCGCGTCACGTGCCCCGCCTCCACCGCCGCCGCCAACTCCTCGGGCGGCAGCAGCGCGTCGAGAGTCAGGTACGCCTGGCTCATGGGTTTCCCTCCCGTTTCGTGGATCCCCATTCTTTCCCGCCGTCGATGGTCCCACCAGCGATTTAGGGCAGGGCCGCGGTCTGCGGCACGATGAGGGGGAGACCGGCGGAGAGCGGGGGCGGGCCATGGGTACGCGACTTCATCTGAACAGCGCTCCGTGGCCCCGGATGCCGGTCGGGGCCGCGGGGGAGTGGGCCGGTTTCTTCGACGGCGGCGCGGAGCTGGAGGCCGCGAACTGGCCGCCGCTGCTGTGGTGGGCGCTGTTCGGCGCCGGGGACCTCGCGGAGGCGAGGATCGCCGACACCGAGGACGCCGGCACCGAGGAGCACACGGAGCTGCTGGACGCGTGGGGCGACGCCACCTACCCGTACCTGGTGGTCGACGGGGAGACCGCGCTGGCGCGGCTGCGCGCCCGGCGGGAGGGGCTGACCGGGCGGATCGGCGAGCGCTTCTCGCCGCTGTACGAGGAGTTCACCGAGCTCGTCGGCACCCGTCTCGGCCCCTACGTCCTGCTGCGGACCGAGGCGCTGGCCGGCGACGGGGACGGCATCCGGACGCTGTTCGAGGAGACACTGGCCGACCTGGAACGCCTCGACGCCGGGGAACTCCCTTCGCCCGGAGGCCGGTTGGAGTCGCTGGTCGCGGATTTCCGGCGGTGGCGGCACCTCGATCCGGTCCTGCTGCTGACGGGCACCGGCCGGGGATGGCCGCCGGCCGGGCTGCGGGAGCGGCTCGCCGCCGCGGACCGGCGGCCGTCCGGAGGGGGCGCGGGCTGGTCCGCCGCGGTGGGCCGGGCGTGGGGTGCTCTCGTCCGGCGGCGGGCCGGGTGACGTCCGCCGGGACCCGGTGGGGCCCCGGCGGAGCGGTGTCACGCGGACCGGGCGGAGCGGTTCACCTGGCCTGGACCGTGAGGCTCACGCCGCTGAAGTCCTGGGCGGCGGCGAGGCTGAAGTAGACCCATCCGGACGGGGGGTTGTCGATCGTCAGGGTCTCGCCGTTCCCGGCGCCGGCCGACTTCGCCCGGTAGCCGGTGGTGGTGGCCCAGCTGCCGCCGCCGTAGTACAGGTCGGCGTTGCCGGTGCCGCCGCTGCTGGTGATCGTCAGCCGCCCGACGCCGGCCGGCAGGTACACGAAGTGGTGGCTGTAGTTGCCCGTGGTGGCGGCGAGACCGTCCCGGCGGCAGTTCTGGTCGAACTGGCGCGTGTCGGGGAGGGTGCAGAGCGGTGCGGGCGCGGTGGTGGGGGCGTCCGGCAGCGGGCCGCAGCCGTCGGTCGCGCAGGCGGTCGTCAGCCAGGCCGCGAAGTCCGCGTCGTAACGGGTGCCGATGGTCTGCTTCAGGAAGGCGCGGGCCCCGGCCCAGTCGCCCGTGCGGTACTCGCCGAGCACGGTCCGGACGTCGGCGGGGTGCTTCTGGAGCATGTAGCGGACCGCGAGCCAGCCCCAGCGGTAGACCCGGTTCGAGTTGACCTCGGGGTCCTCGTCCTGGCCGTAGACGGTGTCGAAGAGCTCGCTGAGCCGGTACGTCTTCTTCGCGGCCTCGGCGATGGCGTCGGCGTTCCGCTCGTTCCGGTAGCCGTACGAGATGTTCTCGGCGATGCCCTCGACCCACCAGATGGTCGGCGTGGTCATGCCCGCCTCGAAGTCGCCGTACATGTTGGAGCGGCCGTCGAGGTAGTGGGTGTACTCGTGGTTGAGGTTCCAGATCTCGAAGGCCGGGCGCAGCCAGCTCGCCTCGTGGGCGATGAAACGGGCCTGGTTGCCGGGGGCGGCCGGGTCGCCCTCCTCGTACATGCCGCCGTTGTCGACGTCGATGTCGTAGATCGCCCAGGCGTACAGCGCGTACTGGGTGTAGTCGTCGAAGGCGACGACCTCCAGGTTCGTGTTCACGTCACCGGGGATCGGGCCCTCGTCGCCGATGATCCGGTGGAAGTACGCGTCCTGCTCGACCAGGCTCGTACAGGTGCTCGCCAGCTGGCCGGGCGACATGTCCTGGGCGCGGATCTTCAGGCCGGGGGTGCAGGTGTGCTGGATCGGCAGGATCGCGGGGAGCACCCGCTGCCCCAGGTCGCAGATGCCGTAGACGGCGCAGTTGCCCCGGTCGTACTGGCGGGTCGCCCAGCCCAGGTTCATGGTGAGCGGTGCGGTCGGGCCGACGTTCGGGTACCGGTTGATGAGGTCCTTCAGCAGCGGACGGACCCGCTCCTTGAGTTCGGGGACGTCGAGGGCGTGGCCGAGGAAGCGCCCGACGTTGCTGACGACGTCCAGGCGGTTCAGCTGCGCGCCGTTGCGGGTGACGAAGCCGGCCCAGGTGTCGAGGATCGAGGGGTCGGCCTTGAGGGCGGCCCGCCAGCCGCGCTCGTCGTTCCGGGCCTTGAAGCCGTTGTCGACGACCCACTCGACGTGCTGCATCGCGAGGTTCATCCGGCCGGGCCAGGTGCCGTCGTAGGCGCCGAGCATCCACTTGACGACTCCGGCGTACCGGCCGGCCTCGTGGGTGCTGTCGATCAGCGTGACGACCTCGTTGAGGATCTCGCCGTTGGCGTCGGTGACGTCCTTGCTGCGGGGGGAGGCGAAGAAGGCGTCGAGCGCGCCGCGCGCCGCGCCCTCCAGCGCCGGGCCGTAGGCGCCGACGGCGTCCGCGTGGTTGTCCTGCACGTAGTAGCCGGCGCGCAGGAACATCACCAACTGGCCGGTGGAGGCACGGTTGTCGCCCGCGTACGCGGCTGCGTCGCCGCGCAGCGCGTCGGCGACGGTCACCATCTGCGCCTCGCGGAACGCCTTCCGCGCGTTCTCCCCGGTGAGGTCGAACAGCGGGTAGGTGCAGGTGATCTGGGGGAGCGCCCTGAGCCGCTGGACCAGCGTGCTGCCCGTGGCGTCGATGACGCCGGAGAGGTCGTCGCAGGCGTTCGCGGCGGCGGCCGACAACCGCTGCTCGCCCGTCCTGCCCGCGGCGGGCGCGGCCTTCGGGCCGGACTCCTCGGTGCCGTCCTGCGAGGAGAGCCGGAAGCGGGGGCTCTCGGCGATCGCGCGGGGCGACCTGGGGACCGGGATCGCCCGCGGCGCCGCCGACGCCGGGGCGCCCGCGGAGACGTCGGCGGGCGCGGCGGGGACCGCCTGGCTCTGCGGCGCGAACAGGCCGAGCGCCATGAGGACGGCCACGCCGAGCACGGGAAGTCTTCGCGCGCGGGTCCTCGATATCCGGGAGGGGTGCATCTGTGGGGGCCTCCGGGGCCGTTGGGGCCACGTGCGGGGAGCACGGGCAGTTGCCATGTGACGTGTAAAATTTCACATGTCGCATTGTTCGGGAAGGCTTCGGGCCGGATTTATTTGCCGGGGGAGGGGGTGGGGCCCTCGGCTCCCGTCAGGGGGAGGCGGAGCACGTCATGGGGCCACCGGGTGATCCCGGATGTGTAATATCCAGAACATGCAGATGAGCGAAGGCGTCGAATGGGCGCTGCACAGCTGCCTCAACCTGGCCTGGGCCGAGGAGGGGACGGCGGTCAAGGCGACCCAGCTCGCGGCGTTCTACGACCTGCCCGCGGCCTACCTCAACAAGCAGCTCCAGGCCCTGGTCCGGGCCGGGATCCTCACCTCGGCCACCGGTCCGCGCGGCGGCTTCCGGCTCGCGCGCGACCCGCGGGACATCACGCTGCTCGACGTGGTCGACGCGATCGAGGGGGGGCAGGACGCCTTCCGCTGTCAGGAGATCCTCCGCAAGGGGCCCGGAGGCCGCGCGGACGTCGACTACCGCAAGGTGTGCGCCGTCTCCCAGGCCATGCGCCGGGCCGAGGCGGCCTGGCGCCGGGAGCTCGCGGGCCAGACGCTCGCCGCGCTCAAGGAGCAGGTCGAGAGCCGGCAGCCCCGCACCCCGGAGATGACCCGGCGCCGGATCGCCAACCTCTGACCCCCGGACCGCCGAAGGAGCGGGGGGCGAGGCGTATTTCTATTCTGGATGTTTCCTATCTTAAATATGGAGGATCAGATGCAGGCGCGGATGGCGGACGTCTACCGGCTCGCGGCCGGCGGCTACCGGGCGATGGCGCAGATGGAACAGTTCCTCCAGGACAGCGGCGTCCCCCACCGCGTCCTGGAACTCGTCCGGCTGCGCACCGGACAGATCAACGGCTGCGCGGCCTGCGTGGACCTGCACGCCCACCGGGCGCACGGGGCGGGCGAGACCGACGAGCGGCTCTGGGCGGTGGCCGCCTGGCGCGACGCCCCCTTCTTCACCGGGGAGGAGCGCGCCGCCCTCGCACTGGCCGAGGCCGTCACCCGGATCGCCGACAACCCCGGCGGCGTGCCCGACGAGATCTGGGACGGGGCCGCCGAGCACTTCGACGAACGGAGCCTCGCGGCCCTGGTGATGGCCATCGCCTCGGCCAACGCGTGGAACCGCGTCAACGTCGCCACCCGCCGGACCGCGGGCACCCACCGCTGACCCCGGCGTCCGCCGCCGGGCCCCCGGCGTCCGAGGTCCGCCGGGGGCCCGGTCCGCCGGAGGGGGAGTGGTCAGTCCGTCAGGGGGAGTCCCAGGACGGCGTGCATGCCGCGCAGGGCCCACTCCTCCGTGCGGGTGTCGCCGTGGAAGAGGCGCGCCGGAGTGATGCCGGCGGCCAGTGACTCCAGCCCGTAGACGACCTGGGGGGTGTCCGTCCCGGCCGGGAGGTCCCCGGCGGCGACGGCGGTGTCGACGTCGTGGCCGAGGGTGTCCCGCCAGCGGGAGCGGCCCTCGGCGATCCGGTCGTGCACGGGGCCGGTGCGGCCGTCGTAGTCGTAGGTGACCTGGGTGAGCAGGCACCCGCCGGGGTAGCCGGGGTCGGCGGCGTAGCGCACCCAGGCCGCGCAGACGGCCGACAGGCGGGGGAGTCCCGCTCCGAGGTGGCGCACCGGCTGCCAGACCCGGGTGCGGAAGTCGTCCAGGACCAGCTCCACCGTCTCCAGCTGGAGCTTCTCCTTGCTGCGGAACTGGCCGATCACGCCCGCCTTGCTCATCCCCAGCCGGTCGGCGAGCCGGCCGATGGTGACGCTGTCGAGACCCTCCAGGGAGGCGATCTCGGCGGCGGCACGCAGCACCGACCGCCGGGTTTCCAGGGCTGCCTGAGCCGATGCACGTCCTGCCATGGCGCCACTTTACCAAACGACCGTACGCCGTTGACATACGAACGATCGTCTTCTTAAATCCTCGCCATGACGACCGCCGCTTCCCCCGGCAGGGCCTCCCGTGCCCTGCTGCTCGCCTGTGCGGGCACCTTCCTGAGCTTCCTCGACGCCACCGTGACCAACCTGGCGGTGCCGCCGATCGCCGCCGACTTCGACGTCTCGCTGACCACCGTTTCCTGGGTCGCCACCGCCTACGTCATCCCCTTCGCGGCCCTGCTCGCCCCGGCCGGACCGCTGGCCGACGCGGTCGGCCGCGCCCGGCTCTTCCTCGTCGGCGTCGCCCTCTTCACCGCCTCGTCGCTGCTGATCGCCGTCGCCCCCGCCCTGCCCGTCCTGCTCGGCGCCCGCGCCCTCCAGGGCCTGGCGGCGGCCCTGCTGGTCCCCGCCTCGCTCGGCCTGGTGCTCGCGGAGGTCCCCGCCGAGAGGCGGCGCGCCGCGATCGGCGTGTGGAGCGCGGCGGGCGCGCTGGCCGCCGCCGCGGGACCCGCCCTCGGCGGCCTCATGGTCGAAGTCCTCGACTGGCGGGCGCTGTTCTGCCTCAACCTGCCGGTGGGCGCCTGGGTGCTGATCGCCGGCCGGAAGCTGCCCGCCGGCGAGTCCCGGACCGGCCGGGGCCCCGACCTGGCGGGCGGCCTGCTGCTCGCCCTCGGCGTCGGCTCCGCGGTGTACGGGCTGACGCAGGGCCCCGACCGGGGCTGGTCCTCGGCGCACGTG
The DNA here is from genome assembly GCF_014654895.1 of Streptomyces filamentosus. Classification (GTDB taxonomy): domain Bacteria; phylum Actinomycetota; class Actinomycetes; order Streptomycetales; family Streptomycetaceae; genus Streptomyces; species Streptomyces filamentosus. Next base: position 378,025 of record NZ_BNBE01000002.1, on the reverse strand, counting down.
CTGACCGCCGCCGCCGTCACCGTGCTCGCGGGCGCGGCGACCGTGCTCCGGGCGCTCCGGCACCCGCGCCCCGCGCTGCGGCTGGACCTCTTCCGCAGCCGCCCCTTCGCCGTCGCGAGCGGCGTCTCCCTCGCGTACGGCGCCGCGCTGTTCACCACGATGCTGCTCGGCGTGCTCTTCATGACCGGCGCCTGGCACTACTCCGCCCTCCAGGCCGGACTCGCGATGAGCCCGGCGGCGCTCGTCACCGCCGTGGTCGGCATCGGCGTCGGACGGCTCCCCTTCGCCCTCTCCCCGCGCACGATGGTGACCGCGGGCTCGCTCCTCGTCGCCGCCGCGACGGGCACCCTGGCCCTGCTGATCGACACCGAGCCGCGCTTCTGGACGCTCTGGCTCCCGACCGGGACGGTGATCGGGGCCGGCGTCGGCCTGGCCACCGTCGGCATCTCCAGTGCCGCCGCCCTCTCCGCCGCGCCCCGGCACTTCGCCGCCGCGACGGGCATGGTCATGGCGGCCCGTCAGGTCGGCGGCGGCCTCGGCATCGCCGCCACGACCGTGATCATCGCGGAGACGCCGGGCGCGGGCGCCGCACCGTACGCCGCCGTGTACGGGTTCGCCACCGCCGTCAGCCTGGCCGCCGCCCTCGGCGGCCTCGCCCTGCGCCTCGCCCCCCAGGCCCCGCCGAGCCCCGAGCCCCCGGCCGGGCGGACCCCGGCCGCCGCCGCCCCGACCCCCGGAGGAGACCGTCGATGAGCTCCCGACCGGACCGGCCCCCCGTCCACACCCCGCCCACGGCCACCGCCGAAGCCGGACCCGCCGCCCCCGCGGTCCCCGCCGATCCCGCCGTCGAGTCGTCCGACCCGTACTGCGTGTCCCCCGACACCGCCGCCGAACTGCTCCGCGGCCTCCCGTGGAACCGGCTCGCCGTGCTGGGCGACAGCGTCACCGCCGGCGTGATGGGCCCCCTGCCGGGCTACCGCCACCGCTCCTTCGCCGACCGCTTCGCCGACGCGCTCGCCGCCACCCGCCCCGGCTTCGCCGCGGTCAACCTGGCCGCGCCCCACCTGCTCGTCGACGAGATCCGGGACCGGCAGGTCGTCCCCGCCCTGGAGTTCGAGCCCGACGTGGTGATGGTGAGCGCGGGCGGCAACGACGCCTTCCGCGACTTCGACCCGGAGACGCTGCGGGCCCGGCTCGCCGCGCTCCTCACGCCCCTGGCCGAGAGCGGCGCCCTCCTCGTCACCATCGGCCTGTTCGACCTCGCCCGCTCCGGGCTCGTCCCGCCGGAACACGCCGACGGCATGGCCCGCCGCTTCGACGAACTCGACCGGATCACCGCCGGCCTGACGCACGCGCTCGGCGGCGTCCACGTCGACACCCACCACCACCCGCTCGCCGCCGATCCCGGCATCTACGCCGACGACCGCGTCCACGGCAACGCCCGCGGCCACGCGGTCGCCTTCGCCGCCCTCGCGACCGCCCTGGCCCGGCACGCCGGGCGGCATCCGGCCGACTGACCGGGTCGGCACCGGGGGAAGGAGCCGGCCGGCCCGCCGTCGATCAGACCTCGCGGACACCGGGGCGTCCCGCGCGTCCGGAGAGCTCGGCCAGCGACTCCGCCCACAGGCCGGGCAGTTCGGCCGCCGCCGCGTGAGCCCGGTCGTGGACGACCGCGAGGCGGGCGGTGCCGGCCGCCCGGGTGAGGGAGAAGTAGCCGAGCATGCCGGGGCTGTTCAGGCCGAAGACGCTCGTGGCGAGCGGGGGAGCGCCCAGGACGCGGTAGTCGCCCCGGATGTGGATGTGGCTGGCGGCCAGCCGGAAGGGCGTGCGCGTCGTCGTCCGGTCGAGGAGACGGGGCGGGAAGCGCAGCAGGGCCCGCCAGCCGCCCTCCCGCAGCCCGGACCCCTTGTGCGCGAGGGTCTGCCCGGTCACCGCCGCCAGCCGCTCGCCCGGGTCCGCCGTCCGGCACGGCAGCCGCAGCATCGCCGGCAGGGCGGCGTTCCCCGCCGCGAGCCGCGCCTCCCGGGTGCGGACCGACATCGGCATCACCACCCGCAGGTCGTGCACCCGCTCCGCCCGCCGCCGCTGGAAGGCGGCGAGCGCGCCGGTCACCGCCGTGAGGTACACGTCGTTGACGCCCGCGCCCCACCGGGACGCCACCGCCCGCAGCTCCGCGTCCGGGACGTCCGCGTACGCGAAGGCCGCCCGCCCGCTCGGTGCCGCCCCGCACCCCGGCGGAACCGTCTCGTGCGCGGGGAACCTCCCGAACGGCGAGGCGCCCAGCCAGGCGAGCGAGGACCGCCCGGACGCGGGCGGGCGGTACGGATGCGGGCCGGGGACGGGCTCGTCGGCCAGCAGCGCGGCCACCAGGTGGGCGGCGCCGACGCCGTCCGTGACGGCGTGGTCGATGCGGAAGCACACCCGCTGCACGCCCTCGTCCCGGCACGTCAGCAGCCGCAGGTCCCACCCCGGCGCGGGCCGGGCGGGCAGCGGCCCGCCCCACACCGCGTCGGTCGCCTCGGCCAGCCGGCCGTCGACCCGCTCCCCGGTGACGTGCGGTTCGGCGCCGGACGGCGCGGTCCGCGTCCAGGAGCGCGCTCCGGGGACCGCCACGACCCCCAGGGCCTCCAGCCCGGCCGCCCGCCCGGCCACGCGGGCGCGCAGCGCGTCGAGAGTGAACGACCCGGCGGGGAAGTCCAGGACGTGACCCACCAGCATCGGCGCGGCCCCCCGGGCGGGGAGCAGCGCGAACGCCCGGTCCAGCGCGTTCGTCCTCCCCGGCAGGTCAGCCGCCCGGGCCCCGGCACCGGCCCCGGCGTCAGCCCCTGTCCTTGTTCCTGCCCCTGCCCCTGTCCCGGCGCCGTTCCCGGCCCCGGCCCCGTCCACGTGTCCCGACATCCTGCGGACCCGCATGACCACCTCGTCCTCGATCGACCGAAAGTCGTCTGTACGAACGAGGCACCCCCACGGGGGACACGGTCTCAAGGCCGCCGAGGGGCCGTCAGCGGTCGTCCTCCGGGTGCGGGCCGGTCGCGTACGGGTTCGGTTCGTCGTCGCCGAGGACGCCCACGAAGGGCTCACCCTCCCCGGCGAAGGAGTACGCGCCGCCCTCGATCCGCTCGACCAGGCCGCGGGTCCACTCGGCGGCGCTGTCGGCCGAGTGCACCCACATGTTCATGATCTCGCCGATGTGGCCGAGCTGTTCGGGGCCGCCCTCCGGCACGTAGTAGTCGGTGACCGAGGACCGCCAGCGCGCGAGCCCGTCGATCCGCCGCCGGAGGAGGGCGACGGCCTCGGCCCGCGGCAGGTCGACCATGAAGCCGATGCCGGCGGAGAGCGCGTCGGACTTCTGCTCGTGCGAGCTCAGGGCCTCGCGCAGCAGCGCGAAGTACTCCTCGGTTCCCCTGTCGTTGATCTCGTACTCGACGCGGGGCGGGCCGCCGGCGGTGCTCGGGGCGACCTCGTGGGCCACGAGGAGCCCTTGCTTCGCCATCTGCTTGAGCGCGTGGTACACCGAGCCCGGCTTGGCGTTGGACCACTCGTGGGCGCCCCAGAACTCCAGGTCGTTGCGCACCTGGTAGCCGTGGGCCCGGCCGTGCTGCCGGACCGCGCCGAGGATCAGCAGGCGGATCGCTGACATGGGGTCTCCTCGGTGGGCGGCTTCTACCGAGGTCACTGTACAAGTTTGACTAGCGCGAGGTCCCCCCGGCGCCCTCCCCTCCCGGCCCTTCCGCATCCCCTCATGTAATCAAGTTTGACTAGCTGTGCCCGGTGCTCTACCTTGCAGCACTAGTCAAGTTTGACCAATGAGAGTGCGGGAGGGGCTTGTGACGGACCGCGATCCGGCGATCGTCATCGAGGGACTGTGCAAGAGATACGGGGAGAAGCGGGCCCTCGACGGCTTCGACCTGACGGTCGGGGCCGGCACCGTCCAGGGGCTCCTCGGCCCGAACGGCGCCGGCAAGACCACCGCCGTGCGCATCATGTCCACGCTGCTGCGCCCGGACGGGGGGCGCGTCGAGGTGGCGGGCGCCGACGTGCGGACCCGGGCCGCCGAGGTGCGCGCGCGGATCGGGCTGCTCGGCCAGAACGCCGCCGTCGACGAAGAGCTCGGCGGACGCCAGAACCTGGAGATGTTCGGCCGCCTCCACCACCTCGGCGCGCGCCGCGCCGGCGCGAGGGCCGACGAACTCCTGGCCCGGTTCGGCCTCGCGGACGCCGGGAGCAAGGCCGTCGCCAAGTACAGCGGAGGCATGCGGCGACGGCTCGACCTGGCGGCCTCCCTCATCCGCCGGCCGCGGGTGCTCTTCCTGGACGAGCCCACCACCGGCCTCGACCCCCGCGGCCGCGCGGAGGTGTGGGACGCGGTGCGCTCGCTGGTGGACGGCGGCACGACCGTCCTGCTGACCACGCAGTACCTGGAGGAGGCCGACCAGCTGGCCGACCGGATCGCGGTGATCGACCGCGGGAGGGTCGTCGCGGAGGGCACGGCGGACGAGCTGAAGTCCAGGACCGGCGGCGACCGCATCGACGTCGTCCTGCGCGACGCGGCCCAACTGGCGCGCGTCGCCGCGCTCCTGCCGGGCGAGGTGCGGATGGACGAGGACCGGCGGATGGTCAGCGCCGCCGTCGCCGACCGGACGGCCGCGCTGACCGGGACCGTACGGGCGCTGGCGGCGGCCGGCATCGAGGCGGAGGACATCGCCCTGCGCCGCCCCACCCTCGACGAGGCATTCCTGCACCTGACGAAAGGGGCCGCCGCGTGAGCGCGATCCACGACACGGACACGGCGCCCGCCGCCGGATCCCGGCTGGGCTGGGCGGTGGCCGACTCCTGGACGATGACCCGGCGCGAGCTGGCCCACTGGGCCCGGCGGCCCGCGCAGGTGGTCGTCGGCCTGCTCTTCCCGGTGATGATGCTGCTGATGTTCGGCTTCCTGATCGGCGGCGGCCGGGGGGTCGACGGGGACTTCAGGGCCTATCTGGTGCCCGGCATGCTCACCATGACCATGGCCTTCGGTCTGGAGGCGACGATGCTCGCGGTCACCCAGGACCTCGGGAAGGGGGTCGTCGACCGCTTCCGCTCGATGCCCATGAACTCCGGCGCGGTCCTGGTCGGACGGAGCGTCGCCGACATGCTCCAGTCGGCGGTCGGCCTGCTCGTGATGACCGCGGTCGGCTACGCGGTCGGCTGGCGTTGGCACGAGGGGTACGCCTCCTTCCTGGGCGCGCTGGGGCTGCTGCTGCTCCTGCGGTTCGCGATGCTGTGGATCGGCATCCACCTCGCGATGGTCGCGGGCACGCCGGACATGGTGCAGGCGGTGCAGATCCTGGTCTGGCCGGTCGGCTTCCTCTCCAACGCCATCGCCTCGCCCGCGTCGATGCCCCCGTGGCTCGGCGCGGTCGTGGAGTGGAACCCGCTGTCGGCGACGGCCACCGCCGTGCGCGGCCTGTTCGGCAACCCCGGCGCGGGCGGCGACTCCTGGGCCGCCGCCCACGCCGGACTCCTCGCCGTGGCCTGGCCGGTGGCCCTCGTCGCCGTGTTCTTCCCGCTCGCGGTGAAGCGGTTCCGCGACCTGGGCCGCTGACGGGCCGCACGCCCCCGGTGCGGGGCTCCGGCGGGAGCCATGGTCACGCCGCGGCTGCCGATTCGTGCGAGGGCTGTAACAAACGCGGGACGGCGGTGACCGGATCTCCCGGGGTGGCAAGAATGACCCCGTCGCTTGTACACACGGACCGGCTCCGGCGCGGTCACGGGGGAAGAGAGAACGGCATGAACTCGAAGACGGCCAGAGCCGGTTCACCACGTCGCGGCCTGCGCGGCGCCGTCCTGGGCGCGACCGTCGTCGCGGCCCTGCTGACGGCCACCGCCTGCCAGTCCTCCGACGGTGACGGCAAGGCGGCGCCCACCGCCGCCTCCCCGACCGCGGCCCCGCCGTCGGCCGCCGCTCCCTCGGCCTCCGCGTCGACGGGCGGGGGAGCGACCCCGGAGGCCACCGCGTCCACCGGCGACTCCGGGACCGGCACCGGCGGCAGCCCGACCGCCGAGGGGGCCGGAGACAGCGGCGAGACCGGCGGCGGCAACGGCACGAAGTACGCCGACTGCGAGGCCGCCGGACTGGGCACCGAGGTCGAACTCCAGGACGCGCCGGGGGAGACCCCCCGCCACTTCCTGCTGACCGTCACCAACAACGCGAAGACGCCGTGCGTCCTCAACGAGGCGCCGCTGGTGCGGCTCAAGGCGGGCAACGACGCCCCGACCGTCCAGACCCTCGGCGAGCCGGACACCGAGCCCGTCGTCGTGGAGGGCGGCGGCAAGGCGTACGCGGGGCTGTACGTCTTCGGCAACGACGAGGGCGGCGAGGCGGAGTACGACCAGTCCGACCGCTTCACCGCCACCCTGGTCGCCGGCGAGGGCACCGAGCTGAGCGGCACGCTCGTCTTCGACCTGCCCGACGGCCTCGACACCGTCTCCGTCGACGACGCCGCGCGGGTCAACGGCTGGGCGGGCACCGAAGGTCTGGCGATGCGTCCGATCACCCAGCTCTGACGGCCGGCACGAGGACCGTCGCCCCGGCACCGGGGCCCGGGGGGCAGGCACCGCTCACGGCGGCGCCTGCCCCCCGGGCGTTCACCCCTCGCCCGGGGCGGCCACGGCCCGGCGGCCCTCCCGGTCTTCTGCCCTATGCTTCTACATGCATGTAGAAGAATGGGCGTGCGCCGGTCGAAGTGCCGTGCCGCACCGGGGACATGAAGGAGTGAACGCCCGATGGTGTTCAAGCGTCTGCTCGGCTCGCTCGGCGTAGGGGGCCCGTCGGTGGACACCGTGCTCGATCCGGGCGCCGTGGCCCCGGGCGGCACCGTCGCCGGACAGGTCCATCTCCAGGGCGGCGGTGCCGACTTCGCGATCGAGCACATCACCCTGGAGCTGGTCGCCCGCGTCGAGGCCGAGCACGCCGAGGGCGAGTCGGAGGGCCTGGTCGTCTTCCACCAGCACGTCGTCGCGGGCGGCTTCCGCCTCGCCGGGGACGAGCGCCGCAGCGTGCCGTTCTCCTTCGTCCTGCCCTGGGAGACCCCGGTCACCGAGCTCTACGGACAGGACCTCGGCGTCGTCCTCGGCGTCCGGACCGAACTCGGCGTGGCCGGAGCCAGGGACAAGGGCGACCTCGACCCGCTCGCCGTCCGCCCCCTGCCCGTCCAGGAAGCCGTCCTGGAGGCGTTGGGACAGCTCGGCTTCGGCTTCAAGTCGGCCGATCTGGAGCTCGGCCGCATCGGGGGGACGGGGCAGCAACTTCCCTTCTACCAGGAGATCGAGCTGATCCCGGCGCCCCGGTACGCCCACCGGGTCGACGAGATCGAGGTGACCTTCCTCGCCGACCCCGCCGGCCTGGAGGTGGTCCTGGAGGCCGACAAGCGGAGCGGCTTCCACTCCGAGGGCCACGACGCCCTGGCCTGCTTCACGGTCGGCCACCAGGAGGTCGAGAGGACCGACTGGAACGCCGAGGTGGAGGGCTGGCTCCGGCAGCTCGTCGAGCACCGCGCCCCGTACGCCCACGACGGGCATCACGGCCATCACGGAGAGGGCCACCACTCCGGCCCCGGCATGGGCACGGCGGTCGCGGCCGGTGCCGCGGGGCTGGCCGTCGGCGTGGTCGGCGGCATGGTCGCCGCCGAAGTCGTGGACGAGGTGGGCGACTTCTTCGAGGGTGACGACGAGGGCGACGAGGAGGAGTACGGGGACGAGGACGGCGAGGACTGACCGACGAGGAGGCCCGGCTGCCCGGGGGCGGGGGACCAGAGGCCCGGGGGCCCGTCGGGTTCCTCCCGGGCCTCCTCCTCACCCCTCCGCGGGGTGCTCCGGAGGCTCGGAGGGCTCCGCGGCCTCCAGCAAGGCGCGCAGAAGACGCTCGTCACCGGGGGACAGGGTGGTCACGAAGCTCGTCAGGACGGCCTCGCGGTCGGTCTCCGAGTCCAGCACCCGGCGCATCCTCAGCGCCGCGAGCCCCGCCTCGTCGGCTACCGCCGTCCACCGGAAGGAGCGCCCCGAGCGCTCCCGCGCGACCGCCCCCTTGGCGTGCAGCCGGGTCAGGATGGTCACCACCGTGGTGTAGGCGAGGTCCCCGCCGAGCCGGTCTTGCACCCAGGCCGCCGCCACCGGCTCCGGCGCCGTGCGGAGCAGGGCCAGTACCTGCGTCTCCAGCTCGCCCTGCCCCCGCCTGCGCGGAGTCCGGCCGGCACCACCACGGTCCGTCATGCCTTCGGCCTCCTCCGGTCCCGCGCCCACCGCGGGCGCGGTTCATCGTACTGACCCCCTCCGTGCCCCCGCCGTCCACCCGGCGCCCTGCCGGGGCCCGGCGGACAGCCGGCCGCCGGACGGCGCCGCCCGGACGAGGAGGCCGCCGCCCCGGCCGGGCTCGTCGCGCCGGCCGCTCCCGCGGCGACCCGGGCGGCGACGCGGTGTCGCGCCGCCGCCCGGGCCACCGCGGGTTCACGCGCTCCGCTACGGTCTGCGGCGGGCGAGCGTGCCGCCCAGGGCGGTGGCCGCGGCGCGCACCGCGTTCGCGTGGGACTCGGGCCGGAAGCGGCCCACCGGGCCGGTCACGCTGACGGCGGCGACCGCCGTCTCCCCGTCCGGCGCGAGGACCGGCGCGGCCACGCACAGCAGGCCCGGCGTCGACTCCTCCCGCTCGTAGGCGACGCCCGTCTCGACCGCCTTCACCAGCTGGCGGCGCAGCAGGCCGGGGGCGATCACGGTGTGCGGGGTGCGCCGTTCGAGCGGGGCCGTCAGGACGGCCGTCCGCTCCTCCTCCCCGGCGTGGGCGAGCAGCACCTTCCCGATCGCCGTGCAGTGCAGCGGCATCCGCCCGCCGGGCCGGGACGGCGTCCTGGCCTGCCGATGCCCGCCGATCTTCGCGACGTACACGACCTCGTGCCCCTCCCGGACCCCCAGGTGCACCGTCTCGTGGGTGCGCTCGTAGAGGTCCTGGAGGAACGGCATCGCCACCTCCAGGAGCGTCCGCTCGGCCGCCGCCCGCATGCCCAGCTCGAAGAGCCCGCCGGAGAGGCGGTAGCCGTGCTCGGTCTTGTCCAGGAGGCGGTGGTGCACCAGGTCCCCGGCGACCCGGTGGACGCTGCCCTTCGCCAGACCGGTGCGCCGCACCAGCTCGGCGAGCGGCAGCACGGAGTCCGCCGGGCCGAACGCCCGCAGGATTCCCAGGGCCTTGCCCAGGACGGTGTCGCTGTCCTCCACGGACAAGAGCGTACCGCTGAGTGGAACGCCTTCGTGGAGTCCGCCGCCCTCCATGCAGCAGATTGAACGCCATGCCCCAGAACCCCCCTGTCGGCCCCGACAGCATCGCCGCCGCCGCGGACCGCCTCCACCGGGCCGCCGCCACCGGCACCCCCGCCGCCCCCGTGCGCGACCTGATCGGCCGCGACGACGTCACGGCCGCGTACGCCGTCCAGCAGCGGCTCACCGCCGAGCGGATCCGGGCGGGCGCCAGGGTCGTCGGCCGGAAGATCGGCCTGACCTCCGAGGCCGTGCAGCGCCAGCTCGGCGTCGACCGGCCCGACTTCGGCGTCCTCTTCGACGACATGGCGTACGCCGACGGCTCGACCCTGCCGGCCGACGCGGTCCTCCAGCCCCGCGTCGAGGCCGAGATCGCCTTCGTCCTCGGGGCCGACCTCGCCGAGGGCCCTCTCGACGACGCCCAGGTGCGGGCGGCCGTCGACCACGCCGTCGCCGCCATCGAGATCTGCGGCAGCCGGGTCGCCGACTGGGACATCAGCTTCGGCGACACGGTCGCCGACAACGCCTCGGCCGGCGCCTACGTCCTCGGCACCCGGCGCGTCCCCCTCGCCGGCTTCGACCCCGTCGCGGCCGAGATGACCATGACCGTCGACGGCGAGACCGTCTCCACCGGTACCGGCGCCGCCTGCCTCGGCGACCCCGTCAACGCCGTCGTCTGGCTCGCGCGTCAGGCCCGTGACCTGGGAGAACCGCTCCGCGCCGGTCAGGTGGTCCTCTCCGGCGCCCTCGGCCCGATGCGTCCCGTGACGCCGGGCGCCACCGTCCACGCCACCGTCACGGGCCTCGGCCCGGTGTCGGTCGCCTTCTCCGCGTAAGGAGCGACGATGAACAGGACCAAGGTCGCCGTCATCGGCTCGGGCAACATCGGCACCGACCTGATGATCAAGATCATGCGCACCGCGCACCACCTGGAGATGGGCGTCATGGTCGGCATCGACCCGGCCTCCGACGGCCTCGCCCGCGCCGCCCGCCTCGGCTTCGAGACCACCGCCGAGGGCGTCGACGGCCTGCTGAGGTCGCCGCTGATCGACGAGATCGGCATCGTCTTCGACGCCACCTCCGCCCGCGCCCACCAGGACAACGACGCGAAGCTGCGCCCGCTCGGCATCCGCGTGGTCGACCTGACGCCGGCCGCGATCGGCCCGTACGTCGTCCCGGCGGTCAACCTCGACGAGCACCTGGACGCGCCGAACGTCAACATGGTCACCTGCGGCGGCCAGGCCACCATCCCGATCGTCGCCGCCATCAGCCGGGTCGCCCCCGTGGCGTACGCCGAGATCGTCGCCTCCATCGCCTCCCGGTCGGCCGGCCCCGGCACCCGGGCCAACATCGACGAGTTCACCGAGACGACCTCCGAGGCGATCGTCCGGGTCGGCGGCGCCCGCCGCGGCAAGGCGATCATCATCCTCAACCCCGCCGAACCGCCGCTGATGATGCGCGACACCGTCTTCGCCCTGGTCGCCCTCCCCGCGGGTGAGGCCGCCGAGGAGGCGAAGGAGCGGATCACGGACTCCGTCCGCGCGATGGTCGCCGAGGTCTCCGCGTACGTCCCCGGCTACCGGATGGTCCAGGACGTCCAGATCACCGGGATCCCGGACGACCAGCCCGTCGGCACGCTCCTCACGGAGGACACCGCCGCCCGGCCGACCCACCAGGTGTCGGTCTTCCTGGAGGTCGAGGGCGCGGGCATGTACCTCCCGGCGTACGCCGGGAACCTCGACATCATGACCTCGGCCGCCGTCCGGATGGCCGAGAAGATCGCCGAGAAGGGCGCGGTGAGGGGTGCCGCGAAGGACGCCGTGACCACTACCCCCGCGAAGGAGGCCGTGAAGTGAGCATCCCGATCTTCGTGCAGGACGTCACCCTCCGGGACGGCATGCACGCCGTCCGGCACCGCATCACGCCCGACGACGTCAAGCGCGTCGTCCTCGCCCTGGACGACGCGGGCGTCGACGCGATCGAGGTCGCCCACGGCGACGGCCTCGCCGGCGGCTCGCTCAACTACGGGCCCGGCTCCCACACCGACTGGGAGTGGATCGAGGCCGCCGCCTCGGTCCTGAGGAACGCCCGGCTCACCACCCTGCTCCTGCCGGGCGTGGGCACCGTCCACGAACTGAAGCACGCCCACTCCCTCGGCGTGCGCTCGGTGCGCGTGGCCACCCACTGCACCGAGGCCGACGTCTCCGCCCAGCACATCGCCGCCGCCCGCGACCTGGGCATGGACGTCTCCGGCTTCCTGATGCTCTCCCACATGGCCGAGCCCGGGGAACTCGCCCGGCAGGCCAAGCTGATGGAGTCGTACGGCGCGCAGTGCGTCTACGTCACCGACTCCGGCGGCCGGCTGACGATGAACGACGTCGCCGCCCGGGTCCGCGCGTACCGCGACGTCCTCGACCCGGCCACCGAGATCGGCATCCACGCCCACGAGAACCTCTCGCTCTCCGTGGCCAACTCGGTGGTCGCCGTCGAGAACGGCGTCCGCCGCGTCGACGCCTCCCTCGCCGGGCACGGCGCGGGCGCCGGCAACTGCCCCATCGAGGCGTTCGTCGCCGTCGCGAACCTCTCCGGCTTCCGGCACGGCTGCGACCTGGCCAAGCTCCAGGACGCCGCCGACGACATCGTCCGCCCCCTCCAGGACCGCCCGGTCCGGGTCGACCGGGAGACGCTGACCCTCGGGTACGCGGGCGTCTACTCCAGCTTCCTGCGCCACGCCGAGACCGCCGCCCGGCGGTACGAGGTCGACGTCCGCGACATCCTCCTGGAGTGCGGCCGGCGGCGCCTGGTCGGCGGCCAGGAGGACATGATCGTCGACATCGCCCTCGGCCTGCGCGGAGCGGCCGGACCGGCACGGGCGGCCGGGTGACCGACCCGTGGTGAAGGGCGGGGGAGGGGAGAACACCGCCGGAAGACGGGGCCCAGGGGCGGGACCGGCCGCAGGGTAGGTTGCGGAGCGGACGAGCACATGACCGAGGGGGAGACCGTGACGCAGTACCTGGGGCCGCTGGAACGGGTCGGTGACCGGTGGGTCGTCGGCGACCCGAACCGGGCGGAAGGATCGTGCCTGGTCCTCGCCGCCGGGGGCATGGAGCACCGGGTGCGGGGAGCGGCGGAGCCCCGGGCCTTCGTCGAATGGAACAGGATCGGCCACCTGGAGCTGAGGGCCACCATGCGGCCGTGGATGGCCACCCGCACCGGAGGGACCGTCCTCCAACTCGGCGGCGGCTACATGGACGGCGGACGCGACGGCTGCTCCGTGTCGGGCCTCCTCCGTCCGCACGAGCCCTGGTCGGTGAACTACACCCACCACGAGCGCACCTACACGACCATGCACATGGCCCTGGCGTGCGATCTGTTCGCCAAGGCGTCCGAGGCGAAGGCGCTGCACCGCCTCGGCGACCCGGAATGGCTGGACGCGGTGATCGCCCGGCTGGCCCCCACACCACGCTGGACCCCCTTTCCGGGCCGCCGCGTGAACGAGGTCATCGAACTCCTCGGCACCTGACTCCCGAAACCCCGGCCGTACGCGAGGCCCCACCGGAACGCGCGGCGTCAGATGCGGGGCCGGGCCGGAACGGGCGGGGTTCATCCGCGCAGGACGGTCACGCGCGCACAGCGTGAAAGGCGTGCACCCGGACGACGGCCCGGGTGCACGCCTCTCCGCGGCGTCGGCCGTCAGGAGGAGCGGACCTGGATCTCGCCGATCCCCGACCCCAGGCTCGAACAGTGCGCGGTCGACTGGCTGGAGTCGCCCGGTGCGAGGCGGATGTGTTCACCGTCCACGTCGGGCGACCAGCCGCAGACCAGGTGGACCCAGAAGGTGATCGGCTCGCTGCCGACGTTGGTGCACAGCGCCCAGCCGGTGTAGTCGTCGATGTTGTGCTTGCCCTTCTCGCACGAGAGTCCGTGGGGGTCCGCGGCGGGGGCGGCCACCGCGGCGGGCGCCGCGGCGGACAGGGCGAGGGCTGCGGACGCGGCGAGGGCGGCACGCACGGCGACGCTCGCCTTCCTGTTGTTCTTCAAAGTGTTTCTCTCCGTGAGGTCGGACGGTTTCTCCGCGCACTCTGCCGCTGCCGAACCGGACCAAAACTACGCCCGGCTTCACCGTCCGTCAGCGAAAGGATTCAGCACCCCGAAGGAGGCGCGCTCCGTCCCGCATGACCCGAAGGCACGCTGTCCGCCGTCCCGGGCATCGGTGACGGATCCCATGACCCGGTGCGCCCGCGGCCCGTACGCACGGCCGGTCGGCGCGGGATCCGCCGCCCCCCGTGGACGGGCGAGGGAAGAGAGGGGCGCCCGGACCGCCGCGACCTCCGGGCGGGGCGTCCCTCAGGCGGTGAGTCCAGGAGGCGCGGGGGTGGCCGCGTCCGGGTTGGGCCGCCACGTGCCGGTGAAGGGGAGACGGTTGTCCACCCAGAGCACACCGGCCAGTTCGGCGGGCATGGTCCAGCGCGGCGGGTCGAACGGGTCGATGTCCACGGGGTGGTGGATGAAGGAGTCGCCGAAGCCGAACTGGGCGCTGACCGTCGCGATGCCCTGGAGCAGGTCGTCGAGGTCCTGGAGATCGAGGCCCGTGAACCGGTCGGCCCCGGCCGCCACGATCAGCGGGAGCCCGGCCTCCTGGGCGAGCGCGCGGTACTTGGCCGCCTTCTGCTCGATCCGGGCGGCGACCGGTCGCGCGGAGACGACCCCGGCCATGTTGCTCGGCGGGACGAGGACCGTGCCCATCCCGGGCGGCCTCATGGCCCGCCCCGTACGCGGGTCTGCCCGCAGCAGGAAGGTGTAGCCCTCGCTGCGGAAGACCACCTGGTGCAGAGGGGAGAGCAGCGCCCGGCGCAGGTCCTGGGCGATTTTCTTCGAGGTCCGCGCGTCGGGGGCGGGCGGAGGACCGGACCGGTCGGCGTCCACGGTCAGGACGACGGGGACCGGTATCTGCTTGAGGCGCTCCACCAGGCCGTGCCAGGCCCGGATCCGCGCGGTCGTCCCCTTCTGCGGGCTGTGGGTGCAGACCTCGACCAGGGCGACCGGCGTGCCCTTCTCGTCCACGACCGTCCAGTCCGGCGTCAGCGTGCCCCACTGCCGCTCGAACTCCACCCCGAATCCGCGTTGCCGCAGTGCCGCGCCGGCGGCGAGCTCGATGACGTCGGGCCAGAAGTTCTGGTCCCGCCAGAGGTTCGCGGCGAAGGTGGCCGCGGTCGGCTCGGGCAGCAGATCCAGCTGCTCGTCCAGCCAGACCCGCCACGGCTCGTACTCCTCCAGCACCGCCAGGTCGTAGGAGAGCATCCGGTTCTCCGGCGGACGCCTGCCGTAACGGTCACGCTGCTCGGCGACGAACTCCGGACCGAAGCGCCCGGAAGATGCAGTGTTCATGGCCCCGGATTCTCCGGCCTTCTGGCCCACCGCACACCCGACACGAACAATTCCGCACGGGTACCGCCTTCCCCGGCACACCGTTCCGCAGCGCCGGACCACTGGGGGCGGGCCCGTCACGCGCGGCGCCCACGCGCTCCGGACGCCCGGCGGAGCGTCCCCGCGGTCCCCAGGGGGCCGCCTTACCGGATCGTTTCGGAATGCCGCCCCGCGGAGACGCGTGAAGCCCGTGGAACAATCCCCCTTCAGCCATGGGCTTCAGGGGGAGGACGTCGTATGGAACGGGTTGGGGCTGCACGGGAGCTCGTGCTGGGTTACGTCGACGCTCTGAGTGCGGCTGATGAGGCCATGAGGGCGGCGATCCCCTCGCTCGAGCGTCTCGCGGATGTCCTCGACTTGGTCCGTTCGCGCCGGACCATCAGCCGGAGGGGGCAGGCCGGCACCTACTCCTACACGGTTCATGGGGCGGGATGCCGCTTCGTCGGCGACAACGGCACCGAGGTCGACGTCGACTTCGCGCCCGACGGGAGCGAGATCTTCGACCTCTGGCGGCTGCGCTGGTACGGGCTGAGCCTGCCCGAGCCCCTTGACGTCACGGATCAGGACCTGCGGACCGCCGTGCGGTCTCTGGAACCGCTTTTGACCGAGGTGCGACCGGGGTGGTTCAGCGTCGCCGGCTGATCGCTTCAGGACCAGGTTCGCAGGCGGTGGAGACGTATGAGGCTGCGGGCCGGTTCGAGCAGACCCTGGATCGACGGAGCGGCGTCGATCCAGGGGTGGGAGCGGGGTGACGTCGTGCCGGTTGCCGCCGGTGGGCGTGACGGCGACCGGGGTTCCGTGCCGGTCGACGATCAGGTGATCCTCCGAGCCGGAGCGTGCCCGGTCGACGGGCCAGGGTCCGATTGAGCGCCCGGACGTGTGATCCGTCCAGGGAGCAGACGTCCAGGCTCCGCAGGCCGCCGCGACGAAGCTCGGTCAACAGGGCCGCGTGCAGGTGCGGCTGGACACCGGCCTCGGTCCAGTCCCGCAGACGGCGCCAGGCCGTCACCCCGGACCGGCCCACCGCCTCCGCGGGGACGTCACGCCACATGACACCGGTCCGCAGCCCGCACATGACGCCGGCGAGAGCCGCTCGGTCGGGAACAGGCAGCCGCCCCGGGTGGCGATGGCACCGTTCGGGGCGGGCTGCAGCAGCGGGGCCACCCTGCCGACCAGGACGGCCGAGTGCAAGATCCACGGCTCGGCTCATTCCGAAACGACAGGACGCGGCGAAGTCCCGGACGAAGCTCCACGCGTCACCGCGGCCGTCGACGCCCCTGGCGAGCGATGCGGCAAGATCGAACCTTTGTGTCGTGTGGGGACGGTAACCGTTCCGCCCATCGACCCCCGCGCGGCCCGTCCGGGCGTTCCCCCCACCCGCTCGTCCGTCGTCGTGGCGGCCCTCGGGAGCTGCTCCTTCGGCTTTTCGGGCACCGCCTAGGATGGGGAACATGAACAGGACCGCGTCAGCACCCACAGGCCCACGCCGATGACGGCGAGGCGGACCCGCTGGCAGGAGGCGGGCAACAGCGGGAACTACGGCAAGCGGTTCGCCGAACTCGTCTCCGCGGGCGAGGACGTCGACGGAGAGGCGCGGCTCGCGGACACGCTCCTGCCGCGTGGCGCCCGCGTGCTCGACGCCGGTGCCGGCATGGGACGGGTCACCGCGGCGCTCCTGCGCCGGGGGCACGACGTGGTCGCGATCGAGCCCGACGAGGCTCTGGTCCGGCAGGCCCGGGAGACCTACCCCGGGCTGCCGATCGAGGGGCGCGACATCCTCGACCTCGGCCCCGACGACGGCCCGTTCGACCTGGTCGTCTGCGTCGGCAACGTCATGCTCTACCTGGCCGAGGGCACCGAACGCGAGGCCCTGCGCGCGATGCGCGCCGTCCTCGGCGAGAACGGCCGGATCCTGGTCGGCTTCCACCTCCAGGACCGGCCGCCGCACGCCCACGCCTACACCGCGGCCGAGTTCGAGGCGGACCTCACGGCCGCCGGACTCCGCGTCGCCCTGCGGGCGGGCACCTACCAGCTGCACCCCGCGAACGAGGTCTACGGGGTCTGGGTCCTGGACTGCGCCCAGGACGAGGCCGGCAGGCAGCCCCCGGCTCGGCGCCCCTGAACGGATCGGCCCGGCGCTCCTGAACGGACCCGCCCGGCTCCGCCTCGCGCGGAGCCGGGCGGCGATCGCGAGGGCCGTGACCCTGCTGGGAACTCGCCCAAGGGGCGGCCGGGGGTGGTCGCGGCTCCGGTCTCCAGCCGGTCGTCTCAGGCGGTGTCGCAGGGGCTGCCGTCCCGGGGGCCAGGGGCCGGGTCCCCCGCCCGGGCGGCCCAGGGGGGCGGTGCCGTCGACGCGGTCCAGGCCTCCAGTTCCGCACCGTCGACGCAGACGATCCCGCAGGAGGCCGCGTACTCCAGGGCGGGCTCGGTGAAGGAGCTGGTGGTGACGAGGACGGCCACGTCGGCGTCGTGCACGGCGTAGCAGGTGCCCCCGAACCGCTGGAGGTCCGGGGACCCCACCCGGTGGCCCTCCCCGTACTGCTTGCACTGCAGGACCACTCGCAGTCCGGCGGGGGTCGTCGCTATCACGTCCGCGCCGAGGTCACCGGCGCCGCCGACGACCTCGACGGGGGAACAGCCGTCACGGGCGCACAGGGCGGCGACCGTGTGCTCGAAGCCGTCCGGATCGACGGCCCGGTGGTCCAGTGCCTCGGAGTCGACGGCGGGCGGCGGCGCGGGCGGGGCGTTGAGGATTTCCGTCCCGTGGTCGCCGGCGTCGGGCAGGGGGATCGTGTACGCGACTTCGCCGACGCCGTTCTCCGCCGGGGCGTCCCACTCCCTCCGGTCCCGACCCCGGACGCGCGTCGCCGCGACCCTGCGCCGCCGGCTCATCGCCGCTCCGACGCCCAGCAGCAGCGCGAGGGCCGCGAGGACGACGGGGAGGTACGAGCCGGTCGACCGAGCCGTCCTGAGCATCAGGGCCGCGCCTCCGGCGACCACCCCCACGAGCCCCACCACGAGCACCAGGTCCCGCCCGGACCGTGCCGAGCCCTCCCGGTGCCCCGTGCCCCCGCCCACGTTTCTGTCGTCGGCCACTGTCATACGGCCCCCCTCCTCCTGCGGGCCCGTCTTCCTCCGACCGGCCCTCCCTGGCACTGGCCCACCTCACCCCGACCGCACCGCCGAAACTCGTTCGGGGCCATGACGGCCGGACGCCAGGGGGAACACGGGAGGACGCGGGGTGGGGGAGGTGCCCCCGTTGCCCGCCGCCGGCCCCACGCCCCTGCCGCTCCGGACGGGAGCCGGCGAGGGATCAGGCGGGGATGCGCAGTCCCTCCAGGAGGCGGTCGAGTGCCTGCTCCGCGGCCTGTGGGGTCCCGCCTCGCGCGATCCAGAGCGCGGCCTCGTTCATCGCTCCCGAGAGCAGCCGGGAGAGGGGTTCCACGGGCTGATCGGGGACGACCCCGGCCGCGACGAGTGCCGTCAGGGCTTCTCCGAGGTGTCGGGCGGAGGACTCCTCGTCCGTGGCCCGCCACTCGTCCCAGCCCAGGACGGCCGGCGCGTCGACCAGCAGGATCTGCCGTACCGCCGGGTCGGTTCCCGCGGCGAGGAAGGCCCGGCAGCCTGCCCGGAGCTGCTCCCAGAGATCCTCGTGCCGCTCGGCCGCGGTCGCGACCCGCTCGCCCAGTTCCTGCTGCACCTCCCGGACGACGGCCCGGAAGAGCCCGGCCTTGCTGTCGAAGTGGTGGTAGGCGGCTCCCTTGGTGACCCCGACGGCCCGCGCCACCTCGGCCAGCACCACGTGGTGGTACCCGTCGGCGGCGAACCGCCGCCGCCCTTCGGCCAGCAGCACGCGCCGCGTGGCCGCCCGCTGTTCCGCCCGGCTGACCGTCATCGTGCGCACCGCCCTTTCCTCTTCACATACCGAGGGTATGCTAGCGCCACGATTCGCATACTTCGGGTATGTGAAATGGAGCGGAAGGATTTCTGCCATGGCGAACGAGCCCACGACCACGATTTCGCCCACGACCACGACCCCGACCGCGGCCCTGTCCAGGACCACGACCACGGCCCCGCCCAGGACCAGGCTCAGCGGCTTCTATCCGGTGCTCGCCACCCGGGACGTGGCCGCCTCCCGCGACTTCTACACCCGCCACCTCGGCTTCGACGTCACCTTCGAGGCCGACTGGTACGTCAGCCTGCGCCGCCCCGACGCCCCGCAGTACGAACTGGCCCTCCTCGACCACGCCCACCCGTCCGTCCCGGCGGGCCACCGGGCCGCGCTCCAGGGCGGCCTGCTGCTGAACTTCGAGGTGGACGACGTCGACGCCGAGCACCAGTGCCTCGTGACCGAAGCCGGCCTGACCGAAGTACTGCCCCTGCGCACGGAGGAGTTCGGCCAGCGCCACTTCATCCTCGCCGCCCCCGACGGTGTGCTGATCGACGTCATCACCGTCGTCCCGCCCGGCGAGGAGTACGCCGCCCGGTACACCGGCGCCTGACCCTTGGTCTTGTCGACGGCCGAAGGGGCCGGGGACCTGAGGGCGAGTCAGGTTCGGTAAGAGGGGGAGGAGGACGACGGTCGCCGGACCGACGCCGATCTCCGCCCGGGACTCGTCCATGACCGTGCCGGACGGGGAGCCGATCCCTGCGGGGGACGGTACGGGGGCCGTACGGATCGCAGGCTGCGGCGACTTCGAGCCTGAGGAGCGGCACGGCGAGTGCGTGGGGAGCTGTCGGTGCAGGGCTCTGACGGCAATTCGGCCGGTGCCCCGGGAGGATTCGGGTCGACGCAGATGTCGTGCGGGTGCCGGCCCGCCCGTTGATGAACTGAGGGGACATGGACACCATGACTGCTCTTCCCGACGCGACCGATCGGGCTGTCGCCCTGTTGCGTGAGTTCGGCGCCGAAAACGTCGGTCATCCCGGCGGTACTCTCCTCACCCACCTCCGACGCGTACAGGCGCGGCTCGCGGGGTGGGGGGCCCGTCCGGCTCTCCGGGCTGTGCCACGCGTTCTACGGAACCGACGGGTTTCCGGCGGCGCTGCTGACGCCGGACCGCCGGGACGACCTCGTGGCGGTGATCGGTGCCGAGGCCGAGGCGATCGTCTACCTGTACGCGTCGTGCGACCGGAAGGCCACGTACCCGGCACTCGACCGGGCCGATGCCGTCTTTCACGACAGGTTCACCGGCCGCTCCCATGTGCCGGGGGAGCGGATGCGCCGGGATTTCGCCGAACTGTCGGCCGCCAACGAGATCGATCTCGCCGTCATCGACTCCGGCTTCCGCGAGGAGTGGGGGCCGGAGCTGCTCGCCCTGTTCGGCAGGGTTCAGGACCTGCTGAGCGCCGACGCCTGGCGCGAGTGCCGCACGGTGCTCGCCGCCCCTGTCCCCCCGTCTACGGACCGGCGGACCGGTCCGGGCCTGTAGGCGCGGGGGAAACCCGGGGGAAAGCGGAGGGGAGCGGGAAAAGGGGAGGGCTGTCGCGAAAGTTCAAGACGGGGTGGGTGGGGGGTTCCTACCGTGGGCGTCATGAACGAGACCCACCACCACCTCTCCGTCTGTACCGCCGAAGCCGCCCGGGTCACCCGCGGCGTCACGCCCGAGCAGCTCGCCGAGCCGTCCGGCTGCACCGGCTGGACCGTCCGTGAACTCGCCGACCACCTCGTCCTCTATACCGCGCACGGCCTCGAACACCGGGCCCTGCGCACCCCGCTCCCCGACGAACTCGTCGCACGCGCGTTCACCGCCGAGACCGACTGGTCCGAGCGGTACGCCGCCCAGCTCGACCGGGCGCTGGCCGCCTGGGCGAAGCCCGAGGCGTGGGAGGGCGACATCGACTTCGGCGGCGGCAGCGCGATGCCCGCCCGGGAGGTCGTCGACATGCTCGTCGCCGAAGCCGCGCTGCACGGCTGGGACCTGGCCCGCGCCACGGACCAGGACTTCACGCTGCCCGAGGACACCGCCGCGTACCTCCTCGGCGTCGTCGAGCGCTACGCCGAGATGTACCGCGAGTACGAGGGCTTCGCCGCCCCGATCCCTGCCGAGGACGGCGCGACCACCCTCGACCGCGCCCTCGCGGCGAGCGGCCGCAAGCCCTGAGCGACCTGAGCGACCCGGACGCTTCAGACGGCCCTGAGCGACCCGGACGCTTCAGACGGCCCTGAGTGACCCGGACGACCCAGACGACCCGGACTGTCTGAGCGACCCGAATGATCTGAGCGGGTTCCGGCGGCCGAAGGGTGCGGGGGAGTGAGGAGCCGGCCGGGCTGCGTACGGCTGGAGGGCGGCCCGGCCGCGCGGGTGCCGGAGCGGGCCGTCCCCCCGCCCCGGTGACCCCCTGCCCCGGTGGCTCCCCCCCGGCGGCCCCCGGCACCATCCGGACCCGCGTTAACGATCTTGGGGCGGAGCGGTCACGGACCCGGGGGGTCGGAGGGGGCCCGATGCGCGGTCTTTCGCCGTCGCGGATGAATCGTTCCCCCAATTCCCCCGCACCCCGCAGCCCAAGATCTTCCCGGCGCGTTAGGACGGGCAGGAAGCCCACTTCCGCAGTCCTGCACCCCACGCCCCGCACCCGCACCACAGCCGGTGTCCGGCGCACGTCCCCCGGAGACCTCCATGACCACCGCCCCGGCGCCCGCCCGGGTCCGGATCGCGGCGACCTGCCGCGCCCTGACCGATTCCCCCGCCTTCTCCCTCACCGTCCTCGCGGCGATCCTGCTCAACGCCGTCCTGCTGGGCGCGGAGACCTACCGCGGCTTCGCCACGGAGCACGCTGTCCGGCTCCACTGGGCCGAACACGGCTGCCTCGCCTTCTTCACCCTGGAGATGCTGCTGCGCCTGGCCGCCCACGCCGACCGGCCGAGGGAGTTCTGGCGCGACGGATGGAACGTCTTCGACCTGATCGTCGTGGCCTGCGCCTACATTCCCTTCGTACGGGAGAACGCCACCGTCCTGCGGCTCCTCCGCATGGTCCGGGTCCTGCGCACCGCCCGCTTCCTGCCCCAGCTGCGCATCCTGTTCATCGCCGTCTCCCGCAGCCTGCCCGGCACCGTCAGCTTCCTCTTCGTCGGCGCCGTCGTCCTCTACGTCTACGCCATGGTCGGCTGGGTCTGCTTCGGTTCCCACGACCCGGCCCACTTCGGCTCCCTGGGCCGGGCCCTGCTCACCCTCTTCCTCCTGATGACCCTGGAGGGCCTCCAGGACGCCATCTACAACGGGCTGGCCATCTCCCGCCTGAGCCTCTTCTACTACGGCTCGTACGTCCTGCTGGCCTCGTTCGTCCTGGTCAACGTCCTCATCGGCGTCGTCCTCAACAGCCTGGACGAGGCCCGCGAACTCGACAACGCCGCCCTCGACAACGCCACCCTCGACACCGGCAAGACCGGCGCCGGCGCCGCGCCCGCGACGCGGCCGGGGGAGGGGCACCCCGGGGAGCTCGCCGCGCGCATCGCCGACATGCGACAGGCCCTCGACACCCTCGAACGGTCCCTGAGCACCGGGCCGTCCGCCACCCGCGACCAGGAGCGCATGACGACCATCGCCTGATCGGCGGACGCCGACTCCCTCTTTCCGGCTCCTGTTTCCGTACGGGAGGGTTCGTCCGCGTCCCGCGGGTAGCCGGGGAGTATGGCTTCCTACGATCACCCGCCCCACCAGGACCCCACGCCCGACGACCGTACGGCTCCGCTCCGTGCCGTCGCCCTCGTCTGCACGCTCTCGCCCTCCCCCGCTCCGTCCAGTTCCCAGCTGCTCGCACAGCAGGTCCTGGACGAGCTCGCCGGCCACGGGGTCACGGGGACCCTCGTCCGGATCGCCGACCACGACGTGCGGTCCGGCGTGGCGACCGACATGGGCGACGGCGACGCCTGGCCGGACATCCGCGCGGCGGTCCTCGCCGCCGACATCCTGGTCCTGTCCACCCCGATCTGGCTCGGGCACCCCTCCAGCATCGCCCAGCGCGTGCTCGAACGGCTGAACGCCGAACAGTCGGAGACCGACGAGCAGGGCCGCATGACCACCTACGGCAAGGTGGCCGCCGTCTGCGTCGTCGGCAACGAGGACGGAGCCCACAAGGTCAGCGCCGACCTCTTCCAGGGCCTGAACGACGTCGGCTTCTCCCTCGCGCCCAACGCCGTCACCTACTGGGTCGGCGAGGCCATGCAGAGCACCGACTACCAGGACCTCGACGGCACCCCCGAGAAGACCAAGGCCACGACCGCCGCCCTCGCCACCCACACCGCGCACCTCGCCCGGCTCCTCCGGGACGCCCCCTACGCATCCTGAGGAACCGGGCGGAACGGGCCCCGGGCCGACGCCGGCCCGGGGCCCGTTCAGTCGACCATCAGCATGATCCCGTACACCGCGAAGAACAGGACGAAGACGAGCACGACGAGCGCCAGGACCAGCATGGGGCCCGCGGCCCAGCCGGACTTCAGCGGCCGGTACGGGCCGGTCCCGGTGCCGGTCCCCGACTCGGCGGGCGGGGTCTCCCCGGGCGGCACCCCTCTCCGCGCGCCGCTGCGCGACCCGAAGCCCGGTTCGGGCGCGGGTCCGAGTACCGGTTCCGGCCCCGGAGCGGCACGGGGGTCCGGGTCGGGGTTGCTGGGGACGGTCATGCTCCTCACCTCCACGCGGCGGACCGGCCGGCCGCCGGCTCCCTCACCCGCGACTACCCGGCGCCCCGGCCCGCAACCGGCCCGCCGCGGCGGCTCCGCTCACCCCGCCAGGTCGTCGCCCGGGGACGGGGCCGCCCGCCTCCTGCGGACGACCACCGCCCCGCACGCCGCGAGGACGAGGACCGCCACGGCGGACACCCCGAGCGCGGTCCGCTCGGCGAAGAGCCTGGTGAGCACCTCGAAAATGCCGAGTCCCACGGTCGCGTAGAGCAGGGCCCAGGCCGCTCCGCCCACGAAGAGGGCGGGGAGGTAGCGCGGCAGCGGCATCCGCATGCTGCCCGCGAGGAAGTTGGCGGCCGTCTGGAAGCCCACGGTCAGGAAGGAGACGGCCACCACGGGCGCGCCCCACCGCTGGATCGCCCGCTCGGCCCGCTGGAACTTCGCCGAGGAGATCCGCGCGGCGAATCGGCTGCGGCGGGCACCGGCGGCGGCGAGGCGGCCGACCGCGAAGGTCCCTCCGGCGCGGAGCAGCACGATGACGTACAGGGACACTGCGGTGAGCGCGACCTTACCCACGGCGCCCCGTTCCGCACCCGGACAAGGACCCGCACCCGCGGCCGGACCCGTACCCGTGCTCGGGGCCGCGCCCCAGGTCCCGCCCCGTCCGCGCGGCCGTCCCGTCGCGGTGGGCGCGCGGTGCGCGAGCCCGGTCACCGTTCCTCACCTGCGCCCCGCCTCCGCCCGCTTCCGTCGCCTGGAACCCCGGCCCCGCACGCCACCCACACCGTGCACGTCACGCGAAGCAAGGAAGGCAAGCCTAACCGAACCCGTGGGCGGTGGATACGCCCCCTCTCTCTTGCCGCCCCCCTGCCCTCTCCCTCCCGCCCCTGCCCCCGCGCGAAGGGGCGTGACTATGATCATCCGCAGCAAGGCCGTAGCGCAGAGGTCGTCGCGCCCACGCTGCGAGCGGGAGGACGTCGGTTCGAATCCGACCGGTCTTGCGCCTGCTTGATGTCGACGCGTACGCCGGGCCCCGGCGGAGGACCGGTGGAGTGGTGATGGACCAGCCGACAACGCCCGTGCGCTGCCCCGCGATCGGACGCACCGACCCGCCGGACCCCGGCCCCGCGTCGCTCGCGCCGCTGCTGGAACGGCTCGCCGACCCGCGGCCCGTCACCGGGGACGAGACGTTCCCGCTCGGCACCCTGCGCGCCGACGGCCGGGTGGACCTGTGCAAGCAGGGCCTCGGCCCCGTCGGCACGGCCCGCCTGCTGCCCCTCGCCGTCCGCTCCCCGCGCGCCGCGCACCTGCTGCTCGGCACCGACTCCCTCGGCGACGAGGGCGCCCGGTCCGTCGCCGACGCCCTCACCGCCGCGCGGGACGCCGGCGCCGCGCACGGCATCCGGACCCTCTACCTCGGCTGCGACCGCATCGGCCCGGACGGCGTGGCCGCTCTCGCCGACGCGCTCGCCGGGGACACCACGGTGCGCGCCCTCTGGCTCAAGCGGAACCCGGTCACGACGACCGGCGCCCGCGCCCTCGCCGCGCTGCTCCGCCGCAACCACGCCCTGCGCACCCTGGACCTGGTCAACTCGGGGATCGGTTCCGAGGGCGTACGGATCCTCCTCGACGCCCTCCTCGACCGTGAGGCCCCGCTCGAACGGCTCTTCCTCGGCGGCAACGGCCTGACCGCCGACGACGCCCCGCTGCTCGCCGCCCTCGTCCGCGACGCCGGCGTCCGCGAACTCCGCCTGCCGGCCAACCACCTCGGCGACCGGGGCGCCGCCGTCCTGGCGGCCGCCGCCGACCCCGCCCGGCCCGTACGCCTCGGCCTGGGCGGCAACGGCATCGGCCCCGAGGGCGCCCGCCGCCTCGCCGACGCCCTCCACGGCATCGAGGCCCTCGACCTAGGCCGGGCCCCGTCCGAGCGCGGCCTCGGCGCCCCGGGCAACACCACCGGCGACGACGGTGCCCGGGCCCTGGCCGCCGCCCTGCCCGGCAGCCCGCTGCGCCGCCTCGAACTGAGCCACACCGGCCTCACCGGCCGCGGCGCCAGGACCCTGCTCGACGCGCTCCCCGCACGGCACCGCCTCGAACACGTGGGTCTCGGCCCCGGCACGCCCCGCCGCGTCAAGCGTTCCCTCGCCGAGCGGCTGCGGCCCGCCGCACCGGCCCACCCCGACCTGCGGGCGATCGGCAGCGTGTACCGATGACCACGCGTCCCGCCCTGCCCGGTGGCCTCTCCGCCGAGGACCTCTCCTCCTGGGCGCGGGTGCGCCGCCACGCCGTGCCCCGCCGGATGATCGAGCGCGCCACGGAGGCCCGGGAGGCCGGCGACTGGCGGGCGGCCTGCGCCGCGGCCGCCGTGGACGTGCCCGACGACCTCGACCCCGGGCGGGCCGCCGACCGGTACGGTGCCGAGGTCGCCGCCCGCCTCGCCGACGACCTGCGGCACCTGGCCCCCGACCTGCTGCGCTGGCACCTGCCGCGCGCGCTCGGCGGCCACACCACGCTCGCCCCCTACCGCCGCGTCGTCCTCGCCGTGTACGGCGACCCCGGCCCCGTCCTTTCGCTGACGAACACCCCGATGCTGGGCGGACCGCAGCGCCTCCTCCTGCACTTCGGCCCGCCCGCCGAGCCCGCCCGGGACATGCGTCACGGCCTGTTCCACACCACCGAGGACTGGACCGCCGCCCGTCGCTTCTGGGACGCCCGCCGCGCCGGCGAGCTGCGCTGGAGCGCGGGCCCCGTCGACCCCGAAGGACCGGACGGCCCCGCGGCCGGCGGCCGGCTGCCGTTCCTGCGCCCCGACGGCACCCCCCTCGCCGCCGGGGAACTGCCGGACGAGGACCCGGGCCGCGCCGACCCGGCCGCCCACGCGGAGTGGATCGCGGTCCTCCAGGCCCGCGGCGAGCACACCGAGGCGTACGCCGCCGCCGGACTCGGCCTCGACCTCACCCCGCCGCCCCAGGGACCGGACTCCTACCGGCTCCTCGACGTCGGCGGGCTCACCTCCTTCATCGCCCCCGACCTCACCCGCCTGGCCCCCGAGATCCGCCGCCTCGCCCGCGCCGGCCGCGGCCCGCGCTTCCGCATCGACCTGCAATGGCGGGGCCACCTGCGGGCCGCACTCGATCCGGACGACCCCGAAGGGGCCCCGCCGCGCGTCACCGGCCACGAGCGCGGCCAGGAGGGCGGAATCCCGCGCCTGCCCTCGTACGTCTGGCAGCGGCTTCCCGACATCGGCCTGCTGCGGGCCGGCCGGATCCGGCCCGAGGAGCTCCACCCGCTGGTCGCCGCCGCGCTGTTCCCGCACGCGGGACCCGTGGCCGGCCCGCCCGAGCCGCGGCTGCCCGAGCCCGTCAGGATCCGCTGCGGCGGCGCCTGGCACGAGATCGCGTCGCGCGACGGAGCGCTGAAGGGCCCGCACACCGAACAGGAGCGACGGCGCGAACTGGCGCTGCGCGCCTTCGGCGGCACCATCGGCGGCTGCTTCGCCGCCCACGCCGCGTGGACCAGCGGCGAAGGGTGGCTCCCGCGCGCTCTGCGGGAGCAGCGGCAGGAGCTGTTCCTGCACGTCCAGCACGGCGACACGGAAACCCTGCTGGCGCTGCTCGACGCCGGCACGGACCCGTACGTCCGCGACCGCAAGGGACGCGGCCTGCTGCACGTCCTCCCTCTCGTCGACCACCGGCCCCTGCTGCCCCGGCTGCTGGCCGCCGGACTGGACCTGGAGGCGAAGGACAAGACGGGCCGCACCCCGCTCCAGAGCGCCGTCCACGACTGCGGCTCCGTCGCCCTGGTCCGGGACCTGCTCGCCGCCGGTGCCAGGATCGACGTCACCGACGAGACGGAGACGTCCCTCGCCCAGGCGATCCGCCGCTACCAGCGGGCCGACCTGATGTTCCTGCGCCGCCGCGTCCTGCGGGAACACCCGGGCCTGGGCGCCCGCTGGGTCGACGCCCTCCTGCAACGACATGCGCGGTACGACACCTCCGGCATCGACTGGGACGCGGACGAGGAGCCGCCCGCAGGAGGCGCCCCCGCCACGGACGACGAGGACACCCGCCCATGACCGCTCCCGCACCCGCCGCCGTACCGGGGCCCACGCCCGTACCCGTACCCGTACCGGCGCCCCTCGCCGCCGCCGACGCCCTCAACGCCCGCCTGGACGGCACGCGGACCGAACCGGCCGACAACCCCCAACTGGAGGCCCTCGCCCTGGCGGTGACGGCGAATCAGCCCGTGTTGCTGTGGGGCGAGCCCGGCATCGGCAAGTCCGCCGGCATGCAGCAGCTGGCCGCCGCCCTCGGCGTGCGCCTGGAGACCGTCGTCGCCAGCGTCCACGAACCGTCCGACTTCGCGGGCCTTCCCGTCGTCGGCGACGACCCGGCCGCCTCGGGCGTGCCGATGGCGCCGCCGGACTGGGCCGTGCGCCTCGCCCGCACCGGACACGGCCTGCTGTTCTTCGACGAGCTCTCCTCGGCGCCGCCGGCCGTGCAGGCCGCCCTGCTGCGCGTCGTCCTCGAACGCCGGGTCGGCAGCCTCGCGCTGCCCGCGTCGGTCCGCATCGTCGCCGCCGCCAACCCGCCCGCCAGCGCCGCCGACGGCTGGCACCTCAGCCCGCCGCTCGCCAACCGCTTCGTGCACCTCGACTGGACGCACGACCCGCGGACCGTGGCCCGCGGCATGGCCGGCACCTGGCCCGAGACGGCCCTGCCGACGGTGGACCCGGGCCGCGTGCCCGGCGCGGTCGCCCGCGCCCGGGGCGTCGTCAGCGGCTTCCTGACCGCCCGCCCCGGCCTCGCCCACCACATGCCGAAGGACGCCGAGGGCCGCGGCCGCGCCTGGCCCTCGCCCCGCACCTGGGAGATGGCGCTGCGGCTGCTGGCCGCCGGATACGCCTCCGGCGCCGGGCGCGAGGCGCGGGCCGCCGCCCTGACGGGCGCCGTCGGCGAGGCGGTCGGCATCGAACTCCTCGCGTACCTGGAGAACCTCGACCTGCCCGACCCCGACCGGGTGCTCGCCGACCCGGACGCCTTCGCGCTGCCCGACCGCGGCGACCGCCAGCTGGCGTTCCTCGTCGCCGTCGTCGCCGCCGTGCAGAGCGAGCCGACCCGCCCGCGCTGGGAGGCCGGCTGGGCGGTCCTCGCCAAGGCCGTGGACGCCGGAGTGCCCGACGTGGCGGCGCGGGCGGCCCGCGACCTCGCCGCGATGCGCGAACCGGACTGGCCCGTCCCGCCCGGCATCGAGGCATTCCTCGAACTGCTCCAGCTCGCCGGCGCGCTGCCGGGCGCCCGCTGACCGGCGGCCCGCCCGTGCCCCCCGCCCCCGTCCCCGCCTCCGGCGACGGGCTCGACCGCGCCAAACTGCTGGCCGCCCGCTACAAGGCGGCGGAGGCCCGCCCGTACCTCGCCTCCGCCCTCTACGCCCTGACCGTCGTCCCGTCCCGGCGGGTCGGCACCATGGCGGTGGACCGCAGGTGGCGCTGCTACGTCGCGCCCGCCTTCGTCGACGCGACCGGAGTCGGGGAACTGGCCGGGACGTGGATCCACGAGGCGGCCCACCTGCTGCGCGACCACCACGGCCGCGCCGACCTGCTGCCGGCCGCCGACCGGCACGACCGGCTGCGGGTCAACATCGCCCAGGACTGCGAGATCAACGACGACCTCCTCGCCGACGGACTGCGGCTGCCCCCGGGGATCGTGGAGCCGCGCCTGTTCGGACTGCCCGCGGGCCGGCTCTTCGAGGAGTACCTGAAGGACGTCCCGGCCTCCTGCCCCCACCCCCCGGACTGCGGGTCCGGCGCCCACGGCCTCCCCGCGCCGTGGGACCTGGGGGAGTCCGGCGCCACGGACGGCGTCGGCCCCGTCGAGGCCGAGGCCCTGCGCCGCAGCACCGCCCAGGCCGTCCGCGCCCACGCCCGGACCCGAGGGACGGTGCCGGCGGGCTGGAAGCGCTGGGCGGACGAGGTCCTGGAACCCGCCGTCGACTGGCGCAGGGCCCTCGCCGGCGCGGTCCGCGAGGCCGCGGCCTGGGCGGGCGGCGCGGTCGACTACACCTACCGCCGCCCCTCGCGCCGCACCGCGGCCCTCGGCGGGCGGGTGGTGCTGCCCAGCCTCCGCCGGCCCCTGCCCCGGGTGGCCGTCGTCGTCGACACCTCCGGCTCGATGGGCGACGACGACCTCGCGGCCGCCCTCGCCGAGGTCACGGGCGTGCTGCGCGAAGTGGGCGCGGGCGGCAACCGGGTCACCGTCCTCGCCTGCGACGCCGCCGTGCGGGCCGTGGCCCGGGTGAGCGCCGTCGAGCAGGTCGAGCTCGCGGGCGGCGGAGGCACGGACATGGCCGCCGGGGTCCGCGCGGCGCTCGCCGTCCCCGACCCGCCGAACATCGTCGTCGTCCTCACCGACGGTCACACCCCCTGGCCGCCGGAGCCCGTCTCCGCCCGCCTGATCGCCGCCCTCATCGGCCCCGACGCCCCGGAGCCCCCGCCGTGGGCGGAGACCGTACGCGTCCCCGCACCCCGCTGACGCACCCCCGCCCCCGGACGGGGAGGACGCTCCCGAGTGGTGGCTTCGGCCGGGAGCGCCCAGGCTGGGGGGTGCGCGCCGGCGGACGCCGTTCCGTCCGGGCCTCGGAGGCATGTCCGCGCGCCGTCCGGGCACGCGCTCCGCAGGGCCCCGCGAGAGCGGGGCCGCCGCACCGCACGACGAAGGGCAGAGGTGACCGATGACCGAGAGCCGTCCCGCCACCACGACCGACTCCGGCGCCCCGGTGGAGAGCGATGAACACTCGCTCACCGTGGGCCCCGGCGGGCCGATCCTCCTCCAGGACGCCTACCTCATCGAGCAGATGGCGCAGTTCAACCGCGAACGGATCCCGGAACGCCAGCCGCACGCGAAGGGCAGCGGCGCGTTCGGGCACTTCGAGGTCACCCACGACGTCAGCCGCTACACGAAGGCGGCGCTGTTCCAGCCGGGCGCGCGCACCGAGTTGGTCGCCCGGTTCTCGACCGTGGCCGGCGAGCGCGGCAGCCCGGACACCTGGCGCGACCCGCGCGGCTTCGCGCTGAAGTTCTACACGTCCGAGGGCAACTACGACATGGTCGGCAACAACACGCCGGTCTTCTTCGTCAAGGACCCGATGAAGTTCCAGCACTTCATCCGGTCCCAGAAGCGCCGCGCGGACAACAACCTGCGCGACCACGACATGCAGTGGGACTTCTGGACCCTCTCCCCGGAATCCGCCCACCAGGTCACCTGGCTGATGGGCGACCGGGGCATCCCGCGCAGCTGGCGCCACATGAACGGCTACACCTCCCACACGTACATGTGGATCAACGCCTCCGGCGAGCGGTTCTGGGTGAAGTACCACTTCAAGACCGACCAGGGCATCGAGTTCTTCACGCAGGACGAGGGCGACCAGATGGCGGCCGCCGACACGGATTACCACACGCGGGACCTCTTCGAGCACATCCGCGACGGCGACTTCCCCTCCTGGACGTTGCACGTCCAGGTCATGCCGTACGAGGAAGCGGCGACGTACCGCTTCAACCCGTTCGACCTCACCAAGGTGTGGCCGCACGGCGACTACCCGCTGATCCCGGTCGGCCGGATGACGCTCGACCGCAACCCCACCGACAACCACGCCGAGATCGAGCAGGCCGCCTTCCAGCCCAACAACTTCGTCCCCGGCATCGGCCCCAGCCCCGACCGGATGCTGCTGGCCCGCCTCTTCTCGTACGCGGACGCCCACCGGCACCGCATCGGCGGCAACTACCAGCAGCTCCCCGTGAACGCGCCCGTCACCGAGGTCCACACGTACTCGAAGGACGGCGCGATGGCCTACCGGAAGACCACCGATCCGGTCTACGCCCCCAACTCGAAGGGAGGCCCGGCCGCCGACACCGAGCGGTACGGCAGCCCGCCGAGCTGGACGGCGGACGGCGAGATCACCCGGTCGGCCTACGTCGACCATCCCGAGGACGACGACTGGGGCCAGCCCGGCACCCTCGTGCGCGAGGTGATGGACGACGCCGCCCGCGACCGCCTCGTCGACAACGTCGTCGGCCACCTCCTCAACGGCGTCACCGAACCCGTCCTGGAGCGTGCCTTCGCCTACTGGAAGAACATCGACAAGGCGACCGGAGAACGCATCGAGCAGGGCGTCCGCGCCAAGGCCGACGAGAAGGACCCCAAGGCGGCGGAACAGGGCAACCCGGCCCGCACGTCCATGCAGCACAAGGCCTGACCCGGAGGCGGAGCCGGGCCCCGTCCTGGGGCCCGGCTCCGCCGCGTCGCCGCGCGCCCTCCCGGGGCAGCCGCTCCGCCCGGCGCGGGGGCGACGAGCGCGGCGGCACCCGCCTCCGGCCCGGCGGGAAGGGACGCCCGGAGTGGTGCCGGGACCCACCGGAGGGCCACGGACGGTGGGCCGTGCGGCCATGGGCGGCGGCCGGACGGCGGCATAGCCTCCGCGGGTTCCCTTCCCCGAGCCCGGAGGCACCGATGCGTCGTCCCGTCCCCTCTTCCCCGCCGCGTCCCTGGCGGCGCGGCGCACCGGCGGCCCTCGCCCTGGCCGCGCTCACCCTGTCCACCGCCCCGGCGACGGCGCTCCCCGCGGGCGGTACGGGTGCCGCCGGCACCGCCGGTCACTGCGCCCGGCAGGCGCAGCTCCGGGTGCCCGGCGCCGAGGTCCAGCGGACGGCGTGCCTGGCCGAGCTGACGACCGCGGGCACCGTCGCGTCCGGGCACACCGATCCGGCCGACTGGGCCGGACTCACCTCCAAGGACCTGTCCGTCCCCGCCGGAGTGCCCGGCATCCAGATCGACGGCTACTTCCCCGACACCTCCACCACCAACACCAACCACGGCTGGAACCACGACGCCCAGTTCGTCCTCCGCCTGCCCGACCGGTGGAACGGCGGCCTCGTCGTGGCCGGCACCCCCGGCAACCGCGAGCAGTACGCCAACGACCGGGCGATCGCCGACCGGGTGCTCGCCCAGGGCTACGCGTACGCCGCCACCGACAAGGGCAACACCGGCCTCGCCTTCCACCGCGACGGGAAGGCCCCGGGCGACGCGATCGCCGAGTGGAACGACCGGGTCACCCAGCTCGCGCGGGCCGCCCGGACGGTGGTCGCCCAGCGCTACCACCGGCCCCCGTCCCGCACCCTCGCCACCGGCATGTCCAACGGCGGCTACCTGGTGCGCTGGCAGCTGGAGAACCACCCCGAGCTGTACGACGGCGGCGTCGACTGGGAGGGCACCCTCTGGCGCACCGACGGACCCAACCTGCTCGACTTCCTGCCGAGGGCCCTGCGGGCCTACCCCGTGTACGCGGCGGGCGGCGAGGGTGCCGACGCCGCCCGGGAGGAGCTGCACGCGGCCGGCTTCCCCGCCGGGTCGGAGTTCCTGTGGCCGTACCACCACAAGGTCTACTGGGACCTCACCCAGCGCATCTACCGCGAGGAGCTCGACCCCGGCTTCGACGGCGCGACCGAGGCCGGCACCCCGTACTGCACCACCGGCGCCCCCGCCTGCGACACCGACTACGACTACGCGACCCGGCCCGAGGAGGTCCGGCGGGCCGTGGCGAAGATCGCCCTCACCGGCCGCATCGGCAAACCCCTGATCACCCTGCACGGCACCCTCGACAACCTCCTCCCCATCGGCCAGGACTCCGACGTCTACGCGCGGATGGTGCGCGAGGCGGGCCGCGGCGCGCTGCACCGCTACTACCGCGTCGAGGGCGGCACCCACACCGACTCCCTCGCCGACGCCTTCCCGGACCGCCTCCGGCCGCTCGCACCGTGCCACCGCAGTGCCTTCACGGCCCTGGAGGGCTGGCTCGCGACCGGTCACCGGCCGCCCGCCTCGGGCACCGTCGCCCTGCCCGCGGACCAGGACCCCGTCACCCTGGCGAACACCTGCTCCCTCCACACGGAGAAGACCGCCGGCACCCCGTCCTGACCGCCCCGGCCCTCCGGCGGGGGACACCTCGGCGGAGGCCGTCGCCGAGGCCCCCGCCGCCGTGGGCGCGGCGGGGTCCGCGACCGGCCCGGACCGGCACGCGGTCCTGCGCGCCGAGGTCCGGCCTTCCACGTCGAGGCCGGGCCTCCGAGCCGAGGTCCGGTCCGCCACGTCGAGATCCGGCCCGCCGTCGACTCGCCGCCGCCGGGCGGGGCGTGATGCCGCGCACACGGCGCCGGGCCGCCGCCTCCCGCGTGTTAGCTTCCGGCGGTGATCCTTTCGGCGGCGGATGCCCGCGAACCCCTGCCGGGGCCGCTCGACCTGTTCGACGCCCCCTTCGTCCAGGACCCCCACCCCTGGCTGGACCGGCTGCGGTCCGACGCGCCCGTGCACCACGACCCCGCCACCGGGCTGTGGCTGGTCAGCCGCCACCGGGACATCCGGACGGTACTGCTCGACACGGACCGCTTCCTCCCGGACAACGCGCAGAACGCGGTCACCCCGCTCCCCGTCGCCGTGATGCGGGTCCTCG
This sequence comes from Streptomyces filamentosus, assembly GCF_014654895.1. Classification (GTDB taxonomy): domain Bacteria; phylum Actinomycetota; class Actinomycetes; order Streptomycetales; family Streptomycetaceae; genus Streptomyces; species Streptomyces filamentosus. The sequence goes on along the minus strand of NZ_BNBE01000002.1, from coordinate 344,190 downwards.
TCCGCGCCGGCTTCACGCTGCCGCCCGCGCTCGCCAACAACGGCACGCCGAGCCATCCGGGACTGCGCCGCGTGGTGACCCGGTTCTTCGACGCGCGGAGCGTCGCCGCCGCCGTCCCGATGATCGAGCGCGTCGCCGGGGAACTGCTCGACGAGGTGACGAAGTACGGGACGGACGAAGGGAGTCTCGACCTCTTCGGCTCCTTCGCGCAGATCCTGCCCTGCCGGGTCCTGATGGAGCTCCTCGGCATCCACGACGTCGACCCCGCCACCCTGATCGCCTGGAGCGACGCCGCGCTGGAACTGTTCTGGGGCAGGCCCCCGCTCGCCCGACAGCTCGAACTGGCGGAGCCCGTGGCGGAGTTCCACCAGTGGCTCACCGCCACCGTCCGCGCCGACACCGCCCCGCCCGGCTCGTTCGTCCGGGAACTCGCCGCCCACCGCCTGCCCGACGGCACCCCCCTCGACGTCCCCACCGCGGTCGCCGCCTGCTTCTTCGTCTTCGTCGCCGGACAGTCCACCACCGGCCAGCTCATCGCGACCGTGCTCCACCGCGCGCTCGGGGAACCCGGCCTCTGGCGGCGCGCCGCCGAGGAGGAGGGCTTCGCCGAGGCGTGGGTGGAGGAGGTCCTGCGCCGCGAACCGCCCGTGACCACCTGGCGCAGGACGACCGCGGCCCCCACCCGCCTGGGCGGTACGGAACTCCCCGCTGGAGCCCAGCTGTTGCTGATGCTCATGGGCAGCGGCTCCGACCCGGAGGTCTTCCCCGAACCGGACCGCATGTGCCCGGGGCGGGCGAACGCCCGCCGGCACCTGGCGTTCGGCACCGGCCGCCACCTCTGCCCCGGCGCCACGCTCGCCCGCACCGAGGCCGCGGTGGCCCTGCGGGCGGCGGCCCGCCGCCTGCCCGGCCTCCGCCCCACGGCCGCGGCGGCACGGCCCCCCATGCTCGGACTGCTGTCCTTCAGGGCGCCCCTGCGCGTCGAGGCGGAGCGGGCCCCGGCACCGCGCTGACGGCCGGAACGCCCCCCTCCTATGGCAACGCGGGCCACATTCCGGCCCGGCGATGTGGGGGGACGACATGTGGGCCGCGCTCGCGGTCGTTCACCAGGATGTCGGCATCCCCCATCTGGAGATGCGAATGAAGACCAGAGACCTCCTCGTCGCCGTCCTGGCGGCCGTCGGCATCGCCGCGTCGACGGCCGGCGGTGCGACGGCCGCGGTCCCGGCACCCACCTCGGGCCCGCTCCAGCGGTACGACATCGGCGCGACGTACGTCAGCGGGCTCTCGTCCGGCGGGTTCATGGCCAACCAGCTGCACGTCGCCCACTCCGACCTGTTCGACGGCGCGGGCATCTTCTCCGCCGGCCCCTACGACTGCGCGCAGAACAGCCTCAACACGGCCCTGTACGGCTGCATGGACACCTTCATGGCCCGCAAGACCCCCGCCCAGCTGGAGCAGTTGACCCGGGACCGGGCCGCCGCCGGCAAGGTCGACCCCATCTCCGGCCTCTCCGGCGACAAGGTCTGGCTCTTCCACGGCACCAACGACACCACCGTCAAGGCGCCCGTGAACGACGACCTCGCCACCTACTACCGCGACCTCGGCGCCGACGTCGTCTACGACAATGCGTCCGCGTCCGGCCACGCCTGGGTCAGCCCCCTCGGCCCCAACTCCTGCTCCTCCACCAGCTCGCCGTACATCAACAACTGCGGCGGCGACCCGGTCAAGGCCATGCTGACCCACCTGATGGGCCCCGTGCACCCGGCGAGCTCCGCGGCCCCGACCGGCAGACTGGTCCAGTTCGACCAGGGCGCGTACGTCCCCGGCGGCGACCCCGCCGCGATCAGCATGGGCGCCGAGGGCTTCGCCTACGTCCCCCGGTCCTGCCAGGACGGCGCCCCCTGCCGGCTGATGGTCACCCTCCACGGCTGCTACCAGTACTTCGGCCTGGTCGGCAACGCCCTCATGGACAAGGCGTACCTCAACGAGTACGCCGACACGAACGACCTGATCGTTCTCTACCCGCAGGCCACCACCATGACCGGCAACCCCCGCGGCTGCTGGGACTGGTGGGGGTACGAGTCGGCCGACTACGCGCAGAAGACCGGCCCGCAGATCACCGCCGTCCTGAACATGGCCCGGGCCCTCGGCGCAGGCGCCGCGACCACCACCCCGGCCCTCCCCGCCCCGACCGGTCTGGCCGTCACCGCCACCACCGCCACCAGCGCCTCCCTCGCCTGGAACGCGGTCCAGGGCGCCGCCTCGTACGACGTCTACCGCGACGGCGCGAAGGTGAACGCCGCCCCCGTCACCACCACCGCGTACACGGACCCCGGCCTCACCGCCGGCACGGCGTACGCCTACGCCGTCGCGGCCGTCGACCCCACCGGCACGACCGGCACCAGAACCGCGCCCGTCACCGCCACCACCACGGGAGCCGCCGCCACGTGCGTGACGGCGAGCAACTACGCCCACACCCTCGCGGGCCGCGCCCACCAGACCGGCGGCTACACCTACGCCAACGGCTCGGAGCAGAACCTCGGCCTGTGGAACGTCCTGGTCACCAGCACCCTCAAACAGACCTCCCCGGGCTACTGGGTGAAGTGCTGACCCCGCCCCGACCGTGATCACGACGCCCCGCCCGCGGCTCCCCGCGGGCGGGGCGTCCTTCCCGCTGCCCGGAAGGACGTGACAGGGGCTCCCGCCGTCGGGAAGGGTGGAGCCCATGGCCCCCGACACCCCCGGCGGATTCACCGGACCCGAGATGCGCCGGATCCTGGAGCGGGCGGCCCGCGCCGCCGGGATCGACCACTCCGGCGCACGCCTGCTGCGCGGGCAGACCAACGCGGTCGTCCTCCTCGAAGCAGCCGGTGTCGTCGCCAAGGTCGCCCGGAAGGGGTCCCGCACCGACGACGCCGTGCGGACGGTCGTGTTCGTCCGGTGGCTCACCTCCGTCGGCTTCCCCACCGTCCCGCTGCACCCCGGTGACCAGCCGGTCGTCGTCGACGGCCACCCCGTCACCTTCTGGCAGCACCTGCCCCAGCCGCCGCACCCGGTCGCCGCCCACCAGCTGGCCGGACCGCTGCGCACGCTCCACACCCTGCCGGCCCCGCCCGTCGCCCTGCCCGCCCGTGACGACCTCGCGGCGATCCGGCGCTCCCTCTCCGCGACCACCTGCCTGCCCCCGCGGACCCTGGCCCGCCTGGGCGAGCACGCCGACCGGCTCGAAGCCGACCTCGCCGCCGTCCGGGAGCTCCGCATGATCACCACGAACGCCCGCAAGGTCCACCACGCCCCGGCCACCCTGGAGGAGGTCGAACGCCGGGTGGACGGACTGCTCCGCGGGGACCCCTCCCTCCGCTGGAACATCCTCTGACGGAGGCGAGCACGGCGGTGGCTACGGGGCCCGGCCCGGCCCGCCCGGACGGCGACCCGCGTACCGGTACGCGGCCGGCCCCGTGCTCCTCGGTAGCGTGGCTGCCTGCGGCATGGAACGTCCATGCGGCCGGCAGGACCGTGCGAGGGCCTGCGGAGGAGAGCGGTGAGGCCGTGATGAGCGAACTGACGAAGCCCGAGGTCGAGGTCCCCGAGGGGGAGGCCCCCACCGAGCTGACCGTCCGCGACCTGGTCGTGGGGGACGGGGCCGAGGCCAAGCCGGGCATGGTGGTCCGGGTCCACTACGTCGGGGTCACCTTCGCGTCAGGGAAGGAGTTCGACGCCTCCTGGGACCGGGACCAGCCGTTCAAGTTCGCCGTGGGCGGCGGCCGGGTCATCAAGGGCTGGGACCGGGGAGTGCGGGGCATGCGGGTGGGCGGCCGCCGGGAGATCGTCGTCCCCCCGCGCCTCGGCTACGGCAAGCAGTCGCCCACCCCGCTCATCCCGCCGGGTTCGACGCTGGTCTTCGTGGTGGACCTCCTCTCGGCGGTCTGACCCGGCCCGCCGCCCGCCGCGCCCGACGTGCCGAGGGGAAGGACGTTTCCTCGGGGCCGTTTCCTCGTTGCCCCGCGTGGCAGGCCGATTTCCCGTGTCCTGCCGCCGACACGACGACCCACGAGGAGCGGTGATGGACGGTCAGGAGTTCCTGACGGCGAAGATCGAGCGGGGTTTCGACCAGCTCGACGTGGACGGCAGCGGCGTGCTGACGGAGGAGGACCACGTGGAGATGGGCCGCCGGGTGGCGTCCTCACTCGGCCATGCCGAGGGCTCCCCCGAGGAGGAGCGGATCATCGGCGCCTACACGGCGATCTGGCGGGAGGTGCACCTGCCGTTCCTCCCGGCCGGCAGCCGGGGCATCCCCAAGGACCGGTTCGTCGCCTCGACCCGCACGCTGGCCGACGACCCCGAGGCCGCCAGGGCCGCACTCGGCGGGATCGCCGCGACCTACCTCCGGATCGCCGACCTCGACGAGGACGGCCGGATCAGCCCCGCCGAGTTCCTCGCCTTCCAGCGCGGGCACTTCCCGGGGCTCACCGAGGAGAGCGCGGCCGAGGCGTTCGGCCACCTCGACACCGACGGCGACGGCGTGCTGTCGCCCGACGAGTTCACCTCCGCCGTCATCGAGTTCTGGACCAGCTCGGACCCCGCCGCCACCGGCAACTGGTGGATGGGCCGCCCCGCCTCCCTCCCCTCCGGCCCCGCCCGGCCGTAGCCGGGGCTTTCGGCGGGGCCGGTCTCAGGGTTTGGGGAGCCAGCCGTGGTGGGCGGCGTTGGCTCCCGCCTGGAAGCGGGAGCGGGCCCCCAGGCGCTCCATGAGGTCGGCGGCGATGCGGCGGGCGGTGCGGGGGGAGACGCCGAGGTGCTTGGCGATGGTCTCGTCCGTGTGCCCCTGGGCGAGGAGGTGGAGGGTGGCGGTCTCCTGCGGGGGAAGGCCGTTGGGGTCGGCCTGCGGCGTGTGCCCGAGGGGGGTGGCGGTGTTCCAGACGCTCTCGAAGAGCGCGCACAGGGCGGCGACGGTACCGGCCCCGTGGAGGACGACGGCCCCCACGCGCGCGTCGTTGGTGTCGACGGGCAGGACGGCGTGGGTGCGGTCGGCGATGATCATGCGGATGGGGAGGGTGGGGCTGGTGCGGACCTGGGCGCCGTGGGTGTTGAGCCAGTCGACGTGGTCGAGGGTGGGCTGGTGGTTGCGGACGCTGTCCAGGTAGACGGTCCGCATGCGGATGCCGCGCTGGAGCAGCTCGGCGTTGGGGGTGCGGCTGGCCTCCAGGTCGGCGGTGGTGTGGGCGCCGCCGGGGGCGAAGGTGGTGATCTCCTGGGTGGCGCGGGAGGCGAGGCGGGCGAGCCGCTCGCGTATCTCCTCGGGGCCGGTGAGCTGTTCGGACTCGGCGTCGGGGGAGCGGGGCCGCAGGGCCGAGCACTCGGCGATGAGCTGGGCGGCGGCGGCCCGCGAGGCTTCCACGCGCATCTGCTGGGCCGCGAGTTCGGCCTGCTGGCGGGCGAGGAGGACCTCCATGGCGGTCTCGGGGCTGATGGCCCTGAAGCCCGCGCCCTCCCGGGCGGAGGGGTGTACGAGGGCGAGTTCGCTGAGCCGGTCGAGACCCGCGCGCACCTGGTCCTCGGTCATGGACAGCAGGCGGGCCAGTTCGGCCACGCCGTCTTGGGGACGGCCGAGCATGGCGCGGTAGACGCGTTCCGCGTCGGTGTCGAGTCCCAGTATGTCCAGCACTGTTCGACCTTTCCTTGGCCGCCTTAGGAGTGCACGGATTGTAAAGGCATTGTGTCTCCTCGCACAGGTGGACGGTTTATGCATGGCCGGAAGCGGCCCGGCTTGTCTGCTTGTGGGGGGTTCCGAGGGCCTTGAGGATCGGGTTCATGTATCTCGTGCACGCCCGCCTGAGGGCCCCCACAGGTCAGCAACTCCCTTCTCACACCGCCGGTTTCGTCTGCTGCCAGGCCCGGGACGCGGAGTGCCTGGAGCACGTCAGCGTCCACGAGTCCGGCGACGACTGGGTGCTGGGACTGTTCTTCACGACTCCCACCCTCGCCGAGGCCGAACGCAACGCGTCCCGGCTCTGCGTCCGCGCCCTCCAGGCCCCCGGACCCCTGCGCGGCTGGGAGCTGATCGGCTCCGGCGCGGCCCTGATCGACGCGCCCTGGGACGTCTGGGACTCGTGACGCGGGCCCTCGCCCCGTAAGTTCCGGTACGACGTCGAGGTGAGCGACGACGCGACGTCGAGCGACCGGCGTACCCCCCCGTACGACCTATGACGCGTGATGCGTGACGTGTGGGATTCGAGACTCGTGGGCGGCGGGCAGCAGGCGATGGCCTGAGGCCCGCGCCCGGGGTCTCAGGGCCCGCGTCCCGAGCTCCCGGGCCCGGTGCCCCCCACGTATCCCCGCGCCTCGTGTCCCGCAGGCGGCGGGTCTCCGGCCGGGCCGCTCCCGGGGCCGTACCGCATCGTGCGAAGACCCCGCCTCGACACGGTCGCCGGCCGCCCCCGAAATCGCGTGCGGCCCCTGCTCGGCCGTGCTGGGATCGATCACCGTGAACGATCTCTCCCCCGACCGGGCCGGTCTGCTGGACCGGATGGAACGCAACCTGGCGGAGCACGCCTGCCACCTCCACCGCGGCATGGCCGGCGCGACCGTCACGGACACCGGTGACCTCCTGGTCGCGGACAGCGGCCTGGACGACGACACCTTCAACATCGTCGCCGCGGCCCGCTTCACCGCCGCAGACGCCGAGGCCCGCATCACCGCGACCGCAGAGGCCCTGGCCGGTACCGGCCGCCCCTTCTCCTGGTGGGTGGGACCCGCCTGACCCCCGTGGACCTCTCCGCCCGCCTGGCGGCGGCCGGCCTCCCCGTGTCCGAACACGAGACGGCGATGTGGGCGGAACTCGACGGCACCCTGCCGCCGCCCGCCGCCCAGGGCCTCGACATCCGGCAGGTGACCACGCCCGAGCAGCTCGCCGACTACGCCATGGTCCTCGCCGCGAACTGGGACCCGCCGGCCGACACCGTCCGCAGCTTCTTCGCCCGGGCCGCCCCGCGGGCACTGGCCGCGCGGTGCCCGGCCCACTACCTGGTCGGCTACGCGGACGGCCGCCCGGTCTGCTCGGCCGAGGTGTTCCACCACGCGGACGTCGCCGGCGTCTACAACATCTCGACCCTGGCCGCCCACCGCCGCCGCGGCTACGGCGGCGCCATCACGCTCGCGGCCCTCCACGCGGCCCGCGCCCGGGACCACCGCATCGCGGTCCTCCAGGCGTCGGCCGAGGGCGAACCCGTCTACCGCCGCTTGGGGTTCCACTCCTGCGGCCGGTTCACCGAACACGCCGTCAACTCCTGAGCCACCCCCTTCCGGCGCCGAAAGGGCTGGTGGCGGGCGTGCGGAGGGTTCTCCGAGGGCCCCGGGCCGGTTCCGGCCAGACGCGGGGGAGGGTGGACGGCTTATGCCACTGCAGGATCCGTCCACCCTCCAGCCATTCCCCAGGCTTCCTCCAGGGGTCAAAGTAGAGCCATCGGCAGCCGCACGAGGGCCGGCCGGAAAGCAAGAAGAGCAAGAAGAGCAAGAAGAGCAAGAAGAACAGGAAAGCAGGAAAGCGGGAATCGGGAACCGGAAGCGGTTCCCCCGGACGATCCACACACGAGAGGAATTGAAATGACAGTCCGTCGCATCGCCTCCCTCGCCGCCGGCGCCCTGATCGTCTTCGGAGCCACGAGCGTCGCGGCGAACGCCGCCGACTCCTCGTCCCCCGCTTCCCCCGGAACCGTCGCCACCACCCCCGCCCCGGCGCAGCCCGAGCCCACGCCGGCGCAGGGACAGGCGGAGCCCACCCCCACGCCCACCCCCTCCGTGGAGGACGTGACCTGGGGCGGCTGAGCCCCCGGCCCCATCAGGCCGCAGCGCTCACCCAGACACCACCTGTCCCACCAGCCCCACCCGCACCACCCGATGCACAGCCCACGAGACGACATCCACCTCATGCGGCCCGTGCGTCACACCCACCACACAGACGCTCCCTCACCCAAGAAAGCAGGAACCCCAGATGAGCGGCATCAACACCACCCCGGCCTTCCTCTCCGACTCCAACGACGCCCTGGACAACGGTGACGTCTTCGGCCGCGAGAGCCGGAAGAACACCACCTGGGTCGTCGCCTGACGGAAACCCGAAAGGCCCCGGAACAATCCGCAGGAACCCGCGAAGAAAAGGCTGGAAACCGCGACAGTCGCCCGAATGACCTCCGGGAAAACCTCCCGAGAGCTTCCGGGAACCCTTGAGGAAGACTTCGCGGAAAACCCTCCCGGAAGATTCTCTCCCGGACGAGAACCGGAGGGAAGCGAAACGAAGATCCGGGAACCGGACGCGACCCCCGAGAGCCGGACGAGAGGCCGGGGGAGCAGGGACCGGAAACGGGTCCCGAGGACCGGACGAGGAGTCCGGATCCGGTGACGCGGCGGCGATTCCCGCCGACCGCGCAGGACGGAAGCGTTCATGGACCGGCCGGTGACCGGCCGAGAGCCGATCGGCAGCGATCGGGAAGGGGTGGAACGAATGCGAGGCAACCATCACGTGTACGCCGGGGCGGACCCGCTGTTCTACGACCACCCCGCCGGCGGCGGTGACCAGCGGCGCTTCGCGGCCGCCGACCGCGAGACCCCCGAGGGCTTCCGCCGGCACGAGACGGCCAGCTGGGTGCACCTGGTGCCCGAGGGCCCCGACGACCCGGCCCTGCCCGGCCAGGGCTACAAGATCCACGTCTCGTCCACCACCGAGGACGCCGAGCGCGTCGTCGACCTGGTCACCGAGTACTGCGTCCGCGAACGCGTGGCGCACAAGTTCCTGCCCACCCACCGCATCCACCTGCTCAACAACGGCAAGTACGCCCGGCGCGGCAGCAGCGGCAAGCTCCTCACCCTCTACCCCGCCGACGAGGCGCGCCTCGCCACCGTCCTGACCGACCTCGACCGGCGCCTCTCCGGCTTCACCGGTCCCTACATCCTCGGCGACCTCCGCTACAACGACGGTCCCCTCTACGTCCGTTACGGCGGCTTCCGGGAACGCTGGTGCACCGAGCCCGACGGCACCCGGATCCTCGCCATCGAGGCGCCCGACGGCTCCCTCGTCCCCGACCGGCGCGAACCGTACTTCCAGCTGCCGGCCTGGCTGACCCCGCCCGACGTCCTGAGCGAGGCCCTGCGCGCCCACGACCGGCAGAGCATGGACCCCTTCCCGTACCAGGTCGAGGCAGCCCTGCACTTCTCCAACGGCGGCGGGATCTACCGGGCCCGTGACGCGGAGGGCGGCGAGGTGGTCCTGCGCGAGGCCCGTCCGCTCGCCGGGCTGGACGGCTCCGGCACGGACGCGGTCACCCGCCTGGAGCAGGAGGAGCGCGCCCTGCGGGCCCTCGACGGCCTGCCCTGGGTCCCCCGTCTGCTGAACCGTTTCACCGTCTGGGAGCACCACTACCTGGCCGAGGAGTACGTCGAGGGCGAGACGCTGCGCCAGTTCATGGCCCGCAACAACCCCGTCGTCCGCCCCGACCCCACCCCCGAAGCCCTCGCCCAGTACGCCGCCCGCGTCGAGGACATCACCGACCAGCTGAGCCGGGCCCTGGACGCCGTGCACGAACGCGGCTGGGCCTTCGGCGACCTGCACCCCACCAACGTCCTGCTGCGGCCCGACGGCCGGATCTGCCTCATCGACTTCGAGACCGCGCACCGCCCCGGCATCGACACGCCGCCCAGCATGGGCTGCCCCGGCTTCGTCGCACCGCACGCCCCCGGGGGCTTCGCCCGCGACCGCTACGCCCTGCACAGCATCCGGCTCGCCCTGCTGCTGCCGCTGACCATGCTGATCGACCTCGACCCGGGCAAGCTCGACGAACTCCTCGCGGCGGCGGCCGAGTTCTTTCCCCTGCCGCCCTCCTGGCAGCAGGAGGTGCGCGCCGGACTGCACCGCCCCACCACGCCCGCCGCGGCCGGCCCGTCCGCGCCGTCACCGGTGACCTGGCCCCGCGAGGAGGACGGAGCCGCCGGCCTGTCCGCCCTGGGAGCCCGGCTGGCCCGCGCCCTGACCGCCTCCGCCACCCCCGAACGCACCGACCGGCTCTTCCCCGGCGACCCCGCCGCCCTCCACGACGGCGGCTACACCCTGGCCCACGGAGCCGCCGGCGTCCTGCACGCCCTCCACACCACCGGTCACCCGGTGAGGGAGGAACACGTCGAATGGCTCTGGCGCGCCGCCCGCGACGCCGCCGACCCGCGCCCCGGGCTCTACGCGGGACTGCACGGCGCGGCCCTCGCCCTGGACCGGCTGGGCCGGCCCGAGCAGGCCCTGGAGCTCGTCCAGCGCGCCGCCCCGACCGACGACGTCTCCCTGCACGGCGGACTGGCCGGCATCGGCATCGCCCTGCACCACCTGCACCGCCCCGCCGACGGCGCCGACCTCACCGACCGGCTCGACGACATCACCGCACGGCTGACGGACCGTCTGGACAGGCCCGCCCCCGGCCCGCACCGCACCGGTCTGATGCACGGCCCCACCGGCACCGCCGCGTTCCTCCTCCACCGCTACGAGGCGGTACGCGACCCCGCCCTGCTCGACCTCGCGCTGCGCGCCCTGCGCGCCGACGCCGAGCACTGCGTCCGCAGCGAAGAGGGCGCCGTCAACCTCCGCGAGGGCACCCGCATGCTGCCCTACCTCGCCAACGGCAGCGCCGGCCTGGCCCTGGTCGCCGGACACTACCTGCGCCGCCGCCACGACGACGCCCTCCACGACCTCCTCGACGGCACGCTGACCGCGGCCCGCGCCCCCTTCGTCCTCTACAACGACCTCTTCACCGGCCGCGCCGGCCTGATCACCCTGCTGGCCGCCCACCGCGACCGCCCCGGCGCCTCCGAAGCCCTCCAGCGCCACCTGCGCCTCCTGAGCTGGCACGCCATCGCCTACCAGGACGGCCTGGCCTTCCCCGGCGCCCAGCACTACCGCCTCTCGATGGACCTGGCCACCGGCACCGCGGGCGTCCTGCACGCCCTGCACGCCGCCGCCGGCGACCGTCCGCCCCTGCCCGGACTGCCCCTGCACTCCGAGCCCCTCATCCCGGCCGCCTGACCGGCCGAGCACGACACCCGCACCACCTCCACCCACCACCCGAAAGGACCCCTCATGTCCGAGATCCTGAAGCTCCAGAACCTGTCCGTGAACGAGCCGGAGGGCTCCGAGGACCAGCAGGTCGCGGACTGGTCGACCGTCAGCACCGGGTGCAACAACACGAAGATCGAGGCCTGACCCTCAGCTCCGCCCCGTACCGCTTCGCACCACCCCACCTCTCACCGACCCGAAGGGAACCCCTCATGTCCGAGATCCTCAAGCTCCAGAACCTGTCCGTGAACGAGCCCGAGGGCTCCGAGGACCCCCAGGTCGCGGACTGGTCGACCGTCAGCACCGACTGCAACAACACCAAGATCGAGGCCTGACCTCCCGCTCCGCCCCGAAGCACTTCGCACCACCCCACACACCCGCCGGCCCGCCGGCCGCAACCGAAGGGAACCCCTCATGTCCGAGATCCTGAAGCTCCAGAGCCTGTCCGTGAACGAGCCGGAGGGCGCGGAGGACCAGCAGGTCGCCGAGTGGTCGACGGTCAGCAGCGGTTGCAACAACACGAAGATCGAGGCCTGATCCTCCGCTCCGCCCCGTAGTACTTCGCACCACCTCCCTTCACACCGAACCGAAAGGAACACCTCATGTCCGAGATCCTGAAGCTCCAGAACCTGTCCGTGAACGAGCCCGAGGGCTCCGAGGACCAGCAGGTCGCCGACTGGTCGACCGTCAGCACCGGCTGCAACAACACCAAGATCGAAGCCTGATCCTCCGCCCCACCCCCGAGCGCTTCGCACCACCCCACCTCTCACCGACCCGAAGGGAACCCCTCATGTCCGAGATCCTGAAGCTCCAGAGCCTGTCCGTGAACGAGCCGGAGGGCGCGGAGGACCAGCAGGTCGCCGAGTGGTCGACGGTCAGCAGCGGTTGCAACAACACGAAGATCGAGGCCTGATCCTCCGCTCCGCCCCGTAGTACTTCGCACCACCTCCCTTCACACCGAACCGAAAGGAACACCTCATGTCCGAGATCCTGAAGCTCCAGAACCTGTCCGTGAACGAGCCCGAGGGCTCCGAGGACCAGCAGGTCGCCGACTGGTCGACCGTCAGCACCGGCTGCAACAACACCAAGATCGAGGCCTGAACCCCGAGGCGTCATCCGTGAAGTGGCCGGCACCTCGGTGCCGGCCACTTCGGCCGTGGCCCGAAACCGAAAGGAGATGCAGACCCATGCCGGCACCCGCGTCAGCCCCCGTTCCCGCCCCCGCGCCCGCACCCACGCCCCTGCACCGCAACCGGGACTACCAGCGGCTGTGGCTCGCGCACGCCCTGTCGGGCTTCGGATCCCAGGCCAGCGCCATCGCCCTGCCCCTGGTGGTGCTGCACGCCACCGGATCCATCACCGCCTTCGGCCTGGTGACCTTCACCGAGATCCTCGCCTCCGTCCTGGCGACCCTGCCCGCCGGCGTCCTGGTCGACCGCCTCCCGCGCAAACCCGTCCTGATCATCAGCGACGGCGCCCGCGCCCTGGCCTACCTGGTGATGACGGCCGCCGTCCTCACCGACCGGGTCACCCTGCCCCTCGCCCTGTGTGTGGCCGTCGCCAACAGCGTCTTCAGCGCCCCCTTCAACCCGGCCGCCTCCGCCGCCCTGCGCCACGTCGTCCCGCGCGAGCAGCTGCCGACCGCGCTGTCCCTCAGCCAGGCCCGCTCGGCCGCCGTCACCCTGGCCGGTCCGCTCATCGGCGCCGCCCTGTACGCCGTCGCCCCCGCCCTGCCCTTCCTCGTGGACGCCCTGTCCTACCTCGCGTCCACCCTGTGCGTGGCCCTCGTGCGCCTGCCCGCGGGCCGGCCCTCCGCCGAAGGCCGCCCGCCCGCGCCCCGCCTCATCAAGGACCTGGGCACCGGCTGGAAGGAGGTGCGCCGCAGCCCCTTCCTGCGCTACACCCTGGTCAACGCCGCCCTGGTCAACCTCGCCTTCAGCGGCATCGTCCTGGTCCTGGTCACCGGCGGCGCGCACACCACCTCGGGCGGCTTCCACAACGCCGTCATCATCGCCGCCTCCGGCGCGGGCAACCTCGTGGGCTCCCTCATCGCCGCCCGCACGACCACCACCCTGCCCCCGCGCACCCTGGTCCTCCTGGTGTGCTGGAGCACGGCCCTGTTCACCCCGCTGCTGGCCCTGAGCGACGACACCGCCGCCCTCGCCCTGGTGATCGGACTGTGCAGCCTGGCCACCCCGGCCGCCAATGCCGTGATCTCCGCCGCGCGCCTGCACACCATCCCCGACCACCTCCAGGGCCGGGTCCAGACCGCCTGCGGCCTCATCCCCGCCCTGATCATCCCCTTCGGCCCGCTGCTCACCAGCGCCCTGCTCACCCGTACGGGTCCCGCCACCGTCCTGCTCGCCAACTCCGCCCTCCTGCTCGCCCTGGCCTGCTACAGCACCTTCAACCCCGGACTGCGCCGCATCCCCGACCTGCGCCCCGGGAAGCAGACCCCGGCACAGCCCCCCGCACAGGACCCGGCCCCGGCACAGGACCCGGCTCCCGCGCAGGAGGCCCCGGCCCCCGTCCCGGACCGGACCCCCGAGCAGGACCAGGCCCCCGCACAGGCCCCCGTCCCGGCCGCGACCAAGGCGTGACCCGCCCCACACCCGCGTCCCCCTTCCGGGCCCCCTCCCGGTGCTAGGGTGATGTCGGATCGATCTCGATCGTCAGGATTGTTACTTCCCGAGGACACCACCCGCGTCGTCAGCACGACGCACGGCGGTGCACCGCTCGAGGGAAGGCAAGGCCTGGGTAGCGCCCTGTGCGCGACCCGGGCCTTTTTTGTTGCCCGAATCCAGGCGGAAGAGATCGAGGACAGCAGGCAGGACGGCAAGAGCCCCAGGATGCAAGGAAGCATCATGAACACACCCGTAGCGGGACCCGGCACGCTGGCGGAGCGCATCCTCCGCGGCGTCGGCGGAGCCGAGAACATCGAGAGCCTCACGCACTGCGCGACGCGGCTGCGCTTCCAGCTCCACGACGGGGCGAAGGCCGACCCGGCCGCGCTCGACGCCCTCGACGGCGTCATGGCCACCGTCCCGCAGTCCGGGGACCGCCTCCAGATCGTGATCGGCGGAGCCGTCGCACGGGTCTGGACCGAGATCATGAACCTGCCCTCGATGAGCGGCGGCGCGGGCGCCGCCCGCCCGAAGTCCGACGCCGACGTCAAGGCCGAGATGCGGGCCAGGAGCCGCGGCCGCTACGCCTGGGTCGACAACTTCTTCGAGTACCTCTCCGACTCCTTCCGCCCGCTCATGGGCGTCCTCCTCGGCTCCTCGCTGATCATCGCGATCGCCTCCGTCCTCGACGCCCTGGGCGTGGTCGACTTCCGTGCCGCGGACAAGTCCGCGAGCTGGGTGTTCGTCGACGCCATGTGGCGCTCGGTGCTGTACTTCCTGCCGATCATGGTCGCCTACAACGCGGCCAAGAAGCTGAAGGTCGACCCCTGGGTGGGCGCCGCGGTGATGGCCGCGGTGATGACCCCGAACTTCACGGGCATGCTCGACCCCGACTCCGGCATCCCCGGCATCACCTGCACCACGAACGCGACCCTGGGCACCCAGAGCTGCGTGGCGCACGTCTTCGGCCTGCCGATGCAGCTGAACGACTACGGCGGCCAGGTCTTCGTCCCGCTGATGATGGCCGCCGTGCTCGCCCTCGTCCACAAGGGGCTCCAGAAGGTCTTCCCGGAGACCGTGCACCTGGTCTTCGTCCCCTTCTTCAGCATGCTGATCATGATCCCGGTCACCGCCTTCCTCATCGGCCCGATGGGCGTCTGGGCCGGCAACGGCCTCGGCGAGGGACTCTCCTGGCTCAACGGCAACGCCCCGATCGTCTTCGCGATCCTCATCCCGCTGCTGTACCCCTTCCTCGTGCCGCTGGGCCTGCACTGGCCGCTGAACGCGCTCATGCTCGTCAACATCAACACCCTCGGCTACGACTTCATCCAGGGCCCCATGGGCGCGTGGAACTTCGCCTGCTTCGGCGCGACCGCCGGCGTCCTCCTGCTCTCCCTGCGCCACCGCGAGGCCGAGATGCGCCAGACCGCGACCGGCGCCCTGGCGGCCGGCCTCCTCGGCGGCATCTCCGAGCCGTCCCTGTACGGCATCCACCTGCGCTTCAAGCGGATCTACCCGCGCATGCTCGTCGGCTGCCTCGTCGGCGGCGTGATCGTGGGCGTCATGGGCGGCGTCGACACCGAGGCGTTCGCCTTCACCTCCCTGCTGACCATCCCGGTCTTCTCCCCGATGACCACCTACGTCATCGCGATCACGGCGGCCTTCGGCGTCTCCATGGCGCTCGTGTACTTCTCCGACTTCCGCACCCCCGAGGACCGCGCCCGCGCCAACGCCGAGCGCGACGCCGCCGAGGCGCTCGCCCCCGAGGAGACCGCGACGGCCGGCGCCCGGGAACTCGCCACGGTCGGCACCGCCAAGACCACCGGCACCGCCGGGACCACCGCGACCATGGGAACCACCGGAACCGCCACGACGGCCCCGGCCCCCGTGACCGAGGCCCCCGAGACCCAGCCCGAAGCCCCCGCCCCCGAGGCCCCCGCGCAGGGCACCGTGCTCGCGGCCCCGGTCGCGGGCCGCGTGGTCGACCTCGACGAGGTCGGGGACCCCGTCTTCGCCTCCCGCGCGCTCGGCGAGGGCGTCGGCATCGAACCGGCCGACGGCCACGTCGTCGCCCCGGTCGACGGAGAGCTGGCCGTCGTCGCCGAGACCGGCCACGCCTTCGGCATCCGCACCGCGGACGGCGTCGAGGTGCTCATCCACGTCGGCATCGACACGGTCCAGATGAACGGCGAGGGCTTCGACGTCCGGGTCCGTGCGGGCGAGCGGGTCCGTGCGGGCGACCTCCTCGTCGAGGTCGACCTCGACGCCGTACGCGCGGCCGAGCACCCGGCCGTCACCCTCATGACCGTCACCAACACCGCCGAGCTCGCCTCCGTCGAGCCGCACACCGGACGGAGCGTCGCCGCGGGCGCACCCGTGGTGACCGTACGGCGCTGACGAGGCCGGTCACCGGTCCGGCGGGGGCCGCGCCCACCCGGGCGCGCCCCCGCCGGACCGGCTCCGGGCGGCCGGCTCCGGGGGAGGCCGGACCGCGGACGGCGGACGATGCGGGACCATGGGGAAGAACCGGACCGCGCACGAGACAGGGAGAGCAGGCGTTGAAGGCGCTGCGTGTACTCAACAACAACGTGGTCCTCGCGCGCGACGACAAGGGCCAGGAGGTCATCCTCACCGGCCGCGGCATCGGTTTCAGCTCCCGCCAGGGCAAGCCCGTCGACCCCGCCCTGATCGTGCGCGTCTTCGTCCCGGCGGACGGCCGCGACCCCGACCACCTGAGCGAGGTCCTCGCCCTCATCGACGAGGAGGTCCTGCGGGCCGTCGTGATCGCCCTCGACGAGGCCGGCATCGAGGGACGCGAGTCCACCCGGCCGACCCTCGCCATCGCCGTCGCCGACCACGTCGCCGGAGCCCTGGACCGCGCCGCGCGCGGCATCACCGTCGAGTACCCGCTGCGCGCCGAGGTCCAGGCCCTGTACGCCGCCGAGTACGCCCAGGCCCAGCGGCTCCTCGCGGCCATCAACGAGCGCGTGGACCCGCGCCTGGAGGAGCCCGAGGCGATCGCCCTCGCCCTGCACCTGGTCAACGCCGGCTTCGCGACGGGCGACCTGTCCTTCACCTACACGATGACCGGGATCATCCAGCAGATGCTCGCCGTCGTGAGGCAGCGGCACGGCCTGTCCGTCGCCCAGGAGTCCATGAGCGCGGCACGGTTCATCACCCACGTCCGCTACCTCTTCGTGCGCATCCAGCAGCACCGGCAGCTGAAGGGCCACGAGTCCACGATCGGCCAGGGCATCCGCCGCCACTACCCGGAGGCGACCCGCACCGCCCAGCAGCTGGCGACGATCGTCGAGCTGCGCCTGGGCCAGCGCCTGAGCGAGGACGAGGTCTCCTACCTGGCGCTCCACGTGGCCCGCATGACCACGGAGCCCGACGGCACCCTCGCCTGAGCCCTCCCCGCACGCGGTCCGGTCCGCTCCCGTAAGGTCGGCGGCGGGCGGGGCCGTAGCGCAGAGGTCGTCGCGCGCGGTCTCCAACACCGCGAGGACGCCGGTTCGATTCCGGTCGGCTCCGCCTCCTCCCTCCCCTTCCCCGGCTCCGGTATACCGGTCACCTCGGGGCCGCGCCGAGCGGACACCGAGCCGGCACGGAGCAGACGCAGAACAGAGGGAGAACCGCCATGGCGCTTCAGCGGATGGACAACGTCGGCATCGTCGTCGACGACCTGGACGCCGCCGTCGCCTTCTTCGCCGAGCTGGGCATGGAGGTCGAGGCCAGGGCGCAGATCGAGGGCTCCTTCGCGGACCTGACCGTCGGGCTCGACGGCGTCCGCAGTGAGATCGCGATGATGCGGACCCCGGACGGACACGGCAAGCTGGAACTCGCGCAGTACCACGCCCCCGCGGCGCTCGGCGACGGATCGGCCGACACGCCGCCCAACACGCTGGGCCTGCACCGCGTCATGTTCGCCGTCGACGACATCGACGACACCATCGTCCGGCTGCGCTCCCACGGCGCCGAACTGATCGGCGAGGTGGCGCAGTACGAGAACGTCTACCGGCTCTGCTACCTCAGGGGCCCCGCGGGCATCATCCTCGCCCTGGCCGAGCGCATCGGCTGACGCCCCCTCGGACGGACGGAAGCCCCTGCGCGTCACCGACGTCCCCGACCTCCCCGGAACCGCGAACGGTAAACCGGATAAAACGCCTGTCGTACGCCTCCGAACAATCGTCCTGTTCTCCGCGATCACGCGCTGCGGTCCCCCCTCCCGCCACCGTCGGACCCCGTACGACCCCGGCTCCCGGGCCGGCCGTGACGCGCCGTTGACGTCCTCTTTCGAGCGCCGCCGCCAGGGAACCCACGAGGAGTCACGTCGTCCCCCGGCCCCCGCCGCGACCGCCCGGCCACCGGGTCGCCGGGCCGGGCCGCGCCGTCGCCGCGCGCTTCGGCGGCGCCGTACGGGCCCCCGGAGTAAGCTGGCAGCGCCGCCCACCGCACCCGACCAGCCCGAAGGCCGGATCGACGTCCGGTCGGCCGGCCGGCCGGTGCGCGCGGCCTCGCTGATGCCGGATTCCGGGCGTCGCGCATCCACCAGGGCCGACCCGTCCACCTGCCGCACCACTCGCACCCGTACACGTACACCGGCACACCCCGGGAGAGGCCCATGACCGTGAAGACGACGCACCTCGACCCCGAAGAGCTCCACTACAACCCCGCCTTCACCCAGGGCGTGATCACCCCCGCAGGGCGGATGCTGCACGTCGGCGGCCAGCTCGGCACCGACAGCACCGGAAACCTGCTCGACGGCATCGAGGCCCAGACCACCCAGGCCATGCGCAACGTGCTGACCATTCTCGAGGCCGCGGGCACCGGCCCCGAGCACGTCGCCAAGCTGAACATCTACCTCGTCGACGGAGTCGACGCGCGGGCGGGATACGCGGCGTCACGAGCCGCCTGGGGCGACCACCGCACGGCCATCACCGTCGTCTCCACCGCGGGACACGCCCGTCCGGGCGCGCTCGTGGAGATCGACGCGGTGGCCATCATCCCCGAATAGCCACTTCCCGAACGCCCGCCTCTCGGACACCCGTCTCCCGGACGCCCGGCCCGTCGCGTTGCAGGATGACCCCATGACCACTCATCTGGACGTCCCGCGACTGGCCGCCGGCGACCGCTTCCTGCTCCGCCCCTGGGAGAGGGGCGATCTGCCGCTCGTTCAGGAGGCGTCGGCCGACGCGTACATCCCGCTGATCACGACCGTCCCCTCCCCGTACTCGCGGGAGGCCGGCGAAGCCTTCGTGCGGCGGCAGTGGGAGCGGGCGTCCACGGGCACCGGCTACCCGTTCGTCATCGTGCGGACCGAGGATCGGTGCCCCGTCGGCGCCATCGGCCTGTGGCTGAGGGACGCCCACGAGGGCCGGGCGTCGCTCGGCTACTGGACCGCCGGCTCCGCCCGGGGCCAGGGCGCCGCCGCGGCAGCCCTCCGCGCAGTCGCCTCCTGGGGACTGGCCGACCTCGGCATCCCCCGCCTCCAACTCTGCGTGGAACCCTGGAACACCGCGTCGGCGCGAACGGCCGAGGCCGCCGGCTTCCACCGCGAGGGCCTGCTCCGGAGCTGGCAGCCGGTGGACGGCCGACGCCGCGACATGCTCATGTACTCCCTGCTGAGCACCGACCTGCCCTGACGCCCGCACCTCCGGCGGAAGGCACGGGACGGCGCTTCAGGCGCCGGCCGCTTCGGACGCTTCGGACGCTTCGAGGGCGATCCGGTCGAACTGGGCGCCCATGGCGGCGGCGAGGGCCTGCGCGGCGGAGAGCGGCCGGACCATGACCGTGAAGTCGTCGATCAGCCCGTCCTCGTCGAGGTGGAGGAAGTCGCAGCCCTGGATCCGCTTCCCGTCGACGGTGGCGGTGAAGACGAGGGCGTGATCACGCCCTCCGGGATCCGCGATCTCACGGACGTAGGTGAAGTCCTCGAGGACGCGCATCACGGCGCGCAGGATCGCGGCGGTGACGGCCTTGCCGGGATAGGGCTTGAAGGCGATCGGGCTGGTGAAGACGACGTCCTCGGCGAGGAGGGCCTCGATGGCGGCCTCGTCGCGGTTTTCGACGGCGGTGCGGAACGGGTGCATGGCCAACCACTCCATAGTCAACTAAGTGAATAGGTGACACGGAGCGTAGAAGGGGGGAGGCGAGGCTGTCCACCTCTCCGCCACCTCCTCCGCGCCGGACCGCCACCGAGGGATCCCGCGCGTCGCGATGAGTTCGGCGGCGCCCGGCGGTCGTACTGTCGAACCCGGCACTGAGGAGGACTGCTGATGCGCAAGGTGACCTACTCGATGGGCGTCTCGCTCGACGGCTACATCGTCGGCCCGGACGGCGGCTTCGACTGGTCGGGCCCCGACGAGGACGTCTTCCGCTTCTGGATCGACGAGATCCGCGAGGTCGGCGTCCACCTGCTCGGGCGGCGCCTGTACGAGACGATGCTGTACTGGGAGACCGCCGACCAGGACCCGTCCCTCGGAGAAGCGGAACGCGAGTGGACCGCCCTCTGGAACCCGCTTCCGAAAGTGGTCTTCTCCACCACCCTGTCGACGGTCCAGGGCCAGGCCCGCCTGGCCTCCGGCACCCTGACGGAGGAGATCGCCCGCCTGCGCGCCGAACCGGCGCAGGGCGACATCGCGATCGGCGGCGCGACCCTCGCCGCCGAAGCCGCCGAAGCGGACCTGATCGACGAGTACCGGGCCGTGATCCACCCCGTACTCGTCGGCGGCGGCATCCCCTTCTTCCCCCGCGACGAACGCCAGGTGAACCTCGAACTCCTGGAGACCCGCACCTTCAGCTCGAAGGTCGTCTACCTCCGCTACGGCGTGAAGCGCTAGCCCCGGCCGCTCGGCACACCCCCCCCACGACGTTTCCCGCCCCATCGCCGGGGCGGGAACGAGGCCGGGGCCGGGCTGCCGGGTCAGACCACCATCAGTCGCGTGGGTGCGGGGAAGCGGCTGAGGTTGCGGAACAGCTTCTTGATGTCGTTGGGCTCCAGCTTGATGCAGCCGGCGGACTTGTAGTCGCTCACGCCGTCCCAGCGCCGGCTCTCCGTGCTGCCCCGGCCGCCGTCGCGGGTCATCTCGCTGTGGATGAGCAACTGGGTCCGCCACGTCCGGTTGTCGCTGCACTTCTTGTCGCTCAGGGGGATCGCGTAGCCCTTGACGAGGGTGCCGTTGTAGCGGGTCTGGGCCGCGCCGACCTTGTACGTGCCCCGGGGCAGCCAGCCCTGCTCGCGGACGCACTCCTTGCGGCCGTTCCGGTGGGTCTTGCCGAGGCCGGATCCGGCGCGGAACTCGGCCACGGGCGTGCCGCCGCGGATGACGTACAGCCGGGAGTTCTGCGGGTCGGCGGAGTTCCTGACGAACTTCAGCGTGGTGACGACGTCGGACGCCGACGGCCGGCCCTGGTCGTCGGGTGCGGCCTGGCCGCCGGGGGCGGTGGCGGCGGCCGTGGTCACGAGGGCCAGGGCGCCGAGCCCGACCGAGAGGAGACGGGCTCGCAGGGAGGACGAAACGGACATGGTGATCACTCCTTAGAGGGGTTGGGGAAGTGGCGGTGCGCCGGACTCCGGCGTGGGCCACGGCACGTCCCGTGGCGTGTGCCAAGGGCGTATCGCCCTGTGGGCGGGCCTTCCGGACCGGCCGCCGCGGGCTGCCGAGGACAACCCTGCCCCCTTCCGGCCGCCCGGCGGGGCCCCATGCGCCATGCACCGATGCGTGATGATGCATGCACATATGCAGGGCGCTGACGTGCGGTTATGCAGGCGCGAAGAAGCTCGGAGGCACACATGGTCGAGGTCCGGCCGGACCGCACGGCGAGCGGAGCGGGGCAGGAACTGGCGCTGCTCCTGCGCGCGTGGTGGGAGGCCGCCACGGACGAGAGCGGCAGAAAGCCCACGCAGGAGTCCCTCGCGCGCCGGGTCGGCGTCAACCAGACCACCCTGTCGCGCTACTTCAACCCCGCGCACGCCTCGAACGCGCCCAAGGACATCGTCCGGGCCCTCCACGCGACCCTGGGCGCACCGCCCGAAGACCTGCCAACAGCCCTGGCCCTGGCCGAGACCGCCGCGGGCGGCCCCGCTCGGTCGGAGCCGCCGCCACCTTCCCCGGCCGCGCCTGCGCAGCCCTTTCCTCCCGCCCCGGAACCGATCTCCCCACCGAACTCCCCACCGGGCTCCCCGAAACCGCCCCGGAGCCTGTGGCGCACGGCCCTCGTGGCGGCGGTGACGACGAGCATCGCCCTCGCCTCCTGGGCCCTCCTCGCGGACCGCCGGCCCCCGGCGACCCACGACCGCCCCGTGGCGGCGGCCCGAGGCCCTGCCGCGACGGCACGCTGGCCCCTGGTGAGACTGGGCGAGAAGTCCTCCCTCACCTGGACGATCCAGCGCCTCCTGCAAGCCGACGGCCGCCGCTTGAGGGCGGACGGCATCTTCGGCCCGGAGACCCGCCGGCACGTGATCGCCTTCCAGCGCACCAGGGGCCTGCAACCGGACGGCAAGGTGGGGGAGCGGACCTGGCCGGTGCTGGTCCGCTCCGTCGCCTCCGGCGCCACGGGTCCTGAAGTCGAGGCGGTCCAGGACCTCCTGGGCCAGGCCGGCCTCCCCGCCGACATCACCGGCGTCTACACGGCGGGCACCCTCCGCGCCGTGTCCGACTTCCAGACCCGCCGCGGCCTGCCCGCCACCGGCGCCGTCGACACCCCCACCTGGCGGGCCCTGACGGCGTCCGTACCCCGCCCGTGAACGGGCGGGATCACCGTGACGGATCGAGTGCGGAGCGCCTCCGGACGGCTACCGGCCTTCGTTCCCGCCCCGCCCCGGCCCGAGGACCGAAGGCTTCCGCCGAGACCCCGACCGCACCCTCCGGCCGCCTCCGACGAGCTTCACACGATCGGGGGCCGCCCGGCGCGGGTGAGGCGGATGACGGTGTGCCGGCTCATGGGGGCGCGGCGTCCGTGGCCGCCGCGGAAGCCCGCGGCGGTGGCGCGGAGGGCCGCCCTGTCGCGGGAGCGCCAGAGGGTGAGGAGGACGAAGTCGGTGAGGTTGAGGGGGGCCAGGGGCGCGGGGAGGTTCCGTCGTGCGAGCCAGACGCGGTTGCGGGCGTTGAGCCGGTGGAAGCGGTCGTGGCGGGCGGGGTCGGTCGCGGGGTGGTGGACGACGACGTCGGGCAGGTAGCGGCCGGTACCGCCCCGGTCCCACGGCCGCCAGGCGAGGTCGACGCCCTCATGGAAGAGGAAGGAGTGTCCGGGCCGGCCCCCGGCGGCGTCGAACGCGTCGCGGCGGATCATGACGACGCCCTCGGCCATGACCGTCACGACTCCGGGCCGCTCCGGATCGCCGGCCCGCAGCCGGGGGAGCCGGCGGCGCACGGTGATCCCGGTGCCGGGGTCGGCGATCCGGGGCTGGACGTAGACGAGGCCGGGCTCGCGCAGGAGGGCACCGGCGAGGCGGACGAGGACGTCGGCGCCGGGCAGGACCGCGTCGTCGTCGAAGAAGAACAGCAACTCGCCCTCGACGCCCCGCGCACCGATGTCGCGGCCCTCGGGGATGCCGACGTTCTCCGCCAGGGCCACCGTCTTCACCCCGGCCGGAACCTGCGCGGGCACACAGCCGTTGCCGACCACGACCACGACCACGACCACGACCAGCTCGACACCCTCCTGCGCGAGGGGGGGACTCCATCGCCCTCGGGAGCTCACCGGGACGGTCGTTCAGCGTGAGTACGACCGCCCCGACGCGCGGTGCGCCGGTGCCCACGAAGACCACACCCCCTCCCGCGCCGGGAACCCGCCCGCCGCCGTCTCGCCCGCTGGAAGACGGCCCACCCTGGCCGTGTGCGGGCCGCACCCGTACGACGGCAGGCAGTGGTCGGACGGCGGCCGGGCGGCGACCGGGCCTGCGCGGGCCGCCGGGAGCCGGCCGCGCGCAGGTCAGGCCCGGCACGCGGCCCCCGTGGCTTGATACGGTGCAGATCTCCGCCGCAGGCGCCGACCTGGTGGTCCGCCTCGGCGGGGCGCACCGGACAGAGGCCGCTCCGCGCAGCCCCTGGACGGCGGCGAAGACCTTCATGACGACTGCCCCAACCCCTGGTGAGGAGCACCGCAGTGCCCCTGGTTTCCGTGGTGATGCCGGTACACAACTCGGCCGTCACTCTCGGCTCGTCGGTACGTTCCGTGCTGGCGCAGACGCATACCGACGTGGAGTTGTTGATCACCGACGACGCGTCCACCGACGACTCCATGGACCTGCTGCAGGAACTGGCCCGCCAGGACGAGCGCGTGCTCCCGCAGGCGGCGCCGGAGCAGGGCGGCGCGGCCAAGGCCCGCAACCTGGCGCTGGCGCGGGCGCGGGGCGAGTACGTGGCCTTCCTGGACAGCGACGACATGTGGCTCCCGGCGAAGCTGGAGCGGCAGATCGCGTTCGCCGCCGAGGGCGACGCCCCGCTGACGTTCACCTCCTACTACAAGGTCGACGGCGACTACACGGGCGAGGCGTGCGACTTCACGCCGAACGGCCGGGTGGTCGAGGCGCGGGAGCGCGTGACGTACCGCGACATGTTGGTGCAGGACCACATCGGGGCCCTCACCGCGATGTACGACCGGGCGGCGCTGGGCACGAGGCTGATGCCGGACATGCCGAAGCGGCAGGACTACGCACTGTGGCTGGCGATCATGCGGAACGGGAACCCGGCCCGGGGCATGAAGGAGCCCCTGGCGATCTACCGGGCCGGCCGGGCGGGTTCGCTCTCCTCGAACAAGCTGGCGCTGGTGGAGCACAACTGGCGGCTGTACCGGCAGCACGAGCGCCTCTCGGTGCCCCGGTCCGCCCTGGCGCTGTACGGCGCGGCCTGGCACTCGCTGCGCAAGTCCCGGATCTAGGGGACGGTCCGGTGCCCCCGTCGGCCCCGGAAGAGCGCAGGGCGGAGAACTCGCGGTGACGCCCTGCCGTTCGTCCGGGGCGGGGCTCACCAGGCACAGGGCCCGGAGAGTTCGGTGACGGGCCGGCGGGCGGCCCGGGGGATGCGCAGCGAGGCGCGGGCCCGGTGGACGGCCTGGAGTTGGCCGGCGGCGGCGGGCCCCCAGTCGAACAGTTCCACCACCTGCTCGGGGGTGGCCAGGACCCGGACGTACGCACGGCCGGTGGCCGGATCGACGGGCGGCGCGCCGACGCGTCGGAGCGTCGCGGCGTAGCGTACGCGTGCGCACGGCTCCTCGGGGTCGGAGAGGTGCCCGAGGTACACGACGTCGGCCAGTTCGGCCGCGGCCTCTTCCCGGGCCTCGCGGACGAGCGTGGTCGCGGGATCGCCTCCGTCCCGGCCCTCCGGGGTCCCGCCGGGCAGGCAGGCCGCACCGGTGTCGGGTTCGAGGAGCACGAGGACCCGGCCGTCCGGGGCGAAGGCCCAGCACCACGCCTGCCGCACCACGAGGCCCCCGGGGACCGGCCGCGGGTGGAAGGGGAAGTGGTGCCGCGCCCGGGCGGTACGCAGGACCCCCACCCGGTCCAGGACGCCCGGCGTGACCGGAACACCGTCCTCCAGCAGGACGACCCCCGCACCGTCGATGCGGGCGCGCAGGGCCGCCAGAGCGCGGCGCGCGTCGCCCGGCGACATGAGGGCCGGCAGATCGGCGGGCTCGACGCACTCGACCGCCTGGATCTCGTCCGCCGCCAGCCGGATCGCGGCGAACCGCTCCTCGCCCCAGATGCCTCCGTCGAAGACGTGCAGGATCTCGCCGGGGAACCGCATCTCCGCGGGTGCCCCGACCGCGGCCGCGGAGACCCAGTCGACGGCGAGGCCGCGGCGGACGTCGAGGGCGACGCCGAGCTCCTCCTGCACCTCCCGGACGGCGGCCCGGCGGGCACTCTCGCCCTCGTCGACGGCACCGCCGGGCAGGAGGCGGAAGGGCCGGTAGCCGACCTCCTGGACGAGGACCCGCCCCCGCTCGTCCGTGATCAGCACGGAGGTCCCGGCCCACACGGCGGCCGAGGCGCGCAGCGCCCCGTACTGCTCGTCGGTCATCTTCGAGGTGGACGGCTGGGCGGGGGACTGGTCAGCGGCGTTCGTCGTCATGGTTTCTCCGATGGGCGGGTGGGGCTGATGCCGCGGCGCGGCGCGTCATGTCGGGGCACGGCCGGCCGGTCAGACGACGAGCCGGTCCGCGACGGCCGGGGCCGGGGCCGGGCCGAGGCCGATCCTGGTGAACTGCTCGGACCGGAGGATCCGGTGACGGTCGGCCGCCGGGAGACGGGCGAGGACACCGGGCAGGGGCCGCTCGCGCGCGACCTCGCCGCGATGCGCGAGGATCGCCCGCCACTTGACGCCGATCCACGGTGTGACGTCGACATGCGCGGTCACGTACGCGTCGTCGACCGCGAGGACGCTCTTGCCCACGCGCTCCAGCAGCGGGCCGAGCAGGCCCGCGCCCGACGTGGAGTGGGTGGCCGCGTACAGGGCCGCCGGCCGCCACGGCGGGCCTGTCTCGGGGTACAGATGGGCGTGCCCGGAGGCTTTGACGGCGAGCAGGACGACCTGGTGTGTCCGTACGTGGTCGGGGTGCCCCGTCAGCTGTCCGACCTCGTCGTGGGTGACGACGACCTCGGGCCTGAAGTCGCGCAGCTCGGCGACGAGACGGCCGACGACCTCGTTCAGAGGCGCGTCGACGAGCCGAGGCCGCCCCGGAGCCGCCTCGGGATCGCGCGCGTCCCCGTAACCGAGCAGACGCGGAGGGCCCGCCCCCAGCACGTCGAGGGCGGCGGCGAGCTCCGGCGCCCGGCGGCTCCCCGGCGCCCAGGTGGCGGTGACGACACTCGTACGCGCCCCGGCGGCACGGTGCTGCGCCAGCACACCGCCGGCCAGGAGGCTCTCGTCGTCCGGGTGCGCGAACACTCCCATCAGCGAAGGCATGGACGGGCCGTTCATCGCGTAAGGGCCTCCTCGAAGTCCGCGGACGGAACGGAGGTGACCCTTCCCGGCCGCCGTGGGATCGAAGCCCCCAGGCGGATGCGCACACCAGACCGCCGATACCGCCGGGCAGGAACAACACGGTCGACGCCGATTTCCCGTTCTGGCTGTTCCTTTATGGCCCCTGGCGGTCCTGTCGCTGGTCCGGGCCCCGTTCGATCCAGCGCAGCGCGGTTCGTGTTCTCGTATCGAGGGCGGAGTCAGAACAGGCAAGACTGCTCCCCCTCAGGAGCCGAAGACGACCGCTTGGGCCGCACTCCGGCGGTCATGTCCAGCTCCGGCAGGGTGCGCCGCCGCCCGTCCCGCTCCCCGTCCGCCAGCAACCTGACCAGAAGCTGGGCGGTGACTTCGACGTCCGGCATTGCGCGGTGCCGTCCGGCGGGCCGGGGAATGCCGTAGTGGGCGAGCAGGCTGTCCAGCCGATAGGAGCTGAGGCCGGGGACGGTCGCCTTGGCCAGTCGGAGTGTGTCCAGCAGCGGGATCGCCGCGAGCCTCGGACAGGGTTCCGCCTGGCGGGCGATGATCCCGGCCTCGGTCGAAGCGTGGTGGGCCACCAGACGACACGGTGACGCGGGCAGGCCGGCGTCGAGTCGCGCCATCACCACGGAGGCAGGGGCTCCGGGGGCGAGCATCCGTTCGGTGATGCCCTTGAGGCGGACGTCCATCGCCGTCACCGGCACGTCGGCGGGCGGCCGGATCAGCTCCTCGAACCGGCCGGTCTCGACCAGCCGTCCGTGCTCAGGGCGCAAGGCCAGTGCCGCGACCTCGACCGGTTCGGCCGGCCTGCCCGCCGGAGTGAGCCCTTCGAAGTCGATCACGATGAAGGTCGTCTCGTCGAAGCGAGGGTCGATCACCGCCATACGTAGGGCCCGTCCACCATCGCCGGCAGTTCGACGGGCTCGTCCGGCGGGCCGGAAAGGCCGGTGAGCACGGCGCCGACGGCGGGGTAGAGGTGGAGGCCCGCGGCCTGGCCGACGGGGATCCACACGACCCGGGCGCCGTCGTCCGCGTCCTGCTCGGTCGTGGCGATCAGGGCGCGGTCGCTGTCGGGCACGGTGAGGGTGTGGACGAGATGGAGCCGCTCGAACAGGCCTGGTGTTCGGGGACGGGTGGTGCGCTGGTACTGGACCCATCGCAGCACGGGCGGCTCCGGTGTCTTGAGGGCGTCGAACCCCAATTCCTCCGCCAGCTCGCGTACGAGGGCGTCCGTCGTGCTCTCGCCGAGGTGCCGCAGGCCGCCGGGCAGGGAGTACTGGTCTCCTGTCGGCCGCCGGCGATGGATGAGGCAGAGCTCGTCCGCGTTGGTGATGACCGCGCAGGCACGGACGAGGATGCCCGCGGGCGGGGGAGCGCTGACGGGGGCGGCTTTCGAGGGGAGGACGGCTGCCGGAAGGTGCCCGTCACGATGCCGACGTGCGTCCGTGCCGGACGGGACCAGGGCGATCGGCTCGGCGCCGTGGGCCGGTGGGAGCGTGCCGGCCGGGTGGGGAACCCCGGGCCGTGGGAGCGTGCCGGCCGAGAGGAGGGCGCCGGGCCGGACGCTGCCGGTGGCGAGGCGGGTGAGGGTGCGGCGGCCCCGTTCGACGAGTTCCGGATCCCCGGTCCGCGTCCCGAAAGCGATGCCGGAGACCGCGTCCAGGGCCGCGCCCGCGACCAGATGCGCCTCCTCCGCGGGGGTCGGCCGTCGGCCGTAGCCGGTGAAGAAAGCGGTGGCCAGGTCCTCGCGGTCCTCGAAGCGGTCGAGAAAGCGGACGAAGTCCCGTACGCGCGGCTGGGGTTCACTGCGTGCGAAGTCGATGACGCGCACCGTGCCGTCGGCGCCGAGGAGGAGATTGCGCAGCTGCAGATCACCGTGGGTCACCACCGGCGCGAGCGGGCCGGAAGCCTGGGCCATGGCGACGGCCCCACGGACACGCTCCTCGTCGCCCGGCTCCAGCAATGCCCGCGCCGCCTCCAGTCGGCGTTCCATCCGGTCGTACGGCCCTGCGGGCGCACCGCCGCCCGCCACTTCATGAAGGGCGAGAGGAGAGGCGTGGACGCGAGCCGCGAGAGCACCGATCGCCTCGAACACCGCACGTTCCTCGGCGCCGGTCAGCACCATCCCGTGCAGGGGCCGTCCCTCGACGGCCGTCACCACGATCGCCCGCGACTCCGGGGCGGCGGCCACGAGGCGCGGCCCGGCGCCGCCCAGTCCGGGAACCCAGCCGCGGAGCGCCGCCACCTCGCGCCGATGGAACTCCTCGTTCTGGTGGACCTTCACGAACCACGTACCGCCCGCCGCACCGCGCGCCTGCCAGACCCGGCTGTTCTCCCGGGCCCAGGACACGTCCGTCCACGCGGCGACGCGACCGACCGCGCGCTCGGCGAAGCCCTTCACGGCCGCGCCCGGTCCGCGCTCGGCAGCCCCAGCCCCAGCCCCGATCCCTGGGACGAGGCGGAGCCTGTCGAGCGCCGGATCGCAGTCGTACCCGATCGGGTCATCCGGCTCCTGGAAGTGCAGCGCGACCCCGGCACCGGCCCGGTACGCGTCCAGTCCGGCACGGCAGTACGCCACCATCGGGTCCGGCAGCACGTCGAACGGGAACCAGTCCATCCCGTCGCACACGTCCGGCTCCCGGATCTCCGGCGTACCGGACCAGCGCCGCACCTCGAACAGGATCCCGATCCGGGCGCTCCCGGAGGGCGCGCGGTGGTGGACGGTGACCGCGGCGCGCACGTCGGCGGGATCCACGACGAGACCGGTCTCCTCGGCCGTCTCCCGGACCAGCGCGGTGACGACGTCCTCGAAGGGGCCGTCCACGTGCCCGGACGGCAGGTGCCACAGTCCCGCCGCGTAGACGCCACCCGCGCGGCGCGACAGCAGCACCTCCGAACCGTTCTTCCCCTCCCGGACCGCGAGGAGGTGCACGTCGACCGGCACCGCGTGCCGGCCGCCGCTCACAGGGACCCGCCCGGACGCCGCGCGAGCAGCACGGTGAACACCGCCTCCTCGACGAGCCCGGCCCCGGCGGCGTGCCGCTCCAGCAGCAGCCGGGCCTCGCCCTCGAAGTCGGCGTGCCGCTCCGCGAACTGCGCCGCGCCCGCGAAACTGCTGCTCCGCAGATATCCGAGGACCCGCTCGGGCGTCCAGGTCCGGCGGACCGGGAAGCGGTACGTGGAGACCTCGCCGAACGCCGACTCGGCGAGGACGTCCTCGTGGGGGCGGACCGGTTCCTCGTAGAGGGAGGTGCCCGCCCGGCGTGCGGCGCCGAGGTAGGACTGGACGAGGGCGCGCAGCTCCACGGTCCACGGCGCCTCGCAGGTCCACAGGCTGCCGTCCCCCATGATCGCGACGACGGCCGTGGGCGCGGTGACCCGGTCGGCCGTCGCCATGACCTTCGGGAGGTCCATCCAGTGGGCGGCCCGCGCACAGGTGACCAGGTCGGCCCGGTAGCCGTCGTGGGGCGGCGCGAAGTCCTGGGCGGTCACCGGGTGGAAGTGGACGTCACGACCCGCCAGGAACGGGGCGAGCATCCCGGCGGCCTCGGCCAGCATGCTGCGGCTGGAGTCGACCAGGTCCATACGGCCGATGCGGGGGACGGCCGGCAGGAGGGCGGCCGGTACCTGCCCGGTCCCGGTGCCGAGGTCGAGCAGTGCGGGCCGTTCGATCCCCTCCACCGCGTCCGCGAGGAGGCGGACCGCTTCGTCGGGAAGTCCGGGACGGTGGAGGGCGTAGTGAGGCGCGGCGGCGTGGAACATGTCTTCGGGCTCCTCGTCCGTCTCGGCCGCCGGCTCCTGCCGCAGCAGCACGCGCAGTGCGGCCGCGTCGGCCAGGAACCTCTCCTCCTCCTGGCGCCCCTCGCTGAGAAACTTCCACGGCATCGGTCCCCCGGGTGCCGGGTCGCCCTCCCCGTGGCGGGGGAAGACGTGCGAGTGCAGGTGGGGCACGGCGTTGCCGAGGGTGGAGTAGTTCATCTTCAGCGGCTTGTAGAACGCCGTCAGGGCCCTGCCGAGAGCGAGCGTGTCGCGCCAGTAGGCGGCGGCGTCGGCCTCGGACAGGTCCGTGGGCTCGGCCACGTGCGGAGGACCGCGGTGGATCAGCACGCAGTAGCCCCGCACGCACCCCTGTCGCCACAGGTAGGCGTCGGCGACCTCACCACGGCGCAGCAGGACGCCCCGGCCGATGTCGTCCGAGGCGTGGTCGTCGCGGCACATCGGGCATCCGTCCCCGGCGACGCGCGCCGGGAAGTCCTCCGGCCAGCCGGCCGGAGACGCGGCGCCGGGAACGGCCGGGGGAAGTGCTTCGTGAGCGTGACGCATGAGCAACTCCGTTCGAAGCGAAGGCTTCAGGGGACTGGTGGGAACTGAAGGGAACTGATGGGAACTGGCGGGGGATTGATGGAGGTCGGCCAGGGCTGCTGCGTGTGTGGCTGGACGGCAGCGTGTCGACGAGCGGAGACGGACCGGGGCGGACGTCAGTACCCGCCGCATCCGCCGCCTTCCGGACGAGCTCACCGCACCCACTCCCCCTCGGTGTACGTGCGTCCCGCCCGGATGCCCTCGATCGCGGCGCGGGCGTACGGGACGATCGGCTCCGGCAGGTCCTCGGCGTTCCACCACTGCCAGGCGAGGCACTTGTCCGGCTCCCGCAGTTCGGGGGTGCCCTCCCACCGCCTGGCCCGGAAGAAGAGCTGGAGGCGGGGCGGGGACGGTGCGGGCCGCTCCCGCAGGTGCACGGTGTGGACGAGTTCGACGTCGGCCGGGTCGATCACCAGCCCCGCTTCCTCGTACGCCTCCCTCACCAGGCACTCGGTCGCGGTCTCCGCCTCGCAGTGCCCCGCCAGCACGTGCCACGTCCTGCCCGCGTACGCCGAATCCGGATGCCGGAGCCCCAGCAGGACCCGGTCGTCGCGTTCCAGATAGAGGTGGACGCCCACGACGTGCAGCAGCCTCCCCGACGGCTCCGCCGCCGGGCCCGGTCCGTCGGCCGACGGCTCCTCCCCGGACGCGGGGTGCTCTGCGGCGTGCCGCTCCAGCAGGGCCCGGGTGGTCCCCAGCATCGTCATGTGCGGGAACTTCTCGGGCGTCACCCAGGCGAGCATCACGCCCTCGGTCAGGCGCAGCCGGTTCGGGTCGCCGCTCCACAGGCCGGTGAACAGCTGGATCGGCACCCGGGTGCCGTCGGTGCCGGTGACGTTCTCGACCGCGTACGGTTCGAGACCGGCGACGGTGAGGCCGGCCTCCTCCGACAGTTCGCGGACGATCGTGTCGCGCAGGGTACGGTCCTGTGGCTCCCGGCCGCCGCCGAGCAGCGACCAGCATCCCGGCTCCCAGATCCACGGCTTGTTGGCGTCGCGCAGGTGCAGCAGGTACCGGCCGCGGCCGTCGTGGACGATCGCGGAGGCGTTCACCGGCACGATCGCGCCGCCCGCGGCGGAGGCGGTGAGCTTCGCGCTCAGCGTCGGGCAAGGCACCTCCTCGAACGGCAACCAGGCCGTGTCCGCCACGCCCTCGGCTCGCGGAGCGAGGTGGGGCGCGTCGTCGGCGAGGCGGAGGACGAAGCGGAAGTCGTAGTGCCGGTGGCCCGGCCGGTTCTCCACCGGTTCGGTCTCTGCCGTCCCGCCCTCCACCGGTTGGGGGACGACGTCGTGGACGCCGACGTCGATCGGCCCGTCCCGGAACTCGGGAGTCCGGACGAGGAAGGAGGCTGCGATCCCCGTCTCCTCCTCGACCTTCCGCAGGGCCGTGGCCAGCGGCGTGTCGTCGGCGGCTTCGACGGGCCCGCCCGGGCGGAGCAACAGCCCCCCGCTCTCCTCGGGGCGGAGGTGGAGGACGCGCTGATGCCGGTCGATCACCACCGCGCTGCACGTGATGTGCGAGGGAAGAGCGGTGGTGCCGGTCGGATCGCCTTCGGCTTCCAGAGCGGCCGACAGCCCGGCCAGCGCGCTGCGCTCGCCGGGATTCCGGTCCAGGTACGCGGCGAGCAGGGGACGAAGGCGGGTGAGTGCGGGCGGCATGTGAGACCTCGCAGGTGAGGAAGCGGAGAGGCGGAAAACGGGGGACGGAAAAGGGGAAGGCGGAAGACGGAGACAGGGAGGCGAAGAAGAAGGAGGCGAAGAGGAGGGACAGGTCACTGGACACAGCGGTCACGGCCGGCGTGCCTCCCCGTGGGGCGTCGGTCGCCGGTCGTCGGCGGGAGCGCCGAGTCCGCGGGGCGGGTTGGACCGGAACCGAAGGGATGGGGAACTGTCGGGCCTGCAACTCGTATCCAGGATGCGAGCGGTCACGGCCGAAGCCGACCGGCAGTCCGCGCCGATCCCCCGACAGGACGGCGACAGCCTCGGTCATCGGCAGCGCCGCGCGCACCCTCCTGGAAACGTTCCCGGGACCGAGGCCCCCCACGAGCAGGAAGTTGACCGTGATCAGGGAGACGGCCCGCGTCACCCCCTGCACGATCTCGCTCAGCGAGACCGTGCCGAACGCCCGGCGGTCGGCTTCGCGGGTGAGCCGGACGGCGAGCCGGACC
The DNA here is from genome assembly GCF_014654895.1 of Streptomyces filamentosus. Taxonomy (GTDB): domain Bacteria; phylum Actinomycetota; class Actinomycetes; order Streptomycetales; family Streptomycetaceae; genus Streptomyces; species Streptomyces filamentosus. The sequence goes on along the minus strand of NZ_BNBE01000002.1, from coordinate 311,007 downwards.
TGCCGGGGAAGCATCCGGCCCATCTCCCATGTCCCCAGCGCCACCCAGGCGTCGGAGTGGACGGCGAAGCCCTGGTCGTAGGTGAGCTTTCCCCCGAACAGCAGCCGCTCCGACTCCGAGGCCGCGTTCGCCGCCGCTCCCGGCCCCGCGCCGAGGCCGGTGGACCTGCGCGAGACGCTGGAGAAGGGGAAGAGGAGGCATCGCAGGCTCCCGGTGGATCGAGTCAGGCTGTCGCAATGCTCAACGAGACCGGACGCCGGAGCGAGCACACCGGATTCGGACGCTGTTCGAACCCCGGAACCATGCGAAAACTCGTTCGTGTGGTGTGCATCGATCCGCCGGGGACGGGGAAACGGCTCATGGCACAGATGGCCGAAACACCACTGAGGCGGCTCTCCACGAAAACCGCCCCCGGAACCCCGCCGACGAGGACGTACCACCGGAGCCGCCGCGCTCCCTCGGACGGGCGCCAGACCTTTCCGTGTACGTCCTGCTCGTGGGCCGGCTCTCCTTCGACACGTCCTCACACCCCCCGGCAGCGGCCGGACATCGCCCGGCCGTTCTTCCTCACCCCGCACGAGGGAGCTGCACGAAGAGCCTTGCCCCGGCGCCCGTGCTCTGATCTCGGCCCGGCCCGACCCCGGGACTACGTCTTTGGTGCCGGGGCGGACGGGGCCGTGGTCCGATTCGGCGGGGCGCGGGCGGGGATAGCTTCGCCGCATGCGTATCGGACTGCTTGGTACTGGAAATGTCGCTCGCGCACTGGCTTTCGGCTGGAAGGGGGCGGGGCACGACGTCGTTCTCGGGTCGCGCCGCCCCGGGGAGCGGGAGGGTCTCGGCCTTCCTGTGGCGGGGCTGGGGGAGACGGCTGCGGAGGCGGAAGTGCTCGTCAACGCGACCCCCGGCAACGTCTCCGTGGAGCTGTTGCGTTCGATCGGGGAGGAGGCTCTGGCCGACAGGCTCCTCGTCGACGTCGGGGTCGGTCTCTCCGACGACTACACCCGGCTCTCCCACCCCAACGACAGCCTGGGTGAACAGATCCAGGCGGCTTTCCCCCGGACCCCCGTCGTCAAGACGCTGTGCACCATGGACTCCACCGCGATGGTGGATCCGGGCGCGCTCGACGGGCCGAGCACCGTCTTCCTCTCCGGCGACGACGCCGAGGCCAAGCGGACCACCGGGCGGTTGCTCGCCGACCTCGGCTGGCCGGCCTCGTCCCAGCTGGACATCGGAGGCATCGTCACCGCCCGCGGACAGGAGCACTTCGCCTTCCTCTTCATGGGCATCGCCGGCGGCCTGGGCGCCCACACCTTCAACATCAAGGTGGTGCCCAGGAAGGCGTAGGGCCTGCTGCCCTGACACGGACGGGGTGTCCCCAGGGTGGAAGGGCGTGGCGGAGGGCGACCGCGTACGGGTTCGCGGACGGGGGAGGGGGAGGTCGGCCGGCCCGACCGCGTACCGCCGCCTGGCATCCGCCTCGGTCTCGCGCACTCTGAAGCCGGTGAGCACGACGGTCCCGTGGCCGCTCCCTTTCCCGGGTCCGGCGGCAGAAGTTCGCCGCGGCCTCGGCCCGTTCGAGCGGATCGCTGTCGGCCGGCGTCACCTCGCCCAGTGCGTGCGCGCCCGAGAGGACCTCGCGGGTGAGGGACGCCGAGGCGACTGCGTGCGGTACGGGATTTCTCCCGCAACCGCCTGTGTATGCGTCCGTGGCCGAATCGCCCCGCCCACGCCAGAGAGCACCCCTGGCTCCAGACCACGAACCGCGCGCCGGGCCCGTTGGCCCGGCTGCGGGCCGGTGTCGCGTGCACCCGCCGCGGCATCCCCCGGGGCTCAGAGCGCGATGAGTCCCGCCGTCGTCGGCGTGAAACCGCAGGCGTCGAAGTAGAACGGTCGCAGGTGGTCCTCGAAGTCGACGTGCAGCCAGGTGCATCCGGCCGTGCGGGCCTGCCGGGCGGCCTCGGCGACGAGTTCGGCTCCGATGCCGGACCGGCGGCCGGCTGCCGTGACCACGGTGTCGAGGAGGAACGCGTGGACGCCGCCGTCCCAGGCGACGTTGACGAAGCCGGTGAGGTTTCCGTCCTCGCGGGCGCAGACCCAGCCGAGGCTGTGCCGGCGCACGCGGCTGAGCCAGTCGGTCTCCGAAGGCGGGCCGTCGAACCCCTCCGCGTGCAGCGCGTTGAGCGAGGCGTTGTCGAAGTCGGCCCGCCACTCGTAGATGATCGCCATGGCGCGAGGGTAGCCCGCGCTTCTTCCTGTCCTCGGCGGGGTCTGTTCCCGCATGGCCTCCGCTGTTGTCAAGTCCGGTGGGAACGGCCGTGAAACGTGCCGTTCCGCCGTGCGTACGCTGCGGGCGTCCGGCCGTTTGTGAGGAAGAGCTGCGGATGTCTGAGAACCCTTCTGTGCCCGGCCAGCGCCGGAACATCATGATGCGCAACGACTGGTGGGCGACGGGGTGGGAGCACGTCCTGCCCCGCCAGGGGCTGCCGCTGACCATGCTGATCGGGACCGCGAGCCAGCCGGGGTGCACCGGCTCCCTGGACGACGTGCTGCGGGAGGTCTTCGACGGCCACTGGGCCATGATCGGCGGCGACCTCGAAGGCGCGCTGTCGTTCCGGTGGTCCGACGAGGAGTGGGACCACGAGGAGGAGCCGGAGGGCCGGGAGGCGTACGAGGCGAGGCACTGGGAGAAGTTCGGCGCCATGCTGACGGCCGCGGGCTTCCCCGTCCCCCGGACGGTGCGCGACCTCTCCGAGCTCTATCTGGCGTGGGGTCTGGCCGGCCGCGAGGAGGGGCCGGAGGGCACGCGGTGGTCGATGCCCGACACGCTGCCCCTGCCCGAAGAACTGCTGCCCCTGGACGCCGAGGCCACCGAACTGATCGCCCGGACCCGCTGGGCGCTGCACGTCCACCCGCTCGTCAACAACCTCACCGGCCACTTGATCGACCGTTTGGGTGCACCGAAGGAGATCCTCACCTCCCTGGACAGGCTGGCGGCCGCCACCGGCCAGAAGGTCGGCGACGTCCGTCACGCCCTCCTGGAACTCGTGAAGTCCGACGACGCCCGGGTGTACCGGGGTGAGGAACCGGCCGAGTCGGCAAGCCTGGAGGCGCACCAGCGCTTCCGTCTGGTCATGGACTGGGACCACTTCCACGAGGCCCGGGTGTGGGCGGTGGGCGACACGGACGACGGCACGTGACGCGAGGGGAGTCGTGTCGTGCGGTGACGTGAGGGCGCGCGCCGGGGGGTGGAGCGGAGTGCGTCCGGTGTCCCGGTCAGGCCAGGCGTTCGGTGTCGGTGGCTGCCGCCGTGTCCTGGAGGAGCCGCAGTACGTGTCGCAGGTCGGGACGCTTGCTGGTCCCTGCGCGGCTGACGGTGAAGACGGACCGGGAGACGGGGTGGAGCAGGGGGTGCAGACAGAGGCCGTCGGCGGTGTCGGGCAGCGCCATGCGGGGGATGAGGGCGATGCCCGCTCCTGCGGCGACCAGGGCCGCCAGCACGGCGAAGTCGCTGCTGCGGGCCCTGATGTCCGGGACGAAGCCGGCCGCACCGCAGGCGCGTTGGATCATTTCGTAACAGGAGGTCTCCGGTCCCGGCGTGAGCCAGGGCATGTCCGCCGTGCGGGACAGGTCCACCGGTCGGCCGGGCTGTAGGCCCAGCTCGCCGGCCTGGCGCGGATGCAGGGCGAGCAGTACCGGTTCCTCCATGAGGAGGGTCTGCTCGTAGGCGGCGGGGAAGCTGCGTGGCAGCACGGTGTAGCTGTGGACCAGGGCGAGGTCGGTGGAACGCTTGTGCAGTTCGTCGAGGGCTTGGTCGGGTTCCTGTACGGACAGCCGCAGCGACAGCTCCGGGGCGGGATCGGTGCCGGTCAGCCGTTGCCACAGGGGAGCGACCAGGGTGCGGGCGGCGGAGGCGAAGGCGGTGATCCGCACGATGCCGCGCCGACCGCTCTGCAGGGCCGCCAGACCGGACTCGGCTGCCGCGAGTTCCGCGAGGATGATCTCGGCGTGAGCCACGAGCAGTTCCCCGGCCGCGGTCAGCCGCAGGGTGCGTCCGTGCTTCTCCACCACCGGTGTGCCGGCCTCTTTCTGCAGTGCGGCAAGGTGCTGGGAGACCGCCGGCGGCGTCAGGTGGAGGGCCTCCGCGGTGGCCGCGACGGTCCCGTACGCGGCGAGGTGCTGCAGGATGCGCAGGCGTCGTACGTCGAGCACGGTCTACTCCTTGATCGGGGCAGGGGCAGGGGCAGGGGCGTAGCCGGAGCCGGAGACGGGTTCCGCGATGCGGTGCGGGCCGGGGCGGGCGTTCTCGCCCTGCGCGGTCTCGGGCCGGTCGGCCGTCGGGCGGCCGGGGGCCCGCCGGTTGATCATGATCACTCCCGCGACGCTGACCGCTCCGCCCGCCAGTTCGATCAGGTGGGGCACCTCGCCCAGCCAGAGGAAGGAGATCAGCAGGGTCACCGGCGCGACCAGGTACAGGGCGGCGGTGGAAGCGGCGAGTGGCAGTCGGGCCACGGCGTACGCCCAGATGACGAAGCCGAGCGCGGAGGGAAGCAGACCCAGGTAGACCGCGGAGAGCAAGGCGTCGGCCGGCGCCCGCAGGGCGGCGTGCCAGGCGGCGGGGGCCAGCGGCAGAGCGAGGACCGTGCCGGCGACCATCGCGTAGGTGGCGACCTCCAGGCCGGTGTAGCGACGGAGGAGGGGCTTGGTGGCGACGTGGTACACCCCTTGGGCCACGGCGGCGGCCAGGACGACGAGCGCGGAGGGGGTGAACCCGCCGACGCCCTCGGCCATGCTGACGACGGCCGCGCCGGCGAGCGCGACGACACTGCCGAGGACGATGCCGCGGCTCAGCCGCTCCTTGAGGACCAGGCTTCCCAGCAGCACGCTGAAGGCGGGGACGATCGCGATCAACAGGCTGGCCGTACCGGCCGCCACCTCGACCTCGCCCCAGTTCAGCAGGAGCTGGTAGGCGGTGATGCCCGTCGCCCCGCACAGGGCGATCAGGGGAAGATCGCCCCGCCGGGGCATGCGGACCTTCGCGAACGGTGCCACCAGGAGCAGGGCGACGGCCGCGATCGCGATGCGGGAGAACGACAGGGCCTGGACCCCCAGACCGTCGACCCCGACCCGGATGGCGGGAAAAGCCGAGGCCCACAGGATCACGGTGCCGGTCAGGGCGAGGGAGCTGGAGGAAGTGAGGCGTGGCTGCATGGGTCCACCATCCCCGCCAGGAATGGAAAGTTCCATTTAGTCTTTCGGAGGGGAATCGTTAGTCATGCTTATGCGGTGGCCCGGGAGCGCTGCGCCCGCCCTCCCCGTTCTCGGTGACACCTCAGGATCCCTCGATGGAGTTCCCCACGAGGACGGCGCGCGCCGACCCTCACGCTTCCGGGAGCCCGAGGAAGAACGTGCCGGGCGGCCGAGGACGTCGGAGAGGACGCGGAGCTGCTCGGTCCGGTGGGGGAGGGGCCGGCGAGGTCGTAGGCACGGCTGTCGTGACCGTCCTCCAGGGGGCGTGGGCGGCGACGGCGGCGATGCCGCGCTCGTCGATTGCGCACCACCGGCGCCCCGCTCCACTCGGTCGCCGCCCGCGTCGGCTACGCCTCCGAGTACGCCTTCGCCCACGCCTTCAAGCACGAGTTCGGCACCCCGCCCGGCCGCTGCCGCCGCGAGGAACGCCGGGCCCCGCGGCCGGCGTAGCCGCACCGTCCGCGACCCGGCCGGGGACGTCAGCCCTCGTGCCGGGACGTGTCACCGCGGACGCTCGGCTGTGCCTCCGGCACCGCACAGCCGTGTATCAACCGTGCATCACCGCTGGTCAGGCGGACGGCTCGGCGGATGGCGCAGGGCCGTGGGGTGCGTGGAGAACCGTGGGAGGAGGCATGATGGGGGCCGCCGACCACCCCGCCCGCCTGATGGATGCGCATGTCTGAAGCCACTCCCGTGATGATCCTGCTCGTCGAGGACGACGAGGTGATCCGCAGATCCGTCGCGATCGCCCTGGAACGCTACGGCTACGGCGTGACCGTCGCCGGTGACGGGCTGACGGGGCTCGAACTCTTCAGGGAGGGCCGTCACGACCTCCTGCTGCTCGACGTGATGCTGCCCGGCCTGGACGGCATCGGGCTGTGCCGCCGCATCAGGGAGTCGAGCACGGACCCGATCCTGATGATGTCCGCGCGCGGCGACGCCCTGGACGTGGTTTCCGGCCTGGAGGCCGGAGCGGACGATTACGTGGTCAAGCCCGTCGACACCGCGGTCCTGGTGGCCCGGATCCGCTCGCTGCTGCGCCGGGCCACGTTCGCCTCCCCGGTCCGGGACGGAGCGGCCGGGCGGGACGAGGCGGACGGCCGACTGGTCTTCGGGGACCTGACGATCGACCCCGCGGCCCTGGAGGTGACCAGGAACGGCCGCGAGCTCACCCTGACGCCGACCGAACTGCGGCTGCTGCTGGAGTTCGCGGCCCATCCCGGGATCGTGCTGGACCGCCAGGCCCTGCTGCGCGAGGTCTGGGACTACGGCTGGGACGGCGACACGAGGGTCGTCGACCTGTGTGTGCAGAGGCTGCGGAAGAAGATCGGCGCCGACCGCGTCGAGACGGTCCGCGGCTTCGGCTACAAGCTGCGGCGCTGAAGGGGGTCACGGACCATGACGGCCGCCCGCTCGCCGCAGAACCTCCGCTCGCCGCTGAATCCCCGCTCGTGGCCGAGCCCCCGTTCGCTGCTGAATCCCCGCTCGATGCGCTGGAAGACCGTCTTCCTGGTGGCCGTGGCGTGTTCCTCGATGGCGTTCACCATCGGCCTGCTCGTGCACGACTCGACCCTCGACCGGTCGATGAACGACGGCGCGGCCAAGGCCCGCGGCAGCCTGGACCGTGCCCTGCACGACGCCCGCACCACGGGCCAGGAGCCGCCCCTCGCCACCCCCGGCGAACTCCCGGACGCCCTGCTGCGGCAGCTCGACCAGCACGGCGAGGGCACCCTCTACGAGAACGGTCCCCCCGCCCCCGTCTACTGGGCGGCCCTGAAGGAAGGCGGGAAGCTGTACGCGGTCGAGGTCGACATGACCACCGACCTGCTCACCCGCCAGGCGCTCGACCGGCACCTGTGGAAGTACTCCCTGCTGACCCTGGCCGTCGTCGTCCCGGTCACGGCCCTGGCCACCGCACTCCCCGCCCGGCGGCTCCGCAGGGTCGCCCGCACGGCCCGCAGCATCACGGCCGGCGACCTGAACGCACGTACGGGCATGGGAGGGAGCGGCGGCGACGAGATCACCGAGATCGCCGCCACCGTCGACTCGATGGCCGACAGCCTGCAACGGCGCATCGCGGACGAGCAGCGCTTCACCGCCGACGTCGCGCACGAACTGCGCACCCCGCTGATGGGCCTGCTCACCTCGGCCGGTCTGCTCCCCGAGGGGGAGGTCACCGATCTGGTGCGGGACCGTGTCCAGGTCCTGCGCGACCTGGTCGAGGACCTCCTGGAGATCTCCCGCCTCGACGGGGGCGCCGAGCAGCCGCTGCCGAGGCTTGTGGACCTCGTCGAGTTCGTCGAGGAGTCGGTGGCCAGGACCGGCTTCACCGCCCGGGTGACCACCCGGGGCACGCCGCCGGCGGCCTGGACCGATCCCCGGCGCCTGGACCGCATCGTCGCCAACCTCGTGGCCAACGCCCACCGCCACGGCGCCGGCCCGGTGGAGATCACCCTCTCCGGCACCACGATCACCGTCCGGGACCGCGGCCCCGGCTTCCCGGAGGACCTCCTCGCCCACGGCCCCCGCCGCTTCCGCACGGGCGCCGCCGAACGGGGCCGCGGGCACGGCCTGGGCCTCACGATCGCGCGGGGCCAGGCGCAGGTGATCGGAGCGGAGCTGGACTTCACGAACCATCCCGAGGACGGAGGGGCGGTGGCGGTACTACGTCTTCCCGAGACGGCCCAGGACGCTCCCGAGGACCACCAGGGGCCGGAGGGCCCCGATCCGGTGGCGGCGGTTCAGGCCTAGGCACCGGCCGATACACGGCTGATGCCTTTCCGAGCCTCCGCGGAGCGGTCGCGGCGGACGGCCCGACAAGCCGCCCCCGCAGCCTTGCAGGCGTACCCCGACCCGCACGGCAATCCCCGGAGGTGGCCTCCATGCCCCTTTCCCCCGCTCGTCGTCACCACGTCGCAGGCGGCGCGCTGGCCCTGCTCGTCCTGTGCGGCACGGCCGTCACGGCCGCCACGGCGGGGAGCGGGGCCGACCCCTCGTCCGCGTCCGCCGCACGGGCACCGGGCTCCGACCGGGGGCCGGTCCTCGACGGAAGCACGATCCTGTGGCCCGAGGACGGGCAGAGCGCGGTCGAGCTGGTGGGCGCCGGAGCCCCGGAGGCACGAGGCGAGCAGCGGCCGGTTCCGATCGCGAGCCTGACGAAGGTGATGACCGCCCACGTCATCCTCAGGGAACATCCGCTGCGGCCGGGCGAGCCGGGCCCGCAGATCGAGGCGGACCCGCAGGCCGCCCACGAGGTGGCGGTCGGAGGCGAGTCGACCGTCCCGCTCCAGGCCGGCCGGACGTACTCCCAGCGCCAGCTCCTCGAACTGACGCTGATCCCCTCGGGGAACAACGCCGCCCGTCTGCTGGCCCGCTGGGACTCCGGCAGCCAGGACGCCTTCGTGGAGAAGATGCGGCGCGAGGCCGCCCGGCTGGGGATGGACCGGTCGACCTACACGGGAGCCAGCGGGATCGAGACCACGACCGCCAGCACGGCCGTGGACCAGCTGAAACTGGCCAGGGAGGCGATGAAGGACCCCGTCCTCCGCGAGATCGTGGCCAGCCGGAGCGTCACCGTGCCCGGCATCGGCCCGGTCACCAATACCAACTCCCTGCTGGACACCCCCGGAGTCGTCGGCCTCAAGACCGGCTCCAGCACCCCGGCGGGCGGCAACCTCCTGTGGGCCTGCGAGGTCCGTACCGGTGGCACCACCCGTCTGCTCCTGGGCGCCGTCCTGCACCAGCGGGCGGGCACCACGCCCGGCGAGGGGATCCACGAGGCCCTGGAGAGCAGCCGCCGGCTCGTCACCGACCTCCGCGACCGGCTGTCCTCCGCACGGACGGGGAGCTGAACCACGATGACGACCCCACGAATGGCGTCCGGGGCCCCTGCCCGGGACGGCGAGCACGGCGAGGCGTCGGACGACACGACGGCGACGACGGCGATGAGGGCGACGACGGGGACGGGGGTGACGACGGAGGCGGAGGTCGGAAGCCCGCCGCAAGGCCGAGGGATGCGACTGCGGCAGCCACGCCGGTCACAGCAGGCCCAGGAGGCCGAGCAGGTGCCACAGCGGCCGCAGCAGACAAAGCGATCGCGGCGCAAGGGCACGATCACCACGGCCTGCGCCGTCCTCCTCGCGCTGATCGTCGCGGGCCACCGCTGGATACCCGACGGTCCGGGCCACGTGGGCAGCCTGGCCGAGACCCTGCTGCCCTGGACCGCGCTCGCCCTTCCCGTGCTGCTCGTGGCAGCGCTGCTGCGCCGGTCGCGGACGGCGACGGCGGCTCTGCTGCTCCCGGTCACCGTCTGGCTCGCGGTCTTCGGCGGCCGGCTCGCGGACAAGTCCTCGCCCGGCGGGGACCTCACCGTCGTCAGCCACAACGTCCGGCAGGAGAACCCGGACCCGCGCGGCACCGCACAGAGCCTCATCGCCTCCCGGGCGGACGTCCTGGCGCTCCAGGAGCTGAGCCCCGACACGGCGCCCGCGTACGAGCGGGCCCTCGCGGCCGCGTATCCGTACCACTTCTACCAGGGCACGGTGGGCCTGTGGAGCCGGTACCCCGTGCGCGGCGCGCGTCCCCTGCCGATCATGCCGTGGACCCGGGCCCTGCGGGCGACGGTGGACACCCCCGCAGGCCCGCTCGCCGTCTACGTCGCCCACCTCCCCTCCGTACGCGTCACCCCCTCCGGGTTCACCATCGGCGCGCGCGACGAGGCCCTCGGCCGCCTGGCCGCGTACCTCCGGGCCGAACGCGTCCAGCGCGTGGTCCTGACGGGCGACCTGAACGGCTCCGCCGACGATCGCGCGCTGCGCCCGCTGACCCGTCACATGGAATCGGCCCAGGAGACGGCCGGCGAGGGCTTCGGCCTCACCTGGCCGTCGCGCTTCCCCGTCGTCCGGATCGACCAGATCCTCCTGAAGGGCGTGAAGGCCACCTCGGCCTGGACCCTCCCCGCGACGACGAGCGACCACCTTCCCGTCGCCGCCCGCGTCGGCCTCGCGCCCTGACGCCGTTCCGCCCTCCGCCCGCACCAAAACGGAGCCCATGGTTCCTTACCCTTGGACCACCAGGTACCTTGTATCGCATGACACCTGGTGAGGCGGCGGCCAAGCACGCCCGGGCGGCCGTACAGCTGCGCAAGGGCGTGCTGGAGTACTGCGTGCTCGCCCTGATGCGGGACCGCTCCCGCTACGGGGTGGAGCTCGTCCACGCCCTGGAGGAATCCGGCGTTCTGGCCACCAGCCAGGGCACGGTCTACCCGCTGCTCTCCCGGCTCCGCCGCGACGACCTGGTCACCACCACCTGGCAGGAGTCCTCCTCGGGGCCGCCCCGCCGCTACTACGCGCTCACCGAAGGCGGCCGGGCGGCACTCGACGAGTTCACCCGCGTCTGGCCCGCCTTCCGCAACACCGTCGACGCCTTCCTCGCGCCCGCGCCCGCCCCCACCGGAGACCCCGCATGAAGACCCCCGCCGATCCCGTACGCGACTACCTCTCGGCCGTCGAACGCGAGGCGTCCGCGCTCCCCGCCGACCGCCGCCAGGAACTCCTCGCCGACCTCGCCGAGCACATCGAGGTGACCCGGGCCGAGCACCCCGAAGCCGGCCCCGGAGAGGTCCTGGCGCGGCTGGGGGATCCCCGCACCATCGCGGGGACGGCCCTGGCCGAGGCGGGAACCGGAACCGCCGGCGCGGCCTGGGACCGGCCCCGGGCCGCCGCCCCCGCCCGACGGGCCAAGGTGCACCCCTCGGTCCCGCTCCTCCTGATCACGCTCCCGTTCCTCCTCGCGACCGTCGTCCCCGACGCCCCCGCCCTCCAGCTCTGCGTCGGGACGCTCCGCATCATCGGCGCGGTGTTCCTCTGCACCTCGGTCTTCTGGACCCCGGTCCAGAAGGTCGTCGGCGTGCTGCTCGCCATTGCCCTGCCGGCCACCGCCAACATCGTCTGGGAGGTGACCACCGTCGCCCCGGCGGGCGACGAGCCGGCCCTCGTCGCCAACCTCGCGACGCTCGCCCTCCTGGCCGCCACGTCCACCTGGCTCTGGCGAAGCCGCCGCGCCTGAACCCGCCCGCGCAAGACGTCGGCCCCTCCCGGAGAACGCCTTCCGGGAGGGGCCGCCGTGTTTCCCGGTGAGGTCGGAAGGCGCGGACCCGGTCCTGGGAGTCGGCGTCGCCCGGGGTCTGGGCGGTGACGGACGCCGTCCTGCCGAACCGGTCGACCGCCCCGTACTCCTCACTCCTTCCGCGCGTCGGTCCCGGTCAGCCCTCGCGGGCGGGCGCCGTTCCCTTCTCGCGCTCGGGCTCGTCACTCCGGATCACCACGACGGGGCAGGGGGCGTGCTGTGCGCAGCGCCGGCTCACCGAACCCAGGAGGGCGCCTTCGAAGGTGCCGAGGCCCCGGCTGCCGACCACGAGCAGGTCGGCTCCCTCTGAGAGGTCCAGGAGCGCGTTCGCCGGATCACGTGCCAGGACCTTCGGGACGACCGTCACCCCGCCGTCCGGGCCGACCGCCCTGTCGATGCCGGCGTCCAGCACCTTCGCGGCGCCCTCGAAGGGGTCGAAGCGGACCGCCTCGTGCAGGGTGCGCGGCACTTCGACGGCCAGCACCACCTCGAGCCGCGCGCCCGTCAGACGCGCTTGGCGCACCGCCCACGCCAGTGCCTTGTCCGCGTGCGGTGAACCGTCGACGCCGACGACGATCCTGGGCGGGGCGTCCTCTTCGGGGCGGGGCATGTCGACCTCCCGGTGGCCGGTCACGTACACGTCCTTCCACCCTCGCTCCGCCTCCGGCCCGACGGGCAGGGCCACAGGTCCCTCCCGTGGGGCCCGGGTGGCAGGGGTGGCTGTGCGGGCTTCCCGCCCCCGGCCGGACGGCACGACGGCGAGTTCCCCAGGAGCGGGGGACCGCCGTGGCACGATCGCCTCACCGCCGTCCCGGATCCCGGATCCCGGATCCCGGATCCCGGATCCCGGATCCAGAATCCTGGATTCTGGATCCCTGATTTTGGATCCCGCCTTTTGTCCTCCAGCCCCTGCCACCCCCCGCCCCCCTCGGACCCTGAAGGACCGCTGTGTCTCCCCTCCCCGTCGTGCTGCACAACGCCCGGATCGTCGACGGCACCGGCGCCCCGCCGGTCCCCGACGGGGTCCTGGTGATCGAGGGGCCCACCATCCGATGGTGCGGTCCCGCCGGCGAGGCCCCCGACGACCCCGACCTGCGCCGTGCGACCCGAGTGGACCTCGGAGGGCGGACCGTCTGCCCGGGGTTCATCGACGCGCACGTGCACTTCGCCCTGCCGGGTCCGGTGGAGAGCCCGTTGGCGGGCGCGGGCGAACCCGTCAGCTACCGGACGCTGAAGGTGCTCGAACGGCTCCGCGTCACCTTGCACAACGGGGTGACCACGGCACGCGACCTCATGGGACTCGACGCGGGCTTCCGGCGGGCCGTGGCCGAACGGCGCGTCGCGGGGCCGCGGCTCCTCGTCGCGGTGAGCATGCTGAGCCAGACCGCGGGCCACGCCGACTTCCGCCTCCCGAGCGGCATCGACGCCCTCGCCTCCGCCGTCGCCTTCCCCGGCAGTCCTCCCGGCATCGTGGACACCGTCGACGACCTCCGCACCCGCGTGCGCGAACTCGTCGCCGCCGGCGCCGACTGCGTCAAACTCGCCGCCAGCGGAGGGGTCACCTCCCCGCACGACCAGCCCGAATGGCTCGGACTGCGGCCCGAGATGATCCGCGCGGCGGTCGAGGAGGCCGAGGCGTACGGGGGCCTTCCCGTCGCGGTCCACGCGATCGGGGAACCCGGCATCGCCGCGGCCGTCCGCGCCGGCGTCCGCAGCATCGAGCACGGTTACGCCCTCACCGACGAACTGCGGGCGGAGATGGCCGAACGCGGCCAGTTCCTCGTCCCCACCCTCCTGGAGACCATGCACGACCCCGACCCGTCCACCGTGCCCGCGGCCGTGCGCGCCAAGGCCGTGCACTGGCACCGGGTCGCCCAGGAGTCCGTGGCCCGCTCCGTGCAGGCCGGGATCCGTATCGCCATGGGGACCGACGCGGGCCTGATCGCCTCCCACGGCCAGAACCTCAAGGAACTGGGACTCCTCGTCCGCATCGGCGGCATGACCCCGCTCCAGGCCGTCCGGGCGGCCACCTCCGACGCCGCCGACCTGTGCGGCGTGGGCGACACCACCGGCAGCCTGACCGCAGGCAAGGCCGCCGACCTCGTCGTCTGCGGCACGGACCCCCTGGACGACATCGACTCCCTCGCCGATCCCGCCCACGTGCACGCCGTCCTCAAGGAAGGCCGCGTCGCCATCGACCGCGCCGGCGTCCTCACCGCCGCCGGCCTGCCCGACCTGATCCCGTAGAAGCACGGAACGGAAGGGAACAGAAGGGAGCAGGCGGAAACGGGCAAGAACAGAGGGGCGAGAACGACGTGGCTTCAGACGGCGAGTGGTGGCTCGTTCGGGTTCCTCTCCCTCCCGGGCTCGTGGAGCGGCGCGCCGCGTCGGGCGGCATACGCGACGCTCATGGCGCGGTAGGGCGCAGGGGGAGGGCGTCGCCCCTTCTCTGAGGGGCGGTTCTCCGGAAGGCGGCTCACCGGGGGCCTCGTCTGCGCGTACGGTGGCGTCACCACGTCCCTCCTGGAGGTGCCGATGAGCGCGCAGCCCGACCACACCCCCGCCCCTCTCCACGCCCCCGCGCCCGGGGCGCCGGCCGAACTCCTCGCCCGGCTCCGCTCCAGCGACCGCGCGGAGCGATGGGTACCGGCCTTCGAACGGGAATGGGCGGCTGCGCTGGAGGAGTCCCGCCGTACGTTCTCCCTCGCCGGACTGTACGAGGTCGTCCGGGACTGGCAGGGCCGCCTCGCCCACGCGTCGGCGGTCGACGCGTTCATCGCCTCCGGATACGACGACGGCGACGCGATCGACATGACGGAGCTCAGGGGAAGGCGCCGCCGATGACCGGCGCGCCCTACGCGGTCCGCATCTCCTCGCAGGCCGCCAAGATCCTCGACACCCTCCCCGACCACGTCGAGGACACCGTGTGGGACGTCCTGGACGCCGCTGCGGCCGACCCGTGGGGCTTTCGCCCGTGGAACGCCGACGATCCCGAAGGCGAAGACGTACGGTACGCGTCCGTCGGCCAGTTGTCCCTCGCCTACTGGGTCAACCGCCCCCTGCGCCGGCTGACCGTCCTCGACATCGTCTGGCTCGGGCAGCAGCCGTAGGCAGACGCAGCGGAGTATCCAGGCCGGGACGCCGGCAGCCGTCGCCTGTTGTGACCCACAGCGGCTGCCCCCCCCCGTGAACGAGGGTCCGGCACTCGAAGCCCTACACCACTGCCCGCCGGGACGGTGGCCGGAGCGTCCGATACGACTCGACTGTTGTCCGGACCGCCCCGGACGGCATCCGGGGGCGTCACCAGACAGCGGCGTCGCCGACCCCGTACTCGGCTGCGCGATTCCGATCGCCCTGGCGATAGCGGCCGCCGGAATCTGGCTGCTGAGCGTCAGTTGGGGCCCGGCCGCCTCGGAAGGGCGAGCCATGTGCGGCAGCCGGGAAACGGAAGAGGGCCAGGTCTGCCTCCGTGGAGTCGGCGATGACGCCGTCCGGTCCGATGCCGATGAGGAGAAGAGGGGGGACGAGCTCGCCCGGCGGATATTCGGCTGGATCGGCACCGCCGTCGGAGGGGCCGTCTGGGTGGGCGGAGCCGCCATGCTGGTTGTGGTGATCAAGGATCGGAACGGCTGACTTCGGGAGGGGCCGCCTCCGGCCGGAAGTCGTCGGCGACCCCGCAGCGGTTGCCCCCCGCCTCGCTCCTGACGCGGGCGGGGCATCCGATGACGGAACTCAGCAGGCGTTGTAGGTGTTGGACTGCCAGATCGGGTAGCCCTTGAAGTCGTAGATGACGATGTTGCTGTCGTTCTGGATCGCCAGGAGGGAATTGGCGTGGCCCCAGGTGCGTGACGCCCAGACAGCGGTCGCGTAGTCGCTGCGGTAGAGCACGAAGTTGCCGTCGTCCTGGAACTTCGCGGTTATGGCGCCGGAGTTCCACGTGCCGGTGGACCAGACGGGCCGGCTGCTGACCGGAATTCCGTCCTGCCAGTCGACGCAGTAGAGCACGAGGTTGCCGTCTCGCTGCATGCTGAGCTTGGTCTTGCTCGTCACGTAGCAGTCGCCGCCGTTCATCCGGAATCCGCCGTTGTACCAGAGGGTGCTGCCGCCGTTCCAGAAGCAGTCCCCCGGCCCCATTCCGTAAGCCTGCGCCGGGGTCGCGGTGGCCGCCACTCCTGCGACGGAGAGTCCGAGGGTTGCCACGAGCGCCAGGATCTTGCGCTTCATCCGGGATCGCCTTTCGAGTCGTCAGGTGCCCGGTCACCCCGGGAACGTCGTTGATCATAAGGGCACATGATCGACGCGGGAGCGATTCGTGCGGGCTTCGCCCACACCCTCTGTGCCGGTCAAGCCCAGGCTCAGAAAGGCGTGTTGATCGCCCGCCGGTGATCCCGCCGCCGGACACGACGCCCGTCGCCGGCCGGCAGCAAGTGCCGAAGCCGCTTCCGCTCGGCATCGCTCGGATCACTCCGACCCCTGCCCACGTCGACGGCTTGGGAACGCCCGCCGTCACGTGGCCGACGCGACGGCCACCCGGCGGCCTGGAGAGGAGAACCCGGCGGATCCAGCTCGTCGAGGCCGTCGACGACGGGAACCACGAGACGCGTCCCCATCAACCGCCGCGCCGCCGCGCCGCCGCGCCGCCGCGCCGCCGCGCTGCCGACGCCGAACGCCGCCGTCAGGTGCTGGACCAGCCAGTCCTCCGGGTCCTGACCGGTCCACGAGGAGGCCGTCATGCGGAGGGCGACGGCCTGCCCGGGCTCCCTGTCCCGCGCGACGTCGAGCACCCACGACAGGGCGGCCAGGGAATTTCCGGTTCCGGCGTCGTCCGTGACCTCGGCCCCGGTGACGACCATGCGCGGTGGCGAAAGGCATCGGTGCAGCGCGGTCGGCTCGCTCGACCGGCCCCCGGCCGGCGCCCCTTCGACCGCCCCGTGGACGAGCACGGTGCAGGCGAGGCCGATGCGGCCGCCCGTGCTCCTGCCCAGCCACCGCACCTACTCGGCCTGCTCCCTTCGGAGAGGGCTCCGCACGCGGGGGCGGTGCCGCTGCGTGCGGCACCGATCGCACGTTCCCGGGCCCGCTGTCGGGTCCGCGGTCGAGGTGTTCGCACGCACGGGTTCGCGTGCGCGCGGCGGCCGAGCCTCGTGGGCGGGACGGATCCCGGTCACGCGCGGACGGCGTACGCCGCGGACAGCTCCGCGAGGCCCTCCAGGCCGCCGTCCTCGGTCGGGCCTCCGTCCAGGCAGGAGATCCAGAGCACCCGGGCCGGTACGCCGGCGGCGGCGTACGCGGCGAGCCGGTGATGGCCGTCGAGGACCACGCCGACGAGCCACCGCTCCTCGTCCCGGGCCTCCACGTACCGGTCGTCGACCCAGCCGAGGACCACGGCGGCCGGCCGTTCCCCCGCCGCGACGGCGGCCGCGTGCCGGGCGACGGTGGCCGGGTCGAGCGCCTCCGGCGGCTGGGAGGGCAACAGGGCTCCGTACGTGGCCGGCACCCGGGCGCCCGGGACGGGCGTGGGGAGCTGGAGGTGCGCGACGCCGGGCCAGGCGTCTTCGGGGCGGGCCTCCTCGGCGTAGGACTCGTCCTCCTCCGGCGGCCGGGCCGCGGCGCGGCGGTGCCACCACGAGCGAGCCGGATCCGTCACCCGCTCCAGGGGGAGGTCGAGCAGGAGGGCACGGTAGTGGCCGGTCGCCAGCTCGCCGAGCACGGGACTCCAGTCGGCCAGCAGCGCGGCGTCGAGCCGGTGCAGGTCGGCCAGCCGTCCGCGCATGCGGGCGGCGACGCGGCTCGCCTCGCCGTCCGGCCAGCCGAGGAGCGACAGGCCCAGCTCGCACGTGCCGCAGACCGAGCCGACCCGGTACAGCGGCTTGCCGTCGAACGTCAGGGACCGGTCCCAGCGCGGCCAGGAAGAGCCGGGTGCCGGCGGGTCGAAGTCGACCCGGATCCGGCCGGCACCCTCCTCGACGCGGAACCGGGCGCGGGTGCCGGAGTCCACGACGAGGTCGCGCACTCCCGGCCGGGCGGGCTCGGTGCGACCGTCGGCCCACGCGGCGCGCACGGCCGCCGCGTACGCGGCACCCCTCGCGCCCTCCGGCAGGAGCGGGTCGCGGCCGGTCAGCCGTACGAGCGCGTGGTGGACGTCGTGGACCCGCTCCTCGCGGCTCTCCGCCAGCCGGCGCAGCAGGTGCGGGACGGCGGCCCGGTCGCCCATGAGCTCCAGCGCCACGGCGAACGCGGCGCGGTCGAGTCCGGTCACCTCGAAGAGCCCTTCGGCGATCGGCACCGTCCACGCGCGGGCGCCGAGCCGGCCGAGCGCGAGTGCCGCCCTGCCGCGCGGAGCGGAGGGGTCGCCGAGCAGTGCTCCGAGGCGGGGCGCGAAGGACGGGTCGCCGGACAGGCCCAGGGCGTCGACGAGTTCCGGAGCGGGCGGGCCGTCGGCGTCGGGGGCGGTCCCGCCGGGCGCGGGGCTTAGCCGCGCGTAGGCGCGCAGCGCTTCCGCCGGCAACCGGAGGCCGCGGTCGACGGCCGCCCTCAGCACGTCCTGACGCTCGGCGGGCGCGAACGTCCGCTCGACGAACAAACGCTTCAGGAGCTCGTCGCCCGCCTCGCCGAGCCGCTTCAGGAACCAGGTGAGGTGGCGGCCGAAGGCGGCCCGGTCGGGGTCCGACCGGTACATCTCCTCGACCGCCCCGGCGAACGGGCCGGGCCGTCCGGTGTCCAGCGCGTACAACGCGGTCCACGGATCATCGGCGCACAGGGCGGCGCGCAGACGTGTCCGGACGGTGTCGTGATCCCCCATGCGGGCAGTATCGGCCATGAAGCGGCACGTCGGTGCGCAAGCGGACTTCGAACGCGCCGTGGGTGTCCGTCCGGACGGACACCCACGGCATACTGGCCCGGACCTCGCCCTCGGCCTCCGGATCAGCCGGGACGGAGGCGGATCGGACGGATCAGGGGCAGAGCCGGCCCGGGCGCGGCTGGCACTCGGGCTCTTCCGGGTCCCCGGGTCCGCCGGGACGGAAGTTGGACCACCACAGGGGGGTCGATCCGTAGTACACCACCATGTTCCCGGAGTTCTGGATGGCGAGGTGGGCGCCCGGGTGGGAGTGCGTCCGGCTGTTCCACACGGGGCGCATGCCGGCGTCGTAGACCACCAGGTTGCCGTCCGCCTGCATGTAGAGCTCGTTGCCGACGCCGTAGCTTCCGCGGGCGGTCCAGATCGCGGCGCCGTCGTGGTACAGCACGGCGTGGCCGTCGCCCTGCATCGCGAGCATGGTCCGGCCGTCGGGCGAGTACCAGGCCTGGCCCCGCGCCAGCACGCTGGTGCCCTGGATGACGGTGTCGCCGGGGGCCGCGGCCACCGCCGTGCCGGCCGCCGGGGGAGTCCCGGCGGGTGCGGCGGCGGCGGGGCCGGCCAGGAGGCCGACGGCCGCGAGGAGCGTGCCGGCGGCGACGGCGGTGCGTGCGGCGAGCGGGTGGCGCGGGAGTCTCATGACGGGTCTGCTCCTCGGGACGTCGGATGCTCGGGACCGGCCGTGGCGGCGGTTCGTACGGTGCGTCCCCCCGGACCCGCCGCCTCGGCCGGGCCCCAGTGTCGCCACGCCTCCATACGGAGGACAAGGCCCTTCGAACTCCCTCGAATCCGGACACGGGACGCGTGCCGTGCGGCGTCTCCCGGCCAGTTCCGCGACAGGCGGCCACGGCCCCGCACCAGGACCGTTAGCGTGCCGTGAGCTGGTCGTCCACCGTCGCCGTCCCTTCCGGAGAACAACCGGTGCTGCGTATCCACTTCACCGCGGAGGACCTCGTCCGCGTCCGCGTGGCCCGGGTCCCCGACCCGCTCGCCGAGACCGTCCTGAGCCTGCCCGTGCTCCAGGACGGCGGGCCGGGAGGCGTCGCGTTCGCGGGCTGGCGGGAGCGCACGCGCGGAGGCCTGCGGGCCGCCATGCGGCCGCTGTTCGAACTGGCCCCGGCCGGCGTCGGGGAGTACGTGCCGGAGGTCTTCGGACACGCCGCCACCGGCACCCTCGCGGACAGCCTCGACCACACCTGGTCCCTGCCGCGCCTCCAGTGGACGGCGGACCTCGACGCCGTCGTCAGGCAGCGCCCCCGCGCACCGCGCTGGATCCACGCGCTGCACCACGGCGACCCGGAGTGGGGCTCGGTCGTCCGCCGCGCCCTGTCGGCGTACCACGCCGTGGCCGTCGCCCCGTACTGGGCGCAGATCGCGGCTACGGCGCACACCGACCGTACGCGGCGCGCGCTGGCCCTGGCCGACACGGGCGTCGAGGGGCTCCTCGCCGGCCTGCACCCCGAGGTCCGCTGGACCGCGCCCGTCCTCCACGTCCCGTGCGAGGCCGACGCCGACCTGCCGCTGGCGGGGCGAGGGCTGCTGCTCGTCCCCACCTTCTTCTGGCCGAAGCCGCTCGCCCTCACCGACAACGCCGCCCCGGACCGCCCCCTGGTGCTGCGCTACCCCGTCGCCCGCGACCTCTCCGACTACGGCCAGGTCTGGGCGCCCTCCGCCCCGAGCCGCCCGGACGGAGCCCTCGGCGCCCTCCTCGGCAGCACCCGCGCCCGCGTGCTGCGCGCCGCCGAGGCGCCCGCGAGCACGGCGGAACTGAGCCGGCGCACAGGTACGTCCCCGGCCACCGCGAGCCACCACGCAACCGTGCTGCGCACGGCCGGCCTGCTGACGTCGGACCGGTACGGGAACGGGGTCCGCCACGTCCTGACGCCGCTGGGCCGCGCCCTGCTGAGCGACAACTCCTAGTCGAGGCGCCGGTCCGACACGGCTGGACCGGGTCGGACCCGTCACCGCGACATTCCTGCGACGTCGTGTGCACGGCCCTGGGCGAGGCCGTCGTCCTGCGCGACCGGGGCATCGACGCCGCCGCCGGCACCGCCTTCCCCGGCGCCCTGGCCGTGGCCGGCGTCGTCTTCCCCGGCATACGGGAGAGGGTCGCCGAACTCGCTGTCCTGAAGGCCACCGGCTGGTCCGACGCGGACCTCGTACGACTCGTCCTGCACGAAGGAGCGCAACCGGGTGCGCCGGGAGCGGCCCCGGGAGCCGCCACGGGCACGGCGACGGTCGCACGGCTCACCGGACCGCTCGACACCACCGTGGCCGTCACCGCCGCTGCGGCCGCGCTCGGCGGCGTCGTCCTCACCGCCGCAGCCGGCCTCGTCCCCGCCGTCGCCCTGCTCCGCCTGCCCGCAGTTCTCCCTGCTCGCCGAGGACCGAACCCACGAACCGCCGCACGACCTCCGGCGCGCCCCCGACGCGGACCGGCTCAACCCGTCTCAATCCGGCAGACGGCTTTCCAGCTCCGCCAACTCCTCCGGCTCCAGAGTGAGTTCCACGGCCCCGGCGGAGTCGGTGACGGAGGCGGGGCGGCTGGCTCCCGGGACCGGGATCACCGCGGGGGAGCGGGCGAGGAGCCATGCCAGGGCGACCTGCTGGGGGCTGACGCCGCGCGCGGCGGCGACGCGGTGGAAGGCCGTGCGAGGGAACGCGGGGTCGGGGGAGGCCGGGCCGGAGGGGCCGTCGAGGGAACTGCGGGAGATGCCGCCCAGCGGGCTCCAGGGCAGGAAGGCCAGACCCAGTCGCTCGCTCAGCCGCAGTTCGGGCTCGCTGTCGCGGACGGCGGGCGAGTACCGGTTCTGCACGGAGACCAGACCGTCGCCGAGGATCCGGTGCGCCTGGCGGATCTGGGCGGTGGTGACGTTGGAGATGCCGGCGGTACGGATCGTGCCGGCGTCGAGGAGGTCGCGCAGCGCGCCGACGGATTCCTCCCAGGGCACGGCCGGGTCCGGCTTGTGCAGCTGGTACAGGCCGATCGCGTCGACGCCCAGCCGCCTGGCGGAGGCCTCGGCGGCCTTCTTGAGGTGGGCGGGGGTGGCGTCGACGGTCCAGCCGCCGTCGCCGGTCCGGCCGCGGCCGCCCTTGGTGGCCACCAGGACCTGGGAGGTGTCACCGCCGTAACGGGTCAGGGCGCGGGCGACGAGCAGTTCGTTGTGTCCCGTCTCGCCGGCGTGCCAGTGGTAGCTGTCGGCGGTGTCGATGAGGGGGGCCATCCCCGCGGGTGCGGGGAGCAGTTCGTCCTGGGTGACGTCGAGGCGTTCGTGAAGGGGCCATCCCCGCGGGTGCGGGGAGCAGTCTTGCTGACCAGCAGTTCTACCCCACACCAGCCCCCTCCCAAGCAACTTTCACCGAAACAGACAAACCACCCACCCCACCCCCGCCGACGCAGGGAGCAGGGGCTGATTGCGGCGGGGGTAGGGGGTGAGGAGGCCATCCCCGTGGGGGGGCGGCCCACATCGCATAGGGCGGAAGTGTGGGAGTGGGCAGCCTGCTTGGCGCTGTCCCGCGTTCTGACGCCTTGCTGGTCTCTTCCTCGTCGGCCGTAGCCTTATCGGCCTCCGAAGCGCCGGCGCTTGGACGCTTTGCTCCATCCGGACTTCTTGGCGGGGTCGGTCGTCGGCGCCGGTGAGGCGGGGGAAGGGCGGTGGATCAGAGTCAGGCCTTCGTGGTCTTTGGGGTGCCAGGTGTGGTCGAAGGTGCGGAAGGTGTAGCCCTGTTCGTTGTTGGTGGTGTGGGCGAGGAGTGCCCGGCCTTGGTCGGCGTATTGCTGGACTTCGTTCCAGAGGATGTCGCGGATGCGTGCCGAGGGATTGCCGATGAAGACGCCGGCGGAGATTTCGAGGAGCCAGCGGGTGAGGAAGCCTCGCAGGCCGGCGGGGCAGTTGGTGAGGACGATGACGGTCACCAGGTGAGCACCAGCCCGTCGTGGGTGGGGTCGTTGGCGTCGCCGTAGTTGCGGCCTGCCGGGACGTGTTCGTTGCGGTCGCTCTGCAGGGTGACGACGTCCCAGGCGATGTCGATGTCGGGTGGGGTGGGGTCGTCGGTGCCGAGGAGGAGCCGTTTGATGTCGTTGACGCAGCGGTCGAGGAGGGATGTCTCGTGGATGCGGTCGCGCAGGGCTCTGCGGGTGCGGGAGGCGACGTCTTCTTCGTGTTCTGCGGCGATGTCGAAGGCGAGGGGGATGCCGATGTCGGTCTTGTAGAGGTCGGCGATGTCCAGGACGAAGGAGAGTTCGTGGCCGGAGTGGACGAAGCCGAGTGCGGGGCTGCATCCCAGGGAGGTGACGACGGCGTGGGCGACGCCATACATGCACTGGGCGGCTGCGGTGATGGCCTGGTTGACGGCGTCGCCTGCGGTGAAGTCGCCGGGGACGTAGTTGCGGCCGCGCCAGGCGACTCCGGTGCGCTCGGCCTGGGCGCGGTAGCACTTCTTGACGCGGTCGCCTTCGTGGCCGAGGAGTTCTCGGCGGGTGAGACCTGCGGGGTCCTCGTCGGGGAAGCGGAGGCGGTACATGGCGCGGGCGACGGCGAGGCGGGAGCGGTTGTTGGCCCACTGGACGGCCTGGGCTTCGGCGAGGGCGGAGGAGCGGGTCAGGGCGCGGCCGCTGGCGTAGTAGCGGACGCTGTGTTCTCCGACCCAGGTGACGGCGGCGCCGGTCTCGCCGAGGACGCTCATGGCCTGGTGGGTGATGCGGGTGCCGGGGCCGAGAAGGAGGGTGCCGATGGTGGCTGCGGGGATGTGGGTGGTGCCGTCGGCGTCGGTGGCGGTGATGGCGTTGGCGTCGCGGTGGATGGTGCAGCGTTCGAGGTAGAGGAAGGAGAGGCGTTCGCTTGCGCGGGTGAGTTCGCGCGGGGTGTGGGCGCCTCGGCGGGAGACGGTGGTCACGGGGTTGCTCCTTGTGGGAGCGGAGCGAGCGTCATCAGGCCGCATCCGTAGGCCTTGGCCTTGCCGATGCCGTGGGTGAGGGTGCGGCGCATCAGGTCGGGGTCGGTGACTTCCAGGCGGCCGTCGTAGGTGACGGTGACGAGGGTGACGGGTTTGCCGCGTCGGGCGCCGGCGGGCCGTGCTTTGTCGAAGGCGGAGGTGCGGTGGTCGCGGACGGTGAGCTGGTAGCGGTCTCCGTGGTGTTCGTGGCCCTGGTGAGTGGTGCCTTCGGGCAGGAGCCGCTTGTCCTTGGCTTTTTCCAGTATGCGGAAGCCGCCGCGTTCCTGGCGGGTGGGGTCGAGGAGCCATCCCATCTGGTGGTGCGGGGTCAGGTGGGCGGTGCGCTTGCGGAGTTCGTTGTCGGTGCGGCGGATGTGGTGGACGGGGTTGGCCGTCAGGCGGAAGCCCCAGTGTGCGCCGGCGGTCAGGTTGTCGAGGAAGGGGGTGTAGGCGCGGGTCTGCCATCCGGGGCCGTCGACCAGGGCGGTCGGCCATCCTGCCTGTTCGACCAGGTGGGTGAGGTCGGGGGCGTCGGGGCTGACGAGGTAAAGAAGTACTTCGCCGGGGGCGTTGTGGTCCAGGCGCCATAGGACCCGGGGAGCATCGCCGGTGGGCTGGTCGTTGGGCAGCAGGGCGGGGAAGGAGGACATGACGGCTGCGTGCAGGACCTGGCGGGAGGACAGCAGGCGGCGGGCGCCGGTGCGGGCGGTGTTCACCCTGAAGCGGGTCAGGTACATCAGCGGCTCTCTTCTGGCAGCGCGTCGAACGGGTCGTGGTCATGCCGGGGCCGCGGAGTAGTCGTGGGGATGTCGACCGAGGTGCGGACGATCGTGCGCAGGGCGTGGCGGCGGTGTTCGGCGGCGAAGCTGACCGGCTGGTCGCGCAGGGTGTCGGTGTCCGCGGTGGTGTCGTCGCTCTCGTGCAGGACGGGGAGGGTGATGTAGGGCCGTTTGGTGTGGCGTCCGGTGTGCCAGCGGGAGGCCTGCCAGGGCTCGTGGCTCAGGGCCTGCAGGAGGTTCTTGTCGGGGTGGAGGCCGAGTTCGAGGGGGCGTGCGGGCGGGCATGAGCGCCGGCCGAGGAACGGTGGGTAGGCGGGGGTGCGCAGGGCCGCGTGGAGGTCGGCGAGGAGGTCGGGGTCTCCTTCGACGGCGGCGACGAAGACGGCGTCGGCGAGGTAGAAGCGTTCGGACAGCGGCATGGACTTGCCGCTGTCCCAGTGGATGGCTGTCTGGAAGTCGCGCAGCCGGGTGCCGGGCTGGTCGATCCGTACGCCGAAGCGGAGGGCGGTCAGGGGGCGCAGCTGGTCGTCGTCGCCGCGCTGGATGCCTTGTGCGGAGGCGAGGAGGCCGATGACTCCGCTTTTGGTGGGGGCCGCTTCGGTGGTACGGCGGGAGAAGCGGGCCGCGGCCCCCCAGGACTGGAGGGGGCCGGCGAGCAGGAGGGTGAGGGTGCTCATGCGGGGGTGTCCAGGCGGTCGGTGACGGCCTGGCCGACGGCGGCGACGAGGTCGGAGATGTTGTCCGCCTCGATGCCGATGCCGCTGAGCTTGTGGGTGTTGGGGCCGACGCGCAGGACCCAGGTGAGGGTGGAGGTGTCGTCGCCGTAGGCGCGTTCGATGTCGGGGATGTACTCGGCCAGGCGCTCGGCGGCTTCGCGGAGGTGTCCGCCCTGGTCGCCGCGTACGGCTTCTTCGAAGGCGGCGACGAAGCTGATGGGGCGGGTGGTGCGGAGCTTGACGATGACGGCTTCGGGCAGGGTGTGGTTGCCGAAGGTGTTGATCTTGCCCTGGGGCAGGGACTCGACGAAGCTGCGGACGAAGGCCTCGACGGCGCGGCGGACGGGGGTCGTCCTGGACTCGTCCTCGCGCAGGCCCTGGCCGAGGTTCTCGGCGAGCTGGTGGACGCCGAGGGCGGCGTAGCGGTAGAGGGTGGCGGAGTTGAAGTCGACGGTGCCGATCATGCCGGCGCCGGGCTCGTCGTCGTTGTTCTCGTCGTCGACGGCGGTGTAGTAGTCGGACTCGTTGTCGACGCGGTGGACGCTGATGGCGTGGGCGACCTGGACGGCGGCGTCGACGTTGATGTCGGTGACGTCGGCGACCATGCGGCCGAACAGGGCGATGTCGACGGAGTGGCGGGTGTCGGCGTGGGCCTTGGCGCGGTCCTTGTTCGCCTTCTCCTTGAAGAAGGCCTTGCTGTCCGCGGCGCTCTCGATGGCGAGGGCGGCCAGGGAGTCGAGCTGGCGGGAGCTGAGGAACATCAGGTACTTGGCTTCCGGCAGCGGCTCCGGTTCGCCGTTCTTCTTCGCGGCCTCGGCCTTGCGCTTGGGGACCTCGATCTTGAGGCCGGCGGCCTGGACGACGTCGGCGGCGAGCTGTTCGGCCCGGGCTGCTTCGAGGGCGGGGTCGGCGGCGGTGATGCGGGCGGCGACGACCTCGACGATCTTCTTGGTGCGCACGCCGAGCTCGCTGGGGTCCAGGAGTTGCTCGTCCTTGAAGTAGGCGCGGGTGGCGCGCTTCCAGGCCTGGCTGGAGACCCGGGCCCGGGGCACGCCGCCGTAGGTCGCGGTCTTGGGGGCGCCGGTGTCGTCGCGGTTGAGGTTGCTGGGCGGCACGGTCTGCAGGGCGTGCACGTCGAGGTAGAAGCGGTTCACAGGGTGTCCTTGTCGGTGGCGTCGGGAAGGTCGGAGGAAAGGTCGCCGGGAGCGGGGTTGTCCTGCTGGGGGCCGGAGGCGCGATGGTCCTGCCAGGCGTGGAAGGAGCGGCCCCAGGCGATGCGAACGCGGTCGGCACCGCCTGGCCACTGCCACTGGTAGAGCTGTCCGGCGAGCAGGGCGTAGTCGAGGTGGACGTCTTCTCGGCGCAGGAGGGTGACGATGTCGCGCAGGCGCTGGGCGAGGGTGGTCAGGTCGGGTGCGTTTCCGGCGCGGACCAGGCGCTTGCGCAGGGAGTCGTCGATGTCGTTGGGGGGCATGAGGCGGTGGACGGCGGCGCCGAGGCCACGGGGGTGCTCGGGGCGATGCGGTTGGTGCATGCCGGTGCCGCGGGACTGCTGGTGCAGGGCCCACAGGGTCACGGCAGTGTGCAGGGCGTCCTCGGCGCGGGCCAGTTCGGTCTCGCTGAGAGGGCGGCCGTCGCGGCGCGCTTCGTGCAGGCCTTGGGTGTCGAGGAGGTCCCACAGGTCGGGGAGCTGTCCGGCGGGCCTGCCGGCTCCGCGGCGCAGGCGGGCCAGGGCGCCGACGGCCTTGGCTTCGTCGTTGAGGTATCCGCGCTGCCATCGGCTGAGGTGTTCCTGTGCGAGCCGGGTGACTAGGTCGGTCACTGACTCCGTACGCGTACTCGTACTGCTACTCGTGCTGGTGGTCATGCGTGCACCTTCGGGGAGGGGTCCGCCGCGCTGTCCGTGCCGGACGGCTGGTCGGAGGAAGAGGGCTGGCCGATGTTCTTGCGCAGGCGTGCCCTGAACCATCGGTCGGCCAGGGCGGAGTTGAGCCATACGCTGCCCTGCTTGGCGGGGATCGGGCGGCCCTGCCAGGCCGCGTCGCCGGCGTCGGCGACCATCTGCCGGCCGAGCCGGGTGATGATCGTGTGGACCTGGGCCTTCCACGCCTCACGCTGCTCGAAGGGGTCCTCGGCCTGGCCGAGGTCGGTGAGCCAGGCGCGGTAGGGGCCTTCGAGCTCCGCGAAGGCGCGGTCGCGGGCGGTTAGGCGGGGGCTTTCGTTCTCCGAGCCGGCGGCTCGCTCGAGGTCGGTGGCGAGGTCACCGAGGGTGTTGACTGCGAGTTCAGCGTCCTTGACAGCGTCGATGGCCTGGGTGGCGTAGTCGCGGTCCTGCTCGTGGAGCAGGATCACGTCCATGGTCAGGTGGTCGTCGACGACCTCGTCGACGACGGACTGCTGGGTGCCGTAGACGGTGCCGATGATGCGGGCTCGGATGAGGAATCCGCGCTGGAGTTTGCGGCGTGTGACCAGGCGGGCGGTCCAGTCGAGGATCCCGGGCCGCAGCTGGGAGGGCGGGTCGGAGCCTTCGGGCCGGTTCTGTTCGCGGTCGGCGACCAGGGAGGCCAGGCCGCGCCAGGCGGAGCGCTCTGGGGCGTGCTCGCGCGGCAGGTAGACGAGGGGTTCGCCGTGTTTCTTCTCCTGGGCCAGGCTGCGGCGCCAGGCGGTCATCGGTTCGCGGGTGTGCATGTTGCGGGAGGTCAGGGGGTCGCCGTAGCCGAGGACCACTCCGGTCACTCCGTCAGCGTCGGCGTGCAGGCGCAGGCGTCGGCTCTGCCAGGTGTACAGGTCGCACAGGCCGTCCGGGGGCCGCTCGGCTCCTTGGGGGCCGTGCTCGCGTCTCCAGGCGGGCAGGTCCCGGCGTCCCTTCGCGCCGAAGTCGACCGCGTCGGCCGCGACCAGGTTGAGCAGCAGGGTCTCGCGCAGGTTGCGCCCTTCGGCGAACACGCCGCCGAGGTTGCCGGCCCAACCCACCCCCAGGGGGTAGACCTTGCCGCCCTTGGACCGCGGGTCGCCCGCCATGGCGCTCTTGATGCCGGAGGTGTCGTAGGCGTGGGCGTGCACCACCCACCTGGCGGCCTCAGCGAATCCCAGGCGGCCGACCGCGGGCAGGCGGGCGGAGAAGAACGGCTCGCCGTTGGGCACGTCCGCGACGATGCGGTTGAGCGAGGCCACTTCATTCTTCTCAGTGCGCAATCCGGCCGTCTGGAAGAAGGGCGTCTGCTCGTCGAGGAGGTCGAAGCGGCCGCGGTGGTCTTCGAGATAGCCGGCGATAGGGGCGAAGCAGTGCGGATCGCTCCACAGCCGGGCCCAGTGCTCGATGTCGCGGGGACCATCGAGGGCGTCGTGGGCGATGGCCAGCAGGAGACGCAGCAGGGCGAACTCCTGCGTGGGCAGGTCGCCGGTGATCCGGCGCACGTCTTTGGCCTGCGCGAACACCTCGCGCAGCGACAGTTCTTCCTGCGTGCCGTTGGGGCGGAGGACCCCGATCCACGGCTGCCGCGTCAGGTCGAACGACAATGGTTTCTGGTCCGCCTCGTGCGTCTCAGGCACGGGTCACCTCAAGTCCGTCGGTCGTGGAGTACCGCAGGGCGAAGCCTGCCAGGCGGGTCTGACAGTCCTGGTCGAGTGGGAGGATCAGTTCGCCGGCGAGCCAGGAGCTCTCCTTCGTCTGCCAGGCATCGACGACGAGTTCTTCGAGTTCGGTGATGGCCCGGTCCATCACCTCGCCGGAGAACTCCTGCGGCAGACGCAGTCCGCACGCTGCGGCCGCGCGCGCGGCGAAGGCCACCGGCACCTGGTCCCGCGGCAGGTCCAGTCCGCCGAGCCGGCGGCCCTTGCGGTCCTGTCCCAGCCACGGAACGGTCGTCAGCCCCCCGTCCGCCCGTTTATGGACCACGATGACCTCCAGGCTCTCCTGGCTGTCGCGGACCTGGGCCCGGCCCGCCGGGGTGTCGTCCGCGTCCCCGGTCCCCGCGGCGACCCATCCGAACAGGGGCTCTCCCGGCCCTGCGACGTCACCGAGCCGGAACGTGGCCGCCTTCTGCTGCTGCCGGGCGCGCTGCGCCTCGTGACGGCGCCGGGCATCGTCCAGGGCCTCCTGCCACCCGGCGGGGGCCTGTACGTCGTCGGCGTAGGCACCCTGGACCAGCGGGCTGATGTCCCAGGGCAGCCGCACAGGCCTTTCGCCGCCCGTCTGCAGATGCGGCAGCAGGACCGCGGCCGACCTGAGCAGCGGGTACTTCTGGTAGACGGCGACCGATCCTTGCACCGGCACCGGCACGGGCGCCGACCAGTCGGCCCCCGTCACCAGGCAGCGGGGACGGCGCAGCCGGGCAGGCCGGTCCTGCTGACCGGTTCCGCGCTGGTGCCGGTGCAGACGGCCCATACGCTGCAGCAGCAGGTCGACCGGGCACAGGTCGGTGACCAGCAGGTCGAAGTCCACGTCCAAGGACTGCTCGGCGACCTGGCTGGCGACCACGACGTGACGTCCCGCAGGGCGGTCGACGGCTGGTCCCGGCGGCCCGAAACGCCGCAGGAGCTCCTTGTCGTTGGCCGCGCGGTCCACGTCGAGGAAACGGGCGTGCGCGACGGTGACGTCGTCGCCGAACCGCTGCCGCAGCACCCGTGCCGTCTCCACCACCCGCTTGACCGTGTTGCGCACCACCAGCGCGCACCCGCCGTCGGCGAGTTCGGCCTCCAGGCGGTCCGCCAGCACGTCGAGATCGTCGTCCAAAGGCTCCAGCTGCACCGACACCGCCCGCCCGGACGCCGCAGGCCGCCGCACCAGCGGTGTCCCGCCGGGCGTCACAGCGGTCAAAAGCGGGTACTCCCCCGCAGCCGCGACCTCGTCGAAAGCCGCCCCAGCCTCTTCAACGGTGCCGGCGTAGGCCTCGACGAGCTCGCGCCGGCGGGCCGCCGGGAGCGTCGCCGACAAGATCACCACCGGCACCCCGTAAGCACCCAGCCACGACAGGACACGGTCGAGGTAGACGCTCATGTAGGTGTCGTAGGCGTGGGCCTCGTCGATGACGACGACCTTGCCGGCCACCGCGAGGTGACGCAGCGCCAGGTGCTTGCTCTTCAGCCCGGCGAACAGCAACTGGTCCACGGTCCCGGCTACGAACGACGACAGCATCGCCTTCTTGCGGCCCCTGAGCCACGTGTGTGCCACCAGCTCGGCAGGGGCTTCACGGTGTCCCAGGGCCTGCTTACCGTTGCGGACGGCGTCCACGTCCACGCCCGCCACCGGCCCGGCGCCCCGCATCAGATCGGTGAAATCGTCGTTCAATGCGGCCTTCGAGTGCGCCAGCAGCACCGAATGAGGCCGCCCCTCCAAAGAAGGCAGCCGCTTCAGCCACTTCAGCAGCCGCGGGAACATGGCGTTACCCGTGGCCATCGTCGGCAGGGCAAAGAAGACACCCCCTGCGCCGGACCGGGCTGCGAAGATCTCCGTCACCGCCAGAGCGGCTTCGGTCTTCCCCTCGCCCATCGGCGCCTCGATCACCATCAGGCCCGGCGCTTCCATAGACCGGGCCAGCTCCACCGCCTCCGCCTGCACAGGCCGCACCGACGACCCCGCAGGAAGCGCGAACCTGGACTCGAACAGCTCCTGCACCGTCCCGTCGGGGTCGACGGGACGCCAGGCACCGGGCAGATCGAGCTTCTGCCACGCCGCATCCGCCCTCGCCGCACCGAAACACGGCACTTCCATCGGGTGGTAGGGGAACAGGTCCGGGTTGCTGGCGATCCAGTCCGCGACGATCACCAGCGCCGTCAGCAGGACCTGCACTGGCTGCGGCAGCTTCACCTCCCGCCACAGCCCCAGCCGCCCACGCACCCCATACTCGTCGGCGCACGCCTCCAGCAGCTCCGTCTGCACCCCCTGCCACACCGCCCGGCTTCTGCCCGGCGTCCGCAGCAGATGCCCACGGCTGTCCAACGCGTAAATCTGGGAGTCCTCCGGCGGGATCCCGTGATGACCACCCGCCACCACCGTGAACGGCCAGCACTCCTCCGGGTCCCAACCGCACGCCTCCTCCAGCCACTCCCCCAGCAGCACCTGCCCGGCCAGCGCATGCGGCGCAATCGCCCGGTCAGGTCCCATCGCCGTCCGCGACCGCATCTCCAGCCCCGCAGCACGCATCCGGTCGGCCAGCCCCTCGACCTGGCAGGCGAACGCCGGAGTCGCTTTCCCGATGTCATGCACCGCAGCCAGCCACACCGCCAGCAGACGCCCGTCCCCTTCACCCCCCGGCAGCGCCCGCCCGATCAGCCGGCGCACACTCCACGGCAGCCACCGATCCCACAGCATCCCGGCCACCGCCGCGCTGTCCTCCATGTGCTGCCATAACGGCAGCCACCCGTCCGAGTCCCGATCATGCTTGCCCCACAGCTCAAGCACCGGTCCCTCAAGACGGCTCCGAAGGCCCGAACGGCCCTCCCCCTCACGTGCCATGGAAGAGGAATACACCCCACCTCCACACCACGGACACAAGATCCAGAAACAAGACCAAAAACCCCAGCAGATCCCACGAACAACACCGAACACGAAGCCCAATGACGTAACGTCATGCAGTTGCCGACCAACCCGGACACAGCACGAAAACAAGAAACACAGCCGACCCACGCAAAGACCACCACAAGCCCACCCCAGCACGCCCGCAGAACAACCCGCGCCGGACAAGACCCGACCGGCGAAACCAAAGCCACCCGCCTGGAGACGAGAAACAACACGACCGACTGCCACCGAGCGACACACATGAAGAACAACCAGGACCCCCAGGAACAGCGAGCAAGATTCCGACTCCATCCCCGCAAGCGCGGGGAGCAAAGTGTTGGCCCTGTCTCGTTGGTCCAGCCACTGGGTCCATCCCGCCCAGGCGGGGAGCAGCCGAGCCCCGGTGACCAGGTGTTCGAGTGCTAGGGTCCATCCCCACGCAGGCGGGGAGCAGGATCTCGGCGAACATCCCGCGCTCCTGCCCGGGGGTCCATCCCTGCGCAGGCAGGGAGTAGTCGGCCCGCTCCTCGACGAGCTTGTGGCCGCCGGGTCCATCCCCGCGCAGGCGGGGAGCAGCGCCCCGAGGGCTACGGCAGCTTCGAGGCCTGGGGTCCATCCCCGCGCAGGCGGGGAGCAGGCACGCGTGGCCGTCGCCGTCGCGATGGGCACGGGTCCATCCCCGCGCAGGCGGGGAGCAGCTGCTCACGGCGGAGCTTGTCGGTCCGGGCCCAGGTCCATCCCCGCGCAGGCGGGGAGCAGACGACGACGCCGTCACCGCCCCTCGACTCGACGGGTCCATCCCCGCGCAAGCGGGGAGCAGCGAATGCTCGTACCGGCCGCCCACCCGGGAGAGGGGCCATCCCCGCGCGAGCGGGGAGCAGGCGGTCAGCCCCGACCGGAGCCGGGCGTAGATGGGGCCATCCCCGCGCGAGCGGGGAGCAGCCGCGGTAGGCGTAGTGGCGGTGGTCGACGAGGGGGCCATCCCCGCGCGAGCGGGGAGCAGGACGTCCCCGAGCCCGTCCTCACGGAAGCGCAGGGGCCATCCCCGCGCGAGCGGGGAGCAGATGGAGACAGCGCCCGTCCCGTCCGCGCGGCGGGGGCCATCCCCGCGCGAGCGGGGAGCAGCGTCCTCCTCCGCGAGGGACTGATCGGGCTGCTGGCCCGGGGGCCATCCCCGCGCGAGCGGGGAGCAGTCTTGCTGACCAGCAGTTCTACCTCACACCAGCCCCCTCCCAAGCAACTTTCACCGAAACAGACAAACCACCCACCCTCTCCAAAGGCCCCGAGCGGCCCCTACCAGCCCCGCGCCACCCCCGGCCCTCTTGGGGCCCGGGCACGTCGCCGGCCGTTCGCTGGAGCTCCCGGTGGCCTTGAGAGCCGCTCCCGCCAAGGAGAACCGGGCGGACGGGGAGGCTGACCGCGCCCCCGCCCGCAGACCTGAGCGGCACCACCCTTGGATGTTCATGTGTGGTGGACGGAGGCAACCTCAGCCCCGGGTGCTGTTGCTGAAAAAGTAACTGCAGCGCTCAAGGGATGTCGCCTGACCGGCCACGAGAGGGCGGAAGGGGCGGGAGAACGCGCCGCTCCCCACGCTGGTGCCGCCCTCAGCTCCCTCCTCCAGCGCCTGGCCGGCTTGTTGGCCGTGGGGCGCTGTACAGCTTCCTCGCGACCTTGGAGGCCGCGGCGAGAGGCAAGGGTTGGCAGAAGGTGCGGGTGGGCTTTCGAGCGGTGCTGAACGGCCCGTCGCAGAGGTCTCGGAGACGGGGCTAGGGAGCGTATTTGGTCGTGATCAAGGGATGGCCTTGGTGAGGTCCTTGATCCAGATCATCGATGCGCGGAGGTGGAGGCCGGCGAGGTAGCTCTCGGGTGCCTTGTCGAACCGGGTGGCGATGCCCCGCCAGGCCTTCAGCTTGTTGATCAGGCGCTCGACGGTGTTCCGCTCTTTGTAGAGCTCGGCGTCGTGGGCGACGGGCCGGCCGCCCCTGCTGCCCTTCTTCTTTCGGTTGGCGGCTTGGTCCCGCTTCTGCGGGATGACGGCCTTGATGTCCCGTTCGCGCAGGTGAGAACGGTTCCCGCGGGAGGAGCAGGCCTTGTCGCCGGCTACCGCGTCGGGCCGGGCGCAGGGTCGGCCGGCGGGCCCGCGAACCCGGACCTTCGCCAGCACGGGAATGAACTGCGGGCTGTCGGCGGCCTGCCCCTCGGTCAGGACGATTGCCAGCGGGCGGCATTTGCGCTCGCCGGCGATGTGGACCTTGCTGGTCTGCCCGCCTCTGGACCGTCCGAGCAGTGCCGCCTTCAGGCGGAGCTTGCGTCTGCGTCGGACCCGTCGCCGCTCGTCCCGTTCCGGGTCGTCTGCGGTGTCCTGCCCGTCTTGTTCCTTCGGGTCGCCCCCTTTTGCCGGGCCACCTCCGCCTCCTCGGCGGCCTTCTCCAGGTCAGCGAGGGTGTCGGGGCCGAGGTGCATTCCGGCGGCGTCATGGTGGGCTCGGACGGTGGTGGAATCCACGCTGACCAGCGACAAGTCCACCTCACTCCGTTTCGCGGCCTCCGCGATCGCGCCTTCCAGCAGGGCCTCGAAGACCCCGGCATCCCTCCACTGCCGGAAGCGGTTGTGGACCGTCGACCAGGCGCCGAATTCCTGGGGCATCTCCCTCCACTGGCCGCCCGTCCGAAACCGCCAGATCACGCCCTCGAACTGCCGGCGCAGCCGCCCGGGGTAGGGGCCGTACTCGCCGATCGGCAGGTATGGCCCGATGAACTCCCACTCTGCGTCAGTCAGTTGCACTCGCGTCACACAACATGATCTACCGGATCAGGCGCGACCACGAGGGCGCAACCCGCAAATTGATCACAACCCGATACGTGCCCTAGACCTCGACGACCGCGGCCGGCCGGTGGAGTGCGCCCAGGACGACGAGGAGGGGGAGGACCTGGCGCGGATGCTGATCGCGGCGGCCTGGTGTCAGGTCCATACCCGCAGTCCGCTCGGGTTCGCCTACACGCCGCTGTCGCTGTCCGCTCACGAGGATCCTGCCGGCTTCACCCTGGAGCGGCTTCTGGCGCTCCCGCATCCGGACATGGTCGAGGACGTTGTCGCGCAGGTGTACCGGGCGGCGGACAGTGCGCTGGCCGGTCTGCGGGCCCGTACGTCCCCGCGGGCCTGCACGGCCGGGCCGACCTTCCCCGACTTCGGGCGTCGGCTCACGGCGGACGCCGATCTCGCCGCCGACGATGTCCTGCTCGATTTCAAGTCCACCCGCTATCCCCAGACCCTGCGTCAGGCCGATGCCTGGCAGTTGCTCGGTTACCTCCTCCTCGACGCCTCCGACGGTTACCACGTCGATGCGGTCGGGGTGTGCTTCACCCGCAGCGGGGTGCTGGCCACCTGGAGCGTGGAGGAGTACCTCGACCTCCTCGGCATCTGCCGGCGTAACCTTGCCGAGCTACGCGCCGTCTTCGCCCGGCTCCTCAACGGCTGCACCGCCGGCCTCGAACCCTGGGAGCCCGACGACATCAACCGCGTCCAGCGTCTCCTGGCCGAACTGGAACCCCAGGCCGCCCCCGACCACTGCCTGGTGTGCACCCGGCCTCTGCCCGCCGGCTCTCGGAAAAGTTTCTGCACCGCCTGGTGCGCCACCCGCGCCGCCACCCTGCGCAACCACGGACACCTCTCCCCCACCCACAGCCCCGTCCCGCCCGAACACCATTGCCGGCCCGCCGAACCGGGCCCGGAATGGGAAGTCGTCAGCATCACCCGGTCACACACATCCGGCGCACCACCGGACCGGAACAGCCCGCCTCCTGGAGCGACAGCCCCGGCCTCCCCCAGCGGTGAAGCCAGAGGAAGGAACGGGGCCGGGCCGCCCCTCTGGCGGCCCATCAGGAACTGCGCCCCGGGTGCGGAGTTCGTACGGTCGCGGTGGGGCGGCGTACAGGACCGCCGCCCCACCGGCCGGGGCCGGGCGGTGAGGGCTATTTGTGCGGTGAGCCGACCGCAGCGTGTACACGTACGGCGAAGTCCCGCACGCGGGGGTCGCGTGGCC
This sequence comes from Streptomyces filamentosus, assembly GCF_014654895.1. GTDB lineage: Bacteria > Actinomycetota > Actinomycetes > Streptomycetales > Streptomycetaceae > Streptomyces > Streptomyces filamentosus. The sequence continues at coordinate 275,807 of NZ_BNBE01000002.1, read as the reverse complement.
ATCGCTGGAGGTCGGCGGTGACGGTGTGGAGGTAGGTGTGGGCGCGGGTGGACTGCACGGTGCTGAGGATGCCAAGCGCCCGGTCTGCTGTGGTGAGCGCGCGGTCGAGGTCGCCCGCGTGGATGTGGCTGCTGGCCAGGACGGCGTGGCGGATGCCGACGGCGCGGGTGAAGCGGTCGGCGGGCATGGGTTCGGCGAGGCGGTTCCAGTTGAGGGCGGCCTGGGGCTGGCCGAGGTCGCGGTGGATCTCGATCGCGTCGGCCGCCAGGCGTTCGGGGGTGAAGTAGGCCAGGTGCTGGGGGTCGTGGGCGCCGGGCTGGATCGTGTCGAGGAGGAGTTCGGCCTGGGCCAGGGCGGCGCCGGCGGCCGCTCCGTCCTTCATGCGGCCGTGGGCGCGGGCTTCGGCGAGTTTGGCGAAGGCCAGGACACGGGGGGCGGCGTGGCCGCGGCCGCGCTCGTAGGCACCTTCTGCCATGTCGGCGGCCTGCTCGGGAAAGCCCCGGAGCATGGCCTGGAGGGCCATGGTGGTCAGGACGTAGCAGCCGGTCTCGATGTCGCCGGCAGAGCGGGCGAGGCTGAGGGCCTGGATGAAGTGGCGCTGGGCGACGTCGTGGTGGCCGGCGTCGAAGGCGGCCCAGCCCACGACGCGGGAGAGCTCGGCGGTGGCGGCGAACAGCTCGCGGCCGACGCTCTCGGTGTAGGCGCCGCGGAGCATGGGGGCGGCCTGGGTCTGGAGGCAGCGGGTGACCGAGCTGTTTTGCCAGTGCCCGCCGCCGAAGCGGGAGTCCCACACGCGGGCCTCCTCCGATGCGGCCCACAGCCCGTCCAGGTCGGTCTTCCCCACCCGGCGCGTGCCGGGACCGGTAGGCATGCTGGGCGGGGTGGTGGCGGTGGCGGGTTTGGCGAGCCAGCGGGTGACGGGCATGGTGTAGGCGCCGAGGGCGAACCCCGTGGTGAGGAATCGTCTGCGGCTGTCCACGGGGGTCCTCCAGTACGTTGACGCGACGCGTACGGCATCGACGGGGTCGCGGGGGAAATCCAACCCCATGGTCGGCACTGGCGTTGACGTCGTGGACATGTCGATGTCGTCGGTGCTGACGGGCCGTCCGAGGCGTTCTGCCAGGACAGCGGCCACGAACTCCGGCGTTCGCCCGCGCGGGACCATCCCTGAATTCACCCATCTGGTGACACTGGTGTGCTCGTAGCGCAGGACGATCCCGGCCAGCCGCCCGCGCTCGTTCACCAGCCGGGCCAGAGCCTTATGGCTCAGGTGGGCCTCGGCGAGGAGGCGGGCCAGGTCCGCGTTCGGGACGGCCTGACGCCGTGAAGTTGCTGCCACCGCGACCTCGCGTTCAGCCGGTCGCCGCCGTCCCCTTCGGCGGCAGGGAAGACGAGCGTAGGGCCGGGAAGCCACCGGCTGGAGACGAACGGATTTGTTCGCCCCCCGAGTTCGCCCCCTGGAAGTTCGCCCCCCGAGTTCGTCTCCCCGCGGCGGGCGAGCGGCGCTTTCCTGATCCCCCCGCCAGCGAGCCGGACGTCGGCTCGCCTTCCCCGGCCGGCTGGCCGGACGGGAAGAAGCGGTCGGTCTCCCCTGGAGGTAGTCCATGCCCCACGAGCCTGAGCAGCTGCGGATCGTCGTCGGCTCCGACGACGCGGGCCGCCCGTACAAGGATCTCCTCGCCGAGGCGATGCGGACCGACGGCCGTGTGGCGGAGGTCCGGGACGTCGCAGGCGGCCTCCCGGCCGGGGCCGCGTATCCGGCCGTCGCGTTCGCCGCGGCCGAGCGCATCGCGGCCGGGCGCGCGGACCGGGCGCTGCTGGTGTGCCACACCGGGCTGGGGATGGCCATCGTCGCGAACAAGGTGCCCGGTGTGCGGGCCGTGACGGCGCACGACGTAGTGTCGGTGCGGGCGTCGGTTCTCTCCAACGACGCTCAGGTCCTCGCGCTCGGGCAGGGCGTCATCGGTCTCGCCCTGGCGAGGCGTCTGGTCGGCGAGTGGCTGGCCCACCGCTTCGCGCCCGGCACCTCGGCGGAGGCGAAGCTCGCGGCGATCCGCGACTACGAGCAGCACCGCGCGAGCACCGCGGTGGCGGGGCGGGGGTGCTGACGATGGCGGTGGATACGAGCACGGTCCCGGACGTCGCACCGGAGCTCCTGCGGTGGCCCATCGAGCCGCAGCAGGGCGGCTGGTACACCGCCGCCGAGCACGCGGCGCTGGCCCGGGTCATCGAGGAGTCGGATGACTGGCGTACCGGCTGGCGGCAGGCCGCGTACCTGGTCCGGTTCGAGGAGGCGTTCGCGGCGTACTGCGGCGCCGGGCACGCGGCCGGGTTCAACTCCGGCGGCACCGCTCTGGAGATGGTCCTGCGCGCCTTGGAGCTGGAGGCCGGGGACGAGGTGGTCTCCTGCGCGGTGAACTTCGTCGGCCCGCACGTCGCGGTCGTAGGGCAGGGCGGGCGCCTGGTGCTGGCCGAGCCCGACCCGACCACCCTCGGCCTCGACCCCGCCGACACCGAGCAGCGTCTCACGGCGCGCACCCGGGCGATCTTGCTGACGCACTGGAACGGGGCCGTCGCGGACGTGGCCCGGTTCGTGGAGCTGGCCGCGCGGTGCCCGCACCCGGTGCACGGGCCGCCGAAGGTGATCGTGGACGCCGCCCGCGCCTGCGGCGGCCGGACGCCGAGCGGGGCGCGGGTCGGTGCCGAGGGCTGGGCCACGGTCTTCTCCTTCGAATCGAAGAAGCTGATGACGACCCTCGGGCAGGGCGGGATGGTCACCACGAGGGACCCCGCGCTCGACGAGCGGTTGCGGCTCCTGCGCGGCTACGGCGGCCTGGGGGAATCCTGGGGCACCAACCAGATGCTCTCCAAGGCCCAGGCCGCGGTCGGCCTGGTCCAGCTCGGACGGCTGGACGAGATGAACGCGGCGCGGATCGCCCGCGCGCACGCCCGTACCCGGGCGCTCGCCGATGTTGCCGAGCTGACGCTGCCGCCGACCTGGGAGGAGGGGCGGCACCTGTACTACCGGCACAACCTCCTCGTGCCCAACGCGTGGGCCGGGGCCGGCCGCGACGAGCTGATGCACGTGCTCGCCGAGCGGTACGGCGTCGGCAGCATCATCAGCGACCCCGTCACCCCGCACAGCAAGACCCTGATCCGCCGCCATACCGCCGGCCAGGACGTTCCGCGCGCCGAACGGCTTGCCGCACGGCTGCTGTGCCCGGTCTTCCACCCGAGGATCAGCGACGCCGACGAGGCCGCCATCTGCGACGCGATCCGCCGGGCCGTCGCCGACGTCGCCCGCACCCACCCCACCATCTGACCCGGAGGAGGCCCCGATGTCCCTTCTGACGCAGGAGACCGCCCGCATCCGTGCGGACGAGATCTTCCTCGCCGACCCCTACGAGCCGAAGGACCCCGCCGGCCGGCTCCGGGTCGTCCTGGCGATGCCGTACGGGCACGCCTACAGCCTGATGTGCAGCGGCCCGATGGCCCTGTACGACCTGATCAACCGTGACCCCGGGGTCCCGGCCGTCGCCGAGCGGGCCGTCGAGTACGAGGGCCTCGTCCGCGACGGCGCCCGGCTGCGGCCGCCCGCCGGGGAGGCGTACCGCAGCATCGAGTCGGCCGCGCCGGTCGCGGGCGCGGATGTCCTGGGCGTCTCGGTGACCCACGCCGGTGGCCTGCACCAGGTGCTGCGGCTCCTCGACCTCGCCGGGATCCCTCGCCGCGCCGCCGACCGCGTGCCGGGCCGTCACCCGCTCGTCGTGGGCGGCGGCCCGGGGCTGACGAACCCCGAACCGCTCGCCGCTTACCTTGACGCCGTCGCCCTGGGCGAGGCCGAGCGGTCCGTCCCCGAGCTGCTGCGCGTGGCGCACGCGCACCGTCTCGACCCCGGCCCGGTGCCGCTGCACCAGCAGCTCGCCCGGATCCCCGGCCTGTACGTTCCCGCCGCCTACGAGCACGACCCGGCGCCCGGCGGCGGCGTGGCCGCGGTGCGGCCCGTGGCGCCGACCGTCCCAGACCGCGTCCACGCCCCCTACCTGTCCGTCGCCGAGCTGCCGGCCGCGCACTTCTGCTCCCCGGTCAGCGACGGCAGCACCGCCGTCATCACCCCGGTCCTCGGCTGCCTGCACGACTGCCACTTCTGCACCCTGGGCGTCCCCGACTTCCGCCAGGCCCCGCTCGACCTCCTCACTGGCTACATCGACCGCCTCGAAGCCCACGGCATCCGCCAGATCATCATCAGCGCCCCCACCTTCACCCAGTACCGGCACAAGCAGGCGCTGCTGGAGCACATCCGGGCCTACGCCGACCGCGCCGCGGCCAAGGGCGAGAAGGTCACCGCGATCATCGGGTCCGTCCGCGCCGACGAGATCACCGCCGACTACCTGACGGCCCTCCGCGAGCTCGGGGACTTCGGGCACCTGTTCACCGAACTCGCCCTCGACCGGCCCCGGGGCATCGTCACCATCGCCCCCGAGTTCGCCGCCCCGGATCTGGTCGCCCTGTACGGCAAGACCCTCAAGCGCGAGCGGGTCGACAAGGCGATCGACCTGTGCCGCACCAGCGGGCACGTCAGCGCGGTCATGCTCTACTTCATCGTCGGCGCCCCCGGCGAGACGGCCGCCGACCGGCACGCCATCGCCGACTACGCCCGCGACGTCCGCACGCGCCTCGGCGACGGCGACACGGCCGTCATCGTCAAGCTGACCCAGTTCCAGCCCACCCCCGGCACCCTCGGCCAGCGCCTGGCCATGGCCGACCCTGACACCGTCCAGGAGTACGTCCGGCAGATCACCGAGACCTTGCGCGACCTCGTCGGCCCGGCCGCCTTCGGCCGGCACTACCGCGTCGAGGGCCCGTCCGCGGCCCGCATGCACCTGGAAGCGGTGTGCCTGCGCGGAGACTGGCGCGTGGGCCACGTCCTGGAAGACCTCTACGACACCGGCACCGACCCGGCCACGATCACCCGCGGCCGTCTCGCCGCCGCGCTCGCCGCGCACGGCCTGGACTACGACCACCACCTGCGGCACATGGACGAGCCCGTCCTGCCCTGGCACACCGTCGACTCCGTCAACCGCGACGCCGAGCAGCAGCTGGCGAACGCGCTCGCGAAGCGGGAGGCCCGCCCGTGACCCACCCCGTCCTGCCGCTCCACCCCGGCAAGCACGCCCTGCCCGCCATCCCCGACCCGGCCGACCACGCCCGGCACGTCCGCAGCCGCGCCCCCGGGGCGACCCTCGCCGACCACGACGGAGCCGTCCTCGTCTACCAGGACCGCGTCCTGGCCCATGCGGTCGCCAACTACGGCGGCCGTCGCACCGACTGGGTCCGCGGCAACCTGCGCCTGCTCGAACGCCGCGGCCGGCGCCTGGCCGTCTGCGGCGGCTTCGGCCTCGGCGCACCCGCCGCCGCCCTCGTCCTCGAACAGCTCATCGCCCTCGGCATCCGCCGCGTCGTCACCGTCGGCACCGCCGCCTCCCTGCACGCCAGCCTCGCCCCCGGCAGCCTCGTGGTGTGCACCCGCGCCCTGCGCGACGACGGCCTCTCCCATCACTACCTGCCGCCCGCCCCGTACGCCGAGCCCTCACCCGAGCTGACCCGGCACCTGACCGGGGCCCTGGCCGCGCGGGGCGCCGACACCCGGCAGGGCAGCGGGTGGACGACGAGCGCCATCTACCGCGAGACGGCCCCCGAGGTCGCCCGGTACGGCGCCCTGGGCGCCCTGACCGCGGACATGGAGGCCGCCGGTGTCTTCGCGGTCGCCGAGCACCGCGGCATCGACGCCGCCGCGGTGCTCGCCATCGCCGACAGCCTCGCCGACCGTAGGCCCCGCCGCGACCACCCCCGCACCGAGACCACCCTGCACACCGCCGTCGAGGCCGCGCTCGCCGCCCTGACCACCGCCGCACGCGAGTAACCGCCCGGCTAAGGTGGGCCGTCCCCCAGGTGACGAGACGGCGACGGGCAGGGGCCCGGCGCGGAAGAGGACCGGACCTTGAGCACTGGCGCGCCCCGCGTCGGGGCGGTCGTTCTGACAATGAACGACCGCCCCGACGAGTTCCCCAAGGCCATGGACTCCCTCCTCGCGCAGCAGGGCGTCGACCTGGACGTGGTCGTCGTCGGCAACGGCTGCACCCCCGCCCAGGTCCCGGCCGGCGTGAAGACGATCGCGCTGGCGGAGAACGTCGGCATCCCCGAGGGCCGCAACATCGGCGCCAAGGAGGTCGAGGGCGAGCTGCTGTTCTTCTTCGACAACGACGCGGTCCTGCCGCACCCCGACGCCCTCGCCCGCCTCGCGGCCGCCCTCCTGCGAGAGCCCGCCCTCGCCTATGCCCAGCCCAGGATCGCCGACCCCGACACCGGCATCACCGTGCGCCGCTGGGTCCCCCGCCTGCGCGCCGGCGACCCAGCCCGGCCCGGGATCGTCACGGTCATGGCCGAGGGCGTCGTCATGATCCGCCGCAGCGCGTTCGACGCCGCCGGCGGCTGGCCTGGCGACTTCTTCCTCTTCCACGAGGGCATCGACCTCGCCTGGCGGCTGTGGGACCAGGGCGGCATCGGCCGCTACCTGCCGGACATCATCGTCCATCACCCCGCGACCAACCCGGCCCGCCACGACCGCTTCTACCGGCTCAACGCCCGCAACCGCGTATGGCTCGCCCGCCGCAACCTCCCCGCCCCCCTGATCCCGCTGAACCTCGGCGCCTTCATCCTGCTCACCCTGTGGCGCTTCCGTGACCGGGCCGCGCTCCGCGCCACCGCAGCGGGCTTCCGCGAAGGTCTTAGTGGTGGCCACGGCCTTCGCGCGCCTATGAGCTGGCGCACCGTCGTCCGCCTGACCCGCGCAGGGCGCCCCCCCATCGTGTGACCCGCCCGACTCGTATCGCTTAGGCAGCCTCGACACGAAGCCGGGCGCACGGTCGCAAGTTCCCCGCGAGGTACGTTTCCAGCATTCTCAGGCGCGCGAGGCCCGGCGGAAGCCTGTAGCCCAGAGCACGCTTATCGCGCTTGTGTTCGAGCTTAGGTTTCTCGGTCCTCCCGTCGCGAGCACGAGGGACCCGCCATGACGACGCCCGCCCCCCCTGGGCCGCCCCCGCGTCCGCCACTGAGCCTCTTTCATCCTGTGCTGGAGGGTGAAATGGGCTGGTCAGCGCGGGTGGTGACGAGACAGGGCCCCTGGTCGTTGGCGTGGTGATCTCACTCAACACGCCGGCGACCGAAGGGGCCCTGAAGGTTTCCGTATCCTGCCACGCTCGACGTCCCGCACGAGCTGGTTGAGCATGTTTCCTGGCTGCTGCACGAGCACCGCCGGGCCCGCAACACCCGCTGGCGCAGGCTCGGCTGCTTCCAGCAAGCGCTCCTTACGCTGGTCCATCTACGGAAGAACGAGACGTTCTCACAGCTCGGAGCAGGTTTCGGAATATCGCAGGCCACTGCCTGGCGGTACGTGGACGAGACCCTGGACGTGCTGGCCGGCTGGGCGCCCGGCCTTCATGAAGCGCTCACCGGCCTCGGTGAAGGCGATCACGTCATCGTTGACGGCACCCTGATCCCCATCGACCGGATCCGCGCCGACGAGCCGTACTACTCGATGAAACACCGCAAGCACGGCATGAACGTGCAGGTCATCGCCCGTCCCGACAGCACACCGCTGTGGTTCTCCCGCGCGACACCGGGCCGCACCCACGATCTGACCGCGGCACGCACCCACAGCCGTCGTCCATGCCTTCCTGACCCGGCAGATCCTCGTTCTCGCGGACCGCGCCTACCAGGGCACCGGTGCGACCTTCCGCACCCCCTATTACCATCACCGCGAACAGCCCGAGCACTATCAGCAGTTCAACCGCGACCACGCCCGGCTCAGAGCCCCCGGAGAACGGGCCTTCGCCCAGCTGAAGTCCTGGCGGATCCTCCGCCGGGCCCGATGCTCCACCCGCCGTATCAGCATCATCGTCCGAGCCGTCCACGCGCTGCTGACCTGCAACTATTCAGGATGAAAGAGGCTCAGTGGGCTCTGGTATTGCCCGGGAGCTGGAGGTGAACTGTTCGCCGATGTTGTTCCACATGAAGCCGTCCTGCCAGTTCGGCTTCGCTGCTGCCCACCCGAGCAGCGCCGCGAGGACCTTCTCCTGGGAAACGGTCATGGTCTGGAAGTGCTTCTCGGCCACGCCGTCCCGGTATTCGAGCTGGTAGGCGTTGTTCTCACGCAGCAGGACCTGGATGTACCAGCTGCCGGACAGTTCCTCGTCCACCCGCTCCACGATCAGGTGGGCGTTGCCCCGGCGCAGGTTGGCCAGCATCGTTCCGATGGCGGGCTTGGTGGCGCGTTTCACCACGTGGCCCAGCTCGTTGGTTGCTATCAGCATGGCCGGATCATCCACCAGGAGACTGACACCGCCCCCGCGAGGCTCTGGCCTGGGCGGTCAAGGTTCGATGGCACGAACCGCCAGCGCAAAGCCCACGCCGACGGCACCCTCCCCGACCAGCACGTGCACGCCCTCGCTGCCCTCGGCAGCCGCTGGACCCGCCCTAAGAGGGCATCTGATCAACGTTCACGCCGGTGTGGGCGGGATGCCCGTTTCAATTCGCCAGGTTGGTGCAGATTCTCCGGTGAGTTCGCGGCTCATTTTGTTAGCCATCGCCCAGTGGATCATCGTTCGGGATCTCTGCGGCAGGGCTTCGTAGTCGCGTGCCAGGCGACGGTGCTGCATGAGCCAGCCAAAGGTCCGTTCGATTACCCACCGTTTGGGCAGCGGCTGGAAGCCCTTCACGCGCGGTCGCTGCACCACCTCCACATCGATCCCGAGGCCGGCGCCGTGCTGGATGACGCTGGTCTGGTAGCCGCCGTCGGCCCACACCTTGGTCACGCTCGGATGGGCCGCGGCCAGCTCGGTCAGTGCCTGCTTGCCGCCGGCGGAGTCATGCACGGAGGCAGCGGTGACCAGGACGGTCAGGACCAGGCCGAGGGTGTCGGTGATCAGGTGGCGCTTGCGCCCTTTGATCTTCTTGCCGGCGTCGATGCCCTGACTGGCCTCGGCGACATTGCCCGAGGTCTTCACGCTCTGCGCGTCCACCACGGCCGCAGACGGCTCCACCGTCCGGGCGTTCGCCCGGCGGGTCCTGTCCCGCAGCAGGTCGTGGACCTGCTCGGTGGTGCCGTCCGCCTCCCACTTGGCGTAGTAGTCATAGACGGTCTTGAACGGCGGGAAGTCGTGCGGCAGGTACTCCCACGGGATCCCGGTGCGGTTGACGTAGAGGATCGCGTTCACGATCTCTCTCAGGTCGTGCACCCGCGCTGCCGTCCCGGGCCCTGACCGGGCGGCCCGCCAGGCGGCGAACACCGGCTCGATCAGCGCCCATCGGGCATCGGAGACGTCACTGCGATACGCACGTCGAGGTGTCACGTCCCGGACAACGAGCACGACGACCTGCCGTCACAAGAACATCCCAAAACACCAACTACATAGATCAGATGCCCTCTTAGAGCGGCTCGGCCGCAACCATTCGCCGGATGAGTTCAAGGCCCTTGCCCGTCAATGCAACCACCCCTCCCGGCGGAGCGCCCTCAACTCCCGAATAGTAAGGGGTGATTGTGACGATTTCGTCGTCAATGAGATTGGACAGAAGCCACCACATTCCATCACTGACCGAGATATCACCGAAGCCGAACGTGTGATGGTTTTCGCCCATTGCCTCACGGAACAAATCCAGAAGCGAGCCCTTCTCGGAATGCGCCTCTTCCATCGGCACCCACATTTTGGCGTAGACCTTCAGAACCTGACGCTCGACTTCCGTGTACCGACCGTTCAGCACCGCCAAATTCTGTTTGTACTGAAGCATGGACTTTCGGTCGATCTCCTTGGTGTTGTCGTAACGCGCATGGCACGTCGGACAAACCACGATGATGTTCTCGAACGTATGCTCAAGCACCTGTCTGTACGGCTTGATGTGCGCGAACTCGGTCGGCCACTGCCGACAGGTTGGGATGGCGCAGCGATGCCCCGCCTCGACAAGTAGGGCTCTCTGCAGGGGCATTGGGATGTCCGGTCTTCCTTCAGCCATAACGCAGAGCATAAGGGCTGTCCCGCAAAGATCTTGGCTGCGGGTCCGGAGCGGTCTGAACAGCTGGCGGGGTGCTCAGATGGTGGTTCGTGAGGTGCTCAGGGACTGGGCGAAGCCGGCGAGCGTGTGGAAGTCGTTCTCCCGGAGGCCGATCCGTGGGTTGACGTGGTGCAGGAGCCCGGTTCCCTGGTGGTGGGCGGTCACGTACGTCTGGTCCAGCTCGCTCTGCTCGTCGTCCACCCAGGCAAAAGGACGGCCGTCTGCGTAGTTCACCAGTGGTCCGGTCTTCCAGTGGACTCCATCGGGGCGTTCTTGAAGTAGAACGTCACCGAAGTCGACGAAGGGAAGTTCCGGAAGGCCGAGGACCGGCGCGATCCATCGGTTGGCGTCGTCCATCCATGTGGTGGCCCAGCACAGCTCGAAGCCGAGCTGGAGCAGATTTCGCCCGTGCTCCGGGTTGAGCCAGACTCGCAGGGGGCGCCGTCGGGACGAGAGGCCCGTGTCGTGCCCATGGGCGTCGTTCCTGGGGACTCGGATTGTGGTGTAGCCGTCGGGGGCGTCTCTCCGGCTTGGCTGCGTAAGGGTTGAGCGGCCCGTCCACGTCGAGGAACAGCAGCGGTCGGTTCATGGTTTCCCCCGGTCTCACTCACTGTGGACTGCCCTGGTCAGGGTAGCTGCGGGATTTTCACGGCATGGAGTCAGCTCGGGTGATGATCATGAAGTGGCGAGTGTGATCACGGCGTCGGAGCCGTCCTAATCCGGTGGTAGCGACAGCCCTGAGGGGCGTACACCGTGGCTGTTCGAGCAGCCACGGTGGTCGCGATGGCGGTCACGTGAGTGTCGGGCTGACGCCTTGAGTCGTCCTGGGACTTGATCCCTATATCCAGAGCGGTGATGCCCGACGCTCTCGTGACCACCATCATCGTCAGCCCTGCCCGCTTGATCACTCGTTGGTGTCTGTGGTGCGAGCCCGCTGCATGGTGACCCCTCGTGATGCCCGAGCCACTTCAGCTCTAACGCAGACCGGGGCCCGTGCAGTGAACTGGTGCCACGAACAGCTGCTGAGGTGGCGGACCGATCTCTTATCGAGTCCTTGGATTAGGTCGCTGCGTGGTTCCGCATGAGCTCGTGACCAGTACGAAACACCCGAGCACGGGGAGGGGAAAGACCTTGATCTACTGCGGCATCGACTGGGCGGAAAAGACGCACGACGTCGCCCTGGTCGACGACAGCGGCCAGTTGGTGGCCAAGCGGCATATCACCGATGACGCCGCTGGCTACAAGATCCTGCTGGACCTGCTCGCTGAGTACGGCGACACGGCGGAGGCCCCGATCCCGGTCGCGATCGAGACGTCCCGGGGCCTGCTGGTCTCGGTGCTGCGGACCGGCAAACGACAGGTGTTCGCGATCAACCCGATGGCCGCGGCCCGCTACCGAGACCGGCATTCCGTCTCGCGCAAGAAGTCCGACCCGGGCGACGCCCTGGTCCTGGCCAACGTGCTGCGGACCGACATGCACGCTCACCGGCCGCTTCCACAGAACAGCGATCTGGCCCGGGCGGTCGGCGTTCTCGCCCGCCTTAGTAGGACGCGACCTGGAACCGCCAGCAGATCGCCAACCAGCTCCGCTCCCTGCTGCGCGAGTACTACCCGGCCGCTCTCACGGCCGTCGAATCCTGGAAGAACGGGCTCTGCCGACCCGAGGCCCACCAGCTCCTCAAGCTGGCCCCGACGCCAGCCAAGGCCGCTCGCCTCACGCGCACACAGTTACAGACCGCCCTCAAGCGGGCCGGTCGTCAGCGGGGCATCGCCGCCGACGCCGAGCGGCTCCGCGAGGTCTTCCGAGCCGACTGGGCTCACCAGCCGCAGCTGGTCGAGGACGCACTCGGCAAGCAGATGCTTGCTCTCCTGATTCAGCTGGAGGCCGCCTGCACAGCTGCCGACAGCCTCGCTGAGGCGGTCGAAGAGGCATTCCCGCAGCACCCGGACGCTGAGATCATCCTCAGCTTCCCCGGCCTCGGCACCCAGCTCGGCGCCCGGGTACTTGCCGAGATTGGGGACGACCGACAGCGATTCGCCGACGCCCGCGGCCTGAAGGCCTACGCTGGCGCCTCGCCTACCACCCGGGCGTCTGGCAAGAAGTCCAGCGTCACCCGACGCTGGGTGAAGAACGACCGCCTCAACCATGCCGGATACCTCTTGGCATTCTCCGCGATCACCGCCTCGCCCGGTGCCAAGGCCCACTACCGGCGACGACGCGACAACCACGCAGACTGGCACGCCTCCGCCCAGCGCAACCTCTTCAACCGCATGATCGAGCAGCTCTACCACTGCCTGCAGAACGGCGAACGGTTCGACGAGCTGGCGGCCTTCCCCACGCCATCCCCGGTGACGGAGACAGCTGCCGCCTGACCTGTGGCAACGCCCCTTGATCTGGTCGCCCACAGCGGTCGATCATTCACAGATGAGACCCGAAGTTCAGACGTTCGTCGCCGCCGGCCCCCTCCCTGACTGGGACGCCGACGAGGAGGAGATCGACCGCCGAGTCAACCAACTCGAAGCCATCTCGGCGCCCGTCACAGCCGACGAGGCGCATGCTTTGGCTACCTGTTTCGGCCCCGCCGACTGCTACGGCGTCGCCTGGTCGCTATTGCACCTGATCGAAACCAGCCCAGGACCGGTGCCGCCGGTGACGCTACCCGGAGCCGATGCCACCGAGTGGCATCACACGCTCTGGAACCGCTGGGGAAACCGGTGAACTCAACGATGGGGACTTGACGCGTTAGCGCCCTGAGGTGTCTGGATAGCCCCGTTCGCGGGACTGAGCCCGCGCTGCTTCGGCAAGCTGCTGACCATGCTGCGTCGGGATGGAGCAGATGTGGTCCACCGAGGCCGGCCGTGGAGTCTGCCGCTGGAGGACAGGGTTCTGCTGGTCACGGCATACTGGCGCACCAATCTGACGTTGCGACAGCTCGCCCCCCTGTTCGGCATCGCGAAGTCCACGGCCGGCCGGGTCATCAACCACCTCGGCCCCCTGCTGGCGCTCCGGTCTCGCGAGCGGTTCGCCAAGAACACCGTGTTCATCGTGGATGGCACCTTGGTCCCCACCCGGGACCACACCATCGCCGAGCGGTCGAAGAACTATCGGTACTCCACCAACCACCAGGTCGTCATCGACGCCGACACTCGTCTGGTCGTCGTGGTCGGCTGGCCCCTCGCCGGGAACCGCAACGACTGCAAGGCATGGGAGGAATCCGGCGCCAAGGCCGCCGTGGGCAACACTCTCACGATTGCCGACGGCGGCTACCCGGGCACCGGACTCGTCATCCCGCACCGTCGCAAGAGCGGCCAGACTGAACTGCCAGCCTGGAAAGAGGAACACAACAAGTCCCACAAGCAGGTCCGCGCTCGCGTCGAGCACGTCTTCGCCCGCATGAAGACCTGGAAGATACTCCGCGACTGCCGCCTCAAAGGCGACGGCGTCCACCACGCCATGCTCGGCATCGCCCGTCTACACAACCTCGCCCTCGCCGGATAGGTCGCACGCGGCACGGTGAGCCGCTACGTCCGGCAACTCCAAGATCCTTAACAGGACAACCCTTAGCTTGATCTTTAACCTGTGCGGCGGGGCCGTGGGGTAGTCGATTTCTTCTTCTGAGACGTGGTGGTACCCGTCTTGTGGATTGTGTGGACGTCGTGGCGTGGGGTGGGCCGGCTGTTCTTTCGACCCGGTGGCCTGCCGGGTCCGGGGCGGACGTATTTCGGTGCTTGGGCGGGGCAGGCGGCCTTCGGGCGGATGTGCCGAAAGTCGCGGCGGACACGTGCGGGCGTGAGCCTGTCGGCGGGAACGGGCCTCTCCCAGGGGCGGCGCCGATCGGCCGCCAGCGGTCGGGCCAGCCGCAGTTGGGTGTAGGCGGCCAGGATCAGCCAGGTCCATCGGTCGGCCGCCTCGGGAGTGCGGATCTTCGGGCAGGTCCAGCCGAGGGTCTGCTTGAACAGGCGGAAAGTGTGCTCGATGTCGAAGCGACGCAGGTATGCCTGCCAGAGCCGGTCGGTGTCCGCTGCGGTGGCGTCGGTGCCCGACCACCACAGCCAGACCGGCTTCGGGGTGGCTCCGCTGGGCAGATGGTCGATGTCCAGGCGGATCACGGTGCCTTCGACGATCGGGAGGGTGCCGTCGGCCGCGGCCCAGGACGAACGGTGGGTGAGCTTGGGGTGGAGGCGGTCCCAGGAGCGGGCCAGCGCGGTGCCGTAGAGGCGGGTGTCGGTGACGGTTTCGGTGTCCGGGGTGCCCCAGGTGCCGGGCTGTCCGAAGACGAACTCGCCGCCGTGCCGGGGCGGCCGGCCCTTGGTGTGTGGCTCCCGCGGCGGTGCCGGCCTGCGCAGGACACGGTCTGAGCGCATCCTGGACAGCACCTGCACCGGCAGGTCCTTCAGCAGGAAGGCGAGGCGGGGTGCGTCGTATCCGGCGTCCGCGATGATGAGGATGTCCGGGTCGCCGGTCTGCCACTGACCTGCGGTGATAAGCCGCTCGACCAGGTCGCGCAGCTGCCGTGCGGTGACGGTGGCCGTGTCGTCCCCAGGCGCCAGACGGCGGGCATCCAGGGGCGCGGTCCACGAGCTGCGGCCCGGTTCCAGCGCGCAGATGATCGAGTAGGGCCAGCCGGGGACCGGGATGTGCTGGTCCTTGCCCCGGCCGTAGGTGTGGCAGAGGATCCGCTGAGGTGAGGTGTGGGCGTCCGGCCGCAGCCAGCAGGTGACGTCGACGGCCAGGACCAGCCGGCCGTCGACCGACCGAGGCAGCGGCACCGATGTCAGAGCCTGCCGCATCCGGTCTGTGTCGACCCGGCCCTCGGCGAGGGCGGCGTAGAGCCCGCCATGCCCGCGGCGGTGTTCGCCCACCAGCGACAGCTCGGCCAGTGATCTCACCGGCCCGTTCCCGCACAAGACCGCGTCGGCCAGCTCGAACAGGGCATCCGAACGAGCAGTCAGGCAGGAGTAGAACTCGCCCCGGAAGCGTGACAGTTCCGCCAGATGCGCTTGCCGGGCATCGTGATGTTGCAGACTCATCCTCACGGCCTTCGTGCTGGACGTGTGTGTTCCTTGGTCGGAGCACATGATCCAGACGAAGGCCGGTTCCATGTACGGCGGATACCGAACCGGGTGATCAAGTACGACGCACCGTTCGACGGCGCACGTTAAAGATCAAGTTAGGGGATAACCCTCAGAATGTGTGCAGCGGTTGTGGGTATGTAAGCGGTAGATGAACCCTGCTTGCTCCGAGGAGGCTTGGCGTGCCGTCACCCCGCGTTGCAAAATCTTTTGAAGCGGCGTTCGAGGCATTCAAGAAGCACTGTGAAGGCGAAGCGGAGAACCTCGGTCACCGCGCTCGACTGGAGGCTGATGCCAGACGAGTGCAGGACGCTGCGGGGCGACTGGAGGAAGATTCTGGACGACTGGAGGTCGTCTTTGAGGTGATGGCCACTGCGGGCTTCAAGCCGTACTTTCTGATAGCCCTCAGGGGAATGAATCCGTGGGGAAGAACTTTCTCTTCCTACGAGGGCCAGACGGTGCTCTCGATACAGGAGCCCGTGTTGACGCCGGGAGTTCCGCAGGGCGCCCCCTATCTGACTGTTATGGGGGGAGCCACGCCGGAATGGAATGCCGGGGACGTTCTCGGAAAGCTGGCGGCAGATGCTCGCGCTGCCGGCGTCCCCCTTCGCGAGGACCTGCCGCTGAGGACGCTCACCGCGGGAGGGACGGAGCTTCTGTGGCGTGAGGTTCAAAAGCACCATCACCTTGCCCAGGGCGAGGAGTTCCAAATAAAGTGCCGTGAAACGATCACCACAAAGGGTTGGTTTCAGAAACCCAAGACCCGTCACGCCATCTACTACCGCGTTGCTGCAACGGAGGGCGGATATACCGACCACGGATCCAGCTGGAACGACCACAATGAGCCTCTTTCATCCTGAATAGTTGCAGGTCAGCAGCGCGTGGACGGCTCGGACGATGATGCTGATACGGCGGGTGGAGCATCGGGCCCGGCGGAGGATCCGCCAGGACTTCAGCTGGGCGAAGGCCCGTTCTCCGGGGGCTCTGAGCCGGGCGTGGTCGCGGTTGAACTGCTGATAGTGCTCGGGCTGTTCGCGGTGATGGTAATAGGGGGTGCGGAAGGTCGCACCGGTGCCCTGGTAGGCGCGGTCCGCGAGAACGAGGATCTGCCGGGTCAGGAAGGCATGGACGACGGCTGTGGGTGCGTGCCGCGGTCAGATCGTGGGTGCGGCCCGGTGTCGCGCGGGAGAACCACAGCGGTGTGCTGTCGGGACGGGCGATGACCTGCACGTTCATGCCGTGCTTGCGGTGTTTCATCGAGTAGTACGGCTCGTCGGCGCGGATCCGGTCGATGGGGATCAGGGTGCCGTCAACGATGACGTGATCGCCTTCACCGAGGCCGGTGAGCGCTTCATGAAGGCCGGGCGCCCAGCCGGCCAGCACGTCCAGGGTCTCGTCCACGTACCGCCAGGCAGTGGCCTGCGATATTCCGAAACCTGCTCCGAGCTGTGAGAACGTCTCGTTCTTCCGTAGATGGACCAGCGTAAGGAGCGCTTGCTGGAAGCAGCCGAGCCTGCGCCAGCGGGTGTTGCGGGCCCGGCGGTGCTCGTGCAGCAGCCAGGAAACATGCTCAACCAGCTCGTGCGGGACGTCGAGCGTGGCAGGATACGGAAACCTTCAGGGCCCCTTCGGTCGCCGGCGTGTTGAGTGAGATCACCACGCCAACGACCAGGGGCCCTGTCTCGTCACCACCCGCGCTGACCAGCCCATTTCACCCTCCAGCACAGGATGAAAGAGGCTCAATAAGGATCTTCAGCGTCGTCTCTCGAGGGTGAGGACGGCCTTGGCGATTGACGTGAGCCGGTTCGGGCTGATCCGCGCTTTGCGGAAGATCCGCCAGGCCTTGAGGCGGGCGAAGGCTCGCTCGACGGGGAAGCGGAGCCGTGCGTGTGCTCGGTTGACGGCTGCCTGTCTGGTGGTGAGGGGCCGTCCGAGGTGGCGTTTGAACGGGACCTGGAACGTGCCGCCGGCTCCGGCGTAGGCCTTGTCGGCCAGCACCGGGATCCGCAGTCGCTCACAGATCGTAACGATTCGATGGGTGCGGGCGGCGGTGATGTCGACCGTACGACCCGGCAACGCCGGCGAGTACCAGATCAACCCGCCCGCGGGATCGGTGACGACCTGGATGTTCACTCCGTGCCGTCGGGCCTTGCCCGAGTAGTCCCGTTCGTGGTCGCCGACCCGGTCGCACTCGGCGATGGTGCCGTCCACCAGGACGTACTCGGGACGTGTGCGACGGAGCGCCTGCGTGAGGGACGGTGCCCTGGAGGCGAGGAGTTTGATCACGCTCTGTACGTAGGCGTGGGCAGTGCCCTCGCTGATCCGGAAACCCGCGGCGAGCTTCGCGTAGGTGGTGTGCTCGCGCAGGTAGACCAGGGTGATGATCGCGCGTTGCGAAGGTCGCAGCTTGCACCGGCGATCACCTTCACGGGTGACGATCAGCATCGTGACCCACTCCACGAGCGCGTGCGGCAGGTCGAGTGCGGCAGGATAGATGACCAACGAGGCCTCCGGTCGCAGCGGTTGAGACGTCAGACATCTCGAACCACTGCCCGAAGGCCTCGTCTGCTATCCACCTTTGGCCGTCACCCGATCGGTGACCACTCTGAAGAAGCTCAATGACAGTATCGGCGCAGGAGCCAAGGGAGCGACCCCGTCGAACATCTCGTACCGCTCGCCAGGCAAATCCTACGACGGCGTCACCGACCGGGCTCGGGATCGCAGAGGCCTGGAAGTGGTTGTCAACGGCCTGGTGGTGGCGATCAGTACCCTCCACCTCCAGACGTACTGACAGCCCCCTTACTGAGCCGTCCACACCCTGCTGACCTGCAGCTATTCAAGAGGAAAACGGCTCATTAAGGATCTTCAGCGTCGTCTCTCGAGGGTGAGGACGGCCTTGGCAATTGACGTGAGCCGGTTCGGGCTGATCCGCGCTTTGCGGAAGATCCGCCAGGCCTTGAGGCGGGCGAAGGCTCGCTCGACGGGGAAGCGGAGCCGTGCGTGTGCTCGGTTGACGGCTGCCTGTCTGGTGGTGAGGGGCCGTCCGAGGTGGCGTTTGAACGGGACCTGGAACGTGCCGCCGGCTCCGGCGTAGGCCTTGTCGGCCAGCACCGGGATCCGCAGTCGCTCACAGATCGTAACGATTCGATGGGTGCGGGCGGCGGTGATGTCGACCGTACGACCCGGCAACGCCGGCGAGTACCAGATCAACCCGCCCGCGGGATCGGTGACGGCCTGGATGTTCACTCCGTGCCGTCGGGCCTTGCCCGAGTAGTCCCGTTCGTGGTCGCCGACCCGGTCGCACTCGGCGATGGTGCCGTCCACCAGGACGTACTCGGGACGTGTGCGACGGAGCGCCTGCGTGAGGGACGGTGCCCTGGAGGCGAGGAGTTTGATCACGCTCTGTACGTAGGCGTGGGCAGTGTCCTCGCTGATCCGGAAACCCGCGGCGAGCTTCGCGTAGGTGGTGTGCTCGCGCAGGTAGACCAGGGTGATGATCGCGCGTTGCGAAGGTCGCAGCTTGCACCGGCGATCACCTTCACGGGTGACGATCAGCATCGTGACCCACTCCACGAGCGCGTGCGGCAGGTCGAGTGCGGCAGGATAGATGACCAACGAGGCCTCTGGTCGCAGCGGTTGAGACGTCAGACATCTCGAACCACTGCCCGAAGGCCTCGTCTGCTATCCACCTTTGGCCGTCACCCGATCGGTGACCACTCTGAAGAAGCTCCATGGACCTCGGTGTGATCCGCGAACGGCGCACTGCTGCCGTCCTCGCCACGCTCGGCGTGGACTACGCGTACGGATACGCGGGCGACCAGTTCGAAACCCTCGCCGGTCTCGCCGCTACGGGGGCGACCGCATGACCCGCGAAGCCCTCGCTGCCGAGTCCGCCCCCGCGAGGCGAGGCGCGCTCTGCTGCCGCTGCAAGCGCTGGACGTACGCGCCCGTGGAAGTCGGCTACATCGAGCGCCAGAGTGGCCCCGGAGTCGTCCTCTGGGGCTGCCCGAGCCACGCCGTGGCCGTGATCCCCGACCCGGCGCCCGGAGGGGGCCGGGTCGGGCGCGTAGCCCCCGCAGACAGCAAAAGGCCCCGTGCGGCTCAACTGCCGTGCGGGACTTCTGTGTTCTCTGACGTGCGCGTATGCTCAGAACTGGTAGTCAGAGGTGTTGGGGTCGGCGAGGACCGTCCACGGCACCTCTCCCTGGCCCACGTCGGCGGGCGTCGCACCGAGAGCCCTCAGGCGCGCGACCAGTTCCGCCTGATGGGCCGCGGAGGTGGTGGCGAGATCGAGGTGTACACGGTTCTTCGCCGGTGTCCCGGGTTCGGGGACGGGGACGACGTCGATGCCGACGAAGACCGGGTCCGGCCAGACGAGGCCGCCGGGAGGTCCGACGTAGACGGTCACGCCGGGGCTGTAGGCACTCCAGCCGAGCGCCTCCGCCCAGAACCCGCCGACCGCCGAGGGATCAAGAGCCTTGATGTTCACCATGACAGGTCGCAGCGCCATGCCGACGATCCTATGCAGCCGCCCCGCACCGGCATCTGCGCCGTCGCCAAACAGAGAGCGACTCGCTCATAGGTCGCCAGGCCCAGCTCGCCTACGAAGGCTCAACCTCGCCAAGTGAACTACTCACTCGCCAGGTGGAGCGCTCAACCACACGGGGGCGACTGAGCGCTTCAGTTGGCGGCGTTTGCCAACTGAAGCGCTTACCTTGATGCTGAGCCGGTCGGGTCGGTGGTGCGGCGTCGGGTCTCCGCGAGATGGATGTTGATGTAGCGGACGAGGATCAGCGGGTCCTGGGGGTCTTCTGCCTCGAAGGTGACGCGGCGCAGGAGGCTGACTGCGTCGAGTGCGATGCCCTCGCGGGCGAGGACGAAGACGAGGGTGAGGAAGGCGGAGCGGGCGTTGCCGTCGGCGAAGGGATGAAAGAAGCAGACGTCGAGGTAGGCGCGGGCGGCGCGGGCGGTCAGGCCGAGAGGCAGGCCAGCGCCGGATGTGCTCTCGGTCAGGCAGGTATCGAAGCGGTCACGTGTGTCTGGTCCGATGCCGTAGCGCTCCCGGCTTCTTTTGGCGAAGGCGGGCGAGTTGCGGAATCGCGGTGGCTCCAGGGTGCCCAGGACGTGCTGCTGCCAGCTGCTGAGCAGGGCGAAGTCGAGCCGCGCTCCGCGTGCTGCGTCGGCTCGGAGCAGTTCGAGGGCGCTGAGCAGGCCGTCGGCTCGGGCAGGGTCTATGGCGCCGTCGAAGGTCCGGATGTCCTCCGCCGCGCCGTCACGAAGGGGCACCACCGGTCCGTCTGTACCGCTGTCCGGGATCTCGTGCCATGGCACCTGTTCGCGTACCGCGAGCCAGCGCTGCAGGTGGTCCTGAGTCGGCGCGTCTGCGCAGGTACGGCTGTCGGGTGGCTGCAGAGAGAGCGCAAGCTGTTCCGCTACGTCGTCGACCACTACCGTGTCAGGGCCGATCCAGCTGTGGAACCGTCCGCCGATCGCCTCGTCGACCAGGCTCCGGGCCACGTCGGGCGCGACTCCCCACCGGTTGAGGAACCAGGTGAGCACTTGGCGGCAGTGGCCGTGCCAGCCGCTGCCGCATCCGGTGCGGTCGACGACCTGCAAGATCAGGTTCCTCGCCGCGCGCTCCCACAAGATCCGCTGGTCCTCGATGTCGGCCAGGTCCAGGGGGTACGCCTCGAACCGGTCGGCGAGGTACTCCAGCCACTCACGCCACTCACGCAGAGCCGCCGCGACACGGTCCAGTGTCTCTTCCGGCGTCGTGATCGAGTCCCGTGGGCAGCACCAGTGCCCTACCGGGCCGCCGTCGACATCACCCTCGTCGTGCGACCAGCGCCACCCGACGGTCCAGCGCCCGTACTGCTGAACGAGGGCGTACGACATGGCGTCGGCCCAGGACTCGGCCTTGCCGCGACTCCAGGTACTCATTGCGGGGTCCCCGAAAGGAATGTCCGGGCGGACAGGCACACACCGAGCCGGCCCAAGCGAACGCACCGTCTGTGCTACGGACGTAACGTCGAAGGCTTGACGAGTGGGATCTACGTCGTCCCAGGTCAGGAAGCGAGGAGCCAACTCAACGATCACCGCGCAAGCCTGCCACGCTCACCCGACGCCCCCAAGTGGTTTTCCCCCCAGGAGTGCGACGTCCCCTATTGCCACCTCCGACGCACAGCCCCGCCAACTCAAGCGCTCATCCGCCAAGTGTGATGCTCAGCCACAAGGGCCAGGACGGAGCACGGCCCGGCCCGGGCGAGGAACAGCCGAGGGGGGACGCGAAACCCTGAAACGCCCGCCTGCAGCCCCAAACGAGGCGCAGGCCCGGCGGAGGCAACGGACGAGCCCAGAGGACGCCAGAACGGTGCACAGAGCCGGAAACGGCCGGACGGAGGGCGGTACGGGGAAAGGGAGCGACCCCCGCCCGGGGATGCCGGGCGAGGGCCGGTTGATGGCCGGCCCACACGCAGTCGGGGGGAATGATCCGCGCGCAGCCGGTCCAGGAGGTGTCCACTTCGCTCCACCACACCGCCTACCCCCACACGCCCGGCACACACCCGCCGTCCCCGGGCGGCTTCCCCCGGACGCCCGGCGAGGGGGCGGGGCCGGGAGGTCAGCTGAGGAGGGCGATGCGGATGGCTCGTTCGACGTGGTTGGCGGTGTTCTGGTGTCCTTCGGCGTTGGGGTGGACGAGGGTGACGCGCTTGTTGATGATGCCGCAGTTGAGCACGCCGAGCTTGGCCGGCCAGTAGTCGGCGGCGTCGCCGCAGATTCCCTCGACCCACTTCTCACCTGCGGGCTGGCAGGCGTCGTGGCCCGCGCTGGAGGAGTACACGTCGACATAGCGGTCACCGAAGAAGTTGGTGACCTGCTGGATGCTGGTGTTGAGCGGGATGAGGACGCTGTCGCGGAGCCAGTCGATGTCGGCGTGCTTGATGGCGCCGACCTCCCTGATGTCGGTGCGGTTGCACTCGTTGCCGTCCTCGGGCAGGACGGCGGGGTAGCCGACCGTGATCACCTTGGCGTTGGGGGCGGCTTCGTGGACCTGGGCGAGCATCTGGATGTACTCGTCCTGAACCCGGGCGAGCCTGTCCTGGAGGCTTTCCACGCCCTCCGGGGGGTTGGTGTAGTAGTCGCGGCAGTTCTGGCCGAGCACCGGGCCGCGCTTGAGGCATTCCTGGAGCATGTCGCCGAAGGGCAGGCTGTTGCCGCCGACGCCGATGGTGACGACGTCGGTCTCATCGTTGAGCTTGGCCCGCTTGATCTGCGTGTCGACCGTAGTCCAGCCGCCCTGGGGCGGCTGGACGGGGCTGACCGGGGTCTGCTTGTCCGCGGCGATCTCGGCGATGGTCGCGTTGCTGCAGCTGACGTTGGTCAGGTTGACAGGCTTGCCCGGCGGGAACTCTTCGAGTTCCCGCTCGATGAGGCCGGGGTAGGCGTCGCTGGTGCGGTCGCAGCCGTCCCGGGACGTGTCACCCAGCGGGGGCTGCGGGTCGCCGACGAAGCCGCCGGCGGTGTACGAGTCGCCCAGCGCGGCCCACTGGTACTGGTCGGCCGCGCCGGCCGAGCCCGAGGGCAGGAGAGCGGCTGCTGCCAGAGCGAAGGCTACGGTCAGCGCTCGGGTTCGTCGGCGGGATACGGGGTGTCGCATGGATTCTCCAGGGTCGGTGAAAGGCACCCGGAGCCGGAACGGACACCGGGCAAAAGCACCTCGGCCAAGATCATCCAGGCTGCCGACAGACCTTTCTGATGTATCGCGCCTACCGTCCCTGATCGGGCTAAGACCGTGTCCTACATGGTCAGTTTGAGGAGCCGTTTGTAGCAGCAGAGGGCTGCGGCGAGGCCGAGAAAGGCCAGGTAGTTGCGGGGGTGTCGTTCGTAGCGGTGGTTGAGTCGGCGGTAGCCGGTCAGCCAGGACATGGTCCGCTCGATCACCCACCGGCGGCGCCCGAGCCGTTCGCTGGACTCGATGCCCTTGCGGGCGATGCGGACGCCGATGTGCTTACCCCAGAGCCATTTCCGCAGTTCAGGGATGTCGTAGGCCTTGTCGGCATGCAGCCGCTGGGGCTTGGAATCGGCTGCGTGGGATTCGTGTCCCATGTGGAAATGGGACAGCATCGGCTTCAGGGCCTGGCTGTCGTGGGTGTTGGCCGCGGAGAGTCCGACGCGTAGGGGCAGTCCGGCCGCGTCGGACAGGACGTGCATCTTGGAACCCGGCTTACCTCGGTCCACGGGGCTCGGACCTGCAAGTTCGCCCCCTTTTTAGCGCGGACGTGAGCGGAGTCAAGGACCGCCCGGGACAGGTCGATCAGGCCGTGGCCGTCCAGGAGCCCGAGCACCTTCTGGTGCAGCTGGCCCCAGACCCCGGCACGGGACCAGATCAGGAACCGGCGGTGCACGGTCGACTTCGACGCCCCGAAGCACGGCGGCAGGGCACGCCACGCGCAGCCGCTGACCAGGACGTAGATGATCGCGGCGAACACCGCCTCGTCATCGATGTTCGCGACCCCACCGCCCTGCGGCCGCACCCGAGCAGGAGGCAGCAACGGCTTCGCGATCTCCCACAATCCATCCGGAACGATCCATCCCCACCACCCACTCCCCATGACCAGCCCAACAGACCACCAGCCATGTAGGACACGGTCTAAATGGTCAGATCTTTCATGCTGTCAAAGCCGCGGCCCCCGCCCGGTCGTCCGGGCGGGGGCCGCTGTCCGGCCGGTCAGCGCGCAGCCGAGGGGATGGTCCGCGCAGACCGGTCCGAGAGGGGTTCCACTCCGCTCTGCCACACCGCCTGCCCCCGCGCGCCGCGCACACACCTGCCATGTCACACGGGGCTGTCACACAGCGGCCGGGACGGGCACCCGGGGGCGCAGATGCAGGTGGGGCCCGTCTGTCACATGGGCGGGCACGAGGCCGCCCACGCCGCAGCCGCGGCCCGCAGACCGGCGCGCTCCAGGTCGGCCGCGAGGCGGAGGGCGGCCTCGGCCGGGGGCACCTCCAGCGTCCCGCCGAACGCCCAGAGCTCCAGCTCCTTCTCGCGCTCCGGGCCCGGCCGCATCGAGTGGATACACAGCACCCACGCCACCTGACGCTCCTACCCGGCGCGCACCAGCCGCCGCAACTCACCCACCGGCCCCGCCGTCCCGGCCGGCACCACCACCGCCACCGTCGTCGTCTGCTCCATGCCCAGACCAACGAGCAGGCGGGCGCATGAGCACGGCCCCAGCAGTAGCGCAGAGACGGGGCGGCGGGCGGCTCGGAGGAGGAGCTGGCCGACGACGGCGCGGAGGACCAGACGCAAGGCCGGACCGCCGAGGAGGCCGGGGCGCGGCCCCGGTTACCGGTTCGGTACTACCCGGACACCGTCCTGAACAGCACGGACCGGCGCTCGCGGCGGCCTGTAACCGATAACCGCGGCGGCGGGCTGCTGGGGATTGGGGCGGCCCGGCGGTACTGCCCCCGGGGGTGCACCCTGGGCGCCGGGCCTCACCCGCGCACGCCATATCGGCACGGGCTGGCCCCGACCCTACCCAGGCGTGGCTGTGTTGGTGCGGCCTGGCAGCGAATGCCGGTGGCTACTGGCAACAGCTGCTGCCTGGCAGCCGTGGATGTGTCGGCGAGAATTGAGAGCGGTCCGCTCTCGTGTCAGGGGAGGACGGCGCGGACGTGGTCGGCCGAGAGATGCAGTTCGTACGGACAGCAGCAGTCGGAGCAGAGCGTGGCGACGAGGGTTCCGCAGGCACACCGCTGATTCAGCCCGCCGGTCGGGGCCGCTCCGCAGCAGGCGGAGGACGCGTGGTGGTACTCCAGGCCGTGGGCGTCGTCCGGGTTGATGACGATGTTGCCGCGCGGACCTCGTGACACGAAGTACCTGCCGTGCCCGTCACTTATCGGCCCGTAGCGCGGCATCGCCTCCACAGACACCTCGGAGACCACCAGGGGAGCACCGTAAGGCTCTGTCTCGATGGCGTAGCGGCCCGACGGCACGGTCGGCGGCGACGGACCGGGTTCCTCGGCGTCCCACCACGCGTAGTACGGCAGTTCGGGAACCGCCGGCAGCCGAGTGAGGGGCCCTGTCAGCGGGGCTTCACATGTTATGCAAACGAAGACCACCGCCTCGGTCTCTGCGGCGCTCTCGGCAGAGGCGGCACGGCGCTCGGGCGCCGCATTGCCGGTTTCCTGATCCTGGACTCGTCGGTCGTGCATGCGCTGACCGTACGAGGCATCCTGCCTGGCTTTGCAGCCGCCCCTGCCAGGGCACTACACGCCAGTCACCCACAGTCAAGCGACCAAGCACTGCTGAAACTCGTCAACACCGCCCTCCTCGGGCACGGAGCGCTCTCATACCCTGGCGCTAGACGCTCTCGCTACCCACCAACAAAGCCACCAGGCGAGTAGGGCCGGTGCCCGGGGCGGCGGGCCCGTCACCAAGCGGGCGGCGGCCGGAGCGCGGCGCGGACGGCGCGGTGGTGTCGGGGGGGGGCGGTCCACTCCCCCGCGGCTGCGACACCGGCGGCCGTACGCGCCCACGGGTCACGCACGGGGCAGTCGGGGATGTTGGGGACGCCGGGGCCGGGACCGAGAGAACGACGGTGCGGTGCGGTGCTCACCCGCACCAGTCTCCCCCGACCCTGACGGGACACCGGCACCTTCCAGCGGCCCGGGCCGCCGCCCGCCCGCCGGAAGGAAGAAGGGAGGAACCTCTCCTGGTATCCAGAAGAGGTGTCGGCGCAGGAATCGACTGACCCACACCCCCTGACCAGTCCGAACACGAGGGGCGGGCGAAAGGGCCCGCAACCGGTGACGCAACCCATGACGCAACCGGTGACACAACCTATGGCACAACCGGTGACGCAACCTCGGCGGGACCCCGAGCTGTTCACGAGAACGGGAGGCACCCACCTGCGCTTCGCGCCGGACGGCCGACGCGAGGCAGGGGGCGGCCCGGCCGGGGGTGGGTGGTGTCTGCGACGGTCTCCGGTGGCCCCACCGGAACGGTGAGAAGTGGCTCCGCCAAGCGTTCGACTGGCGGGCCTGCGGGTGGCCCGCGCACAAGCGCAGCCAGCGACAAGAGGCCGTCTGGGGTCCGGGCGAGCCGCCGGCTACCCGTTCGAGAGGTGGGGCCACTTCCCGCCGTTCGCCCGGGTCCAACGGAAGCCGTTCATGACAGGGCGGCGTCCTGGCGGTCGAGGAGCGGCCCCGGCCGGGGGCGAGCGGAGGAGTGACCCAAATACTGACCCTCGCAGGTCACAGCGGTGCGGGCCACGGCTTGGTAAGTGCGGTGGTAAGTCCGGCGGTAAGCACGGCCAAGATCATTCTGCTCCAATTGTGCGAACGGCCCGCTTCCCTTGTGGGGCTTGGTCAGGGGGCGACGTTGACGACCTGGACCTCGACCACGCGGACGGTGAACAGGGGCTCGCGGAGGGCCGCCGGGGTCCATCCCCCGCGGACGCGGGGAGCAGCGCTGGGCGAGGCCCTGGAGGGCGCCGATCGCGGGGGCGCACTCCAGGGGTCCATCCCCGCGGACGCGGGGAGCAGTCCCCGAAGAACCGGGCGGACGCCCCGTAGCTGGGTCCATCCCCGCGGACGCGGGGAGCAGTTCTCACAGGTCGGCCCGGCTCGCATATGAGAGGGTCCATCCCCGCGGACGCGGGGAGCAGGCTGACCCCCGGACCAGGAAGCGCCCGCCCTCAGGTCCATCCCCGCGGACGCGGGGAGCAGGGGTGAGTGATGTACCTTCGTGAGAGCGGTAGGGGTCCATCCCCGCGAGCGCGGGGAGCAGGTCCTGGTCGTCGCCGCCGGCGCCAGCGGCCGGGGTCCATCCCCGCGAGCGCGGGGAGCAGCTTCCTGACCAGCAGTTCTACCCCACACCAGCCACTCCACAAGCAACTTCCGCCGAAACAGACAAAACACACGCCCATACCCCCGCCAACCACCCGCAGACGTGGGGAGCAGGCGGCCAAGCAACTCCTCGCCATGGAACGGGAGGATCCCTCTCCGCGCGAGCAGGGAGCAGGGAACCGCGAAGGGGAATGGGTAGGCGGCCAGGGGTCCGTCCCCCGCGCGCGGAGAGCAATCGAGCTCCTCCTGAGCCGAGTTCGCAAGACCGGATCCATCCCTGCGGGCGCGGGGAGCAGCTGCTCCGCCGGCCAGCGGCCGGAAACCTCCAGGACCACCTGAGGGTGCTGCCCGGCGCCGTGGTAGGCGCTGATCAGGCTGGACACGCCCACGCCATCGATCTCGACGGTCGGCTGCCCCACCAGGGTCACGATCCGCACCCGGTGCAGCGCTTCAGCCTGCTCGCTCATATGCCCACCGCCACGGCGCCGCTCTGCTCGTCCAGCCGGGTCGCCCGCACCACCTCCACCGTCGACACCTGCGTCCGGGCCTCCACAAACCAGGTCCGTCCGACGAATGCCGACGCCGACTGCTCGTCCTCACTGATCACCTGCACCTGGTCGACGGGGTCGGCGACGGGCCCCGCCAGCGGGGTCATCAGCTGGTACCAGGCCGACGCCTCCCCCAGCCAGTCCGCCCCCAGCAGCTGCCGGACCATGATCTGCCCGCGCGTCGACAGCAGCGAGTCCGCACCCTCGTAGACCGTCGCCCACACGGGGGCGCCGTCATCCGGGTCGGACTTGCCGGCCAGGCGGCGCACCCGCACCGTGTCCGTCATCAGGGCCTCCAGGGAGGCCCTGACCTGCGCCAAGCCGGCCATCAGTTACCGCCGTTCGCCGTCGCGTCGTACCGCAGCCAGGTCAGACGGAGCACCGGCATGCTGGACCTCTCGGCCAACTCGTCCCTCCACATGCGGCCCGCAGCGTCCGGGTCTCGCGCCACCGTCAGCGTCACGGTGTGCTCCGGCGCGGAGACCGGGGTGAGCAGCCGGTACCGGCCGGACCTCGACATCGGGGTCCCCTGACCGTCCTGGACCGTCACTGCCACGTCCGCTTCCCGGTCCGGGAGGATCGCTCCAGGCCCCTCCCACAGCACCACGTGGGGCGTCGACTCCCACGTATCGGGGTTGAAGACGCCCGGGGTGTAGATCTTGACGGTGTCGGTGCAGATGCGGGCCTCGGCCAGCTCACGGGCTCGTGCGAGGGGGTCGACCGGGGTCGTCATGGCGGCAGTATGCGCAGGTCAAAGCCCATTCTGCATGGGCCGGTTACCGATGCTTCCCGACCGGCCTCCAGGCTTCCCGGTATTGAATCGACTTTGTGGTCTACCTGGTGACTTCTCTGCCGGGTTTCCGCTCTGCGCCGGCCTCATCTGGAAATCAGCGCGTCGGACGAATCATGACCGTAAGCCGGGGCGACGCCGGCGACGGCTGGCTGTGCCCGAGGTCCTCGTAGCCCCACGATCGATAGAGCTGGTGGACCTTTCCGTCTCCGGCTTCCGGGTTGACCATCAAGGTGACGTAGGGCTCGCTCCGCCCCGCAAGGAAGGCGTCGTGGATACGAAGGGCTATGCCCTTGCCCCGCCAAGCTGGCCGCACACCGATCTCCTTCAGAGCCACAGCGGCATGCGCCGTGTACTTCTCGGACGGTGTCGGCTCGGTGCGCTGCCAGTAGCGGTCGCCGTCTTTGATCTGGTTGCCGTACACGTACCCCACCGGCTTCTCGTCCACGTATGCGAGCACGGCCTG
Source organism: Streptomyces filamentosus (assembly GCF_014654895.1). GTDB lineage: Bacteria > Actinomycetota > Actinomycetes > Streptomycetales > Streptomycetaceae > Streptomyces > Streptomyces filamentosus. The sequence continues at coordinate 246,974 of NZ_BNBE01000002.1, read as the reverse complement.
GAAGCCGTCTTCAGCCCCGTGCCGGTCCAGGCGCTCCCCGAAGGCGCTCACGGCGTAGTTCGCCAGGTGGAGGAGTGGTGCACGAACTTCGGCGTACACGTCGAGGAGGTCGCCGCGGACGGTCCCCAAATCAGTGAAGGTGCGAAGCTCAAGGTGGTGTGCCGAGGTCATGCGGGCGTCCTCCAGGCGGCGGTGTGCTCGGTCCAGATGTGGGCAGTGGTGCTGCCCGGCGCCATCGCGCGGAGTGCGGCGCCGAACTCCTGAAGCATGCGGGACACCCTTGGATGTTGGGTAGCCGCCTCGGCCTTGACCTTCATAGCGGTGTGGGTGGCGGCCTCGACGTCTTTCTGCGCGAGCTGCGCCAAAGCAAGTCGACTGGTGGTGATGGCGCGAGAGCGTTCCATATGCGGCCGGAGCGAGGCCAGGCACTGGTGCGCGTGGTACTCGGCTGTTACCCAGTCCCCTGCTGCAAGGTGTGCGCTCAGGGCGAGGGAGTGGAGTTCCGCCTCATCCCAAAAGGCCAGGAGCCATACGGGGCGGGGAGCACCTGGATCCGCCCTGTCCATGGCGTTGCGGGCTTCGTCAAAGGTCCGCGGCAGGCTTCGGAGTTCGTGGGCTGTGCCCTGGATGGCCAGCTGTCGGGCCAGTCCCAGCGACGCGAACATGGGGTCGCGGCGGGTGAGGTGCAGCTGGCGGGCCACGTCGTTGGCTGCGCGCGCATCGGCGGGACGTCCCATGTGCCGGTAGAGGGTGCCGGCGTGCGACCAGATCCGGAACTTGATCGCCTGGTCGCCGGAAAGTTCGGCCAGGAGCTGGGCTTCCCGCATGTGGGCGAGGGCGTCTTTGAACCGTCGCCCGTCGATCGCTGCCCACATCGCCGACGAACGGAAGCTGGCCGCGGTGGCGTAGAGGCTGCTGCGTACACGCTGGGTGGCGCTGCCTGCGTTCTGGAGGTTCAAGGCCGTGTCCGCGAGGGTCGTGGCCCTCTGCTCAATGTCCAGCTGCCCTCCGCGCTTATGGTCGCTCGCGATCACGGCGGTGAACTTGTCGCGAAGCCGTTCGACATCGCTCATTCCGATGGTGCGCGCCGAGGTGGTCTTAGGCGAGGCGGCAGCCACAGCAGCCGAAACGGCGCCTACGACGAGGGTGCGGCGATACATCGGGTCCTCCTGTGGTGCGGCTGCCCTGGGGGTTCGGCTCGGCGGAATGAACCCTAAGGCGGTCGGCGGCTTTCCGGAGAGGTCCGCAAGGATCCTTCTGGTAGCTGCGGACGGCCACCGGACGCGGCCAGCACGCCAGTCCCGAACGCGACGTCCGTCATAGGTGCCAACCTTCCCGGTCAGCTCTTCGAGCCGTGAATTTACCTCTTTCGCAAGGTCGTTGGAGCTGTACCCCCGCTCCTTTATCCACTCCTCAAGCGCCACGTTGCGCGCGACTCCCATGCGCGCAAGGTAACGCAGCGGGCACAGAAGGCAAGGTAAAGCAAAAGTCAAAACAGCCTAGGTGGCACACCGCGAAAACAGTCACAAGCGCCTAACCCCAAGCCTTCGACAAGGGGTTGTCTGGTTACGCGGCGTCGCTCCGGGCGCGCACCCAGAAGTGACGCCGCGTGAACACCTTCCCCGACCTTGCCGAGGCAGACGATGCCGACGAGTCACAGAAGCAACCAGTACCGCCCCGTCCGGCTGCCCCGCGCCTACCCGTATGAGGACTGGATGGACAAGGAGTACGCCGACCGGACCCTGCGGGGAGGTACCGGTCGGCGGTTGCCCGTCGGGCAGCGGCTCTTCCTCCTGCGTCAGAGGCTGAACACCTTCAGCTTCACCCGCGAGCGGACCGTCCGTCCCGAACGGGCGGTCGCCCTCTACGTCCGCACCGTCCGGGGCGAGGACGTCACCCCCATCCTCGACAGCCTCCAGCGCGAGGCCGGCAGGCGGAACTGGCGCGTCGCCCGGATCTTCCACGACCAGGCGGAGCTGGAACCCGGCGCCCACCCCGTGCCGGAGCACTGGCCGGGGTGGAGAGCGGTGCGTGACCTGATCCGGAGAGGCCAACTCGACGGCGTCCTCGTCCCCGACCGCACCCACATCAGCACCAACCTGGCTGCCTACACCGCGGAGCTGAAGGAGATCGCCAGACTCCAGGGGTTCACCGAACTCCTGGTCCGCGAGGCCGACCCCTGAAGGAGGCCGCTGCACTGGCTCGACGCCCGCGGGGTCGGCTGGCGGCAGATCGCCGCCCAGATCCTCCTCGTGCTCGTCGTCGGCACCCTGGTCCCCCTCCTCCTGCTCAGCAACAGCCCCTGAGAGGACACCATGAACCCCCTCGCCACCCGCGTACCCGGCCAGGCCCTCGCAGCGGGCACACCCCGCCTGCCGGCGCCGTTGCAGGTGGACCTGTTTGTCCCGAAGCCCAGCCCCGTCCACGGCAGGCTCGCCCGCCCCCGCAGACCCCCGTCCCTCCCGGCTGGCACCGAGCAGCAGCAGGAGGCCACGGCATGAAAGCACCCGCCCCGGGCCGCCCCCAGGACCTCTGGGAGCGCATGCGTTCGCTCACTGACACGGGGTACATCCCGATCTCGGACGAAGAGGTCCGCCTCTTCCAGAGCCACTCCGGAGCCGCGCCGGGCCAGACCGCTGTGGACATCGGCACAGGCACCGGGGAGTGGGCGTGCGAGATCGCCCGCCTGGGGCTGGCCGTCGCCGGCTACGACAGCGACGGCGCCGTGATCGAGTGGGCCCGGGAGGTTCACACGGAGCACACCGCCCGCCTCCACTTCGCCCGGCACGACTTCACCGCCGGCGCGATCCCGGCCAGTCTCCGCCCCGGGAGCGCCGACATCGTGTCCTGCCGACACTCCCTCCACCTCATGGACGTCCCGCGCCTGATGACCGACATCCGCCGGTGGCTGCGCCCGGACGGCGTCCTCCACGTGACCACGTCCGTCTCGGACGTCCGCGCGGCCGGCTTCCCCGACGCCCAAGTCCGCGCCCTCGCCCAGGGATGGCGCGAGCACCACCAGTACACCGTCGACCCCCATCAGCAGGTCATCGCCGTCGTCCTGCGTGGGCCCGGCGGCTGATCTGCCCCGCCTTCCCGACCATCCGCGGCGCCGTGCCGCGCCCCGATCTCCTGGTACATCGGCATGGGATTGACGCGCCGCCTCCCGGGTGCCGGTCCGGCGTACGAGGACCCTCCTGGAGGAACCCCGTCGTGTGTAGCCACGTCCCCCGCTGTCCCGCCGCCGACTCCAGCGACCGTGAGGCGGCCCTGCCGGTGGCCCCCCACCCGGAGCAGGGCTGGAGCCTGCTGTGCAACGGCGTCCTGCTCTTCGAGGACACCGGCGAGCTGCTGCCGGACGGGACGATCGTCCCGCCGCACCGGCCCGAGGAGGCCCTTCGTGCCGCCTGAGACTCTGCCCATCGAGTTCTTACGGGCGGCGGCCGAGCACCAGGCCCCTGAAGCCCAGCTGCACGCGCTCCACCTCGCTATGGTCCGCGCGCACGTGACGGCGCTTCCCGCCGGGACGAAGCTGCCGACGCTGGCGGATCTCTCGGCGGTCCTCGGCATCACCGAGACGTCCCTCACGTCCGCTCTGAGGCGGCTGGACCTCGAAGGCGAGATCGCCTACAGCTACCGGGGCCACCGCTACCGCCTGGGCCCTGGAGAGCAGCACCCGTTCGACGTCGCCCTCGACCGGGCCGTCCGCGACGGCATCCGGGAGGGCAAACACCGGCCGGGCGACGCGCTGCCCACCGGCATCCTCGCCCAACGGCACGGCCTCGACGTCGAGGCGGTCCCCCGGGCGCTGCACGGAGTCATCCGGGACGGCCTTGTGACCGACCGAGACGGCCCTGCCGGCCGCGCCTTCTACGTCCGCGACCCGCAGGAAGCCGTCCTGGACCAGGTCCGCACCACCCTCTAGACCGCCGCGGCCTGCCGAAGAGCAGTCGCGTGCCGCCCGCCCGCGACCGATGCCACGGCACCGTCCCGCGCTCTCTCCCCGTACCAGCTCCACCCCAGCAACCCGACCCACGGAAGGCCGAATCATGAAGCTCAGCCACGCCATCGCCTTCGCCGCCGGAGCGACCGTCTTCGCCTCTCTGAGTGCCGAGCGCCGGCACCAGGAGCGCCAGGACCTCGCCGACAAGCACCACAGGGAGGCGATCCAGCACGCCACCGAGCGGCACGGCGCGGAAGCCGCGCTTTCCAGGCTCCAGCACCAGCAGCGGCTCCAGCTCGGTATCGCGGCTCTGCACCAGCGGCTGCTCGCCGACATCGCGACCGACCCCCAGCACCAGGAGATCTGGGCCAAGGACGACAGGTCTGCCGAGCAGATGGCCGAGTACGTACGGGTCAACCGGCAGATCAGTCTCACCCAGACCTTCTACGAGCTGGGGCTGTGCGACCTGGACGAGCTGGGCGTGCGGGCCCGCGCCCTCATGGAGCGTCCGGCCGTCCGCCCCTTCTGGACCGTCACCCGGGCCTTCCGCTCCCAGGAGTCCCAGAGCCCGGAGAGCCGCGAGTTCATGGAGGTCCTCGACTACGCCCACGTCACGATCTCCGCCCAGACCTCCGAGAAGACGCCCGCGGATGCCTGACCGGGGCAGCCGGAGGAAGCCCCGCAAAGACCCCCTGCCCAAGGGGCCCGAACGGACACGGGTCGCCGCCGAGCTGCGCGAACTGTACGAGAAGGGCATCACGATCCGCGGCATCGCCGCAGTGACGGACTGGTCGTACAGCACCGTCCACCGGCTCCTCACCGAGGCCGGAACGAAGTTCCGCCCGGCCAGGAGAAAACGCTGACTGCCCCTGCCCTGGCCGCATCACGCCCATGTCGGTACCGGCCGTAGCCACGGCCCTGCACAGACTTGGAGACACATGCTCACCCCACCCACCTATCAGTCGGTCGAAGGCGCCTACCTCGACCTCCTGAGGCTGGCCTCGCAGTCCCCCGAGCACCACATCGACGCCCGCGGGAACGCGGCCCGCGAAGTCCTCGGGGTCACCTTCCGGCTGCCCGACCCCCGCCAGCGACTCCCCTACCTCGCCGAGCGCAAGGCCAACCCGGTCTTCCAGTTCGCCGAAGCCCTCTGGTACCTCGCCGGCCGCCGCGACCTGGAGATGATCGGCTACTACGCCCCCTCCATGCGGTCCAGCTCCGCCGACGGCGTCCACCTCGGCGGCTCCGCCTACGGCCACACCCTCTTCACCCCAGCCGCGGGTGACACCCTGTCCTCCTTCGACCGGGTCCTCGACCTGCTGCGCACCGAGAGCGACAGCAAGCGCGGCTACCTCCCCGTGTTCTCGCCCGACGAGCACGCCATCCCCGACAACATCGACATGGCGTGCCTGGCCGGCCTGCACCTCCTCGTCCGCAGCGGCCGTCTGCACATGGTCTGCCACATGCGGGCCAACGACCTCGACTGCGGCCTGCTCTCCGACGTCTTCTCCTTCACGATGATCCAGGAGTACGCGGCCATCCAGCTCGGCCTGGAACTCGGCAGCTACACCCACACCATCGGCTCCGCACACGTCAACGAGGCGAACATGGAGCGGGTCAAGCGGGTCCTGGACGAGGCGCAGCAGCGCCCCACCGCGCCCGACTTCGACTTCCCGGTCATGCCGCACAGCACGAGCCCGGACACCATCACCGAGCTCCTGGTGCACGAAGAGCTGCTGCGGACCAACACCCGGGACTACAGAGCCGCCGAGATTGCCCACCTCGGCTTCCCCGCCTACTGGCAGCAGGTCCTGCTCCTGTTCGAGGCGTACCGGCAGATCCAGTACGGCGAGCCGGAAGCCGTCACCCGCGACGTGCTCGACGCCCTCCACCCGGGCCTGCGCTGGCTCCTCGCCCACCGCTGGGCCGCCTGTAGGAAGGCGGTGACCGCGCTGTGAGCCGGAAGCCCCCGAGTGGTGCCGTGGTCGGCGAGGACATCGACTTCACCCGGCTCGCCGTCATCCTGTGCAAGCCCGACGCGGTCGAGCGCAACCTCGTGGACGGCGTTCTGGAGCGGATCGCCGCCGCCGGGGTCTCCGTGAGCGCCCGCACCGACGTCGTCGCCGAGCCCTGGCAGGTCCACGTGGCCTACCGGGACACCCTCACCGACCCCGGACGCGCGCCCGCCGACCGGCCCGCTTACCTCGAAGCGGCGTTCGTCGGCCGGCCGGTCGTCGTCGCGCTCGCCCATGGCGGCCCGGACATCCACGCGCGGCTGCGGCGGCTCATCGGCCACACCGACCCCGCCCAGGCGGTCACCGGCACCATCCGCGGCGACCTCGGCAGCGACAGCATCGCGGCGGCGACCGCCGAGCGGCGACTTGTCCGCAACCTGGTTCACACCTCGGACGACCCGGCCGCCGCCCGCCGCGACCTCGCGACCTGGTTCGGCGCCGGGCGCCCGGCGCCGGTCTGCGACTTCGAGAACATCTCGGTGGTGCTGTGCAAGCCCGACGCGGTCGAGCGTGGCCTTGCCGACGACGTCCTGGAGCGGATCGCCGCCGCCGGTGCCACGGTCACCAACCGGCAGCAGGTCACGGTCCAGCAGTGGCAGATCAACGTGCACTACTGGGACCTGCTCGTGGACGCCGACTGGTTCCCCGGCCGGGACATCCCCGCGTGCCTGGAGGCGGAGTACGCCGGCCGCCAGGTCGTCGTCGCGCTCGCCCACGGTGCCCCCGGTATTCACTCCCGGCTGCGTGACCTCCTGGGCCACTTCGACCCGCCGCACGCCGCCCCCGGCACCATCCGCGGCGACCTCGGCACCGACAGCCTGACGGCCGCGTCCGCCGAGAAGCGGCTCGTGCGCAACCTGGTCCACACCTCGGACGACCCGGACTCCGCCCGCCGTGACTTCGGCACCTGGTACGGCGCCCGCCGCAGCGGGCTCCTCGCCCCGCTCCTTCCCGCCCAGATAGCGCCCGCTGACGCCTGACCCTGGAGACGCTATGAGCACTTCCGCCCCCGGCCGCCGCGCGCTGCCGATCCTGCCCGCCGAGGCGATCAGCACCATGAAGCCCGAGCTCGCAGACGTCATCGAGTACCGCAAATCCGGCCTGTCGGCGAACTGGATCGTCGGCTGCCCGCTGGAGTGCGGGTACTGCGTCCGCCACCTCTTCGACAACTTCGCCATGAAGGTGCCGCGCCGCCTGATGAGCGACGAGGACGCCGTCGCCCGCCTGGTCGGCCACCCCTACTTCCGCGAGCACCGGACCCCGATCCAGCTCCTGAACCGGGCCACCGACCCGATGCTGCCCGTCGTGAAACCGCACCTGTTCAACGTGCTGCGGCAGCTCGACGGCCGGGGCCTGACCAACCACGTCCTGGTCATCACCCGCTGGCGCGTCACCCCCGAGGACTGCGCCGTCCTCAACTCCTTCACCAACCTGCGCCTGACCGTCCTGGTGACGCACTCGAACATCTCCAACCCGAAGATCGAGCCGGTCGACTCCGCCATCGCCGCACAGAGCCTGCGGACCCTCTACGAGCACGCCGAGCGGTACCGCACCGTCCTGTACTGGCGTCCCATCGTGCCCGGCCTGAACGACTCCGACGCCGACATCGCTCGGGCCCGTGAGCTGTCCCGGCATGCGCACGCGACCGTCTTCACCGGCCTGTTCTTCCGCAACGAGATCGCCTCCTACTACGAGGCGCACGGCCTGCCGATGCCCTACGACGAGACGGCCCGGCGCAAGATCATGCCGGCGGAGGCCGAACAGCGGATTCTCGGCGCCTTCGAGGGCGACGGCTCGTGGGGCGCCCTGTTCCGCAAGACGTCCTGCGGCGTCGCCTACGCCCACGGGGAGGCGGACTACAACGGCCACTACGGGATCCGGGAGTTGTGCGACATCTGCCCGCCCGAGCAGATCGCCCGCTGCGCCGGCGCCTGGACCATGCCGGACCCGCAGGCGGTGACGCGTGAGGCCCGCGGGCTCGGCGCGGTCGGTGAGGTCGAGGTCAACGAGCGTGCCATCGTCGTGGAGGGACTGGACGAGCCGCCGCGCTACTACCTCCAGCACGGCTTCGGCTACCAGTGCCACGACCGCACGAAGCCCCACCACCACCGCCAGCACGGCCGGGCCCCCATCGGCTGGGAGGCGGAGAACGGACCGACACCGGCATGAACTTCTCTTCCTGGCCCGCGCTCCTCGTCGTCGACGTCGAGGGCAATGGCACCAACCCGCCCGACCTGGTCGAGGTCGCTGCCCTGCCCGTCCGCGACGGCCACCTGGACAAGAGCACCGCCGGCTGGTGGCTGAGCAAGCCCCACCGCCCGGTGACGCCGTTCGCGGCCCGGGTGCACGGCCTGACCAACCAGGTCCTCGAAGGGAAGCCGGGCTGGGAGGAGATCGCCGACGAGATCCACGCGTTCCTCGGCACCGCGTGGATCGCCGCCCACAACGCGCACGTCGACTACCGCGCACTCGCCGCACACCTGCCGAAGTGGCGGCCGGCCGGAGTCATCGACACCCTCCGGCTGGCCAAGGTCACCTACCCGGGCCTGCGCAAGTACTCGCTCGACGCCCTGATCGAGCACGCCCGGCCCGACCTGAGCGAGGCCCCCGGCCAGCGCCACCGGGCCACGTTCGACGCCTTCGCCACGGCGCAGCTCCTCCTCGCCATGGCCACCCACTACGACACCTGGGGCCAGCTCATCGCCGCGGCCGTACCGCCCGGCCTGCCGGGCGCCCCCGAACCCGAACAGGAGCCCACCCTGTGGTGACCACCACCCCCTTCCGCATCGGCGTCCTGGGCACGCACTCCACCGGCAAGACCACCCTCGTCCAGCGCATCGAGATGGAGCTGCGAGGCCAGGGCGTCACTGTCGGCCGCACCGGCGGCTTCGGCCGGCGGGCCGCCGAGATCGGCCTGCCGAAGATGCAGCGGCACACCGAGACGTCCACCGAGTGGATCATCGCCACGGCCATCGCGAACGAGATCGAGATCGGCATCAGCGCAGAGGTCGTCCTGGCCGACCGCGCGGTCCACGACGCCCTCGCGTACTACATGGCCGCCCTGGAGTACCGCGGCGAGCCGGTCAACTCCGACGCGGTCGAGCGACTCCGGATCCTCGTCGCCACCCAGACCCCGAAGTACGACCTGTGCATCGCCACCCGCCTCGACCCCGAGATGCCCGTCGCCACCGAGCACTTCTACGACCCCCGCTACCGGGCGCTCGTGGACGAGCACGTCCACCGCCTGCTGGCGGAGGATCACGTGGACCATCTGGTGGTAGGCAGCAGCGCCGACGAGCAGCGCCTCGTCGTCCAGACCGCCGTCGAGGCGGCCCTCAAGGCGGTCGGAGCGTGACCATGACCCCGCCTGCGGGCTCCATCGACATCGCCGGCAAGACCGTCTCCCGCCTCGGCTTCGGCACCATGCGCCTCACCGGCCCCGGCACCTGGGGTGACCCCGCCGACCGCGGCCGCGCCCTCCGAGTCCTCCACAAGGCTGTGCACACCCACGGCATCAGCCACATCGACACCGCCGACGCCTACGGCCCCCACACCGTCGAGCACCTGATCAAGGACGCCCTCCACCCCTACCCCGACCAGCTGCTCCTCGCGACCAAGGTCGGCATGGTCCGGCCGGCACCCAACGAATGGGTGCCGCTCGGGCACCCGGCCTACCTGCGCGCCGGAGTCGAAGCGAGCCTCCGCCGTCTCGGCCTTGAGCGTCTGGAGCTGTGCTACCTGCACCGCATCGACCCCCACGTCCCCATCGCCGACCAGATCGGCACGCTCGCCGCGCTCCAGAGCGAAGGCAAGATCGGGCACATCGGCCTGTCCAAGGTGACCGTCGATGACTTCCAGCTCGCCAGGAAGCACGCCCCGATCGCCGCCGTGCAGAACGTGCTCAACGCCGCCGAGCCGGACGACCCCATGGTCATCGTGTGCCGGGACCAGAACATCCCGTACGTCCCGTACCGGCCGCTCAACGCCGGAAAGCTCGCTGCGGGCAGGGGCGCGAGGGCCGCTCTGTCCTGGCTCCTCACGCTCGGCCCCCACGTCGCCCCGGTCCCCGGCACCAGCAGCCCGGAGCACCTGGCCGAGCTCGTGGCCCTCACGAAGAGCCGGTGACAGCCGTGCTGCCCGAATCGCCCCCGGCCCCTGTCCGGCAGCGGGTTCCCTACGAGAACTGGCGGCCCCCCGTCGTCGGCGTCGGCGTGCTGGTGCCTGTCGGCGCCGACCGTCTCGTCCTCGTACGGACCTGCGGCCTCCTGTCCATCCCCACCGGCGCGGTCGAGGACGCCCAAGACGTAGAAGATGCAGCCCGAGCGGTCCTCACCGGCCTACCCAGCGGCCTGCCGATCCAGCGCCAGGCAGCTGTGCAGTACGTCCAGACGCGGCGCCGTCAGGTCATCACGCACACGGTGGTCACCCGGCCGCTTCTGGCCGAGGAAGCGGCTCGCCTCGTCTACCGCGATCGGCGGGCCGAGGTCTGCGTCCTGCCGACGACCGCCGCAGCAGCAGCCCTTACCGAGCGAGGACGGGCCCGCGTGCTCCTGAGCCTGCAAGCCCTCGCGATCGGCGCCACAGCATTCGTCCACGACAACCAGGTCCGCCTCACGCCTGAAAGGACAGCCCAACGGTGACCGCGAAGGCAGGACAGCGGTGGTACAGCCTCGGCATGCTGATCGGCGGCCACGCCCCGATCGGGAACGATGCGCGGTACTACCAGCGAAGCCCCCAAGCCTCCTCCGAACAGCGAGACGAGGCATGGGCCGTCATGGAAGAAGCCGGTCTCACCCCCACCTCGCGATACCCGGAATCCTGGACCAAGCCCTGGCAGAGCGAGTGCATCACGTGCGGCCTCCCCCGGATCTTCACCGTCCAGCAGGTCTACGACGGGCGCAGCTGTTCGCACAGGCCCCCCGCCTGACCCTTCGGGCAGCCGCCACCCGCCATCCTCCGGCGAGTACGCCCTCACCGCACTGGGGCCCGCCACTACGGCGGGCCCCAGTCCTTTGCCGCCCCTCCACCGAAGAAGCCCCTCATGACCACGAAACGCATCGCCGTCGCCGTGCACACGCGAGACCCGATCACGCAGGCCGGGGTGACCAGCCAGCTACGTCCCCGCCCCGAGATCGCCCTGACGGAATGGAGCGAGACTGCCGACCCTGCGCCCGAGGTCGTCGTGCTCGTGGTCGACGCGGTCGACGAGGACGTGCTGCGGCTGCTGCGGCACATCACCCGCACCGGCACGGCCCGCCCCGTCCTCGTCGCCGCCGTGATCGAGCAGAAGTCCATCGTGGACCTGGCGGAGTGCGGGGCCGCGGGGGTGATCCGGCGTGCGGAGGCGACCCCCGAGCACCTGGTGCACGTCATCGGCACAGTCGCGAAGGGCAACGGGCACCTCCCCTCCGACCTGGTCGGGCGCCTCCTGGAGGAGGTCGGCCGGCTCCAGGGGCAGGTCCTCGCCCCGCGCGGACTGCACCTGACCGGCCTCGGAGCACGCAAGGTGGACGTGCTGCGCCTGGTCGCGGAGGGCTACGACACGGCGGACATCGCCGCGAAGCTCTCGTACTCCGAACGCACCATCAAGAACGTGCTGCACGCCGTCATCACCCGGCTGCAACTGCGCAACCGGTCGCGCGCGGTGGCCTACGCGATGCGACAGGGGCTGATCTGACAGACGCCCACCACCCGTCACGCCACGTCAGGGCGGGGACCGAACGCCCGGCGGCACCGCGGGTGGGAGATCGGCCACCGGGCGGCGTCCTCCACCGTCCTCACCGAACCGGCCGCCACGTCCGGGTCGTTGTGCCGCGTCCACCCACACCCGACGCCGTCGAACACCTCGACGTGACTCACGCCGGCCTCCCGAGTCCGATTCAGCGTTCACGCGTTGCTGGGTCCATCCCCGCGAGCGCGGGGAGCAGCCCCCGCGCCGACGGTTGGGGCGTCGGCCCAGGACCATCCCCGCGTGGACGGGGAGCAGGTTCTGCCCTTGAACATGGCGGGGCCGGACTTGGGGCCATCTCCACGGGGGCGGGGAGCAGTCGAGAACTAGGATCCGGTCGGCCACGGCGACGGGTCCATCCCCGCGGGCGCGGGGAGCAGCCTGTGACCGGCTCGTCGGTGAAGCCGTCGGAGCCGGAGATGTGACGTTGACGGCCTCGGCCTGGCGGTCACGGACTGCTGGAGCGCGCCCGGACGGTCGCCCTGCCAACACGACTGGCTAATGGACATCAGCAGGTCTGTGGTGCGGCCTGTCGGCGGTCGCCCGGGCGGCCGGTCAGGGGTGATCGGAAGCGGAGCCCGTCCGCGCCCCTTTCGCACGTGCCACGGACGGGCCGCCTGCTCCACCTCCCCTGTCACCGTGGGAGGCACGGTTCCCAGGGCCGCCCGGGAAGTCACCGCCGTGGTGAAGCCTGCTGCGTTCAGCCGTGGGCGTGTCGGCAAGGCATGCGTCGCCAACGGGCCGGGAGAGGCCCAGTAACCGGCTCTGCCGTCAACGGCGGGGTCACCAGTCGACGTGGTCGGTAATCCAGCGGTTCAAGGCGTCGGTGTCGTGTGCCGGCGGCAGGTCCGGTGCGCAGGCCAGCGCTGTGAGGGACAACTGAAGGTGGGTGAGGTAGCCGTAGGGGCCGTTGTCGGCGTGGGGTCCGAGGACAAGGGCATGGGAGGGGGTGCGCCAGATCCGGTGGGTCATGGCGGGACCGGTCACGACGGCAGCGTCCGACACGATCGTGCGTTCCGGGGTGGAGCCCAGGCACACGGTCACGGCCTGAGCGGCGCGCGTCAGGACGCCCTCGCAGTCCTCCACCGTGGCCGGTCGTTTCCCGGTCCAGCCCGGCTGCTTCTGCCAGTCGTCCAAGAGGGGGAACAGCCACGGACCATTGGCCATCTCGTCGTCGTCCTTGTCGACGGGGTAGACCTCGCCGAAGACCAGAAAGTGGCGTGTGCCAGGGAACCCGAAGGGCACGTGACGCTCGCTGAACAGTACGTGGCCGTGATCAGTGAGCAGGGATTCACAGACAAGGTCGTCCGCCCAGCTCCATCCCCGCCGCTCCACCACTTCCTCGACGGCTTCCTCAGGGACCTGTGGTTCGGATGGGTAGCCGATGAAGTCAGCGACCGCTAAGACTGTCAGCGGTTTGTGGGCCAGGGCATGAACGTGAGCAGACACCCCCACAGACTAGACACCTGCTCGGCAGGCTTCCTGCGGCCTGGGGAGTTCGTTGCCGGTGTCGGTGAACCCACGCACTCGGACGGGGAGACGCCAGCAGAACGGCGTGTAGGGCGGCCCGGTGGTACTGCCCCCGGAGCGCTGGGCACCGGGCTTTGCAAGCGCACGCCATATCGGCGCGGGCTGTGACCGACCCTATCCGGGCGAGGCGGGCGCCTGCGACGAGTAGCCAAATGCAGTTGCCGCTTTGTGCCGCACGGGATCTCTGGGCAGCTTGGGGGCCCGTTCCCTTCTGGCGGCGGCCGGGACAGTCTTGGTCGCTGTGCCCTCCCCCGGCTACTTCACTGCGCCTGCTCCGTGAGGCGCCGGCCGAGGCAGCCGAAGACCGGCCACACGGCACGCGTGGCCGGTCCGGCCGACGAGCCAGAGGGCGCCCCGGGCGGGACGTACGGCTGGCCCTATTGGACCAGCGGACTCCACTCCTCGTCCGCGAATCGCGGACGATCTTGTGCAAGGCCGTTGGCGTGCAGGGTCGACGCCGTTCCTCGGCTCGACGGCGATCATCAACCCGCGTCCGCGATTCGCGGACGCATGGATCCTGCTGTCATGCTGCGCCGCATGGCAGCGATCGATCCTGAGGCCCGTGAGCAGCTCCGGCAGCATGCGGAGGGCCTCCTGCGGGCGAAGTACGGCGAGGGGCGGACCCTGTTGGACCCGGTCCGGGTGATGCATGCCGTCCGCACGGCCGCCGAGGAGCAGGTGGAGGTGCCCGCCGGGGATGTCCTCGCGGCGCTCACCCTCCTTGACGAAGCTCGGGCGGCCCTCGACACCCTGGAGCGCGGCCTGACCCGGGCCGCCCGCGCCCGTTCGGCGTCCTGGCAGGAGATCGCCGACCATCTCGGCCTGACCAGCCGTTCCAGCGCCAAGTCCCGCTATGTGCGGCTGCAGCGCGACGCCGCGTCCTATCGCGGCGACCGCTATCCCGAACTCCAGCGCGCCGACCGCGCCCGTGACCGGGCCGCAGACGAATGGGCCCGCGAAAACGAGCGGCGGCTTCGCGGAGCCGTCGCGGACCTCACCGCTTTCAACGACACCTGGCCCTCGCTCACCACCCTCGCCAGTGCCAAGACGCTGCTCTCCTGGACCGCCCGGCTCGACGGCCCAGCCCTCGCCGCCAAGCTGCACCGTCTGCACCCGGCCCTGTCCGGCGACATCCCCGCCGGAGCGGCGGTATCCCCTCCTCACACCGCCGCCCAGATCCGCAACGGTGCTCTCGCGCTTCTGAACGAACTCGCCTCCGTCCGTAACGCCGTGAGCACCAAGGCACTGTCCCCCGATAGTCAACTTGCCGCGGAATGAACGGGGAGGCGAACCGTGCTGCTGCACGTGCCGCTGTCCGTCCGGACCCCACCCGTCCGCGATTCGCGGACATGGTTCGGCGGCCCGGACTGGCTCTCGTACAGGGGCCCTTACCTGCGCGCGCCGCTTGTCTCCGGACCATGGGGTTGTGGAACAAGGGTCGACCGCCGTGTGGGCGATGCCCGACCCAGGACAGGCCGGCGGTCCAACCACCACCCTAGAGCAGGCTGTCAAAATAAAAAACTACCCAGCTTTCGATAAGACTGCGTCTATGATGGGCTGCATGGGTATGAAGAGTTCGACGTTCGTCATGGTCCACGTCGGCCAGAGCACCGAGTCGCAGCGCAACCTCGTCCACGGCATCGAGACCCTCACCTGGGGATTCCCCGAGAAGAAGCCCGAGTACGAGCACGTCACCCCCCAGTTCGCCGTCCTCGCCACCGGCGCCTCCCCGCGAGTCCAGCTCCCCGTCTGGCTCCAGGACACCGCCACCCTCTACCTCTTCCAGGTCCGCGGCGGCTTCTACGAAGGCACCTCCTGGCACTGGCCCGACGAGGAAGCCGAACAGCGCCTGAAGTACCCCCAGCGCTTCGGCATCGAGCCCCTCGCCAAGCTCGACCACGTCCCCCTGGGCCCCACAGGCCCGCTCACCGAGGCCGGCAGCGACGCGATCCGCCGCTCGGGCACCGACCGCGGCATGGGCAAGATCGTCCAGATGCCCGCCCAGCGCCTCCTCGACCTCGCCGGCATCCCCTTCGCGACCGACCAGCCCGACGACGTCCCCCTGGACCGCTCCCCGGGCTTCACCGCCGAGCAGGTCGAGAGCAAGAACAAGCCCCAGCGCCGGCGCCGCGGAGCCGGCTACATCTCCGACCCCAAGAAGCGCAAGAGGATCGAGGAGTACGCCGAAGACCTCGCGATCGCGCACTACGAAGCCCAGGGCTGGACGGTCGAAAAGCTCGGCAAGCCCTACGACCTGCACTGCACCCGCGGCACCGAGGAACGCCACGTCGAGGTCAAGGGCACCACCGGCGCCGCCACCAGCGTCGAACTGACCATCAACGAAGTCCTCCACGCCCGGAACAAGGACAACACCGTCGACCTCTACGTCGTCAGCGACATCAAGATCGACACCACCACCGACGACTACCTCCCCAGCGGCGGGACACTCACCCACTACACCGACTGGGAACCAGCCGAAGAAGACCTCCGCCCCCGCAAATACGAGTACCGCCTCCCCCGCCCGACGGTCTAGGTGTATTGACGGGACTGTAAATCGTTCGGTGTAACTCCCGATCATGGAGGATGCACCGATGACCAGTGAGAACGTGGCCGAGACCGAGATCAGCGAGGCAGACGGGCCTCAGCCGGCGAAGGCGGTGGACGACCGGCTGATCGACGAGCTGGTGTCCCGGGCCCAGGCCGAGGGAGTGCAGCTGACCGGCGAGGGCGGGCTGCTGCAGCAGCTGACGAAGCGGCTGCTGGAGTCCGCCCTGGAGGGTGAGATCACCGACCATCTCGGCTATGACAAGCACGATCCGGCCGGGAAGAACGGCGGCAACTCCCGCAACGGCACCCGGTCGAAGACCGTGCTGACCGATGTCGGGCCGGTGGAGATATCCGTGCCCCGTGACCGGGACGGCTCGTTCGAGCCGAAGATCGTCAAGAAGCGGCAGAAGCGCCTGACCGGGGTGGACGAGATGGTCATCTCGCTGTCTGCGAAGGGCCTGACCACCGGTGAGGTGCAGGCCCATCTCGCCGAGGTCTATGGCGCCGATGTCTCGCGCCAGACGATCTCCACGATCACCGACAAGGTCCTCGACGGGATGGCCGAGTGGCAGAACCGGCCCCTCGACCCGGTCTATCCGGTGGTGTTCATCGACGCGATCCACGTGAAGATCCGCGACGGAGCCGTCGCCAACCGGCCGATCTATGTGGCTCTGGCCGTCACTGGGGAGGGCCGGCGCGAGATTCTGGGCTTGTGGGCCGGGGACGGCGGTGAGGGCGCCAAGCACTGGATGCACATCCTGACCGAGATCAAGAACCGCGGCGTGAACGACGTCCTCATGCTTGTCTGCGACGGGCTGAAGGGCCTGCCCGACGCGGTCGAGACCGTCTGGCCGAGGACGGTCGTGCAGACCTGCGTGGTCCACCTGCTGCGGAACTCCTTCCGCTATGCAGCCCGCCAGGACTGGGACAAGATCGCCAAACTCCTCAAGCCCGTCTACACCGCCGCGACCGAGGAGGCCGCGCTCGAACGGTTCGCCGAGTTCGCCGACACGTGGGGAAGGAAGTATCCGGCGATCGTCCGGCTCTGGGAGAACGCGTGGGAGGAGTTCACGCCGTTCCTCCGCTTCGACACCGAGATCCGCCGCATCGTCTGCACCACGAACGCGATCGAGTCGGTGAACGCCAGGATCCGGCGGGCGGTCAAGGCCCGCGGACACTTCCCCAACGAGACCGCCGCCCTGAAATGCATCTACATGGCGATCATGTCGCTCGACCCGACCGGCAGGGGGCAGACCCGCTGGACCCTGCGCTGGAAGACCGCTCTGAACGCCTTCGACATCACCTTCGACGGCCGGCTCTCCGCAGTCCGACAGTAACCCCAACCACCCTCGTTACACCGTTCGATTGACAGACCCGTATTGACCCGCAGGGTTGTTGACGCGGCTGATGGGCGGGTGTCCGTCCAGTGCGGTGTGGCAGCGGTGGTGGTTGTAGGTCTGGAGGAAGTCTGTCAGGACCGCTGTGCGCTCGTCATTCGAGGTGTAGGGCCGGATGTAGGCCCATTCGTCGAGCAGGGTGCGGTTGAAGCGTTCGACCTTGCCGTTGGTCTGTGGCCGATAGGCAGGGGTGAGTTTGCCGGTCGCGCCGAGGCCGGCCAGGACGTTTTTCCAGGCCAGGCCCTTGCGGTAGGCCCAGGCGTCGTCGGTCAAGACCCGTTCGATGCGGGTGATGCCCTGGGCCTGGAAGAACGCGGCCGCGCGGGCCAGGAAGCCCGCGCAGGTCGCGACCTTCTCGTCTGGGTGGATCTCGCTGTAGGCCAGCCGGCTGTGATCGTCGACGGCGGAGTGCACATAGTCGAAACCCACGCTGCTGCGGGTGACCCGGTCGGCCTGGCGGCCCAGGACTTTGTGACCGCCGCCGTCGGGGATCCGGCCGAGCTTCTTCACGTCGACATGGATCAGCTCGCCGGGCCGGTCTCGTTGGTAGCGGCAGATCACCGTGCCGGTCGGGCGATCGATGAAGACCAGGCGGTTGAGCCGGTGACGGGTCAGGATCCGGTGGACGGTCGAGGCGGGCAGGCCCAGGATCGGGCCGATCCGGGCCGGACCGAGTTTGCGGGTTTGCCGCAGCTCGCAGACGCGGGCTTCGACCGCGGCCGCGGTCCGGTGCGGCGTCGTACGTGGCCGGCTCGACCGGTCGTGCAGGCCCGCGTCACCCTCGGCCCGCCACCGGCGGATCCACTTGTGAGCCGTGGCCCGGGAGATGCCCATTTCCGCGGCCACATGGGCGACCGGACGGCCTGAGCAGACACGTTCGACCAGCAGTCTCCTACCGAAGACAGTGAGCCGGGCATTACGGTGGGACACGAAGACCTCCGTGCGGTGAGTTCCTAGACAGCTCCCACCACACCGGAGGTCTTCGCCATGATCAAGAACAGACCAGTGTCAACAACGCTCGTGATCAATACAGCTAGGCCGAGCTTCTCGGCGTGGACGGTGATGGTGTAGCTGCTGCGGTCCAGGAGGCGGGCGATCTGGTCCCGCCCGAAGCCCTGGCCGTGGAGGTCCCGAAGCTGCTGCTCGTCGTCTTCTTCGAACGGGCGGGGTGTCCTGGCCATGGTCACCTGCGGGAATGCGAAGGCCCGTCCGAGGAGCCGGGCGGACGGGCCAGCCTGCATGGAGAGTTCGGGTCAGAAGTCGGGACAGAGGTGCGTATGCACGGCCTTGTTGATCGCCTTGCCGGTGGCGGCGTTGGCGATATCGGGGAGGCGGGTGTCGACGGTGAACCGTTCCAGCGCGGTCTTCGCGAGCTTGGCTTCGTCCTGGGTGGTCTTGATGCTGCCGCACTGGTTGATGCCGCGGCTCACGGCCTGGTCCTCTTTGCCGGGCTTGATGATCCGTCGGTCGATCGCGTTCAGCGCGTCGAGGTACGCCTTGCGGGCGTCAGCGGTGGGGTCCTGAGGGAGGTCGGCGGCGGCGCGGATGCTGGCCTGGGCATCGGGGGAGAGCGTGGCCGGCTTCTCGGTGGCGGCCTCGGCGCCCTGCTTGTCCGAGGGCGTCGAGGGCGGGTTGTCAGCAGTGCCGCATGCGGTGAGGGCGAGTGCAAGGGCGGCGGTGGCTATGAGCGTGGTCGTGGTACGCATCGGGCCAGCCTGCCGGATGTGGCGGCGGTGTGCAGGGTGTTCACCGTGTCGTGATGTCTGC
This sequence comes from Streptomyces filamentosus, assembly GCF_014654895.1. Classification (GTDB taxonomy): domain Bacteria; phylum Actinomycetota; class Actinomycetes; order Streptomycetales; family Streptomycetaceae; genus Streptomyces; species Streptomyces filamentosus. Next base: position 228,047 of record NZ_BNBE01000002.1, on the reverse strand, counting down.
TCCGCTGTTTCTGGATACGCCGGACTGCCGCCCATGATGCGACACGCCTCCCGGGTTTGCAGCTAGGGCCTGTGTGATGTCGTGATCATCTGCCTGATTCTGTGCTCTTCGTGGGGTGGAACCCGGTAGGACTGTGGTCGTGACGCGTAGGCAACTCACCCATGCTCAGTGGAAGTTCATCGATCCGTATCTGCCGATCGGTAGGTACGGCCCGTATCCGGAGCGTTTGCGGGAACAGTTCGAGGGGGTGATCTGGCGGTTCCGCTCCAGCGGTCAGTGGCGGGAGATGCCTGCCGAGTTCGGCCCATGGGCCACCGTCTACGGACGTTTCCGCGTCTGGCGGGACGCCGGTGTGTTCACCGCCCTGCTGGAAGGCCTGATCGCTCAGGCAGCCCGCGCGGAGCAAACAGACTTGTCGCTGGTCAGCGTGGACTCCACTACGGTCCGTGCCCACCACGACGCCACAGGGCTCCGCGTCAGCAAACACCTCATGTCGGCCCTGGAGGAAGCCGCGCAGGAGCAGGAGACAGCCCGGCAAAAAGGGGCGGCAGTCAGGAACAGAACGGACAGGCCGATCGCCGGCGCATCCGGCGCCGACGCAAGCTCCGCCTAAAGCAAGCCCTGCTCGGCCTGTCCCGGGGCGGCCTCACCAGCAAGATTCATCTCGCGGCGGACCGCAGATGCCGTCCGCTCGCGTTCGTCCTGACCCCCGGGCAGGCCGCGGACAGTCCGCAGTTCATCCCCGTGCTCGAGAAGGTGCGAGTCCGTCTCCCGGTCGGCCGTCCCCGCACCAGACCCGGCGCAGTTGCCGGCGACAATGCCTACTCATCGCGCGGAAACCGCAGTTACTGCGAAAACGCAACATCAAAGCAGTCATCCCGGAGAAGAAAGACCAGGCCGCACACCGTAAGAAGAAGGGCTCACGAGGCGGCCGGCCCATCAGTCACGACGCCGGCCTCTATAACTGATCGTTTCAGAATGACCAGGTTGCTGAGCGGAGCTGAGTGTAGCTCTGTGAATCGGTTATGAGGGGCTGAGTGCTGCGGCCCAGACATCGCCGCCACTGGCCCAGGTCCACAACCATTGCCGCAGTGATCTGGTTGCGTGGCGCAGGCCGTCATGGGGGCCCTCGCCCCAGCTTGGCACCCAGCCGTCTGCGTCATAGAGCAGCACAGGGTTGCCGGCTGCGAGCAATGACAGATGCCACTGCATCGTGCAGCCGCCCGACGCCAGGTACAGCCATGAGCCGGGCAGCCCTGCCGCACGGTCGCGTTCGTGCCGGGTGATCGAACAGGGCCAGTCGATCAGGTCCCCCGGAGCACGCCGACCGTCGGTAAGCGAGGCCAGACCGCCGTCAGGCCCGAAGCCGCCGTCGCCGACCTCGGTGTAGATCCTCCGAAGGAGTGCCGGCAGCGGACGCCCGATGATCTCCTCGGCGGCTTCGACTTCAGGTGGCGTGACCGGCGGAAACAACGGTCCGCGCGGAGCGCCAGCGAAGTAGACCGCCACCTCCTCGGCTTGCGACTTGAGCACGATCATCCCGTTGCTGCTGGAGCCGACAGTCTGGCTCCGAATGCGATTCAAATGCTCCGGGCCGAAGTGCTCCTCGATCCACGAGCGTGGGACCGGTGCCGTGTCGAACCGTCGGCCCGGGTCCCACGCGCGAGTACACAGCATGTCGATCAGCGCGTCGTCGCCCTCGGCAGCACCGGGTTCGCCAGGGGGTTCTTGACGGGACGACTCGGAGTCGCCGTGCGCAGGGGACGTCATGCGCCGGGATCCTACTGCTGGCGGCGGAGAGCCTTTCAAAGGCGTCGCAAACAGATGATCGTGCAGGCCAATTCCAGCAATCCCTGGTGGAGGTCGGCGCGTCGTTCGTAGCGGGTGCGGAGTCGTTTGAACTGGTGCAGCCAGGCGAAGGTGCGCTCGACCACCCAGCGCACCTTGCCCAGTCCGGAGCCGTGGGCGACGCCGCGTGGGGCGATGAGGGGTTTGATGCCGCGTTTCCACAGCAGGCGGCGGTACTTGTCGAAGTCGTAGCCCCGGTCGGCGTACAGCCGCCGAGGCTTGCGGCGGGGGCGTCCGCGAAGTCCCCGGATCGGAGGGACGGCGTCCAGCAGCGGCAGGAGCTGGGTGACGTCGTGCCGGTTGCCGCCGGTGAGCGTTACCGCAAGCGGAGTTCCGTGCCGATCGACGATCAGACATCCGATGCGGTTAAGGAGTCAAGCCGCAGTCGCGAGGGAAGGTTCGGGTCGAGGCGCACGCCACCCGGTCCGCCGTCGGAAGGCCGAAGGTCACCGTCTCCATCCTCATGCCCGCCCTGCCCTAGCTGGAGCACAGGGCCGACGCTGGCACGGAGGACTACCCGCGGCCGGTCTCCGGGTGAGCGCGGCCGCCGGCGCGCCGCGCTTGGACCGGGCGGGGCCGTACGCGTAGACGGTGCACGGATCTACGGTGCCCGGCGAGCCACCGCGCCAACCCGGGGCTCCTCCTCACAACGAGGGGGCTCCCGTGCCGCAGCGCCTCAGTGATCCGTAAGAAACTGCCGAGGATCTGTCCGGGCGACACGGGAGAGAACCGTCCCGGCATGGCCCTCGTCCACCACAATGATCAGCGTCTTTGAGGAGGCCTGCATGACCACACCCAGCAACGGAATCTCCATCACGCACGCGTTGGAGCCGCATGACTGGTCCAACGAGGAGACGGCCGCGTACGAGGCCGCGATCGAGGCGGTGAACGGCGCGGTCGGCGCCTACAGCGCCCGCATCGCCGCAGAGGAGGCCAAGCCGCACCCCGACCAGGCGGTCATCAAGGAGGCGCGCGCCGCCCAGACCCGGCTCGCCCGCGAGCGCGAGGAGCTGCGCTCCAGCGACCGGGAGCAGATCGCCAACGCCCGGCAGCACTACGCGCGGCTCGCCCGCGAGGTCCGGGAGGGAACCGCGTGATCGACCCGGTTGAAGTCGAGCGCTACCGGTTATCGGAGGCGGAGAACCAGCGGATCTTCCGCGAGCGGATCGTCCCCGACCTCCTGGAGGGACGCACGCCGCAGGAGACGCCCACCGTGGTCTTCCTCGTCGGCCAGCCCGGCGCCGGCAAGAGCAAGGTGACGGAGATGGTCGCGACCGCCCTCAACCGGCACGGCGGGTTCGCAGACATCGACAGCGACCTCTACAAGCCCTACCACCCGACCTACGACGCGCTGATGGCGCAGGACGACACCCTCATGGCCGCCTACACCCGGGCCGACGGGCGGGCCTGGATGGCCCAGGCCGAGGAGTACGTCCGATCCTACGGGCTCCACGCGATCATCCAGGAGACCTCGCAGAACGCGCAGGCCGTGGAGGACAAGATGCGGGCCTACCGGCAGTCCGGCGCCCGGATCGAGGGCCTGTTCATGGGCGTGCCGAAGGCGCTCAGCGACCAGGGGATCGTCAACCGGTACTTCGAGCAGCTCGCCGACCGGGGGTAGGGACGTCTCACCGTCCAGGCCAACGTCGACGAGTCCTTCGGCGGCACCCTCGACCTGGCCGACCGCGTCGACCGAGGTGCCCTGGTCGACCTGGCGAGCGTCTATCGCCGTGGCGAGAGCAAGCCCCGCTACACCAACAGCCTGGACATCACCGGGCGGTGGGCCGTCCCGCCGGCTCTGCGAGACGCGGTGGAGACCGAACGCACCCGCCCCCTGGCGGCTGCGGAGAGCATGGGGTTCGTGGATACCCAACTGCGGCTGCGCGAGGCCAGCAGCGGGCTCGGCGGGGAGTGGCCGGAACGGATGGCCCGGATCGAGCAGAGCGCGGCCCCGATTCTGCTGCCCGCCGACGCCCAGCGCCTCACCCCGCCGGCGGCCCGGCCGTCCGCGTCGGCCGCGCGGTCCCGCAGCACCACCGTCACCCGGAAGCCGGACCAGGCGAAGCGCGGCCCGGTCCAGGACGCCAGCTCCGGGCAGCAGCCGCACCGACGGCGGCCGGACGGGCCCGAGACCGGGCGCGGACGAAGTCGATAGCTCCGACGCCGGTACCTTCGGCGGTGGGCCCGGCCTGAAAGGCCGGGCCCACCGCTTCCTCCTCGGGCCTCGGGGACGGAGCACGAAGGGCTGTTCCGGACCCTGCGCTCGTTGGTCTAGATACGGCCGCGGGGAGTAAGGGTTCGGTGGACAGCGGGTGGGTGTTCAGTTTGCCGAACAGTTTCTCGGGTCGGGCCGGTCAGCGTTTGATGCGTCCGCGGATGGCGAGGACGGCGAGGGCGAGGAGGGCGGGTTCGAGGATGCGGGAGGTCATCTCGATGTAGGTGCCGGCGGTGGTGAGGTCCTGTCCGCTGGAACGGAACACCACCGAGTTCAGGGTGACGCTCAGGGCCTTGTCAAAGCGTTTGGTGCTGAACCGGTCCTTCACGGGGTTCTTCGGGTCCTGCTTGTCGATGACGAAGGTGACGGTGCCGCCGCCAGCCGGGACGGTGCCGGTGGCCTCCTGCTTCGGAGAGGAGGCGGGCAGGCCGAAGGCCATCAGCAGCAGAATCGTGGTGAGCATGGCAGCGGCGAGCCAGCCCAGGGCACGCGAGGCTCGTAGGCCGTAGCCGGAGAGCACCCAGTATGCCCACAGCAGGCGGCGTTCGGCTGTCGGGGTGCCGGTGCGATCGTGGCGGCGCATCTCGCACTCGCCGTAGTAGAAGTCCGCCGCGCCAGGCTCGTTCTTGCCGTCCTCGAACGCCTTGCGCAGCTGCCGGTACAAGGCGGCGACATCGTCGGGGTCAGGTGTGCGGGCGGGGTCGGGGTGGTGCGGGCCGGTACGCCACCGGCGGGGCTCTGGCGGAGTGCCGGCGGGGACGGGTGGCTGTCCGGCAGTCTGTGCGCGCCAGTGGTGTTCCTCGGCCAGGGTCCGCCGGCGGGTCCAGTGGATCGGGGCTATGCCTCGGCGGTGGAAGCCGGTGGGGGTGGGGGCGAGGATGGTGCGGCCCTCCAGGCGGAGCTGGTCGAGGTGGAAGGCGCCGGAGAACAGGCAGTCGGACAGGTCGGTGTCGGTCAGGACCAGGTGCGCGGCGTCCACACCCTGCACCGAGGTGACCCGCACCCGGTCGGGGCCGGTCAGCAGGCTCTCGTCCACAGGCGCACCACTGCGGTCGGTGAAGGGGGCGGGATGGGCGGTGAGGGCGACAGGGGCTGTCCATACCGCGTAGCCGAGATCCACCTTGGCCCGCCGCACCCGCACCGTGGCCGTCGATTCCCAGCGCGTCCGCACACACGACACCCGGTTCGCAGCGATTTCCAATGTCACCGGTGCCCCGAACACCGCACCCGACAGATCCACCCTCTCGTCACACACCAGAGGCCCCCACTTCCCGGCCGTCAAGAACTGCGCCTCGCGGAACTCAGCGTTGCCGGAGAACTGCGCCCCTTCGAACCGGGCGACGCGGGAGAACTGCGTCCCGCGGAACCAGGCGATGCCGGAGAACTGGGCCTCGTCGAACCGGGCGTCGCCGGAGAACTGCGCCTTGCTGAACCAGGCGACGCCGAAGAACCGGGCCCCGCCGAACCGGGCGACCCCCGAGAACTGTGCCTTGTCGAACCGGGCGCCGCGGGGGAATCGCGCGCTGTCGAACGCTGCGATCCCGGAGAACTGCGCCCCGCCGAACCGGGCGACCCCGGAGAACCGTGCCCAGTCGAACCGGGCGTCGCCGGAGAACTGCGCCCTCTCGAACCGGGCGGTGCCGAAGTGGGGGTGCGGGGTGGAGAGGTCAGTGAGGGCGGCCAAGAGCTGGTCGAGGAGGATTTCAGTGAAGGGGGTGCCGCGGTGGTCGATGTCGGCGCCCGGTGCCAAACCAGTCAGGTACGCGGTGCGGTCGGTGTCGTTCAGGTGGGCAAGGCAGGCGGTGTGCCCTGGGACGTGGATGCCGCGGCAACCGACGGGATCGGTGACCGGGTCGGCGCCATGGGCGCAGTGCGGCCAGGACGGTGCTTCCGTCGGGGGCGGGGGCGTGCTCATGGCGGGACGGCTCCAGACGGGAGAGGCTGCGTACCAGCGGTCGCCGGACGGGTGACGGACGTCGGGAATGCGGGTGGCGCCGGATCAGACGCGCCGGGGACGGAATGGGTTGTACGCGGTGTACGGGTCCTGGTCCGTCTTGCCGTGGCACTCCACCCAGCAGGGTGAGGCGGCCTGGGGCGCCTCACCCTGCTGGGTGGAGTGCCACGGCAAGTTCTTCCTGCGGGTGAACTCGGCGTACTCCAGGTCCAACTCGGCGAGCCGACGGCGGCGCTCGGCCCGCGGGTCGTCGCCGACACAGACGCCGGTCAGGTCGTACGTTCCAGGCGCGGCCGAGTTCGTCCACGTCGAAGGCGATTCGGCGCAGGATCGCGGAGATCCGGGCGGAGTCCACCACAACGTTCGCACGGTCGGGGAAGTCGGCCTCGGGGCAGAGGTCGGCGACGGGCGGGTAGGACTCGCGGTCCAGGTGGTCGATCCAGTCGGCGCACTGCCGGATCCATCCCACCTCGTCCACCAGCCGCTCGGCGACGCTCGCGCGGCCGGAGAGCTCCTCGTCGTCGCTGTTCTCCGGGTCCTCCGGTGCTGGCCCAGGCCGCCGCTCGGAGCCCGCCCAGCACGACGTCCAAGGCATCCAGGTCGGCGTCCTTCGTCAGCTGATGCACCCGGCTGGGCGACAGCCCGGCCGCCTCCGCGGCCTTCCGCACCGACACCCCCTCCACCCTGGCTGCCACCAACGCCCAGACCCGCTCCCGCTCCGCCTGCTCCAACCGCCAGGCGGCCCTGCGCACCTGGGCCAGGACATGCCGCTCCCGCCGGAACTTCCCCAGCCAGTCACCCTTCATCCCGCCCAGCCTGCCAGCCCTCGACCACCCTGTACGGGCCGTCCAACAAACTGAACGCCCCACCGCCACCCTCAGCGGCATTTTCTGTACGCCGACTACTCGCGACCGGTTCCGTTACGTCCCGGGCTGCATGGACCGCAGCCGGTCCGCAATGTCGTACACGGACAGCCGGAGCCCTCGGATGTCGCGGACTAGGGTTTCCCATGGCTCGAAGGCGTCATCGACGCTTTGGCCAGAGGCGCGGATGTAGGCCACGGCCACGCCGTACGCGAAGAAGGCGTTGCGGGCAGGTAGGGGGCGAAGCAGTACGAGGGCATCGAGCAGCGCGGCGGCGCGCCAGTAGGCGTCCGGCTCGCCGGCGTCGAGGCCGGGGGTGTTGACCTTGTGGCGGGCGACGGCGGCCACGAGGCCGGACCAGTCGCGGACTCCGAGGTCCTTGCCGAGCAGGTCCTCCTGGCGGTCGAGGAGCCATCGGAGGTCGACGTGCAGCTCCAAGGTCAGGCCGCCTGGCGGGCAGTGTCCCGGGGAGCCGGGGCGTCGTCGGGGAACGCGGCGTCGAACGCCTCGGCGATGCCCGGTCGACGGGTGACCTCGCGGAACTCCGCGGTCGCCTGGGTCAGCCGCAGGTGGTTCTCCTCCTGGTCGGCCAGGCTCGCCAGGAAGGCGCGCAGGCTCACGCCGTGCGCGGCCGCGACGGCGGCCAGCCTGTTCTTGGTCTCGGTGCTGACCTTCACTGTGGTGTCTGCCATGTTCCCGAGTATGCACCGATAGGTACCTTCGTGAATACCTTCGGAGGGAAAGAAGACGGCTGGCTTGGTCAGCACCGAGGAACCCTGACAACCTCCTCCGAGGGGGACACCCCCGTGCCCAAGGCTGGGGCTGTCCCCTCATGTCATGCGAGACCGAACTGTTCAGCGCCCGCGTCCCTGGCGCCGGTGGGCACCGGCTTCCGGTGTCCTGGGCGCCTGAGGGGCTGGAGCTCCAGATGGCTTCCGGGCCGCGGTCATGGATCGACTTCGTGCCGTAACCGCCCGAACCTGCGGAGCTGGCGCAGTCGGCCACAAAGGACCGAGCGAGCGCCTCAGCAAGGGGTCCGCAGCGGCATGGACCAGGGGACGGGCGAGAGTGGCGATCTCGCCGATCTCGCGCCGGACCTCCGCCCGCATCGAGATCGGCAGGGTCTCAATCTGCTGCAATGTCTGCTCCATGCTGTAGGCGAAGACCAGGGACTCCTGCTCGCTTCAGAGCCGGTCACGTTCCCTCACCATCACGCCCGGATTGTCCGGTTTCCGCGCCCACTGCCCCTGGGGATCGAGGTAGTTGCCGTAGACGACGGTCGCATCCCTCCTCATCACGAAGGCAGCGTGAGCCAGCCGCTGCTCGTCGATCTGTCCGGAGCCCCGGACCACGCCGTGGTAGCACGCGTCATGAATCTCGTGGTTGATCTTGCACCCGATGCCGAACACCTGGACCTGCTGAATCTGACGGTCCAGCGCGCCCTTTCGGCTCGTGGCTTCGGGAACCGCAACGATCGGAACCTCCACGCGGGCGCCTGCGGCCCGGAAGCGAGCGGCGGGCTCCTCGAAGTCCCTCGGCGCCCGCATCGCCGACTCCATCACGACGTCGAAGCCCTGCTCGATGGCGTAGGCCTCGGCCTTCTCCATCCACTTGTGCCCGTCGATGCTGGTGTACGCGCCGGCCGTGTTGTCGTCCGCCACCATGAACTCGTCGAAGAGCGGGTGATAGGGCTTGTAGGTGTCCAGGTTGATGTTCACCGGCTCCCCTCGTGCCGCCAGAGCCGTCGTCACGAGGGACGTGATCGCGGTCTTCCCCGCGCCGGTCTACCCTGACACGATCACGACCCGCGGCTGTTCCTGCGGGGTCCCTGCGAGAGTGTCGGGAACGATCTCCTCGCGGAAGATGCGCTCGTTCTCCTCCTCGGGCAGGGCGTACCTGGTCCTGTCGACGTCCGTCACCGGGCGCCACCACGGAGACTCGCCAGCACCTCGGCCGCCTCCGCGGTGAGTGCGTCGACCGTTCTGCGGTCCACCGGGCTGAGCGAGCGGCGCTTCTGGCTCCAGGCTGTCCGCTCCTGAAGGAAGACGCGGACCCCTTCACTGTCGCCCGCAGCACGCGCCTCCCGGATCCGGCCCGAGTAGGCTCCGACCACGTGGTTGATGCCTTCGAGAGCCACCTCGTAGGCCGTTCCGTCCTCCGCCGACCAGGTAGCCGCTCCCATATTCGCCAGCACCGAGTTCTGCTCTCTCACCGAACTCCTCCTTTCCGATGTTTCTGGGCGACGCCGCAGCGGCATGCCGCGGCAGGATGACCTCCAGCTCTGCCCGATGGCCTGGCCCGAGGACACCCTCGGTTCTCCTCAACGAGTACCTACCCACCTGGTCCCGGGCACGGCCTCTCGTAGTTCTCCAGCCGTCCGTCTGTTGTCCAGGAGACCAGCCCCCTGGACAACTTGTCCGGCACCAGCCGCTGCATCATCTCCATGCCCTCACAACGAGGGCCCCGGCTGACCGGGGCCATGAGATGTGGTCGATGCTGTCGGAGACGTTGCCCGACAGCATCTTCGAGGAACCATGACCGACTACCTGCAGGCCGTCTTCGACATGCTCGGCCCGGCGGAGAGCCGATATGCCGATCCTGCCGCGTGGCTCCGCCTGGAGCAGGAACTCGGCAGAGAGCTCCCCACGGACTACAAGGCGTTCGTCGACGCCTACGCACCCGTCCAGCTCAACGGCCACCTCTACCTCTCATCTCATCCGGCTTGCGCATGGCGGGAGCTGGGCGAGGAGATCCGGTCGACCTCGAAGGTCTGGGCGGAGAGCCGGTGGGAGTCCCACGACCTGGAGCCCGACGAGGACCCCCGCGTGATCTGCAACCGCCCACAGATCACCTTCGGCACCCCCGACGGGCTCATCCCACTCGCCAGCACAGACCAAGGAGCCGCCATCTTCCTTGCCCCAGAGGTCCACGGATTTCCCGACGGCGTCGTGGTACGAGGGGAAGAAGGGGAATGGGCCGGCCACCCCATGACCTTCGCCGAGTGGCTGTACCGCTACCTGATCGGCGAGGAGATGACCGGCTGGGACAGCGCGACCTCTTACCCCGGCCCCATCCGGCTCGAGTACCTGCCCACAGGACCGGGAGAACACACCCGCGAGGTATACGGGCCAGAGCTCGGCATGTGAGGTTCGCACCACGTGAGACGACTTCTTACGAGTTGGTGCGTGATAGCGGGCGAGGCGTGTTCGCCCTGTTCACGGCGTCCGTCAGGTGGTGGTGTTGCGGTCGGAGACGAGGCCGGCGATAGCGCGGTAGGTATCGGGGAGGCGGTCGCGACGGTGGATCCAGCGCTGGAGCTGCTTCCAGCGCTTGTGGTCGGCGAGGGCGTGTTCGACGGTGATCCGTTGTGAGGAGTGCTCGTGTCGCTGGCGTTCGTTGTGTTCGAGGAAGGGAAGTGTTGCGCCCGGCCGTAGCTTGCGCGGCTGAGTGAGGGCCTTGCCGCGATGGTCTCTGCTCAGGCCGAGGTAGCCGTCATCGAGGAGGACCTGGACCAGGTCGAAGGTATGGAAGCAACTGGCGATGCCGGCCGTGCGGGCGGCGGTGGCGTCGTGCATGCGGCCTGGCCGCAGGGCGTCGGTCCACAGGGTACGGCCGTGGTGGTCGGCGATGACGGTGGCCTTCATCGTGTTCTGCTTCTTCTTGCCCGACACGAACGCCCGCCGTCCGCCCCGGCTCGCGGTGGGCCTGCGAACCTGGACCTCGGTGGCGTCCAGCCGCAACAGGACCCCTTCGGCCTGGGCGTAGACGAAGACGTCTTCCAGGGTCCGCAGTCGCAGCCCGGGCCGCTTGGGGACGGCAAATCCTCTCCCGGCCAGCAGACGGCGCACCTCACCGACCGCACGGGTCATGGTGGAACGGTCCACTTCGTAAAGGAGGGCCAGGACCGTGTGCGGGAGGTCGTGACGCAGGTGGATGAGCGTGGCGACAAGCCGGTCCACGAACACCAGCCGATGGCGGGCACCCGCTCCCGGCGCCCGCTTCCTGGCCCCGCCTCGAGCCTGGTGCCGGCGGCCTTCGACCCCGGCCACCCACGGCCCTGCCAACTCCGCGACCAGCGAAGACAGATGACTCCTCGAGACACCTGTGAACAACGGATGCGCCAGGACCGAACGGTCCACCATGCTTTTCACCAGCAGAGCATGCCCACCCGCTATCACGCACCAACTCGTTAGAGCGGCGTTCTCGGCCTCCAACGGCGTGGGGGCTCGGCCAGCACCCCCGCCCTGCGTCCCCGGCCGGCCCACGCCGGCCGCCCGGACCCAGTTCCACAGCGTTTCCGGGTTGACGGGGTTTCACCCTGCACGCAGCACCTGCGCCACGACGGGTCCGGCTGCGTCACCGCCATGTCCGCCCGACAACACAACAGCGGCCGCCGCAAGATCATCGGAGAAGCCTGCGAACCAGCTGTTGGGGTCAGGCTGTCCGTCGACCTCGGCAGAACCGGTCTTCGCCCCCTTGTCGCCGCCGACTGGGGCCATCGCATTCGCGGCCGTTCCGCTGGTTGCAGTGTCTCGCATCATGTCGCGCAACTGTCTGGCCACCGCCTTATCCAAGGGACGATCAGCAGTGGCAACGACGCGGTCGTCGAGGCCCGGGGAGGTGAGATAGGGCTGCTTGAACGCGCCAGCTTTAGCGGTGGCGGTGATCGAGGCCACAGTGAGCGGGTTCATCTGAACTGTGCCTTGGCCGATGTACTGCGCGGCTGCCTCGCCGCCGACTTCCGCCGGGATCCTCCCGTCGAAGGATGCGATACCGGTCTTCCATTCTTTGCCTATGCCGAACACCTCACGAGCTTCCTTGCCGAGGGCTGCATCGTCATGGACATCGTCGATCTTCTTGATGAAGGCAGTGTTGCAAGAGCGGGTAAAACTCCTCTTGAACGGGACGGCGCCAAGCTCGAAGCCGTCAAGATTCTGGAAGGTCCGCCCGTAGTACATGGCAGTCTTCGGGCACTCGGCCGGGTCGTCTGCCGTGACTAGGCCTTTCTCTAGGAGCAGCGCGGCTGTCACTATCTTGAGGGTGGAGCCAGGGGCGAGGCGGCCGAGGAACGCGGTGTTGTTACCGCTGGCAGGGCTGTTGGCGACTGCCCGTATCGCTCCCGTTGAAGGCTGTACTGCGACGACCGAGGCGTTCCCGTACCGCTTGACCGCCTGCTCTGCCGCCGCCTGCACAGCCGGGTCGATGGTCGTCTCCAGGCGTCCCTTCACGCCCTCGCTGAGCGTCAGCAGTGTGGTGTCCGTCACCGCTTCCGACCCGGAGTCGATCCAGGTCTCGATCCCGGGTTCTCCTCCGACTCGCGTGCCGTACCGTTTGCGCAGCTCATCCAGGATTGGTCCGAGTGAAGGATACTTCTCCTGCGTCAACTCGACACCGTCACGGTCCACAACAGCAAGCGCAGCCACCTTCGCATCGCCGGTCCGCAGGGTCGCCCCCTTACTCAGCTTCGGGTGCACCACGGTTGGCTTCCAGTCCACTAGCGGTCGCCCCGTGGTCAGCCCGCGCACCACAGTCAGCTTCGAGACATACGACCATGCCTTGGTGTGTCCCTCGTACGAGACGGTGGCGCGCACCGTGAACGGTACCGTGGCCCCTTCAGGGCTGCCCGGCACGATGTCGACGCTCGCGATCATGGCGCCCTCCCGGTAGGCGAGCAGCGCGGGGCCTGCTTCTACTGGGTTGTTGGTCAACTGCGCGGCCCGTTCTGGCTCGCCGCTTGCCCACGCCGCCAGGAACTCCTTCGCCGTTCCGGTCACCTCCTCGGAGGTAACTGGTCCCGTCTGCCGCTGCTCGACCTCATTCTTCGATGGAGAACCCCCAGTGACTCCGTTCCAGAGGTTGTACCCCCCGTACCCCACGCCGCTCGCAACGACGAGGAAGGCCCCTCCGACGATCGCCAGTTTGACTCCACTACGCATCTCCGCGCGCCTCTCTCCCCGACCAACTCCCGGAGAGTAGCCCGGCTTGGCACTATCCAACGCTTTCGTGAGATCGCAGACCCGGAATGGATGCGAATCGGCCGGAACTGATCGGCGCAGCCTCCGAGACAACTGACGCTTCGCGTACTCCAGCTTCGTGACGAAGCCACGCGACACCTCTCATGGATGGTCCTTACCGTTGAGGTTGAAAGGGTGGGGTGACAGTCGGCGTTGGCGGTGCTACATCCTCGTCATGAGGTACGTGGATGGCAGCGGGCTGACTGCCGCGGGGGCGGGCGAAGCGTGAAGTGGTGCGCTTTGAAGCCGCGGAGATGTTCGGGCAGGAACTGCGGGCGCCGGAGGTGGCCCGCAGGTTACGGGTTCCGCGGAAGTCGGCGTACGCCTGGCACACAACCTGGCGCGGCGGCAGCAAGTCGGCCCTGTTCTCCAAGAGTTCGTAACAGGATCTTGTTGAACTGTCCTGGTTGGCTGTGTCTGGTGTGTCGATTCGGCCGTTCGGGATGGTGTGACTACCCAGCCGTGGATCGTGGACGATGGCCTGTGGGCGCTGATCGAGTCGCTCCTGCCGCGCTGGCCCGAGAAGGCTCCCGGTCCACGGCCCGTGCCGGACCGGCTGTGCCGACAGGGCATCCTCTACGTCCTGTACAACGACATCACCCTTGAGTTGGGTTTCGGTTCTGGCCAGACCTGCTGGCGGCGTCTCGAGCGCTGGCAGCGGGCCGGAGTCTTCGACCAACTGCACCGTGTCCTGCTCGCCAGGCTACATGCGGCCGGTGAGCTGGACTGGTCCCGAGCATGTGTCGACGGTTCCCGCGTCCGTGCGAAAAAAGGGGGAGCCGACACCGGCCCGTCGCCGGTCGACCGGCGGAAGACGGGCAGCAATCATCACCTGATCTGCGACGGACGCGGCACCCCGCTGAAGGTCATCACCACCGCCGCCAACGTCAACGACGTCACCCAGACCCTCGCCCTGGTCGACGGCGTCCCGTCCGTCGCCGGCCCACGCCAGCGGCACTCCGAGGCCCTCCTCGGAGACAAGGGCTACGACTCCAACCCCAACCGCCGCGAACTGCGCAAACGCCGGACCCTGCCGGTCATCTCCCGCAAGGGCTCACCGAGCATCAAAGGGCTGGGCAAGCTCCGCTACGTCGTCGAGCAGACCTTCGCCCTGCTCCATCAGTTCAAGCGCCTCGCCGTTCGCTGGGAACGCCGCACCGAACTCCACGACGCCTTCGTCTCCCTCGCCTGCAGCCTCATCTGCTGGAGACACCTCAAGAAGACCCAAACAAGATCGTGTTACGAGCTCTGAGTACCTCGTTCTCCTGCTCCAGCAGTCGGATCCGCTTCCAGGCTTCGCGCAGCTCGGCCGACTCCCCCGACACCGGCGCGAGCTTGGCCCCCTCATCAGTTTCGGCACGGCGCAGCCACTTCGATAGCGTGATCGGGTGGACGCCGAATTCGGCGATGATCCGGTCCAGCGTGACGCCGGGCTCTCTATTGCGCGCAATCCATACGACGCCCTCGCGGAAATCTGTCCCTCACGCTGGAAAAGTGCTCAGCCAGCGACTGGTGAGTACAGCTCATCCTTTTTATAGACGCCATAAACCGTTATTCACATTCCATCGCGTCATTACACCCCGGAATGTATCCGGGAGATATTATTCATTAGAATTTCTATCTTCCTTTTACTTCCCTTGAGTATATTCGCTTTATCTCGAAGTAGGGCCTTTTGATTCTCGACCTCAACGGCGTGCCATTTCTCGGCCAGCATGACTTCACTCTTGCATCCAATGTCGGCGATAGCCGTTGCGATCTCCCTTTCGGACGGATCTTTCTCCCGTTGCCAGGCGGAGTCGCCCACCGCTTCCTCGAGGGTCTTGTACTGGTACCCTGCCTTGTTCATGCAGGTGCTCCAGCGTGTGACGGCGTCAATTACGATCCTGCTATTTCGCGCCCTGTCCCATGCTCCATAGCGCATTATGTCGATAGTTGTGGAATCAAATCCCTCCGGGGGAAGCCCCAGTTTTGCGTATGCGCTACCTCGGCATCCGCCACGTGGAACTACTCTTCCTTTGAGAACATCTACGCCTTCGCCGGTGTAAACGTTACGCACTTCCTGGGGTAGCCTCCTAGTCCTTTCGGTGTTATCTCGCGCGATCCTCGAAGCCTCTTCGGAATCCATTCCATTTGGGAGTGGAACTCTGTATCCAAACTTTTCCGCCTGACGGAGATCGATTACACCATAGCGTCGCGAGTTTTCTGCTGCGAGGGATTTCTCCTGGGTAGGGCGTGGCCATTTGAGGCCAAAACTTCTCATGCATTCACTCGCAATTTCATACACTGCTTCTTCGAAATCGCCGCGCTGGGATCGAGTTAGCACATAGGAATCAAGTGGAAGATTTATCTCGCGCCCCGTGTAATAAGACAGATCGCGAGTTACTTCAAGCGTTCCCTTGGCTCCCTGGAAGGAACCTTCACTGCTTGCGCATCCAGCAACTGTGAAGCAGGAAATAGCAAGTGCAGCAAGATTGTTCCTTGTGTTGGCCATGTGTGTCTACCATCATTGGTCTAGGTGGTTAGATTCAGGGTGAGGAAACCGCAAGCGGGAGCAGGTATCCAAACGGCACTCCACAGGAGTGGGGGGCTTGAGGTCGCCATGGCCTGCTCAACGAGTGCGCCGGCCTTTTCACGCAGGTCCGGCTCACTGGCCTACTGACTGCGCTCTTTCAGAGTGGCCGCCGGCCGGGTGACAGGGTCCATGAAGCGCTACAGGGCAGCGGCGTGGAGCAGCCCCCCCATGCAACCCCAAGCTGAAAGAGTTCATTGATGGAGAGCGGTATCTATCACCCTCGGCACGGAGTATGGACCTTGCCGCCAAGTGCTCCAATGGCGCTTAGCCCGGCGCGTTCAGCGTCGACCGGAAGGGAGCCGGCACCAAGAAGATCGACCGCTTCGGGCGCGCAGTGACGAGTGATCGGGGTTCTGCCACCGTGTCCGGCCGCGACTTAGATGTGAGGGTATTCCATCCACCCTCAGTCGGGTATGCGGGAGGCCCTGGCAGGCGGGGCGCAGGCACCCCTAAAGAGGGCCGATGGGACGACGTTGGCGCCGCCACTCCTGGGAAAGGAAATATAAGGTAGCTCTGAATTGCTGATGCCGGATCGGCTGGCGAGCACATGAAGCCCCCTGGTGGAGAAGGCGGCCGAAGGGCCATCCACCAGGGGCTTCACCGCATTTCCAGCTCAACCTCCAAAGCCTGTACCTAAGACGGAAAGAGATTTATGGCAGCCCTAATTGGGGCAGGAGGGATTACTCTCGAAACAGTGCGAGGAAAACACGTTATTGAAGCCCATGAATTCCCAGCTGTGCTTGTAGCCGCCCGCCTGGCCTATGGCCCCTCCGGTGTAGTTCGGCATCCCGTAGAACGTGACCAATGTATCGGGGTCACGGTTCCACGTCGAGCTTACGGTATTGTCAATTGGGGTGTTAGTGCCGTAGTAGGTGCCGGTGTACTCCGACTTGCTGTAGAGGGTGTCATATACTGCACCAGTGAAGTTGGTAGTGTTGTATAGGCACACCTCCCCACCGTTTGAGCTCTCACACACGCCGTTGTAGCTTCCTGCGGCGGCATTTCCCGCGAAGGCTGCCGTGGTCGTGATTGAAAGAATCACTGCCGTGAGAATTGCTCGCATTTTTGACATGCGGATTCCTTCTGTCGTAGCGCTATAGTCTTCTTGCGATGGCTGTTCAAACCTTGCGACGGGAGTCTTGTGCACTGTTGTCCCGGTCTTGATCTGACCGGCGTCAATCAATCGCAGTCTCCTGCCGGTGCACTCGGAGCTAAGCCTATGATCCCTGCCATGGTCGTGGCGAGAACGGCGAGTGACGCGATAGAACGACGCATTTCAGCTCTTTCCTGAATAATGGCTGCGAGTGATCCCGATACCGAGGTACGTGTAAATATGGTGACATCGATGGCCATAGCTCCAGAAGAAGACCCTGGAAAATAAGAGCAGCGGCTCGCGGGACAGTGATCCTCTTCCATCCTGACCGCGGTCCGATCTCTCGAGCGCTGCTGACCTACAGCGATGCTCTTGATCTTCATTCTCGGAACCCCAGGATGAAAGAGGCTCAGTGAGCTTCTTCAGAGTGGTCACCGATCGGGTGACGGCCAAAGGTGGATAGCAGACGAGGCCTTCGGGCAGTGGTTCGAGATGTCTGACGTCTCAACCGCTGCGACCGGAGGCCTCGTTGGTCATCTATCCTGCCGCACTCGACCTGCCGCACGCGCTCGTGGAGTGGGTCACGATGCTGATCGTCACCCGTGAAGGTGATCGCCGGTGCAAGCTGCGACCTTCGCAACGCGCGATCATCACCCTGGTCTACCTGCGCGAGCACACCACCTACGCGAAGCTCGCCGCGGGTTTCCGGATCAGCGAGGGCACTGCCCACGCCTACGTACAGAGCGTGATCAAACTCCTCGCCTCCAGGGCACCGTCCCTCACGCAGGCGCTCCGTCGCACACGTCCCGAGTACGTCCTGGTGGACGGCACCATCGCCGAGTGCGACCGGGTCGGCGACCACGAACGGGACTACTCGGGCAAGGCCCGACGGCACGGAGTGAACATCCAGGTCGTCACCGATCCCGCGGGCGGGTTGATCTGGTACTCGCCGGCGTTGCCGGGTCGTACGGTCGACATCACCGCCGCCCGCACCCATCGAATCGTTACGATCTGTGAGCGACTGCGGATCCCGGTGCTGGCCGACAAGGCCTACGCCGGAGCCGGCGGCACGTTCCAGGTCCCGTTCAAACGCCACCTCGGACGGCCCCTCACCACCAGACAGGCAGCCGTCAACCGAGCACACGCACGGCTCCGCTTCCCCGTCGAGCGAGCCTTCGCCCGCCTCAAGGCCTGGCGGATCTTCCGCAAAGCGCGGATCAGCCCGAACCGGCTCACGTCAATCGCCAAGGCCGTCCTCACCCTCGAGAGACGACGCTGAAGATCCTTAGTGAGCTTCTTCAGCGGCCACCCCAGCGGGTGAACAGCTCTCCCCGGTTGACCCGACTTCTGAGCTGCGACAGGAGCCGACCCTGACAGATGCAGCTGTCACCCGATCAGTGGCCGCTCTGAAAGAGCTCAGTGAGCGGCGGTGTTGATTACCGATGCGGCGGAAAGGGTGCTGTCTTTTCGGGAACGGGCTTTGTCGAGATTCGACTCGTTTTTCTTGATGAGCTGCTTCTGGATGGTGGTCTCTTCATCGAACCAGACCTTGACGAGGTTCGTCGTGGTCTTGCATTCGACGTCGGCTGTCGCGAGCTCGATCTCCTCGGAACTAGCGGTGTCGGCGGCGGGCGAGTGCAGTTTTTCTGTGTCCCAGACATCGTTGACCTGATAGCCGCGGTCCTTCATACACAAGGACCACTGGCCCATGGCTGCCTTCACGGCGGTGGTCTTCTGGGAGCGCTCGAAGCTCTCTGCGCTGAGGCGCTCGACCAGGTTTGCGTCGAGGGTGCCGACCTTGCGGTCGACCTCGCCGGTGCATCCTCCTTCAGGAAGGGCTTTGCCCTTGAAGGAGGTGACCGCTCCGTCTCCTTGGCGGCCCTGGAGAACCGTGACGGCGTCAGGGGCGTCGAGCTCCGGCGGCGGGGTGCTCTCCCGGCCGGGGTGCGGGGGTCGGTAGCCGTATTCCTTGGCCTCGGCGAGGTCGGTCAGTCCGTACCTGCGGGGCATGTTGGAGGCGTTGGCGGCGAGCGGAGGCGCGGTGCCGAGGTCCTCGGTACGCCAATTGTCGAATCCGTAGCGTCGCATGCAGGCGATCTCTGCGGTGTCCCTCGCCTGCTGAACGGCGATTTCGTCGGCGTAGGAGGGCATATACGCCTCAAGGGGCAGTGCCAGTCCCTTGGCGAGGCCGCGCGTGGGCACCTTGTCCGGCCAGTTCTCGCGGAATACCTTGGGTCCCGGCTGCGCGGGGTCAGCCGCGGGCGCGGGCGTCTTCTGGGCCGGCGGGGCGTCGTTCGTCTGCTGCCCGCAGCCTGCCAGCATTACTGCAAGGGAGGCGGCTGGGAGTGAAAGGATCCAGGGGTGTCTCATGGTCATCACAGCCTCGCACTGCTTGCGTTCTCATTCTTCAGGGCGGAGATCAGGTTTTCGTTGCTGCCGACCTCGATGGTCTGGTACGTCCCCTGCTGGTTGCTGTAGTAGAAGATCCGGTGGGAGCGGGTGTCTCCGTTGGAGGCTCCAGCGGCGTTGTTCTTCACGCTCCAACCGGATCCGGGATCCGCCCCCTCACACTTACTGCTGTTCGGCAGTGGTTCGTCGAACCCGAAACCGTACCCGTAATTGAACTGGTACCGGACCTGCTGCATCCCTGAGGAGGTCAGGTAGTCATAGCCGAGGTGCGAGTCCTCGGTCTTGTTGGTGATGAAACAAGGACTCCTGAAGACTCCGCTGTTCTGCAGGCTGTTGAAGAAGATGGCCAGGCAGCGCGTGGACGAGCTGCACTGATCGTCGGTGTAGGTGGTGTAGGCGTTGGCTGGCGAGGCCGGAATGATCACTGCAGCCAGCGCCGCGGCCGCGGAAGCGGATGCTCCTAATACTCTCCGTCTGGGCAAGGGGAACCTCGATTCATCTTTCTCTGATTCCTGGTGCTGATGGGTGAGGCGGCATCGGATCAGCTTTTGGAACATTACTTCGATCTCGCGGCGAGAGCGCCTGCATGACCGGATTCCATCGGCAGGACGGCCGAATCAGCACGGTGTGGCTGACGTGGATGCGGCGGAACTCGGCATCCCGCTTTCCTGGAAGGAGTGGGTAAGAATTAACGCTAGCTGATTGTTCTGGGCGTATCGGCCGGGGGCCGAAGAAGGTGGCAGTGCGCCCTGCTTCTGACGGGCAGTCAACCAGAGGGGCCCGCTTGGTCGACGGCGCGCTGGGCTGTGAGACAGCCGGCAGTTCGTCGTCCCAGTCTCCTCATGGACCGAATTCGTCCTGCGGGCAGCTACGGCTGCCCGCAGGACGTGATCGGCTTCAGCCGCCGGTCTCGTCAGCTCGAGGTGGAGCCAGCCACGGTCCCGCAAGGTTCCTTCGGCCTGTGGGCCTTGACCCGGGGTCCGGAGGGACCGGTGGACGGCAGGTCGATGGTGAAGCAACGGGTGGCCATGGTGTCGGCCGGACCGAAGAGGACCAGGCTCCGTTCGTACGGGCGGGAGAACTGGACCAGGAGCCGGGTGCCGTCTGTTGTGGGGCGTGTCTCCACGAGGACCCCGAAGCCGGGTGTCTCGTCAAGGGCGTCCCGGATGTCCTGGTCGGTCGGGGTGCGGCCCTTGTTGGTGAGGAGGCGGGCAGCGAAGAGCCGGGCGTCCTTCTGAGTCGCCTCGAAGGCGTCGTGCTCGCGGTCGGCCTCGCTGCGTCCGCTGACGGCGAACGCAGCGATGAGTGCCACGACCGCAGCGAGCAGGACCGCGCCCAGGGCCTTCGCCCAGAGCGCGGTCCTTCCTTTTCGCTCTGTTCTCACAGGGATCCTGTCGCTACTAGGGGAGATTGCTCACCGCGCGGCCGAAGGCCGCGGAGTAGGCGGAAGTACCCGTGCTGTTGGGATGGTAGCTCTCACGGCTGACGCACCAGGTCCACGGGCCGGGGTTGGTGGGTGAGCATGTGAAGTCGCCGGGTCCCTGCCCCGCAGCTACCGTCCTGTGGATGCCCTCGGGGTCATCGCAGGCTCGCCGCCCCTGAAAGTCCGCGTCGGCGGATTCGAAGAAGACGGGCAGACCCTCCGCCCTGAGCTTGTCGGCGACCGCCCGTTGCTTGGCCTCCATGTAGACGGCGTTCTTGTTGATCCGGGTTCTGTCTGTGCCGCCGATGACGCCGATACTGCTGAAGCAGGTGAGCGATTTGTCGTTGAAGAGCTGCGGATAGCTGAGGAGGAGGATCTTCGCGTGGCCGCCCGTCTCGGAGTTGATGCGTCGCAGGGCGGACTCGACCCCGGGCATGGCACCGTCGATGCCCCGCTGGACGTCCTCTTCTGGCGGGCAGGCGATGGTGGCGCAGTACTGCATGACCTGAGGGAAGCCTGCGTCGTTGCCACCGATGGTGAGTGTCACGAGGTCCGTGTCACTGCTGAGCACGCCGGAATCGACCTGGAACCGCTCATGGAAGTTGCCATCAGTCCCCCAGGTCTCGTTGCCGTCCTTGTCGACGGCGTGCCCTGTCATCAGCTGCCAGGAGCGTGCTCCGGAGCAGGAGACGTTCTGGAACTCTAGCTCTGCGGAGAAGTTGTCGGCGAGAGTGCCGATTGATGCGGAGCGTCCCGGGAGAGTTGTCTTGCGGGCCCAGGAGTCGTTGCTTCGGCGGCAGGCGTTCCAGCGTGAGGTGTTGTTGATGTCGTTGTCGGAGTCCTTGGCGTACGAGCCGGCTCCCTCACCAGAGGAGTATGAGTCGCCCATCTGGACGACCTGCTGGGGCTTGCCCGGCAGTGGCTGGAAGGCGACGGCGTCGAAGGCGACATCGTCGTCTCCGGTCCCGTCTTCGGTCTCTGTGGTGAGCCGCACCCGGGGCACGCCGTTCATCTGGAACGCGCCGAGGGACATCCAGCCGTTGGTCCCGCGCTTCTGGTTGACGTATCGGTGGCGAGAGAATGAGCCGCTGCCGGTATCAATGTCGTAGCGCGCCTGTTGGGTGTGCGCGCCGTGGTCGGGCAGGTGCACGAGGACGCGCATCCAGCCGGTGCGTGGTTGGTTCAAGGCCCAGGTGCCGGTGAAGTTGAGGCGGTTGCCCTTGGCGTCGTCGTCTCGGGTGTGGCCGAAGTAGAAGTGGCCGCCGAAGCCCGCGCCCAGCTGATGAAGGTCGATTTTTCCTGGGTAGACCGTCGAGGCGGTCTTGTCGTGCGCGATGCCCGATTCACCCGGAAAGTCGGCAGTGAAGGTTCCAGAGTTGGTCCATTTGCTGTTGTCGCAGGCTGGTCGGATGGATGGGGTACCGGTGGGAACGTCGTCGACGATGAGTGCACCGGAGGGCAGGCCATCGCGGGTGCAGTTGGGTGGGTAGGCGGTGCCGTCGGCCTGCTCGGTGTCGTAGTTCGGCGAGGTGAAGCGGAAAAGTTCGTTGCCGCAGGAATAGGAGCAGTCGTTCTTCCATTGGACGGGCAGGTGGAACCAGCACTTGTGGTCGGCGCGGGTGCAGGGTCCTGCGCCCGGATCGTTGGAGGCGCCATCGGAGATTTTGGACGGCTCGCACCAGTTGTAGACGCCGCAGAAGAGGTCTTCCGGCGGCTTCACGCGGGCTCGGTTCCACTTGGCTGATCCCTGGATGGTGGCGTCCTCGGTGGTGCCGTTCCACCAGGCGGCGCGGAACGCGGCCACCATGACGCCTGGTGACTCCAGGAAGGACGGCGGGTGCGCGGCGAAGCCGAGGACCTTCTCGGGGTACGGCCAGTGCTGCGGGCGCGCGGCGGCGGAGGCGTCTTCGTTGCCGAGGCGGTCTTCCATGAAGGGCAGGCGGCCGGCGTCCCATTCGGGATTGGCAGGGTTGTTGGCCCAGCCGACGCCCCAGGGCTCGTTGGCGTTGACGTTCTCGTAGAACCCGGAGTTGTAGGCCCAGAGGGCGAAGAACCAGTTCTCCAGCTTGGCGGGATTGCCGTCGTGGACGACGAGGCCGGCACGCTTGGTCTGGTTCCACTTCTCGACCAGGATGCGGAGGCCGGCGGCGACGTTCGTCGCGTAGTCGAGGGCGACGGCACGCTGCATCTGGTAGTCCCAGGCGGCCCCGCCCTTGCCATGCTCACGGCCGGCGAGACGCATGTGGTCGGTGACCTGGGCGACGCCGTAGCCGCAGTCGCCGGCGGACCAGTTGACGTTCCAGTCGTTGTCCGAGTTGCCGTCGTAGTAGTCGACGCCGTAGTAGTTTCCGATCAGTGGGTTGCCGGTTACGCCGGGGACGGCCGAGCGGGAGGCTTGCCACATGTTCGACTCCTGCGCGGTGATGCCGAGGAACACCTGCGCGGGGACACGGCCGCCGCCTTCGAGGATGGGGTTCGGGAAGAGTGCCTGCGGGGAGTACGCGGGCATGCCCAGGTTCTTCCAGTTCGCAGGGCGTGAGGCGCCGATGTCGAGTTTGCCGGTGATGGCCTTGTCGACGGCCCACTCCACCTGGCGGGGCTTGGGCTGCATAGCCTGGTTGCGCGGGTCGTTGCGGGGCACGGAACAGATGCGCTCCGATTCGACAAGCTCGCTGCTGGACCCGGATGTGGTGGACGAGGCGGTCGTGGCGTCGAGGGAACGTAGACCGGCGCTCTGGGCGCTCGGGCCATCGTCGTCGGTGTCGGCACCCGCGTTCTTTCGGGTCCTGAGTAGCGGCGACGGTGCGCGGGAGGATTCCCACCCGTCGGAGATGACCGCAATCGGCCTGACGGTGAAGCCGATGTTCTTGCCGGTGTCGCGCACAGTGGTGTCGATCTTCACCGGGCGCGCGTCGGTGACCTCCTGTGGCTGGAGGTACTTCGGAGAACCTTTGCCGTCGGCCCAGACGGTGTGCTGGACGATCGCGGCGCCCATGGTGGACAGGGTGGCGTCCTTGTCGACCCCGTCCAGTCGCGTGACCGACCGCGGCAGGCTGACACCGGCCTCGGCGGTGACGTCACCGGTCAGGTAGACCTGCCCGCCGACCCGCGTGAGGCCGGTGTCAGCGAGGGGGCCGTGACCGAGCTGTGTGACCTTTTTGTCGGCCCACCGGCGGACGAGCGCGGTCTCCTTGTTCTGGAGGCTGCCGCGCTGGACGCGCTCCAGGAAAACGTAGCCGCCGTCCGCGTCCTTGCTGATGCGGTAGGGGACGGTACTTGTGGTTGCGAGCTGCTTCTTTACGCCCCTGTTGTCGATCTCGACGAGGGCGCGTCCGGAAGCGGCGGCGATCCTGCCGTTGCCGACGGGTACAGACGAGGTGATCTGGCCGTCGACGACGACCGGATCACTGACCTGGCCTGTGGCGGCGTCGACCCGGAAGAGTCGGGTCTGCCTCTTGTCCTCGCCGGGAGACTGTGTGAGGACCGCTTCCTCTCCGGCCCCACAGCCGGGGTTGTAGTACGACAGCGAAGCGTTGAGCTTCAGCTTGGTGACAGCGCCGGTGGTGAGATCCACGATGGCGGTGAAGCCGCCGCGGGCCATCAGGCGGGGGTCGTTGGTGAAGGTGCGCGGGGCGTAGACGACGACGGCGCGCTTGCCGGATCCGGTGACGCAGGCGTTGCCGATCCACTGGTCGACGTCGAAGCCGGGTTCGGCGAGTGACGCGAGCGTCTTCCAGGCGTAGCCGCTCTGTTCTGTCGCCGTCAGCAGGTGGAAACCCTGGGCGTCACCCGTGGAGGTCCAGGCGACGTCCGTGGAATTCTTCCAGTTCGGGCCGAGGACCTCAGCGCGATCTGACGCCGGCACACGGTCCGTCGCCGGGGTCGCGATGGTGGCGGGCGTCGACGGGTCGGCGGCTACGGGTTGTGCCCAGGCCGAGGCATAGGGAAGTCCAGCCAGTAGCGCTCCGACAGTCACTGCTATCAGGGGCGCTCGTTTCTTTCGGAGTAATCTCAACTGCGCTCTCCTTGGCGACTCATAAGGTGCGGACGCCTCACCCTGTGCAGAGGTGGGCACCTGTGCCAGGCGAGGTCACGGTCATGACGTGACCGTGTCGAGGGGCGTGCCTGGCACTATCGGGGCGTCCCGACGGGCCTGGTTTCCGGGTGCCTAGTGTGGTGGTCGGTCAGAATGAGCCTTGCCGACAGTGGTGCGGATGCCGACAGCGTCCTCGCTGGACCCTGCGATGCGCTTGCCGATTTCGGCATGCTGCAGAGCAGCTTTTGTGACGGACGAATCCTTGTGACACCGTGCGCGCTGTGGCAGGTCGTCGTCGGCGTTCATCGGCTCGCCGCTCGATTCCTCAACTGTGCTGGTGTCCCTGTGTCGCCGCTCCTTCTGAGCATCGCAACGATAGGCGTACGGGCAGTGCAGCGGTCTGGACCGGCAGAGAAATGGCGAGAAGGTGCCGTCCATGGAGTTCCTTGTTCCTGTTTGAGTCCCACGCCAAGCAGTATCTTTTCAGCCATGCCACCGATCGACACGGCAGGTAAAGATCTCAGATGCATAAGGTGGGGGCCAGGTTGCAATCTTTCCTCTCGTTGGGCCTGGCTGGATTCTTGCCCTGTCTGTGAGCCACAAGAACGGTGTCCGAAAAATGAGACGAAGCGGCTGGAATCCATCGGGCCATATAGGGAATCCAGCCCTCCGCCTCGAGGGTCCGCTTTAGAGTACTAATACCGCATATGCGGTCCCACTGCATGGGTTTTTACATTCCTCTTTCCGATATGTCTTTCCGGCCGGAGAGGGGTGGTGGATTATTGATGAAACGAGCCGATTAACTGTCGTTTTTGGTCAATCTAGGGGAGGTGACTATCCGAAGATGAGGCGAATCGCCTTGGCTTGAACGGTCCGCTCCCGTCCTCCGTATAAGGAACCGGAGACCTGACGCTATGAGATTTACGCGACGTTCCCAGTTGCGAGCCTTCACTCCACTGACAGCCGCGGCTCTTCTCGCGTGCCCAGCCGCACCCGCCGCATCAGCGGCCGAGGCGCGGACAGAGGCTTCCAGTAGCGACACATGCACCCTGGGGGTGCGTGCGGCTGCTCACCCGGGCCGCGATCGCGTCGTGCTCGACCTCGGCGAGAGGACTCTGCCGGAGGTCTCGTCCTGGACGAGCACGACGGGTTCCTACCACACGCCTGCCGACACGACGCAGTACATGACGGTCCGCGCCACCTCCTACCTGTTCCTCAAGCTCTTCCTCGCCCACTTCTACGACTCCGCCGGCAACCCCACGTACAAGTCGCCAGACGTTCAGCCGTTCGGCCTTCCCGCAGTCAAGGGGGTTCAGGTCGTGGACGGATTCGAAGGGCGTGCCGAGTTCGCGCTCTCGCTCGGCCCATCGACGCGCTACTCCGCATTCACGCTCACGCAACCGAACCGCGTGGTCATCGGCGTGTACCGGTAGACCGCACGGCCGCAAGGCCCGGCATCGCCCACGTTCACCCGACAACCTTCCGAACAGGAGTTCTTCCATCATGCGCACCTCGCCTCGTACCTGGGCCCGTATCGCTGCACCTCTCGCCGCCGCCGTGGCAGCCTCGGTGCTCGCCCTTCCCTCGGCATCCGCCGCGCCGCCGTCCGAGAGCGGTACCGCGAACGTGACCCCCACGTGCTCCCACACCTGCGTTCTAGGAACACGCGCCGCGACACACACTGGCTACGACCGGCTGGTTTTCGACCTGACGTCGAGCACGCAGGTCACGACGGAGACGAACACGACGGGTGCGTTCTATCCGTGGAGCGGCCAGCGGGAACTCCTGCAGGTCCGCGGCACCTCGTACCTCTTCATCACGATGGAGAACGCCGACATCTATGACAATGCGAGGAATCTGATCTTCACGAGTCCCAGAGTGCAGAGCTTCGGCCTTCCTTCCCTCAAGGGAGTCCAGGAACTGGGAGCGTTCGACAACCGCTTCGAAAAGCGTGTCCAGTTCGGCATCACACTCGGACCGTCGACGAGCTACCAGATCTTCCAGCTGACCCAGCCGAACCGCCTGGTCATCGACATCTACCGATAGGCCACGGGCAGCCGCCCTCCTCTCCTCGGCCTTGTCACCCCTCTCTCGTTTCGCACAAGGAGTCCATTTGTCATGAGCAGATCGCTTCGTAGATGGGCCCGCGCCACCATGCCCCTCGCCGCCACGGCGGTCGCCTCGGTGCTCGCCCTGCCGACGGCCACCGCCGCCACCCCTGCCGAGACCGCCACCACAGCCGTGACGTGCTACGACAACCCCTGCATCACAGGCATCCGTGCCGCAACGCACACCAACTACGACCGGCTCGTCTTCGACCTCACCGCCGGCACCCTGGTCACGGACACATACACGAACCTCTCAGGCGAATTCATTCCGATGGATGGAGACATTCACTACCTGAAAGTCAAGGGAACTTCTTACCTGTTCCTCAAGATGGACCCAGCACACCTCGCCTCCGAATTGGAGTTAAGCAAGGCGTTCAACCTGCCCACGATCAAGGGAGTCCAACTGACCAGCTTCCACGCGGCCAAGGCCCAGTTCGGCCTCTCGCTCGGCCCCTCGACCCGGTACAACGTCTTCCGTCTCACGCAGCCGGACCGCATCGTCGTCGATGTCTACCGGTAGCCACGGTGCGCACCAGAAGAAACCAGAAAAGACAGCCGATAACAGGCTCACGAGTAAATCCAGGAAGAAGGGGAAACGCGCAGTGAGGCGACGACGGGCATCCACGTCTGTGGTGATCACCACGACGCTGGCGCTGTTGGCGACGTTACCGACACAGGCCATGGCGGAGGTTCTGCAACGGCCGGACGACGTCAAGCAGCAGCAATCGGCTGAGCCCTGGACGCAAAAAGCAACGGAGGGCACGTCCCCGGGCGCGATTCCGGAGGGACGTCGTGCATCGGTCCTGGGGAACGGATACGCCGTGTCCGAGGACGTCGCGTGGACCACCTCTGGCGACGCGGAAGGGTTCCACATTCTGGTGGCGGACGCTGCTGCCGGGTACGAGTGGAAGACCGCGGCCACGCTTTCGGAGCCGGGCTTCGACGCCGACAGTTGGATCGGGAACGCCTGCGTCACGGAGTCGGGAAAACGGGCGGCGGTGGCGTACGCGCCACGGACCTTCACCAACAAGCCCGAACTGATGGTGAGGGGAGCGTTCACCGCGATCGTGAACTTGGAGACAGGGCGGGTCGTCAAGCTTCCTCACCAGGCATCCCTGGCGTACTTCTCGCCGGGCTGCGGCGAGGGCGAGGACGCAATCTTCAGCCAGCTGTCCCACGAGAAGGACGAACAGACCGGCACCCGCCTCATCACAGTCGATGCCACCGCCGGCAAAGCCGGAAAGCCGCTCTTGTTACACGGGAACGTGACCTCCGCGATACCGACACAGGAGGGCATCGTCGCAGCCGAGGGTGCGAGGCTGGTCCGAGTCGAAAAGAGCGGGAAGCGGAAGACGATTGCACGGACGAGCGGTGTTCCGTTCCAGCTCCGGACCGACAAGGACGGCGGAGTCACGTTCATCGAGCGGCTCCCCGCTCCGGCCTCAGAGAAGACGGAAGACGGCGACAGCCAGGCCCGCCGGGTGACCGCCGGGCAGATCAGGAACGGCGAAGCCACGCCGTCCACGCTTGTGCGCGGCGCTTTGACGGAGTGGGACCTCGCCTCCTCGGCTGACGGCACCGTGCACGTCACCGGCAGGGCGAAGACGCTGGGGACGCTACCGAGGACCGTCCGCAACCGTGGTGGCCTGGCGAAGGACGACCGGATCTCCACCCGGGGCGAAACCGCCGTGGCGACCGCCTGGGCTGCGGGGAAGGACTCTCCCCTGATCACTCCGGACGAGGACGGTGCCCGGCCGGTCCGGACCGAGCTCCGCCTGCTCGCCACCGGGAGGACCGAGGTCCTGGAAGCCTTGCCAGGAGGCAGCCCACTAGGTACCACCAAGGATCGGTCCGCGGGAGGAGCTTTGTCGCCCGTGCTGTCCGGTGGCGGAGGGACGTCGAAGGCTTCGGCGGCGATGTCCGCGACGGCCGACCCGTCGCCCACGGATCCGGTCGAGGCGGAGCGTACATGCGCTGTGCCGCGCAACGACGTGCGCAAGCAGGCGTTCCAGCCGACTCCCCGGCAGGTCGAATGGGCCGTGAACCAGACGGTCGCCGGAACTTTGAACAAGCACGTCTCCCGGTCGGCCAACTGGAAGAACACAGGCATGGCGGCCTACCAGCCGCAGACGCTGTTCCCGCCGACCCTGCTGTACGGAGACGGCAATGGCATCCCGGACCGGGTCAACGACTGGCACATCCCCTCGCAGGTGCTGCTCGGCATCACCGCACAGGAATCCAACATGTGGCAGGCCACACGCTTCGCCGTACCGGGCGTCACCGCCAACTCCCTGATCGGAAACTACTACGGCGTCGAGTACACGGCCGGTGGCGGCCAGCCGGACCCCTGGGCCATCAACTGGGCCAAGGCCGACTGTGGTTACGGGATCACCCAGGTAACCGACGGCATGCGGCTGGCCGACCAGGGCATCAAGCTCAGCAGGACACAGCAGGAGGCAGTCGCACTGGACTACACGGCGAACATCGCCGCTGGCGCCACCATCCTCGCCGAGAAGTGGAACCAGACCAACAAGGCAGGCCTGACCGTCAACAACGGTCACCCGAAGCACATCGAGAACTGGTTCTTCGCCCTCTGGGCCTACAACTCGGGGTTCTACGAGAAGGGCAGCGACTCCGCAGGGGGCGACCACTGGGGAGTCGGCTTCACCAACAACCCGGCCAACCCGCTCTGGAAATATAACCGCACGCCCTTCCTGGAAAACGCAAGCGGAGCCGACGACTACTCCCACGCGGCACACCCGCAGGACTGGCCATACCAGGAGAAGGTGATCGGCTGGGCCGCCCGCCCCATCGCCGCCTTGTTCGCCCCTGGTGACATGCAGGCCGGCTACCGGGCCGCGTGGTGGAACAGCAACGGAGACCGCACGCGGGCCAAGCCGCGGCTCGACCTGTTCTGCACTATGGAGAACAACAACTGCTACGCGGGGCGCATCGGCGAGAACGACTCCAACGACCCCGGTCAGGGCGCCTGCACCCTGGACCAGGAGGCGACGACCAACCCGCACTGGCTGCACTGCTGGTGGAACACCTCGGTGCAGTGGAAGGACTGCAACCTCCTCTCAGAGTGCGGGAACGCGGTCCACCGCTTCAACGACACCTATCCGGAACAGCCGGACGCGAACTCCTACCCGCCCCAGTGCGGGACGGGCGGCCTGCCTGCCGGGACGAAGATCATCGAGAACACCCCAGCCGACGTGACACCCGCCGGAAGCACAAGCAGAACCTGCGGCCCCTCCGCATCCGCCGGGACCTTCGCGTTCAGCTTCGCCGGCTGGAACGGCACCTACGCGGGCAAGATGGACCTGCACCAGATCGGAGCCGGAAGTAACAACCACTTCTGGTTCTCCCACACCAGGGACCAGGACACCCTCGACGGTGCCCGGACGTTCATTACCGGCAAGTGGACGCTCGACGAGTCCGCCATCGGCTGGAGCCGTGTTCTGGTGCACATGCCCGACCACGGCGCGCACACCCGGCAGGCCGCCTACGTCGTAGGCGGTACGGACTCCACCTCACCGGTCCGCGTCGTGCCGCAGCGCACTCGCGAGAACCGCTGGGTGAGCCTGGGAGTCTTCCGCTTCACCGGCACACCGACGGTCTCCCTGTCTACCCACGCCGAGGACGGCGGCACCGGCGAGGACATCGCCTGGGACGCCGTGGCGTTCCAGAAACTGCCGGGCAAGCCGGCCCACCAGATCGTGGCCATGGGTGACTCCTTCTCCTCGGGCGAGGGCGCCTCCGAAGGCAACGCCGACTACTACAAGGAGACCAACTACCGGGACAGCCAGAACGAGCCGACCCGCAACGCCTGCCACCGCTCGAAGAAGACGTGGTCACGCCAGGCCAAGACATCCGCCGGAGCGTACGAGTCCATCGGCGAGCTGGCGGATCGCTGGGACGCGAGCATGGACTACCACCTGATCGCCTGCTCCGGCGCGCGCACGTACAACATCCTGCGAGACCCGGAAAACGGCGAACTCGCCCAGATCCACAAGGGATATCTGGATCAAAACACCACCATGGTGACGATCTCCATCGGCGGCAACGACTCGCGGTTTTCGTACGTCATCCAAAAGTGCCTTATCTCCTACGGCTCCGGAAGCTGTAAGGACAAACTGTTCGACGACCACGACCCGCGTATCGACCGGGACGTCGACGGAGACGGGTATATCGAGACGAACAGAGACGGCCGCTTTACAGGCCTCCCGTTGGAGACTGCTCTGCCCGATTTGATCACCCAAGTGGTGAAAGTAGACATCCTCGCCGCTGTCGAGGAGATCCACCGCAAAGCTCCCAACGCCAAGATCCTCCTCATGGGCTACCCGAAGCTGGTCTCCGGCAATGCGAGCTGTCTGCGACTCGCTGGCCTGGGCCTGTCGGAGGAGTCCAACAACTGGCTCAACACCGTGGCCGCGCATCTCACCGGCGAGATGAGGAGCGTGGGAGAAATGGCCCGGAGCAAGGGCATCAACGCGAGGTTCTCCGACCCCACCTGGGCCTTCGAGAACAAGGGCGTGTGTGGAAACCCCGAGAGCATCCACGGCATGGTCAAAACCTTGACCGACAGCGACAACACCCTGACCGACTGGCCGTTGCTGAAGGCGTACGGCCTCTCCGCCCAGTCCTTCCACCCGAAGATCAGCGGCGCCCGGCTCTACGCGAACGCCATGGAAGCGACCATCGACGGATGGTAGGAGAGGGACGCATCGTCTGAGACGAAAGCGAAGAGCCGGCCGGGGAACGTACGTGACGCCCCGAGCCGGCTCTTCGGCTTCCCGTCCCGCTACGAGCGGTACAGCCTGTGGTACCCCGACGTGAGGGTCCACGCGTACAGGGTCCCTGGACGCTTCCGTATCACGGCGAGGGTGAGGTCGGCGGGATCGGACACACAGGTGGCGAGGACCGCCTTGTGGTCGGGGCATGGTTCTGGCACCTTCGCCCCCGCTTCATCACCGGGCGCGTCCCAGCGCAGGTCCTCCCCTCCGGTACGAGAGCCGATCGACGGAGGATAGGTGTACGGCTTCTCATAGGTCTTGTTCTCGTAGTACCGCAACGCGTTGTCGATCGAGTCCCCAGACCACCTGGTGGGGGCGCTCATGGAGCGGAGGTCCTGGAGGATCTGGGCTACAGGACGGTCGACGACGAAGTACAGATGCAGCCGCATCATGCAGGACAGGACGGGCTGCTCCGGCGCATTCTGATCAAGATAGTTTTTGCCCCCGCCCCGGGCACAGGTGTCCACGACGGTGGTCCGCAGCGGCGGACCCCAAGGAGAGGAGGCTCTGATCTCATCGGCCCGTGCCCGCAGATCGCGTTCGGCCGACTCTCTCTTTTCCCGGACCTCATCCGAAGTGGCGATCTTCCTGAGTTCACTCTGACTGGGGCCCCTGGAACAGGCACTGAGCCCCATGAGGAGGAACGCGAACAGAAGGGAAGCAGCCTGGCCGGTCCGCTGGCGTAAAGGTGAGGGCATGACCCGAGTCTCCTACACGTTCGGCCGACTCGTACGGAGGCATTGAGACGGAAGCCTGGGAACTGGCAGATCCCTGGTGGTCGGCTGTGCCGAGTGGACTCGACACAGCCGACGACCGGGGACCCGCTGACTGGTCAAGGGAATGGACGGTAAGCGGTCAAGAGCTCTCGGCGATCCCCCCGCCACTCACCGACAGTTCGTATGTCCCTACAGATTCGGGCGTCGGGCCGGACCTCCGCAGAAACGCGTGCGTACCTGCGGATACGTAGAGGGAACTGACGACCTGTCGGCGTTCCTTGGTGTAGAGGGCGTCGACCTGCTGCTTCGCCGTCTTGAGCCACGCGGTCGCACCCTTGGCGTCCCACCCTGGGATTCCCGTGTCTACACAGTCTTCAAGGAACGTTCCGGCCTTCGCCTGGTCGGCCTTCACCATGCAACTGAACAGGATGATGTCGCCCTGCTGCGTCGGAACGCCGGCGATGGCCATCCGCCGCTCGCCGTCA
The DNA here is from genome assembly GCF_014654895.1 of Streptomyces filamentosus. Lineage (GTDB taxonomy): Bacteria > Actinomycetota > Actinomycetes > Streptomycetales > Streptomycetaceae > Streptomyces > Streptomyces filamentosus. Next base: position 195,515 of record NZ_BNBE01000002.1, on the reverse strand, counting down.
CGGGGTACGCCCCCGGAGAAATGCCACACCTTGCGACCTCGCGGTGCGTCGATCAGGCGTGGCTCGCCGAGAGGGATGTCCCACCGCGCGGCGAGACCGGCCAGGAAGTCATCCGCCCGGTAGCCGGGAGCGATGACCTTGCTCTCCCCTAGCTCGGGCGCCTGGTCGGCTGGCACGGCTCGGTCTGGCCAGTCCGCGGCCGACGGTGGTTTCGTGACCGCCGTGGCAGGGGCGGTCGTCGAGGCTGTGGAAGGCCGTGGAGCGGATCGGGCCGGGGCGGGAGCCGCGGGTGTGCCGACGGACCGGGAGTCAGAATCGGGCTTGGCCGTCTGTTCTTGCTGTGTGCAGCCGACCAGGGTGGCGGCAGCCGCGAGAGCGGCTGCCGCCACGATCTGGCGGCGCATCGAGTGCGCGCTTTCCATCACTGTCCCATGTTGCAGTTGCCCTTGTCGGGCGTGGTGACGGGGACGAAGGCCACGGCGTCGAAGGCGACGTTGGCGTCCCCGGTGCCGCCGTCAGGATGGACGTTGTCCATCTCGACGCCGCCGCCCTTCCAGAAGCGCCACGAGCCCAGCTTGAACCAGGAGTTCTTGCCCTGAGTCCGGTTCGCCTGGCTGATGGTGCAGGTGTCCGGGCCAAGTCCCTCCACGTTGGGGCCGGGCTTGGTGGTGTACCGGACGGTGGCCTCGGCGCCGTGGTTGGGCAGGTGAATCCATACGGTGAATCGCTTGCCGCCGGGCTTATCCCCGGACGGAAGGTAGCCCGGGTTGAGCTGCCAGCGCCCTGTGACCTTGTGGAAGTAGTCGCTCGACGGATAGTTGTGTGTGAAGAACACGTGGCCGTTGTAGCCCGCGCCGAGCTGGTGAACGTCGATTTGCGCGATGTACGGGGTGGCACGGAACGTACCGTCGTCGCGGTTCACGATGAGGTTGTCCCCGAACTGAAGCGAGAACTTGCCTTGATCCTTATTCGGGAAGGCCCCGCAACCATAGACGTCCTCGCGCCCGTTGAGGTCGTCGATGACGATGGTGCCCGGAGTGCCGTCGGGCGTCGTCATGCACGGCCCCGAGGGGTATTTGGCGACGAGTGCCGACTCGGGAGAGCCGACCGGGAACCTCAACTGTTCACGGGACGCGTTGGTTTCGTTCTGGCCGGTGATCCAGGCGACGCTGCCGGCCCAGCGGCAGGTCTCGTTCATGGCCGGGCAGGGGTTGGCCACTCCAGGCGTACAGTTGTTCACCGAGGGGGAGCAGAACAGGCCGTAGTTCGTCGGCAGGTTCAGCAGGGCCGTGGCGCCAGGGAAGTCGGGAACCATGTATGAGGGTTCCCAGTTCCACGTCTTGTGCGGGGTCTCCGCCCAGCCGAGGACTTTCTCCTGGTAGGGCCATTTGGCGGGGTGCGCGGCGTCGTCGAATGTCGCCCGCAGGAAGCCCTGCCGGTCAGGTGGGTACTGCGCGTTGGCCGGGTTGTTGAAGAAGCCCAGCCCCCGGGGCTCGGCCGGATTGGTGTAGACGCCGCTGTTGTAGCCCCACAGGGCCAGGTACCAGTTTTCGATCCACTGTGGGCTGCCGTCGTTGGCCTCCATGCCGAGCGCCTTGAGCTGGTTCCACTTACCAGCGAGGATTTGCATCCCGGCCGCGATGTTCGTTGCGTAGTCGGTGGCGATGGCCCCGGCCTCGGTGGAGTCGAACATGTCCGCGCCGTCGAAATCCCGCATGCCGGAGGTGACCTGGGCGATGCCGTAACCGCAGTCGGAGTTCAACCTGCTCGGGTATCTGTGGATGCTCGCCCCGTTGCCGAACCAGTCGGCCTGGAGCACGTTGCCGGCGGTTCCGTTCACCGAGTGCCAGGACGCCTGCTTGAAGTTCGACTCCTGAGCCAGGATGCCGAGGACGACCTGTGCCGGGATGTCACCGCCGCCGGTCAGATTCGGCTTCGGGAACAGTCCCTGCGGGGAGAAGGCTGGCAGGCCGGTGTCGTGCCAGTTGGCCGGGCGCTGGAGGGTGAGCGCACCGTGTACGGCTTGGTCGACAGCCCACTCCACCTGGTTCGCGCTGGGCTGCTGTGCCTGCCGCTTGGGGTTGTTCCGCTTCACCAGGCAGGGAATCTCGAAGTTGAAGATCTGAGATTCGTCGTACGTTCTCGTACCCCCGGAGATGCACTTCGCTTCCGGGTCGAGGAGGTCGCCGCAACTGAGCGGTTCCACGTCGTCCCGTGGCACCGGGCCCGCTCCAAGTGTCCTCGCCTCGCTCATGGCCGCACCGGAGACCGGATAGGCTGCTGGTCCCATGGCTAGGGCGCCTGCTGGAGACGCGGCCTGTGCGTCTGGCTTTTTGATGACGGAGTGGGTGTCAGCGTCGAACGCGACTGCCGCCCTGGCGCCGGTACTGATGGCCGTCGCCTGGATGCGGATCAGGCCGGCGGCGAGGCCATCCTGCGTGGCGGTCGCTTCCGGGGTGCCGAGGGGAGCCGTGACGCCCTTCAGTTCGTCCGAGATGACGGAGGTCGCGACTAGGACTTGTCCGGGCGATCTCGGCCATAGGCTGAGTGCGGCACGATCAAGCCGAACAGGGCATGGGGTAGGGGGTAACGGGTTGGGCCGGCAGGAGAGGTATCGCAAGGTATTCAGACCGCTGTTGCGAGCCGGGCTCGAGGTGATACCCGATGCGGTTCCGGGCTCGGCGATACCGCATGTCCTGGGGTACGAACGAGAGCGGGTTTTCGGGTTCTGCCTGGTCGAGTACGAGGACCCGCGATTCGTGGAGCGGCTCAACAAGGCCTGGTACGACCTCGCCACCTCCTCTGGCCTGATCGACGAGAATCGCGAGTTCCTCCTCATGCTGCCCAGGGGAACCTGGACCGCCGTAGAAGACCGTCGGCGGCGCACGATGCACGTCTGGCACCGGGTCCGCCTGCTGGAACGGTGGGACATCATGGGGGCCGGCGCGGCGACGTTCCTCGGCATCCGCGCTGGCCACCCCGGCTTCGCCATGCTGGCCCTGGACAACAGCGTCTGGCTCCTGGCCGACACGTACGAAACGGGTGCGGCCGTGTACGCGGTGCGCGATCCCGCCAACTCTCCAGGGGTCCTGCGCGAGCTGGAGTGGGAGTTGGAGTGGCTCGCTAAGAAGGACGAAGACCTGGAGTTCCGACGTGAAGTCAGCGTTTGGCTGGAGAGCAGGCAACAGCGCTAGACGACAGGTTCGGACATGGTCGGGGAAGAGGCCAACAGTTGCGGTCCGAGTGAGCTCGGGGCAACCGACGCCGAGGTTCTGGACAGGAACGAACGCCCGGCGCCGTGTGGGCGACAGAGGCAGGCCGAGAGCGGTCTCGACCTGCGCCCCGGATCATCAGGTCCGAAGCCAGATGACCACGGCTGCCGCTGTTACGGTGCCAAGGAAGACGTAGCCGCGCTTGTCGTAGCGAGTAGCTATAGCTCGGTACTGCTTCAAGCGGTTGATCGCCCGTTCGACGGTGTTGCGCTTCTTGTACCGCTCCTCGTCGAAGCCCGGTGGCCGTCCGCCGCGTGAACCCTTGCGCTGGCGGGCGGCCTGGCTGTCGGTCTTCTCTGGGATGGTGTGCCGGATACCGCGGCGCCGCAGGTAATCGCGGCAGGGTCCGTTGCTGTAGGCCTTGTCCGCGGCGAGACTGTCCGGCTTCTTGCGGGGCCTGCCCGTCCCAAGCCGGGGGACGCGGATTTTCTCCAGCACCGGCTTGAACTGGGTGCAGTCCGCTCGCTGGCCTGGTGTGACCACCAGGGACAGCGGACGGCAGCGGCCATCCGCACTCAAGTGGAGTTTGGTCGTGAACCCGCCGCGCGAACGGCCCAGGCCCTCACCTCCAGCACCACCTCCGCCAGGCGGGCAACGAGACTCTGCCACGGCGTCTCGTTCTGGTGTTCTGCCGGCACGTCCCCTTTTGAGGAGGGAGGCGGTGGCGGATCGGTGCGCGCGCCGGCGGCATGCTGGTGCGCTCGCACGATGGTGGAGTCGACCGAGATGTCCCAGTCGATCTCACCTGCTGCATCGGCCTCGGCCTGGACCTGCTGGAGCAGGCGTTCCCAGGTTCCGTCGGCCGACCACTGCCGGTGTCGTTCATAGACCGTCTTCCACGGTCCGAACCGTTCGGGCAGGTCACGCCACTGCACGCCGGTCCGCACTCGGTGAAGAATCCCGTCGATCACCTGCCGATGATCCCGCCACCGCCCGCAACGTCGATTGCTGACCGGCAGGAAGGGCCGCAGCCGTTCCCACTCGGCATCACTCAGATCACCCCGCCCCATGTTCACATCAACGATACGAGAACGGACCAGTCACATGATCGCCCGGACAAGTCCTAGTAGTGCTTCGTTAGGTTCTTCGTCTGGTTCTGTTGCGGGGCAGGGGTTGGCCGCAGGTGGTGCAGGTGCCGGTCCAGCACTGCAGCAGGTCCTGGAGGGTGTCGAGGACCTGGTAGAGGGTCAGGCCGGCGTGTGGGCTTTTGGGGCGAGCCGCCGCAGGGTGAGGAAGGCCTGGGCGGCGGTGACGAGGGTGACGTGGTGGTGCCAGCCGCGCCAGGAGCGGCCCTCGAAGTGGTCCAGCCCGAGGCCGTGCTTGAGCTCGCGGTAGTCGTGCTCGATCCGCCAGCGCATCTTCGCCCAGCGGACCAGGTCGGCGACCGGGGTGGTGGCGGGCAAGTTCGAGATCCAATAGCCCGTCGGCGCGTCCTGACCGTCAGGCCACTCGACCAGGAGGGTCCGGGCGGGCAGGACACCGTCCCACCGGGTGCGGCCGCCGCCCGCCTGTTGGGCCGCGGCCAGGGACTGCTTGCCCGCCGGCCGGACGGTCAGGACGGCGAACCGCGAGGTCATCGGGCCTTTGCTGCCCTGCCGCCAGGTGACCTCGGTGAACTGTCCCGCACCGGTTTCCTCCGCGAGAACACTGACGGCTCGGGGCGGGGTGCGGTAGCGGGGCAGGGTCGGCGGTCCGAGCCCGCCGTAGGCGGGCCGGTGCGGCTCGGCCTCTTCGGCATGAGCGACTTCCTTGCCGGTCAGCGCGAGGACATAGGACAGCCCGCGTTCCTCCAGACCGGTCCGGAACGGGGTGCTGACGCCGTAGCCCGCGTCGGCGACCACCACCGGCACCTCCACCTCCCAACCGGCGAGCGTGTCGAGCATGCCGAGCGCCAGGCGCCACTTCTCCTGGTGGGCCATGGCTTCGTCCGGCACCCCGGCCCTGTGGCAGCGGTCCGGCTCCTCCGTCCACTCCCGCGGCAGATACAGCTGCCAGTCCAGCGGGCAGGACGCGGTGTCGGTGGCGGCGTGGACACTGACCGCGACCTGGCAGTTCGCCCGTTTCCCTAGCGCTCCGCAGTACTGCCGGGCCACCCCGACCGAAGCGGTGCCGCACTTGGGGAACGACACATCGTCGATCACCCACACCTCCGGGCGGATCGCCCGGCTCAGCCGTTCGGCGATCCGGCGCCGCACCGGCAGCGGATCCCACGGCGACTGGTTCACGAACTGCTGCAGGGCCTGCATGTTCCCGTCCGGCAGCCGCTCGGCCATCGGCTGGACCGACTTGCGCCGCCCGTCCAGCATCAGGCCCCGCAGATAACACCCGCCCCACCGCCGCTGATCCCGCCGCGGCAACGAGGCGAACACATCGGCAACGAACTCCGATATCTCACCCCGGAGCCGTTCCACCTCCCCCAACCTCATGACCAGAAGATGCCCACCACCAGCCAAGATCACCCAACGTAACGAAGCACTACTAGCCGCCCTTCGCGGGAGACGGCCGCGATCGTGCCGGTGAAGGGCTGGGCCTTGAGGCCGGGCGCGCGCGAGATGTCCACGCCGGCGACGTCTCCCACCGCCAGGGAGCCCCCCTTGCGGGGGAGGAGCTTTAGCTTCCCGATCTTGCCGGAACCCAGCGGGGAGAGCCTTCCCCGATGCCAGCGGCTGATGACGCTCTTCTGGTCGCTCACGAGCCCGAGGTCGAGGTTGCCGCCGCCCGAGGAGGTCAGGGCGAAGACAGGACCGTTCAGCTCGGCCTGCTTCTGTGCCCGGGTGGCCTTGCCGCGGCCGGTCAACTTCACCAGGTCGCCGTTGAGGATGCCGTAATCCCCCTGCGGGGTGGGCAGCATGTGGGTGAGCTGGCCGGTGATGGTGCGGTCTGCGACGGCCTTGCCCGTCGTCGCGTCTGCCTCGATGACGGTCGTATCTCCGGCGTCGGTGTCCGTGGCCGAACTGGTGGAGAACAGCACTCGATCGTCTTCGCCACAGCCCGGCGAATAGTAGGAGAGCTGCACGCCCTGGGCGACTTCGGTGACTTTGCCGTCACTCAGCCGTACGACGGCGGCGAACGCGCCGCGGTAGACGGCCCCCGGCTTGTTCGTCCACAGGGAGGGCATGTACACGGCGGCCGCATACCGGCCCGAGCCGGTGGTGCAGACGTACCCCGTCCACGGGCCCGCGTCGATGTCCTTGCGCCGTAGAGAGGTGACTTCCCGGAAGGCGTAGCCCTCCCGCTCCGACGCCGTCACGATGTGGAAGCCGTCCGAGTCGCCGGTACCGCTGACGATCAGGTCGTCGGATTTCTCGTAGTCCTTGCCGAGGTCTCTCTCCGGCGTCCCGAAGAGGACATTCGTGGTGGCGTCCGCAGCCTCGGCGGGTGTGGTCGAGCCTGTGAACGGGACCAGGGCCATGGAGGACGCCAATAAGCCGGTCGCTGCGACCTGTGCGGCGAGCCGCTGTCGTGGCTTCCATATGCGCTTCAACATGCTTCCTCTCACTGCCAAGCCGTACAGTCGCCGGTCGTCCGGGGCATGCTGCCGCCGGCTCCTTCGTAGTGCAGGGGCGCTGGATCCCAGCGAGCTCCCACGTTGTTCCAGCAGGCTTTGTTGGTGCCCTGCCAGTCACCCATCAGGGTGTGGGCCTGCGGGAGGTCGCGTGTCAGATACTTGGTCGTCCCGTGCGCCCACTGGGCGCCGCCGCCGGTCGGCGTGGACCACAGTTCCACGTACAGCGACTCGTTCCCGGTGTAGGCGGGGTTAAGAGTGGCCCGCGCCCAGACCGCGTTGCAGCTGTACGAATAGACCAGTTGCACCTCGAGGTCGTTGCCCTTGTTGAGCTGCGCGATCGGCTCAGCGTCCCAGTCGCACCCGGCGACGTACGGATCCACTCCCTGGCAACTCTCCGCTTGGCATCCCGCTTCGGTTCCGCCTGCCGACGCCTCCGGCGCCGCGAGCGTCTGGGAGAGACAGAGAAGCGCCAGCGCGCCCCCTACCCGTCCCCATCTTCTTCTGTGCATAACACTCTCCTTGAGTGATACGACGGAAAGGGACTACCGGTAGATGTCGACGACGACTCGATTGGGCTGGGTCAGCGTGAAGACGTTGTAACGCGAGACGGGGCCGTCAAGTGTGATCCCGAAGTCGGTCGCTGGGGAGAACCCGAGAATGGAACCGGTAGTAAACAGGAGTTGGGTCGCCTTGGCCGTCGGCAGGTTGAACGACTCCACGTGAGGGTTCGTCTGAGAGAAGTCCCCGGCTTCGGTTTTCTTAAAGCTCAGGAAGAGATACGAGGAACCGCGGGTGAGTATCTCCTTCGGTTCTCCTCCAGGGGTCATGTACCAGGGAGATGCGCCGTAGGTGGCCTCGACGGCGGGCAGAGGGCCGGCCCCCAGGTCGAACACCACACGGTCGTAGCCGCTATGGGCTGCAGCGCGGACCCCGTCGACACAGATGTCTTCACAGACCTCCGCGGCATTCTGAGATACCGCAGCCGCGGTCGTGGGAACGGCGCCGAGCGTCGCGAGGACGGCTACGGCAGCCGGAATGACTAAGCGTGCGAGAGCACTTCGCGTAGCGTGCATGATGTCTTGTCCTTCCGAGATGGAAAGTCACAGAGTATGTCAGGTCCCTGACATGCGAGCCAAACAAGGCGGCTAGTACGTCACGTCTCACCACCCCCATGACGTTATTTGGCCACTTCACAGAGCCCGGCTTTCTTGCTCCAATCACGCCAGAAGCCGCATCCCCACTCCTCTTGAAGCTTGTGAGCCGAGCAGAGATCTTGGCTGGGTGATCTTCCGGTCACCCGCGCGCAAAGGCATTCCGCCTGGTAGCTGGGGGTTCGGCCTCCTTCCGGGAGTGCCTGTTGTCGTTGCTCAGAACCCCTAATGAAATGATCTTCGAGGTGGTGGGATCACCCTGGGAGCGTTGACCGGGGGGTGTGGGGTGGCTCGGCGGAAGCCGTGGGAATTTGATGACGAGTTGTGGGCGGTGATCGAGCCTCTGTTGTCCAGGGTTGAGCGTCGGGGCCGGCATCCGGGGCGCAAGCGGCATCCGGACCGGCTGGTGTTCCACGGCATCCTGTTCGCCCTGCATACCGGGATGGCCTGGGAACTTCCGCAGGAGCTCGGCTTCGGTTCGGGCATGACGTGCTGGCGGCGCCTGGCTGATTGGACCGAGGCCGGCGTATGGCTCCGGCTGCACGAGTTCCTCCTCGCCAGGCTCCGCAGCGCGAACGCCCTGGACTTCTCCCTGGCGGCGGTCGGCGGCTCCCGCATCCGGGCGTTAAAGGGGGAGCCAAGACGGGACGAAGCCCTGTCGGCCGGGGCAGGGTGTGCAGCAAGCATCACCTGATCACAGATGCCGCCGGCATCCCGCTCGCCGTCACCCTGACCGGCGGCAACCGCAACGACGTCACCCAGCTGAATCCCACTGCTCCAGGCTGCGCCGCCCATGCGGGGCAAGTGCGGCAGGTCCCGGCGCCGACCGGACGCGGTGCTCGGTGATCGCGGCTACGTTCACGACAAGTACCGATGGCTCGTATGGGGCTTCGGTGTGAAACCGCTGATCGCCCGCCGGGGCACCGAACACGGCTCCGGGCTCGGTACTCAACGCTGGTTCGTGGAGCGCGCGCTCGCCCACCTGCACTGGTTCCGTCGCCTGCGGATCCGCTGGGAGATCTGCGACAACATCCACGAAGCCTTTCTCACGCTCGGATGCGCACTCATCTCCTGGCGACGCCTGTCACAGCAGGTCCGAGCCCTCACGCAGTAGCCATTCTCTGACCGAAGGGGCACAGTCAAGCAGCTGGCTGACCTGCATGCCTTCTTCGCGCGAGGTCACTCTCGGCAGCGGGGCGAAGTCGTCGGGAAGCACGTCCAACAGGCTCACCACGCGGTCTCCCGCACGCAGACTGATCAAGAGCTCACACCGCAGCTGGCGCGGAACGTCCGGGCGGTGGGACAGGCTGTTCCACAGGGCCGGCCACAGGTAGTGGGTTCCGTCGGGCGCCGCATTCGCTTGCACCCACGCCGGGTCCAACCGCTGGTTCAGGTTGAGGGCACACGCACGCTCCTCCAGCCCGAACAACGAGGCCGAATCGATGACCTTCACCTCGCGAGGCAACGGCTGATCGAAGTCCATCGCCCCATGCTGCCCAACAACACCCCACGCCGGCCAGCCGACCCCCAGAAAGTCATTCCGTTAGAAGTTTTTAGGCACCCATGCCGTCGCGAGGGTTGCCCTGAGCAGCAGCCCGTAGCCACCTCGCTCGACTCCTGGAACAGGCGGTGTGTGGGTGCAGTCGGCGAACCGGTGCCCGGTGGGCCGTGGCGACCCGTTCTTGGTCGGTGCCGGGAAAAGTGCGTGCAGGGAGCATTCTCCCAACGCGTACTACGAGCAGTCCCAAGCGCATCCCCCCTGGGGCCCGTTTCAGAAATCTGGAACGGGCCCCGGGACGTCGTGGGGATCGAAAGTGTGAGCAGCGGCCCGTGCCGCCCTCACCGCCCAGTGGGGGGGTTCGCAGCATCACCACGATCGTCCGGGCCGTCCTCGTCCCTCGTCACGCCTCAGCATGAGGAAGGAAAGGTTCCGCCTCGTGGTCTCCTTGAGTAGTAGTAGGGCGGCGGCCGGTGCGGAGGGGCCTGAGGGGGAGATGGCCAGGGAGGTACCGGCGTGGCGTACGGCCTTGAGGCGGAGGCGTTGGACGCCGATGAGGGCGCGGATGAAGGGGCGGTGTGCGGGGGCTACGAGGGTCGGGAGGGGGATGGCGGCTGTGAGATCGGCGGCGGCGCGGCCGGCTTGTTCTTCGACGAGTCGGCCGAGTGCAGGGCCCGGCCGGGTGAGGTCGGCTCCGTGGCGGGTCACCGCGTCAGCGGGGACGCCGTGGCGGCCGGCGCGTACGTCTTCGGCCAGGTCCTCAAGGAAGTCGATGCGTTGCATGGCGCGGATGAGCAGGTGGCAGCCTTCGGTGAACGCCGTCCGGGTGGTCGCATCCTCAGGCGAGAGGAGGCAGGCCGTGAGCATCAGCGCGGGAAGCGAGTAATCCCGTACGTACTGCTGTAGTTCTGTGTCGTTGGCGATAGTTCGCCAGGCGACCTCCCGCTGGCAGCCCTGCAGGAACTCGTTCACGTGGGTGCGCAGATCGGGGTGGTACTCGGCGGTGTGTGCCAAGCAGCGAAGGACGGGCAGGGGGGAGTCACCTTCGGCGAGGGCTTTGCGTACAAGGCTGTCCCACTCGGCGAGCGCGGCAGCCCGATCGTCCGGCGTGCCCCGGTCGATCCGGTCGTCGGTGTCGTGCATGAACGCGACGGCGGCCACGACGTGCGGCAGGATCGCGGCAGGGAGAAGGAGCCGCGCTGCCGCGTATTCGGCCGTCGCGAACCTCTGGACCACCCGTCGTTGTTCGGTGTAGTCCCGTCGCAGCCGCGGTTGTCGCACCCCGGCCCGGTTAAGGGCCCGCTTCCACATGCCGGTCAGTCTCCTGTCGTCGTCGGCTTTGAGCCTACGGCCTCTGGCGCGGAGGTGCCCCAGCCGTCGGGGAACTGCGGTTTCGCCCCCGGGCTCAAGCGGGGTAGGCAGGGCGGAGGATCGCAGACGCCCGCCTTTCGCCCTCTGCCACCCGGCGGCAGGTAGAACTGAGCCTCTTCAGCGGCCACTCCAGAGGGTGAACGCCTCCTCCTGGTTGACCTGGCCGCTGAGCGGCGGCAGCACCCAGCTCCGACGGATGTGGCCGTCACCCGATCGTGGCCGTTCTGAAGAAGCTCACTGCTAGTCAGGAGCACTGCTCCCCCACGTGCGCGAGGATGATCCCCAGTTCGTCCAGCACATGATCGAGACGTCAGCTGCTCCCCCTTGCTATCGGGGGTCCGCATGATGGGTCTGTACAACGGGCTGATCACGCAGCCGCAGGCCACGCCACCCAGCCTCGTGAATCTGCGGCTGAATGCCACGCTCCACGTTCCGCAGGTGTTGTCTGGAAGGTCTATGAGCAGTCCAGAGTCGGCTCGGTGGTGTCGATGGTGGGCCAGTCTGCGGCTAGTCAGCCTGCGAAGGTCAGTAGGTCACCATAAGGCACGCTCCCGTGCCTCACAGACGGCCTCCCACTCGGCGTAGGTCTGGCAGTTCTCTGCGCCGCGTGCGCGCCAGGCTCTACTGGCCTGTGTGATCGACGCGAGGATTCGGTCACGGATGACGAAGGCCGGTATATCCGGTTCCGGTTCGACGGGCAGGGGCGTGTTGAGGCGCAGGTGGTTCAGGGCCCCCAGAAAGGCTTGGTTGGGAGGTACACCCATATGGGGTTTCTCCGAGGTCTGCGTGACAAGGAGCGACGGCGCCTGATCGGTGAGTCTGCGCCCGCGAGCCAGGACCAGGCCGACGGCGGAGCGAGGCCGTCGGGGGACGTACCAGCTGGCTAGTTCGACGGCGATCTCAGCAGCGGAGCGGCCGGTGCGGATCCACGGCCTCAGGGCGAAAGCCAGCCGACGGAGACCCTCCCCCTGGGTCCAGGGCACTCGGGCGCGGACGAAGGCGGCTACCGATACGGCTTGAGCGGCCTGGATCGGATCGGAACGAAGGCTTTCGGGTTTCCTCCTCGGGCGTCGGGGGTGCGAGCGAGCCCTCGACAGAGCGCTGGTGTTGTTTTTCTTCCCCCCTCCTTTAGCTCTACCTCGTGGGTGGTTGGTCTTACAGGAAGGGGTGTCACAGCGCCCGTTGCGACTCGCACGCGTGCGGGCTTCGGCGATCGCCAGGTCACGGCCGCGGTCGGTGAAGCCGATGTGTCGCGCCTGGTAGCCATGACCGCTGACACGGTGGCCGACGGCCTCGTCCCATGCCGGGGGGACGACGGCGGCATAGATGGTGGCGGTGCCCGCCCACTCACCGGTGCCGGCAGGGCGCGTGTTGGTGCGGCTTCCGTGAACGCGCCAGGCCAGTAGACCGAGCTGGCGCAGTATGGCGACATGCCGCTCCAGGGTCCGGCGGCTGATGCCGAGACGTCGGAACATGGCGTCACGGCAATAGGCAACGTGTCCGTCGGCGTTCAAGCGAGTTGCGAGATCTCTAGCCACCCTCAGAGTCGTCTCACTGGCCTTCGGGTGCAGGCGGGAGGCGACTGCCCAGACCGCGGCGCGCAGAAAGTCGCCTCTGCGGGTACGGCGGGAATCGGTCGTATCCACTTCCTGGTCAGCGGGGTCAAGCACCAGGGTGAAGCGTCTGTTCCACCCGTCCTGGTGATGAGTATGTGTGCGCGCTGGAATGGCCGTTACTTGGACCGGCGCGCGGGCATGCTGCATCATGAGCAGAGCACGCCCTCCTCTCGGGCATGCGATGGCCTTGTTTCGACGAGGCCAGGTTCTTCGGGAACCAAGAAAAACGCCCCTGGTAGGGACGTGACGCCCGGTGTGAAGACCGGGTTCTTCACCTGGCGAGCTGGACACTCGACAGGTGGTGGCAGGGATACGGCGGGCGAACCTAGGTGCTGGACACACCGAGGGCGCTCGCCGTTGCGGGCTTCAAGGGGGTAGCCCGTCGTTAGGTCATGCGGTCATCGAACTCCGGTTGTGAACGTCGGACTTGGCGATCGGTGGCCCATAGCGGTGTGATCACAAACCGAGACATCGGAGGTCTCGGCCTGTGATCGCAGTTGCTGCGGAGGAGAACAAGCCCCTCCCCCACAGCATGTTCACTATTGTCGACACCCTACTGGAGCCGCACGGCTGTTTACGCGTCGTCGTTCGGCCATCTCGACCGGATTGGCGACGGCAGGAGTGCCGGCAGTGGCGTCAGAGTGGCAATCCTGGGGCGGGGGCCAGGTCAGCTTGGCCGATTGCTGACAGATCGCAGCGGCATGTCCGTTCTTGGCCGTATGTCTGCTCGCTGGTCATGAGCTCCGCGAAGACGACACTGCGCCCGGCGGCAACCTCGAAAACTTGTACAGCTCCAGCTGATACGAAAGCCCAACTGTGAGTAAGTTATGGCGGGCGCACGCACCGAGCGCCGTACCAGTGTGCGATGCCTTACCAGAACACTTGAACGACTCCCACTGGAGGTGGCCATCTCATGAGAACCGCGAAGAGGGTTCTCGGCGGTCTTTCCGGTGCGGCCCTGCCGGCCGTCGTCACCGTCGGCACATCGGGAGCTGCACAGACCGAGTCGAGCTGCTGGCGTGCTGTAGCGGCCGCGCCTGACTGAGGGGTTGCTTCCCTGTAGTCGCCGCAGAAGCCTGACCGGATCTGATCCGCTCCACCCCCTTGGCGACAGCCAATTCCCCGCGCCTCCCTTGGTATGGCTTCAGGCGTCGGGCCATGGGGACTTGCCCTTCGACATCGTTGTGACCAACAGGAGAGACCCGGGATGCCGCAGGATGACCTTCGACGCTCAGGCTTACCCGAGCGTCGAAGATCTGCATGGTGGAGAACCCTGGGCGAACAGAGCCGCTTGTGGTCAGCGGCGCGACACGCGCGGCGTCTGATCAACCGCGACCTGGGCCTCATGGGGGCCAGCGACCTCGCCGGTGTGGTCAGCTTCATTGAGGAGAAACGGGGTCGGCGGATCGTCGTGCGCCGCATCCCGTTACCACCAGAGGTGAGTGCCTTCTGTGTACAAGGCATGGAATTCGACATCGTCGTCGTCGACTCCAGCGCTGGTGAGCTGATGCAGACTCACGCGACCCTGCACGAGCTCTACCACCTCTGGGAGGAGCACCCCGCCGAGGACGGAGACCACGACCTCAAGATGGATGAAGAGACGGTCCGTCTTCTCCTCCCGGGGCTCAGACCAGAGGCCGTACTGAGAATCCTCGCCCGCTCCCACTACAGCAAGACGGTCGAGCGGGGCGCAGAGACCTTCGCCACGATCATGTTGCAGCGTCTCCGGCTGTCGGGTGGATGGAGTAGTGATGGCTCCGTCGCATCGACCATGTCCCACAGGAGCGCAGGTGTCTGAGACGACGACCAACTTCATCTACTTCCTCGTGGCACTCATCAATCTGCTCATCGCGTGCTGGAAGGGCCTCGCGCTGGTCCGTGAGCGGTCGGTGACACTGGCTTTGATCACTCTCAGCTTCTTCATCTCGGTGTTGGTGTACATCACCGCCAGCCCTGCTGGATATCGCCGCCTTGGTGAGATCACGGGGCGCCCCAGCGCCGCGACTCTCCCCGTGTACATCGGGATCGTCGTCTGTTACGGGATCACGCACGTACTCACCACCCTCTGGACGGTCACCACCACACCCGAGGAACGTGCACGCGTAAACCGGCGAGCAACCACGTGGGCCGGAGTCTACGGGCTCGTGATCACGGCCATGACGGTCACGTTCTGCGCGGCGGACCTGGCGGGTTACCCCGCCGACCCCGTACGCTTCAACACCGACTTCGCTGAGGGTCAGCCGTTCGTCCAGATCTTCCTCGTGCTCTTCCTGGTCACCCTCTCCTGTGCGACCCTCAGCACCGGGCGGCTCGCCCGTCGTACACGTCCGCGAGAGCCACACCTCCGCCACGCGGTGCGGTGCTTCAGCCTCTCGATGGTTGTTTGCTTCGGGTACGTGCTGTGCAATGCTCCGGCGGTCCTCCTTGCGAGCTTCGGCAACCACGCGCTCGACGACATCGGTGTCCTGGGGTCGCTGTTCGGCACCGTGGCAGCCTGCATCACGAGCTATGGAATGTGTGGCGCGGCGATCAGCGCGTGGCTGCGGGAGCGTCGTGACATCAAAACACTCCAGCCCTTGTGGCAGCTCTGTGTGATGGAGGTGGACGGCAGGCTGGCCCTGCACCCCCGTGGGAGCGGCCTTCGTCTCGCCAACGTGCGGTTCACTCTGCATCGCCGGGTGATCGAGATTCTGGACGGCATGCGGGTGCTCAGGATCTGGACCTCGGCGGAGGCGACTGAAGCCATCCGAGCCTACGTGGAAGCGGAAGCGGACCAGCTCTTCCCGATGGAACGAGAGGCCATCGTGACGGCGGCTGTGCTGCGCGACGCGGCGGAGCGGTTGACGGAGACGCGACGGCAGGCTGAGAGCACCGGGCAGATACGCCCCATTCCGCCGCAGAATCCCACTGGTCCCCTGCCAGGCCACGGCACCGCCGCCTCCGAGGAGCGGGGCAGACTCCTCCTGGTCGCTGCTTGTCTGCGTCACCCACTCGTCGCGTCGGCACTGCGAGAAGTCCGGGAGCCAGACCAGGGGTTGTACCGGAGCCAGGCTCGCCAGAGGGCACGGTAGTGTCAGGGCGGATCGTTTCGGCAGTCGTGGGCTCAGGTGGGGGTTGATGTGAGGCGAGCCATCGTGATGGGCGGGAGTTATGCCGGCCTCTTTGCGGCCCGCGTACTGAGCGACTACGTCGAGGACGTCATGGTCGTGGAGCCGGACGAGATAGGCGCCGATGGGGTGGGCAGGCGGGTTCCCCAACGTCTGCAGCTTCATGCCCTGTTGTCAATGGGGCACACACAGTTGGAGCGCTGGTTCCCGGGAATCACCGATGAGCTGGTCAAGGGCGGAGCCCGGCTGGGTGAGGGCAGGGACGTACGGTTCTACGTGGACGGGCGTCTCAAGGCTCCGGTCGCCGGAACGCGGATGCTCGGCGCCACGCGGCCGTTTCTGGAGAGCCACGTGCGGCGGCGGGTCGACGGACTCCCGAACGTCCGCCTTGTTCAGGCTGAGGTGACGGGGTTGGTGTTCGACGGTTCCCGGGTCGGCGGCGTCGTCACCGGGGACGGTGAGATATGGGAGGCCGAACTCGTCGTCGACGCGATGGGGCGATCCAGCCGACTGGTCGAGTGGCTGACGGGGCACGGGTGGGACGAAGCGCCCGTGGATCGGATGCGGATCGACCTGGGATACGCCACCGCCATGTTCCGCCGCGGGGACGAACTGGACAGCCTGGTCGTCGCCCACTCCAGTCCGGGCCCCGCAAGCGATTACAGCCCGGAGGTGACCGAACCCGGTGCCCTCACCGCTGTCGAGGGCGACCGGTGGTCGGTCGTTCTGGCCGGCTACGCCGACTACCGGCCCGGACCGGACCCGGAGGAGTTCCTGAGGCGCATGCGGCGCTGCGTGGCACCGCTTCGGACGGTGGCCGACGACTGCGCGATGATCGGTGACGTCAAGACGTACCGTTTTCTCGAGAGCCGTCGCCGCGTCCACTCCCGTCTGAGCCGGTTCCCCGGCGGTCTGGTCGTCCTGGGCGACGCCCTGGCGAGCGTCAACCCAGTCTATGGGCAGGGACTGACGTTGGCGGCACTGGAAGCAAACGCGCTCGCTGCGTATCTGCGGTCCGGTTCACCGTGGCGGGACCCCGCGTGGGGGTACTTCCGGCTTGCGGAAGCCGTGGTGTCGGGCGCGTGGCAGCTATCGACGGCCGCCGACCTCGCGCAACCCCACGTGACTGGGCCGTACCCCCGTGGCTACCGCGTGCAGAAGTGGGTCGCCGACAAGCTCACCGAGGCATCCGTGCTCGACTCCGTCGTGAACACGGCCTACATGGGGGTGGTGAACATGCAACAGCCGCCGACTACCCTCACCGATCTGCGCCTCCTCGGGCGAGCCGCACGCGTCCTGCTCCGCCGCTGAAGAAGGGGACGAACCGGCTCAACGGGCACGGGGTATTCCTGCCTGTGGGCGATGGCGCAATTCCTCAAGTGCTGTGTCTTCTACCTGTCGACCGACCACGTCGTGTCGCCCGGCGGGATGCCTGCTGCGAGGATGTGGTCGACGATCCGCAGTGGGTCAGGCAACGGCACTGTGCTCTCGTCGCGCTGGCCCCTTGCCAGAATGAAGCCCTCGCTCCAGCCGGGAGCTTCCGGTGTGACAGCATGCTCGCCGGGATCGCCCTCGTCATCAAGCAGCATCACCATCGCGCGCTCGGCGTTCGTGATGACGGCCAGAAAACGACCATGCGAACTGGTCAGCCATGTTTCCAGCTGTCCGGCATCGATTTGCTCCCGAAGCACCACCAGCGTCGCCGCAGGCGACGCTGGGACGGCGCCATCGCTGAAGATCCAGGACTCGGCCATGCGGATGACCTTCTCATATGCCGTGAGCGGCCTGGCCTAGCTGGTCGACGGTTTGGCAGCAGGAGACCTGGGTCGCTTGTTGGGGCGGTAGCTGGGGCGGTTCATGATCACCTAGTGGCTGGTGTTGATGAGTCGGTCCGGGAGGGATTCGAAGACGATGGGGTTGGGGAAGAGGAGATACCAGTCGCTGGGCGCCCTCTTGCTGGTGATGATCAGCGAGCGTCCCCGCCGCTCGGAGACGAGTTCGTAGAGGTCGTCGGCCTGGGTCGCGGACAGCTGGCGCATGGCGAAGTCGTCGAGGATGAGGACGTCGGGGCGGACGAGTTCGCGGATCCGTTTCTCCCAGGTGCGGTCCGCGTGGCCGCCGGCGAGGTCAGCGAGGATGCGGCTGGCCTTGGCGAAACGGCCGTGGGCGCCCTGGCGGACGGCAAGGTGACCGAGGGCGTGGGCGATGTGGGTCTTGCTGACGCCGAGGGGGCCGAAGAGGATGACCGACTCGCCGGCATGGAGCCAGCGCAGGGCGCCCAGGTCACGGATCTGGGCGGCAGGCAGTTTCGAGGAGGCGGTGAAGCCGAACTACTCCAAGGTGACCTGATGCTCGAACTTGGCTCGTTGCAGATGGTGTTGGAAGGCGGCGGTCTCGCGGCGGGTGATCTCGTTCTGGCAGATGGCCTGGAGGAAGTCGAGGTGGCCGAGTTCGCTGCCGTGGGCCTGGACGAGCCGGGCGTCGAGAGTTTCCAGCATACCGGACAGTCGCAAGGCCTTGAGTAACTCCCGCAGGGCGGCGCCCATCAAGGTCAGCGCGTTTCCACCTCGGCTTCGTCGTGGACCTGGTCGTTGTGGTCGTCGTCCGTCGTGTTGGGGGTCGCGGCGGTGACGAAGAGCCGGGCGGGGCCGTGGAGGAAGGCTGCGGCCCCGGCGTCTCCGCTGGTCTCGGGCTCGGGGTTGGTCTCGGTGCTGGCGATGAGGATGCCCTTGATGGTGCGGTAGCAGGGGTCTCCGACCGAGATGGCCCTCGCGCAGACAGCCTCCAGACACGTGTCGCTGTACTGCTTCCGCAGGCCGAGGACCCCCTGGGCAGCGCGGAGCCAATAGAGGACGTTGACCTCCAGCAGTTGGTCGATGACCTCGCGGCAGGCGTCGCCGACCTCGGACGCCTGGCTGCGACACCAGACCGGCGTCCGCATCTGAAAGGCGGTCTTCTCCGGCGGATAGTCGCTCTTGTCGGTGCGTTTACGCTGGTCAAGGACCGCATGTGTCTTGACCAGGGAACCGTCGTGGAAGAGCTGGACCATCGTGGCGGTCGAACGGACACCGATGCGGCGGCCGATCAGCTTCCACGGCACCGAGTAGAGGGTGCGGCCGACCTTGATGTGGATGTCCGGCCCGATCGTGGCCGTCGACCAGTAGGCCAGCACGAACGGAGTTGGCGGCAGAGACAGCAGTTCGGCCGCCTCCAACGCATCGAACACGGTCATCGGGGCGGCCCGCCCAGCGGTCGGCACTTACGTCGCCCGGCAACCTGCTGGCTCCAGGTCACGGCCTCGGGCTGCATGTGCTCGATCGAGGTGAACTATCGTCCCCTCCAGAACAGGTCGCGGACATAGTGCATCGGCCGCTCGATCCGCGGCTGTTCTTTGGTTTCGCCGCCCGGACCGGATCGACCAGCGCGTCGTAGTGAGTGGCGAGTTCCGCACAGGCTTTGTTGATCTTCGGGTCGTAAGAGAGAACCGCGGCCAGGATGAAAGAGGCTCAGTAGGAGAATTCCGAATGGGGAATCACATGACGCTCAAGCCGCCCAACCTGGGGAAAAATTTGGACGTCGACACTACCCCATGAGCTGACTGGCAAAGAGAATCCGGCCTCTCTGGGCCGCGCGCTATGGGAGGGGATGGCCCAGCAGCCCGCGCATCTTATCGATGAGGCGCTTTCGAGGTGTCGGGGGCAACGCACGGACATGGTCCGTGATCTCGCGGAGTTCCTGGTCCTGGGCGTTGTCCGGCTCGTCTCGCGACTGGACGAATGCCTCAGTCAAGGCCCTCTGCAAGGGGCCCGCAAGCCGGATGTCAGCGCCTTCGATACTGCTACGCATGGCCAACTGCCGGATGCCTTCACCCCGAAGTCCGTTCAGCGTGAGAAGGCTGGCGTGGATGGGCCGTAGGGCGCGTGCGAGCGCCCTGCGGCCGCTGGTGCTCAGAAAACCGGGATCGGCACCGAAGAATTCTTCCAGCGACGCGGCCACCGTCCTGCCGGCCTCCCTCTCGCCAGTGAAGAGAGCCCAGACCATCCCTCGGGAGACACCGATCTTGCCTGCGATGTACGCGTAGCTGTACGGCTTGCCGTCGGGGGCCGACCGGGTCTCACGTAGGAAGGCCAGACGATCGGTGAAGCTGAGGTTCAACTGGTTGTCCGGGACCTGCTCACCACGGAGCAACGCGAGGATCAACTCCTCGGCAATTCCCGTATCAAAGCTGACCGCCTCGAGCTCCAGGTCGCCGTGCGTCATGCCTACTAGAGGCAGCAGCTCGTTGATCGCCGTTATTAATGCCGCGAGTTCGCCCCCCGGCGGCGCGTCAACGGCTTCCATGCGGCGGTCTCCATGAGTTGAGCAGGAACAGTGCTTGTAGGTTATCCGCCCGCGACGGCCCGCGTCACGGGCACCCGCACCGATCAGCCACAAGCCAGGCTACTGACACCACTGCGTGCGGCACGGATGAGGTCCTCGGCCCGTGCCAGCCGAGGTGCCGCAGTCCGTCGGTGCGGTCGAGGGTCTGTCCATCGGACGGCTCCGCCTCACATTAGGTGGTGCCGGCGAGTCATGAAGGGGTCAGGTAGGGCATCTACCACGAAGCTACAGATCGTCTCCTCCACTGAGGATCTTCCAGGTCTTCATGCGGGCGAAGGTGTGCTCGACTCGGGCGCGGACTTTGCGGTGGGAGGTGTTGTGGGCTTCCTTCCAAGCCGGTAGCTCGGCCTGGCCGGGGTCTCGGCGGTGCGGAATGATCAGGCCGGTGCCGCGGTAGCCGCCGTCGGTGATCACGGTAGCGTTGCCGACCGAGTTCTTGGCTCCGGAGAGTTCCCATGCCTTGCAGTCGTTGCGGTTGCCGGGCACGGGCCGGCCGACGGAAACGACAAGGCGTGAGTCGGCGTCGATGACGACCTGGTGGTTGGTTGAGTAGCGGTAGTTCTTGGACTGCTCGGCCACGCTGTGGTCTCGTGTCGGCACCAGGGTGCCGTCCACAATCAGCACCGTGTCTCTGCGGAAGCGGCTCCGCGGCCGCAGCGCGAGCAAGGGCCCGAGCTGGCTCACGATTCGGCCCGTGGCCGACTTCGAGATCCCGAACAAGGGAGCGAGCTGCCGCAAGGTCAAGTTCGTCCGCCAATACGCGGCTACCAGCAGAACCCGATCTTCCAGTGGCAGACTCCACGGTCGGCCACGGCAGACCAGGTGCGGACCTCCGCGCCGCAGCATGGTGATCAGTTTCCCGAACTGCTTCGGACTCAACCCGGAGTACGGCGCTATCCATGACGGCTCCGACGCCGTGATCACAGCCCCCACATGAAGATCATCCCAGTAGTGGGCCTGGTTCCTGCACGGTCCAGACCTACGGATCCTGGGTCTACCGGCCGAGGTCAGTAGAGCCAGCGGTCCAGGAGCCCGGGCCAAAGCAACCCCTCGCAGCCGTTGAAGGCCGTCGGGTCGATCTCCTTCAGCTCCTCGGCCAGCCGGTTCAGCTCAGCGAAAGCCCGTTCTTCCTCCTCATCAGAGAGGTACTCCTCGGGCCCGTCCGGCTCGCTGAGAAGCTCTGAAGCTGTGACCCGACTGCCGTAGTGGTGCAGGACGTCGAGCCACACGCCGACACCCGAGTTGGCGAACCATGCCTCCCCATCCGGCATGACGAAGTAGACCGCCCCGGTCTCCGGCTCGACGCCGAACGATGACCGCTCGGCCTGATCATCGGGGTCCGTCTGCTCGGTAAGACGGTAGAGCGGACCGCGAGACGTGAGCAGAACCGGCTCAGCCTCGCTCTGCATCACGACTCGTTCGATGAGGCGCGGAGCCAGCGGGATGCCCACCTCAACGAGCTGTGCCTTCATGAAGCCCGGGATCCGCCAGCCGGCCACAACGTTCTGTCCGGCTCGCGTGACATGCCCCAGACCGGCCCACTCGGTCAGCTGGTCGTACGTCGTCATCGAACGATCCTCTTCCGTCGGCTGGGGTCCTGACCCTATCGACCCGGCCTCAGTCACGGCACGGCCGCACTTGCGGGACAGCCCTTACCGAAACTCGCCGACCTCTTCGGCAAGCGCGGCTACGTCGACCACTGCACCGCCGCCCGGGTCAACGACAAGGGCGAGGTCACCGCCGAACTCTCCGGGCCCGGTTCCGTGCTGATGGAACTGGACCTTCTCTGCACCAACGCGGGCGCTAGACATCCGAGCGAGCGTGGCACGTCGAATCAGTGCCGGAATCGGGCGACTTCCCCCTCGATTTGAATCAGGAACTCCGTGATCGGGGCTCCGCTGCCCTCCGGAACGAGGGCCAGGTCTTGGGCGTAGATCGTCTCGTCTGCGGCCAAGGCAGCATCCTCGTCACCGCGGCGCCAGGCATCACGGGACGCGGCGAAGAGGGGAGCAAGCTCTTCCCACGCCGGACCTGGTTTAAATCGACAGTCAGACCAGAACATATCGCCGCTTTCAAGGGTCAATGTTCCTACCAGTCGCTCACCTTGTCTGAGCTGCCAACTCTGCTCCGTCATGTTCCCCTCCCGCGGTGCGACGGGCACTCTAGCGTGCCGCGACCTGAGACGAGTGGGAATGTTCTAGAGGTGGCTGTCGGACTGCTTGGATCTCGTGTTCGTAGTCCTCTCTGTGGAGACAGCGCGCTTCTGGTCCACGCTGCTGATCATTCGGTTGTGGGTCGGCTGTGCGGGAAGGAGGGGATGCCCAAGTTCACCAGGGGCAGCTGCTGCGACCTGTGGACCTGCGCCCGCTTGGAGTGGAGGAAGGTCAAGGTCAGCTCGATGCCTTCGACCTCGCCCTTCCAGCCCTGGGCGATCGCGTGCTGGCGGCGGGTGACCAGATCGCCCTCCAGCTCGTCCAGCCGAGGCAGCATCGTCGGGTTGACTGAGAGCATCGGGCATCTAGTAGTGCTTCGTTACGTTGGGTGATCTTTCCTGGTGATGGGCATCTTCCGGTCATGAGGTTGGGGGAGGTGGAACGGCTCCGGGGTGAGGTATCGGAGTTCGTTGCCGATGTGTTCGCCTCGTTGCCGCGGCGGGATCAGCGGCGGTGGGGCGGGTGTTACCTGCGGGGCCTGATGCTGGACGGGCGGCGCAAGTCGGTCCAGCCGATGGCCGAGCGGCTGCCGGACGGCAACATGCAGGCCCTGCAGCAGTTCGTGAACCAGTCGCCGTGGGATCCGCTGCCGGTGCGGCGCCGGATCGCCGAACGGCTGAGCCGGGCGATCCGCCCGGAGGTGTGGGTGATCGACGATGTGTCGTTCCCCAAGTACGGCACCGCTTCGGTCGGGGTGGCCCGGCAGTACTGCGGAGCGCTAGGGAAACGGGCGAACTGCCAGGTCGCGGTCAGTGTCCACGCCGCCACCGACACCGCGTCCTGCCCGCTGGACTGGCAGCTGTATCTGCCGCGGGAGTGGACGGAGGAGCCGGACCGCTGCCACAGGGCCGGGGTGCCGGACGAAGCCATGGCCCACCAGGAGAAGTGGCGCCTGGCGCTCGGCATGCTCGACACGCTCGCCGGCTGGGAGGTGGAGGTGCCGGTGGTGGTCGCCGACGCGGGCTACGGCGTCAGCACCCCGTTCCGG
Organism: Streptomyces filamentosus; assembly: GCF_014654895.1. GTDB lineage: Bacteria > Actinomycetota > Actinomycetes > Streptomycetales > Streptomycetaceae > Streptomyces > Streptomyces filamentosus. The sequence continues at coordinate 172,411 of NZ_BNBE01000002.1, read as the reverse complement.
ACCGGTCTGGAGGAGTGCGGACTGTTCTATGTCCTCGCGCTGACCGGCAAGGAAGTCGCTCATGCCGAACAGGCCCGGCCGCACCGGCCCGCCTACAGCGGGCTCGGACCGCCGGCCCTGCCCCGCTACCGCACCCCGCCCCGAGCCGTCAGTGTTCTCGCGGAGGAAACCGGTGCGGGACAGTTCACCGAGGTCACCTGGCGGCAGGGCAGCAAAGGCCCGATGACCTCGCGGTTCACCGTCCTGACCGTCCGGCCGGCGGGCAAGCAGTCCCTGGCCGCGGCCCAACAGGCGGGCGGCGGCCGCACTCGGTGGGACGGTGTCCTGCCCGCCCGGACCCTGTTGGTCGAGTGGCCGCACGGCCATGAGACCCCGACGGGCTACTGGATCTCGAACCTGCCCGCCACCACCCCGATCATCGACCTGGTCCGCTGGGCGAAGATGCGCTGGCGGATCGAACACGACTACCGCGAGCTCAAGCACGGCCTCGGATTGGACCACTTCGAGGGCCGCACCTGGCGCGGCTGGCACCACCACGTCACCCTCGTCACCGCCGCCCAGGCCTTCCTCACCCTGCGGCGGCTCGCCCCAAAAGCCCACACGCCGGCCTGGCCCTCTACCAGGTCCTCGACACCCTCCACGACCTGCTGCAGTGCTGGACCGGCACCTGCACCACCTGCGGCCAACCCCTCCCCCGCAACAGAACCAGACGAAGAACCTAACGAAGCACTACTAGAGGATCCGGCCCTACCAGGGCTGCCGTGCAGGGGGCGCTGGGGCCTCGGTGGTGACGGAACCGAGGCGGCTCTCGCCCGGGATGTCCCACTCGATCAGAGCGCCAGGGAACCAGGTGACCGGCTTGGTGTCTCCACGAGTGTTCGCCCAGGCGGCGACTCGCAGGGCGGCCTGCCGCTCGGGCAGCAGACCGCGTTCATCGGTATCCACTCCGAGATGGAGCCTGCCCTCCTCGTACAGGTCGTTGCAGAGCCAGGTGTGGAGCAGGCCACAGTCGTAGCCGAGTACCTCCCAGCCGAGCTCGTGCCCGCCCTCGGCCACCTCCCGGGCGGGCTCGCCGGCGCCCTGACCAGCGAGGTGGGCGAGCAGCACCGGCTCGTCCGTCCCGGCCGCGCGGATGTCGGCGACGAATCCGCCTACATGTTCGGAGGGCACCAGCAGGGCGTACAGACGTGCCTCCACGGGCAGCTGGAGAGGCAGGCAGGCCGCGAGTGCCTCCTGCGCCGTGCCGAACCAGCAGCCATCATCCGGAAACCGGTTGATCAGGCAGTCGGACGCAGACGTCAGCCGCTCCGTACGGGGCAATCCCGAGGCCGTGAGCCGTTCGGGCACCGCAACGAAGTAGCCGGCGAGCAGCATCTCGCCGGGCACGTCAACATCGGAAGGAAGACCCTCAATCATGCCCGCACCGTACCTGACCTGCGAGGTCAGACTCCGGTGAGACGAGAGAACCATCAACGAATGAACCGAATGCGTTTCTGATCAATACCACCACCGCGAACAGCCCGCCTGCTATCAGCAGTTCAACTGCGACCACGCCCGACTGAGAGCCCCGGAGAACGCGCCTTCGCACAGCTGAAGTCGTGGCAGATCCTCCGCCGCGCCCGATGCTTCACCCGCCGCATCAGCACCATCGTCCAAGCCATCCACACGCTGCTGACCTGCAACTATTCAGGATGAAAACGGCTCACTGATCCGAAGGAGCAAAACGGTCCGTCGGAGAAACCGACGGACCGTTTCGAAAGACCGAGGTTACTGGCTAGACGCGACTGCCGACGCGTTCTTCCTGATGGCAGCTAAATTCTGCTTGACGGGGGACAGCCTCGTATTGTGCTTGGCGATGAGGCGGTTCTGTATGTCGCGCTCGGCCGCATGCCACACGTTAATGAGATCCACCTCCACCTTACAGGAGACGTCTGCGATCGCTGTGTCTATCTCCTTTGACGAGGCTACACTTCCCGTAAATCCACGGTCATTGTTGGCGTCGATGGGAGTGCTGTACACATAGCCCTTGGCCCTCATGCACGTCGACCATTTGGCGAACACCTCTACGACCCGCTCATCCTTGAGGGAATCTTCGTAGCTCTGGCTGTTCAACTCGGAGACGAAGGTGTCGACCAGAGGCTTTCCACCCGAGATCTTGTCCATCGCCTGACCGATGCAGCCTCCGTCGGGGACCGAACGGCCGGTGCTCAGGCGTGGTGCCGTCTTCTGATCCACCTCGGTCTGTTCCATGGGTGTGCCGGTTAGTGCAAGATACTCCTGTGGAGTCCACTCGCGGCTTTCGATACCGCTTCTCGGCACGGCAATCGCACTGCTTGCCGAGGTGGAGAATGCGGGCCGGTAGCCGGTTTTTGCCGCCTGGTCGGCATCGTAGGCGCCATACCGCCGCTCGTTGAGCTCGCCCATGTCGGCGTCCAGATCGGCGACAGGTGTCGGAACGAAATCTTTGAAGCCCAGACTAATCATGCAAGGCTTGGTGAGATTCCACTTGGCTTGTTCGAACTTGGAATAGTCCGCGCCGGACATCTTATATTCATCCAGGGGCAGACTGCGGGCAGAAACGCTGCGCTGCCGCCCACTTTGGGGCGCAGCGCCCTTTTCACCCTCGTTCACTTGAGGCGTTTGCTGCGTCACCACGCCCGCACTCTTCTCCGACGTGTGGCCTTCGGTCCCACAGGCTGAAAGCGACACCGTGGCTAATACCGCGCACGCGGCAAAGAGCCCAGCCTTTCCCTTGCTGTTCGACATCGGATCCCCTCCAGGTGTCCACACGTCAGTGGTTGTGGTATAGAGTCGTGGATGAATTCTTGTTGTACGTAGCGACGAGATTCATCTTGTACTGAGCGGGAAGGACGTCGTACGGACCACTCCACCAGCGATCCCGGTGGATACAGTAGTAGATGCTGGTTTCGCGACTATCCACGGAGGCGGCATTGTCTTCCAGATAGGTACCGGCACCCGCTCCGGTATTGGCCGTGAAAATCTGGTCGTCGAGGTTGTATTCCCCCTCTCCGATGGTCGCGATGGCTCCTGCCTGATTGCTATTGAAGTAGAAGCAGGCCATGTACGGATAACAGCGCGTCGTCGGTCCAGGGTACGCGAATGCGCTGCCGGCCGTAGAAACTGCAATGACTGCAGCTACTATTGACGAGGCGGCAATGCTTATCTTCCTCAAATTTCTTCCTCTCTCTTTGACTCCTGCGAGGCAGTCCGTCACCGTATTTCTTGCCTATCAGCACGGATTCCTCTGCTCTGGCTCCACCTGGGAATCAGTGACTTCGCGTCGCGGCGTCGAGCGGCGGCTGCTCGCTGCGGTCCTGGAGTGCCCCACTGGGGCGTGAGTGGACAAGATTAAGAATCATCGATCGCGATTTTATCCCCCGCGCCGAGCATGGAGCGTGTCCTGATCGACTAACGCCTTCCCGCACCCCCCCGTAGGTTCAGCAGGGCAGCAGCGATGGTCAGCCTCGCCTATGTGCGCGCGATGAATCAAGAGCTAAATCGCGCCACTCTGCTGCCGGCTTCCGCCATCAACATCCCTCCGAGACGCCGGCGACATCCGCAGAAAGTCCCGCATATCCTATAGCTAACTGCACGCATCCCTGCCAGGTCGTCCGCTCGCCGCTATCGAGAGCAGAACCGGCGATTCACCTCGATAGGGTCCGAATTGAGGTCTTCCGTTCGGAATGTACGCGAATGCCAAAGAGGAATAGGCCAGTCCATTCAGGGATGCACCCTTGAACGGGCTGTCGAGAAGCTTTAGCCCAGAGGATGGGATGTGGTGGCCGAAAGCGGCTAGGTGTCTCATAGCAGGAAACCAGGCTTCCCGCCATGAGACACCCAATTTTACGTGCAGAATTCCCGGATAGGGTGGGGTGATCCTCTCTGCCTCACCTCGAGCTCTTTCCAACTTCACGCTGAGCTGGTCAGATGCAGGGCGAGGACGGCTTGGACGAGTGCGATGATGCGGACCGGACGGCGGCGTGCACGAGCGCCGAGTTGGTCATGGGTGGAGCCCCGCCTGCGCAGCCAGATACTCGACGCCGCGGTAGCCGGACTCCTTGGACACGTGGACGTGGACCGCGTGCTGGCCGGACGGTAGTGCAGGGTTGGAGTGGCCGCCGCGGAAGGCGACCTGTACCGCGTCGTGGCGGGAGCCGTACAGGCCGTGCTCGGGTCTGTCCGGCCAGCGGCCCGGCCATACGCGAGGAAGACCGCGTCGCCGTTGTCGCCCAGTGCCGCGATGACCCGATCCTCGGCCGTCGCCGGTGCGAACCGTGCCGACATTTCGAGCGGCAGGTGTGCCTCCAATTCACGGTCGTCCATGACCGGCACGTCCGGTTCGCAGCCGCCGGCGCCGCAAGAGGATCGGGCGCCAGGGTAAGGGCGATGCACAAAGCGGGAGTTCGGCAGCACTGCGGCCATTCGGCGGACCTCGTCGACGCTCTCCAGGTGCGTCAGCAGTTCCGCCTCGTCGCCGCAGGGTTCCATCAGCGCGCACAGTCGCATGGCCTGGCAGTATGCGTCGGTGGCGTCAGCGGTGACGTGGATACAGCGTGTGTAGCCGGCCAGGCAGTCTTCGCACATGGCCGCATGGTGCCACCCGCTGGTCCGGACTGTCGCCCGGAATGATCGGCGGACTCCGATGCCGAAGGGCGGCCGTCGGCATGGCTCCCACGATGCTTTGACGAGCAGGGCGTACAAGCGGTGCAGGCCGATGGAGCGAGGTGGAGAAAGTCCGTTGCGAGCAGGTCGCCGACCTGGATCTTGAGGAACTGAGTCGACTCCAACCCGGCAGATAGGTAGGCTAGTTGGGCTGACAGACAGGTAAAGCCCCTGCTAGACGGGTCTTCGACCAAGAAATCCGTCTCCTCCAGAGGCTTCGTGTGCTTGTCTACCCGTCCGGCGTCGACATGTCCAGCTCTGCCCTGCGCTTCCTGTCCGCCAAGCTCCGCCAACACCGCTGGGAGCTCGGTAGTCGGTGGAGGCGCCTGACTCCGGGCCGGCAGGCTTTGCTCACACTCGCCCACCTCCGCAACGGCCACCCCTACGCCCAGCTCGCGGCCGGGTTCGGCGTCGGCACCACCACCGCCTACCTATACGTCGCCGAGGCTGTCGACCTCTTGGCCGCACTCGCCCCGACCCTCGAGGAGGCTGCCCGTACGGCATCGACCAAGGCGCTTGTACTGCTGGACGGCACCTTGCTGCCCATCGACCGGATCGCCACAGACCGCCCTTTCTACTCCGGGAAGCACAAGAAGCACGGGATGAACGTGCAGGTTCTGGCCGATCCGTCCGGTCGGCTGCTGTGGGCATCGCCAGTTCTTCCTGGCGCTGTCCATGACGTCCGGACCGCCCGTGAACACGGCATCGTCGGCATGCCCACGGACGCTGGCATCACGTGCTGGGCGGACAGTGATGATGGTTGGTGGTGCCACCGGCAGGTCTGACCCTTGGGCTGACTGACCACAACTTCCGTGTCTTTGCCTTGATCTGTCGGCCTGTCGGTGACACCACCGCACGCAGCCCGGAAGGGTGTCGTGACTTCATAGGAGCTTGTGCGAGAAGCCCCGTCACTGTCGTGTCCGTTCTCCCGACCGGCGCGTGCTGCCCTGTCCACGCGATGAGAAGGCAGCAGGCCCAGCATGATCGACGAGCATCCCGAGCGTGAGGTCTTTGCCGGAGTCGACACTCACACCGACACCCACCACGCCGCTGTTGTCGACCCGCTCGGGCGGCCCGTGGCCGACCAGGAATTTCCCGCCACCACCCAGGGATATCGCGCCCTGCTGACGTGGCTCGGCACATTCGGCCAGGTACAGGCGGTGGGCGTCGAGTGCACTGGATCCTATGGGGCGGGGCTGACCACCGTGCTGACTGCAAGCGGCCTGGTGGTGGTCGAGGTCAATGTCCCCGACCGGGGCACTCGCCATTCCCGTGGCAAGTCCGACCCGATCGACGCTTACGTGGCCGCCCGGGCAGCGGCCTCGGGACGAGCCCAGGCCATCCCCAAATCCCGCACCGGCACAGTTGAAGCCCTGCGCCAACTGCGAGTGACCCGCGCCTCCGCGATCAAGGCCAGGACGCAAGCGATCAACCAACTCATCGGCTTGCGAGTCACCACTCCTGAGCCTCTGCGTCAGACGCTCGCAGGGCTCACACCCGCCGCCCTGGTCAATAGCTGCCTTCGGCTGCGGCCCGGGCCCGACCTTGGCAACCCTGTTCACGCCTCCCGCTTCGCCCTGCGCCAGTTGGCTCGCCGCATCCGCAGACTCACCGAAGAGATCGACGAAGTCGACGAGCACCTTTCCGTGCTCACCGCGGCGGCTGCCCCCGAACTGGTCGCGCTGTTCGGCGTGGGCACAGAGACCGCCGGCCAGCTGCTGGTCACGGCCGGCGACAACCCCGAGCGCTTGCGCTCGGAGGCCGCCTTCGCGGCTCTGTGCGGCGCCGCTCCAGTCCCAGCCTCTTCCGGGCGCACCGACAGACACCGCCTCAGTCGGGGCGATGATCGCCAGGCCAACCGTGCCCTTCACATGATCGCGGTGGTTCGTATGCGCTATTGCCCTCGCACCCGGGCCTACGTCGCGCGGCGCGTCCAGCAGGGGCTGACGAAGAAAGACATCATCCGTTGCCTCAAGCGCTTCATAGCCCGGGAGGGCTACCACGCTCTCAACCAGCCCCACGCTCGCCACGCCATCCCAACTACTTGACGTCTATAGGAGCATCAAGGGATACCGCGGTGCCGGAGGCACAGTCCGCATCCCGTGCTGGGGACGCTGGGAGACCCTCTCCGCAGGCCAGCAGGCGGTGAACCGGTCCCACGCGAAGATCCGGGCCCTAGCCGAGAAGGCCGTCGCCACCCTCAAGTCCTGGCGACTCCTCCGCAAACTGCGGTGCTCAACCACCCGCATCACAAGCCTGGTCCAGGCCGTCCTAACCCTGCATCTGGCGAGCTCAGGCCGATGATGGAAAGAGCTCACCGTCTGCGAGAACGAGGATCTGCCGGGTCAGGCAGGCCTGGACGATGCCGTGGGCGCGGGACGGCCCACCCGGGCACCAGGCGGACCGCCTCGGGCTGTGCCTGGTCTACGGGACCGCGCGGTGCCCGGGGCGGGCGCCCCGGGCGGCGGCGGCCACATCCCTCCCCTCCGGCGCCCCGGGGCCTCTCTTCCTGGCCCGCTCCGCCGTCGAGGTACGGCTTGGTCGTCTATCTTGCCAGTTGGACCCAGACGCGTTTGCACCAGTGCCGGTGATCGCAGCCCCGGCGCACGGAGAGCGCGGCAACGAGATCGAGCCCGCGGCTGTCTTCGTCGGACGGGCAGTCCTGTCTGCGGTCGAGTGGGCGCGGGGCGAGGTCGGTCACGGCGACTTCCACCTGGTCGTCCTCAATCCGGGTCACGGCGACCCGGATCGGGGCGCCGCCCGTGCGGGTGTGTAGGAGGGCGTTGGTGGCGAGACCGTTTCGTTCGGATCTTGCGAGGCTTGTCATACTTCCCGAATGGAGATGCAAGCCGAGGAGGCAGCGCGGCGTTGGCTGGCTGATCAGGGCGTCCGCCAGGTGGGCGACGGGTGGGTGAGCGACGAGAAGCCGGACGTGTTGCTCACTGCCAACCAGGTGGCGCAGTCCTGGGCCGGCGATGTGTTCGCCGAAGACCTGGATGCAGCCGACCAGCTGCGGTTGGCCTTCGGGCTGCTGGACCTCCTCGACGACTACTGGGTCACGTGCGAGATCCGGTTCGCGAACGAGGGCGCAGAGTGCCCCCTGCCGGCCGACGTGCTGTGGGACGGCTACCGTCAGCGGCTGGAGGCGGACCGGGACGCCGAGGCCGTCACCTACTCGCTGTGGGTGGACTGGTTCGAGGACCACACCACTTCCGCGACAGCCTTCGCCGAGGTCCTCGGCAACGACATCGACCGCGTGGTGGCCGAGCGATCGGAAGCCCTGCTCCGCCGAGCCCGTAGCGTTCTGGAATGTTCAGGCCCGGTGTGCTGGACGGTGAAGGAGTCGACGTACCGCACCGCCATGCGGCTTCCCGCCCTGCACGCGGCCATCTTCCGCGGCCTCCTGACGAGCTTCCACGACGTCTACGGCGACCTGGAACCGGCTGCCGCACTGGCCATCCTTGACCAGCTGGATCTCCCCCCGAACACCCAGCACCTTGCCCAACTGCGCCACGTACTCGCCGCCGGGCACAAGAACCACTACCGCAGCCCCGGCGCCTGGGACGATGCGGCTCGCTCCTGCTCCTGAGCCGTGGGCCTGGCAGACCACAGAAAGATGCCGGCGACGTAGAGTCCGGCCAGGTAGATGGTTGCGGTCTTTTCGTAGCGGGTGGCTACGCTACGCCACTGCTTCAAGCGGTTGATGCACCGCTCGACGGTATTGCGCTGCTTGTACGCCTCGCAGTCGAAGGCGGGTGGGGGGCTGCCGCGCCGCAGCCGGTGGCCGCGTTGATCGGCCGGAATGGGGGGCGCCCCCCCCCCCGGATTCCGCGCTTGCGCAGGTGCTCGCGGATCGCGCGGGAGGAGTACGCCTTATCGGCCAGGACCACGTCCGGCCTCTGCGAACCGCGTCAGCCCCCTCATGTCGCAACTGTGCCACCAACATGCTGAAGGAGTGGGGGGGGCTTAACCCGGTGAACGGGGCTATCCAGACATCTCACGTTGCTACGCCGTCAAGCGGACCAGATGCCGCGTTCGATAGTTGAGCTGGCGGAAGGTGCCTTCCATGGCTTCCTCTCGCCTGCAAAGATCACTTGCATGCCCCAGTCCAATCATCCCTTCGCCGAGGTCGACGAATCTGCTCTGGCCGTGCGGAACCAGCGGCTGGGCCTGCTGGCCGCGGCTGGTGCGCGGGCGTACAGGGTCCCGGTTCCTGTCGCGGTCTACGACGTCTCTGATCTGGGCTGCCGCTTCCTCGTTCACTCGCAGTTCCCGGTGCATGCGATGGCCTTCCATCCCGCGCTCCCACTGCTCGCGGTGGGCACGGGCCGATACGACGGTGGCTACTTCTTCGAGGGCGAGCTGCTGCTACTTCATCTGGAGACGGGCGAGACCCGATCACTCATCGAGCACGAGATCGGCCGACAGGTCCTGGGGTTGGAGTGGCTCGACGAGCAAGCTCTTCAGGTCCTCATGGCGCCGCCCGATCGCTGGCAGGACGAACGAGCTCGGGTGGAAGGGCACGTCGCAGTGGTGCGCCGAGAGAACTGGGATGCTGTCCCTGCCCGGTCACTCACCGGGCTTGACCTTGCTGGCCCGAGGGTGCCTGCACCACGTCCTGATGGCTGCGAGACCGCTCGCCGTGTACTCGCTGAAGTCAGCGCAGCCTGGCGCGTGCAGCGCACAGGCCGTGTAGGTGATCTGTGATCGTCTCTAGCCGCTTCGGCCGCTCTTTGCCGACGCGGGACCAGGTGATCGCGCTGCGCGACTTCATCCACGGACGGACGTATGCGGCCGCGGCTCCGACCATCCGTCTCAACGGGGAGCCGCCTCATGCCCCAGGTTCCGTCCTGGCGCGCGTGGCGGAGGTCAACGGAGCCCTCTACGAAGTCACGTCCCATCTGTGCCGTCGGCTGTATGACGAGCTTGAGAGTGGTCACCCTGGCCCCATCGCCCATGCATCGTGGGATTCCCTCCTCACGATCATCGTGGCCTGGCGCGAGGATCCAGAGCTGCCGGATTGGGTGGACGGGCTGCTGCCCGTCAAGCCGCGTTGACTGCGAGGTCAGGCGGTCCAGGGAAAGCGGACTGCTCGTCGAAGAGCTCGCGCTTCTGGAGGCAGTGAGCCTTTTGCATCCTCATCTTGAGCTGGTCAGATGCAGAGTGAGGACGGCCTGGATGATGCTGGTGATCCGGGTGGTCGAGCACCGCAGTTTGCGAAGGAGCCGCCAGGACTTGAGGGTGGCGACGGCCTTCTCGGCCAGGGCCCGGATCTTCGCGTGGGGCCGGTTCAGCCTGCTGGCCTGCGGAGAGGGTCTCCCAGCGTCCCCAGCACGGGATGCGGACCGTGCCACCGGCACCTCGCGGTATCCCTGTCGGCCCAGCATCGGATGCCGGCCTCGGCGAGGGCGTCGACGATGCCGTGTTCGCGGGCCGCGCGGACGTCGTGGACGGCGCCGGGCAAGGCTGGTGATGCCCACAGCAGCCGGCCGAAGGGGTCGGCGAGTACCTGCACGTTCATCCCGTGCTTCTTGTGCTTGCCGGAGTAGAACGGCCGGTCCGCGGCGATGCGGTCGATGGGCAAGGACCGTGCCGTCGAGGAGGAGATATGCCTTCGCCGGCGCGGTCCGCACCGCTTCGGCCAGGCTGGGGGCGAGAACGGCCAGGAGTCCGACGGCCTCGGTGACGTAGCGGTAGGCCGTCGTGGTGCCGATGCCGAACCCGGCCGCGAACTGGGCATAGGTGTGCCCCATTCGCAGATGGGCGAGAGTGAGCAGGGCCTGGCGGCCCGCGCTCAGGCGCCGCCACCGGGAGCCGATCGCGCGGCGGTGGCGCCGCAACTGCTGCGTGAGGAAGCGGGGGGCGGAACTGGACACGTCGACGCCCGACGGGTAGACAAGCACGTGAAGCCTCTGGTGGACACGGTTCTCTTGGTCGAAAACCCATCTACCAGTGGCTTCACCACGTTTTCAGGCCAACTGACGTACATCATAGGCAGTTTGGAGGTGGCTCACTGCGGGCGTCACCGTGGAGATGTTCGAACTGGCGGCATGGTGGCTGAAGTGAAGGAGAGCGATGATCTCGCAGAGCGCTTGGTGCCGGCGTTATGTCGTGCCTGTCGCCAAGGAAGCCGGGCTTGTCCCGGAGGGCGGCGTGCTCCGGATGCTGGGGGAACGCGGCGACTGCGCGGTGCTCGAATTGCAGGCACACCCGATGGATCCGAAGCTCCAGAGCTTCTTCGTCCGGGTGTCCGTCGTTCCGCTGACGGAACGCGCCTGGACTCAGCGCCAGCACTGGGACCAGGCCAAGGACCACCTTCCCGGTTCGGGTTCCGGGATGCTCAGGTGGGAAGTGAAGCCACCTGCGGGTGTGGCCTTCGATGTCCCGGGGGGCAGCTCGCTGGACGGTCTATGGGCGTACGGAGCCGGCATCGAACCGGAAGAGTGTGCCGAGCAGTTGGCCGAAGTGCTGCGCGAGCTCACGTTTCCGGCCATGAGGCGATTCCTGGACCGTGATGTCCTGGCCGCCGAGATGCGGCAGCGTTCCGGTCACCTGCGACATCACCGTCCGCCCGGTTGGGCAGCCGCCCTCCTCAACATGGACCGCGTGTCACCGGTAGCCCTGGAACATCTGCTCCAGGCGGTGGAGACCGACTACCCGCTTGCGGGCGAGTTCGTCGCCTGGGCCCGGGAGTACGCAGCACGGCACAATACGCCTGACTGACGGCCTCTTGCCTGCAGCACCAACCGCATCACCGCGATCGTCCAGGCCGTGCTGGCCCTTCATCACACGTCAGCGTGAGGTTGGAAAAGGCTCACCACCGACCTGGCGACGCAGGCGTTCATCGCCCACTGGAACCTGTTGCTCACCGTCGCCTACGAGATGCTCGGCTCGGCGGCCGCGAGCACGGTCAGCATGCGCGTGGCGCAGGTGTCGTGGTTCTCCCACGCCACGTACCGCCGGCCCTCGGTGAGGAAGTGGTCGAGGATTCCGAGCCGGCTCCACGCCTCCGCCTTCGCCATCGCCACGATCTCGATCCGGTGCCTGGAACGCCGGTACGCCGCCGAGGAGCCACGGAACTCGTCCAGGTCGGCGAGGGCGGACTCCACGACGGTGTCGAAGCGGCGGTCGCGGACGTGGTCCTCGACGGCGGCCTGCCAGCCGCTGGTGTCGGGCCGGACCGCGGCGCTGGCGGTGCACACATCGGCGGCCAGCGCGGCCGCGTAGCCGCGGTGGGCCGGCTTGTACAGGTCGCGGCCGATCCGCGCGGCCCCGCCGCGCCGGTCCAGCGCCGCCTGGACGAGGTCGGCGACCGCGGTCTTGCCCGCGCCGGGCTGGCCCGCGACCGCCACCACGACCGGATGTTCCTGAGGCACCGACCCGCGCGTCCAGCCGGGGAGCCGCTCGGTGCCGGTGCGCCGGCCACCGTCGGCGTCGGCCCCTGCGAAACAGGCGCACACCAACTCTTCCTGCAGGGCAGAGCGGCGGCTCAGCGCCAGTGAACACAACGGGGCGGGCGGGGATGGAAGCCCCTGTGGCCGGTTCCCGGCCGGTGGGTGGTCAGCGGCCCTCGTCGTCTTCGTCGTCCTGGTCGTGGCCGTCGTCGAGGACGATGTGGATGGTGGAGCCCTGGCCGATGGTGCTGCTCAGGGCGGTGGCGGCGCGCTGGTAGGTGGTGGAGGCCAGGGCCCAGTCGCCGTCCAGGCCGGCCTTCTCCCGGATGGTCCACAGCACGATCAGCAGGGCGATCAGGGAGCGGCCGGAGGCGGTGGTCCGGACGCGGCCGTCGTCCAGGTCGTCGACGGGCGGGTGGGGTGCGGAAGTGGTCGTGGCCGGAGGCGCGTTCGGCGAGCCATTGCCAGGTGTGGCGGTCGGCGACGACCTTCGCGGAGGCCACGCCGACGGCCCTCAGCAGCAGCACGCCGTGGTCGATCTGCGGGTCCCGGGGCTCCTGGGCCGGGGCCGGGGCGGCGGGGGGAGGAGGGCCAGCCGGCGGGGGTGCCGTGGTAGGCGGCCTCGGCGGCACAGCGGCCGCCGCGCTCTGAGGCCCCACTGCGGCGGACACCGCCCTGGCGCGGCCGCGCGCCGGGAAGCAGGAGTCGGGACCGTCTGCCGGCGGGGGCGGCTGATGGCCGAGGTCGGCGCCGCCGCTCCGCAGCGCGGGCGCCTGGCGGCCCCAGGCGGGCGATGGCCTACCGGGCACAGGCCCGGTCCGTCGGCACCGCCCCGAGTACCGCGCGGCCCTATCCGCCGGCAGTTGGCCGGGGGCTAGGTGTATTGCCCTGTGAGGTTGGGGACGCGGCTGGCGGGTGGTTTGCCTGCGAGCGCGGTGTGTCCGCGGTGGTGATTGTAGGAGTGCAGCCAGCCGGGGAAGGTGTCGCGTCGTTCCTGCTCTGACCGGTAGGGCTTCGCGTAGGCCCATTCGTCGAGCAGGGTGCGGTTGAGGCGTTCGACCTTGCCGTTGGTCTGGGGTCGGTAGGGCCGGGTTCGCTTGTGCGCGATCCCGGCCCGGGCGAGGGCGTCGCGCCAGTCACGGGAGCGGTAGCAGGCTCCGTTGTCGGTCAGGACGCGCTCGACGGTGATCCCGACGCTGGTGAAGTAGGCGTGGGCCCGCTGCCAGAAGCCGGTGGCAGTCTCCTTCTTCTCGTCGGCCAGGATCTCGCTGTAGGCGAGGCGGGAGTGGTCATCGACGGCGGTGTGGATGTAGCTGTAGCCGACGCCTGCACGGTTCTTCCGGCCGGCCCGGCGGCCGAGGGTCTTGTGGCCGCCGCCGTCGGGGATGTTGCCGAGCTTCTTGATGTCGACGTGGACGAGTTCGCCCGCCCGGTCGCGTTCGTAGCGGCGTATGGTCCGGCCGGTGGCCCGGTCCAGGTGGGACAGGCGGGCCAGGCCGAACCTGTTCAGGACCCGGTGCACGGTCGAGGGCACCAGGCCCAGCAGGTGCGCGATGCGGGCCGGTCCCCACCGCCGCGTGAGCCGGACCTTGATGATCCGGCGCTCGGTTCGGGTCGGCGTCCGGCGGGGGCTGTGGTGCGGTCGTGACGAGCGGTCGGTCATCCCGGCCTCGCCCAGCAGCCGGTAGCGGCCGGCCCACCGCTGGGCGGTTGTGGGTGAGACCTGGAAGCGTTCGGCGGCCCGGCGCAGCGGCCAGCCGTCCTCGACCACGCAACGGGCCAGGCGCAGGCGTCCGGTCTCGGTCAGGGGTGCATTACGGTGGGGCACGAGGGCCTTTCTGGTCGCCGGTGCAGATGTCGCAATCCACACCAGGCCAGAAGGCCCTCGCCCATTTCAAGATCCCTCAGCCGAGACCTGCATCACCTGTCCACAACCTCCCGGGACAGAACAGCTAGGTCCTTTGGGAGGGGGCGCCTTCACGCCCTGTTTCACGCCAATACGGCGTGATCCGAACAGATCGATAGAAGTCGTCCTTTGCGTGAGGACCCCGTGGAAGGATCACCGCCGGTGACACACCGCACGCACACGGGTTCTCCGTGTCACCGACCGCTGTCGTATCGCGCTATCCCTTCGGCCTGCCGTGATACGGCCTCCACCCCTTACGGAGGGCCTTCCATGCCGCGTTCCACCCTCACCGCTCTTCCGTCCCGCCGACGCGGCCCCGTGGCCCTCCTCACCGCGGCGGCCGCCGCGTTCGGCCTGCTCGCCCTGACCGCCCCCGCACAGGCGGACTCCGTCGTCCAGCTCTCCGCCCCGGCCGGCCCCGTCCCGGTGGACGCTCCGTACACGATCACGGTCGACCTCCCCAACACCAGCCCCGACTACGCGAGCAGGGCGCCCATGGTCAACATCGCCCTGACCGGCGCCACCGCCACCGTGACCTCCGCCCAGGCCTCGGCCTGGGACTGGTCCTGCGACTTCGCCGCCGGGACGTCCGGCAGTTGCTGGAACCTGGCGGGCATGCGCAACCCGGTGTCGATCACCCTGACCGTCATCCCCACCGCGGGCGGGACCGTCACCGCCAAGGCGGACGCCGTCAGCATCTCCAACGCCGTGATCGGCACCGCCACCGCGGACACCCAGGTCGAGAACCCGACCCCCGCCTTCCCCTTCACCGGCTTCTTCGCGCCCGTGCGCAACGCCCCGGCCGTCAACTCGGTGAACGCCAGCCGCAGCATCCCCATCAAGTTCTCCCTCGACGGCGACAAGGGCCTGGACATCCTGGCCGCCGGCTCCCCGACCTCCCGGCAGACGGCGTGCGACGGCACCGCCGCCGAGCCCGTCGAGACCGACGCCGCCACCACCTCCGGCCTCACCTACGACGCGGCCACCGACACCTACACCTATGTGTGGAAGACCGACCGCACGTGGGCTGGTACCTGCCGCACCTTCCACCTCGGCCTGAGCGACGGCAGCGACCACGTTGCCCACTTCAAGTTCCAGTAGCCCGCCCCCCAGCACCCGCATGCCGCTCTGCTGACGCAGCCGCGGAAGCGCTGATGCCCCGGACTCAACGGCGAGGAGGCCGGGGCATCACCCTGCGTACCTGCCACTCCAAGTGCCCGAGCGGGGCTGGACCAGCATCGATGCCGTACACAGCGTCCGGGGCCCGGCCGTCGGCACCGCTTCGGGCTCCTGGCCCACCACGCAGACTCCGGCCATCGCGCCGGACGCTACGGTGAAGAAGCAGGAAACGGCTCATCGAAAGGAGTCTGCTGTCCCCAGGTCCATCCCGGAGACCGGTGCCGTCCTGGACGGAGACGCCTCTACGCGGACAACACTCCCTGACCAGTGACGGAGCCCTCGTGTCCCTCATCACCGAGTACAGCACCAGCGCCCGACCGGATCGCCGGCTCGTGGAGGTGTACGACTCGGACGCCTACCTCGGCAGCGACGAGGCGTACGACCAGTCCAGGACTCAGGTGGTCGCCGGAGACGGCTATCACCTCTACCTCCAATGCGGTCAGCCCGACATCGCGGTACAGGTCGTCATCAGGGTGTGGGACACACCCCAGAAGCCCCCGGAAAACGCCGAGGGCACGGTGCCGGTCTCCTTGGAGTCAGATACGGGCCGGCTCGTCATCAACCAGCTCACCTTCGGGCCGGCGGGCGAGATGGTTCTGCCCCGTCCCGGCGTCTACAACGGGCACGCGGCATGGAGCGGACGAGCAGCCACGGCTGCCTACTACAACACCTGCCTCCACCGCGGTGCCGAGGAGCAGTGGGACGCGGAACAGATCGGAGCAGCGTGGAGGCAATGCCCTACCGTTGAGCAGTACACCCTTGACCTCTGGTTCGT
This sequence comes from Streptomyces filamentosus, assembly GCF_014654895.1. Taxonomy (GTDB): domain Bacteria; phylum Actinomycetota; class Actinomycetes; order Streptomycetales; family Streptomycetaceae; genus Streptomyces; species Streptomyces filamentosus. The sequence continues at coordinate 156,474 of NZ_BNBE01000002.1, read as the reverse complement.
ACGGGAACCCGTACCAGAGGACGATTGGGACGAATAGCCTGCGCCCACCAGCTCGTCGAGCACCTTCTGCGGCCCCCTGGCCCTTCGCGTACCCGGTCTGTCGATGCGCCTGACCAGGTGCATCGATGCCCTATGCCGAAGTGGCTTGTCAGGACTTCTGCATGCTGGCGGGTACGGAGTCCAGGGAGTCGAGGAGGTCTCCGAAGGTGATCGTCTCCTCGTGGTGCTGGAAGTTCGTCGCGGCGGCGAGCGCCGCCCACCGGCCGGCGTTTCGTCCGCAGCGGTCCAGCAGGAGCTTCACCGCGATCTCGGGTCCGCTTCGGGAGAGGATCTCGTATGCGGGGATCTGAAGCAGGTGCTCCAAGGTGTGGTGGCGCGAGTTGATGACGGCCCGAGAGATTTCGGAGCGGGAGAGGACCTCGGCGGCGGCGGAGGAGTCGAGCCAGGACTGCAGGACGGCCGCGGGGTCAGGGTGTTTGTCGAGTTCGTCATCGCTCATCAGGCGCAGCACACCGTCGTCTTCGTTCTCATCGACCATGACGGCCGCGGCCGCGTCCAGGAACCAGCCGGGACCGTCAGCCTTCTCGCAGATCCAGGCCAGCTCCGCAGGGTGCAGCCCGTCCAGGACATCGGTGACGGCGGCGGGCGGGGTGTGCGGGTTGGCGGCGGGGGCGACCAGGGCCTGGACACGGCGGTGCTCGTTGTGGCGTTCCAGAAGCCGGGCCGGACGGTCGTGGTCGGGGTCGAGGCTGCCGATGACGCGGATCAGGGTCCGGCTCGGCGCGGGGAGACGACGGCGGGCTGCTCCAGGCCGGCGAGCTGGGCGCAGGCCTATGCGAGGTGCTCGGGGTTGCCGCTGAGGAGAGCCAGGTCCTCGGCGAGGTTTACGAGGCGGCTGTCGAAGGAACGGTCGCTGTCCGTCCTCTCGGACGGGCTGAGCAGCCGACCGCGGGCTACGAGCGCGTCGGCGGCCGCGTGGAGCCGGTCGGCTGCGAGGGTGGCCAGGCGGGGGTTGATGCGGACGCGGTTGGCGATGTGGTGCAGGGTCCTGCGGGCCGTGACCTGCGGGTTGGACAGTTCGACCAGCTCGGGCAGGCACAGTGCCGGGAGGCAGGCGAGCAGCAGCTCTTCGCTCAGGGCGAGGGCCGGCTCGGCGGGGGCTTCTTCGCTGTGCGGGTCGGCGACAGTGGCGCGGTTCCGGGCATCCTCTACTTCCGCATCCAGTGATGTGCAGCTCGTTCGGTTCCCGATCCCCAGTGGCAGAACAGACCGCCAGAACCCCGGACAGTACGGGGCATGAGCCTGGCCCCCCAGCCGGTTACCGGCAGCCCTGTCCACAGAGCCGTACAACCTTGAACAGCTGTTACGAGTCTGGTGTGAGGGACATGAACGTCCCTCGCGCCACAGCACAGGAGGTCCCACCTTTGAAGCACCTCAGCCCGGCAATGGCCCTCGTCGTCGCCTTGAGCGCAGGCGTCTTGAGCACTCCGGCGTTCGCGGCCCGTGCAGCCGAGTCGGGCCCCGGGATAACGGCGGACGTCGTCGCACCGCTGGCCGTACCCACCGATTCCGTTCTGCTCAGCGCAGGGAAGACGGGCATACTCAGCCGGACGGGGACCGGTGGCACAGCTGTGCACCGGTGGACGCGTCTGGCGGACGGCGTCACCACCGCCCTGCCCGCCGGGTCGTACTGGGGCAGCGCCGGTACCGATCTGGTCGTGTCCCGGCAGGGGGCCGTGTTCACGCTCACGGACATGAGCGGGGCGACGGAGCCGGTGGTACTGGACACGTCGGCGTTCAACACGGACGCCACACCGTACGTGGTGGACCGCGTCGTGGGCCGGTCACTGCTGATGACGGCCACCGTGAACGGAGCCACGGAGTTCCACCTCGTCTCCCTGGACGAGGACGGCAAGGCCGCGGACCGTAAGGTCGGCCTGCCCGATGGCTCGCGGCCGTGGTTCAGCTACTCGTCCGGTCCGGACAGCCTCGCCGTCTCCTACGGAGAGCCGATCCAGAACGGCTACTACCGTGGGCGGCTCAGCACGGTTGACGTGGCCACCGGGGCGCTCACCGCGTCTCACTACTTCCTCCCGGAGGCGCTCCACACCGCGATCGCCGTGACGCCGAACCACCTGACCTGGGTGCTCGACCCGTACGGCAGCAACCCCCGACTCCAGGTGCTCTCCCGCGCCACGGACGCACCGGTGGCCACCACGCCGCTGCTGCCCCAGGAGACGCGCGACCTGACGGCGCACCAGGTGGGTGACTGGGTGGCGCTGGTCAAGCCGGGCGGCGGCACCGCGATCTCCCCCCACCCGTACACCCCGCTCACCGCCCGCCCGCTGGACGGCGGGACGGACGTGCCGCTGCTGGACCACGCCGGTTCGGTGGCATACAGCCCCGACGGGAGCCTGCTCGTCCTCGGCGGGACCCTCGCCCAGGGCGAGGGCCTGTACCGGATCGCCCCGGACCCGGTCACCGGCAAGCCCGCCGCCACCCTCCTGCGCACCTTCGGCCGGCCGACCGCCCTGACCGTGGTGAAGCAGGCTCTCCCGCCGACGGGGACGTTCGACTTCGACCGCGCGGGCGGAAAGCTGAAGGCCAGCTGGGCGCTCAGCCGCTTCAACGCCCGGACGACGCTCACACTGACGCACACGGCATCCGGCCGGACCGTGAAACTCGTGCAAGAGCCCCGTGAGGGCGTGACCGTCCACTCGCTCACCTGGGACGGGATGTACAAGGACGGTCTTCCTGCCTTCAACGGCGCCTACACGTGGACCATGACGGGCGTGCCCGCCAACGGCATCGGCCAGGCCGTCGAGCGCCGGGGATCCTTCACCCTCACCCGCACCCCCCGTCCGCACGACTTCAACGACAACGGATCCCCGGACGTCCTGGCCGTCGACAGGAACGGCGCACTCTCGGCGTACGACATCCGGCAGGTGTGGGGCCTGCAGGCGCACGAGGAGCCGTACGAGCTGGAGATAGGCGGCGGCTGGAACGCGTACGACCGGATCCTCGCTGCCGGCAACCTCGGCGGCGCCCGCAACGGTGACACCGTCGCCCGCGACAAGACCGGCGTCCTGTGGCTCTACGAGGGCAAGAGCAGCCACAAGACGCCCTTCGCCCCCCGGGCCCGGATCGGCGGCGGCTGGAACACCTACGACCAGCTCGCGGCCGGCTCCGACGTGACCGGCGACGGCCGCCCCGACCTCCTCGCCGCCGACAAGACCGGCGTCCTGTGGCTCTACCGCTCCACCGGCGACATCAAGGCCCCCTTCGCGGCCAGGAAGAAGATCGGTGCCGGCTGGGGGGCCTACAACCAGCTCACCGCCACCGGAAACCTCGCCGGCGGCACCGCCGGAGACCTCGTCGCCCGTGGCAAGGACGGCGTCCTGTGGCTCTACCTCGGCAAGGGGGACGGCACCTTCGCTCCCCGCACCAGGATCGGCGGAGGCTGGGGCGGGTTCCGCAACCTCATCGGCATAGGCGACGTCAACGGCGACGGCCGCAACGACCTCCTCGCCGAAGACCTGGCCGCCAACCGCGACGACACCGTCCTGCGCCTCTACCACGGCACCGGCCAGTGGAATGCGCCCTTCGCCCCCGCCCAGTCCCGCGACATCGAACAGCGCGCGAACATCGGCAGGCTCTTCTAGCGCCCGGCCCCTCCCACGGATCGGCCGCGTACGACACCGCACGTAGCCGGCCCGCTCAGCCACCGCGACGCGCCCCCAGGCCGACTTGGACCAGATCATCGAGCTGCTCACCCAGTTCGTTGGGCAGCGCCCCGACGCCGGCTGATTTCCCCGGGCCCAGTGCCCGGCCTGTACGCGACTGCGGCTCCGACCAGACACCTCTGGTCGGAGCCGCAGTCGCGTACAGGGACAGCTTTCGGCGAGCAGGCGTTCCTGCCGGGTCTGGACGAGGCCGCGCCAGGCGGAGCGGACGTCGTCCTCGCTGCGGGTCCAGCGGGTGGTCGAGGGCGCGGGGAGGGGGAGGCCGGCCATGAAGTGGGTGATGTCGGTGAAGTAGGCGAAGTCGCCGGTGGCGGTGAGCGTGCGGAGTCGGCCGATGGTGACGGCCAGGTCCTGGTCGTCGCCGCGGACGGCGTGGTGGAAGGCGAGAGCGAGCTCCACGAACCGGTGGAGGAAGGGGAGCCCCGCGGTCTCGATGTCGGTCCGCAGGCTCTCGGCGCGGGCGGCGATGTCGCGGTCGCTGGTTCCGGCGTCTTTGATCAGGGCGACGACCTGGGCGAGGAGGGTGTTGGAGCGCTGGTCGAGGCCCTCAAGGAGCTGGTGGGCGAGCGCGAGCTCGTCGGCGGCTCGGGCGGGGTCGGCGAAGGAGACTGCGAGGGCGAGGCGGACCTGCATCATGGCGCGCTTGCTGGCGGCGGCGTGCTGTTCGGCTTCGGCGCGGCCTGCTTCGAAGGCGTGGATGGCGGCCGCGGTGTCGGCATGGGACCAGTGGATGTCGCCGAGGACGCGGTGGTAGCGGCCCTTCCAGCCCAGGATAGGGACGGCGGCCAGGGCTGTGGGGAAGTCGCCGGCGAGTCGGGCCACGTTGGCGAGCGCCCGGCGGGTCTTGACGGCGAGGTGGCCCTCGCCGTCGACGACCTGCTGCATGCCGGTGCGGGGGAGTACTGGCCGTGTACGGCACCTATGCTCACAGGCAGTTGGTACGAGCTGTTCTTTGAGGGGGCCGGGGCTGCGTGGCCGACGTGATCAGGTACGAGCACAAGACCGTGCAGGCGGTTCGCGGCACTGACGGCTTGGTGATCTCGAAGATGCAGAAGGACGGCTGGGAGCTGGTGGGGCAGACGCAGGGCATGCTGCGTTCCACCCTTGACTTCCGCCGGCCGAAGAAGCCGGTGCCGCGGCTCTTGATCGGTGCTGCGGCTGGCGGCTTCGTGGTCTTGGCCATCATCATCGGCGTGGCCGCGGCGCTCGAGGACGAAGACGAGAAGGAGTCGAGCAAACCGACGACAGCCACCGCGAGCGCGGAACCCTCCGCAACGCCGGCTCCGGCCGGGTCAGCTACCGCTGAGGTGATCACGGCCGGGACCGACGCGGAGTTCGCGGCGCTGCTGAAGACGCCGGACAGCTGCGACAGCTCGATCTCGGACTTCGCGACCAAGCACATGGGCAAGACGATCGCCTTCGACGGCTCGATCGTGCACATGGCTCCCCACGGTGACTACAACACCCGCTACGACTTCCTCCTGGGCCCGGACGACCAGGGCCCGAAGACGGAGGGCGGCCCTGCCTTCAAGTACGAGGACACCAACACCCTCGACCTCAAACTGACGGGCCGAAGCATCCCCGAGACCGTCCGGGCGGGCGACAAGTTCCGCTTCGTCGCCGAGGTCGGCGAATTCAACGCGAAGCAGTGCCTCTTCTTCCTGAACCCGGTTTCGACCGAGGTCCGATAACCGGACTCAGCTGGCAAGGGCGGAACGGCGGGCCAGCACGAGATGCCGCCACAGTCCGCGGACCGTGCTCTCGTCCTCGATCCACCGAGCTGACCTCAGCAGGGCGGGGCGGTCGGCCATGAAAGCGGCGATGTCGATGTAGTAGGCGTAGTCGCCGCTGCCGGTGAGGTCGCGGAGCTGGGTGATGGTGTCGGTGATGCCCTGGTCGTCACCGAGGACGGCGTGGTGGAAGCAGACGACGAGTTCGAGGATCGCGGTGGCGATGGCGACGCCGGAGACGCGGATCTCCTCGCGCAGGACATCGGCGCGGTCCAGGTCGTTGCGGTCGGTGCCGGAGTCACGGGCGAGGGCGGGCATGTCGATGGTGTGGCCGGTTTGGTGCAGGGTGAGGCCCGTGACGAGGTGGCGGGCGAGTTCGATCTCGTCGGCCGCGCGGTCGGGGTCGGTGAAGGTGAGAGGGAAGGCGCGCTGGCTCTGGGAGATGGCGCGCTCGCCGGCGACACCGTGTTGCTCGGTCTCGGTGCGGGCGGCGTCCAGAACTCAGCTGTGCCGGTCGGCGTCCCGCTGCTGAAGCTCGGCGAACCGTCGGGCGATGTCTTGCTGAGTATTGCCCACGAGCCCCCTCACCTGTGTCGATACACCGTCCCGAGCCCGTCTCCGGCAGGAACGGCCCGCAGCCGTCAAACCGATCGATTGTGCTAAGGGCTGTCCCGTAAAGATCCAACTCGCCGCTTCCTGACTGGACCGCTGCCGATGAACCTGAGGCAGCGCGCCGGCATGCAGCCCTAAGGGTTCGTCGGGATCACCGGTGCGGGCAGGTCTAGAGCACGGCCGAGGGCGGAGGCGACCGGAGCGGCGTAAGCGGGCATGTGCCGAGCGGCCCAGACAGCGGCCAGCTGGAGGAAGTCGATCAGGTCTTGCTCTGCGCCGGCGAGCAGGCGACGCAGGTCCGTAACAGGTACCTCCATCACCGGGCTGTTGTCGTGCTCGGCGTCGACGGTCAACCGGACGACTTCGCCGTCACGTTCGGCGAGCGGAGATGGGTCGTGACCGAAGGAGGCCCAGCCGGTGCCGTCGACGACCTCAAGCCAGTCGCGCCTCTCGTCCAGCCCATTGCAGCAGCCCGGCAACAACGTGGTGCCGGTTGCGGTGTCGGTGATCCGCAGGCCACCGGATGCGAAAAGGTCGTCCATGGTGAGCAGTCCGTGCAGGAAGCTCCCGAGTAGGTCGGCGGGCCGTGGTGGGCGACCGTCGTCCTCGGGATCGATGTTGTTGCAGTCGGCGATACGCATCACCGCCGTGCCGACCTCGGCGGGATCGAGTGCGCCGCTGAGTGGCAGGAAGCCGTACGGTGCGGACTTGGCAACTGGCCAGAGGGTGAAGTCGTCGGAGGCGTAGACCTCCAGGACGGGCTGCAGAACGATCACCCGGGAAGTCTGCAGCATGTCTGCTCCCCGGCGTTCACGAGTGGGTCCGGCCTGCCGCGATCAAGACCGCTGGAGATCTTTTCCCGGCACCGCAGTGATCGTTCCCCGGATAGACTCGCCGAATGTCGCTGACGCGTTCGGCCACCGTAGACGTCAGCGTGGCACTCGATCTCGCGGGTGCAGAGCCCAAGGTGTTCGACGTAGGCAGGTCCACGATCGCGGTCGGGGCTGCGGCTGTTGTGATCATCGGGGATGCAGCAGACGATCCGGCAGCAGGCGGCGTGTGGAACGACCAGGAGTTCCGTCTACGAGGTCTTACGCCTGCAGTAGCCGCATCCAGGCTCACTGGTCGAAAGCCGTTCGCAGGATCGGAACCGGATCTGGACCGGCCGGTGCACTTGTTCGTCCGGGTCGACGGTCTAGCCGTCTACATTGGTCCCGTCCACCACTCGCGAAGCACCTGGACCAACGGCGAACTCAACAGTTGCCACCTGCGCATCGACCCGCCATTGAGTCGAGAATTGCTCGACACGGTTCGGCCGCCAACAGCTGCGCCCCTTTCGCCCGGCCTGGACTGGCTCGACCATGTCCGCACGGACCCCGGCATGGCCTTGGAATCCTTCGTCACCGGCTGGTATCCCGCCCAAACTGAAACCCGGCCCACCACCATCGCGATACCCGGCTCCGTCCCTTATGCCTTGGCCGACTTCTACCGTCTCGCCGAGAAGCGTCCGGCCATCCTCGGAGGCCAGAACTCCATCCAACCGCTCACAAGGCTCTCGACCGACATCCACGGTGAGCGCCTGGTCGTCGCCATCGAGAATCAGGGCTGCTGGGACTGGTCCATCCCGTGGCAGCTCGACGCTGCCGGCACCGATCCGGACGTCTGGCTGACCGAGGACAACGCACCGGCCCGCGAGGAGGAGCCGCTAAGCCGGTTCCTGCTGCAGTTCTCGTTGTATGAGGCTTCGATGACCGCCCCGTACAAGGCATTCCTCCGCAATCTGCCCGAGCAGTTGCTGTCAGAGCTGGAATCCTGCCTGCATCGCGTACCGCTACGGCCGTTCCTGGCGCCCATCGGTCCGACGAACTTCCTCGTCGGACCGGGCCTGGTCGCTCATATCTCGCCCGAGCTGAACAGCAGCCATGAGTCCGACGTCTGGATCGGCGCCCTGCACCGCAGCGCGCTGCGGCCGCTTTCCCGACTTCAGCTGCCATGGCGGCGGTTCGATGGTTGAGTCAGAGGTTCCTGACAGCGTAGTGATCGCGACCATGCTCCTCATCGACCATCGACATAGATCCGCTACGCGGTCAGGGCGAGGTTGTGGAGGCGAGCGATGCCGAGCATGGCGTGGTGAACGCCGTCGGCCTTCAGACGGCAGTCACGGAGGATCTTCCGGCTCTTCATGCGGGCGAATGCGTGCTCGACACGGGCGCGGACCTGGCGGTGGGAAGCGTTGTGCTCTTCCTTCCACGCCGGTAGCTCGGTCTGGCCACGTTCTCGACGGTGCGGGATGACCAGGCCGGTGCCGCGGTAGCCGCCGTCTGCGATCACGGTGGTGTTGCCGACCAAGCTCTTGGCTCCGGACAGTTCCCACGCCTTGCAGTCGTTGCGGTTGCCAGGCAACGGCTGGCCGACCATCACGACGCGTCGGGTGTCGGCGTCGATGACGACCTGATGGTTGGTGGAGTAGCGGTAGTTCTTCGACCGCTCGGCAATGGTGTGGTCGCGGGTGGGGACCAAGGTGCCGTCCACGATGAGGACGGTGTTCTTGCGGAATCGCCTGCGGGGCTTGAGCGCGAGCAGGGGGCCGAGGTGGCTGACGATGCGGCTGGCTGCGGACTTCGAGACGCCGAACAGTGGGGCGAGCTGTCGCAACGTCAAGTTGGTACGCCAGTAGGCCGTGACCAGCAGCACCCGGTCTTCCAGCGGCAGGCTCCACGGCCGGCCTCTGCGAACCGGGTCAGCCCCCTCATGCCGCAGCTGTGCCACCAACGTGCCGAAGGAGCGGGGGCTCAACCCGGTGAACGGGGCTATCCAGGACGGCTGCGACGCCGTGATCACACCAGCCACGACGGGAGCCTCACACGGTTCATGCCGGGGCTGGTGTGTTGATCACTTGCTGGACAGGCGGAGATCTCCGGACCAGGTCTCACACCGGACACGGCCGGAGTCGAAGGTGATCTCCAGAACGATCCGCCCACTGTCCGGGACACTCTCCTCGCTGACTGCCAGCACCATCTCGCCGAGGTGATCCGCGAACGGGGTCTCGCCGCTGACCGGCGCCACCTCGATGCGGCCGGACTCCGCCATGTCGTATCCCGCGAAGGGAGCCGATGCCTCCACGATCAGGCACCAGTCCGAACCGGTCGTGATGCGCGTGGCGACCGCTTCGCTGTCGATCAGCCACACGTCCAGCGGGCCGGACGGAGCCTCTGAGCCGTACAGGTACCACGAGGCGACTACTTGCTCAAGACGGCGCCCGACCAGGTAGCCAGGACGCACACCGCCCCCGCGCAACGGGCACTCGCTCACCCTCTTCGACTCCACGCGTCGACCGTACTGTCAGGCAACCCCCCAGCTCACGTCCTTATACGGGACATCCCTTAGTACTGCAACGGTGTTTGCTGTGACTGGTGGCCAGGTTATGGGGGTGTGTGGCCGCGTTGTTTGTAGTGGCTGATGCGGGCTTGGTGTTGTCGTCGGCGGCGCCAGGTCGACCAGTGCAGGACGTGGTCGACCGAGACCGGTCGGCGGTGGGTGAGGCGGTGGATCAGGCGTCTGAGCTCGGGAAGGCTGAGGGGGACGAGGCCGGAGGATCCGTTTCTGCTTTCCCGGCGTCGAGTTCGCGGGCCCGCAGCACGGTCAGGCAGGCATGGGCGGCCATGGCCAGAGTCATGTGTCGGTGCCAGCCGGGGTAGCGGCGGACCTGGTAGTCGTCCAGGCCGCACTCCTGCTTCGCGCTCTGGAAGCACTCCTCGACCGCCCACCGGCTGCCGGCGACATGGATCAGCTGGTCAAGTGTGGTGCCGGCGGGGCAGTAGGCGATGTAGTAGGAGATCTCCTCGGGCCGGCGGACACTGCGGCGGGCGATCACCCAGTGCCGCCGGTCCTCCCGGTGCCAGGGCCGCACCTCGACCCTGGCCCAGTCGAAGACCCGCGGTCCGTGGGCCCCGTTGCCGCAGGAACGGCGTTTCCACTTCTGTCTGGGCAGGTCGTGGAACAGGTCGTGAACCGGATGGTCCAGGGCCCAGCGGGTCACGACGGTGTCGTGACGGGTGGTGGCCATGACATGGAAGACATCCGCCCGCTCCAGCTCGGACCGCCAGCTTTTCGAGTAGCCGTAGCCGGCGTCCGCGGTCACCCACCCGAACGGAATCTTCTCCTCGATCGCCCGGCGGACCATCGCCCTCGCCATCGCGACCTTGGTCTCGAAGACAACCGTGTCGCCGATACCGGCCCGCCGGCACCGTTCACGGTCGTCGGTCCAGGACGCCGGCAGGTAAAGGCGCCGGTCGATCAGGGTGCGGCCGCGGCCGGTGGCATAGGCGAGGAAGACCCCGACCTGGCAGTTCTCCGTCCGGCCGGCCGTGCCGGAGTACTGCCGCTGAACCCCGGCCGACCGGACCCCTTTCTTCAGGAAGCCGGTGTCGTCCACGATCAGCACCGCACCTGGGTCTCCGAGGTACTCGACGACGTACTCGCGCACGTCGTCCAGCACCTCGTCCGCGTCCCATTCGATCCGGTTCAGGAGCCGGTGGAGCCGGTCCGGGCCCGCATGCCCGGCCTCCTCGGCAAGCGTCCAGCCGTTCTTCCGCTCCAGCGGAGCGATCAGTCCCCGCATATACGCAAGCGCCGACTCACGCGGCTCCGACCTGGCAAACCGGTGCACGAACCGCTCATGCAGAGACCTCAGTTCACCCGCCCACGACCGGGCATCAGGGACTGTAAATCGTTCGGTGTAACTCCCGATCATGGAGGATGCACCGATGACCAGTGAGAACGTGGCCGAGACCGAGATCAGCGAGGCAGACGGGCCTCAGCCGGCGAAGGCGGTGGACGACCGGCTGATCGACGAGCTGGTGTCCCGGGCCCAGGCCGAGGGAGTGCAGCTGACCGGCGAGGGCGGGCTGCTGCAGCAGCTGACGAAGCGGCTGCTGGAGTCCGCCCTGGAGGGTGAGATCACCGACCATCTCGGCTATGACAAGCACGATCCGGCCGGGAAGAACGGCGGCAACTCCCGCAACGGCACCCGGTCGAAGACCGTGCTGACCGATGTCGGGCCGGTGGAGATATCCGTGCCCCGTGACCGGGACGGCTCGTTCGAGCCGAAGATCGTCAAGAAGCGGCAGAAGCGCCTGACCGGGGTGGACGAGATGGTCATCTCGCTGTCTGCGAAGGGCCTGACCACCGGTGAGGTGCAGGCCCATCTCGCCGAGGTCTATGGCGCCGATGTCTCGCGCCAGACGATCTCCACGATCACCGACAAGGTCCTCGACGGGATGGCCGAGTGGCAGAACCGGCCCCTCGACCCGGTCTATCCGGTGGTGTTCATCGACGCGATCCACGTGAAGATCCGCGACGGAGCCGTCGCCAACCGGCCGATCTATGTGGCTCTGGCCGTCACTGGGGAGGGCCGGCGCGAGATTCTGGGCTTGTGGGCCGGGGACGGCGGTGAGGGCGCCAAGCACTGGATGCACATCCTGACCGAGATCAAGAACCGCGGCGTGAACGACGTCCTCATGCTTGTCTGCGACGGGCTGAAGGGCCTGCCCGACGCGGTCGAGACCGTCTGGCCGAGGACGGTCGTGCAGACCTGCGTGGTCCACCTGCTGCGGAACTCCTTCCGCTATGCAGCCCGCCAGGACTGGGACAAGATCGCCAAACTCCTCAAGCCCGTCTACACCGCCGCGACCGAGGAGGCCGCGCTCGAACGGTTCGCCGAGTTCGCCGACACGTGGGGAAGGAAGTATCCGGCGATCGTCCGGCTCTGGGAGAACGCGTGGGAGGAGTTCACGCCGTTCCTCCGCTTCGACACCGAGATCCGCCGCATCGTCTGCACCACGAACGCGATCGAGTCGGTGAACGCCAGGATCCGGCGGGCGGTCAAGGCCCGCGGACACTTCCCCAACGAGACCGCCGCCCTGAAATGCATCTACATGGCGATCATGTCGCTCGACCCGACCGGCAGGGGGCAGACCCGCTGGACCCTGCGCTGGAAGACCGCTCTGAACGCCTTCGACATCACCTTCGACGGCCGGCTCTCCGCAGTCCGACAGTAACCCCAACCACCCTCGTTACACCGTTCGATTGACAGACCCGGGCATCAGCAAGTTCCCCACCCATGAACACACCAACGAACGACCTGGCCACCAGTCACGGCAAACACCGTTGCAGTATTAGCTTGATCTTTAACCTGTGCGGCGGGGCCGTGGGGTAGTCGATTTCTTCTTCTGAGACGTGGTGGTACCCGTCTTGTGGATTGTGTGGACGTCGTGGCGTGGGGTGGGCAGGCTGTTCTTTCGACCCGGTGGCCTGCCGGGTCCGGGGCGGACGTATTTCGGTGCTTGGGCGGGGCAGGCGGCCTTCGGGCGGATGTGCCGAAAGTCGCGGCGGACACGTGCGGGCGTGAGCCTGTCGGCGGGAACGGGCCTCTCCCAGGGGCGGCGCCGATCGGCCGCCAGCGGTCGGGCCAGCCGCAGTTGGGTGTAGGCGGCCAGGATCAGCCAGGTCCATCGGTCGGCCGCCTCGGGAGTGCGGATCTTCGGGCAGGTCCAGCCGAGGGTCTGCTTGAACAGGCGGAAAGTGTGCTCGATGTCGAAGCGACGCAGGTATGCCTGCCAGAGCCGGTCGGTGTCCGCTGCGGTGGCGTCGGTGCCCGACCACCACAGCCAGACCGGCTTCGGGGTGGCTCCGCTGGGCAGATGGTCGATGTCCAGGCGAATCACTGTCCCTTCGACGATCGGGAGGGTGCCGTCGGCCGCGGCCCAGGACGAACGGTGGGTGAGCTTGGGGTGGAGGCGGTCCCAGGACCGGGCCAGCGCGGTGCCGTAGAGGCGGGTGTCGGTGACGGTTTCGGTGTCCGGGGTGCCCCAGGTGCCGGGCTGTCCGAAGACGAACTCGCCGCCGTGCCGGGGCGGCCGGCCCTTGGTGTGTGGCTCCCGCGGCGGTGCCGGCCTGCGCAGGACACGGTCTGAGCGCATCCTGGACAGCACCTGCACCGGCAGGTCTTTCAGCAGGAAGGCGAGGCGGGGTGCGTCGTATCCGGCGTCCGCGATGATGAGGATGTCCGGGTCGCCGGTCTGCCACTGACCTGCGGTGATAAGCCGCTCGACCAGGTCGCGCAGCTGCCGTGCGGTGACGGTGGCCGTGTCGTCCCCAGGCGCCAGACGGCGGGCATCCAGGGGCGCGGTCCACGAGCTGCGGCCCGGTTCCAGCGCGCAGATGATCGAGTAGGGCCAGCCGGGGACCGGGATGTGCTGGTCCTTGCCCCGGCCGTAGGTGTGGCAGAGGATCCGCTGAGGTGAGGTGTGGGCGTCCGGCCGCAGCCAGCAGGTGACGTCGACGGCCAGGACCAGCCGGCCGTCGACCGACCGAGGCAGCGGCACCGATGTCAGAGCCTGCCGCATCCGGTCTGTGTCGACCCGGCCCTCGGCGAGGGCGGCGTAGAGCCCGCCATGCCCGCGGCGGTGTTCGCCCACCAGCGACAGCTCGGCCAGTGATCTCACCGGCCCGTTCCCGCACAAGACCGCGTCGGCCAGCTCGAACAGGGCATCCGAACGAGCAGTCAGGCAGGAGTAGAACTCGCCCCGGAAGCGTGACAGTTCCGCCAGATGCGCTTGCCGGGCATCGTGATGTTGCAGACTCATCCTCACGGCCTTCGTGCTGGACGTGTGTGTTCCTTGGTCGGAGCACATGATCCAGACGAAGGCCGGTTCCATGTACGGCGGATACCGAACCGGGTGATCAAGTACGACGCACCGTTCGACGGCGCACGTTAAAGATCAAGTTAGGCACCAGCTGCAGACCGCAGGGTGATAGACGGTCGTGGCCCGCATGCGATGCAGGAGAGGCCGAACAGCACGATGATCGCGGCCGCGCTTGACTCCATGTGGACGATACGGGGCGCGGCGATCAAGCCCCCGTAGGCATGTGTGCTCATCGGCTGACGAGTAGTCCGTCAGGTTCATGATCAGCTTTCGGACTACTTCTCGTAACTAGTTGGTTACTTTCAGTCATCGATCCTCTCGCTGGTGGATGACTCGACCACTCAACTGTTCGATAACCCGTGAGCTCTCACCGGAGAACTCGCCGGGCGAAGTCCCACGAGACTCGATCCCCACCCTCCAGGGGGTGCTTGGCATGCCTGAAAACAAAGGAATCTTCAAAGTGCGATCCAAGAAGAGTGCTGCTGTCCTCGCCGGTGCCCTGGCCGCCGGCTCCATCCTGGTCAGCGCCCCGGCTGCCTCGGCCAACTCCTACTGCAGCTCCTCCGGCTACACCGAGGGAGGCTTTCCCAACCTCCGCTGCACCAAGCTGACCAACGGTGTCCTGAGCCACGGCAAGCGCGACCTGTACCCGACGTACGGCACCGGTGTGTACACCACCTACTACAAGTCCGGTGGCTCTGCGGTGAGCGTCCGTCTCGGTTGGGCGCTGGGTGGCGCCAGCCCCTCGTACTCCTCGTACTTCACCATCGAATCCGGCAAGACGGTGTCGCGCTCCTGGACGACCAGCGCCAACAACCTGTGCCTGAACAGCACCGGCTTCCTGTCGTACTCCGGTGGCACTTACCAGACGCCGGCCGCCCACTGCTGAACCAGCAACATGCGGGGCCCCGTCTTCGTTCAGGCGGGGCCCCCGCACCGCTCGGTTGATCTGACTTCAGCAAGGAACCGCCCGTGTTTACCGCCATCTTCCAAGACCACTACGCCTACCTCGCCGTCAGCACATTGGCCGCCCTCGTTCTCGGAGCCGTGGCCTGGCTGCTCGCCCGACGTCTCGACAGCTCCTACGGCGTGTGGTTCGCCGGACTCACGGCCACAGTCACCGGAGTCCTCAGCGTCACTTTCATGGGCAGCGGCCCCGCCAGCGGGCAGTGCGTCATCAACCATGATCTGACCGAACCCTTCCGGACCACCCAGGGATTGTGGAACCTCGTCATGACGGTTCCCCTCGGCTTCTTCGCACTCATGGCGACCAGACGTCCGCTGCCGGTCCTCGTGGGAGTGGTGGCCTTCCCCCTGGCCATCGAAGTCGTCCAGGCTGAGGTGGACGGCCTGGGACGGGTGTGCGACAGCGCCGACGCACAGATGAACATCCTCGGTGGTGTGATCGGGCTCGCTGCTGCTGCCCTCGTCCTGCTGAGGCCCGGCACGATCGAGTGGAAGGGTGCCGCCAAGGCATCCCTCTTCGTCTCCCTCGGCCTCGTGCTCCTGGGAGCGGGCGTCGTTTACCCGTCGATGACCTTCACCAACATCGACGGTACGGGCCTGTCACAGGCGGGCGACGAACAGCGGCAGGCCGTCGAGCAGGTGGTCGAGGAGGCGTTCGGCGACCACTACCAACTGGGGCCCATCTACGACCAGCCCTGCGTCGGAGCCGCGTGCCGCAACGTCGTCTTCACGCTGCTGAGCAGGGACAAGACCCATCCGGAGCAGTTCGCGAACGGCTCTCTTTCGTGGCCGGACAGGAGCCGTTTCAACGTCTTGCTCCTGGACAGTGACCAGCCCAGCGTGATGGGCTACCCGGTCACGGGTGCTGAGCCTCCGGCCACCGACAAGGCGGCCTACGAGGTCGCACAGACATACATGCGTGAGCGCTACCCGTGGGCCGCGAACGCCACCACCCACAAGACCTACCCGGTGGGCGAGAAGGCGGTGCTGGGGTGGATGACCAGCTGGCGGTGGATGGACGATGACGTCCTCATGCCCCGGATGCTGGACATCCAGGTGAGCCGTAAGGGCACCATCTCCCAGGTGGATGTGACCCGCGGGCCGGAACAATTGGATCTTGAAAAGTCGCAGGTGGACGCGAAGAAGGCGGAGTCGCTGGTCCGAGAAGGACTGACCAGGCAGCTCGCCGGGCAGGGACGCACCGCTCCGAACGACCTGCTGATCAAGGCGATAGCTCTCAAGGCGGTCCAACGGGATGCGATCTGGCGTCCCATGTGGCTGGTGAACCTCTCACAAGGCCCCCAGGTGCCGACAGCAGACGGTTCGGCAAACGGCACGGCAGAACTCTGGCGGGTCGACGCCGTCGACGGCCAGGTCTACGACGGCGCTGACCAGCCACTGAAGAAGAACTGATCAGGACCTCACCCAGGCCCTCGCGGGTCACCACGGTGACGCGGTCCGCGAGCTGCTCGGCCTCGACGGCCGCGAGCACGTCGAGCATGCCCGCGGCGCAGGTGTCGTGGTTCTCCCACGACACGTACCGTCGGCCTTCGGTGAGGAAGCGGTCGAGGATCCCGAGCTGGCTCCACGCCTCCGCCGTCGCCAGCGCCACGATCTCGATCCGGTGCCCGGACTGGCGGTACGCCGCCGAGGAGGCACGGAACTCGTCCAGGTCGGCGAGGGCGGACTCGACGACGGCGTCGGAGCTCGAGCGTCGGACGTGGTCCTCGACCGCGGCCTGCCAGGCGGTGGTGTCGGGCCGAACTGCGGCGCCGGCGGTGCGGACATCGGCGGCCAGCGCGGCGGCGTAGTGGCGGTGGGCGGGCTTGTAGAGGTCGCGGCCGATCCGCACGGCGCCGCCGCGCCGCTCCAGCGCTGCTTGGACGAGGTCGGCGATCACCGTCTTGCCGGCGCCCGGCTGGCCTGCGACCACCACCACGACCGGGTGCTCCTGGGGCACCGCTCCCCGCGTCCAGCCGGGCAGCCGCTCGGCGAGGACCTGCCGGTGCTCAGCTCCGGCGAGCACCAGTGCGTCGCGACCTCCCACCAGTTCGTCCCCTCCAGCACGTGACGGGTACGTACCCGTACCCGTACCCGTACCCTGATCTTATGGGAAGGAGCACCGTTATGTCTGACGCCAACGTGAGAATCCCCGAGGAAGCCCGCGACCGGCTGGCGGCCGTCGCCGCCGCCGAGGGCCTGTCCCTGCGCGCCTACCTCGCCCGCCTCGCCGAAACCGTCCTCACCCCAGCCGAACGCGCCGAACGCGCCGCCGCTGCCAAGGCCGCTCTCACCGCCTGGAGCGGCTACAACCCCACAGCCGGCGAGGAAGCCGCCCTGGACGACGAACTCGACCGCCGCCTCGCCCAGGTGCAGCGCCCGTGACCGAGCCCATGCACATCGTCCTCGACGAGACCGCGATGGCCGCCGCCGGCACCGGCAACGTCCTCGCCTCCCGCCTCACCCATCGCGCCCACGCCGAAGCCGGCTGGTACCTCTACGCCCCCGCCTGCGCGCTCGTCGAAGCCGACCGCACCCGCCCCGGCACCGCCGAGCACCTGGCGGCCCTGCCCGGCATCGCCGTGATCGATCTCGACCTGCCTGGAGTTCTCGCTGTCGCCCAGCAGGTCACCTGGGCCCAGGCCCATACCCAGCACGCCGCCCAGCCCACCCCGGACCGGCCCGACGGCGCGATCATCGCCACCACCACCCCCGAGCGCTGGAAAGGCGAGCCCGTCCGCGTCCTCGACCTCACCCCCTGAGAGCGGCGGCCGCCGGCGCCCGCGTGTCAGCACGAGCCCGGACTGTTCGCTCGTTCGCGTGGCCCGCATCCGGCACGACCAAACCCGCCGTCAGTGAGCCGCTACGGTGCAGGCGTAAGGGAAAGGCCGACTGGTCGTTGACCTGCCTCCTGTTGTGCCCCGAGTTCCTCGAGCTCGGGGCGCCGCGCGTTCCCGGCCGGGCGCGGACGGAATCAGCCCGGCGCCCCCGCCGGGTGCGGGACGCCGGGCATCAGGGTCAGGCGGCTACGGCGCCGGCTCGTAGGTGACGACGGTGGTGAGGCAGTCCTCGGCGAGCCCGAGGAGAGTGTCCCGCTCGGCCTCGTCGGCGGCGAGGTCCCAGCGCAGCTTGGTGCCGACCCAGGTGGCGGCGTAGGTGCAGTGGTAGGTGGCGTCCGTGGGCAGCCATTCGGCCGGGTCCTTGTCGGCCTTGGAGCGGTTAGAGGCGGCGGTGACGGCGATCAGGGTGTCGGGGCTGTCCTGGTCGTTCGCGTACGCCTCGCGCCGCTCCGGACTCCACCGGGTCTGCTCGGAGTCGTAGACCTCGGCGAGGGGGACGAAGTGGTCGACATCGAGGCGGGCGGCGTCGGTGACCGTGACGTTGTCGTACTTGCTGAGCCAGGACCCGCCCGTCAGCGCGCAGCGATCCGCGATCTGGGGTGCTTCGACGGCTTCGGCGAGGATGACCTCCTTGCGGGTGTTGCACCCGTCGCTGCCGTTCAGGCCCTTGTTCCAGTGCTTGTACAGGCGCCGGTCGTACCCCTCGCGGTGCTCGGCGGCGATGGGCAGGCGGTCGATGGCGTCGAACAGCGGCAGCACCTGCTCCAGCGCACCTGTGCTGGGGACGGGCCCGGGGGCGCCGGTAGCCGCCGGCAGGAGGGTGGTGCTGTCGGCCGCCGCGGGCAGGGCAGGAAGCAGGGGAAGAGCGGCGAGGAGAAGCGCGGGCAGACCACGTCGCATCAGGTTGGTGATCACGCCCGGCGTTCTATCCGCCGCCACAGCTGGAGCGGAAGGCGCCCGCGCGCTGGATCACCCGAGTGGGCGGCCCGATTCACCGGAGAAACATCACTGCATCGCGGCGGTCGCCCTGGCCGTTTCGGGCGGGGCGGGGGTCCCGAGTCGGGGGCGGCGGCCGGACGGGGGCTCGCCGGCAGGCGAGCGCAGGACGATCGTGTCCTGAGAGGCCCGGCTACGCATCAGGGGCCTCGCCGTCCCGGCGACGAGAACTGGACGGGTAGTTTGAAAGGCCGACGCACGCATGAGGCCCGGATCCTGTGGATCCGGGCCTCATGCCACTTCAGTAGCGGGGACAGGATTTGAACCTGCGACCTCTGGGTTATGAGCCCAGCGAGCTACCGAGCTGCTCCACCCCGCGTCGGAAAGCCCAACTGTACGTCATTCGCGGCATCGCCCATGACCAGGTCGTTTGCTCCGCTGAGAGCCGAAGCTCGGAATGAGAGTGTGAACCTCGATTTGAGAGTGCACTTGATAGCGTGAGCCCCTAGATGAGAGTGATGCAGGTCACCTTCTGGAGGGGCGCGTGCCGCCACGACGATTGGCGCTGGTCACAGCTCCGCGGGCAGGCGAGGCGTTCGGGTCGTGGGTGGACCGGATAGCGCGCGTGAACCGGTGTCCGCCTGCCGAGGTCGCCGCCTTGATGGGACTTCGCCTGCGGGGGGTCTTCCGCGGGTGTTCGGCCGCCTCTGTTCGGAGTGCGGTCCGACGAGGTGGTCCGGCGGGCGGTGTTCGCGGCGACGGGTGTTCCCGGTGGCCTGGTGGACGGGATACATCTGTCCGTCTTCGAGGGCGGGCCGTTGGACGTGTCGGCGGTGCTCGCGGCGGGAAGCACGCAGCGGCCGTCGGCGGGGCAGGAGTGGGCGGCGGTGCACGGAAGCCGGGCGTGCCCGTGCTGTCTGCTGGTGTCCGGTGGGGTGTGGCAGCTGTGGTGGAAGCTGTCGTGCGCGGCCGTGTGCCCCGAGCATCGGGTGGTGCTCCTGGATCGTTGTCCGTCGTGCGGCTGGGTGCTGCGGTGGGGCGGGGACCGGCCCCGGGTCGTGCCGGCGCGGTGGGTCAGACCGCCGACATGTTGTGCGAACTCCGTTCACGGGAGGCCGTGCTCGCAGTGGTTGCCCGCGGCTCGCGCGAGCCGGGCGGATGGCGGGACTGTCGAAGCCCAGCGGCGGTGGATGGACGTCGCGTTTGGGCGGGTACGCCCGGTGGTGGGAGGTGTGGACGTGGCGGCGGCCGAGTGGTTCGCCGCGTTTCGCGCGTGTGTGATCTTGTTGCGGCTGGGGCTGCCGAGGGTTCTGGGGCGTCTGCCGGATGTGCCCGCCTGGTGCACCCGGGTTCTGCTGGAGGAGCGCGGCGAGCGTGGGGCGCATGGTGGCCGGTTCGGGTGGGGTCCGGCGTCGGCCGGGGCGGCTGCGGCGTTTCTCACGGTGGTGATGCCCCTGCTGGCGGCGGAGGACGTGCGGGAGTTGTCGCGGCGGCTTGCGCCGCTGGTGCGGACGGCGGCGGACGAGGGATGTCTGGCGGCTCGGCCGTTGGCGCGGCTCGCGGTGCCGGAGGTCTTCGCGGAGGCGGTGGCGGCACAGGTGCCGGTGGGACGTTCGGCCAGGAGTCCGTGGGAGAAGGGGAGGTCGCGGTGAGCGGGGACACGGAAGTGCCGGAACCGGCGGAGGCGTCGGTCCGGGAGATCGATCTGGTGCGGGTGCGGTACGTCGATGCCGAGGGGGTCGAGTATCTGGTGCGGCTGGAGGAGGCGGCCGCCGTACGGTTCGAGGACGGCCGGATGGCGCGGGCCATTCCCAGCCACCGGGACCAGGGACACATGCCGGGCCGGTACTGGGCGGTGAAGCGGGGTGACTTCGTCGAGTACGAGAGCGTGCTGGAGTCGAAGTGGCTGACGCTTCTGGACTTCGATCCGCGGGTGTCGGCGTTCGTCACGCAGCCTTTGGAGTTCGACGCCATCGACACACGGGGAGCGTGGCGGCACACGCCGGATGTCTTCGCGCGCCGCCGTGACGGCAGCGTTCTGTTGCTGGACGTGAAGAACCCCGAGCTGCGGGACGATCCGAAGGTGCTGCTGCAGGAGGAGCGCACTCGCCGGGTGTGTGAGCGGCTGGGCTGGGAGTACGCGATGGTGTCGGAGCCGAGCGGGCAGCTGTGGGTGAACGTCGATCTGCTGTCCAGTGCCCGGCGCCCGCTGCATCTGGGTGCGGATCTGGTGCCGCGTCTGCTGGAACTGGCCCGTGAGCCGGTGGAGATCGGGGAGCTGATGCGGTTCATGGAGTTCCCGGATCTGGCTCGCGGGGTCCTGTACCACTTGATGTGGCATCAGCGGATCGTCACGGATCTGGACCGTCCACTGCGGGATACGACGCTAGTGAAGACTGCGGCGGAGGTGGGGACATGACGGCGGACGGCGCGGTGCGGCTGCGGTACGGGACGCGGCTGTGGCTGGACGACGAGGTGCACACCGTGACCGGGGTGACCGACGACGGGGTGCGACTGCGTTCGGAAAGCGGGGCGCGGACCGTGATCGGTGTGGGGCACCTGCTCGCGGACCCCACCTTCCGCCCCTGCGACGACAGCGAGGTCCCCGAGGGTGAACCCAACGGTGAACAGGACGCTGTGGAGCGGAAACTGTGGCTGGATGCCGCCGCGCTCTTCGACAAGCTGACCGACAAGCAGCTGGAGGACCTCCAGAGCGCCCAGGAGCACCTCCTGGAGATGACCACCGGCTATCGCAGCGGGGATCCGGAGAACCCGCGGCCCGACGAGCCGAGGCCGCAGTACGCCCCGGACCTGCCGCTGGTCCAGCGGGTACGGAGCAAGGCACGGGAGCTGGGCTACAGCGAACAGCAGATCTGGCGGCGGCTGCGCCGGTGGCGGGAGGAGGGCCCGTGGGGACTGGTGGACCGGCGCAGCCACCGCCCCTCGGATCCGCTGGCGGGCGTGGATCCCCGGCTGATCGACGCGATTCTCACCCAGCACCATGTGACGGAGGCCGACGACTCGACCGGCAGCCTGAACCGGCTGCGGCGCCGGGTGGAACGCCGGGTGGCCGACGTCCACGGCCCGGACGTGGTGAAGGTACCGTCGCAGAAGTCGTTCAACCGGTACGTGGCCGCTCTTCTGCCCGGCCTCTACACCACCGGGCAGGCCACGACACGCCAGTCGGTGGCAAACCGGCCGGACGGGTACTACCGGCCGATCACCGCCGGCCGTCCCGGCGAGCTGGTGATGATCGACACCAGCTGGCTGGACGTACGCGCCTACGATCCGGTCGAGGACGTCGTCCTCTCGGTGGACCTGACGATCGCCATCGACGTGTGCACCCGCAGTCTGCTGGGGTGGCGTCTGGTGCCCAAGGGCACGAAGGCGGTGGACGCGGGCCTGGTGATCGCGGACGCGATGATGCCGGAGCCGATGCGTCCGGGCTGGCCCGACGGGCTGCGGCACCGGATGCTGCGGCTGCCGTGCGAGCCGCTGCTCGCGCGGGACGAGCGGTTCGCGGCCGCCGCGGCCCGCCCGGTGGTGTTTCCCGAGAAGATCGTGATCGACCACGGCAAGGCGTTCGCCTCGCAGGCGGTGAAGAACGTGTGCCGCCGCTACGGGATCACCATCCAGGACACCCGCAAGTACCGGCCCACCGACAAGCCGCAGGTCGAGGCCGCGTTCAAGACGATCAGGAGCCAGTTCTCCCAGCACATCGCCGGCTACAAGGGCAATCACGTGGTGCACCGGGGCCGGGACGTGGACGCGGTGGCCCGCTGGACGATCGAGGAACTGGAGGAGTTCTTCGCCGAGTACGTCGTCGCGGTCTACCAGAGCCGGCGGCACAAGGGGCTGGTGCTGCCGGGGTTCCCGGAGATCAGCCTGTCGCCGAACGACGCCTACCGGCTGGCCGTGCACCGCTGCGGCTACATCGCCGCCCCGCGCGATGCCAACCTGTTCCTGGAACTCCTGCCCATCCACTGGTGCACGATCACCAACCGACGCATCCAGAAGGACTACCTGCACTACAGCGCGCCCGTCCTGCGCACCCACAACGGCACCAAGTCCCCCTACCCGCAAGCAAACGGCACCTGGCCCATCCGCTACGACCCGCGGGACGTCACCCAGGTCTACTTCCACGACCCCTACACCGGCGTCTGGCACACACTGCGCTGGAGCCACGCGCTGACCGGCCTGGAGCCGTTCACCGACATCACCCTGCGCCAGGTCAAGCAGGAACTGCGCGCGCGTGGCCGCGACCCGCAGGACCAGGAAGCCGTCCTGGACGCCTTGTTGGACCTGCAGAACCGCACGGACGCCGCCGAGGCGTCCACCGCCCGCTCCCGCCGGGCACGTGCCCGCGACGCCGAACGCGCCAGAGCCGCGGCCCGGGACAGGGCCCGCACCGAACTCGTCGACTCCGCCGCCGACATCCCCGTCACCGAGCCCCGCCTGCGGGCCGTGCCACCGCTGCCGTCCGGGAACGAGAACGAGGAAGAGGTCACGATCGACTTCGACGCCCTGCCCTCGTACGAGGTGTGGGGCGGCCGCCCGGAGAAGGACGGCGCACCGTGATGGCCCCGCCGCCCGTCGGCGCGGGTGACGGTCTGCATCCCGGGCTGGCCGAACCCCGGACCAAGGAGGACTGGTTCGGCTACGTCTTCTACGAGCCGCCTTCGCGGCCACTGCTGCCGCCGTACGAGGTCTACCTGGCGATGGACGAGGATGATGCTGAGCGGCGTCGCCTGAACCGCAGCCGTAACCGCTACCACAGCGCGTTGGTGCTGGCCTGGACACCGGCCGTGCGGCGCTTCGAGACCGAGATCACGGAACTGCTGGCCGCCAACGAGATGGCGCCGCCCGGCGCCCGGCTCGGCCTGCTCATCGACGGTCCGCCGACGGTCGGCAAGTCCACTCTGGTCAAGATGATCGCCCGGAAGTTCGAGCAGGAACTGCGGGAGGACTTCCCCGAACGGTTCGACCCCGACCGGCTCGGCGACTACGTGCCCGTCGTCTACATCTCGCTCACCGACCAGGTCACCCCCAAGCAGATCTCCCTCGCGATCGCCCGCTACCTCAACGTCCCCACCAGCGGCACCAAGGACACCATCGACGACCGCGTCCTGACCGCCCTCACGGCGTGCGGCACCCAGCTGATCATCTTCGACGACCTGCACTTCCTGGACTGCTCCTTCAAGGAAGGCCGGGCCTCCAACGACCACATCAAGTTCCTCGCCAACCACGCCCCATGCACCATCATCGGCACCGGCGTCGACCTTGAGAACAGCCCCCTGCTCAGCGAGGGCGGCCCCGCCGTCCCCCGCAGACACTCCGGCCGCACCAGGACTCCGGCTCCGGCTGCGGCCGGCGATGTCCGGACCCAGACCGCCGGCCGCTTCAGCCGTCAGGAACTCGCGCCCTTCGCCCTCGACAGCGACGACGGCATCCTCCAGTGGGTCGGCGTCATCCGCTCCCTGGAGAGGTCGCTCGCCCTGTACCGGCACGAGGAGGAGAGCCTGACCCGCCGACACTGGCGCTACCTGCACGAACGCACCGACGGCAGCATCGCCGGCCTGCACGCCCTCATCCGCCGCAGCGCCGTACGCGCCGTCCAGCAAGGCACCGAGGCCATCACACGCGAGGTCATGGACTCCATCGTCCTGTCGTACGCCCACGAACGCGCCTACGCCAAGGTCACGGAACTGAAATCCCGCCGGACGGCGAGGACAGCGAAGCAGAAGCGGGACGACAAGCGGGCGGCGGCCGACGGAAGCGCATAGGAGGTCGCCGGCACACGGCCCGACGCCCGCCGTGCAGGATCGGTGCCATGCCCACATCACCGCGCCGTCTCGCCCTGGTGCCCGAGCCGCACCCCGGCGAGTCCCTCCTGAGCTGGGTCGACGCGCTGGCCCACCTGAACCAGGTCAGCCGCCTCCACGCCCTTCGGCTCGCGGGCTTCGCCCGCCCCGATGCCACCGGGTACCGGCCCACCGTGTACTTCGGCGCCTACCTGACCGCGGAGACGACGACGCGCGTGCAAGCCGCCACCGGACTGTCCGCCGACCGGCAGCGGGAGATGACGCTCGCGCACTACGCCGACGGCGTCCTGCCCACGCTTCCCTCTCCCCGCCCCAGCGGACCGCCGCCATCTGGCTGACCCGCCTCCGCCTCGCCCTGACCTCACGGTCGCGCGCCTGCCCGGCATGTCTACGTGAAAACGGCGGGCGCTGGCTGCTGCGGTGGCGCCTTGTCTGGTCCTTCGCCTGCGTACGCCACCGCCTCTACCTCCTCAGCGCCTGCCGCAGCTGCGGCAAAGGCCTGCACCAGCTCAACCCCGGGCCGGCGGACGCCGTCGTATGCGGCCAGTACGACCGAAGCCGCCAGGCCCGCACCTGCCTCCGGGTCGTCTCCCGCATGCGGGCTCCCCGCCTGTCCGACCCGCACCTGCTCCAGTGCCAGCGCCGCCTCGACCACCTCATCGACCACCCACATGATGGCGGCGGCCGGGACATCCTGCGGTCACTGCACGTAGCACTGGAGGACATCCACGACAACTACGACGACGCCCCGCCGCTGCCGGACACCGACGCCGTCCTCCACCGGCGCTGGCACGGCCACGGCGGGGCCCTGTGGTACCGGAACGACCCGCTGCTGACGGCCGCTCTCGTCAAGATCGCAACCATGGGCGGCCTCAGCTCCTCCCCAGACACCCGCACACAGGCCGACACGGCTTCCTGGTCAGCCGACGGTTTCCCTCCCCCGGACACCGCCGCGCCGCCGGCCAACCGCTTCGGCGGCACGTGCCGTGCCACCGCCTGCGCGGCCTGGGTAGCCCCCGGCCGGGGCCACATGGTGAAGGCACACGTCCTCTGCCCCACGCACAAGGGCCACGTCATCACGCCCGGCGTCGCAGACCTCCTGTACCGGCGCTTCGCCTGAGTGTCAGCCGAGCGTCCCCGCCTCGGACCCGTCCGACAGGACGGACCGGGCGGCGATGCGTACCAGTGCGGACACCGCTGCCGGCGATCCGTTCTCCAAAGTCCACGACAGCGGCGGCTGCCACGGCTGCCCCTGTGTCTCGTACACGGCGCGTATGACGCCGCTCTCCATCCCGTCGAGCAGGCCGGCCAGTGACCTGCGGTGCGCGACATCGCGGATGGTCAGGACGAACTGCTGCAACAGGCGGCGCGAGGTCTCGTTGTGCGAGGCGTCGGCGGGGGTCAGCAGCGCCTGGACGCGGCGCTGGACGTGAACAGCCTCCTCGTCACCCACCGGAAGCGCCGGCATCTCCGCCACCGGGAACCCGCACACCGTCGTCCCAAGGCGTCGTCCGCCACGGCCGTTCCGCGCCGCGGGACGCACGCAGTGCGTGCGCTGTCCGGCGCCGGTCGCCTCCAGACGCCAGTAC
Source organism: Streptomyces filamentosus (assembly GCF_014654895.1). Classification (GTDB taxonomy): domain Bacteria; phylum Actinomycetota; class Actinomycetes; order Streptomycetales; family Streptomycetaceae; genus Streptomyces; species Streptomyces filamentosus. The sequence goes on along the minus strand of NZ_BNBE01000002.1, from coordinate 130,530 downwards.
AACCTGAGGCCGCAGCGCGGACAACGGTCCACCAGATACACCAGGTGGTCCGCGCACAAGAAGGTCCACCTCAGCCGCCAGGCGAGCAGCCACCGGCCGCCCGACGCCTCGACACACAGCGGGCACACGGCCGAATGATCGCGACGCAGCCACGGATGGCTCACACGCGCGCCTTGGTCGACGCGCCCGTTGTCCAAGGCCAACTGTGGCAGCGCCGTGGGCGCGTAGAAGGCGAACAGCATCCGCTCCACCTGCGCCGGCCGCAGCCCCGTTCTCCGCTGCAGTCCCTCCAGATGCTCCGGGCTCAGATGGAACTGGTGGGTGCTGAACCTCGCACTGCCCGGCAGTCCCAGCGCCCCAAGGGCCGCCGCCCGCGACACCCGCAGACTCGCCGCGACCGTGTCGACCCAGCTGACGAACGCCTCCCCCGGAAACGGGACCGGAACCACCCCGAGCCGCCGGACCGGCTCCTCCTCAGCCACAGCCCGCCCCTTCCCGCTGTTCTTGCCCGGCTGCGCTCTCCACGAGGGACCGCGCCGGGTTCTCGCCCTGGCGGGGCAACCACGCCGCGCGGAAGTCCGGATGCCCCGCATAGGGCAACAGCAGGCACCGTACGGCGTACCGAAGGGACCTTCCCTCTCGTGTACGGGGAGCGGTGGCCGCGCAGGCGTCCAAGATCAGCCGCTGGGCCTCGATCCGCTGCCGGAGCAGATCGTCGTCCTCCTCGCCCAGGCACTGTCCCTCCTCACGCAGGCGCGCGTCGAGGAACCTCAGGCACGGCTCGGTGAAGGCGTCTGGCCCGATGTGTTCGCGGGACCGGGCCCGACGGGTGAACGCCTGAGCGTGCTGCAGGCAGTAGTTGTCCCAGCCGTCGGTGTCGCCCAGCACGACGCCGTGCCCGGCCGGCACCCAGGCGGAACATCCGCTGTGATGGCAGTGGCCGCCGAACCGGTTCGCGGCCAGTTCGACCTCGCCTCGCTGCCCGGACTGCCTGGCACTCCAGTTCGGCCGTGCGAGTCCGCTTCCGGCCGTCTCGCCATCGGCGGTGTCGGGGCCGGCCTCGGTGGCGATCTTCACGGCGGCGGCCACGAGCAGAGGCCGGTACCGCTCGCTGCTTCCGCCGGGCGCGAGATAGCGGTCCCAGGCCCGGTGGACCGCCTCGTCGGTCGCGGGCAGCCGAAGGGCCCGTACCGGCGACCACGCGTCCTGCATCGAGCGGTACAGCGCCCTGAGGACGTCCCGTACCTCCTCCGGCGTCGTGGTGTGCGGGCCGTCGAGCAGGCGGTCGATCTCCCGCTGGCAGGCCAGGAGCCGGGGGTCTCGGACCGGCTTGCCCCGCATGCGGCGGATGTCGCGCCCGCACGGCTGTGCCGACGTGCGCAGCCCCAGCCCCCGCGAGACCCCGGGACAGATCCAGGACTGCGGATCCCCGGGCCACACCCGGTGCAGGGCTGAACCGCAGCCGGAGCACTGCGAGATCAGGTACCTATGGTGCTGTACACACGCGAACGACCAGACCAGCCGCCATTTCAGGAGCCAGCGGCCGCCGTTCTCCCGCAGGCACGACGGACAGGCGTTGGAGTGCTTGGGCAGCACCGTCCGCTGCCGGTACCGCCACGCGGCCCACGCCCCGTACTCCTTCGCGTCGTCCGGCGGCAGCGGCTCCAGCGCACTGCCCGCGTAGTGGGCGAGCGTCATGCCACGCAGCTTCTCCCCCGTCACGCCGGTGCTTTCGCTCACCTCGCGCACGACGGTGTCGCTGACGCGGTAGCCGAACACGGCCGACACCGTGCTGGAGCTGATCAGACCCGCCATGCGCAGCGCCTCGGTCCGGGAGACCTGGTTGAGCCGTGCGAGCGCGTCCCCCCAGCTCAGCAGAGACTCACCGCGATAGGGATCGGGTACCAGCGCGAGGCGTCTTGGACTCATGCCGCGGTTTCCCGCCGGGCTTCCGCGGATTCGATCAGCTGGCCCGGGCTGACACCCAGGCCCTGGGCCAGGGCCAAGATGGTGAGCAGCGAGGGGTTCCGTTTGCCGTGCTCAATGCCGATGACCATGCGGGCGGACTGGCCAGCGGTCCCGGCGAGCCCTTCGATGCTCAGACCATTGCGCTCCCGGGCGTCACGGACCGCGAAACCGAAGGCCTGAGGCCACGGATGGGGAGCGTTCTGGTGCACCTCGCGATGCCAGCAGGCGCACCACCGAGGCGACCATGAGGGATAGCGCAGCACGCCTCACCGCCCGATATGAGTTGAATTAACCTCCTTCCCACACCTCCTGGCCCCACAGTCACCCAAACATGCCACAAAAGGCCGGCAAATCTCATCACATGAGACAACCCTCAGCCACTTCCGGACGACTTCCCCATCGATTCGAGCCACAAACACTCCCTTCGGATCGGCATCGTCATATCGTTCGATCGCTTGACCGCAGGAGGTTCGCACCATGAGAGACAAAAGCAGCATCGGCATTTGTCCGCTTTCGACTGTGCAGTCGAATCATGGCCCGTGCCTCCACCCAAGAAGGGGGGTTCAACTTCCATGCGCCGAATAACGCGCGCCGCGCTGACTCTCGCCTTGGCCGCTGTTGGGACCATTGCTACCGGGTCCCCGGCCAGCGCGACGACGGTGTACAGCTCCAACAGCTGTTCATCCAGCACGAGATGCTTCGCAATCATCTACAACAGCATGCAGAACAGCGGAGTCTTCTACTCGTCTTGCTTCCTCACCAACAAGACCGAGTACTCCCACGAGGGCTACAGCGTGTCTACTCCCAGTGGGCTGTACACCGTCCTCTACCAGTTCGACTACGGCAGCGACTTCGAGCTCCATGTCGGCAGTGCGTGCAGGCCCTCCGAGGGCTCCGGAGAGAGCGTCAAGAACAACGCTGCCGGCGGATCCAATGAGGACACCGCGTCCCACCGCGTCTTCTACAACACCGGATACGGCGGCACTTACCAAACGTACTACCCGGGAGACATCAAGAACCTGATCTCCGCACTCAAGAACGAAAACGCCAGCAGTAAGAGGCTTTGACCATGAAGAAGAACCTGACTGTTCTTGCTCTTTGCGGTACTGCGCTCCTGACGGCATGTGGCCAGGAACAGCAGCCCCCTGTCACCGTCGCGGAGGTCCCCGGGGTGGAGGCCGCCGCCGGGTGGACGCAAGTCGTACGCGAGGGATGGCCGGAGGCGGTTCCACGCGAGGGACTCGCCAAGGGCCTCACGCTTCCGATCGAGCGGTACCTGGTCTCCTACGCCGACGAGATCACGTTTCTTGAGGGGCGTGGCAACGCGGAGATCAAGTGCATGCGGGCACTGGGCTTCCCCAGCTGGCGCACCGAGAAGCTGGGGGCCAACCCGCCGTCATCGGGAAGCTCGTCGAACATGGAACGCCGCTACGGCATCACGATCAGGAGTGAAGCGGAGAAGACGGGCTACCACGACCCCAGCGAATCGGCGGGAAGCACGAGTTCCCTCGCCGGGCAGGAGACGCCTCAGGCGATCGCCGCCCTCAAGGGCAAGCAAAACGGCAAGGCGGTCCAGGCCCTCGAAGGGAAGCCCATCCCCGAAGGGGGATGCATTGGGGAATCAAGGCGCCAGGTGCCCAGCCCGGACATCACCCTGGCCGAGGAGCTCTCCGGCCAGAGCTTCACTGCCTCGCAGGAGACCCCTGAGGTCAAGGCCGCTATGGCGGCGTGGTCGGCCTGCATGAAGGAACGCGGGTACCAGGTCGCCACCGTGTGGGACGCCGCCAACCTCACCGATCCCGCCTCCTCGTCGTCTGCCGGTGACGTGGAGAAGAAGACCGCGCTCGCGGAGGTCGACTGCAAGCAGCAGACCGATCTCGTGGCCATCTGGTTCAAGGCAGAGCAGAAGATCCAGGAGACGCTCGTCGCCAAGCACCAGGACGCACTGGGCAAGGCCCGGGCCAACACCGTCGCGGGCCTGACGGCGGCACGGCAGGTCACCGCCGCCACCCGCTGACTCACTGGCCGGCTGCGGCCCGACGCACCCTGTCCCGGCCACCGACCGGTGGCCGGGACATCGCGGTGTCTCGACCCGCGCGCCACGCGCATTCCAGCAGAGATCACCAATATGACGGGTTTACAACATGCGTGCATCACAAATTAAATGGACTCGTATCGCGGCGCCTCTCGCCGCTGCCGCGGTCGCCTCGTTACTCGCCCTGCCTGCGGCATCCGCCGCGACGCCGGTCGAGGCCGGCGCCGCGAATGTGACCGCCATCTGCACCCACACCTGCGTCCTGGGAACCCGCGCCGCGACGCACACCGGCTACGACCGGCTGGTGTTCGACCTGACGTCGAGCACCCAGGTCACGACGGAGACGAACACGACGGGCGCGTACACCCCGTGGAGCGGCAAACAGGAGCTCCTGCAGATCAAGGGCACCTCGTACCTCTTCATCACGATGGAGGACACCGACGTCTACGACGACGCCGGAAACCTGACCTTCACGAGCCCAACCCTGCAGAGCTTCAACCTTCCCGCTCTCAAGGGCGTCCAGCTCCTGCCGGCGTTCGACAACCGCTTCGACAAGCGCGTCCAGTTCGGCATCACGCTCGGGTCGTCGACGGGTTACCAGGTCTTTCAGCTGACCCAGCCGAACCGCCTGGTCGTCGACATCTACCGATAGCCCCGGACAGCCGTCCGGTCCACCTCGTCTCGGTCCGGTCACCCCACCCTCGTTTCGAGTCAGGAGTCCCTCTGTCATGAGTAGATCGCTTCGTACGTGGGCCCGCGTCGCCATGCCCCTCGCCGCTGCCGCGGTCGCATCGGTGCTCACCCTGCCGACGGCCACCGCCGCCACCCCTGCCGAAACCGCCGCCACAGCCGTGACGTGCTACGACAGCCCCTGCATCACGGGCATACGCGCAGCGACGCACACAGACTACGACCGTCTGGTGTTCGACCTCACCGCGCCCACCCGGATCTTCGGCACGGAGACGAACACGACCGGCGCCTACACCCCGATGAGCGGTCTGACGGAGTACGTGACCGTCAAGGGGACGTCGTACCTGTTCATCACGATGGAACCCGCGCACCTGGCCTCCGGAGTGGAATGGAGCAAGTCGTTCGGCCTGCCCACGATCAAGGGAGTGCAGCTGACCAACTTCCATGCCGCCAGGGCCCAGTTCGGCCTCTCGCTCGGCCCCTCGACCCGATACAACGTCTTCCATCTGACGCAGCCGGACCGCGTGGTCGTCGACGTCTACCGGTAGCCGCGCTCCCCGCCGGAGCGAGGAAGCGCGTCGCGGAGACCGGCGCAGCCGCCGCAGACGTCCGCGCCACCATCGACAAGGCGCGCTCCGTCTCACCAGAACCGCACCACCTCGGAGTGTCACGGCCTCACCCTCGACATTCCCGCTCGGCATGCCCGCGCTCACAGCCAGGACTTCGATCCTCCGATGCTCCAGGAGTGCCAAGAATTGAAAAGACAGGCCCGCACATCCGCACGGTACATACGCGGCCCAGCCGCCTTGGTGGTGAGCACCGCATTGGCGGGAGGGCTTCTCCAGGCTGCCGGCTCCGCGACGGCCGCACCGGCTCCAGGCGACACGCCACATGCCACAGCTGCCTCCGCAGCCTCTGGCCAGGGCCTCGCCCCGCAGGCGATCCCTGACCCGGACAAGAATCTCGGCCCGGGCTGGAAGAACTCCACGGACCGTGTCATCACGACCGCGGCCGACGCCGATGGCCTGCGCGTCCTCGCCGCGGACGGCGCCGACGCGTACGCCTGGAAGACCGTGGCCGTCCTGGCCGAACCGGGTATGCAGGCGGACTCCTGGATCGGCAACGAGTGCGTCATGGACCGCTCGCACGTAGCGGTCGCCTACGCCCCCCGCACGTTCACGAACCGTCCGGACCTGATGATGGGCGGCGCGTTCACCGCCATCGTCGACATCGACTCCGGCCGGGTGACGAAGCTCCCGTTCACCGCGTCCCTCGCGTACTTCGACCCGCGGTGCAATTCGGCGACCGGCACCGCGGTCTTCAGCGCCTTCCGGGACGACCAAAGCCGCCTCCTCACCGTGGACACCACCGGTGGCGTCGTCTCCGACACGGCCGTGACCGGCCAGGTGACCTCCGCCGTCCCCGTGGCGGACGGCACCGTCGCCGCGCGCGGCCGCAGGCTGGTGCACGTGGACCGGGAGGGCAAGGTCGAGAACCTCGCCACCACCTCCGAAGTCCCCGCCGACATCCAGCCGTCGGGGAAGAACGGGATCGCCTTCCTCGACCACCGGAACGGCACCGCGTCCGCCAAGCTGTGGCGCGGCGACCGGAAGACCGTGTCGACACTCGCCACCGGCAAGCTCGGCGACCTCGCCCTGAAGCAGGGCCGCGCCGGCAAGGTCTTCCTCACCGGCACCCCTGCCGCGCCACCGCACGTCGCGGGGACCGGGGTCGTCCCCCTCGCCGTACCCGCCGACGCCACCGTCTCCGGCGAGGGCCGCCTCGCCGTCGACCCGGTGCTCTCCTCCACCGTCCGCCGGGGGCTGGACCGCCTCAAGAGCGCCGGACGGAGCTCCACAACCTCCGAGCCGCTCCCCCGGAACGACGAGAGCGCCCCCGTCTCCCCCGACGACGAGCAGCCGGTGACGGTGACCACGAGGACCACGGCCACCGGCGAGGAGTTCACCCAGTCGGTACGGGACGCGGAAGGCGCCCCGGGCGAGGGCGCCCTCTCCCCGGCCGCGCCCGACGCGAGCGCCGCATCCGAATCCGCCACACTCACCACGTCCTCCCTGGCCAACGACCCCGTCGACACCGACCGCTGGTGCTCCGTCCCCCGCAACGACGTGAGCAACCAGGCTCTGCAGCCCACGCCGAACCAGGTCGAATGGGCCGTCGACATGGCCATTCGCGGCGAACTGCGCTCCCAGTGGGTCACCCAGGGCGGCTGGCGCACCCAGCTCGGGGTCGGCACCGTCGACCCGCAGGGCCTGTTCCCCGCGCCGAAGCTGAACACCGGTGGCCGCATCCCGGCCCAGGTCCTGCTCGGCGTCCTCGCCCAGGAGTCGAACCTCTGGCAGGCCGAATCCGGCGCGATCCCCGGCCAGATGGGCAACCCGCTGGCCGCCGTCGCCGGCTTCTACGGCCACAAGGGCAGCGACTCGGACTCCTACTGGAAGATCCACTGGGAGAACTCCGACTGCGGCTACGGCATCGGACAGGTCACCGACGGCATGCGCATGGCCGGCCACGAGAAGCCCGGCGAGACCGCCCTGTCCCCGGTCAAGCAGCAGGCCGTCGCACTCGACTACACGGTGAACATCGCCGCGTCGATGTACATCCTCGCCGACAAGTGGAACCAGCTCCACACCGACGGACAGCGGATCACCGTCAACAACGACGACCCCGCCAAGCCGGAGAACTGGTTCGCCGCACTCTGGAACTACAACCTCGGTTTCAACGCCCCCACCACCCCGGGCGCCCCCTGGGGCCTGGGCTGGTACAACAACCCGGCCAACCCCATGTACCCCGCCTCCCGCGGCCCCTTCATGGAGAACAGTCCCACCGACGCGGCCAACCCCCAGAGGTGGCCGTACGAGGAGAAGGTGCTCGGCTGGGCCGCCTGGTCGATGGACACCGGCCGCTCCTACTCCACCAGCGGCCGGCAGGACTGGCCCGGTGAATCCGGCTTCATCTCCGCGGGCTTCCGCCCGGCCTGGTGGATCAGCACCGGTGACCGTACGCGGGTCAAGCCACCGCTCAGCGCGTTCTGCAACACCGCCAACAGCTGCGACCCGAACAACCCGCCGCAGTGCACCACCGAGATCTGCTACACGCAGTACTGGTACCGCGGGTCCAACGTCACCTGGAAGAACGACTGCGCCAGCACCTGCGGCCACGAGGACATCAAGTACCTGACCCTGCGCGCCGAACCGGGCCGCGGAACCCGCCTCCAGTACGGCACCCCCGCCTGCGAGACCCCCAGCGGATTCCCGTCGAACGCATTCATCGTCGAATCCCTCCCGAACGAGACACAGACATGGAGCGACTGCGGCACCTCGCTGTCCGCCGGCTCCTTCCAGTTCAGCTTCAACCCGGACGCCGAGGGCAAGTACGAGGCCAAGGGCGACCTGCACCAGATCGGCGGCGGCTACAACGGACACTTCTGGTACGCCCACACACGTGACACCGCGCACCTCGGCGGTCCCGGCGGTCGGATGACCATCACCGGCACCTGGACCCTCGGCCAGAGCTTCGACAAATGGGTCCGCGTCTTCGCCCACATGCCGGACACCGGGACGCACACCCAGCAGGCCCACTACGTGATCAAGGGCGTCGCGGGCGGCGACCGCGACCGCTACGTCAACACCCACTTCAGCGCCAACACCTGGGTGGACCTCGGCGTCTACCACTTCACCGGCACCCCGAAGGTGGAACTGTCGAACACCACCGACGACGGCACCGCCGACGAGGACATCGCCTGGGACGCGGTCGCTTTCCAGCCGCTCCCCGGCAAGCCGCAGCACATGGTCGTCGCCATGGGCGACTCCTACTCCTCCGGCGAGGGAGCAGGCGCCTACTCTCCCGAGTCGAACACCTCCCACGGCACCAGCCGGTGGAACGCGTGCCGGCGGAGCGCCAACTCCTGGGCGCGCAAGGTCGTCCTTCCCTCCCAGAGCGCCGGCATCGGCTGGCTCTCCGACGGTTTCAGCTCCGTTGTCGAGTTCCAGAACGTGTCTTGCTCCGGCGCGAAAACCCAGCAGGTGACCAAGGGCAACCCGAACCAATGGGGCCTCATGGGCAACTATCATGAGAAGTCACAGCTTGACTCGGGTGTGCTCAGCGCAGACACCACTCTGGTCATGCTGACCATCGGCGGCAACGACGGAGACGCCTTCACCGACGCGGTCACGAACTGCTGGATCATCGCCTCGTGCAAGATGGGGGACTTCACGCCGAGGGTCGACCAGGCCGTCACCGACACTGGCGTCCTCATCCATCAAATCGCATCCACAGCACCCAACGCCCGAATCGTGCTCATGGGTTACCCCCGTCTCGCCAGCACGGGAGACATGGCGTGTTCGACGCCCAAGGACCAGGAGAACCTCAACGCCCTGGCCGACTACGTGCGGGACAAGCAGAAGGCCAAGGTGGCGGAACTCGCGCAGACCGGCGTCAAGGTCGCCTTCGCCGACGCCATCCCCACCTTCCAGCATCACGGTGTCTGCGACATCGAAGAATGGATCAACGGCATCGTCATCGGCCCCAACGGCGACGGCGACTTCCACGACGGCGATCCCGCCAACCAGGTGCCCTGCCTGCCGGCACCCGGTGAGAACCTCTGTGCCAGCCTGGAGTCCTTCCACCCGAACAACCTCGGCACCACCGCGTACGCTCAGGTCATGGTTCAGACCCTGACCGACATCGGCTACCACGGCGGATAGGAGTGGCCACCGAACCCGTCGGTGGCACGCCGGTCATGAAGCAGACCGAACGCTTCATGACCGGCGGCTGCCTGGTCCTCCTGATCCTGCTGATCCTGACCGGCGCGGGCCTTGTGGGCACGGTCGGATACACGCTGTGGCGCATCGACAACACCACCGAGAAGAACCGGGTGGCGGCCGAGGCAGAACTCCGAAACTTGATCGACCACACGGCCCGAGAATCAGCCCAGACGCTCCGTGCGAGCGCCACCTCCGACCCTGTCACACTTACCGCCCTCATCGGGCAGCGCACCGGGGCTCCCGTCATCACCTACGACACAACCCACAACGAGTTCACAGCAGTAGTCGAGAAGGCGGTCATCTACCAGAGGGCCGGCATCCTCGGCCTCCGCCCCAACTGGATCACTACCTGCGTCACCCTCACGTACGCCCTCGGCCCGACCCGCACCTGGCGCGTCAATACCACCACTCGAGAGACCGTCTCATGTCTGCCTAGCAAGCAGATCGGCGACCTGGTCCGCAGCGCGAAGCAGGTCCTGGAAAACCTGGACAACGACCTGATGACCGTCACGGAGGCCCAGCTCGTCCTTGACCAGGCGAGATCTCCTGGCCGGCTGACCGTCAAGAAGGTGGCACACGGCAAACGCACCACGATCGTCACCGCCGTCCTGACCGATATGGCCGGAACGGTCGACCAGTGCTACCTCCTCACCCTGCCCCGTCCCGGAAACGAGGTGCCAGGCCCCGTCACCGCAGCCCCTGCGAGCTCATGCTAAGCGCGACTCCACAGGTATCAAGCCGGTGGATCCAGTCTGAACCAGATCGGATACGCAGGTCTCCGAGATGACTCAAGGACCGAACCCGCGTACCTGGCCAGCAGCTCTGACGAGAAGGCTGGCCGGGTGCGCGGGCGTGGCCCTCGGTGTGGCCGTACTGGCCTTCGTGGCGATCGCCCTGGTGGTCAACTACGCCGTGCCGGCGTTCTTCGACCGGCCCGATCCGGCCCCGGAGGAGGTGTTGGACAAGCAGGTGGGACTGACCCGGTACCGCCTCGGCCAAGCGCTGGAGGACGGCACGCTGACCGACCAGGAGATCGACTGGGCAGCGGACGGAGAGTGGCGGGCGGAGCGGGACCGCACACCGCCGCGCGTCGTGGTGAAGTACCCGGCACCGGGAGAGGACAAGTCCTACCAGTGCCATGCCTTCACGTTTCCGGACGGGCTGAAGGCAGGGTCGCTTGTCACGAGCCAGAAGCTGAGTGACTGTCCCATCTGAGCGTATGGCCCAGGCCTCAGCGTTGACCCATCCGACCGCACCTGCGCGGAAGAGGACTGCTGTCACCCGTACACCGGCCTGGTCACCGTCACAGACCCCGACGGTCGCGGCATCGCGACCGTCGGGGTCCCGCAAGGACAAACAGCCCTTCCGATACCGATCTCCGGAAAGATCCTCACACCTCATCGGGGATGAAGTGTGCGTCCACTCACCCTTCCAACATCAAGGAGACGAAGCACCGTGCAGACCAAGCGACGCGTCCTCGCCGGCATAGTGGCTCCGGCCACGGCCATTGTCCTCGCCGCGATCGGCGCCGCCCCCACGGCCTCGGCGACGCCGTCCCAGGCAACGGCCGAGACCTGCGAAGACATCTGCGTCAACGGCGTTCGCGCCGCCACCCACACCGGTTACGACCGCGTGGTGTTCGACCTCGGCGCAGGCCCCCTGCCCACCATCGAAACCGGCTATGGAACGTCCCCCGGATACATGACACCGGGTGGCGAGCCGAGGGAGATGCTCACCCGTGGCTCCTCGTACCTGTCCGTCAGCCTCAAGAACGCCGAAAACGGGACCTACTCGGCGACGACCCCCCACGTGAAGCTGTTCAACCTGCCGACGGTCAAGGCGAACCAGCTCCTGTACACGACCGGATCCATCCTCGGGTACTCCCCCGAGATCGCCTTCGGGCTCACCCTCGACGGCCCCGTCTCGCGTTACAACGTCTTCACGCTGACCCAGCCGAACCGGGTCGTCGTCGACGTCTACCGGTAGCCCGGGGTAGTCGCCGCCCATCCGGCGTCAGTGACATCCTCTCCGGCCGGTTCAAGGATCCACAGGCCGGAGCCGACTGGCACGCCACGCCGACAGGACCAGTCGTACAGGAGCTCTCGGTCAAGGTTGTCCCGGGCCGGCACCGCTACCTATCGGCGGTGCCGGCCTGGCCGAGCGCCGCTCATCGGCTACCGGCCCAAACAGCCCTGGTCATCGGCACTCTCATTTTCGATGCTTCAGAAGCGCCTTGCTTCGACAACTGCAAAAATGACAGTGCGCAGGTCAGGTGGCGTGTCAACTCTCATCTTCGACGGCGGCTCTCAGGTCCTCGAAGCGGAGCCCCTCAGCCGCTTCCTTCTCCAGTTCACCCTCAAGCAGGCGTCTGGCATCGCGCCCTTCAACGCCTGGACCTACGTCATGCCCACCGAACGCCTCGAACCGCTGTGGAGCGTCCTGCGCCCGGTCCCCCTCAGCCCCTACATGCCCGCCTACGGGGGCCACCTGTTCTACGCGGCCCCCGGCCTGCTGGCGAGCATCAGCGCCGACGAGAACGAAGCGAACGCCGCGTTCGGAGCACGCCACCGCGAGACCCTCGCCCCACTGAAGGCCTACGACTTCCCCTGGAGACGCTTCGACGCATAGCCCTCGTAGACCGGACTGGCCTCTAGGGTGTCCGCACCGTATGGGGGCAGGCACCCCAGTCCGGCAGCATCTTCCCAAAAGCGGGCTGCGGCGAACGTGGTGCGGCCACGGCTGCCCCGTCACGCCTGCCCCCTGCCCATCGGCCGCTGCCGCCCCGTGCCCCATCCTGAGTTCCTTGCGGAGCTTCTCGTACGGCACCAGCTTCACCGGGCCCGCTGACGGTAGAGGCGCTGCCGGCCGACGAACGGCAGGTATCGGCGAAGTGCCCCGGAGTGGTGGCCGGCCCAGCAGGGAAGCGGTTGGGTTCCCGGGCTCCCGTCCGGGCTCGGAGTGAGTGGGCGTCAGGAGGGCTGTGTCGTCAGGAAGGGATGCACTTCGGCCGGGCTGCCTACGCGGTGCATGTGACGAACAGCCTCCGGGGAGGGCATCCTGAGCGGCATGGACTTCCATCCGGTTGAGCGTGCCTCGGAAGCGTTCCAGCAGCCCCTGGCCGCGGAGGAGATCCGGAAGGTCTGCCGGCGGGCTTTCGGCGGCGAGGCCAGGCCCGTGTCCGCTGTCGAGCTGGGTACGGGGATGTACAACAACGTCTACCGCGTCACCCTGGCCGGCCAGGTCCGGCCGGTGATCCTGCGGGTCGCGCCGCCGGAGGCCCGCCAGTTCCGCAGCGAGCGCCACCTGATGCGGAACGAGTTCGCGAGCCTGCCGTGGCTGGCGGTGATCGCGCCGCTGATGCCTCAGGTGCTTGCCGCCGACTGGTCGCACGGGGTGATCGGCCGGGACTGGATGATCCAGACCCATCTGGAAGGCGTCCCGGCGCCCGAGCACCTGGGGACGTATCCGCGTACCGCGTGGCCGGTGTTCTTCCGGCAGATGGGCGCCGTCACCCGCTCCGTGCACGACGTACGGGGCCCGCACTTCGGGCCCGTCAGCGGCCCGGGGTACGCCACGTGGGGCGAGGCGGTGATCGCGTCGCTGGAGGAGATCGCCTCCGACCTGGACGGCGTCGGCCTGGACGCGGCCGACGTGCGGAAGGTCGCGGCGGTCGCCGCGCACGAGCGCGCCGTGCTCGACGAGGTCACCGAAGCGAGGCTGCTGACCGGGGATCTGTGGACCGTCAACGTCCTGTTGGACCTGGGGGCTCCGGAGCCGGTGATCACCGGCGTGGTGGACTTCGACCGCACGTGGTTCGGTGACCCCGCGGCGGACTGGACCATCCGTATGGCGACGGCCAAGGCGGACGAGCGCGAGGCGTTCTGGGAGTCCTACGGGGCGCTGGACCGCTCGCCTGCCGCGTTGTGGCGGGCGCGGGTGTACGAAGCCCGGCACCTGGGCGCGATCCGCCTGGAGCGTCACCGGCTGGCCAGGGCGGACGCGGTCCGCGAGAGCTACGGCGCGATGGCCGAGGTGCTCGCCGGCCTGGCCTGACCAGGCCTGCGCGGAGTCGTGTGGGGTTCGACGTGAATGCGGATCTGCCGCAGGAGCGTGTCGGCCCGTTCTTCGACGTCACCGGCGTCCGGGCCGGTGACCACGAACGACCCCAGGCGGTGGGTGTTCGCGGCCGGCTCGTGGACAAGGCCGCCGGCCTGCGCCCGCCGGCGGACGAACGGTACGCCCGGCCCCACCACCGGGAACCCGGAGAGCTCCGTCAGCCATCCGGTGCGCGGGCTGGTCACGAACCGCACGGTGGCGTGCCCGTGGGCGGTGGGGGTGAGCGCAGCCGGGCGGCCGAGGGCGACGTCGAGCAGGGCCGCCCACACGTCGATGCCGAGGGCGTGCTGGATCAGCAGCCCGATCTGCCCGGCGGCAAGGCGGGCGCCGATCTCGATGACCGAGCACCGCCCGTCGTCGCCGACCATGATCTCGGTGTGCGAGGCGCCGTGCCGGATGCCGGTCGCGCGGATCGCGCTCTCCGCCTCGCGGTACACGGCGGTCTGCACGGCCGGCGGCAGGCGGACGGGGAGGCTGTGCCCCGTCTCGATTCGCTTCGCGCCGCCGGTCAGATGCTTGCGGGTGACGGCGAGGTGTGTCGTGGTGCCGTCCTGGGTGAGGGACTCGACGCTGTACTCGGTGCCGGCGGCGTACGCCTGGACCAGGACGTGCGGGTCGCCGCCGTTCGCGTACATCCCGGTCACTCGGCGGGCGGTGTCGGCGGCCGCGGCCGCGCCGGCCGGGCTGCTCACCACCGTGACACCGGCGGAGCCCGCCCCGGCCGCCGGCTTGATGACGCACGGGAAGCCGACCCGCGGATCCGCCAGCGCGCCCCGCAGCCCGTCCGCGTCGCGGACGAGGACCGTGTACGGGGTGTGGACCCCGGTGGCGGCGAACGCCTCGGCCATGGCGGCCTTGTCCCGGGCCGTCCGCGCCCGGCCCGGGGCGTTGCCGGGCACCCCCAGCTCGGCGCACAGGTGCGCGGCGAGTTCGGTCAGGTACTCGTTGACGGTCAGCACCGCGCGCAGGCCGTGGCGGCGGGCGTACGCGGCGAGCTCCTGCACGGCCCGGTCGGGCCGGGTGAAGTCGCTGATGGTGTTCCCGGCCAGCAGGTTCTTCAGCTCCGGTCCGTAGCCCTCGAACGCCCGGGCGGTGGCCGCGGCGTGGACCGCGTGTCCCCGGGCGGCTGCCGCCGTGGCGAGGGCGCTCGCTTCGGGGCCGGCCGCGTCGAGCAGCAGGACACCGGGGAGGGTCATGACAGGTAGTCCTCGAAGCCGCCGGTGCGGTGGGTGTCCAGGGTGAAGCAGTGGAACCCGCCCCCGAACAGCCTTCGGTGCCGGTGGCGTACGGGCAGGACGTCGAAGCCCTCGGTCTCCAGCAGCTTGGCCAGGCCGGTGCACTCCTCGTTGACCAGCACCGTGCGCTCGTCGACCGACAGGACGTTGAGGTCGATGTAGGGGCTGGTCAGGACCAGGTCCTCGTAGTCGTCGTAGACCGGGAACGCGCCCGCGTGCGGCTCCGGCGGCACGAGGTAGCGCCACGAGCGTAGGGGTTCGGGCATCAGGTCGCGGATGCCGTGATGCCGGGCCAGGAACACCCCCGGCTTCAGGGCGAGGACCATCGAGTCGATGTGGTTGTCCGCCATCCGCCACACCCGGTGCACGCGGTACTCGGGGCCGAGGTGCCTCTCCAGCCACTCGGCGCCCCGGGTGTGGTTCTCCTGCGCGATGTTGACCACCAGGTCGCGGCCCAGCCGCAGGACCTGCGCGCCGTCCAGCATCATCTCCACCCCGACGTCGTACGGGCTGGGTTGCGGCTCGTCGATGGCCTCGGTCGGGCCGCCCAGGGTGGTCGAGGTGTCCCGCGCGTAGGACAGGTCGAACGACATGTCGGTGAGGGTGGGGCGGGGCATCGTCGTCCATCGGGCGCCGGCTTCCCAGCAGGCGGTGAAGACCGGGGCAAGGAGGCGGGTCTCCAGGTAGCGCGAGCGGATCGCCGGAGGCGTCTCGATGATCTCGCTGCCGAGGATCAGGGTGTTGTCGCGGATGTTCAGTGCGGGGGTCGGGGCGGCTTCCCAGCCCAGGCCCGCGATCGGGGCGGCGTCCGCAGGCAGCGGCAGTGGCCGGTGCACGATGATGCCGAGGCCGGCGAGGGCGGTCGCCAGAGCTTCTACGTCCTCGTGGAGCTCGTCGGCGTACCGGGCCTTGATGGTCCAGCTCTCCCGGTGGCCGGCCGGAGCCTTCGTCAGGCGCGGGTAGGCCCAGTCCGAGCGGAAGCCCTTCAGGTTCTCGTGGTGGAACAGTTCGAAGGAGACGTCGCGGTCGTGCCCTACGTAGTGGGCGGCGGATCCGACGATGACCTCTTTGAGCGGGGTGAAGTCGTCGTGGCTGTGCAGGCGGGGCATGGGCGTTCCTCTCGGACGGTGCGGGCCAGGGGGTCAGGGAGTGTGGGGGGCCGCGGGCACGTACCTGTCGGCGAGCGAGCGGCCGCGGCGGACCCGCAGGGTCAGGCCGGTGCCGTCGCTGTCCGGCTGGAGGGTGCGCTGCTCGCTCCAGCCGGAGAACCGGAACTCGCCGCCGGCGCCGGCCGGGACGAGGGCGAAGGTGCGGCCGGCGGTCGTCAGGGCGAGGACGCCGTCGGCGTCGCGGGTGACGCGGGCGGGGACGAGGCGGCCGTCCAGCGGGGCGGGGGCGTCGAAGTCCGCGAACCCGGAGGGCAGCAGCGTCTCGTACGGCAGGTCGGCGGGCCAGTCGGGAGGCGCGGCGGGGGTGTGGTGGTTGAGGAGGACTTCGCCGCGCGTGAGCAGCTCCTGCCAGGAGTCCGGGAACCAGGCCGCGAGGCCGGCGGTGAGCAGGGCGTCGATGACGACGTGGACGCGGGTCACCGTGGTGCTGGTGTTGCGCACCAGGTGCTCGCGGGAGAAGTCGCCGTACCACAGGGTGCCCGGCTGCCAGCGGTGTTCGGCGCCGTCCAGGACCAGTACGGCGCCCGGGTCCGTGATGACGGGGATGTGCAGGCGGACGATGCCCCGGTCCAGGCGGTACTTGGGGTCACGGTGCGGGTTCGAGACGGTGCCGGGTCCCAGCGCCATCAGCCGTACGGCGTTCAGCGGGGCCGGGAGGAAGTCCAGGATCTGCGTGAGGTAGGGCAGCTGGTCGAGCCAGCGGGTCGCCGCGAACGGCTGGGGGCCGGGGCCGCCCGGGTCGGTGCGCTCCGGGTCGCCGCCGAGGCTCCGCAGGGGCAGGACCCGCCAGTCGATCGCGGCGGGCATGCCTGTCTGCCCGCCGTAGGTGTGGGTGCGCTGGACGTTCCAGGTGTGGTGGGTGACGGCCGCGAGTTCGGTGGCCAGCAAGTCCGCGTCGAGGTCGAAGGAGGGGTGGAGCTGGGCGGCCTCTGCGGCCGTGGTGAGCGAGGTGGGCATGGGCGGGGCTCCCGGTCAGGAGGAGAAGGACACGGCGCCGGTGCCGACGTGCTGGCTGGCGTCGTAGGTGCCGGCGGGGACGCTCGCGAAGTGCGCGTCGAGCCGGTCGAACGCGTCCGCGTGGCCCTCGGCGGGGTCGTAGGCGAGGCAGAACACGAACTGCACCGGCTCGCCGGGGGCGAGGGGAATGGCGGGCATCGACACGATCACCCCGGTCCGGGAGACCGGGTCGTACGCCAGGCCCAGCTCGTCGAGCGCGGTCAGGAAGGCGGTGAAGGAGGGCACCGTCCAGGTGGGCGGGACGTGGTACTCGACCACCTGCCGGGCCGGGGCGGCGGTGACGTCGACGATGCCGTGGGCGATCGACTGGTAGATGTGCAGCGACCCGGAGACCTGGGCGTTGACCTCCGTGAACACCACGCTGCCGTCGGGCAGGATTAGGGCGTCCGCGCTCAGGTACCCGCGGTAGCCGAAGGACCGGTACGCCTCGGCCAGCCGCCGCCCGCCATCCAGCAGCGCGGCCCGGACCGGGCCGCTGACTCCGTCCAGCGGCACGACCTGATGGCTCAGGCGCCGCCCCACGTACAGCAGGCGGCCCGTCTCGGTGGCCCGGGTGCCGGCGTCGGAGGCGTAATGCTCGGAGTAGACCGCATCGGCGCCGGGCGCGAACTCCTCGATGACCACCGGCCACCGGTCTTCTCCGCTCGCCCACGGCCACCGGCCGGCCCAGTACGCGGCGATCCCGTCCGGGCCCGGGGCCAGGTGGTGCAGGTGGCGGGCCCCGACGTGGCCGACGGCCATCTCCGGGTCGCGCACGAGCAGCTGGTTGCCGACCCCGGCCCCGTTGTGGGCCTGCTTGACCACGACCGCCCCTGCCACGGAGGACTTCAGCAGCACGCCGGTCGCTTCGATCGCCTCGGCGCGGCTGCGGCAGACGCGGCCCGGCAGGATCGGCACCCCGGCCGCCGCCGCCAGGGCCCGGAAGTTCGCCTTGCTGTTCCCGATCTCCCCGCCGCCCTGGGAGAAGAAGGCCGCGCCCGGGAACAGGTCGGCCACGCCCAGGGCGTCGGCGAGCCGGGCCACGGCGGCCGACGGCCACAGCGCGAACACCTCGCTGACCGCGCCGGTCCCGGCCGGGCCGAGCGCGGCCCGCACCTGCTCCACGAACGCGGGCACCGTCAGGGAGGCGGGATCGAGCAGCTTGTCGCCCCACGCTCCGGCCGGGGCGGCCAGCATGGTCAGCTCCTCGCGCTTCACGCCCGTGCGGGCCAGGGCGTAGTCGACGAACGCCGGATCCGGCTCGCAGCACAGGATGAGCAGGTCCCCGGGGCGGGCGAACCAGAGCAGGCGCTGCGTCCAGGCCCGCATGTCGCCGCGCTCGCGGATGGACGGATCGATGTGGTTGCCGACGAGGATGCGCACAGCGGACTCCTTCAAGACGTGGGCGGGCGAACGGCGCAGGGTGCCGGGCCGGGGCCTGAGGTCAGGGCAGCAGGGCGGCGGGCAGGGTGTCGAAGGCCCGCATGGTCGCCGTACGGCGCCGTACGCCCTCGCCAGCGGCGGCCAGGCGGGCCGGGTGGTCGTTCAGGGCGGCGACCAGGGCGCGCAGCCCGGCCTGGGCGACGGTCGTCCCGATGCAGGCGTGCGGCCCCCACCCGTAGCCCAGGTGGCGGTTCGGGGTGCGGTCCAGTACCAGCTCGTCCGCCCGCTCGAAGGCGGCCGGGTCGCGGTTGGCCGCCGCGAACAGGGTGACGATCTTCTGCCCCGCTCGGATGTCGACGCCGCCGATCCGGCAGGAGCGCACCGCCGTGCGCGTGGTGCCCTGCACCGGCCCGTCGAAGCGCACCAGCTCGTCCACGCCCGTGACCAGCAGCGTCCGCTCCCGCATCCGCTCCAGGGCACCGGGGTGCGTGAGGAGGGTGTGGACGGCGTTGCCGACGGCGGCCGCCATCGTGCTGTAGCCGCCCTGGAACATCACCCGGGCCGTGTTCTTCACGTACAGCCGGGCCCGCGCGCCGGAGGTGTCCGCCGTGGCCTGCCGGACCCGGGCCAGCAGGCCGGGCCGGGCCGAGGCCGTGAACCAGGAGTCGACCAGGTCGCTCAGCTGCCGGCGGGCGAGACGGCCGGGCTCGACGAGCGCCGGCTCGAGGCCACCGTCCATGCTCCGCATGATCGCGTCCGACACCGCGGCGAACTCCCCGTGTGGCGGGGGCTCCACCCCCAGCAGATCAGCCACGGCCGCCACGGACAGGGGCACCGCGATCTCGGCCACCACATCGAACGTGCCGGCGCCGGCCAGCTGGTCGAGCCGCTCGTGCACCAGGAGGCGGGCGCGCTCCTCGATGGGGGTGAGGTCCTGGGCGCGCAGCGCGGTCATGAACAGCGAGCGCACCGCGTTCTGCTGGGGCGGGTCGAGCGTCTGCACGCTCAAGGACGGCTCGGGCACCTTGCCCCCGCTGCGGCGCGGGTCGCGGGCGAACGTCTCGTGGTCACGCAGCACCCGCATGCTGTCCGCGTACCGGGTCAGCGCCCACGAGCCCATGCCCTCGTGCCAGAACACCGGCTCGCGCTCGCGCTGTTCGGCAAGCACCGGGTAGGGGTCGCACAGAACCTCCGGGTCCAGGGGGTCATAGCGGTCGGTCACGGACGACATCGCGGGTCCTCTCAGAGCGGGAAGGGGCGGGCCCACCGCGGCAGGCCCACCCCCGGATGCCTCGGGCTCAGTGGTCGTACGACATGGCAGTCCCCTTCCTCGGCGTGGGGCGGCGGACGTCCGGCACGGCGGCGAAGGCCCTGTCCGGCCCTCGTCCGGCGGGCGGTGACGTGCAGCCCGCCGGGCGAGACAACAGCCGTGGAGAACGGGGGCGTCGCCGTGGCCCCGCCCGGCCGGACAAGCGCCGGGCGGAACACGACGAGTACAGCCCCCGGCCCGCCGCCGTGCCCAGACGCACGCTCTATCCCCGCCCTATCCCCGCTCTGCCCGAACCGCTCCCCAGGGGGACGCAGCGGGTGGTGCAATGGGCGGGTGGACGCCGAAATCCGCCACCCCCTCGCGTACGCCAGGAACGAGCGCGGATGGTCGCAGGAGGAACTGGCCCGCCGCATCCGGCGGGCCGCCGAACGCCGTGGTCTGCGCTCGGGCACCAAGGGATCACGGATCTACAAGTGGGAGACCGGCCGGGCCACTCCCGACGAAGACGAATCCCAGCCCCTCATCGCCGAGGTCTTCGGCATCGACTACGCGGCCGTCGCCCAT
Organism: Streptomyces filamentosus; assembly: GCF_014654895.1. Lineage (GTDB taxonomy): Bacteria > Actinomycetota > Actinomycetes > Streptomycetales > Streptomycetaceae > Streptomyces > Streptomyces filamentosus. Next base: position 110,320 of record NZ_BNBE01000002.1, on the reverse strand, counting down.
CTCGGCTGGCCCCACTGGCTCCCGAGCCAGGACAGCCCGCTGCCGCTGGGCCCGCGCAACGCCGTCCCCTCCCTCCGAGAGGCCCTGATGACCTGCCTGGACCGCCGCTCCTTCGTCGCCTACACCAGCGGCTCCCTGGCGGCGCTCGCCCAACAGTGGGCCGTCACCGAGCCCAGCTGGCTCCCGCGCTTCACCGCGCGCGGTGAAGCCGACGCCGAGATGGTCACCTGGCTGGAGAACAGCGGCGCCGAGCTGATCCGCCTCGCCACCGAACGCCGGCAGCACACCCAGCGCCTGCTCGGCACGCACCTGGCCGCCGTCACCGACCTCATCGGCGAGAGCCGCTACACCCGCCCCGTCGAGCAGCGGCTACACACCCTGGCCGCAGCCCTCTCCCAGGCCATCGCCTGGCAGCACTTCGACGGACGCCGCCACGCCTCCGCCGGCCGCTTCTGGCACGCCGCACTCCACAACGCCCACGCCGCCGGCCAGCGCGACCTCGGCGCGGGCATCCTGTCCGATCTCGCGTACCAGCTGCTGTGGCTCCAGGACGCGCGCACCGCGGCTGACATGCTCGAACACGCCATCCCCCGCACCCGGCACCCCGCCGCCCGGTCTCTCCTGCACCTGCGCCAGGCCCGCGCCCTCGCCGCCCTCGGTGAGAACGGCCGGTGCCGCCGCGCGCTCACCGCCGCGGAGAAGGCCCTGGGCGCCCCGTCGTACGACCCCGCACCCGCTTGGTGCTCGTGGATATCGCCCGCCGACCTCGCCGCCGACGGCGGACGCTGCCTGGCCGATCTCGGCCAGCGGCGCCAAGCCCACCAGCTGATGGACGAAGGCATCGCCCTGCTGCCCACCACCCGCTCCAAGACCCGATCCGTATTCCTGACCTACCAGGCCGAGACCTACCTCCAAAGCGGCAAACCGGAGCTCGCCGCCGCGACCGCGACCCGATCACTGGAACTGGCCAGCCGGATCGACGCGCCCCGGTGCGTGACGATGGTGTGCGACCTTGAACCCGAGCTGTCCCGGTACGCACACACAGCCAGTGTCAGCGAACTTCTCGAACGCCTCCGCGCCGTCAGCTGAAGCCCGGTCACCGCCCACCCGGATAGACGCTGGGCAGGCCGGAGCGGCCTGGATTCCACAGTCGCAGGCGGAGCGGCAGAGGCCGACGGCTCCTACAGGTACCTGGATCTCGTGGGCGGAGACACACCGCTCGCGCATCGACCGCGTCCGCGCGACGGACGACCGCCGTCAGCGCGGGACCGGTCGCTGCTGGCGGGGCTTCCGCCGGGCCTTGGCCCTCGGCCGGCCCGAGAGAAGCTGCAATTCGAGGCTCAACTCGTCCACCGAGGAGGCAGTATGGACGGGGATGTGGTCCTGGTGCAGGGCTCTGGATGTTACGCCAGGGGGGCGTGTGATTACTGGGTTGGCTGTGGAGGCCGACGGGTTCGAGTTGGTTGTTGGCGGTGAGGGGCTCGGCTCCCGAAGGCTGCTCCAGGCCTCTGATGTCGCGTGGCTGATCGCTGTCGGGGGCCGGTATGTGGACACGGTCCGCGGCGGCTCCCAGCGGCCGGCACTGCTCGCGCTGGGGCGGGAGTTGTACCGGTGGCTGGACGGGGACCGGCACCTGTTGACGCAGTTACGGGATGAGGCCCCGTTGCCGCTGCTGTTCGAGGTTCGCGCGCCGAAGCGGCCGTCGGCTGTGGAGTGGGCTCTACTGCGGGCCCCCTTCGAACTTTTGGCCGATCCCGAGGGTGGGTTCCTGGCCGAGGAGGCCGAGCAGTTCGCGGTGGTGCGCAGGCTCGGCCGTCCGGGGCCGGCGAAGCCCCTGGACGACAGGCGGCTTGGGGTCGCGTTCATGGCCTCGGCGCCCCGAGGACAGAGCGAGCTGGACTTCGAGGCGGAGGAGCTGGCGGTCCTGGGGGCTGTCGGGGAGACGAGCCTTGACCTGGTCGTCGAGGACTCGGGCGACCCTGAGCAGCTGGGTCTGCGGCTGTCGGAACTGGGCGGGATGCCGGTGGTCCATCTGTCGTGCCATGGGCTGAACAACTGGCGCAAGGGCCCCGAGGCGCCCGCCACACCGGTCCTGCTGCTGGAAGACGACCTGGGGGACGGGCGTGCGACCAGCGCGAAGGAGCTGGTGGGCCTGCTGACGCCCCTGCCTCGGCTGGTGTTCGTGTCGGCTTGCCTGACGGCGACCGGCGCGGATGTGGCCGGGCACCTTCCCGCGGGCGCGGGGCGCCGCGGTGCCCCGGCCGCCGGGCCGGGGGCGGCGGTGGCGCACTCGCTGGCCACGGAGCTGGTGGCCGCCGGCATCCCCGCGGTCATCGGCTGGGACGGTTCGGTCGGCGACCGGGCCGCCACGCTCTTCGCCGAGCACCTGTACGTCCAGCTCAGCCGCCGGGTCGAGGTGGCCGCGGCTGTGGCCGCTGCCCGCCGCCGCCTGCTGGAGTGCCCCGACGAGCACGTGCGCGCCGACTGGCACCTGGCACGGCTGTGGCTGGGGCCCGCAGGCGGCGGCCCGCTCGTCGCGGGTACCGTCAAACGCCAGATGGTGCCCGCGCACCACGGGACCACGAGGTTCCTGGACCGCAAGCACCAGCTGCCGGTCGCCGCCGCGGGGATGTTCGTCGGCCGACGCCCGGAACTGCAGCAGGCGCTGCGCGCCCTGCGCGGCCGGCACAAGGGGGGCGTGCTGCTCCACGGGCAAGGCCGGCTGGGCAAGTCGAGCCTGGCCGCCCGGATCGCCGACCGCCTCCCGGACTGGGCCGTTGCGGTCGTGTTCGGCGACTACACCCAGGCGGCCTCCTCGACGCCGTCGAGGAGGCCGTCGCCCGGATTCCCGACGCCCGCAATCTCATCAAGGACAGGCGCGCCGACGTCCGCGAGCATCCGGACCTCTTCCGGGCGCTCATGGTCGACCTGCTGGCAGGGCCGTGCGCCCAGGCGGAGGGCGGGCGCAGGCCCCTCCTGCTGATCATCGACGACCTCGAACAGGTCCTGATCGACAACCCCGAAGGCCCGCACCGGGTCCATGCCGGGGCCGCCGGGATGCTTGCGGACGTCCTTGCCGCATTCGACCCGGCCGCCACCGACAGCCGGCTCCTGCTCACCAGCCGCTACACCTTCGGCCTCGACGGCCTGGAGAACCGCCTGGAAACGGTCCAGCTCCGACCGCTCCACGGGGCGGCCCGGCACAAGCTCCGCCGCCGTCAGCAGGAACTCGCCACCACCAAGAACCGGGTACTGGACACCGAACTGGCCCACCGGACCGAACTGGCCCGCCGCGCCATGGACGTCAGCCGCGGCAACCCCGGACTGCAGGACCTCATCGGCCTGCGCCTGGTCTTCGGCGAACAGGTCGATCTGGCCCGCGCCGAGGCCGCCATCACCGCGATGGAGGCATACCTGAGCCAGGGCGACCCGGCCCACAATCCCGACCTGGCCGCGTTCCTTGAGAACCTGGCCCTGGACACCCTCCTCCAGCAGGCCGGCCCCGCCCACTGCGACCTGCTGCGCGCCTGCACCCTGTTCACCCGCCCCGTCCCGCAACCCGTCGTCGACACCCTCGCCGAATCGGTCGGCGGATCGGCTTCCCGCCTGCGCGGTCTCGGCCTCCTGGACGCCTACCCGGACGACTACCACCGGCCCGTGGCCGCTGTGGCTGTCAACGCCCTGGTCACGGGACACCTGAACCCCCTCAGCCCCGACGAACGCGCCGCCCTGGCCGCCCTGGCCGTCGAACCGCTCCACACCCGATGGGGCGGACCCGCACCCCGATCCCCCCGCGAAGGCGACCTGGACCTGCAGCTGACCCGCCTCGCACTGGACGCCGACCACCCCGTCATCACCGCGGACTGCGCCGCACGGGCTGTGCAAACCCTGCGCAAGGGTCCGGCCTCCGCCGCCGCCGAACTCGGCGACCACGCCATCGCTCTTCTCGACCGCCACCACCACCCGGTCCCCCTCACCCTGCTGCGGGTTGTCGCCGACGCGGCCGACACCAGCGGCGACGGCGAGCGAGCCGACGCCCTCCTGCACCGCGCCGTCCAGCAGGTCGGGGCCAACCAGCAGCACACCGACCCCGCAGACCACGCGGCCATCCTCTACGACCACGCCAACCGCCTGATCACCCGCGGCGAGACCGGGCAGGCCGAGACCCTGCTCCACCAGGCCCAGCGGCTGTTCACCGACCTCGGCCAGACCCGCTCCGCCGCGATCGCCTGGAGTGGGATCGCGGACGTCCTGCAGCAGCGCGGAGAGGTCGAAGAGGCACTGCGCATCCGCCGCGAGGTCCAACTGCCGGCCTTCGAGCGGATCGGCGACACCCGCTCCGCCGCGATCACCTGGGGAAAGATCGCGGACGTCCTGCAGCAGCGCGGAGAGGTCGAAGAGGCACTGCGCATCCGCCGCGAGGTCCAACTGCCGGCCTTCGAGCGGATCGGCGACACCCGATCCGCCGCAGTCACCTGGAGTGGGATCGCGGACGTCCTGCAGCAGCGCGGAGAGGTCGAAGAGGCACTACGCATCCGCCGCGAGATCGAACTGGCGGCCTTCGAGCGGATCGGCGACACCCGATCCGTCGCGATCGCCTGGGGAAAGATCGCGGACGTCCTGGAGCTGCGCGGAGAGGTCGAGGAGGCGCTGCGTATCCGCCGCGAGATCGAACTGCCGGCCTACGAGCAGATTGGCGACACCCGATCCGCCGCAGTCACCTGGGGACAGATCGCGGACATCCTGCAGCAACGCGGAGAGACCGAGGAGGCGCTGCGCATCCGCCGCGAGGTCCAACTGCCGACCTACGAGCGGATCAGCGACACCCGATCCGTCGCGATCGCCTGGGGAAAGATCGCGGACGTCCTGCAGCAGCAGGGAGAGGTCGAAGAGGCACTACGCATCCGCCGCGAGATCGAACTGCCGACCTACGAGCAGATCGGCGACACCCGATCCGTCGCGATCGCCTGGGGAAAGATCGCGGACGTCCTGCAGCAGCGCGGAGAGGTCGAAGAGGCACTACGCATCCGCCGCGAGGTCCAACTGCCGGCCTTCGAGCGGATCGGCGACACCCGATCCGTCGCGATCGCCTGGGGAAAGATCGCGGACGTCCTGCAGCAGCAGGGAGAGGCCGAGGAGGCACTACGCATCCGCCGCGAGATCGAACTGCCGGCCTTCGAGCGGATCGGCGACACCCGCGCCGCCGCGATCACCTGGAGTGGGATCGCGGACGTCCTGGAGCTGCGCAGAGAGGCCGAGGAGGCGCTGCGTATCCGCCGCGAGATCGAACTGCCGACCTACGAGCGGATCGGCGACACCCGCGCCGCCGCGATCACCTGGAGTGGGATCGCGGACGTCCTGCAGCAGCAGGGAGAGGCCGAGGAGGCACTACGCATCCGCCGCGAGGTCCAACTGCCGGCCTTCGAGCGGATCGGCGACACCCGCTCCGCCGCAGTCACCTGGGGAAAGATCGCGGACGTCCTGCAGCAGCGCGGAGAGGTCGAGGAGGCGCTGCGCATCCGCCGCGAGATCGAACTGCCGACCTACGAGCAGATCGGCGACACCCGCGCCGCCGCGATCACCTGGAGTGGGATCGCGGACATCCTGCAGCAGCAGGGAGAGGTCGAGGAGGCGCTGCGCATCCGCCGCGAGATCGAACTGCCGACCTACGAGCAGATCGGCGACACCCGCGCCGCCGCGATCGCCTGGGGACAGATCGCGGACGTCCTGCAGCAGCGCGGAGAGGTCGAGGAGGCGCTGCGCATCCGCCGCGAGATCGAACTGCCGACCTACGAGCGGATCGGCGACACCCGATCCGTTGCGATCACCTGGAGTGGGATCGCGGACGTCCTGCAGCTGCGCGGAGAGGTCGAGGAGGCGCTGCGTATCCGCCGCGAGATCGAACTGCCGGCCTTCGAGCAGATCGGCGACACCCGATCCGTTGCGATCACCTGGGGAAAGATCGCGGACGTCCTGCAGCAGCGCGGAGAGGCCGAGGAGGCGCTGCGTATCCACCGCGAGGTCCAACTGCCGGCCTTCGAGCGGATCGGCGACACCCGATCCGTCGCGATCACCTGGGGAAAGATCGCGGACGTCCTGCAGCAGCGCGGAGAGGTCGAAGAGGCACTACGCATCCGCCGCGAGATCGAACTGCCGACCTACGAGCAGATCGGCGACACCCGATCCGCCGCGATCACCTGGGGACAGATCGCGGACGTCCTGCAGCAACGCGGAGAGGTCGAAGAGGCCGTTGAACTGCACCTGAAGCGCTTGGGGGTCAACGAGCAGCTCGGCGACATCGAGGGCATCGCAGCAGCCAGCTGGGATCTTGCCTAGATCCACCTGAGCCGTCAGGATCTTCAGGCAGCGGAGCCGAGGCTGGTCCGTTCATTCCAGCTTCTCTTGAAAATGCAACGGGCCGAAGGCATCGCGGTCGTCGGGATCTTCCTGGGGCAGGTCCTGCTGGCCAGAGGCGTCCACGCCCAGGCCCGACAGGTGCTCCGGGCGTGCCGGGCCGCTGCTTCCGTGATCGGTGCGGCAACCATCGTGGCTCGGGCCGACGAGCTCATGGAAACCATCGACGACGAAACCGAGGAATCATGATCATCGAGATTGCCGGCCCTGGAGCCGACGCCGCCCGAGAGAGCATCGCGGCGGTCACCGCCGACTGGGGCCACCCGGCCCACGCTCTTCCGCCAGCCACAGCGGTGACCCGCTCGGACACCAAGAGCGTCGACCCCGTGGCGGTGACGGCACTGTTCCTGTCCGTTCCCTCTGCCGTGCTCGCGGTCACAGACATCGCCGATCGTATCCGCAAGCGGCGCCGCGCAGGTGAACTCATCGAACGAGCCCGACAGCTCTCCACCGAGCAGACGACGGCACGGCTCGTGCGTGCGGACCACTCCGTCGACCTCGCCACCCTCACCCCCGACCAGCTCCTTGACCTCGTTGCCGACGAACCACAGGTGGACTGAACTCCGGAATCCCCCGGACCGCGGCCAGCCCCACAGCCTCCCCGCCGCCACGCGCAGAAGGGGACTCGTCGGACGGTCGCGCACCGGGCACGCAGGAGAAGATTCCGCGCCTGCCTGCAGCGTGTGCTGACGACATACCCGGGATGGTCCCTATGGGGTGACCGCGGCGGCCGTCCGGTATGACGGCAGGGCTTCTTGGCAGCTCAGTTGGTGTTCGGCCAACGAGCGGTCCAGGAGGTCCTGCTATCACATCTCTACGGCGCCCCGAAGACGGAGCCTTCAGCAGCACTCACGTGTGACTCCCTGGCGCACAGGTTCGGGAAAGCCGGCGACCGCGCGGTCCACGAGCGCCGCTACCCAACCGACATGGCAGCCCCAGGCCCGGCGGCATCCCCGACCTCCACCCGAGCGACGACACGACACCAGCGCCACGGGACCGCCAGCCCTATGCACGACCAGCTCAACAGCCGGGACACACAGGAGGTGAACCTCCTTCAGTTCAGTAGTCGAAGTCGATGTAGTCGATGGAGTTCAGCGCCACGTCGTAGAGGCCGGCTGCGCGCCTGCCGCCGTCCTGGAAATAGACCTCCTTCAGTCCGTCGGCGACGATCTGCCGCATGGCATGGTCGGCGGCGCCGGCCTGGTGGGCGTCGAACAGCTGCCGCGCGTAGGAGTTGGGGAGGTGGACCGTCAGGCGGCGGAAGCGGGGTTCGTCGGTGGAGCCGACCGCGGCGGTGTAGCCGATCTGGGCGCGCAGTTCCACGGTGATGCCGCCGCCGGCGGCGGCCTGGCGCCGGCGGCGCTGGCGGACACCGGGCTGCCAGCGGGCGCGGACGGCGGCGTCGATCTTGGCGGCGACGTCGGTGCGGGGGTTCTTGCGGGCGCCGCGCCGGTAGCGGTTGACGGAGTCGGCGGTGACGCCGATCTCGGCGGCGACGGCCTTGGCGCTGCCGAGCTGGCGCAGGAGGTAGCCGATCTGGCCTTTGAGGGTCTTGGGGGGCTCCTGGGTGAAGTGCTCGCGGCTCGCGCGCTCCAGGGCGTCTTCGATCTCTCCCATGGTCACTCTCCTGCGTCGAGGACGGCGTCGTGACCGTCGCCCTTGATGTGCCGGGCGGGGTTGTAGCCCTGCTCCAGGAGGTCCACGGCCCACGCCATGGACTGGACCCCTTCGAGCTTGGCGAGGCCCGGGGTGGGGCCGAGGCGGAAGCCGCCCTGGGGCTTGCCGGAGGCGGCGTACGGGAGGAGGTCGAGGGGGCTGGCGCCGGGCGAGGGGTAGACCACGCAGTCGGAGAGGACGGCGAGCGGGAACAGGCCCGTCAGCGCGGCCATGTTGCGCATCTTGCGGTGCATGTTCACGCGGGCCTTGCTGATGACGGCGGCGCGGATGTCGGGGCGCCAGGTGGGGCGCTCCAGGGCCGGCCAGCGCTCCCCGTCCCGGTAGTTCTTGCCCTGAGGGCGTTCGCGGAGCTTGCCGATGCCGCCCTTGATGGTGGCCTTGATGGCGGCGAGGACGGCGGCCAGGGCCGGGTCCTGCTGCTTGTGGTGCTCCATGGCGGCCAGGAACTCGGCGTCGGTGAGATCCCGGGTGACGCCGAGGTCGGCGAGGGTGTCGAGGTAGGCGGTCTTGAGGCGGTCGTGCCAGGGGTCGAGGTAGGCGCCGGACTCGTAGCGGAGGTACGCCTCGGTGGGGCGGACGTCGTGGCCGAGTTCCTGGGCGTAGGCGAGGGTGTGGGTCTGGTACCAGGCCGGGCCGGTGGGCCGGGTGCCGTCCGGGGTGAACGGGGAGGGCATCCGCGGGTCGGTGTCGATGTGGGAGAGGTCGGCCAGCCAGGACCCGGGGATCTTCGGGGAGAACTCGGGGGCGTGGACGTGTTCGGGGGCGGACAGGCCCACGGCGAGGCGGGCGGTGGCGGCGAGGAACGCGGTGTTGAGGTCGAGGCCGAGAGCGTAGGGGAGGGCGGTCTCCGGGCCGGTGAGAAGGTCGACGGGCCGCGTCCACTGGTACGCCTCCTCGTCGAGGAACCCGCCGGTCCAGCCCTGCGCGACGGGGTGCTCGGCGATCGCCTCCGGCGGGGCGGGGTCGAGCGGTTCCTTGCCGAGGGAACCGGGGTTGTGGCCGGAGACCCAGGCGTTGGTGGTCTTGTCGCGGACGGCGCGGGTCGGCGGGCGGAGCGCGGTCATCAGCTCCAGGCCGGAGACGGCGGTGGAGCCGCGCGGGGTGAGGACGCGCTGCGCGTAGGTGCCGAGCGCGCGGGCGATGTCGGCGGGGTGCATGTCCGCGACGCCGGGCCAGGACCGGTCGTCGAGCGCGCCCCAGGACAGGACGGCGAGCTGGACGCACTGGCGGGCGCCGCCCTGCGGAGAGCGGTAGATCCGGGGCCAGGGGCCGAAGCCGCGCTGGGTGAGCTTCCAGCCGGCCTCCGTGACCTCGCGGACGACGGGGTGGTCCTCGGGCAGGCGCAGGGAGCGGCGCTGCTCGTGTCCCTCCAGGTGCTCGGGCAGGCCGAGGTGGACGGCGGCGGCCGCGGTGAGGACGACCAGGGGGTCGGAGTCGCGGCCGTTGCGGTGGAGCCGGGGCGCGCCGAGGTGAGAGGCGAGGGCCCACTCCACCAGGTCCACGACGCTGTCCGCCGGGCAGCGCATGAGGGTGCCGTTGATGTCGTACGCGGCGCCGCCGCCGTCGAGGACGACGAGCGGGCCGTTGCGGAACCGGGGATCCGCGGAGACGGCCAGGGCGGCAGGGGCGGCCTTGCGGGCGGCCGGGCGGCGGGACGTCGCGGGCCGCGCGGCCGGAACCGGCTGCGGCGCAGGATCGGCGGGGGCCGTCGTCACGGCCGGGGCGGGCTCGGGGAGCGTCGGCGCGGGCGCGGCGGGGGCGAAGGCGGCGGGCGCGGCCGAGGCCGGCTGCGGCGCGGGGGCGGCCGGGGCGGGGTAGGCGGGGTGCTTGGCGGCCCAGCCGTCGAGGATCCGCTGGTACGCCTCCAGGCGCGGCGAGCGGGGTTCGGAGCGGCCGTTCTCCCAGTTCTTCACCGTCTGGGTGGTGGTCTGGAGCGCGGCGGCGAGACGCGCCTGCGTAATGCCGGCGGCCTCGCGCAGACGGGCCCGCTCAGCGGGAGACGGGAGCTGCGGCTCCTCCGCGAGGAGCGCGTCAGCAGCGGCGAACAGCGCGTCCGCGTCAGGGTTCTTGGCTGTCTTGTCGGTTCCCATGACCACGAAGATAGCAGCGCTTAACCCTCCCGTTTATCCTTTCCACTTAACCCGCCCGAAGGATTGTGAAGGCAGGGGGCTGACGGCCGCCACAGGCCCGACTGTCCTGTGCCACCGATCCTTGACCGATTGCCACTGAAGTTGGACCACTGCACCGTTCGTGCCGTCGAACCTTGACCGCCCAGGTCCGAGCCTCATGAGGCGGTGTCAGTCCCCTGTTGGATGATCCGGCCATGCTGATAGCGACCAACGAACTCGGTCACGTGGTGAAGCGCGCCACCAAGCCCGCCATCGGAACGATGCTGGCCAACCTGCGGCGGGGCAATGCCCACCTGATCGTGGAGCGGGTGGACGAGGGACTGCCCGGCAGCTGGTACATCCAGGTCCTGCTGCGTGAGAACAACGCCTACCAGCTCGAATACCGGGACGGCGTGGCCGAGCAGCACTTCCAGACCATGACCGTTTCCCAGGAGAAGGTCCTCGTGGCACTGTTCGGCTGGGCAGCCGCGAAGCCGAACTGGCAGGACGGCTTCATGTGGAACAACATCGGCGAGCAGTTCAGCTCCAGCCCCCGGGCAGCACCCGAGCCTGCTGACGGTGAGAAGCAGTCGGCGGGCCCGGGACCAGTCTGACCAGGGCGGTCAAGGTTCGATGACACGAACCGTGCAGTGGTCCAACTTCAGTGGCAATCGGTCAAGGATCGGTGGCACAGGACACCGACTGTCCCGTGTCATCGAACCTTGACCGGCCTGGTCAGCCCGGTTCGGAAGCAGCCGACGGCTCCGGAATTTCCCGCTCGCTGGAGCCGAAGTGGTGGGCAGCCTGCCGCAGCAACATGTTCATCTTGAACCGCGTCCTCAATAAAGACGCAACCACGTGAAGATCATTCCCTGAGTAACGACGGAGCCCTTGTGCCTCTCATCACCGAGTACAGCACCAACGCCCGGCCGGGCTACAGGCTCGTAGAGGTGTACGACTCGGATGCCTTCCTCGGGGACGATGAGTCGTTGCAGCAGTCCAGGACTCAGGTGGTCGCCGGGAACGGCTATCACCTCTACCTGCAGACCAGCCAACCCGACATCGAAGTACAGGTCACCATCAGGATCTGGGATACCCCCCAGAGGCCCCCGGAAGACGCTGAGGGCACGGTTCCTGTCTCTCTGGAATCAGAAACGGGCCAACTCGTCGTCAACCAACTCACCTTCGGCCCGGCAGGCGTGATGGACCTACCCCGAACCGGCGTTTACAACGGACACGCGGCATGGAGCGGACGAGAAGCCACGGCTGGCTACTACAACACATGCATCCAGCGCGGCGCCGAGGAGCAATGGGACGCGGAACAGATCGGAGCAGCGTGGAGGCAGTGCCCTACGACTGAGCAGTACAGCCTCGATCTCTGGTTCGTACGCGAATCCGAACCAGAGGACGACTGGGACGAATAGCCCGTGCGCCACAGCAATCCCAGCGCTGAGCACCCGCACGAGTTCCTGACGCTCCGCGTCGAACCGATTGACCAACCACCCGGACGCCTTCTTTCCTTCCGGGACGGCGCCCTGGCCGTCCTCGACCCCGACGTACCTGCCATCCACAACGTCACCGTCGCCCTCATGACCCGCTGCACCTCTGACCTTGACGCCTACGCGCGGATTGTCGCCGCGGGGAAAGGCAGGCGTCACTCTCTGAGGACCGGCAAGTGCGGCATCACGCCTACGAAGACACGAGCTGGTAGATGGTGCTCCTTGACGACCGGCGACGACGGCCGACTGACAGGATGCCGATCAGCGGATGCACGGCCGGCCTCACCGCCGTCCGGCCGGGTTTGGTCGTTCCTACGCGCTCATTGCGGCCGTTGACCCACTCCTGGCCGGTCCGGCGGTTGATGCCGACAAGTCGGCTGGCCTCCCTGATACTCACGCCTTCGTGTATCAGGTCGAGGAACTGCTGCTTCACCTCGGGGGACGCCCGCTTGCCGTTTGGGCGTCCCCCAGCAGTGATCCTTCTGTCCTTCATCGCCTACCCGCTGACATCGGGCGTTGCGACGTTCATTAGAACCCGAGGTGTTCCCGGACGGGGCGCAGAGGGGGGCGGGCCGTCAGCGGAGCCGTACGCAGAGCGGCTGTCCGAGGTCACGGAACTGGACGCAGATCTTCGTGCCCACCGGGTACTGCGGCCCGGTACGGCCGTCCCGGCCCCAGGAGGTCTCCACGAAGGAGGTCTCGGAGCCGGGCCGCGTCGCCGTCTTCCAGCCGGTCGCGGCGGTCATCCGGCCGCCGGGCCGCTGGTAGAGCCAGCGCGCCTTCGCCGCACGTCCCCGGGTCTCCATGGAGGCGTACACCCACCCGACGCCGCGTGCGGTCGAGCGGCCCTTGTGCCAGTGCTTGACGACGATGCCCGGCCGGCACCCGTCCTTCTCCTTCACCTGGCGGCAGGCGTTCTGCCGGTCGTGGGTGTACGTCGCCGCGGAGGCCGGTGCGGCGGCGGCCAGGAGGAGGGCGGTCACGGCCGCCGCCGTCGTGCGGGTCCGGAATCGTTTCATGATCAGACAACCGAACGGCGGCTTCGCCGGAGACGCTCCCGTCCCGCGCACCACACGGCTGAGTGAACGCGGTGGCGCCGGATCCCCCTCACAGGGGAGTCGGGGGATCCGGCAGGGGCGGCAGGAGATGAGCTGCATTTTTGACCGAATGGCGTGCTCGGGCCGCCCCTTCGTGCACGGTAGACGCCCGCCGCCGTCCGGCGCGGCCGTCGTGGCGCGCGCTGGGGGCGGGGCGGGGGCTAGAAGTCGAAGAGCGGGCCGGTGGCGAGGGTGAGGTGGCAGTCGGATTCGTACGTGCGCTCCCAGTGGACCTCGCGGCCCTTCACGGTGCCGTGGGCGGTCGCGGTGACCTCGACGGCGTCGTTGGAGCACAGGGCGGTGTCCCGGCCGGGGAGGGCGTCGAGGTCGCCGTGGGCGGCGGTGACGTCGGCGCAGGCGGCTTCGCGGTGGGGGTGGCCGGGGCCCTGCCGGCCGGGGCAGTCGAGCCAGATGTTGCCGGTGGCCGAGACGCCGTCCGTGGTGGTGCGGGTGACGGTGAGCCAGAGGCGGGCGTCCTCGGCCGGCGAGGGGGCCGCGGCGGCGGTGCCGGTGAGGGTGAGGGCGGCGAGCGCGGCTCCGGCGAGAGCGGTGGTGATCTTCATGCCCAGGCCAACGCGGCACGGTGACGTCGGGTGACGTCGCTCGATCGGGGAGGACGTGCAGTTGGGGCCGGTGCGGTGCGGGGAACCGTTCCGATGACTTGAACGCGTTCAATTGTCGTGTCAGGGTGTGCCTGTCGCGGTTCATCGGCACGGTGATCCGCCCGTGCCGCTAGGGGGGATGACGTGGCGAAGATCAGGTTGTTGATCGTGCAGGATGCGTCCAGATACCTGGTGGCCTTCTGCGGGGTGTGGGGCGCCTTCCTCGGCGTGTCCATGGCCGTGGAAGGGGGAGCTGCCGACGGCTACGTCGACCTCTTCGAGGGCCTCCTCCTGGTGGTGGGGCTCCCTTCACTGCTGCTGGTCGCCGTCGCCCGTCTCCTGACACGGAAGGCAGACGCCGGTGCGTTCACCGCGGTGTGCGGAACGCTGCTGCTTCTCCCCTCGGTGCTTCCCCTCTTGGCAGGATCCTTGCCCGCGACCCTCGTTCAGTGGGCTGTCCTGCTCGGGTTCCTTACCTGGAGCGCGCGGGGTGCACGACGTTTGTGAGGCGATGGACGCCTGCCGAAAGAGCGAAGGACGACGGTGCCCTACCCGAAAGGCTTCCGAGCGGGGGCAGAGTCTGCCAGCGTGCGGCGTCCCGCACGTCCGCGCCGACGCCACGCCTGTCGCTGCGGCGTCGCCTCCACCCGGCCGACCGTCAGGGGTGACCACAGGCGCTGGGGCGCGATCGCCGAGGTGAAGTGCGGGTTCGCGCGGGTGTGCTGAAGAGCGCCCGCCGTCGGGGGGCGGCGGACGCTCGGTGAGGGTTCTGGAGGTGGGGCGGGTTCGGATGCAAGTGTCTACCGGCTCCAGGCCCGGACCGGGCCCTGGCTTCTCTGCACTCGGGGCACCGGCAGCGGCCGAAGCGGTACGCCGACAGCGTCTCGTGGTTGGGGTCCGGGTCCCTGCCGGACTAGGACGTGTGCGACAAGGATCATGCTGTGGCGGCAGCCATCCTCTGGAGAAGCGGGATAACTGCATGTGGGAGGGTCACGTGTGTGATCAACCAGCATGGCGGCATGAGCCGCGAACTCATACTCGTCGCCGGATTGAGCCCGGCAGACATCGCGCTCGTTCACCGCGAGGCGCTGCGCGTACTGCGCACCGACATTGACGCCGCCCACCTCGACGCCTACAGCGATGATCCTTGGCCCCCGGCGGTGCTCCGTTCCTACGAACGCGTCCTGTGCCTGGCCCGGGAGGCGGTGGCGGCCGGCACACGGGCCCAACGCGCCGACCCGGGGATGGGCATCGACATCGACGTCCGTGACGATGCGCAGTTCGAGCTGATGTTGGATCTGGTTCCCCACACGATCAACGCCGAAGGCTGGCGAGAGGGCCAATTGGTCTTCGGCACCAGCGACTCGGGAACCTCTTTGTGGATGGTCCTCACGCAGGAACAGGAGGCAGAACTCCTGTCCCGGCTGGCAGCGCAGGGGATCCCATCGACCGCGCTTGCAGTCCAGCCGCCTGGCCGCTGAAACGCATTCAGGGTGCGGGCTCGCGGAGCCACAGGATCAGAGCGGCGAGTTGCAGTGCGAGCTGCCAACCCTCGAACGGGGTCCGGGTGGCCACATTGTGCGCGGCCCGGCACCCGCTCGGCGTCCCGCACGTCCGCGCCGACGCCGCGCGCACAACCGGCCGGCGCCCGGCTCCGCCCGCTCCCTCGATCCCGCCCACAGCTGCCTCCGGCGCGTCAGCGACCCATGCCCGAAGGGTATGAACCGGACGCGGAGGCTTCCCGTTCCTCGCCCCGGTGTCGCTCGCAGCCCCCGAAAGCACCGCCTGGTATACGCCGTCCGGGGACGGGGCCGAGGGCTGCACCCTCCGGGTCGCCCATCGGGACGGATCTCGGCCCCGTGCCGGCCGCAACCGTCGGCCGCCGCGCCTTGTCTATAGCGTCATGACGTCCGCAAGAAGGTCCCGGATACCGGAAGAACGCGAACTGCGCTTGTGGAGGGTCGGCCGGGCGCTCACCCTCATCTTCGCCGCCGCGGTCCTGGGCGCGGGCGGCGTCTTCTACGGCCTGGTCCTGCTCCTGGACGTCCAGGAGATCGACCACACCGCGAAGCTCGACGCGGCGACGCTCTTCGACCTGGTGAAGCTCTCCTTCGGGGTGGTCGCGGGGGCCGGCGCGCTCGTCGCCCTGGTCGTCGCCTACCGCCGCCAGCGCGTCGACGAGGCCGGCGCCCACCGCGAAGCCACCCGGCTCCACACCGAACGCTTCTCCCAGGCCGTCGACAAGCTCGGCTCCGACTACCCGGCCGTCCGGCTCGGAGGCGTCCACGCCCTCGCCGGCCTCGCCGACGACGCCCCCGACGACGACCTCCGGCAGACCTGCGTCGACGTCCTGTGTGCCTACCTCCGGCTCCCCCACAGCCCCGACCCCGGCGACGACCCCGCCCACCTGGAGGGACACCACCACTACCTCGCCCTCCGCGAAGTCCGCCACACCATCCTGCGCCTCATCGGCGATCACTACCGGCGCCCCGAGGGATCCCACCGCTCCTGGCAGGGCTGCGACCTCGACCTCACCAGCACCGTCATCGACGGCCGCCTGGACTTCCACGGCGCGACGTTCTCCGGCGGCGTGAACTTCGGCGGCGCGACGTTTCCCGACGGCAACGTGGACTTCCGCGAGGCGACATTCCTCGACGGCTACCTGGACTTCCGCGGCGCGACATTCCTCGACGGCTACCTGGACTTCCATGGCGCGACATTCTCCGGTGGCTACCTGAACTTCCGCGGCGCAACATTCTCCAACAGCATGGCGGACTTCGGTAGCGTGACGTTCTCCGACGGCCTCGTGAACTTCGGCGGCGCGGCGTTCCCCGGCGGCGGCGTGAACTTCGGTCGCGCGAGGTTCTCCGGCGGCCGTGTGATCTTTCGCGGCGCGAGGTTCTCCGGCGGCGTCGTGGAGTTCCATGGCGCAGCGTTCTCCGGCGGCCTCGTGCACTTCGGCGGCGCGACCGGTCCGATGCCTCAGGGACTTCTTGAGACCGGAGACACGCCTCCTGCCGGGGTCACCCTGTCTTCCGCCTGGCTGCCGTCAGTCTCCTGAAGGGGCGGGGCGCGGGCCACGCCGATGCAGAAGAGCGCTTCGGGCTCGCCGTGAAGCCGGTAGACCGCGGATGCCTTCACGCCGTCCGGTCCCGCAGGGGCTCGGATCGGGTCGGCAACTCCCGGGCTGCAGGAACGCCCTCCCGCTCCGGCAGCCCGTCTCAGGGGCGTCTGGCCGCCCAGGTCACCCGGACCCGGGCTTCCCCGCGGAGCCCGGAGCCCTGGTCCTCTCGTTCGTGCGCGACGGAGGGCTCCGGCCCGTGCACGGCCAGCAGGGACGGCAGGGCCCGGCCCTACTTCGCGGCGGCGCTGAGCACGGGCGCCGGCCCGCAGTCGTCCATCCCCGCGGATCGCTCCGGGAGTCTCACGAGGTCCGCAGCCAGCGGTCGAGGACGGCGAAGTCGTCGCCGGTGAGGCCGCGGAACGACGCGACGTGGTGGAGGAACGCCGGGGCGGGGTGACGGGCGGACACCCAGTCCCGGTCGGCGTCGGTGATCTCGTCGTCGACCCAGACGAACGGGCGGTCGCCCGCCCACGCGGTCAGGGTCCGGGTCTTCCAGTGGAGCCCGAACCACCTGTCCTCGCGTTCCTGCGCGGCGGAGGGCTCCGGCCAGCGCACGACCGGCAGCGGCGAAAGGCCCAGGCGCGGGGCTATGTCGGCGTTCGCCGCATCTTCCCAGGTGGTGGCCCAGACCAGCTCGCACGGCAGTGCCGCGAGACGGGGCCCGAGAAGCGGGTCGAGCCGCATCAGGTGCGCATCCGCCGCAGTGCCTGACACCTCCCGCTGGAGGCCGTCACCGAACGGCAGGAGAGGCCCGTCCACGTCCAGGAACAGCACCGGGCGTTCCTTCCCACCCCGGGTCACGCCGCGGATGCCTCGTCCCCGCCTGCGGCCAGGACGTCCTCGTGGTGCTTCAGCGCCATCCTGGCCTCGATGACCTTCGGCCCGCGCTCCAGGGTGCTCCAGTACGGATGCGTGGACACCTCCACCGACAGCTCCTGGATCCGCGCCCACAGTCCGGCTTCGGCCGCGGCCTGCTCGGGGGTGTATCCGGGGCTGTCCTCCCGGCCCGCGCTCACCTCTTCGGTGTGAGGGTGCTTGGTGCCCGGCCAGCCGGGCAGCGGCTCCACCGACCACGGCAGGGACCGGGCCAGCGCCCGGTACTCCGCGTACGCGCGGTGCAGCTCGACCTGGAGCTTCTTCAGGTCGTCGGGGAAGTCGTACTCACTCACACCAGAATCCTATGCATGTTCGATTTCAGGGTCTGGTGAACCGCCCCGGCCTGCGGTTACGGTCACCCCATCGGCGCAGCACCGACGCGCCGCGCGCAGGGAGGGGAACAGCATGAGCAGCGACATCGGCTGGGGCTACGCCGACACGGGCTGGGGCATCACCGACCCGGGGTGGGGCTACCGGCGCGGGGACGTTGGCTGGGGTGTGGCCGACCCGGAGTGGGGCGTCCACGGCGACACCGGCTGGATCTGACCCGCCCTCTCCCGCAGGCTTCGAGGCCCGCACCCCCTAGGCCGTTTCTTCTGGATCACCGCGCTGACCAGATGAAGATGCCTGCGAGGTGGAGGGCGGCGAGGTAGGTGGTGGCGGTCTTGTCGTAGCGGGTGGCCAGTCCGCGCCATTGCTTGATCTTGTTGATGCACCGTTCGACGGTGTTCCGCTGTTTGTATGCTTCGCGCTCGAAAGCTGGAGGGCGCCCGCCACGACGGCCGAGCCGTTTGCGGTTCGCTGTCTGGTCGACGGGCTGGGGGATCACCGCCCGGATCCCACGACGTCGCAGGTAGGTGCGGATCGCGCGGGATGAGTACGCCTTGTCCGCGAGGACCACATGAGGCGTCGTCCGTGGCCTGCCGACCGGACGGGGCACCCGGACCTTCGCCATCACCTCGGGGAATGCAGGGGCGTCACCAGCCTGGCCGGGCGTGATGACAAAGGCCAGAGGACGGCATCTGCTGTCTGCCGCCAGGTGGATCTTCGTCGTCAGCCCGCCGCGAGAACGCCCAAGCGCATGATGGTCCGGCTCGCCGGCCAGCGCCCCCTTTTGCGGGCTCCGGCCGCGTGCTGGTGAGCACGAACGACGGTGAAGTCGACCGCGACGACCCAGTCGAGATCGCCCTCGGCGTCGGCCTGGGCGAGCAACGCGGTGAAGACTCTCTTCCAGGTGCCGTCGGCCGCCCACTTTCGCAGCCGGTTGTGGACGCCCTTCCACGAACCGAAGTGCTCGGGCAGGTCCGTCCAGGGGATCCCGGTGCGGTATTTGAACACGATCGCGTCGATCACCTGCCGGTGATCCCGCCAGCGCCCGCCCCGCCTCGGCGTCCGATCCGGCAACAACGGCTCGATCCGCGCCCACTGCGCATTACTCAACGACACGCCCCGACGAACGACCCGCACCTTCCAAGGCAACGGCTGCCCGCCGCACCCGTCAGACAGGCCGCAGGACCTGATCAGGCTCTGCGGAAGCGGCCGCGGCGAACTCGGCGAAGCCCATGTTGCCGAGCGCCACGTTCACATGGACCGAGTGCACCGCGGCAGGCGCGGCCCGGAACTCCCGGGGCTCCGGCGACTCGACGAGATCCTGGTAATAGACGGGATCAAGGTCGCCCTCGTCCTCCCAGACCGTCGACAGAGCCAGCAGCGCCCGCGCCGGCGACTCCATCGTGTGACGGTCGGCGAGAAAGACGACACTCAGGTATTCGTCTTCGCCCACCGCGGCAAGAACCTCATCAGCTGTCGCCCCCGACCAATCAGGCGCCTCGACCACCTGCACCCGTGCGGGAAACTCTCCGTCCGGCCCCCACGGCCGGCGAAGCTCCCCGACCACCGCAGTCCACGACTCCTCGTCGCTGAAGTCGGTCCTGATGACGAGAGCGTCGAACATGTCGCGTCCGACGATCTCAGGCAGCACTCGCTCACGACCCTCCGGCATCGTCATGCCCAGGACTCTCCCACGCCGCACCGACAACCAGCTTCCCCGGGAGTGATCCAAAGGAAACGGCCTACCTCCCGCCCGGCTACGACGTGGGCGAGGACGGCCAGTTCCGGACGGTGAGGGCCAAGGCGATCAAGTTCTCCGTGGCCGTCGAGGGCTACGAATGGCTGAATGCAGAGCAGTTCGCGGAGCTGGTCGCGTTGACGACTCGGGCTCGTGACCGCTTCCTGGTGGTGCTGCTGGGCGGCACCGGCATGCGTATCGGTGAAGCCCTGGGCCTGCGCCGAGAGGACATGCACTTCCTGTCGAACTCCTCGGCCCTGAATTGCCAGGTGGCCGGCCCACACGTGCACGTCCGGCGCCGGAAGAACGTCAACGGCGCCTTGGCCAAGGCCCGCTCTCCCCGGTGGATCCCGGTGACGGCCTACTCCGAGTACGTCCACGAGCGTGACGCGGTGGCCGAGGCCGCCGACAGCGACATGGTCTTCGTCAACCTGTTCCGCCAGCCGCTGGGCAAGGCCATGACCTACCACAACGCCAAGGACCTCTTCGACCGCCTGGCGGCCAAGGCCGGTTTCCCGGCCCGGCCGCACATGCTGCGGCACACGGCGGCAACCACCTAGATCCGCTCTGACACGCCGCGGGATGTGGTGCAGAACCTGCTGGGCCACGTCTCACCGTCGTCGATGGAGCCCTACATCCACGCCACCGACACGGACAAACGCGAAGCGGTGGAACGGGTGGCGGCGATTCTCAGGGGCCAGGCATGACCGGGAATCTCGCGGTCGTCCTCCCCATCGGTGAGGACGAGGGAATCGATCTCGGTCCGTGGGCCGAATGGCTTCGCACACAGCTGGTGGAGGACTGGCGGCCGGGCGAGTGGGACAGTGAAAACCTGCTGTTCACAGGGGATTTCGAGAATCCGAGCACGGCTGCCTGGCGATGCCTGACCGAAGCATGCGCCTCGGTGGACAAGGTTCGCCATCGCCGCTGCAAGACCTGTGACAGGGCTTTCCAGGCCAGCGGGATGAGTGCGGACGAATTTCACAAGACGTTCGTGCCGACCGCCAACCGCCGCTTCACCGAGGTTGAGGCGTGTGTGGTGGAGCGGGACGGGAAGCGGTGTGCTCGCGAGCGGGCCACGTGGGGGCTCTGCCGGAGCCACGTGACGCGGTGGATAGCGGCCAGCCGGACGAACAAGAATCTGTTCGCCGGCACGCTTGAAGAGTGGATCCGAGACGTGGCCGAGCCCTTCGCGGGGCGGGCGCGATGCCTGGTCAAGGGCTGCGAACTGGAAGGCTGGCCTGGGCAGGGGCTGTGCCGCATCCACACCCCGAGGTGGAAGGCCCACCGGCAGGAGAACGACACGGCTGACCTCGCTACTTGGGTGGAGCACGAACCGCCCTACCTGGCCACTCACCAGTTCTCGTTGGCGCCGCTGGGGCCGGTCGCCCGGCTGGAAGTGCTCTACATGCTCCAGCAGCGGGAGGCCCGGAACCAGAAGATCGAGCCATCGGCCATCCGCGCGGTGGTCCAGCGGCTCGCGGGGGTCGAGAGCGTCCTGACGGCAGACCGCGAACGCGTCGATGCGACAGGGTGGAAGGCCGCCAACAGCGCGGCTCACCTGCGGGAACTCGTCTGGGCCATCGAACGGGGGCATGAAAGGTTCCTCGGCATCGAGCCCACGGACAAGCTCGTCTGGGACATGACGGCCGTCGGCCACCAGTCCGCCTACCGCAAGGCCGGGCCGCCCGGCGTCCGGGCGAGCAAGGTCGACTTCTCCACCATCAAACAGGTGTGGCTCCGCGAGGCGGCCATGGAGTGGGCCCGCTCGACCCGGCCGAACAGCAAGCGGTTCCGGCACCACGTGCCTGCTTGCCTGGTCGCGTCCAATGCCCTGGGAAGGCTGCCGGGCGGCGGCATGGACCCGGCCGCCTTGCGCTTCGGTGACATGACCGCGGTGGTTGAGGACTTCCGGAGGCTCACGGACGACGAGGGTGAACCTCGCAACAACAAGTACCCCGCGATCTCCTCGCCGGACTGTTCACCGTGCTGGACTTCGGCCGCAGCGCGGGCATCCTTTCGAACCTCTCTGGCAGCTTCGGCCGGCATGCGTCGCATCGGATCGTGGTGGATGAGTCGAACGAGGACGAGATCGGCAAGGCCGTGCCGGAGTCGGTGATCCGCCAGCTCGATGCCCAGCTCGGCCTGTTGGGCCAGGGCTTCTCCTACGGCTCGTGGGCGACTCCCGAGGACTTGATGACCATGTTCCAGACCGCCTACCAGGTCCTTCGGGACACCGGCCGACGCCCCAGGGAGGTGCTGAGCCTGCGACGGGACTGCCTGGAGTTCACCGGCAAGGACTGCTTGCTGATCTGGAACAACTACAAGGGCAAACGGCTGCGGAGACGTCTGCCGATCACCATGGAGACGGCACGGATCATCCAGGAGTGGGAGAAGCGGCGGGCCGCCCTGAAACTCGCGCCGCCCACAAGCGACGCCTTCCTGTTCCCCGCCATCAGCGAGATCAGCCGCGACCCGCACCTGACCACGGGCAACTTCGCGCGGGCCCTGCGCAAGTGGGTCACCGAGATCCCGGAGATCCACTCGGAGGGCACCGGGCAGGACGGGAACCCGATCCCGTTCGACCGGGAGGAGATCTACGCCTACGCCTTCCGGCACTCCTACGCTCAGCGTCACGCAGACGGCGGAGTGGCCATTGACGTGCTCAAAGAGCTGATGGATCACCGAAGTGCCGAGACCACGGCCCGGTACTACAAGGTGTCTTTGAAGCGGAAGCAGGAGGCCGTGAAGAAGATGCGGCTGCATGTCGTGGACCGGCACGGGAATCCGGCGCCGATGGCCTCGAACCGGGCCTACGAGCTGAGGTCGGTGGCGGTGCCGTTCGGCGGCTGCACGGAGCCGTCCAACGTCAAGGCCGGCGGGCAAGCCTGCCCGATCCGCTTCCAGTGTGCTGGCTGCGGCTTCTACCGTCCCAATCCGTCCTACCTGGCCGCGATCGAGGACCAGATCCGGGACCTGAAGGCGGACAAGGAGACCGCCTTGGCCATGGACGCGGCCGAGTACGTCACACGCAACCTCCAGGACCAGATCGACTCCTTCAAGAAGGTCGCCGCGACCATGCGCGAGCAGATCGAGAAGCTGCCCGCCGACGAACGAGAGGCCCTGATGGAGTCGGTGAAGATCTTGAGGAAGACCCGGGCGGCGGCCGGCCGAGCCATGCTGCCGCTGACGGTGATCAACCGCAAGGAGTCCCCGGCATGACCGCCAAACGACGCCCGAGCGAGGTGCTGGCGGACGCCCGCCGCAAGGACAGCCGCGAGAAGCGGGCCAAGGTGCTGGCCGTGGTGGAGGAGATGGTCGCCCGCGGCGACGCGGTCACCCTCGCCTCCGTCGCCAAGACCGCCGGGGTCTCGAACTGGCTCGTCTATGCCGAAGGAGTGCGCGAGCACATCGAGACCGCCCGCAAGCAACAGGCCGGAAAGGGTCGCCGGGACCGTCAGGAAGGGCTGTCGCCGAGTGCGGCGAGCCTGCGGACGGACCTGGAACTGTCCCGGCAGGAGGTCACCGCCCTGCGGGGCGAGCGGGACCGCCTCAAGGCCGCCTTGCAGCGGCAGCTGGGCCAGCAGCGCGATCAGATCGGCTCCGCCGACCTGATCGCGCGGGTCGAGGAACTGACCCGGCAGAACGAGGAACTGGCCTCGGAAGTGGGGGACCTGCGGCTGGTGAAGTCCGAGCTGGAGGCCAAGGTGGAGGAACTGGAAGACGACCTCGCCGCCGCACGCAGCAGCCTGCGGCGGATGATCCGGGCCGAGAACAGCGGCCCGGCCCTGGCCTGAGCCAGGAGCCACTACCAGTGGTGCA
Organism: Streptomyces filamentosus; assembly: GCF_014654895.1. GTDB lineage: Bacteria > Actinomycetota > Actinomycetes > Streptomycetales > Streptomycetaceae > Streptomyces > Streptomyces filamentosus. Next base: position 87,033 of record NZ_BNBE01000002.1, on the reverse strand, counting down.
CGAGGAAGTCGTACGCCGCTGGGGACGCTCGCCGGTACTTCCCCCCCTCGAGGACGGGGGGAAGTACGGCGAAACGTGCTCAGGCCGCGATGCCGAGTTCGGTGCGGGTGCGGTGGAGGAAATCGCGGACGGCCGGCTCGCGCCGCCAGGGGGCGAGGGCGGTGTTGAACTCGCGGACGTAGTCCTTTGCCCGGCTCGACTGGACACGGGCGAGGATGTCCACGGACCGGTTGCCCAGGTCCAGGCCGTGGTCGAGGTCGCGGGCCTGGAGGTGGGCGGTCCCCACGATCGCCAGCCGCATCCCGACCGAGCGGGTGAAAACTCCGGACGGCATCGCGGCGGCCCGCTGGTTCCAGGCCAGGGCGGCCTTGGGGTTCTTCAGGTCCCGGAAGACCTCGGCGGCGTCCGCCGACAGCCTCGCGTGGTGATAGAAGTCGATCCAGGCGGGCTCTGAGCCGCTGGCAGCGTCCGCCTGGCCCAGGAGGTCCTCGGAGGCCGCGAGGGCCCGTGAGGCGGCCCTGGCGTCCCTCTCGCGGGCATGGGCACGGGCCTCGATGAGCTTGGTGAATGCCAGGACACGCGGGGCGGCCTGGCCCTTGGCTCGTTCGAAGGCTCCCTGGGCCATATCGACGGCCTCGGAGCCGAAGCCCCGCAGCAGCGACTGCATGGCCATGGTGGTCAGGACATAGCAGCCGAGCTGGACGTCTCCGCCCGCGCGGGCCAGGCGGAGGGCCTGGATGAAGTGTCGTTGGGCGACGTCGTGCTGGCCCACGTCGAAGGCCGTCCACCCGGCCAGGCGGGACAGCTCGGAGGTGACGGAGAACAGGTCGCGGCCGACTGCGTCGGTGAAGGATCCCCGCAGCAGCGGGGCGGCCCGTTCCTGGAGGCAGACGGTGACGGAGTTGGCCTTCCAGTTCCCGCCGCCGTATTTGGAGTCCCAGCGGCGGGCCTCGTCGGCCGCGTCCCGGAGTTCTTCCAGGTCGGCCCGGCCGACCTGCTTCTTGCCGCCGGCGACGTCGGCCGCCTCGTCGGCGGGGGTGACCAGCCAGCGGGTCACGGGGGTGGTGAACGCGGAGACGGCGAAGCCGGATCCGGTTAAGAAGTCGCGGCGGTTCACGAAGCTCCAGAACGAGGTGGCCACTCGGACCGCATCAGCACGGTCCCGCGGGAAATCCAACCCCACATCGGCGTCCGGTGTCTCCGCATCGCCCATACCGATTTCGCCAAGGGCCACCGGTCGGCCGAGCCGTTCGGAGATCGCCTGGGCGAGGAACGTGGGCACCGGCCACTTGGGGATCATGCCCCGCTGGCACCAGTTCGCGATGGAGGTATGCGAGTAGTCCGTCTCCAGCCCGGCCTGCTGGGCGAGCTGGTTGACCCGCAGGGCCAGAGACTTGTGGCTGGCGCCGCAGATCTCGATGAGCCGGTCCAGGTCCGCGTTCGGCGGACGCTTCCGGCGGCTGGTCGACGCCACCCGAATCCCCTTTTCCACCAGGTCAGCAACGATGTTGCTGACGAGGAAACGCCACGGGGCCGGATGCTCGACAGGGCATTTCCGGTCGGCGCATTCCGGCTGGGCACGGGAAGTCACACGCTCTTCCCGCGTCTTGAGACACTGAGGGTATTGCCCTGCGGACCCTGGGTGAACCTGCTTTGCGAGTTGTGAGCCCCCCTGCGAGCCCTCCCAGGCATGACGGCCCGGCGGGTGTGATGAGGGCACAGGCCGCCGCCGGGACGCCAGGAAGGGACTCCCGGCGGCGACCGCCGTCAGGCACCACGACTTCACGCTCGGGGGTGAACCAGATGTGCGGAATCGCAGGACTGGCCGGAGGCGATGCTCTCCGGCACGAGAAGACCGTCGCCGCGATGGGCGACTCGCAGCACTACCGCGGCCCGGACGGCACGATGCACACCGCCGCCCGCGACGGGCGGGCGGTGCTGGCCATGAACACCCTCCTGATCGTCGACCCGCAGGCCATGCCCGGCCCCTACCTGGACCGGGACACCGGCCTCCTGCTGGCCTTCAACGGGGAGATCTACAACTGGCGGCAGCAGGCCGCCGCCTGGGGCATCGAGATCGGCGAGCGGGAGTCGGACGCCCACTTCCTGCTGCGGGCCTGGGCCAAGATCGGCCCGTCCTGCCTGGACGGCTTGGACGGCATGTTCGCCATCTCCGTCTATGACCCCCGCACCGCGAAGCTGTTCCTGGCCCGCGACCGGCTCGGGGAGAAGCCGCTCTACTGGCGGCTGGACGGCGGCCGGCTCGCGTTCGCCTCCGAGGTCACCACCCTGACCGGCTACGGACCGGCGCCGCTGGTCTTACGGCCCGAGGTCACCGCGATCGAGACCCCCGTCGGGGTGGACACCCCGTTCCAGGGGATCCAGCTGCTGGCCCCGGCCACCCTGCTGACGTTCGACGTCACCACCGGATCCATCGACCAGATGACCTGGTGGCACCTGGAGGACCGGGCACCGTTCACCGGCACCTACGACGAGGCCCTGGCGAAGTTCTCCACGATCCTGGCCGAGCAGATCCCGCTGCGGTCCCCGGCCTGCGACTTCGCCCTCCTCCTCTCAGGCGGGCTGGACTCGGCCGTGCTGGCCTACCTGATGCGGCCCCCCGTCTGCGTCACGGTCCGCTACCCGGGCCAGGACCGTCTGGACGAGTCCTCCACCGCCGCGATCATCGCCCGGGACATCGGGGCCGAGCTGGTGGTGGTCGAGCCCGACCACGCCGACTTCACCCGGGCCCTGCCCCACATGATGCGGGCCCTGGACTACCCGATGGGGAACGCGTCCACGTTCTCCGAGCACATGGCCTATCGCAAGATCGCCGACCTCGGCCTTCGCGTCGTGATCGGCGGGCTCGGGCCGGACGAGTTCCTGATGGGCTACGTCCGCCAGGCCCTGGTCCTCTTCGGCCCCGACGCCGTCCTGAACGCCGGGCTGGAGGCATACCGGCCGCTGGCTGCCAAGCTCATGCACACCGCCGGCGAACCCCTCGACCCGGCGGAGGCCGTCACCCGGCTCATCCTTCGCGGCCCCGACCCCGACGGCCGCCTCCGTGACCTGGTGGCCGACGCGATGGCCCGCGCGGGCGGGGACCTGGCCCGCGGCCTGACGCTGGCGGACCTGGCGACGGCCTGGAGGCCGCTGGTGATGACCAGCGACAAGCTCGCCTCCGCCTACGCGCTCGAACGCCGATCCCCCTACCTGGCCCGCGACCTGGTCGAGCTGTCCTACCGGCTGCCGGTCGAGCACAAGATCACCGACCCGGCCCAGGGCAAGCGGATCCTGCGGGACGCGGCCAAGGCCCTGGGCCTGCCCCGCGAGGTCTGGGCCAGCCGGGACAAGCTCGGCTTCGCCTCCCCGGTCCCGTCCTGGCTCAACGACAACCTCGCGGCCTGGGCCGACTCCCAGATCCGCATGGCCCTCACCGACGTCCCGCCTGGATTCCGCCCCCTCCTCGAGGGGGGTTTGACGCCCGGCGGCCGGTTCGACCGCACCCGGATGCAGGCCCTCATGGCAGCCGCCTGGTTTTCGGACCAGACGGTGAGGGCTGCCGCATGATCCCCAACACCGTTACTACGGTGAGGGGATGCACTCCGAGACACCCGCCACCGAGGAGCCGGCCGTCGCCCGCGGAGCCGTCGCGATCATCACCAACCGCCGCGGCGAACTCCTCCTTCACCTCCGCGACGACCTCCCCCACATCGCCTGGCCCGCCCACTGGAGCCTGCTGGGCGGCGGTTGCGACCCCGGCGAAGCCCCGGCCACCGCGATCGTCCGCGAACTCGACGAAGAAGCCGGCCTCACCACCGACTCGCTGACCGAGCTGTTCGAGATCACCGACCACCGAGGCTCCGGGCAGATCATCACCTTCTTCGCAGCCCGCTGGGACGGCGACGAGACCCGCCTCCCGCTCTCCGAGGGCGTCAAGCTCCAGTTCTTCGCCCCCGAGCACCTCGACATCCTCACGATCCCGCCGTTCATCCGGGACGGGATCAACCGCTATCTGGCCGCCAGGCCCTCCTGACCACCCCGCCCTTCCGGGCGGGGCAAGGGTGGGGCCGCCAGCGGCGGCCCCACCCGAAGGGACCACCCCGAGCATGAAGATGACCGTCATCGGATGCGGCTACCTCGGCGCCACCCACGCCGCCTGCATGGCCGAACTCGGCCACGAGGTCCTGGGCATGGACTCCGACATCGACAAGGTCCACACCCTCAACAGCGGCAAGGCCCCGTTCTTCGAACGCGACCTGGACGACCTCCTCGCCAAGCACACCGCCTCCGGCCGGCTCCGCTTCACCGCCTCCTACGGCGAGGCCGCCGACTTCGCCGACCTGCACTTCATCGGTGTCGGCACTCCGCCGCAGCCCGGCAGCGACGCCTACGACCTCAGCCACCTGTTCGACGCCGTCCGCCGCCTGGCCCCGGGCCTGAAGACCCCGGCCGTCGTCGCGGTGAAGTCCACCGTCCCGGTCGGCACCGCACCCCGCGTCGCCGAGATCCTGCGCGAGTACGCGCCCGCCGGGGACCTCGCCGAGGTCGCCTGGAACCCCGAGTTCCTCCGCGAGTCCTTCGCGGTCGACGACACCCTCCGCCCCGACCGCCTCGTCCTCGGCTTCAACACCACCCACTCCTGGGCCGAGGCCCTGCTGCGGCAGGCGTTCGAGAAGATCATCGAGTCGGGGACGCCGACGATCGTCACGGACTGGGCCACCGCCGAGCTCGCCAAGGGCGCCGCCAACTCCTTCCTCGGCACCAAGATCTCCTTCATCAACGCGATGGCCGAAGTCTGCGAAGCCTCCGGCGCCAACGTTGCCGAACTCGCCGACATCCTCGGCCACGACCACCGCATCGGCCGCCACGGCATGCGGCCCGGCCTCGGCTTCGGCGGCGGCTGCCTGCCCAAGGACCTCGCCGGGTTCATCAACCGCGCCGACGACCTCGACGCCGGCCCGGCCGTCGGCATCCTCCGCGAAGCCGCCGCCGTCAACGCTCGCCGCCGCCAGCGGGTCATCGACCTCGCCCGCGAAGAACTCGGAGGCGACCTTCGGGGCAAGCGGGTCACCGTCTGGGGCGCCGCCTTCAAGCCCGAGACCGACGACATCCGCGACTCGCCCGCCCTCGCCGTCGCCCAGGCCCTTCACGACCTTGGCGCCGCCGTGACCGTCACCGACCCCAAGGCCCTGGACAACGCCCGCAAGCTCCACCCCGAGCTCGACTACGTCGAAGACCCCATCGCTGCCGTCGACGACGCGGACCTCCTCCTCCACCTCACCGAGTGGCACCACTTCACCACCATCGACCCCAAGCGGCTCGCCACCCGCACCACGACCCCCAAGGTCATCGACGCCCGCGGCACCCTCAACACCGACCAGTGGCGCGAGGCTGGCTGGATTACCCGAAGCCTCGGTCGCGCCTGACCAAACTGTCCGCAGAATTCACCCAGAAGGAGCCGTCGCCGATTCGGCGACGGCTCCTTCACACGTCTGTCCGGCCGCACGCGACGCGCAATTCAGCCCGCCCGTCCCTCACGTCCCTTAAGCATCGTCACGCGTCCTAGCTGCACCGAAACTTGACAACCCTAGATAACAGGCGTGTCGGACCCTGCTGGCAGGGTTGCCGTATGGACGAGCTCATGGGTACCCAGGCCCCGCCCCGCCGGATTCAAGACCCTGTTGAAGCGCTGACGGTATTCGAGCAGGCATGGTCGGAGCTGACCGTGCTCCGGCGCCCAGTGCCTGCGAAGGTCGATTGGGCGGCTGTCGAAAGCGGTCTGGGCACGGCTCTCCCGCCGGACTTCAAGCTGCTCACCGAGCTCTATCCCCGCCTCGTGGTGGGGGACACGCTCTTCGTCACCTCCCCGCAGCCCGGCAATGAGCAGGCATGGGTCGAAGCCACACTCGAAGACCTGGAGATCGTCGAAGAGTGGTGCGAATACGCGGAGCTCGATCCGCCGGTGCAGGCGTTCCCGGCACCTGGCGGCCTTCTCCGCTGCGGGACGACAGACTGGGGCGATTACTTCCTGTGGTCGACAAGCGGGGATGCCGCCGCCTGGACGATCACCGTGGCCACCCGCGGAGGTGGCTGGTGGCACTACAACGGCGGACTCGTTCAGTTCCTCTCCGGACTGGTGGACGGCAGCGTCGAGCAGTGGGGATTGCACACGATCAGGCCCACCATCACCGGCCACCCCCCGACCTCTGCTTGACCGGTCATTTGGAGGCGCGAAGAGGGATTACTGGGTGGTCTGGTAGCGGTAGGGCTCCGTGCCGGTCCGGATCAGCGTGCAGCGGAAGGTGATCCGGTCGGCGATGGCCGCGCAGAGGCGGGCGTCGCCGAAGGTCTTGTCCCCGGCGCCCACCCCCGCCCCGGCCCCCCTCACCCCCTCCACCCCGACGCCCTCACCGAAGCGTTCAAGCAGGCCCCCGGCGCGGGGATCGTCACCCCCTGCACCCGGTTCGACGCCGTCACCCTCACCGGCCCGATCGGTAGCGCGCTGCTGCTCATGCTCGACCGCTTCGCCCTCTACGCCCCCGCCGTGGCCAGCGTCCACGGCACCGTCTCCCTCCTCGTGGAGCACGGCACCGGCCCCCGACTCGCCGAGACCTTCGCCGGTCTCACCGTCCACCACGGGCCCGGGGCCTGGATCGTGCTCCCGCCCAGCTACGGCGTCCGCTGGGAGATGCCCCCGGAGCCGCTCCGGCCCCTCCCCCACACCCTGGCGATCCGCCCCCGCCTCGAACGCGTCCTCACCCCCGCCTGCCGCTCCGGGGAGCTGCCGTGAGCGGCGGGAGCTTCCTCCACCAAAGGCACCGGTTGCTCGGGCGCGAGGTCGAGGACACCGTCACCGGCCGCCGCAGCATCCTGACCGCCGTGCCCCCGACCCTGCAGACCCCCGCGCCGCCCCCTGGTGTGGCTGCGCCCCCTCGGCGGCGGCACGGAGTGGACCACACCCCCCGTTACCTTCTTCGTGGCTCCGCAATAGGGCCTCCGGCCTTCGGGTCCGGCATGACTTCCCCCCTTGTTGTTGATGATCCGGGGGGTGGTGTCACCGGGACCGGAGGCATCGACGGACCGCTGATGAGGGGCTTGAGTACCGGCTTCACCCGAGCCGGAAGAGCTCTCCGTAACGTGGATGTGGCAGTTCGATGCCGAGGCAAGGCCGGACGAAAGTGTGATGGAGGGGCCTGCACGTGATCGACACCGGCGCCATCGACGTCTTCCTCGGCCTGGACGTCGGCAAAGGCGAACACCACGCCACCGCCGTCATCCCGCCCGGCAAGAAAGCCTTCGACAAGCGCCTGCCCAACACCGAACCCAAACTCCGCGAGCTGTTCGCGAAACTCCAGACCAAGAACGGAACGGTGCTGGTCGTGGTCGACCAGCCGGCCTCGATCGGCACCCTGCCGCTGGCGGTCGCACGGGACATGGGCTGCCCGGTTGCCTACCTGCCCGGACTGGCGATGCGCCGGATCGCCGACCTCTACCCGGGCGAGGCCAAGACGGACGCGAGGAACGCGTTCATCATCGCAGACGCGGCCCGCGCGATGCCGCGCACGCTGCGGGCTATCGACGGCGAGGACGAGACGATCGCCGAGCTGGAGATGATCGTCGGCTTCGACGACGACCTCGCCGGGGAGGCCACCCGGATTGCGAACCGGCTGCACGGCCTGCTGACCCAGATCCATCCCTCGCTGGAACGGGTGCGGGGACCGCGGTTGCAGCACCCGGCCGTCCTCACGCTGCTGGAACGGTTCGAATCCCCGGCCCAGATACGCAAGGCCGGACGCCGACGGCTGATCACCCTGCTGCGGCCGAAGGCCCCGCGGATGGCCGAGCGCCTGGTCGAGGAGATCTTCGCCGCCCTGGACGAGCAGACCGTCACCGTTCTGGGAACCGAGGCGGCCGCGCTGATCGTCCCGAGCCTGGCCGGATCCCTGGCCCCCATCCTTGACCAGCGCAAACTGCTGGCCAGGCGGATCGAGGAACTCCTGGAGGACCACCCTCTTTCCAAGGTCCTGACCTCGATGCCGAGAGTCGGCGTCAGGACCGGAGCCCGGACCCTGATCGAGGTCGGCGACGGCACCTTCCCCACCACCGGCCACCTCGCCGCCTACGCCGAACTCGCCCCGGCAACCCGGAGCTCGGGCTCCTCGATCCGCGGCGAACAACCCTCCAGGAGAGGAAACAAGCAGCTCAAACGAGCCTTCTTCCTCTCCGCGTTCGCCGCACTCGGCGACCCGGCATCACGGGCCTACTACGACAAGAAGAGCGCCCAAGGGAAGCACCGCACCCAGGCCCTGCTCTGCCTCGCCAGACGCCGGGCCGACGTCCTGTTCGCGATGCTCCACGACGGAACCTTCTACGAACCTCGGCCCGCCTCAGCGGCGTGAGACCTGCTAGTGCTCTGACCGCAAAGGTTCGCCGGGTTGGCGGCATCGGTGCTCGAACCGGCTGGACTCGGTGTGGGAACAATTTTGAGCGGTCGAGGAGCCGATCAAACTAGGCTCCCAGCATGTCTGGTCCGACGTTGGTGATCGAGTTGGCGGAGCCGCTCTCCCCGGCTGCGCTGCAGGAGTTCCGCGCGTTGATGGTGGGGCTTTCCTCCCACTTCGCCGAGAAGCGGCCCGGGTTCTTCGACGTCAACGTGCCCGCAGAGCGACTGGGCGTCGAAGACAGGCGAGAGAAGGACTGGCGAAGGCCGTTCCCGCTTCCACTCCTCGGCAACACCGTCGCGGATGAGGAGCTCACAGCCCTGGTGGGATTCAATCCGCAGCGCGAGGACTGGCGTCGGCCCTTCCTGGTCTACTTGATGGGGCCGGGTGTCGGCGACGAGAGCACCTTCGAGGCTGAGCACGCGGAGGAACCCGAGGTGGAGGCCATCCTCGGCTTCAGACCAACCCATGCCGTTAATGTCAGCGCCTGCAGCAATCGCGAGATCGACCACGTGGCCACGGCCCTACTGACCGCCGCCGTCATGGACGTCATCGGAGGCGTGGCCAAAGCCGAACTGCTGGACGGACAGGCGTCGGTCGTCGCTGGCCTTCCGGGGGTGTTGGGGATCGCGGACGACGACTGGATGGCGCTGGGAACGGCGGAGTTCCTGCGGGCCTGGGTTGGGCACCCCGCCTTCCGGCTGGTCAAGTAGCCCAGACAGATCCGCGGCGGAGATCGTGCAGTGACCTGGAACATTCGCCGGGTTGCCTGATCATGCGGCGAGAGCGGGTCGGCCGCCCCAGCGGATGCCCTTCTCGCTGCGGATACGGGCGCGTTCCTTGCGTTCGGCGGCCAGGACGTCGCGGTGGCGGGCGTTGGCGTTGCGCCAGCGGAGGTACGCGTGCAAGGCCCGGGTCTGCACGGTGTGGTTGGGGTGGTTCGAGTTGGCGATGGTGAACTGCCGCAGCGGTCCGAAGTGCGCTTCGATCGGGTTCGCCCACGAGGCGTAGGTCGGGGTGAAACACAGCTCGACCTTGTGTTTCTTCGCCCAGCGACGGATGTCGGCGCCCTTGTGGGCGGACAGGTTGTCCAGGATCACGTAGATCGGGGCGCCGTCGGGCCGGGCGGCGCGGATCGATTTCAGCGCGGCCAGCGTGTTCGCGGCTCCCTTCTTTCCCCGGTTCACGCCCCACATGCGATCGCCGCCCACCGAGTAGCAGCCGTGGAAGTACCGGACTCCGTGGGTGCGGTGGTAGGCGGCCGGCACCCGGTCGGGATGCTTCCGTTTCGCCCAGCCCGAGCCCCCGGTGGGCCGGATCCCCAGCGGGCCGAACTCGTCGAAGGCGAAGACCCGGTCCGGGAAGCGGTCCATAACTTGCTCGATCCGGTCCAGCTTCGCCTCACGGTCGGGGTCCGGGGACTCCTTCCAGGTCTTGGTGCGCTGGAAGGTGACACCGCGGCGGGCGAGCAGAGACCGTAATGCCTCGCGGCCGATGCGGATCACCCGGCCGTGCACTTTCCGCAGGTAGGCGACCAGCTTGCGCAGCGACCAGCGGGTGAACGGCTGGCCGAGCTTGACCGGGCGGGTAGTGGCCGTCGCAATGACGAAGTCCTCGTCGTCATCACTGAGTCGGCGGGGACGGCCTCCCGCCCACCGAGGGTCCAGGCAAACCAGGCCGATCTCGTTGAACCGGTGGATCACATCGCGCACGGTGTCCTCGTCGGCCGCCACCAGCTGGGCGATCACCGGCACCCGATTCCCGCCGGCCGAAGCCAGCAGCATCATCGCGCGCCGACAGCGCACCGAGTTGGTGCTGCCCCGGCGCACGATCTGCTGCAGCCGCTGCCCCTCCTGGCCGGTCAGTCTGCGCACACGGACAGGCTCGGCCACCGCGCCTCCAGCGGGCGGATCGGACGTCACCGCACATCCAACCGCCACGACCGCCGACCCGGCGAACCTATGCGGTCACAACACTAGAGAGGTGCATCGCAGTCAAACTCGAACGTCTCCTTGGCGGCATCAGCGGGGAACTCAGGGTGGTCGTGCCAGATTCCAGCGAGAGCGACCAAAAGGTTCCATGCGGCGGCTGCCACATCAGTCGTTGCCCCGTCCGCGGGCGGAGGGGTCCGATGAAAGCGCACTGCAAAGATCTGCCTGTCCGCGGCCAGACGAAGGGCTGTCGCCGCGCGGCGGGCTTCACCTTGAAGTGAAGCCGAGTCAGGGATGCGGTCCCGCACGAACCGAACCAGCCGGTTGACCTGGTCCTCAGTGATCCGCTCCACCCGATCCCCGTCGTTAACAAGCCTTTTCGCCTCGCGCGGCGCCAACTATCGCACCGGACCACTGACGTCCCCAAGTCTTTGCGGCTGGCCCAATGCCTTGACCAAAGACATAGGGGCGCCCCCCGGCCGCCTCGCCTCCTACGCCGGCCTCGCCCCCACCACGAAGTCGTCCGGCACCTCAATCCGCAGCGAACATGCCCCACGAGGCGGAAACCGGCAGCTCAAACGCGCCATGTTCCTCTCCGCCTTCGCCTGCATGAACGCCGACCCCGCCTCCCGCGCCTACTACGACCGACAGTGAGGCCGCGGCAAGACCCACACTCAAGCCCTCCTCCGCCTCGCCCGCCAACGCATCAGCATCCTGTTCGCCATGCTCCGCGACGGCACCTTCTACGAACCCCGCCTCCCCCAAGCGACGGCTGCATGAACCAGTCCACAGGCAGGTCGATTCGGATCAACACCTTGCGTCGTCTGTCCACGCCGAGATCTCCGCGGCGCCCCGCCGGACAACTTCTTCCGGATCCCGGGCGAGCTTCCCGCAGGCCACTGCGACGTCCGGCACACCGTCCGGTTCCACGAGCGCGTCATGCACACCGGTCTGCAGCCAGTCGGCCTGGTTGTCGTCAGCCTCGGCAACCGCGAGAGCGATAAGCCTTACGGCGGCCACCGTCCCCACCCGCGCCAGGGCCTCTGCCGTCTGTCGAGTCACCGCCGTGTTCTCGACGTCCAGCAGCAGCCCCACCAGCACTTCCGCAGCCTCAGGTACATCAGCGAAGGAAGCAAGGTCACGCCCGGCATGAACACGTTGCGTCCAGGAGGGAGACGACGCCTCAACCAAGGCCGCCTCTAACCCACTCGTCATCTCTGGCACGGCCAAACAGTCTCATGCCCCACGAAGAAGATCGAACCCCGGGCGGAAGCTACCCACCTGCTTGACGAAGAACATAGAGGCACCCCGAGCAGGAGACCCCTTGCACTCGATCCGCCTGATCTCGTTCGGCTACCTCCACCTGCCCACCGGCCCGGACCACTCCCCCATCCCGCCCGCCGCCGACCGAACCGAGGACGTCCGCGACCGGCTCCGCGACCCCGCCGCCGCCCGCAACATCCTCGACCTCGACGGCCTCAACCCCCGCGTTCAAGACATCGTCCTCAAAACCCCCGGCGCCCGCGAACTGCTCACCAACCTCACCGACTACGCCAACCTCCCCGCCGGCCCCCACCGCATCGCCCTGGGTTGTGCGGGCGGGAAGCACAGATCCGTTGACCGGACTACCGAAGGACGCGCCGGGCGGGAGCGTATCCCTCGCTTGGCCTAGTCGGTAAACGTTGCGCATCCCGACGACGAAGGAGCGCAACGGAGTTGAAAGAGCAATGCCGTGATGTTCGCGCTATTCAGCTGCCCCGATGGGGGCGGGTGGCCGCGGACGAGGGTGTCGTGCCCTGGCTGGTCTTCGATGAGGAGGGGAAGGTCGTGCTGCCGGTCCGCAGGTTCCTGATCGACTTCATCGCCCGGGACAACCGGACCGGCAGCGTACGCAGCTACGCGTACGACCTGCTCCGCTGGTGGCGCTGGCTGCGCGTGGTCGATGTTGAGTGGCACCGCGCTACCTCGGTGGAGGTACGGGACTTCGTCCTGTGGCTCCGGGCCGCGACGAAGCCGCGCAGGTCGGCGCGGACACATTCCGCGTCGACTGCGGGCACCACGAATCCGATCACGAAGAAGACGTACCTGGACGACCTCTACAAGCCGCGGACGATCCGGCACAGCAACGCGGTGCTGCGCAGCTTCTACGACTTCTGGATCGAGACCGGCGGCGGCCCGCTGGTCAACCCGGTGCCGCTGGCGCGGTCCGACCGGCGCCGGTCGCACGCCCACCACAATCCGCTGGAGCCCTACCGGGGCGAGGGGCGGCTGCGCTACAACCCGAGGGTCCCCAAGCGGCGCCCGCGGCAGATGCCCGACGAGCGGTGGAACGAGCTGTTCGCGGCGCTGCGATCGAACCGGGACCGGGCGATCCTGGCCTTGGCCATCAGTAACGGCGCCCGCGCCTCGGAGCTGCTGGGCGTGCGTGGGGTCGATCTCGACTGGGGCGACCAGCTTGTGCGGGTGGTGCGCAAGGGCACGCTCGCCGAGCAGTGGCTGCCGGCCAGCGCGGAGGCGTTCGTCTGGATTCGCCTCTATCTGGCCGAAGGGCCGCCGCTGGACCCGCAGGCCCCGCTGTGGTGGACCCTGCGCCGCCGTGACCACGGCGCAGGGCTGGCCTACCAGGTCATGAACTACGAGGCGCTTCGGGCGGTGTTCCGCCGCGTCAACGCGCTACTGGGCACGAACTGGTCGATGCACGACCTGCGGCACACGGCCGCCCTGCGCATGGCACGCGACGAGAGCCTGTCGCTGCGGGACGTGCAGACCATCCTCGGTCACGCCCACCTGTCCACCACGGCGGACGTCTACTTGGTGGAGGAGGAAGCCCAGGTCATCCGCCGAGTCCAGGAGCATCTGGCAGAGGTGAAGGACCGGGCGAAACTCCCGCCGCCGGCAGTGGCGGGCGGCTACGAAGCCAGCGACCTGGACGTGCTGTTCGGGGGTGGTCCGGCATGAGCCGCCGTGCCAACCGCGTGATGCTCGCGGGCACCGGGCCCACCCCCGAGCGACGCCTGTTCGTCGCACACGACGTGAAGGCGGACGAGAAGCGCGTCGGCCCCCACGAACACCTGGGGCGCGGCGACATCCTGGCCCTGTTGCCGCTCTCCCCGGTCTGGCCGGCGCAGGACTACAGCAACGGCCGCACGCTGGGCCGATACCGCCTGATCGGGGCCGGGCAGGTCCTCGACTGGCTCCTGACCCACCCCGGGGACGGCTGGCAGGCCCGTTGGAGGGCGGCCGATGCCGACCGCGGCAAGGACTGGATCGAGCAGGTCCTCGACCGGACCGACAACGGCCACAGCTACCAGGCACGCAGGTCAGTGCTGCTGAGCGGCCTGAACAGCATGTTCATCAGCCGCATCGTGCTGCCTGACTACGAGTTCATGCGTGGCTACAAGGCCATGGCGCTGTTCAAAGACGTCCAGCGAATGTTCCCACCGGGGACGCTGGAGCAGATGCGCCGTCACGGCAGCGAGCTGGGCATGACCGGTCGGCACGTCGACGAGGGGCTGCGCGTGATCTCCAAGATGATCCTGTACACCGGCCGCTACCTTGACCAGCTCACTGCGGAGGACGTCTTCGAGGCGCGGGCCTGGGGACGGCGGGCTATCGGCTACTCCTACGACGGAACCCACAGCGCTTGGGACCTGATGCGCGGCGCCGGGGTGATCCACTCCAAGGACACACTCAAGGACGCGCTGCGGCACGGCCAGCGGCCCACGGCCGAGCTGGTCGACTTCTACAACCTCCAGAGCACACCCGTGCGCAACCTGCTGGTCCGCTACCTCGAAGAACGCCGGCCCGGCGTCGACTACGGCACCTTCGTCGGCCTGGCCCGTGAGCTGGCCGGCGTGTTCTGGGCTGACATCGAGGCCCACCACCCCGGCATCGACAGCCTCCGCCTGCCCGACGAAGTCGTCGACGGCTGGAAGCAGCGGCTGCTCACCTACGTCAACAAGAGCGGTGAGGTCGTGGAGCGTCGCTCCCGCTACGACGTCATGATGCGCGTCCGCGGCTTCTACCTCGACATCCAGGAATGGGCACACGAAGATCCGTTCTGGGCCCAGTGGGCCTGCCCCAGTCCGATCCGCCGCGGCGACGGCGCTGGCAACTTCAAGGTCGTGGCCCAGGTTCAGGCCCGGATGCACCAGCGGGTCCGCGAGCGGCTCCCTCACCTCGGGCGCCTGGTCGAGGCCGCCGAGCGTGAGCGCGATGAGACGGCCGCGCTGCTGGCGGCCGCGAAGGCTACCGCGTTCGACGAGTACTTCGAGCACGAGGGCACCCGCTATCTGCGGGTCATGCCCGCTGCCCACAAGGTCACCAGCCGCCCTGACCACGTCACCCCGCACGTCTACGTCCATGCCGAGGGCAGCACGAAGCGGATCAACCAGAGCATGGCCGAGGACGAGGCGTTCTGGGCCTGGGCTGTCATCGAGACCCTGCGGCACACCGGAGTACGCGTCGAGGAACTCACCGAGATCACGCACCTGGCGCTGGTCTCCTACAAGCTCCCCGACACCGGCGAGATCGTCCCGCTGTTGCAGATCGTGCCGTCCAAGAGCAACGAGGAACGGCTGCTGCTGGTCAGCCCGGAACTGGCCAGCGTCCTGGCCACGATCATCAAACGCCTTCGGGACGCCAACGGCGGCAAGATCCCGCTCGCCGCCCGCTACGACGACCACGAACGCGTCACCGGACCGGTGCTGCCGCACCTCTTTCAGCGCCGCCACTACTGGCAGCCGCAGGTCATGGGGCAGAACACCGTCTCCCGCCTGCTCCGCAAAACCCTGGCCCGGATGGGGCTGCGCGATCAGGCCGGCAACCCGATGCGCTACACGCCCCACGACTTCCGCAGGATGTTCGCGACCGAGGCCGTCACCGGCGGACTGCCTGTCCACATTGCCGCGCGCATTCTCGGACACAAGACTCTGACGACCACGCAGGCATACCTCGCGGTCTTCCAGGACGACCTGATCCGCACCTACCGCGGCTTCCTCGACCGCCGCCGAGCCGAACGCCCCATCGAGGAATACCGGGAGCCCACCGAGCAGGAGTGGAGCGACTTCCAGCAGCATTTCGAGTTGCGCAAGGTCTCCCTCGGCACCTGCGGCCGTCCCTACGGCACCCCCTGCAAGCACGAACACGCCTGCATCCGCTGCCCCGTCCTCCAGATCGACCCACGCCAGCGATCCCGGCTCATCGAGATCATCCAGAACCTCCGCGAACGCGTCCGCGAAGCCCGCGCCAACGGCTGGCTCGGCGAGGTCGAAGGACTCCAGGTCAGCCTCGATGCCGCCACCGCCAAGCTCAACAGCCTCAGCCGCACTTCGACCGATGGCCGGCCACAGCTGGTCGACCTTGGCTTGCCCGTCTTCACCGACCACGCACCCACGTCAGCGCCGGGAGAAGAACCAAACCCTGCACCTGACTCGACCCTGTCTTGATTCGGAGCCGAGGGCTCTTACAGCAAGAGCTCACGCAGCGCTGTCGGAGGTGGCTGGTTGCCTTACTCGGCGAAACTCTCTGACGGCAAGGGCCCCAGCAGCTACTGTCGCCCCAAACGGCAAAACGGGCATCAATACCGCGATCCCCCATGAAACAAAGCCGGTGTCTACCGCTTCGTAGCTCCCCCAAGGCTTTTGTGCGGCACGGATGGTCTCGCCTGGGTAGCCGTCGTACGTGACCTTGATGGTGCCCGCGTTCGCGATGTTCTGTCCGCTGCATGCTGTGTGGGTGGTACCCCGCGCTCCATCCTCACGGTGGCACTCTGTGAGCCGAACCTCCACGGCGTTCTCCAACAGGTTCAGCCGTGCGATGCCGTCGAACACCGTCCATGCTGTCGCTGCCGCGCACAGCAGTGTGAGCGCGGCATAGCCGACGACTGCGAGTATCCGCCCCTTTGGCATGGGCCTATCATGCCGTCCCTTGAGGGCTTCAGGTAGCCAGGACTCTCCCCGCCATCACCAGCCGTACGAGGCATCAGCGGCACTGCCCAGCGCGCATGTGCAAGGCCAGCTTGCCGGGACGTTCATGGCGCGGCTGGCTCATGATCGATTCCTTAGTCCGGAAAAGGGCCGCCGGCCTCACCAAACTCCTCGCCCGAGAACTCCGCGCCTGCGGCCGCCAGGTCGACGTCGACCACCTCCACGTCCATCTCCCCCGCGTCCTCAAGGCCACCAACACCGGAGCGAGCGCATGACCACCACCGGCCTGCACGACCTCGCAACCAGCCTGGGCGACGGCTGCACCACGCACCCCGCAGAACGGATCTGGACCCCTGACCAGGACCCGGCCGTCCTCGGCTTCACCCCGGTCCTCGGCGGCCTGCACATCACCGGCCTGCCCGCCCCGGACGCCGACCCCGGGGACCACCCTGCGCTCTTCCTTCTACTCGGACAGCACCGCTGGGCCACCACCATCCACGCAGCCGCCCTCTACATGGCAGCGGGTCCACACCTGGACCCGCTGGTGCCTCTACCCCGGCGACGACCCTGCTGAGGTCATCCCCCGCATCCCGCGTGCCGTCCACGCGCACACCACGATCCACCGCCACCCCACTGGGACCTGGCACCTCGCCTGGGCTCGGCAGGATGCGCCCGGCGCCGTCCCTGCCCCCGCCATGAGGCACCCCGCCGCGCTGGCGACCGCAGCCGCGATGCCCGATCCTGACCGGGACCTCCAGGCCACCTGGGCTCGCTGACTTCCACCGCCATGCCCAAGGCCTGTGTCCGCGCGAACGTGCGTGGGCGCCGGCCTTTTTGCGTTTTGGGTCCGATGAGTCATAGAGGTGGGAGAGGACAGAGACAGGGGGCAGATCATCGCAGCGGGCTGGTCTCTACGTACACGAGAGGGACGTCTGCCCGGTCGGAAAACTCGATCCGACCTGACTGCGTACTGGGCACGCTCAGAGGGATCGTGCCACGCACGAACTGCCCGGGGCCAGGCTCCGGCTGATTGGTGAAGACGTCCCCCTGCTGGCCAAGGTCCTCGCACTCAATCGCCAGGACGTGACCGAGGCCCTGTACCTCTCCATCCTTACCTGTCCAGTCGGCGTGCGCGAAGGGATAGGTGTCG
This sequence comes from Streptomyces filamentosus, assembly GCF_014654895.1. GTDB lineage: Bacteria > Actinomycetota > Actinomycetes > Streptomycetales > Streptomycetaceae > Streptomyces > Streptomyces filamentosus. Next base: position 69,581 of record NZ_BNBE01000002.1, on the reverse strand, counting down.
AACTTGGTCTCACCAGTGTTCTTGATCTTGAACTCTAGACAGACGAACTGCTTACCCGGCTCGGCGTTGACGGTGGAGCCCGTATGAGAATCCGTAACGGTTCTGGCCGCCTTGATGCTGACCAGGGTGATGTCCGCAAAGCCTCCTGGAATGTCGAGGAGGTCGCTGGGGCTGGTCACCACCGAGACCGTCTCGCCCGCAGTGAGGGTGGGAGCAGCTGGAGAAGCCGAGGTGGACTTTGGAGGGGGAGACGGAGCCCGCAGTTGCTCTTGTCTCCAGCTGTCTCCGTCCTGGCCCCCACTGCAGCCTGTCAACAGGCCGAGAGAGGCGCAGGCCACTACACCCCAAGTTCCCATGTGTTTCGCGAAGGGTTTCAGCATCGCCCCTCACCGTCCTTGTCTCCCGCACCTCCCAGATTCGCCCATCTCGGCTCTCGCCGCACTCCGGGCAGCTGCCTATGTGCCCTGTCTCAGTCGATGTGAGGCAGGGGGAGGTCTGTGGCCAGGTGCGCTTCAGATGGAGTGAGACGGCGGGCGGGACTTGTCTCAGTCCAGTTGGGGCAACAGGGGCAGGTTCGGGTACTGAGGTGAGTGCGCCCGTCCCTGGCGCGCGAGTATGTTCTGATCGTGGAGAACGAGCAGATCATCATCAAACTCACCCCGGATGAGGCGCTGGTCCTGTCGGACTGGCTTGAGCGGGTGCAGATGACAGACCTCAGCCGTCTTGTCGACGATGAAGCGGTGTGGGCTCCGATTCACAGGCTGGCGGGGACGCTGGACAAGTCCTTGCCCGGGATCTTCGCGGCAGACTATGCGGAGCGTCTGGACGCGGCGCGGCACAGGCTGCGTCCGCGCAGTGAAGCCTCTGGCGAGGAAAGCGGTTCTAGGCCGTGTCCGGTGAATCGTCATTCGACCTTGGAACCGGGTCGCACTCCTTGATCGTTAGGGCGGCGTGGGACGTGGCGATCTGACGAACGAGCAATGGGCTCGGCTCTTGCCGCTCCTGCCTTCCCATGGTGGGCGGGGCGGGCAGTGGAGTGACCACCGTCGTGTGTTGAACGGGCATCTACTTCCGTGAGCGCACGGGCGTCCCCTGGCGGGATCTGCCTATGCGTTACGGGAAGTGGAAGACCGTGTATGAACGCCATCGTCGCTGGTCGGCGGATGGGACCTGGGCCCGGATCCTGAAAGCGGTCCAGGCCCGTGCCGACGCGGAGGGCCGTCTGGACTGGAGCCAGGTCGGTGTCGGCTCAACCACCTGTCGCGCCCACCAACATGCCGCAGGCGCAAGGAAGGCCGCCCGACCATCGGCTCAAAAAAGGGGGGCAGTTCCGGCCCGTCATCGCACCGACGAGGGACTCGGGCGATCCCGTGGCGGCCTGACGAGCAAGATTCATCTTGCCGGCGAAGGTGGTCGCCGCCCGCTCGGCCTGCTCATCACTCCCGGTCAAGCCCACGACGGGAGCCTGTTCGAGCAGGTCATGGCCGAGGTGTGAGTTCCCCGGCCGGGCGGCGGCCATCCCCGCACGCGCCCGGACGCACTGAGCGCCGATAAGGCCTACAGCTGCCGCCGCATACGCATCTACTTGCGCAGACGCCAAATCCCGCACAGCATCCCGGAGAAGAGGGACCAGGTGGGCCACCGGCTGGCCCGGGGCCAGGCGGGTGGCCGCCCGCCCGCCTTCGACCGCGCCGCCTACAAGCGCCGCAACGAGGTCGAACGCCTGATCAACAAGCTGAAGGGCTTCCGCGCCGTGGCAACGCGCTACGACAAGCGCGCCTACGTCTTCCACGGCACCGTGACCGTTGCCGCGATCCGTCTCTGGCTCTGCGACTGACGCACAGCCGTCAGAGCTGCGGCAGTCGGTCCGCACCTGTGGGAGAACGTCGCTCCTCAAGCCAGAAGAGATAGACGCGGAGGTGCGATGCCAGCTCGCCGCCGAGGTAGTCGGCATACTCCAGGGCGGCGGCGGCCACACCTTGCCCGGCCTTCACGTCGTCGGCCTTCCAGTCCGACCGCCGGTCCGCCAGATACTCGGCGATCCGCCCTCGATCGCGCCACCATTCCCGGACCGCTGACGGTGTCCAGTGGGTGTCGCCGTCACAGCCGTAGCCGGAGAAGGCCTCAGCCTCCGCTGCATCGACCAAATGCTGAAGCTCCTCCGGCGTCCGGGGCTGCCGGTACACGTACTCGGTGAAGTAGTCGGCCTCGTAGAGTACGAGCTCTGGGGCGTGGATACGGCCCGTGCCGCAGTTGTCGGTGTCAGCCCCGTAGAACGGTCCGGGCACGTTGAGCCACTTCCGCTCCGACCACTGCCCCAGGAACTCTCCGCGCGCATCGCCGAGCAGAGGCACCGGATCGAAGTAGATGTCCACGGCAGAAGGTTAGGGCCTGTCCGATAGGTCAGGTAACCGGCCTGGCGGCCGGTCGTTCTGTCCGGTATGGGGCGGGGTGATCTTTCTGATGACGAGTGGGCTCGACTCGAACCCAGTCTGCTCAAAACGTTGGGCGAGGAGGACGTTGGCAGTGTCATCGACGCGTGATCAACGGGATCTTGCTCCGACAGCGAACCGGTCTGCCGTGGCGAGATCTTCCGATCCGCTTCGGGAAGTGGAAAACGGTCTATGGCCACCATCGCAGGTGGTCCGCGGATGGCACGTGGGAGCGTGTCCTACGGACGGTCCAGGCGGACGCCGACGTCGAGGGGCGAATCGACTGGAGTGTGGTGAGCGTGGATTCGACGGTGTGCCGCGCCCATCAGCATGCTGCCGGGGCTCATCACCGCGTGCCCAGGCTGCTGGGGTGCCGGCGCCGTCCGGCCGCGCATCGCCTTGATGAGGCGCTCGGCCGGTCACGGGGTGGTCTCACGACGAAAATCCATCTGGCGAGTGATGGAAGCTGCCGCCCATTGGCTGTTCTGATCACTCGCGGGCAATGGGGTGACGCGCCACAGTTGATCAACGTTATAGATCGTGTTCGAGTCCCTCCCTCAGCTGGCGGTCACCCGCGAACGCGACCGGACCATGTGTGTGGCGATAAGGCGTGCAGCTCTCGCCGGAACCACAGCTACCTGCGTCGACGCCAGATCAAGCACACCATCCCTGAGCCGAAGAATCAGAAGGTCAACCGCCAACGACGCGGTAGCCACGGTGGGCGGCCGACCGGCTTCGACAGCACTACCTACAAAAGGAGGAACGAAGTCGAGCGTTGTTTCAACGCGCTCAAGGGCTCCAGAGCCGTGGCGACTCGCTATGACAAGAGGGCCTACGTCTTCCACGGCACGGTTACTCTTACGGCGATTCGGTTGTGGCTCCGCCACTGATGTCAGCCGCCGCAGCGGATGGCCCGGTGGTTGCCTCAGTCGTCGGCGGCGACGATGAGCGTGATCCGCTCAGCCGAGCGGTCGACGAGCACGAACTCGTGAAAGTAGTCGTGCACGCGTCCCCAGTCATGAGTTGCCTCATCATCGAGTTCGCTGAGGTAGTAGATGCCATCGGCTGCGGCTACGCGGGCGAACACTTCTTGCTGCAGATCTGCCTCCAGCTCGGTGGGCACGTCCCAGAGCGGATCCACCCACTCCCGCAGGATCTGCAGAGCCTTCTCCTGGCTGATGGACTCATAGAGATCAGGAGTGATCAACCGCAGCCAATACGGACCGTGCCGAGGGCCGTCCGGAAGCACTCCACCACCTGCATAGTCGTCCCGGAACTGCTCGTGCCCAATCAGTGCGGCAAGCAGCCCTCTATCGTCGACCGACTCCGCAGAGAAGCGCAGCTGCTTGATGTCAACCCACCGAAACCCGTGCTCCTTCGGATCCCGGGCGTAGCGTCGAAAGTTGATGAAGGCGCTTTCCTCGCGAGCGAGCCCGTTGTCCATGACGCCAGCCTAGAAGGCGAGGGGCCCCTGCCGACTCACCGGACAGGCCCTAGCCCGACCGGGCTATGCCGTGACGAATGACCCGCTAGTGCTGCTCTGCGGAAGTTCGTGGTGGGGTGTCTGAAGGCAGGTCTGGACACGTCGGATGTGTCAGGCGAAGGAGAAGTGGGCGGCGGCTTCGGCGGGCGTGGTCGCTTGGCGGCGTCCGGGGACATCGTGGACGGTGGTTGCGCCCTCGGAGCGGAGCTGATCGGCGCCGGCGTCCCGGGTCATGATGGAGGCGTAGGCACGGACGTCCGCGGCGGTGAGGTCTGTGCGGCCTCGCTCGGTGTATTGCTGGAGGAGGTCGGTGACGTCCGGATTGAATCGCAGCATGGTCACCGGGGCGTTGAAGTGCCTGGCGATGGCGATGAGTCGTGCGCGTGCCTGCGGCGTGACGTTCGTTGACTCGGCGACTGCTGTTTGTCCGGCGGCGAGCCGGGCGGCGATCCTGTGGTCGCGTTCTTCGAAGATCCGTGCGTCCGCCGCGTCGGATACTGCTTCCGCGGGTGAGGTGCCGAAGAGCTCCGCGCGGATCTCGTCGCTGGACACCACGGCTTCCGCGTCGATCTGTCGGCGCGCGATCAATGCCCGGACGAAGCTGGTCTTGCCCGAGGCTGGTGGGCCGACGAGGACGACGAGTCCTGTCGGCACCCGGATGGCTGGCGCGAGAGTGTTGAGGTAGAGATCGCCTGCGCAGTCGAGGGCTTCCTCCGGGGCGCCGGCTGGCAGTCCGCTGGGCAGGATGTTGTCCCGGTAGCTGTCGGTGCTGGCCAGATAGAGGGCGAAGCCCCAGGTGTGCAGCACACCGGTGAAGCGCAGTCGGCACAACGGCAAGCTCTTTTCGCCGGGCAGCTCGGCTGCTACGTAGGCGAATCCTGTGCGGAAGCGGACCCTGATGGCGTCTACGTGAGGTCAGCATGCGCGGGCGTGGCGGTTCAGACGCAGGCGCAGGTGGTGCTGCATCGATTCCGGGGGGGGTTCTTCGGCACGGGCCCATCCTGCCGGGTGCGGCGGCCGGCCGCCATGCTCGTTGGCCGTGGAGGGTGGACGACGGGCGGGGGCAGCGGTGGCGGTGGCGATCGGTTCGAAGGTCCGCGAGCAACTGGTGCGGGCGGTGCTGCGGGCCCGGATTGTCCTCGCGGCAGCGAACGGAGTCGCCAATGGCGCGATCACCAGGCAGTTCGAGGTCAGCGGGAACACGGTGCGCAAATGGCGCGGGCGGTTCGCCGCACTGGGCCTGAACGGCTTGCGGGACGCCGAACGGTCGGGGCGGCCGAAGATCTACGGGCCCGAGGTCCGCGTGGCGATCGTGGCCACAGCAACCAGCAGGCCGCCGCATCCGGAGGTGACCTGGTCGTGCCGGGCCATCGCCCAGCATGTGGCCGATGCCTGCTCGGTGTCGGTCTCCGCCTCCCAAGTCGGCCGAGTCCTGGCCGGTCTGGACCTGAAGCTGCACAAGGTCTGGGGCTGGCTCACCCGCCGGGATACCCCCGAATTCTGGCAGGGAGCGTCCGGGGTGTGCGCCCTCTACCTTGATCCGCCGGAGGGGCAGTGGTGCTCTCCATTGACGAGAAGACTGCGATCGCCGCCCGTTCACGCCGCCATCCCAGTCGTCCCGCACGCCCGGTGAAACCTCTCGGCAAGAGTTCGAGTACCGGCGTCACGGCACCGCATCCCTCGTCGCCGCTCTCGACGGGCGTACCGGTGAGGTCCTCGCTGAGGTGATCGCTCGCAACAACGTGGCGACCTTCACCGCCTTCCTGGACCAGGTCGACCGGGCGATCGCTCCTGGCAAAGAGACCCACATCGTGTTCGACAACGGCTCCTCCCCCACCGCCAAGCGCACCCAGGCGCGGCTGGCCGCGCACCCGCGCTGGCACGTCCGCCGGACCCCGCCGCACGTCTCCTGGCTCAACCAGTTCGGACTGTTCTTCTCCGCCTTCACCCGCCGGGTCGTGCGGCGTGGCGACTTTCCCAGCCGTGACGACCTGCTCGAGAAGGTGGAGACCTACGTCATCGGGCGCAACGAGACCACCAAGCCCTACCGATGGACTTACGAAGGCACCCCGCTCAAGACCGCCTGATCAACGTCCCACCACGAACTTCCGCGGAGCAGCCTAGCGAGTTATCACGGCGTGATAGGTCGGGCGACCATCCGTGATGGATGTGGGGGTATCACGGCGTGATAGGTCAGTGAGGCGCTCGGAGTGGGTGAGGGGGTATCACGCCGTGATACCCCCGAAAAAAATTAGTAACCTTGCTAACGTGTCATCGGCGGATGTTGATCTATTTAGTTAGTACAGTGACGTCCATGACGTCACCTGACACGGGCGGCGACCGCGAGAAGGTCGTCACCAAACTCACCAGCACCCTCCGGCAGGACCTTAAGGTCCGTGCCGCTCTCCACGGCCTCGACATGCAGAACGCGGTCGAAGCCGGCATCACCGCCTGGCGCGGCCTGGGTTCGAACCCCGCCCCCGTCGACACCGCTGGCGCGGAGACCTACGCCACCTTCCTTCCCGCCGAACTGTGGGACGGCTTCCGGGACGACTGCAAGGACCGCGGAGTCTCCCTCACTCAGGGCATCGCCCAGGCCGTCACTCTCTGGCTTGACAGCAACCCCGTGCCCGAGGTCAAGCGCCCCGCGACAGTCCGACGCATCGTCGTCTGCAACCAGAAGGGCGGCGTCGGCAAGACCGCCATCACCGCTGGCCTCGGCGAAGCCCTCGCGGAAAACCCTGCAGCCCTCGTCCCCGTGCGCGTTTCCAAGCACTTTGCCGCACTGCTCGACGACCACAATCGCCCCGAAGACCCGCTTGCCCTGGAAGACCTCCCCGGTCTCGGACAGCGCGTCCTCCTCGTCGACTTCGACCCCCAAAGCCACCTCACCAAGCAGCTCGGCCACGAACCGCTCCCCATGAACGGTGACTCCCTCACCAACCACATGGCCGGAGAAGCCAAGGGCGAACTGGCAGACCTCATCGTCGCCGTGGACGAAGACCGCTTCGGCAACAGGCTCCATCTCCTGCCCGCCTGCACCGACGCCTTCCTCCTCGACGTCCGCCTCGCCTCCGTCCGCGCCCGCGAAGCCGCCCTCGAACGAGCCCTTCGCGCAGTCGAAGCCGACTACGACGTCATCCTCATCGACTGCCCCCCGAGCCTCGGTCTCAGCATGGACGCCGCCTCCTACTACGGACGCCGCCGAGACAACGAGGAAACCGGAAACTCCGGGGTCCTCATCGTCGTCCAGGCCGAAGACAGCAGCGCCGACGCCTACGGTCTGCTCACCTCGCAGATCGAAGACATGCGCGCCGACCTCGCCCTCGACATCGACTACCTCGGCCTCGTCGTGAACCACTACGACGCCCGCCGCGGATACATCGCGACCTCCTCCCTCCAGTCCTGGATGGACATAAAGGATCCGCGCGTCGTCGGCGTCATCGGAGACCTCAAGGAACAGAAGGAAGCCGTCCGCGCCAAGCGTCCCCTCCTCGCCTACGCACCCCGGTGCGAACAGTCCGTCGCCCTCCGCGCCCTCGCCCGGGAGATCAGCAAGTGAGCAAGGCCAAGAACCTCGGCGCCGGCGCCTCCTTCGTCCAGGCCCGCCCCATCAGCGCCCGCCGCGCAGCGATCGGCGCCGCCACCGCCGCCCCCACCGAGGGAGTCCCGGACCCGGTCGAACTCGCCCTCCACCTCATCAGCCAGAACCCGGACAACCCCCGCGAGGAACTCCGCGACCTTCAGGGCCTGGCCGACAGCATCCGGGAGATCGGCCTCGTCAACTCCATTACGGTCGCCACCCTCGACTCCTACTTGGCAGAGCGGCCCGACCGAGCTGGCGACGTAGACGAAGGCGCTCGATACATCGTTGTCGACGGCCACCGCCGACTTGAAGCCGCACGTCTCGCAGGCGCTACCACGATCCGGGTCAGCGTCAACAACGACCTCGTCGCCACCGACGAAGCCCTTCTCGAAGCTGCGTTCGTGGCCAACGTCCACCGCGACGACATGAACCCCATCGAGCAGGCCCACGCGCTCAGGAAGCTTGTGGCGTTCTACGGCTCGCAGAATAAGGCCGCCAAGCGTCTAGGGATCGCCCAGTCGACCATCTCCTCCAAGCTCTCGATTCTCGACCTGGACCTCGAGCTCCAGGCGGACCTCGTCGAAGGGCGGCGGACGATTGAGCACGTCCGTAACCTCTCCAAGCTGCCTCCCGCGGAACAGCGTGTGAAGGCCGACGCCCGAGCTGAAGCAGCGGAGCGGAAAGCGGCCGTCAAGCGGGACCTATCACGCCGTGATAACCCGTCCGCCCCCAGCCCCAATGACCGGGTGGACGAGGTTCCGGCCCCCAGGAGCGAGTCCAGCAACCCTGCAATGCCGGAGGCACAGAACCTGGAGCCGGAATTCTCGTCCGCAGTGGCGCCGCCCAGTGGGGGAGTGGCAGCCGCAACTGCTCCGGAAGACGTGCAGTCAGATCCACTGGCCCCGCTGGTTCCGCAGAGTCTGCTCGATGACGGTGCTGCTCTTATGGACCTGGCTTTCGATGCCCTGGCCCCAGGCCAGCGCAGCGCTTTCATCCAGCGATACTTCAAGCGCAGCACTGGAGTGAGCGCCGTTGTGGAGGACTTGCGAGCTGGCCTCGGGTTTCCTGCCCGGGCCTCGCTTGCGCACATCCTGGAGCAGGTTGCCGCCGGCCTGCGAGAAGACAAGTAACAACGCGTAGGGCCCCCGCCTCAGGGCAGGGGCCCTACGCGTTTCAAGACCCGAGCCGGGAAGGTCTTCAGGGCATCAGTGCAGTAGCAGATGAACGGTTTGCTCTCCGGGTTCGCGTCCCATCAGGTCCGGTCGGCATCAGCTCCTGACGGGCGCCGTCCGCAGATGGCGACCAGCCGAAGGACGTCGGGACGGCGGTATAGCAGCCTCTGAAAAGCAACTAGAGCTGAACTGAAGGTGAATGAAGCTGAACCTGATACCTTCCTCACTCAGCTTCACTTTTCCTTAGTTCTCTGAAAGGGCTGCAGTGAGCAACAGCTACACCCTCCATATCTCCGGCGCACCGCCTGAATGGTTCGACAAACTGTACGAACTTGCCACCCAGCTCCCCACCCACACCCTCACCACCGGCGACGCCCCTACCGTCGAAGCCGCATCCGCTCTGTACGACCGCGTCACCCCCGACGCCAAGCACCTGCTCCGCCTCGCCGTCCAGGGCAACGGCCGCGCGCTCGGCGCCGACTTCCGTGAGCAGCGCGGAGAAGGCCGCCTCAATGGAGCCACCACGAGCCTCGCCCGTGCCACCAGAACGCTGACAAGCCAGGGAAACTGGCCCAGCTCCATCCCTGCAGTACTCACCTCAACGAAAGCGGGCCCAGAGGGATGGAGGAAGACGCACGCCTTCCACATGCCCGCCGCTCTAGTACCCGTCTTCCGTACCGCCATCCACCAGCACGACAAAGGCGGGGCAGGGGCACAGTCCATCGTCGGTCACTTGGCCGATGTGTACATGAAGGCGGGGCACGCCCCGCAGGACGCCACTGAGTACGCCCAGGAGTTCCTAGAGCTGCATGCTGACGATCTTGCTGCCTGGCTTGCCCACCGTGCTGCCTCCAGCACATGACATGGCGGACCGGGCGGTTGCGTGTGCCCGACCGAGTGGCGCCCGTCGGCTTCATGTACATGCTGCGGACTGGCATCGCGTGGCGTGACGTCCCAGCGGAGACGGTGGGCTGTTCCGGGGTGACGGCTTGGCGCCGACTGCGGGACTGGACCGAGGCCAGCGTCTGGCCGCGCCTGCACGCCGCTCTGCTGATCGAGCTTCGTCGCGCCGACCTGCTGGACCTGGACGACTGCTCCATGGACGGATCGCACGTTCGGGCCCTCAAAGACCTCTCAGGGGGTTAACAAGTCAAGCCGTCCGCCCGGTCGGGGTGGCGGTAAGCCGGGGTGTGCTTCAACGATCTGCATACGTCACCATGGTCTGCCGGGCGGAACAGCATTGGTGGCCCGGTAGGAGCGGTCTGTCGGTGAGGGTGGGGTTCGTGGATCAGAGCGAAGACCAGATCTTGGCTGAGGAGCTTGCTGCTCTCGGTGCAGTGGGTGGGGGTAGTGGTCGCTTGGTCCAGGTGGTGGCCAAGTTGATGAAGAAGAACGTCCATGAGGTCGATCTGCTTGTTCCGTTGCCTTTCGACGATGCGGTGAAGCGCGTCTCCGGTGTGCTCGGGAGGGCGGGCCGCGTTGTTGAGACCGTGCCAGTTTGCTTGGGCGAGGACGAAACTATCCGCATCGTCACCGGCGGCGGTGCCGGCGGTCTGAATCCCGTAGTGGTGACCGCGCGAGTGCTGAAGGCCGATGAAAACAGCTCGAAGGTCTGGCTTCGTGCAGCTGCCAAAGAGGGTCTGATCAGGCAGCGAGCCGGGGAGAAGAGCGCCGTCCGTCTCGCCGCCCAGTTGAGCAGGGCAACCGGAGCGGACAGGGCAGGCGGGTGAGCGGCAAGCCGACAGCGGCCCTGACTATGTCTGAGCGCTCGACGCTTCCAAAGGCAGAGCCATCGGCGCGAAGGCGCGTTGTTCGTCGAAGAGCTGCCGGGTCTTGAGGCAGTGATGGAGCTGGCCGAGGAAGCGGTTCAGCAAGTGCCGTTGTGCGGCGGCATGCCAGTCGCCGTGCTCGCGTCGGCGTCGGTAGTGCGCATTCGCTCCTGGTGAGGCGGTAAGGGCGGCGAAGGCCCAGAGGAAGCCGGCGTTGATGAGGCGGTTGTTCTTGACGAAGCGGCGGCCGACGAAGCGCTTCTTGCCAGAGGCCCGGGTGATGGGCGCGGATCCGGCGTACGACTTCAGCGCTCGCGCGTCGGTGAACCGTGCCCGGTCGTCACCCAGCTCAGCGAGTACGCGGGCACCGAGCATGGGCCCCAGGCCTGGAAAGCTGAGCAGGATCTCGCTGTCGGTGTGCTGGTGAAAGGCGGCTGTGGCCGCCTCCGCGAGACCGTCCGCAGCCTGGCAGACCGCGTCCAGCTGCTTGAGCAGAGCCAGGAGCTGGTGGCCGAAGGCGTTCTCAACCGCGAGAAGCTGGTGGGCGTACTCAGCGCGGAAGATGTTCCGCAGTCGCTCGGCTTCCGTGTCGCAGCCGCGGAGGCGGCCACTGCGTTTGAGGGCGGTTCGCAGCTGGGCGAGGGCGAGCTTCGCGGCCTTGACCGGGGTCGGGGCCAGGGTGAGGATGACGCGGGCGTCAGCCCTGGTCAGGCCGCCTTGCTTGCCTTGGAAGGCCAGCAGAGCGGCAGGGTAGTACTCGCGCAGGAGCGAGCGGACCTGGTTGGCGACCTGCTGGCGAGCCCAGACGGCGTCCTGCTGGGCCCGGGCCAGGACCGTGATGGCCTGGGCAAGTTCGGAGTCGGCTGGCAGGGGCCGGCGGGCGTGCATGTCGGTGCGCAGGATGTTCGCCAGGACCAGGGCGTCGCCGGGGTCGGACTTCTTGCCGCTGACGCCGTGGCGGTCGCGGTAGCGGGCGGCGGCGGCGAGAGGGTTGATCGCGAAGACCCGGCGGCTGCCGGTGCGCAGGCTCGCGACCAGGAGGCCGTGGCTAGTCTCGATGGCCACCAGTATCGGATCTTCTGGGCTGTCACCGTGCTCGGCCAGGAGGTTCAGAAGCTGGTGGTAGCCGGCCGCATCATCGGTGATACGGGCCTTGGCGAGCAGAGTGCCGGCTTCGTCGACGAGGGCAATGTCGTGGTGGCGCTCTGCCCAGTCGATGCCGCAGAACACAGTCAAGCGATCCTCCCAGATCCGCCGTTTATGCAGCTCACGAGCACATGCGGGGCACGCGGCGCCCTAATCCAAGGACTCGTTGGTCCGCCATCTCAGTAGCCGTTCGCGACACCAGCGCGCCCCAGGGGCTCGATCTTTCTGCAGAGCTCGCGGGCTCGCGGATGAACAAGAGGTCGACCCTGGAACGGGCTCGCGCCGTGACGATCAACGTCCGAGCCCCCCCCGTTACCGTCTTCGTGGCTCCGCAATGGGGCCTCCGGCCTTCGGGTCCGGCATGACTTCCCCCCCTTGTTGTTCATGATCCGGGGGGTGGTGTCACTGGGTCCGGAGGCATCGACGGACCGCTGATGAGGGGCTTGAGCACCGGCTTCACCCAAGACCGGAAGAGCTCTCCGTAACGTGGATGTGGCAGCTCGGTGCCCTGGCAAGGCCGGACGAAAGGCGTGAGCGGAGGGGCCTGCACGTGATCGACACCGGCGACATCGACGTCTTCCTCGGCCTGGACGTCGGCAAGGGCGAACACCACGCCACCGCCGTCACCCCGGCCGGCAAGAAGGCGTTCGACAAGCGCCTGCCCAATACCGAACCCAAGCTCCGCGAGCTCTTCGCGAAACTCCAGGCCAAGCACGGGACGGTGCTGGTCGTGGTCGACCAGCCGGCCTCGATCGGCGCCCTGCCGCTCGCGGTCGCGCGAGACATGGGCTGCCCGGTCGCCTACCTGCCCGGCCTGACGATGCGACGGATCGCCGACCTCTACCCCGGCGAGGCCAAGACGGACGCGAAGGATGCGTTCATCATCGCCGACGCGGCCCGCGCGATGCCGCACACGCTGCGGGCCATTGACGGCGAGGACGAGACGATCGCCGAGCTGGAGATGATCGTAGGGTTCGACGACGACCTGGCCGGCGAGGCCACCAGAGTCGCAAACCGGCTGCACGGCCTGCTGACCCAGATCCACCCGTCGCTGGAACGGGTCCTGGGGCCGCGGTTGCAGCACCCGGCCGTCCTGGCCTTGCTGGAGCGGTTCGGCTCACCGGCACAGATACGCAAGGCGGGCCGTCGGCGGCTGGTCACGCTGCTGCGGCCGAAGGCGCCGAGGATGGCCGAGCGGCTGGTCGAGGAGATCTTCGCCGCGCTTGATGAGCAGACCGTGACGGTCCCGGGGACCGAGGCGACCGCGCTGATCGTCCCGAGCCTGGCCGCCTCGCTGACGGCCGTGCTCGACCAGCGCAAACTGCTGGCCGGGCGGATCGAGGAACTCCTGGAGGCCCACCCTCTTTCCAAGGTCCTGACCTCGATGCCGGGTGTCGGTGTCAGGACCGGAGCCCGGATCCTGATCGAGGTCGGCGACGGCAGCACCTTCCCGACCGCCAGCCACCTGGCCGCCTACGCCGGACTCGCCCCGGCTACCCGGAGCTCGGGCTCCTCGATCCGCGGCGAGCAGCCCTCCCGGAGAGGAAACAAGCAGCTCAAACGGGCTTTCTTCCTCTCCGCGTTCGCCGCCCTGGCCGACCCGGCGTCCCGGGCCTACTACGACAAGAAGATCACTCAGGGCAAGCACCACACCCAGGCTCTGCTCTGCCTCGCCCGACGCCGGGCCGACGTCCTCTTCGCCATGCTCCGCGACGGCACCTTCTACGAACCTCAGCAGTCGGGTTCAGCCGCCAGACCTACGGCTCCATGAGAAGGACGACTCGATCAGTCTCGACATCGAAGCCGAGGATCGGATGGCCATAGGCACCCTCCCCGTCCATCAGCACGGGTCTGCCCAACCGCTGCCCGATCTCCCGGAGAAAGCCGCACAACACATCGAGTCGTTCCTGCCCCTGCAACTCCCGCAGATCGACGTCGAAGTCAATGACCTCGTCGTCGAGGAAGCGGAAGATCGCCAGCACATCAGCAGTCGGCCAGACCCGCAGGTTCGGACACTCGGCATCCACCGGGCGGACAGCACGACCTCCGCCCGGGGCACGGGAAGCACCGTCTCTCCCTCGGAGTACTGGCACTTCCAGCCCTTCTCCGCGACAAGATCAAGGACCGACTGCCAGCCCTCCACCGAGACATCCGGGACACGCACGTCCGGCAGCGACCCCATCGAGTCCGGGTCGAAGAAAGAACTCACGTCATCCCACAGCAGATCAGCCACCCCGACATGCTGCCTGGCTCTCCGACCTAACGCACCCTCGTTTCCCTTGACCAAAGGGATAGGGCCCCCCCGAGTTTCGCGGTGATCACGGAGGCGCCGGGCTGCGCCGCTCTTGACAGAGGCCTCAGGGGCCGAGAGAAACGGAGGCATCAACCCGGCGCCCGCGTCATCACCGCGAGCCCCGCAACGGACAGCGATGCCGCTCTTTGAGGAGGCCTTGACGGCCAGGGGGGATCCAGGCATTCGCTGTCCAGCGCAAGCAGTCGTCCCGGTCCGTTGCATGGTCCCGGGCCGTCTGCTTACGCACTGGATTAGGGGGGACCACGTTGGACCCTCGCCCGTTGACCGCGCCCGCCCCGGCTTCAAGCACCGCCTGATCGTCGACCTCTACGGAACCCCGACGTCTGTATGCCGGCCGGGGCTATGACTTCGACAAGTACCGCCGCCTGCTGGGGAGGCGCGGCATCAAGCCGATGATCGCCCGACGCGGCGTCGCTCACGGTTCAGGACTGGGCAAGGTGCGCTGGGTGGTCGAGCGCACCTTCGCCTGGCTGCACCAGTTCAAACAGCTCCGCACCCGCTACGAGCAACGCGCCGATCTCCACCAGGGCCTTCTCGACCTTGACTGCAGCCTCATATACCTGCGCCGCCTCCGAACTCATTCTGAAAGATCAGTAAGGGGTGACACGCCGGAGTCGGTGGCAGGGTAGCGAAGACGATCTCCTGCCCTTACGAGCTGTCCTCAGGCGAGGTCGAAGGTGACGTTCCCAGAGCCGTCCCAGTCCGGCGCTTCCGTGAGCGTGAGGGTTCCATCCCCTGCCTCGACGACTCGCACCATGATCCCTCCGCGGTCCTCGCCGGGAAACGCAATGGAGAAGTGGGGATCCATCTCCATGAGAAAGTCCCAGCCCTCGCGCTGGATCGTGTCAAGAGCGTTGGTATGCCGCCCGGTTGCCCGCCACTGGCCGACCGCGTCGACAGCGACGGTGAAGTCGATGTCGTACATCTCAAGGCAAGTCGACTGGTTAGCCCACCATTCAAGGCGGCCCTGACCCACGAAACGATCCATGAGCACACTATGAGACTGCGCAGGCTGATCGGGCGAGCCTGCGCGGCTGCTGGCCGTCATGGTGCAGGCTCCGATACAGAACTACATGGGGCAGACCGGACAGGCCCTCGCCTCATCGCCTGATCCGCCGGGCTTGGTACACCCACCACTGGGACACCCGACCGACCAGCCCCCGCATCCGATAGCCCCAGCTCACCTGCTACTGGAGGACGCCGTCATGGGCATCGGCTCCTGCCGCCAGGATCAGGGCGACCGCCTCGTCGAGGGCAGCAATCTCCTCCTGGGTGAGGGTCGGATTGGCGGCCCGCCGGGCCCGGGCCTCAGGCAGCAGCATGCCGTCGGTGCCACCGAGTCGACGCACCAGGGAGGGGAGGACAGTCCGGGCGATCCCGGCAGCGGCCGGCATGGTGAGCGCTACCTGCGCGAGGATCAGCGCGGCCATCGCGGTGTCCAGGCCGGGAGGTCCCTCCTGGGCAGTGGCCCAGTCGATCACCACGGGGCCGTCGGGGGTGAGGAAGACGTTCTCCGGGTGCAGGTCGAGGTGGACGATGCGGTGGGCGGGGTCGGCCCCGGCCCGGGGCGGGATGGCGTGCAGTCGCAGCAGCAGATCGGCCAGCAACTCGCCGGCCTGCTCGCCGCTGAGCATGCCTGCAACCAGCGCCTCACGCATCGTCGGCCCCGACAGCCGCTGCATCACCAACTCATCGGCCGCCGCGCCCGGCCATACCGTCGGCACCGGATACCCGTGCTCGGCCAGGTACGCCATCACGACTGCTTCACCGGTGGCGTCCTCACCGTCGCGGTAGCGCCGCACGACCCGGTCGTCGTCGAGGACGAACACATCCGCTGTCCGCCCCGCCCCAATCAACTCCCCGATCTCCACCCGGCAGAACTTACACCGAGCACCGCCGGAGCTGCGTCGAGTTCTTCATCGCTCTGGCCACCGGCATCGTCACCGTCCGCAGCCTGGTACACCCACCGCTGGCGCACCCGACCCACAAGCCCTCACATCCGATGACCTACTGGCGGTCGCAGTTGTGTAGTGCCATGAACTTTGGCCGCCCGGGCCAGCCCGTATGCAGGCTGGTGGGAGCTGCTCAGGGTCTGGCCTCTCTGGGCGTGAAGGATTACTCGGACCCAGGCACTCAGGGATGTTGCTCTGTCTGAAGCCGTCATGCCGGTCCGGTGCCAGCTTGTCAGCCAAGCAAAGCACTGGGCCCCTGGATGCCGCGGCAAAACTGCGCCGGAGAGATGCAGAGCAGGGGCTCCCGCTGCCTCATGGTGAGGTTCATGCTGCGGTGCACGGCCGTCAGGCAGGGCGCAGTCCATCGGCAAGGAGGCAGTGACGGGCAGCAGCGCCAGGCGGCGTGTTCCTGCTGTGTCTCCGGTTTGTCTTCACCACTTCGTGAACGGATGCGGCCACAAGTCTGTGCATGCTTTGGCCTTATCAACTCAGTCTTCCGTGGCTCACCTATACAACGAAAATGTTCAGAAATAAGTGGATATGACTTCTTGGCCCGACCTGGGCTACTGAGGGCAGAGCGTTGGTAGCCCCGGGTCCGAGGTGCGCCAGGGACTGAAGGGACTGAACTTGGAAAGAGTCCGCACGTAGATGTTTCGCTGGTTGTTCTGGTCCCTTGCCGGGGGAGTGCTGGCATCGGTGAGTCCCTGAGAGCCCCTGGGGCTGCACCGAGGGACTGAAGGCATATGCCTCAACTGGAGAGTGCCAGCTCCCAATTGCCTGTTTGTTTACTCGGGGGCTGGCCTGTGTTTCAGTCCCTGCAGGTTCAGTCCCTGAGTAAAAGTGCTGGTCAGAGGGATGATCCTCTCAAGGGAGGGACTGAAGGGACTCAAGTTCGGTACTTCCGTGCTTAGTGCGTGCGCGTATGCGCGGGGGCGAGACAGCTGTATGTATCTGTGTAGCTCATAACTAGAAAATTGAGTCCCTTCAGTCCCTGGAGAACCGAAGAGGTGCCCCCCCCCCAGCAGGTTTGTGTAGTGACCGAAGCGAGAGGGACCGAAAGCTACGGAACGCTGCCCAGCCCCTAGCTAGGGGGAGAGGGGCTCGGGAGAGGGGGAGGGGTCCTGAGGAGGGACTGAGTGTTTGCGCGGGGAGGGCGGAGGGGCTGAAGGCGAGACCCAGTCAGGGGGTGAGGGGCGAACGGGGGACTCGAGCCTTCCCTGATAGGGGACGTTTGGGGTAAATCGCCACAGAACAACTGGACTGAGGGACCAAAGGGACTCAACTTGTAAAGAGAGCTCACGCAATGGGCGAGTCGTGCACGGTCTGCGCTAGTCTCCGGCATAGTAGATCTTCAGTCCCTTCAGTCCCTTGTGAAGATGCCAGGAAGCTCCCGGCT
Organism: Streptomyces filamentosus; assembly: GCF_014654895.1. GTDB lineage: Bacteria > Actinomycetota > Actinomycetes > Streptomycetales > Streptomycetaceae > Streptomyces > Streptomyces filamentosus. Next base: position 52,331 of record NZ_BNBE01000002.1, on the reverse strand, counting down.
GAAGACCAAGAGCCCCACACTTACCCCGACCCATTGCCAAGGAAGACCAGTGCCCGTCCCACCCGCGGATCAGCCGTCGACGGCGATGACCGGAAGGACCTCACTGGAGGCTGCTTTGTGGCTGGCACGACAGGGGTACCCCGTCCATCCGCTGGTCCCCCAGGCCAAAACCCCCGCACCCAACTGCACCGAGTGCAGCCGAGTTCAGCACGCTCCACAGAACTGCCCCTGTCACTCCAGGGGAGGCTGGTGCCACGGATTCCACGCAGCAACCACCCACCCCGAGACCATCAGAAAGTGGTGGACGACCGAGCCCCGCTTCGGCACCGGCGTCGCCTGCGGCCCGGCTGGCCTCGTCGTCATAGACATCGACACTCACAGCTCTGAGATCCCCGGACGAGAGCGCCTCCTCCCAGGCATCTCCATTCACGAGGCGGTCGACCTGACAGGCCTGTGCAGCGGATTCGATACGCTCGCTCTGCTGGCCGCCTACCGCAAGCGCCTCAACCCTGCCGACGACACAGCCACCCTCCGCGTACGTACTCCCTCAGGAGGCATGCACATCTGGTACCGGACCCTGCGCAGCGGCCCTCAGTTCAGGTCCTCCAGCGGCTCCGGTACTAAAGCAGCGCTCGCCTGGCAGGTCGACATCCGCGCCGCCAGCGGTTACATCGTCGCCCCCGGCACACGGACGCGGGCCGGCCAGTACCAGGCCCTGCCCGGTGCCCGTAAACCAGCGCTCCTGCCTCTCTGGCTCGTCGCCGAACTCACTCGCACCGGCCACAGCCTTCACACCGCCGCCACGCCGCCGCAGCCACCCATGCCCTCCACACGGCCGCGGCCTTCCCTGCGATCAGCAGGCGACGGACGGCGCGTCCTCGACAAGCTGCTGGACGAAGTCCGTGCCTGCGGGACCAGCCCCGCTGGCATGGCATTCACCGAGAAGCTCAACCGGGCAGCCTTCACCGCAGGAGGACTGGCGCAGGCAGGCCACCTCGACCAGACCGAATGCAGAAACCTCCTCCTTGCGGCAGCCACCCAGGCAAGGCCACACCAAAACCGCAGGAACACCCGCATCGTTGACACCGGCCTGCGAGCCGGCACTGCCCGACCGATCCACCCCAAGGAACGCACATGAGCATCGCCGGAAGCTCCGGGTTCAACGCCCAAGCAGCAGCCGAACAGCTCGCCGCGTTCGCCCCCGAGGCTGCTGCACCTGCATCCCCCCTTCCCGCCCAGTCCAAGACCCTCCCTGCCACCGGAGCCATGGACTTCATCCAGGCCGGCCTTCTGAACAACCTCAGCGACCGCGGCAACGCAAAGCTCTTCGCCCACCTCCACCACGACCGCTTCCGCCACGTCGAAGGACTGGGCTGGTACGTGTGGGACGAGTACCGCTGGAAGAGGACAGGCGGAGAGAAGGCAGCCATCTGGGCAGCGGGAGACATGGCCGAGGAAATCCCCGCCCACGACCCCCGAGGCGTTTTCACCGACCGGGAGCTGGCCCAGCACCGCAAGCGCACCATGTCCACCTCCGGCGTAAAGGCCATGCTCACCCAGGCGAAGGCCTCACCCGAACTCGCCCTCGACCCCGACACCCTCGACGGCGACAAGTACGCCCTGTGCACCCCGGCGGGAGTCGTCGACCTGCGCACAGGACAGCTGCACAAGCCCGACCCCACGCGCGACCTCCACTCGCGTGCCACCTACCTCGCCCCCGAGGCGATGCCCACCCCGCGGTTCCAAAGCTTCCTCACCCAGACCTTCGGCGAGGACGACAAGGGCAAGGAGATGATCAACTTCCTTCATCTCCTTCTCGGCTACTCCATCACCGGCGACGTCGGCGGCCAGGTCCTTCCCTTCCTCTACGGAGTCGGTGCCAACGGAAAGTCCGCGCTGCTCGACGTCGTGATCAAGATCCTCGGCGACTACGCCGACGTCGCCCCGCCCGGCTTCCTCATGGAACGGGGCAAATTCAACGAACACTCGACCGAGCTGACCGAGCTTCACGGACGCCGGCTATTCGTCTGCAGTGAGCTCAAGCCCCACGACAAGTTCGACGAAGCCCGCGTGAAACTCCTGACCGGCGGAGACCGGCTCAAAGCCCGCCGCATGCGCCAGGACTTCTTCAGCTTCGAACCCACCCACAAGCTGTGGCTGCTGGGCAACCACCGCCCTGAGGTCGGCACCGGCGGCCACGCCTTCTGGCGCCGCATCCGCCTCATCCCGTTCGAGAAGGTCGTCCCCGACCACCGCAAGATCGACAACCTGGCAGAGATCCTCGTCCACGAAGAAGGCCCCGGCATCCTTCACTGGATGATCCAAGGAGCCACCGCCTACCTCACGACGAAACCACCGCTCACCGGTCCCAGCGTGGTCCGCAGCGCCACCCAGGCCTACGCCACCACCGAGGACCACATCGGCCGCTTCCTCGCCGAGTGCTGCACCACAGGCGCCGAACTCGACGAGCCCCGCGATCTCAGAGTCGAGCAGGGCGCCCTATACCGCGCCTACAGCGCCTGGTGCCAAGACGGCGAAGGCCTGCGCCCCGCCACGACCCGCGCCTTCGCAACCCGCATCCGCGCCGAGGTAGGCGTCGCATCGCCCAGCGAAATGCTCCGCTCGAACGGACAGAAGTTTTACCCCGGGCTCGCGCTGCTGGCCGAGGAGACAGTCTCATGACGAGAACCCTCCGGCGGGAGTCGCGACCGATGCCAGTACGCGTCGCCCCCACCCGACGACCGACCCGCCTACGATGGACAGCAAGTATGAGTCGAGTAAGCAAGCCGCAGCCTGTGACGGCCGGCCCGATACGGAGGCCGGACGTGGTACTGGGCCTGCTGATGAATGACATGAAGAAGGGACTGAAGCCATGAGTTCGCTACTGACACCAAGCGATCTCACCCACGAGGACAAAGTGGTGTGGCTGGAAGACCCCTCACAACTCGACTACGTACGCCAGGCCCTCGACAAAACACCGAGGCGCCGCGGAAAGCCCCGCTACCACCGTGACGGCCGCATGATCGGGTTCACCGAACTCAGCGACACCGCCGAAGCCGATCCTGACAGCGGACTGCAGAAGCGGCGCGTCTTCTACCTGCTCCCTCATGACCGGGATGCCGAACCAAACGGCCTCTACCGCGAAGGAGCACCCGGAGAAGCAGTAGACCCTCGCACCATCGAGCCCCGACAGGTCGGCAGAAAGACAGTCCGCTCCCAGGGCGGCGCTCTCGCCTGAGGCCGCCCCAGCGCATCCCCGTGTGTACACATCCGGCCCTGAGCAGACCTACGCCCAACCGCGACACCACACCCTCCGCGCCCGGCGGCCCGTCCAGGACGGTGACTCTGGCCACACCACGCCCGGCCCGGATCTCCACCCTGTGGTGATGTCACCGGCCCGTATGCGCGAAGCCGACTGGCTATATAGGCCGCTTGCAGGAACGGTTGCAGCCGAATTCCGGGAATGCTCACGGCTGGTTGTCGCGGGGGGACATCGGCGAGATCTAGGAACAGTGTCGACGGCTCGCAGCAGTGCGCGCCGGCCGGACCTGTCGTCCTTGGAGCGGATCAGGAGAGCACCCATTGGGGCGGGTGTCCCGGGTCGGCCGGGCAGGTGAAGACGTGCAGGTCTCGGTCACGGCCGAAGCGGAGCCGGGTGGGCTGGGCGACGGACTGGCCGCCCCGGATCGAGGCCATCCCCTGCAGCGACGGATCGCGGTCTTCCAGTGGCATCCAGCTGTGCGAGTCGGGGTCCATCTCGTCGCCCCCGGCCGTCAGCAGGAGCCGCATCGGGGCCGCGCAGGACGCGCAGGTGATGTCCATCGGGCCCGTGGACGCCCAGCTGGGAAAGCCGCCGACGCGCCAGCCCGGCGGGATCGACAGAGCGCCCTGGTAGCTCGGTGCGTCGCGGCCGCCTTCCGCCGTCTGCGCATCGTCCCAGGCGTCGATGCGGGCGATCAGAGCCGCGGGCAGCGTGTCGTCCTCCGCCCACGGATAGGTGTCCACCTCCTCGGGGTGCACGACACAGGGCTCGGGAAGTTCGTCCTCCCACCGCAGCAGCGGCACTTCGGGCGCGGCGTCGAGGAAGCGGTCTGCTCGCTCCGCCTGCGCGGCCAGCCTCCACCGCAGGAGGTACCGGCGCTCCAGGTACGGGCCGTGGGTGCGCGGGCAGCGCAAGAGCTGCACCAGGTCAGCGCCGCCGGGACCGGCGGCCAGACCGGGGACGTCCCGGCCGAAGAACTGGGCGAGCCCCACGAAAGGGGCCGGCCCTCCCTCCCCGGGGCTGCCGGCACCGGGCCACGGGCTGCTCCGAGGCCACGCGTTCGCGGCCCGGGCGGCGCGGATCTCCTTTGGTGCGTACCCCTCGGTCTCGGGCTCGTGCGGCTCGTGGCAGACCGGCCACGGCTCGTCGCCGGGCCACAACAGCGGCCCGCCGACATGGCTGTCGTGCCGCCCGGGCTGCCCCGGCCGCGGATGCAGGCGGGTCGTCCGCCCCCGGTATGCCGCCAGTTCCGGGAACACAGCCTCCACTGCGACCGGCCTGGCCGGCGTCGTCCTGGTCATAGGCGGAACGTACGCGGCCGGGAGCATGCCACGCGAACGGGTTAGCACGCCCCCTCCCGCGAGGACACCATGTCCGGCCAGATCAGCGCGCCCCGGGCCGAGCACAACCACGGTCCTGACACCAGCACGCAGGCGTTCCCGAATCTCGGCAACATCACTTCCAGGAGGAAAAGAGCGTTCCTGCCACTGAGCAACAGACGTTCTCGAAACCAAGGCTCTGGCATAACTTCTGTGGAGCTACGCCGGCCGGGCCTGTGTCTGTCGTCGGCCAAGCCGCTGACCTGCTGGTCCCAGACGAGCTCCGGCCTCAGCCATCCAGATTCGGCTCGCCACCACAGAAGTTGTGCCAGAACCGAAACCAACCAACAGAGCCAACCGTGACAAGTGCCAGCGTCTGACCTGGGCTGTCGGCGTACAGGTGAACGTGCCCGGCTGGGCCGTCAGGCGATCCGCCGGGGAGGTAGTCCCTCTTGGGCGCGCCAATGGTCGGCGTCGTGTGGATCGGCCAGCCAGCCGGTCAGACGTTCAGCGCCGGCACGGAATGCATTGGGCAACGAAGTCGTCTCGCCGACCGCGAGCCTGAGGGCGTCGACGTCATGCGTGGCGTGATCGGTCTCGCACCAGCAAGCCACGTTCACCGCCGCGTCAACCACAAGCTGGCCCGGGCCGGTCCTCACCACCTGCAACAAGAACTCCAGCTGGTCGCCCCCAGCAGCGTGCTCGATCACCACCAACCCAAGGACGACCGGCATCCCGGGCTGCGAGTCTGCGAAGGCAGCATGCTCCAGTACCCACTCCCAATCCGCCGTGGTTCTGCCTGCACGAGCCGCATCGACCGTGCTGGCTGTCTGGTTCAAGGAGTCCACATCCGCGGGCGTCAGGAAAGGAAAGAGCGCGGCCAGAGGGACGTCGTCGAAGGCACCTCGCATCATGAGGCGATCATCCCTGTCCCCAGCTCATGCCACTGCTCTCCCGCGAAGAAGACCCACGGCTGAATGGCTGTCCACCTGGGCACGTTCATCCGTACCTGGGTGCGTACTCCGACGTGCACACCGACATGGGCCCTGGGAGTGAAACCCTTCATCGCCGGACGCGGTGTTTCTCACCTATCCGGCCTCGGCACCGCCCGATGGGTTGTCGAGCGAACCTTCGCCCATCTCCACTGGGTCCGCCTGCTGCGGACCCACTGGGAAGTACGTGACGACATCCACGAAGCCGTCCTCAGCCTTGCTCGCTCACTCATCTACGCCGACCTCAAGGCCTGGGGCATCGCCCCCGCGGACCGACCGAAGAGAACCGCCATGACGCTCGCCACCATCGCCAGAATGACCGGCATTGACGAGGAGGCCGAAGCCCGCGTTCTTGAGGAGGTGAGAAGCACTACCTCCAGGAGCACCCCGACGGCACCGGCACTGGCATCGGCGCGGCGACGGACTTGTATCTCGCCGCATGCCTCACCGCCTACGCCTACAACACCCTCGCCACCACCCAGGTCGCCGAGCAGGCCGGCCGCCGGGACCGGGACCGGGCCCGGCACCTGGTGGAGGTCCGCTGGGAGGCGCTGAGCACGGCCACCGCCTGGCACGCTGCCCACCACGCCTACGTCGTCGCGGTCGACGCCGCCCGGACCGCGATCACCGCATGGTCCGAAGCCGCCCGTGCCGCCGCTCGCGTCGGCTGGTTCCCCATCGAGTCGATGGAACAGCTTTACCAGGAGCGGATCCTGACCGCCGGTCACCCGCCGGTCGAGCTGTACCAACTCGACGCGGACGCCGTCGACGCGGAGGCCGCCCGCCTGCGCGACGCCCTCGACCAGACCCACGAGCACCGCGCCCGCCTCGCCAGCCAGACCCCCACCACCGCCCCGGCCTGAGACGCGCGATGACGGTTTCCCCGCACCTGCACCGGTTCCCCGACCTGATGACCGCCACCGCCGACCTCCTGGACCACCTCGGCGACGCTCCGGGGCTGCGCGTCGGATTCCACCCCACCCTCACCCCGGGCGTCCGGCTCCTGGACCAGATCGGCCGCCCCTACGGCGAAGCCATCGGCCCGCTCGACCGGATCGGCGCCGCACTCGGCCAGCAGCTCGTACACACCAGCCACCACGGCATCCTCCAGGAGGTCACGGTGAGCGGGTCGTGGCTCGGCACGCAGCTCTACGCTAGCCACGCCTACACCGACGGCCCCAGCAGCGCGTACCCGGCCAAGCCGTGCACCCGCCCGGCCGACGACCTCGCCCGCCGTGTCCGCGACCTCATCGGGTGGGCCGGCCAGGACTGGACCCGGGACGCCGAGAGCCTCCACGTCTACGACGAGAACGGCTCGCCCTGCGTCCACGTCGCCCTGCGCACCGAGGCTGTGGTCGACGACGCTCTCGCCGCCCTCCTCGACAGCGCGGGCCCCCTTCAGTACCACCACCCGCGCACGCACCCGGACCTCGCGAACGGCTCCGTCCTCCTCGACGACGGCACCGTCGTCACCGCCTCCGCGTTCAACCCGGCTACCCCAGCACCACCCGCGGGTGACGCAGCGGACGTCCCGGAGTCAGGACTAGTGACTCCGGGACGCCCGCCGCCACCTTACGACCCTCCACAGGCAGAGAGCCGGCTCAGAAGAAGAGACCGGCCGCACAGGCATGATCGGTCCGAGGCATCAGGCTGCGCCGGCGGCAAGCTCCCGCTCTCGTCCGTAGCGCCTTGCCGTCGGCGCAGCCGTGTTCTGAGAAGGCCCCGCCCCGCCTTCCCCAGAGGGATCTGACCAGCCGTGGTAAGTGAGGAAACCCCAGGCCAGGTCGCTTACCACGCTGCTGACCACCAGGCCGACGGCCACTTACCACGGGGCTCACCATGCGGAGTTATGGCCTTGTGACGGCCCGGGGGGTCTGGTGGTCAGCGGGGTGGTGAGGTGGTCGTCGAAGAGTGAGGCATCAGCTTCGCCGACCTCTTCAAGGAGCCTCTCGGATGCCTCCGCCCTCCTGGCTTTGGGCCCCCCGCGACCCCCGCCCGGCAGACCGCCCTCGTGTCGCGCCGCTGCGCGGGCGCCGCGCCTTCCTCGTACGGGCCGGGGTGTGGGCGGCGCTCGCCGCCGGCCCCGCGGCCCTTCTGATCGCCTCCGCCCGCACCGCCCCGGTGGCGGTCAGCCAGGCCGCCGCCACCCGTCCCGCAGCCGTCCGGCCCGCCGACAGCGGCAGCGCCGACAGCGGGCCGGCGGGGTTCGCGGAGATGGTCCTCGGCCTGTGGCTGGAGTCCGGCACGGCCGCCGAGTCCTCCCCGGAGCTCACCCAGCTGCGGCTCCTGGCGCCCGGTGTGCAGACCCCCAGGTGGGGGAGCAGGCCCGTCGCGGTCATGCAGACCGCTACCGTCCGCACCACCCGGCAGAACAGCGGGGCGTGGGCGGTGACGGTCGCCGCCCGGCTCGCGGACACCGCCCCGGACGTACCCGACGAGGAGTCGGTGCGGGGCCTGCGGTACTTCACCGTCCCCGTCACCGAAACCGGCACCAATGCCGGCCGGGGGTACGTGGCCGGTGCGCCGCGGGAGACCGCCGGGCCGAAGCCGGGGCAGCCCCCGGCTTCGCCGTACACGGCCCGGATCGAGGACACCGCGCTCACCGACACCGTCGGCGGGTTCCTGGCCGCGTTCCTCGGTGCCGACAACGGCGTCGAGCGCTACCTCGCCCCGGGCACGCTCCTGGCCCGCCCCGGCAGCCCGTTCGCGGTCGTCGACATCGTCCAGGTCCTCTCCCAGGGCCGCACCCCGCCCGTGGGGCAGGCCGGGGCGAGTGCGCGGGTGCGCGCGGAGGTCAGTGCCACCGACTCCGCAGGCCGCATCTGGCCGATGGCGTACGCGCTCACGCTCACCGCCCGCGACGGCCGCTGGGAGATCGCCTCCCTCGACCCCGCCCCCGAGTCCGCGCCCCGCGCCTGACTCTCCCTTCCCCACCCACCCCTGTTTCCCGGAGGAACCCCGTCATGGACACCACCCCCGTCGTTCTCGCCGTCCCGATCGAGGAGATCGGCGACCACCTGCTCACCGTGGGCGGGACCTGGGCCGAGAAGGGCCTGATGGTCGCCATCCTCTTCGCCGTGCTGGTCGCCGTCTGCACCAAGATGAGCCTCAAGGCCGGCATCGGCGCTCTGATCGGCCTGGTCGTCTGCCTGGGCATCTACCAGTCCAAGGACGTGCTGGCCAACGCGTTCAAGGAGACGATCAGCAACGTCTCCACGCAGACGCCTGCGCCGTCGGCGCCGCCGGCGTCGGGCAGCTGACGCGGTCCCGCGGCGATGAGTGCGACTTCCGCCGGGCCCACGCCCCGGATCGGCCGCAACTACACCCGGGCCCGCACCTACCCGTGGGTCCTGGGCAAGCTCGGCGACTTCGTCCTGTGGTTCGGCCCCTACAACGCCGGCCAGCTCGTCATCGCGGCCCTCGGCGTCCTGGTCCTGGTCAAGACCTTCGCCTGGTGGTCCGGCCTCGGCCCGATCCCGCCGATCGCCCTGTGCGTTCTGGTGTGGGCGGCCCGCGCCCAGCGGATCGGCGGCCGCGCGCCTTTGTGGGTGCTCTACGGCCTGGCCCGGCGGGCGCTCCAGCCCAGACATGGCCGGATCGGCGGGAAGACCGCCCGCCCGCTCAAGGCCCGCCACCTGACCGGGACCGTCCTGATCGAGCACACCACCAGCTCCTCCCGCTCCGCTCCCCGTCCGGCGGCCGCTTCCCGGCGAACCGCCCGGCCTACGTCTTCGCGCCGTCCGAGCGGCGCGGCCTCCGTGTCCCGTCCGCTTCGCTCCCGCTCCGTCCCGGCTCCGGCCGGGGCGGGCGGGGGCCCGGCCCGGACTCCCTTGCAGCAGATGCTCCATGACCGATCGAAGGCAGCAGTCCGATGAAGCTCTCCCTGCGGCACATCGTCGACCACCTGGTGTGGTCGGCCAGCGGCACCGTCTGGGCCGTGTGGTCCCTGACCCCGGCAGGCTCGCGCTACATGCCCGACCGCACCCGCGAGCAGATCACCGCCCATGTCACCTCCCTGGTCCGCTCCCTGCCCGGCCGGGCCCGCCTGTTCGGGCTGTGTGCCCGCATCGACGCCGGCGAGGTGGTCCAGGCGACCCTCGACGGCGTCGACTACCGGCGGCACGGGGCGTGGGCGGAGGTCGCCGAGGCGCAGCTGCGGCTGCTGGCGGGTGAAGACCTCGACGAGCCCGTCGACATGTACCGCAGGACCCTGTGGCTGGCCGTGCCGCTCCCGGCGGTCGGCGGGCGCGGGCAGTGGCAGGCGACGGCCGGCACCGCCTGGTCGGAGCTCGCCGGCCTGCTCGGCCTGCCGCCGGCCCCGGTCGGCACCGGCGAGGTGGCTGAGTACCGTGAGCGGGCCGGGCAGGTCGAGGCCGAGCTCGGTGGCGGGGTCGGGCTGCGGCGGGCGACGCCGGCGGAGATCGTGTGGATGCACCAGCACGCCGTCGGCCGCGGTCTGGACGGCGAACTTCTCGGCGAGGCCGAACGCTCCCCGCTGCGCGGCAGCCGGATGACGGGCGGGAGGCTGCGGTCCCCGTCCCACGCCGACCTCGGCCAGGTCCGCCTCCTCGAAGGCGGCCGCCCCGAGACCGCCGCCGGTCCCAGCAGCGCCCGGCGCCCGGCCCGGACCGGTCAGGGCCGGGGGAGCGGCGGGGTGTGGGGGAGCGTGGCGGGACGGCGCTGGCTCCAGGTCGACTCCGAGGCCGGCACCTCCTACCAGGCGCACCTCGCGCTGGCGGAGATGCCCGCCCGGTTCACGGCCGTGGGCGGGGAGTTCTTCGCGGAGCTGGACCGGATGCCGTTCGCGGTCGACTGGACCGTCGACCTGACCACCATCGCGTCGGAGAAGGTCGTGGAGGCGGTGACGAAGAAGAAGCGGGACCTGGTCGACCAGGCCGACCAGTACGCCGCCCGCCGCGCGACCGGTCTGCCGGACGCCCTGCACGACGCCGCCGACGACCTCGGCGACCTCAGTGCCCGCGCCTCCAGGTCCAGCGTCGAGGTCGAGGTGCAGTCGGTGACCGCCCTCACCGTCTGGGGCGCCACCCCCGCCGAGTGCGACCAGCGCGCCGCCGCGGTCCAGGCCCGCCTCAAGGGTGCGAACTACCGCCTCGTGCGCCCCGTCGGCGGGCAGGAGGAACTCTTCACGCTCGGCCTGCCCGCCACGGTGACGCCGCCGGCGGTACGCCAGTACGTGCAGCACGAACTGGGGGAGGACTGGGCGATGCACGGCGCCCTGCACGGGCAGTCCTTCGGCGACCCTACGGGCGCGATGGTCGGCTACTCCCAGGACCTGGGGACGATCTCCCCGGTCCTTTTGAACATCGCTGACGCCCCCGCCCGCAACGCCTCCGCGTCGTTCGCGCTCGCCGGCGATCTCGGCGGCGGCAAGTCCACGCTCCTGAAGCTGATCACCTCCTCGGTCGTCGACCGCGGCGGCCGCGCCATCGCGATCGACCGCACCAAGTCCCGTGAGTGGGCCCGCTTCGCCCGCTCCGCCGCCCCGGGCCGCTGCCAGGTCGTCGACGCCGCCACCGCCGACATGTCCATCGACCCCCTCAGGGTGTTCGCCGACCCCGAGGCCGGCGCCCGCTACGCCCTGTCCTACCTGACCGTGCAGCTCGGCGTCGGCGCCATGACCGAGCACGGCGCCCTGCTGAAGACCGCGGTCAAGCGGGCCGCGGCCGCCCCCGGCCGATCGATGGCGCTCGTCCTGGACGCCCTGGAGGACATGGCTCGCGAGGACAGCGCCCGCGGACAGCGCGCCGCCGCGCTGGTGGAGTGGCTGCGGGTCGCGGCCGACGAACCGCTCGCCGCCGCCGTGTTCGACCCCGCCCTGCCCCCGCTGGACCTGGCCGGCGACCTGACCTCCGACTTCGTCGTCATCACCACCACCGGCCTGACCCTGCCCCCGCGCGAGGCCGCGACCAACCCCGAACTCCTGCGCGCCCAGCCCCTGGAGGCTCTCATCGGCCGCGCGGTCCTCTACCTGATCGCCGCGATCGCCCGCGAGACCGCGTTCACCGACCCCCGCTTCACCCTCCTCCCGCTGGACGAGGCGTACTGGCTGACCTCGTCCGCCGAAGGCCAGGCGCTGATCGACGAGATCGTCTACGACGGCCGCAAGCACGGCGCCGGCGTCGGACTGGGCTGCCACGACGTCCTCGAACTCGGCACCTCCACCACCCAGGGCTTGCTCGCCTACCGCTTCCTCGCCCGCACCGCCGACCCGGTCCTCGCCGCCCGCGGCCTGACCTGGCTCGGCCTGCCCGGCGACGACGAGGAACTCCTCCGCATGGTCACCACCGATCTCTCCCCCTACGGCCGGCCCGAACGCGCCGGCGAGTTCCTCGCCCGCGACCCCCGCATGAACACCGGCCGCTTCAAAGTCCTCGTCCCCGGCCTCACCCGTATCACCGACGGCATCTACACCACCCCCACCGGCCCGGACACCCAGACCGCCCCCGCCCCCTCCCGCTACGAACCCGCCGCCCCGGCCCTGACCGCGCCGGCCACCACCGGAGGCACCCGATGACCCCGCACGACACGTTCGCCCCGGCCTCCCGCACCGCCCGCGCCCGCCGCCTGCTCACCACCCTGCTGCTCACCGCCGTACTCTTCGCCGCGGTCGCCGCCGCCAACACCACCGCCACCGGCGCGTGGTGGCCCCGCACCGGCGACGCCTTCACCACCCCCGCCAGCGAGACCCACCGGGCCACCCCCGCCGACGCCGCCGGTTCCGGCCCGGGGCAGGGACCGGTGCCGGCCGGACCGGCCGCGCCGAGCGTGTGGACGACGGCGCTGCTCCTGCTCCCGGTCGCCGCCGGCCTGACCGTCGTCGCCCGCACCCGGACCGGTGCCCGGGCCCGGAAGGAGTACCGGTGAAGGCCAGCGGCCTGGGGCGCCTGGCGCGCCACCGTGGTCTCGTCACCGCTGCCCTCGTCCTGGTGCTGTGGGCGGCGGGGGAGGGGGTCGCCGCGGCCGCCGACACGCCTGACGGGGGTGGCGGGGTTCTCGGCCCGCTGAACGTCACCTCCTCCGAGGGCGTCCCCCTCGACCATTACGACCTCGACCCGATGGAACAGCAGCAGGCCGCCCAAGACGCCCCGGAGGACCAGGACCCCGCCTCCATGGGCGGCTACCTCGGTGTCGGCGACATCATCCGCAACTTCCTCGCCTCGGGCCTGTTCGCGCTCTCCCGCACGGTCACCGGGTTCTCCTGCTGGCTGATCGACCGGGTCTACCACTTCCCGATCATCGACAAGCTCACCAGCCCGGCCCAGCACGTCGCCGACGCCTACGAACGCGACATCATCGGCCCGCTCGGCATCGCCGGGATCACCCTGGCGTGGGCGTTCGTCTTCGGCCTCGTCATGATCATGCGCGGCCGGGTCGCCCGCGGCGCCGGTGAGCTGCTGCTGTCCCTGCTGATCTCCGCCGTCACCGCCACCACCCTGGTCCAGCCCGCGATCCTCCTCGGCTACGAAGGACCGGTCCAGCAGACCCAGCGCGTCGCGCTGGAAGCCGCGGTCATCACCACCAACGCCGGCAGCGCCGGCCCCCGGGTGGTGACCGGCCCCTGCGCGATGATGACCGGCGAGTTCCAGGAGTTCTGCCTGCGCCAGGAACGCGAGCGTGCCACCGCCGCCGACCAGAAGGCCCGGGCGGAGAAGTGCGAGCTGGTGATGGGCCAGGCCCGCGACATCTGCCTGAAGGGCGAGAAGCCAGTCAACCCCGCCGAGGTGTCCGTGCCGATCACCCAGACCCTCACCGACACCCTCGTCGTCCAGCCCTACATGCTCATCCAGTACGGCCGCGTGCTGAAGAAGGACGACCCTCTCTACAAGGCCCACACCACGCTCATCGGCTCCGCCTCCAAGCCCGGCCCCGAGACCGGCCCGTGCAGCAAGCTGGGAGAGATCGCCCGCAAGCACTGCGAGGACGCCTACAACTCCGTCAACAAGGGCCTCGCCGCACTGGAAGACGTCGGCCCGGAAGGCAAAGCGGCCGCGGACCGGATGATGACCCCCGACTGGGACAAGGTCCTCAGCGCGCTCCTGGTCCTCATCGCCGCCGTCATCATCGCGCTCGTCATCGTCGCGATGGCCCTGGCCCTGATCGCCGCCCAGTTCGGCTGCGTGATCGCCGCCGTCGGCGCCGTCGCCGTCTTCCCCCTCGCGATCCTGCCCGGCCCCGGCCGCGGCGTGCTGTGGAAGTGGCTGGGCTACTTCGCCGGCTGCATGCTCGTCCTCGTCGCCACCGCCGTCTTCATCCCCCTGTTCGGCATCGCCGCCAAGGCCGTCTTCACCGACAGCAGCAGCACCCTCCTCGAACGCCTCCTCATCCTCGACGGACTCGTCGTGACCGCCCTGGTCATGTACAAGCGGATCGTCCGCGGCAGCCGCGCCGCAGGCGCCCGCTTCGCCCGCCGCATGAGCCACGCCAAGATCGGCGGCAGCCACCTCATGGGCGGCCAGGCCGCCGAGACCGCCGCGGCGCTCTCCGCCCTCGGCGTCGGCCGCGCCGGCGGATCCCCCGCCCACGCCGCGCTCCTGGGCCGCACCGGCTTCGCAGCCGAAGCCACCGACGCCGCCCGCACCTCCCTCGTCCCCTTCCAGCTCGGCCTCAAGGCCGCACACACGGTCCTCATCGGCCCCCAGCGCCCCCGTACCAAGCCCGTCCCGGTCGGCCCGGACGGCAAGCCCCTCCCGCCCACCGACCCCAAAACTCCCGCTCTCGGTCCGGACGGCAAGCCCCTTCCGCCCGCCAAACGCACAGCTCCCGCCCTTGGTCCGGACGGCAAGCCGCTCCGGCCCACCACCCCTCCCATGCCTGGCACACCCGCCGCGCCGGGGGACCAGCCGGACGCCCCGGAGGACCAGGAGACTCCTGGGACACCGCAAGGTGTGGTTCCCGCCGGGGCACGGCTGGAGGCCGCGCTGCGCACCACCCGTGGCGGCCGTGCCCTGGTCTTCGCCTCGAAGGTCGCTTACCACTCCACGATCGGTCTGCCCGCCACCTGGAACCGCGCCGGCCATGCCGCCGGTACCCAGGCGGTGAACCTCGGAAGCGAACTCGGCCGCCAGCGCGACCACTACCTCGGCGCCGGACGCCGCTGGGCCGCCGACAGCCGCGCCGGCCTCGGCCTCGGCCGTCCCTCCGACCACACCCCCAGGACCACCGAACCGACCGGCCGCACCTACCCCGCCACCCACACCAACACCAACACCCCCTCCACGTCCCCCACCTCCTCCACGTCCCCCACCTCCTCCACGTCTCCCACCTCCTCCACGCCGCCCACCCCCTCTACGCCGCCCACTCCCTCTACGCCGCCCACGTCCCCCGTACCTGTGGTGCCGGGCCCGCCCCCCGCGGATCCGCCGCCGGCCAACCCCTTCCCGCCGGCCACCCCGCCCGTACCGCCGGCGCCGCCGGCTTCGCCTGGGGAGACGTCGTGAAGCGCGGTCTCGGGTGCGGCATGGTCCTGGTCGCGTTCTTCGGTGTCCTGCTGGTCGTGTTCGTTGCCGTCGCCGCCCGGTCCCTGCCCCGGGCGGCGGCCCCGCCGATCGAGACGGTCGGCGAAGTGTCGGGCATCCCGTCCCGGATGCTCGCCGCCTACCAGAACGCCGCCACCCGCCTCCCGGCAGAGGTCCCCGCCTGCCGGGGCCTGCGGTGGCCGGTCCTCGCGGGCATCGCCCGCATCGAGTCGAACCACGCCGAAGGCCGCACCGTCAGCGAGGCCGGCGACATCACCCCGCACATCCTCGGCCCCCGCCTCGACGGCTCCGGAGCGGGCGGCAACATCACGGCCTTCCCCGACACCGACAACGGCCGCTTCGACGGCGACCGCGTCTACGAACGCGCCGTCGGCCCCTTCCAGTTCCTGCCCTCCACCTGGAACGGCTCGGGCCGCGACGCCAACGACGACCGCGTCGCCGACCCCCACAACGCCGACGACGCCGCCCTCGGCGCCGCCGTCTACCTCTGCGGCAACGGCCGCAACCTCGCCGACCGCACCCAGCTCGAAGCCGCGATCTTCCAGTACAACCACTCCACCGCCTACGTCGAAGACGTCCTCGGCTGGATCGACCGCTACAGCCAGATGACCACCGGCACCATCCCCCTCGGCCAGCCCGCCACCGGCACCGCCCGCACCGTCATCGACGCCGCCCTCGCCCAGGAAGGCGTCCCCTACTCCTGGGGCGGCGGCAACGCCAACGGCCCCAGCACCGGCATCTGCTGTTCCCCCAGCGGCAAGAGCGGCGTCCACATCCGAGGCTTCGACTGCTCCGGCCTCGCCCTCTACGCCTACGCCCAGGTCGGCATCAACCTGCCCCGCACCGCCGCCGCCCAGGCCGGAGCCGGCCGCCGCATCCCCGCCTCCGCCGGCGTCGGCGCCCTCAAACCAGGCGACCTCGTCTTCTTCGCCTACAACCCCACCAATGACGCCACCATCCACCACGTCGGCATCTACCTCGGAAACGGAAAAATGATCAACGCCCCCCGCCCCGGCACCAACGTCCGCACCGAAGCCCTCTGGGACGACGGCTTCGCCGGAGGGACCCGCCTGCTGTGACCCGCCCCCACCCCTCCCACGCCCGCCCTCTCCTCCTCGGCCTCGCCCTCCTCCTCGCCGGCACCGCCGTCCTCCTGCACAGCGGCACGACCGCCCCCAGGCCCGGCTCCGCACGAGCAGGCGCCCCGTCCGCCGCCGCGCACCCTGCACCCCCGGCCGCCCCCGCCTCCCGCCCCGCCCCTCACGCGGACGGCCAGAGCACCGCGACACCGCGAGACCGGCCTACGCAGACAGGCCCCGCAGGCAGCCCGGCCGCGGACCTGGACCAGGTGCCGGGCGATCAGCCGGTCTCCGGCGACGGACCGGCCGGCGACTACGCCATCCAGCAGCTCCTCGACCGCACCACCCCCACCGACCTCCCGCCCGCCACCGCCCGCCGCCTCACCGAACTCGCCACCCGCATCTGGACCGCCGAGACCACCGGCACCGGCCGCACCCAGTGGCCCGGCTACTTCACCCCCGACCCCCTGCGCGCCCCCTACCACGACGTACGGGTCCAGGCCGCCGTCGCCCACCAGCACGGCCGAAGCGCCGGCTGCGCCGAAGTCCGCCTGGTGTGGGCGGGCGCGGACGCGGCGGGCGAGTTCCGCGACGGCCGCACCGCCCGTGTCCTGCTGGAGCTTCACCACAACGAGTGGAGGCCCATCCGATGACCCGAACCGCGCGGCCTCGTTATTCCACGAGTTTCCGTACCGATTCCCGCGGCCCCTTTCCGAAAGGATCCAGCCGCGATTGCCGAAAGTTTGTCAAGTCCCCTAACCAACTGTGTAGTTGGCCGTTCGTTTGCGTAATGTATGGCGCATATCCTGCGGCCGCATCGCTACCCTCGACCGGTCTTCGCGCAGGTGGGGGCAGGCAGCCGCATATGCCACGGGAGGCGAGAGTGACCCGCACGAACAACCGGAAGCAGTGGCGAAAAATCACATTGGCGTGCACGGTCGCCGTTATGGCGGTCGGCTGCACCAGCAATGAGCCGGCCTCCCCGAAGCCGCCCGCCACCACCCCCGCCCAGACCACCACCACGGCCCCCGAACCCACCCCGACCCCGACGCCTGCCGACCCGGCCGAGGCCGCGAAGAAGGAAGCGATCGCCACCTACCTCTCCCACTGGAGAGAAGTGGAGAAGCGCTACGCCGACAAGACCGACAAGGCTGGCGACCTGAAGAAGTACGCCGCCGCCGTTGCGCAGTACCAGGTCGAACGGGATGCCAAGGACTTCCACAAGAAGGGGCTGGTGACCACCGGCAACATCATCGTCGGCAACCCGACGGCGATCAGCGCGGACCTCGACCGGAAGGTTCCCAAGGTCGTGATCTCCAGCTGCATGGACATCACCCAGTGGCAGACCATCCACAGCGACACAGGCAAGCCCGCCACCCTGCCAGCCAACCGGCTCCTTCGGTACGTCATCAAGGCGACCGTCGAGAAGTGGGACAAGGGGTGGGTCGTCATCGCCGATGAGCCGCAGGGGAAGAAGTGCTGACCCGCAGAGCAGCGACAACCGCACTCCTCGTGCTGAGCACTGCTGCTCTCCCTTCCCTGACCGCTCGCGCGAGCGGTCCTGACGGGTCCGCCAATGGCAACTGCACCTTGTTCTCTTGCGGCGTGGAGGTGACCGTTCCCGGGTCGGGCGGTGGAAAAGGCGGCGGTAATGCCGGGGGAGGAGGCGGAGGCAAGGGGCCAAAGCCGAAACCGCCAGAGTGCACCCCAGCGGAGAAGGTCGATCCCCAGCCGGACGCCGGCAGCGACGTCTGGGAGGGCCAGGACCCCGCCAAGGGCGCCGTCCTCTACATCCGGACCTGCCGGTACTTCGATTCGAGCGGGGGCTCGACCATGCTCACCGAGACGTTCGTGGGCGGCGCCGCCGGCCCGGTGGTCCCGGCCGTCGATCCTGCCGTGTTGGCCCAGCGGGCCGTCGACCAGATGGTCCTGCGAGGCCCGCAGATCGGAATCGTCCCGAAGCCGGGCGGCCTGGGTCTGGTAGGGATGCCGGTCTACATGTGGACCGAGCGCGGTCCGGAGACCTACGGCCCGAACACGGCCTCGGCGTCCGCGGGCGGGATCACTGTCACGGCGACGGCGAAGGTGCGGAAGATCGTGTGGCAGATGGGTGACGGGAAGACCGTCACCTGCACCACTCCCGGCACCCCCTACAAGGCCGCCTACGGCAAGAAGCCGTCCCCCGACTGCGGCCACCGCTATGCCCAGCCGTCCCTCACCGGCCCGTACCACGTGGTGGCGACGTCGACGTGGAGCGTCGACTGGCAGGCGACGACCGGTCAGTCCGGGCAGATCACCCAGACCCGGCAGAGCACGGTCGATGTCCGTGTCGGTGAGCTCCAGGCCGTCGGCAGCAGCTGACCGAGCGCTCCCGCACCCCCCTTTTCTACTTCCTCGTTCCCGCGCGTTCTCGTTTCCTTCAGGAGAGGCGAAAGACCGTGAGCAAGACCGCTGTTCCCCCAGCCGCCGGGCAGGTGCCCGCCCAGCAGGGGCCCCCGCAGATCCCCGGCGCCGTGGTCGGGTTCAGGGCCCGCCGCCGGCGTCCCGGCATGTACGCGCTCGCGATCGCGCTGATCGCGGCCGGCGGCAGCGGCGGGTTCCTCGCGTTCCAGGCGACGGGGGAGCGGACCCCGGTCCTCGCGGTCGCCCGCCCGGTACAGGCCGGTGACGTCATCAAGGACGCCGATCTGATCGAGGCCCAGGTCCAGCTCGATGCCGCTCTCAAGCCGGTCCTCGCCGCCGAGCGTGACAAGGTCGTCGGCAAGCGCGCCGCGGTCGCTCTCACCCCGGGCTCGCTCCTCACCCAGGGGCAGGCCACCTCCCGGACGCTGGTGAAGGCGGGCGAGCGGCTCGTCGGTATCGGGCTGAAGGCGTCGCAGATGCCCGCGACCCGCCTGTCCCCGGGGGACAAGGTCCTCGTGGTCGCCACCCCCGCCGAGGGGCAGATCGCCGGTGAGGACGGCAAGCGGCCGGCGCCGGTGGAGATCGCTGCCCGGATCGTGAAGGTGGGGGAGAAGCAGGCCACCACCGGCGACACCGTCGTCGATGTCGCTGTGCCCTCCCAGTTCGGTGCCGTCCTCGCGGCGCAGGCCGCGACCGGCGACGTCGCTCTCGTCGTCGACTCTCCGGGAGGCTCGTGATGGCCGTCATCGCCCTGGCGGGCCTGCCCGGCGCCCCCGGCGCGACGACCACCGCGCTCGCGCTGCTGCGGACCTGGCCGCTGGAGGAGGGACGCCGGGTGGTGCTGGCCGAGTGCGACCCGGACGGCGGCGCCATCCTCGCCGGCGCGCTGCGCGGCGACGCTCCAGCCGACCGGGGCCTGCGCAACCTGACCCTGTCCTCGCGGACCCAGGACCTGGTCGACGCGTTCTGGCCCCAGCTGCTCGTCCTGGACGACGGCGGGAAGAACAGCGGCCGCAACCGGCTCCTGCTGCCCGGCCTGACCTCTCCCGATCAGGCCCCCGGGCTGGGACCGGTGTGGGGGCAGCTCGCCGACCTGTTCGCCGGGATCGAGAAGCACGGGCACGACGTCCTGGTCGACCTCGGCCGCTCCGGCGCCTACGGCCCCTCCGGCATCCTCGCCCTGCGCGCGGACGCCGTCCTGCTCGTCGTGCGCGGCACCCTGCGCGGCTTCCACGCCGCCGCCACCCGCATCAGGACGCTGCGCGCCCAGCTGGACGGCGAGTCCGGCCGCGGCGCCGGCGCCCTGGGCCTCATCCTCATCACCCAAGGCGCGTACGGGGTGCGGGAGGCCGAGGCCGAGCTTGGCGTCCGTGTCGTCGCCACCCTGCCGTACCGGCCCGAGGAGGCAGCTGTCCTGTCCGACGGCGCCCCGGAGAACAGCAAGTTCATGCGGTCGAAGCTGATGAGCGCCGCTCTCGACGCGACCACCCCGATCCGCCAGCACGTCGCCACCCGGCAGGCACGCCTGGCCTCCCCGCTTCAGCAGCGGCTGCTGAACGGAGGCATCCGTGCGAGCTGAACCGATCCACCCCGCCCCTGTTCCCCAGCCCTTGGCCCCCGCCCGGCCTGCTGCCACGGCCCCTTACGGGGTGGCGCTTTCCGCTCACAGGCTGCCTGCGCCCGGCACTGCACCGGCCGGGGACCCCCGGCTCGCGCCGCGGGTACGGGTGGATGCGAAGGCCGCCGGCGAGATGAAGCGGCGGGTCAACGACCAGCTGCTCGCCGAGGCGAAGGCGAACCCGGCGCTGGCCGGGAAGGTGCGGGAGCAGCGGGCCCGGGCGCTGATCAGCGAGCTGGTCGCGGTGTGGGGTGACGCGGCCCGTCAGGTCCGCCCGGTGACGCAGGCGGAGGAGGAGCAGCTCGCCGCTCTCGTCTTCGACATGCTCTTCCGTTCGGGCCGTCTCCAGCGCTACCTGGACGATCCCGGGGTCGAGGACATCTGGATCAACGGCCACGACCGGGTCCACCTGAAGTACTCCGGTGACGGTGAGCCGGTGGAGGCCGATCCGGTCGCGGAGTCCGAGGAGGAACTCCAGGAGCTGGTGCGGGACCTGATCCGCAACAGCGGGCAGTCCGGCCGGACGTTCTCCACCGCGAGCCCGGACGTCGCGCTGCGCCTGCCGGACGGCTCCCGTCTCCAGGCTCTGCACCCGGAGATCACCGGCGAGCGGACGTTCGTCACGATCCGCCGCCACCGCCTGCAGAACGCCACCCTCGACGACCTCGTCACGGCCGGCGCCATGGACACCACGATCGCGGGCCTGCTGCGCGCCTGTGTCCGGGCCCGCCGCAACGTGATCGTCGTCGGCGAGCAGAGCAGCGGGAAGACGACGCTGATGCGGGCGCTGCTGCGGGAGATCCCGCAGCACGAGCGGTTCGGCACGATCGAGACCGAGTTCGAGCTGTGGGCGCACCAGAACGGCTACCACACGCAGGTGGTGCCGATGGAGGCGAGGGAGTCCAACGGCGAGCGGGTCGACGGCCGGCCGGTCGGCGAGATCACCTTGCTGGATCTGATGTACCGGGCGAAGCGCATGTCGCTCAAGCGCGTCGTGGTCGGTGAGGTCCGCGGGCCGGAGATCACCGCGATGATGCAGGCGCTGACCAGCGACCGGCCCGGCTCGATGTGCACGATGCACGCCTCCGAGCCGCACGTCGTCTTCGACCGCATCGCCGAGCTCTACCTCCTGGCCCGCGGGAACTTCTCCGAGCAGCTCGCCTACCGGCAGATCGCCAACGGCCTGCACTTCGTCGTCTTCATGTCCGTCGACGAGTCCGGGCCCGTCCCGCGCCGCCTGGTCTCCCACATCTGGGAGATCACCGGCATCGGGGAGAACGGCCGTCCCGCCTACAACGAGATCTTCCGCCCCGCTTCCGAAGCCGACCTGCGTGCCGTTCCCGCGGCCCCGCTCTCCCCGCGCTCGCGGCGCCGCCTGGAGCTGGCTGGCTTCGCCTCCCATCTCCTCGACCAGCCGGGCGTTCACGCCTGGGCGGGGGGTGTGTGATGGGAGCTTTGTGGTGGACCCTGTGCGGTGCGCTGCTGGCCGGCGGCGTGCTGGCCGCGGTCGTCGCGACCATCGGCACGACCGCCCCCAAGATCCCCGGCACTGGCCCGGTCTCCCGGCTGCGCACCGCGTGGACCGGCGGCCCTGGCGGGCAGCGGGAGGCGGCCCGCCGCCGCGCCCTGCTCACCGCCGCCGGAGCGACGTTCCTGGTGGTGTGGTTCGTCTCCGGCGTGTTCGTCGCCGCTCTGCTCCTGGGCGCTGGTGTGGTCGGTGTCCCGTGGCTTCTTGACGCCGGGTCGGGTGGTAAGGCCCGGATCGTGAAGCTGGAGGCGCTCGCCGAGTGGACCCAGCGTCTGTCTGAGATCCTCCGTTTGGGCCCGGCCCTGGGGAACGCGTTGGTCACCAGCCGGAAGAACCCGCCGGCCGTGCTCACCGAGGAGATCGCCGAACTCGCCGACAAGATCAAAGCCGGATGGTCCCCCGAGGAAGCGCTGCGCGACTTCGCCGGCCGTCTCGACGACGTCATCGCCGACAAGGTCTGCGCCGCGCTCATCCTGTCCGCGGTCGACCAAGGGCCCGGCCTCGCGCAGGTCCTGGAGGACACCTCCGCCCAGCTGCGTGAGGAGGTCGCCACTCGCCGCAAGATCGAGGCCGACCGCGCCAAGTCCCGGACTGCCATGCGCTCCATGACCCTGATCTGCGCCGCCCTGGTCCTGGCCGGCTTCCTCATCCCCTACACCGCCCCCTACGCCACCGCCCTCGGGCAGCTCGTCCTCGCCCTGCTGGGTGCGGCGTTCGCCGCGGTGCTGTGGTGGACCCGGAAACTCGCCAGCCACACCCCCGTCCCGCGGTTCCTGGTCAACGACCCCCGCAGCCGCGTCAAGCAGCCCCAGCCGGTGGAGGGCCCGTGAGCCAGACCGTCCTCGTCACCTGCGGCGCCGCCGTCGGCGGCGGCATCGCCCTCCTCGTCCGCGAGATCATCCCCTCCGCACCCCGCCTGGGCCCCGCCCTGCGCCGCCTCGACCCGCCCCCGCTGCGCCCCGGCCAGCAGCCGGCCCCCACCTCGGCCTCTTTGCTGGGCGGGGCGTGGGCCGGGCGGCTCGCCGAACGCCTCCGGCTCCCGCGGGCCGACCTCGACCTGCTCGCGCAGTCCCCGGAACAGTTCGTCACCAACAAGGTCGCCCTCGCCCTGCTCGGGCTGCTCGTCCCGCTCGTCCCCGCGATCGGCTGGGTCCTGATGGGCCTGTCCGTGCCCCTGTTCATCCCCGGCATCGCCGGCATCCTGCTCGCCCCCGTCTTGTGGCTCGTCCCGGACTGGGCAGTCAGGGCCGAAGCGGCCAAGGCCCGCACCGAGTTCGCGCACGCGGCCGCCGCGTGGATGGAACTGGTCGCCAACCGGGTGATGTGCAACCGCGCTCCCGACCAGGCCCTCGAAGACGCCGCCCGCATTGGCCAGGGGTGGGCGTTCGCCCGGATCCAGGAAGCCCTCCTGCGCGCCCGCACCGAGAAGTCCTCACCCTGGGCCGCACTCGACGAACTCGGCACCCAGCTCAAGCTGCCGGTCCTGACCGAGACCGCCGACATCATGCGCCTGTCCTCCGACGACGGCGCCGCCGTCTACGCCACCCTGCGCAACCGTTCCAAGGCCCTCACCACCGAGCTGCTCACCGCGGACGCGGCCCGCGCGAACGCCGACAGCGAGAAGCTCCACACCCCCGCGGCGCTGCTGGCGGTCATCGTCATGATCGCCATGGCGTTCCCGGCCGTCCTCAACATCTTCTCCATCTGACCCCGCCCCAGGCCCCGCCCGACGGGGCCGCCCGAACCGGAAGGACCACCACCGTGAAGAGCCCGCTCCTCTACGCCCAGGCCGCCCTCACCGTCACCGCCGGCGCGCTCCGCTCCCGCCTGCAGACCCTCCAGCAGGAAGTCAGGGACGGTGACGACCGCGGCGACAGCCCCATCTCCACCGTCGTCATCATCGTCGCGGCGGTCGCCGGAGCGCTCCTCATCGCCGGCGGCCTCGCCGCCGCCTACGGCCGCGCCAACGGCAAGCTCTCCGGCATCCTCGGCGGCTGACCCGAGAGGGATCGAGACGCCATCATGTCCCTCCGCAGCCTCCTGCCCGCCCAGCACGACCTCGACCGCGGATCCGCCCCCATCCAGGTGGCGATCATCTTCCCGGTCGTCATCCTCATCATCTTCGGCATCGTGCAGGGCTTCACCATCGCCTGGGCCCACAACGCCGTCGCCACCGCCGCCCGCGAAGGCGTCTCCGCGGGCCGCATGTACGGGGCCGGGCCCGGCGACGGCGCCGCCAAGGCCCGCAAAGCCACCGCCGACCTCGGCGGCAACCTCCTCACCAGCGTGTCCGTCTCCACCGCCGGCACCACCCGCGACCGCATGAGCATCCGCGTCGAGGGCCAGGCCGTCTCCCTCGTCCCCGGCCTGAAAAGCATCTCCGTCAGCTCCGCCGCGTCCGGGCCGATCGAGCAGTGGACCACCGCGGGAGACGACCGATGACCAGACACCCCGGCCCGCACCCGCGCCCGTGTCGGCGTCCGGCCCTGGCCGGCCGGCTGCGGGGAGACCGGGGCGACGCCGCGATCGAGGCGGTCGTCGTCGTACCCCTGCTCCTCGCGCTCGCCCTCGTCGTCCTCGCCGGCGCCCGTCTGTCCCTGGCCGGGCAGACCGTGGACGCCGCCGCCCAGGCCGCCGCCCGCGCCGCCTCCCTCGAACGCACCCCCGCCGCCGGGCAGTCCGCCGCCCAGCAGGCGGCCGCCGCCGTCCTCGCGCAGGACGACCAGCCCTGCACCTCCAGCAGCGTCCGCGCCTCCACCAGCGGACTCGCCGCCACCCAGGGGGAGACGTCCACCGTCACCGTCACCGTCTCGTGCCGCGTCCCGATCGGCGACCTCCTCATCCTGGGCGGCGGCCCCGGCGTGCGGACCATGACCGCCTCCTTCACCTCCGTCGTCGACACCTACCGAGGACGCGGATGACCACCACCCACCCCCACACCCGACGCCGCCCCTGCCCTCAAGCCAGTCTGTGCGCCGGGCCTTGCAGGCGCCGGGGCCAGCGGTTCACGGACGACCGAGGGGCGGTCTCCCCGTTCGTCGCCATCGTCACCGTCCCGCTGCTCCTGCTCGGCGGCCTGTTCGCTGTCGACGCCTTCGGGGTCTCCCGCGCGCACGAGCGCACCGACGCCGTCGCCACCGAAGCCGCCCGCGCCGCCGCGCAGGCCATCGACCCAGCGAAGGCCGCCACCGGCGAAGCCGTCGTCGCCGACCCCCACGCCGCCTCCGCCGCCGCCCGCGCCTACCTCGCCCGCGCCGGAGTCCGCGGCACCGTCGCCGTCACCGACGGCGGCCGGCGCATCGAGATCCACGCCACCGGAAGCTACCGCGGCCGGTTCGTCCCCAAGACCTGGACCGTCACCGCCACCAGCACCGCCACCCTCCTGCACGGCACCACCCAACCCCAGAAGGACTAGAGCCGCCGATGCCCGCCACCCGCTCCCGCGCCAGACGCCTCCCGCGCGCCCTGGCCTGCCTGGCCGCCCTGGCCGCGGTCACCGCCGGCCTGCCCTGGATCCTCGCCCAGGCCACCGCCTCCCTCTGGGGACCGGGCACCGACGCCTTCTCCCACCTGCTCACCCGCACCGACACCGGCGCCGCATTCCTCCTCGCCCTCGTCGCGGTCGGCTGGACCGCATGGGCCATGTTCGTGCTGTCGCTGCTGGTGGAACTCCCCGCCCAGCTCCGCGGCCGCACCGCCCCCCGCCTGCCCGGCCTGCGCCTGTCCCAGCGCGCCGCAGGCACCCTCGTCAGCGGCATCCTCGTCGCCTTCGCCTCCAGCACCCTCGCCTCCGCCGCCCCCGCCCTCGCCTCCACCCCCGCCGCCCCCGCCGCGGTCTCGGCACCAGCCACCGCGGACGGCCAGACTCCCGCCGCCCCGCAGACCGCGGCCGCGGAGAAGAAGACCGAGCAGACCTACACCGTCCGCGCCGTCCGCCCGGCCGAGAGCCTGTGGTCGATCGCGGAGCTCCTGTACGGCGACGGCGCGCTGTACACGAAGATCGCCGACGCCAACGAGGGCCGCACCATGACCGACGGCACGGTCTTCCACGCCGATGCCCCCATCCGGCCCGGCTGGACCCTGAGCCTGCCCGACACCCCCCATGTCGACGCCGTCCCGGCCCCGGCCCCGCAGACCGACACCTACACGGTGAGCGCCGGCGACAGCCTCTGGGAGGTCGCCGAAACCCAGCTCGGCGACGGCGACCGCTACACCGAAATCTTCGCCGCCAACAAGAACAAGCCCCAGGCCGACGGCGGAACCCTGACCGACCCCGACGACATCCACACCGGCTGGAAACTCACCATCCCCGCCGCCACCCCGCCGGGCGACACCACCACGCCCCCAGCCCCGGCGAAGCCGGCGGACACCGCGAAGCCGGCTCCGGTGAAGCCTGCTCAGACCGTGCCGGCGCCGACACCATCCGCCAAGCCGACCGGGTCCCCGGCTCCCGCCCGCACAACAACCCCCGCTCCCGCCCGCACCGCCCCTGCGGTCGAGAAGCCGGCCCCAGCCGCGCCTACCACCCGCCCGGACACCGCGACCACGACGCCTTCGGCCGTTCCTTCCCCGGCAGCCGAACCGGTGGCCCCGGCCGTGAAGGACGAAGACACCGACGGCGCGCTGCTCTCCGAGACAGCGGGGATCGGGATGCTCGCCGCCGGCGGTTTCCTCGCCGTCCTCGGCACCCTGCGCCTGCTCCAGCGCCGCCGCCGCAAGCCCGGCCAGCTGCCCGCCCCCGTCGACAACGAAGCCGCCGAGCAGGCCCTCCACGCGACCGCCGAACCCGGCAGCCTCCAGCTCCTCGACCTCGCCCTGCGGACCCTCGCCCACCACGCCGCCCAGCAAGGCGTCCCCCTGCCCGCCGCGACCGGCGCGAGGATCACCGCCCGCACCGTCGAACTCCTCCTCCCCGCCGACACCGACCCGCTCGCTCTCCCTCCCGCACAAGAACAGAACGACGGCAGCGATGACGACGAGCTGCTCCCGCCCGGCGAAGAGCCTGCGGCCAGGGACGAGGCTCTGGCGCCTTTCCTCTCCGAGGACCCGGGCCGCTGGGCCCTGGACCGCACCCAGGACCTCCTCGACCCCGACACCACCGCAGACATCCCCGCCCCCTACCCGGGCCTGGTCACCCTCGGCACCGACCCCGACGGAAACCACCTCCTGATCAACCTCAACACCTCCCGCGTCCTCCTCCTCGACGGCAGCCCCACCGCCGTCCGCGACACCGCCCGCGTCCTCGCCCTCGAAGCCGCGACCAGCACCTGGAGCGACCACGCCGAGATCATCACCGTCGGCCTCGGCGACGAACTGCCCCACCTCCTCCCCCAGAACCGGCTCCGCACCGCCCCGCACCTCGCCGCCGCCCGCGCCGACCTCGCCGAACTCCTCCTGGAACAGCGCCAGGAAGCCGACGGCGACGCCGCCCCGCCCCGCATGCCCTGGACCCTGGTCTGCGCCGCCGCCATAGAGGAGGACGAGGCCCGGCTCCTGGCCGACACCCTCACCGCCGCCCGCGAACTGCCCGTCGCCCTCGTCCTCCCAGCCCAGGGAACCGCCGGCGCGTTCGGCGCCTTCGACGACGCCGTCCAGCTCGCCGTCGGCACCACCAACCCTCAGCACGTCGAAACCCTCGGCGCCGACCTGATCGTCCAGTCCCTCCCCGAAGCCGACTACCAGGCGTTCGCCGACCTCCTGCGCCAGGCCGAACAACCCGCCCAGCCCGCCGAAGAACCCTGGACCCACGTCCCGCCCGCCCCCATCGAAGTGACCATCACCGCCCACGGCGACACCGACCCCGCCGACGTCCCCCTCACTCCCTTCGCCGCCTTCACCACCACCCGCCCCCTCGCCCCCGTCCCCCCGCTCCCCACCGAGCAGGATGACGAGGAGCCTGAGCAGGCCGACGACCAGGAGCCCAAGCCGGAAGCGGCCGAGGGCAGCACTGAAGCCGCCGCGGCCCGCCCAGGAGGCGAGGACCCGGCCGCCGCTGGCGGGGGAGAGGAAGAGAACAAGCAGGACGGCGAGGATGGCGCCGCGCCGCAGAAGACGAGTTCAGCCGCAGCCCCCGAGCCGGCGGCCCCTCCCGCCGGCGCCGCAGCCCCCACTGACTCCCCGGCGCCGATCCCCGCCGGGGACGCTCCGGACACCGCGGTCGATCTGCATGCCCCCGAGGTCCAGATCCTCGGTCCGGTCGCGGTCACCGGCATCCAGGCGTCCGGCCACGGCCCCAAGCTCGCCCAGCTCGCCGCCTACCTCTACTTCAAGCCCGGCCAGCCCGACACCGTCCGCGAGGCGATGGACCCCCGCAAGCCCTGGGGCACGGCCACCCTTCAGACCAGGATCTCCCAGCTCCGCAACAGCCTGGGCGCCGACGCCGACGGCGCGCTCTACCTCCCGCGCGACCGCACCGGCATCTACCGGCTCTCCCCGAAGGTCCGCTGCGACTGGCACCGCTTCACCCACCTCGCCGAACGCGGCCTGAAGAAGGGCCCCTCCACCGGCATCGCCGACCTCGAAGCCGCCCTCGCACTCGTCCGCGGCGTCCCCTTCGGCGGCACCCCGCCCGCCTGGGCCGCCGTCCACCACCAGGAGATCCTCGTCCGCATCACCGACACCGCCCACACCCTCGCCACCTGGCACCGCGCCGGCCCCCGCCCCGACCTCGACGCCGCCCGCCGCGCCGTCCGCCACGGCCTCAGCATCGACGACAGCGCCGAACTCCTCTACCAGGACTGGATGCGCATCGAGGACCAGGCCGGCAACCGCGAAGCCGTCCACACCGCCTACACCACCCTCCTCACCATCAACCGCCGCCTCGACGTCAGCACCGAACCCGAGACCGAAGCCATCTACGAACAGATCGTCCGCCGCACCGCCTGACCCGGTCCGCCGTCGACACGCCAAGCGCCGGCCCCCGTACAGGGGCCGGCGCTTTTCTGTCCGCGACGGTGGGCCGCAGCGAAGGAGATCAGCTGGTCTTGCGGTTGGTCAGATGGGGCCCGATGTAGCCGCCCACGATCTTCCCCGTGATTCCCCGGCTGTCGTCGTAGAAGTAGATCCGGGGCGAGACCGATCCCTTCGACCCGAGCTTGAGGTGCGCCTCCATCTGCATCCGGCCCCGCGGGTCGAGCTTGCTGGGGGCAGGGAAGATCCGCTCGTCCCCCCAGGTGGTTTTCGTCGCCTCGGTCTCGCCCATCGCGATCTGCTTCACGGGGAAGATCCGGGCGCTGGCCACCGGGGTGGTCAGGCAGAACTGGAAGTACCCGCCGTTGACCAGCCCGTCCTTCTGCGCCTCCGCGTACGAGTCGAGCGAGCGCAGGCCCTGCCACGCCTTCGCAGCCCAGGTCCGCGCGAGCTCGTGGTCGTCAAGGGACTGGGTGAGGGCGAGGTCGGCGGTCACCAGGACGTGCTCCAGCTCGCCGAGCCGCTGCACCAGTTCCTCGAAGGAGACCGGCTGGGCCTGCGTCTGCTCCAGTACGACCGTCTCATCGTGCCGGCCCTGCGCGTGCAGCCGCCGGCGCAGGATCCGGGCCTCGGCCTGAGCGCGCTCGACGTCCTCCAGAGTCAGCAGGTGGGCTTCCATCTCCTCCTCGTAACGCCCGCTGGCCGTACGCAGGTGTCGAGCGGTGCATCAACCGCTTGAAGCAGTGGCGTGGCATAGCCACCCGCTACGACAAGACCGCAACCATCTACCTGGCCGGACTCTACGTCGCCGGCATCTTTCTGTGGTCTGCCAGGCCCACGGCTCAGGAGCAGGAGCGAGCCGCATCGTCCCAGGCGCCGGGGCTGCGGTAGTGGTTCTTGTGCCCGGCGGCGAGTACGTGGCGCAGTTGGGCAAGGTGCTGGGTGTTCGGGGGGAGATCCAGCTGGTCAAGGATGGCCAGTGCGGCAGCCGGTTCCAGGTCACCGTAGACGTCCTGGAAGCTCGTCAGGAGGCCGCGGAAGACGGCCGCGTGCAGGGCGGGAAGCCGCATGGCGGTGCGGTACGTCGGCTCCTTCACCGTCCAGCACACCGGGCCTGAACATTCCAGAACGCTACGGGCTCGGCGGAGCAGGGCTTCCGATCGCTCGGCCACCACGCGGTCGATGTCGTTGCCGAGGACCTCGGCGAAGGCCGTCGCGGAAGTGGTGTGGTCCTCGAACCAGTCCACCCACAGCGAGTAGGTGACGGCCTCGGCGTCCCGGTCCGCCTCCAGCCGCTGACGGTAGCCGTCCCACAGCGCGTCGGCCGGCAGGGGGCACTCCGCGTCGTCGTTCGCGAACCGGATCTCGCACGTGACCCAGTAGTCGTCGAGGAGGTCCAGCAGCCCGAAGGCCAACCGCAGCTGGTCAGCTGCATCCAGGTCTTCGGCGAACACATCGCCGGCCCAGGACTGCGCCACCTGGTTGGCGGTGAGCAACACGTCCGGCTTCTCGTCGCTCACCCACCCGTCGCCCATCTGGCGGATGCCCTGATCAGCCAGCCAACGCCGCGCTGCTTCCTCGGCTTGCATCTCCACTCGGGAAGTATGACAAGCCTCGCAAGATCCGAACGAAATGGCCTAGTAGTGCTTCGTTACGTTGGGTGATCTTGGCTGGTGGTGGGCATCTTCTGGTCATGAGGTTGGGGGAGGTGGAACGGCTCCGGGGTGAGATATCGGAGTTCGTTGCCGATGTGTTCGCCTCGTTGCCGCGGCGGGATCAGCGGCGGTGGGGCGGGTGTTATCTGCGGGGCCTGATGCTGGACGGGCGGCGCAAGTCGGTCCAGCCGATGGCCGAGCGGCTGCCGGACGGGAACATGCAGGCCCTGCAGCAGTTCGTGAACCAGTCGCCGTGGGATCCGCTGCCGGTGCGGCGCCGGATCGCCGAACGGCTGAGCCGGGCGATCCGCCCGGAGGTGTGGGTGATCGACGATGTGTCGTTCCCCAAGTGCGGCACCGCTTCGGTCGGGGTGGCCCGGCAGTACTGCGGAGCGCTAGGGAAACGGGCGAACTGCCAGGTCGCGGTCAGTGTCCACGCCGCCACCGACACCGCGTCCTGCCCGCTGGACTGGCAGCTGTATCTGCCGCGGGAGTGGACGGAGGAGCCGGACCGCTGCCACAGGGCCGGGGTGCCGGACGAAGCCATGGCCCACCAGGAGAAGTGGCGCCTGGCGCTCGGCATGCTCGACACGCTCGCCGGTTGGGAGGTGGAGGTGCCGGTGGTGGTCGCCGACGCGGGCTACGGCGTCAGCACCCCGTTCCGGACCGGTCTGGAGGAACGCGGGCTGTCCTATGTCCTCGCGCTGACCGGCAAGGAAGTCGCTCATGCCGAAGAGGCCGAGCCGCACCGGCCCGCCTACGGCGGGCTCGGACCGCCGACCCTGCCCCGCTACCGCACCCCGCCCCGAGCCGTCAGTGTTCTCGCGGAGGAAACCGGTGCGGGACAGTTCACCGAGGTCACCTGGCGGCAGGGCAGCAAAGGCCCGATGACCTCGCGGTTCGCCGTCCTGACCGTCCGGCCGGCGGGCAAGCAGTCCCTGGCCGCGGCCCAACAGGCGGGCGGCGGCCGCACCCGGTGGGACGGTGTCCTGCCCGCCCGGACCCTCCTGGTCGAGTGGCCTGACGGTCAGGACGCGCCGACGGGCTATTGGATCTCGAACTTGCCCGCCACCACCCCGGTCGCCGACCTGGTCCGCTGGGCGAAGATGCGCTGGCGGATCGAGCACGACTACCGCGAGCTCAAGCACGGCCTCGGGCTGGACCACTTCGAGGGCCGCTCCTGGCGCGGCTGGCACCACCACGTCACCCTCGTCACCGCCGCCCAGGCCTTCCTCACCCTGCGGCGGCTCGCCCCAAAAGCCCACACGCCGGCCTGACCCTCTACCAGGTCCTCGACACCCTCCAGGACCTGCTGCAGTGCTGGACCGGCACCTGCACCACCTGCGGCCAACCCCTGCCCCGCAACAGAACCAGACGAAGAACCTAACGAAGCACTACTAGGGGCGAAGAGGAGCGAGGGGCCTCCGCCCGAAGGGTCGCCATCGACGGTCAGCGGGCGGGAGGACCATCCTGCCGAACCGGCGTTCATGCCGCTGGGCTGCCGGAAAACTCGCGGGGGACTGCCCCGGGGGGCCGCGGCCCGCTACCGTGGTCGTCATGGCACGGGAACTCCGCATCGAGATCAGCGACGAGGCGTACGAAGCGCTCCAGCACGCAGCCGCCGCCAAGCACGTGGCCGCCGAGGACTACGCGGGCCAGGTCCTGCACGCCGATCTCACCCGGGCCCGCTTCCTCGACGGCGCCCGCCTGGCCGTCGCCGAGCACGCCGACGCCTTCGCCGCCCGCTACGGCCGTCCCGCTGCCGGCGGCACCGAAGCCGCCTGACCCGGAGACCCGCACGTGATCCTTCAGGTCGACCTGACCTGGCTCCTCGACATCGCCCACAACGAGATCCCCGGCGACCCGGAGATCACCGACTGGGGCGCCCTCGAAGCCGCCCGCGCCCGCCACGCCTTCCGCGTCATGGACACCCCCGTCTACGACCGCCCCCACCACCGCGCCGCGGCCCTCCTCCACCAGCTCGTCCGCGTCCCCGCTCTGGAGCACTCCAACGAGCTGTTCGCCCTGGCCGTCGCCACCGGCTACCTCCACGCCTCCGGCCACGCGCTCACCCTCAGCAGCCAGGACGCCATCAATCTCGTCGACCAGGTTCGCGCCGGCACCATCGACGTCCGGCAGATCGCCGCCACGCTGAAGACGCGTCCCTGACCCCGCCCAGACGGCTCAGCAGCCGGTTCACCTGCTGACGGCACGCCGTAGACCGCAGAGAGCGCCGCTTACCACCCCACTCACCACGAGGTGTTGTGAGGCTGTGATGCGGCCGGCGCACTGGTGGTAAGCGTGGTGGTGAGGTCGGTGGCGAAGGGTGAGGCGCACGCACGCCGCCTACCCCTTCCGTGGAGCTGCTGATGCCCTCCCCGTCTTCTCGTGGTCTCGACGAGGCCCTCGACAACCTCGCCACGATGGCCGGCCGGTTCTTCGTCGGTGAGGACCTCGACGGGATCCGCCGCACCGACGCGACTTTCCTGCGCCCGGGCCGCCGGGTCATCGCGAAGAACCTCGACGTCCCGGTCCGCCGTTCGTCGTACCGGGCGGGCTGGCACCGGCTCACTGTCCGTACCGCCGCCCTGGCCGCGGCCGCCGGCAGCGCGTACGCCTACCTCACCCACCCCGCCGGGGTCACCCAGACCCTCACCTACGGCGCCCCGGCCGCGATGCTCGCCACGGCCGCGGGCGGGGTGGTCTACAGGGTCAAGGGGAGGGAGCGGCGTGAGTTGCTGGAGGAGTGGGTCGAGCCGCTGCATCAGGCGCTCGCCGACCCGCTCGGGGTCTCCGAGCACACCGACCCGGCCTCCTACCTGCACGTGCCGGTCGACTTCTCCGACGACGACGCCGAGATCCGTATCGACCTGCCCCTGCACCTGAAGTTCAACCACGACCAGGTCGCCGAGCTCGTCATGCAGAAACTCGCCCTGCAGAACGCCTCCTTCTCCTGGCGCCTGGCCGGCCGCGACCCGCACCTGATCGTGAAGAAGAAGGACCGCCCCCCGGCCTCCCTCGGCCTCGACGACCACGGCGTGCGCGACCTGCTCGCCTCCGTCCCGGAGTCCGCGCCGCTGATCGGCCTGGGCGCGGGAAAGAAGAAGGTGTCGGTCGACCTCGACCACGAATCCCCCCACGTCCTGATCTCCGCCGGCACCGGCGGCGGCAAGTCCACCATCCTGCGCACCATCGCCTGCCAGTTCCTCCACAACGGCGCCCAGGCCCACATCCTCGACTTCAAGCGGATCTCCCACACCTGGGCCCGCGGCATCCCCGGCGTCCACTACTGCCGCGACATCTCCGACATCCACGACGCCCTCATCGCCCTCGGCGCCGAAGGCCACCGCCGCATCCGCCTCGCCGAAGAGCTCGGCGACGACGTCCTCGCGAGCGACCCCAGCCTCGTCGGCCCCCGCAACGTGATCCTCCTCGAAGAGATCAACGCGACCATGGCCCAACTGCGCCGCTACTGGGAGAAGAACCGCACCAGCGACGACCCGAAGACCTCCCCCGCGATCGACGCGCTCGCCGAGATCCTCTTCATGGGCCGTCAGGTACGCCTCCACGTCCTGCTCGTCGCCCAGTCCGCCACCGCCCGCGCCCTCGGCGGTCCCGAGATGCGCGAGAACTTCTCCACCCGCATCCTGGTGCGCTACACGATGAACGCCTGGAAGATGCTCGTCCCCGAGGTCACCCCCGCCCCGAAACCCACCCGGCACCCCGGCCGCGTCCAGGTCGTCCTCGGCGGCACCGCCCGCGAGACCCAGGTCCTCAACCTCTCCGAAGCCGAAGCCCGCGCATGGGCCATGGCCGGCGTCCCCGGCCAGCACCAGCCGCTCACCCTCCGCAAAACCCCCGCCCCTGCTGCGGCGCCGGGTGACCCTTCTCCGGTTGTTCCGGCCGGCCTTGCGGCGGGCGAGGCGCTGACGGCCGTTGTGCCGGTGCCGGGGGAGGAGGAGCTGATCGGGCTGCGGGTTGCCCAGCGTGAGCTGGAGGGGGTGAGCCTCGCGGGTCTGCGGTGGGCCCGGATCAACGACCCCGAGTTCCCCGACGTGGCCGGCCGGAATGGTCAGGAGTACCTCTACCGCCGCGGCGACCTCCACCGATGGGCCCGAAACCGGTAAGCCGGGTGGGTGCGCAGGCGGACGGAACTGCCCGCCCCGCATGCGTGTGCGGGGGTGGGGAGAGACGGCCCAGCTGCTACGCGGTGTAACCAAAAATCTGGAGGACCACAAGACCTAGGAGCATCGACACAACATCTAGTGGGTTAGCGCGCCTTGGCGACTACATTTAGTGGTCCCCGGTCCGACGGGACGTCGATGATCCGCTAATGTGGTCGTCACGCCTCGAAGCAGCGATGCCGGAGAGGCCCCGCTGGCCCATGCCCTAGGAAGCTGGCCGCGGGGCTCTCCGTCGTGACGTCTTCGAGGTGGTCCAACCCCTGAGAAGAGAGGCACCCCTTCGATGACGTCCGTCTTCGACATTACCCGAACGTTCGCCAGCCCCGGAACCTTCCCGGCTTCCACGCCGCGTCGGCCGCTGCCCGGTCTCCCGGTCGCGATCCCGGTCGAGAACCTCCCCGCCACCATTATCCTGCTGCTGTTCGCGGCGGCCGTGGCCGCCGGGATGTACGACCTGGCGGCGGCCCTGGCCGCGCTGCTCGCGGCCCCGATGTTCCACCCCAAGAAGTAGCCCCCTGACCGGTAGCCGGCCCTTCCCGCACGGCTCCCGGAGAACCACACCTTCCCCGTAGGCCCCGGACTCCTGTCGTCCGGGGCCTACGCCTCTTCCTCTGCTGCGGGCGGCAGGCCGCGGAGCATGACGGCATACAGCGGGGAGTCGGGGAAGGGGCGGCGTTCGCCGATCTTGCGGTAGCCCCAGGTTTCGTAGAGGGCCTGGACGCGGGGGTGGGTGGTGTCGACGAGGAGGGTGGCCAGGGGTTCGGGCCGGGCGTCGAGGAGGGTGTCGTGGAGGCGCTGGGCGAGTCCGGTCTTGCGCCAGGCGGGGCGGACCATGAGCTCGGACAGGGCGAAGGTGCCGTTCGGGACGGGGGCGGGGGAGAGGTGGCCGCGCCAGGTCTCGCGGCCGAGGGCGGCGGTGGCGCCGTAGGCGAAGCCGGCGGGATGGCCGTCGTCGTGGGCGATGACGCAGTCGAAGGAGGGCCGTGCGCCCCAGTGGTCGACGAACCAGGCGAACTTCTCGGTCTGGTGGAAGGGGTCGTCCCTCTCGGCGGCGTAGGCGTCGGCGTGGATGTCGAGGAGTATCTGGCGGATCGCGGGCAGGTCGGTGTGTCCGTGGCGGGTGAGGGTGGGGGTCATGTGCGGCTCCATTCGGTGCGGTAGCGGTCGGCCCACTGGCGGGTGACGGCTGCGTCGGGGGCGGTGGCGATCAGGCCGCGGTAGAAGTCGCCGAGCAGGGTCCGCAGCCGGCCCGGGAGCGCGGCGCCGCCGAGGAGGGGGAAGACGCCGGCGGTGGTGGCGGCCGCTTGGTCGACGTCGCCCTGGTGGAGCTGGGCGAGCGCGAGGCGGGCGGTGGCGAAGGCCCGGTTGCGGGCGAACTCCTCGGGCAGGGCCGCGAGCGCGTGGTGGGAGGCGGCTTCGGCGGCGGGGGAGTGCCCCAGGCGGTCGTGGACGATCGAGGTGATCGCGTGGAGCTCGGCCTGCCCGTAGAACGCGACCCAGCTCGGCCGCGGGCGCCCGGGGTCGGCCTGGGCGAGTGTCTTCTGCGCGGATTCGAGGGCCCGCAGGGCGGGCCGGTGGTCACCGAGGTGTGCGTGGGCGATGGCGGTCCGTGCGTGCGCGAGGCTCGCGAACAGCGGATCGCGCCGGGCCGCGCCCGTGTTCCGGGCGGCCTGCCCGGCCGCGAGGGCCTCCGCATACGCGCCGCGCTGGTGGGCCAGGATCGCCACCGAGTTCCACACCCGCATGGTGGCGACCGGGTCCTGGGCCAGCCCGGCCAGTTGCAGGGCCCGCTCGTGCAGCGGCTGGGCGCGGGCGCTGGCGCGGGCGTCCACGCACGACCAGGCCGCGGTCGCGGTGTAGTCGGCCGCGAGGGAGAACAGCCGCTGCCGGGTGCGCTGGGTGGCCGGCTTCTCCTGGAGCGCGACCGCCTCCCGCGCGCCGGCGAGCGCGGCCCGCTCCAGGGCGTCGTGACCGCCTCGGGAGTCGTCCAGCGCCATCAGGGTGTCGAGCTGCTGCCGCAGCCGCAGCACATCACCCCCGCCCGCCCCCGCCACGGCGGATGCCGGCGGGCCGAGCACGGCTGCACCCGCAGCCCCGGCCGCCAGCACGGCGAAGGAACGACGGCGCACGGGATCCTCCACGGGTGCACGGTTCTTGCGGCGGTCGGGCGCTGCGAACCCTAAGACGCCGACCGGCAGCCCGCTGACCTGCTCCAGCGCGATCCGGTACTTCTCCTGCGGCCAGGACGTCTCCCCGGAACGCCACTTGTGGACCGTGATCTCCGACAGCTCCCGTCCCGGACCGGCCCGCTGCGTCAGCCGCCGCACGACCGCGTCCAGCTCCTTCGCGAGCGCCGGGGCCGACCACCCTTCGCGCTCCATCCATCCGACGAACGCCTCGTTCCGTGCCCGTGCCATCCCCTCACCGTAGGACCTGAAGGCACCCCACCGAGGGTCAACAAAAGGTCAAGTCGCTAGGGAACAGGCGGACAGGTTCCGTGACTTCGCTATGCACCCCACACCGGCCTGCACGGTTGTCTGGAAGCAGGACATCAACCGCCCGCCCCAGGGGAGGCCACCCCGTGCCCGACACCCAGCAACAGCCAGCCGGCCGCACCCCGGCACGCGGCACGGCGCCGCGCGCCCGCACCGTCTACGACCCGACCGGCACCCTCGACACCCGCCTCCCGCTCGACCGCGCCCCCCCCACGAACACCTGGCCGCCAAGGTCCTGAGCTGGAAGCACGGGGGCGGCACACCGCCCCCGCAGGCGGACATCGACCAAGCCGCGCTGACCCTCGCCGGATACGCCCGCCTCCTCATCGACGAACTCCACCGCACCACCGCCGCCCTGCTCCCCACCGCCCCGGCCAGGCAACGGGCCAGAGCACTGTGCGCAAACGCCGCCACCCTGCTCGCCACCCCGGCCCTCAGCCCCACCGGCACCCTGGACCCCGCCCTGGCCCGCGCCCAGCTCGTCGCCGACCTCCACACGGAACTCGACAGCCTCCACCCCGCAGACCCAAGCGGCCCGCACCCCGCGGGAGACGAGACCCCATGACCCTGCTGCACCGTCATCACCGCTGGCTCGGCCGCGACGTCGAGGACACCACCACCGGCCGCCGAGGCATCCTGCGCGCCATCGCCCCCGAAGGCGACGCCCCTGGCCTGCGAGCGTGGCTGCTACCAGTTGGCGGCGGCACGGAGTGGACCACCGAGATTTCAGCCCTCGCCAACCCCGCCCCGATCTCCCCCACCACCCGCCCCGCCCCATGAGCGCCCATCGCCGCCGAAGGCGACGCCGGTGTCCCCCGCCCTGGTGGACCTGGTGGCAGACCTGGACGCTGGCCGCCGCCCTCACCCTCCTGCTCCTCGTGCTCGTGTAAGCGTCCTAGAGTCTTCACCCCCGACCGAAGCCGCGCCGCAGGTCCCGATCGGGCCTCTCGGTCCGTTCTGCGCCGACAACCGCCGGCCGCTGGTGGAACCGTCCCTGCGCGCGAGGACCCCGGACCTGGTCGGGCGGGCACAGCTCCGGAGGAAGGGGACCGTCCCTGCGCGCGAGGACCCCGAGGCTGCGTCAGCCACGCGTCGACGACGTCGCCCACGTCCGGGGGACCGTCCCTGCGCGCGAGGACCCCGGCCGATGGCGAGGCCGGCGGTGTGCATGGCGGTGGGACCGTCCCTGCGCGCGAGGACCCCGGGATCCTGTGTCGGATCGTATCGAGCACGTCCGGGGACCGTCCCTGCGCGCGAGGACCCCGGTCGGTGGGGGTGTCGGTCTGGGACACGAGAGAGGGACCGTCCCTGCGCGCGAGGACCCCGGGCGGATGGCACGCCAGCCGATGGGCGAAGGACGGGACCGTCCCTGCGCGCGAGGACCCCGGGCGAACCTCCAGAAGAACAAGCGCGTGCGCATGGGACCGTCCCTGCGCGCGAGGACCCCGGACTTGTTGACCTGGGTGTTTCTTCCAGGGAGTGCGTGTGGGCGACCACTTTTGGGGTTTCCGGCAAAAGCCGTATTCCGCGTGTTTTTCTCGGGTGCGTTGGGACGGGCGGCTCGGTTACCCGGCCGCGCCGGGCAGTTGGTTGCCCAACTGTCCTGCCCGCTTCTTCCCCGTTCGCCGTGGGCGGCCGGGTGTCTCCTGCCCTTGCCTTGCGGCTGGTGCAGTCCACGGGCGCTCTACTCCCCCGTCCGGGGGACGATTCCCTCTCCTGTGGGGAGGGACAGCCCTGACTGTAGTTTCTCGCAGCGTCAAAGCTTGGCATTTGAGTATGCATTCACCCTTATGCTCTGTTTGTCAGTGGTGCCTGCGAGAGTGCACGCATGAGCGAAACAGTCACGATCGTGGTCAAAGAGGCCCTGGACCCCACCCCTGCTCAGGTAGTGATCCTGCAGCGCTACGCCGATGCCTCCCGGTGCAGCTTCAACTACGCCCTCGGTCTCAAGCGCGGCGCGCAGCAGACGTGGAGCCAGGGGCGTGACCGGCTTGTCGCCCAGGGACAGACGCCGGCGGAGGCCGCGAGGAACGCGCCGAAGGTGCGGATCCCCGGGCAGTTCGACATCCAGAAGATCTTCCTCGCGAAGCGTGACGAGCCGCTGCCCGGGCCCCTGTTGCCCGGGCAGGAGCCGCGGCTGCTGTATCCGTGGTGGAAGGGCGTGAACGCGATCGTGTGCCAGCAGGCGTTCCGGGACGCGGACGCCGCCTTCGCGAACTGGAAGAGCTCGGCGCGCCGGAAGGGTGGGCCGGTCGGGTTCCCGCGGTTCAAGCGCCGGGGCCGGTGCCGGGACTCGTTCCGGATGTTCAGTATCCGGCTGGTCGAAGAGGATCTGCGGCATGTGCGGATCGGCGGTGAGCGCGGCGGGCAGCCGGCGTTCACCGTGAGGCTGCACCGTCCCGCGCGCCGCCTGGCCAGACTGCTGGCCGAGGGCGGGGAGACGAAGTCGGTGACGGTCGCCCGCGAGGGGCACCGGTGGTTCGTGGCCTTCAACGTCCGCGTTCCGGCCGGTCCGCCGCCGCGGCCGACCCGCCGGCAGCGCGGGGCGGGAACGGTGGGGGTGGACCTGGGCGTGAAGGTGTTCGCCGCCACCTCCGACCCCCTGCTGATCAACGGGACCGGACTCCAGCTGTTCGAGAACCCGCGGCTGCTGGACAACGCCCGGCGGCAGCTGCGCAAGTGGCAGCGGCGCATGGCCCGCCGGCACGTCCGCGGTCTGCGGGCCGATGAACAGTCGAGCGGATGGAAGGAGGCGCGGGACCAGGTGGCCCGCCTGCACGCGCTGGTGGCCGCGCGCCGCTCCTCCACGCAGCATCTGCTGACCAAGCGGATCGTGACCCAGTACGAGCACGTGGCCCTGGAGGACCTGCGGGTGAAGAACATGACCGCCTCCGCCCGC
This sequence comes from Streptomyces filamentosus, assembly GCF_014654895.1. Taxonomy (GTDB): domain Bacteria; phylum Actinomycetota; class Actinomycetes; order Streptomycetales; family Streptomycetaceae; genus Streptomyces; species Streptomyces filamentosus. Next base: position 12,491 of record NZ_BNBE01000002.1, on the reverse strand, counting down.
GGCACCGCGCAGAGCCCCGGCCGCAACGTGAAGGCGAAGGCGGGCTTGAACCGGGCCATCCTCGATGTCGGCTTCGGCGAGATCCGCCGGCAGATCGAGTACAAGGCCCTTCTGTACGGGACCACGGTCACCGTCGTCGACCCGGCCTACACCTCGCAGACCTGCAACCGTTGCGGACACGTCGACGCCAAGAGCCGGCGTACCCGTGACCTGTTCACCTGCACCCGCTGCGGCCACGCCACCCACGCCGACATCGGCGCCGCCATCAACATCAAAGCCCGGGCACAACACTCCCACCCTGCCCAGGAGCGTCCCGAAGGGACAACCGACGTTCCCTGATCCCGTTCACCGGCGGGTCGCGCACCGCCCGGTGCTGGAAGGATCGGCCGGGCCGGACATCCCGGGCAGCAAAGGCAGGGGGCACCGTGAGTCTTGACGAACTGAGCCGGCAGGCGATGCGCATCCACGCGCTCTACGACCGGATGAACCTGCACGAGCGCGGTCGGACCTGGACCCGGGAGGAGTTCATGCTCGGGTTCATGGGCGACGTCGGCGACCTCGCGAAACTCGTCATGGGCGCGGAAGGCGCCCGGACGATGCGCGGGGGAAAAGCCGCCCTGGAGCACGAGCTCGCCGACTGCCTGTGGTCCGTGCTCGTCCTGGCCCGCCTGTACGAGATCGACCTGGAAGAGGCGTTCGCGCGCACCATGACGGAGCTGGAACAGACGATCACCGCCAAACTCCCCGGTGAGAACGAGGAACTGCCCGGTCCGGGCAGCTCCTGAGGGCGGTCACCCGCGCAGGAAGGAGGCCAGGCACACTGCTGGTCCCGAAGCCGCCCGGCACCGAGGCATGCTCCGGAAACCTCCCGAACGAGGGACGCTGCGGCAGGATGAGGGGCATGACCACCACCGTCGCGGTACCGAAGCCGGGCCAACTTCTTGCTGCACTGCGCCCGGGCAGCCGTGCGGTCGTCCGTGTGACCGGCCGGAGTGAGGACGGCGGCCTGGCGGTGGTCGATGCCGTCACCCTGGGCCGGCCCAGGACGATCCGTCTGTCCGCCCTCCACGCCCCCGAGGTCTCCTACCGGCGCCCGGCCGTCAAGTCGGGTTACACCCCGCTGGCTGAAGGCGACTTCGTCCGCCAGCTGCTGGACACGGCGATCTGCGCGACGCTCGGCGAGGACGGCCCGGACGCGGTCACCTTCGTCCGCGCCCACGCCGACTGGGCGTCGGGGGCTTGGCCCGTCTCGCCCATGAGGACGAGCGGATCACCGCCACCTGCGTGAAGACGCTGGCCCGGGCCGGGTACGCCGCGCTGCCGACCCCGGAGCACGTGTCCGGTTGCGGGACCGCGCTGCGCTTCCGCCGCCAGGACCACGGGCATCTGTGCCCCGCCCTGGAGCAGGCCTCGCGGAGTCTGGAGGACTGGGAGCCGTGGTCCTGCGATCTGGACCTCTGCCACGCCGGGCCTCACCACCACCTCGCGCTCGACTACCGCTGGTCCGACAACACCAGCACCGCATTCTGCGGTGACTGGGCCGCCCGGGGTCCTGGCCGGGCCCCGGGCGCCTGCGTCCTCCCGGCCGGCCATCCGCCCACTCAGCACCACCGCGCCTTCCTCTGACCGGTCTTCCTGCCGGGCGACTCCGCCCGCGCCCTCACGAGCCGGGCCGGTAAGGCGTCAACCAGCAGGTTCCCAGAATCGTTTCGGCGGTGAATCCGTCCCCCGGACGCCGGAGCGAACCCCGTGTTCCCGCCCGCCGGCAGCTGCAGGTCCAGCAGCGTCGGTACCCGTGATCAAGAACATGCTGCGCGGGTCAGCCGCGCTCCTCCTCGCCCTCACCCCTCTCACCGTTCCCTCCGCGGCTGTCGCCGCCCCTGAAGCCACCGGCGCCCTCACCGCCCGTACGCTCCCCGTGCCCGCCCCCGCCGGCGTCCGCGCGGCCGCGGCGGTGCTGCCGCTGGCCGACGCCGTCGACCAGCTCCCGATCGCCGACGAGTCCCGCACCGGCTACACCCGCGACAAGTTCAAACACTGGAACGCCGGCCTCGACCTGGGAGACGGCTGCAACACCCGCGCCGAGGTCCTGCTCGACGAAGCTATCGAAGCCCCCTCGGTCGCCGCCGGCTGCAAGCTCTCCGGTGGCCTGTGGATCAGCTACTACGACGCGGCCGAGGTCAACGACCCCGCCAAGCTCGACATCGACCACATGGTGCCCCTGGCCGAATCCTGGGACTCCGGCGCGAGCGAGTGGGACGCGCAGCGCCGGGAGGCGTACGCCAACGACCAGGACGCCGCCACCTCGCTGGTCGCGGTCACCGCGCGCACCAACCGGGCGAAGGCCGACAAGGACCCGGCCGAGTGGATGCCGCCGCTCCCGGACGCGCACTGCCGGTACGTGGGCGAGTGGACGGCCACGAAACTGCGCTGGGGCCTGTCCGCCGACCAGGCCGAGGCGGACGCGCTGAAGGTATACGCGGAGGCGTGCGAGACCACGATCGTCCACTACACCCCCGCCACGTAACCCCCAGACCCGAACCGCCCGGCAGCCGCTGCGCCCGGGGCGACCCACACCCGGCGCGCAGCGGTTCGCTTGCTCGCGGACGGTTCGGTGACCCGACGGCCACGAGAGGACCACAGGTTCTCCCCGGGCCGCTACGCGCAACACTCCCAGTCCCGGCAGAAGAGGCCCGCGCCTCCGCAAATCCTCCGGGGGCGTGGCGAAGCTTCAGTCGCTTCAATCGCTCTGGTCTCTGAAGTGACGGCCTTGGAGCGAGGAGCGACTGAAGCCCAGTGACCCTGGAAACCTTCAGTCGCTGGAGCAAAAGCACAGGTCAGAAGCCTGCCAGTGTTGTGGGTAGCGACTGAAGCGACTGAAGTCCTACATATCGGCGCTGCAGATCGCGCGTGTGCGTGTCATATATAGGAGTCTTGAGTCGCTTCAGTCGCTGATTAGTCCTGGACGATGCTCCTGACCTGCGGGTTTATGGGAGCGGCCGAGAGCGTCCCTCAGCAGGCGAGTCGCTTGTGTCAGTCGCTCGGTCGCTGGTCGGGGGCCGGGAAGCGGCGCGCCCAGACGGGAAGGTTGTCCACCCGAACAAACGTTTTCGCTAGTCTGTCTCCGTCGTTGAGTCGCTTCAGTCGCTATTGGGAGATCGAATGCCTGCTGACCTGCGGGTTTTCTCCAGCGACTCAACCAGCACTGCCGCTCCAGCGGTCTCGCTCAGTCCGCTGGCCCTGGCTCGCTGGTGCGCTAGCCATGGCTGGCCGGTTCACCCCCTTGCGCCGGGCAGGAAGACCCCCGCCGCCAACTGTCCCGCCTGCCGTGACCCCTGCCACGACCGCAAGACATGCTCGTGCCGAACAGCAGGCCGATGGTGTCACGGCTTCCATGCCGCCACCCTGGACAGCACCCGCATCCAGGAATGGTGGGGGACCAGGCCGCAGATGGGTGTGGGCGTGGCCTGCGGGCCGGCGAATCTCGTGGTCATCGACATCGACGCCCACCCCGCACCGCCGCCGGCACGCAACCGGCTCCTGCCCGGTATCGACATCGCCGAGGACATCGACGTGTCTGCGATGACCACGGGCTTCCACACGCTGGCCGTTCTTGCCGCACTCCGTGACCAACCCAGTCCGGCCGACGACACCACCACCCTGCGGGTCCGCACCCCTTCCGGCGGCCTGCACGTCTGGTACCGCCGCCCCGACTTCCGCAACTGGCAGTGCTCCTCCGGCTCCAGCACCACCCGCGCCCTGGCCTGGCAGGTCGACGTCCGGGCCGACGGCGGCTACATCATCGCGCCCGGTACCACAACCGACGCCGGCACCTACACCCCCCTCGGCACCGTACGGACCCCCGCGCCGCTCCCGGCCTGGCTCGCCCAGGAACGGTTCTGGCTCAGCTTTCGTGCTGAGTGACGCTCCGTTACGGCTGGACGTCGAAGAGAGCAATGGACGGGGGTGGCGGGGCAAGCACTGCACGAAGGCGCGTCAGTATGGCTCGCCATTGCTTCCAGTCCTCCGGGTCGACCCAGTTTGAGGCTGGCCCATCCTCGTCGTCGACGATGCGGGCGAGGGCTTCGTCGGCGAGTACCCGAAGGTCGGAAGGGAACGCGGGCATCGGTGTTTCCGGTCCGTAGGACATGTCGACAGGTTCGCCTCCCGGGCATTGCGCTGCGATCAAAGCGGCGGCGGCCACAGCTTCGTCCGCTTCCGCGAGGTAGCCGGTGGCGTCGATCGTCCGGACGAGGACGCCTCGGATCAGGGCTTCACGCGCCTCGGGCTCGGCTTCGTCGAGCGCGTTGGCGAAGTCCGCGGCTGTGTCGTTGTCGAAGGGGCCGGTATCCCAGGTGCCCATGCTGATCTCCTTGCGTATGGTCGCCCGGATCCTCGCATCAGGTACTGACAACACGACTACGGGGCGAGCAGGACCCGTTTGCGCAGGAGGCTGAAGCCTGCGCGGCCGAACATCTGACGCTTGAGCATTTTGATCCGGTTGCCGTGCCCCTCAACGACTCCGGAGTTCCAGGGCAGGGTCAGGCCGGCGATGACGGCGTCGCGGTCCCGGTCGATGCCGCCTGCGAGAGTTGGGAGATGGGTGACGGCACCACCGTCACCTGCGCGGGCCCCGGCACCCCCTACACCCACGACCGGGGCAAGAGCATGTCCCCGGACTGCGGGCACCGCTACACGCGCGTCTCCGACGTCGGCAAGGGGAAGGGCACCTCGGCCTGGACGGTCGGGTGGGAGGTGCCGGTCCTCGGTGACTCGGGCACCCTCACCGAGACCCGCGAGACCCCGTTCACCGTCCGCGTGGTCGAGGTCCAGGTCGTCAACGTCGCCCCCTGACCAAGCCCCGCAAGGGAAGCGGGCCGTTTGCACAATTGGGCAAAAATGATCTTGGTCGCGCTTACCACCGTGCTTACCACCGCACTCACCAAGCCGTGACCCGCACCGCTGTGACCTGCGAGGGTCAGTCTTTGGGTCACTCCTCCCCCCACCCCCGGCCGGTCCGCCCCTGCTTCGTGCTGCCTGTCCGGGGCGCGAAGCGCAGGCGGGTGCCTCCCGTTCTCGTGAACAGCCCGGGGTCCCGCGTGTCGGCGTCCACGTCGGAGTACGCACCCAGGTACGGATGAACGTGCCCAGGTGGACAGCCATTCAGCCGTGGGTCTTCTTCGCGGGAGAGCAGTGGCATGAGCTGGGGACAGGGATGATCACCTCATGATGCGAGGTGCCTTCGACGACGTCCCTCTGGCCGCGCTCTTTCCTTTCCTGACGCCCGCGGATGTGGACTCCTTGAACCAGACAGCCAGCACGGTCGATGCGGCTCGTGCAGGCAGAACCACGGCGGATTGGGAGTGGGTACTGGAGCATGCTGCCTTCGCAGACTCGCAGCCCGGGACGCCGATCGTCCTTGGGTTGGTGGTGATCGAGCACGCTGCTGGGGGTGACCAGCTGGAGTTCTTGTTGCAGGTGGTGAGGACCGGCCCGGGCCAGCTTGTGGTTGACGCGGCGGTGAACGTGGCTTGCTGGTGCGAGACCGATCACGCCACGCATGACGTCGACGCCCTCAGGCTCGCGGTCGGCGAGACGACTTCGTTGCCCGATGCATTCCGTGCTGGCGCTGAACGTCTGACCGGCTGGCTGGCCGATCCACACGACGCCGACCATTGGCGCGCCCAAGAGGGACTACCTCCCCGGCGGATCGCCTGACGGCCCAGCCGGGCACGTTCGTCTGTGCCTGACTGGGTACGTTCACCTGTACGCCGACACCGCCGAGGTTGCGTCACCGGTTGCGTCACCGGTTGCGCAGTAGGTTGCGCCACCAGTTGCGCCATAGGTTGCGTCACCGGTTGCGGACCCCTTCAGCCACCCCCCGTGTTCGGGCTGGTCAGGGCCTGTGGGTCAGTCGATTCCCGCGCCGACACCTCTTCTGGATACCAGAAGAGGTCCTTCTCTCCCCCTTCTCCCGGCGGGCGGGCGGCGGGCGCCGGCGGTACGGGGCGGTGGCCCGGTAGCTCTGTTCGCGAGAACGGGCTCTGGCACAACTTCCGTGAAACCACGCCGGCTGGACTCGTTCCTGCCTCTGGGCTCTCCGTCGACCTGCCGGTTCCCCGAAGCTGCCGGCCCCGGAGACCGAGGATCTGCCCGACTGCACGGAAGTTGCGCCAGAGCCCGAGAACGGGAGTCGTTTGTCGATGGGTTCAGAAGGCGCTCTGCTGGCGGTCAGGCCGATGTTCACGAGTCCGGGAGGCACCCGCCGGGAATGATCTTGTTAGGGTCCGGTCAAAGGGCGTTCAACGCATGGGAGGTGGTCAAGCGATGACCCCCGAGGAGCAGGAACTGATCATGGGCCTGGCGGTCGGACTGGGTAATGGTCCGACGCGCACGCTCGACGAGGTGCTCGCCCACTTCGGCGAGTCCGACGGCGAGGCCCTGGCGCTGAGGCTGCTCCGGGACGCCATGGAGCGCCAGGACGCCGACGACGTCGAGATGGCGCTGATCCTCCATGCCGCCGCCGGCGCCTCGGTCGAGGAGTTCCTGGAGCCGTTGACCGAGTTGTTCCCCGCCGACTGGCACAGGGACCACGAGGACATCGTCAGGATGCTGGGCCGCCTCCGCTCGCCCCGTACGGTGCCGACGCTGGCCCTGGCGACCCACTGGGTTCCCGAGCACCTGGAGTGGGACGAGAACCGGGCGCTCGCGGTGAAGGCGATCTGGGCTCTCGGCGCCATTCCCGGCCCGGAGGCCCAGGAATCCCTCGAAGCCCTGCGCGACGACGAGAACGAGATCATCCGTGAGAATGCGCTGAAGCAGCTCGCACGCCGCGGCGAACTCTGACCGCGGAGTCGTAGCCGCTCACCCAGAACGCCCGGCCGCGTTTCCTTGGCCAGCCGTTCCGACCAAGATCAATCTCGCCAGGATTTCCCGTACCTCAACCACTCACGGGGTGTCGCACAAACCACCCGCCGGGCCGGGAGTGACTCCCAAACTCATCGACATTGATCAAGGAACCGGCCCACGCGGTGACTCCCGAAGCCGTCGACAGGCGACTTCCGTTCTTGTGTACAAAGCCAGCCCAGTCACCAGGAAGTGCCGGCGTCCCGTCAGGGGCGGGGGAGACTGTGCGGGGTGAGCACCGCACCGCACCGTCGTCCTCTCGGTCCCGGTCCCGACGTCCCCGACCGCCCCGTGCGCGACCCGTGGGCGCGCACGGCCGCCGGCCTCGCTGCCGCGGGAGAGTGGACCGCCACCCCCGACACCACCACCCCGCCCGCGCCGCGCGCCGGCCGCAGCCCGCTCGGGGACGGGCCCGCCGACCCCGGCACCGCCCCCGCCACGCCCGGGTAGGGTCGGGCGCAGCCCGTGCCGATATGGCGTGCGCGGGTGAGGCCCGGCGCCCAGGGCACACCCCCCGGGGGCAGTACCGCCGGGCCGTCCCACCCCCCAGCCCCCAACCGCCCGCCACCGCGGTTGCCGGTTACCGGTTACAGGCCGCCGGGAGCGCCGGTCCGTGCTGTTCAGGGCGGTGTCCGGGCAGTACCGAACCGGTAACCCGTAACCGGTAACCCGTAACCCGTAACCGGTAACCGGTAACCGGGGTCCCGGCCCGGTCTCCTCGGCGGCCCGGCCCTGCGCCTGGTCTTCCTCGCCGTCGTCGCCCAGCTTGTCCTCCGCGCCCGCTCGGGGACGGTCCTGCGGATCCCGGTACCGCACCCGCCGCCCCTCTCGGCCCTACGCCCGGCCGCCGGTGGGGTCGGGTGCAGCCCGTGCCGGTATGGCGTGTGCGGGTGAGGCCTGGTGCCCATGGCACACCCCCCCCGGGGGGCAGTACCGCCGGGTCGTCCGTACACGGCAGCGGGGCATTCTCAGATTCGAGAATGCCCCGCTGCCGTGTGCGTTTCTCGGCTTCCGGGGGCTCGTCCTGACAGGCGCCCCGGTCGCCCCATCGGCGTCCGGGGCGCCTGTACGTCTCTGGGCGGCCCGAGAAGACGCTGCTGGCCCGCCCGGGTCAGGGGGTGCAGGCGGGTTTGGGGTAGTCGAGGTATTTCCAGGTGTCGGGTCCGACTTTGCCGTCGGCGGTGATGCCGGAGCAGCGCTGGATCGCTTTCACGCCGGCGGTGGTCGCGGGGCCGAAGACGCCGTCTTCGTCCAGGGAGTAGCCGTAGTTGTGGTTGAGGAGGCACTGGACCTGGGCGACGTTGGTGCCGACCATGCCCTCGGCGAGGATGACGCGGCGGTTGGGCCGGTAGTGGGCGCACGCGGTGCGCCCTTCCTCGCCGAGCGGGGCGGCTGTGGTCGGGGCCGGGGTGGTGGGTGCCGGAGCGGTTGTCCGGGTTTCCGCCGGCGGGGTGGTGGCGGCCGGTGGGGTGGTGGCGGGGTTCTCGTCCTGGGGTGCGGGGCCGGGCCGGGGGGTGGTCTTGCCGCCGCCGGCCGGGGTGTCGGGTGCGGGGGAGTCGTCGCCGAGGGGGCTGTCGGAGGCGTCCTGCGGCTTGTTGTCGCTTCCTCCTGCTGCCGGGCCGTCTCCTTCCGGAGCGTCTTGTCCGCCGCTCTTTGTGCTGCCGCCGGCGTTTTCGTCTTCCGTGTTCTCGCCGGTGCTGTTCTCGCCGGTGTTCCCGGTGTCCGGGTTCCCGCTGCTCTCGCTGTTCTCGCCGGTGTTCCCGGTGTCGGTGGGCAGGGTCTCGCCCTGCGCACCGGGCGTCGCGGTGTTGTTCGTGTCGCCGTCGGGCATGGCGGCCCAGCGGCCGATGAGGAGCACCACCGTGAGCGCGAGGAGGGCGATCAGCAGCTTGGCCGCCCGGCCGGTCTTCACGGCCGGCGCCGATGCCGGTGCTGGGATCGGTCGGACGACTCCGAGTTCGGTGCCGGCCGCGTCCGGACCGGGCCCGGTCGTTTTCCGTTCCCCATCCGCCGCGGCCTGTCCGGCAGCCGCTGTGGTGTCCGCGGCTGAGCCCGGCGAGGAGGCGCCCGGCGCCGGCCTGCCAGAGCCGGTCTTCGTACTCGCGTCCGCAGCGGCCGGCGCAGACCCGGCCGCTCCCCCGGCCGCGGCCACCCCGGCGGCTGCCGGGAGGACCCGCCCGGCGGGCTCGGGTGCCTCGCCCCTGGGAGCCGTACCGCTCGGCCCGGCGCCCCCGGCCCCGGCTTCACCTCCGGTCTTGGCGGGGTTGCCCGCCGGTGCCGGGACGGTGTCCGCCCCGGCCGGAGTGCCCACCCGGACGCCGCCGGCCGTCCCCGGCACCCCACCGTCCCCGTCCGCATCCGCGCCCATGCCTGTGCCCGCGTTCGTGCCCGCGTTCGTGCCCGCGTCCGCGCCTGTGCCCGTGGCCGGGAGCGCGTCCGCGGAGGACGCTTCCTGGAGTGCCAGGGAGGTGGCCTGCGCCTCGGCCTGATCCCCGGCGCCGGTCGCGCTCCCGGCCTCCTCCGCGGAAACGGGAGCGGGGACATGGTCCGGCGTGCCCCCGGCAGGGGCCGCACCGGACGCTGCCGCAAAGACCGCACCGGCATCATCCGCACTCGCAGACCCGCCGCCCGGCGCGGCGCCGGCGGCCTTGGCCTGCTTGATGGCCGCGTCGGCGGCCTCCCACAACCCCACCAGGTGCGGTGCCTTCACCGAGGGCCGCCTGCTGAGGCGTTCGATGTCCTTGCGGGGTGGGAACGACTCGCCCTTCAGCACCCGGTTCCAGGTCGACCGAGAGATCTCGCTGTCATGGGCGAGCGCGTCCAGGGAGAGCTTCTTCTTTTCCTTGATCCGTACCAGCTCGGCCCGTAGGGCCTCGACCTCCGGGAGATTCCCGTTTCGGCGCCCCTCGTCCTCGGACTGCACGCGTCCCCCTCGACACGATCATGGAAACCGGCGTTCCAATTTCCCTTGTTTCCGCAGCTCAACGGCCAAACGGAACGGCTGGAACACACGGAACGACTGGAACAGTGGATCAGGCTACCGATGGAACGCCGGGCCCTTGAACCTTCACCTCGTCAGCGCCGCCCTCCAGGGTGGCGACACCGCTCCCACGCCGCCCCGCACCAGCGGGAACGTGGGTCACGCGATCGAGGGATGAAGATGCGCAAGAACGTCAGGAACCTCCTCCTCCAGGCCCTCGCCGGCGTCCTGCTCGCCGGCGGCGCGCTCGGCGCGGTCAACGCCGGCGGGGATGAAGCCAACGCCTCTGCCCAGCCGCGCGGCGGCGCCTACGGCACTCCCGGCGCACCGGGAGGCTTCCGGGGCGTGTGGCCGGTGCTGAAGACCGGCTCCCGCGGTACGGACGTGAGGACCGTCCAGTACCTGCTCGCCGCCCGCGGACACGCGGTGAAGGCCGACGGCGCCTACGGCAGGAACACCGCGGCCGCGGTCGCGAAGTTCCAGAAGCGCGCCGGCCTGAAGGCCGACGGAACGGTCGGGCCGAAGACCTGGGTCAAGCTGACCGCCCTCACCCTGCGCACCGGTAGCCGCGGTCCCGCGGTCAGGGCCGTCCAGGTCCAGCTCGGCATCCACCCCGACGGCATCTACGGCCCGAACACCACCACCGCCGTCGCGAAGTTCCAGACCAGGAAGAACCTGGCCGGCACCGGCACCGTCGACACCAGGACGTGGGACGCCCTGGTCACCGGCTCCTCCGCCAAGCCCGCCCCCCGCGGCTACTCCCTGCACTTCAAGAAGAACTGGAAGCACCCCAGCTACTCCAAGCTCTCCCTCGTCCGCGACGGCAAGACCCTCAAGTCCTGGCGCGCCGGCTCCGGCAAGAACAAGGACGAGTGCGCCTCGGACGCCGGCTGGCTGCCCAGCGGCACCTACCGGGTCCAGGCGCACTTCACCAACCGCGACGCCGACGCCATCGACGGCTACGCCATCCAGCTCCCCAGCAAGCCCTGCCGCCCGAAGGCCGGCACCAAGCAGAAGCGCGTCACGCGGACCGGCCTGTTCATCCACAGCGAGATGACCCGCTACGGCACCCAGGGCAAGGACAACCCGGGTCGCGACGACGCCGACCGCTGGGAGAACACCAACGACTACAAGTCCCTCGGCTGCATCAAGCTCACCCCCACCGACATCAAGGACCTCTTCAAGCGCCTCGACCAGGCCCGCTGGCCCAACAACCTGACCCTCTACGTCAACTGACCCCACCCCACCCCCGCCCCGACCGCCCCCGGCAGCACCTGCCGGGGGCGGTCGGCGTTTCCCGCCGTCCGCCGTCCGCCGTCCGCCGTCCGCCGTCCGCCGTCCGCCGTCCGCCGTCCGCCGTCCGCCGTCCGCCGTCCGCCGCCCCGGCCCGCCGGTGGCGCGCGCGTTCGCCGTCCCCGGTCCGCAGGTGCCAGCCAGGATCTGGCTGCCGCCCGCCTCTCATCCGGACGCACGCGGCCTCGCTTCTGCGCCGCGTACCGACTGTTCCCGCTGATCGCCGTTTCACCAGCGCTCAACGGCCTGCGCACACGCCACCAGCACACGGAACGGCCGGAACGCGCGGAACGCGAGCCGGGCTTCCGAGGAACGCCGGCCCGCGAACTCTTCACCTCACGGCGCCGCCCAGCCTGCGGCCCGCCCCGCCTCCGCAGCCGCGGCCAGGCCCCCACCACACGATGAGGACACACCCCATGCGCAAGAACACCAGGAACCTCTGCTCCAGGCCCTCGCGGCGTCCTTCTCGCCGCGGCGCGCTCGCGCCGTGAACGCCACCGGCGACCAGGCCAACGCCTCGACGAAGCCGACGGCCCGCACCGGCTCCACGCGACCCCCTGAAGCGCCGCGTGGCCGTGCTGAAGACCGGCGCCAGGGGCAACGACGTCCTGACCGTCCAGCACCTGCTCGCCGCCCACGGTCACACGGTGAAGACCGACAAGGTCTTCGGCAGGAACACGCGCGGCCGCGGTCGCGAAGTTCGAAGCGCGCCGGCCTGAAGGCCGACGGGACTGTCGGCCGAAGACTGGGCCAAGCTGACCGCCCTCACCCTGCGCACCGGCAGCCCGCGCCCCGCGGTCAAGGCCGTCCAGGTCCAGCTCGCCTCCACCCCGACGGCATCTACGGCACCAAGACCTACAACGCAGTCCGCGCCTTCCAGACCCGGGCCGGTCTCAAGAACGACGGCTCGCCGCCCCCAAGACCTGGACCGCCCTGATCACCGGCCCTCGGCCACCACCCCCGGCACCAAGCCGCCCCCCGGCTACTCCCTCGCTTCAAGAAGAACGCCACCCCACCAACTCCCGCTCATCCTCCTGCGCGACGCAAGGAGATCGACAGCTACCGCGCCGGCTCCGGCCTGGGCAGCACCGACGAATGCGCCAAGGCCGCGGATGGCTGCCCACGGCACCTACCCGATCACCACCCACTCCACGACCTGGAACGGCTCCGTCATCAGGGCTACGCCATCCAGCTCGCCGACAAGACCTGCAAGCCCAAGCCGGCCACAAGCGGTCAAGCGCACCGAGCTGTTCATCCACAGCGAGATGACCGCACCGGAGGCCAGTGCAAGGACACCCCCGCGCGCGACGAC